>NZ_JAADJU010000009.1 GCF_012933545.1 Rouxiella aceris | reverse complement strand
CTTCACATCATTCATAATGAATTACTGCTTGGTCACTCTAAGACTTGATATTTTTTGCCACCGAAGTGGCTGATATCGTCTTGTGAGTGCCCACACAGATTGTCTGATAAATTGTTAAAGAGCAGTGAGTTAGCCGCCGTGGCGCTAGCTCGAGGTGGCGTATCTTACGCTTTCCTCTTTTGATGTCAACCGTTAATTTCGCGGTCATCATCATTTTTTTATTCTTTCCGTCTCGGTAACTCAGTGAAGTTGTTCACGTTGTTCCCGGTCAGTGGAGGCGCATTATAGGGAGTTCTCAGAAGGCCGCAACCCTTAATTTGCACTAATTTCACTGACTGCTGCATTACACAGCAATACCCCGCTTTATACCCTTTTACGCACAGAGTTATCCACAAAGGTGCCAGTATTTACTGCTGCCATCCCCGCCAGGCGAACTCATTTAACGTAAAATCCCCCTTCAAGTAAGCCAACGCAGCGGATAAATGTACGCATAGCATCGCTACTGCCCAGCTTTCCGCTGATTAGTGCACCTCTATATACGCAATACCTTTATAAGCAACGTAAGCACACCTTTATATAAGGAAGCATTTTCCCGACCAACAGATCATCGGTAACCGGCGCGAAGGCGTAAGCATGCCATCTTCGCCGCCATGTTTTATGCCTGGTGTATGCAGTACGGCGGTATGGCGGCGTTTGACGTTAAGCGGTTGGACATTGCTTGCGGGGAGAACGCCTGGCTGAAGAAGCTGCTTGCTGGAGTGATGCTATATAAAGGAGGCGCTGCTGGTAGCTCCAGGGTGAAGGTACTGACGGCAGCCCATAACCCTGATTTGGCTAACGGTAAAAGGTGATCGTTTCATAGAAATTCCCCTGTATTCAGGTTAGGAGAAAATTCTACTGATGCATGTGGGGGGGATTACCTTTTTAACCAGCTTAAAGCCGATACGGCAGGATCACTCCAGACTCGGGACCAAAGTCTTTTGGATTGCGCGAAATCAGTGTTCTGGAGTTTACCTGAGCCGTCGCCCAGATGATCGCATCCGGCAATTTTATCTTAGATTCATGACGTATGATAACCGCGCGTTCAGATACTTCATCGGTCACCGGCAGTAACAAAAACTGCACTAAAAACTGGCGAGTCCGGGTTTCTTGCTCTGGCTAAATTTTTCAAGGGTGTCTTTTGCCTGCGCAATACCGTTGAGGTAATCAATCAGGATATTGGTATCAAACAGCGGTGATCTGGGTATGCTCGCTTCTATACTCACCAGCATGTTGATGTGGGGTAACTCAGATTGACGTCGGTTAACTGAAAAACGGGGCTAAGCCTTGCGGCGACTGAATTCCAGACATAAAAAAAGCCCCCTAAGGTGACTTGATTTTCATACTGATGGTGCGAAGGCTGGACTTGCACATGATGATTAATCCTTTGATTTAAAAACAATTAATAATAACTTTTAATTAATGTACCAACATTGATACCAACACTTTAAATCGTTGATTTTGGGACTCGAATCGGGGCAAGAGTTACCAAGGAAGATGCCCGCCATCGGGCGTATCTCTCGTGCTATGCATCAATCACATCCAATGTAGTTTTGCGAAAACAAGCATAGGCCTCTTCCCATGAAACGTGGATTTCACCGAATACCATTGGTGTGACGAACTGCAGATAGCGTTCCTTATAAACAGGATTATTCATGAGTTCTTCCAGCCCCATTTTAAGTTCTCCAATAGGTGATTCACAGAACTCAGGATACTGGGCACCGTAACGTTCAATATCCTGCTCAATGCATTCCTGAACGAAGTGCTTTAAAACAAGAACATCAGCACCTTTTTCTCTAACGATACAAAAATTATCGTAGATATGACGTACCAGTGATTCATCCACTGCACGTTCCACATTACGCATGCTTGCAGCCGTTCTGCGCATCATCGAGATCAGCTTTTCAGCCTGCGTGCTGGCGATAGTTGCGCAGGGAAAAGCCCTCACTACTTCACCTTTCTTTGTTAGATCCATTATCAGTGAGCTAATAGGACGGTTTTCCGCAGCCTCAAGCAAATCCGTTTCCATTAATTCCAGTTTGATAAATGGCCTTAAGCAAGGAGCTTGTGCATATTTCTGTGGGTAGCGCACCGAAATTTCATTATAGCGATATTCATCACGAGTAACCTTTGGATACCCTTCATCCATGCGAAACGTACCTGAAGCTGTAATCGTTTCGATAATGGTCCGAATAATACCCTTACGAATGTCTTTACGCTGGCCTCTGGAATATTGCTGGGTAAAACCGGCGACGGGGACAAGCTTAATGTCCACGTCTTCCGACATCCTGTTCAAAGATATACCCGCTTTTGACAATGCTGTTCCACCAGCAAAAACCAGCTGATGCGTGTCAAAGTCCAGAGGCTGGAGCAATCGTAATAACTCAACGATGTAATAATCTTTTTCTACAATTGAAACAGATTCAATGCCCAGAGCATCAGCAACATCTGGGAATAGCTTTGTTAAATCATCCATTTAGTTTGCTGCTCCCTACTGACAATGTTCTCTTAAAACGTGGTGAGGTTTTGATTTCCAGTGAAGCGGGGATCTGAGTGGATTTACCGCTATTATAGGCGCTTGTTGCTCCAACCAAGCGGTAATCCACTTTAAGACGTTCCAACGCCTCAATCACTACCGCAGCCGAACCTCCGGGAGCCGCAGGCATCAACTTACCGGTAATCACATTTTGCCGCGCTTTGGTGTAGACGCCATAGCCTACTTTCAGCAGTTGCCCTTCCTTCACCAGTTCACGCAGTGCTCTACCAATTTGGTCGTAGCCAGCAAGATCTTTGAAATCGTCACGAGTGAAAACATAACGCTTTGAGCGTTTCAGTCGTAACTGAATACGAGCTTTTGTAGTCATGTTATCCTCCTTTGGTTATTTCTTCATCATAGCAAACATACGACATTTTTAACAGCAAACATACGACACCTAACTTATCTTGCGGCTAGCATTCCCGGATGGTGTTTAGCGATGATGTCATTCATTCGTTCAATCAGATCTGGGCGCTTGAATGTGATATGCGCACTTCCCTTCTGAAAATAGCGGATTGAAAAATACTCATCCTCGAAGATGTTCGACGTCCTTTGCTGGCTGATATGTTCACCCAGCCTGGCCGTGACATCGTGACGGTTTTCCGGGATAGCCTTACCGTCCAGCAGATTCAGCATGCGTTCCAGATCTGCCAGTTGATCCCGACGCCATCCCCCGTTGAGCCGAAAGCCCCAGCGGTTGTAATCCACTAGGTTATTGACGATGATCTTCTTGCCGAAACAACATGGGCTGTTGGTTTTATAATCCCATGACAAACCTTTGAACACGTTGATGATGCCACGTTCAAACACATCTGCTTTACTGTTATGCAATTGCTCAAAGGTGCTAAGAATGTTGGCTTCGCTGATTTCAGGAATATCGTCACCTTCGAGATTATTATCCCATTGCTTACGCGCCTGAGCGTCCATCAACGAGATCATCCCTGATTTTTGCATCTGGTCACGCCAGATGCTGCGATCAAGATTACAGGTAATGGTACTCATTGCAGCTTTCACGTTTTCCATGAGCCAGCAGCCACAACGAAAGTCCTGACGCATTGCCCAGTCACGGGCCGTTTTGCCACCGATACTACTGGTCAGCGTCGAGATGTCGGCAAGTTGCTGGATGAGTTCTTCAATCTGTAACAGTGCCGCATTGCGGCCTGTCACGATACGTTCAATACTGGTGGAGCTGATGATTTCGGTATGACCAGTTATTACGTCGGGGTCGTTATTGACTTGTATCTCAGACATGGATTATTTCCTTTATATCAATGCAAAACGCCAGCCGTATGAGGGCTGGCGCTTATGCAGGTTATGTGTTTTGAGTGAAGATATCGTTGCTTGCGTTGTCGATTTTCGCCTGCAAGAAGACAGCCGTATCTGGACGAGTCTGGTTTTTGCGTCAGTTTAGAATGAGCGCGAACTACCAATCGAAGGTGGTAAAGCCGGGAAGAATGTCGCTAAAGGAGTCAAAGTGAATTGTGCTGATGGCATAGCGACGTATCAGCGTCACAAGCAACTTACGGCAGGCTTTCGACAGTCCACAGCATTTCAGGCGCAGCACCGGGAATGCCCAGGCATCGAGGCGTATCAGATAACCAGAGCCCGTGTAATGGACCCATTCTGCATCACCATAATCCTGATATTGCTGGGAAAGTGTGTGCAGCAACGCATTATCTTCGTCGGTGATATGGGCGGTACTGCACTGAATACCGTTAGCTCTGGCGGTCACTGGCAGAGGATCATCAACAATGATTTCACCAGGAGTACTGGCAATGCGAAGTGTGTAACCATTGTCGTTGACCACATCAATCAGCTCATCAATTTCAACCCCGTCAACTTCGACGGCGATTTTGCCCATATTGAGTGCCAGGACATTAATGCCATCGGCTTCAACATTCATTGATATTTTCAATGGTGTCGCTCCATCCGGCTCACTTTGCCACGGGTAATATCACTCACAGCTTTATAACCCCTGCGCTTCATCAGACCAGTGGCTTGTCTGGCACGGAGAATATCGATTGGGGTGATAAACGATGATTGCTCCATTATGGTGAAACCAGGCTGGTCAGTGCGCACCAGTTCATACTTCTCCACCAGAAAGTTCACCGCATCGCTGAGGGAGATCCCCGCGTCAATATACGTTGCTGGCAGTGCGTGCAATGCGACACGGATTACCACGGCGTGCGATAGCGTGAAATCTGTTGCTTCGGGCTTTACAGCACCGAGAAGGCTAAAGATTAATGACGCCACCAGCCTCTGACCTGGGTATAGTCCGGCTTAAACTTTCCTGGATAATTGCTGTGGCTAACTGTATGAACCTCAATCGCTTCTGTTACTTGATCCTGGCCTTAGCGGCGATGGGCAGCATATTTACGTCACGCCCTTTTGTCATGTGGATCCTGCTCACCAATGCACTGACGCTGGTGGTTTATGGTGTAGACAAAATGGCTGCCCGCAAGCCTGGCGCAGGGTACCTGAGTCTACTTTGCTGATGTTCGGACTTGTGGGTGGATGGCCTGGAGCGATTGTCGGGCAGCATGTCCTCCGCCATAAGACGCAAAAACAGCCGTTTAAAACCTACTTCGCCATCAGTGTCATATTGAATATTTTGGTAGTGGTTGCTGTGTGTTGGTTGATTTTTTCTTCAACAGAATAAAAATAGCATTCTCAACGCTCACTAGATCCGACATGCTTTCCCAGCCCCTAAGCCTTTGTTACAACGAACTCGCGATCCTATTAATTTGTGATTGCACCGTTCTACTTATTTGTTCCACAACGCTCTATGCACTTTCCCGGTCTGGTGATACTCAGCAACAAGATCGATAAACTCTTTAAAATCAGTGTTCTCTTCCACTAGTCGGTTAACTGATTGCCAGTCGATGCTAGTCCGTTCACGTGCCGGGATCAGCGTCTGATTGTTCCCCGGATTTTGAGGGTTCAGCAGGATCACACCAATACCATGCAGCGCGCAAAGCATCTGGAGTTCCCGTTCAACTCCACGCTGCTTATCTTCATTAATCTCTGTAGCAACGAGATAGCCAAAATGCGCCCAGCTTGAATTGCTCACCGCCTGAAAGAAACACTCACGCACGTTACTCCGGTTAAGCTGGCGTTTTACCTCAATGACCACAGCCGGGTCAAACGACCTTCACTATGGCGAACACAGTTTTGTACAACTGTATCCCAGCCTTTATCCAGATGCTGCAGCGCAACAATATCGGGATAAAGCCAGTGATTTGCTCCCAATCCTTTGTTATTGCTCGAACGCTTTTCGTCGATACGGCGACAAAGTAACTCTTCTTCTTCAGACAGATACTCAATCAGTAACGGATAAAGAGCATGTTCAGTGAAATTAATTGTTTCAACTGAAGGCACTGGAGTCATCTCAGAAAGTGACATGATTTGAGTCGTCTCAACAAGATCCTCACCCCAGTAGTACAATCGAGGTCTCGGCTTATCCCTTGTCATCACTTGCGTGCACATAGCTTTAGCTTTTACGATTAGGCTTCCGCAGTGATCTGATTCAGAAAATCCTCATCACTGGCAAAGCGCGTATTGTCGCGTTTTTCAGTCAGCTCATTTTTATAAGTTTCGATGATTTTTTGCACCAGTTTGCGAGCAGTGAACTGCTCGCCAGGATTAGCCTGCAACACATTGATAATCATTTGGGGACGACTGGTTTTGGACATGCCTTTTAATCCTCATCAGCACTTGCAACGCTGATGTTTTGTTAAGTAACTCCTCTGTAATCGCAACAGTCTACCTTCACTGAACTCAGGAACTATGATCGGTATCACCTCGAATAGTTTTTACTGAACAACCGTTGAATTACATATTCTTTGCGAGCATGATCGCAAGAACTTCAATCTGTTAACCCTCGGTTATGACATCACGTAAAGCACTGCAAACTGCAATTTCTAATGTGGCTGTCTGGCGCAAGGGCGACCAGTGCGCACCACATAAACCCCTGCTACTGCTTTATGTTCTGTCGCAATATCTGAACGGTCATTCCCGACTCTTCGACTATGGGCAAGAGATCCACGAACCGCTGACAAAATTGCTGGCTGACTTCGGGCCTAAGCGGCGCGACTACTATCCAAATATGCCTTTCTGGCGGTTGAGGACTGACGGATTCTGGACGCTGGAAAATACCGAAGGTTGTAATCCCCGCAAGGGCAATATCCAGCCGACAAAACGTGAGTTAATTGAGAATCATGTGACTGGTGGTTTTGACGAAAGCAGCTTCCAGACCCTTCGTGAAGCACCAGAAATGATCAATAAACTGGCGCTGCAGATCATGACTGAGCGTTTCCCGGAAAGCCTTCAGATACTTCTCGCAGACCGTCTTGGATTTGATTTTACTAGGCTGATGAAAGCACGCGATCCGCGTTTCAGGGAGATTGTTTTACGGGCCTATCACTCACGCTGCGCTATCTGCGGCTACGACTTGCGACTGGATGGTGCACTCGTAGGACTGGAAGCGGCACATATTCGCTGGAAGCAATATGGCGGGCCGTGCGAAGTGAATAATGGACTGGCCCTTTGTTCTCTGCACCATTCCGCCTTTGATATGGGAGCGATAGGAATAGATGAGCACATGACCATCCGTATTTCCGGTGGCGTAAACCGAAGCCCGGTGGTGGATCAGCTTTTCTGGCAGCGTGACGGACAAAAACTCTTTTTACCACAGGACAAAGTTTTCTGGCCTGCAGAGCAGTTTGTTGAATGGCACCAGAGCCAAGTGTTTAAGTGTTGAAGCTTTATGTGTATTTCCTAACCGCCAGAACGAAAGCATTGTAAATGATGTTTTTTACTCATTGGTTAGCAGGCCCTACGATAATGTTTTTTGCATTCATCTATTGCCGAAAACATATCCCGCGAAGGACGCATGTGGTAAGTGATTGCCATTTGAAATCCACCTTCTTGGAATCCGAGATGGTCCAGACTGATAATTTCATCAGTTTTGGCCCAATACTTATCGCCGTTCGTCTCCAATACCTTCTCACGATAAACTACAATTTTTTCTGGATAGTCTGGGCGCTCTCCTTCTTTTGAGAATATTTCATAACGGACATATCCATTGCTGTCGTCCCCAAGCAGGAACACCTTGGCAAGATTAAGTTGCAACATTTCAAAATCCTTGTCGTCATTTACTAGATAGACAACGGTCAAATCAGACTAGATAAGCGATTTAACCGTTGTGAATCACCGAGACATACGCTGTTTAATTACTCCAAAGAACATTCCCCACAGATGTTCTGACACTCCTTCGTTCGTCAACAATGCCTCCCTTGAGGCGCCACCACTAAAGCCCCCCATTAGAGCACGAAACCCTAGAGTTTGGCCGTTATCAATAAGGGTCAGACATTCGTTATAGCTATTTCGGACAGCACTTTCTTGGCTATAACAGATATCTCCCATTCCATGGTGTTGATTGCCACGCCAGATGCCACATTGACCAACCTTGCTACCGTTGATATACACCGCGCAAGTGAAGGAATTCGCATCAAGTCGATGGAAATCGACGTCTAACCCAGCATGACGTTTCTTGAGTTCATCCAACGAGTTCTCAAAATAACGGGCGACATACTCAAAACCTTCTCGTCGGGCTCGATCTTTATCAAGATCGGTGAAGGTCTTTGGTAGAGAAAGATTGCTTGAACGTGGAGTAAAAACTGTCTCTGTTGCCTGATACACCGCATTCCCCGAAGTGGGAGAAGGGACATTCACATTCTGTTGTGGTTTTTTGGCTTCCATACTGGCAATAGCGCGAGAGACGGCATCAAAGACCTGAACATAACCTTCATCGTGGCTGGCAAATTTGGTGATGGGCTTACCGTCGATTGTCGCCGCCATAATGCTGCCGAAAGGTAACTGGTGCCAAGCGCATTCTCTTAAGATCACCGGAATGACCACTGCTTCACCCCGTTTATGTCGCTCTAGCGCATTGGTCATCTCTATTTGATAGCAATAATCAGAAGCAATGAAATCGCTGCTAATTAACAGCAGGATGATATCTGCTTGCGAAAAATAGTGGTCAATCTGACGTTCAAACTCTTGCCCAGGAACAATGCGTCGATCATGCCATGTAATGATCTTCCCCATCCGCTTAAGGGGTGAAAGATGTTTCTCGAGCTCATTACGTAATGCTTCATCTACATGGGAATAGGAAAAAACGAGAGTGGTCATAATGGTGAAATACTCCTGAACCGTTACCGTCTTAAAAAAGCCATTTTAAGACCATTATAAAGAATTACGATAATCGAGAGTAAAGAATAGATGCTTGCTCTACTTAGAGCATCTACGTCAGTAAACACATTACTGCTATATGTCATCAGGCTCACTTCGTCAGCTTATTAGTGTGATATTCTTTCCAGAAATCCTGTTGTATCCACGATATAAGGCGATGATTGATGGAGCAGTCTCTCAATTTTGAAATGTTGCGTAGCCAGTGGCCAGAGCTAGCTGAACTCGGATGTATGGCTGAACGATATATTCATTCCGATCCTGAAAGCTGTCTTGTGAAGCTACGCAACTACACCGAATTGATGATCCGCTGGTTGTATCGTCAGGAGCGTTTACCGGAAGGTTTCAAGGCAAATCTGTACGACCTGATGAACGCCGATGTGTTTGCCAGCATGATGCCGGAAGCGATCGTCATGAAGATGGATGCACTGCGTATCCATGGTAACCGTGCTGCGCATGGTGGGCGTATTAAAGCCAAAGATACTTACTGGTTGCTCAAAGAAGCATACCTATTAGGGGTTTGGCTGTATGTCCGTTATGCAAATGGCAACGTTGATCACAGTCCTAAATTTTCTCTTCCTCCGCTGACTCAATCTCCAAGTCGTGCAGATGAAAAACATCTGAAAGATGCAATCAAGGCACAGGATGAAAGCCGTGAGCGTGAGTTGGCGTTACAACGCGCCTTACAGCAGGAGCAGGAAAAGGCTGAGATCCTCACTCAGCGTTTGAATGAAGCCAGAACCCGCAACCAGCACGTTGCCGATATCCTCTCCATCGATGAAGCAGAAACCCGCCGTCGTCTGATCGACTCCAGACTACTTGCTGCTGACTGGGACGTTGGGGATGAACTTAAGAATACCGATCAGGTCACTCAGGAACATCTAGTTAAAGAGCAGCCCACTTCAACCGGTGATGGCTATGCTGACTATGTATTGTGGGATGAAGCACACAAACCACTGGCAGTTGTGGAAGCTAAAAAAGCCAGTGTGAGCGCCGAACAAGGTCGAATTCAAGCCCGGCTATATGCAGACTGGCTGGAGAAAGAATACGGACAGCGCCCCGTTATCTTCTACACCAATGGTTACGATATCTGGCTTTGGGATGACAATAAAACCCATGGATACCCACCGCGTCGGATATTTGGTTTCTATGGCAAGGAAAGCCTGCAATATCTTATCCAACAGCGTGAAACACGTTTACCATTAAACAGCATAACGCACGTTAAAGACAACGAAGGTAAGGCAGTTGCAGGCCGCCTATACCAGCTTGAAACCATTGCCCGCGTCAGTGAACGTTTTACCAACAAATATCGTCAGTCATTGATTGTTCAGGCCACCGGTACTGGTAAAACCCGAGTGGCGATTGCACTTAGCAAGCTAATGATTGATGCCCGCTGGGTAAAACGAGTCCTGTTCCTTTGTGATCGTAGAGAGTTACGCAAACAGGCAGCAAATGCCTTCAATCAGTTTACCAACGAGCCGCTGTATGTAGTTGGCAAGTCGAAGAAAGAAGATAGGCAGAATGCAAGGATCTACATCGCTACGTATCCCGGCATGATGAAAATTATGGATCATTTCGATGTAGGCTATTTCGATCTGATCATTGCCGACGAATCCCATCGTTCTATCTATAACGTCTATGGCGATGTGTTTAAGTACTTTGATGCGCTCCAAATCGGCCTGACAGCAACGCCTATCGATATGGTCAGCAAAACCACTTTCGGCCTGTTCGGCTGTGAGGGACGTATTCCTACCGCGAACTACAGCCTGGAAGATGCCATTGCCGACAATAACTTGGTGCCTTATGAAGTCGTCACGCACACCACGGAATTCCTGCGCGAAGGAATTAAACGGGAGAAGTTAAGCGATACGCAAATCCGTGAACTGGAGGAACAGGGTATTGATCCCAATACACTGGAATTTGAAGGCAAGTCGCTGGATGACGCGATCTACAATAAGGACACCAACCGCCATATTCTGCGTAATCTGATGGAAAATGGCCTGAAAGATGTGGATGGGCAACTTCCCGGTAAGACGATTATTTTCGCCCGTAACCACAAACACGCGTTGCTGCTGAATAAGCTATTTGACGAAATGTATCCGCAGTTTGCCGGGCGCTTCTGTCAGGTTATCGATAACTACGATCCTCGTGCAGAACAGCTTATCGATGATTTTAAAGGGCTGGATGAAAGCACCAATAAAGAGCTGACCATTGCCATCTCCGTCGATATGCTTGATACCGGTATTGATGTCCCGGAAATTGTGAATCTGGTCTTTGCCAAACCGGTCAAATCGAAAGTGAAGTTCTGGCAGATGATTGGCCGTGGTACGCGCCTCTGCTCGGGGCTGTACGGCAACGATGAGAACGGCAAACCGCTAGACAAACAGAAATTTCGCATCTTCGATCATTGGGGCAATTTCGAGTATCACGAACTTCATACCGAAGAGGCCGAAGTTAAACCAACGAAATCGCTGGCGCAAAAACGCTTCGAGGCATGGGTAATTTTGGGAGCAGTAGCGCAGCGTAAGTTCGACAAACAAGCTGTAGATTTGGTAGCTCATCAACTTCGTGAACAGATCAATGCGTTGGATGAAAAGTCGATTGCTGTGCAGGAAAAATGGCAACAAAAAGCGCAGTACAGCGATGAAAAATTGCTGCGTCAGCTTTCACCAAAAACACAGCAGGATCTGCTTTCTATTCTGGCACCGTTAATGCAATGGCTGGATGTACGCGGACAAAGCGACGCCATGCGCTTTGATATGGACATCCTTGCGGCGCAAACCGCTCGATATACCAACCCGGAAGAGCTAGACGTACTTTGGCCGGAAATCGTGGAAAAAATAGAGCGCTTACCGCCACATTTGGCGCAGGTACAGCAGCAGGGTCAGCGGATTAATCAGCTCCATGATTTAAGCTGGTGGAAGCAGGCCAGTCTGGAAGAGCTGGAAGATATTCGCATTCACCTGCGCGGCATAATGCACCTGATGGAAAAAGATCCAACGCCACAATTCAGTTCCTTGCAGGTGGATATCACCGAAGATGCAGGCCAGATTCAGACGGAAACCCGCAAGACTAATGTTCGTTCCATTGATTTCAAACTTTATCGCCAGCAGGTTCAGGGCGCACTTGAACCACTGTTCCAGCAAAACCCGGTGCTGAAGAAGATTCGCAACGGCGAACCGGTAACGCAAAGTGAACTCGATGAACTGGCAAAACTGGTTTTGATCCAGAATCCTAACGTCGATATCCGGGCGCTGAAGGAGTTCTACCCTCAGGCAACCGCCAGCCTAGATAAATTGTTACGTACCATTATCGGGATGGACAGCGACGCGGTGGAGGTACGTTTTGCGCAATTCGCTGCTGATAATAGTCTGACCAGCCCGCAACTGCGTTTCCTCTCGCTGCTGAAAAATCATATCCGTGATTACGGCACTATCGAGATGAAGCAGCTCTTTGAACAACCTTTCACACATATTCACCAAGGAGGCGTCGCGGGCGTATTCCCGGATGTGGCACAAATCACCCGCTTGCAAAAGATAGTCGAAGAGCTGGGTGTCGTGACCGACACGGCAACGGTATAATGCGTTCATGACAAGCCCCGGCAGCGGGGATTTTGTATTTATAACAAGGTAGAAGTTAACGATGATCACCGGTGACTTAAAAAGTAAAATCGACGGGCTGTGGGAAGATTTCTGGGTGGGCGGCATCACCAACCCGCTGACCGTTATCGAACAGATCACCTACCTGATGTATTCCCGTATGCTGGATACCCTGGAACAACGGGACGAAAAGCGTAAGCAAATTGCGGGGGTTGATTTTAAACCGCGCTTTGCACCTGAGCAGCAGGAGTTTCGTTTCAGCCACTACAGTAATCTGGGTTCAGATGAAATGATGGATGTGGTGCGCGATGGCGTATTCCAACACTTCCGTCAACTTGGGCAGGCGGATAAAACGAAGGCCACGCTGTTGGGTAACTTTATGAAGGATGCCCGACTAGAGATCGTCAAGCCTTCGCTGTTGACCAAAGCGGTGGAAGTCATTAAAAACCTGCCGCTGGATCGTGGTGACACCAAAGGTGATCTCTACGAATACCTGTTAAGCAAGTTGACTACCGCCGGGATCAACGGCCAGTTCCGCACCCCGCGCCATATCATCCGTACCATGGTCGAGATGATGGAGCCAAATCCGGCGCGTGGTGAGACGATTTGCGATCCGGCCTGTGGTACGGGTGGTTTTCTGGCGATCAGCTATGAGTATCTACTGGAAAAATACAGCTCGCTGGAATCCATTCATACCGAGATTGGCAGCAACGAACGCGGTGAGCTGGAAGAACAAAAAATCTTTACTGGCGATCTACTGACGCCGTGGCGTGACCATGTGGATAACAGTATGTTCCACGGTTACGACTTCGATACCACTATGCTACGTATCGCCGCCATGAACCTGATTATGCATGGTGTGGAAGAGCCGGATATTCACTATCAGGACACCATGAGCCAGAGTTTTAGCACCAACTTCCCGCAAGCCAGCAAAAACGCCTTTAACCTGATCCTGGCAAACCCGCCATTTACCGGTTCACTGGATGAGGAAGATATTGATGCCTCGCTGTCGGGAATGGTGAAGACTAAAAAAACTGAGCTGCTGTTCCTGACGCGTATTCTTCAAATGCTGAAAGTGGGTGGTCGCAGCGCCACTATCGTGCCGCAGGGCGTGTTGTTTGGTTCTAGTAAGGCACACCAGTCGCTACGTCAAACGCTGGTGGAAAATAACCAACTGGAAGCAGTGATCAACTTGCCTTCCGGTGTATTCAAACCTTATGCGGGCGTGGCGACGGCGATCCTGCTCTTTACTAAAGGTGGCCAGACAGATGAAGTCTGGTTCTACGACCTGCACAATGACGGCTACAGCCTCGATGACAAACGTAATCCGATAAAGGATAACGACCTGCCGCATTTACTTGCGAGCTGGAAGCACTATCGTGCTTTACGTGGTTTGCCGGTAGATAACTTTATGGGCGAGAAATTTTCCTCGTTGCTAAAGCAACAGTATCCAAAAGGCGTTGACGTTGATTTTAAAGATCGCACGCAAGCCGCGTTTGTGGTGCCAAAAGAAGATATCACTGCGCAGAAATACGATCTCTCCATTAATCGCTATAAAGAAGTGGTGTATCAGACGGAGGAGTATGAAGATCCGAAAGTGATACTGAAGCGGTTAAAGCATCTGGAAGAAGAAATTCTGGCGGACTTGGATGAGCTGGAGGGGATGCTTTGAGTTGGCCGATGGGAAAAATTTCCGATATTGCTGAAGTTATATCCGGGTTTGCTTTTAAAAGCGAATGGTTTGGTACAGGAGATGCGATAGTTATTCGGATTGGTGATCTTAAGAACGGCCGAATCGATCTTAGTAAGGCTATGGTCTTTGATTACAAAGCTAACAACGTTCGCGAACAATTTAGAATCAAAAGCGGTGATATTTTAATGGCTCTATCTGGCGCAACTGTTGGAAAAATAGCCGTTGCTGATTCAGAGGCTGAAGGCGCATATCTAAATCAACGAGTAGCAGTTGTTCGGGGCAAACGCCCTGAAAATTCAGAATATTTAAAATACGTATTTTCAGGAAGTCCACTTCAAAAATTACTCCTAAACGCTGGGGGGGCAGCGCAACCAAATCTTAGTACGAAAGATTTGGCTGCGATGGAAATTCCCATCCCCTCGCTTACTGAACAAAAACGCATCTCATCTATCCTCGATAAAGCAGATGGAATACGCCAAAAAAGTGGGCAAGCTATCAAATTAGCTGATGAATTTTTGTGTAATGCATTCCTGGAGATGTTTGGCGATCCTGTTGAAAATCCGAAGAGATGGAAAAAGAATAAAATAAAAAAAGGCGTGTTAGATATTATTTCCGGATGGAGTGCAACAGGAGATAATCAACCCTGTAAATTTGATGAGTTTGGTGTATTAAAAATCAGCTCTGTTACTTCTGGAATATTTAAACCAGAGGAAAATAAAGTAGTAGATCGCGAAAACATTCCTGCTTCAAAAAAACTTATCATGCCTAAGAAAGGTGATTTACTGTTTAGTCGTGCAAATACCCGGGAGTTGGTTGCTGCAATATGTATGGTTAATCAAGATTACGATAACATTTTTCTTCCTGATAAACTTTGGTCGATTAAGTTAAATTATGAATTATTACTACCAGAGTTTTTCATTTTTTTGATACAAAATGAAAAAGTCCGAGAGTTATTAACAAAGCAAGCAACTGGCACGAGCGGTTCTATGCTTAATATCTCTAAAGGTAAGTTTGAAGAGACTGAGATTATTTATCCAGATTTGGATGTTCAACAAAAATTTTGTACTTTGTTCAATAAAACGATGCTTTGTAAAAATAAAATTATTAAAAGCAATAAATTAGCAGAGGAATCATTCAACTCATTGTCTAAAAAGGCATTTATATAATGAGAACTGTTTACACGCCTAATCTTTACTGGAGGGAAGTACCTCCAGCCAAACCACAACTTGGAGATGTATTGTCTCTGAGTAGTAATAACTGGGATGATTATAGCTATAAAACGACTTTAAATGCAAAGATATACATTAACAATCAATTAATATCATTTGATTTTTCTATAAAATTATTAATTGAAGATGTAGATAACACAGCAATAAAACTTGATGAATTATGTAAGGACGGATGGGATGGTATATTCCCCATACCTAATATTAATTACATAGCGCTCCCATCTGATATTGATTTTTATAAAATACTTATATCTAAAGTTGGTGAAGAAAAAGCAATTACTCTTCTTAATGAACTGCACGATGCTGGTTTTAGCAAAAATGTATACCACAATGAAGTTTCTAATAAACTCATAGAACATGATGGGTTTAAAACATCATTGCTTCGAGAAAGTGGAGCAAACAAAGCATTTCAAGATGGTTATCTTATATTTCAAGATATTTATGCAGAAATACGAGATTTTCAATTAAATATTTTATCTAAAGATTGTTGTGTAAAAAGCATTCCGTTCAAATTTGAATCATCATCATTATTACCTTATGATATCAATGTAATTATAGGTCCGAACGGAATTGGTAAGTCTCATTGTCTTAAATCACTGGTTGAATATTGGTTACAAACAGGCATGGGGGAGCCACGTATACTTGAAAGGAGTAAACATACACCGTTTGATGAAAGGCCAAATATAAGTAAACTTGTTCTTGTTTCCTATAGCCCTTTTGAAGAGTTTAGTCTCGATCTAGAAAAAAATAACTTACAGGACAAAAAGGCATACCAATACTTTGGCTTTAGGCAAATGAGAGATGATGGGAAAATTGGTATTAGTCGCAACTTGCCAGCTTTAAATTCAAGTGAATCTTTACTTGAAATGATATCTGATGATGAAAAATACAAATTTATTGAAAATAGAGTAAACAAATTTAACTCTGTTGATTCTGCACTCAAATCTGCAATCAGCTATGATTACTGTGTGCTGCGATTATCATCTCAAGATGATTTATCCTATCTTGGAAATGATGTTATTACAATAAATAATGAAAAATATCTTCCTGCCATTAATATCATGCAATGGGCTGAACGCATTGATTTAATAATTAATTCTTTATTACTAAATGATGGTGTCATCTTCGTTAAAGATGGAAATATTGTACGCTTGAGTTCCGGACAACGACTATTTGTATATATAGCTATTAATGTTGTTGGCGCTATGAAGGAAAATAGTTTGATTGTTATCGATGAACCTGAATTATTTTTACATCCTAATCTTGAAATAGAATTTATAAGTTTATTAAAAAAAGTACTAACCCCTTTTCGCTCTAAAGCTATTTTGGCCACTCATTCTTTATCTATCACGCGTGAAGTTCCTTCAAAATGCGTTCATATATTTCGCGAGGAAGAAAATGGTTTAGAAATAGTCCCTCCACCATTTGAAACATTCGGTGGTAATGTCCAGCGTATTTCATCTTATGTTTTCGGAGATAAATCAATTTCAAAACCCTTTGATGAATGGCTCGATATGCAGTTAAAGGAAGTTGGAGATCCTAAACGACTTATCGAAATGTTAGGGGAGGAGGTTAATGAGGAAATGATAATGAAAATCATGAGCTTAGGAAAGAAATCCCATGGTCGCTAAGTTAGCTTTACCAGAGGATGATTCTATTACAGTGCTTCGTGCAGTAATTTCTGAAAGAGAGAAATTCAGAGATTTCTATAATGCACTCACTGAAGCATGGGTTCTACATGTGCAAAACTATTTGGAACATCATGGTGATCCACAGATAATCTCCCCCTTAGTTTTGTCATCTTTTATCTCAGAGGCTGCAATAATTGAGGAAGAGGCTAAAACAAACAATGACAATCGACTTATACCGGCACAGATAAGAGTCGAACAAAAAAGAAAAAAAAGTCTTATTGGATTATATTCCCCTAAGGAAGATAAATCACCTTATGTTATTCTGGACAAATTAAGAAGGAAGCATAACCTATTATTCTGTCCGTGCTGTGGTGAGCCAGGGAAACCTACAACCTTAGATCATTACTTACCTAAAACGTCTTATCCTGAATTATCTATAATAATCGCAAATTTAACTCCTATGTGTAGCGAGTGTCAACAAAAAAAAAGCTCAGATTATTTAGACGCCAATGGAGACAAGATCTATATACATCCTTACTTTGATGCTATTGAGCAAGTTCAGTTAAGTATAAACATAACCGCTCCATACACTAATCCAACATTCACATTGATAGTTCCTGATGATGGGGTTGACGATGAGCTCCATAGCTTATTAATACGCCATATCAATGGGATTGATTTTTTAGAACGATTTGATGAGTTCTGCCGAAATGAGTATATGGCCTTGCTGCGCACAATGTCCTTAGAGCGTCAGGACGAAGCCCCCGAAAGCGCGCAAAGAATAATTCGTCGATTCAAACGTCAATACGATAATCAGTCTCAAAACAGATGGGAAGCCATTTTCTATAGGGGTATTTTTAATAATAATAACCTTCTTAATTATCTGGATAGCGGTATCTTACCTGAATTCACTTAATATTATACATGGTCGCAATAGCATTCATTAAAAATATAACGCCACCTAAAAATTAGGTAGCGTTATATTTTATAATTTATGTCATAACCTAAAAGAGATATTTATATTTATCTATGCTATTATTGGTTTTTAAATAACTATCAACTTCCCAAAATCAAACGGGCTAATCCCCTTCTCCCGATTAGCATCAAGAAAATCCGCCCACCACTGCAGCATTAGCCTGCGCTCCCCTAGGTGCTCGGCCTTATGAATATAAGCCGCACGCACAGAGTTACGTTCCTGGTGACTCATCTGCCGCTCTACCGCATCCTTCGACCACAATCCCGCTTCAATCAACGAACTACATGCCATAGTCCTGAAACCATGACCGCAAACCTCAACCTTCGTATCGTAGCCCATCATCCGCAGTGCCTTGTTCACCGTATTCTCACTCATGGGTTTACGCGGATCGTGATCGCCCACAAAAATCAGTTCTCGGTTTCCACTCATGCTTTTGATCTTTTCCAAAATGGCGAGAGCTTGTCGGGATAAGGGTACAAGATGTGGAGTCCGCATCTTTGAGCCCCGATGCGAATGTTTAACTCCTTCCAGCGGTTCACGCTCGCCCGGAATCGTCCACATAGCTGTTTCAAAATCCACTTCTGTCCAGCGGGCAAAACGTAGCTCGCTTGAACGGATGAAAACTAACAAAGTGAGTTCCACGGCCAACCTGGTTAACGGTCTGCCGGAATAGTGATCAATGCGATGAAGTAGTTCAGGAATGCGATTAAGTTCTAGCGCAGCGCGATGCTATCGTTTAGCCGTAGCAACTGCACCGGCTATCTCTTGTGCGGGGTTGTAATCGATTAAACCGCTCTGCACGGCAAATCGCATAATTGCTGTTGTTCGTTGCTGTAGACGTGCCGCCACCTCAAGACGTCCAGACATCTCCACGGCCTTAATCGATGTAAGCAGATCTCTGGTTTTTAACTCTGCGATATTTCGCTTACCAATCGCATCGAACAAATTATCTTCCAGACTTTTAAGAACACGGTCACTGTGCGACTTAGACCACTTCTGATTGCTGGCGTGCCAGTCTCTGGCTACTACTTCAAAAGTTACCGCTTCTTGCTCCTGCTCTACTTTAACGGCTTTCTTGTTCTCACTAGGGTCGATGCCATTTGCTAAATGCTTACGGGCTTCGTCACGTCGTATCCTAGCATCGGCCAGTGATACTTCAGGGTATTTCCCCAACGCCAGCATCTTCTCTTTACCGCCAAAACGATAACGTAGCCGCCAGTATTTGGAGCCGTTGGGATGAACCAGCAACACCATTCCTTCGCCGTCAGTAAGCTTATAGGCTTTTGCTTCTGGCTTGGCAGTACGGACCTTCACATCACTCAGAGCCATGTTGAATATCCTTTCAAGGGTTCTGTGTGGGTACAAACATTATCGAACCGGGATATACCCGCATTTGTACCCGCATCAGTAAGTTGATGTAGATTGAATCAGGTTGACTTATGTTGACTGAAAAAGCGAGAGGAGCCTTGCGATGACTGAATTCCAGACATAAAAAAAGCCACCCTAAGGTGACTTGATTTTCATACTTACTATTTGGTGCCGAAGGCCGGAATCGAACCGGCACGCCTTGCGGCGGTTGATTTTGAATCAACTGCGTCTACCGATTTCGCCACTTCGGCACAGAAAGTAGTATGCGGAAAACGGGTGCATTATACCTTTACCGTCTGCTCACGCAATAGTTATCCCTGCAATCTTATGCCAAGTGCTGAAAAAACCGGCATAAAACCGCTGAACGCTTGAAAATACAGCAAAATAGCAGCGCAACTCCCTCAATAACCCATAAAATGCCAACATATCCTTGAGCCGCAACAGGCCTGCCATAAAAACATAAGGCCAGTGCATTGCTGCACTGGCCTTATGAGCTATCGCGATATGCTGTAACAGCAATCGGCGATTAGAAGTTGTAGTAGAAGCTTACTGCGGTGATATCTGACTGGCCTGGTGCATTAGCCAGTGTACGTTCAACATACAGCGACAAATGGTGACCAAAGTCAAAGGCGGTACCCAGATAAACGTGGTTGGCTTCGTAGTTTTCGTTACCCTTCAGTTTCAGAGAATCTGCGGCCACATAAGGCTGGACAGATTTCAGATACTCTTTGCTCAGAGTAAAGGTGTAACCGGCAAAGCCTTCTACGCCGTAACCGCTACCTGCGAAGTAGTTATCCTGATTAACGTTGCTCTGATGGCTTGGCACGTAGTTATTGTAGTAGTTGCCGGTGGCAACCAGATACCAGGCGCCAGGCTGCCAGGTCAAGGCGGTAGCAGTGGTCTGCTGATGGTATTGTTTCTGATCGTTTTCGCTGTCTTTCATGCGAGCATTGGTCAGGCTATAGACGTTGCTCCAGGTCAGCGTTTTGGTGATAGCGTAATCAAAGCCCAGCGCAGCGCCACCGTCACGGCGGTAATGCAGTTCGTCAGAAGCCGCATATTCGGTTTCTGGCAACAGGTAAGCGGCTTCAAGAGTGAAATCACCCAGGGTGTTAGTGTACTTAAAGCTCTTCATCGGGCGGTTGCCGCCGTCATAGTCACCTTGAAGACCTACACCTTCGCCAGCTGCCTGACCGTCGTTATCCCAGACGTCACTTTTGCTACCGACCAGATCGTAGTAAACGCTGAACTGCTTACCAAAGGTAAAGGTACCGTAACGATCGTCTTTAAAGCCGTAATACAACTTACGCTTTTTCAGCAGGTCGGAACCTTCGGTATAACCGGACTTGATATCGAGCAGGTGGTACATATTCACACCCAGCTCATACATGCCGATCACTGAGGTATGATCGGTTAATGCATAGTCACCGCTAAAGCGGAAACGTGTGCCGCCATCATGGCCGCTTGAATCGCCATGAGTTTTATTTTCGGTGTTCTGAAAAATCCACTCCGGACGAATACTGCCCCCTACCTGTAAACTTAACGGTGCAAGTAAGGAATCGCTTTGCTTATTTTTGTCCAAAATTGTGATTTCGGCCTGAGCACTAGCCGAAAGCACCGATAATAAAACTCCGCCAACGATGATTGGCGCTTTTAAATTGCGCATTACCCTGTCTCCAACAATATTATTTTAGTTTTAACTGCGATATGGCGTTGAACCACGCATAAATGTTTAACATAGCCGTGGTAGGGGGAGAAGCATTTAATGCGACAAAGCTCACACTTTGGCCTGCAACGACAGGTTAATTTTCATACAAAAATATTTAAAAATGTAATATCAGGAAAATTAAAATATCAATAAGAGCAAAAATTAATCAATTTGCACCATTAGCCACCAATACGGTCAAGTTAATAAGTTCCATAAAGACATAACTAATTACAATCTATACTAGGACGAGGTGTAAATTTTATAATCCAGAATTGGAACTATCCGTGGCGTTATTATTTTCTTTGCTGGTTATCACTCTATAAATAGTTAACCAGCGCAACATTAAATAACATTCTAATAACAACGATGAGATTTTATTTAGCAGAAAAAATAGCCGACGTTATAGGCCGAAGAATGAGTTAAAGCTGACGATATATTTACTCCGCTGGCGATATATCACTCAACGCCAGACCTGCCAGGCAACCTGCTTCTGTAAATTTTTGCTAAAGGCGCGATTTCCCCATGCGGTGGCGGGCGTATCACATTAAGATAAATTTATTCTTCCCTTTACTGCTTTTAGAATGGATGTCGGTTTGTTGAAAAAACTCTCTTTTTCTCTGTTAGCCATGGTCTGTGCCAGCATTCCGCTGCTGAGTCAGGCACAAAACCAACGTTTGGCTTCTCAGGTGGTGGATGACCACGCAGAACATATTTTTTACGGCAGTGGTGCCATGGGTATGGCCATGGTGGTCATTGACCATAACCAGCAGGTGTTCCGCAGTTTTGGTGAAACCCGTGCCGGTTCCAATCTGCGCCCGCGTGAAGACTCGCTGATCCGCATTGCCTCCCTTACCAAGCTGATGACCAGCGAAGTACTGGTCAAGTTGTCGGAACAAGGCACGGTACGCATTAACGATCCTTTGCGGAAATACGCCCCGGGCAACGCCTTTGTCCCTTATTACAGTCCCGCGTCGCCGATCACCTTATTAAACCTGGCAACCCACACCAGCGGGCTTCCGCGCGAACAGCCTGGCGGTGTGGCGCATCGCGCAGTGTTTACCTGGCCAACGCGCAGCGAGCGCTGGAGCTGGCTGCAAAGTGCCAAAATCAAGCAGCCACCGAGTTCCTACGCTGCATACTCCAACCTGGGCTTTGATCTGTTATCCGATGCTCTGTCCGAGGCGGCACACAAACCCTATACACAGCTGTTCCGTGAAGTGATCGCCCAGCCAAACGGTATGGTAGATACCACCTATACGCCAACGCCAGCGCAGTGTGCGCGGTTGATGGAAGGGTTGCGCCCCAGTCCTTGTCTGAATACCTCGGCCGCGGCGGGTAGCGGAGGGGTCTATTCAACACCGGCGGATATGGGGCGCTGGATGAAGCAGTTCCTGCCTTCGCCATTGGGTCAGCCCACGGCAACCGCTGCCATGGCGCAGAAAATGTATTTTAAACGCAGCGATCTGGTGTCTTTAAAAGGCATGGATGTGCCAGGTCCCGCCTATGAACTAGGGATGGGTTGGGTGACAATGGCACCCACGCCGCAACTGCCGCTGATCATCCAAAAAACCGGCGGGGGCGGGGGCTTTATTACTTATATTGCGATGGTGCCGCAGCGTGGTGTCGGCGTATTTATTGTGGTGACCCGCTCAGAGCTGAGCAAGTTTAAAAATATGAGTGACGGGGTCAACGAGTTAGTCGCCGATCTGGTACGAAATAACGAAATCTAGACCTGGAAAATCAGGGGCATAGAAAGCAAAAAAGCAGCTCCATTGAGCTGCTTCTTTTACGACTTCTGCTTATTGATTTAGCTAACTGCGTTTTAGCAGCAGATAAATGCTGATCACCATAAACAGGCCGCTCGGCAATATAGCACCCAATAGCGGCGGGATACTGTAAACCAGACTAAGCGGACCAAAGATCTGGTCAAGCACATAGAAGACAAAACCAAAGCAGATACCAGTAACCACCCTAACGCCCATTGGCACGCTGCGCAGCGGACCAAAGATAAACGACAGCGCCATCAGCATCATCACGGCAACAGAGAGCGGAGCAAAAATTTTACGCCACATATTCAACTGATAGCGTTTTGCCTCCTGACCGCTTTGCTTGAGGTATTTCACGTAGTCATATAAACCGCTGATCGACAGAGAATCCGGATCCAGCGCCACCACGCCGAGCTTATCCGGCGTCAGATTGGTTTTCCATTCGCCACTCAGCGTCTGCGAACCGGTGATCTGCGTAGGACTGCTCAATACCGACTCGTCAACCTGCGACAAACGCCAACTGCCGTTTTGATACTGGGCAGAAGTGGCATAGCGCACGGAAAGCAGTTTGTTATTATTATCAAAGTGATAAATATTCACGCCGTTGAGCTGGTTATCACCCGCCACGCGTTCAATAAACACAAAGTCATGGCCGTCTTTAGCCCACAAACCGCTTTGCGTTGAGAGCAGCGAGCCACCATACATTTGCTGCGCACGGTAGTTACGCGCCATCTGTTCTCCCTGTGGGGAGACCCATTCGCCAATGGCCATGGTCAGAAATACCAGCGGGATAGCGGTTTTCATCACCGCACTTGCCACCTGCATACGGGTAAAGCCCGATGCCTGCATCACCACCAGCTCACTGCGCGTCGCCAGCGTACCCAATCCGAGCAGCGCACCCAACAGGGCCGCCATTGGGAAGAACACTTCAATATCTTTGGGTACACTCAGCAGGGTATACAGGCCGGCATCCAGAGCGGAATAGCTGCCCTGGCCGACTTTACGCAACTGGTCGACAAACTTGATAATCCCGGACAGGGAAACCAGCATGAACAGGGTCATCATGATGGTGTTAAAAATAGTTCGTCCGATATAGCGGTCTAATACACCAAACATCAGGCCGCTCCTTTCAAACGCGCGCGGATCTTGCGAGCCGGCAAGGTATCCCAAATATTGAGAGCCACGGCCAGCGCCAGATAAAGCAGATTGGTCACCCACATCCAGATCATTGGATCAAGTTTTCCTTTCTCGCCATTGGAACGCAGCGAGCTTTGCAGCAGGAAGAAAATCAGGTAGAGGAATATGGCTGGCAACATGCTCAGCACACGCCCCTGGCGAGGGTTGACCACGCTAAGCGGCACCACCATCAGCGCCATAATAAATACCGAAACAATCAGCGTTAGTCGCCAGTGGAACTCGGCGCGGGCATCCAGCGCTTTCGACTGCCACAGCGCTGTCATGCTCATCTGGTCAGCTTCGCCGACCCCAGCCACCACCGCGCGATGGCCAATCACTGCCAGGTAATCGGTAAAGTCGGTTATGCGGAAATCGCGCAGCAGCGCGGTGCCTTCGTAGCGGGTACCGGTATCCAGGGTCACCTGTTGCGAGCCGTCAGGGCGCTGATCCATATGACCGGTTTCAGCGACTACCACTGAAGGACGTTGACTGCCGTTGGGCCGCAGTTGCGCCAGAAAGACTTTCTGAAATTCCTGGCCGCGAAGATTACCAACGAACAGCACCGAATTACCGTCTTGCGAAGGGGTAAACTGCCCGGCGACCATGGCCGCCATACTCGGGTTGGCCTTGGCTTCGGCCAGTACTTCGTCCTGATGCTTGGAAGACCAGGGACCGAGCCAGATAGAGTTAATACCGGCAAAAACGGAGGTAAAGAGAGCCAGAAGCATGGCAGCGACGATTAGTGACCTTTTGCCCAATCCGCAGGCGTGCATCACGGTAATTTCACTGTCGGTATAAAGTTTACCCAGGGTCATCAGTAACCCGAGAAACAGGCTGAGTGGCAGGATAAGCTGCGCCATCTCGGGTATACCTAACCCAAGAAGCTGAAGGACTAAATTTGTCGGGATTTGGCCATCAACTGCCGCCCCCAGTATTCTGACTAATTTCTGACAAAAGAAGATTAGTAGCAGAATAAACAGGATCGCAATTTGGCTCTTGAAGGTTTCCCTAACCAGATATCTAATGATGATCACGCTGAATACGCCTGTGAAAACTTGTCTTTTTGCAGGAAAATCGATAGTTTCATCGCTAATCCGTCATTTTTTCTCATCATATGGCAACCTTCACAGCTAAAATAGTATTACAACACCGAGAATTGGGGTGTCCTATAGGAAGATGCTTATAGCCGCCAAAATAAAATTTCTACGCCGTATAGGTTAACACAGGTCATTACATCAATGACGGGAGAGTGTTACGGACGCACCATTCTATCCGTCCCCCCCGGCTTTGTCTTTAAGATTCAGGAGAGTGCATGGAGTTCAGTGTAAAAAGCGGTAGCCCGGAAAAACAGCGCAGTGCCTGTATAGTCGTCGGCGTATTCGAACCACGTCGTCTGTCCCCTATGGCTGAACAGCTCGACAAGATCAGCAATGGCTATATTAGCGCCCTGCTCCGCCGCGGTGAACTGGAAGGAAAAGTGGGCCAGACGTTGTTTCTGCACCATGTTCCAAACATTCTGTCCGAGCGTATCCTGTTGGTCGGCTGCGGTAAAGAGCGCGAACTCGACGAACGCCAGTATAAGCAAGTGATCCAAAAAACGATCAACGCCCTCAATGACACCGGTTCTATGGAAGCCGTTTGCTTTCTCACCGAGCTTCACGTCAAGGGCCGCAATACTTACTGGAAAGTTCGTCAGGCGGTAGAAACCTCCAAAGAGTCGCTGTATACCTTCGACCAGTTGAAAACCAATAAAGTCGAGCCGCGTCGTCCGCTACGTAAAATGGTGTTCAACGTGCCGACGCGTCGCGAACTCAATAGCGGCGATCGCGCTATTGCCCACGGTCTGGCCATTGCTTCCGGCATCAAGGCAGCGAAAGATCTCGGCAATATGCCGCCAAATATCTGTAACGCCGCCTATCTGGCGTCGCAGGCGCGCCAACTTGCCGACGCCTTCAGCACCCACATTACCACCCGCGTCATCGGCGAACAGCAGATGAAAGAGCTGGGAATGAACGCTTATCTGGCGGTCGGTCAGGGTTCACAAAATGAATCCCTGATGTCGGTGATGGAATATAAAGCCAATCCCAATCCGGACGCTAAGCCGATCGTGCTGGTTGGCAAAGGCCTGACGTTCGATTCCGGCGGTATTTCCATTAAACCCGCCGCGGATATGGACGAAATGAAGTACGATATGTGCGGTGCGGCCACCGTCTACGGCGTTATGCGTATGGTTGCCGAATTAAAGCTGCCGTTAAACGTAGTAGGCGTACTGGCCGGTTGCGAAAATATGCCGGGCAGTCGCGCTTACCGTCCTGGTGATATCCTGACCACCATGTCGGGTAAAACCGTTGAAGTGCTCAATACCGATGCCGAAGGCCGCCTGGTACTGTGTGATGCCTTAACCTATGTGGAGCGTTTTGATCCCGAAGTGGTTATCGATGTCGCTACCCTTACCGGTGCCTGCGTGATCGCGCTGGGCCATCATATTACCGGTCTGCTATCGAACCACAATCCGCTGGCCCATGAGCTGATTGCGGCTTCTGAGCAGTCGGGTGATCGTGCATGGCGCTTGCCGATGGGCGACGAGTACGACGAGCAACTGCAGTCAAACTTTGCCGATCTGGCCAATATCGGCGGCCGCCCTGGCGGTGCCATTACTGCTGGCATGTTCCTGTCGCACTTTACTGAAAAGTATAACTGGGCTCACCTGGATATTGCCGGTACCGCCTGGCGCTCAGGGAAAAACAAAGGGGCAACGGGACGTCCTGTTTCCTTGTTGTCACAGTTCCTGTTAAATCGCGCAGGTCTAAACGGCGACGATTAATCGTCAGCCGGACAACGCCTCCCTGCCACCTAGGCATGGGAGGCGTTATTGCTACGGAAGACATCCATGAAACAGGCTACTTTCTTTCTTCTCGACTCGCCTGAGGGTATTGACGGACTCAGCAGCCATGAGGCGTTAGCCTGCCAGATTGCCGCCGAGCGTTACCGTGCAGGCCAGCGGGTACTGTTGGCCTGTGAGGATCAACAGCAGGCAGAACGTCTGGATGAAGCGCTGTGGAAACGCGATGCCAACCAGTTTGTGCCGCATAATCTGGCAGGAGAAGGCCCGAAATTTGGTGCCCCCGTCGAGCTTTGCTGGCCCGGAAAACGTGGGAATGCGCCGCGAGACTTGCTGATTAGCCTGCTTGGGCAATTTGCAGATTTTGCCACCGCTTTCCATGAAGTGGTAGACTTCGTCCCTTACGAAGATTCTTTAAAGCAGTTGGCGCGCGAACGCTATAAAGCCTATCGCAGCGTCGGCTTCAATTTGACCACGGCGACACCGCCTGCCGTCAATACAACGACTACAGACTAACGAAGCGAAATGGATAAGACATATAACCCGCAAGATATCGAGCAACCGCTTTACGAACACTGGGAACAACAGGGCTACTTCAAGCCACATGGTGATACCAGCCAGGAAAGCTTTTGCATTATGATCCCGCCGCCGAACGTTACCGGTAGCTTGCATATGGGTCACGCCTTCCAGCAAACCATCATGGATGCCATGATCCGCTATCAGCGTATGCAGGGCAAAAATACGTTGTGGCAGGCAGGGACCGACCATGCCGGTATTGCCACCCAGATGGTTGTCGAGCGCAAAATTGCCGCCGAAGAAGGTAAGACCCGTAAAGATTACGGTCGTGACGCCTTTATCGACAAGATTTGGGAATGGAAAGCGGAATCAGGCGGCACCATCACCCGCCAGATGCGCCGTCTCGGCGACTCCGTAGACTGGGAGCGCGAACGTTTTACCATGGATGAAGGCCTGTCCAACGCCGTTCGCGAAGTTTTCGTTCGTCTGTACAAAGAAGACTTGATTTACCGCGGCAAACGCCTGGTGAACTGGGATCCAAAACTGCGCACCGCCATTTCCGATCTTGAAGTGGAAAACCGCGAGTCCAAAGGTTCCATGTGGCACCTGCGTTATCCGCTGGCCGATGGCGCAAAAACCGCCGACGGTAAAGATTATCTGGTCGTGGCGACCACCCGTCCCGAAACCGTACTCGGTGACACCGGCGTCGCGGTCAACCCGGAAGATCCACGTTATAAGGATCTGATCGGCAAAGAGATCATTCTGCCTCTGGTTGGTCGCCGTATTCCGATCCTCGGCGATGAACACGCCGATATGGAAAAAGGCACCGGCTGTGTGAAAATCACCCCGGCCCATGACTTTAATGACTATGAAGTCGGCAAACGTCACGGCCTGCCGATGATCAACATTCTGACGTTTGATGGCGACATTCGTCAGAGCGCCGAAGTGTTTGACACCAAAGGCGAAGAAAGCACGGCCTGCAGCAATGAGATCCCGCAGCAGTTCCGTGGTCTTGAGCGTTTTGCGGCGCGTAAAGCCGTGGTCGCCGCCTTTGACGAAATGGGCCTGCTTGAAGAGATCAAACCTCACGATCTGACCGTACCTTACGGCGATCGCGGCGGTGTGGTTATTGAACCCATGCTCACCGACCAGTGGTATGTGCGCACGGCGCCGCTGGCCAAGGTTGCGGTCGAAGCGGTAGAGCAAGGCGATATCCAGTTTGTTCCCAAGCAGTACGAGAACATGTACTTCAGTTGGATGCGTGACATTCAGGACTGGTGTATCTCTCGTCAACTGTGGTGGGGTCACCGCATTCCAGCCTGGTACGATGCCGAAGGTAACGTCTACGTTGGCCGCGACGAAGAAGAAGTGCGCCGCGAAAACAACCTCAGTGCCGATCTGGTACTGAATCAGGATGAAGACGTACTGGACACCTGGTTCTCTTCAGGCCTGTGGACCTTCTCGACACTGGGCTGGCCAAACGAGACCGAAGCGCTGAAAGCCTTCCACCCTTCCAGCGTCGTCGTCAGCGGCTTTGACATTATTTTCTTCTGGATCGCCCGCATGATCATGATGACCATGCACTTTGTCAAAGATGCCGACGGCAAGCCGCAGGTGCCATTCCATACCGTCTATATGACCGGTTTGATCCGCGATGACGAAGGACAGAAAATGTCCAAGTCCAAAGGTAACGTGCTCGATCCTTTGGATATGATCGACGGTATCTCGCTGGCAGACCTGTTGGAAAAACGTACCGGCAATATGATGCAGCCGCAGCTGGCAGAAAAAATTCGCAAGCGTACCGAAAAACAGTTCCCGAACGGTATTGAACCGCACGGTACTGACGCCTTGCGCTTTACCCTGGCAGCACTGGCGTCAACCGGTCGTGATATTAACTGGGATATGAAGCGTCTTGAAGGCTACCGCAACTTCTGTAACAAGCTGTGGAACGCCAGCCGCTTTGTGTTGATGAATACCGAAGATCAGGATTGCGGTCTCAACGGTGGCGAGCTGCAACTGTCGCTGGCCGATCGCTGGATCCTCGCCGAATTCAATCGTACGGTTAAAGCCTATCGCGAAGCGCTGGACACTTATCGCTTTGACCTGGCAGCAACCATTCTGTATGAATTCACCTGGAACCAGTTCTGCGACTGGTATCTGGAGCTGACCAAACCAGTGATGAACGGTGGTAACGAAGCGCAGTTGCGCGGCACCCGTCATACGCTGGTTGAGGTATTGGAAGGTCTGCTGCGTCTGGCGCATCCAATTATTCCATTTATTACCGAAACCATCTGGCAGCGCGTGAAAACGCTGAAAGGCATCACGGCAGACACCATTATGCTGCAGCCTTTCCCGGCGTATAGCGCAGAGAAAGCCGACGAACTGGCACTGGCCGACGTCGAGTGGATCAAGCAGGCGATTATCGCGATACGAAATATTCGCGCCGAGATGAACATTGCACCGGGTAAACCGCTGGAACTGCTGCTGCGCGGAGCAAGCGTCGAAGCCCAGCGTCGCGTTGAGCAGAACCTGAGCTTTATTCAGTCAATGGCACGTCTGGAGTCCATTACCCTGCTGCCTGCCGGTGATAAAGGCCCAATGTCGGTCACCAAGCTGGTAGAAGGTGCTGAGCTGTTGATCCCGATGGCCGGTCTGATCGATAAAGACGCCGAGCTGGAACGTCTGGCAAAAGAAGTGGCCAAGCTGGATGTCGAAATGGAACGCATTGAAGGCAAGCTGTCCAACGAAGGCTTTGTGGCTCGCGCACCTGAGGCGGTCGTCGCCAAAGAACGCGAAAGGCTGCAAGCCTTTGCAGAAGCCAAGATCAAGATCCAGGAACAGCAAGTGACCATCGCCGCGCTGTAATTCAGGCGATGCAATCGGCTAAAAAACGGCGGGGTGCAAGCTCCGCCGTTTTTTTTCGCATTGCAAAAGATGGCCGCTCGCGGTATTAAATGCGATAAATGCAATACACGCTATCCAAAGTCACTGAGTTTGCTGCTTTGTTTTATAGCCAGGCAAGCTAGACGACGACGGAGACTTTCAACTTCAGGCTTTGAGCAATCGTTATGACTTCAGCCGTTAGTAGTCCGATCCAACAACAAGTGCAGGTACGCCTTATCACTGCCGCTGATAACGCCGCCATCGCCCAGGTTATTCGCCAGGTGTCGGCGGAGTTTGGCTTAACCGCCGATAAAGGCTATACCGTGGCCGATCCCAATCTCGACCATCTGTATGAGACTTACAGCCAGCCTCGCTGCGCCTATTGGGTGGTTGAACTCAATGGCGAGATAGCCGGTGGCGGGGGCGTTGCGCCTTTGGTAGGTGAAGCGGAAGATTTGTGCGAACTGCAGAAGATGTATTTTTTGCCCAGCCTGCGTGGACAGGGTTTGGCCAGACGTTTGGCGTCACAGGCGTTGAGCTTTGCCAAAGAACAGGGCTTTGCCCGCTGTTATCTGGAAACCACCGCCAGCCTGACGCAGGCGATTGCGCTCTATCAACGTCTGGGTTTTGAACATATCGCCGGAGCATTGGGCAGCACCGGACACGTTGACTGCGAAGTCACCATGTTGAAGACATTGTAATAGACTGTTTTTTGCTGACAAAAGCCCGCATATTCGACTTTATGCCACTGACAAAGTCGTCTTGCTGATCGAATACACGGGCATAGTCAGCAATTAATGGCGTTTGCCGTCGTCGTCAGCGTCAATAAACTCGCCTTCTTCGTCGTCGCCTTCTTCGCCATCTTCGCCGTCTGGATCTTCAAAATAGGTGCCCCAGCCGTCGTAGTTAACGCCATTGGCTTCAGCCAGCGCCACCAGCTGTTCTACCTGGCCGTCGATAACCTCGGCGTTCAGTGCCACTTCGCTGATCACATCACAGCACATCACCACTGAACCATCTTCGACTTCCAGCTCTTCAGCATCGGTCACTTCATAGCCCAGTTTAAAAGCTTCAACTGCAGCACGCTCCAGAACTTCAAATTTCTCAGAGGATAAATGATGCTCAATAGTATAAAGCGCGTCAGGATCACTGCCATCTTCCAACAGCTCTTCGATGATTAAGCGGGTCTCTTCACGTTGTTCGTTTAGCAATTCACGGTTTGCCATGCCTCGGTCCTCAATCAATATGACGTTTAGCGGCTATTTTCACACAGCAGACGGCTTGCCTCCACTAATTACCCAAAATAATTACGTTGCCGTGAGGTGGCAAGGGGAAGCAGGCAATCCTCCTGCCGCTTGCCGTAGAACAAGGATAAACGATAAAGTTTTTACTTTGGGGTTGTAATTGCATATTCATACATATAAATTGAATTTTAATTCATTACACGACCTGAATACTTCACCATTGGCAAGGCGTCGAGGTGAACGTTGTTGGGCCTAATAGCTAGGCTTTGGAGAGAGACATGATGAGTCTGTTAAGTAAACGCCATTTTCTCAGGCTGCTGGATTTTACTCCGTCAGAAATGACATCCCTGTTGCAACTTGCTGCCGACCTCAAGACTGCCAAGAAAAATGGCAGCGAAAAACCCTATCTAAAAGGGAAAAACATCGCGCTCATCTTCGAAAAAGACTCGACCCGCACACGATGCTCTTTCGAAGTTGCCGCCTATGATCAGGGGGCGCAGGTCACCTACCTTGGCCCAAGCGGCAGCCAGATTGGTCATAAAGAATCAATGAAAGATACCGCGCGGGTACTGGGCAGAATATATGACGGTATTCAATATCGCGGTTTTGGTCAGGATATTGTCGAAACCCTGGCGGCCCATGCCGGTGTCCCGGTATGGAACGGTCTGACTAACGAGTTTCACCCCACCCAACTGCTGGCCGACCTGTTGACCATGCAGGAACATCTGCCGGGTAAAACGCTGTCACAAATGAGCCTGGCCTATCTGGGCGACGCCCGTAACAATATGGGTAACTCACTGCTGGAAGCCGCCGCGTTATGCGGACTGGATCTGCGTCTGGTCGCCCCTTCCGCCTGTTGGCCGGATGCCGAACTGGTAGCAAACTGCCAGCAGTTGGCGCAGCAACATGGCGGCAATATCACGCTGACCGAAGATATTGATATCGGTGTCAAAGGCGCGGATTTCCTGTATACCGACGTCTGGGTGTCAATGGGTGAACCCAAGGCTGCCTGGAAAGAACGGATTGCCCTGCTGCGGCCGTACCAGGTCAATATGGCGATGATTGCCAAAACCGGTAACCCGCAGGTGAAGTTTTTACACTGCCTGCCGGCTTTCCACGACGACCAGACCACCCTTGGCCGTCAGATGGCCGAAGAGTACGATTTGCCGGGCGGCATGGAAGTGACCAACGAGGTCTTTGAGTCAACCCACAGTGTCGTCTTTGATCAGGCGGAAAACCGTCTGCATACCATTAAAGCGGTTATGGTCGCCACCCTCGGCTCACTCTAACCGTTCGACCAGCCCCCGTTATCCCGGGGGCTTGGCCGGTGGCAGTTTGGCCAATTGCGTTCTTTTCTGCCCCTTTTCCCCTTCATGCGCAGCAATTTTCAACTAACCTTTTTATATGCGATATAAAAAGGAGCGGTTATGGCGGCTGTGAATCCCGAGTTTGTGCTTCGCCTGGAAAGCTTGCTAAGCAGGGTCTATCCCAAAGAACATATTGGTGATTTGATCAAAAAAATCCTTCATCTCGGTGAAAAATGGAACTACGGTGCACACCGCTCGACGCAGTGGGTCGATGGCACCACTATCTACCTGATCACCTATGGCGACAGCCTGTCGAAATCCGATCAGGCCCCGCTGGCCACACTCAACCACTTCGCCAACAAGTATTTAAGCGATATCGTCAGCGATATCCATATTCTGCCGATGTACCCCTACAGCTCAGATGACGGCTTTAGCGTTATTGATTACCGCCGGATCGACGAACATCTTGGCGGCTGGCGTGATATTCAGCATCTTTCGGCGCATTTTAATCTGATGTTTGACTGCGTGATTAATCATATTTCCCGCTCCAGCGCCTGGATGAAAGGCTATATCAACGACGAACCCTACTATCGCGACTATTTTATCGCCGCCAGTCCAGAGCTGGACTACAGCCGGGTTGTGCGCCCGCGCGCCTCGCCCTTACTAACGCCCTTTATCAAAGCCGACGGCACCGAGCTTTATCTGTGGACCACCTTTAGCGAAGACCAGATCGATATCAATTTTAAAAATCCACAGGTGTTGCTCGAGAGCATCGATGTGCTGCTGCAATACGCCGCCAGCGGCGGACAATCGATTCGTCTCGATGCCATTGGCTATATCTGGAAAGAGCTGGGCACCCGCTGTATTCATCTGCCGCAGGCGCATAACATCATCAAACTGTGGCGCACCATTCTCGATGAAGTGATCCCGGGTACCCGGCTGATCACCGAAACCAACGTGCCTCATCATGAAAATATCAGCTATTTTGGCGAAGGCGATGAAGCCCATATGGTCTATCAGTTTGCGCTACCGCCTTTAACGCTGCATGCCTTCCTGCGTCAGGATACCCGCGTTCTGACCAAGTGGGCCCAGGGGCTGAATGCCGAAGCGCACTACCCGAAAACCACCTATTATAATTTCCTCGCCAGCCATGACGGTATTGGTTTACGTCCCACCGAGACCTTTCTCAGCGATGAAGAACGCAAATATATGGCGCAGGAAACACAGCGCAAAGAGGGACGCGTTTCCTATAAAGACAACGGTGACGGCACCCACTCCCCCTATGAACTGAATATCAACTATCTCAGCGCCCTTACCGAAGCCGATGACAGTACAGCAATCAAAGTACGCAAGTTTTTGGCGGCCCAGGCGCTGCTATTGTCATTTATTGGCGTGCCGGCGCTCTATATTCACAGTCTGCTGGGCAGCGAAAACGATCTCGAAGGCATGCATCAGTCGGGGATCAACCGGCGTATCAATCGCAAAAAACTTACGCTCGATAGCGTGGAGCAGGCGCTGACTCAGTCAGGGTCGCTGCGCGCCGAGGTGTTTAACGGGCTGAAAAAACTGATCGCGCTGCGCCGTTCACGCCCGGCTTTTTCGCCACAGGCCGGACAGCGGGTATTTGAGCTGGGGGATTCCCTGTTTGCTCTGGAGAGATACGATCCGAAAACAGAAAACCGTATCTCCTGTATTTTTAATATCAGCAGCCAGTCACAGCCGTTTAAACTGGCGGTGGAAGGCAAGGACTTGATTAGCGGCGAAGCCTTTGGCGGGCAGATGCGGCTACAGCCCTGGCAGGTGGTCTGGATCGAGCATAAATTAAAAGCCCCGCAACGTCTGGGCCGACTGCGGCGCTGGCGCAAACGTCTGTTTCGTCGTTAAGAAAACCCCGTTGCCAATCGTTTGCGTAGTCGCTCGAAAAGTCAGGAAGAACCCCTTGCAGGCAGCATTGGCGCGCGTATAATGCGCACCAATTTGCCGGGAGAATGATATGAACGACACCAGCTTGCGCTTCGCTGCTTCACCCAACCCAGAACCTGTGGGTAGCCCGTTGTCGTTGTCTCTCCCAATGGCGTTGCCAATTTTTAATCGATCGCAGCAGGCCCCTCGTTGAGGGGCTTTTTTTTGTCTGTTATCGGCCGAACACCAGGTTTGTTATGCACAACCTGTCATCACCGTTCCCCGACAGGGGATAACGTTAAGGAGAGCGACAATGGCTAATCCGCTGTATCAAAAACACATTATTTCAATCAACGATCTCAGCCGCCAGGAGCTTGAGCTGGTGCTTAATACCGCCGCCAGCCTGAAAGCCAATCCACAGCCTGAGTTATTGAAACATAAAGTGATCGCCAGCTGTTTTTTCGAAGCCTCAACGCGCACGCGCCTGTCATTTGAAACCTCGATGCATCGTCTGGGAGCCTCGGTGGTCGGTTTTGCCGACGGCAGCAATACTTCGCTGGGTAAAAAGGGGGAAACCCTGGCAGATACCATCTCGGTGATTGGTACCTATGTCGATGCCATTGTGATGCGCCACCCGCAGGAAGGGGCTGCACGTCTGGCAACGGAGTTCTCCGGCGGCGTACCGATCCTTAACGCCGGTGACGGTGCCAATCAGCATCCTACACAGACACTGCTGGATCTGTTTACCATTCAGGAAACCCAGGGACGTCTCGACAATATCAAGATCGCCATGGTGGGTGATTTGAAATATGGCCGTACCGTGCACAGTCTGGCGCAGGCGCTGGCCAAGTTCTCCGGCAACCGGTTCTACTTTATCGCTCCAGACGCCCTGGCCATGCCGGAGTACATTCTTAATTTGCTCGATGAGAAAGGCATTGAATACAGCCTGCATGAAAGCATTGATGAAGTGGTGCCGGAACTGGATATTCTGTATATGACCCGGGTACAAAAAGAGCGTCTCGATCCCTCTGAATATGCCAATGTAAAAGCCCAGTTTATTTTACGCGCCGCCGACCTCGCCGGCGCGCAGCCTCATCTTAAAGTGCTGCATCCACTGCCTCGCATTGACGAGATCACCACCGATGTTGATCACACCCCTTACGCCTGGTACTTCCAGCAGGCAGGTAACGGGATTTATGCACGTCAGGCATTGCTGGCGTTAGTATTGAATGCAGAAACAGCCGAATAAGGAGCAGATGCCATGACTAAAGATAACAAACTACAGGTAGAGGCCATCAAATGCGGCACGGTAATCGACCATATTCCGGCACAGGTAGGCTTTAAGCTGCTGTCTCTGTTTAAACTGACCGAGACCGAGCAACGCATCACCATCGGCCTGAATTTACCGTCCAATGAGTTGGGCCGTAAAGATATCATCAAAATTGAAAATACCTTTCTCACCGAACAGCAGGTCAATCAGCTGGCTGTCTATGCACCACAGGCAACGGTGAACCGTATTGATGACTATCAAGTCGTGAAAAAGCTTATGCCTACGCTGCCAGATCGTATTGAAGGCGTATTACGCTGCCCTAATGGCAACTGCATTAGTCGTTTTGAACCTGTGACTTCAAGTTTCGCGGTAAAAAATCGCCAGGGTGATGTGCATTTACAATGCAAATACTGTGAAAAAGAATTTGAACATCAGGTGGTATTAAATAACGAATAAAATAAGAGTGTAAGCTAATCTATTATAAAATAATAAACCCTGACGGCTGAGATATAAAACCAGCAGTCAGGGGTAAATAAAAAAACAAACTATCAACGGACAAAAAACGTTCAAAAATCATCGCTAATTAAAAATAAATAAACATCACAAATTAATCAGACTACATTCCACTCTATGACTATAAATATAGTTAAACAAAGTAACCCCTTTAACATCAAATAATTACAATGTAATCATCATTAAATAAACCTTCCTCAATAAAATGAAATCTTAAAATCAGTGTTAACTCATAGAAAAAATGGGGTTTAATATTGATATACATCAGCAATTACAATAATCTACTCCCCGCTGAAAATAACAACAGCACAATAAACGATTCCCATCTCAATCAATGCGCGTTTTTTGTTGCCTGTTCAAAGTTTCACTTTATTGGTTTTGCAGTGCTTTGTTGTTTGTTAGCACACATGGAAAATAAAAATCTCTTTATAAAAGGAAGTTTTAAATGAAATTAAAATCATTAGCGATAATATTAGCCTCTGCCGCGTTTTTCTCTGGAACGGCAATGGCCGCAGATGGAACAATTACCTTTAAGGGTGCAGTAACAGACCAGACCTGTACAGTTGACCCCAACGATGCAAAACAAACTGTTACTCTCGGTACTGTTGGAACTTCAGCATTTACGGTGGCGGGAGACCGCGCTCCAACTATCGCTTTCGACATAAAATTAACAAATTGCCCTGCGGCACAGGAAAATGTATGGATAAACTTTCAGGCAGCGCCGGATGCCGTTAATCCCAAGCTGATTGCCATCCCAGCCGGTGCCGGCAATGCTAAAGGTATTGGTTTGGGGATTACCGATCGCCGTACAGGAAACCTGATCCCGGCAATGAAATACTCCGAAAAGTTCCCTATCGATAAAAGCTCCAAATCCGGAACCATTACTCTGGCAGCCAACTATGTATCTACCACAGACAAGGTCACTCCGGGTGATGCCAATGTGACCTCTGATTTTACTATCGCTTACAAGTAAGTCGCGATAGCAGAAATCCCCCTGGTCATAGGGTAGCCGACGCTTATCGGTACTCCCCCATATGATGCATTAGGGAAAATAAAAACCCGCCTTGCTAAAAGACGGGTTTTATTAAACATGAGGATGCAATGAAAAAAACTATTGTACTGTTGGTTGCCAGCTTATTTTTTACTCTTGCCGTACCTGCACAGGCAGGAGTCGTACTTGGTGGAACCCGAGTCATTTACAAAGATAATGTCAAAGAGTCTTCTATACGGGTTTCTAATAGCGATGACTCCCCGATGTTAGTGCAAAGTTGGATAGAAACCACGCAGGGTACTAATGATAAATCCCCCTTTATCATTACCCCTCCGTTGTTTAAATTAAATGGCAACCAAGAAAATATCTTGCGCATTATAAAGTTACAAAATACGTTACCGCAGGATCGAGAATCCTTATTTTGGTTAAATGTCAAAGGGATCCCATCTACGGAAAATGATAATAAAAACAAACTGATTATTGCTATTAAAAATCAAATTAAATTAATTTACCGACCGAAAGCACTACTTGAGGGCTCGTCTATCGAGGCCAGTAAAAAGCTAAAATGGCAGCGGGAAGGCAACATCGTTAAAGCAACAAATGACTCGCCTTATTATATCAACTTCAATTATGTAAAAGTAAATGGCATTGAATTAGAAATGACAACAATCAACACTTTGCCACCCTACTCATCTCATCGCTATAACTTGCCTGCCGTATCAGCAAAAAACAACATAACAGGCATGGTGTTAAGTTGGCAAGCAATCAATGATTATGGTGGTGTGGAAACCGTCAATAACGTGAATTTATAAAAGTTTAAATATTTATAAAGTTTTCTTTTATTGCATTCACATTAAAGGAATATAGTGAATGAAAAAATATAATGGAACGAGAAAAAAAACCTTCCCATTTTCTCTATTGACAAAAATAATAATCGGTCCAATTGCTCTGTCTGCCGGAATTTACTCTGCCCTTGCCTATTCGTCAGGCATATTTAACCCGGCTTTTATTGAAACCACAGCGCAATCATCAAATGAGATTGATTTATCTATTTTTAATAAAGAAAATGGTCAGGCACCAGGAACCTATCGTGTTGATGTTTACTTAAACACCACATTTTTAGCGACTCAGGACGTCTATTTCTATTTATTACCGACAGCAACTGATGACGGTACCCTACTACCCTGCATCACTATCGACAGTCTGAAGGGTATGGGCGTTAAAGTTGATAACTATCCGGCGCTCAAGCAAACAAGTCTGAGCGCACTTAATGAGCAATGTGCCAATCTCACGGCGATCCCTCATGCCAGCAGTATGTTTAATTTTAATCAATTGCGCCTGGACATCAGCATTCCTCTGGTAGCTTTGGATTCCCAGGCCCGTGGATATATACCGCCGGAAAAGTGGGATGCCGGTATCCCTGCATTTCTTTTGAACTATGCCGTTAGCGGTAGTAACCGCTGGATACAGACAGGGCAAGGTGAAAATAGCAATAATGATTCACAATATATTAACCTGCGCCCAGGGCTGAACTTAGGTGCCTGGCGATTGCGTAATTACAGTAGTTATAGCCGTGCAATGGGTGGTAAAGAGCAGTCGTGGCAATCAGCCTACACATACGCACAACGAGATATCGCGGCAATAAAAAGCCAGTTGTTGATGGGACAAAGCTTTACCTCGGGGGAAATATTCGACAGCGTTTCATTTACCGGTGCCCAGCTCAATACCGATCAATCGATGCTACCGGATAGCCAGAGTGGTTATGCGCCAACCATTCGCGCCATAGCCAGAACCAATGCCCAGGTTACGGTTAGCCAGCTCGGCTACACTATTGCACAAAAATATGTATCACCTGGCGAATTTGTTATTGATGACCTGAACCCCACCAGCACCAGCGGTGATTTAACGGTCACTATTAAAGAAGAAGATGGCAGTGAACAGGTAATGATTATTCCTTACGCGGGAGTGGCGCAGTTGCAGCGTGAAGGAAATCTGAAATATAGCGTAACCAGCGGCCAGTACCGTAACAATAACCATGATATTGCAAAAACCCCGTTTTCAGAGGCCACTTTTGGTTACGGTATGCCTTGGGGATTAACGACCTTTGGTGGTTTCCAGGCGGCAAGTAAAGTTCAAACGCTGGCATTAGGTATCGCCAAAAATATGGGTCTTATGGGGGCGTTGTCGGTAGACGTTACTCAAGCCTGGTCACGTTTGCAAAATAGCGAGAAAACCAACGGCCAGTCCTGGCGGGTACGTTACAACAAAAACCTGGTAGATTCTAAAACCAATATTCTTATTGCGGGCTACCGCTATTCAACCGCAGGCTATTACAGCCTATCTGAAGTTCTGGATAGCTACGATGGCAAGGACTCCCTTTCAAATTACCAGGCAGATCGCCGCCGTAATCGTACGGAATTTACAATCAGTCAGGGTTTGTGGGAGGGAGCTGGCAGCATAAGTATCAACTATATGAATCAGGATTATTGGGGAGCAAAAAGCCGAACTACATCATTGGGCGTAAGCTATAACAACAGCTGGCAGAAGATCAGTTATGGTTTAGCTTACCGACTTGACCGAAATACCTACAGTAATAATAGAAAAGAAAAAGTTTATAATAATGATCGTCTGATTTCACTTAATGTCAGTGTTCCATTTGACTGGCGTCAATCTCGTATTTATAGCAATTACAATATGAGTACCAGCAACGGCAGAATGATCCACAATGCCGGATTAAGCGGACTGGCGTTAAATGACAAATTGTCCTGGTCAATGCAGCAAGGCTATTCAACGGCTAACAAAGAGAATTATGGTGGCATAAATTCAAGCTACCGCGGTACTTATGGCACCATCAATGGTGGCTATAATTACGGTCATAACCAACGTAGCATTAACTATGGGCTGGAAGGCGCGCTGGTCGGTCATGAAAATGGCATTACGCTCAGCCAAAACCTGGGTGAAACCAGCGTTCTGGTTGAAACCCCCCAGGCCGCCGGGATTGCGGTAGCCAGCCAGTCGGGGGTGGCGACCGATTACCGCGGTTATACCATAGTGCCTTATGTTATGCCTTACCGTCAGAATACTATTCGTCTGCAAACTGACAGCCTGCCGGACGATATTGAGTTGTTAACCACGACCAAAAACGTTGTACCTACTCGCGGTGCACTGGTACGTGCGCATTTTGACGTTGATAAAGGCCAGCGCGTACTAATGACATTACAGCGCCCCAACGGTCCGGTGCCTTTTGGCGCAACAGTGGTCGACGAAAATAAGCAGCGCAACAATCTGGCTATTGTCGGCGATCGTGGTGAAGTCTTTCTGACCGGTTTAGTCGAAAGCGGCAAACTGCGGGTGCAATGGGGAAAAGAGGCTCATCAACAATGTTCGGCCAGTTATCAGGTACCTGAGAAAACATCAGCGGCCAGCGGGATTCTGTCGTTAACCGAACAATGCATTTGATCAAAGAATAAGGGATATATTCAATGAGTGAAATAAGAAAATTCGGTACGATTTCGTCACTTTGTGGCCTATTCTGCCTTTTTGGCATCGCAAATTCCTATGCTGCCGTCGTTGGCGGTTTGGGTGTATGTGAATCTTACAACGGTGTAAAACAACATATTGTCACCATTAAAGCCGGTGACATAAATAGTGATAACAATCTGGCTGGAACCATATTACAAGATCAAGGCGTCTTCCCTCAGTCTCGCTATGATGGATTCTGTGATTGTGACAGAAAGGGGACAGCAGCATCCAGTTTCACTTATTTTACTGCCACGACAAGTGGTGAGTTTAAAAAGGAGGTAGGGGGCCTGCAATATTATGGTGTTCAAGGAGACGCCAAAGACTATCTTTATGCAGCTACTCAGCTTTTCGTTATTCAGAATGGATCTGTTTCACAGGGTAAGCTCTTTAATGTTCCTTTTAAAGAGAAAAGTAACGGTAATCCAGAAAATACCTCATGCAGACCCAATACAGGGCAAGGGCGCTATCCTTTCGATACCGGAGGGTGGGGTAAGGTAAGTTTATATATTGCTAAACCTTTTACTGGAACAATGAATATTGCCCCCACAACTATCGCAGTCATCAAAGGCTCTAAAATTAAGGAGCATATCGATAAGGGCCCAATATTAGCGGAAGTGATACTACAAGGCGATGTCAAGATCCCTTTATCTTGTAAGGTTAATGCCGGTACCGTAATACAAGTTGATCTAGGAACAATCACATCAAATAACTTTACCAGCGTGGGCACTAAGCCGGTAAATTACATCCCAAAACCCGTGGACTTGAACGTAGTCTGTAACGATAAAAGTAACATAACGGCAAACGTGAGTTTTGATGGCAACCACGAAAGTTCAGATGCCAGCCTGCTAATCCCCGGCGATAAAAATGATATCGCTATCAAGCTAATGAATGGTACACAAGCAATAAAATTTGGCCAGACCAAAGTTCCATTGCCCTTACATCAGGGGAATGGAAGTCTGTCGCTGACCTCTTATCCGGTGAAAACCAAAGAACAAGTTACACCGGGTGAGTTTGAAGCCAATGCTACTATTACTGTAACGCAAAACTGACTATAATATCCTGGCCCCTTTCTATAGGGGCCTATCCCCCATGCTGCTAACCGCATAATCGCAGATCTATAAATTTATCAACTCACACAGGATGGGATGATTTATTTTCAATACTGCCCTATTTCTCTTTGCTTTAAAAATAAATTAATTTTATTTTTAATATTTATAACATAACAAAATTGCAGTGGATTTTATCAGTAACACAGTGTTTTAATATGCGCGATTAGTGATACTTAAGTTGATATTATAATATTGACCAAGCTCATATTATCAAATTAAATAAAACAAGGAATGTATATGTACCACTTAAAAAAAATGGCGATTTTGGTATCCCTATGCCTTGCGGGGGGGGCTCACATTAATTTGGCCAACGCGACTGGCATGGCATCCTATAAAAATGATTCAACAATAATAGGTTCTGCAGCACAAACGCGGACAGGCTGGTCGATGGCCAATGTCGGTCATTTTTCCAGTTTGGATCGTGATGATCTGGCTATCACCGTCCCTTATAAGAGTGGTGCTTATGCCACCTATGTTATTTTTGGTACTCAAGCCGATGAATTGCCGCAAGTGGAAAATATTGATAAATATAATCAAGGGGATGCGTTAAAGATCATCATCCCGGATAGCATCGTCAATGGCAATAATAAATTTGCTTTAACCGTACAGAAGGTCGGTGATCTTAATGGCGATGGTTATGATGAGTTAGTTCTTACTTTCCCGTATTATTCGAAAAAATCAGAAAGTACGGTCTATGTTATTTGGGGGGGGCCGCATAATAAGATTGGCAACCGTGCCGCCAATCAAATCAATTTAGCCGATATTGATAATGGTGATAACCAGCGTGGTTTCAAAGTCAGTGGCCCAGGCTGGTTTGGCAGTTCCGCAAGTGGTATTCGTTATTCCGCTGCCACTAAAAATAATGCCAATAAAAACCTTGTCGACCTGGCAATCGGTGATATCAGTTCCATTAATAATCGCGGAGGCGTCACCGTGATCTACGGCAGAAAAGGCAGTACAGTCGGTAGTTGGAAAAATATTGCCATGCAGTGGGAAGGCAGCAAAAGTAACGATACCTTTAAGCTGGTCCCTAAAGATAAAACTACAGCAACGGCATTTATCTCCAGCAGTTACGGTAGCTATGCTTACGACAGTGCCTATGTCACCGATCCGCTAAAACCGGCAAACGTCAATCTGGGTGCGCAGGTGATCCGTGTCGGGGATATTAACGGCAACGGCCAGGACGATTACGTTATCGTCGATCCTTACGCATATAATTCGGCGGCCAAGGGCTATATAGGCGGTACCGCTTACCTGGTCTTCGGCAATAATAACTTTACCACCGATCACCTGAAATTAAATGCACTAAGCAAAACCGAGGCAATCCGCCTGCATGGCATGCAAAACTCATATCTGGGCCAGGCATCTACCGGGGAAGGCTATATGACCAACCAGACTGTCACTGGCCTCGGCAACTGTTTTGCTACCACGACCCCCGATGCCACAGCACCGGATTCCTTTGCCATTAGTGCACCTTACTATAAAGGTAGCAATAGCAAACGTTCCGGCATTGTCTGGGTGATCAAAGGTAAAAAAGCGGGAACGGATACTGTCGGTAAAAATGGCACACTGGCCTTAGATGCCTATCATGAGGTCAGCAACTATACCAAGCAGTTTAGTAGAAAAGATGGTTATGCAATCCGCACTTCCCGTGATGCCGCAGACGGTATGGGCTTTGGCACCGCGGTGACTACGCAGGATATGCAAGTCGGCGATGTGACCTGTAAAGCGCTGGTGATCAGCGATCCTAATGCCAAGCGTAATGGCAGCAAAGTTGGCGCTGTGTATATTATCCATCCAACAGTGCCAATGGACAAATATGCGGATGATGATGGCATGGTAGCCATTGAAGATCTGATTACCGCAAGTGAGGATGTTAACGTTATTTGGGGCGACGGTGCCAATAATATGTTTGGTCAGTCAGTGGTCTCGGGCACCTTCTTTGGCGCGGATTTTGGTAATGACAAACCGAATTCACTGGCCATTTCCTCCCCGGACTATGCCAACAGCACTGGCAAGGTCGATTTGGCCAATACTCAGAACGCGAATTAAGCCCGGACTTATGGGCCATTTCGTTTTGATTCATTAACCGATCTGATCAGCCAACTTCCGTCCCTTGGTTTAGATATTATCAAGGGACGTTTTTTATTTTTGAAAGCCCAATAATCCAGCGAGGTTTAGGGGTGCTTTCCGCTGACTCGCTCCCTATACTAGGTGACCTGATCCCCCCTCATCAACCCAGGAGAAATTATGTCTCGAGCAATCAGTACAGAACTGGCACCGGCGGCTATTGGCCCTTATGTTCAGGGTGTCGATCTCGGCAGTATGATCATCACTTCAGGTCAGATCCCGGTCGATCCTAAAACCGGTAACGTCGCAAACGATATCGCCGCACAGGCGCGTCAATCACTTGAAAATGTACAAGCGATTGTAGAAGCTGCTGGTCTCAAGGTATCGGATATCGTTAAAACCACAGTATTTGTCAAAGATCTGAATGACTTCGCCACCGTAAATGCCACCTACGAAGCTTTCTTTCGCGAGCATAACGCCCCCTTCCCCGCACGTTCATGTGTTGAAGTGGCGCGTTTACCCAAAGATGTCAAAATCGAAATCGAAGCTATCGCCGTACGCCGCTAATTTTTCTGTGGTTTACCCGACGGTCAGCGACTGCTGGCCGTTTTTTATTGCCCCTCCGCCTGCCGCCGCCTGGCTCACTTGTGATTACTTAATCAGCGACCATACTCAAGCTATGCCCTGTCGCTGGTTGTCTACGCACAATGCTGGGACACCGCCGCTAATGACGCACTTCTTTTGCCCATTTTCCCGCGACCTGAGTCATATCACGCACTAAAACGGCGCAATATTGTGATGTTTTCGCGTTTTTCCTCAGCTTTTGCACGCTGGCACACTTTATGCGTGAGCTATTGGCGTAACTAAAATTTTTAGCAAAAAAATGAACCCTAGCCTGTAATGTCAGTGAGGTGATGATGATCAATATTGACCTTTCCGATTCACCCTTTTTTGATGAGATGTTAATGGCTGAAGGGAAACACCGCAGCCATTATCAAGCCTACTGGCAATGGTTACAGCAGGCCGATCAACAGGCCGTGCAGCGCAAAAAAGAAGAAGCCGCGCTGCTGTTTCACCGGGTGGGGATCACCTTTAATGTTTATGGGGATGACGACGGCGCAGAACGCCTGATCCCCTTTGACAGCGTGCCGCGTATTATTCCGGCGGCTGAGTGGCAAATGCTCGATCGTGGTATTCGTCAGCGGGTGCAGGCGCTTAACTGCTTCCTGCATGATATCTACCATGACCAGAGGATCCTGAAAGCGGGGATTGTGCCGGCAGAACAGGTGCTGGCCAATGAGCAATACCAGCCCTGCATGCAGGGAGTAAATTTGCATCGTGATACCTACGCTCATATTGCCGGTACCGATATGGTGCGCGGCGGTGACGGCGAATATTACGTGCTTGAAGACAATCTGCGTACGCCGTCCGGCGTCTCTTATATGCTGGAAAACCGCAAAATGATGATGCGGCTCTATCCGGAATTATTTGCCCAGCAACGTATCGCCCCGGTCTCCCGTTACCCTTCCCATCTGCTGCAAACGCTGCGCGAAAGTACGCCGGTCAACGATCCTACGGTGGTGGTGCTGACGCCTGGCCGCTATAACAGCGCCTATTTTGAGCACAGTTTTTTAGCCCAGCAAATGGGGGTCGAGCTGGTTGAGAGCGTCGATCTGTTTGTCAAAGAGGGGGCGGTATTTATGCGCACCACCTCCGGCCCATGCAAAGTCGATGTCATCTACCGCCGCCTTGATGATGCTTTTCTCGATCCGCTGGCCTTCCGCGCCGACTCGATGCTCGGCGTTCCCGGACTATTGTCAGTCTATCGCGCCGGTGGCGTGGTATTGGCCAACGCCATTGGCACCGGCGTCGCCGATGACAAGTCCATCTACCCTTATGTGCCGGAGATGATCCGTTTCTATCTCTCCGAAGAGCCGATCCTCAATAACGTGCCCACCTGGCAATGCCGCGATGAAAAAGATCTCTCCTTTGTACTGGCCAACCTGGAAAAGATGGTGGTGAAAGAGGTCCACGGTGCCGGCGGGTACGGCATGCTGATTGGCCCTACCGCCAGCCGCGAAGAGATTGCCAGATTCCGCGAACTGCTTAAAGCACGCCCGCATAACTATATTGCCCAGGAGACGCTGGCACTTTCCACCTGCCCTACCTTTGTCGACCAGGGGCTGGCCCCCCGGCATATCGATCTGCGGCCCTTTGCCCTCACTGGCGCAGAGATACGGCTGGTGCCCGGCGGCCTGACCCGCGTCGCGCTGGCCGAAGGCTCACTGGTGGTCAACTCGTCCCAGGGCGGCGGCACCAAGGATACCTGGGTTTTGGAGGATGATGCATGCTAAGCAGAACAGCCAGTGAACTCTATTGGATGGCCCGTTATCTGGAGCGGGCAGAAAATATCGCGCGCCTGATGGACGTGACCAACAAACTGTCAATGATGTCGATCCGCGATAACAATAACGACCTGCTGGTACCGTTGCAGCTTACCGGTACCCAGGATCTGTTTTATGAAAAATATCATCAGGTCACCATGAGTAACCTGCTGAATTTTTTTGCCCTCGACAGCAGCAACCACAGCAGCATTGTCAGTTGTCTGCAAATGGCCTGGAACAACGCCCACGCGGTGCGTGGCAGCCTGTCTTCAGAGGTCTGGGAAAGTATTAACGCCTCGTGGATAGAGATGAAATCGATCCGTCGCCAGGGCGTCGGTTCTGCCGGGGCCGATAGCTTTTTTGACTGGGTCAAAGAGCGTTCGCACCTGTTTCGCGGGGCGATGTTTGGCACCCTGTTACGTACCGATGCGCTTAATTTTATTCGTCTTGGCACCATGCTTGAACGGGCAGACAGCACCGCCCGCCTGCTGGAAGCGAAAAATCGCCTGCTGGACGCCGATGAAGATCCGGTACGGGAATATTATCGTATGGACACCCTGCTGCGTGCGGTCAGCGCCAGAGAGGCCTTCCACAGCTTGTATAAGCAACAACTGAGCCGGGAAAGCATTGCTGACCTGCTGATTTTACGCAGCGAACTGCCCCGCTCGCTGCTGGCCTGCGTCGAGGTAATAACCGAACAGCTGGAACTGATTGGCGGTATTGCCGGCAACCAGCCGCGTCGCCGCGCCCATACGCTGTACACCCAGCTACGCTTCTCCACCCTCGACGAAATCCTCGAACTCGGCCTTAGTCACTGGCTTAATGATTTCCTTAGCCAGACCAATGGTATCGCCGAGAGCGTGCATCACACTTATCTGGAGGCCCAATGAAACTTAACGTCAGTCATCAGACGCATTATACCTATGCGCAGCAGGTTAAACGCAGCACGCAATATCTGCGCCTGACCCCGCAGGACTCCAGCCACCAGAAGATCCTCACCTGGGAGTTAAGTCTGCCGGAATACGCCACCCGCACCACCGATGCCTATGGCAACGTGCTGCATGTGCTGACCCTTGACCAACCGCACCAGGCGATAACCATTGAAGCCAATGGCGTGGTAGAAATCGAAGATAATACCGAGGACGATAACTGCGGGCATCTGTCGCCATTGGTGTTTTTGCGTACCAGTCCGCTGACCCACGCCGATGCCGCCATCCGCGACTTCGCCGCGCGTTATTACCGTCCGCAGGCGCAGCATGAAAGTTTATGCAGTCTGATGGGCGAGTTGCTGCTGAAAATGCCTTATAGTCCGGGTACTACTACGGTAAAAGACAGCGCGGCGCAGGCCTTTAGCGCCCAACAGGGCGTCTGCCAGGATCATACCCATGTCTTTCTCGCCTGCTGCCGCAGTCTGGGCATCCCGGCGCGTTATGTCAGTGGTTACTTATACAGCGAGGACAGCGAACACGTCGCCACCCACGCCTGGGCAGAAGCCTGGCTTGACGGTCGTTGGCAGAGTTTTGATGTCACCAATAACACCTGTCAACCCAATCAGCATTTGAAACTCGCTATCGGTATAGATTATCTTGATGCTTGCCCGGTACGCGGCATCCGGTTAGGGGGAGGATGCGAAGACATGCATACTGTCGCTGCGGTGCAAATACTCGACGTTCCCCAATAACCCTGACTCAATAGGTAAACCGGTATGACTTACTGTGTGGCCATGCGATTGTCCTCTGGCCTGGTGTTTGTTTCGGACTCACGCACCAATGCCGGGGTGGACCATATTTCCACCTTCCGCAAACTGCATGTTTTTCATCAAAGTGATGAACGCATGCTGGTGATCCAGAGTGCCGGCAATTTGGCGACCACACAGAGCATCATTAGTCTGTTGCATCGACGGTGCCTGGATAGGGACCGCTCCAATATGCTTAACGTAGCGTCGATGTACGATGCGGCAAGCCTGTTGGGCGAGACAGTGCGTGAAGTGATTGCCCGAGACAGCGGTGCCAATCAGGGCGGGATGACGGACTTCAATTGCAATTTACTGCTCGGCGGACAAATCGCCGGAGAGGGCCTGCGGCTGTTTCATATCTATCCGCAGGGTAACTTTATTGAAGCCACCCAGGACACGCCCTATTTTCAGGTGGGTGAAAGCAAGTATGGCAAACCCATTATCGATCGGGTTTTGACTTATGATACGGCGCTGGATCAGGCCATGCAGTGCGCGTTGATCTCAATGGACTCGACCTTGCGCAGTAATTTATCGGTGGGGTTGCCGCTGGATGTGATGATCTATGCCAAAGACAGTTTCAGCGCCGCACAACAACATCGGATCACCGAAGATCATCCCTATTTCTCGATGATCCGTAAAGGTTGGGGCGAAGGCTTACTGAGTATCTTTTCCCAGTTAGCCCCGCTAAAACTCGAAGACTGATCCCGCTACGGCCTGGGTTTACCGGGCCGTAGTCTCAGGCGGTCTTTTCTTGTGCTTCTTTCTTTTCTAGTTGTTTTTCGACCTCAAATGGGTCGATTCCCCGGCGTTGCAAACGATAAAAACGAATAATATTGTAGCCATTCATAATCAGAAAACTGCCTTCAATCAGCGATCCGCCAATGGAACCCAGCCAGATATTATGGGCCACCCAACCACAGGTGGAACACCACATAATGCAGCGAGTTTTCAGACCGCTGGTGCGAAACAGCGCCCAGGTACTGACCACCGTGCCAATCACCGGTAACAGTTCCATCAAATGTTTGGCTTTACCGAGACCAAAAATCAGCGTCAAGGCAATAAATACCGCCATCACCCACTGACTGCGAGTGCGTAAGGCAAGTAAGGTACGGACAGAATTGAGCAGAGCGCTCATTCCTGCCGGGTTGGCTCCCATCAGCAGAAAATGTATGCCGATAATGGCGCTGTAGGCGGAAAGCTGTTGCTTGAAACGGCGATCGCTACGGTTAAAGAACATGGTGATACCGACAAAAAACGCCAGCAAACCTACAGCCTGAGCAAACCAATAAAACGTCATCTATTACGTCCCCGTGAGTCCAGGAAAATGCCTGCTGTTTAAGCACCAAAAATAGCGGCAACTCAATACAGAAAGCGGCGGCGTTTTGCTGAATAAAACGCCGCCTGATCCTAGCCGGAATGCGTCACGCTTACAATGTGACACCACTTTTAAAAATGGCTAACTCGCGGAAATCATTGATCTCGTTTTTACTTGGCTGGCCGTTGGCAACGTTGACGATCAGCTCGACAAATTCGGTGAGCAGTTGATCCATCGGTGTATCACGGATCAGCTTACCGGCATCAAAGTCGATCCAGTGCGGTTTTTTGTTCGCCAGTTCACTGTTGGTGGCCAGTTTAATGGTCGGCACAAAACCGCCGTAAGGGGTGCCGCGTCCGGTACTAAACAGCACCATATGACAACCGGCACCGGCCAGCGCACTGGTGGCAACCGCATCGTTACCCGGTGCGCTTAACAGATTCAGGCCTGGACGGCTTAAACGCTCACCGTATTTCAGCACGTCAACCACCGGGCTTTGTCCGGCTTTTTGCGTACAACCCAAAGATTTCTCTTCCAAGGTTGTAATACCCCCGGCTTTATTGCCTGGAGACGGATTCTCGTAAATCGGCTGCTGGTGAGCAATAAAATAGGATTTAAAATCATTCACCATACTGACGGTTTTCTCGAAGGTCGCTTCATCACGGCAGCGGCTCATCAGAATACGTTCGGCACCAAACATTTCAGGAACTTCGGTTAATACCGAGGTACCGCCGTTGGCGATCACATAGTCAGAAAAACGCCCCAACAATGGGTTGGCGGTGATACCGGAAAGGCCATCTGAACCGCCGCATTCCAGACCAAACTTCAGTTCGCTAAGTTTGCCCGCAACGCGTTTATCGGCCAGCATCGCCTGATAAAGCTCGTGCAAACGCTGAACGCCCGCTTCAACTTCATCATCAAATTTCTGACAGATCATAAAGCGGACACGTTCTTCGTCCACTTCACCGAGGGTTTCGCGGAAAACATCAACCTGGTTATTTTCGCAGCCCAGACCAATCACCAATACCGCACCGGCATTAGGATGACGCACCATATTTTGCAGCATTACCCGCGTATTAATATGGTCCTGGCCCAGCTGTGAACAACCAAAGGGATGGGTAAACAGATGTACACCATCAATGCCTTCAGCCTGCGACGTTTCTTTCAGGAAACGCTGCTGGATCATGCGCGCGATACCGTTGACACAGCCGACGGTAGGGATAATCCACAACTCGTTGCGGATCCCCACCAGGCCGTTGGCACGGCGGTAGATCGAAATATCACGATCGGCCATTTGTGTCGGCAGCTCGCTGAATTCCGGCTCATACTGGTACTCGTCCAGATCGCTAAGATTGGTCTTGGCGTTCTGCGAGTGAATATGTTCACCCGGCAGAATAGTCGCCAGCGCATGGCCGATAGGCAGGCCATACTTGATAATATTTTGCCCACTGTCGATCAGGGTGATGGCAAATTTGTGACCGCGAACCACATCCTGCGCTAACTGCACCAGCTGGCCGCCAACATCAATTTGCTCACCCTGTTGCAGATCGCGCAGCGCAACGGCGACGTTATCTGTGGAATGAATTTGAATAGTGCTTTTCATCGTCAACCTCTTAGCTGTACGCAGCAAGCGCGCCGCGCATTCCGCTGTCTAAAATGGCCTGTAACTGTTCGGTCACTCTTGCGGTCAGTCCAGGAAGCTGATTCAGATCCTGTCCCCAATGCTCTTTATGCTCCAGCACGCTGGCTACCAGGTCATGCAGAGAAATCTTCTTCTCATCGACTTTGGCCCATTGTGCAGAGAACAACTCTAACCACAGCGCATCGTCCTGCAGAGGGAAGCTTTCTCCCGCTCTTTCGCCACGATAAAATGCCAGCAGTGCGGCAAGGGCAAAGGTCAGGCGCGGAGGTAACAGACCGGTTTTCTTAACGCTGGCCAGCAACTGTGGCAACAGGCGGGTGTTAAATTTGGTCATGCTGTTCAGCGCAATAGACAGCAGCTGATGCTGAATATACGGGTTACTAAAGCGACTCATTACCGCCGTGGTAAAGGAGGCCAGTTCTTCCTGTGGCAAATCCAGCACTGGCGAAACTTCTTCGGCAAGCATCAGCTTGATAAAGCTGGCAAGTTGCGGGTCATTCATCGACTCGCCGACAGTGTTCATGCCGGTCAAAAAGGCGATTGGCACCAGCGCAGTATGGGCACCGTTAAGGATCGCTACTTTACGTTCTTTATAGGGCTTGATGTCGTCAACAATCAGCACGTTAAGGGCTAACTGGTCCAGTCGCAGTTCACGGGCCAGGCTTTTTGGTCCCTGAATAACAAACAGATAGAAGTGCTCGGCGCTATCGAGGAACTGGTCTTTATAACCCAGCTCAGCTTCCAGCGACTCCACTTCAGCACGCGGATAACCAGTAACAATACGGTCAACCAGCGTTGAACAGAAGGTATTGGCAGTTTCCAGCCATTGGATAAAGGCAGCTGGCAGCGCCCACTGTTCGGCATAGCGCAATACCAGCGTACGCAATGCATCACCGTTATAGTCGATCAATTCGCAAGGCAACAACACCCAGCCTTTATCGGCGGCACCGTTGAAATGGGTATAACGTTCAAACAGCAAACGGGTCAATTTGGCTGGGAAGCTGACCGGAGGACAATCGCTGAATTGATCGTTTTCACGGTAGGCAATGCCCGCTTCGGTGGTATTGGAGAACACAAAACGCATATCCGGGTTATGAGCCAGCGCCAGATAGTCGTCAAATGCCTTATAAACGTTGATCTCACGGTTAACCGAGCGCACCAGGCGAGTCTGACGTACTTTTTCGCCCTGCTCATTCAGACCACTGATAATCGTGGTGTAGAGACCGTCTTGCGTATTTAAAGAGGGTGGGAAATCGCTGTCGATAGGGCGAACGATGACGATCCCGGCATTAAGATCGGTGTGTTCGTTAAGCAGATCAATTTGCCAGTCGACAAAAGCGCGTAAAAAGTTACCTTCACCGAACTGAATAATTTTTTCCGGATAGCTGTTACCAGGAAAGTTACTACGATTTAAAATTTGCATTCCCCACTCACCTCAATTGTCACAGCCTGCGTGAGGGGATCTCCCCTGGCCAGCCAGACCTAATAATTTTTGCTAATGTTGGTATAACAAGGCGCAGCTACGGCAGCCGCGCCCCGGACGATTAGTTCAGTTCGATACCAAAGTAATCTTTGGCATTATCAAAACAGATATTTTTAACCATGGTACCCAGCAGGTTGATGTCGTTCGGCGCTTCGCCGTCGGTCACCCAACGTCCCAGCATCTGGCACAGAATGCGACGGAAGTATTCATGGCGGGTATAAGACAAGAAGCTGCGGCTGTCGGTGAGCATGCCAACAAAGCGGCTTAATAGCCCCAGGTTAGCCAGTTGCACCATCTGACGCTGCATGCCGTCTTTTTGATCGTTAAACCACCAGGCAGAACCGAACTGCATTTTGCCGCGCACGCCTTCACCCTGGAAGTTACCGATCATGGTACCCAGCACTTCGTTATCGCGCGGGTTCAGACAGTAGAGGATAGTTTTTGGCAAGCCATTGGCTTTACCCTGCGCGCCCAACAGGCGTGACAGAGGTTCGGCCAGCGGTTGGTCGTTAATGGAGTCAAAACCGACATCAGGACCGAGGATTTCCAGCATGCGTTGGTTGTTATTACGCAATGCACCGATATGGTATTGCTGCACCCATTCACGGCGATTATATTCAGCCGCCAGGAAAATCAGTACGGCAGTTTTGAACTGCGCAACTTCTTCTTTTGAAGGCACCGCGCCGCTTAAACGACGGGCCAGGATGCCATCCAGCGTCGCTTCATCAGCTTCGGCATACACCACCACATCCAGTGCGTGGTCGGAAACTTTACAACCGTGGGCAGCAAAGTGATCCAGACGTTTGGTCAACGCGTCACGCAGGTGGCTAAAGCGCACGATATCGGTATCGGACACTTCTGCCAGACGGTGCATATAATCGCTAAAGCCAGGCGCTTCAATATTGAACGCCTTATCTGGACGCCAGCTTGGCAACACTTTGACGTCAAAAGAGCTGTCGGCAGCAATGGCTTTATGGTGTTCCAGCGAGTCAACCGGATCATCGGTGGTGCCGGCCATTTTGACATTCATCTGCTTCATGATGCCGCGAGCAGAGAAGTTGTCTTGTGCCAGCAGGTCGTTTGCCTGGTGCCAGATTTCCTCGGCCGTGGTCGGCGAGAGTAATTTTCCGGTGATACCAAATGGACGACGCAGCTCGAGGTGAGTCCAGATATAGAGTGGATTACCAATGGTTTGAGGCACAGTTTCAGCCCAGGCAGAGAATTTCTGCCAATCGCTGGCGTCGCCTGTACATAGAGATTCTGCGGCACCGTTTGAACGCATTGCCCGCCATTTGTAGTGATCGCCTTTCAGCCAGATGTCATACAAATTCTTAAAACGATAATCTTGCGCAATCTGCTCAGGAGGCAAATGGCAATGGTAATCAAATATTGGCTGGTCTTTGGCATAGTCGTGATACAAACGGCGCGCGACTTCGGTATCCAACAGAAAATCTTCTGATAAAAACTGCGACATGTTCTGTTCCTCTTTTCCATTCCGATCGTATCAATATCTGATGGCGATCTGAGTTATCACTCGATTAGGTAAAGTTATCACACCAATTATGCATCAGGTCTAGCAATATTTGTCAGATAACATGACATTAACAATGAGATCCTGATCACAAAAAGTCCGATAACATGCTGATTTTGGTATTTTTGTCACATAAATCATCATGGGGACCATTATCCACACTATTTAAAAGTGATTTTGTGATGTCACTCAAATTTTAAATCTGTATGACAAGTTATCTTGTTTTCGCCCTGTGAGGATCAAGTTGTGTTCGCCTGCCACAACATCCTGCTATTCATGCGGCGTTGTTGTCCCCTTGGCGACGAAATCAGCAGACGCGCAGCCAACAGCTTGTTTATTTTACTGGAGAGATTTTAAATGCGTAAGATCAAAGGTTTACGCTGGTACATGATTGCACTCGTGACGGTCGGTACCATTCTGGGTTATCTGACACGCAACGCCATTGCCGTTGCCGCACCGACTTTGCAAGACCAGCTTCATATTTCTACTCAGCAATATTCTTATATTATTGCCGCCTACTCTGCCTGCTATACCCTGATGCAACCTGTTGCGGGCTATGTGCTGGACGTGATGGGTACCAAAGTCGGCTACGCCATGTTCGCCATCCTGTGGGCCCTGTTCTGTGCGGCTACCGCACTGGCTAGCAGCTGGGGTGGTCTGGCTATTGCACGTGGTGCGGTGGGTATGGCTGAAGCCGCGATGATCCCTGCCGGTCTGAAAGCAAGCAGCGAATGGTTCCCGGCTAAAGAACGTTCAATTGCCGTTGGCTATTTCAACGTGGGTTCTTCTATTGGCGGCATGATTGCTCCTCCGCTGGTTGTTTGGGCTATCGTAATGCACAGCTGGGAATTGGCGTTTGTGATCACCGGTGTGCTCAGTATGATTTGGGCAATCTGCTGGTTAATCTTTTACAAACATCCAAAAGATCAGAAAAAACTCAGTGATGAAGAACGTGAATACATTCTCGGTGGCCAGGAAGCGCAACACCAGACCAGCAATGCCAAGAAATTGACTGCCTGGGAAATCCTGCGCAACCGTCAGTTCTGGGGCATCGCTCTGCCACGCTTTTTGGCAGAACCAGCCTGGGGGACCTTTAACGCCTGGATCCCATTGTTTATGTTCAAAGTATATGGCTTTAACTTAAAAGAAATTGCCATGTTTGCCTGGATGCCAATGCTGTTTGCCGACCTTGGCTGCATCGTTGGGGGCTATCTGCCGCCTTTATTCCAGAAATACTTCAAAGTTAACCTGATTGTGTCCCGCAAAATGGTTGTGACCATGGGTGCAGTCCTGATGATCGGCCCTGGCCTGATCGGTCTGTTCACCAGTCCTTATGTCGCTATTGGCCTGCTGTGTATCGGTGGTTTTGCTCACCAGTCACTGTCTGGCTCATTGATTACCCTGTCATCTGACGTCTTTGGTCGTAACGAAGTGGCTACCGCCAACGGATTAACCGGGATGGCCGCGTGGATGGCAAGTACGATGTTTGCTCTGGTGGTCGGTGCACTGGCTGACACTATCGGCTTTAGTCCGCTGTTCGCCGCCCTCTCCGTCTTTGACCTGATGGGTGCAGTCATTATCTGGACGGTACTGCAAAACCGCCCTGCTGTGACACCAGCCTCTTCGCCGCTGCAAGCTGCCAAGGCCTGAGTCTGATATGCCCGCTTTACCTGTTGATCCTCAGCTTAAAGATCGCAGGTAAAGCGGGGCATTCCCCTTCCCTCCACCACGCAATTCCTCGTATACTGGTATAACATCTGACCCGAACCTGTTTTGTTCCTGGCATATTTATCTAAGTTAACTAAAGAGTTTTTAAACATGGAACCAACTGAATCCAGACGTCTCTACCAACAGCTTGCCGCTACGCTTAAAGACCGCGTCGAAAAGGGTGTCTATCCTGTAGGTGAAAAACTGCCTGCCGAACGCCTGATTTCCGAAGAAATGAACGTGAGTCGCACCGTGGTGCGCGAAGCAATCATCATGATGGAAGTTGAAGGCTATGTTGAAGTACGGAAGGGTTCAGGCATCCATGTGATGTCAAATCAGCAAAGACATTTGGTGGTACCGGAATCGGAAGGCGAGTTCGCCGCCGTCGGTCCTTTTGAACTGCTGCAAGCCCGCCAACTGATTGAAAGTAATATCGCCGAATTTGCCGCCACGCAGGTGACCAAACAAGACATTATGCGTCTGATGGAAATTCAGGAGCACGCCCGTCAGGAAGACCGTTTTCGTGACTCACAGTGGGATCTGCAGTTTCATATTCAGGTTGCGCAAGCGACGCAAAACAGCGCCCTGGCTACCATTGTCGAAAAAATGTGGAGCCAACGACTGCACAATCCATACTGGCGTAAACTGCACGAACATATTGACGAAAAATCTATTGAAAGCTGGTGCGAAGATCACGATGTGATCCTCAAGGCGTTGATCCGTCGCGATCCGCACGGTGCCAAGCTGGGCATGTGGCAGCATCTTGAAAACACAAAACAAATGCTGTTTCGTGCTACCACGGATGATTTTGAATTCAACGTTGACCGCTATCTTTACTCAGAAAATCCGGTCGTTCATCTCGAAGCGCCGTTGATGAACCATAAAAATGCCTGATCGCTTCTTGCCAGCGGCTTCTAGAAAGCCGCTTTCCCCCTCCATTCCTAAACTTCTGCTGTCAAACCGCGTCGAGTATTGTCAGCCAGTGTAAAAACTCCTGAAAAACTAAACCAAACACCATCAAAAGCCAGATTTGGCTGTCTCGCTGGTTGATACTTTGTTACAGTTAGACCCGTTTTCTTACGGCGAATAGGCGCAAGCAACATTTTTTGCGTTCACTGAAATAAGAGCCAAATGCCATAGCGGCGTCTTTAATTAGTTTACTTCAAGCACATCCTGGATTGGCCCCAAAAGAAAACCAATAAAAGCGAGCGTTTAAACCTCAGACTTACCTGAAATGGGTAAACTAATGACGTTAATCAAGCTTGCCAAGATCACTGTCTTTATACTTTTGCGCGTAAAGGATGCGCACTATGCTCGCTCAGTTTATAGCGTCGAGATAACCTATCCGCTTAGCTGCCAGCTACCCAATAAGATTGATGGAGTTTCTCGAGCCAAATGGAAATTATCAATTCACTTATGCATGCCCTATGGCAACAGGATTACCAGACGCTGGCCAATCCTTCGCTGATTTGGACGTTGTATATTGTACTTTTTATGATCATTTTCCTCGAAAATGGTTTGTTACCGGCGGCATTTTTACCCGGTGACAGTTTGCTGATCCTGGTGGGTGTGCTGGCGGCAAAAGGCGCCATCAACTTTCCACTTATCGTGGTTTTGCTGACCACAGCGGCCAGCCTTGGTTGCTGGTTAAGTTATATTCAGGGCAAATGGTTGGGCAATACGCGCGTGGTACAAGGGTGGTTATCGCATTTACCGGTGCAGTATCACCAGCGGGCGCATCAGCTGTTTCATCGTCACGGTCTGTCGGCACTGCTGCTGGGCCGATTTATCGCTTTTGTTCGTACTTTGCTGCCGACCATTGCCGGCATATCCGGCTTGAGTAATACCCGGTTTCAGTTTTTCAACTGGGTTAGCGGCTTACTCTGGGTATTGATTCTGACCAGCATTGGCTATGTTTTGGGCAAAACACCGCTGTTTAAAAGATATGAAGATCAATTGATGCTGTGCCTGATGCTACTACCGCTGCTTCTGCTGGTAGTGGGGTTGGTGGGATCCCTTGCCGTGCTGTGGAAAAAGAAAAAAGCTGACCGGTTGGCTAAAGGAAAAAACACATGAAACCTATGCTTTTTGCTGGACTTTATTCATGTTAAAACTCAATTTATCAAAGGGCTATGTCGTTTGGCCGGCAGTGATTCTGGCCTTGCTGATGCTGACCACCGTGGGCGTTATCGCCTTGCCCGGTATGCCAGAAAATAATGGCGCGCTAAAAATCAGCCCGATTCAGTCTGGTGCCGATCTCCCCGATGGCTTTACGTTGTATCAGGGGCTTAGCCAGCACGGCGTGCAAATTGAAAGCATTACCCCTGCCAACGGCAGTCTGGTAGTCAAACTTCAGTCGCAGCAACAACAACAGTTGGCGCAGGACACCTTAAAAACCCTTCTGCCTAATGGCTATGCCATTAAAGCCTGTAGCGGTGAACAGCCGCATCAATGGGTGAGTAAACTCACCCGCGACCAGTCAAAGTTTGGCTAAACGCAGCGGCTTTAAGAGTTTGCTTAATAGCTAATCCCCCTTGCCCTCACTATAGTGACCTCAAGATAGCGGATAGTATCTGCCTTCTGCGGATCGACGCCTCAAGTCACGAGGCGCAGAAAATCGTATTAGCCTGACTTAGCCAAGCCAGGTGCTCAAGGACACAATGCCCTGTGGCATTTTTTGATTAAATAGGATGGATCACCATGAAATTTTCTCTCCCTGTATTGTTTATTTTACCCGCACTGACCCTGGCCAGTTCAGCGTATGCTGCCGCGCAACCTGAAACCTGCGCCAGCAAACAGCATGAGATCAGGCAACAGCTGGAATATGCCCATCAGCACAATAACAAAGACCAGATTGCCGGACTGCAAAGAGCCCTGAGTGAAAGTCAGGCGCACTGCTCTGAAAAAGGTCTACGCGCGGATAAACAGCAAAAAATCGCCGAAAAACAGGAAAAAGTTAACGAACGTACGCGTGAATTGAAAAAAGCGCAGGAAAGCGGCAATCGAGAAAAAATTGGCAAACAGCAGCAAAAATTAGACGAAGCGCTGCATGAACTCAACCAGGTCTCGACGCGCTAATTGTAAAGAGCTGTGATTTTTCTCTTTTCAAATCAGGTAAATATGTGCCAATAACCCTTAGCACGCTATCCTGATGAACCAGAACAATCGCATTTGCACTGCCGCGAATATCCGCTATGTTTAATATTCTTATCAGAAAGTTATGGAGTGACGACATTATGGCTACTAACACTACGTCAGAAAATCTGCGTGCTGAACTTAAGTCCCTGGCTGATACGCTGGAAGAGGTGCTACAAACTTCAACCGACAAGCCGAAGGCTGAATTAGACAAACTGCGCAGCAAAGCCGAAAGCTTGCTGAAAGATACCCGTTCGCGCCTCAGCGATACCGGTGACAAAATCGCTTACCAGACCAAAGAGATCGCCGGTAAAGCTGACGAATATGTCCATGAGAAACCCTGGACAGGTGTCGGTATCGGTGCCGCTGTCGGCGTGGTGATTGGCGTTCTCTTAGCTCGCCGTTAATTATGGCTGAGACTCCAAGAATCCCGTCGCAGGGACCGGGTAAAGGGATACTCGACAGTGCACAACGTATTGTCACCATTCTGGTCGGAATGGTGGAAACGCGGTTGAGGCTGGTTGTGGTTGAGCTTGAAGAAGAGAAAGCCAATCTTTTTCAGTTGCTGCTGATGGCCGGTATTACCCTGATTTTTACCGCGTTTGGTTTGATGAGCCTGTTGGTGGTACTTTTTTGGGCCATCGATCCCGCTTACCGGCTGACGGCACTGGCGACCTCCACGGCGGTTTTACTGTTGTTGGCTATCATCTTTGGTGTCTGGACACTCAGTAAGGCAAAACGCTCGACGTTACTGGGCGCTTCGCGCAAACAGCTGGAGATCGATCGTGCCTTACTGGAAAAGGAAGACCAGGAATGAGCAAAACGGCACCGGTAATCGAAAAAGCCCGACTATTACGCAGGATCGAGCGTGAACGCGCCGATCTTGCGTTGGCCAAAGCAGAATGGCTGACGGCGACAACGCGGCTCGATCACGCCTGGTTGAAAATCATCGACATGCGCAAGTATCTGGTGGTGGCCTCCAGTGCCGTCGCCATTTACAGCATCCGTCATCCCAATAAGTTTATCCGCTGGTCACGCCGCGCCTTAAGCCTATGGGGTACCTTACGTCTGTTGCGCAGCACCTTTATAAAGTCCCGATAGCCTTTTCCCTGCTGTTTTTACCCTATCAATTTTTCTCACCAACTATGCTCCCTGACATGGCAGATAAGCCCATTGGCTTATCTGCCATAAAGCATTTGCTTTGTCTGTTAATACGTTAGGTTTTGTCCCGGTGCCATTTTTCTTGACCCACCGTGCCTATTTCAATTTATTTGATGCTTATAGACAGTTTTACTTGCTAACAAACTGTTAATTTTGCCCTTATTATCAACTCCATCAACACAAACAAGGGCGCGGAAGGGAAACAGGCCAACCGATCCTTTTTAACCAAACAAAAATTTAAGCCAATTTTTTTGGCGTTATCCTTTCGGAGTCGATGATAATGAACAAAGTACATAACACAGCGTTACTGGTTGCCCGCATTCTGATGCCAATTCTGTTTATCGTTGCCGGTTACGGTAAAATGGGCGCTTACTCAGCCACGGCCGGTTATATGACATCAATGGGCGTGCCGAGCTTCTTCCTGCCGTTGACCATTTTGCTGGAGTTTGGCGGCGGTCTGGCCATCCTGTTTGGTTTCCTGACTCGCACCACAGCGCTGATCACCGCCATCTTTACTGTTCTGACGGCATTGCTGTTCCACACCGACTTTGCGGTTGCCATTAACCAGATGATGTTTATGAAAAACCTGTCCATCGCTGGCGGCTTCCTGGTGCTGTTCGCCGCTGGTCCTGGTGCATTCAGCCTGGATCGTTTGCTGAAAAAGAACTGGTAATCTCGGCCTGACTTCAGTCAGCAAGCAAGATGAAGCACTATAGTTAATCTTGTGGATCAGCAATAAACCCCCTCTCGGGCGATGTGATTTATCACCTCGCCCGTTTTATTTACTTTTCCTGGCTGAATATCAGTAGCGCTAGCCGGGCAAAACAGGAGAGTCACTATGGGACAATTGGTAGAAGGGAAATGGCAAGACACCTGGTACGACACCAAGTCAACCGGTGGACACTTCAAGCGTTCGGCAGCACAGTTTCGTAACTGGATCACCGCCGACGGGCAACCGGGTACGCATGGCATTGGCGGTTTTAACGCCGAGAAAGATCGTTACCACCTGTATGTCTCACTGGCCTGTCCGTGGGCACACCGTACGCTGATTATGCGTGCGCTAAAGGGCCTGGAGGATATTATCCCGGTTTCGGTGGTGCATCCGATTATGCTGGAAAATGGCTGGACCTTTGCCGACGATTTTCCGGGAGCCACCGGCGATTCGCTCTACCACCTGAATTACGCTTACGAAATTTATCTGCGGGCGCAGCACGACTACAGTGGTCGCGTCACAGTGCCGATTCTGTGGGATAAGAAGTTACAAACCATTGTCAGCAATGAATCTGCGGATATTATGCGCATGTTCAACAGCGCTTTTGATGCCGTTGGCGCGCGCGCGGGGGACTATTATCCCACCGCCTTACAGGCGAAGATCGATGAACTTAACACCTGGATCTACAGCGATCTTAACAACGGTGTCTACAAAGCCGGTTTTGCCACCAGTCAGCAAGCCTATGATCAGGCGGTAAGCGGGGTATTTGCGGCGCTGGATGGTCTGGAATCCATTCTCGAGAAACAGCGTTTTCTCACCGGCCAACAGCTGACGGAAGCCGATCTGCGTCTGTGGACCACGCTGGTCCGTTTTGATCCGGTGTATGTCACCCACTTCAAGTGCGACCGGCATCGCATCAGTGATTATCCCAACCTGTACGGCTTCTTACGCGATATCTACCAGACCCCCGGCATTGCCGCAACCGTCGATATGGCCCATATCCGCAATCACTACTACCGCAGCCACGCCACCATTAATCCTTATGGCATTATCTCCACCGGGCCGGCGCAGGATCTCGATACGGCCCACGGTCGCGATACCCGCTTCGCTTGAAGATGGCAAAGAAAAGGCTCCTGTGCGGGAGCCTGAGCTTGATTACAAGTCGTCTTGATGATCGAGATACCCGGGCATAGCACACCCAGGGACGCTCTCCCTAAAAATGGACGTTATCAGTAGAGTGCGGCTTGTACAGTAGTCCTACCCATTTTCGACATCAAATCAGCGTGTTGCCAGCAAACGCGGGATTTCACGCAAAAACCAGGCCTTGGCTTCGCCCATACTGTCGCGACGCCAGGCCATAATAATATCCGCTTCACGATTGTATTCTGCACTGACTACCCGTAAGCGGCCTTCGGCAATATCCTGCTCGACCATAGAATAGGGCATGGTTGCCACCCCAAGACCGGCAATCAACGCCAGACGCTTCTCAGGCAGGCTGCTGACCGTTAAACGTTGCTGCTTATCCAGGAGTTGCACCGTCAACACCGGACGCTCACGGGCGGTATCAGCCACGGCTATGCCACGGTATTTCACCCGGGTCACTTCAGACAGCGGTTCTGCCTCGAGATGAATGGGATGGTCAGGAGCGGCCACGTACACGCTGATCAACTTATAAAGCTTGCGGCTGTTAATCTCTGACGAAGAACGGAAATGCATATCCGGGGCAATAACAATATCCGCGCGACCATTTTCCAAACGCTCCCAGGCACCAGCCAGCACTTCGGTGATCAGGGAAACCTGGGTATTGGCCTTTAATGCCAGTTTTTCGATCAGCGGAAAAAGCTGTGTCGCCGGTGCCAACGCTTCGCAAACGATGGTGATATGGGTTTCCCAGCCGCGGGCCAGCGCTTCAGCATCCACCGTCAATTTATCGGCGGCTTCCAGCAACACCCGGCCGCGCTCAAGCAGCATTCTGCCCACATTGGTAAACTTGGTGCGATGGCCTGAACGATCAAACAGCACTACGTCCAGCTCTTCTTCCAGCTTTTGCATGGTGTAGCTTAATGCCGAAGGGACGCGCCCCAGCTCATCGGCAGCAGCGGCAAAACTGCCTCGCCGATCAATGGCATCCATCACTCTCAATGCTTCAAGCGTTAATGCACGATCCTTGGCCATCGTTTTCTCTGTCAGGAAATTTGAATATGGCGACCAGATTAACTGGCTAACAATCACACGTCCAGACGCTTACCATTTATCTACCGAATTTTTTAACTGAGCCAACGGCGATGATTAAGAGCAGAACAGCACAAGAGTGCGGAAAAGCCGACTTTGGTTGGCTTCAGGCACGTTATACCTTTTCATTTGGACACTACTTTGACCCGGAGCTGATGGGCTATGCCTCGTTACGCGTGTTGAATCAGGAGATCCTCGCACCGGGTGCCAGCTTTCAGCCACGCACCTATCCGCGGGTAGATATCCTTAATCTGGTACTGCAAGGTGAAGCCGAGTATCGCGACAGCGAGGGGCGCAGCGTGCGCATCAACGCCGGTGAAGCGGCATTGCTGTCCACCCAGCCCAATATCAGTTACAGCGAACATAACCTCAGCCAAACGAAACCGCTGACCCGTATGCAGCTGTGGCTGGATGCTTGCCCGTCCCATGAAAACCCGCTGATCCAGAAGATCGACATTGGCAATGCCAGTCGTCTGCTGCTGGCCTCGCCCAATGGTGAAGAAAACAGCCTGCAACTGCGTCAGCAGGTGTGGATCCATCACATCGATCTGCAGGCCGGTGAACAACAGGATTTTAAGATCCACGGACCACGCGCCTATTTGCAGTCGATTCATGGTCGGGTTGATGCCCATGGCGGCGGCAGCCACAGTCAACAGCAACTGGTGTGCGGCGACGGTGCCTTTATCCATCAGGAACCTTCACTCACCGTTAAGGCCACCACCCCACTGCGCGCCTTACTGATTGATTTGCCGGTATAAGCAATAACGGAATACCCGACGTCTTGAAGATCGAGATACACGGGCATAGCACAGCGTTGACCGTTAAACCGCCTTCTTTCCTGAATAGCGTCATGGACAGTCATTCAGCTAAATTTGCGCCATATAGCCTATAAAAGACAAAACCCCGCTTGCGCGAGGTTTTGTTTCAGACTGCTGACAAAGTCCGTTATTAGGGAGAGTGCACCGTTGGGGTCGTAGCGGGCTTGCCCGCCGGAGCGCCCCTAGGTGTGCTATGCCCGGGTATCTCGATCATCAAGACGACTTTGACATCAAACTCAGACAAAGAAGTTGGCGTTGACCGTTAAGCCGCCTTCTTTCCTGCATAGCGTCGTCGACAGTCATTCATCTAAATTTGCGCCATATAGCCTATAAAAGACAAAACCCCACTTGCGCGGGGTTTTGTTTCAGACTGCTGACAAAGTCCGTTATTAGGGAGAGTGCACCGTTGGGGTCGTAGCGGGCTTGCCCGCCGGAGCGCCCCTAGGTGTGCTATGCCCGGGTATCTCGATCATCAAGACGACTTTGACATCAAACTCAGACAAAGAAGTTGGCGTTGACCGTTAAGCCGCCTTCTTTCCTGAATAGCGTCGTGGACAGTCATTCATCTAAATTTGCGCCATATAGCCTATAAAAGACAAAACCCCGCTTGCGCGGGGTTTTGTCTTTACAAAGAGTTGGAGTTGACCGTTAAGCCGGGTTCTGTCGTGGACAGTCATTCATCTAGGCCAGCAATCGCTCACTGGCTCAAGCAGCCTACCCGGGTTCAGTACGGGCCGTACCTTGTGAACCCCTATTTGGCCTTGCTCCGGGTGGAGTTTACCATGCCACGAACTGTTACCAGACGCGCGGTGCGCTCTTACCGCACCCTTTCACCCTTACCTGATCCCACTTGCGCGGGCCATCGGCGGTTTGCTCTCTGTTGCACTTGTCGTAGGCTTGCGCCTCCCAGGCGTTACCTGGCACCCTGCCCTATGGAGCCCGGACTTTCCTCCCCTTCATCTGTCTCCCCCGAAAGGGACGGCAACGAAGCGGCGACTGTCTGGTCAACTCCGGCGCGGATTATAGGTGGTTAACGCGGCGATGTATAGCCAAAATAATTGGCGTTGCCGCGCGGCCATAGCGACACGGCTCCCAGGCAACCGATAACCTTTCAGCCGACAAATGCCCTACTCTTCGTCTTCTTCATCCGCCAGGTTTTCACCCTGAAGTTCCAGCGCATAGCGGTAGAGCGCATTCTTTTTCACACCGTGGATCTCCGCCGCCAGCGCCGCGGCTTTTTTTAGCGGTAACTCTTTTTGCAACAACGTCAGCGTACGCAGTGCTTCCGCAGGCAGAACTTCACTGTCTGGCGTATGGCCTTCGACAATCAGCACCATTTCGCCGCGTTTGCGCATCTCATCTTCCTGAACCCAAGCCAGCAGCTCGCCAACCGGCGCGCCATAGATAGATTCCCAGGTTTTGGTCAGCTCACGCGCCAGCACCACATAGCGCTGTGGTCCCCAGACGGTGACCATATCCTGTAGACTTTCCAGCAAGCGGTGGGTGGATTCATAGAAAATAATGGTCCGCGGCTCTTCCATCAGGGCCAGCAGCGTATCTTTTCGCGACTTGGTTTTGGCCGGAAGAAACCCCTCGTAACAAAAACGGTCCGAAGGCAAACCCGCCGCGCTCAGAGCAGTGATGGCCGCACAGGCACCCGGCAAAGGAACAACGCGAATACCGGCTTCGCGGCAGCGGCGCACCAAGTGATACCCAGGATCGTTAATCAGCGGCGTACCTGCGTCAGAAACCAGGGCAATACTTTGACCTTCCTGAAGTTTTGCCAACAGATGATCGGCTTTTTGCTGCTCGTTATGGTCGTGTAACGGATACATTTTGGCGTTAATGGCGAAGTGCTGCAGCAACAAGCCAGTATGCCGGGTATCCTCGGCGGCGATCAGATCCACATGGCTCAGCACTGCCAAAGCACGCTGTGTGATGTCCCCCAAATTGCCGATTGGAGTCGGTACCACATACAACGTTGATGCAGAAATATCTGCTTGATCGTGTTGATTCATTGTTTCATCCGGATTGCCGATTTAATATTGAGCATCTTGAAAAAAACATCACTGGAAACAGCATGCCTTCCTCAACGACTTTTCGTACCCGCACGGGACGTTTGATCCCTGCAATTATTGTGGCGATGTTACTCGCCAGCTGTTCTGGCCAGGCGCCGCAAGCTCCCACTGAAAATGTTCAGGGTGCGGCAGCGAAAGGCAGTGCCGACTACTATCTGAAACAGGCACAGCAGAGCAGTGATGATAACAAGGCTGACTGGCAATTACTTGCGATTCGTGCCCTGTTGCGCGAAGGTAAAATTGCTGATGCCGCCAACCAGCTTGCCCAAATGCCCCAGCAGGGGCTGAGTAGCTCGCAGCTTCAGGAGCAACAATTAGTCAATGCAGAAATCCTGACTGCGCAGAAAAACTATCCTGCAGCCAGCGCCGCACTGAGTAAAATCAATAGCGATACGCTCAGCGCCGATCAAAAAGCCCGTTACTATCAGGCGCAGATCGATGCCAATCAGGGCCGCAGCAGCCTGCCGCTGATCCGCGCCTATATTGCCCAGGAGCCGCTGCTGCAAGGCAAGGCACATCAGGACAATATCGACGACACCTGGATGAACCTGACCCAACTGTCCGCCCAGGACGTCAACAGCATTGTGATCAACGCCAATGAGAACGTACTGCAAGGCTGGCTGGACCTGCTTAATTTATGGCAAACCAATAAACAAGACCCCGACCTGCTGAAAGCCGGGATCCAGGACTGGCAAAAACGCTACCCGGTCAATCCGGCATCGCAAACGCTGCCGACGCCGCTGACCAACGTGCTTAACTTTAAACCGGGTTCGACAGAAAAAATTGCGCTGCTATTACCGATGAGTGGTGCAGCTCAGGTTTATGGCAATGCCATTCAACAAGGCTTCAACGCAGCGATGAACGGTCTGCCGAGCACGACACCGGCGCCAGCGCAACAGCCCGCTGCCGATCCTGCTGCTGCCGCAGATCCCGCTACCGCCAGCCAGGGCACACCAACGGCACCGGTTACGCCGCCTGTCGCTAATAACAGCAACGTACAGGTCAAAGTCTATGATACCAGCAGCCAACCCTTACCGGTGCTGCTCACCCAGGCCCAGCAAGACGGTGCGACCCTGATAGTCGGCCCGCTGTTAAAAGAGCAGGTGACCGCACTGGCTACGGTGCAAACGCCGTTAAACGTGCTGGCACTCAATCAGCCAGAAACCGAAAGCAACAACCCAAATATCTGCTATTTTGCGCTCTCTCCTGAAGATGAAGCCCGCGATGCGGCGCGTCATATCTGGTCTCAGCACAAGCAAATGCCACTGTTGATGGTACCGCGCGGTGATTTTGGCGATCGCGTGGCATTGGCCTTTGCCGATGAATGGCGCAAGCAGGGTGGACAAACTGTGTTGAAACAGAGCATGGGTACCTATGCCGACCTTAAACAACAGGTCAGAGGCGGTGGCGGTTTACGTCTTAGCGGTACGCCAATGAACGCGGCAACCGCGCCGGCCGCTCAGCCTGCCGGCGTGACCATTGGCGGGCTGACCATTCCGTCTGCGCCTACCGATGCGCAAATTATGCAGTCCTCGGGTGACGGTGCTGGCAGTGTTGACGCTATCTATATTGTCGCTACCCAGCAGGAGCTGACGCTGATGAAACCGATGATCGATTTGTCGATCAATACGCGCTTGAAGCCGTCAATCTACGCCAGCTCACGCAGCTACCAGGCAGGCGCCGGTCCGGATTACCGCATGGAAATGGAAGGCGTGCAGTTCAGTGATATCCCATTACTGGCGGGGACCAATCCGGCATTGATGCAACAGGCAAGCAGCCAGTTTACTAACGACTATTCGCTGGTGCGTCTGTATGCCATGGGGATTGATGCCTACAATCTGGCCAATCACTTTGCGCAAATGCGCCAATTGCCAGGCTTCCAGCTTTCCGGGACTACCGGGAATCTGTCGGCCAACGCTAATTGTGTGATACATCGCCAGCTACCTTGGTTACAATACCGTCAGGGTAGCCTGATCCCGGTATCATAATCGGGTGATCATCGCTATTTAATGACCTGCAATACACCCGGCGGTCATTGCCGGTCCTCGGGCGCAGAAGCATCCAGTGACCAGGGACAAAGCAGCCGCTACTTGAAAGATGTAGGGTGTATCAGTACAAGGACGTACTATGGAACCAATACCGTTAACTCGCCGCCAGCAGGGAGCGAGTTATGAAAATCTTGCCAGACGCTATCTTGAACGCGCGGGACTGACTTTTATTGCAGCCAATGTCGCCTGTCGCGCCGGCGAGTTGGATCTCATTATGCGAGATCGCCAAACCTGGGTATTTGTTGAGGTTCGCTACCGCCGTAACGCCACATTTGGTGGCGCGGCAGCCAGCGTAACCCACTCGAAACAGCAGCGCCTGTTGCGTGCTGCTGCCTTTTGGCTTGCGAAACACCATGCAAGCTTTGACACATCATCTTGCCGTTTTGATGTTTTAGCCATCACAGGCAGCCAGATAGAATGGCTGCAAGATGCATTCAATGCGCAAGGATAGTAACAAGACTGAGGGTGGCGCAGCGGATCCTCTCCTGCGGGCCTACATTTTGACTGACGAGAAAATAACGTGCTGGAAAGAATCAAAGCCTGCTTTACCGAAAGTATCCAAACTCAGATTGCAGCAGCAGAAGCTTTACCTGACGCCATATCGCGCGCGGCCATGACGCTGGTTGAATCGCTGCTAAACGGCAATAAGATCCTGTGCTGCGGGAACGGAACCTCGGCAGCCAACGCTCAGCATTTTGCCGCCAGTCTGATAAATCGTTTCGAAACTGAACGTCCGAGCCTTCCTGCAATCTCACTATGTGCAGATAACGTGGTTCTGACCGCCATTACCAACGACCGCTTGCATGATGAAGTTTATGCCAAGCAAGTCCGCGCGTTAGGTCAGGCCGGCGATGTCTTACTGGCGATTTCGACTCGTGGCAACAGTCGTGATATTGTCAAAGCGGTAGAAGCAGCAGTGACGCGGGATATGACCATTGTTGCTCTTACCGGCTATGACGGCGGCGAGCTGGCAGGATTACTGGGTACGCATGACGTTGAGATCCGCATTCCCTCTCATCGCAGTGCGCGCATTCAGGAAATGCATATGCTTACCGTAAATTGCCTCTGCGACCTGATAGACAATACGCTATTTCCACACCAGGACGATTAAGGAGCTCCAATGAAGGCAAGTTACCTCTTAGCTGTAACGCTTAGCGCCCTCTTGTTACAAGGCTGCGTAGCTGCGGCAGTGGTCGGTGTTGCCGGTGTTGCCACCAAAACGACGACTGACCCACGGACTGTTGGCACTCAGGTTGATGACTCTACGCTAGAAGCGCGCGTCTCCAATGCCATCAGCACCAATAAGAATCTAAAAGAAAAAGCACGGATTGTCGCCACCGCTTATCAGGGCAAAGTCTTGCTGACCGGTCAGGCACCAACGGCAGATATGGCCAGCCAGGCAAAACAGCTGACGATGAAAGTCGACGGTGCGACCGATGTCTATAACGAAATCCGTACCGGCAATCCGGTTAGTCTGGGCACCGCCTCGATGGATACCTGGATCACCACCAAAGTACGTTCACAATTACTGACCAGCGATACGGTCAAGTCTTCTAATGTGAAAGTCACCACCGAGAACGGCGAAGTGTTCTTGCTGGGGCTGGTCACGCAAGAAGAAGGCCAGTCGGCAGCGAAAATTGCCGCCGGGGTTAGCGGTGTCAAACACGTGACTACTGCGTTTACCTACGTAAAATAGTCCGCCGGTTAACACCAAAAGGGACAGCGACTGCTACAAGCGGCTGTCCCTTTTTATTGTCCTGACTATCGTTTAAAGCCACAACACAAAGTGCGTTCCCTGCCCCGAGGTTTCCACCGTAATCAGCCAGCGATGTGCCGTCGCAATTTCCTTGCAGATCGCCAGGCCCAATCCAGCGCCTTCGCTAACGGTTTCAGTGCCGCGCCAAAAACGAGTAAACAGCAACGGCAAATTCTCGGCCGGGATCCCCGGTCCATTGTCCACTACCCGAATTGCCGCGGCTTCGATAATCACCTTCACCGCATGGTCAGCGGGGGTGACATGAATGGCGTTTTCAATCAGGTTTTTCAGCAAGATAAACAGCGCGCCTTTATCGGCACGAATCAGCGGCAAATCCACGGCGGTCTGGAGCAACAGTGTCACCTGTCGGCCCCTGGCCTTGGGTTGCAGATAATCGATCACATCTGCGGCGACCTCATCGCGATCGACATCACCAAAGGTGTAGTTTTGCTGTTCACTCACTTCGGCCAGATGCAGCAGTTGCCGCACCTGACGTGCCATCAAATCAATTTCGCGAAACATTAGCCCGGGCTCACGGATATCCGTTTGCAGCTCGATCTGGCCTCTGAGTAAAGTCAGGGGCGTTTGCAGCTCATGGGCCACGGAGGCGAGAAACTCCTGCTGCACCTTAAACCCCTTCTCCAGCCTGCTCAGCGCATCGTTAAAGGCTGCCATCAGCGGTTTGATTTCACTGGGCACATCATCGATTGCCAGACGCGTCTGTAAATTGGCCGGAGTAATGGAGGCAGCGGCGCGGGAAGCAATACGCAGGGGGCGCAGTAAAAAAAGAAAAATAAGCGGAAACAAGATCGCGAATACGATGCTGGCAATAAATAACGTCCAGCCAATGACATGGGGGATCGGCCTCAGTTTGGTGTCCATCATCGCGCGATTGAAAAGCGTATTGGTTGCCAACTGTTGATAGAAAAAATGGCCGTTGTGCTCGATCTTGCGGGTAAGCAGAGAGTATTCCTCACCGTTGATGCTGATTTTCTGCTGGCTGTCTGCCAGTAAAGCCAGACCCTGCCTGCCCCACGGATGGCGATCGCTCATCGCCGCGCCGTCGGTCGAAAACAGCAGAAGGTGCCCCTGCTGGTCAAAGATGCGGTACATCACTTCCTCGGGAGCGACCTTAAGCAACCAGTCAATGCGCGGTTCAAGGTCAAGCGACACCGGAGTTCCGTTCACGTCATAGCGGATCCCTTCCGCTATCCTGTGCGCCAGCTGGCTATTTTCATCCTCTTGCCACATTTTATCGGGGAAGTAATAAAAAGCACCGAGCACCAGGGAGACGATCAGCGTCAAACTGATTGCCAGCGCCACCATGCTGGCCACCCATAATTGTAGCGAAAGACTGCGAACCCAGGTGCCAGGCATAACGATTCCCCATAAGGTTAAGATCAGGCCGGTTCCGCCCGCCGCAGGGCAAAACCCACCCCACGAATATTGGTGATATGGACGCGGGTGCCTACTGCCAGCATCTTTTTGCGTAAACGGTGGACCGTCACTTCCAGCGCATTAGGCGTTACCGCATCTGCAAAGCCCCAGGCCTGGTGTTCCAACACCGCATGGCGCACCGTCTGCTCACCGCCTTTTAGCAGCGTGAGCATAATCTGCAGTTCGGCAGGGGCCAGCAGCAAAACCTGGTCACCGCAACGTAGCGTCTGCGCCTGAGCATCAACGCTGATATCCGCAAAACTCGGTACCAGATCGCTGATAACCGCAGGACGACGCATCAGGGTACGCACCCTTGCCACCAGCTCACTGATGGCAAAAGGTTTGGTGACATAATCATCGGCACCGCTTTCCAGCCCTTCAATACGATCGTGCAGAGCATCCCGGGCGGTAAGGATCAATGCCGGGGTCATCACCCCTGACTCACGCAGACGCTTGAGGAAACCCAAACCATCACCGTCGGGCAAACCCCGGTCAATAATCAGCACCGCATAGTCAGCATGTTTCACACCGTAACCGGCAGCAGACAAGTTGCTGAAAATGTCCGTCTCGATCCCGGCGGCAGCTAATGCCTGGCGGATCATGATCCCCAGGCGGGGATGATCCTCGATCAGCGCGACGCGTGGCATAGATGATTGCTCAATTAGAAGTGATAAAGGTAAGCCAGTTTTGCCTCAGGCTGCCAGGTTTCACTGACCAATGGGCTGTCGGTAATACCGCTGCCCAGACGGGTGACACCCAGGTCAAAACTGATACTCTGGTGCTCGGTAAACCGATAGCCAAAGCGCGTACCGGCTGAAAGATTATAGCTGGCCGTTGCCGTATAGGCCTCACGTCCTGGCCGCGCTTCATCCTGCTTAACGCCATAATAGTAATCAACATTACTGCCACTCAACCAGGCTGCAGCAATATGCGGCTCCACGGAAAAATGACCGTAATTGAAGTCTTTGCTTAATTCGATCTCGGCTTTTTGCCCTTTATTACCCGCCAGCAAGTAATCGACGGACAAACGGCCAACGGCGGTTTGCCAGGCGACGGTCGGCCCCAGCCATAGTGCACCTTTTCGCGTTTGCATATCACTGAGGATTGGCGCGTCTGACCCTTTGTAACCGTCACCCAGCGCATATCTTGCCCGTAACGAAACGCTGAACGTATCCCAACGCCCAACTTTGACATCAAGTTGATTAGCAAAAAAGTGCAGCCATTTATCGTCGAAATAGAGTAGCGGAAGCGGGGAATATTTGGCGCCTACGCCGTCATAAGGAGACTGGTGATAGCCGATCCCGGCTCCCAGGCCCCATTGCGTCGTAGACTCCTGAGTGTTTTGCCAGGTAAAGCCCGATCCCGTCGACGGGGCAGCGCTGGCGCTTTGAGCCAGCATCATACCGCAACCCAGCCCAACGGATAGCATCACCCAAGGAGCAGGCAGACTACAGCAGTGTAACGTTCTCACAGTTTATTCCTCTGAATGCCGTACCAGAAGGAATCGACTTTAAGACAGCCTGACTTACTGCTTACTTACCGGACACCAGGATATGTCTGCACTCTTTTTTAGCTAACGCAGCTTGTGTTCAATCAAAAAACCCTCGCCGCCCAACTGGCTCATCTGTCGCAAGATCCACTGCTGACGCCGCAATACATACGCCGACGGGGCATTGACTTTATACAGGTGAGGATTGGGCAATACCGCAGCCAACAGCGCGGCCTGAGAAGCCGTCAGCCGACTGGCGGGTTTATGAAAGAAATGCTGGGCGGCCTGTTCGACACCAAACACCCCGTCGCCAAACTCCACAATATTGAGATAGACCGTCAAAATGCGCCGTTTGGTCCACACGGTTTCAATGCCCAGGGTCAGCCCGGCTTCCAGCCCCTTGCGGATCCAACTGCGGCCATCCCAAAGAAACAGGTTTTTCGCCGTTTGCTGAGACAGGGTGGAAGCACCGCGAATATTGGCATCTTCCTGTTCATTATGGTTAAGGGCGGACTGAATGGCTTCGACATCAAATCCCCAATGATCGGGGAATTTTTGGTCCTCCGCCGCCATCACCGCCAGCGCCATTGGCGACGATATAGCGCTCATTGGCACCCAATCTGAGTGAGAGACATAGCCGAAGTCGCCGCTAAACCAGGCGGAAATCTGTCTTTCGACCATGACCGCCGAAAAGGGCACCGGTAAAAACGAAAAAAATACAATCCCGGCTAACCACACGGCAACTAAGGAGATTACCGCTGTTTTTAGCCATAAAAAGGGGCGATATAGCGAACTTTTTATTAATGATTTGCTCATGCAATACAATCCAATACACATCTGACCAGCTTATCAATACTCACGGCTGCCTCCTTTATCATGCTAGCAAATACCTCACCAAGAGTGCTAACAATCGGCTATTACCTGCCTGTCGCTCAATTACTCGCCGGGTGGCGTTGGTCATCTGCGCCCAATGCATCAATGAGTTCCGTATTTTTCCGTTCGTTTTTCCCTGTTTCGCTAACGGTTTCACCGGGTGATTGGCAAGCCCGACAGACAGAAAGGCTGATAAAACCTATTGGTTTATGTTTCTTATGAATCCATCGACTAAACATTAATAATCACTAATCAATCGACCAGACGATTTCATACCTAAGTCAGGTGCTCAACCTGATGTTCCCCCCTATGCCATGCGCTATATTCCATATGGAAGAGGTTTGTCGGCGGGCGCTTCTAACTAAAATTATCGCTTTATCCGTTCGCCAGGCCAGCGCCACGAGAAAACATCACCCACAGCATCTTATTTTTTAAAATAAACCATTAATTACAGTGAGTTAAAATAATTCCAGTGTCTGGAGCAAGTCTTATAAAACATATTTATTGCTTATAACCGAAACGATAATAACGGATTGGGCCTGGCAAGCTGATGCAAAACCCTTGCCCGCAGGCAGCCCTGCGCAGGCTTTCATGCACCCGCCGTAAAATTTCCTGCGATAAACGCTTGAACTTTTGTATAGACAAAGATTAATCTACATCACAGTTTTTAATGAATCTCGTAACAGTTTCGCTGATTTTTGTTATGTTGACTCGGCAATATTGTATTACACTTACATTTCTAATTTACCAAGACCTGCGAACTCCGAACCCTAAGAATCCTATCGTGGGTTAACCATTTCCCTGGTGTTGGCGCAGTATTAGCGCACCCCGGCCTAGGCTGGGGTTATTTTTTTTCAGCGTCTGCCGTCCATTCACGCAATACCTGCACATCATTGCGCCATTCCAGTTTTAACTCGTCGACCCAATCCTGAACGTTGTCCCACCAGGCTGGCAAAGTAGGCGTTTGTATTTGCTGGGCCAACTGCTGCAAGTGTTTCAAGCCCACCGACCCCGCTGCACCCTTGATTTTATGCGCCTCTTCGGTAATGCCTTGCTGATCGCGGGCGGTCATATTGGAGTCCAGCAACTCAAGATAGCCAGGCATCATCTTTTCGAACATATCGGCGCTCTGATGTATCAGGCCCGGCCCTACCAACTCCATATACTGTTCCAGCATTGGGATATCGAGCAGATTTTCATTGGCCTTCATGGTTTTATGCTCCTTGTTGTTTGCGACATGCTGCGGCTGGTGATCCCAGAACTGCTGGATCATGGCGGTAAGTGCCGGCACGGAGAGCGGTTTGCTTAACACGTCATCGATACCGGCATCCTGGTACTCTTTCTTGTCTTTCAAAACGTTGGCCGTCAGCGCCACCAGCGGTGGCAACGCTTGACCGGCATATTTGTCTTTCAGTATCCGGGCGATATCCAGGCCGGTCATATCAGGCAGTTGAATATCCAGCAATACCAAATCAAACTCATCGGGGTCGAACATGGCTAGCGCATCATGGCCATTCATTGCCACTTCCACGCTACTGCCCAGTTTTTCCAGCACTGAACGGGCGACGATTACGTTAAGTTCGATATCTTCCACCAGCAGGATATTCAATGCGGGTAGCGGCAACGTATCGGCATCGTTTAATGCTTCTTCCGGTTCGTCCAGGGTTGGCGCATTGACCGTCAGAGTGAAGCAGGAACCTTTGCCCGGTTCACTGCATACGGTGATATCCCCGCCCATGCTCTGCGCCAGACGCTTGGAAACCGCCAGACCAATACCGGTGCCGGTGGCCGGTTTGCCGCCGTTCTTGTCCTTGACCTGATAGTACATGGCGAAGATTTTGTCCTGTTCCGCCTGCGGGATACCCATACCGGAGTCCTGGACCTCAAAGCACAAGTGATCCTTGCCGTCGTGATGTACCCGCACCACAATCTCGCCCTGATGGGTAAACTTCACCGCGTTGCCAATCAGATTCCACAGGATCTGGCGCAAACGGGTGCCGTCGCTCTTAACGGTATGCGGTAACGGCATATCCGGCTGCATCACGAACTTCAGCCCCTTGGGTTGCACCAGCAAGCCGGAGAGGTTTTCCAGATCGGAAAGGAAGTCGGTAAAATTGATCGGATTATTGTCGAGTTGCACCTTGCGGCGCTCAAGCTTATCCATCTCAATGATATCGTTAAAGATATTCCCCAGGGTAATGGCACTGACGTGGATGGTCTTGAGGTAGTTATGCTGTTCATCGTTCAGTTCCGTATCCAGCAGAATACGGCTCAGACCGACAATGCCATTAAGCGGCGTACGCAGCTCGTGGCTGATCGTAGAGATAAATGTGGTCTTCTCCCTGCTGGCGTTCTCTAACGCGTCCTGATAGCGCTTACGCTCGGTAATATCACGCCCAAACCCCATCAGTCCGTGACGTTTACCCACACGGTCATAAAAAGGCACCTTGCGCAGTTCAAAACAGGCTTTGCGGCCATCAGGATAAACCAGCCACTGTTCATAGGTCAGGGCGACATTATGGCGGAAGACTTTTTCGTCGGTCTCAATGACTTTTTCGGCAATATCCGCGGTATAGACATCGTCCGGTGTCAGACCAATCAACTGCTTCTCGCTGCGACCGGTGAGTAACTCCATGGCGCGATTACAGCCAGAAAACTCTTTGTCTTCGTTACGGTAATAGACCAGGTCCGGGGAGGCATCGAGAAAAGAGCGCAACAGGGCTGACTGCTGACTGAGTTCGACCTGCGCCTGCTCGCGGTGCTGCATTTCCAGCTTAAGTTTGTCGACCACCGCCAGACGCGCCTCTTCGGCTTTGATACGGTCGGCGATCTCCTGATTCAACTGAGCAATATTTTCTGTCAGTTGCTGGTTTAGCGTGAGGTCACGGTGGCGCATCTCTTCGAGTTTATCCACCAGGCGAGACAGGCGCTGACGGGACTCTTCCAGTTGTTCGACCACCACTGACAAGAAATAGACCGCCCAGGGGGTAATAATCAGACCAAAGAAGATGGAGCGCACCACATCAATACTTTCAACCTGCCCGCGCAACAGCATGGTCACGGCCATTTGCACAATCATTGCCAGTACCACCAGCGCCGAGGCAAGCAATAGCGAAAAACGTACCAGGCCGAGCTTAACCATCAGGTCGACGTAGTACTGCGCAAGTAATCTGATCTGCTTCATGGCCTTTCCTTGAGAAAACATTGTCTATACCCGCTCGCGGTCAGGTTGCAGGTTCGTGGCAGCACAGCTAAATCATACCGCAAAACAGGCACATTTCAGCCAGCAAGTCAGTTTTTGGCTGAGAATTCTCGCTTTTGCACCGTTAGGGAACGATGGATGGTGCAAAGGCTCCAAACTGGCAATTATTGACTAACGTCGGCCTTGCAATTATTAATAGTCTTATACTGAATACTTCCAAGGCCCAGCCCGAAAAGGCTTTTCTCTTTTCTCTATTACTCTTTTGCGCTGCCGACCAGCCAGATAAAGAATAACTATTCAGTATTACTGCAAATAAAATCACTCAACACAGTATGAATAATTCTTATTATCCCGCCGCTATAATTACAATATTACGCTACAGTTAAAAACAGCGATAAAGCACATGCAATGCCCATTGTGCAGAACAAAAAACTGGCAAAGTATCATTCACTAGCACAGGGAACAGATATGCGCCTTGCGTGACAGTGAGACAGCTCACACTTCCCAGCCTGTTTCAGACTGTTATTATAGCCCCTCAAAAACCACTAAAATGATACATATCAAAACGTTAATTGATAAAACATCTATTTTGCCACGGTGACAATCGGTATTTGACCTACCCGCGCTTTCTCGCTAAGTTGGGAGTCCGCTGGAAGCACTCTTTATCAGTTAAAATCGATGAGCCAATAACTCGTCATATTTATGCAGTAATTGAAGACTCCCTCATTAAAACAAGTCATATACCACTTGTGAGAACCGTCACGAGGGGCCATTGACGGAGGATGTCAGCCCATAATCGCACCATAAGAGTGCGTTAATACGCTGAATCAGCCGTTATTATGCTCCCTCGCAATAGGTGTGAGAGTCTCGCAGAGCCTGGGGAGGTTCAAGACATGTTATATGATGCATCCCAAGAGAGGGACAACTGTGGTTTCGGCCTGATCGCCCACATAGAAGGCGAACCTAGCCATAAGGTCGTCCGTACGGCCATTCACGCCCTTGCGCGTATGCAGCACCGTGGCGCTATTCTTGCTGATGGCAAGACCGGGGATGGTTGCGGCTTGCTGTTACAAAAACCGGACCGTTTCTTCCGGATGATCGCCGAAGAGCGCAGTTGGCGCCTGGCGAAGAACTATGCCGTCGGCATGCTGTTCCTCAACAAAGACGAGGCACTGGCCGCCGAAAGCCGCCGCATTGTCGAAGAAGAGCTGGAGAACGAGACGCTGTTTGTTGTTGGCTGGCGCGAAGTGCCGACCAATCCCGACGTTCTCGGCGAGATTGCCCTCTCCTCCCTGCCGCGCATCGAACAGATTTTTGTCAACGCGCCAGCCGGTTGGCGCCCGCGTGATATGGAACGCCGCCTGTATATGGCGCGCCGCCGCATTGAAAAACGCATCAGCGAGAGCAACGGCCCGGACAAAGATTTCTATGTCTGTAGCTTCTCCAACGTGGTCAATATCTATAAAGGTCTGTGCATGCCTGCCGACCTGCCGCGTTTCTACCTCGATCTGGCGGACCTGCGTCTGGAATCGGCCATTTGCCTGTTCCATCAGCGCTTCTCCACCAACACCGTACCACGCTGGCGTCTGGCGCAGCCTTTCCGTTACCTGGCGCACAACGGTGAAATCAACACTATTGCCGGTAACCGCCAATGGGCGCGTGCCCGTGCTTACAAATTTAAAACCCCGCTGATCCCCGATCTGCAGGATGCTTCGCCGTTTGTGAATGAAACCGGTTCTGACTCCAGCTCATTAGACAATATGCTGGAACTGTTCCTTAGCGGCGGTATGGATCTGCTGCGCGCCATGCGTTTGCTGGTACCGCCAGCCTGGCAGCAGAACCCGGATATGGATAACGACCTGCGCTCGTTCTTTGATTTCAACTCCATGCATATGGAGCCATGGGACGGTCCGGCAGGTATTGTGATGTCTGACGGGCGCTATGCCGCCTGTACGCTGGATCGCAACGGCCTGCGCCCGGCGCGTTATGTCATTACCAAAGACAAGCTGATCACCTGCGCTTCGGAAGTCGGCATCTGGGATTACCAGCCGGACGAAGTGGTGGAAAAAGGCCGCGTCGGTCCAGGCGAACTGATGGTTATCGACACCCGCAGCGGCAAGATCCATCACTCTGCCGAAACCGACAACGATCTGAAAAGCCGTCACCCTTACAAAGAGTGGATGGAAAAGAACGTTCAGCGTCTGGTGCCGTTTGAAGACCTGCCGGAAGATCTGGTCGGCAAGCGCGAAATGGACGATGCCCTGTTAGAGAGCTATCAGAAACAGTTCGGCTACAACAGCGAAGAGCTGGATCAGATCCTGCGCGTGCTCGGCGAAAATGGTCAGGAAGCCGTCGGCTCAATGGGCGATGATACGCCGTTTGCCGTGCTGTCCAGCCGTCCTCGCGTGATTTACGACTACTTCCGTCAGCAGTTTGCGCAGGTAACCAACCCGCCAATCGATCCGCTGCGTGAAGCCCACGTGATGTCACTGGCCACCAGCATTGGCCGCGAAATGAACGTGTTCTGCGAAGCCGAAGGTCAGGCACACCGTCTGAGCTTTAAATCGCCGATCCTGCTCTATTCCGACTTTTCACAGCTGACCACCCTTGATAGCAAACACTATCGCGCCGAAACCCTGGACCTGACCTTCGATCCGTCAGAACAGGATATGGCGACTTTTGTGCAAAAACTCTGTGACGAAGGCGAACGCAAAGTTCGCGAAGGCGCGGTGTTGCTGGTGCTGTCTGACCGTAATATTGCCCCTAACCGTTTACCGTTGCCTGCGCCAATGGCCGTGGGTGCGCTGCAGTATCGTCTGGTTGAAAAGAACCTGCGCTGCGACGCCAATATTATTGTCGAAACCGCCAGCGCCCGCGATCCTCACCATTTCGCCGTGTTGCTGGGCTTTGGTGCCACTGCGGTCTATCCATACCTGGCTTACGAAACGCTGGCCCGCCTGGTCGACACCCAGGTTATCGAGAAGAAATATCGCGATGTGATGCTGAATTACCGTAATGGCATCAACAAAGGCCTGTACAAGATCATGTCCAAAATGGGCATCTCGACCATTGCCTCTTACCGCTGCGCCCGTCTGTTCGAAGCCGTTGGCCTGCATAAAGAGCTGACTGATGTCTGCTTCCCGGGTGTGGTCAGCCGCATCAGTGGTGCCAGCTACAGCGACTTCCAGCAGGATCTGCAAAACCTGTCCAAACGCGCCTGGCTGAAACGCAAGACGCTGGATCAGGGCGGTCTGCTGAAATATGTCCACGGCGGGGAGTACCATGCCTATAACCCTGATGTGGTAAACAGTCTGCAAGCGGCAGTACAAAGCGGTGACTACGCCGATTATCAGAAATACGCCAAACTGGTTAACGAACGTCCGGTAGCCATGCTGCGCGATATGCTGAAGATCACCCCGAAAGGCGAGCCGATCCCGGTCGATCAGGTTGAGCCAGCCGAAGGCCTGTTCACCCGTTTCGATACCGCCGCCATGTCTATCGGTGCGTTAAGCCCGGAAGCCCATGAATCTTTGGCCGAAGCCATGAACAGCATCGGTGGTCGCTCCAACTCGGGTGAAGGCGGCGAAGATCCGGCGCGTTATGGCACCAATAAAGTGTCACGCATCAAGCAGGTCGCTTCCGGTCGCTTTGGCGTCACCCCGGCGTATCTGGTTAATGCCGATGTGATCCAGATTAAAGTCGCTCAGGGTGCCAAGCCGGGCGAAGGCGGCCAGTTGCCGGGGGATAAAGTCACCCCTTATATCGCCAAACTGCGTTATTCCGTGCCTGGCGTGACGCTGATTTCGCCACCGCCACACCATGATATCTATTCAATCGAAGATCTGGCTCAGTTGATTTTCGATTTGAAACAGGTCAATCCGAAGGCGATGATCTCCGTCAAACTGGTTTCCGAACCGGGTGTCGGGACTATCGCTACCGGTGTCGCCAAGGCTTATGCCGATCTGATCACCATTGCCGGCTATGACGGCGGTACAGGTGCCAGCCCGCTGTCGTCGGTGAAACATGCCGGCAGCCCGTGGGAATTGGGTCTGGTAGAAACCCAGCAGGCGCTGGTAGCCAACGGTCTGCGCCACAAGATCCGTCTGCAGGTGGATGGCGGTCTGAAAACCGGCGTAGATATTGTTAAAGCCGCGATCCTTGGTGCCGAAAGCTTTGGCTTTGGTACCGGACCAATGGTGGCGCTGGGCTGTAAATACCTGCGTATTTGCCATCTGAACAACTGCGCAACGGGCGTGGCAACTCAGGATGACAAACTGCGTCGTAATCATTACCACGGCTTGCCTGAACGCGTGACTAACTACTTCAAGTTTATCACCCAGGAAACCCGTGAGATTATGGCCGAACTGGGTATCAGCCAGTTGGTCGATCTGATTGGTCGTACCGATCTGCTGGTCGAGCTTGATGGTTTCACCGCCAAGCAAAACAAACTGGATCTGTCACCGCTGCTGATGACGGCAACGCCGCACCCAGGCAAAGCCGTTTACTGTACCGAGAACAATCCACCGTTTGATAAAGGCCAGTTGAACAAAGATATCCTGGAACAGGCAGCGCCGCACATTGAGGGCAAGCAGAGCAAGGCGTTCTACTTCGATATTCGCAATACCGACCGCTCCGTTGGTGCCCTGCTGTCAGGTGCCATTGCCGAGAAACACGGCGATCAGGGCATGGCTGCCGATCCGGTGCGCATTAACTTTAACGGTACCGCAGGCCAGAGCTTTGGCGTCTGGAACGCCGGTGGCGTTGACCTGATGCTGACCGGTGATGCCAACGACTACGTCGGCAAAGGCATGGCCGGTGGCCGCATTGCCATCCGTCCGCCAATTGGTTCCGCCTTCCGCAGCCATGAAGCCAGTATTGTCGGCAACACCTGTCTGTATGGCGCAACCGGCGGTAAGATGTTTGCCGCTGGCCGTGCGGGTGAACGTTTCGCGGTGCGTAACTCCGGGGCGATCACTGTTGTCGAAGGCATTGGTGACAACGGCTGTGAATATATGACCGGTGGTATCGTCTGCGTGCTGGGCCGTACCGGGGTCAACTTTGGTGCCGGTATGACCGGTGGCTTTGCTTATGTCCTCGACGAAGACGGCGAATTCCGCAAGCGCGTCAACCCAGAGCTGGTAGAAGTGCTCGAGGTTGAAGAGCTGGCAATTCATGAAGAACATCTGCGCGGTTTGATCACCGAACACGTACAGTTGACCGCGTCGGCCCGTGGTGAAGAGATTTTGGCGAACTGGCCTGAATGGGCGCCTAAATTTGCCCTGGTTAAACCAAAGTCCAGTGATGTTAAAGCATTGTTGGGTCACCGTAGTCGTTCCGCAGCTGAGCTGCGGGTACAAGCGCAGTAAGAGGTTATGATGAGTCAAAACGTTTATCAATTTGTCGACTTACAGCGCGTTGATCCGCCAAAAAAAGCGCTGAAGATCCGTAAAATTGAGTTTGTGGAAATTTACGAACCCTTCTCGGCAACTCAGGCGGCATCACAGGCAGACCGCTGTCTCTCCTGTGGCAACCCTTATTGCGAGTGGAAGTGTCCGGTGCATAACTACATTCCAAACTGGCTGAAACTGGCCAATGAGGGACGTATTATGGAAGCCGCCGATCTGGCGCACCAGACCAACAGTCTGCCAGAAGTCTGTGGGCGCGTATGCCCACAGGACCGCCTGTGCGAGGGTTCTTGTACCCTCAATGACGAATTCGGCGCCGTTACCATCGGCAATATCGAACGCTATATCAATGATAAAGCGATTGAAATGGGCTGGCGTCCGGATATGTCGCACGTTGAGTCTACCGGCAAACGCGTAGCGATTATTGGTGCCGGTCCGGCAGGTTTGGCCTGTGCCGATGTACTGACGCGCAACGGCGTGAAAGCGGTGGTGTTTGATCGCCATCCGGAGATTGGCGGTCTGCTGACCTTTGGTATCCCGTCGTTCAAGCTGGAAAAATCGGTGATGACCAAGCGTCGCGAGATCTTCACTGAAATGGGTATCGAGTTCCAGCTCAATACCGAAGTCGGCAAAGATATTACGATGGAAGCCCTGCTGGCAGAATACGATGCCGTATTCCTTGGCGTTGGCACCTATCAGTCAATGCGCGGTGACCTGGAGAACGAAGACGCACCAGGCGTTTATGATGCGCTGCCGTTCCTGATTGCCAATACCAAGCAACTGATGGGCTTTGACGCACAGCCGCACGAGCCTTATGTCAGCATGGAGCACAAACGCGTGGTGGTTCTCGGCGGGGGTGATACCGCTATGGACTGTGTGCGTACCTCCATCCGTCAGGGTGCGACTGCGGTGACTTGTGCTTACCGTCGTGACGAAGAGAATATGCCTGGCTCACGCCGTGAAGTGAAAAATGCCCGCGAAGAAGGTGTCGAATTCAAATTCAACCTGCAACCGCTGAGCATTGAACTTAACAGCTCAGGCCGCGTCTGTGGCATCAAGATGGCGCGTACCGAACTGGGCGCACCGGATGCCAAAGGCCGTCGTCGTGCAGAAATCGTGGCGGGTTCAGAGCACGTGATGGATGCCGATGCCGTGGTCATGGCGTTTGGTTTCCGACCACACAAAATGGACTGGCTGTCGGCGCACAACGTGGAGCTGGATAACCAGGGACGCATTGTGGCACCAGAAGGCCATGATAATCCATTCCAGACCAGCAACCCGAAAATCTTCGCTGGTGGCGACGCGGTTCGTGGTTCCGACCTGGTGGTTACCGCCATTGCTGAAGGCCGTAAAGCCGCTGACGGCATTATGTGTTTCCTCGAAGTCTAAATCCGCTTCAACCAACCCCCAGCGATTTGCCTGGGGGTTGCAAAAACCTGCATTTATTTTCGTGACCTCTGCCTGAAATTTTGCGCTGCACTCAAAAAAAAACCCCGCGCGGTTGCGCAGGGTTTATCGTGCTTATACTGTGTCAGCAATAACGCGTAGCTTCTTACTTCACCACACGCAGCGACGGACGACCACCGCGAGGCGGTGTCGGTGGCTCATCATCTGAACCGTCATCCGCGTTATCCGGCAGATCGCCATCAATCACTGACATGGTCGGTTCGGTATTTTGCTGTTCCAGATGTTCGAATGCTGCGGCACCATCGAGAGCCGGTTCAGGCTCAAACATGGTACCCGCACCGTTTTCACGCGCATAAATAGCCAATACGGCAGCGATAGGGACAAATACCTCACGTGGTATGCCACCAAAACGCGCATTGAAACGAACATCCGCATTGCCAAGCTCAAGGTTGCCAACCGCACGCGGGGCAACGTTAAGAACAATTTGTCCATCACGGGCAAATTCCATTGGCACAACAACACCCGGCTGGGTCACGTCCACCACCAGATGCGGCGTTAGCTGATTGTCGAGCAACCAGTCATAAAACGCGCGCAGCAGGAAGGGGCGGCGGGGAGACATGTCTGTCATCTCCATAGTTTTTATCCTCTGGCGTGCAGACGCATTTCACGCTCTGGCTCAGTCAGAGACGCCAGGAATGCGTCACGTTCAAATACGCGCGTCATATAGCCTTTCAGCTCTTTAGAACCGGTGCCTGACAGCTCAATGCCCAATACCGGCAAGCGCCACAGCAACGGAGCCAGATAGCAATCAACCAGGCTAAATTCTTCGCTCTTAAAGTAAGGCATATAGGAGAAGATTGGCGCAATAGCAAGCAACTCTTCACGCAATTGCTTACGTGCTGCATCAGCTTCCGCAGCAGAACCCTGCTCGATTTTACGCAGCAAGGAGTACCAGTCGTTTTCGATGCGGTGCATCATCAGACGGCTTTCACCACGGGCAACCGGATAAACCGGCATCAGCGGTGGATGCGGGAAACGCTCATCAAGGTATTCCATGATGATGCGGGACTCAAAAAGGGTCAGCTCACGATCGACCAGCGTAGGCACGGTGCGATACGGGTTGAGGTCAATAAGATCCTGTGGCAGGTGATCCATTTCTACCTGCTCTATCTCGACACTGACACCTTTTTCCGCCAGTACGATACGTACTTGATGGCTAAAAATGTCGGTCGGGCCAGAAAACAGCGTCATTACCGAACGTTTGTTGGCAGCGACAGCCATGAAAACCTCCAAGTTTATCTAGAATAATACTGCGAATAGCCGCGATCGGGCGGCTATCCTGAATAATCATATCCTTCGCTCTTGAAGTCACGGCGACGTTATCTTGACTCACCAACCCGGATAATTTGACTTAACTAAGCTTATCGAGATCCGTTCGTTTTGCTGCCGTGCTGTAACATCAATTACTTTGGATACATCTCACCTGTAACCCACAGTTTCGTAGATAAGCCAAAGCGGGGTAAACCCAGCCAGCAAAGACAGCAACGTTAACTGCTCGGTGCACAGGCGCAAAAGTGTGTGACAGTTTACCAGATTTTGCTCGTTCTGTGGGGATGTCGGCGACGATTTCGCAGGGAAATGTGTTTCAGAGGGAAATTAACAAACGAAAACAAGGGATTTCAACACTTTTTTTCGCCCGTGCCGATCGACAGGCGAAAAAAAACCCGGTGTAGCACCGGGTTTTTGTTGCGTTGTACCTGGCCAGAACCGAAGTTCCAACCGCTGCCAGGGCAGCAGGTAATTAACGCTTGGAGAACTGAGGACGACGACGTGCTTTACGCAGACCGACTTTCTTACGTTCAACCTGACGAGCATCGCGAGTTACGAAGCCAGCTTTACGCAGCTCCGAACGCAGACTTTCGTCATATTCCATCAGTGCACGAGTGATACCGTGACGGATAGCACCAGCTTGACCAGAGATACCACCACCTTTAACAGTGATGTACAGGTCAAATTTCTCAACCATATCGACCAGTTCCAGAGGTTGACGAACTACCATGCGGGCAGTTTCACGACCAAAGTACTGTTCCAGGCTACGCTGGTTAATTACGATGTTACCACTACCCGGTTTGATGAAAACACGAGCGGCGGAGCTTTTGCGGCGACCAGTGCCGTAGTATTGATTTTCAGCCATTGCCTATAATCCCGATTAAATGTCAAGAACTTGCGGTTGCTGTGCCGCATGAGTGTGCTCGTTGCCCGCGTAAACTTTAAGTTTACGGTACATTGCACGACCCAACGGACCCTTCGGCAGCATGCCTTTAACCGCGATCTCAATCACACGCTCAGGACGGCGAGCAATCATCTCTTCAAAGGTCGCTTGTTTGATACCACCGATGTGGCCGGTGTGATGGTAATAAATCTTGTCAGTACGCTTGTTGCCGGTTACAGCAACTTTTTCTGCGTTCAGAACGATGATGTAATCACCAGTATCAACGTGCGGAGTATATTCCGCTTTATGCTTGCCACGCAGACGGCGAGCCAGTTCAGTGGCCAGGCGACCCAAGGTCTTGCCGGTTGCGTCAACTACGAACCAGTCACGCTGTACTGTTTCCGGTTTAGCTGTAAAAGTTTTCATTAAAAGCTTACCCAATTTAAGTTACACGTTGGCGAACACCCAAACGCTTACCTGTTTATAAAATAAGTATTGGAGGTTCACACGACCATCAGTCCAGCAAACCTACCCCTTCGAATAGCCATTGCCGGCACTATAAAGTTTCGGGAAAAAAACTTTGTTGTAACGTGGGGTCGCAGGATTATAGAGAAGTCCGGAACAAAGAGCGAACCCTTTTTTGGAAAAAAGCATAATTTCCCTGTCTGCAGTCTACCCAATGCGCATAAAAAATGCGCAGTTAATTACCCGAATCAGGGAAGATGTTCGCTGGCGAGGTATTCCTCACTTTGCATTTCCTGCAAACGCGACAGGCAACGCTGATATTCAAATTTCAGCCGCTCACCGCGATAAATCTCAAACATCGCCACCTCCGCCGAAACCACCAGCTTGACGCGGCGTTCGTAAAACTCATCGACCAGCGCCAGAAAACGACGGGCAGCGTTTTCCTGGTCGCGGTGCATCACCGGCACATTATGCAGTAGCACGCTGTGATACAGCCGCGATAGCGCAATATAGTCCAGTTGACTGCGCGCTTCTTCACACAGGGTATGAAACTCGACGGCCAGCACGCCGTCGGCAGAAGCAATCGCCTGCAAGGGACGGTGATTAACCTCGAGCACCGGCGCCTGCTCACCGGCTTGCCCCGCCAGTTTGCCAAACATGACGTGCATTGCCTCATCAAGCTCGGAGGATGTTTTCCCGGCTTCTGGTGTCAGCCACAGGTTGGCCTGGGTCAGTGTACGCAAGCGATAGTCAATACCGGCGTCAACGTTCATAACATCACAATACTGATTGATCAGTGCAATCGCCGGTAAGAAACGGGCGCGCTGCAAACCGTTGCGGTAAAGGTTATCCGGCGGAATATTTGAGGTCGCCACCAGAGTGATGCCACGGGCAAACAGCGCCTGCAACAGCGTAGCCAGCAACATGGCGTCGGTAATATCGGAAACAAAAAACTCGTCGAAACAGAGCACGTCGGTTTCTTGCTTAAAATGATCGGCAATAATCTCCAGCGGATCGACCTGCCCTTGCAACTGAGTCAATTCCTGATGCACACGCAGCATAAAGCGGTGGAAATGCAGCCGCATTTTACGATCGCCCGGCAGGCTATGGAAAAACAGATCCATCAGCCAGGTCTTGCCGCGCCCCACGCCGCCCCACATATACAGGCCCTGTACCGGACGCTGTGCGGTTTTATTGGCTGTCTTTTTTAACAGTCGTCCCAACCAGCCACGGTTTTCGGCTAAATCCGCTGGTTTTGCCGCGACCAATTGTTGATAAATGGCATCAAGACGGGTTACGGCTTGCTTTTGAACATCATCCGGTTGGAACTCTCCGGCATCTAACGCACTCTGATAACAGATAAGGGGTGTTGTAGATTGCATGGTCATAAACGGCCCTGAGAAAATATTTTCAGTTTTTCTTGGCGAAATTTTCGGGTAATTAGCGCAGCGTTTTTCGCTATTTCGCGGTTTTTAATGTACTTATCACGCAAAGAAACCCCACTGGTTATTGCGAAAGTTACCACAGGATTCCACTAACACAAGGTTAACGGTTATAGTGGTGTTCAGTTTTACCCTACGCTGGTCAGCGATACCCTAAGTCATTGCTGTTGCAGTAAGACAGCAAATGCCAATACGCTGATGTGCACCGGTGCTTTGCGTGGTACTTCCACACTGCCGCCGTTGCTGCATCAGGTGTAGCGGGTATAAAAGCGATATATTTATTAAAGCTATTGTTAAAAAAGATTGGTGAGAAAGTTACGCCAAAAAGCCTTACAGGACAACGTTGTCAATAATAGGAGTTATCATGACTTGGGAGTATGCGCTCATTGGATTAGTGGTCGGTATCGCCATCGGCGCGGTAGCGATGCGCTTTGGCAATCGTAAATTACGCGATCAACAAATCATGCAAAACGAGCTCAACAAGAGCAAGGCAGAGCTGGAAGAATACCGTCAGGAGTTGGTGGGCCACTTTGCTCGCAGCGCCGAGCTGCTGGATAATATGGCCACTGACTATCGTCAGCTGTATCAACATATGGCAAAAAGCTCGAATAACCTGTTACCTGATTTGCCCGTGCAGGATAATCCATTCAACTATCGTCTGACCGGCTCAGAAGCGGACAACGATCAGGCACCGGTTGAAATGCCTCGTGATTATTCCGATGGTGCATCAGGCCTGCTGCGCAGTGGCGATCGCCCGCGCCGTAAATAATGCAGATAGCCGGATCGGTGGCGCTATGGTCACCGATCTCCCTCTCTCTGGCCGATATAGAGTAACTTTCGTTTATTTTTGTTAGCGAGCAAACGCCCACGGGGTTTAACACTCCTTATTTAATAAGATAAGACAAGAGAGAGTGATCCATATGAAAAAAACTGCTTTTCTATTCAGTGCACTGGCGCTCAGCCTTGGATTAAGCCTCTCCTCTTTTCAGTCCGCCATGGCCGCCCTGCCGGTCGCCGTTGAGGGACAAGCTCTGCCTAGCCTGGCACCCATGCTGCAAAAAGTGCTGCCTGGCGTGGTCAGTGTCAAAGTTTCGGGAACACAGCCGCCAAGCGATCAAGTGCCACCCGAGTTCAAATTCTTCTTTGGCCCGGATAAACCTGCAGAAAAACAGGATGGACAGGCTTTTGAAGGCCTGGGTTCCGGCGTAATCATCGATGCCGCCAAAGGCTATGTGCTGACCAATAACCACGTGGTCAACAATGCTGACAAAATTACCGTACAAATCAACGACGGCCGTGAATATGAAGCCAAACTGATAGGTAAAGACGATCAAACCGACATTGCCCTAATCCAGCTAAAAGATGCCAAAAACCTGACGCAAATCCCGATGGCGGATTCCGATCAACTGCGCGTTGGCGATTTTGCCGTGGCGGTAGGTAATCCCTTCGGTCTGGGGCAAACGGTCACTTCCGGCATCATCTCCGCGCTGGGACGCAGTGGGCTGAATCTGGAAGGGCTGGAAAACTTTATTCAGACCGATGCCTCCATCAACCGCGGTAACTCCGGCGGTGCGCTGCTCAATCTGCAAGGTGAACTGGTGGGCATTAATACCGCCATTTTGTCATCCCAGGGTGGCAGCATGGGCATTGGTTTTGCCATCCCGATCAATATGGCGAAAAACCTGAGCAAACAGCTCATCGAGTTTGGCGAGGTCAAACGCGGGTTGCTGGGTATTCGCGGCAGTGAAATGACGCCGGATCTGGCCAAAGCCTTTAAGCTTGACCGCCAGCGCGGTGCCTTCGTCAATGAAGTATTGGCCGACTCTGCCGCCGCCAAGGCCGGTATCAAATCGGGCGACGTGATTGTCAGTTTGCAGGATCAACCCCTGAGCAGCTTTGCCGAACTGCGCGCCAAGGTGGCGACCGCGGGTCCTGGTATTGTGATGAAGCTGGGTATTCTGCGTGATGGCAAAGCCATGGACGTTAATGTGACGCTGGATAAAAGCCCGGACGTGGTGATTGCGCTGGAGAAAATCAATCCGGCAATGACCGGTGCCAGCCTCAGCGATATCGATGCCAAAACGGGTAAAGGCGTGCATGTTGATGACGTGAAAAAAGGCTCCCCGGCCGATCAGGTCGGTCTGCAGAAAGACGATGTGATTGTCGGTATTAACCGCGAACCTGTCGATAATCTGGCGGCTTTGCGCAAGATGCTGGAAAGCAAACCAGACCTTATTGCCCTAAGCGTGCAGCGTAATGGTCAAAGCATTTACCTGCTGATGCCTTGATCGTTTCACCACAGAGACCAAAATTAGCCTGCAGAAGGGCAATAACGCCTCACTTCTGTTACTAATCCGCTGAAAATTGGACGTAGCTTGTGCTACGTCCCAACAACTCATGCTATTCTTCTGGCACATTTTCTTTCGACGCCGATAAATCCATGTTTGTTAAGTTATTGAGATCTGCGCTGATCGGGCTTATTGTCGCCGCTATTCTGTTGGCCACAGTGCCCAGGCTGCGCAAAAATATTGCCGGTCCGCTTTTCGAACATGATTTCAGCAATCAAAGCGAACAACCCGCCAGTTACAACAACGGCGTGCGCCTTGCTGCGCCCGCAGTGGTCAACGTTTATAACCGCAATATGGGCGATTCTTCGCAAAATGCATTGCAGATCCGCACCCTGGGTTCCGGCGTGATCATGAACGACAAAGGCTATATCCTTACCAACAAACACGTTATCAACAATGCCGATCAGATTATTGTCGCCTTGCAAGATGGCCGCGTATTTGACGCGCTGTTGGCTGGCTCAGACAGCCTGACCGATTTGGCAGTATTAAAGATCGATGCCACCAATCTGCCGGTGATCCCGATTAATGCCAAGCGTATTCCCCACGTCGGCGATGTGGTGATGGCCATTGGTAACCCGTTTAATATCGGCCAAACCGTGACGCAGGGGATTATCAGCGCCACCGGACGTATTGGTCTTAGCCCTTCCGGTCGCCAAAACTTCCTACAGACCGATGCCTCCATCAACCAGGGTAACTCCGGAGGCGCGCTGGTGAACTCGTTAGGTGAACTGGTTGGCATCAATACCCTCTCTTTTGACCAGAGCAGCGACGGTGCGACGCCGGAAGGCATTGGTTTTGCCATCCCCACCGCGCTGGCCACCAAAGTGATGGGCAAGCTGATCCGCGATGGTCGGGTGATCCGCGGCTATATTGGGATTGCCGGGCGTGAAGCCTCGCCACTGCATGGACCCAGCGCCAATGTCGATCATCTGCAGGGGATTGTAGTCAATGAGGTAACACCAAACGGTCCGGCGGCCAAAGCCGGTATCCAGGTGCATGATGTGATCGTCAGCGTAAACAATAAACCGGCCATCTCGGCAATTGAAACCATGGACCAGGTAGCCGAAGTTCGCCCGGGTTCGGTGATCCCGGTAGTGATTAATCGCAACGGCAAACAGCTCGACCTGCAGATGACGGTGCAGGAATACCCCGAACACTAACGCCAACGCACTGCCGCAGAACCATTAAAAAAGCCGAAAAGGTCACCCTTTTCGGCTCAGACTGCTGACAAAGTCCGTTATTAGGGAGAGTGCACCGTTGGGGTCGTAGCGGGCTTGCCCGCCGGAGCGCCCCTAGGTGTGCTATGCCCGGGTATCTCGATCATCAAGACGACTTTGTCATCAAACTCAGCCGAAAAGGTCACCCTTTTCGGCTTTTTGTCTTTTCAGATAAAGGCGTTAGTCCGCCTTTACTCTTTCGATTTTGGCACCCAGCAGACGCAGCTTGTCTTCGATACGTTCATAGCCGCGATCGATATGATAGATACGGTCAACCAGGGTCACGCCATCGGCAATGCAGCCCGCCAATACCAGACTGGCAGAAGCACGCAGGTCGGTCGCCATTACCTGGGCACCAGAGAGTTTTTCAACGCCGTGGCAAATCAGGGTGTTGCTTTCGATTTCTGCGTGTGCGCCCATACGAATCAGCTCTGGCACATGCATAAAGCGGTTTTCAAAGATAGTTTCGGTGATCACACCGGTGCCTTCAGCCACCATATTCAACAGGCTGAACTGCGCCTGCATATCGGTCGGGAAACCAGGGTGTGGTGCAGTACGCAGGGTTACGGCTTTCGCGCGCTTGCCGTGCATATCAAGGCTGATCCAGTCTTCGCCTACTTCAATATCCGCGCCCGCTTCGCGCAGTTTTGCCAGTACGGCATCCAGCGTATCCGGACGGGTGTCGCGACAAACCACTTTGCCACCTGAGATGGCCGCCGCCACCAGGAAGGTCCCGGTTTCGATACGGTCAGGCACTACGCGGTGGACACCGCCGCCAAGGCGTTTGACACCTTCGATGGTGATCCGGTCGGTACCGGCACCGCTGATCTTCGCGCCCAGCGTATTAAGGAAAGCGGCGGTATCCGCAATTTCCGGCTCACGCGCGGCGTTTTCGATAATGGTGGTACCTTCCGCCAGCGTCGCGGCACTCATGATGGTCACAGTCGCGCCAACGCTGACTTTGTCCATTACGATATGGGCACCCTGCAGGCGTCCATCAACCGTGGCTTTGACATAACCTTCTTCCAGCACGATTTTCGCACCGAGCTGCTCAAGACCGGTAATATGCAAATCCACCGGACGCGCACCAATGGCACATCCGCCAGGCAGCGACACTTCACCACAGCCAAAACGCGCCACCAACGGACCCAAAGCCCAAATAGAGGCACGCATGGTTTTCACCAGGTCATAGGGAGCGCGAAATTCGTTTACACCGCTGGCATCCACATACACCGAACCATTACGTTCGATTTTGGTGCCCAGTTGGCTCAGCAGTTTGATGGTGGTATCAATGTCTTTCAAATGCGGGACATTTTGCAATTCGACCGGTTCTTCAGCGAGCAGTGCGGCGAACAAAATAGGCAGCGCGGCGTTCTTCGCACCCGAGATTTTGACTTCTCCGCTCAGGCGGGTCCCGCCCTGCACACGAAACTTATCCATTATTGCTCTCTTATCTGTGATCTAATTCAGGTATTCAACAACATGGCCGGTAGCAACGATGCCCCGGCGACCTTAAAAACCGTTGAGCTTACGATCGCGCTGCCACTCTTCTGGGGTATAAGCCTTGATAGAGAGGGCGTGAATGCGATTGTCGGCGATGTATTCCATCAGCGGGGCATAGACAGTCTGTTGTTTCTTTACACGGCTCATGCCGTCAAACAGTGCGCCTACCACAATCGCCTGAAAGTGGCTGCCGTCGCCGGTAACATGTGCTTCATCCAGTGCCAATGCTGCCATCAGCACGTCTTTAATTTCGTTAGTTTCCATAAAACTCATATCATCGAAGATAAGTCATAGCCGGACATATTATAGAGATCCGGCCAACTCTTAAACTGGCAAAAAGCCCCTGCATGAGAGTTTCAGACAGGGGCACGTTATTTAGAACCGCATTGCCACATCCATATTGTCGTCTAACCTTGGCTAACTGGCCGGATCAACAGGGATTATTTCTTGCAGGTTGTACAACTCAATTAATGTGCGCAAACGATCGGTGATACCTGAAATTTGTAACACAATGCCATGCCTGCCCACATAGTCGCGTAAATGCACCAGCAATGCCAAGCCGGATGAATCAACACGCTCTAACTGCGCCACGTCCACACAGGTCACGCCATTAAGCAAACTCTCACGCTGTTGCCACAGTGGCAACAGCGTTTCGCGGTCAAGACAACCGCTGAGGATCAGGCATTGCTGCAAGGATTCAAAGTGCAGTTCGCCACTCATTTTTGATTCTGCTGCAGGGTAATCGGCTGGGCGGCGGCGCTTTTCAGACGCTCGGTCAGGCCATCGATACCTTTCTGGCGCAGGATATCAGCCCACTCATTCTGCTTGGTGGAGATCATGCTGACGCCTTCGGCGATCATGTCATAAGCCTGCCATTCGCCCGAGATGCTGTTTTTGCGCCACTGGAAATCAAGACGAACCGGAGGACGGCCCCCTTGATCGGTAATTGTCACCCGGATGGCGACAATATTGGTTCCGGCAGAAACAGGTTGCTCCGGCTGCACCTGATAGGACTGACCGTGATACAGCGCCAGCGCCTGGCCATAAGCCTGTTGCAGATAATCATTAAAGGCGCTGAAGTAGGCCTCGCGCTGCGCCGGTGTCGCCGAATTGTAATAACGGCCTAAAACCAATGCCCCGGCATATTTGATTTGCACAAAGGGCAACAGCTCTTCGCGCACTATGGTGCGCAGATAGTTGGGATCCTGTTTGATCTTCGGCTGTTCGGTTTTCAGACGTGTAAAGGTCGCCTTGGCTGCTTCATTCATCATGCTGTAAGGATTGGTTTTATCCACAGCGGCAGCCGCATTGGCCGCCAGGGGGGCCATCATCAGTAACGCAACCACCAGAAAACGTTTAAACATAAAAATTCCTCTTAATTACCTGGAGCCGCAGGAGCGGGCGTCGCCGTACTGCCTGGCGCAGCAGCATCACCCGGTTTTGCGGCGTCGTCTTTACCACCACTTTTGTACAAGAACTGGCCGATCAAATCTTCCAGCACCAATGCGGACTTGGTGTCCTGGATCACGCCACCCGGTTTAAGGATTGCGGTCCCCATATCCGGGTCCTGGAAACCGATGCTCAATGCCAGGAACTGTTCACCCAGCAAACCCGATGTACGGATGGCCAGCGAGCTGCTATCCGGGATCTGGTTGTATTTCTGATCGATATCCATCGCGATACGCGGTGAGTAATTCTTATCAAGTGTAATGCTACTTACGCGGCCAACCACCACGCCACCGACTTTTACCGGCGAATCGACTTTCAACCCGCCAATATTGTCGAAATTGGCATAAATTCGGTAGGTGGGATCCGAGCCAAGGGAGCGGATATCGGCCACTTTCAGACAGATAAACAGCGCGGCACACAGGGCGATCAGCATAAAGATGCCTACCCAGATTTCACTCTTTTTGTTTTGCATGGCTCAATTCCCAAACATCAGTGCTGTCAGCACAAAATCCAATCCCAGCACCGCCAGTGACGAGTGCACAACGGTACGAGTCGTAGCCCGGCTAATCCCTTCAGAGGTCGGGATGGCATCGTAACCATTAAATAACGCGATCCAGGTAACGGTAATGGCAAAAACGATGCTCTTAATCAGGCAGTTGAGCAAATCCTGCTGCCACTGCACGGCATTTTGCATCGCCGACCAGAAAAAGCCGCTATCGATACCTTTCCAGTTAACCCCAACCAGCGAGCCACCCCAGATACCCACGGCAACAAAGATTGCCGTCAGCAAAGGCATGGTAATCAGACCAGCCCAGAAGCGCGGTGCCACCACACGACGCAGCGGATCTATGGCCATCATCTCCAGACTGGAGATCTGCTCGGTAGCTTTCATCAGGCCAATTTCCGCTGTCAGCGCAGAACCGGCTCGTCCGGCGAATAGCAGCGCGGTAACCACCGGCCCCAATTCACGCAGCAAAGATAACGCCACCATCATGCCCAAACTGGCTTCGGCGCTGTAGGTAGTCAGCACCAGATAGCCCTGTAATCCCAATACCATGCCAATAAACAGGCCCGAGACCACAATGATAAGCAGGGACAATACCCCAATGCTGTAAAGCTGTTTGATTAATAGTGGCCATTGTTTGGCAAACTGCGGCCGACCCACCAGCGCGCGGAACAACAATTGCCCCGCCCGACCAAATGACGCACAGGTTTTTAATCCGCTGCGACCTAAAGAGGCTAACGCCCTAATTAACATTGATTTACTACTCCATCATCCAAGCAGCTCGGTGAGATAGTCACCGGCAGGGTAACGGAAAGGCACCGGTCCATCGGCGATACCGTCGAGAAACTGGCGAACGCGAGGGTCAGGGTTATTTTGCAACTCCTCGGGAGTGCCTTGAGCGATAACATGCTGCGCTGCCACGATATAGGCATAATCAGCAATACTGAGCACCTCGGGTACGTCATGGGACACCACAATACAGGTCACCCCCAGTGCATGATTGAGCTCGTCAATCAGTTTTACCAGCACCCCCATGGTGATCGGGTCCTGGCCGACAAAAGGCTCGTCGAACATAATCAGTGCGGGATCGAGCGCAATAGCGCGCGCCAATGCCACGCGGCGCGCCATACCACCGGAAAGCTCCGCCGGTTTCAACTCTGCCGCACCACGCAGGCCAACGGCCTCAAGCTTCATCAGCACGGTACTGCGCAACAACTCCTCCGGCAGTTTACTGTGTTCACGCAGCGGAAAAGCCACGTTTTCAAACACGGTAAGGTCGGTAAAAAGCGCCCCGGACTGAAAAAGCATGCTCATTTTTTTACGGGATTCGTACAACTTACGACGCGACAGCGCAGGAATGTTTTCACCATCAAACCATATTTCCCCACTATCCGGCGTAAGTTGTCCGCCGATTAATCTGAGCAGCGTGGTTTTACCTATCCCGGAAGGCCCCATAATGGCGGTGACCTTTCCTTTGGGTACGGTCATGTTTATCTCTTCGAAAATGGGGCGATCGCCGCGCATAAAGCTCATGCTCTTGATCTCGACCAAATTCGCTTCGCTCTGACTCATTTGTTTCTTCCTCTGGGCGAACGCAACTGCAAAGCTCCTTCTCAGAAAGCCGACCACGCCGCGCCTTGTGGATGACCTTTGCCTCAAAATAGTTCGAGTTGCGTTGAGGCGGCAACTTGACGAATCTCCGGGAGCATAGATAACCAGCAGGCCGGAGTGAGGGAAGGCCGCCATAAAGAGGCAGCTTGAAGTATGATCGGTATATCACTTTGACCAATCGTTGGTCCTTGTGCCCTACATTTTACAAAAACTTACTGCCATTGCGTTACTAAAGTTGCCATTGATTTACTTTTAGTTCCCAGACGGTCAAAATCAACCAACTGTGGCAGCATTATCACCCCGCAGTTTGAAAATTTTCAAAACTAAAAGTCAGAAGCCAAGGTAATCGCTATTATGGAACCCGAGTCACGCCTGCTCAGACCCTTTGTCTGAAGTCAGAGTGATCAAAGTCTTTTTGGTTCCTTGCCAGACTTACGAACATTGCACCAGGCTGTGTCTCTTACGCCTTGATTACGGTTTGTTTTCGTAACCACGACAAGACCACGAACAATTTAAAGGGCACAGCCTACACCCAATAAAGGATTTTTCATGTTTCTCGCTATTGTACTCATGATTGTCGGCCTGTTTTTGCTTGTTTATGCCGCCGATCGTTTGGTGTACGGCGCTTCAGTCCTGGCAGGCTCAATCGGTATTCCCCCTCTTATTATTGGCATGACGGTGGTGGGCGTGGGTATTTCCCTGCCTGAACTGGTGGTCACCACTACGGCAGCCATCAATGGCCAGATGGATTTGGCGGTCGGCAATGTGATTGGCTCAAATATCACTAATATTCTTCTGATTTTGGGTGGCGCAGCGCTAATTCATCCACTTTCCGTGCGTTCTGATATCCTGCGACGCGAACTGCCGTTAATGTTGCTGGTCACGGTACTCTGTGGTTTCTTACTCAGAGACAGTGAGCTAAGTCGATGGGACGGCGTAGTGCTGCTTACGGCAGCGGCCGTGTTCCTGATACTGATGATAAAGATTGCCAAAATGTCACAACACGCCGGACAGGATACACTGACCCGCGAACAAATGGCTGAATTACCGCAAGACGGCAGCAATACGGTAGCATTTTTGTGGTTGGCGCTGGCGTTTATTATCATGCCGCTGGCGTCGAACATGGTTGTCGACAATGCGTCGGTGATTGCCCGCTACTTTGGCATCAGCGAACTGGTTATCGGTTTGACGGTGATCGCTATCGGCACCAGCCTGCCGGAACTGGCGACATTTATTGCCGGCGCAATCAAAGGCGAAGATGACATTGCTCTCGGCAATATTATCGGCGCAAATATTTTTAATATGTGCCTGGTACTCGGCCTGCCGGCGCTGGTCGCCCCGGGTCATTTCAATCCTGACGCCTTTCATCGGGATTACTGGGTCATGCTGGTAGTCAGCGTGGTATTGACCGGGCTTTGCCTGATGCGCAAACACCGCATTGGCCATCTGGCAGGTGCCCTGCTGTTATGCGGTTTTATTGCTTATCTGACGCTGCTGTTTTGCTTTCCCGGCGGCATGACATTTTAGACCTGATAACATCGACTTGCAGACAGCTTTTGCTGGTCGGACAAAGTCACAGGAATTGACGATGACATCATTAGATTACGAGAAATTCAACTTCATCAACGTCGGTAAACAGGTGCTGTTAACCGAAAGAGAAGGTCTGGCGCAACTGGATCAATACATCAACGACGACTTTAGTCGCGCCTGTGAAATGATGCTTCATTGCCACGGTAAAGTGGTGGTGATGGGCATGGGCAAATCCGGACACGTCGGCCGCAAAATGGCGGCGACCTTTGCCAGTACCGGCACCCCGGCGTTTTTTGTCCATCCCGGCGAGGCCAGCCACGGCGATCTCGGTATGGTATCCAAACAGGATATCGTGATATTGATCTCCAACTCCGGTGAAGCCCACGAAATTCTGGCACTGATCCCGGTGTTAAAACGCCTGGATATCCGCCTTATCTGCCTGACGGCCAATGCCGAAAGCTCGATGGGCAAAGCCGCCGACGTACATATTTGTGTCAAAGTGCCGCAGGAAGCCTGCCCACTGGGCCTGGCACCGACCACCAGCACCACCGCGGTGATGGTGATGGGGGATGCCATGGCGGTGGCGCTGCTGGAAGCACGCGGCTTTACTGCCGAAGATTTTGCCCTCTCCCATCCGGGCGGAGCACTGGGTCGTAAACTGCTGCTGCGCGTAAGCGATATCATGCACACCGGTAATGAAATTCCGCAGGTAAGCCGCGATGCTTCCTTGCGTGATGCATTACTGGAGATCACCCGGAAAAATCTCGGTATGACGGTGATTACCGACGATCTGATGAAAATCGAAGGGATTTTTACCGACGGGGATTTACGACGGATTTTTGATATGGGCGTCAACGTTAATGAGGCCAAAATTACCGACGTCATGACCTGCGGCGGTATCCGTGTGCGGCCTGCCATGCTGGCCGTTGATGCGCTCAATATTATGCAGGAGCGGCATATTACCTGCGTGATGGTTGCCGATGGCGACCAGTTGTTGGGTGTGGTACATATGCATGACATGCTGAGAGCCGGCGTGGTTTAACACTGGCGAAGTGAAGTTGCCCTCCCTTCGTCTCCATAAGGAATTGCCCCAATGAGTAAAAGCGCAGCCAATGTGGATACCTGTTACGGTCCCGTTAGCGCAGAAGTGCTGGAGCGAGCCAAAGCGGTCCGCTTGCTGATTTGTGACGTTGATGGCGTAATGTCTGACGGCCTGATTTTCATGGGAAATCAGGGCGAAGAGCTGAAAAGCTTCAACGTTCGCGATGGTTACGGTATCCGTTGCCTGCTCACTTCAGATATTGAGGTGGCCATTATTACCGGGCGTAATGCCAAATTATTGGAAGATCGTGCAAAAACGCTGGGGATTCGTCATCTTTACCAGGGGCAATCCGATAAGCTTTTGGCCTTCCGCGAACTGTTAGATACACTGTCTCTGCAACCTGAACAGGTCGCTTATATTGGCGATGACTTAATTGACTGGCCGGTGATGGAGAAAGTCGGGCTTGCTGTCGCCGTTAACGATGCCCATCCCATTTTGCTCCCCAGGGTGCACTATGTGACCCGCATTGCCGGAGGGCGAGGTGCAGTGCGCGAGTTATGCGATTTGATTTTGCTGGCACAGGGTAAGCTGGAGGACGCCAAAGGGCTGTCGATATGAATAAAACAAAACTTTGGATAACGTTGCTGCTGGGCCTTATTGTGCTGGTACTGATTGGCTGGACGCTGTCAGACAGTATCAACAAAGCCCCAGCGGTGGCCGTCAACACTCAGGATCCGACTTATCAGAGTCAGCATACCATCACCGTGGTGTATGACCCGACGGGCAAGTTGAATTATCGGCTTGTCTCGGATGAGGTCAAATATTACACCGCCGACCAGCTTAGCTGGTTTACCAACCCGGTGGTGACCATGTATGACCAGAATACCGTGGCGACCTGGACCGTTCGTTCCGATCGCGCCAAGCTGACCAATGATAAGATGCTCTATCTTTATGGTCATGTGCAGGTTGATAGCCTGACGCCGGCAACGTCACAATTGCAGAAAATAAGAACAGATAATGCCCAGGTCAACCTGGTCACTCAAGACGTAGCTTCCGACGACGAAGTCTATTTATATGGCACCGGTTTTACATCTAACGGCATGAAAATGCGTGGTAATTTGCGAAATAAAACCGCAGAGCTGATCGAAAAGGTAAATACAAATTATGAAATTCCAAACAAAAAATAAAATCCGTAACCTATTGATCACCACCTCGCTGTTGGCCGTAAGCATGTCGGCATTGGCGATGAAAGATGACACCACCAAGCCGATGACCATTACCTCGGATAACCAGGCTGTCGATATCAATACCAATACCGTTACTTTAACCGGTAACGTGATTGTCAAACAGGGTACCATCCTGGTGAAAGCAGACCGCGCCACTATCGTCCGCCCAGGTGGTGAGTCAGGCAAAGAGATCGTCGAAGGTTTTGGTAATCCGGTAACCTTTTATCAGATGCAAGATAATGGTAAACCCATTAATGGCCATGCACTGAAAGTACGCTACGACGTTTCCGCCGATCTGGTGACCCTGACCGGCAATGCTTACCTGGAACAGCTCGACAGCAACGTCACCGGCGATCGTATTACCTATCTGGTGCAAAAACAGCAGATGGAAGCCTTTAGTGACAAAGGCAAGCGCGTAACCACCGTGCTGGTTCCGTCTCAGCTACAGCAAAAGACGCCTGCTGCCGCAGGTCAGAAAAAGAGTAACTGATAACTTATGGCAACATTAATCGCAGAAAACCTGGCTAAAGCCTACAAAGGCCGCAAAGTCGTTGAAGACGTCAGTCTGTCCGTCAAGTCAGGGGAAATCGTCGGCTTATTGGGGCCAAACGGCGCAGGTAAAACCACCACGTTTTATATGGTCGTCGGTATTGTTCAGCGCGATGCAGGACGAATTGTGGTTGATGATGAAGATATCAGCCTGTTGCCGCTGCATACTCGCGCTCGCCGCGGCATTGGCTATCTGCCTCAGGAAGCCTCAATCTTTCGTCGCTTGAGCGTGTTCAATAACCTGATGGCCGTGCTGGAGATCCGCGACGATCTCAATAAAGAACAGCGCGTGGCGCGCGCCAATGAACTGATGGAAGAGTTCCATATTGCGCATTTGCGCGATAATCTCGGACAGTCACTTTCCGGTGGTGAACGTCGTCGCGTGGAAATTGCCCGCGCGCTGGCTGCCAATCCCAAGTTCATCCTGCTCGATGAACCCTTTGCCGGGGTTGACCCGATATCGGTTATCGATATCAAGAAAATTATTGAACACCTGCGTGACAGCGGCCTCGGGGTTCTGATCACCGACCATAACGTGCGTGAAACCCTCGACGTTTGTGAACGCGCTTATATCGTCAGCCAGGGGCATCTGATTGCTCACGGTACACCAGAAGAAATTCTGCAAGATGAACAGGTCAAACGCGTTTACCTGGGCGAAGCTTTCCGCTTGTAAGTGGCTCAGTTATATCCAAAGCCATGGCGGTTGTGGCAAGCTGGCAAACCCGCCGATTAAAAAGTGAAGCCAACAAGTGTTCGGCTAAGCGGGTGAGGCCAATACAGCCACAGCGTCAAGGGCAAAAGGTAGCATAACAGTCAGTTTATTTTATTTGTCGCAACGGAAATAAACCCAAGATATGAAGCAAGGTTTGCAACTCAGGCTCAGCCAACAATTGGCCATGACACCACAGCTACAGCAGGCAATACGCCTGCTGCAACTGTCCACGCTTGAACTCCAGCAAGAAATTCAATTAGCGCTGGAAAGCAATCCGCTGTTGGAACAATCCGACCTGCATGATGAAATAGACGCCATAGAACCCGTCGAAAGTGAAGCGCTGGATACCCGTGAGGCCCTTGAGCAAAAAGATATGCCCGAGGAGCTGCCACTGGATGCCACCTGGGACGAAATCTATACCGCCGGTACCCCTTCCGGAACCGGCAATGATTACAGCGACGACGAGCTGCCGGTGTATCAGGGCGAGACCACGCAGACGCTGCAAGATTATCTGATGTGGCAGGTCGAACTGACACCCTTTACCGATACCGATCGCGCCATTGCCACCTCGATCGTCGATGCAGTTGACGATACCGGCTACCTGACCGTATCCCTGGACGATATTCTCGAAAGCATGGGTGACGACAACGTCAATATGGATGAAGTCGAAGCCGTGCTGAAGCGCGTACAGCGTTTTGATCCGGTGGGCGTGGCGGCAAAAGATCTGCGCGATTGCCTGTTAATCCAGCTATCGCAATATGTGCCTGAGACCCAGTATCTGCCGGAAGCGCGTCTAATCGTCAGTGAACATTTAGATCTGCTCGCCAATCACGATTTTCGTGCGTTGATGCGATCAACCCGTCTAAAAGAAGATACACTGAAAGGTGCCATGTTGCTGATCCAGTCGCTGGATCCACGGCCGGGACAGTCGATCAACACCGGCGAGTCCGAGTATGTGATCCCGGATGTGCTGGTGCGTAAAATCGGCGCAGTGTGGTCGGTGGAACTGAATTCAGACAGCATTCCGCGCCTGAAGATCAACCAGCAGTATGCGGCCATGGGCAATTCGGTACGCAACGACAGCGACGGGCAGTTTATTCGCAGTAACCTGCAAGAAGCCAAGTGGTTGATCAAAAGCCTGGAAAGCCGCAATGATACGTTATTGAAAGTGACGCGTTGTATTGTTGAACAGCAGCAGGCATTCTTTGATCTTGGTGAAGAGTTTATGAAACCCATGGTATTGGCCGATATTGCCAGTGCCGTGGAAATGCACGAATCGACAATCTCGCGCGTGACCACGCAGAAGTTTCTGCACAGTCCGCGAGGCATTTTCGAACTGAAATATTTCTTTTCCAGTCACGTCAGTACGGACAGCGGTGGTGAAGCCTCATCCACCGCCATCCGCGCACTGGTCAGGAAGTTAATCGCGGCGGAAAACCCCGTCAAACCTCTGAGCGACAGCAAGTTAGCCACTATGCTATCGGATCAAGGCATTATGGTGGCTCGACGCACTGTAGCGAAATACCGAGAGTCTTTGTCCATCCCGCCATCAAACCAACGCAAACAGTTGGTTTGACCTCAACAGAGAAGGAAGACATTATGCAACTCAACATTACCGGACATCACGTAGATATTACCGAGCCTCTGAGAGAGTTTGTTAATGCAAAGTTTGGCAAACTTGAGCAATACTTTGACCGCATCAACCAGGTGTACGTAATATTAAGCGTCGAGAAAGTGCAGAAAGTGGCCGAAGCAACACTGCACGTGAACGGGGGCGAGTTGCATGCCACCTCGGAACATCAGGACATGTATGCCGCTATTGATGGCCTGGTTGACAAACTGGCCCGACAGCTTAATAAGCATAAAGACAAACTGAAACAGCACTAAGCCCTCTCTGTGGCCAGCGAGCCACAGACGAGTATCTCGCAACCCGCGTACAGCCACGCTGTCAGGGCCAGGGGATATATGAATCGGCTCGTTACCCTCGGGTACGAGCCGATAAATCTTTAGGGTAAAGCGCCTAAGTGAAAGAATGAGATGATCAACGATTCAGCACTGCAGCTAACCTCGGTATTAAATGCCGAATGCACCAAAAGCAACGTCCACTGTGCCAGTAAAAAACGCGCACTGGAAATCATTAGCGAACTGGCTGCCAAACAGCTCAACCTCGCGCCACAGGTGATTTTCGATGCCATTTTGACCCGTGAACGTATGGGCAGTACTGGAATAGGTGCAGGTATCGCCATCCCCCATGGCAAACTGGAAGAGGACACCCTGCGCGCCATCGGCGTCTTTATCCAGCTTGACCAGCCCATTGCCTTTGATGCGATAGATAATCAGCCTGTTGACCTGCTTTTTGCCTTGCTGGTTCCTGCCGATCAATGTAAAACCCACTTACACACCCTGTCATTAGTGGCCAAGAAACTGGCCGATAAAACAGTGTGTCGCCGTTTGCGCGGTGCGCAAAGTGATGAAGAACTGTTCCATATAATTACCGAAGACGAGTAAATCGCGAAGAAGACCATCTATCGGGTCGATACCCCATAGATTTCAAGGCGCAGGGCAGCGGCCTCCGAGCACGTCACAGCAACTTACTCAGGTAAGTAACCTGGACAAGCAACCGCATCGGCGCATGCCTGCAGTTTGAAAGATAAAGGCTACATTTGCTTGAGGGAGTGATAAACATGGTGCTGATGATTGTCAGCGGCCGTTCTGGTTCGGGGAAATCCGTCGCCTTGCGTGCGCTGGAGGATATGGGCTTTTATTGCGTCGATAACCTGCCGGTCGTATTGCTGCCGCAGCTGGCGCAAACGCTGGCAGAACGGAATACCTCTGCCGCCGTAAGCATTGACGTACGTAACATGCCGGAAACACCAGAAGTTTACGAGCATGCCATGACCCAGTTGCCAGACAGTTTCTCTCCACAACTGCTGTTTCTGGATGCCGATCGCAATACCCTGATCCGACGCTACAGCGATACGCGCCGTCTACATCCGCTTTCCAGTAAAAACCTGTCACTGGAAAGTGCTATCGATCAGGAAAGCGAATTACTGGAACCGCTGCGTTCCAGCGCCGATCTGATTATCGATACCTCGGAAATGTCGGTGCACGAACTGGCCGAAATGCTGCGTACCCGTTTATTGGGCAAACGTGAGCGTGAATTGACCATGGTGTTTGAATCATTTGGCTTTAAGCATGGTATTCCTATCGATGCCGATTACGTTTTCGACGTGCGTTTTTTACCTAACCCGCACTGGGATCCCAAACTGCGGCCCATGACCGGGTTAGACAAACCCGTTGCCGCCTTTCTTGATCGCCATACCGAAGTGCATAATTTTATCTATCAGACCCGCAGCTATCTCGAACAATGGTTACCTATGCTGGAAACCAACAATCGCAGCTACCTGACGGTAGCCATCGGTTGTACCGGCGGTAAACATCGATCGGTCTATGTGGCTGAACAACTCGCCGACTATTTCCGCTCCCGTGGAAAAAACGTGCAGTCTCGCCATCGTACGCTGGAAAAGCGCAAATCATGACGGTTAACCCTTATGTCAATTAAACAGAAAGTTGAAATCAAGAACAGGCTGGGAATGCACGCTCGCCCGGCGATGAAACTGTTTGAACTGGTACAGAGTTTTGAATCGGAAGTGATGCTGCGCAACGATGCCGGTATTGAAGCCGAAGCCAGCAGCGTGATTGCACTGCTGATGCTCGACTCGCCGAAAGGCCAGCAAATTGAAATCGAAGCCACCGGCCCGGACGAAGCGGAAGCGCTGGCGGCGGTGATTAATCTGATTAATTCCGGGTTTGATGAAGAATAGCGTAATCAGGCAAGCCTCCCCCTACAATCAAAAAGGGGGAAGTCGTTGTTCAGAGCGCTAGATACGGCTTAGACAGTCAATCGCCATCGCCTTGAAGCTGTCAAAATTACGGCTGGTCAACAGGCGACTCATCGATCTTTCGCGCACAAAAGTCACAAACAAGTCATATATCGCCATCGCTTCTTCATAATCGGCCTTGCTGATCGCCAGCAGGAAGATAACGTGCGCTGTCTCCCCCTCGCCCCATTTGATCCCCTGCCGCGATAATACGGTGATCACCACGGTCTTTTTGGCCAGCAAGCCCAGCGAGTGCGGCAGCGCAATGCCCTCACCCAACATGGTGGAGACAATCTCTTCGCGCTCAACCACCGAAGGATAAAACGCCTCATCGACATAGCCTTCCTCTTCCAGCTGAGTGCAAATTTTGCGAAACAGCTGCGCCTGAGTCATGGGCTCATCGAGGATCAGAAAGTGTTGCCGATCGAAGAATTTTTCCAGCATATAAGGCCGGGTGCGGTCCACCAGCACCAGTTTTCCCAGTTGCTCCATCTGATATTCGGTAGGAAACGGCGACAGCACCACCACCGGCTTATTGCGCTCCACCAGCCGTGCATTGGAAATAATAAAATCTTCGTCGATATGCTCGATTTGTTCATAATCACGCAATGAAATGACCCGCGTAACCACAATTTGCGGAAACTTGCGGCTGATTTGCGCTTCGATCATGCGCAGCGTGGAGTTGCCGGTATCGCACACCAGCATCGCCTGCGGATGCCGCTGATAGCCAATATTGTAATGACGCTCCAGCCCGACGCCGATATGCAGCACCAGAAAGCCGATTTCATTTTCGCTCAGGCTATAAGGGGTGTATTTCCCCCAGCTTGATACCGCCGCCAGAGTAACGTCGTAGGCCATCGGATAGTGCTGTTTAATATTGTTGAGCAGCGGATTGGGAATATTGATCTGGTATTTCACCCGGGTGATCATCGCCTTAATATGCGTCAGCAAGTCTGAGCGAAGTTGCTTATCCCCTTGTAAATCATAATTATAATGGGAGTTAATATAGGAGAGAATATAGTCGACCAACGACTCTTCATCATCGGCGTTAATGTCGGTGGGCAAAATACTCTGCACACGTCGTGCGGCAATATTGACCCGCAAATAGGCCTCTTCCGCCGCCGGGATCTCTTTGCCTACCATTCGTTTTAACTCGGCTGCCAGCTTGCTGGAGATTTGCCTGACCGCTGGCTCTTGTTCTTCGGCATCAAAATCCGTTAACGGATAACCGCCAGCAATACGCTTGACCGCCACGGCACAATAGAGGATCAAATACTTCTCCCCCTCGTCGGTAAGCTGAATCGACGACTGATTCAGCAACTGATGCATAAAATCGGTCAAGGGTTGCAGTGCTTCAGCTTCCAGGCTTTCGGCTTTCAGGAACGGGCTGATTTGGTCGTCATTATTAAGCTGGAACAGCAAATCGGTAAGGCAGGCGCGGATCGCCAGTTCCGAACCGAACAGTTTCATGCCATAACGCGGCTTGGTTTCAATATTGAGATGGTAACGGTTTAGATGCTCGCGCACCTCAGGCATATCGTTTTGCAGCGTGCCGCGGCTGACAAACCATTCGTCGGCCAGATCCTCCAGCTTTAACGAAAAAGCCGAGGTCAAAAAACGGATCAGCAGTCGGTTAACCCGCTCTGCGGCACTGCGCGGCGTAGGATTATTGCGCTTAACCGGTTGTTGCAGCATGGAAAACAGCGCAGCATCATCCACTTTCAGTTGATAACCACTGCCGCGATTATGAATAAAACAGGCACCGTATTGCTGCATAATTTCATTCAGTGCGGTGATATCTGCCCGCACCGTGCGCGTGGACACATCCAGACGTTTTGCCAGCTCATCCTGCGGCAACGTTTCCGTCTGTAAAGCATCAAACAGCACTGCCAATCGTTGATAAGGAAATCTCACCATAAACCTTCCGCTGAGTCTGACCAAAAATAACCGGGCAGGATGAATGGCTAACATCATCCCGCACAGGTTGCAGCTCACCCCCTCAATTTACTCTGTTTCAGGGTACGCTCTACGATGGACTACCGGCAACCGATTAGCCATCAACAAAAACACCTTACCACCCAGACTGCTGACCAAGCCCGTTTTTAGCGAGTGTACACGGGCTTAGACCGGGCGCTTATTATTAGCCAAGCAGTTTTTTAACACTGGCGAGCAGCGTGCTGACATCCTGCGGGCGGGTATTGCCGCTGGCGCTATCAATGATCGAACTATAGATATGAGGAATAATTTTGCTCACTCCCGCCGCCAGGGCGATCTCCATAATAGGTTCAAAGTTTTCCAGATCGATACCGCCGGTAGGTTCCAGCCAAAAGTCCTGTTCGGCACAGGCGCGTGCCACCGCAGCGAACTCTTCGCGGGTTTTCAGGCCGCCCATCGGGAAATACTTCACCGAGCTACCGCCCATATCTTTTAGCATCGCAATGGCGGTCTCTACCGGCACAATACCGTCGCTGGTTTTTGAGCTGAGCGGACCGGTGGAGATCTTCACCCAACCGACTTTACCGCTGGGAGAAACCAGACCATTAACCACGCTGTCGTTCTGCCCCAGCAGCGCACGACTGGTACCCACACCGGTAAACACCTGATTAACGTGTTGTGGCTGAACCTGCCCGGAAATCTGGCTGACCATCAACGACTGACGCGGATCGCCAGCACCCAGACCGACAGACAAGGCATTATCAATCAAGGCAGCATAAGCTTTCATATCTTCTACAGCGCTGGCCACATCGGCATAATTTTTGGACAGTACGCCGACCAGTACATGACCTTCCGCCGCCTGATAGATATCACGGGCATTGTCTTTACTGCCAGCAAGAACATTCAGGCACACACGGTCACGGTAAAAATTAGGGGTCAGCTTCATGCTTTCTCTCCGCTAAACAGGGCGTTAAAACATTCGGCAACGGTAACCAGTTGCGCCGGGGTTACGCTGCGCACATCCACTTCGATTTTGCCTTCGTTGGCACGATAACCACGAAAATAAATGGCAATCTCACCGGTTTTCATCGCATCGACAATGGCTTTGGTTTTCCAGCCCAACAAGGTTTCATCAAAGGCAATTTCCGTGCGCGCAATATCGCGACCGGCGCTGTCCCACACCACGCGGGCAGAAACACCGTTAATCGCATTCAGACTGGCGATAAAGGGGGTCATTTTGTCGACCATCTGCTGGCCGGTGGTTTTTGGCTGCGTGATATAACTTTCAATGGCCTGCGTCAGACCGAGAATGCCTTCCTTGCCCACTTTCATCGCGCGGCCAATGCCGTTGGATTGCAGTTTTACCCACTCGACAAGCTGATGGCGGCCCAAAACCAGACCACTGGTCGGCCCTTCAATGGCTTTGGCCCCACTGTAGATCACCAGGTCAGCCCCCATCTCGTAGTAACAGTGGAGATCTTCTTCCGCCGCCGCATCAACGATTAACGGCAATTGATGTTCATGGGCAACCGCCACCGCTTCGGCCACCGACAAAATACTTTTTTGCACCGAGTGATGGGACTTGATATAGAGGATCGCCGCAGTGTGCGGGGTGATAGCCGCCGCCAACTGGGCCGCAGAACACTCGTTGGCATAGCCAGCCTCGACCACTTTACCGCCGCCGAGAGTCACCATGGTGGCCACCGGCGCACCGTAGTTAACGTTATGTCCCTTGGGCAGTACAATTTCATTGGCTACCGTCAACGGTGCCGCGTGCAGATTATCCAACAGCCAGGCGTTATCTTTAATAATTACAGCGGCAACAGACTGGGCAATCCCCGCCGAAGCGCAGGAAACCACCACGGCGTTTTCAACATTCAGCAGATTGGCGATATAAGCGCCGGTTTTATTAACCAGATCTTTCATCTCAAAGAAGTGGTTAAGCCCGGTATTTACCACCTCGGCCACTTCGGTTCTCGGGGTAGACACACCGAGGATCGTCATGCGGCCTGACGCGTTAATCACCTGTTTTAAATTGTATTTTTCATAAATCGAAGACATTTTTAGACTTCCCTTCGGCAGTTAATATCACTTCACCGGCCACAATGGCAGCCAGCGGCACCAGCAGCTGTTCGCCCGCCTTCGACAGCCCTTCGGAATCGATAAACACCTGCGGCACATGCTGCAACTCAAACAGTGTCAAGTCGGCATCGGCACCGACCTCAAGACGGCCTTTGCCGCCCAGACGCAGCGCATCGGCGGCATGACAGGTCACGCAGTCAATCACCTGCGGCAAGGTCATACCGACGCTAAAGAATTTCGACATCACCGTCGCCAGACTATGCACCGGCCCGGAAATACGGTTGCGGCAGTAGATATCGGAACTGATGGTATGAGGCAGGATCCCCTGGCGGATTGCCATTTCGGCGACCGCAAAGCTAAAGCTGGCGGAACCATGGCCGACATCCAGCAGCACGCCGCGTTCGAGGGCGCGTTTCACCGCCTCGCGCAGTTGACCTTGCGGCGTCAGAATGCGGTTGGGTTTGCCGTTATAGCAGTGGGTGATGATATCGCCCGCCGCCAGCAAATCGGCGATCTCATCGAGATCCGGCGGGTTATTGCCAATATGCACCATCAAGGGCAGACCCTGATTTTCCTGCTGCATCTCTTTGGCACGCAGCAGCGGTTGAATGCCGTTTTTACCCACTACGCTGCTGCTCATACGGGCTTTCAGACCGATAATAAAATCCGGATGATCGGCAATCGCCTGGGCGACACCGACTTTGTCGATCTGCGCCATATCGGCCAGTTCGTTTTGCGTCACGATACCGGTGCGGGCAATATTGAGGAAGGCATACACCCGGGTTTTGGCCTGACGGGTCAACTGATAAAAATCATCCACATCATCCGCGCCGGTGCTACCGGCATCGATCACCGTGGTCACGCCGCTGTCGATACCAACACGGTCGGCTTCATCATGATAAATCGGTGATTTCGGGTAGCAGTGAACGTGGGAATCGATCCAGCCGGCACTTAGCCAATATTGTCCGTGCAGATCGAGCGTCCGGGTGGCGGTCACATCCGGTGGCAGTTGGCCAACAGCGGCCAGCTTACCGTCTTGAATGGCGATATCTATCAGGCTGCCATCGGCGATTTTAGCCTGTCTGACGATCACATCATACATACGACCTTTCTCCTCATCCCCTGGCAACTTGGGGTCGCCAGGGGATAAACAAACTTTCTAATTATTTTAAATCAAGGTATTACAGTGAAACCGGGAAGATAGCACCGAGGATCATCGCCCCGAGGATCGCGCCACCGGTAAGCGGTTTTTTCCAGATATAGAACAGCAGCGCACCCAATAACGCACCCAGACCGATCGGGATAGAGGCGGCCATTGCCGACAGAATAATCAACGGCCCAAGGAAACGGCCGGTGGCATTACCTGCCCCCATCATCACGTCAGCACCGTAAGTCGAGTTACCCTGATTGATGGTAAATTTACGTGCCAGAATAATGATATAGCCCACTGCCAGACCGAGGATTAAACCGGTAACCAACGAGGCGGCGAAGTTGGCCACCGGAAAGACAATGCCAGCACCGAGCAACAGCGCAGGCACGCCCAGGCCAATCCCGGTCTGGATGGCACCGCCGATATCGAGGATACCGACCAGCGAACCTTCAATGATACGGGCAAACAGGAAACTGGCACCGAACGCCGCCACCGCACCATAGACGCCGGTATTCATCCCCGAACGCAGCATGGAAACGAAAGCCACCTCGTTAAAGGCACCAATGCCATACAGGTAATACATATGGGTCCCGGCAAACACCCCGGCAGAGAGTAACCCGACAAAAATCGGGAACGACCACTCGGCGTACCAGAAACCACTTTTGGTTTGTTCTTCCATTTTCATGATCCCCTTATTTACCACTGAGTGAATTATGAATGCCATTCAGCCATGCCGGTACGTCGAGCATAAAGGACTGCAACATTTTTACGTCAAAGCCACGGAAGAAGCCGCTGAGGACAAACAGCGCGATAATCGCCGCCATCATCACTTTGGTGACATGGTTCCAGCCGCCCTCTTCTACCCCTTTACCGATCAGAATCCCCAGTACCAGTCCCGGCACCGCGTTACCCATAATCATCTGCGCCAGACCACCAAAAATAGTGCCCCAGAAACCGGAACGACGACCGGCATCAATGGCCGCCAACCAGAAAATAACCGGCATCACGGTATTGACCAGCATATTGGCCGCCGGGACCAGCACCTTAATCGCCGTTACCTGCAGGGCAGGCGGCACCGCCGAGGCGGTAGTATTAAGGAAGGCCACCACAATCATGCCGATAATGCCGCTGGCAATGGCCATTTTGCGTGGGTCATGCAGGGTCTCGGCAACGTTGCGATTTTTTATCATCAACGCAGCTGCGGCCCAGTTGGGAATAATGCGGTGATCGACGTCCTGAGTGAAGGAACCGGCCGCCACGGATGACGCCCAGGCGTTGAAGAAAAAGCCCAGCCCGAAGGAGAAGTGCGAAGCAGGATCCCCTTCACAGGAGTTCAGTTCCCCCAGGGTACGAAACGCCCCCATTCCCTGTACGGTAGGTGCATGGAACATACGCGCCGCACCGGCACCTACCCCCACGCCCACCAATCCGCCGATAATCAGCGACTTAAATAAAATAATTAAAAACATCAGAGTATCCCTGTGATTTTATATACCCCCGTCAATGACGACGGGTATCGCTAACGGTTTTATTTCGTAGTAAAGACCACCTGCTCAGTATTAATGACAGTCAGATTGACGGTAATGTCTAATACCACGTAATAACTCTTTCTTTCCCTGGCCAGAAAAAAGAACAGAAACCTTTCCTTGGTCACCTTCTCTTCTGCTGTAATTATCTTGACGTCCTGCGGTTCGATACGCAGCAAAATATTTTCAGTAGATTTAAGAACGGTTCGCTGAACCTGGCTCAGCGCGGAGGAAAAGGCGGCAGCCTTATTTTCGCCCTTTCCTTCTACCCGAACTGTGGTCGTTAAGTGTTGCTTCATTACGACTGGCCATTTTTCTTGATATAAGCTTCTACCAGTTTCTGACCCAGCTCTTCTTTATCCATAAAACCAAAGCCCAATACCGCACAGCCCTCGTTAATTGCCGTTACACCTTCTTCAACGGAACGCATGCCGTGTTTGGCTTTATATCCATATTTATTTTGGGCAGTAATCGCCCCCGCGCCGCCACTGCCGCAGAAAGAGATACCAAAGGTGGCTCCCTCCGCTTTCATCACGTCGCCCAATTTCATATCGGCAGCCACACCAGGAACCACAATGGCGCGGCCTCCTGCTGCTTCTACGCCAGCGGCAACTTTCTGGCCTTTCCCTAAACGGTCGCCAATCACTACGAGGACTTGTGCCATATGTCTACTCTCCAGATAAGTTTTTATAAGCAAGGGTTATAGGTTGTTATTGTCTTTGGCTACTTCAAAATGTACCGAGAGTAAATAGGCTTCCTCAATCGGTAAATTCCCCAGCATATCGACAACCTGTTCAGCCATTTTCATTGAGCCTGATGAAATTTCATCAAACAGCTCTTTTTCTACTTCAGGTAAGGGTTCCCCGGTAATTGAACGCAATACCATTGCTTTAACGTGCGAAGTTAACATCTGCTGTTGAACGTCATTGGTAAATATATTTTCTGCATTCAACATTTTTTGAATATCTGTTAATAATTTTTCAGTAATTGCCGGTGCATCTTTTATTTCAAGGGCATTATTCATATCAATCTGCTCGTTCTCTTTACAGAGCCGTTTCTATTGTTATTACCCTACGCGTAAGCCGATATCTTGTGTAGACGGTTTTTTTCCAGTTCAAACTGGAAATGCCCTATACCAAGCAGATCTCATTATCAAAAATACAATTTGGTGGCGCAGAGAACTGGCTGGCGAGGTTTTGGCAGTGGAACAGACTGGTATTGGCGACGCAGGCGGTGGGCGGCAACAAGTAACAATCAGCAGAGGGAAAGCGTGGCATTGGCGTCCCCCTCTTTATCCGGACAGTGGCGAAAGAGGGGGATGGAATTGATTTACTTAAATTTCTTATGGTTTTCGTTGCGGGTAGCTTTAAAGCCTTCGGCTTCTTTTTTCGCCTGATCCAATTTACCGGCTTTGGCCAGCTCTGCGGCCTTGTCAATCTGGCCGATCAGCGTATCAAGACCGTGGTGATAATCTTTGATTTCCGGGCTGTCTGGCGCTTTTCCTTTAAGCTTGTCCGGGGTGTCATTTTTGGCATCTAGGGCAGCGGCCTTCATTTTGGCCAGACCATCGGTAAAAGCTTTAGCATCACTGGTTTTCATTATCTTGCCGTAGTTGTCGGCAATGGTGTCCATATCTGTCGACAAGTCTGCCGCCATCACCTGGGCACTGCATGCCAGCAGGGTTACCGTTACTAACGCAATCAGATGTTTACGCATGCTACCTTCCATTTATTTTTTGGTTTAATCAATTAACGACATTGCGGATGGAACTGTTAATAACATAGGGGGTAATAGTAGAAAAGGTGTATTAAATTTTTGTAAAGAAGTGCAGAAAGCGCAATAAAATAGAGGAAAGACAAGCAGCGACGGCAGGCCGCCGCTGTAAGAGAGCGCGGAAAAAGCCTTACTCGCCGGCGATTTTCATCTCCGGCAGTAAAACCGAACCACACTGGATATTGCTGCGAGTTTCGATATCACTACCAATGCTGACCATATTAAGTAGCATATCTTTCAAATTACCGGCAATGGTGATCTCACTGACCGGGTACTGAATTTCGCCGTTTTCGATCCAGAAACCAGAGGCACCGCGCGAGTAGTCACCGGTCACGCCGCTGACCCCTTGCCCCATCAATTCGGTTACCAGCAGGCCCTTGCCCATTTTACGCAGCATAGCGGCAAAATCGTCGCCCTGACCGGCAATACGCCAGTTATGGATACCGCCAGCATGACCGGTGGTTTGCAGCCCCAGTTTACGCGCGGAGTAGCAGGTCATCAGCCAGGTTTGCAGTACGCCCTCTTTGACGATATCCCGACGGGTCGTGCGCACCCCTTCGCTGTCAAACGGCGTCGATGCCAGGCCTTTCAGCAGATGTGGATGCTCTTCAATGGTGATCCATTCCGGCAGGATCTGTTTGCCCAGGCTGTCGAGCAAGTAAGAAGATTTACGATAAATGCTGCCACCGCTGATCGCCCCCACCAGATGGCCGAACAAACCGGTTGCCACTTCGGCGGCAAACATCACTGGTGCCTTCATGGTTGGCAGTTTACGAGGCGAGAGGCGCGACAGCGTACGGCGCGCGCAGTCGGCACCCACGGATTCCGGGCTGGCGAGATCGGCCATCGCGCGACCAATGGTGTAGGCGTAATCACGCTCCATATCCCCGTTATGTTCGGCAATCACTGACGCCGACAGCGAATGACGGGTTGAACAATAGCTTTGCAGCATACCGAGGCTATTGCCAAATACGCGAATACCGTAATGACTGTTGAAACTGCCACCTTCGGTATTGGTGATACGTGCATCGGCACCCAGGGCAGCCTGTTCGGCACGGGCCGCCAGTTCGATACCGCGATCGGCATCCAACTCGGTAGGGTGGAAAAGATCCAGATCCGGCGCATCAAAGGCCAGCATCTGTTCGTCGGCTACGCCGGCAAAAGGATCGGGAGAGGTATAACGCGCGATATCCAGTGCCGCCTGCACGGTACGCGCAATGGCGTCCGGGCTGAGGTCAGTCGAGGAGGCACTGCCTTTACGCTGCTGATAATAAACGGTAATACCCAGTGCACCGTCACTGTTGAATTCGACATTTTCGACTTCGCCAAAACGGGTACTAATCCCTATACCGGTGGTTTTACTGACCGCCACTTCCGCACCGTCAGAACCGACTTTCGCTAATTCCAGAGCTTGCGCTACGGCGTTTTCCAGCGTTTTACGTTGCTCTGCCACTTGAGTGGTTACCTTCATCAGCCCGCCCTTTTTTAAGAAAAAATATTGAGTTCAGATACTCTTGAGTCTATCAGAGACCGTCTGGAATTTCGCATTCCTGTTGGCGGTACTGGCTAAAAGATGACGGGTATAGAAGGCGGAGGTTAACCGTGCGATAATAGCAGCCAGAAATTTAAGGATACATAATGACGAAGAAAATTGAAGACTGGCTCGATGATGTTCCCGAAGAGAACAACGAAGAAGATGATGAAATCATCTGGGTCAGTAAAAGTGAAATCAAACGCGATGCCGAAGCACTGAAAGATCTGGGTGCCGAGATGGTCGATCTGGGCAAAAACTCCCTGGACAAGATCCCGCTCGATGAAGATCTGCGTGCCGCTATCGATCTGGCGCAACGCATCAAAAAAGAAGGCCGCCGCCGTCAGATGCAGTTGATCGGTAAAATGCTGCGTTCACGCGATATTGAACCTATCCAGACCGCGTTGGATAAACTCAAGAACCGCCACAACCAACAGGTTTCACTGTTCCATAAACTGGAAGTACTGCGCGATCGTCTGGTTGAAGAAGGCGATGACGCTATTCCTGCGGTACTGGATATCTATCCCGAAGCGGATCGCCAGCAACTGCGTGCGCTGGTACGTAATGCGCAAAAAGAAAAAGCCACCAGCAAGCCACCAAAATCCTATCGCCAGATTTTCCAGTATCTACGTGACTTGGCAGAAGCCAAAAACTAATCTCTGCCTTCTTTGCCACCGCGTTTACCCAATTGCCGCCCTGGCCTGTGCCAGCGGTCGCCATTGGCTTAACGCAGGTTGGCCTGGCACCTTAAAAGGTGCGTTATTGCAGGCCTGTGTTGGCAGGTAACGTCGCCGGCAGCATCGACCCCCAACGCTGTACTCTCCCTAAAAACGGGCTTTATCAGTGATCTGAGGTTTACAGCCGGACTTTTTACTCCTGGCTTAGCTTTTGGGTTTTACCGGCGACTTATCAAACAGATTAAAACGCAGCGCCCCTTCCAGCTCTTCTTCCGCCTCTTCAAATAGCAGCACCAGAGAACCAAAGCGACGCTTACGTCCGGCATTGAGATTGATAAAGTCGATCTCCACCGGCAAGGCAATACCGCCGGTGACCTCATCCCACAGGGCATCGAGATTGGCGCCAAACTGACTGCCAAGGGCAAACTGGCGCGCAAAATCGGCGTAAAAGGCGGCAAGATCCGGGATATGATTAAAATCGAAAACAATTTTTTTCATCAGCGCGACTCCACCGGTACAAGATTCTTATAGTGATCACCGCTGAGGTAAATCAGGCCGTCGCTGGCAAATAGCAGGCGATCGGCGCCTCGTCGGCCACAATGATAGTTAATATCCGCTTCCCACCAGGTGCGACCCGGTGCCGAGGGCAAATTCTGTTCACGATTATTGAAACGATCGCCCCCTATCGCCTTGCCAGGCAACACCTGACAAAGGTTTCCGGCGCGGGCGTCCCACCCCGCAGCGCGCGCCTGCTTTTTAGTGACATAATAGTCCGGCAGTCGGTGATGCTGTTGCAGATAACTGACCACGTTTTTTTCTGCGGTCAGTGCGGCAATATCCTGTTGATTGCCGGCAGCGGTTTGGAAAAAATTGATCTTGGCCGCTGCGGTATCACTAAAAATCACTACCAGCCCGGCCAGCAGCAGATAAGCCCTGAGCCATTTATTTACTGCGCGCATTATTACCTACTTTTAGAATAGCCAGACTTAAGCCTACAGATTACCCAAATGCAGAGTTTTTACCTGCAAATATTCTTCCATTCCCAGTACCGAACCTTCACGGCCCAGACCGGACTCTTTAACGCCGCCAAAAGGTGCCACTTCAGTCGAGAGCGCACACTCATTAATGCCGATCATGCCGCTTTCAATTGCCTCTGCCACGCGGAATACACGCTGCAGATTTTGCGTGTAGAAATAGGCCGCCAGACCAAACTCCGTGGCATTGGCCCGTTTAATCACCTCTTCTTCATTGTCAAAACGGAAACAGGCGGCCAGTGGACCAAAGGTCTCCTCGCGGGCCAGTTGCATAGCATCATTAGCCTGGGCGATCACCGTAGGCTGAAAGAAATTTCCCCCCAGCCGGTGTCGCTGGCCGCCGGTCAGCACCTTACCGCCATGCTGCAAGGCGTCTTTAACATGTTCTTCAACCTTTTCAAGCCCCTTGATATCAATTAACGGACCGATAGTCACGCCCTTATCCATGCCGTTACCGACTTGCAGCGTGCTGACGCGATCGGCCAGACGGCTGACAAAGCGGTCATAGATACCGGCCTGCACGTATATGCGGTTGATCGCCACGCACACCTGACCGGAATTGCGGAATTTACAGGCGATCACCCCGTCAATGGCGGCGTCGATATCGGCATCATCAAACACGATATATGGCGCGTTACCGCCAAGTTCCATCGAAACCTTTTTCATGGTGGCAGCGCTGTTGCGCACCAGCGTTTTACCCACCTCGGTAGACCCGGTAAAAGATATTTTTCGCACGGCGGTACTTTGCATTATCGCCTCGCTGATGGCGGCAGTATCACCGGCCACGCCATTAATCACCCCGTCGGGCACGCCAGCCTGTTTGGCCAGCTCAAGCAGTGCCAGAGCGCAAAGCGGGGTATTATTGGCCGGTTTAATCAAGCCGGTACAGCCTGCGGCCAGAGCTGGCCCCAGCTTACGCGTCAGCATCGCCAGCGGAAAATTCCACGGCGTAATGGCAGCCACCACGCCAACAGGTTCACGGGTGGCAAAAATCCGCGAACCGGCTTTTACCGGCGGGATAATTTCACCGTTGCCACGCTTGGCTTCCTCGGCAAACCATTGCAGGAAGCTGGCGGCATAGTCGACCTCGCCTAAGGCTTCCTGCAAGGGCTTACCCTGTTCTGCGACCATCAATTCCGCCAGAAACTGTTTGTTTTCCCGCATCAGTTGATACCAGCGATACAAAATCTCGGAACGGGCTTTACCGGTGGTTTTTCGCCATTGCGGAAAAGCCTGGCTTGCCGCGTTAATGGCAGCCTCGGTTTGCACCTTACCGGCGCGCGCCACTTTTGCCAGCGTTTCGCCGGTGGCAGGATTAAGCACATCAAAGGTTTCGGCAGCGGTATGCCATTCACCGGCAACAAAATAACCGGTTTTAAACAGCGGATGTGCGGCGAGTGTAGCGTGCAGATCAGACATGGCGAGGCTCCCTTTTACGCAGCGGCAGCGTGGCTGCGACCACAAAATCACAGTTTATTCACTATAAAGTATAGTCGCTAATGCCCGCCCCGTTGCAGTCAGCGCGGCGCAAGGGGTGCTTTTCAGAAAGTATAACGGGGGTTTATGACAGGCGTTATTCCAGAAACGCCCGTTGATAGTTATGCAATAAATCGCACAGTCGTCTTACCGGTTCGGTGACCTTCAGCGGCGCCTGGTATGCCACCAGCTTTTGCTGATACTCCGCCATTTCCGTTAACAGCCGCTGATAATAATAGGCGCGTTTCCCTTCGCGGCGCGCGGACACCACGCGATCGGCGGTATAGCGGATCTGTTTATGAAACGCCGACAGCTCTTCATTCACCGGAATTTCTGCCAGCTTTAGACGCTGATGGGCAATGATCAGCTGTAAGGCCAGCCGGTATTTACCAATGTCATTAGGAAACATCACCAGCAGCTGATTCAACTGATGGTAGAGGGCCGGCAGATGGTTCTCACGGCGGCGATAGGCTTTGGTGGTCAGCGCCGACACCGCGCTGCTGACAAAGCGATTAAGCAGGGTACGACCGGTTCTATCCCGCGACTTGTCACGGATCAGCGCCAGCACCACCACGGCAATGCCACAGCCGATGGCCTGGCCGGTAACATTGTCGAGAAAGGTGGTGACATTAAAGGACATGGGATTACTCAACACCAGCACATTGATGCTGCCCACCAACAGGCCGAGCACACCCAGACGTCGTTTTTGCACCTCAATACCGATAATAAAGATAAAAATACCCAGCGACAGGCAGAGCAGGAACAGGCTTTGCTGGGTCCAGGGCATAATCACCATATAAAACAGCGATCCCACCGGGATAGCCGCCATCATGCCGACCATAAAATCGATCGCCATCATGCGCGGATTGGGCGTACGCATCGCCAGTGAGGTGATCACCGCAATAATTACGATACAACCGGGGCCAGAGGTCCAGCCGGTCCACAGCCATAACAGACAGCCGATGGCGCTGGAAACAAAGGTGCGTAAACCGTTAATCATGGCGTGATGCCGTTCGGCTGACGCCGGGCGGATCACCACTTCAGTGTTCAACACATTGCTTTCGATGCTGCTGATACTGCTATTGGTATGGATGCCGGTGATCATCAACAGTGCGCGGGTACCGGATCCAATCCACGAGTAAAGCGGCAGGGCAATATCATCGGAACGCAGGGTGGCAACAATCTGTCGCAACTGTTTCATTTTTTTACGTACGTCATGCAGGTCAGCAACCGGCTCATCAAACAGCCGTTTGATCTCCACCGGTACCAGCTCGGGGGTAGTCTGCATAATCAGATAGGTTTCGCAGGCCTGAGTGATCAGGCTTAACGACATACTGTGCAAGGCTTTCAGGCGGCGATTGACGCGCTGCCAGCGAGAAGACTCCATCATCAGGCTGCCACGCATGGCATTGATGGCGGTAGTACTTTTCACCAGACCGTTCCAGGCGCGGTCGATGTCCGCTTTTTCAGCCTGATGCAGGCAGAGTTTCATCAGTGCCCATTGGTCGAGCAGCAGTCGGGTTACGGCGCGGTCGATATCGCCTTTGATCGATCGCGGGGAGAACAGTAGATCCGCCACTATGGCGCTGCAAATGCCCAAAACAATCTCACTACAGCGCTCAACGGCGAACTGCGGCGCTTCGCGCAGGGAAGAGGAAGCCAGCACCACGATAATGAGTGCCGTATAGCCGGCCAGACCCAGGGCATAAGAGTTTTCAACGCGAACCAGCGTTGACCACCAGGTGCAAAAACCGGCCCACAGACAGCACAGCAATAACATCACTGCTGGCGCGCGGGCGGTGGCAACGATAATGGCCACCGCAGCAATACTGCCAACAAAAGTACCGATCACCCGCAGCATACCGCGATGACGAATAGCCCCGGCGAAGGGTTCACCGCCAGCGACCAGCGCCGGACCGGCGGCGACAATGGCCGCGGTCATCGCCGACCAGCGCGGGGTTTCCAGTTGCAGATAAAACCCCAAGACCAACGCGCCCAAAATGGCAAAGGTCAGCTTGCAGGCAAAGCGCATACGCAGGAAGGTCTGGCTATTCATATTATTTTCTCTTAACCAAACTCACGCAGACGGTGCAAAAATTTGGTAAACCAGGAGCTGTGTGCAACGCGATCATTTTCCCCGGCGACGACAACCGTTGCCGTAGTCCCTGCCGAATACGGATGTTTTTCGTCCATATCATTAAGCGTAATTTTTACCGGTACACGCTGCGCCAGACGCACCCACTCCAGGTTACTGTCAATGGTGGCCAGGCCGTTGCTTGCCGCCGAGCTGCTGCTGTTGGTGACCGCTGCCGCCACGCTGTCGACGGTGCCATGCAGGATGTGATTACTGCCCAGCGGAGTGATCTCCACCCGATCGCCTTTCTGTACGCGCGCCAGCTTGGTTTCTTCCATATAGGCCAGCACATAGAACGTATTTTGTTTCACCAGCGCCACCGAGGTCGCGCCACGGGTAATAAAAGCGCCGGGATGGACAGTAAGGTTGGTAACCCAACCGTCGGCCGGGGCAGTCACCACGGTACGTTGCAGATCCAGCGCCGCAGAGCTTGCTGCCGCCTGTGCTTTCGCCAACTGATGCAGAGTGGTTTGCTGGTCATTGGTTGCCTGATCAATGGCTTCCTGCGACATGGCCTGGATGCCCAGTTTTACCCGGCGTCCAGCCTCACGTTTTTTCTCGTCGGCCATGGCTTTGTAATAAGCCACGTCGGCGTTGGCCTCAGCCAACACTTGCTGGTAGCGCGGCTGGTCAATTTTAAACAGCACATCGCCTTTTTTAACCAACTGGTTGTCAACCACTGGCACATCGGTCACCAGTCCGCTAACGTCAGGGGCGATAGCCACCACATCGGCAGTAAATTTGGCGTCGCGCGTCCAGGGTGATTCGGTGTAGAAGACCCAGGCGCGGAAAATCGCGATGGCAGCCAGGATCACAATGAGTAGTGTAATTGCATAACGTATTATTTTTATTGAGAAGTTTTTCACGACAGCCTCAAACGAACAAGCAGGAAATCAGGTAAAAGAGACAGCAATACAGTGCTGTATTAAATAACGCCGGATGCCAGACAAAATCGTAAATCCCGGTTGGGGTCAGAATTCGGCGCAAAACAAAAAACACGGCTAACGCCAACAAAATCTCAAAAAACACCGGGGGAAACGACAATCCGAAAATCACCATCACCGGAAGCAAACTCATGGATAGTTCCTTAAACTCTTACCACACAGGTAGCAACGCACAGCAGGCCTCATATTATTCACTAATTTTAACATCGCAAATATGATTCATTAACTTTAATAGAAATCGACACAGTGTCAGAGAGGAACTCAATGACATGCGCTGAAGGGTAATGTTGGATTGCCAGAAAAGTCAGCAGGGGTAAGATTGTTGATTTTATGATATCCGAACTTGAGGCTTTTATCTGAGCAAGTATATTAGCCTGCTTATTATCAACTTATCAACATTCTGTGATCACAATCACTTTTAAGCCAGGCTTAATAATGGATCGATTAAAACGCATGTCGGTATTTGCTCAGGTAGTGGAAAGCGGCTCATACACCGCCGCCGCTTTACGCCTTAAAATGAGCGTTTCGGCAATCAGCCAAAGTATTACCAAGCTAGAAAATGAATTGCAGATCAAGCTATTAAATAGAAGCACCCGCAGTCTTGGGCTGACTGAAGCCGGTAAAATTTACTACCAGGGTTGCCAGAAAATGCTGCAAAGCGTGCGGGAAGTACATGAGCAATTATACGCATTTAATAACACCCCCACCGGGACGTTACGCATCGGCAGCTCGTCAACAATGGCACAAAATGTTCTTGCTGCAATGACCGCCAAGATGCTGAGTGAATATCCGGGGTTGACCGTCAACCTGGTAACCGGTATTCCGGCACCGGATCTGATTGCCGATGGCCTGGACCTGGTGATCCGCGTGGGGAAACTTCAGGATTCGAGCCTATTCTCCAAACTGCTCGGCGCCATGCCGATGGTGGTGTGCTCGGCCAAAAGCTATCTTAGCCAACACGGCAAACCGGAAACCCCGGCGGATATGGTGAATTTTGCCTGGCTGGAATACAGCGTGCGCCACGACAGCGATTTTGATGTGATCACCCCGGAAGGTCAGACCATGCGCATTTCCCCGGAGGGACGCTTTATCACCAACGACGCCCAGACCATGATCCGCTGGCTCAAGTCCGGGGTAGGTATCGCCTATGTGCCGCTGATGTGGATTATTGATGAGATTAATTCAGGGGAGGTGGAGATTTTGTTTGGTAACTACCAAACCGAGCCGCGCCCGGTGTATGCGCTGTACACCGAAAAAGACAAGCTGCCGCTGAAAGTGCAGGTGTGCATCAACTATCTGACGGATTACTTTAAAGAAGTGAGCAAGATATATCGTATACACCGCAAAAGAGAATCGGCTGCCAAATAGCAGCCGATGCGGATCACGCCATAACAGCGTCAAGGATAAAGAGGTATCGCTTTTAGGCGGTACCACCCACCGTCAGACTATCCAGCTTCAAGGTAGGCTGACCCACCCCGACCGGCAGACTCTGGCCTTCTTTACCACAGACGCCGACGCCTTTATCCAGCGCCAGATCGTTACCCACCATGGAAATCTGCTGCATCGCTTCAATACCTGAGCCGATCAGGGTGGCACCTTTAACTGGCGTGGTGATGCGACCTTTTTCAATCAGGTAGGCTTCGGAGGTGGAGAACACAAATTTGCCGGAGGTAATATCCACCTGACCGCCGCCAAAGTTTGGCGCATATAGCCCGTATTCCACGCTGCTGATAATCTCTTCCGGCGTCGACTGGCCGCCAAGCAGATAGGTATTGGTCATACGCGGCATTGGCAGGTGGGCATAGGACTCACGGCGACCGTTACCGGTCGGTGCCACGCCCATCAACCGCGCATTGAGCTTGTCTTGCATATAGCCTTTTAAAATACCGTTTTCGATCAGTACGTTGTACTGCCCAGGAACGCCTTCGTCATCAATGGCCAGTGAACCGCGGCGACCTGGCATGGTGCCGTCATCGACCACGGTACAGAGCTCGGAAGCCACCAGCTTGCCCATTTGTCCACTGAATACCGAGGTACCACGACGGTTAAAATCGCCTTCCAGACCGTGACCTACCGCTTCGTGCAACAGCACGCCCGGCCAGCCTGCGCCGAGAACTACCGGCATGGTGCCTGCGGGAGCCGCAACCGCGCCAAGATTAAGCAGCGCCATACGTACCGCGTCGCGGGCATAGGCTTCAGCTCGCACTTCGCCGTCAACGATTTCGAGGAAGTAATCATAACCGCAACGACCGCCGCCGCCGCTGGCACCGCGCTCACGGCGTCCATCCTGTTCCACCAGCACACTGACCGAGAAACGCACCAGCGGACGAATATCCGTCGCCAGGGTGCCATCAGTAGCCGCAACCAGTACGCTTTCATACACGCCGGTGATGCTGGCAGAGACTTCCTGCACGCGGCTGTCGGCAGCACGGGCAATCTTGTCTACGCGGTGCAACAGGGCAATTTTCTCTTCACGCGGCAGGCTTTGCAGCGGATCGGCCAGCGAATAGAGCGCCGCATGGCTGATATGGCCCAGGGTATGGACTTGGCCATTGCCCTGCTCGCGCACGATACTGCGGGCTGCCAGCGCGCTTTGATTAAGGGCATTGAGGGTGATCTGGTCGGCATAGGCAAACCCGGTTTTCTCGCCGCTGACGGCACGAACACCGACACCCTGATCGATATTGTAGGAGCCGTCCTTGATGATGCTGTCTTCAATCACCCAGGCTTCGTGAAAGCTGGACTGGAAAAAGAGATCGGCATAGTCGAGGCGACGTTCAGCCAACTGGCCTAATACCGCAAACAGATCTTGTTGACTCAGGTTATTTGCGGTTAGTAACCGCTCACTGACTAAGGCCAGACTCATAATATCTTCACTCTCTTTGGGCTAGGTATTCCCAGCCTATCACAGTTAAGTTGCTTTAAGGGACAGCGCCTGATGCTAATGGCCCGGTGTCGCCTGCAGGGTTTTATTGTCGCTTTTCGATTGCCGCAAAACTTCATGAATATTGGGCTGCTCAATGGTGCCATCAATCTGATAGCGGATCAGTGAGATCTTATTCCACAGCGGTGCCAAAGCCTTACTGGCAGCAAACACCGCCGCGCCAACAATCGGGTTGATGGCAAAGGCCGTCGCAACCCCGACGGTGGCGGAAATCTCTGGCGCAATTACCGCCTCGAGATTCAGCCGCTGATCGACCAGATTGACCTCGCCGTTAATGGCAATATCGGCGGCCAGGCCATCGACCAACAGATCGTTGGTATGGATCACGCCGTCCTTGATCCAGGCGGTAGATTTAATGGAATCGAAATAAAAGCTCTGGCCAAAGGTATCTCGGAAATCAAGCTGCAGCTTGCGTAACAGCGCATCAAAACTGACCAGTCGCAGCAACTGTCCGGCGCGACCGCCGCCAAGATTGGTGATTTCGCCTTTGCCAAATTGATTTTTCATGGTGCCGTTAAGGGTTTTGACATCTGGTCGCCAAGGCACATCTTTCCAGTGCAAATCGAAATCGAGATCAAAAGGGGCCCCTTTTAGCGGCGTGGTGACGCCCAGGAAGGACATGGCGCGATCGATATTTTTACCGCTGAGTTTTCCCTTCAGCGCCGTGCTATCACCAGCTTGTGCATCCTGTTTCCAGTCGCCCTGAATATCCAGGCGGCCCTCACCGGTATCCACCAGGCCGTTACGCAAGATCAGTTGATCGCCCTGTGGTTGCAGGTCAGCATAGACTTTGCGGAAACTTTGTCCCATAAACCAGCAGGCTTCGCAGCGCAGATCAAGAGCTGGCCAGCTGGCAAAAGAGATGCGGTTGGCGGGCGTGCTACCGTCGGCAGCCGAAGTGCTGGCAGTTCGCGCTGGCCACTGCGGATTAAAGTAGAGATAGCGCAAGTTTGCCAGCCACGGACCCCGATTGTTCATATCGAGAATGCCATCAATCTCTTTGCCTTTGGCGGTGACGTGCATGCCACCTTCATCCTGGGTAGAGCTGAGGGTCAGATCATTCCATGCCTGCCCCGCCAGCGTCAGGCGTGGCGTAGTAAGAATAATTTGATGCGGGAAGCCAAACTCGGTCAGCTTGCCGGTTTCTGACGATGACGATTTATCTGACGAAAACAGTCCCAGCCAATTCTCTCCGTCCAGCGCTGGCAAATGCAGGGTCAGGCTGCTGCTGTCAGGCAAAGGAGGCGTTTTCGTTACGTTGGCTTGCCACGATGCCCGGTCGAGGGTCAACTGCTTGCCCAGCAACCAGCGGCTATTAAAGCGATCCTTGCCGGCCAATACCCCGCTGAGAGTGAAACTGCGCAGATCGCCCTGCGCATTAACGCTGAGCGGCAATGCATGACCCGCCTCTTTATTGAGCGGCTGAGGTAAGTGACTGCTCACATTTTTCAGGTCGGCATCCACGGTAACCTGGTAAGTCGGCGAGCCTTTATGCGGTAGTGAAATAGCGATATCGCTTTTCCAGCTGGCGGTGCCCGCTACCTTTTCGGCGATGCCTTTAGGCAGCCCCGCCAGTTTTGCTGGCTGCCAGTCGCCGTCAAGGGCCACCTGAATAGCATAGTTATCAGGCTGTTCAGCGGTTTTAAAGTTGATATTTACCGGTTGATCAAACAAGGTGGCCGTCAGGGCATTACTGCTCAGATTGCCATTATCATAGCTGAACTGCCCATTGAGCTGCTTAAAGGTGTTGTCCAGTGGCTTGATAAACAGCGTGTTGTCATGCAGGTTGACATTGCCGGTGGCACGAACCTCTTTGCCGTTCAATGGGATATCAAGATGTAAACGCCCACTAACTGGACCACCAATCTGCAGTTGCTGCAGCGCTGACCCCAGCGTATTGTGCAGCGGTGTTTGCATAAAATAGCTGCCGACATCGCTGCCCTCACCGGCAATATCGGCATCGATAAGCAGCTTTTCTTGCAGATAGTCGGGGATATCCGCCTCAATGTTATTGCCAGACACCTTACCGAGCAGGGTGTGTGGCGCCTTCATAAACAAGCCTTCATTAAGGAAATCCAGATCAATACCCAGATCGGTCAAGGCTGGCCAGTCCGGCTGGAACTGGAAGGTTGCATGGCGTAACGGTACCCAGACTTCAAACTGCCCTTCGTTATGGCGGAACGGAAAGTCTTGCGGATTACCGTTAAAGCTGAGGGTGGCATTATCCACCTGCCCGGCCTGGATCGCCGAACTAAGATAATCCACCAATTTTTTACTCATCAGCGGTTCGGGGAAATAACGCCAGGCCTGGCCGGCGTCGTAAAGGCGGATCCCCGAGACAATTTTTAGCCACGGCTGACCGTTTGCCGGTTGGTTATAGTCAAAACCACCGCTGGCCCACAGCCCCTTGGCTTTGACATCCACGTCCTGCGACCACAGCGACCAGCCGCTGTCGTTACTGCTCCAGTCAAAGGTACCGCTGGCCTGGCTGATCTCTAGCGCGGCACGGAACATCTCGCCATAAGGCAACTGGCTGTCCTGCAAATTGATGCGTAACTGCCCGCGCGGCACGCTGCCGCTGAGACTGCCGGCCAAATGATTCACGCCGGGCAACAGCGCCCAGCGCTGCCAACTGACATCATGCCATTTAAGATTAAAGCGCGTCTGTTCTGGTTGTTTAAGGGGAATATCCAGGGCCAGCGTATCGAGGGTGCCGGTGGGCTGCAGATCTTTCCAGCGTTCCAGCAGCGTCGGTGTCAGGAAGGAAATTGTCGGGATCAGCGGGCCAATTCTTTCCAGTTGGATATTGCTCCCCCGCAGGCGCAGTTCTTCCGCCTGGGTGACGGGTGACGAGCTGTTGCTGGTAACGCCGTTTTCCGGCAGATAGAGCGCGGTTAACGCTCCCGGAGCCCAAGCCTGACCATCGGTTTTCAAATTCAACTGCGGGGTGGCAATCTGCCAGCCATTACCCTGACGCTCACCGTGCAAGGTCAGGTTATCAACATCCAGACGGTGCGGCTGGTCGTCAACATGCCAGACGGCTTCGCCTTTTTTGACTTGCACATCTCCGCCAAATACCTGGCCATCACGCACGGTCAGCCAGGCAGCCAGACTGAAATTGGCACTTTCCAGGCCGGTATTGCTGCGCAGCCAGCGGCTGAACCACGGCTTCATATCAATATCGTCAGCCTGCAAATAGATTTTGCCGTCATTGAGCAGGCCGTCATTATCGTTAAGATCCATACGCAGCTGAACCACGCCGTGCTGGCCGTTAAAACTCGATAATCCCAACTGACCTTCGGCACGATGGCGATTGGGCGAGTTAAGCCAGGTCATCTGCTGAATATCGAATTCTGCGCGCGGGCCAGAAGGGGTCAGGAAGGTAATGCGGCTGTCGCGCAGGTCAAAATGGTCAACCTGCTTGAGGAATATATCGCTGATACGATTAGGTTCGAGGATATTGCCTTGATGATTGCCATCGCCAAGGGTCGAGTTCAAATCGAGCTGGAGATTGTAGAAGGTGAGATCGCGAAACTGCCAGCGCAGATGAACCAGCGACTGCCAGACATCCAGTGCCAGCGTGATGCGTTCGACTTTCCAGGAAGAGTCCGGCAAGGCCACCGACAGATTTTTGACTTCCAGCGTGGGACCAAAGGTCTGCCAGCTACCCTGTACCTGGGACAGGCTGACCGGTACGCCGGTCAGCGCCTGAATTTTATCGACAATAGGCTGCTGGAAACGATTAAGCTGAGGCAGTGCCAGACGCAAACCACTGATCGCCAACGCGACGATCACCACTATCGTCGCACAACTGGTTAACAGTATCCCGGGCAGTCGCCTCACTCTTCTCTCCTTTGAAATTATTCGTTTGTCCAACCGAACCGCTCGGAGATCCCGACACCTCAGTTAACATTGCTTACACAAGACGATCCTACGTTAAAAACCGGCGTTAAATAACCAGTTAATTCTGGGATCTACATCATGACAACGTCAAACTGTTCCTGGCTGTATAAAGGTTCTATCTGGACTTTCACTTGTTTGCCAACGAATATTTCAACTTCAGCCAGCGCATGGGACTCTTCGCTTTTCAAGGCATCCCCTACGGCAACCGAGGCGTAGACCAAAAATCTGTCCGCATCATAGGCATGATGAACCCGCACAATTTCGCGCAGGATCTCATAGCACACGGTTTCCACGGTTTTTACCGTGCCGCGACCATGGCAGGTTGGACAATCGCTACACAGAACATGTTCCACACTTTCGCGGGTTCTTTTGCGGGTCATTTCCACCAGACCCAGCGCAGAGAAGCCGTGGATGCCGGTTTTAACACGATCTTTTGAAAGCGCCTGCTCCAGTGAGTGCAGTACGCGGCGGCGGTGATCCTCATTGGCCATATCAATAAAATCAATAATGATAATGCCGCCCAAATTCCGTAGCCGAAGTTGACGGGCAATGGCCTGAGTCGCTTCGGTATTGGTATTGAAGATGGTCTCTTCCAGATTGCGGTGTCCGACAAAGGCACCGGTATTGATATCAATGGTGGTCATGGCTTCAGTCTGATCGATAATCAGATAACCGCCAGATTTCAGTTCGACTTTTCGCTCCAACGCGCGCTGAATTTCGTTTTCAACGTCGTAGAGATCGAAAATAGGCTGCCTGCCGTTATAGTGCTCGAGCTTTTCGGTCATCTCGGGCATATATTCGCTGGTGAACTCAACCAGCAGCTCATAGGTCAGGCGCGAGTCGACGCGAATACGGTCCAGCGCCTGTCCGGCAAAGTCACGCAAAATGCGGTGCGCCAGCGCCAGTTCGCCATAGAGTTTGCACTTGGTGACATTGCGACGCTTACGCTCCATCACCTTGGTCCATAGGCGCTTCAGATAGGCAGCGTCCTGAGACAGCTCTTCCTCTCTGACCCCTTCGGCGGCAGTGCGGATAATATAGCCACCCTGCTCATCGCAGTAGGCGGAGACAATGCGCTTTAACCGCTCGCGTTCGACTTCGCTTTCTATGCGCTGTGACACGCCGACATGGGAGGCATCCGGCATAAAGACCAGATAGCGGGAGGGCAGCGTAATATCGGTGGTCAGGCGGGCACCCTTGGTACCCAGGGGATCTTTTACGACCTGCACCATCAGATCCTGTCCCTGATGAACCAGCTCGACAATGTCACGGACATTGAAGTTTTTCTGTTCATCGCGGGCAACGCACTCGGTGTGCGGCATAATGTCGGAGGCATGGAGAAAAGCCGCCTTTTCCAGACCGATATCGACAAAAGCCGCCTGCATACCGGGCAACACACGGCTGACGCGACCTTTATAAATATTGCCGGCAATACCCCGTTTTGCTTCTCGTTCTACGTGGATCTCTTGCAAGATGCCACCGTCAATATATGCCACCCTTGTTTCTGACGGGGTAACGTTGACCAGTAATTCAGCCGTCATGCTTTCTCCTAAGAACGCGTAATGCAACAAAATTACTGTACAGTTCCTGAGTCTCTACCAGAGGAAGTCCAACTACCGCATAGTAACTGCCGCGAATCTCTCGGACGAAACAACCGCCCATTCCTTGAATACCGTATGCCCCTGCTTTATCCATGGGCTCACCGCTGGAAATATAGTGCTGAATATCTTCTGATGACAGACTGCGGAAAGTGACGTCTGTCACAACCAAAGCAGTAAGATGCTGTTTTGCATCGGCAAAGGCAATCGCCGTCATCACCTGATGCTGTCGGCCGGATAACGCCGCCAACATTTCAGCTGCCTGCGCCACATCGGCAGGTTTTTCCAGTACGCGATCATCGAGTACCACAATAGTATCTGCGCCGAGGACCGGCAAGTCTTTGGGCGCCACGCCAACGCCCGCTTTGGCTTTATCCAGCGCCAGGCGTTGTACATAAACGTCGGGAGCTTCACCCGGCTGACGCTCCTCGGCGACCTCGGTTACCAGACGTTCGAAAGGTAACTCCAGCATCGTTAATAATTCACGACGACGCGGCGAACCCGAGGCAAGATAAAGTAAAGTCATAACGCCCTTATTGTACGGCAAACTGACGGCGGATTTTTCGCATCAGCAAAAACAGCCACGGCCAAAGTACGCCATCCACCAGACTGCTCCAGAAAATCTGCGGTCGGAAAGAGACGTTAACGATCAAAAATTCGGCCCAAAAGACAATCACGTTGACCGCCAGCGAAATCAGCATCACGATCAGCGCCTGCTGCCAGAGCGCCATATTACGGAACAGCTGAAATTTAAACGCCACCAGATAGGCGGTGATCGCCAGCGCCAGCGCACGAATGCCCAGCGTCGAGCCCAACACCAGATCCATCATAAAACCGACCACAAAGCCGGTGCCGACGTTAACCCGGTGCGGTAATGCCATCACCCAGTAGATCAGGATCAGCATTAACCAGGAAGGCCGGAACATATACAGCTGCTCAGGCCAGGGCATCACCTGCAACAACATGGCTATCACAAAGGATAGCCAAATTATCCAGCGTCCATGGCTCCGATAGCCGTTCATTGTCTGCCGCCCGGACTGGCAGAGGGAGAAACCGGCGCGGTTGCTGCACCTGTTGCTGGCGCAGGCGGCCCCATCTCACCCGGAGGCGGTAATACCTGAGGCATCATCTGCATCAGACGTTCATTGGCAATGCGATGCACTTCCTCTGGCGACATGGGTTTATCACCGTTGCGATCGGCCCCCCACAGCAGCAGCAGATAGCGTAAACGTTGCAGTCCGGCTGTAGGTCGCGCCTGGATCACGCTATACGCCCGCTGGTTATCCACTTTTACCGATGAGACCACCGCCACCGGATAACCTTCCGGAAAACGACCGCCCAGACCCGAGGTGACCAGGACATCACCAACGCGGATATCGGTATTGCTGGGTAAATGTTCCAGCAGCAGATCGTCAGCACAGCCGCTACCGGCCGCAATGACGCGAATATCGTTGCGCAGCACCTGAATTGGGATGGCATGGGAGGCGTCACAAATCAGCAGCACACGACTGGTCACCGCGCCGACGGCTACCACTTGCCCAACTACGCCTTTATCACTGATCACCGGCTGGCCAACGTAAACGCCGGTGTTGCTGCCTTTATCAATCACTACCTGATCGCTGTAGGGATCGTTGCTGGTCGACAACACCTGAGCCACCATTTTATGCTCGTCCTGACGCAGCGGTGAGCCCAGCAATTCGCGCAGACGGGCGTTTTCCTGTTTAAACTGGCCAAGCAGCAGCAGATCGCTGTTTTTCAACAGCAGCTCCTGACGCAGGGCGCGGTTTTCCAGATCAAGCTGTTGCCGGGAGGCAAAAGTCTGAGACACGTTATCAAGAAATTCTCTTGGCGCGTTGGACAAGAAATAGAAGGGACTGACGGCAGTATCCATATAGGTGCGGATCTTAACGAACGTACCCACTTTACTGTCGGCAAAAATCAGGACGATGGCTGTAAGAATAGCCAAAAAAAGTCGCAACTGCAGAGACGGGCCTCTGCTAAAAATAGGCTTCATAAAATATGCGAGTTCCTCGGCAACAGAAGGTTTCAGCCGATCTGAGCGAAAGACTATACCTGTTATCATCAAGAGGCTGGGGTATGGCTATCACCTATTGGCAAAGCATATAGCCGAACAGGATCGCACCCACTACCTGACGCCCTTATGGGATCAAGTAGTAGATTGCAATCCATTCACAGACTACAAACTCGGCACTGCAGGCTCCGCCATTCAGGCAGCCTTTTTCCGCGGCAGGCTAGTCTTCACTACAACAGTTTTTCGCTGAAACTACTCTTCACCGAAACTATTCTTCACTAAATAAGTCGCCGCCGTGCATGTCGATCATTTCCAGCGCCTTACCACCACCGCGTGCAACACAAGTCAGTGGGTCTTCTGCTACTACCACCGGAATACCGGTCTCTTCCATCAGCAGGCGATCGAGGTTACGCAGCAATGCGCCACCACCGGTCAGAACCATACCGCGTTCAGAGATATCAGAAGCCAATTCTGGCGGGCACTGCTCCAACGCAACCATGACCGCACTGACGATGCCGGTCAACGGCTCCTGCAGGGCTTCCAGAATTTCGTTAGAGTTGAGGGTGAAACCACGTGGAACACCTTCTGCAAGGTTACGGCCACGTACTTCAATTTCGTGCACTTCATCGCCTGGATAAGCAGAACCGATGCCGTGTTTGATACGCTCGGCAGTTGCTTCACCAATCAGTGAGCCATAGTTACGGCGTACATAATTAATGATCGCTTCATCGAAACGGTCACCACCAATGCGAACGGAAGAGGAATAGACCACGCCGTTCAGAGAAATCACTGCCACTTCTGTGGTACCACCACCGATATCAACAACCATGGAGCCGGTCGCTTCAGAAACAGGTAAACCTGCACCGATTGCCGCAGCCATAGGTTCTTCAATCAGGAAGACTTCGCGCGCGCCAGCACCTTGTGCAGATTCACGGATCGCACGACGCTCAACCTGGGTGGCACCCACGGGCACACACACCAATACGCGCGGACTTGGGCGCATAAAGCTGTTGCTGTGAACCTGTTTGATAAAGTGTTGCAGCATTTTTTCGGTGACAAAGAAGTCGGCAATAACGCCGTCTTTCATGGGACGAATGGCTGCGATATTACCTGGGGTACGCCCAAGCATCTGTTTTGCATCGTGGCCCACGGCCGCAACGCTTTTAGGTGAACCAGCACGATCCTGTCGAATAGCCACAACAGATGGCTCATTCAACACGATGCCTTGTCCTTTTACATATATAAGGGTATTGGCAGTACCCAGGTCGATGGACAAGTCGTTGGAAAACATGCCGCGAAATTTCTTAAACATAACGAAAGGATAATCCTGCAAGCTGGGGGCGGAAAATAAAATCCGCCTACTTTACCAACCACACGAAGCAGCGACAAGGCGCAAAAACCTTCTGCTTCGGTGAAAATTGTCAGCGATGTTCGCCGCTTAACGTGGTGATTAAATACACTGCGGTGGAAACCTGAACCAGAGACTCAGCTTAACGCACTCAGGCACCCGTCAAGTTATGAACATCGCACATAAATTCTTACACTTTACCTGGCATTACTCAGCACACAAGGTCCAATAACGTACTGATACAGGCTGCCCCGAAAGTGTCAAATGGTGGGGCTGCGCCATTCTACGTTAAATTTTCCTGTTGCGATCAGTTTAAACCTCATGGTTGTGTGAATATTTTTTACCGACCGGGTCAATGACCGCTGGCGTAGCAAAAAAATCACCCTGACCGCCGTGAATTCCTTTTTCCAACAAGATAAGCCACTCATCCATCGTGCGCACACCGGAGGCGTAAACCTTGGCTTGCGTCCCCTGACAGGCGCTCAATAAACTTTGTACAAATAGCTGATTTTCAACCCGCTTATCAATATCCCTGACCAATCCGGGATGCAATTTGACGCGCTCGACCGGGAAGATTTTCAGATAGGAGGTACTGACTACCGTCAGTCCAGCCTGCGAAACTGCCAGTCGACACCCCAATCCCTGCAATAATCGCAACGCCGGACGCAAGCGGTCGGTATGTTGACAGAGATCGGCCTCGGCAAGTTCAATCAGAATGCGATTTCTCTGTTTTTTCTCACATTGCAGCAAAACATCACGCAACCAGCGGACAAACGAGCGCTGCAATAATGAATCAACGGTAAGGTGAAAGGCCAGCGTCTCATCCGGCCACTGTGCCAGTAAAGGAATAATCTGAGCGATCATGCGGCGGTCGAAACTTTGCGACAGGCCAAACTGGGTCACCAGCGGCATAAACTCCGCCGCCAGCAATTCGCGGTCGCCGTCAAAAATGCGCCGCTGCACTTCGCGGTGATCCAGCACTCCGGCTTTGTTCATTGCCGGTTTTTGATAAAGCCGCGGTCCGCCGCGCGCCAAAGTGTTTTCCAGCAAGGTGCGCCATTTTACGCTGCCGCGCCCTTTTTCCGGCACTTTGCTGTCATAGACCGACCAGCCGTTACTGCCCTGGAAAGCGGCATGGCGCGTGGCCTGCTCGGCATTATCCATTACCTGTTCCAGCGTCTGACCAGAGCGATAAGTGCTGATCCCAATATTTAGCAGGGCGTCACGATCGATAATCGACATGGTGGGCAGCACCCCCACCGCATTGACCAGCTGGGCCGCCATCACCTCAGCCTCTTTCAGGGTGCGGTGCGGCAATAACACGGCAAAATCACTGTGGTAATAACGCGCCAGCAGCGCCGAGGTATAACGCATCACGAAGGTGGAGAGTAAATTGACCATCGCCGACATCAGCTCTTTGACCGGCCCTTGGCCATGGATATCACGCAGCGTATCAAAGTCCGGTAAGCGGATAAGCATCAAAATGCCGTGTGCCCCCTCTTCTTCCAGTTCGGTGGCCAGCTGATTATCAAAAAACAGGCGATTGCTCAAACCGGTTTTGGCATCCTGCTGCGCAAAGGCGCGGATCAGGGTGTCAACGCGGCTGCGTTGTTCGCGCGCTTCGCTCAGGTCAACCAGCAGTTTATCGACGGCGGCACTGGTCTGCACCGGCCACTCATGGGCATCCCCCAGCGGCAGGCTGTCCCGTTCACCGCGCAAAATCCGCATGGCACGATCTTCCAGTCGCTCAAGACCGGCAGTTTGCAGCCGCAACCAGCGAAAACTGCCCAGCGTCGCCAGGATAATCAGCAAAATAGCGGCACTGATATACAAGGTGGTTCGTAGCGAACGGCCATAGCTGCTGACCGGATCGAGATACACCACTTGCAAATGCATATCGGGATGATGCAGCAACGGCAAAGTCTGAGTAATAAAGTCGGGATAGCTGTTGTCCCAGGCGCTGCCATTATTGGGCGCGTTATCGTGGCGGTAGACTTCCAGGTGATGGGCATGCAGTTGCAGCTGTTTGATGTCCAGTTGATTCATCACCGCAGGCAACCACTCTTGCAACGATGACGGGGGCTGGAGCAACAGGCGTTGATCGACGGTGGTCGACAAGGCACGCAGATGTTGCTCGGCATTTTGTTTATTCAGAAAGACAAAGCTAAAAGTCATGCCCACCAGCATTAAAAACACGGTGAGGGCAATCAGCATTGAAATCATTGCATACAGTCTGGTAGTAAATCGCATCCCTGTGCCTTACTCGGTTCACTTGGTAAATAGAGAGCAAAACCGCAAGCCCTGGTGTGGGTGGTGAATGCTCTGCCTATACCCATTGGATTTTCCAGTGCAGAACGACGTGTCAAAGCACGCATTAAGGGTGTCGGTAACTGGAGTGATCCCCAGGGTCAACACATGTCTGCAATCTGAAATATGAGGGGTATAAAAATAAGCCTGCTACTATAAAACACAATAGGCCCTCTACCGGTAGCTTTCGACTTAAAATTCTTAAAACAATGTGCGGTCAGCGCGATTTACGGGTCATCCCTATTATCCAGGCAGTATATCAAGCCGATAGTTAATAGATTGCGAATTGTGGGCCATTCCCCTGACGGGCCTTAAACGCTGACCGGCTCTGCGAAATTTCGTATTTTCCCGCGGCATCTCGCCAAACATCTCATTTCACGCCATGCTTGAGTTAAGCAAAGTCCGAATTTCCAGCAACGCTAACCCGGGTCATGGGTTTTAGCGGATACAAGATTCATTTCCTGGAGCATGTCATGAGCCATAAAAACAGTTTGACCGAAGCGGATGTCACCCCGGAAAGTATCTTCTACGATCGCCGCAAAGTGTTGCAGGCGCTCGGCCTGGGCGCTGCGGCGCTGGCACTGCCTGCCTCCGCGCAGGCTGATGTACTTTCCTGGTTTAAAGGTCACGATCGTCCGAAAGCCCCGGCCGGCAAAGCTCTGCAATTTAGCCAGCCCGCCATGTACCAGGCGACGCTGCCGTTAACGCCAGAAGACAAAGTCACCGGCTACAACAACTATTATGAGTTTGGACTGGATAAAGCCGACCCGGCAGCCAACGCCGGCCAACTGCCTACCACGCCATGGAAAATTACCATCGATGGTGAAGTCGGCAAACCGATGACGCTGGATATGGATGACATCCTCAAGCGCTTCCCGCTGGAACAACGTATTTATCGTATGCGCTGCGTAGAAGCCTGGTCAATGGTGGTGCCATGGATCGGCTTTCCGCTCAGTGCACTGCTGAATCTGGTCGAACCGACCAGTGATGCGCGCTATGTCGCCTTTACTACCTTATATGATCCTGAACATATGCCGGGACAGAAAGATCGCTTTATCGGCGGTGGCCTGAATTACCCTTATGTCGAAGGATTACGTATTGATGAGGCGATGAATCCGCTGGCGCTGCTGTCGGTCGGGCTGTATGGCAAAACCATGCCACCGCAAAATGGCGCACCGATTCGCCTGACCGTGCCGTGGAAATATGGTTTTAAGGGCATTAAAGCCATTGTGCATATTCGTCTGGTAAAAGATCAGCCGCCCACCACCTGGAATCAGATTGCCGCCAATGAATACGGCTTCTATGCCAATGTGAACCCGCAGGTGGATCACCCGCGCTGGTCACAGGCCAGTGAACGTTTTATCGGTGCAGGTGGGTTGCTCGACGTGCAACGTCAACCCACGCTGATGTTCAACGGTTATGAAAAAGACGTCGCCCATTTATATCGTGGCATGGACCTGCGGGCAAACTACTAGATAAGCAGGACTTTCCCCCTGTTACGCTCCACGCCTTGCTGCCGGTCGGCAAGGCTCACGTACCTGATAAGGACAGCACCCGATTATGCAGCGTTTGACGCTTAAACAGATCACCTGGCTTAAAGTCATTATCCACCTGGCGGCATTTTTGCCATTTTTATGGATTTTGTTGTCCATTAACCAGGGGTGGTTCAGCGCCGATCCGGCAAAAGATATCCAGCATTTTACCGGACGTATGACCTTGAAACTGCTGCTCGCCACGCTGGCGATCACCCCGCTGGTGCGCTATGGCAAACAGCCACTGCTGATCCGCGTGCGCCGCCTGGTGGGTTTATGGTGTTTTGCCTGGGGCACTCTGCACCTGCTCAGCTACTCCTTCCTTGAATTGGGGATCAACAATCTGCGCCTGCTGGGCAGCGAGTTGCTGTCGCGCCCCTATCTGACGCTGGGGATTATCAGTTGGTTGATTTTGCTGCTGTTGGCGGCGACTTCGACGCGCTGGTCGCAGCGCAAGCTGGCAAGTAAATGGCAGATACTGCACAATGGCATCTATCTTGTGGCCATCCTCGCGCCGATCCATTATCTGTGGTCGGTAAAGACTTTCTCGCCGCAACCCTTCATTTATGTGCTAATTGCCGCGATCTTGTTAGCTTTTCGCTACAAAAAATTCCGCCAGTGGCTAAGCTAATCACTGCTGCTGTACTGTGTGCCACTGCGCATAATCCGATTACTCTTACCCTCAGTTGCAAACTGAGGGTTGATTATCTTCGCTGATAAGACCAGTATTTAGCTGCGAATTGCCACGATATCATTATAATGCCCGACTTCCCTTGAAAAGGTCGGCGAGTTTTGTTGTGAAATAGGTGACAAATTGGTGACATCAGGGTATTTTCTACAATCTTGGTCTAATTGCCGGAGATAGGCTCACAATGACGCACAAGTTTGACATTTTGCTTCTAAACGGTCCCAATCTGAATCTGCTGGGAACCCGTGAGCCGGAGACCTACGGAAACACTACGCTTAACGATATTGTTAAAGGTTTGGAACAGCAGGCTGACGCGGCCAACGTGGCGTTAAGCCATCTGCAGTCTAATGCAGAGCACCTCCTGATAGACAGGATCCATCAGGCACGGGGGAATACGGATTTTATTTTGATCAATCCCGCAGCCTTTACCCATACCAGCGTGGCGCTTCGTGACGCATTGTTGGCAGTGCAGATCCCGTTTATCGAGATCCATCTGTCTAACGTCCATGCTCGCGAAACGTTCCGACACCATTCTTATCTTTCCGACATTGCGGTGGGCGTTATCTGCGGACTTGGCGCAGATGGCTACCATTTTGCTTTACAGGCAGCGATTAATCGCTTGTCAAAAACCCACTAATTACTTCGCATAAGAGTACGGAATCACATCCATGGATATTCGTAAAATCAAGAAACTGATCGAACTGGTTGAAGAATCAGGCATCTCCGAACTGGAAATTTCTGAAGGTGAAGAGTCAGTTCGCATCAGCCGCGCAGCACCTGCACCAGCTTATCCGATGATGCAACAAGCTTATGCTATGCCAGCACCACAGCAGGCACTGGCCACTGCGGTTGCCCCGGCGGCACCTGTGGAAGCGGCGCCTGCGGCCATCAGTGGACACATTGTGCGTTCACCAATGGTTGGGACCTTCTACCGTACCCCAAGCCCGGATGCCAAGGCATTCATCGAAATCGGTCAGAAAGTCACCGCAGGCGACACCCTGTGCATCGTTGAAGCGATGAAGATGATGAACCAAATCGAAGCAGACAAATCTGGTGTGGTTAAAGCCATTCTGGTAGAGAGCGGCCAGCCGGTTGAGTTCGACGAGCCGCTGGTCGTCATCGAATAACGAGGCGTACCATGGTAGATAAAATTGTTATCGCTAACCGCGGTGAGATTGCTCTGCGTATTTTGCGTGCCTGTAAAGAATTAGGCATCAAGACTGTCGCTGTTCACTCGACCGCCGATCGCGACTTGAAACACGTGCTGCTGGCAGACGAAACCGTCTGTATCGGCCCGGCACCTTCAGTAAAAAGCTATTTGAATATCCCGGCGATCATCTCTGCCGCTGAAATTACTGGCGCAGTAGCGATCCACCCTGGGTACGGCTTCCTGTCCGAAAACGCCGACTTTGCAGAACAAGTTGAGCGTTCGGGCTTTATTTTCATCGGTCCACGTGCCGAAACCATTCGCCTGATGGGTGATAAAGTTTCTGCAATCAGTGCCATGAAAAAAGCCGGTGTTCCTTGCGTACCAGGCTCTGACGGCCCGTTGGGCGATGATATGGATAAAAACCGCGCTTTCGGTAAGCGCATTGGTTATCCGGTGATCATCAAAGCCTCCGGCGGCGGCGGCGGTCGCGGTATGCGCGTAGTACGCCACGAGAAAGACCTGGAAGAATCCATTAACATGACGCGTGCCGAAGCCAAAGCGGCTTTTAACAACGACATGGTTTATATGGAAAAATACCTGGAGAACCCACGCCATATCGAAGTACAGGTATTGGCTGACGGTCAGGGTAGCGCCATCTATCTGGCGGAACGCGACTGCTCCATGCAGCGCCGCCACCAGAAAGTTGTCGAAGAAGCGCCAGCACCGGGTATCACCGCAGAAATGCGTCGTTATATCGGTGAGCGTTGCTCCAAGGCCTGTGTGGATATCGGTTATCGCGGCGCAGGTACCTTCGAGTTCCTGTATGAAAACGGCGAGTTCTATTTCATTGAAATGAACACCCGTATTCAGGTTGAACATCCGGTTACCGAGATGATCACCGGCGTTGACTTAATCAAAGAGCAGCTGCGTATTGCCGCTGGTCAGCCTTTGTCAATCAAGCAAGAAGAAGTCCGTGTTCAGGGACACGCCGTTGAATGTCGTATCAACGCCGAAGACCCGAACAACTTCCTGCCAAGCCCTGGCAAGATCACCCGCTTCCATGCGCCTGGTGGTTTTGGCGTGCGCTGGGAATCCCATATCTACGCGGGCTACACTGTGCCTCCGTACTATGATTCCATGATCGGCAAACTGATCGCTTACGGTGAAAACCGTGATGTGGCGATTGCCCGTATGAAAAATGCGTTGGCAGAACTGATCATCGATGGCATTAAAACCAACGTTGAGCTGCAATTACGCATTATGAACGACGAGAATTTCCAGCATGGTGGCACCAATATCCACTATCTGGAGAAAAAACTCGGCTTGCAGGAAAAGTAAGACGCTGCAATAACCCCCAAGCCACTGGCGTTGCTGCGGCGACAACAGAGGCATAAGGGTAATAACAAGGCCGGATATTCCGGCCTGAGTTTGATGACAAAGTCGTCTTGATGATCGAGATACCCGGGCATAGCACACCTAGGGGCGCTCCGGCGGGCAAGCCCGCTACGACCCCAACGGTGCACTCTCCCTAATAATGGACTTTGTCAGCAGTCTGAGGCCGGATATTCCGGCCTTTTTTTCGTCTGAGGAGTGCATGTGGACAAGCGCTTTTTACAAGCCAACCGCGAAGCGCGCTGGGCTTTTGGTCTGACGTTAGCCTACCTGTTGGCCTGGTCGTTGGCAGCCTATTTGCCGGGAGATACCCCCGGAATTACCGGCCTGCCCCACTGGTTTGAAATGTCCTGCCTGCTGGTTCCGCTGATTTTTGTGCTGCTGAGCTGGCTGATGGTGCGGGTGATCTATCGCGATATTCCGCTGGAGGATCATCATGCAGACTGAAGTATTGCTGCCGCTAATTGCCTATTTGCTGCTGGTGTTTGGCTTGTCGGTTTTTGCCTATACCCGCCGGCAACAGGGCAATTTTCTCACCGAGTATTTTCTCGGTAACCGCTCGATGGGCGGCTTTGTGCTGGCCATGACCCTGACGGCCACCTATATCAGCGCCAGCTCCTTTATTGGCGGACCGGGTGCTGCCTATAAGTACGGGCTGGGCTGGGTATTACTGTCGATGATCCAGTTACCGGCGGTATGGCTGTCCCTCGGCGTGCTGGGCAAAAAATTCGCCATCCTGGCGCGGCGCTACAATGCGGTGACCCTGAACGATATGCTCTACGCCCGCTATCAAAGCCGTCTGTTGGTCTGGCTGGCCAGCCTCAGTCTGCTGGTGGCCTTTCTGGGTGCCATGACGGTGCAGTTTATCGGCGGTGCACGCCTGTTGGAAACCGCAGCGGGCATTCCTTACGACACCGGGCTGCTGATTTTTGGCGTCAGTATTGCGCTCTATACCGCCTTTGGCGGTTTTCGGGCCAGCGTATTGAACGATGCCATGCAGGGTCTGGTGATGTTACTGGGCACAATACTGTTACTGGTGGCGGTGATCCACGCGGCGGGCGGTCTGCATAGTGCAGTGAGCAAGCTACAGCAAATTGATCCAAAACTGGTGTCGGTACAGGGCGCAGGGGACGTGCTGTCGCTGCCGTTTATGGCCTCGTTCTGGGTGCTGGTGTGCTTTGGGGTGATTGGCTTGCCGCATACCGCGGTGCGCTGCATCTCTTATCGCGACAGTAAAGCGGTACATCGCGGCATTGTGCTGGGTACGCTGGTGGTCGCGGTACTGATGTTTGGTATGCATCTTTCCGGCGCGTTGGGCCGGGCTATTTTGCCCAATCTGAAGATCCCCGATCAGGTGATCCCGACCTTGATGATCAGCGTATTGCCGCCGTTTGCCGCCGGGATTTTCCTCGCCGCGCCAATGGCCGCCATTATGTCGACCATCAACGCCCAACTGTTGCAGTCTTCTGCCACCATCGTCAAAGATCTCTATCTCGGGGTCAGACCGGCGCAAATGCGCAACGAGCGCCTGCTCAAGCGTTTTTCCAGCCTGGCTACCCTGATACTGGGCCTGCTGGTGCTGCTGGCTGCCTGGCGGCCGCCAGAGATGATTATCTGGCTTAACCTGCTGGCCTTTGGCGGGCTGGAAGCCGTCTTCCTCTGGCCGCTGGTACTCGGGCTTTACTGGGAACGGGCCAATGCCACTGGCGCACTCTGCTCGATGATCGTGGGCGCGGTTTGTTATACCCTGTTGGCCAGCATCGATCTGCATATTGCAGGTTTACACCCTATTGTTCCGTCGTTGCTGCTCAGTTTACTGGCCTTTTACCTCGGTAACCGACTGGGCGAATACCGCCGTGCCAATGCACTGACTGCATCGTGACACAACGGACAAAACACATTGTTAGAAGAGAGTGGCTATGCCTTGGATCCAACTGAAAATTAATACCACTGGTCAGGATGCAGAGACCTTGAGCGATGCGCTGATAGAAAGCGGTGCCGTGTCTGTGACTTTCCAGGATACCCACGATAATCCGGTATTTGAACCGCTGCCAGGGGAAACCCTGCTGTGGGGCGATACCGATGCTATCGGTCTGTATGATGCCGAAACCGATATGGCGATGGTGATCGCCATACTGGAAAACGAGCCGCTGCTGGGTAAAGGTTTTGCCCATAAAATCGAGCAAATTGAAGACAAAGACTGGGAACGGGAATGGATGGATAATTTCCATCCAATGCGTTTTGGCGAACGCCTGTGGATTTGTCCAAGCTGGCGCGATGTACCGGATCCGACCGCCGTTAACGTTATGCTCGATCCGGGCCTGGCGTTTGGCACCGGTACCCATCCAACGACTGCCATGTGTCTGCAATGGCTGGACGGCCTGGATCTTGAAGGCAAGACGGTAATCGATTTTGGCTGTGGCTCCGGTATTTTGGCTATTGCCGCACTGAAGCTCGGTGCTGCCCAGGCGATCGGTATTGATATCGACCCGCAGGCCATTCAGGCCAGTCGCGATAATGCGCAACGTAACGGCGTCTCAGAGCGTTTGTCGCTTTACCTGCCCCAAGACCAACCGGATGACCTTTCGGCTGATGTGGTGGTTGCCAACATCCTTGCTGGCCCTCTGCGCGAGCTGGCGCCGCTGATTAGCGTCTTGCCAGTCGCGGGTGGCCATTTGGGCCTTTCCGGTATCCTCGCCAGCCAGGCTGATAGCGTGGCGCAAGCTTACCAGGAGATCTTTACTCTCGATCCGGTAATGGAAAAAGAAGAGTGGTGTCGCATTACCGGTGTCAAAAACCGCTAATCGGGGATGGGCAGGGATTATCCGGCCTGTTTTGCGCTGCTGACCCGGCAAGAAAAGCATGCTGCCTTGCCGGGTGGCATTTTTTATCGTGCCAGGATCTTATCTGCTGAAAACTTGTTATGAAATATTGGGCAATATTGTTCATTTTTTAACAAAAGTGAGAGATATGTCACGGAAATAACTCGGTTATTGCTACTTAAAACAGCAATATTCACCTTAGATTCCGCTGCTTTATGGCCTATATCCAGCGATAAGTAAGTAAATTACAGAAGCGCACAATTTGACCATCTCAGCATAACTTATTGTTTAGTTTAAATAAAAAAAATTATCCCGGTGCAATCTTCTGCTGAAGGTGCTTTTTCTTGCGCAATTGGTTAAAGTTTGGCCTTTCATATCCCGCAAAAAATGCGTAATATACGCGCCCTTGCGGACTTCAGTATGGTCTTTCCTAGCTATGCGCATTGGACACCACCAGCTTACAAATTGCCTGATTGCCGCCCCAATGGCCGGTATTACAGACCGACCGTTTCGCGCCTTATGTCATGCAATGGGTGCTGGAATGGCAGTATCCGAAATGCTCTCCTCTAACCCAGAGGTGTGGCGAACGGATAAGTCACGTTTGCGCATGGTACATAGTGATGAACCAGGAATACATGCTGTGCAGATTGCCGGCTGTGATCCTGAAGATATGGCCGCCGCCGCCCGGATTAACGTGGAGGCAGGTGCTCAGATCATTGATATCAATATGGGTTGCCCAGCCAAGAAAGTGAACCGCAAACTGGCAGGCTCTGCATTGCTTCAGTACCCCGATCTGGTTAAACAGATTTTGTGCGCTGTCGTCAATGCCGTGGATGTGCCAGTCACGTTGAAAATTCGTACTGGTTGGGCTCCGGAACACCGTAATTGTGTACAAATTGCCCAATTGGCTGAAGACTGTGGTATTCAGGCCCTGACGATACATGGCCGAACCCGTGCTTGCCTCTTCAATGGAGAAGCAGAGTACAACAGTATTCGGACAGTTAAGCAGAGTGTCTCTATTCCGATTATCGCGAATGGCGACATAACTGACCCGCATAAAGCCAGAGCGGTGCTCGACTACACCGGAGCTGATGCTCTGATGATAGGACGTGCCGCTCAGGGGAGACCCTGGATCTTCCGGGAAATCCAGCATTATCTGGACACAGGGGAGCTGTTACCACCGCCATCACTTGGGGAAGTTCAGCGCTTGATGATAGGGCACGTACGGGAACTGCATGACTTTTATGGTCAAGGCAAAGGATTCCGTATCGCCCGTAAGCATGTTTCCTGGTATTTACAGGAACATGCCCCGAATGACCAGTTTCGGCGCTCCTTCAACGCCATAGAGGATGCCAGCGAACAGCTGGAGGCGTTGGAAGCATATTTCGAAAATCTTGCGTAACAAAAAAGAGCTGACAGAACTATGTTCGAACAACGCGTGAATTCTGATGTACTGACCGTTTCAACCGTTAATTCTCAGGATCAGGTAACCCAAAAACCCCTGCGTGACTCGGTTAAACAAGCACTTAAGGGCTACTTTGCTCAACTGAATGGTCAGGACGTCAATGACCTGTATGAGTTGGTACTGGCTGAAGTTGAACAGCCATTGCTGGACATGGTGATGCAGTACACCCGTGGCAACCAGACTCGTGCAGCCCTGATGATGGGTATCAACCGCGGTACTCTGCGTAAGAAACTGAAAAAATACGGCATGAACTGATACTAATCAGTTAACTGCTTGAAAAAAGGCGCTTTTCCATTTATGGATTAGCGCCTTTTTTTTATGCGGGCTAAAGGAGGTATTCACACCGCCTTTCGGGTTTTAAATCGCGATCGAGTTTATAGCGCGCCTTGCAACGTACTGTAAAAACTGAGTTTTCCCTTGATGGGATGCAAGCGCGCACGAGCCATGGTTTTCAACGGCTGGAACGGAATTTCCGCCAGGCGCAGTTCGGTATCCCCAGGCAGCGCATTAATAAACTGACGCAATGAGTTTAAGCCACCGGCATCGAGCACGGCGACGCGATCCCACAGCAGGACAATCACTTTCATCCCTTCGCTGCGCTCCCTGATCTCGCTGAAAATACGTTCGGCAGCAGCAAAGAACAGCGGCCCGTTGATACGCAGCACCAGGGTTTTTTCCGGTACCTCGGCAGCAACTTCGGTCAGCCGCGTCAATTGCGCAATACGACGCATAAACAGCAAAGAAGCCATCACAATACCGGCGGTAATGGCAATCACCATATCAAACAGCACCGTCAGGCTCATGCAGGTCAGCATCACCAGAATGTCGTCATTAGGGCCATGGCGCAGTAAATCCACCACCTTATGTGCTTCGCTCATGTTCCAGGCCACCATCAGCAACAGCGCAGCCATCGCAGCCAGCGGCAACCAGGAAAGCAATGGGGCAAGCACCAGCAGAGCGAGGATCACCAACAGGGCATGGATAATGGCCGATACCGGCGAGGTAGCCCCGGCGCGAACGTTGGCAGCCGAGCGCGCAATGGCGGCGGTGGCAGTAATGCCGCCAAAGAACGGGCTGATCATGTTACCGATGCCCTGGCCGATCAACTCATTGTTGGAATGATGTTTTTTACCCGTCATGCCATCGAGTACCACGGCGCACAGCAATGACTCAATGGCGCCCAGTACCGCCATCGAAAATGCCGCCGGTAATAGTGTCTGCACCAGTGACCAGCTCAAACCCGCCGCGCCTGTCTGCGACCAGGGCAGGGTAAACTGCGGCAAAATTGACGGAATACCGTTGCCCTGCGCGCCGCCAGGCAGCAGATAATGGAAACGGGAGCCAATGGTCGCTACCGGATGACCGGTATGCATCAGCACCACCATCACCGCACAACCCGCCAGCAACGCGGGAAGATGGCCGGGGACACGCAGCCCGAGTTTCGGCCAGAAGATCAACACGCCGAGAGTGACGATACCAATTGCCGCCTCGCCAAAATCCAGCGTCGGCAGCGCCATCACCAGGGCGGCGACTTTACTGACATAATGTTCCGGCACCGTTGCCATACTGAGGCCAAAAAAGTCTTTGAACTGCATGGTACCAATGGTGATGCCGATCCCGGAGGTAAAACCGAGGGTCACCGGCAGCGGGATATATTCGATCAGCTTGCCAAAGCGCGCCAGCCCCATCAACAGCAGGATAAACCCGGACATCAGCGTCGCCAGCAATAATCCGGAGAGACCAAACTGCTGCGAGACCGGAAAGAGGATCACCACAAAGGCGGCGGTCGGCCCGGAGACGCTAAAGCGGGAGCCACCGCAAATGGCGATCACTATCCCGGCTATCGCCGAGGTATAAAGCCCGTATTGCGGCGGCACACCGCTGGCAATGGCCAGCGCCATCGCCAGCGGAATGGCAATAATCCCCACTGTTACACCGGCAATGGCATCTTTTAGTAAACGTGAGAGTGAGTATTTTTCATGGAAACAGGCATCAACCAGAGCGCTGAACAGCCTGATACGGCGACTTCCTGAGATATTCATAAGGTGTTAATCACTTGGCAATAAAGATTGATAAGAACAAGAACATTGATCATCGAAAGCTGCAGCCTACGCCGTCTCGTTCAACCGGGGGTAGATATAAGTCAACAACACCTCACCCAGTGCCGCATAACTCATACAATAGGTTAACGTCTGACAGAATAACATTTTCTCATCTGAAAAATGGCATCGACCCATAACAATTCAGCAGAACCGCTGAGACGGATAACAGAAAGACCTGGCGGATGGAGAGATGGGAAGAACAGAAAGGGATCAGCATTAAGTGTGGCTCACTAGCCAGTGTAGCCTGATGAAACTGGAAGCGGAGTAGGTTGGCGGGTTAAGGGGAATGTTGCGCCACGAGCACAGCATCACCAGGGGATATCATCCTGAGCTCCCCTGGCCTGCCAGTCAATTAGCCGTGATAATCCGGCTTGTGCGGTTCCTGATGTTGCACAACATGCTTGGGTGCATGATGAGGATGTTTGATCTTGTGATGAACCGGCGGTTTTTTCACAATATGGTGAACAGGGGGCTGTGGCTGATGCTCGTCAGGGCCTTGCGCATAAGCGGAGGCAAAAAGCACATTGCTGGCCAGTACGGCAAACAGCATTGCCAGGGTGGTTTTTTTCATCAGTAGATCCTTTGCGGGTTTTTTAGTGTTGTCTGTTGGCTGGAATATTGATGACCCTCGGCACAATGCACACCATGAAAAATCCTAAAAAACCCGTCCTGACGTCTTTTTTACGCTATGCAGGCAGTTTCATTACAGCCCCAACCTGCCTGGTTATTTTAGCCAGCAAATAGGTGGTCACATTTTAATCACATCTTTTTAAAAGCTATTCATAAAACGACATAAACGCTGCATAAACTTTGCACGATTCAGTGGATTACCCACTCTTGCTAAGTAATTGAACGTGATATACTTCGCCAATAGAGTCGTATTCGCCCCGCCAAACGCCTACGGAAAGCCATTTAGCCTTGCGATCCCGCCTTTTAGTGTAAAGATTCGTGAATTTCGCGTATGTTCAAAACCAATTGCCTATTCGATGGTCCGAATCTTTGCAGGTAAACCCCATTGCAAAAAAACATCTTTGCAATACAAGCAGGTATCGCGAGTGAGCCTTCTCCTTACGCGTTACGCAGATTTACTTACATCGATGACTGAACTTACATGACCGCTCCAACCCGTTGTTTCAAGGCATCTTTTTTACACCCACGTTATTGGCTGACCTGGTTTGGCCTCGGCGTACTCTTTTTGCTGGTCCAACTGCCCTATCCGGTGATGTACCGTCTGGGCGTCTGGCTTGGCCGCACTTCAATGCGCTTTCTCAAGCGTCGCGTCTCTATCACCCGACGCAATTTGCAACTGTGCTTTCCAGATATGGATAACGCGGTACTTGAGCGCAAAATCGTCCGCAACTTTGAATCCCTCGGCATGGGGCTGTTAGAAACCGGCATGGCCTGGTTCTGGTCCGATGCGCGGGTGCGCCGCTGGTTTGATGTCAGCGGTCTCCAGTACCTGAAACTGGCTCAGCAGAATCAACAAGGGGTGTTGGTAATTGGCGTGCATTTTATGTCGCTGGAACTGGGGGGCCGCGCGATGGGGCTGTGCCAGCCGATGATGGCGATGTACCGTCCACACAACAACAAAGCCATGGAGTTTGTGCAAACCTGGGGACGTATGCGTTCCAATAAGGCCATGCTCGACCGTAAGGATTTGCGCGGTATGGTCCACGCCCTAAAACGTGGAGAAGCAGTATGGTTTGCACCGGATCAGGACTACGGTCCTCGCGGCAGCGTATTTGCCCCGCTGTTTGCCGTGCCGCAAGCGGCAACCACCAGCGGTACCTTTATGCTCGCTCGTCTGGCCAAGCCTGCGCTGGTTTCCGTCGTGCTGGTGCGTAAAGACAATGCGGCGGGCTACGATCTGGTGATCCAACCCGCACTGCGTGACTACCCTATCGATGATGAGCTCGCCGCTGCTGCCTATATGAACCGGGTAGTGGAGAAAGAGATTATGCGTGCCCCCGAACAATACCTGTGGCTGCATCGTCGGTTTAAAACCCGCCCTGAGGGGGCACCTTCGCTCTATTAAGTTCGCCCCTGAACGCAGAAAAGCCCGATGCCCGCCGCGTCGGGCTTTTTTGTTTCTCTCATCAGGAAAATAAAAAATACTCATATTTCGATAAAAATAATTCTCACGACAAGTTCGTTACTTTTCTATAACCTTCTGTTTTACCTGCCCTGGAGAGAAGTGATGAAAACCACCGTTCGTCTGGCGCTGGTCGGGGACTACCAGCCCGCGATTACCGCCCATCAAGCCATTCCTGCCGCCCTGGATCTTGCCGCCAAACATTTTAATATCACTATTCAGAGCCACTGGCTGGCCACAGAAACCATCACCGACCCACTAGCGCTGCAACAATACGATGCCTTCTGGTGCGTACCTGGCAGCCCGTACCGTTCCACTGAGGGTGCCCTGCTGGCCATTCGCTATGCGCGGGAACAGCAAAAGCCGTTCCTTGGCACTTGTGGTGGCTTTCAGCACGCAATTATCGATTATGCCCGCAATGTGATGCACTGGCAGGATGCCGGCCACGGTGAAACCGATAGCCAGGGCCGTCTGGTGATTGCGGCGCTGGCCTGCGAAATGGTGGAGAAAAAGGGGACAATCACCTTTCTTGCCGATAGCCTGGCGGCGCAAGCCTATGGCAGATACGAAGTAGAAGAAGGTTACCACTGTCGCTACGGCATCAATCCCGAGTTTCAGTCGGCACTGGAAGCCGAGCCGCTGCGCATGACCGGTCATGATGCTGCCGGAGAGATACGAACCGTTGAACTACCGCATCATCCCTTTTACGTTGCAACACTGTTTCAACCAGAACGCGCGGCATTAAACGGCCAGTTGCCACCGCTGGTGGCTGCACTAATTAAGTCCACACTTAACTAAAACCAGAGCATCTCCCCTCTCAGCTCCGCCGAGCTGAGAGATCTGCCCCGCTTTACGTCATCGTTTTTATCGAAATATGACTACATGTTAACAACATCACATCAACATTAATTAAATCCCATAAAACTTGAAGCTTGCGCACCATTTTGCAGCAAAGCCATTTACAGCGCCCCAAAATAGGTCAATAAATCGTGGCACGCCTATCAATGTTACTGTGCAATCCTCCTACGGCACTTGATTGATAAGTGTTTTCAATGTTGGCACTCCCTTTGCTTTAGCCGTTTTGCTCGCACAAAACTGAGCGACGGGCTTTGCCCCATTAACAGACAGGGTGCTTAGGCACTCACACAATAATAATTCTGCGGTTTTGCCTCACAGGACGATTTATGAAAAAAATACTGCTCTCAACGCTGATTGCCGCTGCAAGTTTTGTCACCCTGGCTGGACAAGCTCATGCAGGGGCGACTTTGGACGCGATTAAGAAGAAAGGATTTGTCCAATGTGGGATCAGCGATGGCTTGCCTGGTTTCTCCTATGCCGATTCCAAAGGTAAATTTACCGGTATCGACGTTGACGTTTGCCGTGCCGTTGCTGCTGCTGTTTTTGGTGATGCTGAAAAAGTAAAATACACCCCGCTGACAGCAAAAGAGCGTTTTACCGCGCTGCAATCTGGCGAAGTCGACATCCTCTCTCGTAATACTACCTGGACCTCTTCCCGCGATGGCGGCATGGGCATGGTTTTCGCCGGCGTTAACTATTACGACGGTATCGGCTTCCTGACTCACCAGAAAGCCGGGCTGAAAAGTGCCAAAGAACTTGATGGCGCAACAGTTTGCCTGCAGGCCGGGACTGACACCGAGCTGAACGTGGCCGACTACTTCAAAGCCCACAAAATGACCTATACCCCGGTCACCTTCGACCGTTCCGACGAAAGTGCCAAAGCGCTGGACTCAGGCCGTTGCGATACTCTGGCATCTGACCAGTCTCAGCTTTACGCCCTGCGTATCAAGCTGGGTAAACCAGATGACTTTATCGTTCTGCCAGAAGTGATCTCGAAAGAACCTCTGGGACCGGTTGTCCGTCGCGGCGACGAAGACTGGCTGGAAATTGTTCGCTGGTCATTGTTTGCCATGCTCAATGCCGAAGAAATGGGCGTGACCTCTAAAAACGTCGATGCACTGGCGGCTAACCCAACCACACCAGATATGGCCAACCTGCTGGGCAAAACCGGCAAATATGGCGAAGACCTGAAAGTGCCAAACGATTGGGTGGTTAAAATCGTCAAGCAAGTCGGTAACTACAGTGAAAGCTTTGAACGTAACGTTGGCCAGGACAGCCAGCTGAAAATCAAGCGTGGCCAGAATGCGCTGTGGAATCAAGGCGGCATTCAGTACGCACCACCAGTTCGCTAATCTCTACCGGAGCCACACGCCAGTCCTGCCTGGCGTGTGGCCTCCACGCATTCCCTGTTTGACTTGTATGACCGCATACTGAGGCTGTCTCTTATGTCGCAACGCCCAACCGAAAAAGTCGCGTTCTCACTGCGTAATCCCGCCGTTCGCGCCTGGTTGTACCAAATTTTCGCGGTGTTGCTGTTGGTTGCCTGTCTGGGCTACCTGTTACACAACACCATTACCAATCTAACGACGCGAGGGATCACCTCGGGATTTGATTTTTTAAGTCGAGGTGCCGGTTTCGGCATCGTGCAACACCTTATCAGTTTCCAGGAAGGCGACAGCTATGCGCGCGTCTTCGTTATCGGCTTACTGAACACCTTGCTGGTGTCAGCGCTGTGCATCGTTTTTGCTTCGATTCTCGGCTTTATCGTTGGGTTGGGAAGACTCTCCGACAACTGGCTGATCCGCAAACTCTGCACCTGCTATATCGAGACATTTCGTAATATCCCGCCACTGCTACAAATTTTCTTCTGGTACTTTGCGGTATTGCGCAATATGCCGGGACCGAAACAGAGCCTGAGTTTGTTCGATACGGTATTTGCCAGCAATCGCGGTCTGTACCTGCCGTCTCCAGAGCTTGCCCAGGGTAGCATTGCTGGCCTGCTGGCCTTGCTGCTGGCAATTGTCGGCATAGTTATGCTGAAACGTTATAACCGATTTCATCAGATACATACCGGGAAATACTGGCGCGTCTGGCCGTGGTATATCGTGATGTTGCTGGTGTTACCGGGTTTGGCGCATCTGTTGTTTGGCCCGGCCTTACACTGGGATATTCCGGCACTGCACGGTTTCAACTTCCGCGGTGGCATGGTGTTGATCCCTGAACTTGGGGCTTTGACCCTGGCGTTATCCGTCTATACCTCGACCTTTATCGCCGAAGTGATCCGTTCGGGTATTCAGTCGGTGTCACACGGCCAGCATGAAGCCGCGCGTTCTTTGGGGTTACCTAACACCGTTACGCTGCGTCAGGTTATTTTGCCGCAGGCGATGCGGGTGATCATTCCACCGTTGACCAGCCAATATTTAAACATTGTCAAAAACTCTTCACTGGCGGCGGCAATCGGCTATCCCGATATGGTATCGCTGTTTGCCGGTACGGTGCTTAACCAGACCGGGCAAGCGATCGAAACCATCGCCATCACCATGTCGGTGTACCTGATTATCAGCCTGCTGATTTCGTTTTTGATGAACATCTATAACCGACGCATTGCGTTGGTTGAGCGTTAAGGGAAACGAATGACGATGACCACACTTCCTCATTCCCTCAGAGGTGCCAAGCCCGGTACGCCGGTCGGTACAGCCATTCTCTGGGCACGTAAGAACCTGTTTTCCAGCTGGTTTAATGGCTTGTTGACACTGTTTTGTTTCTGGCTGCTGTGGGAGTTGATCCCGCCGTTGCTCAACTGGGTGATTTTTCAGGCCAACTGGGTGGGTACCAGCCGTATGGACTGTACCAAACAGGGTGCCTGCTGGGTGTTTATCCACGCGCGCTTTGGCCAGTTTATGTATGGGCTCTATCCCACCGATCAGCGCTGGCGCATCAATACCACGCTGATCGTCGGCCTGCTGTCGCTGGTGCCGATGTTCTGGTCGGCCATGCCGCGCCGCGGTCGTTACATTGCCTGCTGGGCGGTTGCCTTCCCGATCTTTACCTGGATTATGCTCTACGGCGGTTTTCTCGGCCTGAGCCGGGTAGAAACCCGGCAATGGGGCGGACTGACGCTGACGCTGATTATTGCGGCGGTGGGTATTGCCGGGGCGTTGCCTCTGGGGATCCTGCTGGCATTGGCGCGACGTTCAAGTCTGCCGATTGTACGTATTCTTTCGGTGATTTTTATTGAGTTCTGGCGCGGCGTACCGCTGATCACCGTGTTGTTTATGTCCTCGGTGATGTTGCCGTTATTCCTCACCGAAGGCACCAATATCGACAAGCTGATACGCGCGCTGGTTGGCGTGGTGCTGTTCCAGTCGGCCTATGTCGCCGAAGTGGTACGCGGTGGTTTGCAGGCGCTGCCCAAGGGGCAGACCGAAGCCGCCGAATCCCTGGCTCTTGGCTACTGGAAAACGCAGGGTCTGGTGATCCTGCCGCAGGCGCTGAAAATGGTGATACCGGGTCTGGTTAACACCATTATCGCACTGTTCAAAGATACCAGCCTGGTGATCATCATCGGTTTGTTTGACTTGTTCAGCAGCGTCCAGCAGGCCACGGTTGACCCTGAATGGTTGGGGATGTCCACCGAAGGCTACGTTTTTGCTGCTGCCGTTTACTGGATTTTCTGTTTTAGCATGTCGCGTTATAGCCAATATTTGGAAAAACGCTTTCACACCGGGCATTCCGCACACTGAGGTAGAACATGAGCGACCATCAAGTCACTGAAACTAAAAAAATGATGATCACGCTGGAAGACGTTAATAAGTGGTACGGACAGTTCCACGTGTTGAAAGGCATCAACCTGAACGTTAAATCAGGTGAGCGTATTGTGTTATGCGGACCGTCCGGCTCGGGTAAATCCACCACCATCCGCTGCATTAATCATCTTGAAGAACATCAGCAGGGACGCATTGTCGTCGATGGCACCGAGCTGAACGACGATCTGCGCAATATTGAACGTATCAGAACCGAAGTGGGCATGGTCTTTCAGCACTTCAATCTGTTCCCGCATCTGACAGTGCTGCAGAACTGTACACTGGCCCCGTGCTGGGTGCGTAAAATGCCGAAGAAAGAAGCCGACGAGCTGGCGATGCACTACCTGAAACGTGTACGCATTGCCGAACACGCGCACAAGTTCCCGGGACAACTTTCCGGCGGCCAGCAGCAGCGTGTGGCCATTGCCCGTTCGCTATGTATGAAACCGAAAATCATGCTGTTTGACGAACCGACCTCGGCACTGGATCCGGAAATGGTAAAAGAGGTGTTGGATACCATGATCGGACTGGCGGAAGAAGGCATGACCATGCTGTGTGTGACTCATGAAATGGGCTTTGCGCGCACCGTGGCCGACCGGGTGATCTTTATGGACCGCGGAGAGATTGTCGAAGAAGCCGCGCCTGAGGAGTTTTTTGCCAATCCGAAATCGGCAAGAACCCGCGAGTTCCTGTCGCAGATTATTCACTAGGCTAGCCCGTAAAACCTTAGGGAAACCGGCAGTGATATGCCGGTTTATCCCGTCACCACATATAGCGGCCAATCAGCGGCGCAATCACCACCGTTAACACCCCTGCCAGCATCATCACCAGACTGGAGACCACCCCGGCCTCAGCGCCAATCTCATAGGCTCTGGCGGTGCCTGCGCCATGCGAGGCGGCACCAAAACCGGCGCCTTTGGCCATACTGCTCTGCACTGCCAGACGCAGGAATAAAATATCGCCAACGGCCATGCCGAAGACCCCAGTGATCACCACAAACAGCGCCACCAAATCCGGCTGGCCGCCCATTTGTTTGGCCGCCGCCAGGGCAAAGGGGGTAGTAATGGAGCGCACCGCCAGGCTACGTTGGATTTCCTCCGGCAGCGTCAGCATGCGCGCCAGCCATACCGAGCTGAATACCGCCACCACAATCGCGGTGACCACCCCGGCGCTCAATGACAGCCAGTGGCGGCGGATCACCGCCATATTCTCGTAGACCGGCACGGCAAAGGCGATGGTTGACGGACCGAGTAGCCACAGCAGCCAATGGGTTTCGCCAATATAATCCTGATAGGAGATATGGGTGATCAACAGCAGCACCACCAGAACCACCGGCGTTAACACCAGCGGCATAAACACCAGAATATGCCGCCGCCGATAAAGCTTTTTATTGGCAAAGTACAGTGCCAACGTCGCCAGAAAACAGAGCAGGCTAATGGTAAAATCAGTCATCAGCGGATTTCCTGGCGGCCAGGCGTTGTTCTAAGCGGTAGACGCGATCAACCACCAGCGAAGTAGCACCCAGAGTAAACAAGGTGCTAACGCCGATCACCAAAAATATCTTCCAGCCTTCGACCATCAACAACTGAGCGTAATTAACCACCGCCACCACGGCGGGCACAAAAAACAGCAGCATTTCCGCCAATAGCCAACGGGAACCGGCTTTCACCCAACTGACAGGCAGAATGCGCAACATAATCAACATTAAAAGCATCAGCATGCCGACAATATTGGCGGGCAAAGGCAAGTGCAACAGGGTAACAATGCGATCGGCGACCAGATAAAGCAGGGCATAAAGCACTACCTGAATCGGCACCTGGCAGCGGGTAAACAACGACGGCGCTCTAACGCGCAACGCCAACATCATGGGAAACAACCTCAATGGACGAAGAATAAACAAAGGCTAGTATACGTGGCTGGGAAACCTGTTAAGAAATGAATTAAAATCATCCAAATCATTCCAAATTGGCATGCTTTGTCAACCGGAGCCTTATGGACGTTCGTACCCTGCGTTATTTTGTCGAAGTGGTTCGTCAGCAGAGCTTTACTCGCGCGGCGGAAAAGCTGTTTGTCACGCAACCGACTATCAGCAAAATGTTGCGTAATCTTGAAGATGAGCTGGAATGTACCCTGCTGGTGCGCGAGGGGCGACGCCTGCGTTTGACCGACAGCGGGCAGGCGCTCTATCAGCGCGGATTAACCATCCTTGAAGAGTTCCGTCAGTTAAAAGCCGAGCTCCAGGATATCAACGGCCTTAAGCGCGGCCAATTGCGACTGGGCGTACCGCCGATGGTCGGTACGCAAATGGCACCGCTGATTGGCGAGTTCCGTCAGCGTTATCCGGGGATTGAGCTGATTATTTCCGAGTTTGGCGGATTGACCGTCCAGCAGGCGGTACTTTCCGGTGAGCTGGACCTGGCCCTGACCGCCCTGCCTGTGGATCCTGATTTGCCGATCACCTCGCAGCTGCTGTTCAGCCATCCACTGTGCATTGTGGTGCCCAGAACGCCGTACTGGCTGAATCGTACCTCGGTGGCCATTGCTGAGCTGGCAGAGCAAAGTATTCTGATTTACAACGAAGACTTTGCGCTGTATCGGTTGTTAATCGACGCCTTTCACGCCCATGGCTTTACGCCAAAGATTGCCGCGCGCAGCGGCCAGTGGGACTTTCTGGCGGCAATGGTGCAAACCGGGATGGGTGTGGCGATCCTCCCCGAACCCATCTGTCAGCGGCTAGACAGCCAGCAGTTGCTGTGGATCCCGCTGGCCCCTACGCTGCTATGGCAACTGGGGTTGATCTGGCGTCAGGGCAGTTATTTATCGCAAAGCGCCCAGGCGTGGATTGCCCATAGTCGCGAACTGTGGCCCGATGACCAGTCAGGCTATCCGCGATAAAAAAAGCCCACCGCTTACGCCGTGGGCCTGATTAATCTCCTGCTGGCAACACGGGGGTTATACCTCTTTTTCTACCAGCAAGGCTTCCAGCAGATCGAGATCGTGCAATAATTTTTGCAGTGTTTCATTGCTGATGCGCTGCGTGGCGCGCAGATGATAAAGCTCGCCGCGTTCGGCACGCAGTGCGGTCAGCCGGAAACGCCGCTCGAGGTTTTCCAGCTTGAGCGCGTTTTCAACATCGTCTTTATTTACCGTGCGCCGCCGCAGATTCCCCACCACCCGCGAGCTGATCTCTTTTAGCGTCTGCTCATCAATGTTCTCTTCGGCATCGGCTGCCAGCCGCTCCTCCATTTTGTGCAAACTCTCAATCGCCACTTCGGCCGCGACAGAGCGCGCCATACGCTCTTCGTTGCGATAGACCGAGTTATCGGCCACCACCACGCCGCGCAACAGTAATGGTAGCGCCAACACCCCGGAGATCAGCGAGAACAAGATCACCCCGGCGGCCAAAAACACCAGTTGATAGCGGGACGGGAAGGCAGAACCATCGGGTAAAAACAGCGGAATGGAGAGGACACCGGCAAGGGTGATCGCCCCGCGCACACCGGCAAATGACGCCACCCAAAGCTCGCGGGTGGAATAATTACCAAACAGCAGCGGACGTTTTTTTAACAGCCGATGACTAAAGTGTTTCATCGACCATAGCCAGACAAAGCGCAGCAACAGCAGCGCAAAGTAGACAATAGCGACGTCGGCAAACAGATGCCAGGTAACAATGCTCGGGTCATGGGTTGCCTGATCCAGAGAAGACTCCAGGATCCCCGGCAGTTGCAGGCCCAACATGATAAACACCATGCCGTTAAACACAAACTCCAGCATCGCCCAGACGCTGTTGGCACGTAAACGCATGGCCAGCGGGGCATTGCGAATAATGCCCGACTGGCTGATGGTCATCCCGGCCGCCACCGACGCCAGGATCCCGGAGACGCCAATATGTTCGGCAATCAGGTAGGAGGCAAAGGGCAGCAGGAGCAGTAATACAATTTGTGTCGCCGGATCGTCTCCGCTCCAGCGGCTCATAATGCGCAGGGACTTGCTGTATAACCAGGTCACTGCCACCCCGGCCAACAGACCGCCCACCGCCACTTTCAGAAACTCCAGGGTCGCTCCCGGTACAGTGAACACCATAGTGCCCATCGCCACGGCGATAGCAAATTTCAACGACACCAGGCCCGAGGCATCATTCATTAGCGCCTCGCCTTCGAGGATACTCATAATCGATTTTGGGATACGGCCTTTGCCGACAATCCCGGACAGCGCCACGGCATCGGTAGGCGACAGCACCGCGGCCAGCGCAAAGGCCGCCACCAGCGGAATATTCGGTACCATCATATAAATCAGATAGCCGACCCCTACCACGGTGACCAGCACCAGCGCCAGTGCCAGACCGAGGATTTCCCGGCCGCGATATAAAAACTCGCGCATCGGCGTTTTCCAGCCATCGGCAAACAGCAGGGGCGGGATAAACAACACCAGAAACAGCTCGGGATCAAAATCGACGTGTAAACCGAAGTTTGGCCAGGCAAGCAAAGCACCGACGGCGATTTGCATCAGCGGAAGAGGGACCTGAAAAGGCAACATTCTGGTAACGACACCGGAGAGTGACACCACCAGTATCAAAATAAGAATGGTAAAGAAGATTTCCATGCTTTCCTTAGACTGTGGTTATTAGGCTGCATCCCGCAAGGGTCGCGGCACAATGGCGGGACCCAGCCTGATTTATGCTTGCAACCGGGCGCAGGGCAAGCCCGCACGACCTTTTTGATAGTAAATCATTTTTGGCTGAGAAAAAAATGCCAGGGCAGATCTTTTTATAAAAAGTAATTTAACAACTAGTTTACGGAAAACAGGGGGAGGCAGAGGTTTTATCAGTGCGGAACAAACAGAAAGCAGTAAAAAACTGGATCGTTGACAGCGGTAACAGCAGGACAGACCGGCGACACAGGTAATGTTGTGCACCGGTCATCCAGCTAACCGTACTAACGGACGCTAATTAAATGGCCCAGCCACCGGCATAAAACGCCACCAGCGCCACGGCAATGATCACCGTACCCAGGTTCAGCTTACGCCACTCACCGGAACAGATACGACCAATCACCAGCGAGCTAAAGCCCAGCATAATACCGGTGACGATATTACAGGTCAGAACAATAAATACCGCACACAGCAGACCCGACATGGCATCAACAAAATCATTGAAATCCAGTTTGGTAACATTGCTGAGCATCAGTAAGCCGACATACATCAAGGCCGGTGCCGTGGCATAAGCCGGGACCAGATAGGAAAGCGGGGATAAAAACAGCATCAGCAGAAACAGCACGCCCACTACCGTGGCGGTCAAACCGGTTTTACCACCGGCCGCTGTACCCGCCGCCGACTCGATATAGACCGCAGCAGGTGCCGCCCCAACCAGACCGGCGAGGATACTGCTGACGGAGTCCGCGGTCAGCGCCTTGCCAGCATTGATAATCTGACCGTCTTTTTGCAGCAGATTGGCCTGCCCGGCCACCGCACGAATGGTACCGGTGGCATCAAATACCGCCGTCATAACCAGCGCCAGCACGCTAGGCAATACCGCCGCTTTCATTGCGCCTAAAATATCGAGATTGAAAAACAGCGAATGACCGCTGGCATCGGACAGCGAAGGCATGGCAAACAGCCCCTGATATTTCACCGCCGGATCAAAGATCAAACCAACAATTGAAATAACAATAATCACCAGCAGAATGCCACCAGGAACGCGCAGTTTTTCCAGGCCAAAAATCACCGCCAGTCCCAGCAACGTCATGATGACCGGGAAGGAAGTAAAGGCCCCCAGAGTCACCGGCAAGCCATCGAGAGGATTTTTAATCACCAGACCGACACCGTTAGCGGCGATCAGCAGTAAAAACAGGCCAATACCAATCCCGGTACCATGCGCCACACCGATCGGCAAATTACGCAAAATCCACGAGCGAATACCGGTCACTGAGATCAGGGTAAACAGCGCCCCCATCAAAAACACCGCGCCCAAGGCAACGGGTACGCTGATATGTTGCCCCAGCACCAGGCTAAAGGCGGTAAAGGCGGTTAACGAAATGGCGCAGCCGATGGCCAGCGGCAAATTTGCCCACAGACCCATTAACAACGATCCCAATCCGGCCACCAGACAAGTGGCAACAAACACGGCGGCAGGTGAAAAACCGGCCTTGCCAAGCATGGCGGGAACGACAATGACCGAGTAGACCATCGCCAAAAAGGTGGTGAAGCCGGCAATGACTTCCTGACGTACCGAGCTGCCGCGCGAACTAATGGCAAAAAAAGCGTCAAGCGATCCCTTGGGCGTCACGCTGCCGCCCGCTTGAGAATGTTGCTGAGACATGGTGGAGATCCTCTGAATGTCATACTGAAATGCCTGCGTGGTCATTATGAAATCGTTTCTGCTCGTTCGCTTCCCTACCCGGCTAAAAACAGCGGTAACAATACTCAACGCCCGAGTTAACCGGGTTGAAAACCATCACCAAGCCAGGGCAAACGATTAACTCTCATCGCGTACGGCGGTTGTAAAAGTAGTAGATATGGCCAAGCAAACGATTATCCAGCGAGTAATGCTCTATTTTCAACTCTGATTAGCGAAGTTTTTCCAAATAACGCTCACTTTAAAGGCATTTAATCTAAAAAGATGAGACAGGATAAGTTTTATACGCCTCAACTGGCCGTCGCTTGTCAAAAAGCCTGTGCAACCACGCCAGGTAACGGTAGAGATCCAACCCGCGCCCGCGAAAAATTTCCTGGCCGCGAAGCGATCAATCCAGCAACGGGTAAACTTTGCCGCAGCCGCGGCTAAAGACATCAACTTTATTACATAATAAATCAGCGTGACTATAATGAACAAAAAACAACGGGCTTTATTGAGTGGGCTAAAAAATAATCATCTGGTCAGTGAATAATTTATTTTTCCCGCGATAATCTCAAACGGTGAGCTCTTTATATGGCGGTATTATCGAGAGGATAAATTATCACTGTAATAATTAAATCCTCTCGAATCATTTAATCAACCAATAATGTTATAGGGTCCGCCTTGCACCAAGGCTCGTTGATATGCCGGTCTGGCCTGAATGGTTGCCAGCCAGTTTTTTAAATGCGGCGACTTATCCAGCGGCCAGCGTGAAGCGAGCGCTTCAATGGGAAAACTCATCTGAATATCAGCCGCACTAAAGGTATCACCGGCAAACCACGGCGTTTTGCCAAGATGCTGTTCCAGATAGTCGGCATGGGTCGCCAGCTGCTTATCCAGATAGTGTTGCTGCACGCCTTTGCCAATGGCACCGGCAATCGGCCGCATCAGCCAGGGTACAGGCGATTTGCCCAGACGCCCAAAAATAAGCTTCATTACCAGCAAAGGCATTAATGAGCCTTCCGCATAATGCAGCCAATAGCGATACTGCTGACGTGACAAGGGATCCACGGGTTTTAGATTACCTTGCAAATCATAGGTTTCTTGTAAATATTCGATAATCGCCCCCGACTCGGCCAGCACCAAATCACCCTCCTCCAACACCGGCGACTTGCCTAACGGGTGGATTTTCTTTAGCGCCTCCGGGGCCAACATGGTTTTATCATCACGTTGATATCGTTGAATTTTATATTCAAGCTGCAGTTCCTCAAGCAACCATAAAATTCGTTGGGAACGCGAGTTATTAAGATGATGAACAGTGATCATGCATTCCACTCCAGGGTAATAATGCCAATTAATGATTAACTATAGACGTTGTTATAAAGGCTGTGACTTTCTCAAAAAATAAAACCACAACTTTATTAAGGCTAACTTTGGGCATGCAAATTTATTTTCCAAATGCAGCCATTACGATTAATCTGGCGCAAAGTTAAGTAAGGATATTCCTTCGTCGCATTTAATATTTCCAATTAGCACTATCATTAAGCTTCTATCTCTGCCGATTTTCAAGCGGCAAGCCGACAGTATGCGCAGGGGTCAGCAAAAGTCTGGCCTGCTCGTCTGTGGAGCCAATGCGGTTTGCAGAATAGAAGGACATCAGCCAAATTTTATTGTGTAGGGACCTTATATGCTTTCCAGTGATTACAACGATGTGCTCATTTTATTTTCGGTCATTGTTGCAATGCTCGCCTCCTACACTGCACTGGATATGGCAGGACGAGTCGCCACCACCCAGGGAAAGGCGTCAAAACTCTGGCTGACGGGAGGCGCAGTGGCAATGGGCATTGGCGTCTGGTCCATGCATTTTATCGGCATGCTGGCCTTTAACATGCCGGTCGCGATGGGCTATGACCCCGGTATTACCGCGTTTTCGATGGCCATCGCCATTGTTTCCTCCGCCTTTGCGCTTTGGCTGGTTTGTCAGGCACAGTTACCCCTTCCCCGTTTGTTGTTCGGCGCGCTGTTGATGGGCGGCGGCATTGCCTCCATGCATTATACCGGCATGGCGGCAATGCGCATGATGCCAGCCATTACCTATAACCCGGAGTGGGTGCTGCTATCGGTGGTGGTGGCCATCGCCGCCTCAGTTAGTGCATTGTGGATGGCTTTTCATCTGCGAAACCATTCCCCCAATGTCAAACTGCTGCGCGTAGGCGCGGCGGTGATTATGGGTACGGGTATTGCCGGGATGCACTATATCGGCATGACAGCGGCGGCGTTTCCGCCCGGATCCCATAGCATGGCCGCCTTCTCCGGCGTCAATAACAACTGGCTGGCGTTGCTGGTGATTGTGGTGACTTTGGCGGTGCTGGCGATTACGTTGATTATTTCGGTGCTTGATGCCCGATTGCAGGCCAGAACCTCGATACTGGCCTCTTCACTGGCCCAGGCCAACCGCGAACTGACCCAACTGGCGCTGCACGATAATCTGACCAAGCTGCCAAACCGGTTATTGCTGGAAGACCGGCTGACACAGGCATTTCAGAAAGCCAAACGCGGCGGAAGCCATTTTGCCGTGCTGTTTATGGATTTGGACGGTTTTAAAGCGGTGAATGACGCCTTTGGCCATCATATTGGCGACCAGCTGTTGATCAGCGCCACCCATCGTATCAACCAGGAAATTCGTGCCTCCGATACCCTGGCACGGTTGGGGGGTGATGAATTTGTGCTGCTGACCGAGATTGTCGACCCCAACGATGCCGCCACGCTCGCCGATCGTCTGGTGCATGTCATTGCCAAACCCTTTTACGTTTCGCGCTATGAGCTGCTGGTGACCACCAGTATCGGCATTGCTGTCTATCCGGGGGATGGCGAGAATGAGCGCGATTTAATGCTTAATGCCGATGCCGCCATGTATCACACCAAAAACACCGGCCGCAATGGCCATCATTTCTTTCAGAAATCGATGAACGCCAACGCCCATAATCAGCTGCAACTGCTTAACGATCTGCGCGCCGCCATCGACCATAAAGAGCTGCGTCTGCACTATCAGCCAAAATTTGTTGCCCCGCACGGACCGGTGTGCGGTTTTGAGGCGCTGCTGCGCTGGGAGCGTCATGGCGTGACGCTAACCCCAGATGTATTTTTACCTCTCGCCGAAAAAACCGGGCTGATCATTCCGATTGGCGAATGGGTGCTAAATGAAGCCTGTCGCCAGCTGCATCAATGGCATCTCGAGGGGCATCCCGACTGGACGGTGGCGGTAAATATCTCGGCGCTGCAATTTGAACAGCCGAATCTGCTGGAGAAAGTGATGGAGATTATTGAATATCATCAGATCCCCCCGGCGATGATCACCCTGGAAGTGACAGAAACCACCGCCATGCGCGATCCGGAAAACAGCGTCAACATCCTCGAACGACTCACACAGTACGGAGTGAAAGCGTCCATTGACGATTTCGGTACCGGCTACTCCAGCCTGCTATATCTTAAACGCCTGCCTGCCAGTGAGCTGAAGATTGACGGCGCCTTTATCAACGAGCTGATCGCAGGCAGTGAAGATGCCAGTATCGTACAGGCGATTATCGCCTTGGGGAAAACCCTGAAGCTGAATATTGTGGCCGAAGGGGTCGAAACCGCACAGCAGCAAAACTTTCTCACCGAAATGGGCTGCAATACACTGCAAGGCTATCTGCTGGGCCGCCCGATGACACCCGCGCAGATCGCGGCAAAACCCGACAGCGAATGGCAAGCTCATCCGGCGAACAATAAAAGCAGCTAAAGATTGACAATATTTCGCCACTGCTGCAAATTGAATTTAAATTCAAATAATTTGAATTTAAATTCACAAAAGGAGTTTTACCATGTCTGACGCTCTCGCCGTCGTAGAACAGCAGTTTGTCGCCTATAACCAGCATGACCTGGAAAAATTCGCTGCCAATTTCAGTGAGTCATTCACCGCCTGGCGCATGCCTGCTACTGAGCCGTCAATGCAAGGGAAACAGCAGCTTATTGATTTTTACGCCCAGCACCGATTCAATAACCCGGCGCTGCGCGCCGAGTTAATCTCACGCACAGTACTGGGTAATAAAGTCTTCGACCTGGAAAAAATTCACGGGCTGAGCGAACAGCCAATTGACAGCGTGGCGGTTTTTGAAGTGAATAATGGACTGATTGACCGCGCATGGTTTTACTTCGCCTGATTGCGCATTGATAGCCAAAGGGCGGCATTCGGCGTACTTGCCGCCCGTTTCGCTTAACGTGGTGCCAGATCGGGCCACAGCGGTTTAACCGCAGCCATTAATGCCGGGGTCGCGGCGGCAACCGACAAATGGCGAATCCCCTGGGATCCGAAATTCACGACGGTTTCCAGTCCCGCTTCCTGACAGAGCACCGCGCCACCGGCGATATCCCACAGGGTGGTACGACGTTGTATATGGCCTTCGGTCACCCCTTTGGCAGCAAATACCATGCCGACGGTAGTACAGCGATAACAATGTACCGACCAGTTGGCCTCACGCAGACCGCGATAGAAGGCCGCGGCTTCGCCCAACTGATCGTCGGCGCTGTCACCCAGCGAGACAATCTGCACATCGGCAAAACGATTATCGCGAGTAAAAGGCTGACCATTGAGGAAGATACCGCGGCCAGTTTCTGCGGCAAAGAGTTCATTGAGTACCGGTAATGCCACCACGCCGATCACTGGCCGACGCTGTTCAACCAGCCCCAGCGAAACGCCCCATAGCGGGGAGCCGCGCAGAAAATTGGAGGTGCCATCGATGGGATCGATCACCCAGCAGGGACTATCGTCCAACTGGCCGCCCATCTCTTCACCAATGATCGCATCCTCGGGAAAATAGTGCTGCAACTGCTGGCGGATAAAGGTTTCCACCGCCACATCGGCGACGGAGACAAAATCCTGGGGACGTTTACTGCTAACATCTATTTCGCTGCGGCGGGAAAAATAATCCAGCGCCAGCTCCGCCGCCTGGGCGGCAATCTGACTGGCAATCCGCAGTCGCTCGGAAATTTCGCTTTTCATGATTCATGCTCTCTGTCTTATGCCCACGACCGAAGTGACCCTGCCGCTATGCCGCAGTAGCCAGCCTGCCTCGATCGCTATACGCCCTACTCTTGCCGGATATTGATATGCGCGGTGATCACAGTAATCCAGCGGGGGTGAGACATCCAGCGTCTTGATGCTCACGCAGTGAGGGGCGGTTATTGATTATCGGGCGATTAACTTGTCATGGTCACATGACAAAAAGAGTCCAATTGGGTGAACAAAACATGACAGCACTTTGCCAGGCAAAGCAGAAAGGTTATAACTTTGAGAGAATTTATTTTTCCAAGCCCGATAAAAACTGGAGAATGCCACCATGCCTGATGCCGCCCATCTACTGCCTTTTATGTTGATTGCTCTTGGTCTGGTACTGACGCCAGGACCCAATATGCTGTATCTGATCTCGCGCTCTCTTTGTCAGGGGCCAAAGGCCGGGCTTATCTCGTTGGGGGGGGTAGTGGTAGGTTTCCTTTTTTATATGGTGTTCGCCGCGCTCGGTATTACTGCACTATTAATGGCCGTGCCCTTTGCTTATGACAGCCTCAGATTCTGTGGTGCGCTCTATTTGCTGTATATGGCTTGGCAGGCGATTCGCCCCGGCGGACGCTCACCTTTTCAGGTGCGACAGTTAGCCAAAGACAATCCGCGAAAACTCTTTGCCATGGGGCTGCTAACCAACCTGCTCAACCCCAAAACAGCGGTGCTTTATCTTTCCCTGCTGCCGCAGTTTATCGTGCCCGAACAGGGAAAAGTCCTGATGCAGTCACTGGTGCTCGGCAGCACGCAAATTTTGATTAGCTTCTGTTTTAACGCCCTGATCGCCGTCTCGGCTGGCTATATCGCCGCCTTTCTGGCCGGCAGACCGTTATGGACCTTGATTCAGCGCTGGCTGATGGCCACCGTATTGAGTGGTCTTGCGGTACGCATGCTGATTGAGGGTCGCAAGTAATCTTGCCGATATTCATATAACCGCCCTCGTTATATAATAAATTACACAACGTATAACGAGGTTTACCGGTGAACGCATTTCTCAAGGTTATCATGCTCGGCACAGCACTGAGCTTATGTTCTTTTTCTTCTCTGGCGTCGCGTCAGGTGACCGACCAGCTGGGCCGCCAGGTCACCCTGCCTGACCAGGTTGATCGCGTGGTGGTGTTGCAGCATCAGACACTGAATCTGTTGGTACAACTGGACGCCAGCAGCAAGATCGTCGGCGTACTGTCAAACTGGAAACAGCAATTAGGCGACAGCTACGTGCGCCTGGCCCCCAGTCTGGTCAACACCCCGGCACTGGGCGATTTGACGCATGTTGATCTGGAAAGCCTGGTGGCCCTGCATCCGCAGGTGGTGTTTGTCACCAATTATGCTCCCCAGGAGATGATCGACCAGATCAGCCACACCGGTATTGCGGTGATCGCCGTTTCATTACGTGAAGATCGCCCCGGCGAAGCGGCAAAAATGAATCCCGAGATGAGCAACGAAGAGCAGGCCTATAACCAGGGTTTAAAAACCGGCATCCGTCTGATTGGCGAAGTGGTTAATCGGCAAAAACAGGCCGAAGCCCTGGTCGATTATACCTTTGCCCAACGCAAGTGGGTCAGCGATCGTCTGCAATCGGTCACGCCGCAGCAGCGAGTGCGGGTGTATATGGCCAATCCGGATCTGACCACCTACGGTTCCGGCAAATATACCGGGCTGATGATGCATCACGCCGGGGCGCTTAACGTCGCAGAATCGACGGTAAAAGGATTTAAACAAGTTAGCCTGGAACAGGTTATTGCCTGGGATCCGCAGGTGATCTTTGTGCAGGATCGTTACCCTGAGGTCGTCGGTACGATCCTCCATGATCCCAAATGGCAGGTCATTGAAGCCGTCAAAAATCACCGCGTTTATCTGATGCCGGAATACGCCAAAGCCTGGGGATATCCAATGCCGGAAGCGCTGGCCATTGGTGAACTGTGGATGGCGAAAAAACTCTATCCGCAGCAGTTTAGCGATATTGATATGCAGAAACAGGCCGATGCCTACTACCAGCGCTTCTATCGCACGCAATATGTCGCCCCAGCCAGCGCCCTCTCCGCCAGCACAGAGCCAAAAGCCTGATGGATGTACTCTCGCTCAATGTCCTGGCCGCCGGCAGCCTGCGCTCGGTATGGCGGCCTTTGATGCAGGTCTTTACGCAACAGACCGGCATTGCCGTTCACAGTCAGTTCGGTCCGGCAGGGCTTTTACGCCAGCGCATTGAACAAGGGGAGTCTGTTGACCTCTTTGCTTCTGCCAATCTGGCACATCCGCAAAGTCTGTTAGCCCAGGGGCTGGCGCAAGGTATCGCCAGCTTTACCAGTAACCGGCTCTGTCTGACCGTACGCCGAGGGCTTAAGCCTGAGCACAGCGACTGGCTGGAGTATCTGCGCGACCGCACCCTGAGGGTCGGTACCTCAACCCCGCTGGCCGATCCCTCAGGTGACTATGCCTGGCAGCTGTTTGCTCGCCTTGAGCAGCAGCATCCCGGACTGGGGGAGCAACTGCGCCAGTTGGCGTTACCTTTGGTGGGCGGAGCACAAAGCGCGCCAGTCCCGGAGGGGGAACTGGCGGCGGCCTGGCTGATCCGCAGCAATCAGTGCGATATGTTTATTGGCTATGCCAGCTATGGCCGTCGGCTGGCGGCATGTGCCGATTTACAACTGATAGCGATACCCGAGGAGGACAATATACAAGCAGATTATGCACTTGCGCAGTGCAGCGCCAAAGCCGCACCGCTGTCAGAATTTATCTTGTCGACAACGGCACAGGAATATTTGCGTCGGGAAGGATTTGCAGAAAGGCCTTAGTCCCTTTCTTTCAGCGCGCGCTGGCGATCGTAGTACTCGTCTTCTGCGGCAGTGATCTCGTCTAATAGTGAATCCACGTCAGCGGTGTGGGTGTCTTCGGCAAAATCGCCGGTCAGCACACTTTCTGGCGTGAGTTTCCCTTCTTCATACAACGCCCAGATCTCTTTGGCATAGCGAGTTTTCAGCAGTTCTGGCGCAAACTGACCGTAAAAATCGGTCATATTATTCACATCGCGCTCAAACATGGATTCGGCATGGTTATTGGCCGAGGCATCGACCGCCTGCGGCAAGTCGATAATCACCGGTCCCTGTGCATCAAGCAACACGTTGAATTCTGACAAGTCACCGTGAACAATACCGGCGCAAAGCATACGCACAATATTACGGATCATAATATCATGTCCTTCCCGCGCCTCTTCCGGGGTGAAGGTGACGTCACTTAACCGTGGAGCCACCAGCCCTTCGCTGTCGGTGATCAACTCCATCAGCAGCACACCATCAAGACAGATATAGGGTTGCGGAACACGCACGCCGGCATTGGCCAGGCGAAACAGGGCATCAACTTCGGCAGTCTGCCAGGTCTCTTCCTGTTGCTTGCGGCCAAATCGGGAGCCTTTCTGCATCGCACGCGCACTGCGGCTGTTACGCACTTTACGCCCTTCCTGATACTGAACTGCCTGCTTAAAGCTACGTTGCGTTGCCTCTTTATAAACTTTGGCGCAGCGGATTTCCTCACCGCAGAGCACGGTGTAAACGTCGGCTTCTTTGCCACTTTTCAGTCGACGGACCACATCATCGATCAGGCCGTCATCCACCAGAGGTTGGATTCTATTTGGGATTTTCATGCAGCCTTGTACCTTATTTATGCGCGCGAGGGAATCACCCCGCACAATATTCCTTATATCAAAACAAAATGAAGGCAAAAAGCTTCATTTTTTGAATGATTTAATGCAACCGAATGGTTATCTCTGCAAGAGACTTATCGGCATCAAACGCCGCGGTTCTACATTTGTCCTCCCAAACTTTTGCGATTCGGCTGCCATCCTGCAACCAGGGCCATAACCTCCAGTTTATCGTAGTCATACCTCACTGCATACTTTCCAGTCAGAGATCTTTCGCTACGCGCTAACAGCGTCACTTAACGCCTCGTTTGCAGCCGCCCGCAGCGTTCATCAATAGCAGTATTTTCGGTTAAAAAAAACACACCAGACAACATGCCTCTGTCAGGCAAAATAATAAGCATGGTGACTAATCAGCAGGAATACCCCCCAAATTATTAATAAATCCTTAACTTAAAAACATTAAAAAATATCTCACCTTGTTTACTCGCCGTTTATTTAATTCACCAATTTGTATATGAATGGTTTAGTAAAGAGGTGATACTGTCCAACCTTTGTTACTTGTTAAGAAATATATAATGAAAAGCATATTAATTACCGGCGCCTCTGGCTTTGTTGGCGGAGCTGTTGTCGAGTATCTTTTGCGTCAATATCAGGGAAAAGATATTAATTTGCTGCTGCTCGTTCGTGCTGAAACACCATTAGCTGGCTTGGCAAGAATTAAAAATAATCTTGAGAAATTTGGATTAACCGCAGAACAACTTAGCTCGCTAAGTGAAACCAATATATTGGTTGGCGATTTGTCTGAACCTGATGGTTTTACTCAGGATAGTCGTCTCGACAATATTACGCATGTTATCAATTGCGCAGCGATTGCTTCATTTGGCAACAACCCTGCTCTCTGGCGCGTCAATGTTGATGGCTCACTGGCCTTTGCCAAACGTATGGCGAAAGTCACTGGCCTGCAACGTTTTATTCACGTTGGTACCGCCATGGCATCAATGCCGGATAAAGACAGCGTTTTTTACGAAGATATGCCAGATAACGAGCACAATGAAGACCTGGTACAGTACACGGCATCCAAGCGTGCTATTGAAAATCTTATCCGCGAACACTGCCCAACCCTACCTTTTGTGGTGGCCAGACCTTCGATTATTGTTGGCCATACCCAGCTTGGATGTCGTCCCTCCAGCAGTATTTTCTGGGTATTTTTGATGGCTCTCAAGTTGAAGAAATTCACTTGCCAGCTTAATGATTCCATTGACGTCATCCCGGTAGATTATTGCGCCATGGTGTTGGTTAACCTATGTCTGAGCGCAACTATAAAACATAGTTTTTATCATATTTCTTGCGGTGAAGAACGCTGTACGCCTTTTTATGCCATTGATGAATTTGTGGCAAAAGCAAATAATACTTCAGCGATTATTAATGATTACCAGCAAGTTAGCTATGAAGAAATGAGCGGCAGCCGCAAGCAATTTAAAGATATTCTTGGTCCGTGTAATGATAAAATCATTCTGCGTGCGATAAAATTGTATGGCGGCTTTGCAGAGCTCAATGTGAAATTTGATAATCAACGCTTATTAGATATGGGTATGCCGCGGCCAATGCCTTTTACCACCTATATCGATAAATGTGTCAACACCACCCGTGGATTATCAATTCCTGAACTGATGATGGTTGACTTCAAATAAGTTAAATTAAAGTTAATCTTATTAGTTTTTTTACATCATTTCCCCCCTGGCGCGGCACAGCCTCTCGGCGGTACCAGATGGCAAGTCACAGGTAGCCAACGCTCCCTGTGACTTGTGATGGTTATGGCATGCCATTACGCCCGTACAGCTGATAGCCCTCACGCTGGTTCAAACGCTCGTAGTAAGCAAACACCGCTGGCAGCGTTGGCCTGTCTATCGGCGTCATAATCCAGCGATTAACCGATACGCCGAGCACAATATCTGCAAGCGTAAAATGGTCGCCCAGCAGATAATCCCCTTGTTGCTGTAATTGCTGTTCGACAATCTGCATATGGCTATTCCATTGTTTGATACTGGCAGCCAGCAGATCGGCATCGCTATGCAAGGGACTTTGCCGCACCAGCGACATAAAGGCATAACGCCATGAATTATTCAGGTCGCTGACCTGCCAATCCATCCATTGCTCAACCCTGGCTCTTTGCTGTGGCTGTTGTGGCAGCAAATCATCACGGCCTTCGCGTGCCGCCAGATAGCGGCAGATGGTATTGGACTCCCACAGCACAAAATCGCCGTCAAGCAGCACCGGCACCAGCCCATTGGGATTTAAAGCCTTAAATTCGGCAGTGTCTGTTGACTGAAAACCTGAACCATATTCTTCCTGAGTGTGATCCAGACCCAGCTCATGGCAGGTCCACAATACTTTACGCACATTAATCGACGAGGATTTACCCAAAATTTTCAACATAGTCTCTATTCTCCACCAGCCTGTTCTGCTGTTTGCTTTCCGTCAACGGGGCGAGTAAAGAGTCGTACCTCAGCCCCCTGATAATAGGTATCACACTGCGCCACAAAGCCCAGCTTGGTTGCCAGATGCAGTGAAGGGGTATTATTTGGCGCAATGATGCAGCAAAGTTGCCGGTCTAGCTGCTGACTGGCCCAGCGCAGCACCGCCAGCGCGGCCTCATGGGCGTAACCTTTACCGTGGAATTCAGGATTTAGCACCCAGCCCATTTCGGCCATACCGTCCATTGACGGCACCATATCGCGCTGATAATCAGCCAGGCCAATTTCACCGACAAACCGATCTGTGGCTTTGTCGAAAATTACCCAATAGCCAAACCCCAGCGCTGTCCAATGCCCAAGATAGCGTAAAAAACGGCTCCAGCTGGCTTCGCGGGAAGAGGGAACGCCACCAATAAAACGCACCATCTCCGCATCGGACCAAAGCGCAGCAATCATCTCAAAATCGGCAAGACGATGGCCGCGCAGCAACAATCTTGATGTTTCAATTAGCGGGGCAGACGACGACATATAACTTAGCCTCCTTCTTGTATACAGAAGAACAACCTAGCATCGAATCTGGTTTAAGGGGATGGATCGGGCATTAATTTCGCCAGCTTTCAGTGTGTTTTCCGCGCTGTTGCGCATTTTTACACCTGCAACTGGTCGCTTAACGTAACAGCTCGGCGCGCAACGCCGAAGGGGCCATACCGCGTAGAGATTTAAAGCGGTGACTAAAATGGCTGGTTGAGCTAAAACCGCAGTCCAGAGCAATGGTGGTCATATCCAGTGCGGTGTGGCGCAACAGGCTTTCGGCGCGGATCAGGCGGGCATTCATCACATATTGATGCGGGGCAATGCCCATCGACTGTTTAAACATGCGCGCAAAATGATATTCACTTAACTCGGCAATCTGTGCCAGTTCAGCCAGCGACAAAGGGTCGGCGAGATGACCGTGAATATACTCTTTTACCCGATTGAGCACCGACGGCGACAGCCCACCGCGCACCTGCGGCAACGACCACTGCAACTGGGTATATTGTCGCGCCAGATGGGTGACTAACAGGTTGGTTGCCGAACTCAACAGCAGGTGATTGCTGTTATCCTGCCATTGGCAACTGAGCAAAAAATGGCGATAAAGCTGGGTAATTTGCCGATCTTCGTTAAAAACCTGCTCCGCCACCTGAATACTTGCCGGGCTGCGGTCCCAGGTTTGTTCAATCACCTGGCGCAGATGATCGTCGGTGTAGTAGAGATGGACAAACGACAGCGCGCCGCGCACATCCCAACTGGAGATATTATGTTTTGGCATCAGGCAAAAACGGTCGGGACCGCCACCGTTATGCCAGCCTGCGCGGGTTTTGTGGTAACACTCGTAGCCGTCGGCAATATACAGGCTAAGGGTATGGTGGTCGGGATCTTCCTGGGTGACGCAATCATTTTTATTCGACCAGGCTGCCAACTGCATGCCAGAGCCCAGCCGCACAGTATCGTGCAACACAGCCTGATGCTTTTTAAGCGTTTCGAACGCCTGATACTGCCTGGTCATAGCGCGACTTCCCGATCAATGAATAGCGACAGTGTAATGTTTTTGCGGGGTAGCACGCGAGTTCCGCCGCAGTTTTGCCGATAAAAAACCGCAAGAATATGCAAATGACCGCAAGCGGGTGAATGTGCTTGCCTGCTGATGTCAGGGATAATCACGCTAAATCTGTTTTTCTCCGCACCGGACAACACCATGAACGCTTTGCTTTATCTTGCCGTGATCCTGATTTGGGGCACCACCTGGTTTGCCATCTATTTGCAACAGGGGGTGGTCGCCGCCAGCGTCTCTATTTTCTATCGCTTTTTACTGGCCGCTGTCTTGATGATGGCGGTGCTGTTGATCAGCGGCCGTCTGCGCAAACTGGCACTAAAAGACCATCTATTTTGCATCGCCCAGGGCTGCTGCGTCTTTGCCTTTAATTTTTACTGTTTTTACCACGCCGCCGCCTATATCAGCAGCGGCCTGGAGTCGGTGATCTTCTCCATGTCGGTGCTGTTTAATGCCTGCAATGGCTGGCTGTGGTTTCGCCAGAAATTGTCCCCGACTCTGCTCCCGGCCTCCATACTGGGTCTGGCCGGGATTATCACCCTGTTTTGGCACGATCTCAGCGCCACACAGCTTGCTCCCGGCCTGCTCACCGGTATTGGACTTAGCCTGCTCGGCACCTATGGTTTCTCATTGGGTAATATGATCAGTATGCGTCATAAGCGGCAGGGATTGGATGTTGTCAGCACCAATACCTACGCCATGGGCTATGGTGCCGCCATTATGGCCCTGGTCAGCCTGCTGCAAGGCGCATCCTTTGCCATGCAATGGACTCCGGCCTACCTCGGTTCACTGGTCTATTTGGCGGTGTTTGGATCGGTGCTGGGATTTGGCATCTATTTCACGCTGGTCGGACGCATTGGTGCCAGCCAAGCGGCTTACAGTACGCTACTCTTTCCACTGGTTGCACTGACGGTATCGACCTTCTATGAAGCTTATCAATGGCATATCCAGTCAGTGATCGGTCTGGCGCTGATCCTGCTCGGCAATCTGGTGATGTTTTCTCCCCCGGGCTGGCTAACGTTATGGCGCAAGGCTGCGCCCACGCCGAGTTAATCACTGCCCCTGTGCCGTTCCATTTTGCCAGTCAAAGGCCAGCAGAATATCGCTAATCACCTGCTTCATTTTGACAATCGCCGGATCGCGCAACGCATCCCGTCGCCAGCCGAGATTGATGGCATAAGCCGGCATGGCAATCGGTGGCAAAACCAGCTGTAACGGATGGAAAGCCGCCAGGGTGCGGGCCGCATGCAGAGGAATGGTCGCCAGCGCCCCGCTACCCAGTAACAGATAAGGTAACGCGGAGAAGTGCGTGGTCGACGCTCTGACCGTGCGCTTCAGCCCCTGCGGGATCAACACCTCATCAACCATGCCAATAAAGCCGCCAGAGGAAACCAGCAGATGCTGGCGGCTGAGAAAGGCGGCCAACGTCAGTCGCTGCTGGCTGTCGATCTCGTCCTCAGTCAATGACTGGCAAGCATCCAGCAGGCAGGCGTAGCGCCCCTCACCGAGCGTTTCGCAGCCTATTGCCGCCGAGGTAAATCCCCCCGAAGCAATGGCCATATCCACCTGACGATCCAGCAACATATCGCCGACAATACGGCTATGGGTCTGCCGAAATACAATCCTCAATCCCGGCATCTCAAGCTCCAGGCGATCGATCAACTGCTTACCCAGTGCCAGTTCAAAATCATCTGAAAGACCAAGGCTCAGGGAGCGCCCGGCGTAACCGGCCCGCCCACCGGAAACCAACTGCAGACTTTGCCGACATTTATCCAGCGCTTCACTGACCAGCGGTTTAAGTTCATTGGCGCGCAGAGTCGGTGCCAGACCGCGCCCGGTGCGGACAAACAGATGATCGTCATATAAGCGACGCAGTCTGCCAAGGGCTGCGCTGACGGCCGACTGCGTCAGTCCCAGACGCACCGCCGCGCGACTGGCGCTACCCTCTTCGTGCAGCGCTTCGAAGACCTTGAGTAAGTTCAGGTCGATGGCTTCGATATTAATATTATCAATATCACTCATATAAGAATGGGCATGGATTAATGTCAGGAGTTGACCACAATAGAAACTCCTCTCCACTGAGTCGAGAAAATTTTATGCCAACCTCTATTGTTGCCGCTTTGCAAATCGGTTCTTCCCCGCAGGGGAAAGCCGCAACCCTTGAAAATATTTTATCCTGGGAAGAGAAAATCCTCGCCTCCGGTGCCAGCCTGGTGGTGATGCCAGAAGCGCTGCTGGGCGGCTACCCGAAAGGAGAAATTTTCGGCACCCGTCTGGGCTACCGTTTAGCCGCAGGACGTCAGGATTTTGCCGACTATTTTGCTCAGGCCATTACGGTACCCGGGGTCGAAACCCAGGCGCTGGCGGACTTGGCTACCCGCACCAACGCCAGCGTGGTGATCGGCGTAATTGAACGCAGCGGCGCCACCCTGTACTGCACATCGCTGTTTATCGAACCGGGCCAGGGTGTCGTAGCCAAACATCGCAAGCTGATGCCCACCGGTACCGAACGACTGATTTGGGGACAGGGCGATGGTTCAACCCTGCCGGTGGTCGATGCCGCCGCCGGGCGTGTGGGCTGTGCCATTTGCTGGGAGAACCATATGCCGCTGTTACGCATGGCCATGTACGGTAAAGGTGTTGAAATCTGGTGTGCGCCAACGGTAGATGAACGGGAGATCTGGCAATGCTCCATGCGCCATATTGCCCACGAAGGTCGGATGTTTGTGGTCAGTGCCTGTCAGGTTCAGGGCTCACCGGCACAGTTGGGGCGACAAGTTGCAGGCTGGCCCGATGACCGGCCGCTGATCAACGGCGGCTCAGTGATTGTCGGCCCGCTGGGGGATATTTTAGCCGGACCGCTGATAGGTGAAAGCGGCCTGCTGACCGCAACGATCAATACTGACGACCTGATCGGTGCCCGCTACGATTTCGACCCCATTGGCCACTATGCACGCCCGGATATCTTCAGCTTGCAGGTCGATCAGCGCGCAAAGCAAAACCTGCGCTATCTTGATGATTAAGCGCCAAAGCCAAATAGCCGTTGCCAAAAAATAGCCTGGACGCCCAAGCAGGATTGTAATCTTGCCTGGGCGGAGTAATTTAATGGCTAGTCGACGACTTTCTGCAAACAGCTCTCGAGGCGCAACTCTATGATATCTGGCCCATCATCCATAATGCTGCATATTGGCAGTGAAGAAACGCAGGTGACTATCGAGGGAAAGGTGCACGTATTAACCCTCGGCTCTCAGCTAACCTCGCTGGCCTATTTTCGCCATCAACCGCCCACTCCAGAGGAGATAGAAACCGCCATTATGGTGGTGGAAGATGAAGTTATCCGCCTGCGCCATGATATTCCCCAGGATGCCCGCTTATACAGCGAAGATAACGATATTCGCGCCATTGCCCGCTTGGCCGGAGTGGCAGAAAACGAACAAATGACCCTGGCGCTCGACGCCGTCGAACGCACTTTTGATCGCCTGGCCTTGGTGATCAGTGGTCGCCCTGCGCGTTTTGAAGGCATTCCGGATGGCAATGATTTTGCGGCTACCCTGCTAATTTTGCGTGAGTTTATGCATCACCTACAGTTTAGTGAAATTGTTGTGAAAGGTACCAAATTCGAATTGCTTAACTGATTGCCAGCTGTTAGCGGCCAAAGTTTTGTATGTACACTTCGGCCGTTACATTTCTAATTGTGACAACCTGCTTAAACTTTAATCTTTCTGGTACAGCTTTGATTTCAATTGCCGATAGACTCTATAGGTATCCCTGCCCCAGGAGGCACTTCGTGATCAAAATGATACCGGTCAGTGACCTGCAACTTGGCATGTATGTGCACAAGTTGGATGTTTTTTGGATAAAACATCAGCGGCTTAATAATGGATTTCTGCTAACCAAGCCGGAAGAACTTGCCGAAATCATTCAGAATGGTAACAAGCAGGTATGGATCGATCTTAATAAAGGTGAAGGTCTCGCCCTAAAAGCGGAGGATAGTGAGCAGGAAAAACGCTGCATTCACTTTACCGGCAACCATCAAAACGTTATGGCCAGCGAAATAGACAATGCCAGACTGATCTGTCAGTCGGCTAAGCCGCTGATCATCGAAATGTTTAACCAGGTACGTCTGGGAAATGCCATTGAGCTGGACAGTACGCTGCCGCTGATAGATGACATTAACCATTCAGTACAACGGCATCCAACGGCGTTACTTAGCGTGGTGCGTCTTAAAAATCACGATGACTATACCTATCTGCATTCCGTTGCTGTCTGCGCCTTGATGATGACGTTGGCACGCCAGATAGGGATGAATGAAGACCAGATCCGCATGGCCGGCATGGGCGGGTTGATGCACGATATGGGTAAAGCGGCAGTGTCCGCCGATATTATTAATAAACCAGGCAAACTGACAGATGAAGAGTTTGATGTCATGCGATCGCATCCGCTGGCCGGACAGCAAATCCTCGCCGCCTGCGGTGCGCCATTTGAGGCTCAGGATATCGCACTGCATCACCATGAGAAGATCAACGGTCGAGGTTATCCTAACGGCCTGAAAGGCGAAGAAATCAGCCTGCTGGCACGGATGTCGGCCATTTGCGATGTCTATGATGCCATCACCTCAAACCGCGCCTACAAAGAGGGCTGGGATCCGGCAGACGCCATGCGCCAAATGGCCAGCTGGGAGGGACACTTTGACAAGAAGCTGTTCCATGCCTTTGTTAAATCAGTGGGTATTTACCCGGTAGGATCGCTGGTTAATCTCGCTTCCGGGCGGGTGGCGGTGGTGACTGAGTCCACCCCAGACTCCCTGTTGCAGCCAAAAGTTAAGGTGTTTTTTTCTCTACTGACGCACGCGCCGATCCGCAAAAAGGTCATAGATTTAGCGGCGATGCATTGTGATGACACCATTGTCGCCATTGCCGATCATTCCCAATTGCGCGATATGGATCTTAATGAGATGTGGCTTTAACGAGTATTTTTGTTTTGCCGGTCAGACTGTTTTTCTGACTGTATTTAGCATCAACACAGTCGCTAAACCGGGGCCGGGGATTGCAATAACAAGGCAGCCAGCCCCCTCACTCCCTGGTGCCAGGCTCTTGCCTCTTCGCGTGCCCACCCTCAAGTTCCCTGCCTAAGGGACACATTTGATTTTTTGTGCCCCCTCTTCGCCATTTCCTCTGCTTTTTGTCTACATTATTTTTGTTTCTTGTAATAAATTAGTTGCATTGATGTTGATAATAAATGGGTTCCAGAAGGGCATATCTGGGTTATTTGCCAGTTTGGCAGGCTTGTTATTGCGATTAATATCATGAAATATATCGTTTTAATTCTATTTGTTTTATGCGTTGTCTATATTCATTATCGCGGTAAGGTTCGCTATGGCTTTTGGCGCCAACTTTCCGATCATTCAACATTTACTGCCCCGCTAAATGTCTTTATGTATCTGTTCTCACGCGCGCCGACGACGCCCTATTTGCGGCCTGAACAGTTCCCCGACCTGAGCTTGCTGCAAGAAAACTGGCAAACCATCCGTGATGAAGGTCGGCAGTTGATGGCTATCCAGCAGATCAAAGCTTCCGACCAGTATAACGATGCCGGTTTTAACTCCTTCTTTAAAACCGGCTGGAAACGCTTCTATCTAAAATGGTACGAAGATAACCATCCTTCGGCGATGACCCTTTGCCCACAAACTACCGCCTTATTGCGCACACTGCCGATGGTTAAAGCGGCAATGTTTGCCGAACTGCCTGACGGCAGTCGCCTGCCGCGTCACCGCGATCCTTATGCCGGTTCCCTGCGCTATCATCTGGGGCTGATCACCCCGAATGACGATCGCTGTTTTATTGAGGTAGACGGCGAACGCTACAGCTGGCGTGATGGTGAAGGGGTATTATTTGACGAGACCTACCTGCACTATGCGGAAAACAAAAGCGGACAAAACCGGCTGATTCTGTTTTGCGATATTGAACGACCTATGCGTTATCGCTGGGCACAACGGGTCAATCACTGGCTAGGCCGCAATCTGATGAGCGCCGCCACAGCCCCCAACGAACCAGGCGATCGCACCGGCGGCGTAAATAAGCTGTTTAAATATATCTATGCCATACGCAAAGTCGGTAAGCGCTTAAAAGCCTGGGATCGTACGCTCTATTATTTAATCAAATGGGTCCTGTTTGCCGGTATCGCCGCAGCGATATTTATTGCGCTATAAACTAAAGACTAAAGCTGACGTATGTTATTAAATTGGTATTTAGCCCATAAAAAAAGCCCCGATCAACGGGGCTTGCACGCAAAACCAATCTATTACCTTAAGGCAGCGGGATCAGAACGGTTCTAATTACCTAACAATCATACATTTATTAAAATAACACTTTAATACAATCAGTTAGATAAATAAACCTGTCATTAATGTAAATATTTTTGTAAATTTTACATACTTTTAGGTTCGAATTTTTTACAAAGATGATGAAGACCTGATGCTCAACATTTTCCACAGCTCACTAAAAAACGAGCCGATTCCGAGGTTTCGTTGTTGCAACACTCAGCACATTTGACGTATATAAAGTATGGGAGAATTAAAATACCCTGGGGATGAAATGCAAAAATGTAATCGCAATCTGGAGGCTCTTGACACCTTGTAGATAACATAATCTACAGAGGTTCATATGAGCACATTCAATACACGAAAAGACCGCACCCCGGTTGGAACGCCTAAATATAATAGGCATCCGCCATCATGTTGGATCGGTGCTAACCCTGGATGGTGGAACCGTATATTTACGACCAAACATCGGCGTGCTGATGACCGATTAAATGAATGGCGGATACTTGCTGGATACGATCCAGAGAGTATTATGTGGATGCCGGATCGACGCCCAGATGTTTACTATTGGTAAATTAGGTGCGCAACTACTAAATAGGTTTTAGCGCCTACTAGGATAGGCACGAAAACCTACTGTTTTGGCTGGCTTTTAACTGGCCGTTACATATTAATTTTGGGTAAAACCAATCAATATAGCCACTATGATAAATCCCTATTTTATGCTTACCTTTACAAGGTAATATATTTAGTTGAATATCTTGACTCTGGTAATTTATCCTTGAATAAATTAAAAAAACTTCTATTATGGGTTGTTATTATGATCTGTTTTTTAAATCTTCTAGTAAAAAGCTTGCATAAGTCAATTAGAGCATAGCTATTTAAATCATCCATGCTTTGGACAGGATCATCAATTATTATTGAATTAATCCCAAAATCTATTTTTCTCGCATGGTTAGCAAGAAAAATACATATCGATAGTATGTTGATTTGCGCTTCACTTAAATAATAAATTGGCGTAGTGCTTTCATTATTCGCATCAGAATGAGTTTGTATATATATGCCTTTGTTATTACCATTTAAATCCACTTTGAAAGTTATTTTATCATACTTCAAATGCGGTTCTACATACATAAACATATCGTTCAAAATATCATTATTTATACTGCTACTAGCCAACTCAGAGAAATACTCCATTGCATCAACTAAAGATGCATTAACTTTAGACAATTTATTAGCATCATCGTCAAATTCATCTATTTTAAGATTACGCTGTTCTTCATATTCAGCTATCTTTTGTTTCTTGTCCGATATATTTTTTTCCAATTGCATGCTTTGCAAATATGTAGAAAATTTCTCTTCAATGCTTGTGACCATTTCAGTGAAATAAAAATTATCTGAAATCACATATGCCTTAATGTTTTTTTTGATATAGTTATAATTAGACCGAATTGTTTTTTTTGAAAATAAAGAAGACTCTAAATATTTGTTAATTTCTAGATCATGACTAAAGCCACTATTCGAATACAATTTAGAAATGACACCATTCATGGATAACAAAGAAGAATTAATACTATCCAAATCTCTAGCTAATTTTTTTTCTAATGTAATTAAATTTTCCCTTTCAAAGAGAGTAACATGACCAGAACAAAGCTTAAGAATAAGACCATCCATATCCAATCCGTACTTCTCAAAGCAAAGACTTGTAATACCATTAAGTTTAATTTTTTTCTCACTTATAGCAGAATATTGATTCTTAATAAGACTATTAATATTAACAGTCCATTTAGTATATTTTTCTTTCTTTCTTAAATTGACAGAGATCTTTTTATTCAACTTAAGCAATATTTCATCTAACTGGATTTGGATACTACTTAATTTCACATTAACATATTGTACTTTGAGGGAAGAAAGTAAAGAGTACAGTTGAACGACATGCTCCTTTCGTCCTATCAAAATATTAATATCATTGGAGTACTTAATTTTTTGCTTAGAGGTTAATGTTTCTATAATCTTGTTTAGCCTATCAACATCTAGAGCAATCTCACTCTTTGTTTTAGTTAAGGTCCCAATTGCTCCATCAACTAATGCCTCTGAATCAGTACTGATATTATTAACAGCCTCCATTAATGACGTCATATTTTCAAATTTCGTCCCACATGAAGGACAATTAGATAATTTCTTGTCATTAATTACATCAACAACATAAGACTTTATAATAACCAATTTCTCTTCAAATGATTTTATTTTTTCTTTCTCTCTTGTGAGCTCCAATAATTTAATATTTAAATTATCAAGTTCAAATGACTTCTTATTAAACTCTTTCACATAGCTCAATTCAGTATTTTCATTGATAAAAACTGTTTTAGATAAAGAGTCTCTCTTTTCGACAATTGTTGACAATGCAGAATCTATTTTACTAGTAATATTTTTTTCATGTTCTAGAATAAATTCTTTCTCATACAAATCACCAAACAAGGACATTATAATGCCTTTTGAAAGATGTATTTTATTTTCTTTATCTCTCAGTTCATCAACATTTATGTTTAATGAGTTATTATATATATTATTATAGACACTACTTAGTTTAGATACTTTATTCTCATGCTTAATAATATCTTTTGAAAATTCGTTGAAAAGGAGAGTTTGATTATTCAATACATCTAAATTATCGGCATCAATAAATAAACCATTCCATTGAATATCTCTTTTAACTTTATTTAAATCAATTAATAATTCGTTTTCATAGGTTTTATTTCTCACAACCTCATTCTGACATTCAATAATTTTTTTAGCAAGATATGCTTCACGTGAATATTTTTTATATAAATCAATATCGAACTCTAAAAGCTTTACCTTTAGAGATTTAAAGGTAACAACTAATTCCGAGATATAATTGGCAATATCATTAGCATTCATTTCCGATATATCACGATAAGATATAAAGTTATCTCTAAATAAACCATACTCCTCAGAAGCGGATAAATTACTATTATTTATATTTCTTTCTTTTAATTCATTTATTGATTTCTCTTCATCTTTTATTAATTTATTTAATAATGAAATCTCAGTTTTCTTTTCTCCATTATTACTCTCTAACTTTGTTTTTATCGTATTCAACTGAGTATAAACCTCAATATCTCCTGAATTACCTTTACTATTAATCAATGAATTAAATAAGTTTCCATTACTCGCTTCATAAGAAAATCTATTGATAGCACCTTGGCTAAGAATGTTATTATTGAATTTCTCTGCATCTTTTACTGTTGATTCTAGAATTCCACTGCAGTAATCATGATTCCTACTTGATTTAGGTTTAGTCTTCCTGAGAATACAATCTCCATTCTCGAGCTCAACTGTTACAGTTGCTTGATAAAGACCACTTTGTCTATTTTTTAATATATTTCCTTCTTTCGGATTACGGTTCCGTGATGTTATGTTTGCTATAATATTGTCTATTCTGGAAATTTTCCCTGTTGTCGCCCACTCTACGCCTTCGATTGTACTAGTTTTTCCAGTTCCATTCGCAGCATATATGACTACTATATCCGCAACTGACTCACCATGTTCAAAGCTCAATGTCTTAGTAGAAGGGAATGCTCTAAAACTATCTAATGTTATTCTTTTAATCTTATTTGGTTTCATCTTTTACACTCAATAAGTTAAATACCTCAGGATGTCTTTCTTTAATTAAAATACTCAAAGAAGACGTGTTTACAACTCCCTGAATTGTCGTATCAAAAAAAATCAAATCTTTTATAGCACCTTCAAGATCACTAACTTTACTTCGCGCAATCTTTCTACAGCAATATGTGTTAGATTGAATTTCTTTTTTTGTGTTGATATCAATATCATCGTTTGCACAAAATACTAAAAGTAAATTCCTTGACAAAATATCATCAATAAGATTAGACTGAAAATAATAAGCAAGATCCTCTACAACACTTCCCCAAAGTTCCCTTATTTTTTCAGATGAAGATTGATAACAGATAATCACATCATCATCGTCCTGAAATAGAATAATATTATATTTTGAAACAAATTTATTTGCCTCATCAACGTCCTCAAATTTTAAGTCATTATTAGTTATTTTATTCATACAATCTTAGCACCTTAGCAATTTCTTGCTTAAGAAGGTCTTTATCATATTTTTCACCATATAGTCTATTATCAATATGATCTATAATCATTTTCATTAAAAACTTAATATTTAAAATTGAAAACTTCACTCCTTCTTTTTTACGTGTTTCTAAAAAATCTCTGAGTATCTTCTTCCTGTTAAAGGGGAAATTTTCTGAATATAACTCAGGTTCTTTGCCTTCTGCATAATTTGCTATCACTTTATATATACGGTCTCTTTGGACAAAACTTAAGTCGTCGCTATCATTTGGAGATATTATCAATATTTTGGCATTAGCATATTCCAAGCTAATATCTTGCGTAATAAGCTTAGCAATTAGTGTAGATTTTTCTGTAAAATTAGTAGTATGAATAGTAAAAACCTTTTCACCTTCAAAAAACGTTGGATTCATAGAGATATTAGTAATCTCCTCATCTATAATCATAGATAGAATCCGTGAGTGTAAGTATGATGTTATTGATTCATTATTTCTCAATAGAGCATTGTGTTGTGTTAATTTAGGCATATCATCTGGCAAATAAAAATATTTACAACTTAAAAGAACATTTAAATCAATTCTTCTTAGCTTAGTACTAAAGTCACCGTCTAAAAGGTAATTCCCAATATGGCCTTGAAGAGCTTCAATCGAAGGTTCAATAAGATTTTGAACATAATCTTCACAATCCATCTCGTCTTTAATTGTTTCAGGAAGAGCATCATAAATATCAAATAATTTCACACCTTTAATTCTTGGATAAGAAAAATTATTATCATAAGAATTAGTGATTATACCCTTTAAATATATAGATCCATTATTAACCTCGAGTATTGGTCCGCCTGAAAATCCATCAATGTGATCTCTGTCAAAATCATGAGGCAAATTCTCATCAATTCTGAAAAAAATATCACCATGATCGATTAAAATAGTGCCGGAGTGACAAATATCTTTATTGTCAGATGTTTTGAGCAATGCTTTAGGATACCCCAGTATCCAGCATTTCGAATCAGTGCCAAGGTCAGAAGATTTATCCAACGATAATTTTATAGTATTATCACATCTACTATTTATTTTTATTATCGATATATCTAATTCACCTAGAGGACCAATATAATTAGCATCTAACTTCTCTCCTTTGAAGTTATAAACTTCTATGCAATCAGCATCGATATTGTGCTTGGCTGTAAAAACATATGAATGATCATTAACACCTAAATTTACCCAAACACCACTGCCAGTAAGTGTAGATCTCACCTGCACAAGTGAGGCACGCAAAGATCCAATATCCTCACTCATAATAAAATCCTTGAGCCTGCTTCATATGAAATGAAGGATAAATTTATTCTATCTTTATACCTATCTGCATGAACCCAGCTACCTTTCGGTACATAAACTTGAGAGCATGGCGCCTTTTCATCTAATAGCGCAATAGTATAAAAATTTGGATACGAAGCCCTATTCCCAGGAATTAGATATAGCGGAGAAGGAAACTTTTCTAACAATTCAGATGTTATATTATATTTACTACCATGATGAGGTATTTTGAAAAAATTTACTGCTCTAGGTTCTTTAACCGCATTTAAAATTTGACTAGGAACGCTATCACCAGTAAATAACATTACCTTACTATCGAAACTAATTAGACAAACTATACTTGAGACATTCTGAGGTTTGGTATCTTCTACATGTTTTTCTTTTAGCAAACTCTCTTTATTATAGTCCTCACTTTCATCATGTCCAATGTTTGTGTTGCGCCAATTAAAATGGTCTATATCCAATGCAGATTGTGTAGGAGCAATAATCTCTATTGAAACATCATTATCAATATGATAACTGGAGCCGCTTACCGCCTTGAAAATATTTATATTTTTCTTCAGAATCAACTCTAGAAGTTTATTTCCTTCTTTATATCCACATTGACTTGCCTTTTCTTTTACTGCATTAATTTCAATTTCACTATGAGGGACATTAAAAAGTACACCACCTATATTTTCAGAAGTAACAATATCGCTTTCGAATATAGACAAAAGACCATTAACATGGTCTAAATCAACATGAGTCAAAATAACGAGGTCAATCACTTCGTTATTATTAAAAACATCACTCACTATCTCTAAAGATTTTTTTCCATTCCCCCTCAATCCACCATCAATAAGAATGTATTTATTTTTAACATCACCTAATAACTTTATTAAGAATGAGTCGGAGTTTGAGTCTGAAAGAGTTATAATTTCAATGCTATATGTTTTCATAAAACTTACATCCATTAACAAACGCCAAATATATTACATAGTAATATGTCAATAATAGATAGTAGCATCCTTGTTTAAAGGAAGTTAATCTCTTTAGGATTTTTTTCTATCGCTTCTCCCCATCGCTTCGCTCCCTATCAATTTTTGGTAGCAACTGATTGAGTTGGTACTCTTCCACTCCATATTTGTACGCATTATATTGCCAGATTACAAACTGCTGTTTGTACCGTCGGTTCTCTTCTTTAAGCTCTTCGATCTCACTTTCAAGATTCACAATTCTGGCTGCTGCTATGTTCAAACTAGCTGGACGAGGGTTTTTGGAACCCCGGCCTTTAAGCGCCCCTTTCTTCGCTTGATAGGCAGTCACTATTGCCTCATGTGCATTGAGGGATTGTCTTGAAGGCAACTTTCCGACCAATGGCTCTGCCGCCTCACAGATTGCTGACCAAGACAACTTTGGTTCCTGCCATCCTCGAATCAGGTTCACGATGGCATTAATATCTCTATTTCACAGGTGTTTAGCCAAAGCCACCGCCTAACAAAGTTGTCAAATTATCCAACATCACAGCTTCTTTGCCTTTTTGCTCAATGGCCTTAATAGACTTTTTATCGGCAACACGGCGAAGCTGGCTGAAATCATTGCCCCGAAGTTTAATCTGGGCACCATTTTCAATATCTGGATTATCTAAAATAGCGACTATCTAAGAAGCGTAGCAGCACAACAAGGTTACTAGCTGCCGCTATCATAGTTGAAAAAGCATCCCCTCTATTGCGGATTTGGGTTGTTAAAAAAAGAGCCGGGTAATACAAGGGAAGGCAAGAAGAACGATCCACCACCATGCAGTATCGCTCGCCACTGTCCATGACAAATGTTGTAACCCTGTAGTTATCCTTCATGTGCCCATATCCTATACACTTTACATAATTGCAAGGTACACAGTATGTTAAGAACATATCAATTAAGACTTGACACTTTTGGGACGCGGAAAACAAAAAGCCCCTGTATTAACAGAGGCTTGATAGATAATTAATTACAAAAAAGTCTTAGGTAAATCCTAGAACGGAATATCGTCGTCAAAATCCATTGGTGGTTCGTTGCTTTGCGCCGGGGCATTTTGTGCAGCAGGACGAGATTGCTGACCGCCGCTGAACTGATTGCCACCCTGTGGCTGCTGAGGTTGACCCCAGCTACCCTGTTGGCCGCCAGCCTGACCGCCAGAAGCCTGGCCGCCCGCAGCAGGTGCGCCGCCGCCCTGACGTCCACCCAGCATCTGCATGCTGCCACCGACGTTAACCACGACTTCGGTGGTGTATTTTTCTACGCCAGCCTGATCGGTCCATTTACGCGTTTGCAGTGCGCCTTCAATATAAACCTGTGAGCCTTTACGCAGGTATTCACCCGCTACTTCGGCCAATTTGCCAAACAGCACAACGCGGTGCCATTCGGTTTTTTCTTTCTGCTCGCCGGTCGCCTTGTCGCGCCAGGTTTCAGAAGTTGCCAGGGTGATATTGGCAACAGCACCGCCGTTAGGCATGTAGCGGACTTCGGGATCCTGACCCAGATTCCCAACCAGAATCACTTTGTTTACGCCTCTGCTGGCCATGTCGACTCTCCTGATGAGTTAATTTTATACAGTATAAACCATGAATTTTAGCATGGGCTGACGTCATATAATACCCGCAATCCCTATTCCAATAATCTTTACAGAGTCGACAAATTTGCACGCGGATACTGGATATTCATTCAGGTTTTTTTGTGTCATACTTATTCGTTTCGTACTTTCTGTGCCCAATTTTCTGATTCAGATGCAGTGACTGGGGCGGAGATACCCGGGTTAATCGCTAACCAAGGGTATCCGGATCCTCGCGCGCATCATGGACAGTCATCGGCACGGTGAGCCTTCATGTTATTCCGGGAATGATGAATGGATAAGATCGAAGTTCGGGGCGCACGTACCCATAATCTCAAGAATATCAACCTGATTATCCCGCGCGACAAACTGATTGTTGTCACCGGATTATCCGGCTCTGGCAAATCCTCACTGGCTTTTGACACCCTTTATGCAGAAGGTCAACGCCGTTACGTCGAGTCGCTGTCAGCCTATGCCCGCCAATTCTTATCGTTAATGGAAAAACCCGACGTCGACCATATTGAAGGGTTGTCACCGGCCATCTCCATCGAGCAAAAATCAACGTCGCACAACCCGCGTTCGACGGTCGGTACCATCACCGAAATCCACGACTACCTGCGTTTGCTGTTTGCTCGCGTGGGCGAGCCGCGCTGTCCTGACCATGGTGTCCCTCTGGCGGCGCAAACCGTCAGCCAGATGGTCGATAATGTGCTGGCTCAGCCTGAAGGCCAGCGTCTGATGCTGCTGGCGCCGATCGTCAAAGATCGCAAAGGCGAGCATACCAAGACGCTGGAGAATCTGGCTACCCAGGGCTATATCCGCGCCAGGATCGACGGCGAAGTCTGCGATCTTTCCGATCCGCCCAAGCTGGAATTACAGAAAAAACACAGTATCGAGGTGGTGGTCGATCGCTTTAAAGTGCGTGACGATCTGGCACAGCGTCTGGCGGAATCCTTTGAAACCGCCCTTGAGCTCTCCGGCGGTACCGCCGTGGTCGCCGATATGGATGACCCCAAAGCCGACGAAATGCTGTTCTCCGCCAACTTTGCCTGCCCGATATGCGGTTACAGCATGCGCGAGCTGGAACCACGCATGTTCTCCTTTAACAACCCGGCAGGCGCCTGCCCGAGTTGTGACGGTTTGGGCGTGCAGCAATTTTTTGACCAGGAACGGGTGATCCAGAATCCGGAACTGTCACTGGCCGGCGGCGCGATCCGCGGCTGGGATCGTCGTAACTTCTACTATTTTCAGATGCTGCGCTCACTGGGCGAGCACTATAAATTTGACGTCGAAGCCCCTTTTAACAGCCTGAGCGAAGACGTAGTGCATGCTATCCTGCACGGCTCCGGCAAAGACACCATCGAATTTAAATATATTAATGACCGTGGGGATACCTCGGTGCGCCGCCACCCGTTTGAAGGGGTGCTGCACAATATGGAACGGCGCTATAAAGAGACCGAATCCAGTGCGGTACGCGAGGAGCTGGCAAAATATATCAGCAATCGCCCTTGCACCTCCTGCAAAGGCACACGTCTGCGCGAAGAAGCCCGCAATGTGTTTGTCGAAGAGACCACGCTGCCGGAGATCTCCGATTTCAGCATTGGCCATGCGATGGACTTTTTCCTCGGCATGAACCTAAGCGGACAACGCAAACAGATTGCCGAGAAAATCCTCAAAGAGATCGGCGATCGCCTCAGATTTCTGGTCAACGTCGGGCTGAATTATCTCTCCCTGTCCCGTTCAGCGGAAACCCTGTCCGGCGGCGAGGCACAGCGTATCCGTCTGGCCAGCCAGATTGGTGCCGGTCTGGTAGGCGTAATGTACGTGCTTGATGAACCCTCCATCGGTTTGCATCAGCGCGATAACGAACGCCTGCTGGAAACGCTGATCCATCTGCGCGATCTCGGCAACACGGTGATTGTGGTAGAACACGATGAAGACGCTATCCGCGCCGCCGACCATATTATCGATATTGGTCCCGGTGCCGGTGTACACGGCGGCGAAGTCGTGGCCGAGGGCACGGCGGAAGAGATTATGGCCACCGAGGCCTCCCTTACCGGGCAATACCTCAGCGGCAAACGTGAAATCTCCATTCCTGGCCAGCGCGTCCCGGCCGATGCCACCAAGGTGTTAAAACTGGTTGGTGCCACCGGTAATAACCTGAAAGACGTGACGCTGACGCTGCCGGTAGGGCTGTTTACCTGCATCACCGGGGTTTCCGGCTCCGGTAAATCGACGCTGATCAACGATACGCTGTTCCCGCTGGCCCAACGCCAACTCAATGGCGCAACCATTGCCGAAGCCGCACCTTATCGCGATATTCAGGGACTGGAGCATTTCGATAAAGTCATTGATATCGACCAAAGCCCGATCGGTCGTACACCGCGTTCCAACCCGGCCACCTATACCGGTATCTTTACTCCGGTACGCGAACTCTTTGCCGGGGTACCTGAATCGCGCACCCGTGGTTATACTCCGGGCCGTTTCAGTTTTAACGTCAAAGGCGGTCGCTGCGAAGCCTGTCAGGGCGATGGCGTGATCAAGGTAGAAATGCACTTTCTACCGGATATCTATGTGCCTTGCGATCAGTGCAAAGGCAAACGCTATAACCGCGAAACGCTGGAGATCAAGTACAAAGGCAAGAGCATTCACGAGACGCTGGATATGACCATCGAAGAAGCCCGTGATTTCTTTGATGCCGTACCGGCCCTGTCGCGCAAGCTGCAGACGCTGATGGATGTCGGCCTGTCCTATATTCGTCTGGGACAGTCGGCCACCACCTTGTCTGGCGGTGAAGCGCAAAGGGTAAAACTGGCGCGTGAACTGTCGAAACGCGGCACCGGGCAAACGCTGTATATCCTTGATGAACCGACTACCGGCCTGCATTTTGCCGATATTCAGCAGTTGCTGGAAGTACTGCACCAGTTGCGCGATCAGGGTAATACCATCGTGGTCATTGAGCACAATCTTGATGTGATCAAAACCGCTGACTGGATTGTTGACCTGGGGCCAGAGGGCGGTCACGGCGGTGGTGAGATCCTGGTTTCCGGTACGCCAGAAACCGTGGCCGAGTGCGCGCAATCCCATACCGCGCGCTTCCTTAAGCCACTGCTGGAACGTCACAGTAAAAAAATCCTTAAAGCCGTTTAATCATGGCGCGGTAATACAGGAGCGCGAGGTGAAAACCTCGCGCCCAGACTGCTGACAAAACCCATTTTTAGGGAGAGTACACCGTTGGGGTCGTAGCGGGCTTGCCCGCCGGAGCGCCCCTAGGTGTGCTATGCCCGGGTATCTCGATCACACAGACAACGTTGTCATCAAACTCAGCGCGAGGTGAAAACCTCGCGCTTTTTTTGGCTTGACATCTATAGACTGTAGTCTATATTCCCTTCATAGGCTGTAGTCTATAAATGGGGTGTAGCATGACATGGGAAGTCGTCACCGTCAGACACTTTGATAAGTGGTTTCATCAACAGACATCAGCGATGCAAGAAGACATTCTGGCTATGATGCTGATTCTGAGTGAGTACGGCCCGAGTCTTGGCCGTCCTTATGTTGATACCGTCAAAATGTCTGATTATTCGAATATGAAAGAACTGAGAATTCAGCATCAAGGCAACCCTGTGCGGGCATTTTTCGCCTTTGATCCGACACGTAAAGCGGTTGTACTCTGTGCGGGCGTGAAAACAGGCGTTAACCAGAAGCAATTTTACCAACAGATGATCCGCAATGCTGACGCTGAATTCAGACAATATCTGCACAATCTGGAGAATAAATAATGGCCACTCTTAAAGAGATGCTCGCGCAACGCAGTCCCGAAAGCCGCCAGAGAATTGCAGACAAAGTCTCTGAAATAAAGCTGGAAATTGGCCTGGCACAAATTCGTGAAGTGCTGGCACTTTCTCAGACTCAGGTTGCCCGCAAACTCAATATTGCCCAGCCTTCCGTCGCTGCAATTGAACAACGCGGCAGCGAGCTTAAGCTTTCTACCCTTAAGCGTTATTTCGACTCAATGGGGGCAACATTGCGCCTTGATGTCGAATTGCCGGATGGTCAGCATGTTGCTATTTCGCTCTAAGCAAATAAAAGACATTGGCGAGGTGAAAACCTCGCGCTTTTTATTTTTGTAGCTGCGGCAACTGGCTTAATCTTTGCCAGGCAAAGTCCCAAAATGCCCTGACCTTGGGTGGTATGCGCTGCATATTTTGCACCACAAGCTGCACCGACAGCGGCAAGGGTTCGAACTCCGGCAACAACCTCACCAAAGAACCCTCGGCCAGATCATCGGCCACCTGATAGGACAAAAATCTGGCTACTCCTTTTCCTGCTTTAACCGCCAGCCGACGCGTTTCAACATCGTTAAACAACAAATGCGGCGATAGCCTGACGCGGGGCCCCTCCTCATGGAGACCAAAGCGCCACTCGCTGGCAGTGCCGATATTGCCGAGAATAACCTGATGCTGACTCAGCTCGGCAGGATGACGCGGTACCCCCTGCCGGGCCAGATATTGCGGACTGGCCACCAGCACAATGCTCACCTCGCCCAAACGCCGCGCCACCTGCGAGGAGTCCTGCAAATTGCCGATGCGCACTGCGGCGTCAATACCCTGCTCGATAAAATCGAGATTGCGGTCGTTCAGCAGCAGCTCGATTTGTAATTCGGGATGTAACGCCTGAAACTCCATCACCACAGCAGCGACAAACCGGCGGCCAAACACCACCGGCGCGGTAATACACAGTCGGCCTTTCAGCTGGGTGCTGGCGGTATCCTGCAGCGCCTCGTTATAAGCATTGAGCACAATCAGCGCACGTTCTGCCAGCCGTAAACCCGCTTCGGTGGGTGCCAGACGACGAGTGGTGCGCTCCACCAGCCGCGCGCCAAAACGCTGCTCCAGCGAGGCAATCGCCCGCGTCACCGCCGGGGCAGAGCGCCGCAGTTTGCGCGCCGCCGCGGACAAGCTGCCGTGATTTAACACCTCGATAAAAATCGCCAACTCGTCCAAACGGTCCATTTATTCTTCCGGAAATTGAAATTATCAATTTCAATAATCCCGGATCCCATTCATCAATTGCAAGAGTAATCTAAGCGAACACCACTGAGGAGATCGCTATGTCAACTATCACCCTGTACGCCCTGCCGGTTTCGGGTCACAGCCATCGTGTCGAACTGTTATTACGCATGCTGGATTTACCCTATGACTACGTGTCGGTCGACAATCAAATGCGTAAAAACAATGAGTTCCAGCAGTTAAATCCCTGGGGACAAGTGCCGGTGCTGGTCGACGGCGAGCAGGTGATCGCCGACAGCAACGCGATTATGGTCTATCTAATCAAACGCTATGCACCAGCAAGCCACTGGCTGCCGCAAGATGCTGTCGAGGCGGCGCAGACGCAACAGTGGCTGGGCAAAGCCGCCGGTGAAGTGCGCTATGGTCCGGGCTCGGCGCGTCTGATTAAACAATTTGGCGTTGCAGAAAATTATTCCTCGGCGCTGGCAGTCACTCACCGCTTGTTGCCCCATCTGGAACAGCATCTCGGCAGCCGCCAGTTTTTAGCCACCGCGCAGCCAACGCTGGCCGATCTGGCCTGCTATAGCTATATCGCCGCCGCACCGGAAGGGGGAATTGACTTGCAGCCCTACCCGGCTATCAGACAGTGGCTGGCACGCATTGAAAAGCTGCCCGGCTTTTTCTCCATGCCGCCGCTGCCGTTGCCCGACTCGGCGCAGGAGTGACCGATGACCCAGTCCGTGTTCCACGTCGATGAACAACGCGCGCAATGGCTGGCTGGGTTTGACTCAGTGAGCAGTAGCGGGATCCGCAGCGCCATGCCGCAGCAACATCGCGACTTTTTTGCCGGTTTGCCGATGCTGTTTATTGCCACGCTTGACCCGCAAGGATGGCCGGTGGCCAGCGTGCTCAGTGGTACGCCCGGATTTATCAGCAGTTATGACCCTCGCCATCTGCGCATTAACGCCCCGCGCCGTGCAGATTGCCCGGCGCTCGCCACGCTGGCAGTGGGAAAACCGCTGGCGGCGCTGGGGCTGGATTTCAGCAATCGCCGACGTAACCGGGCTAATGGTCATCTGACCAGGATGGATAAAAATCGCCTGGAAATCGAGATTGAACAAAGCTTTGGCAACTGCCCGCAATATATTCAGCAACGGCAGCTCATTCCGCTAAGCCGTCAGCCGGCCGCGATCAGTCATTTGCCGACCTTAGATAACGCCGCATCAACAATGCTGCAGAGTGCCGATACCTTCTTTGTAGCAACCCATGCCCACGGCGGCGCGGATATCTCGCATCGCGGCGGTAACCCCGGCTTTATCAAACGCCAAGGGGATACGCTGTGGATCCCTGATTTCCGTGGCAATCGTTATATGAATACGCTGGGAAATATGTTGGCGGAGCCGCGTGCGGCGCTGCTATTTCTCGACTTTAACAACGGCGACGTGCTGCATTTGCAGGGACGTACCGAGATACGCTGGCAAAAAGAAAACCTGCCGAACTTTGACGGTGCCGAGCGATTCTGGTGTCTGCATATTGAGCGGGCCTGGCGCTTTGCGGCCTGGCTTCCCTGGCGGGCAGACGCGGCAGAGTTTTCCCCTGCGACGCGCGCTACCGGCACCTGGGATACGGCTAACCAGCAATAGCCTGGCGCTGTTCCTCCGACAGACCGGCCACCACCTGCTGATAGGAGCTATCGATCAGCGAATAGACATGGGAGTCTGGCAAATTCCCCTCCAACTGGACGCTGTTCCAGTGAGCCTTGTTCAGGCAATCACAGGGCACAATTTCAGGATGCTGCTGACGCAGTTGCTCAGCCGCTTGCTGCCCGGCTTTTAGTGCAATCACCGGATGACCTTCAATATCGCGCAGCATGGCAAACAGCACGCCAGCGACTTTTATCTGATTGGCCTGCCAGCGGTTTTCGGTACTTTGCTCAGTCCCCGGCTTGGACAGGCAGTAATCAATTAACTGTGTGCGATTCATTATTCAACCTCTTTTCCGCAGTGATGTAGGAAAATGAAGTATAGCTGGCTAAAAAATGCGCAACTGCAATCCAGCTAACAAAACGTTATTCTCCATTGAGGGTGACCACTAATCGCCTGGCGCCCCCTTGATTACGGTGTTCACACAGATAGATGCCCTGCCAGGTACCGAGATTCAGGCGGCCGTTACTGACCGGCACAGTCAGGCTGCAACCGAGAATACTGCTCTTGAGGTGGGCGGGCATATCATCACTGCCTTCGTAATCGTGTTGATACCACGGCTCATCCTCTTTTACCGCGCGATTGAAATAGCCTTCGAAATCCTGACGGACAGTGGGGTCGGCATTTTCATTGATGGTCAGGCTGGCCGAAGTATGCTGAATAAAAACGTGGCAGATGCCCACGGCAAGCTGCCGTATTTCGGGCAACTGCTGCAAAATCTCATCGGTAACCAGATGAAACCCGCGCGGACGTTGTTTTAGCCTGAGCTCTTTTTGTAACCACATGACAGACTCCCTTTTTGATTAAAATCATTAAAAGTATAACCCCTTGCCGCCACCTTTTGATTTAACAAGACGATCGGTCTATATTCCAGCTATGACTAGTGAACAAACAAAACCCCGCCGGGGTCGCCCGCCCAAAATCGGGCGCGAAAACGCAGATACCCGTCAGGCGCTGATCCGCAGCGGCACGGCGATCCTGACCGAACAAGGCTTTGCCGCCAGCGGGCTGGACGCGATCCTCAAACAGGCCGGGGTGCCGAAAGGCTCCTTTTACTACTACTTTGCCAGCAAAGAGGCCTTCGGGCAGGCGATCCTGGAAAACTATGCCAGCTTCTTTGCCCATAAGCTGGACAAATGCCTGCTGGATGAAAACCTCCCAGCCCTGCAGCGCATTAGCGCTTTTGTCGAGGATGCCACCCGCGGCATGGCGAAATATGCCTTTACCCGCGGTTGCCTGGTGGGCAATCTCGGCCAGGAAGTGGCCTGTTTACCTGGCGATTATCGTCAACAGCTAAAAACCATTCTGCACAGCTGGGAACAACGCATGAGCCAATGCCTGCAACTTGCCCAGCGTCAGGGCACACTTTCGCCACAGGCCGACTGCGATGCGCTGGCCGGTTATTTCTGGGCCGGATGGGAAGGCGCGGTGATGCGCGCCAAACTCAATGCCAACGCCGATCCGCTGGCCAATTTTATTCGCCATTTTCTTGCCGGTCTGCCGCAATAAATTCTATTACCTGTTAACCAATCTTAGGTCTCACTCTGGAGTGAAAGATGTTTAAAGCAATCTACATCGAGAAAGCAGAAGATCAGTACCAAACCACGCTCAAAGAATTGGACGAGAGCCAACTGCCCGCCGGTGAAGTGTTGATTGATGTGCACTATTCAACCCTTAACTATAAAGACGGCCTGGCGATCACCGGCAGCGGTCCCATTGTGCGCAGTTTTCCTATGGTTCCCGGCATCGATTTTGCCGGTATCGTGGCGCAAAGCAGCAATGCACAATTTAGCGTCGGCGATCGCGTACTGCTTAACGGTTGGGGATTTGGCGAAAAAGCCTGGGGCGGCCTGGCGCAAAAAGTCAGGATTGATGCCAAATATCTTACCGCAGTGCCTGCCACGCTGAGTCTGAAAGACAGTATGGCGATCGGCACTGCCGGTTATACCGCCATGCTGGCCATTATCGCACTGGAAAAAAACGGTGTGACGCCGGACAAAGGCCCGGTACTGGTGACCGGTGCCAACGGTGGCGTCGGCAGCTTTGCCATTGCCCTGCTGTCACGCCTCGGTTATCAGGTCACCGCCGCCACCGGACGACCACAAGAAGCCACCTATCTGACGGAAAAACTGGGTGCCAGCGAGATTATCGATCGCCAGACCCTGAGTGCGCCGGGTAAGCCGCTGCAAAAAGAGCATTGGGCAGCAGCTATCGATTCAGTGGGCAGCCATACGTTGGCCAATGTCTGTGCCAGCATGAAAGAAAGTGGTGTCGTCGCCGCCTGCGGCATGGCTCAGGGGCTGGATTTCCCGGGCAGCGTCGCGCCCTTTATTCTACGCAACGTCACGCTGGCGGGGATCAATAGCGTTACGCGCTCTGCCGCCGAGCGTCAGCAGGCCTGGTCACGTCTGGCCGAATTGGTCGATACCCCCTTGCTTGACAGTATCAGTGAAGAGATCTCCCTCGATGGGGTGATTGACGCCGCACAGCGACTGATGAAAGGTGAAATTCGCGGACGCGTAGTGGTAAAAGTTTAAGCCAATAAAAACGGCGTGATAGTGTTTATCACGCCGCAAGCAGTCAGTTTGCTGCGCAGAGTACGCCTGCTGCGCAGCTTCGCCGTTATTGTACGGCGGCAAACGCCGCCGCAACCTGCTCCACGTTATGGTGATTCAGTCCGGCCATACACATACGTCCGCTGGCAATCAGGTAGACGCCAAACTCTTCGCGCAGCCGATCGACCTGAGCCACACTAAAGCCGGTATAGCTGAACATGCCGCGCTGCTGCAACAGATAGTCAAAGTTGCGGCCCGGCAAGGCGTTTTTCAGGCTGTTGACCAGTGTCTGACGCATTTCAATAATACGCGTGCGCATCGCTTCCACTTCCGCCAGCCATTGCGCCTTGAGCTGGCTATCGTTAAGCACGGTCGCCACCACTTTAGCGCCAAAGCTTGGCGGGCTTGAGTAGTTGCGACGTACCGTGGCCTTTAACTGTCCCAGAACCCGATCAGCCGCCTCGCGGTTTTCACAAACCACTGACAGGCCCCCAACGCGCTCACCGTACAGCGAGAAAATCTTCGAGAAGGAGTTGCTGACCAGCATATTGACGCCTGCCGCTGCCATGGCACGCAGTGCATAGGCATCATCGTCCATGCCCTGACCAAAGCCCTGATAGGCAATATCCAGGAACGGGATCAGCTCACGCTGTTTTACCAGTTCAATCACCTGATCCCACTGGGCGGCAGTCAAATCGGAGCCCGTCGGGTTATGGCAACATGGATGCAGCAAGACAATGCTTTGCGCCGGCAGGCTTTGCAGCTTGTCGATCATCCCGGCAAAGTTGACGCCCAGTTTTTCGGCATCAAAGTACGGGTAGGTATGCACCTTGAAACCTGCACCAGCAAAGATGGCGACGTGGTTATCCCAGGTCGGATCGCTGACCCAGACTTCGGAATTAGGGAAATAAAACTTGAGGAAATCGGCGCCCACTTTCAACGCACCCGAACCACCCACGGTCTGGATGGTGGCAATACGCTGCTGTTGCAAGGCCGGATGTTCAGCGCCAAACAACAGTTGTGCCACACTGCCGCGATAAGCCGCCAGCCCTTCCATTGGCAGATAGACCGACGCCGATTGCGCCTGGGCATTCAGCTGATTTTCAGCCGCCTCGACAGCATTCAGCTGGGGGATAATCCCTTTATCGTCATAGTACAGGCCGATACTCAGGTTTACCTTTTTCTCTCTTGGGTCGTTCTTGAAGCTTTCCATCAGCGACAGAATAGGGTCACCAGCATAAGCATCAACATGTTGGAACACGGTGTATTTCTCCTTGGATTTCTTTTCTCGGACCGGCTACAACCCCCGGCAGCGGGGGTTGGCATAGTAACGCACCGACGATTTACGGCTGTGTTTGTTGTCATCTAGACTAACAAATATCGTCCCATAACAGCACATTTATGTTGCTAAAATGTGCTGTAAAATCCTGGTGCCGCGGCAGAGAAAAAAAGCCCTCACCGTTATTTTTCGTCCACCCAGACGCGCATTTCCCCTTCGCCGCGATTGGCCCAGGTAAAATAGGGCACAAAAGTCAGGGTTTGTGGCTGCATTTCGGCCGGGGCTGGATTAAAGCGATATAACGGCTGCTGCGCGGCATCGCTGGCACTGATCCGTAAACCAGAGGCTTGCAGCAAGGTTTTACCGCTTAGCATCCCCTTCCCGGCCAGCAAACTGAATGGCGCATCTGCCGGTAATTGCAGGTTATGCAACTCGGAACCATTGTCAGCCTGTTCCAGACAATAGACCAACGGACCGCGCTGAATGGCGACTTTTCCGGCCACATGGCGCAATAGTGGATTACCTTTCACCCGGGTGATCGGCATCGGCAGCGTCAGTTCCAGGCGATCGCCGCTGCACCATTGCCGCGTCAGTCGTAAATAGCCGCGCTGAACCTGAGGAGCGACCTGTAGAGGAGTGCCGTTTAGCGAGATCTGGGGATCGGCACACCAGTCCGGTAAACGCAGCGCAATGGTCGCCGCCAGCGGGCAGTCACAGTCAATTTCAATCAACACGCGATCCTGCCACGGATAGCCGCCCGACTGTCGGAGGTGCAGCCTTTGCTCGCCAATTTGGATTTCGGCATCACTGCCAATATAGAGATTGATATCAATCCCTTCCGGGCGTTGGGTATAAATATAGTGACCCAGCGAAGCCAGCAGACGGGCAATATTCGGCGGACAGCAGGCACAACCGAACCAGCGCTGACGTACCGGTTTAACATGATCGTAGAGATGATTAAACGGTATAGAGACCGGATGGACTTCCAGCGGATTAACATAAAAAAAGTGTTTACCATCCAGCGCCATCCCTGCCAGCACTGTATTATATAACGCCCGCTCCATCACATCGGCATACTGGCTGTCGGCACCCATTTGCAACATCCGGTTGGCGAACATCATCAAGCCGATCGAGGCGCAGGTTTCGGTATACGCGGTATCGTTAGGCAAATCGTAATCGCTGCTAAAGGCTTCGCCACTGCTTTGCGAACCAATAGAGCCGGTAATATACATCTGCCGCTGGGTCATGTTTTGCCACAGCCGCTGGCAGATATCGCGTTTTTCCTGATCCTGGCTCAATCGCGCCAGATGAGCGACACCGGCATAGAGATACACAAAACGCACCGCATGGCCGATGGCGGTTTGCTGTAGCGCAATCGGCAAATGGGCCTGGCTGTAGGCTTTGTCTTTCACCATCCACGCCGGGCCGTAGGTGTTCCAGTGCGAGGTTTTGCCGCGTTTTTCATATTCGATATCGTAAAAATGGGGCTGCGTTCCACGCTGCTCAACGAAGTAACGCGTCAGTTCGAGATAACGACGTTCACCGGTGGCTTCATATAAGCGCATCAATGCCAGCTCCACCTCAGGATGCCCCGGATAACCGTGCAGTTGCTGCTCGCCTGGCCCAAACACCCGGGCAATATGATCGGCCAGTTTACAGACAATCTCCAACAGGCGGGTTTTGCCCGTGGCTTGCGCATAGGCGACACCGGCTTCGATCAGGTGGCCCGCGCAATATAATTCGTGGCATTCCGCCAGATTGCTCCAACGCTGTTGCGGCTCTTTAACCGTAAAATAGGTATTGAGATAACCGTCAGGCTGTTGCACTTCGCCGATAAGCTCAATCACCTCATCGGCGGTTTTTTCCAACGCCGGATCGGCAGATTTGGCCAGCAAATAGCCAACGGCTTCCAGCCATTTGGCCACGTCGCTATCCTGAAAGACCATGCCATAAAATTCACCGTCGCTGCGACCAGCGGCGATACGAAAGTTTTCAATGGCATGACTAGGCTCGGCGTCCGCCACTTCATCGTTAAGCGCCAGCCACTGATAGGGCACGACAACATCCTTGACCAGCCGCTGATATTCCAGCCAGAACGCATCGGTGATATTGACCTTTTGTAACGGGACTTCAAGCTGTTCCACGGGAGAAAATGGCATACAACCTCCTGATAATAAGGTTAAAAAATCAAATTTTACTGGCTAATTCAGTCGACATTCTTATCAGCAGGCGATTGTCGAGCTTGCAAAAGCGAAGGGTAAAGGCGAGCAGCAGATGCAGCACCGCCGGCAGCAGGGTTTCCAGCAGGGTGATGCCGGTTAGCGACGCAGGGGTCTGGTTTGCCGCCCCGGCGTGATAGGCCACCACAATAAATACGATGCTGATGATCCCGGCACTGGATGCCCAGGCCAGCTTGATAAAAAACAGATTGAAAGCGAAGTTCATGCCCGATGAACGAATACCGTTTTTCCAATGACCGTAGTCATCAGCAAACGCCATCAGGGAGAAGTGCAACGGCAAGGTAAAACCAAGGATCACGCAATGGACAAAAATAATGCCCAGCCACAGGGACTGCCATTGTTCACCCACCGGGACAAACCACAGCGACAAGGAGAACACCGCCAACAGCAGATTGGTCAGCAGATAGAGGCGGACGCTATCAATAAATTTGGTCAGTTGGTTAACAATCACCGCCCCCAAAATGGATGCCAGCGTCACCATGCCAAAAAACAGCGAGGCATAGCCGGCACCGCCTTTCAGCACATAGGTGATAAAGTACATATAACCACCGCCGCGCAAGTTAAAGACATTGATCAGCAGGAATGACATCAGCAATACCAGCAGCAATTGATCGTTTTTCAGCATGCCGCGAATATGCTGACGAATACTGAACTGGCCGAGCAGCGCCAGGGGCAAACGTTCGCGCACGGTGAAAAAACACCAAAGAAACATCACCACCGCCACCACACAAAGCAAACCGACGCCCTGCTGATAGCCCACCACCAGATTGCCTTTGCCCAGCAGTTGCACTAACCAGGGTAATCCCACCGACACCATAAATCCGGCGACACCGCACAACACAAAGCGCCAGGCCTGACAGGACATAACTTCCCGATGGTCGGTGGTCATGGTGTTGATCATCGCGCAATAAGGCACGTTGATGGCGGTGTAGGAAATAGACAGCAGAAAATAGGTAAAAAATGCGTAGGCAATTTTGGCATCGCCCCCAAAACCCGGCACGCTAAAGGTCAGAAATCCGACCACGCCAATCGGCAGAGCGATCCATAGCTGCCACGGACGAAAACGGCCCCAGCGACTTTGTGTCCGGTCAGCGAGGATGCCCATCAGCGGATCCGAGACCGCATCAATCACCCGCAGAGTAATAAACAGGGTGCCGACAATGGCCGGGGTCAGGCCAAAGATATCGGTATAAAAAAAGGTAAGAAAGTTGGCAATCAGGCAGGTAATAATAGTCCCGCCTGCATCACCCAAACCGTAACCTATTTTTTCACTGACAGATAAATGATTACCGACGGCAATTTCGCTGCCATCTTCTTTGACTGGAACATGGCCAGTATCAATCGAAACGGTTGGCATGGGTATTTTCCTCGCTTTATTTAAACAGTAAATAAGCAATAAGAAAGGTGAGTTCTGAGCCAATGAAATAATCACCACCTCAGATTAAGAATATCTTTATCAGGCCTGAATTTAATTTGGCATAAGCCCGATGGAGCAACAAGGGGTGAGTTGAGTAGTTAAACGGCACGATTCCGACCTAAATATTAAACTGTGAAGCGGATCAAATTCTCCGGCGGCAGTTGAAATCACCGCAAAAAGCCATGCTAAAATAGATGATAACTCGTTATTTTAGTGAGTAAAAATGCTAAAAATATCCGTTAACTACCCGGTAAAAGTACAAAATGGCGGCCTGTTTATTTCTCGCGGGATAGGAACGCATCCGACACGTACTCTCAGCTCCCATGAACTGATTTTTGTGCTACAGGGAACGCTGGCGCTGCGCGAAGGAAATAAAGATTTCAAATTAAATCAGGGGGAAAGTTTGCTTTTATTTCCCGGGCGGGAACATAAAGGGCTGGAGAATTTTGATCCGGAATTAAAATTTTATTGGCTGCACTTCGATATTTTACCACAACAGCAAAAAGATCCCTGTTTACAGCTCAATATTCCACAACACTGTAAAATAAGAGAAGTGGATAAACTAATCACCCTCTTCCGGTTATTCCTGCATGAGCAGGAGCGTGGCAATGGAAATCAGGCGCAGGAATTGCTGTTACTGTTGTTATTGCAAGAGGTTGCCCGCGCCTGGCCCGATAACATTGAGCCAAAAGGCGCAGGGGTGGCGTTAGCCTATAAAGCGCGGCAAATGATTTTGACCCACTATCATCAGCCGCTGGCAGCCAGAGAGTTGGCCACGCGCCTGCATTGCAATGCCGACTATCTTGGGCGGGTATTTCGCCTGACCTTTCAGATGACCCTGACGGAAGCACTGCATAAACAGCGGGTCAGTGCCGCAGAAAAATTGCTGTTGACCGCCAGCGACAGCGTTGCCGAGATCGCCATGCGCACCGGTTTTAACGATGTCGCCTATTTTCGCCGTATCTTCAGAAAAACCCTCGGCTTGACCCCCGCCGCCTACAAAAAACTTTACTGCCGCGAACATATCAATTCCGATTAAAGCGCGTTACACCAGGTAGCGCCCCGGACGGTGGTTCATGGCAATGATCAGATTAAGCACAAAGGCCCCCATTATCGAGGCGATCAGCATCGGCAGACTGACGACAAACAGCGAGGCCAGCACAATCACAAAATCGACGGCCATCTGCAGTTTTCCGGCGCGGATGCCGTATTTATCCTGTAAATACAACGCCAGAATATTCATGCCCCCGAGACTGGCCTTATGGCGGAACAACACAATAAAGCCCATGCCCATAATGACATTGCCAAAGAGTACCGCGTAGAAGGGTTCCAGGTGGTCAAAATGTGCAAACAGCGGATGCAGGCTGGTAAAGACCGAGACCAGCGCCACGGCGCTAAAGGTTTTGAGGGTAAAAGCCCAGCCCATACGGCGGATAGACAAATAGTAAAAAGGTAAATTGATCGTAAAAAATACCGCGCCAAAAGAGAAATGGGTCAGATAGTGCACCAGAAAAGCCAGGCCCGCGGTACTGCCGGTCAACGCGCCAACCTGACGCAACATTATCACGCCAAAAGAGACCATCAGAGTCCCCATCACAATAGCCAACACGTCTTCCACCCAGGTGTGGGCAATACGCGGCGGCGCAATGTTATCGCTGTTATCCATAAAAATACCTGTTGCCTTAAAAAATCAAAAAAATACCCCACAGGCCGAGATGGGCCTGCTGAAGCGAGTTAACTTTAAAAGATAATTAACGACAGAGATAAATAAGGCAATGGCTTTTGCGCATTTTATTCATTAAAGCGTAATAAAATACGCAACTCACGCAATAAGCGACAATATTTAAGTTACTTCACGCATTAAATACAGTTTTTATGCACCAGATTGGTGAAAGCGCACCAATCTGGTTCACGGCGATGACGCCTGCGATAGGGCTTAATCCGGCAACGTTAATAAGCCATTTTCTTTGATACGATTAAGCACCACCGAGGTTTTTACATGGGCAACACTTTTATGCACAGAAAGAATATGGCTGATAAGCGCACTTAATCCGGCCAGATCGGCCACCGCCACTTTTAATAAATAGTCGGCATCGCCCGTGGTTTTATAGGCATCGATAATGGCATCCACTTCTTCCAGCATCTGGTTAAAGCTGGCGACATACTCAGGCAAGTGATTGATTAACCTAACCTCTATCAACCCTATCATCCCCAAACCCAGCGCTTCTGGTGCCAGTCTGGCGTGATAGCCGAGGATCATTTGCTGCTGCTCCAGGCTAATTCTTCTGCGTGAACACTGCGACGCAGATAAACCCACAATCTCACTGAGTTCCTGGTTGGTTAAACGACCATTGGCTTGCAATAAGGTCAAGATTTTCAAGTCATAATCATCAATGCTATACATAGCTGCTTACCCGTTTTATTATTTTTTAACCAACAGGGAATTGCCTGCCAGGGGGCAAAGCGTTATTCCCCCGGGTCTTCCCTGACTCACAGACTATCAGTTTTTTATTCATTGAACCGACCATTTATGCCTGAGCTGGCAAATGCCGCCAGATACTTGTCCACTGCACGATTAACACTGCCTGACCATTACTTATCGGCTTTTTTTTCTTATACTTGCGTTCATTATTTTAGCAAGGTGTAAATCATTGCCTGCGAGCTTGTTTATGCTCTCTTGCATAGCGTCGTCGTCAACAAGGAAATGTCATGAAAAAAACGCTGCTGTTTCTCACCCTGCTGGCCGCAGGTACCGCCACGGCTCAGGCCGAAGGCACCTCTTCCCATCTTGATCGCGTGCTGCAGAAAGGATCGCTTAATGTCTGCACCACCGGCGATTACAAACCTTACAGCTATTTGCGCCCCGATGGTCAATATGAAGGGATTGATATTGCCATGGCGCAATCGCTGGCAGCCAGCCTCGGCGTCAAGGTGAACTGGGTAAAAACCAGTTGGAAAACCATGATGCAAGATATGACGTCCAACAAATGTGATATTGCCATGGGCGGGGTTTCAGTCACGCTGGCACGCCAGCAAAAAGCCTGGTTTGCCGATGTGTTGGCACAAGATGGCAAAATTCCCTTTGTACGCTGTGAAGACGTGCATAAGTATCAGACCATCGCCCAGCTTAACCAGCCCGGCGTTCGTTTGATCGAACCCGTTGGCGGCACCAACGAAGCCTTTGCTCGTGCTTATCTGCCCAATGCCCATCTGGAGCTGTTTCACGATAACGTCACCATTTTCCAGCAGTTGCTGGATAACAAGGCCGATGTGATGATCACCGATGCCTCAGAGGCACAGTTCCAGCAGAAACGTTTCCCCAAACTTTGCGCCGTTAACGTGAAAAAACCGCTGCAATACGGTGAAAAGGCCTATCTGTTACCTAAAGATGATATTAGCTGGAAAATGTATGTCGATCAGTGGCTGCATTTAAGCAAAGCCAAGGGCGATTATCAGCAGATTGTCAGCCAATGGTTGGCGACGGCGAAAAACGATAATTAAATCCTTTAATGATTACCTCGCCGGAGGAGAACGGCTGGCGGGGAAATCGTTGTATATTCCGATCATTAAGTCAGAAACATCGCGTCTATGACATTTTTTCGCGTCATATAGAGTAGATAATGAACTGGACGATATGATTAAATCGTTATCTAATACCTAAAACCTTCCGCAACAAAAATCAAGAAATTGAAATTGCTCGCCTTAAAGTAATACAGGAAATTAATCAGAACAAGTTCGAATAAATTGCCAAGCAACTTAATAGATTCAATAATTTATTCGCATAAAAGAATAGGGAGTAAATCAAGATTGAATAAAGACTGGCATCGACAAGATATCTTGGCCGCTGTGCGAAAGGTAAAAGGCTCCCTGTCTGCGTTATCCAGGGAAAACGGACTTTCGGCCAGCACCCTCTCCAACACATTAATACGTCCATGGCCAAAAGGAGAAATCATCATCGCGGAAGCTATCGGCCTTTCTCCTCAGGAGATATGGCCTAGCCGATTTATTGACGAACGAGGAAATGCCAAAATTAGAAACACGATAAGAAAAAACCGCGCCTTCAAAAGGAAATATAATGAAAAGCAGTCTCTTTAACTCACTCAAGTTATTAATATCTTTTTGGCAAGACAGCGCAGAGCCTTGGGGAGCGAAAGATCATCTGTCTCGATTTATCTATGCCAACCCCCGCTATCATAAATTGCTGGCCTTACCCGCTCATTTCAGCGTCGAGGGTCGCCTGGATGGCGAACTGCCTGCCCCCACGGCCGAGTTTCAGGCGGCGTTTCAGCTGCATGACCGAAAAGTAGAAATGTTGCAGGATCGTATTACCTCGGTTGAAATACACCCTTTTGAGGGACATACCTATTTTCAACCGTGGTTTTTTGATAAATATCCCTTGCTGGATAAAACGGGAATATCACGAGGAACCATCTTCCATGGCAGGCCGGTGGAGCATATTACGCTAACGCATTTAAGCAAAATAAAAACGCCCACCTCACTGGTTTTTAGCCCGCCATCAGATATGTTCACCACCCGAGAATGGGAAGTGCTTTTTTATGTGCTACACGGATTTTCCAGTATAGATACTGCCCAAAAATTGCATTTATCACCGAGAACTATTTGTAATATCACCCAGAGTATTTATAAAAAATCTGGAGTTTGCAACCGGCGGAGTATTATCGAATATTGTCATGAAAAAGAGATCGGTAATTATGTCCCGCAGAGTTTCTTTGAACACTCAGGGTCTTTTCCTTCTCTGAGTCACTGAGGGTTCCCCGCTATATTGCATCATTCGGGCGGTTATTAGGTTATTACCCGTGACGGCAGCAACCCGAAAATGATGCTGTTGATTTATTTTGGCATATTAATGACGGTCATTATGCATAAATAATGGGGGCCAGGTTCGCCCCCGCTGGTTATTACTCGCCGCAATAAAGACGAACCACCCGTGCGGCCAAACCGGTGATCAATTCATAGGCACTAATACCGGTCGCTTCGGCAATACGTTCTACCGGCAAGCCCTCCCCCCAGAGGATCACTTCGTCACCCACGCAATCCTGCGCATCGGGGCCGAGATCGACAGAAATCATATCCATCGACACACGTCCGACAATCGGCACTTCGCGACCATTCACTCTTACCGGCGTCCCCGTGGGTGCGCTGCGAGGATAACCGTCACCATAGCCGATAGCCACTACACCCAACAGAGTATCGCGCGGGCTAACCCAGGTACCGCCATATCCCACCGGATCGCCGGCGCGGTGCTGACGAACGGCGATCAGGCTTGAACTCAGGGTCATCGCCGGGCGACAGTGAAAATGGCTGGCGTCAGGCATGCCCAAAGGTGATACGCCATAGAGGATAATCCCCGGGCGCACCAAATCCAGATGGGCAGCAGGCCACAGCAGAGTGCCACCGGAGGCGGCAATTGACTTCAAGCCCGGCTTGTTATTGGCTACCCTTTGAAAACAGGCCAACTGTTGCAGGGTGTAATCGCTTTCGGGTTCATCGGCACGGCTAAAATGACTCATCATATTGACCGGCTGAACCACATTGGCACACTGCGACAGACGCTGGTAAAACGCCTCGGCATGCTCGGGAGAGACGCCCAGGCGGTGCATGCCGGTATCAATCTTCATCCACACTTTAAGCGGGGCAGCAAGTTGTGCGTTTTCCAACGCCGCCAGCTGTTCCTCGCTGTGCACCGCCGTCTCCAGGCCATGGGCTACCAGCAGCGGTAACTCATCGGCGGAGAAAAACCCCTCCAACAGCAAAATCGGCTTGAGGATCCCCCCTTCACGCAGCGCCAGCGCCTCACTCAGGCGGGCAACGCCGTAGTAATCCGCATCTTGTAAACTGCGCGCGGCCTCAATCAGACCGTGTCCATAAGCGTTTGCCTTCACGACTGCCACCACCCGACTTTGCGGTGCCACATGCCGGATGCATTGCAGATTATGACGCAGAGCGCAGCGATCGATCACTGCTGTAGCCGCTTTCATTACTTGTCCTTTTAATGATTTTGATGTTTTTCTTTATTCGATCGTCAGGGCGTCAGCGGCGCAGGCAGATTGCATGCGGCCAGCGCGCAACAACCGCAGCGTACATCGGTACGTGAGGAGGGTGAGCACTGCCCGGACACAAGCTGGCAAGTAAGCTAGCCCGGTAACCGATCAGTCTTCGTCGTATTGCGGGCCGCCATAGTTATCAAAGCGCGACCACTGGCCGTTAAACGTCAAACGCACCGTACCGATAGGGCCGTTACGCTGCTTACCAAGAATAATCTGCGCAATGCCTTTCTCGTCACTGTTGTCGTGATAGACCTCGTCACGATAAATAAACATGATCAAGTCGGCATCCTGCTCGATGGAGCCTGATTCACGCAGGTCGGAGTTGACCGGGCGTTTATCGGCACGCTGCTCAAGGCTACGGTTAAGCTGAGACAGGGCGACAACCGGCACCTGCAGCTCTTTGGCCAACGCTTTCAGCGAGCGGGAGATCTCGGCAATTTCCAGGGTGCGGTTGTCCGACAGCGAAGGAACGCGCATCAACTGCAAATAGTCGATCATAATCAGGCTCAGGCCGCCGTGTTCGCGGAAAATACGCCGCGCACGGGAACGCACTTCCGTTGGCGTCAGACCCGAGGAGTCATCAATATACATATTACGTTTTTCGAGCAGGATCCCCATGGTACTGGAGATGCGCGCCCAGTCTTCATCGTCGAGCTGGCCGGTACGAATACGGGTCTGGTCAACGCGTGACAGTGATGCCAGCATACGCATCATCAACTGGTCGCCGGGCATTTCCAGACTGAAGATCAGCACCGGTTTTTCCTGCATCATGGCCGCATTTTCGCACAGGTTCATGGCGAAGGTGGTTTTCCCCATTGAAGGACGAGCGGCGACGATTATCAAGTCTGATTTTTGCAGACCCGCGGTTTTTTTATCCAGATCGCTGTAGCCGGTAGACACGCCGGTGACGCCATCGTGCGGGCGCTGGAACAACTCTTCAATACGCGCGACGGTGCTTTCCAGAATGCGGTCAACGCTTTTCGGGCCTTCGTCTTTATTGGCACGGCTTTCGGCAATCTGGAATACCCGTGATTCGGCGAGATCCAGCAGGTCTTCGCTGCTGCGTCCCTGGGGATCATAGCCGGCATCGGCGATTTCATTGGCCACCGAAATCATTTCACGCACCACGGCGCGCTCACGGACGATATCGGCATAGGCACCAATATTGGCGGCGCTGGGAGTGTTCTTTGATAATTCAGCCAGATAGGCAAAACCGCCCACCGAATCCAAATCCCCTTTCTGCTCGAGGGATTCAGACAGCGTGATAAGGTCGATAGGCTTGCTCATTTCCAGCAATCGCTGCATTTCCGTAAAAATCAGGCGATGCGGACGGCTAAAAAAGTCATTGCTGACGACGCGTTCGGCCACGTTGTCCCAACGCTCGTTATCGAGCATTAACCCGCCAAGCACAGACTGCTCGGCCTCTAATGAATGAGGTGGAAGCTTTAACCCCTCCATCTGACGGTCGCGGGTTTCGTTCGGTTTGTTGGTGGGTCTGTTGTTTCCTGCCATTGGTGAATACTTTCCTACTTTGAATAACCGGCTTGGCCACGCCGGCCTGAGAGTCAGGACGAACGCTGATAACGCGTCAGTATACCCAATTATAATTCCTTGTGATGCCTCATTTCCAAACGGTCTTAACCGCCGCACTGGCTGACTAGATCGTGGCATTCAATTGGCGTAGGGTAAAATTCAAACTCGTTCACAAGGAATATCATATGGCCAAGCGCATTCAATTTAGCTCGACAGGTGGACCCGACGTTTTAGAGTATGTTGATTTTCAACCACAAGATCCCGCCGAAGGCGAAATCCAGGTTGAGAATAAAGCTATCGGCATCAATTATATTGATACCTATGTACGCAGCGGGCTCTATGCCCCCGCCGCCTTTCCTTCCGGACTGGGTAGCGAAGCGGCTGGCGTGGTCAGCAAAGTCGGTGCCGGGGTGACCCATATCAAGGTTGGCGATCGCGTGGTTTATGCCCAGGCACCGCTTGGCTCCTACAGCGAGTTTCATACGCTCTCGGCACAGAAAGCGGCGATCCTGCCGGACAGCATCAGCTTTGAGCAAGCCGCAGCCTCCTTCCTGAAGGGCCTGACGGTGTACTATTTATTCTTTCAGACCCATAAAATCAAAGCCGGTGATACCTTCCTGTTCCACGCGGCGGCCGGGGGCGTCGGTCTGATCGCCTGCCAATGGGCCAAAGCGCTCGGAGCCAGGCTGATCGGTACCGTCGGTTCGGACGAAAAAGCCGCACTGGCCAAAGAGGCCGGTGCCTGGGCCACCATCAATTATCACCAAGAAGATATCGCCGCCCGCGTTGCCGAGCTGACACAGGGTGAGAAAGTCTCCGTGGTTTATGATTCGGTGGGCAAAAGCACCTGGCTGGACTCGTTAAACAGTCTGCAGCGTCAAGGTCTGCTGGTCAGTTTTGGCAACGCCTCCGGACCGGTTACCGGTGTGGATTTAGCAATCCTCAATCAGAAAGGCTCGCTGTTTGTTACCCGCCCTTCCCTTAATAACTATGTCACCAATCTGCAGGAGCTGACGGCCGCCAGTCAGGAGCTGTTCTCGCTGATCGCCAGCGGTGCCATCAAGGTGGATGTCAAAGAAGCGCAGAAGTTTCCGCTTTCCCAGGCAAGAACCGCCCATCAGACGCTGGAAAGCCGGGCAACCACAGGTTCAAGCTTGTTGATACCGGGGAAATAACCCTTTAGATACTCGCGGATAACGCAGCGATCTTTGCATGCAAAAAGGGCTCCGATTAGGGAGCCCTCTTATGCTGTCCTGACTGCCATTACGCCAGGTCGGGACGGTACTGCCTGTAGGTTACTGCAAGGTAAATCTGGAGAGACGATGTTGCTTAAGCAACTATTTTTGCACCTCGCCAGAGGGTGATGAAAGCATTTCGTGTTTCACGATACATCCATCCTAACAGCCAACAATGTTAAAAAATATGATTAATTAGCACCAATAGCATTTTATCGTTCAAGCTGTGATCAATCCCACATAAGTAAAAGTTATGACTGAAATATTACATTTCCCTTAACGAATGGCCGTAGCTTATCACGCTGATAAGACAGAATTTTATACTTGGTTAGCCGCAAGTGCCACCTTTAAGGCCAGCGGCGACGGTTATAACGCAGTTTTTCCGGCTGCTTGACCGCCCGATAGATCCATACCGCGACCACCGCCAGGATCAACCATGGCAACATTTTTATAACAATTGCCAGCAAGCCACCAAACATCATCAGGGCAAAAGCGACTATCAGCGCCGCAATCATCCCCAGCAACGAAATGCCGGTCAGCAACAGCATAAAGAAAAAGCCGAGCACAAATAATACTTCCAACATGGCATCACTCCTCAAACAACAATAGCAGGCGGCAATTCGCCTGCCGCAGCAAAAACTTTCGCCGGGAAAACGCGATCGTGATATCAAGTACTTTCAAGAAGCATGCCAACTGAAGTGATTTTTAATACTTTGAATTTATGAGTGTTATTTTACCTGCCGCGTGAGCAGGTAAAATAATGTGGTTAAAAAAACCAACTATTGGTGAATTTATTCCGACGTCTGCTGTGGACGAGTGACCATCATTAACGCCTGCTCGACAACGTCCACCCCTGCCCCTGGCTTATGGGCATTTTCGCTTAAATGTCTGCGCCACTGCCGTGCTCCCGGGATCCCCTGGAACAGGCCAAGAATATGCCGGGTGATATGTCCGAGATAGGTCCCTTTAGCCAGCTCGGCCTCAATATAAGGATAGAGGGCGCGGATAACGTCAGGCCCGGTGAGAGGGTTAGCCTGAGCGCCAAACAGTTGGCTATCGACATCCAGTAGCATTGACGGGTTTTGATAAGCCTCGCGGCCCACCATCACGCCATCCATATGCTGTAAATGCAGTTTGGCTTCCTCCAACGTCTTGATACCACCGTTAATGGCCATCGTCAGTTGCGGGAAATCACGTTTAAGCTGGTAAACCCGCGGATAATCCAGCGGCGGGATTTCACGGTTCTCTTTAGGACTTAACCCTGACAGCCAGGCTTTACGCGCATGGATGATAAAGGTATCGCACTCACCCCGCGTCGAGACCTGATGCACAAAATCGCACAGGAACTCATAGCTGTCCTGATCGTCGATGCCAATACGCGTTTTTACCGTCACCGGAATGGAGACCACATCGCGCATGGCCTTAATGCAGTCGGCCACCAATGTAGCCTGAGCCATCAAACAGGCACCGAACATGCCGTTTTGCACGCGATCTGACGGGCAGCCGACATTTAAATTGATTTCGTCATAGCCACGCTGTTCCGCCAGTTTGGCACAGGTCGCCAGATCCTGCGGATTGCTGCCACCCAGTTGCAAGGCAACAGGATGTTCCTGTTCGCCAAACGCCAGATAGTCACCTTTACCGTGAATAATTGCACCCGTGGTCACCATCTCTGTATACAACAGCGCTTCGCGGCTCATCAGACGATGGAAATGACGGCAATGGCGGTCGGTCCAGTCCAGCATGGGGGCAATGGAGAAACGCTGTGTTGAAAAGCGCGATAAAGACGTCTCAGCATCCGCTGATACGAGGGTTTGCTTATCTGGATGAGTAATCTCTGACATCGACCTGAAATTCACTGAAAAAGGCTTATGGCGGACCCGTCTTTTGCCTTGGGGAGAACAGCGCTTAACTTGCTGATCCACCGTAGTTCGGCAATAAGACCGAGAATGAACCGCAGATTATATCACAGAACAAAGATTCAGCATCGGCTGTGCCCGCTCGTTCTGCCGCATGCCTCTCGGCGATTTTCCAGAAGCATGATAAAATCAGTATTCTATTTATGCAGAGACGTCGCGATGAATTCAACCACTACGGCAAAACTCCTTACCCAGGCTGAACAGTTATGTCAGCAACGTAGCGTTCGGCTGACACCGCAGCGGCTTGAAGTGTTGCGTTTAATGACGGAGCAACCTGGTGCCATCAGCGCCTATGACCTGCTCGACCTGTTGCGCAAAACCGAACCGCAGGCCAAACCGCCTACGGTCTATCGGGCACTGGATTTTCTGCTGGAGCAGGGATTTATCCACCGCGTGGAATCCGCCAACAGTTATGTGGTCTGCCATCATTTTGAAGAGCCAAGCCACACCTCGGCGCTGTTTATCTGCGATCGCTGTGGACTGGTTACCGAGAAAACCACCGACGGTATTGAAGAACGTCTGAGCAAGCTGGCGAAAGACTCCGGTTTTGCCCTACGGCATTCGGTGGTCGAGGCCCATGGCCTTTGCGCAGAGTGTTCGGTGATTGAATCTTGCGACAGCCACGATTGTTGCGAACACGATCATAGCATTGCCGTGAAAAAGCGCTGAAGCACTGTTAAGGGGATCATCGTAGGGGGGAGTCGTAACGTAGAAAATGCAGAATTGGGTACCTCCTTGTACCCTGCATCCTGTTCGCTTACCGGGTAAGAGCAGCATTTATACTCAGGATGCATTGTTGCGTGCCAGATAAGCGGCGATTACCAGTGGTACTTGTTGTCCGTTTCCCAGGCTTTCACTTCTTTTTCAGCTGCATCTTTCTGATATCCGTATCTTTCCTGGATTTTACCAACCAGTTGGTCGCGTTTACCTTCAACCACTGTCAGGTCGTCGTCGGTCAGCTTACCCCATTTTTCTTTCAGTTTGCCTTTGAACTGTTTCCAGTTACCGTCTGCCTGATCCTTATTCATCATTAACTCTCCTGTTTCGCTTAGGTTAGACTGCATTTACCTGCCACTGCCACAGTGGGCAATCAGAAAATAAATGCCTTTCGACAAGAATAATTGTAGTAGGGAATTTTGATATTGCAGATAAGATCAGTCATAACGGTAGAATTAGGATTAATCCAAAGCATATAAAACCACAGGAAAAGTGCTTTATCCTTTGGACTTTGCAAGGTTTTTTTAACTACTGAGCAGGGGAAAAGCCATCATCCGGGCAGAACAAGAAGGCGCTGAACCAGGATTTCAACCGCCAAAAACAACATCGCCCCAATCAAGGGGCGACGGGCAAAGCGTTATTAAGCAACTTTGCAGGCCTGGAACAGCGCACGCATGGCGATGTTCAGCGAGGAGCGTTAGATCCAGTCGCCATTGCGGATAACACCCACAGCCAGCCCTTCAATACTAAAGGTCTGTTGGCGCAGATCGACAACGATGGGTTCGAATTCGCTGTTTTCGGGCAGCAGATGCACGATATTGCCCTGCTTTTTAAGGCGTTTGACCGTGACTTCATCATCAATACGCGCGACCACAACCTGGCCATTACGCACATCCTGAGTTTTATGCACCGCCAACAAATCACCGTCGAGAATGCCGATATCACGCATCGACATGCCGCTGACGCGCAGCAGGAAATCGGCGTTAGGCTTAAACATGGCCGGATCGACCTGGTAATGAGCTTCAATATGTTGAGTAGCCAGCAGAGGTTCGCCGGCGGCAACGCGGCCAATCAGCGGTAAGCCGGACTCTTCTTCCATCAGCAAACGAATGCCGCGAGAAGCGCCGGAGACAATCTCGATAACGCCTTTGCGCGCCAGGGCCTTGAGATGTTCTTCCGCAGCGTTAGGTGAGCGAAATCCCAGACGCATGGCGATCTCGGCACGGGTTGGCGGCATACCGGTGGTAGAGATATGATCGCGAATAAGGTCATAAACCTCTTGTTGTCTGGTCGTTAGTGCTTTCATGCCGCCCCCTGGTTGTTTATACAGTCCAGCTGTGAGTATATACAGGTAAGGCGGGAATGAAAACCTAAGAGTGAACAAAAACAGGCATTAACAGACTTTCTGTATTTAGCGCCAGTGCGGCACCAGGATTATTGTCCAGGTCAGAATGGCAAAGAGGATAGTGATTAACACTGCCGCTGAACCCATATCTTTGGCACGCCCCGATAAAGGATGGATCTCGGGACCGATACGATCGATAGCAGCTTCGACCGCACTGTTTAATAATTCGACAACCAGCACCAGGATCATCACGCCAACCATTAAAATACGTTCGATGCTGCTCACATCAAGGTAAAATGCCAGTAAGATGGCAGGGATGACGACAATAACCTCCTGACGAAATGCAGCTTCATTTTTCCAGGCAGCAGATAAACCTTTTAACGAATACCCGGCAGCCTTATAAATTCGGGTAAATCCAGTGACTTGATTTGTCATTTATTTAGGTTTTTAAGGAGAATTTGGGGCATTTTAACCTGAATTCGTTGTCCTATCACCACAGATCTCATACCGGGTTTCTGGTATCCTTGCGGCGAATTGCTAACAAGAGGCTTCACGTTTTTATGTCAGGTTGGCGTAGACTTTATTATACCCTATTGAATTTACCGCTAAAATTGCTGGTAAAAAGCAAGGTCATTCCTACAGATCCGGTTACCGAGCTACGTCTCGACCCAACCCGTCCGATTCTGTATGTTTTACCTTATAACTCAAAGGCCGATCTTCTGACGCTACGGACACAATGTCTGGCGCAGAATTTGCCCGATCCGCTTATTCCCCTGGAAATAGACGGCATACATCTGCCAAGCCATGTGTTTATTGGCGAAGGACCGCGCGTATTCAACTATTTCCAGCCGAAACAAGAGTCGGTGAAACTGTTCCACGACTATCTGGATCTGCATCGCAATAATCCTAACCTGGATATTCAGATGCTGCCGGTATCGGTGATGTTTGGCCGCGCTCCGGGCCGTGAAGGCCAGCAAACGCCGCATCTGCGCGTACTAAACGGTATCCAGAAATTCTTTGCCGTACTGTGGTTGGGGCGCGACAGTTTTGTCCGTTTCTCCAATACCGTCTCGCTGCGCGATATGGCCACCGAGCACGGCACCGACAAAACCATTGCCCATAAACTGGCTCGCGTCGCGCGTATGCACTTTTCGCGGCAGAGACTGGCTGCCGTCGGGCCGCGCCTGCCGGTGAGGCAGGATCTGTTCAACAAGCTGCTGGCCTCGAAAGCCATCGAAAAAGCGGTTGAAGATGAAGCGCGCAGTAAAAAAATCTCCCTGGATAAAGCCCAGCAAAATGCCATCGCATTAATGGAAGAGATTGCCGCCGACTTCAGTTACGAGACCGTGCGCCTTTCCGACCGCGTGCTGAGCTGGACCTGGAACCGTCTGTATAAAGGCATCAACGTGCATAACGCCGAGCGCGTGCGTCAGTTGGCGCAGGATGGACAGGAGATTGTTTATGTTCCCTGCCATCGCAGCCATATGGACTATCTGTTGCTCTCCTACGTGCTCTATCACCAGGGGCTGGTGCCACCGCATATCGCTGCGGGTATCAACCTCAACTTCTGGCCCGCCGGTCCTATCTTCCGCCGTCTGGGGGCGTTCTTTATTCGCCGTACCTTTAAGGGCAATAAACTTTACTCCACGGTGTTCCGCGAATACCTGGGGGAACTGTTTACCCGTGGCTACTCGGTAGAATACTTTGTGGAAGGTGGCCGCTCGCGAACCGGACGTTTACTGGAGCCAAAAACCGGCACGCTGGCCATGACCATCCAGGCCATGCTGCGCGGCGGCTCGCGTCCTATTACGCTGGTACCGATTTATATTGGCTACGAGCACGTCATGGAAGTCGGCACCTACGCCAAAGAGCTACGCGGTGCGACCAAAGAGAAAGAGAGCTTTATGCAGATGATCAATGGCTTGCGAAAACTGCGCAACCTGGGTCAGGGCTACGTCAACTTTGGCGAACCACTGCATTTAACCCCTTATCTTAACCAGACCGTGCCTCACTGGCGTGACGCTATCGATCCTATCGAAGCACACCGTCCCAGCTGGCTGACGCCTGCGGTGCAGGATATTGCCAACCAGATTATGGTGCGCATCAACAACTCGGCAGCCGCCAACGCCATGAACCTGTGCTCAACTGCGCTGCTGGCCTCGCGTCAGCGCTCCCTGACGCGGGAACAGCTGATCGAACAGCTTGATTGCTACCTGCAGCTGCTGCGCAATGTGCCTTATACCGCAGACTCCACGGTGCCGAACCTGAGCGCCGATCAGCTGTTGGATCATGCGTTGCATATGAACAAGTTTGAAGTCGAGAAGGACAGTATTGGCGATATCATCATTCTGCCGCGTGAGCAGGCAATCCTGATGACCTACTATCGTAACAATATTCACCACCTGCTGGTGCTGCCTTCGCTGATCGCCTGCATCGTGATGTACCATCGCCAGGTCACTCAAGGCGAACTGCTGCGCCAGATTGAACTGATTTATCCAATGATCAAAGCCGAGCTGTTTATGCACTACAGCAAAGATCATCTGCCCGAAGTGCTTAATGTGCTGAGCGCCGAACTGGCACGCCAGGGATTGATTAAGCTTGAAGGCGATAGCCTGGTGCTTAACCCGCAACGCAGCAGGCCGTTGCAGTTACTGGCGGCAGGGGTACGTGAAACCCTGCAGCGTTATGCCATTACCTTGTCGCTGCTGAGCAACAATCCCAGCATCAGCCGCGGAGCTCTGGAAAAAGAGAGCCGTATTATGGCCCAGCGTCTTTCGGTGCTGCATGGCATCAATGCGCCGGAGTTCTTCGACAAAGCCGTGTTTACCACCCTGGTAGGCACGCTGCGTGATGAAGGTTATATCAACGATATTGGTGACGCTATCCCTGAACATACTCGCGAGATCTACACCATCCTCAGCGATTTGATCACTCCGGATATTCGTCTGACCATTGAGAGCGCTGGCATGCCTTCCGAGTTACCGGTAGCGGCCGTGCCGCCTACCGAAGCCAAACTGGATGTACGTGATACTGACCACTAACACGAACAGTGCGGCGTTAAGTTAAAAAAGCCCCGTTTATCCTGCGATAAACGGGGCTTTTTCTTTGCCGTTCGAACAGAGGGTTATTGCGCCATGCCCCCTGAATAACTCAGCAGTATGCCCAGAAACAGCACCATACCTACGTAGTTATTATTGCGAAACGCCTGAAAACACTGCTCACGTTGACGTTGCGCGGTGATTTTTTGCTGATGGGCGAACAGGCAGGCAGCGAGGATCAATGACCAGTAGAAGGCAGGGCCGAGATGGCTGAGATAGCCCACCAGCGCCATTAACACCAGGGTTGCCAACTGTAATAAGCCAATGATCAGATTATCAAAACGGCCAAACAGGATCGCTGTGGATTTCACGCCAATCTTCAGGTCATCATCACGGTCAACCATGGCGTACTGGGTATCATAAGCCACCGTCCAGCAGATATTGGCCACAAACAGTAGCCAGCAGCTAATAGGCACCGATTCAATCACCGCCATATAGCCCATCGGGATCGCCCAGCCAAAGGCCGCGCCCAGTACCACCTGCGGCAGATGGCTGACGCGTTTCATAAAGGGATAGACCCACGCCAGCGCCAAGCCTACCAGGGAAAGCAGAATGGTCATGCGGTTAAGGGTCAGCACCAGGCCAAACGACGCCAGTACCAGCAACACAAAGAGGATCTTTGCCTGTTTGCTGCTGATTGCACCACTGGGCAACGGGCGTCCGGCGGTGCGTTTGACATGGCCGTCGATCTTTCTGTCGGCATAATCGTTGACCACACAACCGGCCGCACGCATAAAAAACACCCCCAGGACAAACACGATCAGGATGTGAATATCCGGCACCCCATTACTGGCCAGCCATAACGCCCACAGCGTAGGCCACAGCAGCAGCAAGGATCCTATTGGTTTATCGATACGCATCAGGCGGCAATAATCACGCCATTGTCCTTGCATCAGGGTCTCCATCAACTTGCTATTCTCCCCTTGCGGCTTCAACTTAATCATTTTTGGCTTTGGATAGACCAGGCGTGGCTGCGCTGTTATAAACCGGCGAAGCGGGTAAAAAAATCTCGGTCAACAACAGCGGCTTATTGGACAGACAAAGACGAGAACGCCTCGCCCAGTGCTGCGCTTGCTGCCCCAGATAAATATAGTCACGGCTCAAATGATTACCGCTAAACAGATAGCGCCCCAGCGGCAAGGTGCCAAGATCGACCAGCGCCTGATCCGGGCCGGTCAGAGTTTCCAGCGGGATCACCGTACGCCCCAGCAACCAGGGCTGCCCATCGCCAAACAAGACGATTTCACGCAGCCAATAGCGCTCGCTTGGCGGTAACTGTTCGGCCTCCTCCTTGCTGAGCTGATCGGGCTCGATAAAACATTCACGCTGCGGGGTGACGCTGACTTTGGCACAAAACTGCTCGAAGCGTCGCGTCATCGATCCCATCTCCAGCAACCAATCGACAATCGCCGGCGGGACATCTGACGAGTGTTCAAACCAATGGATGGCATCTGGAAAAGGAACGTAAGGCTCAGACATCAACAAGCTCCATGGCGGTTAAGGGCAGCTATCTCGCTACCCAAAATAAATCGGTTTCTACGGTCTATTCTATACCCAAACTTATGCCAGTTGCAGTAAGACAAGCCCGCGTTGCCAGCCGGCGAGAAACTTCCGGCAGGCTTATTTACTCACGCTTAAGACGTTCGCTGTTAGCCAAAAACAGGGTAATGACCAACACCAGGATGGCGCCGGTATACAGCAGGGTATCGACCGGACTTTTATGGTCGACAATAATAAAGCGGATAATCGCCGTAATGCCAATATAGACAAAATAGCGCAGCGGAAAATGATAACCCGATGAAAAATACTTAACAATCAAGGCAATAAATTCAAAATACAGAAAATAAATAACGATACCTTCAATCAACAGATAGGAAGAAGATTGATCGTTATTAACAAATAATACCAGCGCCAGATGGTAGGTTTCCCGCCCGAGAAACAGCATCAGGATCGCTGCCAGGCCCAGGAGAAAAACATTTAAAATACTCTGCATAATGGTCGAAACCATCATTGCCCGCTTTGTTGCCGCCATGTGATCTACATCCCATTTTTTATCCAATGGCAGAAGAATACCACAGCATCAGCCCGGCGAAAGTGGGTTGTGGGTTTACCCGCAGATTTTTTTATCTGCTTGTTTATTGCCATAAAAAAAGGGCCAACCGCCAGACAGTTAGCCCTTTTATCGCTTGCAGAAAAAAATCAGCGACTCGCCACTCGCGCGCTTAGCCGCCGACTGTTTTTATGCGCGCCAGTTTTTGAAACAGTTAATCAGACCGTTGGTGGAGCTGTCGTGTCCGCTGACCTGGGCACCGTCTTCCAGTTCAGGAAGAATACGGTTGGCCAGTTGTTTGCCTAACTCTACGCCCCATTGGTCAAAGGTGTAGATATTGAGGATCACGCCCTGGGTAAAGATTTTGTGCTCATAGAGCGCAATCAAGGCACCCAGGCTGTACGGGGTGATTTCACGCAGCAGGATGGAGTTTGTTGGACGGTTGCCGGCAAATACTTTGAAAGGTGCAACGTGTTTAACGTCTTCCGGTTTTTTGCCCTGAGCAGCGAACTCGGCTTCGACCACTTCCAGCGATTTGCCAAATGCCAGCGCTTCGGTTTGCGCAAAAAAGTTGGACAACAGTTTGGCGTGATGATCGCTTAATGCATTGTGGCTGATGGCCGGTGCGATAAAATCGCATGGCACAATTTTAGTGCCCTGGTGGATCAGCTGATAAAAGGCATGCTGGCCGTTGGTACCCGGTTCACCCCAGATAATCGGGCCAGTCTGGTAATCCGTCGGGTTGCCGTTACGGTCAACGTTTTTACCGTTAGACTCCATATTCCCCTGCTGGAAGTAGGCCGGGAAACGGTGCATATATTGGTCGTATGGCAGGATGGCTTCGGTTTCGGTACCAAAGAAATCGTTATACCAGATACCAATCAGCGCCAGCAGCACCGGCAGGTTTTTCTCTGCTGGCGTTTCGGCAAAGTGTTTGTCCATGGCATGAGCGCCGCTGAGCAGTTGTTCGAAGTTATCGAAACCGACTGACAGCGCAATAGACAGGCCAATAGCAGACCACAGTGAGTAACGACCACCGACCCAGTCCCAGAATTCGAACATGTTGTCTGTATCGATACCAAATTCAGCTACCGCTTTACCGTTGGTAGACAGGGCCGCAAAGTGCTTGGCCACGTGCTGATTGTCACCGGCAGTTTTCAGGAACCAGTCACGAGCGCTGTGGGCGTTGGTCATGGTTTCCTGGGTGGTGAACGTCTTGGACGCCACCAGGAACAGGGTAGTTTCCGGGTTCAGTTCTTTCAACGTTTCGGCAATATGTGTGCCGTCAACGTTAGAAACAAAGTGCATGTTCAGGTGATTTTTATAAGGGCGCAGCGCTTCGGTAACCATAAACGGACCGAGGTCAGAACCACCGATACCGATATTTACCACGTCAGTGATCGGTTTGCCGGTATAACCCTTCCAGCTGCCACCAATAACACGTTCACAGAAGCCCTTGATCTTGGCCAGTACGGCGTTGACTTCCGGCATCACATCTTTGCCATCTACCACGATTGGCGTGTTGCTGCGGTTACGCAAGGCAACATGCAGTACGGCGCGGTCTTCTGTGCGGTTAATCTTCTCACCGGAGAACATCGACTTGATGGCGTCTTGCAGATGAGTCTCTTTTGCCAACGCTTGCAGCTTATCCAGGGTCTCTGTGGTAATGCGGTTTTTAGAGAAATCCACCAGCATTTGATCGTCAAAGGTGGCAGAAAACTTGGAAAAACGGTCGCTGTCTTGGGCGAACAGATGACTAATCTGCACATCTTTCATTTGTTCGAAATGCTGCTGCAAGGAGTGCCAGGCAGCGGTTTGAGTTGGATTGATATTTTTCATAGCAATGCTCTTAGGCTGAGAATGTTAGGTGACATCTTGACGATAATTTAGCGCAACTGCCTTGATTGTATCCCGTATTTTATAAGATGAGATGCCTTTTCTTGCGTTTCTTACGATAGGTAATATCTGTTGACTAAGATTAATAGTAGGCAATAATCGCCAGCAATCTTTGAAAAAGCTGAGACAGATGCGGCCAGACCGTTGACAGACGGCCTATAACCCGTTATTTCTAAGCTCCTAACTTATACGCGTGCGCGCGCGTAAGCCAGAAGAGGCGCGTCGCCCAGGTAATGTATCGGAGGAACCGTATCCTGCGATGGTACATGAGGGGGTGCGACGCCGAGGTCTGATCCCAACGGCTGGGGTATGATCGACCACAGGGGCTGAATCCTCTGGGTTGTCACCGCAATAGCTCCAGGAGCTATTGGCAAGGTGGAGCGCTTCTGGGTGTATCGTAGTATCTCTACGCCTGCTCCCGTTTCCCGCTCTGCCCTTGTGCCAAGGATTATGCAATTTTAGGCCGTCTGAATGACGACCCCTTACACGAGGTTTACATGAATCAAGTAGCACCCCGCAACGCAGACCAGGCTTCGCTGAGTCAAACGGTCGTTGCCAAATTTGGTGGCACCAGCGTCGCGGACTTCGAAGCCATGAATCGCAGCGCCGATGTCGTACTTGCCAACCCAAATGTTCGCGTGGTGGTCCTCTCCGCCTCTGCCGGTATTACCAACCTGCTGGTTGAACTGGCCGAAGGCAAAGAGGCTACGCGCCGGGTTGTCCTGCTCGACAAAATTCGCCATATCCAGACAGCCATTATCGAACGTCTCGATCACCCGGCGGTGATCCATGACGAGATAGAGCGGATGCTGGAAAATATCGCGATGTTGGCAGAAGCCGCGAGTCTGGCGACCTCCACCGCACTGACCGATGAGCTGGTCAGTCACGGCGAAATGATGTCCAGCCTGCTGTTCGTGGAAATTATGCGCCAGCGCCAGGTGGCTGCCGAGTGGTTTGACGTGCGTAAAGTAATGCGCACCAACGATCGCTTTGGTCGTGCAGAACCGGATACCGAAGTGCTGGCCGAACTGGCAAGCCAACAGCTGCTGCCACGCCTGCAACAGGCAATGATTATTACCCAGGGCTTTATCGGTGCTGAAGCCAAAGGCCGTACCACCACCCTTGGCCGTGGCGGCAGCGACTATACCGCCGCCCTGCTGGGTGAAGCGCTTAATGCCAGTCGCGTAGATATCTGGACCGACGTCCCCGGCATCTATACCACCGACCCGCGTCTGGTTCCGGCGGCTAAACGTATCGATCGCATTGCCTTTGAAGAAGCGGCAGAAATGGCTACCTTCGGCGCAAAAGTGCTGCATCCGGCTACGCTACTGCCTGCTGTGCGCCGGGGTATTCCGGTGTTTGTCGGCTCAAGCAAAGATCCGTCTGCCGGCGGCACCCTGGTGTGTAACACCACTGAGAACCCGCCGCTGTTCCGCGCGCTGGCTCTGCGTCGCAAACAAACGCTGCTGATCCTGCACAGCCTGACCATGCTGCACTCCCAGGGTTTTCTGGCGGAAGTGTTCAGCATCCTGGCTCGCCATAATATCTCTGTTGATCTGATCACCACCTCAGAAGTCAGCGTAGCGCTGACCCTGGATACTACCGGGTCAACTTCCTCGGGGGACAGCCTGCTGACCACAGCATTGCTGACCGAGCTCTCTTCGCTGTGTCGCGTTGAGGTCGAAGAGGATCTGGCGCTGATTGCCATCATTGGCAACAAGCTGTCCCAGGCCTGCGGCGTCGGCAAAGAGGTGTTTGGTGTGCTGGATCCATTTAACATCCGCATGATTTGTTACGGTGCCAGCAGTTTTAACCTGTGCTTCCTGGTACCGGGCACTGATGCCGATAAGGTTGTGCAGACGCTGCATCGCAATCTGTTTGAATAAGCTCAGCTGCGGCTGGCTGCAAGCGTAAATAAACCAGGCCGGATCGACAGATCCGGTTTTTTATTGCCTGCAGGCAGCAGAGCAGTTAAAACTGTCTGGCATAAAAAATACTTAATAAAAAGCCATAACGATTATAACAAGACCATAAGGATCACCCTGCTATGTTAGCCAAGATCACCCGCCTGTTTCCGCTGTGGGCCGTTTTGCTGGCGGTTGCCGCCTACTATTCCCCCTCGACCTTTACCCCCATAGGTCCCAACGTTAGCACGCTGCTAATGCTGATTATGTTTGCGATGGGTGTAACCCTGGAGTTTGGCGATTTCAAACGCGTGCTGTCGCGACCGGCACCGGTGGCCGCTGCTACTTTCCTGCACTATCTGGTGATGCCGCTGGCTGCCTGGCTGTTAACCCGGCTGTTCCATATGCCTGCCGACCTTGCCGCCGGGATGATCCTGGTGGGCAGCGTAGCCAGCGGCACCGCCTCCAACGTAATGATCTATCTGGCCAAGGGCGATGTGGCGCTATCAGTGACCATCTCCTCGGTGTCGACGCTGGTCGGGGTGTTTGCCACACCGCTGCTTACCCGTCTGTATGTCGATACCCATATCAAGGTGGACGTGGTTGGTATGCTGATGAGTATCCTGCAAATTGTGGTGATCCCGATTTTTGCCGGTCTGGTTATCCATCATCTGTTTACCAAAGCTGTGAAACGCATTGAGCCCATACTGCCGCTGTTTTCCATGGTCTGTATTCTGGCAATTATCAGCGCGGTGATTGCCGGCAGTCAGGCGCAGATTGGTTCAGTGGGGTTAGTCGTGGTGGTAGCGGTAATGTTACATAACACCATTGGTTTGCTGAGCGGCTACTGGGGCGGAAAACTGTTTGGCTTTGATGAAACCACCTGCCGCACCATTGCGCTGGAAGTAGGGATGCAAAACTCCGGGCTGGCCGCCACGCTGGGTAAGATTTACTTTACGCCGATGGCTGCGCTGCCAGGTGCCATTTTCTCGGTATGGCACAATCTGTCCGGCTCGCTGCTGGCGGGTTACTGGTCAGGTCGACCGGTGAAAAAGGCGGGTATTGCGCAGAAATAGTGGCCACCCATCACTGCGCTTCTACTGACAAAGTTGTCTTGATGATCGAGATACCCGGGCATAGCACACCTAGGGGCGCTCCGGCGGGCAAGCCCGCTACGACCCCAACGGTGTACTCTCCCTAATAACAGGCTTTGTCAGTTGTCTGAAGTAACAGAGCACTGCGCTTTTTATTACTAATCACCGGAAGAGTTATTTTGCGATCCCCGGCAGATCATCAAGCTCTTCACGCTCGTCGTCTTTCTCATCCTGCTCCAGCACATTATACGCCACTGAACAAAACAGCGAATTCAGGCGTTTCATATCGCCAAGCAATCCGAGATGCAACGCGCTGGTCTCGATACTTTGCACATTATGCTGATGCAAACGATCGACGTGGGCATGGGCATAACGCCGGTCAAGCAAGCGGAAACGGTGTTTGGAACGACGCAAACGCCGGGCGCTGGTGAGATCGTTGGACAGAAAAACCGACAGGCTCAGACGCAGATTTTCCACCAGTTTCTCATGCAGACTGTCCAACTCTTGCAGACCTTCGGGGGAAAAAGCACGTCGGGTAGCATGGGACTTGGCGGCAATATCGCCGGTCATACGTTCGATAATATCGCCAGCCTGTTCCAGATTCAGCGCCATTTCGATAATTTCTGCCCAGCGACGAGAATCGGCCTCGCCCAAATCCCCTTTATGGATCTGCGCCAGATAGAGCTTGATGGCGGTATACAACACATCGACATCATCATCAAGACGGCGAACTTCGCGGTCCTGAGTGAGCTTACCGTGCATCACCTCATGTTGCAGGATCAGCATATGCTCAACCACGTCGCCCATGCGCAGGGTTTCACGCGCGGCGTTGGCCAATGCCAGCGTCGGTGTATCAATGGCGCTAAGGTCAAGATGGCGCGGACGCAAGCGTGGATCTTCCTCAGGTACATCGGCAATCAGTCGCTCGCAGATCCTGGCCATAGGTCCGGCCATCGGCACCAGCAACACACAGCGGATCAGGTTGTAGAACATATGGAAGTAGATCACCAACTCTTCGTCAGGAATACCAATACGCGCCAATAACTCGGTCAATGGCCCGATAAAGGGCAAGACCAGCACACAGCCAATCAGTTTAAACAGCAGGCTGCCCATCGCCACCCGACGGCCCGCGGCGTTCTGTTTACTGGCGTTAATCATCGCCAGCACACCACTGCCGAGGTTGGCACCAATCACCAGACAAAGGGAGACTTTCAGCGAGATCACCCCGGTCGCCGCCAGGGTGGCGGTTAACAGCACAGCGGCCAGACTGGAGTAGCTGACAATAGCAAATACCGCCCCGGTCAAGGCATCGAGGATGGTGTCACCGGTTAACGAAGAAAACAGCACTTTTACGCCGGAGGCATGGGTGATCGGCGTGGCAGCAGCGACTATCAACTCCAGCGCCAGCAAAATCAGCCCCAGACCAATACCGACGCGCCCCATCTGTCCGGCGCGGGTCTGTCTGCGACTAAGGAAAAAAGCCACACCGACAAAAATCAGCAGCGGGGAGAGCCAGGAGAGGTCAAAGGTCAGTACGCGCGCCATCAGCGCGGTACCCACGTCGGCACCGAGAATAATCACCAGTGCCGGGGTGAGCGCCACCAGCCCTTGCGCCACAAACGAGGTGACCAGCAGGGCGGTGGCGTTGCTGCTTTGCACCAGCGCGGTGACGCCAATACCAGAAATAAACGCCAGGGGTTTTCGTTCCACACTGTTGCTGAGCACACGGCGCAAATTCGCCCCAAACACGCGCATAATGCCGGTACGCACAATGTGCGTACCCCATACCAGTAACGAAACAGCAGAAAGCAAATGGAGAAGAGTTAACACTAAACAAAGACTCCTTTAGCGCCAGGCATATACAGGCCATCCTGCCTGCCTGGCGTGTCGGAGCAGGATAGCATCCGGATTAACAGCACAAGGTTTGCCCACTTTGGTTAACAGCGGCAAATCATTATGGGAATCCGAATAAAAACTGGCGAACTCAAGCTGCGTCGTATCCTGATTTAACAGCGACATCAGCCGGGTAACTTTACCTTCACGGTAAGTCAGTACGCCCTGGGTACGGCCGGTAAACACGCCGTTAACCCGTTCAACCCCAATGGCCAGCGTCTCATTGACGCCGAGATAGTTGGCAATGGGAGCAACCAGATGCTCGCCCGAGGCAGAGACCACCAGGGTGCGATCGCCTTTGGCAAGATGCTCGGCCAGACAGGCGCGCGCATCGGCGTACACTCTGGCATCGATCACCTCGTGAACAAAGCGATCAACCATAGTTGCTACCTCGCCCTCGCTGCGGCCTTGCAGCGGCGTCAGGGTCCAGTTCATATATTCGGTCATATCCATCTGACCCAGCGCATATAAGCGCATCAGTTCAGCATCCTGCTGCAAAAAAGCTGCGGGGTCGGCAACCCAGCCTTGCTCAACCATAAAGGCCGACCACAGACTGGAACAGTCGCCACTAATCAGGGTTTCATCCAGATCAAATAGCGCCAGGTTCATGCGACTTCCCGTAAAGTATCAAGATCTAACTGTAGTCCAATATCAATGCCATCATGATATAGAGCGTCAACAGATCGGTTTAATACATCCACCAACAGCTCGACATTGTGAGCCATCACTCGATAACGCACGACATTACCCAGCAGGCTGTGATTGATGATGCGCGCCGGGATCCCTGCGGCTGGCGCACATAGCGTGATGGATTCCGGCCTGATTGCCACCTGGGAACGATAGTGTTGCCCGGTGAGCGTATGTGCCTGTTCGGCGGTAAGTAAGTTGTAACTGCCGATAAATCCGGCCGCAAAAACATTCACCGGGGCAGTATACAGGGTTTCCGCATCGCCATTCTGGACGATTTCCCCTTTATTCATCAGTACAATACGATCCGACATAGTCAATGCTTCCTCCTGATCATGAGTGACAAAAATGGCGGTCAGGTTCATTTCACGCTGAATGCGGCGGATCTGCTCACGCAGATGCTTACGGATACGGGCATCCAATGCCGACAGCGGTTCATCCAGCAACAGCAGCCGAGGCTGAGTCACCAGCGAGCGTGCCAGCGCCACCCGTTGACACTGACCGCCCGAAAGCTGATGAGGATAACGACGGGCAAAATCATTCAGCTCGACCATCGCCAGCACGTCTGCCACCCGGCGCTGGGTTTCACTGGCTGGCAGTTTCTGCATCTTCAGGCCAAAGGCCACGTTGCCTTCTACCGTCATATTGGGGAACAGCGCATAGCTTTGAAACACCATGCCAATCCCGCGTTTTTGCGGCGTCAGCGGCACGATATCCTGCCCCTGCAATATAATTTGTCCGCTGTCGACCGAGGTCAGCCCCGCCAGACAACGCAGCAACGTCGACTTACCACAGCCGCTGGGGCCGAGCAGCGTCACGAACTCCCCCTCTTTGGCGCTGAAATCAATATTATTGAAAATCTGCGTGGGGCCGTAATGCTTGTTGAGTTGAGTCACCTGTAAATAGGACATAATCAGCGCTTCCCTTTATTCAAGGCATTGGCCACCCAGGTAAACACCAGGACGACCACAAAATAGGAGATCACCAATGCGCTGGTAAAATGGCCGCTGCCATTGCGCATATTGTAGAGATAGACCTGCAAGGTTTCATAACGATTGCCCACCAGCAGGTTAGCGAACACAAACTCACCGACTAAAAACGAGAACGACAGCAGCACGGCAATCATTCCGCCTTTGCGCAGATTGGGTAAAATTACCCACAGTGCCGCTTTCCAGGTGCTGGCACCCAGTAAATGCGCCGCGTCCATCAGATCGCGCATATTGATCGCTTGCAAGTTGTTGGAAATTGCCCGGTAAATAAACGGCAGCGCAATGGTGAAATAACAGCCGATCAAAATCCAGGGCGTACCGGTCAGCTCCAGCGGCCCGGACGAATAGAGTTCCATCAACCCCACCGACGACACCACCGGCGGAACGGCGAAAGGCAACAGGATCAGCACGTTCATCAGGGCATCAAGCCGTGGGAAATAGTAAGCGATCACAAACATCAGCGGCAGGATCAGCACCATTGACAACAACAATGTCCCCAAACAAATCAACAGTGAATGTCCCAGGGCCACCAAAAAACGCGGATCGCTCCACAAGGCGGTCAACCACTTCAGCGTAAAGCCGGTGGGTAAAATGGTCGCCCCCCACTCGTTCACCAGGGCGTAGATCAGGGTGGCTGCCAGCGGCAACAGCAGCAGGATAAATAACCCCCAGACCACCAGCCGATGATAAATCCCTTCCGCACGCGTCATGATTTGCCCCCAGAAATACTCTGTAAATAAACTTTAGCGAACATTGAGATAACTCCGGCGCAGCAGCCATTGATGGATCAGCGTGATAAAGGCCATTAACACTACCAGCAGCATGGCCAGCGCACTGCCCATATTGGGATCGAGAGAGATATCACCAGACACCAGCGCGGCTATCCGCACCGGTACCACGTTAAAGTTACCGGTCGTCAGCGCATAGACAGTGGCATAGGCACCCAGGGCATTGGCCAGCAAAATCACGAAAGTGCCCATCAGCGCCGGGGCCAGCACCGGCAAGCCAATATAGCGCCAGAACCGCCAGCGCCCCGCGCCCAGCAAAGCAGCAGACTCGCGCCAGTCATCACGCAGGCCATCAAAGGCCGGATAGAGCAGCAGTACGCCCAGAGGAATTTGAAAATAGGTATAGAGCACAATCAGGCCATCTTTCGAGTACAGGTTGAAGGTGCTCATCAACCCGTATTTACGCATTATCAAGGTCAGGGTGCCGTTCAGCCCCAGTAAAATGACAAAGGCAAAAGCCAGCGGCACTCCGGCAAAATTACTGGTCATATTGGTAAAGGACATTACAAAGTCATGGAGTTTGGTCGGGCCTAGCTGGCGAAGTGAGTAACTACCAACTAAAGCGATCAGCAAACCATAGACACTCGACCAGATTGAGATATCCAGCGAAAATTTCATCGCCTGCAAATAAAACGCCGAGGTCAAAATATCCTGGTAGTTGCCGAATCCCCAGGCTTCGTAGGTATCGCTATAGAAACTGCTCACCGCCACCCATGCCAGCGGAGCCAGTTGAAAGGCAATAAAGAACAGCGCAAAAGGCAGCACAAACAGCAGAGCAAGCCACTTAGCTTTCATTGGTTATCCTCACCTGTCGGTGGTTTCAGGCCAGTAAATCCGCACAGTACGGCTTATCATGGCTCACATTGAGCAACTGACAGAGGGTGCCACACAGCTCGGTCTGTAACGGCGCGGCCTCACCGAGACGAAAGGCGCTGCCAAAGACAAACAGCGGCACCTGACGCTCCTCAGGCAAAATACCGCCGTGGCTGCGATCGTTATTCATACCGTGATCGGCGGTGACTATCACCTGATAACCGGCCTGCAGCCAGGTGCCAAGGTAGTGCGACAAAATACCGTCAGCGACCCGCGCCTTGTTGCGGTACTGCATCGAATCCAGACCAGACTTATGCCCGGCATCATCAATATTCATGGGATGGATCAGCAAAAAGTCCGGGTCATAGCGCAGGCGCAGGCTTTCACCATCATCAAACAGATGGGAATCGGGATAGGTATCGTCGTAGTAGAAGTGACCATGTTGAATAGCCAGGGTTTTGTCGTCGGTATGGCGATCGCGCGCCGGTAGAAAAGGCGTCCGATTATATAATTCGCTGACCCAATGATAAGCCGCCGCAGCGGTGGTCAATCCGGCATCGCGGGCATAATGAAAAATGCTGCGTTCGGTTGACAGGCGATCGACATGATTATGCACAATGCCACTGACCACCGGGGGAACGCCGGTCAAAATACATTCGTAAAGCGGCCTTGATAGCGAAGGCAATTCACATTCCAGTTGATACAAGCGCCCGCGTCCTGCGGCACACTGTGCTTGTAAATATCCCATTGCATCGCGGGCAACCTGAAAATTCAGGCCATCCAGTACCACCAGAATGCTCTTCATAACACGTTAACCCTGAGAATAAACTCTAAAAACCCAACACAGAGCGTTGAGTTCTCTCGGCAACGAGAAGCGCGCCTGATGCCCGTTCTCGTTGCAGAGAGATAGCCAAAAGATTTTTATCTAATTTATTGCTGCATATTGATCATCACATCTTCCTGCCACAAACGAGGCAGCGTTTTGGCGTTCTTGGTCCAGGCATCAGGGTCAGCAATTGGATGAGCCTTGGCATATTCGCTGTTTGGCAGCAGTTTGGCTTTGACATCTTCCGGCAGGGTCAGGTGCTCGGCGCGAATTGGACGGGCATAGCCTCGCGCCAGGTTGATTTGGCCAGCATCAGAGAAGATATACTCACGCGCCCATTTAGCCGCGTTAGGATGCTTGCCGTATTTGTTGATGATGGTGGTATAACCGGAGGTGATGCTGCCATCAGACGGGATCACCACGTCAAAACGGGTTTTATCAATCTGGTCACGGTAGTTAAGACCGTTGAAATCCCAGACCACGCCAACCTGCACTTCGCCCTTTTCCAGTGAGGCAATAACCGGATCGGTCAGGCTCAGACGGCCAGCTTTTGCCAGTTTGGCAAAATACTCCAGACCAGGTTTCAGGTTTTTCTCGTTGCCGCCCATGGCATAGGTGGCGGCCAAGACGCCGTTGGCGGCCTGTGCTGCGGTGCTGACATCACCGATAGTGACTTTATATTTGCCTTTCAGCAGATCGGCCCAGCTATGGGGTTCGTCTTTAACCTGAGATTTATCAATAATAAAGGCGATGGTACCGGTGTAGGCCAGCGCCCAGTTACCCTCTTTATCTTTTGCCCAGGCAGGAACCTGCTCCCAGGTGCTGGGTTTATAAGGCAACGCTACGCCTTCTTTAACCGCCACTGGACCAAATGCCGCACCCACGTCGCCAATATCTGCGCTGGCATTATTTTTCTCTGCCAGGAATTTTGCGATCTCCTGTGCAGAGCTCATATCGGTATCGCTATGTTTGATGCCGTATTTGGTATTTAAATCATTCCAGGTATCTTTCCAGTTTGCCCAAGAGTCTGGCATCCCGACGCTATTGACCGTACCTTCGGCTTTGGCGGCTTTTTCCAGATCGGCCAAAGAGTCGGCGGCAAACGCCGTGGTGGTCGTCACGACCAGCGCGGTGGCTAACACAGATGCGAACAACTGTTTCATAACTGATGCTCCAGATGATAGTGTGTGTGAGTGCTGGTCTAGTCCAGCAAGAACTAAGCCAATCTAACGATCATTTGTGATAATTATATTACAGCGTGAAAAAGCAGCGGATTTAAGCTGATAGCTGTTAACAAGCGCACAGATTTTCGCCCTTTAATTGCCACTGTGGTGCAAAAATGCACTGAAATGAGGCTGAAGACCGATGAGTGGATCGCAGACGACCGTGGCAACCATCTGCCAGACATTGAGTGAAAAGATCGCCGCGGGGGGATATTCCGCAACCGGGCGCTTACCCTCGGAGCGCACGTTAAGCGAGCAGTTTGGCACGACACGTATTACGCTGCGTGAATCCCTAAGCCAACTGGAGGCGCAGGGGCTGATTTATCGTGAAGTACGCCGTGGTTGGTTTATTTCACCGCCGCGACTGTTATACAACCCGCTGCAACGTAGTCACTTTCATGCTATGGCGCTGGAACAAGGGCGTCATGCCAAAACCGAGCTTATTGATGCCTGCCAACTGATCGGCAGTGACGATTTGTGTCAAAAACTGGCTTTGCCACCGCAAAGCGCGCTCTACTGTATTCGCCGCATACGTTATATCGACGGGCGGGCAGTGTTGTACGTAGAGCATTACCTTAATCCGCAGTTCTTTCCCGAAATCATTCATGACGATCTCACCAAATCGTTGACTGACCTGTATTTATCCCGTTATGGCGTACGTTATGGCCGGGTACGTTTTGATATGGTGCCCACCCGTCTGCCCCCTGAGGCATGCGATGCCTTAAAAATCGCTCTGGGCAGCCCGGCGCTGTTTATTACCCGGATCAACCGCGATCAGCGGGATCGGGTGATTGACTGTGATTTGGAGTACTGGCGGTATGATGCATTGCATATTGATGTGGAAGTATCAGGGGGGGCTTAAATGACAATTTTTTGGTTTTAAAGTCAACTTCAAGGTCAACTTCAACTGCATTCGCTGCGCTTACTGGGCGGCGGCCCAGAGCGCCTTTATAGCTTAAAAGTCAATTTACTCCGAGCAAAGGGTTTCGGTTTTAATTGCAAATTTGCTTTTAGATTCAAGGTCAACTTCAACTTCAACTTCAAGGTCAAGGTCAAGGTCAAGGTCAAGGTCAAGGGCATTCGCTGCGCTCACTGGGCGGCGGCCCAGACCGCCCAAAGGAGGCGAAGGCGCGCCTCCTTTGGAATCCTGCGCCTTGTCCAAATTGAACAGTGTCGTGCCCTCGGTTCGAGTTCTTTCCAGTGACATCGGTGTGTGGCCTAAACCACGCCGCTTCGCGGTCCCTTCACTCGGTCGCGAGCCAAAAGCGTCTCGCTCCACGTCGCTCAGCGTAGGTTTTGAATCGGCCAGGAAACATTTACTGCAAAACCGGCAACATCGAAGGTCAACTGCGAAAGACAAAAAGACAAAAAGACAAAAAGACAAAAAATCTTTGTCTGAAACGGTACGGTGTAGATAGCTTACTGGCACATTCAGAGACGGCGCCGCGCGGAGCGGAGGGAGACGTTTTTGGCTCCCGACCGAGCAAGGGGACTGCGGAGCAGCGCGGCTCGTGCCACGCTGGGGGTAACTGAAACATAGCCGGTAATAGGCAGCAGACAAATCAACAACACCAAAAGGCCCAGGATTGTTAAGGAGCGGGCCAGCGCTCCTTAACTCGGTTCGGCACAGTCGGTTAAGTGGCCACCGCTATTATAAAACCGAAACAGCTCCTCATAGCCCATTGACTTTAAAATCAAAAATTACCATTTAAGCCCAACCCGATACAATTCCTCTAAAGCCAATGGCCTTTAAAACCAAAAATTGACATTTAAGCCAAAACCGTACGATGTACATAGCTAGTTGGCACATTCAGAGACGGCGCCGCGCGAAGAGGAGGGAGACGCTTTTGGCTCCCGACCGAGCAAGGGGACTGCGCAGCAGTGCGGCTCGTGCCACGCTGGGAGTCGCTGAAACATAGCCGGTAATAGGCAGCAGACAAATCAACAACACCAAAAGGCCCAGGATTGTTAAGGAGCGGGCCAGCGCTCCTTAACTCGGTTCGGCACAGTCGGTTAAGCTGTCACTGCAATGATAAAACCGAAACAGCTCCTCGTAGCCAATTGATTTTAAAATCATAAATTGACACTTAAGCCTAACCGAAACAATTCCGCTAGAGCCAATTGGTTTTAAAACAGAAAATTGTCATTTAAGCCAAACCGGCACTGTTTACATAGCTGGCTGGCACATTCAGAGACGGCGCCGCGCGAAGCGGAGGGAGACGCTTTTGGCTCCCGACCGAGCAAGGGGACTGCGCAGCAGCGCGGCTCGTGCCACGCTCGGGGTTACTGAAACATAGCCGGTAATAGGCAGCAGACGAATCCAAGACACCAAAAGGCCAAGGATTGTTAAGGAGCGGGCCAGCGCTCCTTAACTCGGTTCGGCACAGCGGGTTAAGTTGCCACCGCTATTATAAAACCGAAACAACTCCTCATAGCCCATTGGCTTTAAAACAAAAAATTGCCATTTAAGCCAAAGCCCAACCCGATACAACCCCCTCATAGCCAACTGACTTTAAAACAGAAAATTGCCATTTAAGACCTAATCCGCATCATACCCCAGGTTTGGCGCCAGCCAGCGTTCCACCTCGGCGATCGGCATGCCTTTACGGGCCGCATAGTCCTCCACCTGATCGCGCTGAATCTGCGCTACGGCAAAGTACTTGCTTTCAGGATGGCTGAAATACCAGCCGGAAACCGATGCTCCCGGCCACATGGCGAAAGATTCGGTCAACTGCATACCGGTGTTTGTCTCCACGTCCAACAGCTGCCAAATCTGACCTTTCTCCGTATGTTCAGGACAGGCCGGATAACCCGGTGCCGGACGGATCCCCTGATAGTTCTCGCGGATCAGCTCGTCATTGCTAAGATTTTCATTAGCGGCAAACCCCCAGTAAACCTTACGTACTCGCTCATGCAGATATTCGGCAAACGCCTCGGCCAAGCGGTCGGACAAGGCTTTAATCATGATTTTATTATAATCATCATGCTGCTTGTCATAGGCCTCGGCCAGCGCGTCTTCTTCCAGACCACCGGTAACCGCAAAAGCCCCCATATAGTCGGCTTTACCACTGGATTTTGGCGCAACAAAGTCCGCCAGGCAGTAATTGGCAAAATCGGGTTTTTCAGTTTGCTGACGCAGATGATGACTGACCACCAGCACTTCATCACGGCGTTCATCGCGATATATTTCAATATCATCGCCACGGCGGTTGGCCGGAAACAGCCCCACGACACCGCGAGGATTAAGCAACTTCTCGCTGGCCAGCTTATCGAGCATCTCGTTGGCATCGTGCAGCAAACGTTTTGCTTCTTCGCCGACGATTTCGTCCTCGAGAATGCGCGGATATTTGCCCGCCAGCGACCAGGTCATAAAGAACGGCGTCCAGTCGATATAGTTGCGCAGCGTTTCAATGCTGGCTTCGACTTTTTGTATCCCCAAACGATGGGCAACCGGCGGCGTGTAACTCTCCCAGTCGATGCGGGTAGCATTATCACGGGCAACTTCCAGGCTAACCGGCGGAGTACGTGGTTTTTTACGGGCATGCTGAATACGCACCGTTTCATACTCTTTACGGGTTTTTTCGACAAAGGCATCACGCTGGGTATCGGACAACAGCGCCGAAACCACGCCGACCGAACGGGAGGCGTTTTGCACGTAAACCGTTGGCCCCTGGTAGTTCTGCTCGATTTTAACCGCCGTGTGCGCTTTGGAGGTGGTTGCCCCGCCAATCAGCAATGGCATGGTAAATCCGCGACGCTGCATCTCTTTGGCCACGTTGACCATTTCATCCAGCGAAGGGGTGATCAGACCGGACAAACCGATAATATCGACGTTTTGTTCAATAGCGGTCTTCAGCACCTTGTCCGTCGGCACCATCACGCCGAGATCGATAATCTCGTAGTTATTACATTGCAGCACCACGCCAACGATATTTTTCCCGATATCGTGAACATCGCCTTTTACCGTCGCCAGCAGAATTTTGCCGTTGGTTTTGCCTTTCTCTTTGCTGGCCTCGATATAAGGTTCGAGATAGGCCACCGCCTGTTTCATTACGCGAGCAGATTTAACCACCTGCGGCAGGAACATCTTGCCTTCGCCAAACAGGTCGCCGACCACGTTCATACCATCCATCAGCGGCCCTTCGATCACTTCTATCGGACGGGCAGAGAGCTGGCGTGCCTCTTCGGTATCAAGTTCAATAAACTCGGTGATGCCTTTTACAAGTGAATATTCGAGGCGTTTTCTCACTTCCCAGCCGCGCCACTCAGCCTGTTGTTTATTGGCTTCGCCATCGTCTTTGCTGCTGCGATATTTTTCGGCCAGGTCGAGCAGGCGTTCAGTACTGTCATCGCGGCGATTAAGGATCACATCTTCAACGGCTTCGCGCAGTTCGTCAGACAAATCGTCATAAATGGCCAGCTGACCGGCGTTAACGATACCCATATCCATGCCATTACGAATGGCGTGATAGAGGAATACGGCGTGGATCGCTTCACGCACCGGGTCGTTACCGCGGAAGGAGAAGGAGACGTTGGAAACGCCCCCGGAAATCAGCGCATGGGGTAATTGCGATTTGATATCGGCACAAGCCTCGATAAAGTCGACAGCATAGTTGTTGTGCTCTTCAATCCCGGTGGCAACGGCAAAGATATTGGGGTCAAAAATGATATCTTCCGGCGGAAAGCCGACTTCTTCGGTCAGCAGCTGATAAGCACGACGGCAGATGTCGATTTTGCGCGCCCGGGTATCAGCCTGGCCCACTTCATCAAAGGCCATGACCACCATGGCAGCCCCATAGCGTCGCACCTTGCGAGCGTGATTAAGGAAAGCTTCTTCCCCTTCCTTCATCGAAATTGAGTTAACGATGCCCTTGCCCTGGATGCATTTCAGGCCCTTTTCGATCACCTCCCACTTGGAGGAGTCAATCATAATCGGCACTCGGGCAATATCGGGCTCACCGGCAATCAGATTAAGAAATTTCACCATGGCGGCTTCGGCGTCGAGCATGCCTTCGTCCATGTTGATATCAATAATTTGTGCGCCGCTTTCAACCTGTTGCTGGGCCACAGCCAGCGCTTCCTGATATTTTTCTTCTTTGATCAGTCGCTTAAAACGCGCAGAGCCGGTGACGTTAGTACGTTCGCCGACGTTAACAAACAGGGTATTGGCATCGATATTCAGTGGCTCGAGCCCGGCAAGGCGACAGGCGACCGGTATCTTGGGCAAGCGCCGCGGCGGTACGCCTTCGAGCACTTTGACCATTGCCGCGATATGCGCTGGCGTAGTCCCGCAACAACCGCCGACCATATTCAGAAATCCGGCGCGCGCCCATTCACCAATATGCTCTGCCATCTCTTTGGCTTCGAGATCGTATTCGCCAAAGGCGTTAGGCAGACCGGCATTGGGGTGCGCGGTGACGTAACATTCGGAAATGCGCGATAGCTCGGCGACATATTCCCGCAGTTCATCCGGTCCCAGTGCGCAGTTCAGGCCAAAGGTCAGCGGCTTGACGTGACGCAGGGAGTTATAAAAAGCTTCGGTGGTTTGTCCGGATAAAGTTCGCCCGGAAGCGTCGGTAATGGTGCCGGAAATCATCACCGGCAGCAGCACGCCCATCTCCTCAAACACCGTTTCGACGGCGAACGTGGCCGCTTTGGCATTGAGGGTATCAAAGATGGTCTCAACCATAATCAGATCGACGCCACCCTCAATCAGCGCACGGGTGGATTCGCGGTAAGCTTCGACCAGTTGATCAAAAGAGACATTGCGATACGCCGGATCGTTAACGTCCGGGGAGATTGACGCTGTGCGATTGGTTGGGCCAAGCACGCCGGCAACATAGCGCGGTTTCTCCGGGGTACGTGCCGTCCATTCGTCGGCGCAGGCCCGCGCCAAACGGGCGGCTTCGTAATTTATCTCGGCCGAGAGCGACGCCATATGGTAGTCAGCCATGGCGATGGTGGTGGAGTTAAAGGTGTTGGTTTCGAGAATATCGGCACCCGCTTCCAGATAACCGTAGTGGATCGCGGTGATCACTTCTGGCTTGCTAAGGACCAGCAAATCGTTGTTACCCTTGAGATCGCTCTCCCAATCGGCAAAACGTTCGCCGCGGTAGTCTTCTTCTTGCAGGCGGTAACTCTGGATCATGGTGCCCATGCCACCGTCCAGCACCAAAATACGCTTCGCCAGCTGTTCATGTAGTGCTTCTACTCGATTTGTCACTTTCACCTCATCGCCCATCGCTTGCAACCCGCTGCTATCACTCTTTACCCCGTCCAGGCGGCTATTATGCGCTGTAAAATACGGCAGTTATCCTAACATACCTTGTTCAAGGGCAGTGCTCGCCATAACGTGAGACTTTTTCATCAAATCCTTGCGCCCTATTGCAAAACAGTGGCAACAGATCGGAGGTGCATAAATCTGCTTTGCGATCCATACTGTAAAAACGAAAACGAATTCCAAAATAATAGTTTACTGCCAGTTTCCGGTTATCTGCCAGGCAACCACTCGTCCGCGAGGGGGTCGTGGCAAAACTAACCGGTTTCCCGGCGAATCAGACAAGGGAAATCATTATGGTGACCACTTCTGCCACGGCGGCAAAACGTACAAAGAAACCCAAGAGCAGCACCAGCGGAGCCGCAGCGGCCACCGGACAGGTGCAGTCGTTAACCCGTGGCCTGAAGCTGCTGGAATATATTGCCGAAGCGCAAGGCAGCGTGGCACTGACCGACCTGGCGCAGCAGGCGGGGCTGGCCAATTCTACTACCCATCGTCTGCTCACCACCATGCAGCAGCAGGGTTTTGTCCGTCAGGTGGGGGATTTGGGGCTATGGACCATTGGTTCGCACGCTTTTGTGGTGGGCAGCAGCTTTTTGCAAAGCCGAAATCTGCTGGCGATGGTGCATCCGATGTTGCGACAACTGATGGAAGAGTCGGGAGAGACGGTCAATCTGGCAGTGCTCGATCACAGCGACTATCAGGCGATCATTATCGATCAGGTGCAATGCAATGCATTAATGCGTATGTCGGCACCCATTGGCGGCAAGCTGCCAATGCACGCTTCCGGGGCGGGAAAGGCCTTTTTATCGACGCTGCCCGAGGATCGTCTGGTCAAATTGCTGCATAAAATCGGCTTGCATAGCTACACGCCGTTGACGCGCACCTCACCGGCCAATCTCAAGCAAGAGTTGGCGGATACGCGTAAACGTGGCTATGCCTTTGATGATGAAGAACATGCGCTGGGGTTACGCTGCGTCGCCACCTGTATTTATGATGAGCATAACGATGCTTATGCGGCGATCTCCATCTCCGGCCCGATCTCGCGGATCACCGATAACCGGGTGACCGAGCTGGGAGCGCTGGTGATGCATGCAGCTAAAGAGATCACTCGGGCCTACGGCGGCGGCAAAGCTTAACCGCCGCCCCTCTCAGGCACTCAGGGGCTGCGCGGCGCGGTGACAAAAGCGCTGTTTGCGGCGGTAGGCGTAAACATCTTCGACATGCCCGGCCAGAATTCGTTGCTGTAAACCGCGCCAGTAGTCGGCGGTAAAGAGATCGCCATGCAAGGTGTCAAATAATGGACGCAGCCGGGCATCACTGCATAAAAAGTGACGGAACTCTTCGGGAAACACATCGTTCTCTGCCACGCTGTACCAGGGCTCGCTGGCCAGTTCATCTTCGGGATAGCGCGGCGCAGGCAACTGACGAAAGTTCACCTCGGTCATATAGCAAATCTCGTCATAGTCATAAAACACCACGCGACCATGACGGGTCACACCAAAATTCTTGAACAGCATATCTCCCGGAAAGATATTGGCCGCCGCCAGCTGTTTGATGGCGTTGCCGTACTCTTCAATCACATCATGCAGTTGCTGCGCCGTGGCCTGCTCCAGATAGAGGTTCAGCGGCGTCATACGCCGTTCAATATATAGATGGCGCAGCGCAATACTGTCACCCAGATCTTCGATTTTCCCGGCGGCCTCACGCTGCAATTCTGCCATCAGTTCGTCACTAATGCGGTTTTTGGGCAAAACAAAATGTTCAAACTCCTGGGTGTCGGCCATTCGGCCAACGCGGTCGTGCTCTTTCACCAGTTGGTAGCAGTCGCGTACCCGCTGCTCGGTCACCTGTTTTTGCGGCGCAAAACGGTCTTTAATCACTTTGAATACCCGGTCGCTGCCAGGCAGGGTAAACACCAGCATCACCATCCCCTTAACCCCGGGGGCGATAATAAAGGGCTGGTTGCCGCTGGCCATAAAGCGCAGATGCTCGCGATAGCATTCGGTTTTGGCATGCTTTTGGCAGCCAATGGCGCTGTACAGTTCGGCGGTGGTTTTCGCCGGTAAAATCTCTCGCAGCCACTCGACCAGCGCCCCGGGATGAGGGGCATAGACCATAAAATAGGAGCGGGCGAAGCCAAAAATAATGCTGGCATCGTTATGTTCGGTCAGGCAAGCATCGACAAACAGTGCGCCCTGCGAACTTTGCAGGATCGGCAGCAAGAAGGGGTAGACCTGCTGTCGCCAGCGGATTTTACCTACCAACCAGGCCGCCTTGTTACGATAAAAGAGCTCGCTGGCGATCTCAAAACGCGCCTCGTCAAGCCGGGCATCGGGAAAGGCGCTGGCCAGCGCATCGGCAATGGTTCGGGCATCGCGCAGGCTATCTTGCCAGGGCAGGCGCAGAGGAAGTTCTATCAGCAGCTTATGCAACATGCCGGTCAAATCGCCACCCGGAGCCAGCACGCGGGCCAGAGGGCGATACAGTTGTTTGCCACTGTCCTGCGGTTGGTCACTAAAGATAAACAGTCGGTCCGCGGTCAGTTCACGATGTTTGAAGATGCGGCAGTAGACCGAGTTAAAAAAGCTTTCGGCAATTTCGCCACGGGGATAATCAGGCAATAGCGTGGTAAAGCAGGCTTTGACCCGACGGCTAAAGTCGGCATCATAAAATTGTGCACCGGTAATGCACTGTAGCTGGCTGACCACCAGGCCAACGTGATGATCATAAAGATGAATTCGTTGCTTCATGGCGTGCTGCACTGCGGCCCAGTCGGCACGTTCGAAACGCTGTTGCGCACCGGCGGTCACCTCCAGAAAGCGCCCATACTGCGCATCAAAACCCTGCAAAATAGTCTGCGCGATTAACAGCTCGCTCGTCATCATGGCGCTCCATGGCATCAGCAAAAAGCCCGGCTGACGCCGGGCCGGGTAACGATCAGGAAAACTGTTGTTCTTCGGTCGAGCCGGTCAATGCGGTCACCGAGGAGCGTCCGCCCTGGATAATGGTGGTCACTTTGTCAAAGTAACCGGTACCCACTTCCTGCTGATGTGAGGCAAATGTATAGCCTCGTGATACGGCGTCAAACTCTGGCTGCTGCACTTTTTCCACATAGTGCTTCATGCCTTCACCCTGGGCATAGGCATGAGCCAGGTCGAACATGTTGAACCACATGCTATGGATGCCCGCCAGGGTAATAAACTGATACTGATAGCCCATTTCGGCCAGTTGGTCCTGGAAGCTGGCGATGGTGCGATCGTCGAGATTTTTCTTCCAGTTAAACGAAGGCGAGCAGTTATAGGCCAGCAATTTGCCAGGAAAACGCTGATGAATCGCGTCGGCAAAGCGGCGGGCCAGTGCCAGATCCGGGGTCGAGGTTTCACACCAGACAATATCGGCGTAAGGGGCGTAGGCCAGCCCGCGAGCAATAGCTTGCTCGATGCCGGCCTGGGTGCGATAGAAACCTTCATGGGTGCGTTCGCCGGTAATAAAGGCACTGTCATAAGGATCGCAATCGGAGGTCAGCAAGTCGGCGGCATCGGCATCGGTCCTTGCTACCAGCAGCGTTGGCACGCCGAGCACATCGGCAGCCAGGCGCGCAGAGACCAGCTTCTGAACCGCTTCCTGCGTCGGTACCAGCACTTTGCCGCCCATATGGCCGCATTTTTTTACCGCCGCCAGTTGGTCTTCAAAGTGCACCGCTGCTGCCCCGGCGTTAATCATCGCTTTCATCAGTTCAAAGGCGTTGAGCACACCGCCAAACCCGGCCTCGGCATCGGCAACAATCGGCAGGAAATAGTCGGTATAGCCCGGCTGTCCTGGCTCGATATTGTTCGCCCATTGGATTTGATCGGCACGGCGAAAGGTATTGTTAATCCGCGCCACCACTTCAGGCACCGAGTTTACCGGATAGAGGGATTGATCCGGATACATGCTGGAGGCGGTATTGGCGTCGGCGGCTACTTGCCAGCCAGAAAGATAAATCGCCTCGATCCCCGCTTTGGCCTGTTGCAACGCCTGCCCACCTGTCAGGGCTCCCAGACAGTTGACGTAGCCTTTGCGTGATGCGCCATGCAGCAGATCCCATAAACGGCTGGCACCCTGCTGCGCCAGTGTGCATTCCGGATTGACCGAACCACGCAGGCTGATCACTTCGGTCGCCGTATAAGGGCGGGTGATACCTTTCCAGCGCGGCTGTGACCAGTTTTCTTCGAGTTGTGTAATTTGTTGGCTACGGGTCAGTTTCATTGTGGGTACTCCGTGTTTAATGTTAAGCCTTCAGGGATACAGCATAAAATGACGGTCAATTCGGTTACTCAGGCCAGCAGGGCATAACCCGGTAAGGTGAGGAAGTCGATCAGCTCATCCTGGGTGGTGATTTTTTCCATCAGTGTGGCGGCTTCATGGAAGCGTCCGGCGCTAAAACGGCCATCGCCCAATTCCTGTTGGATCACCTGCATCTCTTCGGCCAGCATGCGGTGAAACAGCGCCTTGGTTACCGGTTGACCGTCATCAAGCGTCTTGCCGTGATGGATCCATTGCCAGATGGAGGTGCGGGAGATTTCTGCCGTGGCGGCATCCTCCATCAAACCGTAAATCGGCACACAGCCATTGCCGGAGATCCACGCCTCGATGTACTGCACCGCCACGCGAATATTGGCGCGCATACCCTCTTCGCTGCGTGCGCCCTGACAAGGTTCCAGCAACTGTTCTGCGCTGATGGTTGCGTCATGTTCGCGCAATACATCGAGCTGGTTGCGTCGGGTGCCCAATGCCTGATCAAAGACCGCCATGACCGTATCTGCCAGGCCGGGGTGGGCAATCCAGGTACCGTCATGACCATTACTCGCTTCCAGTTCCTTGTCTTTACGCACTTTGTTAAGTACCCATTCATTACGCTGGGTATCTTTGCTGGGAATAAACGCCGCCATCCCCCCCATGGCAAAGGCACCGCGACGATGACAGGTCTTAATCAACAGGCGCGAATAGGCGCTGAGGAAGGGTTGTTCCATGGTGACCACCTGACGGTCGGGCAGTACGCGATCGCCATGGTTTTTCAATGTTTTGATATAACTGAAAATATAATCCCAGCGTCCGCAGTTCAGGCCGACAATATGGTCACGCAGGTGGTAAAGGATTTCATCCATCTGAAACACTGCGGGCAGGGTTTCAATCAGCACCGTTGCCTTGATGGTGCCACGCGGCAGCCCGACGTGATCTTCGGCAAAGCAGAACACGCGATGCCACCACTGCGCCTCCTGATAGGACTGCATTTTGGGCAGATAGAAATAGGGACCGCTGCCTTTTGCCAACAGCTCACGGTAGTTGTGAAAGAAGTAGAGGGCAAAATCAAATAAGCCACCGGGGATCGGCTCCCCTTGCCACAGCACGTGTTTCTCCGGCAAGTGCAATCCCCTCACCCGGCATACCAGTACCGCAGGGTCAGGTTTAAGCTGATAAATTTTCCCTGATTCATTGGTATAGCTGATGGTCCCTTTTACGGCATCACGCAGATTGATTTGTCCCTCAATCACCTTGCTCCAGTCCGGCGCTAGCGAATCTTCGAAGTCAGCCATAAAAACTTTGACGTTGGCGTTGAGGGCATTGATCACCATTTTACGTTCCACCGGGCCGGTAATTTCTACCCGGCGGTCCTGAAGATCGGCTGGAATACTTTTGATCTGCCAGGATGATTCTCTAATGGAATTCGTTTCCGAAATAAAATCTGGTAAATGCCCTTCGTCGATTGCGGCCTGAACCTTCTTTCTTTCCGCCAACAGTTGATTGCGAGCCGGGGTAAAGTGACTGACCAGGTCGGCTAAAAAGTCGATAGCGGGTTCGGTCAGCACGCTGGCAGTTTGCTGCGAAAACTGACGTGTAAAGTCTAGCGAACTGCGGGTTATCTGCTGTGACATCAACATTCTCCTGACTTATCAGTGAATTTGGCCTTAAAGGCCTGAGTGCAATGCGGTGATCTCGGACAAGATCCCTGGAGGAGAGAGGATCATTTTTAGTCGTATGGCCAGGCTGGTCATTTACTCGCCGATATGACTAAGAATAATCAATAAAATTATAAAATCAAAAACGATTTCCATTTTTTTGAAAATAAAAAATAAACACCTTATTATTCATTTAATTAGAGCGGATATTTTTTTATAAAAAACAGGAGTAATTTCCAATGTCGGCATTAAAACCAACAGGAAAAGGGAAATGGCGAAGGATCGTCAAGCAGGGGGAGCAGCAAAGAGAAGAGAAAGGAGGCAATGCAACAAACGGCCAGCCGAGTGGCCGTTTGCTTAGGCGATGGTGGCGATCATTCCAGCGTAGGGTTCATCTGACGAAGATCGAATGGCGTGATCTGGTAAACGTAATAATTCAGCCAGTTGGTAAACAACAGATGGCCATGGCTGCGCCAGGTGGCTTTTGGTGTCAGCTCGGCGTTATCCTGTGGGAAATAGTTGAAAGGCATTTCCGGTGCCAGACCCGCCTCCAGGTCACGCAGATACTCGCCAGCCAGCGTACCGGCATCGTATTCCGGATGACCGGTGACAAACGCCATACGTTTATCTTTGGTGGCAAACAGATATGCACCGGCTTCTTCGGATCCGGCAAGAATATCCAGATCGCTGTATTTGCGCAGTTCTTCCAGCGGGAAATCGGCATAACGGGAATGCGGTGCCAGGAAAGTCTCATCAAAACCACGCGTCAGCAAGGCCAGCGGTTGCAGCATCTGGTGGGCATATACCCCGGACAGCTTGGTGTCCCGGGTCATTTTCGGCGTGCCATACAGCACGTTTAACGCGGCCTGTACTGCCCAACAGACGAACAGCGTAGAGGTGACATGCTCTTTTGCCCAATGGATCACGCGTTCGATTTGCGGCCAGTAGGCGACGTCACAAAAGTCCACCAGACCCAGCGGGGCACCGGTAACAATCAGGCCGTCATAGTTATCATGCTGGATATCGTCGAAATCGCAGTAGAAGTTATTTAAGTGTTCAGCGGGCGTGTTTTTTGACTCGCGGCTGTCAATGCGCAGTAGCTGGACATCAATCTGCAAAGGAGAATTCGAAAGCAGTCGTAGAAACTGGTTCTCTGTCTCGATCTTTTTGGGCATCAAATTAAGTATCAGCACCTTTAGCGGGCGAATTTCCTGGGTTTTAGCGCGTGACGTCGTCATCACAAAGACATTTTCGTTGCGCAAAAAATTCACGGCTGGTAACTCATCTGGTACACGGATCGGCATAACGACTCCCTTACAACATCCACTTATACGTTTAGACATCTAGATGCCTGAAGATAGCGGGTTTCGCTGCCGATGTCGAGCATGCAAGTCCAAGGTGAAAATTTTTCAGCTTAAAGCTATATAGTTATATCTTTTGGTTATTTATCCTTCTGGAATATGCTTTTTTAGCTATTTGCCGCGGTTAAAAAGACGGCAAGAACCGCCGGTAAACAGGCTATTTCCAACCCTTTGCCCAATAAAAAAGCCCCTGACGTCAGTCAGGGGCCGGGAATGGATTAACCATATTGTCTTGATGAGCGAGATACACGGGTATTATTGCCGTATTGCAGACAGCAAAAAGCCCTGTACGTCAGTACAGGGCTTTCCACTTGTTTGATGCCTGGCAGTTCCCTACTCTCGCATGGGGAGACCCCACACTACCATCGGCGCTACGGCGTTTCACTTCTGAGTTCGGCATGGGGTCAGGTGGGACCACCGCGCTAGTGCCGCCAGGC
>NZ_JAADJU010000008.1 GCF_012933545.1 Rouxiella aceris | reverse complement strand
AGAAAATTGCCATTTAAGACATGCTGACTGGCACATTCAGAGACGGCGCCGCGCGAAGCGGAGGGAGACGTTTTTGGCTCCCGACCGAGCAAGGGGACTGCGCAGCAGCGCGGCTCGTGCCACACTCGGGGTTACTGAAACATAGCCGGTAATAGGCAGCAGACAAATCAACAACACCAAAAGGCCCAGGATTGTTAAGGAGCGGGCCAGCGCTCCTTAACTCGGTTCGGCACAGTCGGTTAAGCTGCCACTGCTATTATAAAACCGAAACAACTCCTCATAGCACATTGACTTTAAGCCACAAATTGCCATTTAAGCCCAACCCGAAACAGCCCCTCATAGCCAATTGACGTTAAAACCAAAAATTGCCATTTAAGCCAAACCGGCACGGTGTGTATAGTTTGCTGGCACAGTCAGAGACGGCGCCGCGCGAAGCGGAGGGAGACGCTTTTGGCTCCCGACCGAGCAAGGGGACTGCGCAGCAGCGCGGCTCGTGCCACACACGGAGTCACTGAAACATAGCCGGTAATAGGCAGCAGACGCATCAACAACACCAAAAGGCCCAGGATTGTTAAGGAGCGGGCCAGCGCTCCTTAACTCGGTTCGGCACAGCGGGTTAAGCGGCCACCGCAATTATAAAACCGAAACAGCTCCTCATAGCCAATTGATTTTAAAACTATAAATTGACACTTAAGCCCAAAATTTAAGCAACCATCCCTATAGCCTTCTCCAACCGCGCCATCCCCTCCGCAATATCAGCAAAATCAATCACCAGTGACGGGGCAAAACGCATAACGTTAGGGCCGGCGACCAGCATCATCAAACCGCATTCTGCCGCCGCAGTATGGAATTCCCCGGCGCGGTTTTTGTACTTTTCTGACAGTTCGGCACCAATTAACAATCCCTGACCACGGAACTCACTGAAAACATGATACTTGGCGTTAATCGCTTCCAGCGCCTGAATAAATTGTTGACGACGCTCCTCAATACCCGCCAGCACCTCTGGCGTATTAATGACTTCCAGCGCCGCTTCCGCAACCGCGCAGGCCAGCGGATTACCCCCGTAAGTGGTGCCATGTTTGCCAGGTGACATCACCGAAGCGATCTCCTCCGTAGTAAGCATCGCACTGACCGGGAAGCCGCCGCCCAGCGCCTTGGCGGTGGTCAGAATATCCGGCGTCACGCCGTAATGCATATAGCTGAACAGCTTGCCACTGCGCCCCATACCACTTTGCACTTCATCAAAGACCAACAGCGCCTGATGTTGGTCGCAAAGATCGCGCAGACCCTGCAAAAAGGCAGGATCGGCGGGGACTACGCCGCCTTCACCCTGGATCGGCTCAACCACAATCGCACAGGTGTGATCATCAATAACCGCTTTAACCGCTGCCAGATCGTTAAAAGGTACATGGACAATATCTGCCGGTTTAGGACCAAAACCGTCAGAGTATTTCGGCTGCCCACCGACAGATACCGTAAACAAGGTACGGCCGTGGAAAGCATTATGAAAGGCAATGATCTTGCTTTTGTACGGGCTATGTTTGGACGACGCGTAATAACGCGCCAGTTTAAACGCCGCTTCGTTGGCTTCCGCGCCGGAGTTGGCAAAAAACACGCGATCGGCAAAGGTGGCATCAATCAGCTTTTGTGCCAGACGCAGCGCAGGTTCATTGGTAAACACGTTACTTACATGCCACAGAGTCTCACCCTGCTTATGCAACGCTGCCACCAGCGCCGGATGGCAATGCCCCAGAGCCGTGACCGCAATGCCGCCAGCGAAATCAATATACTCGGTGCCCTGCTGATCCCACACGCGACTGCCTTTACCTCTGACCGGAATAAACTTGGCTGGTGAATAAACCGGCAAAATTACCCGATCAAATGCATCACGACTTACCGCTGTTTTTTCTGTCATTGCCCATCTCTCCTTTGCGCGACCGCGACTACCAGGAATTCACACTCGCCATGAATGTGAAAATATAATCACAAAATATGCATAAAAAATCACTCGCAGGCAAATGGAAATCGCCCTTTTGATGTAAGTAATTTTTAATGCGTTAAATTTTAAGGAAATTGTCGAGCAGCTGATGCCCTTGTTCACTGAGAATACTTTCCGGGTGAAACTGCACGCCATGCAGCGGCAACTGTCGATGAGCTATGCCCATGATTTCGTCAGGTCGGTCGGCGTCGCCGGTCCAGGCAGTGATGGCAAAACAGGAGGGTAACGAGTCGGGTTTGACCACCAGCGAATGATAGCGAGTGACCGTCAGCGGATGATGTAAACCGGCAAACAGCCCACTGCCATCGTGCTCAATAGCCGAGGTTTTGCCATGCATTACCTGGCGCGCGCGCACTACTTCACCACCAAAGCTCTGAGCCAGCGCCTGATGTCCCAGGCAGACCCCCAAAATAGGCAGGCTATCGGCAAAATGGGCAATGGCAGCAAGGGAGATCCCCGCCTCATTGGGCGTGCAGGGTCCGGGCGAGATAACCAGCTGCCGCGGGGCCAGCCTGGCGATGTCGCTCAGTTGCAGCTCATCGTTACGTTTTACCAATACGTCGGCACCTAACTCGCAAAAATATTGGTAAAGGTTGTAGGTGAAGGAGTCATAGTTATCGATCAACAGCAGCATGGTTTTCCGGGTCAACAAAGTTTGCATTGTGCCGGATCATGCTACCGACTTTCAGCGGCGACAAGCAGAGTTTTGCTGTCAACCCGGCTGCCCGCAAAATAACGCGAGCAGCCTTGTGGCGTCAACCTGGAGGATCGTTATGGCAGAACCTTGGCAGAGAGCAGCACAATCGGCGTTGAAGGAACGTTTTGATAAGGCCCGACGTTATCGGTTTTAACCGAAGAGATCTTATCTACCACATCCATGCCTTTGACGATTTTACCAAATACAGCATAACCAAAGTCGCGCTGACCGTGGTCAAGGAAGGCATTATCAGCCACGTTCAAAAAGAACTGGCTGGTGGCGCTGTCTTTATCTGCCGTGCGCGCCATCGAAATGGTGCCACGCAGGTTGCGCAAGCCATTATCCGCCTCATTTTTGATCGGCGCATTGGTGCTTTTTTGCTGCATATTGCCGGTAAATCCACCGCCCTGCACCATAAAACCCGGGATCACGCGATGAAAAATGGTGTTGTTATAAAAACCACTTTGCACATAATCCACAAAATTCTTAACAGAAACCGGTGCCTTCGCATTGTCGAGCTCTAACTCGATATTGCCCGCTGATGTGGTCAACAGCACATGGGTCTCTGCCTTGGCCTTGGCGGCAATAGCCGCAGGTGCCATAGCGGTGAGGGACAGTAAAGCTGTGAAGGTCACTAAAGTACGTTTAAACATGACGGTTCCTTTCTCCAATAGGCAAGCCACAAAACGCATTGATTCTAAAGACCCTCACCCCATCGCGCCACACCTTTACTGTTATTTACGTAAAATCCTCGAAACCAGTAAAATTAACGCTTAAAATCAATAATCTCCGACTTATCCATATGAATAATGGTTTGCGCCGGTTGTGTTTGGGCAATCAATCTTCCCTGACGTACAGAATATCTCAACGGCGTCTGTCGACGCAGCGCATCAAACCCGTTTTCTGCGGGCAGGATAATCAGGCTGGCGGCATAACCCGGCTTGATGCCGTATTCCGCTAAATTCAGGGTTCGCGCGCTGTGGGTGGTGATCAGATTCAGCCCTTCGTTGATCTGCTCATAGCCCATCAACTGACAAATATGCAGACCCATATGCAATACCTGCAACATATTGGCGGTGCCGAGGGGATACCAGGGATCAAAGACATCATCGTGGCCAAAGCAGACGTTAATCCCGGCCTCCAGCATCTCCTTCACCCGCGTGATACCGCGACGTTTCGGGTAGCTGTCAAATCGCCCCTGCAAATGAATATTGACCAGCGGATTAGCGACAAAATTAATGCCGGAAAGCTTCAGCAGCCGAAATAGCCTCGAGGTATAAGCACCATTGTAAGAGTGCATCGCCGTAGTATGGCTGGCCGTGACGCGGGCGCCCATACCCTCGCGATGTGCCAGTGCGGCGACGGTCTCGACAAAACGCGACTGTTCATCATCAATTTCATCGCAGTGCACATCCACCAGGCGCTGATACTTTTGCGCCAGAGCAAAGGCTTTATGCAATGACTCGACGCCATATTCGCGGGTAAATTCAAAATGCGGAATGGCTCCCACCACATCGGCCCCCAGCTGCAATGCCTGCTCCAGCAATGCTTCACCATTGGGGTAAGAGATAATCCCTTCCTGTGGAAAGGCGACAATTTGCAGATCGACCCAGGGAGCGACCTCCTGTTTGACCTCCAGCATGGCTTTTAGCGCGGTCAAGGTCGGGTCGGAGACATCAACGTGGGTCCTGACATGCTGAATGCCGTTGGCAATCTGCCACTTCAGGGTGAGCCAGGCGCGCGCCTTGACATCTTCATGGGTCAGCAGCGCCTTACGCTCGGCCCAGCGCTCTATCCCCTCAAACAGGGTGCCGGAAAGGTTCCAGGCGGGCTCCCCCGCCGTTTGCGTGGTATCCAGATGGATATGCGGCTCAACAAAGGGAGGTAACGCCAGACCGCCCTGAGCATCGAGGATCCCCTCGCCCTGCAACTCATCGCCAGGCTGACTGATAATCTGCAGGATCTTGCCCTGCTCGATATCGATCTGCCAAAGCCCCTCGCGACAAGGCAGACGTACATTTTTGATCGCCCGCAGGCTGGTTTGTGTCACTTTTACCTCTCTCGCCCTGGTGGGTATTTTCTCTCTTGGTTCAACAATAGCCGATACCGCTGCCCGACGGCCAGCACCCGCCATTGATTGTCGGTTATTTCAATGCTTACCATTAAGTGGTTAAAAAGCAGGGATAAAACCATAAAAGTAAAAAAATACAGTCAAATCAGGAAAATACCACCTAGTGGGTAGATAAATAAGAGCCTTGATTTGCATCAACACCCCATCATTGCAAGGAGATATGTTGAGCGCATAAACATCAATTTTGAGGCAAAAATGCGCAAACTCAAACTCGCGATTATTGGCAACGGTATGGTTGGCCATCGCTTTATTGAAGCAATCCTGGATAAAGCCGCCCCCGGCCAGTTCGATATTACTGTTTTTTGCGAAGAACCGCGCGTCGCCTACGACCGCGTCCATCTTTCATCCTACTTTCTGCACCATACCCCGGAAGAGCTGTCACTGGTCAGTCAAGATTTCTACGCCAAAAATCAGGTTGAAGTGCTGATTGGCGAACGTGCCATTACGCTTAATCGCCAAGAAAAAGTGATCCACTCCAGCAATGGCCGCGAGTTGCATTATGACAAACTGATTATTGCCACCGGATCCTACCCCTGGGTGCCCCCCATCAAGGGAGCCGACGGCGAAGACTGCTTTGTGTACCGGACGATTGAAGATCTCAATGCTATCCAGGCCTGTGCCCGCCGCAGCAAGCGCGGGGCGGTGGTAGGCGGCGGATTGCTGGGACTCGAGGCAGCAGGTGCCTTAAAGAACCTCGGCATGGAAACCCACGTGGTAGAGTTTGCCCCCGGTTTAATGAGTGAACAGCTCGATGAGATGGGCGCCAACCAGCTGCGTGAGAAAATCGAAGCGATGGGTGTTAAAGTCCATACCGCAAAAAATACCCGGGAAATTATCAAAGGCGGCGAATCGGCACGCAAGACTATGCAGTTTGCCGACGGCAGCGCGCTGGAAGTTGATTTTGTGGTCTTCTCTACCGGTATTCGCCCGCAGGACAAACTGGCACGGCAGTGCGGCCTTGCGCTGGCGCCACGCGGCGGCATCGCCATTAATGACCAATGCCAGACCAGTGATGCCGATATTTACGCCATTGGTGAATGCGCCGCCTGGAACGAGCGCGCCTATGGGCTGGTGGCCCCCGGCTACAAAATGGCCCAGGTGGCCGCCGATCATCTGCTCGGCAAGGAGAATGCCTTTACCGGTGCCGATATGAGCGCCAAACTCAAGCTGATGGGCGTTGACGTTGCCGGTATTGGCGATGCCCATGGCCGAACGCCGGGCGCGCGCAGCTATGTCTATCTCGACGAAAACAAGTCACTGTATAAACGTCTGATTGTCAGTGAAGATAACCAGACTCTGCTCGGTGCCGTATTGGTTGGCGATACCCGCGATTATGGCAATCTGCTGCAAATAGTGCTCAACCGTCTGCCGCTACCGGAAAACCCGGATACACTGATACTGCCAGCCCATGCCGGTAACGCCGGTGCCGCCCTCGGTACCGATGCGCTGCCCGATAGCGCGCAAATCTGCTCCTGCTTTGACGTCAGCAAGGGCGATATCATCGCCGCCGTGCAGGCCGGTTGCCATACGGTTGCCGCTATCAAATCCCATACCAAAGCGGGAACCGGCTGTGGTGGCTGTATTCCATTAGTCACCCAGGTGCTGAACGCCCAGTTGGCGCAGCAGGGCATTGAGGTGAATCATCACCTGTGCGAGCACTTTGCCTATCCGCGACAGGAGCTGTATCACCTGATCCGCGTCGAAAAGATCCACAGCTTTGAGCAACTACTGCAAAAATATGGCCAGGGCTACGGCTGTGAAGTCTGCAAACCCACCGTCGGCTCGCTGCTGGCATCCTGCTGGAATGACTATGTGCTTAGTCCGCAACATACCCAGCTCCAGGACACCAACGATATCTTTTTGGCCAATATGCAAAAAGATGGCAGTTACTCGGTGATCCCACGCTCCCCCGGCGGGGAAATTACCCCTCAGGGGTTGCAGGCGATTGGCGAGATTGCTGCCGAGTATAATCTCTACACTAAAATTACCGGTTCACAGAGAATTGGCATGTTTGGCGTGCAGAAAGACGATCTTCCGGCTATTTGGGCAAAATTAATCGCCGCCGGTTTTGAAACCGGACAGGCCTATGCCAAAGCCCTGCGTATGGCAAAAACCTGCGTCGGCAGCACCTGGTGCCGTTTTGGCGTCGGTGACAGCCTGGGCTTTGGTATTGAACTGGAAAACCGCTACAAAGGCATCCGCACGCCACACAAGATGAAATTTGGTGTCTCCGGCTGTACTCGCGAATGCGCCGAGGCACAGGGCAAAGACGTGGGCATTATCGCCACCGAAAACGGCTGGAATCTGTATGTCTGTGGCAACGGCGGCATGAAACCGCGCCATGGCGATCTGCTGGCTGCCGATCTCGATAACCAGACGCTGTTGCGCTATCTGGACCGATTTATGATGTTCTATATTCGCACCGCCGATAAATTGCAGCGCACCTCCGTCTGGCTCGAAAGCCTGGAAGGCGGTATCGATTATCTACGCAGCGTGATCGTCGATGACAAACTAAAGCTCAACGCGCAGCTTGAAGCAGAGATCCTGCGCCTGCGTGAACTCAGTGGCTGTGAATGGCAGCAGACGCTGGACAATCCCCAGGCGCAGCGCCGCTTCAGCCACTTTATCAACAGCAGCCAACGCGACCCTCTGCTGCAGTTTGTCGACGAACGTGACCAGCATCGCCCGGCCCGGCCGCAAGAACGCATCGCCGTAAAGCTTATTGACACGCCAATCTCAAGCGGAGAAAAGACTGTATGAACTCGTGGCTGACACTTTGTTCCATCGAAGATATTTTACCCGGCAGCGGCCTGTGTGCGCTGGTTGACGACCGGCAGATCGCGCTGTTTCGTCCCCACGATCAGCAGCAGGTTTTTGCCCTCAGCAATATCGACCCCTTTGCGCAGGCCAGCGTGCTGTCGCGCGGGATTATCGGCGAGCATCAGGGCGAGCTGTGGGTGGCCAGTCCGCTAAAAAAACAGCATTTCCGTCTGCAGGATGGCCTGTGTATGGAAGATGAGAGCCGAAGTATCGCCAGCTATCAGGTCAGGGTTGACCAGGGAAAAGTGCAAATTAATACTGCGCAGTTAGCAGCGCAATAATCCCGGCAACCTGCGGGGTATTACTGATAAAATCGGCACTGCCCGGCGGCGCCGATTATCGCCCCCCTTTTGAAAGTGAGTAGATCATGGATTACTTCCCGTTATTTTGTCAGCTCAAAGGCCGTGCCTGCCTGTTGGTGGGTGCCGGTGAGGTCGCCGAGCGTAAAGCGCGACTGCTGCTTGATGCTGGCGCGGCGCTGACCGTTGTCGCCCTGGAGTTTACCCCCCAGTTTCAACAGTGGGCAGCAGAGGGTCAGCTTCAGCAGGTAGCCGGGGAATTTAGCGCAGATTTACTCGATGACAAATGGCTGGTGATAGCCGCCACCGACAATGAAAGCTTAAACCAACAGGTGAGCCAGGCCGCCGAACAGCGGCGCATTTTTTGCAATCTGGTGGACGCTCCGCAAAACGCCAGCTTTATTATGCCCTCGATTATTGATCGCTCGCCGCTGATGATCGCCGTCTCCTCCGGTGGTAACGCACCGGTATTGGCCCGCCTGATGCGTGAACGCCTCGAAGCCATGCTACCACTGCATCTCGGCAAACTGGCGGAATTGGCCGGTAGCCTGCGTCAACGGGTCAAGCAGCACTACAGCAATGCCTCGACCCGCCGTCGCTGGTGGGAAAAACTGTTTAATCATCAACGGCTGGCGCAGTCGCTGGCCAATAATGACGCGCAGCAAAGCACCGATTTTATTGAACAACTGTTTGCCCAGCCGATTGAAGATCAAGGCGAAGTGGTGCTGGTGGGTGCCGGGCCGGGAGATGCCAGCCTGTTGACGCTTAAGGCGTTGCAGCAAATCCAGTTGGCGGATGTGGTGGTTTACGACCGTCTGGTGTCTGACGAGGTGTTAAATATGGTGCGCCGCGATGCCGAGCGTATCTTTGTTGGCAAACGCGCAGGCGATCACTGTGTTCCCCAGTCACAGATTAACCAGATCTTGCTGGAACAGGCGCAGCGCGGAAAACGCGTGGTACGTCTGAAAGGCGGCGATCCCTTTATCTTTGGCCGTGGCGGCGAGGAGTTGGAAGTGCTGGCGGCAGCGGGTATTGGTTTTTCGGTGGTACCGGGGATCACCGCCGCCTCTGGCTGTGCGGCCTACAGCGGTATCCCGCTGACCCATCGCGACTACGCGCAAAGCGTGCGCTTTGTCACCGGGCACGCCAAACAGGATGGAGAGCTGGACTGGAGCTGCCTGGCACAGGATAAACAAACGCTGGTGTTTTATATGGGGCTATCGCAGGCGGCAGAAATACAGCGTCAGCTTAGCGATCATGGATTAGCGCTGACTACCCCGGTGGCGCTGGTTGAAAACGGCACCAGCGTACGGCAGCGGGTAGTCACCGGGGAGCTAGCACAGCTTGGCCAACTGGCAACGCAGGTGAAAAGCCCGAGTCTGATTATTATTGGCGGTGTCGTCGGCTTACGAAAAAAACTTAACTGGTTTGCCAGTTATCCGCAAGCAGACTAATGCCAGGGCCAATAATGGCTAAATTTCAGGGAAATATCATAAAAGCGGTGGGGAAATCAGGTTAGCTTGCGAATAGCGGGTTTGAACGCTGCTGGTATTTTTATCACCTGTTTCGCTGACGTTAAGCAAAAAACCACGCCATCAAGACGTGGTTTGAGTGCAAGGCCATGGTCGTTTAAGGCAGAGACACAAAGCCAATGGCTTCGTAGACTTTCTTCAACGTCACCTGCGCGCGGCTACGGGCTTTTTCGGCACCTTCACGCATCACTTGCTGCAAGAAAGCTTCGTCAGCGCGGTAAGTATGGTAACGCGCTTGCAGCGCGGTCAGCATTTCAGAGACAGCTTCCGCCACTGCCCCCTTCAAATGACCATACATCTGGCCGCTAAACTCGGCTTCCAGTTCGGCAATGCTTTTGCCATTGATCCCGGACAGAATATCCAGCAGGTTGGAAACCCCCGGTTTGTTTGCCTGGTCGTAGCGGATCACCGGTGGCTCTTCCGAGTCAGTCAGGGCGCGTTTGATTTTTTTGGTTACCGACTTAGGATCTTCCAGCAGACCAATCACATTGTTGCGATTATCATCTGACTTGGACATCTTCTTGGTCGGATCCTGCAAAGACATAACGCGTGCGCCCGCTTTGGGAATAAAAGGTTCAGGCACGGCAAAGATATCGCCATACAGCGCGTTGAAACGACCGGCGATATCGCGGCTCAGTTCCAGATGCTGTTTCTGATCTTCACCCACCGGCACCTGGTTGGTTTGATACAGCAGAATATCTGCCGCCATCAGCACCGGGTAATCAAACAGGCCAGCGTTGATATTGTCGGCGTAACGCGCAGATTTATCTTTAAACTGCGTCATACGGCTTAGCTCACCAAAATAGGTGTAGCAGTTAAGCGCCCAACCCAGCTGAGAATGTTCAGGTACGTGAGACTGAACAAAGATGGTGCTTTTTTGCGGGTCGATGCCACAGGCAAGATACAGTGCCAGCGTATCCAGCGTCGCTTTGCGCAATTGAGCAGGATCCTGACGTGCAGTGATGGCATGCAGGTCAACGATGCAATAGATGCAGTCATAATCATCCTGCATCTTAACCCATTGACGCAGAGCACCCATGTAGTTACCAATGCTCAATTCACCAGAGGGTTGTGCGCCACTAAAGACGATGGGTTTACTCATTTTTTATGCTTCCTGATCCTTTAAAGGGGGTAGCCCGAAGGTGGGCAAAAGGTCGGCAAAGCGCTCCAGCACCCGATCGGGTTTGCTAAGCGCAATGGTTTCGCCGTAATTATAGCCATAGGTCATACCTACACAGCGACAACCCGCCGCCTGCGCAGCCTGAATATCATTACGAGAATCACCAACAAACACCAATTCACTGGCTCGCAGACCCATTCTGGCCAGCATCAGATACATTGGCGCCGGATGCGGTTTTTTCTGCACCACATCGTCACCGCCCAATATCTGAGAAAACAGACCGTCAAGGCCCAGAGACTGGAGCAAAGGGACAATAAAAGGCGTCGGCTTATTGGTGATCAACCCTAACGGCAGGCCCGAGGCGGCCAGGACGGTCAGGGTTTCTTTAACTTGCGGATAGAGCCTGCTGCCGCTGGCGGCAGTTTGTGCGTAGTAGTGATCGAATTTTTCACGGACTTGCAAAAGGAACGCCGCGCTGAGATCGCCCTCGGCCCAGCGCACGGCGCGTTCGACCATAATATCGGCACCGTTGCCAATCCAGGTGCTAAGACGTTCTACACCGGCTGCCGGCAAACCAAAATCTGCCAGCGCGTGATCGACAGCCTCAGACAAACCTGGCGCACTATCCACCAACGTGCCATCGAGATCAAATGCCGCGCCGCGCAATGCCAAAACCTCAAGCATGGGTCGCCTTAGCCAGCTCACTGCGCATTTTATCAATCACTGCCCGGTAATCAGGCTGGCCGAAAATAGCCGAACCGGCAACAAACATATCGGCTCCGGCGGCGGCAATCTCGCCGATATTATCGACTTTCACGCCACCGTCGATTTCCAGGCGAATAGCGTAACCGCTGGCATCGATACGTTGACGCACCTGACGCAGTTTATCGAGGGTGGACGGAATAAAGGACTGACCGCCAAACCCCGGGTTCACCGACATCAATAGAATAACGTCGAGTTTATCCATCACATAATCGAGGTAGCTAAGCGGCGTGGCGGGGGTAAACACCAACCCGGCTTTGCAGCCGTGTTCTTTAATCAGTTGCAGCGAACGATCAACATGCAGAGAAGCTTCGGGATGGAAAGTGATATAGGTGGCACCGGCCTGAGCAAACTGCGGGATCAGACTATCAACCGGCATCGCCATCAGATGCACGTCGATCGGTTTATCGATCCCGGCATCGCGCAGGTATTTATGCAACGACTGGCAGATATTGGGTCCCATGGTCAGATTGGGCACATAGTGGTTATCCATGACATCGAAATGCACCACGTCACCACCGGCCTGCAGTGCCTTCACGGTATCTTCGCCAAGGCGGGCAAAGTCAGCCGACAGAATAGACGGCGCAATCAAAAAATCTTTCATCCCCTTCTCCTACGAGTTATGCAAAATCCCTCAATAAAATACGGCAACTCAGCCAAACAGCGCCAATAACTCGCTCACTTTGCTGCGTAGCAATATATTACTGCTGATAGTTCGTCTCGCGGTCACTTCATAGAGTGCAGCGCTGGCATACCATTCACGAGTCAATTCGGTATCGTGATTGGATATCAGCACCGGCACTTGCTGTTGCGACGATAACTGCTGCGCCAGCCTGGCCAGATTCTGCTGGTCGGCCATGCCGAAGCTATTGGTATGGTAAGCGGTAAAATTCGCTGTGACAGAAAGCGGAACATAAGGGGGATCGCAATAGACCACCGAACCGCTTTGCGCCTTCAACAGAGTTTGCTGGTAATGCTCACAAACAAACTGTGCATTCTGTGCTTTTTCAGAGAACCAATACAACTCGTCCTCAGGGAAATAAGGTTTTTTATAGCGCCCAAAAGGCACGTTAAACGACCCTTTGAGGTTATAACGACACAGGCCATTGTAACAATGGCGGTTCAGATATAAAAAAAGCAGCGAACGGCGATAACTATCAGTACAGGCATTAAACTCGGTCCTTAACTCATAGAAGCGTTCAGACTGATTGAACTCTGGCGTAAAAAGCTCTCGCGCATCGCGAATGAATTCTTCATTGCGCAACTTGACGATGTTGTACAGGTTGATCAAATCACTGTTGATATCGGCCAGGATATAGGCGTCATAATCGGTGTTCAAAAACACCGAACCCGCGCCGACAAAAGGCTCAATCAAACAATCTCCCGCCGGCAGATAACGTTTGATGTCATCTACCAGCGGATATTTGCCACCAGCCCATTTTAAAAAAGCGCGGTTTTTCTTCATGCCGTCAGTTAGCTACTTATACAATTCACAGCCGCGGATTGTACCCTGTTTTAGACAGCACATCGCGTACAGCGCAGATTCATTTTTTAAGGTCTTGCTGTACTTGGTGTACAGGCTTAACCCACGGTTTTTTTGCTTGAACATCGGCAGGCAAACTGGCGATGGCATTTTTTGCATCAGCAGAAGTAGCATAGTTACCGCTTACCAGCACAAACCAGGGTTTGCCGTCGCGCGTAGTCTGATAAACCTGATAATTTTTCAGGCCCTGCTCATGAGCATAGGTGTTCAAACCCGTCGCTTGCGATGCGCTACTGAGTTGCAGGGTAAAGTGACTACCCGGGGCAGATTTCAGAGCGGCAGCGCTGTTCGACTCGGCGGCAGGCTTGGTGGCCGCCGGTGCCGGAGTATGCGCCACAATCGGTGTTGAAGGAGCCAGATGCACGGCTTCTTTTTTGGCTTCTTTGACTGTCGGGACCGCCGGAACTGCCGTTTTATGTGTCGGAGCAACAATCTGCGCGACCGGTGCATGCACCACCTTGGCAGGTTCAGCACGGTGTTCTGGACGATGTTCCACAACAGCAGCTTTTTCTGGCGCACGATGAGTAGCGGCAGGACGCGCTGGACGTGGCGTCGCCGATGCTGATGCACGAGGTTTCAGGCTACCGTCTACGGTGGCCGGTGCCGTTGGCAACGAGGTCAGCGACTGACTCGCGGCGTTAACTTCCCCTTGCGCAACGGCGTTAACCTGACCTTGCTGCTGAGAAAGCGCATCGGTCATATCACCAGGTAAGTCGACACGCTCTTTCTGACCACTGTCCGCCTGAGGCTGAGCCTGAGTTGGCGTGGGGGAAATGGCAGGCAGACCAATACTTTTTGGCTGTTGTCCGGCAGTAGCGCTAGCATCAGGCTGCGCGGCTGTGCCTGGCATTGGCTGTGAAGCTGTCTGCGCGGGTGTCGTTTGAGCCGGAGTTACAGGGGTGGCAGGGGTCGCATCACCACCGGCACCGGAAAGATTGATATCTTTCGCTGCTTTCGATGGGGAGCCGGCACCTTGCTGAGAAGGCGCTTTCAGCGCTGAACCAATACCCAGGATCAGCAGCAATAACACAATAATACCCACGGCAATCATTAAATATTGACGGGATACCGCAAGCTTGGGTACCGAAGTAGACGGTTTACGCGAGCGCTGTGGGCGTCGATCGCTGGTATCTGGTTTAAGATCGTCTTCCGGTATTAAATCGTCCATCTAAAATCCTCCAACCCTTCGAATGGCCCGCCCGACGCGCAACTCCAATAAGGGCAGACTATTATCCTGGCTTGTTTAAAAATAACTTCTGCTGATGCCAAGTGACCGACAGACCGCTGCCTACGCAGGCTCTTCAGTCGCTGTGCCAATACCAACTCTCTGGCTGATGCCGTGCGCACTTAACGCGTGCGACAATCCTCAATCGAGGCCAGCACCATATCGTGCTCCACGCCAGAGCGAACCTCAGACTGACCTATAGCCGTAGGCAGCACTAAGCGCAGCGCACCCGCCAATACTTTTTTATCACGCATCATATGCGGTAAATAAGACGCAGCGGTCATTTCCTGCGGGCCGTCGATCGGCAAACCGGCACGCTTGAGCAGTGCCTTGACGCGGGCAATATCTTCCAGGCTGAACTGACCCAGGCGATGGGCGGTATAACACGCCATCACAATGCCAGCAGCCACGGCTTCGCCATGCAACCAGTTGCCATAACCCATTTCTGCCTCAATGGCATGACCATAGGTGTGACCCAGATTAAGCAACGCACGCATACCCTGCTCATGCTCATCGGCCGCCACCACTTCAGCCTTCAGCTCGCAACAACGACGGATGCAGTAAGCCAGAGCGCTCATATCAAGCGCCAATAAGGCATCCATATTATTTTCAAGCCAGACAAAGAAGTCGGCATCTAAAATTATGCCGTATTTGATCACTTCAGCAAGCCCTGAAGAGAGCTCGCGAGCGGGCAAGGTACGCAGGCAATTTAAATCGACCACCACCGAAGCGGGTTGATAAAACGCCCCGATCATGTTTTTGCCCAACGGGTGATTGACAGCGGTTTTGCCGCCAACGGAAGAGTCAACCTGAGAGAGCAGCGTGGTGGGCACCTGAACAAAGCGCACACCCCGTTGATAACTGGCCGCCGCAAAGCCGGTCAAATCGCCAATAACCCCGCCGCCGAGTGCAATCAGCGTAGTATCACGACCATGAGGTTTCTCCAGCAGTGCAGAGAAAACTTCATTAAGAACAGACAGGGATTTATATTGTTCGCCATCGGGCAGGATCACCTGATCGACACGAACGCCTGCCTGCTCCAGCACTGAACGAACCGCGTCCAGATAGAGAGGGGCCAATGTCTGGTTTGTTACCAGCATGACCTGATCACCCGCCTTTACAGGCATAAAAGAAGCCGGATCAGCAAACAATCCAGCGGCAATCGTAATGGGATAACTACGTTCCCCTAACGTTACAGTAATCCTCTCCATGTCGTGCTCTATGACCTTCTTGAACTTACACTCTCAGGCGGTGATGGAATACCAAACTCAGTTGCTTTCGATCATATTAATGATTTGATTAGCAACGACTTTGGCGCTTTGGTCATCGGTGCGGATAGTCACATCCGCTATCTCTTCATACAACGGGTTACGTTCCGCCGCCAGTGCTTCAAGCACTTCACGCGGTGGAGAGCTTACCTGCAATAAAGGACGTTTTTTATCGCGTTGTGTACGAGCCAGCTGTTTTTCAATTGTAGTTTCTAAATATACGACGACGCCGCGGGCTGACAAGCGATTACGAGTTTCCCGTGATTTCACGGACCCGCCTCCAGTTGCCAGAACGATGCCTTGTTTTTCGGTGAGCTCGTTGATCACTTTCTCTTCGCGGTCGCGGAATCCTTCTTCACCTTCCAAATCAAATACCCAGCCCACATCAGCTCCGGTACGTCGCTCAATTTCGTGATCGGAGTCGAAGAACTCCATATTGAGTTGTTGAGCTAACTGTCGACCAATAGTGCTTTTGCCGGCACCCATAGGCCCAACCAGAAAGATATTGCGTTTCTCTGCCATGTTTTTCGGTATTACTAAGACAATTCGTTGATGATAACCCGCCCCGCCAATCAAATCAGCGACGGGACCTAAACTGAAACCTCATGAGCGATAGTGCGAGATCAGATAAAAATTATCTCAACACTCCTGGTAGTTTGGCAACCGAATAAATCACATAGCGCGCCGCAGGAGGGAAACCATACGTTTTTATCGGCGCGATGGCATTAAATAAAACTCTCGGTGCTCAATTCGGTAACCCTTGTAAGCTAAATCGGCCGCAGCGTCAAACTCAGAAGCCGTTAGTGACACAAAAAGTTGCATAAGCTCAACGTAATTGCACCATTTCAGGCAAACAATCTGCCGAAAGCCATTTCAATCCCACAATGCGTCCACAGCGATCGCCTTACCGCCAGGCGGTAATGGGAGACTGCCTCGCTGCCATGATTCATACAAAGGGTATAGTGTAGATTATTAGCTGCTAATAAGGGTTGGCGTGATAAAAATAACCAGCTCGCGACGCTGACCCTGATTCGATTGCTGGGTAAACAAGCTGCCAAACAAGGGAAGATTACCTAAAATCGGCACCTTGTTTTCACTCTTTATACCATGTTGCTGGAATATGCCGCCTAATACCAGCGTTTCTCCGTCTTTTACCGTCACCTGCGTTTTGATTTCCTGCTTGTCAATCGACAGCGCTTCCCCTTCTGCCTGCTTGATTTTCCGCCCGGGCATATTCTGGCTGATTTGCAGTTGCAGAGTAATGGCACCGTCGGGCAGGATCTGCGGCGTCACTTCCATCCCCAATACCGCTTCTTTAAATTCAATGGATGTGCTGCCGCTGGCACCGCTGGAGACCTGATAAGGGATCTCGGTTCCCTGTTTGATACTGGCGGTTTGCAAATTGGCGGTCAGCAGACGCGGACTGGCAATGATCTCCACCCTATCCTGTTGTTCCAGCGCCGTCAGCTCTACATCCAGCATACGGCCGCCAATGCGTACCAGATTAAATCCGGCGGTAATCATCGGTTTTTCCACTGCCGCGCCTATTTCAACGCTACCTGCCAGCCCGTTTTTCTCCTGCGTCGTAGTAGCCCGGTTAAATCCCCAGCGCACCCCGAGTTCGCGCAGGCTATCGCGGTTGATGGTAACAATATGCGCAGCCAGCTGTACCTGCCGCACAGGCCGATCGACGTTTTCGAGCCAGGCGCGTACCTGGTCCAACTCCTGGCGGGCATCGCGGATCAACAGCGTATTCCCTGCCGGATCGGCACTCACTAGCGCCCGAGGGGAGAGCAGACTGCCTTTCTGCGTATTCAAAAAACTGGCGACTTCGCTGGCCTGGGCATGTCTGAGCACCAGTGTGCGACTGATTAACGGACGCGCCAGCCTATCCTGCTCTGCCTGGGCCATTTTTTGCTGGCGTTGCTGTAGCAGTTCGGACTCGGGGAAAACCATCAGCACCTTTCCCTGCTTCTGGCTGGTCAGTTGGCCCATCCGCAAAACAACCTCCAATGCCTGCTGCCAGGGCACAGCTTGCAAACGCAGGGTCAATCGTCCTTCCACGCCTTTACCGGTGACCAGATTTAACTGCTGGTGATCGGCCAGGGCCTGCAAAATCAGTGCAATCGGTGCATCAGAAAACGTCAGGCTGATGCTTTGCTGCAATGCCTTTTCTTTACCCGGTGGCGTTCGGGGGGAATTGGCCGCCGCCAGCGGGGCACTCAATAGGCTACCGATCATCAGGCACAGGGCCATCGCCCACCTTCGCCACCCAGCTTGCTGTTGTTGCTCCATAATGATTGTTCTCCGTGATCTTTTCCCTGTAGCAATGGCTTCACTGCGCCGCGAAGGAGAGAACCTGCTGGCGGGCACCGCACTGTGGGTCATCAAGGCTAAGATAAACCTGGTGTTCCGACACCTGATCCACCCGCCATGCTTCGCTGGCCAATAGCTCACCGGCCTGCGCTTTTAACCATTGGTCTTGAGCTGATAGCAACCAGGCGGTGTAGCGCCCGGGTCCACCCACAATACCTTTCAGCTGCATCTGCCCGCTGCGCGGCTGGCACACCGGGTTGCCATGCCGCTGAAAAGGATCGCGTTGCCCTGCCGTGGTCAGCGATAAATAAGCGGGCTCTGCCTCGGCTCGGATCGCCCGCCCCTGATAGCTGGCCAGTCGCAGGGTAACCTCCAGCGGTAACGGCTGTGTATCCACCGCCGCAGATTCGTCCCGGCGGCTAACCGTCAGTTGCTCAATGGCCAGCGGCACCGCGGAGGTCAGCAGCAACCCGGTAAGAAACGGCAACAGGCGGGCAAAAGGTATTTGCAGTCGGAAGGTTCCCTGCTGCCGTAAACCGCCGCGTTTCTCGCCTTTTTCGCCGCTGCGCTCATCGGGTTGCCAGTGCAATAAGCGACCACCGGAACTATCCAGCGACGCGATAACATATTGCGGCAAGGCAGTGCTCTCCGCCGGCGGCGTGGCAATGGCCGCAAGGGCCGTTTGCCACTCGCTGCGGGCGCGCTGGCGTAGTAATATCCTCTGTTGCCCGATAATCTCGGCTTCTTGCTGCTGCAATGTCTGTTCATGCGCCGACGTGGATTGCACAAGGGCAGCAATCCCCAGCAGATAACCACCTGCCAGCAACAGCAGTAGCAAGCCTGCGATGCCAAGTGCCAACTGCCAGCCGGGTCGCTGCAACAAACGCAAGATCAGAGGGTGATACACTTTGTCCATAGTTTCCCCCGCCTATCAGGCATCCTCTTGCCCGGACAACCTGGCGCTTAGCGAGAATTGCAGGTCGGCGCTGGCAAGCTGTTTAACTTCGCGCAATTGCACCGGTGAAACCGCGCCATCCTCTGGTAACGCCGCGCTCAATGCCAGAATGTCCTGATAAGAACTCCCGCGTCCCCCCAGCGACAATTCCGCGTTATGCAAACTTAGTCGTGTTGCCCACAGGCCGTCGGGCATCGTCTGTGCAACATTCGCCAGCAGTTGGACATAGTGCAGACTGCGCTGTAAACGCTGCCGGTTTTGCTGATTTAATTGCTCCGCCTGCTGATACGCCAACTTAAGCGTATTGACCTTTGCTACCTGCCCCTGCAGCGCTACCTGATAGGCGCTCAAGGTGGACAGCCGCCAGACCAGCCGTTGTTCATGCTGCTGCAATAGCCACCCCCACAGCAGTAGCAGCGCCGTCTCGCTGGCAACGCCGACAAACAGCCAGCGTCGCCAAAAACCGTAGCGCCGGTGGCACTGCCGTTGCCGCCAGGGCAAAAGATTAACGCGCAGCATCAGCAGTCTCCCGGGCGCACAGCCAGACCTGCGGCAACCGCAAAGACGCCGGTATCGGCCGGTAAAGGCGGCGACATCTGGCTAAAGGCGGCAAAGGGGGACCAGGGCTGCATACCATCAGGAAGCGGCTGACAGCAGATACCGCTGTAGTAGATGTCGGTATTGCATAGCTTATGGGCGCGGTAATCTTCGAAGATCCGCGGGTAAAGCCGGGCGGGATCGCCAGCTTCTTCGTTGTCCAGCACGCCAAACTCAAAGGGCAGTCCGTAGGGCGAGGCCCAGATCCAGCCGTCCAACAAACGATGTAGCAGCAATGACTCGGCGGGCAAACCCGCGGCATGGGCACTCGACTGCAGCGCACAGGGCATCAACTCCACCACCTCGGGGATCAAACCGGCCTGAGCGAGGCAATCCTGCCACTGGGTCAGTTCCTGCTGGCGGGCGGCGGTCACGATCAGTTGGCGATCGTCCCCCGGTGCTGCCCGATAGTCTATGGCCAGACATTCAACTGCCAGCGGCAGCTGCCTGGCTGCGCTGGCGCGGATAAAGGCGCTACGATGTGGTTCGCACAACCGGTTGTCCGGGGTGGGTAAACGCACCTGGATCATCCGCTGGGCAGGTAAACAGATCCGCAATGAAATTCTTACGGGCAAACAGGCTCGCCAACGTGATAAAATGGCGATTAGTTGCTCAGTCTCATGTAATATTCCCTGCCGCATGATCGTCTGCGGTAACGGCTGTTGCCACCAATGACGCAATTGCCACCCGCTGCGTCGCCGCTGTACTGCGATAGCTCGGGCATAACCGTTTTGAATATCCAGGCCTACTTGCCATGCAAGTTGTCGCATTGGTATCCGACCTCCGTGTCGTTAAAGAGTGTGTTCACAACTTGAAAAATGAAGAAATTATCTACGTCTTAGGCTTGCCTTTGTACTCTGCCTTCGACTACCGTACTGCGCGCGCGGCTGTTTATAAACTGCCCACATGTCATAAAATGGGAAATCTCAGGTGAAGTTCGTAAAGTATTTATTGATCCTTGCACTTTGTTGCATTCTGCTGGGCGCTGCCTCGATATATGGCCTGTACAAATATATTGAGCCACAGCTACCCGATGTCGCTACGTTAAAAGACGTACGCTTGCAGACACCGATGCAGGTTTATAGCGCCGACGGCGAACTCATCGCCCAGTACGGTGAAAAGCGTCGTATTCCACTTAAACTCGACCAGATCCCGCCGGAGCTGGTGCACGCGTTTATTGCTACGGAAGATAGCCGCTTTTATGAACATCACGGTATCGACCCGGTTGGTATCTTCCGTGCTGCTTCTGTTGCCATGATGTCAGGCCGCGCCACTCAGGGTGCCAGTACCATTACCCAACAGTTGGCCAGAAACTTTTTCCTCAGTCCGGAACGGACGCTGACGCGCAAAATCAAAGAAGCCTTCCTGGCTATCCGCATTGAACAGATGATGACCAAGGACGAGATCCTTGAGCTTTACCTGAATAAAATCTATCTGGGTTATCGCGCTTATGGCGTGGGTGCCGCGGCACAGACCTATTTTGGTAAAAATGTCGATCAACTGACGCTACAGGAAATGGCAGTGATCGCCGGTTTGCCTAAAGCGCCATCGACCTTTAACCCGCTCTTCTCTCACGATCGCGCCCTCTCCCGCCGTAATGTGGTGCTGTCGCGTATGCTCGATGAAAAATACATTACGCAAGGGCAATATGATGCCGCCCGTGATGCACCGCTGGTCTCCAACTACCATGCACCGGAAATCGCCTTCTCGGCACCTTATCTGACCGAAATGGTGCGCCAGGAAATGGTGAAACGTTACGGCGACAATGCCTACAACGACGGCTATATGGTTTACACCACGGTGAGCCGCAAAACCCAGTTGGCCGCGCAGGAAGCATTGCGTAACAACGTTATGGCCTACGATATGCGTCATGGCTATCGCGGCCCGTCGAACCAGCTGTGGAAAGTGGGCGAAACGCCGTGGGATGAGAAAAAAATCATCAATTCGCTGAAAACGCTACCGGTGTATGGCCCCCTGGTCCCGGCCGTCGTCACGCAAATTGATGAAGCTCAGGCCACCGCCACCCTGTCCAACGGCAGCAGTATCAGCATGCCATTTAGCGGCATGCGCTGGGCTCGTCCGTTCCGTTCCGATATCAGCCAGGGTCCTAATCCCAGAAAGGTCGGCGATGCTGTACAGCCTGGCCAACAGATTTGGGTACGCAAAGTGGGCGAAGAGTGGTGGCTGGCCCAGGTGCCAGACGTCAACTCGGCGATTGTTTCGCTAAATCCACTCACCGGCGCGGTTGAAGCCCTGGTTGGCGGTTTTGACTTTAACCAGAGTAAATTTAACCGGGCAACGCAAGCGCTGCGCCAGGTCGGTTCCAATATCAAACCTTTCCTGTACACCGCGGCAATGGACAAAGGTCTGACGCTGGCGACCATTTTCAACGATGTACCCATTACCCGTTGGGATGCCGGTGCCGGTACCGAATGGCGCCCGAAAAACTCACCGCCAACCTATGATGGTCCGATTCGTCTGCGTCAGGGGTTAGGTCAGTCTAAAAACGTGGTCATGGTTCGCGCCATGCGTGCCATGGGCGTTGATTACGCGGCAGACTATTTGCAGCGTTTTGGCTTCCCGCCTGAAAACATTGTGCATTCGGAATCACTGGCGTTAGGTTCAGCGTCCTTTACCCCAATGCAAATGGCGCGTGGTTACGCAACATTGACCAACGGCGGTTACCTGATTGACCCTTACTTCATTACCAAAATTGTCGATCAGTCCGGTCAGACGCAGTTCGAAGCCAAACCGCGAATTGCCTGTGCCAGCTGCGATATTCCGGTGATTTACGGCAACTCGCAGAAGACGGCGGTACTCTCCGATGACAATGTCGAGAACGTCGCGGTCTCCAATGAGGCCAATAACAATGCCGTGCCAATGCCGCAGCTAGAACAGGTGCCGCCGGGACAAGTGCCAAACGACAAGGATCAGCAGTACGCTCCGCATGTGATCAGCACCCCGCTGTCATTCCTGATCCACGATGCCCTCAACAGCAACATCTTTGGTGAACCGGGTTGGATGGGGACCGCCTGGCGGGCAGGGAAAGATCTAAAACGTCATGATATTGGCGGCAAGACCGGGACCACAAACAGCTCGAAAGATGCCTGGTTCTCGGGTTACGGGCCGGGCGTTGTCACTTCGGTGTATATCGGCTTTGACGATCATCGTCGCGATTTGGGTCGCACTACCGCCTCGGGCGCGATTGCCGACCAAATCTCGGGTTACGAAGGCGGTGCCAAAAGCGCGCAACCGGCCTGGGACGATTACATGAAAGCGGTACTGGAAGGCGTACCGGAGCAAATGCTTAGCCCGCCGCCGGGCATTGTCACTGTCACTATCGACAAGCGTACCGGCAAATTGGCTGACGGCACGGCCGACAGTCGCGCGGAGTACTTTATCGATGGCACTCAACCGACCGAACATGCGGTGCATGAAGTCGGGACGACTATTATAGATAACGGCGAGTCAAAAGAGCTGTTCTAGCGCCAGACGGGCCATATAAAAGCCGGGCTGAAGAGATTTCAGCCCGGCTTTTTTTATCGTTCGACAAGACGCAGGTAGCTGTGGCCTAACGTTTCTGGCGCATAAGAAATTCGTGGGCCAGGAAAAGTGCGCTCACGTTTCTTGCTTCACAAAAATCAGGATGCTGTAACAGCTCCATCATGCGGGCAATTGGCCAGCGCGTTTGCGGCAAAGGCTCCGGCTCGTCACCTTCCAGACTTTGCGGATACAGGCTCTGGGCAATAACAATATTCATTCGGCTGGAAAAGTAAGAGGGGGCCATGGTCAGTTTGCGTAGAAAATCAAAATTCGCCGCACCATAGCCAACTTCTTCCATCAATTCACGATTAGCCGCTTCGAGTACTGTCTCGCCAGGATCGATTAATCCTTTCGGAAAACCAAGCTCATAGCTTTCGATCCCTACCGCATATTCGTGGATTAGCAGCAGATCGTCGCCGATCACCGGCACAATCATCACCGCCTCACGTTCCGATGGCCGCATCCGTTCATAGATGCGTTCTGCACCATTGCTAAACGTCAGATCCACAGACTCGATAGTAAACAAACGGGAGCGGGCTACAGTTTCAACTTTCAGGATTTTAGGTTTTTGCAGGTGCTTATCCATATCGTCCCCAATTATATTTATCCCCTTTATACCCAGAATGATGTCAAATTGCAGGTGCATCTGCTGCAAGGTCACATACGGCAGGTATGATGCATTGTGCGTTAATGCTGGCCCTGACCGCAATCGTTGAACGTCGATCTTTACGCAACAGCGGGTTGCCACTGGTCTCGGTATACATCGGGCACGCCGGGATCAGGCCGTAACAGGCAATAACAAATTCAAGAGAGATTAAAAATAGGATTATACCGATACCCACTGAGGGGTGAAGATTGTTATGATTCAAAATGGCTCGGTATAGCGAAGATGTGCAGATATTATGTTGATTAGCATAACAAAAATTTAAAACAACAGCACAGACAGGCTTTGGGAAATAATAGTTTTTGATTTTCGGAATTTTATTATGTTTAAACTTTTCAATCAGATGACTCATATCGTCTGGGTCTGAACGGGGATCGGATGAGTATAGTCGTCGAGACGCTGATTTTACTGGGTGCAGTTGTCATTATCGCGGGCATTGGCCTGAGGTTTGCGCTGCGCCAGCGACGGTTAGCTGCTTCCAATATGAATTTTTCCAAGCCTAGCCAACGTAAGCTCAGCCAGCAGGAGCGCGACGCGGTAGAGAAATATCTGCGCCAGAGCGATCCACTGAGTCAGCCGCCGCTGGCCCAGCGCAGTAATTTAATGGTGCAACGCGATAAACTGGCGCTGACGGCTAAAAGTGAACAGGTGTTCTGCGCAACACGAGCGATTACCCGCTACGGCGTGGCCAGCGATGACCCTAATAAATGGCGCTATTTTCTTGAAACCACGGAGATCCATCTGCCGTTGTTTTGGGAACAATATATCGCGCAAGAAAATCATGTCGAACTGATCAGAACACAAACCATCCCCCTGGTTATCTCCCTTAATGGTCACACTCTGGTTGATCATGTCTACGATCGCTCTGCCGTCTCTTCTGCCGTGATCAGCGCCCCGCCCCAGAATGCCTCTATCCGCCCGGAAGAGAACGATCATATTTCGCTGCTCAGCATCCGCAAGGAAACCAAAGAAGAGCGCCAACTGACACGCTCCAATGGCATTCGCGAATATTCGGCACTGTCAGTGGTGATGCTGCTGGCGTTGATTATGCTGGTTGGCCCGGCCATCCTCTTGCCGTGGATATTGGCAGTCACCTTATTGCTGCTGGCCTGGCTGGGCTGGCGGTTACTGGCCGAAAAACTGGGGCGCAATCGCAAAGAGATCCACTGCCTGCATGGCATGCCCAAACGCTGGGGCCTGTTTGGCGAATCCAAACAGGGTGATATCAGTAATATCTCACTCGGCGCCGTCGATCTGGTCTATCCGCCGCACTGGCAACCCTTTATTGCTCGCGAGCTGGGGCAAAAAACCGATATTGATGTCTATCTCAATAGTCAGGTGGTTCGCCAGGGACACTACCTTTCTCTGCACGATGAGGTGAAAAACTTCCCGGTGCAGCATTGGGGAAAAAACCTGGTGCTCACCGCCAGCTCCCTGCTGCTGCTGTTGATTATGCTGATTTATGTGCCACTGAGTCTGCCGCTAAAACTGAGTATGGCCTGGCTGCAGGGGGCACAAAGCACCCAGGTCAGCAGCGTCGCCGCGTTGGAGAAAACGCCGCTGCGGGTGGGGGATACCCTGAAAGTGCATGGCACCGGCATGTGTTACGTGCCTCCGCGCTTAAGCGCGGCCTCTCCGTCGGCGTTTATGCCCTTTGATTGCTCGGCCATTTACTGGAACGAGGCGGCACCGCTGCCGATGCCGGAATCGGATACCATCGAAGCGGCAAACAGCCTGTTGGCCACCGTGCATACGCAGTTACATCCGGGTAACGTCAACGCCGAGCAAAATGTCAATCCGCAGCTGGCAACAGCCATTGAGAAGTCCGGCATGATTTTGCTCGATGATTTCTCCGATATCGTATTGAAAACCGATGCACTGTGTAGCAACAGCGAAGACTGTGTCCGCCTGAAAAATGCCCTGGTCAATCTGGGTAATGCCGATAACTGGGGGATCCTGGTCAAACGTGCGCGTTCAGGGACGCTGAAAGGCATGAACGTGCTGCTACGTCCGGTAAGCGCGGAATCATTAAGTGAATTGGTCAATAGCGCCGCTACCGCCTTCTTCTCTCATGAAACTATCCGCGCCGCCGAGGCGCTAAACAGCCCGCCACCGGGTGGTTTTCTGATCAATAACGATGAAGGCAAGCAGTTAGTCTCGCAGGCGCAACCGCCGGTTTCTCTGTTTGCCTACAATCCTCTTGAGCAATGGAAGCAGTTGCAAAATCTGTCGTCAATGTTGTTGCACACCCCGTTCTCGGCGCAGGGAGTGATCACCAATATCAGCATTGATGCCAACGGTACCCGCCATATCTCTTTGCACAGTGAACCAGATATCTCCACGCTGTGGCGCTATCTGGGCACCACCATTCTGCTGATGGTGGTGATCATCACCCTGCTGGTGAATGGCCTGCTATTGATTAAGCGCTATCTTGCCGATCAGCAACGTCTTAAAAAAATCCAGGCTTACTATAACAACTGTTTTCATTCAGGCTTTACTGCCCAGGCCTCTGCCATACATGGCTAGGGCCGGGTAGCAATCTATGCTTTCCCCTCGCTGTTGTGCTGGCGGCCCCCCGCCACCGGCGACAGAATATGTTAATCTATAATCTTTACCCTTGGCTGTGTCCCACGATACGCCGTTGAAAATGGGATAAGCCGCCATGACCCCAGATATCGACTGGAAAAATATTGATACCATCCTGTTGGATATGGACGGCACTCTGCTGGATTTGGCGTTTGACAGTGGTTTTTGGCTACAGCAGGTACCCCAGGCATTAAGCGAAAAACGGCAAATCCCCCTTGCCGAGGCCAGACAATTAATTCATCGCGAATATCTGGCAGTGCGTCATACCATGAACTGGTATTGCTTTGATTACTGGTGTGAAAGGCTGGATCTGGATATTTATCAGATGACCACCGACATCGGCAACACTGCGCGTCTGCGCGACGATACTACGCCGTTTTTGCAGCAATTACGCCACAGTGGCCGCCGCACGATTTTGCTGACCAATGCCCATCCGCACAGCCTGTCGGTAAAAGTTAAGCACACCGGTTTAGACCAGCACCTTGATTTATTACTTTCCACCCATACATTTGGTTATCCGAAAGAAGATCAGCGTCTGTGGGCGGCGGTACAGCAGCAGACCGGGTTTGATCCGGCACGGACGCTATTTGTTGATGATGGTGAAGCGATCCTCGATGCGGCAAAAACCTACGGGATCCGCTACTGTCTGGGCATAGAAAACCCGGATTCCACCATGGCAAGCCAATCATTTCAGGGACATCCTTCAATCAGCGACTACCGCAGCCTGTTACCAGTTGGGTAACCCGCACGGCGTCAGCGGATAGCGTCTCTGTTCGCGACAGGAGGAACGATGAAAGGAAAAACGCAGCAACAGGACGAAACCGGGATTCGTCTCGATAAATGGCTATGGGCCGCCCGTTTTTATAAAACTCGCGCCATGGCACGAGAGATGATCGAAGGCGGTAAAGTCCACTACAACGGCCAGCGCGGCAAGCCCAGCAAACTGGTGGAGCCGAATGCTGAAATAAAACTGCGTCAGGGCAATGACGAAAGGACCATCGTGATCCTGGCGATCACCGATCAGCGGCGCAGCGCAGAACAGGCACAGACGCTTTATCAGGAAACGGATGCCAGTGTGGCTAACCGGGAAAAAATCTCCCAGGCCCGCAAGATGAACGCCTTGACCATGCCACACCCCGATCGACGGCCGGATAAAAAAGAACGGCGCAGTCTGATAAAATTTAAATATGGCGAGTCGGACTAACCGGCCGTTTCAGCGAGAGAAGATTATGTCTAACCATGACCAGTTACACCGTTATCTGTTTAACCATCACGCCGTGCGTGGCGAACTGGTATCGCTTAGCGAAACCTATCAGCAAATCGTTGCTGGCCATGATTATCCGGCTGAAGTCCGCAATCTGCTGGGTGAAATGTTAGTGGCAACCAGCCTGCTGACGGCGACGCTGAAATTTGACGGTGATATCACTGTGCAACTGCAGGGCGATGGTCCGCTGAAACTGGCGGTGATCAACGGTAATAACCTGCAGGAAATGCGCGGCGTGGCCCGTTTGCAGGGCGAAATTGCCCCTGACAGCAGCCTGAAACAGATGATTGGCAGCGGCTATATGGTGATCACCATTTCACCTACCGAAGGCGAACGCTATCAGGGCGTGGTTGGGCTGGAAGGAGAAACGCTGGCCGAGTGTCTGGAAGATTACTTTATGCGTTCCGAACAGTTGCCAACGCGCATATTTATCCGTACCGGCGAATCGCAAGGCAAACCGGCGGCGGGCGGTATGCTATTACAGGTGCTGCCAGCCCAGGAAACCGATGGTGAAGAGTTTAGCCATCTGACACAGCTGACCACTACCATCAAGGCGGAAGAGCTGTTTACCCTGCCGGCCAATGAAGTGCTGTATCGCTTGTATCATCAGGAAGAGGTGACGCTGTATGAACCTCAGGACGTCAGCTTTAAATGCACCTGTTCACGTCAACGTTGTGCCGATGCGTTACTGACCTTACCAGATGCAGAAGTGACCGAAATGCTGGAAGAAGACGGCAAAATCGACATGCATTGTGATTACTGTGGCAGTGATTACAGCTTTGATGCCATGGATATGGCGGCGATCCGCTCCGGTGCCAGCGAAGGCAACGACAGCGTACATTAATCCTGTTGCTGCCAATAAATAAAAAACCCGCAGATTTGCGGGTTTTTTGCGTTTGATGACCAAGTCGTCTTGATGATCGAGATACCCGGGCATAGCACACCTAGGGGCGCTCCGGCGGGCAAGCCCGCTACGACCCCAACGGTGCACTCTCCCTAATAACGGACTTTGTCAGCCGTCTGAAAAAAACCGCAGATTTGCGGTTTTTTTGCGTAAGAAAGCCACCATCTGTCAACTGGCTGCGGCAATATTGTCTTTGCCGCAGCAGTCTTTAACTTAAAACGAACTCCAGTTGCCTTCTGACAATGCCGGGGTCTTAGCCGCCGGTGGCAGAGCTTTTCCGCTCCTCAGTGGCTTAGAAACCAGGGCGGCATTTGGCGCACGTACTCTAAAGGTACCAACCAGATTGCTTAGCGTCATTGCCTGTTCTTGCAGTGATTGTGCGGCGGCAGACGCCTCCTCAACCAACGCGGCGTTCTGCTGAGTCACACTGTCCATCTGACCAACGGCCAAGTGCACCTGATCAATACCCTGGCTCTGTTCGCTGGTGGCCGCGGCGATTTCACCGACGATATCGGCAACCTGGCGGATCGAGCTCTGTACCTTCACCATATTGCCACCAACATCCGCAGCCTGTGCAGCACCGTTTTCCACCAGTTGTGCTGAAGTGGAAATCAGATCTTTAATTTCCTTGGCAGCCGTAGAGGAGCGTTGTGCCAGACTGCGCACTTCGCTGGCCACCACCGCAAATCCGCGACCTTGTTCACCGGCACGGGCTGCTTCTACTGCGGCATTCAGTGCCAGGATATTGGTCTGGAAAGCAATACCTTCAATCAGGCCGGTGATCTCGGTAATTTTGTTGGAGCTGGCTTTGATATCGTCCATGGTTTTCACCATCGCAGAGACGGAGCCACCACTGAGTTCTGCCATTTCGTTGGCATTACCGGCCAGGGTACTGGCTTGTCTGGCGTTTTCGGCGTTCTGTTTCACGGTATCGCTCAGGGTCGCCATACTGGCTGAGGTCTGTTCCAGCGATGCCGCCTGTTCTTCGGTACGCGCTGACAAGTCTTCGTTGCCCGCCGCAATCTGGGTAGACGCCGAGCTGACTGAGTTCGCGGAATCCGTTACCGCACTCAGCGCACTGGCTACCTTGGCCATCAAGGTATTAAACGCCAACGAGGTTTTGCCAATTTCATCGTGACGGGCATCATCAGCCTTAAGAGTCAAATCTAATGTTTCACTGACGTTAACCATCACTTTTTGAATATTGTTCAGACTACCGCGCACACCCAGAATGGTTTTACCCACCAGGCCACCAACCAGAATAATCACAACTACCGAAGATCCCAGCAGTCCCCAAAATACGCGGGTATAGGTCACGCCATTTTCTGCGCGAAAACCGTTGCCAATATCAATATTGAGCTGGGTCTGCGCCTGTAAGCTTTTCGCCAATTTATGCATGGCAGCGCCGATCCCCTGGTCGCCCTGCAGCATTGCCATAGTGACCGCATCCTGATGTTCGCGGGAAGCTGCTAAAAATGGCGGAATAAGGCTTTCAATAGAGGCAATAATATTTAAATGATTCTGAGTTAGTGCTTTATCTTCATCATTGGAAATATCATTAGCCATATAATCAGCGGTTAATGCTTTCAGCTTGCTCAGCTGATCGCCAATATTTTTTTCTATTGCCTGTTGCTGACCGCTATCCGTCTGGCTGCGATACTCATACAGCGCCAGGTTAAGATTCTTGCTGGCATTACCACTATTACTCAGATTGATTATACTCGGGATGGTATTTTCCTGAACATATTCAAACCGTGTCTGAAACCCAGTGATTACTTTAAGTGAAATACCAACCAGCACGCAGAGTACTACGGCCAGCAAGGTAAAAATAAAAAACAGCCTTTTCGTTATTGTCATGGTGATACCTCGGTAGCGTGCTAAGTTGCATGCAAATAAACGGTCGACAGTCGCTGATGCTCGCTACGGGAAGCGGGCGGCGGGCTGTAGACGGTGTTGTCAGTCAGGGGGTCCTCCAGTAGTGTTATCGAAGGAAAAGCGAGGAAACTTTAATTTAACTTTTTAACTTTGTGAGCAATGAGAGGTTTTAACAGACTTAAAACATCGTTCTGATCAATTCTTTATTGATAAATTCATGATAAATCTATACAAAATAATTCAAAATATTTCTACTGCCTGGCCAATTATTTTTTCACTATTGTCGACATACACCTTGTGCTACGCCTCGCAAATTTGCCAAAAATTCGCGGGCAATCTCGATAATTTGCTGACTCTGGTATTAAAGCGCCCATCTTCTTTCTACACTATCCGCAGGCTGACTTATAAATAAGGAGCAGGGATATGTCTATTACACCTATTTTGGCAGCTAGTCTTAGCCGATACGGGATCTCGCAGGCCAATGATATTATTTATAATCCAAGTTATGAATTGCTGTTTCAGGAAGAACAGGATCCCCAGCTGCAAGGTTTTGAACGAGGTCAACTTACCGAGTTAGGGGCAATAAACGTTGATACCGGCATTTTTACCGGCCGCTCGCCAAAAGATAAATATATCGTCCGCGATGACACCACCCGTAATACCATTTGGTGGTCAGATGAGGGCACAGGGAAAAACGACAATCACCCGATGAGTCAGCAAACCTGGCAGGCGCTGAAAACGCTGGTCGCGGAACAACTGTCAGGAAAACGCCTGTTTGTCGTCGATGCCTTTTGTGGTGCCAACGCTAACTCCCGGCTGAAGGTGCGCTTTATCACCGAGGTCGCCTGGCAGGCCCATTTTGTCAAAAATATGTTTATCCGCCCCTCTGAACAAGAGCTGGTCGATTTCATTCCCGACTTTGTGGTGATGAACGGTGCCAAATGCACCAATCCGCATTGGCAGCAGCAAGGACTGAATTCCGAAAACTTTGTCGCTTTTAACCTGAGCGAGGGCATGCAGCTGATCGGCGGCACCTGGTACGGCGGAGAAATGAAAAAGGGCCTGTTTTCAGTCATGAACTACCTGCTGCCGCTGAAAGGTATCGCCTCGATGCACTGTTCGGCCAACGTCGGCGAACAAGGCGATGTCGCGGTGTTCTTTGGTTTGTCGGGAACCGGTAAAACCACCCTGTCCACCGATCCCAAACGTCAGTTGATTGGCGATGATGAACACGGCTGGGACAGTGAGGGGGTATTTAACTTTGAAGGCGGCTGCTACGCCAAAACCATCAAACTGAGTCGCGACGCTGAACCGGATATTTTTGCCGCCATCAAGCGTGATGCCTTGCTGGAAAACGTGGTAGTCAATGCCCAGGGCGTGATTGACTTCGACGACGGCTCAAAAACGGAAAACACTCGCGTTTCCTACCCCATCTACCATATTCACAATATCGTCAAGCCGGTGTCGAAAGCGGGCCATGCCACCAAAGTGATCTTTTTGACCGCGGATGCCTTTGGCGTACTGCCGCCGGTCTCCTGTCTGACCCACGAGCAGACCCAGTATCACTTTCTTTCCGGCTTTACTGCAAAACTGGCCGGTACCGAACGCGGCATTGTCGTGCCGACGCCGACCTTCTCCGCCTGTTTTGGTGCCGCCTTTCTGACGCTCCACCCTACGCAATATGCCGAGGTGCTGGTCAAGCGCATGCAGGATGCAGGCGCGGAAGCCTATCTGGTCAACACCGGCTGGAACGGCAGCGGCAAGCGTATCTCCATTAAAAATACCCGGGCAATTATCGATGCCATCCTCAGCGGTGAAATAGACCATCAATCCACCTTTCAACTGCCGATTTTCGATCTGGCAGTGCCATTGACGCTGTCTGGCGTCGATACGGAGATCCTCGACCCGCGCCAGACGTACGCCACTGACGAAGAATGGCAAAGCAAAGCAGAAGATCTGGCAACGCGGTTTATCGACAACTTTGCACAATATACCGATAACCCGGCCGGTGCAGCGCTGGTCAACGCCGGGCCAAAACGCTAAGCACGCCCCCTCGGCTGCGTAACGGCAGCAGAGGGGGTATCAGGCAGGACGGTGAGGTTACTTCTCTGGCGTGACTGGCGCTACGCTAGCAACATCTTTAATTAAATGCGGCAGGTAGGCGCGAAAACGCAGGCCGCCGCGTGGACTCTTGCCGATATCCAGCGTGCCGCCATGGGCATCGATAATTCGCTGGACAATCGCCAGACCAAGGCCGGTACCACTGGTGCTGCGGGCGCTATCGCCGCGTACAAAAGGCTGAAACAGATGGGCTAACTGATCCGGGGCAATACCGGGTCCGTCGTCTTCAACCTGGAACCAGCAGCGATAGAGTTCACGACCGCTACTCACTTTGATCCAGCCGTTGCCGTAGCGCGCGGCATTCACCACCATATTCACCACCGCGCGTTTAATCGACAGCGGATGAACATTGGCCAGCACTTCGCCTTCCACCAGATCGGTCTCAATTTCGCGCTCATAGCCACTTTCGGTGGCCACTACTTCGGCGAGAATGGCATTAAGATCGCTGACTTCGGTCTGCATCTCCTGCCCGGTGCGCAGATAATCGATAAACTGCTCGATAATCGCATTGCACTCTTCAATATCTTTATTGATCGACTCGGCAAGATAGCCGTCTTCGTTATTCATCATTTCGGTAGCAAGACGAATACGAGTCAGCGGCGTGCGCAAATCGTGGCTAACGCCAGCCATCAACAGGGTGCGGTCATCGGCCAACTGCTTGACCCCGGAAGCCATCTGATTAAACGCCCGGGTCACCGAACGCACCTCAGAAGCGCCGTATTCACGTAATGGTGGCGGGATAATGCCTTTACCCACCTGCAAGGCAGCGTGCTCCAGCTCAACCAGCGGACGGTTCTGAATGCGGATAAACAGCCAGGCACCGCCAATCGCCAGCAACATAATGGCCAGGGTATAGCGGAACAGCGGGGAGAAATCGCCCTGATGAATTTCGGTCAAGGGAACGCGTACCCAGATGTCCGGGGACAGCCAGGTTTTTAACCATACTACCGGGGTATTTTTATTGACCTCGACGCGGACATCGGTAGGGCCACCAAGCTGCTGAGCCATCTGCTGACTCAGAAACTCATAGTGTTGTGCCCAGCGTAAACCACTCTCTTCGGCAGCAGAGTTGGTATACAGCGAGATACCCAGCTCGCGGTATATTTCACGGCGAAACGCCGGAGGCACTTCCAGCAGTGTGCCATCCTCAAGTTGCAGCTTGTCGGTCATCAGCATACGGACTTCGTAAGCGAGGACTTTATTGAACTGCTGCAGACTTGGCAGGATCGCGAAATTCAGCACGACCAGATAGGTAGTCACCAGGCTGACAAACAGCAAGGTGACAATCAACAGCAACGTTCGGGCAAAGGAGCTACGCGGTGAAAAGCGTATTCGCCTCATGCCTTACTGCCGTCCGGTACAAATACGTAGCCCAGGCCCCAAACGGTCTGGATATAGCGTGGATGCGCCGGATCTTCTTCTACCATGCGGCGAAGACGAGAAATCTGTACGTCGATAGAACGCTCCATGGCGCTGTATTCACGGCCACGCGCCAGGTTCATCAGTTTGTCGCGGGACAAAGGCTCGCGCGGATGGCTGACCAGGGCTTTTAACACCGCAAATTCACCGCTGGTTAACGGCATAGGTTCGTCTTCGCGGAACATTTCGCGGGTGCCGAGATTCAGTTTGAATTTGCCAAAGGAGATCACCGCTTCTTCTTGTGACGGTGCGCCCGGCAGTTCGTTGGCCTGACGACGCAGTACCGCACGAATGCGGGCCAGCAGTTCACGCGGGTTGAACGGCTTGGGAATATAGTCATCCGCACCGATTTCCAAACCGACAATGCGATCGACTTCTTCACCCTTGGCGGTGACCATAATGATCGGCATCGGGTTGCTTTGACTGCGCAGGCGGCGGCAAATCGACAGGCCGTCTTCCCCTGGCAACATCAGGTCAAGAACCATCAAATGGAAGGATTCACGAGTTAATAAACGATCCATTTGTTCAGCATTAGCGACACTACGTACCTGGAAACCCTGCTCGGTCAGATAGCGTTCTAAAAGTGCGCGCAAACGCATATCATCATCAACCACCAGAATCTTGTGATTCTCTTGCATTTTATTACTCCCAAAGGTACTCATACCCGAATGCGGGTATTGTTAAAAAAGCGGGCGAGAACCGACAGCTTTTAATGGTATATATTCTAGTCGAAATTGTAACAATGCTTATGCTTTTCCTAATTTATCAACAATATCAGAGGAGTCTCTCGCTACCTACTTTTGCTTTGTTACGCAATGTCGCAGGGAAAAATTCCGATTCCATCCCCTTAACCGCTAATTCACAATCTCAATACTGATTAAACGACTATCTGCCCGACCGCGATCGTCGACGGCACGGATGCGATATTGCCCGTTATTGATCGGCCGCCAGTCGATAACGGCTTTGCTGGCGGAGCTGCCGAGGTAGATATCATCGACAAACCAGTACAGAGTTTTACTGTCGGCATCGGTCACCGCGTTAAATGAAATCCGATCTTGCCCCTGCTGTGATTGCCGCAGGGTATAGGTGGTATTTTTGGTTGGCGAGGTAATGCGCGGCGGATTACCGCCGACGTCCACCAGTCCCTCCTTGCAATGATTCACCGGTGGTTTACGCTTGGGTAAACCGGCCTGGGCAAAGACGTTCGCCAGGTCCGATGGCCAGAACTCAAACACTTCAATGCGGGTTTCATCTGGCTTATAAGGCGGGCAAGCCACTTCACCGGTCACTTTATCCAGCCGCACCGGACGATAAACCGTATCGACCTTGATTGGCGACTTACCGGGAATAAACCAGGTTTTGCCGGTCTGCTGGCACCAGGGCGTTGGCAAGTTGCCGCTGGCAAGGCAGATCTCCACCCGTTTTAGCTGTTTGGGTAACGGATATTTCGGCTCCTGCAGGTCGGGGTAGCTGGCACCCATGCTGTCGATAATATTGAAAAACAGCGGCGCGGCGGCGTCTGCGCCAACAAACACGTTATTACCCTTGCTGTCGAAGTTGCCTTCCCACACCACCAGCACATAGGGACCAAAAATACCGACGCTCCAGGCATCACGAAATCCCCATGAGGTGCCCGTTTTCCAGTATACCGGTAATGAAGACGGCGCCTGAGCCAGGGTATCCCCGGGACGACGGTGCTGACGCAGCATATCCAGGGTCATAAAACTGGCTTCTTCACTAAGCAACCTTACCGGCGTCGGGCGCGGATCCTGCTGCTGCATGCGCAAGGGTTGCAGAACGCCGCGATTGGCCAGCAAAGCATACAGCCTGGCCAGCTCCTGCATGGTCACTTCGCCCCCGCCCAGCACCAGTGACAGGCCGTAGTGGTTCTCGCTGGACATATTGGCAATGCCAGCCAGCCGCAGAAACTGGTAAAAGGTCGGCTGCCGCAGTTGAGAGGCTACATAGACGGCGGGAATATTGCGGCTAAAGTTCAGAGCATTGGTCGCCGTTACTGGTCCGAGAAAACGACGGTCAAAATTCTCCGGTGCGTAGGCACCAAAGGCCGAAGGCACATCCTTGAGAATGGTCATTGGGTGCAGCACCCCCTGCTCCATACCCAAGGCGTAAATAAACGGCTTGAGCGCCGAGCCCGGCGAACGTTTGGCGTTGGTGCCGTTCACCTGCCCCTGAATATCGTGGTTATAATAATCAGCCGACCCCACCAGCGCCCGCACCCCCATATCACGGCTATCCACCAGCAGCACGGCGGCGTTGTGAATACCGCGACTTTGGTTGCGAGCGATAAAGGCATTGACCTGTCGCGCCACCAGCCGCTGTAAATTGGCATCCAGCGTGGTGTCAATACGGGTATCGGTGCGGATAATCTGCTGGTTCTGCTGACGCAGTTGCTCAACAAAATGCGGCGCAATATAGGGCATCAGCTCCGGCTGGCGCAGTGCCAGCGGCAGTTTGAATAGCGCTATCTGACTGCTGTCAGTGGCGTATTTTCGCTGCCAGGACTGGAACAGCCGATTTCGCGCCTGAGTCAGCGCTGTACCCACCACTCCGGTTTTGGCATTAATGCGCAAACTGGGCGACTGCGGCAAAACTGCCAGCGTCAGCGCTTCCGGCAGCGTCAAATCTTGCGGTGCCTTATTAAAATAGATCAGACTGGCCGCGCCAATGCTCTCGATATTGCGGCCATAGGGCGCGTAGTTCAGATAGGCTTCGAGAATGTCATGTTTGGAATAACTCAGCTCCAACTGCACCGCACGCAGCACCTGTATCACCTTGCCCGAGGGGGTGCGGGTATTCAGATGCCAGTGCATGCGCGCCAGTTGCATGCTGATGGTCGAACCGCCCTGCATCTTCCCCCCTGCCACATAACTGCGCCAAAAACCGCGCAGCAGGCTAAAGGGGTTAAAACCGGGATTAATATAAAACCAGCGATCCTCATGCAGCAACAGTCCGCGCACCGCCAATGGCGACACCTGCGCCAACGGTGTCCATAGCCGATAGCGATCGTCGTTGGCCAGGCTGATGCGCATCAGCGTGCCCTGGCGGTCATAATAGACAGAGGAGAACGGTTGCCCCTGCGAAAGCGGCGGATGCGGCCACAGGCGGCAGGTCAGCACGACCAGCGCCAGTAAAAACACCGCCATGGCGATATTTTGCAGCAGCCGCTTCGCTACCCTGGAAAATGCGGAAAAGGTGATCATCTGGCTACTCGGGACAGGTTACGCCCCGCCGGCAATGGCGGGGCGCGAACTTCGATGATTATTTTACTTTATCAGCCGGTACCACCACCAGTTTCTGGTCGCTGACCGACAGCGCCTGAACTTCACGGTCATACATCGCCTCGCCATACGCCGGCGGGATAATAAAGCTACCGGTATTGGTGGCTTTGATCTGATAAACAAACTCCTGCACATTGCTAGTGGCACTGCCGTAAATCACCACCCGATCTTCGCGAATATCACTATAATCCGCCGCCCAGGTAGAACCGGAGACCGCCAGCGGCGATTGCCACGACGCCGAGGCGTCTGCATCGCTGTTATCATCGCTGCCGTCAGACGCTGGTGGCGGTGGCGTTTGCTGCACCACTTCAAACCCGCCCGGCAGTAAATCGACAATCGCCAGATTGCTTTGCCCCTCTTTCGAATTGGCGCGAATTTTCAGGTGGACATTCACTTTCTGCCCCAAAGTGACTTGCGTCACCGCTTTACCCTGTTCATCGGTGTAATCACGGGTGATCTCCAGGCCGCGCGCAATGGCTTTTTTCGGTGCCGCCAGATCGTAACCAGCCTGCGTTACCACATACCAGGCGGGAGCATCGTTAGCGTTTTCAAAGCGCAGTGCCTGGGCCTCTGCACTGAAATCGGCGGTCGCCAGCAGCCCCTGAATACGCGAAATCAGCTGCGGAACAACCTGCTTATTGTTGCCGATCTCGGTGATTTTCAGCCCATCCGCCGTGGCCTGTGCGGCAACCTGCGTGGAATAACTCTCCAGTGCCAAAATGCTCATCGCCGATGAATAGGTGGTGTAACGTTCCTCTTTCAGCGCTTTGACCATATTTTCCAGCACCTGCGGCGGGATGGATGACACTTTTTCCGGGAAGTGACGGGTGATCAGATAGAGACGCGTGGCGTCCTGCACCAGCGGATCAAAGTAACTCTGTGTCCACCAGGCTTTATCATAGGCTCGACTCATCTCCTTCCAGGTGGGCTGCAACAGCTTGTTGGCTTCCGTATCCATTTTCAGCAGATGATAAGAGGACGCCAGATAGAGCGCGCTGAGATCCGTTTGCCAGCGATCCGCATAGCGTTGCTGCAGGCTGTTTTGTACCGCCGCCAGCGCGCCGGTGGTGATCTCACCCTGACGCGTCAGCAAATAGACTGCCCATGCCCGCAGACGCAGCTGGTAGAGATTGTCATTTTGATTAGTAGCCAGCTCACGCAGTGCGTCATTGGCTTCGTCGAGCATACCGTCCGGCAAGGCAACCCCCGCCGCCCTGGCTTCCAGCAAATACTGCACCACGTAAGGGGTAACAAAGGGATCGCTGTCCGGTGACGAGCGCCACAGGCCAATCGCGCCGCTGTCGTTCTGCCGTGAACGCAGTATGGCCAGCATATCTTTCAGCTTTTTATCGATTTGCGTCTGATTCAGTGCGCCTCTTAGCTCCGGATGCAAGCCTTCCAGAACCATCGGCAGCGAACGGCTGACAATCTGCTCTGAACAGTAATAGGGATAATCCGCCAGGTACTGCGACAACCCGCGGGTCAGCACCAGCGGCGAGTTGGACACCGCCGCCTTTTGCACCGCATAAGCAGCAAACATCTGTCGCAGATTATCAATATTCTGGCTGCTACCACTCATGCGCCCCATGATTGACTGGGTGCGGAATGGCATTGCCGGACGTACCGAGGTGCTAATGGTGCGGCGGCTGGTTTTATCCGCATACCTGGCGTCAAAGGTCAGCGGCGCATCACCCAGTACAGCATTGGCCCGTAAGCGGAAGTTAATCACCCCTTCACGTTTTTCAGCCAGCGACAGGTTTTGATCGGCGCTGCCGACCACGTCCAACTGAGGCGGGACGCTGAGATGCACGGCGATATCGACACTTTGTCCATTCAGCCCCTCGAGGTTATTACTGACACCAACGCTGACGTCAAACTCATCCCCCGGAGCCACCATCGACGGTACGTTAGGGGTCATAATAAAGTCGTCGCGCACCGTGGCAGAAGTTTGCGCGTTACCGATTTTGTCCGGCGTAACGGAAATCGCCATCACGCGGATTTTGCCGTTAAAGTACCCCGGCACCGGATAATCAAACTGCTTCTCGCCGTTGACTTCGGTAATACCGGACCAGTAAGCCACCGGCTTGTCACGCTTGCGTTTAAACGGATTGACGTTGAGATCCAGGCCGCCGCCGCCGTCACCGCCGGGTGCTGCCGCCAGTTTCATTAATTTACTAAACTCTGGCAGGATCAGATCGAGGATTTGCGAGCTCTCTACGCCTAGCTCACGTTTGCGGAAGAAGTACTCGAGGGGATCTTTCAGGCGATAACGCGCCACCTGCAAAATTCCTTCGTCGACGGCGAACAGCGCGACCTGCTGCGGGCCGGTGGTTTTAACGGTCATCCTCAGGTTTTCGCCCGGTTTAATCACCTCCGGCGCACTGACCTGCAGCGCGTTTTGCCGCCCTTTGGTACTGATTTTGAACGGCATGACACCATAGCTTAGCGGGCTCATAAAGATTTCATCGGAATTGACATCACGGACAAACTGCACGTTGATATAACCGTTACCTTCCATGCCCGCCGGGATACGGATTTTTTGCACTGAACTGGTGGTGTCGGTATGGAACCACTGCCAGCCGTAGACTTTGTCTTTCTCAATGGTGATCAGCCCGCTGCCGGTATAAGGCGCATTGATCGATACCTCGATTTCATCCCCCGGCAGGTATTCGCCCTGATTCAGTTTCAGCTTCAGCTCGGCATTTCTGTCCAGCGAGCGACTGAGGTTGGCATTACCGGCAACGCTATAGGCGATGCGATTAAGCACCCGGCCTTGCGCGTCTTCGACCACCAGCACAAAATCACCGGGTTTGTCGGTGGCCAGCGTCAGCGCATTGCCTTGTGCGCTTAGCGACAGCGGCTGTTCCGACAGCGGCACTTCCTTCAGTTTTGACTGATATTTATAGATGCCGGAATCCTGTTTGGTCAGCACCGAGATATATTTCTGTTCAATCAGCGCAACTTTCAGGTCAGGCAGCGCGATTTGTGCCAGGGTAGGGTCAACGGCAATCAGTTGCAGATGACGTATGGCACCGCGATTGATATACCCCAGATCGCCATCCGGTTTTACACCAACCAGATAATCATAGGGCGATACCAGCACATGGGCGGTGGCAGCCACCGAGCGCCCGCCGCCAGCCACAAAGGCTTCGGACAGCAGTTGCAGCTGATAGGTGGCATCGGCGTAAGAATGCAGATCCAGCGGAATATTTGCCGCGCCCTTGTCATCGGTGGTGCGGTCTTCCAGTGCCGTTTCAAAGCCGTCATTGTTCTGACGATCTTCGTAGAAGCGATAGTCGGCAAATTTATCGAAACTCGGATACATCGGGCGCAGCGTCAGTTTCGATGCTACGCGGCGATCCTGGGCCGGGGTACCAAACAAATTCTGCACATCGATATTGGCCTGCAGTTGCGACGGTTTTACCCAGCCCTGTTTGCGCTCCGGCGTCAGTTGCAGTTTTACTTTCAGTTGGTCTGGTTCAAACTCTTTCACGTTTACCGCGGTATAACCCAGCAACGTGGAAGATTCATTGTTCTTGCCGATTAGATACAGATAGACGTTCCATTCACCGGTGGGTGAATTTTCATCGGTGGTATAACTCAGTTCATTAAAACCACTGGACCCCAGCGTTAGCGGGATGGTGCTCATCAGCTTGTCGCGCGGATCGTGGATCTCAGCGCGTACCGGCACACCGCCAAGGGCCATACTCCAGTCGGCGGCACGGGTGATTAGCCCGATATTAAAGGTGTCGCCGGGGCGATAAACCCCGCGATCGGAGAACAGATAGCTGCTCAGGGTACGCGGATCGTCCGGTGTTTGTTCACCCGCCACATCAAAACGCGAGAAATCGAGACCACGATCGTTATTGCGATCGGCTGGCAGGAAAGAGACATCGCCCTCTTTTTCCACCAGGAACATCACCGGCTGGCGTTCGTTGGTGTAAACATCCAGCGCCGGAAAGTGCACATGGCCGTCAGCGCCGGTCATTTCGCTCAGCAGCGTGACGCCGTTTTTGGCGATCACCGAAACCCTGGCATTGCCGACCGGTGTACCCTGCTGAATTGACTGTACAAATACGTCGCGGGTTTTATCCTGCGAACGTTTGGCGATAATCCCCAGATCGGTAACCACCACAAAGCGCGAATCGCCCACCGGCGCCTCGTCTGCGTTCTGCTCCTGCTGATCCTGCGCCTCATCATCATTGCTGACGGTCGATTCGGCTTTTTTCTGCGGATCCCATGACGACAGCGTCAACAGGAACACACCGCGGTGCGAACGGGGATCGGTAGATAAATAGCGGGAGAGATCGACGCCCTGGTAATTGACCTCACCCGGCTTATCGTTCTTTACTGCGGTCTGATAGCTGAAGTGCTCAGTAAAATACTCATCATTCAGACGATTAAAATCTGCCGAGGAATATTGCCGACTCTTGAAGGAAACGATGTGTTGCAGCTGGCTCGGGATCACCCGTTTGATATCCAGACGCAAACCCGGCACATTGCGCGCGGCGATGCTGATTTGCTTGTCACCCTTCACCGACAGCAGCGAACCCTGCGACATAAATTGCAGGGTTTTGGGATAATCCGGAACCTGCACAATGCGATAGATTTTTTCCGGCATTTTATAGCCACCGAATGAGGTCAGCACATTGTCTATCTCTACCAGCATGGAACGATGTGCTGGCGCATCGAAGCGGAAACTGAACTGCGGCTGGTAGTCACTTTCGGCATCATTTAATTGCACGTCCAATGGCGTGGACTGGGCAAGCACGTTATTTTCGACGCGGTCCACCTGCCAGCTGGCGTAGTCATCCTCGCCCTTGGCCGCGTCTTCATCGTTGGGATCGTGCTGCGGCAACAGCCAGACTTTTACCGCACGGCGGATATCTTTATCTTTTACCGCATCGCTAAAAGCGAGGATCAACGCACGTTCACCCTTGGCAGCTTCAGCATCCACCACCTGCGCGCTGGCATCCTTGACCGTCAGGCTGTAGAGCGTCGGTACGGCCACCGTGGCGCTACGCGTCTGGCTGGTAGCATTCGACGCCACCGAGGCCTTGATCCCTTCGGCAACAGTCACAGAGACCATCCCGCCGTGATCGAGGGATTTCAGCGGTTCGGAGTGCACCCAGGCGTTGAGTTTTTTCTGGTCATAGACCACGGAGTAATTGAGTTTGCTTTGCGACTTGTTTTCCCCTTCGCTCAAAGCCAGGGAAATCTGTTTTTCAAAACTGGCGACATCCACCGGCGCGTTAAATTTAACGTTAAAAACGGCGCTGCGTTTTTGCGCATCCTGTGGGTCCTGATAATACTCGGCCTGGCCAAGTTGATAATCAAAAGCCGGCGCGCTGAATTCATAGTGGGTTACTGACAGCTTGCTTTGCGGTGCCAGCAACAGGTCAGGGATAATATCCACTTCATATTTGCTCCCCATAGGCAGCGGGTTTTTGGGGGTAAACACCAGCCGATCGCCGCTTTGCCACTTCCACTCCCCGGCGACTGCCGGTTTCAGGGTAATACCGGTTTCAATCACTTTGCCCACGTCGACCAGCGGCGCGGCGGCGTTGCTAAAATTAAAAGTGACCGGCTGCGGCAGCGGTTTCTGCGCACTATAATTGACCGCATCAGGGCCGCTGATCCGTACGCTGGTGGCCCGATAGACTATAGGAGCCGGTTGAATAGGTTGCGGTCGGTTCAACCACCAGTGCCAACCGTAAACGCCGGCACCGGCGGCGCAAAGCAGGACTAAAATCGTTGCCGCAACGGTTTTCGGGTAGGTATCAACCCCGCGTTCAAGGCAGATAAAGCCTCGTTTGAGCCAGCCAGACAGAACGGTCCACCAGCCGGGCGCCCGCCAGTCGATATTACCCACCAGTGGTTTGAAAATACGACCCAGCAAAGACAGAATAAAGGCCAGTGTTCGGAAGAGGCCTTTTAGCAAGGTAAAAGGCAGGCGAAGTAAGAATCTCAATAAATCCATTTGCAGTTGTCTCCTCCGATCCTGGTGACCGATAAACTGAAGCGCTTTTTTATTAAACTAAAAGGTTTAAATAATTCATATTATTACACAGAATTTCCAACGGTAAAAAACCGCAAGAATTGTAGCGAAGGATAATCACTCTCTGGCTAAAAAGCCATCAGATAAAGCGTAGTCGGCAGCAGGTTTTTTCAGCTGATTTCTGCGCTGTCAGCGACGCCATTGTGTGAAACAATGGCGTCAGGATTTTGTGGATAAGCGACAAATGACATGAAGACTAAACTGATTACCCGTGAAGGTTATAACAAGCTGAAAACCGAGCTGGATTTTCTCTGGCGCGAAGAGCGTCCTGAAGTCACCAAAAAAGTGACCTGGGCTGCCAGCCTGGGCGACAGAAGCGAAAATGCCGATTATCAGTACAACAAAAAACGCCTGCGCGAGATCGACCGCCGCATAAGATACCTGACCAAATGCATGGAACAGCTGCGTATTGTTGACTATTCACCGCAGCAGGATGGCAAAGTGTTCTTTGGCGCCTGGGTCGAGATTGAAAATGCTGACGGCGAGAGCAAGCGTTTCCGCATCGTCGGTTACGATGAGATCTTTGGCCGTAAAGACTATATTTCCATCGACTCGCCGATGGCGCGCGCACTGCTGAAAAAAGAGGTCGGAGACAGTGCGGTGGTCAATACCCCGGTTGGCGACGCGCTCTGGTATGTCAACGAGATCACTTATAATTGCTGATCGCGGTTCCAACTATCTCAAAACGCCAGTCACAACGTGCAGATGACTGGCATTTTTGGCGTTCAAAACGTATAACTGTCCCCCTGTTTTCACGTCCTCTATTAACGAAAAACTGATACCCGACTTATGAATGATCAACTGAGCCGCATTATCGCGACAGAATTGCAGGTACGTCCGGAGCAGGTCGCTTCTGTCGTCCGCTTACTGGATGAAGGTAATACCGTGCCTTTTATTGCACGGTATCGTAAGGAAGTCACCGGCGGGTTGGATGATACCCAACTGCGTCAGTTGGACAGCCGACTCGGCTATCTGCGTGAACTGGAGGATCGTCGCCAGACCATTCTCAAATCCATTGAGGAACAGGGCAAGTTAAGCGAGGAACTGTCCACGGCCATTAATGGCACGCTGAGCAAAACCGAGCTGGAAGACCTCTACCTGCCTTATAAACCGAAACGCCGTACCCGGGGCCAGATCGCTATTGAAGCCGGTCTGCAACCGCTGGCCGAGCTGTTATGGCAAGATGCGCAGCAACAGCCGGAACTGGCTGCCGCCGTCTACGTCGATGCCGATAAAGGCGTCGGCGATGTCAAAGCCGCCCTCGATGGCGCACGCTATATTCTGATGGAACGCTTTGCCGAAGACGCCGCACTGTTGGCTAAAGTGCGTGAGTATCTGTGGAAGAACGCCCATCTGACGTCTCACCTGGTCGAAGGCAAAGAGCAGGAAGGGGCCAAATTTCGCGACTACTTCGATCATCACGAACCTATTGCCCAGGTACCTTCCCACCGGGCGCTGGCCATGTTCCGTGGCCGTAACGAAGGTATCTTGCAACTGGCGCTAAATGCCGATCCGCAAAGTGACGAACCGCCACGGGAAAGCTACGCCGAACTGATCATCATCGATCACCTCGGTCTCAAGCTCAACAACGCCCCTGCCGATGTCTGGCGTCGCGCGGTGGTAAACTGGACCTGGCGCATCAAGGTGTTGATGCATCTGGAAACCGAGCTGATGAGTACCCTGCGTGAGCGCGCCGAAGACGAAGCCATTAACGTCTTTGCCCGCAATATGCAGGATCTGCTAATGGCCGCTCCTGCCGGGATGCGCGCCACCATGGGGCTGGATCCGGGACTGCGTACCGGGGTTAAAGTGGCGGTGGTCGATAACACCGGCAAACTGGTCGCTACCGACACCGTCTATCCGCACACCGGTCAGGCGGCGAAAGCGGCGCAGCAGGTTGCCGCGCTGTGCATCAAGCACCAGGTTGAACTGGTGGCCATCGGCAACGGTACCGCCTCACGGGAAACCGAACGCTTCTTTATTGAGCTGCAAAAACAGTTCCCGGCGGTGATTGCGCAAAAAGTCATTGTCAGCGAAGCCGGGGCCTCGGTCTATTCTGCTTCCGAACTGGCGGCACTGGAGTTCCCGGATCTTGACGTTTCTATTCGCGGTGCGGTGTCTATCGCCCGCCGTTTACAGGATCCGCTGGCCGAGCTGGTAAAAATCGACCCGAAATCAATCGGTGTCGGCCAGTATCAGCACGATGTCAGCCAGAGCCTGTTGGCAAAAAAACTCGACGCCGTGGTCGAAGACTGCGTGAATGCCGTGGGCGTCGATCTCAATACCGCCTCGGTGCCGCTGCTTACCCGCGTCGCCGGCTTAACGCGCATGATGGCGCAGAATATCGTTAACTGGCGCGACGAAAACGGCCAGTTCCGCAATCGCGAACAGTTGCTGAAAGTCAGCCGCCTGGGGCCAAAAGCCTTTGAACAATGCGCTGGCTTCCTGCGCATCAATCATGGCGACAACCCGCTGGATGCCTCGACCGTCCACCCGGAAACTTACCCGGTGGTGGAACGTATTCTCGCCGCGACCGAGTTGGCGCTGAAAGAGCTGATGGGTGACTCAAACGTGCTGCGCGGACTGAAAGTCAGCGAATTTACCGACGAGCGCTTTGGTGTACCGACGGTGACCGATATTATCAAAGAGCTGGAAAAACCGGGCCATGACCCGCGTCCTGAATTTAAAACGGCAACCTTTGCCGAGGGCGTGGAAACCATGAACGACCTGACGCTGGGGATGATCCTCGAAGGTACGGTAACCAACGTCACCAACTTTGGTGCTTTTGTCGATATCGGCGTACATCAGGACGGTCTGGTGCATATCTCCTCGCTGGCCAACAAGTTCGTCGAAGACCCGCATACGGTGGTGAAAACCGGCGATATCGTGAAAGTCAAAGTGATGGAAGTCGATCTGCAACGCAAGCGTATTGCCTTGACCATGCGTCTGGATGAGCAACCGGGCGAAGCCCCTGCCCGCCGCAGTGGACCGGCTACGCCGGTAGCCAGCAAAGGCCGTGAAGCACCGGCAAAACGCAGCAACGCTCCCGCGGCGCGCAGTGGTGGCGGTGGCAGTGCCGGTAACAGTGCGATGAGTGATGCACTGGCGGCAGCGTTAGGCAAAAAACGCTAACCTACATAATTATTGCCTGCTTAAGGTTCACTGCCGGATTTTCGGTGGTGAACCTTTTCACCGCCAAAGCGGTTATTGACAATGATTCCTGTTTATTTCGTGCGCTACATCAATAAATCCCGCCAGCCTCCGGCATAGGATAGTCACGCAACGGACACATCTAACAACTGAAAATCGTTTGTTTAACTTCCATCTATTAGAATCTATTTTGATAAAGATTATCATTATCATTTGTATTCAGTAAGCTAAATAGCACCTTTTCAGGGTATGTCACTTCCAGGCCTGCGGGCAAAATGAGGTTCTCTATGCAATTTCAAACTCAGCGATCCTACAAAATCACTGGTTTTTCTCGTGACATCAGTCCTGCCTATCGTCAGAAATTGCTTTCACTCGGCATGCTGCCCGGTTCTCAATTCAGCGTACTTCGCGTCGCCCCTTTAGGTGACCCGCTGCAAATTGAAACCCGCCGCACCAGTCTGGTTGTGCGCAAAAAGGATCTGCAGTTGCTGACGCTTGAGTTGCAGGAAAAATAAGCTTGCTGATGATAATTTTTGCCGAGATAACACAATGAAAAAAATGACAATTGGGTTGATTGGTAACCCAAACTCAGGGAAAACTACCCTTTTTAACCAGTTAACCGGCTCCCGCCAGCGCGTCGGCAACTGGGCCGGGGTCACCGTCGAGCGTAAAGAAGGCACCTTCTCTACCGCAGAAAACCAGGTGACACTGGTAGATTTACCAGGGACTTACTCCCTGACCACTATCTCGCAGCAAACCTCGCTGGATGAGCAAATTGCCTGCCACTATATACTCAGCGGCGAAGCCGATCTGCTGATCAACGTGATCGATGCCTCCAATCTTGAGCGTAATCTCTATCTCACGTTGCAACTGCTGGAACTCGGCGTCCCCTGCGTGGTAGCCCTCAATATGCTCGATATTGCCAAAGCCCAGCATATTGATATTGATATTCCCGCCCTGTCCGCCCAATTGGGCTGCCCGGTGGTTGCGCTGATTTCTACCCGCGGCAACGGTATCGAAGAACTGAAAAGTGCGGTGGATAGCTGCCCGGCCCCTCAGGACTTCCAGCGGGTGATCTATCCGCAGGTGATGATGCAGGAAGTGGCCACGCTGGCAGCAGCGATGCCGGCCGATACCACGGCGTTGCGCAGAAACTGGCTGGCCCTGCAAATGCTGGAAGGTGACATCTATAGCGCCACCCACGCCGGTAATGCCAACGCCCTGCTGCCGCAAGTGCAAAGACGTCTGGCACAGCAGCAAATTGACGATCCGGCGCTGACCATTGCCGATTGCCGCTACCAGGCGATTGCCGCACTGTGTGCCAAGATCAGTAACTCACATCTCACCCTGCCAAACAAACTCACCCAGGCACTGGATAAAGTGATCCTCAATCGCTTTCTCGGCGTGCCTATTTTTCTGCTGGTGATGTATTTGATGTTTGTGATGGCGATTAATATCGGTGGTGCACTGCAACCACTGTTTGATGTCGGCTCGGCCACACTCTTTATTCAGGGTACCCAGTGGGTTGGCTATATGCTGCACTTCCCGAACTGGCTAACCCTGTTCCTTGCTCAGGGTATTGGCGGCGGGATTAACACCGTGCTGCCATTGGTGCCGCAAATCGGCATGATGTACCTGTTTTTATCCTTTCTGGAAGATTCGGGCTATATGGCCCGTGCCGCTTTTGTTATGGACCGACTGATGCAGTCGTTGGGTCTGCCCGGTAAATCCTTTGTGCCGCTGATCGTCGGTTTCGGCTGTAATGTACCGTCCATTATGGGGTCGCGCACCCTGGATGCACCACGCGAACGCCTGATGACCATCATGATGGCCCCCTTTATGTCCTGCGGCGCACGTCTGGCAATATTTGCCGTTTTTTCGGCTGCCTTTTTTGGCCAGCAAGGTGCATCCATTGTCTTCTCGCTGTATATGCTGGGTATTGTGGTTGCCATTCTTACCGGATTGGTGATGAAGCACACCATTATGCGCGGTGAAGCCTCGCCCTTTATTATGGAACTGCCGGTTTACCATATTCCGCATATGAAAAGCCTGCTGCTGCAAACCTGGCAACGCCTGAAAGGCTTTGTACTGCGCGCGGGCCGAGTGATCATCATCGCCAGCGTGTTTATCGGTGCACTCAACAGTTTTTCTTTTAATGGTAAAGCCGTCGACAGCATCAATGACTCGGCATTGGCCAGCGTCAGTAAAGTACTGACTCCGCTGCTGACGCCAATGGGCATCCATCCGGATAACTGGCAGGCGACCGTCGGTCTGGTTACCGGGGCAATGGCCAAAGAGGTGGTAGTAGGTACTCTTAATACCTTGTATACCGCCGAAAAAATCACTACCGCCCCCTTTGATCCGGCAAGCTTTGACCTGTGGGGAGCGTTGACAGGTGCAGTCGGCACCACCTGGAGCAACTTGCAGAGCACCTTTAGCGTCAGCGTACTGTCTAACCCGATTGAAGCGAGCAAGGGCGACGGCAATATGTCCGCCAGTTCAATGGGTGTGATGAGCACCCAGTTTGGTACCGCTATTTCCGCCTACAGCTATCTGATTTTTGTCTTGCTGTATGTACCCTGCGTGTCGGTGATGGGGGCAATTGCCCGTGAAACCAATCGCAACTGGATGACCTTCTCGATCCTCTGGGGATTAAACGTCGCCTATTCTCTGGCCACACTGTTTTACCAGGCCGCCACCTTCACTGATCATCCAACACACAGTGCAGTAATTATCGTCACGGTACTGATCGTTAACGCGCTGATCCTGACCGGGCTGCGTCGCTCACGCAGTCGGGTCACCGGCACACTGGTCAGCCGTGATCCGGTCTCCTGTTGTAAAGTCAGCTCCGGCGATTGCCACTAGCCATGGCGAATCCGTGCAGCCTGACTGATGTCAGGGATCAACTGGCATTCGCGGGCGTCAGCAACGCCCGCGAGCTAAGCCATAAGTTGCAGGCCTCGGAGCCTCTGGTGCAGGCAATGCTTGAGCGTCTGGTGCTGATGCAAAAAGCCGAGCAGGTTCAACAACCGGTTACCCTCAGCGGTCAATGCAAAACTTGTCTGCAAGGTAAAAAATGCCAGAGTGTTCCCTACTATCGATTGCGGGATCAGTCAAACGTCTGACCTTGCGAGCCAGCCTCTGATGTTGCCCGGAGCTGGCCTGTTACTTGCCAGATCAAAGGTATATCATCCCCCGGGCAAGCAAACCGCCTGGAGCCTTGAATGATCGACAGTGAAATCACCTTCCGCAAGCTTGAAGTTTTTCTCGCCTATATGGAAAAACTGAATATTAGCCGTACCGCAGAACATTTGGGATTAAGCAGCGTCAGCGTCCATCGCGCATTACACTCCCTTGAAGAGGGATTGCGCTGTCCGCTGTTTATTCATAAAGGACGCAACCTGCTGCCCTTGCCCGCCGCGCAAACACTGCTCGAGCATGCCAGCCAGGTGATTGAACAGATGGAGTTGGGGGTACAGGCCACCCAGCGCACCGCAGGCTTTGGCGAAAAACGCCTGAAACTGGGCACCCTGTATTCGCTGACGCTGGAAACCATTCCCCGTTTGATTATGGGGCTAAAGCTGCGCCGCCCCGAACTGGAGCTGGAGCTGGTGATGGGCTCCAATCAAGTGTTGATCGACCGTCTCGGCAACCAGCAACTCGATGCCATTCTGATTTCCACCAGCGACTCGGAAATTGACGATCACTATTATGATCAACTGCCGCTGTTTCAGGATGATATCTACCTGGCAGCTCCCGCCAATAGCGAGCTGAGCACCGAAGGCACCGCTGATCTGCGCGATTTCCGTCAGAAAAAATTCATCTCGCTGGCGGAAGGGTTTGCCACTTATCACGGTTTTCAGGAGGCTTTTCAGGTGGCCGGTTTTGAACCTGATATTGTCACTCGGGTGAACGATATCTTCTCTATGCTCAGCCTGGTTCAGGCCGGCGTAGGCTATACCTTGATCCCCGGGCGTATGAAGGGAGTGTATGCCAATACCGTGAAGATGATCCCGCTGGCTGAACCTTACCAAATGCGGCAAACCATTTCCCTGGTGTTTGCCCGCAGCCGCGGACACGATCCCAATCTGCTGGCGCTGGCGGCCGAGAGTCGAATGTTCGCCCTCGGCCATCTGCCGCAAAGCCGTTAATGGCCTTGCTCACACCGGTCAGCGTCTGGCCAGACGTCGGGACAGGGTTTGCGCTACCTCAATGCTGGACTGGCTCAGGGACAGGGCGTCGCCTTCGGCCATCACCCGCTTGGTCAGGCCAGTCAATACCGCGCCCGGCGGCATTTCGATAGCCAGACGCACTTCGCGCTGGTAAGCCGCCACCATGGCATCATGCCAGTTCACCCGTCGCGCCATATTAAATGCCAGATCGTCGGCAATTTGCTGCGGCTGCCAGTAGACCCGCGCACTGCTGCCACTGAGATAGCCGCAGGTCGGACGCTGTAAGGTGACCCGGCTAAAGGCGGCGGCCAATTCTGCTGCCGGTTTATCCAGCAGAGCGCAATGGGAAGGTACGCTGACTGCCAGCAAATGCGTTTTATGCGCCCCCATCGCCGCCGCCCGTTCACGCACCTGTTGCATCGCCTCATTACTACCGGCAATCACCATTTGATCTTCGGCATTGATATTAGCCAAAAACACCGGCATCTGCGGCGAATTAACCTGTTGCAGCAGAATTTCCAGCTGTTGCTGGCGTAGACCGATAATCGCCGACAGGCCAAAGCCCTGCGGATAGGCGTGCTGCATAAGCTCACCGCGCAGTGCCACCAACTGTACCGCCTGTTCAAAATCCAGCGCTCCGGCGATCACCGCCGCAGGAAAGGCGCCAATGGATAAACCGCTGACAAAATCCGGCATTACCCCGTCGCCACGCAGATGCTCGGCCCATATCACGCCGCAAATCAGTAAACACAGTTGTACTGCCCGCGTAGCACGCAGCGCCTCGGCACTATCAAGCAGTAACACATCTTCGCTTAATGCCCGACTGGCACGCTGGATAAAATCTCGCGTCAAGGAAGTGTCAGGCAATTGATGCAGCATGCCGACCACCTGAGGCCCCTGTCCCGGAAAGGTAAAGATGATTTTCATTGCGCTCCGTCGTCCTCGCTGTTGGGCTGCCAGGGGTTACGCACCAGGCAGGGTCCAAAGTCGGTTTTTAACATGACATCGCCGCCGCGCAGCCATTCGCTCAAAGCGAAACCGCCCTGCGGGGAGTTGATTTGCACATCGGTACGGCAGGGAAGATACGCCAGGGCGCGGTGAAAATCGGCAAACATCTCTGCCTGACAAGGGGTATCGCAGCGGATCATCAGATCGAGATCGCTGCTGGCATGCATCACCGGGATATCCGTCGCCAGCGCATAGCCACAGCTGCCGGTCACGCCCCACGACCAGGGCAACGCCATACCCACCAGAGCGATCAGCGCCTGTACCGGCGGCTGCGAAACAAACGCCGAACTTAGCAGCAGGTTAACGTCCGCCACCAGCGATTGCGGTGTGACCACCCGGACAATATGCGCCGGGTCGAGCCAGGCGGCCGCGCGTTGGCTACGGCTGATACCACGAATACCCACCGCCAGACGATGTGCCTGCTGGCGATCGCGACGCACCACCAGCGGTAAATGCGTTTGCCAACCGAGGCTCACCCAGTCGGGCAACACATCGCCTTGACCGGCAAGCGGCCGCTGCGAGCACCAGACCAAATCATGGGGGCGGGGCAAACTCATAAAGACTCCTTACATTGCAGGCAATTCCACATTTTGGGTAGTGCAGCGAACCCAATCCAGGCCGCTGCACCCCCAGAGATTAGTGAATACTTGCCGTTAAGGAAATAAACAGCGGCAAGGTAACAATACATAACACCGAGCTAATCAGTAATGCCGCTTCGGCATCCGGAGACTGAACGCCAAACCGGTTACCAAACACAATACCGAAGAAGCCGGCAGACAGCGCAATCATCAGAATTGCCGTCACCGCAACCGGGCCGCTGATACCAAAGGCCATCACCAGACCCCAGGCGATAAAGGGTTGGATCAGATTCTTGGCAACACAAGAGACCAATACCGGTCCGTTAATTTTCAGTTTGCGCGCTGACAGGATCACGCCGGTCAAAAACAGCGCCGATGCCGTCGCCGCCAGGCCCAAAGGCTTGATGGAGGCCAGCACCATATCCGGCATTTTAATACCGACAGCGGACAGTATCACCCCCAGCAAGGGTCCCCAGACGATGGGTTTTTTCACTGAACGCCACATCAATATTGGCAACATGGTCAATACCGAACCACGAGTTTCACCGCTAAGGCGCGCTTTTTCTCTTTCGAGGATCAGCAGACAAAACGGCGTCATCAATACTGAACCGCAGGCGATGGAAACCGCCACCGACAATGACGTGCCGGCACTTTCACCGACCACACTGCCAAGGATCGGCAGACCCAGCGCAGCATAGTTCGGCAATGCGACGGTTAGCGTCAGCACCGCCGCGTCCTGCGCCGATTTTTTAAACACCTTGGTGCATATCAAATAGATGGCAGCATAGGTGATCCACATGGCCAGCGTCAGTACCAGAATCAACGGGCTTTGGCCGATAATCCCCGCCCAGGGGGTCTGCACCGTCGCGGTAAACAGCGCGGCGGGTAACGCAAAGTCCATCACTAAGACGTTTAGCAAAGAGACATTCTGGTTATCAACCATCTTCGCTTTACCGGCAAAATAGCCGAGGATCATAATGACGAAAATCGGTGCAAGTGCGTGCAATATTACATATGTCATAACGTGGTACCTGAGGTCAGAATAAATAAGTAATTCCCCGGTCCACCGGTTGCGATGTTTTTTTTATATATCCAGTCATGTTTTAGGCAAAACCCGTGCCCGGCCCACAAAATACGTGAGCCGAACACCTGCCTGGTCGAAGCGGCATGCTGTTGCAGGTGCGTACCGGTCAAACAACAGGAAAGCTGTGCATTACCACTGTTGACGCATAAGTTCCCGAACCTTGCGTGAACTGGCGCGGTTATCGGCACCGAGACGGTTACCGAGGTAGACGCCCTGGGTGGCGATCTCATTGATGGCAGTCGCCACCGCGGCTTGGACGCGTGCGATATCTTCCGCACTGGCGTTTTCCGGGTTGGCAATGTCCATCAGCTGCGATAACAGCCCCAGGGTGGCGTAGTTTTCAATGTCGTAGGCCATTGGCGGAATGGTTGCCGCCAGCTTTTCCAGCGATTCGACTGAACGCAGGGTGATGCGCGCCGCCGACTCTTTGCCCATGGCATGGATCATCACGCCGCTGTCGTTAAAAGCGATCAGCTTGTTGGCCTGATAACCGTGGGCCAAAAAGGCACCGGACATCGCTTTGCCCACAATCAAACCGACAATCGGGTGACCGGCCAGACGCGCTTTGGCATAGGCACCGGCAGCTCCGGCCAATGCCTGATGAATACCAAAGGCCTCTTCACGACGGCCATAGGCCTGGCTGGGAACATCAATAATCGCCACAATCGCCCGTTTGCGACTTTTGCCCGCATCCTGGTCAATCACCCGATTAACCACTTTGGCCAGCGTCCAGCCTTCAAGCAGTCCGACTTCGCCACGGGCCGCACGCGGATAGCGGTTATCGGCATCCGGCACTACGGCGATATAGCGTACGTCGTGTTGTTGCAAACGACCGTCGGCAGCCAGCACCGATGGGCAGAGTCCGCTAACCGGCGTAGCGCCGGCGGTCAACTGACGAAACCAATAGTCGCCGCGGCTGAAACTGTTGTCTGATGTGCTCATTGTGGGTCCTCCAGGTTGGCAGCGGAACGGGTAAACAGCGCCTGCGTAACCTCACGACTGGCCTGCTTGCTGGTGTCGAAACCGGCCAGCTTCGGCAGGTAAAAGGCATAGTTATCAGAACGATGCTGCGCCGGAACCCCTTGCTTAATAAACGACAGCATGCTGTTTTTCACTTCCAGCAGGGAGTCGCTGACCAGTGCATCGACAAAACCGCTGGCATAACGCACTTCACCGCCGGTAATGCTCCAGATAAACGGACGATCGCGGGAGTCGTATTCGGCAATCCCCGCTTCCTGTTCAATAACCTGCGGGCCATTCAGCCCCAGACGCGCTTCGCGGGTAACAATTAACCTGGTGCACAAGGCAGCGGCAATCGACATGCCACCAAAGCAGCCGACGGTGCCGGCCACAACGCCAATCACCGGGGTATAGCGACGTAAATCGACAATCGCCGCATGAATATCGGCAATCGCCGCCAGTCCCAGATTGGCTTCCTGCAGACGAACGCCGCCGGTTTCCAGCAGTAACACCGCTTGCGTCGGTATGCCGTTGCGGTTGTCTTCTGCCGCCAGCTCCAGCGCCGCCGCCATTTTGGCACCGGACACTTCACCCATGCTGCCGCCCTGGAATGCGCCTTCAATTGCAACGATCACCGCTGGTTGACCGGCGATGGTGCCTTTCGCCACCACCATGCCGTCATCGGCCTGCGGGACAATGCCCTGCGGTGCCAGCCATGGGGAAGATACGCGCTGGAAAGGGTCGAGCAGTTCACGAAAGCTGCCTTGATCCAACAATTTGCGCGCACGCTGACGTGCGGTCAGTTCAATAAAGCTTTGATCCGCAACCTGAGCTCCGGGAGTCATATCAATAGACATCAGACGCCTCCTCAAAAACTTGTTCGATACGCAGACGGGCTACGCCGGGCGTGGCTCCGAAATCGTTGATATCCAGTTGACCGGCGGGCAGTTGGCGAACACCCGCCAGATGGTCAAAGAAACGCTGCCACAATCCGTGGCTGCCATCGACAGAGGTCGCTACGCGAATGGTCAGCATAGTGCCCGCTTTTGGTTCATACAGGGCTTCGAGATCCCCGGAACCGACCACGCCAGCCTGGGCGTGTCCCGGCAGGCTGTCCTGTGCCGGATAGGTAAATTCAAAACGTTCCATAACACCTCTTCATCAAATCATGATGTTAACTATTGGCTCGGGTGACGCCGTCGAGAAACAGCGTGGCGGCCAGCAGATCGGCCGCGCCACCGGGTGACGCGTTATCGGCCAGCATGCGTTGTTCCAGTTGATATAGCTGGTACTGACCGGCGCTGGTCTGCACGCCACCGGCTTGCAATACGGCGTCGGCCCCTTGCTGCATGGCCAACAGCGCCGACATGCCACCGCGTGACAACACGCAGGTATCAGTCAGGGTGGTCATTACCGCCAGCAGCGCATTAAGCTGCGCCTGGTTTTCGCTGGCACCGCGTTGGCGGCTGGCACGCAGTTCCGGCAACCCACGCTCAATGATGTGGGGGAAACCGCGCTGCGCTTCCTCTTTTGCCCCAGGCACCCGATAACGCTGTACTGCATGTGAACCTTTGCTAAAGGTTATCGGGCTAAAGGCATCCGGCAGTCGCGCCAGCTCGGCGGCACACTGGGCAATATCAGCGGCCTGACTCAGCGCCGGTTGCATTGCCACCGCGCTGACCAGCAAGCCCATTGCCCAGATCGCGCCACGGTGGGTATTTACCCCGCCGGTGGCGGTCATCATCTGCCGTTCACCCAGACGCCCAAGACGTCCGACTTCCTGGCGCAGTGCGATATCCACCGGGCGCAGCCAGCAATGTTGTGCCAGAGCATAAAAAGTGGCGGTCAGGCTGTGGGCCGAACGCTCCATCAGCGCCAGATTAAGATCCTGATGAGCCCCCGATCCTCGGCTATCAACCAGCCCCGGTTTTGGACTCAGCCGCGCTTCATCGATCAACGCCTGCGTTGCCCTTTCTGCCAGTTTCGCGGCCAGAACATCGGCCTGCCGGGTGTTCGATAAAGTCAGCGGCATAATTACCAGCTCCGGAATTTAGCCGGTGGGTTGTACAAACCTCCGGACCAGTCGACCAGTTCGCCCACACTGCTGGCGGCCAGCAGCGAACGGGTGGCGTCGGTGCGGCGAATACCCATATCTTCCGGGAATACCACCAGCTCCTGACGGCGCAGTTCGGCAATGCGTTTGGCATCGACACCCAAACCAACATCGGTGATCCCGGCGACGGCGGCGACCATGGCACGGCGTTCTTCCAGAGAACGAGCACGATGCAGGTGCGCAATGCCCTCTTCGGTCAACACGTGGGTCACGTCATCGCCATAAATCATTACCGGTGCCAATGGCATACCGGATGCTTTGGCGACATCGATAGCTTCAAGTTTTTCCACAAAAGTCGGTTTGCCACCAGCCTGGAAGGTTTCCACCATCTGCACCACCAGCTTGCGACCGCGGGCCATCGGATCCGGCTCTTCAATCATATCCAGCCAGGCCGGGGTCGGGTGACGACGGCCGTGCGGGTCATGGCCCATATTGGGCGCGCCACCGAAACCGGCCAGACGGCCACGGGTTACGGTTGAAGAGTTGGCCAGACCGTCAACCTGCAGGGTTGAACCGATAAACATATCGACGGCGTACTGTCCGGCAAGTTGACAGAAGGCGCGGTTGGAGCGCATAGAGCCGTCAGAGCCGGTAAAGAACACGTCCGGACGGGCGGCAATATACTCTTCCATCCCCAGCTCACCGCCGAAGCAGTGAACGGTATCGACCCAACCGCTTTCGATAGCCGGGATCAGCGTCGGATGCGGATTAAGGGTCCAGTGTTTACAAATTTTGCCCTTCAGACCCAGTTGCTCGCCGTAGGTCGGCAGCAACAGTTCAATGGCGGCGGTATTAAAACCGATGCCGTGGTTAAGGGACTGCACCTGGTGTTTGGCGTAAATACCTTTGATAGCCATCATGCCCATCAGCACATGCACGGGTTTAATCAGACGGGGATCGCGGGTGAAAAGTGGTTCAATAAAGAAAGGCTTATCGGCAACAACGACAAAATCGATCCATGAGCCGGGGATATCCACTCGTGGCAGATCGTTTTCATCATCCACCAGCTCATTGACCTGGGCGATAACAATGCCGTTTTTAAAGGCAGCGGCTTCAACCAGTGCCGGGGTATCTTCGGTGCTGGCACCGGTATACAGATTGCCTTTACGATCAGCTTTAAAACCGGCAATCAGGGCGATATTCGGCACCAGGTCGACGTAAAGGCGCGAATAAAGTTCGATATAGGTATGGATCGCGCCGATTTCCATCATGCCGTCTTCAAGCAGTTGCGCAATACGCAAGCTCTGCGGGCCTGAGAAAGCAAAATCCAGCTTGCGGGCAATACCGTGCTCAAACAGGTCGAGGTGCTCGGCCCGGCTGACGCTCGGCATAATCATATGCAGATCGTGTAACTTTTCAGGATTGGCTTTCGCCAACATCCGTGACAGAAAATCGGCCTGTTTCTGGTTATTGCCTTCCATCACCACCCGATCGCCTGGCGCAATCAGGGTTTCTAAAATCGCGGTGATCTGTTCGGTGGGTAAGACTTTACCCTGAGCCACAGCCTGCACACTCTCAATGCGTCGTTGTTTTTCGCGACGATGAGTGTCCCAGACTTTCGTGGTCGGTGAATGTTGCTGCATGCCTAAACCTCCGGGTTTGACTTGCCAAACGTTTCTCTGCACGCCGTTGAGTAAAGCGCAACGTCACACGTAGAAAAAGGTTCCAACAAGGGGCGATTGCATCATAAATGACCTGTTTAAATAACCTGTTCAGTGTAGAAAGCCTGCCCGGTGCCATCAATCAAGGACAAACGCACATCGTTAGCCTAAGAGTAACGATTATGAAAAATCATTTTAAATCATTAGGATGAATAAATTAAAAGGCGAGATCACGCACAAAATATCGGGCAGCAGTCTGGAGGTGTAAATCAGTTGTCTACAGTTTGTAGAAACAAAACAGGGGATGGGATAATCAAAGGTTACAGCAGGTGCAGGGCAAGAGGGTAGCGACCTACCCTCTGGAGAAAACCGAGCCGCTCGGTTATTTAAACACTTCAGCGGTGGCGCTGATCTTGTTGTCATTTTTGGCTTCAATGACTACGTAATATTTGCCACCCTTTTCATCAGCCAATTTGGAAATAGCCTTTTTCGCATCCATTGGCGCGGTTTGCTTATTGGAAATAGAAACCGTCCCCAGGCTGTGATAATTCATTTTCTTTGCTTCTTCTCTGCTGATTTCTTTGGCTGCCATTGCGCCGGTAGAGAAAGTCGCAACTAACAGTGCAGCAACAACCATTTTGCCGTAGTTCATAACATAACCTCTTTATGGAATGATTTATTTTAAACTCGCTAACTTCAGAAGCCCGGCGTCGGTAGTGAACGTCCTGCTCAAATACCGCAATCTCTCCCCAGAGACGCCGAGGGGATGACAAAAGCTGTCATCTGATTTCTGATGTTCCCTTTGAGTATTGACCACTTTTGTGAATTAGCCATTCCACCGCTTCATTTGGTGCAATTTAATCTCGACAATTTGAAGTCGTACAGTATTTTCCACCATAAAATGAGCCGGTTACATTATCTCTTAGGGAGAAGAAAATTTGTCAGTAACTGGCAAAAGGCATCGGGATGAGAAATAAACGGCGCATGGGAAGCTTTGTCGACAATGGCCGAGGAGGAATTCGGCCACTGCGCATCCAGCAAGGGGGCGATTTTGCGCGGTACCAGACCGTCGAGCGCGCCGTAAATACGTAAAAAGGGCTGGGTCAGCTGTTGCATAGGTAACCGCAGATCCTGCTGTTCCAGGATGGTCAGCCCACCGTTAAGCACCTCGACCGGCGGCATTGGCAAATCCAGCACCATCGATTTCAGCAGCCTGGCATCCTGGCGAGCGCTTTCGCTGCCCAGCGTTTGCAAGGCCAAAAACCGCTCCACCGTGCGCTGAAAATCGTCACTCAGTTGTTGCTGAAAACCTTGCAATACTTCCGGACGGATCCCCGGCCAGGTCTCCTGGGCGGCAAAACAGGGAGAAGAGGCCACGGTGATCAGTTGCGTAACGCGCTGCGGGGCATCGAGCGCCGCCTGACTGGCCACCAGACCGCCCAGCGACCAGCCTAACCACACCGCCTTTTCTGGTGCGTGGGCTAAAATTTCCTGTGCCATTTGCGCCAGCGACAGCGCCGGATAGCCCTGACTGCGGCCATAACCGGGCAGGTCGACAAGGTGCAGGCGAAAATGCGAAACCAGTCGCTCGGCAATGTAACGCCAAACCTCGGCATTCAGCCCCCATCCGTGAAGCAACACAAGATCGCGAGAGCCTGCACCCAAAGTCTGCCAATAGAGGCGGTTCATACTGTAGTGTCCGTGGTTAGTGAAAATTAATCGCCCGCAGATAACCCTCAGGTTGCAGGCAAGCAGGCAGAATACCAGTAAGCGTGATAAATAAGGAACCAGCTCGATGTTCTCCCTCACTCTGGCCAGCCGATGTTGGTTATGTCATCAGCCGCTGCAACTGGCCCGACACGGCATATGCAGCCTGTGCGTCAGACAGCTGTCGCCGTTACCCCCCTGTTGCCCGCGCTGTGGTTTGCCCAGTGCACATCCGCGCACGCCCTGTGGTCGCTGTCTGTTAAACCCGCCACCGTGGCAATCGCTGATTTTTGCCAGCCCCTATCAGCCGCCGCTCAGTTCGCTGTTACTGCGCTTTAAATACGCCGCAGCACCCGAACTTGCCACCCCGCTGGCGCGACTGCTGCTGCTGCGTTGGCTGGCGCGCTGGCGGGCAGGCGAGGTGGTGCGACCTGAGGTGGTGCTCAGTATCCCGCTGCATCGGCAACGTTACCGGCAGCGTGGCTACAATCAGGCTGACTTGCTGGCCCGCCCGCTGGCAAAATGGATTGGCGGCCATTACAGGCCCCACGCCCTGCTGCGTCAGCGCGCCACGCCACCCCAGCAGCTATTGAGCGAGGCCGAACGGCGGCGTAATTTACACCGGGCTTTTCGCTGTATCCAGCCGCTGGCAGGTAAACATATTGCACTGCTCGATGATGTGGTTACCACCGGCAGCACAATTAGCGAAGTTAGTAACATACTGAATAAGCAGAAAATTGCTTCTTTACAGATTTGGTGTATTTGCCGCACCTTGTAGTAGCTCGGCGAAAGGGCGTATTATAACCAACTGGAGTAGTCAACTATTGAGCCCATGCTATGATCATTATTACCGATGCTGCCCAAGAGCACTTTGCCAAACTGCTGGCAAACCAGGAAGAAGGCACCCAGATCCGCGTATTTGTGATTAATCCAGGTACGCCGACTGCTGAATGCGGTGTTTCTTACTGTCCCCCTGATGCTGTAGAAGCCACGGATACCGAACTAACGTTCCCGCGGCTTTCGGCCTATGTCGATGAGTTAAGCGCGCCTTATCTGCAAGACGCAGAGATCGATTTCGTTACCGATCAGCTTGGTTCACAGCTGACACTGAAAGCGCCAAACGCCAAAATGCGCAAGGTCGCCGACGATGCCCCGCTGATGGAACGCGTTGAATATCAGTTACAGGCACAGATCAACCCGCAGCTCGCCAGCCACGGCGGTCGCGTATCGCTGATGGAAATTACCGAAGATGGCCTGGCCATTCTGCAATTCGGTGGCGGCTGTAACGGTTGTTCAATGGTCGATGTCACCCTGAAAGAAGGCATCGAAAAAGAGCTGCTGCAAATGTTCCCGGAACTGAAAGGCGTTCGTGATTTAACCGAACACCAACGCGGCGAGCACTCTTTCTACTAAGCCAGCCCTCTGCCCCCGGTAACGGAGGCAGAATAGAAGAAAAAAGGCCTTAACCGGCCTTTCAGACTGCTGACAAAGTCCGTTATTAGGGAGTGTGCACCGTTGGGGTCGTAGCGGGCTTGCCCGCCGGAGCGCCCCGGGGTGTGCTATGCCCGGGTATCTCGATCATCAAGACGACTTTGTCATCAAACTCAAAGGCCTTAACCGGCTTTTTTTCTGCGCCTGTCCAGATCTTTCAATAACCGATTAATCCACGGATCGTCAAACATCTCCTGCACAGTGCGGTTAAGCTTGCGTCGCCAGTTGGGGTATTCAGTATTGGTACCCGGCACATTCACCGGCGTATTCATATCCAGCCAATCCTCCGGTTGCAGTCCCAACAGTGCGCTGGCACTGTCCGCCAGATAACGTTGTAACCCACGATTGAGCACCGGCGTCATCGGCATTAATTCGGCATGGGTGCCTACACTCTTGGGCACACAGTGATGACGATGCAGGGCATCGAGCAATGCCTGACGGGTGCTGGCACGCTCCTGGCGCAAATGAGCCAGAATGGTCGCATCAGGATAGATACCCAGGGTTTCTCCCAGCGCCAAATCATCCGCCTGCCAATAGCCGCGCAGCGTTGGCAAATCGTGAGTGGTCACAGTGGCCATCGCCTGGGTAACATAATCCGCTGGCGCGCGATAAACCCGCTGCTTATCGTGCTCGAAATAGAGCACCTTATACGAGTACACGCCGCTGCTGCGCAGGCTGGCGACAATCTCTTTCGGTACTGTCCCCAGATCTTCGCCAATCACCATACATTGGTGCCGCTGACTTTCCAGCGCCAACACCGCCAACAGATCGTCGAGGGGATAACTGACATAAGCCCCCTGCCCGGCGTGTTCGTTTTCCGGGATCCACCATAAACGCAGCAGCCCCATAACATGGTCGATACGCAGTGCGCCGCAGTCGGCCATATTGGCGCGCAACAAATCAATAAACGGCTGATAGGCGCGTGCCCGCATCACATGGGGGTCGATAGGCGGCAATCCCCAGTTTTGCCCCTGTGGTCCAAGAATATCCGGTGGCGCACCCACCGTCGCCGCCAGACAATAGAGCCCCGGATCGCACCAGGTTTCGGCTCCGCCTGAGGCCACGCCCACCGCCAGATCCCGGTAGAGACCAATCGGCATCCCCAGCTTGCGGCTGGCCTGATAACAGTCGGCAAACTGACAGTGCGCCAGCCATTGCAGCCAAAGGTAAAAATTCACTTCATCCTGATAACGCTCACTGAATTCCATAACCTCGGGGCTTTGCGGATCACGATAAGGCGCCGGCCACACCGGCCAGCCCCATTGACCCAGCGCCATCTGATGCAAGTGCACATGCAACGCATCAAACAGCGCCTGCTGGCGCAGGCTTTCGCCGCCCAGTAACACAAAACTGTGGAAATCCCGTTTGCGCTGACTGGCTTCCGGCACCTCACAAAAGGTCGGCCAGGCCAGTTTTAACGCAGTCATTTTGAGCGTCATCACCTGCAGATAGTCAACATACTCGACGCTGCGCGCCCGATGCAGCGCCTCACGGGTGGCCGCCAGCTGCCACCAGCTCTGCGCCGATTCGCTGGCGGTAAACTCCTCTACGGCATTGACGTCAATATAGGTGATATTTAGCCAGCGACGTGAAGAGGGACTGTAAGGACTAACGCTAAGAGGATTGGCCGGATAGAGCGCATGGATGGGATTGAGCCCGACAAAGGCCCCGCCGTGCTGCGCCAGTTGCTGCACCATCTGTTTGAGATCGCCAAAATCCCCCACGCCCCAGTTATCTTCGGAACGCAGGGTATAGAGCTGCACACAAGCACCCCACAGTTTTTTGCCTTGCAACAGCATCTCTGGCTCATAACAGCGCGATGGTGCCACAATGATGCGACAGTCCCACTGCTGCTGCCCATCGCGCAGAGTAAGCTGGTGATAGCCCAACGGGCACTCGTCCCCCAGCGTCAAAGGTTGACCCCAGCGTCCGCCGCCCAGGGTGATATCGCCGTTTTCCAGCGTCAGTTGCCACTGGAAGGTCCCCTCACCCTGCGGCGTTAGCGTCAGCGACTGGCCGGTTATAAAAACAATAACCGGCGGCAGCGCAGTTGTTGCGGGCGCGGGTCCATCGCGCCCCATCACCTGCAATAACGCCTTTTTACTTTCTGGCGAAACTAACTGAACCTCGTCAACCATATTGATAAAACTGCCGAGAATACCTGCCCGCTGTGCTGCCTGTTCGAGTTGCTCGCCGTCCATGCCTGCTCCTTAGCGTTTCGCCTGCCAAATACGCTGCTGGTAATCACGAATAGAACGGTCCGCACTAAACATGCCGACGCGGGCGGTGTTTAGCAGCGTACAGCGGGTCCATGCGTCACGATCGCGATACAGCTGGTCTACGCGAGCCTGTGCCTGGCAGTATTCGGCAAAATCTGCCAACACCAGATAGGGATCGCCGCCCGCCAACAGACTATGCAGCATCAAATCGAAGGCTTTCTTGTCACCCTGGCTGTAATAACCGCTGGCCAATTCATCAAGCACCCGTTTGAGCTGTTTATCCTTTTTCAGCCAGGTTTTAGGTTTGTAGCCCTTTTTCAGCAGCGCTTTCACCTGATCGACGGTATGGCCAAAGATGACGATATTTTCCTCACCCACCTGCTCGGCGATTTCGACATTGGCACCGTCCAGCGTGCCGATGGTCAGCGCACCATTAAGGGCCAGCTTCATATTGCCGGTTCCCGAGGCTTCTTTACCGGCGGTCGAAATCTGTTCCGAGACGTCTGCCGCCGGGATCATCAGTTCCGCTACCGATACGCTGTAGTCGGGAATAAATACCACTTTCAGACGATCGGCGACGATCGGATCGTTATTGATCTTCTCCGCCACCTGATTGATCGCATAGATAATGTTTTTGGCCAGATAGTAGCCGGGCGCCGCTTTAGCCCCAAACAGGAATACGCGAGGCACAATATCCAGCGCCGGGTTATCGCGGATTTGCTGGTAGAGGGCAACAATATGCAGCAGGTTCAGGTGCTGGCGTTTGTATTCGTGCAGGCGTTTGATTTGCACATCAAAAATCGCATCGGGATTGAGAGTGATACCCATATGCTGTTTAACGTAATCTGCCAGGCGCACTTTATTGTCATGCTTGATTTGGCGATAACGTTTGCAGAATTTTTTATCTTTAATCTGGTCTTCCAGTCCCTTAAGCGCATCAAGGTTGGTGACCCATTCGGTTTTCAGTGTCTCGTCAAGCAAGGTGGCCAGTGCCGGATTACACTGCTTTAACCAGCGTCTTGGCGTGATGCCATTGGTGACATTGTGAAACTTGTTCGGCCATAACTGATGATATTCCGGGAACAGATCCTTCACCACCAGATCGGAATGCAGCGCCGCCACGCCGTTAACCGCAAACCCCGCCACCACGCAGAGATTGGCCATCCGCACCTGTTTGTCATAATGCACGGCCAGCCGGGACCAGACGGCTTCGTCACCCGGCCACTGTTTTGCCACCAGTTTCTTAAAGTTGCTATTAATTTGTTTGATAATGGCAAAATGGCGCGGCAACAGACTACGCACCAGCTTTTCATCCCAGGTTTCCAGCGCTTCCGGCATCAGGGTATGGTTGGTATAGGCAAAAGTGCGGCTGGTGATCTGCCAGGCGTCATCCCAGCTCAGTTGATGTTCGTCGATCAGCACCCGCAGCATTTCCGGAATGGCGATGGTCGGATGGGTATCATTAAGCTGGATCACTTCGTAATCTGGCAGCTCGCTGATGGCGCGGCCCAGGAAATGATGACGACGTAAAATATCGGCCACCGAGCAGGCGCACTGGAAATATTGCTGCATCAGGCGCAGGCGTTTACCTTCCTGATGGTTATCGTTGGGATACAGCACCTTGGTCAGTTTGGCGGCATCAATGCCCTGCTGTTCGGCCTGCAGGAATTTGCCGTCATTGAATTTTTGCAGATCAAACGGATGCAGATGGCGAGCTTCCCACAGACGCAAAGGTTGCGAGACGCCGTTACCGTAGCCAATCACCGGCAGATCCCAGGCTTCGCCGCGCAGGGTAAACTCGGGCTGCCAGCGTGATTTTCCGTCTTCGTCTTTAATGATTTTACCGCCCACCCCAACGTCTACCGCCAGCGCGCTATTGTGGCGAAACCAGGGATAGTCATTACGATGCCAGTCATCCGGCGACTCATGCTGTTTACCGCCAACAAAACTCTGACGGAACAGGCCGTACTGGTAGTTGAGACCATAGCCAATCGCCGGCTGGCCAACGGAAGCCATGGCATCGAGATAACAGGCTGCCAGCCTGCCCAGGCCCCCGTTGCCCAGCGCCGGATCAATCTCCTCTTCAAGCAGATTGCCGAGATTGATATCAAATTTTTCCAGCGCCTTGGCCACCTGGTCATACCAACCCAGATTCATCAGGTTATTGCCGGTCAGACGACCTACCAGAAACTCCATCGAAATATAGTTCACATGGCGTTTAACCTGGGCGCTACCCTTGCCGCTGTCGGGCCGCGGCGGCAGTTGTTCCGCCACCGCCGCACTGACGGCATGCCACCATTGATGCAACGTCATATCCTGAGCGGAAGTCAGTCCGAAGGCTTGCCACTGACGGGTCAAGGCAGCCAGAAAATTCTCCTGCTTAAAAATAGGCTTTGGCATAGGGCAATCTCTTTCCTTTAAGTTGGGTAAGTTACCGCTAGCTGGCGTTTTTCAGCTCAGGGCGGAATAACACCAGCGATTGACCGGGAGGAAAATGGCAATAAAACGTGATCCCTGACACTTATATATATAAACCCTATAGCGAAAAAATGCTCATCGGCAATCAGGCTAAAAATCCTGATATCGCCTTGGGTTAAGGGAAAACGGCGGTGTTATGCCTCAGGGATAGCGACGTTTATTGACCACAGATTAACAATTTTAGGTAAAAGCCACAGGGAATACCGGGTCTTGTCTGGCAAAGAATTGGTTACACTGAGATCAAATCATCATTAACCAGGGTTTCACGTCATTACGGGGCAAAAGCAGCATGGATCAGTTTGAAACAATCAGCGTTGAGCAGGCACATCATCACCTGAAAGAAAATGCAGCGGTTATGGTCGATATCCGAGATATTCAGAGCTTTAACGCCGCCCATGCTGCGGGTGCCTTGCATTTAAGCAACGAAAATATCAGCACCTTTATGCAGCAGACCGATGCCATGACGCCGGTGCTGGTGATGTGCTATCACGGCATCAGCAGCCGCAACGCCGCACAGTTTCTGTTAAGCCAGGGATTTGACGCGGTTTATAGCATTGATGGTGGCTTTGAAGCCTGGTCGAAAACGTTTCCGCAGGAGATTGAAGCCTGAGGCATCACCTTATGGATGGATGCATAACGCCCCCTGGATCAGGGGGCGTCGGTAGATCAGGATTTCTGCATGGTGACTAAAATGGGTTTTTTCACAAATAACCCGTAACTTAATGCTCCCAGCATCAGCAGACCCGCGCCAAGGAAGAACACATTGGTGAACTGTCCGGTGGCATCGAGAATAATGCCGGTAACAATCGGAGCACAGGCGGCACCGAGGAAACCACCAAAGTTCTGAATTGCCCCCATCGACGCCACCTGTTCTTTTGGCGCAATGTCGGAAGCCAACGTCCAGATCACGCCCTGTGGCAACTGCGAAAAGAAATAGCCGACAGAAAGCAACGCAATACTCAGTGTGGTGCTATGCACAAACGGAATTGGCGCCACAAAACAGGCAGCCAGCGCCGCGCCCATCACAATCGGCACCTTGCGCGCGGTAATGGTATGCACACCGCGACGAATCAAACGGTCGGACAAGGTGCCGCCGCAGAGCACGCCCATGATCCCGGCGAGGAATGGAATTGCCGCCAGCCAGCCGGTTTGTTTCAGACTGAAGCCCAGGGATTTTTCCAGATAACTTGGCAACCAGGTCAGATAGACCCAGATGGTAAACATAATCGAAAAGTTACCGATGACCATAAACCAGGTTGTGTTATGTTTGAACAGCGCGCCCCAGCTGGCCTTATTATTTGCCGATACGTCCTTGACCGACTGCTGCACCAACTGCGAGTTGGCGTGAATGACTTTTTCTTCGCGCGGCGTCGGATTGCGGTAGAACTTCAGCCATACCAGCAACAGGGGGATCCCTGCCAGACCAATGGCGATAAACATGCCGCGCCAGCCCAGGGTCAGCAGTAATATCGTCAGGATCGGCGGCGCAATGGCGTTGGCAATCTGCGAACCGGTATTAATAATTGAGGTAGGCAGCGCCCGCTCTTTGTCCGAGAACCAGCGGTGCGTGATTTTGATACCGGAGGTAAAGAACGGTGACTCGGAGATACCGAGCAGAATGCGCAGGGCATAAAACATCGGATAGCCGTTTACAAAACCGGCCAGCACGGTAAAGGTTGACCAAAAACCGACCCCGCAGGAGAACATCTTTTTGGGACCAAAGCGGTCAACCAGCCAGCCGGCGGGCAAATTTGCCAGCGCATAAGGCCATAAAAATGCTGACAGCAGCAAGCCCATTTCTGTCGAAGTAAAACCAAACTCTTTGGCAATGGTGGTATTGGCAATACTTAAATTGGCGCGATCGAGATAGTTAATGATCGCCGCCATTAATAAAATAAAGATAATGCCCCAGCGCAAACGTGAAACAGGCGGAGCGGTTTTTTCCAGGGTAACATGCAGGGGAGAAGTAGTGTCTTTCATCATTTTAATTATCCACTATTGGTTATTCATAATTAAGCCATGATCAAACAGGCTCAGGTGAATTTTAATCACAGCTTTACGAATAAAAGACTCACCATGGGTATGACAGCAGGGACGATGTAAATCCTGCGGAAAGAAAACGGCAAACATACCCGGCACTAAATGAATTAGCGATTCATTTTTGGTGTGCTGATAAAACACAATATCGTGTTTCTCGGCACGGTCCTCTACCACCTGATGATCGGCGGCACCGCGCGCCACACCTATGGTTTCCTCGCCTTGCAACAGAAATTGAATATCAACAAACTTAAAATGAGACTCAGCTCTCATTTCATTAGCGGGTAGCGTGTTCATTTCCTGATAGAGACAAAACATTTTCTCAGGAATAATGTCATATTTCCCCGGTGACAAGGTGGAAAAGTCAGTTTGAGTAATAAACTCAATACCTTTATTAATAATTGGATGGAAAGCGTTTTTTTCGTTTTCCCAATCACGTAAGCAGCATACGATCATGTTGAATAATCCTTTTATATTTAGTTATACCGAGAGTGTAGGGTGACAACATCAGGCAATTAACCGTAGTAAACTGACGGGTAATTATTTAACAATCGGCTCAGGCTATTCAAAAAATACAGGCGCACCGCGCGCCTGCGCTCAAGGTTAATCAACTAACGGCTTAAAGTGCCGCGATTTTTTTCTGCCAGATTTCAGTGCCACGGTGAATTTGATCCAGCAGCACGGTTAACCCCCAGAATTTTTCCAGCACGTTGTCTTTATTTACCCGGCAGAATTCACTGTCGAAAGTTCCCAGACGCTGATGGTAGATCTTGGCATTTTTCGGGTAGCCAAGGGTCTCGGTCACGGCACCTAGTGACAGGAAAATCGCCAGTTCCTCGGCCAGTTTTGGCTGGCTGCTGGCGTGATGGTATAACCAGCTGTACAGCTCGGGATGGAAATTGGTAAACACCCCGCTGAAGCCTTTGGACCCTGCCAGCATGGCTGGATAGGCAATGGCCGCATTGGCATTAATAATATTCAGTGGCGTATGAGCTACCAGTTGCACACGACGGGTGACAGTGGCCAGATCGCAACTCACATCTTTGAGCACCACAAAGCGACCGCTATTGGCGCAGTAGGTCAGCTCTTCATCGCTCAGCAGGCGGCGATAAGGCGCCGGGCACTCGTAGAGACCCAATGGCATTGACTCCGGCAAGGCGCTCAGCACCTGATCCAGGGTGGCAAAGAAGGCGGCAGTACCCTGGTTTTTTGGGTCGAGATGGTTGGTGACCAATACCAACGCATCAATGCCGGTTTTTGCCATCGCGTTCAGTTCGCCAATTTGTTCGTGGATATCATCGCTGATATGACCAGAGGCAATCACCGGGATGCGGCCGGCCACTTTTTCCACCACAAACTGGGCCAGCTCGACGCGTTCTTTGAGACTCAGGTATTGCATTTCGCTCGACTGGCAGACGGCAAACAGCGCATCCACGCCCTTTTGCAGATACCAGTCGATCAGCTTGCCCAGGCCCGCATAGTCAATATGATTATCAGCGGTGAAAGGGGTTAACATCACCGGAACAATACCTTCAATCTTCTTCATAAATACTCCTCATCGTGCCTGTAAAACAGCAGACGGAAACGATTACGCAGCCGCTGCGAATAAATCGCGCAAAACTGAAACGGCTACCACAAAAAAAGTTTTCACTTAGCGCTGCGCCAGACGCGCAATCACCTGAGCGTTATCGGGCATATTGGCCGCGCCTTCCCGCTCAACCGAGAGCGAAGCAAACGCCGAGGCGTAAGTGGCGGCCTGCGCCAGACTCTGCCCCTTGGCAATGCTGGCGGCCAATGCGCCGTTAAAGGCATCACCCGCACCAGTGGTATCGACGCTTAGCGCCGCAAACGCCGGAATATGCTGGAACTGAGTACCGTCGAGGATCAACGCACCGCGTGAGCCCATGGTAATAATCACCCGCTGGGCACCCTGGCTGACAATGCGCTGCGCCGCTTCTTTGGCACTGGCCAGATCCTGCACGTCGATCCCCGAAAGCTGCGAAGCCTCGGTCTCGTTTGGCGTGATCACATCAACGTATTCCAGGCATTCAAGGGCATGACTGGAAAAAGGTGCCGGATTAAGAATAACTTTGACGCCCAATGCCTTGGCCAGCTTCATTGCGCTTAGCGTGGCGGCAAAGTTGTTTTCCAACTGCACCAATAACACCTCGGAATCCTCCAACTCGGTGGCTATCGCCGCCACTTCATCCTCACTGATGGTTTTATTAGCACCGGAATAAATGGCAATCATGTTCTCGCCCTTTTCCTGCGAGACATAAATGATGGCGTTACCGGTTGGCTCCGTTTCCGACTGGTAGAGGGTAAACGAATGGATCTCTGAGGAGCTCAGGTGGTCATAGGCAAACTGGCTAAACTGATCCTTGCCCACTTTGGAAACAAAATGCACTTTGGCACCGGCGCGGCTGGCGGCAGTGGCCTGATTAGAGCCTTTACCGCCTGGTCCCAGAGTGCTGTCGAGCGCCAGCAGGGATTCGCCGCCTTTGGGAAAGCGTTCAACCTTGGCGACAATATCGACGTTGAATGAACCCAGAATGCAGACCTTACCTTTCATGTTTTTTCCTTTTTGCTGCCCGGCCTGCTTTCTTTTCTGGCTTTGCAGTCGTTTCAGTAACACTTCAAAATTGTCGCCGGTGTCGGTAATCAGCTTTGACTGCAAACTGCGGCGGATCACCATGGCACCACCGTGACAACGCTGAACCAGCTTTTCGGCCGCCAGCGCATTAAGATCGCTGCGGATGGTTTCTCTGGTTACACTAAACAGGGCGGAAAGAGACTCCACCGTCATGCTTTCGTACTTATCCAGATGCTCAAGGATCTGCTGTCGACGCTGTTCAAGAAACATATGTCCCCCACCTCTTCTATTCTCAGAATAAAGCCCGCAACCTAATTAAAGAGTGATACTGCTCATAGCTTGACCGGCGAAACGGAAGTAAACAAAAATTAACGTAGAGGATGAGATCAGGCTTCAGGAAACGACGTATTTCTCTGGCATACAGCGGACGCCGCTGACGTTATAATCAATTATTGCTCAGCCGGGCAGCGGCACGGCCCGGATGATAGAATGAGACGTAAACTTTAAAATCAAATAATTACGGGACCCATGGAACCACTATGATCAGAATTATTAGCCTGCCAAACCCGCGCATTGCGCAGGCGTTTGTCGACTATATGGCAACATATGGGGTCCAGTTACAGGTCAAATCCGACGGACAAGAAGTGCAAATTTGGCTGGAAGATGAGTCAAAGCTGCATCAGGTTGAACAACAACTGACCCTTTTTCTTGAAGATCCCCTGCATGCCCGCTATCAGGCAGCCAGTTGGGAAACCGGTAAAACCGACACTCATCTGCGCTATCAGCACTACTCCTACTGGCAGCGTATTCGCAGCCAGGCAGGGCCGCTGACCATGATAGTGATGGTCCTCTGCATCCTGGTCTATCTCGCTCAGCAGATCTACGGTGACCAACGAGTGATGACCTGGCTGTCATGGCCCGCCGATCGCCATCAGTATGTGCAGCTTTGGCGCTGGTTTAGCCCGGCGTTTTTGCATTTTTCATTGCTGCATATTCTGTTTAACCTGTTGTGGTGGTGGTATCTCGGCGGCCCGGTAGAAAAACGCCTTGGCAGCGGCAAGCTCTTCACCATTGCGCTTATCTCGGCGTTGCTCAGCGGTTGGGGACAGTCGCTTTTCAGCGGGATTTATTTTGGTGGTCTGTCTGGCGTAGTTTATGCGCTGATGGGCTACGTCTGGCTAACCGGCGAGCTTAAACCTGAACGTCAGCTTGCGCTGCCCAGGGGCCTGATGGTGTTCTCCCTCGCCTGGCTGGTATTGGGATATTTTAATGTGATGGGTCTGGCCATCGCCAACGCAGCCCATGTGTTTGGTCTGGTTGTCGGTCTTGTCATGGCATTTTGCGATACGCGCACGCCGCGTAAAGCACGCAATTAGGGGATTAGGGTGAAACAAATGCAGCGTCATGACGCTATCGTCGAGCTGGTGCGCCAGCAGAGTTATGTCAGCACCGAAGAGCTGGTGGAGCATTTTGCCGTCAGCCCGCAAACTATCCGCCGCGACCTTAACGATCTGGCAGAGCAGAATAAAATTCATCGTCATCACGGTGGGGCCGCACTGCCTTCCAGCTCGGTGAATACCGCCTATAACGAACGAAAAATCATGTGGTCGGAGGAAAAGGCGCGTATTGCCGCCCGCGTGGCCAGCCAAATCCCCGACGGTGCGACGCTGTTTATCGATATCGGCACTACGCCGGAGGCGGTGGCCCACGCGCTGCTCAATCACAAGAATTTGCGCATCGTCACCAACAACCTGAATGTTGCCACCCTGCTGACCGCCAAAGAAGACTTCCGTATCTTGCTGGCGGGCGGGGAAGTTCGCAGCCGCGACGGTGGCATTATGGGTGAAGCCACCATCGATTTTATCTCTCAGTTCCGCCTCGATTTTGGCATTCTTGGCATTAGCGGTATTGATATGGATGGCTCATTACTGGAGTTTGATTATCATGAAGCGCGCATCAAACGCGCGATTATTGAAAACTCGCGCAACGTTATGCTGGTGGTCGACCATTCCAAATTTGGACGCAATGCCATGGTCAACCTCGGCAATATGAGCCTGATCGATGCCATGTTTACCGATCAACAACCGCCAGAAAGCGTGATGGCGCTGATTAATAAGCACGAGGTGCAACTCGAGCTCTGCTAGATCCTGCCTTGGCGGCGGTGTTAACGTCTTTACGTGACGCCGCCGGCTTGATCATCAAAGGTTATCTCCCCCCTTATTCTTTCCAGCCAAAAACGCGCAATAACGAAAGACATGCTTAAAAATTCATCTTACCGTCATCCTCTATTCTCTTAAGTCCGCGAAAAATGTTACCTGCATCACGCATGAATGTTTTTATTTGGTTAACTCTTGGCGCGCCTGTAGCTTATCGATTACAATCATGAGCGAAAACGAACATTAAAGAGCTATTTCGAACATCTGGAGGAAGATGACGTGGAAACCAAAGACTTGATCGTAATCGGTGGCGGTATCAACGGTGCGGGTATTGCTGCGGATGCGGCTGGCCGCGGGCTATCCGTTCTGCTGCTTGAGGCGCAAGACTTGGCCTGCGCCACCTCTTCGGCCAGTTCTAAATTGATCCACGGTGGCTTGCGCTATCTGGAGCATTATGAATTCCGCCTGGTGAGCGAAGCGCTGGCCGAACGCGAAGTGCTGTTAAAACTGGCACCGCATATTGCTTTCCCTATGCGTTTTCGTTTGCCGCATGAACCTCATCTGCGCCCGGCCTGGATGATCCGCATTGGTCTGTTTATGTACGATCACCTGGGTAAACGCACCAGTCTTCCGGCCAGCAAGGGGCTGAAATTTGGTGAAAATTCGGTGCTGAAACCGGAAACCACCCAGGGCTTTGAATATTCCGACTGCTGGGTTGATGATGCGCGTTTAGTGGTGTTGAACGCTCAGGAAGTGGAAGAACGCGGTGGCGAAGTCCGCACCCGCACGCGCGTCAACCGTGCATGGCGTGAAAACGGTTTGTGGATGGTTGAAGCGCAGGAAATCGACAGCGGTAAAACCTTCACCTTCCGCGCCAAAGGTCTGGTTAATGCCACCGGTCCGTGGGTGAAAAACTTCTTTGATAATGGCCTGAAGCTGAAATCACCGTATGGCATTCGTTTAATCAAAGGCAGCCATATTGTGGTGCCTCGCGTACATACTGAGCCGCAGGCTTATATTCTGCAAAACGTCGACCACCGTATTGTGTTTGTTATTCCATGGCTGGATGAGTTCTCCATTATCGGTACCACCGACGTCGAATATCACGGCGATCCGAAAGAGGTGAAAATCGATGACAAAGAGATCAGCTATCTGTTGAAAGTGTATAACGATCACTTTAAAAAACAGCTTAGCCGCGACGATATTGTCTGGACCTATTCCGGCGTACGTCCACTGTGTGATGATGAATCGGATTCGGCGCAGGCAATCACCCGCGATTACACCCTCGACGTGCACGACCAGCAAGGTCAGGCACCGCTGCTGTCGATTTTTGGCGGCAAGCTCACGACCTACCGCAAGCTGGCCGAGCATGCGATGGAGAAACTGGCCAAGTATTATCCGCACGCCGGACCGGCCTGGACGAAAAACGCCGTACTGCCTGGTGGCCAGCTTAATGGCGATCGCGACAGTTATCAGGCTGAGTTACGTCGGCGTTTTAGCTGGCTGCCGGAGTCGTTGGCCCGTCGTTATACCCACACTTACGGTAGCCAGACGGAGTTGATCCTGGCGGATGCCAATAGTCTGGCCTCGCTGGGTGAGCATTTCGGCCATGAATTTTATGAAGCCGAACTGCGTTATCTGGTGGAAAAAGAGTGGGTGGTCGAATTGGATGATGCCATCTGGCGTCGCACCAAGTTGGGAATGTGGCTGGACCAGGCTCAGCAGCAGCGTGTCGGGGAATGGCTGGCGGCGCATAAACACAAGGCATTGTCATTAGCGTCTTAGTCTTAAATGGCAATTTTGGGTTTTAAAGTCAATTGGCTTTAGAGGAGCTGTATCGGGTTGGGCTTTGGCTTAAATGGCAATTTTCTGTTTTAAAGTCAATTGGCTATGTAGTAAGGGTTTCGGTTTTATTATTGCAGTGGCAACTTAACCCGCAGTGCCGAACCGACAAGGGGACTCGCAGTCGCTCGAGTCCCCTTGACCCCTGAGCTTTTTGGTGTCGTTGATGTGTGTATTGCCCTCGGTTGTAGTTCTTTCCAGTAACCCCGGCGCGTGGCCTAAACCACGCCGCTGCGCGGTCCCTTCACTCGGTCGCGAGCCAAAAGCGTCTCGCTCCACGTCGCTCAGCGTAGGTTTTGAATCGGCCAGGAAACATTTACGGCAAAACCGGCAACATTAAAGGTCAAAGGCGAAAGATAAAAAGATAAAAAGATAAAAAGTTTGCCGCTGAAACGGCACGGTGTGCATAGTTGGCTGGCACATTCAGAGACGGCGCCGCGCGAAGCGGAGGGAGACGCTTTTGGCTCCCGACCGAGCAAGGGGACTGCGCAGCAGCGCGGCTCGTGCCACGCTCGGAGTCACTGAAACATAGCCGGTAATAGGCAGCAGACGCATCCAAGACACCAAAAGGCCCAGGATTGTTAAGGAGCGGGCCAGCGCTCCTTAACTCGGTTCGGCACAGCGGGTTAGGTGGCCACGGCAATTATAAAACCGAAACAATTCCTCTAAAGCCAATAGCCCTTTAAACCAAGAAATTGTCATTTAAGCCAAATCGGCACGACATACATAGTTTGCTGGCACATTCAGAGACGGCGCCGCGCGAAGAGGAGGGAGACGCTTTTGGCTCCCGACCGAGCAAGGGGACTGCGCAGCAGCGCGGCTCGTGCCACACTCGGGGTTACTGAAACATAGCCGGTAATAGGCAGCAGACGAGTCAACAACACCAAAAGGCCCAGGATTGTTAAGGAGCGGGCCAGCGCTCCTTAACTCGGTTCGGCACAGCGGGTTAGGTGACCACTGCTATTATAAAACCGAAACAGCTCCTCATAGCCAATTGACTTTTAAGCTATAAAATTGACTTTTAAGCTATAAAGGCGCTCTGGGCCGCCGCGCCCAGTGAGCGCAGCGAATGCAGTTGACCTTGACCTTGACCTTGATCTTGACGTCGACATCAAATTAACCCCAACTATTACCCCGTTTTGAAAAAACGGTCAAAACGGTCAAAACGGGGTAACAGGGGCCAAGCCCCTACAATTACAATTTGATAGGCTTAATATTCCAGATCTTCTCCGCATATTCCCCAATCGTTCTGTCCGACGAAAAATACCCCATATTGGCAATATTCAACAGCGTACGGCGTGACCATTCATCGGGCTGTTTGTATAACTCGTCAACCTTGTCCTGGGTATCCACATAGCTGCGATAATCCGCCAATAGTTGATAGTAATCCCCCAGATTGACCAGGTTATCAAACACATTGCTATAACGCTTCGGATCCTCAGGACTGAAAGTCCCGGTGGCAATCTGCGTTAATACTTTGTGCAGCTCGGGATCGTTCTGATAGTACTCATGCGGGTTGTAGCCTTTTTTCCGCAGCGCTTCCACCTCGGGCGTGGTGTTGCCAAAGATGAAAATATTCTCGGCACCGACGTGCTCCAGCATTTCAACGTTGGCCCCGTCCAGGGTACCAATGGTCAACGCGCCATTGAGGGCAAACTTCATATTACTGGTTCCCGAAGCTTCGGTCCCCGCCAATGAAATTTGCTCGGAAAGATCGGCCGCCGGGATAATCAACTGGGCAAGACTCACGCTGTAGTTGGGAATAAACACCACTTTCAGTTTATTGCGCACGCGGGGATCGTTATTGATCACCTTGGCGACATCGTTGATCAAATGGATAATCTGCTTGGCCGCGTAATAAGCCGACGCCGCCTTGCCGGCAAAAATCACCGTGCGTGGCACCCAGTTGGCATCAGGCTCATCAATAATGCGGTTGTAGCGGGTGATAACATGCAGCACGTTCATCAACTGCCGTTTATATTCGTGAATGCGTTTAATCTGCACATCAAACAGGCTGTGCGGATCCAGCACCACATCGAGTTTCTCACCCACATAGGCTGCCAGCTGCTTTTTATTCTCCAGCTTGGCCTTTTGCAGCGCCCGCAAAAAGCTCGGATAGTCGATATCCTGCTTGAGCTCGGCCAACTGGCTTAAATCGGTACGCCAGGTATGACCAATGGCATCATCCAGCAGAGCGGATAAAGGCTTATTGGCCAGCGCCAGCCAGCGACGCGGAGTGACGCCGTTGGTCATATTGCAGAAACGATCGGGAAATATCGCCGCAAAATCGGCAAACAGTGATTTCACCATCAGATCGGAGTGCAAGGCCGACACGCCGTTGACTTTATGGCTGGCGATCACCGCCAACCAGGCCATGCGCACTTTACGGCCATGGTCTTCATCAACGATCGACACCCGCGCTTTTAAAGCAGAATCATCAGGCATCACTTCCTGCACATGCTTGAGAAAATAATCGTTTATCTCAAAGATAATTTCTAAGTGGCGCGGCAGAATTTTACCCAGCATATCCACCGGCCAGGTTTCCAGCGCTTCTGACATCAGCGTGTGGTTGGTGTAGGAGAATACGCGGCTAACGGTATCCCAGGCTTTTTCCCAGCTAAATTTATGCTCATCAATCAACAAGCGCATCAGTTCGGGGATCGACAGCACCGGGTGGGTATCGTTAAGGTGAATAGCGATTTTATCTGCCAGATTCTCCATGGTTTTATGGGTCAAATAGTGGCGGGTCAGAATATCCTGCACCGTCGCCGACACCAAAAAATACTCCTGACGCAGACGCAGTTCACGCCCGGAATAGGTGGAGTCATCAGGGTAAAGCACGCGAGACACGTTTTCAGAATGGTTTTTATCTTCTACCGCCGCAAAGTAATCGCCCTGATTGAACTTGCCGAGGTTGATTTCATTACTGGCCTGCGCGCCCCACAGACGCAAGGTATTGGTGGCATCGGTATCAAAGCCGGGGATCACCTGATCGTAGGCGCAGGCGACAACCTCTTCGGTTTCCAACCAGCGGGTCTTGGTGCCTTCATGTTGCAGGCGGCCGCCAAATCGTACTTTATAGCGAGTGTTATGCCGCTGAAACTCCCAGGGATTACCATACTCAAGCCAGTAATCCGGGGACTCGGCCTGTTGGCCATCAACAATATTCTGCGCAAACATGCCGTATTCATAGCGAATACCGTAACCGCGTCCCGGCAAGGCCAACGTGGCCAGCGAATCAAGAAAACAGGCTGCCAAACGTCCCAGTCCACCGTTGCCCAAACCGGGGTCGTTCTCCTCACCAATCAATACCTCAAGGTCCATCCCCATCTCATCGAGGGCCTGCTTGATATCATCGTAGATACCCATCGACAGCAGCGCATTCGACAAAGTCCGACCAATCAAAAACTCCATCGACAGATAGTAAACCTGCCGCACATCCTGTGACAGCTGTGCACGGTTGGAACGCAGCCAGCGCTCTACCATGCGATCCCGCACGGCAAACAGCGTGGCGTTCAGCCAATCGTGCTGGTTGGCAATGGAAGGATCTTTCCCCACGATAAACATAAGTTTATAGGCAATTGAATGTTTTAACGCATCAACGCTGACAGTAGGCGAGGTGTAATTAAACGGTGAAGTCATATGGTTACCTTCCCAATTCTGTATATGGTGTGGTTAAGCGAAAAAAAGACGGCCCTGTAGCAATGTCAACCCTTGCCTGAGGAACACAGCCGCTGGTAAAGATCCAGGTAAGCCTGTGCAGCAACTTTCCAGCCAAAATCAATTTCCATCGCATGATGCTGTACATGTCGCCAATGTTTTGGTCGGCTCCACAGTACAAAAGCACGGCGAATGGCATTACTCAATGATTTTCCGGTGCTCTCTTCAAATACAAACCCGCTGGCAGTACCATCCGCCAGATTTTCCAACGCACAATCAACCACAGTGTCAGCCAGGCCACCGGTGCGTCTTACCAGCGGCAGCGTGCCATATTTCAACCCATAGAGTTGGGTTAAGCCGCAAGGCTCAAAGCGGCTGGGCACCATAATAACGTCCGCACCGCCAATAATGCGATGAGAGAAGGCTTCGTGATAGCCCAACTGTACCCCAACCTGGCCGGGATGATCGGCCGCCGCAGCCAGAAACGCCTGCTGCAACACCGCATCACCGGCACCTAACAGCGCCAACTGACCGCCCTGTTCCAGCAGCTCCGGCAATGCCTCAAGTACCAGATCCAGCCCTTTCTGGCTGGTGAGACGACTGACCACGGCAAATACCAGCCGCGAGTCGTCAACGTCCAGTCCCATCGCCCGCTGTAAATACGCCTTGTTGATGGTCTTGGCACGCAAATCATCGGCGCTGTAGCGCGCAGACAGCAGTGCGTCATTTTTTGGCTCCCAGATGGCATCATCCACGCCATTGAGAATACCGGTCAAGCGCCCTTCCTTCTGACGTTCCAGCAGCAGCGACTCCATACCATAACCAAACGCCGGTTGAGTGATCTCTTTGGCATAGGTCGGGCTAACGGTGGTGATATGGTCCGAGTAGAACAGCCCGGCCTTCAGGAAAGAAATCTGCCCGAAGAACTCCAACCCATGCATCTGGAAAAACGCCGGCGGCAGTTGCAATTGCTCAAGGTGATGAGCGAAAAACAGCCCCTGAAATGCCAGGTTATGTACGGTGAATACCGTCTGTGCCGGACGACCGCGCGCCACAATATAGGCCGAGGTCAGGCCGGCATGCCAGTCGTGGGAATGCACCACATCCGGCTTCCAGGCGGGGTCAAAACCGCAGGCCATTTCGCAACCCATCCAGCTCAGCAGCGCAAAGCGCAGATGGTTATCCGGATAGGCATGAGAGGATTGATCATGGTAGGGACTGCCTGGCCGATCGTACAGACCCGGAGTATCAATCAGGTAAATCCCCACCCCCTGGAACACGCCGTAAAGTAAATCGACGTGTCCTGCAAAAGTGTCCAGTGAGCCAATAAGTTGCGTGTCGCCGATACCTTTTTTCACATCAGGAAAAGCAGGGATCAAAACGCGCACGTCCGCACCCTCGGCGATTTGCGCAGCGGGCAGCGCACCGGCAACATCAGCAAGGCCACCGGTTTTCAACAGAGGAAACAGCTCGGAACAAACATGTAAAACCTGCATTCTCGCTCCTGATTTTCATCGTCTCCATCAAGCAGAGGGAGGCGGACAGAAATAAGTGAAATACACACTTTATTTTCAAATTTCTTGGGTATTACGCGTTCGTCAATGTCAGGCTTTAAGCTTGGCAAGCATGCTGCGGGTTACCAGCACCACGCCACCTTCCGAACGATAAAAACGTTTACTGTCTTCCTCTGCATTTTCGCCAATCACCATTCCTTCCGGGATATGACAAGCGCGATCTATTACACAGTGACGCAGGCGGCAGGAACGGCCGATATTGACATCTGGCAACAAAATAGCGGAGTCGATACTGCAAAATGAGTTCACGCGCACCCGTGGGAAAAGCACCGAATGCACTACCACCGAGCCGGAAACAATACATCCCCCGGCAACCAGCGAATTCATGGTCATGCCATGACTGCCGGAGCGATCCTGAACAAATTTTGCCGGCGGCAGCGGTTCCATATGCGAACGAATCGGCCAGTCCCGGTCGTACATATCCAGCTCGGGCGTTACCGAGGCCAGGTCGAGATTGGCCCGCCAGTAGGCATCGATCGTGCCGACATCACGCCAGTAAGGAGGCAGATCCTGATTGGACGTGACGCAGGACAGACCGAAGGGATGAGCCCAGGCAACACCTTGTTCGGTAATTTTGGGAATAAGATCCTTGCCAAAATCGTGGCTGGATTCCTCGCAAGCCCGATCCTCTTCCAATAACTGAAAAAGATACTCCGCATTAAAAATATAGACCCCCATGCTGGCTAATGCCTTATCGGGCTTACCAGGAATTGAGGGCGGGTTTTTGGGTTTTTCAATAAACGACTTGATCTGGTAGTTGGCACTGACGTCCATGACACCAAATTCACTGGCCTCTTTGATCGGCACTTCCAGACAGGCCACTGTGCATTGCCCGCCTTTTTCGACGTGATCGATCAGCATGCGCGAGTAATCCATTTTATAGATATGGTCCCCGGCAAGGATCACCACATACTCGGCGCGGTAACGTCGAATAATGTCCAGATTCTGATAGACCGCATCTGCGGTCCCTTTATACCAATGCTCGGTGCTGTGACGCTGCTGAGCAGGAAGCAGATCAACAAATTCATTCATCTCTTCATTGAGGATCGACCAGCCGCGCTGGATATGCTGAACCAGCGTATGCGACTGATACTGCGTGATCACCCCAATGCGTCGTATCCCAGAGTTAAGACAATTCGACAAGGCAAAATCGATAATCCGAAACTTACCGCCAAAGTGAACTGCAGGTTTTGCGCGGGTCGCGGTCAGATCTTTTAACCGCGATCCCCTACCCCCGGCCAGGACCAGCGCTACCGACTTGAGTGGTAATTGCCTCGCCAACATCATGCGGTCATTGAATTCTAATGTAGCCATAGCTGAATCCTTCCTGATGCTCTGCTAGCCTTTGGCCAGTACACAGAGCGTTTTTGCCGTCGCTCGCCAAGGCGAGCCTTCCCTGACGTCTTGCTGTTCATTGTCAAAAGGCGCAACGCAAAGCCAGCGACCCTCTGGTAATGCCATAGCAACGTCATGTAATGATGCATTGACCACCAGCAACCAGCGGTCAGACAATCGAATTTGCAGGCACTGCTGTTCACCTTGCTCCCAGCTTTTTATTGTCATTGGCTTCGCTGCACTATCTAACCACTGCACATCTCCTTCTGGCGTTCCCTGCCACCACCGATTTTGCGTCAATGCCGGAATACGTTTGCGCAACGCGATCAGTTGGCTGACGTAATCCGTTAACTCTTCGTCTGCCTGCGGCCAGTCGAGCCAGGTCAGCGCATTGTCCTGACAGTAGGCATTGTTGTTACCCTGTTGTGTATGGCCAAACTCATCGCCCGCCAGCAGCATCGGCGTGCCCTGGGACAGCAACAGGGTGGCCAGCAGCGCGCGCTGGCTAAGACGCCGCTGCGCCATCACCTCGGCTGAGGCATCCAAACCTTCTGCGCCGTGATTCTGGCTGTAGTTCTGGCTATGCCCATCGCGATTATTTTCGCCGTTGGCCTGGTTATGTTTGTTATTAAAGCTGACCAGATCGCGCAGGGTGAAGCCGTCGTGCGCCGTCAACATATTGATCGCCGCAGCAGGCAGGCGACCAGCATGATTAAACAGGTCGGCAGAGGCGGAAAACCGGCTGGCAAAGGTTCCCAACGACAGCCTGCCGTGCAGCCAGAACTGCCGCATATCATCGCGCCAGCGGTCGCTCCACTCGGCAAAGGGCGCCGGGAAATGGCCTAACTGATAGCCTCCTACGCCGATATCCCAGGGTTCAGCGATCAATTTGCAGGCGCTGAGTTTTGGGTCGGTAATGATCGCCTGCAACAGCGGTGCATCGGCACGAAACTCAGGCGTACGGCCAAGCAGGGTGCCAAGATCAAAACGAAAACCGTCAACGTGATAATCGTCCAGCCAGTGATGCAGGCAGGCAAGGGTCCAGGCCACCAGTTCGTCATCGACCAGCCGCAGCGCATTACCGCAGCCGGTAAGATTATTTTCCGAACCATCGTGATTGAGCCAATACCAGGCACCATTGCCCAAACCGCGCTGGGCCAGCGTCGGCCCCTCAACATCCAGCTCGGCGGTATGATTGAACACCACGTCGAGGATCACTTCGATACCGGCCTGATGCAGCGCCTTGATCGCCGCTTTAAATTCGTTTTGGGCGCTGACACCGTCAACACCGCTGGCATAAGCGGGTTCCAGCGCCCAGGGAGCTACCACGTTGTAACCCCAGTAATTACGCAGTCCCAACCGTTGCAGTCGCGGTTCATCGGCATGTTGCTGCACCGGCAATAACTCCAGCGCGGTAATACCGAGTCTTTTGAAATAGGCCAACATTGTCGGATGGGCCAGGGCGGCATAGCTGCCACGTAAGGCTTCGGGGATGGCGGGATGCTGTTGGGTCAGGCCGCGAACATGCGCCTCATAAATTACCGTTTCCCCCCAAGGGATCGCCGGAAGCACGTCCCCTTGCCAGTCAAAATCCTCGCGGCTTACCCGCGATTTGAGCATCACCGGCGCGCTATCTGCCGCATCGGCGACGTCAACGCCGCCACACAGCCGGGGATCATCGCCCAATTGCCCCTCCAGCTCGCGGGCGCTGGGGTCAATCAATAATTTTTGTGGATTAAAGCGCTGCCCTTTCGCCGGGTCAAAAGGCCCGTAAGCGCGAAAACCGTAGCGCTGTCCAACAGTGGCACCCGGTAGAAAGCCGTGCCACAGATTGCCGCTCCTGCCCGGCAGACGGTGGCGGGTTTCGTTGCCCTGCTCATCAAACAGGCAGAGTTCAATCTTTTCAGCACCGACAGAAAACAGACAAAAGTTGACACCATTGCCCTCAAAACGGGCACCAAATGGCAACGCATGGCCGGGCTGAAGTCGGGGCATTAGCAGTCCTCCCGCCGCAGATAAATGGTCGCCAGAGGCGGGATCACCAACGAAATGGAGTGTTCTCGCTGGTGGCAGGGTTGCGCGTCGGTATAGACATCACCGACGTTGCCAACGTTGCTGCCACGGTAAAAATGCGCATCGGTATTAAGCACTTCGTGATAGCGACCTGGTCGTCCCACGCCAATGCGATAGCCGTAGCGCGGCACCGGGGTAAAGTTACTGACCACAATCAGCTCATTGCCATGATCGTCACGGCGGGCAAAGGCAAATATTGAGTTCTCATGGTCATCCACCACCAGCCACTCAAAGCCCCGCGGGTGGTAATCCAGTTCATAGAGCGCAGACTGCTGCTGATAACAGTGATTAAGGTCGCGCACCAGATGCTGTACGCCGCTGTGCCAACCATTTGCTTCGTCCAGTAAGTGCCAGTCGAGGCTGGCGTTAAAATCCCACTCGCGGCCCTGGGCAAATTCGCCGCCCATAAACAGCAGCTTTTTGCCGGGATGCGCCCACATAAAACCGTAATAGGCGCGCAGGTTGGCAAATTTCTGCCAGGTATCACCGGGCATTTTGTCGAGCAGCGAACCTTTGCCATGCACCACTTCATCGTGGGACAGCGGCAAAATAAAGTTCTCGCTATAGGCGTAAAGAACCCCAAAGGTCATTAGGTTGTGGTGATATTTGCGATGAACCGGATCAAGCTGCATATAGCTGAGGGAGTCATTCATCCAGCCCATATTCCACTTATAGTGAAAGCCCAGGCCGTTAGCCTCCGGCGGCATGGTCACACCGGGATAGTCGGTGGACTCTTCAGCGAGGGTCACCGCCCCGCCCAGCTCGCGGCCAATGGTCTGATTGGTGTAACGCAGAAAGGCAATCGCTTCGAGATTTTCACGGCCGCCGTAGTAATTGGGGATCCACTCTCCCGCTTTACGGCTGTAATCGCGATAGATCATCGAGGCCACCGCATCCACGCGCAGACCGTCGATGCCGTAACGTTCTATCCAGTAAAAACCATTGCCAGCCAGATAGTTACGTACTTCATGGCGGCCATAGTTGTAAATCAGGGTATTCCAGTCCTGGTGGTAACCTTCACGCGGGTCGGCGTATTCATACAGCGCCGTGCCGTCAAACTGTACCAGACCATAGGCGTCGCTGGGAAAATGCCCCGGCACCCAGTCAAGGATCACATTGAGTCCTGCCTGATGAGCGGCATCTACAAACGCCTTAAACTCATCGGGTGAACCGTAGCGGCGCGTTGGGGCATACATGCCCAGCGGCTGATAGCCCCAGCTGCCGTCAAACGGGTGTTCATTGATCGGCATCAGTTCGATATGGGTGAAGCCCATCCATTTGACGTAGGAGACCAGTTGCTGCGCCAGTTCGCCATAACTGAGCCAGAAATTATTGTCGGCATGGCGACGCCAGGAGCCGAGATGCACCTCATAAACCGAAACCGGGGCGTTGAGGGCATTGGCCTTTTTTCTCGCCGGCGAGTAGTCAACTTTCTCCGGCAACTTGCGTACCAGCGAAGCGGTATCGGGGCGCATTTGAGCTTCAAAGGCGTAAGGGTCGGCACGTAAACTGGTCTGGCCGTGGCAGTCGATAATCTCATATTTATACAACTGGCCTTCACGAACGGCCGGAATAAACAGCTCCCAAATACCGTTCTCGCGTCGTCGGCGCATAGGGTGGCGGCGACCATCCCAAAAGTTGAACTCGCCTACTACGGAAATTCGCGCGGCATTCGGCGCCCACACGGCAAAGCTCACCCCATCGACATCATCCAGCGTCATCGGATGGGAACCGAGTTTTTCGTAAGGTCTTAGATGTGTCCCTTCCGCCAGCAACCAGATATCCAGCTCCTGCAACAGAGTACCAAAGCGATAGGGGTCATCAATAATATGCACCACTTCACCCCAGCGCACTTCTAGCTGGTAACGGAAATGTTTTTTACGACGGGGGATTTGAGCAACAAAAAAACCACGGTCATCATAGCGACGCAACTCGGCCACGCGACGCTGCTTTTGGGTATCAATCACCCAGACCTGATCGGCATCCGGTAACAGCGCACGCACTTCCAAACCGGTGGCGACATCATGCATTCCCAGTAATGAGAATGGATCGGCATAGTGACCGGAGATAATCTGATTAATAACGTGCTGGTCGGGAAGTACTGGCATGGTGTTCATCCTGTGATTAATTAATCAACAAATCCAACAAAATCAATGTGTCGGCCCGATCGTTATATCCATTCATGTCGTTATTCATCCTGAAAATAGCCCACTAGCCAGCTTAACCTTTAAGATATGTCTTAGGTCCGGCGAAAGAGTGCGCTTACACTCACAAATATTAAAAAATCTTATAAATAAGCTTCTCAAAACTTCCGCTTGCCTCTACTAAGCATAGACAAAGGTTTGTAAGTGCAAGGTATGAATTAAAAGAATTTTTTTGTGATCAGCAGCGGTAAAAAAGAAGGAAAAAAAACGTTAGGGAAACGTCATTAAAAACGTTGTTTGGCAAGAGTAATAGATACAAAAACGTCCAGAAAATGCATAAGTATTAACATACTTAGCCGTTCTGGACGCAGTGAAAATAAAAAGCAGTTTTAAATATCAGCTAACGACTTACAGCAGAATGCGCAGCATACGGCGCAGCGGTTCAGCAGCACCCCATAGCAACTGGTCGCCAACGGTAAAGGCAGAAAGATATTCCGGCCCCATATTCAGCTTACGCAAACGTCCGACCGGGGTGTTCATGGTACCGGTAACCGCCGCAGGGGTTAGCTCGCGCATCGACAAGTCGCGATCGTTAGGGATTACGCGCACCCACTCGTTATGGCTCGCCAGCATCTGTTCGATTTCTGGAATGGAGACATCTTTTTTCAGTTTCAGGGTAAAGGCCTGGCTATGGCAACGCAGGGCACCAATGCGCACGCAGAGACCATCCACCGGAATAATGCTCGAACGATTAAGAATTTTGTTGGTTTCCGCCTGCCCTTTCCACTCTTCTTTGCTCTGACCATTGTCCAGCTGTTTGTCGATCCACGGGATCAAACCGCCAGCCAGAGGAACACCAAAGTTATCGGTCGGCAGGGAGCCGCTGCGGGTTAACGCCGTGACTTTACGTTCGATGTCCAAAATTGCCGAAGCCGGATCTTGTAGCTCTTTGGCCACATGGTTATGCAGCATGCCCATTTGCGTCAGCAACTCACGCATATGACGCGCACCGCCGCCGGAGGCTGCCTGATAGGTCGCCACCGAAGCCCACTCCACCAGATCATTGGCAAACAGGCCGCCCAATGACATCAGCATCAGGCTGACCGTGCAGTTGCCGCCAACAAAGGTCTTGATGCCTTTGTTGATACCTTCATGGATCACCGCACTGTTAACCGGATCCAGAATAATAATGGCGTCATCTTCCATTCTCAGCGAGGAAGCTGCGTCAATCCAGTAACCCTGCCAGCCGATTTCACGCAGCTTTGGATAGATTTCATTGGTATAATCCCCGCCCTGACAGGTAACAATAATATCCAGAGCACTCAGCGCATCGAGATCAAAGGCGTCTTGCAAGGTGCCCTGGTGACCGGCAAAGACCGGTGACGGTTGACCGTGTTGCGAAGTCGAGAAGAATACCGGACGAATGGCGTCAAAATCGCGCTCTTCTGTCATGCGCTGCATGAGTACAGAACCGACCATACCGCGCCAACCGACGAAACCTACATTTTTCATATTTACTGTCCTGCCCTGAGGTGATAACTGCATTTGCTCGGCGTTAGGCCGCTTTGACACACTTTACCACCCTAAAGTGGCTGACCGGGCAGATTGTTGCCCTGATAACGCGTGGTCCGGACCCAAAGTCATCAGAACTTCGGGCCTCTTACCTTACAAAATGTACGCCAAGTGGCAAGTGAATTTAATCGATAGTGAGCGTCTGGTTAGCAGCGTTGCTAATACACACAGAGAATAGGATAGCTTGAGGTAGTGATGACTGAGATGATTTCGGCAACGGTATTGTTGTTTTTGATTATGGATCCGCTGGGAAACCTGCCGATTTTTATGTCGGTATTAAAGCATCTGGATCCCAAGCGCCGTCGCGTGGTATTGATCCGTGAAATGCTGATCGCCCTGTTTCTGATGCTGATCTTTTTATTCGCCGGGGAGAAGATCCTCTCCTTCCTGAATCTGCGCACTGAAACGGTGTCGATATCCGGCGGCATTATTCTGTTTCTGATCGCCATCAAGATGATCTTCCCTTCCCAGGAGAATAACAGCAGCGGTCTGCCTGCCGGTGAAGAGCCTTTTTTGGTGCCCATGGCCATTCCGCTGGTGGCCGGACCATCAATACTGGCCACCCTGATGCTGCTGTCGCATCAATATCCCAACCAGCTTGGTCACCTGACGCTGGCACTGTTTATTGCCTGGGGGCTATCGATGGCCATTTTGCTGCTGTCGAACCTGTTTTTACGCTTGTTGGGTGACAAAGGCGTCAGTGCGCTGGAACGGCTGATGGGGCTGGTATTGGTGATGCTGTCCACGCAGATGTTCCTCGACGGTATCCGTGCTTATTTAAAAATTTAGTCCCCCGGGGACACGCGGACAGGCCGATGTGATCCCCGACGCATTTCTGAATAATTGCTGATTACTTCTTGAAAAAACGCCGCCGTTAAACCGATTTCATCGTCAAAAAATCAAGGTAAGCGGGCACAACCATGACTACCATCGGTAACGAAGGGTTTAATGGGGTGTTAAAAATGACGATGTTACATAGCGTTGATTTTTTCCCGGCTGGCGGTTTTTCAATCGCTGTTGAACCACGCTCGCCGCAAGGTGCCTTTCCTGAACATCATCACGATTTTCATGAAATCGTGCTGGTCGAGCAAGGAACCGGCATTCATGTTTTTAACGGTCAACCGCAGACGCTGTGCGGTGGCTGCGTCTGTTTTATTCGCGATCATGACCGCCATCTCTATGAACAAACCGACAATCTGCATCTGACAAATGTGCTTTACCGCAGTCCCGAGGCTTTCCGTTTTCTCTGCGGTCTGCGTGATTTGCTGCCTCAGGAAAGCGAAGGAGATTATCCGGCCCTGTGGCGTATCAACAATACGCTGATGACCCAGGCCAAAGCGCTGATCGCACAGCTGCCACCCGGCTCGCCCACCTTTTCGCTACAGCAGCAGGCCGAGCAGGAACTGCGTTTTATGCAACTGCTGGTGCTATTACGTCAGGGATGCAGCATGCAACAGGACAACAGTCAGGAAAGTCGGTTACGGCACTTGCTCGACTGGCTAAACGATCACTACAGTGAAGAAATTGACTGGGACGAACTGGCCAACCGTTTTTCACTTTCGCTGCGTACCCTGCATCGTCAAATGAAACAGCAAACGGGCAATGCCCCGCAGCGTTACCTTAACCGGGTGCGGCTACTGCATTCGCGCCATTTGCTGCGTCATAGCGATATGCGTATTACCGATATCGCCTTTCAGTGCGGCTTTGGCGACAGTAATCATTTCTCGACGCTGTTTAAACGCGAATTTGGTTACGCGCCACGCAATGTGCGTCAACATATGAATTAAACCGCCAGCCGCCGCCATATTATGAAGCCATACCCAGGCCGACAATATTTGCCGCCATCACGATCACCAGACAGCCAACGCTGAGAACGCTGACCGGGCGATGGCCGACATTTTTCCACTCTTTCATAATCAGCCCCACCAGCCCGCCGCACAACACGTAGAAACTCATATGCAGCATCCAACTGATAAAATCATACTGCGCGGGAATATTGGCATGACCCCAGGCGTAGAAGAAAAACTGGAAATACCACATGGCACCGCCCAGCAGTGAAAAAGCCACGTTAGCGAGCAGCAAAGGTTTGGCCACCGAGAAATCGGCCTTTACCGACAACTCTTTTTTAGCCGCCAGGCGGATAAAGCAGTAGGCCAGATTAACAATGGCACCGCCGCCCATAATCACCACATAGCTGGGTAAAGCCACATACAACGGATTAATACCCAGCTCGGCCGCCGCCTGGTGCATCGGTTTGGCCGCATCCATGGCAAAAGACATACCGGCAGAGAAAATCCCGCACATCACCGCCAGCAACAGCCCTTTTTTCAGGTTGAACTCCTGGGCACGCACACCGAGCGCGCGCTCCTTCATTAGCCCCGCGCGGGAGACAATCGCCACACCGATCAACGCCACCAATACGCCAAGCAACGTCATGCGTCCGCCAGGAGAACTGAACAAGGCAATAAATCGGCCCTGTAATAGCGGTGTCATCAAGGTGCCAACCACCAGCGTGACGCCGATGGCAATACCAATGCCCATCGACATACCGAGGTAACGCATGGTCAAACCATAGTTGATATTACCAATGCCCCACATGGCGCCAAACAGAAACACCGGTAACAACGTCGACAAGCCAAAGCTGCTGTAATAGCTCCAGAAATCCGGCAGCAGCATGGCGCTGACCGTCCAGGGCAGGATCAGCCAGGACATGATGCCGCCCACTGACCACATGGTTTCCCATGACCAATGGCGGACCTTCTTAAACGGGGCATAGAAACAGGCGGCACTGGTGGCACCAATAAAGTGCCACAGGATGCCTAACAGGATTGCGTTATTCATTTTTATTCCTTCGTAGAGTTTAGGCGAACAGGAAATAAGCGGTTTCCTGCATACGAAGGAGTCTAAGGAGTTGTCACCAGGCACAACCTTAGTCTGATTGCCCACCCATCGCTAAATCTGGCGAAATTGGCGAGATTTCCCCCATGGCGATCACAAATTCCCTTTCTGACCGTTTTCGTGCGCTTTTGCCCCTGTTTTTCCGCCTCTGCCGCCGGGTTTCAGCAGGCATTACCACAAACATTGCCTCGCCCCGTCGCCAGACTCTATGATGGGGACAGCGGAACAGACCGCAGACGGCGTCAGTAAAGATGGCCGTTATTGATAGCACATCACAAGGAATCGAACCATGAAGACCCCCGCTTTGCTTGCTGTTTTAGTGGCAATGACGCTCACCGGTTGTGTCACCGCGCCTCACGCATTAAACGCCCCCTATCCGCCCAAGGCTGAACAATCGGCAGCGCAACCCGCACCGCAGCAGGTTTGCAAAACCGGCAGCCTGATGACGCAAAGCGTTCTCTACTTTGGCTTAAGCCGTCACGATGCCGCGCCGGTAAGTGCCGCCGAGTGGCAAACCTTTGTTGATAAAGATGTCACGCCGCGTTTTAAAGATGGTCTCAGCGTTTTCGATGCCAAAGGTCAATGGCTGAGAAGTGAAGGAGTGGTGATCAAAGAGAACAGTAAAGCTCTGATGTTGATCCACGCCGATACGCAGGAAGCGCAGAAAAAACTTGGCGAAATCCGTGATATCTACAAAAAACGCTTTAAGCAAGACTCGGTTATGCAGGTCGACAACCCGGCCTGCGTTGATTTTTAATCAAGGCCCGGCGGTAAACGCCGGGGCTTTTTTACCGCAGGATCAGAGCACCAAACCGGCAAATGCCGCCGAGAGCAAGCTGACCAGCGTTGAGCCATACACCAGCTTTAAGCCAAACCGCGAGACCACATTGCCCTGCTTTTCATTCAAGCCTTTAATGGCCCCTGCCACAATGCCAATGGAAGCGAAGTTGGCAAAGGAAACCAGAAATACCGACAGGATCCCCAATCCGCGTGGCGACAGCTCCAGCGCGATTTTCTTCAGGTCAATCATCGCCACAAATTCATTGGCAACCAGTTTGGTGGCCATAATGCTGGCGGCCTTTAGCGCATCGGCGGGTGGGATACCAATCAGCCAGGCAAAGGGATAGAACACATAGCCGAGGATTTGCTGAAAACTGATGCCAAACAGGCTGGTAAACAGGGCATTCACCGCAGCGATAATGGCAATAAAGCCAATCAGCATCGCCATAATAATCATCGCCACCTTGAAACCAGCCAAAATATATTCACCCAGCATTTCAAAAAAGCTCTGCTCTTCATGCAATTTATCGAGTCTGATATCCGGCTCATCCCCTGCCGGCGTTGGATTGATGATCGACAGAATGATAAAAGTGCTGAACATATTGAGGATCAGCGCCGCTACCACATACTTGGGTTCAAGCATGGTCATATAGGCACCGACAATTGACAGTGACACCGTCGACATGGCCGCAGCAGCCATCGAATACAGACGGCGGGGAGAGATATCGCCGAGGATACCTTTATAGGCGATAAAGTTTTCCGACTGTCCGAGGATTAGCGTACTGACGGCGTTAAAGGATTCCAGTTTGCCCATGCCGTTCACTTTCGACAACACAGTGCCGACAATACGGATGAGCAGCGGTAAAATGCGCAAGTGCTGCAAAATACCGATTAATGCCGAAATAAAAATAATCGGGCACAGCACACCCAGGAAGATAAACGCCAGCCCCTGTGAGCTCATATTGCCAAACACAAAGTCAGAACCGGTTGCAGCATACTTCAGTAGGTTTTCAAAAAATCCCGACACCGCAGTGACCACTCGCAGACCGCCACTGGCATGCAGAAAAAACCAGGCCAGCAGGGCTTCAATCACCACCAGTTGCAAAATAATACGCGGACGAATTTTTTGCCGATCGTTACTGAAAATAAACGCCAGCAAGAAGATGACAGCGAGTGCCAGAAGAAAATGCAAAATGGTCTGCATAAGAAAAATTCCACCTCAAAAATTATTTGGCCGACATTGAGCCATAATTTTCTTGCGCTTTCATCTTACTTGAACATTTATTTGCAAAGGGGGACAGACAGAAATGCCCGCTCCTGCTGCCAAAGCAGGAGCGGGATAAGGCAGGGTTATACCACCGTAGACAACAGCAGGCAGCCAACCAGACCGCACACGGAAATAATAGTTTCCAGCACAGACCAGGACTTCATGGTTTCGACAATGGTCAGGTTAAAATACTCTTTAAACAACCAGAAACCAGGATCGTTAACGTGGGAGAAAATCACGCTACCGGAACCTACCGCAATAACCATCAACTCAGGACTTGCGCCCGTCGAGGCAATCAGCGGTGCGGCAATACCCCCGGCGGTGATCGCCGCCACCGTCGCCGACCCCAGCGCAATACGCAATACTGCCGCAATAGTCCAGGCCAGTAAAATCGGAGACAGCGTACTGCCTTGCATGATTTGAGCGATAAACTTATCCACACCGCTGTCAACCAGCACCTGTTTGAATGCACCGCCACCACCAATGATTAACAACATCATGGCAATGATTTTAATCGACTCGGTGATGGTCGCCATCACTTCATCCATTTTACGACCACGGTTAAGACCAAAGGTGAAGATAGCAATCAGTACTGCAATCAGCGTAGCCATCACCGGATCACCAAAGAACTCGGCGTAGGAGAGGATCGGGTGACCTTTTGGCAAAATCATTTCGGCAATGGCGCGGAATGCCATCAAAATCACCGGTACCAGCGAAGTGGCAACACTGACGCCAAAACCTGGCATTTCTTCTTCAGTAAAGGTTTTCGGGTTGAACAGACCTTCAGGAACCGGTTTATCAATGCCTTTCAGGAAGCGGGCATAGACCGGTCCGGCCAGGATCACCGTTGGAATACCGAGAATCGCACCAAACAGCAGCGTCTTGCCCATATCGGCGTGGAAGATGGTAGCAATGGCGGTAGGACCCGGATGCGGTGGTAAAAAGCCGTGAGTCACCGACAGGGCCGCAGCCATTGGCACACCCACGTACAGCAGCGGCAGACGCGCAGAAGCAGCGATGGAGAACACCAGCGGCAGCATCAGCACAAAGCCCACTTCGTAGAACAAGGCAAAACCGACGATAAAGCCGGTGATCACCAGAGCCCACTGAATATATTGCTTACCAAATTTGGCAATCAGCGTCGTGGCAATACGTTGTGCACCACCACAGTCAGCCAATAGTTTGCCCAGCATGGCACCAAAACCCATAATCAGCGCCAGACTGCCGAGTGTTCCCCCCACCCCATTTTTAATTGATGTGATCACCTTATCGACCGGCATGCCCTGCATAACGCCTACGGCAAGCGCGACCAAAATCAGCGCGATAAAACCATTTAATTTGAATCGGATCATAAGTAACAGCAGCAGTAATACGCCAACTGCGACAATAACTAATGGCATAACTTTTCCCCTTCCACATTTACCCGAACTGATAAAATCAGGCAGATATTGCGCGAGTGATATTCTTTTGTAAGTTTGCGGGTTTAGCATCGGCCTGTATCTTAAACCGCGCTAAAATTTACTCCGGTTCCTTTGTGATATTAGTCACACCTCCATTTGTTACCGGTATCATGATACCGGTAACATGCTAATATAAGGAATCGCCCGGACGGGTATATTCTAAATATGGGACAGAGATCATACTTATGGCAGGACAAAGCATCATTTTGATGGGTGTGTCTGGCAGCGGTAAATCTACCGTAGGCGCAGCCGTAGCAAGGGCGATTAATGCCAAATTCATTGACGGTGACGATCTGCACCCTCGCGCCAATATTCAAAAAATGGCGAGCGGGCATCCGTTAAACGACGAAGACCGTGCTCCCTGGCTGGAAAGGTTGAGCGACGCGGCTTATAGCCTTGAGCATAAAAACGAAGTCGGCATCATTGTCTGTTCGGCGCTAAAACGTCGCTATCGTGACGCCTTGCGTAAAGGCAATGAAAACATCCTGTTTCTTTATCTGAAAGGCAGTGAGGAGGTGATTTTGCAACGTTTGCAGGCGCGCTCCGGTCACTTCTTCTCCCCGGACATGCTGAAAAGCCAGTTCGAAGCATTGGAAGAGCCCGCAGAAGACGAACCCGATGTGCTGCGAGTCAATATTGACCACCAGGTTGAAGGCGTGGTCAAGCGCTGCGTGGCAGCGCTGGAAAAAGCCAATGTGAAAATCAAGCCTCAGGTTTGATTCACAATCTCGGGGCGGTTTAAATACTGCCGCCCGGAGAGATGGTAAAACCCACGTCAACCATTCGGGGCGCGACTTCTTCGCCGCGCAGCCGCGCCAGCAGCCGCTCGGCGGTGATCTGCCCCATGCGTTCACGAGGGGTCAGCACGCTGGCCAGCTTGGGCTCCATAGCCTGGCCCATATCATGGCCGTGGAAACCGGCAATCGCCATCTGTGACGGAATATGCAATCCCTGACGCAGGCATTCAAAAAATGCCCCGGCCGCCAGGTCATCGTTGGTACAAAAAATACTGTCCATTTGCGGATAATCACGCTGCGCCTGACGCATCAGTTCACCGCCCGACGTATAGTTCGAGGAACGCGTTGTCATGACGCTATAAGGCTCCAAACCTGACTCCCGCATTGCCTGCTCATAACCCTGCTGCTTGATCAGCGTACGCTCATCCTGACGCGCACCGAAGTACACCACGTGGCGATGACCACGGGCAATAATTTGCTGAGTCATCTGCCGTGCTGCTTCAAAATTGTTAAACCCTACCGCCAAATCAACGCAGGGTGAGACGCAGTCCATCATTTCGATCACCGGGATACCGGCAACTTCAATCATCTTTAATGTCCGAGCAGAGTGATTACGCTCCGACAGGATCAGTCCATCGATATTGTAGGACAGCAGCGAGGTCAGCCGCTGCTCTTCACGCTCTGCGCTGTAACCATAGTGCGCCAGCATGGTCTGGTAACCGTGAATATCGGTAACGCTCTCAATCCCGCGCAGCACTTCTGCAAAAACCTGGTTGGTTAATGACGGCAGCAACACGCCAATGGCACGGCTTTTGGCGTTTGAAAGGATATCCGGCGCGCGGTTGGGGATATAGCCCAGTTCATCCAGTGCAGCAGAAATTTTCTCCTGCAACAGCAGCGAAACCTGTCCCGGATTGCGTAAATAACGGCTTACCGTCATTTTGGTGACACCCACCCGGTCGGCGACGTCCTGAAGTACTGGCCTTTTTTTCTTCATTTTCAATGAACTGGGATCAAGGGAACAAGCAGAAATTTTAGCAAAAAATGCCCTCATTTGGCACAAAAACAGTATCCATGCGCTAAATAGCTGGGCAAAGTGCGACCTGCGATATCATTTCTGCCAATTCGGTCATTAAAAGCTGAGATGGAAACAATTTAGCCCGTTTTTTATATGCCGATGAGATTTAGCCCGATCTCGTTTGCCTGGCCAAAGGTTCGCCCAACATCAGCCGGGCGAAACGGGGGATTAAAAACGGTAACCTACACCGATATTAAAGCCATTAATGTGGTAGCTTTTAAAGTCATCTTTAATACGTGAGCCTTCATAGCCCAGATCCAGCATCAGGTTTTTCGTCGGATTAACCTGTACCCCAAAACCATACATTACGGATGTTTTTCTCATATTGAAGTTTTGCTGATAAAGGGTAGTGGAATTATTCCCTTTGCCAGACTGCACAAAATTGGCATCCACTTTATTATAATTTAACCCAATCAGACCGTATAAACTGACATACTGATTAATACGATAGGCAGGGCCGGCGCTCAATGAATAATATTTAAAATTTTCTGTGGTACGGTAGTTATAGGTGCTAGTGCTATCGAAAAAGTCTTTGCTTCCTGACATATAAGTCAGTGAACTTATGATGCTCAGTGGCGAGTCCCACTCATAGCGATATTTCATATTGATGCCATTAATACCCGACACATCCTTTATATCGCTGTGAGCATAGCCCAAACTCACCGTCGAGTTACTGGCGATCGCCAGAGGCGATAAAGTGATTGAACCAATAAGCAGAGCAAATGCAGTCAGTTTTTTCATAAATCATCCATAAAGTATCGCACCCCGTCTAGTCCAGACGAGAATTAAATAAATAAATGAGTTCCGGATAGCCATTAAGGTATCCAGAGGGAACACTCTAGCATGAGAAAATAAAATTAAAACCATTTCCTCTGCCGAGAAGTAAACAAAATAACAACGGCCATTTCATTGAAATAAATAAAACAAACAGGAAAGGGTATCAATAGTTCAACTGACAAGCTGACGCTACTTTATATGATAGTGCATCCGGAACATGGCCAAACACCCCGCAATAGTCCGTGGCGCAAGGCCATACTCATCCGAAAAAAGTTATTCTGCTATCTTCGGCTCAAAGCTGCAGTGGGTGTGGGACGTAGCGGTACAAATAGCGATATCATCCTGCTGATCAAGCCATTTATCGGAGAGTTTAAAAGAATACAACTTATCTTCTTTACCGAGAAAGGAAATATTCACCCGGCCATCGCCCTGAGTTTTATAAGTACAGTTAATGCCCTCTCCACCATACATTTTTACGCGTGTCGCTTGTAAAAAATGATTAATATCACGTGAGATCAGCCCACTCTGGCTGCCTGCCCACTTGCCGTTTTCATCTTCAAAAGATATTTTTTTACAGTCGCCCTCATCACAGCCTTTCTGCACGGAAGTTACCGACGGACAGCTGGCCGCCCACACCGCAGGGGATAACAGCACCGTTAATAAAATAAAGCTTGTTGTTTTATTCATAGAATACTCCACACTTTAATTAATATTAAATAAGAAGGATTTTTAACGACAGAAAAAATTCTTCATAAATTATAAAGTATGTGCACGCCGTCCCCTGTAGTATTTACAGTGGCTATTTATTTAATCTATTAGCGTTTAATGCACAAAATAATGGTACACCAGCGATCGTCAATATAAGTTCAACTGGTTACAGGCACGGAGGTTCCCACCAGCAAAGAAATCGGCAAATAGAGTCAACGCCCCTTTCATCCCATAAAAAAGGGCGACTCGCGTCGCCCTGATATTGGCAAAACCAGCAACTTATACCGGCGGCAAATCAAACAGCAGAATTTCGCTGTCTTCTGCAGCATGCAGGGTCAGCGCCGTTTCATCCCAGATAGCCAACGCATCGCTGGTAGTGACTGTCTGACCATTGATGCTCAGATTGCCTTTAACCACCTGGATCCACACACGGCGATTGGCCGCAATGCTGTATTGGCTCTCTTCACCCTGTTGCAACGCCCAGCGGGAAAGCTCCATATCCTGGAAGACCTTCAGTGACCCCTCGCGGGCATCCGGCGACAATACCAGTTGGCGGCCCTGTGGCGCATCAAAAATGCGTTGCTCATAGCGAGGTTCCAGCCCTTTGGTATCAGGAATAATCCAGATCTGATACAGGTGCAGCGGGCGATCTTTATTACCGTTATATTCAGAGTGTTTTACCCCGGTCCCGGCACTCATAATCTGAAACTCACCGGCCTGGATCTGCTCTTTGTTACCCATGCTGTCCTGGTGTTCAACCGTCCCCGACAACACATAGGTCAAAATTTCCATATCTTTATGCGGATGGGTGCCAAAACCCTGACCGGCATCGATCACATCTTCATTAATCACTCGCAGGGCCGAAAAGCCCATAAAGTTCGGATCGTAATAATCGGCAAAAGAGAATGTATGCCAGCTATCCAGCCAACCATGGTTAGCGTGACCGCGGTCTTGTGCTTTGCGTAAGTAGATCATGTTCAACTCTCCTCAATGTTTTCTTTAGTCTAGTCAACGCCAGAGAATAAGAAAGCGTAAAAAGTTAACCCCTCTACTCAAAAAAATTGAACAAGTTATCGAGCGCTAATGCAAAGGATTTGCAGGAATAAAACGGCTGGAAAATCAGTGCAGCAATGAAAAAAAGATAAAAAAAAGCCAGCACCCGGCTGGCTAAAGTAATACTGGAAGCAATGTGAGCAATGTCGTGCCTTCCGGAGACCCGTTTGACTACGATGAATAGTCATCCCCGGAGTGCATGGCAATAATAATCATTATCATTCGCACTTGTAAAGTGTTTTTTTCAGTAACCCGCAAATTGACTCCCGGTGATAGCGCGTTAAATTAGGAAGTTAACTAACCGCGCACAGGGAGCGTTATATGAGTCAGATCGAGATCCGCCATGTTGAACCAGAGGACTACCGGCAGTTGCAGCAGCTTTACAGTCAGTACCAGGTTTACAGCGATACGCTACAGCTCCCTTATCCTGCCGCCGGGTTGTGGCAAAAACGCATTGCGGATATTCAGCCGGGCACCTACAACCTGGTCGCCTGCTTTGGCGAACGGGTAGTAGGTCAGATCACCCTGCATATCAACCCCACTCCGCGTCGACGGCACGTCGCCACCTTTGGTATGGGCGTGCATCCCGACTTTCATCAGCAAGGGGTGGGCAGTAAATTGTTGGCGGCGGTACTGGCGATGTGCGACGACTGGCTCAACGTCAGCCGGGTCGAGCTGACGGTCTATGTTGATAACCTGGCGGCGCTGGCGCTTTATAAAAAACTGGGTTTTGTGATTGAAGGCACCGCCGAGGGATTTGCCATGCGTAATGGACAACTGGTGGCGGTGCATCATATGGGCAGAGTACGGCCTCTGCCTGTCATCTAATAGGCCATAATCCCTCTGGATAGCGGCAAATAACGCAATTCAAAGACAAGGCTATCGCCAGCGCAGCCGGTAGCGGCGGCTGGCAATATTGCTGTTTTATCCCCCTCGGCTGCGGCCAATGGCTGAAACCCCTTGCCATCGGCGCGCGGGCGAAAACGCTCGTAAATCACCCCCGCTGCGGTAGGAGAAGGGCAATGCAGCAGAGGGTCAAGATAATGCTGACGAACAGCGGGATCGAGACGCGCTACCCCGGCACCATCCTGAACCCAGACTTTCACTCCGCTGCCGCTCAGAGTTTGTAGCAGTTGGTGATAATCTTCTGGCGACATATTGCCGGCAAAAAAGCTGCTGACCGCCAGCGGCTTGTCGGCGATTTGCTTAAGATCGGCGCGACTTTGCCGCAGCCATTGCAATAATGTTTGTTGCGACTGCGGTGTACGCCAGCGCAAATCGTCAATTTCAGCACTGAGATACCAGCCGCTAATCGACTGCCCACCCAGCGCCTTAAGCCACTGGGCGGCAAGTTGACGATCGTGGGCGCGCAGGCGGTTGAAATAGCCGCTGACTGCCGCATCCGGCTGTTTTTGCCGCTCAAAGAACTCGGGATCGGCATACAGACCGATCACCAACCGTAATCCGGCAGCACGGGCGGCTTTGGCTCGCGCCTGCAACCATTGCCGATCGGCGTTCTGGCTAAAGGCATCGCCGTACTGGCTCCATTGCAACACCAGGGTATCAATGCCTTGCGCCGGTAAACGTTGCATTAATTGTTGCCATTGGCTGGCAGAAATTTGTTGGTCACGCAGTTGCGGTTGCCAGATCACGGCGTTAAACGCCTGTGCCCACAGCGGGCAAAGCAACAGCAATGCCGTCAGCAGACGAAAAGTAGCCGCCATTACCAGCGCCCTCCCAAAGTAAATATCACGCTATCGCGGTAATCCAGGCCGTTGGTCTGCGACTGGCGCTGAGTAAAGACATACTGATATTCGAGGCCAAAGCTGATTTTATGCGGCCAGGCATTATAGTGCGTCTGACCGAGCCACAGGTTGTAACGCATACCGACCCCCCCCAGCAGATCGCTACTGTATTGATCCCACTGCGTGCGATCTGACAGCGAATCCGAGACCAGTTCGGCATTACCCTGAATATGGCTGTAAGGCTCCAGTGTTTGCCCTTCATGGACTTTCTGATGCCAGCTAAGACGATAATCGGCGGTATAGTTTTCCTGGTTATTCTTCAGGTAATGTCCGGCATCCAGATAGAGATTTTGCGCCATCCAGCCGCGGCCGTTGGCATGCCATTCATCGCTATAGCGCCCACTATTAAAAAACGAGGCACTGGCGCGCAATAGGGTATCGACCCGACCACGGTGATGATCCAGTGGAACCTGTTCTTCTGCCGCCAGATAAAACACCTGATCGTGCAACGGTTTCCAGCGCAGACCTACCCCGGCCATCGGCGCGTAGATCGGCCAGTTGCCACTGCCAATACCGCTGTTGTCCTCGCCGCTATGACTGCCTCCGGCAAAAAGTCGTCCGTAGGCCGCCAGCGTATCCCCTTCTCGCAGTTGGTTATCACCGATTTTATATTGCCCCTCAAACTGGCCATAGCTGCGCGAGTTTTGCTGTGCGCTGCCGCTGGCCGGCGAGGTCGTGCTGCGGGGCGCAGAGCCTGAGTCAGTGCCTGTCCAGCCGTCAAAGGTAAAGGTCCAGCGGCGTGCGCTGTCTTCATGGATGCGACGTAGCGAAAAGCGCGTATCGGCCGCAGCCCTGCTCAGCGGCTGCGTACCGGCGGCATTGTCGATCATATCTATCGCCTGGCGGCTATAGCGCCGGGTTTGCCCACCGTCAGACAGTCGCTGATTAACATAAACCAACTGCCGAACCAGATTTTCATCATCCGGCGTGGCCCGGTTAGCCAGCGTCAATTCCTGTCGGGCTGGCGTAAACTGTCCAGCGTTAAACAGCGCGAACCCCAGCGCCGCATGGGCAGAAGCATCCTGCGGTGCCAGCGTTGCAGCCTGACGCAAGGCGGCAATGCCGGCCGGTTGCTGACCCTGTGCCAGCAGCAACTGACCTTTTAACGCCCAGGCGCGCGAGGAAGGTTGCGCGGCAATGGCCTGATCCAACGCCCGCAAGGCTGCAGCGCTGTTTCCCTGATGATTTTGCCATTGGGCTTCCAGCCAGAAATAATTTTCGCCCTGTGCCGCATGCAGACGACGTAAATCGTTCAGCCAAACGGCAAGCTGTGGCCAGTTCTGCGCCGCCAGCGCACTGTTTGCCGCCGCCAATGCATCTTCGGCGGTCAGCCGTTCGGCCGGTAGACGCTGCCAGGCAGCCACGGCGGCGGCATAATCCTCGACAGCATAGGCTTGATAGGCAAGCCCGCGCAGCATCATATCGCTGCTGTCGCGGGCAACTGCCTGCTGCCAGGCATAAAGCGCCATACCTGGTGATGAAGTCTGATAACAGCGGGCAATACGCGCCCAGGCCGTCGCATCGTAAGAGGAGCTAAAGTCACTGAGCAGTGATAAGGTTTGCTGACAGTCGCTCCCGGATTGGCTCAACAAATTGGCCTGGGCTGTACGCAAGGCTGCAGTGGGTAACGGCTGACGCAAGCGGGCGGCGCGGGCGGCCGTCAGCAAGTCGGGATGCTCGTGCAGTATCGCGCCGAGACGGTCGATCAAACGCAACCTCAATGGTTCGGAAGCACCGGCATATGACCAGCCGTCGATCAGCAATTGCGCCGCTGCTGCGGGTTGTTGCAGGGCAAGCAACTGATAACTCAGGCTGTCGAGCAGTAACCAGTCATGGGGCTGTGCCGCCATTAAACGGTTGGCGATGGCCACCGCCTGCTTGCTATCCCCCTGACGTACGCTAATTGCCATGCGCAGTGGCAATTTTTCATCGGCCGGTAATTGCGCCAACAGCCGGGCTACGCCTGCGTCATCATGTCGGGCCAATAAAGCGGGTAATTGATTCTCCGCCACATAGCTGCGATTCTCGGCAAACTGCAGAGGATAGGCTGCCAGGGCCGCCGCTGGCGTTTTGGCCCCTGTCGCCAATAAATAGAGCCAGTCGCGCTCCTGTTCCGGCGAGGAAAATTGCGGCTGATTGCTGTTTTCACGCGCAGCCAGATACTCCGCAAGACGCTGTTTTTCTGCCCGACTGGCTAAATTTTGCGCCAGGATCAGCTGATACACAGGCTTATTAAGACGCCCCTGGTTTTGTAACTCGTTAAGGCGTTGATCGTCATGCTGGGCGATCAACAGGCCGAACCACTGGTCGTTTTCGCTCTCTTTGAGCCGCGTTTGCTGGCTCAGCTGCGCAAACTGCTGATCGGCAATTCGCCAGTGTTGGCTGCCGATTGCCCGTTGAATAATCGAGCGTCGCAGGTCCATCCCCGCTTGCGAAACGGCAAAACTGCCGTTGTCCAACTGGCTAATCGCCAGATTAAACTGATCGAACAACAGCGCATGATCGCCGACGTTGCTCAAACAAATATCATTGGGGTGCGCCTGACAGGCAACATCCAACTGGTGCAAGGCACTGAGGTTATCCACGCGGATCGGGATGGCGCTTAGTGCGTCACGCACGCGGGCGTTATCCGGTGTCAGTTTGCTTTGCGTCTCCAGCACCTGCCGGGCGTTATCGGCATCACCAAAGTGGCGATAGGCCTCGGCCAGATAGATGCTGATCTGCGGATTATCCGGCACCAGTTGATGGGCACGTAAAAATTCGGACAACGCCACCTCGCGATTTTCCGTTTTCATCGCTTGCATGGCTTTTTCAATATGCGGGTATACCAGGAAAGTGCGATATTCACTTAGCCCAAGATCATCGGCAGGAGCGGCTTTAAGGGGCGAAAATGGCACCATCAGCAGCGAAGTAAGGGTAATGGCACGTAATCCCAGGGTACTTGCTTTCAGACGCAACGGTCTGGCATTCATAGCGTACTTCCTTTTAACTGGGTCAACTGCATTTTCGTCAACCCGCCCGCCTGCAGCACGTCATCCATCGTCACCTGTAACTTTTGCTGCAGATCGAGAGCCCTGTCCAGAGTGGCAGAACTGATAATCGACTGTGCCACCAGAAACTCGCCCAGCGAGCCCTGGCTACGTTCAAAGCGCAGTAAAATCGACTTCATCGCCGCGTTGCCAATATCACCCAGCGAGAGCAACACTTCGGCAAACAGAAACTGCCGCGAGGTATAGAAACGCCATAGCTCTTCGGCTTTGCGCTGATCGAGAAAACCACAGAGGATCGCCTGATCCAACTGTTGGCGATGTTTACTTTCCGTCTGGTCGAGATACCAATGACGCAACCCGACAACGACCTGTCCACGCGGCACAATGACATAGCGCACGCCGCAAATCAGCTTGCGACCAATGGCGGCCAGAGAGACGGGATCGATATCGCTTTCGGATGCCAACACCAACTGGCCGTGCTCTTCACGCAGTGGCAGGATGGCATAATGCAGGGCAACATCGGCAGGAATGCGCGCAATCAATGCCGGGTCAAGCTGCCAGGCGTCCAGCTCTTCGGCTTCGACGTTGCTTTGTTCGGCCACACCCTGCGCCAGCTGCCAGGGGGTGATCACGCCGGTATAGACCAGCATGCCACCGAGTTTCAGCCCCTGGATCGGATGGCTTAATGCCTGTTCCAGCCCTTGCGGGGTGAGGGCGTTTTGAGCCACCAATATTTGCCCGAGCGGCCTTCTGGCACGGTTGACATCGTCAACGGCAGGGAAATCATGAGTGGTTTTATCCCAGGCGACACGACGTGGGTCACCATGTTGAATCACCTGGCGAATGGCGCGCCAGTTGGCCATAAAATTAATCAGATTGCCCCAAAACAGGCGAACAACCGACAGCAGTCCCTGCGCCAGCCCATAGTAGGCAGTCACAAAGATAATGCGTTGCACAATACGGTTAATCATCAGGCAGAAGTTAATCCACAGCAGGGTGACCAGCCAGGGACCGCCAGAGAAAATCGACAGGAAATACCAGGGATCGTCCCACAGGTACTGATAGATTTGCAGTAGCACCAATTGAATCATTAACAACATGGCGCCAAAGCTTAAAAAGTTGGTCATCGCCCCTTTGCGATCGCGCCACAGAAAATAATTCAGCGCCATATTGTCGCTCCATTTATGGGTTTTAAACCCCTGGAATACGATGCCGATAACCCAACGGGATTTTTGTCGCACAGCGGTGCTGACAGTATCCGGAAAATACTCACGCACACAGATAACATTTAAAGCGCGGGCGTTTTGCCCCAGCGCCATTTTTTGGTTGGGCGCATCCGGCATTACCGGGAAACGCACAAAGATCTCTGACATCCCCTTTTTCTTCAGACGGAATCCAATATCGTAATCTTCCGTCAAACTTTGTACGTCAAAGGCAATACCATCACCGTCCGCCAATAACGCCAAAATGGCGCGACGACTGAAACAGGTGCCAACCCCGGCACTGGGGACCTGCCCGGCGATGGCCTCTCTCACCGGGACATCTTTGCCATGCAGTTCGGCAAACTCGTCGATATAGCTAAGACTGGTAAAATTTTTCCAGTTACGCTCAAAGGGGTAAACCGGTATCTGAATCAGATCCTTGCGGGCGACCAGATAATTGAACAGCCGCAGCTCCATTTTGGAAATAACATCTTCGGCATCGTGCAAAATAAAGCCATCGAAGGTGAAATTGGCACTGCGCTCAAACTGCAAAATAGCGTCGAGAACGTTATTCAGGCAATCGGCTTTGCTGGTTGGGCCGGGACGGGCACAGACCACCTTGTGCACATTGGGAAAGCGGGCGCAGACCTCGTCAACATCATGCTGGGTATCAGGATCGTTGGGATAAGTGCCGACAAAGATATGATAGTTTTCATAGTCGAGAGTGGATGCCGCCAGTTCTGCCATCGGCCCGATCACCCCGGTTTCATGCCAGGCGGGGATCATAATGGCCAACGGTTTTTCCTCAGGCTGGTACAGCGCCTGATGATCGAGGTGCGCGTGTCGCTGATAGACGGTCATGGTTCGCCAGACACGGCGGCACCAGTAGATGATATCGATAAACAAATCATCAATTCCGCTTATCAACATCATTACGGAAAGTACAATCGCGATGTACTTCAGCCCAAAGAGGTAAGAAGTGAATAAATCAATAGTCGGCCACATGAAATACCCTACTCAGATGATACAGGGTCGAAATACCAGGTTTTAAGACCTGATATTGAAATTTTTATATTTTTAGTCAGTGGTCGGGGCACCGCTGACCATACATAAAAGCCACAGTAAATGGCTATGCCGCGCACTTTATGCTCATAACAATTAAATTTCACTAAAGTATCAAAACAACTTGCTCTAAATTTGATCCAAACCAGATAAACCGGCAGATAAAATTCAACAAATAAAACAACCTGCCAATCAATCAGATTTCCACAGACTTTTCTTTAGGTATCAGGCGTAAAACCAGTGCGCCGCTCAGGCAAACCGCAAAAGCCGAGGCAAGATAGATAGCGGCAACACCGGCATGAGTCATTAATATGCCGGCTAAAGGGCCGGTGATACCGAGCGACAAATCGAGAAAAGCGGTATAGGTCGCCAACGCACTGCCCTGATTCTGTGGCGGCAATTTTTTGACGGCCACTACCCCCAGAGCAGGAAAGACCAACGAAAATCCGGCCCCGGTCAAGGTAGCCCCGAGCAAGGCCATTAGCGGTACTGCCGCCCCCCACACCATTAACAGGCCAAGGGCTTCAACCGCAAAACAGGCCAGCGCAACCTGCAGTCCACCAAACCTGTTAATACTGTCAGGAAAAAGCAGTCGCATACTGACAAACGCCGAACTAAACAGGGTCAAGGCGAAAGCTCCGCCGCCCCAGCCTTTGGCATCGTAAAACAGGGTAATAAAGGTGGCGATTACCCCAAACCCCGAGGAAGCCAGCCCCAGCACCAAACCATAGGGCAACACCTTGCCCAATACCTGATGAAACGGGATCCGGCTGGCACTGCTCCTGGCCACGCTTTCTTTACTTAGCGCCAGCAGAAACGCTGCCAGCGCAATAGCAATAATGCACAGGGAAAGCAACGCCAGGCCACCAAGGTGGACAATCCATACCCCCAATGGTGCACCGATGGCCATCGCGCCATAGGTCACCACACCGCTCCAGGAGATCACCTTGCCGATATGCAGGGATCCCACGCGGCCAATGCCCCACAGTGTAGAACCGGTACCGGCAAAACTCTGGCCGATACCAAGTAGCAGACGTCCCACACATAATAAAACCAAGCTCACCACTGGCGTACCACTCTGCCAGACGGCGAAAAGATAGAAGACGCCACTAAGCAGGCAACCGCACAGCCCTATCAGTACAATTTTTTTTGGGCCGAGACTATCGGCATAGCGTCCGGCATGAGGTCGACTTAATAAGGTGGCAAAATACTGCACACTAATCGCTACGCCGGCCCAAAAAGCACTAAACCCAAGATGATCATGAACATAGCCCGGTAACACCGCCATCGGTAAACCAATGGTCAGGTAATTGGCAAAGTTGAAGATCATTATTGCCAGGATTTGCACATTGATATTTTTGGAACCTGTCGTTTGCGAGGAAGAAGCCGACATTAAAATGCGTAATCTCACTAAGTTCTAAGACCATTTGGCAGTGATTTGACTGTCAAAACCCTGAATATGACTCTATTCGTAATAGATTATTTAATCAACGATAAGACCAGGCCTGGTTGACGACGATTGCAGACTTCTTCAGGCCGTTACAACCTGTAGAGAATAGCGCTATCGGTAAAAAGTAGTCGCCGGGTAAAGCCCATTTTTAGGGCCTTAATCAACAGCTTGCCAGATCACTATGCCGTCAGGTCAACCAGCAGCACAGACGAAAGAGGCTGGCAAAACAGCCACAAGTCGGTAGGCGCAATGGTTTATTTTTAGGACTATGGCGGGTCAGGAAAGGCGGAAGGAAATCAAATGCAAGACAAGACCTGCCGGGCAATTACTGCCGGTTATTTGCGGCTATTAACTCCGTCAATAACCTGCTTGATGTCTGCTAATAAGCCAACACCCAGTGAGAGTGAACAGGAGTAACTTATTAAAGTTAATAAATAGATCCAGGTCTTTAAATGCGAAAAACCATATATTACCGATTAATTTAACGAAAACAGATTGTTATAAACGAAATCATAAATCAACTTATTACTGGCAATGGATATAATACCAACCCCTTTCCCAGCCAACCTCCCATAAACATTAAATTTCTTTTAAAATCATAAAGAAGGAGATGATTGAATTAAATTACGCATTAGGAAGTTAATATAATTTAAATCCAACGGCAGTCTTTTAAGTTATATTAAATAAAACGCTTAACAATATTGAGCGATATCACAAATAATCCATTAAGTTCAAAAAAATATTTTTACCTTTTTATTTTTATCGGTAAATTACCGAATCTTACGGACTGTAAGATCTGGCATTAAATTAAATAAATCTAAATAAGGAACGCTATTTATGATGCGCAAATCTCTTGCTGTGCTGATCACGGCAATATTGGCAAGCACAGCAGCAAACGCTGCTGAAATTTATAATAAAGATTCAAATAAAGTAGATTTATATGGCAAGGTCGTGGGATTAAATTATATTTCCCAAAACGACAAAGAGCATGGCGATCAGTCATATGCCCGTCTGGGATTCAAAGGTGTCACGCAAATTAGCGCTGATCTGAGCGGCTATGGCCAGTGGGAATATAATCTGCAAACCAATAACGCTGAAGCTTCGCAAACCGGTAATGCTACCCGTCTGGGGTTTGCCGGCTTGAAGTATGCTGACTTAGGATCCTTCGACTACGGTCGTAACTACGGCGTGCTTTATGATGTGGCCGCCTTTACCGACGTTAACCCGGAATTTGGCGGCGACAGCTGGTCAAGAACCGATAACTTTATGACCGGTCGCGCAAATAATCTGGCCACATTCCGCGCCAAGAACCTCTTTGGCCGTGTTTCTGGCCTGAGTTTTGCCGCGCAATATCAGGGTAAAAACGAGCGTGATGCCCGCGCCAGAACCACTGCCAACGGCGACGGCTGGGGTATTTCTTCATCTTATGAAGTGAGAAAAGGTCTGGACTTCGCCATGGCCTATGCCAAATCGGATCGTACCGATCAACAGGCTCGAGACAAAAACGGCGAGAATGCCGAAGCCTGGACCGCTGGTATTCGATACAACCCCCACCAGCTATATCTCGCTGCCATGTATGCAGAATCGCGTAATATGACGCCTTATGGCAATGCTCAGTTTGCCAATAAAACCCAGAACATTGAACTGGTTGCTCAATACGCGTTCAAAGAGATCCCTCTGCGTCCTTCGATTTCCTATCTGCAATCACGCGGTAAAGACCTCAATGCCGTCAGCAACGGCAGAGACACCTTCCACGGTGGCTCGCAAGATCTGGTCAAATACATTGAAGTGGGCACCAGCTACTACTTCAACAAAAATATGTATACCTACATTGACTACAAAATCAATCTGTTGAAGAAAGACAGCTATGCTCGTGCAGCGGGCGCCAATACCGATGACGTACTGGGATTAGGTCTGGTTTATCAGTTCTGATAACCCGGGTTAATCCTCTGCAAGCTGTATAGCCTCGATCTCAGATACCGAATCTTCTCTGTGAGAGATTCGGTATCTGTCTTATCTGTCTGTAGCGCCTCGCCCCTCACATGTCCTGATCCACACTGGCAGTCTACTAACGCGTCTCCAATAAGGGCAACAGGCTGCACTCTTGCCAATATAGAGTAAAACGATGCGTTAGCTAATTATTTACCTTGCTTGGCTAGCAGCTCAATCATTATGCTCGGTTACTCGGTCATTCCGGTTAACTTTGCTTTTAATGAGGACTCCATTTTTTTGTACTCTAACGCGTACTCATAAAAAATTTCACCCGCCTGGGTCAGGCTAAATGGCCGGGTTCTGACTAGCAGTTTCTCGCCCATGGTTTTTTCCAGCGAACTCATTCTGATTGATAATGCAGAAGTGGTAATATTCAATTTCTTTGCTGCTTTTTCAAAATTGCCATTATCAATAATCGCGAGAAATCCATTAATACTCTTTGGTTCTAAAAACATGTTAACTCCTTGTTATACTCATTAGGATTAAAATAATTTATAAAGACTCTACCTAGTTTAATTGTTTGTAATACGACATAGTGGGATCATAAAAAGACATGTTATATCGATAATTCGCAGGGGAATTATTACAGTCACAGCAACTCACTGATCTCTATATATTAACGCAACAATCATGCAACAAAGGCTTTATTGCCCTATCGCTTTATTACAAATATAATTAAACGAAACATCGACAAACCCTAATAAAATTAACTTAAAAGCCTTATAACGAATAAAAATGGCTACCAGGCATATCCATTAATTAATATTAAAAAACTGAATAAAATCATATATCACTTTGATATTAAAAGACTTTTAAAATTAATGACACATAAGGAAAAATATAATTAACGACGAGGAGTTAGCAGATAAATCCTGATCGAGAGGCAGCCCGATCAGGATTGACATAATGTTAACACACTGGTGCCCGGCCCAAACGGTGTTGCCAAAGGGTTATGTCACGGGCGTAGTTTAATGACATGTTATCGCTGGTTTAATCAAATTAAAAATGAACGTTCGTACTTAGCAGGCTATTTTACTTATTTTTTCTATCAGGCTAATTTCAAGGTTACGCAGTTGAAGTGCATGCTCATACAAAATATGGCCGGTTTCGGTAAGGATAAAGGGGCGCTTGCGGATAAGAAGCGGCTCTCCTATTATTTTTTCCAATGTACTGACCCGGATAGACAACGCCGATGTCGTGATACCTAACTTTTTGGCCGCTTTCTCAAAATTGCCATTTTCAACAATTGCGAGAAATCCATTAATTCCTTTTGGATCTATAGTCATAGACATTCCTTTCACTGAAAGTTCCTGGGAGAAAGCATTTTACTAAAAAATGTAACTATTAGAGCTATAATGCTTAATAGAAAAACTAATAGGTTCGTGTTACACAATATTAAGTAAAACGCGGAAATAAATAACTTTAAACAAACCGATAAGACGGCTTGATGCTATAGGATAATACGACAATTTCTTTGAACTCGATATATATACCAAGAATAGAAAATAGCATTTAATTAAAAACGAGTAAAACCGAATTATAAACAACCGGTCCGTTTTTGCTGTGACGTTACCGGGTTCACAGGCAGCCTGGGCCAATCAAAAATCCATTGCGACATATAGACAATAAGTCTATGGTGGATAATATTTCCACATTAAGAGCCCGCTATGTCTGTCACTACTCGAACTACCCAACTCTCGACGCTGGCTAATGCAATTATGCAAGCCCATCGTTTATTGCGCCCGCAGGTTGCCGTGACGCCACTAACTCATAGTGCCCAGCTGTCAACCCAGACCGGCAGCCAGATCTATCTAAAATGCGAACACCTACAGCATACCGGTTCGTTTAAATTTCGCGGTGCCAGCAATAAAATCCTCACCCTCAGCGATAAACAGCGGCAACAAGGGGTGATCACCGCCTCTTCCGGCAATCATGGGCAGGCGCTGGCTTTGGCCGGACTGCGTGCCGGGGTACCAGTCACCGTCTACACCACTACCCAGGCGTCGCCGTTAAAACTGGCGGCTATCAAAGGTTTTGGTGCCACGGTTATCTCCCTCGACAGCGAGCCGTTGAGCGTTGAGCTGGAAGCAGCCAGACAGGCAAAAGCCCAAAATACCCTGTTTATCTCCCCCTATAACGACGCCGACATTATCGCCGGTCAGGGCACCGTCGGGGTGGAGATTGCCGAACAGTTGCCGGATGTCGATGCAGTATTTGTCGCGGTAGGCGGCGGCGGTCTGATCTCCGGTATCGGCAGCGCCCTGGCTCACCTCAAGCCAGGCACCGAGATTATCGGCTGCTGGCCGGAAAATGCCCCAACCATGCAGCGCTCGCTGGCAGCGGGTGAAATTATTGAAATGGAAGAACAGGATACCCTGTCAGACGGCACCGCAGGCGGCATCGAACCCGGCAGTATCACCTTCCCGCTGTGTCAGCAACTGGTCAATAAGACCGTATTGGTCAGCGAGCAGGAGATCCGTGATGCCATGAAACAGGTCGCACGTTACGAGCGCTGGATGATCGAGGGAGCGGCGGGCGTGGCGCTGGCAGGAGCCATCAAACTGGCCGCCGACTATCAGGGGAAGAACCTGGTGGTGGTGCTTTGTGGACGTAATATCCTGCTGGAAAAATTTCTGGGAGCCATGGCGTGAAGATCTATCAGCAACAACAAATCATCGCCGCCATGGATCTGCATATCGCCGCACAGCGCATTACGGAAGGCTTTATCGCTTTTTCACAGGGGCGGGTTCAGGTGCCACCGGTGCAAAATTTTCTTTTTGCTGCCGCTAACGGCGACTGCTGTATCAAATCGGCATGGATTGAAGGCAGTGAAAATTTTGTCGTAAAAATCTCCAGCGGTTTTTACGACAATCCAGGCAAAGGCCTGGCCAGCAATGATGGATTGATGCTGGTACTGTCGGCACAGACCGGCCAACCGCAGGCACTGTTGCAGGATGCAGGCTGGCTGACCTGCATCCGCACGGCGCTGGCGGGACAGATTGTCGCCAAAGCCCTGGCCCCTTCGCGGGTCACCGCCATTGGTATTATCGGTACCGGTGTCCAGGCGCGTATGCAGCTGGAACAACTGATGGCGGTCACCGACTGCCGTCAGGTCTGCGTATGGGGACGCCAGCCAGCCGCGCTGGAGGCTTATCGTGACTTTGCCCACGCACTCGGTTTTCAGGTCAGCACGACGCAAGATGCCCGGCAAGTCGCCAACCAATGCAACCTGATTATCACCACTACGCCATCAAGAGAAGCCTTACTGGACAGTGAGTGGATCCGACCGGGAACCCATATCACCGCCGTAGGTGCCGACAGCAATGGCAAGCAAGAACTGGATCCCCGCCTGGTGGCACGCGCAGACAGGGTGGTGGTCGATTCGGTGCAGCAGTGCAGTCAGTACGGCGAAGTGTCACATGCGCTAAAACAGGGGTTGCTTCAAAGTGAGCAGTTGCTGGAGTTGGGACAACTACTGCAAAGTCCCGAGCTGGGGCGACAAAGTGATCGGCAAATCACTCTGGTGGATTTAACCGGTGTTGCGGTGCAGGATGCACAAATCGCCACTTATGCCATGCAGGCCTGTCTGGCGGCATCTGCCGCTGCATAGTCAGGACTCCTCGCGCAGCGCCTTGACGTACTTGTAGACCGTGGCTCTGCCCATCGACAGGACGCTGGCGACATAATCAACGGCACTGCGGCCTTCAAATGCCCGTTCATGGTACAGCGCCTCCACCAGCTGACGCTTTTCTTCGCGACGCAAGCTATTGAGACCGAGATGGTTTTTATGCAACCAGGCGTGCAAGAAAGTATTGATGCGCTCTTGCCAATCATCGCGAAACAGCGCTTCCGGCTGCGGCATAATCCGGCTGGACTGAAAAAACAGATTGAGGGCATCCCGCGCCTGCTCCAGCACCGAGAAATTGAGATTGATACAGAGGGCCATCACCGCCTGCCCCTGCGCGTCACGCAAAATACTGGTAATAGAGCGCAGACGTTGCCCATCCCAGTTAAGCTTTTCATAGGGGCCAATACTCTGCGACGACTGGGCATCGCTCGGCAACTCGTCCAATGCCGAGTCATCACCAATCTGGCGCCTGGAAAGATTATTGGCAATATGCACCACCCGCTGGGTTTGCAGATCATGCAAAACCACCTCCGCATGCGGAAAAAGCAGCGTAGCAATACTGTCAGCGATAATCTGGTAGTTCGTTGGCTGCAACGCGTTGGCGCCGCTGGCGGTGCTCATAATTATTCCCGGTTTTGGCTGGTCCCGCTGATAATACAATATTAAGGATCCCCCCAACATCCCTAACTCTGCCGGGCAGCAGATAAAAAGCCCGGCACAGGCCGGGCGGAAGGAATAACTGCCGTTAAGCAAAGTGGCTTCGGCTTAGAAGGCAAAACAGGAGCAACCCAGTGCGCCCCAAAATGCCTGGTTATCAGATACCGGCACGGTAGAACGACGAGAAATATCATGCTGATGGACGTGAACGCCACAGGGTCCACTGCATTGATGCACCTGGGGTCGCGCCCCCACACGCGCCTGCGCATCAGGCGGCGCTGCACGATAGTGCCCCGGCACCGTGACCACCGGCGACCAGTCTGGCAATACCGGGATCGACGGCGGGGCCAGCGGTGAAAAGCCACCGGCGGCATAGACAATTGCGCCGTCCACCAGGGTCAGTACCGACTCAATGCCTTTTATCTCTTCTTCCGGCACGCTGAAATAATCTTTTGACAGGATAGCCAGGTCCGCCAGTTGGCCGACTTTGATTTGCCCTTTTTTACCCTGTTCAGTGGAAAACCAGGCACTGCCCTGCGTCCACAGCATCAGCGCCGTCTCGCGGTCCAGGCGGGCATGGTCGTCATACATGGCCATGCCGCCGACAGTGCGGCCAGATACCAGCCAGTAAAGTGCGGTCCAGGGGTTATAGCTGGCCACTCGCGTGGCATCGGTACCCAGACCGACGGGTACCTCGGCGGCAAGCATCTTCGCCACCGGTGGCGTTTCCCGGGTGGCCTCTTTACCGTAACGTTCGGCAAAATACTCCCCCTGGAAGGCCATGCGGTGCTGCACGGCAATACCGCCGCCAAGGGCTTTCACCCGTTCGATATTGGCCTGAGTAATAGTTTCGGCGTGATCAAAGAACCAGTGCAGACCGTTGAACGGAATATCGCGGTTCACCTTTTCAAACACATCCAACATACGGCTGATGGATTCGTTATAGGTGGCATGCAACCGGAACGGCCAGCGGTTTTCCACCAGATGGCGCACTACGCGTTCCAGCTCATCCTCCATCCCTGGTGCCAAATCGGGGCGCGGCTCGAGAAAGTCCTCAAAGTCGGCGGCAGAAAACACCAGCATCTCACCGGCACCGTTATGGCGATAAAAATCCGTACCCTGGCCCGGCTTGAGCATATCGGTCCAGCGTTCGAAGTCTTCGACTTCATGGCCAGGACGTTGGGTAAACAGGTTATAGGCAATACGCAGCGTCAGTTGTTTCTTGTCATGCAACTCGGCGATCACCTGATAATCTTCAGGATAGTTTTGAAAGCCGCCACCGGCATCAATGGCGCTGGTCAATCCCAGCCGGTTAAGCTCACGCATAAACTGGCGGGTTGAATTGACCTGTTGCTCCAGCGGCAGTTTCGGGCCTTTGGCCAGCGTGGCATAGAGCAACATGGCGTTGGGACGGGCAATCAGCATGCCGGTGGGATTACCTTTGTCGTCGCGCTGAATTTCGCCTCCCGGCGGATTGGGCGTATCACGGGTATACCCCACCACCCTGAGTGCGGCGCGATTAAGCAGGGCGCGATCGTAGAGATGAAGAATAAATACCGGAGTATCGGGTGCTGCCGCATTAATTTCGTCCAGCGTTGGCATACGGCGTTCAGCAAACTGAAACTCCGTCCAGCCACCGACGACTCTGACCCATTGCGGCGAGGGGGTTCTCAGCGCCTGCTCTTTTAACATCCGCAATGCATCAGCTAACGAAGGCACCCCTTCCCAACGCAGCTCAAGATTATAATTGAGACCACCGCGGATCAGATGCAGGTGTGAATCATTAAGACCGGGGATCGCCGTATGGCCGGTTAAATCCAGCGTTGTGGTTTGCGGCCCGGCATAGCGCATCACTTCGGCGGCACTGCCCACCGCAAGAAATTTACCGTCTTTGATTGCTACGGCGTCAGCGAAGGGATTCTCTCGGTCAACGGTGTGAAATTTGCCGTTGGTTAAAATCAGGGAAGCATGATTGTGCATCTTGGGTCTCCAGACTCTATTGCCCTTTCGGGATCAACCAATTTTTCAGTAAACGCGTTACCAGCGGCATCCAGAAAAACACCACCAACGCAACGACACTGGCATCATTGAGCAGATGCCCCCATAGCGTCCCTTTGCCTGCGGGCAAGAGCGTGCCCCAAAACCAGGGAACAAAATTCGTCGAGGGAAAGATCACCCCCAGCGTCAGCAAATACTGTTTCCACTTCGCCGGTGTTGGCCCTTTTTTGGTTTGCGGCGTAAACCAGAAGGCGGCACCGGGTCGGATCTCAAAGCGGTCGCCCTGGTCTAATAATCCGCTGACCTTGGCCACCAGCGCCTGACGGTCCGGGGAGTGGATCCAGGCATACAGGCGGTCGAGATCCGCAAACCTGACCAGGATGGTATAGGCGGTTTCACCTTCCCGTGGTCGAATAACATTCACACCAAGATGACCGGTAAAGCTGGCGGCCATCGGCATAATTTCTTCCAGCCATGCCTCATATTCCCGGGTTTTTCCCGGCAAGGGGCTGTGAGTGATCACCAGCGTGACGTGATCTTGTTGCGTTGAATAGTTCACGTTATTTCCTTTAGCGGTAAGCGATAAACCCTGCTGCTGTGGTTGAAACAATAGGCAAATCGCCGGGTTGCTGATAGCGTAAAGATTTTAAGAACTTGTTAAATATTTTTGGGGAACCCGCAGATGAAACTGAGTCTTGAAGCCCTGCTGATACTTGATGCGCTGGAACGCCACGGCTCTTTTGCCGCCGCAGCCGCCACCCTGTTTAAAACGCCCTCGGCTCTGAGCTATACCATTCAAAAAATGGAAAGCGACTTAAAAATCAAATTACTCGATCGTTCCGGCCATCGCGCCACCTTCACCAGCACCGGCAAGCTGATGCTGGATAAAGGCCGGGTGCTGTTGCAGGCGGTCAGCGAGCTTGAGCAAGAGGCGCAATATGTCGAAAGCGGCTGGGAAAGCAAACTTACTCTGGCTCTCGATGCGTCGGTGCCGCTGAAGGTACTTCACCCGTTGATCGACGCCTTCTATCAACAGCATCAACATACCCAGCTGCATTTCACCCAGGAAGTGCTGGCGGGAACCTGGGAAGCGTTGCTCTATCATCGGGCAGATATCATCATCGGCGCGGTACGCGAACCGGCCACCCGCGGCGGCATTGGCTGTTTACCGCTGGGCTGGCTGGAATATGTCTTCGCCGTCGCACCACAACATCCGCTGGCCCGCGCCGAAGAACCCGTGCCGCAAGAAATCCTTCGCCAATATCGCGCCGTGGTGATCCAGGACTCTTCTAAACATAGTAGTGGTGCCGACTTACGGATCCTCGACCGACAGAAAATCCTCACGGTGCATGATTTTCGGGGAAAAATAGATGCGCAAATCGCTGCGCTAGGTTGTGGTTTTTTACCGCGCTATCTGGCGGAACCCTATTTACGGTCGGGGGAATTGATAGAAAAAGTGCTCGATGCCCAATGCCATCAAGATATGGCCTATCTGGCATGGAACGAAAACGCCAGCGGCAATGCCGCCAAATGGTGGATCCAACAATTGCGAGATTTCGAAGGTTTTTCCGCCCTCTATCAGCGCAATCCGCTTTAGAACAAAATGTGCCGTGCGCCCTGTCCTGATAACGTCATTTGACTGAAATATTGCTGTCATTACCGCACTTTATGGTCATGAAAACGCAACCGGAGGTCATTCTATGTTTAGCATGGACAACGTACTTCAGGATCTTGACCCACAGCACAAAACCCCGGACTGGCAGCGCCAGCTGTTAAAACGCCTGTTTCGCGAAAAAGAATTCCATCAGTTGGCCGATACCCACCGTCACCTTAAAGGTGTGGATATGGTCGAGCAGATACTCGATGATTTCCAGGTACGCTGCGAGCTGTCGGAACGCTGCCTGGAGCAGATCCCCAGCTACGGCCCGGTCGTGGTCATAGCCAATCACCCCATCGGTACCCTTGACGGCCTGGCCCTGCTCAACGCCGTTGCCTCGGTGCGGTCTGATGTCAAAATTGTCGCCAATCGCCTGCTCTCGCAGGTGACCTCCCTCAATAACCTGATGATCCCGGTGGATAATATGGGCAATCGCACCGGACGCGAGCAGGTTGCCAGGATGCAACAGCATCTGGAAAACCAGGGTGTGCTGATCCTCTTTCCTGCCGGTGAAGTCTCTCGTCTCAGCTCGAAAGGGGTACGCGATGGCCGCTGGCATACCGGGTTTATCCGCCTGGCGGCCAAAACCCGCGCCGCGATTGTGCCGGTGCATATCAGCGGTAATAACAGCGCGCTATTTTACCTTAGTTCGATGCTGTACAAGCCGCTGGCCTCACTGCTGCTGGTCCATGAAATGTTTGGCCATCGCGGCAGTTGCCTGACGCTGCAAATTGGCGCGCGTATTCCTTATGAAAGCTGGCATGACGGCCACACTCAGGCCAAGGATCTGGCGGCGCGTTTTCGCCAACACGTCTATCGCCTGGGACAGGGGAAAAGCGGTCTGTTTCATACCGAATCGGCCATTGCCCGCGCCGAAGATCGCGCAGTGCTCAAGCGCGCGCTGGAGGCCAGTGAAGTGCTCGGGCAAACCCCCGATGGCAAGCACATTTATCTCTATCGCCGCCAGGACGAAGATTATGTGCCGGTGCTGCGCGAGCTGGGACGCCTGCGCGAAATCGCCTTTCGTGCCGTCGGTGAAGGCAGCGGTCGCCGCCGCGATCTGGACAGCTATGATGACGACTATTATCACCTGGTGCTGTGGGACCCGCAGGCGCTGGAGATCGTCGGCGCCTATCGATTTATTCCCACCGCCGAACAGCTGGAAAAACGCGGCATTAACAGCATCTACAGCCAAAGCCTGTTCAATTATGGCCATCAGATGGACCCGATCCTGGCCCAGGGTATTGAGTTGGGCCGCAGCTTTATTCAGCCGGCTTACTGGGGCAAACGCGGTCTGGACTATTTGTGGCTGGGTATTGGTGCCTATCTGGCGAAATATCCACAGTATCGTTACCTGTTTGGACCGGTATCGATTTCCGGCGGATTGCCACTGGCGGCACGCGACCTGCTGATTGCCTTTTATCGCCTCTATTTTGCCCCAACCCTGCCGCTGGCCACCTCACGACGTCCCTATCCTGCCTCTTTACCGGAGGTGCTGGCACAGTTTGAGGGTGATAATTATCAGGAGGATTTACAGCGGCTTAAACGGCTGCTGGCCAATTTAGGCTGCAGCATTCCGCCACTTTATAAGCAATATACCGAACTTTGCCAATGCGGCGGTGTGCAGTTTATCGACTTCGGCTGCGATCCGGCGTTCAATAACTGTATTGACGGCCTGGTACTGGTCGATTTGTCGGCGCTAAAACCGTCAAAATATGAGCGTTATATTGCCGTGCATCAGGATAAGGCGGCAGTGGCCCAAGCGGATTAGGCTATTGATGGATACCTTGGTTAATTCATTGGCAATCTGTCCAAAATAGCCTGAGCCGTATTGACGTCGGTGACCAGCGAATTAATCATGCCGGAACGCACGGCACCGATAATCCCGGCGGCTTTTTCTGGCGTGGCGGCGACGCCGATAGTCAAAGGCGTACGGCGCAGTTGTTCAACGGAGGCGGCAATCATGCGGTCTTCGCCCTCCCAATGGAGGATCTCCCCGGACTCGGTAACGTAGTGTCGCAATACATCGCCCGCAGCCTGGTTTAATGCCTGCTCTCCCGGTGTGGCAGTAGTGGATTCGCTGGCTTTTGGCGCGTGGGTCAAGCCGACGCCGACAATGGCCACATCCAGCCGATCCCACAGGGAAATAATCTCCTGGACACTGCGGTCACGCAAAAAAGCATCGCGCAGCTCGGCGGAAGAGATATAGGGCGCATGCAGAAAATAGGGCGTGCCTTCCATCTGCTCGGCGGCACGGCGCACAAACTCGGTGATCTGAAAATGCGGGGCTGACTGCTGCATACCGCCGTTTAACGCCACGGTCAAAATTCCCGGCAGACGCGGCAATCCCGCCAGCGTCACTTCCCGCACCGCCCTTCCCCAGCCAATACCCAGTACCGACCCCGCACCCAATGCCGACTGCGACAGAATGGATGCCAATGGCGCAGTCAGCGAGCCCAGCACGTTATTGGCTGGCGCATCCACTACATAGGCATTCTTCAATCCCAGGCGGGTCATAAGGTCAGCGGTCATATTTTCGGGAGAAGATAAGCCGATGACTTCTATACGTACAATCCCCGCCGCACGGGCTTTATTCAACAGTCGAGAGATGGTGGCCGTAGACACATCCAGCTTGCGGGCAATCTCCACCTGCGACATATCTGACTCGTAATGCAGCTTGGCAACCATATGCATCATTGTGCGCGTTGCTGCAATATCTTGCAAAATTGGCTCTTTCAGCTTGAAATTCCTTTCAGTAATGAATTACACTCAAATTGTCGATTGAGGAATTATTGCGCATCAACTGCTAGATTGCAATCTTCCTCACCGGGGAAAAACCCTTTAAAACCGGCGTTTTCCGTGGGTTTTAGCCACCCTGGACCCAGAGGGTAACGACAGAGCATCCAGTGTAATCGAGATTTTTTAATCTGTAATAAATTTCACGCAAAGGAGCGTTCCATGTCAAAGATGTCTACTTCAGAGTTACGCAGCTACCAGCAAATTTGTGGTAAAAACGGTGCCATGCTGGTGATCGCCTGCGACCAGCGCGGCGGAATGCGTACACTGCTCAGTAATGACCCTCAGCAGCAATCCACCATCTCCGAGCAGCAACTGGGACTGATCAAAGCCGATATTACTCAGTATCTGGCCAGCAAGGCGTCCTGCGTGCTGGTCGATCCGGTCTGCGCAGTGCCGCAACTGGTGGATGATGGCATTATTGCCCGTGATACCGCCCTGCTGATTGGCCTCGATGCCTCCGGCTGGGATACTTCTGCGCAAGGTTATCGCCTGTCTCGACTGGCAAAAGATGTCGATGCTCGCCGTGTACGTGAACTGGGGGCCACCGGAGGGAAAATTATGGTCTATCTGCGCGCCGACCAGCCGGAAGCCAACCGCCATAATATCGCTATCCTCAACCAGTGTATCGAGGACTTCAGCCGCGAAGATCTGCTGTTGGTGGTGGAGTTCCTGACCTATAAACTGGAAAACGAAAGCGATGCCGACTATAAAGCCAAGATCCCCGAACTCATCTATGGCGGCACCAAGATTTGCCTCGAGTGTGGTGCCAAGGTGCTGAAACTGCCTTACCCGGGTTCTAAACAGGCCTGTGCCGCCATTACGCAACTTGCCGGCGATGTGCCTTGGGCGGTACTGTCAGCAGGTGTCGATCATGAGACCTTCCTTAAACAAGTAGAAGATGCCATGAGTACCGGGGCGTCGGGAGTGATTGCCGGGCGTTCATTGTGGAAAGACTGTATTTCACTGGATCGCAGCACCACCAAAAACAAACTGGAATCGCTGGCTATTCCGCGGCTAAAAGAGCTGCAGGCAGTGATCCAGCAATATTTCCATGCCGCTCAACACGGTAAAAATGCATCAGCAGAACAGGTGGAACATGTCTGAGAACAGAGCAGCTTTTAACGCCGACACGCGCAGCCAGCCAGGTAAAAGGGTCATTCTGGTCAACGGGATCCCCGCTTCCGGTAAAAGCAGTCTCGCCGTTGAGCTCTCTGCCTGTACCGGCTGGTTAGCGCTGTCCCTTGATGGCATCAAAAATCCTTTTCTCCAGCGCCTTGAAGGGGTAGATCGTGCCTTTAACCGCGTACTGGGCCAGGCGAGCTATCAGGTTATCTGGTCAATCGTCGGCGATGCACCGCAGGGCAGTACCTTTATTATCGATGCCTGGTTTGGTTTTCAACCCAAAGCGCTGCTGATCGATTATCTGCAGCAAGCAGGGGTTAGCCAGGTGGTGGAAGTCTGGTGCCAGATCACTGCCGAGCGAGCAGCCGCACGTTACCAGGCCAGATTGGGAGAACGCCTTCCCGGCCATTTGGGGGCGGAATATATTCCAGAGTTAAAAATCTTGGCAGGCAAGGCACAGCCTTTGGAATTGGGTCCGGTCTATTATTGTGATCAGGAAAAGCCGGTAGATATTAACGCCATTAACAGTTGGATAGCTAATGTATTAAAATAATAACGGCCACTATGGCTTATTTATAATACCCACTATCTTTCTATTGATAAAAGTTAGCTAAAGATATTTTTGGCCGACGTTAATACCCTGCGCCCTTAATTTATTAAATAAGATTAATATGAATATTTTTTAGCAATCACTAATAGGCATAGATAGATCACAGTTTTTATATTTTGCCGCAATGATACTGCTAGAAGCCACTGTTTATTATTAAGAGGACCTATGTTAACCGACTGGATTAATGAACATAATATTCGCATCATTGAACATACGGATAACTGGCAAAGTGCCGTGGCATTAGCCGTACAGCCGTTAATTGATGTCGGCGCAGTGGAGAGCCGTTACCTGCAGGCAATATATGATATGCACCGGGAAATCGGCCCATATTATGTATTGGGCGAAGGTATCGCCATGCCCCATGCCAGACCAGAAGAGGGGGTGATTCATACGGCATTATCCCTGGTTATTGTTTCCGGTGGCGTGACGTTCAACAGTGAGGAAAACGATCCGGTCTATATTATTTTTGCCTTGGCCGCGATAGACAGTCATTCACATATTGAAATGATCGCCAGTCTGTCTCATTTATTTTGCGACGATGAAGTGGTCGAAAAACTACGCGGATGTCGCAGTAAGCAAGAAGTGCTGCAGACCATCCGTCAGTACTGAAAACCGGCCCTGTGGCGCTGCCCCGGGCTTTACCAGACATGTGTCTTACTCACGATCACCTAAGGAATTCCTATGAAAAAGTTATCCATTTTGGCGGTATGTGGCGCAGGCCTGGGCAGCAGTTTTGCCTGTGAAATGAGTATTGAAGCCGCATTAAAAGATTTGGGGATTGATGCTGACTTGTCTCATTGCGATATCTCCAGCGCGACCTCAACGCGTGCCGATATTATCTTTACCGGCGAAAATTTCAGAACACAATTCCAGCACTACAATATTAGTGCCACCATTATTTACCTGAAACGTTTAGTGGATAAAAATGAAATCAAAGAAAAAATTACGCCCGTTCTGCAAGAGATGGGACTGATGATCCATCAGTAATCATATTCACCTATAAAAATAACGTATATATAAAAACGTAAAAATACCTTATCCGATAGCTCGATCACCGTGAACTCTACAGGGGACTTATTATGTCTTTCCTTCACTTTATTGTTAACGACGTGCTGGGCCAGGCGTCAATATTAATCTCCCTGATCGCCATGATCGGGTTGATCGCCTTAAAGAAAAGCCCGGGGCAAATCATTACCGGCACGCTAAAAACGCTGCTTGGCTTTTTAGTCTTGCTGTCAGGCGCCACTATTATTGTTAATGCGTTAACCTTTCTGGGAGAAATATTCCAGAAAGGTTTCCATATGCGCGGGATTGTCACCGACGTCGGCTCTATTGCCGGGATCGCGCAGCAAACCCTTGGGCGAGAAACGGCATTAATTATGGTTTTGGCTTTTATTGTCAATATTCTGATTGCCCGTTTTACCCGTTATAAATATATTTTCCTTACCGGCCAGGCTTCACTGTGGATGGCCACCGTCTGTTCAGTTATCGGCTATATGGGCGGCTTACGCGGTACCGAGCTGATCCTGATCGGCGGGGTGATTGCCGGGGTGATGGCGGTGGGCATGCCGGTGCTGGCACAGCCGATTGTGCGTAAAATTACCGGCTCCGATGATATCGCCCTGGGGCATTTCTGCACCATCGGCTATATCGTTCAGGCGGGCGTGGCAAAAGTGACCGGCGACGTCAGCAAAAGCACCGAAGATTTTGAACTGCCACAGTCATTCTCCTTCCTGCAAGATACCTATCTGTCGATGATGGTGGTGATGATCCCCATTTATCTGATCCCGGCGGTAGCAGCAGGTCCTGAGGTGATTGCACCTTACGCCAGCAATGTTAACTACCTGATTTATGCTTTCCTGCAGTCAGTGCAATTTGTGGTCGGTGTCTATGTACTGCTCTCCGGTGTACGTCTGTTACTGGCGGAGATCGTGCCGGCCTTCCGCGGTATTGCCCTGCGCATTGTGCCTAACGCCATTCCGGCCCTCGACTGCCCGGTGCTCTTTCCCTACGCCCCTAACGCGGTGATCATTGGTTTTATCTCCACCACCATCGGTTCGATTATCGGTATGTTTCTGTTCCCCAGCATCGGGCTGGCGATGATCCTGCCGGGGATGTTGACCAACTTCTTTGCCGGTGGCACCGCCGGGATTTTCGCCAATGCGGTTGGCGGACGTCGCGGTGCCATTATCGGCGGCATCTTCCACGGGCTGTTTATCACTCTGCTTCCCGCGCTGCTGCTGCCGCTGCTGGGCAAATTCGGCTTCTCCAACGTGACCTTCAGCGACTCGGACGTGATCAGCGTCGGGCTGGTATTTGGTCACATCCTTAACTTCTTCCACTAAGTTTAACGGAGGTGAAAATGAACAGCGAAATCGAGGCCATTCTGGCCAAAAACCTGGCACCGGCCGACTGCGCCAAGGCGCTCAATGAACTGGGTAAAAGCTATGCCGAGCAACAGGATAGCGACAACGCCATCGCCTGCTGGGAAAAAAGTATGGAATGTTATGGCAAACCCGGTTTTGCCCAGGCGCAACTGATGAAAGCCTACAACGCCAAACGGCGTCAATGTTCACAGGCCGGTGACGGCAACGGACTGGAGTTGTATTCGAATAAAATCGACGGTCTGATGCAAAAAAGCAAAGACGCCATTCGTTACGGCTACTGAAGACGGCGCCATCAGCCGATAGTCCCGACAAAAAGTCAGTAACTGCCTGTTACTGGCTTTTTTTTTGACCTTTACGGGATAGCTTTTATGATAAAGGTGATATTTTGAGCAACACAAGAGGGATTTATGTCAGTCAAACTTATTGCAGTGGATATGGATGGTACCTTTCTCGATGATAAAAAGCAGTACAATAGAAGTCGGTTTCTTTCACAATATACGCAATTAAAACAGAAAGATATCAAGTTTGTTGTCGCCAGCGGCAACCAATATTATCAGCTGAAATCCTTTTTTCCGGAAATTGCCGACGAGATCGCTTTCGTCGCCGAAAACGGCGCATACATTGTAAATCAGGGACAGGATTTTTCTGTTGCTGCGCTGGACAAGGACGCCGTCAAAAAAATCCTGGATTTTATCGACCATACTCCCGGACTGAATACGGTGATTTGCGGTAAAAACAGCGCCTATATTCTGGCCACACAGCCGCAAGCTTTTTACCAGAAAATGCACAGGTACTACCCTCGATTAAAAAAAATCGAAAGTTATCACGAAATCGACGATATCCTGTTCAAGTTTGCCACCAATATTGACGATAACCATTTAGCAAACTTTATGAGTTCACTCGAACGCGCCCTTGGCCATATTATCACGCCAGTATCCAGCGGCCACGGCTCGGCAGATCTGATTATTCCCGGCAGACACAAAGCGAGCGGACTGCGTATGCTGCAAAAAGTCTGGGGAATTGATGACAGCCAGGTGGTGACCTTCGGCGACGGTGGTAACGACGTCGAAATGCTCAAACAAGCGGCTTTCGGTTTTTCCATGGCTAACGCGATGCCGGTGGCAAAAGCCGCCGCCCGCTATTCGACGCTTTCTAATAACCAGGAAGGCGTATTACATATCATTGATAAAATATTGGCGGGCGAAGCGCCGTTTTAACGCCTGTTCGGTGTTTTCGGGAGTTATGCCATGGATCCTGAGTATGTGAGCCCCGATGCGATCCGCGATCGTTTCTCAAAGGCCATGTCGTTGATGTATCAGCAAGAAGTGCCACAATACGGCACGCTGCTGAATATTGTCCGCCAAGTCAATGAGGAGTGTCTGGCCCGCAGCCCTGATACTTTCCTGCATAACGAGTACGCCCAGGCAGTTAATCGTCTAAGCGTCGAGCGTCACGGCGCTATCCGTCTCGGAAGCGCCCGTGAACTGGATGAAATCCGTCAAATGTTTGCGGTTATGGGCATGTACCCGGTCGGCTATTACGATCTCTCGGCGGCGGGCGTACCTGTCCATGCCACCGCTTTTCGTCCGGTTACCGAAGCCTCATTAGCCTTTAACCCTTTTCGCATCTTTACCTCTCTGTTGCGACTGGAACTGATCGACGATCCCGCGCTGCGCGACAAGGTGGCCGCTATTATTGCCCACCGCCATATTTTCACGCCGCGTGCGCTGGAACTGATCGCCGAAAATAACCGCCAGGGAGGATTAAAGGATTGTCAGGCCGCCGAATTTGTTAGCGAAGCGCTGGAGACCTTCCGCTGGCATCATCACTCTCCGGTCGATAGGACCATTTACCAACAGCTGTTACAGCAGCATCGGCTGATTGCCGACGTTGTCTGTTTTAAAGGGCCGCATATTAATCATCTGACGCCAAGAACGCTGGATATTGATGAGGTGCAAAGGCGCATGCCGCAGCAGGGTATTGCTCCCAAAGAGACCATCGAAGGGCCGCCGCCACGCCGTTGCCCAATATTGTTGCGACAGACCAGCTTTAAGGCGTTAAGCGAAAATATCCTGTTTGCCGACCAAACGGCAGGTACTCACACCGCCCGCTTTGGTGAAATTGAACAACGCGGACAGGCTCTGACCCCTAAAGGCCGTGCCTTGTACGATAAGCTGTTATTGGCTGCTTCTGCGGTACCAAGCGACGGCAATGTCGATCGTCAGGCGCAGCTGGCGCAGGCATTTGCTGACTTCCCCGATGATATCGCCAGCCTTCGTCAGCAAGAGTTGGGCTTCTTTCGCTATCTGCGCGGCCCCAATCGGCAGGCGATTAATCTGGCCAAGGTCAGCGAGATAGAATCATTGATCGCCTCGGGCCATGTACTGGCTGAACCTATTATCTATGAGGATTTTCTGCCGGTCAGCGCGGCGGGGATTTTTCAGTCCAACCTGGGCGGCGATACCAGCAGTGTCAGCCGCGGTCACCCCGACAAAAACGCATTTGAAGCCGCACTGGGTAGTGGCGTTATCGATGAATTTACTCTTTACGCCACCCTTGAGCAGGCATCGTTGCAGGAACTATGGCAAGCACTGGAGGCGGAGCAGCAGCCAGCAAACTAGCCCGGAAAATACATAAGATAAAATGCTAGATCTTTACTATCTGTGCAACAAACCCCTGATGTATCTGCATCACGATCGCTTAAAGAATGATCAAGAGATCGAACGCAGGCTCGCAGGCGAAGCTTTCTACTTATAATTACAATCAGGAGAATTCGTCGTGAATACCCAACTCAAATATGCCAGCAGTGAGTCGCCGGACCCTGGCCAGGCCGTCGCAGAATTTGCCAGCCAGCTCGACATGGAAGGCATAGAGACTATTATTTTCTTCTGTTCACCGGACTACGATCTGGAGGTACTGGGTCGGGAGTTAAAAAACGTATTCTCCTGTCAATGTATTGGTTGCACCTCCTCTGGCCAGATTGGCAAACAAGGCTTCCAGCACTCGGGGATCCTCGGGCTCGGACTGGGTACAAACTTTCGCACCCGCTCCTTTATGATCCAGCCATTGATGAACTACGCCGCAACCGTGGCCGACATCGCCGAAAAGCTGCGCCATGATACCGAGGCGAGGCCGAATCTGCAGCGTTTTGGTCTGTTGCTGGTTGACGGCCTGTCTATGGCCGAAGAACGCCTTATTGCCAACCTCTATCAGCAGATTGGTAACGTTCCGATTGTCGGCGGGTCCGCTGGTGATGATCTGCGTTTCGAGAAAACTTACGTCTATAACGGCGATGGGCAGTTTGTTTCCGACGCCGCCATATTCGCCGTTATCGAAACCAGTGCACCGGTCACCATCTTTAAGGTGCAGCATTTCGAAGCCAGTGAGGTAGAGCTGGTGATCACCGAGGCCGATCCCGAGAAGCGACTTATCCTCGAGATCAACGGCGAACCCGCTGCTCAGGTTTACGCCGATGCCCTGGGTATCAGCGTGCAGGAATTGACACCAACAGTATTCTCGCGCAATCCGCTGGTGCTCTCTTTCGGCGATGAGCCCTATATCCGTTCGATCCTGAAATGGAATCCGGACCTCTCTCTCACCTGCTACTGCGCCATAGAGGCGGGGCTGATCGTGGCTATCGGCAAAGCCAAGGACCCGGTGCAAACCTTCGAGCAGGCCTTTGTCCGGGTCCGCGAGACGATTCCGCAACCCGCGGTCATTCTTGGCTGCGATTGCATTTTGCGTCGTCTCCAGTTCGAACAAGAAGGACTCGAGCAGCAGATCGGCGATATCATGGTGCAGAACCGGGTGGTGGGCTTTTCTACCTACGGCGAACAATATAACGGATTGCACGTGAACCAGACATTCACAGGCATCGCCATTGGAGGATAGAATATTGACTGAAGAAGCCTTTGCTGCACTGACCGCTGCCGAATATCAGCGCAAGCTCGCCGCGCGGGACAAGACCATCGATGTACTCAAGCGCCGCATTGCACAAGAGGCGAGGCACAGCAGCACCACGCCTTTTGCCATCCTCGAGCAAAATGTCGGTCTGGAGCAGGTGGTGGTGCGCAAGACCCTGGAGTTGGAAAACGAGCGGCATGAATTGGAAAAAGCCCTGGCCGAGCTACGTCTCACTCAGGTACAGCTGCTGCAGGCGCAAAAGATGGAGTCCATCGGCCAACTCGCTGCCGGCATTGCCCACGAGATAAATACGCCAACCCAATACGTCTCGGACAATGTGGGTTTCGTTAAAACGGCTACCATCGCTCTGCTTAGCCTGTTGGACTCGGCGATGGCGATGTCCGCTGCCGCGCAGGAAAAAATGGCCGATGAGCCAACCGTGGCAGAATTCGAGGCGCTGCTCAAGCGCACTAAAATGGCTTTCCTGCGCCGCCAGATCCCCAGCGCCCTGGACGAGTCACTGGAGGGTCTTGGCCATATTGCCAAAATCGTTTCTGCCATGAAAGAATTCTCGCACCCCTCCAAAGACGAAAAGGAATTGGTGGACGTGCGTGAGGTGATCAATACCACGGTAACCGTTGCCCGTAACGAATGGAAATACGTATCAGAACTTGAGACAGACTTCGAGGACGACTTACCGCTGCTGCCCTGTCTGCGCGATATGATTGGCCAAGCCATTCTCAACCTGGTGGTGAACGCCGCCCACGCTATCGCCGATACCATCCAGGAAGGAGTCAAAGAGAAAGGCAGCATTATCGTATCTGTAATGCGCAACGGCGAGTATATGGAGATCCGCGTCAAAGATGATGGCGGCGGTATCCCGGTGGCGATCCGCAGCCGTATTTTCGATCCCTTCTTCACCACCAAAGCCGTCGGTAAAGGCACGGGACAAGGGCTCGCCATTGTCTATTCAACCGTGGTGGACAAACATAAAGGCCGCATCCGTTGTGAATCTGAAGTAGGCGTGGGTACGACTTTCATTCTGCAGTTGCCGCTTCGCTGCGAAAAAGAGGAATCCCCTGTATGCAAGTGATGTTCGTCGATGACGAAAGTCGGGTGCTCTCCGGAATTGAGCGGGCGGTCATGATGCAAGAGAGCGATTGGGAATGTCGCTTTGCCAATAGTGGCCACGAAGCCCTTATGATGCTGGAGGAATTGCCAGCCGACGTGGTGGTCTCTGATATGCGCATGCCCTTTATGGATGGCGCTGAATTGCTGACGCAAGTACGCAACCGCTGGCCGGCCACCATACGTATCATCCTGTCCGGCTACTCAGAGCCGAGCGCCACCCTGCGAATGGTGGACGTGGCTCACCGCTTTGTTGCCAAACCCTGTGACAGCTCGACGCTGCTAACCATGGTAGCCAGCGCGCTGGCTCTGCGTGATATGTTCCAGGATCCCGCCGTGGTCGGGGCCGTGGGCCGTACCAGCCGACTGCCTGCCGCGCCAAAAGTGTTCAGCGAAGTATGCCGGCAGCTGGCCAATCCCGGCAGTGATATCCGACAGATTGCCGAGCTTATAGGCAGCGATCCGGCACTAAGCGCCAAAATTATGCAGCTTGCCAATTCGGCCTATTTCGCCAGAGGTACGCTGATTCATGATATCGGTAATGCCATCACCCACCTGGGACTGGAACAGGTAAAGCTGCTGGTTCTGGCTTCTCAAGTGTTTGCCGACGCCAAGACCGACCCTTATGTCGACCGATTACAACGTAGCGCCCTGCTGGCTTCTACCCTGGCGGCTCGCATTTCCGGTCATCAGGGGCTGGAACCCACCGCCGCGCTACTGGCAAAAATTGCACTGCTAATCCCCGAACTAAGGCAGGCCGACATCGAAGAAGTGACAGTTCTCGGCGAAACGTCGCTGCAAGCCGCAGTGAGCGCCTACCTGCTCGCCTTATGGGGTTTGCCTATGGATATCGTCGAAGCCGTGGCGCGTCATATGCAACCATCCCTTAGTGCAGATAAAGACTTTGGCGCGACCGGTACCGTACATGTCGCGGTCGCGCTCGCCAATCACGGTGTCCTCGATTTGGACTACCTGGAAAAAACTGGTGTGCTGAATAAACTGCCTCAATGGCAGAATATGCTCGCCCATACGCAGGAAAATCTTGATGACTGAAACTGCCTTACCTCGGGTGTTATGTGTAGATGATGAACCCAATGTGCTCGCCGCAATGGAGCGCAATCTCTTTGGTGATTTCGACGTCGTGGTTGCTCCCAGTGGTGAAGCCGGCCTCGATGCCGTCCGCTGGGGCAAACCTTTTGCCGTGATCATGTCCGATATGCGTATGCCGGGCATGGATGGTGCCACCTTTCTGTCGAAAGTGCGGGAGATCGCCCCCGACAGTGTGCGCGTGCTTCTCACCGGGCAGGCCGATCTGGAATCCTCCATTGCCGCCATCAATAAGGGAGCCATCTTCCGCTATCTCTGTAAACCTTGCCCCAAGGAAGAACTGGTTGCGGCGCTTAACGACGCCGTCAATCAGCACCGCCTGATCTGTGCGGAAAAGGAATTGCTGGCTACCACCCTGACTGCGTCGGTGCAAACGCTGACCGAGATGCTGGCGATGGTGGCACCATGGGCTTTTCAGCGCTCGGCTTTCGCCCAATCCTGTGTTATCCACGCCATGCCAGAACTAAAGTGGCCGGATGAATGGATATACACTATTGCCGCCTCGTTAAGCCAAATCGGCTGTGTAGGTATTCCCGCCGACGTGGTGCAGGCCGATGCCGCGCAGCGAAAACTCTCGGATGAAGAGAAAAAACTTCTCCAGGATCATCCCGATGTCGGCAGCAATTTGGTGGCACGCATCCCGCGCCTTGAGTTAGTGGCCGAGATTATTCGTCACCAGGCTACGGTGGCACCCTCTGATGCTCCGATCACGGTGATCCGCGGTGCCCATCTGCTGCGGGCAGCCCTTGAACTCGAGCGCCATGCCTCACGGGGACGGAGTCTGAGCAATGCCTGGGACGTCCTGCGCGCAGTAAAACCGCCGATCCCTGAGCACATTATCAAAGCGCTGGCTGATTTCCGTTCTAATGTCGCCGTTGTGCGCAGTGTACATATCGGCGAATTGCTTCCGGGTTGGGTGTTGGAGGAGGATATCCGCACCAGCAATGGTTTGATGGTATTGACCAAAGGTCATGAACTGACCGATACCGCTATCTCAGCGTTGCAGCGCCTGCTGACCTTACACGCCGTCAAGGACCCGATCCGCGTGCGTTATTAGCAGAGATTATCCCAGCGTCCTGGAGACGGGAGGCTGGGTGTTATTTTCGTCGTTGACCCAGGCAACACAATCGTTTTGTATTGATTGCTGTAACGAAAGAATAAACGGTATTGCGGTAAAAATTTTGCACGGAACCAGTGCTTATTTTCAGCGCCTGGCGTATTTCCCCGTAGGAAATGTGCCCCAAGCGGGTCTAAAGCTATGCGCTCAATAACTTGGCTGATAGCAGCTAACAGCTTCGCTGGCCGCTTGTTAATGTAGTCGTCCTGATTTGACGTTTTAAGTGAATCTACTTCTTGTCACAGCTTCAGTAGTTGCTCGACAAAATCACCTGCCCACCGGGCAACAGGGAATAAACTATATTTCCCCTTGGTTTCAGATGCAGTGCATCACGAATTGATGCGGGGATCATGGTCTGGCTACGTTCAGTGAGCCGAGACTCGGCACGTAAAGAACGTCCGCAATATTTAAAGTAACCCTATTTTATTCTCCAGTCCTCACGGGTTATCCATCCGTAAGGTTATGGGTTGACCTCGCCTGCCCATACTACAATGCAAACGCATTATAACTTCCCCTTTAGTATGTTTATGAAGCAGTTTTACCGCCCTGAAAGGGCGGTAAAATTATAAATAGAATGGGTATCGATTATTCCGCCAGTTGCTTAATCAGCTGTTCTGCCGTCGCCGTTGAGGACATTGGATTTTGCCCGGTGATCAACAGACCATCACTGACCACATAAGAACTCCAGTCAGCGCCTTTGGAATAAATACCGCCCTTGGCAATCAGCTCGTCTTCAACCAGGAAAGGAACAATCTCAGTCAGACCTACCGCTTCCTCTTCTGTATTGGTAAAGCCGGTCACTTTTTTGCCTTCCACCAGCGGTTTGCCTGCCGGTGTTTTTACATGGCGAAGTACGCCTGGTGCATGACAGACAAAGGCAACCTCTTTGTTTGCGGCCAGAAATGCTTCGATCAGCGCGATTGAGTGCTTATCTTCTGCCAGATCCCATAGTGGGCCGTGACCGCCCGGATAAAAAACAGCATCGTAATCAGCTTGCGAGACGCTGTCGAGACGGACAGTCGACGCCAGTTGGGCCATGGCCGCAGAATCTGCCTCAAAGCGGTGAGTCTGCTCGGTTTGAAAATCAGGCTCATTGCTTTTTGGATCTAATGGCGGGTTGCCGCCTTGCGGTGAAGCCAGGGTGATCTCCGCACCAGCATCCTTGAAGACGTAATAAGGTGCTGCCAGCTCTTCCAGCCAGAAGCCTGTTTTATGTCCGGTATTGCCCAGTTTGTCATGTGAGGTCAGAACCATAAGAATTTTCATATTACATCTCCAGTATTGCAGGTTTTGGATTAGACCGGTCGTATAGTTACCGGATAAAAAAAAGCGATTTCGTTTGTGCTCTCTATCCCTCCCCCCTAAGGAGAGAGATGAATAACTTGCCGGGTCATGCGCATTGCCGAATCAAACGGGTCGGTAGTGCGTACAATCTTGACCATAACGCTTGCGCCAAGCCACAGCTGATAAAGACTTTCGGCCACTTTGCCGGGTTCATCATCAATAACCAGAGAACCTTCAGCCACCCCTGCGGCTAATGCCTGCGCCAGCCGCGATATTATCCCTGACGTGCCTGATTTTAACGTCAGACGCATACTGTCAGAAAGGTCGGCCACTTCAGCCCCCAGTTTCACCGCCAGGCACTTGCCCTGACAGTCAAAAAACGACTGCGATGCTTGCCATTGCTGCCAGTAATTCATCAGTCGTTGCGCCATATTGAGACCCGGCTGACTCAGCGTGCTATCGAGTTCTGCCAGATAGTCGGCAAAATAGCGTGCCAGCATCGCCACACCAAAGGCTTCTTTGGAAGCAAAATAGTGATAGAACGACCCTTTTGGCACACCTGCGTCAGTGAGGATCTCATTCAATCCGACAGCCGAGAATCCCTTGCCCGCCATAATACGTTGGCCGGTTGCCAGGATGTGTTCGCGGATATCATTGTTATGGAGTTGGGTTGTCGTCGTCATGTAGGTAAACTATCAAATAATAGACCAGTCGTCTAGATGTAATTTAAAAGAATTTGATCACTGACGATCTGCTGAGGATAACCTGTCCCCCCGCAAGCTTATACCAACCAGATTAAGGCCTCGTCGCTACCCAAGTCTTAGCGGGTAAGTCGGAGATTGTCTTCCCGGACAAAGTCGATAAACGCCTGTAAGGGCGCAGGGATCAAGCGACGATCGTTATAGTAAAGATAGGGACCGGAAAACGACAACCACCACGGCTGCAATATTGCTTCCAGCTGGCCGCTGGCCATCGCCGGCTGCAGCCACTCTTCAAACAAATAGATAATACCGCTCCCGGCAATCGCTGTTGTCACCGCCAGATCTACCGCGCCCCCGACGCTAACCACCAGCGGGCCACTGACCTGCACGCTAAGGTTTTCGCCATCACGCTCAAATTCCCAGTCCGGCATAATGCCGCTGGCATAGCGGCCACGCAGACAACGGTGTTGCATCAACTCGCGCGGGTGCAGCGGCCGCCCATTAAGGTCAAGATAAGCCGGTGAAGCCGCAGCGGCATAGCGCTGACGACGCGGCCCGATGGGTATCGCAACCATATCCTGCTCAAGTCGTTCGTCATAACGAATACCGGCATCGCAGCCGTCACGAAACACATCCTGTACGTTACTTTCGGCGATAATCTCCAACTGAATATCCGGATAGCGGCGAAGAAATTCCGGTACCAGCGCCGGCAATACCAGCCGCGTGGCGCTGACCGGCACATTCAGGCGCAGCGTACCACCGGGCGTATTACGATAGCGATTGAGGGCATCCAGCGCAGCATTCACCTCATTCATTGCCGGTAGCAGACGCTCGATCAAAGCTCTGCCTGCTTCTGTCAGCACCACGGCGCGGGTAGTGCGGTGAAATAAGCGGATACCAAGCTGCTGCTCGGCGCGGCGCACCGCATCACTCAGCCGGGAGGCATTGCTGCCGGTAATGCGCGCTGCCTCGCGAAATCCACCGGCTTTCGCCACTTCAACCACTGCATGCAGCAGAGCGATATCCATCGACATTGTGCGTAACCTCGTACAGTTTGTCCTGATTTCACCGGATAGTTACACAGTAAGAACGCCGCTACAATCAATGAACACTCACACAGGAGATGGCCATGTCACAACCCTCAATGATTTATCGTCTCGGCGACCGCCAGGTAGGGCGTTTAGGTTACGGCGCGATGCAACTGGCAGGTCCCGGTGTTTTCGGCCCGGTAAAAGATGAAGCGCGGGCCATTCAGGTGCTGCGGGATGCTGTGGCTAGCGGCGTAAACCATATCGATACCAGCGACTTTTACGGGCCGCATGAAACCAACAGACTGATCAAGAAAGCGTTGCATCCGTATGCCGACAATCTGTGTATCGTGACCAAAGTCGGCGCCAGACGCGATGAAAAAGGCGGCTGGCACCCGGCCTTCAGCCCTGAAGATCTGACCCGGGCGGTGGAAGATAACTTGCGCAATCTCGGACTGGAAGTGATGGAGGTAGTAAACCTGCGCAGTATGCTCGACGTCCATAAACCATCAGAAGGATCGCTGGAGCCACAGCTGGAGGCGCTGATCGCGCTAAAAGAACGCGGTTTGGTTCGCCATATCGGCCTGAGCAATGTTACGGCCAGGCAGATAGAAGATGCCCAGAAGATGACAGCAGTGGCCTGCGTTCAGAATATGTATAACCTGGCCAACCGCCAGGACGATGCGCTGGTCGATCAACTGGCAGAACAGGGCATCGCCTATGTTCCCTTCTTCCCGCTTGGCGGTTTCTCGCCGTTGCAGTCAACGCAGCTTGACGAGGTGGCGGCCTCATTACAGGCGACGCCAATGCAGGTGGCCCTCGCCTGGCTGCTCAAGCGTTCACCCAATATTCTGCTGATCCCCGGCACCTCTTCGCCGCAGCATTTACAAGAGAATTTGGCCAGCGCACAGCTGACACTGTCCGATAAAATCATGGCTAAATTGAACAGTATGGGGTGAGTTGCACAACGCTTAACCCGCCAGGGGAGTCTATACCGGCTGGTGACAGGGTTTTCGCGTCACCAGCCGTTGCTATGCTGCCAGGTTATTGCCAGTCAGTGCCGGTAGTATTCAAATCAAAGCCTGCGCACAAGCCCAGGCAGAGCTCCAGGCCCACTGGAAGTTATACCCGCCCAACCAGCCGGTAACATCCACCACCTCGCCAATAAAGTAGAGGCCGGGGACTTTGCTGGCGGCCATGGTTTTCGACGACAGCTCACGAGTATCAACCCCGCCCAGCGTCACTTCGGCGGTGCGATAACCTTCGGTGCCGTTTGGCTGCACCTGCCAGTTTTGCAGTTGTGCCACCAGCGCCATCTGTTGCGGCAGGTTGAGCTGTTTCAGGGTAACGTCCGGTAACTGCTCCAGAGTTTGCAAACATTCCACCAGCCGTTTCGGCAGCCATAACGCCAGGGTGTTTTTTAGGCTTTGATTAGGGTGCTGCTGCCGTTGCTCATCGAGTAATGCGGCGAGATCGACATCAGGAAGTAAGTTAACGCTCACATACTCCCCCGGTTGCCAATAGCTGGAAAGTTGCAAAACGGCAGGTCCGGACAGTCCGCGGTGGGTAAAGAGAATATTTTCACGAAATACCGTGCCATCCTCTGCCGTCAGCACCGCTGGCACCGAAACGCCGGAAAGCGTCTGTAAATGCTCCAGCAGCGGTTTATGCAAGGTAAAAGGCACCAGACCGGCGCGAGTTGGCAACACCTTTAGCCCAAACTGCTCGGCCAGACGATAGCCAAATGGCGAAGCCCCCAACCCCGGCATCGACAGGCCCCCGCTGGCGACAACAAGTGAGTGTGCGCTCACATCTTGACCATTCACCGACAGGCAAAAACCTTGCTCAACCTTTTCTACCGCAGTAATTTCACTGCGCAGGCGCACCGTGACCTGGCCCTTTTGACACTCTTGCTCGAGCATGGTGACAATCTGCTCGGCAGAATCATCACAAAACAGTTGCCCCAGGGTTTTCTCATGCCAGGCGATACCATAGCGATTAATCAGATCGATAAAGTCCCACTGGCTGTAGCGCGCCAGCGCAGATTTGCAAAAATGCGGGTTTTGCGACAGATAGGCGGCAGGTTCAGTATAAAGGTTGGTAAAGTTGCAGCGCCCCCCGCCCGACATCAGTATCTTGCGGCCAAGCTTTTTACCGTTATCCAACAACAGTACGCTGCGGCCACCCTGGCCCACTTGCGCCGCGCAAAACATTCCTGCCGCACCGGCACCAATGACAACAACGTCGTACTGTTCCACATAAACCTCTCAAAATTACGCTATGTTAGTGTCTGCTCACGGGCAATTTGCCTTGCAACGCACCGCGGTGGCGAACAAAAAGCCGCCAATCTTACTGCCGGGGCGCACGATTGTATGCGTTGCTCCGGCGATAAGCCAGAAAACGGCGGTTCAATACCCTGTTCGTAAGGAAATGTGAGGAAAAAAATATCAACAGTAACTCAATGAGTTATATCGTCATTTTAGCTATTTGCTCGTTGTTTAACCCGGGTTTAGTCAAAAAAATGTCATATTTTTCTTTTCCCATCCCCCTGTTCTCGCAGATAATGCGTGGCGTTCATGTCCACAAACTGGCGTAACAATTATGCTGCATTTATTTGCCGGGTTGGATTTCCATACCGGCCTGTTATTGATTCTCGCACTACTCTTTGTACTGTTTTATGAGGCCATCAACGGTTTTCATGATACTGCCAATGCAGTAGCGACAGTGATTTACACGCGTGCCATGCGCTCGCAGCTTGCCGTAATGATGGCAGGCGTCTTTAACTTTTTGGGTGTTATTCTCGGTGGCTTGAGCGTGGCCTATGCCATTGTGCACTTGCTGCCAACCGATTTGCTGTTGAACGTAGGTTCTACGCATGGTCTCGCTATGGTGTTTTCTATGCTATTGGCGGCAATTATCTGGAACCTGGGAACCTGGTATCTTGGCCTGCCGGCCTCCAGTTCACATACGCTTATCGGAGCAATTATCGGCGTCGGCTTGACCAACGCGCTGATGACGCATAGTTCTGTTGTGGATGCCTTAAACATTCCCAAAATGATTGGGATTTTCCTGTCGCTGATTATCTCGCCAATCGTCGGGATGGTACTGGCTGGGACCATGATTTTTGTGCTGCGTCGCTGCTGGAACGGAACACAAAAACGTCAGCGCATCCATCTGACACCGGCAGAGCGTGAAAAGAAAGACGGTAAGAAAAAACCGCCATTCTGGACGCGTATCGCGCTGATCCTTTCCGCTATCGGGGTCAGTTTCTCCCATGGTGCGAACGACGGTCAGAAAGGTATCGGGTTGATTATGCTGGTGTTGATTGGCGTAGCCCCGGCAGGATTTGTGCTTAATATGAACGCGACAGGTTACGATATTACTCGTACCCGTGATGCCGTCTCACATTTGCAGCAATATTATCAACAGCACGCCGATGCCCTGCCGCATGTGGTGGCACAGACCCCGCTGGTGCCTGCGCCAACGGACGTGGCACCGAGTGCCGTGGCGGAATTCCACTGTAACAACGGCCACGCCATGGATGCCATCAACCGCGCTCAGGAACTGCTGACTAACCTGCAAAGCTACAATGATTTGGCACCGGAGCAACGCAGCCATATGCGCCGCCTGCTGATGTGCGTGGCGGATACCGCAGACCGGGCCGCCAAATTGGATGAAACCAGTGGCGCCGACAAGCGCTTCCTTGGCGATCTGCATAGCGATCTGCTGCAAACCGTTGAGTATGCGCCCATCTGGATTATTGTTGCCGTCGCGCTGGCTTTGGCGCTGGGCACCATGATTGGCTGGAAACGTGTCGCCACCACCATCGGCGAGAAGATTGGCAAAAAGGGCATGACTTACGCACAGGGTCTCTCTGCGCAGGTCACCTCCGCAGTGTCTATCGGTATCGCCAGCTATACCGGCATGCCGGTATCTACCACGCACGTGTTGTCCTCCGCAGTGGCGGGCACCATGCTGGTCGACGGCGGTGGTGTACAGAGTCGCACGGTTAAAAACATTGCCATGGCCTGGATACTGACCCTGCCGGTGTGCATTGTACTTTCCGGCGCACTCTACTGGTTGTCGCTAAAACTGATTTAATCACATAGCGAAAGCCGGTATTCGCGGCAAATAAAAAAGGCGGTGCAATTGATATTGCGCCGCCTTTTAGTTTTCAATACCCCGATAATGATTCACTGTCGTGCCACTCTCATTCCATCTTCCTTATGTTCCATGGGTCCTGCCATTTTTACTCGCCAGGGTAACGCCAGATGATAATCCGCGATTTAATACCAAATCAGCATTGCCAGCATACTGACCAGAATTAACCCGCATAAGCCGGTGGTCAGAACAAACTGGCCACGAACGCGCTCACAGCGGCGAATAAACTCGGGATCGTGATGATCGACATAGCGTTGAGCATAGATATAGCGCACCAGTCTTATCTGCTTGCTGGGTTGCCCGTGAGCCGTAAAAAAACCGCCACCATCAACATACTGATAAAGAAGCGGATCGCAGCCACGTAACACCACCAGTAATGCCCGCAGAGAAGAGTAATAACGCAGCATATTTATCACACATACCACACACAAAGCCCAAAATAGCGCAGTGGGACTGATCATGATACCCCCTTAAGGCGACATCAACCCGACAACAACAGCCTGTGAGTTTCTCGCCCTGACTCTCTGCATATTGCACGATACCCCCGGGCAACCATCTGCCCTTCCCCCAGACCTTTACAGGTCAGTCATCTCGGCGTGTACCTGATAAAACACGCTACGCGTCGGCTCATTATTAATTGTAGGAAATGAACGATAAAGCGGGGACAAAATAGTGATCTTTTCTCTCACCAGCGCCCCCCACGACCCGTTGCTCATCATTTGACCACAGGATGTATCATTATCATCGGCGGCTTAGCGCTATACTTGAATTATGTTATGGTCAAAAAAGCGATTTATGACACAAAAATGTCCACTTTGTGAGTTAACACGCCGATCTTGGGTTGTTGTGATCCTGATGACATTTTGCGTCAGTATTGCGGTGGTACATTATTGATAACGGCAGGAAGATACGCAGATAATAATCGGAATAAACATTAACTGACTTATGGAAGGAGTTTCTTATGGCTTACAAACACATCCTTATTGCTGTTGATCTCTCCCCAGAGAGCAGAGTACTGGTTGAGAAAGCCGTTTCTATGGCCCGGCCTTACAATGCCAAAGTGTCTCTTATCCACGTCGATGTCAACTATTCGGACCTCTACACCGGCCTGATTGATGTCAATCTTGGTGATATGCAAAAACGCATCTCTGAAGAAACCCATCATGCCCTGACCGAACTGTCAGAAAATGCCGGTTATCCGATTACCCAGACCCTCAGCGGCAGCGGCGATCTGGCTCAGGTGCTGGTGGATGCGATCAGAAAATATGACGTAGATTTGGTGCTTTGCGGCCATCATCAGGACTTCTGGAGCAAGCTGATGTCTTCAGCACGACAGCTGATTAATACCGTTCATATCGATATGCTGATTGTTCCTCTGCGCGATGAAGAAGGAACCGCAGAGTAAAATTCACTCACTGAAAGGTAATCAAACCTTAAGTATCGAGAAGCAGTAACGGAACACATCCCCGGTCGCTTAGCATTAAAGTCGCCGGGGATTATTCCATAATGTCTATATTTCACCCAATATGTATATTATTTAAGCCGACATGTATCCAGGCTCGGCTTTCTGTTACATGCCGTTAACTGATTTAGCTCAATGTTTGACTTATTAAACTTAACTCAAATTAAATCTTACTATACAAAGCAACCTTTTTGTCATATAGCTAAAGGCTGAATATTGAGCAAATGGAATTGTTAACTTATGGAAAGACATTATTCGCATAAAGGGCCCGTGACGCCCTGTCATTACAATATTGAAACGACTGCCCAGCTTTGTGGTGTGCTTCCGGTTACCTTGCGTGCCTGGCAACGCTATGGCTTGATTAATCCGCAGCGTGATGAGAACGGCAGCCGTTGGTACAGCGAAAACGATCTCACCCGCCTGCATTTGATCGTGCAAAAAGTTAATGCCGGGATCCCGATCGCGCAGATCGATACCCATCTCCAATCTCATGATCCCGCCCAAACCCACAACGATGCCGATAGTCCCCCTCGCCATAACAGCAACTGGCGTGATTTACAGGCGGAGATACTGCATTGTCTCGGTGAAGGCGAACTGCAAAAACTACGGCGTTTAGTCTGGCGCTTTGGTCGCGAATATCCGGCCAGCTGCCTGGTCAAACAGGTTTTGCGCCCGATCAGAGAGTTTATGTCCACCAGCCGCCAGGCCGCTTGCATTCAGCAAAGGGGATTGCTGGACAGCATCATCATTGAATATGCCACTTTTGTCATGGCGTCCTCCCGCAAACGCAATCGCCCGCGAGTACTGCTGATCCCGATGCAATATGATGACTCGCTGGAGCTGTGGCTGGAAGCGCTGAACCTGTCGGGGGAAGGTCTTAACGTCGAGCTGATCCGCTCTGCGGTGAGCGAACCCGATTTATCGCCCTTTACCATGGAGCACTATCTGATCTGGTCAGATAGCCCACTGAGCGAACGTCAGCGGGCGCTGTATAACTATTGGTTGATCCAGGGGTTGCCGGTAATGCTACTTGGCCGCGCCGGACCATTACTGCAATCTTCGTCATCCCGCTTGTTGTCGCCGCATCCGTTGAACTCGGTGTTGGTAGACCACTGGATCAAACAGGGTGCCTGCGAGGCTTAAAGCGGCGTATAAATATCGAAACGATGGCTTTTGGTGGTGACTGCCGCCTGGGCGGGCGTATCGGCCATGGGCGGTGCGTAATCCGGGCGCTTCACCACAATACGTTTGGTTGCCAAATGTCGTGCGGGGACCAATAAGCCATCCGCATCCTCGTCTGCCCCCACCAGTCCCTGAAATACTCGCATCTCCTTTTTCACCAGCGCACTTTTCTGCCGATGAGGATACATGGGATCGAGATAGACCACCTGGGGACGCGGTGAAATCTCGCTAAGCGCAGTCAGACTTGAACCATGCAGCAGGGTCATACGCTCGCGCAGCCAGGGACCGATTTCGCCATCCTGATAGCCGCGGGTAAGTCCGTCATCCAGCAAAGCCGCCACTACCGGGTTACGTTCAATCATGCGCACATGGCAGCCCAGCGCCGCCAGCACAAAGGCATCTCGCCCCAGCCCCGCCGTCGCATCCACCACATCGGGAAGATAGCTGCCTTTAATGCCGACTGCTTTCGCCACCGCCTCACCGCGCCCCCCGCCAAAACGACGGCGATGCCCCATGGTGCCGCCGACAAAATCGACAAAAATCGCCCCCAGTTTCGGCTCATCGCGCTTACGCAATTCCAGCCGCTCGGCGGTCAACACCAGCGCCATCACGGCATCGGCATCGGAAACCAGCTGCCAGCGCTGCGCCAGAATAGATAAGGCGCCTGCATCGGCGCCTTCTTCACATGCTAAAAACACACTCACGGGATGTTGTTATCCTTTAATGCCGTAATGACGCAGCATAGCATCCAGCTGTGGTTCACGACCACGGAAGCGTTTAAACAACTCCATCGGCTCTTCTGAACCACCGCGCGACAGGATGTTATCAAGGAACGACTGGCCGGTTTCACGATTGAAAATCCCTTCTTCTTCAAAGCGTGAGAAGGCGTCTGCCGATAACACTTCCGCCCACAAATAGCTGTAGTAACCCGCCGCATAACCGCCGGCAAAAATATGGCTAAAGGCATGAGGGAAACGGCCCCAGCTCGGTGTCGGCACCACGGCAACCTGCTTTTTGATCTCTGCCAGGGTTTCGAGGATCTGTGCACCTTTCGCCGGAGAGTATTGCGCATGCATGCGGAAATCAAACAAGCCGAACTCCAGCTGACGCAGAATAAACAGCGCCGCCTGATAGTTTTTCGCCGCCAGCATTTTATCGAGCATTTCCTGCGGCAGCGGCTCATTGGTCTGATAGTGACCGGAAATAAAGGCCAGCGCCTCAGGCTCCCAGCACCAGTTCTCCATAAACTGGCTTGGCAGTTCCACCGCATCCCAAGGCACACCGCTGATGCCGGCAACGCCGGAGGTGTCGATTTTGGTCAGCATATGGTGCAAGCCGTGACCAAATTCATGGAACAGGGTGGTGACTTCATTGTGGGTAAACAGCGCAGGATCGCTGCCCACCGGACGGGTGAAGTTACAAGTCAGATAGGCGACCGGTTTTTGCAGTTCGCCGTTGCTACGACGCAGGCTACCGACATAGTCGTTCATCCAGGCGCCGCCGCGTTTGTTTTCGCGAGCGTAGAGGTCAAGATAGAAGCTGCCGCGCAGTTCACCGTCTTCAGCAAACAGGTCAAAGAAACGCACGTCTTTATGCCAGGTATCAACGCCCTGGCGTTCTTTGGCGGTGATGCCATAAATGCGTTTGACTACTTCGAACAGGCCGTCAATCGCCCGCTGTTCCGGGAAGTAAGGACGCAACTGCTCGTCATTAATAGAGAACAGATGCTGTTTCTGTTTTTCGCCGTAGTACGGCAAATCCCAGGCGTTCATCTCTTCAACAGCAAAATGCTCTTTGGCAAAGGCACGCAGCTGCGCCAGCTCCTGCTCGCCCTGTGGACGGGCACGTTTGGCCAGATCATTGAGGAAATCGATAACCTGCTGCGGATTCTCTGCCATTTTGGTGGCCAGCGACATATCGGCATAGGAGTCAAAACCCAGCAATTGAGCCAGCTCGTGGCGCAACGCCAGCACTTCGGCCATCACTTCGCTGTTGTCCCATTGACCGGCATGAGGTCCCTGATCCGAGGCGCGGGTAACAAAGGCGCGGTACATCTCTTCGCGCAGCTCGCCACTGTCGGCATAGGTCATCACCGGCAAATAGCTCGGCGCATCGAGGGTCAACAACCAGCCCTGCTGTTCTTTGGCTTCAGCCAGCGCCTGAGCGGCCGCCAGCGCACTTTCCGGCAAACCGGCAAGGGCAGTTACATCGGTGATCAGCTTGCTCCAGCCCATGGTGGCATCGAGCACATTATTGCTATAGGTCGAGCCGAGTTCGGACAGACGGGAAGTGATTTCGCCGTAGCGTTTTTGTTTCTCCGCCGACAGGCCAATCCCCGATAATTCAAAATCACGCAGGGCGTTATCCACGGCTTTCTTTTGTGGCAGGGTCAACGCCGGGTAGTTATCACCGTCGCGCAGATCGCGGTAGGCCTGATACAAACCGGCGTGTTGCCCGGCCCAGGTGGCAAATTCCGATAGCAGCGGCAGGCACTGCTCGTAGGCTTCACGCAGCTCGGCGCTGTTTTTTACCGCGTTAAGATGACTAACCGGCGACCAGATACGACTGAACTTATCGTCACTTTCTGCCAGAGGCTGACACAAAGAGTCCCAGGTATAAGGACCGGGCGCGGCGACAACCTGTTCAATGGTGGCACGGCAGGTATCAATGGCGGACTTCACGGCGGGAACAATATGCTCCGGGCGGATAGCAGAAAAAGGCGGTAAATCGAACGGCTCCAGGAGCGGATTATGGGCTAACGAATGGTTTGAGGAAGATTGGGTCATAGGGCAGTCCTGGTTATCCTTAAGAGTCGGCCGGCGGCGGTACTTGCATCGACGCGCCGCGGGCCGATTAATCAGTATGAGACATTATCAGTGAAGCGCGATACCTATTAACATGAGGACAGGCGCCGCGAAAATCAAGGGTCAAGATGCTGCCCGCTCACGGCTCCTCAGGACTTTTTCACCGCCAGGATCACGCTGGACGCCTTGACCAGAGCAATAATTGGCGAGCCGCTGGCCAACGCCATATCATCGACGCTGTCATTGGTGATCACCGCAGTCAACACCAGACCATCGTCGGTTTTGATGGCTACGGTGGCATTGATCGCCCCTTTTTCCAGCGAGGTAATGGTGCCGCTAAACTGGTTACGCGCCGAGAAGACCAGATCGCTGTCCGGCGTCGCCAACAGCACCCAGGACGCCTTGATTAACGCCGTCACTTCTTTACCGAGGGTCAAACCCAGGGTATGGGAGCTTGACTGGGTGACTACCGCCACCAATTTTCCTCCACCATTAAGTTGAATTTCAATTTCATCATTAACTGCGCCTTCGGAAAGCGAAGCGATAACACCGGTAAGCTGATTGCGTGCAGAAACAGACATAAAGAACTCCTTAAAATAAACAAAAAATAGCGGCCTACTAAGAGGTTAGCATGCCGTTGCCAGAAGGGTTTATACTAGGGAACATGATATGCTTTGTATTGAGAAATTAGCGCTGACAATCACGCCGCAATTCGGCAAAGCATGGCATCCTTGCACAGTATAAACTTTCGGTAACCTACTGATTTTACTGTCACTATACATTATTCGGAAAACGTAAAAACACTATGTTGAGTTACCGCCACAGTTTTCATGCAGGCAACCATGCCGACGTTTTAAAACACAGCGTACAAAGTCTAATCATTGAATCCCTCAAAGAAAAAGACAAACCCTTTCTGTATCTCGATACCCACGCCGGTGCCGGGCGCTACCAATTGAGTAGTGAACATGCCGAACGTACCGGTGAATACCTCGAAGGTATTGCCCGTATCTGGCAGCGCGATGACCAACCCGCCGAGCTGGCGGCCTATATGTCGGCGGTCAAACACTTTAATCGCAATGAAAGCCTGCGTTACTATCCCGGCTCGCCGCTGATCGCCCGCCAGTTGCTGCGCGAATATGACAAACTGCATCTGACCGAACTGCATCCCAGCGATTTCCCGTTGCTGCGCAATGAGTTTCAGAAAGATGCCCGCGCCCGTGTACTGCGTGCCGATGGTTATCAGCAAATCAAAGCGCAGCTACCGCCGCCGAGCCGTCGCGCGCTGATCCTGATGGATCCGCCTTATGAGCTGAAAACCGATTACCAGGATGTGGTAAAAGGCATTCAAGAAGGCTACAAACGTTTTGCTACCGGCACCTATGCGCTGTGGTATCCGGTGGTGATGCGTCAGCAAATCAAACGCCTGCTGCGCGAACTGGAAGCCACCGGCATTCGCCGTATTTTGCAGATTGAGCTGGGCGTACGTCCGGACAGCGATCAACGTGGCATGACCGCCTCCGGCATGATCGTGATAAATCCGCCGTGGAAACTCGAGCAGCAAATGAACAACTTGTTGCCATGGTTGCTGGAAGCGCTGGTGCCCAACGGCCACGGCCATCAACTGGTTAAATGGGTCGTCCCCGAGTAAGTCCGGCCCTGCCTGGCCGAAGCGCTGCTTCGGCCATCATTCCTGCCCAACCTATCACAATCATCGTTGCAAACTTTGCGACAAAATCGAATCTGGCGTTAAACTCTATACCAATATATTTTGGGAACAACAGCTTCCCGGCCTTCTTAACTTATGGAAAATTCGATGACCAAACATTATGACTATCTGGCAATTGGCGGCGGCAGCGGCGGTATCGCATCAATCAACCGCGCAGCCATGTATGGACAAAAATGTGCCATTATCGAAGCAAAAGCCCTCGGCGGTACCTGCGTCAACGTCGGTTGCGTTCCAAAGAAAGTGATGTGGCATGCGGCGCAAATTGCTGAAGCTATTCGTAACTACGGCCCGGATTATGGCTTTGATACCCAGGTTAACGGTTTTAACTGGAAAACCCTGGTCGCCAACCGTACCGCTTATATCGATCGTATCCACACCTCTTATGACAATGTGCTGGGTAAAAACAACGTCGAGGTGATCCGCGGTTTTGCGCGCTTTGTCGATGACCATACGGTAGAAGTGAACGGTGAAACCATCACCGCCGACCATATTCTGATCGCTACCGGCGGCCGTCCAAGCCATCCGCAAATTCCCGGCGCAGAATACGGTATCGATTCCGACGGTTTCTTTGATTTAAAGGAAATGCCGCAGCGCGTCGCGGTAGTCGGCGCGGGTTATATTGCCGTGGAGATCGCCGGGGTCATGAACGCCCTGGGCGCAGAAACCCATCTGTTTGTGCGTAAACAGACGCCATTGCGCAGCTTTGACCCAATGATTATCGAAACCCTGGTGGAAGTGATGAACACCGAAGGACCGGCCTTGCATCCGGAGTCTATCCCGCAGGAAGTGGTGAAAAATGACAACGGCAGCCTGACGCTGAAACTGGAAAACGGCAAAAGCTTTGAGGTTGACTGCCTGGTCTGGGCCATTGGCCGTCAGCCGGCAACAGACAACTTTAATCTGCAGGCCACCGGCGTAAAAACCAACGCCAAAGGCTATATCGAAGTCGATAAATACCAGAACACCAGCGTCAAAGGCATTTATGCCGTTGGTGATAACACCGGCGCGGTAGAACTGACCCCGGTGGCGGTAGCCGCCGGACGTCGTCTGTCCGAACGCCTGTTTAACAACAAGCCGGAAGAACATCTCGATTACAACCTGATCCCGACCGTGGTCTTTAGCCATCCGCCTATTGGCACGCTGGGTCTGACCGAGCCACAGGCTAAAGAACAGTACGGCGACGATCAGGTAAAAGTCTATAAATCGTCGTTTACCGCCATGTACACCGCCGTAACGCAGCATCGCCAACCCTGCCGGATGAAACTGGTTTGCGTCGGCGAAGAAGAAAAAATCGTCGGCATTCACGGCATTGGCTTTGGTATGGATGAAATTCTGCAAGGTTTTGCGGTCGCAGTCAAAATGGGCGCGACCAAGAAAGACTTTGATAATACCGTTGCCATCCACCCTACTGCGGCGGAAGAGTTTGTGACGATGCGCTAAGAGGGAGCAGGTAAAATATACCTGCGCCTTTGTCATTTTTAAAAACTGGCCGTAACAAGCCAGTTTTTTTTATTTCTATTTTGCTAGCGCAAAGCAGGGATTCACTTCAAAAGAGGTCAACGGAGTATGCTTTATCACTCAGGCTCCACAAATGTACCCCGCTGAAAATTGCTGCATGCCGTCGAAATTGCAATAAACACCGGCCCCACAGTTGATACAGCGGTGACAGGCCAGGCATCAGGAAAAAACACCCTTTTCGCCTTACTGAGTTAACTGGCAGCAATTATGGCGGCAATGGCGCTCCCCCTGAGAGGTGTTAGCGGTTTTGACCCGCCATCAGAACATATTTGACATGGACATACTCTTCAATGCCGTAGTGACCGCCTTCACGACCATAGCCGGAATGCTTAATACCACCGAACGGCACTGATGCGGTGCCCACTGAGCCTGAATTGAGGATCACCATGCCAGCCTCCAACTGTTTAGACAGACGGAAAGCACGGCCCAGATCGCGTGTCCAGGCATAGGCCACCAGACCGTATTCGGTGTTGTTAGCGCAGCGGATCGCCTCTTCTTCCGTGCTGAAGCGATAGATAGCAAATACCGGTCCAAAGATCTCCGTATTGTGCACGGCAAAGGTTTCATCCAGATCACAAAGAATGGTCGGCTCATAGAACAAGCCACCTTTCTGATGCGGTTTACCACCAAGGCGCACTGTGGCGCCGTTGAGCACCGCGTCGTTAACCAGCGTGGCGACTTTATCAATCGCCATCTGGTTAATCAGAGGGCCAACAACAAAATCTTTTTGCATCCCTTGATCAACAGGGATTTTAGTGACCGCAGCCACCAACTGCTCGACGAATTGGTCGTAAATGTCGTCTTGCAGAAAGACACGGTTAGGCGAGATACACACCTGACCGGAGTTACGTAGTTTGGCGCTGACCAACCCGGCAACAGTCTCTGCAATTGGGCTGTCGTTAAAGACGATAAAGGGCGCGTTTCCACCTAATTCCATGGTCATCTTTTTCAGGGTTTCGCCACAACTTTGCGCTAACAGCTTGCCTACGCGAGTCGATCCAGTGAAAGAGATTTTGTGGATGCGCGGGTCTTTAGTGAAGGCTTCGCCGATAGCTTTCGCATCACCGCTCACCATCTCAAATACGCCCTGGGGAATGCCCGCTTGTCGTGCATATTCTAACAGTTTGTAGGCCGTCAACGGTGTCTCTTCCGCCGGCTTGATCACCATAGTGCAACCCGCCGCCAATGCGGTGGCGATTTTGCGGGTGATCATCATAAACGGGAAGTTCCAGGGTGTGATAGCGGCAGTCGGGCCGACCGGCTCTTTTACGATCAATACCGTGGCATTGGGATCATGAGACGGCAAGGTGTCACCGTTCAGGCGCTTGGCTTCTTCGGCATACCATTCGATAAAGCCCAGCCCATATTCAATTTCACCTAGTGCTTCGCTTAAACATTTACCGTTCTCTTTCACCAGTAGTTCAGCAAAAACCTGTTTGTCAGCGCGCACCAAATCGTACCAGCCGCGTAACAGGTCTCCACGCTCTTTAGCCGTTCTGCGCGCCCAGGCGGGGAATGCCTCACAGGTCCGGTTAATGGCAGAGGCCACTTCTGCTGCATCCATGCAAGGCACTTGGCCGACAATGCTGCCATCGGCAGGGTTAGTCACTTTAATCATCGAAAGTTATTCCTACACAGGGGGACGCTGAACCTCAGCGGAGTTGCACAGGCAGAGATTATTACCGAGTGCGTTTGACGTGACTGATAATGCGGCAGTAGCTATTTGCCAACAATCGATTAAAATTGCTCGATTGTTGAGAAAAACTAAACGGTCATAATCTATGCGCGAGCTTCCCCCGTTAAATGCTTTACTCGCCTTTGAATTTGTTGCCAGAACAGGAAGTGTTCGTGCGGCTGCCGAAAGTATGTCGGTGACACCAGGCGCAGTAAGTCGACAGATTCGTCTGTTGGAAGAGCACTTCGGTACCGCGCTTTTTCAGCGACAGGGGCGCGGGTTAATCCTTACTCTCCCCGGCAACGCTTATTTCCAGCAAATCAGTGTACACTTCGAGGGTCTGCGCCGCGCAGGTCAGGTGCTCCAGCGCAACGCCGGACGGGCGGTGATCCGCTTACATTCCTTTACTACTTTCGCCACCCGCTGGCTTATTCCACGGCTGGCCAAATTCCAAATGGCTTATCCCGATATCGACGTCCGCCTGACCACCGCATCAGAGTGGGATGACGACATGGATTGTGACGCGGCTATTCGACTGGGTAACGGAGAGTGGCCACAGCGCCACGCCACTGCATTGGTGAAAAATGTGCTGATGCCGGTGTGCCGCCCAACGGAAGGACGTAAAGCGAATAGGGATCTCGACGGGTTGTCGCAGCACACACTACTGATGGTGCGAGGGCGTCCTGATGATTGGCAACTGTGGTGTAGTGCCTTCGGGATTGATATGAACACCCTGCCGCATCGGCGAGAAATGGAAAGTTCGGCGCTAGCCTACCAGGCTGCATTGGAAGGGCAAGGTATTGCTCTGGCACAACGGGTACTGGTGGAAGATGAGCTGCGTTCAGGCTCACTGATCGCCATGGACAATTATCAATTGGACTGCGGAAGCTTAACTTACTATCTGGTCTGGAATAAAGACAGCCCAAAAGAATCGACGCTGATGAGGCTGGAAGCCTGGCTGACTACCCCCCTCTGATACAGCGAGAAATGGAGAATTCCCGGCGTCATGTCTATTTTAAGGCCTGCAACTGCGGATAAGCCAACAAGCCCACTTAATAAATCAAGTGGGCTTGTGAGTTTGATGACAACGTCGTCTTGATGATCGAGATACCCGGGCATAGCACACCTAGGGGCGCTCCGGCGGGCAAGCCCGCTACGACCCCAACGGTGCACTCTCCCTAATAATGGACTTTGTCAGCAGTCTGACAAGCCCACTTAATAAATCAAGTGGGCTTGTCACCTCAGATCTGCGCCTGACCGCCATCAACAAACAGCTCCACGCCATTCACAAAACTGGCTCGGTCCGAGGCGAGGAAAAGCACCGCCTGGGCGATCTCTGCGGGTTGACCTATCCGCCCGACCGGGATCTGCGCCGCCAGATATGACTTGGTGCCTTCGGCCTGTTCACCATTGCCAAACAGTTCATTCAATCCGGCAGTTTCCGTTAACCCGGGGCTAATGGCATTGACGCGAATATGACGTTCTTTCAAATCCAAAATCCAGTTGCGGGCAAAGCTTCGTACCGCCGCTTTGGTTGCCGAGTAGACGCTAAAGGCCGGGGTACCGGAAATACTGGTGGTTGATGACGTCAGTACCACTGAACCGCCGTCACGCATCAGGGGTAACGCTTTCTGCACGGTAAACAGCACCCCCTTCACATTGGTGTCAAATGCGCTGTTAAAGTGCGCCTCGCTGATTGCCCCCAGTGGCGCAAATTCGCCGCCGCCAGCATTGGCGAAAACGGTGTCAATATGGCTGTGTTTTTGCTGAACGGCATCGTACAAACGGTCGATATCTTCCAGTCTGCTCATATCAGCCCGTACGCCCGTTACCTGACCACCAATTTCACGGACAGCGGCATCAATGGCGTCCTGACGACGACCGGTAATAAACACATAGGCCCCTTGCTCAGAGAAGGCTTTTGCCGTTGCCAGACCGATACCACTGGTGCCACCGGTAACAATAACGACTTTTTTATTGAATTCGTTGCTCATGGTATATCTCCTGTTATTGACGACCCTTCGTCATAGGAAGGAGAATATATCTGCAACGATAACCTGAATAGCTGGCAAAAGTGGGTTGCATCGTTCCAAAAGGAGAACAATGATGCGGGCAGATTTTAACGATTACTATTGGTTTGTGCAGGTGGTCTCTCACGGTGGATTTGCCGCGGCCAGCCGGGCTATCCATCAGCCGAAATCCAAGCTGAGCCGAAGAGTGGCCGGACTGGAAGAGCGGCTGGGCGTGCGTCTGATTGAACGTTCCAGCCGCCGGTTTCGGGTCACGGATATCGGCCAGGCTTTCTATGAACGCTGCTGCACACTGCTGCTGGATGCAGAACAGGCAGAAGCCGTGGTCGCGGAGGTGAAAACCGAACCCTACGGGCCAGTACGCTTTAGTTGCCCTACCGGGTTGGTGGAGATTATCCAGGACAATGTCCCCACTTTTCTCAACCGTTATCCCAGAGTAAAACTTCAAATTATCGCTAGCGACCGGGCGGTGGATTTGATTAATGAACGCATTGATGTGGCACTTCGCGTGCGTACTTCGTTGACCAGCGATGCCGATATGGTGATGCGCTCGCTGGGTGAGTCCTATCGCATCTTGGTGGCCAGTCCGCAGCTGGCAAACACCCTAAGCAGTGATATCAACACCCTCACCCAGTGGCCAACATTGGGCACCAGCGATGAATCGGGAGAGATCACCTGGCAGCTTGCCGATCCGCAGAACAACAGCCTGCTAATCCGCCATCAGCCACGGATGACCTGCAGTGACTTTGCCGCGGTTCGCGCCGCTGCGGTCGCCGGCATAGGTATTGCGCTCCTGCCGGATCACACCTGCACAGAATATCTGGCCAAGGGGCAACTGGTACGCGTTTTTCAGCCGTGGCGAGGACAAGCGGGAATTGTGCATCTGGTTTTTACCACTCGTCGAGGACTGCCACCGGCGGTCAGGGCATTTATCGATCATCTGGCCGCCACCTTCCCGGTGATCGACAAAACGGAAAAGGGCCATTGATCGCAAGATCAATGGCCCCGGGCTATTTCATAACCGATTAGCGTTTACTGTCGAACCAGATTTTCCACAGCGGTACGGCGGTGGCAAAGGTGCCTCGGTGGGTGGTTTTACCGGTGGAGATGGCTTCAACCTGCATGTTGCCGGAACCCATTGACTGCGCATAGGTCATGGCCATTTTACCCACGCCAATGGTAATCGCCTCATCACTCTCACCGTAGTAATTATGCACCGGAGAAGCGATCACCCAACGATATGCCTGTGCAGAGGCAATCAACCGACCATAGGCTGAATTGGCAAAATATTGCGCATTGAAATATTCCGGGCGGATCAGTTTATGCAGGTCCTGAGGAATATCCGCCGGATTAAATGGCTGACGATCGTAGGCTTTTTTAGCCACATCATAATATTCATCGGTCAGCACCGAGTGGGCCAGGCCTGGAATACCGTAATAGTTTTCATAGGCAAAAGAGGAAAGGATCACGATGCTATTTAACCAGTTAGCATCAAACTTGCGTGGAAAGGACAAAAAGCCGTTCAGCAGGGCAAAAACGTCCAGCGGCGCACTGGCGGTGGCAGTCCCCTGCACTTTCATGCCGATACCTTCGAGCTTCTCCAGCAAGGCCATGGTTACAAAGCCGCCCTGTGACCAACCGGCCAAAAACAGGCGAGAATCCGCCAGCTTCATCTGCGCCAGCACCTGCCGTGATGCGTTAATCATGTCATAGGTGGCTTGTTGATGGCTGCCTTTCACCATATAACCTTCAGGCTCGCCGGAGATCCCCAGGCCAAAATAGTCAGCGCCAGTCAGCAGATAGCCCTGCCCGGCAAACTGGGCGATCATTAACTGCGTTTCTGGCGACTCTTCCGGGAAAGAAGGCACCTGATGTTTGCCATATACGGTCCCATGCTGATAGGAAACCATTGGCAATGACTTGTCGGTGGTATCGGGGATCGCCAGCAGGCCAGAGGTGAGGGTCGGTTTATTGCCGTGTTCCGGGATCACCGAAGGATAGGTAACGCGATACAGTTTTACCGCATTGCGCGCCGGGGTATATTTGACATCTACCCCCGAAAACGCTGGTGTATCGCTGGTAAGAATTTTATTTAACCGCGCGACATCCCAACTGCCGATCAACTGATAGGTGATGCCGCCCGCCACCGGGATCGGAGCGCTTTTGGTCTCCTGCGCTAAAGCCGGGAGCAGCCAAAAAGTCAGCAGTAGATAGATAACAGAATTAAAAGCTTTTAACATTCCCTTCCCCTTAATATCGTTATAAAAATAATTTTGTTTATGTCATTAAACACAGGGATCGCTATGCTGTTAGTAGTATTGGTTATTAACGTTGAAAATAGCGCGGTTAAGTGACCTGGATTAGGCAGATTTTGAGTCCCGCGGATGGCAAACCGGCGCTAATCGGTTCTCACGGGTAGAGTGTAGGTCATGATGGAGATTGGGTAGCAAACATAGTTGCTTGCATCTGGTTGAATATCAAAAAATCAGGCAGTATTCAAGACACCTAACCGGCAAAGTGAGAAGGCAATAACATCCAGCGTTGCTTCTTGATAACCCCACCACAGTTGCCAAAAATCGACACTAATCTGCCTTCTGACAGACTGACGTCCCCTCGTTTAACTTCGATGGATATTAATGTTGATAACACGAATTAATACCATTACCATTTTCTTTCAAATAAACAGAATCCATATAGATAGCAAAACCATGAAACCCATTTTTTCGGCTTGCGCTCACCAGGTGACGTTACTTTCTGCCGTCGTCTTTGCCTCCGCACTCAGTGATCGAAGTGTCCGACACCTTCAATAGGTATAACCCGGTCGCAGGACAAGAAACCAGTTCTCCTCACCCGCCAACATTCAGGGATAATTTTTTATGCTCAAGCGCTTTCTTGTGGTCTCGCTGCTGTTGCTGACAACCATCAGCCAGGCAAAAACCCTTACTGATATCAGGCAGCGCCAGGTGGTCATTCCCGACAATCCTCAGCGCATTGTCATTGGCGAAGGCCGGATGATTTACACGCTGGCGTTGGTTGAAGAGGGAAATCCGCTAAAACGCGTGGTGGGCTGGCCGGCTGACCTGCAGCATTTCGATAAACAGACCTGGAACAGCTACGTCGCCAGATTTCCCGATATCGCCCGCATCCCGATTATTGGTCAATCCAACTTTGCCGATATCAGCGTCGAAAAGGTGATAGCTCTGCATCCCGATGTGGTGATTTTACCGGTCTATGCGAAAAAACTGCCCAATCAGGACCAGCTCGAGTTGCAGCTGGATCAGGCCCATATTCCGCTGGTATATGTTGATTTTCGTGTCGATCAATTAAACAACACCGTGCCCAGCCTGCGTATTCTTGGCGAAGTATTGGACGATCAGCCCAAGGCCGAGAAATTTATCGCTTTTTATCGCCAGCATATGGCGGTGATTAGCGATCGCCTGAAGGCTGCGGCTCCCGCCAACCCCTCGGTGATGCTTCAGTTGCATCTTGGCCGCAGGGCAGAGTGCTGCACCACGGTAGGACACGGTAATCTGGCCGACTTAATTACCTTTGCCGGTGGACGCAATATCGCTGCCGGTAAGTTTCCCGCTGTTTTTGGTCAGATCAGCCCGGAAGTGCTCATTACCGCCAATCCGGATATCTATCTCGCCACCGGCATGGCGGGTCCCGATACGCCGGAGTCTCTGCAGTTAGGTCCGCAAGTCAGCAGGCAAAGCGCACAACAAAGTTTTGTGCAATCGCTGTCAAAAGACGCGATCATTTCCGGTTTACCGGCGGTACGCAACGGGAAAACCTATGCTGTCTGGCAAAATCTCTATTTAAGCCCCTGGCACTTGCTGGTTGCCGAATTTTTTGCCAAAACCTTCCATCCGGAGATTTTTGGCGATGTTGACCCGCAACGTACCCTGGATGAAATGAACCGAGATTTCCTGACGGTAAAAGAAACCGGCACCTTCTGGACCGGTGTCAAGGCCTCGCCGTTTTAACCCTCGGCCAAGGGTAAAAGCGGATTTACCCCTGGCAGGGGGTAAGTTTGCTTTTACCCGGCAACAAAATCCCGATAACTACCCACATCGAAGCCTTTGGTGGCAATTGACCATGCCAGACAGATCTCAGGCTCACCTTTTTTGCCGTAAATCTTCCCAGGCCACATAAACAAAACCCCCGACCAAACCGATATGTTCAAAAAAACCGTTCATCGCCATTCCACGCTGCGCCAGCGGCTGCGACCAGAAATTATTGGCCATCAAATTGGCGCTAAAGGTAAACAACGCCAGCGCTAACGCCCCTAACCCGCGATAGCGGCCAGTCAGGATCAGCGCTGAGGCACCGAGTTCCAGCACAATCACCGCCGCCGCCAGCGGCGCTGCCGGTGATAGCCCAAAATGTTGCATTTCAGCAATGGCCGAAGAGAAATCAAACAGTTTGACCAGCCCGCCTTGCAGATAGGCGGCACACAGAGCCAGCAGCGCCAGCCAACGGACAGTTGGCCGTGGAACTACGGCCGACGACCAGCCAGATACAGATGGATTACGCATGTTTATCTCCTGCCGACCCCTGATGCGGGGTCGGCGTCAAGTCACGGCTAGAGTAAGATCAAGCCTGTCGCGCCGGGGCTTTATGCACCATGGTGTAAGCATAATCGACGCCCATACCGTAGGCCCCGCTGTGTTCGCGCACCAAATCCATCACCGCATCGTAAGTCTCTTTGCGTGACCAGTCGCGTTGGTACTCCAGCAACACCTGCTGCCAGGTAACCGGCACGGCACCGGCCTGCACCATACGGTCAATAGAACGTTCATGGGCATCTACGCTGGTGCCGCCGGAAGTGTCAGTGACCACATACACTTCATAACCCGCCTTCAGCGCCATCAATGCCGGGAAAGTGAGACAGACTTCAGTCCACAGGGCGGAGATAATCAGTTTTTTACGCCCCGTGGCTTCCACGGCATCGACAAAGGCGGCATCTTCCCAGGAGTTCATGGAGGTACGTTCAATAGGTTTGACATCGGGATGTACCGCCAGTAATTCCGGCCAGATATAGCCGCTAAAGCTGGCCGTTTCTACTGAGGTGTAAATCACCGGCACGTTAAAAACCTTGCCCGCTTTCGCCAGGGCAACGGTATTATTTTTAAGCTGCTGGCGATCGATATTGGCAACGCCGAAGGACATTTGCGGTTGATGATCGATAAAAATCAGCGCGGAGTTCTGTGGATCGAGCAGATCAAGTTTAGACATTTCTATTTCCTCTCAGAGCCTGTTTCCAGAATGTATGGTTATGTTTCGTCATCGGTTGTTGTGCTGCTGGAACTTACAATACGGGAGGGAGGATCGCGCTGATAGCGGAAAGAATTTATCATCTTGTTAAGAAAATTTTGATAAAAAGTAAAGATAAAATAAGCATATAAATCATAGCACTAGAAAAAAATAACTTAAAAAACCCTCTACACAAGGCCTTAAGCCAGCCATTTTACCGCCAGTTAACAGCCTATTTATCATTCAGACCCCAGGACACGCTGTGCAAAAAAGGTTCGAAAAAACTGAAGGAAGCGGTCAAAAGTTTGCGGTTGTTAACAGGGGATAATAGGCCGAGGATGTAATCTTTAACTAAGCAACTGTCCAGGGTTGTGGAGCATCACGTGGGATTACTGAGTAATTTCTTCGCAAAGATAGTGGGTAATGATCCAGCACCTAAACATCCAAGAGAGGAACCAAAAATGGTCAAAGTATTAGTACTTTATCATTCAATGTACGGACACATTGAAACCATGGCGCAAAGTGTTGCAGAAGGCGCAAATAGCGTGGCTGGCGTAGAAGTCACCCTGAAACGTGTACCTGAAGTGATGGATGCGGCGTCCTTTGCCGCCGCCGGTGGGAAAGCTGATCAACAGGCACCTATTGCCGATCCGATGGAACTGGCTGATTACGACGCCATTATTATCGGCACCCCGACTCGCTTTGGTAATATGTCCGGCCAAATGCGCAATTTCCTCGACCGCACCGGTGGCCTGTGGGCCAAAGGCGCACTGGTCGGCAAAGTAGCCAGCGTCTTTACCTCCACCGGTACCGGCGGTGGTCAGGAAATGACCATCACTTCTACCTGGACCACGCTGGCACACCACGGCATGATCATTGTGCCAATTGGTTACAGCACCCCGGAACTGTTTGATATCTCCCAGGTCAGCGGCGGCACCCCTTACGGTGCGAGCACCATTGCCGGTGGCGACGGCTCTCGTCAACCTGATACGCGTGAACTGAGCATTGCCCGTCATCAGGGCCAACATGTTGCGCAGATTGCCGTTAAACTCAGCGCATAATCTCGCACACGCACAGGCAATTTTGGCCTGTGCGTATTGCACAACGGGCTGAAAGCGGCAAATCTTGCCTCTGAACTGGGTTCAAAATCTAACGTAAGCAATATTCTTAACGGCCGCCGGGCGTTGACGGTTCAACCTCTCAAAGCATTATCCCGATGTTTTGGCGTACCGGCAGATTGGTTTATCTGATCCAGAGTAAAGCCAGATTACCTTAAGCAGCCGGCTTTTTAATTTGCCCCACAAATGTCATTATCAGCCTGATACCCTTTTGCTATCGTTCGGGGACAAGCTATGTCGTTAACCTCACTTGCGCATCTCGGCGAGTTATCCGCCGGGCAGTGGGATGCGTTGGTTCCTGCCGGACAACCCTTCCTGCGTCACGCCTTTCTGAGTGCGCTGGAAGACAGCGGCACGCTCGGCCCACACTCTGGCTGGCAGAGTGAACACCTGCTGTGGCGCGATACCCAGGGCACCTTACTGGCAGCGATCCCCGGCTATCGCAAATCCCATTCCTACGGTGAATATGTTTTTGACCATGCCTGGGCTGACGCCTGCTATCGGGCGGGCATTGACTATTATCCCAAATGGCTGGGCGCGGCCCCCTTTAGCCCGGTAGGTGGGCGGCGACTGCTGGGCGATCCCCAGGCCGCAGGTCAGTTATTACAGGCACTGCCGGATTATCTTGAACAACACGACCTATCCGGCGCTCATATCAATTTCACCGACGACCGCGATAACCAACTGCTGGCTGAAACCTCGCCGTGGCTGCATCGCCTCGGCTGCCAGTATCATTGGCATAATCGTGGCTATCGCGATTTTCAGGATTTCCTCGATACCTTGACCTCGCGCAAGCGCAAGCAGATGCGCAAAGAGCGTGAGCAGGTGGCGGCGCAAGGCTTTGATTTTGTCTGGTACCACGGCGGCCAGATCAGCGAAGCGCAATGGGACTTTATTTATGCCTGCTATGCCAATACCTATCAGGTCCGCGGCCGCATGCCCTATCTGACCCGCCCGTTCTTTAGCCTGCTGGCCGAACGCATGCCCGAAGATATCCGCGTGGTGATGGCGCTACAGCAAGGACAGCCGGTAGCGATGGCGTTAAGTCTGGTCAGCGGTGATACCTTCTACGGACGTTATTGGGGATGCCTGGCCGAATTTGATCGGCTGCATTTTGAGACCTGTTTTTATCAGGGCATGGATTACGCCATCGCCCATGGGCTGACACGCTTTGATGCCGGTGCCCAGGGCGAGCATAAACTGATCCGCGGTTTTGAGCCGGTGCTGACCGATTCCTGGCACTATTTACGCCATCCTGGGCTGCGCAGCGCGGTGGCGAACTTTCTCGAACAGGAAAGGGCCGGGGTGCGCGCCTGGGCATCTGAAGCCCGCGACGCGCTGCCCTACCGCCAGGCGTAGCGCCAAGGCCCATCAATCCATGCCGACAAAACCCCCGGTCTGATGCTGCCACAGACGGGCATAAAGCCCCTGTTTTGCCAGCAGTTGCGCATGGCTACCAATCTCGACAATATTGCCCTGGTCCAGCACCACCAGGCGGTCCATTTTGGCAATGGTCGATAAACGGTGGGCAATGGCGATCACCGTTTTATGGGTCATCAGGGTTTCCAGGCTCTCCTGAATCGCCGCCTCGACCTCGGAATCCAGCGCCGACGTGGCCTCGTCCATAATCAGGATCGGCGCATTCTTCAGCAGTACCCGGGCAATGGCAATACGCTGGCGTTGACCGCCAGAAAGCTTGACGCCGCGCTCACCGACGTGGGCATCCAGCCCCATCCGCCCCTGAGGATCGGAAAGCAGTGGGATAAATTCGTCGGCGCGAGCCTGACGAATAGCGCGTACCAACTCCTCGTCGCTGGCACCCGGTTTGCCATACAACAGGTTGTCACGTATTGAGCGATGCAGCAGCGAGGTATCCTGGGTGATCATGCCAATTTGCGCGCGCAGGCTCTCCTGAGTAACCTGGGCGATATCCTGGTTATCAATCAGAATACGACCACCGTCGAGGTCATACAGCCGCAACAGCAGATTGACCAACGTTGACTTACCGGCACCGGAAGGACCGATCAGGCCAATTTTTTCACCGGGACGGATCGCCAGTTCAAGATGATTAATTACGCTGCGGCTTTTGCCATAGTTAAAATTCACCTGCTCAAAATGAATCGCGCCTTCACTGACCCGCAAGGCGGGTGCCTGCGCTTTATCGGTAACACTATTGGGCTGAGTAATGGTTTGCAGGCCGTCTTGCACCATGCCGATATTTTCAAAAATGCCGTTAACCACCCACATGATCCAGCCCGACATATTGACAATGCGGATCACCAACCCGGTGGCCAGCGCAATCGCCCCGACGCTAATCAGCGACCCGGTCCACAGCCAGAGCGCCAGGCCGGTAGTGGCCACAATCAGCAGGCCGTTAAGCGTGGTGATCGCCACATCCATACTGGTCACCAGGCGGCCGGCCAGCTGGGTTTTTTCCGTCTGCTCGCCGATTGCCTGACGTGCATATTGCTGTTCAAGATCGGTATGGGCAAAAAGTTTAAGGGTGGTGATATTGGTGTAGCCATCAACAATACAGCCCATCAGGCGAGAGCGTGCCTCCGAAGAGATCACCGACCGGGCCTTGACGCGCGGAACGAAATACCACAGACACAGGCTATAGAGCACAATCCAGGTAATCAGCGGGATCATCAAATGCCAGTCCGCTTCGGCAAATAGCACCAGTGCACTGGCGGCATAGATCACCACATGCCAGATGGCATCCACCGCCTGCACGGCGGAATCCCGCAGCGAGTTACCGGTTTGCATAATGCGCTGCGCAATGCGTCCGGCGAAATCATTCTGAAAGAAACTCAGGCTCTGACGCAGCACGGTATTGTGGTTTTGCCAGCGGATCATACTGGTCATGCCGGGGCTGATGGTCTGATGCACCAACAAATCGTGCAACCCGATAAATACCGGGCGCAGGATCAGCGCCACCACGGCCATCCACAGTAATTCCGCGGCATGATCGCCAAAGAAATGGGCAGTGGGCGTCTCGCGAGTCAAATCGATAATGCGGCTAAGGTAACTAAACAGCGACACCTCAATCAGCGAACCGATCAGCCCGACCACCAGCAGCGCGGCAAAGCTCGGCCACACCTGGCGCAGATAATAGAAGTAGAAAGGCCAAACCTTGTCGGGAGCCGCGCCGGCAGGCGGCGCTTTAAAGACATCAATCAACCGTTCAAAACGACGGTACAACATACCAGCCTCTCAAATCCTGGTGGCAACGCGGCGAGGGGCCACCCCGTTCCATGCAAGAAAACAGCGTAAAACAGACAGCTTAGTGCATTTTGATGAATGTTTTTGGCTGGATATATTTGAACTATCAATTCAACACAGGGCGTTTCCGGCAATAGCGCCCGCGAAGGGCGCAGGCTTTGCGTTGAGCGCAGCCGCTTAATTACTCTCTGCGCAGCGGCTGGTCCTTAATAAATAACGCCAGCAAAAAGGCAATCACCATGACACCGGCAGCAATCTGGTAAACGCTATGTATCGCGCCGCCAAACGCCTGCAAATAGTCGATGCGTATTTCATCGGGCAACTGACGAATACTGTCCGCCCCCATTGCCCGAGGCAAGGCGGTGCCTTCCGGTATCAAGGCCATTAAACGGCCCTGTAGCGAGTGGGTAAAGATCGCGCCAAACGCCGCGACGCCAATCGAGCCGCCAATTGAACGAAACAGCGTGGTGCTGGAAGTGGCTACGCCAATTTGCCGGGGTTCAACGCTATTTTGTGCCGCCAGCACCAGCACCTGCATCACCATGCCTAACCCGCTGCCAAGCAGTCCGACATAGAGATAGAGGGTATGTACCGGCGTGGCATTTTTCAGTGTTCCCAGCAGCACCATAGCCGTGAGTGCCAACAGCGTGCCGGCAATGGGAAAGAAGCGGTATTTGCCAACTTTGCTGATAATCCGACCGCTGATAATGGAGGTAATCAACAATCCGCCCATTAACGGCAGCAGTTGCATCCCCGCCTCTGACGGCGTCGAGCCTTTGACCACCTGCAAATAAAGCGGCAAAAAGGTCATCGACCCCAGCAGCGCCATACCGAGAATAAAGCTGATCAGGCAACCGAGCACAAAGGTTCGCTGCCGAAACAGCATCAGCGGAATAATGGGTTCTATCGCCAACCGTTCTTCATAGATAAACCCGCCCAGACACACCAGACCAAAGGCCAGAATGCACCACAACTGCCCGGAATCCCAGGGCATTACCGTGCCGCCTTCGCTGGTAAACAGAATAACGCAGGTCAGCGCTGCCGCCAGGTATATCGCCCCGAGATAGTCGATTTCACGACGAATTCTCGCGATATGTGGCTGAAAAACCGCGCCGATCACCAGCAGCGCAAACAGACCAAGGGGCAAGTTGATATAAAAAATCCAGCGCCAGGAAAAGTGCTGCACCAGAAAACCGCCAATTAGCGGCCCCACTACCGTGGCCAGGCCAAATACGCCGCCAAATAGTCCCTGATACCGCCCGCGATCCGCCGGGGGAATAACATCGGCAATCGCCGCCATGGTCACCACCAACAGCCCACCACCGCCCAAGCCTTGCAATGCGCGCATCAGGATCAGTTGAGTCATATTTTGCGCCAGCCCACACAGCGCCGACCCCAGCAGAAAGATAACGATGGCAATTTGCAGCACCCGTTTGCGACCAAATAAATCACCAAATTTGCCGTATAGCGGCACCACAATGGTGGACGACAGCAGGTAGGCGGTGACCACCCAGGAGAGTTGTTCCAGGCCCCCCAGCTCGCCGACAATGGTTGGCAAGGCGGTAGAGACAATGGTCTGATCGAGCGCGGCAAGCAGCATCACCAGCAGGAGTGCCGAAAACAGTAAGCGGATCGATGGCGCAGCTTGCTGCTCAGGTTCAGCAGGCAGTGGAGTAGAAGATGTCATGGTTGACCTGAACGACCTTGATATTAATTAACAAGGTAATTAATATAGGGGGTAATTTCACGTTGGGTCAATGGATATGATGGATCATGGTGAGTAAAAAATCTGAAAAGGCCCTTGTGCCCAAGCCACAAGCACCGCATGACTCGGCAAATCTGCCGCGCCGACCGGGCCGACCGGCGGGTGCGGCCAAAGGAACCGAACGCCGTACCCTGTTGCTTGATACCGCGCTGGCGCTTTTTGCCCGCTGGGGCATTGCCGATACGCCGTTAACCATGATTGCCCGCGAAGCCGGGGTTACCCCAGCAATGTTGCATTACTATTTTAATACCCGCGAACAACTGCTCGATGTGCTGATTGAGGAACGCTTTTTGCCGATCCGCGCCTCTTTCCGCAACCTGTTTAACGACCAGGCAGACGATCCGGTTGCGGCGCTCACCGCCCTGGCAAAACATTTTATCGATATCTCAGTCGCCCATGACTGGTTTGCCCCGCTGTGGATCCGCGAAATCATCAGCGAAAGCGGCATGTTGAAACAGCGGATGGAAGCACGTTATGGCGATAGTCAACGCAATGAATCTCTGCGTAGTCTGTTACGCTGGCAGCAAGAGGGCAAACTGAATGCCGATCTTGATCCCGAGTTGATTTTTATTTCGCTATTCGGCTTAACCTTTCTGCCCATTGCCGCCGCCAAGCGACGTCACCATGCTCATGTCAGCCCTTTTAATAGCGAGCAATTAGCCAAACATGTTGTTGCCCTTTTGCTGCACGGTATAAGCCCGTTGCCCGAACAGCAAACTGGCCAATAAGAGATCGCAGAGGGTTATATTTACGGCTAAGATAAGCCGTAAATATAAGTAATAACGCCGAACACTAAATAAAATATATAATTTAATTTGTATTAATAGCTGCATTAAATTAATTAAAAAATAAATTCTCATTGCGCAACCATAGATACATGCTTTATATTCCCCAAGCCGTTCCATAGCCATAAATTAAACCCAATCCCGGTTTACCGGCCTGAATTTAATATATTTAAAGAACCACAAGTGCGTTACAAAAAGAGAATAAATCACCTCATTAAATTTAATAGAAGGAATATTTAATGGTGCATATCTACGGCAACGAATGGTCACTTCGGGCGATACTATCCTGGTGGTAAGATGAAAAAAAATATTTTCTGTATTATGGCCGCAGTCCTTACTTTCTCTTATAGCACATTGGCAGCCAACGCCCCTCCCTTGACAGCAAAACAGTTTATTGACTCCGTAAAAAAGGAGGGGGCACAAAAGGTTATTGCCGGAATTCCCGATGCAGATAACGGGGAATGGGATTACATCATGCACAATATCACCAACGGTAACGATGATTGGTTAAAGGCTGTGCCCTGGGTATCCGGCACAAACTCTGAGGCGTGGCACGAAGACATAATCAGCGCACTGGCGGGGGCTATTCCAGCCAATGTCGAAGGGGTTATGTCAGTTATTAAGTCAGGTGATATTACTCCCTCTATCAATCAGGTATGCTCAATGCCTATTTATAATAAAAACATACCCCAACTAAACGAATATTTTGTTCAGGCGGTTCAGGCCCTCTATAAAAGCCACAATCCCAAGGCAAAAAAGTGTCTTGAACAATTGGTAAAAACCGTAGGTCAAGCTGGTCCATTCAAGGAGGTGGATTAATTTGAAAAAAATAATCCTTCTTTATTGCCTGCTCTCTTCATGGGCTTATGCCGTTCCTCAGCCGCCCTCGTCAGCACAGTTAGTCACACAGATACAAAAAAATGGCGCAAAATCCGTTATTGCCAAACTTTACACTGATGATGAAAAAGAATGGCTGTATGTATTGGAAAAAATAGAAAAAGGTAACGATGATTGGTTGAAAATTGCCTCTCTGCTGGCTCCAGGTAGTGATGCTGATTCAGCGGAATCACTCGCAACAGCGGTCGCAATGGCGATCCCCCATAACCCATCCGGTGTACTGGCGATTCTCAATCACGAGAATATCTTGCCCTTAAGCACCGACGTGGTATGTGCTCTGCCTTTTTATAGCATTACTCGGCCACAGTTCAATCAATATATTGTTGACTCTATTCAGGCGCTTTATAAGGTAGCTGCCAGCAAGTCATGTATCGATACCATGGTAAATACCCTCGGTCGCTCAAATGGATTTAAAGAGGATAATTAATATGGAAGCCATCGAGTTAAGCTACGAAAAGATCACCTGGCACTATCTGGATGGTAATATCAAGCATGCAGATAGCTGGCAAGCGCGCCAGACAGCCTGAGAGCTGGCGGGCATTAAGCTGTTATCTCGCCCGCCAGTTGCCATTTATCTCCCCCTGCCCCGCTATGACTAAAAAATGCGCCATTTATCACCTTGATGCACAGAGTATGATATAAACAGCGCTCTATTTGCTTATGATATTAACCACATGAAAAACAATAGCATTTATACCCCGGATCGCCCGGTCACTCCCCAACAGCGCGTGTTGGGCTGGCGTGACCTGTTTTCACTCTGGTTCTCTTTGGGTATGGGCTTAATGGTGCTACAGGCGGGTGCCATTCTGGCTCCCGGCCTCGGTATGGCCGGCTCGCTACTGGCCATTTTTATTGGCACGCTGGTTGGCGTCGTGCTATTGGCGCTGGTGGGAGTGATTGGCGGGCAAACCGGTCTGTCATCCATGTCATCTTTAACCCTTAGCCTGGGTAAAAAGGGCATTGCCTTACCGGCTCTGTTTAATATTTTACAACTGATTGGCTGGGGCGCCTTTGAGATCGTGGTAATGCGCGACGCGGCCACGCTGCTGGCAAAGCAGGCGTGGGGTGCACAGAGTCCCTGGGCCAACCCGACGTTGTGGACCTGGGTGTTTGGTTTTCTGGCGACCCTGCTGGCAGTATGCGGTCCGCTGGCTTTTATTCGCGTGGTATTGCGCCGCTGGGGCATTTGGCTGCTGATCGCCAGCTGTGCCTGGCTGACGATCAATCTGTTGCAACATAGCTCGCTAACCGAGTTATGGCACAAAGCCGGCGATGGCAGTATGCCCTTTGCCCTGGCCTGCGATATTGTCGTCTCGATGGCGCTGTCATGGTTGCCGCTGGTGGCCGATTACACCCGCTTTGGTAAAACGTCGCGCCAGAATTTCCTCGGTACTGCCTGCGGTTTTTTTGTTGGCAGTTTGTGGATGATGGCATTAGGTGCCGCCTATACCCTGGCCTTTGTCAGCTCGCAAGACAGTAATGCGCTGCTGCTGGCCCTTTCTGGTGTGGCGCTGGGTATTCCGCTGTTGCTAATTCTGGTGGATGAGCACGAGAATACCTTTGCCGATATTCACTCTGCGGCCCTGTCTACTGGCGCGCTGTTACCGATGGATATTGGTAAACTCAGCTGGGCTATCGGCCTGCTCTGTACGCTGATTGCCTGGGGCATTCCCCTCGACCGCTATGAGAATTTCCTGCTGCTGATTGGTTCGGTCTTTGCGCCGCTGTTTGGTGTGGTATTAACGGACTATTTTGTGCTGCGTCGCCGTCAGACGGTGGAGAAAAACCTCAAAGCACCTGCGCTGGCGGCCTGGGTGATCGGTATTGCCACCTACCATCTGGTCGCCCATTTCTATCCCGACTTAGGAGCGACGCTGCCCTCTCTGCTGATTGCCGCCCTGTGCTGTGCACTGTTTACCCGTCTGCCAGCACGCAGCGGAAAATAGCGACCGGATTATTTCCCTGACGATTGCAGCACCGCTTGCCGCGCGTTGGTCATATGCCAACGCGCGGCTTTTTCGGCTGCCTCGCCATCGCGGGCGACAATGGCTTGATACAGGGATTCGATCTCTTGCAGGCTTTCGGCCAGGCGATCGGCGGGTACCTGCAAGTTGACCGGCAGTAGATTAAGCCGCAAGTGCAGGCCAGTCAGCGATTCGTTCAGCAACTGATTGTCACAGCGCGCCAGCATAAGGCGATATAACGCCTTTTCCGCAGGCAAATAGCCCGCATGATCCTGCGCCACAGCGGCGGCATGCAGTTGCGCTACCGCGGCAGCAAACTCGGCAAGTTCCTCTGTGCTGGCAGATTGCGAAAACTCGCGAGCAATAAAACCTTCGAGCAGTCCACGCAGGGCCAAGAGATCGGCCGCTTCTTTTACTGACAGGCTGGCGACCATCGGACCTTTATTGGCCACGATGGTCACCAGCTTTTCGGCCTCGAGCTTGCGTAACGCCTCGCGGATCGAGGTACGGCTAACGCCAAGTGAGGCGCATAGCTCCCGTTCAATTAGCCGCTCACCCGGTGCAAAACGGCCATCAATAATCGCTTGTCGCAACACATTTTCTACCTGAAAACGCAGGGTTTCAGGTCGCACCAGGCTCATATCAGCCGCCATTATTGTCTTCCTGTCTGACAAATTAACCTGCCTGCTATCATAGCCATCCGGCCAGTGAAAAGCGATGAAAGCAACGGTTACGATCTGCCGCTTGACGACTGCAACACTATCGCCCATGTTGGAAATCGCTTTATTCTCAATCATCAACAAGGAACTCAGCATGCGTATTCTGGTCGTGGGAGCCGGGGCAACCGGAGGATACTTTGGTGGCCGTCTGGCGCAGGCAGGGAGAGATGTCACCTTCCTGGTGCGTGAAAAACGCGCGCAAGCGCTGAAAAAAACCGGTCTGTATTTACACACTGCCGAGGGTATCAGCAAGGTAGAACCCAAATTGCTGGTGGCAGCCGATTTAAAGGAAAGCTTTGACCTGATTATTCTGACGGTAAAAGGCTTTTCGCTGACGGCGGTATTGGACGAATTTGCGCCCGCCGTCGGTGAACAGACGCTGATTTTACCGGTGCTCAACGGCATGCGCCATCTACAGATCATTGAAGACCGCTTCGGTAAACAGGCCGTGATCGGCGGCTTATGCCGCATCAATGCTACCCTGGATGCGGAAGGTCAGGTTCATCAAATGACCCCGCTGCACCAGTTAACCTACGGGGAAGTCAGCGGCGAGCGCAGTGCACGCATTATCAAGCTGGATGAGACCTTGCAGCATGCCGGCTTTGAAGCCCGCCTGTCAGACGATATCATCAGCGAAATGTGGGAAAAATGGCTGTTTTTATCCAGCCTTGGCGGGATCACCTGCCTGATGCGCGGGAACATTGGTCAGGTGGCGCAGGCCCCGGGTGGTGAAGGTTTTGCCAAAGCCTTTATTCAGGAAGTACTCTCGGCGATCGTCGCCGGTGGCTATCAGGAGCGTCCGCAGGCCACGGCTCATGCCATCAAAGAGCTAACCAATAAAGCGTCGGTTCAGACCTCGTCGATGTATCGCGATATGATGCAAGGTTTTGCGGTCGAGGCCGAGCAGATCCTCGGTGACCTGGTGACCCTCTCGGCAAATGCCGGGCTAAGTACACCGCTGATTGACGCCGCCTTTACCCATATGTCGGTCTATCAGCAACAGCGGGAAAAAACATTGGCGGGGCAATAAACGAGCCAAAAAAACCGGAGCATCAGGCTCCGGTCAGACTGCTGACAAAGCTCGTTTTTAGGGAGAGTACACCGTTGGGGTCGTAGCAGGCTTGCCCGCCGGAGCGCCCCTGGGTGTGCTATGCCCGGGTATCTCGATCTTCAAGACCACTTTGTCACCAAACTCACCGGAGCATCAGGCTCCGGTTTTATCCATACGATGATGTTACGAAGCCAGCTCTTGCGGTTGCTCGTCGGCATCATGATTATTCACCACCGGTTGTACGCTGGTTAAGGATTTCACCTGCGGCGTTTCCAGTTGCAGGATACGGCTGGTGCGATCCAGTTCGCGTTCGGACAGCTCAACGTTGTCGTTCATACTTTGCCCGTAAGTCGGCAGCATCTCTTTCAGTTTTTTCTGCCAGGCCGCTGACGCCATTTTATCCTTAAACACCTGATCCATCAGTTCCAGCATAATGGATGCGGCGGTAGAAGCCCCCGGCGAAGCCCCCAACAAGGCAGCAATAGTGCCATCCTGCGAAGTCACCACTTCGGTCCCCATACGCAGTACGCCGCCCTGTCTGGCGTCTTTCTCAATAATCTGTACGCGCTGACCGGCAACCATGCGCCGCCAGTCTTTTTGGCTGGCATCGGGGAAATACTCACACAGTGCGCCATAACGCGCGTCTTCGTTGAGCAGCACCTGATTGATCAGATATTTGACCAGGTCAAAGTTATCCAGGCCTACCCGCAGCATCGGCAGAATATTGTGTTTATTGATGGTGCCAAACAGGTCCCACAGCGAACCGTTTTTCAGGAACTTACTGGAGAAGGTGGCGAAAGGTCCGAACAACAACACTTTCTTGCCGTCAATAACCCGGGTATCGAGATGCGGTACCGACATCGGCGGAGAACCGACCGCTGCTTTGCCATAGACTTTCGCCTGATGACGTTTGACGATCTCCGGATTATCCGTGACCAGGAATTCGCCCCCGACCGGGAAGCCGCCGTAACGATCAGCTTCCGGAATACCCGATTTCTGCAGCAGCGTTAACGAGGCACCACCAGCACCAATAAAGATAAAGCGAGTTTTAACGCTGACTTCATGGCTGTTTTTACTGAGATCGCTAAAGATAACGGTCCAGGTACCATCGGCATTGCGATTGATATTTTTTACTTCATGGCCGAGATGCAGATTGAAATTTGCCTTTTTCTCCAGCGAGGCCACCAACTGCTGGGTGATGGCACCAAAATTCACATCGGTGCCAGTGGCAATGCGGGTCGCGGCGATCTTCTGTTTGGCATCGCGTCCTTCCAGCACCAGAGGGATCCATTTCTCAATCTGTGCCGGATCTTCCGAGTATTCCATACCACGAAACAGCGTGCTTTGTTGCAGCGCGGCATAGCGTTTGCGCAGAAACTCGACGTTAGTATCGCCCCACACAAAACTCATATGCGGCACACTGTTGATAAAGGTGCGCGGTTCCCCCAACACGTTTTTTTCAACCTGATAGGACCAGAACTGGCGCGAAATCTGGAAAGCTTCGTTAATCTCCACCGCTTTGCTGATATCAATGGAGCCGTCGGCTTTTTCCGGGGTGTAGTTCATCTCTGCCAGCGCGGAATGCCCGGTGCCAGCATTATTCCAGCCATTAGAGCTTTCATCGGCGACGCTAGCCAGTCGTTCATACATATGAATCGACCAGTCAGGCTCCAGTTCCTGGAGATAAGTACCTAATGTGGCGCTCATAATACCGCCGCCAATCAGGACCACATCAACGATTTTTTCTTCCGCCGCTGCCGCGTGGTTAGCCAACGCCATCAGGCCCATAACACCCGGCGCACTGGAGAGTCGATTTTTCATGTTTTACTTCTCACTTATTAGTTAAAGCAGGTGAAAAACCCTACATCCTTGAGACCAAGGCGGCTTTATCTCGCAATACGTGGGTATACAAAAGCGGCCTGACGTTTTCCACACTAACCGAAAGGTTATTTTTAACAAAACACACCAATTTATGTAACCAACATAACATTACTGCTACGTCTGCGATAATAAATTTAATTATTCAAATATTACGATAATGGCACAGTTATGAGAAAAAATTAACCAGCTTTTCGGGTAAAAAACCGCAGCAATCAGCATAAAAGTTCGCAAAAAATTGAATTCAAAGATGAAATAATTCCCCGAACTGGTCAATAAATATCCGGACTATCCACAGACGGCGGCCAAGAGAGATGAACAGAAAGCGCACAGAATGATTAAGAAAACTCGACAGCCAGACGGCAGTGAGAGGTCAGCCCATAAAATCGGCAACAAAAAGTAAGGTGTTACTCACTAATGTGGTTTGGCGCGCATTTTTTTGCGTAACAAATAACCACAATTTTATGTAAAGATTTCGTCAGCTCAACCGATAACCATAATTAATGCTCTGTCGAAGCCAACAGTTCTATCGCGCGAAACACACCGGGCAATCAGAAAAATAACAATCGGGGAACGGCGGGTGAGTGAAAAAAATAAAGAACAGTTTATTAAACGCAATAAACTAGGGATCCTCTCGGTACTTCGCGATCTCAAGAAAAACAATACCTTGATAATGATAAACCACGCCCGAGGGCAGTTTATCAGCCGCATCCTGGAAGTCGATTCCGATAGCAATCAGATGTTATTTGATCTCGGCGGCGTCGAGTATGAGAACAAATTGGCCCTGGAGGCGCAAAGCCTGAATTTTATTGCCGAACCAGCCGGTGCCAAAGTTGAATTCAGCTGTGGCCGTATCACCGAAACGCTCTTCGAGTCCTTGCCGACTTTCAGCTGCGAAATCCCGGCCGAACTCTACTTTATCCAGCGTCGTGAATATTTCCGCGTCAATATTCCTTTGCATGCCGCCTATACCTGTCAGGGGAAATTCGACGATGAAAACAATTTTGACCTGAAATTAAAGGATATTTCCCTCGGCGGTCTAGGCCTGCACGTCGATCATCCGATGTCACTGCCCATTGAGCGCGGGGCGACGATCCACAATGTCACCATCGACATGATTGAGTTCGGTTCTTTTGTGTTGGACATTGAATTCATTAGTGCCTTTGAGCGGCCGACAATCAACAACAAGGGAGAAACGGTACTTCAGCAGCGATTGAGCTTTAAGTTCCCGCATCTGTCCGCTACGCAGGAACGAGATTTACAGCGTGCCATTTTTGAACTGGAAAAAATGCAGCATGAAAAGGCGCGGCGTTTTCAGGAAGATTAACAACGCGACGCCTCCAAGGCTGCCAGAAAGTGCAGAGCTCTCGGCTGGCAAGCAGCCAGCCGATATCGCAGTTACAGGAACATGCCCCCTGATGCTTCAATGCGCTGACCGGTGGCCCAGCCGCTCTGATCACTAAGCAGCATAGCGATCATCGCACCAATATCGTCCGGCAGACCTACGCGACCCAGGGCAGTGTTCTCGGCGATCTGCTGATTAACCTGCGGGTTGTCGCGTACTGTTCCGCCACCAAAATCGGTTTCAATGGCCCCCGGAGCCAGGATATTTACCGTGATACCGCGCGCGCCCAGCTCTTTCGCCTGATAACGTGTCAGCACTTCCATACCGCCTTTCATGGTGGCATAGGCGGCATAACCCGGCAGAGAAAACCGCGTCAATCCTGAAGAAACATTTAATACCCGTCCTCCGTCAGCAATCAGCGGCAGCAGTTTTTGCGTCAGGAAAAACGGTGCTTTTAAATGGATGTTCATCAGTAAATCAAACTGCGCTTCGCTGGTGTCGGCAAAGGCCGCGTAAATCCCGATCCCCGCATTATTGACCAAAAAATTAAACGACTGCCGTTGCCAGACTTTTTCGAGCTGCACTTTTATCTCGGCAACAAAACGGTCAAAGCTCTGGCTGTCGGCAACATCCAGCTGCAAGGCCACGGCTTTTGCCCCTTTGGCGGTAATTTCACGCACCACCGACTCAGCCTCTTCACGCTGACTGTGATAAGTCAAAATGACATCAATACCTTGTTCTGCCAGCTTTAATACCGCGCTTTTACCTAATCCGCGGCTTCCTCCGGTCACTAAAGCGATTTTTTTGTTCATTTTAAGACTCCAGGCTGATGATGTTATGTAATAAAGGACAAAAACTACTCTATTAGACACAATGAAAATAATAAATAGTCTAAAATGAGTTTCACTGTCTCGGTTTAAACAACAATATCGACTTTCAGCGGGGAAAATGTGGATAAAATTCAATCAATGCAGGTTTTTGTCCGTGTGGCAGAACTGAACAACTTTACCCGAGCAGCAGAAAGTCTCGGCTTGCCCAAGGGCAGCGTGTCGCGTCTGGTACAGCAACTTGAAACCCGAATGGCCACCCGGCTGTTACATCGCTCCACCCGGCGGGTGCAGCTTACCCAGGACGGCCAGGTGTTTTACGAGCGCTGCAAAGAGCTGCTGGCCAATATGGACGAGCTGGAGTCAATGTTTCAGTCTAACCCGGCGATGATCAGCGGCCGTCTGAGGGTGGATATGCCGTTGACTATGGCAACTCACCTGGTGTTGCCCCGTTTGACAGAGTTTCTTAATCGCTACCCGGCGCTGGAAATTGAGCTAAGCAGCACCGACCACCGGGTCGACGTGGTACGTGAAGGTTTTGACTGCGTGATCCGCGTTGGGCATTTAAAAGATTCAGGGCTGATCGCCCGCCCTCTGGGACACCTTAGCGTGCTTAACTGCGCCAGCCCTGGCTATCTGGAACGTTACGGCACGCCGGATCATCCCGACCAGTTATCCCAGCATGCGATGGTGAATTACGATCACGCCCTCGGCAACCGCAGCAACGATTTTCTCTACCTGGATGGCAAGGAGCTAAAAACGGTAAAAAGTGGCGGCTCTATTACGGTTAATAGCACCGAAACTTACGCCGTCGCCTGTGTGGCCGGTCTGGGGATTATTCAGGTACCCATTCTAGGTATTGGTACCTATCTGACCAGCGGGCAACTGGTGAGTATTCTGCCAAAATTCCGCGCACCGCCTATGCCGGTCAGTCTGGTTTACCCGCACCGCCGACATGTCTCCCGGCGGGTAAAAATTTTTATGGATTGGCTCTCTGATATTATGCAGGGCTTTGTTGTATAGCGAATTTATCATGAGTCAAGCTTCGCTGGCGGGTCAAAAAACGGATGATGACTATACTTATGGCTGGAACCTGAATATTGCTAAGGACTGAGTGGATTAATGCCATTACCCGCAGATGATAAAAAAACACCGCAAGAGCAGGATACACCGCTGATTACCCTTAAAACCGGCAATCAAAAAATGGATGCCACCCTGTCGGGATTTTCCCGGGTGCTAAGCCGCATCCAGGCCTGGCACTGGGTGGCGCATCTGCTGCGCGCCACCGATCGTTTTAACGATCGTCTGGGCAGCCAGTTTGGTGCCGCCATCACCTATTTTTCCTTTCTGTCGTTGATCCCGATTTTGATGGTCTCCTTTGCCGCCGTCGGTTTTGTGCTGGCTTCCAACCCCGACCTGTTGGCCAAACTGATCAATAAAATCGTCAACAGCATCAGCGACCCCAATCTGGCCAATACCTTAAAAAGTACGGTGAATACCGCCATTGAGCAAAGAACCGCCGTAGGCCTATCGGGGCTGTTGATCGCGCTCTATTCCGGCATCAGCTGGATGGGTAATCTACGTGAAGCTATTCGCGCGCAGTCGCGAGATGTCTGGGAACGCAATCCGCAGGATCGGGAAAAAATTTATACCCGTTACCTGCGCGATTTTATTTCGTTAACCGGCCTGGTGCTGGCGCTGATAATCACTCTGTCATTAACCTCGATTGCCGGTTCGGCGCAGAAAAGTATTGTCGATGCCCTCGGCCTTGGCGGCATTGAGTGGCTGCGCCCGGTGATGACCATTATTACGCTGGCGATCTCCGTAGCGGCCAATTACCTGTTATTTCTGTGGATTTTCTGGATACTGCCGCGCCATAAGCCAAAGAAGAAGGCGCTGCTGCGCGGCACCTTGATCGCCGCCATTGGCTTTGAAGTGATTAAATTTGTCATGACCATGATGTTGCCGCGTCTGGCAAGTTCCCCCTCCGGTGCTGCTTTTGGTTCAGTGATTGGCTTGATGGCCTTCTTTTATTTCTTTGCCCGGCTGACGCTGTTTTGCGCCGCCTGGATCGCCACGGCGCGTTATCACGGTGACACCCCGGTGTCAGAGCCAGAACAGGCGACTGGCTCTAAACAATAGGCTGACTTCTGACGACACAATCAGTCCCTTCATGCCAGACAGGCCCGTCTGTCTGGCATATAATGCTAGCTTCGACAGAAAAAAGCAGTGTAAAGCTCCAATAAATAACCATGGCGATCGGCAAAACCAGAATAACTCACTACTCTGCGCACTTTTCTTTCACTCTTTTCCAGAATGTTACTCTGAAAATATATCATTCGACAAACTTATCACTGCCAGCTGATAACTTTGTGGGTAAATCTGCCATATCAGCCGAAAACTCTGTTTTTATCCCCCTGCATCCGGTTGAAACTGCCTATTGCAGTGCTTAAGATGTTTTTTTTATCAAATCAATTTACATAAAAAACAAATAAGAAACACTTATGCAAGCCATCATCGCTCCAGAACTCGAGGCTGACGCCGAACTCGTTAGCCAAAACTCGCGCGGCAAAGTTATTGTTGCTTCTCTGATCGGCACCGCCATCGAATTTTTTGATTTTTATATCTATGCTACGGCGGCAGTCATTGTTTTCCCGCACATCTTCTTTCCACAGGGCGATCCAACGGCAGCCACGCTGCAGTCACTGGCCACCTTTGCCATCGCCTTTGTCGCCCGCCCGATAGGTTCTGCATTGTTTGGTCACTTTGGTGACCGTGTGGGCCGTAAAGTCACGCTGGTTGCCTCGCTGCTGACCATGGGTATTTCCACTGTGGTGATTGGCCTGTTACCTACCTATGCCACCCTGGGAGTATTCGCCCCGATGCTGCTGGCCCTCGCCCGTTTTGGTCAGGGTCTTGGCCTGGGCGGAGAATGGGGAGGCGCGGCGCTGTTGGCGACCGAAAACGCACCACCGAAAAAACGCGCCCTGTACGGCTCTTTTCCACAGCTTGGCGCACCCATTGGTTTCTTCTTTGCCAACGGCATGTTCCTGCTGCTCTCCTGGCTGCTGACCGACCAGCAGTTTATCGACTGGGGATGGCGTGTCCCTTTCCTGTTGTCTGCCGTGCTGGTGCTGATTGGTCTCTACGTCCGTGTTTCACTGCATGAAACCCCGGTATTTGCCAAAATCGCCAAAGCGGGCAAACAGGTAAAAGTGCCGATCGGTCGTCTGTTTAGCAAACACCTGAAAGCCACTCTGTTGGGCACCTTTATCATGGTGGCCACCTACACGCTGTTCTACATTATGACCGTTTACTCGCTGACCTACGGCACCACGCCAAAACCCGCCGGTTTGGGCATTGCCCGCAACGATTTTCTGCTGATGCTGATGCTTGGCGTAATAGGTTTTGGCGTGATGGTGCCAATCGCCGGTCAACTGGCCGACCGTTTTGGCCGTCGCAAAACCATGATCACCATTACCCTGCTGATTATTCTGTTTGCTCTGACATTCCCGTCAATCATCAGCGGCGGTTCCATTGGTATGGTGATGCTATTTTTGCTGTGTGGCTTTAGCGTGATGGGCCTGACCTTCGGCCCCATGGGTGCACTGCTCCCCGAGCTGTTCCCGACGGAAGTTCGCTATACCGGCGCGTCATTCTCCTATAATGTGTCTTCAATATTGGGCGCTTCCGTGGCACCTTATATTGCAACCTGGCTGGCAACCCACTACGGGCTGTTTTATGTCGGTGTTTATCTGGCGTCAATGGCAACCCTGACCCTGATTGCTCTGCTGTTGACCAAAGAGACCCGCCACCAGTCACTCTGATTATTTCGCCCGGCATCGTCTCTTGTGTCGATGCCGGACTTTATCAAAGAGACTTCTGTATGCGTTTAAAACCTCGCCTGCTATTGCCACTGCTTGTCGTCCTGCTGGTCATTCTTGCCGTGGCTTATTATGTCTGGCCTCATTCCGGTAACCCCAGTGCGTTATGGAACATCGTCAGCCAGAAGTGCCTGCCTAATCAACGTACTCATGGGCAACCGGCACCTTGCACGCAGGTAGATGAACAACAGGGCTTTGTGGTACTAAAAGATATTAATGGCCCCTTGCAGTTCTTGCTGATGCCCACCGCGCGTATTACCGGTATCGAAAGCCCGCTGCTGCTGGAAGACATTACGCCAAATTTCTTTGCCGAGGCCTGGCAGGCGCGACGTTTTATGGCCGCCAAATATGGCAAACCTATTGATGACAGTAATATTTCTTTGGCGATCAATTCAGAGTATGGCCGCAGCCAAAATCAGCTACATATCCATATTTCCTGCCTGTTGCCGCAGGTCAAAACCCAGTTGAGCCAGAATGTCAGCCAGTTTGGCTATCGCTGGCAAGCGCTGCCGGACAAGCTGATAGGCCACACTTATCTGGCACGCAAAGTCACCGCCGCCGAGTTGGGCGAGAAAGGGGCATTTCGCCTGCTGGCAGAGGGGGTACCGCAGGCGCGTCAGCAGATGGGACACTATGGGATAGCCATGGTCAGCCTGAATGGCGGCGATTTCCTGCTGCTGGCCACGCAGCGCGATCTGTTGCAGCTTAACCAGGCGTCGGCAGAAGAGATACAGGATCACCAATGCCAGTTGCTTAATCCTTTACCGCAATAAATGTTGCCGTCGTTTCCCTGCGCGGGTCTTAGCCAGGGAAACGACGCGGCTAATGTAATAAACAAGGGCGGAAACCCGAGCTATTTTTTCGCCTTCATCTTTTGCAGGATAGGGCCACACTGGTTACTTTCGTTATCGCTGGGAGAAATCAGCGCCAACAAAGCCGCCGCCGGTGTCAGTACCGCGCCAAGCGCCACTGCGGCAGCGCCACGGACGATCAGTGGGCCGGGCTTGACGCCGGCATCAGGATGCTTAAAGGTGCCGCGAACATAGAGCGGCGAACGCAATGTCAAAATCCGCACCCCTTTGCTTTCCGGGTCTATCGACAGATCCAGCCGTTCACTGGCAAAGTTGCTGGTGCCGCTGACGTTAATTACCGCATTCTCGGTGTCAAATACCAGCAGGTCCGGCTTTGCCAATCCGCTTTGAATATTGATATCCGCCGCCGCACAGTTAATGGCCACCTCGTCGTCACCAAACAACTGGGCAACCACATAATTACCCACGTTTAGCCCGGCAATCTCCATCAGACTGCGACTGATTACCCCTTTATTGATCAGCAGTTTCAGTTCCCCATTACTGCTCCCAAGTAGAGCCGCCACGGAATTGCCCGTGCCGGTGAGTTTGGCATCACCGTTAAGCTGACCGAGACTTTTTTTCATCGATGCCAGGTTGGGAACCAGCTCTTTAAGCTGTAGCCGACGAGCATGTATATCTGCCCGTCCCTGCATCGGGCTTTTATCGCCTTCAAGTCGGACGGTGGCGTTCAGATCGCCGCCCGCAACGCCAAAGCGCAAAGGATCCAGCAGCAAATCGCCGTTGTTTAATTTCAGATGGGTGTTGAGATTATTCAATGGCAAGGAGGTGCCATGTTCAATCTTTTTGGCGCTAAATTTGACATCGGCATCCATGACTCGCCAGCTCTTGGTATCAAACTTCTCCACCGGCAATACTTTATCGTCGGGCTGACGGCTGGTTTCGCCCCGTTTGGCCTTGTCACTATTGGAGTCGGCACCGATTAATGGCGCAAGATCGGCAAATCTCAGTTGATTGGAGGTGATATCGCCGCTTAATTGCGGACGGGGCTGGCTGGCAAGATAGGTCAGAGAGCCATGAATATCGCTGTCGCCGATTTCGCCGTTAAAATCCTGATACTGGAATTTGGCCCCGGCCGGGTTATGCAATTGGGCCGTCAAATGACCGTCGGTTTCATACGGCGGGGTCTGTGGCAGCAGAACACCGGTCAGTCCATAGAGATCAGACAGCGTTTGTCCGGAAAATTTCAGCCGCAAATCCAGCGCCCCCAGGTTCATGGGGTCAGTCAAGGTGCCCGCCACCACTACGCGGGTATTTCCCGAACGCACATCGGCCTGCAGCGGGAAGCGGACATCGGGGTCCTGCATGGCCAGCATGCCGCCAATTTTACCGCTACCGACAAGGGATTCACCCTTGTATTTCCCCTCGACTTTCCAGCCAAAAACATAGTCAGGCGTCGCTGATTTCGCCGCATCCTGATTTTCCTGCCCACTGCTTTTGCCGGTAACCTCGGCAAATGGCAAAGGTTTACCCAAAGGATCGATCAGCGCACGGAAATCGGCTTTTAGCGTAGCGTCTTTAAAATCGATTTGCCCGCGATCAAAAACAATATCATTGACCTTGAATGACCAGGCGGATGCCGGCTGGCTGCTGTCATGGCTGTCGCTGTTGGCAAGGTTAAAGGTCCAGTTATTTTTTCCGTCAGCCAGACGTAGCAGCGAGGCATCCGGCTGCTTTAACCCGATCCGCGGGATTAGCACTTCTTTATTAAGGAGCGCCAATGGCGACAGGCTGGCATCAACGCGCTGCAAATGCACCATCGGCTTATCGCCTGGCATATCCGGCGGATTTCCCAGCACAATATCTTCAGCATGTAGATGCGGCCAGGGTACCCAGGCACGCCAGCCGCCTTCCTCTTTTTGCCGTGACCAGTCAACACCCAGGTCGCCACGGATGGCAAAAGGTCGATTCAGTTCAGCAGAAACTTTCTGATTGATGGTTGGCTTAAGACGATTCCAGTCAAAAGTCGCCACCAGAATAACGATGCCAACCAGTAAAATAACCAATACAGCAGCCGTCCAACTTATCGTTTTTCCTGTGCGGGTCATAAATCTGTTCCTGTGAAACGATGAATGGATAATTTTAGGCTGTGTCCCGCCACGCAGGCGGCTAACCGACGGGGGCACAGTTTATAAAGATAGTTGAATTTGCACAGGAATGCATAAAGGGGGCAAGCGGACGGGTGACTTAATCTGGAAAGTGAATAGGAATATCGGCAAGAAAATCAAAGGTTTTCGGGCGTGATAAATAGTAGCCCTGCGCGGCCATGGCATCAGAGTTGCGCACCATTGCCCACTCTTGTTCGGTCTCAACGCCTTCAATAATCACCCCTTTGCTATAGCGATTCATCAAGGTGACTAGCGTATAGAACAGACGTACGCCCTCGTCACTCTGACGCAATAAAATAAACAGATCGCGAGCAATTTTGATGTATTCGTAATTCCAGGAGGTGAACGACGAAAAGTTGGCAATCCCTTCACCAAAGTCATCTAGCCACAGGCGGTCGGAATGCTCAATCTGCGAAAGCGGGATACTGAGGGCATTTTCAGCTGTTTCGACCAACTCAAAACGCAGAAACGGCATCTGGTTGATTTTTTTCTTCAAATTCTTATGAGTTTGCAGAAGCTCCAGCACTTGGCCATCAACGTTGATGGAGACCAGCAGGTCGTGTTGTTCAAACATCGGCTGCCATTTTCGCAGCAGATCGATCTGCTCTTCAACAATCAGCAAACGCCGGTTGAGTGACACCGCCGCAAAATAAAGCTCCGGCGAGACAAATTTTTGCGGTTCAGCGGGATGAAAAATGCCACTGAGCAACTCAATGCCCATCATCTGACCGTTAGTGCGATAAATCGGTTGAAAGCGGTATATCCGTTGGCACTGGCGCCAATATGACTGCGCCTTGACGCGCTCTAATGCCGAAAAAGACGGCGTAAAGAGGCCAAGCATCATCTTAGTTATCATATTCTTTTGCCGCCATGAATTTAAAGTCAGATAATCAGGTGACATGCGGCAACATGTTTGCGCGACTACACAAGTAGCCCGGCTCCCTGGCTTTCTATAAGTAGTATTATCTATCGGCGAAGCACGAAGAAACTTTAATCAACTTCCTTTCTGTGGTTTTAAATGCCACTGTAAAAGCACAAAATGCTCCCGGTACTGCCAGACAAATATCAAACAACTCTTGCAGTTATCCCTGGTAATGCCTTGACGACAATCGACGTGAACCTGAAATTTAGCGCCTAAACTTCGAGCCAGCCCTAAAAATTATAAAACCCTGTTTTAATATTCTTGACTGTTCAGCTGCATGCGAAGAGACTAGACACCATCTTTATCTGTAATTTTCCACTTCCTGATTTTATATACCCAATAGATTGCAACGTGCAGGAATGCAACCAACAAGCCTGCTGCTTGAAAGATAACGGGTGGTACCCTTAAACGAGATGGGCAGGTTTGCATGACCAGTAAAAATATTGCCGTTATCGGCGAATGCATGATCGAGTTATCGCAGAAAGGCGATTTGCTAAACCGCGGTTTTGGCGGAGATACTCTTAATACTTCAGTTTATATTGCCCGTCAGGTTGCCGAGGAGGCACTCAAGGTGCACTACGTCACCGCCCTGGGCACCGACAGCTTCAGCAGCGATATGCTCGCCGCCTGGCAGCAGGAAGGGGTAAAAACCGATCTGGTGCAGCGACTGGACAATAAACTGCCGGGTTTGTACGTCATTGAAACCGATACCAGCGGAGAGAGAACTTTCTACTACTGGCGCAATGATGCTGCCGCACGCTATTGGCTGGACAGCCCTGACTCAGAAGCCATTTGCCAGCAACTCGCCGACTTTGACTACCTGTATCTCAGTGGCATTAGCCTGGCGATCCTCAGCGAAGAGAGCCGCGAACGTCTGATGTCATTGCTTAAAACCTGTCGTGCGCGCGGTGGGAAAGTTATTTTTGACAATAACTACCGTCCACGCCTGTGGCAAAGCAAAGAGCAAACGCAACAAGCCTATCAGGCAATGCTCGCCTGTACCGACATCGCCTTCCTGACCCTGGATGACGAAGATATGCTGTGGGGCGCAGTGCCTTATCAGGACGTGATTGCCCGTACTCACGCCCTGGGCGTCAGCGAAGTGGTAGTCAAACGCGGTGCGGACAGCTGTATTGTCTCCAGCGCCGAGGGTGAACTGCATGAGGTTCCGGCAGTGAAACTGCCAAAAGACAAGGTGATCGATACCACCGCAGCCGGTGATTCTTTCAGTGCCGGTTATCTGGCTCGTCGCCTGACCGGTGCCAACGCGGTCGAAGCGGCGCAGCGTGGCCACTTAACCGCCAGCACGGTGATCCAGTATCGCGGTGCCATTATCCCGCTCGATGCCATGTCATCCTGGCAATAAGCGGCCGGTAACGGCAAAAAGCCCCGCTCGTATAACGTTCGGGGCTTTTTTATTGTTTCAAACAATGGAACGCAGTTACCAGGCAGATTTACTGCGCCGATCCCACCACGGCATCATAGGTATCTTGCAAGGTTTTGACGCTTAATTCCGACTCGCCTTTCGGCTGGATCAACAGCAAGGAAGGCGCGTGAGACAGTTGCTGTTTTAGCTCCTGATTAAATTCAGGTAATGTCAGCGTGGTTAAAAACTCCTGACGCAGCTTCTGATACTGTTCAGGAGCGATATCCACCACGGCATTTTGCTGCGATCGCAGACGCTGGCTCATCAATACGCCAGTATCGGTGCGAGCATAGGTGGCAAACAGCTGACTCAGTTGCTCTTTTTTCCTGGCGATCAAGGTATCGAATTCTGCCTGCGAAAGACCGCTATCACGGACTTTTACCAGCTCGCTGGCCAGACGCTTCAGGGCTGGCTGTAAGGCCTCCTGCGGGGCTTCCATACGGATGGCACACTGCGCATGCTGATACTGGACATGGCAATCAAAGCCCAATGCCGGTTTCCCTGCACTGCCTTCTTTGTCTTCGGTCGATGTTTTCAGCCCCTGCTGTAAATGCAGGAACAGTGCCTCACGCGCCAAATCACTGCGCCAGTAAGCGCTTAAAGCCGTTGAGTCCTGAATGGGTTGCCACGACATGCTCCACATCAAAGAGAGACGATCCTGACTGATTGCCGGATCGAACATCGACATGGATTTTGCCGGCACATCCACCAACGTAGGCACAGTCTGCGGGGTTTCACGTCGCCCTTTCAGACCGGAGAAAGCTTTATTAATTTGTTCGGCCATTGCGCGGCTATCGACATTGCCCACCACGTACAGGGTCATGGCGTCCGGGGTATACCACTGATGATAAAACTTGCTCAGATCCGCTGCTTTAGCCGGTTTGGCCGGTAATAAATCCGGCCCATGGCCCACCAGCGTCGAGCCACTGATACGATAGCGCCACCAGAGATCCTGCGAGTCCGCCGGTACGGAGTCAATGGCGTCCTGCGGTGCCTGATAAGCGGCATGCACCGACTCCGGGGTGATCACCATTTTTTCCGTGGTCGATACCATCCAGCTCAGTGCCGACTTGAGCAGATCGGGGCGTCCGTTAGGCAAGCTGAGGTTATAGGAGGTAAAGTCATAAGAGGTGACTGCCGGTGAAGTTGGCCGTTGATTATCAATCACCTGCTGCCAGAAAGAATGCAACTGGGCAGTGGTAAAGCCTTCACTGTGGAGCAACGCCAGGCGCGGTAAAAAGTGCGCAAAACCCTGCTGCTGCGCATTTTCTGCCAGCGATCCGGTGCGCACCAGTAATCTGAGTTCAATGCGATCGTTGGGACGCTGCGGCGTAGTCAATAATTGCCAGGTGAAGCCGTTATCCAGTTTTCCCTGTTGCCAGGCCGGATCGGGTTGTAGTGCTTCAGCCTGCACGTTGCTGCCGGCTGAAGCCAACAACAACCCACCAAGGAGTAAGCGAATTCTGGTGCCCTGCATGTGAACCCCTACGTAAATAACTCTACCCATTGTCTCCGCCGCTGCTGGTGCCAAAGCATGGCGCAGTCATCCGCCGTAAAATGCCTCGGCATTCGCTTGTCGCAGCTGCAGTGACGCTGGATAAATCAAATTTTCAATAATTAAATCTTGCACTTACCTGGTCTGCAAGGTGGCAAGTTCCAATGTAAAAACGAAACAGGCGAATATCGCACTGTGTTAGACAGCGCGACTTCGCAGATGTCACGGCTCACATTGAAAATAATATGATGTCTATATTTTTCATATGGTTATGCCATATTTACTGGCCATCAAGGGCCATAAATATCCTCGGGCCAGCCGGAGAATGCCCTGCACTGGCAGAGACGCGTTGCGGCTAACCGGACGGTGGCGCTGGCAGCGAAAGCGCAAGCTCAGGTCCAGGCTACGGCCATTCAGTCAGGCATATTATGAAGATAATCCATCGGTTACATCAAGTAACCGATGGATTAAAGGGGAAATGAACGGTTAATGTCACTCTTTTGGGGTAAAAAATGTCGCTTTTTACCTGCGAGTCAACACCGGGAAGTCGGGTATCAGGCTATTTTATCCACACCTATTGCCGATTTTTTACTCAGCGTAGCCTTGAGTTGTTTTTCATCCAGTTGATTGCAATATTTTGCCACCACGATGGTCGCGACACCGTTGCCGATCAGATTGGTCAAGGCACGCGCTTCCGACATAAAGCGGTCGATGCCGAGGATCAATGCCAGACCGGCCACCGGCAAATGCCCCACCGCAGAAAGAGTGGCCGCCAGGACAATAAAGCCACTGCCCGTGACCCCGGCCGCACCTTTAGAAGAGAGCAATAACACCACCAGCAAGGTGATCTGATGCCAGATATCCATATGCGTATTGGTCGCCTGGGCGATAAACACCGCAGCCATGGTCAGATAGATCGAGGTACCGTCCAGATTAAACGAGTAGCCGGTAGGAATGACCAGCCCGACAACCGATTTCTTGCAGCCCAGCTTTTCCATCTTGTCCAGCATACGCGGCAGCGCTGATTCGGAGGAAGAGGTTCCCAGCACGATCAGCAGCTCTTCTTTTATATAACTGACGAATTTGAAAATGCTGAAGCCGGTGAAGCGAGCGATTAGCCCCAGCACTACAATGACAAATACCACGCAGGTCAGGTAGAAACAGAGGATCAACTGACCCAGTTGCACCAGTGAACCCAGACCATATTTACCGATGGTAAAGGCCATGGCACCAAATGCGCCAAGCGGGGCCAGACGCATAATCATATTAATGATGCCAAAGATAACGTTCGAGAAACTCTCGATAACGTTAAACATCAGCTGCCCTTTAGGGCCCAGGTGATGCAGAGCAAAACCGAACAACACGGCAAACATCAGCACCTGCAAGATATTACCGCTGGCAAAGGCGCCAATCACGCTGCCGGGAATAATATCCATCAGGAAGGGGATAATGCCCTGGCTTTGCGCCTGTTCGGCATAAACCGCCACCGCTTTGGCGTCCAGCGCCGCCGGATCAACATTCATTCCGGCCCCGGGTTGAACCACATTAACGATAATCAGGCCGAGAATAAGCGAAAGGGTGCTGACGATTTCAAAATACAACAGGGCAATGGCACCGGTGCGACCTACCGCCTTCATACTTTCCATACCGGCAATACCGGTAACAACGGTACAAAAAATAACCGGTGCAATAATCATTTTGATCAGTTTGACAAAACCATCTCCCAATGGCTTCATCTGCGCCCCGAGTTCGGGGTAAAAATGCCCGAGCAACACCCCGAGGGTTATTGCAGCAAGCACTTGAAAATAAAGACTTCTAAATATGTTTTTTTTCATTTACGGCCATCCTGTAGTGAAAGTCTACCCGTGAGGTTCCAAAAAGCAGCAAGGCGGATAATATTCGGATCACCAGACGCTGACTCTGCCCATTGACCGGGCGATTGCGTACCTGCAATGTAAAAAAATGAAAGGTAAAAAGTGTCTCGCCGTATCATTACAACAAACGACAGCGGGAAAATAGCATTGAGATAACAGGATGGAAATAAATTGTTTCTTATTGCAATGTTTGTTGTTAAAAAATAGAACTGAAAGCGTTCAGCAAAAACATTTCCTGTCACTTTATCTGAATAAAAACAGCAGAGAAGCGGTGGTATTCACAGCAGGAGGGGTTATTCGGGGCGGGCATATTCGCTGAGGTATTTTGCTTCAAATTCCGCCTGCGGCAGTGGTGGAGAGAAAAGGTAACCCTGTCCCAAGACGATATTCCGGGAAAGTAACCAATCACGCTGTTGCGGCGTTTCCACCCCTTCAGCAACCAGACGGATCTGCATGGCGCGGGCGATGGTGGCCACAATATTGACCATCACCTCATCATCGGGCAGCGCAGCGACAAACATGCGGTCAATTTTAATCACATCAATCGGCAGGTTGCGCAGGCGGTTGAGGTACTCCAGCCCCGAGTAACCCAGGCCAAAGTCATCCAGCTCCACAGAAACGCCCACCGCGCGCAGCTCCCTCAGCAATAGCAGCGCCCGATCCAAGTCGGTGATACGCGCTGTCTCGGTAATTTCCAACACCAGTTGCCCGAGATCAATTTGATAGCGGCTGAGCAGGCTGCGTAATTCAGGCAGGAAATTACGCTGCTGAATTTGCACCCCGGATAAATTGACCGATAACGGCAAACGGATACCGCGGCGCTGCCAGTCGGCCAGAATATGGCATCCCAGCTCCAGCACCTTATAACCCAACTGCGCCATCACCCCAATTTCTTCGGCAATGACAATAAAATCATTTTCCAGACCGTAGCTGCCATCGCTCATTTTACGACGCAGCAGCGCTTCAGCACCGACAACCGCGCCGGTCAACATATTAATCTGCGGCTGAATAAAGAGAGTGAAATCATCTTTCTCCATGGCGTGGAGGATTTCATTTTCCTGTAATAACCGTTTTTGAATTTTGGCCGTTAAATCCGCTTCGAAAAACAGGATCTGATTTTTGCCCTGCTGATAGGCGGAAACACGCGCCGCTCTGGCATTAACCATTAACTGGTGACCACTGATATTCTGACCGGCAATATGCTGGGCAATACCAATACTGCCCGTAGGATGCAACGTCATTGCCATGGCATCGTTGGCCTGCGGGGCATTAATGCGTTCCATCAACTGCCGGGCCAGCCGCATGGCCATAAAGGGACGTTCAATATCACTGGCTAATAAGGCAAACTCGTTATAACTCAATCGCGCCAGCAAACTTTGTTCCGATAATAATTCGCTAAGCGCGGCAATAACCGGACAATAATCACCTTCACCCTCCCCCAGGCTTTCAATGCCAATCAGCATAATATGGAAATTTTTATCTGCCAGAGAGCCGTGCATGCGCTGTTCCAGCCAGTGAATAAATTGCTGCTCATCCGGAAAACGGGCGGGGGCAGGTACCCGAGTCTCCTGCATAAATTTAACTTTTTTATCAATTAATTGCTGATGGCGATTATAGCTACGGATCAGCATCCCTAATTCATCGTCCTCATGATGCGGCAGCACCGTCAACTGATGAGCATGGACTTCACTTTCCGGCACGGCTCCCAGTTCACGGGCAATCGAACGCAAAGGATGAATAATCAATCTGTTGATACACCAACTGGTGGCAATGGAAAGGATTAACGCCAATAACAGGTAGGTGGTCAGCATGGTGGAGAGTGCGCTGACAATAAACTGATACATCCGATAAGGGTCGGCCTGCATCACCAAAGAGGCCAGTGGCTGCGGTGGAGCATCGCTGGCATTGCTAGCCGGAGAATACAGCGGCACCGAAATCTGGATCGGCAAACGGAAGCACTTTTTCACCCAGTCGGGTACCGGCCTGCCTTCAGCAAAATGCGTGCGTAATGTTTCAGTTTGATTGGGCAACACGACATCTGCGCGATTAAGTATGCCTACCGGGCGTAGGGTATCGAGGATGTGTTGGCTGGTGGTCAAATCGGCATTCATTACCGCTTGCGAGAGAGGTTTTGAGATGGAGCGGGCAATATTTTCCAGTTGCTGAGCGTAATCATCCCTCCTCTGTTGCACAAAGTGAAACAGTTGGATGGCGATAAAAATACAGATGGTAACCAGCATCACGCAGGATACTGCCGCCATCTGCTTAATTGTTAATGAACGCCTGACCCGCAACATATCTCTCCAACGCTGATTAACCCGCCGCCTCGCGAGATCGCATGATACCAGTTAGTCGGCATTGGCGCAGTAACCCCGTTCAACCCCTATTCCGGCACGATAATTCTCGTGTTTTATCTATAAAAACAATGGGTTTTATAATCTATTTCGCAAATAAACGCCTTTACGATTTCCATACAATTATGAATATTTTCGCTGACAACAAATATGGATATTAATTCCCTGAAGTATTCCACTTAGGTTAATGCCACTTAAGCAAGGAATGTGCTGCAATTCACAACTTTTTTCGCCACTTTGGCGGCATTAAGACAAAGTTGCAGCTAATCTACATTAAATAGCTTTTTTCACAGTGAGTTAGGTTGCTAGCTTGTAGAGATGGGGTTAATCCTATTTTTTGTAAAAAATTACTTAACTAATAAAAGAGCTGATATATTAGGACAAATCTTAGTCTCTAACCTTTTCCGGGTACTCTTTTTTCCCCATTTATCTGGCTGTTGGTACGCTCGGGCTTTTTTTGAGCTGCCAAAATCTCGATTGAATATAATCCTAGCAGGCGGGATATATGAACAAGTATGACGACATTAAGCGCTTCATAGAAAAATCAAATATGCAAGGCATTGATTATAAAGAAATCACTGATGACGCCACAACAAAACCGATCTCAGGTTCCATGAATCAATGGACACTGATCAAACAGGTCGCCTTTAGTGAAGAAAAAGCCGGGCCGTTAGAAAGTGGGCGTACGACCCAACCTACACCACAGGCGATTTCCGAGGACGAATTTACCGCGCCTGCTGCTGAGTTGGCCCCTGTTGCTACGCCAGTCAGCCAGCCGGTTGTCCCGGTGTCGAGTGCCATTACCAGTTCAGGCTTTGGCTTGCTGGATTCACTGCGTGAAACTCTGCCGCCGAAAGAAAGTACATCGGTTACTGCTGCGCCAAAAGCTGAACCTGTTGCAGCGCCCCCTGCCAGTCATCATGTTGCCTCGCCAACCCTGTTCGCTCAGTCGGTGACCCCGGATAGCGGTTCAGGTTTGCTTGATTCGGTTCGTCAGGCATTGCCTGCTCAAGCCGTTGCGAAGCCGCAGCAACCTGCTTATGTGGCTCCTGTGCAAACGGTACGCGCTGCGCCAGCAGCCTCCGTCACCCCTGCACCAGCACCTGAACGATACAAACAAATGTTTAAACAAAAAGCGCCTCAGGTCACGGCGGCGTCATTGCCTCGTGATACGCCGCTCCAACCCCTGTTAGAGATGATTGCATCATGCCGTTAGTCTGTGTTTGTTCGCCGAAAGGCGGGGTAGGTAAAACCACTGTTGCCTCCAACCTGGCCTATTCTTTGGCTCGCAGTGGCAGCAAAGTTCTGGTTATCGATTTTGACGTCCAAAATGCACTTCGTCTGCACTTTGGTGTGCCAATTTCTGATACCCGTGGATTTGTTGCCGGTTCAGGAAACGAATCAGACTGGAGTCAATTTATCCTGAAAGCTGGCTCCAACACATTTGTTTTGCCTTATGGCGAAGTGAGTGAAGATCAGCGTCTGGAATTTGAACATCAGTTGGCCACCGATCCGCATTTTCTACAACGCGGTTTAAATACCGTGCTTAATTATCCCGGTTTAGTGGTTATTGCCGATTTTCCTCCGGGTCCAGGTCCGGCATTAAAAGCGGTGCAGAATTTGGCGGATTTGCATGTGGTGGTGATGTTGGCAGATACCGCGTCGCTATCGTTATTACCGCTGATGGAAAATAACAAACTAATTGGTTCACCTTTAAATAATAAGAAGGGTGAGTATTACGTTGTTAACCAAAGTGACACTCGTCGCACATTAAGTCGTGACGTCACGCAATTTTTTGAACAACGTTTAAACGAAAGACTGTTGGGCACGATCCACAGGGATGAATGTGTTCCAGAGGCCAATGCCTCGCAGCGCTCGATTATTGATTTCAGCCCGGTATCGGCCTCAGCCTTTGATATTGAGCTAATCAGCAAGAAAGTTGCCGCCATTTTAGGGATCAAAGTGGGTGATGGTGAATTGCATGCAGCACCTAAGCCTGGATCTTATTAATAACGAAAGTTAAAAGTGACCCTAAAGCGATGACTAAATTCCTGTTCTCTCTGCTTGTGATCCTCTTACTGCCGGTAGCGGCAGTCATTATCATTACGCCAATGGACAGCCCAAAGCAGTATATTTTTGGGTTGATTAGTATTGGGATTTTATTTTTATTGGGCTTTAGTAAGAATAAACGTATCAGCGTTGTTATGGTCATTATGTCCACGATGATGTCGACGCGTTATATTTACTGGCGTGCCACCGAAACCCTGCATTTTAATTCCACCATTGAAGCCATTTTGGGGATCGGGCTTTTCCTGGCCGAACTCTATGTCTGGCTTATTTTGTTGTTGGGTTATCTGCAAACCACCTGGCCACTAAAACGCACCATTGAGCCTTTGCCAAGTGATATGAATCTGTGGCCAACCGTTGACGTTTATATTCCGTCATATAATGAAAGCCTCGACGTAGTGCGTGATACCGTACTTGCCGCGCAATGTATTGATTATCCGAAAGACAAAATCAAAATCTACGTGCTCGACGACGGCAAACGCGATGAATTTGCTGTGTTTTCGGCGGATGCCGGTGTCGGCTACATTACCCGTAATGACAACGCTCATGCCAAGGCCGGTAACCTTAACCATGCCATGAAGTTGACCAAGGGTGAGCTGATTTGCGTGTTCGACTGCGATCACGTAGCCACGCGCGCCTTCTTGCAGGCCACAGTCGGCAGCTTTCTGAAAGATCCGAAACTGGCGCTGATTCAGACGCCACACTACTTCTATTCACCCGATCCGTTCGAACGTAACCTGTCGCCGGCCAGCTCGATCCCCAACGAAGGGGCATTGTTCTACGGCCCGGTCCAGCAAGGCAACGATAACTGGAATGCGACCTTCTTCTGCGGCTCCTGTGCGGTTATCCGCCGGGTAGCATTGGAAGAAGTCGGCGGATTTGCTACCGAAACTGTGACCGAAGATGCCCACTCGGCGCTGAAAATGCAGCGTCGTGGCTGGAATACCGCGTTCCTCGATATTCCCTTGGCTGCCGGTCTGGCCACTGAACGTCTCGGTCTGCACGTGATCCAACGTACCCGCTGGGCACGTGGCATGACGCAGATTTTCCGCGTTGACAATCCATTATTTGGCCGTGGTCTGACCTGGCCGCAACGTCTGTGCTATCTCAATGCCATGCTGCACTTCCAGTTTGGTTTGCCACGCGTGGTGTTTCTGACCGCACCTATCGCCTTCTTGTTGTTCAACCTGAACATTATTTCATCATCGGCGAGCCTGATCTTTGCTTATGCCTTGCCTCACCTGGTGATGTCGCTATACGTCAACTCACGAATGAACGGCAAATTCCGCTACACCTTCTGGGGTGAAATCTACGAAACCGTGATGGCGTTCCACCTGATCCTGCCAACGATTGTGACCATGTTTGCGCCAAAACGCGGCAAGTTCAACGTAACGGATAAAGGCGGTTTGCTGGATGTGGGCTTCTTCGATTTCAACATAGTGAAACCTCATCTGATCGTCGCCATTCTGCTGATGATTGGTATTGGTTATGGCATCGCCCGCATGGTGTTCCACACCTATTTCAATATCGACCCGAACGTAGTGGCGCTCAATATTGCCTGGGGCAGCTTTAGCGTACTGATCCTGCTGGCAGCGATTGCCGTGGCCAAAGAGACCCGTCAGGTGCGCAAAACCATCCGCATTGACGTGGAGATCCCGGCAATTGTCCACTACGCCAACGGTATCTCGCTGCGTACGCGCACCATTGATATGTCAATGGGCGGGGTGCAGCTGATTACGCCAGACGTCCGTTATCTCAACGAAGAGATCGAAGAGGTAGAAATTCAGTTGCAGTCCGGTGCGGAGAGCTTCCCTGTCAGCCAGATCAGCGGTGACAAAGAGGCGATGCGCCTGAAATTTGAAAATCTTACTCTGGATAAACGCCGTGAGTTAGTGCGAGTGGTTCTGGCTCGTGCTGATGCCTGGATTGGCGCCGACTATCCGCAGGATAACCCTCTGCGTTCTCTGGCAAGCATTGTGCGCTGTGTGTTTGAGCTGTTTTACAACACATGGAAAGAGCGTCACAGCAGTAAAAAAGCCGACAAGCCTGGCAGCGAGAGTGAAGTAGCATGAATCAAGCACAGAATTCACCCAAAAAGACTTCTTTAAGAAGCAAGCTGGCCCGTGGTGTGTTATTGGCCTTGGGAGCGCTGCCACTGGTGCAGACCCTGGCAGCACCACAGGAAAATATGACGACGGCAGATACCTCGGCAGCGGCCACTGGCAGTAATATCCCGCCATCACCAAGCTGGCTGCCAGCCACGCCACCTGTTGCTGCTACCGATGAATCGCAGCCCGCGACAAGCACCCTGCCGACAACAGTGGATGCCGGTTCACCGCTCTCTGCAGCATTGGCGGTACAGCCGTTGGTACAACCTATCGGCAATAAAGTGACAGTTGCGGAAATGGGGCAGCCAAATGGCCTGACCCTCGGCGGCGGCCAACTGGAGTCCGGTATTATGTTTACCGTGCCCAGCGATCAGGTGACAACCAACGCCAAACTGTCGCTGGCGTTAAAAATCTCCCCGGCGCTGATTGCCCGCGATACTACGCTGGAACTGATGTTAAACGGCCAGCCGCTGGGCAGCCTGCCGTTAACCCAGAGCAGCAACGGCGGTGATGTCTATGAACTGGACATCCCTTCTGCCATGGTGGTGTCGAGCAATAACCTGAGCTTCCGCGTGCATGACAGCAACACCATGACCTGCGAGAAAGATCAGTCAGAAAAATATTGGGTAACCATTCTGCCGAATACCAGTATTCAACTGGAAGGTCAGCAACTGAATATTGGCCTTAATATGGGTAACTTCCCACGGCCGTTCTTTGATCCGCTGCAAATGCAGGAATCGCAGGTGCCGATGGCATTCTCGGCATCCATGCAGCCGCAGGACGTCAGCTCGGCGGCGATGGTTGCCTCCTATCTCGGTATGCTTTCCGACTACCGCGACGTCAATTTCCCGGTAGTGCTCAACGATCTGCCCGACAAAAACGGCATCCTGTTTGGCAAACCGGGGGATAAAATCGGCTCATTGACCCTGCCCGCCAGCGACGGCGCAAGCATCCAGATTATCGATAACCCGATCAATCCGGTCTATAAACTGCTGCTGGTGTTGGGACATGATGAAAACGAAATACGTCAGGCTGCTTATCGTCTGATCAGTGCGCCATTGCCCAACGGCAGCAGCTCTATTGCTGTAACCCAGGCCACCATTCCGGCCAGCAAGCCTTATGATGCGCCGCACTGGATTGATACGACCCGCCAGGTCACCCTCGGTGAAATGGCCGCACGCGATAAAAATCCGCTGACTTCTAACGGCATTTATCACGACGGTATCCGTGTCGGTTTCCGCGCGGCACCTGACCTGTTTATGTGGGATGGTCACACCATTCCGGTACAGATCAATTATCGCTTCCCGACCGAAAGCTGGATGGATGAAGACAACTCGGTGCTGAATGTCTCGATCAACGGCACCTTCCTGCACAATTTAACCGTGAACAAGATCGGCCTGGTGGAAAACATCTGGCGGAAACTGGGCGGTGACAGTCGTCAGGAACATTACACGCTGCAACTGGCTCCTTACCTGATTTACGGTGATAACCAGCTGGAGTTCTATTTTGGTATCAAGCCCAAGCCAAATGCGCCTTGTAGCATTCTGACCAGCAACAATATCAAAAGCCGTATCGATCCCAATTCCTATATTGATTTGAGCGGCAGCTACCACTTTACCCAATTGCCAAACCTGTCCTATTTCGTCGGCGCATCTTATCCGTTCTCGAAACTGGCTGACTTTACAGAAACGCTGATGCTGTTACCGGACGCACCCAGTGCCAACGATATTCAGATGCTGTTGAACATGGCAGCACGCGCAGGCAAGGCCACCGGTGTACCTGTCAGCCACGTTCAGGTCGCTTTTGGTATTAAAGGGGATGCCAGCGACAACCCGCTGTTTGACCGTGACATTCTGGCCATTACCACGCTGGGTGATACGCCATTCAATCAGCAGCTATTCGAAAAATCACCGTTTAATATCAACAACAATAGCCTGGGAGTTAAAGCACCGACCCAATGGCAACGTGCTATCGCCTGGTTGACCGGCGACTGGTATCGCCAGCCGGTGGATGCTGACCGTTATCTCTCCTCGACGGGGGCATGGCGCGGGTTTGTCAGCTATGCATCACGCTGGTCGAATGGTCATGTAGTGGTAGTAGCAACGGGTACCGACGGTAACCAGCTGCTGAAGATCCACGATGACCTGAAATCGGCGCGGATCAACGCCGGTGTCCGTGGCGATATCGCCATTATCACCGATGAGAACGGTATCCGCAGTTTCACCGTCGGCAAGCAGTTCCCAACCGGCCAGATGCCCTGGTACATGATGGTGCTCTGGTACGCCAGTGCCCACATTGTGATCTTGTCGCTGATCGCCGTGGCGGTATCACTGCTGGTTGGCCTGAGTTTGTACGTCATGCTGGCACGACATGCGGCTAAACGCCTCGGTCGACCATCGAATAAGAAAAAATAAAAATGAAAAAACCCAATAACTCGGGCGGCAACAGGGTGATAACCGGAGTTGAAAATGAAAAAAAATAGACTGTCCCAGGCAGTGATCCGGGCCATTTATCTCGTCGGAATTGTGGGCACAGGGACCCTGCCAATGATAGCCATGGCAGACGACGCCAGCAATCCAGCGATGAAAGCGCTGTTCGATCAGGCCAGCTACTGGCACGATCGCGCACATGACGATCTGGCAAAAGATGCATTGCAAAAAATATTGTTGGTCGATCCCAACAATACCCAGGCACTGTATCTGATGTCGCTTTACGCCATGCAGGGCGGTGACAAAACCGCCGCCAATCAGTGGCGTGACAAATTAACCCAGGTGTCGCCGCAGGATCCGCGGCTGGCCTCCCTTAATAGCGCCAAAGTCTTGCAGTCAATCCCGCCGGCACAGCTGGCCTCGGCGCGGCAGATGGCAGCACAGGGTAATATCAGCGGCGCACTGACCACTTATCGTTCTATTTTTAACGGTAATCAGCCGCTCGACAGTCTGGCCACCGAATATTATCTGACCATGGCGGGCGATAAAACGCTGCAGCCGGAAGCGATCCGCGGCCTGCAAGAGCGCGTGGCTCAGCATCCTAACGATCCCTCGGCGCGTCTGGGGCTGGGTAAAGTTCTGACCTATCAGGAATCTACCCGCCGTGACGGTATTAATCTGCTGGCTACGCTGGCAGGTTCAAGTCCGGAAGCGGACCGTTCGCTGCGTCAGGCACTGCTGTGGATGACGCCGCAGGAAGGCGATCGCGCACTCTATCAGGGTTATCAGGCACGCCATCCCAACGATACCGGCGTCATGGCCTATTTCCAGAAAAATATTGGTGGGGCCACCAAGGGCCAGGGCTTTACCGCCCTCAACAACGGCAATGTCAGCGATGCACAAAGCAAATTTGAAACCGTGCTGCGTGACAATCCTAACGATACCGATGCGTTGGCAGGCATGGGCTATATTGCCCAGCGTAGCGGCAACTTTGACCAGGCGGCAGATTATCTGTCCCGCGCTGCAGCACAAGGCGGCCCGAACAGTAGCCAACTGAGCAATCAGGCACAGGACTCGCGTTTCTACGGCCAACTGGCGCAGGCGAAAAGCGCCGCCGCCAGCGGCAGTTACGACAAAGCGCTGGCTACCATTACCCCATTGACCCAGGCCGGTGGTGATAAAGGTCTGGCGGCCAATCTGCTGCGCGCTGATATTCTGCGCCGCAAAGGCGACCTGCCAGCGGCTGAACAGGCTTATAGCGCCATGGGGGATAATCCCGATGCCCGCGCTGGCCTCTATTATGTCTTGCGTCAGGAAAATAAAGGCGCCGAAGCCACCCAGGTTCTGCAAACTCTGCCGGGGGCGCTGCGTAATAAACTGCAGCCGCCTACTCCGATTGATATGGTCGAACCTTTGCGTCGTCAGGCCGCTCAGGCCGTGGCGGCAAACGATCCGCAGCGCGCACTGAATCTGTTGCAACAGGCACAGGAAAGAGCCCCGGGCAATATCTGGGTCAAACTGGATATGGCGCGTATTCTGCAACAGCAAGGCAACGGTGCCCAGGCACAGTCGTTAATGGCCGGTGCCAGCCGTCCGGGCGCGACGCCGACCGACCTCTATGCAGCCGCACTCTTTGCCTCCGAAACCAAAAACTGGTCTACCGCCAGCAGCCTGCTGTCACGTATTCCGCGCAGCGGCCAGAACAGCGGTATGCGCGATTTGGCGCAACGCGCCAACTTTAATCAGCAAATGGCCACCGCCGAAGCCTATCAGCAACAGGGCAATACCGTCGCAGCGGCCAATACATTACGCGCACTGGCACAGAATCCGCCTTCTGCTCCGGCAGACGTCGGTGCATTGGCTCGCAATCTTGCCGCAGTCGGCGACCTGCCAATGGCGGTGAGTCTGGTGCGCAAAAATATGGCGCAGGGTATCAACGGCAATGCCGGGGACTATGCTGACCAGATCACCGTATTGAATCAGGCCGGGCTTGGTGCCGAGGCGCAAAGCTTCCTGCAAAATCCGCAGATCCGCGCCACCAGCACGCCAACCGCGCTGGCCAATATGCAAAACGGCTATATCATCAACCAGGTCGATCAGTTGCGCGATCAGGGCCAGTATGCCGCCGCCTACGACAAGCTGATTGTGGCGCTGCAAGCGGATCCGCAAAACCGCGATTTAATGCTGGCCATGGCGCGTCTGTATCAGTCGGGCAAAATGAACAAGCAAGCCGGTCAGGTTTATAACTATCTGATGAGCAACGATACGCCAACGCAGGATGCACGGATGGGGGCGATCAATATTGCTCTGGCCGAGGGTGATAATCAACGCGCGCAAACGCTGATGGCCGGTCTCAATGGTCCGCGTACGCCGGATCGTCTGCTGTTGGCCGCTCGCGTAGCCGAAGCCCAGGGCGATCACGACCAGGCACTGGCGCTGCTGCGCTCGGCCAAGGGCAAGATGATTGGTCTGGAAGGCGTTGACGGCTCGGCTCGGGTTGCCGGACTGCAATCGGCAGATAATCCGTTTATCAATAAATCGACCCGCAGCACCCGCACCACTACCCAGTCGGTGTATGGCACGGTACTGCCTTGGCAGCAAAGCGATCAAATTGCCAATGCTGGCAGTACGGCACCGCTACCGGGGGCAACGCCAACAGCCGTGGTACAGCGCAATGCCACCGAAAAGCAAATCGACGATATGCTCGATACCCTGCAGGATAAAACCGCGACTTGGGTACAGGGCGATATGTCTATTCGTGGACGTGATGGTGAAAGCGGCTTAAGTCAGTTGACCGAAGCCAAAGCGCCAATGACCTTCTCTACGGTGCCGTTTGATTCTTCCCGTCTGACTCTGGGCGTTACACCGATTTCTCTTAGCGGTGGCAGCAGTAGCGGTTCGGGTAACACCCGCTTTGGTACGGGTGCCTTGCATGGCGTATTAAGCTCTTCCACCCAGGCACTGGTTAATGCCGGAACCTATGTCGCCACGGCCTCCGATTATCAGGCAGCGACTACCTCGGGCACGCAAAATGAGTCCGGCGTTGAGTTGAGTTCCTCTCTGTCTGGCGAAAGTTATAAAGCCGATTTGGGCAGTACGCCTTTGGGCCAGGACCTGAGTACGCTGGTCGGTGGGCTGCAATGGGCACCTAAACTTAATGATTACACCACACTGACCGTAACTGCCGAACGTCGTGCCATTACCGACAGTATCCTCTCCTATGTCGGTACAAAAGACGCCTACACTGGCGATACCTGGGGTCAGGTCACCAAAAACGGCGGCAGCGTCAACCTGTCTTACGACAATGGTGATGCCGGCTTCTATGCAGGCGGTGGCTATTACGCTTATCGCGGTACCAACGTAGCAGATAACAAAGGCGTCAGCGCCAATGCGGGCATGTATGTTCGCCCTTATCGCTATGATGACCGCCAGTTGCAAACCGGTATTAATATCGGCTATATGAATTACGACAAAAACCTCAGCTACTACAGCTATGGTCAAGGTGGTTACTTCAGCCCGCAGAACTATGTCAGCGTCTCTTTCCCGGTGGACTACACCCAGAAATATGACGACTGGGATCTTAAATTGCACGGTGCTGTCGGCTACCAATCCTATACCCAGGACAAGAGCGCCTACTTCCCGAATAATCCGGATCTCCAGGCTGCTTTGGAAACCAAAGTTGCCAATAATACCGCAGCAGAAGCCTACTACCCTGGCGGCACTAAAAACGGTATTGGCTGGAATGCGGGCGTGGGTGGCAGCTATCACCTGAATAAAAATATGCAGATTGGCGGACAAGTTGGCTACGATACTTTCGGCGACTATAACGAAAGCACCGCCAATGTTTACTTCCGTTATTTAATGGGCCAGTAATTAGGAATGAGCATGCAACAATTTAACGATGCGCAACGGGTACAAGATTACTACCGCCAGCGTCAGCAGCAGCCTGGCTGGTTTAACCTGGTCCAGGCCCTGTTTTCCGGCATTCTGACCTCTGCCGAGGATGAAGATGCCCGGGAATTTCTCAAGATGATTGGCGGCAATCTGGCAGCGCAGCATACGCTGCCCGCTGCCGGTACCGTCGGCGAACTGGAGGACAATCTTAACGCTCTGCTGGCCCGCTTTGATTGGGGCGTCGTCAGCATCGACGCCACCGGACAATATTTATCTCTGCGCCACCTTGCCTGGCCTGTTCCTTCCCAGGGACAAGATGATATCCTGTGGCAAACCGCGCTGATTGCGGTACTCGAAGGCGCATATAGCCAATGGCTGAACGCCCAGAGCAATCATGCCCAGGTCCCGGTTCGTTGGCTGGAAACCACCGCGGAAGGTGGTTTCATTTTCCGTTATCAAAATGGTTTGTAAGGATTTTTTATGTTGCCAATTCGGGCGCGCAGCCTTGTGCTGTGGTTTAGCCTGGTGTTATCCCTGTTTTCCTCAGCTGTAATGGCACAGGACAACGGATGGTCCACCTTTAAAAATCGATTTCTGATGCCCGATGGGCGCATTATCGACACCGCCAATCATAATGTCAGCCATACCGAAGGTCAGGGTTTTGGTATGGTGTTGGCCGTTTTCAATGACGATCAAAAGACCTTTGATCAACTTTGGCAATGGGCCAATACGCGGCTTTATCGTAAAGAGATTGGCCTCTACTCCTGGCGCTATGATCCGGCAGCCAAAGATAAAGTCGCCGATGCCAATAACGCCTCGGACGGTGATACCCTTATTGCCTGGGCGCTGTTGATGGCCGGTGAAAAATGGCATCAACCGAGTTATACCCAGGCATCGGATAAACTGCAGGCGGCGTTGATCAAATATACGGTGATGGATTTTGCCGGTTATAAAGTGATGCTGCCGGGGATCTCCGGCTTTGATCAGACCAGCAGCATTATCGTAAACCCGTCGTACTTTATTTTCCCCGCCTGGAAAGCCTTTTATCAACGTAGCCATCTGAAGGTCTGGAAAGAACTGGACGAGAGCGCCACGCGCATGCTGGACAACATGGCCTTTGGACCTTATCGCTTGCCAACCGACTGGGTGACGATACAAACCGACGGTACCATGACGCCCGGCAGCAAATGGCCAACCCGATTCAGCTTTGATGCTATCCGCATTCCACTTTATCTGGCATGGGCGCATCCCGGCAGTCCGCAGCTGTCGCCTTTTATCCAGTTCTGGCAAAAGTTTCCGCGTGAACAGACCCCAGCCTGGGTAGATGTGATGACCGGCAGCAAAGCGGGCTATAACCTCTCTCCGGGTACCCTGGCCATCCGTGATTTGACCATGGCCAACAGCGGCGCTATCGACTCCACGTTGCAGGCAAAAGAAGATTATTACTCTTCCAGTCTGCATCTGTTGTCGTGGTGGGCTGCAAAGGGTCAGCAGTAACGACCTCTGCGCTTTGCTGCATCAGGTTTTGATGCAGCAAAGCGCTAACCCAGACCTGAATTCGCCACGCAAACACCCTGCACAATTATTTTTATCCGCCTTGCCGACTTATCGCCCCGCTTATCTTTAATATATTTTTGTGAACGATTTATTTCACCAGAATAATAACTGTCGCGTATTTTTATTGTTGATGCCATTCATTATATGTATAAACGTTGATTAAATCACCGCTACCAATTAGCTTAGTGGACATCATCCAGTAAGAAAGCCCTGCCTGATGGCAAAATTAAGAATAACTTATTAGCCAACATACTATTTGAGCGTTAAGCCATTAACAAAATATAAATGAAAATAACATTGCAAAAAGATAATCATTAGTAATTAAATTAACTGGGCTATGATGCTAAGCGTTATGCACATCCAATAATAATAAACCAATCACGCTTTTTCATTGCACTGAATTAAATTAAGCGAAGTATTAACCCAATTGAAATTACGGATTAAATTAAATAACCACAAAGTGTAATAAAAAACCCACCTGTAGAGAGACAATATATGAAAATTAATTCTTATTTAATCATTCCTGCTTTGGTGTTTTCTTTTCCCTCCTTGAGCCAAACAACTTTTTCCCAGTCAATGAGTCAAAGCGATGACCCGGGTTATAGCCATGTTTTACCCGACTATCGCCAGGCGCTGGCGGCACAACCCCTGGACTACAGACTGATAAAAGAAGAGAAACAGCCAGACATAAGCTTAAAATACTATCAGTTGAACTCACAAACCTGGTCGCCGCAACACCAGGTTTCCCCGGAAAAATGGCAGCACAACGTCATTTTTTATATCCCGGCGCATCCGCAAAACCAACGGGCTTTAGTGATTATCAATAATGGCACCAATAATGCGTCATCCTCCATGTCAGCGTCTCCTCCCACCGACTTCACCACCGAGATGCTCACCCGGCTGGCGCGCGAAACACAGACGATTGTTATCGCCGTCAGTGATATTCCCAATCAATATCTGACCTTTGAAAATGACGGCAAGCCGCGCAGAGAGGACGATAGCGTGGCACGCAGTTGGGCATTGTTTATGCAGGCACCGCCACAGTATCAAACACTGCCCCTGCAAGTTCCGATGAGCGGCGCGGTCTCACAAACCCTGTCGCTGGCCGAGCAAGAATTAAAGGCATGGCACATTAAACGCTTTATTCTCTCCGGCATTTCCAAACGCGGCTGGACAAGCTGGCTTACCGCCATTGCCGATCCGCGCGTTGACGCCATCGTGCCTTTTGTTATTGATCTTCTCAATCAACGAGAAGCCTTAACCCATATGTATAAATCCTATGGCGGTAACTGGCCGATCGCTTTTTTCCCCTATTACAATGAAAAAATCGACACCCAGATAACCAGCCCACAGTTTGCGCAATTAATGCAAATACAGGATCCTCTTGCCTATGCCAATAGCAGCTATAAGCATCGGCTGGCTATCCCCAAATATATTGTCAATGCCAGCGGTGACGACTTTTATACTCCCGACAATAGCCGTTTTTATTACGATAAATTACCGGGGCAAAAATCACTGCGCGTTGTCCCCAACTCCAGCCATTATGGCGTTAAAACCGTGGCCACCGAGACCTTGATCCCTTTTGTTAAACGCATTCAGCAAAATAAAGCGCTGCCGGCCATCAGCGTAACGCAGGAGAAAAAAACCGGTGAAGAAACGCTGAAGATATTTTTCTCCGAAAGCCCGGTCAGTATTAAACTCTGGTCGGCCAATAATCCGCTGGCGCGAGATTTTCGCTATGCCTGTAATATTCGCTATCACGCCAGTGACATTCCGCTAGCCGATAACCACAACCTGACGGTAAAACTCGTGGATCCCACACGGGGCTGGACGGCCAGTTTTGTTGAAGCCACCTTCAAGGACGGCTATGTGTCCACGACACCCGTCGTTATCTCAACGGACGAGGTTTACCCTGCCACGCCACCTGAAAAAGGCGGTCCGGCATGTCAAACGCTTCCTGGTCGAGGTCTTTGATTAAACAGGTGACGGTAGCCAAGAAATAAAAAAGGATGTGCCCCGTCTGGCGGGGCACATCCGGTACAGCCTGAACGCCCGGCTTAAACGCCAGCGTTTTCCTTCTCATCCTGATCAACAGCAAAACAGGCAACCAGCTGATCGCCATACTGCTTTAACTGCGGCTGGAACTGTGTACAGGTGCCAAAAGCCCGGCGACAGCGGGCGTTAAAGGCACAACCCGCCGGAGGATTGAGCGGACTTGGCAATTCCCCGGTCAGCTTGATACGTTCACGGCGATCGTCCGGATTAAGCCGCGGCGTCGCAGACAACAGCGCCTGAGTGTAAGGATGACGCGGATTATTAAACACCGCCTCTTTGGAACCTTTCTCCACGCAGCGTCCGAGATACATCACCATCACTTCATCGGCAATATGCTCCACCACCGACAGATCGTGGGAGATAAACACGTACGACAGGCCCAGGTCCTGCTGCAAATCCATCATCAGGTTCAGCACCTGAGCACGCACCGACACGTCCAGCGCCGAGACAGGTTCGTCGGCGATCACCACGTCCGGATCCAGCATCAGACCACGGGCGATAGCAATACGCTGACGCTGACCACCGGAGAACATATGCGGATAGCGATCGTAATGCTCGGTTTTCAAGCCCACTTTCGCCATCATCGCCAGCGCTTTTTCACGGCGCTCCTGGCTGCTTAACGTGGTGTTAATCAGCAATGGCTCTTCGAGGATCTGCCCGACTTTCTTGCGCGGGTTCAGAGAACCATAAGGGTTCTGGAAAACAATCTGGATTTTCTGCCGGCGCAGCTTCTCGGCGGTAACATCCGGCTTGAGCAGGTCCTGCCCCTGATAGTAGAGCTCACCGTGCGAGGGCACTTCAATCATGGTCAGCAGGCGACCCAGAGTTGATTTTCCGCAGCCGGACTCCCCCACTACCGCCAGGGTTTTACCGCGCTCAAGTTCAAACGAAACGCCATCAAGCGCTTTTACCGTCTGTTCGGGCTTGAACAGCCCTTTCTTCACCGGGTAATGTTTTTTCAGGTCAATCGCCTTGAGCAGCGGCTGAGTTCCGGTGGTGTGATTAAGACTCATAGCTTGGTCTCCCGGCATCATCCAACGGATAATGACATTTGGACTGGCGGCCCGGTGCGCCCTGCAATGCAGGTTCCTCTTTACGACAGCGATCGTTGGCATACGGACAACGAGGGTTGAGCAAACAGCCTTGAGGGCGGTCATACTTGCCCGGCACCACGCCTGACAGCGACTGCAGACGCGCTTTATCCGTGGAGAACTCCGGCAGCGAGCGCAGTAACGCCTGGGTGTAAGGATGACGAGGCGCACGGAAGATCTCGGAAGATTTTCCGGTTTCGACCACCTGTCCGGCATACATCACGATAATGTGGTGTGCCGCTTCGGCTACCAGCGCCAGATCGTGCGTGATCAGCATCAGCGCCATATTCTCTTTCTGCTGCAGTTCCAGCAGCAGCTCGATAATCTGCGCCTGGATGGTCACATCGAGGGCAGTAGTCGGTTCATCGGCAATCAGCAATTTTGGTCGACAGGCAATGGCCATGGCGATCATTACGCGCTGACTCATACCGCCGGATAACTGATGCGGATAAACATCCAGACGCGAGGCCGGATCGGGAATACCGACCAGATTCAGCAGGTCAATAGTGCGCTGACGACGCGTTTTCTTATTGCCGCCCTGGTGCACCTTTATGGCTTCCATAATCTGGAAACCCACGGTGTAGCAAGGGTTGAGGCTGGTCATCGGGTCCTGGAAAATCATTGCCACTTCAGAACCGACAATCTGCCGACGCTCTTTTTCGCTAATGCCCAGCAGATTATGACCGCCAAACTCCAGCTGGTCGGCCATCACTTTGCCAGGAAAATCGATCAGGCCCATCAACGCCAGCGAGCTAACGGATTTACCCGAGCCGGATTCACCGACAATACCCACCACTTCGCCTTGCTTGACGCTATAGCTGATGCGGTCAACGGCGCGGAAAGGCGTACCTTCATCGCCGAAATGTACCGACAGTTTATTTACGGTCAACAGCGTTTTGCCGACCGCGACATCTTCAATCAATGTTGTATCCATCTCTCTCCCCTTACTGCTTGAGTTTCGGGTCGAGGGCATCACGCAAGCCATCCCCCATCAGGTTAAACGCCAATACCGTCAGCAGAATGATCACACCAGGGAAGGTCACGACCCACCAGGCGCTTTGCGCGAACTGCAGTACATCGGAAAGCATGGTGCCCCACTCAGGTGTTGGCGGCTGTGCGCCCATACCGAGGAAGCCTAACGCCGCCATATCCAGAATGGCGTTGGAGAAGCCGAGCGAGGCCTGCACGATCAGCGGAGCCAGACAGTTGGGCAAAATATTGACAAACATCTGGCGGGACGAACTGGCCCCTGCCACGCGGGAGGCGGTGACATAATCGCGGTTGACCTCGACCAACACCGCTGCACGGGTTAAGCGCACATAATGCGGCAAGGCCACAAAGGTAAGCGCCAGCGAGGCGTTAACGATGGATGGGCCGAAAATGGCCACCAACACCAGCGCCAGCAACAGGCTGGGCAGCGCCAGCATAATATCCACCACGCGCATGATAATGGCATCGACCACACCGCCGTAGTAACCGGCAAACAGGCCAAAAATCACGCCGAGGATCAGCGACAACACCACGACCAGACAACCGACCAGCAGCGACAAACGCGCGCCGTACATCAGACGCGATAAAATATCGCGACCGACATCATCGGTGCCCAGCAAGAATTTCCAGCTACCACCGTCCATCCACGCTGGTGGTTTTAGCAGGGCATCACGGAACTGTTCCGCCGGTCCGTGCGGTGCCAGCATATTGGCGCCGATGGCCAACACCAGCATGATAATGATATAGACCAGGCCGGTAACGGCCCCTTTATTACGCTTGAAATAGTGCCAAAACTCACGCATTGGCGGCATAGGCGCCGGTGCGCCGGTAACCAGATCAGCGGCGACAGGTTCAGTAACTTGAGTCATTGTACGCCTCTTATTTTTTGTGACGAATGCGCGGGTTAACAATGCCATACAGCACGTCGACCAGCAGGTTAACCAGGATGATCAGTGTCGCCACCAGCAAGACACCGCCCTGAACCACCGGATAGTCGCGACGCTGCAAGGCTTCAATCAGCCAGCGCCCCACGCCGGGCCAGGAGAAAATGGTTTCCGTCAGTATCGCACCGCCGAGCAGGGTACCGACCTGCAAACCAATCACTGTCACCACCGGCAACATGGCGTTGCGCAGGGCATGCACCACAATCACGCGCATGCGGCTGACGCCTTTTGCACGGGCAGTACGAATATAATCCTCACCCAATACTTCCAGCATTGAGGAGCGCGTCATACGCACAATCACCGCCAGCGGAATAGTGCCCAGCACAATGGCAGGCAGGATCATATGCATGACGGCGTCTTTGAAATCACCAGGCTCGCCCCAGATCAAGGAGTCGATCAGCATAAAACCGGTGAGAGGTTGGCTTTCATCGAAAAAGACCACATCGCTTATGCGCCCCGATACGGGCGTGAGATTCCAGTGCACCGAGACCAGCATGACCAGCATGATCCCCCACCAGAATATCGGCATCGAATAGCCGGTCAGCGAGATCCCGACCGCCGTATGGTCAAAGATGGAGCCGCGCTTCACCGCCGCCAGTACCCCCACCGGAATGCCGACGATAATGGCAAAAATCATCGCGCAGATACCCAGTTCCAGGGTAGCTTTAAAGCGAGGCACAAACTCCTTCCACACCGGGGTACGGCTGTTTAATGACATGCCCAAATCGCCGTGCAGCACGCCATTGACATAATGGAAATATTGTTGATAAAGAGGCTTGTCCAGCCCCATTTCTGCCATTAACTGAGCATGGCGCTCGGCAGAAACACCGCGTTCTCCGGCCATGATGGTCACCGGGTCACCGGGGATCATGTGCACGAAGGCAAAGGTCAGCAAAGTAATGCCGATAAACGTTGGGATAACTAACCCCAAACGTCGGAGTATGAACTGCAGCATATCCCGTACTCTCTGTATAAAATGCCCGGAGAACCGTAGTCCTCCAGGCTTATTGTTAGCTCACATTGCTTGTACAACGATGACGCACTCGCCATAGCCGTGGTGAAACGGCCGGTAAGCTACACAGAGGGTGCGTAGCAATCAGAAGGTACCTTTTCAGGCACTGATTGCGCGCACCGCGCTATGTGGCTCCCTGGCATTTCAGTAGGCTATTACTTGATGTCGACGTTTTCGAAGTGATGCTTACCTAATGGATCCACAACATAACCGGTTACTTCTTTACGCACTGGCTCGTACACGGTTGAGTGAGCAATGATCAGTGCTGGTGCCTGGTCATGCATCACTACCTGAGCCTGCTGGTAAAGTGCCGCACGTTTAGCGTGGTCAGGCTCAGCGCGAGCTGGCTGGATCACGTCTTCAAACGGCTTGTAACACCATCTTGAATAGTTGGAACCGTCTTTTGCAGCCTGGCAGCTAAACAGGGTAGCAAAGAAGTTATCCGGGTCCCCATTGTCCCCGGTCCAACCCATCATCACAGACTGGTGTTCGCCGTTTTTCGCACGCTTGAGGTATTCGCCCCACTCGTAGGTTACGATTTTGGCGGTCACACCGATTTTCGCCCAGTCAGACTGGATCATTTCAGCCATGCGACGCGCGTTCGGGTTGTATGGACGTTGTACAGGCATTGCCCACAGGTCGATAGTGAACCCGTCTGGCAGACCGGCTTCTTTCAGCAAGTCTTTGGCTTTGGCCGGATCATAAGGATAATCCACGACCTCTTTGTTGTAGCCCCACATAGTTGGTGGGATCAGGTTTTTAGCCGCCTGGCCTGCACCCTGATAAACCGCTTCGATAATCGCTTTCTTGTTCACGGCCATGGTCAGCGCCTGGCGAACTTTGACGTTATCTAAAGGTTTTTTCTCGGTGTTAAACGACAGATAACCCACATTCAGCCCAGGTTGTTGCATCAGGTTGATGGTGGTGTCTTTTTTCATTGCCGCAATGTCAGCCGGATTCGGGTACGGCATGATCTGGCATTCATTTTTTTGCAGTTTGGCATAACGCACAGAAGCGTCAGGAGTAATGGAGAATACCAGACGATCGATTTTTGGTTTGGTGCCCCAATACTCTTTAAACGCGCTGTACAGAATGCGCGAATCTTTCTGATACTGTTCCATCTGGAAAGGACCGGTACCAATTGGCTCCAGGTCGATTTTTTCTGGCGTGCCGGCTTTGGTCAGGGTGTCGGCATATTCAGAAGAGAGGATAGACGCGAAGTCCATCGCCATATCGGCCAGGAACGGTGATTCTGGGTGATTCAATACGAACTGAACGGTGTAATCGTCAACTTTGACGATGCTGCTGATCAGATCGCCCATGCCCATACCGTCGAAGTATTCGTAAGTGCCGCCCGAAACTTTATGGTACGGGTTGGTGGCATCTTTCTGACGGTTGAAGGAGAACAACACGTCGTCGGCATTGAAATCACGGGTGGCTTTAAACGCTTTGCTACTCTGCCATTTCACGCCCTTGCGCAAATGGAAGGTGTAGGTTTTGCCATCGGCGCTGACGTCCCATTTTTCGGCCAGACCAGGCTGGATTTCTGTGGTACCGATTTTGAATTCCACCAGACGGTTATAGATTGGCACCGAGCTGGCATCGTAAGTGGTACCCGAAGTGAAAAGCTGCGGGTTGAAGCCTTCCGGCGAACCTTCAGAACAATAAACCAGTGTTTTTGCCTGAACGCTGGCCGCCACTGTCAGCGCAATCAGACCCATACTGAATTTCAGCATGCCTGATTTACCCAAGGAAATTCTCATCGCTTTTGCTCCATTTATTAATGGTGATGTGGATGTGTGTGTTATGTGTTCAGCTCACGTCACCCTTTATTTTTTATTTACGGGCAGACGCGCTTGTCCGGTAGCTGCAGAAGTGAAGTTTCAGACGTAGGACAAACGTCTCCAGAGGTGCTGCCGGGCAACGATTTGCACCAAAAAAGACGGCAAATTTTTACCCGATTAATGTTCTGGTCAATCCTGTGGGTATCAATTTCGCAACTCTGATCGGTATCGTCAATATAACCGTCAGGCTTTTACAAAGAGTGTGAGTAACAGCAAACAAACATAAAAAAACACGAAATTAACATTTACAGGATTAATATTTAGTCATAAGCGGATATACCAGTACATAACTCCACATTTAGTGCAATAGCCAGCAAATCGCACCATATAACAAGTCCAAAAAATCCTCGTTAAATGCAGATTTTCTGAACGGTTATTTTTTAAATATCGCTAAATAACAGCGGAAAATGCTGAAACCCTCGACTAAAGAGCCAGGGAGGCAGTGCTTATTTCATTAAAGAAATAAACCCCAGGGGAGCGGGAATTCGCTGTTGCACTATTTTAGTGCGCAGCAATGATAACTTATGGTGCACAGCATATATGCCTTCTATACGGAAAACTGGCGCGTCTAAAAAACAGAGTATTACCGCCTGCCATGTTCCTGGCTCATATTACGGTTCACCCTGCTTTGAGCAGGCTAGAGGCCCAGCCGCGGGCTAAATTCCGGTGAATAGGCCTTATCTTTAAATTTAATATATAAATCAGAAAGTTGCTTAGTAAACTCCGCTTTTTTTGCCGCGTTATCCTTGCCGGACACCCGTACCTGAACCGGCTTTTCATGGGGAATAAAAAATATCGGTTCATCATCCGGATTTAAACCGGGGCTAAAGGGATTGCCCGCTTCATCGTTATGCCAAACCAGCTTGCCCCCCTGATAACCTTCTGCAGCGATATTTTTATTGAGATCGCCAATAATGGTTTGGCCATAAAAATGCACATTGCCCATATTTTGATCCTCGCCTGCGGCGTCATTTTTTTGCGGCTGCAGATAAGGGAGCTTAAAACTCCCCTGGAGTGACCTTGGCGGAATGGTCAATGGCCGACGATTATAAGACTGATTGCCATGGGGGATAAGGGTAAAGAGATCGTAGTCTGCCACAACCGGCTGATTGCCAAGTGCTGCCGATAACGGCATCGCCGCCCCCTGTTCATTGCTTTGCGAAGGATTGGTCATCACTTTGACATTGTTATTATTTTCGTCCAACACCGTCCCGTCTTGCTCGATTTTAAACTGATATTCACCAGCAGGATATTGTGCCTTAAAGTTGCCTTCACCTAGATCGACCAGCTGTTTTTTATCAATCAGCTCCTGGATGCGACCGCTATTTAATTTAAGATCAACGGCCAATGCCCCTTTTTCTTTTGCCCTGGCAATAGATTGCCGCTGGGTATCATGCTGTGCAATCGACACTTTGGAGTAACGGGGGTCTTCGGCGATAAATCCTGCCGTGGGTCCGCTAGCGCTAGACTTGGCTTTCATATGGAAATTTTTGGAAGGATACCCTGCCGTCAGCAGCGACTCACTCAGCAAATTGGGGGCACGCACCCCGATAATGACATTGTATTTTTCCGCAGTACGCTGAAAAGCGGCACCATATAGCAACGGGGGGACTGGGGTATCCGCTTCACCGCCTGCCGCTCCCACAGTATCGCTGGCGATCCCCCCTTGCATACTGACCCGCCGCCACTGCTGGTCTTTGTTGACGGCACTGCCATAAGGCATCAGCTTATTGCGCTGGGTATCAATATAGAAGGTGTTGTACCCTTCGCCGCCCGGTACTTTTCGGGCATAGACCTCACTGCCTCCTGGCCCTGACAGCGTGGTTAGGGTGTGGTGGCGGCTTAATTCCGCCGGGCGGTTGTTTTGATCTTCAACGGCTGGATTTTCCGCTCTGGCGTGGGCATGGTTGTTATCTGGGTTAAGCGCGGGCGGGACAAAGACTTTGCTGGCTGTCTGCAAAAAACCGGATCCTCCGGCCGCGTCATTGCCGCGAGGTGGGGAGCTCCCCCCTTGCCGACTGTGACGGAGCAAAGGCGCGGTCGAAGCGCTGCTGGGGGCTCTTGCCCTGGACGCTTTGGGTTTCCAGGCTGACGGTGCCTGACTGCCAAAGGATGTGCCGCTGCGATCGACAGTATGGGTCGCCATCACCTGTTCTAAATAAGCCACGCTATTTTGCGTGGCTTCGTGGCTAATAATGATGCTGGCGGTATTTTTTATCGCCTCCCAGGCATTTTTTTCATTCTCGAAAACCTTCTCGCTATCTGCCGCATCACCAAACCAGCGATTCATATACGAGGCATCAGCATAAATATTTTTCTTCTGATCTTCGTTATCCGTTGCCTTGATCAGGGCTGATACCACCTGCTTATCGCTGACACCGCAGTCTATTGTTGATGAGAAATCAACGGCTGTTTGCTTCAATGCCGGTAGCTCGGCTGGCGCTTTAAGATTTATTATCGGCGGCGGATGCGGGGGAGCATTATCCTTATTTACCGGCCGATCGGCAGCCAGCAATATTTTAGCGGGGGGTAATGCAGCATAAGCGCTCACTTGATCATCCATGATAATTTTCCTATTGATATAAACGAGATATAAATTTTTATCCTTTTGCGCCTCCCCTTCTTATAAATCATTAAGGCCATAGTGAATAAGTGTCACTTCGTCAGACAAAGTTCATTTGAAAAACACAGCCGTCTACAGCCTTGGGTGGCTGGCATGACATGCTGTTCCCCGTTATAAATTAACATTCAATTATTTTGACAGATAAAGACAAAACAGTCCGCTATTCATCCTGGCGGATGCCGCCTATTATTACTCCATCGAAGGCACAGCGTCTTCTTCTTAACACTAACGAACAGGAATTGAATCATGAAATCTATCAAAAACTTTGTTGCAGTTATCGCTCTGACTACCGCTTCTTTCGGTGCACTGGCCGCACAGGACTTCGGAACCGTTACCGCAACTGATAACAATCTGGACTCACTGGAAGCCACATTGGCCGCTAAAGCCACTGCTGCAGGGGCAACCTCTTACAAAATCATCGAAGCCGGTGGTCAAAACAATCTGCATGGCACTGCTGTTCTCTACAAATAAGCAGTTAATTCACCCTCAATCACCGCGAAATGGGAGCCTATGGCTCCCTTTCGTCATTTCAGACTATTGTATGGTCCAAGCACTCAACGCGTCTGCCCGTCGTGTTACTCCGCCCCGGCCACCTCGTGCAGGCAGCGGGTAATCAGCAGATGCAGCGCTGATTGGCGGTTACTGTGCCGCATTACCAGGATCAGTTCACGATGGAAAGTCATCTCCGCCAGCGGGATCACCCGCAGGTGGGCGTTGCGCTCCAGCCATAAGCCGGCCAATGGCACCAGCGCTACCCCTAAACCACTCTCCACCATTTTGACAATGGCATCGATTTCATCGATCTCCAGCGCAACTTTTGGTTCCAGCCGCTGGCTACGCAAAAACTGGGTGACCAGACGCCCACCAAAAGAGGTGCGGTCGTAACGAATAAAAGGCCGTTCGCGCAGCAATAGCAGCGGATCCTCCGCCACTGTCTCCGTCGGGGCGATAAGGACAAAAGGTTCCCGCAGCAGGGTTTCGCTATATAAATCCTTCGGCAGGGGAAATCCGGGTTTGATCACAATCGCCAGATCGATATTGCCGGCATCCACCTGCGTCAGCAGATTAAAAGACACGCCGGGTATCAGCTTGGTTTCCAACGCCGGTGCTTGCTGATGCAGCCTCACCAAAACTGCAGGCAACATACCGGTCTGAAAAGTCGAGATAGCGCCAATTTTTATCACCCCGCGAAAATCATTGAGCGTTTCGGGTTGTGACATATCAGCAAAAATTTGCAGGATCTGCTCGGCCATCGGCAAGATACGGTTGCCCGTCGCATTGAGCACCGCCGTTCGTCCGCTGCGATCAAACAGCGGCATACCGAGATAATCCTCCAGCCCACGGATTTGCGCACTGACCGCCGACTGGGTCAGACCAATACGTTGACCGGCAGCGGCGAAGGTTCCGTCCTGGGTCACTGCGATAAAAGTTTTTAACTCACGTAGCATCGCCGCCTCATTCATCTGTTTTTTTAATCAGTCACAGCAATATTATTTGTTTTTAATAAAAAATTTTATCGATAACAATGATGAAACACAACATAACACTAACATAACCAAGTTTATTGCCGTGACAGTGGTGTCAAAGGCAGTGGCTCAGCGTATCAACGGGAGTATCAATATGGCATTAAGCCCTTTTCACCTGGCTATTCCGGTCTATGACCTGGCTACCTGTCGCGCTTTTTACGGTGAGACCTTCGGTTTATCTGAAGGCCGTTCCAGCGCCCAATGGGTAGATTTTGATTTTTATGGTCACCAACTGGTGATCCATGAGCATCCCAAAACGGCAACCCAGGACTCGGCTCATACCAACCCGGTCGATGGTCACGATGTACCGGTGCCCCATTTCGGCATTGTGTTGGGCTGGGATGAGTGGGAACAGCTTGCCGCACGCCTGAAATCATTCAATACGCACTTTGTGATTGAACCTTATATCCGTTTTCAGGGGCAGGTTGGCGAGCAGGCCACCATGTTCCTGTTAGATCCTTGCGGCAATGCGCTTGAGTTCAAGGCATTTAAAGATATCGGTCAACTTTTTGCCCGCTAGCAAGAACGCAGTTCTGGCTGTAAAAAATAAAAACCCGCAGAGATTAAGCTGCGGGTTTTTATTTTTATTATATTTAAACAAACAATAACAAAATTCACCTGGTGTTGGTGTCTTATACCATTTAATGCACTAACTGAAATATCTTATAACTATTGATATATAGTTTGCGTGAGTATTTACTCTGTATATTTAAGAAGGAATCATTCACCTGATGAATGAAACTACTTAGGAAGGGCAAAAACGCTCGCTAATGGATAATTTATATTCACCTATAGAAAATTTCAACTAAAATTGCAATTTAATTGCATTCTGTGTTATTTAATGAACTTCGTAACCCTGTTTTTTCAAACTAATATATTTATATCGCGAAATTAACTATTGGTTAAATATGTTAGATACTTTAGGGAAACGCTTAAAATGCTGTCGGTCAGCAACGGGAAAAACGCCACAACAAGTGGTCAGTTACGTTCACAAGTGCGGTGTCAGTCTCTCTTATGCAACCTATACGCGCTGGGAGTCTGGGAATTGTACACCGCGCAGAAAAGAGAACGCTTTTTTGTTTATTCGCGATTTTTTCAAGATCCATGGACTCCCCGTTAACCTTGAATGGTTATTAACCGGACAAGGCTTTCCTCCACAGTTTGTAAAATATCGCAATATTGACGAAGCCACCTTATTTATTTTAATTAGTAGAAATATTCTTGATGCCGAATTACTGCAAGTTGCCGGAACTTACGGCGAGCCTTTTGTTAAGTATGGTGATTTTTGTATTCTGTCTACCAGCAATAATGTGAATTGTAACCATAATAATCTGTGCTATATCAAAACCACCCGCTTTATCAGTATTGGGATTTTAACTATATTAAATGAAGAAGCTGTTTGCCTGACAAATAATACCAGCATCATCATTGAAAAAAACCAGATTTTGGAATGCAAAAAGGTGAAGTGGATCCAGAAAAAATAAAAAGACCGTTGCAGGCTTCGTGAACCCATAGGCAACAAAGGGTAGCGGCTCGGGTGATAAGCGGCATAACCTTGGGCGCTCTACCCTGGCTGACGATCGCCATTGAGCGGCCAAAAGCAAAAAACCCGCGAGCCATAAGCTTGCGGGTTTTTCTAAATGTGGTCGGCGAGAGAGGATTCGAACCTCCGACCCACTGGTCCCAAACCAGTTGCGCTACCAAGCTGCGCTACTCGCCGAATTGGGCCGCATAGTACTGCCGGTATGACTGAGCGTCAATCCCTTTTTCTACCTTTGCTGCCAAGTGCTTATAAAACAGACGATACCGGGAAAATTCCCCTCCTGCATCGTCTGTCAGCACATTATTTATGCAATTATTTAACGTTCAGCGTCACATCAATATTGCCACGCGTTGCGTTAGAGTACGGGCAAACCTGATGAGCTTTGGCGACCAGATCTTCGGCAACGCTGCGTTCGATACCTGGCAGGGTGATATCCAGCTGTACTTCAATACCAAAACCACCGGGGATGGCACCAATACCCACAGCGCCTTCAATTTTGGCTTCGGCAGGAATACGGATCTTTTCCTGTGATGCCACGTGTTTTAATGCGCCGAGGAAGCAGGCTGAGTAGCCCGCAGCAAACAACTGTTCCGGGTTGGAGACTTCACCGCCCGCGCCACCCATTTCTTTAGGCACGCCCAGTTTCACGTCAAGAACGCCATCTGATGAAGTCGCACGACCATCACGACCGCCGGTTGCAGTTGCATGAGCACGGTAAACCACTTTTTCAATAGACATAATTTGTTCCTTTTATCTGACAGAGTAGAGAGTAGGTGTCTGGTAACACCACCCAACTAAAAACACGATTAAATCGCGCGCTATTTATATAACTGTAGCAGAGATACAAAATTCTGCACTCCACATAACATTAAATTTCACTTAGTCTGGCCAGCAATCCGAAAAACTACTGATTGTTTTGCAGATTTTTTCTTAACTTTTCCAACTGCTGCTTCAGCGCCGACACATCTTCCATACTGCATTCACTGGCACAAGCCACTGCTTCAGGAATACCGCGCGCCTTTTCTTGCAGCTCACGTCCCGCCTCGGTGAGGGAAATAATCACCTGACGCTCGTCGGCCTGCGCCCGGCGACGTACCAGCAAACCAGCCACTTCCAGACGTTTAAGCAAGGGTGTCAGGGTGGCAGAGTCGAGATACAGCTTTTCGCCGATATCTGACACTATCAGTTCATCCTGCTGCCAAAGCACCAGCATCACCAGGTATTGCGGGTAGGTCAGTTGTAACTGGCTTAACAGCTTGCGGTAGACTTTATTCAATGCCAGATTGGCGGAATAAAGCGCGAAGCACATCTGCTGGTCAAGATGCAGCATGCGTGTCGATGTCAGTTCAGGGTCGGTTTTTTTGTTCATGCACAGAATATATATAGCGCGCGATATTATAGCAAGCATATTTACACTTGCCCCACGGATCCAGATCCTTGGCTATAAGCGTAGCACGCAGCATGTGGCAGGACGCAAGCCGCCCGAATCTTGCACTGATTTTGTACAAGTGCGCCCCGCTGGTGGTGCGCAAAAATGCGGCACTAGCCAAATTATTTTAAAATACATCGTTAAAACAACAAGTTAATAAATGGCACGGCGCTTGCTTAGATGAATTCAATCTTGTGTACTAGATGGAATTCAACTTATGACATCCGCCTCTACCCCCTATATCGGCTTTCAGTTGCGTGACTGGCAACAGCATTACCAAAGCGCGCCGGACAGCCTGCGCAGTGCACTGGGGATCGTCGTCAACAGCCTCAGTGACCATGATAATGCCTGGCTGTATCGCGTCAGCGCCGATCAGCTTGAAGATCAAATCGTCCAACTGGAGGCGCTGCGCCAGCAGTCTGGCGGCTCCCTCGACGATCTGCCGCTGTTTGGCGTGCCCTTTGCGGTAAAAGACAATATCGACGTTGCCGGTTGGCCCACCAGCGCCGCTTGCCCGGCGTTCACCTATGTGGCACAGCAAGACGCTACCGTGGTGGCAAACCTGCGGGCCAAAGGGGCCATCGTCATCGGTAAAACCAACCTTGACCAGTTCGCGACCGGCCTGGTGGGTACCCGTTCTCCCTTTGGTGCCGTGACCAATACCTTTAATCCCGACTATGTCAGCGGCGGTTCCAGTTCTGGATCGGCATCGGTGCTGGCTCGCGGTCTGGTGGCCTTTTCACTGGGCACCGATACCGCCGGTTCCGGGCGCGTGCCTGCCGGTTTTAACAATATTGTCGGGCTTAAACCGACCAAGGGCTGGCTGTCTAACCACGGGGTGGTTCCCGCCTGCCGCCTGAATGACTGTGTGTCGATCTTTGCGCTCACCGTCTCCGATGCCTGGCAAGTCGCTCGTCTGGCGGCCAGCTACGATGCCGAAGATGCCTATTCCCGCGTCAACCCGCATACCGCTCCGGCGGCCATGTCTTCGCAACCGCGTTTTGCGGTGCCGGACAGCCTGGAATTCTTTGGCGATAGTCAGGCCGAAAAAGCCTTTCAACTGGCGCTGGAAAATCTCAGCAGCAGCGGCGTCACGCTGGTAAAAATCGACTTCACCCCTTTTAAAGCCCTCGCTGAACAGCTCTATTACGGCGCCTGGGTGGCCGAGCGCACCGTGGCGGTGGGTAAAATCTTTACCGACTCGCCAGAAGCCATGGATCCGGTGGTGCGCAACATTGTGGCCAATGGCCTCAATTACACCGCCTGCGATGCCTGGCGCGCGGAATATTTGCGTGCCGAACTGGCGCAACAAATCAACCAGGCGCTGGCAGGATTTGACGCGCTGGTGGTCCCCACCTCCCCCACCATCCGCACCCTGCAGGAAATGGAGCAGGAACCGGTGTTGTACAACTCGCAGTTTGGCACCTACACCAATTTCACCAATCTGGCCGATCTCTGCGCGCTGGCGCTGCCGTCAAGCCTGCGTGACGACGGACTACCGGCGGGCATTACGTTGATTGCCCCCGCCTGGCACGACGGCGCGCTGGCGGCTTTTGGCCGTCAATGGCAACGCAGCCTGTCGCTGCCGCTGGGAGCCACCGGCAAAACCCTTAACGCCGACCACGCCATGACCGGGCCAATGCCGGTCAGCCGCGACCATGTCCGGGTTGCCGTGGTGGGCGCACATCTGACCGGCATGCCGCTTAACTTCCAACTGACGCAGCGCAATGCGGTACGCGTCGAGCAAACCCGCACCGCCAGTGACTACAAACTCTATGCCCTGGCCAATACCCAGCCGCCGAAACCCGGTCTGGTCAAAGCCGAAGGCGGCAGCAACATCATTGTTGAACTGTGGGATATCCCCCTGGCGCGCTTTGGCGAGTTCGTTGCCGAAATCCCCGCACCGCTGGGAATTGGCACGCTCCAGCTGGCCGATGGCCGCAGCGTCAAAGGTTTTATCTGCGAGCCCTGGGCCATTGCCAGCGCCAGCGACGTCACCTCATTTGGCGGCTGGAGAAGCTACGTCGAACATCTGAAATCCACCGCATCCAGCACCGCGAACAACGCCTGAGGAGCCACGTTTATGTTTACTACCGTCCTGATTGCCAACCGGGGTGAAATTGCCTGCCGGGCTATCCGCACTCTGAAACGCCTTGGCGTCACCAGCGTAGCGGTTTATTCCGACGCCGATCGCAATGCGCCCCATGTCAAGGATGCGGATATCGCCGTGGCACTGGGCGGTGAAAAAGCCAGTGACAGCTACCTGTTGATTGATAAAATTCTCGCTGCCGCAGCGGAAACCGGGGCGCAGGCCATCTATCCCGGCTACGGTTTTCTCTCCGAAAGCGCGGAGTTTGCCGACGCCTGCGAGGCGGCAGGCATTGCTTTTATCGGTCCTTCTGCCCTGCAAATCCGTGAATTTGGACTCAAGCACCGCGCCCGTGAACTGGCCGCCGCCGCCAGTGTCCCCATGACGCCGGGAACCGGTCTGCTCGCCAGCCTGGAAGAGGCGGTAAGCGCCGCTGAAGATATCGGTTATCCGATTATGCTGAAAAGTACTGCCGGCGGCGGCGGTATTGGTCTGACGCGCTGTGATGACGAAACGGCGCTGCGTAATGCCTGGGACAGCGTGAAACGTCTCGGTGAACATTTCTTTCGCGATGCAGGGGTGTTTATTGAGCGATTTATCGATCGCGCCCGTCATGTCGAAGTCCAGATTTTTGGCGACGGCCAGGGCCGCGTAGTGGCACTCGGTGAGCGCGACTGCTCGCTGCAGCGCCGCAACCAGAAAGTGGTCGAAGAAACTCCGGCACCGAATCTGCCAGCATCCACCCGCGCCGCGCTGCATCTGGCCGCGGTACAGCTCGGAGAGTCGGTCAGCTATCGCAGCGCTGGCACCGTAGAGTTTATTTACGATGCCACCCGCGACGAGTTCTACTTTTTAGAGGTCAACACCCGCTTGCAGGTCGAGCATCCGGTAACCGAGATGGTCACCGGCCTGGATTTGATCGAATGCATGTTGCGCGTTGCCGCCGGGGAGCCCCTGGACTGGCCACGTATGCAGCAGGCTCCCCATGGTGCCGCTATCGAAGTACGTATTTATGCCGAAGACCCGCTGAAAAACTTTCAGCCCAGCCCCGGCGTATTAACCGAAGTGTTCTTCCCGGACGATGTGCGCGTTGACGGCTGGGTCTCCACCGGCAGTGAAGTTTCAGCCTTTTATGATCCGATGATCGCCAAACTGATTGTGCACGCCGATACCCGTGAGCAGGCGCTGGCGAAAATGTCGCAGGCACTGGCCGCCACCCGTTTGCACGGCATTGCCAGCAATATTGATTATCTGCGCCAGGTAGTGGCGACGCCGCTGTTCCACCAGGGCGAAATGTGGACCCGTATGCTCGACAGCTTTGTCTACGCGCCACATGTTGTGGAAGTGATCGCTCCCGGCACCTACAGCAGCATTCAGGATTACCCTGGCCGCCTTGGCTATTGGGATATCGGCGTTCCTCCTTCCGGCCCGATGGACGATTTTGCCTTCCGGCTGGCTAACCGCATTGTCGGTAATCATCTGGATGCTGCAGGGCTGGAATTTACCCTGCAAGGCCCGACACTGCGTTTCCACAGTGATGCCACCATTGCGCTGACCGGGGCCAACTGCCCGGCAGATCTCGACGGCCAGCAGTTGGCTTATTGGCAACCGATTGAGGTCAAGGCCGGGCAGGTACTGACGCTGGGTCGCGCCACCGCCGGTTGCCGCACCTATCTGGCGGTGCGCAACGGCTTTGACGTGCCGGTCTATCTCGGCAGCCGTTCGACCTTTGCCCTCGGTCAGTTTGGCGGCCACGCCGGCCGCACCCTGCGCGTAGCGGATATGCTTAGCCTGTCACAGCCTGAACTGGCCGCCTGCACTACCCCGGCCCCGGTGGATCTGCCGCAGGCCGCCGCTGCCCATATCGTGCCAGCCTACGGCGATAGCTGGGACATTGGCGTGCTCTACGGGCCACACGGTGCGCCAGACTTTTTCACCGAGGGATCCATTGACGCCTTCTTTGCCGCCGAGTGGCAGGTGCACTACAACTCCAACCGTCTCGGTGTGCGCCTGACCGGTCCCAAACCGCTGTGGGCACGTAAAGATGGCGGCGAAGCCGGTTTACACCCCTCTAACGTGCACGACTGCGAATATGCCATCGGTGCCATCAACTTTACCGGCGACTTTCCGGTGATTTTAACCCGCGACGGACCGAGCCTCGGCGGCTTTGTCTGCCCGGTAACCATTGCCAAAGCCGAGCTGTGGAAAGTCGGTCAGGTCAAACCCGGCGATCGCATTCGTTTCCACCCAATCAGTTTTGAGCAGGCCCAGGCGCTGGAAATGGCGCAGCAAGGCACTATCGATTCGTTAATGCCCATCGAAGCCATGGCGCTGCCGGTGCCTTCCTTGCTGCCGACCACGACCGCCTCGGCGGCGATCCTGGCACAACTCGATGCCACAGAAGCACGCCCGGCGGTGGTCTATCGCCAGGCGGGTGACGGTTATGTGCTGATTGAATATGGCGATAACGTGCTGGATTTGGCGCTGCGCCTGCGTATTTACCTGCTGATGAAGGCGATTCGTGACGCCGCCGAGCCGGGAATTGAAGAATTGTCGCCGGGAGTACGTTCACTGCAAGTACGTTATGACAGCCGCGTGCTACAGCAATCCACGTTACTCAACCATCTGCTGACGCTGGAACAGGGACTGGCAGATGTCAGCCAGTTGAAGATCCCAACGCGTATTGTCCATATGCCGATGGCGTTTGAAGACAGCGCTACCCTCGGTGCCGTAGAACGCTACCAGCAAACCGTCCGGGCCGATGCTCCCTGGCTGCCCAACAACGTCGATTTTATCCAGCGCACCAACGGCCTGGCGACCCGTGAAGAAGTGAAAGCGATCATCTTCAATGCCAGCTATTTAATCCTTGGTCTGGGTGATGTCTATCTCGGCGCCCCCTGCGCCGTGCCCATCGATCCGCGTCACCGCCTGCTGAGTTCCAAATACAGTCCGGCGCGCACCCATACCGCCGAAGGCACCGTCGGCATTGGCGGCATGTATATGTGCATCTACGGCATGGACTCGCCGGGGGGCTATCAGTTGGTGGGCCGTACATTGCCGATCTGGAATAAATTCCTGAAAAATGCCCAGTTTGCGCAGGGCGAACCCTGGTTGCTGCACTTTTTCGATCAGGTGCGCTTCTATGAGGTCAGCGAAGCCGAGCTGGAGGCGCAACGCGACGCTTTCCGCGAAGGCCGGGGCGAGATCCGCATTGAGCACGCAGAGTTTGATTTTGCCGAATATAGCCGTTTTCTTGCCGATAATGCCCGCGATATTGACGATTTTCGTCAACGTCAACAGACGGCATTCAACCACGAAGTGGCGCACTGGCAGGCACAAGAGAGTGCCGCAGAAGATGCAGCGGTTGACGCCGAACCGCTACAGGCCGACGACGACGATCAGCCGGGGCAACTGGTCAGCGCCGACCTAAACGGCAATATCTGGAAAATTCTGGTGGAGCCGGGCCAACAGGTGGCTGCGGGTCAGCCGTTGATCGTCGTGGAAGCCATGAAAATGGAGCTGTCGGTTAACGCCCCGCAGGCGGGTACCGTGCTGAAAATCAGCTGCCAGCAAGGTCGTCCGGTTGCTCCCGGTGATGCCCTGCTGTGGCTGGATAGCGAGTGATAAGGACCGACTGATGCAGCTTACCGACGCACGTAACGGACGCAATAAAACCCGGCCCGAGGGGCTGGCAGAACGGATTTACCTGCAGCTGAAAGACGATATTTTCAGCTTTCGCCTGCTACCCGGTGACCGCTTTAGCGAAAATGAGATCGCCGAGCGCATGGAAGTCAGCCGGACACCGGTGCGTCAGGCGCTATTTTGGCTGGAGCGCGAAGGTTACGTGGAGGTGTTTTTCCGCAGCGGCTGGCAGGTGCGCCCTTTTGATTTTGATTACTTTGAGCAGCTCTATGATCTGCGCATTGTGCTCGAGCTGGAAGCGGTCAAGCGTCTGTGTGCCATGACGCCCCCAGCCGATGCCTTGCAAACTCTCAAGGCATTCTGGATCGACCAACCGCGGCTGGAGGACGGACAGACCGTTTCCCGCTTTGATGAAGAGTTTCATATGACGCTGGTGGCCGCCGCCGGTAACGCCGAGATGGCCAAAATCCATCGCGAACTGACGGAGAAGATCCGCATTATCCGTCGGCTGGACTTTACACAGGACGCCCGCGTCAATGCTACCTATAACGAACACGCGAGCATTTTGCTCGCCATTATGCAAAACCAGACCCAGGAGGCACAACGCCAACTACAAGACCACATTGCCGTCAGTAAAGCCGAAGTGCGCAAAATTACGCTGCATATGCTGCACCAGGCGAGACCTGAAAATGACGGGGACAGCCTCCCGTTATGACTTTTTTAAACTGCTTTTCGACATTCGACACACAGCACGCCCAACAGATTTTGGCGGCAGCGAGACGGTCAACGTCTCAGCCCGTTGAAAGATCACGGGCCCTTTATTTATTACAGGAGCTTCTCTATGCAACGTCGTAGCTTTATTAAAGCCTTTGCCCTTTCGGCGACCGTGGTCAGTATGGGTCTGGCATTCCAGGCCCAGGCCGCCGACACCATTAAAGTCGGCATTATGCATTCTCTTTCCGGCACCATGGCCATTTCGGAAACGCCGTTGAAAGACGTGGCGCAGATGACCATTGATGAAATCAATGCCAAAGGCGGGGTGTTGGGCAAAAAACTGGAGCCGGTGGTGGTTGACCCGGCCTCCAATTGGCCGCTTTTTGCCGAAAAAGCCCGTCAATTGCTGACGCAGGATAAAGTGGCCGTGGTCTTTGGCTGCTGGACCTCAGTATCGCGCAAATCGGTGCTGCCGGTATTTGAAGAGTTAAACGGTCTGCTGTTCTACCCGGTGCAATATGAAGGTGAAGAGATGTCACCTAACGTCTTCTATACCGGTGCAGCCCCTAACCAGCAGGCGATCCCGGCGGTGGAGTATCTGATGAGCGAAGACGGCGGCAGCGCCAAACGCTTCTTCCTGTTGGGCACCGACTACGTTTATCCACGTACCACCAACAAAATCCTGCGCGCCTTCCTGCATTCGAAGGGCGTACAGGATAAAGATATCGAAGAGGTCTATACCCCGTTCGGCTATAGCGACTATCAGACCATTGTTTCCAATATCAAAAAATTCTCTGCCGGAGGCAAAACGGCGGTGGTATCCACCATTAACGGTGACTCCAACGTCCCCTTCTACAAAGAGCTGGCCAACCAGGGCGTGAAAGCTACCGACGTGCCGGTCGTGGCCTTCTCGGTGGGTGAAGAGGAGTTGCGCGGCATTGACACCAAACCGCTGGTAGGCGATCTGGCTGCCTGGAACTACTTCCAGTCGGTGGATAATCCAACCAATAAAGCCTTTGTCAGCCAATGGAAAGCCTATGCCAAGGCGCACAACCTGCCGAACGCCAATACCGCGGTGACCAACGACCCAATGGAAGCCACCTATGTCGGCATCCATATGTGGGCGCAGGCGGTAGAGAAAGCCGGTACCACTGACGTTGATAAAGTCCGCGCCGCCATGGCCGGTCAAACCTACAAAGCGCCTGATGGTTATACCCTGACCATGGATGCCACCAACCACCACCTGCACAAACCGGTGATGATCGGCGAAATCCAGTCTAACGGTCAGTTCAACGTGGTCTGGCAGACCGATAAACCTATCCGCGCTCAGCCGTGGAGTCCGTATATCGCAGGCAACGACAAGAAACCTGACTATCCGGTAAAAAGCGCGCAGTAAATCCATTGCTGACCAGTCCCGCGTTATCTGGTCAACAATAAATCTGACTGCCGTCAGGGTGCTCGCCCTGGCGGCCTCAGCGTCTCAGTGATTGTAAATAGCGATGATGACTATGATGAAATGCTTACGCTTATCCGGTTTGCCATGGCGTGTGTCGCCAGCTTTGCGAACCCTCACTTTCCTGCTTTGTTGCCTGCCGCTGTGGGCCAAGGCCGGTCCTGCTGATGATTTTGCCGCAGCCAGCCGTGCCGACCAGGCCACCTTACTGCAGCAGTGGGCCACCGACCCGCAGCCAGAGCGTTTACCGCTGTTAGAGGCACTAAAGCAGGAAAATGTCGTCATTGATCAGGCGCATCACGCCTTTATCAAACAGGGCGAAACCCTTAGCCCGCTGGAAGGGAACGCCACGCCGCAGGGCGAGACGCAAAAAGTCTGGTTGAACAACCGACTGAGAAATCTGATTGCCAATGCCCTGTCCATTCATCGTCTGGTCAGCCAGGACAGCAGCGTACGCTTGCAGGCGGCAAAATCGCTGCAACGCGAAGCCCAGGCCGATCAGTTGCCGCTGCTTACCCGGCGGCTGGCGCAGGAAAAAGACAGCGTGGTGCATGAAGCCTTAAGCATCGCCCTCGCCAATCTGCAACTGAGCGATGCCGATCCCCGCGTACGGCTGCAAGCGGTAGAACTGCTCGGCTCTTCGTCCGACCCGGATACCCAGGGCCATTTACAGCCGCTAACCGATGAGAAAGTCGAAACCGATGCCAGGGTGCGCAGCGCGGCGCTGGCCAGCCTGAAAGCGGTGCAACATCGTCTGCTGATCGGTGACTTGCTCGGTCAGGCCTTTACCGGGCTGTCATTGGGTTCCATTTTACTGCTGGCAGCGCTGGGACTGGCGATCACCTACGGTCTGCTCGGGGTGATCAATATGGCCCACGGCGAAATGCTGATGCTCGGCTCCTATTCCACCTATATGGTGCAGTCGCTGTTGCAGCACTATGCGCCAGGCTGGCTGGCCCTCTATCCGCTGATTGCCCTGCCGGTGGCATTCTTTATCACTGCCGGCATCGGCATGTTGCTGGAACGCACGGTGATCCGTCATCTATACGGTCGCCCACTGGAAACCCTGCTAGCCACCTGGGGGATTAGCCTGATCCTGATCCAGGGAGTCCGGGTGCTGTTTGGCGCGCAAAACGTCGAGGTAGCCAACCCAGGCTGGCTGTCCGGCGGTATTCAATTGCTGCCCAACCTGGTGCTGCCGTATAACCGCATTGCGGTGATTATTTTTGTGCTGCTGGTGCTGGCGCTGACCTGGCTGCTGCTTAACAAAACCCGTCTTGGCATGAACGTCCGCGCCGTCACGCAAAACCGCGCCATGGCGGCATGCTGTGGCGTACCCACCGGCCGCGTAGATATGCTGGCCTTTGGTCTTGGCTCCGGTATTGCCGGGCTGGGCGGCGTGGCACTCTCGCAGCTAAGCAATGTCGGCCCGGAGCTTGGCCAGGGCTATATTATCGACTCCTTTCTGGTGGTGGTGCTTGGCGGTGTCGGTCAGTTGGCCGGTACGGTGGTGGCCGCCTTTGGCCTGGGTATCGTCAATAAAATCCTCGAACCGGAAATCGGTGCCGTATTGGGCAAAATCCTTATCCTGGCGCTGATTATCCTGTTTATCCAAAAACGTCCGCAGGGACTCTTTGCCTTTAAAGGCCGGGTGATTGACTGATGACGCAACCCTTAACCTTAAGTGCGGTACAAAAAGCGCCTCGCGTGGCGATAACCCTGGGTGCCGTGGTGCTGGTACTGCTGCTGATTATGCCGTTTCTGGCGCTGCTGCCGCAGACTAACCCGCTGGCGATCTCAACTTATACTCTGACGTTGGTCGGCAAGATCCTCTGTTATGCGATCGTGGCGATCGCGCTGGATCTGGTGTGGGGCTATGCCGGACTGTTGTCCCTCGGCCATGGCCTGTTCTTTGCGCTCGGCGGCTATGCCATGGGCATGTACCTGATGCGCCAGGCTGCGGGCAACGGGCTGCCAGAGTTTATGTCTTTTTTATCCTGGAACCAGCTGCCGTGGTTCTGGGCCGGGACCCAGCATTTTGCCTGGGCGCTGTGCCTGATCGTGTTGGTGCCTGGCGTACTGGCCTTTGTTTTTGGCTATTTTGCCTTCCGCTCAAAAATCAAAGGCGTCTATTTTTCAATTATGACCCAGGCGCTGACCTACGCCGGGATGCTGCTGTTTTTCCGTAATGAAACCGGCTTTGGCGGCAACAATGGTTTTACCGGTTTTACTACCCTGCTCGGCTTTCAGGTCACCGCTACCTCGACCCGCGTCGGCTTGTTTATCACTACGGTATTGCTGCTGGTCGCCAGCCTGGCCGTGGGATTTGCCCTGGCGCGCAGTAAATATGGTCGGGTGTTGACTGCGGTAAGGGATGCGGAAAACCGCCTGATTTTCTGTGGCTACGATCCCAAGGGATTTAAACTTTTTGTCTGGACACTGTCGGCCATGATCTGCGGGCTGGCCGGCGCGCTGTATGTGCCGCAGGTAGGGATTATCAACCCCAGCGAAATGTCGCCAACCAACTCCATCGAGGCGGCGATTTGGGTGGCGCTGGGCGGACGCGGCACGCTGATTGGACCGATCCTCGGTGCCGGTATCGTCAATGGCGCAAAAAGCTGGTTTACCATGGCCATCCCCGAGTATTGGCAGTTTATCCTCGGCGGCATGTTTATTATCGTCACCCTGTTTCTGCCCGAGGGCGTTATTGGCCTGCTGCGCAAAAGGAGATCCTGATGAATGCCATGACCACCACCGGCGAACTGTTTACCCAGCCGCTGCCGGCCGATAAACACCGCGAACAGACCGACCCGATCTTATCGCTGGAAAAAATCAACGTCAGCTTCGACGGCTTCAAGGCGCTGACCGACCTTTCGCTGCGCATTGGCGTTGGCGAATTGCGCTGCGTGATCGGCCCCAACGGCGCAGGGAAAACCACGCTAATGGATGTGATCACCGGCAAAACCCGACCGCAATCCGGTCAGGTGCTTTACGATCAAAACATCGATCTGACACGTCTCGATCCGGTACGCATTGCCCAGTCGGGCATTGGCCGCAAATTTCAGAAACCGACAGTGTTTGAAGCACTGACAGTATTTGAAAATCTCGAGATTGCGCAAAAAACCAATAAATCGGTTTGGGCCTGTCTGCGCGCCAAAATGAACAGCGAACAGCGCGACAGAATTGACCAGATGCTGGTCACGCTCCGTCTGCAGGGGGAACGCCATCGCCTGGCGGGACTGCTTTCGCATGGTCAGAAACAGTTTCTGGAAATCGGCATGTTGCTGGTGCAGGAACCACACCTGTTGCTGCTTGATGAGCCCGCTGCCGGCATGACCGATGCCGAAACCGAGTATACCGCCGAGCTGTTCAAGTCGCTGGCGGGGAAACATTCGCTGATGGTGGTGGAACACGATATGGGCTTTGTCGAAACTATTGCAGACCATGTCACCGTGTTGCATCAGGGTCAGGTGCTGGCTGAAGGCTCGTTGCGTGAGGTGCAGGCCAACGAGCAGGTTATTGAAGTCTATCTGGGTCGCTAAGCCGCAGGCAGCGGGAGAAAAGTCATGTTGCAAGTCAATGAGCTAAATCAGTTTTACGGCGGCAGTCATATTCTGCGCGGCGTCTCTTTTGATGCCAAAGTCGGCGAAGTCACCTGCCTGTTGGGGCGCAATGGAGTCGGTAAAACCACGCTGCTAAAATGCCTGATGGGCTTGCTGCCCGCCAAATCCGGGACCATTAGTTGGCAGGGCGAGGTGATCAATGGCCGTAAACCGCACCAGCGCGTGCAGTCCGGTATCGCCTATGTCCCTCAGGGGCGGGAAATCTTTCCCCGTCTGACGGTGGAAGAAAACCTGTTAATGGGTCTGTCGCGTTTTTCTGCCAGCCAGGCCAAACAGGTACCCGATGAGATTTACCATCTGTTTCCGGTGCTGCTGGCGATGAAAAATCGCCGCGGCGGTGACCTCTCCGGCGGACAACAGCAACAGCTGGCCATTGGCCGTGCGTTGGCCTGTCAACCCGGCCTGCTGATCCTCGATGAACCAACCGAAGGCATTCAGCCCTCGGTAATCAAAGAGATTGGCGCCGTGATCAAACAGCTTGCCGCCCGTGGCGATATGGCAATTTTGCTGGTGGAGCAATTTTACGATTTTGCCGCAGAATTGGCCGACAGCTATCTGGTGATGTCGCGCGGCAATATCATCAAACGCGGAGCGGGCAGTGAAATGGAAAGCGAGGGCATACGGGGACTGGTAGCGATTTAAATAAATCAGGCCGCAAAATCGCGGCCTGAGTCATTGACTTATGGCTGTGCTAGTCGCGGATTTTGCGATAGATAAACAGCACCACCAGGGCACCAATTACCGCCACAACAAAGCTGCCAACGTTAAAACCATCGACACGACCATGGCCAAAGAAGGTACTGATATAACCACCCACTACAGCACCGACGACGCCCAAAACTACGGTCATGATAAAACCGCCACCGTCTCTACCTGGCATGATCCATTTCGCCAGAATACCTGCAATCAGACCAAAAATAATCCAGGACAAAATTCCCATTTCGACGTCTCCTAACGCGTTGCTGTTACCGTGAAATTTGTTCAGCCAAGCAAGCCAAACAACCGTAGAAAATATTTTCTACACACAGGCCCGTTATGCAGCAGCCACGGACCTATCCTGCTTTGGCTTGCTGAGTATTTTAGCAGAACTCAACAAATCCGCTGCAAATCAGATACCCAGCCAGGTTACCGCTTTTTTGTGACCGAACGTAAAGCGCTTTCTGCCAAAGTAAATCTGCTGCCAGTAGAAAGTAAAAGCGCGTAAATATTGCACAATAAATTTGAATGACTTCCTCAAATCAATGCGTTTTCTATCTGCGAATAATACGCCTATTATTCTCACATCGAAAGGCAACCACCTTTCTCCCATACGCTAACGATTAGGAATGACATCATGAAAAGCATCAAATATTTTGCAGTAGCTGCGACTCTTTCTCTGGCTTCTTTCGCCTCTTTTGCTGCGCAAAGCGTTTCAGAACAACCGGCTGACCATGCACAAAAAATCGGCGTGATCACCGCTAACGGTCACACCAATCTCGACTCACTGGAAAGCTCGCTGGCCAATCAGGCAAAACTGGCAGGGGCCTCCTCTTACCGTATCACCTCAGTGACCGGTAACAACCGCATGAGCGCCAGCGCTGTCATTTATAAATAAGTCCAAGCTCTTACCCTCAAAAGGCTGGTGGAACTCCTGAAAAGGAAATTTCACCGGCCTTTTTCTTTAGTGACCGTTTTGTCGTCACTTGCCGGGATGTATGATGGATATCATCACCGGCCTGGTGTTTATTGCCTTTGCCTGGTGACAGTTCACCTGCAAACGCCAACTTCTTGCTTAAATCCTGGGAATAAGACCATGAAAACCCGCATCACCGCCACTGTGACCCATGATGATATCGAAGCCATCAAAGACGGTTTACGCGCCTATAATAAGCACTATATTCCGCAGAATTCGTTCCAGGAGCTGGGCGTATTTATCGAGGGAGAGGATGGCAAAAAAACCGGTGGTCTGATTGGCGAAACCGTGGGCAATTATCTGATGATCAAATACCTGTGGGTGGATGAATCGCTGCGTGGTCAGGACTGCGGTACGTTGTTAATCAAACAGGCAGAAGCCGAGGCGATGGCGCGCGGTTGTCGCTATGCGCTGGTGGATACCTTTAGTTTTCAGGCGCGGCCCTTTTACGAACGCCAGGGTTATCAATGCCGGATGACACTGGAGGAGTTTATTGACGATATCAATGGGCTGGAGGAACAGCAGGCAACGCATCAGCGCTTTTATCTAAGCAAAAAACTGGTTTAATGCGCACTCACCTGAGAACCAGGGCGCGCGCCGGATAGCGCATCACCCTTTATTATCGCTTTACCGCTTTGTCTGTGCCTGCGCTAAAGGCGGCACAGACAGAAAAGCATTACGCCGTTTTAGACAACGCCAGCCAGGCTTGCACCGACTCGCGCTGCCACTGACGGTCGGCATATGCCTCCAGTTTTTCCGGCAAGGCATCGCCGTTAAGATGCAGTCGATTAAGCATCAAGGCGAGATCGGTATCAGCAATACACCATTCACCAAACAGATTTTCGCCATCGCCAAGCAAACGCAACGCGGCATCAATCAGCTTTTCTGCCGCCGCTTGTCCGTCAGCACTCAGCGCAGGACGATGCTGACCGGCAAAGACAATCTCCGTTGAACGCTCCTGACGAATAGCCAGCAAATCGCTGCGCAGCCAGGCCTGAATTTCACGGCATTTGGCGCGATCTTCAGGATTAGGGGGGTAAATAGCCGCAAAGGTCGGTGCCGGAAACAGCTCTTCAATATACTCGTCAATCGCCGAAGATTCAGAAAGCTGAAAGCTGCCGTTGGAAAGTGTCGGCACACGGCGGGTGGTCGAAATCGCCGAGTAGTGGTCTTTCAGATTCTCTTCCTGGGCCAAATCTACCGTTTCAATATCGAAAGGAATGCCCTTTTCTGTCAGCGCTACAAACGCAGACATCACATAAGGGCTGTAATAATTGGCATCGGAATACAGCGTTAACGTAGGTTCACTCATGTTGCCTCCTGAGACGGAATCGTGTTTTGTTCCCTGTTTTCATCCCTGAAACATAGCGCACTCTCCCGGCAATGACTATGAGTTGCTTGCACTAACGCCCTTTCCACCCGTTTGCCTGCCTGCACAATGTGGTTACGCCGGGTGCGACGGGCTAACCCTCGCCTCACTATAAAAGCACGGGGAATTACAGGCGCACTTCACCTTATCGTCTCTATCATCGGCAAGAAACGGGATCACTTTAGTTAATGATTTATCGGTTCTCTTCCATGAGACATCTAAATATACTGCTGCGAGATAAACCCTGGAGGCACGATGAAGAAACTTACCCTGGTATGGGCGGCACTGCTGCCGATGCTGGTCAGCGCACAGGCTTTCGCTTCCTCAGCCAAAGAAATCAAAGCGCGATTTAATCAATTGCAGATCGGCGACAGAACGCTGTGTCTGAGCGATATCACCTATGCCAATAACAAGACCATGAAGGTGATCGAGAACGGTTTTGTGATCAAGAAGACGCCAAATGCCCTGGTCTATCAAACCGCGGTGATTTATTTGCTTGGCAATGATGTCACGGTCAATATCAAAGCCATGGTCAACAGCAAGCTGGATAAGACCGAGGTGAAAAGTCAGGTGCAGGATGCCATGATCAAGGTGACGGGCCTTGATCTGCCAGAACAGGCGGCAGACAAGGCCAAAGTCATGAAAAGCTATCAGGATTTGGTGGCCAAGCCGGAAAACAGCGTGGCTTACAGCGACATCACCCTTAACGAAAAAGGCTATGTCACGCAGCAGCATGAAGGCGAGGCGCGGGAAGTCAGCACCTGTTATATCACGCCGTTAAAAACCGCCGGTTAACGACGATATTTAATAAAATCAGTTTGCATCCCCACACGGTCATAGAGCTTTCTTGCCGTGTGATTAAAAGTTTGCGTCATCCAGTACACATTGGCTTTATCATTTTGGTCGGCATAGGCATAGACGGCTTCGATCAGCAACTGACCAACCCCCGTCTTGCGTGCCGCCGGTGAAACATAGAGATCCTGCAAATAGGTCACCTGTTCAATCGACCAGCCGTGATCGTGATTGATGCAGTTGACGATCCCCACCAGCTGCCCCTCATACTCCGCCACATAACCAAACATATCGGCATAGTCGGCGGCCGCCAGACGGGCAAAGGTCCGGTCGACCACCGCGTCATCCAGCCGGGTTTGATAAAAGTCGAGATACTCGCGCCACAGCGCTTCCCATTGTTGACGATCCTGCGGCGTCAGCGGGCGAATCAGCGGATTTTTTGCCTTGGTCATTGCCGTACCCTGTCAGTTCAGTGAATGTAAGCTTGCGTCTGGTGCTAATAAATAGTTGGCCAATTTAACTGGCGGTATCTGCAGCCGGATAATGAATAATATCGTGGAACCGGACTTTTTCGCTGCTGTGGTTGCGGTAGGTATGGGGGCAATCGGCACGAAAACGTAGCCCTTCGCCGGCGGCCAATAGATGGTCGCTACCGTTGACCGTCAGCGCCAGTTGCCCGGCGATCACAATCACATGCTCAATCACCCCGGCGGCATGGGCGGAAGACTCGCTATAGCCCGCCACCTGTAATTCCACCACCAGCATGTCCATATTTAATTCACTGTCATAGGGAAAGAATGACACCACGCTCATGCCGCAACTTTTGCTGTCAAAAGCCGTAGGGGGATCATAGGGGTGCAGCATATCGGCAGTGATCGGCGGCGACTGCAAAAACTGCGAAAAAGAAGCCTGAAAACCGCTGGCGATTTTCCATAACGTAGCGACGGTCGGACTTGATTCCCCTCGCTCAATCTGGCCGAGCATCGCCTTGCTGACGCCGGTTTCCTCGGCGGCCTGCGTCAGACTCCAGCCGCGTTGCGTGCGCAACGTCTTAAGCTGAATACCTATATGACGCGTTAACTCCTGCATTTAGTTGTTCTCCTGCCCTGCGCTGATTGTGCGTTATAACGCACAATGATATGCTGATGATGCCTGTGCGTTATAGCGCACACCCGAGCATACGCCACTCCACGCCGGCTGCCAAGATACCGCCAGCAAACCAAAGGACGTCCGACCATGTCATCACGCGCAAGTCTGCAAGATTGGTCCTTCTCGGCGGTGATCGCCGGTTTCGTCGCCGTGCTGGTAGGCTATACCAGCTCTGCCGCCATTGTGTTTCAGGCTGCGGCCAGCGCCGGGGCCAGTGGCGAACAGATCGGCGGCTGGTTTAGCATGCTGGGCCTTGGTATGGGCGTCACCAGCATCGGCTTATCCCTTTACTACCGCACGCCGGTAGTCACCGCCTGGTCAACGCCAGGGGCCGCCCTGCTGGTTACCAGCCTGCCGGGCACCTCAATCAATGACGCCATTGGCGTATTTGTTTTTGCCAGCGGCCTGATTTTTTTATGCGGCGTTAGCGGGCTGTTTGCCAGGCTGATGCACTATATTCCGCAGGCGCTGTCAGCCGCCATGCTCGGCGGTATCCTGCTGCGCTTTGGTCTTGAGGCCTTTACCTCGCTGCAAAGCAATTTGCTGCTGGCCGCAAGCATGTGTCTGGTTTATCTGCTGGCGCGGCGCTTTTTCTCGCGCTTTGCGGTGATCCTCGCGCTGTGCGCCGGGCTGGTGATTGCGGCATGGCAGGGAAGTATCGCTTTTCACGGTCAGTCACTGCATTTTGCCGCGCCGGCATTAATTATGCCGCACTTTTCCTGGGCAACGCTGGTGGGCATTGGCGTGCCATTTTTTGTGGTTACCATGGCCTCGCAAAACGCACCGGGGATCGCCACTCTGCATGCCTCCGGCTATCGACTGCCGGTTTCACCGCTAATTGCCGTAACCGCCCTGCTGGCCTTGCTACTGGCTCCCTTTGGCGTGTTTTCTGTCTGCATTGCGGCGATCACCGCCGCTATCTGTATGGGGGAAGACGTCCACCCCGATCCTGGTAAACGCTATACCGCCGCTGTGGCTGCCGGAGGGTTTTATCTGCTGGCCGGGCTGATGGGCGGCTCCATAGGCACCTTATTTACTGCGCTACCGGCAGCCTTGATCCACACCATTGCCGGTCTGGCGCTGCTGGGCACGTTTTCCGGCAGTCTGTATCGCGCATTGAGCGAAGAGAAACAGCGTGATGCCGCGGTGATCACCTTTCTGATCACCGCCTCCGGCGTACAGCTATTTGGCGTCGGCTCGGCATTTTGGGGATTGATCGGCGGCGTTATCACCCACTGCATCCTCGGTATTCCTGGGCAAACTTCGGCGCAAGACAAGGGAACAAAGCGCTGAACGCCGCCCACCGGGCGGCATAAATGTTGAGGTCCTTCATGTTATAGGTAACAAGATTTGGTAACACTCTGTTAAGTGATGGTTATCACATTTCGCCTGCGGCAAAGCCTCTTTACTGATCGGATAAACCGCCAGACAAAGAGCCATATAATATGAAAATCGAAACCAAATCTTGCGTAGTAACCGGGAAGAAAGACGTCGCGGTGATCGACCAACAGCTCGATTATCAGGGGACAGGTACTCTGGTAAAAGTGACCCGCGGCGGGATCTGCGGTTCTGACCTGCATTATTACGAACACGGTCAGGTGGGCGATTTCAAAGTCAGAGAAGCCATGGTACTCGGCCACGAGGTGGTCGGTGTGGTGGAACAGTCAGACAGCGCCGCGCTGCTACCCGGGCAGAAAGTGGCGCTTAATCCGAGCAAACCCTGCAAAAGCTGCAAATACTGCCTGGCTGGTGAAGAGAACCAGTGCACCACCATGAAATTCTTTGGTAGTGCCATGTACTTTCCGCATATCAACGGTGCCTTTACCCAGCATAAAATCGTCGATAGCGCGCAGTGTATCCCCTATGACAACGCAGTCAGCGATCGCCTGATGGTGTTTGCCGAACCGCTGGCGGTGGCGATCCATGCAGTCAATCAGGCCGGTGATGTCAGCGGTAAAACGGTGTTTGTTTCCGGCGTCGGCCCAATTGGCAGCCTGATTGTCGCCGCGGCCAAAGCCAAGGGCGCGGCGCAAGTGGTCTGTACCGATTTGAGCGAACGCTGTTTGCAGATTGCTCTGGCGATGGGGGCAACGCAAACCCTGCAGGCTGCCGGTGGCGATTTTGCGCCTTATCTGCTGGATAAGGGCTATTTTGATATTTCCTTTGATGCCTCCGGTCATCACTCCTCTATTCGTCGCTGCCTGGAAGTGACCCGTGCCAGGGGTACACTGGTGCAAGTGGGTATGGGCGGTGCGATCCCGGACTTCCCAATGATGATGCTGATCGCCAAAGAGATTAAATGGGTCGGCAGTTTCCGTTTTACCGAAGAATTTGCTACTGCCGTGCAATGGCTGGCTGACAAAGTGATCGATCCTATGCCGCTGCTGTCGGCGGAATATCCGCAAACCGATCTCACTCAGGCTCTGGATTTTGCGTTAGATAAATCTAAAGCATCGAAGGTGCAACTGGTGTTTTAAGCATTTTTTTTGCCTAAATTAAATTGTATAAAACGCAGCCGCTTTTTGTGGCTGCATTTTTTTTATTTCTATAATAGAGTGAGTTGCGACCAAGTTTCGGGACGAAAGACCTACTAAAAATCTTAATTTTCCGACGGCTTAATCGCGTTTTTATTCACGTCTATTGCTGCGACGAACGCCGTATCATTTCATCTGGAGGTTGTTTCCACAGCTGCGCAATAGGTTTCTAAAAATAAGTAAAAATAGTCTGGCGATGGAATTTGCCCGGCAGTTTTACCCTGGAGTCTGAACATCATGAAAAAATGCGTCGTAATCTTGAGCCTCTCGCTCTCTCTGCTGGGATGCCAAAGCGCAAGCAAACCTTCTCCCATCGTTAAACCCTTCCCGGTTGACCCCCCTGTTGCGCAACCGGTAGCACCCGCCACGACCTATACTCCCCCGCCTGCGGCTACCCACATCAGCGGTGCCAATCAGGTCGAAGATCAGGCCATGCTCAAGTTTTGCCTGAAGGAGCTGGATGCCCTTAAAAAGGTCGATGCCAAGCAGTATCAAGGCAAAAGTAGCGAACTAAACCATTTGCTGAGCGAAGCGAAAACGTACGTCCAGGTGCGCAATAGCCTCAACAATGATATGAGCGTGATCCTTGATTCCGCTTTCCAATACCGCATTGCCAAGACCTGCAATGACATCCGGGTAGATTTGACTCAATCGCTGTTACAACGCATCGAGAAACGTTAATTCAACCGCATGACAGTCGGTGGTAAGGAGAGCAAGGATGGAAAGGAAGACGCTGGCGCTGGTCGTGGCGCTGTTATTATCCGGCAACTCGGCCCAGGCGGCAGAGGCCCAGGTATCAGCACAGGAGATTGATGCCGAGGTATTGTCGCTATTAACGCAGAGCCATCAGGTTTTTTTAGACAGTCTGGACAGTGCGGAGATTGCTACAGAAAAAAACGTCGCACCGCGGGTACAATCGAGTAATGCGCAGAGTGCCAACCGGGACTATCTGACAGAAATTTCTGCGTTGAAAAAACAGCGCGCCGAGCTGCAAAAGGAAATTGATGCACAGGGCAAAAAGTCTCGCTCATCAATAGACGCGCTGTCAGCGCAACTTGCCCAGCTCCAACAGTCGGCCAGCAAAAGTCCCCCCCGACCAACGTCCTGTCCACCTCCTCCTGCCGCCGAACCCATTAATAAAATCCTGGCTACCTTTTTAAGCAACCTGAGCAAATGGAATCTGCAACAGGATCAACACGCCAGTCAGGAAAAAATCGGCCAACTCACGCGCGAAATCGACGAGGTCAGGGGCAAGCTGGCCGCCGCTGAAAAACTGAGCCAGCAACCTGCGGCCGCCAGTTCAGCGCTGCAACAGCAGTTGCAAAAAGCGGCCGACGCCAATAAACAGCAGGAAGGCAAGATCCAGCAGTTGCAAAATCAGCTGGCGGCTGCCGATAAGGCCCTGAAAGCCCGGCAAGCAGCAGTCTCTGCCAGCGCGCTGACGGCAAAACCCCGAACCAAACCCGAGTCCTCGGCGCAAAAACAGGCCTATGCCAACGGCATTATGTTTGCCAATCAGCTCAACGAAATCGCCCGTCAGCAACAGCAGATTGGCTTAACGCTCGATCCTGAATCCTTGCTAAACGGTCTGCAGGATGGGCTGGTGCATAAGTCGATCCTTAGCGATGGCGAAATTGGCAAAGCGCTCAACGAATTCAAGCAGCAAACCGACAAAAAGCTGGCAGCCCTGGCCAAACAGTCTACGAAAAACAGCGATAACTTTCTTAAAGAGTTCGCCAGGCAAAAAGGGGTACGCCAGCATCCTTCCGGCTTTAGCTACAAAATTGCCGCGGCTGGCAAAAAAGATAAAGCGAAAGCCGGTAGCCAGCTGCGTATCTCGCTGAAAGAGTCACTGTCTAACCATGTTGTGGTCAGTGACACCGCCAAACAGGGGGGACCGGTGACGCTGTACCTCGACGAGCTGCCGCCCCCTTTGCAGGAAGGGGTGAAAATGCTCGGTGCCGGGGGAAAAATAAAAATCGTGCTGCCTGCCAGCAAAATTTATACCCAGGAAACGGCCCCACCGCTGGTGCCGCTTAAGTCGGTGCTGGTTTACGATATCAATCTGATTGGTATTGTCGGCAACTAACTGTCCGGCATTACGGTGGCTGATTTCCCCAGGGGACGATACCCGATCGACAGGTCGTCCCCCGCAGCCATCATCATGTCCGTTTTTGGCCTTCTTATGTTTTAATGCCACGCGCAATATGGCGTTATACTTAATAACGGAGGTCCGAAAATGTCCCATAGCGCATTGTTGATCATCGACGTACAGCGTTCCTTTGAACAAAAAGATTTCTGGCAGGAACAGGACTTCCCAGCGTTTAAACAGGCGATCTCTCGTCTGATTGACGGTTGCCAACGCCGCGACGTACCGCTGGTCGACGTCTTCCACGTCAGCCAGGGCCCTTTTTCCCTCGACTCTGGCCTGGTTGTTCCCATGTCGTTTCTCAGCCATCAGCCACAGGTGAGGATTTATAAACATGTGCATAATGCGCTGACCGAGTCGGGCCTCGAACTCTGGCTGCGGGAACGTCAGATCGATCATCTGATTATCTGCGGTATGCGCACCGAGCAGTGCTGTGAAACCACTGCCCGCGTTGCCTCAGATCTCGGTTTTAAGGTGACCTTTGTTACCGAAGCGACCCTGACCTTCCCCATGCAGCACCCACAGGGAGCAACGTTAAGCGCGGCAGATATCAAGCTGCGTACCGAGCTGGTACTGACCGAGCGCTTTGCCCGTATTACTGATGTCGCAGGCGCCCTGGCTGAACTGGATCAACTGGCGGAAAATCAGCCGAAAACCACGCCGCCCGCAGAGCACTGGCAAGCCAAACCCTATCTGCCGCGTAAAATTACGCCGCTGGCAACCTGGAAATTTGCCGACTGGCAGCTTAAACGCTACGGCATCGAGTTTGCAGGCACCACTTCTGCCGCCGATATCTTTGAGCGTGCCTATAGCCGGGTCGCCAGTTGGTTGCCGCCGCAGGCGATTACCGCCGATCGTCCCGGCGTCGGTTGGATGCTGGAGCACCGGGGGAAAACCATGGATTATCTGGTTGTCGGCTGGTGGGACAATGAAAATGAGCTGCGCATAAAGATCTGGGTCACCGAGCAGGGTCAATGGCGCGAAGCTATCACCGAATCCTTCTGTGTCTGGGATATGCAAGTGATGGCCTTTGAACGCGATGCCTTCGTTAACACTCTGCTGCAACCGACGCCGGATATTGCTGCTTATATGCAACAACACTTAACCCTCAATCTGGAGTGATATGCTGCGCGATGTTTTCTTTGTCACCCTGCCGGGTTCATTGGCGCTGGATCTCACCGGCCCGGCGGAAACCCTGCGCCTGAGCGGCCAGTTCAGCCTGCACTACGTCGGCCCGCTTGCCGAGGTTGAGCTGACCACCGGTCTGGTGGTCAGTCGCCTGGCACCACTGCCTGATGTCCTGCCAGATCACAGCATTATTGTGCTGCCAGGCGTCAATAACTCTGCCACCGAGTTTGAAACGCCACCAGCGCAGGCAGCCTGCCGCTGGCTAAAAATGCAGAAAACACGCATTGAGCAGGGAGACATTCAGTTGGTATGCATCTGTTCCGGCAGTCTGCTGGCGGGTATGGCCGGGCTGCTCGACGGCTACCAGTGTACCTCGCATCATGCGGTGATCCCGCGCCTGCGCGAGCGTGTGCCGGCAGCGTTGGTGAAAGACAATCGGATATTTGTCGAGGATCGTCATATTCTGACCAGCGCGGGTATCACCGCCGGTATCGATGTCGCGCTGTACTTGATTGGCCGCCATCTTGGGCCGCAGGCCGCGCTGGATGTGGCGCGGGAAATGGTGGTCTATTTTCGACGGACGGGGGAGGATCCCCAGCTTTCACCCTGGCTACAGTACCGCAACCATCTGCACCCGGCGGTTCATCGCGCGCAAAATGTCATTGCCGCCGAACCGGAATCCCCCTGGCAGGTGGAAGAGGTAGCAGCCCGGGCGCATATCAGCGGTCGCCATCTCACCCGGCTGTTTCGCCAATACCTCGGCATCAGCGTGCGTGACTATCATGAACAACTGCGTATCGCCATCGCCAGGCAGCGCATACAACAGGGATTCGGTCTGGAAAAAGCCGCTCTGGCGGCGGGATTCTCCTCAGGCCGCCAACTGCGACGCGCCCAACAGCGCTGGCAAAATGAATAAATTCAGCTGACCCAGCGTTTACCATCGACCCGGCTTAACAACAGCGCCAGCAACAATCCGCCCAGCAACCCGCTAATAAACAACCAGGCTATATTCAATAGCGGGTAGCGGGGAAAATCGAGATGACTGCTGCGCAAGCCAATGATAATAAAGGCATGAAAGCCATAAATCGCCAATGAGTGGCGCGAGATCAACCTCAGTGGCGGCCAGCTAAGACGCGCCAGCGCCTGTCTGGCCCAGAGAAACAGCGCCAGCGCAGCGATAAACACCAGCGGACCGCAGTAAAAATAATAGGTGCTGGCAAAATTCTGGTTATGCTGCGACTGCAGCTCGGTGCCAATGGCAATCAACAGACTACTGGCCACAAATGTGGTCGCGGCCGCCCAACCCAGCCAAGGTTTATCGTAATCAAGGATGCCCAGGGCGCGGCCAAACAGCGCATACAGCAGATAATAAAAGGCATCGCCGGTGATATAGAGATTAAGCGGCAGCAGATGAAATCCCTGCCAGTTAAGGGCCGGCAACTGAGGATTGGCCAGCACCCCCAGCACCATAGCCACGGTCACCAGCAGCGGTAACGATACCTTTTTGATGGCGATAAACGGCGAAAGCAGATAGACCCCCCCAATGGCATAGAAAAACCAAAGGTGGTAAAAAACCGGCCTTTGTAAAATATTTTTTAATAACGGCCAAAAACCCATCTTTGTGCTGACGTAGAGATAAAAAACCGCCAGCGCGCTGTAAAAAAACCAGCACAGTGCGATACGCAAAAAATGACGTGGCCGGGCACTTTTTTCGCCCCAAAAAAGATAACCGGAAATCATAAAAAATACCGGAACAGCGGCCCTGGAAAAGGCATTAAGCACATCAGCCAGTTGCCAACTCAAGGAATTAATCGTGGCAAAATTGACTACCTGAAAGGTGCTGGCATGGATCATCACCACCATCATACAGGCCAGAGCACGAAGGTTGTCTATCCAGGCTATTTTTTGACTCATTATTGCCTTAATCCTTAATTATTTTCTAACTTAATAGCCATTAATAACCATTTGGTCGATAATTACTTCGCTACCAGCTTAAATACAGGGTCTCATATTGTGCTTAACGGCTGAAAGAGCATTGCCATTTGTTTAAATTTTCGGCAGAATAACCCGCATTACTGACTCCGCTTGCGTCACCCGCCCGGACAGTCCATTTTTTCTGCTAATTATCAATTAATTGGCCCTTTTTTGTGAAGTGAATATGCATAACTCACCGAAGACTGCGTCCCTGTTGGGCCGTCAGGCACTATTGTTTCCTTTGTGCCTGGTACTGTTTGAATTTGCGACCTATATCGCCAACGATATGATCCAACCCGGCATGTTGGCCGTTGTCGCCAACTTCAACGCTGGCGAAGAGTGGGTCCCCACCTCAATGACCGCCTATCTGGCTGGCGGTATGTTTTTGCAATGGCTGCTGGGACCACTGTCGGATCGCCGTGGACGTCGACCGGTGATGCTGGCGGGCGTCGGATTTTTTGTCGTCAGTTGTCTGGCGATCCTCCTGGCGCAAACCATAGAACAATTTATGGTGATCCGCTTCTTCCAGGGGATCAGCCTGTGCTTTATTGGTGCCGTTGGCTACGCCACCATTCAGGAATCTTTTGAAGAATCGGTGTGCATTCGCATTACGGCACTGATGGCCAACGTTGCCCTGGCGGCACCGCTGCTCGGCCCGCTGGCCGGTGCGGCACTGATCCAGTTTGCTCCCTGGCAGTCGATGTTTTTGCTCTTCGCCCTGCTGGCCGCCATTGCCTTTTGTGGCCTGAGTAAATCCATGCCCGAAACCGCATCGCGCATTGGCGAGGAGTTCTCGTTTCGCAGTTTGCTGCGCGACTATAAGATCGTCCTGAAAAATCTGCAGTTTATTTGTGGTTCACTGGCCATCGGTTTTGCCAGCCTGCCGCTGCTGGCATGGATTGCCCAGTCGCCGGTCATTTTAATCAGCGGCGAAGGTCTGACCGCTTTTGATTATGGTTTGTTACAGGTGCCAGTATTTGGGGCGCTGATCATCGGCAATCTGACCTTGGCTAAACTGACCGGCAAACGCAGTGTGGAGCAATTGATTAAATTGGGCGCGGCACCGATGGTGGTCGGCCTGTTTATCGCCGCCCTGGCCACCCTGCTGGCGGGTCACGCCTATCTCTGGATGACAGCCGGGCTGAGCCTGTATGCATTTGGCATTGGTATCGCCAACGCCGGATTATATCGCCTGACATTATTCTCCAGCGAAATGAGCAAAGGTACGGTTTCTGCCGCCATGGGCATGATCAGTATGCTGGTGTTTACCCTCGGCATTGAGCTGGCCAAGCAGGCCTATCTTGGCGGTGGCAGCGGGTGGTTCAACCTGTTTAACCTGTTAAGCGGGCTGCTGTGGTTGGCACTGGTCACGGTATTTATTCGTCACCGCAAAACCGCTACCACAGAACCCGCCCTCTAAAAAAATGCGCCCACCGTTTTATTGGCGGGCGCAGATATCAGTAACCAAGCCGGATAGCCGACAATAACTCAGAACAGGCCGAGCGCTTTATCGGAGTAACTGACCAGCAGGCACTTGGTTTGCTGATAGTGGTCGAGCATCATTTTATGCGTCTCACGCCCAATACCGGATTGCTTGTAGCCACCAAAGGCCGCATGTGCCGGGTAAGCGTGATAGCAGTTGGTCCATACGCGACCGGCCTGCAACCTTCTGCCCATATGGTAGGCAATATTACCGTCCCGGCTCCAGACACCGGCACCGAGGCCATAGCTGGTATCATTGGCAATCGCTAACGCCTCTTCCATATCTTTGAACGTGGTCACCGACAGCACAGGTCCAAAAATTTCTTCCTGGAAAACGCGCATATTGTTTTTACCCAGCAAAATAGTCGGCTGCAGGTAATAGCCTTCGTTAAGTGACCCTTCGAATTTTTTACGTGCGCCACCGGTCAGCACTTCTGCACCCTCTCTTTTACCAATCTCGATATAATCCAGTATGGTTTTCAACTGACCTGCGGAGACCTGCGCCCCCATCTGCGTATCGGCATCGAGAGGATTACCGGTGCGGATAGCTTCAACACGTTTAATTGCCCGTTCCATAAAGCGCTCAAAAATCGACTCCTGCACCAGCGCCCGGCTTGGACAGGTACAGACTTCCCCCTGATTAAAGGCAAACAGGGCGAATCCCTCCAGCGCTTTATCAAAAAAGCTGTCTTCTTTATCCATTACGTCGGCAAAAAAGATATTCGGCGATTTACCGCCCAGCTCCAGGGTAGCGGGGATCAGGTTTTGCGCCGCATAGCCGGCAATCTGTTGGCCGACTTCGGTAGAGCCGGTAAAGGCAACTTTGGCAATACGTTTTGAGGTAGCGAGATATTCACCGATTTCGCCACCGGCACCGTTCACCACGTTGATCACGCCAGGAGGTAAAATATCCTGCACCAGCTCCATCAGCAGCAGTATCGACAGCGGGGTCAGCTTGGCCGGTTTCAGTACAATACAGTTACCTGCCGCCAGCGCCGGTGCCATTTTCCAGCAGGCCATCAGCAGTGGGAAGTTCCAGGGGATAATCTGCGCCACCACGCCCAGCGGTTCATGAAAGTGATAAGCGACAGTTTCATTGTCTATTTCGCTAATACCGCCCTCTTGCGCACGTACGCAGGCAGCAAAGTAGCGGAAGTGGTCAATGGCCAGCGGCACATCAGCTCCGCTCGTTTCGCGGATAGGCTTACCGTTGTCCCAGGTTTCGGCATTGGCCAATAACTCGATATTGGCCTCCATACGGTCGGCCACTTTGTTCAGCAGGTTGGCGCGGTCCTGTACCGAGGTTCGTCCCCAGGCATCTTTGGCTTTGTGGGCGGCATCCAGCGCCAGCTCGATATCCTCGGCACTGGAACTGGCCACTTCACACAGTGGCTCACCGGTGATCGGCGTCAGGTTGCTGTAATATTGCTGCTTAACCGGGGCGACCCACTCCCCGCCGATAAAATTATCGTAGCGTTGTTTAAGTTTGAGCGGGAATCCATATTCCTCGGGTTTGATTGCGGGTGACACTTTGTCATAGGCCATGTTTCTTCCCCTTTTTATTCCCATATCGCGGTAGGTTTAGCGAGATAAACCTGGAGTGTTGCCTGCAAACTTACAGCTTGCTGTTATCAGTTTAGACGTACAAAAATTGCACGATGCTTTGTAAAGACAACTCTTCGAGTTGTCTCACAGATTAAATATTCGTCATTAAAAATGGGATAAATACGGGGAGCATGCCTTCAGGATGGGCGAGTACGGGCAAAGCTCTCGCGGGCAAAAAGTCGCTCCACCAGCTTGATTAACGTCGGACGTTCGACACACCAGCCTGGGGCAATATGGCGAAAGTTAAGATAGCCCAGAGTGCAGGCCACGCTGATATCGGCGACGTTCAGACTTTCGCCATTTAGCCGCTGCCCCTCACTGGCATATTTCTCCAGTTGGTCGAGACCGCGCAACACTTTGCCGCGCTGGCGGATCAGCCACTGTTCATTACGTTGCGAGGCATCTCGCCGATTTTCCAATACCAGCGCCACCGCCGCGTCAGTCACCCCATCGGCCAGTGCAGCAATTTGTTTAACCCGCAGCGCCTCGAGCGGTTCCCAGGGCAACAGGGTGGGAGCGATATTGAGCAGTTCAAGGTATTGCACAATGATCGGCGAATCATAAAACACCTCGCCCTCGTCGGTCAGCAAGGCTGGAACTTTGCCGAGCGGATTAAACTCGGTAACTTTGCTACCTGCGGAAGTCGGCGGATCGTTAACAAATTCAAAGGGGATGTCTTTCTCCAGCAAGATCACCGAGATTTTACGCACATAAGGACTGGTATAGCTGCCAATCAACTTCATTAAACCCTCCTTATCCTGGTGTGGCAAAAGCAAAAATTATTGCCCGACGCCTTATAAAACTAGCAGTCGCTGCGCTTTTTACCAGCAATATGCGCCGTGGGGGGATTCATTTTCCCTGGGGTTAGGACTACCCTAGTGGACAGGCAGTAGCGACCTTTTTTAGCCAATGGAAATTATATTGAACAGCCCTCTCACCCAACAAACGCCCGACGTTTCAACCATGCCGGGCCTGCAACAGCGTCTCGTTGTTCAGCGTCGTAACCTGGCCGACAGTCAGCCGGACTGGGTGGCCGAAGAAGTCCCGGTCGCCCTGGTCTACAACGGCATATCCCATGTGGTGATGATGGCCTCACCGAAAGATTTTGAGGCGTTTGCCGTCGGTTTTTCGCTGTCCGAGGGCATTATCGAATCGGTGCGCGATATTTACGGCCTCGAGGTGACCACAAACTGTAACGGTATTGAGGTTAATATCGAACTCTCCAGCCGCCGTTTTGCCGGACTGAAAGAGCGTCGGCGGGCGATGGCCGGTCGTACCGGCTGTGGCGTCTGCGGTATTGAGCAGTTGGGCGATCTGTTTCGGCCACTGGCACCGCTGCCCTTTACCCAGACCTTTACCGTCGGTCATCTGGATCATGCGCTATCGCAGTTGCAATCTGTGCAACCTATCGGTCAGCTCACCGGTTGCACCCATGCCGCCGCCTGGATTGATACTCAGGGCCAACTGCTTGGTGGATGTGAAGACGTGGGACGTCATGTTGCGCTGGATAAGATGCTGGGACTTAAAGCCCGGCAACCCACCTGGCAGGCCGGTGCCGCGTTGGTGTCCAGCCGCGCCAGCTATGAAATGGTGCAAAAGACCGCGATGTGCGGTATTGAGATCCTGTTTGCGGTATCGGCGGCCACCTCGCTTGCCGTTGATGTCGCCGAACGCTGTAACCTGACGCTGGTCGGTTTTAGCAAGCCGGGACGCGCTACGGTGTATACCCATCCGCAAAGGTTGGTCGATAACATTTGATAGCACGTGCTTAGAACCTTTATTAACTGATTAGTCCATCTTGCTCTAAGCCACGGATAACGCGGGCTGCGCAGTACCCACACAAAGTGCGGAGCATAGATAATCATTTTCAATATCAATTTATTAACTATAATGATCCGACTGATTACGCAGTGCTCATATTACCCTGCACTGCCCAACATAAATGGAGCTGATGAACATGAGTTATTCACTACCATCCCTGCCTTACGCGTATGACGCACTTGAACCACATTTCGATAAAGAAACGATGGAAATCCATCACAGCAAGCATCACCAGGCTTATGTGAACAACGCCAATGCCGCACTGGAAAGCTTGCCAGAGCTGGCTAAATTGTCTGTTGAAGAACTGATCGCCAACCTGGACAAAGTGCCAGCAGACAAAAAAGTGGCACTGCGTAACAACGCAGGTGGCCATGCCAACCACAGTCTGTTCTGGAAAGGCCTGAAAACCGGCACCACTTTGCAGGGCGAACTGAAAACCGCTATCGAACGTGACTTCGGCAGCGTTGACGCTTTCAAAGAAGCCTTCGAAAAAGCGGCTGCTACTCGCTTTGGTTCTGGTTGGGCCTGGCTGGTACTGAAAGATGGCAAACTGGCGGTAGTCTCTACGGCTAACCAGGATAGTCCGGTAATGGGCGAAGCTATCTCTGGCGCTGCCGGTTATCCACTGCTGGCTCTCGACGTTTGGGAACACGCTTACTACCTGAAATATCAGAACAAACGTCCTGACTACATCAAGGCCTTCTGGTCTGTAGTCAACTGGGACGAAGCGGCAAAACGCCTGGCTGAAGCCAAATAATCTGACAATACCGATTCTGTTAATATCTACCCGGACCGACAGTGCTTGCGCTGTCGGTTTTTTTTCTGCCCTACTGTTTTTAGCCGCCGCTACCGCCTGCCAATACTGAAATAATTTGCCTCTCGCCAGCAGATCCTGTCGAAACGAACCTAATGTTACACAATATCGTCTTTTTGACTAAAGTTTGCCGTTTTGTTAACCGATACAAGGCATTGGAGAAAAAATGCCAGGCTTGTATCAGGGCCTGGCGACATCTGCCAAAAACACCGCCCATTAAGCCGTAGGGAAAAGGTAAACAAAATTACTATGTCAAATTCAAACGTATGGACCCGCAGTATGCAAAATCTGCGGGTAGGAAAAAAACTCGGCCTGGGTTTCGGGCTGGTTCTGCTCTTTACCGCTATCGTGGCCGCCGCCGGTATTAACAAGCTGGTGACCATCAAACAGCGAATGGAGAAAATCGATTTCTATACCTCCATTAGCACCCTGTTAGGCAATGCCCGAGATAATCGTCTGCATTATCAGATGACCCATGATAAGACCTATCTCCAGCAACATACCGACAACCTCGCAAAAGCCGTGGCTATTTTCAAAGAGCAGATGCCTCACTATGACTGGGCTCCGGAACTGCTGGCCAAGCTCAATGCTTTTCCCGATCTGGTCACCCAGTACCAGGCGTCTATGGATAACTTCACGCAATCATTTAACGAGCGTGACACCCTTAAAAACAGCTGGAATCTGTCAAAGAGTGAAGTAGCCTTTACGCAACTCAAGCAACAGCTGGCGGCCAGCATGACGCCACAACTGCAAATCGCCATCAGCGACCTTGATTACCAGTTGCTCAACGTCCATTACATGGTCCGCGGTCTGGTGGCGGCCCCTTCCAGTGACACCCAGGCGCTGTTAAGCCAGGCGGCAGATACGGCAGCCAACTCGCTGCGTTCTCTGGATAATAACCTGACCAGCGAGCAGCAAAGTCTTATGGCCCCCCTGCTGGATCGGCTGCAAAGCTATAAAGCCAGCGTGCTCTCTTATGTCCCCGCCTATCAGCATGAGCAGCAGGCCGCGCTGGAGATGACCAATAAAGCCACACTGATGAATACCCTGGTCGAGACCGCCGTTAAGACACAGCTGACCAACACCAATAATGACGTCGCCAACGCCATTAATATTATGCTGATCGTCACGCTGCTGGCGCTGCTGTTTAGCATTAGCGTCGCGCTGTGGATTTCGCGGCAAATCACCCTGCCGCTGCGTGCCACCCTCGGCACCGCGGAACGCATAGCCCGTGGGGATTTAACCTTTGCCGCGCACAGTACACGTCGCGATGAGTTGGGCCTGCTGATGAACAGCGTCGCTGGCATGAGCGACAATCTGCGCAATATGATTGGCGAAATCCGTCAGGGTGTCAGTCAGGTAGCCCATGCCGCCGCTGAAATCTCCGCCGGTAATACCGATCTCTCCTCTCGCACCGAACAGCAGGCTGCGGCCGTGGAACAAACCGCCGCCAGCATGGAACAACTGAGTTCCACGGTAAAACAGAACACCGACAACGCTCATCACGCCAGTAAACTGGCCACTGCAGCCTCGCAAACGGCGCAAACCGGCGGCAAGCAGGTCAGTGATGTGGTGCTGACCATGCAGCAGATCTCCGGCAGCTCGAAACGTATTGCGGAAATTACCTCGGTGATCAATGGCATTGCCTTCCAGACCAATATCCTGGCACTGAATGCGGCGGTGGAAGCTGCCCGCGCCGGTGAACAGGGCCGCGGATTCTCGGTAGTCGCCAGCGAAGTACGTAATCTGGCACAGCGCAGCGCGCAGGCGGCCAAAGAGATTGAAGGGCTGATTGCCGAATCGGTTGAACGGGTAAACAGTGGTGCAAAACTGGTGGAGAATACCGGACACACCATGGAAGAAATTGTTAAATCGGTCTCCGATGTGCGCGATATCATGAGTGAAATTGCCTCGGCCTCCGATGAGCAAAGTCGTGGTATCAATCAGATTTCATTGGCAATAGTCGAAATGGACAGCACTACTCAGCAGAACGCCGCCTTGGTCGAGCAATCCGCTGCCGCTGCCAATTCACTGGCAGAACAGTCGACCTTGCTTGATGCGGCGGTCGCCGTCTTCCGCCTGGAGGAAAATAACGGCCAGCAACGCCCGGCATTTAATCAACCCAGGGAGTTGGTAAAAATTGCTGCTCCGGCGAAGCCGGCATTGACCAGGCAACAACAAGATTGGGAAGATTTTTAACCGCCACGTTTTATTGACCTTGCAGGCCAAAGTGTAATGAATCTCATTGGCCTGCAATTTTATGGAACCGCCCTCACAATAGTGAAATATAGCTAACCTTTTCTCTAAAGTTTTACCCCCCGCCACCGATAGCCCTGTCTCAGGGTCTTTATATTCAACAAACTTGCCTCTTTGCAGGGAATCTGGCGGAGCGTATCTATGGGTAGTGGAATAGGTTTGTTACAACGAGTAGAAAATCTTCGTGTTGGGAAAAAGCTCGGTTTGGGTTTTGGTCTGATTTTAATGCTGGTGATCGCCATTGCAGCAACAGTGTTATTAAAGTTTAACGATATTAATCAACGCGCCGATAAAGTCGACTTCAGTATTAAAATGAGCAATCTGCTCAGTGAAGCACGCGTTAACCGCACCCTATACCAGATCAATTACGACCCTCAGTATCTCGAAAAAAACCGCGAAAAAATCAGTGCCATACTTGAAATGGTGACTGGCCCTGGCGCCCAACTGCAGTGGGATGAGAGTATTCAGGCCGATTTCAATATGCTCCCTGAGCGTATCAAACAATACACCGCTGCCCAGGCAGATTTTCAACGTGCGGTAACCGCCAAAAATGCCATTCGCGACAGCTGGAATCTCTCTGAAAGTGAAGCTATCGCCAAAGCGCTGCAGCAACAACTTCGCGTAGAGGATGCCGACCCAGCCATTCGTTTGTCACTTTCCGAAATGATCCAGAAGCTGATCAGTATCCGTTATGACGCCAGTAACCTGCTGTTGGTCATGGATAAAAAGGCCGAAGCCGAGGTGTTGAAATCAATCGATATCACCCTGGATAACACCAAAAAACTTAATGCCCTGCTGCTGCCTGAGCAACAGACTACGCTGGCTCCTCTGGTCACCACCCTGTCCGGCTTTAAATCGCGCATTGTCGCTTATATTCCCGCCTATGAGCAGGAAGCCGCCTATTCCAAAACCTTGTCGGCAAAAGCGGGTGAGATGAACGCGCTGGTAGTAAAAATCGCGCAAAACGAACTGGGTAGCACCCACAAGGATATCCGCGATGCCGAGGTGCTTACCGGTGTGATTGCACTGGCAGCCCTGGTAGCCGGGGTAATTATCTCCCTGGGTATTACTCGCCAGATCACCCTGCCGCTGAATAATACCTTGCTGATTGCCAAACGTATTGCCGAGGGCGATCTGACTGCCGCACAACCTACTGTGCGCAGCGATGAGCTGGGGATGTTGATGAACGCCGTTGCCGGGATGAACGATAACCTGCGCAATATGATTGGCGAGATCCGTCAGGGCGTTCGCGAAGTGTCAAACGCGGCCTCAGAAATCTCATCCGGTAACACCGATTTGTCATCACGCACCGAAGAACAGGCTGCTGCGGTGGAACAAACCGCCGCCAGCATGGAACAGCTGAGTTCAACGGTGAAACAGAACACCGACAACGCCCATCAGGCCAGCAAACTGGCTACCGAAGCCTCGCAAACGGCGCAAACCGGCGGCAAGCAGGTCAGTGATGTGGTACTGACTATGCAGCAGATTTCCGGCAGCTCTAAACGTATTGCGGAAATCACCTCAGTCATTAACGGTATTGCCTTCCAGACCAATATCCTGGCACTGAATGCGGCGGTAGAAGCTGCCCGTGCCGGTGAACAGGGTCGCGGATTCTCGGTGGTCGCCAGTGAAGTACGCAGTCTGGCACAGCGCAGTGCGCAGGCTGCCAAAGAGATTGAAGGGCTGATCGCCGAATCCGTTGAACGGGTAAACAGCGGCGCGAAACTGGTAGAAAAAACCGGTCATACCATGCAGGATATCGTGAAATCGGTCTCCGACGTACGCGATATCATGAGCGAAATTGCCTCGGCCTCCGACGAGCAAAGTCGCGGTATCAATCAGATCTCGCTGGCAATTGTCGAGATGGATACCACCACCCAGCAAAACTCCGCGCTGGTTGAACAGTCTGCCTCAGCCGCCGACACCCTTGAAGAACAGGCCCGTGCGCTGTCCCGCGCTGTATCGGTATTCCGCCTTACCAACGGCGAGAACAGTAATAAAACCGGCACCCTGGTGCCCGCTGCGGCCAAAGTCACCACCTTTACGCCGCGTCAGAACGACAAGGATAACTGGGAAACCTTCTAACTCCGTGCCTGAGCTAAAAAAAACCATGCCACGCATGGGTTTTTTCAGACTGCTGACAAAGTCCATTATTAGGGAGAGTGCACCGTTGGGGTCGTAGCGGGCTTGCCCGCCGGAGCGCCCCTAGGTGTGCTATGCCCGGGAATCTCGATCATCAAGACGACTTTGTCATCAAACTCAACCCCATGCCACGCATGGGTTTTTTATTACCTGTTTAAGCCAGACAAGGCAGGTTATGCTGTTTGTTAACATGAGCACCACCACGGGGGCAATATGCATAATCCGGATGTCTATATCGGCACGATAAAACCTTTGGGACAGGGCGTGAGCAGCGCGATTGCCAAACGTCAGGTCGACGGCAGTCTGTTACTGACCCTGGAGGGACTTGAAGGCGACGAACAGGCCGCGCTGGAATATCATGGCGGCGCCGATCGCGCACTGTGTCATTTTCCCCGCGAGCATTACGCCTGGCTGCGTCAGCAATTTCCCGAGCAGGAAGGCAACTTTCATCCGCCCGCGCTGGGGGAAAATATTTCCACCCTGGGGCTAACCGAAGATAACGTATTTATTGGCGATATTTTCCGTTGGGGAGACGCGCTGATTCAGGTGACGCAACCGCGTCAGCCCTGCTACAAGCTCAATACCTGGCTACAGTGCCAGGATTTATCCCTGCAACTGCAGCAGAGCGGGCGTTGCGGCTGGCTATATCGGGTGATCACTGCCGGCAAGGTCAGCGGCGACCGTCCTCTGGAGCTGCTGACCCGTAATAGCGAGATGTCGGTAGCGCAGGCGATCGCCATTGCCTATAGCATGCCGTTTGATGAAGAGCAGTATCGTCGCTTGATGTCGGCGGCAGGGTTGGCGGCAAGCTGGCAAAAAATGATGCAAATGCGCCTGCTGAATCGCAAGATCGAGGATTTTAATCGTCGGTTGTTTAATAGCGAGAAAAAAGAGTAACACCGGGCGAGGAAGGCCCCTTCGCCGGAAACAGCGAGGGGTAGCTCTTATGATGGCCGCGCAACAGGCAGCCATCATGGCATAATCAAAAGGCTTTTTTGGCGTAACCGGTGACCACTTTCAGCCCCATTTCACGGCCCAGAGCGGTCATCGGATGCACCACCACAATACCGCGCACGGTTTTCTTCAATGTGCCCATATCTGCCTGCTCTTTCTTGGTGATCTCGCGGCTAAAAGGCAAACCTGCCAGCTTCTGCGCTTCGACGCTCAGCTTGCTGACACGCACATTGCGCAGACGTTCGATCTCCGCCGCCAACTTCTCTTTTTCTTTCATATGCTGGTCAATCAGCTCGGTCACGCCCTGCTGAATAACGGTAACATCTTTATGATTCAAGGCGTCCAGCATATCGCTCAGGCGCTTAATCTCGGCTTTTTCTTGTTCTTTCATCTTGGTAACCCGTATGCCATCAGGCGCCGTCACAATGAGGGGCAGGATGGAGGAAAATGGAATCAACGACTAGTGTAACAGGAAGTTGCTCATTCAGCAGCCTGCGTAACGATACCGGGCGGTAATCCACTTATCTCACAGGCTCGCCGTCCCACCCGCGCCAGTGCCTCGGTATAGCGGGCATTAAACGGATAACAGCAGGAGAGCCGCAGCGCATTGCGATAGCGGCCGCTGGGGGAATATAGCGTCCCTGGCGTCATACAGATCTTTTCCTCAAGCAACTGCTCAAAAAGCCTGACCGTATCCACTGCGGGCGGAAGGTCGACCCAAAAAACAAAACCGCCTTTAGGCTGTGTGGCACGGGTTCCCTGCGGGAAATAGCGCACAATCAGCGATTTGGCTTCATCAACCTGGGCGGCATAGCGTCTTCTTAGCGTACGCAGATGATGGTCAAAGCCCCCTGACTCCAAAAATACCGCCAGTGTTTCCGACAACAGCGCCGACTCCGACATGGAGGATACGGCTTTAAGATGGCGCAGTTTTTCGGCAAAACGGCCGCCCGCCATCCAGCCAATACGAAAATCCGGTGCCAGGGTTTTGGTAAAACTGGTACAAAACAGCACCCAGCCATGGGTATCAAAGGATTTTACCGCCGGCGAAAGCGTGGGGCCAAACTGGATTTCGGCATAGAGGCCGTCTTCAATCAGCGGCACCTGGTGATCGTTCATCAGCTTTGCCAGGCGCTTTTTCGCCGCCAGCGGCATGGTAAATCCCATCGGATTTTGCGCCGTTGGCATGGCGATCACCGCATGCAGCCGTTTTTCATTTAACAGCAGCTCGAGGGCGTCCAGGGAGAGGCCATCCTGCGGATCGGTGGGAATTTCCACCGCTTTCAGTCCCAGACTGGCCAATAACGGCAGCAGGTAAAAATAGGTCGGCGTCTCCAGCCCTACGCTATCACCCGGCTTGGTAGTCACCCGCAGCGCCAGTTGTAACGCCTCCATGCAGCCATGGGTCAGCGTGATATCAGTTGGCTCCAGCATCATGCCCAGCGCCATTGAACGTCGTGCTATCTGCTGCCGTAGATGCAAACTACCCGGCGGCAACGCATATTGCCCAATCAGCTGCGGCTGACGGCGCAACAACGAGGACATAATGCGTCCCAATTTGCCACCGGGGTAGAAATCTGTGGTCTGCGGACACGCCAGGGAGATATTGGTATAAGCCGGATTAAGCTGCGCCGCAAACACCGTGTCGATAAGCGCCAGCACGTCATTGGACGGCTCCGCCGCCGGGGAGAACTCCTCTACCCGACTTTCCAGCACCGGCAGTGCATTGCAAACGTAAAAGCCGGACTGTGGCCGTGCTTCAATCAGCCCGCGGTCTTCAAGACGACGATAGGCAGCCACCACGGTATTAATACTGACCCGATGCGTTTCGGCACTGCGCCGCACCGAAGGCAAACGACTGCCGGGCAGCAGCGTACCCCGGCGAATGGCCGCCGCCAGCCGATCGGCAAGCTGGTGATAACGCGTCTCTGTTGGGACATCGATAAGGGTATCGGGTATCAATTCGGCCATGGTGTCAATTCCTGTCAATATAGTAGTTACAGTTTTATTTTTATCACACTGTAACCATAACAATATACAAAAACTGTCTCTGTACCCAAATCCTTTCTGTGACTTATGCTAATCACCTATCAGCCAGCCGCTGGCGGGCATTTTTTATAAGGGACAGTCGATGTTGGATACCGCTTTTGTCAGTTACGTCACCGTGATGTCTATTACCCCGGGCCCCAACAATCTGCTGCTGGCCTCGTCGGGTGTTAACTTTGGTTTGCGAAAAACCTTGCCCATGACACTGGGTATCACCCTCGGCTGCTCCCTACAATGCGCACTGACGACCTCCTTGCTGGCGGTATTATTGAGTTGGATGGCGGTGATCCGTTTGCCCATGGCCATTGTTGGCTGCAGTTATCTGTTTTGGTTGTCATGGAAAATATTTCGTTCTGCCACGCCGCAAAGCAAGGCCGAGCAGCGCCCAATGCGACTGATCAACGGCGCACTGTTCCAGGTGGTAAATCCCAAAGCCTGGCTGATGGCCACCAACGTCGCTATCCTGTTTACCCCTCCGCAGGGCAATATGCTGCACCACACGCTGGTTAACTGTCTGGGCTTTGCAGTGCTCAACTTCCCGTGTGTAGTAATTTGGGCCTTGATGGGCGATCGGCTGCGTCAGGCGCTACAGGTGGAATGGAAACTCAAGGCGTTTAATACTCTGATGGCAGGACTGATGGCGTTAACCGCGCTCTGGCTGGTGGTTGACGAGTTAAAAACGGCTTGGAGTTAACGGCAGCGGGGTAAATCGATCAGCGTTTAACCGGTGACAGGCGAGAGGGTTGCTGGTTGCTGATATGGGCAATCAATCCGGTGACGGAAAGTACCATGGTGGAACGTACAATCTGCTGGTAGCGCTGGCGTTGCATGGCGATTAACGACTCGTCAGCCTCACCTGGCTTGAGAAAGGTCGGGGCTGGCGGCAGCTCGCTGACACAGTGCAGTTCGCCAAAAGGACCGAGGATTTCATCGTCAGTAAAACGGTATTCATTGCCGTCGTAATTCAGTTCTTCACGCAGCGCCATCAACAGCTCGGCGTCTTCGTATTCGTTACGACCAATCACACCCAGTGCATAAATTAATTTCAAACGTACCGACAGCTCCCCCAGGGGACCTGTGCCGGTCAGTAATGGCCCAACGGCGTATTTCACCGCATAGTCATCTTTTCTAAATACCTGAACGACCAGCATATCCAGCGCTTCGGCCAGCAGTTCTACCGCGGTCATTAAAAAGCTGCGTACGGTTTTGCCCGCATTTAGCATTTCCAATACTCGATTTTCGAACGCCTGTGCTTTTTCCATGGTCGCTATTCACGATGTTAAGTGAGTCTATCAACGCCCACGGCGTCATCCCTGATTGACACTTGCCGGACGGCAGTGTGACGCCGCCCGACAAGGCTATCTTTACCTGGTGTTGGCCTCCCCATGTACTTGACGCCGCAGCGTCAATGCCCTGGGGTTATTAATTTATTGCGACTACTATTAGTGCATTTTCTCGTAGACGCTGACAGCCTGAGCCACCACTTCGCCATCGATCGGTAGACCGGAAATCTGCGCCAGCGTTGCCTTCGGTCCCAGTTTGCTGAGCAGGGCAACCAGCTCCTGCGCCTGCGGATCCTGCTCGCTGCGATAACGCATGGCGGCTGCGATACCGACCACCAGATTGGCGTGCGGTAACTGATACTCTTCGGTACCCAGCAGAGGCTTGATCAGGCGATCGCCCGCACTGAGTTTACGCAGTGGCTGACGACCAACGCGCTCAACGTCATCGTGCAGATACGGGTTTTCAAAGCGGGAAAGGATCTTCTGGATGTAGGCTGCATGTTTGTCAGCATCAAAACCATAGCGCTTGATCAATACCGCGCCGCTCTCTTCCATGGCGCCTTTAACCACGGCACGCACTTGCGGGTCGAGGATAGCGTCGCGGATAGTAGCATGACCAGCCTGCTGACCCAAATAAGCGGTAATCGCATGACCGGTATTAAGGGTAAACAGCTTGCGTTCAACGAAGGCCATCAGATTATCGGTCAGCTCCATGCCTTTGATGTCAGGCAGCGGGCCTTTAAACTGGGTTTTATCAACGATCCACTCGCTGAAGGTTTCCACGGTAACTTCCAGCGGATCGGTAGTCCCGGCAGCAGCGGGTGGCACAATGCGGTCAACGGCAGAGTCAACAAAGCCAACGTGCGCTTCAACCCAGACTTTTTCATCTTCTGGCAGCGCGTTGAATACATGCTGTTTAAACTGGCTGGTACCGCGCACCATATTTTCACAAGCGATGATATTCAGTGGGCTGTCATTGCCCTGCTGGTGACGCAGCACCAGGCCTTTTGCCACATTACCGGCAATTTTTTCCAACACGGTCGGGCCGACGGCGGTAGTCACCAGATCAACCTGAGCAATAAGGTTGATGGCGTCCTGACCGGCGCTGTTCACGGCGCTTACATTGCTGACAGGCTCAACGGTCGCCTGTTCACCGACAACGTGCACGTCATAGCCTTTACGGCTGTTAAGTGCATCCAGCAAAGCAGGGCTGACATCAGCAAACGTCAGCTCGACCTGGGCATCGGCAAGCAACTTGCCAATAAAACCGCGGCCAATATTACCTGCACCAAAATGTAAAGCTTTCATGATAACTCCTAAAACGGTGACAAGAACCAGGAAGCCCCTGGGCTTCGAATCAACAACCGGGTCTGCAACAGACCCGGTTAGTGACGTTCTCTATAATTTTGCGTCGTCGATTATCGCCGCCTGGCCATTATCGACGACAGGACCTCAACCGCGAATGATCTGCAGCACTTCTTCAACACTTTTGGTATTCGCCAGACGGTCAATCACACCGTCTTCGTCCAAGGCATTGGTCAGCTTGGTAATAACACTGATATGTTCGTTGTTACGGGCAGCGATACCAATAACCAGACGGGCTGAATCATCGGCATCATCACCCCAGCGCACGCCCTGCGGATACTGGCAGAAGACGATACCGGTTTTCAGTACGCGGTCTTTAGCTTCAATAGTGCCGTGTGGAACTGCAATGGACTCACCCAGATAAGTGGATGTCAGTTTCTCACGGGCCATCATTGCATCAACATATTCAGGTTCAACATAACCCCCTTTCACCAGTTGCTCACCGGCAAAGCGGATTGCCTGCTCTTTGTTGGTCGCAGTCAGATTCAGGAAAATATTGGCTGCGCTCATGCGGAACAGATTTTCGTTGTCGCTATCGGCAACCATGCTGTCGTTAAGCGCGGTGGTCACTTTGCCTTTGTACTCGCTGGTTTTATTCACTTCTACCAGACGGGCAACCAGGTCGGTATACAGACCGCTGTCGAGGAAGTTGGTCAGCGAAATATGCTGTGCATGTGGCACTTGACGCATGGCACGTTCTGTCAGATCGCGGTGAGTGATCACCAGATCGACGTCGTCCGGCAGGTTGTTGATTGCGGTATTGGTGACCGAAATCATCGTCAAACCTGCATCCTGCACTTTCTTGCGCAGCACGCCGGCACCCATGGCGCTTGAACCCATACCCGCATCGCAGGCAACAATGATTTTACGCACGGTAGACAGGTCGCCCGCGACGCCAGTTGCCCCTTTACCGCCTTTAGATTGTGCTTTCATATCCTGCACACGACGGGTGGCTTCTTCCAGCTCGTCTTCTTCTTTCACTTTAGAGCTTTTCAGCAAGATTGAAGAAACGATAAAGGAGACTGCAAAGGCTGCCACAATGGCACTGATATTGGCAAAGTAAGCGCCTTTAGGCGTCATGGCCAGTACAGCAAGAATTGAACCAGGAGAAGCCGGAGACACCAGACCGCCGTTCAGCAGGGTCAAAGTGAACACACCGGTCATACCACCGAGGATCACTGCCAGCAACAGGCGTGGATTCATCAGCACGTATGGGAAGTAAATTTCGTGGATACCACCGAGGAAGTGGATGATTGCCGCGCCGCCCGCAGACTGCTTGGCGCTACCGCGACCAAAGAACATATAAGCCATCAGCACGCCCATACCTGGTCCTGGGTTAGCTTCAATCAGGAAGAAGATAGACTTGCCGGCTGCTGTCGCCTGCTGGATACCCAGCGGAGAGAAGATACCGTGGTTGATGGCGTTATTCAGGAACAGAATTTTTGCCGGTTCAACGAAGATAGAAGCCAATGGCAGCAGGTTATTCACCACCATAACGTGCACACCGGCGGCCAGGACTTTAGACAGCACTTCGACCATTGGGCCGATAGCCATAAAAGAGATCAGCGCCAACAACATACCGATAATACCGGCAGAGAAGTTGTTAACCAGCATCTCAAAGCCGCTTTTGATTTTACCGTCAACCCAACGGTCAAAGTGTTTGATACACCAGCCACCCAGAGGACCGGCAATCATTGCACCGAGGAACATCGGGATATCGGCACCAACAATCACACCCATGGTAGTGATAGCACCGACCACACCACCGCGATCGCCACCAACCAAACGTCCACCGGTAAAACCGATCAACAGTGGCAGCAAATAGGAGATCATCGGGTCAACTAATTTGACCAGCGTGGCGTTAGGGATCCAACCGGTTGGAATAAACAGTGCGGTAATAATACCCCAGGCGATAAATGCCCCGATGTTGGGCATTACCATGTTACTCAGGAAGCGGCCAAAGTTTTGAACTTTAACCTTAACGTCAGGTGAAAACATAAAACACACCCCTATTGGTACGCGCTAACAATAAGAGCGCGTGATACGTGATAATTATTGGGACGGCCTTCTTTAAAAGAAATCCGAAGCCGTCGAATTACTGTCTGCAGGCAAACTCTAGCACGCGTTGTTCTCCCCGCGTAGACCATGGGCCATGCGTGACGTTGATCACAGCTACCCCCCCTGATCACCCCACATTTAAGTGACATTGATCACACAAAAGGCATGTAACTTAAGCACAAAGAACAAAAAACAGACATATACGTGAAATTATTGTGAGTTAGATCACCTTTTTGTAGCGGAGTTTTATAATTAAATCGTGACTTTGATCACAATTTATTTTCAGGCTAGCGCTTAAATTTGGCTTAACAAAACTGCAACGCACCCGCCAGCGGATAAAGCAGGAGTTTACAGCCGCTTTATTGAAATAAAATTACACAGGGAAAGGGTATCGCTATGGCGATCAAAACAGGGGGATAAAGGCGAAATAGTAATTCTGTGGGACTGGCAAGATCGCTCAGGGGAGAAATATATCTGCGGGCATGATGCCCGCTATTTAGGTAATAAAAATCTGCTACAAAGTGATAGCCGCCAACGTAAAATACGCAACGGCTATCGACAGCCTTATTTACTTGCCTTGTGCCTTGCTGATGGCAGCCTGCAACTCTTCCGCCGATACCGCACCAGGTAAAACGGTGGTATTGCTGGCATTAGCGCCACTGACCGGCATCACAATAAAGCCCGGGGTCCCCTGAAAGCCCAGGGTTTTGGCCAGTTCATCATTTTTTGCCAGCGCCGCATGGGTTTCCTGACGGTGTGCCTGGCTTGGCAGGGCACCATGCACGCTTTCCACGGCGGCAGAGATATCCGCGTCGGTCAACTTGCCTTCATCATGCCCGGTGGCATAAATCGCGTTGTGATAATCCAGATAGGCCTGAGCGCCTTTTTGTTTCCAGATCGCCAAACCATTTTCCGCTGCGGTAATAGAAGCTTTCCAGCGGTCGCCAAAAATTGGCCACTCTTTAAAGACAAAACGCACATCTGAGTTGGCTTTAATGGTTTGCGCCACCAATGGAGCCATATGGCTACAGTACAGGCACTGATAGTCAAAGAACTCGACCAGCGCCACTTTGGCGTCTTTTGGCCCGTAGGACGGGGTATCCTGATCCTGTAACAGCGCCGGTACATTGGCCAGCACGGCGTTCAGTGCATCATTGGTTTGCTGCTGTTGCTGCTGCGCCTGCAGCTTCTGGCTGGCCTGCACCAACACTTCCGGGTGGGCAATAATGTAATCAGCGGCAATTTTACCGATCGCCTGCTGCTGCGCGTCGCTAAAATTGGCCGCAGTACTGTCGGCTGCGGCAGCCAGACCCGGCGTTGCGATCAACGCGGCAAGCAAGGTCATCATATGACGTTTCATAAAACCCTATCCTTAAGCTAAGAGGTATGCATTTTTTCATAAAATGAAAGCAGAGTGATGACATAAAAGCCAGCCGACGGGCAGCGTTAAATTGTCAGCGTATATTAATTATGTCCTGTTAATGCAAAAAAACACTGTAAAAAGTCTAGCTCTCTGCGCACCGTGTAACAAGCAGCAGGCATTTGTCGCGAGCAGCCAATGCCGCCCAAAGCAGCCTGAGAAATATCTTAAAAATTAAGGCTATTCCGTTGATGGGCAAGGATTTTTCTACGGATGAGGGACAAAAGTAGACGGCAAGGGGTTATTATGGCATTAAGAATGCGAATTACTTTAACAGACAAAAATAGTGAGTGCGGAGATCGCAGGGATAATGAATCTTTCCTATAAAAAAGCCAAATCTTATGTATTTTCTAAGAATTTCGTGGTGCTGGCGGCAGTTATGACCATTCTGGGCCTGATTATGTGGTATATGCTGTGGGCTTCGGCCTTGTCGCAAAGTAGCGTGCTGATAAAAACTATACCGGAATACTCTCTTTATCTCGCTTTCGCCGCAATATTGGGGCTTATTGCTGCCGGGTGGTCAGCCTATTCTGCTCAGCGGCCAATAGCCATAAAACCGCTATTGAATACCTTTGCCTCCGGCTGTTGCCTGGGATTTATTGCCATTCTCAATAGTTTTAGCGTTTACGTTTATCTTTTCCCCGAGAAAGTCATCAGTTATGTCTCCGAGTACGAGGTGGTTTTTCCCGGCCCGGCAAGAGGGAAATATGGCCATTGCGAGGCAGGTCTGTGGATTAAAGACGTCAATACCGCCCAGTGGATCAAACTTTGTACCAATAAAAACGCGTTGTATAACCATAGAAAGCAAGGGATGGATGCGGTCTGGGTGACCGCGCGCATCAATAAGCTCGGCTCTTATATTGTCAATTACGAGTTTATCTATAAATAAATGCCAGTCAGTTAACCCTGACTGACGTTATTTCTCCGCCTAAGCCTGGTCAGCGGCAGATTGTGTTATCAACGATTAGAAATGCCGACAATGATTTTTTGCGCATCCACCAGTGCCTGCTGCTGAGTAGGAAACTGCACACCGCCATTGGCCGGAATGGAACCTGTTAATCGTGTCTGCGTGATATCACAAAAAAATAAATAAAATTTGAGTTAACTATCTCCAACTGGTTATGATAAATACAGCTAGACTTATAAAATTAAAAGGATTTAAGTCAATAGCAAAGAAGTTTAACGTTCAGTAAGTGACCTGGACATTTTGCTAGAAATATTAGCCTGCATATAATTATGGACTTATTATGCCTGTATATCACCTCAGTACCCGAATTAACGCTAACGTTCCGCCGAGTTACCTGTTGTATGATTTAAGTATTTATCGAATGGACTCAGATAGAAATAAATATCTTTTGGTGAATGTGAAACAACAACCCTTTCAAGATAATTATGAAACCCAACGTCATATGACTGCGAATATTAGTGAGCCGCTGTCTACTATCTATATTATGGAAGTCACGCTTTATCGTAAAACCCTACTTGAAACCATCTGTGTTTCACTCGTTCCCTTTACTCACATGTATACGCTGGAAGAGTTTGCTAACGGTAAAGCCTGGTCTGCGGTTAAACGCGAAAATCCTTGTTATTTCGAATCAACTGGTATACCGAAACCGGTAAGTCAAGGTGGAGAAACAAAGGTCATAAAAATATCGATACCGGAACGGCCTTTTATTGCCAAGGAATATGCCATTGGTAGCCCCCGAGATCCTTTTGAAAAAAAATTAATAGAGTATCAAATTAATAACAGATTCAACTTTATTAATTCTCCAAATCAGGGTCGTGGCAGCCTATGTGGTCCGGCGGTGTTTTTCTACTGCCTGCAAAAAGATCGCCCTGAGGTATATGCGCAAGCTGCGCGGGAACTATGGCGGTATGGAAAAACCAAAATAGGAGAGCTAATGATCTCACCTGGTGAAGGTTGCCTCCACCCATCTGGTTCGTTTTACGATGATGACGGATCTCAGCGAATATCTGGTCTGGATTGGATAACCATGGCTAGCCTCAGGGACTCAGAAAATGCTGTTTTGAGTTTTGATACGCTCGATTCACCGCTTGCAGGAATGACTATGTGGCAAACGTTAACCGAATGGTTTGAGAAAGCTGGCTATAAGAAAGTATTTAGCAATGTTGGCGTAACTCAGGCTGGCATACAGGGAATTCATGAGTTAAATGAATATGCCAAGAAAGGCTATAAAGTCGTCACATTAATTAATGATGGGCTTCTTGAGGGTGGAACTTCCGTTTTAACTGTGCCAACACACTGGATTGTCTGGGATGGGCCGGTGACAGAAGATGCAGACAGAAGTATTCATTTAGAATTATTCTCATGGGGAGAAGTTACTGATTGGATTACAAGGGGAAAAAATTTGTCTTTTTTCATTAAGCGATTTTTTGGAGGCCTGGTTTTTAAACCATTAAAATAACATGCTTAAAATGTTAATTGTTTTATTTTTACTTGGATTATCCGCCTGTACCTTGCATGCGGAATTTTCTCCGCAAAGCAATAAACTTCATAATGCCACTGTCGGCATTCCTTATAATGAAAAAATAAATATAATTGGTGGAGCCGTCACTTCATTAGATTCGGCTGGTAGAAAGAGATTTGTTGGCGATATCACTCCCGTAGATTCTGGATTATATCTCCAATACTGTAATAATTCTCCTGCGAATAACTGTGTTCAGATTAAAGGGGTGCCTGTAAAACCAGGCTTAGTTAAAATCCGCGTACACGGTGGATTATATGGAACGAATTTTTCTGTAGGTAGTGAATTCGATAAAACTTACACCATTATAATCAAAAAACCAGATGGGACCTCCTAAGCTATTGTGGCTTGTTAAGTCATCATATTGTCCTCTATATGGTGTTTAAGATGAACCTGCAACCGATGATTCACACGGACTGAATACAAAAAAATGCCAGTCAGCATAACCTGACCGGCATTTTATCTCGCCACCGCAGAGTGACCCTCAGCGGCGTTTTTTGTCAGCGATTAGAAATTGCCGACAATGATTTTTTGCGCATCCACCAGCGCCTGCTGCTTGCCGAGCAGTCCGGTCATCAGCGCATTATACTGCGTAGCCTGCTGCTGAGTAGGGAACTGCACGCCGCCATTGGCAAAGCCTGCCTGGGTTCCTTGCTGAGCAAGGAAATCACCCACGGCAGCAATATCCTGGGTAAAGCTGGCCAGCGCGGGCACCACCGGCAATAAGGCATTAGCCGGCTTGGTTACATCCTGGGCATAAACCTGGCTGTAGACCGCTTTCAAATCTTCAGGCTGTTTCAGCGCCGCCTGAGCGGTATCTGCCGTCGCCTTGGCGGTTTGGATCTGCTGCGCCAGCGTATTCAGGGTGCCAGCCGCTTGCTGCAATGCCGCTTTCTGCGACATATAGTCCTGAGGCACACGGATTTGCGCAATACTGTTTACCGCCGGAGCCAGACTGTTATCAACCGACTGCTTCATTTGACGCGAGAAGGTCAAAATAATGGTGTAGTCGTTGACGTAAGGACCAAATTTCTGTTTTTGGTCTTCGCTCAGCGTCGGCAGATTTTGCCCGCTGCGCATCACGGTATTTTGCAAATAGTCGATAAAGGCTTTTCTTTGTTCCGGCTCTTTATCACCACAGGCGGTGAGTTGAAAAACGACAAGCAATGCAATGACCGGCGCCAGCCAGCGCGCGAATGTCTTGCTCTTGATCCCTACAGCCATTTGTCCTGACTCCTGATTAAATAGTCTTTACTACAAAACCTAAACGTTATTGCCATTGCCCCAGGGCAGTCAGCGAACAGCAAGGTGTAGCGTTCGCCATTTTGTCCCAAGCGTAGCCTAATAGCATAGATCATCCCAACCGTGGAGGATACAGCAAAGACGCCAGCGCCCAAAGCCGGTGCAGGTTGCACAAAAAAAGTGAAAGCGCACCGGTGTTGTCCGTTACGCCACGCCACTGTCACCCGCTCTTTCCAGTCAGCCCTGTGCGGGCAGTAAAAAAAATAACCTTATGCTTTTATTATAATTTATCCATGAATGGGCCAGGGTGTTTTTTATTTATCAGCAAACTGGCAAGAATATTGCGTAATGTTCCTCGCAGGAGCGATAGCGGGAAACCGGTGTCGCCATACAATTTGCAATAAGGTCACTAGGGTTCCGGTCTGTGTTTTGCAGATGGCTGGTCCGAGAGTGACCGACCGCTCTCTGGCGGTTACACGGCGGGATAAAAGCCCGGGAGGCCAAAGCGAGAACCTTTCTCGCCGCCGACCTCCTGCACTTTATCCGTGGTCAACGTCAGAGGAAATGTCATGATTAAAGCTTGCCAACGCCTGTTGCTCAGCGCTCTATGCTTTGCCGCCCTTCTCGCCCAGCCCGCCCTGGCCGCAACTAAACCTACCTTTAAAATCGCCTGGTCCATTTACGCCGGTTGGATGCCCTGGGACTTTGCCCAGCAAAGCGGCATTATCAAAAAATGGGCCGATAAATACGGTATCAATATTCAGTTTGTGCAGGTGAATGACTATATCGAATCGGTCAATCAGTACACCTCCGGGGGATTTGACGGCTGCACCATGACCAATATGGATGCCCTGACCATTCCGGCAACCGGTGGTGTAGACAGCACCGCGCTGATTGTCGGCGACTACTCCAACGGCAACGACGGCATTATGCTCAAAGGTGCTGGCGATGTGAAATCGCTGAAAGGCCAGCCGGTCAATCTGGTCGAACTTTCCGTCTCGCAATATCTGCTGGCGCGCGCGCTGGAAAAATCCGGGCTGAGCGAAAAAGACGTACCGGTGGTCAATACCGCCGATGCCGATCTGGTTGCCGCCTTTGGTACCCCGGCGGTGAAATCCATCGTCACCTGGAACCCACTCCTGGCGGAAGCCAAAAAACAGCCTGACAGCCACGAAATTTTCTCCTCGGCCCAGATCCCCGGCGAAATTCTCGACCTGCTGGTAGTTAACAGCAAAACGCTGCAAGCCCATCCGGAACTGGGTAAAGCGCTGACCGGTGCCTGGTATGAGACCCTTAACGCCATTAAAGGCAATGGTGCCGACGCCATCAAAGCCCGCACCTTTATGGGCAAAGAAGCCGGTACCGATCTGCAAGGCTTCGATCAACAGCTGGCCGCCACCTATCTCTTCGCCACCCCGCAGCAAACACTGGCCTTTGTCGGTAGCCCGCAGCTGAAAACCACCATGCAGTCGGTGGCGGAGTTCTCCTTTAAACACGGCCTGCTCGGTCAAGGTGCCGCCAATGCCGAAACCGTGGGTATCACCACCCCGGCGGGCAACTGGGGCAACCCGGCCAACCAGAAGCTGCGCTTTAGCGACGAGTTTGTAAAACTGGCTGCCGCCAACAAACTGTAATTTTTTCAACCTAATAGCCGGGGTAGTCCGATGCGCAAAATGATCAATTACCAACCGCAACGTTTGTCGCGCAGTCTGCTCGGGCTATTGCCCCTGCTTCTGCTGCTGTTGGTCTATCTGATGGCCTCGGATGCCCGTTTGGCGGTCAATGCTTTCGACAAATTATTACCAAGTTTCAGTGCTATGGGCGACGCCATCTATCGGATGGCGTTTACTGCCGATCCGCGCAGCGGTGACTATCTGCTGTGGACCGATAGCTACGCCAGCCTGGTCCGTCTGCTTAGCGGTATTGTTATCAGTGCCTTTCTTGGTCTGCTGCTGGGGATATTTTGCGGGGCCTTACCGGCGGTACGCGCGCTGATTTCGCCGTTGGTAACCCTGTTTGCGCTGATCCCGCCGCTGGCGGTACTGCCAATCCTGTTTATCTGTTTCGGTCTTGGCGAGCTGTCGAAAGTGGTATTGATTGCCGTCGGCGTCACCCCGTTTATTGCCCGCGATCTGCAACAGCATGTGCAGGCCATTCCCCAGGAACAGCTGATCAAGGCACAAACCCTCAGCGCGCACAGCGGACAAATCCTCTGGCGCATTATTCTGCCGCAGCTAATGCCACGCCTGCTGGATGCGGTGCGTTTGTCTCTGGGTTCCGCCTGGCTGTTTCTGATTGCCGCCGAGGCCATTGCCGCCACCGAAGGTCTGGGTTATCGCATCTTTTTAATGCGTCGCTATCTGGCAATGGACGTGATCCTGCCTTATGTCGCCTGGATCGCCCTGCTGGCCTTTGCCCTCGATGCCCTGCTGCGCCTGATCAGTCGCCGCTGCTGGCCCTGGTACCATGTTAAATAACGTAAAGGAGCCAACCATGAGCTTACTGAGCATGCGCAACCTGGAAAAACACTACGGCAAACAAGTAGTGCTGGAACGGGTCAATGCCGAGGTGCAGGAAGGCGAATTTGTGTCGATTGTCGGCGCGTCCGGCTGCGGCAAGACCACCTTTTTAAAAATGATGCTGGGAACCGAAAGCCCAAGCAAAGGCGAATTGCTGCTCGACGGCAAGCCGATCGTGCAAGAACCGGGGGAAGACCGCGGCGTGGTATTTCAACGCTACTCGGTATTCCCGCATCTGACCGCGCTGGAAAACGTGATGCTTGGCGAGGAGTTTGTCCAGGCGCGCTGGCTGGGACGCGTCTGGGGCAAGCAACGTCAGGCCATTGCCGAACGCGCCCGCGCCATGTTGACGCAGGTGGGGCTGGGTCACGCGCTGGATAAGTATCCGCATCAGCTTTCCGGCGGTATGCAGCAACGGCTGGCGCTGGCCCAGGCATTAACCAAAAAGCCGAGAATTTTGCTGCTCGACGAGCCTTTTGGCGCGCTGGATCCCGGTATCCGCAAAGATATGCATCAGCTGATCACCGATTTGTGGCAACAGCACCAACTGACCATCTTTATGATCACCCACGACCTGAAAGAGGGATTTTCTCTCGGTTCACGCCTGTGGGTGTTTGACAAAATCCGCCATGACCCCCAGGCCCCTGATGCCTGGGGTGCCAGCATCACTTATGACATTCCGCTGGATCGTCAGGCCGCCGGCAGTGGCCCACAGCCGAGCGAACAGCAGATCCGCGACCGCGTTTACACCACGCCGCGTGTCGCCTGAATCAACTGGAGAACCTTATGAGTCAATGCCAAGATAGTCTCTACCAAACCGAGCTGCCCGCCGGTGCACACTGGTCGCTGCGGGTAAAAAGCGGCTCGGCGCTGCGTCTGACCGATGTCGAGGGTGGCGCCAATCTGGGAATGCTGTTTTATAACCCGGAGAATCTGCTCGAGCGTTATAACGCCCCGGATACGCTGAAATGTCAGCACACCTTTCGCCTCACCAGCGGCCACTGCCTGTACTCCGATATGGGACGTATTTTTTGCGGTATCGAGCACGACAGCTTTGGCTGGCACGATACGGTCTGCGGCACCATGAACGCGCAGCAGACCACCGAACGCTTTGGCGCACTCAGCTACCAGCAGGCGCGAAATCAGCGCCATCAAAATGGTTACGACAGTTTTTTGGTCGAGCTGGCCAAATATGGGCTGGGCAAGCGAGATATGGCCGCCTGCCTGAACCTGTTTTCCAAAGTCAACGTCAATGATAATGGCGATCTGGCCCGCGATCCGCAGCCGCATCCGGGTGCCAGCGTCACGCTGCGCTTTGCCATGGATACGCTGGTGATTATGCATAACTGCCCGCATCCTCTGTCGGAAGAGCAGCGTTATCCGCGCTCGCCAGTCACCATTGCCCTGCTCGCCGATAGCGCGCCGCTGCCCGCCCACTGCCTGCTACAGGCAGAAAACCAGCGCGGCCAGGCCAATAACGCCCTCTACCATCACACCGCTTGCTGCCAGGGAGCACACTGATGATCCGTACCAGTTCACGACTTATCGACCAGGCATCCTATCGCCAGCCCATCGCCGCCGGTGACTACTGGCTGCAACGTATCGAAGCCGGCCAGACACTGCGCATTATTGATTGTGAAGGCAATCAGGCCGCCGATACGCTGTTTTTTAACGCCGATGACACCGCAGAACGCTACAGCATGACCGATACGCTGCGCGGGCAAAAAAACGTTTTTCTCACCGCAGGTACCGTGCTGCGATCCAATGACGATCGGCCGATGCTGGAGATTGTCGCCGACACCTGCGGTCGTCACGACACCTTGGGTGGTGCCTGCGCCACCGAAAGCAATACCGTGCGCTATTCGCTGGAAAAGCGCCATATGCATGCCTGTCGCGACAGCTGGATGTTGGCGGTAGCCGAACACCCGCAGTACGGGCTGACCAAGCGCGATATCACCCACAATATCAACTTTTTTATGAATGTGCCGGTCACTGCCGAAGGCGGGTTAACCTTTGAAGACGGAGTGTCTGCAGCGGGGAAATACGTCGAAATGGTGGCGAAAATGAATATTCTGGTGCTGATCTCCAACTGTCCGCAGCTTAACAATCCCTGTAACGGCTATAACCCCACGCCGATTGAAGTGGTGGTCTGGTAACCCCAGTCAGACAACGCGTGCCTCGGGACGACCCGCAGGACCACACGCAAAAGCCCTACGGCAGGACGACCTGCCCGTCGAAGCACAGAGAGTCAACCATGTTTAAATGCGTTCTGATTGCCAATCGTGGTGCCATCGCGGTGCGCATCATCCGCACCCTCAAGCAGCTGGGCGTGCGCGCCGTGGCGGTGTATGCCGAGGCCGACCAGCACTCCCTGCACGTTCGTCATGCCGATGAGGCCTTTTGCCTCGGCGCCGGTAACGTCCGCGAAACCTATCTCGATCAGGATAAATTACTGGCTATCGCCCGGCAGTGTGGTGCCGAGGCGATCCATCCAGGCTATGGTTTTCTCAGTGAAAATGCCGGTTTTGTCGCCCGCTGCCAGCAACAGGGTGTGGTATTTCTCGGGCCGACGGTGCAACAGATGGCGGCCTTTGGACTAAAACACAGCGCACGGCAACTGGCCGAAGAGAATCAGGTGCCGCTGCTGCCCGGCAGTGGCCTGCTGCAGGATCTGGCGCAGGCACTGCTCGCCGCCGACACCATCGGCTACCCGGTGATGTTAAAAAGCACCGCTGGCGGTGGCGGTATCGGTATGCAGCGCTGCGATGACGCCGCCAGCCTGAGCGACGCTTTTACCCGCGTAAAACGCCTGGCAGGCAATAATTTCGCCGACGATGGCGTATTTTTAGAGAAATTTGTCGCCCAGGCACGCCATATCGAAGTACAGATTTTTGGCGACGGTCAGGGAGGGGTGATCGCCCTGGGAGAGCGCGACTGTTCCGCCCAGCGCCGTAATCAGAAAGTGGTCGAAGAGACCCCGGCCCCCAATCTGCCACAGAGCGTGCGCGAAGCGCTGCAAAGCACCGCCGTACGACTTGGCCAGGCGGTAAACTATCGCAGCGCCGGAACCGTGGAATATGTTTACGATGCCAGTTGCGAACAATTTTATTTTCTCGAAGTTAATACTCGTTTGCAGGTCGAGCACGGCGTTACGGAAATGGTTTACGGCATCGATATTGTCAGTTGGATGGTGCAACTGGGCGCGGGCTGCCTGCCGCCGCTGGCCGACCTGGCCCGCGCAGCACCCCAGGGCCACGCCATTCAGGTGCGGCTGTATGCCGAAGATCCGGCCAAACAGTTTCAACCCTGCGCCGGTCTGCTTAGTCATGTCAGCTTTCCGCAGGCACCCGCCGACGCCCGGCTGCGTATCGATAGCTGGATCGATAGCGGCTGCGAGGTATCGCCGTTTTACGATCCGATGCTGGCCAAAGTCATTATTCATGCCGACAGTCGCCCACAGGCGCTGGCCGCCCTGCAACAGACCCTGAGCGCGACCACGCTGTACGGCATTGAGAGCAACCTCGCCTATCTGCGCTATTTGCTGACGCAACCGGCGCTGCGTGACGGCCAGGTGATCACCGCCACCCTTGGCAACCTGCACTACCAACCGATGACCATTGACGTGCTCAGTCCCGGTACGCTTACCAGCGTGCAGGATGTGCCGGGACGCAGCGGCTACTGGCACGTTGGCGTACCGCCCTCTGGCCCTTTTGACAGCCGCGCCTTTCGTCTGGGCAATCGCCTGCTGGGCAATCCGCTGGAAGATGCCGGGCTGGAGATCACCCTGCGCGGCCCGACACTGCGTTTTAATTATGACTGCGCCATTGTGCTCACCGGCGCCCCCATTGATGCCCGTCTCGATAATCAGCCGCTGCCCATGTGGCAGGTTTGCCAGCTACGCGCCGGTCAGACCCTGAGCCTGGGTCAGATTCAGGAACACGGCTGCCGCAGCTATTTGTTGTTGGCGGGCGGCATCGACTGCCCGACCTATCTTGGCAGCCGCAGTACCTTTACCCTCGGCAAGTTTGGTGGTCACGCCGGACGCCAGCTGCGTAGCGGTGATGTCCTGCATCTCGCCGCACCGCGCGAGGCGGCACCACAAACATTGCCTGAGCCGTTGCAACCCCAGTGGCCAGCTATCCGTACCTTACGGGTGATCTACGGACCCCAGGGCGCACCGGAGTTTTTCACCGCGCAGGATATCGAGATCTTTTTCGCTGCCGTCTGGGAGGTGCATTACAACTCCAGCCGTACCGGCATTCGCCTGATAGGTCCGAAACCGGAATGGGCGCGCAGCGACGGCGGTGAAGCCGGTATGCATCCCTCCAATATTCACGATAATGCCTACGCCTTTGGCACCGTCGACTTTACCGGTGATATGCCGGTGATCCTCGGCCCCGATGGCCCATCGCTCGGCGGTTTTGTCTGTCCGGCGACAGTGATCCACGCCGATTTATGGCAGTTGGGTCAGCTAAAATCCGGCGATAAAATTCGTTTTGTCCCCATCTCGCTGGCCGAGGCCGACCGTCTGGCGCAGGAAGCTGAAGCGACGTTTTCCACATTGAGCGTTCCGGCACCCCGCGAGATTATGGCGGAACGTCGCGACCCGGTGCTTTGGCAACGCCCGGCGCAGGGCACGCTGCCCGGCGTAACCTATCGCGCCGCAGGCGATCGATTTATTTTGGTGGAATATGGCGATCCGCTGCTGGATATCGCCCTGCGTTTTCGCGCCCATGCGCTGATGCAATGGCTGGAAAACCACCCGCTGCCCGGTATCGCGGAACTGACGCCGGGGATCCGTTCGCTGCAAATCCACTTCGACAGTCTGCGCTGCCGCCGCCAGGATCTCATCGCGCATTTACAGCAGGCAGAACAGGCACTGGGCGATTTGCAGCAGGCCGAGGTGCCTTCGCGCACCGTCTGGCTGCCGTTAAGCTGGGATGACGAAGCCTGCCGCGAGGCGATCGAAAAATATACCCAATCGGTGCGCCCCGGCGCGCCCTGGTGCCCAAGTAATATTGAATTTATCCGGCGCATCAATGGCCTGGAGAGCATCGAACAGGTTAAAGAGACGTTATTTAATGCCCGTTATCTGGTGATGGGACTGGGTGATGTCTATCTTGGTGCTCCGGTTGCTACCCCGCTGGATCCGCGCCACCGGCTGGTAACCACCAAATACAACCCGGCCCGCACCTGGACGGCAGAAAATTCGGTAGGCATTGGCGGTGCCTATCTCTGTGTTTACGGGATGGAAGGACCGGGGGGCTACCAGTTTGTCGGCCGCACGCTGCAAATGTGGAACCGCGACCGCCAGACTGCCGCTTTTCAACAACCCTGGCTGCTGCGCTTTTTTGATCAGATCCGTTTCTATCCGGTCAGTGCCGAAGAATTAAAAGCCATCCGTCTGGCTCATCCTTACGGCGATTATCCACTACGCAGCGAGGAGGGCCGTTTTTGTCTCGCCGATTATCAGCAAATGCTTATCGACGAACAGGGGGCCATTGACCACTTTCAGCAGCAGCGCCAGCAGGCGTTTGACCTGGAGCTGGCACGCTGGCGAGCCGAGGGGCAATTTACCTTTGACAGCAGTCTGCAAGAAGCCACGTTGAACGAGGAACAACAGAGTATCCCTGAAGGTTGCCAGGGGGTAGACAGCCAGGTCGCTGGCAACGTCTGGCAATGGCTGGTAACACCCGGCGATAACGTCACTTTGGGACAAACGTTGGGGATCCTCGAGTCAATGAAGATGGAGATCCCCATCACCGCACCGGTGAGCGGCAAAGTTAAGCATCTTGCCCGCCAGCCGGGCGACCGGGTACACGCCGGACAAACGCTGATGATTATCGAAGAGTAAAATACGGCCACCTGGACGAGGTCTGGGTGGCTTACACCCCTTCCAGCGCCTGCTGAAAATCGGCAATCAGGTCTTCGGTATCTTCAATACCAATACTGATCCTGACCAGACCATCGGTAATACCGCTTTCCAGGCGAATCTTCGCGGAAACTGCGCTATGGGTGGTGGTCGCCGGATGGCAGGCCAGCGAATCGGTATCACCCAGCGATACCGCCTGGGTAACCAGCGTCAGTTTGTCGAGAAAATGACGCGCAGCCGGAATACCGCCTTTGAGATCCACGGCCATAATCCCGCCAAACAGTTTCATTTGCTGGCGAGCTACATCATAACCAGGATGGGTTTTCAAACCGGGGTAAAACACCGTGCTAACGGCCGGATGCCCGCTGAGATACTCGGCAATTTTTTGGGCGCTATTGGAGCTGGCCTCCACCCGCAGCGGCAGGGTTTTTAATCCCCGCGTCAGCAGCGCTGCTTCAAATGGGCTAAGACAGCCGCCAAACTGTTTCAGACACAGGGTACGAATAGGGTCGATCCACTGGCGGTTGCCGACCACGACACCCCCGGTAGCATCACCGTGCCCGCTGATATATTTGGTTGCCGAATGCAGCACAATATCAATACCCTTTTCCAGCGGACGGGTGAGATACGGTGTAGCAAAGGTATTATCCACCACGCTTATCGCGCCAGCCTCGCGGCTTAAGCGCGCAATCTCGGCAAGATCAACAATCGCCATCACCGGATTGGCCGGGGTTTCTACAAATACCATTTTGGTGCGCGGGGTAAAGGCGCTTTTTAATGCCTGCACATCGGCGGCAAATACCGGCGTAATACCATAGCGCGGCAGTAAATTACGGATCACGCCCTCGGTACCACCATACAGCACACCGACGTGAATAATTTCATCACCACTTTTTAGCAGCGCAAACAGCGTGGCGCTGATCGCCGCCATACCGCTGGCACAGGCCACTGCGGCTTCGGCATCCTCAAGCACCGCCATGCGCTGTTCAAACGCCGTCACCGTAGGATTGGCAAAGCGACTGTACATATAGCCGGGTTCTTCACCGCTAAAGCGTCGGGCACCGCTGTCAAAATCTCCATAGGAGAAAGAAGAGGTTGCGGTTATCGGCGTCGATATTGCGCCGCTCAGCTCGTCGGGACGCTGTCCACCGTGAACGGCAAGAGTGCGCATACCCAGTGAGGCATGATTGCCAAGCTTTTTCATAAGACAGTCCTGTTTATGTTAACCGGGGTAGCAAACCACCCGCATCTGGCCAGGTCACGGTATTGCCGTGTTCATTGCCATTTAGGCGAACAGGATGCCAAATTCTTAATGAACACCCAATTCATTATAATAGATATGAATATCAGCAATAGGTCTAAAGGGGGAATGGCGAGAAATCTGTACGCCCGGTTTGCCAGCACTTGCCCTATTTTCACCCTTCGCAGGCAAAAAAATACCGGTTCGGGTAACCCCGGAACCGGTATTTTCAACAGCTTACAGGTTTATTGCAGCACAGAAATATCCGCAACCTGCAGGAACAGCTCGCGCAGTTTGCTTAACAACGTCAGGCGGTTGATACGTACCGCTTCGTCGTCGGCCATCACCATGACGCCATCAAAGAAGGCATCGACGGGTTCACGCAGGGAAGCCAGCTCCACCAGCGCCTGCTGATACTGACCCGCGACGAACAGCGGTTCCAGCTTGTCACGCAGCACCACCAGATGGGTCGCCAGTTTCAGCTCCGCAGGTTCTTTCAATACCGAAGCGTGAACCTGGTCGTACAGTACATCGCTCGATTTCGCCAGAATATTGGAGACGCGCTTGTTGGCTGCCGCCAGCGTGGCCGCTTCGTCCAGGGTGCGGAAATAGGTCACCGCCTTCACTCGGGCGTCAAAGTCTGCCGGTTTGGTCGGACGACGCGCCAGGACCGCCTGAATGGTATCCACCGCATGGCCTTCTTCCTGATACCAGGCGCGGAAACGGCCAAGCATAAAGTCCACCACGTCATCGACAACCTTGGCATTGGTCAGCTTATCGCCGTACAAACGCACCGCTTCTTCGGTCAGGGTTTGCAGATCCAGTGACAGGTTCTTCTCAACGATAATACGCAGTACGCCCAATGCTGCACGACGCAGCGCAAAGGGGTCTTTATCGCCTTTAGGATGTTGAGCAATGCCGAAAATACCGGCCAGGGTGTCCATTTTATCGGCAATGGCCAGTGCACAGGCAACCAGCGACTGCGGCAACTGATCGCCGGCAAAGCGCGGTTGATACTGTTCGTTAAGCGCCACCGCTACTTCTTCGGCTTCGCCATCATGACGCGCATAGTGCATGCCCATCACGCCCTGGGTGTCGGTAAATTCAAACACCATATTGGTCATCAGGTCGCATTTGGACAGCAGGCCCGCACGTTTGGCGTTATCGACGCTGGCACCGATTTTATCGGCAATCCAGCCAGACAACTCCTGAATACGGTCAGTTTTGTCACGCAACGTACCGAGCTGTTTCTGGAACAACACGGTCTGCAAACGCGGCAGATTGTCTTCCAGACGCTTTTTACGGTCGGTATTAAAGAAGAATTCGGCATCGGCCAGACGCGGGCGCACCACTTTCTCATTACCGGAAATAATCTGCTGCGGATCTTTTGAGTCGATATTGGCAACAAAAATAAAGTTCGGCAGCAGCTTGCCAGCGGCGTCATACACCGGGAAATATTTCTGGTCGCCTTTCATGGTGTACACCAGCGCTTCCGCCGGTACCGCCAGGAATTTCTCTTCAAATTTGGCAGTCAGCACCACCGGCCATTCCACCAGCGAGGTGACTTCTTCCAGCAGGCTTTCGCTTAAATCGGCAATACCGCCAATTTCTGCGGCGGCTTTTTCGGCCCCTTGCCTGATGATGGCTTTACGCTGTTCATAGTCGGCGATGACTTTACCGCGCTCAAGCAGCAGCTGCGGGTATTGATCGGCATTATCGAACGTCAGCTCTGGCTCACCCATAAAGCGATGGCCACGCACCGTGCGCGCAGAATCAATACCTAAAATTGTGCCGGGGATCAGTTCATCACCCAATAGCATGGTCAGGGTATGCACCGGACGGACAAACTGCACGTCGGAGTCGCCCCAGCGCATCAGTTTCGGGATCGGCAATTTTTGCAGTGAGGTGGCGATCATCGCTGGCAGCAGCGCCTGCGCGCTTTCACCTTTAACGTGCGCCCGATACACCAGCCACTCGCCTTTATCGCTGGTCAGACGCTCGGCCTGATCAACGGTAATACCGCAGCCGCGCGCCCAGCCTTCGGCCGCTTTGGTAGCCTTGCCCGCAGCGTCAAACGCCTGAGCAATCGCCGGTCCACGCTTTTCGACTTCACGATCGGACTGCGCTGCGCTCAGTGCGGTCACTTTCAGCGCCAGACGGCGCGGTGCAGCAAACCATTTAACTTCGCCGTGTGCCAGATTGGCGGCATCAAGTTCAGCGGTCAGGTTGGCAGCAAAAGCTTCGGCAAGGCTACGCAGTGCCTTTGGTGGCAGCTCTTCCGTGCCGAGTTCCACCAGAAATGTTTTTTCAGTCATCACTGTTTCTCACTTCTCGTTCTTTTTGCACATCGGGAAGCCCAGCGCTTCGCGGGAAGCATAATAGGCTTCGGCCACCGCTTTGGTCAGGGTGCGGATGCGCAGAATATAGCGCTGACGTTCGGTCACGGAGATCGCTTTACGCGCGTCAAGCAGGTTAAAGCAGTGCGCCGCTTTCAGAATGCGTTCATAAGCCGGCAATGCCAGCGGTTTTTCCAACGCCAGCAGGGTTTGCGCTTCTTTCTCGTGCTGTTCAAAGCAGGAGAACAGGAAATCTACGTCGGCGTATTCAAAGTTATAGGTGGATTGCTCCACTTCATTTTGATGGAACACATCGCCATAGGTGGTTTTACCCAGCGGACCGTTGCTCCACACCAGATCGTAAACGCTGTCTACGCCCTGGATATACATGGCCAGACGTTCCAGGCCGTAGGTGATTTCGCCGGTAACAGGTTTACACTCAAGACCGCCCACCTGCTGGAAGTAGGTAAACTGCGTCACTTCCATCCCGTTGAGCCAGACTTCCCAGCCAAGACCCCAGGCACCCAGCGTCGGGTTTTCCCAGTTGTCTTCCACAAAACGGATATCGTGAATAGTCGGGTCCAGACCCAGCTCTTTCAGCGAGCCAAGATATAGCTCCTGAATGTTCTCGGGTGAAGGTTTGATCATCACCTGGAACTGGTAGTAATGCTGCAGGCGATTAGGGTTTTCACCATAACGGCCATCGGTAGGACGACGAGAAGGCTGGACGTAAGCGGCAGCAAATGGCTCCGGGCCAAGCGCGCGCAAGCTGGTCATCGGGTGGGAGGTGCCCGCACCGACTTCCATATCCAATGGCTGCACGATAGTACAGCCCTGTTGTGCCCAGTAATCCTGAAGTGTCAGGATCAGGCCCTGAAAGGTCTTGGTATCAAACTTTTGCATGTTGGTTTTGCACGCGAGACAGTGAGTTTATAAAGAGTCGGACAGTATACCCGCTGCACGGAAGATAATCAGCTATCTGTTGGCATATATCAGGCTTCATCTAACGGAACCGCCAAACAACCTCTTTGTCACGCCTTCGATGTTGACCGCCGCGGTTGATAACGCCTTTTCTCCGTAGGGCAAAAATCATAATTAAAGTCATAAACCCGAAAGCACGACGCCGGGGGAAACGTTATTCTTGGGCTCCAACATCCCAGTTAACTTGCTTATGTAACGGTAAATTTATGCCCATCGCGGAAGGTGTAAAAGCTACACCCATTCACATTCCCTACTCTTCTCCGTCATCCAGCAGTATCAACCGCGATGACGATCAGCATATGGCGATGGAGAAACTGCTGGGAAAAAAAACCTCTCAGAATGAACTGTCAGAGCAAGGTCTGCTTAAGCCAATGCCCGCTGAACTCAAGGAGTTGCAAAACCTGAATCGAGCGGATTTGGAAAGCGTATTACAAACGTTTATGGATGAACATCAGCCACCGTTAACCGCCATTACCTTTGTCTGTTTTGATGATCAAGGGAAAATGTCTGCCGCGACCACGGTCAACGCCGGAACAGAGAACATACCGGGTTTACGCTTCCAGCACTCCTGGTTGACACCGGGAGAAGAAATTGGTCACGAAAATGGCAGCTTTGACCAGGCCAGCGACATTGATTACTTTCGTAGCGTTCTACAGTCTGCTGAGCATAAAATTGCTGAAGCGACGGCAACACAGCCATCAGCAGCGCTAAAAACCTGGCCCACATTTAATAGCATAGAGGCAATTAACCATAGGGTAGCGGCAAAACGCCGTGCCCCGCCAGCCAATGCGCAGAATTTGAGTTCGCCTGCGCAGATCGAAAAATTAAAGCTCGAGTATATTGCAGAAATTAAAAGTGTTGAGAAAAACAAAACATATCGTTTTAGTACGCAAAATTATAACTATAAATTCCCGGAAGTCATTTTTAACAAAAACAAGCGTTTTGAAATCAAAAAAGACCTGTTGCCGGTTTTCTCTTTAGCTAATGAGATATTTTATAAAAGAGATTATCCCCATATGGCGAAAGATCATAAGCAAAATAAAATAGAGGTTGATAAAAATCACATTATCCATCGTCCAAACCATAATGGCAGCCACGGCATCAGACAGTCCTTTATCTGTCAGGCCCTAATTGAAAACTTGTCTGCAGAACAACAAATGCTGTTAAGCGATGTTGATAGAAAAGCGATAGCAGTCATGGCCTTTATGATGCGTTCCGGCCGGTTACATGAAACTTATCCAGAGCAAAAACAACATAGCCAAGATGAAAAAAAACAAATAAAAAAAGAAGTTTACGGACACTATAGTCAACTATCGGCGCGGGCATTCCGTAATATAGCCACTAATATCGCCGAGTTTACTGCTGAAGATATTGACCGCTATACGCAAATACTGGCAAATACTTATACTCGAGCATCTAAGGATGCCACTGACAGCGATCGTTTAATCAAACATATTCTTGAGACGTCTCATGATTTAGAACTTACTCGCTGCTACTCCAAAACTGAATTTGACGCATTACAGCCATCAATGGGCAAAAAACTGGGTCTCGATGCCCAGTGCGTTGAGAAACTTAAAAAATATACCCTTGCCCTGCAAGCCAAATCCGGGTTTCAGCCAAGATATACAGATCCCCGGAACCGGCACGTTGATTATAACACTGAAAAATATCACTTATTTTCAAATAATATGCAGCATTGCGTTGAAGTGTATAACACCATACCCAAACCTTAATGCCACAGGTCAAACCTGCAGTATTGAACGATAAACAACCACAGCCTGGCTGGCTTCCTTGCTGGCCAGACCGCAGCAATCACGGGGCTTAAAATCTTGCGCTGATCCCGGCGTTGTAGGAGGTTTGTTCGCCGGAATCCAACCCGGTGGTCTGTGAAACGGCAGCAAAGGCGGCGATGCTGTTGGTAATTTGTATATTTGCCCCCAGCGTCATCTCCACCCAATCCTTATCCTGCTCGCCGGTAGTGCGACTGAAATGGGTGCGCGTCGATTTAATGGCCCCCGTCGCCGTATAACTGTCATCAGCAAACTGACGATCGTAGGTGACTTGCGCATAGGGATTGACGATACCCAGTTGGGCATTTACCCGCCAGCCCAGTGCACCAATCTGCGAATGTGAAGTCTGATCGCCAAAACGCATTGAGGTACTGTTATCGCCCTGCTCGGCATAACCATCAACGCGGCTGTAATCCCAGCGATATTGTGCCACCGGGCCGGTTTTCAGCTGTGGCAGGATCGGGAAATCCCAGCCTGCGGTGACTCGCCCACCGATCTGGCGACCATCGGTATCGCCGCGTTCAGTGCGGGTGGTGGGCCCGAGCGCCATGCTGCGGTAGATATCCTGATAACGCAGCGAACCATAGTGCACATCGCCGTTGATCCAGCCATTCTCGGCGATTTTAATGCCGGTAAAGGCGCTGGCCATCCAGCCGTGAGTACGGTAGCTGAAATGGTCGGTGGGATGTTGTCGGTCATCGCTGCCGGAGAGCAGTACCCCCAGCATCCAGCGCTCGGTCAGTTGATAATCCATACCGATATTTAATGTATTGTCGATGGCATCCCCGTTGCCCAGCGACGGGTTAAGCTTGCTGTCATTATGTTGCCCGGCATAGCCGCCAAACATGCCAAAGGTGCCCGACGCGTTATCCTGAGTGCGCAACTGTTGATAACGGCTGTCAAGCAGCCCCTGACTGTTGCGCGCCAACGCCAGCGAGCCCTGATTCAGTGCGGTAACCTCCAGCGGACCATTAATCACCGACTGCATATAATCGGCAATCAGCGCATGCGCCTGCGGCGATGGATGGAAATGATCGGCAAACAGAAACGACTGGCTGCGGTCAAACCCCGGCAAACTGGAGTTACATTCCGAGGCCGAGGTGCCCACCGGGCAGGCGGTACCGGCGGTATTACTAAAACCGTAGCGCAGCGGATCGGCTACGACTTCGTTAAACAGGGCATTAATATCTACGCGGGCAATATTGCCGCCGTTCTGCGCCAGCGCAATATCTTCGGTGGTGTTATAGGTATCCGTCAGGCCGGTAGCCAGGGTTTTTAAGGTGTCATAGGCGGCGATCAGCCCTTTTGACAGCAGCGACTGCAACAGCTCGGAATCGATACCGGCAGTGGTGGAGGCAGCCAGCGCATTATGGATCGCCTCGGTACGGGCATCTGTATTGGGGGTAGTCTGCGCATTAAGATATTGATACGCCGCCGCCAGTGCCTGTTGCTGCACCGGCAAGAGCCCCACCTGGATCACTCCTTCCATCAACACCGGTGTAAGTCCGATATTAGGCACCGTCGGTACCACCACCAGGCCTGCGCCCGCTTTTAGCAAGGTATTTACCTGATCGGCCGCCTGAGTGGCGCTATTGGTGGCAATATTAACCGCACTCACCGGGTTGAGACTCAAGGCTGCCGCGGCTAAATCATTGCCGCCAATCCAATGGATATACAGCCCGTTGCTATCGGCCTTACCGCCAGTGGCGGCCAGATAACGACTCACCTGATCCTGGGTGGTGTAATCGGAGTCCAGCCCTGGCACCGCTACGCCGCCCCCTTGCGCATAGTTGTTGCCGCCCAGCGAGGAGGGAGTCAAATGCGTGCCAATATTGCCTGCCAGGATCTCGTCATACAGCGGATGAATATTGCTGTCATAGGTCCAACGGCCGTTATTGCCGGTGTCACTTAAACTGTCACCGAACACATAAAGCTGGTCATACGCCTGCGCTGGCAGGTTGATACCCAGACAGAGCAGGGTCGCCAACGAGAGTTCCTGCCAACGAAAACGCACATTTTTAGCAGGTAGAGGGTTTTTGTCGGTCATTTCCATTTTCCACAGAGCCTGAAGGTAGAGGGTCAATCAGAATGTAAGCATTCTGTAAGTGTGGGTTTCAATATGGTTCAGATTGGCTCAGGGTCAAGGTAATGGAGCGTACAACTGTCGCTTACAGAGTTATCTTATTGGCTGACAGGAAGCGCTTGCACCGCCGTAGGCGAAAGGACAAGATTAGGCATATTCCCCAGTTGGTAATGCAGGATACCTTGATGATGCGATGCAGTTGGGTCTCTAATGACCCACTTTATATTGAGTACCACGACAAAGAGTGGGGCGTGCCCATCAAAGACGGACGACAACTGTTTGAAATGCTCTGTCTGGAGGGGCAACAGGCTGGCTTATCCTGGATCACAGTGCTGAAAAAACGCGAAAATTATCGCCGTTGCTTCCATCAGTTTGACCCACAGCGCATTGCCGCCATGACCGCGCAGGATGTCGATGCTCTGGTACTGGAAAGCGGGATCATTCGCCACCGCGGCAAGATAGAGGCAATCATCACCAATGCCAAAGCCTGGCTGGCAATGCAGGCCAGCGGCGAGGATTTTGCCACCTTTATCTGGCAGTTTGTGGACCAGCAGCCGCTGATCAATAATCCCGGCGGTCCGGGTGACATTCCGGCAAAAACGCCGCTGTCAGATGCGCTGTCCAAGGCATTGAAAAAACGCGGATTCAAGTTTATCGGATCCACCATTTGCTATGCGTTTATGCAGGCCAGCGGCCTGGTGAACGATCATCAAACTTATTGTCTATGCCATCCCCAGCAACAACCTGCCTGATACGTCCGTCAGGCAAAGATGACCTTGAAGCGTTGCTGCTGCTGTGGCTGCGCAGCACCTTGCTGGCCCACCCTTTTATCGATGAAAGCTATTGGTATGAAAGTGCCGCCATGGTGCGGGAAACTTTTCTTCCCCAGGCCACCACCTGGGTGGCCTGCCGCCCGCAAGACGACAAGATTGTCGGTTTTATCAGCGTATTAAATCAGCAATTTATTGGTGCATTATTTATTGAACAAGCCTGCTACGGCAGCGGCGTCGCACAACAGTTGATGGCACAGGCCAAAGACCATTACGCCAGCCTGTTGCTGGAGGTTTATCAGCAAAATCATCGCGCCCTGGCGTTTTACCGTAAAGAGGGCTTTACCATCACCGCCGACACCCGCCATCCCGGCACCAATCTGCCCACCTGGGTGATGCACTGGAAATACACCCCCAGGGACCAAGGTGTTTCCGCGCAATAGCAAACTTAAGTATTCGGTTTTCTTATCGCCAGCGAGACGGTGAAAATGCCATATTGATCAATAAGCTGAGAACATTTCTCAAATCCGGCCTGGGCCACCAGCGCATCCATTTCGTTTTGACTGCGCACCCGCATCATCCACGGAACACCGTTCTGATGGCTGGTCAGGGTATAGGCGATAGTTTTTAACTGCGGATGCCAAGGTTGCCCGGTATAAACCAATATGCCACCCGGCGGAATCGCCGCAGCCAGGCCAGCCAGCGATGTCCTGAGCAACGCATTATCAGGAAACAGTTCATATAATCCCGAGACAATTCCCAGGGTAGGCTGGGGTTCGAGAGCCGCAAGGGAGGCAAAATCAAACGCATTCCCCTGTTTGAATTGCGCAATATGGCTTAGGCCGCGCTCCTTAATCAGTTGCTGGCCCTTTTCGACATTGATATCGCTATAATCTCTTAACTGGATACTTTCAATATCAGTTTGTTTTTCAATGGCATCCAGCACATAACGACCATGCCCGGCAGCAATATCCAGCAGTCGAATGGGTATCTGCCGTTCACGCAATCTCTCCAGCGCTTGCCGGATCATTTGCTGGAGATGGACTTTACGTATGCGGATCCCTTTCCAGCCGATACTGTCGAGATAGAAACGGTCAAGCAGCACGCCCAGCGGCCCGGTTCCTGCCGGGGTATTGCGGTAGACGTAATCGAGCGTACTCCCCGAATCAAATCCCGTTTCATAACCCAGTTGTATGCCTTTTGACTGCCGTCCCAGCGTTTTCATGCCATAGCTTAATATCCGGTAGGCGATGCCTGCCAGCGAACCCGCTTTTGGCGGCACCTGCAATGCCCGGTAAGCATCTGCGCTGGGGCTCCAGCGATCCTCATCACTATAGTCAAATATTTCTGGCCGAGAGGAGTGCCAGAGGTGGTTAATAAAGGGCCTTATTTTATCAAAGGCTATGCTACGGTCCTTTTCTCCCAGCGTGTCGTGGTAAAAACCTGGCAGAATATGCAGCTCTTTTATTTTACTGCGCAGTCCCGCGTAAAATTGTTTTTGTGGTTGGTCAGCAACGACAAAATCATCACCGGAAATCAGCAACTGCGTCGGCACGGTGATAGCCGAAGCGTCTGAGACAACACGTTCCGCCGTTTTATACAGGTCTAACAAGACATTGACCGCAATCTGGCGAGTGATCTGTTTATCCCTGACATAGCTGGCAATACGCTGTGGGTCATGGGTCAAAAATTTAGCCTTAACGTAGGAGTTCAGGTAAAACAGGCCGCGTATTCGCTGCAACAACGCCAGCCCGGTGCGGGCAAATGGCACATAAAGTTTGACCTTAAACGCCGGTGACGCCAACACCATGCCACGGATTTTCGGCGCATAATCATGCACCCAGGTAGCAACCAATACCGCCCCCACGCTTTGGGCCATCACCAGAATATCTTCGCTGCCTACCTGCGCGTCTTCCGCCACAAAGCGCACAAACTCGTCAACATCCTGTACTGAACGCCCGAGACTGGGGCTGAAGCCACGGGGACCGGCAGACTGCCCGTGTCCACGTGCATCCCAGGCGTAAAAATCGGTATCTGGCATCATCAGTTCATCAACAATATGTTGTAAACGTCCTGAGTGTTCATGGCCACGATGGAACAGAATAATGACTTTGCGTTTGCCATCTGCCGCCGCTGGCCAGTGACGAAAATAGAGCGAGGTTTTATCACTGGTTAAAAACAAGCCTGTCCGAAATATACGCCTCTGCGGAATCATCATACTTTCCTTGTCGCTTGCTGCTGCAATATATAAAAACGATTTAACAAGTTGCGCATAAACGAGACTTTGTCATTATCAAAATACAGTGGGTCATCAATATAAATATCAATAAAAAAGGGGACGGGGATTTTCTGTCCCTTGCCCATGACTCTGCCCAGACCCTGCATATACACCGGAATAATCGGCACCTCGGGACACTGTTGACTCAAATACCAGATCCCCGATTTCAGCTCGGAGAACTTGCCCGGCTCACCCCGTGTTCCTTCCGGAAATAAGATAATGATTTTATGCGCTGCCAACGCCTTAACACAGGCTTGCAGCGGATCGGCTTTATTGGCTCCACGGTAAACAGGAATAATGCCAATCACCTTCAGGGCAAACCAGGCGATAACTTTGTTCTTGAGAAAATAATCTGCCGCCGCCACTGGTTGCACCTTGACCAGCGTTGACAACGGAAAGAGGGTAAATAAGGTCAGCACATCCAGATGACTGTTATGATTTGCCACGATAATGGCAGGGCCGGTAACCGGCAGTTTTTTTCTGTTGGCCACCGAAACCCCCAACCAAATCCATACCAGGGGATAAGCGATACAGAGCGTAAATAACCAACGCAGCATAGGGTTCATCAGCGCCCCCTAATAGTAGAAATAGTAGAAAAAGTGAAAGAACAGCGGTCCGCTATATATCAGCGAGTCCAGCCGATCCAAAATGCCGCCATGGCCCGGAAGCAGCCTACCGGAGTCCTTAACGCCAAAGTCTCGCTTAATAGCTGACATCACCACATCGCCGCAGAAACCACTGAAACTGATCATGGCACCGGCGGCAAAACAGAGACCCCGGTCCATCGGCGTTAACAGCGGACCAACCATCCCGGCCAACAGCGTGGTGGTCAAGATGCCACCCAGCAGTCCTGCCAGGGTTTTATTTGGACTGACCTGGGGTGTCACTCTTATTCTCCCCAGCCCCTTCCCCCACAAATACTGTGCAATATCATTAATCTGTGTTGCGGCGACCAGGAAGATAACCAGCAGTGCGCCAGATTTGCTGTCTTCGGTCGGCAGAGTCAGCAAACAGGCGACATGGCTTAGCGCAAATACCGTGGTCATCATTCCCCAGTGCATCACCGATGCGGAATGCAGAAAACCCTGGGTATCACCCACCGCCACCATTCGCGCGGGCAAGAACAGAAACACGTAGACCGGAATAAAAATAATAAACATGCCATACCACGACATCCCGACCCAGAGGTATTGCAAGGGAATAGCGGCATACATCCATAGCAGGGGAATGCTGTCAGAGCGGCGAGTCGGTGTAAGCGTCAGATATTCTTTTAATGACAGAAAACTGATAAAGGCGAAAAAAGTTACCGCCAGCCATTTGGGAGACAGCATGGCTAATGAGAAAATAGTAATGATCAGCCACCAACTGCTGATACGTTGCCGTAGTTCTCGCCAGTCACGCTGCGGACAACATTTTATCAAGACGAATAAAATAACCGTCGCCAGCAGTAACAGGCTGAATATCGTGGCCAGGCAATAGTGCAAGGTCGCGGAGCTATCAGTCATGGCGCACCGCCACAGCGCTGCGACAGCGATTAATCACGGTCCAGATCAGCAACATGGCGGCAGTAATAAATAGGCTGTTGACCACCGCTATCCCCTGAGGCCACAGCGCGATCATCAGCCCCAAGGCACCAAATAAAAAAGCACGATCGCTTTTGCCCAGCGGTCCGCGATAGTCTCTTTGACCAGTAAGCGTTTGCGCCATAACTCCACAAAATTCGCTAAGCCAGGACAGCAATACCACCAAAACAACTAACGGTAGCGGCACGCCAGCCAGGAAACCAAATGAGAGATACAGGGCGGCATCGGAGATGATATCGCCGACTTCATTAAGCAGCGCGCCCAGCGGCGTTTGCTGATTGCACTCTCTGGCCAGCATGCCATCGATGGCATTTAGGGCCATACGTAAAAACAGAAATACCGGCAAAGCGCAAAAGAGAAGAGGTTCCGGACGATAAATTAATATCCCCCCCAGTATCAGCGACCCCAGCATGGCCAACACTGTTATCTGGTTAGCCGTCACCCCCCAATGGTGGAGTTTGATAACCAAAGGTCTTAATATATTTTGAAACTTTGGTTTAATATTATATAACGTCATTGCGAGGCTCCTGCTTATCACTCAAATAGAGATAACACGCGCAATTTTTTGCTTTCTGGCCAGCTTATTGGCTTTGAGCGTCTCATCCATGAAAACAGATAGCAATTACAACCGAGAACGTCATTTATCGGTAATTATAAATAGTTCAACGTTTAGAAATAAAGGATTACAGATGATTAACCCAAACTTTATAACAATAAATTGCGACAATGGAAATCAGCAACCAGTACATTAAAAATAATTAATTATTTTCTGCTGGCAAGACAAAAGATAAGCAAATTAACCCAGGGAGATAAATAACAGCAAGAAATAATATTCACCAAAGAAATAAAATGTATTATTAAATTATTATTCTGAATAATTAATACTGCCTGGCCAGAAGCCAAACAGCAGCATACCTCAACGAATAAGCCAACACGGGCAGATAAACCTGAAGCAGCAAAAACCGAAACCTCTGGCGATAACAGAATTGTCTGAGTGCTTAACCGCGGCTTTTCTCGCATAAAGAGCGCAGCCTGCCAGCGAAGTGATGACAGGTGGTAGCACTTTTTATGTTTCGAAACGATTTTTCGCTGAACAGACTTCGCTAATTCAGGTCATATTCAGCGAGTCCTGCCACACTCAGGGTGACACAGTGCCTGGCCCATGGCTCAGGCAGCACCCTCAGGTGGCGACGGCAGGCAGACTTTATCTTTAGGGAAAGAATAAATATGAACAAACGCATTCTTATTATCGCCAGTACGCTGTGCTTAACGCTGGGTCTGTCGGCTTGTACCACCAACCCTTATACCGGTGAGTCTCAGGCCGGAAAATCGGGCATTGGCGCGGGCATCGGTGCCGCGCTGGGTGCCGGTGTCGGTATGCTCTCCTCATCAAAACACGATCGCGGCAAAGGGGCACTGATTGGTGCCGCTGCCGGTGCCGCACTCGGCGGCGGTGCGGGATATTATATGGATGTGCAGGAAGCCAAGCTGCGTGACAAAATGCAAGGTACCGGCGTTAGCGTTACCCGTCAGGGCGATAATATCGTGCTGAACATGCCGAATAACGTCACCTTTGACAGCAACAGCAGCACGCTGAAACCGGCAGGTGCCAATACTCTGACCGGCGTGGCCATGGTATTGAAAGAGTACCCCAAAACGGCGGTCAATGTGGTCGGTTATACCGACAGCAGTGGTACCCGCGCGCTTAATATGCGCTTGTCGCAACAGCGTGCCGACGGCGTAGGCAGCGCACTGATCACTCAGGGCGTGGCCGGAAATCGGGTACGTACTTCCGGAGCAGGTCCGGATAACCCTATCGCCTCCAACAGCACCGCTGAAGGCAAAGCGCAAAACCGTCGCGTAGAAATCACCCTCAGCCCGCTGCAATAACGAAGCTATTTTCTTTATCACAACTCTGGCAACTTCTCTTGCCAGAGTTGTTAAATCCCCCCTGCCTTGCCCCGGCGCTCTGTGCTAGTCTCCAGCAATAAGATTAATTAATTTTTTAGCACAACAGGTTATCTGGCGACGACCTCAGGAGACAGAACGTGAGCAGGGCCAAGACAACGCAGACACCCCCTCCCCGGGCAACCATCAGAGACGTGGCCAGTGCCGCAAAAACCGGTAAAACCAGCGTATCGCGTTATCTTAACGGCGAGCAGCATCTGCTGTCCGATGCCTTGAAAGAGCGCATTGAGCGGGCGATTGCCCTGCTTGATTATCAACCCAGCCAGATGGCACGCAGCCTGAAAAGCGGTCAAACCCGACTGATTGGCCTGATCATCGCCGATATCACCAATCCCTATTCAGTCGAAGTGATGCGCGGCGTGGAAGCAGCTTGCCGCCAGCAGGGACTGACGCTGTTGGTATGTAATACCAACAATGAGCTCAATCAGGAAAAACACTACCTGCAACTATTAAGCAGCTACCGCGTCGACGGCATTGTGATTAACGCCGTGGGGATGCGCGAAGACGCCATTTCCGCGCTGCAGCAGTCACCGGTGCCGATGGTATTGATTGATCGCAAGGTGAACAACTTCTCTTGCGATGTGATCGGTTTAAATAACGTCGATGCCACCCGTACGGTGACGCAACATTTACTGCAACAGGGCTTTGAAGCCATTCTGTTTTTAAGTGAGCCCATGACTATTAATACCCGTCTGGTTCGCCTGCATACTTTTCTGCAAGAGATGCAACACCAACCGCATAAATTCGCCGCCCAGGGCGAGGTAGAACTGAGCGACAGCCAGGGTCTGGAAACACTGCTGCGCGACTTTGCTGACCGCTATGCCGATAAACGGCGGGCGGTGATCTCGGTCAATGGCGCACTGACGCTGGTTATTGCCCGGGCGATGCGCCGTATTGGCATGGTCTGGGGAAAAGATATCGGTCTGTTGGGTTTTGACGATCTGGAGTGGGCCGAGTTGGCGGGCGTGGGCATCACCACCCTTAAGCAACCGACGTACGATATGGGCTATGCCGCCCTTGAGCAACTGGTGACCCGTATTCAGGGCAGCAACGAGCCAATTCAAGAACATGCCTTCCCCGGCGAGCTAATCGTTCGCGGTTCTACGACCCTGGCCTAAAGGATGTCCCGTTATTGCCGGGACTTATCCTGGCAATCTCTGGCAGCGACAGGCTGAAAGCGTGATTTTGATCTCGTTATTAGCAGGCGGGAATATGTTTTCCTGATACCGATCTTTTACTTGGGACCGGTTCCAGATAACGTAGGATTAACAATCCTGCGTCCCAGGTGAAAATTGGCCTACCTTTAACTTAATGAAACGTCATTTGCAGTGACGGTAAGTCTGCGTAAAAACGACGCGGACGGAGGCAGAACAAACGCCGTGACTGCAACTTTGGGTATGACGGTTATCTCGAGTTTACCGGGCTATTAGGTTCTTATATTTATTTAAAAAAATAACGTCGCTTTAAGGAAAATTGGCATGAACAAACCAGAGAATGTGGCAGAAATCGTTATCGTAACCGCCGCTTATGGCTATAAAGCAGTTAAAGAGCTGGGCGGACAGTCGGCTCTGCTGGCCACCATTGCCGCAGCAGGTGCCGATGGCGTGGAAATTCGCCGCGAGCTCTTCGCCGAAGGCGAGCTAAGCAAACTGGCATCATTGGCGGAAGAGATCCGTCAACATGGGCTCTTTGCTTTTTATTCTGTTCCCGAGTCGCTGTTTCTGGCCGGGGGCATTGTTAACCCTGACCTGTCCGATTTTCTGACCGAAGCCGACGCTCTGGGCGCTCGCAAACTGAAAATTGCCCTCGGCAACTTTGTACCCGGTGCCGATCTCACCGCCCTCAAGGTCTTGCTGAAACAACACCACGTCGAAATGGCGGTCGAAAACGACCAGACGGCGCAAGGCGGTATTCTTTCGCCAATGAACGCCTTCTTCTTTGCTGCCGAAGCACTGCATCTTCCCGTTGCCATGACCTTTGATATGGCCAACTGGCTGTGGGTGGGTCAGGACGCGCTGGTCGCCGCCAAAGCACTCAGCGAGCATGTGCACTATATTCATGTCAAAGCCGCCAACGAACGCGATGGCAAACTGCATGCCGTAGCCCTCGATGACAGCGATGGCAGTTGGCAGGCGGTGCTGGCCGCATTGCCTGCTACGGCACCGCGCGGTATCGAATTCCCTCTCGAAGGTGAAGACCTCACGGCGGTAACCCGCTATTACGTTGATTTACTGCGTAAGGAAGCCGCCCAAGCCTAGCAACCAAGCCAGGAGGCAAGATGAATTTTGCAACGAGACTGTGTCGTCAAATTACGCGAAGCAACGCGATAACGCCGCAAAAGGAGATCAATCATGACTAAGGCCAGGTTAGCCGCCAAACGCTGGTGGTTTATTATGCCAATCATTTTTATCTCCTACAGTCTGGCCTATGTCGATCGTTCCAATTTTAGTTTTGCCTCCGCCGCCGGTATCAATGACGACCTGGGGATCAGTAAAGGGATGTCCTCCCTGCTTGGGGCGCTGTTTTTTCTGGGCTATTTCTTCTTTCAGATCCCCGGCACCATTTATGCCGAAAGACGCAGCGTCAAAAAGCTGGTGTTCTGGTGTCTGGTGCTGTGGGGGGGATTTGCCTCGTTAACCGGCGTGGTGAACAGCATTCCGCTGCTCGCGGTGATCCGCTTTATGCTCGGCATTGTCGAAGCGGCGGTGATGCCCGCCCTGCTGGTCTATATCAGCAACTGGTTTACCCAGTCAGAACGCTCGCGAGCAAATACCTTTTTAATCCTTGGCAATCCGGTCACTGTACTCTGGATGTCGGTGCTGTCGGGCTATTTAATCCACGCCTTTGGCTGGCGCGAAATGTTTATTTTTGAAGGCATTCCGGCGATTATCTGGGCGATATTCTGGTGGTTTTTAGTCAAAGACAAGCCGCAACAAGTCAGTTGGCTTAGCCAGGATGAGAAACAGGCGCTGGCCGATGCTTTGGCCCAAGAGCAACGCAGCATTAAAGCGGTGGCCAACTATGGCCAGGCGTTTCGCTCGCGCAATGTCATCCTGCTCTGCCTGCAATATTTTACCTGGAGCATTGGCGTTTACGGTTTTGTGCTCTGGCTGCCGTCGATTTTGCGTGCCGGTAAATCCATGGGCATGGTTGAGGCCGGCTGGCTCTCATCGGCACCTTATCTGGCGGCCACTCTGGCGATGATCCTGGTCTCCTGGGCTTCGGACAAGAAGCAAAATCGCAAACTGTTTATCTGGCCGCTGTTGCTGATTGGTGCACTGGCCTTCTTTGGCTCCTGGGCCCTCGGTCAGCACAGTTTCTGGCTGTCCTATAGTCTGTTGGTAATTGCCGCCGCGGCAATGTATGCCCCTTATGGACCCTTTTTTGCCATTGTCCCCGAAATGTTGCCAAAAAATGTCGCAGGAGGCGCGATGGCGCTGATCAATAGTCTTGGCGCGCTGGGGTCATTTTTTGGCTCCTGGTTTGTCGGTTATCTCAATGGCAACACCGGCAGCCCCGCCGCCTCTTTTATCTTTATGGCCGTCTCCTTACTGGCTTCCGTCGGCTTGACGCTGATGGTCAAACCGGAAAAGTCCCTGGCTACGCAGACTGCGCACTAAGGCAGTATTTATGTTAATCAATACGTTATCTTTTAATCGTTAGCTTGATGGAGTAAGTCATGAAGCCGTCCATTGTCCTGTACAAACCACTCTCTGCCGATCTGCATCAGCGCCTTGAGCAACATTATTCAGTCGTTGAATTTGATGGTATTAACGCCGGCAACCGCGATCGGGTATTTGCCGCCTTGCAACAGGCAGAAGGCTTACTGGGGTCCGGTGGACCGATCAATAAAGAGCTGCTCGACCATGCGCCGCGTTTGCGCGGTGTCTCCACCGCCTCGGCGGGTTTTGACAGCTTTGATGTCGCCGAATTAACCCGTCGCGGTATCCCGCTGCTTAATGCTCCTGCCGCACTGACCGATACCGTAGCCGATCTGGTGCTGGGCCTGATGCTGGCCACCGCACGGCGCATTGAAGATCTCTCAACGCGAGTGAAAGCCGGTGAATGGCAGAGCAATGCCACTGCCGACTGGTTCGGCATTGATGTACACCATAAAACCCTGGGTATTGTCGGTATGGGCCGCATCGGTATGGCCGTCGCTCAACGTGCACATTTCGGCTTTGATATGCCCATTCTCTACAATGCCCGCAGTCAGCATAAGGATGCAGAAACGCGCTTTGCCGCACGTCACTGCGATCTGGATACACTGCTGCAAGAGTCAGATTTTGTTTGCGTGATCCTGCCGCTTAGCGATCAAACCTTCCATCTGATTGGCAAAGAACAGTTTGCCAAAATGAAGTCCACCGGCATTTTGATCAGCGCCGGTCGCGGGCCGGTAATTGACGAGCAGGCGTTGATTACTGCTCTGCAAAACGGCGAAATTTACGGCGCGGGCCTCGATGTGTATGAAAAAGAGCCGCTGGCCAAAGATTCTGCGCTGCTTTCTTTACCAAACGTGGTTACCCTGCCGCATGTCGGTTCCGCCACCGCGCAGACCCGTTATGATATGGATGCCGCGGCAGTGGAGAATCTGATTGCTGCCCTGTCAGGCAATATCAAAGATTTTTGCGTCAACCCGCAGGTGCTGAAAAAAGCCTGATCCGCTGCCCGCCACGGTGCCGGTGCCTTCCGTATCGCGGACAGGCGCAGTGCCATGGCGGGCTGTCCCCCTCCGCTCCCCGCATGAAAATTTCCGCGAATATCTTCAGCCGATTGCACTGCTCCCGCGCAGGCGTTATGGTGGGCGTCACATTTTGATAACACTAAAAGCTAGCTATGACGTTTTCTGTTTTCGGCGAAAAATTTACCCGTTTTTCCGGCATTACCCGTTTGATGGCCGATATGAACGAAGGTCTGCGCACCCCTGGAGCCATTATGCTTGGCGGCGGCAATCCCGCCCACATCCCGGAGATGCAGGACTACTTTCAGACCCTGCTGGGCGATATGCTTGCCGAAGGCAAACTCGCCGATGCCTTGTGTAATTATGATGGCCCCCAGGGCAAAGATGTGTTGCGCCATGCCCTGGCCAAAATGTTGAGTGAAGAGCAGGGCTGGGAGCTCAGCGCCGAGAATATTGCGCTGACCAACGGTAGCCAAAGCGCCTTCTTCTATCTGTTTAATCTGTTTGCCGGGCGACGTCGCGACGGTTCGCTGCGCAAGGTGCTGTTTCCTTTGGCTCCGGAATACCTCGGTTATGCCGATGCCGGGGTCGATGAAAATCTGTTTGTCTCGGCCAAGCCCAATATCGAGCTGTTACCTGAAGGGCAGTTTAAGTATCACGTCGATTTTGAGCATCTGAACATCGGCAAGGATATTGGCCTGATTTGCGTCTCACGCCCCACGAATCCCACCGGCAATGTGCTGACCGATGACGAGCTGATCCGTCTTGATGCCCTGGCTCAGCAGCATGATATCCCGCTGTTGATTGATAACGCCTACGGTGTGCCTTTTCCCGGCATTGTCTTTACCGAGGCCACGCCGCTGTGGAATCCCAATATTATTCTCTGTATGAGCCTGTCAAAACTGGGCTTGCCGGGATCGCGCTGTGGCATCGTAGTCGCCGATGAGAAAACCATTAAAGCCATCAGCAATATGAACGGCATTATCAGCCTGTCGCCTGGCAGCGTAGGACCGGCAATGGCCAATGAAATGATTGCCCGCGGTGATTTGCTGCGCTTGTCAGAACAGGTGATCAAGCCGTTCTATTACCAGCGTGTGCAGCAAACCCTTGCCACCCTGCGTCGTTATCTGCCGCCGGAGCGTTGCCTGATCCATAAACCGGAAGGGGCGATTTTCCTCTGGCTATGGTTTAAAAATCTGCCGATCAGCACCGAGGTGCTCTATCAACGGCTGAAAAAACGCGGTGTGCTGATGGTGCCGGGCGACTATTTTTTCCCCGGGCTTGAGCATCCGTGGCCGCATACTCATCAATGTATGCGTATGAACTATGTGCCTGAGGCCGATCAAATCGAGCGCGGCGTGGCCATTCTTGCCGAAGAGGTAGAACGCGCGCACCAGGAGCATAGCAACAGCTAATGCCCAGGCGTGACAGACAAAAAACCGCAAACCTGGGGAGGCTTGCGGTTTTTTCAGTCAATAGCAGCAACAATTACAGCGAAGAATTCTCCAGCGCCGGTTTTTCAGCGGCCGTGCTATCGGTGCCAATGGCAATACGCTGCGGCTGTAGCGCCGGTGGCACATCGCGGATCAGGCTGATATGCAGCAGGCCGTTAATAAACTCGGCGGAGGAAACCTGCATATGTTCGGCGAGGGTAAAGCTCAGGGTAAAGGCTTTGCACACCAGTCCCTGATGCAGATATTCCACCTTTTCTGGCGGTGGGGTCGGAGTACCGCTAACGGTCAGTCTCGGCCCCTCAACTTCAATATTCAGTTCGCTTTGCTGGAAACCCGCCAGGGCCAAAGAGATGCGATAGTGATTATCGTCTGATTTCTCAATATTATAGGGAGGAAATCCCTGCTCACTACCCTGTAATGAACTGGCTAATTTATCAAACCCAATCCATTGACGCAGCAATGGGGAAATATCATGGTTACGCATATTAACTCCTTCTTTGAAGCGAGATGATTAACTATTAATGACATTCTGCAGTGGTATAGACGCGCCGCAGCACAGCCCCCTTACGGCGGGCTAAACAGATATCTAATATTAAAAAAATTAAATTATTTCGATACGCCGCGGTTTGGAGGATTCCGGCACCACGCGTTGTAAATCAATATAAAGCAGGCCATTCGCCAGATTGGCGGATTTAATTTGGATATGTTCGGCCAACTGGAATTTGCGCTCAAAATTCCGCTCGGCGATCCCCTGATATAAATAGGTACGCTCAGCGGGTGGGTTGATATGTGCGCCTTTAATCAGCAAAATATTGTCCTGGGCGGTGATCTCTAATTCGGATTCGGCAAATCCCGCAACGGCAATAGCGATGCGATAGTGATTTTCATCAACCAATTCAACATTATAGGGAGGATAGCCGCCCCCTTGATTTTGGCCAGATTCAATCAAATTAAATAGACGATCGAAACCAATGGCGGAACGGTAAAGCGGGGAAAGATCGAAATTACGCATCTAAACTGCCTCCTAATATTGCAGCGAGGAATAAACTGACCTTCCATTTGGACAGGCCGCTAACACCAAATACCCTGACGGCGTATTCTTTTGTGGCGTCGTATGATAAAAATGGCGCTGAAATGTGAGATTTCAAGTTATCGAGAGAAATTTTTTTGAAATAAACTAAGATAACCTGACCAGAAAGGCTATCCCGCCGCTGCGCTGTTTACGATAATGGTAAGATGTAACTATTAGCAGCAACGGTTAATCGTCAGTGCGCGGAGAAGGTGAGTAAAGGGATAAATGCGACCGCCACCACATTGCTGCCAATGCCTGGTGTAAATTTTTGGCTGACTGCTATAACTCAGGGTCTGAACCTGGTTAACAGGATTTGATGACCCCCCTCAGCCCGACAGCAAGAGATGAGTGTAGAGATGAGTGTAAAGATGACAAAATTTTCATTGTTACCTATCGCCACAGGATGCATTTTTATGGCCAGCGGCTGTTCCAGCGTCATGAGTCATACCGGCGATTATCAAGGGTTATATCCCGGCTCAAAATCTGACGTCAATATGATTGCCAGCGATGAAACCAGCTGGGCAATGACCCCTCTGCTAATCCTCGATCTGCCGTTTAGCGCCGCGCTGGATACCTTGTTGTTGCCTTATGATTATTATAAAAAAGGCAGCGTAGGTACCCTGGATCGCATCAAGGCCAGCGAAGACCATAATATGGCCATCAGTCATGGCGTGGATATCAACCATGTTCCGCCCGTGCCTGCTGCCAACTGAGCCGCGCCTGGCGGCAGCACTACTTATACCGGGGTGACAAAAAGTTGGGCAAACCCGGCTATCTCTCGCATAAAGGCCACCCAGCAACCATCCGGTGAGAAAACCACGGCATCGCCACTGGGAGCTTGTTCGCTGCGTGGTGTAAGTCGCCGCATCTCGCCGCTGGCCACGTCCAGCAACATCACCGAGTTATCACACACCAGCGCCAGCATGTCGCCCTGCGGATGCCAGTTGAATGCCGATTGAATATCCGTAGCAGCATGGCTTATTGGCCACGGCTCGCCGCCGGTCGGAGATATGCCCCACACTTGCACAATACCGTTATCATCTTTCATCAGAAAAGCGATAGTGCTGCCGTCTGGCGAGGTGCGTAGCCAATGACGCGGTTGCAACACCACCCCCGGAAAACGTCGGTGCGCGGTGTAGGTCAGCCGACGTTGCACCACGCCTGCCGGTGGCGCAGGTAAACGCGTTTCACTCCCTTGCAAGGGAGCAGCCCCCGCACTGGCATAGTCTTTATCATTCTCGGGCAGATCGACCACAAACACTTCCGGCAGCTTTTCGCCCTGTGCCGACAAGGTATCGCCAATAAAGGCTAAAGCCCAACGCTGTCGCCTGCCATCGGCGTGCAGATAGCCTTGCTGCCCAATCCACCCCTCTTCATAGGCGCGGTTGATATCATCACTGCCGGCCTGCGGCGTGGCAGTGGTCTGGCTGACCAGCACGCAAAAGTGGCTACCGTCGTACTCGCGAGGATGGGCCTTGCTGATATAAATCGGATGACCGGCCAGCGCCACCCCGACGTTGCGCAGATCCTCGGCACTATGCCACTCATACATTAGATGATCGTTATAGGTAAAGCTCAGGCGGCTGCTGTCTGGGCTGAATACGTGAACGTGCGAGCCGCCACGCAGTGCGCCCGGGGTAAAAGGTGGCGTAATATCAAAAGCATCGAGGGTTACTGGTGTGGCGGATTTGTGCGGCGCCAGGATCACGCCACGGCGATGGTGAAAATCATATCGCCAGTGATTATCCGGATGCTCCGGGCCATGAATAAACACATAACGCGGCGGCGTTTCTGCGCTAACGGTAACCACGCCGACGTGCGCACCGTCGCCCGCCCGATACAGGGTTTCGACCTCACCGCTGGCAATATTGATACGTTCAATGGTCAATCCGCTAAAATCACTGCCTTTTGGACGGACATCGTAGGCCAGCCACTGACTGTCTGCCGTCCAGACATTGATATTGGTCAGTTGATGACCCCGTGCATCGAAGGTTAACTGTTGTTCGCTCGCCACGTTCTGTTCCTTTTATCCTCTGTTACCTGTCGCCGTCACACGGGGTATATGGCGGGAAAACAGGCTGTCTCAGCGATTAAGCACAAACTTTTCCACCGCATAGGCGACACCGTCTTCACGGTTGCTTTTGGTGACAAACTGGCTGATGGCTTTGACGCTATCAATGGCATTGCCCATGGCTACACCCAGCCCGGCATATTCCAGCATGGCGATGTCGTTTTCCTGATCGCCGAGGGTCATCACATTTTCGCGGGCAATACCCAGTTTTTCTGCCAGAACTTTCACCCCTTCGCCCTTATTGACGCGTTTATCAAGAATTTCCAGATAATAAGGCGCGCTTTTCATAATGGTGTAACGGGATCTGATCTCGTCGGGAATTTGGCTGACTGCCTGGTCGAGGCGTTCCGGCTTGTCGACCATCATCACTTTCGGGAAAGTCAGCGCAGGATCCATTTGTTGCGGGGTACGAAAACGCAGCGGAATGCCGGTCAGATAGGCTTCGTGGATACTGTAAGGGCTGATATCCGCATTGGCGGTATAGAGATCGCTCTGTGTCAGGGCATGGAAACCGACACCCAGCTGGCGAGACAGCGCCTCAAAGTAGAGATAATCGGCAAATGTCAGGGTAACTTCGGCGAAACAGCGGCCATCGTTGGCATGTTGTACCAACGCGCCATTATTGGTAATGCAATAGCAATCCTGCTGCTGCAAATCCAGCTCTTCGAGATAACGCTTAACGCCAATAAAGGGTCTGCCGGTAGCCAGCACCACCTGCACACCCAGCTTTCTGGCGGCGGCCAATGCCTGTTTTACAGCAGGGGTCACTTCATGCTGCGGATTGAGCAACGTGCCATCCATATCTATTGCGATCAATTCAATTGCCATAGCGTCCTCAGAGTTAATGTAATTTTGCCAATGCTATCGCGTTTACAGTGCGCAAAGCCAGACAGAATCATCGCCCGCTGTCGGGAAGACATTTTTTGGACAAAAAAAACCGAGGCAGTTTCCGGCCTCGGTTTTTTAACTTGCCACTGCAACAACCCTTATCAGATATCGATATTGGCGGCTTTCAGGGCATTTTCTTCGATAAAGGCGCGACGAGGTTCCACCGCATCCCCCATCAGGGTTGTAAACAGCTGGTCAGCGGCGATGGCATCCTTGATGGTCACGCGCAGCATGCGACGCTGATCCGGATCCATGGTGGTTTCCCACAGCTGATCCGGGTTCATTTCGCCCAATCCTTTATAACGCTGGATCGACAGGCCACGGCGCGACTCTTTCACCAGCCACTCCAACGCTTGTTCGAAGCTGCTGATCGGCTGGCGACGTTCGCCACGTTCGATAAAGGCATCTTCTTCGATCAGGCCGCGAAGTTTCTCGCCAAGGGCGCAGATCTTGCGATATTCGCCACCGTGAACAAATTCGAAATCGAGATCGTAGTCGGTATCGACGCCATGGGTACGAATACGCAGCACCGGTTCAAAAATCTGACGTTCACGGTTTTCACGCACAATCGCACTGTAGTTGCTGCCATGCTGCTCTTTTTCGTTAAGCAGCTGCACCAGTTGCTCAATCCATTGCTGAACTTTGCCCTGATCGGTGAGGTCGGCTTCACCCAGCGTTGGCTGATACAGCAGGTTGTTGAGCAGTGCACGTGGATAGCGACGCTCCATACGACCGATCATTTTCTGCACGGTGTAATGTTCGGCAACCAGTCTTTCTAATGGCTCACCGGCCAGAGCAGGTGCGCTGGCATTGGTGTGCAGCGTTGCGCCGTCCATTGCAATGGAGATTTGGTACTGATCCATCGCTTCGTCATCTTTAATGTACTGTTCCTGCTTGCCTTTTTTCACCTTATACAACGGTGGCTGAGCAATAAAGATATGACCACGCTCAACAATTTCCGGCATCTGGCGATAGAAGAAGGTCAGCAGCAGGGTACGGATATGCGAACCATCGACGTCGGCATCGGTCATGATGATGATGCTGTGATAGCGCAGTTTGTCCGGGTTGTATTCGTCACGGCCAATGCCGCAACCCAGCGCGGTGATCAGCGTGGCGACTTCCTGCGAAGAGAGCATTTTATCAAAACGCGCTTTCTCTACGTTCAGGATCTTGCCTTTCAGCGGCAAAATAGCCTGATTCTTGCGGTTACGGCCTTGCTTGGCAGAGCCGCCCGCGGAGTCCCCTTCCACCAGGTAAAGTTCAGAGTGGGCCGGGTCGCGTTCCTGACAGTCTGCCAGTTTGCCCGGCAAACCGGCCAAATCCAGCGCGCCTTTACGGCGGGTCATTTCGCGGGCTTTACGCGCAGCTTCACGGGCACGGGCAGCATCGATGATTTTGCCGACGACGATTTTCGCATCGCTCGGGTTCTCCATCAGATAATCCACCAGCTTCTCGTTCATCAGGCTTTCAACCGCTGTTTTCACTTCGGAAGAGACCAGTTTGTCTTTCGTCTGTGACGAGAATTTAGGGTCCGGCACTTTAACAGAAACCACGGCAATCAGACCTTCGCGGGCATCATCACCCGTAGCGCTGATTTTTGATTTCTTGCTGTAGCCTTCTTTATCCATATAGGCGTTCAGGGTACGGGTCATTGCCGAGCGGAAGCCCGCCAGGTGAGTACCGCCGTCACGCTGTGGAATGTTGTTGGTAAAACAGTAAATGTTTTCCTGGAAACCGTCATTCCATTGCAGGGCAACTTCCACACCGATATCGTCTTTCATGGTAGAGAAATAGAAGACGGTAGGGTGAATAGGGTTTTTGTTTTTGTTCAGATATTCCACAAAGGCTTTGATACCGCCTTCGTAATGGAAATGATCTTTTTTGTCGTCACGCTTATCGTGCAGGCGGATCGCCACGCCGGAGTTCAGGAACGACAATTCACGCAGGCGCTTGGCCAGGATGTCGTACTGAAATTCGGTGTGGTTGGTAAAGGTCTGGAAGCTTGGCCAGAAGCGCACGGTGGTCCCGGTTAATTCGGTCTCACCCACCACTTTCAGCGGGTTTTGCGCTACACCGTGGACATAGGTTTGCTCATGAACACGACCTTCACGGCGGATCACCAGTTCCAGTTTTTCGGATAAGGCATTAACTACCGACACACCCACGCCATGCAGGCCGCCGGACACTTTGTATGAGTTATCGTCAAATTTACCGCCGGCATGAAGAACCGTCATGATGACTTCTGCGGCAGAGATGCCTTCTTCTTCATGAATACCGGTAGGAATACCACGACCATCATCCTGAACGGACACGGAGTTATCCGCATGGATCGTGACTAAAATCTCTTTACAGTGGCCAGCGAGGGCTTCGTCAATAGCGTTGTCCACAACCTCGAATACCATGTGGTGCAGACCCGTGCCGTCATCGGTATCGCCGATATACATGCCGGGGCGCTTACGCACCGCATCCAGCCCTTTTAATACCTTGATACTTGAGGAGTCATAAGTATTCGACATCAACGTTTCTCGCTCATTTTTAGTCCTGTGATAGAACGGCTATTTTACCTTGTTCCACGCGGAACATCTTGCCCTTTTCACCCACCATATCGGTTACTTGCCGAACGCTGAGTGCGCTGACAAAAACCTGTGCCTCGGTGGCTTTCAGGCGATCGGCTAATAACCGGCGTTTACCGGTATCCAGCTCGGAGGCAAAATCGTCAAGAAGATACAGGCAACGCCGCCCGCTCTGTCGGGTGAGAAACTCACCCTGCGCTAACCGTAGCGCGCACATCAGCAATTTTAACTGCCCACGAGAAAGCAAATCCTCCACCGGCGTGCCGTCGGCACGGATGCGAAAATCGGCTTTATGTGGGCCTGATGCGGTATAGGTCAAGGCTCTGTCGCGCTCAAACTGACGCTCCAGCAGTTCGCCATAGTCGCTTTCTTTGTCCCAGCCACGCTGAAACGAAAAGCTCAGGGCAAACTCGGGCAAAAATTGCGCACAGGTCGCGCTGATATCAGCGGCGATCGCCCGGCTATATTCTGCCCGCCATTCGCTGATGCGCTCGGCCAGGGGGATCAATTCCTGATCCCAGGCACGAATTTGCGCATAGCGACTTACCTGACGCAGCGCGGCGTTGCGCTGCTTGAGTAACCGACGCAGGTTACTCCAGGCAAGGAAGAAACCGGGGTCGTGATGAAAACAACCCCAGTCGAGAAATGCACGGCGGTATTTGGGTCCACCGTTAAGCAGCGTGAATCCTTCCGGGGTGATCAGCTGCATGGGTAACATCTGCGCCAGTTCCGACACTTTATGGCCGTCGCTGCCATCAATCCTTACCTTGCTGTCACCCTGACGGCTTTTGCTTAACCCGACGCTTAATTGCCGATCGCCGCCCGCGTCAATACGACCATGCAGCACAAATTCCGGTTGCTCGTGGCGGATCACTCTTGCTGCCAGCAAACTGCGAAAGGCGCGCCCATGCCCAAGCGTATAAACCGCTTCGAGGACACTGGTTTTACCGCTGCCGTTGGGACCCACCAGGAAATTGAATCCGGGCGACGGGTCTAAATCCGCCGCCTCGATATTGCGGAAATCTTTAATCAGTAATCGGGTTAATGCCATCTATATATACAATTCCAGGGCGTCAGCGTCGCAGCCAGTTTGCGTGCGGACAGCGCGCAGTAAGCGGAGCATACTCCAGTACCTGAGCAATACCAGCACTGCCCAATCGCAAAATGGCAAGTAAGCCAGCCCGTCCAGAAATTACAATCTCATTGGCATAACAACATAGGCCGCGGCCTGGCTTTTGCCATCTTCGATCTGCACACTGGAAACGGAGTCGGTGAGCAGCAGACGCACCTCTTCACATTTCAGCGCATTAAGCACATCGAGCACGTAGCTGACGTTAAAGCCAATTTCCATCTCGGTACCGTCATAATCAACGTCGAGGATCTCTTCGGCTTCTTCCTGTTCGGGATTGTTGGCAGTAATCTTCAGCTGATTGTGGCTGACATACAAGCGTACACCGCGAAACTTCTCGTTGGAAAGAATGGCAGCACGGGCAAACGCCTGCTTGAGCAAGTCACAGCCTGCCTGTAGCGTTTTATCGGGATTTTTCGGCAACACGCGGCGATAGTCAGGGAAACGGCCATCAACCAGCTTGGAGGTAAAAATAAAATCGCCGACATGTGCGCGGATATTATTGCTGCCAATCTGCAAACGCAGCGGCGTATCGCCACCGTCGAGCAGACGTACCAGCTCCATGACCCCTTTACGCGGCACGATCACCGAATGGGAAGGCAAGGATTGGCCAATTGGCATTGAACAGACCGCCAGGCGGTGTCCGTCGGTGGCCACGGTACGCAGCTCTTCCCCTTCGGTTTCAAACAACATGCCGTTGAGGTAATAGCGAACGTCCTGATGCGCCATGGAAAACTGGGTGGCTTCAATCAGGCGCTTTAAGGTCGCCTGCGGCAAGGTAAACTCCACCTCGCTCTGCCAGTCGTCAAGATTGGGAAAGTCGCTGGCCGGCAGCGTCGACAGAGAGAAACGGCTGCGTCCGGAGCGGACCAGCATGCGGTCGCTCTCCAGCGTTACCGTGATCTCGGCGCCTTCGGGCAATCCCCGGCAAATATCAAAGAATTTACGCGCCGGGACCGTAGTGGCACCGACGTCATGAGGCTGAGAGAGGGCGACTTTGGCGACCATCTCCATTTCAAGATCCGTCCCGGTCAGCAACAACGCGCCTTCTGTCACCTGCAACAACAGGTTACCCAGAATCGGCAGTGTTGGTCGTCCACCCAGCGGGCTACTGACCTGTTGCAGCGGTTTCAGCAAATGCTCACGTTCAACGATAAATTTCATAGCGCTAGGAGGATAGTGTCCTGATTAAGTTAGAGAAATCTTCTTTGATGTCATGACTTTCTTCACGCAGTTGCTCGATTTTTCGGCAGGCGTGCAACACCGTGGTATGGTCACGACCACCGAACGCATCGCCGATTTCTGGCAGGCTGTGGTTGGTGAGCTCTTTGGCCAACGCCATCGCCATCTGGCGCGGACGCGCAACCGATCGGGAACGGCGTTTCGAGAGCAGGTCGGCAACCTTAATCTTATAATACTCAGCAACTGTTTTCTGAATATTATCAATAGTGACCAGCTTTTCCTGCAGTGCCAGCAGATCGCGCAGCGCTTCACGTACAAAGTCGATAGTAATGGCGCGACCGGTAAAATTGGCATTGGCAATAACGCGGTTCAGTGCCCCTTCAAGCTCACGCACATTAGAGCGCAAACGCTTGGCAATAAAGAAGGCCACTTCACCCGGCAGACGGATATCGTTCTCGTCGGCCTTTTTCATCAGAATCGCCACGCGGGTTTCCAGCTCTGGCGGTTCAATGGCTACGGTCAATCCCCAGCCAAAACGCGATTTCAGACGATCTTCAACGCCGTTGATCTCTTTGGGATAGCGATCAGAGGTCAAGATGATCTGCTGATTGCCTTCAAGCAGGGCGTTAAACGTATGGAAAAACTCTTCCTGGGATCGTTCTTTATTGGCAAAGAATTGGATGTCATCGATCAGCAGGGCATCCACCGAGCGGTAGTAACGTTTGAATTCTTCAATGGCGTTGTTTTGCAGGGCTTTTACCATATCCTGCACAAAACGCTCGGAATGCATATAGACCACTTTGGCATTGGCTTTGCGCGCCATGATCCCATTACCGACGGCATGCAGCAAGTGGGTTTTACCCAGCCCGGTACCGCCGTATAAAAACAATGGGTTATAGGCACCACCAGGATTGTCTGCCACCTGACGTGCCGCAGCACGCGCCAATTGGTTGGACTTACCTTCCACAAAATTATCGAAAGTATGTTTCGGATTGACGTTAGAACGATAAGAGAGTTCAGGCTGGGCCGGCGAGCTATCCCAACTGGGACGGGAAGGCGCCTGGCGCGGCATGGTACGTGCGGCGACCGGTGAACTCACGGCAGCAGCGACGGTTTCATTAACGCGTTGAACCAGAGGTTTGCTACCCACCTCAAAGCGTAACAAAGGCGCATCCGTGCCACAAAAATCGTTCAACAGTCCGTTAATGTTGTTTAAGTATTTGTCGCGCACCCAATCAAGGACAAACCGATTTGGGGCATACAGCGCCAAGGTATTGTCACTCAATTCCGCCTGCAAAGGGCGTATCCACATACTGAATTCTGTGGCAGGTAACTCATCCTGCAATCTGGCAAGACACTGCTGCCAAAGCGAAAGTGACACGGCGGACTCCACTCGAACAAGACCAAAAAAGAAAAAGGATCAGGATATTTTTTAAATCATGATTTTAGGCACACGCCTCGCTCATACACCGACGACTGAGCCACGGGATTGCACCGTAGTGTCAGCAATAAATGTGAGGAGTAGTCTTTCGTCACCCTGTCAGTGATCAAAAGCAACGTGTGAACCGATTTTTACGGTTTTTTGTCGGCGACTTTACCCTTAATCATTCAAGGCGCAGTCAAACAACCGCAACCTGATGTATGGCGGGCATCGCTTTGTTTAAAAAATCTACAGCCGATCGTCATTCAGGGAAGGATCGCGATCGGAATGGCGGATCATAACGCAAACAGCGCCAGAGATCCTCCCCTTCATCACAGAATAGATCCTTTTTATCCACAGGCCAGATTCTGTGAGTGGGTAAGCTTAGCCGATCGCGCTCAAATTAGCAGCGACACGCGGCGATTGCCCGCATAAATAGGATTCCACTGAACAGCGATCGCCGGGTATAAAAGAAGATCTTGAGAAGAATGTTCAAGGATCGAGCGGCGATCCTTGCGATTTGGAGCAGAGTCCGTATAATCTTCAGCCCTACGTGTGATGCCCGTGTTCCTGATGGTCATCGTTAACCACGGGAATATCCGGTAAACATTTAGGCATCTTTTTAGCAATGTATACCCCAGGATTTCGAGATGCAGAGCGCAGACGCCGCCCGCTCTCCAGGTGCTTGCCTCGGTAAGTGGCCAGGGTGAAAAGGCAGTAAATGCATCTGTTACTGGAAAGATGAAGGTTATAAATTGACTCGGGACTGTACAATTATTACAATCCCGCTTCTTTATATATTGCGATAAAGGCATCGGCTGCTTCAGCGCCGAAGGCCAACGCGTTTACTGATCAGTTATAATTTAAGTTTAGGTAGAAATCGCCATGAAACGCACTTTCCAACCGTCCGTACTGAAGCGCAACCGTAGTCACGGTTTCCGTGCTCGTATGGCCACCAAAAATGGTCGTCAGGTTCTGGCCCGCCGTCGTGCGAAAGGCCGTTCTCGTCTGTCTGTTTCTAAGTAATAAAAGCTAACCTGTTTAGTGGTTAAGCTCGCTTTTCCCAGGGAGTTACGTTTGTTAACTCCCCGTCATTTCACTTTCGTCTTCCAGCAGCCACAACGGGCCGGCACGCCTCAAATCACCATCCTTGGCCGCCTGAACGAGCTGGGGCATCCCCGCATCGGTCTTACCGTCGCCAAAAAACATGTCAAACGCGCTCATGAACGTAATCGGATCAAACGCCTAACCCGCGAAAGCTTCCGCTTAAATCAGCATACGCTGCCGTCTATGGATTTTGTTGTGTTGGTAAAAAAAGGGGTTGCCGAGCTTGATAACCGTGCGTTAACAGAAGCGTTGGAGAAATTATGGCGTCGACATTGCCGCCAGGCTCCCGCATCCTGATAGCCTTGATACGTGGTTATCAATTGCTAATCAGTCCAATGCTTGGGCATCATTGTCGTTTTCACCCGAGTTGCTCTCAATACGGTATTGAAGCAGTTGGGCGCTTTGGCATGATAAAAGGCAGTTGGTTGACATTGAAACGCGTATTAAAATGCCATCCTTTGAACCCAGGTGGTGATGACCCCGTACCGCCGAAAACCGACAATAACAGAGAACACTAACGATGGATTCGCAACGCAATCTTTTCCTCATCGCTCTGCTGTTCGTGTCTTTCATGATCTGGCAGACCTGGCAAACGGACCACGCTCCGCAACCAGCCAACCAGACCACGCAACAGACTGCGAACACAGCCACCGGTGATGCTGCTAACCAGGCTGTTCCTGGAAGCGGACAGGGCAAACTGATCACCGTCAATACTGACGTCCTCTCATTATCCATCAACACCCGTGGTGGCGATATTGAGCAGGCGCTGTTGACGCAATACCCGGTAGCACTGAACTCTACGGCACCATTCCAGCTGCTCGAAACTACCCCTTCTTTCGTTTATCAGGCACAAAGTGGCCTGACAGGCAAAAATGGCCCAGACAACCCGGCTAACGGCGAACGTCCTCTGTTCACCACCAGCCAGGACACCTTTACCTTGGGTGAAGGCCAGACTGAATTGCGCATCCCAATGACCTACACGGCTCAGAACGGCGCAATCTTTACCAAAACCTTTGTGATCAAACGCGGCTCATACGCGGTGAACGTTGAATACAACATCAACAACACCACGCCAGCACCGTTGGATCTCACGCTGTTTGGTCAGTTAAAGCAGACCATCGACCTGCCTAAACACCGTGAAACTGGCAGCAGCAACAACTTTGCCATGCATACCTATCGCGGTGCGGCTTATTCGTCCAGCAGTGACAAATATCAGAAATACGCCTTCGATAAGAGCGAAAATCTGAATGTCACTACCCAGGGCGGCTGGATTGCCATGTTGCAGCAGTACTTTGCAACGGCCTGGATCCCTTCAGCGAAAGATAACAATACCTTCTATACCAACACCACCAACGGTATTGCCTCTATCGGCTTTAAAGGGGCGCCATTTAACGTAGCGCCTGGTGCTCAGCAACAAGTTGCCTCGACATTGTGGCTCGGTCCGGAAATCCAGGACCAAATGGCCGCCATTGCGCCGCATCTTGACCTGACCGTGGATTACGGCTGGTTGTGGTTTATTTCTCAGCCGCTGTTCAAACTGCTGAAATTTATCCACAACTTTATTGGTAACTGGGGCTTCTCCATTATCATCATCACCTTTATTGTCCGCGGTATCATGTACCCACTGACCCGTGCGCAATATACGTCGATGGCGAAAATGCGTATGCTGCAGCCAAAACTGGCCGCCATGCGTGAACGCATTGGCGATGACAAACAGCGTATGAGTCAGGAAATGATGGCGCTGTACAAGTCAGAGAAGGTCAACCCGTTGGGTGGCTGTCTGCCGCTGGTTATCCAGATGCCTATCTTCCTGGCGCTGTATTACATGCTGTCTGGCTCCATTGAACTGCGTCATGCGCCGTTCGCGTTGTGGATCCATGACCTGTCATCACAAGATCCGTACTACATTCTGCCGGTGCTGATGGGTATCACGATGTTCTTCATTCAGAAGATGTCGCCAACTACCGTCACCGACCCAATGCAGCAGAAGATCATGACCTTTATGCCAGTGATCTTCACCGTGTTCTTCCTGTGGTTCCCGTCTGGTCTGGTGGTGTATTACATCGTCAGCAACCTGGTGACCATTATCCAGCAGCAGCTGATTTATCGCGGCCTGGAAAAACGTGGCTTGCATAGCCGCGACAAGAAGAAAGCGTAAAAGAGAGATCTTTACCCGTTAGCTTTCTGGCGGCCGGGACATTGGCCAATAGCAAGATAAAGGGATAAACGTGCATAATAGAGAAGGCGGTCTTATGACCGCCTTCTTTTTTTAGCCAAAAAACCAGAGAACGCTATGAATACGTCAGACACTATCGTTGCTCAAGCTACGCCGCCAGGCCGCGGTGGCGTCGGTATTGTGCGCATATCGGGTCGTGCCGCCAGCCTGATCGCTCAGGCGGTCCTCGGCAAGCTGCCCAAGCCACGCTATGCCGATTATTTGCCTTTTCGCGATACCGACGGCAGTACGCTGGACCAGGGCATTGCCCTGTGGTTCCCCGGCCCCAACTCCTTTACCGGAGAAGACGTCCTCGAGCTACAGGGACACGGCGGCCCGGTGATCCTTGATCTGCTGATTAAACGCATTCTGGCGCTGCCTGACGTGCGTATCGCGCGGCCAGGGGAGTTCTCCGAACGTGCCTTTCTCAATGACAAGCTGGATTTGGCCCAGGCCGAAGCCATTGCCGATCTGATTGACGCCAGCTCCGAGCAGGCGGCACGTTCTGCAGTCAATTCATTGCAGGGTGCTTTCTCCTCACGTATCCATCAACTGGTGGAAGCACTTACTAACCTGCGGATTTACGTGGAAGCGGCGATTGATTTTCCGGATGAGGAAATCGACTTCCTTTCAGACGGTAAAATCGAAGCTCAACTTAATGCGGTGATCGGCGACCTTAATGCAGTACGCACCGAGGCTCGTCAAGGCAGTTTGCTGCGCGAAGGGATGAAAGTGGTGATTGCCGGACGGCCAAATGCCGGCAAATCCAGCTTGCTCAATGCGCTGGCAGGCAGAGAAGCCGCCATTGTTACCGCGATTGCCGGTACCACCCGCGACGTACTGCGTGAACATATTCATCTCGACGGCATGCCACTGCATATTATCGACACCGCCGGGCTACGCGAAGCAAGCGACGAAGTTGAACGTATTGGTATCGAACGTGCCTGGCATGAGATTGAACAGGCAGATACCGTACTGTTTATGGTTGATGGCACCACCACCGACGCCACTGAACCTGCCGCTATCTGGCCAGAATTTATGGCCCGTCTGCCTGCCACACTACCCATCGTTGTGGTACGGAATAAAGCAGATATCACCGGTGAGGCAATGGGTAAAACAGAAGTGAATGGTCACTCACTTATTAGGCTTTCAGCCAGAACCGGTGAAGGCATCGATCTGCTGCGCGACCATTTAAAGCAAAGTATGGGCTTTACACAAAATATGGAAGGCGGCTTTTTGGCACGACGCCGTCATTTGCAGGCACTGGAACAGGCCGCACAGCATCTGCTGCAGGGTAAAGAGCAATTATTGGGTGCCTGGGCCGGAGAATTGCTGGCAGAAGAGCTGCGTCTCTCTCAGCAATGCCTGAGTGAAATCACCGGCGAGTTCAGCTCTGATGACTTGCTGGGCCGTATTTTTTCGAGTTTCTGTATTGGCAAATAAGTCACCTCGCGCAGACCTTCGCTTGGCTCCGTTAATCCCATATCACTCATTGTGTTATGGGATTTTTGTTTCTCTTGCCATCTGTTTGTTAAGCGGCGGCGATCTTTATGGCACTTACTGCATCGACGGTGATTGTTAAGCATTGGCAAGATCGCATGCTATCTTTTCAGGACATAAGCTCACCCCCTATCACAGGGAGTATTACGCAGCCAGTGTCTTTCTCTGAGCATTAACGAGCATCTCGAATGGGGCCGCCTGCAATGACAAAAGCCCTCAGAGAGGGCTTCAGACGGCTGACAAAGTCCGTTATTAGGGAGAGTGCACCGTTGGGGTCGTAGCGGGCTTGCCCGCCAGAGCGCCCCTAGGTGTGCTATGCCCGGGTATCTCGATCATCACGACGACTTTGTCATCAAACTCAAGCCCTCCAGAGAGGGCTTAAAGGCGATGTTTGCCAGACATCATCACAACTGGCTTAGTTTTACAGGGTGTAATAATAACCTCAAGGCGTTAACTGCCAGCGATCTTGGTAAGCAGCAAAAAAATCTACCCATAAGGGATTATTTCCCATATTATAAAAATATATTAGCTTATATTTTAATTCTATTAAGTAGTGATTCATTCATATTATAAATATAAAACAAAGAACCCATACAAATAAAAAATACTCGCTTTTAAATTTAAATGTAACTTGACTCTTAAACCCTAACGAGACGATAATTCAAGTTGAGAACGATTTTCCCTGGTGTTGGCCGATAATTGGCACCCTGACTTCAACCGATAAATTGAAGTCAGGTTTTTTTTTGCCCTAAGTATCGTTGGGAATAATCTAAGCGATTTTGTGTGATATTGATAGCTATACTAAAGCACAGCCTGGTGCTATACTTTTATCTGCAAGCAGTCTTTTATTAAAATAAAACAAAGCATTTTTTCAAAATAACCAGTCATCTATTATATCTTTTAATATTTATCAATATTAAAAGTTTGGAAAGGCTACGTTTTATTTTTTAAATTAAATCATTAATGGATTAATGAGGGTGAAATGATTGACATAATTGATGTTAAATATGAGCAGTTATCTAAAGAAAAATCGGACGAACTTTTTGGTCTTAGAAAAATGGTTTTCAAGGATCGACTAAACTGGGCGGTGACTTGTATCAACGATATTGAATTCGATGAGTATGATAATAATCATACAACTTATTTATTTGGGATACATAATAATACTGTTATTTGTAGTCTTCGCCTTATTGAAATGCAATACCCTAATATGATCGAAAATACTTTTAGCTCTTTTTTTAATGATGCAAATATCCCGAAGGGAAAGTATATTGAATCAAGTCGATTTTTTGTTGACAAAACCAGAGCCAAAGAATTTAACTTCACTCGCTACCCAATTAGTGCAATGCTATTTCTTGCTGCATTAAATTATTCAAAAAAAAATGGCTATGATGGAATTTTGACCCTTGTAAGCCAGTCAATGCTAAAAATAATGGCGCGAACAGGATGGCAACTATCTATTGTGGGAGAGGGGGTCTCAGAAAAGAATGAAAACGTATATATATTAAAGTTACCTAATGATAATGAAAATCAAAAAATACTAATCGATAATATCAATCAACGAATTAATTTTACAAAAGAAAAACTGACTGAATGGCCACTTTCTTTTAACGTTGCTAAAAATTAAATTTTTATTTAACAATTATCAAGGGGGCGAATAAGCTGTAATTCAGTGCCTAATCTTATAGCCTGTTTAGCATTAAGAACCCCCAGTTTTTTGACTACATTACCCATATGAAACTTTACTGTACTCTGGGTAATCCCCAAAATAATGGCAATTTCATGGTAGCTTTTTCCCATGCTGGCCCAGTAAAATATTTCATTTTCTCTTTGAGACAAAAGTCCCTTCTCCTTAAGAGTAGAATTATGTTCAATCTCACCATACAGCGAGATAAGCATGTCATGGATAGTCATGAGGATCATCTGTATTTTATCTTTATTATCAACAATGATTTTTAAAATCCCACCATCCTCAATGCTATCAACAAGAATACTTAAGGTGGCCAAATTATGATTATTATCATGCAGAATAAAAGTATAACCACCTATAATATTGTATTTTCTACCAATGCTTATTACTTTGGTTAACTTTAAACTGGCCTTGCTCATAATTTCTTCATTCCAGAAAAATGGCAACACATTGCGCAATGAAGTAATCATTACAGGATCGATGTATTGATAGTCATTTTGTATATAGATATCAATCCATTCATCTGGATAATTTGATAACGCGAAAAAATCACTAGGATTTTTCTTGTTCATAACCGCATAGGTATAACTTATTTTTCCATAACTTAACAAGTCTTTCTCTAACGAGTTTTTAACCACGTTATTTATTAAATCATTATTAAAATACATTCCTCACCTCCAAGATAAGTTACAGCACAAAGTAAAGATAGCTATCCGCTTATATCTATTTAATAAATATAATAACTTATGTAATTCTGTCTCACTGCGTTGATAAAAACACCTTACTAAACATATTTTCATCTCATCTTGTCAAAAAACCGCCCAATATTTCGCTTTACCAGCTCCGTAAATCCATTGATCATATGCGGCCAGGCCACGGCAGAAAGGCCGGCAACGATAACTACCTTAAACACAGAGGCGTTATCCATTGCGCCATAGACCCAAATGATAATCCCTACAATGACAACACGTAATAAATCACCGATCATCTTGCGAAAGGTTATCTGCTCAACAGACAAAAAAATATTCGAAACTGCACCAGCCGCCAATATAAAAATGACTAACCAAAGATCGGGGTTCCCATACTCAATCACTGTGCTCATAGCACCCTTCCTGACAGCTTATCACGCTATGCTCAACCGAATAAAACTTTACTATTAATTAAGCTCAACACCTGATGCCAAATCATCATTATGAATGTATTGATAATGAAACATCAATAATATACATACTATGTATATGGCCCCTTACTAAAGAAGATTTAAGTTATGTGGATTATCAGTTGTATTATATTTATTAGAATAATGGCACACCTAAAAACTATACCTTTAGCTAGGGCGAGACTATACCTTAGTCGTTATTTTTTACCATAGTAACTTAGTTAAATTGATAATTTCCTGACTTGTCCGATAATCATTTAATTATTTATAATTAAATAATACGCATTGCAAGCTTATACCTCTCTTCACACCTCGCTGACAGACTGAATTTGCTATTTTTTAAACAAAAAAAAAGCCCGACCATCAAGGTCGGGCTAAGCGTAACCACCACACACGTCTTAATCAGATTTTAAATCCTGCTACCATACCTTTCAGCTGCACGCTTTGGTCCTGCATAGCCTGGGCCGCAGCAGAGAACTGTTCGACCAACGCAGCGTTTTGCTGAGTGGTATTATCCAGTTAGTAATAACAATGTTGACCAGCTCGATGCCCAGGCTTTGCTGCTGGCTGGAGGACATGATTTCACTCATCAGCGTGGCCACATTATTTACGCCCAACATCAGCTCATCCATGGTTGATCCGGCGGTTTCTTCCAGCTGCGAACCCATGGAAATATCCGCCACTGAGTCCTCTATCAGCTTTTTAATTTCTGGTGCTGAAGTTGCAGAACGTTGAGCCAGGCTACACACCTCAGAAGTCACAACCGCACTGTTCTCCCGTCCTTGCCGCTTCAACCGCCGCGTTAGTGCCGGAACAATAAAGAACAAGCTGATCAAACTGATAAATCGAGACTGCGTTGTTTTAAGCATTCTCGGCACTCACGCTAAAAACAGCGAGATAGCTGTTCTTATAATAACGGCATTTTCTTATGCTTCTTTACATGAGATAAGTAGATTTATCTGCTCGATAAGTTATTTATAAGATTCATAAGAAGATCGTACTATTATAAGACTTGTTTAAAAAAGCTTAGATTGTGATTTTGCAGACTTTTTTTAAATAACCGCCTTCCTCCTGTCTGTCTCGTCGCTCAAAAGCTGAAGCTTTACTGATTTTTTAATAATTTCTCTTAATGTTATCCTTAATTCATTCATACAAACTATGTATTGACCATTAATCATGGAGTGAACAATGGCGTGTCATTTTGCCCGATGGGTTGTAACGGATACCGAGCCGGATACTCACCGTTTACCTGCAGAAGTTTTATTATCCGCAAATAGCCTCTCCCCCAAGCAGCGCAGACGCTTTCTTCACGGCCGCGTGCTGCTGGCAGAACTGATGTTTTATCTCTACGGGATGACGCAACTGCCGCAAATTATCGCGTTGCCCAGCGGACGCCCAAGTTTTGCCAGTAGCGGATTACCTGACTTCAGCCTGGCCTATGCAGGCAGCACCATCGGAGTCCTGTTGAGCAGTGAAGGGAAAGTCGGACTGGATCTGGAGATCCTCCATGTGCACAGTGCCCTCAGTCAACCCCAGCAGTCAGCGCTTTCCACCGTCGAACAAACCTGGATAGCCATGCAATCCGATCCCGAAGAGTCGGCTGCGCAGTTGGAATGCATTCGTCAAAGCGTACTTAAACTCTCGGGTCAGAGTGATATTACTGGCGACACATTAAGCCTGCACCCGTCATCCGGTCGACTCCGCTCAAGTATTGCGCCAGAGGTGCAGGTAATGAGTGATATTGAAAGTCCGCTGATTTGGGCCTGCGCGCACAGTCCGGTTATCGTGCGGCTAATCTGCTGGCATTATCAGCCTTCCCAGGGATTTGTACGGGCGCAGACATTTTCTGCGCAGCAACAGGTTGATTCGCTACACTTTATGAAGTTCACCAGTTTACCGCCGGCAAAATAGCGTTCAATGTAGCTACAAACTGGCCGTTATCAGTTGTCAAAAATCAGCTTTCTATAATCAAACAGGAGCGTCGATGTCAACTCAACCACTGAAGTTTGTGACTCTACTCGGTAGCTTGCGCAAGGGATCTTATAACGCCATGATCGCGCGTACCCTGCCTAAACTGGCTCCCGAAGGGATAACCATCGAAGCCTTGCCCTCCATTGGCGATATTCCATTGTATGATGCCGATGTTCAGCAAGAATCCGGCTTTCCGGCAAGTATCGAAAAAATTGCCGAACAAATCCGTCAGGCAGACGGCGTTATTATAGTGACACCGGAATATAACTACTCGGTGCCTGGCGGACTGAAAAATGCCATTGACTGGCTTTCTCGCCTGGCCGATCAGCCATTGGCGGGTAAACCTGTGCTGATCCAAACCAGCTCAATGGGCGCTATTGGTGGTGCCCGTTGCCAGTATCATCTGCGTCAGATTTTGGTATTTCTCGATGCCATGGTCATGAATAAACCGGAGTTTATGGGCGGAGTGATCCAAAGCAAGGTGGATAGTCAGCTGGGGGAAGTGATTGAACAAGCCACCCTCGATCATCTGGCCGGGCAGCTCAGCGCATTTTCAGACTATACGCGCCGAGTGAAAAAATAATTGTCATCCTGCCAAAAAAAGCCCGCATAACGCAGGCTCAGACTGCTGACAAAGTCCATTATTAGGGAGAGTGCACCGTTGGGGTCGTAGCGGGCTTGCCCGCCGGAGCACCCCTAGGTGTGCTATGCCCGGGTATCTCGATCATCAAGACGACTTGGTCATCAAACTCAGCCCGCATAACGCGGGCTATCTGCCGTTCGCGTTAATCGATAAAGATAATTTTCAGCAAAAAAAGCAGGGTAACAATAATGACGCAGGGAGTGATATCTCTCCAGCGGCCGCTGCCTAGCTTCATCACCACATAAGAGATAAAGCCCAACGCAATCCCTTCGGTAATCGAAAAACTAAAGGGCATCATAACTGCCGTCACAAAAGCCGGTACGGCTTCCGTCAGGTCATCCCAGGTTACTCGCGCCAGGCTGGATGTCATCAGCACGCCAACGTAAATCAATGCACCGGCGGCGGCGTAAGCCGGCACCATGCCAGCCAAAGGCGAGATAAAGATAACCAGCAGGAATAACAACCCGGTGACCACCGCCGTCAGACCGGTACGGCCACCAATGGCCACCCCTGAACAGCTCTCTATGTAGGCGGTAACCGAGGAAGTGCCAATAAATGCCCCGGCGACAGAGCTTAGGCTATCCACATACAGCGCCTGCTTCATTTGCGGGAATTTGCCCTGGCGATTGGTCAACCCGGCTTTGTCGGTCACGCCAATCAATGTTCCCGACGAGTCGAACAGGTTTACCAACATAAAGGAGAAAATAACGCCCGCCAGACTAAGGTTTAATGCACCCTTGATATCCACCTGGCCGACCACTGAGGTCACGCTTGGCGGCAGCGACCAAAAGCCCGCATAGTGCACATCACCCAACGCCCAGCCAATCAGCGTGGTGGTGATAATGGAAATAAGTACCGCAGCGTGGATATTACGAGAAGCCAGAATGGCAATAATAAAGAATCCCAGCGCGCCCAACAGTACCGAGTGGGATGTCAGATGACCGATAGCCACCAGCGTCTCAGGGTTGGCTACGATAATACCGGCATTTTTCAGCCCCATCATACCGATAAACAACCCTATACCGCTGGTGATACCAATACGCAGGCTGAGCGGAATATTGGCAATCATCCAGTAACGGACACGGAAAATCGTCAGCAATAACAGTCCCACGGCGCCCCAGAAAATGGCCCCCATACCGATCTGCCAGGAGATGCCCATGGCGCCGACGACGACAAAGGCAAAAAAGGCGTTCAGGCCCATAGCCGGTGCCACCGCTACGGGAAGGTTGGCAATCAGTCCCATTAAAATACTGCCAAAGGCGGCGATCAGACAGGTAGTTACAAACACCGCCTGTTTATCCATCCCCGCCACGCCCAAAATCTGCGGGTTAACGAATACGATATACACCATGGTCAGAAAGGTGGTCAGTCCGGCCACGGTTTCAGTTTTCACAGTGGTGCCATGCAAAGTCAGCTTAAACAGGCGCTCTAACAACCCTTGCCCGGTAGCGGCATTGTTTTGTGGTGTGCTCATTAGCGAGTTCCAAAAGAGGAGAAAATCAATCGGTGGCTATCCTATACCAAATGACCAAAAGTTTAAGATGAATATGCTGATTTTTATTGCATAAATTCAGTATTTAGCTGGTATATCACTCACATTGATGGTTTTTGCCACTTACTTATGCGTTATTTATCGAACACTTCACCGGTAAAATTGATAGCTTGCCATTCGGCAGCAAAGCGCATCTTCTGTAGGATGTCTGTGGACGATCTGCCCTAACCAGGTGATTGAACTTTTAAATAAGGAGGAGCGATGCCCCGGATTGAATGCGTTTTCTTTGACTGTGACGGCACACTGGTCGATAGCGAACGCCTGTGTTGCGAAGCTTATGTCCTGATGTTTGCCCATTTTGGCGTTCAGGTTGCCTATGACGATATGTACAAAAAGTATAAAGGCATCAAGCTCTATGAGATTATTGCCATTATTAATCAGCAACATGGATTAAAAGTCAGTAAAGAGGAAATGGAGGTGGTGTTCCGCCGGCATATAGCCCGTCTGTTCGATGAAAAACTTGAAGCCATCTCGGGTGCCAGAGCGCTACTGGAAATGATAAAGGTACCGATGTGTGTGGTGTCAAATGGTCCGGTAAGTAAAATGCAGCACTCCCTGGGATTAACCGGGTTGTTGCCCTTTATGGGCGAACATCTGTATAGCGGGTATGATCTGCAACGCTGGAAGCCCGACCCCACGCTGCTTTATCATGCTGCCAAGGAGATGCAGGTAGCGATTTCCACATGCATTCTGGTTGAAGACTCGGTAGCTGGCGTGCAAGCTGGCATTGCGGCAAACATACCGGTTTACTATTACTGTGCCGATCCCCATAACCCCCCCATTGACCATCCATTAGTTACCGCGTTCACCGATATGCAGCAACTTCCCCAGCTATGGCGGGACAGAGGTTACGAGATCCTCAAATAATATTACTGAATTATTCAGATATCAGCCAATGCGGGTATCTGAATATTAAGCAATCAGACTAATTATATTATTAGCAAACAATCTGTTTTTTATTGATTACATGATTAACTAATATTATATAAATGAATCAGCGATAAATTTTGCTTAAAAAAATCCCCGATTGCCATGCAGGTCAATCGGGGCGTGTCACACGACACCAACACCAGGGAAAAGGAATAGTTTTCATTGAAAGTTAAGCTACCACATTCCATTAAAAAAACTTTTGATTCAGATCTGCTTTAAAATAATCCAAACAAAAACAGCAATAACCAGGTTACACAAATAAATGTAATACTAATTACCACGTTAACACAAGCCTATTATTAAAGATAAAACAAACATTCCGGCAACATTAAATAAACAGCTAACCTTAGCGATATTAATTAATGATTTATAAAAAATTATGCTGATAAATATTATTGCCGATAGTTAAACGCGCAGTGTTACTGCATTTTTAAGTTAAATCACTTACTCGAGCGTTGAAAATAGTTGAAACCCTTTGCCCCAGCGCATGCAGGATTGCCAGATGTGGTGGTACCTTACTTGGATAAAATTTTTTTGATTTGTAACTGGGCCGGGCAATAGATACTCTTTAGCAAGATGACACTGTTTCCGCTAAGGAGAAGACGCTGACTAGTCCAAGTCCCCAGACAACGGGGCGAAAGAATGATCCAATTGGCCTCAAATTACGCATATTTAATAGTGCGCTCACTGAGTTTGCCGAGTCCGGTTTAATGGGTGCCCGGATGGAAAACATCGCCTCAAATGCTGATACCACCAAACGTATGGTGGTCTATCACTTTAAATCAAAAGAGTCGCTCTACATGCTGGTGCTGGAGCATGTTTATCGCTGTTTGCGACAACATGAGCTTGAGTTGGATCTATCCGCCTATCCCCCTGCCGAAGCGATCGTTAAGCTGGTAGAAGCCAGTTTTGATTTTCACGTCTCGCATCCGGAATTTATCCGCATTGTTTCAACGGAAAACATGCTGCGGGGACGTTTTATCCGTCAATCCACCAGCATTCGTCAGCTGAATCAAACGGCATTGACCGTACTGGATGAGATCCTTGAGCGCGGGAAAAAAAGCCATCTGTTTAAAGAGGATGCCCAGGCGCGAGATGTTCACCGCCTGATAAGCAGTCTTTGCGTGCATCAGGTTGCCAACCAATACACTTTTGGGGCGTTATTTGAAGACCCGGACGAGTTTGATACGCAAACCGCCCATTACCGTCAGCTCGCGGTGATGGTCGCTTTGCGTTATCTGATGATTTAGCCTAAAAAAATGGCCCCCGCAAACCGTTGATAATTTTCTCAGGGTTGCGGGGGCCATTTTCTGGTCATGCCGGTCAAAAACCAGGCAGCCCGATTAACAGCGATCGGGCATCGACAGGATACTATTCGCTTTTATCGCCTGGCTGTAGTTTTTCACCTGCCAGCAATTTCTCCAGCGCATCGCCACCCACGTGACGGAAGTCCTGGCCTTTAACGAAGTAAAAAATAATCTCGCAGATATTCTGGCAGCGATCGCCAATACGCTCGATGGAACGCGCGCAGAACAACGCCGTCAGTACGCTCGGGATGGTGCGCGGGTCTTCCATCATATAAGTCATCAATTGACGCACGATGCCCTCATATTCCTGATCGACCTTCTTGTCTTCGCGATAAATACGAATGGCTTCATCGAGATCCATACGCGCAAAAGCATCCAGTACATCATGCAGCATCTGCACGGTATGGCGGCCCAAAGACTCAAGGCTGACTAACAGCGGCTGATGCAAATGGGAGAATTTCTCAAGCGCAGTGCGACAAATTTTATCCGCCACATCACCAATACGTTCAAGTTCAGAAATGGTCTTGATAATGGCCATCACCATCCGCAGATCGCTGGCGGTAGGCTGACGTTTGGCAATAATGCGCACGCAGGCTTCATCAATGGCCACTTCCATCATATTGACCTTGTCATCACCCTTGATAACGCGTTCAGCCAGTTCACCATCCTGATTGTGCATGGCAGTGATGGCGTCGGTAAGCTGCTGTTCAACCAGCCCGCCCATGGCAAGAACCTGAGTACGAATATGCTCAAGTTCTGCGTTGAACTGGGCGGAAATATGTTTGTTTAGGTTTAAATTATCCATCGTATTTCCTGTAAACCCATGCCTATCTCAGTAGGCGTAGAGAACATAGCCAGGTTGGGCAGACTGCCAGCGGAAACCGCATTGTAAGTAAATACATGGGGGTTTCAAGCTCGCTTCAAGCCCGAGATGGCAAGTGTAGTTAGCCTTTTGAGACAGGCAGGCAATCAACCATAGCGGCCAGTAATATAATCCTCAGTCTGCTTGCGAGCAGGCGAGGTAAACAGTGAGTCGGTATCGCTATATTCGATCAGTTCACCAAGATACATAAAAGCGGTGCGATCGGAACAACGTGCCGCCTGTTGCATATTGTGAGTCACGATCACCACGGTGTAGTCGGACTTCAACTCGGTGATCAATTCTTCGATGCGACCGGTAGAGATTGGGTCCAGCGCCGAACAAGGCTCATCAAGCAATAACACATCAGGTCGAATGGCAATGCCGCGAGCAATGCACAAGCGCTGCTGCTGGCCGCCAGACAGGCTATACCCACTCTGGTGCAGCTTATCTTTCGATTCGTTCCACAGCGCCGCCTTGGTCAAGGCCCACTGTACGCGCTCGTCCATATCGGTACGCGACAGTTTTTCAAATAAGCGCACGCCAAAAGCGATATTGTCATAAATCGACATCGGGAACGGTGTCGGCTTCTGGAAAACCATGCCCACTTTAGCGCGCAGCAAGGCAATATCCTGTTTATCAACCAGAATATTTTCGCCATCGAGCAGAATTTCACCCTCGGCATGTTGTTCCGGATAAAGCTGATACATCTTGTTAAAGGTACGCAACAACGTTGATTTGCCGCAACCTGACGGGCCGATAAACGCTGTGACTTCATTTTTTGCAATATCCAGGGAGATGTTTTTCAACGCATGGAATTTGCCGTAATAAAAATTCAGATCGCGGACCTGGATTTTACTGTTGGATGCATCAGTCATTCGACTCATTAAGACATCTCTCTTTAATCAATATTTTTGTCTTCACTGCTTTTTCTTGGCGAAAATCACGCGAGCAATGATATTCAACAGCAGCACACAAACCGTAATCAGCAATACGCCTGCCCAGGCCATCTCCTGCCATTGGGAAAACGGACTCATGGCAAATTTGAAAATGGTAACCGGCAGGTTAGCGATCGGCTGCATTAAATCGGTGCTCCAGAACTGGTTGGAGAGCGAGGTAAACAGCAAGGGAGCGGTTTCACCGGCAATACGCGCAATGGCCAGCAGTATGCCGGTGATAATGCCGGATACCGACGCTTTTAGCGTGATAGCAGAGATCATCTTCCATTTTGGCGTTCCTAACGCATACGCCGCTTCACGCAGGCTATCCGGTACCAGTTTGAGCATATTTTCCGTGGTGCGAATAACAATAGGAACCTGCAACAGCGCCAGGGCAATAACGCCGGCCCAGCCTGAGAAGTGGCCCATTTTTGCCACCATAATGGTGTAAACAAACAGACCGACAACGATAGAAGGCGCAGAAAGCAAAATATCGTTAATAAAGCGGATCACTTCAGCCAACCAGGACTTGCGACCATATTCTGCCAGGTAGACACCGGCCATAATGCCCAGTGGAGTACCAAACACGGTGGCCCATACAATTAGTAAGCCACTGCCCGCCAGGGCGTTAGCCAGACCGCCACCCGCCGTATTGGGTGGTGGTGTGTTTTCGGTAAACAGCGCCAATGTCATGCCATCGATGCCTTTGGACACCGTAGTAAACAGGATCCACACCAGCCAGAACAACCCAAAAATCATGGTGCACATTGACAGGATCAGCGCGATGCGGTTTTTCTGTCGACGCCATGCCTGACGTTTGCGGCGGGATTGCAAGAGCGCGTCGTTGCTTTGCATTTCAAGCGTTGCCATCATTAACGGCCCTCACTCTTGGCCAGGCGCAGGATCATCAGTTTTGATAATGCCAGCACAATAAAGGTGATCACAAACAGGATCAGGCCAAGTTCCATCAGCGCAGAGGTATGCAGACCTGATGCCGCTTCGGCAAATTCATTAGCCAGGGCGGAGGTAATACTGTTACCCGGCATATATAGCGATGCGCTGTCGAGCTGGTAGGTGTTACCGATGATAAAGGTCACCGCCATGGTTTCACCGAGCGCACGTCCCAGGCCCAGCATAATGCCGCCAATCACCCCATTCTTGGTGAAAGGCAAAACAATGCGCCAAATCACTTCCCAGGTGGTGCAGCCAATGCCGTAAGCCGATTCTTTCATCATCACCGGCGTTTGCTCAAACACATCACGCATCACCGAGGCAATATAAGGAATAATCATGATCGCCAGGATCACGCCAGCCGCCAGGATACCAATACCAAATCCCGGACCGGCAAAGAGTGCGCCGACAATCGGAACGCCGGACAGCACATCGCCGACAGGCTGTTGAAAATAGGTGGCAAATAACGGCGCAAATACAAACAGGCCCCACATGCCATAAACAATACTGGGGATCGCCGCCAGCAGTTCAATGGCTATCCCCAACGGACGCTTCAGCCAGTTAGGAGCCAGTTCAGTCAAAAACAGAGAAATACCAAAGCTGACGGGAACGGCAATCAGCAGGGCAATAATCGAGGTCACCACCGTGCCGTAAATCGGCACCAGCGCACCAAACTGTTCATTTGGCACATCCCAGGTTTTATTCCACAGAAAGGAAAGGCCGAACTTTTCCATGCTGGGCAAAGATGCAATAAACAGCGAGACGATAATACCGCCGAGTAACAATAGCGTAATCAGCGCAGCCAGTTTAACCAGCGCGCTGAAGATAATGTCACCATGTTTGCCTGGGGCTTTAATAGACGGCTTATTTTCAGCCATACCACTCTCTTCTTATTCAGATTTAATTCTCCCCCGACAATACGTTATCGGGAGAGAATGAGACAGAAGACTCGTACTTTATCTCAGACCGGGGGCCTGCGACTAGTAAAGTGCTTTGCCGCTGCTGTCTTTAACGTTGGTTTTCCAGGCTGCATGGATTTGCTCAACCACAGACTGTGGCAGAGAGGCGTAATCCAGACCGGTGGTCAGCTTGTCACCATTTTTATATGCCCAATCAAAGAACTTCAGCACTTCTGCGCCTTTGGCGGCATCTTGCTGCTGTTTGTAGATCAGGATAAAGGTGGTGGAAGAGATTGGCCATGCGTTGTCGCCCTGCTGGTACGTCAGGTCTTGAGCGAAGCTTTTGCTCCAGTCAGCGCCTTTGGCAGCAGCGCTGAACGCAGCTTCAGAAGGAGCGATAGCCTTGCCGCTGGCATCAACCAGTTTGGTATAAGTCAGGTTGTTCTGTTTGGCGTAAGCGTATTCAACATAACCAATTGAGCCTGGCAGACGCTGAACAAAGGCTGCAACACCATCGTTACCCTTGCCGCCCAGACCGGTTGGCCAGTTAACGGTAGTACCGATACCGATATCTTTTTTCCAGTCGGCGTTGGCTTTAGACAGGTAGCTGGTGAAAACGAAAGAGGTACCTGAACCATCGGCACGGCGCACGACAGCAATATTGGTGTCTGGCAGTTTCAAGCCTGGGTTCAGTTTGGTGATTTCTGCATCATTCCACTTTTTGATTTTACCCAGGTAGATATCACCCAGAGCTTTGCCGTCCAGTGTCAGTTCACCTGATTTAATACCAGGGATATTTACTGCCAGCACAACACCACCGATTACGGTAGGAAACTGGAACAGACCATTTTTTTCCAGGTCAGCATCGCTCATTGGTGCGTCAGAGGCACCAAAGTCGATGGTTTTAGCGATGATTTGTTTCACGCCGCCTGAAGAACCGATGCCCTGGTAGTTAACCTGAACGCCGGTGGCTTTTTGATAAGCATCAGCCCATTTAGCATAAACTGGGGCTGGGAAAGTGCCGCCTGCGCCGGTCAGATTGGTTGCTGAGAAGGCAGACATTGCTGTTAAAGAGAAGGTCGCTGCCACAATACCGGCGACGGTGGTACGCATCAGTTTCATGTTCCACTCCTGGTGGGTTTTTTATTTGAGTCGACTCTAGTCGAAGCTTAGTAAAGTGTTTGGCACAGGAGGAAAATAGGACAGTTTGGTGACAGTAAAATGTAGTTTATATTACAGTTTTATGACAAAGGGCATAATGTAAACAGAAAGCTGACGGCGGATTTGCCCAATCGCCCATCCCATGCCGGTTAGAGACTATAAAGGCTTTATGACAGATTTAGTTACGGTGCACCCAAAGAAGCCATAAAAGGGTGATCTTGCCGACAAATGGCGTACTTAATAGGTCGGTTTTTCTCCTTAGAGGAAGGAGAGAGGCACTTATGATCGCTATCAAAAAGATACGATTATCCAGGCCACAAGCTAGAGAGATCGCTGGAATACAAACATGAGTCCGTTCAATATATTGAAAATATTTTGGTGAAAAAACACCTCTAACGTAAATTAAATAAAACCAAGAAAAAACCACCAAAACAATATGAGATATCAGAATGAAAATTTGGGTTGGCATGACAGCTTTTCTGATGCTATCTGGATGTGCAAATCATCCGTTAGACTGCGCTACCGGATTGGTCGCTTGGGATGATTGCTTGCCTGGAACAAGAGGCTATGAAATAAGACAAGAAAGCCTTAAAAGACTTGCTATTAGCCAGCAGGGACAAGCAACGACAGATGACCAGCAATGCAGATCTTATGGGGCAATACCTGGCTCAGATGCCTATGTAAACTGCCGAGTTTTGCTGAGTACGAGTAAAGTGCAAACGGATGCTCAAATCAAATATCAACAAAAAACCTTGCTCTATGAGCAACTTAAAAATACATCCCAGAACCAGAAAACGGTGTCTCCTGCGTTACCTCAAATGCCAATTCAAAAAAGTATTAGTTGTACTGCAAACCAGATTGGAAATACGACATATACAAATTGCCGCTGAATAAGTTTTTAAAACGCCCTAGTATTTTCAACAAAAGAGTCATTAAAAAAATTTATAATTCTAAGTTGCCTAAAGCTCTTCAATAAAACCCATATAGATAAAATATAAAAACCTGGACTTTAAAGTTAATATATTGATTTGTATAGCTAATATTTATTCAGTAGCAGTTGTTTTATTAATTTAACCATAAAAAAATCCGGAGTGCTTTGTAACAGCACCACCGGATTTTTGCTATTTACCACGTTATTGACCGCCCACAATTACCTTGGGCGACAACATTTTTTATTCTACCGTTACCGATTTCGCCAAATTACGTGGCTGATCGACATCGGTGCCTTTAATCAAGGCAACGTGGTACGCCAAAAGCTGTAACGGCACGGTGTAGAAAATCGGCGCCACAATATCTTCTACATGGGGCAGCTGAATGATTTTCATGCCATCGCTGTCGGTAAAACCGGCATCCTGATCGGCAAAGACATACAGCTCGCCACCGCGCGCGCGCACTTCTTCAATGTTGGATTTCAGTTTTTCCAGCAGTTCGTTGTTTGGTGCAACGACGATAACCGGCATATCCGCATCAATCAGCGCCAGAGGACCGTGTTTTAACTCACCGGCGGCGTAGGCTTCGGCATGAATATAGGAGATCTCTTTCAGCTTCAGCGCCCCTTCCATGGCTATCGGATATTGATCGCCACGTCCGAGGAACAGTGCATGATGTTTGTCAGAGAAACCTTCGGCCAGCGCTTCAATGGTTTTATCCAGCGACAGCATCTGTTCAATGCGCGCAGGCAGTGCCTGCAGCCCGTGAACAATGTCGTGTTCAAGCTGTTCACTCATGCCCTTCAGACGGCCAACACGCGCCACCAGCATCAGCAGGACGGTCAACTGGGTGGTAAATGCCTTGGTTGAAGCAACACCAATCTCAGTGCCAGCTCGGGTCATTAACGCCAGATCGGATTCGCGCACCAGTGAAGAACCGGCCACGTTACAAACCGCCAGCGAACCCAGATAGCCCAGCTCTTTTGACAGGCGCAGCGCCGCCAGGGTATCGGCGGTTTCACCCGACTGAGACAGGGTAATAATCAGGCTGCCAGGACGCACCGCTGATTTGCGATAGCGAAACTCAGAGGCAATTTCCACATCGCAAGGTACGCCAGCCAGCGCTTCAAACCAGTAGCGCGCAACCATACCCGAGTGATAGGAGGTGCCACAGGCAATAATCTGCACGTGCTGCACTTTAGCCAGCATGTCATCTGCCTGTTCACCCAGCTCACTGAGATTGATTTTCCCTTGGCTGAAACGGCCTTCCAGGGTGTTTTTAATCGCAAGCGGCTGTTCGTAAATCTCTTTTTGCATGTAATGGCGGTAAGCGCCTTTATCACCGGCGTCATACTGCACTTTAGATTCGATTTCAGCGCGTTCTACAGGTTTACCCTGTTTATCAAACACCTGCACAGAACGACGTTTGATCTCGGCAACATCGCCTTCTTCGAGGAACATAAAACGACGGGTGACCGGCAACAGTGCCAGCTGATCGGAGGCAATAAAGTTTTCGCCAACGCCGCGGCCAATGACCAGCGGACTACCAGAACGCGCAGCCACCAGCACGGAAGGGTCGCGTTTATCCATCACCACAGTGCCATAGGCGCCACGCAGCTGAGGGATAACACGTAACACCGCTTCCAGCAGTGTACCGCCCTGTAATAACTCCCAGTGCACCAGATGGGCGACCACTTCGGTATCGGTCTGCGAGTCAAAACGGTAACCGCGCGCAATCAACAGCTCACGCAGGGGTTCGTGGTTTTCAATAATGCCGTTATGCACCACAGCGATATAATCAGAGATATGCGGGTGAGCATTGATCTCGGAAGGTTCGCCATGCGTTGCCCAGCGGGTGTGCGCAATACCGGTGCCACCGTGCAGCGGATGGGCATCCAGCGCTTCGGCCAGCATCTGTACTTTGCCCAGACGACGCAAACGGCCCATATGACCTTCGTTATCCACTACGGCCAAACCGGCAGAGTCATAACCGCGGTATTCCAGACGGCGTAACCCTTCTAACAGAATTTCAGCAATATCGCGTTGCGCTACTGCGCCAACAATTCCACACATCAGTTTTATTCCTATAGAAGATCTGTTTGCAGATCTTTTTTGATGCCTTCAACCTGATTGATAGCCGCTTCGGTCTTGCCAGCAAGCCGCGCGGGTTCCCCGAGCCTTGTAGAGAAGGGGATTATTATGTTTTGCATTGCTGTCAGGCTGCGAAACAGACGAAACGCAATGCAAAACACAATAGATAAAACCCGCCAGGTGCAGAACGCCCGCACCTGGCAGATGATGACTTAGGACGTCTTCTTGAGCGGACGCTGCCACTGCTGCTTATGCACCTGTGCCACGCGGCTAATCAGCAGCCCACCGGCGGCGACATCACGGGTCACGGTGGTGCCTGCGGCAATAGTGACATTATCGCCTACGCAAACCGGTGCCACCAATTGCGTATCGGAACCGACAAACACGTTATCGCCAATAACGGTTTGTGATTTATTGACACCGTCATAGTTGCAGGTGATGGTGCCAGCGCCAATATTGACGTTATTGCCAATCTGCGCATCACCAAGATAGCTGAGATGGCCGGCTTTGGAACCGACGCCGAGACGTGCTTTTTTCATTTCGACAAAGTTGCCGACATGGGCACCTTGTGCCAGCTCGGCGCCAGGACGCAAACGCGCAAAAGGTCCCACGGTGCAGTCGGCCTGCAAAGTGGCACCGTCAAACACACTATAGGGGCTGATTTCGCAATCGTCACCAATGGTGCAGTTTTTCAGCACACAACCGGCACCGATTTTAACCCGGTCGCCCAGCGTCACTTTGCCTTCGATCACCACATTGACGTCGATAGTGACATCAATACCGTGAGAAAGCTCACCGCGGAGATCAAAGCGGGCGGCATCCATTAGCATCACACCGGCCAGCAGCAGACGTTCGGCCTGCTCACTCTGATAAACGCGTTCAAGACGCGACAGTTGCAGGCGGTTGTTGACGCCTTCAACCTCGCTAAGACGGGCTGGATGTACCGTTGCCACCTGCTGACCTTCGGCATGGGCCATGGCAATAATATCGGTGATGTAATATTCGCCCTGGGCATTATTGTTGCGCAGCTGGCCTAACCAGCGTTTTAAACAGGCACCGTTGGCCACCAGAATGCCGGTATTGATTTCATTGATCTTCAGTTGCTCAGCGGAAGCATCTTTCTGCTCGATAATGCCGACGACCTCGCCATTTTCACGCAGGATACGGCCATAGCCGGTGGGATCTTCGAGTTTTACGGTCAACAGGCCAATGCCGCCCTGTGGTTTGGCGTCGAGGAGTCTTTGCAGCGTCTCGACGGCAATCAACGGCACATCGCCGTAGAGCATTAACACGTCTTCATCATCGGCAAAATAAGGTGCCGCCTGCTGCATGGCATGTCCGGTACCCAACTGCTCAGCTTGTAATACCCAATTCAGTTCGCTGCCAGCCAGATTCTGCTTCAGCAAGTCTGCGCCGTGGCCATACACCAGGTGCACCTGATTGGCACCCAGGCGCGTTGCCGCATCGATCACATGCTGAACCATGGATTTTCCTGCAAGAGGATGCAGCACCTTGGGAAGATTGGAGTACATACGCGTACCCTTGCCAGCAGCAAGGATCACGACACTTAATGCGCTGTTAGACATAAGCAACCTGACAAATCCAGTTTGATTGACAAAAGTAACCCGTTAGGCGGTCGGATTACTACATATTTTTCAGCAAAAACTACCCGCAGGCCGCATGGTGCAAGGGTTGCACACTCTATAAGCGACATGAAAAAAAATGGGCTAAAACTGTCTGCAAAAGCCGACAGTATTCCACTGAAACGCACGTAATAGAATGCTGAAAAGACCGAAAAACCGGCTTTTTTAAAGGTAAAAAAAAAGCGACCCGCAGGTCGCTTTTCTAACTGGCAGTGCTGGTATAACCGTGCCGGTGATTGCCCGCTCGGTTACATTGCCTTCCTGGTCAACTCGATAACGCGAAGTTGCGCGATCGCTTTAGCCAGTTCAGCTGACGCCTGAGCATAGTCGACGTCGCCGTGAGAACCACTGATGTGATCTTCCGCTTTACGCTTAGCTTCAAGCGCGCGCGCTTCGTCGAGGTCTTCCCCACGGATTGCAGTGTCAGCCAACACGGTAGTCGCATTCGGTTGCACCTCAAGGATGCCACCGGAGAGATAGATAAACTCTTCTTCACCGTGTTCTTTAACAATGCGCACCATGCCAGGCTTGATGGCGGTGAGCAGCGGAGCATGGCCCGGGTAAATACCCAGTTCACCTTCGCTACCCGTCACCTGGATTTTTTGCACCAGGCCGGAGAACATTCTCTTTTCCGCACTGACAACATCCAGATGGTAAGCTTTATCAGCCATGTCACCTTCCTCTCTTAATACTGCAACGATCCTGACCCCGAAGGGAGAACATTACAGTTTTTTGGCTTTTTCCACGGCTTCTTCGATGGTGCCAACCATGTAGAACGCTTGTTCTGGCAGGTGGTCGTAGTCACCGTCCATAATGCCTTTGAAACCACGAATGGTATCTTTCAGCGATACGAACTTGCCCGGAGAACCGGTAAAGACTTCGGCAACGAAGAATGGCTGGGACAGGAAGCGCTGGATTTTACGCGCACGGGATACTACCAGCTTGTCATCTTCTGACAGCTCGTCCATACCCAGAATCGCGATAATGTCTTTCAGTTCCTGATAACGCTGCAGAATAGACTGCACACCACGAGCCACGTCATAGTGCTCTTGACCTACAACCAGCGGGTCAAGCTGACGGCTGGTAGAGTCAAGCGGATCTACCGCTGGGTAGATACCCAGAGAGGCGATCTGACGGCTCAATACCACGGTCGCATCCAAGTGGGCGAAGGTGGTGGCTGGTGATGGGTCAGTCAAGTCATCCGCAGGTACATATACAGCCTGCACAGAAGTGATTGAACCGCTTTTGGTTGAGGTGATACGTTCTTGTAAAACGCCCATCTCTTCCGCCAGTGTTGGCTGATAACCTACCGCTGATGGCATACGGCCCAGAAGTGCTGACACTTCAGTACCGGCCAGGGTATAACGATAAATATTATCGATAAACAGCAGTACGTCACGACCTTCATCACGGAATTTCTCCGCCATGGTCAGGCCAGTCAGTGCAACGCGCAGACGGTTACCTGGTGGCTCGTTCATCTGACCATATACCAGGGAAACTTTGTCGATAACGTTGGAGTCGGTCATTTCGTGGTAGAAGTCGTTACCCTCACGAGTACGTTCACCCACGCCCGCAAACACAGAATAACCGGAGTGTTCGATCGCGATATTACGGATCAGCTCCATCATGTTTACAGTTTTACCTACACCAGCACCACCGAACAGACCGACTTTACCGCCCTTGGCGAACGGGCACATCAGGTCCATAACCTTGATACCAGTTTCCAGCAATTCCTGGGAGTTTGCCAGCTCTTCGTAAGAAGGAGCCGGACGGTGAATAGCACGACGTTCTTCTTCGCCGATTTCACCTTTCATGTCGATTGGTTCACCCAATACGTTCATGATACGACCCAGAGTCGCTTTACCAACCGGAACTTCGATTGGGTGTTGCAGGTTGTTTACTTTCAGACCGCGACGCAGGCCGTCTGAGGTACCCATTGCGATACAACGAACAACGCCGCCGCCCAATTGTTGCTGAACTTCGAGCACCAGCTTGGAGGCACCGTTTTCTACCTCAAGAGCATTGTACACGTTCGGTACTGCATCCTGAGGGAACTCGACGTCCACCACGGCGCCGATTACCTGGATAATCTTTCCAGTAGCCATCTTGAATCCTCTACGTAATTCGTAAACCTAGCTTAAACCGCGGAGGCTCCCCCGACGATCTCGGTGAGTTCCTGAGTGATGCTGGCCTGACGAGCTTTGTTGTATACCAACTGCAGCTCTTTGATCAGGCTGCCGCCGTTATCGGTTGCGGCTTTCATCGCTACCATTCGCGCGGCCTGTTCGCTGGCCAGGTTTTCTACGACGCCCTGATAAACCTGAGACTCTACATAGCGACGCAGAAGGGTATCCAGCAGCGCTTTAGGATCGGGCTCATACAGGTAATCCCAGGATTTCTTCGCCAGTTCGCCTTCTTCTTCCGCACGCGGAAGAGGCAGCAGCTGAACGATTCTTGGTTCCTGAGCCATGGTATTGACGAATTTATTGCTAACAATACACAGCTTGTCTAAACGACCTTCGTCAAAGGCTTGCAGCATCACTTTAACCGGACCGATCAGTTCTGACAGGGAAGGGTTATCCCCCATGCCAGTAACCTGGGCAACCACGTTGCCACCCACGGAACCGAAGAAAGAGGCCGCTTTTGAACCGATCAGAGCCAAGTCAACCTCGACGCCCTGCTCATTCAAACCTTTCATCTCTGTCAGCACTTTTTTGAACAGGTTAATGTTCAAACCGCCACAAAGACCGCGATCGGTAGACACAATCAAATACCCAACGCGCTTGATTTTACGCTCGTCCAGGTATGGGTGCTTGTATTCCAGATTACCTAACGCAAGGTGACCTATCACTTTACGAATGGTATCTGCATAAGGACGGCTGGCCGCCATGCGATCCTGCGTTTTACGCATTTTGGAGGCGGCGACCATCTCCATCGCTTTAGTGATCTTTTGCGTGTTTTGCACGCTGCCGATCTTACTACGTATCTCTTTTCCGCCGGCCATCTCTGCTTCTCCTCATGACCAAACGTCCTGCTGCTTATCTGCTTAGTGCAGGGCAGCAGGCGCGCTTAGTGTTACCAGGACTGGGTTGCCTTGAAGGTTTCGAGGATATTTTTGAATTTCCCCTCGATCTCATCGTTATACGCGCCAGTTTGGTTGATTTGTTGCATAAGATCGGCATGCTCGCGGTCAGCATAAGCCAACAGCGCAGCTTCAAAGCTGCCTACTTTAGACAATTCAACGTCTTCCAGGAAACCACGTTCTGCAGCAAACAGAATCAGAGACTGCGCAACGATAGACATTGGCGCATATTGTTTCTGTTTCAGCAGCTCGGTCACTTTCTGACCATGGTTCAACTGTTTACGCGTTGCATCATCCAGATCGGATGCAAACTGTGAGAACGCAGCCAGTTCACGATATTGTGCCAGAGCGGTACGGATACCACCGGACAGTTTTTTCATGATCTTGGTCTGAGCAGCACCACCAACACGGGATACGGAGATACCCGGGTTAACCGCAGGACGAATACCGGCGTTAAACAGGTTGGATTCCAGGAAGATCTGACCATCGGTAATGGAAATTACGTTGGTCGGAACGAACGCGGAAACGTCACCCGCTTGGGTTTCGATAATTGGCAGCGCGGTCAGAGAGCCGGTTTTACCTTTCACTTCACCGTTGGTAAATGCTTCAACGTAGGCAGCGTTAACGCGTGCAGCACGTTCCAGCAAACGGGAGTGGAGATAGAACACGTCACCTGGGTAAGCTTCACGGCCTGGCGGACGACGTAACAGCAGGGAGATCTGACGGTATGCAACGGCCTGTTTAGACAGGTCATCATATACGATCAGGGCATCTTCACCGCGGTCACGGAAGTATTCACCCATCGCGCAACCAGAGTACGGTGCCAGGTATTGCAGTGCAGCTGATTCAGATGCAGTAGCAACAACCACGATGGTATTTGCCAGAGCGCCGTGTTCTTCCAGTTTGCGAACCACGTTGGAAATGGTGGAAGCTTTCTGGCCGATAGCGACATAAATACATTTGATACCGGAATCGCGCTGGTTGATGATCGCATCAATAGCCAGAGCAGTTTTACCGGTTTGACGGTCACCGATGACCAGTTCACGCTGACCACGACCAATTGGGATCATGGCATCGACTGACTTGTAGCCAGTCTGAACAGGTTCGTCAACGGATTGACGATCGATAACGCCAGGTGCGATTGCTTCAACAGCGGAGAAGCCGTCGTTATCAACCGGACCTTTACCGTCAATAGGTGCACCCAGGGTGTTAACCACACGACCCAGCAGGCCGCGGCCAACTGGAACTTCCAGGATACGACCCGTACATTTTACTTTCATACCTTCGGCGAGGTCAGCGTAAGGGCCCATAACTACGGCACCTACAGAGTCGCGCTCCAGGTTCAGGGCGATAGCGTAACGGTTACCCGGCAGCGCAATCATTTCGCCTTGCATGACATCGGCAAGGCCGTGCACGCGGATGATCCCGTCACTGACGGAAACGATAGTACCTTCATTGTGAGCTTCGCTCACCACATTGAACTGAGCAATGCGCTGCTTGATCAGTTCGCTGATTTCGGTGGAATTCAGTTGCATGCTCCAGTCCCCTTAAGACTGCAAGACGTCTGCCAGGCGTTCAAGACGACTGCGAACGCTGCCATCAATCACCATATCACCTGCACGGATTACGACACCGGCAAGAACAGACTTGTCAATTTTGCAATTCAGCTTAACTTTGCGAGACAAACGTTTTTCCATCGCAGCAGCAATTTTTGCCTGCTGTTCTTCAGACAGCGCGCTAGCAGAAGTGACTTCCACTTCCACCGTCGCCTCTAAGGCTGCACGCAGTTCAATAAACTGTTGCAACACTTCAGGAAGAACACGTAAACGTTTGTTTTCGGCCATTACCCTAATCAGGTTCTGGCCCGCGTCGTCGAGTTGTTCACCACATATCGCAATAAACGTTGCAGAGAGCGCTTCAGGTGCAGTTGCACCAGAGAGCAATTCTTCGATCTGTTCATCACGGGTGACTTCAGCCGAGAACGCTAACATGGACTGCCAGCGATCTAAGCTTTGGTGCTCAACGGCAAAGTCAAAAGCTGCTTTGGCGTAGGGGCGAGCTACCGTAACAAATTCAGACATCAGCCCCTCCCTCCTTACAGTTCAGCGACCAGTTTATCAACGATGTCGCTGTTAGCAGCTTCATCCACGGAACGTTCGATGATTTTCTCGGCGCCAGCAATAGCCAAAATACCGACTTGTTTACGTAACTCTTCACGAGCACGTTGACGTTCTGCGTCGATCTCTGCCTTCGCTTGCGTCACGATTTTGTTACGTTCCTGCTCAGCTTCAGTTTTAGCTTCATCGATGATCTGAGACTTGCGCTTGTTAGCTTGCTCAATGATCACCTGGGCTTCTGCCTTGGCTTTAGTCAGTTGGTCGGTCGCATCAGCTTGCGCTAAATCCAGCTCTTTTTTAGCTCGTTCTGTAGAAGCCAAACCGTCAGCAATTTCTTTTTGACGTTTTTCGATGGCAGCCATAATTGGCGGCCATACGTACTTCATACAGAACAAGACAAACAGGACAAACGCGATAGCCTGGCCGAGGATTGTTGCGTTAAGATTCACAGCACAATGCCTCTTTCAAAGTGAAATTAGTCGATGTCTATCGTTTAACCCAGAGAACTCTCTGAGTTAGGCGACAGCAAACATCACGTACAGACCCAGACCAACAGCGATCATCGGGATGGCGTCGACCAGACCCATAACGATAAAGAACTGTGTACGCAGCAGAGGAATCAGGTCAGGCTGACGAGCAGCACCTTCCAAAAATTTACCACCCAGGATGCCGATACCGATCGCAGCACCGATTGCCGCCAGGCCCATCATCACAGCGGCAGCCATGTACAGCAGATCCATACTCAGGTTTTCCATGACAGTCTCCAGTTTGTTTCAGTTAAAACGCAGTAGTGTTGAAAGAAAATCAGTGTTTTTCAGATGCCATCGAAAGATAGACGATCGTCAGAACCATGAAGATAAAGGCTTGCAATGTAATGATCAGGATATGGAAAATGGCCCAAGGCACATTCAGAATCCATTGTGACCACCACGGCAACAGGCCAGCAATAAGGATGAAAATCAACTCACCCGCATACATATTGCCAAACAGTCGCAGACCCAGTGAAACTGGTTTGGACAGCAGGCTGACGCCTTCAAGAATCAGGTTAACAGGAATAAAAACCGGATGATTGAACGGCTGCATTGTCAGTTCCTTAACGAAACCCCCAATGCCTTTCATCTTAATGCTATAGAAAAGAATCAAAATGAACACGCCAAGGGCCATCGACAACGTAATGTTTACGTCAGCGGTTGGCACAACACGCAGGGCTGGCAGACCGATAATATGCTCACCAATGTACGGGAGCAGATCGATCGGCAGCAAATCCATCAGGTTCATCATAAAGACCCAGACGAACACGGTCAGCGCGAGAGGAGCAATCACTTTGCTTTTGCCGTGATACATGTCACGCACGCTGCTGTCGACAAAACCTACAACCAGCTCTACCGCTGTTTGCAGTTTACCCGGAACACCACTGGTGGCATTTTTGGCGACACGATGGAAAACAACCAAAAAGAGTACCCCGAGGATCACGGAGAAAAACATCGAATCGATGTTAATCGACCAGAATCCCGTCCCAACCTGAAGCTGTGTCAGATGGTGACCGATATACTCTTGTGGAGTAGAGATTTCTCCTGATGCAGACATGATGCCTCTTACCCTTTAGTAGTTAAGTACGGTTATCTACGGTTACGACCGATTCAACACGGCCGGCGCTACTATCTGTGTGATTAGCACAGTTAAATAGGCCAAACCCAACGGAGTAAAAGCCGCCTTGAACAACCCCAGCGCCATAACCAACAGCGTTATGGTCACCAAAACCTTCAGCGCTTCCCCAATGGCAAATGACCAGGCAACTCGTCCAGAGACCGTTGTTTGCGCCTGATGGCGCCACGCATACAGCATAAACAGTGCATTCGGTAACCAGGCAGCCATGCCTCCCATAAGCGCGGAGGTAGACCACAACAGGCTTTTCAACCCAAATGCTGCACTGAGTAGGACAAACGTCAATAGCTGCAGTATTAACAGCTTTCTCGCTACTTTCCCGCCGTTCTTATCGTATAAGGAGTAAGACACAGACATGACGTTTATTCTCTCGTACCTAACTGGAGGTATGCTGAATGCCGTATAACACTGCCTTTACCCAAAGGAGTCAAGCAGCAAAAAACGAGCAAATTATACGGGCCACTCAAACGAATTCAATGGATAAGTAGCGAAAAGGTGAACAATTATTTAAATTTACCTTTTTATCGCTATTTCCCTAAGGAAACTATCCTGCTAATAAACCACACAATGGTTGTTGAGTTATTCAATCAAGATACAAAGAAGCGTGAAGGTGATCACAAAAAATGTTTCTCTGCGCCCATATACCGTCGGGCATTTGATTGTCTTTAACTAAAAAAGCTTTTTAAAAACCATAAAAAACAGAAAGTTATAAAGCCAGGCAGTCAGACAAAAAGCAAAATTCAATTAACTTCCCATTTTTTATACATATAACCAACAAATAACAACATTTTCATTACAACCTGATTATCTGACACTCACATCCTTTTCAATTTCAAAAATGATGATTTCACCAAACGGTAAACACAAAAGGTCAACACGGTGATGCCAGGCTGTAAATGAAAGGTAAAAAGACAATTAATCGGCAAACTAGTTAGCTTGCTTATTTTTACCTTAATAACACAATTTACTTCCGACCATTTTATTGATGTAAAACAAACTTAGAAAGCCTTGAGGATCACTAAATGCCTTTCACCTTCAAGTTCTGGCACCTGCAACTTGACGATCTCTTGTAATTGAATACCTGCCGGTAAACTCGCCAACTCCTCATCAGGACGTATTCCCTTGAGAGCGTAGAAACGTCCCTGCCCTTCTACCGGCAAATGATGGCACCAACTGAGCATATCCTGTAACGAGGCAAATGCCCGACTTATTACGCCGTCAAACGCCGGTTCTGGGATAAAGTCCTCAACCCGGCTTTGCACTGCCTCGACATTTTTCAGTCCCAGCTCATGCTGAACCTGGCGCAGGAAGCGTACGCGTTTTCCCAGGCTATCAAGCAGCGTAAAATGAGCGTCAGGACGAACAATGGCCAACGGAATACCTGGCAGGCCCGGTCCGGTACCGACATCGATAAAGCGGCTGCCGCTCAAATGTGGGTTGACCACGATGCTATCGAGGATATGACGTACCAGCATCTGCATAGGATCGCGTACCGAGGTCAGGTTATAGGCCTTGTTCCATTTATGCAGCAACTCGACATAGCCAATCAGTTGATGTTTTTGTTGATCGGGTAGCGCTATTCCTGCCTTGGCAAGCAGCGAGTCCAGTTTCTTTTGCATGGTAGTGTCCTTGACGAAATCTGATACCGATCAGACCGGGTATATCAGCCAACTGGATGAGCAGAACCCAAGGTGAACCAGGGTTCAAAGCACAGAGCCAGGAGTCCATCGGTATCCAAAGCAGAAAAAGTCTTACGCGGTGGCCACGAGCTAACTCGCAACCACCGATATGCTTAAATCAGGCGCTGCGACGCAGCAGACCCTGTTTTTTCAGCCAGACCAGTAAAATTGAGATGGCAGCCGGGGTGATCCCCGAAATGCGCGTGGCTTGCCCGATCGACGTTGGACGATGGTCATTCAGTTTGGCGATCACTTCGTTGGATAAGCCATTGACCTGACGATAGTCCAGACCTTCCGGCAGCAGCGTATTTTCATTGCGCTGTTGTTTTTCGATCTCTTCCTGCTGACGAGCAATATAACCTTCGTATTTAACCTGAATTTCGACCTGTTCAGCAGCCTGAGCATCGGTCACCGCAGGGGCAAATGCCTGCAGGCTGGTCAGCAGTTGATAAGTCATTTCGGGACGACGCAACAACTCTTCGGCACTGGCTTCTTTTGACAGCGGCGCAGAAAGGCGAGTATTGATCTCTTCAACCTGAGCGTGATGCGGATTGACCCAGATACCGCGCAGACGCTGGCGTTCTTGCTCGATCATCTCCAGTTTCTGGTTGTAACGCGCCCAGCGCAGATCGTCGACCAGGCCCAACTCGCGGCCTTTTTCGGTCAGACGCAGATCGGCGTTGTCTTCACGCAGCATCAGGCGGTATTCGGCGCGCGAGGTAAACATGCGGTACGGTTCTTTGGTACCCAGGGTGCACAGGTCGTCGACCAATACACCGAGGTAGGCCTGGTCGCGACGTGGCGCCCAGCCTTCTTGTTCTGTGGCATGACGAGCGGCATTCATACCCGCCAGCAGGCCTTGGGCGGCGGCTTCTTCGTAGCCGGTAGTGCCGTTGATTTGGCCGGCAAAGAACAGCCCCGGAATAAATTTGCTTTCCAACGTCGGTTTCAGATCGCGCGGATCGAAGAAATCATATTCGATCGCATAGCCAGGACGCACGATCACCGCATTTTCCATGCCCTGCATTGAACGGACGATCTTCATCTGTACGTCAAAAGGCAGGCTGGTGGAGATACCGTTTGGATAGACTTCGTTGCTGGTCAGGCCTTCGGGTTCCAGGAAGATCTGATGAGCATTGCGATCGGCAAAGCGCATCACTTTATCTTCGATCGATGGGCAGTAACGTGGACCGATCCCTTCGATGATCCCGGCATACATTGGGCTGCGATCGAGGTTATTGCGGATCACATCATGGGTTTTTTCGTTGGTATAGGTGATGTAGCACGGGATCTGACGCGGATGCTGTGCAGCATTGCCCATAAACGAGAACACCGGGGGAATCTCGTCGCCATGTTGTTGGCCGAGAACGCTGAAATCGATACTGCGGGCATCGATACGCGGCGGTGTCCCGGTTTTAAGACGGTTAACGCGCAGCGGAAGCTCGCGCAGACGTCGTGATAGCGAGATAGCCGGAGGATCGCCGGCACGGCCACCGCTGTAGTTTTCCAGGCCAATATGGATCTTGCCATCGAGGAAAGTCCCGACGGTCAATACCACCGCTTTGGCGCGGAATTTAAGTCCCATCTGGGTTACCGCACCCGCCACACGATCGTTTTCGACGATCAGGTCTTCAACAGCCTGTTGAAAGATCATCAGATTGGGTTGGTTTTCCAATGCGGTACGCACAGCCTGGCGGTAAAGCACGCGGTCGGCCTGTGCTCGGGTCGCTCTGACAGCGGGTCCCTTGCTTGCGTTTAGTATCCTAAACTGGATGCCGGCATGATCGATCGCCGTGGCCATCAAACCCCCGAGGGCGTCCACTTCTTTAACCAGATGTCCTTTCCCGATCCCGCCAATTGCCGGGTTGCACGACATCTGTCCCAGCGTGTCGATATTATGGGTTAACAACAGGGTTTGACGTCCCATTCTGGCTGCTGCCATGGCGGCTTCGGTGCCTGCATGGCCACCACCGATGATAATGACGTCAAATTGATCCGGATAAAACATGGTACTGCACCTCGAAGTTCAACGAATGATCGATGTATTGCGTTGGGATGACGGATTCTACGCGAGTTTGGAGGTTCCACAAGTCCCAGGGGATCGTCACTAATTAAAAGAAGATCTTTTTATTTAAAGATCTCTTACTACTATCTCTTATTAGGATCTCGATCCTCTGTGCATAAGTCTTTATTGTCTTTTTAGATCAATATGCTAGAGAGGATCAAATGCTGTGAATGATCGGTGATCCTGGACAGTATAAGCTGGGATCTAAAGGGCTAGTTATGCACAGCACGAAATGAAGCCTAGGGTTGTTAGAGGGATAACTACCGGTTGTACCCTGCTTTTAAGCATAGTTATCCACAACTGATCGCATAAAATTTACACTTATTTGAGTAAATTAATCCAGTTGAGGACCCAAATCTCGGCAGGATCCTCCGGAATTTCATGTTGCGTGACGTCGATCTCCAGTCGATCGCCGATCCTTTTGGCACCCAAAGACGTCAGTTTTTGATCCAAAGTGCGGATCGCGCCGCAAAAAGTATCGTATTCACTGCTGCCTAAACCCAGTGCGCCAAAACGGACTTTGGAAAGATCGGGCTGCTGATCTTCTATCTGCTCAAGGAGAGGCTGAATGTTGTCAGGAACCTCGCCAGCACCATGCGTTGACGAGACCACCAGCCAGATACCTTCGGTTGGGAGCTCATAGAGTTCAGGTCCGTGGAACATGGCGGTAGTAAAACCCGCTTCTTCCAGCTTCTCTGCCAGGTGTTCAGCGACATATTCCGCGCTGCCAAGCGTACTGCCACTGATCAGGGTTACGTCAGACATAATGCTCTTACCCGAAAAAAGAATGGCTATTGTACGCTGTGAATCAGCTGGGATCTACCTGTGGATAATAGGGGGATAGAAATTTTGTAATCAGGGCTGGATCGTACGCATGATAGGGTTCTGCAAGGAGATTAGGGTTTCAGTTGACTGGATCTCGTCAATGGTCTGGATCTTGTTGATAAGTACCTGTTGCAAGGCATCAATGGAGCGACACATCACTTTGATAAAAATGCTGTAATGGCCGGTGGTGTAGTAGGCTTCTACCACTTCTTCCAGACTTTCCAGACGTTTAAGCGCAGAGGGGTAGTCTTTGGCACTCTTGAGAATAATGCCGATAAAACAGCAAACGTCATAGCCGAGACGCTTGGGATCAACATTGACGCAGGCGCCGGTGATAACGCCAGCCTGCTTCATTTTTTCTACTCTGACGTGGATCGTCCCCGGACTAACGTTAAAGATTTTTGCCAGTTCGGCATAAGCGGTACGGGCATTGTCCATCAGGGCATTGAGTATGCCGCGATCGAGATCGTCAATTTGGTAGCTTTCGGACATGGCTAGGTTTCTCTTGTTAAGGGCGCTTCCAGCGACGCTGTACGCGGCTTTTTATGCCAGTGTCAAAGCGCCAGATATGATCAAAGATACGCATAATCCCCGGTTTGCCATAGTGCGACATCGCCAAGGCATGAAAACGATGACGCTGTTGGTTCTGTTGCTGTTTGACCCGCTGCTGGATCTCGTCAGGCAAGCGCTGGGCGATAAAATCCGAGATAATTACCGCATCGGCATCTTGCCATTCCGGGGTCGCCAGCTTGTCCAGGGTGGCACTCAAACAGGCGGCCAAATCGGTGCCACCACGAAAATGCTGCCCCAAAAAGCGCATCGCCTGCTCCAGCCCGCTGGCCGAGGTCAGTTCATAATGGATCACTTCGCTGGCAAACAACATAATATGTACGCGTCGATGATCGGCCAAGGCAATGCGCAGCAGTGCCAGGCAGAACGCCTTGGAGCACTGTTCATTAAAGCCGCCCATTGAGCCTGAGGTATCGACACACACCACAAAAGGACCGCGCGGCTGTGGCTCCTGTTGCTGATAGACCACCGGGCGCATAACCACTTTTTCACGCCAGATATCCCCTTGCAGACGATAGGTCATCAGGCGTTTTTCCAGCAAGCGACGATAAAAATCCACTTCCAGCTCAGGTATACCCAACGTGGCCAGCTCGCTCGGCAGTAGCCGCAAAATATCGTCACTATGATTAATGCCATTGACCTCTTCCGGCACCGTCGCCGGTTCTCTGACCATCAGCCGATAAGGCTCCATTTTGGCTTCTTCGTGAGGATTGGCTTTTGCCGTCTGGCTGCGGCCCAGCTGTTCGGCCAGCTGTTGCAGCTCCGGTTGTTGTTGCAAAAACATGCCGTAGCGGATCAGCGACTGATAATCCCCCCTCTGACGTTTACCTTTACTCATGTCCCACAATCGGCCTGCGGCAGCATCGTTTTCTACTAATAAAGGAGAGAGTTCACCACTGAGTTCAAGCCGCTGTTCCAGCTCGTTTTGCAACTGTTCCTGTTCCTGCTCGAGCAGTTGATGATGCAGTGTCACGGTTTGAAAGGTGATATTCAGCCGCCAGCGTTGCATAAACAGGCCGTGAAAACTGCCGTTACTGCTGGCATTGTCGATTTTGGCCTGGTGGGCCATCAGTGAACGAGCCTCGGTGGCAAAAGGGGAATTAAGCTGTTCCAGCTGCTCTACCGAGCTCTCCAGCTCGCTGTGAAACACCCCGGCGCTACTTTGCTGGCAATGCTGGTAGAGATAGAACTCCTTTGCCAGTCCCTGAGGTACCGGTGTGTCATGGATACGTTGCTGCAGGCGAAATCGCCAGGCCGGCAGGTCTTTACTCAACGCACGTTTTAGCCGGGGAAATTTCTCAAAGAAAACCGCCAACTGTGGGGTTGCCAGCAGCGTCAGGATCAGTTCGTCGATCAGTTCGGCTTCCTTGATGGCCAGCATCAGATCCAGCGTTTCCAGGCTAAACATGGTTTAACTTCTGCCAAACAGTTGTTGCTGTTGCTGGAATTGTTCACTCACCCGGATCAGGCTGGCTTCAATTTTAGCGGTCCATTCAACGGGTACAAACAGGCAGGGGTGATGCTGACTAAACTGTTGTCGCTGCTGCGTCAGGGTTTCGCCTATCGCCGCCAGAGTGTTTTTCATCTCATCTGGTACGGTAATATGCTGATTTCCTGGTATATTCACCAAGCTTGGCTGACGACTGATATCATGGACCACCAGTTGTTGCTTATCGTCGACTTCGATATCGAGTGGCTGCGCAAAACCAATGCCGTTGAGTTTGGCTTTTAATGTGCCGCCCCTGGCTAGCCATTCAACCAGCTGTTCACGTTCCACCAGCACATGGGTGACACGGATTTCGTGCAGATGCAACGGTTGCTGTAAAAGCAAGGTCAGGCTGGTGGCCGATAGCGCATCGGGGAGCTGATATTGCGGACGGCGGTTAAAGATGCCGGATTTTTTGCTCACCTTTAATGCCTGGCGGCTGTTTTGCTGCTGTTGGTACTGCATCCATTGCTGATTGAGCTGTTGTATCTTGAGACTTAGCGCTTGCTGCTGATAGGCCTGCTCGGTAATGCTCTGTTCGATCTGCGCCTGTAATAAATGATAGGACCCCATATCATGCCACAGGCAGTCTTTTAGCAGGATCAGATCTACCGGCGTCACGGCGGGGCGACCGCTGAAATAGGCACTGGCCTGCAGTAATCGCAGCGCTTTCTTCCAGCGGCGATCCGAGACGTAAGGTGCGGTTTCCAGCGCCGCCAGTCGTTGGCGCAATTGAAAGATCAGTTCAAAACAGTGATCGCTTAAGGTCACCTTTTCAATCTCATGCTGCCATTGGCGATATTCTTCATCACCAATACTCAGTGCTTCGGCAACAGGGTGGGTGTTTTCTGCATGGCTGCTGGTCAATAACGATCGGAAGTTTTGTTTGTCCTGCACGCGGTCAAGCCAAAGCCGGATCAGCATACGGTCATAAAGCGCTTCCAGGCCACCATCGGCTTCCGGCAGTTCGTTCGAAGCACTGACCAGCAATCGCATCGGTATCGCTTCTTCGCTGTCGCCATTACGAAAACGTCTTTCGTTAATGGCGGTCAGCAGCGTATTGAGGATCGCCGGACCGGCTTTCCAGATTTCGTCCAGAAACACAATTTCTGCTTCCGGCAAATAACCTTGTGTCAGTCGCAGATAACGCCCTTCATCTTTTAGCGCCTGGATCGAAAGCGGGCCAAATACCTCTTCCGGCGTCGAGAAGCGGGTCATTAGGTATTCAAAAGCCCGGGCTCCGCGAAAAGCATATTTTAACCGCCGGGCAATCAGACTTTTGGCAATACCCGGTGGCCCGAGCAGAAATACGCTCTCACCGCAAAGGGCCGCCAGCAGGCACAGGCGGATGGCATCCTGTCGTTCATAGAGGCCATGTTCCAACGCGTTGGCCAGTCGGGTGATTCTTTCTGCCAAAAGGGGTGATTGCGCCATAATATGTCTTTATTTGCCTTAAATTGTCACGGAAGTGATAGAAGCCTGGAGTGCAACTTGATAATAAACCATGATTTTTTTTGGAGATATAGCCGGGTGATGATTAAAATTCTGTTGTGAACGGATATGTGATCCAATCCGATGAAATGTTTACTTGTCTTTAAAGTAAAGGGTAGGCAATCTTGTTTATTCGTGCATACTGTGCGGCTTTTGGTGGGGCTAAGGCATTGCTGACCATTTGGCTAGTGAATTTTTGGCAGAATTTTGTTAGCGGAAAACGCGTTATTATTAGCCAAACACTAAATGTTATCCAAACGATAAAGCATAAAAGAAACCAATTATGAGCACAGAACATAAACGGTCACTCCCTGCAGTAACCCTGGCCGCCATCGGTGTGGTTTATGGTGATATCGGTACCAGCCCTCTTTATACCTTAAGGGAGTGTTTTTCAGAACACTATGGCTTTAACGTTGAACCTAGCGTTGTTTTTGGTTTTCTCTCACTGATCTTTTGGATGCTGATCATTATCGTTTCGGCGAAATATCTTTCGTACGTTATGCGTGCTGATAACGCCGGCGAAGGTGGCACCCTGACGTTAATGTCGCTGGCGGGAAGAAACACGTCGGCGCAGACGACCGCCGTATTGGTGATCCTCGGTTTGATTGGCGGCAGCTTCTTCTATGGTGAAGTGGTCATCACGCCCGCAATCTCGGTCCTTTCCGCCATGGAAGGTCTGCAAATTATTGCGCCAAATCTCGACCCCTATATTGTTCCCCTTTCTATTACGGTTTTGACGTTACTGTTTTTTATTCAAAAACACGGCACCGGTATTGTAGGCAAACTTTTTGCTCCGGTTATGCTGCTGTGGTTTTTGGTATTGGCCCTGCTGGGTATCAACAGTATTATCGATAACCCTGAAGTTTTACGCGCCATAAATCCTATGTGGGCGATGAACTTTTTTATTAAGCATAAAGCGCTATCCTTTTTTGCTCTTGGCGCGGTGGTGCTGTCGATTACCGGTGTGGAAGCGCTGTATGCCGATATGGGACATTTCGGCAAACTGCCCATTCGCCTGGCCTGGTTTAGCGTGGTATTGCCATCACTGATTTTAAATTACTTTGGTCAGGGTGCGCTGTTACTGAAAAATCCAGAGGCTATTAAGAACCCGTTCTTTTTGCTGGCCCCGGATTGGGCATTGATCCCGTTGTTAATACTGGCGACGCTGGCGACCATTATTGCCTCACAGGCGGTGATCTCCGGCGTATTCTCGTTAACGCGTCAGGCAGTTCGTCTGGGGTATTTGCCACCCATGCGCATTATTCATACCTCCGAGATGGAAGCGGGGCAGATTTATATTCCGGTGATCAACTGGCTGCTCTATATCGCCGTGGTGATCGTCATTGTCAGCTTCCAGCATTCCGGCAATCTGGCAGCGGCTTATGGTATTGCGGTCACCGGGACAATGGTGTTGACCAGTATTCTGTCTTGTACCGTGGCCTATAAAAACTGGCACTGGAAAGGTTTTATCGTTGCCATATTGCTGGTGGCGCTGCTGTTTATTGATGTGCCGATGTTTGCCGCCAATGCCACCAAATTCTTCTCCGGAGGGTGGTTGCCGCTGGTGTTGGCGTTGGCGATGTTTATTGTCATGACCACCTGGAAGAGCGAGCGCTTTCGTCTTATGCGTCGCATGCATGAACATGGCAACTCCCTGGAAGCCATGGTAGCTTCACTGGAAAAATCGCCGCCAGTGCGTGTACCAGGTACTGCAGTCTATATGTCCCGCGCCATTAACGTTATCCCCTTTGCCTTGCTGCATAATCTCAAACACAACAAGGTGCTGCATGAACGCGTGGTTTTGCTGACTTTACGCACCGAGGATGCGCCTTATGTCCATAATGTAAAGCGTGTCACTATTGAACAGATGTCCCCGACCTTCTGGCGGGTGGTGGCCAGCTACGGGTTTAAAGAGACGCCTAACGTCGAGGAAGTCTTCCATCGCTGCGGCCTGGAGGGATTGTCGTGTCGGATGACGGAAACCTCGTTCTTTATGTCCCACGAGTCGTTGATCCTGACCAAACGCCCCTGGTATCTCTACTTTCGCGGCAAGCTGTTTATTGCCCTTAGCCGTAATGCATTGCGCGCCGCGGACCAGTTTGAAATCCCGCCTAACCGAGTTATCGAACTGGGTACCCAGGTCGAAATTTAACCGTCTTTTTTGTTGCTTTTATCAGCGCCGCAGGGGAAATCTTCTGCGGCGTTTTTTATGCTCACGCCACTTTCCCGCCCGATTGCCTTGCAGGCAAGCTGATTTAACTTATGTTGCCGGGAAGTCAGCGAAACGTTTCGACGGCGATCACAGTTTCATGGTTTGTCGGTTGCCATGTTGCTTAAATTTTCTAGAATCAAAGACGAGCGAAACGTTTCGCTGTTGGAGCTGATAATGAAAAAAGCCATGTTACTAAATGCCGACATCTCTCACCTCGTTGCCAGTTTGGGCCATACCGATCGCCTGGTTATTGCCGATGCCGGTTTACCGATCCCCGCCATGACTCAGCGTATCGATCTCGCCTTGACTCACGGGGTGCCTACATTTTTACAGGTTTTCACGGTGGTGACCGATGAGATGCAGGTTGAGCATGCCATTCTCGCCGAGGAAATCATCAAACAAAATCCTGAGCTCCATGAGGCGTTACTCAAACAGGTAAAACAGCTTGCGCAACACCAGGGAAATACCATTACGTTGGAATATGTCAGCCACCAGGCTTTCAAACAACAAAGTCAAACCAGTCGCGCAGTGATCCGCAGCGGGGAGTGTTCGCCTTATGCCAACATTATCCTGTGTGCCGGCGTCACTTTCTGAGGCACTTATGCAACCTTTGCTGCAACTCTCAGGGATTGATAAAGCATTTCCCGGCGTGAAGGCCCTTTCAGGGGCTGCACTTAGCGTCTATCCGGGAAAAGTGATGGCGCTGGTGGGTGAAAATGGTGCGGGCAAATCCACCATGATGAAAGTACTGACCGGTATCTATCAAAAGGACGCCGGTTCCGTGCATTTCCTCGGTAAAGAGGCCAGCTTTCAGGGGCCCCGAGAATCTCAGGCTGCCGGCATTGGCATTATCCATCAGGAACTGAATCTGATCCCGCAACTGACCATCGCAGAGAATATTTTTCTCGGCCGTGAGTTTGTTAATCGTCTGGGTCGTATTGAGTGGAAAAAGATGTATGCCGAAGCCGATAAGCTGCTGGCGCGTTTGAATCTGCGCTACAGCAGCCATCGTCTGGTGGGCGAACTCTCCATCGGCGATCAGCAAATGGTCGAAATCGCCAAGGTACTGAGCTTTGAATCGCGGGTCATCATTATGGATGAACCGACGGATGCGCTGACCGATACCGAAACCGCCTCGTTATTTAAAGTTATTAACGAGCTTAAAGCAGCAGGCTGTGGGGTGGTTTATATCTCTCACCGCCTGAAAGAGATTTTTGAGATTTGCGATGATGTGACTGTTTTCCGCGACGGCCAGTTTATTGCCGAACGTCCGGTCAGCGAATTGCAGGAAGATACGCTGATCGAAATGATGGTCGGCAGACGCCTGGAAGAACAGTATCCGCGTCTGAACCAGCCGCGCGGCCCTTTGCGTTTATCAGTCAAGAATTTGTCAGGGCCAGGGGTGAAAGACGTCAGTTTCCAACTCTACGGTGGCGAGATCCTTGGCGTGTCTGGCCTGATGGGCGCCGGGCGTACCGAACTGATGAAAATCCTTTACGGTGCCCACAAGAAAACTGCAGGTAGCGTGGCTCTCGATGGGCACGAAGTATTAACCCGCACGCCGCAGGATGGCTTGGCCAATGGCATTGTCTATATCTCTGAAGACCGTAAGCGTGACGGTCTGGTGCTGGGCATGTCAGTCAAAGAAAATATGTCGTTGACCGCGCTGCGTTACTTCTGCCGTTTTGGTGGTGGTTTGAAACACGCCGAAGAGCAGCAGACGGTCGGTGATTTTATCCGTTTATTCAATATTAAAACGCCGTCGATGATGCAGCCAATTGGCCTGTTGTCCGGGGGCAATCAGCAAAAAGTCGCCATTGCCCGTGGCTTGATGACGCGACCCAAGGTGCTGATCCTCGACGAACCTACGCGCGGCGTCGATGTCGGGGCAAAAAAAGAGATCTATCAGTTAATCAATCAGTTCAAGCGCGAAGGCCTGAGCATAATTCTCGTCTCTTCGGAAATGCCCGAGGTGATTGGCATGAGCGATCGCGTCCTGGTGATGCATGAAGGGCAGTTAAGCGGTGAATTCACCATTGAACAGGCTACGCAAGAAGTCTTGATGGCGGCCAGCGTAGGCAAGCAATACGGCGTGAAGCAGGAGTAATCAGATATGAGTTCTCAGACATTGCCAGCCAAAAAGAGCTGGATCAGTAAAGAGTGGTTGTTAGAGCAAAAGTCGCTGATTGCGCTGCTGGTGCTGATTGCGGTGGTCTCTTCCATGAGCCCGAACTTTTTCACCCTTAATAACCTGTTTAACATTCTGCAGCAGACTTCGGTAAACGCCATTATGGCGGTGGGGATGACGCTGGTTATTCTGACCTCCGGCATTGATCTTTCGGTGGGGTCGTTGCTGGCATTAACCGGTGCCGTTGCTGCTTCGGTAGTGGGTTTTGAGTCCAGCGCTATTCTGGCCGTGGTTGCATCACTGGCTTTGGGTGCTGCGGTTGGTGCGGTAACCGGCGTGGTGGTAGCCAAGGGCAAGGTACAGGCATTTATTGCCACACTGGTTATGATGCTGCTGTTACGCGGTGTCACCATGGTTTACACCAACGGCAGTCCGGTCAGTACCGGCTTTAATGATGTTGCCGATGCCTTTGGCTGGTTTGGTATCGGACGTCCGCTGGGTGTGCCAACACCGGTATGGCTGATGGCGGTGGTGTTTATTGCTGCCTGGTACATGCTGCACCATACCCGTCTCGGGCGCTATATCTATGCCCTTGGCGGTAATGAAGCCGCTACGCGTCTATCCGGGATCAGCGTCGATAAAGTCAAAATTATCGTCTACTCCCTGTGTGGCCTGCTAGCCGCGTTGGCCGGGATTATTGAAGTTGCCCGTCTCTCTTCTGCCCAACCGACTGCCGGGACCGGTTATGAGCTTGATGCCATCGCCGCCGTTGTTTTGGGGGGCACCAGTTTGTCCGGTGGTAAAGGACGCATTATGGGTACCCTGGTGGGCGCACTGATCCTGGGGTTCTTGAATAACGGACTGAATTTATTAGGTGTTTCTTCTTACTATCAGATGATTGTTAAAGCCGTTGTCATTCTGCTTGCTGTTTTAGTAGACAACAAAAGTAATAAATAACCTCCCCTACAGGAAAAAAGATAATGACTATGTCCATGAAGAAAATTGCAATATGGGTATCTGCTGCTGCTATCACTGCATCATTTAGTGCCAACGTGCTGGCTAAGGACACTATCGCGCTGGTGGTTTCTACGCTAAATAACCCGTTCTTTGTTTCCATGAAAGACGGTGCGCAGAAAGAAGCCGATAAACTGGGTTACAACCTGGTGGTACTCGATTCGCAAAACAACCCGGCAAAAGAGCTGGCTAACGTGCAGGACTTGACGGTTCGCGGCACCAAGCTGCTGCTGATCAACCCAACCGACTCTGACGCGGTAGGCAACGCGGTCGCCATGGCCAATCAGGCTAATATTCCGGTGATCACCCTCGACCGTCAGGCCAGCAAAGGTCAGGTGATCAGTCACGTCGCTTCAGATAACGCCTTTGGCGGTAAAATGGCCGGTGACTATATTGCCAAAAAACTGGGTGAAAATGCCAAAGTGATCGAACTGGAAGGGATCGCCGGGACTTCGGTTGCGCGTGAACGTGGCGCCGGTTTTAAACAGTCTGCCGAAAAACACCATTTTGCTATTCTGGCCAGCCAGCCTGCTGATTTTGATCGTACCAAAGGCTTGAACGTCATGCAGAACCTGCTGACTGCTCACCCTGAAGTGCAGGCAGTATTTGCACAAAATGATGAAATGGCCCTGGGTGCACTGCGCGCCTTACAGACCGCAGGCAAGTCTGATGTGCTGGTGGTAGGTTTTGACGGCACCGAAGATGGCATCAAAGCGGTAAATGGCGGCAAGATGGGCGCTACCGTGGCGCAACGTCCTGATCAAATTGGTCTTATTGGCATCGATACCGCTGATAAAGTGCTGAAAGGTCAGAAAGTGCCAACTATTATCCCGGTTGATCTCAAACTGGTTACCAAGCCGTAATGTTGCCTGGCACTCAGTATTGAGTGCGCTAAAACAATCGCAATAGTTTGCGCGATACTGCGCCACCTGAGTGGGTGGCGCATCAGACTCAGGAATGAATGCAATGGGTAAAGGTAAATTGGTGGTTCTGGGAAGCATTAATGCTGACCATATCCTGAATGTCAGACAATTTCCGCAGCCGGGCGAAACGGTGATCGGTTCGCAATATAATGTTGCCTTTGGTGGTAAAGGGGCCAACCAGGCCGTCGCCGCGGGCAGAAGTGGCGCCGATATATCTTTTATTGCCTGCGTAGGAAGTGATGACATTGGTGAACGCATTCGCAAGCAGCTGGCCAGTGACCATATTGATACCCGTCCGGTAGAAGCGATTGCCAATATGACCACCGGCGTGGCGTTGATTTTCGTTAATGCTGAAGCTGAAAATGTGATCGGCATTGATGCCGGTGCCAATAAAGCCCTGACACCCGCTTACCTGGACCGTTATCAGCAACAGATAGTAGAAGCTTCTGCCTTATTAATGCAGCTTGAGTCACCGCTGGAATCGGTGATTGCCGCTGCGCATCTTGCCAGACAGCACAATACCCAGGTAATTTTAAATCCAGCGCCAGCCTGTGAGTTACCCGATACGCTTTTATCGCTGGTGGATATCATCACCCCGAATGAAACCGAAGCCGAGAAACTGACGGGAGTAAAAGTTACCAGCGAAGACGATGCCGCCCGTGCCGCGCAGATTTTGCATGATAAAGGTATCGCCACAGTAATGATTACTCTGGGCAGCAAAGGCGTATGGTTGAGCCAGCAAGGCCAGGGTAAAAATATTCCAGGATTTAAAGTCAAAGCCGTTGATACCATCGCCGCCGGTGACACTTTTAATGGTGCTTTAGTTACCGCGCTACTCGAAGAAAAACCGATGGACGCTGCCGTCCGTTTTGCCCATGCCGCTGCCGCCATTGCTGTGACGCGTGCCGGAGCTCAGGCTTCAGTTCCCTGGCGCCATGAAATTGATGATTTTTTAGCGCATCAGGAGTCCTAGTTGCCGACCATGAAAGATGTCGCCCGCCTGGCGGGCGTTTCAACCTCGACAGTCTCACATGTGATTAATAATAATCGCTTTGTTAGTGAGTCGATCCGCGAAAAAATCAACGCTGCCATTGCTCAGCTTAATTATGCTCCCTCCGCGCTGGCGCGCAGTCTGAAAATCAATCAGACCCGCACCATTGGTATGTTAATCACCTCCAGCAGTAACCCCTTTTACTCCGAAGTGGTGCAGGGCGTTGAGCGTAGCTGCTATGAGCGCGGTTATAGCCTGATCCTGTGTAATACCAATGGTGACGAAGAGCGGATGAATCGCAGTATTGAGACATTGCTGCAAAAGCGGGTAGATGGCTTGATCATGATGTTTACTGAAAATCACTGCCCGTCGAAAGAAACATTAAGCCGTTATCCTTCTATTCCGGTGATCATGATGGACTGGGCTCCCTTTGCCGGGGTGAATGACATTATTCAGGACAATGCCTTTATTGGTGGCAAGATGGCCACGGAATTCCTTATTGCACAGGGATACCAGCGCATCGCCTGCATTACCGGGCCGTTGGATAAAACCACCGCGACTCAGCGGCAAGCAGGGTTTCGCCAGGCGATGCAAGATGCCGGCTTGGCTATCCTGCCGGGTTTTGAAGTGACCGGTGATTTTGAATTTGCTGGTGGGTTGGCCGCCATGCACACATTGCTGGCACTGCCAGAACCGCCGCAAGCCGTTTTTGCCGGCAACGATGCTATGGCCGTGGGCGTATATCAGGCTATCTATCAGCATAAATTACGTATCCCCGAAGATATTGCCGTGGTGGGATACGATGATATTCAGCTCGCGCAATACTTGACTCCCCCGCTGACGACCATTCATCAGCCAAAAGACGAATTAGGGGAACTGGCAATAGATACCTTATTACACCGTTTACAGGAGCCAGAGGCCGAAGCGCAGATCCTGGTATTAACGCCTGAGCTGGTGGTTCGAGGTTCGGTGATAATAAAAGCTAAATAATCGGTTCGCGCAGCAAAATAACGCAGGCGTCCATTGCGGCTTGCGCGTTACCGGCCAGAATGGCATCGACAATCTTTTGATGATGTTCCAGCTTGATCACCTCCTGACCGGTAATCGCCCGAAAGTAACTTTGATAGACCGAACTGAACAGATTGGCAAAAGAAGTCAGGAAGGGGTTCTTGCTTGCTTCGTAAATCAGCTGATGGAATTGTGCATCTACTTTAATCCAGCGTTCGCGGTCAAAGTTTGCATGCAGTTCGCGCATTTCAGCCATATATAGAGAAAGCTGTTGTTTTTGATCTGCGTTTGCCTGCAGGGCGGCGAGTGAACAGGCTTGGGGTTCAAGTGCGGTACGCAGCAAGACAAAGTGTGACATCACCTGATCAAAGTTTTCATTGGTCATCCACCAGGTCAGCAGTTGCTGATCGAGAAAATTCCAGTTACTTTGCGGCATCACACGGGTGCCGATGCGCGGGCGGGCTAACAGCATACCTTTGGCGCTTAACGTCTTGACCGCTTCACGTACCGCTGTACGACTTACGCCAAATTGTTCACCGAGTTCAATTTCACCAGGCAATATACTTCCCTCTGCAAACTCCCCGGACAAAACCCGCTGTGCAATATTCTCGGCAAGCAGATAAGAAAGGTTTCTCTGCGCCGCCTGTTGTTGAGCGTTGAGTGGCATGTAATGGCTTCCTGTGCGATTGAAGGTCTAATTATGCAAACTAGTCTACCCCACTAAAAGCCATGTTTTTGGAGATATTACGGTGAAAGGTGCTGTTTTATTGTCCGATACAGGCAGTTTTGTAGAAAAAAGAAACGGTTGAACGTTTTTCTCTAATTAGGGGTTGCGGCCTTCTGAGAACTCCCTATAATGCGCCTCCACTGACCGGGAACAACGACTCCTCTAACGAGAACCAAGTCGCCAGGCAGTGAAGAGTTGGTCCGGTGAAAACACCGCGTCTCGCAAGAGAAAAAGACTTGACTCTTCAGTGGGAAAGCGTATTATCTGCCTCCCACGTTACCGGATAAATAGTCCCGTAACGAACGCTCTTTAACAATTTAT
>NZ_JAADJU010000007.1 GCF_012933545.1 Rouxiella aceris | reverse complement strand
GCGTGGCACGAGCCGCGCTGCTGCGCAGTCCCCTTGCTCGGTCGGGAGCCAAAAACGTCTCCCTCCTCTTCGCGCGGCGCCGTCTCTGAATGTGCCAGCAAGCATGTCTTAAATGGCAATTTTTGGTTTTAAAGGCCATTGGCTTTAGAGAAGCTGTTTCGGGTTGGGCTTAAATGGTAATTTGTGTTTTAAAGTCAATGGGCTATGAGGAGTTGTTTCGGTTTTATAATTGCAGTGGCCGCTTAACCCGCTGTGCCGAACCGAGTTAAGGAGCGCTGGCCCGCTCCTTAACAATCCTGGGCCTTTTGGTGTTGTTGATTCGTCTGCTGCCTATTACCGGCTATGTTTCAGTTACCCCCAGCGTGGCACGAGCCGCGCTGCTGCGCAGTCCCCTTGCTCGGTCGGGAGCCAAAAACGTCTCCCTCCTCTTCGCGCGGCGCTGTCTCTGAATGTGCCAGCCAACTATGCACACCGTGCCGTTTCAGCGGCAAAATTTTTGTCTTTTTGTCTTTTTGTCTTTTTGTCTTTTTGTCTTTTTGTCTTTTAGTCTTTTTATCTTTCGCAGTTGACCTTTAATGTTGCCGGTTTTTCAGTAAATGCTTGTTGGCCGATTCAAAACCTACGCTGAGCGACGTGGAGCGAGACGCTTTTGGCTCGCGACCGAGTGAAGGGACCGCGAAGCGGCGTGGTTTAGGCCACACACAAATGTCACTGGAAAAAACTACAACCGAGGGCACGACACTGTTCAATTTGGACAAGGCGCAGGATTCCAAAGGAGGCGCGCCTTCGCCTCCTTTGGGCGGTCTGGGCCGCCGCCCAGTGAGCGCAGCGAATGCCCTTGCCCTTGACCTTGACCTTGACCTTGAAGTTAAAAGCAAATTTGCAATTAAAACCGAAACCCTTTGCTCGGAGTAAATTGACTTTTAAGCCATCCCACAAAAGATTTCCCTGTTTCTAAAACAGCCCCTCCTACGGGGATCCTCAAGGGCCCTCCCTTGAAGAACCCCGGACCGCCTCACCGCAGTAAAGCTTCAATCACTCTGACGTCGTCACACGCTTCCAGCGACAGTACCGCACGCCATAAATGCCTGGCCTGTTCCTCCGGAAGTGCCTTGCTTGCCAGAGAGATAAATTTATCCCACAGTTGCTGGTCATTGACCGGGTTAGCCGGGGCGCCAAGCGCAATATCGACCCGCAGGCTAAGGCGGTCACCCTGCTTACTCACCAGGGTAACCAGCGGTTCTCCGTCGGCGCTAAATGTCGGATCTACCTGCAAATTGACCCGGGCGATAGCCGCCAACAACACGGGGTCGCGTCGTTGAGTGCCGCCGTAGGCATCAAGCCCGGCATGTCCGTAGACCAGACGTGCTGCCACCGCATAACGGATACTCATTTGCGCCGCCGCCAGCGAGCTGATTTGCTCATCACCGCACATCTCATAGAGGAAAGGCGATAGGGTGATCTGCACCTCGGCAATATCACTACCGGCAACAGCCAGACGTTCAAGCAATATGCCAGTTGCGTCAATCGCTGAATGAGTACCACGACAGGAGGCATAAGGCTTGATTGAGCAACGCAGCAATTTCCAGACTTGCCCAAGTTCTGCCACCAGTGCTGCGGGCTCGGCCGTTGTCGGGGCCAGGGTTTGCAGAAAGCCGCCCCAGCGCGCGGTAAATAGCTGCCCCGGACCGCTTATCCCGGCCTGAGCGCTTAATACCGCCAGCACTCCCCCCTCGGCGGCTCTGCCAGCATGCAGTTTTTTGCTTTGCGAACCATCGTGGATAAAGGCCCACAGCCCCCCACTGAAGCTGCCGGCAATCCCCAGTGCGCTGGAGATTTGGCTGTCGTCCAGGGCCAAGAGCCTTGCCGCCGCCGCCGCCGCACCAAAGACGCCGCAGGTTGAGGTGGAGTGCCAACCGGCACCGTTATGTGCCGAGTAACCCCCGCAGGCTTCCAGCACTCGTCGCGCCACGTCGTAGCCAATCACCACGGCAGTAATCAACTCTTCGCCGCTGATTACCCGCTGACACAGAGGCAATATCGCCAGGATTGCCGGGATAACTACGGCACCGGAATGATCACAGCCGCCAGTATCGTCCAGCTCGAAGGCATGAGCAGCTATGCCATTAAGCAGTGCCGCATTACGCGCCGAAGTATATTCCTTACGGCCCCACAGCGTTGCCAGCGGCGTAGCCCCTTCACTGAGCAGCACCGCGCTCACCTCTTTCGCCACCTGACTGGTCGCTCCCACCAGCCCCGCGCCCAGCGTATCAATAAGATGACGCTTGGTTCGTGCGACCAGTTCAACGGGCAGATCCTCAAAACGGGTGTGGCGGATAAAGGACACCAGCTGCGATTGTGCATCTTGCCCTTTACTCATAATTGCACTCCATTTTGCGTATGTTGCTGCCAGATTTGTGCCGGATGGCTGGCCTCATTTTGTGGCTGGCTCTGAAGCCACCAGTCGGCCAGATGATCGGCGCGAGCCACCCAGACATCGGGATATGAGGTAATATAATCCAGCAGTTCAGCCAGCAGACCGATGCGTCCCGCCGTACCGATCACTTCCGGATGCAAGCGCAACACATAGCACAAGCCAAAGCGGTAAAAACCGTCAAAGTCCATTTTCATATTTTCCAAAGTGTGGCTATAGGAAGCAATGCGCGACTGGGCCGGCGGCACAGCGGGACTGAGATTAAAGGCAAAATAGGGTTCATCTTCCAGTTCATAATGCAGCGGCAACTCCACCAGGGTAGAGGGCAAACCGTCATTCATCGGCTGGAAGTAAGGCAGATCATCGCCGCGCCATGAGGAACTCCAGCTAATACCCTGTGCGCTGAGCGCATCGGCAAATCCCGGAGCCCAGTTGCCTGACGGGATACGAAAACCGCGCGGTTGGATGCCGGTATGCGTTTTTAGCGCCGCCTGACCGCGCTGCAGACTGGAAATTTGCTGAGCCAGCGTCAAGTTATCAAAATTGGCAAATTCATAGCCGCAGGTCGCCAATTCATGACCGCCTGCAGCAATTTGCCTGATTTTATCGGCATGTTCATCGGCCACAATACCGGGAACACACCAACTGCTGGGCATATTTTTATCCGCCAGCAACGCCAACAGACGGTCGATACCGCGCAGCGTGCCATAGCGCCACACCGACAGCGTCTTTTCACGCCCGGCCACCGCAGGCACCTGACTGAGGATCCCCTGAATATCATTAAAATCTACAGTGATCACCAGCGCACAGCGCTTCCCTTGCGGCCATTTGTCCAGGAGAGCGGGCTGTTTATTTAACATCGCTATGCTCCTGTCTCCACCAATGGGCAACGTCACGGCAGTGAGCAAACCAGACATCATCACGGCTGCGCAAGTGGTCAAAATATCGGTCAAGTAGCATAATGCGTCCTGGTTTACCGCTGATTTTTGGATGAAACAACGTGGTTAAACTGAGGCCTTCGTTCATGGCTCCATCGTACTCGCGGCACCAGTTATCCAGCGTTAGCGCATAGCTGGCGGTGCGATCCAGTCCTGACGGAAAATTTGGCTCACGGGTATAGGCAATAGAGGCATAATCATCCATTTCCCAACGTCCGGGGATCTCCACCAGCGGGGCATCATAGCCCGGCACCTTAATCAAATAAGGCCGATCGTCGCCGCGCATACTGCTGGAATAAGTGACACCCGCCTCAATCAACATTGCCGGAGTATCCTGATGCCAGTCGCCGGAGGGGGTGCGAAAACCTTCGGCGCGGATGCCGAGGTACTGCCAGAAGATGTTGCGGGATTTTTCCATCACCCAACGCTGCTTTTCGGCATCTATGGCGTAAAAAGACTCATGACGATAGCCGTGGTAAGCCACTTCGTGCCCGCGCTCGACAATCGCCTGACACTGTTTTGGCCAATTCTCGACCACCCAGGCAGGCACAAAAAAAGTAGCCGGTAGCTGATAGTCATCCAGCAAGTCGAGAATGCGGGCCAGAGCCCGATAGGGTCCATAGCCGCCAAAAGTGAAATACTCAGGCTTGTGCCAGATGGAGCCATTAAGCATGGCATCGCCGGTTGGACCATCGAGGTCAAACGCCAGTGCCATACAGCCTTTGTTACCTTGCGGCCATAAACTGGTCGCAGTCGATATCGTCATGAGTTATCCCGCTCTACAGTTGATTACTTGCCTTTATTAATCGAGACTTCCTTGATGGCGCCGTCTTGCAGACCCCATTTGGTGAGGATTTTCAGATAGGTGCCATCGGCGATCATGGCAGTCAGTGCCCCTTTCACACCTTCAATAAGCGCCGTATCATCTTTGCTGATGCCCATACCGGTCACCTGATAGGCAAAGGCTTTGCCCAACGGTTTGTAGGTATCTTTTTCCAGTTCCATAATGTAGGGCAGCGTTTCACTGCCCTGCACTACGCCTTCAATACGGCCCTGACGTAACTGAGTACGCGCATCGGCTGTTCCCTCGGCGCCGACCACCACAATCGCCGGTTTACCGGCCGGTTCGCAGTTGGCTGCACTCCAGGCGGCAATTTCAGCCGGGAAGGTGGTGCGACGGCTGGTGCCGACTTTCTTGCCGCACAAATCCAGCATGGTATTGATGTCTTTATGAGCAATGGTGGTATAGAACTGCGGACCGCTGTTGTAGTAGTCAACAAAGGTGGCAATGTCCTGGCGCGGTTTGGTATCCGTCATTCCGGAGAGGATCATATCCACGCGCTTGGTGGCCACGGCGTTAACCATTTGTTCGAAACCGATTTCCTGCCAGCTGATTTTACGATTGAGACGCTTGCCAATCTCCATGCCCAGGTCATAGTCCATACCGGTGAGCTGATTGGTTGCCGGATCTTTAAATTCCAACGGCGGGTAGTTGGGCATCATCGCCACTTTGATTTCTTCTTTTTGGCTCAATTCTGCGGCAGCGGTGGCTGAGGACCAAACGGCGGCATTCATCACCACACCGGCGGCAATCAGCGATAACAAGGTTTTCTTCAGCACTGGCTTGTTCATAAAGGTATTCCCATGTGTAAGAGTATTTAAATCAGCACGGCAGAAATAAAATTCTGCGTTCTGGGGTTTTGTGGATTCAGCAAAACATCTTCCGGATTACCACTTTCTATAATTCCGCCTTCATCCATAAAGACCACGCGATTAGCAACTTCTCGCGCAAAACCAAGTTCATGGGTGACAACAATCATCGTCATCCCTTCTGCAGCCAGGCTGCGCATTACCGCCAACACTTCGCCGACCATTTCAGGATCCAGCGCCGAGGTAGGTTCATCAAACAGCATTAGTTTGGGTTTCATCGCCAGGGCACGGGCAATGGCCACGCGCTGCTGCTGACCGCCGGAAAGCTCCATCGGATAGGCATCACGCTTGTGGGCCAGGCCAACGCGTTCCAGCAACGCCATCGCTTCCTGAGTGGCCTCTTTGACCGGTCGCAGCAATACCTGGCACGGACCTTCGATAATGTTTTCCAGCGCCGTTTTGTCGGGAAAAAGATTAAAGCGCTGGAACACCATGCCGGTTTTCAGCCGCTGGCGGGCAATCTGCTTATCGTTTAGTGGGTAGAGCTTTTTGCCCTCCATGCGATAGCCCACCAGTTCGTCATCGACCCAGATACCGCCGCTATCGATGCGTTCCAACTGATTAATACAGCGTAAAAAAGTGCTTTTCCCGGAACCGCTTGGCCCAATTACGCACATGACTTCGCCGTGTCTGACTTCGAGGTTGATATTTTTCAATGCCTGGAACTGGTCAAAATATTTATTGACGTTGACCGCGGTAATAATGTTTTTCATGGTTGGCTTCTCCTTAGCTGTTACGGCGGCGGGTGCCACGGCCAAAATAACGCTCAAGACGGTTTTGCCCCATCGACAGCAGCGTCACTACCACCAGGTACCAGATGCCGGCAACAAACAGCAGTTCCATTACGCGGGCATTGGCAAAGTAGATGGTTTGCGCGTTATAAAGCAGTTCGGAGTACTGGATCATGCTGGCCAGACTGGTGGTCTTCACCATACTGATAAACTCGTTGCCAATTGGCGGAATGATCACCCGCATGGCCTGGGGCAAAATAATGCGGCGCAGCGCATGCAGACGAGTCATGCCAATGGATTTCGCCGCTTCGTACTGCCCCTGGTCCACCGAAATCAACCCGGCACGCACCACTTCCGAGGTATAGGCTCCCTGGTTGATACTCAGCCCCAGCAGCGCCGCCATAAATGGCGACATAATGTCCACTGTCTGAATAGTGAACAGCCCAGGAATGCTGATCACCGGAAAAATCAGCGCCAGATTGAACCACAGCAGCAATTGCAGGATCAGCGGCGTACCGCGAAAAATCCAGGTATAGCCAATAGCCACGCTGCGTAATACCGGGTTGTGCGACATGCGCATCACCGCAACAATGACGCCAAAAATCACCCCCAGCCCCATCGCCAGGATCGACATGACAATGGTATTAGCCAGGCCAAACAGAATGGCCTGGGCGGTGAGAAATTGGCCAACAAACCGCCACTCAATTTTGCCGTGGGCAAAGGCATTGATCAGTAAAGCCAGTAACAGCAGGATCACCACCGAGGCGAAAATTCGGCCGTAGTAGCGCTGTGGTACGTAGCTGTAGTCGCTGAGATCTCTCACTGGTGTTTTGTTCTCCGGCACATTGGCGCGTAAGTTCGGCATAGCAAACTCCGTTGAGATTAAAGAGATAGACCGCTGTAAGCCGAAACCCAGGCGGATTGCTGCTGCAGCACAATTTTCAGACGTGAGATTTGCTCGGCCACGCGCAACGGCGAGGTGCCGCCCCAACCGCTGCGGGCATGGATTGCCGCTTCCAGCGTCAGGCAGTCGCGCACTTGCGGTAACAGGCGGCTATCGACCTGTTGCAACTGGGTATCGCTGAGTTGGTGTAATTCCAGTTGCTGCTGTTCGCAAAGCTGCACCAGTTGGCCGGTGATTTCGTGCGCCTCTTTAAAAGGCACGCCACGACGGGAAAGCCAGTCCGCCACTTCCGTTGCCAATGTAAAACCTTCAGGGGCATGTTCGCGCAGTCGCGCCACATTGACCTCCATGGTGTCGATCATCCCGGCCATGGCGGGCAGAACCAGCAGTAACTGGTCAACGCTGTCGATGGCATTGCGTTTGTCTTCGATCAGATCGCGATTGTAAGAGAGCGGCAAGCCTTTCATGGTGGTGAGCATGGCGCTGAGATTGCCAATCAGACGGCCACTTTTACCGCGCGTCAGTTCGGCGATATCGGGGTTTTTCTTTTGCGGCATAATGGAGCTGCCAGTGGCATAACCATCGTTTAACTCCACCCAGCGAAACTGCCGGGAGGCCCACAGGCAGACTTCTTCGCAGATCCGCGACAGGTTGACGCCAAGCATGCTGGCGGCGAACAGAAATTCAGCGACATGGTCACGGCTGGCGACGGCATCGATGGAGTTTTCACAGGCACCGTCGTAGCCCAAATCTTTGGCCGACAGTTCCGGATGCATGGCAATGGCTGAACCAGCCATGGCAGCAGCACCGAGCGGTGAGCGCGCACAGCGTTTGTCCCAGTCCTGAAAGCGTTCGACATCGCGGGCAAACGACTGGGCGTGGGCCAGCAGTTGATGGCCAAACACGATGGGCTGCGCCTGTTGCAAATGGGTAAAACCGGGGGCCAGGGTATGAATATGCAATTCGGCCTGCCTGACCAATGCCTGTTGCAGCGCTAGCAGAGCGGCGACAATCTTGCGACCATTGTCACGCAGATACAGGCGCAGATCGTTGGCTGTCTGGTCGTTACGCGAACGTCCGGCCCGCAGCTTGCCACCCAGCTCACCAAGACGTTCGGTGAGAACCCTTTCGATAAAGGTATGGACGTCTTCATCATTTTCGCTGGGCTGTACCAGGCCAGCACGAAAGTCGGCAGCCATCTGGGCAATCGCCGCCACCATTTGTTGAGTTTCCCGATCGTCGAGCAGTCCTGCGCGTTGCAACTCATAAGCGTGGGCGCGACAACCCTCCAGGTCATATTCGGTCAGGGCAAAATAGTAGTCAGGGCTACGAGATAAAGCGCTAAGCGCCGCTGCCGGACCTTGTTTAAAACGAGCACCCCACAGACGATCGACGGGCTGGGACATTGACGACTCCTTTTATGGCATAGATGTTGCAATTTGCTAACACAGAGGCTGTACAGGGCCGGGTCACAGGGGGCATAAGGGCAATTTGATTGCCGCGGTGCCCACCAGCAAAACGCGTGGCAGCGAACTGTTCAGCACTTGTAAATTTATTAATTGAGAAATCTTGGTTAATTGGATGTTGGCGTCATTTGTAGTGGGGGTAAATATATTTTATGGAAAGTCCACTTTCCAAATCAGGAAACACATCACCCACAAAAAGTGATTTAAACCAGGCGGGCATTGGTGTTGCAGATTTAAAGCTTTTGCGTGTCTTTAAGACGGTAGTGGAAGCCGGTGGATTTACTGCTGCCTGTAATGAACTAAATATTGGTCTGGCAGCGATCAGTAAACAAATCTCCGACCTTGAAGTGCGCTTTGGTATGAAACTTTGCACCCGTGGCAGAGAGGGTTTTTATCTTACCGAACACGGTAAAGTTACCTATCAAGCCTGTCTCGATCTGTTTTCATCCCTTAATCAGTTTCGTGACAAGTTAAATACTGCGCGCCATGATATGTTTGGCGAGCTGAATATCGGCATTATCGACAACAGCATTACTGATGAAAATTCACCAGTTATTCATGCGCTTGGCGTTATGCACCGCAAGGCAGCCAAAGTCAGTATTCGACTCCACGCCACCCAGCTTGACGAAATTGAACGCGGCATCCTCGATGGTCGCTTTACCTGCGGAATTATGCCGGTCTATCAGGAAAAACCTGACTTTGACTATTACGATCTTTATGAAGAAATAACCCATCTCTACTGCGGTGATAAACATCCGTTTTATCTTTTGGCTGATGAAGATATTACCCAACAACAAATAAAATCCGCAGAAATCGTCAACCATTTTTATGCCAATCACAGTGAAAAAAACAGTTATCTGCCGTTAGCAAACTCTAATGCTATCGCGGTGCAGGTGGAAGCTGTCAGCCTGCTTATTCTTACCGGCAACTATATTGGCTTTTTGCCAAAACACTATGCCATGCACCTTTTTGGGGGCAACAGACTTAAAGCTTTAGCCCCGGATAAAATAAAAATCACTACTCCCTTTAGCCTGGTAGTTAAAAAAGGCAGTGCATTAAATAATGTATTAACGCTATTTCTTAAGGCGTTACAGGATAACGGACAAAGCGCAGCGCTGCGTTCAGTGGGCTAGCTCCTGACGATATGCAGTCCAGGAATTGCGCACTAGCATAAGGCAACGCCTGTGCGCAGTGGTGCAACAGGGACTGCGACCTTAGAGAGGACGGGTCAGCCGTTATCCCTCTGCGGCCTTTTGTTCCTGCTTTAGCCTCATCCCGGCGAGATGAACCAACGCGCGAATTGCCCGGGCGTAATCGGCTACCAATCCCGGAGTCCAGGCCATGGTGGTCGCCCGCCGTCTTAGCTGTGCAGCAATCCACAGCTCGGGCATAAAGAACAGACGGATAAAGGCTAACCAATCATGGTGCCGGGAAGCCAGAACGCCATCCATAGCGGCTTCCAGGGCAAAGGCAACGCTGCTGGAACAGTTTCGCCAGGTCAAATTATAGATTTCATCTTGCCGATAATGTTCCCAGAAGTGTCGCAGGCTGGCTTCGTTATAGCGAGAGAAGATAATTTTGCGCGTCGATTCGCACCACTCTTCTGCTTCATGCCGATAGCTTGGCTGGAAGACGCCCGCTACATTATTTTCCTGTGTCGCCTTCAGGATATTAAAAAATTCCCCCGGTGAACGGTCAATTTCAGTGGCAGGATAAAGGCTGATATAGAGGTCCGGAGTCATTTCCAACGCCGCATGCCCGGTGGAGATCACACCATTGCTATCGACAGCAGCAATATAGCGATTGATCACCGGCCTTGGCAGCGCGGGATTGGCTGAGGTGCCCTCCGGCGTCCAGATATGGACCGTAAGCCCTTGTCCCTGCGCCCCCATATCCCGGGCATCAAACACCTTGCCGGGACGGCGTCTGGCAACATTTTTCAGCAAACTTACCGGGGCAAACAATTGAAAGATAGAACTGCCCTGCTGTAAATGCCGCAGGCTCAAGGCGATATTAAGGGTATTGATACCGCCCAGGATCAGCGTCATACCGATAAATAATGACAGGGTGTCGTGGTAGTGGGTCGGCCACGGCGTGACCAGAAAAACGGCGAACGCGAAGCGACCGATCCCGCCGATAAAGGTCTGTTTCCAGCGTTCAAAGCGCACCACCCAGGCGGCCAGCATCATCAGTATGGCGGTAATGAAGTAGCTAAAACCGAAAAAAATCGCCAACAACATATCGCTGGTTGAACGACCGCAGAGGATCATCAGTGCAACAAAACAAAAGATGCCACCTTTAAAGGTAAAGATTGCCCTTTGCGCACCAGACGCACTGGAAGCCATAAACAGCGTGACCATACTTTCGATCAGCAACAAGGCACCAAAAGTACGCAATGGAAAATAGCGAACACCATCAAGACCATCAATAATAATGACCACCCCGAGGACTAACCACAACAACGCGATCAATGCTAACGGTAGCGCTTTCTTGCGGGTAAAACGCGTACCAAAAAGTAACAACGCAATTTGAACCATGCTCAATACTCGCTTTTATTATTTAGCGGGAGAGTTTCCGTGCACCACATTCCATCGTCCTATCAATGCAAATCCTTGCTCGCTGTCGACGCGGATCAGTTCTTGCTGTGAAATGGTAAAGTTTTTGCCGTCTGCCAGCGTTAAATGAAAGGTGTAGCCATAACGACTGGCTCCGTCATCAATTGCCTGCTGCCAATAGGCCAGCAGTCCGTTAACCTCCTCAGGAGCAACGGCATCCAGTAACCCCTGTCGGTTGTTCGGCAGCCGAACCGCACCAAATAGCGCCGGATTGTCCCAGGTTAACGTGCCGGTCGGCATTGCCATATGGTAGCGTTGGCTAAACGCCGACTCAGGGCTGACCGACTTGATATTGCGCGTCAAAATGCGCACAAAGACCAACAACAGCGCGATAGTACACAGATAGCACTGCGCCAGAAGTAATGATTCATTGCTGTTCAGACCGCTTAAAAAGAACGGACCAAGCCCCTGCCAGGAATAAAAAACCACCAGCGCGGCGAGAACAAGGAAGGTCAGAGAACCGGCCCTGCTGCCGACAATAATGGTCAACAGCAAAATAAGTACAATCGGCAAGACAGTACGCAAGAAAATCAGTGCCGTATTATCCGCCAGACTCAACGACTGACTAAAAATATGCCAGGTCGCCAGCAGCGTTGCCGCCAGAAGCAATACACCTATTCCCAGTTGCATTGGCCGCGACAAACGGGTCATGCTGCCCTGGTTTACCATCCAGCCAGCCAACATAATGTTGACGGCAATAATTCCGCTGACGTTGGCTGCCCACCACACCCAGAAGTGTGACAGAGAGATATGCTTACTGAATGATAGCCATCCGACCCCCAGCAGTGCGGCGAGAGCGCTGATGATCAACGAGGCGAGTAGCCAAACCAGAATAATATTGAGATCGTCACCTCGGCGCGAAAAACGACGGGTGCAGTAAGCTACGGCCAAATCTGAACCCAGGGAGATAGCGGATAAAACAAAGGAAGTTTCAAGATTATGCAACATGCCGGCATCAAGCAGCATACGTGCGATAAACAAGGCGAAAAACAGCGCTGGCCAGTGACGTTTGGCGTTAAATAAGAAGGCGGCCACCGCGACCCCGGCGGGAAACCAGACAAAGGCCACTCGGGTATAAGGGTCATCCAATAGCAACGAGATATAGCCTAATATGGCATAAAGACAGGCCCAGCCAATCAGCGTCAAGCCCAGGCGAAGAGTCCGCAATGTGTTGTCCTCCCTATTGCGCGTTTACAGCCCGAATCAGGACAGGCTGCCTGCCCTTAAAAATGATAATTAACCCCAACATCAACTACATAACTTTGCGATTTATCGACCATTGGACTGGATGTCACCGTCTGATCGAGAAAATTCACCCGCGCTGAGGCATAACCATCCCAACGAGGAGAAAAGGTATAATCGAAGGCCATCTGGATCCAGGGGGTAAGGCTTGCCGTTGGATTATAGGCTGGCAAGGAACTGCGTTCAGATTCTGCATCCGAGACGCCATAATAGTAACGGTTTTGGCGAGCACTTTCCCAGTCCAGGCCAAAGGCAGGGATTACGGCCAATTGCTCGATAGGCAGCAGAGCTTGCCAGGATAGCGTCGCCATAATTCCGTTGCTTACGCCGAGGGTATCGGCGGCAACTTGCCCAAATAATGCCCCCAGCGGAGTAATACGCTGATAACTGACCCCCGCCATCATGGTCGTGCGACGGTTATTTAGCTGTTGCATTGCCCAACCATTACCGTCACCGCGATCGTAGCTACGATCGAACCATAATCCCTTGATTTTTAATTCATTATACTCATCCTTCCACGCCAGGATGCCTGCTTCATCACCGTCAATATAGAAAGTATCCCCCGTCCAGGTAAGTAACGGGAATGGAAAATAATCCACGCGAGTGGCACGGTAAGGAGAGATTTGCCATTCATTATCCAGACCCAATGCCAAGTCTTTTGCCTGTGTAGTGACAGCGATAAGGAGCAACGATGCGCTCAAGATCCTGGTTATCATGCTGTTAACCTCCAGGGCTCAGCCAGTATATGTCATTGTTATTGGTTCGTTGAACAGCGACTGAGAATGCATATTTAGTTACAAGTGTAGGCGATAGTCTTACAATAGTAAAAGGTGAAATATCGATATTTATCAATTAAATATATTTAAATCAACTTCGTTAAAAATAAAAAATGCCGCTAATTAGCGGCAGAATTTGCCAACAAAATCATCATCAGCAGCGCTAAAAGAGAGGCTTCATCCCAGGTTATTGAGAACCTCTTTTGACGCCTTCGCAACTAATAAAGTGCCAGCGCATCCGCCATGGACTCAACGCGGGCAAAGGCAGCATACAGCGCATCGGCAGTCACCGCATGCGGCATATTTTGCATATCGGGCGCATGGAGTGAAGCTTGAATAATACTGGCCAGCTCCTGATCATTGAGTTCGGCAATTTCCCTTAAACGCAGAGGCACGGCACAGGCGTGGGACAATAACACCGCTTCGCGCAGTTCCTCATCACTGCGATCTTCCAACGCCAACAAACACAGATTACCGAGACCGACCAATAATCCATGACCAAATTCACGGGTTTTATCACAGACGGTAAAACCTTCATATATCGCGTGCGACGCCGCCGCATGGGCACCGCTGCTCATAAGGGAAGTCAAACCAGCAAACATAAAGATGGCATCCAGTACCTGGTCCAGCTCGCTATTGGCTTTTCCCGCACGCACTGCATCACAGGCTGGCGCGCCATAGGCGGCGATCAGATCATAGCAAATACGACTGTTGGCGCTCGATGAGCGCGCTACGCCGCTTAAATCACTGTGCTGACTGCTGATGGCTCGGAATTCATACCATTTAGCCAGGGTATCGCCCAATCCGGCCGCCAGCCAGCGCAGCGGCGCCTGGGCAAGCAGTTGACTATCGATTATTACCGCTGCGGGCGCCTGAGGCAACGGATAGAGATCGCGGAAATGTCCATCATCAAAGTAGCGAATGGACAGCGGGGTTACGGCCGCGCAGGTCGCAGCAATGGTCGGTAGGGTCACTACCGGGATCTGACAGGCAACGCCGACGGCTTTGCCAGTATCCAGTGATTTTCCGCCACCGACGCTGATAATAATATCCGCAGATAAGGCGACTACCTGTTTAGCCAAACGCAGAATATGCCCTTCGCTGCACTCGCCGCCATACCATTCGCTGCCCACCAGCGTCACCGACGTGCCCTCCAGGCAGTGACGAATGTTGTCCCCAACCGCCGCCAACGCCTGATGGCCGCCGATCACCAACGCGCGTTTACCTAACCGGCTACAGATAGCGCCAAGTTGGGAAATTACGCCGGGGCCGCGCAAAATTTGAGCGGGGAAAATAATATTCTGTGCTTGCATTTACTGCCTCTCTGTCGACTTTGGTCATGATGTTTCAGGCTGCATGCTAATGGTCATGCGTGGTGAGATAAGCAAACTTTGCGCCATAACGGGCCGAACTCTGTCCGTTACAGACAGGAAAGCACTATTTGCCACGTCCTAAACGAATGGCACTACAACAAAGATATCTCCACGGATAATGCCCGCCATAAAAACGGGCAGAGGATAACTACCCTGCCCGCTTGGCGATTACTACCTGTTTTTTAAAGGCATAACCAGGATTATCGTCTAAGTGACGCCGTCACATATTTACAGCATTGGCAGGTTGAGATCGTGGCTTTTCGCACAATCAATGGCCTGCTGGTAGCCGGCATCGGCATGACGCATAACGCCAGTGGCCGGATCATTCCACAATACACGTGCCAGTCTGGCATCTGCCGCTTCTGTCCCGTCGCAGACAATCACCATACCAGCATGCTGAGAAAAGCCCATGCCGACTCCGCCACCGTGATGCAAGCTGACCCAGGTGGCACCGCCTGCAGTATTTAATAATGCGTTAAGCAGTGGCCAGTCGGAGACCGCATCCGATCCGTCCTTCATGGCCTCGGTTTCACGGTTTGGTGACGCCACCGAGCCGGTATCAAGATGGTCGCGTCCAATAACAATTGGCGCTTTCAGCTCGCCATTGCGTACCATCTCGTTAAAGGCCAGTCCGGCGATATGTCTTTCACCCAGACCCAACCAGCAAATACGCGCCGGTAAGCCCTGAAACGCAATGCGCTCACGGGCCATATCCAGCCAATTGATCAAATTGGCATTATCCGGGAATAGCTCTTTCAGTTTAGCGTCGGTTTTATAGATATCTTCCGGATCCCCAGACAAGGCAACCCAGCGGAAAGGACCTTTGCCTTCACAAAATAGCGGACGAATATAGGCCGGCACAAAGCCTGGGAAATCAAAGGCATTAGCGACCCCTTCATCTTTGGCAACCTGGCGGATATTGTTGCCGTAGTCCACGGTCGGGATGCCCATGGCGTGGAAGTCGAGCATCGCCTGGACATGAACGGCCATAGACGCCCGCGCTGCTTTGACCACCGATTGAGGATCGCTGTTACGTGCCTGTTGCCATTGTTCAAGCGTCCAGCCCTGCGGCAAATAGCCATTGAGCGGATCATGCGCCGAAGTCTGGTCGGTGACGATATCAGGACGCAGTCCGCCCTGTTGCGCGCGTTTTACCAGCTCTGGCATGATATCCGCGGCATTACCCAGCAGACCGACAGAAATGGCCTTGTTCTCGGCGCAGGCTTTTTCAATCATGCCCAGCGCTTCGTCAATGCTATAAGCCTTGTAGTCGAGATAACGCGTGCGCAGACGGAAATCGATACGGGATTCCTGACATTCGATAGCCAACACACAGGCACCCGCCAACACCCCGGCCAACGGTTGTGCCCCACCCATGCCGCCCAACCCGGCAGTGAGGATCCAGCGGCCACTGAGATTGCTGTCATAGTGCTGACGTCCGGCTTCGGCAAAAGTTTCATAGGTGCCCTGCACAATGCCCTGAGCGCCTATGTAGATCCAGGATCCGGCGGTCATCTGGCCGTACATCATCAAGCCGGCTTTATCCAGCTCATGAAAATGTTCCCAGTTAGCCCAATGAGGCACCAGGTTAGAGTTGGCGATCAGTACCCGCGGTGCCTCGGTATGTGTACGGAACACCCCTACCGGTTTGCCGGATTGCACCAACAGGGTTTCATCTTCTTTAAGATGACGCAGGCTGTGCAAAATACCTTCAAATGCTGGCCAGTTACGTGCCGCTTTGCCAATGCCGCCATACACCACCAGATCTTGCGGGCGTTCTGCCACATCGGGGTCCAGGTTGTTTTGGATCATGCGATAGGCCGCTTCGATCTGCCAATTCTGACAGCTTAATTCCGTCCCCTGGGGAGCACGCACCACACGGGCAACGGCGTTTTTCAGTGAAGAAGTCATGTGTTACTCCTGGCAAAATTGAAAGTTAGAGAAAGCTTGGTAATAAAGACTGGATCGGTGCAGGCCAGTTTTCGCGGCTGGCCCACAGACGCATATTTTCGACATCCGGCGCCATCAGGCGGTCACGTTCCAGGAAGGCGACTTTTTCACGCAGCGTGCGCAGTTCTGCTTCCATTATTGCCGAGCTTTGCAATGGCCGATTAAAATCGATACCTTGCGCCGCAGCCATGGCTTCAATGCCCACGATCACTGCGGTGTTAAAGCACATATCGCCGAGACGGCGGGCGGCATAGGTAGCCATCGAGACATGATCTTCCTGGTTGGCCGAAGTTGGCAGGCTGTCGACGCTGCCGGGATGAGCCAGTGACTTGTTTTCCGAAGCCAGCGCGGCAGCGGTGACCTGGGCAATCATAAAGCCGGAGTTGACGCCACCATCGTTCACCAGGAAAGCGGGCAAACCGGATAAACCGGTATCAAGCAGCAGCGCGATACGACGTTCGGAAATGGCGCCAATCTCGGCGACTGCCAGGGCAATAATATCGGCAGCAAAGGCCACGGGTTCGGCGTGGAAATTACCGCCGGAAATAACATCGCCATTTTCGGCAAAGACCAATGGATTATCCGATGCGGCATTGGCTTCGATTTGCAAGATACGCGCCGAGTGTTTGAGATTATCAAGGCATGCGCCCATCACCTGGGGTACACAGCGGATGGAATACGGGTCTTGTACGCGGCCACAGTGGGCATGAGAAGTGACAATGTCACTACCTTCCAGCAGACTGGCAACTGCCGCTGCTACAGCGATTTGTCCTTCTTGCCCACGGGCAGCATGGATACGTGGATCCAGTGGTTTGACCGAACCTTTAATCGCTTCCAGTGACATGGCACCGGCCACCAGTCCGGCAGCAAACACCCGCTCACCTTCAAACAGACCGCGCAGCGCCAGTGAAGTAGAAACCTGAGTGCCGTTAAGCAGCGCCAACCCCTCTTTCGGGCCAAGGATAAACGGCTCCAGCCCAACGCTGGCCAGTCCGGCGACGGCGGAAACTTTCTCGCCGTTAACGCGGACTTCACCTTCGCCAATCAACATTAAGGAGAGATGTGCCAATGGGGCCAGGTCGCCGGAGGCACCTACGGAACCTTTCTGTGGTATGCAGGGCATGACGCCGGCATTAAACAGGGTAATCAGGGCTTCAATCACTTCCATGCGAATACCCGAGTGGCCACGGGACAGACTCAGCACCTTGGTGGCCATCACCAGGCGGACCACGTTATCCGGCAAGTCTTCACCGATACCGACACTGTGCGACAGCACCAGATTGCGCTGCAACTCTGCCAGGCGTTGCGCCGGAATGCTGGTTTGCGCCAGTTTGCCAAAGCCAGTATTGATGCCATACACCACCCGGCCCTGTTCAACAATACGCTGCACCGTTTGCTGCGATGCCAGCACTTTTTCGCGGGCTGAATCAGCCAGTTCTATGCGCACGTTGCCCTGGTAAATCTGACGTAACGTGGCTAAACCAACCTCACCGGGTTGCAAGTGGCAAAGTGTCATATCAGTGGATGAAGAAGCCATAATCTATTCCTGTATAGACAAGTTAATGTAAACTTTTTCCCGGCACGGTCACCCGCCCGGGAATAGTGTAAATCTGCGACACTGTGCCGCCGTTAACCTTTCAATAATCCGCCTGACGGCCAACTAAGGCCGCCAGACGCCTAGTGTTCCTGAGATTGCAGGGTTTCCACACGGATCTCTTCGGTCACCCGCGCTTTCAGTGCCATAAATTGCGGCGAGGTTTTCAGTCGATAGTCTCGCGGATGCGGGAAATCGACCGCCACTTCGGTTTTAATACGGCCAGGACGAGCACTGAAAATCGCCACTTTATTGGCCATAAAAATTGCTTCGTCGATATCATGGGTAACAAAGAGTACCGTCTTGCGCGACGACTCCCAGATGGACAGCAGCAATTCCTGCATCATTACCCGCGTCTGGTTATCCAATGCGCCAAAGGGTTCATCCATCAGCAGGATTTTCGGGTCATTGGCCAGCGCACGGGCAATAGCGGTACGTTGCTGCATCCCACCGGAAAGCTGGCGCGGGAAATGATGCTCAAAACCGCGTAACCCCACCTTATTAATAAAGTAGTCGCTGCGCTCGATTTGTGCCGCTTTACTTACTCCGCGCTCCTGCAGACCAAAGCAGATATTCTGCTGCACACTCAGCCAGGGGAATAAGGTATAACTCTGGAACACCATACCGCGATCGGCACCCGGTCCGTCAACCAGTTCACCGTCGAGCCATACCTCGCCGCGCGTCGGCTGGTCCAGCCCGGCGACAATGCGCAACAGCGTAGACTTACCGCAGCCGGAAGGTCCGAGGATAGTTATAAAATCGTTTTCATCGACCTGATAATCGACCGGCAATAACGCCTGGGTTTGTTCACCCTTTGGGCCGGTAAAGATACGTTCGACCTGGCGGACACTTAATTTTGGATGCATCATTTCAGTGAACTCCAGATAAACAGCCGCCGATTGGCCGCTTTAAACAAGAAATCAGACAGCAGGCCAATGCAGCCGATTACGATAATGCCAAAGATCATCTGCCCGGTATTAAGCATCGCCTGGCTATCAACAATCATATGGCCAATACCGCTGGAAGAGCCGATCAACTCGGCGACAATGACATAAGTCCAGGCCCAGCCCAGCACCAGCCGCAGTAGCTCGGCAATTTCCGGCGCAGCACCGGGAATAATCACCCGCCGTACTACGCTGCGATTGGTGGCACCGAGCGTATAGGCGGCTTCGACCAGATCGCGCCGTGCGGCCCCCACCGTAACGGCCACCATCAGGGTGATCTGAAAGAAGGAACCGATAAAAATAACCAGAATTTTTTGCATTTCGCCAATGCCCGCCCACAAAATCAGCAAAGGCACAAACGCTGACGCTGGCAGATAACGACAAAAGGAAACAAAGGGTTCAAAAAAGGCTTCCACCAGCTTATAGGACCCCATCAGGATACCTAACGGCACGGCAATGATTGACGCTAAAACAAAGCCTCCCAGCACACGCATCACCGTCATGCCAATATCGGTAGAAAAACCGAACTCGGTAAACAATAACCAGCCCTCTTCAAGCATGCTGGCCGGATTGGCGAGAAAGGTCGCCGAGACGACGCCGGTAAAGGTGACCAATGCCCAAACGGCAAAAAACACCACAAAAAAACAGAACCCCAGGAACCAGCGCTGACGCGCGGGAACCGGTCGCAGCGGAACCATCATCGGGTTGTGCCAGACTTTTTTACTGGCCGGCAGCGGTGCCGGCGAGTAAGGGGCTGACCCAGATGGGTTCTGCGTAATATCAGTAACAGAACGTGGCATCGAGGGTTCCTTTATCACTATTTTTTCACGTTATTGACATACTGAGGATCAAACAGCGTGCTGATATCCGGGGTTTTGCGCAGGATCTTCATACCGGTAAGCAAAGTGGCTGCTTCCTGGCTAAAGCTGGTGATCTCGCCGCTAAAGAATTTTTTGTTTTGATCTAGGTCCTGCCAGCGCAGGTAGCTGGACTCTTCGGCAAACTGCTTGCCGGTTTCCTTGACGGCGGCACCCATGATTTCGTTGGATTTATCCGGCTCTTTCTTAATCATATCCAGCGCTTCAAAATAGCTGTTGACCAGCGCCTGGGCTGCTTTCGGGTTTTTATCCAGGAAGGCCGGAGTACAACCGAGAGTATCCATCACCATTGGATATTGCAGGGTGGTGGCCAGAATTTTGCCTTTGTCCGGGCTTTGGCGAATGGTGGACAGGTAAGGCTCATAGGTCACCGCCGCATCATTTTGACCGGCGATAAAGGCATGTGCTGCGGCATCGGGTCCGAGGGTGGCCAGTTTGACATCTTTCATGGTCATACCGTTTTTATCCAGCATCCACGCCAGCAGGAAGTAGGACGAAGTCCCTGGCGCATCGACGCTGATGGTTTTCCCCTTCAGATCGCTGATCTTGTTGATCCCCTGACGTACCGCAACGCCATCAGCACCATAAGATTTATCGAGTTGCACGATTTGTTTAATCGGCACACCTGCGGCATTCCAGGTCAGGTAGGTTTCCACCGTGGTGGCGGCACACTGCAAGGCCCCGGAAGCAATCGCCAGATGGCGTGACTGTTGAGGTACCATTTTTAGCGTGACATCGAGACCGTTTTTCTTAAAGATGCCGGCCTTGTCTGCCAGCGTCAGCGGCGCAAAACCTGTCCAGCCAGAAATACCAATAGCGACCGGGGTATCCGCTGCCTGTGCGGCCCCGACACTGACGCAACCCAGGGTTACCGCCATACTTAATAAGGTGAAGGATTTTTTCAGTCCGGCTTTAGATAACATTTTGCTCATTTGCCACTCCTGTCGAAGTACCTGTCTTAAGAAAATTGGCTTACCAAAGGGGCAAGCCACGCTACTGTCTATTCTTGTCTATACAAGTTAGTCATTAAGTAAGGCAAGATGTATGCCAGTTATCACTAATGCTGTGCGCTATTCTAAAGAGCGGGCAATCAACGGTTGCCACGGGTTAAGCACTTTCTCGCACCAACCTTGTTGCACTTCACCGGTCCGTTGCGGTTTATTTCGGTGCAGGCAACGCGCTATTTTGGCGCATCACCTGACAGGGGTTATAGCGGTAATATGGCCGCCCATATCAGCAAGGCGTCGGCTGTTTGTGGCTGCAACAATAATTCCAGCGTCATATCTTCACTATTCGACCACACAACGCCCTGCTGTGCGCTCAGGCCGTTCTCGCCCTGTAGCAGCCATTCACCGCGCAGCACCAGCAGTACACCACCGAGCAGCAATGGCGCGCAAAACTCCTGCTGTTTGGCGCTAACCACCGCCCGGCAAGTACCGCGCCGGGTCATAATATTAAAATCTGTGGTAGTACCCGCCAGCAGACGTGATGTCACCGCCACATCCCCGGAGAAGGCAAAAGGCTCGGCGATGCTGGTTAAGGCATGATCAATCTTGCCTTCGGCAAACAGATGCACCCCCTCACCGGACAATAAGGTAATAGAGCGATCGATCCCCGGAAACAGCGAAAAAAGTCCATCCTCGGCGATAGTAGCAATACTGGCACGCCAGTTAAAATCGCTGGCCTGGTCGGGAATACTGAGGATTTCACGGGTTTCGCCGCCGCCGTTACGCCATGGCGTAACCGCCAAGTCAGCCACCGTAAAAAACTCCAGCGTATTGTGAATAGCAGAAAAGTGACTCATAAGACCTCCTGGCCCAGCAAACGCAATAGCGCGATAAAATCTGCCGCCACCTGCGCTTGCTGCGGATGACGACCGGCAACAATTTTTATCTCACCGGCCACCCAGACATCCTGGATCTGCGCCGTACCGCCGGCAAAAATCCAGCGATTGAGCAGTTGACTGTCTTCGGCCGCGGCAAGATACGGGCATTCACTATCCAGCACCAGCCAGTCGGCGCGGTAACCCGCCGCCAATTTGCCGACGGGTATGGCGCAAGCCTGCGCCCCACCCGCCAATGCCTGCTGATAAAGCAGATCCCCTACTGCAGGTTGTTCGGGCAATGTCAGACGGTTACGCCGAGTATCACGCAGTCGCTGGCCATATTCCAGCCAACGCAGTTCTTCAACGACGTTAAGGGAGACATGACTGTCGGAACCAATGCCCCAGCGTCCACCAAGCGCCAGATAATCCACGCCAGGGAAAATGCCATCGCCGAGGTTGGCCTCGGTGGTGGGACAAAGCCCGGCCACCGCCGCGCTGACGGCCAGCTGTTTGAGCTCGCTGGCGTCGGGATGAGTGGCGTGGATCAGGCACCAGCGTGCATCCACCTCAAGGTGATCAAACAGCCAGGCGATGGGGCGTTGTCCGCTCCAGTGCAGGCAGTCATTGACCTCCTTTTGCTGTTCGGCAATATGAATATGCACCGGCAGAGTTGGGTCACTGGCGGCCAGCACCTGCTGCATTTGCTCAAGGGACACGGCACGCAGGGAATGAAAACATAATCCCTGGTTTTGCGTTGGCCGCCCGGCAAGCTGACGAGAGATAACCTGCTGCTGCGCCAGGTAGCCGTCAACATGTTGAATAAATCGCCGCTGACCTGCCTGCGGCGGTTGCGCGCCAAAACCCGCATAGCTATACAGCACCGGCAACAAAGTGAGGCCAATACCCGCCTCACTTGCTGCCTCACTGAGCTGGGCGGTCATTTCACCGGGATCGAGGTACGCCTGGCCCTGCACATCGTGATGAAGATAATGAAATTCAGCGACCTGAGTGTAGCCACCTTTCAGCATTTCAATATATAACTGACGGGCGATCACCCCCACCTGCGGCGGCGTCAGGCGAGCGACCATGCGGTACATCAGATCTCGCCAGGTCCAGAAACTGTCTTGCGGATCCCCCGCCACTTCAGCCAAACCGGCCATTACCCGTTGAAAGGCGTGGGAGTGAAGATTGGGCATGCCCGGCAACACGGGCCCATTGAGCCGAGTACAGCCTTCTGCGTTGGCATGAGAGGTAACCTGCGCGATCATGCCCTGGGTATCGACATCAAAGCGAACGTCATGTGCCCAGCCGTCGGGCAATAAGGCGCGGGGGGCAAAATATGCGGGCATAGCAATATTCCTGAATAATTAAAAAATCAAAAAATGGCAATCTGCGACACTTTTTTCATCAGCTTGTCTATACATATACATACGCCAAATAGAACTGTAAACTTGTCACTGCGGTTTTTTTGAAAATAATTTCAATGACACATTTTTTATTTTGAGTGAGGTGAGTGACATGTCTGACCAACCATTGTCTGAACAACAGGTGGTGTCACAACAAATTTTGTCGCAACTGTCTGCCGCGATCAGCGATACTCCTGCGCCGATTTATCAACGGGTTAAGCAGGCAATTATTACCCAGATCCGCACCGGGGTATGGCAACCTCACCAGCGCGTGCCTTCCGAAAGCGAGTTGGTCAATGAGCTGGGTGTCAGCCGCATGACCATCAACCGCGCACTGCGCGAATTAACCAGCGAAGGATTTTTGATCCGTATGCAGGGCGTGGGGACTTTTGTTGCCGAGGCCAAGGTCTATACGCCAATGCTGGAAGTGCATAATATCGCTGATGAAATCGCCGAACGTGGCCATAGGCACAGCAGCAAAATCCTGCTTTGCGAAGCCCGCCCGGCCAATGGCGATCAGGCGATGCAACTGGGTATTACCCGCGGTCAGGAGATGTTTTATTCGCAAATTGTGCATTACGAAAATGACCTGCCGGTGCAAATTGAAGAGCGCTGCGTTAATCCATTAACCGCCCCTGACTATTTGCGCGAAGTGTTTAATCACAACACCCCTTATGACTACCTGATAAAAGTGGCACCGCTGACCGCCGGGGAGCATCGGGTCGAAGCCGTTAGCGCCAGCGAGACACAGAGCCGCTATCTGCAACTGAAAGAACACGAACCTTGCCTGGTGATCCATCGTCGTACCTGGAGCGGCAATCAGGTGGTGACCTCTGCCCGTCTGATTTATCCCGGTTCGCGCTATCAGTTATTTGGTCGTTTCACCAGTCATGGTTAAGGGGTTTGCGGCGCGCCATAGAGCCTAATTTTGCCGAAATTTTCTTATCGGGCCAGTGGAGAACTGCCATTTTGGAAAGTATCTCGTGATAAGAAAAAACTATTACCCCGGCGCTTGCCGCCGCTGAATTTATGCGCTAGCTTGCCTGTAGTTGTCTATACAAGATACGTTCAGTTGGGAGATCTTCATGGCGGTACCCTTGCAGTCACCATCCCCTTGCGATAACAAAATGTCCTGTGACAGCCTGTGGTGGGGAGCCGATCTGGTCACACTGCGCGACGGGCGCTACAGCATCATTGAAAACGGCGCAATAGCGGTTAAAGACGGAAAAATTTTGTGGATTGGCCCTTATGCCCAATGCCCGGATTTTGACGCAGCACAGCGCACAGATTTTGGCGGCGGCATTATCACCCCCGGCTTTATTGACTGTCATACCCATTTGGTGTTCGGCGGCGATCGCAGTGGCGAATTCGAGCAACGCCTTAACGGCGTCAGTTATGCCGATATAGCCGCACAGGGCGGGGGCATCCTCTCTACCGTCAACGCCACCCGCGAGGCGACGCAACAACAGTTGATTGATCAGGCAGCTTTTCGCCTGCAGCCACTATTGGCCGAAGGTGTGACCTGTGTCGAAATCAAATCCGGCTATGGACTGAGTGTGGAAAGTGAGCTGAAGATGCTGCAGGCGATCCGCGCACTCGGCAGCACACAACAGGTTGAAGTCAAAGCCACCTGTCTGGCAGCCCACGCCATTCCCCCGGAATATCAGGGGCGCGCCGATGACTATATCGATCTGATTTGCGAGACCTTGTTGCCCCAGGTAGCGGCAGCGTCGCTGGCCGATGCCGTCGATGCCTTCTGTGAACATCTGGCCTTCTCGCCGCAGCAGGTTGAACGTGTATTCAATAAAGCCAAATCCCTGGGCTTGCCGGTTAAACTGCATGCCGAACAATTATCCGCTTTGCATGGCAGCACCCTGGCGGCCCGACACGCCGCACTCTCTGCCGACCATCTGGAATATGCCACCGAAAGCGATGTCCAGGCGATGGCCGCCAGCGGCACCGTCGCCGTCCTGTTGCCTGGCGCCTACTATCTGCTGCGCGAAACCCAGTGCCCGCCAATAGCGCTGTTTCGTCGCCACGGCGTTGCCATGGCGCTGGCCAGTGATGCCAACCCCGGCACCTCCCCGGCGTTGTCATTGCGATTAATGCTTAATATGGCTTGCACCCTGTTTCGTATGACGCCGGAAGAAGCGCTGGCCGGTATCACTTACCATGGTGCCAAAGCGCTGGGGCTACAGCAGACCCACGGTTCACTGGAAATCAATAAGGTTGCCGATTTTGTTCACTGGCCCTTGGCTCGCCCGGCAGAACTGGTTTACTGGCTGGGCGGTCAGTTGCCCTGCACCGTGATTTATCGAGGAGAAATTCGTTTATGAGTCTTGCCGATCCTTTTACATTTACTCAGGGTAGCGTACCGCTGCTGATCAGCATTCCCCACGCCGGCACTCGCCTGACACCTGCGGTGGCTCGTGGTCTGACTGACGATGCGCAACCGTTGTCGGACACCGACTGGCATATCCCGCAACTGTACGATTTTGCCCGACAACTCGGAGCCAGCATGCTTGTTGGTCAATATTCTCGCCTGGTGATCGACCTTAATCGCCCGGCGGATGATAAGCCACTGTATGCCACGGCTACCACCGGCTTATATCCCGACACGCTGTTTGATGGTCGTCCGACCTTTAAAGACGGGCAACAACCCGACGACGCAGAACGTAAGCGCTATCTCGATGAGGTCTGGCAGCCCTATCACCAGCAACTGCAGCAGGAACTGGCGCGGATGAAGCAACAGTTTGGCTATGCCATGCTGTTTGATGCCCATTCGATTGCCTCGGTGATCCCGCGCCTGTTTGACGGCCGATTACCCGATCTTAATCTGGGCAGCAACGGCGGCGAGAGCTGTGCCCCGGGGTTAATGTCCATGGTTGAAGCCTGTTGCCAAAGCCAGGATAAATTCAGCCACGTGCTGAATGGACGCTTTAAGGGCGGCTATATCACCCGCGCTTATGGCCAGCCGTCGCAGCAGCAACATGCGGTACAGCTAGAGCTGGCGCAGTGCAACTATATGGACGAGAAGGCCCCCTTCCCTTATGTCGCGGCCAAGGCCGAGCAGTTGCAAGGGGTGCTTAAGCCAATGATCTCCGCCATGTTGCAATGGGGTCAAACACAACATCAGTAACCTTGCGACGGATTCACCCAATCCTGCCGCTATCAGTCAGGATTGGGTATGGCGCTCTCGGGCGGGAAGGGCTTAAAAAAATGCGGAATTATTCATTAAACAATCGATCGTAGACATGCTGTAAATGGAGTTGCATTGCCTGTTTGGCTGCTACTGCATCACGAGCCAAAATGGCGTCGGTGATCGCCTGGTGATCGGCGTTCATTTCCAGCGGAAAATCATTTTCGGCATAGTGCGATTCCAGACGAACAAAACGTGTAGAGTCACGTTTATTCCACAGGTATTCCATCATATCGCGCAACACTTCGTTGCCGGTCATTTCGCTAATCAGTAGATGAAAGCGCTTATCTTCTTTCAGGAAAGCCTGATTATTGCTATTGAGCTGGGTCAGTTCACGGTTAATCTCTGCCAGTTTTTCCCGCTGATCGTCGGTGCCGTTTAATGCTGCCAGTTCGGCGTTAGTAGCTTCATAAATCTGCCGCGCTTTGATCAACGATTGCAAACTGAATTCCTCTTCAATTTGCGTATCCAGCTGCGGCGGCAGCGGATCGCTGACATACACCCCATTGCCAGTTCGGATCTCAATCCAGCCGGTGATTTCCAACGCAATCAGTGCCTCGCGGATTGACGAGCGACTGACGCCAAGCTGTTTGGAAAGATCGCGCTCGGAGGGGATCATCTCTCCCGGCACAAATTGTCCGCTTTTAATGCAGTTAATGAGTAAATTTGAGATTTGGCGATAAAGCCGTTCCACTTTTAACGTTGGTAATTCCATTGCGTTCCCCGGATCGCCCTGATTTTATTTAGTGTTTTTACCATACATCAACCCACCTCGCTCTGCCTAGCCTGATACCGACCCGCTATTCACCTTTGCCGTAGCAGTCAGAAATTTTGGCGCATCGAGGGATAAAAAATCAATATTGCAGACTGGATCACATTATTTCACTGAATAGTCCTGAATGATACACAGGTCTGGTGGCCTGACCAGCAGACGATTGGTCCATTAATGATAAAAACGTTTACCCTACACTCGTTTTTTTACAATAAATCACAGGTAAGGACAGGCTATGCAAGCTTCTTCTCTGGAAATCGCACCACCAGAAATCCTCGCCAGATCGAATAAAATCAAACGTATACAGACGATCTCACTGACATTATTGTTCCTCGCCGGGATCATCAATTTTCTCGATCGCGGTTCGTTATCAATTGCCAATCAAACTATTCGTATGGATTTAGGTCTATCAGCAACGCAGTTTGGGTTTCTGCTATCCGCATTTTCTTTGTCGTATGGTATTTCCCAGCTTCCCAGCGGTCTGCTGCTCGATCGTTTTGGTCCACGGGTGATCCTCGGCGGCGGACTGCTGTTTTGGTCTTGCATGCAGGCGCTGGCGGGCAGCGTTAGCAGTTTCAGCCACTTTATTATGCTTCGTATTGGCCTGGGGATTGGCGAAGCACCATTTATGCCCAGCGGCGTAAAAGTGGTAAATGACTGGTTCAATATCAAAAAGCGCGGCCTGCCAATGGGCATATTTAACTCCTCGACCACCTTGGGTCAGGCCTTTGCCCCGCCGATCCTGGTGGCGTTGATGTTGGCTTTTGGTTGGCGCATGATGTTTTTAATCATCGGTATCGCCGGGATGGTCATTGCACTGTGCTGGTATGCCTGGTACCGAAACCGCGACCAGCTAAGCCTGAACGCCGAAGAAACCGCCTATCTTGATCAAGGCAGTAAACCATTGGCCAGTAATCGCCTGAGTTTTCGTGAATGGGGCTCATTGTTTAAACGTCGCACGGTATGGGGCATGATCCTCGGTTTTAGCGGCGTTAACTACACCGGCTGGCTCTATCTGGCCTGGCTACCCGGCTATTTGCAGGCTGAGCGAGGTCTGAGCTTGGCCAATACCGGCTGGGTCGCGGCTATTCCATTCCTGTTTGGCTCGCTGGGAATGCTGGTTAACGGTCTGGTAGCAGATAAATTGGCCAATCTCGGTTACTCGCTGCTTAAAAGCCGCAAGACGCTGATTTGCTTTGGCCTGATATGCTCTGCTGCCTGTACCCTGCTGGTGATCCAGTCATCGAGTACGGCAATGGCCGTATCCTTTATCAGTCTGGCTCTGTTCTTTATTCATTTTGCCGGTACCTCCGCCTGGGGACTGGTGCAGATTATTGCTCCGTCACGCATGGTGGCTTCGTTAAGCAGTATCCAGAACTTTGGCAGTTTTATTTGTGCCTCATTCGCGCCGATAGTTACCGGCTGGGTACTGGACACCACCGGCTCTTTTAACTGGGCATTGGTGGTTTGCTCCTGCGTAACTTTTGCGGGGGCACTTTCTTATTTCTTTATTGTAAAAAACCCAATCGAAGCGGCAGACGCTGCCTGATAATTTTTGTAGCCTGTCTGCTGGCAGCTACCTATATCTACTTAAGGAGTAACGTATGGAACAAACCTGGCGCTGGTATGGTCCTAATGACCCGGTATCACTCGATGATGTTCGTCAGGCGGGTGCCACCGGCGTAGTCACTGCGCTGCACCATATCGCCAATGGCGAAGTGTGGCCGATTGACGAGATCAAAAAACGTCAGGCCCTGTTAGCCGAGAAAGGTTTGGTCTGGTCGGTAGTGGAGAGTATCCCGGTACATGAAGAGATCAAGACACGCAGCGGCAAGGTTGAGCAACATATTGCCAACTATCAGCAATCGATGCGTAATCTGGCAGCCTGTGGCATTGATACCATTTGCTATAACTTTATGCCGGTTCTGGACTGGACGCGCACCGACCTGGGCTATTTATTGCCGGACGGTTCACGCGCGCTGCGTTTTGACCAAACCGCATTCGCCGCTTTTGATTTGCATATTTTGCAACGTGAAGGCGCCAAAGAACAATATTCAGCGCTGGAACAGCAGCAGGCTGCCGACTATTTTGCCGCTATGTCCGAGCAAGACAAAACGACGCTGACTGCCAATATTATTGCCGGTTTACCGGGTGCCGAAGAGGGTTACACGCTGGATCAATTCCGTGCGCGTCTGGCCACGTATGATGGTATTGATAAAGCTGCATTGCGTGAAAATATGGCCTATTTCCTGCGCGCTATTGTGCCGGTGGCCGAGCAGCATGGCCTGCGTCTGGCGGTTCATCCGGACGATCCACCGCGTCCTATTCTCGGTTTGCCGCGCATTGTTTCCACCATTGAAGATATGCAGTGGCTGAAAGACACCGTGGATAGTGTCAATAATGGCTTTACCATGTGTACCGGTTCTTACGGCGTACGTGAAGACAATGACCTGGTGAATATGATCGCCACCTTTGCCGATCGCATTCACTTTATTCATTTACGTGCGACCTGTCGTGAGGAAACCCCGGGAAGCTTCCACGAAGGGGCTCATCTCGACGGTGATGTCGATATGGTCTCGGTGATCAAAGCCATCCTCACTGAGGAACAGCGCCGCCGCCATACCCAGGATCTGCGCCCTATTCCTATGCGTCCGGATCATGGTCATCAGATGCTGGACGATCTGAAGAAAAAAACCAATCCAGGCTACTCGGCAATTGGTCGACTTAAAGGTCTGGCAGAATTACGTGGTGTAGAGCGGGCGTTAAAGCAGACGCTCTTTACGGAGTAGGCTTAAAGTCAATTAACTCCGAGGAGCTGTTTCGGTTTTATAATAGCGGTGGCAGCTTAACCCGCTGTGCCGAACCGAGTTAAGGAGCGCTGGCCCGCTCCTTAACAATCCTGGGCCTTTTGGTGTTGTTGATTTGTCTGCTGCCTATTACCGGCTATGTTTCAGTGACTCCCAGCGTGGCACGAGCCGCGCTGCTGCGCAGTCCCCTTGCTCGGTCGGGAGCCAAAAACGTCTCCCTCCGCTTCGCGCGGCGCCGTCTCTGAATGTGCCAGTCAGCTCTGTACACCATACGGTTTCAGAAACTACTGTTTTGTCTTTTTGTCTTTTTGTCTTTTTGTCTTTTTGTCTTTTTGTCTTTTCTGCCTTTCGCAGTTGACCTTTAATGTTGCCGGTTTTGCTTTAAATGCTTACTGGCCGATTCAAAACCTACGCTGAGCGACGTGGAGCGAGACGCTTTTGGCTCGCGACCGAGTGAAGGGACCGCGCAGCGGCGTGGTTTAGGCCACACACCGATGTCACTGGAAAGAACTACAACCGAGGGCACGACACTGTTCAATTTGGACAAGGCGCAGGATTCCAAAGGAGGCGCGCCTTCGCCTCCTTTGGGCGGTCTGGGCCGCCGCCCAGTGAGCGCAGCGAATGCCCTTGACCTTGAAGCTGACCTTGACCTTGAAGTTGAAGTTAAAAGCAAATTTGCAATCAAAAACAAACAAGTAATTTAAAAACCCACCGCTTACTCCCCCCAGGTCCTCTCCAATACCTTGATCCAGTTCTTATGACACACCTTCTCCAGCAGCGCCTGGTTGTAGCCCGCTTCACGCAATGCGGCTACCAGCTTGTGCAAACCTCTGACATCCACCATATCTGGCGTTAAAGTCACCCCGTCAAAATCAGAGCCAAATCCCACGTGGTCTTCACCCAGTTTTTCCAACAGATAATCTACATGGCGCACCATCTCGTGGACGGTGGCATCTGGTGACTTTTGGCCATCTTCGCGTAAAAACGACATACCAAAGTTTACGCCGACAAAGCCCCCGCTCTCTTTAATCGCCGCCAACTGCTTATCCGTCAGATTACGCGACTGGGCGCTAAGGGCATGCGCATTGGAGTGACTGGCCACCAGCGGCGCATCGCTGTGCTTTGCCACCTGCCAAAAGCCTTTCTCATCAAGATGAGAGAGATCCACCATAATCCGTTTTTCATTACAGGCTTTTACCAAGCGGATACCCAAATCTGTCAGACCCGGCCCCAGATCCGGCGTTGACGGGAATTTAAAGGGTACACCGTGGCCGAAAATATTTGGACGACTCCATACCGGTCCGATTGAACGCAAACCCATGGCATATAGCACATCCAGCAAATAGAGATCCGGGTCAATCGCCTCGGCACCTTCAATATGCATAACTACAGCTAATGCCTGATTTTGCATCGCCTGGCGAATTTCATGCGCGCTGCGGCAAATTTTTACCGCCCCCGCGGAGGATTTTTCGATGCGCAACAAAAACGCCATCATGCCAATTGTGACGTCGCGCGCAGAATTGAGATCGGGAGTAGGCGAAAAATCAGGATGTTTTTTAGTCCCTTCCAACAGAAAACGCGTATCGATCCCGCAACCAGGCACGATATTTGCTGTATCCCCTGAGTCAGTGGCTACAGAGGGTAATTTGGGCGAAGAAACATAGGCAGCAAACAGGCCTCCCGCAAAGCCAGCCTCACGGCAGCGTGGCAGATCCAATTGCCCACAGGCGGGTCCCTGGAGGAACGCATGCTCCGGTTGCTGATGATGGTTTAACCAAAGTTGCGATAAAACATCATTATGGCCGTCAAATACCGGTACCAGGCTCTCGATTTCACTGACTTTGTTATTCATAAAAAAGGTCTACCCTTGGTTAAGCACGACATAGATTTATCAGCTCTCGCGCCTTAAGGGTGCAATTCATCAGTGATGCGCACCAGCTTTGAGCACTATTTCACATTACTTTTTTTGTGGATAACAGGGCAATGCGGCGAGGCTGTCAGGCTTTTCATTAGTGGCAAAGCCCGAGCGACAAGTCAAGGGTAAGAAACAACAAAATTTAACTTTTAATTTAACTATCAACACGATGGGAGACAACATGGTCACAAGGCGTAATTTTATTACCGGTTTTACTGCTATTCCTGTTTTATCTTACCTGAGTTTTGACAGCGTTTTTGCTGCGACGCCAAAAACCATGTTGGTGATGGCGATCCAACTGGATATCATTACCAGCCTTGACCCCCATGAAGCCTTCGAAAGCGTAGGTGAAGAAGTCACCGGCAATCTCTATCAACTATTGGTAAAACCGAAACTGAGTGCCCCGGATGAAATCGAAGGCGACCTTGCCTTGTCATGGAGCGTCTCAGACGATAAAAAAACCTTTACCTTTAAAATGGATCCGCAGGCCAAATTCGCCGATGGCTCACCATTAACCGCCGAAGACGCCGCTTTCTCATTACAGCGCGTGGTTAAGCTGGATAAAAGCCCGGCCTATATCATCAACCAGTTTGGTTATACCAAAGACAACGTTGAACAGTTTATCAGCGCACCAGATGCGCAAACTCTGGTCATTAAAACCGCCGAACCGGCGTCTGAATCCTTTCTGCTCTATTGCCTGTCGGCCAACGTCGGCTCTGTGGTGCAGAAATCGGCCTGTCTGGCCAATCAAAAAGGCGATGATCTCGGCAATGCCTGGCTGAAAACCAACAGTGCCGGTTCCGGGGCTTATACCTTGCGTACCTGGAAAGTCAGTGAAACCGTGATCCTTGAGAGCAACAAAAACCATCCGCAGGCGGGTAAAATTGAACGCGTCATTATGCGTCATATCACCGATCCTTCTGCCCAGTTGCTGATGCTGCAAAAAGGCGATATTGATATTGCCCGCAACCTGACCACCGAACAGCTACGCCCGTTAAAAGACGATAAAAACTTTACCCTGGTACAAAAAGGGATTGCCGCTACGCTGATGGTATCTGGCAATGTGGCTCACCCTAATCTGGCCAAGCCGCAGGTATGGCAAGCCATCAAATGGGCCATCGACTACGAAAAAATTCAGAAAAATATCATCCCGCTGACCCATAAAATCCATCAGAGTTTTCTGCCTGAAGGGTTTCCGGCGGCGGTCAATACCATAATGTATAAACGCGATGTCGCCAAAGCCAAAGCCCTGTTGGCAGAAGCCGGTTTTCCCAATGGTTTTGAGATCACCCTCGATCACTACTCGGCGTCGCCTTCTGCCGATATCGCGCAAGCCATTCAGTCAAACCTGGCTGAAATTGGCATTAAAGTGACGCTGCTGGCCGCCGAAAGCCGTCAGGTGCTGACCAAAATGCGTGCCCGTCAGCAACAGCTGGCCTTGACGCAATGGGGTGCAGACTATTTTGATCCCAACTCGAATGCCGAAACCTTTTGCAGCAATCCCGATAACAGCGATAAAGCCAAAAGCCGCACGCTGGCATGGCGTTGCAGCTGGCAGGATAAAACCATTTCCGATCTCAGCAGCCAGGCGCTGCACGAGTCGGACCCCGCCACGCGTATCAAGCTGTACGAGCAACTGCAAACCCGGCATATGGAGAACAGTCCGTTTATGATTATGTTCCAGCCGACCTTAACGGCCGCCTGTCGACATGATATCAGCGGCGTGATGTTAACCGTGATGAGCACCAGTCCCTACGATAAGGTTGTTAAAGCGTGAGCATGAGACTCAAAGGTTATCTGAGTACCTGCATCAGCGTTTGTCTTACCTTGTTTGGCTTGTCGGTGATTACCTTCTTTATTGGGCGGGTAATGCCGACAGACCCGGTGCTGGCTGCCGTGGGCGACAATGCCCCGGAGTCGGTCGTCGAACGTGTACGTCATGAAATGGGGCTGGATCAGCCCCTGTGGATGCAGTTTTTACACTATCTCAATCAGTTGGCCCACGGCGACCTGGGCCGTTCTGCCCTCACCTCCAATCTGGTCACCAGCGATATTGCCCGTTACTTTCCGGCTACCCTTGAGCTTGCCACCGCGGCGATCATTATTGCCGCGCTGGTTGGCATTCCGCTCGGGGTATGGGCGGCTACGCGGCAAGGTAGCTGGATCGACCAGACCATTCGCGTGGTCTGCCTGGCCGGACACTCGCTGCCGGTGTTTGTGTTGGCCTTGCTCAGCCTGCTGATTTTTTATTCTGCGCTGGGCATCGCACCGGGACCGGGCCGTCAGGACATTATCTATCAGGATATGATCCCGCAGGTTACCGGGCTACTGACGGTGGACTCGTTGTTGGCCGGCGATACGGGCGCGTTCTGGGATGCGTTGGCGCATATGGTGCAGCCGGTATTGATCCTCGCCTATTTCAGCATGGCGTATATCACCCGAATGACCCGAACCTTTATGCTTAACGCCTTGGGCGGCGAATATATTATTACCGCACGCGCTAAGGGCCTGTCGGCCAGTCGGGTGATCTGGAAACATGCCTTCCCGACGGTAGGTGTGCAGCTAATCACCGTGCTGGCATTGACCTACGCCGGGCTGCTGGAAGGTGCTGTGGTCACCGAGAATGTGTTTTCCTGGCCTGGCCTGGGACAATATCTGACAGTCTCGCTGATGAATGCAGATATGAACCCCGTTATCGGTTCCACCTTGCTGATTGGCGCCATCTACGTGCTGCTTAATCTGTTTGCCGACCTTCTCTATCGACTACTGGATCCTCGCGTAAAATGACCCTTTTATCCGCACGACCGGGGTCTCGAGCATGGCTGCTCGATGAGACACCCAAAACCCGCAGGCAAGCTATCTGGGGTAGACGTTATCGTATCTGGCTGGGCCTACGCGCCAACCCGCTGGCGCTGATAGGCTTGATTACCGTACTGCTGGTGCTGGCCATCTCGCTATGCGCACCGCTGCTGACCCATTATTCGCCAGGGGCGCAGGATCTGGCCAATCGCCTGTCGAAGCCATCGGCACTGCACTGGTTAGGTACCGACGAACTCGGGCGCGATACCTATAGCCGCATCCTCTATGGTGGACGCATTACCCTCGGCATGGTCATTATCGTGGTGGCCATAGTCGCGCCACTGGGACTGCTGATTGGCTGCGTTGCCGGTTATGCCGGGGGACTGGTGGATCGGGTGCTGATGCGTCTGACCGATATTTTTCTCGCCTTCCCGCGACTGATCCTGGCGCTGGCCTTTGTTGCCGCTCTGCGTCCCGGTATTGAAAGCGCCATCCTGGCTATCGCCCTCACCGCCTGGCCGCCTTATGCACGCCTGGCCCGCGCCGAAACCATGCAGGTACGCGGTACTGACTTTATTGCTGCCTGCCGTCTCACCGGGGCAACCCCGGCGCGTATTGTGCTGCGCCATATTATGCCGCTGTGTGTACCAAGTCTGGTGGTACGTGTCACGCTGGATATGAGCTCCATTATTATTACCGCAGCCAGCCTTGGCTTTTTGGGGATGGGCGCACAGCCGCCGTCACCGGAATGGGGGGCGATGATTGCCACCGCGCGGCGTTTCCTGTTCAGCGAATGGTGGGTGCCGCTTATTCCGGCTATCGCCATTTTTGTTACCTCGTTGGCCTTTAATTTTCTCGGCGACGGTTTACGTGACGTCCTCGATCCCAAGGAGCGCTAATGCTGGTCGATATCAAAAATTTACATATTACCTTTGCCACTCGTAACGGCAGCTTTGATGCGGTACGCGGCGTCTCTTTATCGTTGGGCAAGGAAAAGCTGGGCATTGTCGGCGAAAGCGGCTCGGGGAAATCGCTGACCGCGCGTTGCCTGATGAATCTGTTACCTGCCAGCGCCCATTGCCGTGCCGATACCCTGGCGTTTGACGGTATTGATCTGCGCAATGCCAGCGAAAAACAGATGCGGCAAATCCGCGGCAAGCGCGTGGGCTTTATTCTGCAAGATCCCAAATACTCGCTTAATCCGGTGATGCCGCTGGGTAAACAGGTTGCCGAAGCCTGGCTAACGCACAAAGGCGGCACTAAGCGTCAGGCGATGGAAGCGGCCATTGATCTACTTGACCAGGTGCGTATTCGCGATCCGCACAAGGTGGCAGAACGCTATGCCCATGAAGTATCCGGCGGTATGGGTCAACGGGTGATGATTGCCATGATGCTGGCGCCCGACCCTGAGTTGATGATCGCCGATGAACCCACCAGCGCCCTCGATGCCACCGTGCAAGCCGAGATCCTGCGTCTGCTCGATGATTTGGTTTCGCGCCGCGGTATGGGGCTGATCCTCATCAGTCACGATCTGCCGCTGGTATCAAAATTTTGCGATCGCGTGGCGGTAATGTACGCCGGGCGTATTGTCGAAACCCTGCAAGCGGGCGAGTTACGCCACGCGCAGCACCCTTATACCCGCGGACTGCTGGAGTGTCTGCCGTCGCTGACCCACCCCAGAGAGCGCCTGCCGATCCTGGTGCGCGATGAGGCATGGAAAACTGCATGATTACTTTAGATCAGTTGCGTATCTCTTTTGGTGATACCGAGGTAGTAAAAGGCGTCAGTTTTCAGGTGGCCAACGGCGAAAGCTTTGGCATTGTCGGCGAAAGCGGTTCGGGAAAATCCACTATTCTGCGTGCGCTGGCCGGGCTGAATCCTGACTGGTCCGGCGAGATGAATATTGGCGGCGAAGTCCAGGGTGCCAAACGGGCAAAACGCTTCTACCGGCGGGTACAAATGGTGTTTCAGGATCCCTATGGCTCACTGCATCCGCGTCAGACCATCGATCGTATTCTTGCCGAACCGCTGACGGTGCATGGTTTTCTGAATATCGAAAAACGCATCGCCGAGGCACTTAATGAAGTGGCCTTGCCGCAAAGCGTGCGTTTTCGTTTTCCCCATCAGCTTTCCGGTGGTCAGCGACAACGGGTGGCCATTGCCCGCGCGATGATCTCGGAACCTGAGCTATTGCTGCTCGATGAACCCACCTCGGCGCTGGATGTATCGGTACAAGCCGAGATATTAAATCTGCTTACCGATCTCCGTGAGCAAAAGAAACTCACTTATGTGTTGGTGACCCACAATTTAGCGGTGGTAACGCATCTTTGCACCAGAATTGGCGTAATGATTGGTGGTCAAATGGTTGAGCTTGTGAGTGCCAATGATTTACGGGCGGGGAAGGTAAAACATCCGCATACCGCCGAGCTTAGAAAGTTAAGTCTGAGCCTGGAAGAACCGGAAATCGATTAGGCCTGACCTACATTTATATTCGCCAAAGCCATAGATGCTTGTGCATCCCTGATTGCTGCCTTGAAGCAAGTCGGGTAAGTGAATGCAGGCCGAGTGTCCAGGGCAAAAGGATAAAGGAGATTTGCAATGACTTTCAAAGATCCACCGCATTCATTAGATTGGCAAGCTGCACTGTCGGCAGCAAAACGTATTACTGCCGCCTGGGATCACCCCGGGGAACCGGGCGGTGCCATCACCTTATTTGATAGTCAGTCAATCCAGGGCGAAGCCTGCGGTGGTTTGGCCAATCTGACTACCGGCGAGCGCTTTACCATTGACAATGTGGTGCGCTATGCCTCGGTCACCAAACATATTTTTGCCGCGTTAGCGCTATTGCGTAGCGGCGCCAATCTCTCGCTCAATGATACATTGGGACAGTATCTGCCAATGCTGAAACCGCCAATGTCACAGGTGACGCTGGGACGTGCGCTGGATATGACCGGCGGTTTGCCAGACGTGCGGGAAACCCTGTCCTTGCTGGGCATATCGGTATACAACGTCAGCGAACCTGCCGCTATTATTGAGTTTCTTGCTCAGGACGGCAGCCTGAATTTTCCGGCGGGTACCGAGATCTCCTATTCCAATACCGGCTACCGTTTAGTCGAGACCATTCTGCAACAACAGGGAATTTTGTTTGCCGACCTGTTGCAGCGTCATATCGCCGAACCGCTGGATATTGCCTTTCAGGCCCCGGAAAGCTGGTTTGATGTGGTCCCCAATCTGGTGCCGGGCTACTGGCAAGCGCAAGACGGCTGGAAAACCGCCTGCGCCGGTTTACATCTCTCTGCCTCTGGCAGTCTGACCGGTAGCCTGCGCTCCTTGTCTCTCTGGTTACAGAGTCTGTTAGCCAATAGCGGCCCCGGTGCAGGTGTACTGCAACAACTTAGCCAGCCACGTAGCCTGCAAAATGGCACCGCCACTGCCTATGGATTGGGCATTACCCATTCGACCCTTGGCCAACATCAGCTGTTGGGTCATGGCGGATCACACGCCGGCTATAAGACCTATTTTCTATTGCATCCCGAGTTAAAAGTCGGAGTTGCTCTGGTTTCCAACCGGGAAGACACCGCCTCATACACTTCGCTGCTGACGGTTATGTCTGCCCTGTTGGCGACGTCATTGCCAGCCAGAAGCACTGCGCTAACCGATGGTTTGTACGCCAGCACCGCCGAGCCTTACTGGTTGTCGATTAATCAGGGGGTGGCCACTTATTTAGGTGCCAGCGAGAACCTTTATCAGGCAGAAGATGGCAGCGCGATATCGCTCTCTGCTCATTTGCCAATGCGTCTGCGCATGAATGGCCAGGCTATTGAGGGGGAGATTGGTTTGGCAGAACGCTATTTTACCCCGGTTAAAGCCAATAACTGCCTGGCCATGATCCAGGGCCGCTGGCTGCACCCCGAATCGAAAGCCGCCTTTGATATTGAAGGCGACAAACTGCTGATGGGCGTGGGAACCCAACGCGCCAGCGGAACGCTGACCTCACTGGGACAGGGGCATCTATTGGTAAAAATGCCTGACGGCCCGTGGGAAAAATCCTTTTGCCTCTATTTTCAGGGCTATAATGTCAGGCTGATTTCCAATCGCAGCCGGGTACTGAACTTTCGCCGCGAGGAGTGTCGAATCAGTTGGTAGCACTGATGTCGAGCCAGGCCTGCTGCAGGCAGTGGCTGTCCCCTTCATCGTGTTACGCTCGCCGCCAGGGAAAATACATTATTTGGGCAACAGAGAGACATTATGGCCAGTAAAAGGGTTGTGTTATCGGATGTCGCACAGATGGCGGGGCTTTCCAAAGCTACCGTCTCAAGGTACCTCAATCATAGTATCGTACTGCCTCAGCAAACGGTGCAGCGTATTGAAGATGCTATTAATACTTTGGGTTATCGGGCCAACAGCCTGGCTCGGCGTTTAAGCATGGGGGGCAGTGAAACCATCGGTCTGGTATTGCCTGATATTACCAACCCCTTTTTTGCCGAACTGGCTGACGCCGCCGAAGAAACGGCATCGCAGCATAACTACAGCCTGGTACTCTGCGTCACACGTAATAATCTGGAAAAAGAGTGTCAGTTTATCCGTTGGCTGGATACCCGCCAGGTGGATGGCCTGCTGTTTGCCACTAATCGCCCGGACAATGGTCAGCTTTGCGCTGAACTTAAAGGCCACCAGCATGTCGTGTTGATTGATGAAGACGTGCCCGGCTGTGATGTGCCTAAAGTTTTTTCCGATAATGTGCACGGGGGTGAAATGGCCACCCGGGCATTGATCGGTGCAGGCCACCAGCGTATTGCCTTTGTTGGCGGCCCCAATGAACTGATGAGTGTGCGTGAACGTCATCAGGGTTATCGTCGGGCGTTATTGCAAAACGGTCTGGTCTACGACCCATCGCTGGTGCGCTACGGTGACTACAGTCGCCAGTTTGGCCGCCAGGCGCTGGAACAACTACTTGCCCTGCCAGCTCCCCCCAGTGCCATTTTCGCTGCCAGTGATTTTCTTGCCCTTGGCCTGCTTGATGGCTTGCGTGCCAAAGGCCTGAGCGCCCCCGAGGCCATGTCGCTGGTGGGGTTTGATGACGCCATCTATTCGGACCTCATCACTCCCCGCCTGTCAACCATTCGCCAATCGGCGCGAGAACTGGGGATCACTGCGGTGGAAAGACTTCTTCAACTGTTTGATCAAGATGAGGAGATCCCTACCATCTCGCGTATTCCCGTGGAGTGGATATCGCGGGATTCCATTGCGCGCTGGCGTGGCAAACTCTGACCTTATTGTCAGCGATCAGCGGCCAACTTTGTCAATAACCTTAATATCAGGTTGGGTTTTGAATCGGCCAGGAAACATTTACGGCAAAACCGGGATTGGCTTAAATGACAATTTTTGGTTTTAAAGTCAACTTCAAGGTCAAGGTCAAGGTCAACTTCAACTGCATTCGCTTCGCTCACTGGGCGGCGGCCCAGACCGCCCAAAGGAGGCGAAGGCGCGCCTCCTTTGGAATCCTGCGCCTTGTCCAAATTGATAAGTGTCGTGCCGTCGGTTGTAGTTCTTTCCAGTGACATCTGTGTGTGGCCTAAACCACGCCGCTTCGCGGTCCCTTCACTCGGTCGCGAGCCAAAAGCGTCTCCCTCCACGTCGCTCAGCGTAGGTTTTGAATCGGCCAGGAAACATTTAAAGCAAAACCGGCAACATTAAAGGTCAACGGCGAAAGACAAAAAGATAAAAAGATAAAAAGATAAAAAGTTTGCCGCTGAAACGGCACGGTGTAGATAGCTTACTGGCACATTCAGAGACGGAGCCGCGCGAAGTGGAGGGAGACGCTTTTGGCTCCCGACCGAGCAAGGGGACTGCGGAGCAGCGCGGCTCGTGCCACGCTGGGAGTGACTGAAACATAGCCGGTAATAGGCAGCAGACGAATCAACAACACCAAAAGGCCAAGGATTGTTAAGGAGCGGGCCAGCGCTCCTTAACTCGGTTCGGCACAGCGGGTTAAGTGGCCACCGCTATTATAAAACCGAAACATCTCCTCGGAGTTAATTGACTTTAAGCCATACATTGCCATTTAAGACATGCTGACTGGCACATTCAGAGACGGCGCCGCGCGAAGAGGAGGGAGACGCTTTTGGCTCCCGACCGAGCAAGGGGACTGCGCAGCAGCGCGGCTCGTGCCACGCTCGGAGTGACTGAAACATAGCCGGTAATAGGCAGCAGACGCATCAACAACACCAAAAGGCCAAGGATTGTTAAGGAGCGGGCCAGCGCTCCTTAACTCGGTTCGGCACAGCAGGCCAAGTTGCCACCGCTATTATAAAACCGAAACAGCGCCTCATAGCCCATTGACTTTAAAACACAAATTGCCATTTAAGCCAAACCCGAAACAGCTCCTCTAAAGAAAATTGACATTTAAGCTGGAACGGCACGATGTACATAGCTAGTTGGCACATTCAGAGACGGCGCCGCGCGAAGTGGAGGGAGACGCTTTTGGCTCCCGACCGAGCAAGGGGACTGCGCAGCAGCGCGGCTCGTGCCACACTCGGAGTGACTGAAACATAGCCGGTAATAGGCAGCAGACAAATCAAAGACACCAAAAGGCCCAGGATTGTTAAGGAGCGGGCCAGCGCTCCTTAACTCGGTTCGGCACAGCAGGCCAAGTTGCCACCGCTATTATAAAACCGAAACAGCGCCTCATAGCCCATTGACTTTAAAACACAAATTGCCATTTAAGCCAAACCCGAAACAGCTCCTCTAAAGAAAATTGACATTTAAGCTGAAACGGCACGGTGTAGATAGCTTACTGGCACATTCAGAGACGGCGCCGCGCGAAGAGGAGGGAGACGCTTTTGGCTCCCGACCGAGCAAGGGGACTGCGCAGCAGCGCGGCTCGTGCCACGCTGGGAGTCACTGGAAAATAGCCGGTAATAAGCAGCAGACGCATCAACAACACCAAAAGGCCGAGGATTGTTAAGGAGCGGGCCAGCGCTCCTTAACTCGGTTCGGCACAGCAGGCCAAGTTGCCACCGCTATTATAAAACCGAAACAGCGCCTCATAGCCCATTGACTTTAAAACACAAATTGCCATTTAAGCCAAACCCGAAACAGCTCCTCGGAGTTAATTGACTTTAAGCCATAAATTGCCATTTAAGACATGCTGACTGGCACATTCAGAGACGGCGCCGCGCGAAGCGGAGGGAATGCATAGTGGAGATAGTGAAGTAAAATAAATGGTTATAGGCTGCCACTATGCTATTTACACCTGGCGCTGTAACGGTTGCGGTGGATATTTGGTAGCCGCCTTGCGCTGATAAAGACTCACCACGTCACCAATAATCAACAGTGCCGGGGTGACAATCGCATCTCGTTCAATGATCATGCTTAGGGTTCCCAAAGCGCCAGTGGTGACACGTTGCTGCGGTTGTGTACCCCGCTCAATAATCGCCACCGGTGTACTGGCCGCCAGCCCATTGGCAATCAAACGTTGGCTAATGATGCCGCTATTGGCCAGCCCCATATAAAATACCAGCGTCTGCCGGGCAGCGACCAACGACGCCCAGTCGATATCTTCTTCGCCCTGTGATCCTTGCCCGGTAACAAAACGCACTGACTGCGCCAGATCGCGATGGGTCAAAGGGATCCCGCAGGCGGCCGCACATCCCATGGCAGCGGTAATGCCGGGGACGATATGGCAAGCTACCCCATGCTGTTGACAGTGCGCCATCTCCTCGCCGCCGCGGCCAAAAATAAAGGGATCGCCGCCTTTCAGCCGCACTACACGTTTACCCGACTGCGCCAGATCGACTAACAGTTGATTAATTTGCGGCTGCGCCAGACGATGATTGCCCGGCGCTTTACCCACATCGATGCGTAACGCATCCTGCGGGATCAGCGCCATCACCGGGGCAGATACCAGACGGTCGTAGACCACGACATCAGCCTGACGTATCACCCGCAGTGCCTTTAATGTCAGCAACTCCACATCTCCCGGTCCCGCGCCCACCAGCCATACTTCACCGCCCGAGAGTGGATCCTGTTGTTCGGCCAGCGACAGCAACTGGGCAATATGTTGATGAGGTAATGTCGGTATGCAGATATTCATTGGCCTTCTCCCGCTACACAGCTTAGCGGCCGGGCAGCAATCAATGTTTTCAGTTCAGGCAGACATGAGCCGCAGTTGGTACCGCATTTCAATCTTTCGCCAAGTTGCAAAACAGTGTGACAACCTTGTGCCATTGCCCGTTTTATCTGCCCTTCACCAATGCCAAAACAGCTGCAGATCACCGGCCCGGACGCGGGTTTACCCTGATCTTGCTTACCGGCCAATAATGCCAGACGCCCTGCCGCCGTTGCGGGCGGGTGGGCGAATGCGGCAACCACGGTCTGGCGATCCGGCTGCGGACGCTGATGATGAGCATAAAACGCCAGGCATAGTTCGCCATCCCGCCAGGCCAGCAGATGGAAACCTTCTGCGCCAAGGTCGGCGTACTGGCAGGTCAGAGTGCTAAGTTCGGCATGTTTATTGAGCCAGGCTAACCAGTCAGCCGGTAGCTTTGACTCGGCAATGACAAAATGCGCAACCCCTGGCTGGGAAATACGACTCCAGTACTCAACCGCCGGCGGCTCAACTTGCACGCCGCGAATAAAGAGTTCCGCCTGAAATGCCGCTGGCCACCGACGAACATTAACCGGCATCTGTTTACTTTCCGGCTGTCCGGACAAGGGGTCGGTATGGGCCTCAATTAGCGCCCCCACTCGTGCCTGTTGGCTAAACAGACTGTTCCAGTGCATGGGTACAAAGACACTGCCCCGTGGCTGCAGCGAATCGGGTCGCGCACGCAGCAGTAACCAGCCGTGTGAGGAGGCCACACGCAGTAGATCTCCCGCAACGACGCCACTGACATCGGCGGGATGATACTGGCAAAAAGGTTCGCTGATATGCTGCATCAGGCGCGGTGATTTTCCACTGCGGGTCATGGTGTGCCACTGATCACGTATGCGCCCGCTGTTCATTACCAGCGGATAATTCACTGTCGGCTGATTGACCGCCAGCCGGGGAACAATGGGCAGCAGTCGCGCTTTAGCGTCGGCATGAAAGAAGCGCCCATCGCTAAACAATCTGGCGCAGCCCTGCGGATGTTGACTATTAATCGGCCACTGACAGGGAGCCAGTTCGTCCCACTGTGCATTGCTCAACGTGGCCAGCCCACTGATATCAAAGGCGCGCGTCCCCTGATTTTCAAAGCCCGATAACGCCGCATGTTCGCGGAATATCTCGGCGGGATGCTGATAGGCGAACGCCTTGCCAAACCCCAATCGCTGTGCAACCTGGGACAAAATCCACCAATCTGCTCGCGCTTCACCCGGTGGCGCTAAAAAGCGGCGTTGACGAGAAATACAGCGTTCGGAGTTGGTTACAGTGCCATTCTTCTCTCCCCAGCCCAGCGCCGGCAGACGGATATGCGCCACTCGGCTGGTATCGGTATCGCGCATAATGTCAGAGACGATCACCAACGGGCAACGCGACAGCCCGTGGCGCACACGATCGGCATCGGGCAGCGAGACCAGCGGATTGGTGCCCATAATCCACACTGCCTTGACACTGCCCTCGGCAATGGCAGCAAACAGATCGACGGCATTTAATCCTGGCTGAGTAGTGACATTGTCACTTTCCCAGAAACGACTCACCCGATCCACCTCTTCTGCGCCAAAAGCCATATGCGCCGCCAGTTGATTAGCCAGCCCGCCAACTTCGCGCCCGCCCATGGCGTTGGGTTGACCGGTGATGGAAAACGGCCCGCAGCCCGGACGACCCAGGGTACCGGTGGCGAGGTGTAAATTAATAATCGCCTGACATTTATCCACCCCGGAACTGGATTGGTTAATGCCCATCGAATAGAGCGTCACCCAGGATGGGCTGTCAGCCAGCAACTGATAAAAGGCCAGCAATTGCTCTTCGCTCAGGCCGCAAAAACGGGCGGTGCGCGCCAGCGTCCAGTGTGCCGCCGCGGCCAACGTCGACTCGGCCCCCTCGGTATGCTGCAATAGAAAATCCTGATCAAGACGGCCGCGCTCGGCCATGGCATGCAGCGCGCCACAGAACAAGGCGGCATCGCTGCCCGGTTGCAGTGATAAATGCAGGTCGGCAATATCACAGGTGGCGGTCTGACGAGGATCGATGACGACGACACGCATGGCTGGACGCGATTTTTTGGCCTGTACCAGCCGCTGATAAAGCACCGGGTGCGCCCAGGCGGTATTAGACCCAACCAGCACGACGGTATCTGCCAGCTCAAGATCCTGATAATTTCCCGGTACGACGTCAGCGCCAAAAGCGCGTTTATAGCTGACTACCGCTGACGCCATACACAGCCGGGAATTGGTATCCATATTGCCGCTGCCGATAAAACCCTTCATCAACTTATTGGCCACGTAATAATCTTCGGTCAACAGTTGTCCGGAACCATAAAAGGCCACTGCCTGCGGTCCGTGCTCGGCGATTATTGCCTGCAGTTGTGTCGCCACCGCATCCAGCGCGGTCGGCCAACTGACCGGTTGGCCGTGGATTTCGGGGCGCAGTAACCGGCCTTGTAAATCCAGGGTCTCACCCAGCGCACTGCCTTTAACACACAAGCGTCCGCTGTTGGCCGGATGCCGGGGATCTCCCGAGGCGCTAAAGCCTTCGCCTTGCGGCTGCATCCTGACGCCACAGCCGACGCCACAATAGGCACAGGTGGTGGCGGCCTCCCTGCCCAAGCTCAAGCCGTTCATTGGCTCACCTGCTCGCCCAGCGCCAGCCTGTTTGCCGTACCAAACGCCGGAGAAAGCGGGGATGCCTGAACCCAAACACGTCCCTGATCAATGCGCACTGGCCAGACCCGCAGGCTGTGAGGCGAAGCGTCAAGACTGCGGCCGTCGAGCAAACTAAAACGTTGTTTGTAGAGTGGCGAAATCACCACCGGCTCCCCGTGCACATCGCCCACCAGCCCGCGGGCCAACACGTTAGCCGTGGTGTCTGGTTCGCGATTTTCCAGCGCAAACACCTGCTGTGGATGGGCGGGTAAGTAAAACAGTGCAATCTGTTGATCGCCCATTCTGGCGGCCATACCGGCGTTTGCCGGAATAGCGCTCAGCGGGCACAGCGCCACCCAGCCTGCTAGCGGCTCGCTGAGCGTAGTTGTCGCGTGCACTGCCCGCTCAGCGGCCGTCGCGGGTCGCCACTGCTGGCGCTCCATCACATTGATCACCGCTTCATCGGCGATATCGCTGTTAACAAAAGGTTTGAACAGCGTCAGGCGATCGGCATCGGACAAGGTGGTCTGCCATTCACACTGATAGCTGGCCACCACCGCCTGCATTTCCGCTTCCAGCTCATCGCCAATATGCAGGCTGTCCTCAAGCACCACCCGACGCAGATAGTCCAGACCGCCTTGCAAATTGTCCAGCCAACTACTGGTGCGTTGCAGCCGGTCGGCGGTGCGGATATAAAACATTAGAAAACGGTCAACGGTGCGGATCAGCTGTGCAGTGCTAATATCACGAGCCAGCAGATCGGCGTGACGTGGTTTCATGCCGCCGTTACCGCAAACGTAGAGATTCCAGCCTTTCTCGGTGGCGATCACCCCAACGTCTTTGCTTTGCGCTTCGGCACACTCGCGGGTGCAACCCGACACCGCCATTTTGATTTTATGCGGCGAGCGCAGCCCTTTGTAACGATGCTCCAGCTCCAACGCCAGTGAGGTGGAGTCCTGAACCCCGTAGCGGCACCAGTTGGATCCGACGCAGGATTTGACGGTGCGCAGCGATTTGCCATAGGCATGACCGGTTTCAAATCCGGCATCAATCAGCTGTTGCCAGATTTCCGGTAATTGCTCCAGCCTGGCACCAAACAAGTCGATTCGTTGTCCGCCGGTAATTTTGCTATATAACTGATAACGCTTGGCCACCTGTCCGATGGCAATCAGCCCATCCGGGGTGATTTCTCCGGCAGGTACCCGCGGTACCACCGAGTAGGTGCCGTCTTTCTGGATATTGGCAAAAAAACGATCGTTGGTATCCTGCAACGGCAAATGTTGCGGCTTCAGCAGATACTCGTTCCAGCAGGATGCGAGGATCGAACCGACCGCCGGTTTGCAGATTTCACAGCCCTGTCCCTGCCCGTGTTTGGCCATTAACTGATCAAAGTGGGTGATATTACCGATGCGCACCAGGTGATAGAGTTCCTGGCGGGAAAAGGCAAAATGCTCACAAAGATGGCGATCTACTTCTACCCCAAGTTCTGTTAATGCAAACTCCATCACCTGACGGGTCAGGGTGGCACAGCCGCCACAGCCGGTCGCCGCTTTGGTACAACTTTTAATCGCCGCCATATCACTACAGCCCTCCTGCACCGCCGCACAGATATCGCCTTTGCTGACGTTATGGCAGGAGCAGATTTGGGCGCTGGCCGGTAAGGCGGCGACTCCCAGGCTTGCCGCGCCGCCGCCGGCAGTAGCCGGCAGGATCAGACTTTGCGGATTGGCCGGCAGCGGCAGGTCATTGAGCATCATCTGTAACAATGCGCTGTATTCGCTACTGTCACCCACCAGCACTGCGCCCAACAGCCGTGTGCCATCGGCGGACACCACGATTTTTTTATAGACTTCTGCCGGACCGTCTATCCAGCTATAGCTCTGGCTGCCTGCCGTGCGACCGTGAGCATCCCCCACCGAGGCGACTTCTACCCCGAGCAGTTTCAGCTTGGTGCTCATATCTGCCCCTTTAAAGGCCGCCTCACTGCCTGCCAGCGTATCTGCCAGGGTGCGGGCCATTTGATAACCGGGGGCGACCAAACCAAATATCTGCCCATTCCACAGTGCACATTCACCAATGGCGAAAATGGTCGGGTCTGAGGTCCGGCAGCGATCGTCAATAACAATACCGCCGCGTGTCCCCACGGACAGCCCGGCCTCTCGCGCCAACTGGTCACGAGGACGGATCCCGGCAGAGAACAGCACCAGATCGGTTTCCAGTCGCTCGCCGTCGGCAAAGGAGAGGCAGTAGTCATGCTGTTCGCCGCTGATAATGGCGCGAGTTTCTTTGCCGGTATGTACCTGCACACCCAGCGCCTCGATTTTCTGGCGCAGCATACTGGCCCCCCCCTCGTCGAGCTGAACTCCCATTAAGCGAGGAGCAAACTCCACAACGTGGGTTTCCAGCCCCAGCAGCGTTAAGGCATTGGCCGCTTCCAGCCCGAGTAAGCCGCCGCCAATCACCACCCCCACTTTGCCGCGATCGGCACAGGCTCTGATCGCGGCCAAATCCTCCAGAGTGCGATAGACCAGGCAGCCGGGGCCGTCATTTCCGGGGATCGGGGGCACAAAGGGAAAGGAGCCCGTGGCCAGCACCAGCAAGTCGTAGGCGGTTTGCCGCCCTTGCCGGTCGACCACTACCCGGCACTGGCGATCAATATGTTCGATCACATGACCCAGACGCAGTTCAATGCCGTTTTGCTCAAAAAAGCCCGGTTCAACCATCGACAGCGATTCGGCGCTACGTCCCGAGAAAAATTCCGATAAATGCACACGGTCATAGGCGGCCGTCGTCTCTTCGGCAAAAACAATAATCTGGTATTTTTGCTGCAATTGGCGCGACACCAACTGTTGCAGAAAATGATGACTGACCATGCCGTGTCCGGCAACAACCATTACGGGTTTAGACATTGCTTCGCTCCTCGTTACCCCGGGGGATAATCGATCGTTGTCATTAGGTTGGCTCGATGCCAGGGTGTTATCAGCGCTAAACACATTTAGCGCCGTGCCCGGCATCGCCGGCATATCAAGTTGAGACAAATAGTCAGGTCCGGCGGTGGCATCACCTAGCAGCAGCACCCCCTTCAGTTGCTGATCCACCAGCAGCAAACGGCGATAATGCCCGGCCAGCGGATCCCAGGATTTTTGCACCACGCTGGCGGGGTCGCCCTGCAGTTGTCCGGCGCAATATAAATCAATCCCCGTCACCTTCAGGCGCAGCGGCACCGGGTGTTGTTGATACGGTTGACTGGCAACACCGGCCAACCGCGCAGCCAGGCGCTCGGCCTGCTGCCAGCAAGGCGCCAGCAGACCAAAAGTTTGCTCGCCAAGCTGGCAGCACTCGCCGATAGCCGATATTTGCGGATGGGATGTGCGCAGCTCGTGGTCCACCAGAATCCCGCGCTGACAAGCCACACCGGCAACCTGTGCCAAGGCTATCGACGGGCGGACACCGGCCGCTACCACCACTAATTCCGCAGACAAGCGACGGCCATCTGCCAGTTCGACGGCACACAGTTTTCCCTGCGGGTTGCCGATATAGCGCCGGGTTTCGGCGCCGGTTAGCGTGGTAATGCCGCGTTCTGCCAACAATTGTTCAAGATGCCCCGCGGCCTGAGCATCCAGTTGGCTATCCATCAGATAAGGTCCACGCTGCACCAAGGTAACCTGCACTCCGCGCAGCGCCAGGGCGGCGGCGGTTTCAATACCCAGCACTCCGCCACCGATCACCACCACCGGCATTGCCGGACGCAACCCGGCGAGAATATTTTCCACATCGCCCTGGCTGCGAAAGGCAAAAATGCCTGGCAGATCTGCCCCCGGTAGCGGCGGCATAAAAGGCTGCGAACCGGTGGCCAATACCAGATGGTCATAATGAAAAGCCCGTTCGCCGCAATAAACCTGCTGATTTTGCGGGGAAAGATGGGTCACCCGCTGGCCGGCAAAAAAAGTGACGTTGTGACGTTTATACCATTCCGCTTGATGGGTAATAATGTCTGTAAAGGCCTTTTCGCCGGATAATACCGGGGTCAGTAAAATCCGGTTATAGGCGGTCTGTGGCTCTTCCCCCAACAGGGTAATGCGATAGCGATCGGCCGCCAGCTGGCATAGCCGCTCAACCAGTCGCACTCCCGCCATACCATTGCCGATCACCAGCAAATCCGTTTTATTCATCACCGCAGCCCCCGCAGTCAGACTCAGGCGATCGCCGTTTGTTTGTCATATAAAAATTGCAGCACTTGTTGGCGATACCCCTGGAACAACGGATCACTGGCCATAGCCAAACGGGATCGTGGTCGAGGCAAGTCGATATTGAGCACCTCACCCACCTTCGCCGCCGGTCCATTGGTCATCATCATCACGCGGTCGGACAGCAGCACGGCTTCATCAACGTCATGGGTGATCAATAAAATGGTGGTGCGCAGGCGCTGCTGAATTTCCATTACTGCATCCTGTAAATGCGCCCGGGTCAGGGCATCCAGCGCGCCAAAGGGCTCATCCATCAGCAAGATTTTCGGTTTCATTGCCAGCGCGCGGGCAATGCCTACTCGCTGCTTCATGCCGCCGGAAATTTCACCCGGTCGCTTGTCCCTGGCGTGGCTCATATGCACCAGCGCCAAATTGTGTTCAATCCAGTCGTGCATCTCGGCTTTGCTCATCTGGTTTTTAAACACCTGATGCACCGCCAGCGCCACATTGTCGTAGCTGGTCAGCCAGGGTAGCAGCGAGTGATTTTGAAACACCACGCCACGCTCTGGCCCCGGACCGGCAATCTCGCGGTTATCACACAGCAATACGCCGGAGGTCGGCAGGCTGAGCCCGGCGATCAAATTGAGCAATGTCGATTTGCCGCAACCGGAGTGGCCGATAAAACTCAGGGTTTCCCCTGGATGGATATCGAAACTGACATTGTCCAGCGCCAAAAATCGGCCTTTGCTGGTAGCAAAGCTCTGACTGACGTTCTGTACGCGAATAAGGGCTTTTTCACGGTTCATAGCGACTCCCGACCATTGTTAAAACTAAAGTGGCGGGCAATGGCGATCAGCCCCAATTCCAGCAACATGCCCACTAAGCCAATCAACAGGATGGCGATAATGATGTTTTGCACGTTGAGGTTGTTCCACTCGTTCCAGATCCAAAAACCAATACCAATGCCACCGGTGAGCATTTCTGCCGCCACAATCACCAGCCAGGCAATACCAATGGACAAGCGAACGCCGGTAAGGATGTAAGGCAACACAGCGGGAAAAAGGATCTTGCGCATCACCGTGAATTCACTAAGGTTAAGCACCCGCGCGACATTGAGATAATCCTGTGGAATGCGGCGCACCCCTTCGGCGGTATTGAGGATCATGGGCCAGATCGAACAGATAAAGATGGTCCAGGCAGAGGCCGGTTCGGCACGTTGAAACAACAACAGACCAATCGGCAGCCAGGCCAGCGGGCTGACTGGGCGCAACAGCGCAATCAGCGGGTTAAGCATATTGGCGATAAAGCTGAAACGACCAATCAGAAACCCGGCGGGAATACCCAATGCTGCTGCCAGACCAAAGCCCACCGCCACTCTTTTCAGTGAGGCCAACAGGTTCCAGCCAATGCCCATATCATTGGGACCGGCAACATAAAAGGGATCGGCAAAAATTACCTTCGCCGCCTCCCAGGTTTTCAGTGGCGTAGGAAAACCTTTGCTGCTGAGGGCGGCTATCTGCCACAGAACAATAACTATCCCCAGCCCTAGCAGGCCTGGCAGCGCTTTTTGCAGCAAGGCTCGCAACGTCTGGGACAGCTTGCCACGCTGCGATTTATGGGCTTCGGCTGGTGCCGGCATCACGTTTTTTGGCGACGTGGTTAAGGGCACTATTTCTGCACTGGCAGGGCTCGCCGACAGCGGGATAATCTCGGCACTGTCATGGGAATGGATCGGTTGGCTGGTCATCGGTCACCTCACTTAACGTTGCATGGCAAAACTGTTGGCATAGGCCGCAGGGTTGCTGCCATCCCACACCTTGCCGTCAAACAGGGTACTGCTGCGCATATCGCTCGACGGCAGATTGATGCCGCCCACCGCGCTGGCGGCCTGCTTATAGATATCGATACGGTTAATCTTTTTCGCCACTGCCAGATAATCCGGATGCTGGTCAAGCAATCCCCAACGCTTTTGCTGGGTCAGGAACCACATGCCGTCAGATAACCAGGGGTAATTGACCTCGCCGTCATGGAAAAAGCGCATGCTGTGACTGTCTTGCCATTTCTTGCCCAGACCGTTCTCATAGCTACCCAGCATGCGGCCCTGAATGGTCTCAACCGAAGAATTGACATAGGCGCGTCCGGCAATAACCTGCGCCGTTTCAATCCGATTGGCGTCCGAGGTATCAATCCAGCGCGAGGCGTCCAACACGGCAGCGGTCAAGGCGCGCGCAGCATTGGGGTTAGCCGTCACCCAACTGGCGGTGGTACCGAGAATTTTTTCCGGATGGTCCGGCCAGATTTCCTGGGTGGTTATCGCCGTATAACCGATATCGTCGAGAATGGCGCGCTGATTCCAGGGTTCGCCCACACAAAAACCGCTCATATTGCCAATTTTCATATTGACCACCATTTGCGGCGGCGGCACCACGACGTTGCGGACATCATTGAAGGGATGGATACCGGCGTTGGCCAGCCAGTAATAAAGCCACATGGCATGGGTTCCGGTTGGGAAGGTTTGCGCAAAGGTGTAAGTACCTTTGGCGCTGGCATCAACCTGTTTTTTCAGTGAAGCCGCGTCTGTCACTCCCGCCTGCTTTAGCTGATTTGACAGAGTGATCGCCTGGCCGTTGTTATTTAGGCTCATTAGCATGGCCATCTCGCGCTGCGGACCTGCCGCACCGAGTTGCAGGCCGTAGACCAGACCATAAAGGACATGGGCAGCGTCCAGCTCACCGGATAGCAGCTTGTCGCGCACCGAAGCCCAGCTCGACTCTTTGCTGGCAATGATTTTTATGCCGTATTTCTCATCAAACTTTTTCTCTGCTGCCATGATCACCGAAGCACAATCGGTGAGAGGAATAAAACCTACACGGATCTCTCTCTTTTCCGGCGCATCTGAACCCGCCGCCCAGACGCTGTTTATAAATCCGGGTAACAGCATAGAACCACCCAGGGCGGCACTTCCGGTAATAAATTGGCGACGCGACACTTGTCCCCGTGCTTTCTCATGTTTCATGGCATTTCCCCTATGGCTGACAGCGCAAACCGGACTGGTAACAGGTAAAAAAAAAGCAAAAAAAAAGCGTCCTGTTAGCGCTCAGTTTCCTGAACGCTAACGGACGCCTTTATCCGTAATCCTGACCAAACCGCCATTGGCTTGGTATGTTAAAAGTAATAATGCAGCTTACGTGCCAACTTATTTTGAAACATGCGTGCAACTATAAATCAACGAGTTAGCTAATTTCTCTTTGCTAAATGCGTTTTTTTTGCACTATCGTAGAGGCTGATGCACAAGGAAATGGCACATCATCAGTGCAACTACTACTTAGGTAGTAGCTTACTTGCCGCTTAACAAATCGGCCACCGACAGCATTGCCGCCGCAATCTCCGCCAGTTTTTTATTCTGGTTCATCGCCATATCACGCAAGGTTTTATGCGCTTGTTGTTCGCTCAGTCCCCGGTGCTGCATTAACAGCCCCTTGGCTTGTTCTACCTGCTTACGCTCCACCAGTGACGCCCGCAAACCCACCAGCTCGGCATCCAGCGCCTGTAACTGGCGAGACTGCTGTTCGACCAGATCCAGAATCGATCGGCTCAATTGTGGACTGAGGCCGTCGGTCTGATAATGGTCATGGTTCGGTTGCCCGGCCGGCTCACTGATAAACACCGCATAACGACTACTTTGCTGCGGCATTTGCAGGTCAATCAAGGCAATATCCAGTTGTTGCAACTGCTGGGCTTTTTCGGCCTGGGCAAGGCGCATTTGGCAACATTCCATCACCATATCCTCCAGCAAATCTTCTACCTGTTTCATACCGTCAATACGCGCCGTGGTGACCGCAAACCAGCGCAGTGCTACATCGTTAGGCTCACTGCCTGGGGTGACGCGCGTACAGGCAACGCGACGAAAACGTTCAAACTCGCTGCTGTCGACACTTTGCTGTTGCTGCCATAAGGCCATGCAGCGGGCATCGGCAAATTCGGTAAAGGTGTGGAAACAACGATCCTGTCCGTCAATCAAGGCCACCAGTTGTTGTTGCAGCGGTTCATCAAAATAACGTGCCGCAAAACCCGCTGCGGCCAGCGCCCGCTCCTGACCAGCCAGCTCTTTACCCTGCATAAAGCTGAACATGGCCAGCAAGGCGCGCGCAATGGCCGGATCGGCAGAAGTGTCCGCCGCTTCAAATACCAGGCTGAGATGACTGCGGATCACCTGGCAATAGCGATCCATTGCCGCCGGTTGCTCGATTGTCCGCGCCGCGACCTGTTGCCGCAGCTCAGGCAAAGTCGTAAGACCGTGCAATACGGTGGCTATGCAACTGAATAAACGCGAGGCATTGGTAATATATTGTCCGCTAAGATCGAGCGCCGAAAGCTGGGCCATCAACCCCTGTTCGGCCAGTTGCACCTGTAAGGCTCTTTCACCGAGCTGCTCGGCAAAGTATTGTCCCTGAGAACAGAGATAAATATTGGCCGTTCCCCTTTCGCGCTGCAGCACATGGATAAGCTGGCTTACCGCCCCGACCAGTTTGCCCATTTGCAACATTTGTTGCAGGCTGGTTATTTCACTTTTTTTCGATGCCAATACAAAATTGAGCGCGGAAATTGTCATAAGGATCCTGAACCCGCAAAACCTAAGATAAAGGGAATATGCAATAAGTATGCCGTAAGTATCTTAAGGGCAGTGTCGACATCATTACTTTGCGCAGACCTGCGCGCTCAGAGTCTGTACTATCAATATCTGGAGCTGTACCAACAAAAGGAGATATCTATGTTTACTATTGATTTTAATCGCTATCGCTCTGTAAAAAGTTTCGATCGTCGGGTTCGCTTTCTGGTTATGCATTATACGGCAGTCAACTTTGCGAACTCGGTGGCAACCCTGACGGGATCTGCAGTCAGCGCACACTATCTGCTGCCCGATCCGCTTGACGAAACTTATCTTGCAGCAGGTTTTGACCAATTACGTATTTTTAATCTGGTTGATGAAAGTGAACGGGCATGGCATGCCGGAGTGAGTTCCTGGGCTGGACGCAGTAACCTCAATGACACCGCCATTGGCATTGAGATTGTCAATTTAGCCAGCGATAATAATGGCATCTTCACCTTTCCGCCGTATAACCCGCAGCAAATTGAGGCCGTCAAACAACTGGCAGCCAATATTTTGCAACGTTATCCTGAGATTTCCCCTACCCATGTCCTTGGACACAGTGATATTGCCCCTGGTAGAAAAAGCGATCCTGGCACGGCTTTTCCGTGGCAAGAGCTCTACTTATCGGGGATCGGTGCCTGGTATGAAAATACCACCCGGCAACATTATCAGGCGCAGTTTACCCCCGTTCTGCCAGAAAAAAACGACGTAATAGCCCAACTCGCGCGCTATGGCTACGACACTTCCATGACGACCACCGCCAGTGGATACCAGAATGTAATCCGCGCATTTCAGCTTCATTTCAGGCCGCAAAAATATGACGGCATACTGGATGCGGAGACGGCCGCCATTCTTTATGCCCTGGTTGAAAGGTATTTCCCGGTAAGCTGACTTGTTTGCTTAGCTTCCCGGTTAAACAACAAAAAACGGCGGTGACCACCCGTTGCTGATTGTGGTCACCGCCGTTAATTTTATGGCTTAGCTGCAGGCTCAGTTATTTATTAGTGAGCAATTACGATGCCTGTGCTAATTGAGTGGGATCTGACTGCAACAAGACCAGGCTACTGAGATCCGGCAGCGTATGTTGGCTTAGATAAGCCTGGAACGACATCCCGGACTTGTCATTCTGCCAGGCCGATTGCAACTTACCGAGCAGATCGGTGGATTTTGCGGCGGTTACCGGCGTAGTGGTATCGGACTGCAAGATGCCCTGCACATATTTTTGAATACGGGTTGAGGTACTGGCCGACTGTTCCACGGCGGCACTAACCAGCAAACCTTTGTGGTATTGGATTGATGTGCTGCTTTCCGACTTGTCATCCACCTGGTAATACAGATAATTTTGCGAGCTTTTATCGCTGGTCAGATTCAGTTGCAGATCCGCGGCCAGCGGCTTGTGATAGCTGGCCACCAGATGGGCCTGCTGTTTCTGCGTAATATTGCGATCCTGCGTGCTGCTGCCGGTGATGCTGCTGGTTTGTGATACCTGATAAGAAAAGGCATCTACTTCGCCAGGGCGCATTGGGTTGGCGTTGGTATTGGTGGTCTGAGTGACGGAAGCAGTAAAATCCGCCAGACCGGTGAGCATATTTTTATCTGTCCCATTAAGGGAGAAATAAATCGGTGTACTACCGCTACTTTTTTGCGTCGAGGCCGACGGCCCGGTGTTGCTGTTCAGCGCCGTAAAGGCGTCCTTGAACATGGTCATCAGGTTGGCATCACCGTTGCCCCGATTACCCGCGCTGTCGAACTGCTTCAAATATTGCGTCATAGCCTGTTTTTGCTGGCTTTCGCTACCGAGAGTCGCCCGCTTGCTCATATCGACGTTGATCGCCACCGTCCCGGCAGCCCCGGTAGATTTCACCGTGCGCGAATTACTGTCGGCATGAAAATCCAGCGTACTGGCGGTGCCGAAATTGGCATGCAAATCAACGGACGAGAGTACGGAAGTATCAAACTGGGTTAAACCGCTGAGATACAGCTTTGGCGGTTCTGTGGTCAATCCATCAATGGCTTTCTGAAAACCATCGGCAAGTTTGGCCAGCGCCGCCCGCTCGGTATCGCTCAAGGTACCTTTACTGACTTTGACCTGCACAGCCAAGCCATCGTTGTCGCTACCCATGGTGATATCCACCAGCGCACCGCTGGCGGTTTTGATACTCAGACTGACCTGGTTTTCGGCAGTGCCATGTAGCTGCGACTGCCGGGTAAGGCTGGCCAGCGAAGTGGCTGCATCTGTCTGGGAAGCTGAGGTCTGTTGAAAAACCGACTGCGAATAATTGCCGCCACTTTGCGTAAAACGCTGTAGCAATGCCGCGCCCAGGCCGCTAAAGCCCCCATTGCTGGCGGTGCTGCCGAGATTACTGGCGATTTTTGAGGTGATCAGGTCGTTCGACACATTCTCCCACACCAGTACCGGTTTGGTGATGGTGTAGACAGGGGAACTGCTGGCCACTTGGCCGATTGATACCGACGTCGACGGTGTCGCCTGCTGCTGGCTGGCAACAGCGGACACTGTTGCGGCTATTTTAGCGGTCGTCAACAGGCTGTTTGCTGATTGGTTATTGTTCACAGAAATAACTGTCATGCCGATAAGTCCTTTTTTTGCGTCCTGTTTCCAGAGGAGTTCCCGATCTTGCTGCTAAAATTATCGGCAAAATAAAGCAAAGCTTTATGAGTTTGATAACCAAGTCGTCTTGATGATCGAGATACCCGGGCATAGCGCACCCAGGGGCGCTCCGACGGGCAAGCCCGTTACGACCCCAACGGTGCACTCTCCCTAATAACGGACTTTGTCAGCAGTCTGATAAAGCAAAGCTTTATCTTTTTAGAACGGTACGCAAAACGGATATCCTGCGGATGGTCTCTCCGCGCGGCAGACAGGCCTTTCGGTCTGTTTTATCACTTGTTAGCCAAAGGCACGCTGGTTCAGGTCTGGTGCCTGCTGACTTTCTTCGCTAAGACAATTTTTCCAAATCTCCGGCATTCGCCACTGCGCCACCCAATCCTGGACTTCATCTGCCCTCATCGGCCGAGAAATGCCATATCCCTGTACCAGATGACAGCCCATACGCAACAAGGGAATACCATGCTCAAGGCTTTCCACGCCCTCGGCAATCACCTCGCGCGCCAGACTATGACCCAACGCAACGATACCCGCCACCAGAGCCTGATCCATTGAATTTGTCAGTATCTCTATGACAAAAGAACGGTCGATTTTTAGCGTTTTCGTCGGCAAACGACGCAAGTAAGTCAGTGAAGAGTAACCGGTACCAAAATCATCAAGAGCAAAATTCACCCCGAGCGCCATGCAGGCTTGCAGTAAGAGAGCTATCTGATCCAAATCCTCCATTGCTGAAGTTTCAAGAATTTCCAATTCCAGCCAGTCTGGTTTTACCCCTGGGTATTCGTCGAGGATTTGTGCCAGGCGACTGACAAAATCAGAACGCTGTAAATGATAGCCGGAAACATTGATGCTGACCGGGAGCACCAGCCCCGCTGCCGACCATATTTTCATCTGTCTCATCGCCTGACGCATGACCCATTCCCCGAGGGTGATGGAGAACTCGGTATTTTCCACCAGCGGTAAAAAAGCTTCAGGCGTGATTAAGCCTTGTTGCGGATGGATCCAGCGGATCAATGCTTCGACACCTATTACCTGGCCGTTATACATATCGACCTTGGGTTGATAATAGAGCTCAAATTCATTCTGCTCATACGCCATCAGCACGCGCGCAAAAAGATTTTGATTGTCACGTAAACGCCGTTGATTGACGACATCAAACAGATGGGAACGATTTTTTCCGGCCAGCTTGGCAATACACATTGCCTGATTGGCATTGCGGATCATCACTTCCGGACTTTCACCTCCATCGCGAGGATAAAGGGTGGCTCCGACGCTAATCGTCAGTTTTGCGCTAACTTGCTCAACCAAAAAAGGCTTAACAAATAAATTATGTAACTGGTCTATCGCTGACAGTAGCGCATTTTCACCCTGTAGATGTTGAAGCAACACCACAAAATCATCGCCACCAATACGTGCCACCAAGCCGTTTTGACCGAAAGCAGACTGCAGCCGCGTACCAACCTGCTGCAAGATAGCGTCGCTGGTACTGTGCCCCCATTCATCATTCACCAGCTTGAAGCCATCGAGATCCAGATAGCACACGCCAATTGACTCATTTCCCAGTTGAAGATTGTCCATCGCCTGTTGCAGGCTATCGATGAAACGGATGCGATTGGGCAAGTCGGTAAGCTTGTCAAAATAAGCCAGATATTCTACCCGCGACTGTATTTCACGCAGCTCGGTAACATCAGAAGCAATGCCGATAAAACGGGATATATTGCCCTGGTTATCAAGCACTGAAGAAATACGGGCAAACTGAATATAAAGACTACCGTCTTTACGGCAGCTCTGTAGCTCACCTTCCCAGCGGCCCATTTGCTGCAGGTGCGGTAATATCCGCTGCAGAAACATTTGTGGGCACAAGCCTGAGTGCGGGAAAAGCGGCATTTGGCATTGCACATCCTGCAAATTGTAACCCGACATTTGGGTATACGCCGGGTTGATCTCCAGAAATTGCCCCTGACTATCAGTGACAAAAATACCTTCATTAGTGTGCAGGAAAACTTCCTGCGTCAGCCTTAATCTCTCTTCGGCCAACTTGCGTTCCCCAATATCCTGAATAACCCCGCTCATCCGCAACATGGTCCCATCCGTTGTATATTCCAATTTGGTGAGATCCAAAATCCAACAAATCATGCCATCGTTTTTTCTGACAATGCGGTATTCGATAGAGAAGTTTGGTTCCTGATTTTTAATGGCTCGATCCAGGCGACGTCGTACCTCATGCTGGTCATCGGGATAAATAATCGTTTCCCACAAGCCAAAATTGAGATGGTTCTCGAGACTAATGCCTACGATTGAATAAAGGGATGCCGTACCAATACCTGTGCCATTGGCGATATCAAAAACATAGGTACCCAGATGCCCTACTGCCTGGGCGCTATCCAGTTGGTTACGGCTATCAGACAATGAACGGATGGCATCAAGCTGTTTACGCCAATAATGGAGCACCATCCCGGCCAGAAAAAAGCTGAGCAGCATAAACATGATCAAAAAGCCCAGGGTTTGCCATACCTGTCGATACCAGGGACGCAGATACTCCTTCTCCCAGACTTCACCAATAATGACCAAAGGCGCGTTGCTCACCCGATGAAAGGTTTTGATTCTCTTGATTTGATCAGACGGTGAAATCGAGTGAAACACACCCTCGGTGACTCCCGATAAAGCGGTTTGACGTAGCTCATCAGATAAGTTGGGACTGGCGTCTACCGGTTTGCCATCCTTGAGATAAGGGGGGTAACGAACAATCATACTAAGATCACGATAGCGAAGCGTAGTGGCATCGCTCGACGTCAGATCAAAGTGCTGCATAAGCTGGCTAAAGTATTCAACTTTGACCGGAACCAAAACCAGCCCGGCAAACTGCCCTGCGGGGTTGTTAATGCGTCGTACAAACAGCACCGCGACCTCTTCGGATACCAGGCTACGAAGCGGCGGGCTGATATAGAGTCCTTTCGCGCTACCCGATTTAAGATCGAGGAAATAGCTACGCTGAGAAATATCCAACTGAGGCAAGGCAGTGGCGAGGATCCCCACTGCCGCTACAATATGTCCGGTGGCATCGAAAATTCGACAGCCTGCTGATTCCGGCAACATCAATTGCTGCTGCTTCAGACTCTGAAGCAATGTATTCGGCTGTAATGTGCCTTGCGCAAGTTGCGCTTCTGCCTCCCGCACCAGGATCTGCAAGGCAATATCTATCTTGTCGACATTACTGGTTATGCTTTGGTCTACCGCGCGCGCAATGGTGCGGCTACGGGTTTCTGCTGCAAGAATAGACTCCTTCTTGCTGGAATACAGCGTCGACCCCGCATAAATTATCGCCAGTATATTAATTAGCACGACACTAATTATCAGTCTTGTAATAAACCGATGAGAGCGAGTCCCCTGTTGAGGAGTGAGAACTGATGCGGGAGACTTATCGGTCTGGGGCATGTTTGCGCAATATCCTTGTTTATAGAGATAGCGACTTAAAGCTTATCTATATAGCTTACTCATCAGAATGCATTTCCCATACACTAACATGATGATCTTATAAAATTATTTCATACCAGAAAAACATTCAGTCTGACTGTAGTTGCAAAAAAAGCGCAATGATTAACACATCTGCTGCTTTTGAGAACATGTACAAACGACTTTTAATGAGCATGATCAATAATGTTGTCAACTGTCGGTAAGGATCTCTAATACGTAGAGGGTTCAACCATGAACATTCTACTTAATTTTATTAAAATTTACATAGGTAATCAAAGAGTTAAAATGAAGTCCACTCTTCATTCGGCATTTTATTTTCCCTGGTAAGTTGTGTTGCATGACTTTTTTTGTCGACGAGCAGAACTTGTCCTGGAGCGGCCTGATTATGGTATTGGGTTTTAACCTTAAAAATATCCACCATATCACTCAGTTTTTTCGCCTGCTGTTCCAGAGAAATAGCCGCAGCAGAAGACTCCTGAACCAGCGTTGCATTTTGTTGTGTCGTCGAGTCCATTTCAGTCATGGCTTTACCTATTTGTTCAATGCCCTGGCTCTGTTCATTTGAAGAGGTTGATATCTCGTCGATAATCAGGCTGACATGGGTCACGGAGTTAACAATATCCACCATACCTTCACCAGCGCGGTTAACCAGACTCGTCCCCTTGGCAACCCGAGCGACCGACTCATTAATCAGAGATGCAATTTCTTTCGCAGCAGTAGCACTTCGTTGTGCCAGGGTTCTGACCTCCCCGGCGACTACGGCAAATCCACGTCCTTGCTCGCCAGCTCTGGCAGCTTCAACAGCGGCGTTAAGGGCCAGAATATTGGTCTGGAAGGCAATACCGTTAATGACACTAATAATGTCAGTAATTTTATTTGAGCTTTCGGAAATGCCACTCATGGTCAGCACGACCTCATTGATAATATCGCCGCCTTTGCGCGCATCATGAGTTGCGCTGGTAGCCAGTTTACTGGCCTGCAGGGCATTCTCGGCATTAAGTCGGACGGTGGAGGTCAGCTCTTCCATGCTTGAAGCCGTTTCTACTACTGCAGCAGACTGTTGTTCCGTTCTCGAAGCGAGGTCGACATTCCCGGCGGCAATTTGAGCCGATGCCGTGGCCAGATGACTGACACTCTCGCGTATGCCGGTGATCATTTCACAGAGCTTGCCGTTCATGATACCCATGGTCTGCGTCAGTTGACCCAATTCATCATTGGAGTCAGAGGTAATCTCCGAGGTGAGATCGCCACGGGTAATACACTCTGCCAGCGCCAGATTTTCGTTGATCGGCCGCGTTATTTGACGGGTGATGTACCAGGCGGCCATTAAACCGACCACAATAGAGATCACCGTCAGCACGGAGATAAGAATAATCGTCGCTATAATCGTGGAACTATTATTATCTTCCTGAGCCTTATCCAGTTCGCTCATGGTGTTGTTCAGCGCATCAGCCCCTGCGCCCATCGCATCAGCTGCCTTTTGGCTTTCTACTGTGGCGGAAAAATAGTCTTTTGCCCGGCCGTTAAATTTTTGGAAATAATCCCATACCGGTGCCAATAAAGCCTTTCCTGGATCGCTAAGTTGCGGGAAGGTAGTGGTGTAGCGCTTTTCCACATTCTGATAGAACTGCTGAAAACTTGCGAATGCTGCATCGCTGTGCTGAGTGCGCAGGGTGTTCCCCGCCTCGTTCAGTTGAAAAAAGCTAAGGGATATATCGAGGAGTTTCTCACGGGCATCGCTATCCAAAGCTGGCTCTTCAGATTTATTTTGCAAGGTGGCCAGTTGGCTGCGGCCTTCATCCTGGCTTATCAGTTCCGCCAGGGCATTGCTGTGGAGGCTGGTTGCATGGAAAATATCGCGTAACTGCTTGTAAATCACTAACTTTTCTTTAAGCGTAGTAAAGTATTTGCCTGCGTCACCTTGCCAGGCCAATTTATCCCCCTGGTGTACAAGGGACTGTATCTCTTCCAGGGCATCACCATTGGCCTTTATTGCCTGTTCATTACCGGTGTAGAGATAAACCAAACGATTTCGCCGTGCCGCATCCAACAAGTTACCCACCTTATTGGTTAGCGCAGTTTGGGTAGCCTGATCCCTGATGATCTTCAATGAGTAAATGCTGTAAAGTGATACCGCCGAAGTAATAATGATCAAAACAAAGAACCCAAAAAAGAGTTTCTTGCCAATCGAGTAGTTACGTAACGTTAGCCCATTGAGTATCATACAGAAAATCCTTGTTTATATATGATTATGCCTTTTCTTAATTTTTCAATCCGCGATGTTGGCACTTTTGTACATTTGTTATCTATCGGCAAGAAATGTCATTTCCTTAATATATTTATTGTGAATTTATAACTTATTTTAACCAATTGATTTATAAGGAATTAAAACCTTATAAAAAGCAAGTATAAAAAATCTTGTTACATCCACCCAAAAGATTAGCCTGCTAATCTTCTCCTAAGGTAAAGACTAATGCCCAGAAGACAGTCAACTATTGTTGTATTTCAAGGCAACAAGAAAACGTCAAGCTGTCACCCATCGCCTATTGCTTTTTTTTTATGAGCCAATAATAGAAAACGTCATTACGCTTAATGAAAATAATCTTATATATTTTTGATAAATTGCGCATGGCTAATCGCAGCTAAAATAGTTTAAACATGCTTATATTTAGCATTCGTAACCTGACGTATCTCCTTATTTCGGAAATAAAAAACCTTAGCAAGCTATTTAAGTAAATGGCAATAAGATGCAGCTCTTAATTCTCCCTCCTTGAAAGAGGTTTCTCCCTCGACAGGCAGTGACCTGCCCCACAAAAATAGAAAAAAGCGGCTGTATATGGTCAAGAAAATGGACCTCGGCTAAATCTTAAAAAACCCATGCCGATAACCAGATCACCTTCTACTCTCACGCTCATTTCCGGGAGCATATATGACAGACAATAACGAAGATACACGCCTGCATGCTCTTTACGCGATGGGGATACTCGATACCAGAGCAGAAGAAAGATTTGATCGTTTAACTCGCATCGCTGCCAAGTTATTCGATGTCCCCATCACCCTGGTGTCGCTGGTCGACAAAGACCGCCAATGGTTTAAATCGAAATTCGGGTTAACGATCAATTCGACCCCAAGGATTGATTCATTTTGTACGGTTGTCGTCGAAGAAGGCAAAGCCCTGGTAGTTAACGATGCCATGAAGGACTATCGATTTTCCGAAAAATCGCTGGTTACCGGGGAACCCTACATCCGTTTTTACGCCGGTTATCCGGTTAAATTACCTGATGGTGAAATTGCCGGAGCTATCTGTATTATCGATACGCATCCGCGGAGTCTTTCCGAGATAGAATTTGGCTTATTGAAAGATTTGGCTGAAGTTGTGGAGGATGAGTTTCGAATTATTGCCCTGGCAACCATAGATTCCCTGACCGGGATATGCAATCGTCGTTCATTCAGTATGATCGCTGAAGAAACGCTCAGAAAAGCCAAAAAGAGAAAGAAAAAATTCAGTATTAGCCTTATCGACCTCGATAATTTCAAGCGTATTAATGATACCTGGGGACATAGCGAAGGCAATGCTGCGCTTATCGCCTTTTCCAATATTCTCGATGACTTAGCGCATGATCATAATATCATTGCCAGATTGGGCGGTGATGAGTTCGGTATTTTACTGCCTGATACAGCTATCCGGGGGGCCAATAAATTTATTAATGATCTTTCAGCAGCGCTGGCGAGTTACAACATGACCTCAAATAAACCCCACAAGCTCTCCTTCTCGGCTGGCACCGTGGAATTTGACGAAAAAAAACATCAAACCCTTGGAGAAATGCTGAAAGATGCCGATGACAGAATGTATCTGGTGAAAAGAAACAGAAAACAACTTGAATCATTGGCAAATACCACTTCAGCCTCTTGAGGCTGATAACCATTCAGAAAACGTTTGCGCGGATACAGGTATGATCGAAGCCAGCTAATTAGTATAAAAATACCCAAGTCGCTATCAACAGGAACAAGGATACTGCGCAACCATGATCCAGACATCGGCATCGAACTTCACACCAAAACGGCAAAAACAAGCTGGTCGGTTTATTATTATACTGATAATTAGTGTGATACTGACCAATGTGCTGGCCATAATTTATGCGGGGTCAACGCTGTATTCCAGCCGGGGTGAGTCTATTTTGGCGGCACAAACCCGTAGCCGTACTATTGCACGCGCTTTAGACCAAACCATTACCAGCAATGTCAACAAGATAGATATCGCCTTGCAGATCCTCACCAGGGAAACTGAAGCGCGGCTGGCTCAAGGCGCATTACAGCCGGATATATTGATTCAGGAGCTGAAGCACCTGCAACTGATGCTGCCTGAATCTGCTGGCGGTAGAATTATTGACGCCAGTGGGCACCTTGTGGCGGCTATTGGTACGCCTGCCAATCCAGGATTGGACATTTCACAGCGATCCTATTTTCTCGAGCCAAAATCCGATGCCGATAATAAACTGCATATTAGCCGACCGATTTTCAGTCTCTTTTCACACCAATGGGCGGTTCTTTTCTCTCGGCGCTATAACGACAATCAAGGCAACTTTGCCGGCGTGGTACTGGTGCCGGTTAAAATTGACTATTTTAGTCAGCTGATGCAACACTTTGACCTCAGTTCAAGCGATTCCACCACCTTACGCTACAGTGACCTTAGCCTGATTGCGCGTTATCCCCCGCGTCTGGAAAATGTGAAACCTGATGGCGGAAGTCTTGATGTTGCCGCCGATTTGCAGCAAATCGCGGCGTCAGGCGTCATGGAAAGTGTCTTTGACTCGATAACACCGTCAGATCAGGTTAAAAGAATTAACACTTTCCATCGTGTAAATAATGCCCCTTTTATCATTATTGCGGATGTGGCAGAAAGAGAGTTTTTGCAGCCCTGGTATCGCCAGTTGTGGCAAACGGTGGGATTTCTGGTGTTATTCCTGCTGCTCAGTCTTTTTCTGGTCGGTGTGGTCTTTCATTACTGGCGTAAACAACTTCATGCCATGTACTCGTTGTCAGATAGCCTCGATCAATTGGATAGCGCACAAGCGGTCGGCCACCTGGGTACTTATAACTATGACTTTATCCAGGACAAGGGAATAGGTTCAGCCTCGCTGTATGCCATTATTGGCCTACCCCCTGGTACTAATCTCTCCATCGTTATGCTGCAAGATATTATTTACCCCGAGGACCAGCATGGAGTGCGGCTGCGTTTGGGGCGTGCCTTGCAAGCCAGGGAATCAAACTTTTCCATCGAATATCGCATCGTCAGAAAAACTGATGGTTTAGTGTGTTGGGTGGCAGATCTGGCCAAGATTGAATATACCGCCGAAGGCACCATGTTACGGATGAGTGGCGTCATTCAGGATGTCGGCGAGCGCAAGCTGGCCGAGGAGAGATTACGCCTGACGCAGGAGGTTTTCCTGCATACCAGCGAAGGTATTTATGTTACGGATAGTCAGGGACGATTTTTGGAAATCAACCCGGCTTTTACTCAAATATCGGGCTACCGTCTTGAGGACGTAACTGACAAGACACCACGCATTCTTGACCCGGGATTATATCCGGAAACCTTTTTGCAGCAGCGATGGCAACAACTGCTGCAAACGGGCCACTGGGAAGGGGAACAACTCTGCTGTCGCAAAGATGGTAGCCACTATACCCAGTACTCACGTATTTCTTCGGTACGTGATAGCCAGGGCAATATTTCCCGTTTTATCTGCATGGCTTCTGATATCACTGAGTTGCGTGAAATGCAGTCGCGAATCGAGTACCTGGCATATTTTGACAAGCTCACCGAATTACCCAATCGCACCAGTTTTATAGACAACCTGCAGCAAGCGATCATCAACCTTAAGCCGGACATTGAGTCCCTTGGTGTCTGCTATCTGGACCTCGATGGATTCAAGCAGGTGAACGATGAATGGGGGCACCATGCCGGCGACGATATCTTGCGCCAGGTCGCACAGCGTTTAACGGAATGTGCCAAAGAAGATGACCTGGTGGCACGCATTGGCGGCGATGATTTTGTTTTATTACTGATGCATCTGCATGATGAACATGCCCTGCAAGAGGCGATCACCAAATTACACAATGCATTTACTGACCCTTTTGTGGTGGAACAACTTAGCGCCAAGCTGACTATCAGCATCGGTGCCACACTCTATCCTCGTGATGGGGGGGATACGCCGGAAGCACTGATCCGTAATGCCAACCAGGCGATGTACATTGCCAAATTGAATGGCAAGAACCGCTCACATATGTTTGATATTGTGAATGAACGCCATATTCGTGAAAATCATACGTTACTTACGCGCGTGTTAAAGGCGTATGAGCAGAATGAATTTCAGCTCTACTACCAACCTAAGGTCAATATGCACACCGGCGAGGTGATCGGTGCCGAAGCATTGATTCGCTGGATCCATCCGCAACAAGGCATGATCCCGCCCGATGTCTTTTTGCCGCTGGTAGAGAACACCGAATTTTCCGTTACCCTCGGAGAATGGGTAATGCGTCAGGCACTCGAACAAATGGGTAAATGGTCAACGGCGGGTCTGGTGCTGCCTGTTAGTATTAATATTTCGGGTTACCATCTGCAGCAGGCTGATTTTGTCAGGCGACTGGCGAAAGTCCTCAATGAATTTCCTCAGGTACCGTCGGACTGGCTGGAACTGGAAATTCTTGAAACGACGGCGATGGAAGATTTGGACCGCATCGCCCAGTTGCTGGATGACTGCATGAAGCTGGGTGTACATTTCGCCCTGGATGATTTTGGGACCGGCTATTCTTCCCTCACCTATCTGCGCCGCTTGCCGACCCAAACCATGAAGATTGACCGCTCATTTGTCATAGATATGCTGTCGAACTCAATGGACCATGCGCTAGTGGCAGGCATTGTCGGCCTGGGCAAAAGTCTCGAGCGCGAAGTGATTGCTGAAGGTGTAGAAAGCCTGGAACACGGTATTCCATTATTGCGTATGGGCTGTTATCTGGCGCAGGGGTATGGCATAGCTCGCCCCATGAGTGCGGATAAAGTCCAGGAATGGGTCGCACAATGGCAGATGCCCGCTATTTGGCGGAATTATTGATGCCCCCCTCGTTGACCGAGCCTAAACTTTTTCAGCATATAAGTGCGGATGAGTGAATAGCGAGAACTATTCACTCACCTTTTTAAACCAGTAGCTATCCATATGAGCAAGCCATTTGCCATCGCTGTTTTTTGGCACTACGCCGGTCCACAACAGTTTTAGCTGCCGGTTATAAGTGCCAATGGAATGGCCGCCATAGCTGCCTTCAAAGGCAATCACCATAGGGCCTTGCCCGACAACACCCTCCTGCCCTTCATAGCAGAACAATTTGTTCTGCTGTGGGCTATTCAGCGTATAACTGACTTTATGAACCACACAGTGAGTTCCGCAGTCATCCTGCGTGGGTGAAATATACAGGGTATATTTGTGGGCATTAGCTACTGCCGACCACTTCCCGGCCAGGTCTTTACATGTTTCGCCTTCAGCGGCATGAGTGATAGAAGTAAAAACCACGGGCAAAGAAAATAAAAAAATGATCAGTTTCAAGATATTTCCTTTTTATGTATTCAAAACAGGGAAACTGAATAATAGTCGGCAGATGAATAGATAATAAATAGCCAGCAACTAAAAATTTGAGTTAGATCATAAAATAAGCTTCTTAAATATATTAATTATCTATCTATTAAAAAATAACAATAAACAAAATGAATACTATTTAACAACTCACCCAAAAACTAAAGTTAAAAAACCGCCATTGCTGGCGGGTAAAAACACAACTTCTGCTGGGGAGGCAGTGTTATTATTATAATTATAGGCTTATTGTCTTGCCGTACTGGGTTGTAACGAATCGTGAGTTTTTTTACCTGCTTGAATGGCAATCAGCGCCCCGCCGACGATAGTCAGTGCACCAGAAACTTTCCAAAAATTGAGACTATCCCCCATAAAAATAGCGCCCATCACTACGGCAAAGACCGGACTGAGTAATGAGAAGGGAATAATCTGGTTGGCAGGGTATTTTTTTAGCAAGGCATACCACAATGAGTAAGCGATGATGGAGCAAATCACAGCACTGTATAGCACCGCAAAAACCCCTTTCCAGGAAATATGCTTCAAAGCCGGTAACTGGTTACTCTCAAATAGAAAACTTGTCAATCCAACCAATGGTATAGCAATTAATGACATCCAACCGGCCATGGTGACAGGATCCAAATCAGTGACGCTTTTTACTTTTACCGTGGTTAATGCCCAGCCAAGGGCACTGGTTAACAAGATAACAACCCCCCTGCCACTTGCCAGCGTAGGACTCCCCGTCAGGATAAACATTCCTGCCAGTGAAATGACGATCCCACCGCTTTGCAGGAGACTGAGTCTTTCTTTTAATAATGTGGCCGCAAGTAACATCGCCATCGGGGTACCCAGTTGCACAATAATCGCTGCTGTTCCAGCATCGGTATAAGTCATACCGAGAAATAGCAACGAGAAATGCATAAATCCAAAGGTAAAGGCCAAATAACATAATACTGGTAAATGTTTTCGCTGGATACGGGTAAAAGGTACCACCAATATGGCTACAACCATAAACCTTAACAATGTCATAAATAGCGGCGGTAACTCAGTGACACCCATTTTGATGGCCACGGCATTGAAGGCCCAGCAGCCAACGATAAAGATAATAAGTAACAGATGTTTTAACAACACAATAGGATCTCGTTAGATAAATATAAACTACCCGCCAATTTAGTGAAACAAGCAGCGGATGACAGGTATATTGCTACCGCTTTCGGCAAAGCGTTTTGCCAGAGTTTATTAAACCGGTACCTCTAGGGATAGAGTCCACGATCCTTTCGTGCCATTAAAATACGTTCGCAGGCAACCGCATAGGCCGCAGTCCGTAAAGTCACCTTCAGGCTGTCGGCTTTGAGCCATACACTGTCCAGGGCTTCTTGCATAATAGTGTCGAGTCGCTGATTAATTTCGCTCTCGCTCCAAAAGAAACTGGAAAAATCCTGCACCCATTCGAAATAGCTGACCGTCACGCCACCGGCATTGCAAATCACATCCGGTACTACGGTGATCTGGCGGTTGCGTAAAATATCATCAGCACCAGGTAACGTGGGTCCGTTTGCGCCTTCCAACACCAGGCGGCAAGTCAGTGACCGGGCGCGATCTTCGGTGATCTGCCCTTCGAGCGCCGCAGGGATGAGGATATCAAAAGTTTTCAGCCAGAAATCCTGATGGCGAATCGCCTGTGCCTGCGTAAAACCGGCAATACTGCCGTGCTCACGTTGCCAGGCTAATAACGCGGGAATATCAATACCGTCTTCACGATAGAGAGTACCGCTATGATCTTGTATCGCGACAATTTGCGCCCCCGCCTGATAGAAAAGCTCGGCAGAAATGCTGCCGACATTCCCCAGCCCCTGAATAGCGATGCGACTCTGTTTAACCTCCAGCCCAATACGCTGAGCAGCGGCCACGCCGGTAATAAACACGCCGCGGCCAGTAGCTTTAACCCGGCCTAACGAACCACCAAGATGAACAGGCTTGCCGGTGACCACCCCCGTGGTGGTGGCTCCGACATTCATGGAATAGGTATCCATCATCCACGCCATCACCTGGGCATTGGTGCCGACATCGGGTGCCGGTATATCCTGCTGCGGCCCAATAATACTGCCAATTTCGCTGGTATAGCGACGCGTGAGGCGCTCGAGTTCTTTAATGGATAGCTCGCGCGGGTCAACACGTACCCCACCTTTGGCACCGCCAAACGGCAGGTTGAGGGCGGCACATTTAATGGTCATCCATGCCGAAAGTGCCATCACCTCCTCAAGCGTAACCTGAGGATGAAAACGCACGCCGCCTTTGCCCGGACCGCGCGACAGATTATGCTGCACGCGGTAGCCCTCAAAATGACGCACTGTGCCGTCGTCCATTTCAAGGGGAATATCCACAATTAGCGCCCTTTTGGGATGGCGTAAAGTATCCGCCCAGCGGGTCAGATCGCCAAGATAAGGCAATACGCGCTCAACCTGGGCCAAATAGGTCGACCAGGCCGAATCAGCCTGGTCCGAAACATAGGAAAGTACGGTCATCGAATAACCCCTTGAGACTTGTATATTATTTATTAACGTTGCGCCTGTGCGGTTTTTGAACGAACAGCACTCTCACCTGAAGGCGATAATAAAAATTACTGCTGCACTTGTGATAAATAAATTGCTGACGATTAATGATAAGAAAAAATTATTACCGCACTGAATGTCATACAGTGCGGTAATAGATTATTTTACTCGAAAATCTTCTACCGAAAATACATTGGCATGGGCAAAACCCTGTAGTCCACCAATCAGCACCGACATCAACTGCGACCCGACCTGTTTTTCACTAAGACCGACAGTATCAATCAGATCAAATATCTCGCGGGGATCAAACAGAATATTCCACAGGAATACTGCCTTATCGCCGATATCAGGGAGATCCATCTCTTCCATGGCCAAACGCAAAGCGGGCCTGACTGCATTAGCCTGCACCAACAGATACTCGGCACCTTCCCATAAACGTTCGAGATAGCCGCGGCGGTTTCGCATCGGCACCATGGCCGCACCGCGCTGACGCACCAGTTTTATCCAGTAGCGACTGACTTTTTCCAACCTTTCCAGCCCACTGCCAGTCTGTTTTTCACTATATTCCAGCAGCAGTTGCCCCACCTCCTGCCGATAGGTATTCAATACTTCTTCAACCGAAGCAAACTGACGGTAGGCGGTGGCAACGGAAACCCCGGCTTCATTGGCAATTTCGGTCATACTGATAGGGTTTTCTGCGACTTCAAACAGTCGCGCAGCCGCCTGAATCAGGTTTTTGCGGTTCCTTTCTGTATCGCTGCGCATCGTTTTTGCCATCACACTCTCTGCCTATGATTTCTGTCTTTGAGTAGTGCATTGTCAACATTTGTCGTTATGCACTATTTAATCCTGACTTAGCCCAGGGAAGCCAACCCGTGTTTGAGGCGTTTGACACCTTCGATGATCGCTTCATTGCCAGCCGCGTAGGAGAGGCGCAAATGCCCCTCTCCTGCTGCACCAAACTCGCTGCCCGGACGCACGGCAATGCCGTGTTCTCGCAACAGCGCCACCATATCAATCGCCGGAATAGGCAATGAGTAAGACGGGAAACAGTAAAATGCCCCCTCAGGCTGATTAAGTTGCAAGCCGGGTATCGACAACAGCCCATCCATCATCAGGACCCGCCGTTCGCGGTAGACATCATACATACGTTTGACGTCATCATGACACTCCTTCAGGGCCACCACAGCTGCACGTTGTACGGCAGTATTCACCGAGCCGTTAACTGTATTATGCACTCGAGCGGCGGCGGCAATCATCTCTGCCGGCCCCGCCAGATAGCCAACCCGCCAGCCAGTCATGGCGTAGCTTTTGGAAAAAGTCTGGCAATAGAGTGTCCGGCTACGGAAAGCAGGCACCTGCAACACCGAGGTAAATGGCTTGTCGTTAAACACCAGGTCACTGTAAGCCTCATCGGCGATCACCAACACATCATGCTGGTTAACCAGTCGCGCCAGTGTTTCAATTTCATGGCGGGTATGTACGATACCGGTCGGGTTACCGGGGTTACAGAAAACAAACAGTTTTGCACCTTCCAGACTGCTCGCCAGACGATCCAGATCCCAATGCAAATCCTCCTTGCATGGCATCGCTACACAAATACCTCCCGCCATATTGACTAAATCGGCATATAACGAATAAGTAGGATCGGGAATCACCACGCGATCGCCCGGATTGACCATCGACAAGATTGCTGCCGCTAATCCCGCCGTTCCGCCGTGAGTGACGACTATTTCGCCCTGTTTTACCGGATAACCGGATTGGGCAGCAACTTCTTCGGCTAATGCCTGGCACAGCTGTTTGTCTCCCAGCAGCGGCGCGTAATGGGTAAATCCGTTTTTTAGCGCGTCGGCCGCCGCCTGCACAATGCGCGGTGGTGTTGCAAAGTCCGGTTCCCCCATGGCGAGAGAGATCATATCACCGTTGGATGCTGGCTGCTGCACACGCAACGAAGTACGTTCAATACGTAAGACGGCTTCTGCCGAGACGAATCTTTTAATTAAAGAGGACATATTTCACCTTGATTTATGCTGTCATCGACAAAAAATTAACGCTTATTACTACTCAATTCGCTGCGGTTCTCTCTTTCGGCAAGCAGCGACTCAGGGGCACCTTGCCAGCGGCTGATCTCCAGGTCAGTTGAAATATCGCGCAGCAAGGTCGGCGCCACAATTAGCTCTTCAATTACCGTGCGTGCTGGCAAACCGGCACACAGCAGCACGGCTTCGGCAACGTCTTGTGGCTGCACCATATGGTCGCGGACGCTTTGGCGCGGTGGATTGGCGCGGTTGTCCATAATCGGCGTATTGACTTCCCCCGGCAGAATGCAGGTTGCACGAATACCGTCATTGCGATAGGTATTATGCAAATAGGTCATAAAGTTACGCACCCCCGCCTTGGCGGCGCCATAAGCCGCCCCGCCAAGCAGATTGGGGCGCAGCGCCGCCAGTGAAGAAACGGTAATAATGGTCCCGCTTTGTTTGGCCAGCATCGCGGGGAGAACGGCCTGAGTAAGCAGGAACACGGCTTTAAGATTCACATCCTGTACCTGTTGCCATTCGTCTTCTTCAATCCAGCGTGCGTTCAGCGTCTTACTGGCGCTACCGGCGTTATTGATCAGCATATCCACCGACCCCAGCTCGCCGTTAACCCAGTCGATCAGGTCGAGGACTTCCTTTTTGTTTTCAATATGAACGGCGCGGCTCCAGGCCTGGCCACCGTTTTCACGGATCTCCTGTGCTACGCCCTCGAGTATCGGCAGACGGCGACCCACCAGAACGACTTTGGCACCTTTGGCGGCTAACAACTGCGCTGAACACTTGCCGATACCACTGCCCGCCCCAGTAACAACGATTACCTTGCCTTGTAAAGTATCCATTTTAGCCTCTTGTCAGTTCTTCAATGGTGACACCATAGTCGCGCAGTGCACCTTCAGCGGTGATGTAGCCTTCCTGCAAATCAAACAGAATGGCGGCTTTACTGCGCTCGCCGACCGGGCTTTTACCCCCGCCGCCAGGCATCTGAATAGTGATCTCATCGCCGGGCAACACGTCATGCCGACCAACAGGTTTGGCCAGGGAGTGACCATTAATGGCAATAAAGTTCGGGGCACCCGCGGCACCGCCCAACACCCCCTGAGCAGGATGCTTTTGGCGTGAATAGAACATGCTATGTGACAAGGTGAATTTACTGGTATTACGGATCACCATGCGCTGAGCAACGCCGCCGCGATAGCGGCCAGCCCCGCCGGAGTCCGGGACGATGGATTTTTCGAGGAACAACAGCGGCGTCGCCGACTCGATAAGCTCTACCGGGGTGGATGACATATTGCCGGGGAAACCGGTAACAATGCCGTCGGCTGCCGGACGAGCACCGGTACCGCCGTTGACGCAAAGACTTTCCACAAAACGGCGTCCATCATCAAACTGTCCGGCAAACACATCGCAGGTCACAGGCGCACTGCCGGAATGCCCCATCACCCGCCCAGGCATAATATCGGCAAGCGCTGTAAAGATGGCAGCGTGGGCCATATGTCCCACGCGGTTACGCATTTCAACAGCGCAAGGTGGGCGGGCATTGGCGATCGAACCTAGTGGTGCAGTCACAGTGATTGATTTAAAACAGCCTTCGTTATTGGGCAAATGCGGTTCAAGCAGGCACTTCAGCGGATAGACGCTATAGGCGTAGGTAAATGACATGGGACAGTTGCTACCAAACATCGACTCGGCGGAGGAACCGGCATAATCGATAGTAATATTGCTGCCTGCGACTATCACTGCCACCTTAAGATGGATATCGCCTTCATAGTCGCCAATATCCACCGTGGCTTCATAGCGCCCGTCCGGTACCGCATCTATTGCCTTGCGCATGGCATTTTCAGTCAGTGAATGAATTTTTTCAGCCAGCGGCTCCAGCGAGTCCAGTTTCAGGTCATCCATCAGGCCCAGCAAGCCATTGGCCCCAATCTGGTTAGCAGCCAGCATGGCGTGCAAATCCCCCTCAACCTGGTCCGGTGAGCGCACATTGGCCAGCAGCAAGTCGAGCAGTTGCTGATTAACCTCACCTTCCAGCATCAGCTTGCTGGGCGGAATAAGAAAACCCTCCTCGAACATATCGCGGGATGAGCCCATATTCAGCGAACCGCCGATATCGGACATATGCGCTGCCGAACCGGTAAAGGCCACCAGTTGCCCATGGCGAAACACTGGTGTAACGATGGTGACATCGTTGAGGTGTCCGGTGCCTAACCACGGATCGTTAGTAATCAGGCTATCGCCAGGCTTTAACGTCTCCGCCGGATATTTTGCCAATAAATGACGCACCGTCGCCGGTAAGGTGCCGATAAACACCGGCACGCTGGTTTTGGGTTGCGCCAACGAGTTGCCTCTGGCATCCATCAACAGACAGGAATAGTCGCCAACTTCGCGAATAATGCTGGAAAAAGCCATATTGACCAGCGTGGCTGCCGCCTCTTCAGAAATACTGACCAGGCGGTCCCAGGTAATTCTCAGGCTAATCGGATCGTTGAGAAAATGCAGGTTATCAGGGATTGAAGTGGTCATTATTTCAGCTCCATCAGGATATTGCCTTGTTCATCAAGCATGGCGGATGCACCGGGTCCGACATAAATTGCACACTCTTTTTCTTGCAATAAAGCCGGTCCGGTAATCCACTCACCGGTAATCAACAAACTGCGGGGCACTACGCGACAATCACTAAAGCCGCTTTCTCGTCCAAGATAGACAGAGAGCATTTTCTCTTTGGCCTCTGTGTCCGAATGACTTTGCTGGTCGCTGGTGTTCATCAGTGGCGGTGTAGTTTGCACACGGCCACGCCAGCTCACTACCTCAACACCCTGTCCCGGTAATGTACGACCAAAGCGGGCAAAATGTGCCTGTTCAAACGCGGCAATAAGAGATTCGACATTGCCCTCTTTTTCAAAGGCTGCGGGTAGTGTGACAGTAAGTTCAGAGCCCTGGCCTACATAGCGCACATCAGCCAGTTTCTGCATGCTGGCGGTGGCAGGATCGACGTTGGCCGCCGCCAGGGTGGTAAAGGCTTCATCAAAACCTTCGGCAAAGATCCGCTGAATGGCATCCAGGGCAATACCGGCTTCGAGACGACAACGATCGCTGCGCACAAAGTCGGCACTGGGTGGCGCAGTCAACAGACCAAAGGCGGAATAGACGCCGGCACCATTCGGGAAATAGACGCGTTTTACGCCGAGTAATTTTGCCAGCGACCAGGCATGGCTGGGACCAGCGCCACCAAACGCCAGCATAATCATCTGATGCGGACTGACGTTTTTTTCAACAGAATGGGTGCGCAATGCTTCGGCCATTTTATTGTTGGCCACTTCATGGATCCCCCAGGCTGCATCCTCAATACTCAGCCCCAGGGGATCGGCGATACGGGCAATGGCTTTACGTGCAGCGGCAACATCAAGGGTCATACGTCCCCCAAGAAATGCATCTGCATCAAGCAGGCCAAGCACCAGATTGGCATCGGTCACCGTTGGCAGTTCGCCGCCGCGCCCGTAGCAGGCAGGCCCAGGATAGGCACTGGCGCTTTCCGGGCCAATCTCCAACAGGCCAAGAGAATCAACGCGCGCAATACTGCCACCCCCCGCGCCGATTTCAATCATATCCACCACAGGCAGTTTCACCGGCAGACCACTGCCTTTCAGCAGGCGATCCGCGCGACCAACTTCATAATCGGTGGTGATCGAAGGGATACCGTTACGAACCACGCAAGCCTTAGCCGTGGTACCGCCCATATCAAACGCCAGCACCTGCTCATGGCAATTTTTGCGGGCAAACGCCGCAGTGGCGACAATACCGCCTGCCGGGCCTGATTCAATAATACGAGTAGGATAATCGGCGGCTACCTGCGGTGCCATCAAGCCGCCGTTAGATCCCATAACCAGCCAGTCACAGACAAATCCGCCTTCGCGCAATTTTCGCTCCAGCCGGGCCATATAGTGACGGGCTTTTGGCTGCACAAAGGCATTCATTGCCGTTAATATACCGCGGTCGTACTCGCGGATTTCGCGCGAAACCTTATGTGATACCGAAATGGAGACTCCCGGCAATTCTTTGCCTAACAGGGTTTCAATGCGGTTTTCATGCTCCGGCCAGGCGTAGGCGTGCATACAAAGTACCGCCACCGCCTCATAGCCCTCGGCGCGAAGTTTAGCGGCCAGCGCAATAATTTCGGCATCCTCAAGCGGGACGATCACTTCGCCTTTACTGGTTACGCGTTCGTTGATTTCATAGGCCTGAGAACGCGGGATCAGCGGTGCTGCCGGGGCACCGTTGAGATCATAAATGTCATATCGATATTCACGACCCAATACCAGCACATCACGAAATCCCCGGGTGACAACCAGTGCCGTTTTGGCGCCGCGGCGCTCAAGCAAGGCGTTAATCGCCAGCGTGGTGCCATGCGTGATGGTATGAATATCACTCGCGGCCAAGCCAGCCATTGCCACTAACTGCGTTAAACCGGTATAAGCGCCCTCGGATGGATCCTGAGGCGTCGTCAAGGTTTTATGGCGAAGTGCAACGCCTGTTTCATCGTTTAATAAAACCAGGTCAGTAAAGGTGCCGCCAATATCAAATCCCATTCGCCATGTTGACGCGTGTTTCATAATTACCTCGACAGAAGTTCAAATTGCTCAGATAACGCATTCATGTGCCTGTTATTCCGCACGCAGCGGTTTTCCGGCCGTTTCTTGCAAATACAGGGTACTGATTAGGGTCAATGTTGCAGTCAACATCACCATATAGCTGGGGATACTGGCCATACCGGTCAGACCGATAAGCCAGGTCATCAGCAAGGGCGCCGAGCCGCCAAAGATCACCGTGGAAAGGTTAAAACCAATGCTGTAGGCGCTGTAACGCACATTGGTCGGGAACATTTCGGCCAAGGTGGCCTGAATAACCGCTGCGTGACCGGCGAAAGCAAAAGCCAACAGCATGGCGGCCATACATGCCAGCGGCATCATGCCCAACGTCAACAGCCAGAAGCAGGGATAAGCGAGGAGCGCCATGGCAATTGCCGAGGCAATCAGCAAGGGTTTGCGGCCAAGGCGATCGGAGAGCCAGGCCATCATTGGAATAGCGCCAATAATGGTCAACAAGCCGCAAGCGGTAACCATCAGGCTCTGTACCTGAGCAAAGTGCATCACTTTATTCAGGTAAGTGGGCATATAAACAAAGAGTACGTAGTAGCCAGGCCCATTGACGGCAGGCAAGGTGATGGCCAAAGCAATGGCTTTCAAATGGCGTTTGGAGGTGAGGACTTCGCGGATCGGATTACGCACCACGGCCTTGTTCTTTTTCACCATTTGAAAATGTGGGGTGTCCTGAATACGGGTACGGATATAAACCCCAATCAACGCCATAGGTATCGCCAGCAAAAATGGCACCCGCCATACCCAGGCTTTCATCGCCTCCGCACCATAAATATTGATCAGACTGCTAATTAACAGGCTGCCAAACAGCAAGGCAATAAACGACCCCATGACCAGTGGCGACATAACGACGGCGCGGCGCTCATCTTCAGCGTACTCTGCCACAAATGAACCGGCCCCCGAGACTTCACCGCCAGCCGAAAAGCCCTGAACGATACGTAACGAAATCAGTAATGCCGGTGCCGCCCAGCCAATACTTTCATAACTGGGCAGCAGGCCAATGGCGGCGGTTGCCAACGAGATCATTAACAGCAGGATGGCCAGTAATTTCTGGCGACCCATTTTGTCGCCAAGGTATCCACAAATTACGCCACCAAAGGGACGGACGACAAAACTGACGGTGAAACCTAAATAAGTCAGCATCAAACCGGCGTCGGTAGACTTCATATCACTGGCGGAAAAAACCAGCACCAACGTACTGACTAAAAGACCATAAATGCCGTAGTCATACCACTCAACAAAAGAACCCACGCCGCCTGCCAGAGAGGCGCGTTTTACGACGTTATTCTTTGTTAAGTCTTTTGCTGGCAAAGCGTAATCCATCGATACAACCTGTGATTTATTCATTGTTCTGCCCTGCTACAGTATTGAGGTTATCCGGCGTTTTATTGCCTGGCCGGTCTTGTACGTTGTGATTTATTGATACTGCCGGGTGACTTCTGCGGTCATCTCAGCTTCACGTCTGGCGACTTCTTTAACTTTTTCTAAAATCTCTTCAGCCCTCCAGAAGGGAATAATGATGATGCCGTCATCATCAGCGACCACAATGTCACCGGCACAACACACCACGCCGCCAATTGCCACCGGCTCGCCAATCACCCCTGGACCATTTTTATAAGGCCCCGCAGGACAGGTACCCCGTGAATAAGTGGGAAAGTCGGTGGATTCGATGATTTTCTTGTCGCGCACCGCACCGTCAATCACCTGGCCACGGGCACCTGCATGTTGAAAACGTTGCGTCAACTGCTCCCCCACCAGCGCACGGTCAATGTGGCCCATGCCGTTAATCATCATTACGTCACCCTCTTCGACGTAATCCAGCGCTTTAATGACTGCCGCGTTATCACCCGCCGTCACCTGCACCGGAAAGGCAAAACCGGTGAATGAGGTATTGGTGGTCAGCGGTATAATCCCGGCATCACACATATTCAGTCGTTCCATCGCATCGCCAATATTGGCGACCGGGAAAGGTGTAAATGCATCGAGCCACTTTTTGGGTGGTCGTGACCAACGTTGAGCAATACGAATATCAGCAGTTTCCAAAGCCATCTCATCACCTCTTGATTATCAAAAAAAAAATGAAAAACAATTATCGAATGAGAATGTTTTATCATTTTAAAATTAAAGACATCAATATCTATTTCCATACCAATTGGTCAAATAAAAATACTCAAAAGGAAAATAACGATGTTCACTCTGTACTATTGAATTATTTAATTCAATAAAATTCATAAGGTTAGATGATGATAACGCGCTCAAAATGACAGTTAACAAGAAGTTATTGAGAGGAATACAAGCAGGCATTCTACTTTCTTATGCCTCCATAAGAATTTCCATTAAATATAAATTCTTTTTGGTGCAATATGTCATAAAAAACATAAACCCACTGCACCATTGGTGTGCAATAAATTATTACTTGAGCATGATTATATTTTTGCTGGGGAAATAAAATGTGACTTTATCAAAAAGACGCACCAATTTAATGCAAGTCGGTTAGGGAGTCTGACAGGCTTGAAACAGTCAGGGCAGGCGTTTATCGCCGTTCAAAATGCTGCACAGAGACAAGATCACTGCCGCTGTGCGGCAGGGCGAATAGAGGGATCAGTCTGGGAGTCAGGAGGATAACAAAAGGACCCGATAAAGACCCTCTGGTTAATCTGCAATTTAAAAAGCAACTGTCAACAATGGCCTCAATTGATCACCACATCTGAGCATCCGCTTAAAAAGCGGCTAATATCATCGGCAGGCAACGGCCGTGAAAGCAGATAGCCCTGGATATGATCACACCCGATACGAGAAAGGGTCTGGCTCTGCTGAACGGTTTCCACTCCTTCGGCAATCACCATCACCCCCAGGCTATGTGCCATAGCAATAATCGCCAGGCATAATTCGTAACCGACACCATCAAGATCGGCAACAAAGGAGCGATCTATTTTCAGGTAATCTATATTGAATTTCCTTAAATAGGCCAACGAAGAATAACCGGTGCCAAAATCATCGATGGCGATTTGGATACCCGCCTGGTGCAACAGATGCAGATTCTCGTTAACCCTGTTTTCAGCATTCAATAATAACCCTTCGGTGATCTCAACAATTACTGAGTTACCCTGCAATCCATGGTGTTTAAGTTCTTTTACCCAGGTCATATCGACAAAATCCTGACTGCGTAGTTGCACAGGAGAAAGATTAATGCTCATTTTAAAGTTGGGATCGTAAGTTTGTTGCCAGCAGGCTAACTGGCTGATGGCCTGGCAGGCAACCCAGTTGCCAAGAGGAACAATAAGTCCGCTCTCCTCCGCCAGCGGAATAAATTCGTCCGGGCTAACCAATCCTCGGGTAGGATGATGCCAGCGCACCAGAGCTTCGGCCTTGGCGATTTTCCCGGTATCCAATGTGGCTATAGGTTGATAATAGACCTCAAACTGCCCTTCGCGCAGTGCCACACGCAGATCGTTGGTGGTCCGCATACGTACCAGTGCCGCATTGTGTAGCGCCGGAGAATAATAACTGAAACCGTTACGACCGGAGTTCTTTACCGAATACATCGCCTGATCGGCGTTTTTAAACAATTCTTCGAGGTTTTCACTGTCGGTAGGATAAATGGAAATGCCTATACTGGCCGATACAAAGACGCTTTCGTCATCAATCGTGAAAGGATTAGACAGGCTTTCCAGCAAATATTTGGCCACGTTTTCACATTTGCACGGATGGTTAGTACAGGTAATGATCACCGCAAACTCGTCGCCGCCGATGCGTGCAAGAGTGCCATCTTCCGGCAGCGCGTTAAAAAGCCTTCTGGCCAGACTCGCCAGCAATATATCCCCCGCTCGATGCCCCATGCTGTCATTTACTGACTTGAAGTTGTCAATATCAATCAGCATCAGCGCCATAACGCGCCCTGTACGTTTTATACTGTGGGCTACTTGCTCAAGTTTCTGCTGAAACAGATGTCTGTTGGGCAGCTCGGTGGTGGCGTCATAGTTTGCCTGCCGCCAGATTTGCTCCTCATGCTCTTTGCGCAGCGTAATATCGGAGAACATGCCAACATGCTTAATGACATTGCCTTTTACATCCTTAATCAGGGTAATGGTCAAGGCTTTTAAAAAATCATTGCCGTTTTTATGACGGTCCCAGATTTCGCCAATCCACAGTCCAGTTTCATTTAGCACCCGCCACATTTCGCTATAGAAGAAACTGGAATGTCGCCCCGACTTAAACTCGCCAGGATTGCAGCCTTTTACCTCATCAAACTGATAGCCTGTCAGGGTGGTAAATGCCGGATTAATTGAAATAATCTTGTTATCGGCATCGGTCACGACAATGGCTTCATGACTGCTCTCATAGACAGCAGCAGCAATTTTCATCTGTTCCTGAGCTTGTTTGCGATCGGTAATATCCAGAACATAAACCAGCCGGTCAGCTTTTCCACCCAAGGGAGAAAATCGCACCGATTCCGACAGCACCGTCAGGGCTGTGCCATCGCTTTTTCTTACCGGCCACTCGCCACGCAGATCGCCCCCGAACTCCAGAAAGTGTTGATGTCGCTCCAGTAAGCTTTGCTGGTCAGCAGGTGGAAAAATCATCTTGAACGAGTTGCCACGCATTTGTTGCTGCGTATAGCCATAAATAGCGCAATAGGCGGGATTAACCGTGAGATAGATACCGTTATAATCTATAACCGCAATGCCAATGGGGCAGCGGTCAAGAATGGCTTGAAATAAGCTGTCTGTGTCGCGATTCGCGTCTGCCATTCTTTACCTCACTGTCAATATTGACTTTGACTACTCTGAACGAGGTCGATTTTGCTGATAAATAGCCCTTTCATCAGTCAATGACTCGTCTGTAGAGGTGCTGGAATCATCACTAAATTTTAGTTAGGACGATGATTACTCATATCGGCAACGTAAGCCCTTAACTTCAGGTTTTTTACAAATTTGATACTGCCATAAAGCATGGCAAAAATAGCTAATTGACCGAAGCTGGCTGGTCACTACGCTATTAAAGAACCTGATCGCACGGCTACATAGATTATCTCTATGTTTTTCATCTATATCGCCGAGCGTAGACAGATAATTTACAGCAAAGTGGCAGTGTTCCATCCTCGTTGGCCTATAAGTGTGAACATGCGCATAAATCACGACATTATCTGACTTGGGGGGTATTGACTGAAGGACCTTTTAAGGCAGGCAAAAAGGGGAATCGACGCTGGCTTACTGTAAAACTATGCGAGAAATAATGCAGGTCACTGCGTGATCGCTCGCCAATAGCTGCTGTGAGCAAACCACTGGTGCAAAAAATCAATCATAGCCCGCAGCGCAGGTGGCATCTGACGGCGTGAGGTATAAATACCGTAAATGCCCATCTCTTGCGGAGAATATTCCGGCAAAAGCATAACCAACTGCCCCTTGGCAATATAATCAGCAACAGCGTAGCGCGGCTGCAAGGTGATCCCAACTCCTTGCAAAGCAGCAGAGAGCAATGCCTGTGACTCATTGGCGCTCAGGTTACCACTCACCGGGATTGAGAACTTTTCTTGCTGCTGCGAAAAATGCCACAAACTTTTGCCGAAATAGGTATAGGTCAGGCAGTTATGAATGGACAAATCGCCAGGCTGCCTGGGTATACCACGCATTACCAAATACGCCGGGGCGGCACATAAGATGGACTCACAACGGGTCAGCGATCGGGCGATCAGATTGGGATCCAACGTACTGGTGATACGCAGTGCCAGGTCGATACGTTCCTCTACCAAATTTACCGTGCGGTTACTGATTTGCAGATCTACCGCCACTTTAGGGTAACGTTGTAAAAACTCAGCCATAGCTACGCCTAAAGCCACTTGCGCCAGCGATTGTGAACAACTCAGGCGCAGCAAACCGCTTAACTCTGCGTCGTCGGTCGCGGTTTCTACGCGCATATCCTCAGTGAGTGCCAATAGCTCACGACAGCGTAGCAAGGTTTTCTCGCCTGCCCCCGTCAACCCCAGCTTACGCGTAGTACGGTGCAGCAGACGCGCTGCCGCCCAATGTTCCATCTCTGCCAGATAACGACTGACCATCGCCCGCGACATATTCAGCGAGTCAGCGGCAGCAATCATACTTCCTCGTTCAACAATGGCGACAAAGACTTTGGCAGCGGTCAGACGATCCATAATTAGCTCGATTTATGCAACAAACAATTGCCGATTTTGCGGTTTTTCGTGCGGTTAATGCAACATAACATGTCCCCCACATCCTGTCATGCTTATGGAGTATCACCATGCCCACACCTCGCTTATTTACCGCTTCATTGCTCATTTCTTCTCTGGGGCTAATGGCAAACGCCCATGCCACAAACCTGAACATTGAAGTGTTTAATCCTGGCGCAGCCAGTATTTTTCCTGTTTCTTCGGAGATCATTAGTGGTGACCACCAAGTGGCATTGATTGACGCGCAGTTTCAGCGCAATGATGCACAAACGCTGGTAGCGAGAATCAAGGCAACGGGCAAGACACTGACGACCGTTTATATTAGCCATTCTGATCCCGATTATTATTTTGGCCTGGATGTGATTAAAGCCAACTTCCCGCAGGCCAAAATCATTGCCACCAAGGCCACTATCGCGGCAATCACGGCGACAAAGGACGGCAAAAAGGCCTATTGGGGACCCATTCTTAAAGGAAATGCACCCCAATCGATTATTGTGCCGCAACCGTTGGACGGCAACAGTTTCACTATTGATGGCAAGAAACTCGAAGTCAAAGGTCTCGATGGCCCAGCGCCAGAACGTACTTTCGTTTGGATCCCGTCAGTTAAAGCAGTAGTGGGTGGTGTTGCGGTAGCAGAAAATATTCATTTGTGGGTCGCGGATACACAGACGCCAACATCCCGTCGTTACTGGCGTGAAACACTGAAAAAGATTGCGGCACTCAAGCCTGAAATGGTTGTGCCAGGGCACTTTTTACCGCCAACGGACTACAAGCTGAACAGTGTCAATTTTAGTCTGCAGTATCTCGATACCCTGGAAAAAGAGCTGCCTAAAAGTAAAAATTCGGCAGCCTTGATTGCGGCGATGAAAACTCACTACCCACAGTTGCAGGAGCAGTCCAGTCTCGAATTAAGTGCCAGGGTTCTGAAAGGGGAAATGAAATGGCCGCAGTAAAATTACATTATATTTATGATCCACTTTGCGGCTGGTGCTACGGCGCCATACCTTTAACGCGAGTGGCTCAGGAAATCAGTGGACTGACACTGGTATTACACGGCGGTGGCATGATGACCGGCAGCAACAGTCGTAAAATCACTGCAGAATGGCATGACTATGTCGAGCCTCACGATCGCCGTATTGCCGAAATTACCGGGCAGCCTTTTGGTGTGGCCTATTACGAAGGTTTACTGCGAGATACTCGTATACTGCTGGATTCGGCACCGCCGATAGCCGCTATTCTGGCCGCAGAGCAGATAGACGGCAAAGGGCTGGCTATGCTGCATCAACTTCAGCACGCCCATTATGTTGAAGGGCTGGAGATTTCAAATAACGCGGTTTTGCGCCACTGCGCCCAGATAATAGGCCTGAACAGCGACGACTTTACCTGTGAGTTTCTGTTTATTCGTGCGGAAAGCCTGTCGCAGCATATTCACGCCAGTCGAGAACTATTGCAAAAAGTCGGAGGCAGCGGTTTTCCAACTTTTGCTATCGAGGATGTCCAGGGTAACCTTCGTCTGCTGCCGGTCGAGCAATATTCAGGGCGTAGCGAGCAGTGGCGTCAACTGTTAACCCAGTGGGTCAGTGAGCATTAATCAATGCTCACTGATCGTATATTCCCTTAGTATTGAGCGAGTCTCAGTGCCCCATAGTGAGTTTTTTGTTCTTGCCTGATGAGCTGCAAACGTCTTTGGGTCGACAAATAATTCCTCAACTTTCCAGACCAGAGGATCAGCGGTTGCAGTTACGTCAAAAGATATGCACCCTGACTCCTCTCGGGTTAATCTTTTATGCTCGGGTAGTAGATGGCGGACTTTTTCTGCTTCTTCCAGACTTTTACATATTAATTGCCCACTAAGCTTAACCATGGAAACCTCACTGCTTGTGCTTGTCGATAATAAAGGGAGTTTTACGTTCTAATCACCAAGATGGCTGCTTAGTTTATATCATTGATAGACAGTATTAGATCTTAGAGAGTGTTACAGGTTGATTTCGCACGGAGGTACAGATGCCAATTGTGGGCTAATAATAGGATGTTGTAACTATTCAGGTAGCTACCTGCTCCATGTAAATCTGCATTTTTAGTCTGAAGACATCACGCATCTTGGGCTTATCGCTAATGATGACCACAAGTTGCCCGTGATAGCATCGGATTTTATCAGATTCAGGGAAGGATCCCATGAAGAGCAATCTCACACCCACCCCCCATGATGCCTTATTCAAACAATTCCTGACGCATCCCCCCACCGCCAGAGATTTTCTTGAGCTGCACCTGCCCCCAACACTCTTGCGTCTCTGCGACCTCAATACCTTAAAGCTGGAATCAGGCAGTTTTATTGAGGAAAATCTTCATGCCTGCTATTCCGATGTACTTTATTCATTGAAAACCGGAAATGGTGACGGCTATGTCTATTGCCTGGTCGAGCACCAGAGTTCTCCCGACAAACATATGGCTTTTCGTCTGATGCGCTATGCCATCGCCACCATGCAGCGCCATCTCGAGGCAGGTAATACAGCATTACCCCTGGTGATCCCCTTGCTGTTTTATCACGGTCTGGTAGCACCCTACCCCTATTCCATGAACTGGCTGCAGCAATTCTCCACCCCAGAGATTGCCCAACAGTTGTACAGCAACGATTTTCCACTGATCGATATCACCGTTATGTCCGACGATCAGATCATGTCCCATCGGCGCATAGCCATACTTGAACTGCTGCAAAAACACATAAGACAACGCGATCTCGCGGAGTTATTGGAACAACTGGTCACCTTGTTACTGGAAGGTTACACTACCCAAGAGCAACTGACCTCATTGATTAATTATATGCTACAGGTGGGAGACACTGCGGCCCCGGAGGTTTTTCTTCGTGAGTTGGCGCGGCGAACCCCTCGGCATGAGGAGAGACTTATGACTATTGCACAGAAACTCGAACAGAAAGGACGTTTAGAAGGGCAACAGGAAGGTCGCATGGAAGGTCGTAGGGAAGGACTGCAAGAAGGCGAGCATACTGCGGCCCTTAAAATTGCCCGTTCTCTATTGGCTAATGGCATGGACCGCTCGACGGTACTCAAGATGACCGGTATTTCCGAAGAGGACATGGTAAAAATTCAGCATTAATTAGCCGCTTAAAACACAATAATTCATTGCAGCACCGACAGCGCCTGCTGTTGGCGAACGTACTGCCTTGGCGACAGCCCGATATGGCGACTAAAGGCAACACTAAATGCGCTGGCGGAGCTATAACCGACAAGTCCTGCAACGTCGACAATCCCCGCATTGCTGGTGCGCAATAATTTCTTTGCCAGTGCCATTCGCCAGGCGAGTAGATATTCCATCGGCGCCACCCCGACTGCCTGACTAAATCGTGCAAAAAATGTTGAACGGGAAAGCGCGGCCTCTTTCGCCAACTGCGCCACCGTCCAACGTTGAGTTGGCCTTTCATGCATTTTTCGTATTGCCACCGCCAGGCGTTCATCGGCAAGTCCACGTAACAGACCAGGAGGCGCATTGGTTTCTTGTGTCGATCGCAACGCTTCAATAAGCAGAACCTCAAGCAGGCGGGCCAAAATAACCTCACGCGCTGGCCGTGTTGCTCTCGACTCATCCACAACAAGTTGCACTAATGTAGAAAGTCGCTTCTCACCGCGAATATGTATCAGTTGTGGCAATAGTGAGACCAGCAGGTCGGTATCGGCTGAATCAAAAGCACAATGACCAATAAGTAATCGCACATCATGCGGTATGTCTGCTGTCCCGAGCCGGAATTCGCCATTAGCCAATGCAACGGGAGCCGTAACCAGATGCGCCGAGGTCGTTGGCAGCAGACTCGATGTGGTGTAGTCATGCGCTGCGGGGATAAGCACAAAGTCGCCCGCTTGCAATATTATGGATTCTTGTCCGACAACATCAAGCTGACAGCTACCTTCAAGCACCACACAATAGAAAGGCTGCCCATGGTCAGTACGGTGCACCCGCCAATGGCCAGCGCCGCTAACCACTTTTGAAAACGAAGCCTGGGGTTGCAACAACATGACCATCTCGGCGAGCGGATCGATCATCTATGGACTCCTGCAAATGAAAACTGGACTTTTGATTATAGCAAGTCCGAAGGTGGCAAGCTAAAGTTGTTCTACTCCCCCCACCAAGGATCCTTATGAAAACTCTGTTAATCACCGGATGCTCTTCCGGCTTTGGGCTCGAAACCGCGAAATATTTCCTTGCCCGTAACTGGAAGGTGATCGCTACCATGCGAACTCCCAATCAAGAGATACTCCCTGCTTCCCCGCACCTGCGCCTGCTCGCCCTCGATGTTACCGATGCAGACAGTATTAGGCAGGCGATAGAGGCGGCAGGACCGATTGATGTGCTGGTCAACAATGCCGGAATTGGTTTGCTGGGTGCGCTGGAAGGTTTATCGATGTCCACCATCCGCGAAATTTTCGAGACCAATACATTTGGCACAATGGCAATGACTCAGGCGGTACTGCCGCAGTTCAGGCAGCGTCAGGCGGGGGTGATCGTCAACGTGACGTCGACTGTAACCCTCAAGTCGCTGCCTCTGTTATCGGTCTATACGGCGAGCAAAGCCGCAATCAATGCCTTTACCGAATCACTGGCCCTGGAACTCGAGCAATTCAACATTCGTGTCAGCCTGGTATTACCGGGACGGGCACCTGATACCCGTTTTGGGGAAAATGCCAGCTCACGCATGGAACAGGGTATCCACCCAGCTTACACCGACCTGGCACAACAGATTTTTAGCGAATGGGCAGAACCGGCACCGGTTACCGAAGCCGCAGATGTTGCCGAAGCAATATGGCGCGCCGTTACCGAGCCGTCCACTGCTGTCCGTCTGGCTGCCGGTGCCGATGCTGTCGCCTTGTTCGAGTCGCGCCAAAAATAGGGTGTTTTGTTCATCATCGTTGCCAAACGCTAAAAAGGGCAAGTATGGTTAGACACTTGCCCTTTTTCTGCGGCTTTACTTACCCTCACCGATCTTCATGCCAACAGCAGGCAAAGACTGGACTTATCCCAGCACAAAGCCCTTGGCCATCAGCACCTGACGGTCACACATATGATCAATCACATCCGCATCATGACTGACCAGGATCATGGTCAGTTCCCCGGAAGCTTTCAGCTCGTTAAGCAAGTTGAGGATCTCCGCCTGAACCGACATATCCAGCGCCGAGGTTGGCTCATCCAGTAGCAATAATCTGGGTTTAAGCAGTAACGCACGGACAATCGCCACCCGCTGGCGCTGACCACCGGAGAGTTGATGTGGATAACGGGTCATTAACGCCGGATCCAGGCCAACCTGACGAAAACCCTCAGCCACCTTCTGTTCGATATCCTGCTCTTTTAACAGTTTAAGCGGCTCACTGAGCGTACGCAGCAGCTTATGCTTGGGATGCAGCGAGGCGTAGGGATCTTGAAACACCATCTGCACATCGCGACGCAGCGAACCGGTAAACGGCTTGCCAGGGGTGATCTTATGGCCCAACAGGGTCATGCCGCCACTCCACTGGGTATTGAGCCCCGCCAGTACCCATAGCAACGAGGATTTGCCACAGCCCGAGGGACCCACCAGGCCAAAACATTCACCTTGATAAATGGTCAGTTCGACGTTGTGCACCACGGTACGCACGTCATAGCCCTGGCGGTGTGATACATCGAGATTGTGCAACTGAGCTATAATTTCTCCGCTCATTCGATGTCTCCCTTACCATCCAGACGGCTAAGCAGTTCGCGGTCCAAAACCGGTAACACCTGCCCCTGCGTAGCCTTGCCAGGACGACATGACCACAGCGTATGGGTATAAGGATGAGTGGCATGGGCCAACTGGCTCGATGCCAGCCGGTCAACAATCTGCCCCTTGTACATCACCATCACCTGTTCGGTATAGCGCGCAACCTGCTGTAAATCATGACTAATCAGAATCAACCCCATATTGCGTTCTTCCACCAGCCGCTCAATCAGTTTCAGCACCTGCTCACGCATATCGAAATCCAGCGCCGAGGTGGGTTCATCGGCAATCAGCCATTGCGGATGGTTAATCAGCGCAATGGCCAACATTACCCGTTGCCCCATCCCGCCGGACAGCTGATGTGGATAAAGTTTACTCAGCTGTGCCGGATGCGCTAATCCCACGGCATTAAGCATATCCAGTCGCTGCTCCTTACGTTCGCTGCGGCTCAGACGCTGATGTAAAACCAAAGGTTCTTCCACCTGTTGACCGATTGGCTGCGCCGGATTAAGGGCATGCTTGGGATCTTGCATCACCATGGCGATACGATTGCCCCGTAACTGGTTCCACTGGCGCTCTTTCAGGTGCGTCAAATCCTGGCCACCCAGCGTCAGCTGACGGGCATGCACGGCACAAGGGGGCGGTAGCAGCCCCATCAGTGCCCGGGCCGTCATCGATTTTCCGGAACCCGACTCGCCCACCAAGGCCACTCGCTCTTGTCCAACACTAAAGGAGACAGATTTTACCAATTCAATGGGCTGCGGACCGGGCACATACACGGTCATCTCTTTGGCGACCAGCAAATCCGCCTGGCGCTGTGCAGACTGTGAGTTAATTTCCATTGCGGGTATCCATTTTATCGCGCAGACCATCACCGATCAGATTAAACGCCAGGCTGGCGAATAGGATCGCCCCGCCCGGCGCTGCCGCTACCCACCACTGGTCAAATATCACCTTGCTGCCTTCGGCCACCATCGAGCCCCATTCCGCCGTGGGCGGTTGGATGCCCATGCCTAAAAAGCCCAGTCCGGCAGAGGAGAGAATAATACCACCGAGACTCAGGGCTGCTCGTACGACGGCACTGGGTAAACACAGCGGCAAGATATGGCCAAACATCAGGCGCAGACCGCCAATCCCCTGCATACGAGCGGCGGCGAGATAATCACTGCGGCGCAGAGCCAGCGTCTCGGCGCGTGCCTGGCGGGCAAAAGAGGGCCAACTGGTAAAGGCCAGCGCCAGAGCACCGTTCATCAGACCAGGTCCGAGGATCGCCACCAACGCCAGGGCAATCACCAGGCTGGGCAAAGACAAGACAATATCGGTAAACCGCATCAGCACGCGTTCGTACCAGCCACCGAGATAACCGGCGCTTATACCGATCAACAGGCCAAAAGGGATGGTGAGGATCAAAATTAACGACACCAGCAGCAGAGTGGGCCGCGCACCATAAATCACCCGTGAGAGCAGATCACGGCCAAAACCGTCGGTCCCCAGCCAATGGGCTGAAGAAGGGGGTAGCAGGCGAATATCAATATGCTGAATATTGGGATCAAAAGGTGCCAGCCAAGGCGCACAGAGGGCTGCAATCAGCAAGATAACCGCCAGCAGCCCCCCTACCGTCAGCGTAGTCACCCGTCGTGGCCCTCTGCCGGGTAGTACGCCCGCCAGAGGGGATTGTTCAGGAATAAGTTGAGTCATAAATCGGCTTACCGGGTTCGCGGGTCGAGTAAATAGGTGAGCGCATCCGCCAGCGCATTAAGCAATATAAAGCAGGTGCCAATCAACAAGGTTGCGCCAAGGATCGCCGGGGTATCGGCGGCAAACAGCGCGGTGGTGAGATAACGCCCCACGCCAGGCCAGGCAAAAACCGTCTCGGTCAATACTGCACCTTCCAGCAGGCTGGCATAGGAGAGACTCAACACGGTGATCAGCGTCCCCAAGACATTTGGAAACACATGACGCAGCAATACGCGTGCGCGCCCTGCTCCCTTTGAGCGAGCGAGGATCACATACTCTTTATTCATTTCGCCCAGCATCGAGGCGCGCAATAGTCGGGTGATGCCCGCCATGGACAGTAGCCCCAACACCGTTACTGGCAACCACAGATGGTGAATGGCGTTAAAAAACATCTCGCGATCGCCAGAAAGCCAGGTATCCATCAACACAAAGCCGGTGCGTGGCTCCATGCTGTAAAGATAGGCGTCATCCAGCCGCCCGGGCCCGCCTGCCCAGTGTAATACGGCATAAAACAGCAGCAGTCCCAGCAAGCTGAGCCAGAATATCGGCACTGAATAGCCGAGCAGCGACACAAACCGCACCAGGTTATCCAGCCAACTGCCGGGTTTATACACCGAGAGCAATGCCAGACTGATACCCAGTACTGCGCCAAGAATAATCGCGCAGGTGGCCAGTTCGACGGTCGCCGGGAAGGTATGCATCAAATCGCTGGCTACCGGTTGCGCGGTAATGCGCGAAATGCCCATTTCGCCCTGAGCCAGGTGCTGCAGATAGTGCCAAAATTGTACCGGCATGGCGTCATTGAGACCCAAGTCCTGGCGCACCTGGGCGTAGGTGGCTTCGCTGGCGTGATCGCCGGCAATTTGTAACGTCGGATCAATAGGCGCGAGATGCGAAAGTGCAAAGGTAAAAGCCAATAGTCCAAACAGAGTCAGCAATAACGAAATCAGGCCGCCCAGCAGGCGGCCTGTCCAACGCCAACCCTGTCGGAACAGTCCGACCGGGGGAGTGCTGTCTATCATTACTTGCTGACCTTACTGTAGAACACCATGTCAGGATTAATACCCTGTACGTAGCCTTGAATATTGTCACGCACCGCAATCAGGCTGCGCGCCTGCAGGCCGATAACAAAAGGTGAGCTTTTTTGTACCGCCAGTTGCAGTTGACGATAATCGGCAATACGTTTGCTGGTATCGTTTTCTGCCGTTGCCGCCAGCGTCAGTTTATTCAGCTCCGGAATGCTCCAGTTGGCCCGCCAGGCCAGGGTTTTACTGCCATCTTCCGGGTTAAAGGCAAAGGCTGAAGCGTTGGTATTGGGATCAAAATAATCCGGCCCCCATGAAGCCAGAGTGGCATCATAGTTCAGCGATTTCACTTTGGTGGAGATCTGCGAGCTCAGGCCCGGCTCCAGTTGCACTTTTACCCCGCCCTGGGCAAAGCTGGCCTGCAATGCCTGGGCAATATCCAGATACGGCGGCTGGTTGTTGACGGCAATGGTAAAGCTGACATTTTTCAGTCCGGCTTTTGCCAGGATGGCTTTCGCTTTTTGCGGATCAAAGTGATAAGGCGTGTCGTTGATCGCCCCCAGGTAGCCATCGGGTAAAAATGACTGATGGACCTGGAACTGATTTTTTAGCAGGTCTTTGGCAATATGGTCGTAATCGAACAGATAACGTGCGGCTTCCCAGAATGCCGGGTTGCTTAATGCCGGTGAAGCTTTGGCATTAAACTGCAGGAAATAGAGTGAGGCATAAGGCACAGCCAGCGGTTTGACGCCTTTTTTACCTTCCAGACCAGCCATTTGGTCAGCGCCCAGGTTGCGCGCCATATCGGCATCGCCCTGCTCAATCAACAAACGACGCGCCGCCGCGTCAGGCACGTTTTTGATCAGCACGGTTTTCAACTTTGGCGCACCTTCCGGTGAACTGGCGTTGGCATCCAGAACCAGTACTTCGTGCGGCACATAAGTGCGAATTTTATAAGGACCGCTACCGGCAGAGTGATCGCTCAACCATTGGTGGCCGAAATCGTCGCCTTTGGCATTGGCCTGCACCAGTTTGGCGTCAACAATGGACGATACCGGTGCCGAAAGCAGGCTAAGCACAAAGTTGGGACTGACGTTTTCAGTCCAACTGATTTTAACGTGTTGATCATCTACTCGGGTCAGGAAACTATCGACATTCTTCGCGTTCCAGCCCAGCTGCGTAAGAATAAAAGAAGGTTCGAGGTTGAGTTTCACTACACGGGCCAGGGAATAAATCACATCATCCGCGCGCAGCGGGTTACCGCTGGCAAAGGTCGCTTTGGCATTCAGCGTAAAAACCAGACTCTTGTTATCGCTACCGGCCTGCCAGGAACTGGCCAGCGTCGGTTTAAGATTGACAGGATTGGTTGGATCCGACTGCACCAGACGCTGATAGACATTGTTAAACGCCTGCACGGTAGTCAGTTCAAAGCCCTGCGCCGGGTCAAAGCTGGAGGTATCGTCAAGAGACTGCGCGATAACCAGCGTATTCGCTGGCGTTGCTGCCTGAGCGGTAAAGGTGGCCGCCATAGCGGCAAAAAGCACGGATGGGATGATTTTTTTCATTGATAAACGCTCTTAGAATTCAGCAAGGTACACAGAAGTGTATGGCAGTTGTGAATAGACAATAAAGTCATTTAGCAACTATGGTTATGCAATTTTTGCATAACACAGTGAGAACGATTATAAGTCGCGCATAACGAGCAAAAAATCGGCGTATTTTTATAAAAAAAGAGTAAAGACATACTGTTAGCAGGGAATTAAGAGCGCCCTGGTTCGTGGAAAATACGTAAACCAGGGGCATATTACGAGGTCATGACGTTTACTGGCGATCAGTAATGCAGCTGTCAAAAAATTGCCTTTCCGACATGGGTCTTCCCAGAAAATAACCTTGTGCCTGATCGCACTTGACTTTATGAAGTTGATTAAGCTGGTTAACGTTTTCTACCCCTTCCGCCGTCACTGTCATCGATAGCGCACGCCCTAATCCGACAATGGATTCGATGATCGCGTGGCTGGTATCGTATTCAACAAAATCGGCAATAAAACTTTTATCGATTTTAATACCGTCAAAAGGAAAGGTTCGCAAATAGCTTAACGAAGAATAGCCGGTACCAAAATCGTCCATGCTCAATCGCACGCCGATCTTTTTGAGGCTGGACATAATATCCAGAACCTTTGCAGCATCGTCCAAAAGCACTGATTCAGTAATTTCCAGCTCCAGACGATGGGGAGCAAGCCCGGAATTTGTTAATGCAGCACCGATTCTCGATACAATATCGCCCCGCTCAAACTCAGAAGGTGATAGGTTAATTGATACAAACATTGTTTCTGGCCAGGTGAGCGCCGTTTTGCATGCCTTATCGAGTACCCAGTCGCTTAGGGGAACGATGAGGCCCGTTTGCTCCGCGATAGGAATAAAACTGTCAGGTTCCAGACGCCCATTAACCGGATGGTTCCATCTTATCAGCGCCTCTGCCCCGCAAAGCGTATTGTCATCAATTTGGAAACGGGGTTGAAACTCGAGGAAAAATTCTTGGTAGCGGATCGCCGCGCGCAGATCGGTTTCCAGCTTTCTCTTTTGTTGTACGCGTTCATTCATCTCTTCTGCGTAAACTTGCCAATTATTGCGTCCGGCCGATTTTGCTTCGTAAAGAGCAATATCTGCGAGCCTGATCAATTCCTCAACCGTCGTTGCGTTATCCGATACAAAGACAACACCGATGCTGACGCCCAAAGAGATTTCATGTTCGCCTATTACAAAAATATTGTTCACTGCTGCACAAATACGGCTGCAAAAATTGGCGATATCCTGTTGCTCAAGCAGGTTTTGCGTAACGATGAGAAATTCATCTCCCCCAAGCCTGGCGACGAGATCGTTTTCGCGGATGCATTTATTCAATCTTGACGCTACTTCGCAAAGCACAGCATCGCCAGCTGAATGTCCCAGGGTGTCATTGACCGGTTTGAAACGATCCAAATCTAAACTTAAAACATACATGGGCGGTGAGCACGAGGTATTTCCATTCAATTTTTCAATGAGATAGCTATGCAAGTAGTTTCTATTGGCAAGTCCAGTCAACGAATCATGCTGCGACATATGCTCGATGCGCGCTTTCGCTTCAATTTCGGCGGTGATATCCGATACGGTTCCGCGATACCCTTTGATTTTATTTTTTAAAAAAACAGGTCGTACCGAAATATTGCAATAGCGACTGCGTCCCAGCCCATCAATATACTCACCCGATAGTATTTTTCTGTCTGGGCCATTATGCGTATCTTCCAGCATTTTATCTTTGAAATCCGCGGCGCTGTAGCGGATCAGGTCGGTAAATTTTTTGCCAATCCAAAACTCTGTCGGAACTTGAACGACGGTCTTGAATCGTTCGGAAAGGTAGAGAATGATGCCATCACGATCCGTTTCCCATATCCAATCCGATGCAGCTTCGGCAACGGCTCTGAAGCGCTCCTCACTACTGGCCAACGCAGCCTGGCTCTCGTCCAGTACGCTTGCGACTAAAACAGCGCGCCGGAGTAATAGAAAAATAAATAGCCCAAATATTGTTGCCGTTATTAAAAATAAAGGCAGCACCACTTTTAACAGATCGTCACCTGGTTTTGATGTTGTCCACAGCAAATAAAATGGCTTGCCAAAATCCGACTTAAGAATAATGAATGGCGGAGTGGCTTGTTGATTATCGAAAACATCGGCATGCAGATCTTGCAGCTCAAAATCTTGTCCAATCTTATGCAGTTTGGCGGGATCTAAAACATCCACAAAAATAAGTATGGATAGCTTCTCAAGGGTTTCTCCCGCGGCCAACTTATTAGGTTTTATCAGGGCAGCATATACAATTGCCGGAGCACCCTTTACCAGAAAGAAACCATGTGCTGTTTTTTCATCTTTACCCTGGTTGAGAGCTTCCGCATACAGTTTCTTTATATCTCCGCTAATAAACTCGTCAGCCTTTATATGACTGATTGCTCCATTGACTATGGCATAGCGAGTTTGCATATTATCGCCGAGAATGAATACGCCCTCCAGTGAGTAGTTGGCGTAGAGGGACGGGCCGATATTGTCTCTATTGAATGCCCAGTCGAGGTCTACGGGTGAACGCCCGGCATACTGATAGGCATCATCCCAAAACGCATAGTCTTTGAGGGCCGTTGACAGCTTCTCGATATCTGAATTTATAGCATGTTGTGCGTCTTTCTGGCTGTGATTAACCTGATGTACGTTCTGCTGATGGGCAAACCACAGGAGCGCAATGACTGCCAGGCTAAACATAGCGATAGCCAGCAAAGTGAAATTCAGTACAAACTTCTTGGCGATTTGACTTCTATTGATCTTTTGGTCTTTGGTTTCCGGCATGATGATAGCTGTCCGACAATTTGGCCCGATTAAAGGGGCGTGTCTAAATAACTCACTAAAAGTCTCAGCCAGTTATTCAGATACAGTATCTCTATTATGTCGGCAGTAAATGCTAATTCTTTAATTCTATTCCAGATAGCCTGTGCTGTTTCCGATGACGGATATGGATTTAATCGCTAAATGTAAATTAATCGGGATAATTATGCTGTGACGACAAAATTGTATATTTTATCAATAAATTCAGGCGTGCTGATGAGGCTGGTAGCAAGCGTACTGGCAAAAAGTGGCTATTACTGAGTTTGATGACAAAGTCGTCTTGATGATCGAGATACCCGGGCATAGCACACACAGGGGCGCTCCGGCGGGCAAGCCCGCTACGACCCCAACGGTGCACTCTCCCTAATAACGGACTTTGTCAGCCGTCTGTATTACTTTTACTTTGCCATCTCAACCTTTTGGGCTTTGATGGCAGTGAATCTCACACCCATTGCGGTTAAGCGTTTTTTTAAAATATCTAGGGAGTAATGCCACCAAATTGCAAACCGCCCACGCTATTTCCGCTAAGGCCTAACAATATGCGCACCTGATTAACCAATTCACTCATGCAGTCATCGCTCATCCCGTAGCTATTTAACTCTTTTTCCAGGGCAAAGAGATATTGCGCATTGGTCCCCAGCGGTCCGCTGGCTTTGGCAATCAGTGGCGCAATTACCTGATAACTGGTATCGGCCTCAAACAGGGGGTGCTGTGGATTCATAATAAACACCAGGGCAGTGACTTTTCTGCCATCGTTCAGATCCAGCTCACACCAGGTAGGGCAATAGCAGCCGGTCAGCATTTCGCGCTTCCACAGCAGCTCAAGATCTTCGCGCAGTTTTTCTTCCGGCAGACAAAACGCCAGACCTGTGGTTTTGCCCCCCTCTTTCAGCGCCAGCATACGACCAGGTTGATCCTGCGTTCCGCGCCCGGCGGTTAGACGCAGGCAAAAGGCACGATGAAAACCGTGGAGGGTGGCGGGACAGGATTCTACCGATTCAAAGACCGGGTTCCACATCAGCGAACCATAGCCGAAAATCCACACCGGACTGTTGTCAGGCCGTTTCGCCAGCGTGCAATCAAGCGAGGCCGAGCGTTGTTCAGAGGTCAATAACATTGACTCATCAATGCTGCCGAATGCTGTTTTACAGTCTGCGTTTCGCAGAAAATCACGGGTTAACATCATTCATTTCCTCCACTCATTAACCTTGCCATTCTTTGTACGCTTCATCTCCCTCGTCGCTGAATCATTAGAAATACGATGATAACAAGCCCACACATAGATCAGGCTGATATAGAACAAACCTTATTCGTTTCTTAACCAGCAATCAAGATTGATATTGATCACAAAACAAAAATAAAGCATAAAAATGTCAAAAATCACACATTCAGCTGTAATACAGGCCAGACGGGGTATGCGGCGAGCCAGAGTAGGCACCAGGAGAGGAAGCTATAGCGGCTATGCCCTGCCATCACCGGCAGGGTGAAAATGGTGCCAAAGACGCCTCTGGCACATGAGATCAGACAGCAAGGTAGTCCAGTTTGACTGGGCGCATTATGACCTGGGGAAGCGATGCATCAGGCATATCACTTCCTTTTTAATGCGTTTGAGATTATTTGGGGTGCCACTTGTCGTCATCCCCTTTTTTATAAGTTTGTTTAACTGCGGACCAGGCAACTTTATGCGCGGTTTCTTCGCGCCCCTGATCGCCACGGCGGTCACTGGCATGTTTGTACTCTTCCCAGGCATGATTAAATGCCTCCCGGTAAATGGCCTGCGCGTGTTCAGGCAAGACATGTTGCACAGCATCAGGCAGTGAAGCGTTGTCTTTATAAGGCATAGCGTTCTCCTTCTGAAGGTTTGACGATTTCACCTGTTGGCAAAGTAAGTCTAGCGGCTACGCTTAAAGTTAGCGGCAGATAAAAGGGAACAGCGCCACACCAGCAGCAAAAAAAGAGTTAAGATTTTCATGGAAAAACTGGCAATAAAATTTACATAGCTTTTCAATTGGCAGTTACTGCGATAAGAACATACAACCCAATGTATTTGCTTATAATTTTAATAAAATATTACAAAAAATAGCCCTTGATTAATTATGCATTTCCTATAGATAACACCAACAAACACTCATCATGATACAAAAAGCAACTAAAGTTATATTTTTGTATCATTTGTACGTTTTATCATCTATAATCCGCGCAATATTACTGTTAGTTTTTATAGAGGTATCACCGTATCTTTTCGGAATGACGCAATGTTCTTCGTCAAGTTTATACCTTGATTATCAACATCATTTATAAGGAAAATAATCGCCATGGTGTCATCACAGGATCCACACAAGCAAAAATCCCGTCATAAAGAGTATTCTTTGGTATTCCCAATTGCTGCCCTTTGCGTTTTGCAGTTTTGGGGTAATAGCAGCGATTTCTCATTCGTGGTCGCTATCAATCTGTTGGCACTGGTCGGTATTCTGGCCAGTGCCTTTAGCGTAGTCCGTCACGCCGACGTTCTGGCCCACCGTCTGGGGGAACCCTATGGCTCACTGATCCTCAGTTTGTCGGTGGTGATCCTCGAAGTCAGCCTGATTTCCGCATTAATGGCTACCGGTGATGCCGCCCCGGCGCTAATGCGCGATACCCTGTTTTCCATCATTATGATTGTCTCTGCCGGTCTGGTCGGCTTTGCACTGCTGCTCGGTGGCCAAAAATTCGCTACCCAGTATGTCAATCTCGGTGGTATCAAGCAGTATCTGATGGCAATTTTCCCGTTGGCGGTGATTGTCCTCGTGCTACCCGCTGCCTTGCCGGGAGGTAATTTCACTACCGGACAGGCGCTGTTTGTGGCGGCCATTTCTGCCGCCATGTATGGTGTTTTTCTCCTGATCCAAACCAAAACCCACCAAAGCCTGTTTGTGTATGAACACGAAGACGAAGATGAATCAACACCGCACGGTAAACCCTCGTCCCATAAAAGCCTGACCCATGCTATCTGGCTGATTATTCATCTGGTACTGGTTATCGCCGTGACCAAGTTCAACGCTATTCCATTGGAAACGCTGTTGACCGATCTGCACGCTCCGGCGCAGTTCACCGGGTTCCTGGTGGCCTTGTTAATCCTGTCGCCAGAGGGGTTGGGGGCATTAAGAGCGGTATTAAAAAATCAGGTACAGCGGGCGATGAATCTGTTTTTTGGTTCAGTGTTGGCGACGATCTCCCTCACCGTGCCGGCAGTGACCATCATTGCCACCCTGACTGGCCAGCAGTTGCTGTTCAGCCTGGATCCGGCCAATATTGTCGTTATGCTGGCGGTGCTGATCCTTTGTCAGATCTCTTTCTCGACGGGGCGCACCAATGTGCTTAACGGTACTGCCCACCTGGCGCTGTTTTGTGCCTATATGATGATTATCATGCTCTGACCGCGCCACAGCCGGTTGCGCAGCGCCAAATAATAAAGGCCACTCAATGGAGTGGCCTTTAAACATAGCCGAGCTATCGGCTGCTATGGGTTTATTTCAGTCTACGCATAGGCATTCAGCGTGCGCTGGCACAGCTCCGAACGCACGCAGTCCTCTTTGGTAAAGCGTATGATGCCAATCATCTCGTCTTCCTGGAAGCGAGTTAATGCATCGCTAAGCCCTGATACCACACCGCGCGGTAAATCGCACTGGGTGATATCCCCGTTTACAATAACTGTGACATTTTCGCCAAGACGAGTCAGAAACATCTTCATCTGACTGGCGGTAACATTCTGGGCTTCGTCCAGGATCACCACCGCATTTTCGAAAGTGCGTCCGCGCATATAAGCGAATGGCGCAATTTCTACCTTACCTATTTCCGGTCGCAGACAATACTGCATAAAAGAAGAACCCAGTCGACGAACTAAAATGTCGTATACCGGCCGGAAATAAGGCGCGAATTTCTCCGAGATATCGCCGGGCAAGAAACCGAGATCTTCATCGGCTTGTAGCACCGGACGGGTGACAATAATCCTGTCTATCTCTTTATGTATTAACGCCTCGGCGGCTTTTGCTGCGCTAATAAATGTTTTACCGCAGCCTGCTTCGCCGGTGGCAAAAATCAACTGCTTATTCTCTATGGCTGATAAGTAATGACCCTGAGCTTCCGTACGCGCTTCGATAGTTGAGGTATCGCGAGAATCGCGAGCCATACCGATGGATTCCACACCGCCCATTTGTACCAGTGAGGTGACTGATTCTTCCTCACGTTGGCGGTGACTGCGTGAGTCGCGTCTAATAACACGTTTCGCTTCACGACGAGCTTTGATCACTGCTTTCTGTCTTCCCATAGTGGCACCTTACAGTTTGTTTCACTTAACGCCAAGGCATAGACCCGCGCGATTATGTTTCACATACAGATGAGGTTTTGGTCTCCTTTTAGACCAAGATGAGCCGATGAATAACGTGAAGAGGAAAATAAAGACATAAGGTTAATAAATAACCTGCTGCTCCATTTGTTTTCACGTGGAGGCATTGCCATTAATGACAAACCGCTGACCTTGCCAGTCAATAAGCCAGTAGAAAAACCACAGGAGAAGTATGCTGCATTCAGAGAAAGTTTCAGGTCAGTTAAAGAACAGGGTAGCTGAGCAGTCGTGGAAAAAGAGAAGAAAGAAGAACTGTACCGGGTAGATAAAAGAGAGTCGGCGGCTTGACCCTCGTCTGCTGATAAATCAGGACAACACGTGGTATTTGTTGAAGCTTTATTTTTACAACCTAGCCCAAATCTGGACTTTACCATTCGCCATCCCCGCAGTGTTATTTACGACCTTGGCCGTGCACTCGGTTATACACTTCGCTATGACCGCTGCTAAGGCGCTGGTATGAGGTTCTGCGTGCTGCATAAGGTTTCTCATGCCAGAAAATCATCCACTTACCGCCCTGCTGCTATCGTAACTCACTGGGTGTATAAACATCCGCTTTACTAAATTCTGCTGCTTATCATGCCGCCAGTTAATTTCAGTATAATGACATATCGCAACTTTGCTAGCGGTGTTACTTGAATGTAAAAAATTTATTTTAAGGAGTCAATAGGATCAGGGATCCTTTTTGGGATCGAAGGATCATTATTTTCACACTTCGCAGCGACAGGATGCTGGTTATTAATTAAGCAACTCAGTCAGACATTGCAGCAGTAGAAGGAAACACCTTTAACCGGGATTACAGGTTAACTCTGGGCTGTATAAGCCATGACCCTCTGCAAAAAATTTTATTTACTGTTTTTTAGATCTACTTCTCTGGTCATGGAAGCGATGCTGCACTCAATAAATTAACATTAAAATCAGATGGTTAATCAATATCAATCCACGTCTTCCCAAAAAAGGAACTTCTTATTTTTAGAAATCCACTTAGTGCTTTCGCTTATTTTTAGCTTTTTTTGCACACCTCAGGAGTGGAGTATGTCTTTATCACCCCCATCAGCCAGTAATCAAAATATCTTTTATTTATCCGCAAATAATAATCCGGCAGTACCGCAAAAGATCGATCAGCTACCCTCTCCGCAAGTAGCCCCAACAGCTCCCGAACAATCAACAAGCAATAATACCTGGACGGATACCGTCGGCCCCCATTTTCTTACCCGCCAGGCGGATGGCCGCTTACACTTTGCCCATGTCGATAATATCGCCCTGTCCGCTTACGCATTGCAATCCGGGGAAAGAGAGTCACGCGCAGTACAGGATCGCCCGCTAGGTAACAACCAGCTAGAGTCGGTATTTAATGTCTCCAGTAAAAAGACCGACCCGATAACCGGCCACCAGCTACAGTCAACCCGGCGCTATCTGGTGCAATGGCGCGAGTTTCCTATCCAGGAAACCTGGGAAAAGGCGCTAATCCAGCCGGGGTATCCACCGCTGAAAGTCGTGGCTAATCCGCAAAACGGCGGCTGGACGGTAGAAGCTAACGATTTTCTTCGCACCCTGGCACAGAATATCTATTTTTATCGCGGCGGGCCTGAGGCCGCCTCTTTAGATAAAGCAACCGGTCTGCGCCGAGAGGGGGAGATGATTTGGGTAGATATCAACGGCAGGTTATTTCCGGTGGCCGAACAGAAAAAAACTGTGCATATCACCCCTCCGTCAAGCCGAAGCAGTCTCGGCACTGCCACCGGTGGCCAGCAAAAAACCTTGAGTCAGCAAGTAAACGAATATTTTATTAAAACACCGGCGGATAAAAATATCATCGACTGGCCACCGTTGCCGGTCGTCAGAGACCGCGCCAGCGGCAAATGGACGCCGGTGCTGACTCCTGCTCATATCAATAGCCTGCTTGGCCTGCTGGGCAACGCCGGGCTATATGGCATTAGCCAGCATACCGCGCCCCGCCAACAGAGCCTGCCGTCGGGCTATACGCAGCTGCAGGTCGGTAACAACACCCTGCGCGTGGCCAACAATACGACAGTTACCCTGCCGGGTGTTTCTCTGCCCGCGGCAATACACCATCGCGGCCGGCTACCCCCGGTGCCGCTGGCATGGGACAATCTGCATAAAAGGTATTATATCCTTTCGGATCCACAGTCCTTTACCCGGCCGACCTATACCGAACGAGAGACCTGGGGAATACGCCTGCTGGTACTGGGTATGATGATCCGCGATCCGATTCATGCTTCCGTTGATCTGATCAAAGCCACCCTGGGTGATGCTGCCGCCCAGCAAAGGCTGGGACAATTGATCCAGACCGGCGTCTCTGACCAGGATAACAGCACTGGCGGAAAATTCGCCAGGGGGGCAGATAATGCCTTTAGCACCGTCTTTTTTAATCAGTCACCGAAAGGAGCAGTGGCCACCGAGGTTGTCAGTTGGATCACCACCGCCATTGGCAAGGCTTTGCTTAACCAGGAGTTAACTGCCGAAGAAATGCTGGGGTCCTATCAGTCGCTGCAGAATCTGCGTTATACCGTAGAAACTCCCGTGCAAGGACAAGGACAAATAGCGGGAGCAAAACAGTCGATCCCCGGCGTCCACTGGCTGGAGTCAAAAGTGGTGGATGCTCCGTCCCTGCAGCAAGACTGGCGATACAGCAATCTGTGGCGGCATCCGGATGGCAAAATCTACCTGAAAGAGAACGACCGACAATTACAGTATTTGCCGTTGATTGAAGAAAATAGCCTGACATTTAGCGAGTGGCGTCCGGCGGATAAAGGCGAAGGCCGCCATTTCACCAAAGGCACTGACGGTAAACTGCGTGAGATGACAGCAGACGAGATGCAGGCCTACCGGGCAGAGCAACCGACGGCGCAAGAGTTGTCGCAACGCAATGTGCAAGCCATCACCTTTAGCCATCGCGACGGCAGCCTAGGCCGTGGCTACGTGGAACCAGGCAATAATGCCGTCAAAGGGCTGTACCTGTTTGATCCTGCAACGCGAAGTTTTCGTCTCAGCGGTAAATCGGTGGATGCCAACGGCCGGGTTATCGGCCTGGCCGGAGGGATTAACCCGAATGAACGCACCTCGCCACAGCCCGGTAGCTCTCGCCAGACAGAACCAGCCGCCAGGCAATCCGCAGTGGATGACTATCCGCCAATATTAAATAAGGAGTTAAATCATGCGGAGCTACAGGAATTTTATAATATGCATTACGAAAGAGATATTATTTATGCCAGAGGCAGAGATGCGCTTATTGAAAGCCCCAGATTGCGCAAGGCCTTTGAAATTTTGAAAAACATCTCCGGGGAAGCGGCCAGTTTTACCGATAATGATTTCCAGAAAATCGCAGAGAAGCATTTTGGCAAACAAAATGTCGCGACCAAAGCTGAAGCGATGAAGAATATTGCCAATAATGTTTGGGAGAATTTTCATAAATATTATCCTGGCGGAGAATATGAAAAATTGATGTCGTTGGTCGATTTTAATGCCGCGGAGAGCCATGCTGCAGCAGCCAATATTGGTGGTAAAAATCTGGCGCAGCCTTTACTTGCCTTTAGTAAAACGGATTTCTCGACCGAACGAGCGCTGCCTAATCTCAACGCTGTAGAAACCGTGTTCCATGAGTTTACCCATATGGGGCAGGTTAATGCCATTACCCCTAACGGGGTGCAACGACGTTTTGCCACCCATGATTTTTGGTATGACAATGCCTCGCAAAGAAACCTTCCTGAATACAGGGAAATTTATTACAGTAACGACGCCGAAACCATATCCACCACGATAAGTGAATATGTAGATATTATGACCGAACAAAATATTTCCGCCCAACTAACGGAGGAAGAGTTTAGAAAAAATATCCTGCAAACCTATAAAAAAATAAAACATGACCCGGATGAGTTGGCCTTTTTCCAGGAAGGATTAAGGAGTGCATTGGCGGCTTTACATATCCCCATGGACTGGAATCAGCCCTTCGACCGTATTCTTGAATCAATTATTGTTGATCCGGAAAAGCGTAGTGCTATCGCTATATTCAATGCGGAAACAGTGACCCAGGCGCTAGCTGATTTATACAAAGATAAATTTGAAGAATTTTTTCCGCCTGAAGAAAAACACCTGCCGGAACCAGCAAGCGATGTTGAACGCGCACCGGTGACGGACAGTGAAGATAACGATATCGATGGGTTTAGCGATATAGAAGACAGCGACGCCAAATAAGATATACGGGTATCATTATCGCCCACAGTCTTGGCCGTGGGCGATGTAGAACAACGCTGACTCAGGCCTCGATCAACCCCTGCCCCAGGTAATGGTTTTCATCCACCGCCCCCGGCAGCACAAAGAAGAAGCCGCCGCCAATCGGACGGATATACTCTTCCAGCGCTTCGCCGTTAAGCCGTTTTTGTACGGTCAGAAAACCCTTTTCCAGATCGTGCTGGTAACAGATAAAAAGCAGCCCCATTTCCAGTTGCCCGGAACGCGTTACTCCCAGTGAATAACTGTAACCGCGGCGTAGCATCAGGTTCTCTTCTGTGGCTTTGGTGCGAGGATTCGCCAGACGGATATGGGCATCGAGCGGGATCACCTTGCCTTCGGGATCTTTACTGTAATCTGGCACATCATGCTCTTTTTCCATTCCCAAAGGTGCGCCGGTGGCTTTATGGCGACCAAAAATGGTTTGCTGTTCATGCAGCGGAGTACGATCCCAGGACTCGACGTGGAAAGGAATGATCCTTGCCGCCTGATAACTGCCCCCCAAAGTCCAGGCCGGTTCACCCTGGTCGGCGGTGACCCAGATGGCCTTATCCATTAATGGTTTATCCTGGGTATCGGGATTGGCCGTACCGTCTTTGAATCCCAGTAGATTAATCGGCGTTTCCTTGCCCTGACTACGCGCCGCATGGGAGGAGATAAAGCCGTCACGGCGCCAGCGGACGCTGAGCAAATCCGGCGTATGCTTGATAATATCACGCAGCGCGTGCAACACGGTGTCGGTATTATTGGCGCAGATTTGCAGCAGCATATCCCCGTGACACAGACTGGCATCCAGCGAATCATTAGGGAAGCGCTGCATTGGCTGCAGATGTTTCGGCTTTTGCGTCTGCAAGCCAAAGCGCTGATCGAACAAGGTATCGCCCACCGACAAGGTCAAGGTCAGATTATCGGGATAGATCTCGGGGCCCATAATACCGGAGTCCATCGGCGGAAAGCGGGCGTCAACGGAGGGCGCCACACCGCCGGTGGTTAAAAACTGAAAACGCGCAGTCAGCAGACGCAGCAGGCGTTCAAGATCGGCTTTATTGCCTGCCAGCACGTCAAAGGCGACCAGTGACATGGCAGACTGCTGCGGCGTCAGGATCCCGGCCTGATGGGCACCGTGAAAAGGCTGGCTGCTATTGCGTTCATCCGGGGAAACGGTACCGGGAGTATATTCTGCCTTGGCCCCGGGGGCCTCGGCGGCTTGCGTGCTGGCGGCTCGGCCAAAGGCTATCGCCCCGCCCAATAAACCCACGCCTTTAAGTAATCGACGGCGTGAAGAAGAAACATCAGCTGCATCAACTGCGGCATCATTAACCTGTGACCCTTGTTTTGGGTCAGCTTTATTATTCATTGCTGTGCCTCGAAACACCCGGTGGCGGCCACCGGGTGTAATATCAACGTAAAATTAATCCAGCCCCAATACGCCACGCAGTTTGGCCAGGTCCTCGGCTAATGTGGTGATCGGTCCTTTCATTGCTGTACGGTCGGCGTCGGAAAGTTTTTCATAGCTTTCATAGCCGTCTTTAGTACGATATTTATCCAACAGTGCATCGACGGTTTTAAAGTTGGTATCAATCTTGTCCAACAATGGTTTATCGGCTTTCACCAATAATGGACGCAGCAGGTTGACGATTTTTTGTGCACCATCAAGGTTGGCACGGAAATCCCACAAATCGCTGCGGCTGTAACGGTCCTCTTCGCCGCTGATTTTACTTGCAGCCACTTCTTCAATCAGGCCGGCCGCGCCGCCCACCACCTTGCTCGGCGGGAAGGTCAGATCGGTAATACGTTTTTGCAGATCAAGGGTATCGCTGTACAGCTTGTCAGCCAATGCGCCAGTGTCTTTGGTGGTTTTATCGGCAAAGAGGATTTTTTCCAAACGGTGGAAGCCAGTGAATTTCGGATCTTCGGCTTTTTTCTCAAAATCATCTTCGCGGGCGTCAATACTGCCGTCGAGGTCGGAGAACAGCTCGGCAATAGGCTCAATACGTTCGTAATACACACGTGTTGATGGATACAGCTGCTGCGCCAGTTTCAAATTGCCTTTTTTAATGGCGTCGGTAAAGGCTTTGGTATGGCTGACCAGTTCAGCCACCTGCTGCGTAACATAGACTTTATATTCGGCAATCGGCCCCACCAGCGCCATGGCATCAGGCTTGCTGCTGGCGTCACCCGCTGCGGTGACGGTGAGTTTACCTTTCGGATTGCTCAGCAAACCGCAGGTCATATCATATTCACCCGGCTCCAGCGTAGCGGTCATTTTCTGGGTAAAGCCCGGAGCCACGTTTTCACGTTCTTCTACCACCATCACCCCTTTAAGGATCTCCCACTCCAGTCCTTTCTGACTGGCGTTGTGGATCACAAACTGCGTTTTACCCGCAGGCAGCGTCAACTGCATAGGATCACACTGCTTATCGGTAACAGTGATGTTGACCTGAGGAATATCAGCGGCAAACAAACTGGCGCTAAACGAGAACGCCGGCAGTGACAATAAGGCAACCTGTAACGCTTTGCGGCGGAAAGTGGTGCGTAAATCAGACATGCTAAGACTCCCTGACGATAGTAAATTCTGTAAATTAATTGGCGACTAGAAGCCAAATTTAACGTGGTGTTTTTTGGCCCACTACCGTGGGAACCCTGCCCTGCGGCTTGGCCGGCATAAAGAAAAAGAACAGCGCCGGGATCAGATAAAGGAAATAGACACAGACTTCACTCACACTTGGTGTTTCCTGATAACCAAACATCCCTTCAAGCAGCGTCCCGAGCAGGGAATGGTTTGACAGTACGTTGCTTAAATCGAAGGCAATACCCTGCAGACCATTCCATAAACCTGCTTCATGGAAGGCACGCACCGCGCCTGCTGCCAAACCTGCGGCGACAAACAGAATAAACAGGCTGGTCCATTTGAAGAATTTAGCTAACTGAAGTTTGACACCGCCGAAGTACAGCAAAAAGCCGAGGATAATGGCCGCCACCAGGCCAAGGATCGCACCAATCGGTGCCTGGATCCCGACATCCTGCTGAAAAGCCGCCAGCAGAAAAAATACCGATTCCAGCCCTTCACGGGCCACGGCAAAGAACACCATGGCCACCAACGCCCATCCCTGACCACGCCCGGAGTTCAGAGCATTGTCAATCGCCCCTTCCAGATGCACCTTGATCGATCTGGAGACTTTGCGCATCCAGAACACCATATAAGTCAAAATGCACACCGCAACCACCGCGACCAGCGCTTCAAAGAGCTCTTGCTGCTTTTGCGGAAACTCTCCGCTGGTTTCGTTAATGGCAATGCCCAGCGCCAGGCAGAGTCCCGCCGCTGCAAATACGCCAATCCATACTGTGCCAAGCCAATGTCCGCGCTGCGTGCGCTTGAGGTAACTGGCGATCAGGCTGACGATCAGGGCGGCTTCCAGCCCTTCACGGAACATAATCAGAAAGGGAACAAACATGGTGGCAACTCCAAAATTCTTGATATGAACGACAAAACTTCAGCTATCTCACGGTAGGCGTAACGATAAAGACAGCTAAAATGAAAACGATTGTGATTATCATTCCATTGAAAATAAATACAAGTAAATTTGCTGCGATTTGCGTAAAGAGAAGTGTTTCAGAGAGTAACAGAATAAATGAAAATGCAACAAAATTGACAAAAAACTCACCTTTCCCGGGGAGAGCAGTTGAAATTATTAAAAAAAACGCGTCCTCCCCGACAGGAAAGACGCGTACTGACAATCACAGAACCTCATTAAGCTATTGAATTTTAAATTGTTTTAAATTCAGCTTCGGCCTGGGTAAAACGTTGCTCAACGGCCGGTGAAGGTTTACGCCCCAACAAACTGACCACCATAATCGCCAGGCTGGCGAAAATAAAGCCGGGGATAATTTCATATAAATTCAGCCAGGCGTACTGCTTCCACACCAGTACCGTCACCGCGCCCACCAGCATACCGGCCAGCGCGCCGTTGCGGGTCATCCGCGACCACATAACAGAAATAAGGATCACCGGCCCGAAGGCGGCACCAAAACCGGCCCATGCGTAGCTAACCAATCCCAACACCCGATTTTCCGGGTTAGCGGCAATGGCAATGGCGATTAACGCCACCAGCAACACCATCAAGCGGCCCACCCATACCAGCTCTTTTTGTCCGGCCCCTTGGCGCAGAAAGGCTTTGTATAAATCTTCAGTAATGGCGCTGGAACTCACCAGCAGTTGGCAACTGAGGGTGCTCATGACTGCCGCCAGGATCGCCGAAAGTAATACCCCGGCTATCCATGGGTTAAACAACAGTTTGGCCAACTCGATAAATACGCGCTCGCCGTTTTGGCTGACATTACCCGCCTGCCCTGGATTATTGGCAAACCAGGCAATGCCAAAATAACCGACGGCAATTGTGCCTGCCAAACACAACACCATCCAGGTCATGCTGATACGACGCGCCTGACGAATAGTACGATGGGAATCCGCTGCCATAAAACGCGCCAGAATATGCGGCTGGCCAAAATAACCCAGACCCCAGCCAAGCAGCGAGAGGATCGCTACCCAGTCCATGCCTTTAAACAAATCATTATATTGGGGATCTTTCGCCGCAATCACCAGCATGGAACTGCTGACACCGCCGACAGCGATAATCACGATCACCGGGGTGAGGATCAGCGCAAAAATCATCAACGTAGCCTGTACGGTATCGGTCCAGCTAACCGCCAAAAAACCGCCAATAAAGGTGTAAATGATGGTAGCCGCTGCACCAGCCCACAGCGCAGTACCGTAGCTTAAACCAAAGGTGCTTTCAAACAGACGCGCTCCGGCGACAATTCCCGATGCGCAATAGATGGTAAAAAATACCAGGATCACCAGCGCAGAGATAATGCGCAGCAGCTTGCTGCTATCCTCAAAGCGATGGGTAAAATAGTCTGGCAAGGTCAAGGCATTATGATTGGCTTCGGTATGTACGCGCAAACGTCCGGCCACCAGCTTCCAGTTAAGATAGGCACCTATGGTCAAACCAATGGCAATCCAGCTTTCGGAAATACCGGAGATAAAAATCGCTCCGGGTAATCCCATCAGCAACCAGCCACTCATATCTGAAGCCCCGGCAGAAAGTGCCGTCACCACGCTGCCAAGGCTGCGTCCACCGAGAATATAATCATCAAAATTTTTGGTACGTAAATAGGCAATGAGTCCAATCAGGATCATGCCAAAAATATAAACACAAAAAGTCACCAACATCGGTGTGTTCATGGTCATCCACGTTCTCCCTATTACTGTTATTATTTTTTGCTCTACCACACCAGGAGTGCGCCCTGTCCTCCGCGTTTCCCGGCGCGAGGATACTAGTCGCTCCCTCGCCTGAGGCCAAGTTTTTTAACCAGTTTATTCCGTCCGATGCTGGCCCGAGTGTCAGCTATGGCGTTAAAAATGTTAAAAGTTGTACTCACTTACCGTTCGAACACCCAGGCCAGACCGAAAAAGTCAATGTTAATTTATTGTTAGATAGCAGTAGGCGCAACTTTAATTTTGCACATTGTTTTAACATGGTTGCACAAAGTTGCAACTTAACCGATAGTACAGAAATTCTGGCAACTTGACTGATTCACGGAGCTTTCAGCTATGGCAACCACCACCACGATGGGCGTTAAACTGGATGAAACTACGCGCGACCGGATTAAAGCAGCAGCACAGGCTATCGACCGCACTCCCCACTGGCTCATTAAACAGGCGATCTACGCTTATCTGCAACAGCTGGAAAGCGGCGATACTTTGCCGGAATTGCCCGCAGGTGCCGGCAATAAAGTTGATGACCTTATCGCCGTGCCAACCGCTACGCAGCAACCCTTTCTTGATTTTGCCGAGCAAATCCATCCGCAGTCGGTGAGTCGTTCGGCGATAACTGCCGCCTATCGCCGGCCGGAAACCGACGCCGTTGCCATGCTGCTGGAGCAGGCACGCCTGCCGGAGCCGTTAAAACTCGACACTCACCAGTTGGCCTGGGATCTTGCCCATCGTCTGCGCAATCAGAAAAGTGCCAATGGTCGTGCCGGTATGGTGCAAAGTCTGCTGCAAGAATTCTCGCTCTCTTCCCTCGAGGGTGTCGCGCTTATGTGCCTGGCGGAAGCCTTGCTGCGAATTCCTGACCGGCCAACGCGTGATGCGCTGATCCGCGATAAAGTCAGTACCGGCAACTGGCATGCTCATCTTGGTCGCAGCCCGTCACTGTTTGTTAATGCCGCCACCTGGGGATTGCTGTTTACCGGCCGACTGGTGGCTACCCATAATGAAGCCACGCTCTCCAGCTCCCTTAACCGGATTATTGGCAAAAGCGGCGAACCGCTGATCCGCAAAGGGGTGGATATGGCGATGCGGCTAATGGGCGAGCAGTTTGTCACCGGTGAAACCATTGCCCAGGCGTTGGCGAACGCGCGCAAGCATGAAGATAAAGGCTTTCGCTATTCCTACGATATGCTTGGCGAAGCCGCGTTGACCGAAAAAGATGCCCAGGCTTATCTGCTCTCCTATCAGCAGGCGATCCACGCAATAGGTAAAGCCTCCAACGGGCGTGGCATCTATGAAGGGCCAGGTATTTCAATCAAGCTTTCTGCGCTGCATGCCCGCTATTGCCGCGCTCAGTACGAGCGTGTAATGGATGAACTTTATCCCCGCTTGCTGGCCTTGACGCTGCTGGCGCGGCAGTACGATATCGGCATTAATATTGATGCCGAGGAAGCCGATCGGCTGGAGGTTTCCCTCGATCTGCTGGAAAGACTCTGTTTTGAACCACAGTTGACCGGCTGGAACGGTATCGGCTTTGTGATCCAGGCCTACCAGAAACGGTGCCCGCTGGTTATCGACTACCTCAGTGAACTTGCCCAGCGCAGCCGCCGTCGCTTAATGGTGCGACTGGTCAAAGGTGCCTACTGGGACAGCGAAATCAAACGCGCGCAGGTGGAGGGTCTGGAAGACTATCCGGTCTATACCCGCAAGGTGTATACCGACGTCTCCTATCTGGCCTGCGCTCGCAAACTGCTGGCAGTGCCCAATCTGATCTATCCGCAATTTGCCACCCATAATGCCCATACGCTGGCGGCGATTTATCATTTGGCGGGCAATAATTACTATCCGGGACAGTATGAGTTCCAGTGCCTGCACGGTATGGGCGAACCTTTGTATGAGCAGGTGGTAGGCAAAGTGGCCGAAGGCAAACTCAACCGCCCTTGCCGTATTTATGCCCCGGTAGGCAGTCACGAAACGCTGCTGGCTTATCTGGTACGTCGCCTGTTGGAGAACGGTGCCAACACCTCGTTCGTTAATCGTATTGCCGATGCCAACCTGCCGCTGGGAGAACTGGTTGCCGATCCGGTCGAGGGAGTGGAGCGACTGGCCGCTGAAGAGGGACAGGTAGGTATGCCGCACCCGCGTATCGCGCTGCCGCACAACCTGTATGGGCATTATCGCCGCAACTCCGCCGGGCTGGATATGTCCAATGAACATCGCCTGGCCTCCCTGTCCAGTGCGCTGTTGACCAGCGGTGCCCAGATGCTCTATGCCCAACCCATGCTTGGCGTCACCCTGCCGCCGCCAGACTACTATGATGCCGCCTTTAGTGCAGTGGTTAATCCCGCCGACCCGCGCGATCGGATAGGCAGAGTACGGGAAGCCCGCGAAGATGAAATTGATTTGGCGCTGACCTGTGCCACTCAAGCTGGTGCAATCTGGGATGCCACGCCCCCCGGTGAGCGTGCGGCGATTTTGCAGCGCGCGGCGGAGTTAATGACCGCTCAAATGCAAAATCTGATCGGCGTGCTGGTGCGGGAAGCGGGAAAAACCTTTAATAACGCCATTGCCGAAGTACGCGAAGCAGTAGATTTTTTGCATTACTACGCCGCGCAGATCAGTGATGATTTCAGCAACGATAGCCATCGTCCGCTGGGACCGGTGGTATGCATCAGCCCGTGGAACTTTCCGCTGGCGATTTTTAGCGGGCAAATTGCCGCCGCGCTGGCTGCGGGTAACAGCGTGCTGGCCAAACCGGCGGAACAAACACCATTGGTCGCCGCGCTGGCAGTGACGATTTTTCATCAGGCCGGTGTTCCTGCCGGCGTGTTACAACTGCTGCCTGGACGTGGCGAAACCGTGGGGGCCCGTCTGGTCGAAGACTCCCGCGTCGCCGGCGTAGTCTTTACCGGCTCTACCGAGGTAGCGGCTGTATTGCAGCGCACGCTCGCCGGTCGCCTCGATGCGCAAGGTCATCCCACGCCGTTGATTGCCGAAACCGGTGGTCTCAATGCGATGATTGTCGACTCTTCGGCATTAACCGAGCAGGTAGTCAGCGATGTGCTGGCCTCGGCGTTTGACAGCGCCGGTCAGCGCTGTTCCGCCCTGCGTATTCTCTGTATTCAGCAAGAGGTGGCAGAACATACGTTGCAGATGCTGCGCGGTGCCATGGCTGAGTGTCGTATGGGCAACCCGGAACGCCTGTCCACCGATATTGGTCCGGTGATTGACGGCGAAGCCAAAAGCAATATCGAACAACATATCGAGGCGATGCGCTTAAAAGGCAGAAAGATCTACCAGGCAGTACAGGATAACCTCGAGGACAGCCAGGAGTGGCCATTTGGTAGCTTTGTCACCCCAACATTAATTGAACTGGATAGCCTGGATGAATTGCAAAAAGAGATCTTTGGCCCGGTATTACACGTGGTGCGCTATGCCCGTCAGGATCTTGACGCCCTGATCGCGCAAATCAATGCCGCCGGTTACGGCCTGACGCTGGGGATCCATACCCGTATCGATGAAACCATTTCTCGCGTTACCCAGGGTGCCAAAGTAGGCAATCTGTACGTTAACCGTAATATGGTCGGCGCGGTAGTCGGCGTGCAGCCGTTTGGCGGGGAAGGATTATCCGGTACCGGGCCAAAAGCCGGCGGACCGCTGTATCTCTACCGTCTGCTGGCCCAGCGTCCGACGCAGGCCGTCAGTCAGCGGTTAAATGCGAATATTGACTCAGTGCCGGTAGATAGCAGCCTGCGTGAAACTCTGTTGCTGCCACACCAGGCATTAAGCGCCTGGGCGGTCGATAAACCGAGCCTGGTGGCATTGTGTAACCAGTTTGCACAACAGGGTCAGGGCGGGACAGTGCGCACCCTGCCGGGCCCCACCGGAGAGCGCAATACCTATGCCCTGCTGCCGAGAGAGCGGGTGCTGGCGCTGGCCGACAACGTCGAGGATGCGTTGATCCAACTGGCTGCCGTCACTGCCACCGGCTGTCGCCTGCTGTGGCCAGAGGACGAGCTGCAACGCCAGTTATATCAACAATTGCCGGCCAGTGTGCAGGCACGCATTGATTTTACCGCCGACTGGCAGCAGGCCGAGCTGGCGTTTGATGCGGTAATATTTCACGGCGATGCCGATCAGTTGCGCGACCTGTGCCAAAGTGTCGCCCAGCGCGCGGGGCCGATTGTTTCGGTGCAGGGCTTTGCCCGCGGCGAGAGCAATATTCTGCTGGAACGTCTGCTACTGGAGCGGTCGCTAAGCGTCAATACGGCAGCGGCGGGAGGTAATGCCAGTTTGATGACCATCGGCTAAGTCAGGTTGACCGACCGGCTATTGTGCAGTGCTTTCTCCCCGGCAGCGATCGTCGCCGGGGAAAAAATAGGCACTATTTTTGTAGGAATTTTTCCAGAAACTGTTGGGTACGCGGGTGTTGTGGCGCAGCAAACAGCGCTTTCGCCGGGCCTTGTTCAACAATTTGGCCTTGATCCATAAAAATCGCCCTATCGGCCACGTCGCGGGCAAAGCCCATTTCATGGGTGACAATCACCATGGTGCGATGCTCAAGGGCCAGCGCCTTGATGGTGCTAAGCACTTCCCCCACCAGCTCGGGATCGAGGGCCGAGGTCGGTTCATCAAACAGGATCACTTGCGGATCCATGGCCAGCGCCCGGGCAATCGCCACACGTTGCTGCTGTCCCCCGGACAAGCGACGCGGATAAGCATTCTCTTTACCCGCCAGGCCGACTTTAGCCAACAGTTGCCGGGCATTTTCCTCAGCCTTGGCGCGCGGCTGGCCTTTGACTATCACCGGACCTTCGGTAATGTTATCGAGCACCGAACGATGGGGAAATAAATTAAAGTTCTGGAATACAAATCCCACCTGCTGGCGCAACTGGCGTACTTTCTCTTTCTGCTTGCTGATCGCAATGCTGGCATCAATTTCAATACTGCCGACGCTGATGGTGCCTGAATCCGGCACTTCCAGCAGGTTGATACTGCGTAACAGCGTGGTTTTACCCGAGCCACTTGGCCCGATAATCGCCACCACTTCCCCGGCGTTAACTTGCAGATCGATACCATGCAGCACCGTCTGACCATGAAATTTTTTCACCAGCTTTTTCACGTCAATGGTACTCATGATGGCTCCTGATCCTGGCGGTTAACGCGGGCTTCGAGACGATTTTGCAAGAAGGACAGCAAAGTGGCCAGCACCCAATAAATGACCGACGCCGCCAGGTACATGGTAAACACTTCCAGCGTGCGTGAGGTGACCAGCTGCGCCTGGCGAAACAGCTCAGGCACCTGAATGGTGGCCGCCAGAGAGGTATCCTTCACCAGGCCAATAAAACTGTTGCCCAACGGCGGCAATGCGGTGCGTGCCGCCTGCGGCAATACCACACGACGCAGAGTCTGCCAGCCATTCATGCCGATACTGGCGGCGGCTTCCCACTGCCCTTTATCAATCGAGGATATCGCCGCACGCAGCGTCTCGGATGTATAGGCTGCGGTATTGAGCGACAGACCAATCATCGCCGAAGGAATAGGATCAAGCTCGATACCAAACTGCGGCAGACCGTAGTAAATCATAAACAGCTGGGCAATCAGCGGCGTACCGCGAAAAATGGAGACATAAACACGTGACAGCCATGACAGCGGCCAGAAATGCGACAGACGCATCAGCGCCAGCAGAAAACCGAGCAATAAACCGAATACCATGCCTCCCAGACTGAGCTGGAGGGTAAACAGGGTTCCGGTTAATAAAAAAGGTGCTGAATCCAGCACCAGTTGAAGACTCTCTTGCATCAGGATAATGACCTTGCAGTATTGAGTATTATTTAGTGACGTCGGCGCCAAACCACTTGTTGGAGATTTTCGCCAGTGAACCGTCTTTTTGCATATCGGCAATCGCCTGGTTAATGGCAGCCAACAGCTCAGGGTTATTTTTACGCACAGCAATACCAGATTCCTGACGGGCAAATGGCTTACCGGCTACCGCCAGCGTATCACCGGTCTTTTTCACCAGATCCAGTGCTGCCAGGCGGTCGACCAGAATGGCGTCAATACGGCCTACACGCAGATCCTGATATTTGGTTGGGTCATCATCATAGGTACGCACATCAACGCCAGGCTGATTGGCACGCAACCATTGTTCATAGTTACTGCCCAAACCGACGCCGACTTTTTTGCCTTTCAGCGCATCGGCGTTGGCATATTGGCCTTCATTGCCTTTTTTGGTCAGCACCTGAATACCAGAAACGGTATAAGGCGTTGAGAAATCATATTTTTTCTGGCGCTCAGGGGAGATGGTCACCTGATTGATCACCACATCAATACGTTTTGATTCCAGTGCTGCCAGCATACCGTCCCATTTGGTTGGCGACAGCTTGGCTTTGACGCCCATATGCTGTGCCAGGGCATCGGCAAACTCGACTTCAAAGCCAGTCAGCTTGCCATCAGTACCCTGAAAACTGAACGGAGGATAGGTGCCTTCCAGTCCAACAATCAGCGTGCCACGCTGTTTGACTTTGCTTAACACATCTTCAGAAGCTGCAGAAGCGTGACCGATGATACCGGTGGTTAAGGTCACCGCCATCGCTCCCAGAAGTAAACGACGACGCAATGTAGAAAAAGCCATACTCACCTCATTCTTTTTTTATAGGTTCAGGAATAACTTGCCTGACCAGACTATGGCCAACAGCGCTGTCTATTCAACAGATTGCAGAGAGATAATCTGGTCGTATGTCAGCACATTAGCATTAAGCTGGCCATTTTTCTCAACCAACAATGGAATATCATCCCATAACCTTATCACTAATTATTATAAGATAAGGTTATATCATCTTTAGCCAAGCCGCCATTGCCAGCCAGGGTAAGTAATTAGCCCTGATAGGCAAACAGCGCAGGCGCACCACCGGTATGTACAAACAACACCGGTCCTTCACCCGGGATACGCTGTTGTGCCAGACCATCAAGTAAGCCAGCCATGGCTTTGCCGGTATATACCGGGTCAAGCAACATCGCTTCCTGCTCGGCCAGCAGTTTGATCGCGGCCAGACCGGCTTTATTGGGCTCGCCGTAGCGTGGCGCAAAGTATTCATCCCACAGGGTAATGTCCGGTGTCGGCCCTGTCAGCGATAAAGCCTGCATCAACTGTCCGGCAAGGGCTTCAACTTTAGGGCACTGGTCCTCTGCGCGGCGCGAGACGGTGACGCCAATCAGTTGGGTTTCCGGCATCAGCTCCCGTAGCGCCACTGCCAGTCCGGCGTGGGTACCGGCACTGCCGGAAGCCACCACCACGGCGCTGAAATCAACAAAACCGGCCGAGCTCTGTTCGGCAATTTCAATGGCACATTGTACGTAACCCAAGGCACCGAGGGCATTGGATCCGCCCACCGGGATCACATAGGGACGAAAGCCCTGGGCTTCGAGGCGGGTAGCCTGTTCGGCCAACTGCGCCATAGGGTCATGCAGCTCGTCGCACATTACGACTTCGGTATTAAACAGATCCAGCAGCAGACGATTGCCATTGCCAAGGTAATTTGCCGCATCGGTGCCAATCGGATTCTCCAACAGCGCCAGACATTTCAGGCCGAGTTTCGCCGCCACGGCCGCAGTTTGACGGACATGATTAGACTGAATGGCACCGGCGGTCACCAGCGTATCGGCCCCTTCTGCCATAGCGGCAGCGGCTAAAAACTCAAGCTTTCTCAGTTTGTTGCCACCAAGCGCCAAGGGCGTGACGTCATCACGTTTAATATAGATATCGCGTCCGACATAGTCGGAAAGGCGATGCAGCCGCTCAAGGGGCGTACTGTTACCAACCAGGTCAAGACGGGCAAAATTTTGTAGCTGATGTTTTAAATAAGCCAATGAAGATGAGTCAGATAAAGTTGCAGGCACGGTGTTCCCCCAAAGCAATGTTTTTTGGATGATAGGCTGGGTCGGAGTGGAAAAATGCAGATTTTAGTATATCAGTGAATGTCGTACAGATGAGCGGTGGTTATGCACAAAAAAAGCGGGCGTCGAAAGACGCCCACCCTGCTGACTATGACATTATTCTGTCTATCACGCGGGGTCTATGCCCGCTCGAGATAAACATTACCCGGCGTAGATTCTCTCTGCCAGGCGAGATACTGATCATATTTGCGCAGCGCAATTCGGTAGTTATCACCTGCCGCCACCGGAACATCGTCCATAATGCGCTGATGAATACTTTCCCCGGCAATTCTGTCACGAGGATAGTTATTCGCCGCCAAAATTTCATCCAGCCGGCGCAAACGCACCACATACTCGCGTACGGTACTGTGGTTCATTTCGGTCTGTTCAAACAAATACTGCTTAAAAGCAATAATGTCGAAATAGGAAGAATTACTGTTAAAAGAAATCTCACTACAGAAGCGGCACAATGCCGTCAGTTCCTGTGTAAGATTACGCCAGAGCTCTTCATCAATAGGCTGATCCATCTTGGCAATCGCCTCTTTATTGATGACCTGACCGCGAAAAACCAACGCCATTCGGTCAAGCTCTTTACCACATTGCGAACAATGCGTTTGGCTGTGTTTGTAATCTTTAAGATAACGGCTCAGAGGCCGTGTTTTGATTCCCGCTGGCATAATTTATTTCCTCTAATGGGATATAAAAGGACTAACCGGCCAGGGAAAAGCGGATCAGTGGTCATTGGCAAGCCGAGCTTTTAAACGCTTGATTGCCTGACTATGCAGTTGGCTCACACGGGACTCACCCACATCAAGCACTGCGCCAATCTCTTTTAAATTCAACTCTTCCTGGTAGTAAAGCGTCAATACCATTTTTTCCCGATCTGGTAATGCCTCAATGGCATCCATCACACGCTGGCGTAAATTGCCTTCCAACAAGTGATGTAACGGGTTGGCCTCTTCGTGCCCTTCCATCAATGCTTCTGCACTGTCACCATGCTCTTCTCGCCATTCGTCATACGAAAACAACTGGCTACTGTTGGTATCCATCAGGATCTGACGGTACTCCTCGATGGGGATCGCCAGGGCCTGCGCAATCTCGGTTTCACTCGGCACACGCCCGAGCTTTTGTTCGGCCAGGTGCATGGCCTGAGACACCTCACGCGCATTGCGCCGCACGCTGCGAGGCACCCAATCACGACTGCGCAGTTCATCGAGCATGGCGCCACGAATACGCTGGACGGCGTAAGTGGTAAATGCAGTGCCCTGCATGGCGTCGTAACGTTCTACGGCATTTAAAAGCCCAATACCTCCCGCCTGTAACAAGTCATCCAACTCCACGCTCGCGGGAAGCCTTACCTGCAAGCGCAGAGCCTCATGGCGCACTAAGGGAACATAGCGCTGCCATAAAGAATTTTTGTCTATCGTGCCTTCGGCTGTATAGAAATCGCTCACAGGGCCAAACCTAGTTTAGTAGTGGTATTGTCCCTATTATCACAACCTCAGACCTATCCAATCGCCAGAATAAGGACTGAAAAGCGCGGCTATTTGATTTATGTGATCCTCAACCCACCGCGCGCATTGCTCGCCGCTGCTTAAACCAGCAGGCGTACCACCGACAAGTCATCACCACGTTTGCACAGATCGATCTCATCCGAAAAATTTTGCTGTGCCGTCATTTCATGCTGACGAAAAGTCGAATAGCTATACATTACGTCAATAATATCGTCATCGGTCAGCTCCCCCTTGACAAGGGCTGTGGCGGAGAGCATTGATTTGATGAAGAAATAATCCGCCATAATCAAATACAAATCTTTTAGCAAAGAGCCTGTACGCTTAATGCCAAACTGATCGTGATAAAGCCGATATTGAAAAAAATTACGCAGAATATAAGGCCGCTGATTTAGCCACGGCAGCGCTATCTCATCCCAGGCAGATTTTAGGCGAGATAAGTTGGTGCTTAATTGTTGCTCAGACAAACCACCTGGAAAGAATTCATTGAGTGTAATCATATAACTAACCAATTTGGCCTGACCGCGTAAGCCTTTAATGATAAGTATATGCTTTTGTAAATTCATCAGTAGTTGTAACTCAAGAGTTTGCATCTCATTGATATTTTGCAATGATGCTGCCAACTGTCCGTTTTGCATTTGCAGCGTAATCGCCTGATAGGCGGCTTCCATACTCTGCAACTTGTTATCCAGCGTGCCCTGAGCTTTTTCAGCAGCAAGAATAAAATAGATGATAGCGTAGATATTATGTTCAACTCTAGGCTGAGGCACCAACATTAAATTGGCGCAAAACAAGTTAATCAAACGCCCTTCACTATCCGCAGCAGGTTGCGAATGATAACTGTCTTTAATATAACTACTGGTTTGATTTAATAGTGCATCAGGGGAAAACAGGATCTGTTTACTTGCCTCCGGGCAAGACATATTCAGGCTTTTTAATTCTTCATTTTTATAAACCTGATTGACTCGCGGATAAATAGTACATGTGTAGCTAAGCGCATCCGCCCCTAATTGTTTATGAACTTCACATAAGCGCTGTTCATTAAGGTAAAAACAGTTACCTTCACTATCCAGTGACATATTTGCCCAATGTTGGAAACTTTTTTTGCCCACTTTAATATGCTCCTGGGCAATCTTTCTAATATTGGGAATTTCACTCTTTAAATATTTATTATATGTGGTTTTATCGAGGGTGATTTCCCAACGTTTACAACAGTGATCGCGGCAAGCCGCACCAATACAACTAAAGCGTGTGACATAAGCAGGCTGACTAACCAGGATCTCTTTCATATTACTTCCTACGGTTTATTTACCATTGGATTAAAGAAGCGATAAATAATAGTCATACCATGTGATAAAAAGGCGACCGAATGGTCGCCTTTTGACGGCATTAACTCGGTAAAGAGTCTTATGCGTTCTGCAGCAGAGTCAATACACCCTGGGTGCTGGAGTTGGCTTTGCTCAGTACGGAGTTACCGGCCTGTTGCAGGATCTGGTCTTTGCTCATTGCAGAAACTTCAGTTGCGTAGTCGGCATCCTGAATACGGCTCTGTGCAGATTGCAGGTTAGTGGTGGTGTTGCTCAGGTTGGTGATAGCAGAGTCAAAACGGTTCTGCACGGCACCCAGCTGAGAACGGAAGGTGTCAATTTTGGCAATCGCAGCATCGATTTTTGCCAGTGGGTTGGTAGTTGCTGCACCAGAGAAAGTTGCAGTAGCAGATGCGCCACTCAGAACCAGAGTTGTACCTACAGTAGAAGTAGGTGTTGCAGCATTACTGTTAGCCAACACATCAACACCAGTAGTACCAGCTTTGTAGTTTTGGCCTTGAACGGTCACAAAACCTTCAGCATTGCCAGTAGCATCAGTCCCAACTTTAACCAGAACGCCACTTTGAGTAGCTGCAGTGGTTACACCGTTTGATGGGTCGGTGAAAGAAACATCAGAGGTGTTCAGAGTAACTTTACCAGTGGTAGAGTCAACAGAGGCTGCGTAGTAATCGCTACCAGATTTAACGGCATAGTTAGCAGTTGCTGCGCCGGTAGAGTCTTGAATGTTAACCAGAGACAGGCTGCTTGCGGCAACAGTTGAGCCGGTAGCAGTAGTCAGAGCAGTTGCTGCTGCTGACAGGTCAACAGTCTTAGGTGCTGCAGTAGTATCGCCGACCTGAGTAACAGCATCGCTGGTTTTCAGTGCGCTACCAGATACAGAGAAGCCTGACAGACCCAGAGTAGAAGAGTCAATCTGTTGCAGGTCGATATTGATGGACTGGCCATCGTTAGCGCCAACCTGGATAGACATGGTTTGGTTAGAAGCCAAAACTTTAACGCCGTTGAACTGAGTCTGACCAGATACGCGGTCGATTTCAGACAGACGTGATGTAATTTCGTCCTGGATTGAGGTCAAGTCAGAGCTTGAGTTGGTACCGTTGGCAGCCTGAACTGACAGTTCACGAATACGCTGCAAGTTGTTGTTTATTTCATCCAGTGAACCTTCAGTGGTCTGGGCAACGGAGATACCGTCGTTGGCGTTGCTTGACGCCTGAGTCAGACCATTGATGTTAGACTGGAAACGGTTTGCAATCGCCTGACCGGCAGCATCGTCTTTCGCACTGTTGATACGCAGACCTGAAGAAAGACGCTCAATGGCGGTGCTCAGTGCAGACTGGGATTTGTTCAGGTTCTGCTGAGTCATCAGGGACAGTGTGTTTGTGTTGATTACCATAGACATAAGAGTATTCCTTCAAAACTGGTTAAGGGTTTGGGCTTACTGCCCACGGCGTTCTTCACCGTCAAACCATGTATCGGCGCTATACCCCACAACCTTTAGAAAAAAATGCAAAATAATTAAAATTTCTTAGCGCGGGAAATACCCCTCCTTATTGCAGCTATTCCTGCCATTACTTTTTCACGCTTTCTATTAAACTTTTCCTCCGTCGTGCCGATAGGGCTTAAAGACACTTTCACACTGTAAAGGATTTATATGGCCACTATCTCTTCTTTAGGCATTGGTTCAGGGTTGGATCTCACCACATTACTTAGTAACCTGACCACGGCGGAAAACGCTCGCCTGACCCCAATTTCTACGCAGCAGTCAGCTTATAGTGCGAAACTGACCGCTTACGGCACCTTAAAAAGTGCGCTGCAAACTTTTGCTGATTCAAGCACGGCGCTGGGCAGTGCCAGCCTGTTTAAAACCACGTCTGCCACATCCAGCAGCACCTCATCATTTAGTGCTACCACCGATGCTACGGCTGCGGCTGGTACCTATAGTATTGCGGTAACTCAGTTGGCACAGGCGCAATCGCTGATCTCTGGCGTACAGACCGATAGCACCACGGCGATTGGTGCCACCACCACCAGCGGTAGCCGTACCCTGACCATTTCCCAGGGCACCGGCACCACGCCACTGACTGTTAACCTGACGGATTCGCAGACCTCATTGGGTGGCATTCGTGATGCCATCAATGCCGCTAATGGCGGGGTGACTGCCAGCGTTATTCAAGCATCTGATACCAGCTATCAGTTGGTATTGACCTCAAACAGTACCGGTACATCCAATGATATGACCGTTAGTGTTACCGGTGACGATACGCTGCAGGGCAAAATTGGCTACAACTCCACCAGCACGACCAATGGTATGACCGAGTCTGTTGCCGCCAAAAACGCCCTATTAACAGTCAATAATGTCTCCATTGAGCGTGCCAGCAATACCATCACCAATGCACCATCGGGCGTAACGCTTAATCTCACCGGGTTGACCTCTGGCACACAGACCCTGACGGTGGCCAAAGACAATAGTGCTGCCACCTCGGCGATCAATGCCTTTGTGACCAACTATAATGCGCTGGTCACCAGCATGGGCACCCTGACTAAATATACCCCGGTGGCAACAGGGGTAACTCAGGACAGTTCAAATGGCGCATTGATTGGCGATAGTACCTTGCGTGGTATTCAGACGCAGTTGGCATCGGCTATCACCAGCTCACAAGGTTCATCAGCCTACCCTTCACTGGCCAGTATTGGCATTACTACCGACCCAACTACCGGGCTGCTGACGGTTGATAGCACCAAATTGAGCACTGCTTTAAGCACCAATAGCACTGCCGTATCGCAAATGATTGTTGGTGATGGTAAAACTACCGGTGTCGCCACCATCGTTAACAATTTAAATACCAGTTTCTTATCAACTTCAGGCACGCTGACATCGGCAACAACCGGTGTTAATGACACACTAAAAGATCTGACCAAACAGTATAACGACACCAATAGCATTATCACCGATACCATTGCCCGTTATAAAACCCAGTTTACCGCTCTGGATGTGGCCATTCAGAAACTGAACAGCACCAGTTCTTATCTGACGCAGCAGTTCGCCACCACTAGCAGCACGACAGGATCGTAATTATGTACAACAATAAAGCAACCAAGGCTTATGCCCAGGTGGGAGTTGAAAGCGCGGTGATGAGCGCCTCCCCCCATCAGTTGATTGTTATGCTCTTTGACGGGGCGCGCAGCGCCCTTATCCGCGCACGTATTTTAATGAACAGCAAAGATATTGCCGGTAAGGGGCAGGCATTAACCAAAGCCATTAGTATCATTGATAATGGACTTAAGGCCAGCCTGAGCAGAGATCAAGGGGACCCCGAGTTAGTGGATAACCTTGAGGCACTTTATTCTTATATGATCCGCCGGTTATTACATGCCAATTTACATAACGATCAGCAGGCTATTACCGAGGTGCTGACCTTGCTTGAAGATATTGCCGATGCCTGGCGGCAGACCGGCCCTCACTATAACCCTTTGCAGGACCAATATAATGGATCGACATCAGTCCCTGGTTAATGAATATGCGCTGATCCTGACCTTAAGCGAGCACATGTTAACGCTCGCTCATAACGAGAAATGGGATGAGCTTGTCGAGACCGAGGTAAGCTATCTTAAAGCGGTAGAAGCTACTACGGTATTACCTATTGCCGAAGAGATATCGCCCTATATCCAAAGCCAGATACGCAAAGTGTTGCAAAAAATTCTCGACAATGAAACCGAGATTAAAAAATTGTTGCAGGCACGTATGAATACCTTGTCTGAACTTATTGGCCAATCAGTAAAGCAACAAGCGGTTAATACCACTTATGGACACTTTACGCAACGTGCAGTCGCCATGCGTGACCAGCAGTAGCATCGTAATTTTAAATAAATTTCAAATAATAATTCTGCGTTTATTACATATTTCCAGGCAGAGAATAGATGATTCACGATAGCTATTCTCTGCTTTGTAATTTTTGGTTTTATCGCACGATCAATATCTGCATTACTGAAGTGAATATTGCCATTTTGGTTAGTAGATAAACAACAGCAGTAATGATATCAGGCAAATTCAGCACAATGGTTCGAAAAATTAAAGTCTCGTCAGGGATAGGTTCTGCATCTCTGCTTATCCAACACAGCGAGTTATTTATCAAGGATATTTATATTGATAAGCCTTGCGTATTGTATATTCACCAGGGACATAAAATTGTTCATCACGGCAGCCATGACACCTTGATCGGACCCGGTGAATTACTGGTCGTTAGCTGTGGACAAAGTATTGAGACCACCAACTGCCCGTCAGAATCTGGCGTTTTTAGTTGTGCCAGGCTGGCCTGGGACCCGACTTTGCTCGACGAAGCAAAACGTCTGTCTTGCGCCATTGAACCGGCGATCACCGTTGTTGACAGTCTGCACGTTGTTCCGCATATGCCCTATGCTTTTAAATCTTCTTTTGAAGAAACACATCAATTTTTAATGTCTTCAAGCGGTCTGCCACCGTTAATTGCCCGTCATCGCATGATTGAGCAATTGATTTGGCTGTCACATTTGGGCATACGTTTTGCCTGCCCGCAAGATAACAGCATCACGCAAAATGTGCGCGATTTATTGGTAAACCAACTGCACCGTTCGTTTACTGCGGCTGAGGTAGCAGAACAACTTCAGATGAACGAGGTCACATTACGCCGTCGGTTGGCCGCGGAAAATACCGTATTACGTAATCTGATTATTGATGTACGCATGACATTTGCCCTGCAACTGCTGCAATGTACTGATTTAGCTATTTCCAATATTGCCCAGCAAGTGGGTTATGAGAGCGGTTCACGTTTTGCTGAACGGTTTCGTAAGCGTTTCGGTTTTGCACCAACGGCAATTCGCGGCCATTTACGTCAGGCGTAAATCGCACACACACCAAGCCGTCTTCTGTCTTCTACCCCGCCATGTTTGCATGCTTATTTACATTGCAAATCTGTGAACAAAATCACTCATCAATTGATTGCAAAATGTTAACCAATTACACTACCCCCTGTTGCATTAATTTTTACAATTTCAGGGGATTCTGTGCATTTGTGGTGGGAAGTAATTAAAACGATTTATTGGGGTGGACTGGGCATTGCTGCGTTGTTTACATTGTTAGTCAGTCGAGACAGTATAAAAATACGCTTACTGACCTCGGGGATAATCGGGTTGACCTGGCCGATGAGCCTGCCGGTCGTGATGTTATTTTCGCTTTTTTAAAGCGCGAAATTTTGGTTTTTTTGCCTGGCGGCAGGGACGATTTTGGCTTAAATGGCAATTTATGGCTTAAAGTCAATTAACTCCGAGGAGCTGTATCGGGTTGGGCTTAAATGGCAATTGTTGTCTTAAAACCAATGGGCTGTGAGGAAAGGGTTTTAATTGCAAACTTGCTTTTAACTTCAATTTCAAGGTCAAGGTCAAGGTCAAGGTCAAGGTCAAGGGCATTCGCTGCGCTCACTGGGCAGCGGCCCAGACCGCCCAAAGGAGGCGAAGGCGCGCCTCCTTTGGAATCCTGCGCCTTGTCCAAATTGATAAGTGTCGTGCCCTCGGTTGTAGTTCTTTCCAGTGACATCGGTGTGTGGCCTAAACCACGCCGCTTCGCGGTCCCTTCACTCGGTCGCGAGCCAAAAGCGTCTCGCTCCACGCCGCTCAGCGTAGGTTTTGAATCGGCCAAGCGGCATTTACTGCAAAACCGGCAACATCAAAGGTCAACTGCGAAAGACAAAAAGACAAAAAGACAAAAATCTTTGTCTGAAACGGCACGGTGTAGATAGTTTGCTGGCACATTCAGAGACGGCGCCGCGCGAAGCGGAGGGAGACGTTTTTGGCTCCCGACCGAGCAAGGGGACTGCGGAGCAGCGCGGCTCGTGCCACGCTGGGAGTGACTGAAACATAGCCGGTAATAGGCAGCAGACGAATCAAAGACACCAAAAGGCCCAGGATTGTTAAGGAGCGGGCCAGCGCTCCTTAACTCGGTTCGGCACAGTCGGTTAAGTTGCCACCGCTATTATAAAACCGAAACAGCTCCTCATAGCCCATTGGTTTTAAAACAACAATTGCCATTTAAGACATGCTGACTGGCACATTCAGAGACGGCGCCGCGCGAAGAGGAGGGAGACGCTTTTGGCTCCCGACCGAGCAAGGGGACTGCGGAGCAGCGCGGCTCGTGCCACGCTCGGAGTCACTGAAACATAGCCGGTAATAGGCAGCAGACGCATCAACAACACCAAAAGGCCCAGGATTGTTAAGGAGCGGGCCAGCGCTCCTTAACTCGGTTCGGCACAGCGGGTCAAGTTGCCATCACTATTATAAAACCGAAACAGCTCCTCATAGCCCATTGGTTTTAAAACAACAATTGCCATTTAAGCTAAAACCGAAACCCTTACTACATAGCCAATTGACTTTTAAGCCAGAGAGGCGGTCTGGGCCGCTGCCCAGTGAGCGTAGCGAATGCAGTTGACGTTGACCTTGAATTTGACCTTGACCTTGACCTTGAAGTTAAAAGCAAATTTGTAATTAAAATCAGATCTCATATCCCAGTGCCCCGGCACTATCCCGGCTGCAGACACAGTTTTTACCCTTCCGCTTGGCGCGATAAACCTGCATATCCGCTTGCTCAATGCCGTGATTGATCACCTCGGCCAGTGCAGATTCACCTTTGCCGCCAATAAATTCGACACCGATACTGACCGTTACACCTAATAACTCGCCATGAATATCCAGCGGATTGACCTCAATGGTATGACGAATTCTCTCGGCAATGGTTAAGGCGCCCAACGGCGATAAATCAAACATCACCACCAGAAATTCTTCCCCCCCCATACGGCAAACCAGGATATCAGAACGCAGGCATGACTTGATTTGGGCAACAATATTGATTAACACCTGATCGCCCACCGAGTGGCCAAAGGCATCGTTGACCTTTTTAAAATTATCAATATCAATCATCATTACCGCACCGCGAAAATGGCCCTTTAAGGTTTTCGCATCGCTCAAGTAATTAAGACGCTCATAGAGACCGCCGCGGGTCAGGGTTCCGGTCAGATAATCAAAGTCAGCACGCTGAGTTAATCGGGAAAGCAACTTCACCGTTGAAGTCTGGCTAATCGCCACAATCAGCGGACTGATGGCCATAGCGGCAATGCCTAAACGGGCTGACGTTAATGAATCCAGTACGGTAAAAACCACCGCCCCCTGGATATGCAAAATATTCACCGAGACCAACATAATCTCCACCGCGCCGACGACCAGCGTCAGACAGGTGGTGATGAACAATGGATAGGTGATCGCACACCACATTAATGCCGGCAGCGGGAAAATCAGGCTCCCACCGCCGCCTACCACAATGGCACAGGGCAAGGTAATCGCTAACGACAACAGCGGTAAAAGATTATTCCGGCGAATAATCTGGTTAAATTCATCAATATTCTTACTTTTGGGAATACTTAACATCACCGGCAGAAACAGGATGCTGGTAGAAAACTGTTCCGTAAACCAGGAGATCAACCCGGCCAAAAAACTGTCCTCATTATAGGGGGTACTAACCGCCGCCCCCCAAAGTGCGCAGCAGGCAGCTCCGGCAAAGCTGGCAGGGAACACACGGATCAACGCCTGTAATGTGCGACGATGCGACTCCCCGGGAACACGCATCAACAGCAGCGCGCGCGTCACCAGAATATAAATGATATTGGCAACATTGATATTAATGGCGTTGTTTATCGAATTGCCGGTGGTGTAATCCGCCAGCACCATTGCCAAGTACATTACGATAAACTGATAACTTTTATCGTAAGAAGGATAGCGGATAAGAAATCCGAGCAAAATGGCATTCACCGGCCAAAAAATTGACAAGGCGTCAAAAGGCCGTAAGGAAATGCCCAGATAGGAAAGTAACAACGTCAACAGCAAAATAACTGAAGATTTCAACACCACAGAGAGCAATTTCTGGCGATTGTTAAAAATACTGGCCAAGGGTGCATCCGGCTCGCTCACTATCAGTCCAAGTGATACCAGCTTGTTGGCGATCTGAACATAAGAGCGTTTAAGTGCTCGCATAAGCACCTCATCTAATAGGCTTTATCCAGCAAGATTACATTATAGGATTAGTTAAGCCTATAGATTTAACAGCGAGATTACAGTGGCATATCCGATTTTTCACTTTGTGGCAAAATCTTTATGAAATCAGATGCAACATAACTTCCATTTCGCGACGTGAGGCATCCAAAATGGCTAACTGCTGCTTATCGCCCACCGCTCTTTCACGGTCAGAAATCTGATGAATTGCCCGCATCTGCACCATCACCTGCTGTTTTTGCACAGGCGTTAGCGTGTTACAAAGCGTAATCAGCAAATTACGCATTACCAAATTTTGAATGGCGTTGTTTTCAACTTGTTGATTCAGAGATAACACCAACTGGTGAAGTTCTTGTTCATTCATGATGTCTCCCTGTCTGCGGTTACACCGACATATTCATAATTTCTGAATAAGCGCTAACCAGCTTGTTTCTGACCTGGACACCCAGTTGCAGAGAAATTGCCGATTTTTGCATATCAACCATCACATCATTGAGACCCACGCCAGGGACGCCCAGCTCCAACTTCTCCGACTGCACCTGCGCCGTGTTCTGGGTATCACTGATTTTACCTAAAGCTGCCTTCATTTCACTGGCGAAACCGGTTTCCTGCAAAGGTTCTGCGGGCTGTTTCATTCCCGCCTGCAACGCAGTGGCCTGCATCTGTTGTAAAACGCCCTCAATACCTTGAATTGACATGATTTTTCCGTTTTAACCAGGGGAGATACCCACCATGGATATCTTATAGGTGGAAACACTAACACATCATTTCACGGGTAAAGCGGCTAATTGACTGCAAAAACCATGGCTTATTGACCCATTAACTTTGCCTTTAGAAGCAAATAATGGCTTACCTAGAAAATAGGCACCGCTCAACGGGCATCGCAAAAAGTCACCACGCGTTGAGCAGGTACTGAAAAATTTAACGCTTGTTTGATTGCGCACTTGGGAGTCTGTTTTGTCACGACACAACACGAACAACATCGTTCAACAGCTGAATAGGGATCTTGTATGAGTTCCGCAATAGCCGGCGCAGAGACTCGTGAAAGCGGATTGACTGCGTTCATCAATCGACTGCGCGCCAACCCAAAAATTCCTATCGCCATTGCTGCTGCTGCCGCCGTGGCGATTGTTGTTGTTATGATGCTGTGGGCGAGAAGCCCGACGTATCGCGTACTGTTTAGCAATCTGAGCGATAAAGATGGCGGTGAGATCGTCACACAGTTGACGCAGATGAATATCCCCTATGAATTCAATAGTAACGGTACTGCGTTGCTTATTCCTGCTGACAAGGTCTATGAAACCCGTTTGCGCCTGGCATCTGCCGGCTTACCGAAAGGTGGCGCCGTCGGCTTTGAACTGATGGACCAGGAAAAATTTGGTATCAGTCAGTTCAGTGAACAAATCAACTATCAGCGCGCCCTGGAAGGTGAACTGTCGCGTACCATTGAAACGCTGGGTCCGGTACAGACCGCTCGCGTACATTTGGCGATCCCGAAGCCTTCTTTATTTGTGCGTGAACAGAAAAATCCTTCCGCCTCGGTGACCCTGGACTTGCAGTCGGGAAGAGCACTGGATGATGGCCAGATTAACGCCATCGTATATATGGTATCGAGCAGCGTCTCCGGTCTGCCGCCTGCCAACGTGACAGTCGTCGATCAGAGCGGTCACCTGCTGACGCAATCAGATAGCAACGGTCGCGATCTCAATGCCTCCCAGTTGAAATACGCCAATGAAGTTGAAGGCCGTCTGCAGCGTCGCATCGAATCTATCCTGCAACCTGTAGTTGGTAACGGCAATGTGCATGCGCAAATTACTGCGCAAATCGATTATGCCTCCCGCGAGCAGACCGACGAACAGTATCAGCCGAATGGCGATCCGCAAAAAGCGTCCGTGCGTTCACGTCAGGCCAGCGACAATCAACAACTCGGTGGTGGCAGTGTCGGTGGCGTGCCTGGGGCTTTGACCAATCAGCCAAGCACTCCGGCTACCGGACCTATTACTACTCCACCAGCCGCTAACGCCGGAACCAACGCAGCGGCAAATGCGCAAACACAAACCGGCAGCAAAGCGGCAACTTCATCGGGGCCGTCAAATACGCGTCACGATGAAACTACCAACTACGAACTTGATCGCACCATTATGCACACCCAGCATCAGCCGGGTGCCATACAGCGTCTGTCCGCTGCGGTGGTGGTCAATTATGAAACGGGTCCGGACGGCAAGCCAAGAGCGTTGAACGATGCCCAAATCAAGCAGATTGACTCTCTGGTCCGTGAAGCCATGGGTTTCTCAGCCGATCGTGGCGATACGCTAAATGTGGTCAATACCCAATTTAATGACACCTCTAACCAGGATGCCGCGATACCATTCTGGAAAACGCCGGCCTTTATCGACCTGTTGATGAGCGGTGGACGTTATCTGCTGGTACTGATTATCGCCCTGATCCTGTGGCGCAAACTGGTTCGTCCTCTGGTTCTCAACCAGAAAGCTTCGGTTGAAGCCGCTGCCGCCGCCGCTATTGCTGCCAATTCTCCTGATGCTACTGGTGGCCAGGCTGCCAAGCTCAGTGGTGAAGAGATGGTCAAACATAAGCGTTCACAACAGCGCGTCAGTGTTGAAGTACAAACGCAACGTGTTCAAGAGCTGGCTGATAAGGATCCTCGTATCATCGCCCTGGTTATTCGCCAATGGATGAGTACTGAACTATGACAATGACCGGAACAGAAAAAAGCGCCATTCTGATGGTGACCCTGGGCGAAGACCGTGCGGTTGAGGTGTTCAAGCACCTCTCCCCGCGTGAGGTTCAGCAAATCAGTGCGGCGATGGCCAATATCCATCAAATTTCCAATAAGCAACTGGAAGAAGTGCTGACCGAGTTTGAGGATGAATCCGAACAGTATGCTGCGCTGAGCGTCAACACCAGCGATTACCTGCGTTCGGTCCTGACCAAGGCACTGGGCGAAGAACGTGCCTCCAGCCTGTTGGAAGATATTCTCGAATCGCGGGAAAGCACCAGCGGCATGGAAACGCTCAACTTTATGGAACCGCAGATCGCCGCCGACCTTATTCGCGACGAGCATCCGCAGATTATTGCCACCATCCTGGTGCACCTCAAACGTGGTCAGGCGGCCGATATTCTTGCCTTGTTTGATGAACGTCTGCGTAATGACGTGATGTTGCGTATCGCTACCTTCGGTGGTGTACAGCCGTCGGCGTTGGCAGAATTGACCGAAGTGCTGAACAACCTGCTCGATGGTCAGAACCTCAAGCGTGCGAAGATGGGTGGTGTTCGTACTGCTGCCGAAATTATCAACCTGATGAAAACTCAGCAGGAAGAAGCGGTCATTGGCGCTATGCGCGAGTACGATGGCGAGTTGGCACAGAAAATCATCGACGAAATGTTCCTGTTCGAAAACCTGGTGGATGTCGACGACCGCAGTCTCCAGCGCCTGTTGCAGGAAATCGAAGGCGAATCGCTACTTATTGCATTGAAAGGGGCCGACGAGCCACTGCGCGAGAAATTCCTGCGCAACATGTCGGCACGTGCGGCCGATATACTGCGCGACGACCTGGCCAGCCGTGGTCCACTACGTATGTCTCTGGTCGAGAACGAACAGAAAGCCATTTTGCAAACCGTCCGTCGTTTGGCGGAAACCGGCGAAATGGTAATTGGCGGCGGCGAGGACTCCTATGTCTGATAAACCGTTCTCCGACAAGATCAAAAGCCTGCCCTGGCAGCCGTGGAAGCTCAAGGATTTAACTGAGCCACTGGCCAAAACTGCCATTGAGCCACTGTTTCCTGAGAGCCAAAGCGACACAGGCGAAGTACGCAGTGAAATGGTGGTTGACCAGACTGAACTGCAACGCCTGTTTCAACGGGCGGAGCAGCAGGGTCACCAACAGGGTTATGATCAGGGGCAACAGCAAGGTTATCAGGCGGGTTTTACCGCCGGACAGGAAGCCGGACAAGCCCAGGGCTTACAGGAAGCCCAACAGCAGCAGCAACTATTGACCGATCACTGGCAATTATTGGTGGCCGACTTTCAACAAACTCTGGATGCCCTGGACAGCGTTATTGCTTCCCGTCTGATGCAAATGGCCCTGACCGCAGCCAAACAGGTGCTTGGCCAGGCGCCGATTTGTGATGGTTCGGCGCTGCTGCATCAGATCCAGCAGCTTATTCAGCTTGAGCCAATGTTTAAGGGCAAGCCGCAGTTGCGCGTTAACCCGGCAGATTTTGAACGGGTCGAGCATCAGTTGGGCGTGACCTTAAGTCTGCACGGCTGGCGTCTGCTGGCCGATAACCAGATCCACAGCGGCGGCTGCAAAGTCAGCGCTGAGGATGGTGATATGGATGCCTCGCTGGCTACACGCTGGCACGAGCTTTGCCGTCTTGCCGCACCGGGAGATCTCTGATGACAGCCCGCCTGAGCCGCTTGCTAAAAACGCTGGATGAAGCAGAGAAGCGTATGGAGCGGGCACCCGCCCTGCGCCGCTACGGCCGTCTGACTCGTGCCACCGGTCTGGTGCTGGAAGCCACCGGTTTGCAACTGCCCTTGGGTGCCACCTGCCTGATTGAGCGCTACAACGGCACCGACATCCAGGAAGTGGAAAGTGAAGTGGTCGGCTTTAATGGCCAACACCTGTTTTTGATGCCTCTTGAAGAAGTCGAAGGGGTACTGCCTGGCGCGCGCGTATATGCACGCATCAGTGCCGAAGGCCATACCGCAGGCAAACAGTTGCCGTTGGGGCCGCAACTTTTGGGCCGCGTGCTCGACGGCAGCGCCAAACCCCTGGATGGTTTGCCGCCACCGGATACCGGCTATCGCGCCGCCTTGATCACACCGCCGGTTAACCCCCTGCAGCGTACTGCGATAGAACATGTTCTCGATGTCGGCGTCAGGGCCATTAACGCCCTGCTCACCGTTGGACGCGGACAGCGTATGGGACTGTTTGCCGGTTCCGGCGTAGGTAAAAGTGTGCTGCTCGGCATGATGGCCCGCTATACCCAGGCCGACGTTATTGTCGTTGGACTGATTGGCGAGCGTGGTCGTGAAGTTAAAGATTTTATTGAGAATATCCTCGGCGCTGAAGGTCGTGCTCGCTCGGTAGTGATTGCCGCCCCGGCCGACGTTTCGCCTTTGCTGCGTATGCAAGGGGCCGCTTATGCCACGCGCATCGCCGAAGATTTTCGCGATCGCGGTCAGCATGTGCTGCTGATTATGGACTCACTAACTCGATATGCCATGGCACAGCGTGAAATCGCCCTGGCGATTGGTGAACCACCGGCAACCAAAGGCTATCCGCCTTCCGTATTTGCCAAGTTACCGGCGCTGGTTGAACGCGCAGGTAACGGTATCACTGGGGGTGGCTCAATCACCGCGTTCTATACCGTATTGACCGAAGGGGACGATCAGCAGGATCCCATCGCCGACTCGGCGCGCGCCATTCTCGACGGACACGTGGTGTTATCACGCCGTCTGGCGGAAGCCGGACACTATCCGGCAATCGATATCGAAGCCTCGATCAGCCGTGCCATGACGTCGCTGATTGACTCCCAGCAATATAACCGTGTCAGAGATTTCAAACAGATGATGTCGAGTTATCAGCGCAACCGCGATCTGATTAGCGTCGGCGCTTACGCACCGGGTAGTGACCCGATGCTCGACAAGGCCATCCGCCTCTATCCGCAGATGGAAGATTTTTTGCAGCAGGACATTATGGAACGCAGCAGTTACGAAGATGCCTGTCTGCAACTGAAAATGATGTTGCCTGGTTAGTAGCAAGGCTCCCACCCGTGGGATGCCGCACAGTGAGTTCGGGCTGTCGTGAACATTACCGGCAGATAAAGATTATCCGTAGCCCTGTCTTTGACACCGTTGTCCGGTGCTAAAGAGAGCTGGTAAGGGTGTTGTAGAAGGTGGAAGATAAATGGAAAGCTCATCGCCGTTAGTCACGCTTTGTTCACTGGCGCAAAAAGCACTGGACCAGGCGACCAATCATTTGGGCCAGGTCAGAAAGTCGCAAACCCAGGCTCAGGAACAGTTATCGATGCTGTTGAATTACCAACAGGAGTATCGAGAAAAGCTTAACAGCACCATGAGTGATGGTATTGCCGCCAACACCTGGCAAAACTATCAGCAATTTATCACCACCCTCGAGGTGGCTATTGATCAGCATAACAAGCAGTTAATGCAGTGGAATCAGCGGCTTGATTCGGCGCTCGTCCTATGGCAAGAAAAACAGCAACGGCTGAATGCTTATCAAACGTTGCAACAGCGAGCAAGCGACCAGCAGAAGCATTTGGAAAACAAGCTGGATCAAAAATTAAATGATGAGTTTGCCCAGCGTGGCGCACAAAGGAAAAAATCATGACAACGCTTCCTGTTATCACTGCCGCGTTCACTCCGGCAGCGACAACCACCAGCACCGCTTCGTCTGCCAGCAGCGCCAACAGCAATACGACTGCCAGCGCCACTGCCACTGCCACTGCCAATAGCACCACGACAGCGAAAAGCAGTACCGATAATACCGCCAGCACCACGGATACCAGCAATAACAGCGACAGTCCACAGGGCTTTGCTGCTCTGCTGGCCTCACAGGTCAACCCGCAGTCCAGCCTGGATACCAGCAAAACGCTGGCAAAATTATCCAGCCAGATCCTGGCCAAGGGGCAGGCGGTCAATAAAACCACCCTTACCCAGGCGATTGCCGCAGGTCAAAGCGACGGTACTTTGCAGCTTGATGATGCGCAAATGAGCCAGTTGATCAGTGCGGTAAATAAATTATCGCCAGGTACGCAGAGCGATCCGGTGCTTGATACCAACGCGCTGAAATCCTCGCTGCTGACGGATAAGACTGACAGCAAAGACGATAAAGCCAGCGATGCCACCACCTTGCCGGTGCAGGCCCTGTTTGCCATGTTGGCTGCCCAGCCGACGCAAACGACGGCTGCAACCGCCTCGGCCAGCTCTGCCCAACTGACAGATGCAGCTGAACTCAGCAATAAGGCCGCCACGACGGCGGTTGGATTGAGTACCACCGCAGCCAGCCTGTTATCTGCCAATGACAAAACCACTGGCGTCACCACATCTACCGTCAGCGACGGAAAAACGGACACTGCCAAGCCGAAAACCGCTGCGACTTATAGTGCGCAGACCGTCGATAACACCAGCGCTGCCCTTGCCGCCAGCCAGGTAAGTGCCGCAGCTACCAACGCCGGGGCCAGCCAGGATAATGCCCAATCCTCACAGGATGGCAGCGCCGCGCTGCAAGCCTTGGCCCAGTCGCAAAGCGCCGCATCAGCCGTTTCCACTCCGGTGACGCAAAGCCTGCCGACTACCAGCACAACCGTTACCGCCCCGGCAGTTTCGGCACTCAACGCACAACTCGGTAGCCCTGAATGGCAACAGGCGTTGGGTCAGCAAGTGATGATGTTCAGCAGCCAAGGCAAGCAGACCGCCGAGCTGCGCCTGCATCCACAGGATCTGGGTTCTATCCAGATCAGCTTGAAAATTGAAGATAATCAGGCACAAATCCACTTTGTGTCCGGTCACAGCCAGGTACGTGCTGCCATTGAGTCTGCCATGCCGGAACTGCGTACTGCGCTGGCGGATAATGGCATCAGTCTGGGCCAAAGCAGCGTCGGCAGTGACGCGTCGCAATGGCAACAGGCAAATCAACAGGCCGGTCAACAGTCGTCAGCAAATCAGGGAAGTAGCGCCAGTTGGGCTGCCTTTAACTCTGGCGGTTCCGTCGGCTCTGCTTTACCGGTTTCGGCCGCTATCCAGTCACTGGCCAGCGGTAACAGCGCCGTTGATATTTTCGCCTGATAATTAAAAAGCCATTGATAAAAATGACTTGAGTTTGATGACAAAGTGGTCTTGATGATCGAGATACCCGGGCATAGCACACCTAGGGGCGCTCCGGCGGGCAAGCCCGCTACGACCCCAACGGTGCACTCTCCCTAATAACAGACTTTGTCAGCCGTCTGAAGTCATTGATAAAAATGGCTTTTATTAGCACAAAGAGTCTAAGTCAATGCAGGCTTTATGCGAATAATAATGCATAAAGCCTGACTCAATCTGTTGTTCACTCTATGCCCCCCACGCAACGCTCCCCGTAAAACCGAAAGTGATTAAAGCTAAACGGCAGAGGTGAAGTCATTTTTCTCGCCTATTCTGACTATTGAACAGCGAGATAAAGCCGATAATCATGGTAAGAAATAATATAGCGGAAGTGTCATTCCTCTCGCCAACCGCTTTTTACTTATAGGGAATCGTCTTATTCATGTCAGACAATGCTATTTCGGCCAAGGGCAAAAAAAGTAAAAAACCGCTACTGATGATATTGCTGCTGTTAATAGTGATTGCTGGCGGTGGCGCGGGCGGATATTACTGGTGGACACATCATAACCAGGCAGCCGGTGATACAGCTCAGGTGAAAAAAGAGGTGCCACCTGCACCGCCGGTCTTTTTGGCGTTGGACACTTTTACCGTTAACCTGCAAACCCCGGACAACAACCCAGACCGCGTGCTCTACGTTGGGCTGACGCTGCGTTTGCCGGATGAAGAGAATCGCACCACCTTAACTCAGTATTTGCCGGAAGTACGCAGCCGTTTGCTGCTGTTGCTCTCGCGCCAAAAATCTGAAAGTATTGCCAACGAAGCTGGCAAACAGCAGTTGGTGCAAGATATCAAACAGACCCTGAGTGCACCTTTTGTCAAGGGACAACCTAATCTAGAGATCAGCGACGTGCTGTTCACTGCTTTCATACTGCGATAATCAAACTATGGGCGATAGCATTCTTTCACAGGCCGAAATTGACGCATTGCTTAACGGCGATAGCGACAGTAGCCAACAGACAGATAACGCCCCCATCGCTAACGATGATGGCGTTAAACCCTTTGACCCTACTACGCAACGTCGCGTGGTGCGTGAGCGTTTGCAAGCGCTGGAAATCATTAACGAGCGTTTTGCTCGTCAGTTCCGTATGGGGTTGTTCAACCTGTTGCGCCGCAGCCCGGACATCACGGTTGGACCGATAAAAATTCAGCCTTATCATGATTTTGCCCGTAACTTGCCGGTGCCGACCAACCTGAACGTGATCCATCTCAAGCCATTGCGCGGTTCAGCACTGTTTGTGTTTGCCCCAAGCCTGGTATTTATTGCGGTGGATAACCTGTTTGGTGGCGATGGTCGTTTTCCTACCAAGGTAGAAGGCCGCGAATTCACTCATACCGAACAACGAGTGATCAAGCGTATGCTGACCCTGGCACTGGACGCCTATCAGGATGCCTGGAGTGGCGTCTACAAACTCAGTGTTGAATACGTCCGCGCCGAGTTGCAGGTCAAATTTACCAATATTACCTCATCGCCAAACGATATCGTGGTCACCACCCCTTTCCATGTGGAAATTGGTGCCTTGAGCGGTGATTTTAATATCTGTATCCCGTTTAGCATGATTGAGCCAATACGGGAACTGTTGACCAACCCGCCGGTTGAGAACTCGCGTCACGAAGAGAGTCAATGGCGTGATAATCTGGTACATCAGGTTCAGCAGTCTGAGCTGGAGCTGATCGCCACTTTTGTTGAAATTCCGCTGCGTCTATCACAGATCCTCAAGCTGCAACCCGGTGATGTTTTGCCGATTGAGAAACCTGACCGCCTGATTGCCCACGTTGATGGTGTGCCGGTGCTCACCAGTAAATACGGCACCTTGAACGAACAGTATGCACTGCGCGTTGAACATTTGATTAACCCAATTTTAAATTCTCTAGATGAGGAACAGCCCCATGAGTGATACCAATAAACCGTCTGACGCGAGCTCGGATAACGTTGACGATTTATGGGCTGATGCGTTCAACGAACAGCAAGCTTCGGTCGGAGATAAATCCTCTACCGAAGGTGTTTTCGCCGCGCTGGGTGCCCAGGAAGTTCAGGGAAGTTTGCAAGATATCGACATGATCCTCGATATCCCGGTAAAGCTGACCGTAGAGTTGGGACGCACCAAAATGACCATCAAAGAGCTGCTACGCCTGTCACAGGGTTCGGTCGTCTCCCTTGACGGTCTGGCGGGTGAGCCATTGGATATCCTGATCAATGGCTATTTGATTGCCCAGGGTGAAGTGGTGGTGGTTGCGGATAAATACGGTGTACGTATCACCGATATTATCACCCCATCCGAACGCATGCGTCGTTTGAGCCGCTAATGGCTACCCCTGCTACACCCGATAATCTGTACAGCTCGCCTGTTGCCGGAAGTCATGCCGGCATGCAGCAGAGTGCGCCACCCGTCGTGGCGCCGAGTACGGCATTAACGCAAGTGAGTAGCTGGCTGGGTGCTATTTTACTGCTGATTGTATTTATTGGCTGGCTGGTTAAACGCGCCGGTTTTGCGCCGCAGACCAAAAATAACAAACTGCTGAAAGTGACCGCCAGTTGCCAGGTGGGTCGCGGTGAAAGAGTGGTGATCGTTGAAGTCGACAACACCTGGCTGGTGTTAGGGGTGACTGCCACACAAATTACCCCGTTGCATCAACTGAGTGCGCCACCGACGTCGCTACCGACAGACGATGAAAACAGCGGCGAAAAACCCGCTGATTTTGTGCAGTTGTTACAAAAAGTTCTTAAACGTCCGGGAAAATAAGCATGTCTTGGTTTAAAGTTGCTCACTTTGCACGCGGCACGGCGCGTCTTTTCCGCGCGGGACGCTACCCGGTTATCAGCCTGTTACTGCTAGCCAGTCCGGCGGCCTTTGCGCAATTGCCTGGTATTGTTACTCATCAGCTCGCCAACGGCTCGCAAAACTGGTCGTTACCGGTACAAACGCTGGTATTTCTGACGTCTCTGACGTTGTTGCCCGCCCTGCTGCTGATGTGTACCAGTTTTACCCGCATTATTATTGTGCTCGGCCTGCTGCGCAATGCGCTGGGCACCCCTTCGGCACCGCCCAATCAGGTGATGCTGGGTCTGGCGCTGTTTCTGACATTTTTTATAATGTCACCGGTGTTCGACAAAATTTACAGCGATGCCTATCAGCCGTTTAGCCAGGACAAGATCACCATGGAAGTCGCCATGGATAAAGGCGCACAGCCTTTGCGCGAATTTATGATGCGGCAGACGCGCGAAACCGACCTTGCCCTCTATGCACGTCTGGCCCATCTGCCACCGCTCGCCGGTCCAGAAGCGGTGCCAATGCGTGTGCTGCTGCCGGCTTATGTCACCAGCGAATTGAAAACTGCATTTCAGATTGGCTTTACTGTTTTTATTCCCTTTATGATCATCGACCTGGTGGTTGCCAGTGTGCTGATGGCTTTGGGGATGATGATGGTGCCACCGGCCACCATCTCACTGCCGTTTAAACTGATGCTTTTCGTGCTGGTGGATGGCTGGCAATTGTTGCTGGGTTCACTGGCACAAAGCTTTTATAGCTAATGAAATATAAGGTAGACGATGACTCCAGAATCCGTGATGGCCATGGGCGACCAGGCGATGAAAATTGCATTAGCCGTAGCGGCTCCGCTACTGTTGGCTGCATTGATCACCGGTCTGGTGGTGAGCTTGCTACAGGCGGCGACACAGATTAATGAAATGACACTGTCGTTTATTCCTAAAATTCTGGCAGTGTTTGCAACTATCGTTATCGCCGGTCCGTGGATGCTGAATCTGCTGCTCGACTACATGCGTAATCTGTTTACCAGCTTACCGACGATTATTGGTTAACCCGGTCATTACGTCGCCACCACCGCTGATAATGATAAAGAGCGCCCCATGCTGCACCTGAGCACCGACCAGCTTACCTTATGGATCACCACTTTTTTTTGGCCAATGATCCGTATCCTGGCGCTATTTAACACCGCCCCGTTACTCAGTGAAAGATCGATCCCGCAACGGGCGAAAATTGGTCTCGGTCTGATGATGACCTTTTTAATCGCTCCCAATCTGCCACCGACCGACGTCCCCCTGTTCTCTTCCATGGGATTTTGGCTGGCGATCCAGCAGGTGATGATTGGTGCCGCCCTGGGCATGACCATGCAGCTGGCATTTGCCGCCGTGCGTATGGCCGGTGAAATTATGGGCCTGCAGATGGGGATCTCCTTCGCCACCTTCTTTGATACCAGCAACCGCCTTAACTCTCCGGTACTGGCTCAGGTGTTAAATATGCTGGCCGTACTGCTGTTCTTGAGCTTTAACGGCCATCTGTGGATGATTTCGCTGCTGGCGGACAGCTTCCAGGTGCTACCCATCCGCGCCGAACCGCTTAATGGCAATGGTTTTCTGGCGCTGGCACAGTCTGGCAGCATGATTTTCAGCAGCGGTCTGATGCTGGCGATGCCGATTATTACCCTGCTGTTAACTATTAACCTGTCACTGGGCCTGCTCAACCGTGTAACGCCGCAGCTGTCAGTGTTTGTTATTGGCTTCCCCATCACCCTGACAGTGGGCATACTGTCGATCGGTTTAATGATGCCGCTGATGGCCCCTTTCTGTGAGCGCCTGTTTAGCGAGGTGCTGTTCCGGCTGACCACCATTGTCGGTGATATCGCCGGCTGAGATCGCCTTACCCTGCGCCGTAAGTTGCCGTGAAACAATTATAAGCTGCGATAATCCACGCTGGGCGGACGGCAATAGCGTTTGCGCCCCCAGCGGTAACGCACTCGGCGCCTGGATATTGATCGCATCCCCGGCATAGTGATAAATACCACCAGCGGGATGGCATGTTTTCGGCAGCGACAACGTAATCGCCGCGCGATCCTTTTGCAATAATGTAATAGCGAGTGTGAATGCTTTACCAGGCTGATCGCTGTTTGCCCGGCGGGTAACGCCTCAGCAGATGGCCGGGGTAGGCTGACTGATTTGCTGCCAGCCGCTGTCGTGTCCTGCCTGCTCGTCCCCTGCCCGGCATTGGCCACCGCAGTAGAATTTTCCTGACCCGTCCCCGCCTGCTGAATACTGTTTATCATAATTTTTCCGCATCCTGACAAATCAGTGAAGGCACATATCTTTTGTCGCGCAGCCCCAGCTACGACGAATAAAAATAAGTGGCCGCGCCAGGGGGCAAGTTCCCTGGCGGAGAGGATAAACAGCAGGGTGAGCTTAAACCGCGCGGATCAGCAGCGTCAGTACTTCGTAGTGCGCAGTATGGGGAAACATATCAAACAGTTGAACGCGGGCAATACGGTAATTTTTTAGCTCGGCAATATCTTTCGCCATGGTTTGGGCATTGCAACTGGAATACAGCAAAACACCCGGAGCCATACGGTCGAGATAGTGACAAAGTTCGCGACCAATACCGCGACGCGGCGGGTTGACCAGCACCAGTTGCGGCACACTGTCGTGGCCAGTGGCAAAGCCGGTGGAATCCAACGCCTTAAACTCGACGTGTTGCAGCCCCAGACGTTGTGCAGATAAGCGGGCACAGGCAATGGCTTCGGCGCTGATCTCAATGCCGGTTAACTGCGTCTCGGCGGTCGCGCAATGCAGACCAAATCCGCCGACGCCGCAAAACAGATCCCACATGCTGCTGATATGACGCTCTGCCACCCAGTCGCGAGCCGTGGCGTACAGCGCTGCCGCGACCTGAGGATTGGTCTGGAAAAAACTTTGCGGACGAATAAACAGCGGCACCTGATTAAACTGCTCCTCTAACGCCTGCTGTTCTGTTAGCGCAATCTCCTGCTCCCCTTCAAGAATGGCCATATGCACCGGTTGAATATTGGCAGAAACCACCTGTAAGTCTGGTAACTGTTGCAATAGCCAGGGCAAAGCGTCACGCAGTTGCGGCAGCTTGCTTTCCGATCGCAGCACAAAACGCAGCAGCAATCCGCCGTTATATTGACTCTGGGTCAGCAATAAATGTTTCAACTCACCGCGTTTACGCGCCACGTTATAGGGAGTAAGACCGGCGCGGGCGATAAAGGTTTTCAGCAGCGGGAAAATCTCGGCAAAGCGTGGCGGGTAAAGCGGGCAATCACAGAGATCAACCGCGCTACCGTCGCGATGCAGCATGCCAAGCAACGGCCGCTCAACGCTGCCGCTGACCACCATTTTGGCCTTGTTGCGAAAACCTCGTTGTTCTCCGGCAACCGGTTCACGCCATTGCGCCACGGGAAAACCCGCAAGTAAATCGGTTAGCTCACGCTGTTTGTCTGCGAGCTGACTGGCATAGGGTTTTTCCAGCCATTGGCAGGAACGGCAGGTTCCGGCGGTGTATTGTGGGCAATGCATATAAAAAGTGACCGTTATCGCTGCGCGCCAGCGCGCAGGGTGAAAAAGTTGCCGCGAAGTTTACCACCGCCAGGCGGCAAAGACGCGGTTATCAGCACGGAAAATCCGGGTTAATGGCGAGTCGCACGCTGCATATCTTTAACGCGCTGTTTCTCTGCTCGCGACATAAACCACCAGGCAATAATTCCAATGATGCCGACCACCAGCAGGATCAGGCTGGCCAGGGCATTAATCTCCGGGTTAGTGCCCAGACGCACACTGGCAAAGACCAGCATCGGCAGCGTGGTGGAACCCGGACCGGCAACAAAACTGGCAATCACCAGGTCATCCAGCGACAGGGTAAAGGCCAGCAGCCAGCCGGAAATCAGCGCCGGGGCAATCATCGGAATAGTGATAATAAAAAACACTTTCAGCGGCGTTGCGCCCAAATCCATGGCGGCTTCTTCGATGGATCGATCCAGCTCGCGCAGGCGGGCAGCCACCACCACCGCCACATAGGCGCTACAGAAGGTGACATGTGCCAGCCAGATGGTGAACATCCCGCGCTCTCCCGGCCAACCCAGGGTATGTCCCATGGCGACAAACAGCAGCAATAACGCCAGCCCGGTGATCACATCCGGCATAACCAGCGGGGCCGTAAGCATAAAAGCAAAACCGGTCGCGCCGCGAAAACGGCCATAACGCACCATCACCACCGCCGCCAACGTGCCGACCACCAACGCCATACTGGCCGCCGCGGTGGCAATGGTTAAACTCATGCTGACCGCACTGATCATCGCCGAATCGTGAAACAGCTCACTATACCAGCGGGTGGACCAGCCCGCCCAGACGGTGACCAGCTTGGAGCTGTTAAAGGAGTAGATCACCAACATCAGCATTGGGGCATATAAAAAAGTGAATCCCAACACCAGGATCACAATGCGCCATGGCGAGCGCACAACCGGCAGCAGATTCATTCTTTCTCTCCCAACTCTTTATTCTGGTATTTGTGGAACCACAAAATTGGCATGATCAACAGCAGTAACATAATTACGGCAATCGCCGAGGCCACAGGCCAGTCGCGGTTATTAAAGAATTCCTGCCACAAAATACGGCCAATCATAATGCTGTCTGGCCCACCCAACAGTTCCGGAATTACGTACTCCCCCACTGCCGGAATAAATACCAGCATGGAACCGGCGATAATGCCGCCTTTGGTCAAGGGCACGATCACCTGAATAAAAGTTTTGAAAGGTCTGGCACCGAGATCGAGAGAGGCTTCCACCAGCGAGTAATCGAGACGGGTCAACGCCGTGTAGATAGGCAATACCATAAACGGCAGATAGGAATAGACAATACCGATATACACCGCCAGATTGGTATGCAAAATAACCAGCGGCTGATCGATAACCCCCAGCCATAGCAGCACATTATTAAGTACGCCGTTATCTTTAAGGATCGCCATCCAGGCATAGACGCGGATCAGAAACGAGGTCCAGGAAGGCAGGATCACCAGCAGCAGCAAAATATTGCGCGTCGAGGGGGCACTGTGTGCCACCGCCCAGGCCAACGGATAGCCAATCAGCAGACACAGCAGCGTGGAAATGGCTGCCACTTCCAGCGACTGCAGATAGGACTCGATATATAACGGATCCTGAGTAAGCTGAATATAATTGCCAAAATTCAGCGCAATATCCAGCACCCCGCTGGTCCAGGTCATCAGGTCAGTATAAGGGGGGATCGCCCGCGCCATATCGGCAAAGCTGATTTTAAAAACAATCAGAAATGGCAGCAGAAACAGCAGCATAAACCACACCAGCGGCAGCAGGATCACCAGCTTTTTGCCATGTGCCTGCTGCAATTTCCCCACCACCCGGCGCACTTTACCCACCGGCGCTGCCGCAGGGTCGTTAGTCAGCATTGTCATTTTCGTTAACTCCTGACCTAGACGGTCAATACCACACAGCTATCGGCTTGCCAGCACAAACGCACTTCATCGCCCCAGGTCGGCATCCCTTTGCGGAAACGGAAACCGTTTTGCAACTGGGCAGTGATCATCTCGCCGCTATGTAATTTGACATGATAAATCGACAAATCCCCCAGGTAGGCAATATTCACCACTTCACCGACGGCGAAATTGCAACCATCTTCCGGCACCTCTTCGCACAGCATGATTTTTTCCGGACGCAGGGCAATAAAGGCCGGCACACCATCGACCACCGAAGCATCGGCATCCACTTTGAGCGGATGCATCAGGCCAGGACTGCGGATAATCAAGGCATCTTCTTCTCGCGCGACCAACAGGCCCTCAAACACATTAACCGAACCGATAAACTCGGCGCTAAAGCGGCTGTTGGGGTGTTCGTAAATCTCTTCCGGCTCACCGATTTGCACAAACTTACCGCGGTTCATAATGGCGATACGTCCGGCCATGGTCATGGCTTCTTCCTGATCGTGCGTCACCATCACGCAGGTGGCACCCACGCGCTCAAGAATATCCACCACTTCCAGCTGCATACGGTCACGCAGTTTTTTATCCAGCGCGCCCATGGGCTCATCGAGCAGAAGCAATTTTGGACGTTTCGCCAGACTGCGCGCCAGGGCCACGCGCTGACGCTGACCACCGGAAAGCTGATGCGGTTTACGGCGGGCAAACTCTTCCATATGCACCAGCGTCAGCATTTCTGCAACCCGGTTTTTAATCTCGGCTGATGGCAATTTGTCTTGCTTAAGGCCAAAGGCAATATTCTGCTCCACGGTCATATGCGGAAACAGCGCATAGGACTGGAACATCATATTGATCGGTCGCTGATAAGGCGGCACATGGGATAAATCCTGGCCATCGAGAACAATCTGCCCGCGGCTTGGCGCCTCAAATCCTGCAAGCATACGCAGCAAGGTAGATTTGCCACAGCCAGATGCGCCCAGCAGCGCAAAAATCTCGCCTTTGTAAATGGTCAGATTGACGTCATCTACGGCCAGTTGACCATCAAAGGATTTGGATAAATTACGGATTTCCAGCAGAGGGGAAAAACCTTTCAGGGATTTTTCGCCTTTATTTAACGGCTGAGGGCGTGGAATAACATCATTCACTCAGAAATCTCTCCGACAGAAGCAGGTCAAAAAGCCGTCAGACAGCCGGCTCGCAAAACGATCAACGCAAAGATACCCAGATTATGCCTTTTAAGCATAACAGCCCACGCAAAATTCGCAGGTCTGCCAGGTAAATCAGCGAAACAACTAAAAGCGAAGCGGCCCCGCAGATTGCTGCGGAGCCGCCAAAGGACAGGATACCCGGCTCCCTTGCCGCTACTGCGCATAATAGTGCGTCAGCGACCACGAGAGGATATTGTCCAGGTTAGCTAAACATTATTTACCGCTTTTCACTTTGGTCCAGGAACGAGTGATCACGCGATCAATTTTCGGATCCTGAACTTTAAGAGAAAACAGCTTGGCGCGCACATCAGCCGGTGGATAAATGCTTGGGTTATTACGGATCTCCGGCTTGACCAACGCCGTTGCTGCCGCATTACCATTGGCATAGAACACGGTATTACTGATGCCAGCCATCACTTCCGGTTTCATCAGGTAGTTAAGGAACTGGTAGGCTTCATCGCTATTTTTGGCATCTGCCGGCATGGCAAACACATCAAAGAACGCCAGCGCCCCTTCTTTGGGAATGCTATAAGCGATATTAACGCCATTTTTTGCTTCTTTGGCGCGGTTGGAAGCCTGGATCACATCCCCTGCCCAGCCAACGGCCACGCAGATATCACCATTTGCCAGGTCATTGATATATTGCGATGAGTGGAAATAGCGAATACTTGGACGCAGTTTCAGCAGCAGATCAGTGGCCGTGGTGCTGTAATCGCTGGCATTGGTACTGTTAGGATCCAGATGCAGGTAGTTGAGCACGGTGGCATAAATTTCGGCCGGTGCATCAAGGAAGGAGACACCGCAGCTTTTCAGTTTTTCCAGGTTTTCCGGTTTCAGTACCAGATCCCAGCTATTGACCGGTGCGTCTTTACCCAGCACAGCTTTGACTTTATCTACGTTGTAGCCAATACCGGTGGTTGCCCACAGATAAGGGATAGCGTATTTATTATCCGGATCGTGCTGGGCCACCATTTTTAGCAGCTCGGGATCGAGATTTTTGTAGTTTGGCAGTTTGCTTTTATCCAGCGGCTTAAACACGCCAGCGGAAATTTGTCGCTCCAGGAAACTGGCAGAAGGGACCACCAGATCAAAACCTGTGCTGCCCGCCATCAATTTGCCTTCCAGCACCTCGTTGGAGTCGAATACGTCGTACACCACTTTAATGCCGGTTTCCTTCTGGAAATTGGCGACGGTGTCAGGTGCAATATAATCGGACCAGTTATAAATATGCAGCGTTTTGTCTTCCGCAGAGGCGGCAACAGAGGCGGCCATAGCCACACCGGCGATAACGCCCGATAACCACTTTTTACGCAGGGTAAACATCCGTTATTACCTCCAACAGGAGTGATAAAAAGAAATATGCGCGGCTTCCCGGTCTCTGTTTTGATCAGCAACGGCAGGTGCCGTGCGAATCGATAAACAACGACGTCGAATAACCCGTAATTAAATAGATTAGTCAGTTATTTACTAATCAGAACATTTTATTTGCCTGACACTTGCCTGCCCTGCCTGGCGAGCAGGATGCATAGACATGCATATTGCCAACCGCTGCGCAGCCTGTGAAATAACCAATTGGTTTATCAAGGTATCCTGTGTACTGCGCAGAGTGTGAAGCATAACCCCCTGCAACAGATGACACCAGATCTATAGCAAAAAAACAGCATTCATCGATTATTTATGCAGTAATCTCTATACCCTGCGTCATTTTACCCGTCGACAAGGGAAATCATTGGCAACAAGGATAATTTGCAGCATAAGAGAGTTAAATGACGATAACGCTGTCGCAGCTATAGGGTTATAGCCGCGGCAGGAAAACAGCGGATCAGTGTAACAGCGGAATATTCAGACTTATTGGCGGACTCATGTCTTCTTCATCGCCGACAAACAGCAAATCATTGGCATGGGCTTCGAGGATAATCATCGACATTTGCTCTTCTGCCTGCTGCAGGAAGTGGGCAAATTGCTCTTGCGTAACACCGACAGCAACACTCAATGACTGGCAAACAATCAGTTTTGGCAGATTGTCGTCCTGGATATCGATAAAGGCTTTCACGGTGAGTGAGCTGGCGTTGATTTGGCTTAGATCGGCAACTAACGGGATCAGTGCAGTGGGTTTGACTTCAGCCAACGCAGAAAATAGGATCACGTTATCCACCAGATCCACTTTCGCATCAAAGACACCGTCAAAGTTCTGCATATGTGGCAGATGAAGAGCCTGACAGGAATCACACTCGAAGAAAGAAATGCCCAACTGATCGAGCCAGCGTCGTAATAACGCCAAATCAGGGACGGTGAGTGAATCCATATAATCAGCCTCAGGGTGTCGGTAAAGCATGGTGACGTCTCGTAAAAATGTAGGAACACAAAAAGAGTCTGATCGGACTTTTTACGTTATCGGTCTTTTTAATCGAAATAGTTAAGTGGGATAGCTTACGGAAATTTCACCGCCAGCGCCACGATCAATGGCGATATTATCAGTGAATGGCCGAAATAATGGCGGGTGATACCGCAAAATGCTGCAGTATCCCCATATTGACTGCGGTTTTAGCCACCGGATTTTAAGCGAAAACCCGGCTTGGCGCGCATTTCGATATAATCGATCATCATACCGGCGATATCCAGCCCGGTGGTATTTTCAATGCCCTCCAACCCCGGCGACGCGTTAACTTCCATCACCAAAGGGCCACGTGCAGCGCGCAAAATATCTACCCCGGCGACATCCAGCCCGAGGGTTAACGCGGCTTTCACCGCCATCGCTTTTTCCTGGGGAGTGATCGCCACATTGCGTGCGGTACCACCGCGATGGAGGTTGGAACGAAAATCCCCGGCCTTGGCCTGACGTTCAATAGCGGCAACCACCCGTTTACCTACCACCAGGCAGCGAATATCGCAGCCGTTGGCTTCACGGATAAACTCCTGCACCAGAATATGCGCATTCAGCCCGCGAAAGGCATCGATCACGCTTTCCGCCGCCTGGCGGGTTTCCGCCAATACCACGCCGATGCCCTGGGTACCTTCAACCAGTTTAACCACCAGCGGCGCGCCGCCAACTAAATCGATAAGATCGGCGGTATCATCCGGCGAGTGGGCAAAGCCGGTAGTCGGCAGATCGATGCCCTCACGCGCCAGGATCTGCATGGAACGCAGTTTATCCTTGGCCCGGGTGATGGCCACCGATTCGTTTAGCGGGAAACTGCCCAGCATTTCAAACTGACGCAGCACCGCGGTACCATAAAAAGTGATCGCCGAACCAATGCGTGGGATCACCGCATGGTACTTGTCCAGTTGTCGCCCACGATAGTGAACACTCGGTGCCGCCGAGTTGATATTCATATAGCAAGACAACGGGTCAATAACATCAATTTGATGACCCCGTGCTTCTCCCGCCTCACGCAGGCGTTTGCAGGAATACAACGATCCGTCACGGGAAAGAATGGCAATTTTCATCCGACACTCCATGTCTGTCAGCGCGTAGCCCAACCTTGTTTGTGCAACGCTTCGAGCATAAAAGGACGCTGCTCTTTTTTCAGCGTTCTGATAATCAAATCACTCCAGTTATCGCGACGGGCATTGCTGTCACGTGACAGATAGTAAGCTTCCAGCTCGGCGTCATAACTGGCCAACTGGGTTTTATCCAGCGGTTGATAGCTATTTTCATGCACCAGCATGCTCTGCGGCATCCGCGGTTTAAAGGCATTGTGCTGTGCGGGATAACCGAGACAAAAACCAAACAGCGGCATAACAAATTTTGGCAGATTCAGCAGGGTAATAACATCTTCAATCTGGTTACGAATGCCGCCGATAAAGACGCCACCCAGCCCCAACGACTCGGCCGCTACCATGGCATTTTGCGCCATCAAGGCCGTATCGACGCACCCCAGCAGCAGTTGCTCTGCCAGTCCCAATTGCGCTTGCGGATTGATTTGCCAGTTACGATTAAAATCCGCGCAGAAAACCCAGAACTCGGCCGCCGTCGCCACATACTGCTGGCCGCCGGTGTACTGCACCAGTTTTTCTCGCAGCGCAGTATCAGTAATACGAATAATGGATGAACACTGCAAAAAACTCGAGGTTGACGCGGCCTGGGCAGCGCCCAAAATCGCCTCGCGTTGTTGGTCGCTGATAGCCTGGCCGGTAAAAGAACGCACTGAGCTATGTGCGCGCAGAAGGTCAATAGTTGGCGTCATAATGGGAGTTCCTTGGTGAAATTGGCGGCACTATACCCACTCTGGGTAAAAGCGGAATGCATATTTAGCGTACAGCACTGACGGAATTGTAAAAATATGTTAATTATTCATAAGGTTGAATCAGGTTATTCACCATCCAACAGGGTAATGGCCAGCCCTTTTTGCTTAAAAACATGCTGGCAGAGGATCTTGTAACTGTCGCGGTCAAAATGCGCCGTCGACATCTGCAATGCCTTCGCCGCCGCCAGCGTTTTTACCGTGCCAAGATATAACCAATTTTTCAGCACATGGAACTCACTATGGCTGGCGGAATGCTCTTCAATGGCGATGCGCCCCGGATAAGGCCAACTGCGAATTCTCATGGCATCAAGGGCATTTTTTAATCGCTGCTGATGTTCTGACAGACTCTCCATGCCGCAGCACACGCCGGTACAGCGTCCCAGAGAGTAACGAAAACAGGGCCGGTTGCTCGACAATTTTTCCAGACCCAAGGCGCCATAACAAAGTCGTTGCTGATCAGCAATGTCGCGGATCTGTTCAATGGCAGCATAGCGGGTTTTAAACAGCCCAAACAGATCCTCGGCACAGGAAAAATCTGTTTCGTTGCTGAAAACAATCCGCGTACTGCTCTCGCTGACCCGCAACGAACAGAGCTTACGCGTTACCCGCAGCCGTTTATTAAACAGCGGGCGCTGATTTTTGATCATCTGCGACTCGAGCAGCAAGGCACCAATTTCCCCTACGGTTTCCACACAGTCGATCCTGCTGGTCATACGCAATAATTTTGCTTCTGCCGGGGTTCTGAAATGGGCCAGCACCCGACTGCGGATATTAATACTTTTGCCGATATACAGCGGAAAGGTCTGGTCCTCGCCATAAAAAATATACACCCCGCAACATGCCGGCAGGGTTTCGAGGGTATAACGCAGGTGTTCCGGGTACTGATAAGGCAGAGACGTATTTTCATTTGGCATAGAAGTATCAATAACAGCGAGGCGTTAGCGCATAATAAATAGACACTTGCGATAATACTGAATATCCATACAGTCATCAAGCGTTGTGAAGTCTGTTTAAGCACAGCGGTTGCCTGAGTGGCGCTCCCGGCAAGCGCTGAGCACGGTCGCTGGCATGAGATAGGTGCAGCCCATCAAAGCGACAGGTAATTCCTGCTTTTTTTTCTTATCTGAGACAGGCATAGTAACGCCATCAACGAGAGCGTTGCGCTAAAAGATAAAACTTCCCGCGAAAGCTTTTGCAAAATGACTAATTTATGTTTTCAGATGTTTTAAATCTAAGGAGTCTCCATGTTTGCAGTAATTTTCGGGCGTCCTGGCTGTCCTTATTGTGTGCGTGCAAAAGAATTGGCTGAAAAACTCACTGAAGAACGTGATGATTTCAACTTCCGTTATGTAGATATCCACGCGGAAGGCATCAGTAAAGCGGATTTGGAAAAAACTGTCGGTAAACCTGTCGAGACAGTGCCGCAGATTTTCCTCGATCAAAAGCATATTGGCGGTTGCACCGATTTTGAAGCTTATGCCAAAGAAAACCTGTCGCTGTATCAGCAATAATTGTTTCTGAACACAGAATGTTAAGGCGCTTAATCAGGCGCCTTTTTTATATTTCGATGCCCGCGTTTCTAACCTTTTACCTACCCTCGCTGACTGCCCGGCTGTCAATCACGATGGCGGAACTGCATGATCCAGATGCGATACAGCAACACGCACATTGCTCCCAACATGGTCCAAAATACCGCGCTCCCCAAATAAGCCAATTCTTGCCCATAACCGCGCACTTCCGGCATAAAATAATGGCGAATTAATAAGCACAGCGGCACACCAATCAGTGCGCCAATCAATAATGCCAGCACATTGTTACCGCGATTAATAAAACAGGTAATTATTCCCGGCAGCATATACAACAACAGACCCAAATTCCCTTGTGGGTCAATAAAATTAACAACAATGGTGTTATTTTTTAACACAATAAAAACAAATATAAATAATAGGCTGCTGATCGCTGCAGTCTTTAGAGATGAACGCCTGCTCATATCCTCTCTCCATTGTTAGTGTTAACCTGAGCTTCTGCATTTGTTATTGCGACTGATAACGTTAGCGCAGGCCATTAGCGCCATTCCCGGCAACTCCAGGTCTGTTTTTGCTGTTTAAACCCGGCTAAGACTGGCTGTCAGCCCCTTCAACGATTAGAATACTGCACGTGATTTCGGATAAACAGTAACAGTGGGTAAACCACGACTCTGCGGCGTGATTCAATTGGTAGAGTGAATGAATTTATCTTTTACTGTTATATATTTCAATAAATTGCTGGTAACCAATAAGTAATACTCTGTGAATATAAATGTCGCTAGTTTGTTAAATGGAAATTATATCCTGCTGCTTTTTGTTGTCCTGGCACTGGGTTTGTGCCTGGGGAAGATACGACTCGGTTCGGTTCAATTAGGTAATTCCATTGGGGTTTTGGTGGTTTCGCTGCTGCTCGGCCAACAACACTTCAGCATCAATACCGAAGCGCTGAATCTTGGTTTTATGCTGTTTATTTTTTGCGTCGGCATCGAAGCCGGGCCCAACTTTTTTTCCATCTTTTTTCGCGACGGTAAAAACTATCTGATGTTGGCGTTGGTGATGGTCGGCAGCGCCATGCTATTGGCCTTGGGTCTTGGCCGCTTCTTTGGATGGGATATCGGCTTGACTGCCGGTATGCTGGCCGGCTCAATGACCTCAACCCCGGTATTGGTTGGCGCTGGCGATACGCTACGCAACACGCTGGGCAGCACCAAGGTTTTGGGTCCGGAGCTGGATAACCTTAGTCTGGGCTATGCCTTGACCTACCTGATTGGCCTGGTAAGCCTGATTTTTGGTGCTCGCTACCTGCCCAAACTTCAGCATCAGGATCTTTCCACCAGTGCCCAGCAAATTGCCCGCGAGCGTGGCCTGGATACCGACAGTCAGCGCAAGGTCTATCTGCCGGTGATCCGCGCCTATCGCGTCGGTCAGGAACTGGTGGCCTGGGCCGATGGTAAAAACCTGCGCGAGTTGGGTATCTATCGTCAAACCGGCTGTTATATAGAGCGTATCCGCCGCAACGGGATCCTGGCAACACCGGACGGAGACGCGGTATTGCAGTCCGGAGACGAGATCGCCCTGGTCGGCTATCCCGATGCCCACTCCCGCCTCGATCCCAGCTTCCGTAACGGTAAAGAGGTGTTTGACCGCGACTTGCTTGATATGCGCATTGTCACCGAAGAGGTGGTGGTCAAAAATAATAACGCGGTAGGTAAAAGGCTTAGTCAGCTCAATTTGACCGATCACGGTTGTTTCCTTAACCGAGTGATCCGCAGTCAGATTGAAATGCCTATCGATGACAGTGTGGTGCTCAATAAAGGGGATGTACTGCAGATCAGCGGCGATGCACGTCGCGTAAAAAGCGTGGCCGAGCGTATCGGCTTTATCTCGATTCACAGTCAACTCACCGACTTACTGGCTTTTTGTGCCTTCTTTATTGTCGGGCTGATGATTGGCTTAATTACCTTCCAGTTTAAAACCATTAGCTTTGGTATCGGTAATGCCGCCGGCCTGCTGTTTGCCGGGATTATGCTGGGTTTTCTACGTGCCAACCATCCGACCTTCGGCTACATTCCGCAGGGCGCATTGAATATGGTAAAAGAGTTCGGCCTGATGGTGTTTATGGCCGGTGTCGGCCTCAGTGCCGGCGCAGGTATTAATCACGGTCTGGGTACCGTGGGTGCCCAGATGCTGATCTCGGGTCTGCTGGTCAGCCTGGTACCGGTGGTGATCTGCTTTATTTTTGGCGCTTATGTTTTACGCATGAACCGCGCACTGCTGTTTGGCGCCATTATGGGTGCCCGCACCTGCGCTCCGGCCATGGAAATAATCAGTGATACCTCGCGCAGTAACATTCCGGCGCTGGGTTACGCTGGCACTTACGCCATTGCCAACGTACTGCTGACGCTGGCCGGTACCCTGATCGTTATTATCTGGCCGGGTTGAGTGGATAACTTATTGATTTTTAATGAGCTTATGAAAAATCAATAAAAAAATGTATTTTATTTGAACTGACGAGAACTTTCTTTACATAAGGCAGTCTTAATTAGTGCCACTGCTTTACTTTGAAGTCCCCAAGTTGGAGAGCCCGATAGTCCCGCCTGTTTAGGTTCAAGATTATCGGGTTTTTTGTTGCCTGAATAAAACCTCCTTACAAAACAGATAGTTAAAACGCATCACCTTAATCGATGGCGACTAACTGGCGACGCAATTCTGACTGTCTGCATTTCAAGCTATGAGATAATTTCTTGGGACTTGGGTTACTCCTTGCGTTAAGTCCACTTTACGATCTCTCGACACTTTTGAAATTCGCATGCCTGCAACGTTCTTATTAAAAGTTAATAGCAATATCACGACGAACTAAAGCGCTGTACCGGGATACAGTTCAGGATCAGGGTGGAAGTTGGGATCTTCGAACCTGGCGTTATTGAATCGTTTTTTTGCGGTTGGCCCATTGTGTTTGTAAGTCACGTCAGGGTTGGGAGTGAGATGCCATGAAATGCCGTCTTTGCCTCGTTCGATTAGAGAGGCGTCCGAGGTGCAAGAGTCTCCCGGACCTTCGTTCAGCTTAAACTGATAATAGCGCCCTGCTTTGGGGGTGAAAATGATTGAGATGTAGCAATACCTGGTACGTGGCCCCTCCCACATCATCGACACCTCTGTTTTTATATCGGGCCGCACGCGTGTTTCAAAGTAGTCGAAGGTCAAATTTTGCCCTGCTTTGGGCATGCCCACATCCTGCGTGTTGATGAATGGTAAGGGACCTGTCCGCACGACACCTCCTGAGCGGACCCCATCTTCATATTGGTAGATAGCCGCATGCTGAGTGTAGTTGACAATACGAACCCAGGCTGGATTTGGCTCATTCGCAGGTGCCGTAAAGTAATTCGTATGAGGGAGATATTGGCAACCAGTTAACAGCGGTAGGGCCAGTAAGCAGAATGAAGTGCGTAATGACATGGTAAGCATTCTTTGCAATGTATTTGCGGCTCTTTTGGTAAACCTACATATTGATCTACATTAAATGTGAACACTGCATACCGGGTCTTGATAGCGTTTCGTGATCTTTTGTGAGCACACACAGCCAGATTCTCACAGCGTCTGCTGAGTGACAAAGCGGACATTTCACATTTCTGCTTATGTGGCCAAAATCGGTATACCCCTATACTTTATAGAATTTATATCAATAGTTAAGATAAAATTAAGGTTAGTGGGGGTTTGATTCGGTTATACAGACCCACCGTTCAATGAATGATGGACTCAGAAATTATGACTGCCAGGGTTCATGCAAACAATACAGGTAAAGGAATATCAGATGCCCTCTCTATACACACTCAAGGACCTGCTCGGGTTGCTTGTTTTTTCACGGAAATATCACTTTCTCAAAAATGATCTGGACTGCCAGATCATTGCCTGGGCTGAAGATCAAATCACCGAAGGAAATGATTCGGAGACTCTTTTAATTCTCGCTTCACTGGGGCTTGATAATCAACCTGAAAGAGCTGAGATTGAATTATATATGTCACGGTATATGGCAGAGCAGCGGATAGATCTACCATCGCTAAAAACAGCAGCATTGGTCTGGCTCAAGCTATTTATGAGCCAACTTTCTCAGTGTGCGTCCATCCATGATGCAGAACAGAAAATGTATTTTCTGGTGTGTCATTGGCTTGAACCTGACGTAAAAATTTTCGCGGCGGTGGTAGATACCCTGAAATCGCTTTACTGGCATCTCTTTGATGAATGGGAGGGACCTGGTACAAGCGAAGTAGTAAGGATGGAGGAGTCAGAATTCTTTGAGCTGATTAATCGTGCGATGCTACCCTACTCCCGTAAAATTGAGAACCCAGATTGGCTGGATCTGCTTGTTCGCTAATTTTTACCAGCAACCGGAAAGGTGCCTTTCCTGTGTGCATAATTCCATCTGTGCCTGACAAGGCCAACCCTACCTGGTCAATGGCCACAATGAAAAGTGGTGACAAAGTGGCGACGGCGGAAGGCAATCGTCCTAATTTGTCACCACTAGTCACGTAATCAACATTATGAAAATTATGTGATTTATTAATTTTAAAGACCCGATGACATTATCGGTTTTTTTGTTGCCTAAAATAAAACTCGTTATAGATCAATAAAATAGTTATTTAAGAGTCGAGGCCAACACCTCGGCCCTATTTTACTTGTACTCCAGCTGCCTGCCTGTTGGTTCGGCTAATTTGAATACCTGAACAATTTCCAGAAGCAAACTTACTTGCTCTATCAGCGAGGCGCTGGCCGCAGAAGACTGTTCCACCAGCGAAGCATTCTGCTGCGTTACACCGTCCATTTGCGAAACCGCCAGATTGACTTGATCGATACCGGTGGATTGCTCCTGCGATGCCGCGGAGATCTCAGCCATAGTGTCAGTAACACGCCTCACTGACGAAACGATTTCGTACATGGTTTCACCGGCCCGCTCTACCTGCTTGACCCCGATGTTGACCTTGGATACCGAGTTTTCGATCAGTAATTTGATCTCTTTGGCTGCCGAGGCAGATCGTTCTGATAGCGTGCGTACTTCACTTGCCACCACCGCAAACCCCTTCCCTTGCTCCCCGGCACGTGCCGCCTCTACCGCTGCATTGAGTGCCAGTATATTAGTCTGGAAAGCAATACTATCGATTACCGATATAATCTCGGCAATTTTGCTGGAGCTGGTAGAAATTTCATTCATTGTCTGGACAACTTCTGATACCGCGTTGCTGCCCGACTCGGCCATTTGCGAAGCATTGGCCGCAAGTTGGCTGGTTTGACGGGCATTGTCAGCATTTTGCTTGACGGTCGACGCCAGTTGCTCCATCGAGGCAGCGGTTTCTTCCAGCGAAGAGGCCTGCTCTTCGGTGCGAGAAGAGAGATCGGTGTTCCCTGCTGCAATTTCTCTGGAACCGATATTTATCTCGTCAACCCCCGAGCGGACTTGCTTGACCAGATGTATCAGGCTTTGCTGCATGCCACTGATCGCGGACAGCAATTTACCTATTTCATTTTTGCTGGTTATCAGGATGTTGGCGGTCAGATCGCCTTTTGCCACCGCATTTAGCTGCTCGATAGCGTAGTTCAATGGTCGCAGTATGATGTTACGTAATACATACAACACGGTAATCATGATCATGATGGCAATCAGCAATACGATACTCATCGTCCACAGCAACTGGCGATATTCACTGTTTCGCAGCTGAGCCAGCGTGTTTACCGTTTCACGGGTGTTTTTTTGATACTTCTCCAGTGAGGAAGAAAACCGCCCACCGGCTTTGTCGATATCCTTAATGTTGAGATCGTAGTAACCCTTCACATCACCGGCCTGCAACAGATGTTCAGCCTGGTCAAGGAGCAGGCTTAATGCATTCGTTGAGTCAACCAACTCCGTTTTTATGGCCTCGTCACTACTGGTCATCACCGGGAGATCTTTGAATATTTGGATATTGGCGAGCAGACGTCCATGGGTAGTCTGGATGTTTTTAAAAATCCAGGGTTCGGCATTGCCATCTTTCAACAAGCTGGCATAAACCAAGGCCAGTCCTGCACGAGTACGAGCAGAGTCTTTGTAGACATCGTTGATCAGTATCACCCGGCTATCAGCTTGATGAACGAACTCAGTGGTGTCATTTGCGCGTGTCAGCGCGAACATGCCTGCGCAGGAAATCGACAGAATCATCAGCGCAAAAATGGAAATTGCGCCTGTTAACGCAAGTCGTACTGAAATATTCTTCATTAATAATTACCTTGAGCTAATTTAGGAACGAATGCCGTTTATTTTTATGTCAAGTCAACTCGATTTTCTGCACCTGCTTTGTTTTTGCTTACGCCGGGTATCCTGGTAGTAATATAACGACATAAAAAAATAATCCTTTAGTATTAACGTTATCTCGCAGTGCTTAAGGTGGGATTTTGACCATATCAAAAGGTGGTCCAATGAAAGGCCTGGATTTTGCGGTTACGGCAAAGGGGGATTTCGATAAGCGCCATTGCGGCGTGCAGGACCCGCACAACAGGAAGCGCGGGCATGTCAGGACACAGGGAGGAAGCTTTTATTATCGGCTTTTTTGCCACCCGAAATAAAAATTTCTTAACCCCCTGCCTTAGAATTATTTAACTAGCTTGTTACCCTGCTGATCCACCACGGCCTCGCCATCTTCCTTGCTAAATGCGGCTTGCTGCCTGTTTGGCAGGATAGCTAAAACTTCTTCTGAGGGACGGCACAAACGGGTACCCAGCGGGGTAACCACAATGGGTCGATTTATCAGAATCGGCTCTGCCAGCATGGCGTCAATCAGCTGGTCATCAGTTAGGGCAGGATTATCCAGAGCCAGACGGGCAAAAGGCTCAACATTGCTTCTCAGCAGTGCCCGTGGAGTGATAGCCATAGCGGCGATCAGCGTCAGTAATTGCTCGCGGGAAGGCGGTGTTTCCAGATATAAAATAATATCGGGTTCAACACCGGAGTTTCGGATCATTTCCAATGTATTGCGCGAGGTGCCACAAGCCGGGTTGTGGTAAATGGTAATAGCTGACATAGCGCCGCCTTTTTAGGGAAAAGAATAAGTTTCGACAAATGATCTACAGTGACAGTCTGATCGCCAGGGCCAACAAGGTCATCAACAGCACCGGTAAGGTCATCACAATGCCCACCCGGAAATACTGCCCCCATGAAATGGTAATATTTTTCTGCGCCAGTACGTGCAGCCACAGCAAGGTCGCCAGACTGCCGATAGGCGTGATCTTCGGGCCAAGATCACAGCCAATAACATTGGCGTAGATCATTGCCTCTTTGACCAGACCCGTCGCTGAACTGCCGGTAATAGACAAGGCACCAATCAACACCGTCGGCATATTGTTCATCAGCGAAGAAAGAAATGCGCTAATAAAACCAGTACCCAGACTTGCCACCAGGACACCATGGGGTGCTAACAGATTAAGCAGCATGGACAGGTAGTCGGTCAAACCCGCATTGCGCAGTCCATACACCACCAGATACATGCCGAGTGAGAACACCACGATTTTCCATGGTGCTCCCAGCAACACTTTACGGGTATCAATGATGTTTCTGCGCCGCGCAATAGTCCACAGTGCCAATGCACCAAACGCCGCCACCGCGCTAACGGGGATGCCAAGGGGTTCAAGTACAAAAAAGCCAAACAGCAGCAATAGCAGCACCAGCCAGCCGGTAGCAAAAGTGACGCTGTCAGTGATGGCCTCAGCGGGCTTTTTCAGCTTGCCTGGTTCATAGATTTGCGGAATATCACGGCGAAAATACAGATGCAAGACCACCAGCGTGGCGAGAATTGCCACCATATCTACCGGTACCATCACCCAGGCATAGCGATTAAAGCCAAGTGTAAAGTAATCGGCAGAGACAATATTCACCAGATTCGAAACAATCAGCGGCAAGCTGGAAGTATCGGCAATAAAGCCGGCAGCAATCACAAAAGCCAGGGTGGAGCGATGGCTAAAGCCCAACGCCGCAAGCATGGCAATGACGATCGGCGTTAAAATCAATGCGGCACCATCGTTGGCAAACAACGCGGCAACGCAGGCACCCAGTAACACAATATAGGTAAACAGCAAACGACCTTTACCCTGCCCCCAGCGCGCCACATGCAGAGCCGCCCATTCAAAGAAACCGCTTTCGTCCAGCAACAAGCTGATAATGATCACGGCGATAAAGGTAGCAGTGGCGTTCCAGACAATATGCCAGACCACCGGGATATCGTTAATTTGCACCACGCCGGTCAACAGTGCCAGTAGCGCACCAATGCTCGCCGACCAGCCGATACCCAAGCCTTTGGGCTGCCAAATTACCAGCAGCAGAGTAAAAATAAAAATCGCAACCGCAAGCAGCATATGACACCCTGTTAACAAATATGTTTTAACATATATATAGAATTAAAAATCGTCTTGTCAGCAGCGGGATTTGCCGTCCGCAGTCAAGGGATCCTGCGCTAACTGTTTACTGATAGCGGTGATCTCGGCCATGCGACACTGCCAGGCTTGTTCTATTATATTGGCGGCCCACATCGGCAAATGTGGCGATAAACGGTAGTGGATCCACTTCCCTTGCCGACGGTCGGCAAGCACCCCACCTTCACGCAACATGGCCAAATGGCGGGATATTTTTGGCTGGGTCTCATTTAACGCGGCAACCAACTCACAGACACAGAGCTCCCCGCTACTGCGTAAAAGGAGTATGATAGTCAGCCGCGTATCTTCTGATAAGTATTTAAAAAACTGTAAAGGGTCTAGTGGCGTCATCCGCACTCCTTATCTTTTCCGCTATCTTAGCTCGGCCAGAGCGGGAGTCAATTACATATTCGCTTTAACGCATATGTAATTATGCATCAGTCCCGATCCCGGTATCAGAGGGGAATACGCTTAACTTATCCCGCAACAAAAGGAGTCAGCCATGAGTATCACCTATGTCATTGTATTAAATTATATAAAACCCCTGGAGGAGATTGACCGGCATATTGCTGACCATGTGCAATGGCTTAATCAGGGATATGAGGCGGGGGTGTTTCTGGCTTCCGGACGACGAGTGCCACGGGTAGGCGGGGTTATCCTTGCGCGCGGAGAGAGTATTGAAGACCTACAACTGCGATTAAGCCGGGATCCCTTTCAGCAACACGGCCTTGCCAGCTGTGAAATTATTCCTTTTGAAGCCAGCAAGTGCGCCCAAATGTTGCAAGGGATCCTCTGATTTTTGCTACTCTCTTGCCAAAAGAATGCTTATCCCTTGGCGTTTTCGATAATTTTATTATGTAATTCAATGGTTAAGCGCTCGACCCTTTCGGTCAGTTGCTTGGTCATGGTGGTCAGTTCGGTATTTTGCTGCAGCAAATGGAGCATCTGTTCATTTTGCTGCGCGGCAATTTGCAGCCGTTGGTCGTTAATGCTGGCGATATCTTCCCGATGCAGCGCATCGGCCTCGGCGCTGGCTTTGTCTCGTTCCGCCTGCCGGGTTTGTGCCAGCAAAATCAGCGGCGCGGCATAGGCTGCCTGCAAGCTGAAAGCCAGATTCAACAAAATAAAGGGATAGACATCGAACTTCACCCACCCCACAACGTTCAACACAATCCAGACTAAAACAATTAGCGTCTGGGCACCAAGAAACAAGGGTGTACCAAAAAAGCGGGCAAAAGCCTCGGCCTTAAGCGCAAACCAATTTTCGCCAAAGGTCGGCCATAAATGATGATATTGGCGATGAAAGCGTAAATGATCGCCGATTATTCTTTTAGCCTGACTGGCGGGCTGCGGTTCCGTTTCTTTCATATTAACGTCCTGGAGTGAATTGATATGCTCATTGCGTTATCCGCATAACAGGATATCGAGCTTGATGGCGAACCGGCGGTGATTATCTCAAATTAACGGCCTGATTACGCTGAGTTAATTGGTTGAATCAGAAGCATAATGACCTTTTATATTAAGTAAATATTTCACTACTATTGCCTCTGAGGACACTTGACCGTGATAAAAGCAGCTGTCATATTTATTTTATGAATACTTATCAGCCTGATAGTTCAACAACTCGCACCACGACCCGCTCTGCTGGTGGGTCGCGAGCTATTGCATGCTGTTAAGCTGATAACTCAAGCCCCGCCGTCAACGGCCGGGCAATTGATCCTGGCCGTAGCGGTATTAACCAGGAGAAAACATGTCCTCTCAACTCTCGCCACGCCAGGCACTATTAGTTATTGATATGCAAATCGGCCAATGTTCTGTCGATCCCCTGCCTTATCTGCGTGAAAATTTGCTGAGCAATATTAATCAGCTTATCGAGCATTTTCATCACACGGATCTCCCGGTATTTTTTATTCGTCATGCGGGTCCGCAAGGCTCGCCTTTTGCTGCGGGTGAAAAGATCTGGCACCTGATACCAGAACTGAATATTGATGGCGAGCGCGATATCCTGATTGATAAATCACGCGCCAGTTGCTTTGTCGAAACGCCGCTGGTGGGGCTATTGCAACAACAGCAAATCACTGACGTAGTGATTGTCGGCATGAAAACGCAATATTGTGTCGATACCGCCTGTCGGACCGCGCCAGCCTTTGGTTTTAATCCCATCCTGATCGCCGACGCCCACAGTTGTACCAATAGCCAACAGCTAGCCGCCGCCGATATTATTGCTCATCATAATGCCTGTCTGCACGGGCCCGTCGCCAGAGTAATGACTACGCAGGATTTCTGTTACCCCGCAGCACATTAAGCCCGCACCAGTTATGAGCGCCGTTGACCTGGCGCTTATTAACTGCCGCATTTTCTCCTCTATGGGCTTAAGTATTTCTTAAGTTACTCACCCTAAGATCGCTAACTTGTGAAAACTATACCGCTGTTAAATAAGATGCATTTATTCAGCAAAGTCCTCTTTACCGGTGGCGTGACTCGCCTTACCGTTGCACGGCTTTTTACTGCTAGCCAGTAAGTCAGAGAACACTATTTTCGGCAACTTTTAGCCGACAAACGATGAGGGTATTATGGAGCAGCTAAACCATCTGTTGTTTACCTGGATAAATGCAACACCGGCATCCCCCAAGTGGTTGCTTTCCGTTGCTTTTATTTTGGCAAACGACATGATTTTGATTGTCCCGGTGACCATCGCCGCTTTATGGCTATGGGGTGAGCACCAAAAAATGGCTTTCCAGCGAGAAGTGGTTAGCAAAACAGTTATCGCCTTGCTGTTTGCCATGGCTTGCGCAAAAACACTGTCGGTCGTCTTTCCACATCCACGCCCTTTTATGGAAAGTTTTGGCTATACGTTTTTGCAGCATAGCGCAGACAGCTCGTTCCCCAGCGATCACGGCACGGCTATTTTCACCTTTGCGCTGGCGTTTCTGTTCTGGCATCGCTTATGGTCGGGGGCACTGTTTTTGCTGTTGGGGTTGGGCATTGCCTGGTCACGCGTCTATGTTGGTGTCCACTGGCCGTTAGATATGCTGGGAGCCTTTCTGGTCGCCCTGCTCGGTTGTCTGTTCTCGCAGCTACTGTGGAACCTGTTTGGTACCCCAATGAGCCTGCGACTCGAGAAACTTTATCATGCCTGTTTTGCCATCCCGATCCGCAAAGGCTGGGTTCGCGGTTAAGCAGCGCCATTAAAAAGGCGAGGACATCAGCCTCGCCTGAGTTTGATGACAAAGTCGTCTTGATGATCGAGATACCCGGGCATAGCACACCTAGGGGCGCTCCGGCGGGCAAGCCCGCTACGACCCCAACGGTGCACTCTCCCTAATAACGGACTTTGTCAGCAGTCTGAGGCGAGGACATCAGCCTCGCCTTTATCTTTAACGAAAAACAGTGGTTATTTACCGAACAAACCGCCAAAAATCCCGCTGATCCTCATCATCACAAAGTCCCACATACGGCTAAAGAATCCGCCCTCTTTAACATCTGCCTTGGCGACCAGCGGGCGCTGGTCAATCACTTTACCATCAAGGGTAAAGTTGATAGTCCCCACCACCTGATTTTTTGCAATCGGCGCTTCAAGCTGTGAGTTATTAAGCGTAAAGCTGACTTTAAGATTCTTTAACTGGCCTTTAGGGAAGGTCAGCGAGGCATCGTTTTCTACACCGAGAGCAACGTTTTTCTCGTCACCAAACCAGACACGCTGGGTAGTGAAGGCGTCAGTCGCTTTGATCGGGGTAATGGTTTCATAGAAACGGAAACCCCAGTTCAGCAGCGATTCACTTTCGCTAAAGCGTACACGGTCGCTTGGCGCGCCCATCACCACGGCTATCAGGCGCATACCGGTGGAATCTATTGCCGAAGAGACCAGATTATAGCCAGCCCCCGAGGTATAACCGGTTTTAATGCCGTCAACGGTGAGGTTACTGCTCCACAGCAGGCGGTTGCGGTTGATCTGCCGAATACGGTTAAAGGTGAATTCCTTTTCCTTATTCATTGCATATTCATCTGGCGTATCGCGGATCAGCGCCTGAGAAAGCAGCGCCATATCACGCGCCGAGCTGTACTGACCCTCGGAATCCAGGCCATGCACCGTTTTAAACTGGGTATTATTCAGTTTTAACTGCTGCGCATAGCGATTCATCAGCCCGACAAAGGCATCCTGGCTGCCGGCAACATAGTCGGCCAGCGCAATGCTGGCATCATTGCCCGACTGGATAACAACACCTTTGTTTAACTCAGAGACCGGTACCTGATCGCCGGGTTTGAGAAACATCAGTGACGAACCGCGCAACACCGGATTGCCGGTCGCCCAGGCATCTTTACCTACGGTGACCACATCGGTGGAGTGAATTTTTCCAGACTTTAACGCCTGACCGACGACATAACTAACCATGATTTTGGTCAGACTGGCAGGGTCAAGGCGCGCATCGGGATTGGACTCGGCAATAATTTTGCCGCTGCCGTAATCCATCAGCACCCAGGACTTGGCGTCAATTTGTTGCGCAGCAGGTGCCCCCGGCGTGGCGGCGGTGGAAGGGGCTGCCAGTTCGACTGGTTTTGCCGCGGCATTCTCAGCCTGGGCAGCAGGAAACGTTAGCAACAGCGCGGTGCCGCTGAACGCACAAAGAAGGTTTCGTTTGGATAAGAAAGAGATTGTCATAGGTTTTTTAGCGCTTCTGTCCGTGTAACTGACATTTATGTTATCTTTCAATCAGGTTGTGATATCTGGCGATATAAAAACTACCGCTTTCTTCGTAGATATGAAACCGTTCCAATGTAAAGTTTCTTCCACAAGGGGACATAATTGCGCTTTTGTCTGCTTTAGATCACGCATTTTGCGGATGAGGCAGAAAAAAATGCTGTCGTTCCTTGCGAGTGCACAGATTAACGGTTGTCCGGGGCAGAAATCTAAAAAATTTGATAATTATTCAGTTAAGCAGGGAAAATGGCACTCTTTATTAAAGCACTGATTGGCGCATTGGTAGTCATTCTGATCGCCATGCTGTCAAAAAGCAAAAGCTACTATCTGGCAGGACTGATCCCACTGTTCCCCACCTTTGCCCTGATTGCCCACTATATCGTCGGCAGTGAGCGCTCGGTGGAAGCATTGCGCACGACGCTGATTTTTGGTCTCTGGGCGGTGATCCCTTATATAGTTTATCTGATCTCCCTCTATCTGCTGGTCGGCTCAATGAAGCTACCCTATGCGCTGCTTAGTGCAGTCGGTTGCTGGGCGCTGGCAGCCTGGTTGTTGATCGCGCTATGGGGCCGTTGGCATAGCTGATACCCTGACTACAAAGCAAAATCCCGTATAAAGGCGCGGCCTTCGGTTTCCAGCTGCTGGCAGATAAAATCGATAAACTGACTCAGTGCCGCCGAGCGATGTCTACCCGCCTGGGTTTGCAGTTGTAATGTACGTTGGCTCAATTGTTCAATATTGATGCTTTTTATCACCAGATTGTCGCGGCGCGCTTTAAACAGCACCGAGTAGTGACTGCAGGCCACAATGGCCCCCGGCGTGCTGAGCATAAAGTCATAAAGGGTGCTAAACCGGTTGCAGCTTAATGCCGGTTCAAGAAAAATGCCGCTCATCCGGCAGGATAAATCAAATAACTGGCGGATGGTGCTGCCCTGCTCATTCAACGCCAACGGATAAGGGTGCAAATCGCTGAGCTGCACCTCGGCGTCTGCCAGCGGGTGATCGGGACGCATCGCCATTCTGACTGGAGCGGCATATGACGCCAGCACATCAACGCCGCGTTCCGGCGATAAACTAAACTGCAATGCCAGGTCACAGTCGCCGCTACGCACCATTTCCGGGATCTGCGAGGCGGTAACCACATTCAGGTAAAACATAACGCCGGGGTTGATCGCGCGAAAACGCGCAAACACCTGCGGTAACAAATCAAACGCCGGACCGTCGGTACAAGCCATGCGGATCACCGTGCGTCGTACTGCTTTCAATCCCTGGATCTCGGCAATAGCAAACTCCATATCGCGCATACTTTTACGCACATGATTTTCCAGAATTTGCCCGGCATCATTTAACACCATCCCCCGCGCATGACGTTCAAATAAGGTCGCTCCCATCCGTGCTTCTAATTGCTGGATCTGACGGCTAATGGCCGAAACGGCAACAAACAACTGTTTGCTGGCGGCACTTAGCGACCCCGTATTGGCCACGGCAAGAAAATAGCGAATTTCGTTACTGTGCATAATTGCTCCAAATAAGTGCATGCCTCTATTTTGTGCATGCCAGCATTCCAATTAAAGCAAAGGTCTCTTGCAATTATTATGATTGTAGCAAAGCTGGCTTTTCTATTAGATAGAAAGTGATAAAAAAATAATCGACACAACAGCGAGACTTTCTATGACAGTGGAAAAGGCCCTGAAACAGGCAATGAATTGGTTTGACAGCGGTGAATTCAAAACCGTATTGGCACGACGCATTGCGCTGGCAACCGAGAGCCAGTCAAACCAGCGTGACGAAGTGTTGTCAGGCTATTTTGAACAAGAAATTAATCCCGCCTTACTCGCCATGGGCTTTACTGTGCAACAGCTCGACAATCCTCATGTTGCCCATCGCCCTTTTCTGATTGCTACCCGTATTGAAGATCCGGCCCTGCCGACGGTGCTGAGCTATGGCCATGGTGATGTGGTATTTGGCGACGATGCCAACTGGAGTGAAGGCCTGACGCCCTGGACGCTGTTTGAAGACGGCGATCGCTGGTATGGCCGCGGTAGCGCCGATAATAAGGGCCAACACAGCGTTAATCTGGCGGCGCTGGAGCAGGTTTTTGCTGCCCGTGGCGGCAAGCTGGGCTTTAACTGCAAACTGCTGTTTGAAATGGGTGAAGAGATCAGTTCCCCGGGGCTGGCCGAGATTTGCCAAACGCACCAGCAGGCGTTAAGCGCCGATCTGCTGCTGGCCTCTGACGGCCCCCGCCTGAGTGCAGACCGCCCTACACTATTTCTCGGTTCACGCGGGGCAGTAAATTTCCGTCTTAGCGTTAACGCCCGTGAAAAAGACTATCACTCGGGTAACTGGGGGGGCTTGTTGCCGAATGCCGGTACCCTGCTGGCCAATGCAATTGCCTGTCTGATTAATCAGCACGGCCAGATGCAAGTAGCCGCACTGAATCCCCCGGCCGTCAGTCCCGCCATTCGGCAGATCCTCAGTGATATCGAGGTAGCCAGCACCCCAGGGGATCCACAGATTGATCCGCATTGGGGTACCGCTGGCCTGACACCGGCAGAGCGTCTGTTTGCCTCTAATCAGATGGAAGTGCTCTCTTTTCTGACCGGCGATCCGGCACGGCCAATGAATGCCATCCCAGCCAGCGCCACGGCCGTTTGCCAGTTACGTTTTGTGGTCGGCACCGACTGGCAAAATCTGCAACAACACATCCGCAACCATCTGGATGCTCTGGGCTTGCCGATGGTGGAAGTTGAATTCTTGCGTGGTTCTCCGGCAACACGTTTTGATCCCACCGATCCGCTGGTCGACTGGGCGCTGGAAATCATGCAGCAAAGCAGCGGCAAAAAGCCGGCCCTGCTGCCAAACCTTGGCGGCTCACTACCCAATGAAGTCTTTGCCGACATTCTCGGACTGCCTACGCTATGGGTCCCCCACTCCTATCCCGCCTGCGGTCAACATGCAGTGGATGAACATATGTTGATTTCCGTTGCCCGCGAAGGACTGCAAATTATGCTGCGTCTGTTTTGGGATCTCGGTGAACGCGGTAATGAGTTGCTGGCAGCTCATCACCAGCATGCTGCCAACAGTGCAATACAGGAAGGTGTCGTATGAGCCAGATCTCCACCCTTAAATCCATTGATGCCGCGCAAAGCGCGGTTAAACCCAGCCTGACCAAAACACTGTTCGTCACCTGTATTGGTAATGCCCTGGAATGGTTTGATATTGCCGTTTATGGCTTTTTTGCCGCTTATATTGCCCGCGCCTATTTCCCCACCAGCGATCAGACCGTTTCTTTGCTGCTGGCGTTTGGCAGCTTTGGTGTCTCCTTTCTGATCCGTCCGCTTGGCGCGATTGTGCTGGGTGCCTATGCCGACCGCGCCGGGCGCAAAGCCTCGCTGCTGGCATCCATTAGCCTGATGATGGTCGGCAGCCTGCTGATCGTGATCACCCCGTCTTATGCCACGCTGGGACTGGCCGCACCGCTGGTGATCTTGCTGGCTCGCCTGATCCAGGGGTTCTCGGCTGGCGGCGAGTTTGGCAGTTCCACCGCCTTTCTGGTGGAGCATTTCCCGGAACGCAAAGCCTATATTGCCAGCTGGCAGTTTGCCACCCAGGGTGCCAGCACGCTGCTGGCCTCGGCTTTCGGCCTCGGGCTGTCACAATGGTTGTCAGAAACGCAGCTTCAGGACTGGGGATGGCGTATCCCTTTCGCTTTTGGCCTGTTAATCGGTCCTGTCGGGTTGTATATCCGCCGCAATATTGAGGAAGCTGAGAGTTTTGTTAAATCCGATAAAACCTCATCCCCTCTCAAGACCCTTTTTGCTTCGCAAAAGTCGCTGCTGTGCATGGCCGTTGGCCTGATGGTGGTCTCGACCGCGATTAACTATATGCTTAACTATGTGCCAACTTATGCCACCAAGACCCTGCACTTCTCCGGTCAGGTGGCCTTTACCGCCACACTGCTGGCCGGGGTGATCCTCACGGTGGCGACACCATTGATGGGCTTGTGGGCCGAAAAAGTCGGTCGATTGCCGTTGATGTGGGGGGCACTGGTGCTGCTGTTGGTCACCATTTACCCCGGATTTTGGTTGATGACTCATTATACGACGGCCTCTTCGCTGATCGCGCTGGTTTGCTGGATGGCGTTACTGAAATCAGTCTATTTTTCGGCAGTACCGTCAATGATGGCCGACCTTTTCCCGGTCAGCACCCGCGCCAGCGGTATGGCCATTGGCTATAATATTGCGGTCACGGTATTTGGCGGCTTTGCTCCCTTTATCTGTACCTTGTTGATCACCGCCACCGGCACCAGCCTGGCACCCAGTTATTATCTGATGATTGTGGCCTTGCTCAGCCTATGGGCGCTGATCAAGTCACAGCAAAGCCAGCGCTAACCTGCGCTGTCCCTGTCCCTCCTCGCCAACAGACATGGCGATGGAGGGACTACTTATGGCGGCGACAGTTTTAACAATTTCCCCGCCTTTTCATCGGTTAGCAGATAGAGATAGCCATCGGGTCCCACCTGCACTTCGCGAATGCGTTGACCAAAATCGCTTAACAAACGCTGCTCGCCGCTGACTTTACCGTCTTTAACCTTGAGTACAATCAGCGATTTTTCCTTGAGTGCGGCGATAAACAGGCTGTTTTGCCATTGCGGGAAACGGACAGAATGATAAAAGGCCATGCCGCTGATCGCCGGTGACACCCGCCAGTAATAAAGTGGATCTTGTGCCCCGTTCATCTGTGTGCCTTTAGCTTCCGGGATCGGCGAACCAGAATAGTCAATGCCATAGGTGGCCAGAGGCCAGCCGTAGTTTTTACCTGCCTGAATAATATTAATTTCATCGCCACCGCGCGGGCCATGCTCGGTTTCCCACAGTTGTCCATTCCAGGGGTTAAAAGCCAATCCCTGGGGATTACGTTGCCCATAAGACCAAATCTCCGGGCGGGCATCCTGGCGGCCGACAAAAGGGTTATCTGCCGGGATCCCGCCCTCAGCGGTCAGGCGAATAATTTTGCCATTTAGCGAACGCAGATTTTGTGCCTCGATACGTTGGTTATTATCGCCAAGGGACATCAGGATATTACCCGCTGTATCAAACGCCAGCCGTCCTCCGAGGTTAATGCCGCTTTGCAGTGGCGGCGTCTGTACAAAAATCGTTTTAAAATCTGTCAGATGCCCAGCGTCTGCCGACAAGGTGCCATAACCAAGCTGGGCATGGGGCTGTCCCTGACTGTCACGTTGCGCAAAGCTGAGGTATACACGATGATTTTTGGCGAAATCAGGTGACAACCGTACGTCCCACAAACCCGCCTGGCCGTTGACCCAGACCTCAGGAACACCGGTGACCGGCGTTGGCCCGGACTGTCCCCCGCGCCACAGAAGTAATTGTCCGCTGCGTTGGGTGATCAGTGCGCCCTGTGAGGCGGGTAAAAAGGCCAAAGACCAGGGGTGATCAAGCTCGCTTAGCAAGGTTTCGACCTTGACTGTTGCCCTGGCTGCCGGTTCCGGCGCGGCCTGTGCCAGCACAAAACCTGGTGCAGCCAGCGCCCCTGCTGCCAGCAGCTTTAGCCACTGGGTTTTTCTTTTTGCAAATAAATGCCGCATGGCGGGGTTCCCTCGCTGTTGTAATGGCCATTGCTGTTGCTGATGACATAAAAGCCTAAGTGTAGACCAGTCCTCAACCGGGGATAATTCCTTGACCCTTATTATTTATATAGGCTAGATTCTTTACGCCTGCCCTTTATTATGAAATTAGTAAACATTTAAATTATTTAATAATAGATACTCAGCTTATCAACAGGATATTAATTATTTATGATTAAAAAATACCTGCATTTATTTACTCTATTTTATGGCCTGATAATGGCGACTATTTCGCACCCGGCCATTGCCAATAACCCGCCTTCACATCCTGTTGTTGAAAAAAATAGAATAACCATCGCCGTTGGCGGACAAAATCTGTTTTATTATTTACCGCTAACCATTGCTGATCGGCTGGGATATTTTCGCGATGAGGGATTAACGGTGGAAATTTCCGATTTTGCCGGAGGTGGCAAGGCCTTGCAGGCGATGATTGGCGGCAGCAGCGACGTGGTGGCCGGAGCCTATGAACATACCCTCAAGATGCAGACTAAAAAGCAGTCGCTCACTGCCTTTGTTTTAATGAATACGGCACCGCAGATTGTCATGGCGGTTTCACGCAAAACCCTGCCCAATTACCAACAGATTAGCGATCTGAAGGGCAAAAAGATCGGCATTAGCGCCCCGGGCTCTTCCACCAATATGCTGGCCAACTTTGTACTGGCCAAAGCGGGACTGACGCCAGACGATGTCTCTTATATTGGCGTTGGTACCTCGGCCGGGGCGGTAGCGGCGTTACGTGCCGGGCGAATTGACGCCATTGTCAATACCGATCCGGTTATTGCTCTACTTGAACAAAACCATGAGATCACCCTGATTGCCGATACGCGCAGCGAGCAAGGGACCAACGCGATCTTTGGTGGCCAGATGCCCGCCGGTGCGTTATATGGCAAAAGCGAATTTGTTGCAGCCAATCCACACACCATCCAGGCATTAACCAACGCTATGGTACGTGCCTTGCACTGGCTGCAAAAGGCATCACCACAGGAAGTCAGTCGCGTGGTGCCTGCCAGCTATTTATTAAACGACGTAGCGCTTTACCAGCAGGCGTTTGCCAAAAACCGGGCAACGCTCTCCAGCAACGGCTACTTTTCCCCTTCGGGCCCGGAAACGCTGCTGGCGGTGCTGAAAAGCTATGATCCGGACTTTGCCGCTGCCGATATTCATTTGGCGACCACCTGGACCAATCAATTTGCAGCGCATGCTAATGACAAATATAAATAAGCGTTATCTACCGGTAGAGGAAATTCCGCCTGCATTGTCATTAAAGCAGATAGGTTATCACTTTGGCGGTGGTCATCAACAAGGGGCCGATTATCTTGCCATTGCCGATACCTCATTATCTGTTGCGGGCGGAGAATTTGTTTCTGTGGTCGGCCCTACCGGCTGTGGCAAATCAACGTTGCTTAATTTGGCGGCCGGTTTATTAATGCCAACGGCCGGTGAAGTCCAGGTATTTGGCCAGCGGCTCAGTGGGTTGAATACCCGGGCAGGTTATATGTTCCAAAACGAAGTGTTACTACCGTGGCGAACCGCCAGCGAAAATATTCTGCTCGGTCTGCAATATCGCGGTGTCGACAAACAGAGCCAACGGCAACAGGCGCGCTATTGGCTGGCGCGGGTCGGGCTAACAGCATTCGCCGACTGTTATCCCCATCAGCTGTCAGGGGGGATGCGCAAGCGCGTGGCGTTGGCGCAAATGCTGATCTTGGATCCGGATATCATCCTGATGGACGAACCCTTCTCCTCACTGGATATTCAAACCCGCTATCTGATGGAAAATGAACTGCTGGCGCTTTGGGAGGCAAAGAAAAAGGCAGTGCTATTTATTACCCACGATCTCGACGAAGCCATCGCACTGTCAGACCGCGTTATCGTGCTGTCTGCCGGGCCGGCCAGTCACCCTGTGGGAGAATTTAGTATCAACTTGCCCAGACCACGGGATGTCAATGAGATCCGCCATCAGCCACAATTTATTGCCTTGCATGCCGCGATATGGGATGTGCTGCGCAACGAAGTACTCACCGGCTACCAACAACAGCAGCAGCGAGGATAATATGCATAAATATGGGTCCACCATTGGCTGGCAATTGGCGATCCTGGCGCTATTGCTGCTGCTCTGGCAACTGGCATCACGTGATGCCCAGGTGGCTTTCTTTTTCGGTGAACCCGCTAAGGTCGCAGCTTGCCTGCTGCGCTGGTTTACGCAAGGCAGCGGCAAGCTGGAGATCAGCTGGGGAGATAACATCCACTGGCAGTGGCACTTCCCGGCAGAAATTTATCCCCATCTGCTGATCACCCTTAGCGAAACCCTGCTGGCATTTATTCTGGGTACCCTCGCCGGATTGGTCAGCGGTTTATGGCTGGGTTTGTCACCGCTGCTGGCGCGAGTGCTTCGCCCCTTTATCAATGCCGCTAATGTCCTGCCTCGCGTAGTATTAGCTCCGATCTTTTCCATGTGGTTTGGGCTGGGCATGGGGTCCAAAGTAGCGCTAGCGGTTACCCTGGTGTTTTTTACCGTGTTCTTTAATGTTTATCAGGGAGTGCGCGAAGTAAATCCGGCATGGGTCAATAACCTTAATATGCTGGGTGCCAATTCCTGGCAGCGCATCAAAACACTCTACCTGCCTTCGGCACTAAGCTGGGTATTTTGCAGTTTGCATAATGCTATTGGTTTGGCCTTTATCGGCGCGGTGGTCGGCGAATACCTCGGTTCTGCGCGCGGCATTGGTTACCTGATCCTGCAAGCAGAAGGCAGTTTTGATATTAATACCATTTTCGCCGGGATTATTGTTTTGACCCTTTGTGCCCTGCTGTTGGATAGCCTGGTCAGTCTGCTGGAAAGAAAACTGTTGAAATGGCAGCCGGATAACCAGCGGCAATGCTAGACATTAGTAAGTCGCGCCAGCCAGTCTGCACCGGGATTAGTGCATCCGCCGCGGTACTGGCGGCAGGTTAAATCAACTTTATATATGAGCTGTCGTTTACACTACCCAAGCAATATGGCATAACCTGTATTCCGAAATTTCATACTTCATTATGTGGCGCAGATCACAACTTAATTGTATGATGATTGCATATTTCCACTGGGACAGACGCCATGCGCTCCGCAATATCACTGCTTTTACAATATATCCGGGCATTTGTGCTGATTTATGCCTGTTTATACGTCGGCAACACCATTTCCATGCTATTACCCATCACTATCCCCGGGAGTATCCTCGGCATGTTGATCCTCTTTGCGCTGTTATCGACGCAGATCCTGCCCTACCAATGGGTTAAACCAGGCTGTAGTTTACTGATCCGCTATATGGCGCTGCTGTTTGTGCCCATCGGCGTCGGGGTGATGAGTTATTACGATGAATTGCGTACACAGTTTGGGCCGTTAGTGGTCTCCTGCCTGGTCAGTACGCTTGTTGTCTTATTGGTGGTGGCCTTTTCATCCCACTATGTTCATCGCGAACGGCCAGTGATTGGCGAGCCGGAGGAAAAATAATGACAAATATCTGGTGGTCTCTGCCGTTGACCCTGCTGGTGTTTTTTGCCACCCGCAAACTGGCACTGAAGCTTAAAATGCCGCTGCTTAATCCGCTGCTGATGTCGATGGTAGTGATTATCCCGCTGCTGCTGCTGACCCATATTCCCTATGCCCGCTATTTTGCCGGTAGCAAGATCCTTAACGATTTGCTGCAACCGGCGGTGGTGGCTTTGGCGTTTCCGCTGTATGAGCAGTTGCATCAGATTCGCGCCCGCTGGAAATCCATTATCAGCATCTGTTTTATTGGTAGCGTGGTGGCAATGACCACCGGCACCGCCATTGCCTTATGGATGGGAGCGACGCCGGAAATTGCCGCCTCTGTGCTACCTAAATCGGTGACCACCCCTATTGCCATGGCAACGGCACAGTCAATTAACGGTATACCGGCCATCAGTGCGGTGTGCGTTATTTTTGTCGGTATTCTCGGGGCGGTGTTTGGCCATACCTTGCTTAACCTGTTAAAGATTAGCACCAAGGCCTCGCGTGGGCTGGCAATGGGTACCGCCTCCCATGCCCTGGGCACGGCGCGCTGTGCCGAGATGGACTATCAGGAAGGCGCATTCAGTTCGTTAGCCCTGGTGATTTGCGGCATTATCACCTCACTACTGGCTCCTTTCTTATTTCCGGTCTTACTGCATATTTTTGGTTAATCCATGTCGCTTGCTGACGCTCAATATGGGGCGTCAGCAAGCGTCAGTACTGCCAGTTGAGGGTAAAACCCAGAATTACCGGGCTGGCAGCAAAACCTGCCGGCTTGACCAGCGGCAGGCCAACAAACAGATCATAGTCGGTTGCCAATACCTTCCCACGTAGTCCCACCACTGTTCCCGCCAGGGCGCTGGCTGTCGGCCAATCCCGACTGCCACGACCCGTTTTGCCATAATCCAGACCCAGGTAGAGTTGCTGGTTTGCCACTGGCGTATGCCACGCCAGATCATTGCGCAGCCACCAGCCACTGTCGGCATTAAGGGTTTGCTCGCCATCAAAGCCGCGCACCGTCCAGCGATTACCGATGGCAAACTGATCTTGCGACATTACCGCCGCCGACGCCTGCTGACGGAAATAGCCGATGGTATAGTCAAGGTTTTGTCCATATAGCCGTAATGGCACACGCCCCTCGGCGTGCATCTGCATAATATTACCCAGCGCGGCGGCCTGCCCGTCAGCGTTATAGTCGATCTCACGGGCGGCAAACCATTGCGTGGCTTGTTGATAGCTGATACCAGCGTGCAGAGTAGCAGCGCCAAGCTGCTGTTGATGCCGCAGACCGAGTCGCCAGGCAGAGCTATGTCGGTGTTTGCTGTCAATAGCGCTGTCATCGGTATAAGTATGGGATACGCGGGCCAACGCCATAAAATCCAACCAGGTTTTCTGGCTGCCGTTGCGCTGTAATACCCGGCTTAGCTGAAAATTGACGTTTTTGCTGTTGCCGCGATATCGATCGTCTCGCGGTCGTGCGGCCGGATGCTGATGATAATCGTAGCGACTGACGGTGATACCGGCCAACCAATAGCCAAAGGGCAGCGAGTAGTGACCCGTAAAGTTGCTATTGCCCTGTTTACTGCCACGCTGCACAGCGTTGATGGCTGATAAATAAAACAAGTCATTAAATAACAGCGGATTGTCTAGCGATAGGCTTAACCCTGCCTGATAGCGTCCGCTGCTGGCCGGCCCCGAATTATCCAGTGACGCCCCCAATCGCCACATTTTTTCCTGCTGCCAATGTACGGCAACGTCGCTCACCCCAGGTATTGTGGTGGCAACCAACGCGGTATCGGCTGTTACCGTTGGTAAACGACGCAGATTAGCCAGACCTTGCTCTATATCGGCAAGATCAAGGGGATCTCCGCTGGCAAGGGGAAAAGCGTTATAAAGCGTAATGGCGCGGTGGCTGTCTGCGGTAAGCTGCAACCGGCCTACCGTACCAACATTCAGTCGCAGAGACAAAGTACCCTGCCTCAAGTCCTGCGGTAGAACCACTACCTGGCTGGTGGTATAACCGCTGGTGACCAGTTGCTGTTGCAGCATATCCGCCAACAGCCTGATGCTGGTGATCCCCAGACATTTCCCTGCCCCCTGATTGGCGATATTTTGCAGCGGCAGCCAAAAGGGTAATTTCTCTCGGTCCACTAATTTTATTTTAGTGATAAAAAAACAGGGGATCTCGTGAGGAAAAACTATTTTGGCACTGCGTTTATTACGGAGTAATAAATACACTTCAGGGGGGCGTACTGTTAATTTTTTCTCTAACGCCTGTTGGCGAACACGCTGATAGATAAGCTGTTGGTTAGCTACTGACGGTAGACATACAAACGCGAAAAAAAATAATAAAAAAATTGCCAACTGCAACGTTATGTTGTTTGTTCTCACGGAATATCCTTATTCCAACCCAGGATATAACCCCAGGTTATTAGTGTTACGGGTAAGAAATATATCACCAATCCTGGCGTGCACTGCCCGGAGCAGAGGTATGCCATCTGACAATATCTTGGCAATCAGTTACAGGCAGTGTAGCACCATAAATATTTTTGTAGACAGCACTCTATCTGAAAGTCACAGTCTCAAACAAAACAACTGGCCGCTTATTTAATTAGCATGCTGTGTCATTATATTGCACTATTAAACGGCGAGGTTATTACGAGGAGTGCTAATTATATTCCAGATTATAAGCGAGGCGGGATCTTATTGAAAAAGTGTATGTCACTCTAAACCTTAGTATAAAGAGTGACATACAAAGCTGACCGCACCCGGTTTAAGTACGTTCAGAAAGCAGTCCATTCAAATAATTGAATGGCAGTGTATGGCAATATTAATAACCTGGAAAGGCTATTAAAGATGGTAGCTATAGAGTCAGAAAAATCATCTGGCCACTGGCATGACGGTTAGCCGTAAGAAGCAGCAGAATAATGTTTCCGGTACACAATCCGAATTGACCGGGAGTCAAAGCGGATTGCGTCTATTTCAAAGTCGCGCTCAAGAATAAAAATGACAAATCATTTATTAAGCTGGAACAGCGACATCTGCGACATACTGGAGAAAGTTTTATACGAGGCCTGAAGAGCCACCTGCTGCAAACTGTAGTCAGAAATGGCCTTGGTCCAGTCGGTGTCAACCAGTGAGCTCAGGGTGCTCGCATTGGTCACGTCGCGGTCGCTACCCAAATTGTCCAGGGTATCAACCTCGTTCATGCTGGTACCCACCTCAGAATGCACCGTCAGAACATTGTTCAGCGAATTGCTCAAGCCACGGTTGGCTTTATCAATGGCTGCAGTGTAATCCGTCGTATTGGTAAAACTCGCTGACGGCGTATTCAGTGCAGTGATAGCATTATCCAGCGTTTTGAAAATATCTGTTTCACTGGCTGAACCATCCGGCTCGGCAACAGGATCACTGGTCAATGAGTTAAAAATCTGCGTCCCTGTGTGATCAATGGTGAGAGTACGGGTGGCATCCACCTGCTGGGTGATCGGCGAACTACCGCCATTGTAAGTCACTGCACCGGTGGTGGCATCAACACTATAAGGAGGAGTATCCGTCTTATAACCGCCAAAAATATAACGTCCATTACCGTCAGTGGTGTTAGCCAGAGTAACCAACTGATTTTTAAGTCCCTGCAATTCCGTCCCCAGTGACGCACGGTCAGAGTCGCTGAGAGTACCATTACCAGCCCTGACAATCACAGTTTGCGCAGACTGAATGGTCAACACCACACTTGATAACGTGCTGTCTTCCAGACTCAGGCTCTGAGTGGCAAAGGTACGCGCCAGACCATATTGCGTGTTTTGCGCCTCAGATTGCTTAACCATCACCGCCTGCGAGGCAGCCAACGGGTCGTCTGAAGGTCTATTGACTTTCTGACCGGTAGAGAGCTGCAGTGCACTTGCCTGCATCAGGTTCTGATTATTCAGCACACCGCTCATATTCTGTGAGTAAATCATATTGGTACTAAGGCGCATGGCATCAGTTCCTTACTAATTCAAGGTAAAAAAAGTCAAAAAGGCCAAGTTACGCCGATACCGCACTAATAATGGCATTAAAGATCGTCGAAGCGGTCTGAATCACCTGCGAATTGGCAATGTAATATTGCTGATAACGCTGCAAGTCACCGTACTCTTCATCGAGGTTGACCCCAGAAATTGACTGCTGTTGCGCGGTCAACTGAGTGACAATATTGGTCTGTGCCGTACTATTGGTTTGCAGCGTATTGACTTGCGTACCCACGCTACTCACCAGACTGGCATAAGCACCGCTCAACGTCGTTTTGCCATCGACCAGTTTGGCTGTTTGCAGGTTTAGCAATGCCTGGGCATTGGTATTATCACTTACCCCGGCAGTAGCCGTACTGGCTGCCGCAATTTTAGACGGGTCGGTGATAGCAACATCAATACTGCTGGCTGCATTGCTCACCGTTTTAATGGTGAAACGATCATTGGCGTTTGGCGTACCGGAAACTCCGACCGACAAGCCATCAAAGTTCAGGGTGGCATTGCCACTGCTGTCGGTTCCCGCCGTTGGCGTAATATTGGCACCATCGGAGACGCGAGTAACTTTCCAGTTTGAACCGTCGTAAGTCATGGCGTAGTCACTGGCTTTTACTGCCGTGGTATCGCTGTAGCTGACGTTCAATGTCGCCGTACTGGTATTTTTACTGTTGCCGACCACTGAGGCGCCGGTATAGGAGAAAAAGTCAGTCCCTGCGGTGCCCGTAAGATCGAAACCTTTATCGTGCTGAGTATTGAAGCTCGATGCCAGGTTAAGGGCTAATTGCCCCAGTTGGTTAACAGCCGGTGCGAGGTTGTCGCTTCTAAAAGACAATGCCCCGCCCAAGCTACCAGTAGTGATACGACTTTCACTGATTTGCGACTGAGTACCATCTTTTGACTGCACGGCAACGGTAGTTTGGCTGGCATCGGCATCTGATGGCACCGCTACCAATGTGGCCGCTGTGGAGCCCTGCACCAGAGGGATACCATTGGCAAAAGAGACGTTATAGGCATCACCGTCTTGCTGGGTCACAGTCACGCCAACGATAGCGTTAAGATTGCTCACCGCCAGATCACGTTGGTCAAGTAACGCATTGGGTTCTTGACCGGTGCTGCTGCGGGTTTGCGAAATCTGGCTATTGAGGTTGGCGATCTGCGCAGTATAGTTATTAATCTGCGTGACATTATCGCTAACCTGCTGATTGATACCGCTGTTCATATCATTAAGATATTTTGCAGCGCTATTAAGCTGTGAGGTCAAAGCCTGGGCATCGCCCAATACTGTCTGGCGCGCTGCACTGTCGCTGGCATTACTGGACAAGGTTTGCAGACTGGTAAAAAAGGTCTGCATAGTAGTATCAAGACTGGTAGTGGTACTTGACAGTAAATCGTCTATCTGTGAAGCCTGGCCTGACTGAGTGGTCAAGGCGCTATTGACGGTGCTGGCGCTAAGTAGTTGATTGACCACAAAGGCGTTATATTCGCGGTTAATACCGGTGACATTGGTGCCGTTGCCCAGATAGCCGGCAGGGGTACTGGTGCCGTTGGCTTCTGTCAGAATAGCCTGTTCACGGTTATAACCGGCAACGCTGACGTTGCTGATATTGTTACTGACCGTGCTGAGCGCTGCTTGCGCTGCATTCAATCCGCTCAGGGCGGAGTTAATTAAGCTACTCATGAGTGACCCTTTTCTTTCAGTGGGGACTGTCCATTATCAGGATCCCTGCCACCCTCTGGTTTAATTAAGTTGCCAACGTTAAGCGGTACAGCTTTGGTCAGCCTGAAATGATTATCGGCAAGCCTGGTCATTACTTGAGGAAAAAAAGCAAATTACTTCTGTTATCAAACAGACAGGCTCGCGGCATAAAAACGGGCCCACAAAAAGGTGCCAGAGATTAGAAAATTTTACTTAAATCGCTGCTGTAGGCTTTGACTGCCTGCTCACCGGCACCCTTGATTTTCTGGATCACGCTGACCAGCTTTTGTGCATAGGCCGGGTCAGTAGCATAGCCCGCGTCTTGCAAGGCGTGTGCGGCCTCTTCCGGCGTATTGGCTGCTGCGACCTGGGCATAACGCGGATTGGTAGTCAGCATTTTCACATAGTCGGCGATACCTTCCAGGTAAGAACCATAGACCCGGAAACTGGCCTGGACTTTTTTCGCCACACCATCGACATATTCTGTGGTGGTAATACTGGTAGTCGGACCATCCCAGCTCGATCCCGCCTTGATACCAAACAGGTTGTAGCTGTGCTTGCCATCGGCGGTGGGGATTTCGCGCTGACCCCAGCCTGATTCCAGCGCGGCCTGGGCGACGATCAACTGGTGTGGAATACCGCTTTCCTCGCTGGCCGCTTTCGCCGGCCCGGAAAGCTGGGAAACAAACTGTCCGCTGTCCAGGCCCAAAGGTGCGCCACCGGTGGTGCGGTCCGGTGCCGTTGGAATGACTTTACGCAGATACTGCTCCATCACCTGCACCGGCAGGCTCTGGATCATCTCTTTATCCAGCGCCATAGGTACAGTACCGGCGGTTTCTGATGGTTCGGTATTGCCGCCGGTCAGTTGCTTGACCATCATATCGGCCATACCCAGACCTTTGGAGGACATATCCTGGGCAATTTGCTGATCGTACATCGATGTATACAGATGGGTAGACTCACTGTCGAGTATGCCATCCTGCGGCAAGGCGGCACGCATGCTTTTCAACATCATCTGCACAAAAAGCCCCTCAAACTGTTTGGCAACCGTCTTGATCTGCCCTTGCGGATCGTTTTTCGCCGCCAGTCTGAGTTTGTCCAGATTTTGCGTGTCATAGGCGGCGCCTGACATCGACATAAGATCGCCCATTAGATAATCTCCAGGTCAGCACGCAGACAACCTGCGGTTTTCATCGCTTGCAGAATCGACATTAAATCGATTGGCGTTGCACCTAGCGCATTGAGGGTACGTACCACATTATTCAGGCTGGCGCTGGACTGCACGCGCTGCAGGGAGCCACCATTTTGGCGTACCGAGATATCCGTGCTTGGTGTAACCACCGTCTGTCCACCGGCCAATGGCGTATTTGGCTGACTGACATTACTGGACTGATTTACCACTACTGACAGATTACCCTGGGCAACCGCGCAGGTATCGAGGGTAACATCGCGGTTCATTACCACCGAGCCGGTACGTGAGTTGATAATGACTTTTGCATCCATAGGTCCGATCACGACGTCGATATTCTGGATTTCGGCCAAAATACGCACCTGAGAACTACCGCCACGCGGAACGCGAACCTGCACATTTCGTCCATCGAGGGCGGAGGCCATACCGATGCCACGACGGTTAATGGCATCACTCACTGCCTGTGCCATATTGAAATCATCTTCATGAAGCTGCAGATTGATCACCCCATCCGTACCGAAGGTGGTGGGTAATTCACGTTCAACCGTGGCACCGCCGGTGATACGACCACCGGAAAGCTGGTTAACGGTGACGCTACTGCCCCCGGAAGACGCACCAGCACCGCCGACCAGCACGTTACCCTGTGCCAGGGCATAGACCTGGTTATCCACGCCTTTAAGCGGCGTCATTAACAAAGTACCGCCGCGCAGGCTTTTGGCGTTACCCATGGAGGACACCACCACATCAATTGCCTGTCCGCTACGAGAAAATGGCGGCAGTTTCGCCGTCACCATCACCGCAGCCACGTTTTTCAACTGCATATTGGTCCCGGCCGGCACGGTGATCCCCAACTGGGATAACATGTTGGTCAAGGTTTGCGTGGTAAAAGGCGTTTGCGTCGTCTGGTCACCAGAACCGTCCAGGCCGACCACCAACCCATAGCCCAACAGGGCGTTATCACGTACGCCCTGAACGCTGGCCAGGTCACGGATGCGGTCCGCGGACGCCGGGGGCGAGCACAGGCTTATCAGGGTCGCCGCCACGGCTAGCGAGCGGACCAACCTTGACAATGAATCAGTGAATTTTTTCATTTGTCGCCTCTAAAACGGAGAAACATTAAGGAAGAACCGCTGCAACCAACCCATGCTCTGCGCTTCGTTGATATAGCCGTTACCCACATATTCGATGCGCGCATCGGCGACTTGGGTAGAAATCACCGTATTCGAGCCACTGATAGTGCGCGGGTTAACTACCCCAGAGAAACGAATAAATTCGGTACCCTGGTTAATTTCAATCTGCTTCTCACCAACAACCCGCATATTGCCGTTGGCCAGCACTTCGCTGACGGTCACCGTCAAGGTACCGCTGAAGGTGTTATTCGCTGCTGCCCCACCTTTGCCGGCAAACTTATTGGCACCGGTCGAGTCGACGTCCGCTCGTGCGTTGCCGAACAGTCCGGCTAAATAACGCGGCGCAGTGGCCATACTAAAGGTTGAGGAGCCATCGCGACTGGCACTGGCACTGGATGTCTTGCTGGCGCTGACGTTTTCCTGCATCACAATGGTCAGGGTATCGCCGACGTTACGTGGTCGACGATCTTCAAACAGTGGCTGATAGCCGTAATTCATTGGCATAACGCTCTGAAAGATCGAGCCGTTAGGTACCGGTGGTGCCGCGGGTGCCGGTTGCGCTGTGGTTTTCCCTTCCACCAGGTTGGTATGAGGAAAATAGGCACAGCCATTCATCAACACTGTGAGTAGTAACGGCAATGCACGCACTACTGCTCTATTTTGCGAGTTAACGCTGGCCGACGTAAATTTCATGGTCACCACGGATATAGCCTTAAAAAGATCAATCTGAAAGACAGGGGTCACTGTGGGTGTACCCCGATCTTCACTATTTTTCTTCAGGTTGCAGCAGGTTTGCCCCTGCGGCAAGGCAACCAATCGGTTACCTTGTCACTTTTAATGCCACCTGATCCCTATTACTTGAACTTTCTGTTAGAGCTGAGTCAGTTTTTGCAGCATGGCATCAGAGGTTGATACTGCCTTACTGTTAATTTCATAGGCACGTTGAGTGGCAATCATATTCACCAGCTCTTCCGCCACATTGACGTTAGAGGTTTCAACATAGCCCTGATACAGCAAGCCTGCGCCGTTCAGCCCCGGGGTATTTTCCGTTGGGGTGCCGGAACTTTGCGTTTCCTGATAGAGGTTTTCACCGAGACTTTCCAGACCGCCATCATTGATAAAGGTGCTTAATGTCAACTGACCAACCTGCGTGGCAGCGGTTTGCCCCTGGGTAGTCACGCTGACAATACCATCACGTCCCACGGTAATGGTCAGGGCATTGGCCGGAATAGTTACCGCCGGGATCACCTGATAGCCGCTTGATGTGACCAACTGACCGTTCTGATCGACCTGGAAAGAGCCGTCGCGAGTGTAGGCAGTGGTACCATCCGGCAACTGGACGCCAAAGAATCCCTGCCCTTTGATGGCAATATCTTTGCTGTTGCTGGTTTGCGTCAGGTTGCCCTGCTCCTGAATACGTTCGGTAGAAACCGGACGTACACCAGTACCAATCTGCAGACCCGATGGCAGGCTGGTTTGCGTAGAAGACTGGGCACCAGGCTGACGAACGGTCTGATACAGCAAATCTTCAAATACCGCGCGTTGACGTTTAAAACCGTTGGTGCTGACGTTGGCCAGGTTGTTGGCGATAACGTCCATATTGGTCTGCTGTGCATCCAGACCGGTTTTCGCAATATAAAGCGATGGGATCATGTTGTGACTCCTCTGCTGTCGCGGTTAACGACAAGCCGTGTTTAATAACCCTACAGGCGTTATTAAAAGGGGTTAGCTGATTGACAGCAGTTCGTTAGCTTTTTGGTCGTTTTCATCCGCGCTATGAATAACTTTCATCTGCATTTCAAAGCGGCGGGCGTTAGCGATCATATCGACCATGGTTTCCACCGGTTTGACGTTACTGCCTTCCAGAGTACCGGGCATAACGTGAATGGTGGCATCATCTTGCAAAGTGGTTCCCCGGGTGGCTACCGCGTCGGGACTGACACGGAACATACCGTCGTCGCCACGCACCACTTCTCTGCCGGTTGCTTTTACCAGTTTCAACTTACCCACCGCTTCCATGGTATTCGGCGTATTGCCAGCCCCAAGAAGCGAGATAGTGCCATCGGCAGAAATGGTCAGTTCCGATTGCGGCGGTACCGAAATTGGCCCATTAGTGCCCTGCACCAGGTTACCCTGAACGGTTAATTGTCCGTTCGGTGATACCTGCATATCACCATTGCGGGTATAGGCTTCGCTGCCATCAGGCATCTGCACCGCCAGGAAACCGTCTTGTTGTAACGCGACATCTAATGGACGGCCGGTGTAATTCAGCTGTCCCTGGGTCATATCCGCTCCCGGAGTGGAAGCCGTTACCAGCGTGCGTGTTTCGAGACTCGGTCCATTAACCGGTACCGCACGCAGCGCCATCAATTGGGCACGAAAACCCGGTGTTGAAGTATTCGCCATGTTGTTGGCCGTGACCGCCTGCTGATTAAGCGTCTGGCTGGCGGCACCGCTGGCGGTGTAGATAGCGTGATCCATAGTGCTTTCCCATTAGGGCTTCCCGAATCGCACGGGAAGCCTGTTGTCGGCGAAAATTAGCGCAAGTTGACCAGGGTGTTGAGGATCTGATCCTCGGTCTTGATGGTTTGCGCATTAGCCTGGTAGTTACGCTGCGCGACGATCATGTTAACCAGTTCTTTACTGGTATCGACGTTAGAAGCTTCCAGCGCGCCACTGGTCATTTTTGCCAGACCGCCAGAACCAGCAACGCCGGTGATCGGCTGGCCGGATGCCGCAGAGGCTGACCAGACGTTATCCCCTTCAGATTTGAGGCCTTCGTTGTTAGCAAAGCTGCTCAATACAATCTGCCCCAGCAGTTGCGTCTGTGAATTGGAATAAGAACCGGTGATAGTACCGTCATTATTGATGGTGTAGCCGGTCATTGAGCCTGCGGCATAGCCGTTTTGCGTCAGTGAACCGATAGCGGAAGCACCGGTATTCTGCTGAATACTGTTGGTAAAGTTAACCGCGACAGTCTGCGGTGCGGTGGCACCGTTGGTGGCCACGTTCATGGTCAGATTCAGCGTGTTATTTGCCGTTGCGGCACCGGTAGCATCAGTGGTGCTGGCCAGTTGACCGTTGGTATTAAAGTTCAGGGTGCCCACTTTCGCGGCGGTAGAACCAGTTACGCTGCTGTCTTTGGAGTAAACATCCCAGGTGTTGGCTGCAGTCTTGACGAAGTAAACGTCGTTATCGTGCGAGTTACCCAGGGAGTCATAGGTGGTGTAAGTGGTGTTGTAGTTGTAGCTGGTGCTATCGGTGCTACTAAAGGTGGTGGTGGTCGGCACGCTATCCGTTGAATTAAGGTTGGCAACCATGGTACCGGTGGTGGAGGCTTTTGCCGCCATCAGGGTGGTCGGAATGGTTAACGGTACTGCCTGAGCGCCAGCGGCAATGGCCGGTGGTGTACCTGTTGCCGGGTAGCCAGTGATATGCAGACCCTGGGCATTGACCAGATTCTGGTTGGCATCCACTGAAAACTGCCCATTGCGCGAATAGTACACTGCGCCAGTAGAATCAGTCAGACGGAAGAAGCCATTACCGCTCAACGCCACATCCAGCGCGCGGTTAGTGGTGGTCGTGGTGCCATCACTAAAATCCTGGGTGACCGCCGCCACTTTTACGCCCTGACCGGTTTGCGAACCGGCAAACATATCTGCAAAAGAGATGCTGCCAGCCTTGAAACCATCGGTCGCGGAGTTGGCAATGTTATTACCAATCACATCCAGGTTCGATGACGCTGCGCTCAAACCGCTGACTGCCTGTGAGAAACTCATAATTTACTCCGAAAATTGTGGGTTATCGTATAACGAGATTGCCGGGTTACAGGATTTGCATCACATTAGCCAGCGTGGTGGTCCCGCGAACACCCAGGTCCAATGAAGTCCCTGAAGTATTGTTGATAACACCGTTGACATAGCCGTAATTCAGCGCTGTTGCGACCATTTGCTGACCGTTGTTGGTGGCATTCACGCTGAAGGTATAACTGCCATTAGGTGCTGTGGAACCATCATCTTCGGTGCCATCCCAGGTGTAGCTGTGAACGCCGGCGGTCTGCGCTCCCAGATTGATGGTTTTCACCACCTTGCCACTGGCATCGGTAATGGTGGCCGTTGAGGTATCAACAGCCTGTTCGAGTTCGACACCAAAAGGCGTAGTGCTGGTGGTACCGCTGGAGGTCCCCACCAGAATCGCGCTACCTGCCACCATCACACCATGACCTATCAGTGATGAAGCCTGTACAGACGAGTTACTGGTGATTTGGCCGGAAATACTACCCAAAGTGGTATTTAGCTGCTGAATACCACTTACGGTATTAATCTGCGCCAATTGGCTGGTCAGCTGGCTGTTATCCATCGGATTGGTGGGATCCTGATTTTTAAGCTGTGCCACTAACAGGGTTAAAAACTGACTAGAGAGATCGGCAGCACTGGTTCCGCTGGTGCTTGTTGTACTGCTGGTGCTACTGGTGGAAGCAACACTGTTATTGGTTGTATCATTCAACGACGCAAGAACTGACATAAAAACCTCCGGTTACTGCCCTAAAGTCAGGGTTTTCATCATCAACGTTTTGGTCGTGTTGAGCACCTCGACGTTGGCCTGATAACTACGTGAGGCAGAAATGGAGTTCACCATCTCGCTCACCACGTCTACGTTTGGCATACGCACATAGCCTTTGGCATCTGCCAGGGGATTACCCGGCTGATACACCACGCGTTCCGGTGCTGAAGAATCCACGACGCCTGAGACTTTGACGCCACCGGTTTCCTGGCCTGCTGCTGCATCAACCTGAAACACCACTTCTTTGGCACGATAGGGTTGACCGTCTGGCCCGGTGACGCTGTCGGCGTTGGCCATATTACTGGCCGCGACGTTCAAACGCTGGGACTGCGCCTGAAGTGCAGAGCCGGAAATATCAAAAATACTGAGCATTGACATCAGGGATTATCCTTGTTGCAACACTGACATCATCCCTTTAACCTGGCCGCCAAGGACGGTAAGGTCGGTTTGATATCGCACACTGTTATCCGCAAAATTAGTACGTTCGCGGTCCATATCCACCGTGTTGCCATCCAGCGAAGGCTGATCGGGCACGCGGTATAGCAAATCCAGATCCGGTGGCTGCACCGTTTCGGCTGCAATATGACGATCCGAGGTCAATGACAACGCCAGACCGCTGCCGCTGGCGCGACCTTTTTCCATCACTTTCTGTAACTGGCCGGCAAAGTTGATATCACGCGCCTGGAACCCTGGGGTATCCGCGTTGGCGATATTTGCTGCCAGGATCTCTTGCCGCTGGGCGCGCAGGTTGAGCGCTTCCTGTTGGAACTGCAGTGCGGCGTTCAATTTGTCGAGCATGCGCCCTCCGCAAAGTTAGAATTTGGAGTCGACAGCATAAAATGAGCGCACAACAACCTATCGCAGGAATAAGCGCAAAATGCGCCGCTATTTGTCCGCTTAGGAATTGTCATTAGCGCGTAGACTTGCCGCTATACCCAAAGTCACAGGCGATAACGGCATCTGGTCCAAGCCTGAACAAGACGGGAATTATTAAACAGGATATGTGTTGCACACTGGCTGCTTGCGCGGCTCATGTGGCGGCACATAAACCGAGGTTCGGAGGGGAAAGCAATGAATAACCGTGGTCAGTCTGGTTTACGCCTGTTAGCGAAACTCTTATTGAGTGGCCTGCTGATGGTCCTGGCCTTGCCCGTATTTGCTGCTCCGGCCGCGTCAGCGTTGACCACCCAGCTGCAGCAATTTTTTCTGCAACAATATAGTGGCAGCGATATGCAGGTAAACGCGGTGATAAACACCCCGGCAGAGCGGCAACCCAATTGCCCGGCCCCCAACTTTTCGTTAATGCCAAATGCTCGTCCCTGGGGCAACGTGTCGGTAGGGGTTACCTGCAACGGACAAAAGAGTTTTATTCAGGCCAGTGTGCAGGTTAGCGGCAGTTACTGGGTGGCAGCACGCAATATCACCAGCGGTGGTCATATTACCACTGAGGATATCGAACGGCATAAAGGAAGACTTGATCAGTTGCCGCCGCACACCATTATGGATGAGAAGCAGGCGCTTAACGCCATTTCGCTGCGCAATATCAATATCGGTCAACCGCTGACCCTGAACATGTTGCGTCGTCCCTGGATGGTGCATGCCGGGCAAGAGGTCCAGGTTTCGGCTAACGGTGGCGGCTTCAATATCACCAGTACCGGTAAAGCCATGAATAACGCCGCAGCCAATGACAGTGTCAGAGTGCGCATGCCTTCCGGCCAGATTGTTAACGGGACGGTAGCGCAAGACGGCAGTGTCAGTTTAATGATCTAACCACCAAAGTCATAAGGTTGCTGGTAGCGGTAATCTGATTTAGCGCAGTTTTTCGATAACGGCTGGTAATTTATTTCCAGTCAGTAAATAATGATAGCTGTTCAGTAAAGCAGCAAACACAGAGCCATTGCTGGACTGCCCGGAATACCAGATGATCAACGGGCTAGCCCGAAATTCTGTAAGATTCGGCATTAAATAACGTGATCAACACTAAAGTTTATCTCACGACTGACGATAACTTATAAATGAGGCAGCGACTATTCGGCTGCTATGAGTTATCTGAAGGTGGCTAAATTGTTGATTAAGCAATCAATTATTTAATCTGAACCAGCAACGGCAAACAGTTTTTAGCGGAGATTTATATATGAGTATCGATCGTACTCAAGCGTTATCAGGCGTGACATCTATTCAACAGCGTGATACCAGCGAGCCTGCAGTCCAGTCAGCACGTAAAGAGACTGCGGTCAGCACCACACCGGCAAGCGGCACCGCGGTGACACTAAGTAATGCTCAGGCGACATTAACACAATCGAGCACAGGCGACATCAACACCCAACGTGTGGGTGATATAAAACAGGCTATTCGTGACGGCAAGCTCACAATGGATTCAGGTAAAATTGCCGATGCGTTGATAGCGGATACTCAGGATTATTTGAAAGGTTTCTAGCGCCCAATGAAAAACTTTATCAAGACAATGGATACGTTGGTTGAAACACTGCAGGCACTCGATCTGGTTATCCAGCACGAGCAAACGTTATTATGTTCCGGTCGGGTAAACGGAATGGCATTGCAGACGATTACCGAACAGAAAAGTTCGTTATTGACCACCGTAGATTATCTTGATGGGCAACGTCGTCAGCACGATGTGCGTTTAAAACAAACCGCACCCTATTCACGCCAACCAGAGATTGCCGATCGCTGGAAGTCTATCGTGACGCTGACGCAGAAACTCAGTAATATCAACAGACACAATGGATTGTTGCTGGATAAACAGCTGACCTATAATACCCAGGCCCTGTCTATTCTTAAAGCCAGCCAAACCAACAAGTTTTATGGCCCGAATGGGCAGACGATGCAGCCTAAACAGCTGGCTCGCAAAATCTCGGTTTAACCGTTTCCTTGCTTTACCGCACCAGCCGCTTTCAGCCTTGAGAGAAAATGGATCATTTTGGTTCAAATGATCCTTTGGCTCTCTATTGCCCATGGTATTAAAACAGCGATTTTCCTGAACAGTTGCCAATTCTAAGCAATTGAAATGTTTGGCATCCTTATTGCTTGATAGATCTATCTGTAGAGATAAGTTTATCCCCAGCCAATAAGGACTATTGCCATGCAGCCGACACCCGCCACTGATGCCCAACCAGCCCATGCCACCCCGGACCAGGCACTGCTTCAGCACGTCTGGGCGTTAATCGATGAGAAAAAAAACATTTTTTGCGATCTCAGCGATCGAATATGGGAAACACCAGAGGTCAATTACACCGAATTCAAGTCTTCTCAGGCGCATCTGCAACTCCTTAAACAACAGGGCTTTCGCGTGACTGAAGGGCTGGCCGACCTGCCGACCGCAATGATGGGTGAAGCAGGCGAAGGCGGCCCGGTAATTGCCATTCTCGGCGAATATGATGCCTTGCCGGGACTGAGCCAACAGGCCGATATCGCCGAACCCGTTGCGCTGCAGGCCGGCGCCAACGGGCATGGTTGCGGTCACAATATGCTTGGCTCGGCGGCCTTGCTGGCTGCAACCGCCGTAAAAGATTATCTGGCTGCCAATGGCTTACCCGGTCGCGTGCGTTATTACGGCTGTCCGGCAGAAGAAGGTGGCTCGGCAAAAGGTTTTATGGTTCGTGCCGGTGTTTTCGCCGATGTCGATGTTGCCCTGTGCTGGCATCCCGGAGCTTTTAACTGCGTTATGGATGCCAACTCCCTGGCCTGTAACGAAATCAACTACCATTTTCATGGTCGCGCCGCCCATGCCTCCTCCACCCCTCACCTTGGCCGCAGTGCCCTTGATGCCGTTGAACTGATGAATGTCGGCATAAACTATCTGCGTGAACATATGCCAAGCAGTGCCCGTATTCACTATGCCATTACCGACAGCGGCGGTTTCTCCCCTAACGTGGTGCAGGCCCATGCCACTGTGCGATATCTGGTGCGTACGCGCACCTTGCCGGAACTGTTGTCCCTGCTTAAGCGCGTCGATAATGTGGCTGCCGGTGCGGCACTGATGACCGAAACCACGATGCAACGCCATATTCTCAGCGGTGATGCCAATCTGATTGGCAACCGAGTACTGGAAACGCTGATGCAATCACATCTTGAGCAACTTGGCGGTCCGGGTTTTAACGATGCCGATTATGCCTATGCCGCGCGTTTTCAGCAGACTATGAATCAGGAAGAGATTGGCAGCGCTTACCAGCGGGTCGGTTTGCCTGCCAAACAGGGGGAAATGCTCTGTGATTATGTCCTGCCGCTGGATCGCCCGGAAAGCTCAATGCTTGGTTCGACCGATGTCGGCTCGGTCAGTTGGGTGGTGCCGACGGTACAGGCGCGGATTGCCACTTACACTATTGGTACCCCTGGCCACTCATGGCAACTGGTCGCTCAGGGCAAATCGTCGCTGGCGCACAAGGGGTTGATTCACGCCGCAAAACTGATGGCCAGCACCACAATGGATCTGTTCACGCAACCGGAGCTGATTGCTCAGGCAAAAGCGGAACATGCCAGCAAGCTGGCCGCCACACCCTTTATCAATCCCATTCCCGATGATGTGCAGCCACCCTTTCCCGGTAGCCACTAATAGTGTCGCGACTTGCTGACAGACAAGGAGAGAGAGATGGCTGATCTGGGCTTTTTACAAACCCTCAGCTTTGGCCCTGATGGCTGGGGGCCGATGTTATTGGCCGGGGCATTAATGACTGTCGCCCTGTCGTTGTCGGGTTTTCTACTGGCGGGTGCCATTGGCGGTGTGGTTTGCTGGGTAAAAATCTGTGGCAATCGACCGTTGCGCTATCTGGCGGACGCCTACACCACGGTTATTCGCGGTATTCCCGATTTACTGATCATCTACCTGCTCTATTTTGGTGGCAGCCAGTTGCTGACCACGCTGGGCAAAGTTTTTGGTGACGGCCAGTTTGTCAGTTTTCCCGGTTTTCTGGCCGGGATGCTGGCGGTAGGCATTGCTGCCGGGGCTCAGCAGACCGAGGTGTTTCGCGGCGCGTTTTATGCTATTGCACCGGGTGAGCTGGAAGCGGCAAAAGCCTTTGGCATGAGTACACCGGTGCGTATTCGCCGCATTATTATTCCGCTGCTGCTGCGTCATGCGCTGCCGGGAATGGGCAATGTCTGGCAAGTGGTATTAAAGGCGGCGGCGCTGGTCTCGGTCACCGGTCTGGCGGAATTAATGAACAAGGCGCAAACCGGGGCCGGTTCTACCGGTAAACCCTTTGATTTTTACTGTGCTGCCGCGCTGCTTTATCTGTTGATCTCGGCGGTCTCCGGCTGGTCGCTGCAAAAGGCAGAAGGCCATTATTCGCGGGGAGTGAAACGCTAATGGACGTTGAATTTCTCTGGCAAACGCTGCTGCAACTGCTTCCCGGCATCCCCCTCACCCTCGAGCTGGCGTTCTATTCGGTGGCCGCAGGTTTCTGCCTGGCGTTGTTGCTGGCGTTGGCCCGCCTGTCACCCTATCGCTGGCTTAGCGAGTTGGCCCGTGGCTATGTCTTCTGTTTTCGCGGAACTCCGCTACTGGTACAGCTGTTTTTAATCTACTACGGATTGGGGCAATTCGACGCTGTGCGTCACAGTTTTTTATGGCCGATGTTACGCGAGCCTTACGGCTGCGCGCTGCTGACGCTGTCACTGTGCACCGCCGCCTATGGCAGTGAGATCCTGCGCGGTGGTTTGCTCTCGGTGCCCCATGGCGCAATAGAAGCAGCCCGCGCCTGTGGCATGTCGCGACTGTTAATGATGCGACGCATTGTTTTTCCCATTGCTATCCGTCAGGCATTGCCTGCCTACGGCAATGAGTTGATCTCCATGGTGCAGTCTACCTCGCTCTGTTCAATTATCACCTTGATGGATATCACCGGCATCGCCGCAAAAATCATTTCCGAGACCTATCGCGCACTGGAGGTATTTTTGGTGACCGGGTTAATTTATTTGCTGATCAATCTGCTGATCAGCCGCCTGGTGATGTTGCTGGAATATCGCCTTACGCCACATTTGCGGACGCAACCTGCAGTGACCATAGAAAAACCGCTCGGTGAGGTTCACTAAGCGCCAGGAGCTCGGCGTACTCACAAGATTTTTACTGCCAAATGGCAATCATCCAGGTGTTTTAACTTTGCATGACTTAAGGGGTTCAACAACATGAAATTGGCAAGTTTGGTTAGTGCGTTATGTCTTGGCGCAACGCTGGTGGCCAGCTTTGGCAGCTATGCAGAAGAGGGTAAAAAATGGACAGTGGTAAAAATCGCTACCGAAGGCGCATTCCGGCCATTTAACTTTACTAAACCTGATGGCACCCTCGACGGTTTTGAAATAGATATGTACAAGGTGTTGTGTCAAAAGATGCAGGTGCAATGCGACATTGTAGTGCAACCCTTTGCCGGCATTATCCCCGCACTTAACGCCGGTAAGTTTGATGCCATTATTGATGGACTCTCAGCCACCGAAGCGCGCAAAAAAATCATCGACTTCTCGATCCCTTATAGCAGCGCGGGCCAAACCTTTGCAGTATTAAAAGATAGTCCGTTAGCCACCCTGCCGGATCTGGCTACGCGCTTTTCATTAAGCAACGATGAGGCTGCAGCCAAAGCGGAAGTGGAAAAACTGGCCCCTTTACTGAAAGGTAAGGTTGTCGGCGTACAGGGTTCGTCGATAGGCCAGCAGTTCCTCGAAAAATATATGAAAGGGCTGGTCACTATTCGGGAATATAAAACCACCGAAGAACACGATCTCGACCTGAAATCTGGCCGTATCGATCTGGTATTTGCTTCGGCGACCTATCTTACTGGTGCCATCGCCAAACCCGGTAATCAGGACATCCGTCTTACCGGGCCACAATTTATTGGTGGCATTCTCGGTTCAGGCTCAGCGGTAGGGATCCGTAAGAGCGATCCGGAATTGAAAAAAATGTTTGATGAGGCCATTGGCCAAATGAAGCAAGATGGTTCGTTAAAAGAGCTGGCCCTTAAGTGGTTTGGTACCGACACCGTGCCACAATAAAGTTCCTATCTGCGGTTATGCAGGGCAACCAGCGCTTATCCTGGCGCTGGTTGGTTAAGCGCTTTGCAAATGACTGGCAATAAACTGCTGAAAACGGGCCGTTCCTCCGTCAGCGAACAGTGCTTGCGGCGTTCCCTGACAGTCAATCTTCCCTTGATGTAAAAACACCACCTGGTTGGAGACATGGCGGGCAAACCCCATTTCGTGGGTGACCACCAGCATGGTGCGTCCCTCTTCGGCCAGGCTGCGCATAACCTTTAAGACTTCTGCCACCAGTTCCGGATCCAGCGCCGAGGTGGGTTCATCAAAAAGCATCACCTCCGGATCCATGGCCAACGCCCGTGCAATGGCGACCCGCTGTTTTTGTCCGCCGGAAAGCTGCGCCGGATAGAAATGCTGCCGCTCATATAGACCAACACGCGCCAGCAGAGCCTGGGCTTTTTCCAGACACTCTTGCCGGTTTTTCTTCTGCACATAGCGTGGCCCTTCCATCACATTTTCCAGCGCGGTCATATGAGCCCAAAGATTAAACTCCTGAAACACCATCCCCAGTTTTGCCCTGATCAGCTCTACCTGTCTGCGGCTGGCTGCTTGTTGCTGCCCATTGGCAAGTCGCGTCATATGGATAGTTTCACCGCTCACCGCTACCGTGCCAGAATCCGGGGTTTCCAGCAGGTTAATACAGCGCAAAAAGGTACTTTTCCCTGAGCCACTGGCCCCGAGAAGGGAAATTACGTCCCCCTGGCGGGCATCCAGAGAAAGGCCTTTCAGCACCAGATGTTCACCAAAGGACTTGCGGATATCGATCATTGACAGGGTTATGGGCCTGGCCATCGCTAACGTACTCCATGTTAAAGATATCGTCTCGGGCTGCCATCGTGGGGTGCAGCCGAATATACTCTCTAACAAGTAAGCAAGAATAAGGCCAGTGTTAACGCGATATCACCATTGCCTTGTTGGGTGCTGCCAGTCTGGGGACTAAATACTGTCGGCATAGTCGACAAATTTACTTTGCGGCAGAAGTCGTTGCACCCAGGGAGTCAAATTGCCGCGAGATAACGCTTTTGCTGGTTTATAATGGCCGCTGGCATTATTCCAGCTTTGCAACTCTCCGTTTTTGAAATGCATTTCGCCGGCATAATAAACCTCGATCGGTTCATAACCCAACGGCATTGGCTCAGGCTTACTGGTTGCTACAGGTTTATATTTGCCAGCGGCGATCGGGGTTGGCTTTTTGCCAATATTGGTTAATGAGGTATGGCCGATATCGCCGGTGAACGGCGCAATTCTTAGGGTATTCGGCTCATCGACCCTGACAACAAACATAAATGGCCCATCGATCGCGGTTTCCTCACCGCTATGGAAATTCTTCTTGATATACTTTCCCGGTTCAGCGGTTGAGAGTCTTAATTCAAACATTTCATTTTTGTTGGCATTAACTTGCGGCACGCCTTTTTCAGCAGCGAGGGGGATCATTTGCTGTCGAGCCTGCAAGTTATCTTCCAGGCGGTCGGTGGTTATCACCTGTTGAAGGTGATTATTAACTGTCGTGCGGATTTCTTGCATTTCAATTTCTTCCGGTGGTGGCCGGTTATTCTTTGACTGCAGGCTACCTCCCCCCTCCAGACCAACTTTTATCCACTCGGCCTGGGCCGATTTAACGGCGCTGCCGCACGGGAGCAGGCTTTTTCTGCTCTCATCCCAATAAAAAAGCTCATATAAATTATCGCTGCCTTGCGCCTTTTTGGCATAGACGATATGTTTATGCTGCACGTCGGCAGGCACGGTTAAAGACGTTTGTTCATAGCCTTCTTGTGTTAAAAACAGCTCTTGCCGCTCTTTCTCAAGGGCGCTGCCCGCAGATTCTATTTGCTGCAGGATCTCTTGCTCGATGGCTATTTCGTCACTTATTTCTTTGTAACCAATAGTTCCCGTTGCTTCGTGGTTTAACTGTTGACGTAAAGTTTCAATATAGTGACTGGCGCTATTACGGCTATCTTTAACGACATTTATTACCCTATCCAGCTTGGTTAGCTCCGGCCCGTTGATTGCTGTCTCCGGGACGAGTTCGACAGAAGGCTTTTCTATCGGCGGATGCGGTTGAAAGCGCGGTGTTGCGATAGTTGAAGACTCGGCAATTTTTTGCGATAAAGCAGACGTTTCCCCCAGGTTGCTGGCGGCATAGGAAAGGGAATGAAACAACACGGTATTATAAACAAAAAAAGCGCTATCCATTAAAGCTTGCCGACGCTGTTGCGAAGAATCGGCAGTGAAGGCTTTATTAATATCCAGCGCCAACTCTGCGACAGCGCCCAATGAGGCCAGGGCTACCGCGCCACCAGGTACCAGCATCAACAAGGGGGAGATTATAGTGTTAAAAGCCCTGAGATCATTTAACCAGATATTACGTAACACTTCGTTATTGGAGGTGATTTGTGTCGCGGCATCCTGATAACTGCGCCGCCGCATTGCTTCCATGATCTGCGTAAAGACATCGCCGCGAATAGGCTTGCTGCGATATTTTACCGTGGTTAGTTCCGCATCACTGACTTTCTTTAATACTTCATCAACCCCCAGCAGGATGCCGTTTTGTCTGTCCTGCAAAGCGAAATGACGACCAAGCAGGCTTCTTGTCTGCTGCACGGCGGCTTGCTGGTTGATCCATTTATTTAATTCACTATTGTTTTGAAAGGTATAAAAAGCACCCTGCTCACCGGGAATATATAAAATGATGCGCTTATTGACCTCAAAGTAAAGAATATCCGTGGAGTCATGGCTATTGACATTAAAAGGCATGACTTTAATATGCGCGGTCTGTTTTTCCTGACTATATAAATTGGCGAATTTTAAAGGCTCTGTTTTGGAGATGCCAGGCGCTGCACCGGTCATCACACTGTGATAATCTTCTTCTGATAAGTTACCTGAAATTCTCGCCTGCCGAGCTGCCAGTACAAATTGTGCTTTGGCTAACGCCCGTATATCTAATGAATATTGTCCCCAAAAGTCTTCCAGTTTATCTTTTATAGTTTTCTGAAAGTCCATATCCCAAATAAGGGTTCTTAACTGCTCAGGGGTTAATGGGAATTCATTACGCACGCCATAATAGTCAGCCCCGGGGCCTTGACGATAGATACCGGCCAAGGCGTTCAGTCCACCGGGTAAGAGTCGTTGTGCCTGGGCACTAAAATTTTTCAACACCAGCTCGGTCAGAGTGACTGAAGAACTGGGCGGCTGGTTGATATGCTCCCAGCCGGTAAAACTGGTAGTGGAACTTTGCCCGCCCTGAAAAGTATGCAGCCATAATTTATCGGTATCGACATCCTGACCGGTGATATTTTTTATCTGTTCCTGCAAAGACGCTTTGGCCAGTTCCCTAAGTTGGGGGGATTGCTGCGCCACGCTCTTAAGCTTGTTAACAAACAGCGTGGTTTCATTTTGGGCAAGGCTATCAAAACTTTTGAAATCAGGCTGGACTTTGCTTTCGCCGGTGGCCGTGGCAGTGACGGGCGCGGATTGCGGGTCAACAAAAGCAAGTGGCAAACTGGAGGGGATAACAGGCGGTAATATTGATGACATCGTACTCTCCATTAGTCAAATCAGGCACATAATGCAGAGGAAAATTCTTCCCACATACTGCTATGTGGCAACAGGCGGGTGCCGGTTTCATTTAACTTGGGAATTTTGTAAAGCCAGAAGGAGGGGATCGAAAAAACACGGCAAAAAATGTCATACGCTGCCAGCAGGGTTATACCCACCGGCAGTTGGCTGCTTTATTGATAGTTTACCAACACCTGATTACTCAGTACTCGCAGTGGCGGATAGACTACCCCTTTACCGGCGATATAGAACATAAAGCGAAATGAGGTCTGGGCAGATTGCCCATAAAAAGATCGCGTCTGTCCGTTGGCACCATCAATGTTCACGCAATGATTGCTGGCCGTGCAAAGCTTGACCTGCAATCCTTCTGGAGGTGGCGACATCAGCTTATAGCTCCACGATAGTGTGGTGATAGTGGTGCTGCTGGTCAGATTGACCGGCGCATGGGCCGGTGAATTAAGTGCTGACGAGGTGGCGATCACCCCGCGATTTTGCAAAGTGACCCCCATCTGGCTATCTGACCAACTGCCGCTAACCGCCAGGCAGGGAAGCGCACACAACATGACTGTGGTTAGCAAAGCAAGTTGCACAGAACGCATTGGTTTATTCTCCACCAATGGTCGCCGTCATGCGGATCTGGCGGTTGTCGCTCATTTCCAGATTCGACATCACCACAATCTGCGGCAATGAACGACGCAGGAAGCGAGAAAGCAGAGCCCGCAGCGCATGGTTAACCAGCAATACCGGCGGTGCATTCTGCATCTCCTGCTGGGCCAGTGCGGCCTGCGCCTGAGTCAGCAAGCGTTCTGCCAGACCAGGTTCCAGTCCACCGCCGCCCTGCAAGGCTTGCAGCAACAGTCGCTCGAGAGCAGTATCCAGCCCAATAACCTGAACCTCGGCGCTGCCCGGGAACCACTGCTGGGTAATGGCACGACCCAGCGCCACACGCACCACGGTGGTTAATTCAGTCGGATCGGTCTGGCTGGCGGCGTGCTCGGCCAGCGTTTCAATAATGGTGCGCATATCGCGAATTGAAACACGTTCAGCCAGCAGGTTCTGCAACACCTTATGCAAGGTGGTCAAGGTGACAACACCCGGCACAAAGTCTTCAGTCAGCTTCGGCAACTCTTTACTGACTCTGTTGAGCAGTTCCTGCGTTTCCTGACGGCCAAACAGATCCTGGGCATGCAGGCCAATCAGGTGATTAAGATGTGTGGCCACCACGGTACTGGCTTCCACCACGGTAAAGCCCTGGATTTGCGCCTGCTCACGCATTGCCGGTTCAATCCATACCGCAGCCAGTCCAAATGCCGGATCCTGAGTTTTCTCGCCAGGCAATTCACCAATGGCGTTACCCGGATTGATTGCCATCCAGCGGCCGGGATGGGCTTCACCGCTACCGATTTCGACTCCTTTCATCATGATACGATAGCCGGCTGGCGGCAGTTCGAGATTGTCACGAATATGGATCACCGGTGGCAAATAGCCCATTTCCTGGGCAAACTTTTTACGGATACTGCGAATACGACCAATCAGCTCGCCGTTTTGCTGATAATCCACCAATGGGATCAAGCGGTAACCCACTTCCATTCCTAATGGGTCTTCAAGCTGAACGTCGGACCAACTGGCTTCTACCAGCTGTTTGGTTTCATGGGTCTGCGGCGCTGCGGCGGGCACGGCACCGGCACGTTGCTCTTTGCCACGGATCCACCAGGCCAGCCCCAGCAATGCGGAAGTAAACAGCAGGAACACCAGATTAGGCATACCGGGTACCAGACCCAACATCCCGAGAACACCGGCACTGAGCATCATGACTCGCGGGTTTTTGAACAGTTGGGTAACCATCTGTTCGCCCACATCCTGTTCGGTCGCTACGCGGGTGACGATAACACCCGCCGCGGTAGAGATAACCAGCGCCGGGATCTGCGCGACCAGGCCATCACCAATGGTCAACAGCGTATAGCTTTCTGCCGCATGGCCCAACGCCATGCCATGCTGTGCCACACCGACGATCAAGCCACCCACTACGTTGATGATCATAATCATCAAACCGGCGACGGCATCACCGCGCACGAACTTGCTGGCACCGTCCATTGAGCCGTAAAAATCCGCTTCTTGCGTCACTTCGGAACGGCGCTTTTTGGCTTCATCTTCGCCAATCAGTCCGGCATTAAGGTCGGCATCGATAGCCATCTGTTTGCCGGGCATACCGTCAAGCACAAAGCGCGCACCAACTTCGGCGATACGCCCGGCACCCTTGGTGATAACCATAAAGTTGATCAGTACCAGGATGACGAAGACCACAATACCGATGGCAAAGTTACCGCCCACCAGGAAGTGGCCAAAAGCCTCAATAACCTGACCGGCAGCGCTTTCGCCGGTATGACCCTGCAACAGGATAATACGGGTAGAAGCTACGTTGAGCGACAGACGCAGCAAGGTAGAAAACAGCAAGATGGTGGGGAACGCCGCAAAATCGAGGGTTCGCTGGGTGAACATTGCCACCAGCAACACCATGATTGACAAGGCGATATTAAAGGTAAACAAAAGATCGAGAACAAAAGGCGGCAATGGCAATACCATCATCGACAATATCATCAGGATCAGGATAGGCCCGGCCAGCACCTGCCACTGTGTATCTTTAAAATTATTGGGTAAACGCAGCAGTTGGGCCAGGTTAGCCATCGTTTTCAATTTCTCCAGCAAAGTCCAGTGCTTCAGGCACCGGTAAACGTTCAGGTTTTTTAGGGAGTATGCCACCCTCGCGCTTCCAGCGCTTGAGTTGATATACCCACGCCAGCACTTCCGCTACCGCTGCATAGAGCGCGGCTGGGATCTGCTGACCAATTTCACTATGTCGATAAAGCGCACGGGCCAATGGCGGAGCCTCGAGCATTGGAATTCGGTTTTCTTCGCCCAGTTTGCGGATATGCAGCGCCACATTGCCCGCCCCTTTGGCCAGTACCTTTGGCGCACTCATTTTGCTTTCGCTATATTGCAGGGCGACGGCGTAATGGGTCGGGTTGGTGACGATAACATCGGCTTTGGGAACATCGGACATCATGCGCCGTTTGGCCATCGCGCGTTGCCGTTGGCGGATACGGGCCTTAACCTGCGGATCCCCTTCCTGGCTTTTATGCTCGTCGCGTACATCCTGTTTGCTCATGCGCAGTTTTTTGGTGTTGCTAAAGATCTGCCAGAACACATCGAAACCCACCATCGGCACCAGACCGAGTACCACTAAAATACCGGAAAAAGCGATCATGTTCAGCGCTTCAGCAACGGCCGGAATAGTCGGTTGCGCAATCAGCAACAGCATTTGCGGCCACTTATGCCACAAATAAAGGCCACATACCCAACCGACAATCACCGCTTTCAATACGGCTTTAAGCAACTCGGCCAACACCTGCATAGAGAACATGCGTCCTAAGCCGGCAATCGGGTTCATACGACCAAAGTTGGGGGCAAAAGACTGGGTGCTAAAGTTGAGCCCCCCCAGCAGCAGCGGTGCCGTTAACGCCACCAGGATCATACCGCCGATCATCGGCAACATGGCCCAAATCGCCTGGCCGAGTAATGAGGCTATCTGCTGCAACATCTGCTGGTCGTTACTGACCACATTGTGGTCAAAATTCAGCCCCTGACTGATCATCACACCCAGCTTGCGCGCGATCGATTCGCCGGACATCCACAGCAGGCACAGACCCGCCAGCAACATTAAAATTGAGGTCAATTCACGCGAACGGGGAATTTGCCCCTCTTCACGGGCTTTTTCAAGCTTGTGGGTTGTGGGGGCCTCGCTTTTTTCGAGATCGCTTTCTTCAGCCACCGGCAGTATTCCTGTTCGCTATAAATGTCGATCGGCAAGCGCCATCAAAACAGAGGCAAGTACCACAGGTATAGCATGACAAAAACCCGGAAGTCTCATAGGAGGAAAAGAAGGGAAAAGACGCGGCTATTTGTGCAATAGCCGCATTAGAAAGGTATTTCTTGGCGATTGACGCCGGGATAACAGTACCACATCAATAAAGCAGTACCGTTTAGAAGCCCAGGCTGTCCAGCAGATCGTCGACCTGTGCCTGACTGGCCACCACGCCAACACCGTTGGTGTCGAGTTGTGGACCGTTAAGCAGGCTTTCATTCTCGCGTTTCACTTTCACAGGCTGTTCAGGAATATTTTCCATCAGCACCATCAGCAGCTGATTTTCAATTTCCTGTACCACGGTCATCATACGTTTGATCACCTGACCGGTCAGATCCTGGAAATCCTGCGCCATCATGATTTCCAACAACTGGGCGTTGGTAAAGGAGGTATGATCCGGGACGTCACCCAGGTACTGGCGCGTATCCGTCACCAGTTCACGGGCATCAGCCAACTCGATAGGATTGGCAAACCACTCATCCCAGCGTTTGCTCAGTTTTTTAGCACCAGATTCCAGCTTATTCTGACGGGGCTGCGCTGCTTCTACACAGTTAAGCGCACGTTCAGCGGCCTGGGCCGTCATGGTGACGACATAATCCAGACGGTCACGCGCGTCCGGAATGGCCTCCGCGGCTTGTGCAATCGCCTGATCGAGGCCAAGTTCGCGCATGCTGTCACGCAGCATACGGGTAAGTTGACCAATTCGGGCGATGATTTCGCCCGCTGCTGCCGCATCATTTGCGGGCATACGTATCTCTGCCATATTCGCTCCTACATGCCCAGTTTTTCGAATATTTTACCCAGTTTTTCTTCAAGGGTTGCCGCAGTAAAAGGTTTTACTACGTAACCGCTGGCACCAGCTTGCGCGGCGGCCACGATGTTTTCTTTTTTTGCTTCGGCGGTAACCATCAGCACCGGCAGTTTGCTCAATGCTGCATCGGCACGGATAGTTTGCAGCAGCTGCAGACCGTCCATATTAGGCATGTTCCAGTCGGAGACCACGAAGTCAAACCCACCAGCACGCAGTTTGTTCATGGCATCGACGCCATCTTCCGCTTCTTCCACGTTATTGAAGCCCAACTCTTTAAGCAGGTTTCTCACGATGCGGCGCATAGTAGAAAAATCATCCACTACCAGGAATCTGAGATTTGTATCGGCCATTTTTACTATTACTCCTAAGGTTCTTGTTCTTGCCCAGTGCAGGGAATCAAGTTACTGATAAATTAAATACGTAAAGCCTGTCCGGCTGATATTTGTGCCAGCATACGCTGGCTGATTTGGCTGAGATCCACCACTTCATTCACTCCGCCGGTGGCAATTGCCTCGCGAGGCATACCAAACACCACACAGCTGGCTTCATTTTGTGCCAGGGTATAAGCCCCGGCCTGGTGCATCTCCAGCATGCCGGCAGCGCCGTCATTGCCCATTCCCGTCAGGATCACCCCGACGGCATTGCGTCCAGCGAACTTCGCAACTGAACGGAATAACACGTCAACCGAAGGACGGTGGCGGTTCACCGGCGGTCCATCGTTTAACTTGACCTGATAGTTTGCGCCGCTGCGCACCAGCTCCATATGTCTGTCACCTGGCGCAATATAGGCATGGCCCGGTAACACACGTTCACCGTCTTCCGCTTCTTTCACGGTGATCTGACAAAGTTTGTTCAGCCGTTCAGCAAAAGAACGGGTAAAACCCGGCGGCATATGCTGAGTGATCATTAGCGCCGGGCAGGTTGGCGGTAATGGCTGCAACACATGACGGATGGCTTCCGTACCGCCGGTCGACGAACCTATGGCAATCAGTTTTTCACTACTGAGCAAAGGTGCGTGACTTAAGATCCGCGGCTGCGACTGATCCAGAGGTTTATTTAACCGCGCCTTGGAGGCGGTCCGGATTTTATCGGCGATCAACTCGCTATACGCCAGCATCCCCTCGCGGATACCCAACTGTGGCTTGGTAACAAAATCTATTGCTCCCAACTCCAACGCCCGCAGCGTAATTTCCGAGCCCTTACCGGTAAGTGATGACACCATCACCACCGGCATAGGCCGCAGTCTCATCAACTTCTCAAGAAAATCGAGACCATCCATGCGTGGCATTTCAACATCCAAGGTCAGAACTTCCGGATTAAATTTCTTAATCAAATCACGGGCAACCAAAGGGTCTGGTGCAGTAGCGACCATTTCCATATCGCTATGGCTGTTAATGATTTCGGTCATCAACTGACGCATCAACGCCGAGTCATCGACGCTTAACACTCTGATTTTGCTCATTACTTCTCCTTAGCCAATCCATATACTGTCTGGCCGCGCAAATAGAATTCCCGGCTGATTTGACTAAAGTTCTCTGAATGTCCAGCAAACATTAATCCACCTGGTTTAAGCAACGGAACAAAACGGCGCAGGATCTTTTCCTGGGTTTCTTTATCAAAATAAATCATCACATTACGGCAAAAGATGGCATCAAAGGGTCCATTAAGCTGCCATTGATGTGCCAGTAAATTTAGCTGCTGAAACTGCACCATCGCCGCCAGCTCTGGTCTGACACGCACCAGACCGCCATGAGGGCCGGTCCCTTTCAGAAAGAACTTCTGCATCTGCTGGGCACTCAAGGTACGCAGCTCTTCCTGGCGATAAACACCGGCGGTGGCTTTCTCAAGCACCTGAGTATCAATATCGCTGGCAGTGATCTTGCACGACGACATCTTGGGTCCCAGCGTTTCACTGAGCGTCATGGCGATGGAATAAGGCTCTTCACCGGTCGAAGCTGCCGTACTCCACACGCTATAACCATTAGGCCGCGAGCGCGCGTGCTCAGCCAAAATCGGAAAGTGGTGAGCTTCACGAAAAAATGCCGTCAGATTGGTGGTCAACGCATTGATAAAGGCCTGCCACTCTGCGCTGCTGGTATCGTTCTCCAACAGTGCGATGTAATGGCCAAAATCATGAATATTAAGCAATCTTAATCGGCGAACCAAACGGTTATACACCATCTCACGTTTATGGTCGGCAAGGACAATACCGGCGCGCTGATAAATCAGCTCACTGAGACGCCGAAAATGCGTATCGGAGAGCGGCAAACGCTGGATCATCTGAGCCATGATCGAGGTACTTTCAAGACTCGAGTTTGGAGTCGTCATTTTGAGGCTCCTGTAAACAGACAGACAGTATTATGTTTATCCAATTGCTTATTCCTTTTATGTCACATCTGCGTCAGAGGTCTTTGCGTGCCGGATCGTCTGAGCATTTTGTGATTGGCCCACTGCCCTGTAAATCAGGTTGTTGTCCCCTTTATCGGTGCCAACACCTGTCTGCAATTTCCATTTCATCTGCCGATTAAAAGGTTTCCCAGCCACCTGACGATTCACTGCGGTCACCTGCAGCCAATGCCGTTTGTCTTGGAGTGAAAGCGACCGCACCCGCCGCTGCCCTGGCCTGGTACTGCCCGCTCCGTCGCGGTGAAGAGGGTTCTGCTGCCAGTTGAAATACCGCAACAGCTTCCGTTAACCGCAATGACTGTTCTTCCAGAGACAGGGTCGCGGCGGCCGCTTGCTGAACCAATGCGGCATTTTGCTGCGTTACCTGATCCATTTGCGTCACTGCCAGCGATACCTGTTCGATACCCTGACTTTGTTCAGCTGACGCCGAGGCAATTTCCCCCATAATGTCGCTGACTCGTGTTACCGCACGGACAATGTCATCCATGGTACTTCCCGCAGAGGTCACTAATACCGTCCCTTGCGTAACTCGACTGACAGACTCGTCAATCAGTTCTTTAATTTCTTTGGCTGCCTGGGCGCTGCGCTGCGCCAGGGTACGTACTTCACCGGCGACCACGGCAAACCCGCGGCCTTGTTCACCGGCCCTTGCCGCCTCGACTGCCGCATTGAGCGCCAGAATATTGGTCTGGAAGGCGATACCATCAATCACACTGGTGATGGCACTGATTTTTTTGGAGCTACCGGCAATATCCTGCATGGTCTGCACCACGTTACCGGTGATCTCGCCGCCTTTACTGGCGGTGTTGGAGGCATCTTTTGCCAGCTGGGTGGCCTGACTGGCGTTCTCGGCATTCTGTTTCACCGTGGCGGTCAACTGCTCCATGCTGGCAGCGGTTTCTTCCAAAGAAGAGGCCTGCTGCTCAGTGCGCGCGGAAAGATCGTGGTTACCGGCAGAAATCTCTTTTAAGCCGTTGAACATCACATCTGCCCCCTGACGCACCGTACGTACTGTCGTTGCCAGCGAATGCTGCATCTGTTGCAGGCTGGCCAGCATCATTTTGATTTCGTAACGGCCCTCGGCAACAATTTCGCCTGAAATATCCCCGGCACCAATACGGTCGAAATGTTCACGCATGATATTCAATGGCTTAAACAGTATCCGCCGGATGATGGTAATAGCAATCGGCGTGATCAGCACTAATATTACAATCGCCACTATGGCTATCATCACCGCCTGCTGGTAGGCCATCTCGGTTTGCTGCCTGGCGTCGTTGAACTGACTGTCAATATGGGCAATAAACGCCAGATAACTTTGTTCAAATGCATCCTGATCCTGCTGCGCGCTGCCATTCAGAAAAGTGGTCAAATCACGATGACCCAGCACATCAATCAGGTTGGCCAACGTGGCATCGAGCTTGTCGAACAACACTTTGTTAGCTTGCGTCAACTCAATCCCCGCCTGACTTCTGCGCGGCAAATCGAGAAAGGCTTTATAGTAGCTATGGGCCAAAGTCAGACTTTTTCCGGCTTCTTGCAGCAACGGTGCGATATTTTCATCTGGCTGATTCAGGGCCAGCCGGGTTGAAGCCCGGTTAAGCGCATTACGCGTCTGAATCAAAGCGATCCAGCTTTTACTCAAATTTCCGCGTTGTTCACTGGCGTTAGTGACTAACGTCAGACTCTGATAATCCCTGTTTGATGAGAAAAGCGACAGTCCACTGCTCGCCAATTGCATAACAAAAAACACCAGCATCAACAGAAACAAACAGGTCGAAACGCGGATATTCTTAAACATTGATAAACCTCTTGGCGCCGGCTAAACCGGCGCACTATCACACCGGGTGAGCGGCGTTTGCTGGTGAAAAACGTTCCCCTGGGAGAGCGTTGCTATTTATCCAGCTCAGAAGGTTTCCCAATTTTCAGTCAAGCTACTTCCTGCGGCTTCTCCTTTCGGTCCGGAGATAGCTGGAGTCAGTAAAGGCGCTTGAACCGTGGACAAGAGTCTTCTTTGCTGGCTGTTATTATTATTTGATAGTGAAAACACAGCGACTGACTGCGTCAATAAGCTTGCCTGCTCTTCCAGAGCCGCAGAGGCGGAAGCGGACTCCTCAACCAACGAGGCGTTCTGCTGGGTCACACGGTCCATTTCGGTGATCGCCTGTGCTACCTGTTCAATACCGCGGCTTTGTTCATCAGATGCCGAGGTAATCTCCCCCATGATGTCGGTAACGCGAGTCACTGCACCGACCATATCTGTCATGGTTTCGCCGGCACTTTCTACCAGCACTGCCCCGGTATGGATCCTGCTTACCGAGTCTTCAATCAGGCTCTTAATCTCTTTGGCTGCCTGGGCACTGCGCTGTGCCAGACTGCGTACTTCGCCGGCAACTACCGCAAAACCTCGGCCTTGCTCACCGGCACGCGCTGCTTCAACGGCGGCGTTGAGGGCCAGAATATTGGTCTGGAAGGCAATACCGTCGATCACCCCGGTAATATCAGTAATTTTCTTCGAGCTGCTGGCGATTTCGTTCATGGTATTCACCACGTTCGCCACCACTTTGCCGCCCTTCTGTGCCGTTTCTGAGGCACTCAATGCCAGTTTGCTGGCCTGACGGGCATTTTCGGCGTTTTGTTTCACCGTGGCCGTCAGTTGCTCCATGCTTGCTGCCGTTTGTTCCAACGCGGAAGCCTGTTGCTCGGTACGCGAGGATAAGTCACTGTTACCGGCAGAAATTTCGCTGGCCCCGCTGTGGATCACTTCAGCACCGTGGCGAACTCCAGAGACGGTTTGTATCAATTCGCTTTGCATCTCTTTCAGACTATCGGCCAATTGGCCAATTTCATTACGGCTGGTGACAATTATTTCTTGTGTCAGGTCACCGGTAGCGATCTGTTTGATATGCAGCACCAGCCCTTCCAGCGGACGAACCAGCACTTTGCGCACGCCAATCCAGGCAATAGCGATAAACACCATGACCAGGGCAATAAGGATCCCCAGGGTCATCAGGGCCTGTTGATAAGCCGTGAGATTGCGCGCAACCGCCTGACCATTGATGCTGTCGCTCTCGGTATTGATGGTGTCATACACTTTCTGGAAGTCGTTCTGATAGCTCTGAGTCGGCTGTTCATAAAAATCATTGATACGGCCCAGGCCAATCAGTTCATGCAGCTCGTTTAAGGCACCGAACAGCACATCGTAAGTTTTCTTCAAGTCCGCCAGATTCTTGGCATCCTGTCCGACAACCACAGGTTCTTGTTGATATAGCGCGAAGTGTTTTGCCGCGGCATCAAGTTCAGTGCGCGCTGTGCCACGGAGTTCTTCTACCGTCGCCCCGCTGCCCATCTGATTGGCATCCAGCATAAAACGGATACCGGCACGGTTAAGATCATTGCGCGCCTGAAGCAACAAGGCCCAGGTTTGATTGAGTTCTGATTGTTGGTGTCGAATAATTTGCGCACTGGCAAAGTTGTCTTTGTCATTTTTCAGCGAGTTAAAGAACAGCCCACCGGATAGCAACTGTAATACACCGAATACAACGAGCAAGGTCACGACACCGGTGACCACTTTCATACGGTTAAACATGTTGTCCCTTTTTCTATTTGATTCATCTAGAAGAGTTATCGGCAGAGCGATGAATAACTTTATAAGTGAAATATCCGCGGTTTGGCCGTAGCGGCCGGGGGATGGCAAGCCATGGCTGATCAACCGTGGCGCGATGAAACAGGCAGTGCAAAAACGGGATCAACAGACAATAAAAAAGGCTGCGGGGTTGCCCGTAGCCTTTTATCACACTGCCGTTGCGGATAATGCAGATTACATCTTGGTGATGCTTTCCATCAGCGCCATTTCTTCGCTGCTTAGCAACTTCTCAATGTCGACCAGGATCAGCATACGATCCCCCAAAGAACCCAGCCCGGTGAGATACTCGGTAGACAGGGTGACGGCGAACTCTGGTGCAGGACGAATTTGATCCTGGATCAGTGACAACACGTCTGACACGCCATCAACCACAATACCCACTACGCGGTTTTCAAAGTTAAGCACGATCACCACGGTGTTTTCGTTATAGATCACATCTTCCTGGGCAAATTTCACCCGCAAGTCGAGGATCGGGACTATGACACCGCGAAGATTGGTTACGCCTTTGATAAACGCCGGGGTGTTGGCAATACGCGTTACCTGATCGTAACCGCGAATTTCCTGCACCTTGAGGATATCAATGCCGTACTCTTCATCACCCAGTGTAAAAATCAGAAATTCCTGACCCACTGTTTCACCTGCCATTTTAGACACGGATGCAAGTCCTGCCATATTGTTCACCTTTCAATCAATCGGCTTAAGATTTTCGTTGTTAAGCGGCAGTAGCGTCCACTGCCCGTTTATCCCGGTTGAGTGCCTGCAGTGCTGAAACATCAACAATCAGCGCAACGCTACCGTCACCTAAAATTGTTGCGGCAGAAATCCCCGGCACTTTGCGGTAATTGCTTTCCAGATTTTTCACCACTACCTGGTGCTGACCAATAAGCTGATCGACCAAGAGTGCGTAGCGGCGTCCTGCACTCTGCAATATCACTACAATACCTTGCGTGGCTTCGGTTTTCGCCTCAGTCACATCAAAGACTTGGAAGAGCTCTACCAGCGGCAGGTATTCACCCCGCACCTGGAGAACGCGTTCTCCGCCAGCCAGCGGATGCAGATCTTCAGACAGAGGCTGTAGAGATTCCATCACCGCGTTAAGCGGCAGGATAAACACCTCTTTACCCACTTTAACCGACATGCCATCGAGGATTGCCAGCGTTAACGGCAGCAAAATTCGAATAGTCGTGCCTTTACCCGCCTGGAAGTGGATTTCGACATGGCCACCCATTTCCTGGATATTACGTTTCACCACATCCATACCGACACCGCGACCCGAAACATCGGTCACTTTTTCGGCAGTGGAGAAGCCCGGCGCAAAGATCAACATGCCGACGTCTTCGTCGGAAATATTTTCGTTGACGTTCATGCCCTGGGAAATCGCCTTGGCGATAATGCGCTCGCGATTAAGCCCCGCACCATCATCAATTACTTCGATACAGATATTACCGCCCTGATGTTCCGCAGACAGCGTCAGGTTACCGACCGGATCCTTGCCATTGGCGATACGTACCTCAGGCAATTCCACGCCGTGATCGAGACTGTTGCGCACCAGGTGTGTCAACGGGTCAATAATGCGCTCAATCAGGCTCTTGTCGAGTTCGGTTGAGCTGCCAAGCAGGGTCAATTCGATCTGCTTGTTCAACTTGCTGGCCAGGTCACGTACCAGACGCGGGAAGCGGCTAAATACATACTCCATCGGCATCATACGGATGGACATTACCGATTCCTGCAAGTCGCGGGCATTACGTTCCAACTGACCCATGCTGTTGAGCAAATCGCTGTGGGCTACCGGATCCAGTTGATCGGAGCGCTGGGCCAGCATGGACTGAGTGATCACCAGTTCACCGACCAGGTTGATCAATTGGTCCACTTTTTCTACCGCAACGCGGATACTGGTAGACTCCGCCGCCTTGGCGCCACGCGCTTTCGGTGGTTCGCTGGCTGGCACGGCGGTCAAGACCGGTGCCGGGCGCGCTGCCACTTCAGGTGCCGGGGCGGCCGCAACAGCCTCGACTGGCGCAGCAGCTGCCACTACAGTTTCAGTGGGGACAGTTTCACTCTCGGCAGCGGCCGCAGCCCCTGGACGAGTAAAACTGATTTGGTCAGGTTCGAGCACAAAGCACAGTACGGCACTGATATCGTCTTCCGATACCGTGGTTAACAGCGTAACTTCAACGCTGCTGTCCGTCTGTACGGGATCGGTCACCTCACCAAGATTGCCCAATTCTTCGAGCATCAAGGGAATATCGGCCGTCTTCAGGCCTGATAAACGGATGCGGATCGAAGGTGAGCCACTGGCAGGTGCCTTGGCTGGGGTGTTAGTTGCACTTGCCGCGCTTGTAGCCACAACATGAAGATCCGGCGCTGACGCCGCATCCTTCTCTTGCTGGGCTTCAAGGGCAAGTTGTCTCAGGGCAGCGCAGATATACTGAAAGCTTTCCGCATCGGGAACCTGAGAAGATTTATAGGCGTCCAGTTGCTCCTGCATAATATCTTTGGTTTCCAAAAACAGGTTGATAATATCAGTGCTGAGGCTCATTTCCGCGCGTCGTGCACCATCCAGAAGGTTTTCCAGCAAGTGGGTGGTTTCTTGTAAAACCGTAAAACCAAAAGTCGCAGCACCGCCTTTAATTGAATGCGCAGCGCGAAATATCGCGTTTAGCTGTTCAATGTCTGGCGCCAGAGGATCAAGTAACAACAGATGCTGTTCCATGTCCGCCAACAGCTCATCGGCTTCATCGAAAAACGTTTGATAAAAATCACTAATGTCCATGCTCACGTGATCACCTCTGCTGTGAATCGCGGCTTGTCGATGAGGTCGGTGTGACCGTTACCGCAGCGCCGGCGGGTGCCGTTGTTGCTTTGTCTGCGCCTGGAGCTGCCGGTTTAGCAGCGACGGGCGTAGCCGGTTTCACTGGCTCATTCGTTGCTTGTTGTGGTGGTAACCGGTTTTGCACAACCGATCCTGAGGGTAAATCTGTCGATCCCTTCACCGGAGCAGCAGTCTTGCCGGTATCATTGGTAGTACTGTTTGTATTGCTGCTTCCGGTTGGTGCCATCTTTTTCAGCTCGCCAGCGTCATTGATAATGAGCGATTCGCCTTCACTGTTTTCACGTTCAATTGCTTCTTGTGCACTCTTGTTCAACACCAAAATACTGATACGACGGTTGATTGCATCATCTGTCGGATGGTCTTTGAGCATCATGGTCGAGCCCATGCCCATCACGCGGATCACTTTGCCATCACTAAGTCCACCGCTGGTCATTTCCCGCCGCGATGCGTTGGCACGGTCGGTTGACAACTCCCAGTTGCTGTAACCTCGTTCACCCGTGGCATAGGGCATATCATCGGTATGGCCCGCCAGGCTGATTTTATTGGGAAACGCATCAAGAATCGGCGCTATGGCGCGTAAAATATCGCGCATATAAGGCTCAACGTTGGCGCTGCCGAGCTGAAACATCGGGCGATTCTTGCTGTCGATAATCTGGATCCGTAACCCCTGTTCCGTCAGGTTAATCATCAGGTGTGGACGCAATGCCCGTAAACGCGGGTCGGAGGCCAACATCTGTTCCAACTGATCCTTAAGCCGCTGCAATTCACGGGATTCTTTTACTTCGCCCTCTGCAGCAATGGCTTTATGTATTTCCCCCTCCTTCATGGTGGGATCTGCTCCTCCCCCCGGGATTGGGTTGGTTGCATCGCTGGTATGCTTGCCAGGGTTGATGGCCACGGCCAGCGGGGTACGAAAATACTCGGCTATCTGGACCAACTGTTTAGGGTTGGATATCGCAATCAGCCACATCACCAGAAAGAAAGCCATCATCGCTGTCATAAAGTCGGCATAAGCGATTTTCCATGAACCACCGTGATGTCCGCCATGACCATGCTTCTTTTTGCGTACGACAATAATCGGGTGGCTTTGGTGCTTCATACTTTTTCTTCTTGCTTGTTCGATGATTTAGCCTGGCGAACATGCTCTTCCAATTCCACAAAGGTCGGACGTTCACTGGTATAAAGCGTTTTACGGCCAAACTCGACGGCAATCTGTGGTGCATAGCCATTCAAGCTAGATAACAATGTCACTTTGATGCACTGCATCATTTTGGTATTTTCGGCACATTTCTGACGCAACACGGCGGCCAGCGGTGAGACAAAGCCGTATGCCAGCAATATCCCGAGAAAAGTACCGACCATGGCATGGGCAATCAAGGAGCCCAATTCGGCTGCTGGACGGTCTGCGGCACCGAGCGTATGAACGATCCCCATAACAGCCGAAACAATCCCGAAAGCAGGAAGTGAATCGCCCAGCAATTGCACGCTGCCGGCCGGTACTTCGCTTTCACTTTCGAAGGTTTCGATCTCTTCGTCCATCAGGGCTTCGATTTCAAAGGCATTCATATTTCCGCTCACCATCAACCGCAAATAGTCGGTAATAAACTCTACTATCTGTTTATCGGCAACAATGCGCGGATAATTAGCAAAAATATCGCTTTCCTTTGGATTATCGATATCATTTTCCAAAGACAGCATGCCCTGTTGACGCGACTTCGCCAGTAAGCGATAAAGCAGCGCCATCAAATCCATATACAACGCTTTGTTGTAGCGAGACCCGCGAAACAATGTCGGCAGCGCGCGCAGCGTTGATTTAATCGCTTTACCGTTGTTACCGACGATAAAGGCACCGATACCTGCACCAGCGATAGTCAGCAGTTCGGCCGGTTGATACAACGCGCCCATTTCGCCACCAACCATCAAGTAGCCGCCGATTACCGCCCCTGTGACCACGATATAGCCAATTAGTACTAACACGTTAATTCCTTAATTCGATGTGGTTGTAGGGCCAGGAAGACATGCGGAGTGATTAGGTGAAAACCCAGGTTAATCAACCGGGAAACCTATGGATGCTGGAAGGATAGTGAGTGGTGTGACCACCACTCAGGATATCAGTTTTACCGCCAACATCATCTCAGACCGCAAGCTTGACCTGTTCGTCCAGCTCTTGAGATGTAATATCGGCAACTTGCGGGGAAAGTTTACGTTTTTTTACCGCTCGCGATGGCGGCTGGCAAAGACTACAAACAAATCCGTGACGTGGTTGATGGGCGTGAGTAATAAATGAGCCATCACAGCAGTTACAAGACGAAAGTTGCAACATACCACTGTCAACAAAGCGAACTAATGTCCATGCTCGAGTCAAGGCCAGGATTGGCGGTTGACCGGGTTCTTCAGGGCATTGCTCAAGATAGAGACGGTAAGCCTTGATAACCGCCTCTACACCGTTGCAATGGCCTGTTTTCATTAAAAAGGAGTAGGCATTAAAAAACATCGACGAGTGAATGTTCTGTTCCCAGGTCATAAACCAGTCTGTGGAGAAGGGAAGCATCCCTTTAGGTGGCGGACTGCCACGCAACTCCTTGTATAGCTTGATCAGACGACCGCGACTCAGTTGCGTTTCACACTCCAGCATTTGCAAACGCGCGCCGAGTGTAATCAGCTCCATTGCCAACTGAATATCTCTCGCTTCCTGAACAATACTTTTTTCAGCCATAGTCAGGCCCTTTTCTTCGGTGCGCTAACGCCTTTTGCTGAAAGCCCTTTCAGCAGATGACTGGATAACAGGATACCGGTGTGGATCTGTTGCAGGTCATCAACACGAGATTCCTGAGTAAGACGCTCAATGGTCTTATGGTCGTCAAAACGAAACTGACACAAGAGCTGATTGGTTTCAGCTAGTTTGACCATCTGTGGCAGCGTCAACTGGCCGAGCGTATCAACCATGACGTCATCAATCCCCAACCGAAACATGGCAGAGGCTTTATCGTCATTAATTAAACGTTGTGCCAGCAGTAAATATGACAAGTTGATATCATAAATATGTTTAAGCAATTCAGACATTCTTCATTACCCCATACCGACAGCTATGTGTTGCATAGCTGGTTGATAGAAAAATTCCTTGTTATAGGTCTCAAAACCAAAATAATCAGGATATTTTATGACTATCAAAACAATTGGTTCACTGGATGAGAAATATAATCTTGCTCGGTCAGTCTCGCTGCTCGATGCAGAGTTCTATTCAACACCAATACAAATTTGTTCCTGATGTAAACTACCAAAAGTAGAACAATTTCACTGCTAACTAAATTTAAGAATTAATCAATTGTGCGGTGCAGGCAGGGTCCGTTGCTTACTTCACGCTCCACTCTATGAAACGCTTTCACATACATTATTAGGATTAATCTTAGGACGAAGCAACTCTACCCCTTAACCATTCATACATACAATCTGACCCGTACTGCATTTTAAGCGAAATGTGATGCAAGTCACAAAAATAAAATTTATTTAAGCACAGAAAGCGTAAATTTCCTTAAAAACACGCACAAAATTTAAGCAAAAGTAAAAATCCGTCTTAAAAAGCCATTGCGAAACCCAAATTCATGCCTATTTTAGAACATTTTCAACAAAGCTCGACTTATCAACGATTTCCGTATAAAAGATCGTTTAAAAGCATAATTGCTAGTATAAAAATCTGATTTATCAAGAATAAAAAGCATAAGAAAAAATGAGAAACAACTGTAAGGATTGAGTTAAGGAAAACGAATTTGACTTAGGAGTGAGAAACCTACAAGGCGGTTAAAGTAGGTTTTAGGTTATGTCTAGCAGTTTTGAATGGTGGAAAAGACAAGAGGTGTTACTAAATGTGAGGATGAAACAATGCCTCCAGTCGGCTGACAGGAAACATAAACATTACTGTTGAAAGGATGGACCAGAAGTTGCTTGGGTAACTATCGGCGAAACTGGGGAAAACTTTAGGGTTGGCAGCTAAAAAATTTGAGAACAGTCACAATCGAAAATTTTAAGCGTGTTGAGCTGATAATCAGATAAAAAGCAGCATAAACCACCTTTTTTTATATTTTTGACAACCCACTTTAACTAATTGGCAATTATAATTATTGATCTTTCATGGTTATAAGATGAATCTTTAGTGACAAATATAAGAAAGAAGAGTCGTAAGGACCGAATGTATAAAATAGTGAGCAGGGAAAAATAAGTTAAAAACGGTGAGTAATAAATAAACAATTCATTATTGAAATGAGAGATAATTGCATTCCTGGCAGATAATATCAGGGTTCTATCGCCTTTTTATTTACCCGCTCTACACGCAGAATTGGCCTTTTTGTTTGTATTTCCGGAAGTTGGCTAAAAAAAACGCCGTCAGCAAGCAAATGACGGCGTTTTTCGTGCTCGTGGCGCAGTCTAAAACGTCCCCAACCTGATACTGCGGCTGAACGCTCTGGCCAGCAGCCTAGCTAAGGGGCATACGTAATGGGTCCGGATATAAGTATTCAAACCCCAACTCTTTGACAATCCGGCTGCCATCCACCAGTTTGCCGGTTGCAACCTGTGGCTCAACAGCAAACTGCGGCTCAGGCAAATTCAGCTGCCTGGCCAATAGCGGGTAAAAGTGCTGTTTCTGCGGATGCCCGGGGGCGCAAAGATTATAAGTATGACCACCCCGTGGCAAACTCAGTAACAGGCTAATGGCCGCGACCACATCGTCACGATGCACCAGATTGACACCGTGGCTGGCACCTTTGACCTCAGTTTTTCCCGCCAGAAAACGTCCGGGATGGCGATCTACGCCCACCAGCCCCGCCAGACGCAATACATCGACCGAAGTATGCGGCAACTTATGGAACCAGCTCTCCAGCTCTTTAAGCACTTTGCCGCTGACTGTCACTGGTTCCAGTGGCGAGTTTTCACGAACCGTGCCCTCACCTTCGCCGTAGATAGATGTGGAACTGATAAAAATAATCCGCGGGATATTATGTGCCAATGCGCTATCGGCCAACTGCTGCACCGCCTGGAAATAGATTTCACTGCCTTCGACCGTCCTTCTGGCGGGCAAGGTGATAATCAGCACATCAACGTTAAGCAATGTCTCCAGATCTTCAGCCTGGCACACCATCTCAGGGGTAAAATTAAGTGGGTAGCATTCAATACCGCTCATTCTTGCTGCTTCAACGCCATCGAGGGTGGTTTTACTGCCGACCACTTTGTACCCTTTGGCATTAAGCGCCATGGCCAGCGGCATTCCCAGCCAGCCTAAACCAATAATCGATACCTTTTTCATACTGCTCTCCCCTTCTTACTTTAATTATCCGTTTTCATTCTAGCAGGCTACCCCTGCTGTCTTCGCGAAACAACGCCATAATAGGTTGCGTCAGGGGGTAAAGCTGGTCGGTCTTCTATACAATTCATTCAAGAAGATCATCTCATCGATGAATATATTAAAATTTCTCATTAGCCGAAAAAAAGGTTGCGCCGTCCGGCCTGGTGGTTTAGCTTAACCAGCAACTGATTTGCAATCTATGGCTGTCTGCGCAATATCAAACAGCGGTAGAACACAAAAACTTTATTAAGAGACATCATCATGCTTAACGTTCTGATTAACCACCGTCATCATCATCATCCTGACTAGTCTTTCAGGCAGATTGATGCTGGAAGACTTTTAAGATCTTCCAGTGGCGCAGAATGTAGCAGAGAGCCCCCGGAAGATTTCTTCCGGGGGCTTTTTTTTATCCCTGATTTCACAGCTCACTGTTAATTCATTGAATATTAAGATTTTATTAATTATTTTATCACTAAATACCCAGAATATAAGAAAGGATAGAGGTCATCATGTTGGACAAAAATCGTTTACGTATCGCCATGCAGAAATCCGGTCGCCTGAGCGATGATTCCCGTGAGTTGTTGGCACGCTGCGGGATCAAAATCAATTTGCAAGAGCAGCGCCTGATTGCCTTTGCTGAAAATATGGATATCGATATTCTGCGCGTTCGCGATGACGATATTCCGGGACTGGTGATGGACGGCGTCGTTGACCTGGGCATTATCGGCGAAAACGTTCTGGAAGAAGAGCTACTAAGCCGCCGCGCACAAGGGGATGACCCGCGCTATTTTACCCTGCGTCGTCTCGATTTTGGCGGCTGCCGCCTGTCGCTGGCAACACCGCTGGACTTTGATTACCAGGGGCCAGAAAGCCTGGATTCAAAACGTATTGCCACTTCTTATCCGCATATCCTTAAAAAATATTTTGACAGCAAGCGTATCGACTTTAAATCCTGCCTGCTGAACGGCTCAGTAGAAGTTGCCCCGCGCGCCGGTCTTTCCGATGCGATTTGCGATCTGGTTTCTACCGGTGCCACGCTGGAAGCCAATGGCCTGAAAGAAGATGAAGTGATTTACCGCTCCAAAGCCTGTCTGATCCAGCGCGACGGCGAAATGCCAGCGGCAAAACAAGCCTTGATCGACAAACTGCTGATCCGTATTCAGGGTGTTATTCAGGCCCGCGAATCAAAATACATCATGCTGCATGCGCCAAGTGAACGTCTGGATGAAATCATTGCTCTGCTGCCAGGAGCCGAACGTCCAACCATTTTGCCACTGGCCAATGACAAACAACGTGTTGCCATGCATATGGTCAGCAGCGAAACACTGTTCTGGGAAACCATGGAAAAACTGAAAGCACTGGGTGCCAGCTCGATCCTGGTACTGCCAATTGAAAAGATGATGGAGTAAGACCATGCAAGCCACCGGTTTCTCAACCCCCATTGACTGGCAGCAATGCGATGAGCAACAGCGTCGCAGCTTACTGACTCGCCCGGCGATTGCCGCCTCAGGCAGCATTACCGAGTCGGTTAACGAGATCCTCACGCGGGTTCTTAATGAAGGCGACGTTGCGCTGCGTGAATACTGCGCGCGATTTGATAAAACCGAAGTGACATCGTTACGTGTGACGGCGCAGCAGATTGAACAAGCTTCAGCACGCCTGGGTAACGACGTTAAACAGGCGATGGCCAATGCTGTCCGTAATATAGAAACCTTTCATCGGGCGCAAATTTTGCCCGCGGTAGATATAGAAACGCAGCCTGGCGTGCGCTGTCAGCAGATCACCCGACCGATTGCCTCGGTAGGGCTGTATATCCCCGGTGGCTCCGCCCCCTTGCCTTCTACCGTATTGATGCTGGCTACGCCGGCGCGTATTGCCGGATGCAATAAGGTGATCCTCTGTTCACCACCGCCGGTTGCCGACGAAATTCTCTATGCCGCCAGTTTGTGCGGTGTCACCGAGGTCTATCAGCTCGGTGGTGCGCAGGCCATTGCCGCCATGGCATTTGGCACCGAAAGTGTGCCCAAAGTGGCCAAAATCTTTGGCCCGGGTAATGCCTATGTCACCGAAGCCAAACGTCAGGTCAGCCAGCGGCTGAACGGCGCAGCCATTGATATGCCTGCCGGACCGTCCGAAGTGCTGGTAATTGCCGATTCCGGGGCAACCCCTGATTTTGTGGCATCTGATTTGCTGTCACAGGCGGAACATGGACCCGATTCCCAGGTCATTTTGCTGACCCCAGACCGCGACATGGCCACGGCAGTCGCCATTGCGGTTGAAAACCAGCTGCAAACGCTATCGCGTAGCGACATTGCCCGCCAGGCGCTGGCCAGCAGCCGCCTGATCGTCACCCGTGATTTGGCGCAGTGTATTGAAATCAGCAACGCCTACGGACCTGAGCACCTGATACTGCAAACCCGCGAGCCAGAAGCGTTGGTTGACAGCATTACCAGCGCCGGATCGGTATTCCTCGGCGACTGGTCACCGGAGTCTGCCGGAGACTATGCCTCGGGCACCAACCATGTGTTACCGACTTACGGTTATACCGCCACCTGTTCCAGCCTGGGTCTGGCGGATTTCCAAAAACGCATGACGGTACAACAGTTAACTCCAGCCGGTTTACTGGCACTGGCACCGACCATTGAAACCCTGGCCCAGGCCGAGCAGCTCACCGCCCATAAAAATGCCGTGACTCTGCGCGTTGCCGCCCTGATGGAGCAAAAATGATGAGCGAGACCACCAATAACACTGCCTCCGTCATGACGCTGGCGCGGGATAATGTCCAGCAACTGACGCCCTATTTATCTGCGCGGCGACTGGGTGGTAGCGGCGACGTCTGGCTGAATGCCAATGAGTACCCGCTGCCGCCGAGCTTTGCCCTGACTTCGCAAAACCTCAATCGTTATCCGGAGTGTCAACCGGTGGAAGTGATCCGCCGTTATGCCGCCTACGCCGGTGTGCAGCCGGAGCAGGTGCTGGTGTGTCGCGGTGCCGATGAGAGCATTGAACTGCTGATCCGCGCCTTCTGCGAACCGGGTAAAGATGCCATTCTTTATTGCCCGCCAACCTACGGCATGTATAGCGTCAGTGCCGAAACCTTTGGCGTAGAAGGCCGTACCGTCATGGCCAAAGCCGACTGGCAGTTGGATTTGCCGGCCATTGAGCAAGCGCTGGACGGCGTAAAGCTGGTGTATGTTTGTAGCCCAAACAACCCTACCGGTAATCTGATTAATCCTGACGATATTCGCTCTCTGCTGGAAACCACTCGTGGCAAAGCCATTGTGGCCGTCGATGAAGCCTATATCGAGTTTTGCCCGCAGGCCACAGTGGCTGGCTGGTTGCAGGACTATCCGCATCTGGCCATTTTGCGCACTTTGTCTAAAGCCTTCGCTCTCGCCGGTCTGCGCTGCGGATTTACCCTGGCTAACGTTGAATTGATTGATGTTCTGATGAAGGTAATCGCCCCCTATCCACTCTCCACGCCGGTTGCAGATATTGCCGCCCAGGCGTTAAGCGATCAGGGACTGGCACTGATGCGCGCCCGCGTGGCTGAAATTAGTGAAAATCGTCTGTGGCTACAACAACAGCTGCAACAGACCGCCTGCGTCGAGCAGGTATTCACCAGCGAAAGCAATTATTTGCTGGCCCGATTCAGCGCTGCCAGTGCGGTTTTTAAAACACTGTGGGATCAAGGTATTATCCTGCGCGACCAGAATAAACAACCGGGACTTTCCGGCTGTTTACGTATTACTATTGGCACACGTCAAGAGTGTCAGCGCGTGGTTGACGCATTACGTCCTTTACCGGGCGCCAACTCATCCATTAGTGAAACCGTCAGCGCCAGTAAGGAGCCAATGTGAGCCAACCGCCAATTTTGCAGAAAATTCTTTTTATCGACCGCGATGGTACTTTGATTGCCGAACCACCTGAAGATTTCCAGGTCGATCGCCTGGATAAACTGGCCTTTGAACCACAGGTGATCCCGGCGCTGCTGGCGCTGCAAAGTGCCGGTTTTAAACTGGTGATGATCACCAATCAGGATGGCCTGGGTACCGACAGTTTCCCTCAGGAGACCTTTGATCCCCCGCATAACCTGATGATGCAGGTGCTGACCTCGCAAGGGGTGGTGTTTGATGAGGTGCTGATCTGTCCGCATCTGCCGGCCGATCACTGCGCCTGCCGCAAGCCAAAAACCCTGCTGGTCAAAGAGTATCTGGAAAACCCGGTGATGGACGTAGCGAACAGCTATGTTATCGGCGACCGCGATACCGATATCCAGTTGGCGCAAAATATGGGCATTGCCGGTTTACGTTATCAACGTGAAAATCTGGGCTGGGCGGCCATTGCCAAGCAGCTGACACAACGTGACCGCTATGCCAAAGTCAATCGCGTGACCCGCGAAACCGCTATTGAGGTCGAAGTCTGGCTGGATCGCGAAGGCGGCAGCAAAATCAAAACCGGCGTGGGTTTCTTTGACCATATGCTCGATCAAATCGCCACCCACGGCGGCTTTCGTATGAATATCCAGGTCGGTGGTGACCTCTATATTGACGATCACCACACGGTAGAAGATACCGCGTTGGCACTGGGCGAAGCGCTGAATAAAGCCCTGGGTGACAAACGTGGCATCGCGCGCTTCGGCTTTGTGCTGCCAATGGATGAATGCCTGGCCCGTTGTGCTCTGGATATTTCCGGTCGTCCGCACCTGGAATATAAAGCCGAGTTTAGCTATCAACGCGTCGGCGATCTCAGCACCGAAATGGTAGAACACTTTTTCAGTTCGCTCTCCTACGCCATGGGCTGCACCCTGCACCTGAAAACCAAAGGTAAAAACGATCATCACCGTGTTGAAAGCCTGTTTAAAGCCTTTGGCCGCACACTGCGTCAGGCGATCCGCGTTGATGGCAACACCCTGCCCAGCTCAAAAGGAGTGCTGTGATGAACGTGGTGATCCTTGATACCGGCTGTGCCAACCTCTCCTCGGTCAATTACGCCGTGCAACGTCTGGGCTATACGCCGACTATCAGCCGGGATCCCGAGATTGTCCTGCGCGCCGACAAACTGTTTCTGCCCGGTGTAGGTACTGCCCAGGCAGCCATGGACCAGTTGCAAGAGCGTGAGCTGGTTAGCCTGATTAAAGCCTGTACCCAGCCGGTGCTGGGTATTTGCCTGGGCATGCAGTTGCTGGCGGCCGCCAGTGAAGAGAGCGGCGGCATTGATACCCTCGGCATTATCGATGTGCCGGTTAAAAGAATGCCTGACGTCGGCTTGCCGTTACCCCATATGGGCTGGAATAAAGTATCCGCCCAGGCGGGTCACCCGCTGTTTCGCAATATTGATAAAGACGCCTACTTCTATTTTGTGCACAGCTTTGCGATGCCGGTGTGCGAGTACACCATCGCGCAGACGCTGTACGGCGAACCCTTTACCGCGGCGGTGGCGAAAGATAACTTCTTTGGCGTGCAATTCCACCCGGAACGTTCGGGGGCCGCCGGTGCGCAGTTGTTGAAAAACTTTCTGGAGATGTAAACAGCATGATTATCCCCGCTTTGGATTTAATCGAAGGCAGTGTGGTGCGTTTGCATCAGGGCGATTACGGTCAGCAACGTGATTATGGCAATTCGCCACTGCCGCGTTTACAGGATTATCAGGCGCAAGGGGCCGAGGTGCTGCATCTGGTGGATCTTACCGGTGCCAAAGATCCGGCAGCCCGCCAGATCCCGTTACTTAAGCAATTGGTCGCTGGCGTGAATATTCCGGTGCAGGTGGGGGGTGGTATTCGCAGCGAAGAAGACGTGGCGGCACTGCTGGAGGCCGGTGTAGCACGCGTAGTGGTCGGTTCCACCGCCGTTAAGCAGCCGGAAATGGTACAACAATGGTTCACCCGCTTTGGTGCCGACGCTCTGGTATTGGCGCTCGATGTGCGTATTGATAACGCGGGCAACAAACAGGTCGCAGTCAGCGGCTGGCAGGAAAACTCTGACTCGACGCTGGAGCAGGTCGTGGAACAGTTTCTGCCTTTTGGCCTGAAACACGTACTCTGCACCGATATCTCCCGTGATGGCACCCTTGCCGGTTCTAACGTTGAGCTTTACCGTGAGGTTTGCCAGCGTTTCCCACAGGTGGCGTTTCAGGCTTCTGGTGGCATTGGCTGCCTGGACGATATTGCCGCCCTGCGCGGCAGCGGTGTCAAAGGGGTGATCGTCGGTCGCGCCCTGCTCGATGGCAAATTTAACGTAACGGAGGCAATTTCATGCTGGCAAAACGGATAATTCCCTGCCTGGATGTAAAAGACGGTCAGGTAGTCAAAGGCGTGCAGTTCCGTAATCATGAGATCATCGGCGATATTGTGCCGCTGGCCAAACGTTACGCCGAAGAAGGTGCCGATGAGCTGGTATTTTATGATATCACCGCCTCTTCGGACGGACGCGTGGTGGATAAAAGCTGGATCTCCCGCGTGGCAGAAGTGATCGATATTCCCTTCTGCGTCGCCGGTGGTATTAAAAGTATTGAAGATGCTGGCAATATCCTGCAATTTGGTGCCGACAAAATCTCTATTAACTCCCCGGCGCTGGCCGACCCCACGCTGATCAGTCGTCTGGCAGACCGCTACGGCGTACAATGTATCGTGATAGGTATCGATACCTGGCACGATGCGGTAAGCGATACCTATCAGGTGCATCAGTTTACCGGCGACGAAGCGCGCACTAAAATCACCCGCTGGCAGACACTGGACTGGGTCAGAGAAGTGCAGGAACGCGGAGCCGGTGAAATTGTGCTCAATATGATGAATCAGGATGGCGTGCGCAACGGCTATGATCTTAAACAGTTGAAGATGATCCGCGAAGTTTGCCACGTGCCCTTGATCGCCTCCGGCGGTGCCGGCACCCGTGAACATTTTTTTGATGCCTTCGATCAGGCAAAAGTCGACGGCACCCTGGCCGCCTCGGTGTTCCACAAACAAATTATCAATATCGGCGAGCTTAAACGCTATCTGGCCGATCAAGGCGTGGAGATCCGCTTGTGAGTAATCAAGAAGTAAAACCCGTGGTACAACCGCTGATGTTGAGCGAACAACAACTTAGTCAGCTGGACTGGGAAAAAACCGACCATATGATGCCGGCCATTGTGCAACATGCCGTTTCGGGTGAAGTACTGATGATGGGCTATATGAACCAGGAAGCACTGAGCGTAACGCAGTCATCCGCGAAAGTGACCTTTTTCTCGCGTACCAAACAACGTCTGTGGACCAAGGGCGAAAGCTCCGGCAACTTCCTGAACGTAGTCAGCATCACCCCGGATTGTGATAATGACTCACTGCTGATCCTGGTGCACCCGGTTGGCCCGACCTGCCATAAAGGTACCAACAGCTGCTTCCACCCGGCGAGCAGCGACTGGGGTTTCCTCTATCAGCTTGAACAACTGCTGGCAGAGCGTAAAACCGCCGATCCGGCCAGCTCCTATACCGCCAAACTTTATGCCAGCGGCACCAAACGTATTGCGCAAAAAGTGGGTGAAGAAGGGGTTGAAACCGCCCTGGCGGCCACGGTTAACGATCGCTTTGAACTGAAAAACGAAGCCTCTGACCTGATTTACCACCTGTTAGTGCTGCTGCAGGACCAGGATTTGGATCTTAGTACAGTGATTGAGAATCTGCGTCAACGCCACGCCAAATAAGCGGGCTTTAGACACAAAAAAACCGCTGAGGTATCACACCTCAGCGGTTTTTTATTATCTGGCGGGTGATATCACTCACCCGCCGTTGACGATTATTCCATCCATTCGGTATGGAATACGCCTTCTTTATCAGTGCGTTTGTAAGTATGAGCACCAAAGTAATCGCGCTGTGCCTGGATCAGGTTAGCTGGCAGCACCGCACTGCGGTAGCTGTCATAATAGTTGATCGCAGCAGAGAAGGTTGGCGTTGGAATACCGTTCTGCACGGCATAAGACACCACATCACGCAGCGCTTGCTGATATTCGTCAGCAATGTTTTTGAAGTAAGGGGCCAGCAACAGATTGGCAATAGCCGCGTTTTCTTCATAGGCGTCGGTGATTTTCTGCAGGAACTGGGCGCGGATAATACAACCGGCGCGGAAGATCTTGGCAATTTCGCCGTAGTTCAGATCCCAGTTATTTTCTTCAGAAGCTGCTTTCAGCTGTGAGAAGCCCTGAGCATAAGAAACGATTTTACCCAGGTACAGAGCGCGACGAATTTTTTCGACAAATTCTGCCTTATCACCGGCAAAGGCTTTGACCGCAGGACCGCTCAATACTTTGGAAGCGGCTACGCGTTGGTCTTTCAGCGAAGAAAGGTAACGGGCAAATACAGATTCAGTAATCAGCGTCAGCGGTTCGCCAAGATCCAGCGAGCTTTGGCTGGTCCACTTACCGGTGCCTTTGTTTGCTGCTTCATCCAGGATCACGTCAACCAGATACTTACCGGCTTCGTCTTTCTTGGTGAAGATATCTTTGGTGATATCGATCAGGTAGCTGCTCAGCTCGCCTTTGTTCCACTCGGCGAAAGTCGTTGCCAGCTCTTCATTGCTCAGACCCAGAGACTGCTTAAGCAGTGAATAGGCTTCGGCAATCAGTTGCATATCGCCGTATTCGATACCGTTGTGTACCATTTTCACATAGTGACCGGCACCGTCTGCGCCAATGTAAGCTACACAGGCATCGCCGTCTTCTGCACGAGCAGCAATCTGCTCGAGGATAGGCGCAACCAGTTCGTAAGCTTCTTTCTGACCACCAGGCATAATGGATGGGCCTTTCAGTGCGCCCTCTTCACCACCGGAAACGCCGGTACCGATAAAGTTAAAGCCCTGAGCAGAAAGTTCTTTGTTACGACGGATGGTATCTTTATAGAAGGTGTTGCCGCCATCGATAAGGATGTCACCTTTATCAAGGTGTGGGGTCAGCGAGGCGATGGTTTTATCCGTTGCTTCGCCTGCTTTCACCATCAGCAGAATACGGCGTGGTTTTTCCAGTGACTCAACAAACTCTTCGACGGTTTTGTACGGAACCAGATTTTTACCCGGATTCTCGGCAACGACTTCATCGGTCTTGTCGCCAGAACGGTTAAAAATGGAAACGGAATAACCACGGCTCTCAATATTGAGCGCCAGGTTACGGCCCATGACCGCCATACCAACGACGCCGATCTGTTGTTTGGACATTAGCAACTCCTGTCTGAAATAGTCGATAGCCCGGCAAGCCTCAAGCCCCTGTTGTTAGTGGGTTTATACATGCCGCGCCATACAAATGAACTTAAACATTGTACATCAGAATCACCAAGGGTGTACCTATCACAGCCATAACTCTCGGCAAATTAATTGGCCTGGCGGGTATGGAGGGCATCTCACACCAGCATCTCTCCCAGCCTGATCCCTCTCCACGGCGGATTTCTGTGCAATCGACACTTTACCGGTAACAAAGGGGGATTGCAGGTCAAAAAGAGCGGTGCTGAAATTGCTGTAATCTCCAACAAGCCATGCAGTCTTATAAATCTCTTGATGATATTATGATTTATTCTACTGCTACGGTGCATCACTTCAAAACAAACCTGCAATAGCCTGTTAATGCATGGCAATACTTTTTGGATATTTCGTAACCACCCTATTCATCTGCTTAAAACTAGCGCTGGTACTCAGCATAGTGGATGACTACAATGCAAACCAAAATCGGGGAGATCATCGATTACCGAGATGTACAGCGAAATGACCGATGATACAAAATTACTTAGAAATCATCGGCATTAAATGTTGGAGTTGATAAATGAATGAAAAAACCTTGGGGATTTTTGAGCCACTGTATGCGGAAGGGCAAACCCTACATGAGGCTGCTTTTCAGGCGCTGAAATTACATAATAACAACCATGCAGAGTGGCGAGAATTCAGAATCTTACTGGATTTTTATAAAAGCAGGCAGTATCAACAATATGATTACTCAGGAGTGATTTCGCCGAAGTTCACTCTTAAGACAATGATATCTGGACAAAAGCTGATCGATTTCATCAACGAATCTGAACAAGCTGATATATATATAATTAATGCATTCCCGCCTTTGGCTTATATTTCTTACAATGTCTGGATGCATGGTGAAGTTTTTCATCCTGGCATCACAAGACGTGCGCAAGATCTGCTTACTGCCTGTAATATTGATATTAATCTATATTCATTGCCACGTCAGAACCACAGTACACTTTGTTATTCTAATTTTTGGCTCGGGGCACCTCGCTTCTGGCAGCTGTATGCTGAAGAAATATTGATACCGATAGAAAATTACTTACTGAACAATCCAGATAGTGCCATTAGCAAAGGCGTGCTCGAAAATACCACCCACACAGACCCAGCCCCCTTTTTACCCTTTATCATTGAAAGATTGCTTAGCACTTTTATTACCCTAAGACATGATATTAAGGTAGTCGCTTACTCTCAGGATCATATCAAGAGCTTAACTTACTGCTTGAATGATTTTGAACGTGAAGTAGTCGCGGGAATTGGAGAAGTAATAGATAAAGCAGATGCCGAGGATAACTACCCTCCACTTCTCAAGCAGACACAAGAAGTATATACCCGTTTGTACAAGCATTACTTCTCAGAATATTATTCAACGCATCCCCACCCGCATACTGGATATACCGCGAAGTTATTTAAAAAGCCATAACGGCTTATGGGCTAACTGGCCATGTAAAGAGTATGATGGTCAGTCAGCCTCATTCTATAGGTAAAGCGTTAAATCAAAACATGGCAACAAGGGAAAAGCCGCTTGGCCACCGGCTAAACTAACTCTTGATAAACTTCCGCGTAACGGCGCGCCATTTCTTTTGCAGTAAACATTGACAACATTCTTTGGCGTCCTTTATCACCCATGGCCTTGCAAAGTTGTGGGTCACTTTCAAGGCGCATCATGCAATCCGCAATGGCTCGAACATCCCCAGCGGGCACAATAAAACCTGTTTCACCATTGCTATTTACATAGCTCGATCCAGAGCCAACCTCACAGCTTATTATAGGTTTGGCAAATAATTGAGCCTCAAGCAAAGAAATCCCAAACGCCTCGGAGCGCAGATGAGAAGGAAATACAAATGCTTTGCACAGGGTCAGCAGTGAGATTTTATCCTCATCGCTAATATGTCCAACAAAACGTACGTTTTGCAGTTTCTTTTGTGACACCCGTGCTTCGAGCTCTTCACGCAACGGGCCATTACCTGCAATAATAACCGGAAGACCTGATATTTCTGCCGCATCAATCAGGTAGTGCAAGCCTTTGTAATAACGTAAAACACCAACAAACAAATAAAATCCCGTCCCAACGGTTTGCTGCCATTTGGCTAAATTATCGGTTTTTGCAGGTGGGTATGAATCGGGTTCAATACCTAAGGGAATTACCGAGCATTTGTTTTTAAAGGGTCTTAATGTAAGGCTGGTTTCGACATATTGCGGAGAGGTAGCAATAATACGGCTGACATTAGTAAGGAAATGACGTTCAAGAGGTTTATAAAGATGTTTTAAAAGTCGCTGTTTAACAATATCCGAATGATAGGTGACCACGGAAGGCTTGTCGCTTTTAGCAAACAAGCTAAGCACATCACCACTTGGCCATGGATAATGATAGTTAATCACATCTGCCCAATCAGCTAATTTACGAAACTCGCTAATTAAACCCCAAGAAAAGCCATTTGATGAAATTTCCCAACTTTTCTTCTTTAAGATAATCTCGGTACCTTCGAAGGAAAAATTCTTATCAGCTTCATCAGAAAGAGATAAAATTTTAGACTCAATACCATAATGCTGAACTCCCTGAGTAATAAAACGTATGACTTGTTCAAGTCCACCTTTCGTTTCAGGAAAGCAGGTTCTGTACACGTGTAAGATTTTCATTATATACGAATAAACTATATTTTTAAAAGTGTCAAGCAGCCATATCCCCTGACCTCAAAACAACAAATAACCAATCAACTAAATGATTTTAAAATATTAATAATCTCGTCCGTTTTCTTTTGCATCAACTCAGGCTGATGTCTTGATTCAACATTTAGTCTTACAACGGGTTCAGTATTGGAACTTCTAAGATTAAAGCGCCAGTCAGCAAACTCCATGCTCAAACCATCAATGTCGTTGGTGGCAATAGCCTGGTTGAGGTAATGTTGTTGTAAACTATCTATTGCAGTTTGCGGATCAGCTAACGTCATGTTTAGTTCACCCGATGACGGATATAATTTAATACGCGAATCCACAGCTTCAGAAAGTTTTAAGTTCTTGATTGATAATAATTCAGCAACCAGTAACCAAGGGATCATTCCCGAATCACAATAAGCAAAAGAGCGGAAATAGTGATGCGCGCTCATCTCTCCGCCATAGATCGCATCTTCAGCACGCATTCTTTCTTTAATAAATGCGTGACCGGTTTTAGACATAACTGGAATGCCACCGGTTTGGGAAACAATATCTTGGGTATTCCAGACTAATCGCGGATCGTGAATTATTTTTTCGCCAGGATTTTTTTGCAGGAAAGCTTCTGCAAGTAACCCGACAATGTAGTAGCCTTCTACAAAATTTCCGCCCTCATCAAAGAGGAAGCAGCGGTCAAAATCGCCATCCCAGGCAATGCCCATATCCGCACCGGTCTCAATCACTGCGCGTGAGGTATCAGCCCGGCATTCAGGTAATAGTGGGTTGGGGATACCATGAGGAAAGGTACCGTCGACTTCATGATGAATCTTGATAAACTCAACGGGAATCTGAAGCTGATGAAACCGCTTTTCAATCTCATCGATAACATGCCCCGCAGCACCATTCCCGGCATTGACAACCAAACGCATCGGCTTAAGGGAATCAAGGGAAAGATAAGTGAATAGATGGTCGATATAATTATTTAGATTAGAGACTTTAGTATAAGTCCCGCGATGCGATATCTCGGGGAAAATTCCCTGTTCGGCAAGTTCCTGAATTTCACGAAGGCCATTACTGCCGCTAATGGGCACTGAATTTTTACCCACTAACTTCATACCATTATAATCAATTGGATTATGGCTGGCTGTAACTTCAATACCACCATCAACAGCCATGGAAAAAGCGGCGTGGTAAATTTCTTCGGTACCCGTCAATCCAAGGTCAATGACATTGGTCCCCGCATCCATCAACCCTTCAGCAAGGGCAGACTTTAATGAGTCTGTTGTTAAGCGAACATCACCGCCAATGGCAATATTCTTAGGTTTTAAATACTGCGAGTAAGCACGTCCAATACGGTAGGCGATTTCAGTATTTAATTCTTGGCCAATTTTCCCGCGAATATCATAAAGTTTAAAGCATGGCATATCATATGATTTGTTCATCATCGCTTCCAAGATTCACTTAACAGGATTATTTCCATCCAATCGCACAATATCATCTTCCGACAAATAGAGACCAGAATGTATCTCAATCAATTCCAATGGCACACTACCAGGATTTTCAAGTGAATGAGCAACGCCGACAGGGATATACGTTGATTCATTTTCGGCCAAAACGAAAACATCGTCCCCTTTTAATACTCTGGCAGTACCCGAAACAACAATCCAATGCTCTGTGCGATGATAATGGATTTGAGGTGAAATTTTATGACCAGGTTTGAGATAAACTCTTTTAACCTGATAACGGTCCCCCTCTGAGATATCATCATGATATCCCCAGGGACGAAAGACTTCTTTGTGCTGCAACGCTTCTTTACGACCTTCCTGTTGTAGTCTGTTGACGATTAACTTTACCTGTTGTACTTGTTGTTTATCGGCCACCAGAACAGCATCCCTGGTCTCAACGACAATAATATCCTTGAGCCCAACAGTTGTTACAAGTTTACTTCCTGCATTGATATAACAATTTTGCGTATTTTCAAGAAGCACATCGCCACGTACTACGTTGCCGCTTGAGTCTTTATCACCGATTTCCCACAGGGCTGACCATGAACCAACATCGTTCCATTTGACATCCAGAGGCATAACTACAGCATCAGTCGTACGCTCCATGACCGCATAGTCAATTGAAATATCAGGTGATTTTTCAAATTCATTGCTATCCAGTCGGATGAAATCCAGATCCTGGTGAGAATTCTGCAGCGCATTTTGACAGGCACTCAATACTTCTGGACAGTACTTTTCTAATTCAGCAATATATTGGGATGCTTTGAACAGGAATATACCACTGTTCCAATAATATCCACCTGCCGCCAGATAACTCTCAGCAATAGATCTAACTGGTTTTTCAACAAAGCTTGCTACGCTAAAAGCGTCCTCGACAGGCTCACCACTTTTGATGTAACCATATCCGGTCTCCGGGGCAGTCGGGCAAACGCCAAACGTAACCATTTTGCCTTTTTCAACTAACGGTAAGGCACTGTTTACGGTATTATTAAATTTAGCAATATCATCAATATAGTGGTCAGCAGCAAGAATTAAAAGAATAGCGTCAGGATTATCCTGAATAGCTTTTAGTGCTGCCAAAGCAATTGCTGGTGCAGTATTCCTGGCTGCGGGTTCCAGGATAATCCCACTGTGTGAAAGAGCCTGCTGGCGTAATTGTTCGGCGACTAAAAAACGATGATCGTTATTGCAGACAATAAGTGGATCGGCATAATTATCTTGATCGATACGTGACAAGGTATCTTGAAATAAAGTATTTTCACTGGTAAGTGAAAGAAACTGCTTAGGAAAATGCGTGCGAGAAAGCGGCCACAGACGCGTCCCGGCACCACCCGCCATGATGACGGGTAATATAAGTGATGTCATAATTCGCTCTCGGCTTAAAATTCTTCCAGAAATCATTCAAATAATACAGAGTGGAGAATCAATGAAAACCAACATTAGTTTCTTTAACTAAAAATACAAAAACATTAGCGACTAAATATAATATCAGCCAGTACATCAGCACTTGTTTTAATATGGTAGTTGTTGTTCACGTCATCGAATGCGTTTTTTGCTATATTTTTTCTTAACTTACGATCTGTTGCCATGACTTGCAGTGCATCAAGCCATGAAAGGTAATCATTTTCGATCAATATACCGGTCTGACGGTCATCAACGGCATTCTCATAAATAGTAGCATTAGAATAAATACCTGGCACACCCGCACAACCATAATTGAGATATTTGAATGGGTTTTTACACTGATTAAAACTCACCGCCTCGGTGTCTTCGGAACTTCCCAGTGGGGAAATAGAAAACTCATATTTACCAGACACTAATGCACGCATATAGCTGTCATAAGGCATTCTGTTGGTAAAATATAAAAATGGTAAAGAATGCATTTCTGGGAAAGGATCACCATAAAAATCAAGAGTATAATTTTTATTCTTGGTGAAAAAAACTTGCAGTGCCGTAAAGAGCATCTCTTTGGAAGCCTGCATTTTAATCATATCAGCATTAGTGAAAATAATTTTATGTGTATTATTGTCACGCGATAGTACAGATTCACGAGTTGCATATTTATCCACCCACATTCCGTTCGGTACCAGAACGACATCTGGCAAAAAACTGGCAACACGGTCTAATAGATAATCGTTTGCAACCGTAACAATATCAGCTAAAGAAAGTATTTCATGTATTACTGGCAGACGCTGACTCTGCTGAGCTGCTGCGCTATATGTTGGAAATGAAAAAATCCAGTCATCGATATCATAAATGACTTTGACATTTTTTCTTTTCGCCTCACGAGTAATATCAAGAGCTTGTTGTGAACTGTGCTTACTCAGTATCAGTACATCAGCCCACTCAATAGCATTTAAAGCTACTGGATCAGACTCGGAAATTGATGCATAGACAAGCTTGCCCTGAAACTGCATATATTCAAGCACCTCAGTGATCCTCGCAGAGACGGATAATGAGGGAACACCTACGGCAACATGAGATTCCCGCTGTAAAGCAACAACACGCATTATTTATCCTTTGAGAGAAGCATGCAGATTTTCAGTTGCACCTAACGATAATCCGATCAACTTTGTGACAATTTTCCCGCCTTTGCGTTCGGCATCGATAACAGTCAAGGTCGCATTCTGCGGAAGTATGGCAGGAAAGCGCGACATAGGAATATCTAAGATGTCATGCAGTATACAAGCTATCGGACCGGCATGGGTCACGGCCACCACATTACGGTACGAGCTATCAACCAACTCATGAAACCAGGTTTTCACCCTTTGCTGTAAATCAAGATGGGATTCGCCATCAGGATAGTGGTTCTCAGGATTAAGGTAGAAATCAGGTTGTTCGTGTAAAAACTGCTGCAGAGGTAAATCGGCAACACTACCGGCAAATGTTTCACCGATCCGCCTATCTTCATACCAACTAACATCAGCAAAAATACATTTTGCTGTTTGCTGTGCACGTTGCCAATGGCTGAAAGTATAGAAATCAGCCTTAATGTTAACTTCTTCAACCCAGGTAGCTAAACGTTTTGCCTGTACGATTCCTTCAAATGACAAGGAGTCCTCTGGTGTCCCGGTAACCAAACGGGCCTTATTCGCATTTGATAGACCATGACGAAATAGAAATAATCTCATCGCGTAAAACTCTGCAGAATATTAATCAGTGGATCTGCCGCTTTAGGCAGACAGAAACGCTGTAGCGAATCCGTCAAAGCTGTTGAAGATAAGTCAGCGGCAAGGACTGCGTCTACAGCATTACTCAGGCTTTCTTTACTTTTTGGGTCAGCATAAAATGCATTGTCACCGAAATGCTCTCTGGACCATTCTGAGTCACTTAAAACGAGTTTACATCCTGACAAACCAGCTTCAATGGCTGATAATCCAGCCGGTTCATGACCTACCTCAATATAGAACATTGCGCCTTGTAACGCAGAACGCACGATTTCAGATTTGTAAGGTAAATTAGGTATAACCAGAATATCCTCACCACCGGCATCCAGACAAGCCTGGAGATAAGACTTGGTTCGCGCACTGCCGACCAATACCAATTTAATGCCTTTCTCGCGAAGAACCTGAACGGCCTGTAGTTGGTTTTTATTACTTTCGATAACCCCAAACCAGATAGCATATTTATCCAGTCCGTATAAGGTCTTAAATAGATCGGGCGGTGCAGCGTTAAGATAAGAGCCATCGACACATATATTGATATCGCGACATTTCTCTTCCGGTAGTTCAAAATAACGAGAAAAGTTATTTTTCTCAGCGACAGACTTGAACACGACAGCATCAGACAGTGCTAAATATGAGCTGATTAGATCAGGTGAAACGCTATCGCCTTCCCGGACCCATAAGTTAGGCCACAAAATAATTGGCTTATTTGCCTCTTTAACCTGCTCCAAAAGCTCCAGACCACCGCCATGGACGGAAAAATGAAGGACCACATCATAATCATCTAAGGAACGAGAATACGGGCCATAAACATCAACAATTAGCCCTTGTTGCTTCAATGTATCTGCGATAGAGAATATTTCATATTCACCGCCACCTTTAACAAGGAAAGCGTGATGGTAAGTAGTAATAAGCACTCTTGGATAGGACATATTGACAGCTTCTAATTAAAGATCAGAAAAAATAGCGCCCCATATTTCATCTCGGGTTTGCGCAAGGATTTGTTCAGCACGCTGGGTATAAGCGGTACCGGATGGTGTTTTTTCACGTAACGTAGGAATAATAGCAGCGGCTTCATCTACCGAGTCCACAATCAGGGTTGTATCTGAAGGTAAATCATCGGCTGCTGTTCCACAACGTATAATCGCAGGGATACCAAAGTGCATAGCCTCAAGAACTGGTATGCAGAAACCCTCATGTAAACTCATGGTCAAATAGGCGTCGGAAGACTGGAAGCGATATAACAAATCTGCTTCTGACAAAGTCCCGGTAAAGGTCACTTTTGCAGAAACACCGAGCTGCCTGGCATAATTAAACAGCATTTTATTATATTCGTAATTTGGCATGCTGCCGACAATGAATAGCCTATATTGGATATCATCTTTTGCTGGAAGCAGACTAAAGCAGCTGATAAGGTCCTCAATTTTCTTATGAGGTACTATACGACCGACATATAATAAATCAAAATACTTTGAATTAGTTATAGGATTGGGTTTGCTGTCGTATTTAAGCAATCCAAAATCTTCAAAGACAGGTGGGACGATATCAAAATTGTGATCACGCACAAACTCACTCAATCGGTTTGCCGAAAAATGAGATGTAGCCACTAGTCGATTAAATTTGCCAAGTAATGGCAACTGCTGCAATGATTTTTTACACAGCTCAGCCGTCACAGGTTCATATGCTTCCAGAAGTTCATACGGCGTCACATCATGGTAATAGCATACTTTGTTGCAAGGCAACAGCAACAGCTCATCAAGCAATGAGTCATAAATAGAATAACTCACAAAAAGGATATCATCACTCGATATACTGGTAACCAACTCAGAAGCATTGAGAATAGAGACTGCTTGCATCTGTGTACTGTAACGTTGGGCATAGATATACACGTTATAGTCCAAACGGCTACAAACTTGTGCAAGCCCAAGACAATGGTTTCCTACTGCATCCCCTTCATGGATATCTGGGGCATATATGAAAATATTACGGTTTATAGCCATTATATTTACTTATTTCCTGAAATCGTTCTGAGTAGAAAGCAGCAACTGCCGAAACTGAATAATTCCGCTGAATCAATGACTGCCCCGACAAGGCAACTTCTTGACGCAGTGAGTTATCTTCGTATATTTTCAATAGCTGCATTGCAGCGGTATCGATGTCAGGATCACACCAATACTGACCTTCAAAGAATATGTAATCACCTTGCTGCAAAGGTAATAGATCACCATCAACCAGGAAAGCGGTATCCTTTTTGCAAAAATCAACATTACCAGAAAAATTGGTTGCTACCACCGGTTGACCTAACAGCATCGCTTCCGCAATAACTCGTCCAAATCCTTCGCTACGATGTAGTGAAATATAACAGTCGCATGCATTCATCATATTTATTAGCGTTTGTCTATCCATTCGTTCTGTAATGATGATAATACGACTATCCTGATTCGCCATATGCACAATTTTCTGCCACATAGGATCATTTGCATTGATATTCATTGCTTTAATCAATAATCTAACATTCTGATATTCACTTGATGCCGCAAATGCTTGCTGAAATGCTAACACACCAGCAATTGGATTTTTGCGAGAAAGCCAAGAGTTGCCATCAAACATCAAATAATAAACAAAAGAATTATCCGTAATACCAAGTTGCTCGCGGAGATCTGCATCAGGTTGAGGAATAGTAACCGCCATTGGCATTTTATGTACTGGCGTATGCCCTTCTTTTAGAAAACAATCCTTTACATATTCACTCTGTGCCCAGATTTCATCTACAAAATCTCTTACTCGAGCAAAAGAGGCTGGCCAATGCGGTAATTCCCATGGCCATGCACCAATCTTATATTCATCATTATCGATTAAATGTTGCCCGCCTTCAATTGCCAAACGAATCATTTCAGTAGGAGGCAAACAAAATAATGTTGTAGAAAATCTACAATTTTTTACGATAGGCAACTTACCTTCTGGCATAACCGTTTTTGCAGGTCCAGGTATAGGGGCATTGATATAAACACCATCTAACCCTAGACTTTCAATGACTTGACCTGCAAGCCTGGCATCCTCGCCCAACCCAAGAGTACCTTGAGGAAATCCCACAATATTAATGCCAAGAGGTTTATGACTAATGGTACTAAGCGTTATATCAACGTTATTTTCAGCTGTAATCTCAAGCAATGCATTTCCGAGTATAGAATACTCAAACCGTCCATGCATGTTCCACCAAGCAACCAATTCTTTATAATTGACAACATCTTCATTCTTAAAAATAGCCTGCAAATCTTTTCTACTTTCAAAAATAGCATCAAGAATTAAGGGAATTTTTCTACCATTTTTAAGAACTGTTGCAAACAACCTTAAGCTATTTAGGTCTAAGTAAGCATCAAAACACTGAATTTTTTTAAAGCCATATTCTTGCCACCAACTTATCAAAGCTAAAATGCTTGCAACATCAGAAATATCAATGCTACTGGTTAACTCAGGAAGTTGTTGCTGAAGTTCTAAAAGAAAACGTGGAAGACTTATGCCAACAGGGAGTGTAACCATTTCTTGTTTATACGCCATGGCTAACTCAGTATCAAAATAAAACTGAGGATAATCTACCTTACCGTATAACTGCCACCACCCTAAAAATCCATCAAGACCTGCTACTTTCTTGAGGTCGAAGGCTTCTCGGATGTCTTTCCTTTCTTCTAAAACTAATAAAATAAATCTTGGTAGTTTGAACCCCTCGCCAACATCAGCAAATTCATTCAACTCGCTAATGGTTGCTTCAGTATTCCAACCAAGTTGTGGATAATTAAACTTACCGTAATGGTTCCACCACTTAATTAACCCAGTGATCCCACTTAATGTTCTGATATCAAAATGAAGGTCATTTCGTTCCAAAAGAAGCAAGGAAATAAAACGCGGAAGTCTCAATCCAGAGCCATAAAAAATAATTTCATTCAGGCTATCAATTAATTCATGTCCACTCCATTTCAATAATGGATAGCTCATTTGACCATGAAGATTCCACCACTCTATGAATCCAATGAGACCTGTGATAGTTCTAAGATCAAAAATATTTCTTAGATCTTCCCTTTCGGACAATATTAAATAAGAGAATAAAGGAAGAGAATTGTATTCATTTATAACAATTTTACTATGTAGCTTATTTAGAATCTCTTCAGGGCAAAAGGATAGTTTTACGTATAGTGAAGCACCATCACTTTTCCACCATTGAATCATGGCATATAAACCAGAAAATTTCGTTAAATCAAAGGCCCTTCTAAGGTCTTCTCTACACTCAACTAAAAAATACAATTCTCCAGGGACTGCAATTGAAAAATCACCGTCCCCAAATGAAACTGGAGGAAATATTGCCTCCATATTATTGTCAATTACTGGAATTAGTTCACTTTTTATTTGCAAATACTGATGCAGTGATTTTTTAAATTCAGTCTTCCAACTATCTAAAGATAGCGTCTTTAAGTAATCTTGCTCCTTATAATTCAGGTGCCATTCAACTGAACTTGCCTCTTTATTTTTATCTTTTATTTTTGCCCACCAAAAAAAAGCTAAAATTCTGTTTTCTTTATTTAAAGGATAAAAATTTCGAGCTTCAGCATCAATTGAAATTAAAAACTGGATAGCTTTCGGTATCTCAAAAAAAACAGATACCGAAGGATCCTTCTGTTCAGTAAGCCAAGATATCCTGCTATTAATCTGATTTTTTTTATACATACGGCCTCAACCTAGATATATTGTCCTGGCGAAAAAGTCTTGTTCTTGGTAGCGGACCAAGCGTCAAAATTTTGCATAGTTAAAATATACTTGTTCTGTTTCCACATACCACTAATTGCGTAATCAACAAACGGTTTAATCAGAACATTATCTTCTGGCAAATGATGTATTTTGAAAGTTAGATTATCATATATATCAAAGAATTCAGACATGCCTTTTTCTAAAGGAGCAAAGAAGGAACGAGCCTTATCTTGACGTTCATCTTCTATAAACTTCACTTTTTCATTAGATAGAACATGACCAATAATTGTTTCGTGCGGGGCAGAGAATAGCAACTCAAAAGCGACCCTATTCTCATAAACTTTATTAATAGTTTCTTCCCCTACAGTAGTAGAATCAAGCATCGATTTTTTAGTGCTGCTTGTATTACTAATCAGACAGAAATAATACCCAAATACTTTATAGTTAAAGAAAGGTTTAATAGCATTTTCGAATGCTTCCTGAGTTGTACCTTTCCAGCCAACATCAACAAGTCCAATATTAGCATTATCAGGAAGGTTCAAATCAATTAATAATTGATGCAACCCCCTCCGATTTGCTCGGCAAACTTTAAGGATGTCTTTCTTCATTGAGTTAAGAAGATTATAGATATTGTCGTAACTAATTTCTTTGATAGCTTTATTTTCAGCAAACCCTAATGCATGTAATAAATGCTGGGCAGGAGGAACGACACCAATACGTTCTAATAATTCATGCGCAGAAAGTTCATATGCACCTGATAGGAAATATGGAATATATTCGTTGAAATTCGTATCATTTATGGAAGATAAAATAAATGAAGTTCGAGAACCTTTAAAGTAAACCTCAACAGGTCCAGAAACATCATCTTTACAACTTCTATCCGAATATTTCTTTATCATATAACCATCTCTGGCTAAATATAATAGAGCATCTATTTTATCATTGATAGTAATTTTCTTCAGCCATTGACTAAAACCTATCAATGTGGGCCCACCATATTGATAGGCAAACTGCTCACCACTACCATTACTAAATGAGTTTATTCTCGAATCAGTTAACCCGTTTACAATAGATTCTGATATAGGAACATTTTTCCTCTGTGTAATCGAGTCTGCTTGATAATGATAGGCGGACAGTCCTTTTGATTGTGCTTTATCCACATCAGCAAGTTGATTGTCTCCAATATGCAAAATTTGCTCTGCAACAACTTTCATCTCATTTTTTACAATATCGAAAATATCCCCAAAATCACGCTTTGTTGCATCACAGTCAGCCGATATAAATAAGGGAACCTGAGGAAGGTTATATTTACTTAAAGACTCTTTAAAATAATGAGAAGTAAGATACATATCAGAAGTAATAACTACTTTTTTGCCCAATTCTATTGCTTTTAGAAATACTGGAATCATTTCCTGATTAGGACAAATAACATCTAACTCTAACTGAAGCTCATATGCCTTGACGGCATGCTTCTTATCTTCATCTAATTCATGAAAATTATTATAGATATCATCGAGAGAGATCTCTTTTTTATTTTTATTGTGCATTTCAACAAATGCTAATTGTTGAGCTCTCTTTCTTAAAGCTCTAAATTGATCGATCTTGAATTTTTCTCCAACAAGATCAAATACAGATTCAGGCTCTTCAAGCTTCCGAATAAATAAAGTATCAAAAAAATCAAAAGAAATAACACTAAATTCTTCTATTTTCAATGCAAGGTCAATTAAGCTCATAGGGATTTTCTCAAAATCAAATAAGATCAAAGTTCACACTATTTGGATGCAAATTAATATTATAAAAAGGATCGTACTGAAAATAATCAGGATGAACACAATATAACTGGCGCATATCCTTTTTGAGTCTTATTAACTTTTCAGGATCGATATCATCGACTCCCCTGCTTATTGATTCGTGGTGATATAAGCGAACAGATTGACAGACTAAATTGTAAAAACCTGCTTTATGTAACCGTATGCAAATATCCATATCATTATAAGCGATTGGAAATGACTCATCGAATCCTCCAATCAACTTATATTTTGATGCTTCTACTACCATGCAGGCGCCGGTAACTGCCAGCCAGTTATAATCAAGTTGATTACGCATATAATAGCCTGGCGATTTGGCATCTGTTCGAAGAAATGCATGTGATGGACCACATTCCAAACTCAAAACTCCAGCATGTTGAATTGTTTCACTGTTAGGATAGAGTAGTTTGGCCCCCACGGCTCCAACGTGTTCTAACTGCGCATATGCAGATAAATCTTCAATCCAGTCAGGTGTAATAACTTCAACATCATCATTAAGGAAAATATAGATATCGCCGGCTGCATGCGTAACCCCAACATTATTTAGTTCGGAGTAATTAAAGGGAATATCATGTCTGATAATTTTAATTCGGTCATTATTTTTAATTTCATCAAAGAAATCAAAGGTACCTGCTTTCATCGACCCGTTATCGATAATAATAATTTCAATATTCTTATATGTACTTTTCTCAAAAATAGAGTCAATAGCTCGGCCAAGTACTTCCGGATTATCTCTTGTCGGGATAATAATAGAAACTAACGGGTTGCCGCTAATAGAATATTTTACGCGGTAGTACCCTAGATAATTATCTATTGGTTCAACTGAGCCTTCAAGCCCTCGTCGCGTAAGTGCATCGCGTCTTACTCTTTGAGTTGCTTCAATTACGTATGGCTTTGCTGCAAGGTCGGCAGCAATAGAAGCAGGTATTATGCGCCAGTGATAAAGAACCTTTGGAATATGACTTATTTTTTTAGTTATTTCAGAGATACGCAGTACGAGGTCCCAATCTTGGCAACCATCATAAAAAGACCTAAGTCCACCTAGTACATCTAAAATCGTTTTTTTAATACACATAACATGACACGTATACATCGTATTCATCATGGTATCAGGCGACCAGTCCGGTTTAAAATGGGGCTCTGTATAAGAACCATCGGCCGCTATTTTGTCTTCGTCGCTGTAAATAAAATCAGGTGCATTTCGTTCGATTTCACAGGCTAATTCATAAAGGCAATCAGGGGTAAATTCATCATCGTGGTCGAGGAAAACAACGTATTCACCTTTAGTTAGTTTAATAGCCTCATTTGTAGCACCAGCGATACCTAAGTTTTTCTCTAGTTTTTTAACTCTTATGGATGGAGACACTAGTGCATCAAGATAATTAGTAGTAGCTGCAAGTGGACTGGCATCATCAACAAATACCAATTCCCAATTTTTATACCATTGTGACTTAACAGAACTAATTAACCTTTCCAGCAGAATAAGGTCAGTATTATATGTTGGTACTATAATCGAAAGTAGGCCGACTTTTTTCTCTAATTCAACAAGCCGATTTTCAACTTGTTTCCCCTGACGTGGCTCTAAATAACAATATGTATTATTTGTTTTTTCAGCAAAATGATAACCTTCATCGTGATTATAGGCTATAGATTTGAACTTGGATAAGCGGATAACCTTTTGGATATCTTTATCTGTATTTGCAAGAATCTCAACTTTCAAGTCAGTTAAAGTGAAATAAGCCTCACAGGAAATTGGGTCGAGTCTTATTGCTTTTAAGGACGATGGAAATTGTAATTCGTCACAAACATTACCGTGATCATCAGCATTGAGTATTATTGAAGTTTCTTCTCTAAAGCCACTACCGGTATCAGAATAAAGCACACAGAGAATTGGTTTTTTGGCTTCAATATCAATTTTGAATGAAATCTTGACTACTTTACCAATAAATTGCTCCCAGCCTAAGATTGCGCACTGCGGATCAATATTCTCTGATAACCATGAATAATTGCTATTATCGCTCGATTTTATATTCAAAATAGGGACGACTTTAAAGTTCATATTAATCTCTTCGTGAAATTTTCTTGTAGATATTTACCAGCGACTCTGTTGCATCCGGCCAATTCATGACTTTTTCATCAGAATTAACGTACAAGTCGTTCTTCAAACAGTTTGTGATTTTATTTTTTATGTCATCAACCGACTGAAAGTCACAATAATAGCCTGTATCTGCGAAGTACTCTTTAGTTGAGCCTTCTTCTGTAACCACCAGTTTTGCTCCCTGCGCCCGGGCTTCTAAAGCTGCAAGACCTGGAGTTTCCAGGGTACTAGGCAGGCAAAATAACTCACATGCCTGATAGGCCGAACGCAACAAAGGAGAGTGATGGTCCATAGGTCCAGCGTAGTATAACTGTTCGCTATTTGTTAAGGCTTTAATCTCGTCATAATAATGCTGATTTCTTACATGGCCTATAATTACCAGTTTCTTGTCTGGAAAAGACTCCATTGCCTTAAGAAGATTTAACTGATTTTTTCTAGGTTCAATATTGGCAACGTTAAGGATAAAGTCCCCGCTAATATTATGTGCATCTCTAAACAGACTTGCTGATGGTTTATCATCAAAGAAAATATCCTCGACGCCATTATATACTGCCGCAAATTTTTCTCGTGGCAAATCAAGCACATTAGCCAGAGCTTCATTTTCCATTTCAGAATTAGTAATCACCATATCAGTGAGTGCCAATTGTGCTCTGATCTCATCAGCAGGATATAAATGTCGGGTTTCGGGCGTCATCCATAAACTTGATGACACAACCAAAGGCAAACCGAGTTGCTTGATAAAATTGCAGAAATGAATTGAACCCCCCATACAAGAGAAGAAATGCACTACATCGTAGCTCATAAAATTAGGATTCCACTGGTCCATTAAATCAACAGTGATCCCTTTCTGCTCAAGTGCAGTTTTATAAGCAAGCAATTGAATTTCTCCTCCACCTGGCGTATGAAATGCCATTGGGTAGGTTGCAAATAATATTTTCAATTACTAACTCCTAAATGAATACGTTCAAGCATTTTTTTGGTTCTCTCCTTCCAGGTATTCTCTCCGACAAATTCTTTAGCCTGAGAAAGACTGAGGCGACCATTAATAACTGCCTGTTTAATAAGCCCGGAAAACTCATCTGAACTGTGAGCAATATATAGCCCATTAGATACTGATTCAGTAAATTTTAACGCTGTGCTGACAACAGGTATACCAGCTGCCAGATATTCATAATATTTCATCGGAAACATAAAGTTGGTATATTCATTCATCAACGACGGTAAAATCGCCACATCCATATGCGCCAGATATTGAGGTAAATCACTATACTTTTTATAACCTAATGCATAGACATTAGGTTGTTCCTTCACTTTTTCCAGGGTTTCATTATGCTGGCCTTCTCGCTCATCGCCAAGTAAGACAAAGCTAAAATCCGGGTTTGCAGTAGTTACCTGCAGCAACAACGAAAAATCAATTTTAAAATCTGATAATACACCATGGTAGATTATACGTGGCCCTGGTATATGCTTGATGTCTTCTGGCAACGGTTGAGGGCTTAATGCCTGACTGAAATGTTCAAAATCAACAACATTTGACAGATATTCTGTGTTTTCCTGGTATTCTTTGCAGCGTTTTTCTAATGACTCAGTAGTTACATACACCTTGTCTGCTAACGCCAATAGTTTATTTTCTTGTTGAAGAAAATAATCTTTATCGATACCAGGAATCGACGAGAGATCATCGACACAATGATAGACTAGTTGTTGATAAGTTAAGGTCTCGATGGTATCCAGAATGTAAGGATGATACGTCCAGATTACAGTGTTCTCAAAAGAATTGAGATGACAATGGCGTTCAATTAACCAACGTAGCATCCATCTGTTTAACCGTTTAATCATCGGATATCTGTGTGCCGCTGGTATTAATAGTGGTGCAAGGACCCAGATATTTGCTTCTTTACGCACAGCGCCGAACAGTAGCGTCTTGATACCACTTTTCAGTCTATTGATAATACGGGATATGTCCTTTTTACTCGACAATTTTGGCGAACGCAAGCCGACACTTTCAATATACAATACTTTATGACCTAATTCGGCAAACGACTTGGCAGTATGTTGTTTGTTTGTCCAATAAGGTTCGTTCCAGTCTGCTGTCGCAAATACAATAAATTCAGCCATCAAACCAGTCTCTGAAGAACATAAAATTAAAATTTATCACCGAGTATATCCAGTCATACATCAAAAACAACAATGATATCTCTGCTGTTTTTTACTGAACTCAATATGCTGAGTTGGAACATTGCTGCGTCCGACATATTTAGGCTTTTAATGAATTATTAGTTCAAGATATTAAATTGTATAGCTTAGGTAATATAATATTGTTGAGGTAAGCGTCAGAGCTAATCGATGTAAATCAACTAAAAACCATTGCTATGGTAGCAATTTGCAAAGCGGTCTATTGTTATTTTTCGATGAAGTCGATAGACCATATGGCGGCTTACGTCATCAATATTACATCTGCAGTTGAGTACAACTTATCACCCAGCAAAATGGTCGGCCACAGGTTAGTCTTTTTGGTGCCAGAAAATTTAATACTGAAGCCATTTACTGTTTTGCTTATTTTAACCAGTGTTTTATCGACAATAAAATCCATTGCCTCATTTTCTGACATAAACAAAACTTTTGGTGCCTGTTCGCGAATATAGTGGATCAAATCCTGATGAGCACCGCTGCGCTGCTCCTCTGATATCCAGCCATATTGATAGCGAGGTGAGAAAGGATGGTCCAAATAGCCAAACAGCATTTTGCAGCGATGAGAAAGATCAAAGGCTTTTTTAAAGCTTGTCATGGCATCGGAGCCATTTAGCAAACAGTCACCATGCAGCATGGATTGCTGACTATGACCAACAAAACCGGTTGGCATATTAGCCAACTCGCCTCCCCTGGCGATAAGAAACTCCGGATCATTACGAATGATCCCGCCAATACATCCTTGAAAACCGACATCACAGAGCGCATTCAGTGCATAGTCTGGATTTTGGTGAAAGGGAGATACGGCATAGCGGATTGGCTGTTGCAACACTTCGCTAATCATTTGCGCTGAACGCGCAGCCTCATGACGTGCATTCTCATAGCTTCCCCCCCAATTGGGTGCATGGGTAAGACTGTGCGAAAGGAAGGCAACACCCGCGGACAACATCTCTTTCATACATTCATCATGCTGGTGATCGTGCAGATTTGCAGCATGAATCGCCAAGGAGAAAGGAACCTGTTCCTGCTGATACATATGCCATAGGTCACGTGAAGACGAGATATCCTCATCACAATCTAGTCGCATAGTTACTGCTGCATCATGGCCCCATGGAATATCCAACAACACCGGCAATACCGGTAATGTCTCAGCGCGCCATGAAGCAATAAAACGCTCAACAATATGCCATTCAAAAGAGTCTATTGGCCCAACTGCACGGTTGAACCAAAGAATACTAGAATCAGGCTCATCATAAAGGGCTGCATAACTGCAAATACTGTCGCCTCCCACTTTAATGTGCGCCAGGCAATTGGCTTCTGGAACAGTTATCGCTGAACTAAGTGACCATTGGCTTCCATCTGCACGAACTGCCCCAAATCCCAGGTTGTTCCATTCATCAGCAAAATCAAATCTTTCAAGGGCGCGATCCCAGCAGAAATCACCGAGTAAAGGCTGTTCGGTTGTATAATTAATGCTTGCAGGACTTTCAGCAAATGCACCTGCTTGAGCTGGAAGGCTTCTGCACCAGTTATTATCTATGGGCTTGTCAGAGCGCGTTATTTGTAATTTAGAATAAAGCGTTTCTGGCAAGGAACCCAAGATAATGACTTTCACTTTGCCATTACTGATGTAATTCTTCAGTACCATTGCCAAAAAATCATCAGGATTTATAAATACTGCTATATCGATATCTTGGATGTTATCAGCAAGCCCAGTGGCAGAGACACGCTGTACCTGCGACTTGGAGACTGAACGACATAATGCTGCTTCCACCAATCTTGCCGATGCTAAATCGGTTTGTCTTGATAATACCGCAATCATTTTGTCACCACATGTCTGAATTTTGCGCGATGGCCAACCAGAATAAAACTGTCATGATTGACAAATTCAAGGATAAAAGCGTCCGGGAAAAAATGTTCCAGCTTGGCTTGTACTGTGGCCTGATCAGCATTCGGCTCGAGAACGACGCGCAGAATGGGTTTATCTCCGCGAACATCTATCTGAAATTCCTGAATACCACCAACACGATGATCCAATATGTCCTGAATATGATGAGTTGGATAATCAACGCCAGCCAAGTTAACAATATCGTGTATACGACCAACGATATTTGTCAAATATACACCATCATCACGCTCGTCAATGGTTGCCAGATCTCCCGTGGCATAACGAATAAGCGGCATTAACTGATTATGAAAACCGGTAAAGATCAACTCATTGTTGCCATCTAAATCTCGATTTTCACAAACGCCCTCCGAATCCAGAACATAAAGATCTGTTGACTGAGGATTAGTTTCATAAGCCATCACACCTAATTCGGCCAGACCATAACGGTTCACCACACGGCAATTTAAAGCCTTTTCGATTTTGGTACGCATATAAGGTTCAAGCAGTTCACCGCTGGATTCAAATACGCTAAATGCTTTGCCGCCACCATATTTCCGCTCAATATAGCATGCCAAAGCATATATAGTTGAAGGATGCGAGTGGATCAAATAGGGTTTTCTTAAGCGTAGAGTTTGCCACATTTCTTCCAAACCGATATCATCTATACGGTCAAAGAAGATATTACTGCGATTCATGGCAAAGCATTTAAAATCTTCTCTACTTGGCCATTCTGGAACTGTAGCATCCGGGAAGCGACAGGCGAAATGTAACTCTGATAAATATTTTTTCTTACCAATCGCCTCGCGGCAATATAAAGTAACTGCAGAAGAGTAATCAGCACCAGTCTGGTCATAATAAATAAAACAAGAAAGCCCCGTAGACCCCCCTGTTTTACAGACATGATGTCGGACTTCTGCCAGTGGACGTGATAATAATCTGTGCCCCTGCTCCCGGATAATATCCTTGGTGAGATAAGGAATATCATTCAAAAAATTAATATCATTTTCAATACGATCGGGGTTAAACCCTATACTTGCAAACAGATCTTTATAATAAGGAACATGTAGTCCCGCATAACGAACTGTTTCTGCCAAACGTTTAGCAATAATGGATTGGCGTTGCTGGTATGGTAACTGATAATAATCTCGTAATTCCTGGAGTTTTGGTCTGACAGACCTTTTCTCCATCCGCTCTGCTATTGGGTAGGCCAAAGAGGCGCTGGTTATTCCTTTTAACAGCTTGAATGGCTGTTGACAGAGAATCCTTTCACCATAAGTTAACAGCGGATGGTCTGCGCGGATCATTTTATTGCCTCATTCTCAACAAGTTTGTCAACTGGAAGGTCAGAAATAATAACACCATGTTCCATATGTAATTTACGAGTACAAACTTTATTTATTAAAACAGGATCATGGGTTGCCAGTACAACCAAATAGGCTTTCTCAATTAATCTGGTCAGTCGTTCTTTGGCTTTGTCTTTAAAAGCCTCATCGCCGACACTTAGCCATTCATCCATAATAATGATATCGGCATCTACACTTGTTGAAATCGCAAAAGCAAGACGCAGCATCATACCACTGGAGTAGATCCTTACGGGTAAATTTAAATATTCACCTAACTCTGTGAAATCTGCAATTTCATCTATTTTTGACTTAATCACCGATGGCCTTAAACCATCCATAATGCCGCGGAGATAGATATTTTCAAATCCTGTTGCATCTGGGTCAAGGCCCATAGAGACATCAAGCAGTGATGCGATTCTTCCTCTGCTGGTCAACGTACCTTTTACCGGGGCATAAACACCAGCCAAGACACGCAGCAATGTTGTTTTACCAGAACCATTATGGCCCACTAAACCAACACGCTCGCCCTCTTTAAAATCAAAATTGAGATTATCAAGAGCGCGCACTATAGGATGCTTACCGGCATCTTTACCAATTCGTCCCCCTGTCGATAAATTAAGGATCGACTTTTTAAAAGAACGATGCGAATTTTCGTAAATTGGAAATTCGACGGTCAAATTTTTAGCAGCAATAACTGTAGACATTTTCTTACCCCTATAACCAATAAGGAATTCGTTCTCTAAAACGGATCATCAGAATTTGAGAAAGAACAAATCCCACAACGAGCAATATCAGACTATATACCCACGACTCTATTTCGATGGGATGCCCTAGAATGGGCGCTCTGATTAGCTCAATCAAATGATAAAAAGGATTGAAATCTGCCGCCCACTCTCTGCCCTTGAGCAGATCTTTCTGCCACATAATAGGGGTAAAGAAAAATGCAACTTGTAAAACGTTACCAACAATCGGCAATACATCACGATATCTGGCGCAAAGCATACTGAGTACAAGAGAAATCCAGACGCTATTCAAGAACAGGATAAGCAGTCCAGGGAAAACCATAAGAAATTCTGCGGTTGGATAGGTGCCAAAGAAAAGCATTAAAACGATCACAACAGGAAGGCTGTGAAGTAAAATAATAAAGTTCCTGCATGCAATTCTGGCCACATGTACCGTTAACGGCATGCGTATTTGCTTAACGATATATGCGGAAGCAATAAAGCCAACACATCCTTCGTTAACACAGGTACTAATATACTGCCAAATAATCAGACCAATACCCAGGTATGGCAAATAATCGGTTATTTTTTGATTTAGTAATGTGGAGTACAGAAAACCCAGCACACCAACCATAATCATGGTACTTAGCGTAAACCAAAATGGACCAAGTACAGAACGCCGATAGCGTTGTTTAATATCATGCCAACCTAATGCAGTCCAAACATCAATTCGTTTTAAACCAACATAGATATCAGTTTTGCCTGTATGATGATGCCATTCATCATTCATCAACTGATCGTTTGAGGACTTAATTATACCCTCTGCAGAATTCGTATTATTTTTCATATTTTACTCATGGATAGTTATTAATTTCCACTTAAAGATGTATAGCATGACTAAACAACACGCCATTCTTGTCTTTCTCAGACAATTGAACATTGCCATCAATAATTGGCCAATCAATATTCAGTGCCGGATCATTCCATAAAATGGAGCATTCATTGCTTGGATTATAATAGTCTGTGCATTTGTAAACAAACTCAGCATCTTCACTGGTCACATAAAAACCATGCGCAAAACCTGCCGGGATCCAAAACTGACGTTTATTTTCCGCTGAAAGATAAACCCCGACCCATTGCCCAAAAGTAGGCGAATCTTTACGCACATCCACGGCAACATCAAATACTTCGCCAGAAATCACACGAACTAATTTTCCTTGCGTATTCACTGTCTGATAGTGCAGACCGCGCAGTATTCCCTTTTTGGATTTTGAATGGTTATCCTGAACAAACTGGCATGGCTGAAGAGCAACCAACTCCTCAAATTTTTTCTGTTGCCAGGTTTCCATAAAGAAACCGCGATCATCACCAAATACAGCGGGTTCTATAATTTTAACATCAGGAATATTAGTATTAACAATTTTCATAATATCACTTATATTTTGAAATGTTTTCTAAGGCAAGTTGCCAGTCACTCGGTTTAATGCCGAACTGTGAGGTTATTTTACTGCAATCCAGTCTGGAATTGCCCGGCCTTTTAGCTTTAGTGGGATAAGCCGAAGTAGGAATAGACGACAAGGCCGGAACCTTAGTAAGGATCGACTTTTCCTGTGCTTTGGCAAAAATAGATTCAGCAAATTCAAACCAACTCACGTGAGGCAGACCAGAATAATGGTAAACCCCCCACTGAGGTTGTTTACCCGATTCTATCGATTTAACGATAGTGATCAATGCATCAGCAATATCACCGGCATAGGTCGGACCACCAAACTGATCGCCAACAACCGATAATGCATCACGGGTTTCACCAAGGCGCAACATAGTTTTTACAAAGTTATTACCAGTTTCGGCAAATACCCAGGCAGTTCTCAAGATAATGAATTTATCAGTCTGTTCAGCAATAGCAATCTCACCGGCAAGTTTACTTTGTCCGTAGACCCCTTGCGGACCTGTTGCCATTGACTCGGTGTAAATATCTGCACCCTTACCGTCAAAGACATAATCGGTTGAGATATGTAATAATATTGCATTAACTTGTTTTGCTGCTTCAGCAAGATAAGCAGGACCATCGCGGTTAATGGCAAATGAAAGTTCAACCTCATCTTCGGCTTTATCTACTGCCGTATGAGCAGCAGCATTGATAATATAATGAGGCTTAAAATGAGTGACAGTATCAATTACCGCTGCACGCGCACTAATATCTAATTCGCTGCGCGCTAAGGCTAAAACCTCACATGTAGCACTTAGTTTAGATACCAACAATGAGCCGACTTGCCCTTGGCTACCCGTGATCAAAATACGCATCGCATAACACCTATGTAAAGATTATTTTGTCAAAGATAATAGATACTGACCGTACTCATTTTTCAACATTGGTTTAGCCAATGTGATCAACTCATCTTTTGTCAACCAGCCATTACGCCAAGCTATCTCTTCGAGACAGGCTACTTTTAGGCCCTGTACACTTTCGATAGTTTGCACAAAGGAAGAAGCTTGATGGAGGCTGGCATGTGTACCGGTGTCTAACCAGGCGAAACCGCGACCTAATAGTTCTACCTGCAGTGTGCCGTTTTCAAGGTAAAGCTGGTTAATTGACGTTATTTCCAACTCGCCACGATGAGATGGCTTGACTTGTTTCGCATAGTCAACAACCTGGTTGTCGTAAAAATACAGGCCGGTTACCGCATAATTTGATTTTGGATTTGTCGGTTTTTCTTCGATCGAAATGGCTTTCATATTTTGGTCAAATTCAACCACGCCAAAACGCTCCGGATCTTTGACCTGATAACCAAATATTGTTGCCCCAGAAGCCTGTTGCGCAGCCTTTCGCAAGGTATTGCTAAAGGATTGCCCGTAGAAAATATTATCCCCTAACACCAGGCAGCAACGATCATCACCAATAAATTTCTCGCCAATGATAAAGGCTTGAGCAAGGCCATCAGGGCTAGCCTGGATGGCATAACTAATATGGATGCCAAAATGACTGCCATCGCCTAGCATTCTGCAGAAATTTTCATTATCTTCAGGCGTGGTAATTATCAGTACTTCCCGAATACCGGCTAACATTAGCGTAGATAGCGGATAGTAAATCATTGGCTTGTCGTACACCGGGAGAAGCTGTTTTGATGTTCCAAGAGTAATTGGATACAAACGGGTACCAGATCCACCCGCAAGAATAATACCTTTCATAATTATTTATTTCCTGTTCCAAGTCGCTCTCTGCTGTATGAGCCGTCCAGGACTCGATGCCACCAGGATTTATTTGCCAAATACCATTCAACCGTTTTGCGGATCCCAGAATCAAAAGTCTCAGTTGGTCTCCAGTTTAACTCGCGCGAGATCTTACTGGCATCAATCGCATAGCGAACATCATGGCCAGGGCGATCTTTTACAAAGGTAATCAAATCAGCATAGTGTTCTACACCCTTGGGCTTGGCAGGTACCAGCTCTTCGAGTAATTTACAGATTGTTCTGACTACTTCGATGTTTGCCTTTTCGTTATGGCCACCGATATTGTAGGTTTCACCCACTACCCCTTCAGTAACCACGGTATACAACGCACGGGCATGGTCTTCAACAAATAACCAATCCCGAATTTGCATGCCATCGCCATAGACAGGTAGCGCTTTACCTTCCAGAGCATTCAGGATAATCAGCGGTATCAGTTTTTCCGGGAAATGATATGGGCCATAGTTGTTAGAGCAATTGGTGACGACAGTCGGCAAACCATAGGTTCTGTTCCAGGCTCGGACCAAGTGGTCGCTCGATGCCTTGGAGGCAGAGTAAGGGCTGCTAGGTTCGTAAGGTGTTGTTTCAGTGAACAGATCTTCTGTTCCGTGCAAATCACCATAAACTTCATCAGTTGAAATATGATGGAAGCGAAAGGCCTTTTTCTTTGTTTCGTCGAGACCGTTCCAGTACGCGCGAGTTGCCTCAAGCAGCGTATAGGTACCGACAATGTTCGTTTCGATAAACGCAGCAGGACCATCAATCGAGCGGTCGACGTGCGATTCAGCCGCTAAGTGCATCACCGCATCTGGCTGGTGTGCTGCGAACACGCTATTCAGTGCTGCGCTGTCGCAAATATCAACCTGTTCGAAGCAATAACGTGCATTGCTTTCTATCTGTTGCAAAGATTCCAGATTGCCTGCGTAGGTTAACTTATCAACATTAACTACAGAATTTTCAGTATTTTCAATGATATGTCTAACTACAGCAGAACCGATAAAGCCAGCCCCGCCCGTAACCAATATTTTCATAGTATGACTACCTGAGCATCAAATAACAGAATGAATAATGAACAAATGTAATGTTAAAATTCAACATTTCGGATAAATTTGATCCACGCTACCGCCCTTAGGATCCCCTAATGATTATAAGCCGCGAATTTAGAACGCTATAATAACCGACAGCAGCGAAATGCTTTTAAAATATAGCGCAGATTATACATGTTTAAAGAAAGCTAGGATAGTTCACTTTAGGAATCATGTATTGATTTCAGGTTTATCTCATCCACTACTGCATAAAAAAACATGCTTTTAAAATCAATTTGTTACTTGACCTTTTAATAGCCTGTATATTCATAATTGTCGATAAAAGCAGCAACTTGCATAGAAGCAAGGGCAGGATTTTCTATAGCTAATCGGGTTATTTGCCTGTAGCCCTGTGCAACCATGGTTAGCGAAAAGCACAAGATGTGAATTACTTGTTGAAAAATAAGGAATAATGAAGGATCTTCAGAATGAATTTATTAGCACAACATACTAAATGTCGTGTTGCCATGCGCAATCACTGTCTATATAGAGCACTGGATGAATTTACGTGCTGTAATTGGTCGAGTTATCATCATTAAGGTATTTTACTTTGCATTGCAGCAAATTTCCGGTCGGATTTTTTGCTGCCCTATCATATATCTATCCACTGGTTTCAGGTAAACGTTTCGGCAGTTTACGTCCTTGGCTATATTCCTTAAAACCTCACCGTTTGAATGAGGGTCATTTCAAATATGGATTAAATTACCATCAGGATAAAAATCGTTTAAAAATAAAACAAAATCCACAGCGACAGTATCACTGTGGATTATTTATCAGGATTGACTAATGCAATTTATCTACCAATATCAATCAATTTTTAACGCTTTCAACCACTCGGTAAAACCCTCACCCTGTGTAGGGTGACGCAGACCATACTCGACAAAGGCTTTCATATAGCCCAATTTGTCGCCACAGTCGTGGGAACGGCCAGTCATGGTGAATGCTTCAACGGTTTTCTTTTTCATCAACAACGCGATGGCGTCGGTGAGCTGAATTTCGTTGCCTGCACCGTAAGGGGTAACAGCCAACAATGGCCAAATATCTTCAGAGAAGACATAGCGCCCAACTACTGCAAGATTTGATGGTGCATCTTTACGTTCAGGTTTTTCAACAATGGCTTTCATCGGTGTACTTTTGCCTGGTTCACCCTCGATACCGTTGCAGTCAACCACACCGTATTTTGATACATCTTCTTCTGGTACTTCTTCAACCATTACCTGGCTATTACCGGTTTCCTGGAAACGGGTCAACATGGCTGCGAGGTTATCTTTACGCAGGTCACAGGAGACTTCGTCCATCAGAACATCGGGCAGGATCACGGCAAAAGGAGCATCGCCAATTAATGGTCGTGCGCACAGCACTGCGTGGCCCAGGCCTTTAGACTGACCCTGGCGCACGTTCATAATGGTCACACCTTTTGGACAGATAGACTGAACTTCTTCCAGCAGCTGACGCTTAACGCGAGATTCCAGCATGCTTTCCAGTTCAAACGATGTGTCGAAATGGTTTTCAATTGCATTTTTAGATGAGTGAGTAACCAGAATGATTTCTTTGATACCTGCGGCAGCGCACTCATTAACGATGTATTGAATCAGTGGCTTATCAACAATCGGCAGCATTTCTTTAGGAATGGCCTTTGTTGCAGGTAGCATACGCGTACCTAGCCCGGCTACAGGGATAACAGCTTTCAACATTGTAAAAGATACTCCTCGACACCATGAGATTAAATTTCAGTCAGCGCTTTATGCTGCGCGTCGAAACACGCTGGCGCAAACTGAAGATACTTAAGCAATTGCAACTGCGCCCTAAATCACTTAGGCAAAGTATAGACCCTGGCTTTGCTTTTAGCAGTTCAAATCTTATAAGCCCTGGTATGAATCGATTATTGGCTTATAACCGGCGTAATTAGTCTATGTGTTCTCGCCTTAACGTATAGCGACATTTAATACGATACCAGTAAGCTTAGTATGACAGTAACCTAATCCTTGAAAAATAAGATTGTTACCCAGTTTTGACTTTTTTTTTCGATCCTGGCGGTTTTATCGGCAACCGGTCTTTCATTCGCTCGCCAGCGCCGTCACCCTGCCCCGGATTTAGATTTGAAATTTACCGCCACTGCAGCCATTATGCCTTTTGCGGACTACGCCGCGCGATAAAAGGTAAGAAAGCGAAATGGAATGGATCGCCGATCCGTCGATTTGGGCCGGGCTGGCAACCCTGGTGATTCTCGAAATAGTTTTGGGAATCGATAATCTGATTTTTATCGCTATTCTTGCCGATAAACTCCCAAGGCAGCAACGTGATCGCGCCCGCGTCACTGGCCTGCTATTGGCGCTGGTAATGCGCTTACTGCTACTCGCCTCAATATCCTGGCTCTCTTCTCTCACCCGTCCCCTGCTTACTCTGTTTAATCAGCCTTTCAGTGCACGAGATATTCTTATGCTGGCCGGAGGGATCTTTTTGCTGTTTAAAGCAACCACCGAGCTTAATGAACGGCTGGAAGGCAAGGATGAGGAAAGTACCGCACAGCATAACCGCGCCCGGTTCTGGCCGGTAGTGGCACAAATTGTGGTGTTGGATGCGGTGTTTTCGCTGGATTCGGTGATCACTGCGGTGGGTATGGTCGATCACTTACTGGTGATGATGGCTGCGGTATGTATCGCTATCGGACTGATGCTGCTGGCCAGCCGTCCACTGACCCGCTTTGTTAACGATCACCCCACTATTGTCATCCTCTGTCTGAGCTTTTTGCTGATGATTGGCTTTAGTCTGGTGGCTGAAGGCTTTGGTTATTACATCCCCAAAGGGTATCTCTATGCGGCAATTGGTTTCTCGGTGATGATCGAGATGTTAAACCAGCTGGCGCAGTTTAACCGTCGTCGGTTTTTATCTTCTCGACGCTCCCTGCGTGAGCGTACGGCAGAAACGGTGTTACGGGTACTGCGCGGTAAGCACGAAGAAGCTGAGCTGGATAGCCATTTATCCAATATGATCGCCGACAGCGGCAACGAAGAGGATGCCATTTTCAATCAGCAGGAACGCAATATGATTGAACGAGTGCTTGGCCTTGCCCAGCGTTCCGTCAGCAGTGTGATGACCTCGCGCCACGATGTGGATAATCTTGAACTTAACGATCCGCCAGACCGCCAAAAACAGCTGATCGCCAATAATGTGCATACCCGCATCCTGGTTACCGAAGACAGTGCCACCGATGCGCCGCTGGGTGTTATCCACGTTGTCGATTTACTTAAGCAGCAGTTGCTGCATAAAGCGTTGGATCTGAAAGCCATTGTCAAACAACCGTTGATTTTCCCGGAGCAACTCTCGCTGTTGGCGGCACTGGAGCAGTTCAGACAAGCAAAAACCCATTTTGCTTTTGTGGTGGATGAGTTTGGTTCGGTCGAGGGGGTTGTTACCCTGACTGATGTGATGGAAACCATTGCCGGCAATCTGCCGGAATCTTCGGCCACGCTCGACGCGCGTCACGATATTAGCCAGCAGGAAGATGGCAGCTGGATTGTTAACGGCTATATGCCGCTGGATGATCTGGTGATGTACTTGCCGCTGCCCCTTGATGAGAAGCGTGAGTATCATACGGTGGCCGGGCTGTTAATGGAATATGCGCAAAACATTCCGCAACAAGGAGTACAATTGCATATTGATCATTACCTTTTTGAACCGCTGGAAGTCAGCAGTCATCGTATATTAAAGGTAAAAATCACCCCGCTTAACGTACCGGAAGAGGACTACGAAGTCTGATCAAAGCAACGGCGCAGGGGCACCCCATGATTAAAGGTTACCCCTGCGCGTACGGCTGATTAAAGCTTGTTGATAAAGGTTTTTATATCTTTGTTTTCTTTATTGTCTTTATTTCTGTCAAGCCAGTTCTGAATAGCGTTTTTGGTATCTTTCTGCAATTGCTGACGTAATACCTGATCCACCTTCAACTCATAGTTAAGCTGACTCCAGGGACCAAACACCCGCAGTGGGATCTCGCTATTTTGCAGCGTGGTAACCAGGTCATTATCCCCTTGCCAACCGCCGAGGATCTTGACCAGCAGATTCATATCAGCCTGTTGTTGCGGGAAGTTGACCACACCTCCGCCTCTGACCGCAATCATCGATGAATCAGCATTTAGTTCAGTGAGGCTCAACATGCCCTGGTTCAACTGACCATGAGCCTGCATTTTCTTGATCTCACTGAAAATTTCGTATTGCTGCTGGCCTTGCACTCGATTATTACTGCGAGCGATTGCCTGTTGCACCAGTTGTTGAATATTCAGCCCATTCAGTCTGGCGTCCACCATCGACATTTGTACATCGCCCTGCCAGCGGGTATTAAAATCATCCAGCGACAAACCGGCCCCCTTCATCGCCCCTTGCATACTGAAGCTGCCGGTTAATACCTGTGGCAAATTGTAGGCGCGCAGCAGATCTCCTAGCTCGATATCGTTGATGTTCGGTTCAAGTTTTACCTGTAGCCGCTCACCGTTGGCATTTAACGTACCCGGTAGCGAGTAGTTACCTTTGCCCATGGCACCACTGAGCGCAGTGAGCTGAACCTGGCCGCTACGATTAACCGCCTGCAAATTAAAATTCTGAATTTTTAACCCGCGATAGGTAACATTTCCTGCCTTTAAGGCCAGCTGCGCATTAAAATCATTGAGTATGCTCAGGCCGTTTGGCTGGGCATCGAGATCACGGGCGATAACCGGCGCGGAGGTCACTGCCTGGGCTTTTTGCTGCGTACTGTCGCTAACATTGGGCTGCCATCCGGAGATAGCGTCAAAATCCATATTGTCGGATTGCAGATTGAGCTGGTAATTCGGCAAGCTATCCAGTACTGCCAGCCCATTGCCGGTCAACTGGCTATTATTGGCCGACAAGGCCAACTGGCTTAGCGTCAGGGTGTTATTACTCAACTGGTAGCTGGCCTGCAAGCTGCCTTGCCCGCTAATCCCTTTTGCCGGAATATCTGCACCGCTAAGCTGATAGGTGAGATTGCTGATATTGGCAGAATATTGATGTGGGTAATTTTGTAAATTCAACGTCGCATTGGCATTTAGCGTCAAATCACGCTGGTCACGATTAATACGGCTGGAAAGTTGCAGCGTGGCCTGACGATGATCGTCCTGGTCCATTTGCAAATTGAGATCGCGTACATTGATCGGGTCACTTTTACCACGCTGCCAAATCAACAAGCTGTCGCTAATGCTCAGGCGGCCTATATCAAACTTCCAACCGTTGCTGCTATCAGCAATATTTTGGTTTTCAGTGTTGGCGGGGGCGATGGGCGCGTCTGGCTCATTGGCTTCGCTATCTGGTGTCAGGCGAATAACAGCGCTTTTCAGCAGCACCTGTTTAATGGAAAGTTGATGCGAAAGCAAAGGCAGTAGACGGACATCCAGCCGCATATTTTCGGCGCTGACCACCGGGGCCTTGGCACCAGGTGCTGTAATGGAAGTTTGACCGGCCAGAATACTGAGTTGGGGCCATACATGCCAGCGAAGGTCGCCGTCAATCGTCAGTTGATAACCGCTTTTTTGCTCAACGCGATTGACCATATAATCGCGAAAATCATTGGGGTTAATAAGAAATACCAGCGAGGTCATTCCGGCAACGATCACCACCAGCAGAATCACCAACGTTGTCACTAATCTTTTCATGCCATCCTCATTTTACCCGTCGTCTTTCAAGCTGCAGGAGCCTGGATTGTCCTCACTCCTCCCGTCACTTAGCGAGCTCAGCTACCGGGAATGTCGCCATGTCATAATCTTGAAAACTGTTGGGTAACATCGTCATTTTTCGGGTAGCGGCGGTTACCGCTCCCCGAACGCATGGGTCAGTCGTCTTTATCTATCCGGCTGGCAACTGCACTCTGTTGATCGCGGTATTTGGCGTCCTGCCGACGATTATAAGGTCGCGCGGCAGAACCGGATAAAGGCTCAAAACTCAGCGCACCAATCAGCATGCCCGGACGCAAGGCCAAAGGCAGCTTACCGGAATTGTAGAACTCAAGCACAATGCGCCCCTGCCAGCCCGGATCGATGCGGTGCGCGGTAACATGTACCATCAGCCCCAGTCTTGCCAGTGACGAGCGGCCATCCAGCCAGCCCACCAGGTTGTCTGGCAGCGTCACGGTCTCTAACGTGACGGCTAATGCCAGTTCGCCAGGGTGCAAGAAGAAGGCTTCACCTTCTGGTAAAACAATCTCGTCGCTCATTACGCGATCGAGGGCGGCACCCACTTCATCCTTCGGGCCGCTTAAATCGATAAAACCTGCATTGTGCCCCAGGAAGACGCGAAAGCCGTTACCGAGACGGACATCAACCGTCGCGCCATTGATACGCTCAACGGGCGGACGCGGCTCTATACCCAGTTTGCCGTCGTCCAGCCAGGCTTCTATATCACGGTCGCACAGTCTCATGCTTTACTACTCCTTTGGCACAAATTTTATTCAATGGCGATACCGGTACTCTTTGACGTTACCTCAGCATCGCGGGTAACGCCAATAAACCGGGTATCTCAAGGCGAAACTTTATCGCGGTTTTCAGGCCGGCTTATTCAAAAAACTGGCTGATTTTTGCTTTTAAGATATCAATGGCAATACGGTTTTTGCCACCGCGCGGCACAATGATGTCAGCGTACTGTTTGGACGGTTCGATAAATTGCAGGAACATTGGGCGCACCGTTTTCTGATATTGCGCCATCACCGAATCCATGGAACGGCCACGTTCGTTAACGTCACGTTTCATGCGGCGCATCAGGCAAATATCCAGCGGCGTATCGACAAAAATCGAGAAATTCATCTCTTCGCGCAAACGCACATCGGTCAACAGCAGGATCCCTTCAAGGATGATCACTTTTTTGGGCGCCAGTGTCACCGTTTCATGCAGACGCGTGTGCTCAAGAAAACTATAGCTTGGCAGTTCAATCGCCTTCCCTGACTTCATTGCCTGCAAATGTTGAAACAGTAAATTATGATCCATCGCACTGGGATGGTCATAGTTGGTTTTAACCCGTTCCTCCATGGTCAGATGACTCTGATCTTTGTAATAGCAATCTTCCGGTATAACACCGATATGCTCATCACCGACCTGATCGCGTAACTCACGGTAAAGGGTACTGGCGATAAGGCTTTTTCCAGAGGCAGATGCGCCAGCGATACCCACGATGACACACTGATGGAACTTGTCAGACATAAAATTAACGACCTGATTTGGAGGTTTGAAGGGCAAGCAGCCTGAAGGCGCTTTGATCGCGCCAATTATAGGTACAACCTGTTAATGAAGCCAGCCTTTAGGCCAGCTTCATTAAATTAATGGCCAGACATGGGGTGAATATCCAGCAATTGCCCGTTTCTCTCGCTTATCCGGCCGCGATCACAGTGCCCGAAAGGCAATTTCGGTCGGAATGGCCTCGCCTTTCCAGTACAACTGCGCAGCCACTCTGGCAGCGAGTTGACGATAAATCGCCGTAAATTCGCTATCCGGGTTGGAGGCCACCGTTGGCTCACCGCGATCGAGGTCTTCGCGCAAGGAGATATGCAACGGCATTTGCGCCAACAGTTCGCAATGATATTTATCCGCCAGTTTTTGCGCCCCGCCGGTGCCAAAAATGGGCTCATGATGGCCACACTGACTGCAAATATGCAGGCTCATATTCTCGATAATACCCAGCACCGGCACTTTGACCTTCTCGAACATCACAATACCTTTCATGGCATCGAGTAACGCAATGTCCTGCGGCGTAGTCACTACCAGTGCACCGGTAACGGGTACGCTTTGTGCCAGCGTCAACTGAATATCCCCGGTTCCCGGTGGCATATCGAGGACCAGATAATCCAGATCCGGCCACAGCGTGTCCTGCAGCATCTGTAATAGTGCCTTACTGGCCATCGGACCGCGCCAGACCATGGCGTTTTCGTCGGTGACCAGGTAGCCAATAGAGTTGGTCGCCAGACCGTGGGCGATAATCGGTGCCATATGCTGGCCATCCGGCGAGGTAGGACGCTCGTCCTCGGTGCCCAACATATTTGGCACCGACGGACCGTAAATATCCGCGTCCAACAGGCCCACTTTCGCCCCTTCGGCAACCAGCGCCAGCGCCAGATTAACCGCAGTCGTCGATTTGCCAACACCGCCTTTGCCGGAACTGACGGCGAGAATATTGCGCACGCCTTTGATACCGGCCTGATCGTTGGCACGGCGCAAGGTGGCAACATTATGCGACAGCCGCCATTCAATAGCCTCGGCACCGGTAACGCGCAGCAAATCGCCGGTAGTTTCCTGCTTCAGTTGTTCAAAAGCCGACTTCCAGGCAAAAGGCAGGGTCAGTTCAATATGTAAAACCTTATCCAGCAGCACGCACTGATGCAATGCTTTCATCGCCAGCAAATTTTTTTGTAGCGTGATGTGGCTAAAGCCCGCCAGTACCGCATTTACCGCCGCATGCAGCTCTGCAGCCGTCGTGTTTTCAGGGGATTGTGATTTCATCCCGACTCCTTGAAGGACAGATATTTTATGGGAATTGGTCATGGTATTACTGTTCTGGACAGCATAACAGAATCCCTGTTTGTTTACGTGGGGCGGCGCAATCGGTTAACATCAATGCCCCCATATCAACAAAAGAAAGCAAGCTCTTACTATGGCTCAAGTCGCGAAAAAAATTTTGGTAACCTGTGCACTCCCTTATGCTAACGGTTCAATTCATCTCGGACATATGCTCGAGCACATCCAGGCAGATATCTGGGTCCGTTACCAGCGAATGCGCGGCAACCAAATCCACTTCATCTGCGCCGACGATGCGCACGGTACGCCAATCATGCTTAAAGCACAGCAGATGGGCATTGAACCGGAGCAAATGATTGCCGAGATGAGCCAGGAGCATCAGAAAGACTTCGCCGGTTTCGGTATCAGCTATGACAACTATCATTCGACGCATAGCGAAGAAAACCGCGCGTTTTCCAATTTGATTTATGGCCGTTTAAAAGAAAACGGTTTTATCAAAAATCGCACTATTTCTCAGCTTTATGATCCCGAGAAAGGCATGTTCCTGCCCGATCGTTTCGTAAAGGGCACCTGTCCTAAATGTAAATCTCCGGACCAATACGGCGATAACTGTGAAGTTTGTGGTGCAACCTACAGCCCGACGGAACTGATTGATCCTAAATCGGCGGTATCCGGTGCCACGCCGGTGATGCGTGATTCCGAACACTATTTCTTCGACCTGCCCGAGTTCAGCGCCATGTTACAGGCCTGGACACGTTCCGGTGCGTTGCAGGAACAGGTGGCCAATAAAATGCAGGAGTGGTTTGAATCAGGCCTGCAACAATGGGATATCAGCCGTGATGCCCCTTACTTTGGCTTTGAGATCCCCGATGCGCCAGGTAAATACTTCTATGTCTGGCTGGATGCGCCTATCGGCTATATGGGCTCGTTTAAGAACCTGTGCGATCGACGCCCTGATCTGAATTTTGACGATTACTGGAAAAAAGACTCAGATGCCGAGCTTTACCATTTTATCGGTAAAGACATTGTCTATTTCCACAGCCTGTTCTGGCCAGCCATGCTTGAAGGTAGCGGTTTCCGTAAACCGACAAACCTGTTTGTGCACGGCTATGTCACGGTCAATGGCGCAAAAATGTCGAAATCGCGTGGCACCTTTATCAAAGCCAGCACCTATTTGCAGCATCTGGATGCCGACTGTCTGCGCTACTACTATGCCGCCAAGCTCTCCTCGCGCATTGATGATATTGACCTCAATCTGGAAGACTTTATCCAGCGAGTTAACGCCGATATTGTCAATAAGGTGGTTAATCTGGCGTCACGCAATGCCGGCTTTATTACCAAACGCTTCGACGGCGTGCTGGCCGACAAGCTGGCTGATGAACAGCTGTATAAAACCTTTACCGATGCGGCAACCAGCATCAGTGAAGCCTATAACAGCCGCGAATCCGGTCGTGCTATCCGTGAGATTATGGCGCTGGCCGATATTGCCAACCGCTATATCGACGAGCAGGCCCCTTGGGTGGTAGCAAAACAGGAAGGCCGTGACGCCGACCTGCAGGCTATCTGCTCTATGGGCATCAACCTGTTCCGCGTTCTGATGACCTACCTCAAGCCGGTGTTGCCTGCCCTGTCAGAGCGCACCGAAGCCTTTCTTAACGGCGAACTGAGCTGGGATACTCTGGAGCAGCCGCTGCTTGGTCATAAAGTCAGTCCGTTCAAGGCGCTGTTTAACCGTATTGAGCTGGATAAAGTGACGGCAATGGTTGATGCATCGAAAGAAGATATCGCGGCCAGCAAAGTGGTAACGGGTCCGTTGGCGGAAGCCCCTATCCAGGAAAGCATCACTTTTGATGATTTCGCCAAAGTGGATATGCGTATTGCCTTGATTCAACAAGCTGACTTTGTCGAAGGCTCAGACAAGCTGTTACGACTGCAGCTGGATTTGGGTGGCGAAACGCGGCAGATTTTCTCGGGCATCCGTTCTGCTTATCCAGACCCTAAACTGCTGGAAGGACGTTTAACCATTATGGTGGCTAATCTGGCACCGCGTAAAATGCGCTTTGGTATCTCGGAAGGGATGGTGATGGCTGCAGGGCCTGGCGGCAAAGAGATCTTCCTGCTTAGCCCTGACAGCGGTGCACAACCAGGTATGCAAGTTAAATAATCCTGCCGAACGCTGGCAGTCACAAAAGGATGCTTCGGCATCCTTGAGTTTGATGACAAAGTCGTCTTGATGATCGAGATACCCGGGCATAGCACACCCAGGGGCGCTCCGGCGGGCAAGCCCGCTACGACCCCAACGGTGTACTCTCCCTAATATCGGACTTGGTCAGCAATCTGAGGATGCTTCGGCATCCTTTTTTATTTGCTGGTAAAGTGGTCTTGATAAGCGAAATGCCGGCATACAGTGCAACATGTTATTACTGCGGCAAGCTCAGGCTATTTTCATAGTGTTGCCGTTGCCCATCGGTCAACGCAATATGGATCAACACCCGGTCGCCTTGCTGCAGAGTAAAACGCAAGTTGGCCAGCGCCGTATCCGCGCCGGCCGGGATAGTTATCGCACTCTGTTGCCGACTCACAGTAGTGCCTTGTTCACTGCTCTTGCTAATATTGATCTGCAACCGGCACTGACAGCGGGTTTCAAGACGTACCATCGGGGTAATGGCATAACTCTCGGGCTGCAATTGTTGGTTATCAAACCACAGCGGATTAGCCATTGCTGCAACAAGAAGTAAGGAATACATACTATTTCCCCCAAAAAAAACAGGGCAGCGCCCTGTTTTTTAAGTTATCCAAAACAAACTTAGTGCTGTGCGGCGTAAGCCTGATTGGCGTTGCCATATTGCTGAATACTAACCAGGCTGCCATTAGCAGTCTGGGTGGCATTCACGTAGTTACTGCTACCATTCTGGCTAACCTGCAATTTACTCTTGTCAGCCGTTTGCAGCAGGCTGGCATTGTTGTAATCACCATATTGGCCAAGAGTCAGGGAGCTCTTGTTGCCGTCCTGCGTGGTTGACGCATTATTTTTATAACCATATTGGCCGATACTGGTTAATGAGTTCTGCGCTGTATTTTGCGTCGCATTGGCCACGTTGGCAGTACCGCTCTGATAGATCTGAATTTCAGAGTTCCAGGAAGTGGTTTGGAAAACCGGAGTGCTCGGATCGCCGCCACCACCATGGTTATCGCCGCCATTGTAAGTTGTTGCCAACGCACTACCACTAAAAACCAACGCGGATACTGCCATAATTTTCCACAGTTTCATGATGCTACCTCATAGTTTGAGATCTGATTGGTTAACACATCTACAGACGTTGTATTAATGCTGCGTCACTTTAATTGCCATCCCTGACGCGTTTTGCACGATACCGGCAGACCGATCCGTACCACTTTGGCTTATTTGCGCCACGTTCATCTTGCCTCGCTGGACAATAAGCGCGGTGTTGCCAAAATCCTGTTGTTCAATGGAAGCTGAGCTGCCATTGCTGGTTTGCGAGATATAGGCGGTATTATCATCACCGGTTTGATGAATAGCCGCATTGTTACCACTTCCTCGCTGATTGATACTTGCTGTATTATTATTTCCTCGTTGTACGACGGTTGCCTTATTTCCTGCCCCTGCAGCTAGTTGGTCAAATGAAAGGTTTGCCATTTCACTCTGGCCTGTCAAAACATCTGCATAGGCCAAATCACTTTGCTGCGCCAGACTTAACGATGGAATTGATAATATCGTTAGCAACATAACGGATGTTATCCATCGCTGACTGCATTGCGTTAATGTTTTCATTTACCCACCCTTGTACATAATTACGGGTTAGTATTCACAGTATGCATGCTGATAAAAATTATTAACTCAACTACAAGTTGTATTTTTTTGACGTGCTCACCATAAAGTATTAGCCAGCTATTTTTCACCCTGTCTTTTAATGAAAAAACGTGACAATTAAGTCAAGTATTGAAAATGGAATTTCATTTTCCAGATAACGACACCTCGCTCACGTTTTTTAAATTGATAAAAACAGCGAGTTTGTGAGCAATATCAAAAATAACCCCATAGGAATAATCCGACAGCATTAAGATAATTAATGAAGTATTTAACCTATCCGTAGATTTTTTAACTTTCCCGAGAGAAATCGTTAAAATTCCTTATGAGAAAATTCTTAACAGTTACAAGCACAAACGTCAGGATTTCGTTAAGATCCCTAAGTCAAACTGCCTTAATTCTCAGTTAATCCCCTGAGAAAGATAAAGAAATATTTATATATTTTCATTCACATTTTGAAACATAAATGGTCCTTGCTTTCAATTCCCCCCCAGCTAAATTGATTACACAACGCACAGCGGGCTATTCAAAGTGCGAGCTTTACTCCCGTGGCATTTTGTACACAAGCCACATCCAGCAGTGGATTCGTAATCCTTGTTAACCAATGCAAGCAGGCTGACAGATTACTTATATCATCATGGCAGGTTCACATATGGGTACAGAAACGGTTGTTAAAGGCAAAATGCTGTTGCTTGTTACTAAGCCCTCTCTTCAGGCAACAGCCTTATTACATCAGTTGGAGAACTCAGTTAACCTGGCCATCAGGCTGCATAATATTAATAAGCCTCTTGAGACACTAACTCATGGCGAAACATTGATTTTATTCGATATGATGCAGGCAGACAAAAAGCTGCTGGCTTGCTGGCAATCGCTCTCTGGTCGATATCGCAATAATCTGAAAATATTACTCTTGAATACTCCCGAGGACTATCCTTATCCGGAGATACAGGCCTGGCCAAAAATTAGCGCTGTCTTTTATCCTTCAATGGAAGAAATGCAATTAGTTGAAGGGATTAATAGTGTCGCCAGGGGCGAATGTTATTTCACGCAGCGATTCACCAGTTATTTACTCAATCAAACTGGACAATATCGCTATCTCAGCTATGAAGAGTCAGGGATCACCCAGCGTGAAAAAGAAATTCTTAATAAATTACGCATGGGTGCTTCAAACGTTGAAATAGCGCAACTGCTATTTATCAGCGAAAACACAGTAAAAACCCATTTATATAATTTATTTAGAAAGATCTCGGTAAAAAATCGTACTCAGGCCGTGTCCTGGGCTAACGATAATCTCAGGCGTTAATACTATGAAAACGTCCGTGTTATTGATGCTTATTCTGGGATTGCTTTCCTGCCTGCCCTGCCGGGCAGCAGATATTAAAGATCCCGGTTTGATTACCGACCATACCGTCAGCGCTGTCGGTCACGACTTTTACCGGTTATTTAGCGACCGCTGGGAAAAAGTCTATCCCGAAACCATCACCATTAGTGAAAAACCCAGCGCCAGATGGGGCAGTTGGATCACCATAAAGATTGGCCAGGACGCCTTGTACCAAACCCTGTTGTTCCCTAACCGTCGTAATTTTAACAAAGAAGTCGACGTCGCTATTGAGAAAGTCTCTGAAAAATTGGCGCGGCGACAAATCGACAAAGCACTGCTGAGCACCGGCGACTTGTCCGGCGATGAATTCTAAGGAGAATACAATGAAAATCTTGCTGATTATCTTGTCCGCCATACTCTTTTCGCCGCTGTCGTGGGGGGGAAATATGGTCTTCCAGTTTGTTAACCCCAACTTTGGTGGTAACCCCAATAACGGCTCTTTTCTACTCAATGAGGCTAACGCACAAAATTCCTATAAAGATCCCTCTGCCTATAATTTTGATTCCTCTACCCCCACGGCACTGGAAACTTTTAGCTCGGCGCTGCAATCACAGCTGCTTGGCAGTCTGATGGGCAATATCAGCCAAGGGAAACCAGGGCGGATGGTGACCCAGGACTTTATTGTCGATGTCCAGAATACCGATGGTCAGTTAGTGATGAACGTCACCGACCGATCCACAGGTAAAGTCTCCACAATTCAGGTCCAGGGCCTAAGCGCGTCTAACTGATAGCTGAGCGGGATAACCAGACTATGCGTAAATTTCTTGTGTTAATTGCCATTCTCATGCTCAGTGGTTGTATCACTACGCCGCCCAAAGAAGCGGCTAAGCCTACCCTGTTGCCACGAGCACAAAGCTATCAGGATCTGACTCATTTGCCGCCGGCAAAGGGGCGGATATTTGTATCGGTATATAATATTCAGGACGAAACAGGTCAGTTCAAAGCCTATCCCGCCAGTAACTTTTCCACGGCGGTGCCACAAAGTGCCACAGCCATGCTGGTGACAGCGCTAAAAGACTCCAAATGGTTTATTCCGCTGGAAAGGCAAGGATTACAGAATTTATTGAATGAAAGAAAAATCATTCGATCCGCACAGGAAAATGGCAGCGTCGCAGTCAATAATCTGCGCCCACTCTCGTCACTGGTCGCCGCCAATATCTTAATTGAGGGGTCAATTATCGGCTATGAAAGTAACGTGAAATCCGGGGGCGTCGGTGCCAGATATTTTGGGATCGGGGCCAGTACGCAATATCAACTAGACCAGATTGCCGTGAATTTGCGTGCGGTAGATGTCAATACCGGCGAAGTGTTGTCTTCCGTTAACACCAGCAAAACCATTTTATCTTATGAAGCACAAGCAGGGGTCTTTCGCTTTATTGACTATCAGCGGCTGCTGGAAGGAGAAGTCGGTTATACCACCAATGAACCGGTTATGCTCTGCCTGATGTCGGCAATTGAAACCGGGGTCATTTATCTGGTTAATGACGGTATTTCGCGTAATTTATGGCAATTGCAGAACCCGCAAGATGCCAACTCGCCTATTCTTGAACAATATAAGCATATGGTGGCACCGGCATCGTAAATGCAGCCATGACATAGTGATAAACTTTGCCTTTCAGCGGGTTGAAAGGCAAAGGATCTGTGATCACCGTCACCTCCCGCGCAAGCTCCCCGCACTCGCCGATATAAAAGTTGCATTGAGTGACTATCCTTTTATCATGTGCAGCAAACCAGAAACCGGATTAAAGATTTTATATGCAACACTTTTGGAAATACGTTTCAATCGGCGTCGTCAATACCGCTATCCACTGGTCATTATTTCTGATCATGCATAACGGGTTCGCCTTTAGTCAGGCATCCAGCAATACCGTTGCGTTTTTGATTGCCGTCAGCTTTTCCTTTTGGGCCAACGCCCGCTACAACTTTAATAGCCAGTTAACAGGCCGCAAGTATTTTCTGTTTGTCATTTTTATGGGCCTGATGAGCCTAAGCATTGGCTATATGAGTGATAAACTTGCACTAAACTCGTTTGTGACATTAGTTATTTTTTCGGCAGTCAGCCTGACCCTCGGCTTTCTGTACTCAAAACTGGTCATTTTCAGGGAAAACAACTCATGACAATCTCCTTGATTATTCCTGTTTTTAACGAAGAACAGGCTATCGATCTTTTTTATCAGGCGGTAAAGAACGAAACGGCGTTGCAGGGTTATCCGATAGAGATGGTTTTTATCAATGATGGCAGCACCGACAACACCGAGTCGGTACTCGATCGGCTTGCCCAGCACGATCCTGATGTGGTTGTTATCCATTTCAGCCGTAATTTTGGCAAGGAGCCGGCATTGTTTGCCGGACTCGACTACGCCAGCGGTGATGCGGTTATCCCAATTGACGTTGACCTGCAAGATCCTATCGATATTGTGCCTTTGCTGATCCAGGAGTGGGAGAAAGGCGCGGAAGTGGTGTTGGCGAAACGCGTTGACCGTTCTGCAGACGGCAGTTTCAAACGAATTTCCGCCTCCCTGTTCTATCGCTTCCATAACAAGATTGCTGATATCACCCTCGAAGAAAACGTCGGTGATTTTCGTCTGATAAGCAGAAAAGTCGTAGAAACAATAAAGCAGCTGCCGGAAAATAAACTGTTTATGAAGGGTATTTTTGCCTGGGTCGGCTTTACACCAACCATTATTGAATACACCCGCCCTGAAAGACTGGCGGGCAATAGCAAGTTCAATATCTGGAAACTGTGGAATCTGGCACTGGAAGGGATCACCTCTTTCAGCACCCTGCCCCTGCGTTTATGGTCCTATATCGGCAGCACTATAGCTTTCTTTTCGCTGATATATGCCGGATATATGGTGATCGACAAGTTGATGTTTGGTAATAGCGTGCCAGGCTATCCGTCGCTGATCACCGCCATCCTGTTTCTCGGCGGGGTACAGTTGATCGGCATAGGCATCTTGGGGGAATATATCGGCAGGATCTATATGGAAAGCAAACATCGCCCACGCTATATCGTTAAGCGTACCAACGCGGTTGGTCGTAATAATAAAACAGATAACTGATCGCGACAGTCCCCCCTCTTATTGCCTCACCTTGTAGCGCTGCTTGCGGCAGTGCTACAAGGGACGGCCGCGCCCTGCTGCCACCGCCCGTTCGCTATTTATTGTCCGCACCCTGCTTACAGCTTATCGATATCGTTGCGGGACAGTCCGATATCTTTGAGCTGATCGCTGTTTAATGCACGCAAAATTTTCACGGTTTTCCGGCGCTGCCACCAGTGCTGAAACATAGCAATGGCGCTACGTTTCCAGTTGATGGTTGCTGGCGGCGGAAGCAAAGGTTCCACTGTGAGTTGTGGCGCTTCCCCGCCATTGCATTGCGCCGCTACAGCAGACGGCAGATAGCCGGTAAATTGTTCGCTTTCGCTGATTCTTTTCATGATGAACTCTCCTTTAACCCGTGAGCTACAGGATGAGATAATTACCAAAAACAGTACAGATTCAGTCATTGATTATTTAAAGCATACAGATATAGCCATAAGTACAGATTTAAGGGTAAATTAACGGCATCTGTATCGGTGATAGGTAAAAAAATGAATCGTTATGAACAGTTGGCCAATATCCTTGGTGGTCGTATTGAGCAGGGTTTATACCCTGTCGGCCAGCGTTTACCTTCGGTAAGAATGCTAAGCAGTGAACATGGCGTTAGCGTCAGTACCGTCCAGCAAGCCTATCGCGTATTGGAAGATCGATTGTTGGTGGAGGCGCGCCCCAAATCCGGCTATTTTGTCTCTGCCAGTAAACCCCAGGCGGCGCTGCCCGCGGTATGCCGCACCCCACAGCGTCCGGTAGATATCTCGCAGTGGGAACCGGTGCTGGCACTGATTAACAGCCGTATCAACCCCGCAGTGATAGTTTTTGGTGGTGGCACCCCCGATATTAGCCCGGCCAGTCTTAAACCATTAACACGGGCATTGGCCAGAATGGCGCAGCGCCAGGATCTCAGCACCCTGGGCTATGACAGTATTGATGGTTCAAAAATCCTGCGTGACCAAATTGCCCGCTTGATGATCGACAGCGGTAGCCATATGGGTGCCGAGAATCTGGTGATCACCACCGGTTGTCATGAAGCCCTGTCTATTGCCATACGTTCGGTCTGTCAGGTAGGAGATATTGTCGCCGTCGACTCACCGAGCTTTCATGGCGCCATGCAAACTCTGAAGGGTTTTGGGATGAAGGCGCTGGAGATCCCCACCGACCCGGTGACAGGTATCAGTCTCGAGGCGCTGGAGATGGCACTGGAACAGTGGCCGATCAAAGCCATACAGTTAACGCCAAACTGTAATAACCCGCTCGGTTATAATATGCCTGACGATCGCAAACGCGCGTTGCTGCGGCTGGCACAGGCCTATGATATCGCCATTATCGAAGATGACGTTTACGGCGATTTGGCCTATCAATATCCGCGACCAAGAACCATTACCTCTTTTGATGACGATGGCCGCGTATTGTTGTGCAGCTCATTTTCCAAAACGCTGGCCCCCGGCTTGCGTATTGGCTGGATCGCCCCCGGACGTTACCGCGACCGCGCCATTCATATGAAGTATATCGGCACCGGTGCCACCGCCACCCTGCCGCAGCTGGCCATTGCCGACTTTATCCGTCAGGGGGACTATCTGATCCATCTGCGTCGCATGCGTTATCAGTATCAGCAAAACCTGTGCCTGATCACTGACTGGGTGAGGGAATACTTTCCCGCCGGGGTGCGCGTTAGTCGTCCGCAGGGTGGATTTATGCTGTGGGTCGAACTGGATGAAAAAATGGATACCCAGCGCCTTAACCGTCTGCTGGAGCCGGAAAATATTCATATTGCCATGGGCTCGATTTTTTCTGCCTCGGGCAAGTATCGTAACTGTTTACGCCTCAATTATGCCCAGCTTGATAGCCAAATTCATAAACCGGCTATCAAACGCATGGGAGAGTTGATCCATCAGTTAATGGCCAACAGTTAAGGCGGCAATAACAGGCTGCCTCACAGCCCGACAAACTTTTGTCGATTAATAGTAAAATAACTAAATCTGCCATCTTACCGATGATGCTAATAATAAGATGGCATACAAAAACAATAATTAGCAACATTAATAATTGCCGCAACTAATACAAGGCCAGGGATGTAACATCTGAATATATATACGTTCATGCTACTGACCATTTACCAGTAATTATAAAAAATATTTTACAGCGGTCAACACTGCTGCTATGTTTTAATCACCTTGCAAGGCAGCAGATAAAAAATACCAACTATTCAATCAGGAGGATTTATGGAGTATCAACCACCGGCTGTTTGATAAGTAATTCAGGAAGAATTATTATGATAAAATATATTAGCCTGGCAACCAATGAGCTCGACACATATCTTGACTATGCTCTTGTAAGTATAGTTGCAATATATATGTATAATGCAACCCCCTCTGAGATGGGTGGGATAGGAGCTTGCTTTGCCTTACCATTTTTATTTTCAAGTCACTTTTTTGGCAAAATATTTGATAGTGGGAAATTATATCAATGGCGAACATTCTTGTTTGGAATAAACACTATAACCACGCCAATATTCATTCTCACTGGAAATGTATATGGTTTATTCGCAATCGCTTTTATTAAAACATGGTCAAGATGCGGCTTAAACATATCAAACGTCAAACTTAATGAAAATGATGAGGATTCAAAAAGGTTTTTCGAAATTTATGGTTATTTAATTAATTTCAGCAGAGTGCTCGCGCCGATTGCCGTTATATATCTTTATGATTTATCAGGAATTTGGATGATAATTATTTTCTCTTCCGCACTAAACCTTATCAGTCTCACCACCTCACAGATAAGTCTCAAGTTACAAGGTAATTCACTCATTCAGAAGACTGAATTGGTTGAAAAATCGGAAGAGCATTACTCATTTATCCTTGAGATAAAGAAGCATAAAGATCTCTTTTATTTAGTGGCAGGCTATACCATTGCTAATTTTGCATTCTTTCTGAGCAATGATATGCTTGGCCTGTTTTTTAAAGCTGCGGGTGAGAGCGAAAACAGTATTGGGATGATTATTTCCTTACTGGGTGTAGGTGGAGTTATTGGAACAAAAATCGCTTCAATATTAAATACAACCTTACGACCGGTTGCAATACTGATGACTTCAATGATGATAAACACATTCGCATTCTTTATATTCGGTTTTATAAAGCACGAATTAACCTCTATTTTTATATACTACGGTGGAGTTATTATGGTAGGAATGTCATCTGGTATCACATTCTTTGCCATAAGATTTGGCGTTCGTCAAATTATCGGGTATCAGAATGTAGGAAAAGCTACCGGAATGATACAGATGCTGTCTTCAGTGGTGGCTGTAACTATGCCGCTTATGGGCGGTTATATTGCCAGCGCGTACTCACTTAACATTACTTTTCAACTAACCAGTATTATTTTATTTTTATTACTGATGACCTTTGTCTATATGTTATTTTTTTCTAAACAAAACAGTGAACACTATGAAAAACCCACCGAAAATGAGTGAGATAAATTTTTTAGATGATAAACATTTCATGGTGTATGGGATTTCCCGGCGCAAAATGATTTACCTGAACACAGGTATTTATAACAAATTGGTGAATAGTGCTGGCCTTGTGGGCAAGGCTTTGGAACAATAACAATTCATTAACTCTATTTCAGGCGCAGATCCATGCCCGCATCCTCGGCCAATGTGACTTATGCCATGCACCAACGCAGCGACCGGGCGGATTTTTATATCCGCGATCAGTCGGAGCGCCCGGCGTTGATGCAGCCCCACCGCCACGACTATTTTCAGGTGCAAATCAATTTTGGTGGCGATACCGTGCAGCATATTGGCGGTGCGGTGCGACCTTTTGCTTGCCAGACGCTGGCCTTTATTCAGCCCCACCGCCTGCACTTTATTCCCCACCCGCCACAAGGCCGCTTTATGGTGATCAATTTCTCCAGCGGTTTTTTGCTGCGTCATCTGCCCTATGATGCTTTGGATCTCGATGATGTCCCGCTGGATGTTGCTCCGGAACTGGCGCTGTTTCGCTTTCAGGAGTTTATCGATTTCCGGCTGGATAACCAGGATTTTGCTCAGGTCAAAGCGCTGCTGGCGCAAATGCATCAGGTCGATCGGCAACGGGAATTTGGTGTCGAGCTGCAGTTACGCGGCTTGTTGCTGCAACTTTTTGGCCTGGTATGCCAGCGCTATCAGCAACCGCTGAGTGAAATGGTCACCAACCGCGCCGAAAAACGCGGCCAGCAGGCGGCATTACAGCGTACGCTGCGCTATATCCGCAAGCACCTGGCCAGCCCCGACCTCAATCTGACCGATACTGCTGCCGCTACCTTTCTGTCACCGAATTATCTTAGCCATCTGCTGCGCAAATCGGTCGGCAAAAGCTTTTCGGAGCTGGTACTTGAGCGCCGTATGCGCCTGGCCTGTACCCGCTTGCTTAATACCGGCGACAGCATTGCCAGCGTCGCGCGCAGCTGCGGCTATACCGATGATGCCTATTTTTCACGGCGCTTTCGCCAAACCTACGGTATGCCGCCGGGCCAGTATCGTCGTGAGCAGCGGGCTGAATAACAGGCAGAAAAGGGTTTTATCCAGAAACTGCGTGGTTTTGTCCAAACCCAAAACCGCGCGGCTCTGCCACACTGAATAGCAGTGAGGAGGGAGGGTATTTGATATCCGCAGTCATTCGAGTAGCATCGAGACAGGCACCTCCGTTTTTTAAATCAACCCATGGCAGAGTGAATATGACTGAATTCGTTATTCCCGCACCGGCCGCGCCTTCGCTGGCCATTGCCGGTCAACAGGCCCGTTTCCCACTGCGTCGCGTTTATTGCGTAGGCCGTAATTATTCTGAACATGCCCGTGAAATGGGCCACGATCCCGATCGCGAACCGCCATTCTTTTTCTCCAAGCCGGCAGACGCGGTGATCCCCGCCAGCGGTGTGGTGCCTTACCCTACCTTGACCGCTGACCTGCACTATGAAGTGGAACTGGTGGTGGCCATCGCCAAAGGGGGCAAAAATATCGCCGCTGAACAAGCGCTGGAGCATGTCTGGGGTTACACCGTGGGTGTCGATTTAACCCGTCGTGATTTGCAGGCCGCAGCAAAAAAATTGGGTCGTCCCTGGGATTTTGCCAAAGGCTTTGATGATTCTGCCCCGGCCAATCCCCTGTTGCCGGTCAGCCAAATCGGTCATCCGGCAAAAGGTAAAATCTGGCTCGACGTCAATGGTGAAGCCCGTCAGCGCGGTGATTTATCCGATCAGATCTGGCAGGTCGCCGAGGTAATCAGCCATCTGTCCCAGGCTATCGAACTGAAACCCGGCGATCTGATCTATACCGGAACACCGGCGGGTGTCGGGGCGATCAATCCGGGGGATGTGATCACCGGTGGTATTGCCGGACTGAGTGAATTCAGCTTTACGCTGGGTGCCAAAGCCTAAAGTTGCGCGCAATAAAAAACGGCCCCCTGTTACCAGGAGGCCGTTGCGTTTGATGACAAAGTCGTCTTGATGATCGAGATACCCGGGCATAGCACACCTAGGGGCGCTCCGGCGGGCAAGCCCGCTACGACCCCAACGGTGCACTCTCCCTAATAACGGACTTTGTCAGCAGTTTGACCGGCCCCTGTTACCAGGAGGCCGGTCAAATATTACAGGCAAAGATTACTTACCGATAAAATTCTCTTCGTGTTCCGCTTTCAGGGCATTCACTTCCTCTGCCCGTTTACGCAGACCAAACCAACCCAGCATCAGTAAAATGACCAGCACCGGAATGGTAGCCACGGTATAGGTGCCATTCGGGAAATCAAAGGCCATCAGCACCAACACGCTAAACAAAAACAGCAACGTCAGCCAGGAAGTGAACGGGGCACCCGGCATTTTAAAGGAGACAGGTTTCGCTTTGCCTTCCTTGATTGCCTTGCGCAGCTTCATCTGGCAAACCACAATAAAGCCCCAGGAGGTAAGAATACCCAGCGAGGCGATATTCAGTACAATTTCAAACACCTGTGATGGGACATAATAGTTGAGCACCACACCGATGATATAGATACCGACGGTAACCAGGATGCCGGCGTAAGGCACCTGCTGCGCGCTCATTTTTGACATAAATTTAGGAGCTGAACCGCCCATGGACAGCGAGCGCAGGATACGGCCGGTAGAATAGAGGCCCGAGTTCAGGCTCGACAAGGCAGCAGAAAGCACCACGATATTCATAATGGTACCGATATAAGGCACACCCAGCTTGCTAAAGAAGGTTACAAACGGGCTCTGCCCCGCCTGATAGGCATTCCATGGCAGCAACAGCACCAGCAGTACCACAGAGCCGACATAGAACAGGCCAATACGCCAGATAACGCTGTTAATGGCTTTAGGCAGCACTTTCTCCGGTTCTTTGGTTTCGCCTGCGGCAGTACCCACCAGCTCAATGGCGGCAAAGGCAAAGACTACCCCTTGCACCAGTACCAGGGCAGGCAGCAAACCGTGCGGGAAGATACCGCCATTATCGGTGATCAGATGTAAACCGGTCGGGTTACCCGCCAGCTCTTTGCCGGTGCCAAGGAATATCACACCGACAATCAGGAAAATGGCAATGGCGGCAACTTTGATCAGCGCAAACCAGAACTCCATTTCGGCAAACCATTTCACGCCGATCATATTCATGGTCGCGACAATCGCCAAAGCACCGAGGGCGAACATCCACTGTGGCACATCGCCGAACGTACCCCAGTAGTGCATATACAGCGCTACGGCAGTGATATCGACAATACCGGTCATTGCCCAGTTAAGAAAATACATCCAACCGGCAACATAAGACGCTTTCTCACCGAGGAATTCGCGAGCGTAAGAGACAAAGCTGCCGCTGGTTGGACGGTGCAGAACCAGTTCACCCAATGCGCGAAGGATAAAGAAAGAGAAAATGCCGCAAACCAGATAGACCAGGGCCAATGCCGGCCCAGCCATTTGCAGACGTGCCCCGGCACCCAAAAACAGACCGGTACCGATAGACCCGCCGATGGCAATCATCTGAACCTGGCGATTGCCCATGCTTTTGTGATAACCGTCTTCGTGAGAATCCAGCCAACGCCGTTTCGCTGCGTGCTGTTCTTCCGCAGTTTTTTTATGTCGTTTCATTTCGTTCCTGTTCTCCAAAAGAAATCTTTCGCATTCGACGTCCAATACAAGCAAACGATTGCAACTGCCGATGCCTTTCGTGACTTTTCGTCACTGTATTATTTTTAACCTGTCTGGCGTTTAGTGTTGGTTAACACCGCTAACGGCGAAAGATGCTACCCTATTCTCTTGGAGCCTGGCAAAAAAAACCTCATTTTAAATCGCTCTCCCTCCCCTTATCAGTACAATATCTTGCCAATTAGGCTAATAATTAAGCAAAACCTCCCCAATTCTCTTGGGGAGGTCAGCGTTCCTTTGCCGGTATCAGGCAAAAAGCTTAAGACTGGCCACCAGTTTTCTTACCGTCTTCTTCTCCCCCGCCACGGCAATGCCCAGCAATTGCAGCTGTTGCTCTGACTGGGTAGCGACTGCCTGACGAAAATCGGCATAATTAGTGGTCTGTTGCCCGTCAACCGGAAAGATAGTGATATCGCAGCCGCGTTCGGCACCTTGCCGTAGCAGGAGTTTCAGATCCTCATCCGCTGCGCTGAGCACACTGATACCTAAAGGGATCAGCCCAGGGTAGCGTTGCCCGTCGGCATCTTGCAACGGCTCACCAATCAGATCCGGGTGGCGCTGACCCAAGGTCATGGCCAATACCGCAGCGGCGTTGGCGGCCTTGCCGGCGGGCAAATGCTGATTAAGCACAATGACAATACGGTCGGGTAATTGTGTTGCGATAATTGCAGGTGAAACTGACATAGCAGCAGGACTCCATTTAACGGGATAAAAGCTGATTGTCAGTGAAGGGCAGCGCTCAGTCTGGAAGATTTGTGCAGATTTGCCGATATTGTGCCGGGGATAAACGATAAGCGCGACGAAACCAGCGCCCGAGATGGCTCTGGTCGGCAAAACCCAGCTCGGCGGCAACCTGTGCAGGACGCTCGCCATGGGCAAGACGAATACGCGCTTGCGCCAGACGCAATTGGATTAAATAGGCATGGGGCGCGATACCGAAGGCTTTTTTAAACGCCCGGGTCAGGCTAAAGCGATCGGTTTGCACCGCGTTGGCCAGATCCTGTAATGAGAGATCTTCATTAAACTGGCTATGGATCACCTCACGCGCCCGATGAGCGCTGGCCAAAGGCAAGCGGGCATTATCCACCCGGGCACGCCAATGGCTATGTACGGCCAGGCTGGCCAACAGGTTATCCAGCGCGCTCTGCTGTACCATCGTCAATTCGCCAAAATGCACAGACTGAAAAGCATTGGCAATTTGCCTGGCAAGCGGGCGATCGTTATTCAGGGTTTTGGCAAATGACAGTTGATAACTACTTGGCGTGTCGTGAAACAGCTGACGCATCTGGCTATCCAGCCAGGCCGGACTCAGATAGAAGGTTTGATAGGTAAAACCGCCGGCGGTTGGCGCATCGCCATCGTGAATTTCGCCAGGTTCCAGCAAAAAAATATCACCTGGCTGACTGGTTATTTTGTGGCGTCGACAGTGAAACTGCTGCGTTCCCTGCCGCGTCAAGCCTACCAGGTAACTGTCGTGCCAGTGGGCATCATAGGCATGACCTTCAAAATGCGCCTGAATGGTTTCGATCTGGTATTTCGCCGAATGGCGAACATCGATCCAGTCATTGCTCATTTTGCACCTCAGTAGCAGGACGTTAGCGGCCCGAAAGCCAGGATAACGTCCATACTATAACAGGGGGCCGGGCAAATAAACGGCACCCTGTGGCGATCGCATCTTAGCGCAGTGCGGCCAGGGTGTCGGCAATCACCGTCTGATAGTCGGTGGTCGCGCGACCGATCAGTTTGCTAAGACTATGACTGTCATCAAACAGGCCGCCTTTGCTGGCACCCACATCAGAGTCAGCCAGCATCAACGACAGCCCTTCCGGCAAACCTGCGCCAATCAGCGCCTTGGCAAATTCGGCCTCTGGCAGGTTGACGTAGTTTACCGTTTCCCCCGACAGGCTGGAGATGGCGGCAGCAAACTCGGTCAGCGTATAGGCCTGGTCCCCTGCCAGTTCGTAAACTTTGCCTGCCTGATCATCGAGTAGCAGTACGGCAGCGGCAGCAGCGGCATAGTCGGCGCGAGCAGCAGAAGCGATGCGCCCTTCCCCTACAGCACCAATAAAGGCATGGTGTGCCAGGGCCGGAGCAATGCTGGCTGCATAGTTTTCGGTGTACCAGCCATTACGCAGCAAGACAACCGGTAAGCCCGAGGCCTTTAATGCCGCTTCAGTGGCGCGGTGCTCAACGCCCAATCCCAACGGAGAGGTATCGGCATGCAGCAGGCTGGTATACGCCAGTAGCTTGACCTGAGCGCGTTTGGCCGCATCAATTACCGCCTGATGCTGTACTTCACGCTGGCCAACTTCACTGGAGGAGATCAGCAACAGCTTGTCCACACCCTGAAATGCGCTGTCGAGGGTAGCGGGTTGGCTATAATCTGCCTTGCGCACTTCAATGCCCAGTGCCGCCAGATCTTTGGCTTTTTCCGGGTTGCGCACCGCAGCAATCAGCTGATCCGCAGGCAGGGTTTTTAACAGTGTCTCAATCACTAAACGGCCAAGCTGGCCGGTCGCACCGGTAATTGCAATCATCTTTATTCTCCAAATCAGGTTATAAGCAATGTTCTTTCAGGACCAAGCGTTCTTAAAATCAGTAGTAAAAGTCGTCCTTAAGATCATGTTATGCGATATACTAACTTTACGTAAGTACGTACCTAAAGGTTAGTATGAAAAATAATTTATTGCCTGCCCAACCCGCTGCCCCTTCGCTGATTGAACAGATGCGCCGCGGTGAACTGATGAGCGCCGATTGCCCCTCGCGGGAGATATTGCGCCATATCACCAGCCGCTGGGGCCTGTTGGTACTCATTGCCTTAAGTGAAGAGACGTTGCGGTTTAGCGAACTACGCAGAAAAATTGGCGGGGTCAGTGAAAAAATGCTGGCGCAAACCCTTCAGGCGCTGGAAGAGGACGGCTTTATCCATCGCGTGGCGCATGCGGTGGTGCCACCGCACGTCGACTATAGTCTGACGCCACTGGGCAGCGAGGTAAAAGAGCAGGTTGTCGGGCTGGCCGATTGGCTCGAAAGCAACCTGCATCGTATTATGGCTCAGCGCCAGCCGCGTGAAACGGCATTGGCTGAATAACAGCGAAGGTTTACTGATCTTGCAGGGTTTTACTGCGTTTGGCGAAGCTCTTGCGCAGCTTCTGCAATTTTGGTGGGATCACCGCCAGGCAGTAACCATTGCGCTGACCGGCACCGTCCCAGTAATCCTGATGATAATTTTCCGCAGGATACCATGCGCCCAGCGGTTCAATGGTGGTCACGACAGGCTCAGCGAGATCCGCCTGCGCACGAGCAATGGCCGCTTCGGCCTCTTGCTTCTGCTGCTCATTGGCTGGAAATATCGCTGAACGATACTGAGTGCCGATATCATTCCCCTGACGATTTAACTGCGTTGGATCGTGGGTAGCAAAACTGATATCCAGCAAATCGCCGTATTTTAGCTTGTCGGCATCAAAACCAATGCGGATAGCTTCGGCGTGGCCGGTTTCGCCACTGCACACCTGTTCATAGGTTGGATTGGCATTTTTACCGCCGGTATAACCACTTTCTACGGTTTCGACACCAATAACATCTTTGAACACCGCTTCTGTACACCAGAAACAGCCACCCGCGATGATTGCATATTCGATGGTCATTCTCTTTTCCTTCTCTAAAAAAGCAGTGGTGGATCCACCCTGGCAACAGGCTACACTTTTAAAACAATTTGAACCAGCTCGGGCATGATCACTCTGTGCCTTGCGCTGCTAAATAACAAAGGGCGCAGCCGTTAAACGCCTGCGCCCTGTTCACTACCTGAACTGCTTTAAAGCTTGCGGCTCATCATCCGCACCAGCAGGCTGGCGGCACCGGCCAGGGTTGCCAGGGCAACCACGCCAGACCAGCCGCCCAACTCCAGCGCTTTACTGCCCAGCGCCGAGCCAACGGCCATACCGATAAATACCACGGTAAACAGCAAGGCGTTTAGACGACCGCGAGCGGCAGGTTCCAGTCCGTAAACCAGCGTCTGGTGAGAAACCAGCGTTGCCTGCACCCCGAGATCAAAACCTATGGCACTAAGCACGATCAGCGCCAGCTGCGCATGGGGAGATAACCAGGGCAGCAGGAACATGGCGGCAAAGGAAACCATTACCAGCGCCGAACCCAACTGAGTGACACGAGCCGGACCTTGTTTGTCAGCCAGTTTACCGGCCAGAGGGGCAGCCAGAGCACCGGCGGCACCGGCCAGACCAAAAGCCCCGGCCACGCCGCTGCCCAAATGATATGTGTCACTAAGCATAATCGCCAGCGTAGACCAGAAGGCGCTAAAGCCCACAGAGAGCAGCCCCTGCGACAGTGCAGCACGGCGCAGCGTTTTATAACGCAGCCACAGATGACGCATCGACAGCAGCAACGCGGGATATGACATCTCGGTACCGGGGGTAAAACGTGGCAATACCCGCCACAACGCCAGACCAATCAACGCTACGCTCAGTGCTGCCAATTGGTACATAGCTCGCCAGCCGAAGTATTCCGCCACGACACCGCTGACCACCCGCGAGAGCAAAATCCCCACCAGCAGACCGGTCATCACCGTGCCTACCGTTTTACCGCGCACCGCCACCGGTGCCAGAGTTGCCGATGCCGGGACAATATCCTGCGCCAACGTCGCTGCGGCACCAATCAGTAAGCTGATGATCAGCAGACTGTGGATGCCGGGAGCAAAGCCACACAGCAGCAGAGCCAGCGTCAACAACAGGCTTTTAAATAAAATAATATTGCGACGATCAAAACGGTCGCCCAGCGGGACCAGAAACAGGATCCCCAGTGCATAACCGATTTGGGTCAAAGTCGGTACCATACCGGTTTGACTCAGGCTGGCGTTCACCCCGCTACCCATAATGCCCAACATCGGTTGGCTGTAATAGATAGAAGCCACGCTGAGCCCGGCCCCGGCCGCCAGGGTAAAAACCATTTTAGCCGGAAGTGCTGCCGGTTCCCGTACTGTCACACCCTGAATACTTTGTTCTGACATGATATGTGCCCTGCTGGTCATAAGATGGCCGTAATGGCCGTCGTTTCAATGCAGGCATTTTTATCCGAAGCGGTAATAAGTGGTAGCCAGCTGAAAGGTAAAACTGTTATACGTATTACGTATGAACCTACCTTCTTCCGGCGGCATAGACCGCATAGAGCTGATGCAAACTTTTGTGCGCATCAAAGAAAGCGGTAGCCTGTCGTCTGCTGCCGCGCAAATGGCCACCAGCCAGCCTACCGTCAGTCGACGGTTGCAGACGCTGGAGCGTTTGCTTGGCTGTAAATTGATTATGCGTACCACCCACGAGATGAAGCTTACCGACGACGGTGAACGCTGTTACCGCCATGCCAAGCTGCTGATTGAACGCTGGGAAGCGCTGGAAGATGAACTGCGGGGAGCTGGCGATCAACCTGCGGGTATTCTGCGCGTGCGGGCGCCTCATGCCTTTGGCCAGGACCAGTTGATTGCACCACTGACCGAGTATCTGCAGCGCTACAGCAATATGTCGGTAGACTGGATGCTGAACGACCGCACCCCGGAGTTTATTTCCGAACATATTGATTGTGCGATCCAGGTCGGTGAAATCACCGATCCCTCGATGGTGGCGATATTATTGGCCGAGGTCCCGCGCATTGTGGTGGCCTCTCCTGCCCTGCTGGCCCGCTATCCGCAAATCAGCCAGGTTGAGGATCTCGCCGCACTGCCCTGGGTGGCGCTCAGCACCTATTATCGTAATGAAGTCACTTTGCACCATGCTACTACCCAGCAAAACTATCAGTTCGAAATCGCCCCGAAAATGAGCACCGATAGCCTGTATGCAGCGCGCAAGGCCACCGAATCAGGCTTGGGTGCGGCCATCGTTTCCGCCTGGATTGTCAATGACAACATTGCCGACGGCAGCCTGGTGAATATTTTACCGCAGTGGCGCGCCAAACCTCTGCCGGTCTATCTGTTCTATCCCTATGCCAGCTACTACCCGGCGCGGCTGCTGAAGTTTCTGGAACTGATCCGCAAAATCATGCCCGAACTCAGCGGCACGCAGCCGCCGGGTAAAGCCAGCCGTTAACGCATCAAGCCGGTCCAGCCGTGAATGCCCATATACAGGCCAACAGCGGCAATCAACAGACTGGAGAAGTAAGGAGCACGGCGCGCCAGGGTACTAAAGCCACCCCAACGCTTGCTGGCCTGCTGCACACTATAGGCGGCGGCAACGCCAACGGTGACCATGGTCAATGCCAGGCCAATGCTAAAGCACAGTACCAGCGCCGCTCCCAGAGTAAATGCCTTCACCTGCAGGCACAGCAACAGGACGGTGATCGCTGCCGGACAAGGGATCAGCCCACCGGTCAGTCCAAACAGTACAATTTGTCCGGTGGTCACTTCACGATGGCTAAAACGCTTTTGGATATCATTGGCATGGGCCTTTTCATGGGCGTCCTGATACTCCGCCGAAGCGGGATCCAACCCGGCAAGCTGCGCATGGTCGTGCTCATGAAATTCCACATCATAATCATGCGAATGGCCGCCGTGTCCCAGTGACAGCCTGGCTTTAAACTGATGAGGCTCGGCAATACTACGCACTGATTGCAGAAAACCGTCATGCTGCTCAAACTCAAAAATCTGCGCAAAACCTTTTGGGCGAAAGACGGTAACCGTTGCTGATTTCGCCGACCAGGACTGGCCGCTTAAGGTGGCCAGACGCCAGTGCGGGGCCATGCCCTGTTCATAAATGGACAAGGCTACCTGGCCGTGGCCGGTATCGATCACCCGCGCATCGTGCTCGGCGGCGTGTTCTGCCGCCAACTGTTGCTCTCTCTTCCACTGCCGCTCACCGCGCCAGGTGCGCCCAAACATCCATATTGCCGTGGCGATAATAATCAGCGCCGAGATCAGCTGAAAGTAAGGCTCGCTGGCGTCGGCGGTAAATTTACGACTGATCATCATACCGCCAAAGGCAATCACCCAAACAATAATGGTATGGGAAAAGGTCGCCGCCAGGCCAAGCAGTATCGCCTGTTTGATCGTCCCGCGAACCGCAACAATAAAGGCCGCCATCATGGTCTTGGAATGACCCGGCTCCAGCCCATGCAATGCGCCGAGCAAAATGGCGCTGGGAATAAATAGCCAGGCATTGGCCCCGCCTTGTTGCAGTAAAACCGTGAAATCAGGCATGCATAACCTCAGAGATATTTGGTAATTTCTTTAAATTCGCGAATAACATCAGGGGAAACCTGCCCGTCAGCAAGAATGGCGTGATCGAGACAATGATCGAGGTGATCGTGGATCAGCACTTTTTTGGCATTGGCTACGGCTTTTTCTACCGCCTGCAACTGCTGGGCAATATCCAGGCAACTGCGCTGATCTTCGAGCATTTTGATGGTGCTATTAAGATGGCCGGTGGCGCGCTTAAGGCGTTTGATAATCTCGGGGTGTTTGGTATGAGCATGCATAAAGATATCCTATCGGGGGGGATAGGATAAGCATACTGAGTTGGGGGGCCGCTGGCAAAAAATTATTAACTGCCCGCTTAACCACTAAGTGGATCGCTTGATTAATGCTCCCGCAGAGCAGAGCAAGCACATAAAGAGCATGTTATCTCCAAAAAATCGAGATAACGGAATCAACACAACAGATTATTTAAAAAGGAAAATACGAAAAACAACAGTTAACGCGACAACCTGGCATCTGGAAAACCAGCATTGGTCGTCGCGTTAGCTTACTAACCTGCAAAAGAGGACTTAGAGAGAGAAACCGCCGTCAACGGCCAGCGCCTGTCCGGTGACATGGGCCGCTGTTGTCAGGTAAATCACCATATCGGCAATGTCTTCCGGGGTCTGTGCAATCCCTTGGGGCAATAAAGATCCTTGTAAGCGCACCCAGGCCTGCTCTTCTGTTTCGCCAGGATTGGCCCATCGCTGGGCAATACCCTGAGGTCCACGCCACATACCGGTGCCGACAATACCAGGGCAAACCGCATTGACGGTAATGCCTTCGTGGGCGACTTCTTTGGCCAGAGCATTGGTAAAACCAATTACAGCAAATTTGGAGGCGGAATAATGCGCCAGATCCGGCAAGCCCACCTTACCGGCAATGGAAGCAGTATTGATAATGCGGCCAAATTTACGTGGTTGCATGACTTCCAGTTCGGCCTTGCAGCAATAGAACACACCGCGAGCATTAATATTCATCACGCGGTCCCACTCTTCCGGTGGCATATCGCTGACTTTATATAAACCGAGGACACCGGCGTTGTTGACGGCAATATCCAGGGTACCAAGTTCTGCGGCGGCTTTTTTCACCATCGCCTGTACCTGGTCGTACTCGACAACGTTAACGGTCAGCTCGACCACTTTTCTGCCCAGTGCGCGAATTTGCGAAGCCGTTTCGGTGATAGAATCCAGCGAAATATCGGCAATGGCGACGTCAGCACCGGCGCGAGCCAAAGCAATCGCGATTGCCTGGCCCAGCCCACGAGAAGCACCGGTTACCAGTGCTTTTTTCCCTTCAAGAGACATCATGCTCTCCTTAAAATAAAATTAATTATTTGTTAAGTGAGGAAAACGCGTAACGCACAGCGGCCTTTTCGCTGCATAAAGCAGGATACGGCAGGTCCCTCACTATTAACGCTATTACTGAATGCGTTAACTCAAGAATATCCCATCGCCGATCGTCAGATAACACGGGTAACCCTCCGAACATTTATTCCTGATATTCCGCAATCAATAAATCTTCATGATATTATTCATCAAATTAATAAAGTGGCCGGCGCGCCCAGCGAGAGGTCTGTATTAAGCAAGGCAGAAGTATAAGTAACGCTGGTGTAAAAGGAGATTTTCACAAGTTACAAGCTAGAAACTGTAATGCGCTTTCATGTAAAGAAAAATAGGCTTATATTCACAATATATCGGAATAATAAGCTGTAATAAGGATGTCAAATGGCAATGGATTATTTTAGTGCGTTAGGAGCCTTTGTTCATGCCGCCGAAACACGCAGTTTTACCGAGGCGGGTCGCCGACTGGGAATTTCGTCCTCCGCGGTGGGCAAAGCCGTGGTGCGACTGGAAGAGGAATTGGGCGTCAGATTATTTCACCGTTCAACAAGGGCCATGACCCTGACAGCCGAAGGACAGCTATTCGAAGATCGCTGCCAACGGATATTAGCCGAGTTTGAAGTTGCCAGGGATGAGTTAAATCAGGCCAGGGCTGAGCCACAGGGGAAATTACGCGTTGCCCTGCCGCAGCTTGGCATCTATCTGATGCCCTATCTTGTGGAGTTTCAGCAGCAATTTCCGCAGATAGAACTGGAGTTGGATTTTAGCGATCGTCTGGTCAATATTATTGATGAGGGATTCGATGCCGTGATCCGTATTGGTATGATCCACGACTCACGCCTGACAATACGCCAGTTGGCCGGTTACCAGCACCGGCTGGTCGCGACACCTGGCTATCTGGCGAAATGGGGGCTACCGGCACACCCGCATGATTTAACCTCTCATGCCTGCTTGCGCTACCGTTTCCCCAGCAGCGGCAAACTTGACCACTGGCCGTTAATGGAAAACGGCAACCCTTTTAGCATTGAGCTTCCGCAATCCTCCGTCGCCAATGCCATTGATCCGCTCAAAGCCATGGCCGAAGCCGGATTGGGCATTGCTTTGTTACCAGACTTTATTGTTGCCAGATCCATTGCCAAAGGACGTCTGGTGGCACTTTTGGATAAGTTTATCCATGACTATCGCAGTGTGTGCATACTGTGGCCTTCGAGTCGGCAACCGTTGCCAAAAATAAAAGCCTTTGTCGACTTTATTGTCGAACGAATAGGCACCGCAACTGCCAATATTTCACTGCGTTAATACAAAAAAAAACGGCCTGCATAATAACAGGCCGTTTGTCTATCAGGCTGTTAGCCCATTATTTGCCACGAGAGGCAATAATATCCTCGGCGACATTGCGTGGGGCTTCGGCATAATGATGGAATTCCATCGAGTAGGTTGCGCGCCCTTGTGACATGGAACGCAGTACCGTGGAATAGCCAAACATCTCCGACAGCGGCACTTCGGCTTTGATCAGCTTACCGCCGCCGCCCTGGATCTCTTCCATCCCCTGCACCGTACCACGGCGGGAAGAGAGGTCGCCCATCACGCTACCGGCATAATCTTCCGGCGTTTCGACTTCAACACGCATTATCGGTTCGAGGATCACCGGACTGGCCAATTTGGCGGCTTCTTTAAAACCAAAAATTGCCGCCATTTTAAACGCCATTTCGGAGGAGTCCACCTCATGGTAGGAACCAAACGTCAGCGTCACTTTGACATCCACCACCGGATAACCCGCCAGCACACCGTTGTTCAAGGCTTCGTTAACGCCTTTTTCCACCGCCGGAATAAATTCCCGTGGCACGACACCACCTTTGGTTGCATCAACAAAGGCAAAGCCTTTACCCGATTCCTGCGGTTCGAGGGTAAACACAACATGACCATACTGGCCTTTGCCCCCGGACTGGCGAACAAATTTTCCATCGACGTCTTCGACTTTCTTGCGCACGGTTTCACGGTATGTTACCTGTGGCTTGCCGATATTGGCCTCTACGCCAAATTCCCGTCGCATGCGGTCGACGATAATCTCCAGATGCAACTCGCCCATCCCGGAGATAATAGTCTGCCCCGACTCTTCATCGGTGCGAATGCGAAACGATGGGTCCTCAGACGCCAGCCGCTGCAAGGCAATACCCATTTTCTCCTGATCCGCTTTGGTCTTGGGCTCGATAGCCTGCGAAATAACCGGATCAGGGAACTCCATGCGCACCAGGGTAATAATCGCCTTGGGATCGCAAAGTGTTTCCCCGGTAGTCACCTCTTTCAGTCCGACACAGGCAGCGATGTCCCCGGCGCGGATCTCATCCACTTCATGACGCTCATTGGCATGCATCTGTACGATACGGCCAATGCGCTCTTTTTTACCGCGCACCGGGTTATAGACGCTGTCGCCTTTAGAGAGAACCCCCGAATAGACCCGCACAAAGGTCAACTGGCCGACAAAGGGGTCAGTCATCAGTTTGAATGCCAGCGCCGAGAAGTTCTCGCTGTCATCGGCATGACGATGGACTTCATTACCGTCTTCATCCGTACCCACCACCGGTGGGATATCCAGCGGCGAAGGCATCAGTTCCACCACCGCATCCAGCATGCGTTGCACGCCTTTATTTTTAAATGCACTGCCACACAGCATCGGCTGGATCTCGCCACGGATAGTACGCTGACGTAAACCGGCGGTGATCTCGTCTTCGCTTAGCTCCCCCTCTTCGAGGTATTTGGTCATCAGTTCATCAGAGGCTTCCGCCGCTGCGGCCACCATTTTCTCTCGCCACTCTTCGGCGCTGGCCTGTAACGCAGCCGGAATAGGTTCATAGCTGAAGGTCATACCCTGCGTGGCATCGTCCCACAGGATGGCGCGCATTTTGCGCAAGTCGACTACGCCGGTGAAATGTTCTTCACTGCCAATCGGGATCACAATCGGCACCGGATTGGCTTTCAGGCGATCGACCATCATTTGTCGCACGCGGAAAAAATCGGCACCCGAGCGGTCCATCTTGTTCACAAAGGCCAGGCGTGGCACCTTATATTTATTGGCCTGCCGCCAGACGGTTTCCGACTGCGGCTGCACGCCGCCCACCGCGTCATAAACCATCACCGCGCCGTCAAGTACACGCATGGAACGTTCCACCTCAATGGTGAAATCCACATGTCCCGGGGTATCGATAATATTGATGCGGTGCGCCTCAAAACCATGATCCATCCCCCGCCAGAAGCAGGTCACCGCTGCCGACGTAATGGTAATGCCCCGCTCTTGCTCCTGCTCCATCCAGTCCGTCGTTGCCCCACCGTCATGCACTTCACCCAACTTGTGGTTCATGCCAGTGTAGAACAGGATGCGCTCGGTGGTGGTGGTCTTACCGGCGTCGATGTGTGCTGAGATACCGATATTGCGGTAGCGCTCAATAGGAGTTTTGCGAGCCATATAATGTCCTTAATAGAGGATGGCCAAGGTATAAGACGGAAACTATTTTCTCGTCTGTCTGTGTTGCTAAAACGCCATTATACTACAATTGTACGAGTATATACGTACAATAGTGCTTTTCTATTTAAATAATAAGTCTAAGCGATGAATCAATGATCACTGTTCGCATTAAATCACCTGATCGGTGTTCGCCTGATGGCAGTTTTATTGTTGAATTTAAAAGGAACCGGGCAACCAGCGAACATCACTCACCTGCTGTAACACGCCAGAAAAATCTGGGTTGGCGGGTTACTTTACCGATAACAGCCTTAGCCGCCGCCGTTGCTGACCGTTAGGTGCTGAACATTAATTATGCTTATAAAAAGGGTGGATGCAGAAAGATTGACGTCAGTATTCACGACCTGCGGCAAACAGGATGCATTCATTAACAACATGATATTACTTTCACCTGCAACCCAACCCTCAGCGTCCTACCCGGCAACGACAGCCAGCCCTCCCGCAAAAATAGCGCCAGGCAGACAAACCAGTCCCGCAGCGGTGAGACCTGCTGCTGCCAATACGCCCACTACGGACAACGCGGTCCAGGCGCCTGACAGTCTGGCGGCGCTGTCCGTCCAACTAGGCAGAGCCCTGGTCGCCAGAAACAGTGACCATCCGTTGCAGTATAGTTCACAGCAGCTACAAGCATTGACGCTGGAGTTTCTGCTGTTTCGCTATTGGGACTATTCACAGTACAAAAAACTGACGCGTGACCGTCCGCCGATGACCGCCAGAGAATGGCGGGCGGCGCGCCCCCGACATACCGCCCTGGGCAATGAAATTCTTAACAGCGTAAAAAAAGATCATCCGCAATTCAACGATCCAGAGGGGAGTTTTCGGCAATTACAAACGCTGGCAAAAAAGTACGCGCTGGTACAACGCAGCTTTTCCCCTGTTAAGCAAAATATACAAGCATTACCCAAGCGTGAGCCTTCCTTTATCCAGGAACTGTTAAACGGGGCAATAAATTTCCAAAATAACTCGCTGGTCGGCCGTCTGTTCCGCGACTTCACGCTGATTGGCCGACTGTTTAAACATGATATTGTGCGCTCAAGCACCGATCCGGCCAAATTCAGAGAGGAATTTATCCAGCAGCGCGCCCAGAAGCTTTACCCGGGGGTGATTCGCAACTATGACGCCAGGTTTGAACAACTGATCGCCCCCCTGCCGGCGTCTGAGTCTGCCCTGTTACGCGCCGGCCAGTTACAAATTTTCACCCCCCATCTCAGGTACGCCGCTAACCGTCTCCCAACTGGCCTGTCCCCGCAGCAAGCCGGTTATCCAGATATCGGCACCAGCCTTAACGATCGCCACTTGGTGGTTAAAGCCGCCAGGCCGGGGCAAACACGCTGGTTTGTAATGCCGCTCGCACCACAAAATGCCACCGAGCCAAAGCTGCGCGTTTTCTCCAGTGAGAACGAAACCCAGGCTTTTTTTTCACAACTCTTTAAGCAAAAAACCGGACTTGGCCCGCGCATTAGGTTGATTGCTGCGGGAGAGGCTTTTTCTGCCAGCGATAATATCGGGCAAATTGCCTTATTAACGGCACAACGAGAAGTTGATCGCCTGACAGACCCTTTATTACAGGCGGCAATGCAGCCAACCACTACCGAGCAGATCGCCGAAAAAGCGCTGAATTTTGCCACGGGCTTTATTCCCTTTCTCCAGGGAATTGCCGAATTACGGGAGGGTAACTACCAGCAAGGTTCCCTTTCGCTCTTGCTCGATAGTCTGCCGATGATGCGACAGACAATTGTCAGCGCAAAAGGGGTAGTGACATTGAGCAAAATTACCACCAAGGCGATTAACCAGGCCACCAGCAAGCCGCTCACATCTGGCCGCGTGCTGGCCACAGCGGTAAAACAAACCGGTATTCCGCAGATAAAAAAGAGTATTGAGCAACCACAGACAGCATCGACACCGACCGCTGACGCCATACCCGCCGCCGAAAAATTGGCCCGGGCGCATATGCAATCAGTCGACGTTATCAATCGTGACGGAACCCGAGCAACAGAATATGTCCCGCTGACACAGGAACAGACCAAAGCCAGCTATCGCTATGACAGCGAAACCGGCAGCTTTCGGCCTACCGGCAAATTTATCGGCCCGGATGATAAGGTGGTTGGGTTGGCGGGTGGTACCGATGGCCAGGAACTGGCTACAGCTAGCCCTGTGGTATCCCATGCTTCTGCACCCGCCCTTAGCCACTACGATCTCGATTTCGCGCAATTGCAGGTCGACTACCGGCAACAACTGGCGCTAACGCACACCTCCGGCAGTCAGCAAGGCTGGCTGGATTTCTTACAGCAGCAGATCAATCAGCGCTGGGGCGATCTCTGTACTCAGGCACAAGAATTTATCGGTAACGCCGACAAAACAGGCTGGCATCAGGCAAGCTTCCCTCGCACCGGGAGTGTTGAGGCCGGACTGGAAAGCATATTACAAACCCATAACGGCATTGCCTTTGGTGAAGCCCATTCAGTCGATAGCCATGCGTACGATGCCGCTATCGAAGGGGCGGCCAAATTTCTTAAACAGCATTTGCCAACCTTTAGTCGCAGCGGCGTAAAAACCCTTTATTTAGAAAATATACCGAAAAGCCAAGCCTTGCTGGCGGCAATCAAACATAAAAATATCCCTGATATAAAACGCCTGTTTAGCCAGGGGCAGAATCAATATATCGCCGATCTTATTATTGCCATGCTGGGAAAAGAGATTGAGGTGGTGCCGGTAGACACCGCCATCAGCCTGAATATCAAGGTTCAGACCGGTGAATGGCAGATCCGCGAAAGTATCAGCCAAAACGATCTTGCCGCCAGACGGCAGCGTCTGGAAACCTACAACTATTTAACCACCCGTGAAATAAAAAGCCGCAGTGGAAAATGGATCAGCCTTTCCGGCCACAAGCATATTGCCACCAGCGAAGGAGTGGCCGGTATTGCCGAACTTAATAATGGCTTTCCCGTTTCGCTGGTCAATGAAATGTCTATTCCCCAGGTAAAACCCGTCGCCAATCGCGCCGGACAAGTGGAAATTAGCACGGTGAATATTGGCAAATTTAACTAAAAACAGCGGATTAACGGAGAGAGAACTACAAGGGCAAAAAAGGAACTTGTTATTTTTGGTAAACCACTCACTGATTTAGCTTATTTTTTACCTGAGTCAGGAGCGAAAAATGTCTTTATCAACCCCGCCGCCCAATAATTCAAATATCTTCTATTTATCGCAAAATAATCAGGGAGCAACCCCGCAGAGTGGCAATCAATCGGCCTCTCCAACTAAGGTACAACCAACAGTCAACAGCTGGACAGATACCGTTACCCCGCACATCCTTACCCGTCAGGCCGATGGCCGTTTACACTTTGCGCATGTCGATAATATTACCCTATCTGCGTATGCACTGCAGTCCGGGGAAAGGGAGTCTCGTGGCGTGCAGGATCGGCCGCTGGGCAACAATCAGTCAGAGTCGGTGTTTAATGTCTCCAGTAAAAAGACCGACCCGCTGACCGGCCATCAGGTGCAGGCCACAAGACGCTATCTGGTGCAATGGCGCGAGTTTCCCATTCAGGAGACCTGGGAGAAGGCCTTAACACAACCGGGGTACCCGCCGCTAAAAGTTGTGGCTAACCCGCTGGACGGCGGCTGGACGGTAGAAGCCAACGATTTTCTGCGCGCCATGGCACAGAGTATCTACTTTTATCGTGGTGGACCGGAAGTACCGCCAGTTGATAAAGAAACCGGCCTGCGCAGACAGGGAGAGTTACTTTGGGCTGATATCGATGGCCAGCTGTTTCCGGTTGCCGAAGAGAAAAAAACGGTCCTTGTCCCGTTCTCACCCACCCTGAGTAATTTCGCGCCAACCATTATTCCCCAACAATCACCATTAACCCGCGAAATCACTGAATACTTTATTAAAACGCCGCCCGATAAAAATATTGCCGACTGGCCGCCGCTGCCGGTTGTCAGGGACAGCAGCACCGGTAAATGGACACCGATATTAAGTCCTGTGCATATCAATAGTCTGCTCGAACTGCTGGGCAACGCCGGGTTGTACGGCATTGGCAAACAACAGGACGAGGTGCCAGGCTATACCCGGCTGCAGGCAGGCAAAAACCTCCTGCATGTGGCCAACAATATTACCGTTAAGCTGCCCGGGGTCACCCTGCCCGCCGCCATACATCACCGTGGGCGGCTACCGCCGGTCCCCCTGAGCTGGGACCCGCTGCATAAAAGGTATTATATTCTTTCTGATCCGCAGGCTTTTACCCCGCCCACCTTTACCGAAAGGGAGAGTTGGGGAATACGCTTGATGGTGCTCGGTATTATGGTCCGCGATCCGATCCACAGCTCCGTCGACCTGATTAAGGCGATGTCGGGAGATGCCGCCGCTCAGGAGAGGCTGGGACAACTGATCCAAACCGGGGTGAGCGCCGAGGATAGCAGCACCGGGGGAAAAATCGCCAATATCGCCGATGGTGTTCTCGGCCTGGCTTTTTTTGCCAAGTCGCCGAAAGGGGCTGCCAATATTGAGCTGATGAGCTGGATAGCCACCGCCATTGGCAAAGCCTTGCTGAAGCAGGAGTTTACCGTGGAGGAGCTACTGAGTGCCTATCAGTCGCTGCAAAATTTGCGCTATAGCGCAGATATTCCGCTACAGGGGCAAGCACAGCCAACGGCAGGCAAAACGCCGATCCCCGGCCTGCACTGGCTGGAATCAAAAGTGGTTGATGCCCAGGCGCTGCTACAGGACCGGCGCTACACTAATCTGTGGCGACACCCGGAGGGTAAACTTTACCTGAAAGAGCCCGAGCAACAGTTACAGTATCTGCCGTTAATTGAAGAAAATAGTCAGACCTTTAGCGAGCTGCGCCCGACGGATAAAGGCGAAGGCCGACACTTTACTGCTGGCAATGACGGACAATTGCGGGAAATGACGGCCGCAGAACTCAAGGTCTACCGGGCAGAACAGCCCACGGTGCAAGAGTTGTCGCAGCGTAATTTTCAGCTAATTACCTTTACCCATCGCGACGGTAGCCCGGGCCGTGGCTACAGCACAGTAGGTGAGCACGCCGTTAAAGAGGTGTATCTGTTCGATCCCTCTACGCGGAGCTTTCGTCTTAGCGGAAAATCCGTCGCTGCCGACGGGCGAGTTATCGGCCTGGCGGGAGGAATAAACCCGCTACAACCGGGAACCTCAGGCATACAGCGACGAAATTATAGCGAGCTGGAAAAACAGTTCAGAGAACCTCGCCTGTTAGGTATCTCGACAGCACAGCCCAAGTATCCATTAATAAAAATTGACGGCATGGCGGAAAATATCGCCTATCGCTTCCGGGATGTGAACGCTAAAGGAGAAAGCCGGTTAAATATCGTTGCCCATCGGGTCGAAATCCCGGGGAGTCATGAGTCGGGACGTCTGCAAATAGGCGACGGGCAATATCCGGCTGCCGACCTGGTGGCGGCCTTAAAAAATAATAATATCAACCTTGGTGATTATCAGGAAATCAGAGTTATCAGCCCTTTCTCGGCAGATATCGCCAGGGAGCTGGCAAAGCTAACCGGCAAGCACACTCTCGGTTACCAACAGAATATTACCCTTAAAGGCACGGCGATTAATGCGATTCATAACGTTATTGCCACGGTAGCGGCAACGCAAAAAACCTTGCCGGAAAGTAATAGCGAAGTACGGATGAAATATGGGCAATATGTACAAAGCATGCCGCTCGCCGAAAGAAACAGCGATAAGTCATTTTATATTGTAGAAGGCCACAACGAGTCATTTTCACCGCCGGTAGCTAAACGTCCGTACCCGCAAGATAACGAGGTACCCGCACCGGCCAAACGTCCTGCCTTCGTTTTATCCTATGCGGCAGAGCAGTGGTTTAACGACAATAAGCTGGAAGATATCCCGGCGAGCAACAAACTTAATGCCGTGGCACAGCAGTATGTGACCAATAAGACCACGCTGCAGCGGTTAGATATTACCCTTGAACAGTTGGCAAATTACTACGGTTTTGAACGAGACACTGTGGAAGCGGCCATTAAAGATCATTTCGCCACTCTGTCCGCGCTTTCAGAACAGGCAATGAAGGAAAAACAGCGCAAAAGAAACCAGTGGTTTAACGATCATCAGTTAACCACAAACCACGGCTATGGCCGCGGCACTGACTTGGCCAAACTCTATCTACTACACCGGAGCGAGCTGGAAGCACTCAATATCAGTCGCTCACAGCTGTCACGACACTATGGCATCGGCCATGAAACCCTCAATTCGGCCATATCGCGACTCTCTTACCGAGAAAACCTTTCTGAATTATCGGCAGAAGCCAGGCAGTGGCTGACGGATAACGCCGGAGAGATGCGCGCATATGGAAAAGTAAAATCCGTTGCACAGTTTTATTTACAGCATAAAACCAAATTAGATCAGCTGGATATTTCGCTGGGAGATTTAGCCATCCATTATAATATTGCCAATTATGGCTCCCTGCTCACTGCTCTCTGGCGATTACGCGGCAGGCCTACCCTGCCGGAATTATCAAAAGGAGCAAAACAGTGGCTTAAAGATAATCCCATTCAGCAGGGTAAAGATAAAATAGAAGAGGTCGCACAACTGTTTATTGATAATAATAATGCATTAACCGAGAAACAGATCTCCCGTGATCACCTGGCACAATACTATGAATTGGATCCCGAGAAGCTCGCGGCGGAAATAACCAAAGCTGAGCAGAAAAACGCCGTCAAGCTGGAAGCTGATGGCTACCGGGGCTATTTACCTGCCCGGCCCATCAGCCTGAAGATTGAAAATAATGCCCCCCTGCTGGTTGATGCCACAGGAAAAAGTATCACTGCGCAGGTGATGGGCGACAGTAGCAAGATCTCCATGGCCGAGAGTCCGTTATGGAAAGCTATTCCCCAGCATAACAAGAGTGAAATACTCAATACGTTACGGGAAGTGGTTATGACCGACGGTGCCGAACAGGACAGTAAACTCCCTGGCAGTGACAGCCGCTATGCCGGCATGGGGGATAAATATCTGGAAATTTTTGAGGATGAAAAGCAACCGGAACTTGGGCGGCAAGTAAGAGCAAAAAACGATATCCCGCCCTACAGTTTCCTGAGTGTTTATCGCGGCAGACTGCATAATAGCCTGGAGTCGTTGTCGCAAGAAATGAGGAAAGTGGGAACTTACAATGCCAATGCCTACTTATATGAGGTGCCGGAAGACATGGGGGGAGGTGTCGGTAAAGCCACGGTTAGCGCCTTTGGGCATGGTAATAAGGTAGCCTGTATCAACACCCCGCAGTACCGCGATGGGGAGGTCTATGCCCAGGCCAATGTTGCAGTACTCTATGCCAAAGGTGAAAACCAGCAGAAAGGCGTGTTACCCGTTATTGTTAGCGGAGCAAAGCACATCAAACAGGGAGAAACACTGTGGCTGGATTATGGGGCGTCCTATAACCCGTCATTAGATATCCAAACCGGCAGATATCATGGCATTATCGCCAAGGTGGCACAGGAAAATCAGTGCTATTTTATTATAAAAAATCAGTCAGGAAAGATACTGCATCGTTTCGGTCCCGATGGCAATTTGCTAAACAACGAGGCGGTCATCCCACCTCAAGCCAATAAATATCTGCTGGTGGCGCAAAACGTGAAAAATGCCCTGGTCTACGATCCGGCGCAAATGCACAACAAAAAGTTAAAAGTCATTTTAAATGTGCCGCGTAATGATGAGGGTATCTATTATGCGTTGGCAAAAGTGCTCAATCCCGGCAAACCGGTCGCCGAGCTGGATATACAAAAAATAAAGCAACTGGAAACACCACAGCAAAATATCGACATTAAGCAGGAGCCAGAAAATACAGATCACCCCGAGAATTAATTTCACTGCCAATACGGCGCGCTAATATTTACCCGGCCCGCGCCAAATCACTCTGGCGCGGGCAACTGTTGTCGGCAAATCTTGAGCACCAACTGGCGCAACCAGCGGTGTGCCGGATCCACCTCAAAGCGCGGATGCCACATCTGTGAAACGGTAATACCCGGGGTTTTTATTGGGAGTTCAAAGGCAAAAAATGTCGCCAACCTCCCCTGCTCTCTATTCTCCCCCTGGTTGATCAGAAAAGAGGCCGGTACCAGGGCCAGCAGATCCGACGCCTGCGCCACCTTTAAAGCCGCCGGAAAGCTTGGTACCACCGCGGCAATCCGGCGTTGCAATCCTGACTCTGCCAGCGCGTCATCCACCGGACCAGTGAGTGATCCGCGGCGAGAAGCCACAACATGAGCATAAGCCGTATACTGTCTGGCACTGATATCAGCTTGCCCGTCCAGCGGATGGCCTTTTCTGACTACCGCAACAAAACGATCGCGAAACAGCGCCTGTAAGCGTATTTCCGGCCCCATCTCCCCCAGCACACCAATCTCCAGATCCACCAACCCCTCTCGCAGATAGTGCGCATCTTTCTCCGCCTTGGGGGCAAAACGCAAACAGACGCCAGGTGCCTCGGCTGCCGCAGCGGCTATCAGCACAGCGCCAAAGGCCTCGACAAACCCTTCGTTGGTGCGTAGCGTAAAAGTTCGCGTCAGTGTCGATAAATTCAGGGCTGCCGATGAGGGGCGTAGCATTGATCGCGCCTCGGCAACGACGTGTTGCGTGCCCGCGCGGATCTGCTCGGCATGGGGAGTCAGTACCATGCCTCGCCCGGCTCTGACCAGTAAAGGGTCACCGGTTACGTGACGTAGGCGACTGAGAGTCCGGCTCATTGCCGAGGTACTCAATCCAAGGCGACGGGCCGCCGCCACCACGCTGCCTTCGGCAAGCAGCACATCGAGCGCTATCAGCAAATTGAGGTCGGGATCGGTCATGCGTTGGTTTTCTCAGGCTAAAATAGAAGCAGGCGTGGCATGCAACTTATCACTGCATAAGCTGCGTCTTCCGCCCTGTCGTATAACGCGTATATTCCATCAAACAGGCGAGCAGCCCAATCATTATTTTTAGCTCCCATCAACTTTGAGGAAATGATCCATGCCAACATCTGCGGCAACAAAGACGATCCTGCTTATCGGCGCTACCCGTGGTCTGGGTTTTGCCATGGTGGCAGAGTATCTCGGCCGAGGTTATCAGGTGATCGCCACCGGGCGCGAAGGCTCCAAACAGCGGCTCGCCCCGCTTGCTGCACAATATCCGCAATCGCTGCAAATTGAGAGCCTCGATATTACCGATGCCGAGCAGCTTGCGGCGCTGCATAGCCGCCTGAGCCAACAACGTTTTGATCTGCTTTTTATCAACGCCGGCGTCAAAAATGCCGATAATGAAACCATAGCCGATGTCACTACCGACGAATTTATGCGGGTGATGGTCACCAACTCGCTAAGCCCGATGCGGGTTATCGAAACCTTTCAGCATCTGGTGGTAGCCACCGGCACTATCGGCGTGATGTCATCGGGGCAAGGCAGCCTTACCAATAACACCGTGGGTCATTACGAACTTTATCGCGGCAGTAAAGCGGCGTTGAATATGTTTATGCGCAGTTTTGCCGCACGTCACAGCGACGATCCGAGAACCTTGCTGCTCATGGCCCCCGGCTGGGTACGCACCGATATGGGCGGGCCGCAGGCACGTTTAACCATCGACGAAAGCATTCCCAATCTGGTCAATACCATGGAGAACTATCAGGGGCGTGGCGGATTACACTACCTTGATTACCTGGGTCGCGTGGTTCCCTGGTAAAGGCAGCGGAAATAAAAAAGCCGACAACCTGTAAAGGTTATCGGCTTCAGACACTGACAAAGTCAATTTTTAGGGAGAGTACACCGTTGGGGTCGTAGCGGGCTTGCCCGCCGGAGCGCCCCTAGGTGTGCTATGCCCGGGTATCTCGATCTTTAAGACAACGTTGTCTGTAAACTCAAACCAATAACCCCTAAAGGTTATCGGCTTTGCAAGCAACGGCGTTGTTACGCGTTCAGCAACTGTTGCCCGGTGCTGTCAACCAGAGCCAGCAAGACTTTGACATCGTCCAGGCTGACCGTTGGGTTCAGCAGCGTCAGCTTCAGGCAGGTAATGCCATTAAACTCGGTAACACCGACATTGGCACGACCGGACGCCAGCAGAGCATCACCAATACGCTGGTTAAGCAACGCCACGGCCTCATCGCTACCCGTCGCCAACTGCGCCGGACGATAACGGAAGAGTACGCTGGCCAACTGCGGCTGCATCACCAACTCCAGGGACGGCTGCTCGGCAACAAAGTGCGCCACCTGTTGCGCCAGCGTAACACCGTGATCGATGATCTCGGCGTATTGCTTTTGCCCCAGGGCTTCCAGCCCCATCCACAGTTTTAACGCATCAAAACGGCGGGTGGTTTGCAACGATTTCGACACCAGGTTTGGTACACCTTGCGCTTCATCAAACTCAGAGTTCAGATAAGCCGCCTGATAACGCATCAGCTCATAGTGACGGGCTTCTTTTAACAGGAAAGCGCCGCAGCTGATGGTCTGGAAGAATTGCTTATGGAAGTCCAGAGTAATGGAATCCACCAATTCAATGCCGTCCAGATAATCGCGATACTTCTCGGACAGCAATAAAGCGCCACCCCAGGCAGCATCAACGTGCAACCAGATCTGATATTCGGCCGCCAGTGCGGCAATAGCCCGCAGAGGATCGATAGCACCGGCATCGGTGGTACCCGCCGTGGCGACAATGGCCAGCACCTGCTCACCATTGGCTTTCGATTGCGCCAGTTTTTCGGCTAAATCGTTAACATCCATGCGCGCAAAGCGATCGGTTTTCACCAATGTGACCGACTGATAACCCAGACCCAGCAAAGCCATGTTCTTCTGCACCGAGAAATGGGCGTTTTCCGAACATAATACTTTAATCTTTTTCAGGTTACCCACCAGCCCATCTTGCTGGATAGAGTGTCCCTGGCGAGCAAAGAAGGCGTCGCGCGCCAACATCAAGCCCATCAGGTTACTCTGGGTGCCACCGCTGGTGAACACCCCGGCATCGCCAGGCTGATAGCCTACCTGGCTACGCAACCATTCGATCAGCTTCATCTCAATAATGGTCGCCGACGGGCTTTGATCCCAGGAGTCCATACTTTGGTTACTGGCGTTGATCAAAACCTCGGCAGCCTGGCTGACCACCAGGCTTGGGCAATGCAAATGCGCGACGCACTGTGGGTGATGTACCGACAGGCTGTCTTTTAAAAAGTATTCAATCGCACGTTCAATCGCCACCTGGTTGCCCAGGCCTTGCGGATTGAAATCCAGCGTAATGCGTTCACGCAGTTCGGCAACGGTTTTTCCCTGATACATCTCAGGTTGTTGCAGCCATTGCACTACCGCCTGGCTACTCTGGGCGATCGCTTGCTGGTATGCCTCAGTGCTTTGCGCTGAGGCCGCCAGAATCGGGTTTAACTCGGACATCAATGCTCTCCACTCAGACAGGTTTGATGCCAGCGGCTAGCAGCGCGTGTTCAAATTTATCCAGGAAAATATTCAATTCGTCGTTGGTGATCAGCAACGAAGGCAACAAGCGCAATACACTGCCGTTACGTCCGCCACGTTCAAGGATCAGACCAGCTTCGAAGCATTTTTTCTGCAACAGGGCAGATAACTGACCATCAGCCGGGTAGCAACCCATATGGTCTGCCGCTTCGTAAGGCTTGACAATTTCCATGCCGATCATCAAACCCAGACCGCGCACATTGCCAATGACCGGATAGCGTTTTTGCAACTCGGCCAGTTTGCCTTTCAGCCACTCGCCCTGGGCGGCAACTTTATCGGCAATCTTGTTATCTTTCAGATGTTTTAAGGTTGTCAGGCCGGTGGCCATCGCCAATTGGTTACCACGGAAGGTACCGGTATGGTGACCAGGTGCCCAGGCATCAAACTGTTTCTTGATACCCAATACGGCCAAAGGCAAACCACCGCCAACAGCTTTTGACATCACGATAATATCTGGCTCGATACCGGCGTGTTCAAAGGCAAACAGTTTGCCGGTACGGGCAAAACCAGCCTGAACTTCGTCGATAATCAGCATAATGCCGTGTTCTTGTGTCACTTTGCGAATGCGCTGCAACCACTCGATTGGCGCCGGGTTAACGCCGCCTTCACCCTGAACCGCTTCCAGAATGACTGCCGCAGGTTTGCGTACGCCACTTTCCACGTCATTAATCAGGTTTTCAAAATAGTAGGTTAATGCCTTGACCCCGGCTTCACCGCCAATACCCAATGGGCAGCGGTACAAATGCGGATAAGGCATAAACTGCACTTCTGGCATCATGCCGTTAACGGCTTCTTTTGGTGACAGGTTGCCGGTCACCGCCAGCGCACCGTGCGTCATACCGTGATAGCCGCCGGAGAAGCTGATCACGCCAGAACGGCCGGTGTATTTTTTTGCCAGCTTGAGGGCTGCTTCAACGGCATCTGCGCCGGAAGGACCAGTAAACTGGAGACAGTACTCTTTGCCTTGCCCTGGCAGTAACGAGAGCAGGTAAGCTGAGAACTGATCTTTCAACGGCGTTGTCAGATCCAGTGTATGTAACGGCAAGCCGCTAGTAATGACATTTTGGATGCTTTGCAATACGTCGGGATGATTATGACCAAGCGCCAGCGTTCCCGCACCGGCCAGGCAATCAAGATATTGATTATTTTCAACATCGGTTATCCAAACACCATGGGCTTGAGCAATAGCAAATGGCAACTTACGTGGATAACTCCTTACGTTCGATTCAAATTCAGCTTGTCTTGCTAAATAGGTTTCATTGTTTCCATTTAATGAATTTGCACCTAAAGTATCAATACGGACTTCATCCGTCATCATATCACTCCTACAACTGGGGTTGCCGAGAACGCCGCAGTTGAATAATTAAATTGAAAAATAATGGCCATGAATAAAACGCGGCCAATATATGGCTTTTTAGGTCTCTACTCAATAATTTATTTTGTTTAGATTTGTGTCCCCTTTTTTCATATGAATCAATATGTTGATGATTTTATGACCGTTCATGCCGCCTTCATTGCGCTTCCGGGCCTGCAATAAAGCACAAAAAAACCGCACCTCGCCGCCAGATACGGCCGCAATAAGGCAAATAACGCAGAAAATAGGCACCGACTCCCGGCACAACCGGGCAAGCGGGTTTGACTTAAGTATAGGTCGCCAAACAGGGTGACAATGGAAAATGTCTCCTTTAAGAAATACATTTATTTTTTACAACGAATGCAGCATCCTGCTGCCGATACTGGTATGCTGTATGTAATTACAGTATAAGGAGTAGATCATGGCTGTTGAAACAAAATTTGTTGTTGTCAGAAAAGGTGAAGAAAAAATGACTTTTGCCAGCAAAAAAGAAGCAGATGCCTACGACAAAATGCTCGATATGGCGGAAGCCTTTACCGACTGGTTGTTGCAGAGCGAGCTTGCCCTTGATGAAGCACAGGCGGAAAACATTGCGCTTTTCCTCGCTGAGCAAAAAGATGGCCTCCAGCATATCCTGCGTACCAGCAAGTTGCCGGAAGCGCCGGGTACTGCGGCAACAGTTGCCGTCGAGACCGCAGAGCACGCCGAGGTTGACAACAGTGGTAATGAAGCGACCGGAGATAAAAAAATCCGCGCGGTAAAAGCGGCGTGATTTGACAAGCTATCAGGCGCGCAGCAGGTGACCCATTCATAGCGACGAGAAGGCCTAAAGGGTTTTTTATCGTCGCCATGCCGTGCGCCCTTGCAGATAATCCCCTGCCCTTGCATCTCCAGCGGCTGACGGGTATCAAAAGCTTATGCACCGCCAGGGCATAAGCTGCACAAGACAGTAGAACCTAACAGCCACAAGCCCAAGGGGCGGCGGCAGATTTACCTGACCAGATTGGACACGCTTTAGCGTGCGACGCGAAGCCCACCCGTTACTCCCCGGCTAAACAAAATTTGCCAGAGCTGGATATCTCTTGCGCGAAATGCCCCGGCGCAGGCGGTCAGGTAGTAGTTGAACATACGGTGAAACTCTTTGGTGTAATTGTCTGATAACTGCGGCCAGGCCTCATTAAAGCGGGCATGCCAGGCCATCAGAGTTTTATCGTAATCCGCGCCAAAGTTATGCCAGTCTTCCATAACAAAATCCGACTCACTGGCATTAGCGATATGTTTTATCGAAGGCAGGGAGCCGTTAGGAAAAATATATTTATTGATCCATGCATCAACGTTATGCCGCGTTTGATTTGATCCGATAGTGTGGAGCAGAAAAAGACCATCAGGCTGCAGACAGCGATTCACCGCCTCAAAATAGGTGGCATAATTTTTGGGGCCCACGTGCTCAAACATGCCAACGGAGACTATACGGTCATATTGCTTATGCAAATTGCGGTAATCCTCGAGCAGGATCTGAATATTCATCCCCGAGCAGCACGTTTCCGCATAGGCCTTTTGCTCAGCAGAAATGGTAATACCGTCGACTTTTACGCCATAATGTTTGGCGGCATACAGCGCTAATCCCCCCCAGCCACAGCCAATATCCAGCATTGTCATGCCCGGCTCAAGCTGGAGCTTTTCACAAATCAGCGCCAGCTTGTTTTGTTGTGCCTCGCACAGATCTTCTGCGTCTTTCCAGTAGCCACAGGAATATTGCATGTAGGGATCCAGCATATGGCTGAACAGGTCGTTGCCGAGATCATAATGCACTTCGCCGACCTGCCAGGCGCGGCGGCGCGACTGGGGATTGGTGATGCGTGCAAATGCGATACGGGCCAGGTCGGAAAGACGGGAAGGACACTGCTCATCCAGTCCGGCCCTCAGCAATTTCTCAAAAAAGATATCGAGCCGCTTGCAATCCCACCACCCCTCCATATAGCTTTCACCCAGGCCAAGGGAGCCCTGCTGTAACACGCGCTTAAAAAAGCGTTTATCATGCACCCGGATATCCCAGGGATTGAGCCCATTAATAACAATACCGGCCTGTGATAACTGCTCCTGCACGATCCGCAACCAGTGGCTTTGTTTACTTATAACATCGACGGTACATTCGTTAGCCATCATCTTTCCTTCGGTGGTAAATTATTCATAACTGGGTGAAACTTGCTTAATTCCAGCCCATTATTCAGTAAACCCACCATTGCTGCGCTGCTGTATCAAGACAAACTTCATCGAATAGAGGTCAGGTTTTAATGTATCCCAAGCTTCTGTCACCGCCATGCCAGCCCGTTTGCGGGCAACCTGCCCCCGTACTGATGTCTTTGCCGCGCCCGGTCTACTTTCGCAGCTATCCATTAATGAACGAGACGGGAGTGGATCAACACCAGCACCCTTTTGCTGAATTCCTCTATGCCCGGGAAGGAAATATGCGGGTGGAAATTGAAGGCAAGACCCTGGTTGTGCCGGTTCTTTACGGCGTATGGATCCCAGCCTTAGTGCCACATCGTGTTCTTGCCTGTGGCAATGTGCTACTTGAAAGCCTCTACGTGGAAGCGGACTTCGCCAGTATTGAACACAGTGGCAGTAAGGTGGTGATAGTCAGTGATTTCATTCGCGAGTTTATTCACTACGCAACAGCACATGTGCCGGAAATGTACGACTGCGAAGGGGAAGATGCTCAACTTGTGCATGTGCTGGTCACACTACTCAGGCATTTACCGGACGCCGGGTTATCGCTATCATGGCCCTGGTCACCTTTGCTGATGAAGGTGTGTCGTCAGATACAGAAATCCCCTGGCGAAGCGCATGCTATTGAACACTGGGCGTCTTGTAGCGGTATGTCGGTGCGCACGTTTTCCCGGCGTTTCAAAAAGGAGACCGGTGTGGCGTTCAGCGAGTGGAAAAAGCGCGTGCGGTTGCTTGAATCGATTGTGATGTTAAAAAACAATCGTAGCGTCACTCAGGTAGCGCTGGATATGGGTTACTCTAGCCCGGCTTCTTTTACTTTCGCCTTTCGCCAGATGTTCGGCATGCCGCCTACGCGATATTAATCCTTACCTGCTATACAGCGTCAGAGTTCTGCTTCTCATTTTCAGGCAGGTTATAGACATCGTCTTTAACACAGGCATACAGATTTCTGGTTGCTTTTTCAGTACACACATCTTGTGCCTCTGCGCAAGATCTGCGTTTCTGATCATAAAAACCTGGCGCGCAGGGCAAAGACATTTAGTCAACTTCACTCTTCGGGTATATTGAGGGTTAATTGACTTATTATTGCTTTCTTCTGTCTTCGCCGCTGGGTCCTGCTGTCGGTTAACCGCGACGAGCTGCCGTGAAGACAAAGATTGCCTGCAGCAGGAAGAGAACCCCAAACGCCATGATCGCCAATCATCCGGAACGCGAACAGATCCGCTTAGAACATGTGCTGACAGCTCTGGGCAATCCCCTGCGTCTGGCAGTGGTACAAAAACTGGCCAGCGGCGGTGAACATCCCTGTGGCACGCTTTTACAGGGTTTGTCCAAGTCGACGCTCACCCATCACTGGCGAGTGTTGCGAGATAGCGGTGTTATCTGGCAGCGCCCCGATGGCCGCGCCAATTTATTGTCGCTGCGCCGTGAAGATCTGGACGCACGTTTTCCGGGGCTGTTGGATTCGCTGTTACATGCTGCGGAAAATGATCACATCACCCGGCAAGCCACAGCGCAGCATCTGCGCACTGACGCGGAGGAAGATTAACTTGCCGCCGAAGCGTCCTGCAGCTGATTTTTTACCAGTTCACAAAAGGTCGCAATCATCGCCGTAGCCTGACTCTCTTTGCGCTGGGCCAGATACAGCGGTGCATGCAGTTCCGCCTGCAGCGATAACGGTAGATAGGCAATACCATCACCACCGAGCCTGACCATACTGGCCGGTACGATAGAAACTCCCAGCCCTGCCCCGACCAGGCTCAGACAGGAGGTCAGGCGCGGTGCTTCCTGCACTATGCGCGGGCTAAACCCAGCCCGATAGCAGGCAGCCAATATGGCATCATATAATCCCTGCCCCGCCGGACGGCGATACAAAATAAACCCCTCGTTCAGCAAGGCTTGCAGCGCCAGCGGCTGTTGACTGTCCGACACCAGCGGGTGCCCCTCCGGCAAGGCCACCATCATCGGCTCTTGCAATATACGTTCAATTTTCAGCTCAGGCATGCCCAGCACCGGGGTACGCACAAAGGCCACATCCAGTCGGCCGTTGCGTAACGCCTGCAACAATTCGCTGCTGCCTGACTCTTCAAGCTGAGCGGTGACCTGCGGGTAGACCTCACGATAGCGGCGCAGCACATTGGGCACAAAGGCGTGCAGCGCAGCAGAGCTGGTAAAGCCAATGCGGATATTACCCTGCCGGCCTTCGGTCGCTCGTTGCATGGCGGCACTCAGACCATCGGCGCGCGCCAACAAAGCTTTCGCTTCCTGAAACAATACGCGACCCACCTCGGTGGGCCCCACACCGCGTGGATAGCGTTGCAACAGCTTTACGCCAAACTCCTCTTCCAACCCCTGTAACAGACGGGTCAGCGGCGGTTGTTGCATAAACAGTCGCTGGGCGGCGCGGGTAATATTGCCCTCTTCCACCACGGTAACAAAGGCACGTAAACGCCGCAGTTCGATAGTTGCCATACCTTTCAGGTATCCTTTATCATCGTTAAATGCATTAGACATCATGGCATATCAGCGTGCATCATGACAAAAAACCATACCTCAATTCACTTTTCATACCGAGTCCAGCTATGTCGGCACAGTTAAACAGCAATCTCAGCAGCGATCAGCACAGCGAAACCCCGCCTGCACCGGGATGCCGTACGCTTTTTATGGGCTTTTTTATACTTGGGCTGACCGGTTTTGGCGGTGTTTTGCCCATGGCGCGACGCATGATCGTCGAGAAGAAAAAGTGGCTTAACGGCGAGCAGTTCACCGAATTACTCGGACTGTGCCAGTTTTTACCTGGCGGCAATATTATTAATTTATCGGTGGCCCTCGGCATGGAATTTCGCGGCCTTCGCGGGGCGCTGGCGGCCATTCTCGGCTTGATATGCGCGCCGACGGCGATTGTTGTCGCCCTGGGGATGGTGTATGCCCGCTATCAAAACGATGCGCTGGTTGAACATCTGTTTGCCGGGCTGGCCGCAGGTGCGGCAGGTCTGCTGTTATCCACCGGTTTCAAGATGCTGCTGCCGCTAAAAGGCAAATGGCTGCAACTGGCCATTGTCGCCGTCGGCATTATCGCCATCGCCGGGCTGCGGCTGCCCATGTTGGCGGTAATGCTGGTACTGGCACCGGTGAGCATTTTTCTGCTGTGGAGAAGCCAGAAATGAGCGGCGTATTAATTGCTCTGGCGTTGCTGTTTACTCAGCTGTCGGTTATGGCCTTTGGTGGCGGTAATACCATTTTGCCGGAAATGCAGCGTCAGGTGGTGCAGAACCATCACTGGATGAGTGCCCAGGAGTTCAGCGCCCTGTTTGCTCTGGCACAGGCGGCACCTGGACCGAACATGATGATCGTCCCGCTGATTGGCTGGCAGGTAGCCGGCTGGGCCGGGCTGCTGGTCTCTTCGCTGGCCAAGTTTGGTCCTTCCTCGCTGATCACGCTGATCGTGATGGGCGGCTGGAAACGCTACAAAGACAAGCCCTGGCGTCGCCTGGTGCAAGGGGGTCTGGTACCGGTGACCGTCGGTCTGGTGCTTTCCAGCGGCCTGCTGATCGCCAAGGCTTCGGCCACCAGCCTCGCCCTTGGCGGCGTTATCGCCCTGTGTACGCTGCTGGCCATGAATAAAAAAATCCATCCGCTGTGGGTGCTGGCCGTCGGTGCCGTGCTCGGGCTGGCGTTGGCGTAGCTGACCAGCCATCACCCGCGGAGGATTAACCGCGTTGCGACAACTGACAAGCTGCTTCAGGGAGGAAGCGCTTGTCGGTTGACCCTTTTGGCAAATGCCAGTCTGGACAAAAATAAACGTTATTTATCTCCGGTTGAATTTTTTATCTCGGGTATTGGCAGAATATTGCGATCCAGCCGCTGTTGATATTGTTGATCATACGCCGTATTACTGATATTGCCGTCAATCACCGTATAGGTGATATATCCACGATCCAACCAGCCGGTATCGCTATTGTCTGTGGTCGGTTGCAGAACCTCTTTGGCGATAAATTGCTGCGCCTTACCATCGGGCAAAATTTTATATTCCAGCTGTGGCTGCAACTGCTGTGGACTATGGATATATTTAATACCTTTAATTTGCGACGCGGGTAATGGTGGATAATTAATGCTTAACCCGGTTCCTGCCGGCAACAGACTTTGTTGCCCATGCCATTGTTTCGCCAACTCCACCACGCGATTAACCGTATAGTCCACGGCATCAGGCCAATGCTTTTTAGTAGCAGGCCAGCCCGCCGCCATCTCTTGCGGATCGGGGATCATCCCGATGCTGACCGCTAGCGCCGGGTAACCGTAGCGCACGGCCCGCGCGGCAGCAGAGACGGTGCCGGAATTGATCTGTGCCATGCCGGTATTGGGTCCGTCATTGACTCCGGAGATCACCAAATCTGGCGGTGTCCCCCGTAATAGCCCCAGCAAGGCAAAGTCCAGCGCATCTGCCGGGGTGCCCGGGAAGCAGTAGCGTTTATTGCCCACCTTTTTAACATCAAAAATCGCCCCTGGCTTGAAGGTAATGGCCGATCCGATGCCGCTTTGATTACTGGCTGGTGCCGACAGCCACACTTCAAAACCTTTCGCCGTCAGTTTATCTTGCAACGAGGTGCTACCCATTGACTGACAGCCGTCATCGTTAACAATCAAAATACGCATTGGCCGTTCCGCCCCCTGCGCCGCAAATGTTAATACGCTGAATATGACGCCAGCTGCAATGTTTAATTTCATATAATATCCTTATTGATAATGCTATTTCCTGACGGAATTTTCACCGCGATAATAATGGCTGTTAGCGAGGAACAGAAGGGGGTGTTATAAATAAGCCGCGATATTGTGATAAATTTCGGATTATTAGCTACGACTTTTTAAATAACTCACGATTTATTAAAAAAAACATAATAAGCCGGTGAGCAGTTCAGGTTATTTAAAACTCTTTTAGTCGCTTAACTTGACAATAAATGTCTGCTGGATCAGGGCGTCAATAACGGCTATGTTAATTTCTATGCAATTTCCACTTACCTGAGGGTGACCCGCCTTGGATATTCAACCTTTTCATATCGCCATTAGCGATAGCGAGCTTGATGATTTACGTCAACGCCTGGCTCGCACCCGCCTGCCAGCCGGTATCGATAATCTTGGCTGGCGCGAAGGGACAGATAGCGACTTTCTTAAAAAGCTGCTCAGCTACTGGCAGCATCAATTTGACTGGCGCAAGCAGGAAGCCAGGCTGAACCAGTTACCGCAATTTATGGCACAGATAGGCGAACAGCAGATCCACTTTATCCACCAGCCGGGTCAGGGGCCGAACCCGATGCCACTGGTGCTTACTCACGGCTGGCCGGGCTCTTTTATCGAGATGGCCGAGATTATTCCCATGCTGGCCGATCCGGCAAGCTACGGCGGCGATGCGCAGGATGCCTTCCACGTCGTCGTTCCCTCTTTGCCGGGCTATGGTTTCTCCTCGGCGCCGCGCACCACCGGAATTGGCACTCAGCAGACCGCGGCTCTCTGGGCCGAGTTAATGCGCGCTCTGGGCTATGAGCAGTTTGCCGCACAAGGCGGTGATATCGGTGCCGGGGTAGCAAGCTGGCTGGCGCGCAATTATCCGCAAAGCCTGGTGGGCTTACATCTAAACTTTATTCCCGGCTCCTATCGGCCCTACCTCGCCAGCGATCAGCCAGCGGTAACTGAGCAGGAGCAGTCTTTTCTCGACCAGGTTGCCGCCTGGGCAGCCAGCGAAGGCGCTTACGGCCATATTCAGGGCACCCGACCACAAAGCCTGGCGGTGGGCTTAAATGATTCTCCGGCGGGGCTGGCGGCCTGGATCAGCGAAAAATTCCAGGCCTGGAGCGACTGTCATGGCAATATCGAAAGTGGTATCGGCCTCGATGCCCTGCTAACAGATATTTCCCTCTACTGGTTTACGCAAAGCATTGGTTCCTCATTTCGTATGTACGTAGAAGGACGCGCCGCGCCATTTAGTTTTGCCCGGGGAGAGCGTATTCTACCGCCGCTGGGCGTTGCTCTCTTTCCCGCCGAGTTGCCGATGCCACCACGCTCGTGGGTGGAGCGCAGTTATTCGGTGCAGCGCTGGACGACCATGCCACGCGGCGGTCATTTTGCCGCACTGGAATATCCCGCCGATCTGGCAGCCGACATCCGCGCCTTTTTCCGTCCACTACGGGCAACGTCCTGAGTCGTTAGGCTTTTCAGGTCTGAAGATTATTTTTAAATCCCGAGGCAAGAATAAAGTTCACGTGGATATGTTTCAGATTATGAGCAACGCTGAGCGCAATTTTTGCTTAAACAGGAAAAAACCGGACGTTATAACCGGCTATTTTCAGCCGATTACATTGCGTAGGTCTTCTGCGCGGGACGTGGCAAGCCCCGTCGTATGGCATAAACAGCGATCTTCATCAGATTATTGAGAAAGTTTTGGCCTGTTTGAAATAATTCTTTATAATTAGCGGCCCTGAAAAGTGATTGGTTACACATCTTGATTCTGTCTCAAGCGGCTGTGTACATACAATATAACGGCAATTCCGGACGATGTTCCCCGGGGAAATCCCATAAACTACTGCCTGTGTGGCAAGAATAACCTTAGAAAATATGAAAATGAGCATTCGCGCGATCTTTACTTTGGTTTTAGCTGTTGCTGCGTATAGTCAGGCTGCTTTTGCAGTTGTCTATCCTCTGCCAACCAACAATAGTCGGCTGGTAGGCGAAAACCTGACCGTTGTCGTTCCGCAAAATAATAAACTGCCGTTGGAGCACTTTGCTGCACAGTATCAAATGGGTCTGTCAAATATGCTGGAAGCAAACCCAGGCGTAGATACCTATTTGCCAACCTCAGGTACCGTACTGACCATCCCTCATCAATTGATCCTGCCAGATACCCCACATGAAGGTCTGGTGATCAACAGTGCCGAGATGCGTGTTTACTACTATCCAAAAGGCACCCATACCGTGGTTGTGCTGCCAATTGGTATTGGTGAGCTGGGTAAAGATACCCCGCTGAACTGGGTGACCACGATACAACATAAAAAAGCCGGTCCAACCTGGACACCTACGGCAAAAATGCATGAAGAATATGCCGCAGAAGGCAAATATCTGCCAACCGTATTCCCGGCCGGTCCTGATAACCCAATGGGCCTGTATGCCATGTACGTGGGTCGTCTGTTTGCCGTGCACGGTACCAATGCCAACTTCGGTATTGGTCTGCGCGTCAGCCATGGCTGTGTCCGTTTGCGTGATGCCGATATCAAATGGCTGTACGAAAATGTTCCGGTTGGCACCCGCGTTCAGTTTATCAATGAACCGGTGAAATCCACCGTTGAGCCTGACGGCTCTCGTTATGTAGAAGTGCATAACCCGCTGTCTGCCAACCAGCAAGAGTTTGACTCTCAGCAACCACTGCCGATTACGCTGACTGGCAGCAATGCCAAACTGCTGATGGATCCTATTGTTAACCAGCAAGTGCTGGATAAAGCAATGCAACTGCGTTCCGGTATGCCGACTCAGGTTAACTAAGTCCGCTTTATTGGTTCACCAGGCCTCCGTATGCGCTGCTACGGGGGCTTTTTTTTTGCCCTCGTTTTGATAACCCGAGAAGGGAAGGCTCGCCTCGTGATCTAACTCACAGATTTTGTAGCATAAATTTCATCGCCCACCGTTTAACCCGCGTAATAACCGCTTATCTTTCCCTGTGACCGCTAATCAGGTTTCCCCCCTGCGTCCCGCTGAATTTGGCACCCTATATGGGCAATAAAAATGTGCAATAAAACAAGTCCCCGCCTCTGGACCAGCGATGCTCAATAAAGAAAACAGAGAAGGGTGTTTCGTCAGTTTTTTAAAATAACCGGGTTATTTATGAATAAAAAAGCATTATTCAAGCACATTCCGTGGATAATCATTGCCCTCCTCGGTGCCTGCTGTCTGGGCGTCGTTGCCTTGCGGCGGGGTGAACATATCAGCGCCTTATGGATAGTCGTGGCCTCGGTCTCGGTCTATCTGGTGGCCTATCGCTATTACAGCCTGTATATCGCGCAGAAGGTGATGGAACTTGACCCTTCACGCTCAACGCCCGCTGTACTGAACAATGATGGTCTGAATTATGTGCCTACCAACCGCAATGTGCTGTTCGGTCACCATTTTGCGGCTATCGCCGGTGCCGGTCCGTTAGTCGGCCCGGTGCTTGCAGCACAGATGGGCTATCTGCCCGGCGTCTTGTGGCTGCTGGCCGGGGTGGTACTGGCCGGTGCCGTGCAGGACTTTATGGTGCTGTTCATCTCTTCCCGCCGCAACGGCGCGTCTCTGGGTGAGATGATCAAAGAAGAGATGGGGCCGGTTCCGGGCACCATTGCCCTGTTCGGCTGCTTCCTGATCATGATTATTATTCTGGCGGTGCTGGCATTAATCGTCGTGAAAGCGCTGGCAGAAAGTCCTTGGGGGGTGTTTACCGTCTGTTCCACCGTGCCGATCGCCCTGTTTATGGGGATCTACATGCGCTTTATCCGTCCGGGGTGCGTGGGCGAAGTCTCGGTAATTGGCGTGATCTTGCTGGTCGCGGCGATCTGGTTCGGTGGCGTAATCGCACGCGATCCGTACTGGGGTCCGGCACTGACCTTTAAAGACACCACCATCACCTTTACCCTGATTGGCTATGCCTTTGTTTCCGCCCTGCTGCCGGTCTGGCTGATCCTGGCTCCGCGCGACTATCTGGCGACGTTCCTGAAAATCGGCGTTATCGTCGGGTTGGCGATCGGTATTGTTATCCTCAATCCAGAACTGAAAATGCCGGCCCTGACCCAGTATATCGATGGTACCGGCCCGTTATGGAAAGGGGCGTTGTTCCCGTTCTTGTTTATCACTATTGCCTGTGGTGCGGTCTCCGGTTTTCACGCCCTGATTGCCTCCGGCACCACGCCTAAACTGCTGGCCTGCGAAACCGATGCACGGTTTATCGGTTACGGCGCCATGTTGATGGAATCCTTTGTGGCGGTGATGGCGCTGGTGGCGGCCTCGATCATTGAGCCGGGTCTGTACTTCGCCATGAATACCCCGCCTGCCGGTCTGGGCATTACCATGCCAAACCTGCACGAACTGGGTGGCGGTAATGCGCCGATGATCCTGGCGCAGTTGAAGGACGTGACGACGCATGCCGCCGCCGCCGTCAGTTCATGGGGATTTGTCATTTCTCCTGAGCAGATTATGCAAACGGCGAAAGACATCGGTGAACCCTCAGTGCTCAACCGTGCGGGTGGCGCGCCAACGTTGGCCGTCGGGATTGCACATGTATTCCACCAAATTATGCCGCTGGCCGATATGGGTTTCTGGTATCACTTCGGCATTCTGTTTGAAGCGTTATTCATTCTCACCGCGCTGGATGCCGGCACCCGTTCCGGGCGCTTTATGTTGCAGGATTTGCTGGGTAACTTTGTCCCGTTCCTGAAAAAAACCGATTCGCTGGTCGCCGGTGTGGTCGGTACCGCAGGCTGTGTCGGGCTGTGGGGTTATCTGCTGTATCAAGGCGTGGTTGATCCGTTGGGCGGCGTGAAAAGCTTGTGGCCGCTGTTTGGGATCTCAAACCAGATGCTGGCTGCCGTTGCGTTAATCCTCGCCACCGTGGTGCTGGTTAAAATGAAGCGCACCAAGTACATCTGGGTCACTATGTTGCCTGCTATCTGGTTACTGATTTGCACCACCTGGGCGCTGGGTATGAAATTATTCAGCACCAATCCACAGATGGAAGGCTTCTTCTACATGGCCGGTCAGTATAAAGAACGCATCAACGCGGGCGGCGCAAACCTGACCGCCACTCAGATCAGCAATATGCAGCATATTGTGACCAACAATTACACCAATGCCGGACTGAGTATTCTGTTCCTGATTGTGGTGTACAGTATTATTTTCTACGGTATCCGCGCCTGTCTGCAGGCACGCAACACAGAAAAGCGTACCGATAAAGAAACCCCGTATGTTCCGGTTCCGGCAGAAGGCATCAAAACCTCCTCCGGGCACTGATCATCGGCCAGCAAAACCCCGCACTGCGGGGTTTTTCTACTGTCGATCAGGCGTTTACAGAAGACATTGCAAGGAGTACGTATGTTTGACAACTTAGGTGCGGCGAAGAAATACCTTGGTCAGGCCGCACGTATGCTGGTAGGCATACCGGATTACGAGACCTACGTTCTGCATATGCAAACCAACCACCCTGACACGCCGGCGATGACCTACGAAGAATTTTTCCGCGAACGCCAGCAAGCGCGTTATGGCGGAGACGGTAAAGGCGGAATGCGCTGTTGCTAAGAGGAAAAAAATCATGACTCCGATTGCAGTCACAGTATTAACAGGATTCCTGGGTGCCGGGAAAACCACGCTTTTACGCCAGATTTTACACACCCAGCAGACGATGAAAATTGCGGTGATCGAGAATGAATTTGGTGAAATGCCCATCGATAACCAGCTAATAGGTGACCGCGCTACCCGTATCACCACCCTTGCCAATGGCTGTATCTGCTGCACCCGTTCAGGTGAACTGGAGTCAGCGCTGCTGGACTTGCTCGACAGTGTCGACAAAGGCGAGGTGCAGTTTGAACGGCTGATCATTGAATGCACCGGCATGGCCGATCCCGGCCCGATCCTGCAGGCGTTTTTCGCCCATGAGATTATCTGCGAGCGTTATCTATTAGATGGTGTTATCACGCTGGTGGATGCTGTTCATGCCATGTCACAGCTCGATCAGTTCCCGCTTGCCCAGTCGCAGATTGGTTATGCTGACCGCATTCTGCTAACCAAAACCGACGTCGCCGGTGATTGCGCTGAACTGACTGAGCGGCTGCAACGGATTAACGCGCGCGCACCGGTTTATACGATGGTTCAGGGCGATATCGATCCGGCACTGCTGTTTAATACCCGCGGATTTATGCTGGAAGAAGAGGTGGTCGCGGTAAAACCGCTGTTCCATCGCATTGCACCGCAGCAAAATACCGTCACGTCCATTGTAGTGGAATTGGATTATCCGGTCGCGCTGGCTGCGATTTCAGTGGCGATGGAAGAACTGCTCGCCAGTTTTGCCAACAATCTGATGCGCTATAAAGGCATGTTGTGGATAGAAGACCAGCCGTGTCGCCTGCTGTTTCAGGGGGTGCAGCGGCTGTACAGCGCTGACTGGGATCGCCCGTGGCAGCCGGATGAAACGCCGCGCAGTGCGTTGGTGTTCATTGGCATGCAGCTTCCTGAAACAGAAATCCGCGAGGCTTTTGCCCGACTGTGACCGCTCTGAATCATCGGCGGGGTTTACAGCCCCACCGTCTCCTTCAGCGATTTCAGATAGCGACGGCTGACCGGCACAACCTGACCATTGCGTAATAGCAGTTCCGCCTGATTCTTGTCCTCCAGGCGGATCTCCTGCAGATAATCCATATTCACCAGATACTGCCGGTGACAGCGTAATAATGGCGTGCGGACTTCCAGCGTACGCAAGGTCAGTTCCGTAAACATCTCTTTGCCATCCTGCCCCGTGACATAGACCCCGCCAACCCGGCTGCTGACAAAAGCCACATCTTCCATTTGCAACAGCCAGATACGGTTGTTGCTGATGCAGGGAATAAACTTCAACGGTTGCTGGTATTGCGGTAACTGGGTGACGTCTTGCGCCTGATATCCCTGACGCAAGCGGGCCAATGTTTTCTGTAGCCGCAGCGTCTGAATCGGCTTTAGCAGGTAGTCAAAGGCACACTGTTCAAAGGCCTGCACCGCATATTCCTCAAACGCAGTGAGGAAAACGATGTGCGGGCGATGTTGCTCATCGAGCATGCCGACCATTTCCAGCCCGCTGATACGCGGCATCTGAATATCAAGAAACACAACGTCGGGGCGGATTTTATGGATCATGCCGATCGCTTCAATGGCGTTGGTACATTCACCAACGATATCAATATCGCTTTCATCCTCTAGCTGTAAACGCAAGTTCTCCAGCGCCAGCGGCTCGTCATCGACAATCAGAACTCTTAACATATTGCTCTCTCAACCGGCAGACGTAAGGTGATGCGGGTAAAATCATCGGGTTTACAGCTGACTGTAATGCCGTAATCATCGCCAAAGCGCGCCCGCAGGCGCTTATCGACCAGGCTCATGCCTAAGCCATCACCGCTTTCTCCCGGCTGATACAACCCGGCATTATCTTCCACTTCAACGATCACCATTTCTCCCTCACTGTAAGCACGAATAACAATATTACCATTGCTCAGCAACTGAGATGTTCCGTGCTTGATGGCATTTTCCACTAAGGGTTGCAGAGTAAACGCTGGCAGACTCTGCTCGGACAAGCCTTCCGGCACCTGTAAATCCACCTTCAGCCGGGTCGGGAATCTTGCCAGCTCAATTTGCAGGTAGGCATTCACATGCTCAAGCTCGTCGGCCAGGGTGACTATCTCGGAGGAGCGTTTCAGGTTCTTGCGAAAGAACGTCGACAGGTACTGAACCAATTGCCCGGCCTTATCGCTGTCGTGGCGGATCACCGCCATCAGGGTATTGAGGGCATTGAATAAGAAATGCGGATTTACCTGCGCATGCAGCAACTTGATTTCAGACTGAGCCAGCAGCGCCTTCTGTTGTTCATATTTACCGGCGAGGATCTGCGCCGACAGGAGCTGGGCTATCCCCTCTCCCAGGGTCCGGTTAATGGAACTGAACAGCCGATTGCGCACTTCGTACAGCTTGATGGTACCAATCACCCGCTGATTTTCGCCGCGCAGCGGGATAACCAGCGTTGAACCCAGCTTGCAATGAGGATGCAGTGAACAACGGTACGGCACCTCGTTGCCGTCTGCATACACCACTTCATCGTTGTCGATAGCCCGCCAGGTATATTCGGAAGCGATGGGCTGCCCCACCAGATGGTGATCGCGGCCAATCCCGGTGAAGGCCAGCAACTTCTCGCGATCGGTGATCGCCACGGCACCGATATCCAGCTCTTTAAGCAGCACCAGCGCCACTTTCATGCTGTTCTCTTCGTTAAAACCCTGCCGCAAAATACCTTCGGTGGAGGCCGCCACTTTCAGTGCCGTCGCCGAAAACGCCGAGGTATATTTTTCGAACATCGCCCGCTTATCCAGCAGAATGCGCATAAACATCGCGGCACCGAGCGTATTGGTGACCATCATCGGCGCGGCGATACTGCTGACAAGATTAAGCGCATCGTGAAACGGTCGGGCAATCAGCAGGATGATCAGCATTTGCAGTATTTCTGCGACAAAGGTGACACCGCCGGCCACCAGCGGATTAAACAACTTATCGATGCGTCCGCGTTTGATCAAAATGCTGTGTACCAGACCGCCCATTAAACCTTCTGCGATGGTGGATATCATGCAACTCAGTGCCGTCATGCCGCCCATTGAATAGCGGTGGATCCCGCCGGTAAGCCCCACCAATCCCCCGACCAGCGGGCCGCCGAGTAACCCGCCCATCACCGCACCGATGGCGCGGGTGTTGGCAATAGAATCCTCAATATGCAGGCCGAAGTAGGTTCCCATAATGCAAAAAATGGAAAAGGTGATATAGCACAGCAGTTTATGCGGCAGCCGCACGGTGACCTGAACCAGCGGAATAAACAACCGCGTTTTACTCATCAGCCAGGCAATTACCAAAAACACGCACATTTGCTGTAAAAGCAGCAACACCAAATTAAATTCGTACATTCCCGGAGTGTCCCAAATCCAACAAGCCAGCAATATATCTTGCCCGGATAAAATTTACCTTGAACCCGCCCGAAGATTACGCCACGGCGCCAAAAGATTACGCTGCCGTTATCTCTCTTCACCCCCGGTCGCTTTTGCGGGCAGCCCCCAACGGGGCGCTCTCCCGAATAACCGGCGTTGTCAGCAGTTTGATCGCTTTACTTATTTTTTAATCTTCAGTAAATAATAGTACTGCTGTAGCCGGATGACTGCCCATCCGGGTTGTATGGCATGCGGTTTATCTGGAGTTCCTATGCCCAAAATTTCTGCCAATGCCCTGGCCATTCCCGCTTCCGGTATTCGTCGTATCTATGAATTAGCCGGCGAACTTGCTGATGTGATCCAACTGAGCATTGGCGAGCCCGAGAGACCCGTGGCGCAGCATATCCTCACAGCGGGTGCCAGCGCCTGGCAGGCCGACATCACCCACTACACGCCAAACAGCGGTATGACCCTGCTGCGCACCGCCATTGCCAGCAAGCTGGCGCGCGATAATCATTATTCCGTCGATGACGATCAGATCCACGTTACGACAGGCGGTTCGCAGGCGCTGCATATGGCCATGTCGCTGACGCTGACCGCTGGTGATGAAATTTTGATCCCCGATCCGGGTTACGCCACCTTCTCGATGATCCCCCGACTGCTGGGCGTTACGCCGGTACCCTATCGCCTGACGGCCGCCGAGGGCTTTGCCCCTTCACTGAGCGAACTTGAACAATGCGTCACATCCCGTACCCGCGTACTGCTGATTAACAGCCCATCCAACCCTCTTGGCGTCGTCTATAGTGCGCAGCAGCTGGCCCAATTATTGGCCTTTGCCGCCCGCCACGACCTCTGGGTGATCAGTGACGAAGTTTACGAATATTTTAGCTTTGGCGTGCCTTTTACCAGCATCGCCTCGCTTGATACTGATAACCGGGTGTTCAGCGTCTATTCGGTGTCGAAAACCTATGGGCTTACCGGTGCCCGCGTTGGTTATCTGGTCACGCCGCCGGGTATCGCCGCCACCTTTCGCGCGGCGCAGGAGGCGACGGTCAGTTGCGTTAATGCCCCGGCCCAATTGGCGGTGCTGGCGGCGCTTGAGGGTCCCCAGGATTATGTTATCCAGGCGCGTGAGCATTACGGCAGCAATATTGAAGTTGCCTGCGCCCAGCTCGACCAGTCAGGGATCCGCTATCAACGACCGCAGGGGGCTTTCTATTTATGGATTGACGTCTCCCATGTCAGCGATGGCAACGTTGCCGCCTGGGCCGAACATTTTTTGCTGACTCAGCATGTGGCGGTTGCGCCGGGAGTGGCTTTTGGCCAGATGGGAGAAGGCTGGATACGTATCTGTCTGGCCGGTAAAACCGAGCCATTGCTTACCGCGCTAAAGCGTTTACCTGCACCAGGCAATAATCGGCCCATAGGCAGACCCACCATCACGGATGATCCACGCGTATTGTAGAATATATGGAACATCTTTTCGGCGTAGGCAGGTATTTCAATCGCAGAGTCTCCCTTCCATTATTGATGCGACTTTTTTAAGGCGCTTCAAATGGAAAAATTATTTACTGCCTACCCATTAGGTGACGTTGAGTTATCAAACCCTGTGATAATGGCACCCATGACACGCTCGCGAGCCACTAAAGGGTATTCGGTCTATTATTCAGGATTATGTTCTCGCAGCAAAAAATGCTATGCATGCCTTTGAAGGCGAGGAAGCGGCCTGGCTGAGGGAGATGCCGATTTGATTGGGTTCGGGCGTCCATATATTTCCAACCCCGACCTTGTTGAACGAATGAAGAACACTAACACAGTCGTTAATCCAGTAAGCCGTCTTCTGCCGCCTTGATCAACGCATCGACAATATGGCGGATCTTTGGCAGTAACTGACGGCTTTTCGGCCAGAGCACACTAATGGGCATCTCCCCCCCAGAGTGGCCAGTCAGCACCTCTTTCAGTTCTCCGCTGGCAAGATAGCGACCAACCAGCCACAGCGGCAATTGTGATAATCCGCATCCGGCCAATACCGCCGCGAGCATCGCGTCACCATCGGCAAATTCATAAGTCGCCGGTGGAACATAGCGGTTTACCTCGCCACGACAGTCCTTGAGTAACCATGATATTGGCTGATCTCGGCGAAAGCCGACGACACACTTATGCTGAGACAGTTCCTCAGGGATAATGGGTTCCCCTTGTTGTAACAAATATTCCGGGGAAGCACAGATTACCAGCTTCTGTGTCGTCAAACGACGCGCAACCAAACCACTGCTATCGGCCAATTCACCAATGCGAATAACCAAGTCAATTCCCTCTTCAATCAGATCGACAAAACGTTCGCTAAAGGTAACAGTGAGTGCCAGTTGCGGATAGCCGCGAGCAATATTTAGCAGCAAAGGCAAAATACGTTGCCGGCCAAAAGCGGCGGGTAAATCTACCCTTAGTCTTCCGGAAATATGCGCAATATGGGATGTCAGTTCTGCTTCAGCCTGTTGCAGAATATCCATGGCATGCTGGCAACTTTGCAGGAATCGCTCTCCGTCGGGTGTCAGACTGAGGCGGCGTGTCGAACGCTGAAACAACTTCAGCCCCAGGCGGTCTTCAAGGCGGCCAACACTTTTGCCAACCGCTGACTTTGTCAGTCCAAGGCGCTCTGCCGCCGCAGTAAAACTCCCATGCCGGGCTGTAGTGACAAATGCATTTATACCGCCAAGATGGTCTGTATTTCGCATGTTTTTATAGCCGTCAGGTTTAAGCAGGATCGAGATAGGCTTTGCTGCGCCCATCAAATTGTAGAATTTATGTCTACATAGAATGGAGTCTAAGCCAATTTATCATTTATAAAAAATCAATCATAGTACCGTTCCGGATGGCTGTTTTGTCTTATAAGGCAAACGGTGACATCGGCAAGCCGCCCCCGCGATTAGAAACCAGTTCCTGGGGTGGCAACAGATATCTTCTTAAGCTTGCATATTAATTATTTTTACCAAAAACCAGAGAAATTAGAGGCTGTTATGTCAGAAAAAAAAGGGTTTAAACACGTCGGTTTGCTCACCAAAAAAATAGGTCAGAGCTTTGACGATTTTGTTAAGCATTGGAATGAGGTGCATACCGAGATCGCCTTAAAACTCCCAGGCTTACGCGGTTACGTTCTAAATCCTATAGACCGACGTCAATATCCAGACTCGCCGATTGATGGTTTTTCGGAGCTATGGTTTGACTCAATTGACGATGCAATAGCAGCATTCAACTCTCCTGTTGGCTTACTGGCCTTTAAGGATGTGCCCAACTTTACCGATCATGTTGCCGTGACTTATATTTCAGAAATCAAAAAATTCTAGAGCTTCACCCGCAGCAGATCGCTAAAGCGGGTGGTATAGGCAGGTGATAGCATCTGCCGTTTCATTTCCCAGCTTTTTTGTGTCCCCTGCCCGGCAAACCAAACCTGCCCTTTGCCGCTGTGATTAATGGTATCCAGCACGGCCATTAATCGTTCACTGCCAGGACGAGGCGGATAGTCGTCAAATAACCCCAGTTGCGCCACCCCCTGACTGTAGAAATCACCAAGCATAACGCCACATTTTTGAAAACGGTGGCCGTCTTGCCAGATAGCATCCAGACAGGTTGTTGCGGCGGCCACAATATCGCGGCTGTCCTGCGTGGGGATCTGGATTTTGGTGCCTGCGGTATTGCCGTAATAGCTTTCATTTTCGGCAAAGGGACTGGTTTTAACAAATGCAGAGACATAGCGGCAGTACTGATGCTCTGCCCGTAGCTTCTCCGCCGCGCGTACCGCATGGCTGCAAATGGCTTCGCGCATCAGTTCATATTGACTCACCCGATCACCAAATGAGCGCGAGCAGATAATTTGCTGCTTGGTGGGCGCAAATTCCTCCATCTCCAGGCAGGGTTCACCACGCAGCTCGCGAGCCGTGCGTTCCAGCACCACGCTGAAATGCTTTCTAATCAGTGCGGTAGGCGCATCGGCCAGCTGTAGCGCCTTGTTAATGCCCAGATTATTAAGCTTTTTCGCGATTCGACGCCCCACCCCCCATACTTCAGCCACGTCGACCAGCGTCATCAATTTACGCTGCCGCGCCATCAGCGACAGATCGACCACCCCGCCGGTTTGTGACCATTTTTTAGCGGCGTAATTGGCCAACTTGGCCAGCGTTTTGGTCGGCCCGATACCGACGCCCACTGTCAGGCCGGTCCACTGGCGCACCTTTGCTCGCACTTCATGGCCAAAGGCCTCGAGATCCTGACAGTTACTGACGCCCTGAAGATTGAGGAAGGCTTCATCGATGGAGTAGATTTCCACCGCGGGAGCCATGGCTTCGAGAATGGTCATCACGCGGGTAGACATATCGGCATAGAGTGCGTAATTGCTGCTGAAAACCGCTACCTTATCGCGCTCAAACTGGGCACGTATTTTAAAATAGGGAGCGCCCATCGGGATGTTCAATAACTTGGCCTCGGCATTGCGGGCAATGACACAGCCATCGTTATTACTGAGCACAACAACTGGCCGCCCCTGCAAATCCGGGCGAAATACGCTTTCGCAACTGGCGTAGAACGAATTGACATCAGCCAGGGCAAACATTATTGCAATCCGTTAATACTAAAGGTTACAACACCAAAAACCTCAAGATCGCCGCCACCGTCATGCAGCACAATGGGAGGGAAATCGGGATTCATCGGCATCAACTGCACCACCGGATGGGTACAAAGCCGCTTCACGGTATACTCGCCAGCCAACGCGGCAATAATAATATCGCCATGTTTGGCTTGCAGGCTGCGGTCAACGACCAGCAACGATCCCTCATAAATACCGGCATCAACCATCGACATGCCGGTGGCCATCACAAAATAGGTGGCCGCCGGATGCCGGATACAGAGCTCATTAAGATCGAGGCCTTTTTCGATATAGTCCTGCGCCGGTGACGGAAAGCCTGCCGGGACCTTATCCTGAAAAAGCGGGATCAGCAGTTTGGCAGGTTCCGCATTGGCGCTATACGTTTTCATTTGTAGTACCTATGAATACTGTTTATATATACAGTATACGCATAACTACCGCGAACGTAAAAGCAAGAAATCCGCTTTGCCTGCCACGCTGATCATATTTTATGGTTTATGCCGATACCTGTTTTACGGCTTGCTGATGATTGCCTGAGCGTATTTTGAACCAGATGGCATACATCGCCGGCAAAAATACCAATGTCATCAGGGTTCCGCCAAAGGTTCCACCAATCAATGTGTAAGCCAGCGTGCCCCAGAACACCGAATGAGTCAGCGGGATAAACGCCAGAATGGCGGCCATCGCGGTAAGCAACACGGGTCTGGCGCGCTGAACTGTCGCCTCCACCACGGCATGAAACGGATCTAGCCCTTGCTGTTGATTATGATGGATCTGCCCTATCAGAATTAAAGTGTTACGCATCAATATGCCAGACAGTGCGATCAACCCGACAAGGGCATTGATGCCAAATGGCTGGTGGAAGAGTAACAGCGTTGGCACCACGCCAATAAGTCCCAGAGGGGCGGTGAGAAATACCATCACCATCGCGGACATGGAACGCACCTGCAGGATGATGATCAGTAGCGTCATGGCAATCATAATAGGAAACAGCGGTGCCATCGCCGCGGTGGCTTTTGCCGACTCCTCAATGGAGCCGGCCTGCTCAATGCGATAACCGCCAGGAAGGGTGTCGATGATCGGCTGTAGCGCTTTTATCATCGCCGTGGACACATCAGGTGGTTGCAGATTTTCGGCAATGTCTCCCCGAACGGTAATAGTCGGGGTTCGGTCACGCCGCCGCAAAACCGGGTCTTCCATGCGCACCTCGACATCGCCAATCTGCGACAGCGGAATACGCTGACCGGCAGCACCCACCAAGGTAAAACCGGCTATTTTTGCAGGATCGAGCCGAATATCCCCGGCCGCGCGTCCCATCACCTGCACCGAACGAATGTCTTCACGCACCGAGGTGATCGGCACGCCGGAAAGCAGGAACTGAAGTTGCTGAGCGACCGCATTCGATGTCAATCCCACCGCCAGCAAACGGTCCTGATCGAGCGTGAAATGTAGCGTCGGCACTCGCGGTCCCCAATCGGTGTTGACGGTCCTCATCATTGGACTGGCCTGCATCACCCCGGCCACCTTGTCGGCAATCTCGCGCAGTTTGACCGCATCCGGCCCCATCACCCGGTAGGCCACCGGATAGGGTGAATAAGGGCCAAAGACCAGTTGCGTGACACGGACACGCGCTTCAGGTGCCAGCCCGTCGGCCGCCGCCTGGCGAAGACGGAACTTGAGTGCCTCACGCGCTTGCTGGCTGTCGGTCAGCACGACAATCTTGGCAAACGACGGATCGGGCAGCTCTGGCGCCATTGCCAGATAAAAACGTGGTGAGCCCTGGCCGATATAAGAGGTGACGATCTTTGCTTCACTCTGGGTTTTTAGCCAGGCTTCAATCTTCGCCGTGGCAGCACTGGTTTGCTCAATCGACGTGCCATAAGGCATCTGCACTTCAACCAGGACTTCCGGGCGGTCAGAGGTCGGGAAAAACTGTTTTTTGACCAACCCCATGCCGACAATTGCCACCACAAACATCGCAATCACCGTGCCTGCTACCCCCCATTTGCGGGCGATAACGAAGGTAAGGACTCGGCGAAAACGGTTGTAATGGCGGGTGTTATAGATAGCCGCGTGTCCTCCGGCAACCACTTTGATGTTGGGCAGCATCTTGACACCCAGATAAGGCGTAAACACCACGGCAACCACCCAGGAGGCAATCAGGGCAATACCCACGATCCAAAACATGTTGCTGGTGTATTCTCCCGCGGTAGACTGCGCGAAACCGTTGGGCATAAAACCGACGGCCGTCACCAGCGTACCGGCGAGCATAGGGGCAGCGGTGTGGCTCCAGGCATAGGCCGAGGCTTTGATTCGGTCGTACCCTTCTTCCATTTTCACTACCATCATTTCGATGGCAATAATGGCATCGTCGACCAGTAGCCCCAGCGCCAAAATCAGTGAACCCAGGGTTATACGGTCAAAATTCTTGCCTGATGACTCCATCACCACAAAGACAATAGCCAATGTCAGCGGAACCGCAGCCGCCACGACAACGCCTACCCGCCAGCCCATACTGACGAAACACACCACCATCACCACCAGCAGCGCGACAAAAAACTTGATCATAAACTCGTCAACCGCCGAACTGATATTCACCGACTGATCGGTGACTTTTAAAAAGCTCATACCCAGCGGCATGCCTTCGTTGATTTTAACCGTCTCGGCATCCAGTGCCTTACCCAACGACAGGCCGTTCCAGCCATCGCGCATCACAATGCCCAGCAGTAGCGCTGGCTCACCCTGATTGCGGATCATAAAGGTTGCCGGATCTTCGTAGCCACGTGCAACGGTTGCCACGTCGGAAAGTTTCAGCGTTCGTCCCTGAACGACAATCGGCGTATCACGGATCTTTTCAAGCTTGTCGAAGGCACCATCCAGACGAAGAAATACCTGCGATCCTTGCGTTTCAATTGAACCGGCGGGGGTCAGTACGTTTTGGCTGTTCAGCGCCGAGAAAATATCTTGTGGAGAGACGCCCAATGTCGCCAGCCGATCGTGAGAGAAGGAAACAAAGATACGCTCTGCCTGCTCTCCGATAATATTCACCTTCTTGACGCCCGGCACATGCAACAGACGCTGACGCAGGGATTCGGCATCACGCACCAACAAGCGCTGTGGCTCGCCTTTGGCTTTCAACGCAAAGAGCGCAAAGGTGACATCCGAGAACTCATCGTTAACCATCGGTCCAATAACACCGGCAGGAAGATTTTTTGCCTCATCGCCGATTTTCTTTCGTGCCTGATAGAACTCTTCTTGTACCTGTGAAGGCGGGGTGCTGTCTTGCAATGACAACATGGTAAAGGCAAGACCCGGACGTGTGTAAGTCTCACTGCGGTCGTACCATTTAAGCTCCTGCAGGCGTTTCTCCAGTGGCTCAGCCACCTGATCCTGCATTTCCTGGGCGGTGGCTCCCGGCCATGCCGAGATAATGGTCATCTGCTTGACCGTGAACGGTGGATCTTCGGCGCGCCCCAATGCGAAGAACGAGAAAATACCGGCCACGGTGATCAGGATAATCAGAAATAAGGTGATCGCGCGCTCACGAACGGCGATGGCTGAAAGATTGAACCGTCCTTCACTCATGGTTGGCTCCCCGCAGCACCGTTATCGCGCGGATCAAGCAGGCGAACAGCCTCTCCGTCGTGCAGCAAATGTGCCCCCAGGGCGACAATCTGTTCACCGGGCTTGATGTTACCGGTTACCCGCGCAGCATCGTCCCCCAGCCCAAGCACCTGAACCGGCTGCCATGAGACTTTTGCCGGCTTGCCTGCAATGCGCCAGACCCCTGCCCCTTTGCCTGCATCGTAGAGGGCGGCTATCGGCACCTGCACCACCTGGACGGGTAATTTTCCTTCAGCAATCTGCAGCGTCACGGTAGAGCCGAGTGGTGCATTTGCCAACGCCCCCTCAAGGACATATCTGGCCTCAAAGGTGCGGGTCAGCGGATCGGCTGCATCGGAAAGTTGCCGCAGTTTGGCGGACGTTGACGCTTTACTGGTGCCATATAACGTCGCCAGTGCCTCGCTGCCGATATTTGGGCGCAGCGTCTCGGGTAAGTGCACGATGGCCTCACGTTGCCCGGCCCTGGCAAGTCTGACCACCGCCTGCCCTGCGCTGACCACCTGACCGGGTTCGGCGAGTGTATCCATGACCACGCCGTCAGCGTCGGCCAGCAGGACGGCATAGCCGGTGGCGTTACGCGCAACATCAGCCTGGGCTTGAGCAGCACTGAGATCCGCTTTGGCGGTATCTGCCGCGACCTTTATCTGATCATAGGCCGAAGCTGAAACTGCCCCTGCGGTGACCAGACTGCGATAACGAGCCTCGTCCGCAGCTGTCTGTTTGGCGCGCGCCCGAGCGGCAGAAACCGTCTGCTGCTGAGCTTGCGCCTGCAGGTTAAGGTCGACGGGGTCCAAACGCATTAATATCTGGCCGCGTTTAACGTTCTGGCCGGTATCCACCAGACGTTCAAGTATTTTGCCTTGCACCCGAAAACCAAGATCACTCTGAATACGCGCGACAATAACACCGGTAAATGCGCGAGATGTATCGACAGCGCTGGCCACACTCGCCACCCTGACCAAAGGTGGTTGATTGCGCGGGTCGTCGATACCGGAAGCGTCGCCGCACGCTGCCAGAACAAAAGGCAGCAGACAAACGGCAAATGTAACAGGTTTAAGCCTGAGCATGGGTTACCTTATTTATTTAGCAAGACAGTAACCGCATTCTCAGACTAGTGACCAATAATGTCAATAGTCACTAAATTTAAGGCGCCATGCTGCGCAATATCAACGCCGACAGAAGGACCGCTGCCGATGAGGCAGTCTCAAGGTTATATTGTAATTGCACCGGACTGATATAAGGCTTCATGACCAGAAATATGGCATGCGCAGCTTCATCCAGCGGCGTTTTGCGTTCAAATTCTCCCGTCTGTCGTCCCTCGAGAATAATTTGCTGGATCAACTGATGCAGACGTTGTTCATAGGCAGTTGCCGAAGGCCATTGATCGCGAGAAGCGACGGCTGCGATATCGTAAATCTTGCGATCGTGGAAAAATAAATCGCCGCTTGCCTCGGTGATTGACTTGAATAATCTGCGTAATTTTTCTGAAGCAGTGGGGGCGTCGGCGATTGCGGCATTGACAATATCCATCACCATACCCAGCCGATTTTTACAGATCACCTCGCCAATGGCCTGTTTGGAATCGAAAAATTTGTATATGTATGCCTTGGAAAAACCGATGGCTTTAGCCAGGTCTGACACCGTTGTTTTCTCATAGCCAAAGTGTCCAAAGTGCTCGGTGGCAGCTTCCACGACCTGATCGCGAATGCTGTGGTCCAATGGCCCACGCGTCTGATGTGTATTCATATTTTTAATTATTTCTCTGGCTTGGCTCGATGAGCCCTGATTGATAGCATGTGACCAAATGGTAATATAGTCACGTATTGTCTACGACTCAAGGATCCCCTTATATTTCCCCCTGTACTCTTGTTTGTCAGTACAGGCCGATGGGCAGATTGCACAGTTAAAGCGGATTATCATTCCCGGGGACTCGTTAATCATTAGGGCTTTATCAATTGCCCGGCATCCTGACTGTGGCTAATGCGAAACGACACCCGCTGCGGATGATTAACGGATACCAGATATTCCACGGGCTGCTGAAAACGGTCGGCAATCACCCCGCGATAGACCAGTGCCGGACTATCTGGCGGCGCATTCAATAGCGCCTGTTCTTCTTCATTCATTATCGCCACCCGGATAGTCCCCTCGTCAGACACGCCAAAAATGCGATATTGCTCCGCCAGCAGACGATACAGTGAGCCGCTCTGTTCCAGCATCTCGGCAGTCAAATCCGGGATTAGGGCGCGCGGCAGGTAGCTGGTCTCCAGACAAAATGGCTCACCGTCGGCCAGGCGCAGGCGTTTGATCATCACCAAAGGATCACCGGCACTAATTTTAAGTAGCAGTGCCAGGCGAGAACTGGCTAGGGTGTCCTGAAAATAGATCAATCGGCTACCAGGCACCGCGCCATTAAGTTCGGTGATCTTGCTGATACCATGTTCAATTGTCTGAGTCAGTGGACGCTCAATGGTGGTATGGGTCAGCCAGGTGCCCTGATTCCCCCGCCGCTCAAGGACGCCACTGGCGATCAGCTCATCAATGATTTTGCGCAATGTCATTCTGCTAATACCCAGCAGGGACGAGAGATCGCGTTCTGCCGGAATTTGATCGCCATCGTTGAACTCTGGGGTGTTCAATAAATTCAGCAATGCTTGTCGGGCTTGCAAATAGGCTTTTCGCGGACGGCGCTTACCTTCAATCGGCTCACTCATGGTCTGTTTTATAGTCCGAAACTTACGCAAATAAAGACCGTAGTATAGCCAGCCAGCGCTTGATCTGTCACCGAAAATTCGCCGACTGCGGCGAAGAAATAACAAACACCAATCAGACCATGGCTACATAAGATATTATTATAGTTGAATAAAATATAAAAATGAGTTGCGAAGCTTTGACGGCAAGGGTATACCTTATGTGGTCTATTTTACGGTACACTTATTGGGAGTGAATGATGAAAAAAGCGCTTACCCTGTTATCCATCGGCCTGATTTTTGCTGGCCTTTCCTGTCAGGTATCGGCCCAGCAACAAATCCGTTTCGGCACCGATGCCACCTTTCCCCCTTTTGAGTCTAAAGCTGTTGATGGCACTCTGCAGGGCTTTGATATTGACCTCGGCAATGCCATCTGTGCTCAACTCAAGGCCAAATGTGTTTGGGTGGAGAATGGTTTTGATGGTCTGATCCCTGCCCTGCATGCCCGCAAGTTCGATGCCATTATCTCTTCGCTGTCGATTACTGATGAACGTAAAAAGGCCATCAACTTCTCCGATAAATTATTCAATACTCCGGCGTTTCTGGTCGCCAAAAAGGATAGCGGCCTTAAACCTACGCTCGACACCCTGCGTGGTAAACGCCTGGGCGTGCAACAAGGCTCGGTATTTGAAAGCTATGCGAAAAAATACTGGCAAAACCAGGGGGTCGAAGTGGTTTCCTACCCCAGTGCTGACGCGGTATATGCCGATTTGGTAGTAGGACGTCTGGACGCCACCCTCGATGATGCCACTGTGGTCAGCGAAGCGTTGCTGAACAAACCGCAGGGCAAGGATTTCGCCCTGATTGATCCGCAGGTTAAGGATGAAGCCATTTTTGGTCCCGGCACCGGCATTGGCGTTGCCAAGCAGGACGAGAAGTTACTGACGCAGCTTAATGGTGCCATCAAGGCAATACGCAGCGATGGCACCTATGACCGACTGGCAAAAAAATATTTTAATTTCAATGTGTATGGTGAGTGATTTATGAATACTGCGGCAATTATTTCGTCTCTGATCGAACAGCGTTTCCTGCCACAGGGTGGGCTACGCCAGGTATTTCTGGTGGCCTGCGGCGGCTCGCTGGTAGATATGTACCCGGCAAATTATTTCCTCAATAGTGAAGCCACCACCCTGCACAGCTATATGATGACCGCCAATGAGTTTGTTTATGCCGCACCAAAGACGCTGGGCAAGCAATCGCTGACCATTGTGTGTTCCCACGGTGGCGACACCCCAGAGTCGGTAGCAGCAGCAAAACTGGCGCAGAGCCGGGGCAGCGTCACTGTCACCTTGACCCACAATGAGCACGCCAGCCTGATCAATTTCTCTGACAGTAATCTGCTGTATGCCTGGGGAGAAGACAGTCAGGTAATTAATAATCCGATGGCGATAATCCTCAGCCTCTGTGTCGAAGCCCTGCAGCAGAGTGAAGGGTTTGCCGGCTATAGCGATTTCCTCACGGGAATGACGCAAATCGATGAGGTTATTGCCAAAGCACGCCGTCAGGTTCAGGCGCGCAGTGCTGCCTTTGCCGATCGTTATGCGCAGGAATCACTGTTTTATATCCTCTCCAGCGGTGCGTCCTACGGCCATGCCTACGGTTTTGCCATTTGTTCGCTTATGGAAATGCAGTGGCTTAACGCCGCATCCATCCATAGCGGCGAGTATTTTCACGGCCCGTTTGAAGTTACCGATGCCACTACGCCGTGGATCCTGATGATCAACGAAGGCCGCACCCGAGCGCTTGACGAACGTGCGCGCAGCTTTTTGCAGCAGTATGGCGAGAAGATCGAGATTGTCGATGCCCGGGAGCTGGGACTTGGCGTAGTACCAGCAAGCGTCGTAGAGTATTTTAACCCGGTACTGTTTTATAGCGTCATGTGTGAATACCGCGCCGCGCTGGCGCAGGTACGCCAGCATCCGCTGGAGACACGGCGATATATGGGCCAGGTTGCCTACTAAGGGATAACATAATGAAAGTACTCGGCCTTGGCGATAATGTGATAGACCGTTATACCCACACCGGTATCGGTTATCCAGGTGGAAACGCCCTTAACTTTAGCGTCTACGCCCGGTTGTTGTCGGCGAACGCCGCTTATCTCGGGGTGTTTGGCGACGATCGCGGTGCAGAGCATATTCGCCGTGTGCTACAAGCAAGAGGCGTGGATATCTCTCACTGCCTGGTGGTAGCGGGTGAAAATGGCCATGCCAGCCTGACCATTGAACAGGGAGAACGCCGATTTCTGGCATCGAACGCTGGCGGGATTCGTCAGACAACCTCCATGAATTTTGTGCTGGAGGATATCCCCTGGCTAAGGCAGTTTGCACTGATACATACCGGTGCCTATAGCTATGCCGATGATCTATTGCCAGCGCTTGATATATTGCCCGGCCGTTTATCTTATGATTTTTCAGATGATTTTGTTATCGAGCGGGCACTGCCGCTGTGTCGGCATCTGGATTACGGCTTTTTCTCCTGTGCAGAGCAAAGCCTCGAGGATACGCGTACGCTGCTGAAGGCGGCACAGCAGGCGGGCTGTCGACTGGCAATTGCCACCCGTGGTGCCGAGGGGGCGTTACTGTTCGACGGCAACCAATGGCTTAGCCAGTTGCCGGAGCTTATCACCCCGGTAGATACCCTGGGGGCCGGGGATGCGTTTATTACCGCTTTCCTGCTGGCTCATAGCCAGGGGCAAACGCTGGCCGCAAGCCTGGATCAGGGAAGCCGATTTGCTGCTCAGATCTGCTTGATGGAAGGCGCTTTTGGCGAAGGTATAAACTACTGATTTCCCTGCTGCCAGGATGTGAGTAAAGGGAAGCGATGACGAGAAAAAAGAGATAAAAAAAGCCCCGGCGAGATTGCCAGGGCTTTTAAGGAACTACAGACTTGATATTTAACATTAATCAACTTAGTAACATAACACTACACTTGATATTTCTTCAAAGATGTACTTTTCTCACAGGATATAGGTAACGCTATTTAAACATTTCCTCCGATAAATAATTGAACGAGATGGTAATCCTGTTTAATTCACTTAACCATTTCAAAAAATAATCTGGTTATGTGAGGTACATCACCCTCGCGATATATACTCTTTGATGCGTTGCCTTACTTTCGTCGCGATATTCTCGATTTCAAATTGTACACCCAAAATCGCGAACATTACTCTTCACAACAAGGCCTTACATCATCGCGTTTGTCCCAGCATGCGATTATAGATACTGACTACGTGGCCTTAAATCAGGGTCGAAAAGGGTAAACCCGATATCGACGATCCCAAACTAAAATATTACGTGGCCTGTATCGCACTGTATTTACTTCCGTACTGATAACTGATTTTACAGTTATTTTAATGACCGGGTTAAAGAACATTTTATTGCCGTTTGCGCCGGTGCTGAGTTCTAATCTACTCACTCTCAGCGCCGTGTCAACACTGTTTTTAATAACATGCTTTTATTACCAGTATTCCTGCCAGGGCTTTTAAACTGTCCGCTCACTTCCATCAGGGATAATAATAATATGCTGTGACCCCAGTCGCTATTCCGCATACTGGCAGAGAAACAGCAAATACTGTGAAAACAAGAGACTACAATATTTCTTCCCTTGTTTTCACCGCTACCTTCAATGCTCCAGACGTTGCGCGATCAGTCGTAATGCTTCAGCAATACTGTGTAAATCTTTTTCCTCATGAACTTTCGGCCCGGTTGAATGACGAATAACCAGCCGCGCCGGCAGTATCGAGGAGGATCGCTGCATCTCATTTTCACTGGCGCTCAATACGCGCCTGACCGCCTCTTTGCCCTGTAAATCCAGATCCAGAGAAACGGTGGTCAATGCCGGGGAGAAGAAGGCACTTTCATTGGTGTCATCGTAGCCAATAATGGACTTTTGTCCCGGCACGGTGATCTGGTTCTGATGGAAGGCGCTCAGCACCCCGAGGGCCATTTGATCGTTGCCCACCAGTAGCGCCGAGAAATTGGGCGTTTCACGCAGCATCTGCAAGACACCGGCATAGCCGCTCTTGGCATCCCACTCGCCGTGCACGGTATTCACCGGGTTAAGACCATAGTCACTCAGTGCTTCCAGCCAACTTTTCAGACGCAAATTGGCGGAAATGGAACGTTTGGGGCCGGGCAGCAAGGCGATATCGCGATGACCAAGCTCATACAGATACTTCACGCTGGCGCGGGTACCATCTGCCGGATTGAAAGAGACGTTGAACACCGAGCTGTAAGGGTCAACGTCGAGGAACAGGCAGGTAATATCATTGTTATCCGCAGCGATTTTTTCGGCGGCCGCGGTTTCCAGCGGAACGTTGATAATCACCTTTTCTACCCGCTGCGACTTCAGCTCATTAATCGAATCTTGTATGGCATAATTGACGTTCTCATCAATCATGGAAATCAGCACCTGATAATCTTCGGCATTGGCATAGCTTTTTACCGCGGCCGCCACCTGCGATGGAGCATGCAGAGCCAGGGAAATAGTCACCAGCCCCAGCGTCTTGCTCTCTTTGCCTACCAGTTGCTGGGCCAGGCGATTGGGTACATATCTTAACAGCTCAATAGACTGCTGCACCTTGCGGCGCGTGGTTTCCGATACACTTTCCGACTTGTTGAGTACGCGCGAAACCGTCTGGTACGACACCCCGGCATGACGGGCAACATCCTCTAACGTGGTGTTTCTGGACTTCATCTTAAGTTCTCTGCGTTTAATCCTGCTGCGATTGTAACAGGCAGCTTCAGGTCAACATAGTCCCCTTGCCAAAGACTAAGAAAATGGCACAAAAGTCATTCGTTCACATTACATCACATAGTGATCCCCTTCACTAAAAAGTATAAATCCCGTTGTTTTATTTGCAGTAACTCACAATAAATCGATAAACAAATTGTTTGTTTGTCACGTTTTGTCATTTTATAGCCTCCTAATGTGAACGTATTACAAATAAATATGGGGCATACATGAAGACTAAGCTACACACTCTGGCGCTGGCAATGGCGATGACCTCTCCTACCCTGTTCGCTGCTGATATTGATTCCGTTGATTTTCATGGCTATTTCCGTTCCGGCGTCGGTGTCTCCAGCGATGGTGCCTTGCAGGAGTATCAAAAAAATAAAGTCGGCCGCCTGGGCAATGAATCCGACACTTATGGCGAAATTGAGCTGGGTAGCCAGGTGTATAAAAAGGACGATGTCAGCTTCTACGTAGACAGCATGATCAGCATGGTGTCGGACGGTTCCAACGACAGTGAATCGACCGTCAACAATGACGCCCAGTTCGGCCTGCGTCAGCTTAACCTGCAGGTCAAAGGTCTGGTCCCGGGAGATCCTAATGCAGTGATTTGGGGCGGTAAACGTTACTACCAGCGCCACGATCTGCATATCATCGATACCAAATACTGGAATATCTCCGGTTCCGGTGCGGGGATTGAAAATGTCTCCTTCGGCCCCGGCGCAGTGTCTGTCGCCTGGATCCGTGGCGACAATAACGATATCGACTATCGGGTAGATAACGACAACAATCTGAATATCAACTACCTCGATGCTCGCTATGCCGGCTGGAAGCCGTGGACCGGTGCCTGGACCGAATTTGGTATTGACTACGCCATGCCTAATCCAACCAGCAAACAAAAAGAGTACGGCGGACTGTACAATGCCGAAAACGGTGTGATGCTGACCGGTGAAATCAGCCAGGATATGTGGAAAGGTTCCTCCAACAAGACGGTGTTGCAGTACGCCACCAAAGGGTTGGCGCAGAATATGATTTCCCAGGGCGGCGGCTGGTATGACGCCTGGCACAACACCGAAGAGGCCACCGGTTACCGCGTGATCAATACCGGGTTGATCCCAATCACCGAAAAATTCTCTCTTAACCATGTGCTGACATGGGGTTCGGCCGATAAGATCACCCAGGATACCGACAAAAGTCGCCTGCTTTCTCTGGTGGGGCGCGCGCAGTATCAGTTCACCAATTATGTTCGTGGTATTGGTGAAGTCGGCGGTTTCTACCAAAAAGATGATAACCGTGATGGCAGCCACTATAAACAAGGCGGCGAAAAGTACACCGTTGCCCTGGCGCTGGCTGATGGCCCGGCATTTATGTCTCGTCCTGAGTTGCGCGTATTTGCCTCCTATCTCAATGACAGCGAAAACGGTAAATCCTTTAAGGACAATACCGCCAATAACACCTGGAACTTTGGTGTGCAGGTAGAAGCCTGGTGGTAATAATATTTACGCTTAAAGGTTTCTTATTTACTTAAACAGATATACTTTCTAAAAGCTCATTACCCTATTTATGATTAATCTGTGTCGCTAGTAAATTTTATTGACGTAGGTTATTAATCCCTCATCAAGATTAATAATGCTCTCCGGCTATTGTCGTCAATGGATAACCACCTCTCGGTGGTTATCCATTTTTTTATTGGTCTTTATTTACCGAAAAACGAGCAGCCAGCAGTTCACGCAAATTATCTGACTGTTTGCCAAATATAGCATGTACCTCCTGACCAATAATAATCACCCCCAGCGCGCCAGCTTTCTGTAAGCCTTCTGAATCAATACGGGCGAGATCCTTTACCGTCACCCGCAGACGGGTAATGCAGGCATCCATATGAACAATATTATCCCGACCGCCAAAACAGGTCAGCAGATTGGCTAAATATTGACTATCGACATTATTATCTTTTTCCGGTTTTGCTGGCTGGGTAAAATAGTGAATAAAAGATTTTAGACTGACCATAAGCCATTCCTTACAGGTTTAACAATGAGAAAAAAATACCCGTTCAATTGAACAGGTATTGGTGGGATAAATCAGACCAACCGGCGGGAGAGTACCCGGCAACCCCAGGGGGGCAGCCTAAGGTCACCACCAAGCGGTTCCCCGGCGACCATATCCTGATAAGCCACAGGTAGATGCAGGGTTTTCGCTTTTTCACTGTAGTTCTGCACAACGATAAACTCGCTTTCGCCATCGCTGCGCCGTTGCGCGGTAACTCCCGGTGGGAAATCGGTCGCTATCGCCCGCGGCAAGGCAAGATCCGCCGCAATACGCAGGAAAAAGTCTCGCTGGAAGGCGATATTATTACGTGAAGCGATATACCAGGCTTTACCCTGACCGAAGGCATTGACCGTGACCGCTGGATGTCCGGCATAGAAATCATCGCCATACACTGCCAGCGCCGTAGCCCCCTCCAGATTAACCAGCTCGCAAAGGTGGTGAGCCTGATAAGCCCCCTGTAATCCCAGAGCATTACCGGGCAATCCGCGCACGGTGTTAGTTTCATTGTCAGTCAGACAGTCAATCTCTTCAGCCCAGATACCCAGCAGCGGCCGCAGCGGCCCGGGAAATCCGCCAAGATGACAAAGGTCACTTTCATTAACAATGCCGCTCCAGTAAGTGGCAACAAATTGACCGCCCTGGCTGACAAACGCCTCGGCTTTTTCGGCAAAGCCCTGACGCACCATATACAGCATGGGCGCAATCACTAGTTTATAGCGGCTAAGATCGCAGTTGGCATTGATAATATCGACCGCGATCCCCTGTTCCCAGAACGGACGATAGTGTTCAGCCACGGTTTTTTCGTAATACAGACCGCTATTTCTTGGCCCTTGTGCATCGTCCATCGCCCAGCGGTTTTCCCAGTCGAAAATAATGGCTACCTGCGCCTCGACCCGGCTACCGGCCAGCGGTGCCATGGCCGCCAGCATACGCCCCAGTTCGCTAACCTCTTTACCCACGCGGGTATCAAGACGCCCGGAGTGATCGATCACCGCGCCGTGGAATTTTTCTACCGAGCCACGGCTTTTGCGCCACTGGAAGTATTGCACCGCATCAGCCCCATGAGCCACTGCCTGCAGCGAGGACAAAATATGCATTCCCGGTTTTTTCAGTTTACTGGTCGGCTGCCAGTTAGTGACGCTCGGGCTGGATTCCATCAGCACAAAGGGTTTGCCCTGCTTGAGGGTACGCATCAGATCATGGTACATGGCAGTGTAGCAGGCCAGTTCGGTTTCATCCTTGGCGTTATGCCACATCGGGTAGCTGTCCCAGGAGATAAAATCAATCACCTGCGCCATCTGCCAATAATCGTAGTCGTAGAAGTATTCCATAAAGTTGGTGGTAGCCGGCAACTGCGGATTGACAGCCTTGAGTGGTGCGATTTCCTGTGCACAAAAATCCGTGGCCTGGGCGGTACAAAAACGCCGCCAGTCGAGATTTAAGCCATGAATGGAGACTTCCCCTTGCGGTGCCGGGGACTCGATCTGCGACCAGTCGCTGTAGGTGTGGCTCCAGAACGTACTCCACCAGGCAGCATTAAGCTGATCCAGCGTCTGATAACGCTGCTGTAGCCAGTGGCGAAACTGTTGCTGGCACAGCTCGCAATGGCAATCTCCGCTGTATTCATTGGAAATATGCCAGCCAATGACTGCCGGATGATGGCTGTAACGCTGCGCCAGTTGCTGATTAATAGCCTGCACTTTCCTACGGTAAAGCGGCGAAGAGAGGCAATGGTTATGCCGTCCTCCGTGCAGTGCTTTCACCCGGTCACGGCCGACGCGCAGCACTTCAGGATAGCGTTGTGACATCCACGCTGGTCGTGCCCCGCTGGGGGTCGCCAGAAAAACGTGGATACCCTGCGCATACAGGTTATCAAGCACCTCATCCAGCCACTGAAATTGATAGTTTCCCTCTTCCGGCTCCAGCATTGCCCAACTGAAAATACCCACCGACATAACATTGCAGTGGGCCTGTTTCATCAGCGGAATATCTTGTTCAATCACCCCCGGAATATTTATCCACTGTTCGGGATTATAATCCGCTCCATGCAGCAGGCCATGAACCTTTGCACTTAAAGGAGGAAATTTATTCATTACTAATTCCTTAAAGATTAACAACAGAAATCATATATGACGTATGGCATGGGTTAATTAAACATTTTGAGCGAAGGCAGCGCTTTACCCTTGCAGTCAAATAGCGCCTGATTTTCGCGGGCATTACCCTGCTTACCAGATTCCCCGATATATTTCATGCCCGCAGGTGTCGCCCAACCTGCTCCGGTTACTGCAATCCAGGTAGGTTCCCAATAAAATAATCCTTTGCCGCGTTTATTTGGCACATTAATAACACTTTGCATAATATCGTGAAGATAGTCAGCCTGCCCTTGTACGCTGCCGGGATACCCGCCCTCTTTGGCTTCTTTTGCCGTAAAGCTATTTTCCAGATCGTCGCAATTTTCCAGGGAATAACCGTAAGCAGCTTCTACCACAATGACATCTTTATTATAACGTTGGCTGATGTCATCCATATTGCTTTGTAGCGCCGAGATTGGACCATCCCAATAGGTGTACATCGACAGGCCAATAATATCGAACGGCACATTACGCCGGGTAATTTCATCGAACCACCAGCGAGAGGTATCATTCTTGGTGCCTTTGGCCAGGTGCAGCATAATTTTGACCTGCGACGGCGAGTCGAGATTTTCTCGTAGACCGGCAATCGCCGCGTTCAGCAATCCCGCCAGACGATCGAATTCACCGCCGCCCTGTCCCCAGCTTTTGCCTTCCGGCCACAAAATACCGCTATTTATTTCATTACCAATTTGCACCATATCCGGCAATACGCCCTGCTGTTTAAAGGTGGCAATGGTGTCACGGGTATAGTCGTGAATGGCTTTTTTCAGTTGCTCATTGTTTAGCTTGGCCCAGGCTTTTGGCTTAACCTGTTTACCGGGGTCGGTCCAAAAATCACTGTAATGAAAGTCGAGTAACAGCTTCATCCCCTGAGCTTTGACGCGTTTGGCCAGGGCCAGAGTGGTGGCGAGATCGTTATTACCGGCGCCATAAGGATTGCCGGCGCTGTCTTTGGGATCGACCCACAGGCGCAGACGCACATAGTTGACCCCGTCGTGTTTGAGGATAACCAGCGGATCCTGCCTGACATTGTGCTCGTCATAAAATACGCCACCGTGTTTTTCAACGTCGGTCAGTGTGGAGATATCGACGCCCTTAATAAAGTCGGCGGGCTGATTCACCAACGGTTTGATAATCACCGAGGCGGCCATGGCGGTGGAACAACTGATAGCCAGCGCCAGACTCAGGCTCAAAAATGCGGGTTGAAACGTTTTCATCACATTATCCTTTCGTGCTGCCAGAGGTCAGGCCGGAGACAAAATACTTCTGCAAGGCCAGATATAAAATCGCTACCGGGACGGCAATCAACACCGCGCCCGCCGCATAGAGGGTGTAACTGGCGCCCATTTTCTGCGAGACCAGGTTGTACAAGCCGATCGGCAGGGTGTACTGGTCCGGGGTGCGTAAAATCGTGCTGGAGAGAATAAAATCCCCCAACGGCCCGGTGAAAGAGAACAGCGCGACCACCGCCAGGATCGGCTTGGAAAGCGGCATAATGATCTCGATAAAGATACGAAAGTTACTGGCCCCATCCATCCGCGCCGACTCATCCAGATCCTTGGGGATAGCATCGAGATAGCCTTTCATCAGATAGGTATTCATCGGGATCATTCCGCCGACGTAAATCAGCACCAGGGCCAGATGGCTGTTAATCAGTCCCAACAACTGCGAGAGCACAAAAATGGCAATCAGCGCGGAGAACTGCGGGATCATCTGCAATAACAGAAACAACATCAGGCCATTCTGCCGCCCGCGAAAACGGAAGCGGGAAAAGGCATAGGCGGTAAAACTGACGCTGATCAGTGTCAGGACCATGGTCATAAAGCTGATTTTCATCGAATTCCAGTACCAGGTCAGATAATTGACCTGACCATTGAACAAATCTGCGTAGTGCTGAAATGACAGATTTTCGGGAATAATCGAGCTACTGAGCAAACTATTGCCGGCATTGAGTGACGCGCCTATGGTCCACACCAGCGGATAGATAATGATTGCCGAAACAGTAAGGATCACCAGCCAGGAGAGCGATAACCGCACCCATTTCTCTTGCTTGATACTTTTTGAGGTTGCCATGCGGTTCTCCTTAAGCCATCTCATCATTTTTAAATGACTTCGTGGCGCGGAATTGCCACAGCGCGATACCCACCACAAAAATCGACAACAAAATCGTGATGGTGGCGGCAATAGCGTACTGCGAGGAAGACATCGTCAGTTTATAAATCCATGACACCAGAATATCGGTGCCTCCCGCATTTGACCCGGCCACCGCAGGTCCGCCGTTGTTAAATAGATAGATAATGTTGAAGTTATTAAAGTTGAAGGTGTATTGGGTAATGATGATCGGCGCAATGGAGTAAAGCACCAGCGGCAACGTAATAGTGCGCAGCTTGGTCAGACTACTGGCACCGTCCATGGTGGCGGCCTCGTAGAGATCGTCGGGAATGGCCTGCAACACGCCGGTGGTCATGGCAAAGACAAACGGAAAACCCAGCCAGGTCTGCATCAGGATCAGCGCCGTTTTGGTCCAGAAGGGATCGGTCAGCCACGCCTTGGGAGCAATGCCAAAAAAGGCCAAAATCGAGTTATTGATCACCCCAAAGGAGTCGTTGAACATCCCGGCAAACACCAGAATGGTGACAAAACCCGGCACCGCCCATGGCAGAATAAAAATGGTACGGATCATCGCCTTAAAGCGTAAATCTTTCTGATTGACCAGAATGGCCAGCATTACCCCTACCGTGCATTGCAGCGTGGTAGCCAGTAGTGTCCAGACCACGGTCCATTGCAGGACATCGAGGAAGGTTGAGCGCCAGATCGACAAGGTAAAAATATTGACGAAGTTTTTCAGGCCAACCCAATCAACCAGCTTGGCCGGCGGTGTGTGATAGAGGTTGTAGTTGGTAAAGGCGATGGAAAAACCAAACAGGATCGGAAAAATCACCACAAACACCAGCAGGATAAAACCCGGGGTGATCATCAGATAGGGAAAGCCCTCACTGAGCAGCATTTGGTACTGACGGCGCACGCTGTTCAGTTCCCTGCCCTCATCGCGTTTTTTGCCGTTTACCCAGGCGTCATGCAGTGATAAGCCGTAAATTCCCAGCCCAAAAGCAATAACCAACAGGCTGATAATCCCTTCAGCCAACAGAAAGATCGAGTTATCCCGTGGGACGGCTTCACCGAGGGTATATAACCCCCACATCCCTTCGCTGAGAAAATCATGAAATATGCCGATAAAACTGCTAAGTAATAGCAGAAAGATCAGGCCCTTGGCCCATTGCCGGTGATAGAACTGGCCGCAGCCGGGTATCAGCGCCAGCAATAGCCCAGTCATGGCATGGCGACGGCTCACCTTGTCGGCGACAAAATTTTCACTGGGAGTGATAATCACAGAGTGTTCCTTGTGTTAACGGGAGGAACCCCTCCCGTTCAGCTGAGATGAGCCAGGTTTTACTGGTTGCTGGCCTTCATCGCTTCGACTTGCATTTTGATCTGCTTCACCGCCTCTTTCAGCGCGACCTCAGGCTGTTGCTTTCCGGTCATGCTCAGCTCCAGAGCGGCATTGGCTGGTCCCCAGACCTCCTGCATTTCAGGAACGCCTGGCATGGCGTTGGCAAAATTGGCCTGGACGGCAACGGCGCTGGCTTTCTCGTCATTCTTGATCAGCGGATCGTCAATCATCGCCAGCAGCGGGGGAATTTCATTGGTGACCTGGTAACGGGTTTTGACATATTGCGGCTGGTTAATGAATTCAATAAATTTCTGCGCCAGTACCTTGTCTTTGCTCCAGGTTGACAACACGTAGCCTTTTACACCGAGGAATGAATTCATCGGCTTGCCATTGGCCAGTTTAGGCAGCGGCGCGACACCATAATTAATGCCTGCTTCAGCATAGGGTTTAAAGGCCCAGGGACCGTTGATTACCGCCGCGACTTTTTTCTCGGTAAACAGGGAGTCAATGGCATTCAACCCGCTGTCGCCGATAATCCCCGCTGGAAACAGGCCGTCGTGATAAAATTTCTTCAGCTCATTCACCGCAGCAATACTGCCTGGCGTCGCCAGACCAATATCCAGGGTGTTCAGCGCTCCTTTATCATCTTTGCCGAAGATATAACTGCCCATTGCGGCCATCACACCCCAGCTGTAATAAATCTGATCGAACTTCGCCAGCAGGCCGTATTTATTCTCCGCACGCATTTTTTTGGAGAAGTCGTAATAGTCGGTTAAGGTAGCCAGCGGTTTTGGCAGCAGATCCTTGTTATAAATCAGCACCAGCGTTTCAACGGCTTTTGGCAAGCCATACAGCTGGTTATTCATGGTGAAAGCGTTGATGGATGGCCGGGTAAACAGGTCAATTTTTGCCTGGTCCACCTTCATCGGTGCCAGCAACCCCTGAACCACCGCAGCCCCCAGTTGATCGTTGGGGATCACTAACACATCAGGACCAATACCCGCCGGTCCATCCAGTCGAAGTTTCTCTATCTGCTGGGCAAAAGGCATCTCCTGCACGGTGATCTTGACGTCATTTTGCTTTTCGAAATCACTGATTGCCTGTTTGATACCATCAGACTTTTTAATGTCTTCCCAGATCGTCAGCTGCTGACCGGCCGCAGCTGACGCAAAACCAGAATATTGACCGGCGGCCAGTGCGACCAATACCAAAGCGGTGATTTTATTGGTTTTCATTTCCTGCCTCATGTGAAGGTATTACATTTGTTGGTTTCGCCATCGGATTTTTTAAAATAAACCAGAGTCTAGATCCTTCTGCACAAAGCCATATCCTGAAGAGTCCTTCTTCGCCCTGTTTTGTTATACGTTACCTCCAGGTGGCTGATAACACTATGCGAATATCGCTATTATGTGATCATGATTGCAGAAATGAAAAGCGGAGATATAGCCAGGAATCATGCGCAGTTATAGTCATAGCACGCTTTTTCATTGACCACGTTGGCTTGCCCTATGGTTGTTATACGTATTACATACAAGTTGAATTACACGTTTAGACACCGACTGATATGGCCAATCACTGACAATTTTTCGAGGAACCCTAAATGGCCAGCATAAGACTCAATAACGTCACCAAGCATTTTGGTAAAACCGTGACCCTCAACAGCATCAATCTGCAGATCAATGACGGTGAGTTTGCGGTATTTGTCGGTCCCTCCGGCTGCGGTAAATCCACCTTGTTACGGATGATTGCCGGGCTGGAAGAGGTAACAGAAGGGGATATTCTGATTGATGAAGAACGGGTGAATGATGTCGCCCCGGCGCACCGTGGTGTGGCGATGGTGTTTCAGTCCTATGCGCTCTATCCGCATATGACCGTGGCAGAAAATATGGGCTACGGACTGAAAGTGAACGGTATGCCGAAAGCCGAGGTCCGTCATCAGGTGGAAATGGTGGCCAAAACCCTGCAGCTTTCCCATTTGCTGGACAGAAAACCGAAAGAGCTTTCCGGCGGGCAACGCCAGCGCACGGCGATTGGCCGCGCCATCGTGCGCGATCCGCGGGTATTTATGTTTGATGAACCGCTGTCTAACCTCGATGCCGAGTTGCGCGTCGAAATGCGTTTGCATATCGCCAAATTGCACCACGAACTAAAAACTACCATGGTGTATGTCACCCATGATCAAGTTGAAGCCATGACCCTAGCCGACAAAATTGTGGTGATGAACTATGGCAAGGTGGAACAAGTCGGTTCCCCGATGGCACTGTATTACAACCCGATAAACCGTTTTGTCGCAGGTTTTATTGGTTCACCGAAAATGAATTTCCTGCCGGTTACCGTGGTCAGTTGGGCAGAAGAGTTGCTGACCGTCAGCATTGGCAACAATCAAACGCTGTCGTTGGCGCTAAAAACCCTGCCGGTAGCCCCCGGTGAAATAGTTACCCTGGGTATTCGTCCGGAACATCTGTCGACGCTGAGTGATTCGCCCCTGCGTCTGGAGTTTCAATGCGAGGTAGTTGAGCGTTTGGGCAACAGCACCTATTTATTCGGCCAATGCCATGGCCATGATGGCTTCAAAATGCTGTTGCCGGGGGATGCACATTTCCAGCCCTATCAGAAATTGCAGCCAGGATTTGATGCCAGCCAATGCATGGTATTCAATGCCGATGGCCTGCGGATCAGCGCCGAGATCGCCGTGCCCCACCCCTGAAGCAGATTAAACAGCAGAATCATGACGCACACCACACTTGCAGGCGTGCGTCAATGACCTGGATAGGGTATAGTGCGCTTTTTATGAAGGTAGCATGCTGACCAACTCCTCCATTCGTCTCAATAAATACATCAGTGAGAGTGGTATCTGTTCTCGTCGCGATGCCGATCGTTACATAGAACAAGGAAACGCTTTTATTAACGGCAAACGGGTGGGCGTTGGCGCTCAGGTGTTTGCCGGAGATGTGGTAAAAGTTAACGGCCAGCTTATCGAGCCACGTGACGCAGAAAATCTGGTGTTAATTGCGCTGAATAAGCCGGTTGGCATCATCAGTACCACGGAAAATACCGAACAAGACAATATCGTTGATTTTGTTAACCATAGTCGACGCGTGTTCCCTGTCGGGCGTTTGGATAAAGACTCGCAGGGACTCATTTTCCTCACCAATCACGGCGATTTGGTCAACAAGATCCTGCGCGCCGGCAATGATCACGAAAAAGAGTACCTGGTGACCGTCAATAAGCCGGTAACCGACGAGTTTATTGCTGGCATGCGTGCCGGTGTGCCGATGATGGGCACGGTAACTAAAAAATGCAAAGTAGAGAAAGACGCCACCTTTGTCTTCCGTATTACCCTGGTACAAGGGCTTAATCGTCAGATCCGCCGCATGTGCAAACACTTTGGCTATGAAGTCACCAAGCTTGAGCGTACCCGTATCATGAACATCAACCTCAAAGGGCTGCCACCAGGCGAATGGCGAGATTTGACCGACGAGGAACTAAAGGTGTTGTTCAAACTGGTTGAAAACTCATCTTCCGACGAAAAACCGGCAAAAAAAGCGCAGGCCAAGCCGGTAGCAATCAAAAAGGTGAGTATCAGCCCCCCCAAAAGTGCCGAAAAAACCGATAATAACGCCGCCTCCCGCAAGCGTTTTGCCCAACCCGGACGTAAGAAAAAGGGGCGTTAAGCGTCTCTTATCCTCGTAGCCCCTCCTCTATACAGGCTGTGTTTCGCCCTTCCAACCCCCTTTATCGGGGGTAAGATGCGATTGCCAATTATTTACATAATATTATTGCGCAGGTTTATCCATAAATATCACAAATTAGCTAATAACCGATTTATTATAAATATTGCCGGGTGTGTCTCCGGTGATTTTTAAGTTAGGTAAATTTATGCTATTGATAAACTTATATCTCCTGCCAAATTATTTAAATCTCTAATATCTTGCCCATATGCCAATAGCAAGCCTGGCACACCACTAAAGTGGCATACCCGTTTTATTTATGGAGTAAATCACATTTCTCAAGTGATTCTTATGCAAGAAATAATAACAGGTGTTATTTCACTCTCCTTAATGCCAATTTTTTTAATTACCAAACTAACTAAGATCTTGCTTTTCTTTAAAAGTCTATAAATTAATCATACAGTTAACTGCCTTCGATAAAATAACCGAGATTTGCCACCAGAATTGTCTTAAACAACTAAAGATAAAGATTTATGAACCGATAACAAAGAAGAGGAAAAATCTCATCCACAACAATACCTCGCCTCCTGACTGACCGGCGGACACTTTGTCATGGTCTGTTATATAGCGATCTTTAGGCATGCGCCACACGAGGTTCAAGAATATGAATTTTTTGCGCAATATTAAAATAAGAACAGCACTAGTACTCATTCTCATCTTTTTCTCACTTCTCTGGGCAGCGGCTTCAGGTTTTGCTCTGTACTCGCTTAAAGAATTAAAAATGGAACTGGCTGTCAGTAATGTTCAGCAAAGAAATGGCGACATTATTAATGGTGCCAACGCACAATATTACCGCGCAATCACTGCGCTTGAGCGCGCCGTGGCCGGAGCCGATAAAGGCAATACTGACGTTTACAATCTCGAAATGCAGGCGACAGCAGCCGAATTGGCCAGCCTGAAACAGGGACTGATGGACTTTAAAGCCATTGACCACGGGAAATTAGATACTGCCATTACGGATGAAATCTATAACAGTTCATTCAGCCTGTTCAATAGCGCCATGCTGCCATTATTTGATGCAGCAAAAGATAAAAAATTCAGTGATTTCCAGCAAATTAAAACTGATAAATATCTGCAGCTAAGACGCGATTTCAGCACCGCTATTGATAAATACAATGCCAAAATTGCGACGTTGAATGGCCAGGCAACCGACAGAATCGGCCTGTGGGTGCAGTGGTGTCAGTATATTCTTATCTGGGCATTGTTTGTCAGTGTGGTGATCATTCTGGCGGGCGATCGTTATCTGGTTAATTTCCTGGTTAAGCCTTCTAATATTTTGAAAGGTCATCTTGAATCCCTGGCAGCAGGCGTACTGGACAATAATATCCTTGATCAAGGGAGAAACTGTCTCGGTCAATTGGTTCCTTACATCAACAAGATGCAAGGGAACTGGGCACAGACGGTGCAGGATATTCGAACCAGTGCAGATGCGATTTACCAGGGGTCCACCGAGATTTCAATCGGTAATACCGACCTCTCCTCACGCACTGAAGAACAAGCCTCGGCGCTGGAAGAAACCGCCGCCAGCATGGAGCAACTTGGTTCCACGGTTAAACAGAATGCGGATAATGCTGGACAGGCCAGTACCTTGGCAAGTCAGGCGACGAAAGAAGCCAATAGCGGTGGCGATATCGTCAGTGGCGTGATCGCGACCATGACTAAAATCAGTGGCAGTTCGCATAAAATTGTCGATATCATTAGCGTGATCAACAGCATTGCCTTTCAAACCAATATCCTTGCGTTGAACGCTGCCGTTGAAGCCGCTCGCGCCGGAGAACAAGGCCGTGGGTTTGCCGTGGTCGCCAGCGAAGTGCGCAGCCTGGCACAGCGTAGTGCGCAAGCCGCGAAAGAGATTGGTGTGCTGATTAATGAGTCGGTTGACAATATAAAATCAGGTTCCGAGCAGGTCACCCATGCCGGTGAGGCAATGAGCAAAATTGTCACCTCGGTCACCCATGTTAATGACATTATGAGTGAGATCGCCTCAGCCTCGACTGAACAAAGCAAAGGCATCAGCCAGATTGGGGCCGCAGTCGTACAAATGGACAGTGTGACCCAGCAAAACTCGGCGTTAGTACAGGCATCGGCGTCGGCCGCCGCCTCGCTTGAAGAGCAGGCTCGTCAGCTGACCGAGATTGTTTCAATATTTAAAATTGGCCAGTCAAGTAACCGCTCTGAAGTGCTGGCGCTTAAAAGGCCTGCTCCGCGAGCAAAAACCAAGGTATTAGCCATTGAGGAAGGTGGCTGGTCGAAGTTTTAAGCGCCAATAAAGCACTTTAAATTGCAGGATTATGTTTCGATAATCCTGCAGCAGCAGTGACAGATATCTTCAATCTGCCACTGCTTCATTTAGCTGATAACTAAACTTGATAGAAATCAAGCAGGGATTGGACATAGATACAGTGTAAAGGTATTTATATTGCGCTCTGACTTTTAACGACTAAAAAAATAAACACCGTGACTAATATCCGAGTAATAGATTTTTTAAAAAGAATGTTTTGTTAACAACGCCTTTTTATACGCCTACACCAGGGCATTTCTAAAAAACATCTTATTTTTCTAAAACAGTGTTAACGCTGACGCTTTGCAGTTACTTTTCCAATAGCACAGAGACACCACAATCTGTTGCGAGACTTTTACGCGGCCAGTCAGCCCCCGCCTGCATCGCCGGAAACCGAGAAGGTTAAAGATTTAGCGTACTGGTAATACCGTGACTCCTGCCAGCTATACTCCTGTCCCCAGCAACATCGGTACTTGCGGGTTTGCCTGTGGCTGCTCATATCCGCCCACTTCCCTCATAATGATTAGTCCTCGCTAATGATAATTACTGCTATTACTGCAAAAACTTAAAAAATGATTAAACACAGCAACCTGAGTGACCGTAAACAAAATCACTATTACCAGGCTAATTTTCTGACTATATTTATTGAACATTAAATGGCCATCATGTTTTTTTGTTTTCTTACTTATTTATATCTGCGAAATTAGAAATCCCTTCAAGAATTTCAGCTTATTTACATCACAAGGGAGTATTGAAGTATCGTGCAGACAATAAAATTTGGGATAAGTATCGTTATAAAATTTAAAATCTTTCGTGGATCACATATTCAAGCGATTTAATTGAAGGAATTAAAAGTGCTACCTATACTTATTTTCAGGGTGTATTAGCAACATCCTGTCCCTGATGATAAATAATTTGTGCTATTTAACCCGCCAGCTGGCGGGTTTTTTTTTATTTTTGGGGCGGGGCTTAAAAGGTAATTGGCTGTGAGGAGAGAGTTTCGGTTTTAATTGCAAAATTGCTTTTAAGGTTTAGGTCAAGGTCAACTTCAAGGGCATTCGCTGCGCTCACTGGGCGGCGGCCCAGACCGCCCAAAGGAGGCGAAGGCGCGCCTCCTTTGGAATCCTGCGCCTTGTCCAAATTGATAAGTGTCGTGCCCTCGGTTCGAGTTCT
>NZ_JAADJU010000006.1 GCF_012933545.1 Rouxiella aceris | reverse complement strand
ACTTTGCTCTTGCGAGGTCATGCGGTATTAGCTACCGTTTCCAGTAGTTATCCCCCTCCATCAGGCAGTTTCCCAGACATTACTCACCCGTCCGCCGCTCGCCGGCAAAGTAGCAAGCTACTTCCCGCTGCCGCTCGACTTGCATGTGTTAGGCCTGCCGCCAGCGTTCAATCTGAGCCATGATCAAACTCTTCAATTAAAAGTTCGATTTGCTTCGACAAGCGAAGCGATGCTCAAAGTTAACTTCACATCATTCATAATGAATTACTGCTTGGTCACTCTAAGACTTGATATTTTTTGCCACCGAAGTGGCTGATATCGTCTTGTGAGTGCCCACACAGATTGTCTGATAAATTGTTAAAGAGCGTTCGTTACGGGACTATTTATCCGGTAACGTGGGAGGCAGATAATACGCTTTCCCACTGAAGAGTCAAGTCTTTTTCTCTTGCGAGACGCGGTGTTTTCACCGGACTAACTCTTCACTGCCTGGCGACTTGGTTCTCGTTAGAGGAGTCGTTGCTCCCGGTCAGTGGAGGCGCATTATAGGGAGTTCTCAGAAGGCCGCAAGTGTTTATTTGAAATTTATAATCAAGTGCTCACAAATAAAACAATTAGCCCCTTTTAGGTCAATAAACAAACCAAAAGGCGCTCTGAGTCACCTCAGAGCGCCTTTCTTTATACCTGGTTGCGGCTATTTAACCGCGACAGGCAATTATTGTCTGGCAACAATATGGTCGTTTTCTACATCTATAGTCACAGGTATACCCGGGATCAACTTGCCAGAGAGCATTTGCTGCGCCAGTGGGTTTTCAATTTCCTGCTGGATAGCGCGTTTCAATGGCCGTGCACCATACACCGGGTCAAACCCGCTGTTGCCCAGGAACTCAAGGGCGGCATCGGTCAGATGCGCGCTGTAACCCCGTTCTTCCAAACGTTTGTACAAACGGGTCAGCTGGATTTGCGCAATATTCTTGATATGCGCATGTCCCAATGGATGGAAGACCACAACTTCATCTATACGGTTAATGAACTCAGGACGGAAACTATGGGTCACCACTTCCATCACCGAGGCTTTCATCTGCGCATAGGTGGCTTCACCGAAATGCTGCTGGATAATATCTGACCCCAGGTTGGAGGTCATGATCACCACAGTATTACGGAAATCCACGGTACGGCCCTGGCCATCGGTCAAGCGTCCGTCATCCAGCACCTGCAGAAGGATGTTAAACACATCGGGATGTGCCTTTTCTACTTCATCAAGCAAAATGACAGAATAAGGACGGCGACGTACGGCTTCCGTTAAATAACCGCCTTCTTCATAACCAACATAGCCTGGAGGTGCGCCCACCAGCCGGGATACGGAGTGTTTCTCCATAAATTCCGACATATCGATACGCACCATAGCTTCATCACTGTTAAACAGGAAAGTCGCCAAGGCCTTGCACAGTTCGGTTTTCCCGACCCCGGTCGGCCCAAGGAACAGGAAGGAGCCAATAGGTCGATTTGGATCGGACAAACCGGCACGGCTACGACGGATCGCATTAGAGACCGCTTCTACCGCTTCGTTCTGACCAATCACGCGACGATGCAGCTCATCTTCCATACGCAGCAGCTTTTCACGTTCGCTTTCCAACATGCGCGCCACAGGTATCCCGGTCCAACGCGCCAGCACATCGGCAATTTCCACATCGGTTACCCGATTGCGCAATAGCTTCATGGTTTTGCCTTCAGCCTGAGTGGCTGCGGCAAGCTGTTTTTCCAGTTCGGGGATCTTGCCATACTGCAATTCGGACATCCGCGCCAAATCGCCCACGCGACGTGCCTGCTCAAGGGTGATTTTCGCCTGCTCCAGTTCCGCCTTGATATTCTGCGTGCCGGTCAGCGAGGCTTTTTCTGCTTTCCACTCTTCATCAAGCCCGGAGTATTCGCGCTCTTTTTGCTCAAGTTCGGTATTGAGCATTTCCAGACGCTTGATACTGGCGTCATCAGACTCTTTCTTTAATGCCTGCTGTTCGAGCTTTAACTGAATGATACGTCTGTCGAGGCGATCCAATGGCTCAGGTTTGGAGTCCATTTGCATACGAATGCTCGATGCCGCTTCATCTATCAGGTCAATCGCCTTATCCGGTAACTGACGATCGGAAATATAGCGATGAGACAGCGTCGCGGCCGCCACAATCGCCGGGTCGGTGATCTGCACATGGTGATGCAGTTCATAACGTTCTTTCAGGCCACGCAGGATGGCGATGGTGTCTTCGACAGAAGGTTCGGCAACAAAGACTTTCTGGAAACGACGTTCCAGTGCCGCATCCTTTTCAATAAACTGACGATACTCATTGAGCGTGGTAGCGCCCACGCAGTGCAGCTCACCGCGAGCCAGTGCCGGCTTAAGCATATTACCGGCATCCATGGCGCCGTCGGCTTTACCCGCACCCACCATGGTATGCAGTTCATCAATAAACAGAATGACGTTGCCTTCCTGTTTGGCGAGATCGCTTAGCACCCCTTTCAGCCGTTCTTCAAATTCCCCACGGTATTTGGCCCCGGCCACCAGCGACCCCATATCCAGCGACAGCACACGCTTGTTTTTCAGCCCTTCGGGCACTTCACCATTAATAATGCGCTGAGCAAGGCCTTCGGCGATGGCGGTTTTACCGACACCAGGTTCACCGATTAATACCGGGTTGTTTTTGGTACGACGTTGCAATACCTGGATGGTGCGACGAATTTCTTCATCACGACCGATAACCGGATCCAGCTTGCCCTGTTCGGCACGCTCAGTCAGATCAATAGTGTATTTCTTTAAAGCCTGACGTTGGTCTTCGGCTCCCTGATCATCCACTTTGTCACCACCTCGCATTTTATCGATAGCCGCGCTGATTTTATCAACCGTGGCCCCGCTGGCTTTCAACAAGTCGGTCAGGGTGCCGCGATCTTTTAATACCGCCAGAATAAAGAGTTCTGACGAGATAAATTTATCAGCCCGCTGCTGGGATATTTTGTCACACAGATTTAAAACTCGAACCAGTTCGCTTGATGGTTGAACATCACCACCGGTTCCTTCAACTTGCGGCAAACGCGCCAATGCCTGTTCGACGTCCGTGCGCACCCGCTGGGTATCAATCCCGGCAGCGGTCAATAACGGACTCACGGTTCCCCCTTCCTGCTTGAGCAAGGCGCTCATCAGGTGAACAGGTTCGATAAACTGGTTGTCGCGCCCGAGCGCAAGAGACTGGGCGTCGGCGAGGGCAAGCTGGAATTTACTGGTAAGACGATCCAGACGCATAACTCCTCCAATGACTGAACAAAATTGCTACTGGAGATTAGATGAGGTCAACCCTCACGTTTTCAAGGTTATCTTGTCAGTATATTAAAGGTACAACGTGATGCGTTGCTGGATCGTCTTGATTTGGTAGGTTATCTCAGCCAAATCAAAGTTGCCAGTCGTCCGGTGACACCATCGCGTCGATAGGAGAAAAAATGTGAGGGATCGCTGACAGTGCAATACTCGCCGCCATAGATTTGCATGATGCCTGCGGCTTCGAGCCGCAAACGCGCCAGCAAATAAATATTGGCGAGGAATTTATTGCCATAAGGGGTGAACGCTGCCACGGCCTGCGGCTGGGAAACGATAAAGGCCTCGCGAACTTCACCGCCGACCTCAAACTGCTGCGGGCCAATGGCCGGGCCAAGCCATGCCATAATCTCCGCCGGATCAGCCCGAAACTCTGATAGCGTACTTTCCAGCACACCGGCATTCAGCCCACGCCAACCAGCGTGAGCAGCGGCCACTTCATCCCCGGCAGTACTGCAAAACAACACCGGCAGACAATCGGCGCTCATTGCCGCACAAACCACTCCACGGCAATCGGCATAGGCAGCATCGGCGCGTAATGGCGGATCTGATGGCGTTTGTGGGGAGAGGCGCACCACGTCGGTGCCGTGCACCTGATCCAGCCAATGGGGGGCAGCAGGCAGCGACGCCAATTCAATCAGGCGTTGCCGGTTAGTGGCGACATGTTCAGGAGCGTCAGAAACGTGTGAACCCAGGTTCAACGAGCCGTAGGGCGGTAAACTGATACCGCCCTGACGGGTAGTGGCACAGCAGCCGACAGAGTCAGGCTGTGGCCACTGGGGGAAAAGTAAGGCAGACATCACCAATGCATCTGGTCCTTGAACTCTTCGGTATCGGCTTTCAGCGCATTGATCAAATCGACCATATCCTGCGGCAATGGTGCGTGCCATTCCATTTGGATACCGGTGACCGGATGGAACAAACGCAGCATGGTGGCATGCAGCGCCTGGCGGTCAAAGGTGCGTAGCTGATTGATAAACTCTTCCGACGCGCCTTTAGGTGGACGCGGACGGCCACCGTAGAGCTGATCGCCAACCAATGGATGGTTGATGTGCGCCATATGGACACGGATCTGGTGAGTACGACCGGTTTCCAGACGCAAACGCAAACGGGTATGGGCGCGGAAGTGTTCCATGATGCGGTAATGGGTGGTGGCTGGTTTCCCCATTGGGTGAACCGCCATATGAGTACGCTTGGTACTATGGCGCGAAATAGGTTCATTTACCGTGCCGCCCGCCGTCATATTGCCAATGGCGACCGCCTCGTATTCACGGGTGATTTCACGCGCCTGCAGAGTTTCAACCAAATGCGTCTGCGCAGGGACAGTTTTCGCCACGACCATCAGGCCGGTGGTGTCTTTGTCCAAACGGTGAACAATCCCGCAACGCGGAACATCAATTATCTCAGGATAGTAGTGCAGTAAGGCATTAAGCACGGTACCATCTGGGTTACCGGCACCGGGATGCACCACGAGATCGCGGGGTTTATTGATGACTAAAATGTCGCTATCTTCATAAACAATATTCAGCGCAATATCTTGAGGCAGCCAACGGGCGTCCTCTTCGATTTGTGCGATGATTTCGATAGCTTCGCCACCCAATACTTTTTCTTTTGGCTTGGAGACTTTTTTGCCATTAACTGTGACCCGCTCATCCAGGATCCATTCTTTTATACGGGATCTTGAATAATCAGGGAACATTTCGGCCAAAGCCTGATCTAATCGTTGTCCGAGTTGTGTTTCGGCAACGGTCGCCGTGAGTTGTACTTGTTGTGCCATATGCTGCTCTTGGGTAACCTTGGGTTTTCACGGCGATGCCGTTTAAAATAATGTGCTATTGTAGCTGGTCTTTGTCGGGAGCTTAACGGACAGTCTCCCAGAATAACACCTGAGGATAATCAAAACGTCATGACGCGTGTGAAATATCTGGTGGCAGCAGCCACGTTGAGTCTGGCGCTGGTAGGTTGCTCCAGTTCCAAAGAAACGGTCCCCGATAACCCGCCATCCGTACTTTACGCTACCGCTCAGCAAAAACTGCAGGACGGTAACTTTAAAGGTGCGATTGCGCAATTAGAAGCGTTGGATAACCGCTATCCATTTGGGCCGTACTCACAGCAAGTGCAGTTGGATCTGATTTATGCTTACTACAAGTCTGCAGATTTGCCACTTGCCCAAGCATCTATCGATCGCTTCATGCGTTTGAATCCAACTCATCCGAACATCGACTACGTGATGTATATGCGTGGTCTGACCGATATGGCGTTGGATGATAGTGCACTACAAGGATTCTTTGGTATCGATCGCTCAGACCGTGATCCACAGCATGCACGCGCTGCGTTTCGCGATTTTAGCCAACTGATTCATTCTTATCCAAACAGTCAGTATGCGACCGATGCCAACAAGCGTCTGGTCTTCCTGAAAGATCGTTTGTCTAAATATGAACTGTCAGTGGTGCAATACTACACTAAACGCGGGGCTTACGTCGCCGTTGTTAATCGTGTTGAGCAAATGATGAAGGATTATCCGGATACGAAAGCAACGCGTGATGCGCTGCCGATGATGGAAAATGCTTACAAAGAACTGCAGATGAACAGTCAGGCGGACAAGGTTGCCAAGGTCATTGCGCAAAACCCGGCCTGATAACTTCAGGTTTTGTCTGTTAAAAACGGTGGCCGCGGCCGCCGTTTTTTTTGTCTGTATGCCGGAAAACAACGGAAATCGAGACAATTTATCTCTTTGATAATGCAGTATTCGAGTGAAACACTCAAGCGGATTTCGCCACATAATCACCCCAGGTCACAATTCCCGGTGACTTGACAAAAAGTGACAAAAAATCGTGATTTCCCTCACGCATTTTGCCGCAAAGGGAGGTATGCTGAATCTATCCTAGACGGAAAGACAGAGAGGTAAGTTAATATGATCGTAAACATTACCAGTAAACAAATGGACATCACCACCGCGATTCGGGAACACGTCGAAGACCGTCTAAAAAAACTGGAAAAATGGCAAACTCAGTTAATTAATCCACATATTGTTCTCTCTAAAGAACCTCAGGGATTCGTCGCCGATGCGACAATCGGTACCGCCAATGGTCCGCTGGTTGCCAGCGCATCACATGATGATATGTACGCAGCAATCAACGAACTGATTGCCAAACTGGAGCGCCAACTGAACAAGGTTCAGCATAAAGGCGAAGCGCGAAGAGCTGAAAGCGGCGTCAAGGATATCAATCTCGAGCCGCAGGAAGAAGAGGAGGAGTAATCCCTCGTTCCCGCAAACAACATGGTTATCAACGGCAGTAACCCAGACAAACGCGCTCATTCGGGCGCGTTTGTTTTTTGCTGGCTGGCAAATTTGATTGACAGAGGGAAAAGCCAGAGGTTACTTTAAAGGCCTACGTTTTTATAAGCGATAAACTGATATGAACCTGAAACCGTTTTTCTTCGCATTCTTTTTTACCTTCCCCTGACTGGGAGGCGTTTCGTCGTATAAGAAAGAATGCGAAGACGAACAACCAAGCCTCCTGAATCAGGAGGCTTTTTTTATATCTGCAATATTGTTAGACAGCCCATCTGAAGCGCTTACCGCCTTCGGAACCGACAATTAAAAGGCATACCCGATGAGTGACAACCCTTTACTGGACCTGCGTGAGCGCATTAGTACCCTGGATATAAAACTACTGGCCCTGCTGGCTGAAAGACGTGGCCTGGCGGTGGAAGTCGCCCAGACCAAAATGCATAGCCATCGGCCGATCCGTGATATCGATCGTGAACGCGAACTTCTCAACAGGTTGATTATTGAAGGCAAAAAACACCATCTTGACGGTAGCTATATCACCCGCATCTATCAGCTGATTATTGAAGACTCGGTGCTGACCCAACAGGCGTTGCTGCAACAGCATTTGAATAACACCGCATCCAGTTCAGCGCGCATTGCGTTTCTTGGCCCGAAAGGCTCTTACTCGCACCTGGCTGCCCGTCAGTATGCCGCCCGCCATTTTGAGCAATTTATTGAGTGTGGCTGCCTGAAGTTTCAGGATATCTTTACTCAGGTGGAAACCGGCCAGGCCGATTACGCCGTATTGCCTATCGAGAACACCAGCTCCGGTTCGATTAACGACGTCTATGACCTGTTGCAACACACCAGTCTCTCCATCGTGGGCGAGTTGACCAATACCATCAATCACTGCGTGTTAGTGGCCACCGATAGCGACCTGGCGCAAATTGAGACGGTATACAGCCATCCGCAGCCTTTCCAGCAGTGCAGCCAATTTATCAATCGTTTTCCCCACTGGAAAATTGAATATTGTGAAAGCACCGCCGCCGCCATGGAAAAAGTCGCCGCGGCAAAATCGCCGAAAGTTGCCGCCCTCGGCAGCGAAGCCGGTGGTGCGCTGTATAACCTGCAGGTGCTGGAACACGATCTGGCCAATCAGAAACAAAATATCACCCGCTTTATTGTGCTGGCCAGAAAAGCCATTGAAGTCACCGAGCAGGTACCGGCAAAAACCACGCTGATTATGGCTACCGGTCAGCAGGCCGGTGCGCTGGTTGATGCGCTGATGGTGTTCCGTGAGCAGGGGATCATTATGAGCAAGCTGGAATCACGCCCAATTAACGGTAATCCGTGGGAAGAGATGTTTTATGTCGATGTGCAGGCCAATCTGCGCTCAGTCGAGATGCAAAACGCCTTGCGTAACCTCAGCCCAATCACCCGTTCACTGAAAGTGTTGGGCTGCTATCCCAGCGAAAACGTCGTTGCCGTTAACCCGGAATAAATAATAAAAAAGGCCATGACGTTTGATTAACGTCTGGCCTTGTTCATTGCTCTCACTGTTGGGTGGACTAACGACGATTATCGTTCGCCTGACGCAGCAGCGCCCCACTCTCTTTGAGGAAGCGTGGCGCATAATCGCCAAACCAGTGCTCAACCTGGGTAAACTTGTCGATAAATGCCTGCTTGTTGCCTGTTTCCAGCAGGGCCAGCGCATCGCCAAATCGTTGATAGTAACGTTTGATTAGCGCCAAATTATTCTCTGACGACATAATAATGTCGGCATAAAGCTGCGGATCCTGGGCAAACAGACGCCCCACCATCGCCAACTCCAGCCGGTAGATCGGTGAAGATAGCGCCAGCAACTGCTCAATCTCGACGTTTTCTTCGCAAAGATGCATACCGTAAGCAAAGGTCGCAAAATGGCGCAGTGCCTGAATAAAGGCCATATTCTGATCGTGCTCGACGGCGCTGCTTTTATGCAAACGCGCCCCCCAAACCTGTAATTGCTCCAGCAACCACTGATAGGCTTCGGGTTCCCGTCCGTCACAGTACACCACTACCTGCTTGGCCAGACTGCCAACATCAGGACCAAACATCGGGTGCAACCCCAATACCGGGCCTTCGTGGGCGGCCAGCATCGCCTGTAACGGTTTGTTTTTCACCGAGGCGAGATCCACCAGAATGCAGTCCTGCGGCAACGTGGGCAGGCGCGCAATCACTTCTTCAGTCAGATGGATAGGTACGCTGACAATCACCATACCGGCATCGGCCAGCAGGGTTTCTGCCTGCGGCCAATCATCGGTCTCCAGCGACTTGACCTGATAGCCGGACAGCTGCAACATGCGGGTGAACAGACGGCCCATTTGGCCATTGCCACCGACAATTACCACCGGGCGCAACGCCGGATGCAGGGTTTTAAATCCTTTATCGTTTTCGCTGGAATAGGATTCGCGCATTACCCGCCGCAAGACATCTTCAATCAAGTCAGCGGGTACACCGAGGTTTTCCGCCTCATGTCGGCGTGAAGCCAACATGGCAGCTTCACGCTCAGGCACATAAATTGGCAAGCCATAGCGGCTCTTCACTTCGCCCACTTCCGCAACCAGATGCAAACGCCTGGCTAAAAGATCCAACAACGCTTTGTCGACCTCATCAATCTGGTCACGTAATGTATTAAGTTCAGCCACCATAAACGCTTTATTCTCCTGAAATTCGTGCCGCCAGTACGCTGCCCAATTCCTGATGCATGTTACGCAGCAAGGTTTCCGTGGTCTGCCAATCGATGCAGGCATCGGTCACCGAGACACCGTAGCGCATTGCCGCGCGCGGTTGCTCGGAAGATTGACTGCCTTCCTCGATATTGCTCTCCAGCATCAGACCGGTGATTGAACGGTTACCGGCTTTGATCTGGCTGACAGCCGATTCGGCAACCAGCGGCTGGCGGCGATAGTCTTTATTTGAGTTGCCATGGCTGCAATCTATCATCAAGGAAGGACGGAGTCCCGCATCCTGCATCTGTTTTTCACAGGCCTGAACATCTTCTGCACTGTAATTTGGTGTCTTGCCACCGCGCAGGATAACGTGACCATCCGGATTGCCCTGCGTCTGCAGCAGACAAACCTGTCCAGCCTGATTAATCCCCACAAAACGGTGTGGCATCGCCGCCGCGCGCATGGCGTTAATGGCTGTGCCCAGGCTGCCGTCGGTACCGTTCTTGAAACCTACCGGCATCGACAAACCTGAGGCCATTTCACGGTGAGTTTGCGACTCGGTAGTACGGGCACCAATCGCCGACCAGCTAAACAGATCGCCGAGGTATTGCGGACTGTTGGGATCCAGCGCTTCGGTAGCCAGCGGCATCCCCATGCTGACCAATTGCAGCAGCAGGTTACGGGCAATATGCAAACCGGCTTCTACGTCAAAGGTACCATCCATATGCGGGTCGTTGATCAGCCCTTTCCAGCCCACGGTGGTACGTGGTTTTTCGAAGTAGACGCGCATCACAATATACAGACTGTCGCTGAGCTCTGCTGAAAGGGTTTTTAAACGACGAGCATAATCCAGTGCCGCGTCGAGATCGTGGATCGAGCAAGGACCACAAACCACCAGCAAACGCGGGTCACGCCCCTGCACGATATCAGCGATCGCCTGGCGCGACTGCGCAATGCTCTGCTCATTGTTTTCGCTTAACGGGAATTTGTTTTTCAGCTCTTCAGGAGTGATCAGTATTTGTTCGGCACTAATGTGCACATTGTTCAACGCGTCTTTTTGCATGATGGCTATCCACAATAAATTTGAATTGGTCTGCTGCTGTATCAGCATCTGGGGACCACCATACCATAGGCTGTAAACTTTTCAATCGAAGAGTGTAAACTTTACAGTACCAAATCCACAAAGAGTGGCGAAAAAGAAGAGGTTAAAAAATTAAACCACTAAAAACAGCGTATTACATAAGAAATAAATGATAATTAGATGGCAGATAATCTATAAGTCGCAAAGAGAGGTGTACACATTACATTACACTCATGGGTATCATGGTCAAGTTTCGTCCCGCTGGGCTTTTCTCCAGGCAAAAAAAAACGGCCCGCAAGCGGGCCGTTATATAACATGAGAATGTTATCGTGCGTTAACGCGGTTAAGACGCTCGGTGATACGAGCTGATTTACCGGTACGTTCACGCAGGTAGTACAGTTTGGCTTTACGAACGGCACCACGACGTTTAACAGCGATGCTGTCAATTACTGGTGAGTGAGTCTGGAATACACGCTCAACACCTTCGCCGTTAGAAATTTTACGAACAGTGAATGCAGAGTGCAGACCGCGGTTACGGATAGCGATAACCACGCCCTCGAATGCCTGCAGACGTTTTTTGCTACCTTCAACGACCCATACTTTCACTTCGACCGAGTCACCCGGACGGAATGAAGGTACGTCTTGTTTCATCTGCTCTTGTTCGATTTGCTTAATGATATTGCTCATAATATATCTCTTACCCTAGGTAAACTGATAGTTCGGAAACGCTTGGCATAATGCTCAAACATTCCCTTCATAGTCTTGTTGTCTGATTCGATGTTCCCGTTGGAACTCTTTCAGCAACACCTGTTGCTCGTCAGTCAGAGCTAGGTTTTCCAGAAGTTCAGGTCTTCTAAGCCAGGTACGACCCAGCGACTGCTTCAAACGCCAGCGACGTATTTCTGCATGATTGCCCGACAATAACACTGACGGGACCTCCATGCCTTCCAACACTTCAGGGCGGGTATAATGGGGACAATCCAGTAATCCATCGGCGAAAGAATCTTCTTCTGCCGAAGCATGATGACCCAGAACGCCCGGTATAAAGCGGGAGACTGAATCAATCAATGTCATAGCTGGTAACTCACCACCGCTAAGCACGTAATCGCCAATTGACCATTCTTCGTCAATTTCGGTTTTGATTAAGCGCTCGTCGATCCCTTCATAGCGACCGCAAACCAGAACAATTTTCTGGTAAGTCGCCAGTTCGCAAACGCCTTGTTGGTCAAGTTTGCGCCCTTGAGGTGAAAGATAAATCACTTTCACGCCTTCGCCTGCCGCTGCTTTAGCTGTATGAATAGCATCCCGTAAAGGTTGCACCATCATCAGCATTCCCGGGCCGCCGCCGTAAGGGCGTTCGTCCACGGTACGATGCCGATCGTAGGCGAAGTCACGAGGACTCCAGCATTCTACGCTCAGCAGGCCATTCTTTACTGCCCGGCCAGTTACCCCGTAATCGGTGATTGCGCGGAACATCTCAGGAAAAAGGCTAACTATACCGATCCACATAGCCTAATCCTCATAACAGCGTTCCACTCAGCCTTCGGGTGTCTACACAAGTAGACATTACGGAGGTCAAAAACCAGGATCCCAATCTACTTCAATTAATTGAGCAGTGAGATCGACTTTCTTGATAACCTGCCCATCGAGGAACGGAATCAACCGTTCCTTGATTCCGAATGCATCTTTCAGGCCTGCTTTCACTACCATCACATCGTTAGAACCGGTTTCCATCATATCAATGACTTTACCCAGTTCATAACCGGTGGTTGTTACTACCTGGCAACCAAAAAGGTCTTTCCAGTAGTAATCACCCTCGCTCAGGTCTGGCAGTTGGCGTGAATCCACCACAATCTCGCGATTAGTGAGCAGATTGGCCGCCTCCCGATCGTCAACGCCTTTGACTTTGATGATCAGGTCCTGATTGTGGCGCTTCCAGCCTTCCAGCTCTACAGCTTGCCACTTACCGGCCTGTTGGATGAACCAAGGCTGGTATTCGAAAATGCTTTCGGCGTCTTCGGTGGATGAAAACACTCTGAGCCAACCGCGAATACCGTATGTTGAGCCCATTTTACCAAGAACAATAGGTTCTTCGGGCGTCACTGGATTGAGTTGCTTGCTCATTGCCACCACCGCGACAGATTAAGCTGCTTTCTTAGCGTCTTTGATCAGCGAAGATACGCGATCAGAAACGGTTGCACCCAGTTCTTGCCAGTGGGCAATACGATCCAGGTCCAGACGCAGTGCTTCAGCCTGGCCAGAAGCCAATGGGTTGAAGAAACCTACGCGTTCGATAAAGCGACCATCACGAGCGTTGCGGCTGTCGGTCACTACTACTTGATAAAACGGACGCTTTTTAGCGCCGCCACGTGCCAAACGAATTGTTACCATAACATCCTCTTTAGTTAATAAAACAACCAGACCCCATCGGGGAACGGGGTCTGGTTGCAATATAAAAAGCCCGAAAATTTTACTCATTTTGGCGCAAAAAGCAATCGAAAGCGTCTATTAGCTCAAACTACTTTTTGTGCCGATAAATTTACGGTACTTATTATCATGTTGAACGACGATTAACGGCCTGGAAAACCCGGTGGCATCATACCTTTCATGCCACGCATCATTTTAGCCATACCGCCGTTCTTCATTTTCTTCATCATACGCTGCATATCATCAAACTGTTTAAGCAGCTTATTGACGTCTTGCACTTGCATGCCGGCCCCCAGCGCAATACGGCGCTTGCGGGAACCCTTGATAATTTCTGGCTTGGCGCGCTCTTTGAGCGTCATGGAGTTGATGATCGCTTCCATACGCACCAGCACCTTGTCATCCATCTGTGACTTGACGTTGTCAGGCAACTGACCCACGCCAGGCAGTTTGCTCATCATGCTGGCCATGCCACCCATGTTGCGCATTTGCTTGAGCTGATCGAGGAAATCGGTGAGGTCAAAGCCGCCGCCCTTTTTCATCTTGTTGGCCAATTTCTCGGCCTGAGCGCGATCGACTTTGCTTTCGATATCTTCGATCAGCGACAGCACATCGCCCATTCCCAGAATACGCGATGCGACGCGATCGGGATGGAAAGGCTCAAGGGCATCGGTTTTTTCACCCATACCCAGGAATTTGATTGGCTTGCCGGTAATATGGCGAATTGACAGCGCCGCACCACCGCGGGCATCACCATCCACCTTGGTGAGGATCACCCCGGTCAATGGCAGCGCTTCGTTAAAGGCCTTGGCGGTATTCGCCGCATCCTGACCGGTCATGGCATCGACCACAAACAGCGTTTCAACCGGCTTGATGGCCGCGTGAACCTGTTTGATTTCGTCCATCATCGCTTCATCAACGTGCAAACGACCGGCGGTATCCACCAGCAGCACATCAAAGAATTTCAGCTTGGCATGCTGTAATGCCGCATTAACGATATCGATCGGTTTCTGGCTGGTATCGGAAGCAAAGAAATCCACTCCGACCTGTTCGGCCAGTGTTTCAAGCTGCCTGATCGCCGCCGGACGATAAACGTCGGCAGACACAACCAATACTTTTTTCTTGCGTTTTTCTTTCAGGAACTTGGCAAGTTTGGCAACGCTGGTGGTTTTACCCGCCCCTTGCAAACCGGCCATAAGCACCACGGCTGGTGGCTGCGCGGCAAGGTTCAGCTCAGAGTTCGCCTCGCCCATCGCTGTGACCAGCTCTTTTTGCACGATTTTGACAAACTCTTGCCCCGGGGTCAGACTCTTGTTGACCTCCTGGCCAACCGCCGCCTCTTTCACCCGGCTGATAAAGTCGCGCACCACCGGCAAGGCCACGTCGGCCTCCAGCAATGCCATGCGCACTTCACGCAGCGTTTCTTTAATATTTTCTTCGGTCAGCCGCCCACGGCCGCTGATATTGCGCAGTGTGCGCGACAATCGATCGGTTAAATTATCAAACATCGTCTCTGGCTCAACGTAATGACAGGCCGCCTTGGCGACACAATTGCGGGATTATAACACGAAAGTATGCACAATCTCTGCCCGATATCGCTATCCGGGCTTACAGTAGTAGCTACACGGCGGTAAAATGGCCCCCCTGTTGCACCTGAGATGGGATAAACCGCGGGGATATACAGCGAAAAACCCTAGAGTAGTTGGAGCACGAGGCCGGTAACGTTATACTGCCTCTCTCATTCATTTTTCGACGCAAATGACACAATATGCCAGCTCTCGCTCTTGTCGCCATGATCGCCTATCTGTTAAGCCTTTCTCTGATCATTCCCAGTTTGATCCGCAAGAATGGGGCCTATCGGCGCATCGCATTGCTCTCGGCTGTTGTTGCCCTTATCTGCCATGCCATTACCCTTGAGCAGCGCATTTTTGATGTCAGCACCGGCCAAAACCTGAGCCTGGTGAACATTGGCTCAATTGTCAGTCTGATCATTTGTACGGTAATGACCCTGGTCGCCTCGCGCAGCCGCGGCTGGTTTATTTTGCCTGTCGTTTACTGTTTTGCCCTGATTAACCTGGCACTGGTGGCGTTTTTGCCCGGCGAATTTATTACCCACCTTGAAGCCAGCAAAGGGTTGCTGGTGCATATCGGGTTGGCACTCTTTTCCTACGCCACGCTGATTATTGCCACTTTGTATGCGTTGCAACTGGCATGGCTCGATTATCAGTTAAAAAACAAAAAACTGACATTCTCTGCCGATATGCCACCGTTAATGAGTATTGAACGTAAGCTGTTCCATATCACCCAGGGTGGGGTCATTTTGTTAACCCTGACCCTCTGTACCGGCCTGTTCTACATGGAAAACATGTTCAGCCCGGAGAACATCGACAAAGCGCTGCTGTCTATTCTGGCGTGGGTGGTTTATATCGTTCTGCTTTGGGGACACTATCACGAAGGTTGGCGTGGTCGCCGCGTGGTGTGGTTTAGCATTGCGGGAACAATCTTGCTGACACTGGCCTATTTTGGCAGTCGCTTTATTCAGCAAGTCATGGTTCACTAATCAATAAGGAATTACCCGTTGGAGCACGTCTCTACCACTACCCTTATTATCATCCTGGTTATCATGGTGGTAGTTTCCGGCTATTTTTCAGCGTCGGAAACGGGAATGATGACGCTTAATCGTTATCGGTTACGTCATATGGCCAAGCAGGGAAATCGCGCCGCACGACGTGTTGAAAAACTACTTAAACATCCCGACCAGTTAATCAGCCTGGTGCTGATTGGCAACAACCTGGTCAATATCCTCGCTTCGGCGTTGGCGACCATTGTCGGTATTCGTCTCTACGGCGACGCTGGCGTGGCCATTGCTACCGGTATCCTGACCTTTGTGGTTTTGCTGTTTGCCGAAGTGTTGCCCAAGACTTACGCCGCCCTCTATCCAGAACGTATCGCCTTTCCCAGCAGTCTGCTATTGCGTCCATTGCAAAAAATCATGCTGCCGCTGGTGTGGATCCTTAATAGCCTGTCACGCATCCTGATGCGCATGATTGGCATTAAAACCAATGTCAGTATCAGCGATGCCATGAGCAAAGAGGAGCTGCGCACCATTGTGAATGAATCACGCTCGCAGATTTCTCGCCGCAATCAGGACATGCTGCTGTCGGTGCTGGATCTGGAAAAGGTCACCGTTGACGATATCATGGTGCCGCGTAATGAGATCGTCGGTATCGATATCAACGACGATTGGAAATCTATCATTCGCCAGCTGACGCATTCGCCTCATGGGCGCATTGTGCTCTACCGTGACACCCTCGATGACGCTATCGGTATGCTGCGACTGCGTGAAGCCTATCGTCTGATGACCGAGAAAAGAGAATTCACCAAAGAGAACCTGCTACGCGCCTCTGACGAGATTTACTTTGTTCCCGAAGGCACACCGCTGAATATTCAGTTGATCAAATTTCAGCGCAATAAAAAGAAAGTGGGCATCGTGGTCGACGAGTATGGCGATATCCAGGGGCTGGTGACGGTAGAAGATATTCTCGAAGAGATCGTCGGGGACTTTACCACCTCAATGTCGCCTACGTTGGCCGAAGAGGTCACACCGCAGAGCGATGGCACCGTATTGATTGAAGGCAGCGCCAACGTGCGTGAGTTGAACAAGGCTTTTAACTGGAATTTACCCATTGAAGGGCCCCGCACCATCAACGGTATGCTGCTGGAAATCCTGGAAGATATTCCCAAGATCGGTACCCATCTGAGAATTGAAAACTATGAAGTGGAAATTCTCGATGTACAGGACAATATGATCAAGCAGGTCAAAGTCCGCCCGCTGAAGTCACTACGCCCCAACACCGACTAACTCGTTCACTGCTGGCGGTTGCCGCTGAAATGCAGCCCATAAAAAAGACGCGAAAATCGCGTCTTGAGTTTGATGACAAAGTCGTCTTGATGATCGAGATACCCGGGCATAGCACACCTAAGGGCGCTCCGGCGGGCAAGCCCGCTACGACCCCAACGGTGCACTCTCCCTAATAACGGGCTTTGTCAGCCGTCTGAGACGCGAAAATCGCGTCTTTTTTTATGCCATCCAGCAGCAGACTAGATATGCAGTTCGGTCAGTTTTTCTTCTGGCAGCGCCAACTCTTCGTTGTGATTGACCACGATATTATGGTCAACAATGTGCTGAGCAATTTCCTGCGCTTCTGGCAATGAGTGCATCTCGTAAGTGCCGCATTGATATTCATTCAGTTCAGGAATTTTGCGTTGGTCAGTCACTTTCAGCACGTCTTCCATGGCGGCTTTCCACGCATCAGCAACACGTTGCTCTTCCGGTACACCGATCAGGCTCATATAGAACCCTGTGCGGCACCCCATTGGAGAGATATCGATGATTTCGACACCATTACCATTCAGGTGGTTACGCATAAAACCGGCGAACAGATGCTCCAGCGTGTGAATACCGCGTTCAGGCATCACTTCGATATTCGGGCGGCAGAAGCGCAGATCGAATACGGTGATGGCGTCCCCATGCGGGGTTTTCATGGTCTTGGCAACGCGAACAGCAGGCGCTGCCATACGGGTATGATCTACGGTAAAGCTATCCAACAGTGGCATATCGTCACCTCTCCTAAAAAAAAATTATTTTTTTATCAAACTCAGGAAACCTTTTCCCATAATGCGAGTCTGAATATATGAAAGACGCGCATTTGTTATCATCATCCCTGTAAACAGAGATGTTTGTTTTGGCCACATTAATTGTGGCCATTTTCTTTTCTGGCACTCCCTGCCACGATGGAAGCTACAGCAGCGTTAGCAACCCTTGCTGCCTTATTGCAACTCCCCTCACTCAAAGCATAGCGCTGCTTCACTTTGCAGCAAGCTGCGCCAGGTACTCTTCAAAGCTTAGCTTATCATTTGCTTCCAGGCTGCGCTGACGCTGCCAGGATTCATGATACTCCGTTGCCAGCTGCTGTTCGGTCAACACTTCCAGCGGCTCTTCTGACAACATCTGGCGATACTTTTCTGCCAATGCCAGACCAAGATTGCCTGAACCTTCGGCTTTCATCGCCTTGAGAATACGTGCGGAATAGGTCAGCTCAGGATCGTCAAAAGCCGCTACCAGTTCGCTGCACACTTGCTGATACTGCTGATTGCCGTTCTGGCTATCCAGTACTTCAGCCACGCGACGCAGATCGGCAAACAGCGCCTTGCCCACTTCCTTGAGTGGTTTTCTGGCGTCATGGCAGCCCATACCGATAGTTTGGTCAGGTTTGCGCCCTTCAAGGATCACTCGGTTCCAGTTTTTACGGGTACAGAGGATCTCGTCGCTATTCATTTCCGGCGCATCGGCCAATGCACACCATATCAAAAACAGATCGAGGAAACGTGCCTGATTTGCATCCACGCCAATCGGTGTAAAGGGATTGACGTCGAGAGAACGAACTTCAATATATTCGATACCACTACGCAGCAAGGCATCTGAAGGGGTTTCCCCCGCTTTGGTCACGCGCTTGGGACGGATCGGCGCATAAAGTTCGTTTTCAATCTGTAACACATTGCTGTTTAGCTGCTGGTACTTGCCATCTTTTTTAACGCCCATGGCGGCATATTCCGGCGATGGGGTACGAATGGCCCGTTTAACGCCGGCAACGTAGCTTTCCAGATCGTTAAAGGTGATACCCAAATTACTCTGCGATTTATTGGTATAACCCAAATCGCTCAGACGCAATGAGGTGGCATAAGGCAGATAGCACAAGCCGTTCTCGCTATATTCAAACGGCAAGTCGGTTTCGCGCCCTTTGAGGAAGGAAGAGCAGATCGCCGGCGACGCGCCAAACAGGTAGGGGATGACCCAGCCAAAGCGGTAATAGTTGCGGATCAGCTTAAAATAACCGGCTGAAATCTCTTCTTTGCCGCTCTGTGCATCGGTGATGCCCAGACGCGCCTGCCAAAACTCGAGGGGCAGAGAGAAATTATAGTGAATGCCGGAAATCACCTGCATTAATGCGCCGTAGCGATTCTTCAGCCCCTGGCGATACAGGGTTTTTAATTTGCCAATGTTGGAGCTGCCATACTGCGCCAGCTCGATATCATCTTCGGCATCAATGCGACATGGCATGCTTAATGGCCACATTCTCTCATCACCCAACGATTTGGCGACGTGACGATGAATATCGCGCAAAAAAGTCAGTAAATGATCGATATTGTCATCAACCGGGGTAATAAATTCTAAAAGCGACTCGGCAAAATCGGTAGTGATCCAATGATGCGTCAATGCTGCGCCTAAAGGTTCCGGGTGAGCCGTCGTTGCCAGTGCACCATTAGGCTTAACGCGCAGCGTCTCGCGCTCAATACCGCGACGAATGCCCTTCAATGACTGGGGATGGGCTTCCAACCAGGAAAGCGCCTGTGATACATCCGGGATCAAATTGACCTCCCGCTATTAAAAATAGTTAACTTATAAGTATTCTGAATCTGCATAGATGTGACCATCATAGATAACCGATAACAATCTAACCCCACCATGAACCCACCTTTACTGTGATAATGGCCAGCGCTATATAACGCAGCGTTTTCCCGACGCACAGGAATAACACAACCAGGGTCCAGGGCATGCGTAGCCAACCTGCCAAAACGCATAACAAATCACCCACTACCGGCAACCAACTGAGCAACAGCGCAGCGGGTCCAAAGCGTTTTAACCAGCCCAGGGCCATATTCAGCCCGCGCTGCGGCTTTAACTCAGGTAGAAAGCGTCCGAGAATAACATTTGTCATGCCGCCCAGAGTATTGCCCAATGCTGCAGTAATAACCAATGCCGCAGGCGTCGCGCTACCCGCAGATAACAAAGCAACCAATACAACTTCCGAATTTCCCGGCAACAAGGTGGCGCTAAGAAAACTGCTGCCAAATAATGAAGCCAAGGCAACCACTGAACTCACAGCGTACGTACATCCACAAAGGCCATATTAGCCCGCTGTGCTGCCTCAATACCGAAATCGGCGTCTTCAAATACCACGCACTTCTCGGGAGGTACGCCAAGCAGTTCAGCGCAGCGTAAAAAGGTGTCAGGTGCCGGCTTGTGATTCTCGACATCGTTGGCACCGACAATGACGTCAAAGCAGTCCCGCAGCCCTAAATGACGCAGCAGAGCGTCCGCCATGCTGTGTTCGCTGCCCGTACCCACCGCCATAGGGCGACGGCCGTGAAACGCCTTGACGACGTCAATAAGCGGCAATGGCTTTACCGTATCAAGTAACATCGCCTGCACAGCCTGGGTCTTTTCCGCCGCCAGAAGGTGAGGATCCATTTCGACCTGGTTACTATCAATAATAAATTTGGCAATGCGCCAGGTAGGTGAACCGTTAAGTGCCACCATGGCGGCAACATCAAACTGTAGATTATATTTGGATAATACCTGATGCCAGGCTTTACGATGTGTCGGCTCTGTGTCCAATATGGTGCCATCCATATCAAATATCAATCCTTCGAAGCCTTCGTACGCCTTGTACTCCATAACCACCGCCTGCGATCAACAAATATGGGAAATCCACTTTAACGTAAAGCGTTCTCATTGTCGCTTTTTGTCAGATTGGAGAGCACACAGGAACAATGGTCAACCATTGAGCAACGGCAATAACGGGGGGATATGACCAAAAGCTGAAAACAAAAAAACCGCCGAAGCGGTTTCAGACTGCTGACAAAGTCCGTTATTAGGGAGAGTGCACCGTTGGGGTCGTAGCGGGCTTGCCCGCCGGAGCGCCCCTAGGTGTGCTATGCCCGGGTATCTCGATCATCAAGACGACTTGGTCATCAAACTCAAACCGCCGAAACGGTTTTTTTGTTTCAATCTGCAGGCATCGATAAAATAATCTGGCCCTGAGGGCGGCGTCGGTCATAACGCGATGATGGTGATGCTTTATTTTGGCCAACTTGCCAGCAACAGAGTGTGTGGTTTGCAAATCGGAGAAAGATGGTGCACCCAGGAAGATTCGAACTTCCGACCGCTCGGTTCGTAGCCGAGTACTCTATCCAGCTGAGCTATGGGTGCATTGGTTTTTTTACTGACGATAAAGCGAAGGATTAAGAATGGTGCACCCAGGAAGATTCGAACTTCCGACCGCTCGGTTCGTAGCCGAGTACTCTATCCAGCTGAGCTATGGGTGCATAACAATTCTTTAATGCAGTTCTTTACAGCAGAGTTACTACCACCACTTCGCCATTCTACCCTTGCAGGCCTGTTCGCTCACTTGATTGCAAATCAATATACGTAACAGAAAGAATGGTGCACCCAGGAAGATTCGAACTTCCGACCGCTCGGTTCGTAGCCGAGTACTCTATCCAGCTGAGCTATGGGTGCATTAAATGGCGGTGAGGCGGGGATTCGAACCCCGGATGCAGCTTTTGACCGCATACTCCCTTAGCAGGGGAGCGCCTTCAGCCTCTCGGCCACCTCACCATACGCTTCTTGCGAATTGTGCGACTTGCTTTGTTTAAGCTCATCGGCACTGCGTGGCGCACATATTACTTTCCCGCACTTATAAGTCAAACCCTTTTTTCCCAAGAATCGCTTGTTTGCACAATTCACGTCCAACCTGCGCAGTTTAGCGGCAAAATAATGGCGTTGGCAGGTAAAAACCAATGTTAAATCAGTAAAAATTCCGGGAGGGAGAAAGGTAAACCGAGAAACTATTTTCGCAGGAGAGCGGTAAAACGGGGGGAGAAGGCAAAAATTTGCCCTAAAAAATCATTAGCGCCTCGCCGTTGACGAGACGCCAGATAACTCAATAACTCGTCTGTTGAGATTTTTCAGCCTGAATACGCTGATAGATCTCTTCGCGATGCACAGAGACCTCTTTTGGCGCATTCACACCAATACGCACTTGATTACCTTTAACACCTAAAACGGTAACCGTCACCTCATCGCCAATCATGAGGGTTTCACCAACTCGGCGAGTCAGAATAAGCATTCTTTGCTCCTTGAAAAAGTAAAAGAGTCGGGTCTCTCAGTTTCACAGCCATTATCTATCATATGCTGTTAAAACGTAAGCCATGACCTCCACATTAAATGTATGTCAGCCTTATACATTAGTTGTGAGTGATTTTAAGTTTAGCCGAAATCAGCAAAGTCGTGACGTTATTAGTGAGAGCTAACCGGTCATAAAGAGTAAAAACGCCATAACAGACAAGAGATTATGGCGTTTCGATTGTTAATGATATTTATGACTACAATTTGAGAGCTACCCATGCCTCTACGCCAGCAAGCGCTGCCGGTAGAGCCTGCGCATCAGTACCGCCCGCCTGAGCCATATCAGGACGACCACCACCTTTGCCCCCAACCTGCGAGGCTATCGTAGCAATGAGTTCACCTGCTTTAACACGATCGGTCAGGTCTTTTGTTACCCCAACGATTAGGCTCACCTTATCATCAACCACGGTTGCCAACACGATAATGGCAGAACCGAGTTGGTTTTTAAGATCATCAACCATAGTACGTAACATTTTCGGCTCAACGTTGTCCAGTTGGCTTACCAACAATTTAACGCCTTTGACTTCTTTGGTTTGACCAGACAAAGAAGCACTTTCCTGCGCTGCCTGCTGGTCTTTCGCTTGCTGAAGTTCTTTTTCCAGTCCGCGAGAGCGCTCAATCAAGGTACGCACCTTATCCGCCAGGCTGTTTATATCGCCTTTTACCAGATGGGCAACGTCTTGCAGCAAATCACTTTGCTGATGCAATGCGCTAATGGCATTTTCACCGGTGATCGCTTCAATACGGCGAACCCCGGCGGCAGTACCCGACTCGCTTTGAATGCGGAACAGGCCAATATCGCCAGTACGACGGGCATGAGTCCCGCCACACAGTTCAGTGGAGAAATCGCCCATCGACAATACGCGAACGTGGTCGTCATATTTCTCACCAAACAACGCCATCGCGCCCTGATCTTTCGCATCATCAAGGGCCATGATATTGGTTTCAATCGGCAGATTACGACGGATCTGTGCGTTAACCAGATCCTCAACCTGACGGATCTCCTCTGGCTTCATCGCTTCAAAATGCGAGAAGTCAAAACGCAGGTAAAGATCATTAACCAGCGAGCCTTTCTGCGCCACATGCTTGCCGAGTACCTGACGTAATGCGGCATGCAACAGGTGGGTGGCAGAGTGATTGAGGCGGATACGGTCACGGCGGGCGACGTCAACGTCGGCTTCGACGCTATCGTTGATCCGCAGTTTACCTGCATTCAAGACACCCTGATGGCCAAAGGCCTTGCCGTACTTCTGGGTATCGCTTACCGCGAACTCACCGGCCGCCGTTTTCAGCACGCCCTTGTCGCCAACCTGACCACCAGATTCGGCGTAGAACGGCGTATCGTCGAGCACCACAATCGCGCTGTCGCCGGCCTGGATCTCTTCAACCGGTTTACCTTCAACAAACAGGGCCACGACCTTGGACTGACGCTGCACGTGTTCATAGCCCGAGAACTGGGTTACGCCTTCAACACGCACCATGCTGTTGTAATCGGCACTGAAACCGCTGGATTCACGCGCGCGATTGCGCTGAATTTCCATTGCTTTTTCAAAGCCTTCTTCATCAACTTTCAGATTGCGTTCACGGCATACGTCCGCCGTTAAGTCGACCGGGAAACCAAAGGTGTCATACAGGCGGAAAACAATATCGCCAGGCAGAGTATCGCCCTGCAGCGTAGCCAGCTCTTCGTCCAACAGTGCCAGACCGCGTTCCAGCGTGCGGGCAAATTGCTCTTCTTCTGTTTTCAGCAATTGCTCAACCATTGACTGCTGGTTTTTAAGCTCATGTGCTGCTGAGCCCATCACTGCAATCAGTGGCGCGACCAGTTTATAGAAGAAGGTTTCCCTGGCACCCAGCATATTGCCATGGCGCACCGCGCGACGAATAATACGACGTAACACATAGCCGCGACCTTCGTTGGAAGGGATAACGCCATCGGAAATCAGGAAGGCGCAAGAACGAATATGGTCAGCAATAACGCGCAGCGATTTGTTGTTCAGATCGGTAGCGGCAGTCACTTTTGCAACGGCAGCAATCAGGGTCTGGAACAGATCGATATCATAGTTGGAGTTAACGTGTTGCAGCACCGCTGAAATACGTTCCAGCCCCATACCGGTATCAACCGAAGGCTTAGGCAAAGGCAGCATAGTACCGTCAGACTGACGGTTGAACTGCATAAAGACCAGGTTCCAGATCTCGATATAACGGTCACCGTCTTCTTCGGCGCTGCCAGGAGGGCCACCCCAGATGTGATCGCCATGATCGTAGAAAATTTCCGAGCAAGGACCACAAGGACCGGTATCACCCATTTGCCAGAAGTTATCCGATGCGTACTGGGCACCTTTGTTATCACCAATGCGGATGATACGTTCCGGCGGCACACCAATTTCTTTTTCCCAGATACCGTAAGCTTCATCATCGGTGGCGTATACCGTCACCCAGAGTTTTTCTTTTGGCAGGTTAAACCAGTTTTCGCCGGTCAGCAGTTCCCAGGCAAAGTTGATGGCGTCACGTTTAAAGTAATCGCCAAAACTGAAGTTACCCAACATTTCAAAGAAGGTATGGTGACGCGCGGTGTAACCAACGTTTTCTAAATCGTTGTGTTTGCCGCCGGCGCGAACGCAACGCTGAGACGTGGTCGCACGATGATAATCGCGATTGTCCAGGCCCAGAAACACGTCTTTGAATTGGTTCATACCGGCATTGGTAAACATCAATGTCGGATCATTAGTAGGGATCAGCGAACTGCTGTCGACAACGGTGTGTCCCTTACTATGGAAGAAATCGAGAAACGCTTGACGGATCTCAGCGGTGCTCTTGCTCATAAATGTCCCGGAATAAGGCTAAAAAGGTCGGCCCGTGAGCAAGATTAAGCGCGATAAAAGGCCACTAACCTTGTCGCTCACGAACAAAAGTGGGGATAAGATAAAATTTCTTCGCGGGGAAGTAAAATCCCGTATGCGCTCAATCTTCAAAATCGCGATAAATAGCCTGAATTTCTTCCTGAAAAAAGCCGCGGTAGAGTAAATAACGTAAAACTTTGGATTTCTCTTTCCAGTCGGTTGGCAAAGGCTGGCCAAATTTGCGCGTGGCAAGATCATACGCCTTAGTGCACCAGTCGATCTCACAATTTTCCAGCGCTTGCGTAATAATCTCTTTATCGACACCTTTTTGTATCAACTCGGAGCGGATACGCTGCGCCCCCAGTCCCTTGTTACTGCGTCCGGAAATATAGTGCCCGGCAAACTTCTCATCATCCAGCCAGCTATGTTGATAGCAGTAGGCAATAACCTGATCCACCAGCTGCGGGCAGATCTCTTCGACTACCTGCGGCACAACTTTGCTGCGCGCTTCACCAGTGGATTTGGCATTATAGGCCGAGGGACGGCTAAAGGGTTGTGGCGGCGTCAGCAGTTTGCGCCGCAGCTCGGCTTCACCGTGGTCTCGCTGACCGAGTAAACGCATGGCGCGGGCAATCAGGGTATTGAGCTTTTTTGCCTGATCATCTTGTGCAGTAGAAAATAGCGATGATCCCGCTGCCGGTTCTTCGGCATCCTGACTCATGATTCACTCCTTAAGACTTGCGGCTGCCGTAGCCCAACATCACTTTGGTGGGCAATAGCAAAACGCATTAAGCAAAAAAAAACAGCCCATCTGCAGGCTGTTTGATTTTGATGACAAAGTTGTCTTGATGATCGAGATACCCGGGCACACCTCCGAGGGGCTCGCCAGCGGGATCAGCGCAGAGGATTAAAACTCTTCGCTGGTTTCAACATTGTCGTCGAGGTCTTCAACCGTTGCCGCAGCGCTGAGTTCGCCGCTACCGCTCAGCAGCATATCTCTGAGTTTTTTGTCGATCTCTGCAGCAACTTTAGGATTTTCTTTCAGGTAGTTGCAAGAGTTCGCCTTACCCTGGCCGATTTTCTCACCGTTGTAGCTATACCAGGCACCGGCTTTCTCGATCAGTTTGTGCTTAACGCCCAAATCGACCAATTCACCGTTGATGTTAATACCTTCACCGTAGAGGATCTGGAATTCGGCCTGTTTAAACGGCGCAGCAATCTTGTTTTTTACCACTTTAACGCGGGTTTCGCTGCCGATCACCACATCGCCATCTTTGATTGCGCCAATACGGCGGATATCAAGACGCACTGAGGCGTAAAACTTCAGGGCATTACCCCCGGTAGTGGTTTCCGGGTTACCGAACATGACGCCGATTTTCATACGGATCTGGTTGATAAAGATCAGCAGGGTATTGGCGTTTTTCAGGTTACCCGCCAGCTTACGCATGGCCTGGCTCATCATACGTGCTGCAAGGCCCATATGGGAGTCGCCGATCTCGCCTTCGATTTCGGCTTTTGGCGTCAGTGCAGCAACGGAGTCGACAATAATGACGTCAACCGCGCCAGAGCGGGTTAATGCGTCACAAATTTCCAGCGCCTGCTCACCGGTATCCGGCTGGGAACAGAGCAGGTTATCAATATCGACACCCAATTTTTTGGCGTAAATTGGGTCAAGGGCGTGCTCGGCATCGATAAAGGCACAAGTTTTACCTTCACGTTGTGCAGAGGCAATGACCTGTAACGTCAGGGTCGTTTTACCTGAAGATTCCGGACCATAGATCTCAACGATACGGCCCATTGGCAAGCCGCCCGCGCCCAGAGCGATATCCAGCGACAGAGAGCCGGTAGAGATCGTTTCAACATCCATTGAACGATCTTCACCAAGGCGCATGATGGAGCCTTTACCGAATTGTTTTTCAATCTGGCCCAGTGCCGCAGCTAACGCCTTTTGCTTGTTCTCATCAATAGCCATTTTCACTCCTTCGCGTGGTACAGCAGCGTAATATTAAACGCCGCCGTCACTGAATGTTGTTGTTTATCCCCGTCATCTTTCAAGCCAGGTGCAAGACTGCCTGCCTGAACCTTAAAAGCGGTTGGGTTGGATGCAAAATACACATGCAGGTAATTACCAGCAATTATACTGTATGCTCATACAGTATCAAGCCTATTTTTTCAAAAAGTCGTCAAGCAGAGTTTGTAGTGAAAAAACAGCAGCTTGCAGACGCACCGATTCGCGGTCCCCGGCAAAAAGCTGTTTACAGGCATGAGTACGCCCGGTGTTATCGGCAAAACCAAACCACACGGTCCCCACCGGTTTGGCTGCAGTGCCCCCATCCGGCCCGGCAATGCCGCTGATCGAAACCGCAACATCCGCGCCCGCGGCGTGCAAAGCCCCCTCGGCCATTTCTCGCACCACTTGCTCACTGACCGCACCGTACTCCTGGAGCGTGGATTCGGCAACCCCCAGTAAATCATGTTTGGCCGCATTACTATAGGTCACAAAACCGCGATCAAACCAGGCTGAACTGCCGGCAATATCGGTGATCGCTTTCGCCACCCAACCGCCGGTGCAGGATTCGGCACAGGTGACCCACTGCCCTGCTGCTTTTAACGCCGCCCCCACCGCTACACTGAGCTGGTGCAAATTAGTCTCGGTCATAGGTTGTCCTGAATAAGCCAATCAATAGCCACGATGTTAGCACTTCTGCCAATACAAAATCTTCCCGCGAGGACGAAATGCGCGCGGTCGCTAAAACGGAATTGGCACGGGCAGAGAACAGGCAATTGTTTCTCGATAGCTGTCACAGAAACCGCTTGGGTCAAATACCTATACCGACCTGAAAATACTTGAGAAGGCCCTGACAGATAACGAAAAGAAGGGTTGGCGCAGAGAAGGTAAAACAATATGTCAGCAGCGGAGCACCTGTCCGCTGCTGACTACCGGCTTTTAGTTGCCGGTGCGCGCCTGACTTACCGCCAGACCCAACTGCCACACAGCCATCGCATACTGCGTGCTGTGGTTGTAGCGGGTAATGGCATAAAAGTTCGGCAAACCATACCAATACTGATAGCTGGTGCCCATATCCAGGCGCAGCAGGCTGGCCTGTTGATAACCGCCCAGTGAGCCTTGTGGCGTTAATCCGGCCGCAGCCAGCGTGGATAGCGAATAGTGGGTATCGTAGCCGTTCTCCAGTCCCGGTGCCTGACCGCTGGCCACAACGGCAACCGGTTGGCCAGCGACCCAGCCATTGGCTTTAAAGTAGTTGGCCACGCTACCGATGGCATCGATCGGATCCCACAAATTGACATGACCATCACCATCAAAGTCGACGGCAAACTGCTTAAAGGCAGACGGCATAAACTGACCATAACCCATGGCACCGGCAAAAGAACCGCGCAGCGACAAGGGATCGTCCCCTTCGCTGCGTGACATCAGCAGGAAGGTTTCCAGTTCACCGGCAAAGTATTCCCCACGGCGAGGATAGTCAAAGGCCAGCGTCGCCAGGGCATCAATGATACGCGTTTTACCCATCACCCTGCCCCAACGGGTTTCCACCCCGATGATGCCGACGATAATTTCCGGCGGCACACCGTACTGCTGCCAGGCACGCTGCAGGGCGTCCTGATATTGATTCCAGAATGCCACGCCATTTTGCACATTATCCGGGGTAATAAATTTGCTGCGGTAACGGATCCAGGCACCGTAAGGACCTGCAGGTGGCTGACCAACCGGCGCCTGGCGATCCATTAATCGCAACACCCAGTCCAGTCGTTTGGTTTGCCCCAGCAGGTCATGTAACTGCTGACGATCGAAACCATGCTCGCGCACCATCTTGTCGATAAAAAGATTGGCGGCCGGATTGGAAGCAAAATCACCACTGGGCAGAAAATCACTCTGCGGAGAAGGAAGCAGAAAGCCACCGCTCGGTGCAGCACTTTGCTCAGGGGGGGTGGTGTTTTTGGGTTGACTGCTACAGGAACAGAGCAGAACGACGATGGGAAGAAGGGTTGCCAGGTAACGCATCAGATGTCCGTAGGGCGATACAAGAAAAGAATGGCCCCCATGGTAAAGCATTGTCAGATACGAACAAACAGGAAATTTTAAAGGAAATTAAACAAGCGAGAGAATTAGCCTGGCCCGGCGGACAGCAAAATGCCAACCATAAGGCTAACATCTGTGACCTACCCTACCCGACGCGCGACAACGAATAACGCGCGCGACAGGAAGGCAACCCGTAAAGGAAAGCTGAATAAAACGGGTTTATCCGCGGACAGTAATAAGCCCGTCCGCCGGGTAGCAGCTATCAGTTTTTCTTCACAAACTCTGATTTCAGCTTCATAGGGCCAAAACCGTCAATTTTACAATCGATATTGTGATCGCCTTCAACCAGACGAATACTTTTCACTTTGGTACCGATCTTGAGTGTTGAAGAGCTGCCTTTAACCTTAAGGTCTTTAATCACGGTCACGGCGTCGCCGTCAGCCAGCAGGTTGCCATTGGCATCACGGACCACCAGGCCTTCGTCCTCGGCGGCAGTAGCATTGGCCGCCCATTCATGTCCGCATTCAGGGCAGTTAAACTGCTCCCCTTCCTGCCAGGTAAATTCAGAACTGCATTTTGGGCAATGTGGTAATGATTGCACGCTAACCTCATAAAAATATTAATAAAAAAATTGAAAACCGCTAGAAATATAAGACCACACCAAGAGTCAGTGTACATTTTAGCTTTTTATGCGCTTTAAAAACAGCCCAAAGCCAGTGAGTGATGCACAAAAGGTACCCGGGATGGTGCACAAACAGCGTCACCCGCTGGCGGTATTGGGTTAGCGTAAGAGTAATAATCTGGCGATAAAAATGGCGGGATGGTTAAACAGGCGAGGTGCGATATCAGGGATCGGCAGACATCTCACCCTTTATTTTCTTGCTGGCAGGTGCTGAACAAATTCGGCAATACAATCCAGGGCATGCAACCACTCGCCAAACCCCGACTGGGCATTGATATGCCCGGCATCACCGACATCAATCAAAGGACAATTCCAGGCAGCAGACCAATATTTTGCCCGCGAGAAGTTCAGTAAAGGGTCACTGCGGCTGGCAAACATCAGCCCGGGAACAGACAAGGGTTCTGGCAGGATCTCATCTTCCAGCTCGAAGCGTTGCGGTTCGGCAGGGGCCACCAGCACAACACCAGCCACGCGCTGCGGATAACGTTGCGCAAAAGCCCACGAAGAAAGTGCACCAAAACTATGGCCAATCAGCAACACCGGGGGCGTTTGCCCTTCCAGCTCACGGCAAATTGCCAACATCCAGCCTTCCAGATCTGGCTGTTGCCAATCCCGCTGGCTAATACGCAGCCAATGGGGGAAGCGCCGTTGCCAGCAGCTTTGCCAATGCTCGGCGACGCTGTCCTGAATGCCGGGGACCAGCACGACTGGGTAGTGTTCCAGCAGCGAGAAATCATGGTTGCTCATGCCGGGAAATTCGCCAGCACACAGGTGATAGCCAGTAAATCTGCGCTGCCCCCCGGACTGAGATTGCGGGCAATACAGGCATTATCCAGTTGTACCAGATCCGCATCCCGCCACTCCCCGGCCAATAATTGCCGAGCCTGGGTCTGCACAAACTGTAATCCCGCGATCCCACCGCGAGAAACTACATTGGTGTCAGGATTATGAGCCATAAGCACCAGCAGACAATGCAATAACCGTCGGCGTGGTGCCACCCCGGCGGCGGTTAATTGCTCCCAGGCTGGCAACGCATAATCATATACGGTACGAAAACCGCTGGCCGCTTCACCTCGCGCGCCTGTCAGACCATAGCGAACAAATAACCGCTCTCCCACCGTGCTCGGCTCGCGACAATCTTGCAATTCACGTTCAACCAGGCGCGCGCACATCGCCGCCACCTCATCACACAGTGCACGGCGGCCGACTGCCGCACCGCGACCGCGCAATCGCCCCAAGGCACAGCACAGCAACCCCAGCGAAAAAATCCCGCCTTTATGGGTGTTGACGCCAGCGGTGGCTGCATACATGGCCTGTTCGCAAGCCATGCCGGTTGGGCGGATGCGTGGCAGCATATCGCTGGCAGGCACATCGCAATCGCGCATACCCAACGACTCAAAGCGGCTAAACCAGGGGGTTAGCGCCTGGATGCTGCGCAGAAACAGCGGCAAATCCATATCACGATGCGCGCCGTTGTTCTGTCCGTCAACCAACCCCGGTTTGGGGGTCAATTGCACTTCCTCCACTAATGCCTGAACCACCAGCGAGGCCATAAGCGACGGTGGAGAAAGTTCATCGGCATAAGACTTAACGGGGGATAAAGTAGCCATCGATCAGATCCTCTATTTTCTCGATAATCTGCGGCAAAGGGTGCTGCCGGGAACGTGCGCAGGCGTGCGCAGGCTGTTCGCACAGCAAGCAGTGACGCGCGGCCTGATCCAGCGAACGGCGGCCAATAATGCCCTCTTGCTGGCTCAATACATCAATGTCCCACAAACGCCCGAGCGCATGGGCCTGTTCCAATGCCACGGTGGCCGCTTTAAGCTCCGCCGCGCCATGCGCCACTGCCCAGAAGGCTTCCGGCCCGGTGGCCAGCCAGAACACCTCATGCGCCAGCACCGGCCAGTGGCGTTGCTGTAACAGTTGGTGGCAGGACGCAATAGCCTCTTGCATCGACAATCGATAACGCGGTGAATCCTTCACCTCGCCAGGCGTCACCAATGTCAGCGAAACCAATGCCCCTTGATAACTATTCAGCCAACGGTTTTGCCGGGCTGCGCGGCGCTCCTTCGCCGCTAACAGCTGTTCCAGCCCTACCGTAGCCTGTTCAGGCAACGTCATACTCACTCTGGTTATGCCTCTTTGATCTGACGTACGACATCGATAACACTGCCATCACGGTAGCGGATCACGGCAATAATGCGTTCGGCAAACTCAATCGGGCTTGGCTTACCGGCAATGTCCACGGCCCGCTGGTAGAGTTGTTCAATATCTACCACCGGCAATCCGGCGTTAAGCAAACGTTCGCGAACCTCAGGACGTGCCGGATTTACCGCGATCCCCTGGTCAGTCACCACCACATCCACGCTGCTGCCGGGGGTAACCAGGGTGGTGACCTGGTGTACCACAGTAGGAATGCGGCTGCGCAGTAACGGTGCCACTACAATAGTCAGGTTGGCTGCGGCGGCGACATCACAATGTCCGCCCGAAGCACCACGTATTACGCCATCCGAACCGGTGATGACGTTGACATTGAAATTGACGTCCACTTCCAGCGCGCTGAGGATAACCACATCCAACTGGTCACAGCATGCCGCCTTGGCCCCGGGGTTGGCATAGACGTTAGTGGAAATTTCAATATGATTGGGGTTACGCGCCAGGGATGCCGCGGCCTGTCCATCAAAACACTGGGTATCCAGCAGTTTTTCGATCAGACCTTTTTCATGCAGATCGACCATGCTGCCGGTGATCCCACCCAGAGCGAAACGGGCGACGATATTGCGTCGTTGCATTTTTTCTTCAAGGAAACGAGTACAGGCCGTCGCCGAGGCACCGGATCCGGTTTGTATCGAGAAGCCATTAACAAAATAGCCTGAATGTTCAATCACCTCGGCCGCATTCCGGGCGATCAGTAGTTCACGGGGATTACTGGTAACCCGCGCCGCGCCAACGCTGATTTTGGCCGGATCGCCGACGCGATCCACCTTGACGATATAGTCCACCTGATCCTGCACCAGACTGGCTGGCATATTGGGGAACGGCACCAGTTCTTCGGTCAGCAACACCACTTTATGGGCAAAGTGCGCGTCGACCATGGCATAACCTAGCGATCCGCAGCAGGATTTCCCTTGTTGCCCATTGGCGTTGCCAAATTCATCACTGACCGGAACGCCGAGAAAGGCGACATCAATCTTCAGTTCGCCATCCTGCAACAATTTAACCCGACCACCATGTGAATGGATCTGGATCGGCTCTTCCATCAGGCCGTGAGAAATCTCTTCGGCCAGTTTGCCACGCATCCCCGAAGTATAAATACGGGTGATCACCCCGGCGCGGATCGGCTCGATCAACTGGTCGTTACAGGTCATTAATGAGCTGGATGCCAGCGTAAGATTTTTAAATCCCAGACGCATCAAGGTATGCACGACTTCATTAATGATCACATCCCCTTCACGAAACGCGTGGTGAAACGAGATGGTCATGCCGTCGCGCAGGCCGCTGCGTTCAATGGCCTGTTCAATGTTGTCACACAGTTTACGCTGGTGCTTTGCCTGCACATCTGCCAGCCACGGCGTCTGGGTATTGGCGGCGGTAAAAGGGATCAAGTGCTGGAGATGGTGATATTGACCATGCAGACTTTCTGTTTTGTTATTCATCATAGGATCCTGTCATCATGGAAAATATTAACGGCGAACGCCGGAAGCCTGAGCACGATTAATCACCACTTGCGCATGGTTGATGATCGGTCCATCAATCATCTTGCCGTTCAGTGAAATAACGCCCAGCCCTTTGCGCTCACCTTCTTGCGCAGCACGGATCACGCGGTGGGCATAGTCCACCTCCTCCTGGGTTGGCGCATAAGCATTGTGCAACAGCTCAATCTGCCGAGGGTTAATTAACGATTTGCCGTTAAAGCCCAGTTTGCGGACCAAATCGACCTCTTTCAGGAAACCGGCCTCATCGTTAATGTCTGGCCATACCACATCAAAAGCATCAATACCGGCAGCGCGGGCAGCATGCAACACGGCGCAGCGAGCATAAAAAAGTTCAGTGCCGTCACCGCGTTCGGTTTGCATATCCATCACATAGTCGAAGGCCGCCAGGGCAATACCAATCAAACGAGGTGAACAGCGGGCAATAGCCACGGCATTGATCACGCCAATCGCCGATTCGATGGCGGCCATGGTGCGAGTGGATCCCACTTCACGACCACAGGCTTTCTCAATGCGCTCGATATGCGCTTCCAGCTCATAAATATCTTCCGGAGTATCGGTTTTTGGCAAACGCACCACATCGGCACCGGCACGGACTACCGCTTCCAGATCCTGTAAACCAAAAGGGGTATTCAGCGGGTTGATACGCACGACTTTTTCGATATCGCGGTACATAGGGTGTTGTAAAGCGTGGAAGACCAGCACGCGGGCACTGTCTTTTTCACGCAGTGAGACGGCATCTTCCAGGTCAAACATAATGGAGTCAGGGCGGTAGATAAACGCGGTAGAAAGCATTGCGGCATTAGCGCCTGGCAGAAATAACATACTGCGACGTAATTTGCTCATGACAGTTGCTCCCAGGCGACATTTTCAACCCCGGCGGCACGCAGCACCGCACTTTGTACTCTGGCGCGGATCACACAATCCAACGCCCCTTTGTCATCGACAATGATCAGCCCTTCGGTGATATGCATTGCCGCCAGTGTTTCATCAATCACTCGGCGGATTTGCGCGCCAAATTGCTGCATAACTTCGCTATTTAGTACCACGTTAAGTTCCGCCTCCGCGGGGAGAACCTTGACCAATAAGTCACTGGACTCAAAAGTACCCGCCAAGGCTTCCTGTACAATTTTCATCGTTTACTGTCCTGATTGAATAAGAAATTTGTCTGCCGATACCGCCGGCATATGCATTTTCAGATGCATCAACGTACTGCCGGGAACGCGCTGTGCCAGCGCTGCCAGGCATGGGTTGGTTAAGAGCGCTCGCACCTCGGAAGCCGAAATGGCCCGACCATTGGCGTGACATTTTCGCGGGATCTCCACCACCTCAATCCGTGGTGAAGAGGCGCTGTCAGCTGTCGCCAACCAGGTGTACATATCCTGGTTGTACTGGTGGGTTAACGGGCAAAAAGGCTCGCTACCGACAAAGCGATGGGTGATGCCCAGCGCCGGTGCGATGTAATTACGAAAAATAAGCAGATCGATAGCACCCCAGGTTTGATTAACCAGTTTGCTATCTTTAAGGAAATAGGCCGGGAAGGTGGCATGGGATATCAGATATTCTGATCCTGAGTGCACCGTGACATTGGATAAATGCGCGACACCCTGGCGAACCATCGCCAATCGCTCAGTAAACGGAAATAACGACACATCCTCGCGCACCACAAAAAGATGCAGCCAGTCACAGGCTGCCGCGGCTTGTTCCGCCAGATAAAGATGCCCCAGCGTAAAGGGATTGGCATTCATCACTACACCGCCAATTTTGCTGCCGGGCCGGTAATAGGGCTGCAGGCTGCGGCAATAACGCTGAATGCCCACCGGGGTATTTTCCATCAGCACCGCCACATCGTCCCACTGTGCCAACGGGTAAAAACCACAGCCTTTAAAACAGGCAATGTTATACGGGCGCGTATAGAGAAAGAGGTGGAAATGCCCTAATTGCATGGCTAACTGTTCCACTTCCCCCACTAAACGGGCACTGAGGTTGTCACCACGATGTTGCGCCACAACAGTGACGCATTTGATGGTATTACCAGCCAGGCCCGCACACCCCAGCCATTCCCCACCTTGCTGAGCAACCACAAAATGTGTGATATCCGGATCGATGCCCAGCCCGGCGCTTTGTAGCAAGTGCCGTAAAGCCGGCACCATATCCGGGTTTTCAGCGACATCAATAACAGCAAATTCTGCGGATTCCTGGCTGTACATAAAGGGTTTCCTGGACCAATTACTGACACACATATCAACTGACAGTGCTAGCAGGCAGTTGCATGAGCAATCGCGGAAATAGCGCGATTTCCCGACAACGGCATTTCCACAATTTGATTACGCAAATGACCGATGCGCTCAATTTCCACTTCAATGCAATCGCCGTCTTTCATAAAAAGTGGCGGATTACGTTTTTTGCCGACGCCACCCGGAGAACCGGTAATAATCACATCACCCGCATGTAAACAGGTAAAGGTGGAAATATATTCAATCAGCTCGGCCACCTTGTGGATCATGCTGGCGGTATTATCCTCCTGGACCATACGGCCATTGAGCCAGGTACGAATACTTAGCGCATGAGGATCGGGCACCTCATCAGTGGTGGTGAGATAGGGGCCAAAGGCACCGGTACACTGCCAGTTTTTCCCGGCAGTAAACCAGCTGTGTTGCCAGTCGCGGGCAGATCCATCCATATAGCAGCTATAACCGGCAACATGGGACAACGCCGTCGCCGCAGCGATATCCTGCCCGCCTTTACCGATAATTACCGCCAACTCGCCCTCATAATCGAACTGCGATGAAGGCCCGGGTTTAATGACTGCTGTTTCATGCCCGGTTTGCGAGTCGGGAAAGCGAACAAACAGCGTAGGTGCCGGGTCGGTCTGCTCAAACTCACGGCGTTTTTCTGCATAGTTCATACCGACACAGAGGATCTTTTCCGGATGCTCAATCACCGGCAGCCAGATAACATCGGCCGGAGAGACATCAGGGGTCAGATGGCATAAGGCTTCAGCCTGAGGTAACGCATTACCGGCTAATAGCGCCTTGAGATCGGGATAACGGGCGCCCAGTCGTGTGCCGAGATCAATAACCCCAGTAGGGGTAACGATGCCGTAACTTTTACGGTTGTTATAAAGGTAACTTGCAAGTTTCATGGTGATTTAATCCTAATTAATTCTTTTACAGCAATGGGTTACAGCAGGAAATTACCCAAAAACAACAACCCGGCAGAAACATTGATCGCCCCGCCAATACGGGTGGCAATTTGCGCAAACGGCATCAGCATCATGCGATTGCCGGCAGTAAGAATGGCCACATCTCCGGTACCGCCCTGCCCGCTCTGGCAACAGGAAACAATCGCCACATCAATGGGGTTCATGCCGATTTTTTTGCCCACAAAGAATCCCGTCAACACCAGGGAACCGACTGAACTGATGATCACTAACAGATTGGAAAGGGTAAAAGCATTAACCAACTCCTGCCATGGGGTGATGGCCACGCCCACTGCAAAAAGGATTGGGAAAGTGACTGCCGTCTGGAAGAATTTGTAAACCACTTGCGACCCTTCCAGCATGCGAGGAGAAACCGCATTAACCAGCTTGAGCAACACGGCAACAAACAACATGCCAACCGGTGCAGGCAAACCAATCAGCCGATATCCCAACATGCCGACCATGTACAGCAACACTGCCAGCAATGCGCCAGTGGCAATGGTGGTAACATCCGTTTTACCGCTGAACGCTTGTGTAAGACCGCTGTCTTGCGGAGTGACCTCTCCTGCTTTTTGCCGGATAAGATTGCCTTCACCGGTAAGATGGGGATAACGCTTGCCCAAACGATTTAAACAGCCAGAAATCACGATAGCGGTTAATCCGCCGAGCATCACGATAGGTAAAATACGCCCCAATACCACGCCCTGCTCCATATGCAATAACGCGGCATAACCCAGGGATAATGGAATGGCGCCTTCGCCGACACCGCCGGCCATAATCGGCAGGATCAGGAAAAAGAAAATCTGAAAGGGTTCCATCCCCAATGCCAGGCCCACGCCCATTCCCACCAACATTCCCACGACTTCGCCACATAACATCGGGAAAAATATCCGTAAGAAACCTTGAATAAGCGTTTGGCGATTCATACTCATAATGCTGCCGACGATAATGCAGCAAATATAAAGATAAAGAATATTGGTCGATTTAAAAAATTGCGTTGTCGAAGTTACTACCACTGTCGGTAACAGGCCATAATGTACCAACGCCGAAGGGATAAAGGTTGCGCAAATAGCCGCCGCCCCCATTTTACCGATAATTGGCAGGCGTTTACCAAACTCACCGCAGGCAAAACCAAAAAACGCCAGGGTGGCAACCATTACCACTATATCATTGGGCAACTTACCGTTGAGGCAATCAATTGCGATTAATACACCGGCAAGAATAAATAAAGGTAGCGGTATTATCCCCACTTTCCAATTATCTAAAACATGCCACCAACGTTCTTTCAGCGGAATCTCTTGCTGATTAAAACGAACACTGGCGGGGATCTGTGAATCATCTGTTGTACTCATAATAATCCTCCTGTCATTTGAGTAGAAATAATAGGAGGAAAGACTTAATGCGTAATGTGACGACACACAAATTAAAACTCCTAATTTAAAGGAGATTAAGGTGTTTATGGTTTATTCATTAAATCCTAAACAACACCAAAGCAATTAATTAACAATTCGCGGTTTTTATGGTTTTTAAGGTGATTATGGTTTCTATTAACCCGCTCTTCAGACAGAGTCATACCGAGCTTACAAGCAATTAATTTACCAATAATCCTAATCAGCAAAAAATCTCTTTGTGCTGCATGTCAAAAATTTTATCTGCCGGACGCACATATTTCCCTACTTATGATAACGTCAATCATTGATAGCCGTTTCTTATGATTCAATCATGTTAAATAGAATAACGTTCCACTTTAAACTCTTTATTTTTCTGATTTTTTTCTCCTCGCTGCTGCTGACACTCATCGGGTACTATTACTATTATGAGCTGAATAATCAGCTGTATAGCGAGATTGGCCTGCACGCCAAAATACAAGCGAAGGACATTGCCATGTTTCCTTCATTGATCAACGCCGTTGAACAGCAGGACAATCAGGCCATTGCCGAAATCATGGCTCCCCTGGCGCAAAACAGTGATGCCAGTTACCTGGTGGTGGGCAATCCGCAAGGTATGCATCTTTACCATTCGCTCAGCCCGGAAAAAGTCGGGGAACAGATGGTCGGCGGTGACAACCAGGAGGTGCTGGCAGGTAAAACCATTATTACCGTACGTACAGGTGCCACCGGTATCTCGTTACGAGGTAAAGCACCGATCCTTGACCAACATAATAACGTTATCGGTATTGTGTCTGTCGGCTACCTTAAAAGCCACCTAGACCATATCAGCAGCAGCAAATTACTCAAGATTGCCTTGGCTGCGCTGTTACTGATGAGCGCCTTGTTTGTCTTTTCCTGGTGGTTTGCCCGTCATATCAAAAAACAGATGTTTTCGCTGGAGCCAAGAGAAATCGGCTTACTGGTTCGTCAGCAAAAAGCCCTGCTGGAATCCATTTATGAAGGCGTTATTGCTATTGATCAACAGTGTCGGATTGTGGTGATCAATCAAGCGGCAAAGAATCTACTGGCCCTGACGCAATCTTCGCGGGAATTACGTGGGCAACCTTTAAATAAGGTTATCCAGACAGTCACCTTTTTTAATCACCAAAAAATGCACGCTACGGATACTCATGATGAAATTTGCCAATTCAATCATCTGACCGTGATCGCCAGCCGGGTGCGTATTTTTCTCGAAGGGGAATTACAAGGTTGGGTGATCAGTTTTCGCGATCGCAACGACATTACCGAGCTGACCGCACAGTTAACCCAGGTGAAGCGCTACGCCGATAATTTACGCATTCTGCGCCATGAACAATTGAACTGGACCGCCACCCTTGCCGGGCTGCTGTATCTGAAACGTTTTGATGAGGCGATTCATTATATTGAGGCACAATCAGAACATACCCAGGAAACACTGGATTTTATTTCGGCCCGTTTTTGTTCCGGCCCCCTTTGCGGCCTGTTGTTGGGCAAATATGCCAGCGCGCGCGAAAAAGGCGTACAGCTGCAGTTTGACCCCGCCTGCCAACTGCAACAAATTCCCGCGCAGATGCCGGAAACCGAATTAATGTCGGTGATCGGCAACTTGCTGGACAATGCTGTGGAAGCCACATTGCAACGCGCGGGAGTGCATCATCCCGTGAGCCTCTATGTGGTCGCCAACCAACGGGAGTTAGTCATTGAGGTGGCTGACCTGGGGATCGGTATTAATGATAAATTACGCGATAACCTGTTTGAACAGGGCGTTACCTCAAAAACCAGCGGCGACCACGGTTTGGGTTTACATTTGGTGGAAACCTACGTGACCCGTGCCGGCGGGACGATTGAAATTTCGATAAATCAGCCGTATGGTACTGTTTTTAGTGTTTTTATTCCCTGTCCGCCAACAGATTGTATTACTACATCCTCCCTTTTAGCCAACCTGGAACACGCTGACCATGCAACCTGAAATTTTTGACGTACTCATTGTTGAAGATGAAAGCCAGTTGGCGCGTCTTTATGCCGATTTAATCCATCAGCATCCGCAACTGCGGCTGTTTGCCAGTGCCACCACCTTGAGTGAAGCCAAGGCGTTTTTACGCCAATGTCCGCCCAAGCTTGTGCTGCTGGACAATTATCTGCCCGATGGCAAAGGCATTTCACTGATTGAAAGCGAGCTATTAAAGGGGCTGGATTGCTCGGTGATTTTTATTACTGCCGCCAGTGATATGGATACCTGTAGTCAGGCTATTCGCTGTGGCGCCTTTGACTATATTCTCAAACCGGTTTCATGGAAGCGCCTGCGCCAGTCGCTGGAGAGATTTGTCCAATTTGCCAACACTCAGCGCACCTTTAAAGTGGTTGATCAGCAAAACGTGGATATTCTTTATCAATTGCAGTCGAAAAATTTCAATGATGAAGGCGGCAATAAAGGTATTGAAGAAAATACCCTGAGCCTGATACGGGAGATTTTTGCCAGCGAGCAACAGCAATACTTTTCCGTCGACGAGGTGGTGCAACACACCGGACTAAGTAAAACCACTATTCGCCGTTATCTGGAACATTTACTGGATATTGGCACGCTCAGTGTTGAAATGCGTTACGGAAAAATTGGTCATCCTCGCCGCCTGTATCGCCGCACAGAGAGATAATAACGGGAATATCATTGGAGCTCACAGCCAGGCGCAGAGTAAGGTTAAATATATTTTAGCCATTTATGTAAATATGCCACTGGCCTCCCGCCCATTAAATGCCGACAGAGAGTAGTCATATTGACTATACCGAGGGCAATGGATAGTTCGCTTTATTAATTAAATTTTAAGTATCGTTTATTATATCCATTTTTAGTGATTCGATTATTTACTCGCCAGAGCAGAATAGCTACACTCGCCTTATGGAGTTTGATCACAACATAAGGAAATGAGAAAATGGCAATTCCAGGTAATATGTGGATTTACGATGATGGTGGTGCACTCATTAAAGGCGGCTGTGATGTTGAAGACAGGGAATTCAGTATAGAGTTTAAAGGGTTTCACCATAATCTTTCCATTCCCACTGATAACGCTACTGGCAAGCCTACCGGCACTCGTCAGCACTCACCAATGATTATCGTTAAAGAATTCGACTATTCCAGCCCATATCTATACAAAGCAGTTGCTACTGGTCAGAACCTGAAATCTGCTGAGATCAAGTGGTACAAAATCAACGATGCAGGTCAGGAAGTAGAATACTTCAACATGCTGCTTGAAAGTGTTCGGATTGTATCAATATCCCCAACAATGGCTTCCCCAGAAGACAATAACAACAACCACCTTGAATCTGTTGAGCTAAGGTATGAGAAGATCACCTGGAAACATTGTGACGGGAATATAATTTTTACCGATGCCTGGAATGAGCGACAAACAGCATAATAGGTGATCGAATGGATACGACAGAAGAACTAAACGGAACTTACTTTTATCACGGACAATCCAACCTTTCGGCTGGTGAACTTTTTGATGTCATTTTCCTTGAACAATTTTGTGACGAGCTTGGCATAGGTATTGAATCAGGTGCCGCTATCCTCGCCGGGCAACCTTGGCTAAAAACTCGTCAAAAACCAAGAGATGCACAAGCGGGAACAAGTGTCATTTCCAAATATGCTAGAATCCTTTTGAGAAATGCGCGAGTTCCTTTTGGTATAAGGATTCCTACTCCTGTTGGAGTCAGAATACAACCAACCAATAAACTTGCTGCTGTTATAGCTCGCTATGTTCCGTGGTTAGGTTGGATAGGTCTTGTAAATTCAATTTATCAAGTGTCAAGGAAAACACAAAATAAATATAATTTAATAGCTCGTCCACAAGATCGAATACAATGGACCTCTTTTTAATGAACACCATTCAAGACAAAGTCTTAAAACTATTCAGAGAACAGATCCCAGGATATTTAGATAAGCATTGGAAAGAGATCCCTCTTGAACTAGACTCAGACCTGTTTGATTCGCCAAGTGATGATCTTTCTGATGCTATTGAGGAATATCAAAAAGAGTTTGGTATTGATTTGTCAAATGTCGCTTGGTCTTGTTACTTTCCGTGGGAAAATACACCATTACTAACAAGATGGTTCAAAGTAAAGCGAGAAGATGTAGAAAAAAATCGAAAGATTTTAACCGTTAAGATGTTTGCAGAATCAGCGAAAGCGGGAAAATGGCTTTATGACTAATACAAATATATCGAATTATTAAGAGGTAAATTATTATGAAATTTGTTAATAAGTTAGAGTTAAACACAGTAAATCTCATATATTTTACTAAATAAAGATAAATAACAAATAATGGCTAATTTAACTATCTAAGTGCAAAGGGATTTAGAATTTAACATTGAATTTCAATGAAAACTTTTTTTCGGACACATTTCCGACTTTTGATTTGATAACTGAGCTTGGTTTTTTCCCTTCCGTAACATTACGATCACCGGAAGATACTCTTCGCTGGGTCACATACGTTTTTTTCGTCACACTGACTTTCACCCCGAAGCCTACGAGATAAGCTCTGTGGTCATCGAAAACAATGTATGGTTTTTGATCTGGATATGCTTCAAAAACGACTTTGCTGAACCATTAAGAATAGGCTTCATATCAACACTTAACTTGTTGATAATAAATGACTGACTGAGTGTTATTTTTAATGGGTTACCACCGTTTGTAGTACCGCCGAAATGCCAGCCTGTTGTTGCAGTATTTTGACGATAATAAGGTGATTGCTTATCCATGTGAGGTCCCTCTGCTAACAAAACTCTCTGGAACAGTGATCTGATATTTTTGATCCAGCTTGCCACCCGATACGATCTGTCGTTTCCCGGCCCCTAAATCAATGCTGGCTTTATTTATTCGCTTAACCCATGCATGAGCATAGTGATCGGCCAGAAACAGGTAAAGGCGGTTAGTTTTCACTGCGCGACTGGATTGCATCAACACTTCGACTTTACGTGGACTCAGGTTTACCAGCCCCTGAAACAGCTCCGCAGCGTGCTCAAATGAAAGCGAACCAGGCACCGAGTTAGCAATCTCGTAAGCAGCTAATTCCGGTACACCCGCTTTCAACCGTTCACCCTTAATTTCTACCTCTGTCAGATACTTTTCGTCATGCATATTGAGCTTCTGATTAGAAAGTAAAAACCACTCGGCATTGGGAAATTCTTTGAACCACTTTGGTAATGAAGCTTTGTCTTCCACGCAAAGCCAAATTGCCTGGCCCGTTAAGTGAAGATAATGAGAGCGTCCCTGCCAGGTCAAGCTAGTAAGCCCCGCCAGATGCACAGAAACCCCCAGCTGATTTTGCAAACTCATTCTCTCCTAAGGTACGACGAAATTCCTTTTTCCGAGATACCTCCAATTTTTACCTGTGACAGCTTATTGCTCACTGGGCTAGTATAGGGGCAGAAACAAGCCTTGGCCCATTGTGTGACATTTTACCTCCCAAGCCTCTGTTTTCTTCCTGTTTGTTGGTGATTTTTAGTGAGACAACGTGACACCAGATGATGACAATGAAAATCACAATACATTTTAAATTCAATGGATTGGAAACGGTAACTTTATGACTAGCACCGAAAATTTCGATGCCCATACCCCAATGATGCAGCAGTATCTGCGTCTTAAAGCGCAGAATCCTGAAATCCTGATGTTCTATCGTATGGGCGACTTTTATGAGTTGTTCTACGACGATGCCAGGAAAGCCTCGCAGCTGCTGGATATCTCGCTCACCAAACGGGGGGCATCTGCCGGTGAACCTATTCCCATGGCCGGGGTGCCCTACCATGCTGTCGAAGGCTATCTGGCCAAGCTGGTCCATCTGGGTGAATCGGTGGCCATCTGCGAACAAATCGGCGATCCAGCGCTAAGCAAAGGCCCGGTGGAACGTAAAGTGGTGCGCATTGTCACCCCCGGAACCGTCAGCGACGAAGCGCTGCTCAGCGAAAGGCAGGACAACCTGCTGGCCGCGATCTGGCAGGACGGCCAGGGCTTTGGTTATGCCACTCTAGATATCAGTTCCGGACGTTTTCGCGTAGCGCAGCCGACAGATCTTGAAACCATGGCGGCGGAGATCCAACGCACCAATCCCGCCGAGCTGCTCTACCCTGAAAGCTTTGCCTCTATGGCGCTGATCGATAACCGTCGCGGTTTACGTCGTCGACCAATGTGGGAATTTGAGCTGGAAACAGCCCGCCAGCAGCTCAATCTGCAATTTGGTACCCGCGATCTCAGCGGTTTTGGCGTTGAGCAGGCAACCCAGGCGCTGCGCGCCGCTGGCTGTCTGCTGCAATATGTCAAAGATACCCAGCGCACGGCACTGCCGCATATTCGCGGCCTGACCATGGAACGCCAGCAGGACGGCATCATTATGGATGCCGCCACCCGTCGCAATCTCGAGCTGACACAAAACCTGTCCGGCGGCGTCGAAAATACGCTGGCGGCGATCCTCGATCAATGCGTCACGCCTATGGGCAGCCGTATGCTCAAACGCTGGATCCATATGCCGACCCGCGATTTTGCCATGCTTAATCATCGCCAGCAGGCGGTGGGGTCATTGCAGGAGATCAGCCAGGATATTCAACCGGTGCTGCGCCAGGTGGGGGATCTCGAACGTATTCTTGCTCGTCTGGCACTGCGCACTGCGCGGCCGCGCGATCTGGCACGCATGCGCCATGCGCTGCAGCAACTGCCGGAACTGCGGGCATTGCTACAACCGATTGAAGTCACGCATATTCAGTCACTGGTCAGCCAGGCTGGCGAGTTTGACGAACTGATCGCCCTGCTCGAACGGGCAGTGATTGAATCGCCGCCGGTGCTGGTGCGCGATGGTGGGGTGATTGCCCCAGGCTATAACGCTGAACTCGACGAATGGCGAGCCCTGGCCGACGGTGCTACCGACTATCTTGACCAGTTGGAAATACGCGAGCGAGAAAAGCTGGGTCTGGATACGCTGAAAGTCGGCTTTAACGGTGTGCATGGCTATTATATTCAGATTAGCCGCGGGCAAAGCCATCTGGCACCGATTCATTATGTTCGCCGTCAGACGCTTAAAAACGCAGAACGCTATATCATTCCCGAGCTGAAAGAGTACGAAGACAAGGTGCTGACCTCAAAAGGAAAAGCCTTGTCGCTGGAAAAAGCGCTGTATGAAGAGCTGTTTGATTTACTCATGCCGCATCTTCCGGCACTGCAACAAAGCGCCAGCGCTCTTGCTGAGCTGGATGTGTTAAATACCCTGGCCGAACGCGCCTATACCCTGAACTATTGCTGTCCAACACTCAGTGAAAAACCGGGTATCTCCATTGTCGGTGGTCGCCATCCGGTGGTTGAGCAGGTATTGAGTGAACCCTTTATCTCCAACCCGCTGGTGATGTCCCCGCAACGCCGTATGCTGATTATTACCGGTCCAAATATGGGTGGTAAGAGCACCTATATGCGTCAGGCGGCGTTAATCGCGCTGATGGCGCATATTGGCAGCTATGTCCCGGCCGAGCAGGCAACGCTGGGGCCGATTGACCGTATTTTCACTCGCGTCGGTGCGGCGGATGATTTGGCTTCGGGTCGCTCGACCTTTATGGTGGAAATGACCGAAACCGCCAATATCCTGCATAACGCCACGGAAAATAGCCTGGTACTGATGGACGAGATTGGCCGTGGTACCTCGACTTATGACGGTCTGTCATTAGCCTGGGCCTGCGCGGAGAACCTGACCAGCCGTATCAAGGCCATGACCTTGTTTGCCACCCACTATTTTGAGCTAACCACCCTGCCCGAGAAAATGGAAGGCGCCGTCAACGTCCACCTTGATGCTATCGAGCACGGTGATACCATCGCCTTTATGCACAGTGTTCAGGAAGGTGCCGCCAGCAAGAGTTATGGCCTGGCCGTTGCTGCACTGGCCGGTGTGCCGCGTGATGTCATTAAACGGGCACGACAAAAACTCAAAGAGCTGGAGACGCTGTCAAATAATGCCGCTGCCAGCAAGGTTGATGGACCGCAGTTGCCATTATTGAGTGAAGAGGTGTCACCGGCCGTCGAAGCGCTGGAAGCACTGGATGCCGACTCATTGTCGCCAAGACAGGCGCTGGAATGGATTTATCGCCTTAAGACGATGATCTAGCGGCTCGCATTACTTGCCATAAGCAGATATAAAAAAAAGGTGGAGTTTTTACACTCCACCTTCAGACTGCTGACAAAGTTCGTTATTAGGGAGAGTGCACCGTTGGGGTCGTAGCGGGCTTGCCCGCCGGAGCGCCCCTGGGTGTGCTATGCCCGGGTATCTCGATCATCAAGACGACTTTGTCATCAAACTCAGGTGGAGTTTTTACACTCCACCTTTTTATATCTTGTCGCGGTTTTAGCTTCGAAAATTAAAAACCGCGTAGTCTGTCATTACGCATTATTCACGAAACAATGCTTCAATGCTCAGACCCTGACCCTGCAGAATTTCCCGCAGGCGACGCAAGCCTTCAACCTGAATCTGACGTACGCGTTCGCGCGTAAGGCCGATTTCCCGGCCAACATCTTCAAGAGTAGCCGCTTCATAACCCAGCAGACCGAAACGACGCGCCAGCACTTCACGCTGTTTGGCATTTAGCTCAAACAACCACTTCACGATGCTGTGTTTCATATCATCGTCTTGGGTGGTGTCTTCCGGACCGTTTTCTTTCTCGTCGGCCAGAATATCTAACAGCGCTTTCTCCGAGTCGCCACCCAATGGGGTATCGACAGAAGTAATACGCTCATTCAGGCGCAACATACGGCTGACGTCATGCACTGGTTTATCAAGCTGTTCGGCGATCTCTTCGGCGCTTGGCTCGTGATCGAGCTTGTGCGCCAGTTCGCGCGCGGTACGCAGATAAACGTTAAGCTCTTTAACAATGTGGATCGGCAAACGAATAGTACGGGTTTGGTTCATGATCGCCCGTTCAATGGTCTGTCGGATCCACCAGGTCGCATAGGTAGAAAATCTAAAACCACGTTCAGGGTCAAATTTTTCAACCGCACGGATCAGACCCAGGTTACCTTCCTCGATCAGATCAAGCAGTGCCAGGCCGCGATTACTGTAGCGGCGGGCAATCTTAACCACCAAACGCAGGTTACTTTCTATCATGCGGCGGCGAGATGGCACATCACCACGCAACGCACGCCGTGCGAAATAAACTTCCTCTTCTGCGGTAAGCAAAGGAGAGTAACCAATTTCACCAAGGTACAGTTGAGTTGCATCCAGCACTCTTTGGCTTACAGCCTGTGATAACAGCTCTTCTTCGGCATCAGCGTCAGAAACATCGTTATCTACAGACTCCTCGATCGAAGCTTTTTCGTCGAAGGCCTCAACGCTGTTCTCGTCGAAATCTACATCATCGTGTAACTCGTTAACTTTCAGCGTATTCTGACTCATAAGCTGCTCCTACCCGTGGTCCCAAGAGCAGAAATTAAGAATCTGCCCGGCTTATCGCTGCGGAAGATAACGCAGCGGGTTTACGGATTTCCCCTTGTAACGAATTTCAAAATGTAATCTTACTGAGCTGGTTCCGGTGCTACCCATAGTCGCTATTTTTTGTCCCGCCTGCACTTCTTGTTGTTCCCGGACCAGCATTGAATCGTTATGTGCATAGGCGCTCAAGTAATCATCATTGTGTTTGATGATGATCAGATTACCATAACCACGCAGCGCATTACCTGCATACACCACACGCCCACTGGCAGTGGCAAACACAGATTGACCACGTGAACCGGCAATATCGATCCCCTTATTTCCCCCTTCAGAAGCTGAGAAATTATCGATAATTTTCCCGTCAGTCGGCCATTTCCAAGAGGAAACAGGACCGCCATTGCTCGTTGTACTGACGACGGGAGTGCTCGGTGCGGTAACAGGTGCTGTTGTTGTCGCCACAACCCCTGCTGTAGGCAACATCTTACCTACATTCTGTTTACTAGAAGAATCAGAATACGTGGTAGTTGGTTGAGATGCAACCACTGGACCCTGCAACATGCCACCTGAAGGCGCTTTTGTTACCCCCCCGTGAGTGGCATCAGAGGTTGCCAACATCCCGCCATTTGTTGCCGGTGAAGTTGCCAGCATGCCACCGTTACTTGCCGTGGAAGAGACATTATTGATCTGGATGGTCTGTCCTACCTCAAGACCGTAAGGTTCAGGAATATTGTTGCGTGCAGCGAGATCGCGGAAGTCATTACCGGTGATCCAGGCGATGTAAAACAGGGTATCACCACGCTTGACCTGATAGGTGCTACCGCTGTAGCTGCCCTTCGGAATACTGTTATAACTGCGGTTATAAACGATATGTCCCTGGGCATTAATCATTGGCGCATTGGCGCTGGAATTCGGAGTATTCCGACCCCCAATATTGCCCTGGCTGACCGGAACAGCCTGAGTAACCTTAGGGCCATGCAGCATGCCGCCGCCACTATTACTCTGCAGCATACCGCCGCTACTGTTGCCCTGAAGCATACCGCCGCCACCGTTGCCTTGCAGCATGCCCCCACCCCCGTTAACGCTGCTAATCGGCGCGGAGGTTGTGGCATTATTATTATTGCTACACCCCGCGAGCCAGGCGCCAACAAATGTACATACCGCAATGCGGCCTAAGGTTTTAATTGGGCTTCCCGTGCTCATAACTCCCCCATAACAGCAAATCAGAATCTATCTCGGTGCAGCACTCAACGATGTCCGGCTCTTGTGAAGAACGTAATAACAACGAAGAGCAGCCCGTTGACCTCAAGGTGGCAGATAACCGACACCCCGATGGCGATAGTTAAAAAAACTGTGAGAATAAAAAATGTTAGTGAATGCTATCAACAACGCAACTTTTGCACCATAAAACAGTTGTATATAAATTTTAAGGGGTTAGCGGCTGACAGCGATAAAAATGGGTCATCAGGCCAACTCGCCTTTGACTAAGGGCACAAAACGAACAGCTTCAATCGTTTCGATAGTAAAGTCGTTTGCACGTCGCACAATACGCTGCAACGTCTGATTTTGTTCGCCGACCGGCAGCACCATGATCCCGCCGTCATCGAGCTGAGTCATCAAATCCTGAGGGATCTCCGGCGGTGCGGCGGTAACAATAATGGCATTAAAGGGACCACGCGATGGCCAACCTTCCCAGCCGTCGCCGTGGCGGGTGGAAACATTATGCAGGTCCAGCTGTTTCAGACGGCGCTTGGCCTGCCACTGCAGACCCTTGATCCTTTCTACAGAAAAAACGTGCTCAACCAAATGCGCCAGAATAGCGGTCTGGTAGCCGGAACCGGTGCCGATTTCCAACACTCGCGACTGAGGTTGCAGACACAAGAGTTCGGTCATGCGCGCCACGGTATAAGGCTGGGAAATGGTTTGCCCAAGCCCAATGGGCAATGCTGTATTCTCATAAGCCTTATGCTGAAAAGCTTCATCAACAAAGCGCTCACGGGGGACAGATTCGATCGCATGCAGCAACTGCTCATCGCTGATGCCCTGCTTTCGTAGCTGCTCAAGCAAATTGTACATTGGCTTAGTCACCATTCCCGCTCACCTCGGCTTTGGCTAACCACGTTCTGACAATGTCTTGCGCTGCATAGGCCGTCAAATCTACATGCAAAGGGGTTATGGAAACGTAGCCCTCGGCAACGGCAGCAAAGTCGGTGTCTGCCGCCACGTCAAACTTCTCACCCGGCGGGCCTATCCAGTACAAGTCCTGACCGCGGGGGTCCTGCTGACAAAATACCTGTTCCGCAGGATGACGGCTACCACAGCGTGTAACGCGCAGCCCTTTAATTTCATCCAGTGGCAGATCGGGAACATTGACATTAAGAATACGCCCGGTACGCAGCGGTTCTTTGGCCAGCATCTGCACCAGACGGCAAGTAATGGCGGCGGCAGTGGCATAATGGCGATGGCCATCCAGGGAGACGGCAAGCGCAGGATAACCCAGATGGCGCCCCTCCATAGCGGCAGCCACAGTGCCGGAGTAGATGACATCATCACCCAGATTGGGGCCAGCGTTAATTCCGGACACGACAATATCCGGACGTGGTCGCATCAGGGTATTAACCCCGAGATAGACGCAATCCGTCGGTGTGCCATTAATTACCGCACAGTCACCGTTGGGATAAGTTTGAATACGCAAAGGGGAGTCAAGCGTCAGCGCGTTTGAGGCACCGCTGCGATTGCGATCGGGAGCCACCAACCTGACATCGGCAAATTCCCGCAGTGCAGCGGCCAGCGTTTGAATACCGGGGGCTGACACGCCATCATCATTACTCAACAATATCCGTATCAAAGATGTCATGCCTTGTTCTCGTTAGAGTGCAAAAAAAATCCTCTGATTGTCATCCGTCTATTCCCCTTTACTCCCCCCGCGACCCTGCTGAAGGTTTTGGCTTTCCAGCCGCATCTGTCAGGGCAAAGTGTAGTCGAGCGCGGTCTGAACCGGAAATGATTATAACCCTTGTCCCCGGCGTTGCTACAGAGAAAAATCCGGCTTATTAAGAATAATTTACCAATCGTTGGGAAATAAAAAATAGCCCTTATTTCTTTGGCCATCGATAACAATTAACTGAAAAGAACACTCTTTATTTACACTCTAAAACCGTCTTAAATAACAGATAACTCTTGTGCCATCATGACGGAAATGAATTAAGACAAAATGTAATGTATATATACCTAACCGCGAAAATTTCATCTGCGCTGTTATTTAGTAAAAGTAAAACTGATAAGGACATATCGGTGAAAAAAACCTATACACTTGGGAAAGTAGCCACCTGGCTGGCTTGATATGATCTGCCGGGACTATCAGGTCAGTTTTTTGTGCTCACGAACAACAACGATACTATGCCATCGATTGCAGGTAAAAATTAATGATCGGTTATTGACATAATCCTGACCAAGCGTCCTCCGGAGATTATGCCCAAAGCTATCCATTAAAAATGGATCTCAAGGATATCCCCAAAGAATATAACCTGATGATGGTTTCCTTTATGAAATCCAGCGACAGCAAAAGTAGGTCTACTTTTATTCCTTACGATGGCACAAGGTGGAAAATAACGCGGCATCTTGGCAACCTCAACGCTGGCAGAAACCAGGTTGAAGTTGCTGGCAAGTGGCGGTTTAACGTTAAGTACGTTGCCGTTTTGCCGGCACCTGCTGCCGCTGTCCATTTGCTGATGAGGTATGGGTTAAATGAGTGTTGGCAGCATCTAAATCTATTATGCCAGGTGCTGGCGAGGCTGCAGGTGTGCGATCCCGATATTCAACGCCGGTAAAATCCAACGGCACAGGTGCTGGCGAGGGTGTCGGGGTGCGATCCCGATACTCAATGCCGGTAAAATCTAACGGGCCAGGTGCCGGCGACTGGATCGGTGTCCGATCGCGGTACTCGATGCCGCTAAAATCCAGCGGACCTGGCGAGGGTAGCGGGGTGCGGTCCCGGTACTCCACTCCGGTAAAATCAACACCAGCAGAGGGTTGGGAAACCGGATAAGGCAGAGTAAAACCATCGCGATCGGTTCGGTGCGAAAAAGCTCTTTGCACCATGGGCAAATCGATCTGCGGTCGGATTGCCGGCGGTAATTGCCGCAAGGCATGGTACAGCTCCGGGGATAACAGCCCGACCGGCCGACCTTCTGCGGCAAGCAACGCAGTGAGTCTGCTATTGACGGCTACCCCCTCGCCCTCAAATCTCTGCCATTGATTGCGCACCCAAGTCACCACCTCAGGTCTGACCTTGACCGTCGCCTGAGCAAGCGCGTTGCGCACAATCCTGATACTCAAATCCGGTCTTTCACTTTCCGGCAACTGCCGCAAGGCATAGTGTAGCTCGGCGGCGGAAACACCCGCCGGTCGCCCCGAGCAGGCCAGCAGGGCATCAATTCTACTAAGCTCCGGGGTTGCCGTGAGTCGCCCCCAGTTATCACGCACCCAGTTGACCACCTCGACTCTCGCCCTGCTGGTGGCCAGAGTGAGGGCATTCTGTACTGTCCCCAGCATTACATTCGGTTTGACCTCTGCCGGCAATTGCATAATGGCATTATGCAGCTCCCCGCCCAAGATGCCTGGTGGTCGGTTATCCATGGCCAACAAGGCTTCCAGCCGGGTATTCATCGACGGGCCATGCGTCAAAGTCGCGGCCCAGTTATTACGCACCCAGGCCACCACCTCCGGTCTGGCATTGGCGCTAGCCTGAGAAAGTGCCCGCTGGACAGTTTTAAGACCAATAACTGGTCTTTGCTCTGCGGGCAGATTACGCAGGGCATTATGTAACTCCAGGCCGGTTATCGCGTCTGGCCGCCCTTCGCAAGCCAGCAGCGCCATGAGTTGACCATGCAGCATGCCGGAGGCGGCTCCCCAGTGGCTCTGCACCCAACTCATCACTTCTGGCCTAACTTGGGCGTTGTTCAAAGTGAAGGCATTTTTTATTGTCCCCAGACTCATTTCAGGTCTGATATTTTCGGGCAATCGCCTTAATGCCCGGTATAGCACTCCTGACGTCAACCCTTCGGGGATATCTTCACGAGCCAATAACGCGTTGAGCCTGGCGTTAACCGCAGCCCCGGCGACCGACGTTGCCTGCCAGTTATCTGCCACCCAGGTGGTGACACCTTCTCTAACGTTAAGCACCGACTGCGTAATGGCTTCCTGGACGGCTCGCAGACTGATATCCGGGCGGATAGTCTCCGGTAGCCGCCGCAAGGCAGCATGTAACTGCAAGGCTGAACATGCTGGTTTATTCTCAACGGCAAACAGCATATCGAGTCGGTCTTTCACCGAGATTTCTGTATTGCGCAGCCAATGATTTTCCACCCAGGTGCTCAACTCGGGGCTGACGCTCACCGAAGCCTGGGTAAGCGCCGCCTGGACGGTCCTGAAACTCACTTCAGGGCGGATATTGATAGGGAGTGTTCGCAGCGCATCGTGCAATTCCGCGGCGGTAAAATTTGGTCTGTCCGGACGGGACAGCAGTGCTTCAAGCTTGGCGGAGGCAGAAGGTCCCGCCGTCATGGCTGCATACCAATGACTCTCGACCCAGCGGGCCACTTCGACCCTGCGCGGCTGACTTAGCTGCGCCAGCGATAGTTCCGACGCGCCAAGCTCCTCCTCCGTCGGATGTGCCCCACCGGGTAATCCAACCACCTGATCCTCGGCATCAATAGATTTGCCGGTCGCCCGAAAGCTGCGCATTGCCGAGTCAAAGTGATAGGTCGCCTTGATCCCCGCCGGGGAAATCGGTGCATACTCCTCGCTGACTGAGCCATCACGGTTGATCACCTCGACGGGGGTAAAATTGCGCGCCACCAGCTCGGCCTCCGTTGGTTGTTGCCAGATTGCCAGCTCTTGCGCGGTCATCAGCCGCAGTTCGCCATCACTTCCCGTGGTAAAATGCCGCCCTGGCTGACGATCCGCCGGAAACAGTTCACGGAAGTGCCCGCTACTCTCCTCGCTCACCGGTCGATATCTCAGGGGGTCACCTTGCTGTTGCACATACTGTTTGCCACTCTCCTGATGCCGCCAAAGATTGGCATAGCGTGTATCCGCCACCAGCCTGGGTTCATCCACCACTTTTGACTCCAGCCAGCGTAATGCCGGGGCAGCCTCATGTTTGCTCTGCGTCGGCATTTGCGTGGGCAAATTAAGCAAAGACTGTAGCGCCCCGGCGGCTTCATCTTCGGTCATCGGTAAATTGAGCAAGGCTTTACCCAGCCCGGTCACCAGCCAACTGCCGATCTCCAGACCGGTAGCAGCCCCTGATGATTGCGAAAAGAAGATAAAGTAGAGGCAGGTATCGAGCCCCTTGGCGATCCGTCCGCCGAGGCTGCTATCATCGGGATATTCCCCGGTATCAATAAAATGTCCCAGCCTTTGCTGGGCAGCAGTATTGCCCAAAGAAGAGCTAACCAGTTCAACCGTACCGTACAGTGGGTTTCTGATCATCATGCCGAGGATCAGCAAACGCATTCCCCAGCTCTCGCGTTCCGTCAGCGTCCGCTGCCCCCGGTTGCGCAGCTCAGTAAGGACGTCATAGCCCTTGTCGGCACTGTTCCATTGCAGCGGCAGCGGCGGGAGCTTGCCCTCGGGATCGATGGCCGCAGGCAGTCTGGTACTGCCGATCTTAACGCTAACGTCATGGGTGACGTGCAGAAAGTTTTGCCCGCTTTGCAGCAGGTTATCCGCTCCCACCTGTTGTCGGGGGGGAGGGCCTGGGTCAATGCCGTAGAGCCGGGCTTTGCCCAGTACCGTCAGCAGGGTATTGACCAATGACGGATCAAGCATGAGGATCCATTTGCCGGTTTGCTTGACAATCTTCAGCGGCGGCCAGTCGGCCATATCTTTGCCGACCGGGGTCTTGATAAAATATTCGCTCTCTTGCCTGATAGCTGGCGGGAGTTGCCCGCCGCTGGGGGTGCCCATACTGTTGCGCGTGATGGGATGCATAATGACGACGTCTTTCTTTTGCTCGGCAATGGGAAACACCCGACCATTAATCCTCACCCAGATATTCTGCCCTCGCTTGAGCAGCGTGTTATCAGGCAGCTCGGCATCGGTCACCGGTCCCCCCTGATAACGGTAGAAACTCTCCGCCATGGCATTAAGCAACACATTAGGCTCAACCTGCCAACTGCGGGTTTTACTGTCAAAAACCACCTTCATCGGCGGATAGCCTTGCTGCGTCAGCGCCTTGTTCCAGGTTTCCTGCACCGAAAAATCATGCCAGCGCACCTGAAAACGCGTTGCTAACGCATCCGGCGGGTTGCCGGTGGTTGCGGTGTGTGGATGACTGATGCTAAAGATACCGGCTTGCTGGTCCTGACTCAGCGCATGGTCCTGGGCAACCGGGTCTTTGGTTGCTCCCTTTTTAAGTGCATAAGCTGGCAGAACAATCTGACTCTCATAGTCAACGCGCAAGCTGCCATCGCTCTGGCGAGTAATATTATGCGGCTGCCGAGGCGAATCGCGCCGTCCGCGACCTCGCCCGGCAGGACGATTGATTGCTGCAGACGTTGCATACTGCCTGGCGGCACGCAGGGTGGCGGGCAGTTTTTCCAAGTTGGCGGTTGATGGCGAAGGGGGGGATAAACTTGCGTTAACAGGCAATAGTGACATGATGCGCTCCTCTGCTGAATTCAGGGTAACCCTACTGCGAACACCGGCGGGGAATATGTCGATATAAGCAATAAGTGTCGGGCAGAGGGCAAGAGTTCCTGTCACTTTATCCCAGGTAACGGCAGAGGCTGGCCATCGGCAATCGCGGTGAAATCAGTAAGGGAAAGGCAGCGGTCGGGAGGAAAGCAGGAGCATCAGAGATAATTCAGGTATTTGATCCCGTTATTATCAGCATCGAGATACACGGGCATGGCACATCCCATGGCCGCTCCAGCGGGCAAGCCCGCTACGACCCCAGGATGTGCTCACCCTAAAATAGACTTGCTACAACAGGCGGCCTCATCAAGATAAGGAGGTTTATTATTCGCCGATATCCATTTCACCGGCGTCCTGGCCCATGATTTCTCTGACCAGACTGGTGGCAAAACTGCCCGCCGGTAGCCAGAATTTCAGTTCCAGTGTCGCCTCATCCCAGGCTTTCCAGCTCAGGTTTTGCGGGTGCAGCATAATGGCACGACGGGCCGGTTCGACGCGTTCGCGTTTCAGCAACGACAGTAACGCAGTCTGCTCGGCAATGCAGGATTGCTCAAACGCCTCGGCATCAAGCTGCGATCCCAGCGGACCGTCTCCCGGCAGCGGCGCGGTAATTAACAACTCACCGCTGGCAACACGAGACTGCACCGACTCCAGCTCTTCGGCCTTGGCGACAAACCAGCTACCGCGCCCGCTTAACTGCAAGGCATCACCCAGCATGGCTTCATTCATCAACCCCTGAGCAAGACGTTGACTGGCAATAATATTAAACAACGCACTGCGGCTGGCGGAAAGATAAAAGCTGCGCTTCGGGCGCTCTTTTACGTGGATCTCATTTTTGGCCCAGCGAGTCGCCTGCACCAGGTTATTGCCGCCGCGGCCAAAACGCTGCACACCAAAATAGTTAGGCACGCCCTGTGAGACGATCTTTTGCAGGCGTTGCTCGATATCGGCCAAATCGCTCAACTGGCGCAGAACCAGGGTGAAGGCATTGCCTTTCAGGGTACCAATACGCATTTTTTTAAGATGGCGGGCAAAGCGCACCACCTCGCAACCTTCCAGCTCAAAACGGCTGAGATCCGGATTTTCCTTGCCAGGCAGATGCAGGCAGAACCACTGTTCGGTCACGGCGTGACGATCTTTCAGTCCTGCATAGCTGACGAAACGGGCCGGGATACCGGCGAAGCGGGCCAGCTGTTCGGCAACAAACTGGGTGTTACAGCCGTTTTTACGGATGCGCACCAGCAGATGTTCACCCTCGCCGTCGGGTTCAAAGCCGAGATCTTCTTCAACGATAAAATCTTCGGGATTGGCCTTGAGTTTACCGTTGCATAACGGCTTGCCGTACAGCCAGGTTAGCGTGTTCATATCCATGGCATCAGGCCTTAATCAACAGGGCAACGGCCTCGCAGGCGATCCCCTCACCGCGGCCGGTAAAGCCGAGATTTTCGGTAGTGGTGGCTTTCACATTAACGTCGTCCATATGACAACCGAGATCTTCAGCAAGGAACACGCGCATTTGCGGAATATGCGGCGCCATTTTTGGGGCCTGGGCAATAATGGTGATATCCAGATTGCCAAGACGATAGCCCTTGGCGCAAATTCGGCGATAGGCTTCACGCAGCAGCTCGCGGCTATCCGCGCCTTTGTAGGCCGGATCGGTATCCGGGAAAAGCTTGCCGATATCCCCAAGCGCAGCGGCACCCAGCAAAGCATCGGTCGCTGCATGCAGCGCCACATCACCGTCAGAATGCGCCAGCAGCCCCTGCGAGTAAGGGATGCGTACACCACCGATCACCAGCGGACCTTCGCCGCCGAATTTATGAACATCAAAACCGTGACCGATACGCATTATGCGCTCTCCTGTTGCTGCAACTGAGTTAAATAGAATGCCGCCAGTGCCAAATCTTCTGGCCTGGTGACTTTGATATTGTCCGATCTGCCGCTGACCAATTCGGGATGAAAACCACAATACTCCAGCGCGGAAGCTTCATCGGTAATGGTCGCCCCTTCGGCCAGCGCGCGGCCGAGGCAGGCTTTTAACAGCGCCAGTGGGAAAAACTGCGGCGTCAGGGCGTGCCATAAATCCTGGCGATCCACCGTGTGGGCGATCTGTTCGATACCCGGTTCGCCGCGTTTCATGGTGTCGCGTACCGGCGCGGCGAGGATACCGCCGACTTTGCTGGTTTCGGCAATCGCCAGCAGTCGTTGTAAATCATCGATATGCAGACAAGGGCGTGCGGCATCATGCACCAACACCCACTCGCTATCTCCGGCCCGTTGTAAACCGGCCATCACCGAATCGGCACGCTGCGCGCCGCCGATCACCACTTCAATACGCGGATCCCGTGCCAAGGGTAATGCGGCAAAAAAGGGATCCTGGGCACCAATGGCAATAATCACCTTTTTCACCCTCGGGCTACGCAGCAGCGCACACACCGCATGCTCGAGCAGGGTTTTGCCGTCGATAGTCAGGTATTGTTTGGGAAGTTCGCTGTGCATGCGGCTGCCAATACCCGCGGCGGGCAACACCGCAACGATATCGGCCAAGGAGACGGCTGTGTGACTCATGGATTATTGTTGGTTCTTACTTGCGTTGAGGTAGAAGCCTGATTGTGCTTACTTTGGTCTGGCACCAGGCGATAGAAACTCTCACCGGGCTTGATCATGCCCAGTTCATTGCGTGCGCGCTCTTCGATCGCTTCCTGACCCCCGTTAAGGTCGTCAATCTCGGCGAAGAGTTGATCGTTACGTGATTTGAGTTTGCCGTTGCTGGTCTGTTGCCCCTGCACATCGTCATTAACTCGCACGTAATCGTGAATACCATTCTTACCCAGCCACAGCGAATACTGTAGCCAGCCAAGTATAATCAATAATAGCAGCGTTAATTTGCCCATTCCGCCCCCTGAAAAAGCCGCTCAATCATCCCACAACTTTCACTTTGACTCCACAGTGAAGGGAAAATTGGCCCGCTGATCCGTAGTTAAAGCCGGAATAACGACGAGAATGACACATTGATTTACATACACGCAGAGGAAAACAGCAGAAAACCGGTAAAAAGCGCCCGTTTTTTCTGGCGACTGAGGGCGACTACCAACCACTTAGAAAGGAAAATACTGTCCAGAACATGCCCATCACCAGTAAACCGGTCAACACCAGGGTTTTCCACAAACTGCCGCCAAACAGCATACTGAAGGCAATACCTATCAACACCGAGATCGGCATCAGGGTAATAAAGAACGGCCAGGTATAAAGCAGAAAAAACAGGGTATTGGATCCGTAAACCAGAAAAGGGATCGCAAACGCCAGCCAGAAAAAGACAAAACCGGTGCACCCGCCCAGCAGCGAATAGGAAGGTTCTTCCTTTTCTTCTGCTTGCGTCAGCGGTGGTTTCTTACGGGTAATGTCGATAAGAAACCGACTTAACGTTTGCATAGCCTGACCCCTGTTATTTCACTGTAGACCGGCACGCTCTCTGGCGTTTTGCCGGCAACATTCAGGGATTGATAATACCGCGACGACGCAGTTCGGCTAATAATTGCGGCACCAAATGTGTTACCAATTGTTCACCATCAAGGTGGATATCTGCAGCTTCGGGCGATTCATAAACCGAGTCAATGCCGGTAAAATTTTTCAATTCTCCGGCGCGGGCTTTCTTGTATAACCCTTTCGGATCGCGGGCCTCACAGACCGCCAACGGCGTATCGACAAACACCTCGATAAACTGCCCCTCGTCGAGAAGCTGACGCACCATGTCACGTTCGGCACGGTGCGGAGAAATAAAGGCCGTCAGCACCAACTGGCCCGCATCGACCATCAGTTTTGCCACCTCACCGACACGACGAATATTTTCACGGCGATGATCATCCGAAAAACCCAGGTCACGGCAGAGTCCATGTCTGACGTTATCACCGTCAAGCAGATAGGTACTGATCCCCAGACTGAACAATGCTTGCTCCAGTGCCCCGGCCACCGTGGATTTTCCGGATCCGGACAGCCCGGTGAACCACAGTACCGCGCCTTGATGCCCATGCTGAGCTTCGCGATCCGCACGGGTTACCGCGTGTGGATGCCAGACGATATTTTCGTCCTGTATCGCCATCTTATTTGCCACCCAACAGATCGCGGGCTCCCCAGTGTGGGAAGTGACGACGAACCAGGGCATTGAGTTCCAGTTCAAAGGCACTGAAGGCGTCTTTTTCCTGATAAACCTGCTCGATGGTTTCGCGTACCAGCCCGGCACCGACGGTGACATTGGTCAGCCGATCGATAAAGATTAGGCCGCCGGTCACCGCGTTTTGTTGATAATTATCCAGCACCAGCGGTTCATCGAAGGCCAGCTCCACCAGACCAATACCGTTTAACGGCAGGCTATCGACCACACGCTGAGTCAGGGAGTTGATTTCCACCTGATAGCCGATGTTTTCCACCCGCGCGCGCGTCTTCTTGCCACCGACCTTGATATCATAGCTTTGACCGACGCTCAGCGGCTGTTCCGCCATCCATACCACGTCTACCTTGGCGTTCTGCACCGGTTTAACGGTCTCATTAACATCAACCAGCAGGTCACCGCGGCTGATATCCACTTCGCTGTCCAACACCAAAGTGATGGCGTCTCCGGCCCAGGCTTGCTGCAGGTCGCCATCAAAGGTCACAATGCGCGCAATGGTAGATTCAACGCCAGAAGGCAATACTTTGATTTTTTGCCCTACGCGCACCGAGCCGGAAGCCAGGGTTCCGGCATAGCCGCGAAAATCGAGGTTAGGACGGTTGACATACTGCACCGGGAAACGCATCGGCTGCTGCTCACGTACATTAATTATCTGTACGGTTTCCAGCACGTCCAGCAATGTCGGACCACTGTACCAAGGCATTTTCTGGCTTTCGCTGGCGACATTATCCCCTTCCAGAGCCGATAGCGGCACAAACTTGATATCCAGATCCGTCGGCAATTGTTGGGCAAAGGTCAGGTAATCCTGTTTAAACTGCTCAAACACCGCTTCGCTATAGTCGACCAAATCCATTTTATTGACCGCAACCACCAGATGGCGGATCCCCAGCAGGGTGGCAATAAAGCTGTGACGACGGGTTTGATCCAGCACGCCTTTACGGGCATCAATCAGCAGAATAGCCAAATCACAGGTAGAAGCACCGGTGGCCATATTGCGAGTGTACTGTTCATGTCCCGGGGTATCGGCAATAATAAACTTGCGTTTTTCGGTGGAGAAATAGCGGTAAGCGACATCAATGGTAATGCCCTGTTCGCGCTCAGCCTGCAGGCCGTCCACCAGCAGCGCCAAATCAATTTTTTCGCCCTGGGTGCCGTGACGTTTGCTGTCATTATGCAGCGAAGAGAGCTGATCTTCATAAATCTGACGGGTATCGTGCAACAAACGCCCAATCAAGGTACTTTTACCGTCATCGACGCTGCCGCAGGTTAAAAAGCGCAGCAGACTTTTGTGCTGTTGGGCATACAGATAGGCTTCGACGCCACCCTGCTCTGCGATTTGTTGTGCAATTGCGTTATTCATAGTCTGTGCTCCTTAGAAATACCCTTGACGCTTTTTAAGCTCCATCGAACCCGCCTGATCGCGGTCGATGGCACGCCCCTGACGTTCACTTGTCGTCGACACCAGCATCTCTTCGATGATTTCCGGCAGCGTTTGCGCTTCGGACTCCACCGCGCCGGTCAGCGGCCAACAGCCCAGGGTACGGAACCGAACCATTTTCTGTTCCACCACTTCACCCGGCTGCAAATCGATGCGATCGTCATCGACCATCAGCAGCATGCCGTCGCGTTCCAGAACCGGACGCGGGGCGGCGAGATACAGCGGTACAATCTCTATATTTTCCAGATAGATGTACTGCCAGATATCCAACTCCGTCCAGTTGGACAGCGGGAAAACGCGGATACTTTCGCCTTTGTTAATCTGGCCGTTGTAGTTGTGCCACAGCTCGGGACGCTGGTTTTTCGGATCCCAGCGGTGAAAGCGATCGCGGAAAGAGTAAATACGCTCTTTGGCGCGAGATTTTTCTTCGTCGCGACGCGCGCCACCAAAGGCAGCATCAAAACCGTATTTGTTCAGCGCCTGCTTTAACCCTTCGGTTTTCATAATATCGGTATGCTTGGCACTGCCGTGGACAAAGGGATTAATACCCATCGCCACGCCTTCCGGATTTTTATGCACCAGCAACTCAAAGCCATAATTTTTGGCAGTGCGATCGCGGAATTCGTACATCTCGCGGAATTTCCAGCCAGTATCAACATGCAGTAGCGGGAACGGCAAGGTACCCGGGAAAAAGGCCTTGCGCGCCAGATGCAGCATCACCGAGGAGTCTTTACCAATGGAATACATCATTACCGGGTTGGCGAATTCAGCCGCCACTTCGCGGATGATATGGATGCTTTCCGCCTCCAGTTGCCGTAAATGGGTGAGTCGTTTTTCGTCCATATCAGATCCTTAAGCCAAATTCACGACCGTCGGGCGTTGGGCGCCGAGGGTCTCTGGATGATGCCCAAACCAGGCGAGTTGGTGATGAAGTGCCACCACCTCACCGATCACCAACAGGGCCGGTGAAGGTGCCTGTTGGGCCAATTGTTCAAGATTGTTCAGCGTACCAATCAATACCTGCTGATCGACACGGGTACCGCGGCCAATCACCGCCACCGGCGTATCCGCAGCGCGGCCGTGGGCAATTAATTGATGACTGATGTCGGCGGCTTTCATTGCCCCCATATAAATCGCCAGCGTTTGTCGCCCCTTGGCCAATTCCGACCATTGCAGGCCTTCGCCATCGGGGCGGATCTGCCCGGTGATAAACATCACGCTTTGCGCATGGTCACGATGGGTCAGTGGTATGCCGGCATAGGCCGTGGCACCAGCGGCAGCGGTGATCCCCGGCACAACCTGAAAAGCAATACCCGCTGCAGCGACCGCTTGCAGCTCTTCGCCGCCACGGCCAAAGATAAAGGGATCGCCGCCTTTCAGCCTGACCACTTTCTTTCCCTGCTGCGCCAGCGTTACCAGCAAACGATTGGTTTCCTCCTGCATCACCGAGTGGTTACCTGCACGCTTGCCGACACAAATTTTTTCCGCATCCCGTCTGACCAGATCCAAGACTTCCTCACTGACCAGGTAGTCATACAGCACTACGTCGGCCTGCTGCATAACCTGCAGACCACGCAGCGTCAACAATCCCGGATCGCCGGGACCGGCACCCACCAGCGTCACCATCCCCTGATGGGTAGTGTCAGCCTCAGCGGCAATCTCCTGTTGCAGTACTTTTTCCGCTTCATGCCACTGTCCGGCGGCACTTAACAAGGAAAAACGTCCGTCAAAAGCCCGCTCCCAAAAGCGACGGCGGGCAGAGATCGTCGTAAAGCGCTGTTTGACCCGCTCGCGCCAGCTACCGGCGATAGTGGCCATTTTGCCAAGGCTGGCAGGCAACAGAGCTTCCAGCTTCTCACGCAACAGTCTGGCCAATACCGGCGCCTGCCCGCTTGAGGAAATCGCCACCACAATCGGTGAACGATCGACAATGGAGGGAAAGATAAAGGAACACATCGGCTGATCGTCGACCACGTTGGCCAGTAACCGACGCTGATTGGCTTCCTGATAGACACGCGCGTTAAGTTGCGCATTATCAGTAGCGGCAATCACCAGAAAGACATCATCAAGCTGCTCAGGCATAAAAGACTGGGCAAGCCAGTGGATGGCCGACTGCTGTCGCAGATGTTCGACTTCTGCAGAGAGTGTTTGCGCCACCACCCTGACCTCCGCTCCTGCACGCAGAAGAAGATCAATTTTGCGTGCAGCCACTTCGCCACCGCCAACGACCAGCACCGGACGTTGTTTCAGGTCGGCAAATAGAGGGAGATAGTCCACGACAGCCTTTAGTTATATCAAAATTAGATAACATAACTATACGGTGTGGCCCTTATCCAGATGAAATGACGAAATGGAATGATTAGTTCCAGAATGGAATATAGGCAACGATACTATGACGAACAAGAGTTTTCCTGGCTGCAAAAGGTAGGTCGCAGCGGTCTACTCACACGGCAATCATGCAAGCCTTTGGCAGCATGGCTGAAGGAAACGGCTCTGCAAACGATGCCGGCACCTTTTTGGATGACATAGTGGTCTTGATGCTCGAGATAAGGTACGCAATCAAGTGTCCATATAATAACAATGATATTTAAAATAATTATCCAAATAGTGATAATCATTCAATAAAAATATATTATTGAGAACCTTTAAAATTAAAAGTTAGTCATTTTACTATCGTCAAGATAATGAATTATTGATACTCTTTGGGTGGGTGCTCTGGATCTTTTGGTCCTGAGCATAATGCAATGGACGAAAAGAGAAAGGCCCCGAATTGATATTTATCAACCCGAGGCCAGTCTGCATGTTCAGCAACATCAGGTTAGCCTCTTACCCGCCGAAAGGCAAGGACAAGGAGGCCATCATGCCGCAAAAAATAGTCGTACTCAGTCTGGTTGTTATCTGCGTAACTATTGTTATGTTTACCTGGATAACCCGTAATACGCTTTGCGAGTTACGGATCAGACAAGGCAGCACGGAGGTAGCGGCCATTATGGCCTGTGACTCTTTAAGGTAAAGCAACCCAAGGCGGGGGTTCCCCCCCGCCTGTTGGACAGGCAGAGTTCCTGAGCACCCGCTTAATTTCTTAGCCAGCCTGCGGGCTGGCTTTTTTAATTACCGGCTGTATTGCCGATAAAACTCATTTAATATTTAAATAAATTAAATCAACATAATGAGAAGCGTCTCACAGCCATTTTTCAACGCCGAACAAAAACACTATCAATATTGATTTTACTCTCATCGAATAAATTGATTACTGATACTCTTTGGGCGGGTGCTCTGGATCTTTTGGTCCTGAGCATAATGCAATGGACAAAAAGAGAAAGGCCCCGAATTGATATTTATCAACCCGAGGCCACTCTGCATGTCCAAACAACATCAGGTTAGCCTCTTACCCGCCGAAAGGCAAGGACAAGGAGGCCATCATGCCGCAAAAAATAGTCGTACTCAGTCTGGTTGTTATCTGCGTAACTATTGTTATGTTTACCTGGATAACCCGTAATACGCTTTGCGAGTTACGGATCAGACAAGGCAGCACGGAGGTAGCGGCCATTATGGCCTGTGACTCTTTAAGGTAAAGCAACCCAAGGCGGGGGTTCGCCCCCGCCTGTTGGACAGGCAGAATTCCTGAGCACCCGCTTAATTTCTTGGCCAGCCTGCGGGCTGGCTTTTTTAATTACCGGCTGTATTGCCGATAAAACTCATTTAATATTTAAATAAATTAAATCAACATAATGAGAGGTGTCTCATAGCCACTTTTCAATGCCGGACAAAAACACTATCAATATTGATTTTACTCTCGTCGAATAAATTGATTACTGATACTCTTTGGGCGGGTGCTCTGGATCTTTTGGTCCTGAGCATAATGCAATGGACAAAAAGAGAAAGGCCCCGAATTGATATTTATCAACCCGAGGCCACTCTGTATGTCAGACAACATCAGGTTAGCCTCTTACCCGCCGAAAGGCAAGGACGAGGAGGCCATCATGCCGCAAAAAATAGTTGTACTCAGTCTGGTTGTTATCTGCGTAACTATTGTTATGTTTACCTGGATAACTCGTAATACGCTTTGCGAGTTACGGATCAGACAAGGCAGCACGGAGGTAGCGGCCATTATGGCCTGTGACTCTTTAAGGTAAAGCAATCCAAGGAGGGGGTTCGCCCCCGCCTGTCGGACAGGCAGAGTTCCTGAGCACCCGCTTAATTTCTTAGCCAGCTTGCGGGCTGGCTTTTTTAATTACCGACTGCCTTACTGACAAAGCTCACCCTCAAATTTAAATAAATTAAAAAAATATAATTACAAGGGTATTTTAGCCATTTATCACACCAGGATAAAAATAACATTATCACTTGCCACTATATTTAATATTTTTATTTTATCAAAAACAAGTAAACCATAATTATGATAAATATAATATATCTCTGTTTACCAACAGGGGATAACGCAAAAAAATGATAGCCGGTAACCCAAGACGTGCCAGCTTAAGTAGCAAGTACGATATAACGCTTGCTCTCCTTATGTGGGTAGCCTTGGCAAACCTGGGGGCTGTTATGCGGTAACGGAGAATTGTATCTGCCGCAACCCTCACTGGCTCGATAAATGCCCTTTCGCAGCAGGCAATCCACCCGACGGGAGCATCAATCAAGAGATGCTTGATCCTGTATCGCAATATCAGCAAAAAAATCGTGCTTTTGAGATAACTGCAAATTGTTAATTGCGTCACACAATCGCATACTACTGGCCTACTATGCCCAGGATGCCTGATTAAGGATTTTCAGAATGTTTTCTCTTCGCCATGTTGCGTGCCCGGCCCTGTTAGTGATGCTCAGTGGGATCTACACCACTTACGCCGCAGCTCAACCCGTCAAGGCTCCCGCACTGGGCAAAATAGCAGACCAGCAAACGCGCCATATCGCCACCTATTACCCTGGGAGAATGGCAGGGAGTCCGGCAGAGTTGATTGCCGCTGATTATATCCAGCAAACACTGAGTAAAATGGGCTATCAAAGCCGGCTGCATGCCTTTGATGCACGCTATCTTTATAGCAGCCAAGATGGTCACCAAAATATGCACAGTGTTCATGCCACCTCGGTGATTGCCGATCGTCAGGGCGAGGTGCGCCAACAGATCGTGGTAATGGCCAACTTTGATACTTATCTGCCGCAAAGTGACAGTGACAGCAACCATAATCTGGGCGGTCTGACCCTGCAAGGCGTCGATGATAATGCCTCCGGCGTTGGTGTGATGCTGGAACTGGCACAGCGGATGAGTGAGATCCCGACCCACTACAGCCTGCGTTTTGTTGCCCTGAGTGCGCAGGAAGCCGGCGAGCAGGGGGCAAAAGACTATGTTGATAATCTCGGTGCCGAAGAGAAAAAACACACCTTATTGGTGATCAACCTCAGTTCGCTAATCGTCGGTGAACGACTCTATTTCAATAGCGGCGTCAATACCTCGGCGGCGGTCAGTAAGCTGTCTCGCGATAAAGCGCTAAGTATTGCTCGCCGTCTGGGGATCACCGCCACCAGCAGCCCTACCGGGGTTAGCTGTTGTGAAGGCTTGAAAACCCTGGACAGTGCGCATATTCCGCTGCTGCTGGTAACGGCCAGCGACTGGCAAGTAGGCAACAACGACGGGCAACAACAGCGGGCGATCAGTGAGCACTTCCCCACCGGCAGCAGCCGCCACCAGGGACAGATTGATAATCTGCAATATCTCGACCGTTATCTGCCAGGGCGTATTGCCAGTCGTGAAAAAGACAGCGTGCGTATCCTGCTGCCGTTGTTGAAAGAATTGGCTAATCCGCAAGACAAAAACTAAGGCGATGCTTTAGCAACAACGCAGCCCAAAAACAGCAAGGGGGAAACAACAGTTTCCCCTCAGACTGCTGACAAAGTCCATTATTAGGGAGAGCGCCCCTAGGTGTGCTATGCCCGGGTATCTCGATCATCAAGACGACTTTGTCATCAAACTCAGGGGAAACAACAGTTTCCCCTTTGACGGATTATGAAAACATCAACCGACTTAACCCTCGTGCAGACCACACTCGCGCTTAAGCCCAAAGAAACGGGTTTCCTCTTCAGTCATGCCCTCTTCCCATTTTTTGGTGGTATGAGTATCCCCGACCGACAGATAACCCTGTTCCCACAGCGGGTGATAGCTAAGCTCATGCTGTTTCAGGTACTGGAAGATCTGGCGGTTATCCCAGTCAATAATCGGCAGGATTTTGAATACCCCACGCTGTACTGCCAACACCGGCAGATTTGCCCGGCTGCCAGACTGGTCGCGCCGCAGCCCGGCAAACCAGGTTTGTGCACCCAACGCCTGCAAAGCCCGGTTCATTGGCTCAACTTTATTGATCTGGTTATAGCGTTCAATCCCTTCAACGCCCTGTTCCCACAGTTTACCGTAGCGCGCTTCCTGCCATGCGGCGGAGTGCTCCGCGCGGTAAACCTGTAAATTCAGGTTGAGTTTTTCCGTTAAGCTATCAATAAACTGATAGGTTTCCGGGAACAGGTAGCCGGTATCGGTGAGGATCACCGGAATATCGGCTTTCTGGCGGGTAACCAAATGCAGGCAAACCGCAGCCTGAATACCAAAGCTGGACGATAAGGTAAACTCGCCCGGCAGATTTTCCAGCGCCCAACTGACACGTTCTTGCGCCGAAAGCTTTTCCAGCTGGCCATTGATCTCAGCCAGGGCCAATGCCTGCCCGGACTTGGGCAAGGCATTTAATTCTGTAAGGGAGAGTACCGGCATATCGCCTCCAGTTAGTCGTAAAAGTCGCGGGCGGGATCGAGCACCGGCCTGATAATACCGGCGCGGATCACGTAATCGCCAAAGCCTTCATCTGCTTGCCGCTCTTGCGCCCAACGACCGACCAGTTCATCGATAATCGCCAGGATCTCAGTATCGGTAATGTTTTCACGGTACATCCGTGGGATACGTGTGCCAGCGCGGTTGCCTCCCAAATGCAGGTTATAGCGATTCAACGCCTTGCCCACCAGGCCAATTTCCGCCAACAGCGCGCGGCCACAGCCGTTAGGACAGCCGGTGACACGCAGAACGATATGTTCTTTGCCCACGCCGTGTTGATGCATTATGGCTTCAACTTTGCTGACAAACTCCGGCAAGAAGCGTTCGGCTTCGGCCATCGCCAGCGGACAGGTAGGGTAAGAGACGCAGGCCATGGAGTTTTTGCGCTGCTCGCTGACGCTATCATCAATCAGACCATGGTTACGCGCCAGGGTCTCGATGCGGTCCTTATCTTGCTCATCCACGCCAGCCACAATCAGATTCTGATTGGCGGTCAGGCGGAAATCGCCTTTGTGGATGCGGGCAATCTTTGCCAGCCCGGTTTTCAGCGGACGTCCTGGATAGTCGAGTATGCGGCCGTTTTCAATAAACAGCGTCAAATGCCACTGTTTATCGATGCCTTTTACCCAACCAATGCGATCGCCACGACCGGTAAATTCATACGGGCGAATGGCAGCAAAACTGATGCCGGCACGTTTTTCCACTTCGGCTTTAAAGGTGTCAACGCCAACGCGCTCAAGGGTATATTTGGTCTTGGCATTTTTACGGTTGGTACGATTGCCCCAGTCGCGTTGGGTGGTCACCACCGCTTCGGCTACGGCCAGCGTATGCTCAACGGCAATAAAACCCAGTTCACTGGCGGTACGGGCATAGGTCGCCTTATCGCCATGGGCAATGGATAAGCCACCACCGACCAGCACGTTAAACCCGATCAGTTTGCCGTTATCGGCAATGGCAACAAAATTCAGATCGTTGGCATGCAAATCAACATCGTTCTGCGGAGGAATCACCACCGTAGTTTTAAATTTGCGTGGCAGATAGGTTGGCCCAAGGATCGGCTCTTCGTCGGTAGTCTCGACTTTTTCCTGGTCCAGCCACACTTCGGCATATGCCCGTGTGCGTGGTAGCAAATGCTCGGAAATTTTCTTCGCCCACTGCCAGGCTTCCAAATGCAATTCGGACTCGACCGGGTTAGAGGTACAAAGCACGTTACGGTTAACGTCGTTAGCCGTGGCCAGGGCATCCAGTCCCAGTTTGTTCAATAGTTGATGAACCGGCTTAACGTTGGGCTTAAGAATGCCGTGAAACTGGAAAGTCTGACGGTTGGTAATACGGATGCTGCCATACAGCGTGCTGTCTGCGGCAAACTTGTCAATGCCCAGCCACTGTTCAGGGGTCATCACGCCACCGGGCAAGCGGCAGCGCAGCATCATGGCATGGCGCGGTTCCAGTTTCTGTTCGGCACGCTCAGCGCGGATATCACGGTCATCCTGCTGATACATGCCGTGGAAACGGATCAGCAAAAAGTTATCGCCGTTAAAGCCGCCGGTCAGGCCATCGTTGAGATCTTCAGCAATGGTGCCACGCAGAAAATTACTCTCTTTTTTAAGACGTTCTGCATCGGTCAACTTTCCTTCCACCACCAGCGGACCGGGATGTTTTTCATTTATCATTTCATTGCTCATTAATAGACATCTCGCTGATAACGACGCTCAAAGCGCAGGTCGCTTAAAAATTCGTCGGCGGCTTCCAGATCCAGATTGCCATGCTCGGCAATCAGTTCGAGCAGGGTCTGTTCCACGTCCTTGGCCATACGGTTGGCATCGCCGCAGACATAAATATGGGCACCCTGTTGCAACCATTGCCAGACTTCTGCGCCATTGGCACGCAGCTTGTCCTGCACATACACTTTTTGCGCCTGATCCCGTGACCAGGCCAGGTCGATGCGAGTCAGCAGGCCATCTTTGACATAGCGCTGCCATTCCACCTGGTAAAGGAAATCTTCGGTGAAGTGCGGATTACCAAAGAATAGCCAGTTTTTACCGCTGGCGCCTTCGGCTTCACGCTGTTGCATAAAGGCGCGGAAGGGGGCAATGCCGGTGCCAGGTCCAATCATGATAACCGGTGCGTCCGGGTCGGCAGGCAAACGGAAATTATCGTTATGCTCGATAAATACCCGCACCTCGCCGTCTTCGGCCAGACGATCGGCCAGATAGCCCGAAGCCCCACCGCTGCGCGCGCGACCATCAATTTCATAACGCACCGTACCGACGGTAATATGCACTTCAGTTTCTGATTCCGCCTGCGAGGAAGCAATGGAATAGAGACGAGGCGTCAATGGACGCAACAAATCAATCAGTTGCTGCGGCTCCAGTTCGGTTGGCGCGCGTCTGACCATATCCACAAAAGGCGTACTCTGGGCATACTGTTGCATTGCGCTCTTGTCACTCAGCAGTGCCAGCAGCTCGCTGTCGCGGCACAGGGCGGCATAGTTATCGACAATCACCGTAGTGTTCTGGGTAAGTTCGATATGGCGTTGCAACGCCTCGCTCAGAGGCAGGGTTTTGCCATGGACGGTAACGGGTTCATCGCCTTTTAACCACAGCAGTGCTATCAACTCGTTAACCAGCGCCGGGTCATTTTCAAACCAGACACCCAGTGCGTCACCAGGCTGGTAACGCAGCCCGGAATCGCCCAAATCGATCTCAATATGACGTACGTCTTTATCTGAATTACGGCCGGTAATTTTTTGATTTACCGACAAGGTCGCCGTCAGCGGAGCTTCTTTACTATAAGGGCTGCTGTCGAGCTGATTAACGCTGCCACTAATGGCAGTTGACTGAGCTACCGGGCCGGTTGTCGGCAGACGTTTTTTAAGCACCTCGACCACTTGCTGGCACCACTGTGCCGCCTGCTGCTGGTATTCCACGTCAGCGTCAACGCGATCCAGCAAACGCTCAGCCCCCAGTTCGCCAAGGCGGGTATCAAAATCCTTGCCCGCCTGACAGAAATGCTCGTAAGAGGTATCGCCAAGGCCAAACACAGCAAAGGCGGTATCCGCCATTTTTGGTGCTTTTTTAGAAGACAGAAACTTATGCAGCGCCACGGCTTCTTCGGCAGGTTCGCCTTCCCCTTGTGTCGAGGCGACGATCACCAGCAGTTTTTCCTGTGCGATCTGCTTAAACTTGTAATCGCCGGCATTCACCAGGTTAACGTTAAGCTCGGCGGCTTGCAGTGCATCACGCAACTGCTCGGCCAAACGGCGGGCATTACCGGTTTGCGAGGCGGAAATCAGGGTAACGGATGCTGCGGCTAACGCCGGGGCCGGGGTCGCTACCACGCCCAACTGCGGGTTGATCATTCCCCAAAAATAACCAGATAGCCAGGCTAACTGGGTTGGTGAATAGTCACCAATCGCCGTTTGCAGCCGTGCCATTTGCTCCGCGGTCAACGGGAGCAAAGATGTAGGAGGTGCCTGAGTCGTCATCGCGGTACGAATTCCCTTGTTGCCAAAGCCAGTGTCAGCCGGGGTCTGTGGACATTAAAAACAATCAGATAGTTTGTAAGGTTAACCAGCAGGATCATAACAATTAAATAAGCGATAGAAATAATAAATAACCAAAATGACTAAGTGGTTTTTCAGGTAGGATTTATCGATAAAAGTGTTAAGTCACGCATTATAGGCTACTGAAATCACTGACAAAAAATAGGCACTCTTTTCGACAATGGCAGATCATCGTTGCCAAATGAGAAAACCCCGCATTTGCGGGGTTAAAAATTTCTTTCAGTTCACCAGCTTACAGGCAGTTCCCCTCAGGGATTGAATTCATGCTGCTGCTCAAAATGGGAAAACTGGCCGGCGGCATACGCCGACATTTTGCTGCCGCTGTGTCCAATGTCAGGCAAGACCACAAAGTGCCAGTTAAACGGCAGATTGTTTAACTCCGCCTGCTGCTGCGAAATGGTGAAATAGTTTTCGGCGCGTTCCAGACGGTTGGCCCCTTGCGCCATCGCCTGTTTGGAATGACGTAACAAGCGGTTTTCAGGATCGTCGTCATTAGCGCCCACGGTAAACAGAATAGGTTTGGAGAAATAATCCCCCAGTTGGCTTTGCGTCACTTTCACCGGCGATTCGCGCAACCCATAGGGCCAGCGTTGGTCGGTATCAGGCAAGGTCCACCATCCGGCTGCGGCACAAATTGCCGCTTTGACTTCAGGCTGCGGCAACAGGGTCAACATACGATGGACAAACTGGCAACCGGCACTATTTCCAAACAGATAATACTGTGACTGGCTGGTAACACCTTGCTGGCGCAGGGCATCAAAAATATCGTTGACCAGTGCAAAACTCCACTGCGACTTAGGTAACCGGCGATGCGTTTTGGCATCCTGAATATTACCGAGGTTATAGCCATAGCTACCGGGAAAATCCTGCTCGTCAAAGCGCGGCACAATAATGCGAAAATGATATTGGTCAGCGACCTTGATCCAGTCATTGCGGTAGGTGGACGCGTTGCGATCTACCCCGGTCATCACCATGATCACCGGAGTAGTGGCATCACTACCGGCGGGTTGATAGGTAAAAACCTCCAGGAACTTCTTACTGCCGGTCAGGGGAAAGTGAAAACTGCCGCTACCATCGGCCTGAGTTTTGAACACAATAGCCGACGGCTTAGGGGGAGTCGTTGCCTCCGCCGGGGGTGTTTTGGTAACCTCTGTTGTTGCAGGCGCAGAGACAGCGGGGGCCGTCGTCGGCGCAGGTACCGCAGCAGACGCACTGCCATCGGCAGCAGGCAAATTATCGGCTTTGGCCGTCGCAGAAAACATCAGTAGTAGAACAACGCAACGCAGCACTCTAATCATTCACTATCTCAATAAGTTAAGATCCAACGCCCCCAATGCAAGTAATGGGGTCAACCCGAATAAATACACCTAAGCGCGATATCTGTATACGTAAACAGTAGATAACTCATGGCGCAACAGAGCCGTTTCCGTTAATATGCCGCGTTTTTTGCAGTCAACGAGACAGTGTTCATGACCACAACATTATTTAAAGATTTTCAGTTCGAAGCCGCTCATCACCTTCCGCATGTTCCCGCCGGGCACAAATGTGGTCGTCTGCATGGGCACTCTTTTACCGTACGTTTAGAAATAACCGGCGAAGTCGATGCTTACACCGGCTGGGTTATGGATTTTGCTGAGCTAAAAGCCGCATTCAAACCCACCCTCGATAGCCTGGATCATTACTATCTTAATGAGATCCCCGGTCTAGAGAATCCCACCAGCGAAGTTTTGGCACAGTGGATCTGGAACCGTATGAAAGTTCAGCTTCCGCTGTTAACTGCCGTTCGGGTTAAAGAGACCTGCACCGCGGGTTGCGTTTATCGCGGCTAAAGCCACTCGCCGTCAAGATGCAGCCAGGCAGCTTATGCCTCTGCAACTTGATGATGGCCCTTGCACCACTCATAGTGTTTTATCAGGCAATATTGAGATATTTATGAGTTTGCATTGAGAGTCGCCAATTTTTTGCAATGCAGGTCGCAATACACAGTCGGGTGGCGTCTTCTTTCTGGCTGATTGGCTGCAGCGCAATAATCCTCTCCTGGCGATCGTTAAGCGTAGCCAATAACTGCTCAAGTGCATCAATATCTCGCTGACGCGCCACCGGATGTTTGATTTCGTTGGCTCTTGCCAGTGCCTGCGGCAAAATATCATAACCACCGCGCATATTGACCTTAGGCGAGACCGTCACCCAGGTCTTTGCCGAACAACGCACTTCATGCGTGCCACTGGTTTCAATCTGGCAGCGGTAACCGGCAGACTCCAGCAACTCGGTCAACGGCCGCAAATCATAAATACAGGGTTCACCACCGGTGATCACTATATGTCGTGCACTATAGCCCTGATTAACCATAATCTGATGTAACTGTTCGGCGCTGGCGTTGCCCCAGGCGTCGCTCTCCTGCGTTTTCACCAGGATGCGTTGCATATCCACTTCACGCTCGGCAATTTTATCCCAGGTGTGCTTGGTGTCGCACCAGCTGCAGCCTACCGGGCAGCCCTGCAAACGAATAAAAATAGCCGGCACGCCGGTAAAATAGCCTTCCCCTTGCAGGGTTTGGAACATCTCGTTAATCGGGTACTGCATGTATATCTCAACGTTAAAGGAGTCAGCGGGCATTATCGCAGATCCTGCGAGCTGCGCCAAACCTATACAATCGGAGATTATGGTGTCTTCAATGCCGAAGCGCAGAGAAAGACAGTGGTAACCGGAGTCGTTCAGCAGCGATCCCCCTGACAACTATTTTGACATCGTTAAACGGACCGACCTGACGGGTTACAGATAATTCGCCCGCTCTGTTCAGCAATAACTCCCGCGCTATAGAATCCTCTGATTAATAAAAAGCCTTTTCCAATAGTTTCTTAAAATAGCTAAGTATAAATTCCGTCTTAATAAGATCTAACCACTATAAATAAACATCAACAAATGGACGAGGGTTTTATGAAGGATATTAACAATTCGAGAAGGAAATTTCTGATCGGCACTGGTGCATTAACTGTAGGCAGCGTGCTTCCTGGCGGCTTACTCTCGCAATATGCACTTGCTCTTCCAGTGGAAAAAAACACCTATTCCAGAATGAGCAATATCGCCAAAATAGATAGTGCCGCACCTTTTTCATCCATGCCAAACGAAGGGAAAACCGTCCTCAGGCAATTTGCTACCGATTTTTTAAAAAATCGTATAGAAAAAAGCTATAGCGAAGTTATCGGTAAAGTCTTAGGAAAAACACTATTGGGGACAATCTCCCCGGGGTTTGTAATAATTTTCGACTTAATCTTTCCGGGTAATGCCCCAACATGGGATGGCATAAAAGCAGAGATTGATAAGCGGATAAAAGAAGCGCTGGAACAATATGAGTTTGAACAAATTCAGAAAAAAATTCACGCCGTGCTTGATGCTTATTCACTGCGAATGGAGTCAGTTGAGGCCAATAATTCCAATATTGCCGATAAATCCGCATGGGATCTTGGTTCCCCGGCCGAATGGGAACCGCTTATTAATATGTGCCTTGAGATAAAAAATTACTTCTATAACAATAACAAATTCACAAGGCACTATGAGGCTGCGCAACTGGTTAGTGATTTTAATTTTATTTACTTTCTGTCACTCAACTCCAGACTGCAATGCTTTGAGCCAGGAGATAATATTGGTGGTACTCTTGCACTAATGCGAGAATTTATTACCGGACAATATGACTACCTTGGAAAGTTAGCCAATACAGCCTATTTCGATATTCATGGCGAAAAGGATATCGGGTTGACTGATATTGGTACAACAGGTTTTGGGCAATGGCGCACAGTTAATATTTATCCTTATACCAATCCTGGCAACACCTCCACGTCATTATCCGGATATGACCAATGGGATAGCATTCGCTGGACACATGATATGATCAGAGAACGTATTCGACTCTATCTTCTTATGAATACACAGATTATGAACATGTGTGAAGCTCAAACGGTGATGATGAATGGTTTTAAAAAATTCGATGGAACCATTTTGAGTTTTAATGCGAGCAAAATGCTAACCAATTTTATCAGTAATACTTATTGTAAAGAGATGAATCGACTGCAGCAATTAACTCCTTACTCGGACGGCGGGGGTTACTCAGGGCTTACCCTACCTGCCTACCAGACATACTATGAATCCGGAAATTATAATTTTAAACTCAATGATGGCTTTTGCACTATCTATGGTGACGATGGTAATGGCTTGGTAGATTATGGCCCAGGTGATTATCCAAATATTATTAACCAGAATGATCAATCACCGGGCCTTAATATGAAATACATTCATGTCAGGCGAGGATTTAGAGTATTCCTGTTCCCCGAAGCCAATTATAAAGGCAACGTTTTTGCCACCCCGAGGGTGACGGACTTCTCTGAACTGGGTAATTACACGCCCAGCTTTAAAGTGAAAAGTATGAAAATTCGAATTGAACCGGAATTTTGGTTTGGAGACATTAAAGAAAAAACCATTGGCCGTTTACCCAAACTGGGCAGAAGCAGTGATGATGTACTTAATAATCAGATACCTGACATCATAATAGCAGCGAAACCGTAGCAGAAACCACTGATGCACGCACAGAGCAAGGCTATCATTTATCCTAACCTGGCTTACTTTGAATGTCTTGCGCTATCGCCAGGCAATAGCTGACGGAAATCTATCCGATCTGGATACGATAATTCCTGTTTCATCGTTTATACCAAGGCGTATATCCCGCACGCCTTTAATTATTATTTGGCAATAAGGAATATATATGGCGGGCATAAGTATCTGGCAGTTATTAATTATCGTCATTATTGTGGTTCTGCTTTTTGGCACCAAAAAGCTGAGCTCACTGGGGGCCGACCTGGGGACGTCAATCAAAGGTTTTAAAAATGCCATGAGTGATGAAGACAACAAATATGCATCGCTGGAAAATGCCGATTTGCCGCAGGAACTACGAGCTCAAAAACAGCCTGAGGCTGACGAAGGGCACACAAAACGCCAACATAAAGAACAAGTGTGATCTGGATATGATACAGGTTGGAGTGAACGGCTGCTCGTTTTGTCAAACTTACGGCATGGGAGGCTATGACCAGGGAGGGTGTAGATAATATTAGCGGAGAATATCTTGCGATACTCTCCGCTAATTTTTAGAACAACAGAACTGAATACTGTTTTCAGACACCTCGCCAAAACCTTCCGTACTATCGGGTTGGTTTAGTAGCGCTGAGTGATTAGATATCTCTCAGCGCCGCAGCGGGTTGCTGCAAAGCCAGGGCCAGTAATTACTGACCTTTAACTTCTTTCAGACCGTTGAAAGGAGCGCGTGAACCCAGCGCTTCTTCGATACGGATCAGTTGGTTGTACTTGGCAACACGGTCAGAACGGCTCATAGAACCAGTTTTGATTTGGCCAGCTGCAGTACCTACCGCCAGGTCAGCGATAGTTGCATCTTCGGTTTCGCCTGAACGGTGAGAGATGATGGCAGTGTAGCCAGCGTCTTTCGCCATTTTGATCGCAGCCAGAGTTTCGGACAGTGAACCGATCTGGTTGAATTTGATCAGGATGGAGTTAGCGATGCCTTTATCGATACCTTCTTTCAGGATCTTGGTGTTGGTTACGAACAGATCGTCACCAACCAGCTGGATTTTGTCGCCCAGGACTTTGGTCTGGTAAGCAAAACCATCCCAGTCAGATTCGTCCAAACCGTCTTCGATAGAAACGATTGGGTAATCTTTGGTCAGGTCTTCCAGGAAGTGGGTGAACTCTTCAGAAGTGAACGCTTTGTTGTTCTCGCCAGCCAGCACATATTTGCCGTCTTTGTAGAACTCGGAAGCCGCACAGTCCATTGCCAGAGTGATGTCTTTGCCCAGCACATAACCGGCAGCTTTTACTGCTTCAGCGATAACAGCCAGTGCTTCTGCGTTAGAACCCAGGTTTGGCGCATAGCCACCTTCGTCACCAACAGCAGTACCCATACCTTTGGATTTCAGAACTTTAGCCAGGGTGTGGAACACTTCAGAACCCATACGCACAGCTTCTTTCAGAGTTTTAGCGCCAACAGGCTGGATCATGAATTCCTGGATGTCGACGTTGTTGTCGGCATGTTCGCCGCCGTTGATGATGTTCATCATAGGCAGTGGCATAGAGAATACGCCTGGGGTGCCATTCAGTTCAGCGATGTGCTCATACAGAGGCATGCCTTTTGAAGCAGCAGCCGCTTTAGCAGCAGCCAGGGAAACAGCCAGAATCGCGTTAGCACCGAATTGAGATTTGTTTTCGGTACCATCGAGGTCGATCATGATCTTGTCGATGTTAGCCTGGTCTTTCGCGTCTTTACCCATTACTGCCTGAGCGATAGGACCGTTAACCGCTGCAACTGCTTTGGTTACGCCTTTGCCCAGGAAACGGGATTTGTCGCCGTCACGTAATTCCAGCGCTTCGCGAGAACCTGTTGATGCACCTGATGGCGCAGCAGCCAGACCTACGAAACCGCCTTCCAGATGAACTTCAGCTTCTACGGTCGGGTTACCACGGGAGTCGATGATTTCACGACCGAGCACTTTAACGATTTTGGACATTAGGATTTCCTCAGTACAAGTTAAACTAAAGCTTCAGACAAGTGATGCACCGCACTCGGGCGGCACATCGCTTCCCTTGTATTTTATTTTACCTGACGCTTCTGATACTCACCGGCAGCCTTCACAAAGCCTGCAAACAACGGGTGACCATCACGCGGCGTAGACGTAAATTCCGGATGGAACTGGCAAGCAACAAACCATGGGTGGTTTGGCAACTCGATAATTTCCACCAGTTGCTTATCGCCAGAGCGACCTGCTACGCGTAAACCCGCTGCTTCGATAGGTTTCAACAGCATATTGTTTACTTCATAGCGGTGACGATGACGTTCAACTATAGTCGGCTCACCGTACATCTGGCGAACCAGGCTACCTTCGGTCAGGTGGCATTGTTGTCCACCGACACGCATAGTGCCGCCTAAATCACTGTTTTCGGAACGCACTTCGACGTTACCGTTTTCATCGCGCCATTCGGTAATCAGTGCCACGACAGGGTACTTACAGTCTGGCACAAATTCGGTAGAGTTGGCGTTTTCCATGCCCACGACATTACGGGCAAACTCCATCAGCGCGACCTGCATACCCAGGCAAATGCCCAGATAAGGAATATTGTTTTCACGGGCATAGCGGGCAGTCATTACCTTGCCTTCTACGCCGCGATAGCCGAAGCCACCAGGGATCAAAATCGCATCCAGCCCCTTGAGCATTTCCACGCCGCGGGTTTCTACATCCTGGGAATCGATCAGCTTGATATTGACCGTCAGACGGTTTTTCAGGCCAGCGTGTTTCAACGCTTCGATCACTGACTTGTAGGCATCTGGCAGTTCGGTATATTTACCGACCATACCGATAGATACTTCGCCGCCCGGGTTGGCTTCTTCGTAGACAACCTGTTCCCATTCGGCCAAGTCGGCTTCTTTGCAGCTTAAGCTGAATCGTTTACAAATATAATCGTCCAGGCCCTGTGATTTCAATAGCGCCGGGATTTTATAAATGGAATCAACGTCTTTTAATGAGATAACCGCTTTCTCTGGCACGTTGCAGAACAGGGCGATTTTTGCTCTTTCGTTGGCAGGAACCGAGCGATCGGAACGACAGATCAGCACGTCTGGCTGAATACCGATGGATAGCAGTTCTTTTACGGAGTGTTGCGTCGGTTTGGTTTTCACTTCACCGGCGGCAGCCATATAAGGCACCAGGGTCAGGTGCATATACAGCGTATGTTCACGGCCGACATCTACCGCCATCTGGCGAATAGCTTCAAGGAAAGGCAAAGACTCGATGTCACCTACGGTGCCGCCGATTTCGACCAATACCACGTCATGCCCTTCACCGCCTTCAATGATGCGTTCTTTGATGGCGTTGGTGATATGCGGGATAACCTGGATAGTCGCACCGAGATAATCACCCCGACGCTCTTTGCGCAGGACATCGGAATAAATACGACCGGTGGTGAAGTTATTGCGACGGGTCATTTTGGTACGAATAAAACGTTCGTAGTGACCCAGATCGAGATCGGTTTCCGCGCCATCTTCGGTAACGAAGACTTCCCCATGCTGGGTTGGGCTCATGGTACCCGGATCCACGTTGATGTAGGGATCGAGTTTCATGATGGTAACGTTCAGGCCACGGGCTTCGAGAATAGCCGCCAAAGAGGCTGCGGCAATGCCTTTACCCAGAGAGGATACGACCCCGCCGGTCACAAAAATATAATTAGTTGTCATGCTGAACCTGAGAGGTTAGGTTTAAAGACGATGGAATAACCAAGACGGGAAAGCAGTATACCCGAACCTTGAGTGCGCCACAAACAATCGTTTTACTCTCTTCACCTGCCGACCCTCCGGCAACCCCTCGCCTTGACACTTTGGGTCTGAACATCGTAAAACCCTTATAAAACAGACAACTAATGTGAAATATTTAAAATAATAAGGCGTAGACGACAAAAAAACGCTTTATAATTCAATTTATTAACTTTTATGGCCTTTGCCGCCACTTTATTGACGAAAGCTATGTTAGCAGCGGCGTGTTACGGGATCTTGATATTGATCACAGCAACGTAAATTTTAATTAGCCCCTGATTTTTCCAGCTGTTTGACCTGTTGCCAGGCCTCTTCCATCTGTTCCAGGCTGGCCTCTTCCATTTTCAGACCGGCATGGTGAATTATTTGCTCAACCTGACGAAAACGACGTTCAAATTTGCGATTGGCCGCCTGAAGCGCGCCCTCGGCCTTATGACCCAGGTGCCGTGACAGATTGACGGTCGCAAACAGCATATCGCCAATTTCCTCGCCCAGTTTCTCTTCGTCGACCACTGCCTGTTTGGCTTCAAACATCACTTCGTCGATCTCTTCATAGACCTTGTCCAGCACCGGTCCCAGCGTCGTCCAGTCAAAGCCGACGTTGGCGCAACGTTTCTGGATCTTGTGCGCCTTCATCAAGGCCGGCAGGTTGCCAGGAATATCGTCCAGCGCCGAGAACAGAGCTTTATCCGCGCGCTCCTGCGTCTTGCCTTTCTCCCAGTTCACCAACACATCACGACTGGTTAACGCCGCTGGCGTGGTGTTTTCAACGTTGAAAATATGCTCATGGCGCCGCTCGAGTTTGTCTGAAATGGCGGTACAGATATCATCAAAGTCAAATAATCCCTGCTCGCTGCCCATCTGGGCGTAAAACACCACCTGGAACAGCAGATCACCCAGCTCATCGCGCAGATCGGCAAAATCCTGGCGTTCAATGGCGTCGAGCACTTCGTAAGTCTCTTCCAGGGTATAAGGGGCGATAGTGGCGAAAGTCTGCTCTTTATCCCACGGGCAACCGGCAACCGGGTCGCGCAGTGTTTTCATGATAGACAGCAGGCGTTGCAGAGGGGGCAAAGTGGTCATAGTGATCGTCCGTTTTCGTTACCGGTAAAACAGGCCCGGATATCGGACCTTGAGAGAGGTCCCGCTGTTGCAGGATACCGCGGCGTCTGATGCCTGACAGTACCCTGCAACAGCGGGCATAGCGCGTCTCAACTGCCGTGCAATCGTTTGGCGTCGATCACATCGGGAAGCTGATTGAGTTTGGCAATCACCCGACTCAACACCTGCGGGTTGTAGATCTCGATATCCATATCGATGGTTGCCAACTGTTTTTTGGTATCACTCCTGCTGGCCACGCCAAGCACGTTAACTTTTTCGTTGGCCAGAATGGTGGTGATATCACGCAGCAGGCCACTCCTGTCGTTGGCCACCACGCGCAGCACCAGCGAATAACCACTGGAGTAGCTTTCGCCCCAGACGGCGTCAACGATACGTTCCGGCGCATGGGAGCGAAGATCTTCAAGCTGATCGCAGTCGGCACGGTGAATGGAAATACCGCGCCCCTGGGTGATAAAGCCGACGATTTCGTCGCCCGGGATCGGTTGGCAGCAGCGGGCAATGTGGTGCATCAGATTGCCGACGCCTTCTACCACCACGCGGCCATTGTCCTTGGCACCGTTACGCACCGGCGGCCGGGTGCTTTTCTGCGTCAGCTGACGTAACGCTTCGCTGTCTAGCTGCTCGGCGCTCGGTTTCTTCAACTGTGACTGCAGATAGTTGGCCATCTGGTTCAGGCGAATATCACCATTGCCAATCGCCGCCAGGATCTCGTCGAGCGAATGCACGTTATAACGCGGCAACAGCAGTTTTTCGGCATCTTTCAGACTGATATCCAGACGATCGAGCTCCTCGTCGAGGATCTGTCTGCCCGCCAAAATGTTTTTGTCGCGATCCTGCTTGCGGAACCAGTTGTGAATTTTTGAGCGGCCACGGCTGGTAGTAATATAACCGAGGCTTGGATTCAGCCAGTCGCGGCTTGGGTTCGGGTGCTTCTGGGTAATCACCTCCACCTGGTCGCCCATCTGTAACTGATAGGTAAAGGGCACAATACGCCCGCCAATCTTGGCACCGATGCAGCGGTGACCGACATCGCTGTGGATATGATAGGCAAAGTCCAGCGGCGTCGAACCCATCGGCAGATCGACCACATCCCCCTTCGGCGTAAAGACATACACCCGATCGTCGAATACCTGACTGCGTACTTCGTCGAGCATTTCGCCGGAATCGGCCATCTCTTCCTGCCAGGCAATCAGCTTGCGCAGCCAGGCGATACGCCCTTCATAGCCCCCGCTGCGGCCACCGACCACGGCAGTACCTTCTTTGTATTTCCAGTGGGCAGCGACACCCAGTTCGGCATCTTCATGCATTTGTCGGGTACGGATCTGTACCTCGAGAGTTTTGCCACGCGGTCCCAGCACCACGGTATGTATCGACTGATAACCGTTCGGCTTGGGGTTGGCGACATAGTCATCAAACTCATCGGGCAGATGACGGAAATGGGTGTGGACAATACCTAAAGCGGCGTAGCAGTCCTGCAAACGTTCTACCACCACGCGCACCGCACGCACGTCGAACAGTTCGTCAAAGGAGAGGGATTTTTTCTGCATCTTGCGCCAGATGCTGTAGATATGTTTTGGCCGACCATAGACGTCGACTTTGATGCCCTCTTCTGCCATGGCGCTGCGCACGGTGGAGACAAAGTCATCAATATATTGTTCGCGGTCGATGCGGCGTTCGTGCAGCAGTTTGGCGATGCGCTTATATTCGTCCGGGTGCAGATAACGGAAGCAAAAATCCTCCAGCTCCCATTTTAACTGGCCAATACCCAGGCGGTTGGCCAGTGGGGCGTAGATATTGCTACACTCCTTGGCCGCCAGCACGCGCTCCTCTTCCGGCGCGTCTTTGACTTCGCGCAGATGGGCAATACGTTCGGCAAGCTTTAACACCACGCAGCGGAAATCTTCCACCATGGCCAGCAGCATGCGGCGGACGTTATCCACCTGCTCGGCGCCCATGGAGTCGTCATTTTGCGTCGCTTTAAGCTGACGAATGGCATCCATATCACGCACACCCTGCACCAGGTCGGTAATCCCCTTGCCAAACTGCTCGGTCAGCGTGTTTTCATCGATAATGCCATCATCAACCAGCGGGAACAGCAGCGCCGCGCGCATACTGTCGATATCCATACTCAGGGTGGAAAGGATTTCGACCATTTCCAGCCCGCGCCACAGCAGCAGCGAGGCATCAGGATGTCCTTGCGTCTGTTTTTCGCAGTAACGCCAGGTTTCGGCTAAACGCTCACATGATTGCGGGCTGGAGATGCCTAAAGTTGTGATCCACTCGTCAAGCGCAAATTCGCCAGCCGTATTCAAATGTGCACTTCTTACCGCAACCATAACCTCTCCCTACGTTTCTGGTATACCCGTCGTACTTGAACACCCGCGTCGTTCCAATGAACGCGCTGGAGTGCCCGTTTGCTGCCCTGCGGCAACGCCCATCACTCTGGGTATATAATTTAAGCACCAGACTGGTTGATAAACAAAGCCATCGATTCAAGATGACCGGTATGCGGGAACATATCCAGCATCCGCACCTCGGCCAGTCGATAGCCCGCCGCCAACAAAATCTTGCTGTCGCGCGCCAGCGTCGTGGGATTGCAAGAGACATACACCACCCGCCGGGGATCCAACTTTATAATATGCGCCATGACACCGGCCGCACCGGCACGCGCAGGATCCAATAACACTTTATCGAATCCTTGCACCGCCCAGGGTTGCCGGCTCACGTCGTCCTCAAGATTCTCATGGAAAAAAGAGACATGGGATAAATGATTACGCTTAGCGTTATCTTGCCCATTCGCCACCAGCGTGGCAACTCCTTCTATGCCGACAACCTGCTTTGCCCGTTTTGCCATCGGCAAGGTAAAGTTGCCCATACCGCAAAACAGATCCAAAACGCGGTCCTGCGGCTGAATATCCAGCCAGGTTAACGCCTGGGCGACCATTTTTTGGTTTACCGCTGCATTAACCTGAATAAAATCTCGCGGACTGAAATAGAGGTCTACGCCGTCAATCTGGTAAAAGGGAGCCTCACCGCACAGCTTTTCCAGTTCATCGCTGTCGGCAGCCAAAAACAACGCCAACTGATGCTGCCGGGCAAAGTCCAGCAGATGTTGACGATCGGCGTCATCCAGCGGATCAAGATGGCGCAGCACCACCACCGGACCGTTATCCGCCAACACCAATTCCACGTGTCCCAGACGGTTAACTGCGTTAAGCCTGGACAAACAGTGGTGCAGTGGCACCAACAGTTGCTCCAGTTCCGGGCGTAACACCGGACACCGGGTGACATTCACCAGCGAGTTTGACCCTTCCTGGCGAAACCCCATAACCAGTGTTGCCGAGGTCTGCGCCGTCTTTTTGGGGATTTTCCCCAGCGTCGGCATATTCTTTGCTCCCGCCTTGGCGCAAGCAATCTGCAAGCCAAGTTTTGCCCGACGGCGATAACCGTAGGGTTGATCGGCAATGACCGCTGCCGGTTCAACATTGATGCCGGTCTCGCGGGCCATCAAATGCAGTAGCGCCTCAGCCTTGCTGCTTTGCTGCAAGGCCACGCTGGCATGTTGCTGTTGGCAGCCACCACACACCGAAAAATGTGGGCAGGCGGGGGTAATCCGTTGCTCGCTGGTGGTCAGTAAACGCTTGACCCGCCCTTTGGCGTAGTGGCGTTTATCCTCGCTCAGTGTCACTTCTGCCTGTTCACCCGGCAGCAGCCCGCTGACAAAAATTGCTTTACCGTTATGGTGAGCTACCCCTTGTCCAAAGACATCCAGGTCAGTTGCCGTTACCGTTATCGTTTGCCGGGTCGTTACGCGCCGGTTGGGGGAGTAAAATTGGGCCATGATTGTTGTTTGCACACTGGTTTATTAAACTTATACCCTTCATCTTGTATGTTGCAGATGTATTGGCGTCTCTTGTCCCTGTTACTCACCGAAGTCGGCGTCCGGTGAGGTGTACACTTGCCGCATCCAGCACATAGACAGCCGTTGCTTCTGTCACTATTGTCTTAGGCGTGACAGCGTTCGCTTGTCGGCAAGGACTTTGGGTATACTTCAGTTCAGTTACCAATTCTCCCACATTGGAACCCCATGACCAAATATAGCCTTCGGGCACGGATGATGATTCTGATTCTGGCACCGACATTGATGATCGGTTTGCTGCTCAGCACCTTTTTTGTGGTGCATCGTTACAATGAGTTGCAGAACCAGTTAATCGACGCAGGTGCCAGTATTATAGAACCCCTGGCGGTAGCCAGTGAGTACGGCATGACATTACGCGAGCGAGCTCCCATTACCCGCGTGATTGATCGTCTGCACCGCACCCACTCTGAGATTGTGCGCGCCATCAGCGTCTATGATGGCGACAACAAACTGTTTTCCACCTCCAATTCACTGCGCGACGGCACGCTATTACAGGTGAAACCCGGCACCCCGCTGCCTCAGGAACTGTCGCAGGAGCACACCGGCGACTCGATTATCCTGCGAACGCCCATTCTGGCGGAAAATAATACCCTTGCCGATGATGACGCCTTTCGCGAGTCGGCCGATCACAATCTGGGCTATATCGCCATTGAGCTGGATCTCAGTTCGGTGCGCCTGCAGCAGTATCAGGAAGCCTTTGTCTCCGCCTTGTTGCTGCTCTCTTGCCTGGGCATCGCCACGCTGTTTGCCTATCGCCTGATGCGCGATGTTACCGGTCCCATCCGCAATATGGTCAATACCGTGGACCGCATTCGCCGCGGTCAGCTCGACAGCCGGGTTGAGGGCAATATGCTTGGCGAACTCAATATGCTGAAAAACGGCATTAACTCGATGGCCATGTCATTGACCGCCTATCACGAAGAAGTGCAGCAGAATATCGATCAGGCCACCTCGGATCTGCGGGAGACCCTGGAACAAATGGAGATCCAGAACGTTGAGCTGGATCTGGCCAAAAAACGCGCCCAGGAAGCAGCGAGGATCAAGTCCGAGTTTTTGGCCAATATGTCGCACGAACTGCGTACGCCGCTTAATGGCGTGATTGGATTTACCCGACAGACGCTAAAAACCCAGCTGTCCCCGACGCAAACCGACTATCTGCAAACCATCGAACGATCGGCCAATAACCTGCTGACCATCATTAATGACGTGCTCGACTTTTCCAAGCTGGAAGCGGGCAAGCTGGTGCTGGAGCATATTCCGTTCTCCCTGCGCGAAATGCTCGACGAGGTGGTCATTTTGCTGGCCCACAGTGCCCATGACAAAGGGCTGGAGCTGACCATCAACGTGCATAACAATGTGCCGGAAGATGTGCTTGGCGATCCGATGCGTCTACAGCAAGTTGTCACCAACTTACTGGGTAATGCCATTAAATTCACCGAAAATGGCAATATTGATATCAATGTGGAATTACGCTCGCAAAACAATTTGCAAGTGGAGTTGGAGGTACAAATCCATGATACCGGCATCGGTATCTCAGAGCGCCAGCAGTCACAGTTGTTCCAGGCTTTCCGCCAGGCGGATGCCAGTATAACCCGCCGTCATGGTGGCACCGGACTGGGGCTGGTGATCACCCAGCGGCTGGTCAAGGAAATGGGCGGCGATATCAGTTTTTACAGCCAGCCAGGTCGCGGTTCAACCTTCTGGTTTCATATCACCCTTGAGCTCAACGAAAACCATCATCACACCCCACTCTCCATGGCTTGCCTGCAAGGTAAAAAATTAGCCTATATCGAGGCCAATCCAACGGCCGCCAAAGCAGTCAAAGAAGTGATGGCCGCCACGCCGGTGGAAGTGATCTATCGCACCAGCCTCAGCCAGTTGCCGGACAAACATTACGATTTTATCCTCTATGGTCTGCCGATCCGTCTTAACCATCATCTTACCGACTATGACGAACACCTGCAGAAGCTGCTGGATGTCAGCGATCGTCTGATCCTGGCGCTACCCAGCCAGTTCCAGATATCGGCTGAGCAACTGAAAAGCAAAGGGGTATACGCCTGTGTCAGCAAGCCCGTCTCCAGCGTTCGCCTGCTGCCCTTTTTGCTGGAAAACTCGCAGGCAGCAGACAACGACCAGGATCAGGGCAGTAGCCAACGGCTGCCAATGACGGTGATGGCGGTCGATGATAATCCGGCAAATCTAAAGCTTATCGGCGCCCTGCTTGAGGAACTGGTAGAAACCACGTTGCTGTGCAACAGCGGAGAAGAGGCGATTGAGCTGGCAAAAAACGTCAATATGGATGTAATTTTAATGGATATCCAAATGCCCAATATTGACGGTATTCGCACCAGTGAGCTGATTCATCTTTTGCCTCATCACAGCAATACACCGATTGTGGCAGTAACTGCCCATGCATTGAGCGGTGAAAGAGAGCAATTTATCAAAGCGGGTATGGAGGATTATCTTTCAAAACCCATTGACGAAGGCATGCTGAAAACCGTGCTGTCTCGCTATCATGCCAGTGCCTTGCAGGCATCGGCGTTGACTCTCGCTTACGAAGATAAACCGATAGAAACCTCCGTACCCAGGACACTGGACTGGGCGCTGGCACTGCGCCAGTCGGCCAATAAAGAGACGCTGGCCAAAGATTTGCTACAGATGCTGGTCGACTTTTTGCCGCAGGTCAGTGAGCGCGTTACCGCCATTAGCCAGGGCAAACAGGACGACGATATTTTAGCGTTAATCCATAAACTGCATGGCAGTTGCAGCTACAGCGGCGTGCCCCGTTTAAAACAACTGTGTTTTTACATTGAACAACAGCTGCGCAAAAACGTGCCCCTCGAAGAACTGGAGCCGGAGTGGTTTGAGCTTATCGATGAAATTGACAATGTTATCCGCGATGCAAAAACCCATTTGCAACAGCATTAACGGTGTCAGGCAAGCAGGCAATAAAAAGCCGATACCCTGACTGCAAGATATCGGCTTTTAAGACACACCTCGGCAATGAGGTTACATTTTTTGCGCCAGACGGATAGTCGCTGCAATATTACGCGCCGCTTTGCGCAAATTATCAGCCGCATTGTCCAGTGCATCTTCCAGCGTGCAAATGCTATACAGCACGCTGAATACCGCATCCAGACCGTGCTCATAAACCACATCCACGTCTTTGGTCAGACTGCCACCAATGGCAATAACGGGTTTATTATAGCGCTTGGCTATGCGCGCCACGCCGATCGGCACCTTGCCATTGATACTCTGGCTGTCGATGCGACCTTCCCCGGTGATCACCAGGGTGGCATCTTTCACCAGCGCGTCCAGCCCCAGGGCTTCGGTGACAATCTCAATTCCCTGACGCAGCTCGGCATGACAGAAACCATACAGCGCCGCCCCCATTCCCCCGGCTGCCCCGGCTCCTGGAACGTGCTCAACGTCAATCCCCAACTGCTGGTGAATAACCTGGGCATAGTGTTGCAGATAGCCGTCAAGCTGAGTGATCATCTCTGGCGTCGCCCCTTTTTGTGGGCCAAACACTGCCGTTGCCCCTTTCGCGCCAGTGAGCGGATTAGTGACATCACAGGCGACTTCAAAGCGGCATTTTTTTACTCTCTCATCGAGACCACTGACGTCGATTTTTGCCAGATTAATCAGCTCACCGCCGCCTAAACCAATCTCTTTCCCCTCTTTGCTCAACAATCTGACACCCAACGCCTGGACCATACCGGCTCCGCCGTCGTTGGTAGCACTACCGCCGATACCGATGATGCAATGTTCCACACCGTGATCCAGGGCATTTTTAATCAACTCTCCGGTGCCAAAGGAGGTGGTTTTTAATGGATTCCGTTTGGCGGGCGGTACGCATTCCAAACCGCTAGCCGCCGCCATTTCGATAAAAGCTATTTTTTCATCGCCAGAAAGTCCGAAGAAAGCGTCGATCGGCTGACCGAGTGGGCCGGTGACCTTAACCGCCACCACTCGTCCCCCGGTTGCTGCCACCATGGCTTCCACTGTGCCCTCGCCTCCGTCAGCCACAGGCAGCTTGATATACTCTGCCTGGGGAAAAATTTCACGGAAGCCACTTTCAATGGCCGTTGCCACATCCAAGGCAGACAAACTTTCTTTGAATGAATCCGGTGCGATTACTATTTTCATAAATAATCCACTTTCATAAACAATCCGCACGGCTGTGAAAATGCGTCCTGTCAGATTTACACCTAATCAGCCGGGAGTTCACCGCCAAACGACGGTGCGACTCCCGAGCGACTACCGGGTCACTTCAACTTTCGCCAGATTTTCATAATAGCGTGCCAAAGCGCTATGGTCAGATTGTCCGTGACCGTCGGCTTTCAGCGCTTGCATCATTTCCATCACCATGGCGGTCAGCGGCAGTTGCGCGCCAACGCTATGAGAGGTATCCAGGGCATTGGCCAAATCTTTGATATGCAGATCGATACGGAAACCGGGTTTGAAATTGCGATCCATCACCATCGGTGCTTTGGCTTCCAACACCGTGCTGCCCGCCAGGCCACCACGAATTGCCTGGAATACCAGATCCGGATCCACCCCGGCTTTGGTCGCCAGCACCAGGGCTTCTGACATGGCGGCAATATTCAGCGCGACGATCACCTGGTTAGCCAGTTTGGTGACATTACCGGCACCGATATCACCGGTATGCACCACAGAACCGGCCATACATTTCATCACTTCGTAGCATTGATCAAAGACCGCTTTGTCGCCGCCGACCATTACTGACAAGGTACCGTCAATGGCTTTTGGTTCACCGCCGCTGACCGGCGCATCGAGCATAATGACTTTTTTCGCCGCCAGCGCTTCACTGACTTCACGACTGGCCAAAGGGGCAATCGAGCTCATATCAATCAGGATAGTGCCTTCACGCGCACCTTCGAGAATGCCGTTTTGGCCCAGCGCCACTTCTTTTACCTGTGGGGAGTTAGGCAGCATAGTGATAATTATATCGCTTTGTGCCGCAATCGCCTTGGGTGAGTCTGCTTTTTCAGCGCCCGCGGCAACCAGTTCCGCGACCGCGACCGGGTTATTATCCAGTACGACCAGTGAATAGCCCGCTTTCAGCAGATTTTTACTCATGGGTTTGCCCATGATACCCAGGCCAATAAATCCGATTTTCATACTTACTACCTCATTAGTTATTTAGTGAAACGGTCGCACAACGCCTGAGTCCCGGCGCGAAAAACACCCAAATCGCTGCCCACGGCAACAAAGGTTGCGCCCCATTCCATATAGCGGCGGGCATCGGCTTCAACCGGTGCCAGAATGCCGCTTGGTTTGCCCTGCGCTTTGGCACGGTCAAAGATATGTTTGATTGCTGCCTGCACATCGGCATGGCCGGCATTACCCAAATGGCCGAGAGCCGCAGCCAAATCGCTTGGCCCGACAAAAATCCCGTCAATACCGTCAACTGCGGCGATGGCATCAATATTGTCGACCCCTTGCTGGCTTTCGATCTGCACCATCACACTGATGTTGTCGTTACTGTTGGCGAAGTAGTCGGCCACAGTGCCGAACATATTGCCGCGATGAGAAACTGACACGCCGCGGATACCGGCTGGCGGGTAACGGGTAGAAGCCACGGCACGTTCCGCCTGCTCACGAGTTTCGACAAAAGGCACCAAAAAGTTGGCAAAGCCGATATCCAGCAGGCGTTTGATCACCACCGGCTCATTGGTTGGTGGCCGAACCACTGGGGCACTTTTGCTGCCTTTAAGCGCCATCAGCTGTGGCACAAAGCTGGTGATATCATTTGGCGCATGTTCACCATCGAGCAACAACCAGTCAAAGCCCGCCAGTCCGAGAACTTCTGTCGAAATCGGATTACTCAGTGCACACCAGCAACCGATTACGGTTTTCCCTGCCAGCAAATCCTGACGAAAACGGTTTGTGATCACTTGATTACTCATACGAAACCTCAATTATGGGAGCGGACAGTCAGCATCGTCCGGCTCCATCTCAGATTAGTTTTTCTTGAATTCCAGGCGCTTGATTTCACCCACAACCAGCAAATAACAGAGCATCGACATCAGCGCAGAACAGCCAACAAAGATCAGTGCGCTATTAAATGAATGTAAACCTTTAACCAGATAGCCAATCAGCAAAGGGGTAACAATTGAAGCGACATTACCGAAAATATTGAAGATAGCCCCGCACATACCCACCATCTCTTTAGGGGCGGTATCGGCAATCACCGGCCAACCCAGGGCACCAAACCCTTTGCCAAAAAAGGCCAGTGCCATTAAGGCCACCACTAACACATTGTTATTGGTGTAATTACAAAGAATGATGCCAGAGGCGAGGATCATGCCGCAGACGATAGGAATTTTACGTGCCGCAGTCAGTGAGAAGCCGCGTTTAAGCAAATGGTCAGACACCACGCCACCGAGGATACCGCCACAAAATCCACACATAGCCGGAATAGAGGCAATCAGGCCGACTTTCAGAATCGACATGCCTTTTTCCTGCACCAGATAAATGGGAAACCAGGTGAGGAAAAACCAGGTGATGGTATTAAGGAAATATTGGCCAAAGAAAATACCCAGCATCATGCGGCTACTCAGCAATTGACGAACATAGTCCCATTTCGGTCCTTTTTTGCCCGTTTTACTTCTGTCCTGGTCCATATTGACCACGGCACCGCCCTGCTCGATATATTTCAGCTCACTGGCCGAAACCCCGGGATGATCGAGAGGGTTACGTACAAACTTCACCCAGAAAATAGTCAGCACAAAGCCAATAACACCCATCACGACAAAGACGTTTTGCCATCCCCAGGCATAGGTCAGCCAGCCGAGAAAGGGCGAGAAGATCGCCAGCGAGAAATACTGCGCCGCATTAAAAATAGATGAAGCGGTGGCGCGCTCTTTGGCCGGAAACCAGGCTGCCACCATTCTGGCATTGGCAGGAAATGCCGGCGCCTCGGCAAAGCCCAATAGAAACTGAAGTAAAAACAGTGACATTACTGCATAGGCAACCGGAAACCAGCCAACGAAACCCTGTAACAGAGTAAAGAACGACCAGAAAACCAGACTATAGGTATAAACTTTAATAGTACCAAAGCGGTCAAGTAACCAGCCGCCAGGTAGCTGCATTAATAGATACGAAATACCAAAAGCGGAAAATATTTTGCCCAAATCGACAACGTCCAGCCCCAGACTTTTCGATACTTCGGTGCCTGCTATTGACAGGGTGACACGGTCTGCGTAGTTAACAGCGGTAATAATAAAGATAATAAGCAAAATAATATAACGGACGTGGGTCTGCTTATTCTCCGTAGTAATAGATTGAACACTCATTTTTTCCCTCTCAATAACACGTTGCGGCCAGTCATAGACATCATTTTTAATTCCACCAATGTTTTTAAATGTACTGGACTCGCGGTTATTCATCCCTGTAACAATAAAGATCCTTTAGGAAGATTAACGCCCATAACTCACCCGTATTGTTTGCTAAGGCTACCTTCAGAGGGTATAGCCAGTATAAAAAGATAAAGCAGAAATAACACTGTGCAAGCGCCCAATAATACAGCCTTGATAAACGCATTTTTCATGGCAAAGTCACATTCCGATGGGATAGAAATCACATTCTTTTGGCAGCTAAATAAACCTCACAAAAAATAGTGATAAGAGTCACACTTTATCCATCATATGCCAGAGAAAATTGCGCTATAGTCGTTGAAAGCTAGTCAATTGCACAATGAGCAATCTAAGGGTTTGCTTTATAATCGTTGCCATTAACCCGTATTGCATGACTAAGTAAACATTCAGTTTCAGAGAACAACGTTAAAACCCACTCTTTTAATCGAGAACCAGGATTTTAATTACAGAAAGCGTTTTTAAGCGGAGACTTTTATGTCACGTACATTGGAACAGGCCGCCAAAGCCTTATATATAAAAGTTCATGAGAGTGACAATGTTGCCATTATTGTTAATGACAACGGGCTCACTGCCGGAACGCGGTTTGCCGACGGCCTGGAATTGGTTGAGCATATACCTCAAGGCCATAAAGTGGCTTTGCAAGCCATCGCCAAAGGTGAAGATATAATTCGTTATGGCGAAGTTATTGGCTATGCCGTACGAAATATCCCGCAAGGCGGCTGGATTGATGAGTCGCTGGTTGAACTGCCGTTGGCTCCGGCACTGGAGACACTGCCGCTGGCGACGCGAGTTCCGGCAGCGCTGCCACCGCTTGAGGGGTATACTTTTGAGGGTTATCGCAATAAAGACGGCAGTGTGGGTACCAAAAATCTGCTCGGTATTACCACTAGCGTGCATTGCGTGGCCGGTGTCGTCGATTATGTAGTTAAAATCATCGAACGCGACCTACTGCCGCAATATCCGAACGTCGATGGTGTGGTGGGCCTTAATCATCTCTATGGCTGTGGCGTAGCAATCAATGCCCCTGCTGCGGTGGTGCCAATTCGCACTATCCATAACCTGGCGCTTAACCCCAATTTTGGTGGCGAGGTGATGGTTGTCGGTCTGGGTTGTGAAAAACTGCAACCGGAAAAACTGCTGGAGGGAACCTCTGACGTGCAGGCTATTTCTCTTGATGACGCTAAAATTGTGCGTTTGCAAGATGAAAAGCATGTCGGCTTTCAGTCGATGGTGGACGATATCCTCACTGTGGCGCATTTCCATCTGCAGCGTTTGAACAAACGTCAGCGTGAAACCTGTCCGGTGTCCGATCTGGTGGTAGGTACGCAGTGTGGCGGCAGCGATGCCTTCTCCGGTGTCACCGCCAATCCTGCGGTCGGTTTTGCCTCGGACTTGCTGGTACGCTGTGGCGCGACTGTGATGTTCTCGGAAGTGACCGAAGTACGCGATGCCATTCATTTGCTGACGCCGCGTGCTGCCGATGAAAGCGTAGGTAAACGTCTGCTGGAAGAAATGGCCTGGTATGACAATTATCTGGCCAATGGTCTGACTGACCGCAGCGCTAACCCGTCTCCCGGCAATAAAAAAGGCGGTCTGGCCAACGTGGTGGAAAAGGCGCTCGGTTCTATTGCCAAATCGGGTACCAGCGCCATTGTTGAGGTGCTGTCTCCGGGTCAACGTCCTACCAAGCGCGGGCTGATTTATGCGGCAACGCCAGCCAGTGACTTTGTCTGCGGAACCCAGCAGTTGGCCTCGGGTATTACCGTGCAGGTATTTACCACCGGGCGCGGCACGCCATACGGTTTGCTGGCCGTACCGGTGATCAAGATGGCGACCCGCACCACACTGGCAGACCGCTGGTTTGATCTGATGGATCTCAATGCCGGTACTATTGCCACTGGCGATGCCACCATTGAGGATGTTGGCTGGGAGTTGTTCCATTTTATTCTGGATATTGCCAGTGGCCGCAAGAAAACCTGGTCAGATCAATGGGGTATTCATAATGCCTTGGCAGTGTTTAATCCTGCGCCAGTGACTTGATAGGCTTAGGGCTTAAATGGCAATTTCTTGGTTTAAAGGGCTATTGGCTTTAGAGGAATTGTTTCGGTTTGGGCTTAAATGTCAATTTACTACTTAAAAGTCAATGGGCTATGAGGAGTTGTTTCGGTTTTATAATAGCGGTGGCTACTTAACCCGCTGTGCCGAACCGAGTTAAGGAGCGCTGGCCCGCTCCTTAACAATCCTGGGCCTTTTGGTGTCTTTGATTCGTCTGCTGCCTATTACCGGCTATGTTCCAGCGACTCCGAGCGTGGCACGAGCCGCGCTGCTGCGCAGTCCCCTTGCTCGGTCGGGAGCCAAAAGCGTCTCCCTCCGCTTCGCGCGGCGCCGCCTCTGAATGTGCCAACTAGCTATGTAAACAGTGCCGGTTTGGCTTAAATGGCAATTTTTTGGCTTAAAAGGCAATTGGCTTTAGAGGAGCTGTTTCGGTTGGGCTTAAATGGCAATTTCTGATTTTAAAATCAATGGGCTATGAGGAGTTGTTTCGGTTTTATAATTGCGGTGGCTACTTAACCCGCTGTGCCGAACCGAGTTAAGGAGCGCTGGCCCGCTCCTTAACAATCCTGGGCCTTTTGGTGTTGTTAATGCGTCTGCTGCCTATTACCGGCTATGTTTCAGTCACTCCCAGCGTGGCACGAGCCGCGCTGCTGCGCAGTCCCCTTGCTCGGTCGGGAGCCAAAAACGTCTCCCTCCGCTTCGCGCGGCGCCGTCTCTGAATGTGCCAACTAGCTATGTAAACAGTGCCGGTTTGGCTTAAAGTCAATTAACTCCGAGGAGCTGTTTCGGTTTTATTATTGCGGTGGCCACTTAACCCGCTGTGCCGAACCGAGTTAAGGAGCGCTGGCCCGCTCCTTAACAATCCTTGGCCTTTTGGTGTCTTTGATGCGTCTGCTGCCTATTACCGGCTATGTTTCAGTTACCCCCTGCGTGGCACGAGCCGCGCTGCTGCGCAGTCCCCTTGCTCGGTCGGGAGCCAAAAACGTCTCCCTCCGCTTCGCGCGGCGCCGTCTCTGAATGTGCCAGTAAGCTATATACGCCGTGCCGTTTCAGCAGCAAACTTTTTATCTTTTTATCTTTTTATCTTTTTGTCGTTCGCCGTTGACCTTCGATGTTGCCGGTTTTTCAGTAAATGCCGCTTGGCCGATTCAAACCCTACGCTGAGCGACGTGGAGCGAGACGCTTTTGGCTCGCGACCGAGTGAAGGGACCGCGAAGCGGCGTGGTTTAGGCCACGCGCCGGGGTTACTGGAAAGAACTACAACCGAGGGCACGACACATATCAACAACACCAAAAAGCTCAGGGGTCAAGGGGACTCGAGCGACTGCGAGTCCCCTTGTCGGTTCGGCACTGCGGGTTAAGCTGCCACCGCTATTATAAAACCGAAACCCTTTGCTCGGAGTAAATTGACTTTTAAGCGAGAGAGGCGGTCTGGGCCGCCGCCCAGTGAGCGCAGCGAATGCCCTTGACCTTGAAGTTGAAGTTGAAGTTGAAGTTGACCTTGAATTTAAAAGCAAATCTGCAATTAAAACCCAAACCAAAACCAAAAACAATTTCCCTAAAGCCAATTGCCTTTTAAGTAAAAAAATTGACTTTTAAGCCCCCCTACCTACCGCACTAAACAAGGCTTCTTGGGATCAAACTTCCAGTCTGGCACCAAAAACTGCATACCAATACCATCATCACGGGCACCCAATCCCATATTTTTATACAGCTCGTGCGCCTTCATCAGTTGATCGTTATCCAGCTCGATACCCAAACCAGGACGTTCAGGCACTTTTACCATCCCGCCTTTGATTTGCAATGGTTCCTTGGTCAGACGCTGATTGCCTTCCTGCCAGATCCAATGGGTATCAATGGCGGTGATTTTGCCCGGCGCGGCAGCAGCAACATGGGTAAACATCGCCAAAGAAATATCAAAGTGATTGTTGGAGTGCGAACCCCAGGTCAAGCCCCACTCATGGCACATCTGCGCGACACGTACCGAACCCTGCATCGTCCAAAAATGCGGATCCGCCAGCGGGATATCCACCGATTTTAACTGAATGGTATGACCCATTTGTCGCCAGTCGGTGGCAATCATATTAGTCGCCGTCGGCAAACCGGTGGCCTGACGGAATTCGGCCATGATCTCGCGACCGGAGAAGCCCTGCTCAGCACCGCACGGATCTTCCGCATAGGCCAAGACATTACGCAGTTGTTTACCCAGACCAATGGCTTCATTTAATGACCAGGCACCGTTGGGATCGAGGGTAATACGTGCCTGCGGAAAACGCTGAGACAACGCGGTGACCGCTTCTGCCTCTTCGCTGCCGCGCAGCACCCCGCCTTTGAGTTTAAAATCGTTGAAACCATAGCGGTCATAGGCCGCTTCTGCCAGACGCACCACCGACTCTGGTGTCAAAGCTTCTTCATGACGTAAACGGTACCAGTCACAACGCTCATCGCGTTGATGCTGATACGGCAAATTGGTTTTGTCGGCATCGCCGATATAGAACAGATAACCCAGCATCTCGACAGCATCACGCTGCTGGCCGTCGCCCAATAATGAGGCGACGCTGACATTGAGATATTGTCCAAGCAAATCCAGCATCGCCGCTTCAATCGCCGTCACGACATGGATAGTGGTGCGCAGATCGAAGGTTTGCAGCCCGCGTCCGGCGGCATCGCGATCGGCAAATTGCTGACGCACGGCACTCATCACATTTTTATATTCACCCAGGGTTTTGCCGACCACCAATGGCTCGGCATCCGCCAGCGTTTGACGAATTTTTTCGCCACCGGGGACTTCCCCGACACCGGTATGCCCGTCGTTATCTTTCAGGATCAGGATATTACGGGTAAAAAACGGCGCATGCGCGCCGCTTAAATTCAACAACATGCTGTCGTGCCCGGCAACGGGTACAACCTGCATAGAAACAATTTTCGGGGTAGAAGATACAGCTGTCATAACGGCTCCTATTTGCGACCAAATGCCGGACGCTTACGATCGAACTTCCAGTCTGGGATTAAATACTGCATAGCCGCCGCATCGTTACGGGCGCCGCTCGGCAGTTTTTTATGTAATTCATGGGCCTGATGGATGCGGTCCATATCCACTTCAATGCCAAGTCCCGGTTTTTCCGGCACTTTGATTTTGCCGTTTTTAATTTGCAGCGGCTCTTTGGTCAGACGTTGGTTGCCTTCCTGCCAGATCCAATGGGTGTCGATGGCCGTCGGCTTACCCGGCGCTGCCGCGCCCACATGGGTAAACATCGCCAGGGAGATATCAAAGTGATTATTTGAATGACAACCCCAGGTTAAACCCCAGTCGTTGCACAGCTGCGCCACGCGCACCGCCCCCTGCATCGTCCAGAAATGCGGATCGGCCAGCGGAATATCGATCGACTGCAACATTACTGCATGCTGCATTTCACGCCAGTTGGTGGCGATCATATTGGTGGCCACCGGCAACCCGGTAGCGCGGCGGAATTCGGCCATCACTTCACGGCCGGAGAAACCCTGTTCAGCACCGCAGGGATCTTCGGCGTAGGTCAGGATCCCCTGCATGTTTTTGCACAGGCCAATGGCTTCATCCAACAGCCAGGCACCATTGGGATCGACGGTAATGCGTGCATCCGGAAAACGTTTATGCAGCGCGGTAACAGTTTCAATTTCCTGCTCACCGGGCAATACGCCGCCTTTGAGTTTAAAATCCTTAAAGCCGTAGCGCTCCTGTGCTGCCTCGCCAAGGCGCACTATGGCGGCACTGTCCATGGCTTTTTGATGACGCAGATGATACCAGTCATCACCTGGGCCTTCCCCGGCCTGATAAGGCAGATCGGTTTTTTCACGATCGCCAATATAAAACAGGTAACCAAGCACGGTCACTTCATCGCGCTGCTTACCCGGCCCCAGTAATTCAACCACCGGCACGCCGAGGAACTTGCCCATTAAATCGAGCAAGGCCGCTTCCAGTGCCGCTACCGCATTGACGCGGAGTTCAAACGTCCAGGCGCCTTTACCAAAAGAGTCAAAGTCCGAGGACTGATTCCCCACGTGGATCTCATGAACCAGGGTGTTCATGCGCGCCACTTCCCGGCCTTTGACCTGCGGGATGGCATCCACCAGGGTTTGGTAAATGACTTCGCCGCCGGGGGCTTCACCAACGCCGGTATTACCGGCGCTGTCTTTAAGAATGACGATATTACGAGTGAAATAGGCACCGTGCGCACCGCCAATGTTCAGCAACATACTGTCATGTCCGGCCACCGGAATAACCTGCATATCGGTGATCACTGGCGAACTTTGAGTACTCATCATTGTTTCCTTCTACCTTGAGTCGGCTAGTAAGCGCGTAATTCAATACGTTCGATTTTCTGCACAATAAACAAGAAGCTAACAACGGCCACCATGGCGTGGATGGCGACATACAACAATGCGCCATTAAATGAACCCGTGGCAGCAATGATATAGCCGATAGCGATTGGCGTGACGATGCCTGAGGCATTGCCGCACATATTGAACAAGCCGCCGCTAAGTCCGCTGATTTCTTTCGGTGCCGTATCGGCCAACACTGCCCAGCCCAGCGCTCCCAGACCTTTACCAAAGAAGGCCATGGCCATCACTGCAATCACCACCCATTCCGTGGTGACATAGTTGCAAATCACCATCGACATGGAGAGCAGCATACCGAGCACGATAGGAAATTTACGCGCAAAGGTTAGCGAGTTGGTGCGGCGCATCAGGTAGTCTGAAATCACGCCGCCCAAAATACCGCCGAGAAAACCTGAAACTGCGGGAATAGAGGCCACCATGCCGGCTTTAAGGATCGACATGCCTTTTTCCTGCACCAGATAAATCGGGAACCAGGTGATAAAGAAATAGGTCAGCGCGTTAATGCAGTATTGTCCCAGATAGATGCCCACCATCATGCGCGTGGAAAGCAGCTGTTTTATTTGCTGGAATTTAGAGCCTTTGCCAACGACCTTGCCGCCTTTATTGCTTTTCTGATCCATATTGATCAGCGCACCGCCGGCTTCGATATAGTCCAGTTCTGCCTGATTGGCACTCGGATGATCTTTAGGATCGTAAATCACCTTCAGCCAGATAAAGCTAAGCAACAGACCCAGGCCGCCCATAAAGAAGAAGACATGTGACCAGCCAACTTCTGAGGTCAGCCAACCCATGATGGGGGCAAAAATCACCGTGGCAAAATACTGTGCGGAGTTAAAAATAGAGACCGCAGTGCCGCGTTCCTGAGCCGGAAACCAGGCGGCAACAATACGGCTGTTGCCCGGGAAAGAAGGCGCTTCGGCAAGCCCCACCAGGAAACGTAAGGCAAAAAGCGCGATAACAATGCTAAAACCGTGGAAAATATTGACAAAGCCTTGCAGCAGGGTAAATAACGACCAGATAAAAATACTGTAGAAATAAACCTTTTTAGACCCAAATTTATCCAGCAACCAGCCGCCGGGTATTTGTCCTATCACATAGGCCCAGGAAAATGCCGAAAAGATATATCCCATACCAACAGAATCCAGACCAATATCTTTGGCCATGGCAGTACCGGCAATAGACAGCGTGGCCCGATCGCCGTAATTGAATGAGGTTACGATAAACAACATAACCACTATCCAGTAGCGAGCATTGGTTCTCTTTTTTGTGATGCTCACCGCCGAGCTGAATGAATCCATGATGTTCTCCAAAGAGAGTATTGACGTCACGCGCATTCTGAAGGGGGAGAGATGTAGGGTATCAGAATAAAACGCATACAAAACAAGCAGTCATGCCGAGAACAACAGCGTTACTGTTATAATATTTTCCATTGTATGGAATAAATATAACGCCATGTCACGACGATAACAGTATAGGGAGAACACCCCTTTGCCTCACTAGGCAAAGCGACAAGCTTAAAAGCGATAATTTAATTATATTATGGCAAATGCACAGCGCAGTGCGAATCCTGTCACGAAAAATTCCTTTTACTATCGCGATAGTCTCGCCAGGAAAGTTTAACGATAGATAAACAAGAGAAGGGTATTGACCGATTATTTGTGAAACAAGTCACATTATTTTAATACTTCCCCCAAGAAGGCGTATATTTTATTTTTACATGCAACTTATCTTGAAAAAATAACTTTATCGTCATAAAAGTGGCAAATTAATTAATACCGTCAGCTGCGTTAATTGCAGTTGACGGTAAAAGAATTAGCGTAATAACGCTGCCATTAATGCTCATCATCCAATTGCAGTGCCACATACAATAATAAGCGATCGTCAAAATTGCCCAAATCCAGCCCGGTCAGTTCGGAAATACGATTAAGCCGGTACTCAAGGGTATTGCGATGGATATAAAGCGCTTTCGAGGTTGCCGTAGGCTGCACGTTATGGGTAAACCAGGCCGCCAGGGTGCGTCTTAACAGGCCATTACTGTCTGTCGCTTTTAAACGCGCCAGCGGGCGCACCAGCTCATCGGCCTGCCAACCGCCGCGTAAACTGTCCAGCAACACCGGTAAGATCAGATCCTGATAAAAATAGCAGCGTTGCTCCGGCATGCGCTGTTTGCCCACCGCCATGGTGGTGCGCGCGGTACGATAAGAACGGGCAATGCTGCCCGGCCCGACAAAAAAATTACCCAGTGAAATACGCACCCGCAAGCGACCGCTTTCGGTCATGCGCGACAGCAGATGATCGATGCGCTGGCGATGTGACTCGGGATCCCAGCGATCGTAATGATTGAGCGCCGGTTTCAACACCACCATTTCTGTCAGTGAAACAATGGCGATCAGGTTGTCGCGCTCAGGGGTGGTCAACAGCTGTTGCAGTTGCTGCAACTCCGCCATGGCGCTGTCAACGCCCAACTGGCCACTGTCGACTTCGACTACCGCCACAACTCGCGGCTTATTGATATCAATGCCCAGACGCTGTGCCCATTCCATCAGCGCCGGTGACAGTTCATCCATGCGGATCAGGTTAAGCACCAGTTCTTCACGCAGACGGCTATCCTGGGCCAGCATATGCAGCAAACGCGCCTGCTCCAGCATCATTTCAGCGGTCATGCACACCAGTTCGCCATATTGTCGCAACTGCGACGGATTGCCGGTCAAACCTATTACGCCGACAATCTCGCCATCAATGCGCAACGGCAGATTGATCCCGGGCCGCACGCCGTGCAGATGGCGGGCGACGCCCTCGTCAATATCCACCACTCGTTCCTGCGAAATACACAGCAGCGCGCCTTCGTGCAATTCTCCCAGCCGCTGATCGTCACCACTGCCAATGATCCTGCCGCGGGCATCCATAACATTGACATTGCTATCAATAATTTGCATCGTGCGGGCGACGATCTGCTGCGCCAGCTTGGCATCAAGGTGATACACCGCCATAACTCGACTGCTCCTGCTTAATTCGTGATAACGATCAGAATACGCAGGCAGGCCGCCGCATACATTGTGCAAATGCATAAAGTGCAGAAAATCAGATTGGAGTTGCGGGTGAGGTCACAGTTTGACAGCGGGGAATTGGGCATTTGCCCTTTAGACAACAAAAAGGCAGGCCGAAGCCTGCCTGAGTTTGATGACCAAGTCGTCTTGATGATCGAGATACCCGGGCATAGCACACCCAGGGGCGCTCTCACTAATAACGGACTTTGTCAGCCGTCTGAAGGCTCACCGCCATCAGCAAACAAATTACTGCGCCAGCAAATAGATTGAGCTGTCGCCACGCTGGATATCCAGCGCCAGTACTGCCGGTTTGCTGTCGAGAATTTTACGCAGCTCGCCGAGGTTGTTGATCTTCTGCTGGTTAACGCCGAGGATAATATCACCTTTCTTCAGCCCAACCCGTGCCGCAGCGGTGCCCGGTTTAACGTTATCGACTTTCACGCCTTTCTGGCCGTTAACGTCGCTGTTGCTTAACTCGGCCCCTTCAATACCGGTAAAGATATTGCCGGAATCGACCTGAGATTGCTGCGTACTTTGCTGCAGGGTAACCTCAACGTTCACCGGTTTGCCATCACGCAGCAGGCCGACGCTGATTTTGCTGCCAATCGGCATGGTACCCACATCGGCACGGAAGGCGGCAAAGCTGCTGATCGGTTTGCCGTTCATGCTGACAATCACATCGCCCGCTTTAATACCGGCTTTTTCCGCCGCCGACTTCGGCAGAACCTGGCTGATAAAGGCACCGCGTTGCGCATCAACCTTCATGGCTTTCGCCAGTTCGGAATTCAGCTCGGTGCCCATAATGCCCAGCTCGCCGCGTTTAACCTGGCCGAATTCAATCATCTGTTTCGACAGGTTCTGGACCATATTGCTCGGGATAGCAAAACCAATACCGATATTGCCACCGTCTGGTGCCAGGATCGCGGTATTAAGACCAATCAGTTCACCGTTAAGGTTAACCAGCGCACCGCCTGAGTTACCACGGTTAATTGCCGCATCGGTCTGAATAAAGTTTTCGTAATTTTCAATGTTCAGCCCGGTACGACCGAGCGCCGAGACGATCCCCGAGGTGGCAGTTTCACCCAGACCATAAGGGTTACCGATGGCCACGGTGTAGTCACCGACGCGTAACTGTTCGGAGTCGGCCATTTTAATTGCCGTCAGATTCTTGGCATCCACCAGCTGGATCACCGCAATATCGGAACGCGGATCCTTGCCGATCACTTTGGCGTCAAAACGGCGACCGTCGTTTAGCTGGACGGTGATCTTGTTGGCGTTCTCCACTACATGGTTATTGGTGACCACATAGCCTTTGGTGGCATCAATAATTACGCCGGAACCCAGCGCCTGGAATGCCTGTTTGGCCGGTGCCTGTTGGCTGCCATCGTCTCCGCCCGCGCCGCCTTGCTGACAAACTGGCGAGCCCTGGAAAGGCGATCCATCCTGGCAAAGCGGTGAGTTTTCACCAAAGAACTGCTGGAACTGCTGCCCCATACGCGGGGTTTTTACCGGGGCGCTGCCATCCACGTTGATGCTGACAACGGAGGGCATCACTTTTTCCAGCATCGGAGCCAGGCTTGGCACCTGAGTGGTACTGGAAGAAGCCGTCTCTGCAGCCAATGCCGATGAAACAGGCGCTACAGCCAAACCGACACTTAACGCCAATGCGCTCAAGAATAGAGTAGTTTTTTTCATCAGTTGAAATCTCTTTAAATTATTTAGTGGCGACAAATCATTGCCACCTTGCCGGGTAGTCAAGTACTGAGATTTATTTAATAACCTGAAGTTCATCTTCGTCGATCTGACAATAGTAAAAAAATATTGTCGATATTTACAAAAGATCATTTTTTAACCAACCGCTAACTCTGGCTGATTGGCCTTAAAACTTCAGGTTATTTCTGCGCTTATTCCGCCGCCATCAGTCGGCGATATTCATCATAGGCATAGAGATCGGTCATGCCACTGATATAATCCTGGATCATGCGGGCACGAAAATAATATTCAAGTACCTGCTTTTGCTTTTCGTTGCCGTCGCTGAGCTTTGATACCGCTTCACTGTACGCCAATCGATGCTTGGAAGACAGCTTATGAAACAGCCGAGTTTCAATAGGATAGCGGCGATGGGTGTCCTGTTCGACCAGTTGGCTGAATTCGTGCTGCGGCATATCCAGCAGTGGGCTGTAAATATCCAGTAGTCCGCTAATGACACGATAGCCCTGCAATTCCAGCTCTTCGACTTCGTGATGATTGAACACATGTTTGAAGGCGACACTTTTATATATTTTCAACAAACGGTTGGCCTGACTGACATCCTCAAGTAAAGCCTGATTAAAATTACCGACATATATTGACGATAAATTACTGATAAAGCGTATCGCGGCATGGGGCACCAGCTGTTTAACGGTTTGTACCCGCAGTTCCATAAAGAAGTAATCCACCGGATTGCGGAAGGTTTTGGCCTGATTCATTTTCTGGTAGGCGGTACGTACCACTTTTTCAAACCAGTCGCCTTTAACGCTCTCCCCCCACTCCCGATACAGATGCTCATACAGCTGATCGACAGTGAAAATATTTTTTTCTACCGCATCTTCCAGATCGGCAATGCAGTAGGAGATATCATCTGCCGCTTCCATAATATAGGTCAGCGGATAGCGATGAAATTCTCCCAACCCCAGCTCACCGCGCATCCGGCGGATAAAAGGCTCTTCGGCAAGATAAAAGCCCGGTTTTTTCATCAGGTAATCAAAGTCTGCAGGCAACGGCTGTGACCAATAGGCCGGACGGGTATATTTCAGAATGCAGGCGGTCTGGCTAAAGGTCAGATTAAGCTTTAACAGAGTAAATACCAGGCGGATGGCCTGAGCATTGCCGTCAAAGTGGCAAAGATCGTAACGCACTTTATGGCGTAACTGATCCAGGGCGGCATCTTGTTGATCAAGGTTGAGAAACGCCGGGTTGCTCCCCTGGAGCGATAAGCTGTCCGCAGCCAGGCTGGCAATATCCATGCGTTTGGCAAACCAGTTATTAATCGCCGACTCACCAAAATGACCAAAAGGCGGATTGCCGATATCGTGCATCAGGCAGGCCATCTCCACCACACTTTCAAAAGGGTCCATGGACTCCAGCAGGCCAAGTTGCTCAAGCTGACCGCTTTTGCGCAGGCGATAGAGGATCTCCTTGGCAATATGTCGGCCGACCTGCTGCACTTCCATCGAGTGGGTCAAACGGCTGCGTACTGCGGCATTTTTTTCCAGCGGAAAAACCTGGGTTTTCTGTTGCAGGCGACGGATGGCAGCAGAATTGATAATACGTCCGCGATCGCTTTCAAACTGGCGTATCACGTCATATTCATCCCTGGCTTCAATCGGTGAGCTAAACGGGCGTTGAAAATTGAATTTCAGTTTAAAATCGATCCCTGCCATGATCCCCTACCTTATCAGTCACTTCATCCGTTGGTTTTGCATCCTCTTGCCGACAGCAAACGCATTATCTCTTGGCTTGAGCCATGCTAGACTATGCCGCATTCGTCAAGGCTATGTCCAATCCGCCCTGTATTCAGGGTATATTTATCATCATCTGCGGGTATTCATATGAAAGTAGGCATCATTGGCGCAATGGAGCAAGAAGTTACCCTGCTGCGCGACAAAATCGAAGGTCTTCAGACCCTGCAACGTGCGGGTTGTGAAATCTATACAGGTCAACTGCACGGCGTTGAAGTTGCGCTGTTAAAATCGGGCATTGGTAAAGTCTCGGCGGCAATGGGCACCACGCTGTTGCTGGAGCACTGCCAACCTGATGTGGTGATTAATACCGGTTCCGCCGGTGGCCTGGCCAAAACATTGAAAGTCGGCGATATTGTGGTTTCACAAGAAGTGCGTTATCACGACGTTGATGTTACCGCTTTTGGCTACGAGCCGGGACAGATGGCGGGTTGTCCTGCGGCCTTTGTCGCCGACGCTGACCTGATCGCACTGGCTGAACGCTGCATTACCGGACTGGATCTCAATGCGGTACGCGGGCTGATTTGCAGTGGCGATGCCTTTATTAACGGTGCCGCACCGCTGGCACGTATTCGCCAGACCTTCCCGACCGTCGCCGCCGTTGAGATGGAAGCTGCCGCCGTGGGTCATGTATGCCATCTGTTCGGTACACCTTTTGTGGTGGTACGCGCCATTTCTGACGTCGCCGACAGCGAATCCCATCAGAGCTTTGAAGAGTTCCTGGTGGTTGCCGCCGAACAGTCGACGCTGATGGTCGATGCCATGTTAAAAGCGCTGGCCGAGGCTGAATAATCCAATATGGCGTTAAGACTTTGTCTGCTGCTGGCGCTGTGGCTGCCGTTAATGGCAATCGCGCAGGTGGCACAACGGGTGATAAGCCTGGCCCCCAATCTGACCGAGCTGGCGTTTGCCGCTGGCCTCGGCGATAAACTGATAGGGGTGAGCGCCTACTCTGACTACCCGCCAGCGGCGGCAAAAATCGAGCAGGTTGCCAGTTGGCAAGGTCTTAACGTTGAACGTATTCTGTCCCTGAAACCGGATTTGGTGCTGGCGTGGCGTGGGGGTAATCCGCAGCGCCCGCTGGAGCAGTTGGCGTCACTGGGGATCAAGATTATCTATCTGGATCCGCAAAGCATTGAACAGGTCGCCAGCGCGCTCGATCAACTGGCCGAGTTTAGCCAGGATCCTGCACCAGGGCATCAGGTTGCCGCGCAGATGCGTCAGCAGTTGCAAACGCTGACCGCTCGCCATAACAGCAAACCTCCGCTGCCGGTTTTTCTGCAATTTTCTACCCAACCGCTATTTACCGCCTCCGGGCAAACCCTGCAAAACCAGATAGTGACGCTATGTGGCGCCGCCAATATCTTTGCCGACAGTCCCGCCCCCTGGCCGCAAATCAGCCGCGAACAAGTGATCAGTCGACAACCGCGGCTGATTATTTTTCCTGGCACCCCCCAGCAGCAGGACGAGATCAAAGCCTTTTGGCAGGGGCAGCTCAATGTACCGCTAGTGGCGGTCAATGCCGACTGGTTTAACCGCGCGGGGCCACGGATTATGCTGGCGGCACAGCAGCTTTGCCAGCAAATTGATCAGCTCAATGCCCAGCCCTGAGCCGGCACACACTGCTGACAGCAACACCTTATGTACTAAACAAATTTAAAACCAACGCGGCCATTCTCAAGACTGCCCCTTGCGGCCAGTTCACTCTATGCTCTCAGAAATTAAAGTCCTGCCGGGCTGTACCGATAATCCTTAGTGAAACTTTGTCTTTTTTTTTACTTAAACCAGGAAAAATTTATGCGATACGCAATGCTAATCGCGTTGCTGCTGCTCAGTCCGCTGTCTGCGCTGGCCGACTCGGTCAGTGGGCAGATTAGCGTCAGTCTGACCATTCTGCCCGGTTGCAAAATAGTGGTGTTAGCAAATCACCCACAGATCAACTGCGCCAATGGCGCATTAAGTCAGCCGCATATCAGCGAAAGCCTGCTGGCGGGCAGCACAAAATTAGTGACTATCGAATGGTAAGCCTGTAGCCAACGGCAGGCAGAAAACAAAAACCCCCGTACCGAGGTACAGGGGTTTGGCAAAGGTGCGAGCAAAAACCGGTTAGATACTGAAGGAAGAACCACAACCGCAGGTGGTTTTTGCGTTCGGGTTAGTGACCACAAAGCGCGAACCTTCCAGCCCTTCGGTATAATCCACCGAACCGCCTACCAGATATTGCAGGCTCATGGGATCAACCACCAGCGCCACACCCGACTTCTCAATGGTCATATCGCCGTCGTTGATTTTATCATCGAAGGTAAAACCGTACTGGAAGCCACTGCAACCGCCACCGGTAATATAGACACGCAGTTTCAGATCGGGATTTTCTTCGTCCGAGATCAGGTTTTTGACTTTACGCGCCGCTGCTTCGGTAAATTGCAACGGCAGAGCGCTGGGCTCTTCCAGGGTTGGTTCACTTATCATGGGTTCACTCATCTTCTTTACTCCCAATGCGTATTCTGTTCAGCTGCCGTATTGACTGTCTGAATAATGAACTGATTATCTATTACATGCATCTAATATTCAAGTATGAGCCTTTTTCACCACACCGTCTGCTTAAGGGTGGTGATTTTCCTGTGGTCCGGGGGCTGAATCGACGGACGCGGCTTGTTGCTGTTCCTGCTTTTGTAAGGTGCGGGTCAACAAGGCCGAATACAGCGGCTTACCGCCAAGAAACTGCGCCAGCAGCGTTGCCCCCAGGCAGGTAATAATCATGGGCAGGATCAGCTGGTAGTTTTCGGTCATTTCCAGCACCAGCACAATGCCGGTCAGGGGGGCACGCACGGTGGCGGCAAAGAGAGCGCCCATACCGGCAATGGCAAAAGTGCCGGGTTGGATATGATATTGAGGGAACATCACCGCCACGGCCATGCCAAAAGCCGTGCCCAACAAGGTTCCCAACGCCAGCATCGGGGCAAAAATACCGCCAGGTGCCCCCGAGGAAAAGCATAACAATGTGGTGATCACCCGGGCAATAAAGATAAACAGCAGCATGCCCAGGGAGTATTTCCCCAGTGCCGCCAGCGGGATCAGCGCAAAGCCGCCGCCAGCCGCTTCCGGTTGTATCAGGCCCAATAACCCGCACAGGCCGCCAAGTAAACCGCCGATGATCAATACAGAACGCAGCTTACCGCCATGCAAACGGGCGAACATATCCTGGCAACGGAAAATCAGCGCATTAAAGGCGACGCCCACCACGCCAAAGACCATACCCAGCAGCAGATAGAGCCAAAAAGTTTGCAGGGAGACATTTGCCAACGTGCCGACGTCAATCACTGCGTGCTCACCGTTAAACAGGCGATAGACAATGCTCGACATAATCACGCCAATAAATACTGCTTTTACCGAGATCAGGCTGTAGCGAAACTGCAGACGCATCTCTTCGATAATAAACAGGATCCCGGCCAAAGGGGCATTGAAGGCAGCAGACAGCCCCGCCGCTGCGCCGGTGGCCAACAACGTATGCCGCGCTTCGGCACTGCGCATACGCAGCATATCGGCAATCATTTTACCGACGTTGGCCCCCATCTGTACCGTCGGGCCTTCACGCCCCAGCACCATACCGGCACCCAGCGTGCCCATGCCGCCAAAAAATTTAACCGGCAGCACCCGCCACCAGCGCACCGGGCGCAGCTCTTCCAGCGCCCCTTCAATTTCCGGGATACCCGATCCGCTGGCTTCAGGGGCAAAGCGGCGAACCAGATAGTAACCGACCATCGCCAACACCGCGGAAGCCAGAAAGCTTGCCGGCCATAACAGCAACGCATGCTCATTCAGGCTGGACAATGCCGACAGTCGGTTATGCTGTACCCAATCTACCGCTTTTTCAAAAGCCACACCCAGCAGTCCGGCCAGCACCCCGACCAGCGCAGCTGCGACCAGAATGGCAACCGGCGTTTTATCGCGGCGTAAAAACTGTTTTAGAATTTCGCTCCGCCGTCTGCGCAACGGAAAGTGAGGCGCGTCGGCAGGCCGATGAACCAAAGGGGCCGTCATATTTGTATTTTCTTCGCTGGGGAGTAAAATCAGGGGAGAAATTTAAGCATATAACCTGGCATTGCGACACGTTTATTACGTTTCGAAATCTTAAGCCAGGGCTGAAACAACCCTTATTATCCCCCTTGTAATAGCGTATTTTATAGCGGCTAATATTGCCCTTGTGTGCGGGTCTGGCGGCCAATGATTTCTTAACCGCCCACCGTTCTTTAGAATAAGACCTTCGGCAGCCGGCACAGTCGCAGCGGGTCAGGCGAAGGCTAGATATAACTATTTTCCAAGTGTGAATGACACCATCTGCACAAATAAAAACCAGGAGCCGTTCAATGAGTAAGTCAGAAAGTTTATACACCCAGGCGCAAACGCTAATTCCCGGTGGCGTCAATTCCCCGGTGCGGGCGTTTTCCGGCGTCGGTGGTGTGCCGCTATTCATTGAGCGTGCCGACGGGGCATTTTTATATGACGCCGATGACAATGCCTATATCGACTACGTCGGTTCATGGGGTCCCATGGTGCTGGGCCACAATAATGCCGCGATCCGCAATGCGGTGATTGAAGCAGCGCAACGCGGTCTGAGCTTTGGTGCACCCACGGAGATGGAAGTCAAAATGGCCGACCTGGTCACCCATCTGGTGCCAAGTATGGATATGGTGCGCATGGTTAACTCCGGCACCGAGGCCACCATGAGCGCCATTCGTCTGGCGCGCGGCTTCACCCAGCGTGACAAGATCATCAAATTTGAAGGCTGTTATCACGGCCATGCCGACTGTCTGCTGGTCAAAGCCGGTTCCGGCGCGCTGACCCTCGGCCAGCCCAACTCGCCGGGGGTGCCGGCCGACTTTGCCAAACATACGTTGACCTGCACCTATAACGATCTCGCTTCCGTGCGCGCCGTATTTGAACAGTATCCCGAAGAGGTGGCGTGCATTATCGTCGAACCTGTCGCTGGGAATATGAACTGTGTGCCGCCACTGCCAGAATTCCTGCCAGGACTGCGCGCCCTGTGCGACGAGTTTGGCGCACTGCTGATTATTGATGAAGTGATGACCGGTTTCCGCGTCGCGCTCGGTGGCGCACAAGAGCACTATGGCGTGGTGCCCGATCTCACCTGTCTGGGCAAAATCATTGGTGGCGGCATGCCGGTCGGGGCCTTTGGTGGCCGTCGTGATGTCATGCTGGCGCTGGCACCCACCGGACCGGTTTATCAGGCGGGCACCCTTTCAGGGAATCCGATTGCCATGGCGGCGGGCATTGCCTGTCTGACTCAGGTCGCCGAACCGGGCGTGCACCAGAAGCTGACTGAGTTGACCAGCCAGCTGGCAGAAGGTCTGCTGGCTGCGGCGAAAGCAGAAAATATTCCGTTGGTGGTCAACCACGTCGGCGGTATGTTTGGTCTGTTCTTTACCGAGTCGGCAACCGTCACCTGCTACCAGGACGTGATGCAGTGTAACGTTGAGCGCTTTAAGCGTTTCTTCCATCTGATGCTGGCAGAAGGGGTTTATCTGGCGCCCTCGGCCTTTGAGGCCGGATTTATGTCGCTGGCCCATAGCCCGGACAATATTCAGCACACCATTGATGCTGCACGTCGCAGCTTTGCCAGGCTTTAACTGACAGTCTGCACACAGGCTGAGGGGCCAATCGCGGTCCCTCAGACGACCTTCGGGGCCTATCACGGCCCCAATTTTATGCCGACTGCTTACGCAGCAGATAGATAAAGTAAGGCGCGCCGATAAAAGTCGCCAGTAACCCGGCCGGGATCTGATCCGGAAACAACAGCATACGCCCGCACCAGTCAGCCAAGACCATCAACAACCCACCGATCATACTGGCCACCATCCACTGCGCCAGAGGACGACGAAATCCCAGCATTCTGGCCATATGCGGGGCCATCAGGCCAATAAAACTCATCGGACCGACAGATAGCGTGGCTAACGCCGTCATAATGGCCGCCAGGGTCAGCAGTGCCAATCGGCTGGGCACCAGGGCCAATCCCAGTGCACGCCCGGTGACGCTGCCCAGCGGCAAGATAGCCAGCCAACGACGACAGCAAGGCACCAGCAGCAGCAACAGACCGGCAATAATACTGGTGCGCCACGCCTGTTCGGCGGTCACCGCATAGGTCGAGCCGGAGATCCACGACAGCAAGTCACCCATTCGCGGGTCACCGCTGGCCAGCAGCAGCACCAGCAGAGTATTAAACGCGGTGCTCAGGGCGACACCGGTTAACAGCATACGCTCCGGCGAGAAATGGCGAAAACCGGAGACCAGCATAATAATCAGCAGCGTGACGGCAGCGCCGAGACTGCCGGCGGGCAAAAGCCAGGCAAAGGCATCACCGGGCACCAGAAACAGCATTATGACCACCCCAAAAGCGGCACCGGAACTGATGCCCAGCACCTCGGGACTGGCCATGGCATTGCCGGTCAGTTTCTGGATGATCACCCCCGAAGAAGCCAGCATCACCCCGGCGGCCAGAGCGGCGAAAACTCGCGGCGCGCGCCAGGGCAGCAGCAGATCAAGCTGAACGCCCGCGACCCATTGCCAACCCTGGGCATTGCGACCAAAGCAGAATGCCACCGTCAGCCCGGCCAACAACAGCAGCGCCGCCAGACTGATCCACAGCAACAGATTGTGGCGCTCAGCGGGAATATTATCGCGCTGATCCATCGGCGGCGGCATACCACTACTGCGCAGGCGCGGCAGCAGCCACAGCAGGATTGGCGTGCCCACCAGAGCGGTGGCGGCCCCGGTAGACACCTCCTGCCAGACAGCGCTTAACCACAATACAATTTGATCGGTCAACCACAGCAGCAAAGCGCCTAACAGCGGTGCCAGCAACAGGCGCATCTTCAGACGTCGTGCCCCCAGCACCTTGGCCAGCAGCGGCGCAAACAGGCCGATAAAACCGATAATCCCGACGGCATTAACCAACTGGGCGCTCATCACAATTGCCAGCGCCAACACCGACAGCCGAGCCAGCGACAGCCCCAGGCCGAGGTTTTTTGCCACCCCGTCATCCAGCCCCAGCAGCGTCATCGGGCGCTGTAGCACAAAGGCCAGCAACCAGACAATCAATACTCGCGGCAGCAAAAAGCCTGCCGTGTGCCAGTCCTGCTGATTGAGTGAGCCACTGCTCCACAGATACAGACTCTGCAATTGTTGATAGTTAAACAATCCCAGCAAACTGCTGACCGCACCGCAGTACAGACCCAGCACCAGACCGGCGAGGATCAACGTCACCGGCGACAATCTCTTGCCCCAGGCGACGCCAAATACCAGCCCGCCGACGACGAGAGCGCCGATCATCGCAGCAAATTGCTGGCCGATCGCCCCTCCCGGCAGGCTGTACAACGTAGCCACCGTCAGCCCAAGCTGGGCTCCGGCGGAAACCCCCAGGGTCGCAGGCTCGGCCAGCGGGTTACGCAACACCTGCTGAAACAATAGTCCCACCAGACCAAGACCGGCACCGGCCAGCAGCGCCACCGCCGAACGGGGCAACAGGCTGTAGTGGAACAGCATCTGGCGCACATCGTCGATATTGGGTTGCCACAGCGCCTGTGACCACAGAGAGAAAGGCAGTTGCTGATGCAGGTTATCCACGGTGAGCAGCACGCAGGCCAGGGTCAGCAAAAGTAACAGCGCCAGCGTTTGGCTGACGGAACGGCGATTCATACAGGCTTCCCCAGCGTTGCCGACAGAATATGACAAAAACGCATAGCGCACAGCGTGGCACCATAAAACCAGACTGCGGGCACTACGCTAAGCTGCTTTTCACGCACAAAGGGCAGTGACTGCCACAACGGCGTTTGTGCTACCTCAGTCAGCATCTGCTGGTTATCGTGATCAAAGCACAACGCACGGACATTGCGTATCGCCGCCAGCCGTTCAATGCCGATGGTGACGCTGCCCCAATAGTTCTTCTCGCCCGTCCAGGCATTGCTAAGTCCAACCTCGCCCATCACTTCATGTAACAGGCTGCCCTCACCAAAAATCAGCACATGGCGTTTATCGAGAAAAGAGAACAGCAGCACCGGCAGATCGGTTGCTGACTTCAGGCTTTGCCGGGTTTGTGCCAACACATCCTGGTAGATCTGCAAATGGCGCACCGCCTGCTGTTGCAAACCGAGATAATCCGCCAGGGTATGCAGCGAACGAATGCCCTGCTGCAAAGGATGTCCCGAGCCATCGTTGGCGGTCACGGCAAGCACCGGGCCAATGGGCGCCAATTGACTGGCCTTTGGGCCATATCCCTGAGAAATGACCAGCAGCGACGGGGCCAGTTGCTGCATCAGTTCCATATTGGGAGCAGTACGTTGTCCTACCTCAATCACTGAAGGCACCAACGCCGGTTCTTTGACCCACAGGTTATAATTGCGGATATCGGCCACCGCCATCGGCATCACGCCAAGGGCAATCAGCAATTCTACGGGCAGCCATTCCAGGGCAATAATACGGCCGAGATCGGGACGGGCAGTACTGAAGGCGGGCATGGCGGCCAGCAGCGGTGACAACGCCAGCCCCTGCAACAGGCGACGGCGGGTAAGACCGGGAAAAGTGTTTATTGCCTGCATATTAATAGACAAAGCTTACCGGGGCACCGCCGCCGGGATGAGGCAAAATGCCCATGGCAATACCGTAGATTTTTTCCAGTACCGCGCTTTGCATAATCTGCTGCGGGTCGCCCTCGGCAATCATCTCGCCGCCACGCAAGGCCACCAGTCGATCGCAATAACGCGCGGCCATATTGATATCGTGCAGCACAGCAATCACCGTTAAACCTTTTTGATGACTTAAGCGTTGGATCAGCGCCAGCACCTCGACCTGATGGGCAATATCCAGCGCCGAGGTCGGCTCATCCAGCAACAGGCAACGACTGTCTTGCGCCACCATCATGGCCAGCCACGCCCGTTGCCGTTCGCCGCCGGACAGACTGTCGACCAGCCGATGGGCAAAAGGCGTTAGCCCCACCAGCGCAATGGCTTCTTCGACTTTCTGGCGATCCTGCAGGCGAAAACGTCCCAGCGCACCGTGCCAGGGATAGCGCCCCATCGCCACCAGCTCATTGACCGTCATGCCTTCTGCCGCCGGAAGTTGCTGCGGCAAATAGGCAACCTGGCGTGCAAAGGCCTTGCTTTGCCATTCGGCCAGCGGTTTTTCATTGAGCAAAACCTGCCCTGAAGAGGCGGGCTGATGGCGGCCCAGCATTTTTAGCAGCGTCGATTTACCGGAGCCGTTGTGGCCAATCAGGCCACAGACTTTCCCCTCGGGAAAGGTCAGTGAAAGCGGTGCCAGCAGCGTGCGCCCGGCGACGCGAAAACTTGCCTGGTCGAGACGATAGACACTGTCGGTCAGCAACGGCGGATGTGGTGCATGGATGCTTTGCATAATGGCCTGTCAGTCAGTAAGCCGGGTACAGCGTTATGCTGCCCCGGCCAGATAGTGCGAGGTGTTGGCTCTATCAGAAGCGGAAGGTTGCCGTGGCGACTACCTGACGATCGCTGCCCCAGTAGCAGGCATAATCGCGATAGCAGCTGGCAACATATTCACGGTTAAGCAGGTTGTTGACATTGACGCCCACCGAAGATCCCGGCAAGCCAAAGCGTCCCAGATCGTATTTGACCATGGCATCAACAATGGCATAGCTCGCCACATTAAACGGCTTGTTGGTATCGTCACCGCTGGTGTAGAAGCTGGAGGTCGCACCGACATAACGCACACCGGAGCCCATAGTCAGACCACTCAGTGCTGTTTCGTGGAAGGTATAATCGGCCCACAGCGACGCCATATTCCGCGGCACTTCTACCGGACGTTGCCCCTGATAATTGGTATCGTGGGTGTATTTCGCATTGGTAAAGGTATAAGAGGCGATAACATTCACATTGGCATTAACCGCAGCTTTTGCTTCCAGCTCCAGCCCACGGGAGCGGATCACCCCGGACTGTACGCTAAAGGACGCATCAGAAGGATCGACGGTGATGTTGTTATCTTTGGTTAACTGGAATACCGCGGCGGTCAGACTGATCGGTTGATCATGCGGAATATATTTCACACCGGTTTCATATTGCTTGCCGTGTGATGGCGCAAAAGGCTGGCCAGCCTTGGTAGAACCCGTTACCGGTTCAAAGGACTCACTGTAGCTGAAATAAGGTGAAATACCGTTATCAAACAGGTAGTTCAAGCCGCCACGCCAGGTAAACTGATGGTCTTTGTTCTCAGCGGTATCACCGGAAGAACGCGTCAGGGTCGAGGTTTTCGCTATGTCATAACGGCCACCGGCGGTCAGGATCCAGTGTTGCCACTCCGCCTGATCCTGCATATACAGGCCGGTTTGCTCCTGACGGTTAAGAATATTGTAGGCGTAATAGAGATTGCTCTTATCGCTGCCATACTGCGGATTAAGCATATTCAGATCGGCAGCCGTACCGTAGTCGGCGTCGATGTCATTACGCATGCGCATATAATCCACGCCCATCAGCAGGGTGTGATCCACGCTGGCGGTAGCAAATTTCGCCTGCGCCTGGGTATCGACATCAAAGTTGCTCAGGTTCTCGTTGGACTGCACGTAGGCGCGATTCAGGGTCGCCGGAGCGGTATAGCCATTGCCGTAGAACCCAATATATTGGGTTTGCAGCTTGGTATAGCGCAGGTTCTGACGCACGGTCCAGGTATCGTTAAAGCCGTGTTCAAAGCTGTAGCCAACCATTTTCTGATTGCGCGACATTTTGTTCACTGCCTCACCGTCGTTAAAATCCGTCGACAGTTTATGGGCATTACCTGCGGCATCGTAGTACGGCACCACTGTGCCCTGACGCGGCAACCAGCCATAGAAACCGGCGTCCGGCTCATTCTGGAAGTTGCTCAGGAAGGTAAAGGTGGTCTTATCATCAGGATGCCAGCTAAAAGAAGGGGCAATGGCATAGCGTTTTTCTTTGCTCATCACCTGCTGCGTATCCTGGCTATGCGCCACCCCGGTCAAACGGTAGGAATAGACACCCGCATCATCAATAGCATCACTGAAGTCAAAGCCGGTCTGATAGAGGTTATCGGTACCCATTTTAAACTGCACTTCATGCAACGGCTCAGTGGTTGGGCGCTTGCTAACCATGGTGATCACGCCACCCGGATTGCTTTTACCATACAGCACCGAAGCGGGGCCACGCAGCAATTCAACACGTTCCAGGAGATAGGGGTCCATGGCGACTTCTGAATAGTTGTCCCCTTGCAGCTTGATACCGTCGAGATACTGATTGGTATTGACCGAGGTAAAGCCACGGATGGCAACGGCATCAATAGTGGTGGAACTGCCGCGACTGGCGAAAACGCCGGGGGCGTAGTTTAGCGCTTCTTTGACCGTGGTTGGCTGGCGAGTATCCATCTCTTCACGCGTCACCACCGAAATCGACTGCGGTGTTTTAACAATCGGCGTATCGGTCTTGGTGCCAGTAGCACTCTGTTTGGCGGCAATGGTCGGCGCAGGGCCCCATGCCGACTCTGGAGCAACATTGGTGGTGCTGTCGCCGACAACGGTGATGGTGTCGTTTTTAGGCGCGCTGGCAGAGGTCGTTGCTGCCGAAGCCTGAAATACCAGACTGCCGATCGCCGCAGCAACCGTTAATGCCAGTTGATGAAATTTAAAATTCACCGGGCCGTTTTTCACAGAAAGCGTGCGCTTAAAAGCCATTTTTTAGTCTCTGGATAAAGTGTAATGAGAATGTAAACGATAATAGTTATTATAAAGGCCGCATAATAGTCGCAACTGTAAGGAAACTGCAAGAGCATTTACCTTAAGCGGCGACAGCGAGGGGAAAATGTTTCCATACCTTGTTTGTGGTCAAAAGAAGTGCAGAAAGCGGAGAATAAAAGGGCGGTGAGTGGATAAAAAAACAGCGCGATAGCCATCGCGCTGCGGAAAATCGCTTTGAATCACGCAGAAGACCGCTAAAAACAGCGGTCTCAGACTGCTGACAAAGTCCGTTATTAGGGAGAGTGCACCGTTGGGGTCGTAGCGGGCTTGCCCGCCGGAGCGCCCCTAGGTGTGCTATGCCCGGGTATCTCGATCATCAAGACGACTTTGTCATCAAACTCAGACCGCTGAAAACAGCGGTCTTGCCACGATTATTGGCCGAACATGTCTTTTATCCAGCCAGCAACACCGTTACTGTCTTGTTGCTGCTGTTGCTGCGGCTGTTGTTGTTGCTGTTGTTGCGGTTGCTGCTGCATTGGCTGCTGTTGTTGTTGCTGCAACTGTTGCTGCTGCGCCTGTTGATAAGCCGCCGCCTGCGACGCCTGACACAATTGCTGCGCATCGTCAGTCCACACCGGAATAGTGCGCAAGCCACCGCCATTGAGTAATCCACCGCCACCGTTACAGATAAAGTTTCCGCTATAGTCGATGTTCATCATGCTGACATCGTCGGGAACCTGCAGATTCAGTGGCATTGGGGTGATATTGCTCAGATAGCGGCTATAAAGCGCCAATGCCCCGGTGGACCCCCACAGTTTCGACGGTCCGTTGTTGTCACGGCCGACCCAGGTGATCGCCACCTGGTTGCCATCGATACCGGCAAACCAGCTATCGCGCAGTTCGTTCGAGGTACCGGTTTTCGCCGCCAGATGCAGGTTGGGATATTTCACCGCCAACGCCCGCGACGTACCTTCGGCCACTACCTGCTGCATGGCATACATGGTCAAATACGACGCTTCAGCCGGGATCACCCGTTCTGCCTGCGGATAGCTCTGATACAGCACCGAACCGTCTTCGGCAATCACCGAACGTACCGACGACAGCGGTGCCTTATTACCGCCACTGGCGATAGTCTGGTACTCCTGCGCCACTTCCATCGGCGTCAGGGCAATAGCCCCCAGCAGCATGGACGGTGTCTGGTTCAGCGACTCTTTCGGGATACCAAGGCTAATCAAGGTCTTGGTAATATTGTCCAGCCCGACGGCCATACCGAGGTTGACCGTTGGCACGTTCATTGACCGCGCCAGCGCATCAACCAGCAACACCTGACCCCGATACTGATTATCATCGTTGTGTGGCGACCAGGTCTGACCGTTGGATAACTTGAGCGCCAGTGGTTGGTCGGCCAGCACTGTATTGAGGCGGTACTTATTCGGATCGCTGAGCGCGGTCAGATAGGTGGCAGGCTTGGCCAGTGACCCAACCTGTCGACGAGCCTGCATGGCGCGGTTAAAGCCGGCAAACTGCGTTTCGGCACCGCCAACCATAGCGCGAATTTCGCCGGTATAACGGTCCACAATGACCATTGCCGTTTCAATATCGGGAAAACCGCTTTTCTTGCGCAGTAAAGGGACACCTTCTTCTACCGCTTTTTCAGCCCCGTCCTGAGCAATAGGATCCAGCGTGGTGAAGATTTTCACCCCCGACAACCCGGCGATCTTGTCGCCCAGTTTCTGCTGTAGCTCCTGACGCACCATCTGCATAAACGCCGGCTGAGGAGCGATCACCCCGCCCTTCGGCTGTACGCCTAATGGACGCGCACTCAGCATGTCATACAGTTCCTGATCGATAATGCCCTGGCTTTGTAGCAAGCGCAGCACCAGATTGCGTCGTTCCAGCGCCACCTGCGGGTTACGCCATGGGTTATACAGCGAGGCGCCTTTTACCATGCCGACTAACAGCGCCTGCTGATCGAGACTGAGTTCATTGACCGGTCGACCAAAGTAATAAAGGCTGGCCAGCGGGAAACCGCGGATCTGATCCGATCCACTTTGTCCGAGATAGACTTCGTTCAGATACAGCTCGAGAATGCGATCTTTGCTGTAGCGACCGTCCATCAGCACCGCCATATAGGCTTCGCGGGCTTTACGCCACAGGGTGCGCTGATTGGTCAGGAACAGGTTTTTCACCAGTTGCTGCGTCAGCGTACTGCCGCCCTGCACCGCGTGACCGGCGGTGACATTGGCGACAAAAGCACGTCCAATGGAGTACGGGCTGATGCCATCATGCTCGTAGAAATGACGGTCTTCGGTGGCGATCAGCGTTTGCACCAGCAGATCCGGGAAACCGGCGCGCGGCACAAACAGCCGCTGCTCGCCATTGGGGGACTGCAACATGGTGATCAGGCGCGGATCGAGGCGGAAAATACCGAAATCTCGTTGGTTATCGAGGTTTTTGATTTCAGACAGCTGATTGCCTTTAAACACCAGTCTGGCGTTAATCTGCCCCTCTTTGCCGTCCGGGAAATCAAAAGGACGACGCAACAGGTCGATATTACCGCCTTTGACGCTAAATTCACCCGGACGAGTGATGCGCGTTACCTGACGGTACTGGGTACCCTCAAGCAGGTTGACCATCTCTTTGGTGGTATAAGAGGATCCCGGCTCCAGCGTCACCATACGGCCATATACCGCCGCGGGCAGTTGCCAGACTTTGCCGTCAATACGACTGCGGATCTCGGAGTCAAGATAGACACCATAGGCCGCCATTATGATGACAAAAATGATAAACAGCTTAATTAACAGTCGCAACCAGCCGCGCTTTTTACGAGGCTTTTTGCTTTTGGCTGCCTTGGCCGGCTTGGCCTTACGGGTCATACGCGACTCCTCGCGTGCTGCATTTTCTCTAACATCATCTTCATCTTGCTCATCATCGCCCTGATAGTCATAACGCGGCTCTTTTTCGTCATCGTCCTGACGACGCACAAAACGCCCGCGTTTGGGCTTGGGGGGTGAAGGTTTGCCTTTACGGCCAATCGGCTCGCGATCATCGCCAGACATACTTAATCTCCGTCAGACCCGGCTTTATAAAAAACATACCGGATGCTATTTCTTGCTATTTAGATAATGGCCATGGGTCAATGTCCCAGCGTAACTGAAGCTGCTGCCTGAGCGGCAACCTCCATTACCTGGGGTAACGTCGTTATCCGACGGTTTACCCTGCGCCTTTGGTCAAAATAAGGGCTGTGTCAATAAACTGGCGCTTACTCTGTGCTCCGCCTTTCTTCTGGCATAGAAGAAAGGTCTGAAAATTCTGCTGTTTTTTCGATTCTGTACCGCAGTCGTTCAGAACATTATTGATATTTTTTCGTTCTGCGCGTCGGCACCGCCTCGGCGGGATTATCCGGCCAGGGGTGCTTAGGGTAACGGCCTTTCATCTCTTTTTGAACCTCTCGATAAGCCCCTTGCCAAAAGGTCGCCAGATCGCTGGTGATCTGTAACGGACGATGCGCCGGTGAAAGCAACTCCAGCACCACGGCAACGCGCCCCTCGGCCAGCATCGGGCTGGCGGCTTCACCAAACATTTCCTGCAAACGGACCGAGAGTACCGGCGGCTGGTCGCTATGATAGCGGATTGGCAATTTGCTGCCAGTCGGCACGCTATAATAAGCAGGTAAAGTTGTCTCCAGACGCTGGCGCTGACTCCAGCTCAGCAGGCGCAGCAGTGCCGGCGCCAACTCCACTTGCTGCAATGCCCGCAGGGTGCGGACACCACTGAGGGAAGGCAGCAGCCACTGTTCCAGTGAATCGAGCAGGCTTTGATCGTCCATCGCTGGCCACTCACCTTCCGCCAGCCATTTGCTGGCGCAAATCATCCGCGTTCGCCATTGTTCAGCCTCGGTTGACCAGGTGAGAACCTGTAATCCCTGGGCACGTACCCATTCCAGCAATGCCTGCTGAAGATCGGCATCGGCCGGTTTGGCCAGCGGTTGCGCCTTTAATACCAGACGCCCGATCTGCCAACGTCGCCAGGCGCGCAGCGTGCCTTTTTCTTCATCCCACTCCACGGCAGTCTGTTCTTTGACCTTCTGCGGCAAGCGGGCGGCAAGCTGGCTGGCGTCAAGCGTCATCGCCAGCAGAATCCGCGCATCCGGGCTGTTATTACCCTGCAACAACTGCGGGACTACCAGCCAGGACGCACGACTTAAGGCATCGTCCTGCGGCAGCGAAGCACCGAGGCCATTGGCCAGCAAGTAGCGCCCCTCCACACCCCGGCGTTCGGCGATCCTGTCGCTAAAGGCTTCGGCCAATAACCAGGGGGCCAGCGCGCTATCCACCTGGCCGTTACTGCGCGACAGTCGCTGACTTAACTGCCGGGCGCGGCGCTGCCAGTGCGGCTGCGGACGACTGAGCCAATAATCGATATCCGGCTGACCGCCGCGCGGCGGTTCTTCCAGCAGGGCGACCAGCAGGGCCGCCGTGGCCAGCGCATCGTCTCCCTGACGCTGGGCCTGCACCAGCATGGCTGCCAGCCGTGGGTCGCACCCCAGACGCGCCATATTACGCCCGAGGGCATTCAGCTTGCCCTGCGCATCCACCGCGCCGAGCGAGGCCAGCAACTGCTGCGCCACGCGTAATGCCACTGCGGGCGGCGTATCCAGCCAGGTCAGCTGTGAGACGTCGTGGCAGCCCCATTGCAAAAGATCCAGCCACAGGCCACTGAGATCGCTATGTAATATTTCGGCTTCGCTTTGCGCACTGGCGCGCTCCGCCTGCTCTTTACTAAACAGGTGCCAGCACTGGCCCGCTTCGAGACGACCGGCGCGTCCGGCGCGTTGTGTCATCGCCGCCTGGCTGACACGCTGGGTCACCAGCCGGGTCAGACCGCTGCGCGGGTCAAACTGGGCGCTGCGTTCCAGCCCGCTATCCACCACCAGGCGAATGCCCTCAATGGTCAGGCTGGTTTCGGCAATATTGGTCGCCAACACCACTTTGCGCCGGCCGGCCGGGGCGGGCTGAATGGCCTTTTGCTGTTGCTCAAGCGACAAGGCGCCATATAGCGGACAGAGGTCGACATCATCACTCAGCCGTTCGCTCAACTGTTGCTGGGTGCGAGTAATTTCGGCTACGCCCGGCAGAAACAGCAGCATCGAACCGCTGTTCTCGGCCAGCAAGCGGCCAACAATGCGCGCCACGCCCTCTTCCAGGCGCTCATGGCTAGCCAGCGGCAGATAGTCACGGCTGACGGCAAAGCTGCGTCCCTCGGAAATAATCACAGGTGCGGCGGGTAACAGAGGCGATAAACGGGCATTATCCAGGGTGGCCGACATAATCAGCAGGCGCAGATCGTCGCGTAACCCCTGTTGCACATCCAGTAACAAGGCCAGCGCCAGATCCGCCTGCAGACTGCGTTCATGAAATTCATCGAGGATCACCAGACCGTAACCGCCAAGTTCGGGATCCTGTTGCAGCATTCGGGTGAGGATCCCTTCGGTCACCACCTCCAGCCGGGTCTCTGCGCCAATTTTTGATTCGGCGCGCATGCGGTAACCCACGGTCTGCCCGACAGACTCTCCCCGCTGCTGCGCCAGCCGCCAGGCCACGCTTTTTGCCGCCAGACGGCGGGGTTCAAGCAGCAGGATCTTGCCGGTAACAATCCCCGCGTCGAGGATCTGCAAAGGTAACCAGGTAGATTTCCCGGCGCCGGTGGGCGCATGCAGTAACACCTGCGGCGCCTGTTGCAGGGCAGCAATAACTTGATCCAGTACGGCGGCGATGGGCAGTGAGGACACAGATTCTCCATGATGATTCATTATCAACGGCGGCTATTGTAGCCTAGCGTCCGCGGGATACGAGAGACAAACCTTTCGCCAGGCCATTGCGTCCACCCTTGGCCGGGCAGAGAAAAAATTGTCGCCGGGCGGCAGGAATTGTAGCATTCCGGGGTCTCGTTACGACGAGCGATAATACACTCAAGGAAAAATCATGCCTGAAGCACGTCGTCTGTTTTTTGCCCTGGCCCTGCCGAAGCCACTGCAGCAGCAAGTCATCACCTGGCGCGCCGAGAGTTTTGCTGCGGATGCCGGACGACCGGTGGCGGCTGCCAATCTGCATATGACGCTGGCGTTTTTAGGTGAAATCAGCGAGCAGAAGGCCAGCGTATTGACTGATATCGCCTCGCGGATACAGTCACCCGCTTTCAGTATGCAGCTCGACGACCTGGGACACTGGCCGCGCCCTGGCGTGGTGTGGCTTGGCACCCGGCGGGCACCGACGGCGCTGTTGCAACTGGCCTCGTTATTACGCTCCCATGCAGCGCGCAACGGGTGCCATCAATCGACCTTGCCGTTTCATCCGCATATTTCGTTGCTACGCGGTGCCACGCAGCCGCTGGCGCTGCCGGCATCAACGCCGCAATGGACGCTGACCGCCGCCGATTTCGGGCTGTATGAATCGCGTTTCCATCAGGGCCGCACTCGCTATCAATGTCTGCACAGCTGGCCATTGGTCAGCTCCGCCCCTTCATCTTGTTAAGCAGAGAGCTGATTTGATGCAATTTTCGCCGCCACTGCAATCTGCCACGTTGATTAAACGTTACAAACGTTTTCTTGCCGACGTGGTCACGTCCGACGGGCAACAATTAACGTTACACTGCGCCAATACCGGTGCCATGACTGGCTGTGCCACACCCGGTGATACCGTCTGGTATTCCACCTCGGCGAATGTGAAAAGGAAGTATGCCCACAGTTGGGAATTGTCTGAAACGCAAACGGGGGATTGGATCTGCGTGAATACCTTACGCGCCAATCAGCTGGTGCGGGAAGCCATTGAGCAGCAGGCCATCGCCGAATTATCCGGTTACAGTAAACTCAGCGGCGAAGTGCGCTATGGCTCGGAAAATAGCCGTATAGACTTGTTATTGCAGGCAGATAATCGTCCTGACTGCTATATTGAAGTGAAATCTGTCACGCTGCTGCAACAGGGACGTGGTTATTTTCCTGATGCAGTTACACTGCGCGGACAGAAGCATTTACGCGAATTACAGGCAATGGCAGCACAGGGGCAGCGAACAGTACTTTTTTTCGCTGTATTGCATTCAGGCATTGAAACTGTGACTTCTGCACACCATATTGATCCCCGTTATGCTGAATTATTGACGCAAGTGCAGCAACAGGGTGTTGAAGTGATATGTTACGGTGCCAGGCTTTCTGCCGAGGGGATCTGGCTGACCAAATCATTACCACTGCTCCCTCGCTAAACGATTGCGGATAGCGTTCAGATAACATAAAAGAGGCAGTTGATAAGCCTGGCAGGCGCTTACTCAGCTAAGTTGGCAAAAAAAGGTCCTGCAGCCGTAACCCTGCACTATGAAAAATTAACAGCTCGTCATGAACTTGTTGTAAGTGATGGACTCGTAGTACTCGGAATTGAAGTTGTCAGCAGCTAAAACGGTTTGGTGCGGATACGCTTTCCTTCACACCCTTGTCAAGGGGTTGTGAGGAATAATTGCCAATCTCGCTTCCTTCTGGTATTTATAGCGGCCTGATTTTTTCCCCCGTTGGGGATCGATAGTGCGTTATGTAGGAGAAGCATCATGCAAGAAGGGCAAACCCGTAAAACCTCGTCCTTGAGCATTCTCGCCATCGCTGGTGTGGAGCCGTATCAAGAGAAGCCAGGCGAAGAGTACATGAACGACGCCCAGCTGACCCACTTCAAAAAGATTCTTGAAGCATGGCGCAATCAGCTCAGGGATGAAGTCGATCGTACCGTTACGCATATGCAGGAAGAAGCAGCCAACTTCCCTGATCCGGCAGACCGTGCCACTCAGGAAGAAGAATTCAGCCTGGAACTGCGTAACCGCGATCGTGAACGTAAGCTCATTAAGAAGATCGAGAAGACGTTGAAAAAAGTGGAAGACGAGGATTTTGGTTTTTGTGAATCCTGTGGCGTAGAGATCGGTATTCGCCGTCTTGAAGCACGTCCTACCGCTGACTTGTGTATTGACTGTAAAACGCTGGCAGAAATCCGCGAAAAGCAGATGGCTGGCTAAGTTACGGGGTCTGTACCCTAAGTTATTGGCGTTGCAGCATGCCTGCAAGCGAGCGAATCCCGATGAACTTACCTGCGTAAGTGATTCGGGTGAGCCAGCACAGAGGCAAGGTCAACAACGAGGGGTATATTGTGGTGTGCTCTGCACACCTCGCTCCACCAATGAATCTTCCTGTTATGCTCACATCCTCCTATATTGGCCGTTTTGCTCCTTCCCCCTCAGGCGATCTCCATTTTGGTTCACTGATTGCCGCACTTGGCAGCTATTTGCACGCCCGTTCGCAGGGTGGACAATGGCGTCTGCGTATTGACGATATCGATCCGCCACGAGAAGTCCCCGGCAGTGCCCAACGTATACTGATGACGCTGGAACGCTATGGTCTGGAGTGGGACGATGAGGTGGTATGGCAATCACAGCGCCACGATGCCTATCGCGAGGCGCTGGCCTGGCTGCATCAACAGGGTAAAAGCTATTACTGCACCTGTAGCCGACAACGCATTGCGGAGTTGGGGGGCATCTATGACGGTCACTGTCGCAATGCCGGCCATGGCCCGCAACATGCCGCCATTCGCATGTACCAGACCCTGCCGGTCACCCATTTTCACGATCAGTTACAGGGAGAATGTGTCGCCGATGACCGCCTCGCCATGGAAGATTTTATTATTCGCCGTCGAGACGGCCTGTTTGCCTATAATCTGGCGGTGGTGATTGACGATCATTTTCAGGGCGTGAATCATATTGTGCGCGGTGCCGACCTGATTGCCCCTACCCTGCGTCAGCTATCGATGTATCGCCACCTGCAACTGCCACCGCCGCAGTATGCGCATCTGCCGGTGGCCTGTAATGAGCATGGCGACAAATTGTCCAAGCAAAATCATGCGCCGCCGCTGCCAGCGGGCGATCCGCGGCCGGTGATGGTACAGGCACTGATATTTTTAGGACAAACCTTGCCAGAAAGCTGGCAGGATTTGACTTTACCTTTATTATTACGCTGGGCAGTCGCGCACTGGTCGTTAGATAACGTCCCACGTCATCGCCCGACCGGCCAATAGCGTGCAAAGTGCAGCAACCACAGCCAATAGCGCGCTAACTTGAAATATGAACGGCATTCGCCATTCTCAAAGTAGCCCTTGTGAGCTATGATTAGCCGCTGTTTTAGGTTGCGCCATTTTTATCCGACACTATCGAGGTGTACCATTTTTACCCGAGTAGCCAATTTTTGCCGTAAGGTGCTAGTTCGTGAAGATAAAATCATTCGTGAAGAGAAGCCTGTTCACGATGATAAAGGACACCGCGATCCCATCACTTCGCCAGAAGCTGAACCCGTGAAGGCTAAAGCGTACGAGCATCGTGAAAGACGCAGCACGCATCGCCAATCGCCACGCGCACAGCAAGCGCCGCACAAATCTGTGAGCAAACACAGTGCAACGTCAACTGACACCATGACCGTAGTCCCGCGCGATAGCCATAGTATTTCGCGCCGAGATATCAGCGACAATGCGCTGAAGGTCCTCTATCGCCTGAATAAGTCCGGCTACGAAGCCTATCTGGTCGGCGGCGGCGTTCGCGATTTATTGCTGCACAAAAAGCCAAAAGACTTTGATATCACCACCAATGCGACGCCAGAACAGGTCCGTAAACTGTTCCGCAACTGTCGCCTGGTAGGTCGCCGTTTTCGTCTGGCTCATGTGATGTTTGGCCCTGAAATTATCGAAGTCGCCACCTTCCGCGGCCATCATGAGCAGCTTGAGGAATCGGAAGACAAAAACCTTTCGCAGCAGGCACAGAACGGTATGTTGCTGCGCGACAATATCTTCGGTTCGATCGAAGAAGATGCCCAGCGCCGCGACTTCACCATTAACAGCCTGTATTACAGCATTGCCGACTTTACCCTGCGCGATTATACCGGCGGGATGAAAGACTTGCAGGACGGCATTATCCGTCTGATTGGCGATCCGGAAACCCGTTACCGTGAAGACCCGGTACGTATGCTGCGCGCCGTACGCTTTGCTGCCAAACTGGATATGACCCTCAGCCCGGAAACCGGCGAGCCTATTCCTCGTCTGGCCAGCCTGTTGCTGGAAATTCCCCCGGCGCGGCTGTTTGAAGAGTCACTGAAAATGTTGCAGGCTGGCTATGGCTTTAGAACCGCGCAACTGCTGCGTGAGTATCAACTGTTCCAGCCGCTGTTCCCGCTGATTGCTCGCCATTTTACCGAACACGGCGACAGCCCGATGGAGCGCATTCTCGATCAGGTACTGAAGAATACCGATCACCGCCTGCAAAACGATATGCGGGTCAATCCGGCCTTCCTGTTTGCCGCCATGTTGTGGTACCCGGTGATTGAGCACGCCCAGAAGCTGGCACAAGAGGGAGGCCTGACCTATTACGACGCCTTCTCGCTGGCCATGAACGATGTGCTTGATGAGCAGTGTCGCTCGCTGGCCATTCCGAAACGTATTACCACGCTGGTTCGCGATATCTGGTCGTTGCAGCTGCGCCTGTCTCGCCGTCAGGGCAAACGTGCGCACAAACTGATGGAACATCCTAAATTCCGTGCCGCTTTCGATCTGCTGGCCTTGCGTGCCGAAGTGGAACAGCATCGCGAACTGCAAAGCCTGACCCAATGGTGGAGCGAATTCCAGGAAGCCACGCCGGTATCGCAAAAAAGTATGCTCGGCACCCTGGGTGATGATGTTGCACCACGTCGCAACCGTACGCGCCGTCCGCGCAAACGCGCACCACGCGCCGGTAGCGGTCAATGATTCGGGTCTACATTGCGCTAGGCAGCAACCTTGCCAAGCCTGTAGACCAGGTAAATTGTGCGCTGGAAGCTCTGGCGCACCTTCCCCGTACTCGTCTGGTGCAAACCTCCTCGTTTTACCGCAGCAAGCCGCTGGGACCACAGAACCAGCCGGACTATCTTAATGCGGTCGTAGCACTCGACACCCAGCTACCCGCCGATGAGCTGCTCGACTGTACCCAGGCGATTGAACAGAATCAGGGGCGCGTGCGCAAAGCCGAACGCTGGGGACCTCGTACGCTGGATCTTGATATGTTGCTGTACGGCAATAGCGTGATCGCCAGCGATCGTCTGATTGTTCCCCATTACGATATGAAAAACCGCGAGTTTATGCTCTATCCGCTGGCGGAAATCGCGCCAGACCTGGTGTTCCCCGATGGTGAAAGCCTGCAACAACTGCTGCAGCGCGTGCCGCTAAATGGCCTGACCCGCTGGTAAGCGTTATTTCTGCCTGGTCGCTGCCCGGTGGCCATTGCTCGTGATTTTATCGGCCTCGATCAATAGAATTTGCATCTCTTGCCCTTTCTCCTTTTTAACACTTGCAGCCGCTTCCTTAAATGAGTATACCCAAGCCTGATTAAGTGGTTCTTGAGGTGTGCGATAACTCGCAACTTGCCTCAACGGGCTACTTGGTTTATTGACCTTCCCGTAGAATACCCGCCTGGTATTTTGATCGTTGACAAGGCTGAGAGATTAAGATGAAAGCGACAACCATGAGTCAATTGCGCCAATGGAAGCAGGAAAAACACAAATTTGCGACCATTACCGCCTACGATGCCAGTTTTGCCCAACTCTTTGCAGAACAGGGGATCCCTGTAATGCTGATTGGCGACTCGCTGGGTATGGTAGTGCAAGGCCATGACTCCACGCTGCCGGTAACCCTTGAGGACATTGTTTACCATACCCGCTGCGTTCGCCGTGGCGCACCGAAAGCCCTGCTGCTTTCTGACCTGCCCTTTATGAGCTATGCCACGCCGGAGCAAACCTTTGACAGCGCGGCGCAACTGATGCGCGCCGGAGCCAATATGGTCAAGCTGGAGGGTGGCAGTTGGCTGTGTGACACCGTGAGGATGCTCACCGAGCGTGCCGTACCGGTTTGCGGACATCTGGGGCTGACGCCGCAGTCGGTGAATATCTTTGGCGGCTACAAGGTGCAGGGCCGCGGAGAAGCGGCGGCTAACCAACTGTTGCAGGATGCGCTGGCGCTGGAACAGGCCGGGGCGCAGTTGCTGGTCCTCGAATGTGTGCCGGTTGACCTGGCGCGTCGTGTCACCGAAGAGCTGAGTATTCCGGTGATCGGTATCGGCGCAGGCAACGTAACCGACGGTCAAATACTGGTGATGCACGACGCCTTCGGCATTACCGGTGGCCATACGCCAAAATTTGCCAAGGATTTTCTGGCCGAAGCCGGCGATATCCGCGATGCCGTTCGTCTGTATGTTGATGAAGTGGCGCAGGGTTTGTACCCGGGCATTGAACACAGTTTTATGTAACGCATCGCTATCCCGCAGTCATTGGTGTCACCGCTGATGGGGATAACTACGAGGTAATATCATGTTGATTATTGAAACTATCCCGCTGTTACGTCGGGAAATTCGCTTTTACAAACAGCATAACCAGCGTATTGCGCTGGTGCCCACCATGGGCAATTTGCATCAAGGACACCTGACGCTGGTTGACGAAGCCAAGGCGCGCGCCGATATTGTCGTCGTCAGCATTTTTGTTAACCCGATGCAATTTGAACGGGCCGACGATCTGGAACGTTACCCGCGCACCTTGCAGGAAGACTGTGAAAAACTGATCAGTCGCGGCGTGGACCTGGTGTTTGCCCCGACCCCCGCAGAGATTTATCCCAAAGGTCTGGCAACCCAAACCCAAGTTGATGTCCCTGGTCTGTCCACCATGCTCGAAGGGGCCAGCCGCCCAGGGCATTTCCGCGGTGTGTCGACCATTGTCAGTAAGCTGTTTAATCTGGTGCAGCCTGACGTTGCCTGTTTTGGCCAAAAAGACTATCAACAGCTGGCGCTGATCCGCGCGCTGGTAGAAGATATGGGGTACGATCTGGAGATCGTCGGTGTGCCTATCGTGCGGGCAAAAGACGGTCTGGCGCTCAGTTCACGCAACGGCTATCTGACCGCCGAAGAGCGTAAACTGGCACCTCAGCTTTATAAAATCATGAACCACGTGGCTATGCGCCTGACTCAGGGTGAGCGACATATTGAAGAGTTGCTGGCAGAATGCGCACAGATGTTACGTGAAGCAGGTTTGCAGCCGGATGAGCTTTTTATCCGCGATGCCAAAAACCTGCGTGATTTATCGGTCGACAGTACGTCGGCAGTGATCCTGATGGCTGCCTGGTTAGGCAAAGCCCGATTGATAGACAACCAGGAAGTCGATTTAACCCTCTAGGGTTAAACAAAACCCAAGATGTTATCCCCTGACTGCCGACAGTCAGGCGACTAAGCCGGGATAACGCAGTAAAAATTTACTCGTAAAGGTATATCGCTATGGTACGCACAATGCTGCAAGGTAAATTGCATCGAGTCCATGTGACACACGCTGATTTACACTATGAAGGTTCTTGCGCCATCGATCAGGATTTCCTCGACGCTTCGGGGATCCTGGAATATGAAGCAATTGATATTTACAACGTGACAAACGGTAAACGTTTCTCCACCTATGCCATTGCCGCCGAACGCGGTTCACGCATTATTTCGGTCAACGGGGCGGCCGCTCACTGCGCCAGCGTCGACGATCTGCTGATCATCTGCTCGTTTGTGCAAATGTCAGATGCCTCTGCCCGCCAGCATCATCCCAATGTTGCCTATTTTGAAGGCGCAAACCAGCTAAGACGCACCGCTAAAGCGGTACCGGTTCAGGTCGCCTGAGCCACCTTTCCGCCAGCTTCTGGCTGGCGGAAAGCCGTTTACCGCCACGATCCCGGAGCAACAAGCGATAGCCGCAGGTGGGCTTCACTTGATTGCAAACCGCTCGCGGCCAACGGCAAGAGCTGCGGCTCAAACTCCAGCCATAACACCAGTAATCGACCGCTGACCTTTTCCGGCAGCCTGATCTCATCTCCCGCCAGTAGCTGATTTGCCGTTTCCCGGCTGCCACCCTGCGCATTAAACAAAGACAGCGCCACCGGCGAACCATCCAGCATCGCCTCCTGTACCTCGACCTGTAAACGCCCCTGCTCACCGTAGGCAATAGTAGTACGGCCTCGATCCGCGGACGTAATATGCAACGCCATCGACCGAGGGCGAGGGCAGCTAATGCGCACCTGAATACGGCGGCGTCCTGGCGTGAGATAATCACCCCGTGAGCTGCCATGCAGCTGCGCCAGCGAGCGGACGCCATAGTCGAGAGTGGTAGCACTGGTGGCTAACACACAATCGTCAACGACAGGAAGAGGCGGCAATAACGGCCTGGCGCCAAGGGGAGCGCTAACTGCCAGCAGCATCAGCATCCCTTGCTTCAACGCAGATGTTACTGACATACGGGGCTCCCGGTTTCAAACAATTTTCCCTCTGGCGGGATCGCGGGCAAATCGAGCAACAACCGGCAGCTGCCGCCATCCGGCGAGTCGACAACCAGGCTCATGCCGGGCTGCGCGTTCATAATAAAGAAACTGCCGTCGTCCGCGGTCATGGCCATAAACTGCTCCTGTTGATCAAATACGCTGGCACCTTCAGGCAAAGGCTGCCCGGCAGGAGTCGTCGCCTTGATCCACACCCGTCTGGTTTTCATCACGTTAAAATTAACCTCATTGACCGCCCCCCGGCCAGCATCGGTGTATTGCAGGGCATTATCAATATCCCGGCTGCGTTTAAGCTTGCGAGTATCGACCTGGATCAGGCTGCGCCGATAGGCACCCAGGGCGGGCAATACCGCCACTCCCTGACCGTTGGTCCAGGCGGGACCGTACGGGGTATCCAGCCGCACCCCCGGCTCCTGGCCGACGCGAGCAATGCCCAGGGTGTCGCCGATGGCCGAAGGAGATAACAGCCACTGTCCCTGATACCAGAGCCCGGAGCCTTGCAGGTGGATCGCCGCACTGCGATCATGCTGGCTGCCCAGTGTCATATTACCCGCAACCCGCATACGGGGATTGAAGCTATCAAATCCGGCGGCAAACTCAGTGCGTCCCAAACGGCTGTTGCGTTCGCTGGCAATATTCCAGCTGCGTTCCTGATTTTGACTCTGGCTATAGCGAACGCCGCTGCGCGCGCCGCGACCACTGTCGCTATGCCAGGCATTAAGCTGGCCAGCATTTAATGGCAGACTTAGTGAGAGATAAAAACGGTTGTCGTTGCCGTGGCTACCGCCATGATGACGTTCAAGGTTCGCCCCCAACACAGCCCGCCCCATGCGCCGACTCCAGCCCAGACGGACGGTATTGATATCGCGACGACCGCTAGCCTGGCTTCGACTCCACGACAACGCCAGGCTACCGGTTGCCGTATGCGACCAGTTCACCCCGGCACCCAGTTGCTGGCGTGCCCCACGATACTGCTGGTGAACATCAGCAATCTGCACTTCGCTAAGCTCACGATAACCAGCCGTTTGCCGACTGAAGTTAAGCATTAGTCCGATACGTGGCGTCAGCGCATGGCTGGCAAAGGTGGTCATCGACAGCCCACGATGGTGGTATTGCCGCTCGTCCGCCCCCCGTAGTACCGCGCTCACCCGCGTGTTCTGCCGCGGGGTGATATTGATACTGGCCGCCGCAGCCTGGTAGTCGGCGCTGGCAAGCGCGCCCACCGAGGTATCAATACGGCGGGTCAAGCCCCAGCCCAGCCCGGCAGTGGTTAACCAGGGCGAGGTTCCTCTCCTTGGTTGCTGTAGACGGCCTATCCCCAGGGACAACCCCTGCACACCCGGCGCGGCGGCCACCAGAAACTCGCTGGCAGAGACACTGAATTGACGGACCTCACCGTGACTGCCGATCACCTTGACCAGCAGATCGCTCTGACTATTGAGCAGGGAAAACCCGCTCAATGTAAAAGGACCGGCAGGCACGGTAGTGCTGTAAAGCAGAGCCCCCGATTGACGCACCTCAACCACCGATTGCGTATCGGCGATACCTTCAATCAGCGCGGCACTTTCCCCCTGGCGCTGCAAGGCGGTTTCCGGAAATATTTGCATTCCGAACACCTGGCCAGAACCAAACAGCGAATTGACCAGGTTCACCTGCCCGGCCTGAAAGATCGTTTTTTGCCGCTGGAAGCTGCGCTGCAGATAGGCAGCCTGATGCTGCCAACGATTTTCTCCCTGAAACGCGGTCAGCGTTTGCCGACTACGCATAATCCAGCCCTGATGATTGGCCCCTAATACACTGGCAAACTGGCTAAAAGAGAGATCGCTGTTGTGACTCGATGAGGTCAGATGATTGAGATCGTAATTGAGCATCGCTGCCGTTCCCTGCTGCTGCCAATCACGCTGTTCTGTCGCGTCGTCGATCAGCGCATCCGTAGGCACCACCAGCTCGATACGGGCCTCTCCCGGCAGCGGTGTGACGGTGGCTGACGGAAACTGTTGCCGGAGATCAACACAAAAATCCGCCTCATTCTGCGCCCGCCAGGGCACAGCAATCTGCGCCTGACGCAACGCCCCGGCATTAAGACAGGGCATGCCCGCATGATCGAAATTCAGCAGCCGGTTACCACGGTCAATACCGTTGACCCACAGCTTGACGCGGGAGGGACCCGACATAAAACGCGCTGGCGCGCGAAACCACTCGGCGGTTTTGCCATCCACCCCGCGAGCGCTCAACATGGCCGCGTCAAATTCAACCTCGTTTTCCGCCAGGCGATCCTCGGCCTGTAACAGTGGGCTAAAGCCGGGCATGGTCAACAGACTCAGTGCCATATAGATACGCCGCCAGAGTGCACGACCGGTCACGACAAGGGCGCATCATAGTTGTCTACGGAAAAGCCCCAGGTGGTGGCAGGAGAAAGCCGCACTGCGCGCATACTACAGTGATCCCTGACGCTGCCGGGGGTCAGCGTCAATTTTTGGCCAGGTAATACATAGGCCTGCGGCAGTGCCCAAATTTGCTGGCAGGGAAGTGCCAGCACCGACTGCGACAGGCGCACAACATAGGGCGAAGGATTACTGACCACCAACCCCGCATCACTGGCCTGCCAGCGCAAATGTTTCCAGGGAGCAGGATCTTTCTGCAAACCTGCGGGGCGAATAATCAGTGGCAGATTCTGGCGCACCGTCATCCGCACTTCATTTTTGCCGCGTGTTTGCGGCGGGATCCCTTCAAAAATGACCCGCTTGAGTCGCTCGGTTTTCAGCGGTGTTTCACTGGTCAGCATAAAACGTATACGCTGCGTTTTTCCCGGCTCTACCCGCGTGGCAGCCGGGGTGACCATCAGCAATTTTTCCTGATCACCGACAACATCCTGCAGGCGGGTCAGCATTAGCACCGGCCAGGCATCGGTATTGACCAGGTTAATGGCCCCTTCCCCGCTGGATTCTTCCACAATTACCACCGAGGTTTCGGGCACCACGCCGCTTGCCCGGCACAAGCCGCTCAACAACAAGAATAACCACCATCCCAAGCGCTTATTTTTTATTCGAATTAATGCGTAGATCATCTCTTCAATCCATTGAATCTGTTACCTGCCGTGATGGCCACGGCTGCTTGATGGGCAAACGGCATAAAAATAAATAAAAGTACCTGGCCAGCTCCGCCAGATACTCTGCTTTTCAATAATACGGAGATTAGAGGTAGACCATTTCCAGGGTACTGAGGCCATCAAGACTAATCGGCTGCGTCATATCCAGCTCACTGCTTTTGTTGACGTATGCCTCTACCCCCAGAGTGGCGCTCATGGTTCTGAAAGCCACGGGCAGTTGGTTGCCGACGCTGGCCCAGGAGGTATAGAGATCAGCGGAGTGGTAGAGCATCAGCCCCAAACTGTCCGCCATCCAGGTGGTGCCTTTATCCCGGCTGGTAATAACGGACGCTGGTGCGCCATCCACCAACAGGCTCGCCTGTTGAATTCTCATGGAATAGCCACCAATCAGTTTTTCCGAGGCGGTACCGAGACCACCGGCAAATGCCCCGACACCAAATAGCTTGATTTCGCTCGGTGTCTCGCCATAGCCGGTGACACCTTCAGTCCCCACCAGCGTGCCCGGACGACCATTGGTGGGTTTGATGGCAACTTTGGCCGGAGCATCACAGTTAATGGTGATGGCAGTGGTAATTTCGGGTAATAACGTGTAATTCGTCGAGCTTAGGCTTTTGATTTGACCAAAATCGACCGAGCCGTTGCGGGAAAGTGTGGGCGTACAGGCCGTCGGCATAATGGTACCGGTGACTTTCAGATCCACGCTGTCTACTGCCCAAAGGGGCGTCGATGAAGCCATTAACACAATTGCCGCGCTCGCAGCGCTTTTAACATGCTTTATCACGTAAATTTCCTCTATATCCTTGAGACACAGTAATATCACCCCGACCAATTAAAATACCGGGCAGGTTAGATGTGCTATCGGTAATAACCAATGAGCAGCTCGGAAAAACAATTATCTGCCTCCGAGCGTGCTGCATTTACGCGAGCATAGTAGCTGACACCTAGACAATATTGAAACAAAACCGAAAAGCAAAACCTACCCAATCATGCAACATGATTCAGATGAAAACATAATAAAAACAATGTATTAAATAAAACTCATTCTATTAAATAAATGTTAATAATCATATTTGACTCAGGGTTTCTTCAGGCTGGACATGAAAATAAAAAGCCCACAGGTTATTTGACGTGCAACATTTAAATCTGGATATTAATTACAACTGAGATTTTTAGCCAAGAAAGTAATTAATTGCTCTTGCGGATTATAGATTTAATAAAACATGGCAGCAGAACAATAAGGGATAGCGAGGGAGTAAAAATGACCTGACAGAGAAAACATGGCGCTCGATCGACATTGGCCGAGCGCCATTGGCAGATTAACTTCTTAATCCACGGCCACGTTCAATCAGATACCAGGCAAGCAGATAGAAAGCGACAATAAAGGCCACCAGCACCGCCATGGTAAAGACCAGCGGCACATCCGAAATGCCCAGAAACCCGTAGCGGAAACCGCTAATCATATAAACGATAGGGTTAAGCTTGGAGATCGCCTGCCAGATCGGTGGCAACAACGTCAGGGAATAAAAGACCCCGCCCAGATAGGTCAATGGCGTCAGCACAAAGGTCGGGATCAGACTGATATCATCAAAGGTGGTGGCAAACACCGCATTTAATAAGCCGCCCAACGAAAAAAGGATCGCGGTCAATATCAGCGTACAGGCAATCACCCACCAGGAATGGATCTGCAGAGGCACAAAGAACAGTGAAATAATGGTCACCAGGATGCCGACGCAAATGCCGCGCGCCACACCACCGCCGACATAACCGGCAATCACCACATGGGTCGGCACCGGGGCCACCAGCAGTTCTTCTATATTGCGCTGAAATTTGGCGCTGAAAAACGAGGCGGCAACGTTAGCATAGGAGTTGGTGATAACCGCCATCATGATCAAGCCAGGCACGATAAACTGCATATAGCTAAAGCCATGCATATCACCAATCCGCGAACCGATCAGATTACCGAAGATCACAAAATACAATGACATGGTGATCACCGGTGGCACCAGGGTTTGCACCCAGATACGTCCGAAGCGGTTAATCTCTTTCATCCAGATACTTTTCAGGGCCACCCAATACAGTTGCGACATTATTTTTTATCCTCACTGCCATTTACCAGGGTGACAAACAGCTCTTCCAGACGGTTGGCTTTATTGCGCATACTCAATACCTGCACACCCTGCTTGCTTAATTGACTAAACAACGAGTTCAGCCCCTGCTCACGCATCACTTCCACTTCCAGCGTCGAGGTGTCGATCAGGCTGTTCTTATAGCCATCAAGCTGCGGCAGCGCACTTTTTGGTGCCAAATCAAGCACAAAGGTTTCTGATTTCACCTTGGATAGCAGCGCTTTCATCGAGGTATTTTCCACCAGACGGCCATACTGGATAATGCCGATATTGCGGCACAGCATCTCGGCTTCTTCCAGGTAGTGGGTGGTCAAAATAATGGTGGTACCTTGTACGTTCAGCTCTTTCAAAAAGCCCCACATGGAGCGGCGCAGTTCAATATCTACACCGGCGGTTGGCTCATCGAGAATTAACAATTTTGGTTCATGCATCAGCGCACGGGCAATCATCAACCGGCGCTTCATCCCACCGGAAAGCATTCTTGAACGCTCATTGCGCTTGCCCCAGAGATCGAGCTGCGTCAGATACTTTTCTGCGCGCGAGATGGCCTCTGAGCGCTTGACGCCGTAGTAACCGGCCTGATTGACCACCACCTGCATCACAGTTTCAAAGGGGTTAAAGTTAAACTCCTGCGGTACCAGTCCCAACTGGCGCTTGGCATTAACAATATCCTTATCAATATCATAACCAAAAACCTGAACCTTGCCGGCAGACTTGTTAACCAGCGAACTGATTATGCCTATCGTCGTGGATTTGCCGGCACCGTTAGGCCCGAGCAACGCATAGAAGTCGCCAGCCTCGACCCGCAGATCAATACCGCGTAAAGCTTGCACACCACCTGCGTAAGTTTTGGTTAACTTCTCCAGTTCTAATGCGTATGTCATAAGTGAAGTCTTACCTTGTTTTCGATGTTTGGTGATCTTTCGTTACAATCAGGGTTTTGCAGAACCAGTTTTAAATTGCTGAATGTTGTCTTATATTACCTCATCGCAGTTGTTTCCTTACAGGCTATTAACTTTCATGAAAGATATAGAGACACTGATCAGTAACAACGCAACCTGGTCAAAACTTATAGAAGAGGAAGATCCTGGCTTCTTTGAACGCCTCTCTCTTGCTCAAAAACCCCGCTTTCTGTGGATTGGTTGTTCCGACAGTCGCGTACCTGCCGAACGTCTGACCGGACTTGAACCTGGCGAACTTTTTGTTCACCGTAATGTTGCCAATCTGGTGATCCACACCGACCTTAACTGCCTTTCCGTGGTGCAGTACGCCGTAGACGTACTGGAAGTCGAGCACGTCATTATCTGTGGTCACTACGGCTGCGGTGGTGTTCAGGCCGCCGTAGAAAACCCGGAGTTGGGTTTGATTGATAACTGGCTGCTGCACATTCGTGATATCTGGTTCAAACATAGTTCCTCGCTGGGTGAGCTGTCACCTGACGAGCGTCTGAACAAACTTTGTGAACTGAACGTCGTGGAACAGGTATATAACCTGGGACACTCAACCGTGATGCGCAGCGCGTGGAAACGCGGGCAAAAGATCACGCTGCATGGCTGGGTTTACGGTATTCAGGACGGGCGTTTGCGCGATCTGGATATTACCTCCACCAGCCGCGAAATTCTTGAACAGCGTTATCGTCAGGGCATTGCCTCACTGCTGCAACCGCACCACCACAAGTAAATATCAACGCCCCGGACTATACAACGTCCGGGGCGCTATTCCTTTCCCTTATGTGCCCTGCCGCAGCGGATAATGACGCTGCAAATGGCCTTGTCCGTTACTCGTCGAACATCACCACTTTGCCGACGTACGGCAGATGGCGATATCTTTGGGCATAATCAATGCCATAGCCAACAACAAATTCATCGGGAATAGTAAAACCGACATATTCGACGGTAACATTTACTTCGCGACGCTCGGGTTTATCGAGCAGCGTACAGATGGCCAGGGATTTAGGTCCACGCAGATTGAGGATCTCGCGCACTTTGCTCAGGGTGTTGCCCGAGTCAATGATATCTTCGACAATCAGCACATCTTTGCCGCGAATATCTTCATCAAGATCCTTGAGAATTTTCACATCGCGCGTGGAAGACATGCCGTTGCCGTAGCTGGAAGCAGTCATAAAGTCGACCTCATGCGGCACCTCAATGGTACGACACAGATCGGCCATAAACATAAATGAGCCGCGTAATAGTCCCACCAAAACCATTTCACTGCCGCTATCGCGGTAATGCTCAGTGATCTCGCGGCCCAACTCGGCTATACGGGTTTTTACTTCCTGCTCGGAGATCATGACTTCGACGCTGTGTTTCATATAAAAACTTAACCACCTGAAAAATGAGTGAGTGCTGCCATCAGTATGGTCGAAGGCAGCCTTTGTTGCGCAAAGATTATATCAAACAAAAGTGGCGCTGAGTAAGATGCGGGTCATGACGCACAAAATCTCCGGGCTCTGACTCAAGCAGAAACGGTAAAGCCCAGCATCATGCCGCTGTCTTCATGCTCAAGTAAATGGCAGTGGGCCATATAGGCATGCGCCTTGTCGGCGGGATGAGTAAACTTCACCAGCACTTCGCTGCGCCCGCCTTCGACATGCACAATATCTTTCCATCCCTGGCGATGGGCTGCCACTGGCTGACCATTCTCACTGAGGATGCGAAACTGGGTGCCATGGATATGGAAAGGATGCAGCATCATGTCGCCCTCCCCGGACAGGGTCCATTTCTCATATTGTCCCAGTTTGACATCAAAAGCCGGCGTCGCCATATCATAGGCTTTGCCGTTGATCTTATTGGCTGACAGCAGATCCCACTGCCCAGCTTGCGGTGACATTCCCGGCATAGCCATCGCGCCACTGTCTGTTGATGTCATCTTGCCATGATCTGCAGCCGACATACCCGGCATGGCGGCCATCTGGCTGTGATCGCCCATCTTCATTCCTGCCATTGCGCCATGACCATAGCGCGTCATCAGCGCCTGCATGCCCAACTGGTCGAGGCGCGGATCCATCATTAACTGTAACCAGCGTGCGGGCAGGTTGTCGGTAGCCACCAACGGCGGCAGCGCGATCAGCTTATCGGGCAAGGTGCCGCCCGACTGGGTAGTGGTCGGCTGGATTTTCAATACCGGCAGCGGTTGATCAAAAGGTGCCAGCGTCATGCCCATCTGCTGCACCGGCAAGGTTTGCAGATCAAAGGCCTTGCCGTCGGAACAATCCACCATCACTTCAAAGCGTTCGCCCATCAGCATCGGCAATTCCGTTACCTTGACCGGTTCGGCCAGCAAGCCGCCGTCACTGCCAATCACATAGAGCGGACGGCCATCGCTGGCCACCAAGCGCAGTGAGCGGGCATTACAGCCATTCAGCAGGCGCAACCGTAGCCAGCCGCGAGACACGCCATGCTGCGGGTAGATCACCCCGTTGGTCAACATATGCTGACCAAACCAACCTACCGCGGCGGTCATTACATCAAGCTGATAATCGATCTGCCCGGCCGTATTAAGCCGTTTGTCCTGCAAAATCACCGGAATATCATCAACGCCCCAGCGCGAAGGCAGCGGGATTTTGTCACTCTCTTCATCTTCGATCAGCACCAACCCCGCCAGGCCCATCGCCACCTGATAGCCGCTGGTCTGATGCGGATGGGGATGGAACCAACAGGTGGCCGCCGGTTGATCAATAGTGAACTGCACTTCCCGGCTGGCACCGGGGGCGATCATCGCCTGTGGACCGCCATCCACGTCGCCGGGGATCTCCAGACCGTGCCAGTGCACCGTACTGACGCTGGGCAGATTATTTTTAACCATCACACCGACCTTCTTGCCGCGACGCAGGCGCAGTACCGGTCCCAACAGATTACCGTTGATGCCCCAGGTGGTGGTATTGACCCCTGGCAAAAACTGGCTTTGTCCCTGCTGCAAGCTGAGGTGGTAAATGCCTCTGACGTCAGGCTGGAGGATATCAGGGACCGGCAGCGCCGGACGACTGGCAGCAAAAGCCTGTTTGCTCCAGGCGGGAATGGCGGCGATACCGCCGAATAACGCAGCGAGTTTGATAAAATCACGACGATACATGGTCGGTCCTTGTTGAGATCGGAAAAGAGTCAGATGACTTCAGCCTAAACCCTGCCCCTGGGTAAAGGTCAAGACGATTAAACCGGAGAAAGGCAGTTTACCCTAAATAATTCGAGCCGCATCGCGGCGGCAACTGAAGGCTTCTCCGGCAGCATAGATGACTCTGCGACCGGGGTGAGTAAAGGCCGCCAGCAAAGATGCCGCTTGAAGCAGGACGGGTATAAACAAAAAGAAATTTATGAGCGCTGCGGCAAATATGGTAACGTCATTTTGATTATTTACGAGCATGATCATTTATATGACTAATACTGTTATTGTAGTTAAGAACATTTTACTTGCCGGGGTGGGTTTACTGGCAAAAGCACCTTCCCCCGCAGAAACAAGGCACAGCATGAAAAAAATCACCCTGAGTCTGCTAGTGCTGACATTACTTGGCTTCTCCTCTGCCAGCCAGGCGCTTAGCGAACCGGAAGCGGAAGACCTGGCCGATCTGACCGCCGTTTTTGTCTATCTGAAAAATAACTGTGGCTACGACCAGCTTCCCAATACGCAAATCAAACGGGCCATTGTCTATTTTGCTCAGCAAAATCATTGGGATCTCGGCAACTACGGTGCTTTTAATATGCAGTCGATGGGCGAAGACAGTTATCGCGATCTTAGCGGTATTCAAATCGCCACGCCGACCAAGTGCAAATCACTGGCACGCGACTCTCTTGGACTATTGACCTACGCCAACTGATCCCCCTGTCACCCCACTTCCTCTGGGGTGAGCTAAACTGTCTTTGTCAGATCCCGCCCGTTAGTCACTTGCTCGCGGCGAGGATGTCGATCTGCCGCCAACAACCGGATCGTGCAACCCTCGCCCGGGTTGGCTATTATATTGCGCCAATTTTCATGGCTATACGTCCTCAGGAGAAGAGCGAGATTATGTCGCAAAAAGTATCCCGCAAAGAAATCTGGTATGAAACGCTGCATAGCAGCTTTGGCCAGTATTTTACTGTTGATCAAGAACTCTATCGTGAAAAGACGGCCCACCAGGATTTAGTGATATTCGAAAATGCCGCGCTGGGCCGGGTTATGGCTCTCGACGGTGTGGTGCAGACCACGGAACGCGATGAATTTATCTACCACGAAATGATGACCCATGTGCCGCTGCTGGCGCACGGCAATGCCAGGCGCGTGCTGATTATCGGCGGCGGTGACGGCGGCATGCTGCGTGAAGTCTGTCGGCATAAAACCGTGGAACAGATCACCATGGTGGAGATAGATGCCGGGGTGGTCGAGTTTTGTCGTCAGTATCTGCCAAATCATAATGCCGGATCTTATGACGACAGCCGCTTTAAGCTGGTGATTGACGATGGCGTCAACTTCGTCAATCAAACCGACGAAATCTATGATGTGATCATCTCCGACTGTACCGATCCTATCGGTCCCGGAGAAAGTCTGTTCACTTCTGACTTTTACGCCGGCTGCGCGCGTTGTCTGCAACCCGAGGGGATTTTTGTTGCCCAAAATGGGGTCTGTTTCCTGCAACAGGATGAAGCGGTCAATAGCCATCAGAAACTCAGCCACTATTTCCAGGACGTCAGTTTCTATCAGGCAGCCATTCCGACCTACTATGGCGGTATTATGACCTTTGCCTGGGCCACTAATAATAGCGCCTACCGTCAGCTCGATAATGCCACCCTGCAGGCCCGCTTTGCCGCCTCTGGCATCACCAGCCGTTATTACAATCCGGCAATCCATCAAGGCAGCTTTGCCCTGCCGCAATATCTACTGAATGCCCTGTCAGCCCAAGGCTGATACCGCATCCACAAGGGGGGTGAACGAAATTGCAAAAGCTGAAACTGCATGGTTTCAATAACCTGACAAAAAGCCTGAGTTTTTGTATCTACGATATTTGCTATACCAAAACCGCAGCCGACCGTGATGCTTATATCGCCTACATTGATAAAGAGTATAGCGCCAACCGTTTGACCGAGATCCTCACCAAAACCTGCTCGATTATTGGTGCCAATATCCTTAACGTTGCCCGGCAGGATTATGAACCACAGGGGGCCAGCGTAACCATTTTGGTCAGCGAGGAACCGGTGGATCCGAAGGACGTGGATAACTCGGAACATCCTGGTCCCTTGCCCAACTCGGTGGTAGCCCATCTCGATAAAAGTCATATCTGCGTGCATACCTATCCGGAAAGTCATCCGGAAGGGGGACTTTGTACCTTCCGCGCCGATATCGAAGTCTCGACCTGTGGCGTAATTTCGCCGCTAAAAGCGTTAAACTATCTGATCCACCAGTTGGAGTCGGATATTGTTACCATTGACTATCGCGTACGCGGCTTTACCCGCGATATCAATGGCGTAAAACACTATATTGACCATTCCATTAACTCGATCCAAAACTTTATGTCTGCCGATATGAAATCGCTGTATCACATGATGGATGTGAACGTTTATCAGGAAAATATCTTTCATACCAAGATGCTGTTAAAGGATTTCGATCTGCAACACTATCTTTTCAACGCCGATCCCGATGAACTCAGTGCGGCGGCCCGTAAAGAGATTACCGATCTGTTATACAAAGAGATGCAGGAAATCTACTACGGCAGAAATATTCCTCAGCTTTAACCAAGTAGCCAAGTCACCATTTAGAATGGCCAGGTAATCAGGATGTTATTTGGCCATTTTATTCTCCGCATAGCGCATTGCCAAAAATCCTCCCCGTTCTGCCGCTTTTTTTATCTTTTGTTGGGTCAAACTGATCGGGGAATTGTCATGCCGGTAACGTAAATTATCAGCATATAGGCCGTTTATTTAAGCGTTACAATCGCTTATCTTAGGGGTACTTTTCTCTTTCGAAGACATTCCCCGATGGACCGTTTTGCAACCCTGTTTGGCATTTTCGCCATCCTGCTGTGGAGTATGAGCGTCGCCCTGACGCGCAGCCTGGCAGAAGCCCTTGGCCCTTTCGGTGCCGCCGCCTCAATCTATACCGTCAGCGGTATTATGGTCTGGATGGTAGCGGGCAAGCCGACGCTGCGCGGACAGTCTCCGGCCTATTTGATCCTCTGCGGTCTGCTGTTTGTGTTTTATATGGTGGCCTTTTCTCTGGCCATCGGTCTGGCAAACAGCCGCCAGCAAACCCTGGAGCTGGGGCTGGTGAACTATTTATGGCCAAGTCTGACCTTACTGTTTGCCGTACCGCTACTGAAAATTCGCGCCCGCTGGTGGATGTGGCCCGGCCTGGTGCTGGCCTTTGTCGGCGTGTTGTGGGCAATCAGCGGCGGGCGCGGACTCAGTGTGCATCAGTTACTTGAAAATGTGCACAGTAACCCGTTGGCCTACGCCCTGGCGGCCGGGGCTGCCGTATCCTGGGCGCTGTACTCCAATCTGGTGCGATTATTTAGTAAAGGCAAAGGGGTATTGCCGCTATTTCTGCTGGCGACGGGGGGCGTGCTGTGGGGGCTCTATTTCAGTTTTTCATCCACCCGCTTGCACCTTGACTGGCCAGCGGTCGGCGAGCTGCTGCTGATGGGAGCCATCACCGCCATCTCTTATCAGTGCTGGGATCTGGCGATGAAAAAAGGCAATGCCACGCTGGTGGCGGCGCTGTCTTACTTTACGCCGCTGTCATCGATTTTTATCGCCGGGGTATGGCTAAATACTTTACCCGGCAGCAGCTTCTGGCCGGGTGTCGGCATGGTGGTCGCCGGATCCTTACTGTGCTGGAGCGCCAGCCGTAAATAAAGGCCGCGGGAGCCGGTTAACGATAAGTCACGATAAAGGCACGATACTTTTGCAGCACTTGCAGGAAATCCTCAATGCCGCACAACGACAGGCTCTCTTCGTCGTAATAGTTCATGCCTTCTTCCATATTATCACTTTCCAGATCCAGCTGGTTGGCCCGAACCATTACCTCTTCCGCATCGAGCCACAATGTGTACTCATGCCCGTCAAGTTGCCAGGAGCGTTCGCTGCCTTTAAGCTCAACGGCAGCGGCCTCGATTTTGTCCAGCAGGCCGAGATCGCCTTTGATCTCTTCGTTCAGCCAGTGGCCGATCACTTCGTGGCCCATTGAGAAACGGGCCTGCACTTGCCCGGTGATATCACGCAGGAAGTCATAATCCATGGTCCTGTCCTCCGATTGGCGATAACCATCCACCATTAAAATCAGCAATAAAAAAAGGAGGCCGAAGCCTCCTTCAGACTGCTGACAAAGTCTGTTATTAGGGAGAGTGCACCGTTGGGGTCGTAGCGGGCTTGCCCGCCGGAGCGCCCCTAGGTGTGCTATGCCCGGGTATCTCGATCATCAAGACGACTTTGTCATCAAATTCAAAGGAGGCCGAAGCCTCCTTGATGTTCTGTGGCGCAATATAGCGAGTTACAACGCGGTTTGGAAGATCACGCTGTCAGCTTTTTCAGTGTACTGCGACAGCTTGTCGAAGTTCAGATAGCGATAGGTATCCACCGCCGTCTTGTCGACCTGCGCCATATAGCCCAGATACTCTTCCGGCGTCGGTAAACGCCCCAACAACGCAGCAATAGCCGCCAGCTCAGCGGACGCCAGATAGACATTGGCACCGGTGCCGAGACGGTTCGGGAAGTTACGGGTTGAGGTGGAGACCACCGTCGAACCGTCCGCCACGCGCGCCTGGTTACCCATGCACAATGAGCAGCCCGGGATCTCAATACGCGCCCCGCTCTTGCCAAAGACGCTGTAATAGCCCTCTTCGGTCAGCTGTGCAGCATCCATTTTGGTCGGCGGTGCCACCCATAAACGGGTCGGCAACTGACCTTTATAGCTGTCGAGCAGTTTACCAGCCGCGCGGAAGTGGCCGATGTTGGTCATGCAGGAACCGATAAAGACCTCATCGATTTTGCTATTGGCCACGCTCGACAACAGACGGGCATCATCCGGATCGTTAGGCGCGCAAAGAATAGGCTCTTTGATCTCGGCCAGATCGATCTCGATCACTGCCGCGTATTCCGCGTCAGCGTCGCCTGCCAGCAGTTTCGGATCAGCCAGCCAGCTTTCCATGCCCTTGATACGACGCTCAATGGTGCGACGATCGCCGTAACCTTCGGAGATCATCCACTTCAGCAACACAATATTGGAGCTGAGGTATTCGGTGATCGGAGCCTGATCCAGTTTGATGGTGCAACCTGCAGCAGAACGTTCTGCCGAGGCATCGGCCAGTTCAAACGCCTGCTCGACTTTCAGCTCAGGCAGACCTTCGATTTCCAGGATGCGACCAGAGAAGATGTTTTTCTTACCTTTCTTCTCAACGGTCAACAGCCCTTGCTGGATAGCATAGTAAGGGATGGCGTGCACCAAATCGCGCAGGGTAATACCCGGCTGCATTTTGCCTTTAAAGCGCACCAGCACCGATTCCGGCATATCCAGCGGCATAACGCCGGTGGCGGCAGCAAAAGCCACCAGCCCCGAACCTGCCGGGAAGGAGATGCCGATTGGGAAACGGGTATGGGAGTCACCGCCGGTACCGACCGTATCCGGCAGCAGCATGCGGTTGAGCCAGGAGTGAATGATACCGTCGCCAGGACGCAGGGAAACCCCGCCGCGATTCATAATAAAATCGGGCAGCGTATGGTGCGTGGTGACGTCAACCGGCTTCGGATAAGCCGCGGTATGACAGAATGACTGCATCACCAGATCGGCCGAGAAGCCGAGACAAGCGAGATCTTTCAGTTCATCACGGGTCATTGGACCGGTGGTATCCTGAGAACCCACCGAGGTCATTTTCGGTTCGCAATATTCGCCAGGGCGGACACCTTCCACGCCACAGGCGCGGCCGACCATTTTTTGCGCCAGGGAGAAGCCTTTGCTGCTGCTGGCGACCGGTTTGGCAATACGGAACACATCACTTTGTGGCAGTTTTAGCGACTCACGGGCTTTAGTGGTCAAGCCACGACCAATGATCAATGGAATACGGCCACCGGCGCGCACTTCATCGAGCAGGACATCGGTTTTCAGCTCAAAAGTGGCCAGCACGGCGTCGGTTTCGTGATTGCGCACTTCGCCTTTATACGGGTAAATGTCGATAACATCGCCCATATTCAGATTGGCAACGTCAACTTCGATTGGCAGAGCACCGGCATCTTCCATGGTATTAAAGAAAATAGGGGCAATTTTGCTGCCAAGTACCACACCGCCTGCGCGCTTGTTCGGCACGTAAGGGATATCGTCGCCCATATACCACAGCACCGAGTTGGTCGCCGACTTGCGGGAAGACCCGGTACCGACCACGTCACCGACGTAGGCCAGCGGAAAACCTTTTTTATTCAGTTCTTCGATCTGTTTGATTGGCCCTACATTGCCAGGCTGATCGGGCACAATGCCTTCACGTTCGTTTTTCAACATCGCCAGCGCGTGCAACGGGATATCCGGGCGCGACCAGGCATCAGGCGCAGGAGAGAGATCGTCGGTATTGGTTTCGCCGGTGACTTTAAACACCGTCACGGTGATTTTCTCTGCCAGTTTCGGCCGCGCCAGATACCATTCGGCATCGGCCCAGGACTGGAGGATTTTAATCGCGTGGCGGTTTCCGGCGCGCGCTTTCTCTTCAACGTCGTAGAAGTTATCGAACATCAAGAGCGTATGAGACAACGCCTTGGCGGCAATCGGTGCCAGCGTTTCGTTTTCCAGTGCATCGATCAGCGGATGAATATTGTAGCCACCTTGCATGGTGCCCAACAGTTCAACGGCTTTTTCGGGAGTTACCAACGGAGAGGTGGTGTCGCCTTTGGCAACGGCGGCAAGGAAGCCGGCTTTTACATAAGCGGCTTCGTCAACGCCTGGGGGTACGCGGTTAATCAGCAGGTCCAGCAGGGTTTCTTCTTCACCTTTAGACGGGTTCTTCAGGTTTTCAACCAGTGCGGCCATTTGTGAAGCATCGAGTGGCTTAGGGACAATGCCCTCTGCAGCACGCTCGGCTACGTGCTTACGGTATTCTTCTAGCACGACTCTCTCCTCGCTCTCATTGTCATTTATTATGTCCAGACCCTATCCCGCGTGTAGAGGTGGTACTTGCAGTCAATGGCGGAATACAGCCTGGTTTCCGTTATCAATCAGCCATAATGCCCAGAGGTCACAAACACCCTGCAAAGCGGTATTGATGTGGTTGATAGCCGGATCACGGCGGGTACGTCTTTTTATGAGGCAAAGCGAAACATCCTGAACGCTTAGCGACGACAGTCCCCGGTTGCGCTGTGGCAGCATAGCAGGGTTTGCCGTGCTTGTTAATTCGTTCACATAAAAGCAACATTAAATATTTGCTGAATCGTTAGGCACAGTGCGATCCGCTGCTTTTACCTGTTCGTCCACCGCAATCTATTAACCATAATTTATTAATGGATTTAGCGACACTGTTTTCCGTGATATTTGCTATCCCGCCCGCACTCCACAGCAGAGACGGCAACTTTATGAAAAATAGCGATACCAGGCCTGGTGGGGAGAGGGTTGTCAGGGCCACAAACAATGACGGCTTCCAGATGGAAGCCGTCATATCAGCAAATCAAACCAGCAGAAAAATTACTTCTTCTTGGCTTTTGGATTTGGCAGATCGGTGATGCTACCTTCATAAATCTCGGCAGCCAGGCCGACGGACTCATGCAAGGTTGGGTGCGCATGGATAGTCAGCGCCAGATCTTCTGCGTCGCAGCCCATTTCGATAGCCAGACCGATTTCACCCAGCAGCTCGCCACCGTTGGTACCGACAATCGCGCCACCAATCACCCGGTGCGTTTCTTTGTCGAAAATCAGTTTGGTCATACCGTCAGCGCAGTCGGAAGCAATAGCACGACCGGAAGCCGCCCATGGGAAGGTCGCCGTTTCATAGCTGATGCCTTTCTCTTTGGCTTCTTTCTCGGTGACACCCACCCAGGCAACTTCTGGCTCGGTGTAGGCAATGGAAGGGATCACCTTAGGATCGAAGTAATGTTTCTTACCGGAGATCACTTCCGCAGCGACGTGGCCTTCATGCACGCCTTTGTGCGCCAGCATTGGCTGACCGACAATATCGCCGATGGCGAAAATATGCGGCACATTGGTACGCATTTGCTTATCAACGTGGATAAAGCCGCGATCGTCAACTTCAACCCCAGCCAGGCCCGCATCCAGCAGTTTACCGTTAGGTACACGACCGATAGCCACCAGCACGGCGTCATAACGCTGCGCTTCAGCTGGCGCTTTTTTACCTTCCATCGACACGTAGATACCGTCTTCTTTGGCTTCTACGGCGGTGACTTTGGTTTCCAGCATCAGGTTGAACTGCTTGCTGATTTTCTTGGTAAAGACTTTAACTACGTCTTTATCGGCAGCCGGGATCACCTGGTCAAACATTTCGACGACGTCGATTTTTGAACCCAGCGCATGATACACGGTGCCCATTTCCAGACCGATGATACCGCCGCCCATCACCAGCAGACGTTCAGGCACAGTGGTCAGCGCCAGCGCATCCGTTGAGTCCCAGACGCGTGAGTCATCATGAGGAATAAATGGCAGGGTGATAGGACGAGAACCCGCAGCAATAATGGCATTGTCGAAGTTGATGGTGGTGGTACCATTCTCACCTTCAACCACCAGCGTGTTGGCACCGGTAAATTTGCCGAAGCCGTTAACGACTTTGACTTTACGGCCTTTCGCCATACCCGCCAGACCGCCGGTCAGCTGATTGATAACTTTTTCTTTCCAGACACGCACTTTGTCGATATCGGTTTTGGGTTCACCAAAAACAATACCGTGTTCTGCCAGGGCTTTAGCTTCAGAAATCACTTTAGCCACGTGCAGCAGGGCTTTGGAAGGGATACAACCTACGTTCAGACAAACGCCACCCAGGGTGGAATAGCGTTCAACCAAAACGGTTTCAAGACCTAAATCAGCGCAACGGAAAGCGGCAGAATAACCTGCAGGACCCGCCCCAAGTACCACGACCTGAGTTTTAATTTCTGTACTCATCATGACCTCTTAATTGTTTGTCCGGCGGGTCAGACGTCTTAAATGAAGCGCATTCGTCAATGTCGCGAATGCCATACGCAACGCTCTTCATCCACCGGGACGCATACACCGCGAGAAGTTTACAGAATTGTTAACAGTCTGCAAACAAAGTTCGGATGGCCTGTGTCTCAACAACCTTGCCGACAAATCATTATCTTATCGCTCAAGCTGCCACTGCTTTGGCTGACGGCAACTTGCCGGCGACAGGAACAATGCCTTGTCACAAGATCCGTGTCAAAAACAAGGCCGGCAACCAGGGCCGGCCTTATAACGATTACATAACCAGACGACGAATATCTGACATTACGGTACCGATGTAGGCCGCGAAACGTGCGCCGGCAGCACCGTCAATCACCCGGTGGTCGAAGGACAGAGACAGTGGCAGCATCATACGCGCTTCAAACTCTTTACCGTTCCAAACTGGCTTCATTGACGATTTGGATACGCCAAGGATCGCCACTTCAGGCGCATTGACGATTGGCGTAAACGCCGTACCGCCGATACCGCCCAGGCTGGAGATGGTGAAACAGCCGCCCTGCATGTCAGACGCCGTCAGTTTACCGTCACGCGCTTTCTTGGAAATCACCGCCAGTTCACGAGACAACTCAACAATACCTTTTTTGTTGACGTCACGGAACACCGGAACCACCAAACCATTAGGTGTATCAACTGCTACCCCGATGTTGATGTATTTTTTCAGCGTCAGTTTTTGGCCGTCGGCAGAAATCGAGCTGTTAAAGCGTGGGTACTCTTCCAGCGCTTTGGCAGCCGCTTTCATCAGGAATACCAGTGGCGTGATTTTCACGTCGAGCTTTTTCTTCTCGGCTTCGATGTTCTGCTGCTTACGGAAGGCTTCAACTTCAGTGATATCCGTTTCGTCGAACTGGGTAACGTGCGGGATCATCACCCAGTTACGGCTCAGGTTGGCACCAGAGATTTTCTGGATGCGGCCCAGTTCAACTTCTTCGATTTCACCAAACTTGCTGAAGTCCACTTTCGGCCATGGCAACATACCCGGCAAGCCACCGCCAGTCGCCGCCGCGGCAGCAGGTGCTGCTTCGGCACGTTTGACCGCGTCTTTAACATAAGCCTGAACGTCTTCGCGCAGGATACGACCCTTACGGCCGGTACCTTTCACTTTCGACAGATTGACGCCAAATTCGCGCGCCAGACGACGGATTACCGGCGTGGCATGCACATAGGCATCATTCTCGGCAAACTCGCCTTTGCTTTCGCTGGCCGCAGGTGCTGCTGCTTTTTGCTCCTGCTTGGCCGGCTCGGCTGACTGTTGTTGTTTGGCCGGTGCTGCGGCAGGGGCAGCGCCTTCCACTTCAAAGACCATGATCAGTGAGCCGGTGCTGACTTTATCGCCAGCGGCAATTTTGATCGCTTTAACCGTACCGGCGAAAGGTGCCGGCACTTCCATGGAGGCTTTATCGCCCTCAACGGTGATCAGCGATTGTTCCGCCGCGACTTTATCGCCAACTTTGACCATGATTTCGGTCACTTCGACTTCGTCACCGCCGATATCCGGTACGTTGACTTCTTTGCTGCCGGAAGCTGCTGGTGCAGCGGCAGGTTTTTCTTCTGCCTTGCTTTCCGCTGCGGCTGGCGCAGCATCGGCGGCACCCGCCACTTCAAACACCATAATCAGAGAACCGGTGCTGACTTTGTCGCCGGCAGCAATCTTGATCTCTTTTACTTTACCAGCGAAAGGTGCCGGCACTTCCATTGAGGCTTTATCGCCTTCAACGGTGATCAGCGACTGCTCAGCGGTCACGGTGTCGCCGACTTTGACCATAATCTCAGTCACTTCAACTTCATCGCTACCAATATCCGGCACATTAACTTCTTTGCTGCCGGAGGCGGCTGGCGCAGCCGCAGGTTTTTCTTCTGCTTTGGCGGCAGGTTTCTCTTCTGCTTTAGCCGGTGCCGCAGCACCCTCGGCAGAATCAAATACCATAATCAGCTTACCGGTTTCGACGGTATCGCCGACCGCAACCTTGATCTCTTTAACCACACCGGCCTGCGGCGAAGGGACTTCCATCGAGGCTTTGTCACCTTCAACCACAATCAGCGATTGTTCAGCGGAAACGGTATCACCGACTTTTACCAGCACTTCGGTAACTTCCACTGCATCTGCACCAATGTCTGGTACGTTAATTTCGATAGCCATCTGTTTATCTACCTCTTATGCCAGACGCGGGTTAACTTTATCAGCGTCGATGCCGAACTTGGTAATAGCTTCTGCCACCACCTTCACATCGATCTCGCCACGCTTGGCCAGTTCGCCCAGCGCTGCAACGACCACGTAGGAAGCATCGATTTCGAAGTGGTGACGCAGGTTTTCACGGCTGTCTGAACGACCAAAACCGTCGGTACCCAACACGCGGAAATCGCTGGCAGGGATAAAGTTGCGAACCTGTTCGGCGAACAATTTCATATAGTCGGTTGATGCCACCACTGGCGCGTCATTCATCACCTGAGCCACGTAAGGAACGCGTGGGGTTTCTGAAGGATGCAGCATGTTCCAACGTTCACAGTCCTGGCCATCACGCGCCAGTTCGGTAAAGGAAGTCACGCTGTAAACGTCTGAACCGACGCCGTAGTCTGCTGCCAGGATCTGTGCCGCTTCACGTACGTGACGCAGAATAGAACCTGAGCTCATCAACTGCACTTTACCTTTGCTACCGGCAACGGTTTCCAGCTTGTAGATCCCTTTGCGAATGCCTTCTTCCGCGCCTTCTGGCATGGCTGGCATATGGTAGTTTTCGTTCAGCGTGGTGATGTAGTAATAGATATTTTCCTGCGCTTCGCCGTACATGCGACGCAGACCGTCCTGCATGATCACTGCCACTTCATAGGCATAAGCCGGATCATAAGAGATACAGTTAGGAATAGTCAGCGACTGAATATGGCTGTGGCCATCTTCGTGCTGCAAGCCTTCGCCGTTAAGCGTAGTACGGCCTGAAGTACCGCCTACCAGGAAGCCACGCGCCTGTTGGTCGCCCGCTGCCCAGCAGAGATCGCCGATACGTTGGAAACCAAACATTGAGTAGTAGATATAGAACGGGATCATTGGCAGGTCGTTGGTGCTGTACGACGTTGCCGCGGCCAGCCAGGAAGAGGCGGCACCCAGTTCGTTAATCCCTTCCTGCAGGATCTGACCTTTTTCGTCTTCTTTGTAGTAAGCAACCTGCTCACGGTCTTGCGGGGTATATTGCTGACCGTTAGGGCTGTAGATACCAATCTGACGGAACAGACCTTCCATACCAAAGGTACGGGCTTCGTCGGCAATGATTGGCACGAGGCGATCTTTGATCGAATCGTTTTTCAGCATCACGTTCAGCGCACGCACAAAGGCGATAGTGGTGGAGATCTCTTTCTTCTGTTCTTCCAGCAACTGAGAGAAGTCTTCCAGCGCAGGGATTTCCAGTTTCTGGGTAAAGTTCTTCAGACGCGTTGGCACATAGCCTTTCAGCGCCTGACGACGTTCGTGCAGATATTTGTACTCTGCAGAATCTTTTTCCAGTTGGATAAATGGCAGTTTTTCCAGGTTTTCATCGCTGACCGGTACGCTGAAACGATCGCGGATGTAACGGACGCCATCCATGTTCATTTTCTTGACCTGGTGGGCGATGTTTTTGCCTTCTGCGGTTTCACCCATGCCATAACCTTTGATGGTATGAGCCAGGATCACTGTTGGCTGGCCTTTGGTATCCTGCGCTTTTTTCAGGGCAGCAAAGACTTTCTTCGGATCGTGACCACCGCGGTTCAGTGCCCAGATCTCATCGTCGGTCATATCTTTAACCAGCTCAGCGGTTTCCGGATAGCGGCCGAAGAAGTGTTCACGCACATATTTGCCATCGCGTGATTTAAAGGTCTGATAGTCACCGTCAACGGTTTCGTTCATCAGTTGGATCAGTTTGCCGCTGGTATCTTTACGCAGCAGTTGATCCCAACGGTTACCCCAGATCACTTTGATCACATTCCAGCCGGCACCGGCGAAAATGCCTTCCAGTTCGTTGATGATCTTGCCATTACCGGTAACCGGGCCATCAAGGCGCTGCAGGTTACAGTTAATGATAAAGCACAGGTTGTCCAGTTTCTCGCGGGTAGCGATAGTGATCGCCCCTTTGGATTCCGGTTCATCCATCTCGCCATCGCCCAGGAACGCATACACGCGCTGGTCAGTGGTGTCTTTCAGGCCACGGTGGTCGAGATATTTCAGGAATTTGGCCTGATAAATGGCGCCAATTGGACCCAGACCCATAGATACGGTCGGGAACTGCCAGAACTCAGGCATCAGTTTAGGGTGCGGATAAGAAGAGAGACCTTTACCGTGAACTTCCTGACGGAAATTGTTCATCTGGTCTTCGGTCAGACGGCCTTCAAGGAAAGCACGCGCGTACACGCCTGGAGAGATATGGCCCTGGAAGTAAACCAGATCGCCACCGTCTTTCTCGTTGCGAGCACGGAAGAAGTGGTTGAAGCACACTTCGTAAATAGCGGCGGAAGACTGGAATGATGACATATGGCCACCCAGTTCCAGGTCTTTCTTAGAGGCACGCAGCACGGTCATAATCGCATTCCAGCGAATTGCCGTACGAATGTTGCGTTCCAGCTCCAGGTTACCCGGATACTCAGGTTCATCTTCAACAGCGATGGTGTTGACGTAGTTACGGTTAGCTGCACCTGCAGCAACACTGACGCCGCCTTTACGTGCTTCATTCAATACCTGATCAATCAGGAACTGTGCACGCTCAACACCTTCTTCACGGATGACCGATTCGATCGCATGGAGCCAGTCGCGAGTTTCGATCGGATCCACGTCATTATTTACACGTTCTGACATGGTACTTTTCCTTATCTGTCTGTTTATCTGGAGCCTGTCTTCCTGTGTTTTCACTCCTGCTGTTGCTGGACAACAACACACGAAGACAGGCCCGTCAGTTTAGTTTCCGCCCTCAGATGAGGACATAAAAGTTTTTTAAATTATTCTCGGCGCCCTGCAACTGCAGGCTTTGGGTAGAAAAATGTCAGATTCCCCCCGAGCTTAATTTTCTTCCTTACGTTGCTGGAGTCGACGTAGTGAACGGTCACGACGACTGTGCTCCCTGCTCAGATCCAGCAAAACTTCCTCAATAAACGCCAAGTGACGGTGTGATGCTTCGCGCGCTTTTTGTGGCTCGCGTGCAACAATCGCCTCATAAATCACGGCGCGGTGGTTGCTCACCATCGCCAGCATTTCGCGGCGGGAGTAAAGCAATTCAAAATTCTGTCGAACGTTCTTCTCGAGCATCGGCCCCATGCAGCGCAACAAGTGCAGCAACACCACATTATGCGTGGCTTCAGTAACCGCCACCTGGTACTGCATAACGGCATCGGCTTCAGCATCGAGATCGCCGCTTTTTTGTGCGGTCTGGATCACCACATGGCAATCACGGATGCGTTGCAGGTCCTCATCGGTGCCGCGCAGTGCAGCATAATAGGCACCTATCCCTTCAAGGGCATGACGGGTTTCCAGGAGATCGAACTGTGATTCGGGATGCTCAGAGAGTAATTCAGCAAGGGGATCGCTAAAGCTTTGCCATAAATTGCTCTGCACGAAGGTGCCGCCACCCTGGCGACGTAACAGCAGTCCTTTACCTTCAAGGCGTTGGATTGCTTCCCTCAGGGAAGGCCGCGAAACATCAAACTGCTTCGCCAGTTCTCGCTCAGGCAAAAGTTTTTCACCCGGGCGTAGCGTACCTTCGAGGATCAGAGACTCTAATTGCTTCTCGATCACATCAGATAACTTTGGCTGTTTTATTTTGCTATATGCCATGAGAACTTTTGTCTGCCTTTTAGGGGGAAATACCCCTCGCCCTTCAAGGTGCAGATGATATGGCGGCCTGGGCTGCCTTCCCGCATCTTGAAATTAATGAGGTATGTAACCACTTAGGAGTAAATTGGTAATACCAATTTAAAAAACGTGGCCGTAAAGTAACAAAGTATTGACGTGGTGTCCATATCAGTACGGAGTTAAATCCCCAACCCGCGCACTTTTTAACAAAGATTTATCATTTATAGATTTCGATGTGCGTTTGATCACAAATTTCCTTGCCGGGACAACTTTTGACATCGTTTGCTCAATTGTTAGACGCTTATTCAACAAACCAGGTGCAAACTTTTTCGCATACCACTATTCTTGGCCAAACGGTAGTTCATGCTGATTTTTCTCTGCATTGCAGCCGTAAATAATTAGATACAAAATGTGTAACTTTCGCCTTACAGAAAGCGTTTTTAGCAGATTTGTAGCTTTTTTCCCCAACGACAGAGGATCGGGAAATGGATGATCAGCAGCACGGCGATGAACTGCACCGCGGCTTAAAAAACCGCCATATTCAGTTAATTGCCTTAGGTGGCGCAATTGGTACCGGGCTTTTCCTCGGCATTGCACAAACCATAAAAATGGCGGGACCTTCCGTTCTGCTCGGCTATGCCATTGGTGGATTGATTGCTTTTTTGATCATGCGCCAATTAGGTGAAATGGTAGTTGAAGAGCCTGTTGCCGGCTCCTTTAGCCACTTCGCGTACAAATATTGGGGCAACTTCGCCGGCTTCGCTTCAGGCTGGAACTACTGGGTGCTGTACGTCCTGGTGGCTATGGCTGAACTGACGGCGGTGGGGATCTATGTCCAATACTGGTGGCCTGAAATCCCGACCTGGGTCTCGGCGCTGGTGTTCTTTGTGCTGATTAACGCCATTAACCTGACCAATGTAAAAGTCTATGGGGAAATGGAGTTCTGGTTCTCGATCATTAAAGTCGTGGCCATTGTCGGAATGATTGTGTTTGGTGCCTGGCTGCTGGCCAGCGGCCACGGTGGTCCGGAAGCAACCGTGACCAACCTGTGGGCACAGGGCGGCTTCTTCCCTAACGGCATTCGCGGTCTGGTAATGGCGATGGCGGTGATTATGTTCTCCTTTGGTGGCCTCGAGCTGGTGGGCATTACCGCCGCTGAAGCCGATGATCCGGAGAAAAGCATCCCGAAAGCCACCAATCAGGTTATCTACCGTATTCTGATTTTCTATATCGGCTCACTGGCCATTCTGCTGTCACTTTACCCGTGGGGCAAAGTGGTTGAGGGCGGCAGTCCGTTTGTGTTGATCTTCCACGCGCTGGACAGCAATCTGGTGGCGACCCTGCTTAACGTGGTGGTGTTGACCGCTGCACTGTCGGTGTACAACAGCTGCGTCTATTGCAATAGCCGTATGTTGTTCGGTCTGGCGAAACAGGGCAACGGCCCGAAAGCCCTGCTGAAGGTTGACCGTCGCGGTGTCCCGGTAGTGGCTATTGGAATTTCTGCGCTGGCAACAGCACTTTGCGTACTGATCAACTATCTGATGCCGGGTAAAGCCTTTGAACTGTTGATGGCGTTAGTGGTGTCTGCATTGGTGATTAACTGGGCAATGATTAGCCTTGCCCACTTGAAATTCCGTCAGGCAAAACAGCGTGAAGGCGTTACCACCAAGTTCAAGGCCCTGCTTTATCCGCTGGGCAACTACATTTGCCTGCTGTTTTTGTGTGGCATTCTGGTGATTATGTATATGACGCCGGGTATCCAGATTTCAGTTATCTTGATCCCGGTATGGCTGATCCTGCTGGCTATCGGCTACAAGCTGAAAGGCAAGAACGGCGAGGTCGCCAACGCGATCGGTAAATAATATATCCTGGTGATACTCCTGAAACCCGGCACCCAGCCGGGTTTTTTTATGCCATCACTAAATGCAAACTGGCTCACACTTTTATTTTCTTGACCAATTTGTCCATCTCTACACGCCTTATCTCCTGACCCCATCTCATTTGCCGGGTCAATACTTCCAACACTTACTGTTAGTCCCCTATTGGAGAGGAAATCCATGAGACAAGGCGCACTATCTTTTAAAGAAAAAGTGGCATATGGCATGGGAGATGCGGGCTGCAACATGATTTGGGGCACCATCACCCTGTTTCTCAGTTACTTTTATACCGATATTTTTGGTCTGGCTCCGGCGCTGGTGGGCATTATGCTGCTGTCGATCCGCGTCGTGGATGCCGTCAGCGACCCGATTATGGGCGCAATTGCCGACCGCACGCAAAGCCGCTGGGGCCGCTTCCGTCCTTATTTGCTATGGATTTCCGTGCCTTTTGCGCTGTTTAGTATCCTGATGTTTTCTACACCAGACTGGAGTTATTCCAATAAGGTGATCTACGCCTTCGTCACCTATTTCCTGATGTCGTTAACCTACACCGCGATCAATATTCCCTACTGTTCATTAGGCGGGGTGATCACCGCCGATCCCAAAGAGCGTGTCTCCTGCCAGTCCTATCGCTTTTTTATGGTCGGTATCGCCACGCTGATCCTGTCATCGTCGTTGCTGCCTATGGCGGAATGGTTCGGTGGGGCCAACAAAGCCAAGGGCTATCAAATGTCGATTGCGGTGATGGCCGTGATTGCCCTGGTGATGTTTCTGTTCTGTTTTAGCTCGGTCAAAGAACGTATTCAGCCGGCAGTGCCAACCAAGCATGCGCTGAAAAGTGATTTAAAAGACGTATGGAAAAATGACCAATGGGTGCGCATTCTGCTGCTGACCTTCTGCAACGTCTGCCCCGGTTTTATCCGCATGGCGGCCACCATGTACTACGTGACCTGGGTCATGGAAAAATCCAACACCTTTGCCAGCCTGTTTATCAGCCTGGGGGTGATCGGCATGATGATCGGCAGCGCACTGGCCAAACCGCTGACCGACCGTTTCTGCAAACTGAAGGTATTTTTCTGGACCAATATTGTTCTCACCCTGTTCTCCTGCGGTTTCTACTTCCTTGATCCGCATATGACCCCGCTGATCCTGGTGGCCTACTTCGTGCTCAATATCCTGCACCAGTTGCCTTCTCCGCTGCACTGGTCGCTGATGGCCGATGTCGATGACTACGGCGAATGGAAAACCGGCAAACGCAGCACAGGTATCAGTTTCTCCGGCAATCTGTTCTTTTTGAAGTGTGGCCTGGCCGTTGCCGGTGCCATGGTCGGTTTTCTGCTTTCCGCTTATGGCTACCAGGCAGGGGCAGCGTCACAGACTCCTCACGCACTTAACGGTATCCTGCTACTGTTTACCGTGATCCCCGGCATTGGATATTTGATCACCGCCGGTGTCATCAAGTTACTCAAAGTTGACCGCGAACTGATGCAACAGATCCAGACCGATCTCGAAATCCGTCGCCGTAACTACCGAGAACTTAATGAAATTCATGAAGTAGCACAGGGTGAAATGAACTCACCGGTCTTTGTTAGCAAGGAACCAAAGCATGAGTAATAGCCACTACCCTAATCCTTTTATCACCCAGCGCGCCGATCCGCATATCTGGCAGCATACTGACGGCCACTACTATTTTATCGCCTCAGTACCAGAATATGACCGTCTGGAAATCCGCCGTTCGCCAACGCTGGAGGGACTGGCCACGGCCAGACCCCGCGTTATCTGGCGCAAGCATGCCAGCGGACCGATGAGTGCACTGATTTGGGCACCTGAACTGCATTTTATCAACGGCAATTGGTATATCTACTTTGCCGCCGCCCCGTCAGATAAAATTATCAAAGGGTTATTCCAGCACCGTATGTTTGTGCTGGAATGCTCGGATGCCGATCCGCTGAGCGGTAAATGGCAGGAAAAAGGGCGCGTCAAAACGCCGATAGACAGCTTCTCTCTCGATGCCACCCATTTCAGCCATGACGGCAAAAGCTATTATCTCTGGGCGCAAAAAGATCCGGCTATTGAGGGAAATTCCAATCTTTACCTGGCTGAAATGAGCAATCCCTGGACGCTGAAAACCGCCCCGGTGATGTTGAGCAAGCCAGAACTGGAGTGGGAAACACGAGGATTTTCGGTTAATGAAGGGCCGGCATTTATCTGCCACGACGATAAACTCTTTATTACCTACTCAGCCAGCGCAACCGATGAAAACTACTGTATCGGCCTGCTGTGGGCCGATCTCTTCGCGGATATTACCGACCCGACACAGTGGCATAAATCCCAGACACCGGTATTTACCACTCAGGCCGATAACCGGCAGTTTGGTCCGGGACACAGCAGCTTTACGCAGAATGAAAATGGTGAAGACATTCTGGTTTACCATGCGCGCAATTATACCGAGATCCACGGCGACCCGCTGTATGACCCTAATCGCCATACGCGCCTGAAAACCTTCACCTGGGATAAGGAAGGGATGCCGGTGTTCGGAGAACCTCCGGCAGATGATGCTTAAACCAGGGTGCCGTAAATCGTTAACAGGGCAACCACAATCAAAATAATGATGGTGACTTTACGCGCCATGGTAACGGCGGCGCGCGGTGTCTGCACCTGATCAAGATGCGGATCGCGCGCCAGCGAGAATTGTGCCAGACGTGTCAGCACCTGATATTGCGAGGTGTGGATATCACCCAGTGAAGCAAACCACGCTGGTAATGCCTTTTCACCGTGGCCTATCAAGGCGTAGGCCACGCCAGCCAGGCGTACCGGGATCCAGTCAAGAAGATGCAGAATATCATCGACATTGGATTGACTGCGTTTAAGCGGCGTAGCATGACGCGCCAGCCAGGTCTGATACCCCCGCATCACCGCATATCCCGCCAAAGCCACCGGCCCGTAAGGACCGCAGACCACAAACCAGAATAATGGTGCCAGATAGAAACGAAAATTTATCCAGATCAGCGCATTTTGCAGCTCTCTTAAGCGCATCCCTTCCGAGCAATCCACCGGCAAGCCATGGATCAGCGTCAACTCTTCCGCCATGGCCGAGCAGGCATGCATATCTCCCTGTCGAGCCGATTTCAGGTAGGCACGGTAGTGTTTGCGCGTGATACCCGCACCAATACACAACAGGCAGATCACCACCCACAGCAGCAGTGACGGAATGCCAAAAAATGCGCCATGCACCAGGCGCAGAATGCCCCAGATCACCGCCATCCACAGCACCAGAATAGCCAGCGTCTTGGGCAGGGAAGCGGCACGGCCGCGACGGAAGACAATCTCGAAACGATGGTCAAGCTGCCAATGTTCGCCCAGTTTAAATAAACGTTCCCAGGCCAAAACCAGCAACAAAGTAATTAACGTCATGAACTATGGCTCTCTTTTGGTGTTTCCGACAGCGCGTCCTCGCTAATGGCGGCAAGATAACGCGACCAGTCAAAGTGCGGGCCGGGATCGGTTTTTCGTCCTGGCGCAATATCACTGTGGCCGGTGATATGTTGCAAATCGATTGGATAGTGCTGGATTAATAAACCCGTAACTTCAAGTAAACGCTGATATTGCTCATCGGTAAAGGGCAGGTCATCGGTGCCTTCCAGTTCAATGCCGATAGAGAAGTCATTGCAACGCTCACGCCCTTGCCAACTGGAGACACCGGCATGCCAGGCGCGTCGATCAAAAGGCACATATTGCACAATCTCGCCGTCACGGCGAATTAAACAATGAGCCGCCACGCGCAGGCCCTGGATCTGGGCAAAAAAAGGATGATCGTCAGGGTTAAGCGTGCCGGTAAATAATTGATCAATGTAGGGTCCACCAAATTTGCCTGGCGGCAGACTGATATTGTGGATCACCAATAACGAGGGGACTTCATCTTCAGGACGAAGATCGCAATGAGGAGAAATAACGTGGCGAGCCTCAGTGATCCAGCCTTGTTTTAACTGCATTGATAACCTCGTCGATACCCGGGATAATTCAAGTTGCACCACGATAATAATCGGCAACTAACTCAACCAGTTCACCGGGTTGCGCTAGCGCAGACCATGGAAAAGTGGCATCAGGTATCACCGGGATACGCACTTTGCATGGTACTTATCACCACAACAGGGTAGCATGTTTTTTTGACTATCCTACCCGCCATTTCGGAGTTTTTATGCCCACTCGCAGCTACAGTATTGAAAGTCGCCGCGCGGAATTACTCGACCGTATCCAGAATGATATCCCCCTGAGTGTCGCTCAGGCTCTGCGCGAAGATCTCGGCGGAGAAGTGGATGCCAATCGCGATTTGACTGCCCAACTTCTGCCCGCCGATAAACAGGCAACGGCCACGGTGATCACCCGTGAAGCCGGTGTTTTTTGCGGTAGCGGTTGGGTCGACGAAGTTTTTGCGCAACTGGGCGCAGACCAGGTGCAAATCACCTGGCGGGTGAAAGATGGTGATCTGCTGGTCGAGAATCAACCCCTCTTTGACCTCGTCGGTCCGGCGCGGCTGCTGCTAACCGGCGAAAGAACGGCATTAAACTTTGTGCAGACGCTGTCAGGCGTCGCCAGCGCCGTCAACCACTACGTCAAACTGCTCGAAGGCACCAAGACCCGCTTGCTCGATACCCGCAAAACGATACCAGGCCTGCGCACGGCGCTGAAATATGCCGTGCTGTGCGGCGGCGGCAGCAACCATCGCCTGGGGCTGGCAGATGCCTTTCTGATTAAAGAAAACCATATTATTGCCTGCGGCTCGATTAAAGCCGCCGTCGAGCGCGCCCTGTGGATCCACGCCGATGTACCGGTTGAAGTCGAAGTGGAATCCCTCGCCGAGCTGGAGTCAGCCCTGGCTGCCGGGGCCGATATCATTATGCTGGATAATTTTACCGTCGAGATGATGCGCGAAGGAGTGGCAATGACCGCCGGACGTGCGCAGCTTGAAGTCTCCGGCAATGTTACCGACACCAGCCTGCGCGCCTTTGCCGAAACCGGCGTCGATTATATCTCCGTTGGCGCACTGACCAAACACGTGCGCGCGCTGGATCTCTCCATGCGCTTTAAATAAGTTTTATCCCTTCCCCCTGCCGCAGCGCAGGGGGATTTTGCGATCCCTGTTCCACCCTTTTGCTTTCTCTCCCGCCCTGCCATTTCATTTTGCGCGACATTTTCCATGGTGATGATCTGCCTGTAGCGCCAAAGATCCAGGCCCGCTACCTTTGGTCCGGTTATATGACGACATCACTAACTTCAAGGAACGGAGAACCTTATGCAATTACTGACTATCTTGCCCATCCCGACCCCCTCACGCAGCAGCAAACCAGACCGGCAGCAAGGCTTTTCGCTGATCGAATTGATGGTGGTTATTGGCATTATCGGCATTCTTAGCGGTATTGGTATTCCCGCTTACCAGGCGTATACGCAAAAAGCGGCGCTCACCGATATGCTGCAAACCATGCTGCCCTATAAAACTGCCACCGAACTTTGCAGTATCGATCAGGGCGAGCTCACCCCCTGCAATAACGGCGTGTCGACCATTCCACAAAGTAAAACCTCGCGCTACGTCAGCGGCGTAACGGTCAATGCTGGTGTTATTACCCTGAGTGGACAACAAACCCTTAACGGCTTAACCGTGGTGATGACACCAGCGATCAATACCACCGATGGCAGTATCGACTGGAGCAGACAGTGCACCCACGCTGGCAACGAAAGCCTGGTGGAGGCCTGCCAGCAGATCTTCCACTTCAGGGATGCGGAGACCCAGCCATGAATACCACCGCCTCTGACACCACCAATGTGGAACCTGCGGTCACTCCCACCAGCGAGTTAACCACCGAGCGAGACGCCATCTTGCAGCAGTGCCAACATTTTGGGGCGGTATTTATCGGTATCGAAAACGGCAACCTGCGCGTTGCCTGCGATCAGCAGAGCACCGATACCACGGCGCTGATTAATGCCCTGCGCTTTACCTGTGCATTAAAGATCAATATTGAGTTCTGGCCCAAAACGCAGATTGAACGCGCGCTTAGCCTGGTGGATCACGCCGCGCAGGCTGACAGCGCACCGGCACAGACTAATCAGGATGGCGATCTGGATAAGGTGAGCCAAATTCCCGGGGTACAGTTTATTAATCAAACTCTTAAGCTCGCCCTGCAGCGGCGAGCTTCCGATATCCATTTTGAGCCGTTTGAACATCAGCTACGGGTTCGTTTGCGCGTAGACGGTGTGTTGCAGGAAGTCCCCGGTCCAGGTTTTTCCTGGTCCGCCAGCGTAATTGCTCGCCTGAAAATTATCGGACAACTGAATGTTGCCGAGCATCGTTTGCCGCAGGACGGCCAAATGTCGGTCACCTGTGACAATCAACGCTACTCAATGCGCATCTCCTCCCTGCCGGTGCTATACGGCGAAAAGATTGTTTTGCGCATCCTCGACACCGGCCGGCAACAGCTATCAATGCCGCAACTGGGACTTTCCGAAGAGGAACAACGCTGCTACCTGCAGGCGCTAAACAAACCGCAAGGCCTGATTCTGGTCACTGGTCCCACCGGCAGCGGTAAGACTCTGACCCTCTACAGTGGCCTGCGTCATCTCAATACCGTCGGGCGCAATATTTGCAGCGTGGAAGATCTGGTGGAAATACCGGTAACCGGGATCAATCAAACACAGATCAATGCCAAAACCGCACTGAGTTTTGCCCGGGTACTGCGCGCACTGTTACGACAGGATCCGGATGTGATCATGATTGGCGAAATTCGTGATGCCGAAACGGCAGAAATTGCGATTAAAGCCTCGCAAACCGGCCATTTGGTGTTATCCACGCTACATACCAACTCAACAACCGAAACCCTGACCCGGCTGGCGCAGATGGGCGTCGAGGGCTATCAGATTGCCGCCAGCCTTCGGCTGGTGATAGCCCAACGTCTGGTAAGAAAACTTTGCCCACACTGTAAAACCCGCGCCCCGCAGCTTTTACCCGCACAATCCGATGCCGATACGCAGCCGGTAGCGACATGGCAGGCGCAAGGCTGTAAGCACTGTTTTTCCGGCTACTACGGCCGGGTGGGGATCTACGAACTGCTGGAAAATAACCCTCAGCTCCAGCAAGCGCTGGTTTCCCATGCCGACTCGGTGGCATTGCGCAATATAGCGAGTATGCAAAACCAGCAAACGCTGTTGCAGGCGGGCATGCGTTTAGTTGAAGAAGGTATTACCTCACTGGCTGAACTTTATCGCGTACTGGGCGAAGGAGAGCAAAGTGAGCAAAGATAACCTGACGCTTTATCGCTGGCAGGCGGTAGACCCACCCGGCTCGCTGCAATACGGTGAAAGCCTGTGTTCACAGCCGCAAGAGTTGCTCACGGAGCTAATACAATCGGGCCTGCAACCAGTTACTATTAAAAAGATACATAAGCTGCGCAGCGGCCAGTGGAAAAACAGAGAACGCATCGCGTTTATCAGACAACTGGCCACCTTGCTGAAAACTGGCTTACCGCTGTTGCCCAGCCTGAAACTGCTGGCCAGCGATCATTCGCTGCCCGCCTGGCGCTGCGTGTTGGGTGATATGGTCAAGCAGGTCAACGAGGGGCAACCGCTGTCTGGTGTGATGTTGCAATATCAGCAGGTTTTTCCTGCCATCTACCCGCAGGTGATTGCCATTGGTGAACTGACCGGGCAGTTGGAAAACTGCTGTCTACAGCTGGCCATGCAGCAAGAACAGGTGCAATCGCTGCAAAAACGGGTGAAAAAGGCGCTGCGCTACCCGCTGATTGTTATGACCCTGGCTTTGCTGATTACGCTGCTGATGCTGACGCTGGTGTTACCTGAGTTCGCCAAAATCTATGCCTCGTTTGACGCTGAGCTCCCCTGGTTTACGCAACTGTTAATCGCCGCTTCGCAATGGGTAGTGAGCTATGGCATCGTCGGTATGCTGCTAACTGCCGGTGGCTGCGCAGCCTATATTCACTATTGGCATCCGCAGGAGAAATGGCGCTGGCGAGAGCAACAGTGCCAGTTAAAACTGCCGATTATTAACAAGCTGATCCGCTATGGGTGCCTGTGCCAGCTGTTTCAAACCCTGGTGCTGACCCAGCATGCCGGAATGACCCTCAGTGCCGGTCTGCAGGCCGCAGAGGCCGCCATGAGCCATTTGCCCTATAAACGTGCCGTTGGTCAGTTGGCGCTACGTCTTGCCGAGGGGCGGCCATTACATAAGGCCCTGGATGAGTCGCCGCTGTTCTCCTCGTTATGCCAACAACTGGTGCGTATTGGCGAAGAATCGGGGTCACTGGATAGTCTGCTGCAAAAGCTGGCGCAATGGCATTCTGAACAAGCCCATGAGCTGGCCGAGAGCCTGGCGCAAAAAATCGAACCCTTAATGATGCTGTTTATGGGGGTTATCGTCGGCGGTCTGGTGATCGCCATGTATCTACCCATTTTTAATCTGGGTGCTGCAATGAATTAAGGGGAGATATGACGCCCTCCCCATTTTCACCACCAGATATCCACTGGATGTGATCTCTGTGCTTGATAACCAGCCGCCTTCACGATCGAGATACACGGGCATAATGCACCCAGGGGCGCACTGCCTAAAAATGAGCTTTTAAAAAGCCGACAATAAAAGATCACCCGGGTATCTCGTCAGCGGTTAATTGCCAAATAAGCGGTTTTCCTGCTCGGCTACGCGAATAAAGGTGGTGCGTTTAGTCAACTCTTTCAGTCGTTCGGCACCAACGTAGGTACAAGCTGAACGCAGGCCGCCAAGTATATCGCGTACCGTATGTTCAACCGGCCCACGCAACGGCAGTTTAACGGTTTTACCTTCAGCCGCACGGTAGTCAGCGACACCGCCAACATGGCGCTTCATGGCCGATTCTGAACTCATACCGTAGAACAGCATAAATTTGTCGCCGTTCTCTTCCACAATGGTTCCTTCGCACTCTTCATGGGCTGCCAGCATACCGCCCAGCATCACAAAGTCAGCCCCGCCGCCAAAGGCTTTGGCGACGTCACCAGGCACGGCACAGCCGCCATCACTGACAATCTGACCGCCCAGACCGTGCGCCGCATCGGCGCATTCAATCACTGCGGAAAGCTGTGGATAGCCGACACCGGTCTTGACGCGAGTGGTGCATACCGAACCCGGTCCGATACCCACTTTCACGATATCGGCCCCTGACAGGATCAGTTCTTCGACCATTTCACCGGTCACCACATTGCCGGCACAAATGGTTTTATCCGGGCAGGCTTCACGCACCCGCTGCAGGAAGGAAACAAAGTGTTCGGAATAGCCGTTCGCCACGTCGAGACAGACGAATTTCAATAGTGGCGAGAGGGCAAGAATTTTCAGGGTCTTGGTAAAATCCGCTTCGGACGTCCCGGTGGAAACCATTACATGGCGCAAGACCGACTCAGAACTGTTGGTCACGAAAATCTGCCACTGTTCCACGGTGTAGTGCTTATGCACTGCGGTAAGTAAATCAAATGACGCCAAAGCTTCAGCCATACGGAAAGTACCGACAGTATCCATATTGGCGGCAATAACAGGAGTACCCGACCAGCATTGGCCTGAGTGCTTAAAGGTGAGGGTGCGTTCGAGTTCAACTTCTGAACGGCTTTTGAGGGTAGAACGTTTGGGACGAATAAGGACGTCTTTGAAACCTAACTTTATATCTTCTTCAATACGCATGATATGTCCTGGTTTGGGCTAGAAGCCTGCTGAGGCAATCAGCAAGCGGAACAGTTGGCACCATTTCCAGTGGTTTTATCATACGCAGGAATAGCCCAACAGCAAGAGGTGGTTTTGCGTGGCGCTTCACAGTTTAAAATTTAACTTTAGGATAAAAAGCGCGACGTACTTGGCTTGCACTTATTGACGATCTCTTTATCATTTACCTATCGATTATTTCAGAGCAAAAGCATGAGTTATATTGTTGCCCTCACCGGAGGAATAGGCAGCGGCAAGAGTACCGTCGCTAACGCCTTTGGTCGTCTTGGCGTACCCCTTATCGATGCTGATATTATTGCTCGACAAGTTGTCGAACCTGGAACTCCGGCCCTGGCGGCGCTGGTTGAAAGATTTGGTAAACAAATAATTGAGAATGACGGTTCATTGAGTCGTCGGCATTTACGTGAGATCATTTTTAGCAATACCACAGAGAAACAGTGGGTTAACCAGCTTCTCCATCCGTTAATACAGGCTGAAACACAACGTTTGATGCAGACTGCCTCAACGCCATATGTGCTTTGGGTCGTTCCTTTATTGATTGAAAATGGATTACAAGCCCGGGCGAATCGGGTACTTGTGGTTGATGTTAGCGAAGACGTACAGCTTTCAAGGACGATCAGTCGTGATGGCGTCAGCCGTCAGCAAGCGGAAAATATCATCGCCGCACAGGTTTCTCGCCAACAAAGGCTAGCCTGCGCCGATGATATTATTGATAACAACGGTGGTCCCGAGACGATCGAGCCGCGTGTTGCTTCATTACATAGCCGTTATCTGCAATTATCGGCTTCAGCGACCCGACAGGATATTGACAAGAATGAGTGATGTGGTTTCTACCGTTCTCTTTGAACATCCTTTAAACGAAAAAATGCGCAGCTGGCTGCGTATAGAATTTCTTTTACAACAGTTACACGCGAATAGCGAAATCAGTTCGATCTCTTCAGCGCTGAATTTTTTCCGCGCGGCGTCCGACCTGCTCGATGTGTTGGAGCGTGGCGAAGTCAAAACAGAACTGATGAAAGAACTGGAGCGCCAGCAGCAGAAGTTGTTGCTGTGGACCGACGTTCCTGGTGTGGATATGTCGCGAATTCAAGACGTGCGTGCCGATCTGAAACACACAGTGACCTTACTGATGAGCGCACCGCGCACCGGTCAGGCACTGAGAGAGGATCGGCTGGTCAGTCTGGTCAAGCAGCGTCTGGGTATCCCCGGCGGCTGCTGTAGCTTTGATTTGCCAACGTTGCATATCTGGCTGCATCTGCCACAAGCGCAGCGTGACCGTGACGTACAGGCCTGGCTGGAGACGCTGATGCCACTGCACCACGCACTGACCAGCATTCTGGATCTTATTCGCCAGTCAGGGACTTTCCGTAATCAGACCAGCCTTAATGGGTTCTTTCAGGATAATGCCGAAGGTGCCGACTTGCTCAGGTTACGTATCAGTCTGGATAATCAGCTTTATCCGCAGATATCTGGTCATAAAACCCGTTATGCTATCCGCTTCTTACCTTTGGATAGTGAGAAAGGTCAGGTTCCGGCCAGATTGAATTTTGAACTTGCCTGCTGCTAGGAGCGGAATATGGAAGACAATATCACCAGAGTAAATTGCCCCACCTGTGGAAAATCAGTGATTTGGGGTGAAAGCAGTCCGTATCGTCCTTTCTGCTGCAAGCGCTGCCAGTTGATTGACCTGGGGGAATGGGCCGATGAAGAGAAACGCATCCCCAGCAAAGGCGATATCAACGAACTCGACGCCTGGAGCGAAGACGATATCAAATAAAACGGGGCCGCAAGGCCCTCAGACTGCTGACAAAGCTCATTTTTAGGGAGAGTACACCGTTGGGGCGCTATGCCCGGGTATCTCGATCTTCAAAACCACTTTGTCATCAAACTCAAGGGCCGCAAGGCCCTTACTATTTCACCTGAAACGCTAGATCTGCCCCAGTTTCAGGGCGGCGACAATTTCGGCATTTGCCGGCGGGAAATCGTCTTCTTTTAATTCAGTCTGTGCAACCCAACGCTTGGGCTGCCCTTCTTTACCGTAAGGCTCGCCTGCCCAGCTCTGCACTAAAAAGAAATGCAGATGGATAACGCGATCGGGAAAATGATGCTGTAGCGTGCGGATCAGCTCAGGCTCGTCGGCTTCAATGCCCACCTCTTCCTGTAGTTCACGAATTAATGCATCTACCGCCGTTTCACCCGCCTCGATCTTTCCTCCCGGAAATTCCCAAAAGCCGGCCATATGCGACGACGCATCACGCTGGGTAATAAATATTTCGCGTTGGCTGTTACGAATAATACCGACCGAAATATGCCGTTGGTTCAGAGACACAATATTCACCTCAAAATAAGGGCGGTGATCCACCGCCCTTGCTATAACCCATTTTTCCCCTCAATGGGTTATATCACGCTATAACTGATCCGCTACCAGCGGATCAGCTTTGCAGTCGTCCATGGCACTGCTTGTATTTTTTACCCGAACCGCATGGGCAAGGATCGTTGCGCCCGACTTTGCGATCGGCCACTGCGCCGGCAGACGGTGCCAGTTGCTCTTCCAATGAAGAGACATGGCTCAGTCGTTGCTGCTGCGCCAGACGCTCAGCTTCTTCGCGACGCTGTTCTTCCATTGCTTCAACTTCTTCCGGCATGCGCACCTGCACTTTGCTCAATACGCTAACCACTTCATATTTCAGTGATTCAAGCATAGAAGCAAACATGGCAAAGGATTCACGCTTGTATTCTTGCTTAGGATCTTTCTGTGCGTAACCGCGCAGATGGATCCCTTGACGCAGATAGTCCATTGCCGCCAGATGTTCTTTCCACAGTGAGTCCAGCGTTTGCAGCATCACGCCTTTTTCGAAGTTGCGCATCATTTCAACGCCGACCACTTCTTCTTTACGGGCGTAAGAGTCTTTTGCCATTTGCAGAATACGTTCGCGCAGCGTTTCTTCATGCAGCTCTGGCTCTTTATCCAACCACTCTTTGATTGGCATTTCCAGCTCGAAGTCGTTTTTCAGACGCTGTTCCAGACCCTCGATATCCCACATTTCTTCCAGAGACTGTGGCGGAATGCAGCTGTCGATGGTGCTCTTGAATACGTCTTCGCGAATGCTGGCAATGGTTTCGCTGACATCGGTAACATCCAGCAATTCGTTACGCTGGCTGTAAATAGCGCGACGCTGATCGTTGGCCACATCATCATATTCCAGCAGTTGCTTACGAATATCGTAGTTACGGCTTTCGACTTTACGCTGGGCGTTGGCAATGGCTTTGGTTACCCAAGGATGCTCAATGGCCTCGCCCGGTTTCATACCCAGTTTACGCATCATGCCTGATACACGGTCTGACGCAAAAATACGCATCAATGGATCTTCCATTGACAGGTAGAAGCGCGATGAACCGGCATCACCCTGGCGACCGGCACGGCCACGCAGCTGGTTATCGATACGACGCGATTCATGACGTTCGGTACCAATAATATGCAGACCGCCTGACGCCAGCACGGCTTCGTGACGCACATTCCACGCAGCTTTAATGCTGGCGATCTGTTCTTCGGTCACTTCTTCACCGAGGTTTTCGATCTCTGCCTGCCAGCTGCCGCCCAACACGATATCGGTACCGCGACCGGCCATGTTGGTTGCAATGGTCACGCGGCTTGGCTGACCCGCCTGGGCGACGATTTCCGCTTCTTTGGCGTGGAACTTGGCGTTCAGTACGCTGTGGGCAATACCGGCTTTGGTCAGTTCGTTAGAGACCACTTCCGATTTTTCAATCGATGCGGTACCCACCAGAATTGGCTGGCCGTTGGCGCTGCGCTCTTTGATATCTTCAATGATGGCGCCAATTTTTTCCATTTCGGTCATATAGACCAGATCCGGTAAATCTTTACGCAGCATTGGACGGTTGGTTGGCACCACAATAGTGTCGAGTTTGTAGATGGTGCTGAATTCAAAGGCTTCGGTATCTGCGGTACCGGTCATCCCCGCCAGTTTTTCGTACAAACGGAAGTAGTTCTGGAAGGTAATGGAGGCCAGCGTCTGGTTTTCGTTTTGAATATCAACATGTTCTTTGGCTTCTACCGCCTGATGCAAACCGTCTGACCAGCGACGACCCTGCATGGTACGACCGGTATGCTCATCAACGATGATCACTTCGCCATCTTTTACGATGTAATCAACGTCGCGGGTGAAGAGGACATGGGCACGCAGCGCCGCGGTGACGTGGTGCATCAGCATAATGTTGGCCGGTGAATACAGCGACTCACCTTCATCCATAATTTTCGCGTCAACCAGCATCTCTTCGATCAGGATCAGACCGCGTTCAGTCAGGTGTACCTGACGCGCTTTCTCATCAACCGAGAAGTGACCTTCGCCCTGGAAAGTTTCTGAGTCTTCTTTTTCCTGACGGATCAGTTTCGGGATCAGCTTATCAACGCGAATATACATCTCGGAGCTGTCTTCAGCCGGACCGGAAATAATCAGCGGCGTACGGGCTTCATCGATCAGGATGGAGTCAACCTCATCCACCAGCGCGTAGTGCAGGTTACGCTGTACGCGTTCTTCGATGCTGAACGCCATATTGTCACGCAGGTAGTCAAAGCCGTATTCGTTATTGGTACCGTAAGTGATATCTGCTGCATAGGCCGCACGTTTTGCCGGCGCTGGCATATTGGGCAGGTTGATCCCTACGCTCAAACCAAGGAATTCAAACAGCGGACGGTTATTTTCGGCGTCACGCTGGGCCAGGTAGTCATTGACGGTCACCACGTGCACGCCCTTACCGGACAGCGCATTGAGGTAGGCCGGCAGCGTCGCGGTCAGGGTTTTACCTTCACCGGTACGCATTTCTGCGATGCAGCGTTCGTTCAGAACCATACCGCCCAGCAGCTGCACATCAAAGTGACGCATACCAAACACACGTTGGCTTGACTCACGGACTACGGCAAAAGCTTCCGGGATCAGGCTTTCCAGCGCTTCACCTTTGGCCAGACGTGCGCGGAACTCTTCGGTTTTGGCTTTCAGTTCATCGTCGGAAAGCGCCTGAATCTGGGGTTCCAGCTGGTTAACTTGTTCCACCACTTTGCGCATACGGCGCAGGGTACGATCGTTACGGCTACCAAAAACTTTGGTCAATAATTTGCTTAACATGATTCTTAATATCTCTTGGAGGCCACGCAACGCGGCCACAATTTTTTGTTGATACTATATTTTGGTGCAGCCAAGGCAAAAAAGCTTATGCCATGATTAACGGCCACCACCAAATCAGAAATGACGATCAAGCGAGAGAGGAAGGTCCGGCGCGGATACCCTGTACTTGCGCTAACCACAGTCCAGGCTGATGATTATCGTAAGCGGTCAATATCAGTTGTCGGGTATTACGGATAATAACCGGCGGTTTTGCTTCATGGGTAAGCAGTGAGTTTAACGTTACCAGCAGCGCAAGACGCTGCACATGCAGAGGTTCGGCCTCGGCTGACAGCGTATCGGCGATAACGTTATTGGTGGTAACCTGGGGTGCCAGTGCAAAAGAGAGGTGACGGATCACCGTGCGCAGGGCATGCTGCTGCCAGTAGTCAACACTTACCGAGGCGCGGCGATGGGCCTGCAGCCAGACAAGGTTGGTCAGCCCGCGAGGACCGATATTTAAACGGTTTAGACTTGAGGAAGTATTAGATACACTTGCCAGCTCAGTTTGTGAAAGGCTTGTTGACACGCCAAGGCCAGCCGCGACCATCCCCAAAAGGAGATGCGGCCAAAAATACCTTCTGCCAAATTGTCGCCAACGATTTAGAATGCCAATCACAAGTTTTACAATCCGCCGGAGCCCGTCAATGCGTAACAGCCGCCCACAATTATTAGATATCCTGTTCGATGACGCTACAGCCGCCGGGCAAAGCCCGCTGCGGGTAGTTCAACAACGCGCGGCCGCATTACTCAAGCTTAATCGCGCGGTTAAAGGTCTGTTACCCCCCCCCATGCAGCCATGGTGCCGGGTTGGGAATTATCGCCAGGGTGTTTTGGTGCTCGAGATTGCAAATGCCAGTTGGATGATGCGCTTACGCTATGAACAACCGGCGCTGCTCTCTGCACTTCGAGCGCAAATATTACCATCATTGTCTTCAATCGACATCAGGATTAATCCATCACTGATGGTGAAAACGGAAAACTTGTCACAGGATAATGAAAAAACAGGCGGATCAAAGGGTCCGCTACCGCCGGTCAGGCAGATAAGCAAACAAAGTGCGGATGAATTGCGATTGCTGGCGAGCCGTAGCCCGGAGAAACTCAGAAAGGCATTAGAACGACTGGCTGAGATGGCCGGAGAGGGTGCCAAAACAACCAGTCGTAATAAGTAATATCAGTACCGATTAAGCTAATACTGTAGACGGGGCTTTAAATGCCAGAGGCACTTCAGCTTCATCCTGGAAGGTGACATATTCCCAGGCTTCCTGCTTAGCCAATACCGCTTGCAATAACTTGTTATTCAATGCGTGACCCGATTTATAGGCGGTCATGGCACCAATAATATTGTGACCACACATAAACAGGTCACCGATAGCATCAAGCATTTTGTGGCGAACGAATTCGTCTTCAAAACGCAGACCATCTTCGTTAAGCACTCGGTAGTCATCTACAACAATGGCGCAATCAAAGCTGCCACCCAGGCACAATCCGCGTGACTGCAGATACTCGATATCACGCATAAATCCGAAAGTTCGGGCTCGGCTAAGCTGGCGAACAAAAGACTCGGCTGAGAATTCCAAATTGAAACGCTGAGAACCTGCATCAATCGCCGGATGGTTAAAGTCAATGGTAAAGTCTAAATTGAAACCGTTGTAAGGTCGCAATTCAGCCCATTTATCGCCGTCTTCAACGCGGACCGTCTGTTTGATGCGCAGGAATTTCTTGGCGCAATTCAGTTCTTCAATGCCTGCATCCATCAACAGATAGATGAAAGGCGCAGCACTGCCGTCCATAATGGGCACTTCAGGCGCATCGACTTCGATAACGATGTTATCGATGCCCAGACCTGCCAGCGCGGCATTAAGGTGTTCAACCGTAGAAATTCGCACGTCATGCTCATTGACCAGGCAAGTACAGAGCATGGTATCACGCACGGATTTTGCATCTGCCGGGAAATCAACCGGTGGATTCAAGTCAGTGCGACGATAGATGACCCCGGTATTGGCCGGTGCAGGTCGCAAGGTCAAGGTGACTTTTTTACCGGTATGTAAACCGACACCCGTCGCCTGAACGATACGTTTTAATGTACGTTGTTTGATCATCGTTTTTATCTCGCAATGTTATCCATCCTACCGACCTAAGGATAACCTAAGATCGGTGGGACAGTTTAGCACAAAGAGCGGAGAACCCAAAATTCGGACGATTCGCTAAATCAGTCTGCCTGTTTACGCAGGAAGGCCGGGATATCGAGATAGTCAGGCTCTTTGTTTGATTGCGTGTTGGGATCGTTAACCACTTTGGCAGCCGGCTTGCTTTCCTGCGGCAATGGCGACATGCCATGCTGCTGGTAACGGTGATCCATTACGGGTTGGCTGGCAGCTTTATTGGTCACCAGGGTGATTTCAGGACGTTTGTCCATGCCAATACCGGTGGCAACCACGGTGACACGCAGTTCGTCGTTCATTTCCGGGTCAAGGGAAGTCCCGATAACCACGGTGGCGTTATCAGAGGCGAAAGCACGGATAGTGTTACCCACGGTTTCGAACTCGTCCAGACGCAGGTCAAAGCCAGCGGTGATGTTAACCAGCACACCACGCGCGCCAGAAAGGTCGATATCTTCCAGCAGTGGGCTGGAAATCGCCATTTCTGCGGCTTCTTCGGCACGATCTTCGCCTGAAGCCACGCCAGAACCCATCATCGCGTAGCCCATTTCGGACATCACGGTGCGCACGTCGGCAAAGTCGACGTTCATCAGGCCAGGACGGGTGATCAGTTCGGCAATACCCTGAACAGCGCCTTTCAGTACGTCGTTAGCCGCACCAAAGGCGTCAAGCAGAGAGATACCGCGACCCAGAACTTTAAGCAGCTTGTCGTTCGGGATAGTGATCAGTGAATCTACGTGTTTGGACAACTCGGCGATACCCTGCTCCGCGAATGCCATACGCTTTTTGCCTTCAAAATTGAAAGGCTTGGTCACAACGGCAACGGTCAGGATACCTAAATCTTTGGCAACTTCAGCGACTACAGGTGCTGCACCGGTACCGGTACCGCCACCCATTCCTGCTGCGATAAACACCATATCGGCACCTTCAAGCGCAACGCGTAGGGCTTCACGGTCTTCTTCAGCAGAATTGCGTCCTACTTCAGGGTTTGCACCCGCACCCAGACCTTTGGTAATACCGCTACCAATCTGGATTGTCTGGCCTACCGCCGTTTTACGCAATGCCTGGGCATCGGTATTCACGGCAAAGAATTCAACACCTTCGATGCGCTCGCGCACCATATGTTCGACGGCGTTGCCACCGCCACCGCCGACGCCGATGACTTTAATCACCGCGTCATTGGTTAGTTCCATAGGTTCAAACATAGTTTCTCTCCGTTTTGTGCCTGTCGCTTCGGGAACATCAAATACTTTAGGGATGACCTACAGCATGATCCCGTTGTTGAAACATTAAAACTCTTTTCTCAGCCAGCTATTGATTTTCTTGAACCAATTGCCCACTGAGGCGCGTTTTTCCACATCAGCCTCACCATTGAGGTGGGACTCTTTACCATAGTGCAGCAGCCCTACAGCGGTTGAGTAGTAAGGTTCCTGCGCATAATCTGTCAGCCCGGTAATGTTCAACGGTTGACCAATCCGCACCTGGGTATGAAATACCCGCTGTGCACAAGCTGCCAGACCATCAATTTGTGCTGCACCGCCGGTCAGGACGATACCGGCGGCCAGATGGTGTTTAACACCCTGTTGGCGCAGCTGTTCCTGCAACTGCAGAATCTCGTCGTTCACCAGATTCAGCAATTCGGTGTAACGTGGTTCTATTACTTCTGCCAGCGTCTGACGCTGCAGGCTGCGCGGCGGTCGACCCCCTACGCTTGGCACTTCGACATTTTCGTCTTTGCCAACAATGGATCCCAAGGCGCAACCATGGCGGACCTTGATGGCTTCCGCATCGGTAGGCGGCGTGCCGAACGCATAGGCGATATCACTGGTGACCACATTACCCGCATAAGGGATAACTTTAGTATGACGCAGCGCGCCACCGGTATAAACGGCTATATCCATTGTACCGCCGCCGATATCTACCACACAAACGCCCAGTTCGCGCTCATCTTCGGTCAATACGGCATAACTTGAGGCCAGACCGGCAAAAATCAGCTGGTCAACTTTGAGGCCACAGCGTTCTACCGCCTTGACGATGTTTTTTGCCATATCATTGTGGCAAGTGATCAGGTGCACTTTGGCCTGCATACGCACGCCGGACAGCCCGACCGGATTCTTGATGCCTTCCTGATAATCGATGGCATATTCCTGAGGAATAACGTGTAACACCCGATGCTCATCGCGGACACGTACCGATTTGGCGGTATGTACCACGTTCTCTACATCTTCCTGAGTTACTTCTTCCTCGGAAATAGGAACCATCCCTATTTCATTCTGACAACTGATATGTTTACCAGACAATGCGAGGTAAACAGAGGAAATTTGGCAGTCAGCCATCAATTCTGCCTGATCAATAGCGCGCTGCACGCATTTCACTACTGATTCAAGATCGTTGACGCCGCCCTTGTCCATGCCCCGCGAAGGACAACTTCCCACACCGATAATATTGACCATGCCATCGGGCAGAACTTCCCCTACCAACGCAGCGACTTTTGCTGTGCCGATCTCCAGCCCTACTACCAGTTTTCTGTCCGTCGACTTGATCATTGTTGTTTAGCCTGTGCCTGATTCTGATTACTGTTTTGCTGACCGACTTTCTGTCCATCACTGCTATTTGGGTCGATAAACGCTGGGGTCCAACCGACCGCCGCACTGGTTTCATAACGTAAATCTACATAACTGATACGTCTTTTATCGGCATCCGCCTGCTGCTGCAGTCGCGGATGCAATTCGATAAAGCGCTGCAAACGCCCGGTACGATCGTCTCTGCCCAAATCAATGCGCGTGTCATCATCGAGCGTTAACTGCCAGGAGTGACGCGCGGTCATCGATACCGACTTGACCGTAAACTTCCCGTAGGCCAGCTGTTGGCTCATCGCCTGATAACCTTGTAATACATCCTGCTCACTGCCTTCCGGACCATAAAGCAACGGCATCTTCTGTTTGGCGACGCGCTCTGCCGGGATACTAAACGGCTTGCCATCGGCATCCATCATATGCAGGTCATTCCAGTGTGCGACCGGCACATACTCAACCAGATGTATTTTCAACTCGTTCGGCCACTGCTTGCGCACGCTTACCTGTTTTATCCAGGGCAGACGTTCGATCTGCTGCTGAATAACGTTAACGTCCTGCGTCATAAAGGTACCAGGCGCACCCAGCGACAATATGGCCTGACGAATATCGTCATTGGTGGTGTAATGCCGGTCTCCGGTCACCACCAGTTCAGACAGCGGCAATCGCCGGGCATCGTCCATCCAACTCAGTACCGCCCAGGCACTCCAGCCAATAGTTGCCAACACCATCAGCAGAAACAGCATGCCTGCCAACTGACCGCCATTACTGCGGCGGCCATTGCTCTCTATCGTCTCTCGCTCTCGTGCATTCAGGGCAGCTTGAGACATATCAGTCCGCCAGCTCCAGAATGCGGGCAACCAGTTGTGGGAAACTGAGTCCCGCCTGTTTGGCGGCCATTGGCACCAAACTGTGGCTGGTCATGCCCGGTGAGGTATTCACCTCAAGCAAATTGAAGTTGCCGGCGCTGTCTTGCATCACGTCAACACGTCCCCAACCGCTGCAATCGAGAGCCCGGTAAGCCTGTAACGCCAGATCGGACAACTGCTGCTCCTGCTCTGCGTCGAGACCGCTCGGACAAAAGTACTGGGTCTCGTCAGAGAGATATTTCGCCTGATAATCGTAAAAAATACCCGCTGGCTGAATGCGGATAGAGGGCATCACGCGATCGCCAACGATAGCGACGGTGTACTCTGCCCCGCTTAACCAGCTTTCAATCAGCAAATCGTCATCGTGGCGGAATGCTTCTTCCAGCGCAGGCAGCAGCTCTTGCTGTGATGTCACCTTGCTCATGCCAACGCTGGAACCTTCACGACTGGGTTTGACGATTAACGGCAAGCCCAGCGCGGCGATCTTCTGCGCCAAAGCGCCCTGCCCTGCTTCGGCAAGCTGCTTGCGGTTAAGCGCAACAAAGGGCGCTACCGGCAGTCCCAGCGCTTGCCACACCAGCTTGCTGCGGAACTTGTCCATGGTCAGCGCCGAGGCCATCACGCCGCTGCCGGTATAAGGCAGACCGAGATGCTCGAGTACCCCTTGCAGGGTGCCGTCTTCGCCACCGCGACCATGCAGGGCGATAAAAACTTTGCTATAGCCTTCTTCTTTCAGGCGAGTGACAGCAAATGAGCGGGTATCTATCCCATGGGCATCGATACCAGACTCACGCAGCCCGGCGAGCACTGCGGCACCCGACTGCAAAGACACTTCACGCTCGGCAGAGGTTCCGCCCAGCAGCACGGCGACTTTCTCCGCCCCGATAGCTTGTTTAGACATGGTTTTCCTCTCCCTTTTTCACCGGTTGCAACTTCTGCTCAGCCAGCTTGCGGGCCACCTTGCCAATATTGCCTGCACCCTGGACCAGGATCAGATCATTGGCTTCGAGGATCGGTGCCAGAATTTCCGGCACCGCATCAATATCAGAAATCAGGATCGGATCCAGCTTGCCGCGCGCACGAATGGTGCGACACAACGAGCGGCTGTCCGCCCCTGGAATGGCCGTTTCTCCCGCCGGATAGACGTCGAGCATCACCAGCAGGTCGACCTGCGATAATACATTGGCAAAATCGTCGTACAGGTCACGGGTACGGGTATAGCGGTGTGGCTGGAATACCATCACCAAACGCTTGTCCTGCCAGCCGGCGCGGGCCGCTTTGATGGTGGCATCCACTTCGGTTGGATGGTGACCATAATCGTCCACCAGCATCGCGGTGCCGGCTTTGCCATTGACGTTTTGCAGCGGGAACTCGCCGAGGAAATCGAAACGACGTCCGGTGCCCTGGAAACCAGCCAGCGCGGTCAAAATGGCATCGTCACTGATATCTTCGTCGGTCGCCACGGCAATAGCCGCTGCCGCATTAAGCGCGTTATGACGGCCCGGGGCATTAAGCATCACTTCGATTGGCGTTTTGTCTTCGCGACGCACGGTAAAGTGCCCCTGCGCGCCAATCTGGCGATAGTCTTCGATAAAGACATCGGCATCTTCGCTAAAGCCGTAAGTGGTCACATGACGTCCGACGCGCGGTAACAGCTCGCGGATCACCGGATCATCAATACACATCACGGCGCGACCGTAGAACGGCAGGTTGTGCAAGAAATTGATAAATGTCTGTTTCAGGATCTCAAAGTCACCATGATAGGTGTCCATATGATCCTCTTCGATATTGGTGACAATCGCCACCATCGGCTGCAAATGCAGGAATGAGGCGTCACTTTCGTCGGCTTCGGCAATCAGGAAACGACTGGAGCCTAAACGGGCATGGGTGCCAGCCGCTTTAACCAGGCCGCCGTTAACAAAGGTCGGATCCAGACCGGCTTCCGCATAAATACTGGTGACCATCGCCGTCGTGGTGGTTTTACCGTGCGTACCTGCCACGGCAATACCGTGACGAAAACGCATCAGCTCGGCCAGCATTTCGGCACGGCGGATCACCGGAATACGCGCTTCTCTTGCGGCGATCAGCTCCGGGTTATCCGCTGAAATCGCCGTTGAAACCACCACCACGCTGGCATCGAGCACATTCTCGGGGCGATGATTAAAGTAAATCTGCGCGCCAAGTTCGGTCAGCTGTTGCGTTACCGCATTCGGAGCCAGGTCGGAACCGCTGATCTGATAGCCTTCATTGGCCAACACTTCGGCGATACCACCCATGCCGGCACCACCAATGCCAACAAAGTGTATGTGCCGGACGCGGTGCATCTCGGGCACGAAGGTACGCAGTTTCGCCAATTGTTGTGTATTCACGTTTCTCTTCACTATATTCATTGATTATCTACGCGCCGATGCCGCTTGCTCGCGCACCCGCCGTTCATTTTCATTTGTTGCTTGCCGCCACGACTTCGGCAGCAACGCGTTCGGTCGCATCAGGGATAGCCGCTGCACGCGCATTACGGGCCATCTCCAGCAGACTCTGCCGATCCCAGCCCGCCAATATGTCGGCCACTGCGCCAGCGTTAAAATCCTTTTGTTCAATAATTCGCGCGGCAGCGGCTTTTTCCAGCGGCAACGCATTCCAATACTGCTGGCGATCCTTGTGCTGGAAAGGCACAAAAATGGCCGGTAATCCTGCGGCGGCAATTTCACTGACCGTCAGCGCGCCGGAGCGGCAAACCACGACGTCGGCCCAGGCATAGGCTTGCGCCATATCATCAATAAACTCGGTGACCTTGTGTTGCGTCTGACCGACCTGTTGATAAGCCTGATTGACCGTCTCAAGTGCACCTTTGCCCACCTGATGCCACAGGGTGATACGATCCCCCAGCAATGCCGCAACCTCCGGCATGGTCTGATTCAAGACTCTGGCGCCCTGACTGCCACCGATCACCAGAATGCGGATCGGGCCTTCTCGTCCGGCAAAACGCACATCAGGCAGCGGCAGCGCCAGCACATCGGTACGTACCGGATTACCCACCACGGCAGCATGAGGAAAAGCGCCGGGAAATGCCTGCAATACCGTTTTGGCAATGCGCGACAACCAACGGTTGGTCAGCCCGGCAATACCGTTTTGTTCATGCAACACCACCGGAATACCGCAGGACCAGGCGGCCAAACCGCCAGGCCCGGAAACATAACCGCCCATGCCCAACACCACATCTGGCTGGAAGCGACGCATAATCGCTTTCGCTTGCCGCCACGCATGATATATGCGAATCGGGGCAGTCAGTTGCGCTTTCAGACCTTTCCCACGTAATCCGGAGATCTGGATAAAATCAATCTCGATGCCATTCTTCGGCACCAGGTCCGCTTCCATACGATCGGCCGTCCCCAGCCAACGAACTTCCCAGCCTTGCGCCATCAGGTGATGGGCCACAGCCAGCCCGGGAAAAACGTGGCCTCCGGTGCCGCCAGCCATCACCATTAAACGCTTGCTCTTGCCACTCATCGGGCACTCCTTACAAACGCCTGGGCTTTTGCCAGACGCGTTTCAAAATCTATCCGCAGCAGCAGCGTAATGGCCGTGGACATAATCAATAAGCTGGAACCACCGTAACTGATCAGTGGCAGCGTCAGACCTTTGGTCGGTAACATCCCCGCCGCAGCGCCGACGTTGACCAGCGCCTGAAAGCTGATCCACACGCCGATTGAGCAGGCCAAAAAACCCGAGAACCGCTGGTCAAGTTCCAGAGCACGGCGGCCAATCGACATGGCACGAAAAGCGACGAAGAATACCATTAACAATGCTAAAACCACACCGAAATAGCCAAGCTCCTCGCCGAGGATCGAGAAGATAAAGTCGGTATGTGCTTCAGGCAAATATTCCAGTTTTTGCACCGAATTGCCGAGGCCTTGCCCCCAAAACTCACCGCGGCCAAAGGCCATCAGCGACTGGGTTAACTGGTAGCCACTGCCGAACGGATCGGCCCAGGGATTCCAGAACGAAGTTACCCGTCGCATACGGTAAGGTTCGGCGACAATCAGCAGACAAACCGCAAAACCTCCCGAGCCGATAATCGCCAGGAACTGCCACATTTTCGCGCCGGCCAAAAACAGCATCGCCAGCGTAGTAATAAACAGCACCACCACGGTGCCGAGGTCCGGCTGTGCCAACAGCAACACGGCAAGGATCACCATCACGCCCATGGGTTTGCAGAAACCCCAGAAATTGCTGCGTACTTCATCGACCTTGCGCACCAGGTAGCTGGCGAGATAACAGAACAGCGACAGCTTGGAAAACTCGGCGGGCTGAATACGCAACGGTCCGAGAGAGATCCAGCGTGAAGCCCCGTTAATCGAGCTACCCACCACCAACACCACCAACAGCATAATGATGGAAATCAGTAATAAAACGTTGCTGTATTTCTGCCAGACCAGCATCGGTACCCGCAGGGTGATCAGGCCGAGAATAAAAGCCAACACCAGATAAATCGCATCACGCTTGGCAAACATAAAGGGATCGTTGGCCAGCCGCTGTCCAATCGGCATTGAGGCTGAAGTCACCATCACAAAACCGACAATCGCCAGGCCAAACGTCAGCCACAGCAGGGTCCGGTCATAAAGCACTAGCGTAGGGCTATCGTTCTCTTTTGCCCCCATCACCCAGTCGTTGCTCTTGCCAACCAAGCGACCCAGCAGGCCTAATCCCGGCACACGCATCAACCAAGCTCCTTAGCCAGTGCGGTAAAGATATCGCCACGCTGTTCAAAGTTCTTGAACTGATCCAGGCTGGCGCAGGCCGGAGAAAGCAACACCATATCCCCGGCTTTCACTCGCCCGGCAATCTCGCGCATCGCCTGTTCCATGGTGTCATACAGCGAAGACACTTCAGGACGCAGATCGGCCAACTCGCCGCCATCGCGGCCAAAACAGTACACCGCCAGCTTGTCGCCCTGCAGATAAGGGATCAACGGCGAGAAATCCGCAGACTTGCCATCGCCGCCCAGCAACAGATGCAGGGTACCCTCAACCTGCAAGCCGTTTAACGCCGCTTCGGTGCTGCCGACGTTGGTGGCTTTGGAATCATTAATCCAGCGCACATCGTTATGGATCAACGCTACCTGAAAACGATGTGCCAGCCCGGTAAAGGTGGTCAGCGCTTTCAGGCTTGATGCCCGCGGGATGCCCACGGCATCGGCCAGCGCCAGCGCCGCCAGGGCATTGGTATAGTTATGGCGGCCAGTCAGCGGCATTTCGCGGGTGTTAAAAACTTTCTCCCCGCGAATGCGCAACCAGATGTCATTTTGCTGTTGAGTCAGATGATAATCACCGACGTCAACGCCAAAACTGACACAGCGCTGATCGGCGCCACGAACCGGCATGGTCAGAGCATCATCGGCATTAACCACACATAATTTAGCGTTTTCATAGACTTTTAATTTTGCCGCCCGATATTGCTGCAGTCCAAATGGGTAGCGATCCATATGATCTTCAGTCACGTTTAAAATCGTGGCCGCCGCCGCATGCAGGCTGTGGGTGGTTTCCAACTGAAAACTGGACAGCTCCAGCACAAACAGCTGGTAGTCATGACCGAGCATGCTCAGCACCGGCAAACCGATATTGCCGCCAACGCCAACCTGCCATCCGGCCGCTTTACCCATCTCCCCCACCAGGGTCGTGACGGTGCTTTTACCGTTCGAGCCGGTGATCGCCACAATCGGCACCTGGACTTCGCGGCAAAACAGTTCGATATCACCGACAATTTCGATACCGGCATCGGCTGCGGCACTCAGCGCCGGGGTGGCCAGCGCCATACCCGGACTGGCGACGATTAAATCAGCGTCCAGCAGCCACTCTTCGTTCAGTGAGCCCAAATGGCGTTCAATATTTTCCGACAACTTGTCGAGTCCTGGCGGACTGACGCGGGTATCGATAACACGGGGGGTGACGCCGCGTGAAACAAAGAAATCAACACAGGAGAGGCCTGTCAGCCCCAACCCGATAATGACGACTTTTTTACCCAGATAGTCAGTCATGATTAACGCACCTTCAGCGTCGCCAGGCCAATCAGCACCAGCATCAGCGAGATAATCCAGAAGCGCACGATCACGCGCGGTTCTGGCCAACCTTTAAGTTCATAATGATGATGAATTGGTGCCATACGGAAAATACGCTGGCCACGCAGCTTAAAGGACCCGACCTGCAAAATCACCGACAGCGTTTCAACCACAAACACGCCCCCCATGATCACTAACAAAAACTCCTGACGCAGCAACACGGCAATAGTCCCGAGCGCGCCGCCCAGTGCCAGAGAGCCGACGTCGCCCATAAATACCTGAGCGGGATAGGTGTTAAACCATAAGAATCCCAGCCCGGCACCGACGATAGCCGTACAGACAATCACCAGCTCACCGGCGTGACGCAGATACGGAATATGCAGATAATTGGCAAAGTTCATATTACCAGTGGCCCAGGCCACCAGAGCAAAGCCGCCAGCCACAAACACCGTGGGCATAATCGCCAGTCCATCGAGACCGTCGGTAAGGTTGACGGCGTTGCTGGTACCGACAATCACGAAGTAACTCAGCAGGATATAGAGCAATCCCAACTGGGGCATGATGTCTTTAAAGAACGGCACCACCAACTCGGTAGCCGGGGTATCTTTGCCTACCGCATACATGGTGAAAGCCACCGCCAGCGCAATAATCGACTGCCAGAAATATTTCCAGCGGGCGATCAGCCCCTTAGTGTTCTTGCGCACCACTTTGCGATAATCATCAACAAAACCAACGATGCCATAGCCCACCAGCACAAACAGCACGCACCAGACATAAGGGTTTGACGGATAGGCCCACATCAGTACCGACACAGTGATGGAGAACAGGATCATCAAGCCCCCCATCGTCGGGGTCCCGCGTTTGCTGAAATGCGATTCAGGCCCGTCGTTACGTACCACCTGGCCGATTTGCAGTTTTTGCAGATAGGCAATCAGGTGCGGCCCCATCCACAGGGAAATAAACAGAGCCGTCAGCAGGCTGACAATGGCGCGAAACGTCAGATAGGAAAAGACGTTAAAGCCTGAATAATATTTGACCAAATGTTCGGCCAGCCAAACTAACATGTTGCATTCTCCTGTAATGCCCGTACTACCTGCTCCATCGCGGCACTACGTGAACCTTTAATTAGCACGGTAATTACCGCATGTTCAGATAACAAGCTGGCTAAACGAGATGTTAAAGCCGCTTTATCTTCAAGATGTTCGCCACAACCGCTGGCGTCGCTGATTGCCTGACTAAGGCGACCCACCGTCAAAACCTTATCGATCCCCGCCCGACGAATGGCTTCACCGACCTGCCGATGGCAGGCTTCACTTTCGTCACCCAGTTCTGCCATATCCCCTAATGCCATCACGCGGTATCCGGGCATATCGGCCAGAACCTGCGCCGCGGCGGTCATTGAACCGACATTGGCGTTATAGCTGTCATCAAGCAGCGTTTTGCCTGCGGCCAACTGTACAGGATAGAGACGGCCTTTAACCGCCTGTAGCGTAGCCAGCCCCTGGCGCACAGCCTCAAGGGTGGCACCGACCGACAGCGAAAGCGCCGCAGCAGCCAGCGCGTTGGCCACATTGTGGCGGCCAGGCAGTGGCAAACTGACATCGATTTCACCTTGCGGGGAGTGAAGCCGGAAAACGGTGTTGAAGGCACTGACCTGGACATTGCTGGCAAAGAAGTCGATGCCGGCAGCTTTGTCTGGTGAAAAACGCCAGACGGTTCTGTCGCCGATACGGGTTTGCCAGCGCGGCCAATCATGGCTATCGGCATTTAAAATGGCAATGCCGTCAGCCGGCAGCCCGGAGAAAATTTCGCCCTTGGCCTGGGCTACACCTTGCAGTGAGCCAAAACCTTCAAGGTGGGCAGCAGAAAGGTTATTCACCAGCGCCGTTTGCGGACGGGTCAGTTCGGTAGTGTAAGCAATCTCACCGGGATGATTGGCACCCAGCTCCACCACGGCAAAATCATACTCTGCGGTTAAGCGCAGCAAGGTCAACGGCACGCCGATATCGTTGTTAAAGTTGCCTGCGGTATAGAGCACATTACCGCATTGGCGCAAAATGGCCGCGGTCATCTCTTTTACCGAGGTTTTGCCCGACGAGCCGGTCAGCGCCACAATACGCGCGGGCACTTGTTGACGAACCCAGGCACCGAGTTTACCCAGTGCAATTCGCGTATCGGCCACAACCAGCTGGGGTACGTCAATAGGTAAGTGCTTACTGACTAACAGCGCCCCTGCCCCACCCTGTACCGCGTCGGCGGCAAAATCATGAGCATCAAATTTTTCGCCCTTGAGGGCGATAAACAGGCAACCGGCAACAATCTGCCGGGTATCGGTGGTGACCTGGTCAATCTGCTTGTCGCTACCCACCAGTTCGGCATCGAGAATTTGCGTCAGATGCTGCAAAGAAACCGGGATCATGCCATCACCCCCAGCAAACTTGCCGCGGTCAGGCGGTCGGAGTAATCCAGACGCTGCTTGCCGACCAGTTGGTAATCTTCATGGCCTTTACCCGCAATCAATACCAGGTCGTTTTCTGACGCCTGCATAATGGCGCTGGTTACCGCTTCCGCGCGGCCGGGAATGGTCAATGCTCGTCCGGCATCGAGGAAGCCGGCAAGGATATCGTTAATAATGGCACGAGGATCTTCACTGCGCGGGTTGTCATCAGTGACCACTACGCGATCGGCATACTGCTCGGCAATACCGCCCATCAGCGGACGCTTGCCTTTATCGCGGTCACCGCCGCAGCCAAAGACACACCAGAGTTTACCGTGACAGTGCAGACGCGCCGCCGCCAGCGCTTTTTCCAGCGCATCCGGGGTATGGGCATAATCGACCACCACGGTAGGTTTTCCTGCGGCGTGAAAGACTTCCATACGACCGCACACCGGTTGCAACTGCGGCGCGGTTTCCAGTAACGCCTTCAGCGGATAACCCAGCGCCAGCAAGGTCCCCAGCGCTACCAACAGATTGCTGACGTTAAAGGCCCCCAACAAGCGGCTATCAAGGGTACCTTCGCCCCAACTGGACTCGACGATCAGCGAGGCACCTTTATCGTGATAGCTTACGCTACGCGCCGATAACCAGCGCCCTTGCCAATCTGTAGGTAATTTATTTTCCATGCTGACGGCAACCGCACCCGGCAGTTTGGCCAACCAACGTTGCCCAACACTGTCATCAGCATTGATAATCTGTTGACCGCTTTGATGGCTGGAGAACAACTGCCATTTCGCCAACTCATAATTTTGCATATCACCATGGTAATCGAGGTGATCCCGGCTGAGATTGGTAAAGGCCACGGCGGCAAACGGCAGCGCGGCAACGCGATGCTGCACCAGGCCGTGTGAAGAGACTTCCATGGCCGCAAAGGTCGCCCCTTGCTGCACCAGATCGCGCAAAATTTGCTGTACCTGAACCGCCGAACCGGTGGTATTTTCCGCAGGAACCACGTGATTAAGCAGGCCGTTACCGACGGTCCCCATCACCGCACTGGTCTCGCCGAGCATTTGCGTCCACTGGGCCAACAGTTGCGTGGTGGTGGTTTTACCGTTGGTGCCGGTGACGCCCACCAGACGCAGCGCCGCACCCGGTTGCTGATAAAAACGCCCGGCAATCTCCGACAGCAACAAATTGATATTCTGCAGGTAGATAACAGGAACGCCGTGCTGCATGCTGATGGAGCCATGTTCAGCCTGACCTTGCGCTTCTGCCACTACCGCACTTACACCCTGCGCAATAGCCTGAGGAATAAAGTGACGGCCATCGCTGCTATGGCCGGAAATCGCGACGAACAGGTCCCCGGCAGCCGCAGCGCGGCTGTCGAGAACCATATCTTTCAGCACCGCTTGCGGGGCATCACTCACCCACGGTGCAAGTAAGTCGCGTAAATTACGATCTGTCACCTGAAGCCTCTTTTTGATTATTGACAATTTCATCGCTCACGCCCGTCGGTATAGCATCTGGCTCGACATTCATCGTGCGCAGTACGCCGCCCATAATGGCGCCAAATACCGGTGCAGAAACTGCACCACCGTAGTATTTACCCGCCTGGGGATCGTTAATCACGACCACCAGAGCAAATCGAGGATTACTCGCTGGCGCAACGCCTGCGGTGTAAGCAATGTATTTGTTCACATATTTGCCGTCGGGGCCGACCTTCTTGGCGGTCCCGGTTTTAATGGCAATGCGATAGCCTTTGATAGCAGCCTTAACGCCACCACCGCCCGGCAGGGCAACGCTTTCCATCATGCGGACCACGGTCCGCACCAGAGGTTCAGGAAAAACACGCTCACCGGAAACCGGTGGATCAACTTTGGTAATCGACAGCGGACGATAAATGCCCAGGCTGCCGATGGTTGCATAGACTCGCGCTAACTGGAGAGGTGTCACCATTAGCCCGTAGCCGAAAGAGAAGGTGGCCCTCTCTATGTCAGACCACCGTTGTTTTTTGGGATATAAGCCACTGCTTTCTCCAACCAGTCCCAAATTGGTCGGTTTACCCAATCCGAATCGCGAGTAAGTATCTACCAGCTCTGCGGATGGCATCGCTAACGCCAGCTTTGACACACCGACGTTACTCGACTTCTGTAAAATACCCGTCACCGAAAGCTCGGAGTATCTGGCCACATCTTTGATTTCATGGCCATTAATTCGATAGGGCAGGGTGTTTAAGACACTATTTTCTCTGATCACACCCTGCTTGAGCGCCGTCATAACCACCATCGGTTTAACCGTTGAACCCGGCTCAAAGATGTCGGTGATAGCGCGATTACGCATGGTATCTTTCGGCGTATCCGCCAGATTATTCGGGTTGTAGGACGGGCTGTTAGCCATCGCCAGTACTTCGCCGGTGCGCACATCAACCAACACTGCGGTGCCGGACTCGGCTTTGTTAAAGGCGACGGCGTTATTCAGTTCACGGTAGACCAGGGCCTGCAAGCGCTCATCAATGCTCAGCACCAGATTGTGTGCCGCCTGGCTGTCCACCGAAGAGATATCCTCAATCACGCGGCCAAAGCGATCCTTGCGCACCGTACGCTCTCCCGGGAGCCCGGTGAGCCAATGGTCAAAGCTTTTTTCAACGCCTTCAATCCCCTGGCCATCAATATTGGTCACGCCGATCACGTGCGCCGTAACCTGACCGGCAGGATAATAACGACGCGATTCCTGACGCAGGAAGATCCCCGGCAGTTTCAACTTGTGGATGTATTCACCAATCGACGGATTGACCTGACGCGCCAGATAGACAAAACGGCCAGCGGGGTTGGCATTGACCCGCGCAGTGAGTTGATCGAGCGGCATACCCAGTGCATCGGCCAGCGCCTTCCAGCGGCTATCCACCGTAATGCCACCGCGCTCGTTGACTTCTTTCGGATCGGCCCAGATGGCATTGACCGGTACGCTGACTGCCAGCGGCCTGCCGGCACGATCGCTAATCATGCCGCGCGAGGTCGGAATGGTTTGCACGCGCAAAGATCGCAGATCGCCCTCTTTCACCAAACGATCGGGATTGATCACCTGGAGATAGGCCACGCGCAGCATCAAACCGAGCAGAGCAAAAAGAATACAGCCGCAGAGCAACGCAAAACGCCAGCTTACAAAGCTGGCTTTATCTTCCTGACGCTTGAACTTCGCGGCCCTGACTGCTTTCATCTGTCGCTTATCATCTCCATGAGCTGGTGGCTAAGTTACCTCGATCCCTGAATCGTTATCCTATGGCTGCACAACAATGGTTTCCTGTGCCGGATCTACGTGTTGCATCTGCAATTTTTCGGTGGCGATGCGCTCAACCCGGCTATGGTCGCCGAGGGCATTCTCTTCCAGGATCAAGTTGCGCCATTCAATGTCCAACGCATCTTTTTCCAATACCAGTTGCTCGCGCTGCGCCGTTAATAGCCGCGTTTTATGTGATACGGTGACAACCGCCATGGCGCTGACCAAAGTCGCAATCAGCAATAGCATCGGTATTTTCCCATTGCGCATAATGTCGCTGAAAATAACGCCGACCAAACCATGACGCTCATTACCTATCATTACGCGCTCCTCGCCGCAAAACGCAGTACTGAACTTCTCGCCCGTGGGTTTTCTGCCACTTCGGCGTCCGAAGGCATCATCTTGCCGAGGGATTTCAGTGTCCGTCCGCCAAGACTTTGCAATTGTGCTTCAGTCATCGGGATCCCCGCAGGCACCTGCGGTCCACGACTGTGCTGACGGATAAACCGTTTCACAATACGATCTTCCAACGAGTGGAAACTGATGACGGATAAACGTCCATCGGCTGCCAGCACTTCATGTGCGCCGTCGAGCGCACGTTCAATCTCTTCCAGCTCGCTGTTGATATAAATGCGGATTGCCTGGAAGCTACGCGTCGCCGGATGCTTGTGTTTTTCACGAAACGGCGAGGCATTGGCAATCAAATCAGCCAGCTCTTTGGTCCGCGTCATCGGCTGTTCGCGGTTGCGATCAACAATGGCACGCGCAATGCGCTTGGCAAAACGTTCTTCACCAAAGGTTTTCAGCACCCAGGCGATATCATCCGCTTCAGCCTTCAGCAACCATTCGGCGGCGGAATATCCCCGGCTGGGATCCATGCGCATGTCCAGAGGTCCGTCACGCATAAACGAAAAACCGCGTTCCGGATCGTCAAGCTGCGGCGATGACACGCCAAGATCCAGTAATACACCGTCGATCTTGCCCACCAACCCACGATCCTGTACGTACTGTGCCAGCTCGGAGAACGGACCATGCACAATGGAAAAACGCGGATCGTCGATCGCTTTTGCCGCTTCGATCGCCTGAGGATCGCGGTCGATGGCCAGCAACTGTCCCTGCGGCCCCAACTGAGACAAAATCAGACGCGAGTGTCCACCGCGACCAAAGGTCCCATCAATGTAAATGCCATCTGGGCGAATATTCAGCCCGTTAACGGCTTCATCCAATAACACGGAGGTATGTTTATAATTTTCAAGCATACTTATAGTGACAAGTCCTGTAATCGCTCGGAAAGCGGTTCTCGAGCCGATTGTTCAGCGTCAATGTCTTCCTTGACTTGTTGATACCAGGTCTGTTCATCCCACAGTTCAAACTTGTTGAACTGCCCAACCAGCATCACTTCTTTGGCAAGCCCAGCGTGCTGTCGCAAAGTACTGGCGATCAGCAGGCGTCCGGCGCTATCCATCTGACATTCACTGGCATGCCCGAGTAACAAACGCTGAATTCGGCGCTCAACGGGATTCATGCTCGACAGACGGGACAATTTTCGTTCAATCACTTCCCACTCGGGCAAGGTGTAAAGAAGCAGGCATGGGTGATGGAGGTCGATGGTGCAAACCATCTGACCTTGCGACTCTTCGCTCAGCAAATCCCGATAACGGGTAGGTACGGCAAGCCGCCCTTTGCTGTCGAGGTTAACCATCGTTGCCCCACGGAACATACTCGAGCTACCCCTCAATGACCCTTTTCACCACTTTACACCACAAATTCCCACTTAAAGGAGTTTACGGATGCTTTTAAAACCTTGTCAAGCCGCACAGGCAGTGGATTCTGATTATTTACAGGCGATGAGTTAAGCAGGAACCGATGAAAGGAGTTTTCTACGGTGGGGTATAAAAAATAACGTCATGATTAGATGAGGAAATTTCAATTAAATAATAACAACGCTCAAAAAGGGAACAATTTGTACATTATTTATCTATTTATATTCTTCTGCTATCGATCTCTCATTTCTTAAACCACGGCCGTTGAGTTTGACTTAATGCAAAGCCCCAACGTTTTACCGCAAAAATGTTCCAGACAACTCGCCAGGCCCCTTGCCACCAGCCTTTGTCAGGACTGACGTGCGGACCAAAAATGTCGGATCAAATTAAGGCCGGAATTCTACAGCAGAATAGCCCTTAGTATTAACGTATTTTTAAAATTGATTATTCCATTTTTATTAGCCAAAACATTTTCAAATGGATATTTTCCTGAGAATGCTCTTATTCTTTGCCCGCTGTCTCTTTTTAAGACAATGACGCATCACGTTGCGCGGATTTTACCCATGCATTTTGTATTGTTATGTAAGGATTGCATCAGAAAGAAGATTTGCGAAGGACGAGTTCAGATAATTTGTTGAAATTACCTGAACTCGGGGATTATTTCCGGCTCAGACGGCCACGGCGAAACAAATTGCGGCGAATGCGGGTCAATCCGGCTTTCGGTTTTTTCGGCTCATCAAGACAGGCGAGCACCAGTTCCAGCACACGCTCGGCAACGTCGCGATGACGCTGCGCCACCGCCAAAACCGGGCATTCCAGGAAATCCAGCAGCTCATTGTCTCCAAAGGTGGCAATCGCCAAATCAACCGGCAAGCGGCCTTCCTGCTTGAGCGTAACATCCATCACCCCCTGCAACAGCGGGAAAGAGGTGGTGAACAAGGCCTTGGGCATGGCATGAGTTTTGCGCCATTCGGCAAACACCAGAGCGGCTGAGTTACGGTCATAGGCGTTGGCATACAGATAGTCGGGTTGACGGGGATCGCCTTGCCACGCCTGGCGAAAACCCTGTTCTCGCAAATAACTCACCGACAACTCGGGCAAGGCGCCGAGATAGAGCACGCTCTCCCCCGGAAACTCACGCAGCTCTTGCGCCAGCATAACGGCATCGTCCTGATCGGCACCCACCACGCTGATAAAATTTTCGGGATCAAGGGCACGATCGAGGGCAATGATCGGAAAATCATCTTTGGCCCAGCGCTGATAAAAAGGATGCTCAGGGGGTAACGAGGTGGAGATGATAATGGCATCCACCTGGCGTTGCAGCAGGTGCTCAACACAACGCATCTCATTATCCGGCTGATCTTCGGAGCAGGCAATCAGCAACTGGTAGCCGCGTTGTCGCGCCTGTCGCTCGAGATAATTGGCGATTTTGGTATAGCTGGTATTTTCTAAATCAGGGATCACCAGCCCGATAGAACGGGTTCGGCCCGCGCGCAATCCTGCCGCGACGGCATTAGGGTGATAATTATGTTCCTTGACGACAGCCATCACTTTCTCAACTGTCTTATCGCTGACACGATACTGCTTCGCCTTGCCATTAATTACATAACTGGCAGTGGTACGCGAAACACCCGCTAACCTCGCGATTTCATCCAGTTTCACCAATAACCCCTTAATATAAGTAAGTACTCTACTCTCTCACACGCCAGAACGCGCGTGGCGCAAAAGCGGCAAGCGGCTGCGAAAGCAGTCAGTGCGGATGCAACTTTACTGATGAGAGATATAACCTGTTAAGACCCTACTCGGCAAGGTGTTTTACGCTAACGGATTATCACAATTAATAAAAAAGCCCAACGCATGTTGAGCTTTCTGGTGACAAGGCAGTCTGGCTGCCAGGCAAATCAGTCGGCGTTACCGCATGACTTTATCACCGCGCGAGACACCCACCACGCCGGAACGCGCTACCTCGACAATTTCGGCCACGTCGCGGATCGAGTTAAGGAAAGCATCAAGTTTGTCACTGGTACCTGCTAGCTGAACCGTGTAAAGCGTAGCAGTGACATCGACAATTTGCCCACGAAAGATCTCGGTAGAACGTTTGATCTCTTCACGGCCATATCCCGATGCCTGCAGTTTCACCAGCATGATTTCGCGCTCAACGTGCGAACCTTGCACCAGCTCGTTAACGCGCAAAACGTCCACCAGCTTATGCAACTGCTTCTCGATTTGCTCCAGCACCTTGGCATCGCCCATGGTCTGGATGGTCATCCGCGACAAGGTCGGATCGTCGGTTGGCGCCACCGTCAGGCTTTCAATGTTATATCCACGCTGTGAGAACAGCCCGACAACGCGTGACAGTGCGCCTGATTCATTTTCCAACAATACAGATAAAATCCGGCGCATGATTATGTCCTCTCCGTTTTGCTTAACCACATTTCATCCATTCCACCGCCACGGATCAACATCGGATAAACGTGTTCGGTTTCATCGACGCTGATATCGACAAATACCAGACGATTTTTTTGTGCCAACGCTTCCGCCAGCTTGCTTTCCAACTCATCAGGATGACGGATGGCGATACCGACATGACCGTACGCCTCGGCCAGCTTGACGAAATCAGGCAGAGATTGCATATAAGACTGCGAATGGCGGCCAGAATAAATCATGTCTTGCCACTGTTTGACCATGCCCAGATAACCATTGTTCAGGTTGACCACCACCACCGGCAAATCATATTGCAAAGCCGTGGAAAGCTCCTGAATATTCATCTGAATACTGCCGTCACCGGTTACACAAATCACGGTTTCATCAGGTAATGCCAGTTTTACCCCCAGGGCGGCAGGCAAGCCAAAGCCCATGGTGCCGAGACCACCAGAGTTAATCCAACGGCGCGGTTTATCAAACTGATAGTAAAGCGCAGCAAACATCTGATGTTGTCCGACGTCGGACGTAACATAGGCGTCGCCTTTGGTCAGGCGGTGCAGCGTCTCAATGACTGCCTGAGGTTTGATGGTGCCGCTATTCTTGTCATAGCCGAGGCAGTTACGCGCCCGCCATTGTTCAATATCCTGCCACCAGTCGCGCAGGGCATCGAACTCCTGCTTATCCTCAGAGTGTTCCAGCAGTTCGAGCATTTGCGTCAGCGTTTGTTTGGCATCACCAACAATCGGGATATCGGCATTGACGGTTTTCGAAATCGACGTCGGGTCAATATCGATATGCATAATGGTGGCATGAGGACAGTATTTTTCGAGATTATTGGTAGTACGGTCGTCAAAACGCACGCCAACACCGAAAATCAAATCGGCGTTATGCATGGTCATATTGGCTTCGTAGGTACCATGCATACCCAGCATGCCAACGCTTTGACGGTGAGTACCAGGAAATGCCCCCAAACCCATCAGCGTACTGGTTACCGGTAAATTCAACGTCTCGGCCAGTTTGAGCAACTCGCCGTGACACTCGGAATTCACCGCCCCACCACCGACATACAGTACCGGTTTTTTGGCCGCCATCAGGGTTTGTAGCGCACGCTTGATCTGCCCGCGATGACCTTGCACCGTCGGGTTATAAGAGCGCATGGCCACTTGTTCAGGATAGGCATAAGGCAGTTTGATCTGCGGATTAACCACATCTTTCGGCAAGTCAATGACCACCGGCCCAGGTCTGCCGGTCGCCGCCAGATAAAAGGCTTTCTTGATCACCGTCGGGATATCTTCGGCTCTTTTTACCAAAAAGCTGTGTTTGACCACCGGGCGGGAAATCCCCACCATGTCGCATTCCTGAAAGGCATCATAGCCAATCAGCGAACTGTGAACCTGTCCGGAAAGCACCACCAGGGGAATAGAATCCATATAAGCGGTGGCGATCCCGGTGATGGCATTGGTGGCACCAGGTCCGGAAGTGACCAGCACCACGCCGACCTCGCCCGTTGCGCGCGCATAGCCATCGGCCATATGCACTGCGCCCTGTTCATGTCTCACTAGCACATGATCAATCCCGCCGACCGTGTGCAGGGCATCATAGATATCCAACACCGCTCCGCCGGGATAACCGAATACGTGCTTTACGCCCTGATCGATCAACGATCGGACAACCATCTCGGCTCCTGACAACATCTCCATGGGTTTGCCTCCAGGCTTTTGTTCTTTAGGACGACTCGTTTCTAATGGATGTCGGAAATCATTTCCCTAATCCCGGGTATGAGGGCTGTGCGCCCTTCTGTACTTTTTTTGTTGAATATAACTGATTACCTTAACGTCAGAATTTGGGCCAGGCAAACGGCAAAAGACCCCATTTTTAACAAGCCTACCGCCAGCCGCTGTTATTTAACGGTTTATCGCTATAAAAAACCACATCAGGGTACTTAGATCTGGGGTATATAAGGAAAGGAAAGGTAAATACAGAATTAAATTATGACCGCAGCGGACTTATATTTTTAATGTTAATTAGGGTGATCCAGTTCACGATATGATGATTTTCAATGGCTATGGTCTTGATCTTTTAACAACTGCCTGAATCTCGCTTTTTTTTATTGAGCTCATCTCTTTTTTTAAACGATAAAAAGAGATGAGCTCAAATGGCGATCACTGCACAGCATAAAAAACAAAAACCTCCCTTAACAGCAGCGTAAGAAACTTGATAATTAAAGATAGGTAACATTAATCACCGGTATTGAGGCGTGCGATACAAGCCGGTTTCACGCCAGACTGGCGGATTGGATAAGCAGATCCTTCATCCACAGATTGCCTTTATCTTTACTGGCTGACTCGTGCCACGACAAATAACAATGCAGCTTGTTATCAAACCAGGGAACCGTATCGATTCTCAGGTTAAGCCTCTCCGCATTATGCAACGCCAACCAGCGTGGCACCAAGGCGATCATTTCGGTGCGCGACACAATTTCCATCACGCTTATCAGACTGGCCCCCTGATAACAGACTCTGGCCTGAGATTCCGGCGCATTGTAATAAGGGAAACTAAAAGAAGAGTAGCCATGCAATCTGACCACGGCATGTTTTTCATTTAAGAAACAGTCATAATCGATCTGCGTGGGTAATCGCGGATGGTTTCTGGATGAAATAAGTACCAGCTCATCTTCAAACAACCGCTGATTATAAAAATCGGCACGATCAATACTGCGATAGTCGATGGCAAATTCCAGCTCGTGGTAACGCAGTTGGTTTTCAATATTTTCGTGAATCAATGACTCGATGTTCAGCGTCACCCCCTCGGAACAGCGCTTGAGCATGGCCAGCACCTTTGGGGTAAGCAGCAGATCAAGGGGGCTACTGATGGTGATGGAAAACTGTCGCTTACTGGTCAGCGGGTCAAAACCCAGACCAGGGAGTTCATTGGTGACCAGTTGCAACGCCTGGCGGATGGGCCCATAAAGCTGATGGGCGCGCGCCGTTGGTTCAATACCGCGTCCACAACGAACAAAGAGTTCATCATTAAACATATTTTTTAAACGCGATACGGCATTGCTGACCGCTGGCTGGGACATACCCAACATTTGCGCCGCCCGGGTAATATTCTGTAATTGCATCACTGCATCAAATACTGTTAACAAATTTAAATCTGCTCGGCGCAGATGATTGTCCTCATGACCCGCTTCATGCTTCTTTTCGTCGCCGGGGATTTTACCCAGAGATTTTTCTACAGTAATATCGGTCATCGCGCCTCCTGATTAGATTCTTAAGTCCATTTGAAGCAGTGCCATACCTAAAATAATTCGAGTTGCAGGAAGGCGGCAAACGAGTGAATCCCGATGAGCTTACATTACGTAAGTCATTCGGGTGAACGAGAGAAGCCAACGCAACTGCAGCTTGAAGTATGACAGGTATAAACGCTGTCAATCTTAATCCGCTATGGTTAAATAGCCTGCCAATGAATAGACAAAATCACTGGTTGAATTAATATTACAGCTAAATAGATTACCGCTAAAATCTTATAAATCCATATGAGTAATTTATGATAATAGAAGGCGTTAGCTCGCAGATAATGAGTGAAAACTGAGAACGGTTTTCATCATTATTTGGTGCCAAACCCTCACAAATCATAACGCTGCCGTTATCGAATAATTCAGAATATTACTCTGAATGATAATTCCCCTCATCTGGTGACTATTCTATCCTTTAAAGCATTCTTAAGTTGACATCGCCGCCGCATTCACGTATCAATTTAGGCCACAGGCACAACGCCACCCATACATGAGAAGCTGACAAATACATGTTTAAATTCACCCGTCTACCAGGCCTACTACTCAACGCAGAAAAAGTGCGCGGTATGCCAGTGGGTGAAATTTACAACTAGTTTCAGCTTCCACAGACAGCAAACCCGCGCAAATGCGCGGGTTTTTTTTTATCCGCACAGCGCGAAAGTAACCAAGGCAAGGAATAACAACATGAGCGAACAAGTCATTATTTTCGATACCACGCTGCGTGATGGTGAACAGGCTCTGCAAGCGAGTCTGAGCGTTAAAGATAAACTGCAAATCGCCATCGCTCTGGAAAGAATGGGCGTAGATGTGATGGAGGTCGGCTTCCCGGTCTCTTCTCCTGGTGATTTTGAATCAGTGCAAACCATCGCCCGTCAGATCAAAAATAGTCGCGTTTGCGGACTGGCACGCTGCGTGGACGCCGATATTGATGTCGCGGCAGAAGCGTTGCGCGTAGCGGAAGCTTTCCGTATCCATGTGTTTCTGGCCACCTCGACTCTGCATATTGAATCCAAGTTAAAACGTTCGTTTGACCAGGTTCTGGATATGGCGGTGCACTCCGTCAAGCGCGCACGTAATTATACGGATGACGTTGAATTCTCTTGCGAAGATGCCGGGCGTACCCCGCTGGATAATCTGTGCCGCGTAGTGGAAGCCGCCATTAACGCTGGAGCAACCACCATCAATATCCCGGATACCGTCGGTTATACCACCCCGCATCAATTCAGCGGCATCATTACCAATCTGTATGAGCGTGTCCCCAATATCCACAAAGCCATTATCTCCGTGCACTGCCACGACGATCTGGGCATGGCGGTCGGCAACTCGATTGCCGCGGTGCAGGCCGGTGCCCGTCAGGTAGAGGGTACGCTGAACGGCATTGGCGAACGTGCCGGCAATACCGCGCTGGAAGAAGTGATTATGGCGATCAAGACCCGCTCGCAATATATGCAGGTACATACCAATATCAATCACAAGGAAATTTACCGCACCAGCCAGATCGTTAGCCAGATCACCAACATGCCGATCCCGGGCAATAAAGCCATTGTCGGCTCAAATGCCTTCGCTCACTCTTCAGGAATTCATCAGGATGGTGTTCTGAAGAATCGTGAAAACTATGAAATTATGACCCCGGAATCGATTGGTCTGAATCAGGTGCAGTTAAACTTGACCTCACGTTCCGGTCGCGCGGCGGTGAAACATCGTATGGAAGAGATGGGCTATAAGGAATCCGACTATAATATGGATCACCTGTATAGCGCCTTCCTGAAGCTGGCCGACAAAAAAGGTCAGGTTTTCGATTACGATCTGGAAGCATTGGTGTTTATCAATAAACAGCAGGAAGAGCCGGAGTTTTATCGTCTGGACAACTTCAGCGTCCAGTCAGGTTCCAGCATCACTGCAACGGCGTCAGTCAATCTGGCCTGTGGCGAAGAAATCAAAACCGAAGCGGCCACCGGTAACGGTCCCGTTGATGCCGTTTATCAGGCTATCAACCGCTGCACTGGCTACCAGATTGAATTAATCAAATACCAGCTGACCGCCAAAGGTCAGGGCCGCGATGCGCTGGGTCAGGTTGATATTGTGGTGTCGTATCAAGGACGTCGTTTCCACGGCGTGGGCCTGGCAACAGATATCGTCGAGTCCTCGGCCAAAGCGATGGTGCATGTACTCAATAGCATCTGGCGCAGCAAGCAGGTCGAAAAAGAAAAACAGCGTCTGCATAACGATCGCGTATCGTAAAATTTCGCCACAACTTGCCCTATGTCGCCAACGCCGCGCCATGGGGCAAGATAACAGCCAGTGCAAATATCAAAATAATCAGGAAACGGTGTGAACATGAGCAAGACCCATCATATTGCTGTCTTACCCGGTGACGGGATTGGCCCGGAAGTTATGGCCCAGGCGTACAAAGTTCTGGATGCCGTCCGCCAGCGTTTTGGTTTGAAAATCAGTACCAGCGAATACGATATCGGCGGCGCCGCCATCGACAAACAGGGTACGCCACTGCCAGCGGCCACCATTGCCGGCTGTGAACAAGCGGATGCCATCCTGTTCGGCTCGGTGGGTGGCCCGAAATGGGAACACCTGCCGCCAAACGATCAGCCAGAACGCGGCGCATTGCTGCCATTGCGTAAGCATTTCAAACTGTTTAGTAACCTGCGCCCTGCCCGTTTATATCAGGGTCTGGAAGCTTTCTGCCCGCTGCGCAGCGATATTGCCGCCAAGGGTTTTGACATTCTGTGCGTGCGCGAACTGACCGGGGGCATCTACTTTGGTCAACCCAAAGGCCGTGAAGGCCAGGGCATGCATGAGAAAGCCTTTGATACCGAAGTCTATTACCGTTTCGAGATCGAACGTATTGCCCGTATTGCCTTTGAATCTGCCCGCAAACGTCGTCACAAAGTCACCTCGATTGATAAGGCCAATGTGCTGCAAAGCTCAATTATGTGGCGTGAAGTGGTTACCGAAGTGGCCAAAGACTATCCCGACGTCAGCCTGAGCCATATGTATATCGACAATGCCACCATGCAACTGATCAAAGAACCTTCGCAGTTTGACGTCATGCTGTGCTCCAACCTGTTTGGCGACATCCTGTCAGACGAATGCGCGATGATCACCGGTTCCATGGGCATGTTGCCTTCGGCCAGCATGAACGAGCAGGCCTTTGGTCTGTTTGAACCGGCGGGCGGTTCTGCACCGGATATTGCCGGTAAAAACATTGCCAACCCTATTGCGCAGATCCTGTCGACCGCCCTGCTGCTGCGCTACAGTCTGGGCGCAGAAGAAGCGGCGACCGCCGTTGAGCACGCCGTGAATCAGGTGTTGGAACAGGGACATCGCACCGGTGATCTGGCAAATGGCCAGACGGCGTTGGGCACCCGCGAAATGGGCGACATTATCGCCCGCGCTGTGATTGAGGGGGCGTAATGTCCAAAACGTTATATCAAAAGTTATTCGATGCGCATGTGGTTTTTGAAGCAGAAAACGAAACACCGCTGTTGTATATCGATCGCCATTTGATTCATGAAGTCACCACGCCGCAGGCCTTTGACGGCTTGCGGGCCATGAATCGCGGGGTGCGCCAACCGGGTAAAACCTTTGGCACTATGGATCATAACGTTTCAACGCAGACCAAAGACATTAATGCCAGCGGCGAAATGGCGCGTATTCAGATGCAGGCATTAATTAAAAACTGCGCTGAATATGGCATTGAATTATACGATCTCCAGCATCCGTTTCAGGGGATCGTCCATGTAATGGGGCCGGAACAAGGCCTGACATTACCGGGCATGACCCTGGTATGCGGTGACTCCCATACCTCGACACACGGTGCCTTTGGCACCCTGGCATTTGGGATTGGCACCTCGGAAGTGGAACATGTGCTGGCCACCCAGACCCTGAAACAGGGTCGTGCCAAAACCATGAAAATTGAAATCACCGGCCAGGCTCCGGTCGGGATCACCGCCAAAGATATTGTATTGGCAGTGATCGGTAAAACCGGCACGGCCGGCGGTAATGGGCATGTAGTGGAATTCTGTGGTCCGGCAGTAACGGCATTAAGCATGGAAGGCCGTATGACCCTGTGCAATATGTCCATTGAATTGGGTGCCAAAGCCGGTCTGGTTGCTCCTGATGACACCACCTTTGCCTATCTGCAGGGTCGCCAGTTTGCGCCGAAAGGGCAGGACTGGAACGATGCCATCGCCTTCTGGAATACGCTGAAGTCCGACGAAGATGCCGTATTTGACCGCGTCGTCACCCTGGATGCTGCCGATATCGCGCCGCAGGTCACCTGGGGCACCAATCCGGGTCAGGTGATAGCGGTCAACCAGACCATCCCTGATCCGTCTTCGTTCAGCGATCCGGTAGAGCGTGCCTCGGCAGAAAAAGCGCTGGCCTATATGGATTTACAGCCGGGCATCAAACTGACCGATGTCGCCATTGATAAAGTGTTTATTGGCTCCTGTACCAACTCGCGAATTGAAGATTTGCGCGCGGCGGCGGCTATTGCCAAAGGTCACAAAGTGGCCGCTGGCGTGCAGGCGATTGTGGTGCCAGGTTCTGGCCCGGTCAAAGCCCAGGCGGAACAGGAAGGTCTGGACAAGATTTTCCTGGCTGCCGGGTTTGAGTGGCGATTACCGGGATGCTCCATGTGTCTGGCGATGAACAATGACCGCCTTAATCCGGGCGAGCGTTGCGCGTCTACCAGTAACCGCAATTTCGAAGGGCGTCAGGGGCGCGGTGGACGTACGCACTTGCTCAGTCCGGCGATGGCGGCGGCGGCGGCCATCAGCGGTCACTTTGCCGATATCCGTGAACTGAAACTGGGGGAATAATCATGGCAAAATTTACGCAACATAGCGGTCTGGTGCTGCCACTGGACATTGCCAACGTCGATACCGACGCCATTGTGCCCAAGCAGTTTCTGCAAATGGTCACCCGCGTCGGCTTTGGACAGTTTCTGTTTTACGACTGGCGCTATCTGCCGGGCCAGGGCTATACGGCTAACCCGGATTTTATCCTTAATAAACCCCAGTATCAGGGGGCCAGTATTCTGCTGGCACGGGAAAATTTTGGCAGCGGTTCGTCACGCGAGCATGCGCCCTGGGCATTAACCGACTACGGTTTTCATGTGGTGATTGCCCCGAGTTTTGCCGATATTTTCTATAGCAATGCCTTTAACAACCAACTGCTGCCGGTAACCCTCGAAGAAGCACAGATTGACGAGCTGTTTGCCCTGGCCCAGCAAAACGAAGGCATCAGCTTTGAGGTGGATCTGCAAAACCAGATCGTTATCGCCGGTGGCAAAACCTATCCCTTTGAGATAGACAGCTTCCGACGCCACTGCATGCTTAACGGCCTCGACAGCATTGGTCTTAGCCTGCAGCATGAAGAAAATATCTCTGCCTATGAAGCCAAGGTGCCGGCGTTTATGCGCTAAGGCCCAGACTGGCTCGCTTTATCCCTGACCCGCCTGCTTGACGGGTCAGGCATTTTTAACCCGCATCATCAATAGCAACGCCACCACCGCCAATCCCGTCGCCACGCAGTACACCTGATAATGGCCAAAATTCTCGACAATCGCCCCTTGCAACATCCCCGCCAGAATGGCACCCGTCGAAATGCTATTGGTAAACAGCGTGGTAGCCGACCCGGCGCGTCCCGGCATCAGATCCTGAAAGTAGAGCATGCCAATACCGGCAATAATGCCGATAAATATGGCGTTAAACAGCTGCAGGACCATTAAGGCGGCTTTAAAGGGAAACAGGATCAACCCCAGATAGAACAGCACGCCAAAGGCGGCGGCGCAGAGCATCAGTCGATGTTTGCCCGTGGTTTTAACCAGATAGCCAGCCAGCAACATCACCGGGATCTCCATCCCGGCGGCCGCGCCCATCAGCAAGCCAGCCAACCCCTCGGGCAATCCCATCTCTGCGGTGATATACAGCGGCATATCAATGATGTACATAATATTGCAGGTCCACATCAGCAGCGAGGCAAAAAACAACAGCCTGACATCGCGGTTCTTCCAGGCGCTGACGTGCACCACCGGCTTATCAATCGGCTGGGGGATCCTTGTCACCGAGGGCAGAAAAAACCATACCAGCAGCGCGCTGAACACAAACACCGCGGCGGCACACAGGTACATCAAGGTAAAGCCGTAATTCAGAGCCAGCATAAAGGAGATGGGGGGACCCAACACCCATGCCAACGACAGGGTCGCCCGCATCATCGAGCTGAACATCACCACTTCGTGGGCCGAACGATCGGCATATTCCCGCGCCAGGGCAAACAGCTGCGGCATGGCGGCATTTCCCATTGCCGCCAGCAATACGCCTACGCTAATCAACAATAAATAGTCGCGGCTAAAAGCAAATACCAGACTGTTGCCAATCGCCATCAACATACAAAGAAACAGCAGCTTGCGCCGATCGCCCTGTTTATCGGAATAGTTGGCCAGCAGAAAGCTGATAGCGATCCCCGCCAGAGCATTGACAGTGTAGAACATACCCACCCATAACGGACGGACTTGTACTTCATGGGTGAGAAACAGGCTAAGCGTCGGTGCCTGCAGCGCACCGGCAATGCCAATCAGAAAGGAAACCAGTAAAAAGGTGGCAAAAATAAACGTTAAGCGGCGTGCTGGCATAAAACCATCCCTGATAACAACAAAGCATTGGCAATGAAAAGTAAACCCGTGCATCGGGTAAAACTGCAGTGTAGTCACAGTTTTGCCAGATGGGGAGGAAAGCACGGCACAGGCTGACAATTTCTGATTGTTCCTGCGTCGTCAGGCTAACGGCACCGGGGAGCTGCATAATCAGTCAGGAACTGACAGGGCTAGAGTTAACACTATATAAAACAATCCATTATATAGATTTTACTTCCATCTCTTTTGGTATCCGTTACTTATGAACAATATAAACATCTCCCTATCCGGCAACCCGATCCCCGCGCAGAATACAGCGGATAACCAAGCGACCCCGCGGCGTCCGTTTAAGGTGATCAGCAAAGCCATGGCCAGCAACCACTCGGTGGCCGACGTGGCAGGCAAATTCAAAAGTGCAGAAACACCCCGCCAGCTAGCCCGCGCACTGGGTCACGAAGAGCTGATAAAACTGGGCTATCCCCAGGCTGACGCCGATAAAAGCTATCTGCTGGCGATCGCCCCCCACAGCGGCGAGAAAACTGTCCTCTCCCTGACCGATATGCTGCTGCTCAATACGCAAAAAAATAAGTCATGGCTAGATAGCAGCACCGCGCCCACCGAAAAAATTGTCCTGCTCGACAGCAAAGGCCAGGTTACAGGCACCGGATGTCCTTTGTCGCCGGAGACCTGGCGCACTATCATCTGGCAAGTGGATTTTAAAGGCTATTACCTGCAACATCTGCAGCAGAAAACAGCAACGCCGGGCTATCAGCAGGATAAGGCCTTTCTCAATAAGGCGGCGCTGATTAAAACCTACAAGCTGGCCTATCAGGGCGGCAAACTCAGTGACAGCGCCATGCAGCTTGCCGCCCGAGCGGCAGGTTTGCCGGAGGAACGCGTCGGGGATGCCGCCAGTTGGTCCTCGCTGACTGCCAGTCGCATCAAAAGCGCCCGGCCAGATGCCAGCGTGGACATCGGGATGGTGTCAATCAACGGTAAAGCCTCCACCGACCTAATGACCTTTCGCGACAAAAAGAGTGGGCAGTTGCTGCTATGGAAACCAGGCAGCTCGCCGCCATTAATTGAGTTCAGTTCGGCGCAAAAGCTCAGAGAATATCTGCTGCGACATGCCGATTCCCCGCAAAAAATGCAGGCGCTGTTATCCCATTTCAGCCGTAAAGATACCCGTACCGATCACCCGTTTCGCGACTTTGTGATGGCCTACGGCGTTGAGCTGGCGCTGGCGAAAATGCGTAAAGGAGAGCTGGATCTGCAGATCAGCCTGGGGCTAACCACCAAACAACAGCACGATCCCTTTGCTGAAATGGCCCGCCGACAAACCGCAAGACTAAAGTCAGATGCCGATACGCTGATTGTCTCTGACGCCGACGCCGGAGAGCGCAGCATTAAACAGCGGCTCAGTGATATCAATACGTTGATGCTGCTCTTTGCCCCGCTGGCTGCCGTTGTACCGCCACTGGCGGCGGCGACCAATGCGGCGTTACTGACCAGCGGCCTGACGCAAGCAGGGGTGGGCGGCTACGATATCGCCCAAGGCAATATCAGTGAAGGGCTGCTGGAAATGGCCGACGGCGGGATCAATATCGCCCTGTCGGCAATCGCGGCCGCCAGCGATGCCAAAGGCCTATCAGCGCCGTCCAGGAAAACCGAGGAGATGGCTGCCCCGCCGAGCAACACAGATAACATTGCCCCTTCCCGGCCAGCAGCCGACAGTGCGGCAGTCCCCGCAGCGGCAAAAAACCAGCCGAAACCGTTGCGTCCGTCCCGAGAACAGCTTTCAGCCAAACATTACCGGGAAATAGAGATAACCGACACCGGCGGGGGCAAAAGTCTTGGCTATGTGCCGCTGTGCAATGACGAAATAAAAACGATTTACCGATTTGATGCCGACAGCGGCAATTTCCACCAGACCGGACAGTCGGTAGATGCAGAGGGACGCATTATCGGGTTGGCGGGAGGCGTCAGACCAGATATCGTCGCCTGGGTTGCTGAGCACTGGGCCGCCACCACCGGCGCAGGCCGCTCAGTCAGTGCCAGGATCCGTGCGCTGCTTGAACATGAAGAACGCCCTGCCGGGCTTTCAGGTCCGCAACTGCATAGCGCCCTGATGCAGTTGCCAGCGGGAGAAGCGCCGGAAGTGACCCAGGGCACGGTGCAGCATATTCTCGGACAATCACATGTGCTGGCCAGACCGGAAGTGATCGCCTGGGTCTGCGAGCATTGGGCATCCACCGCCATCGCTGGCCGTTTAGCGGGGGCCAGGGTAGCCATGCTGCTTAAGCGCGCGGACAAACCCGTCCTGCTGCGAGGCACGGAACTGCACCAGGCCCTTACGCAATTGCCGCCAATGGAAAGGCCCGGCATAAGCCTGCAAACCATTCATAAGGTTATCGCCCAGTTGCAGGCTGAGGCCAGGCCGCAAGTGACCGCCTGGGTCGGCGAGCACTGGGCATCCACCACAGCGGCAGGCCGTTCCGCAGCGACCCGCATAGAAGCGCTGTTTGCCCGGGAGGATCGCCCCCGCGATATTGCTGGCCCGGAACTGTATAGGGCGCTAATGCAACTGCCGCCCAGTGTAAGACCGGTCATCAGTCTGGGTGCGGTGCAGAACACGCTGGCACAGTTGAATGTTCAGGCCAGACCACAGGTGATCGCCTGGGTGCAGCAGCACTGGGCAGCAACCGCCGCAGCCGGTCGCTCAGCGACGACCAGATTAGCAACACTGCTTGCCCGGGCGGACCGACCCGAGGGGCTTTCCGGCGCAGAACTGCATCATGCGCTCGGACAACTGCCGCTGGCGGAAAGGGCCACTGTGGGCCTAGGAACCGTCAAAAACGCCCTGGCACGATCAAATATTCACGCCAGACAAGAAGTGGTCAACTGGGTCCGGCAACACTGGGCCGCCACCGCAGCCCGCCCAGTGCCAGCCAGAATAGAAGCGCTGCTTGCCCGGGCAGACAAGCCTGAGGGGCTTTCCAGCCTGGAGCTGCATCATGCCCTGCTGCAACTGCCGGAAGCGGAAAAACAAGGTGTGAATCTGAAGACAGTGCAAAATGCGCTGGCCCAGTCGAATGTTCAGGTTAGAGCGGAAGTGCTCGCCTGGGTCAGAGAGCACTGGCCATCGACCGCTGCCCCTGCCCGTTCCGTCCCCGCCAGGATAGAGAGCCTGCTTAACCAGGTGGACAGACCCGATTGGATCTCGGCCCCAGAGCTGCATAATGCCCTGACGCAACTGCCGGAAAGCGAAACACCAAAGCTAAAACTGGGGATGGTACAAATTGCTCTGGCACAAATTAATGTGCAGCCCAGGCCGGAAGTGGTGGCGTGGGTCGCGGATCGCTGGGCAGCGACAGCGGCGCGGGGCCGCTCAACGGTGGCCAGGATCGAAGTGCTGCTTGCCCGGGAAGACCGACCCGCCCGGCTTTCTGGCACGGAACTGCATAATGCGCTGATGCAACTCCCCAAAAAGACAAGACCGGTGATCGGTGTCGGCACCGTCAAAAATGCTCTGGCACTGGCCAATGCCCAGGCCAGTCCTGAAGTGGTCGACTGGGTTCGGCGCAACTGGGCATCCACCACTTCGGTCGGCCCTTCGGTGGGGGCCAGGATTGAGGTACTGCTTTCACGCACGGACAAACCCACCGCGCTTTCCGGACCGCAATTGCATCATGCCCTGATGCAATTGCCGCCAAACGAAAAACCTCAGGTCAGTGCCAGCACCGTTCAGATTGCTCTCGCACGCTCGAACGCGGCACCGAGAGCGGAAGTGGTGGCGTGGATCCGCAAACACTGGGATTCGACCGCTGCGACCAGCAGCTCAGCGACCACCGAGCCCACCGTTGAAGCGAGGATAAACCTGCTGCTGACCCGGCCAGACCGACCCTCGGGGCTTTCAGGCACTGAACTGCATAATGCTCTGATGCAACTCCCGCAAGGAGAAAGACTTCCGCTTAGTCAGGTAAGCGATCACCATGCCGTCGGCGCAGCAGTCCCCGCGGCACAGGCCAACCAGGAAATGGGCACCCGGCGAAGTTCGGGGGGCGATAGTCCACAGCCAGGCCCTGCGGCGAAACGTCTCCGTGCCGAAAATCCCGGCAGCGACAAGTAAATCGTGGATCGACGACAGAAAAAAACCAGTGAGTAAACTCACTGGCTGGCGACATTTCACCATTACTCAGAAAAGCGGTTAATCGACAATGCGGTCATCCACCGCACTGCACAGTTTTCTTGGCTAGAGCAAAGTATCTGCGTAATATGAGGAAAGATAAATTGATGAGTTTTCCAACAGGAGTTCCTCTTTTATGTCCTCACCACGTCTGCAGCAGCAATTTATTCGTTTATGGCAAAACAGCCAGGGCCAGTCGACAGAAACAACTCTGCAAGACTTGTCCGGGGTAGTAAATTGCTCACGCAGACATATGCGCTCCCTGCTCAATATGATGCAAGCCCAGGGCTGGCTGCAGTGGGAAGCCGAGGTCGGGCGCGGCAAAAAATCACGACTGACGTTTCTGATTAGTGGCCTGCAACTGCAACAGTTGCGCGCAGAGGAGCTGATCGAGCAAGATGGCGTCGATCAGCTGGTGCAACTGGTCGGCGATAAAACAGCGGTACGGCAAATGCTGCTTTCTCAGTTGGGGCGTAGCTTCCGACAGGGTAAACACATTCTGCGGGTACTCTATTATCGTTCGCTGTTTAACCTGCTGCCCGGCACCGCGCTGCGCCGTTCAGAGACCCACCTGGCCAAACAGATTTTTAGCGGTCTGATGGGGATAAATGAGGAAAACGGGGAACTACGCGGCGATTTGGCCCATCACTGGCAGGAGATCTCAGCGCGGCACTGGCGATTCTACCTTCGCCCGGCGATCCGTTTTCATCATGGCCGTGAATTGCAAATGGCCGACATCATTAGCACTTTTACCCGTCTGCAAAGCCATCCGCTGTTTAGCCATATCGCCAGCGTCGAGTCTTTGACCGCTAACGTTATCGATATTCACCTGAAATCCCCCGATCACTGGCTGCCCTGGCTAATGGGCAGCGTCCATGCACTGATCCTGCCGCAGGAGTGGCAAACGCGGGAAGACTTTGCGCGTAACCCCCTGGGTACCGGCCCTTACGCGGTAATACGCAATCAGTCTACCCAGCTTAAAATCCGCGCCTTTGACGACTATTTTGGTTACCGTGCGCTGCTCGATGAGGTCAATATCTGGGTGTTGCCGGAACTGACCGAAGAATTGATGCATTCCGGCGTGCAGCTTCAGGCGGATGATACGGTCAAAAATGAGCTGGAAAGTCGGCTGGAAGAAGGCTGTTACTTTATTCTATTTGATCGACGCTCGCCGCTTGGCGCTGATGCCGCCTTGCGCCAATGGCTGGCCGAAGTGCTTAATCCTATTGCCCTGCTTAATGCTTCGGCAGCGGAGTATCAGCGTTACTGGTCCCCAGCCTACGGATTATTGCCGCGCTGGCATCACCGGCGACCGCAGGAACAACATGCCAAACCCGTTGCGATCAGCGAACTGACCATCACTTTCTATAGCGATCACGCTGAGTATCAGGATATTTGCCTGGCGCTGATGCCACTGCTCGCCCGCCACGGCATTGAACTCAAGATCCAGGTGGTGGATTACGCCTGCTGGCATAAAGGCGAAGCCAAAAGCGATCTCTGGCTGGGAAGCGCCAACTTTACATTACCCATTGAGTTTTCACTATTTGCCACCCTGTATGAACTGCCGCTAATGCACTTTTGCCTCGGCGACAAGCTGGCGCTGGATGCCGAAAAATGGCGTGCCGGTGAACTTCCCCTGGCGGAGTGGGCACAGCAGTTGGTTGACGGCAATCATATCCATCCGCTATTTCATCATTGGCTGTTATTGCAGGGGCAGCGTAGCATGCGCGGCGTCAGAATGAATACCCTCGGCTGGTTTGATTTTAAATCTGCCTGGTTTGCCCCACCGGATGCCTAAACCCGCTTTCAACCGCGGCAAAGATGCCATGCTCAACGGGGATCGCCTTGCTATTGAGGCTCCCTGCTCCCCCATTATGCTGTCAAAAACTATAATTTCTGCGCCGGATCACCAAAGCTCGGTGCCGATGACTCTGCCATATTACCCCCATCGTTTAATTTTTCATGGCAGATTTACCCATGTTCAACACCTCCCTGGCCAATACTTCTACAACAATTACCACCCAGCCTCGCAGGACTGTTGGTCAGGGTATTCCTCCTGTCCGCAGCCAAACAGCGACCCCCCTTCCTGAGGCCAGCGCTGAACTGCAGCGCACAATTCTGCGCGCTGGCGAAAGCTGGCCAGACTGTCCAGAGGTCTGTGGCGCACTAAAGGATATGCTGAAATTATCCGCCAATTTCAGACAACAACTGCAAGCCGCCACTGGGCTATCTTTTGCCGAATCCCTGCCCGCATATCCGCAAAAAATCGAGGACCTGCTGGACTCGGCTCACCTCAACCTTGATGAAAGCCGCAATACACTCAAAGCCACGCTCCTGAGTCTGACCGCCGCGCCCCCGAAGGAAGAGTCCACCTCTGGCCAAATCATTACCGACGCATTGCAGGGCATGGCGCTCAATATCCTGCTGGAAAGCGGATTAAAGTTGAGCGGAATGTCCCGAGAAACGGCGCAGACAGTCCTGCCGGTGATAAAACTCGTCCGGGACTCGCTGGCGGTGGTTAATGAAAAACAGAGCCCCTTGGCCGACCGGCTGCAGGCGATCACCGGTAAGCTGAATGCCGCACATCTCGCGTTAAAGACAGCCAGTCCTCACTCGACCGCCTGCCGTTGGGTAAACATCCTCTGTGATGTCGTGGATGTACTGAGCCATGGCCTCACCTCGGGTTCCCTGCAGGACTCGCTGGCAAAAATGCAGAATATTCAGCCATTGTCGACCATCGGCGAGAATGTGCTCTCGCTGATTAAGCAGGCTGAAATATTTCAACAGTGGCAAAAAGGCGAGCTGACCGACGACGCGCTGGCAATTAAGGTGTTGGAAAACGTGGCACCGAAACAGTTTACTCTGCTGCTGAGTATTGCCAGGAAAGTAAAAGATGCCGCCGGTAAGCACGGTGCCCTGGCGGCAATAAGCCATGAACTCCCGAGTTGGCCAAAGGAGAAATCGGCCATCGCCGCACTGCGCTGGATGCTGGCAGCCATGCAGTCTCCCGCCCTGCGCGAAAGGCTGGAGACCAGTGACGGGCAGCGGCTCAAGAATGCGTTGAAGTTGGATGATCAAGAAGCCGCCTTGATGCAACAGGGGCTGTTAAAGCACACCAGGCAGTTGGCCAGTTTTCCGTTTAAAGGCAGTTTGGCAGAGCAGTTCCGAGCGCTGACGCAGATGCCCGAATTGGCAAATCTGTTTGGGCAGATGGACGTTAGCGTCAATGACAAAATCCCGCACCTCGGTCCGCTACTGAAAGATGGCCTGCAGTTGTCAGATCTGCAAGGGGTGGCGGCAGCGTCCGGTACATGGCAAATAACCAGAGAGCTCGCCAGACTGGCAGATAGCAAAAAAGTCGGTTATGCCGCCGCAGAAGCCCTGCTTGGCGGCAGCCTGGCGGCGCTAAAGAAATTTGGCGGCGCCATTTATGATATTGCTCAGGCGTTCAGCCTGCCGGCTAAAAAAGCCTACGGATTTTACAAAAGCGAATATGCTCCCGGCAGCACCACCAGTATCAATACCTTTTACCGTGGCCTTATCCACTATATTAGTGATGATTATAAAACCAACCCGTCAGACTACACCCTGGAAACTCTGAACACGTTGTCGGCAATGCTCTCCGGGACTCTGAAATGTACCAACGGTCTTCGGGCGTTGATGGGTAAAAACACCGCCGAGCTGCTCGAAGAATATACCCACAGCGACCCGGCAAAATTTTCGCGGCTGGAGCACACGCTTATCCATGCGGTGCTGGATACCAGGCTGGCGTTTGAAATCCGTGACGCCTTGCAGAAAGAAGATTACGTTCAGGCAAAGAAACTGCTGATCCCGCTGCGCAGGGTGCTGGAAAGCTGTGCCGGAGACCACCTGTTCCTGCGCAGGATGGCCTGCCTTGTGGAGTCGCTCCCGGCGTTGTGTGATATTCACCAGGAGCTCAAAGACATTAAAACCCCGTGCAGTGAGCTGCTCGGCAAGTTGAAACTGCGCAAGAAGGTACTGGCGGCCACGCCGGAGAGGCTTCACACATTACCCTCCCTTAAATTGCTGCAACAAGAGCTGACCCTTCTGCAACAGAAAACCGGTATCCAACCGACTGCCACAGAACGGCTGCAGGCTGACCTTGAGGTGATGCGCGCAGCTATCGCCCGGCTTGGGCAAGGGGAGCTGCGCCACCAACTGGAAAGAGAACTGGCTACGCTGGAACCGGGGCTGGCGACCCTAAAGGCTGCCGTGGAGCGGCAGGATGGTGATGTTGCCGAGCTGTTGCAAGCTCAGCAACACCTGCATAAAACGACACGCAGCACGCTGATGAAGGAGGAGGTTTTAGCCAATAAGCTTGAACTGGCGCAGCTTGAGAACATGGAAAAAATGCTCAACGAGGTGCCGGAAAAACTCAGTCTGCCATCCCTTTCCTCTTTTACCTCGCTGTCATCCCTGCCAACCCTGGCCATGGATTTTATGGCTCTGCTACTGAGCAGTAAAAAACCGGGCCTGCAAGCGGCGCAGGCGCAGTTGGAAACGCTGGTCACCAATAGTGCATCAGATTTTATTACTGATGGCGTTCACTGGATGACCGACAAGACCAAACAGCTGTTTACCAAAGAGGTCGAGCTAACGCCGGAGGAAAAGGCACAGGGTTGGTTTGTCGTCGAGCGTGATTTTTCGACGGGACAGTTGCTGGCAGGTGGTGCTGCCGGTGCGGCGTCAGGCGCACTGTTGTCATCGGTATTCCTGCTGCTGTCCGCACAGGGGATACCGGGTATGCAAAGGGGTGATGACAGCAATCGCTCAGTCACCATGCGCAGAACCGCCACTGATATTAACGAAGAAACAGGCCCGCAGACCGTGCTACTGACTCCCTCGCATGCGGATATATATAAAACCACCACCGAGCCGGTAGCAGATGCCGGTGTGGCCTGGAAGAAATGGCTGCTAATGGCCCTGCCGGTTGCGGCTGGTGCCGCAACGGGTGCGGCGATTGCGGCGGCAGTGAAGCCGGCTATTCGGGAAAAACGTGATGAAAATGGGCAGCCAAACTGCATGGCGGCTCTGAGCGGGCCAGGCCAGTTGCATTTGGTTACCGGAGAGGATGGCGTCAGCAAAGGAATTATTCAGCAAGACGACGGGCAAAGTTCGCGGGTACGGCGAGGACCATACATCTCTGCGATAATTGAAGAGATCGTTGAAGCGGAAAATACGCATTTTGAAGAGGAAGCCAATCGGATAAAAGCGGAACAAGAACGCATAGAAACTACCCGAAATAACTGGACGGAGGCCCAAATCAGCAACCGTCTCAACCAGGAAATTAAACAATTAAAAACCGCGACCCTTATTATGAGCGGGAGTATATTTGATCCGCTTGCTTATATCGATCAGTATATTTTCGACAGTATTAATGATTACCCCGCAGAGGGAGTCACGTTAACGCCCGACACGGTCATCACCATGAATAGAAACAATGGTGGTTCATTTCACAGCGCCAATGAATATGTCATTCTCCGCGATATTGTCACCGGGAAATTTGATTATCGTGGTAATAATTACATACCCCAATTTCCAGTTGGCACACCGCAGGGGCTGATTAATAAACTTATGCCAAATGCCACTGCGGCCACTACCGGAAGCTTCTTTGTCACCGGAGTAATGGACAAGTTCAATGAGGATATCGCCAAACTGGAGAACAGTCCTTACTTTATGAAGGGGGCCGAAGATTTTTGCCATCTTTCATTTAAGTCAATGGCGAAAGGTCTTCTCCAACAAGCAGATATTCTCCCGCAACTTAAAGTGGTGCTTGAAAGCCATGTATCAGGAGAGACAAACGCTCTTCAGTTGAACTTCCGTGGTGAGCCGCTGGCGGGGGTGACGGCCCTGCGTTATGGTGATGATATTCTGGCCTGGAATATTTATGGAGAGTATAAGCAATTTAAAGATAGCGAATTATTCAATGGCGACAAAACTATCCAACAATGGATAATTAAACATCTCAACTTGCAAAGCCAGTCTCTCTATAATGAAAGTGACGAAATAAGAAATAATGCCTTTAAGTCTTTCATTGCGCTTACCAAATCACTTGGTCCGATGACAAAAACGAAGTTTTACGCCAGTGCACTAGAGCTGCAATCTACCACTAACTTGGGTAAACAGACCATTACTAACATTATTAATAATATGAAAATTAATATGGATAAGTTAGTAAAGACCCAGGCAGAAACCACCTTTGATAATCTATTGACCTTAATGGGTAATGCTGCCACCGTAGGACTGGTGTTCGTTCCGGCTTACCCGATAGTCGCTATGGTTGCCAAAATGTTATTATCAGCGGGCATTACCTGGACAAAAGGACTGCTTTTGGCAAATAATGCCGATAGTCACGAGGAGTCCCAGAAAATACTCAGTGGGGCAATGAAAGACATATTACAAGGCGTGATACTTGATGGTATCCCCATCGGTTTAAAAGCGGCTTCTAAGTTTTTGAGCAAGGCAAAACCCTTCCTACGCAAAGCAGAGGATGTGTCAGCGAATATTATTGATAAAAGCTCTATGTATTCCACCATGGAAACAAAATCCAATACTAACGGCAAGAATAATAAAGCTTCTGACAATAAAAGCCCGATACCTTTTATTCGTTTTAATTTTGAAGGCAATTATGCAGAAATGTATGACCCTGCAACAAAAAAATACAAATCGTTAGTAGAAACGAATGATAATATTTATCCTGCCAGCACGACAAAAGCGGGACCCGCAGCAGTAGAAAGTCCGCATATGCAGGCATTAAATAAACTTTTTGCTTTGGTTAATGACAAACTGACCAACTCGACGCATGCCCCTTCGGCTAAAATAGCCGTTATTAGTCTGCTGCGAGAGGCAGGACTTATTGATATATTGACTGCCAGTCGTTTGTCGAAAGAAAAAACTTACCAGAGTTTTCTCGAGCCAGCCGCGCGCATTGACAGTCTGGACAAAATAAAACAGATACCTTCTGGCGCTCCCCTTGCCTTTGTGAGTGAACATAATAACAGCATGCAACATATTATGTTGCACCTGGAGAAGGGAGAGGCGGTAGGCACTAATAATTTTATCCTTGGTGATGCCACTGGCTGGAAAAAATTCAATTTAAGTGAGTTAAATTGGTTTGTTGATCCCGTAAAAGGTTTGGTTGTTCAAGATGAAAATGACAATAAATATCTTTTATATTATCAAAACACAGCCACCAGCGCAGAAAATCCCCAAGTCCAGAGCGCACCGCAGAGTGTGGCGCAGTCACCGGTCGTAACATCATCAGAACCGGCCAAGCGCGTAAATGGGGTAAGTTATTATATTATAAAACCGGGAGAACCTGTTGAAGATAGCAATGGAGAAGCAGACTTTACAGTTACTGCAGAAATTGTCGGTAAAATGAAAAAATCAACATTCAACTTTACCGTTAATAAAGAAACCAATCTCAATGATTTCTATTTTAAGGAGATCTACCTGGGGGCTTTACCATTATTAGGTAAAGGGGGCGAAATTGAGGCCCATGTACCAGCGAGTCTCCTCCCTAAAGAGCATTTACCGGAAAATGTCTCTGATAACGACATAATTATTTTTAATTTCAAACGGTCACCTGAACAATTAGCCAACAAAGTCTATATCTGCAAAGAAGGGGATACCGGATTGTCGGCCCTGGAAGAAAATCAGCGGCGTTTTCCAGATAAGAACATTGACATGGGAGATTTCTATATGAAAAACAAAGCTGTTTTTGCTGGTAAACATCTACATACCCCTCTGCCGGCGGGCACAAAAATTTATTTTGTCTAAGCTCGGGACCTGTAGATAACCATTGTGCTTATCTGAGCTGAAGAATTTTTTGGCTCCCCTTTTTACTTGCCGTGTGGCTGCAAAACAGTGCTGCCACGCGCCCAAGCGGGTGATTTGCCGTCCGAAGCATAACCCGCTTTCAACCGCTACACTAAATCTCTACAATAATGCCGTTCTCAACGGGGTGCTGATTGACCCGAGCCGCCTGGCGGCTTAGGTAACAGGCTGAGATAAACCCGTCGAACCTGATCCGGTTAATACCGGCGAAGGGATTTGAGAGTGCAATTTGCTGACTCAAAGTCCTTTGCCACGCCTGTTCTTTTTAAGACAAAAGATGGAGTGCAAAGTGTTTAAAAAATTACTGCCTTGCCTGTTGCTGGTTACTGCCCCGGTGCTGGCCGCCAAACCTGTCCTGACCGTTTACACCTACGACTCATTCTCCGCAGACTGGGGTCCAGGCCCGGCAATCAAAAAAGCCTTCGAAGCGGACTGTGGCTGTGAACTGAAATATGTGCCGCTGGAAGATGGCGTCTCACTGCTCAATCGTCTGCGTATGGAAGGCAAAAACAGCCCGGCTGACGTAGTCGTCGGCCTGGACAACAATCTGCTGCAAGCCGCCGAACAAACCGGTTTATTTGCCAAGCCAGCGGCCACTACCGCCAAACTGGCAATCCCCGGCGGCTGGAACAACAGCACCTTTGTGCCTTACGACTATGGCTATTTTGCCTTTGTGTATAACAAAGACAAACTCAAGAATCCGCCAAAAAGCCTGGATGAACTGGTCAACAGCCCGCAACCCTGGAAGATCATTTACGAAGATCCGCGCACCAGTACGCCGGGTTTAGGTCTGTTGCTGTGGGTACAGAAAGTCTATGGCGACAAGGCACCGCAAGCCTGGCAAAAACTGGCCAAAAAGACCGTTACCGTCACCAAAGGCTGGACCGAGGCCTATGGTCTGTTCCTGAAAGGCGAGAGCGATCTGGTACTGAGCTACACCACCTCTCCGGCTTACCATATTATTGAAGAGAAAAAAGACAATTACGCTGCGGCCAATTTCAGCGAAGGCCATTATCTGCAGGTTGAAGTTGCCGGGCAGCTCGCCGGTAGCAAGCAACCTCAGCTGGCGGCCAAATTTATGCAATTTGTCACCACCGCTGGCTTCCAGAACGCCATTCCTGGCGGCAACTGGATGTATCCGGTGGTGAAAACACCGCTACCAGCCGGTTATGACCAACTGACCGTACCTGCCATCGCCTTGCAGTACAGCGCAAAAACGGTCGCTGAAAATCGTAGCAAATGGGTGCAGGCATGGCAGAACGCCGTCAGCCACTGATCCCTGTCTGGCTGTGGCCTGGGGCGATTGCCGGGATAGGGATCTTGCTGGTCGCCTTGCTGGCTCTGGGCTCACTATTACGTCACGCGCCAGACCTCTCACTGACAGAGGTCTGGCAGGATAGCTATTTGTGGCACGTGATCCGCTTTAGCTTTTGGCAGGCGCTGCTCTCCGCCCTTTGCTCGGTGATACCGGCGATCCTGTTAGCCAGAAGCCTGTATCGCCGCCGCTTTCCCGGCAGAGCGTGGCTGCTGCGGCTGTGCGCCATGACGCTGGTATTACCGGTGCTGGTGGCTATTTTTGGTCTTTTGACGGTCTATGGCCGCGAAGGGTGGCTGGCTCAGCTATGTACCTGGTTCGGCATCAACTATCGTTTTTCGCCTTATGGCCTGCAAGGGATCCTGCTGGCGCATGTGTTTTTCAATCTGCCTTTAGCCAGCCGCCTGCTGTTGCAATCGCTGGAAAATATTGCCATTGAACAACGACAGATCGCCGCCCAGCTGGGGATGAATGGCTGGCAGCAGTTCAGATTTGTCGAATGGCCCGCCCTAAGACGGCAGATCTTACCCACCGCAGCGCTGATTTTTATGCTGTGCTTTGCCAGTTTTGCCACCGTGCTCTCCTTGGGCGGCGGCCCCAAAGCCACCACCATTGAACTGGCTATCTATCAGGCCCTTAGCTACGACTACGATCCGGGACGCGCGGCATTATTGGCGCTGATCCAACTCGTTTGCTGCCTGGGACTGGTGTTGCTCAGCCAAAAGCTCAGTCAGGCGCTGCCTGTGGGATATACCCATGCGCAACGCTGGCGCGATCCGGCAGATTCCTTTTTCCGCAGGATCAACGATAGCTTGTTGATCCTGCTAGCCCTGCTGCTGATCCTGCCGCCGTTGCTGGCGGTGATTGTCGGCGGCCTTAATCGCACGCTGCCCGAGGTCCTGCAACAGGGCGTACTGTGGCAGGCTCTGTGGCTGTCGCTGCGTCTGGCGATGGGCAGCGGCCTGCTTTGCCTGTTGCTAAGTATGATGCTGCTATGGAGCAGCCGCGAATTGCGTTTGCGCCAGCATCCTGCCTGGGGGCAAGGGATGGAACTGAGCGGCATGTTGATCCTGGCGATGCCGGGGATTGTGCTGGCGACCGGCTTTTTTTTACTGCTTTCTGATAGCGGCGGATTACCGCAATCCCCGTGGCTACTGGTGATCCTGACCAATGGCTTGATGGCGATCCCTTATGCGCTCAAGGTGCTGGAAAACCCGATGCGCGACGTCGCCGAGCGCTACACTCTGCTGTGTGTTTCGCTGGATATCCGCGGCTGGCACCGTTTGCGCTGGATTGAGTTTAGTGCACTAAAACGTCCCCTCGCCCAGGCGCTGGCCTTTGCCTGCGTATTGTCGCTGGGAGATTTTGGGGTGATCGCCTTGTTTGGTAATGAAAATTTCCGCACGCTCCCCTTCTATCTCTACCAACAGATGGGATCCTATCGCAGCCAGCAAGGGGCGGTGACGGCCATGCTTTTGCTGCTTCTCTGCTTCCTGCTGTTTAGTCTTATTGAAAAATTACCGGGCCGTCATGCTGACACTTAATAACGTCGTCTATCTGTATCAACATCTGCCAATGCGCTTTGATTTTCATATTGCGGCGGGTGAACGCGTGGCGATCCTCGGCCCTAGTGGCGCAGGTAAAAGCACCCTGCTTAGTCTGATCGCCGGTTTTCTTACTCCGGTGGAAGGGCTGCCCAATGAGCAACTGATTGTTCTGAACAGGCAGGATCATACCTGGACCGCCCCCGCCAAACGGCCGGTCTCGATGTTATTTCAGGAAAACAATCTCTTTGCCCATTTGACCGTGCGACAAAATATGGGCTTGGGGCTGCATCCGGGGCTATCGCTCAATAGCCAACAAAAGCAGGCGCTGCAACAGCTGGCGCAACAGGTAGGGTTGGCTGATTGTCTGGATCGACTCCCGGCCCAGCTGTCGGGTGGTCAGCGACAACGGGTGGCGCTGGCGCGCTGTCTGCTGCGTAGCCAGCCCATTTTACTGCTCGACGAGCCTTTTTCGGCGCTGGATCCGGCTTTGCGCGGTGAAATGCTGACGCTGCTGGACGAAGTCTGCCGACAGCGACAGCTGACCTTGCTGATGGTGTCGCATAATCTCGATGATGCAGCGCGCATTGCCGCCCGCACCTTTTTGATTGTTGACGGGCGTATTGTCTATGACGGCCCGACGCAGGCCCTGGTGGATGGCAGCGCACCGCAGGCCGGGGTGTTGGGCATTGCCAAAACTATCTGACTATCACCTGATACAGCAAACCGCTATAAACCGATAACAGCGGCTGCCGGAACAGCATAAACAGCGTAATCAGGGTTACCAGCCCACTGAACAGGCTGATCCAGGGTAAACGCGGTATCGTCAGCCAGGCGGAAAGCGCATCACGTCGCCCTTTGCCTGCACGATGCCAGCGCCAGAGTAACCAGACGCTCAGCCAGAGCAATACCAGGCTGGCAAACAGCAACACTTTAAACACCGTGGCGTTGTGGCTGTGGGGAATATCAATCGCCACGCCCGCTAAAATGCCCGGCAAGAAGTAGACCGGTGGCCAGGTAATGCAGCCAACAATATTGGGGGGTGCGAACTTATAAGGCGGCAAATTGAGCATACCCGCCGCCAGCGGCACCAGAGGGCGCGTCGGGCCAATAAAGCGGCCGAGGATCACCGTGGCAAAGCTGTGGCGTTCAAGGGCATAGCCGGTTTTGGTCATCAGTGAATGATAACGCCGCAGAAACGACCAGCGATGCAAGGGTTCTTTAAAGCGACGACCAATAAAATAAGAGACCCAGTCACCGCAGAAACAGCCCAACCCCGCCGCGATCCAGGCTTCATACAGGCCCACTTGGCCACTGCCAATCAGCGTTCCCAGGGTCGCCATCATTACTGTGCCCGGCAGCAATAATCCCACCAGCGCCAGCGACTCAAAAAAAGCCACCACAGAAACAATAATAAGTGCGAAACCCACTGACTGACCGACCAAATGTTGTAGATAGGCTTCCATAAAATTCCAGAGTTAAGGTAAGCAAGATACGTAAGGCACAACAAACATCATAGAGTTTAGCAATGAAAATGAAGGCGGCTGAATTGTCGGGAAATGGTTAAGGGGAGTCAACCCGGGAATTGTATGCGCATTTATCTTGCGGTTCCGCCAGCGCAGCACGGGGCTAAGAACTGTATAAATAACCATGCTATACTTGGGCAGTTGGCGGCGGTAGCGGAAACACCTCAAAATTGATTCGACCTGGTGGCTATGCCCTCGCCCAAGACTCTTTATCGCTGTTTACCGAGGCCATTATCAATAACGTCAGCGCACAGCAAAATCAACCATCAGCTCCACGCCAGGGTTTTGTCCTCACCCGCCATTGGCGCGATACCCCGCAGGGGACGGAAGTGGAATTCTGGCTGGCAACGGAACAGGGCCCGCAAAGAGTCAGGCTGCCTGCGCAGGAGTCCGTCGCCTTTCTGCCGGTAGAACAGCAGGCTCGTGCGCAAACCCTGTTATCCAGCGAAAGGGGCTACAGCCTGCGCCCGCTGCCACTGAGGGATTTCCATTTACGTCCGGTGGTTGGTCTCTATTGCCCGGGCCATCGCCAACTGATGCGCATAGAAAAAATCCTTAAAGAGGGCGGTGTCACGCTTTATGAAGCCGATATCCGCCCCCCGGAACGCTATCTGATGGAGCGCTATATTACTGCGCCGGTGTGGTTTACCGGTACAGCCGCCGCCGATGGCCTGCTGATCAACAGTAAAATGAAGCCCGCCGAAAACTATCGCCCCACACTCAGGCTATGTTCGCTCGATATTGAAACCAGCGGCAACGGTGAGCTGTATTGTATCGGGCTGGAAGGCTGCGGCCAGCGACACGTCTATATGCTCGGTCCGGCCAACGGCACGCCCGACAGTGCCGCGGATTTCGTACTGGAATATGTCGATAGCCGCCCAATGTTGTTAAATAAACTCAATCACTGGCTGCAGCGCTACGATCCCGATGCCATTATCGGCTGGAATCTGGTGCAGTTTGACCTGCGGGTGCTGCAAAAACACGCCGAACGTTATCAGATCCCGCTCCGCTTTGGCCGCGATGGCAGCGCCCTCGAATGGCGCGAGCACGGTTTTAAACAAGGGCATTTTTTTGCTCAGGCCAGCGGCCGTTTACTGATTGACGGTATTGAAGCATTAAAATCGGCGACCTGGAGTTTTCCCTCTTTTAGTCTGGAATATGTCTCGCAAACCTTACTGGGCGAAGGCAAGGACAGTGATAATCCCTATCAGCGACTGGCGGAGATAGAACAGCGTTTTCGCCAGGACAAACCGGCGCTGGCGCGTTACAACCTCAAAGACTGCGAGCTGGTAACCCGGGTATTTGCCAAAACCGAGCTGCTGTCATTTTTACTGGAGCGGGCCAGCGTGACCGGGCTGGCCGCCGACCGCAGCGGTGGATCGGTGGCCGCTTTTACTCATCTTTATCTGCCGCGCATGCATCGTATTGGCTATGTGGCGCCCAATATGGGCGAACGGCCGGAAGAGAATAGCCCCGGTGGCTTTGTGATGGACTCGCAGCCGGGTCTGTATGACTCGGTGCTGGTGCTCGACTATAAAAGCCTGTATCCATCAATTATCCGCACCTTTCTGATCGATCCGGTAGGACTGGTCGCCGGTCTGGCGCAGCCCGATGATGATCATTCGATCCCCGGCTTTCGCCAGGCTCGTTTTTCGCGCACACAACACTGCCTGCCGGAGATCGTCAGGCAGATCTGGCAAGGGCGCGAAACCGCCAAAAAACACCACAACCAGCCGTTGTCACAAGCGCTGAAGATCATTATGAATGCCCTCTACGGCGTACTGGGATCCAGCGGCTGCCGCTTTTTTGATCCGCGCCTGGCGTCGTCGATCACCCTGCGCGGCCACGAGATCATGCAGCAGACGCGGCGGCTGATTGAGGAAGAAGGCTATCAAGTGATTTATGGTGATACCGATTCGACCTTTGTCTGGCTCAACCGCGCCCATAACAGCGAAGAGGCTGACAGCATTGGTCAACGTCTGGTAAGCAAGGTCAATTTATGGTGGCAAAACCATCTGGCGCAGCAGTGGGGAGTGGAGAGCGCGCTAGAGCTGGAATTTGAAACTCACTATCAGCGCTTTTTAATGCCCACTATTCGCGGCTCCGAGCTTGGCAGCAAGAAACGTTATGCCGGCCTGGTCAAAGATGACCAGGGAGAACATATTGTCTATAAGGGACTGGAAACCGTGCGCACCGACTGGACGCCGCTGGCTCAGACCTTCCAACAGGAGCTGTATCAGCGTATTTTCCACCAGCAACCCTATCAGGACTATGTGCGCGATTACGTCAGCCGCACCCTCAATGGTGAGTACGACGATCGGCTGGTTTACCGCAAGCGTCTGCGTCGTCGGCTAAGCGAGTACCAGCGCAACGTGCCGCCCCATGTGCGTGCCGCGCGTCTGGCAGACGAATATAATCAGGCCAATGGCCGCGCCATGCAGTATCAAAACGGTGGCTGGATCAGCTATATCATGACCACCTCCGGCCCGGAACCGCTGGAAAACCGACATTCGCCAATAGACTACGATCACTATATCGAACGTCAGCTCGAACCGGTTGCCGATGGCATTCTGCCTTTCCTTCACGATGATTTTGCTACACTGATTACAGGTCAAATGGGATTGTTTTAGCCCGAAGGCCGAATGTCAGGTGACGAAAGGCCAGCCATCAATTAACATAGCGCCCTTTCCCGTTTCCAACCAACCTCACACAATTAATAACTCCGCGCCTTGTTGGCGGGGAAAGAAAAGCTATTACATAAAGTTCAAGCAAGGGCATTACACCCCGAGTCCTTCGCATTACAGCAATGCGGCAATCGCGCGGATAGCGGCAGCTTACTTCAGTAAGTTAGCGGTATAAGCCAGAGAAGCCCACGCGCCGTAGTCGGAAAACAACGGGACGCCCCAATCAGTCAGAGACAGAGAGACATTATGCCCTTTACACTTGGTCAACGCTGGATCAGCGATACGGAAAGCGAATTAGGATTAGGTACTGTCGTCGCATTGGATGTGCGCATGGTGACCCTGCTTTTCCCCGCTACCGGTGAAAACCGCCTGTATGCACGAAATGATTCCCCGATCACCCGCGTGATGTTTAATCCCGGTGATACCATCAGCTGTCATGAGGGATGGCAGTTGCAAGTCGAAGAGGTCATTGAGGATAAAGGTCTGCTGACCTACGTGGGCCTACGTCTGGACACCGAGGAAGCGGGTGTCGCCATGCGCGAAGTGTTGCTCGATAGCAAACTGACGTTTAGCAAACCGCAGGATCGTCTGTTTGCCGGTCAGATTGACCGTATGGACCGTTTTGCGCTGCGTTTTCGCGCCCGCAAATACCAGCGCGAACAGTTCCGCCTGGAATTTGGCGGCCTGCGCGGTATGCGCGCCAGCCTGATCCCGCACCAATTGCATATTGCTTATGAAGTGGGTCAGCGCCATGCGCCTCGCGTCTTGCTGGCTGACGAAGTGGGTCTGGGTAAAACCATTGAAGCCGGGATGATTATCCACCAGCAACTATTGTCTGGTCGCGCAGAACGCGTGCTGATCGTGGTACCGGAAACCCTGCAACATCAGTGGCTGGTGGAAATGCTGCGCCGTTTCAACCTGCGCTTCTCTCTGTTTGATGACGATCGCTATGCCGAATCACTGCACGACGCCACCAACCCGTTTGAATCCGAACAGTTGGTGATCTGCTCGCTGGACTTTGTACGCCGTAACAAACAGCGTCTGGAACAGCTCACCGAAGCGGAATGGGATATGCTGGTGGTTGACGAAGCCCACCATCTGGTGTGGAGCGAAGAAGCACCGAGCCGCGAATATCAGGTGATTGAACAGCTATCGCAAAGCATTCCCAGCGTTCTGCTATTGACCGCAACCCCGGAACAACTCGGCCAGGAAAGCCACTTTGCCCGCCTGCGCCTGCTCGATCCCGACCGCTTTCACGATTACGAAGAATTTATCGCCGAACAGCAACAGTACCAGCCAGTGGCCGATGCGGTCACCCTGTTGCTCAATCAACAGCCGCTGACGCCAGAAGCGCTGGCTTTGCTGGGCGAAAGCGTCGGCAATAAAGATGTCGACAGCCTGCTGAGCGCTGCCAATCAGGGCGATGAAGCGGCGGCAAAAAAACTGGTGGCCATGTTGATGGATCGCCACGGTACCAGCCGCGTGCTGTTCCGCAATACCCGTAACGGCGTCAAAGGCTTCCCGGCACGTCATTTGTCGGCAGTAAAATTGCCGCTGCCCACCCAGTACCAGACCGCCATTAAAGTCTCGGGCATTATGGGCAGCAAAAAGAGCCAGGAAGCGCGCGCACTGGATATGCTCTATCCGGAACAGATTTATCAGGAGTTTGAAGGGGACAATGCCACCTGGTGGAACTTTGACCCACGCGTCGAATGGCTGCTGGGCTACCTGACCGCCAATCGCGACGAAAAAGTTCTGGTGATTTGTGCCAAAGCCGCCACTGCGCTGCAGCTGGAGCAGGTATTACGCGAGCGCGAAGCCATTCGTGCTGCGGTATTCCACGAAGGCCTGTCGATTATCGAACGTGACCGCGCCGCCGCCTACTTTGCCTCGGAAGAGAACGGTGCCCAGGTATTGCTCTGTTCTGAAATCGGCTCCGAGGGCCGCAACTTCCAGTTTGCCAGCAAAATGGTGATGTTCGATCTGCCGTTTAACCCGGATCTGCTGGAACAGCGTATTGGTCGTCTTGACCGTATTGGTCAGCAGCATGATATCGAAATTATGGTGCCTTATCTGGAACAGACCGCCCAGGCGATCTTGCTGCGCTGGTTCCATGAAGGGCTGGATGCTTTCGAACACACCTGCCCAACCGGTCGCACTATTTATGACAACCACTATCAGCAACTGATCGCCTTCCTGGCCGTTCCGGCAGAACAGACCGGTCTCGACGAGTTTATTGTCGTCTGTCGTGAGCAGCATGATGCTCTCAAGCAACAGCTGGAGCAGGGACGCGACCGTCTGCTGGAAATGCACTCCAACGGTGGCGAACCGGCACAAGCGCTGGCAAAAGCCATTGGCGAGCAGGATAACGACGTTAATCTGGTTAACTTCGCGCTAAATCTGTTTGATATTGTCGGTATTAATCAGGAAGATCGCAGCGATAACCTGATTATCCTTACCCCGTCCGATCATATGCTGGTGCCGGACTTCCCTGGCTTGCCGCAGGATGGCTGTACCGTGACTTTCGATCGTGAACAGGCGCTGTCCCGCGAGGATGCGCAGTTTATCAGTTGGGAACACCCGATTGTTCGCAACGGTCTGGATCTGATCCTCTCCGGCGACACTGGCAGCTGTGCGGTTTCTCTGCTGAAAAACAAAGCGCTGCCAGTAGGTACGCTGCTGGTGGAACTGGTGTATGTGGTCGAGTGTCAGGCCCCTAAACACCTGCAGCTGACCCGCTTCCTGCCACCAACGCCAGTACGGATGTTAATGGACAGAAAAGGCACCAATCTGGCGGCTCAGGTAGAATTTGAGAGCTTTAACCGCCAGCTTAATGCAGTGAACCGTCATACCTCGAGCAAGCTGGTCAATGCCGTACAGCAGGATGTTCACGCCATGCTGCAACAGGCTGAACCGTTGGTTGCCATTGAAGCCCAGGCGCTGATTGCGGCGGCAAAAATCGATGCCGATCAGCAACTCAGTGCCGAGCTGCAACGTCTGCAGGCGCTGAAAGAGGTTAATCCGAATATTCGTGACGACGAACTGGAATCGATTGTCTCCAATCGCCAACAGGTGCTAGATAGTCTTAACGATGCCGGATGGCGTCTGGATGCTATCCGCCTGGTGGTGGTCAGCCATCAATAACGGTCCGGGGTGTGGAGTCCGCTCTGCATCCCGCCTTTAACCGGTTATCTCTGAATACTAACGATGCCCATAATGAACGCCAACAGCCCGATCGTGCCGATCCCGTCAAACGTCCTGCCGCTTGAGGATTACCATCCGCCAACCGATCCCTGGTTGCAGATCCTGTTTCAGGACGAGCATATGATGGTGGTCAACAAACCCAGCGGGCTGCTCTCGGTGCCGGGCAAAGCCGCCGAGCATCAGGATAGTCTGATGACCCGTATCCAGCGCGATTATCCGCAGGCAGAATCGGTGCATCGCCTGGATTTGTCCACCAGCGGCGTGATTGCCGTGGCGTTGACCAAAGTCGCCGAGCGGGAGTTGAAGCGTCAGTTTCGCGAGCGGGAAACCAAGAAAGCCTATATTGCTCGTGTCTGGGGACATATGGCCGAAGATTACGGCATTATCGATCTGCCGCTTATTTGCGACTACCCAAACCGTCCGAAACAGAAAGTCTGTTATGAGACCGGCAAAAAAGCGCTGACCCAGTACGAAGTACTGTCCTGGGATAACGATGGCACTACGCGCGTCAAGCTGCGGCCAATCACCGGACGATCGCATCAGCTGCGCGTGCATTTGCTGGCCCTGGGGCATCCGATCCTCGGCGACAAGTTTTACGCCAGCCCGGCAGCGCTGGCAATGGCCTCCCGACTGCAACTGCATGCCCAGGAGTTGTCGCTGTATCATCCGATCACCGACCAGCCGTTGACTTTTTGCTGTGAGCCGGATTTCTGAAACGCTCACGCGTGGCGTTCAAGATAAGACTTTTGGCGTAATCAATGACAAAAAAATCCCGGCAGCCTGCCTGGCCTGCCGGGATTTTTTATACACGGAGGTTTATTTAAAACCCTTCTCGTGTTTGATCAAGTCATACGCGGCCTGGATCGCCTGCGCTTTCTGCTTGGCCATCTCCATCATTTCTGGCGGCAAACCTTTTGCCACCAGCTTATCCGGATGATGCTCGCCCATTAACTTGCGATAAGCGCGCTTGATGGTGGTGGCATCATCATTGGGACTGATACCCAGCACTTTGCAGGCATCTGCCAGCGTGGGTCCTTGCGAACTACGCTGATAACCGCCGTTAGAGTGATACTGCTGCTGCTGACCGCCGCCAAATTGCTGACCGCCTTCCATCATGCTCAGGAACTGATCGAACTGCTGGCGCGAGATGCCCAACTCTTCGGCGATAACATACAGCACCTGGCGTTCATTGGGATGCAGCGAACCATCGGCATAGGCTGCCTGGATCTGAATCTCCAAAAAGGTGCGGATTAAATCAAAACGCCCAAAGCAGATACTGCGCATTTCACGCATTTTTTCACGAAGCGGATAGCTGCCCTCTTTACCGGTACGAAATGCCTGCTGCGCTGCGTCTCGCTGTTCGCCGTGCAGTTGCATGCGGTCCATAAACAGGCTGGCCATTTGAATATCCGCTTCGGTAACCCTTCCTTTCGATTTGGTTAAATGCCCCATCACCTCAAAGGTGGTGCGGAAAAAAAGTGACTGTCGCGTTTGCTGATCGGAAAAATAACCACGGCTTTTTACGGCGCGTGCCTTATCTACCATATGTCCGACCAGTAACCCCAATACGATCCCCCAGAAGCCCATGCCGGACATTAAGCCCAGTATAAGTCCGAGCAGCTTTCCCCAATACTGCATATACTCCTCAATTCACAATGCCGTCGCGTAAGAATTGCTTTATCATAACCGGCATTTACCGTTGTGCCTAACGGCGACAGCGTTAACCCTGTGGATTTAACACTAGCGCAACGATGATGAGTGAGATAGTCTCTGACCGTTTGCCGGCATGACGCCTCTGATGACGGAACACACATTTTACGTATGAAAAATAGACGTATGAAAACTAGCTTCCCCACCCTGCTGGCCACACTGATTTGGACGGCACTTTATAGCCAGGGCGCACTGGCCGATCTCACTGAACAGTGTATGCTCGGCGTGCCGACCTATGACAAGCCTTTGGTCAAGGGCGATCCCAACCAGCTGCCAGTCACCATCAACGCTGACAAACTGCAGGGTAATTATCCTGATAGTGCGCTCTATACCGGCAACGTTGATGTGCAACAGGGTAACAGCTCACTGAATGCCGACGAGGTTCAGCTTAACCAGATTAAACATCCTGGTGAAGCTACGCCCCTGCGTACGGTTACGGCTACCGGCGATGTGCTCTATTTTGATAATCAGATCAAGCTTAAAGGCCCCAAAGCCTTCTCTAATCTGAATACCAAAGATACCGACGTAGAAAAAGGTGACTATCAAATGGTTGGCCGTCAAGGCCGCGGTACCGCTGATACCATGAAACAGCGTGATAATAACCGTTATACCATTTTGAACAACGGCACCTTTACCTCCTGTCTGCCCGGTGATAACAGCTGGAGCGTAGTCGGTACCACGGTGGTCGAAGACCGTCAGGAAGAACTGGCCGAAATCTGGAATGCCCGTTTTCATATTGGCCCGGTACCGGTGTTTTACAGCCCCTATATGCAGTTGCCTATTGGCAACCGCCGCCGTTCGGGTTTCCTGATCCCGAATGCCAAGTACGGCAGTAATAACGGCTTCGAGTTGATGCTGCCGTATTACTGGAACATTGCCCCAAATTACGATGCCACTATTACGCCTCATTATATGAGCAAGCGCGGCACCCAGTTGCAAAACGAGTTCCGCTACCTCACCGTGGCCGGTGCCGGTATTATGGAACTGGATTACCTGGGTAACGACAAGCTGGTAGAAGCCGCGCACCCTGGCGATATCCAGACCAAACGCTGGCTCTACTACTGGAACCACAACGGCGTTTATAATCAGGTATGGCGCTTCAACGTTGACTATACCAAAGTCAGCGATCCTTACTATTTTACCGACCTTGATTCCAAATTCGGTTCAACCACCGACGGCTATGCTACGCAAAAATTCAGCGTTGGTTACGCCAATGAGAACTGGGACGCTACGCTGTCGACCAAGCAATTCCAGATCTTTGCCGAACAGGCGAGCGCCAATGTCTACCGCGCCATGCCGCAGTTGGACATGAATTACTATAAAGAGAACGTCGGCCCGTTTGATTTCCATACCTACGGCCAGGTTGCCAAATTCACCAACGTCAATCCTTACTATCCCGATGCCACCCGCTGGCACGTTGCCCCGGAACTCGATTTGCCGTTAAGCAACCGCTGGGGAAGCTGGGATAACAACGTTAAGGTAATGGCTACCCATTACCAGCAGGATATTTCTGACAGCTATGCCGCGGCCAATCCGCAGTTAAAAAGCTCGGTCAACCGGGTAATGCCAGAATTCAAATCCGATGGCAAGATGGTGTTTGACCGCACCATGGACTGGAATAAAGACTACACGCAAACCCTGGAACCGCGTTTGCAGTACCTCTATATTCCTTATCGCGATCAGAGCAGTGTGCAGACCTATGACTCCACGCTGTTGCAAACGGACTATACCGGCCTGTTCCGCGATCGCAGCTACGGCGGTCTTGACCGTATTGCCTCCGCCAATCAGGTAGCCTCAGGTGTCACCACCCGTATCTATGATGATAGCCTGGTAGAACGCTTTAACGCTTCAGCCGGTCAGATTTACTATTTCTCTCGTCCGCGCACCGGCGATACCAACAGCAGTCTGGATCAAAGCAAAGATACCGGCAGTCTGGTGTGGGCTGGGGACAGCTATTATAAAATCAATAACTTCTGGGCACTCCGCGGTGGCTTGCAGTACGACACGCGCCTGAATGCATTGGCTCTGGGTGATGCCATTCTGGAATACCGCGCTGACTCGGAAAGAATGATCCAGTTGAGCTACCGTTATGCCAGCCCGGAATATATTGAAGCGACCTTGCCTGGCGTCACCAACCCTGGCTACCAGCAAGGGATCTCCCAGGCCGGTATTATCGCCAGTTGGCCGATTGCCGACCGCTGGGCTATTGTCGGTGCCTATTATTACGATACCAAGGCGCAGCAGGCAGCTGATCAATTGCTCGGTCTGCAGTACAGTACCTGTTGCTGGGCAGTTAATTTCGGTTATGAACGCAAGATCACCGACTGGAATTACACAGCAACACCGCAAACCAGCAACTATGACAACCGTATTTCATTTAACATTGAACTTCGTGGCCTGAGCAATAATCAAAGCCTGGGTACCAAAGAGATGTTAGCCAGTGGCATACTGCCTTATCAACGTGCATTCTGATGCCCTACGGCATGTTGAATTCAGTAAACTTGAAACTTGAACCCGCCTTTGCGGATTAAAATAAATGGATAAAGTATGAAGAACTGGAGAACACTTCTCCTCGGCGTGGTGCTTTGTGCTAACACCGCGTTCGCAGCACCGCAAGAAGTTGATAAAGTTGCCGCCGTTGTTGATAACGGGGTCGTTTTGGAAAGCGAGGTTACCAGCTTGCTGCAGTCTGTGAAGCAGCAGGCAAAATCGGCCAACCAGCAGTTGCCGGATGATGCCACCCTGCGTCATCAGATCCTCGATCGCCTGATTATGGACAATATCCAGCTACAGATGGCGACCAAGATGGGCATCACCCTTACGGATGATGACGTCAGCAAGGCCATTGCCAATATAGCCGATCAAAACCATCTGACCGTCGATCAATTGCGTAGCCGCCTGGCTTATGAAGGACTTAACTACAACACCTATCGCGCCCAGATCCGTAAAGAAATGCTGATCTCGGAAGTGCGTAATGGTGAAGTTCGTCGTCGCGTGACCATTCTTCCGCAGGAAGTGGATGCGCTGGCAAAACAGATGGCCGCACAGGGCGGTGATAGCGCCGAGTTCAACCTCAGCCATATCCTGCTGCCTTTACCTGAAAACCCAACGCAGGACCAGGTTGATCAGTCAGAAATTCTGGCGAAAAAACTGGTGAGCGAACTGCAACACGGCGCAGATTTTGGCAAAATGGCCATCACCTACTCCGCCGATCCGCAAGCGCTGAAAGGCGGCAACATGGGTTGGGGCAAGCGTCAAGAGCTGCCATCGCTGTTCGGCCAGGCGCTGACCGATGTCAAGAAAGGGCAAATCATCGGCCCAATCCGCTCCGGTGTTGGTTTCCATATCCTGAAAGTCAACGATATGCGTGACGACAACCAGAAAGTATCGGTCACTGAAGTGCATGCCCGTCATATTCTGCTGAAAACCTCAGTGGTACTGACCGATGATCAGGCACGTGCCAAACTGCAACAGGTGGCCACTGATATCAAAAATGGCCATGCCAATTTTGCCGATGAAGCCAAACAACTTTCCCAGGATCCCGGTTCAGCCAATCTTGGCGGCGACTTAGGTTGGGCATCACCTGATATGTACGACCCGGCATTCCGCGATGCGCTGCTGAAACTGAAAAAAGGCGAAATCAGTGCCCCGGTACGTTCATCATTTGGTTGGCATTTGATTCAACTGCTCGATAGCCGCCAGGTCGACAGAACCGATGCAGTGCAGAAAGACAAAGCTTATCGCATGCTGTTTAACCGCAAGTTCAGCGAAGAAGCACAAACCTGGATGCAAGAACAGCGCGCTCAGTCCTACGTAAAAATTCTGGACGGCAATGGACAATAATTCCCGCCTGACGCAATCAGTGGTCATTACCCCCGGCGAACCTGCCGGGGTTGGGCCCGATCTGGTACTGGCTCTGGCTCAGCGAGACTGGCCCGTTGAGCTGGTGGTGTGTGCCTGCCCGTCGCTGCTATTGGCGCGAGCCAAAGCGTTAAACCTGCCGATCCGCCTGCTGGATTATCGGCCGGGTTGCGCCAAACCGCAGGCGGCAGGAACCCTGACCGTCCTTCCGGTCAAACTCGCCGCTGCCGCCGTGCCTGGACAGTTGAACGTCGCTAACGGTCCCTATGTAGTAGAAACACTGGCGCGCGCCTGTGATGGCGCCCTGCGCGGCGAATTTGCCGCGTTAATTACCGGTCCGGTACAAAAAAGCATTATTAATGATGCCGGCATCCCTTTTAGCGGCCATACCGAATTTTTTGCCGATCGCAGCCACTGCTCACGTGTAGTGATGATGCTGGCAACGGAAGAACTGCGGGTGGCACTGGCAACCACTCACCTGCCGTTATCCGAAGTCTCTGCGGCGATCACTCAGCAGAGTCTGCATGAAGTGATCACCATTCTCGATCACGATCTTAAAAGCAAATTTGGTATCAGCGCCCCACAAATTTATGTCTGTGGCCTGAATCCTCATGCCGGTGAAGGCGGCCATATGGGCCGTGAAGAGATCGACACCCTGATCCCGGCGCTCAATGCGCTGCGTGAAAAAGGCATCCATCTGATTGGCCCATTACCAGCGGATACGCTTTTTCAACCGAAATATCTGCAACATGCCGATGCCGTGCTGGCCATGTATCACGATCAGGGTCTGCCGGTGCTAAAATATCAAGGGTTCGGTCGCGCAGTAAATATTACTCTGGGGCTGCCGTTTATCCGCACCTCGGTCGACCATGGAACCGCGCTGGATCTGGCTGCAACCGGCAAAGCCGATGTTGGCAGTTTTATTACAGCTTTAAATCTTGCCATCAATATGGCTTCTGTCAGTAATGACAACAATCAGTCAGCCATGGTGCAGTCAGCCAGTGATGACAACAACGTAGTGATAAAGCACAGCAATGAATAATCGAGTCCACCAAGGCCATTTCGCCCGTAAACGTTTTGGACAAAACTTTTTAAAAGATCAGTTTGTCATCGACAGTATCGTTTCCGCTATCCACCCTATGCCCGGGCAAGCCATCGTTGAAATCGGGCCCGGCCTGGCAGCGCTGACTGAACCTGTTGCGGCACGCATCGATCATATGACGGTTATCGAACTTGACCGTGATTTGGCCGCACGCCTTGAAGTCAATCCACGACTGGCCAACAAGCTGCGCGTTATTCAGCAAGATGCCATGCAGGTCAATTTTGGCGAGCTGTCAGAAGAGATTGGTCAGCCACTGCGCGTGTTTGGCAACCTGCCTTACAATATTTCGACGCCGTTGATGTTCCATCTCTTTACCTATACGCATGCCATCAGCGACATGCACTTTATGTTGCAAAAAGAGGTGGTCAACCGTCTGGTTGCCGGCCCGAACAGCAAAGCCTTTGGCCGCCTGAGCGTAATGGCGCAGTATTACTGCAATATTATTCCGGTGCTGGAAGTACCGCCGGAATCCTTTACACCCGCGCCAAAAGTTGACTCAGCGGTGGTACGTTTGACCCCGCATGCCGTGATCCCTTATCCGGTTTCTGATATCCGTATTCTGGCGCGCCTGACTACGGATGCCTTTAACCAGCGCCGTAAAACGATACGCAACAGCCTGGGACATCTATTTACCCCGGAACAGATGCTCGAATTGGGTCTGGATCTGTCGATGCGTGCCGAAAATATTTCTGTTGAACAGTACTGCAAACTGGCAAATTGGTTATCGACGCGTAAAACTGATAACTCATAAATCTTCGATCTTCCCTTGGTGGACGTGGTAGCAGAGAACCCTCCGTAGCTCTGGCAACTGAAGGCCACGTCAATCACCAAAGGGTAAACCGCAGGAGTGACATTATGCTTGATGCGCCGCGAGTGATTATTCAGGTTCAGAGTATTTATATCGAGTCACAATCGATACCTGAAGAGGAGCGTTATGTCTTCGCTTATACCATTACCATCCGCAATCTGGGCCGTTTCAACGTACAGTTACTCCGTCGTTACTGGTTAATCACCAACAGCAACGGGCACCGAACTGAGGTATTGGGTGAAGGGGTGGTTGGTGAACAACCGCTAATCCAGCCCGGTGGTGAATTTCACTATACCAGCGGCGCAGTTCTTGAAACGCCGATGGGGACAATGGAAGGGCATTACGAAATGGTCGACCAGGAAGGAGAAATCTTTCGCGTGGCCATCCCGGTCTTTCGTCTGGCACTACCGACATTGATCAATTAACCCCGCTTTCCCCCAGTGATTGGCGCTGTTGCAAAACAGCGAAAATGAGTCCCGATGAACGCACAACAGTCTGTGATTTGGGTAAACAAGCGCAGCCAGGCTGTCGCAGTTGCAAGTAAGAGGGTACATGTCGACATATCTTATTGGTGATATCCACGGTTGCCTTGATGAGCTTAAAGCGCTTTTGGCCCAGGTTGATTTTAATCCTGTACAGGATACCCTCTGGCTGACCGGTGATCTGGTGGCCCGCGGGCCAAACTCGCTGGAAGTGCTGCGTTTTGTCAGTGGCCTCGGCGAGTCTGTACGTATGGTGCTGGGTAATCACGATCTACATCTGTTGGCGATCTACGCTGGTATCAGCCCTAATAAACCGAAAGACCGCTTAACGCCGCTGTTACAGGCCGAAGACGCGGATACGCTGATTAACTGGCTGCGTCGCCAGCCGGTGTTGCAGGTTGATGATGAGCTGAAGCTGGTGATGGCTCATGCCGGCATTACGCCGCAGTGGGATCTCGAAACAGCCAAAGTGTGCGCGCGTGAAGTGGAAGCGATTTTAAGCAGCGACAGCTATCCGCTGTTTCTCGATGCCATGTATGGCGATATGCCCAATAACTGGTCCGAAGAGCTTAGTGGCCTGGCCCGCTTGCGCTTTAGCAGCAACGTATTTACCCGTATGCGCTTCTGCTTCCCCAACGGTCAGTTGGATATGATTTGCAAAGATACGCCAGAGAATGCACCACGTCCGCTGAAACCCTGGTTTGCACTGCCGAGTCCGGTGGTAGAGCAGGGTTATAGCATTCTCTTTGGCCATTGGGCATCGCTGGAAGGTAAAGGCACGCCAGAAGGCATTTATGCGCTGGATACCGGCTGCTGCTGGGGCGGTGATTTAACCATGTTGCGCTGGGAAGATCAGGCCTGGTTTACTCAGCCCTCTAACCGCCGCGAAGAAAAAGACGACCTACAGGCACCGAGCGCCCTGTAAGCTTTGTGCTATCGCCAGGTTAATGCAGACGACTTAACCTGAGCGACCAGTCGGCAATAAAGCAAAACGGCACTGAACGCCAAATTCCTTCGTGATCCTTACAAACACAGAAATAAATTTATATTTAAACGTGCACAACCTGATTAGCCGCACCGCAAAACGCGGTTGCGGTTTCGCCCTAATCGGATATTTACGGCTACAGATTCAATACCGCTAAAATACAGCTCCCGTCTTATTATATCTATGCTATCAAATAAAAAAACCTCAACAACTAAAACCATTTACTTTATTTCACCCGCTTGTGAAATTGTGCTATGTTATATACTTTTTGTATGGGTTGTGAATACTTTTAAAATAATTAGATTCAAGGGTCATTTATGTAATTAAAATTCGAGGGCGTCATTACATGTTTTAAATATCATAAATATTAATTATGAGAGAATGAATATAATGTCAAATTTTTATGCTAACGAAGAGATAAATAGCAAGATAGAATTTATTTTAAATGAGAAGCTTTTAGAAAATAAAGAAATTAAATTTGGATACTTTATCATCAGTAAAAAAGATTTAAATGATATTTGTATTATAAACAATCACCCTGAATGGTTTGATTTATATGTGAAACATCGCCATCAAATGGTCGACCCAGTAGTACTGAAAGCATTGTCAAGAGTGGAGAGTTTTGACTGGGATGAAGAAATTATGATTTCATCTAAACTGGTTCTGCCAAAAGTGATGCTTCATGCAAAAGAGTACCTTATTAATAGTGGTCACACTTTTATAATTCATGACTATAAAAACAACCTTGCGCTACTTTCAATATTCAATCATGAAACCATTAAAAAGGAGAGAGGGACTTTATTAAATATTGAAAAACAATTTTCACTCTTTGTAAAGATACACCAAAAATTATTATCCTTATATGAGTTTTTCGAAAAAAACAATAAAACCAGCAGCATAAATATCACCAAAAGAGAAAATGAGATTCTTTATTGGGCTGCTATAGGTAAAACCTATAAAGAGATTGCTATAATTTTAGGCATAACTGAGTATACAGTTAAATTCCATATGGCCAAAGTCGTGAATAAGTTAGCAGCGGTTAATGCCAAGCATGCTATAAGATTAGCTTCTGATGCAAAACTAATTACCACCCCACCAATAAAATGATTTAATTCAACATGTTAAGTCATGATGACATTCTAAACTAACGGTTAGCAATGCGCCATCTTATTATTACGTTCGGTGACCGTCTACACGATAACCTTTAATATGCAGCAGGTCACCAATAATTATATGAAATTCTAAATATTTTAAAGTGCATACATTATTGTATACTATAATTAAACGGTAATTTTTTTTAATTTTTCCTTCAGCCCAATGATGGCCTTTTCATCTGTTGGCATAATAATTAAATATAGATATTCATTTTTTTCTGACATTCCCCGCTGTTGTATTTTTATCTCCCATCCTGATTTAATCAAACTTTTTAGGAGTTGTTCAGTGGCAACAGCATAAATTCCTTCATAGCCTGACTCTTTTGCGACAGTATGAATGTTAAGGAAAAAATTCAGCCTAAGATTAATTATATGTTCGAAATCAAAAACCTTTTCCTTATCAATAAGTATGCGAGTCATTTCAACATAATTCCCTTTGAGTATTTTTATATTATCGAAATATTTATAGAAAACTCCCGTACACATGTTATGTAGTTTCATATCAATAAACCTACAACCGCAGATGACTTCATTTTCTCTCTTTCCCATAAGATATGATGCATTTTTACTATCATATTCATCAAACTCCATTCCGTTTTTACATTTTACCAACCAGTCTAACTTATCTTTAAATATTTTTTTCCTGAGACAATAAAAATCTTTGAGATCTTTGCTATGTATATCATTAAAATTAAATAATTCAAATTTAACCACCATATTAAAACTCCTTGTTAAATAATGGTAAATATCCAATCGGTTAATTATGCTATTTTTATCGAGCTGTGTTTATGCCCCTGAGAAATTGCGAATAGCTCAGTAAGATCATTATTGTGTATGATTTAAATGCATATTATTCCATTTACTATTCTTAAGTATAGTTTGCTGAACTAAAGTATAGAATGAGTAATATCACAGAATAGAGCACTTCAGATAGGGATTGATGGTGTGTCGTTTATTGCGTATGCAGAAATAAGGCAGATTACCAAGGTGCTGCACGGTCAAAATCGGCGATAAATCCTGATATGGCGATCATTCAATGCAGTTTTATAAAAATTTATTTTATTGCACGTAGAAATCTGGCTTACAGCGATATTTGCCTCAGCCAGAAACTACGGTTCTTGGCTTTCAATTCCTAAACTGTCCGGAATTAACTGCCAAGGTGCTTTTTGTCCCCTGTCGCCGGTTAGCCGCGACGATCGAGGATCTCGAAACAGTAGCCGTGAGAATTGGCTTCATCAGCATCATGGAACTCGCTAAACACGCTTTCCCATTCGTCGGGCTCGTAGTCCGGGAAATGCGTATCCCCTTCAACTTCAGCATCAATATGGGTCAGATACAGGCGATTGGCGAGGTCCAGGCATTGGGCATAGACCCGGCCGCCGCCCATCACCATCACTTCTTCGGCTTCATTCGCCGCCAGGAAGGCCGCCTCTACCGACGTCACCCAAGTGACACCCTCATGGGTACCCGGCTGACTGCTGATGACAATATTCAAACGACCAGGCAGGGGGCGACCGATAGACTCAAACGTCTTACGCCCCATAATGACCGGTTTGTTCAACGTATTACGTTTGAACCAGGCCAGGTCAGCGGGTAAATGCCATGGCATGGCATTTTCCATACCGATAACGCGATCCGCTGCCATTGCAGCGATCAGGCTGATAATCATGGTGAAACCTTGTGTAGAAGTGCAAATAAGAATCTGTTCGTGGTTGGCCGACAACCAGCAGACCAGGAAAAAATTCTCGACCCAATACTCTGGCGCTGCCAGCAAGACCACCGGCCTATAACCGATCAATGTAAACAGCTCACTGATCAGCTAGAGAAACGCAGTAATTTTCTCAAAAAATGAGAAATTTCTGCCAGAACGAAAAGTGCTGTCACTATACGGAAAGGCCAATCTCTCGTCGATAGCGACGAGCCAGGGTGATAAAGATATAAGATAGCTCTTAGCCAACAGCAGGCAATTTAGCGTAACACGCTAAATAAATCGTAAATCCCGACTTAATAGCACTGCACCAGTAAAAATAAGCAGCGAATAAAACTGCCATCACACCCGGAGCTATCCTGCGTGTAAAGCCACTAATACATCCTGGTCTATTTAGTATACAAACGAAATGGCCGACCATGCCTCCCCCCTGTTAAAAAAACACAATTAGCGTATGATCCCGGCAAAATTTTCTTTGCTTGTTGAGAACGGTCCGTTTAATGCTTGAAACCTCTTTATTTATCGCCACAATCGCGACGTTGGGCATGATCTCCCCGGGTCCGGATTTCTTTTTGGTCATTAAAAATGCGGCACGTTATCCGCGGCTGGCGGCAATGATGACGTCATTGGGCGTGGTCTGCGGGGTTATCACCCATATGTCTTATTGCGTGGCCGGGCTGGCGGTGGTGATCACCACCACCCCCTGGCTGTTTAGCCTGCTGAAATATGTTGGCGCGGCTTATCTTATCTGGGTCGGGATACAGGCATTATTTTCACACACCAATAGCAAAATGAACCTCGATAACCTGACGCAACAGCCGGTCAAGCTGCATAAAGCCTTTGTGCAGGGCTATCTGTGCAATTTGCTCAATCCCAAAGCCACGCTGTTCTTTCTGGCCATGTTCACCCAGGTGCTGCAAGTGGATTCGAGTCTTGGCGAAAAATTCTGGTATGCCTCGATTATAGTCTGCCTGTCAATGATCTGGTGGCCACTGCTGGTGATCCTGATCCAGAGCGGTCCAGTGCGTCGCGGACTGGCCAAGGCGCAGAAGCTGATAGATAAACTGTTGGGCGGTGTATTAATTGCTCTGGGAATTAAAGTAGCGCTTAGCTAATTCTATGCTTCAATAAAAAATCGGGGAGCCTGCGCTCCCCGATTTTTTATCACCAACTGATGCATTTAGAAATAACTTCTAATCCAGGCTTCAGCACCTTTTGAAGGTTGATTGCTATGCACTGTAGCGGGTCGATACTGCGGATCCTGGCATTTCCCGGCTTCAACACAGGTATAAACCGTACCTTTATCCAGCACCTTGGTACCTGTTTTAAATTTAGCTAAATTGCTATCGTTATACTGATAATCAAAAGCGGTGAGTTCTACCACCGGTCGCGGATTATCAATGGCACCGCAATCATCACCATTTTTCCCAATCAGACAGATATCATGTTTGACCACGGAAGTACGCGTTTGCGGCATGGCCGCATTTTTTTCACTTATTGTTACAGACAGAGAAATCTTCTTGCTTTCTTTCAGTTCCGGAACGGTAAATGACAGCTGACCGCGATTTATGACCACATCTTTTAAATAGCTATTGGCATTCTGATCAAACTGCCACAAATAGCTTTGACGCTGCTCTCTGGCAGGTATAACCCTGGACGCCGCATCGACGGTGACCCATTCCCCGGCGTTGGCGCGCTGCGGCGCAATGATGCCATCACATTTCACCACCGAACTATCCTGACAAAAATAGTGACTAACGGCCTGGTATTGCCCCGCAATTTTAACCGCGGCCGTTAACCGAATATTACCGGTTGCCAGTTTATATGGTGCCCCCGCCTGTACAGAGAAGCCATTGGGTTTAAAATAGCGTGCCGCATCGTAGTCGCTATAAGTTGAGAACCAGTGAATATCCTGTTTGCTGACGGTTTCTGGCAAATTTTTTAATTCAAAATTTCCTTGTTCATTTTCGGAAAAATGCGTAGGACCCGCAATATAAATATGATCATGACTTTCCGCCGCCATCAGATTGCCGGATAACAATATTGCCACCGGTAGCAGTGTGATATTAATCGTTTTTGCAATGTAAGCTTTATTCACAATAAATCCTTTTTAATGAATCAACTTTAAAATAACAGTTCACTATTAATATAAGGATAAATTATCAGATTTAACAGCTTCACAATAAGAAGTAGAAAACCCTCATTACTGCAAAGAATTATCTTAATAAAATAGCGAGCATAAAAATAATACTATGCTCGCTATTTTACGAATGCCGCTCCCGGCTTACTTTGCCTCGATTACTTCATTTTCAGGCGCTTTACCATCTATGCTACCCCGCCAGCTTTGCTGCTGTTCTCCCTGGCGCATATGGTCCTGTTCAATGGCCGCCGACAACATATCCCGCGCACGTTGCATACTGGCGATACGGAACTCGGTGTCCTGATAATTATCCAGCGTCGCTTCCAGCATTTTCAGGTTGTAGTGTTTGAAAATATCCGCTTTTTCTCTGGCTTCGTAAGGGTCCAGGCCGAGGATTTCCAGGGTTTCGCGCCCGACTCGCAGCGAGCCTTCAAACAGCTCACGCTCCGGCGCTTCTACCCCTAACTGACGCAATTGATACCAGTGATCAACGTCACGGGCGCGGGCAATAATTTTCAGATTGGGGAAGTTTTCTTTGGCCAAACGGGTTAGCGCCAGATTGGCTTCAACGTCATCAATGGCATTAATCAATACCTTAGCCTGCGCCGCGCCGGCCGACTCGAGCAAATCAACGCGCGTGGCGTCGCCATAAAACACTTTGGTACCAAACTTGCGCAGCGTCTCGATATGGTCAGGATCATGATCGAGGACCACCGTATGCACGTTATTAGCCAGCAACAGACGTCCGGCAATTTGTCCAAAACGGCCAAAGCCGGCGATAATGACGCTGGCATGTTCATCATCAATAACATCCTGCGGACGGTCATCCTGTGGTGCATAGCGCTCCAGCCGGTTGGCAACAACCAATAGCAGCGGCGTTACCGCCATTGATAAAGCCACGGCCAGTGTCAACGATTTCGCCCAGTCGTCAGGCAACACCCCTGCCAGTTGCGCAGCGCTGAAGATAACAAAAGCAAACTCGCTCCCCTGACCCACCAGGATGGCAAACAGACCGCGCTGGCGTTTTGGCACGCCCAACCAGGGCGCGATCAGCCACAACATGGCGGCCTTGAGTAGCATAAAGCCCAGCAGCAGCCCGGCAATCAGCAGTGGATGGTTAACCAAAGTGCCAAAATCGATCGACATGCCAACGCCAATAAAGAACAAACCGAGCAGCAAGCCTTTAAACGGCTGAATATCACTTTCCAGAGCATGGCGATATTCGGAGCTGGCCAGCATAACACCGGCCAGAAACGCACCCATCGCCATCGATAGTCCGGCCATTTCCAGCAAAATGCCAAACCCGAACACCAAAAATAACGCCACGGCGCTGAATACCTCGCGCATACCGGAACGAGCAACAAAGTGCAGCAAAGGTCGGGTCACGTAGCGCCCCAGCAGGATCACCGCCGCCAGTGCCGCAACTACTTTTGCCGCTGACAAACCAAAGTCCAGTAGCGTCGTCGTCCCGCCGCTGCTGGCCAGCAAGGGGATCATGGCGACTAACGGGATCGCGGCAATATCCTGAAACAGCAATACGGCAAAGGCGCTGCGGCCAATGGGGGCCGGGGTCAGACTGCGCTCACTCATGGCCTGCATGGCGATCGCCGTGGAAGAAAGTGCCAGTGTCAGGCCAATTAATACGGCAATTTTCCAGTCCAGTCCCAGTAAGGCACAAAACAGGCTGAGCAACAGTCCACAACACAGCATCTGCATACTACCGCCGCCAAACACCGAGGCACGCAAAGTCCATAGCCGTTTGGGATCCAGCTCCAGGCCGATAATAAACAGCATCAATACCACGCCAATTTCGGCAAAGGTCAAAATAGACTCGGCATCGGCAACCAATTTCAGTCCCCAAGGGCCGATAATACAACCGGCAATCAGATAGCCCAGTACCGATCCCAAACCCAAACGTACGGCAATAGGCACAAACAGCGCCGCCGAACCGAGATAAATCAGCCCTTCAATCATCATGCGGTGATTATCCATGGCTGCTCTCTCCCGCTTGTGGCTGGCAGGTCGACTGCCACTGTAGTAATCGTTGTCGGTACGCTTGTGCCCCCGCGCGCAATGCGACTTCGTCACAGGTAAAGGTATTGTGCAAAGCAAAATACGGCAGCCATTTCATGCCGCAGTAAATCGCTGTCGCCTCAAGTGGCTGCGCCAGCGCGGCAAAATTGGGATAGCTACCCAGTTCGAAATGCTGCTCATTACCGCCGCTGGACACCGCCCATAGGCAGGATTTGCCTTGCAGGGCATTGCCGTCATGACCATATGCCCAGCCGTGCTCCAGCACTTTATCGATCCATAATTTCAGCAACGGCGGCATGCCGTACCACTGTAAGGGGTGCTGAAAAACCACCAAATCAGCCTGCTCGACGGCTTGTTGTTCCGCCTTAATATCAATATTAAAGTCCGGATAGAGATCGTAAAGAGATCGGATTTTTACCGTCGGAAGATCCTTTATTTCCTCCAGCAACAGTTGATTGGCGTGAGAATGTCGCGGATAAGGATGGGCATAAATAATCAGGATCATATCGCTCCCAGGTAAAAATGGTTTTTATTCAGCATACGCAACTTTGCCCGCCAGGAAAAACCCGGGCTGATAAAAAAACAAAGGCGCAGCATTATGCTGCGCCTCAGACGGCTGACAAAGTCCGTTATTAGGGAGAGTGCACCGTTGGGGTCGTAGCGGGCTTGCCCGCCGGAGCGCCCCTAGGTGTGCTATGCCCGGGTATCTCGATTATCAAGACGACTTGGTCATAAAACTCAGGCGCAGCATAATGCTGCGCCTTCAACTCTTTGACGCCACTAGGTGGCGTCAGCCAGCCAAATTACATGGCTTTGATTTTGGCATGCATTTCCTGCACCGACGTCACCTGCTCTGTCGGGTCAGAAGATAACGCCATCGCGGTAGCAAAACCGCCGTTCAGGGTGGTGTCATAGTGCACTTTATACTGCAGTGCGCTGCGGCGGATCAGTTTAGAGTCCTCAATCGCCTGACGACCGGCGGTGGTATTGACGATATAAACGTATTCACCGTTTTTGATACGATCCTGAATATGTGGACGACCTTCATGCACCTTGTTGACCAGGCGCGGATTAATCCCCGCTTCGCCCAGAACCACGGCAGTACCATGAGTGGCATCCAGTTCAAAGCCGCGTTTTAGCAGTTTGGCGGCCAAATCGACCACGCGGGCCTTATCGCCTTCACGCACAGAGAGTAAAGCACGACCGGCTTTCTTCATGCCTGACTGGCTACCTAATTGCGCTTTGGCAAAGGCTTCGGCAAAAGTCCGGCCAACGCCCATCACTTCACCGGTCGAACGCATCTCTGGCCCAAGGATCGGGTCAACGCCAGGGAACTTGTTAAACGGCAGCACCACTTCTTTAACCGAGTAGTATGGCGGGATAACTTCTACGGTGATCCCCTGCTCGGTCAGCGTTTGGCCAGCCATGACGCGGGCTGCCACTTTAGCCAGCGCTACACCGGTCGCTTTTGATACAAAAGGTACGGTACGCGCGGCGCGCGGGTTAACTTCAATCAGGTAGACTTCGTTGTTTTTCACCGCAAACTGCACATTCATCAAGCCACGAACGGACAGTTCAAACGCCAGTTTTTCAACTTGCTGGCGCATTACATCCTGAATCTCTTTGCTCAGGGTGTAAGCCGGCAGTGAACACGCCGAGTCACCGGAGTGTACCCCCGCCTGTTCGATATGTTCCATAATGCCGCCAATCAGTACGCGCTCACCGTCGCAGATGGCATCTACGTCGACTTCAATGGCATCATCAAGGAAGCGGTCCAGCAATACCGGCGCGTCGTTAGACACACTGACTGCATTCTGGAAGTAACGACGCAGGTCGATTTCGTCATAGACAATCTCCATTGCGCGGCCGCCGAGGACATAAGAAGGGCGCACCACCAGTGGATAACCAATCACGCTGGCTTTTTCTACCGCCACGTCGATAGTAGCGACGGTGGCATTTGCAGGTTGTTTCAGTCCCAGACGGTTAACCGCCTGCTGGAAACGTTCGCGGTCTTCGGCACGGTCGATAGCATCCGGGCTGGTACCGATAATCGGCACCCCGGCAGCTTCCAACTCACGGGCCAGTTTCAGCGGAGTCTGGCCACCATACTGCACGATAACGCCTTTCGGCTGTTCAATGCGCACGATTTCCAGCACATCTTCCAGCGTCACCGATTCAAAGTAGAGACGATCGGAGGTGTCATAGTCCGTAGATACTGTTTCAGGGTTACAGTTGACCATAATGGTTTCATAACCATCTTCGCGCAGCGCCAAAGAAGCATGAACGCAGCAGTAGTCAAACTCGATGCCCTGACCAATGCGGTTTGGACCGCCACCCAGCACCATAATCTTTGGTTTGTCGTGGGTCGGGTTGGACTCGCACTCTTCTTCATAGGTGGAGTACATATATGCCGTGTCGGTAGAAAACTCGGCAGCACAGGTATCAACACGCTTATACACCGGGTGCAGATTATACTTGTGGCGCAGTTTGCGCATTTCACTTTCAGAAACGCCCACCAGTTTTGCCAGACGCAGGTCGGCAAAGCCTTTGCGTTTCAGCGTGCGCAGTAAATCATAGGTCAGAGCCGTAAAGCCGCCTTCGGCAACCTTGTTTTCTAACTGCACCAGCTCTTCAATCTGCACCAGGAACCAACGATCGACATTGGTCAGGTTAAAAATACCGTCAACAGACATCCCGGCACGGAAGGCATCGGCGATAAACCAGATACGATCGGAACCGGCGTCTTTCAATTCACGACGGATTTTGGTCAGCGCTTCGGGATCATCCAGGCTGACTTTTGGGTCAAAACCGCTGACACCGACTTCCAGACCGCGCAGCGCTTTCTGCACTGATTCCTGGAAGGTGCGGCCAATGGCCATCACTTCACCGACGGATTTCATCTGGGTAGTCAGACGGTCATTGGCACCGGCAAATTTCTCGAAATTAAAGCGAGGAATTTTGGTAACCACATAGTCAATGGACGGTTCAAACGACGCCGGAGTTTTACCACCGGTGATATCGTTCATCAGCTCGTCGAGGGTATAACCCACTGCCAGCTTGGCGGCCACTTTGGCAATCGGGAAACCGGTCGCTTTCGAAGCCAGCGCAGAAGAGCGCGACACACGCGGGTTCATTTCGATAACGATCAGACGACCATCTTTTGGGTTAACGGAGAACTGGACGTTGGAACCGCCCGTCTCGACGCCAATTTCACGCAGCACCGCCAGCGAGGCGTTACGCATGATTTGATATTCTTTGTCGGTCAGCGTTTGCGCCGGGGCCACGGTGATAGAGTCACCGGTATGGATGCCCATGGCATCAAAGTTTTCAATGGAGCAGACGATGATGCAGTTGTCGTTTTTATCGCGCACCACTTCCATTTCATACTCTTTCCAACCAATCAGCGACTCATCAATCAGCAGCTCTTTGGTTGGGGAGAGATCCAGACCGCGTTCGCAGATCTCTTCAAACTCTTCGCGGTTATAGGCAATACCGCCGCCGGTGCCGCCCATAGTAAAGGAAGGGCGAATAATGCACGGGAAACCGACGTCCGCCGCCACGGCGAGGGCCTCTTCCATATTATGTGCAATACCGGAACGGGCGGTACCCAGACCGATTTTTTTCATGGCCTGATCAAAGCGACGACGGTCTTCCGCTTTATCAATGGCGTCGGCGGTGGCGCCAATCATGGTGACGCCAAACTCGGCAAGCACGCCTTTACGTTCCAGCTCCAGCGCACAGTTCAGCGCGGTTTGGCCGCCCATGGTCGGCAGCACGGCGTCTGGACGTTCTTTTTCTATGATTTTGCGTACCACTTCCCAGTGGATTGGCTCGATGTAAGTGGCATCGGCCATTTCCGGGTCAGTCATAATGGTGGCTGGGTTAGAGTTCACCAGAATGACGCGGTAACCTTCTTCACGCAGCGCTTTACACGCCTGAGCACCCGAGTAGTCAAACTCACAGGCCTGGCCGATCACGATCGGACCGGCGCCCAGAATCAGGATGCTTTTAATATCTGTACGTTTTGGCATTCTTTTTCGCTCCTGTTCAGTTACTTATCGCTGTTACGGTAGTTTTCGATCAGTTCAATAAAGTGATCGAACAAAGGTGCGGCATCGTGCGGACCTGGGCTCGCCTCAGGGTGTCCCTGGAAGCTGAACGCAGGCTTGTCGGTGCGGTGCAACCCCTGCAATGAACCGTCAAACAGCGATTTATGCGTGGTGCGTAATGTGGCTGGCAGACTGGCTTCATCAACAGCAAAACCATGGTTTTGCGCGGTGATCATCACGGTATTATTATCAAGATTCTTAACCGGATGGTTACCGCCGTGGTGGCCAAACTTCATTTTGACCGTTTTGGCACCGCTGGCCAAAGCCAGCAACTGATGACCGAGACAGATACCAAATACCGGGATCTCGGTGGCTAAAAAGGCTTTGATGGCCTCGATGGCATAATCACATGGCTCCGGGTCACCAGGACCGTTAGACAGGAAAATACCGTCTGGATTAAGTTTCAGTACCTCTGCAGCCGGGGTCTGTGCCGGAACCACCGTCAGACGGCAACCGCGATCCACCAACATGCGCAGAATATTACGCTTAACCCCGTAGTCATAAGCGACGACATGGAACGGCAGTTGGTCGGCGTTTTTCGCGTCCGGCAATCCGCCTTCAAGCTCCCAGCTACCCTGCAGCCAGTCATATGACTCTTTAGTCGTCACTTCTTTCGCCAGATCCATCCCTTTCAAACCCGGGAAGCCCTTGGCTTTTGCCAATGCCAATGCGGCATCAGGCGAATCCCCGGCAATAATACAGCCGTTCTGCGCACCCTTTTCACTCAACAGACGCGTCAGCTTGCGTGTGTCAATATCGGCGATGGCGACGATATTTTGGCGTTTCAGGTAATCAGACAGATTTTCTTCATTGCGGTAGTTGCTGGCAATAAGGGGAAGATCGCGGATAACCAGGCCTTGAGCGTGTACTGCGGAGGATTCTTCATCAGCGGAATTCGTGCCGACATTGCCGATATGGGGATAAGTAAGAGTGACGATCTGGCGAGAATAGGAAGGATCAGTGAGGATTTCTTGATAACCGGTCATTGAGGTATTGAAGACCACTTCCCCCACTGCCGTTCCTTCTGCCCCGATGGCACGACCGTGGAATTGGGTTCCGTCTTCCAGAACCAATAGCGCTGACTTTATCAAAGCATCCTCCAGGAATAATCAATCATAATATTTGCATATTAATTCAGATTCATCGCTCTAAATCAATGCAAAAATCGCCCTCAGAGCTAATTTTCGGCAAATTGCGCGCATTCTAATGATGGGCGTTGGCTTTGTCCACCAAAAGCACCATTATTTTACTGTTTTTTGCTTCACTCAGCGAAATGAGCGTCTGATAGCGATAAAAGGACAGGATAAGTAAGCATAGTAAACGTTTGCGAGACCGTTTGTCTGAAAAATTCGGCATTACCCTCATTTTAGGCAGCGAGCAGTGAAACGGGCTGGTTGTTTTTTGTTCAAAACGGCAATAACAGACAGGAAGACATGAACAAATGGGGAGCAAAGATGAAAAATGGAGGGAAGACCTGATTATTACAATAAAAGAAAAGGGCAATAAAATAACTGCCCTTTTATCAAAACACTATGATTAAAACAACCACATCACGATTGTTGGAGAACCTTATAAATCATCGAGACCCAAGACATCTCGCATATCAAAAAGACCTGATTTCTTAGATGATAACCACTTTCCTGCACGAACAGCCCCATTCGCAAAGGTCATGCGGCTGGAAGCCTTGTGTGTAATCTCTACCCGTTCGCCAATATCAGCAAACATGGCGGTGTGCTCGCCGACAATATCACCGGCACGAATGGTAGCAAAACCAATACTCTTGGGATCGCGCTCGCCGGTATAGCCTTCCCGCGCATAGACCGCGCACTCCTTCAGATCCCGTCCCAGCGCCCCGGCGATAGCTTCGCCCATGGCCAGTGCAGTACCTGATGGTGCATCAACCTTATGGCGATGATGGGCTTCAATAATTTCAATATCGGTATAATCGCCCATCACTTTCGCCGCTTTCTCAAGCAGCTTGAGTACCACATTAACGCCAACGCTAAAGTTGGCGGCAAAAACCACTGGGATTTCGGTCGCCGCCTGCCTGATTGCCGCCTTACCCGCATCATCAAAGCCGGTAGTGCCGATAATCATGCCTTTACCCTGTTGCTGACAAAAACGCAGATGCTCCAGCGTGCCTTCAGGGCGCGTAAAATCAATGAGGATATCGAAATGGTCTGCCACGGCAGCAAGATCATCGCTCACCACGACATTTAGTGCACCCACGCCAGCCAGTTCGCCCGCATCGGTACCGACTAATGAAGAACCTTTGCGCTCTAATGCCGCGCCGAGGACTACGCCCTCCGCTTGTTGTACGGCCTGGATCAGTTGGCGTCCCATTCGCCCACCGGAACCGGCTATCGCCATGCGGATATCAGCTTTAGTCATAATCTCTCTCTTTTTAAATGTGTACTGCCGTAAAACTCAAATCAGGTTAACCACCCCGACGCATCACGGCTAGTAAAATTGGCGCATAATTAGAAAATTATGTTATAGGCTCGCTAACATCAGTAAAATCTATCGGCCCGTTGACAGCAGAATGTCCGATCTCACCCATGCCAGACAACATAAACCAACGATTAGCAACAAGATTTCCTCAGCACGGCCTCCGTGAATAATCATTCACATCAGTGAATAATCAGTCAATTAATCAGCGTCTAATCATGGTTTTTTTAGCACTCTGTGCCTATTAATTAGTGATTATATAAATAATTCATATTTGGTTCTTGGATTTTATTGTCTGAATATGTTAATAACTAGCTGACTAATTTTAAGTCGAAATATTATTTTAAAAGCAGCCGTTTAATAAGCTTAAGAATAATCACGACATGTTATTGAATTAGTCATTAATAAAATTGTAATAAACACGCGCTGGCGCAATTTTTTCTTTTATCTATTAGATAAAATTGAACCGCGATTTTAATATGCTCGTTAATCCTTCTCTGCTCGCAACAGGGGAACATTAGGATGCTAACAAATGATTGGCACCTGGAGTCTTTATGAAATTTAAAATGAATAGGGTTTCACAAATTGTCGCCGCCGGGGTGTTATTAGGTGGTGCATCTTTTGCTGCACAGGCAGAAATCACACTTATCAAACAAGATCCAAAACCTTATGATTTGCTTAGCCGCCTTGATTTTAAAGTCGGTGGTAGCATCCGTCCGCAGTTCCAGAACACTATGGGTGGTTCCGATAAGGGTTCTTTCAAAAACAACGGCTATGACGGCGGCACCCGTTTCCGCTTCAGCGCTGACTATTACCTGTTTGATGACATTCACTGGGTTAACTACTACGAAGTTGGTGTAAACATTCCGGCTGTATTCAGTTGGGATCAGCACTACCAGAAAGGTGTACATGACACTACCCGTCGTCAACTGTATACCGGTTTCAAAAGCAACACCTACGGTACTCTGACCTTTGGTCAGCAAAACAGCATTTACTATGATGTAGTCGGCGCTAAAACCGACGTTTGGGACTACGATATGTTGGCCCAGGCACCAGGTAACGGTATCAACGGTGACTACGATGGTTCTTATCGTTCACGTAAGATGCTGAAATATAAATATGCTGCTGGTCCAGTTGATCTGTATGGTGCCTATCTGTTACCTGACGACGATTTGCTGGTCAACGGCAACAGCCTGGCCTATAAACGTAAAGGCGGCGGTTCTTTGGGTACCAACTGGCATATCACCAAAAATCTGGCATGGGGTACAGCTTATAACTTCACTAGTGCTGAAGTTAAGAGCCGCACCAAAGTCGATTCTAAAGATTATGACCAAAGCATTCTCGGTACTGCATTGGCATGGACCCCAGGCAACTGGAGCTTCTCTGCTGGCGGCGGTTGGTATCATAACTTCCTGATGACCAAAATCGCCAATGACCAGAACTACTTCGCGGGCAATGCCTACGGCGTAGAATATAACGCTGGCTATACCTTCCCGATTAATAGCTATGCGATTCAGAGCGTCAAACCTTACTTTATGGGTGACCATCTGGAATACGTTAGCGGTCGTAACTACCAACGTACCGATAACGGCCTGGGCGTATCCCTTAAGCTTAACTATGGCTTCCAGGTTGACGTTGAACACGTGATCACCAACTCTACTGATAAAATCGGCGATATCAACCTGGTTCGCCTGTACTACAACTTCTAATAATTGTAGCCTTCGATTATTGTCGATTGAATGGCCTGCTGAATTTTCAGCAGGCCTTTTTTTATCTGTTCTGTGGGTAATCTTGCCTGCCGGTCTCCCCTTTGCCACCCCATGCGACTAAACTTATTCAACAGCAACCTTTTACACCCTGCAGGAGAACTGTTTATGTCCACATTTTTACGGTCTGCGATCACCGCCGTCTGCGACTATCGTGCCGAGTTGGGCGAAACCCCGGTATGGTGTCAGCGCAGTCAATCCCTGCTGTGGATGGATATCCTCAACCAGCGTTTGCTGCGTTACTGGCCGGATACGCAAGCGTTTGAACAACGCACCCTGCCCGCCTTATGCAGCGCTGCATTGTTAACCGAGAAGGCGGAGACCTTTCTGCTGGTCGCCGAGAATGGCCTGTCACTGTATGACTACCAGACTGAGCACACCGAGCTACTGTGCGGTTATCCCGGAGAAGCAGGGACGCGACCTAATGAAGCGGCCATTGCGCCAGATGGCTCACTGTGGTTTGGCACCATGGATCGGCAAGAAGAGGCGAAAATTGGTGCCTGGTATCGTTTTGAAATGGGTGATGAACTACCGCTAGTGATGATGGATAAGGTGGGGATCCCCAATACGCTGGCCTGGTATGAAGGTAAAGTCTGGTTTGCTGACAGTATGCAAAACCGCTTCTATTCTGGTAATGCCCGTCGTATCAACCCGCTGAAAATTTCCTGTTTTTCCTCCGGTGACAAAACGCCAGACGGTTCGACATTAAGCGAAGATGGCCTGCTGCTCACCGCCTGTTGGGGAGGTCACTGCCTGCTCCGTCAGCAAATTAATCAGGGAGAATTGCTGACGCTGGATACCTTGTCACTGCCGGTAGCGCAACCCAGTTGCTGTACCTTTGGCGGTGCCGATATGCGTCAGCTGTTTATTACCTCGGCGCGCAAAGGCCTGGCGACTCCTGGCGATATCGATGGCGCACTGTTGCAGGTCAACACTGCCACTCGGGGCGCGGGACAGCATCTGTTCCGTCTGTCTGCCAACCACTAGCAGTTTTTACAGATAAAAAAATGCCGGTGATAAACACCGGCATCAGACTGCTACTAAAATTGATTTTTCAAGTCGGCGTGATCAGTCAACCGCCTTCACATCGATACGCAGTTCTTTCGGCACTTCAAACACGATATTTTCTTCGCGTCCGCTCATATTGATCACCTCCAGACAACCCAATGTCTTGAGACGATCAATCACTTCCTGCACCAGAATATCCGGAGCCGAAGCGCCCGCCGTTACGCCAACGCCAAGCGCGCCTTTTACCCAGTGCTCCTGAATATCGGCAGCAGAATCGATCAGGTAAGAAGGTTTGCCCACGCGCTGGGCCAGTTCCGCCAGTCGATTGGAATTGGAAGAGTTTTTAGAGCCGACCACCAGTACCACATCAGCCTGATCGGCGAGATTACGCACCGCTTCCTGACGGTTAGTGGTGGCATAACAGATATCGTCTTTACGCGGCCCGACGATCTTGGGAAAACGACTACGCAAGGCGTCGATCACTTCCGAGGTATCATCAATGGACAGCGTGGTCTGGGTCATAAAACACAGGTTATTCGGGTCTTTCACTTGAAGCCGGGCAACGTCCGCCGGTGACTCCACCAGATACATCCCGCCACGAGCATTATTATACTGCCCCATGGTGCCTTCTACTTCCGGGTGTCCGGCATGGCCAATCAGAATAGCCTCGGTGCCTTTACGACTGGCGCGCGCCACTTCCATATGTACTTTGGTCACTAACGGGCAAGTGGCATCAAATACCGTGAGATCGCGCGATTTGGCTTCCGTTCTTACCGCCTGTGACACGCCGTGGGCGGAGAAAATCAGAATAGAACCGTCCGGCACTTCATCGATTTGCTCAATAAATACCGCGCCGCGCTGACGCAAGCTATCGACCACATAACGGTTGTGTACCACTTCATGGCGCACAAAAATCGGTGCGCCATAGAGTTCAAGGGCACGTTCCACAATGGTAATGGCGCGGTCGACACCGGCACAGAAACCGCGAGGATTAGCCAGTAACACTTGCATGGGATGCCTCCATTTGCGGATCGATGGCCAGCACTTCAATATCAAAATCAATATGCTGCCCGGCCAAAGGGTGATTAAAGTCGACAGTGATCGAATCTTCTGTCACTTCGCGCACCACGCCGGGCATCTCACTGCCGTCGCGGGCAGTGAATAACATAATGGTACCGACATCGGGAATGCCGGTTTCCATAAAGTCACGACGAGAAAAGAACTGAACCAAATCCGGGCTTTGCATGCCAAACGCCGATTCCGGAGAGAGGGTAAAGGCTTTTTTATCCTTTACGCGCAGCCCCAGCAGTTGGTTTTCCAGCGCATCAGACAAACTGCCATCCCCCAGTCGAAACAACGCGGGTTTGCCGTGACTCAGGGTCGACTCCGCCGTCGAACCGTCTTCCAGCTTTAGCGTAAAATGCACCAGTACCGCGCTATCGTGTTTCACCTGCTCGGCCATTGTCTTATCCCTTATTGTTTGCCGTTTTATCCTTGGAGGCGATAAAGCCTTCAAGGATAACTAACACCGCCCCGACGCAGATAAAACTGTCGGCCAGGTTGAATATAGGGTAATGCCAGTCATTGACGTAAAAATCAATAAAGTCGATAACAAAGCCATGGACCATGCGGTCAAACAGATTGCCCAACGCACCGCCGATAATCATCGCAAAGGCGATATTATTCAGGCGTTGCGCGGCGCTGCTGCGATACATCAGCACCAATAGGGCAATCACAATGGCCAGGGCAATCCCCGCAAAAAACCAACGTTGCCAGCCGTCTTTATCGGCCAGAAAGCTAAACGCCGCCCCTGGATTATGGGCATAGGTCAGATTGAAAAACGGGATCAGCGGCATTGATTCGCCCAACTGGAAATGTCCCATAACCCATATTTTGCTGCCCAGATCCAGCACCAGCACGATAACCGCCAGCCAAAGCCAGCGGAGTCCGGTTGAACACATTACTTTAGTCATTATGCAAATTCACGCTGTTCGCCATCACCGGCAATATTGGTGGCACAACGCCCGCAAACTTCTGGCTGGGCAGCGTCATGACCGACGTCAGTGGTGTAATGCCAGCAGCGCGGACACTTGTCGCCTTGCGCTTTTTCCAGACCGATTTTCAGGCCTTTCACCAATTCGCTGGCGATTGCCGTGTCGTCAGCCGCAGACAGTGCTGCCACTTTCGCGCCAGAGGTCAGCAGCACAAAGCGCAGTTCGTTGCCAAGGCTATTGAGTTTGCCAGCCAAAGCATCGTCCGCATACAGCGTTACCGAGGCTTCGAGGGAGCCGCCCAGACGTTTGTCGGCACGAGCCTGCTCCAGCACCTTGTTGACTTCACCACGTACTTTCAGCAACTCGTCCCAGAACTCATCGTTCATGGCTTCGTTGTCAGCCAGACCAAACAGGCCATCGTACCACTCTTCGGTGAAGACAAATTTCTCACGCGCACCCGGCAGGAAGCCCCAGATTTCGTCAGCCGTAAAGGACATGATCGGTGCCATCCAGCGAACCAGCGCCTCGGAGATATAGTAGAGCGCGGTCTGGCAACTGCGACGCGCCACGCCATCGCTCTTGGCGGTGTACTGACGATCTTTGATGATATCCAGATAGAAGGATCCCATCTCCACTGAACAGAACTGCATCAGACGCTGCACCACACCGTGGAAATCGTAGCGATCGTAAGCGGCAACGATCTCTTCCTGTGCGGCTTTGGCGCGGCCTACCGCCCAACGATCCAGCACCACCATATCTTCCGGTTTTACCCTATGCTGCGCCGGATCAAAACCGTTAAGGTTAGCCAGCAGGAAGCGGGCAGTGTTACGAATACGACGGTAAGAGTCGGCAGCACGTTTGAGGATCTCGTCGGACACCGCGATCTCGCCGGTGTAGTCGGTTGAGGCGACCCAAAGACGCAGAATATCAGCGCCAAGCTTGTTCATCACATCCTGCGGGCTGACGGTGTTGCCGATAGATTTTGACATCTTGCGGCCATTGCCATCCACGGTAAAGCCGTGAGTCAGTACCTGCTTGTAAGGCGCGCGGCCTTTCATTGCCGTTGAAATCATCAGCGATGACATAAACCAGCCGCGGTGCTGGTCGGAACCTTCCAGATACATATCGGGTTCGTGACCATGGAATTCAGGGCGGGCATCAACCACAGAAGAGTGGGTTGAACCCGAGTCAAACCATACGTCCAGCGTATCCGGGACTTTGCTGTAATGGGCAGCATCGGCACCGAGAATATCTTCCGGGTTGAGATCCCACCAGGCCTGGATACCGTCTATTTCCACGCGTTTGGCGACTTCTTCGATCAGCTCAAGGGTACGCGGATGCAACTGCTCAGTCTCTTTATGCACGAACAGCGACATCGGCACGCCCCAGGTGCGCTGACGGGAGATACACCAGTCAGGACGGTTGGCCACCATGCTTTCGATACGTGCCTGGCCCCAATCCGGGATCCACTGCACACCTTGGATCTCTTGCAGCGATTTGGCACGCAGACCCTGTTGATCCATGCTGACAAACCACTGTGGCGTCGCACGGAAAATGATTGGCGTTTTATGACGCCAGCAGCATGGATAGCTGTGGAGCAGTTTTTCAAGATGCAGCAAGGCACCATGCTCACGCAGGATTTCCACGATCAGATCGTTGGCTTTAAAGACAAACTTGCCATCCAGAGACGGATAGGTGCCCGGCAGGTAACAGCCATTCGGGCCGACCGGATTGGCGACTTCCAAACCGTATTTCTGACCAATAACAAAGTCGTCAGGACCGTGGCCTGGCGCGGTATGCACCGCACCGGTACCGGCGTCGAGGGTAACGTGATCGCCAAGGATTGCCGGCACATCAAATGCCAGGAACGGATGCGTAAAGCGCAACAGTTCCAGATCGGCACCTTTGCACTCGCCAAGAACTGTCCATTCGCTGACGCCGATGCGTTTCATTACGCTGGCTACCAGTTCCGTTGCCAGGATCAGACATTGATCGGCAATCTGCACTAGCTGATAAGCAAACTCGGCGTTAAGGGAAATCGCGCGGTTGGCTGGCATGGTCCACGGCGTGGTAGTCCAGATAACCAGTGAAATAGGTCCGGTAAAGGTGGTGACGGCAAACTTCGCCGCAACGGCACTGGCATCGACGGCATTGAATGCCACATCGATGGCCGGAGAGGTCTTGTCGTAATACTCCACTTCGGCTTCTGCCAGTGAAGAGCCGCAGTCGGTACACCAATGCACCGGCTTGGCGCCTTTCAGCAGGTGACCATTGCCGATGATTTTGCCCAATGCGCGAATGATATTGGCTTCAGTTTTGAAGTCCATGGTCAGGTACGGATGATCCCAGTCACCGAGCACACCCAGACGGATAAAGTCGGCCTTCTGGCCTTCAACCTGTTCGGCAGCATATTTACGGCAGGCAGCGCGGAACTCGGCAGGGGTCACTTTTTCGCCCGGCTTGCCAATCAGTTGTTCAACTTTCAGCTCGATCGGCAGACCGTGACAATCCCAGCCAGGGACATACGGCGAATCAAAACCCGCCATGCCTTTTGACTTGACGATAATGTCTTTGAGGATCTTGTTAACTGAGTGACCAATATGAATGCTGCCATTCGCATACGGAGGGCCGTCATGCAAAATAAAGGATTTTTTGCCCTTTTTGGCAGCACGGATAATCCCGTACAGATCCTGCTGATACCAGTTATCCAGCATGGCAGGTTCGCGCTTGGCCAAATCGCCGCGCATCGGGAACCCTGTTTCCGGTAAGTTCAGGGTATTCTTAAAGTCACTCATAGATTCTCGGTTCCATTTTTCGGCTCAATGCCGGGCTACTATTGGGGATTGCGCTAGGTTTTTAGCCCAAAAAAGTCTTTAGCCCAAAAAATTCCCGGGCTGTCTGCTCGTCGTTGGCAATCTGCTGCTTTAACGCATCGAGCGATGCAAAACGTTGTTCACTGCGCAATTTTGCGCGTAGCACCACATCAATGTGGCACCCATATAAATCTAATGTGGTGTCAAGCAGATGGACTTCCAACTGCTTGCGGACACCGTTGACCGTAGGCCGTGTACCAATGTTGGCTACGCCGGCAATAGGCTGTGGCGCAACGCCCAGTACCTCTACCGCGTAGACCCCTTTCACCGGGCTGACCAGGCGTTTTAGCGGCACATTGGCCGTGGGAAAACCGATCGTACGTCCCAGCTTGTCACCGTGGACTACCCGTCCAGAAATACTGAAGGGATGACCCAACAGGTTTTCGGCCAGATCGAGGCGGTCATCGCGCAGCGCATCACGGATCGCCGTGCTGCTGATGCGTCGTTCGCCTTCACGGAAGGTCTGCGTGCTGACCACGTCAAAACCGTACTCCGTCCCTGCTTTTTGCAACAGAGTAAAATCCCCGAGACGCGTTGCGCCAAAGCGGAAATCATCGCCAACGGTCAGAAACTTGACCCCCAGTTTTTCTACCAGCAGCTGCGAGACAAATGCCTGCGCGTTGTTGGCGGCAAAACGCGGATCAAATTTCACGCACAGCAAATAGTCAATCCCGCATTCGGCGAGATACTTTGCCTTATCGCGCAGGTTGGTCAAGCGTGCAGGCGCTTTCTCGGCTGAAAAAAGCTCCAGCGGCTGAGGTTCAAAAATCATCACCATCACCGGCAACCCCAGACGTAGACCTTGCAGTTTCAACTGTTCGATCAATGCCTGATGGCCACGGTGTACACCGTCAAAATTGCCAATAGTGAGTACGCACCCGTGGTGACGTGCCCGAATATTGTGTATCCCGCGAATTAGCTCCATAACAGGCTCAAATCCATAGCTGGCTCAAAACAGAGGAAATCGGCGGATTATACCTTGTACAGCCCATAAGGTTAACCAGCGATTGGCGGGATCGCAGGATTCTCTCAGTGATAACGCAGTTTTTTTGCTATCAGGGCGACTTGTCGGCAGATTATCTCTATACTGGGTCCTGAAAAACAGCGGGGCTTCGTTGAAACCCCTTTTTCATCACGCCTTCTCTGTTTTCTCAAAAAAACTCAGCATTAACAATCTCTGTTGGAAGAATAATCACTTCTTGACTGAATTTTATTGCGATGGGCTGTATTCTGTGGCTGGAAGCTGTTAAAATCCTGCGCCATCACAACGTAACAAGTGTCGCTTGAAGTTCGGATGAAATAATCTGAAGTTCGAACATAGAGAAACGGCGCTTATTTGCACAAATCCGTTGACAAAAGAAGTCCGAAAAGGCATATTCCTCGGCCTTCGAATTGTCCTCAATAGAAAAATATTTGGGAGTTGGACCTTGGCTAACATCAAATCAGCTAAGAAACGCGCCGTACAATCAGAAAAACGCCGTCAGCACAACGCTAGCCGCCGTTCAATGATGCGTACCTTTATCAAGAAGGTACACACGGCTATTGCAGCTGGTGACAAAGAAGCTGCACAAAATGCATTCAACGCAATGCAACCAATTGTGGACCGTCAGTCCTGTAAAGGCCTGATCCACAAGAACAAAGCTGCGCGTCATAAGTCAAACCTGACTGCGCAAATCAACGCAATGCAATAATCGCATTCTGTTGAGAGCTTGATAAAAAAACCGGCTTTGCCGGTTTTTTTATGCCCAAATTTTGGCAAGCAAGATTATCAGCGCCAGCACCCTTGGCAGTAAAACGGGGGCCAAGGCCCCCGCATTTTACCCCGCCTTCTGCACCGATTTTGCCGGTAACACCTGACTCAGCAACAGATAGCCCGCCACCGCCGACAACACCGATCCCAGCAAAATGCCGATCTTGGCATAAATCATCATCGATGCGTCCGCGTCGCCAAATGCCAGCGATGCCAAAAATATCGACATCGTAAAGCCAATACCACAAAGTACCGAAACGGCGGCAATATGCTTAAAGCGAACCCCCGACGGCAACTGGGCAATACCCAGTTTTATCGAGATCCAGCAAAACAGCATAATACCCACCGGTTTACCAATCAGTAACCCGGCAGCGATGCCCATTGGCAACAGAGACAACACGCCTTCGGTCGAGACACCCTGCAAGGAGACCCCGGCATTGGCAAACGCAAACAGCGGCAAAATCAGCCAGGCAACCCAGGGATGAATACCATGCTCGACGCGGCGTGCCGGCGACTTCCCTTCTGGCGTTTTCAATGGGATAAGGAAACCAAGGATCACCCCGGCCAGCGTGGCGTGGATCCCCGATTGCAGAATACACAGCCAGAGGATAATGCCCATAATCACGTATGGGGTTAACTGGCTGACCCCGCGCCAGTTAAGCCAGACCAGAATAGCAATCGACAGCAGCGAAAGCGTGAGCGCCAATATGGAAACATCGTGGCTGAAGAACACGGCAATGATCACGATAGCACCGAGGTCGTCAATAATGGCCAGCGCCAGCAAAAAGACCTTCAGGCTGGTTGGAACCCGTGAGCCTAGCAGCCCCATCACCCCGAGGGCGAAGGCAATATCGGTCGCCGCAGGGATCGCCCAGCCGTGACGCGCCAGCTCATCGGCACCGTTAAATGACAGATAAATCAGCGCGGGAGCAATCATTCCCCCCAAAGCGGCAATCGCCGGGAACAGCGCCTGTTCACGACTGGATAACGCACCTTCCAGCAGCTCGCGTTTCACTTCCAGGCCAACGATCAGAAAGAAAATGGCCATCAGTCCATCATTGACCCACAGCAACAGCGGTTTGTTAAGCATAAAATGCCCAATGCCCGCAGTCACCGGCGTATTGAGAAACTCAAGATAGAGATTGCTTAACGAAGTATTCGCCATCAGCAGGGCAATAACAGCGGCAACAATCAACACAATACCGCCCGAGGCTTCCATACGTAAGAATTGACGAATCAAGTTTGTCACTCTTTTGTACTCCTTTTAAAAATGACACCCGTGAAATCACATCGCACGGAATAAGTGGCGAATTGTACTCAGATGTCGACGACAGCAAAAGCCGTTTATGCGCTTACCGGGTGAGGGTCTGGGAAATTTACCCTATAATTATATACATAAATAAAAATCCCCGACTTTGCAGTCAGGGATTGAGTTTCAACACATTAAATATATTTAAAATTTAACGCGTTAGATCATCGAAAAACTTTTTCACACCGTCCAGAAAGCTTTTAGAGCGCGGGCTGTTTTTCTCTCCCGACACACCACCAAAACTCTCTTCCAGGTCGCGAAGCAGCTGTTTCTGTTTATCGTTGAGACTCACTGGCGTCTCAACCACCACGCGACAAAGCAGATCGCCTTGCGCGCCACCGCGAACGGATTTCACACCACGTCCACGCATGCGGAACAGTTTGCCGGTTTGCGTTTCTGAAGGGATCTTCAGATTGACACGGCCATCCAGGGTCGGCACTTCAATCTCGCCACCCAGGGCTGCCATCGCAAAATTGATTGGCACTTCGCAGTACAGGTTATTGCCTTCACGTTCAAAGATTTTATGCGCTTTGACCTGAACCTGTACGTACAAGTCGCCCGCTGGCGCACCATGCTCACCGGCTTCGCCTTCACCTTCGAGACGAATACGGTCACCGGTGTCCACACCCGCCGGGATCTTGACAGACAGGGTCTTGGCACGCTCTACGCGACCATGACCGTGACATTTGGTGCAAGGGTCCTTGATGATGTTGCCGCGGCCGTGACAGGTCGGACAGGCCTGCTGTACGGTAAAGAAGCCCTGGCGCATCTGCACCTGGCCGGCACCGTGACAGGTTGGACAACTGACAGGCTTGCTGCCGGCTTTGGCACCGCTGCCGTGGCAAACGTCACACTCTTCCAGTGTTGGAATGCGTATTTCTTTGGTTACGCCACGCACCGCCTCTTCAAGCGTCAGGTCCATGTTGTAACGCAGATCTGAGCCACGGCTGGCGCGTTGACGACGGCCGCCACCAAAGATATCGCCAAAGACGTCACCAAAGATGTCGCTAAAGTCTCCGCCGCCTGCGCCGCCGCCATAACCGCCACCGCCACCCATACCGCCTTGTTCAAAGGCTGCGTGACCGTATTGATCATAAGCCGCACGCTTTTGCGCATCGGTCAGAATTTCATAGGCTTCTTTAATTTCTTTAAATTTGCTTTCTGATGCTTTATCACCCTGATTGCGATCCGGGTGATGTTTCATCGCCAGGCGCTTATAAGCCTTTTTGATTTCACGCTCATCCGCTGTTTTGGCGACGCCCAAAATCTCATAGTAGTCTTGCTTAGCCATGCCTTTGCTACCCTCAACATGCGTGCACGGGCGCAGAGTTTCCTCGACGCCCGTGCTGGTTATCAATAACCGAGTATCCTCTTTATTCTTCAAAAGAGAGTAGTGTTAACTTTCTCTCTCTTGAAGATATTTGGCCATACCGCGATTACTGTGCCCGCTTAAGGGCAATTATTTTTTGTCTTTGACTTCTTCAAATTCAGCATCGACAACGTCGTCATCTTTCTTCGCGCTGGCATCGCCGCTTGCAGCCTGTGCATCCTGCTGAGCCATTTCCATCAGCTTGCCAGAAACCTGGACCAGCGCCTGGATTTTCGCTTCGATATCCGCTTTGTCTTCGCCTTTTGCTGATACTTCCAGCGCTTTCAGTGCATCTTCAACCGCGGTCTTGTCTTCAGCAGGCAGTTTGTCACCGGCTTCTTCCAGCTGTTTGCGCGTACCGTGGATCAAATGGTCAGCCTGATTGCGGGTCTGCACCAGCTCTTCAAACTTGCGATCCGATTCCGCATTGGCTTCGGCATCGTTAACCATTTTCTGAATTTCTTCTTCACTCAGACCAGAAGAAGCCTTGATGGTGATCTTCTGTTCACGGCCGGTATTCTTGTCTTTGGCAGACACGTGCAAAATACCGTCGGCGTCGAGGTCGAAGGTCACTTCGATCTGCGCCATACCGCGTGGTGCAGCCTGAATACCATCCAGGTTAAACTGACCCAGCGACTTGTTGTCGATTGAACGTTTACGTTCACCCTGAACCACGTGAATGGTTACCGCAGACTGGTTGTCTTCTGCGGTAGAGAACACCTGGCTGTGTTTAGTCGGGATGGTGGTGTTTTTGGTGATCAGCGGAGTCATCACGCCGCCCATGGTTTCGATACCCAGGGACAGTGGAGTCACATCCAGCAACAACACGTCTTTGACATCACCTGACAACACGCCGCCCTGAACCGCAGCACCAATGGCCACTGCTTCATCTGGGTTAACGTCTTTACGTGGTTCTTTACCGAAGAAATCAGCGACTTTCTTCTGAACCATTGGCATACGCGTCTGACCACCAACCAGGATAACGTCCTGGATTTCGGAAACAGACAGGCCAGCATCTTTCAGTGCCACTTTCAGCGGATCGATAGAACGGGCAACCAGGTCTTCAACCAGAGATTCCAGTTTTGCACGGGTTACTTTAATGTTCATATGTTTCGGACCGCTGCCGTCAGCAGTAATGTACGGCAGGTTAACGTCAGTCTGCTGTGCAGAAGAGAGCTCAATTTTGGCTTTCTCTGCGGCTTCTTTCAGACGTTGCATTGCCAGCGGATCGTTACGCAGATCCATACCCTGGTCTTTCTTGAATTCTTCAACCAGGTAGTTGATCAGACGGCTATCGAAGTCTTCACCACCCAAGTGGGTATCACCGTTGGTTGCCAGAACTTCAAAGGTTTTTTCGCCATCAACTTCATCGATTTCGATAATAGAGATATCGAAAGTACCACCACCGAGGTCATAAACGGCGATAGTGCGGTTACCCACTTCGCGGTCGAGGCCATAGGCCAGTGCAGCGGCGGTAGGTTCGTTGATAATACGTTTTACTTCCAGACCTGCGATACGGCCGGCGTCTTTGGTTGCCTGACGTTGCGCATCGTTAAAGTAGGCCGGAACAGTGATAACCGCTTCAGTCACTGGTTCACCCAGGTAATCTTCAGCCGTTTTCTTCATTTTCTTCAGCACTTCGGCAGAGATCTGCGGTGGTGCAATTTTTTGACCTTTTACGTCAATCCAGGCGTCACCGTTATCAGCACTGACGATGCTGTAAGGCATAATGCCTTTGTCACGCTGAACTTCTTCGTCCTGAAAACGACGACCAATCAGACGCTTGATAGCAAACAGCGTGTTCTGCGGGTTAGTGACAGCCTGACGCTTAGCCGGTTGGCCAACCAGGATTTCGCCATCTTGCGCATAAGCAATGATAGAAGGTGTTGTACGGTCGCCTTCAGCGTTTTCAAGCACACGTGCCGTAGTGCCATCCATGATCGCTACACAAGAGTTGGTAGTACCCAGGTCGATCCCAATAATTTTACCCATCTAAAACGTCTCCACTAAAATTCATATTCGTTCAGGTTGCTACTCTATATGCGGACGGTTTCTTGGTTTTCAACTGTCCGATATTGCATAAGACCGGCGGTAACAACTGCGGTTGAGAATAAGATGGGGTCATGCAACGCAGCATCAAGGGGGAAGACAAAAAAAAATCGTCTTAATTGCCCTTTAAGATCAATATATCTCGTTGCGCCCCTCTCTATGATGCCCGTCGCTCAGATCATGACTGGATAATCACCGATTTCTTGTTTCTGAGATTTTAATTCACATTCAAACACTTCGGGATATCTTATGCGCGACACACAATTGGCCAATCCAGGCCCCCTCGGTCTGATGGGATTTGGCATGACCACCGTTTTACTGAATATGCACAATGCCGGTTTTTTCCCACTGACTTCAGTCATCATCAGTATGGGCATTTTCTTTGGTGGCATCAGCCAGATCCTGGCCGGCCTGCTGGAGTATAAAAAAGGTAATACCTTCGGCATGACTGCCTTTATCTCCTACGGCGCTTTCTGGTTAAGCCTGGTTGGTATCTTGCTGCTGCCTAAAATGGGTCTGGCAGAAGCCGCCGATGACAAACAACTCGGCGCTTTCCTCGCTCTGTGGGGCATCTTCACCCTGTTTATGTTTATTGGCTCACTGCAACATAGCCGTGGCCTGCAGGTGGTGTTTGGTACCCTGACGGTGCTGTTCGGCATGCTGGCCGTTGGACATCTCACCGATAACGCCGCCCTGCTGCACCTGGCTGGCTATGAAGGTATCTTCTGCGGCGCCAGCGCCATCTATCTGGCAATGGCAGAGGTGATAAACGCGCAATGCGGTTACGCGCTTATGCCTGTGGGCGCCAAATAAGGCAGCCCCCCTACCGCAAGGATGCGGTTTTAATGCTTCAGTTCCCCGATGACAACGGATCCGCCAGCCGGGTTTCAATCTGCGAGAGCGGATTGACCTCCCGACGCAGGTAAATCCCCAGCCCCAGACCGATCATTGCCAGTGCCAGCACATAATAGGCGGGTGCCATTGGCGTCAGTCGCATAATCAGTGTGACAAAAATCGGCGTCAAGCCACCAAAAATGGCGTAGGCCAAATTATAAGAAAAGGAAATACCGCTAAAGCGCACCTCCGCCGGAAAGGCCCGTACCAGCACAAAGGGCACCGCCCCCACCACCCCAATGCTGAAACCAACCAGGGTATACATCACTCTCAGCAGCTCATGATTTTGCGCCACCAGATAGTAAAACGACCCGCTACAGACGCCAAAAAACAGACTGCCAATAATAAAGGTTTTACTCGCCCCGAGACGATCGACCACCCAACCGGCGGTAATACAGCCAAAAATCAGCGCAATGGTCGCCAGGCTATTGGCCTGCAAAGTCAAAGTTGCAGGGATGGCCAACTGTTTTTGCAGATAGGTGGGGGTCATCAGGATCACCACCACAATGCAGGCAGAGAGCAGCCAGGTCATCAGCATCGATACCACAATGGCTTTCTTGTGATGAGCAATCACCGACTTGAGCGGCAAGCCTTCGGCCAGGGTTTTATGGGATTTCATGGCGATAAAAACCGGGGTTTCCTGCAGCCAGCGGCGTAAATAGAGGGCAACCAGGCCAAAAATACCGCCGAGAAAGAAGGGAATACGCCAGCCGCCATGCACAATGGTCGCTGCTGGCAACAGGGTGTTAATCAGGGTGGCAACGACTGACCCAAGTAGAATCCCGGCAGTCAGGCCTGCCGTCAGGGTGCCGCAGGCAAAGCCCATGCGCTGGCGAGGAACGTGTTCGGCGACAAATACCCAGGCCCCCGGCACTTCGCCACCAATCGCCGCCCCTTGGAGCACACGCATCAGCAACAACAGCAAGGGAGCGGCAATGCCAATCGAGGAATAGGTCGGCAGCATACCAATGGCCAGGGTGGGCAGCGCCATTAACAGTATGCTTAAGCTGAACATGCGCTTACGACCGACCAAATCACCAAAGTGCGCCATCACAACGCCGCCCAGCGGACGAGCCAGATAACCGGCGGCAAAAATGCCAAAGGTTTGCGCCTGGCGCAGCCAGTCCGGCATAGTCGCCGGGAAAAACAGATCGCCGATGACCGCAGCAAAGAAGACAAAAATGATAAAATCGTAGAACTCCAGCGCGCCACCCAAGGCAGCGAGAGAGAGCGTTTTGTAGTCCTGCCGATTCAGTCGGCGATGATTGTCGTGTTGCATAAGATACCGTATCGCACCAGGTTGAAGTAAAATTTTGCCGCTATTATGTAAACTAAACATTACCATAAGCGGCAAATAATTTTCACACCACCCAGTTTGGATCTTATCTTAGAAATAATCGATCTTTAGATTTTTGTGTCGCGTATGGCGCTCTTTGGGCGAAATGCTGCTACCAGCTGGCTGTCCGTTTCAATGTACGGGCCATCCAGCAGCTGTATACAATAGGGGACGCTGGCAAATATTCCTGACACGATAACCTTGCCTTGCGGATCTTTCAGTCCTTCCAGGGTTTCTTTGATCGATTTCGGCTGACCAGGCAAATTGAGGATCAGCGCCTGCTTGCGGATCACCCCAACCTGACGCGATAAAATCGCGGTAGGCACAAAATGCAGGCTGATCTGGCGCATTTGCTCGCCAAAGCCAGGCATTAAACGATCGGCCACCGCCAGCGTGGCATCTGGCGTGACATCGCGGCGGGCCGGGCCGGTGCCACCGGTGGTCAGTACCAGATGGCATCCCGCTTCATCCACCAGCTCGCACAGCGCCTGCTCAATCAACGGCTGTTCGTCAGGGATCAGGCGTTGTTCAAGACAGAAAGGGGTAATCAACGCCTCTTCCAGCCAGGCAGCCAATGCCGGAATGCCTTTATCCTCATAGACCCCACTTGAAGCCCTATCGGATACCGATACCAGACCTATACGTAATTTATCCATTGTTCCCCTCCAGGACATCTAAAAGCTAAGTATATCGATAACCTTGCCAGGCGGTAGAGCGGGGATCGGGATTTCATAAACGCAGAGATAAAAAAAGGCGGCCTTAGCCACCTTTTAATGCTTAACCCCTGCCTGATTACAGCAGGTCGGCGATCATTTTTTCCAGCTTGCCCTGGTCTACGGCAAACTTGCGGATCCCGTCAGCCAGTTTGTCGATGGCCATTGGATCCTGGTTGTGGTCCCAGTAGAACTGTGCTTCGGTCAGTGGTGCCGGACGGGCTTTCACTTCACCGGTATAAGACAGTTTACGTTCCAACGCGCCTTCGCTTTCTGACAGCTCTTTCAGCAGCCCAGGCCCGATGGTCAGGCGATCGCAACCAGCCAGTTCGATGATTTCATCGATATTACGGAAGCTGGCGCCCATCACCACGGTTTCATAACCATGCTGTTTGTAGAATTCGTAGATTTCGGTAACGGAAACCACGCCTGGATCTTCGTGTGGCGCGAACTCTTTCTTGTCGCCATTGGCTTTGTACCAGTCAAGAATACGGCCAACAAACGGAGAAATCAGATAAGCACCCGCTTCTGCACAAGCACGCGCCTGAGCAAAGGAGAACAGCAGGGTCAGGTTACAGTTGATGCCTTCTTTTTCCAGCTTCTCGGCGGCACGAATACCCTGCCAGGTGGAAGCCAGTTTGATCAGAATACGATCGTTGCTGATGCCGGCATCGTTGTAAAGTTTGATCAGACGATGGGCTTTGGCAACGCTGGCGTCGGTATCATAAGACAGACGTGCATCGACTTCGGTAGAAATACGGCCCGGGATAAGTTTGAGGATCTCGAGACCGATATTTACCGCCAGCTTGTCGGCGGTGTCTATAATCTGTTGAGCGCGATCGCTGCTTTGATCACGTGCCCAGGCAATAGCTTCATCGATTAGTTTGCGGTATTCAGGGATCTGCGCTGCATTGAGGATCAGTGATGGGTTGGTCGTTGCATCTTGCGGTTGATACAACTTCATTGCCGCGATGTCCCCGGTATCAGCAACTACCTTGGTCAGTTGGCGTAGAGAAGTAAGTTTATCGGTCATTATGGCATATCTCATCGTTTGTAGATTATCGTTGAGGCATTTTCATGCCTTGCCTTCTCCTGATGATAACATGCACGAAGACATCCGCAAGGCAGTTATGGCGGTCAATATTTTCGGCGATAAAAGCCGTTAATCAACTCAATAATTGAAGAATAAAAAAGCGAAGAATGAGGAGTTATCGTCATTGGATTTCAGATGGCCGCCAGGCAAATCTGGCAGGTTGCCAACAGAATGACCAATGGGATAGAACCTGGCATTTTTCAGGGAATAGGGCAGTAAATGGCAAGTTTGTTTAACCTTCTCAACGAGATCCTCTGGGAATCAATACTGATTTATTTCCTGCTGGGATACAGTATTTATCTTACCATCAGGACTCGATTTATTCAGTTCAGACGCTGGCGGGAAATGTTTACCAGCCTGAAACCGCAAACTGATAGCGATCCGCGCGGTCTGTCCGCCTGGCAAACTCTGTCCGTCACACTATCGGGCAAAATCGGCGTAGGTAATCTGTTTGGCGTGGCCATGGCGCTCACCGCAGGCGGGCCCGGGGCCATTTTCTGGATGTGGGTTATCGCGCTGCTGGGTATGCCCATCGCCTTAATTGAAACCACCCTGGCACAAGTATTTAAAACCCGCGATCAGCAAGGACGTTTCCGCGGCGGTCCGGCGGAATATATGAGCCGTGGTCTGGGTATGCGCTGGATGGGCGTACTTTTTGCCCTGCTGATGATTTTCTCGGTGGGGCTCATTTTTAATACGCTGCAGGCCCATGCCATCACCGCGACGCTAAACGCGGCGTTTCAAATTCCACCGCTCTATTCCAGCCTGGGTCTGGTGATAATCTTCGGTTTGGTTATTTTTGGCGGTCTGCGCGCGATAGTGAGCATGTCCGTTTGGCTGGTGCCGATCATGAGTCTGGCTTATCTCGCCCTGGGCAGTTGGGTGATGATTGCCAATCTGCAACAGTTGCCCGCGGTATTCCTGCTGATCTTTAAAAGCGCCTTTGGCCTGCAAGAATTTGTCGCCGGCGCATTTGGCTATGGCGTCACCCTGGCCATGACTCAGGGCATTCAACAGGGCCTGTTTGCCAATGAAGCCGGGGTGGGGTCAGCGCCTAATGTCGCCGCGTTGGCAGCGGTGCGACATCCGACGAAAATAGGTTTCTCGCAAATGCTGGGGGTGTTTGTTGATACCTTTGTGCTCTGTAGCGCCACGGCGATGATCATCCTCTCTTCGGGTCTGCTCAATGCGCCCAGCGACCACAACAGTGCCGACCTGCTGCAACGGGCGATTACACTCAGCATTGGCGGCGGTGGCCCGCAGTGGGTGGCTCTCTTTGTGTTGGCGTTTGCTTTTACCACCATCATTGCCGGTTATCTGTATGCCGAAAATAACCTGCTGTTTTTACAACATGGTCGCACCGGGTCCGTTTACCTGCTGCGGCTGGCGATGATGCTGATGTTGCTCGTGGGGTGTCTAACGCAAATGACCTGGCTATGGCAGACGGCAAGTATCTTTTTGGCGGTAATGACCATCATCAATCTGACCGCCCTGCTGCTGCTTTCCGGTCTGGCGTTAAAAGTGGTGAAGGACTATGAACGCCAGTTGTTGATCGGCAAAGAACCGGTGTTTAATCCGCAAAGCTTTCCCGAGTTGAAAGATCATTGCCAGCCCGGTATCTGGCAGCCAGAAAAACCGGCTTCAAGGGCCGACTCCTCCGCGCAATAAAAGAGGCAATGGCGGTGATTGCGCTTCACCGCCCGCCGAGGTAACTTTTTTGTTAAAGTAAGGAAATACGCCATTTGCGGCACCCTGACTTCACAGACTAACCGGACGCCAATATGCTGACTATTCTCTCCCCAGCCAAAACTCTCGATTATGAAAGTGAGCTTGCCACCCAGCGCTTTAGCCAGCCGGAATTGCTCGACCGATCCAGCCAGCTGATTGCCATTGCCAAAAAGCTGACCCCGGCTGACCTCTCCAGCCTGATGGGCATCAGCGACAAACTGGCGATCCTTAACGCCCAGCGTTTTAACGACTGGCAGCCGGATTTTACCCCGGAGAATGCACGTCAGGCGATTCTGGCCTTTAAAGGCGATGTTTATACCGGGCTACAGGCCGAAGATTTCAGCGAGCAGGATTTTGATTTTGCCCAGCAGCATCTGCGCATGTTGTCGGGCCTTTACGGTCTGCTGCGTCCGCTGGACCTGATGCAGCCTTATCGGCTGGAAATGGGGATCCGCCTGAATAATCCGCAGGGCAGCAATCTTTATGCCTTCTGGGGCGAACTGCTGACCGAAAAGCTCAATGCCACTCTGCAGGAACAGGGGGATAATATCCTGATAAATCTGGCCTCGGACGAATACTTCAAAGCGGTAAAACCGGGCAAACTGCAGGCGGAGTTGATCAAGCCGGTATTTCTTGATGAGAAAAACGGCACCTACAAGGTGATCAGCTTCTACGCCAAAAAAGCGCGCGGGCTGATGAGCCGCTTTATTATCAAAGAGCGTCTGACCCAGCGTAAACAGCTGGAAGAGTTCTGCCTGGAAGGCTATCAGTATGATGCCTCACGTTCGCAAGGCAATGAGCTGGTCTTTACCCGCCCGGAGCAATAACGCCCTGCCCCGCAAAAAGAGCAAAGGCCATCATTGATGGCCTTTTTTTGATAACGCCCCAAAGAGCAGCGCTTATTTCGGCAGTGCCATCAGGAACTGACGCATGGCGCTAAATTCCGCTGGCAGGTTGTGCGACAGCAGCGGCAAGTCCGCGCGATCGGCCAATTCTTTCGGTAACGGCAGCGTTTGTCCCAAAATGGCTTCAACACTCTCCTTGAATTTGGCCGGATGGGCAGTACCGATAAACAGACCAAACTCACCGGCCTGCAACTGGTCGCGCAACGCACGGTAGGCAATGGCAGCGTGTGGTTCAGAGATATAGCCCAGATCGGCCAGCTCACGCATGGTCTCTTTGGTCGTCTCGTCACTGACGGTGGCATAACCCAGATCTTTCAGTTGCCAGATCTTGCGGCGATAGAGTTCTTCTACTCGCGGCCAGTTATTAGGCTGACTGACGTCCATGGCGTTCGACAGGGTGGCAACCGTCTTGTTTGGCGTCCATTCGCCGCTGCTCAGGAAACGCGGCACGGTGTCATTGGCATTGGTGGCGGCAATAAAACGCTTAATTGGCAGCCCCAATGATTTAGCCAGCAGCCCGGCAGTCAAATCGCCAAAGTTACCACTAGGCACCGAGACCACCAGCTGATTGCGCGCTTCTTGCGGCAACTGGGCCACGGCTTCAAAGTAATAACAGATCTGCGCCAGCAGACGGCTGATATTGATCGAGTTGGCGGAGTTGAGGCTCAGGGCCACTTTCAGCTCTTCGTCGTCAAAAGCCTGTTTCACCAGCGCCTGGCAGGCGTCAAAATCGCCGTCAATGGCAACGGTGTGAATATTGCCACCCAGGGTACAGAACAGTTTCTCTTGCAGCGGGCTGATTTTGCCACGCGGATACAGGATCACCACACGTACATTTTTCAGACCGTGGAAAGCGTGAGCGACAGCGGCACCGGTATCCCCGGAAGTGGCGGTCAGAATGGTCACCGGCTGATCGCCTGAGACTTCAGTCAGGATCTGCGCCATAAAACGGCCGCCGAAATCCTTGAACGCCAGGGTTGGACCATGGAACAGCTCCAGCGCGGCGACATCATCTTGTACTTTTGCTACCGGCGCCGGAAAAGCGAAGGCATTTTTCACCCGCTGGTACAGCTGCGCTTCCGGAATTTCGTCACCAATAAAAGCGGAAAGAATACGGCTGCTGCGCGTTACAAAATCCAGATCAAGCAGGCGGTCGATTTCCGTCAGCTCAAACTCCGGCAGCTCCAGCGGGAAAAACAGTCCTTGTTGTTTGCCCAGCCCCTGCTTCACGGCTTGCGCGAAGCTGACCTGCTCGTTGTGGTCCTTCAGGTTATACAGTTTCATCGATTATCCCAATAGTCTCGCGCCTGTGGTATCCAGGCGACAAATATGAACAAAACCTTCGTCATTTTGCAGATAGTTTTTCTGCAACCAATCAGCCATGCGCGTTGCCGTGGCGCTGTCATCACAGACGGCAAACAGCGTCGGGCCGGAACCTGAAATACCGCAGGCCAGCGCGCCAATATCTTCGGCGGCGGTTCGCGCCTGGGCAAAACCCGGCAGCAAACGGGTGCGATAAGGTTCAGCAATGACGTCTTTCATTAATTTAGCGGCCAATGCCGGTTGTTGCGTATGACAGGCATGCACAAACCCCGACAGATAGCGGCCATGACTAATGCAATCCTGACGACGGTATTGCGCCGGAAGAATAGCCCGTGCTTCGGCAGTGGACACTTTAATGCCCGGGTAGGCCATCACCCACAACCAATCTTCAAAACAGGGAACGCGCTGGGAAATAATCCCCAACTCTTCGAGCATCAGCTGTAAGCCACCGAGATAGCAAGGGGCCACATTATCATAGTGCACGCTGCCGGAAATTCGACCTTCCAGCTCGCCCATCAGCGTTAGCATGGTGGTTTCACTGAGCGGCTTGCCGCAAAACTCATTCATCGCCATTAGACCGGCGACCACCGAACAGGCACTGGATCCGAGACCGGAACCAATGGGCATGTTCTTTTCCAGGGTCATGGCCACCGGGATCTCTTTGCCAAGCTCCTGACAGAAACGCTGCCAGCATTGATAAACGATATTCTCTTCCATCCGATCGGGCAGCTTGGACACAAAGCGCCCGGAGTTGGTCAGCGTAAACTCCGACGCTGCTTCTACGCTGACGCAGTCACCCAGTAGCGAACCATCTACCGGCGAGACGGCTGCACCCAGCACATCAAACCCGACGCTAACATTACCTATCGAGGCTGGGGCATATACCTTAACCATATTAAACTCCTAACTTCCATGACAGCGTTCGCAAAAGATCGGCAAAGACGCCTGCGGCGGTAACGTCGTTACCGGCACCGTAGCCGCGCAAAACCAAAGGAATAGGTTGATAATAGCGACTATAGAACGCCAGCGCATTCTCGCCATTTTTTACTTTATACAGCGGATCGTTACCGTCAACGGCCTCGATCTTCACCTTACAACGCCCTTCATCAATGGCACCGACATAACGCAGCACTTTACCCGCTGCCGTAGCATCGGCGACGCGCTGGCGGAACTCGGCATCCAACTCGGGAAGGCGGGTCAGGAAGCGGTTAACATCGCCGCTGGCATCAAAGGAGGCAGGCAGCACCGACTCGACGTCAATATCGGACAGTTCAAGTTTGTAACCGGCTTCGCGGGCCAGGATCAATAACTTGCGCGCGACGTCCATTCCCGACAGATCGTCACGCGGATCCGGTTCGGTAAAACCGCTTTCCCGTGCTGCCAGCGTGGCTTCCGACAAAGACATGCCTTCATCCAGCTTGCCAAAAATCAGCGACAGAGACCCGGACAGGATACCGCTGAAACGCACCAGTTCATCACCGGCATTGAGCAGGTTTTGCAGATTTTCGATCACCGGTAGCCCGGCACCGACGTTAGTGTCATACAAGAACTTGCGACGAGAACCTTCCGCCGCCTTGCGCAGCTGATGGTAATAGTTCATTGATGAGGTATTGGCGCGTTTGTTCGGGGTGACCACATGGAAGCCATCGGTCAGGAAATCGGCATACTGCCCGGCAATGCTTTCATTGGAGGTACAGTCGACGATCACCGGATTAAGCAGGTGATACTCTTTTACCAGGCGGATCAGACGGCCAATATTGTAGGGTTCTTTTGCTACCGCCAGCTCTTCACGCCAGTTTTCCAGCGCAATACCGTGCACATTGGTCAGCATGGCGCTGGAGTTGGCAATACCGCATACGCGCAAATCGATATGTTTGGCTTTCAGCCATGCCTGCTGACGACGAATTTGCTCAATCAGCGCGCCGCCCACGCCGCCCGCACCAATCAGAAAGACTTCGATAACCTGATCGGTATTAAACAGCATCTGATGGCTGACACGCACGCCCATAGTGGCATCATCGTTATTGACCACCACGGAAATAGAACGCTCGGACGAACCCTGCGCAATAGCAACAATATTGATATTGGCGCGGGCCAGCGCCGAGAAGAATTTGGCAGAGATACCGCGCAGTGTGCGCATACCGTCGCCAACCACCGAGATCACCGCCAGTTTTTCCATCACGTCCAGCGGCTCCAGCAGGCCGTCTTTCAGTTCCAGATAGAACTCATCCTCCAGCGCTTTGCGCGCACGCAGCAATTCGCTTTGCGGTACGCAGAAGCTGATGCTGTACTCGGAAGAAGACTGAGTGATCAGCACCACCGAAATGCCGGAACGGGACATCACCGCAAACACGCGGGCTGCCATGCCGATCATGCCTTTCATTCCCGGTCCCGAAACGTTGATCATCGCCATATTATTCAGGTTGGTGATGCCTTTCACCGGGGTGTTTTTATCTTCGGCATCTTTATCGACGCCCTGACTGCCAATCAGCGTACCGGGGGCCTGTGGATTGGCGGTGTTTTTGATTAGACAGGGGATCTGGAACTGCGCGATAGGAGTGATAGTACGCGGGTGCAGCACCTTGGCACCAAAGTAGGACAGCTCCATCGCCTCCTGGTAGGACATGGATTTTAGTAAGCGGGCGTCCGGCACGGTGCGCGGATCGCAAGTGTAAACCCCGTCAACGTCGGTCCAGATTTCGCAGCAATCGGCGCGCAGACAGGCAGCCAATACCGCTGCGGAATAGTCGGAACCGTTACGACCCAGCACCACCAGTTCGCCTTTATCGTTACCGGCGGTGAAACCGGCCATCAGGACGATATCGCCAGGAGGAATGGCGCTGGCAGCAATACGCGCCGTAGATTCGTTGATATCGACGGTGGACTCCAGGTAGTGACCGACGGCCAACAGTTTCTCTACCGGGTTAATCACGGTCACGCCGTAACCCTTGGCCTTGAATACCGCTTCCATAATGGCGATGGAGAGCTTTTCACCCCGGCAGATGATAGTGGCGTTAACACTGTCAGGGCACTGGCCCAACAGGCTGATACCGTGCAGCAACTGTTTGAGCTGGGCAAACTCCTGCTCAACAAATTTTTTCACCGCAGGCAGATCAAAACCGGGCTGAGCCGCGGCCAGTCCGTTAATCAGATCGGCAAAAATGCGTTCCGCATCGCTCATGATCGGCAGGATATCCTGCCCGACTATGGTTTTTTCGATCATCGCGACCAGATGATTGGTAATTTTAGCCGGGGCTGACAATACCGTAGCTACCTGTCCCTGACTTGCATTGCTTTCCATGATATCCGCCACCCGCAAGAAGCGTTCGGCATTTGCTACTGAGGTCCCGCCAAATTTCAACACTCGCATTTCTGGTTTCTCCTGCTCTCTTTTCGAGAAAAATTAGCCGAAAAAAAAGCCCGCACTGGTTAGGTGCGGGCTTTTTTTGGTTTTTCCTGTACGCGTCAGCCCGCCCCGTTACCTGTGGTAATGGTGGTGGTAATAATTGTGATAATCAGGCTGATGTGTCGCATTTGTTTTGTGTTTGTCTTATAGGTTTTTACGCTGTCTACCCTATTAGCTAAAGCATAAGGCATCACAAGTCAATTTTTTTCTCTTTTGGCGGCAAAAATCACCCGACCAACGGACAGCATATAACACCAGAAAAAAGCCATTCAGGCAGCAATAAATACCACTAATGGACAAAAAGTATAGAAAAAGCACTCGGCAGTGCGGCAAAGACCTGCTACCTCAGTCAGCGAGTTTTTTTTCAATATCGTGCAACAAGGTATGCAGCATCGCCGCATCTCTTTGCTCGATAACGCCCAATCGCTGATGCAGCCAATCGCCAAGTTTTTGGTCGTCTTGCGCCCCGAGATCCACCAGCAAACGGGAAACTCTGCCACGCAACGCCTCCAGTTGGCCGGCCTGGGGTGGCACTGGTTGCTTGAGCGCGATCTGGTTCAATGCCGACAGTTGATAGCAAAACACCATCACCGCCTGCCCAAGATTCAGTGACGGATAATCCGCGACCATTGGCACGCCGGTTAACAGATCAGCCAACTCCAGCTCTTCATTGGTCAGCCCCGAATCTTCGCGACCAAATACCAGCGCGACGTTGTTGGCCCATGCCTGACGCTCAGTCAACTGCACTTCCAGTTGTTGCGGGGTACAGTAGTAATGAAAACGCGCCCGGCTGCGGGCGGTGGTGGCCACTGTAAAATCCATATCGGCCAGAGCCTCACCGAGGGTGTCGAAGTGCTGGGCATTTTGCAAAATCTCCGCCGAGCCGTGGGCAACCCAACCGGCCTCGGGCTGCAAATGGGCATGGCTATCAACAATACGTAGCGAAGCAAAGCCCATGGTTTTCATTGCACGCGCCGCGGCGCCCACATTTTCGGGCCGAGCCGGGGAGACAAGAACAATATGAAGTTGCATGAGCAGTACCTGAAAAATAAAGATGACAGAGTAGACCGCCATAGGCCTTTTTGATACCCACTGACCGGTCCGAAAACGGGAATTATAATTCACATCCGTTTAACAGTCTTTGATTATGTCTGCCTATAGCCGCAAGAAATGGTCGTTGCCGCGACATCGCTACGCCAATCGCACTTTTCACCATGACGATAAAAATTTATCATTACAAATCATAATGATATAACAGTTAAAAAAGCTGGTTAACTTTTAAGAAACTTAAAGTTATTGAACTGGCCAATATGGGTTAATAAAAGATGAAATGTAGCCTTCAAGCCCCGTATTTTAAGTATTTTTCACCTTTCTGTTACCGTGCTACAATTGAAATTGATATATGTCAACAAAGCGTAGTTTTGTTGAGTGGTAGTTACGGTACTCGCTGTTATATTGCTGTTAATAGGGTTAGGATATGCGCCGCTCAAGGTACCAACGGGACTGCAGGAAGTGGTATCCCTGACTGAGCTGGCGATGTTGTTGCCGTTGATGGAAAGTGCATCAAGAACGCGTTTACGTACTTTAGTCATATAGCGAGTGAGGCAGGATAAGAAACTGCCAAAAATCACCGTGATAACAAGGACTTCTGTACTCCTGTTTTCTATTTGTTGGCAATCTTAGGTAGCAAAAATGCAGACCCCCCACATTCTTATCGTCGAAGACGAACTGGTAACACGCAATACCCTAAAAAGTATTTTCGAAGCAGAAGGCTACATGGTATTTGAAGCCAATGACGGTGCAGAAATGCATCACCTGCTGTCCGAAAATAATATTAATCTGGTTGTTATGGACATCAATCTGCCAGGCAAAAATGGCCTGCTGCTGGCCCGTGAGTTGCGCGAACAAGCGAATGTCGCTCTGATGTTCCTGACTGGCCGTGATAACGAAGTCGACAAAATCCTCGGTCTGGAAATCGGTGCCGATGATTATATGACCAAGCCGTTCAATCCGCGTGAACTGACTATCCGTGCGCGTAATCTGCTGACCCGCACCATGAATCTGAGCCCGGTAGGCGAAGAACGCCGCCTGGTTGAAAGCTATCGCTTTAACGGCTGGGAGCTGGATATCAATAGCCGCTCACTGGTCAGCCCGACTGGCGAACAATACAAGCTGCCACGCAGTGAATTCCGCGCCATGCTGCACTTCTGCGAAAATCCGGGCAAAATTCAAACGCGTGGCGATTTGCTGAAGAAAATGACCGGCCGTGAACTCAAACCTCATGACCGTACCGTCGATGTCACCATCCGTCGCATTCGTAAACACTTCGAAGCTACGCCGGATACCCCGGAAATCATCGCCACTATCCACGGTGAAGGCTATCGTTTCTGCGGCGATCTGGAAGACTAATCGCCATCGAGACAGCTTGCTGACTCAGCGTCTGGTCGAGTTCTCCAGAACATAACATCGTTAACACACGGGTTGCCAACCGGTTTGTAACAGTAAAAAAGGCCAGCTTATGCTGGCCTTTGACTTTGATGACAAAGTCGTCTTGATGATCGAGATACCCGGGCATAGCACACCCAGGGGCGCTCCGGCGGGCAAGCCGCTACGACCCCAACGGTGCACTCTCCCTAATAATGGACTTTGTCAGCAGTCTGAAAGGCCAGCTTATGCTGGCCTTTTTAGTTACTGCCCCAAGAGAGCATCTGCCAATACTAGCGATTACCCCAGGGGATAATCGGTACTGCGCTGATGGCATTTTTAGGGGAGCCGTCGACAACTTTATCGGAGTAGCTCAGGTAAATAAGCGCATTACGTTTGGCATCATAAAAACGTACCACCTGCAGCTTTTTAAATACCAGCGAGGTCCGTTTCTGGAAAACAACGGTGCCTTTATCCCCGCCCTGTTTGATATTATCAGCAAGCTCGATTGCTCCGACTTGTTGACAGGATATTGCGGCATCCGAGGTATCTTCCGCCAGCCCAAGTCCCCCCTTTATGCCGCCGGTTTTTGCCCGGCTGATATAACAGGTTACATTTTTAATATCCGGATCATCGAAGGCTTCCACCACGATTTTATGGTCTGGTCCAAACAGTTTAAATACCGTGTCCACGGATCCGACTTGCTCTGCCTGAGCAAATGTTGCGCACAGAGACAATGTTACAATAACAAAAATACAACACTTTTTCATCGAGTTACCTCAAGTCCATTTATTGAACGAACAGCGCAGCGTCTTACTGTAACAACTTGCGCGTGTTCACAAAGTTGAAATCATTTCACCCTATTCGCTTTCAAATCGCACAGTAAGCTAAAAAATATCTGAGAGTTTTACTGTTAAAAAATTGCTATTATGGACGGGTTTACACTCTATGCCATATTAGTTCAACGAGGATGATCTATGGATCAAGCAGGAATCATTCGTGATCTTCTCAGCTGGTTAGAAACACATTTGGACCAGCCGTTATCACTCGACAACGTTGCCGCAAAAGCAGGTTATTCAAAATGGCACCTGCAGCGAATGTTCAAAGACGTCACGAATAATGCTATCGGTGCTTACATTCGGGCTCGCAGGCTTTCCAAAGCTGCTGTAGCACTGCGTCTGACCAGTCGACCTATTCTCGATATTGCTCTGCAATACCGTTTTGATTCGCAGCAGACTTTCACCCGCGCGTTTAAAAAACAATTTGCGCAAACCCCGGCACTTTATCGTCGCTCTGAAGATTGGCATTCGTTTGGCATCTGTCCGCCCATTCGGCTCGGGGCCTTTATTCTGCCGCAGGCCGAGTTCCTGTCACTGCCAGAGAAGCATCTGATTGGCGTGACACAAAGCTACTCCTGTACGCTGGAGCAAATTACAACCTATCGTAATGAAATGCGCGAGCATTTCTGGCGACAATATATTGGCGAAGACACCACCCTGCCGCCACTGCTCTATGGTCTTCACCATTCCCGACCAAGTCAGGAGAAGGACGACGAGCAGGAGGTGATGTATACCACCGCCATTGAGCCAAGCCACCTCACCGACAATATCTCCGAAGGACAGGAGATTGTGCTCAACGAGGGGGAATACGCGCTATTCCGCTTTAAGGGTTCGCCAGAAGGCCTGCAGGAATTTATTCTCACCCTGTACGGTACCTGCTTGCCGATGTTGAAACTGATCCGCCGCAAAGGTCAGGATATTGAGCGTTTCCATACGCAACGTAAAGTGATGGGTCCAACCTCTCCTACCGAACTTGAGTGCGACTATCTGATCCCTATCAGACGCTAATCACAGCATAGTCGCTGTGCTTGGCGGGTCAACTGCCGCAACGCCAATGACTTGAAGACAAGCCCTTTGATCATGGTCGTTGCAGGCAGGCAATCAACCCGGCTTAACGTGAATACACAAGCCAGGCCTCAGTTTAGCGTTGCAGTTCGTCTAATGCCGGCAGATCAAGGTGTGAAATATCCCCGGCGGTTTCCACTATCCATCCCGACGCCAGCCAGTCACTTTGCTGATAATCCACTCGCGAGATCGAACAGTTACGCAAGCGTAAGCGACGCTCGGCATAAGCCGGCAAGCCCAAAATGGTGCTGATCAGGCAACCGAGGGCAATACCGTGACTGACCAGCAGCGGCTTGCTGCCAGCCGGCAGACTGAGGCAGTTATTCAGTGCCTCACGCATGCGCGCTGCCAGTTCGCTCATGGTCTCCCCTTCAGGGATGCGGCCACGCGGCGTGCCATCAACCATCTGCTTGCGCCAGACTTCTTCCTCTGCCGTCAAACTATCGATATTGCGCGCTTCCAGCACCCCCATATGCAGTTCACGCAATCTGGGTTCAGTCACTACCTGGCAACCACAGGCATCGGCGATGATTTCTGCAGTGTGTTTAGTTCGTCCGAGATCGCTGGCTATCACATGTGTGATACCCTCATTACGCACCCTCTCGGCGACTTGTTGTGCCTGAAAGATGCCTTTTTCGGTTAATGGGCTGTCAGACTGGCCTTGAATTCGGCGTGCGGCATTCCATTCGGTTTCGCCATGACGGACGAGATATACCTGTAACATGAGTGTTTTCCGTTATACTGCGTGAAATAAGCTTAAGGACAATAAAATCTATGTATCACGTTATCGCTGCTACGACTAACCCTGCCAAAATTAAAGCTATTGAGCTGGCATTTGCGGACATTTTCGGCGCGGACACCTTTCGCATTGAAGGCGTAGACGTCGACAGTGGCGTTCCCGCTCAACCGATTGGCAGCATCGAGACCCGCACCGGTGCCCGCCATCGCGTGATCAGTGCTCGACAGGTGCGGCCGGAAGCTGACTTTTGGGTCGGCGTTGAGGCCGGTATAGAAGACAACATGACCTTTGCCTGGATGGTGATAGAAAATATGCACCAACGCGGCGAATCACGTTCTGCCAGCCTTATGTTGCCTGAAATTATATTACAGGAGATCAATCAGGGGGGGGAATTAGGTGATGAAATGGAGAAACTTACCGGTATTGCCGAAGTAAAAAGAAAAGGCGGCGCGATTGGCATCTTTACCGCCGGCAAACTGACGCGCACCAGCGTATATCATCAGGCATTGGTGTTAGCACTGGCACCTTTTCATAATGCGATTTATCAAACGCGTTCACAAACGCATTGATCGCCATCCTACTGCGGATTATCCCTTTTTGCAGGCTCAAGTAACTGCGCTGCCAACCAGGCTTTCAATTCTGGCGGCGCGGCTTTTAAGCCGTTAGAGCCGCGAGTAATGGTGGCAATCCCCGCCCCCAGCTGGTTTTTCAACTCACGCTGGCTCAGTTCCCCTTTCATCAACTCTTCAATAATTCTTAGCCGGGTCCCCAACGCGGTACGTTCATCCGGCGTTAAAAACAGCTGTAACAGAGAAGTGTGCAAATTTTCAGCAAAAGCTTGCTGTAGCAATGCCATAAAGCATTGCCAGTCCTCATTGCCTTGTTGGGAAAGAGCCGGGTCGTTTAGAGATATTTGTGCCATCGATACGCTGCCATACTATTGAACTAGTACAGCAGCATACCATAATGGCGTAAATATCAATAACGCCGCTGCCACTCTGCATCGGTCAGAATTTTGGCTGGCTGATGCAAAAAGTAGCGATAGAATGCATCATATGCTAACACATTTTTAACATATCGGCGAGTTTCCGAGAAAGGAATGCTTTCGACAAAAGCCACCGCATCTACCTGACCGCCGGTATTACCCAGCCAGGTATTGACCCGTGAAGGTCCGGCATTGTACGCCGCACTGGAGAGAATACGGTTGCGACCAAACATCTGGTAGACATACTCCAGATAGCCGGTGCCGATGGTGATATTGGTCTGCGGATCAAACAGCTGGCTGCTGTTAATATACCCGGGAATACCGTTCATCTGCACCGTATGCTCCGCCGTGGACGGCATCAGTTGCATCAGCCCCGCAGCACCGACCGGCGAGCGCGCCTGCGGATCCCAGGCACTTTCCTGCCGGGCAATGGCCATGGCATAACTTTGCGTGATCCCTTTGTTTTCCGTGGCCTGACGGAACTCGTTTGACCAGGCCAGCGGGAAACGTTCTTGCAAAGCGTCCCATAGCTTGCCAGTGATGGTGGCTTGTACGCTCAGTTCCGGCCAGTTGTTTTCATAGGCATAACGCGCCAGCATTTCCTGCTGGGGCTTGCTGCGACTGAGTATCAGATAGCTCCATTCGCTACGGGCCAGATTATTCATCTGCCAATACATCAACTCACGAATGCGCGCAATTTCCGGTAGCTGGTCAAGGCTGCTGTCCGGCCGGGCAGTCACAGAGATGGTCAGCGGATAGGCAACATTAAGCTTTTGTGCCGCCGCCATCGGATAGAAGCCACGTCCCTGCATCAGGGAACGCAACATGCTCTCTCCTTCTGCCCGCTGCCCCTGATCGATCAGCAGCGATGCCTGCCAGTAGCGCCATTCATCTTCCTGCATGGCGTCAGCCGGCAATCTGGCTATCCACTGACTTAATCCTTTGCGATCGCCACTGGCCAGCGACATACGAATACGGCGCTCCACCAACGAGGTGGAATGACTGCGCAAAATCACGCTGTCACGCCATGCAGCTTGCTCTGGTGTGGCATCAGACCCCATCAGACGCCAGGCAACAGCTTCTTCCAGCACCAGGCGGTCGCTATCATCCATTTTCTGCAAGCGCACCAGCACCGGCAGCATCGAACGGGCGTTTTCAACATCATCGCGAGCAATACGGGCAAAGGCCAGGGTGACCGCATTGCGGGTAAAATCGGTCGGTCCGACGGTGCGGGCAAAACTTTCAACGCTGGTTGGATCGTTTTGCAATTTCACCAGTGCATCACTCATGGTCTGGTAATCCGCTGGCAGCTGTTTGGCCAGGAAGCTAACCAGACTGGTATTACCCGCCTTCATCGCCAGACCAATACGCTGCAGGGTGGTCAATGGGGTTTGATTGCCCGCCTGTTGCCACACCGTAAATAATTTATCGCAGACTGTCGGCAATGATGTGCCGGTCAACCAGATATCTTTGGCACCATCAAAGGCCACCTGCTGCTGACCCGTTGACCATTTGGCAAAATAGTAATTACAGCGCGCGGCTACCGGCTTGGGTGCCTGCGGGCTGAAAGATAGCAGACCCTGCCAGTCTTGACGTTGCGCCAACTCATTCACAAAGCGGGCCGGCAAGGAACGCGCCGGCGGTAATGTCGGATTCGCTTGTACAAAAGCCGTTACCTGCTGTGGCGTTACCAATGCGATATCTTGTGTCAACTGTCGGTATTGCAGATAAGGATAGAGAGGATAATCCGTCAGCGTCGGCATTAACTGCGCAACGACATCCAGCTGATTACTGTCCCACGCCTGTTTTATCTGCATATAACGCTGCCGCTGGGCATCAAGAGAATCAGCCTTGGCCGCGCCTGATACCGCAACGAACAAAAAACCTACTGCCAGAAACCGCCACTTGTCCGCCTTGACCATACTTGCCTTTATCCTCGCTGGTTGTATCACTGGCTGTTCACCGATAAAAATGTCTCTGACTGCCAAAAATGCGCAGTCTGATTGATAATGCATACGCTAATCTATTCGCACCAAGAAATGAAGAAATGCCCTTGCGGCGTCACAAACTTTACACAGTGTGACGGGATCAACCGCACTTTGCACCCTTAGACGAGAAACAATGCGCGGTGTCTGCAGCCAACGAAAGCCCTTTCCCGGAGCAGACCGGCAAAGGTTGGCGGCAAGATCGGCCATTGCTCTCCCCCAGCGCATAAAAGAAGCCGGCGACAGGTCATCGCGCTCATATAACAGGATAAAGTAAAAATATCCCTTACTCCCTGAACCGCCGGGCAGATCCCATCATCATATTAGCGAGATACCCACATTACCTAAATAACCCCAATCAATGCATCCATTCTAAAAATAAATTCCAGGCAATAAATAAAATCGGGAAATTAAAAAATTCAAATATAACAATTTATTTACCATCATGAGTACAGCATGAATTTTCCGGTGCTTCAACTTTCATAATATAAAAATTACAAACATCAGCATTCTTCACACAAAACTCAGTATCATTATTCATTAAAAAACATATTATCCGGTCGATAGCAGAGGGTGGAACAGGTTAACAAAAAATCTGCTATCAACAGACGCAAAGATCTCCCAAACAGAGTATAAAATAAGGATGTTACGATGAAAATCATTATCAAAACGCTGTTGGCTTCTTTACTCCTTGGCTGCTCGTTTGCCACACAGGCCACAGCCACCAGCCCATTTTTTTTCTGGCTAAATAGCTATCAATGTCAAGGCACCGACCGTTTCAGCGGCTTGCAACTGATGCCTGTTTACGTCAGTGCCTTTACACCCATCGGCGCAACCTTTGCTGCATTTTCAGTATTTCACGGCAGAGCCATACTCTTCAGTATTAGTTGCGAAAGGCAAATCAATCCGTAACCGGTAGAAATTGGCAAGATGTTTATCTTTTATTGATTCACCCATCCAGCCTGTCCATGTACCATTCAGGCTGGATAATATAAGATGCCTGGAAAAGTAAATTGAAAAATATCAAAAAAGGAAAATTAACGTCAAAAAAGACGCTATTTATTTTACTCCTTCTTATTATTCCTTCTTTCTATTTTTATTTATCCTGGTTACTGGAACCGGCAAAAAACAATCATAATACTGCCACTGTCCGTCGTGGCGATATTGAAAACGCCGTGCTGGCAACCGGAAAAATCTATGCCATTGAACGCGTCAATGTCGGTGCCCAGGTCACCGGACAAGTCAAATCCCTGCAGGTAAAAATGGGCGATAAAGTGGTTAAGGGGCAGCTGATTGCCGAAATTGACGATCTGCAGCAACGTAATAACCTGCGTAATGCCGAGGCGGCGTTAAAAGTCGTTCAGGCAGATCAGCTTGCCAAACAGGCCGTCCTGAAACAGGCCCGTGCCCAGTTTGCCCGCCAGCAACGTATGTTAAAAGAGGACGCCAGCTCACGCGAAGACTATGAAAATGCCGAAACCACGCTAAAAACTACCCAGGCCGAGTTGGTTGCTTTGGGTGCCCGCCTGATCCAGGCACAAATTGAAGTCGATAAGAAAAAACTTGATTTGAGTTACACCAAGGTCCTGGCACCGATGGATGGCATAGTGATTGCCGTGATCACCCAGCAAGGGCAAACCGTTAACGCCAGTCAAAATGCCCCCACCATTATCAAACTTGCCCGACTGGACGTGATGACCATCAAAGCACAAATTTCCGAGGCGGATATCACCCGCATTGCACCGGGGCAAAAAGGCTACTTCAGCATTTTCGCCGAACCGGAAAAACGCTATGACGCTACGCTGCGGGCGGTGGAATTGGCACCGGAATCGGTAATGAAAGATGATGCGCTCCCCTCTGGCAGCGGTTCTGGATCGACCAACACCTCGGTTTATTATGATGCGCTGCTGGATGTCCCCAATCCCGATAACAAGCTGCGCATTGCCATGACCGCCCAGGTTACGCTGCCTCTAAATCAGGCAAAAAATGCGCTGCTGGTGCCCGTCCATGCCGTGCAGATCGTCGAGGGTAAATCCCAGGTACAACTCATTGATAAAAAACAGCAAATAACCGTACGCGAGGTAAAGACCGGCATCAGCAACAATGTCGATATCGAAATTACTGAAGGCCTTAACGTCGGTGACGTGCTGATCGTGGATCAGACAGATAGCAACGGCGCCACCAGGCAAGAGAGTATTTTCCAGTGACGAATATTATTGAGCTAAAAAATATTCATCGCACCTATGCCAATGGGGAAGAGCCGGTCAGAGTATTGAAAAACATCAATCTGACTATCGCGGCCGGTGAGATGGTGGCGATCATGGGGGCCTCCGGTTCGGGCAAATCAACGCTTATGAATATTATCGGTTGCCTGGATATTGCCGATGGCGGCGAATTATTAATCAACAATCAGAACACCGCGCAACTCACTCCGGATAAACTGGCCAAAATACGTCGTGAGCATATCGGTTTTATTTTTCAACGTTATCACCTGATGCCCGATATCTCGGCGCTGGCAAACGTCGAGATCCCCGCCATCTATGCCAGCGCGGCGCGCAGTGAGCGTCGTCAGCGAGCCAGGGATTTACTGGCGCAGTTGGGGTTACGGGGTCGTGAACATCATAAACCGAGTCAACTTTCCGGTGGGCAACAGCAACGCGTCAGCATTGCGCGCGCCTTGATCAACGGCGGAGAAATTATTCTGGCGGATGAACCGACAGGCGCACTGGATTCCACCTCTGGCCAGGAGGTGCTGCAAACGCTGCTAAAACTGAATCAGCAAGGCCACACGGTGATCATCGTCACCCACGACAGTAATGTCGCCCGGCATGCCCAGCGGGTGATCACCCTGTGTGATGGCGAAATCGTCGACGATACGCGTAGTGAGCCGCCGCCGACGCTTTCGTCACCGTCCCGTCATCGCGCCACGCAAAGCCTGTGGCAGAGCCGACTGGACCGCACACAGGACGCGCTGCAAATGGCACTCAAGGCGATGAACGCCCATCGACTGCGCACCCTGCTGACCATGGCGGGCATTATCTTTGGCATTGCCGCCGTGGTCACCGTTGCCGCACTGGGCGAAGGGGCGAAACAAAAAACCCTCAGCGAGATCGAAGGGCTGGGAGCCAATGTGGTCAGCATTTATCCCGGTAACAGCTTTATGGACAGTTGGTCAGCATCTGACCGGACCCTGGTGCTCGCCGACGCACAGGCACTGGCCACGCAAAGTTATGTTGATAGCCTCAGCCCGGAAATCGCCAACTCACAACAGGTGCTGTTTGCTAAAAAATCGGTTAACGCCTCGGTAACCGGGGTCGGCCGTGATTACTTCCGTATCAATGGCATCACCATTTTACAGGGCGCTGTTTTTCATAATGACAGTAACGCTTACCAGGAAGCGATCATTGATGAAAATACCCGCAGGGCATTGTTTGCCAAACATAACATTGACCCACTTGGCCAGATTATCTTTGTTGGCGCGGTACCGGTGCGTGTGACAGCGATTGCCGAAAGTTACAAGAACGCCCCGCCAAATGCGCTTTTCGTCTGGCTGCCCTACTCCACGGTGCTCTACCGCATGAGTGCAGAACCCAAGCTCACCAGTATCAGTATTCGCCTCAGGGACAATACCGATAGCGTCAGCGCGGTCAAGGCCATCAACCGCCTGTTGCTACAGCGGCACGGCGTCAAAGACTTTATGATCTTTAATCGCGATCAATACCGAAAATCCCTTGAACGCACTTCGATGATCTTTAGCGTGCTGATCCTGATGGTCGCGTCCATTGCCCTGATGATCGGCAGTCTGGGGGTGATGAATATCATGCTGGTGTCGGTCACCGAGCGCACCCATGAAATTGGAGTGCGCATGGCGGTAGGCGCACGACGCAGTGACATTATGCAGCAGTTTATGATTGAAGCGGTGTTGATCTGTCTGATCGGCGGAACCCAGGGTATTGCCCTCTCCCTGGTAGCCGGTCCGCTGTTTACCTTAATGGCCGGGGGCATCTTGACCACCATATTTTCCTGGCAGACCGCGGCTATCGCTTTTTCTTGCTCCACCTTAATCGGCATGGTTTTTGGATATCTTCCGGCGCGCCATGCCGCCAGGATGGACCCGGTTGTTTCACTGGCAAGCGAGTAACCGCATGACATTATTACCCCGTTCCTATCTACTTGTTATGGTCCTGCTGCTCAATGGCTGTGGCAGTTGGCTGAAAAGCCATGAGGACCCACCCAGGCTGAATTACCCGCCACAATGGCCCAACGACACGCCATCCAGCGACAGTAATCTGCCGTTCTCCTGGCAAGATTTCGCCGATCCCAAGCTTACGCGTTGGTTACAGCGGGTAATGGCAAATAACAACGATGTAGCGCTGGCCGTACTACGACTCTATCAGGCGCAGTTAACGGCAGAAAAAACTGCTGCAGGTCAGGCACCGGGTCTGAAGGCTACGCTTTCGGGGTCACAACGACGTGCGCTATCCACTGCAGATTCCTGGTCGCAAACCGGTACAACAAACCTGTCCACCAGCTATGAGCTGGATCTGTGGGGCAAATTGGCGCGCCAGCGCGAGGCGGCAGATTGGGAAAAGCAGGCCAGCGAGCAGGACCTGATGTCGGCGCGTCTGCTGCTGTTAGCCAGCGCCAGCAAAAACTACTGGCAGTTGGGTTTTATCAATCAACAGCGCATTGTGGCCAGGCAGCGTATTGAGAATGCCGAAAGAACGTTAAAACTGGTCAACTCGCGCTATCAGGCGGGCAAAGTCGGTTTTTTGGATAAAGTCACCGCCGAAAAAAACCTGCTGGAGCAGGAAAAAAATTATCTTCAGGTGCAGAATGAACGTCGACGACTGCTTAACCAGCAAAGCCTGCTGCTGGGTGCCCCACCGGGCAGTGACGTTGAAGATCCCCCCCCGTTATCCCAAAACCGGCTGCCCGGTATCCGCGCGGGGATCTCAGTCAAAGTGTTGCATAACCGTCCCGATGTCAGAGCCAAAGAATACCGGTTGCGGAAAGCACTCAATGAGATGGATAGCAAACGCCTGGAATATTATCCCTCATTTAGTCTGACCGGTCAGTTGGGGACCAGCAGTGCAACCCTGGTAAAACTACTGAGTCAGCCGTTGGCCACCTTGGGCGCTTCATTGTCGTTGCCTTTCCTGGAATGGCGAACCATGGGAATTAATAACCAGCTGGCCCGCAATAACTATCAGCAACAGGCCATCGAATTTACCCAGGTTTTATATAAAGCCATGGCAGATGTCGATAATGCGCTAACACAACGCAGCGAGCTTATGGCCAGGCAACAGCAGTTGCAGGCACTGCTTACGCTGGCACGCAAAGCCGAACGGCTGACCGAGATACGCTATCGGCAAGGAAAAATCGCGCTTAATTTTTTGCTTGATGCGCAAGAGCAACGCCTGAGCGCCGAATTGGCCATAGAGGAGAATTTGCTGAAACAATATGAAAATCTGGCGCAGATATATCTGGAACTAGGCGGTGAAACCCGTCAGATTTAAGCGACGGCGGTTTTCCCTCCCGAAGCCCTATCTTCGCGATCCGCCACTGCTGATATGCCGGTAAACCCGGCATTCTCCCTGCGGGCAGTAAAGTGGGTACGCCAACAGGGTAAGGTTAAAAAAAAACCAAAAACTACCATAGTGTCTCAAATGTCTCACTCTACGTCCCAATGTTATAACCGGTCATTTACATCTTCGCCTACGACCATTATTACTCTTTACCAAGGCCGCTTCCGTATAACAATTACATTTCCCTTACTCAATCAATATTGAGCGGAACAGCGCCGCAGAGAAACGCATGTTTAAGCGTCGATAAAAACGAGAATACTCACCCCTGTACTTGATGCCTAAGTACGTAATGATAGGTAGATAAACAATGTCATCGCTCATTGTAGATAAGTGCTATTACACGCAGCTGGCATTGCAGACTCTTTTGCAACATAACGGACTAAAAAAGAAAGACATACTTTCACTTACGGATATCAGCTCACTGCAAGAGTGCTGCAACACCCAAGCACCTGAAATCATTTTCATTAATGAACAATGTTTCCTGCTGGACAGTGCCGAAGGTGAACGCTTACGCAGCATCATCAATGCGCATCCAGATACTCTGTTCTTTATCTTTATCTCCAAAGAGAATCTGAATTATCAAAATTATATCCCGATCAGAAACAACATTATTATTTTGTCAAAGTCGATCCGCACCGAGATTGTCGATCGCCTGCTTGAGCATAACCTCAAGCAAAAACGTCTGCAGGAAGAGCAGGAACCGCTGGATTTGACCCCGGTCAGCCTGAGCCGCACCGAGTCGGATATCCTGAAAATGTGGATGTCGGGGCTGGATACGGTGGTGATCTCCAGACAGTTGAATATCAAAGAAAAAACAGTTTCCTCGCACAAGGGAAATATTAAACGCAAAGTTAAAATTCATAATAAACAAGCGATTTATCATATTGTTAAATTGACGGACACCCTGACCACCGGCGTCTATATCAACCGTTCGCGTGCCTACCTCGAGGCCGCAAACTCATTAGAAAGAGCCAATCTGGCAGGGTAAATCTCAGAAGACGCTTATGCTCTGCTCAGGAATTTTTCAACCTGAGCAGGCAAACTTCCCCAGTAACAATCACACTTACTCAATATTCTCTGCCTTACTACTGGTTGATAGTTGGGATCGCGACCGGAAACAGGCTAAACTTCGCAGTCGGAACACATATCAGTCATGCCGTAGTCAGGCGGGGCTGGCGTTAATCTGCCGGATCGCGCGTGGCGTCTACCTGACCTGCGCACGGCAACCGGCCTGCAAGCAAGAGGCTCAAAACAACGTGGCTCAATACGTATACAGCATGCACCGCCTTGGCAAGATCGTGCCGCCAAAGCGTCATATTCTGAAGAATATTTCACTCAGTTTCTTCCCGGGTGCAAAAATCGGCGTACTCGGTCTTAACGGCTCAGGTAAATCTACCCTGCTGCGGATCATGGCCGGTATTGATACCGATATCGAAGGTGAAGCTCGCGCACAGCCCGGGCTGAAGATCGGTTATCTGCCACAGGAACCCAAGCTCAACCTGGAACACACCGTGCGTGAGTCGGTGGAAGAAGCGGTAGCCGAAGTAGTCGGCGCGCTAAAACGTCTCGATGAAGTTTATGCGCTCTACGCCGATCCTGAGGCCGATTTCGACAAGCTGGCTGCGGAACAGGGCAAGCTGGAAGAGATTATCCAGGCCCATGATGGTCATAACCTCAACAGTCAGCTCGAACGTGCCGCCGATGCGCTGCGTCTGGCAGACTGGGATGCCAAAATTGCCAATCTGTCCGGGGGTGAGCGTCGTCGCGTTGCGCTGTGTCGCCTGCTGCTGGAAAAACCGGATATGCTGCTGCTCGACGAACCAACCAACCACCTGGATGCCGAATCCGTGGCCTGGCTGGAACGCTTCCTGCACGACTTCGAAGGCACCGTGGTGGCAATCACCCATGACCGTTACTTCCTTGATAACGTCGCCGGCTGGATCCTCGAGCTTGACCGTGGTGAAGGCATTCCATGGGAAGGTAACTACTCTTCCTGGCTGGAACAGAAAGATGAACGTCTGGCGCAGGAAGCCTCATCGGAAGCCGCTCGTCGTAAATCTATCGAGAAAGAGCTGGAGTGGGTACGTCAGGGGGCAAAAGGCCGTCAGTCTAAAGGCAAGGCGCGTCTGGCTCGTTTTGAAGAACTCAATAATACCGACTATCAGAAACGTAACGAAACCAACGAACTCTTTATCCCACCTGGTCCACGTCTGGGCGATAAAGTGGTAGAAGTGAAGAATCTGAGCAAATCTTACGGTGACCGCGTACTGATCGATGACCTCTCCTTCTCGGTACCGAAAGGAGCCATCGTCGGTATTATCGGTCCTAACGGGGCCGGTAAATCGACGCTGTTCCGTATGATGGCAGGCGAAGAACAACCTAACGGCGGCACCATCGAACTGGGTGATACCGTTAAGCTGGCGTCTGTCGATCAGTTCCGTGATGCCATGGACAATAGCAAAACGGTATGGGAAGAAGTCTCCGGCGGCCAGGATATTATGCGCGTCGGCACCATTGAAATGCCAAGCCGTGCCTACGTCGGTCGCTTTAACTTTAAAGGCGTCGATCAGGGTAAACGCGTTGGCGAGCTTTCCGGTGGTGAACGTGGTCGTCTGCATCTGGCAAAACTGCTGCAAGTTGGCGGCAATATGTTGCTGCTCGATGAACCGACCAATGACCTGGATATCGAAACGCTGCGCGCATTAGAAAATGCCCTGCTGGAATTCCCGGGCTGTGCCATGGTTATTTCCCATGACCGCTGGTTCCTCGACCGTATCGCCACCCATATCCTCGACTATCAGGATGAAGGCAAAGTGGAATTCTTTGAAGGTAACTTTACCGAATACGAAGAATACAAAAAACGTACTCTGGGTGCCGAAGCCCTGGAACCGCGCCGCATCAAATACAAAAAGATCACCAAATAAGCTTTTTGTCAGCGGCAAGCAACCCGGGCGCAGTCAGTCCGGGTTTTTTTATGCCCGGGGCTAGGCCAGCGTCGCCGTATAGTGGTCGGAGAAAACATAGTCGTTAAGCATAAAATCAATAAAGCAGGCCAGTGCCGGGGAGTTGAGTTTACGGCTTGGATAGACCAGATAGAGATCGTTACTTTCTGCCTCCCACTCTGGAAGCACGCGAACCAGCAACCCTCTGGCCACCTCATCATGACATAAAAAGGCTGGCAGCAAGGTGATCCCGGCTCCGGCAATGGCACACTCGCGCGCATAGATCAGATTGTCGGTATTGTGCGCCGGTGGCAGCACCCAGCGGTGATAGGTCTCTCCCTGGTGTAAAACCCATTCGCTCCACGCCTGATGGGCGATACAGCGATGCATTTCCAGCTGTTGCGGTGTGGTCAGCGCCGGGTGACGGGCAATATAGTCCGGCGAGGCCAGCAAATAGCGTGGGCAGTGTCCCAGCGGGCGGCCGATCAGCGATGAGTCATGGGGTTTACCGGTACGTAGCGCGACGTCAAACCCTTCCTGCACCAAGTCTATCATGCTGTCCGACACCGAGACTTCCAGCGAAACGTCGGGATAACGCTGCACAAATTGCGCATTCATCCGCGCCAGCAACGTCGCCCCGAGTCCTGCCGGACTGGTGATACGCAAGCGACCACTGGGATTATCCTTCAGGCGCAGGATCGCCAGTTCCGCTCGTTCGCTGGCCTGCAGCATCTCCTGACAGTGCACCAGATAACGTTCACCGGCAAAGGTCAGATTCAACTGCCGGGTGGTGCGGTTGAGTAGACGGATCCCCAACTTCTGCTCAAGCTGACTGATACGCTGGCTAACGCTGGACTTGGGGCAACCTGCGCGTCGGGCTGCGAGGGTAAAACTGCCGCATTCCGCCACCAAAGCAAACAGCGCCATATCCTGTAGCTGCTTAAACATGATTGTTCACCTCAGACGAACACTTTGTTAATGATTGTCCATCTTATCAGCTACCCCGACGGGGGCTACACTGATGTTATCTACACAACCCACATTTATTATTGGAGTGACCTGATGAGCATTCACGCTATTGCCGTTGACCCAAAAGATCCGCAGCAGTTTATCGCCATTAAATTACCGCAGCCCGAGGTGGGGGAAAATGATCTGCTGGTGACCGTAAAAGCGGTTTCCATTAACCCGGTTGATACCAAAGTGCATCAGGGGGCGATCAAAAATGGCCTACAAGCACCTAAAATTCTCGGCTGGGATGCCAGCGGCATCGTCACAGCCGTGGGGCCAAACGTCAGCGGCTTCGCGCCGGGGGATGAAGTCTGGTACGCCGGAGATATTACCCGCCCTGGCAGCAATGCCAGCCAGCAGTTGATTGATTACCGCATTGTGGCTAAAAAACCGCGTTCGCTGGATTGGGCTGCAGCGGCGGCAATGCCATTGACCGCACTGACCGCCTGGGAAGGATTGTTTGAACACCTGAAAATTCAGGATGCCAGCGCCGAGAAAACTCTGCTGATCATTGGCGGTGCCGGTGGCGTCGGCTCACTGGCTATCCCTTTTGCTGCGCTGAACAGTCAGGTCAAGATCATTGCCACCGCATCACGCCCTGAATCTGCAGCCTGGTGCCTGGAGCGCGGTGCCAACCTGACCGTCAATTACCAGGATCTGGTCGGCGAACTGGCCAGTCATGGTATCAAGCAGGTGGATTATATTTTCTGTCTAAATGACACCGACGGTCACTGGCCAGCCATCAGTCAACTGATCGCCCCGCTGGGGACGGTTTGTACCATTGTAGAAAACGCCCAACCGCTGGATCAAAACCAGTTAAAGCTGAAAAGCGCCTCGCTGCACTGGGAATTTATGTTTACCCGCAGCATGTTCAGCACGCCGGATATGGCACAACAAGGCAAGATCCTCCAGCAGGTCGCCGAGCTGGTTGACGCCGGTAAGGTAAAAACGACGCTAACCGCAACGCTCAATGGTTTGACAGTAGCCAGTATCCAGGCCGCGCACCATCAAGTGCTGGCGGGTCATATGCAGGGTAAAGTGGTTGTTACCTGCTGATATCCTCCGGCAATTAACAGGCCATCTGCATGATGGCCTGTTATGTTCAGAAATCAGCGTACCCGGCTCCAGGCCGTTGACCAGTGCGTGCCGCTACCTGGCGCATAAAAACGACTCTCCCCCTGGCAAAATCGGTTGTAGGGGAAGTTTCGGCAGCGATAAATATTCCCCTGCCTGTCGGTGACCCGATCGCCAGCCTTATAATACTGACCGGGTTGATACAAAGGATAGCGCGGCTTACTGTTATGCCCCTCGCTGATATTAATATCCGCCGACAACATTAATTTGTTTTTATAACTCTTATCATGCCAACCCTCGGCCAAAATATAAAAGCTCCCTTTATAATGTCCCGACGGCAAGGCTTTATTATCTTCACCAAGATATTTCAGCAGCAAAGGACTTTGCTTATTACCGCAGTTAACAGCACTGTTCATTGGCGCTTTATCACAGCCAACATCACGCCAGGCGCGCAGCGTCAGTGGATGATATTCACCACTATTAATATCTTGCAGGTTAATACGTATTTCACTCTCGCCCGGTCCCAAATCCCAGTGGACATCATGGGGTCCGCGCGCATTATCCTGCTGCGGAACCCGGTAAGTCACCGAACCTTCACTCACTTCCTTGGCCAAATCGGGCAGGGCCAGCGTCTGCGAGGCCGTCACCGTGGTCATCTCGCTTAAAGTGCGGACCTGCGGATAGAGGCTTTTGATCCAGCCAACATACTGGCTGACGCGTGCCGCATTGGATGAATTTTCCGATCCACCGTTGGTGACACCAACAATAGTCCAGAATCCCTGATGCTGTTGCCACCAGGCGGAACCGCTGTCACCTGGAGCCAGCCGCGCCCAGGCTTTTGAGGGCTGTTCTGGTTGATAAGGCGCACTCATACCGTGGTCCATCTCCCAGATAGCATCGATATAGCTCTCGCCCCAGGCACGCATGCTGCCTTTCTCCGGTAAAAAATGGTCCGCTGAAGAGGCGTTACTTTGTGGCGAAACCTGGCCTGTTCCCCAATTGCCATAGCCCAATAAACTCACGTTCTGCCCCAGCTCGGCAGCGCCATCATAAAGCCAGGGCTGACTCAGTGGCTGGCCTTGATCATCGGTCATGGTGGCTTTTTTATTCAATACCAGCAGGGCAATATCCGTTGAGGCTCCGCCAAAACCGTCCGGTCGATTCACCCGATATGGACCCAGATAATAGACACCGTCTTGGGCAATCAGGCGATCGTGACGATCGCGAAATTGCCCGCTATAACGCCCGCTGGAGACAGAGGGATCTTTATACTCCGCACAGTGGGCTGCGGTAAGAATATAGCTTTTTTTACCATCCGGACTGTCACCTAACCAGGTGGCGGTACAGGCATAAATTTTGCCAACGGCCGCAAATGGCGCCAACATGCTCTGCTTGCGCAGAGGTTCATAAGCATGCTCCAGCGTATTAGGAATATTATTAATATCCCCGCCATTTTTTATAAACGTTGAGTGATTGATAATTAGGGCAAAAGTGTTAGCAGAAAGTAGAGCCGTAGAAAACACCAGCCCTCTAAGTAAAGTATTGAACGTCATGATGCTACCGTGAAATAGAAAAAAACTGACTGCGGAATGCAATATAAGGGCGGCAGGATAACATTAATCAATATAAAAAATAGACTACAGGGTAAAGAAAGAAAATTCTTACCCTGATAGAGAATATTCTCTATCAGGGTAAATGTTATATAAAATGAGGAAATATTAATAAAGTTTTTTACAACAACCTTGTCGCTCTTTTATTTCAGGCACCGATAGTCGAACCATCATGGCCGAGCATATTTTGCACCAATTCGACACAGTCGAGAAAACGCTGATCGTAATCGGCAGAAGTCACATGGGTAAATGGGATATTGTTTTTATTCATCATTTCGATCAGCAGCTGTTGAAAGGCGGTGCGATCGAGCGAGCTACCCAGGCTGCGTAAACCGTCAGCTACCCACGGTGTATTGTTCTCCAGCAAGATCACCAGGTCAAAGCGATATTCATCCACCAGCGCCTGCACAAAGGGATGTTCCCGCCCTTCATACTTTTTGCAAAACGCCTGGGTGGTTAAAAAATCGGTATCGATAAAGGCCACTTTATTAGCGTATTTTACTGCAAAATCAATATACTGCGCCTGACCTAAGGCAATTTTATCGTAGTCGGAATATTGCAGCGCCATTTCGTCGCCGCCAAGATGGGAAAATACATATTCGCGGCCATATTCCCAGGCGCTGGTAGTATTGAAAATATTGGCCAGCTTGTTGACCAGCGTCGATTTGCCGCTGGACTCGCCGCCGAGGATCGCCACGGTACGCACAAAAAATGGCTTCACTTCCGTTGGGATATAGTCCCAATAACGGAACGGATTGCGACGGATCTGCGCACCGCTGATATTCATAAAGGAACGTTTCGGATCGATGACCACCGTATCAATCCCCAGATGTTCGCGGTACTGCGGCGCATCTATTGCTTCGCTGGTATAGATGGTATTGGGCTGAATACCTTTTTGCTGCATAAAGGCGCCAATGCCCTCGCTCCAGATATCCCAACCGTAGGGATAGGGTTCCATGCCCTCTTCGTTAAAGGCATGGATGCGAATATTTTTCTGATATTTAAAGGTCTGCAAAAGCCAGCGCAGGCGGTCACTCAGCGTCGGCTGCTGGGACATCGAGCTATTTTCAAACAGTTGCCGGTCGCGAGGCTCATCAAAACCAAGAATAATATGTAATTCATCCACCTGGCTACAGGCACGCTGGATCAGGTAGATATGGCCGGTATGCAGCGGATAGAACTTGCCAAACACCACACCCACCTTTTTCTCGCGACGGGGAAACTCCAAATCGAGAAAACGGTGCAGTGCCTCCAGCTTTTGTGCGCTGGGGCTTTTGATCTTGTCATTCAACAGTTGGCTGAGATAGCCCTTGGTCATGCCGCTGGCTTCTGCCACTTGTTGCAGTGTGCATCCCTGTTGTTTAATCGCTGCCTTCAGATAATCGAATTGCGGCATGCCTTGTCCTCGTATTGATTGGCGATATCACACATGCGCGATAGCCTAAAGTGTCAACCCTGCTCAGAGATCGTCGAGGATCGCCAATGCATCAGCCAATTTTTTGACGCCAAATACTTTCATGCCATCCGGCACTTTTTTCGGCACATTGGCATGGGGGACGATCGCCCGTTTAAAGCCATGTTTTGCCGCCTCGGCAATACGTTCCTGGCCGCTGGGCACCGGACGGATCTCACCAGCCAGACCCACCTCGCCAAATACCACCAGATCGTGCGGCAGCGGACGATCGCGCAGGCTGGAAACCAGCGAGAGCAGCAACGCCAGATCGGCGCTGGTCTCCGTCACTTTTACACCGCCGACCACATTGACGAACACGTCCTGATCCGCCATCTGCAAACCGCCGTGGCGATGCAGCACGGCCAATAAAATGGCCAGGCGATTTTGCTCCAGTCCCACAGCCACCCGACGCGGGTTGCCCATCATCGAATGGTCCACCAGCGCCTGGATCTCCACCAGCAATGGCCGGGTACCTTCCCATAACACCATCACCGAACTGCCGGAGGTGATCTCGTCGCCGCGACTGAGGAAGATCGCCGAGGGGTTGCTGACTTCACGCAGCCCCTGCTCGGTCATGGCAAACACGCCCAGTTCATTGACGGCACCAAAGCGGTTTTTATGGCTGCGTAGCGTGCGAAAACGTGAATCGGCGTCACCGTCAAGCAGCACCGAGCAGTCGATACAGTGCTCCAGCACTTTGGGTCCGGCCAGCGAGCCGTCTTTGGTGACATGGCCGACCATCACGATTGCCACGCCGCGGGTTTTGGCAAAGCGGGTGAGATAAGCGGCAGTTTCCCGCACCTGCGCTACGGTACCGGGGGATGATTGAATATCCGCCATATGCATCACCTGAATGGAGTCGATAACCATCAGTTTCGGCTGCTCCTGATCGGCAATCAGGCAGATCTGCTCAATGCTGGTTTCCGACAACATATTCATATTGTCAGTAGGCAAGCCGAGACGGTGTGCGCGCATCGCCACTTGTTGCAAGGACTCTTCACCGGTGACGTACAACGTTTTCATGCTTTGGCCCAGTTTGCAGAGGATCTGCAACAGCAGCGTACTTTTACCGGCCCCGGGATTGCCGCCGATCAGAATAGCGCTGCCAGGCACCACGCCGCCGCCCAACACCCGGTCAAACTCTTTAAAGCCGGTACTGAAACGCGGTTGCTCATCCAGGCTGATATCCGACAGTTTCTGCACACGACTCACTCCGGCGTCGCCAGCATAACCGCTAAGACGGTCAGGGCGCGCTACGCCGGGAGAAGAGGCAGCCAAACGGACTTCGGTAATGGAGTTCCAGGCCTGACAGGCACTGCATTGCCCCTGCCAGCGCGGATAATCTGCGCCGCATTCATTACACACAAACGCGCGTTTTGCTGCTTTTGCCACAACTAACCTCTTATTTTGGACGCGAACGCCCGGTTGTTCCGATTTACGCCAGGCTGCCGCTGAGAATACAGAGCACACCGATCAAATCGGCATGGCGAATACTGACTTCAGCCTGTTGGTAAACTTTCGGTTTGGCATGGAAAGCGATACCCATTCCTGCCACTGCCATCATTTTAAGATCGTTGGCACCGTCACCAATAGCCACGGTTTGCTCTTTGGCAATACCCAGCTTTGCCGCCAGAGCCAACAGCGTATCGGCTTTGTATTGAGCATCGACGATCGGCCCGACAACCTTGCCGGTTAACTTGCCGTCATAAATTTCCAGCTCATTGGCCGCAATGGACACCAGATCGAGCTGTTGGCGCAAATAATCGGCATAATAGGTGAAGCCGCCGGAGGCAATCGCCACATGCCATCCCAACTCTTGCAGACGGGCAACCATGGTTTTTAGACCCGGCATTAAAGGCAGCGTTTCGCGGACTTTAAGCAAAATATTGGCATCAGCACCCTGTAAAGTGCCTACGCGCTGGCGCAGACTGGCAGCAAAATCCAGCTCACCGCGCATGGCGCGTTCGGTGACTTCCGCCACCTGCTCGCCAACACCGGCCAGTTTGGCAATTTCATCGATGCATTCGATCTCAATTGCCGTAGAATCCATATCCATCACCAGCAGACCTGGGGTGCGCATATGCGGGACTTTGTGCAGCGGGGTAATATCGAATTCAAAGCGTTCCGCCAGTTGCACGACATCCGGCGTTAACGAACCGGCCAGACGCACGACCTGATAGTCTTCGACCATCCAGGCGCTGACAATTACCATTGCGCGGCCCAGGCTACTCTGAAAGCGACTGATGCTGACTTTATCGAGCTTTCGACCATACAGGAGCCAGCCTGTGTGCCCGGCTCGGTAATCGAGAGGCATCACTTCGTCACCACTGAGTGAAAGGGGAAGTCCCGGCCATTGATGGATCGCTGAAGGCAGATCGCAATAGGTCAGACTGTTTGGCATGATTTCTCCTGTAAGTGCAAATACTCTGTCTAAAGGCAGAGGGGTGGCGATAAAACGCCGCATCAAGCTACCCTATCGCTAACGCTTCTGGCAACATTAAAGTCGTCGAATATCTTAAGGAAACAGAATGGCAGTGGCCAAACTGAAACTTCGCAGACATCACACGGTTATCGTACTGATTTGCTTAGCTTTATTAGTTATATTAATGCAAGGGGCTTCTTATTTTAGCCTCGGGCACCAGTTAGCGCGATCGCAACAGGTCGAACAACTGACACAAACACTTGCGCGTCAGGTGGCGTTTTCCCTCGCCCCGTTGATGGACAGTCAGAATGATGGCGCGGATATCGCGCAAATTACCACTATTTTAAATCAACTTACCGATCACAGCCGCATTCTTGATGCCAGTGTATACCAGCTCGACGGCTCGTTGATTGCCCACTCGGGTGAAACGGTACCGGTGCGTGACCGGCTGGCGCTCGACGGTAAAAGAGCCGGCAGTTATTTTAACCACCAGATTGTACAGCCGATTGGCGATAAAGACGGACCCAGCGGTTTTCTGCGTATGACCCTTGATACCCACGTCCTGGCCACCGAAGCCAAACAGGTGGATAACACCACTAACCTGCTGCGTCTGATGATGCTGCTGGCGCTGGCTATCGGTATTATTCTGGCGCGCACGCTGTTGCAGGGCCGTCGCAGCCGTTGGCAGCAGTCGCCGTTTCTGCTTACCGCCAGTACGCGGGTCAAAGAGCGCGATGAAGACGATGAACTACCCGCGCATAATAATGAACCGCTGGTGATCGCCATTGCCGAAGAGAAAGTGGAAGATAAACCGCTGGTCACACCGGAAGAAGAAGCCAAGAAAGAAGCGGTGCAGGCCGCCTATCGCAGTCTGAAACGCAGCGCCAGACCAAAAGAAAAATAAGATAGCCGTGAAATAAACCTACGGGAACCTGCGGTTCCCGTTTATTGCGACCAAACTCTGACTTAGTCTTTATCGCCGAGCAATACTGATTCCAGCGCGATAACAATCATATCGTCAAAGGTGGTTTGACGTTCTGCTGCCGTGGTCTGTTCGCCGCTGCGAATATGATCCGAGACAGTACAGATTGCCAGCGCCTTGGCACCAAACTCTGCCGCTACGCCGTAAATCCCCGCCGCTTCCATTTCCACACCGAGAATGCCGTATTTTTCCATCACATCAAACATTTGCGGATCGGGAGTATAGAACAGGTCGGCAGAGAAGAGATTGCCCACGCGCGCTTTAATCCCTTTGGCCGCCGCGGCATCTGCCGCGTTGCGCACCATGTCATAGTCGGCAATAGCCGCATAATCGTGGTCTTTAAAACGCATACGGTTAACTTTGGAATCGGTGCAGGCACCCATGCCAATCACCACGTCACGCAGTTTGACATCGCTACGTACCGCTCCGCAGGAACCGACGCGGATGATCTTTTTAACGCCGAACTCGGTGATCAGCTCTTTGGCATAGATGGAGCAAGAAGGAATGCCCATCCCGTGACCCATAACGGAAATCTTGCGGCCTTTATAAGTGCCGGTATAACCCAACATACCGCGAACGTTATTGACCTCAACGGCATCCTGCAAAAAGGTCTCTGCGATATGCCTGGCGCGCAGGGGATCGCCTGGCATCAGCACTACGTCTGCAAAATCGCCCATTTCAGCATTAATGTGTGGCGTCGCCATAGTTAACATTCCTTATTGTTCAGTGTGGTGTCCCGCACGGTTGTTCACGCAGGCCCAGCGCCGACAGCGGGAACAACCGCGAGAGTAAAATCATAACGATAGAAAATGAATTTTCGCAAAAAATCGCCCTTAAAGCATGGATTTTCCGTAATCCATCGGCGACAGGTCAAAGTAGTGGGCTACCGTTTGGCCGATATCGGCAAAGGTATCACGATGTCCCAGCGAGCCAGGTTTCACTTTCGGACCGCAGAGTAATACCGGGATATGTTCGCGAGTATGATCGGTGCCGCGCCAGGTCGGGTCACAGCCATGGTCGGCAGTGAGGATCATAATGTCATCCTCTTGCATCAGCGCCAGCAGCTCCGGCAGACGGCGGTCGAACAGCTCCAGCGCACTGGCATAACCTGCCACGTCGCGGCGGTGGCCGTAAGAGGAGTCAAAATCGACAAAGTTGGTAAAGACAATGGTCTTGTCCCCGGCGGCTTTCATCTCTTTGATAGTGGCATCAAACAGCGCATCCAGACCGGTGGCCTTCACTTTTTTGGTGATCCCCACTTGCGCGTAAATATCGGCAATTTTGCCCACCGACACCACATGCCCGCCCTTCTCATCCACCAGTTTTTTCAGGATGGTTGGCGCAGGCGGCTCAACGGCCAAATCATGACGATTACCGGTACGCTCAAAGTGACCGGCTTTATCGCCGATAAACGGACGAGCAATCACACGGCCAATGTTATAGCCGCCTTCGGTCAACTCTTCACGGGCGATTTCACAAAGTTCATAGAGACGCTCAAGGCCAAAGGTCTCTTCATGGCAGGCAATCTGGAATACCGAGTCCGCCGAAGTATAGAAAATCGGCTTACCGGTTTTCATATGTTCTTCGCCGAGATTGTCGAGTACCACGGTGCCCGAGGAGTGACAGTTGCCGAGATAACCGGGCAGGCCGGCACGCGCGACCAGTTTGTCGAGCAGCTCCTGCGGGAAACTGTTGGTTTGATCGAGGAAGTAACCCCATTCAAACAGCACCGGCACACCGGCAATTTCCCAGTGTCCTGATGGCGTATCTTTACCAGATGACAGCTCGCTGGCATAGGCGTAAGCACCGGTGATTTCCGCATTGGCGTCCATCCCTTCCGGGAAATGTCCGGTTGAAGCTTCTGCTGCTTTTGCCAGGCCCAGACGCGTCAGATTGGGTAAATGCAACGGTCCGTGACGACCGACGTTGGCCTCGCCGCGCGCACAGGCCTGGGCGATATGGCCCAGCGTGTCTGAACCCACGTCACCAAAGCGTTCGGCATCTTCACTGGCGCCAATTCCAAATGAGTCCAGCACCATAATAAATGTACGTTTCATTTTTGCTCTCCTGCGCATTAATACGCGTTACAAACGGCGATGGTCTGCCGCTTTTTGGTGAATGCGTGACCCCGCCCCGGTGTCTAGCCAATACGCCGATAAATAACCGGCAGGGTTTCGGGGGCGGTATCGCTTAATACGATCGCCGCCCGCACGGCGTCAGCGGCCTGCTGCCAGGCTTCTTCGCTGTTGGCGTGGATCATCGCCAGCGGATGCTGGGTATCAACTTGCTGACCGATGCGTGACATCTGGGTTAACCCCACGCTGTAGTCAATGGCGTCGCTGGCCCGACGGCGACCGCCGCCCAGCGCCACCACGCTCATTCCTAATGCCCGGGTATCCATTGAGGTGACAATCCCGGCCTTTTCTGAATAGACCATTTTGCTCAGGGTGGCCTGGGGCAAATAACGGTCATAATGTTCGATAAAGTCGGTCGGCCCTTTTTGCGCGGCAATCATTCTGCCAAAAATTTCGGCGGCTTTGCCATTGTCGAGCACCGCCTGCAATTTGCGACGGGCGTCGGCGTCATCGGTGGCCAGTCCGCCAGACAGCAGCATTTCAACACACAGCGCCATGGTCACGTCATAGAGACGAGGACTGCGATAGTCACCGGTCAAAAAGCGCACTGCTTCGCGAACTTCAACGGCGTTTCCGGCGCTGGAAGCCAGCACCTGATTCATATCAGTCAGCAGCGCCGTGGTTTTACAGCCCGCGCCATTGGCAACGTCAACAATGGCCTGCGCCAACTCCTGTGACAGCGCGTAGGTCGGCATAAATGCCCCCGACCCCACTTTGACATCCATCACCAGCGCATCCAGCCCTTCGGCCAGTTTTTTCGCCAGAATAGAGGCGGTGATCAACGGAATGGAGTCCACTGTCGCAGTAATATCGCGGGTGGCATAAAAGCGTTTATCCGCCGGAGCCAGGGAGTTGGTCTGGCCGATAATAGCCACGCCGACATCCTTAATAATCTGCCGAAAACGGCTGTCATCGGGGAAAATATCAAACCCCGGGATGCTTTCCAATTTGTCTAAAGTGCCGCCGGTATGGCCCAGACCTCGCCCGGAGATCATCGGCACATAGCCGCCACAGGCAGCGACCATCGGCCCCAACATCAAGGAAGTAACGTCGCCCACGCCGCCGGTGGAGTGTTTGTCGACAATCGGCCCCTGTAGATCAAGACTTTGCCAGTTGAGCACCGTGCCGGAATCGCGCATTGCCATGGTCAGCGCAACACGTTCCTCGCGATCCATATCATTAAAGTAGATGGTCATCGCCAATGCGGCAATCTGCCCTTCAGAGACCTGACTGTCACGCACGCCGTTAATGAAAAAGCGGATTTCGTCTTCGCTCAGCGCATGACCATCGCGTTTTTTTCGAATTATTTCCTGAGCCAGAAAGGATTTTTGTACAGAAGCCAAGTTCTCACCCCAGTAGGTATAAAAGAGAGGAAGCCGCACCACGGACCGGGTAATCGGTGTCGGCGAAGCTATGATGCCGACACCTGTATCAGACCAGGATCAGTAACCGCTGCCGGTTTTTTGGCCTTGATGACCAAGAGTCGTCAGCAGGCTGGCCAACAGGCTGGAGGCGCCAAAGCGGAAATGGCGGGCATCCGCCCATTCACGGCCTAAAAGGCGATCGGCCAATGCCAGATACTGCGCAGCATCTTCGGCAGTTTTCACCCCACCCGCCGGTTTAAAACCCACCAACTGGGCAACGCCGAGATCTTTAATAACGCTCATCATCAGTTCAGCGCTTTTCAGGGTGGCATTTTCCGGCACTTTACCGGTGGAGGTTTTAATAAAGTCCGCCCCGGCCTTGATGGCAATCTCGGAGGCTTTACGGATCAGCGCGTCCTGCTTCAGCTCACCGGTTTCGATGATCACTTTCAGCAAAACATCAGCGGCAGCACAAGCCTGCTTGCACTGTTTGACCAGTTCAAAACCAATCTGTTCATTACCGGCGATCAAGGCACGATAAGGGAACACCACGTCAACTTCATCGGCACCATAGGCAATGGCGGCACGAGTTTCAGCCAGCGCAATATCAATATCATCGTTACCGTGTGGGAAGTTGGTGACGGTGGCGATACGAATATCCGGAGTGCCCTGTTCACGCAAGGCCTTACGCGCCACAGGAATAAAACGTGGATAGATGCAAATCGCGGCGGTATGTCCAGCCGGGCTGTTTGCCTGGTGACAGAGCGCAATGACTTTGGCGTCGGTATCGTCGTCATTAAGGGTGGTTAAATCCATCAGCTTGAGCGCACGTTGCGCGGCTGCGGTTAAATCTGTCATAAAATCTCTCCAACAATTTTCAATTCTGACACCCCGTCAGAACCGAGCATACCGTCAAGAACGCTTGTATTTTTAGATACAACAGGCGTTCGGCACTTTTGGCGAGCAGACTGGGCAATCACCCACCTGTTAAGACTTATTTGAACAGGTTCGCGGGCTTTCAGATGTGCAGTATTTCACACAAAATGAAAATCGATTGCAACGGCGCTCATAAAAATGAGACTTACATCACACTTAAGCGACCATACGCTCAGATCAGGGCTTGAGTAAAAGTGTATACCTGAAACATGACAAGGGATGCTTGCAGATAAAACTCTTCATAGTCTTTATTCTACTCCATCTATAAATGTTATTTAAATAACATTTATAGATGAAAAAATCCGCGTTAGAAAGCGTCGACTAAGCCAATGGCCTACAGGATAGCAAAAACCGGCAATAGCTCACACTCCTGCTATTAAGCGGCAATGGATGCTTGCGGCAAACAGATCGGGTCAGCCAGCAGCAAGGGGATCTTAAGCTGAAGTGAAACGAGCAGAGCCTAATTATGTTATTTAAATAACACAACCTAAGCTAAGGGAGATTAAACACTCGCCGGGTGTTGGCCAGCAGCGCCTGAGCTATAGATTCAGGGGATTCAGGCCGCAGCTCACACAGCGTGGCAAACACCTGGGCGGCGCGTTCCGGTCGATTAGGCTGTCCCTGAAAGCCCTGTAAAGGCATATCGGGGGCATCGGTCTCCAGCAACAGGGAGGAAAGGGGGAGCTGCGCCATCACCCGCCGCGTTTTTTGTGCCCGCTCATAACTGATGGTTCCACCGACGCCAATCGCAAAGCCGAGAGCGACAAACGCCTGCGCCTGTGACAGGCTGCCAGCAAAACCATGCACCACGCCGGTGGCAGGCAATGACGCTTTACGCAGCATAGCCGCTAACGGATCGTGTGTGCGTCGTGAATGGAGGATCAACGGCAAAGAGAATTGCCTGGCCAAAGCAAAGTGCGCCAGCAGCAGCTGTTGCTGTTTGTCGAACTGCGGCGTATCCATATAGAGATCGAGACCAGTCTCACCAATCGCCACCAGCTTTTCGCTACGCGTCTGCAAACGATCGGCCAGCAATGCCAGATCCTCGTCGCGGTGGCGGGCGACATATAGCGGGTGCAGACCAAGAGCGGCATAAACTTGCGGATAAGTGTTGGCCAGCGCGAGCACGGGATCAAAACGGTCAGCGGTGACCGTCGGCACAATCAGTTGCCTGACCCCGGCGACTGCCGCCGCCTCCAGGCTGGCGCTTTCGTGGTGGCTAAACGGGGGAAAATCGAAATGGCAGTGGGTATCGACAAAAGTCGGCGTCATACCTCGCCTCCTTCATCCTCTGCGACCGGTTTATTGGCCACTGAGACTCGCGGCAGTAACAGATCGCTCTGCACCGCTTGCGCCGTCTGTCCGTCAATCGCCAACGCTGCCTCATCCTCGCTGTTGTTGGCAGCCGGCTGGAAAGTATGGCCAATATCCAGATCCGCCAGCGCAATGCTGTCCGCGACAATCAAATCCGACTGGTTGGCCGCCGTGCTCAAAGGTAATTCAATGTCGGGCGCAGCCGCAGGCACTACAATACGCCGCGACCTGACTTTGCGCGGAGTGATAATCGGCATAGGCAAATCTTTCTCTCTCGGCAACAGCCAGCGCGACGCCGCAGATAAAAAGTAGCGGGCGCAGCGTCGCCCCAGATGATAATCCTGATTCAGCGCAGGCAAACGACTGCCCAGGGCATGGCTGGCCAATGGCTTGGGCGGAAAGATTTCAAAAATGCGCAGATCGCCCGGTGGGTTCTCAATAAACTGCTGGATACGGTGATAGCTTTGTTCATGGTGTTGCATCATATGGACCAGCTGTTGCAGACTGCTGTCACTAAGCCACTGCTCCATACGCTTCATCCACTGCGGCGTATAAAACATCGCCGAAGGCACGGTACGGATCACCACAATGGTATCGGCTCCGCGGCGATAGGCTTCCTCCACCGGAATAGCGTCACTGATGCCGCCGTCCTGATAGCTGATGCCGTCAAGATCGACGCCCAAGCGATAAAATCCGGGGATGGCACTGGAGGCTTTGATCACCGGCAGCCAGTTCTCCCGCGTCGGGGCAAAATAATTGGGGGTATAGTCATCGCTGCGACAGGCACACATTAAAAATTCGCGTCCGTCGATCAGCAATTTTTCTGCACTCTCCATCGCCAGCGGCATATTTGCCGTGGTGGTATCCACCAGCCAGTCGAGGTCGATCAGATGGCCACCGCGAACAAAACGCAGCGGATTAAAAAACAGAGGACTGGTGGTATAGCGAGTAATTACGCGTCGGGCATAACCGGGTTGGCCGCAGACATACGCGGAAAGATTCTGCGCACCGGCAGACGTGCCAATCAATAAATCGAATGGATTAAAGCCCGCACGCTGGAACTCGTCCAATACGCCGGCGGTAAAGATGCCCCGCTGACCGCCGCCTTCACAAACCAGCGCGATCTTGCCGGGTCTGTAGGGTTTGTACGCCAGCGGCTCAATATTGCCCAGCGTGACCGGTATTCTGTATCCCAACGACCATCCCTCAATGAATAGCTCTCTCCAATGAGCATACGCTGTCTTTAGACGATGGGTGATTTTGTTGTAAAAAGGTGCGGGGAAAATCGTTACTGTCTGTTAATTCCCGGTGCTGCCTTTCGCCCAACTCGCCTGCATTTAAAAACAGCCGGGGCCACAAACAAGCAGGCAGTGCCTGACATAACGTCAGCCACTGCCTTGATAGCAGAATCTTTTATGGTGTCAGAGTCGTTTACGACCGGTAAACAAGCTGATCAGGAACAGGATGATACCTACCACAAAGACGATTTTTGCAGCCCAGGCCGCTGTGCCTGCCAGGCCACCGAAACCCAGCGCTGCCGCGATTAACGCGATAACCAGAAAAATAATACCCCAACGAAACATAAGCTTCTCCTTACCCTATTTAAAATATTCGTACATAACTTGGCCATCAAAATGCACGCTGAATAACGCTTTATCTCAGGCAACATTTAACAATCAGTACAAAATTTAAATTAAGTCGTACCTTATTAAACATAGCTTGAAAAACAGAACAGCGATGGAAACTCAGTGATTTCTCAGAGTGTTCCCCAGTTATCTTTGAATAACACAGGTCACTCGCCGTGCATGGAACAGCTAAAAACCGTTGCCCACCGCGTGGACGGGCAACAGCATCCAGGAAGGATTAAGGCTTGATTTTGAGGTCATTTTTGACGCTTTTAACGCCATCAACCGTTTTGGCAACACTTTCAGCACGATCGGACTGAGCCTGATCTTTCACCGTACCAGACAGCTGCACCACGCCGTCAGTGGTTTCCACTTTCACCATACGTGAAGGCACGATGTCATCAGCCAAAAGCTTGGCTTTCACTGAGGTGGTGGTCGCTGTATCGCCAGCATAACCTTTCACCGATTGCGTCTTGGCGTCTTTGGTATGCAGCTTGTCGCTGACGGATTTTACACCTTCAACTTTGGTCGCTACGGCAACGGCTTGTTCCGCTTCTGCCGATGAACCTACAAAACCGCTTAAGGTCACCACACCATTTTCAGTTTTGACTGAAATGTCGGTGCTTTTAATCGCTTTATCATCTACCAGGGCACTTTTGACTTTGGCCGTGGTGGCGCTGTCGCCCATGTAGTTATCAACTTTTTTCATGGAGCTATCGATTTTGGCGCCCGCATCATTGGCGGTGCTTTGTACAGTCGCTGCCAGTGCACTTCCACTCATCAGAGCGGTACCCAGAACAACGGCCATCATTGAGTAGGCAAAATTGGACTTTTTCATCGATTTCTTCCTTAACAGTTTGGTAGCCCTTAAATTGCAGGCTCTTTACGCCACATGGTCGTGACGAGTAAAAACGCATTACTGTGATTTTTTGCTGCGCTTATCAAAACGCGCAGCACAACACTCTACGTTATCTAAAAAGGTCAGCGCTTTTTGCTGCCTTCGTTGTGCGTTTATTTAATATAGTCGACCATGAGCAAAACTGTAGAAAGAATGCTTCATTAACCTGTAATACAGATAAGTCTGAGGTATCTGGCGAAATATTGGTTAATAAATAACCATAAAGTAAAAGATATTTTAATTTTTAAAATATTTTTATAATAAAAAAGACGGCCACAAGGCCGTCTTCGGATGACTGGATGCGGTAAATAACCGATCAGTGTTCGCGGGTTTTGCGGAAAAGGACTTCCGGATAACGTTCCTGGGTCAGATTCAAATTGACCATGGTGGGGGCGATATAGGTCAGATTATCGCCACCATCCAGTGCCAGATTCATCTCGGCTTTACGTTTGAAATCTTCAAATTTCTTCACATCCGCACATTCAACCCAACGCGCGGTAGAGACGTTAACCGATTCATACAGCGCTTCAACGTTATATTCGCTCTTAAGACGCGATACCACCACGTCAAACTGCAGCACACCCACCGCACCAACAATCAGATCGTTATTAATCAGCGGACGGAATACCTGCACCGCCCCCTCTTCTGAAAGCTGCACCAGCCCTTTAAGCAGCTGTTTTTGTTTAAGCGGATCGCGCAGGCGAATACGGCGGAACAACTCAGGGGCAAAGTTAGGGATACCGGTGAATTTCATATTTTCACCCTGGGTAAAGGTATCGCCAATCTGGATGGTGCCATGGTTGTGCAAACCGATAATATCGCCCGGCCAGGCTTCTTCTACATGGGAGCGATCCCCGGCCATAAAGGTCAGGGCATCGGAGATAACCACATCTTTACCGGTACGCACCTGGCGCAGTTTCATGCCTTTTTCGTATTTACCGGACACCACGCGCATAAAGGCAACGCGGTCGCGGTGTTTCGGATCCATATTGGCCTGAATTTTAAACACGAAGCCGGTGAACTTCTCGTCATCTGCCGCCACTTCGCGTACGTCGGTTTGACGCGGCATAGGCGCAGGCGCCCAGTCAACCAAGCCGTCAAGCATATGGTCGACACCAAAGTTACCCAGCGCAGTACCAAAGAATACCGGTGTCAAATCGCCGCTAAGGAAAGCCTCATGATCGAACTCATGGGAAGCGCCCATCACCAGGTCCAACTCTTCCCGCAGCTGTTTGGCCAGGTCTTCGCCAATCGCCTGATCCAGATCGGGATTATTCAACCCTTTGACGATGCGTACTTCCTGAATGGTATGACCCTTGCCGGTCTGATAAAGATAGGTTTCATCTTTATAGAGATGATAGACCCCTTTAAACAGCTTACCGCAGCCAATAGGCCAGGTGATGGGCGAACAGGCGATTTTCAGCTCACGTTCGACTTCGTCCATCACTTCCATTGGATCGCGGATATCACGGTCAAGTTTGTTCATAAAAGTCAGGATCGGCGTATCGCGCAGCCGGGTGACTTCCATCAGTTTACGGGTACGATCTTCTACGCCTTTGGCGGCATCAATGACCATCAGGCAACAGTCGACGGCCGTCAGCGTACGATAAGTATCTTCGGAGAAGTCTTCGTGCCCCGGGGTGTCAAGCAGGTTGACCAGGCAGTCATGGTAAGGAAACTGCATCACCGAGGTGGTAATGGAGATACCACGCTGTTTTTCCATTTCCATCCAGTCGGATTTGGCATGATGGCTTGAGCCACGGCCTTTTACCGTACCGGCGGTCTGAATAGCGTGTCCAAACAACAGCACTTTTTCAGTAATGGTGGTTTTACCCGCATCGGGGTGCGAGATAATCGCGAAAGTTCGGCGCTTGGCGACTTCGAGGGCGTATTCACTAGGAGACATGTTTTTCCACGTTTCTGCGGTTGTCCGCCCTGCATCGGTATTGATTTTAAGCCAGAACGGCATCAGGCAAAGCGGTAATAAAAGTTATAGCCGGCTATTTTCTATGATTTGTCAGGGTTAGACAATCAATGCTTTTACATTCCACCGGCACAATGGTCAAAAGTAGCCGTTAATCGCCTTATCTGACGGCCAGCATCGGGCTTTAATTCCGTCACCTTTCATTGATATGAGAGGTTTATCACATATATTTTTTGCATAACTTTACATCTTGCATTAAAAATACCTAACCCATCACATATTTGCCCTGCGCCTTTCTGGATAATCGGCCAATAAAAGTTGTACCGCGCGACCCGGTGCCAGCCCCGCTGATACCCGATCCCTTGCTTGTTGGTATTGCTGCGACAGTGCCCGAGACAACGGGAAAAACGCTATTTTACTCGTTTCAACCCCTATACATCACAAGGATGTATCTCATGAATAACAGTAATCGATTGCTTCTTACCTGGATCAGTTTCTTCTCTTACGGACTTACCGGTGCACTGGTCATTGTCACCGGCATGGTGATGGGCAATATCGCCGAGTATTTCGGTCTGCCGGTCTCCAGCATGAGTAATACCTTTACCTTCCTCAATGCCGGGATCCTGATAGCCATTTTCCTTAATGCCTGGTTAATGGAAGTGATCCCGCTGAAACGCCAGTTGATTTTTGGCTTTATTCTGATGGTGTTGGCGGTGGCCGGCCTGATGATCAGCAAAAGTATCAGCGTGTTTTCGCTATGTATGTTTATTCTCGGCGTGGTCAGCGGTATCACCATGTCGATCGGCACCTTTCTGATCACCCATCTCTATGAAGGGCGTCAACGCGGATCCCGTCTGCTGTTTACCGACTCCTTCTTTAGCATGGCCGGGATGATCTTCCCGATTATTGCCGCCATGCTGTTGGCGCGCAGTATTGGCTGGTACTGGGTGTATGCCTGCATCGGCCTGCTGTATGTGGCGATCTTTGTACTGACCCTGATGGCAGAGTTCCCGGTATTGGGCAGCAAAGCCGAAACCGCCGATCAACCGGTTACCAAAGAGAAATGGGGCGTTGGCGTGCTGTTTCTGTCCATTGCTGCGCTGTGCTATATCCTCGGCCAGTTGGGCTTTATCCAGTGGGTGCCAGAATATGTCACCAAGACCTTCAACCTGGATATCAATCAGGCGGGTAAGCTGGTCAGCGACTTCTGGACCTCATATATGATTGGTATGTGGGTGTTCAGCTTTGTGCTGCGTTACTTCGATTTGCAACGTATTGTCACCCTGCTTACTGCCCTGGCAACGGTAGCGATGTATCTGTTTATCTCCACCGATAACCCGGCACATCTGGTTTATGCCATTCTGGCTCTGGGTTTTGTCTCCAGCGCCATCTACACCACTATCATTACCCTCGGCTCACTACAAACCAAGGTCTCCTCGCCCAAGCTGGTGAATTTTATTCTCACCTGCGGCACCGTGGGCACCATGCTGACCTTTGTGGTGACGGGGCCTATCGTCGCCAATAGCGGTGCCCATGCCGCACTGGCCACGGCCAACGGTCTCTATTTTGTAGTGTTTGTGATGTGTCTGGTGTTGGGATTTGTTACCCGGCACAGAATGCACGGCCATAAATAAGTCTGACCGGCGCGGGTGCTGGACACCCGCGCCGCTTTGCTCCGAAAAAGATCAGAGTAAAATCTGATCTTTTCTGCCTTCAGCCTAGCGGCAAGGCCATAATAATGGCATCTTCCCGTCCTGACGGCGCAGGGTAGTAATTGCGGCGGATCGAGACTTCATTAAAGCCAAGACTTTCATACAGGGCGATAGCCCCGCGGTTGGAAGCGCGCACCTCAAGCCACAGCGTAAACACATCCCGCGTCTCAATCTGCGTGATAATCTCGCACAGCAATAACCGCCCCAGCCCCTGACGTTGATACGCCGGATCGATGGCAATATTAAACAGCGTCGCCTCATCCAATACGATTTGCACTATAGCAAAACCGACGATTATCCCCTGCTGTTCCAGCTTGAGATTGAGGTAACGCTCGCCCTGATTGCTGGCCAGCGTCTTTTCACTCCAGGGAAAGGCGTGACTGGCTTGTTCAATCTCAAAGGCGCGCGTCAGATCCGCGGAGGTCAGGATAGAAATGTTGTTCATTTTCACAAATCTGCTGCCAGAGCGCGCGTTTGGCTCCAGCGTCTTGAGAAAGCTCGGCCAGGGCCGGGCTGTATAACTGGGCACCCGCGATCGGCAAAGGATCGCGGATACCCAGTCGCCAGGTATTACAGTGGAGATCCGCAGGCAGCATAGCCAGTTGATCCTGTTGCAGACAGTAAACCTGCTCAGGGGACAGACAAAGGCTGCGGATCACATCGTTAATCAACTCATCACCTTCGCTGGGCAGCAGTTCAGCCACAATCAGCAGCTGGGTTTGCTCTGGCAGACTAACGGCCACTTCACCCTGTAAAACCGTAGGGCGACGCAGCGTCCACTGGCTAATGCCCAGTTGTTGTAATAACCAGTCACGTCTTGTTGCCATGCTTATTCCTGCCCGTTGGTGACGCCAATAGCGCGCTATGCTAGCAAACCCGCCCGGCACACGCCAATAAAGCCTCAGCGGACTGTCTACAGCGTGCGTACCGGCAGATAAGCAGAGATGTGAAAGTAACAAGCCTGCATCTTGGGGGATAAAGAGTATATAATCCCCGGCCATCTACCTGAGGAGCCAGAATCTGATGTCTGCATTAACCCCGGCCAGTGAAGTTTTACTGCGTCATAGCGATGAATTTATAGGCCGCCACGTGCTGTTTGCTGGCGACCTGCAAGACGACCTACCCGCCAACTTCGAGGCCGAAAGTGTGCGGGTGCACACCAATCAATACCATCACTGGCAAATGCTCAGCGCCTCGATGGAAGAGGATGTGCAGTTTGGCCTGGTGGCCAACGCCGAGTTTGTTGCCGGCAGTGATCTGTTGATTTACTACTGGCCGAAGAGCAAACAGGAAGCCAGATTCCAGCTGTTTAATCTGCTGTCTCTGCTGCCGGTAGGCATCGACGTGTTTGTGGTCGGTGAAAACCGCAGTGGAGTGCGCAGCGCCGAAGAGATGCTGGGCGAACTGTGCCAACTGGGCAAAGTTGACAGTGCCCGCCGCTGTGGCCTGTATCACGGTCGCCTGGACCAGCAGCCCGAGTTTGACGCCGATGCCTGGTGGCAGACCTATATGGTTGAAGAAGTGACGGTGAAAACCCTGCCTGGCGTGTTTAGCCGTGAAGGTTTGGACAGCGGCAGCCTGCTGTTACTCAATAGCTTTGAAGAACCAATAAAAGGCAAAGTGCTGGATATTGCCTGCGGTTCCGGTGTACTGGGGGCGGTGCTGGCCACCTATTCGCCAAAAATGAAAATCACCCTGAGCGATGTCGGTGCTGCGGCACTGGAAGCCAGTCGTGCCACGCTGGCCGCCAACAACCTGCAGGGTGAAGTGATTGCCAGTAACGTCTATTCCGACATTACTGGCCGTTACGATATGATTATTTCCAACCCGCCGTTCCACGAAGGTTTGCAAACCAGCCTGCACGCTTCCGAGCAGTTGATCCGCGGTGCGGTAAACCATCTGAATATCGGTGGCCAGCTACGTATTGTTGCCAACGCCTTCTTGCCTTATGCCGCGCTGTTGGATGCCACCTTTGGCAGCCATGAAGTGCTGGCGCAAAATGGCCGCTTCAAAGTCTATCTGGCTACCCGTGGCCGTCCGCCGCGTGATACCAAAAAGAAAAAGCGTTAAACCTACAGGGTCAGGCATTATTTAGAATGCGCATCATCTCTGTGCCGTAGCGCTCTCCGGCAGCGGCGCGCACAGGGAAAGCAGCATCCATCGCCGCGATTTCGGCTTCACTCAGGATGACATCAAGGGCGGCGATGTTCTCTTCTAAATAAATTGTCCGCTTGGTTCCGGGGATGGGCACTATGTTCTCCCCCTGAGCCAATACCCAGGCGAGAGCCAGTTGCGAAGGTTTCACTCCTTTCTCACTGGCCATCGCCACCACCTTATCCACCAGCTGCAAATTTTTGGCAAAATTCTCCCCCTGAAAACGCGGATTATTTCTGCGAAAATCATTGGCCGCGAAATCATCCGGTGAACGGATAGCGCCAGTCAAGAATCCGCGTCCCAGCGGGCTGTAAGGCACAAAGGCAATGCCCAGGCGCTGACAGGCTGGCAAGATGCTCTCTTCAACGTCACGGCTCCACAGCGAGTACTCTGTCTGCAATGCGCTGATAGGATGAACCTTGTGCGCACGCTCCAGCGTCGACGCCGATATTTCGCTCATCCCCAGATAGCGGATCTTGCCCTCGCGCACCAGATCGGACATCGCGCCGACGCTCTCTTCAATTGGCACATCCGGATCGGCACGATGCTGGTAATAAAGGTCAATCACCTCGGTTTGCAAACGCTTAAGGCTGCCTTCCACCGACTGACGGATATACTCGGGCCGACCATTGGTCCCCCTGGCCTGCGGATTGTTCGCATCGCGCACAATACCAAACTTGGTAGCCAAAAATACCCGATCGCGTCGCCCCTGCAGGGCCTTGCCCAATAATATCTCGTTGGTGTAAGGGCCGTAGACATCGGCGGTATCCAACAGGGTTACCCCCAACTCCAGCGCACGATCCAACGTCGCCAGTGAGGCTTTGTCGTCCATTCCCGCGGTATAGAACTCACTCATGCCCATACAGCCTAAGCCCAGCGCGGAAACCAGCGGACCCTTGTGACCCAATTGACGCATTTTCATTTTGCTTTCCTTCCAGCCAAATTTATCGCTACGCCATCGGCGCAACGCTTGAGGTGATGCAACAAAGTCTGGTTGTTTAAGCAAAAAAGATAAATAGGGCGATTTGTGCAACACTATTCATAAATCGCAAACAATAGGCGGAGAAGATGGATCAGATCCAGGCGATGCGGATTTTTATTCGCATCAAGGAATTGGGCAGTTTTAGCCGTGCCGCAGAGGACCTGGCATTGCCACGGGCAACGGTGAGTACCACCTTGAAAAACCTTGAGCAGCGCCTGGGCGTACGGCTGTTTCTGCGTACCACGCGGCAGGTTAAAATTACCGAAGAAGGCGAGATCTATTATCAGCGCTGTTTACAACTGCTCGCCGCCTTCGACGAGGCGGATAATCTGTTTGCCCATCACAAGCTGCAACCGGTGGGCAATGTACGTATTGATATGCCCCACTCCATTGCCCGTGAAATTGTGCTGCCGGCCTTACCGGAATTTAGCGCCCGCTATGCCCATATCAACCTGACGGTCAGCGCCAATGATAACGCCGTGGACTTGCTGCATCAGGGGGTTGACTGTGTGATCCGCGCCTGGCCAACTGAGAATGAAAACCTGCAATCGCGGCCGATTGCCATGCTGGCACAAACCACCTGTGCGTCGCCGGAGTATCTGGCTCGTACAGGCACACCGCAGCAGTTGACCGATCTGCAACAGCACCAGGCGGTGGCCTATTTCTTTGCCCACCAACCGCCCGAATCGCATCTGGAATTTATGGTTAATCAAAAAGTCCAGCGCGTAACGCTACCCCATGGGCTGACGGTCAGCGGAGCAGATGCCTATATCGCTGCCTCCAAGGCGGGGTATGGACTGATCCAAACCTCGAAACGCGTGGTCAGTCAGGCACTGCAAAACGGTGAATTGGTGGAAGTGTTGCCGCAATTGATACCGCCGCCGATGCCGCTCTATATCATGTATCCACCGGGACGTTTTCTCGCCCCGCGCGTTAGAGTGCTATTAGACTGGCTGATTGAGCTGTTTGCCCACTTGTCGGCGGTGGAAAAAAACGTTCATTAAACCAACGACAAACCCGAGTAAGCGGCAGAGAAAAGGCAATTCGCTCGGAATATGCTGTTTTTTGCAACAAACGCGGCGATTAACGGAAATAACTATTGACGCCTACGTGAAAATCTCTAGAATTCGCCCCCGTGGTTGTCGTTGTTGCATTGATTAATTTTTATGCAGTAACAAACAAGATGCGAAGGTGGCGGAATTGGTAGACGCGCTAGCTTCAGGTGTTAGTGTTCTTACGGACGTGAGGGTTCAAGTCCCTCTCTTCGCACCAGACAATCATCAGTATTAGCTTAAGCATCAAAACAGTACAACGCAGAACGTTGCGAAGGTGGCGGAATTGGTAGACGCGCTAGCTTCAGGTGTTAGTGTTCTTACGGACGTGAGGGTTCAAGTCCCTCTCTTCGCACCACTGTGATTGTATAATTGATGTCAACAAGCGGTACAACGCAGTAAAAGCAATCATTTGTGCGAAGGTGGCGGAATTGGTAGACGCGCTAGCTTCAGGTGTTAGTGTTCTTACGGACGTGAGGGTTCAAGTCCCTCTCTTCGCACCAGATGATCGTCAAGCTTCTTCCCCCTTCTTCTCGTTTTATTCGCTCCTCCCTGCTTTTTGTTTACCGCCAGTTGAAATTTAGCGATACCGCAGCCAATCCTCCGGCTAATGCCAGAAATGAAGGCAATAACAGGTAGTGCCGTAACCTGCTGTTAAACAGCATCAGCAGTGTGGCAAGCATTGCCAGGATCACCAGGCCCCGCAGTTGCCCCAGCGTCAGGTTGGCCAGTGCCAACATCGGCAGCAGAGCCCCAGGCAAGAGCACGCCCCAGCCGCTGGACAGACGCTTGCCCAGACACCCGCTGACTAGCCACAATCCACAGGCTATAACCATTGCTGTAATCATCACACTGCCCAATCAATTGATAATGATAACCAGTAGCATATAGCAATTTTTCTCATTACGCATCATTTTGCCCGCAGCGATGTACAACGAGTGACACCCGACCACAAAAGTGGTAATTTTAATAAAAATCTCCATATTAATTTACAAGCAAATAATTACTTGCATAAATTATTAGCATCACCAACCAGGCTTGCTAATATATTCTTTTATCTATTAAGTCAATACCAGCTAAATAGAGTGAATTTTATGACTTTTCATTCCTATGACGAATTGCTGAGAAGCAAGCATCGTTTGTCTATGTTGCTATTCTTTTTTTTGAACAGTGCATCATCTCTATTTATCATGAATGGCCCGGTGACCATGGCTAATCCGGTGCCCGGCAGTTCTGCCAGAACCTTTCCGCTGGTGGCAATTGCAATTATTTGTATAACCGGTTTACTTCTTTCTTTTTTTAGTAAGAAAAGGCATACCCGTCCATTAGAGATATGCTCAATAACCATAGGGTTGTTATGGGCCTGGCATATTTCACTGCGTTTTCACAGTATTGGTGAGCTCGATAGCGGATATTTGCAAATCAGCCTGTTGACGATATTTTTTATCAGTGCCATTGCGCTATCGGATAATTTTCTGGCCTTTTGTCTGCACGCAGCACCATCCTCCATAGCAGTGCTATTTTTAGATGATTTCCTCCATATATTGCAGATAAGCTTTACTATCGCCTTACCTTTAATTGGCCTCTCTCTGCATCAATTAATGATCAGACGTAGCGATGCCTTTACCAAAAAACTGGTCAATAACCTCTATAATGAAAGAGAGAAATTCAGCGACCTCAGCATGATCGATCCCCTCAGCGGCTTGTATAACCGCCGCGGATTACAAAACAAGTTACAGGCCATATTCAGTCAGGGGAACAGCAGTAACTATGTGATGCTGCTGGATATTGACCACTTTAAGGCCTACAACGACAACTATGGCCATAGTATGGGCGATCAGGCGCTGGTGCGTGTCGCTACCGCCATTCGCGATGCAGTGCGCTCGCGGGATATTGTCGTCCGTTACGGCGGTGAAGAGTTTCTGGTGCTGATGGCCAACGTCAATCAGGAATATGCCATGCACATGGCCGAACGCATCCAGCGGCGCGTGGAGGGGCTGGAAATCCCCCATCACTTCAATACCGATGTATCGACCCATGTCACGCTCAGTGCCGGTGTGGCGCTGCTGCACAACACCGACTTTGAAGCTGCCGTCACCAGTGCCGATAGTGCGTTGTATCGTGCCAAAAGCATCGGCCGTAATAACATTGTTTATGCCTGGGAACCGATCGCCTGTAATAGCTGAGACGATAAAACGAATGGGGTGGTGAAAATCTCCAGATAAATTGGATGAGCGTCTGGAGATATAAAAAAACAGGAATTCAACTTAAGTTAAATTAACCGGGCATCGCAATAGTATTGCCGCTTGATGGCATTAAAAAAAGAAAATAAATAGCCCCTTTCTTCTGCTATTTATATGCAGCAAAAACGCAGTTAGCCCCACTGCCGCCAAAAAACCACGCAATAATGTCTGAGCCTGGGAGTTTTACACTGTAATAGTGATAACTTCACTCCCGGCTGACCTCATTTTTTTACTACAACACATTTAATCAGGGCGTGAAGCACGCTTTTTTCTGGCGGTTAAGGCGATATTATTCTTTTGTTCGGTAAAACGCGTTTTCGCCGGTTGTAATTTCACGCCCTTTATATCTTTGCCTTTCGTGCCGTGTGAACGACGTTCATTGTCCGTTGCTGGTGCCACCAGGCAATCCGCACGGTTGCCGATCAATCGCTGTAACCCCATCTCGGTTAATGCCTCACGCAGGAGGGGCGCATTCTCGGGGGCGTGATAACGCAACAGGGCTTTATGCAACCGCCGCTGACGCTCGCCGCGGGCAACATAGACATCTTCACTTTTGTAATCCACCTTGGCTAACGGGTTTTTACCGGTGTAATACATGGTAGTGGCATTGGCCAGCGGTGAGGGATAAAAGTTCTGCACCTGGTCGAGACGGAAACGGTTTTCCTTCAGCCATAATGCCAAATTGACCATGTCTTCATCCCGCGTACCTGGATGAGCAGAAATAAAATAGGGAATTAAATATTGCTGTTTACCGGCACGGGCCGAGTATTGGTCAAACAGTTGTTTAAAACGATGATAACTGCCCATTCCCGGCTTCATCATCATCGACAACGGTCCGATTTCGGTATGTTCCGGGGCAATTTTCAGATAGCCGCCAACGTGATGTTCAGCCAGTTCCTGAATATAACGCGGATCCTCCACCGCCAGATCGTAGCGTACGCCACTGGCAATAAGGATTTTTTTAATCCCCGGCAGTTTGCGAGTGCGACGGTAAAGATCGATGGTCGGCTGGTGATTGGTGTCCATATGCTGACAAATCTGCGGATAAACACAGGATGCGCGTCGGCAACTCTGTTCCGCACGCGGCGACTGACATCGCAAATGATACATATTGGCGGTAGGTCCACCGAGATCGGAAATAACGCCGGTAAAGCCGGGGACCTCATCTCGGATTTGCTCGATTTCATTGACGATCGAGGCCTCGGAACGACTCTGGATGATCCGACCTTCATGTTCGGTTATCGAACAGAAGGAACAACCGCCAAAACAACCCCGCATAATATTGATCGAAAAGCGGATCATCTCATAGGCCGGTATTTTATTTTTGCCATAGGATGGATGGGGAACGCGGCGATAAGGCAAGGCAAACACGCCATCCATCTCTTCTGTCGACAGCGGTATCGCCGGAGGATTGATCCACACAAAGCGATCACCGTGTTTTTGCATCAGCGCCCGCGCACAGCCGGGGTTGGTTTCATGATGCAAAATACGCGAGGCGTGCGCATATAGCACCTTGTCTGCTTTAACCTTTTCAAAAGAGGGCAGCAGGACATAGGTTTTCTCCCATGGCTTGGGCGTATGAGCGCGAACATTAATAGGAAATGCCGGTGTTTCTGCCGCTGCGGCGCCATCAGCGCAGGGAAGATCGCAGCCATAGGGATTGAGGATCGGTTCAATCCGTCCCGGTTTATCAAGACGGGTAGAATCGACGCCACTCCAGCCAATCAGGGCACTTTTACGCATAATCGCCGTATTACGCACGTCCTGGATCTCGCCAATTGGCTCACCGGACGCCAGACGGTGCGCCACCTCCACCAGCGGTCGTTCACCATTGCCATAAATCAGCATATCGGCTTTGGCATCCACCAGCACCGAACGACGAACGGTATCTGACCAATAATCGTAGTGAGCAATACGGCGTAAGCTGGCCTCAATACCGCCAAGGATCACCGGAATATCACTGAATGCCTCTTTACAACGCTGACTGTAGACCAGCGTCGCGCGATCGGGGCGTTTACCGCCAATGTTGCCTGGCGTGTAGGCATCATCCTGACGCAGTTTACGCTCGGCGGTATAGCGGTTAATCATCGAGTCCATATTCCCGGCGGTAACGCCAAAGAATAGATTGGGTTTGCCAAGGCGCATAAAGTCCGCTTTGCTGGTCCAGTCCGGCTGGGCAATGATACCGACACGGAAGCCCTGAGCCTCGAGCATTCTGCCGACAATCGCCATCCCAAAGCTGGGATGATCGACATAGGCATCCCCGGTCACCAGGATCACATCGCAGCTATCCCAACCGAGTTGATCCATCTCCTGACGCGTCATCGGCAAGAAAGGTGCTGTGCCATAACATTCAGCCCAATAGCGCGGATAGGAAAACAGTTTACGTTCGGGTTGGATCAGGCTGGCTGGCATGGCAGTTCTCTTTCGTTTTGCAAAGAAATGTAATTTACCGAGGAAATAACTCCGGGCCGAAAGTATAGCGGGGGATGCCCATAAACGCCGGAGTACCTGAGATGAACATGCGTTGCGTCAATAAAAAAATCCTGAAAATACGACCGGGATCGAAAACTCTCATATGTTGCGTCTGCGTCATTGCCGACTACGCTGTTAAAAACCGTAACAAAGAGGCTTTACCCGGTAAGTAACGGATCTTTTCATTAGGCATTGATGCCCCCAGACAGTGAGAAGTAAATGGTGACAAGTTTAAAACCCCTACTGGCCCGCAATCGCAGCTGGGCGCTGATGCAGCGCCAAAACGATGCGCACTACTTTGCGCAAACCGCGCAACCGCAGCAGCCCCACTCGCTATGGATTGGCTGCTCCGACAGCCGTGTACCGGCTGAAGTACTGACCGGCTGCCATCCCGGCGAGTTATTTGTCCATCGCAATATCGCCAATATGGTGGTCGCTGACGACGATAATCTGCTAAGTGTGCTGCATTACGCCCTCGAGTATCTGCACGTTTCTGCCATTATCCTGTGCGGCCATTACGGTTGCGGCGGTGTCCAGGCCGCCAGCAGCCTGCCAGAGATCTCCCTGGCCGCACAGGATAACGCCCTTTCGCGCCGTATCACCTTATTGCGCCAGACACTGGGTGAACATCTTCATCTGCCAGCGGAAAGCGACCGACAAAACCTGTTGGTAGAAGTCAATGTCCGCCAACAGTTTGCCAATCTGGTCGCCACTGTTCCGGTGCAGCAACGCTGGCAGCAAGGCCACGCATTGCATTTGTTTGGTTGTATCTATGATCTGCACAGCGGCCATTTAAAACAGCTGATCCATCAGTATGCGATGGAGAAAGCATCATGAATCTGTCTAACCTGCGTTATGATCTTCCCGCCGGTGTGGTGCTTTTTCTGGTGGCTCTGCCCCTGAGCCTGGGAATTGCTCATGCCAGCGGGATGCCGCCCTTTGTCGGGCTACTGACCGGGGTGATCGGCGGAGTGATGGTCACGTTGCTCAGTCCTTCGCGCTTTGCCGTCAGTGGCCCGGCCGCGGGCCTGGTCACCATTGTGGTGGCCGCAATGGAAACCCTCGGGTCCTTTTCATCTCTGCTACTGGCCCTGATGCTGGCGGGTGTATTGCAGATCCTTCTCGGCGTGATCAAGGCCGGGCGCTTTATCAGTCTGATCCCGGCGAGCGTGATCCAGGGTATGCTGGCAGCGATCGGTCTGTTGTTGATCGGCCAACAGATCCCGGTAGCATTAGGTTATCAAGGTGAGCAGGGGCTTATCGGCATGGTTGTCGATCCGGCTTTTCATTTCTCTCCCTGGGTCGCTGGCATCGCCGTCGTGGCATTGCTGATCCTCTGGCTGTGGACCACCCCGGCTTTTAAAAAAATCGGCTTACTCACCTATGTCCCCGGCTCGCTGATCGCGGTGCTGTGGGGCAGTCTGGCTGTGCTGATCGGTGAGCGCTTGCTACCGGAAAATATGCATCAACTGCCGCGCATTGCGTTGCCAAAATTTGACAGTCTTGAGCAGGTCATGGCGCAGCTTGAAAGCCCAAACTGGCGGGCATGGAACAATCCTGCGGTGTATATGGTGGCGGTCACGCTGGCGCTGGTGGCCAGTCTGGAAACCCTGCTTAGTCAGGAAGCGTTAAAAAAGCTGCAACAGCAAACGCCAACCCCGTCGGCGAATAAAGAACTGCGCGCGCAGGGCCTGGGCAATCTGCTTAGCGGCATGTTCGGTGGCTTGCCGATCACCGCAGTGATCGTGCGCAGTTCGGTCAACGTCAACGCCGGAGCGCGCAGCAAAGTCTCAATTTTACTGCACGGCATGTTGCTGCTGTTATGCGGCCTGTTTTTCAGTGCGGTGATCAATACCATTCCCCTGGCCTGTTTAGCCGCCGTGTTGCTCTATACCGGCTATAAGCTGGCATCACCGCAATTATTTGCCGCGCAGTGGCGACAGGGCATGGCGCAGTTTCTTCCCTTTATGGTCACTATTGGCGGGATTATGGCATTTGGCATGTTGGTGGGTATTAGCGGCGGATTATTGGCGCAACTGTTGGCCAGCACGTATAAAAGCCACCACAATGCGCTACAGCTAACCCGCTATGACGATCATTATGTCATGCGCTTTCGGCAAAACCTGACTTTTCTGCATAACCCGCGGCTGCAAAGCCTGCTGGCGGAGATCCCGGATAATAGCGTAGTCAGAGTCGAACAGGATAACGCCGGCTATATCGATCCCGATGTGCAGGCGTTGCTGGATGAGTTTGGTGCCAAAGCCGGGCATCGCGGGATAGTGCTGGACAGATGGCCGGGTTGACCAGGCAAGGGGTCAGGGTTCGCTTGAACCTGACCCCTGAATCAACCGTTAAACGAGCTAAGGCAAATTGATTACTTTACCAGCGCCGCAAAAACGTTTTCGATAGCGACTGCGCCGGGATCTTTTACCCCATTGAGGCTTTCGCTATTGAGATAGGATGAGCGCCCGGCATTGGCTTTCTTCATCGTGCTGGTAGCGTTTGCCCCTTTTTCCGCAGCCGCAGCCGCACCTTTGATATCGTCAGCCTGATGATCAAGGGCCTCCAGTGCGGGTTGCAAGGCATCAATCAAGGTGCGGTCGCCAAGGTCAGCACCGCCATAGTGCTTCATGCGTTGCAATCCAAACAACAGAGCCTGTGCCAGCGTCCCGCCTTCACTGATTTTTTGCCCGGCGGCCGTGAAAAAGATCGACATCAATACACCGCTGGATCCGCCCATTACCGTAGCCAGACGATCGCCCACCACGGCGAACAGCGCAGAAAGATCGTTGAGCGGCAACTGGTTGGCCTGGTGCAGATCGAGGATCGCTTTTGCACCGGATGCAAAGGTCGATCCGGTATCGCCATCACCGACTTTGGCATCCAGCTTATTCAGTTCACTTTCCAGCGAAATCAGGGTTTCGGTGATCACCTTGACGCGTTTACCGACTTCGGCATTGGCAGAAGGCTTGACCTGCGCTTTTTGTGTCACCTTTTCAGCTTTTTGTAATGGCAGCTTTTCCAGCTTAACGGCACGATGCCAACCAATAGCTTCCACATCGGCCAGCAGCGCTGTCTCAATCTCTTTGTCGAGTACAATGGCCGACAGCGAAAAGCCTTTCATATCCAGTGCACTGACCAAAACACCTGGGCCAATCAGGTAGCTAATTGCGTCTTGCAGTTGCGAATAGACCAACTCTTTGGTGATCTGCCCCATTTCGAGCTGGGAAACGCCCCCCAGGTTGTTGATCAACAAAGCCAGTTTGCCTTGGCCTTTAATCTCCTGTTGCAGCTTTTCCACCAGCGTCTTGACGATCTTTTGCGTATTATGCGTTTTGATTACCGAAACGCCTGGTTCACCGTGGATCCCCAATCCCAATTCCACGTGTCCGGCATCGATACGGTCAGCGTCCTGTTCTTCGTCATCGCCACCCGGCAGGTTACAAACGCTCATGGCGACACCAATGCTGGAGGTAGCCTTGATGGCTTTTTCCGCCAATGCGGTGACTTCTGCCAACGACTGTCCCTGCTCGGCCGCATAGCCGGCAATTTTGTGCACTAACACCGTACCGGCAATGCCGCGTGGCTGCTTGTTATCGGGCAACGCGATATCATCAGACACCATCACCAACTCGACCTTATACCCCAACTGTTTGGCTTTTTCGGCGGCCAAGCCAAAATTCAGTCGGTCGCCGGTATAGTTTTTAACGATCAGTAAACACCCGGCTTCGCCGGTTACCGCGACGATAGCGTTTAACACGGCATCAACACTCGGTGAAGCAAAGAGATCGCCACAAACCGCGGCGGTCAGCATCCCCTTGCCCACAAAGCCGACGTGCGCTGGTTCATGACCGGATCCCCCTCCCGAGATCAGCGCCACGTTCTTTTTATCCCAATCTTTACGCACCACAACGCGAATCGCTGCATCAACATCGAGTTTGGCAAGATTTTTAAATGGGGAAGTTAAAATTGCGCCCTCAATTACATCGTTAATCAGGTCATTGCGCTCGTTCATAAAAAATGTAGACATACCTTTATATTCCTTTTAAGGGTTTAACGAATAACTCAAAGTTTAGTGAAAAATAGCTAACTGAATAAATAAATTGGACCTCCATTTCTACATCCATTCAACATAATGACAACATGTGTACATTAAACACTCCGTAAAACAGCCATAATGCTTTTTTTATTGACCAGGCCTACCTAGATGTAGTTAAAGTTATCTTGAACATTAATTGGGACTAATCAGAAATAATTAATCACCAGAAGAAACCGCTTATGACAATAACGCGTCATGTGAAAGATGTTACCAGTAAAGCTCGTGTCACCAAGCGAGGGTTTATCGGATTATTGTTCTTTTTAATTATTTCCCTGATTTTCAGCCTTGCCGAAACCAACGCGCAAACTGCACGGGTGCCCGAGGCAGCGGGGAAAACTGCGATGGTAGCCCCCGAGCCAACACAAACCGAGCTGGTAAGTAAAACCGTGCTGGGCATTTTAAGTTTTTCAATCTGGCCTTCACGCCCCCCACCGGACACCCTGCGCCTTTGCGTGATCCCGCCGGTGGTTTATGCCGCAGGACTGGTGTCCAGTAATAAAAATATCACCGGAAAAACGCTCGAAGTCAGCACCCAATTGTTAAGCAACGCTAAATTATCCTCATCCTGTGATGCTATCTATTCGGGTTTAATGACCACCGAGCAGCAACGAGACTTGTACGACAGCATCAGTGGCCATCCTGTCCTGACCCTCAGCGAAAATGACGATGCCTGCGCGCTCGCCAATGCTTTTTGTTTGATCATCAATCCCGGCCATATCGACTTCAAATTGAATCGGGATACCCTGTCACGCAGCGGAGTCCGAGTGAATCCAAACGTGTTACAGCTGGCCAGGGAAAAGGAGGATTAAATGATTCATAACCACTCCCTGTCTGCCGATAATCCATCTAAAGCCAGACCGACATTGAGCCGGGTGCTTAATCGTATTCATTTTATGGTCATCGTGATTGCCATTGGCCTGGCGGGGATCTTGTTAACCTTGCTTGCCCTTCTCGCCATCCGTGCCCATACCGAAAAAAACCTGCAACTGATTGCCCGCGCCATCAGCTACACTTCCGAAGCCGCCATCGTCTTTAATGACAACTCCGCAGTGAGAGAAGCCTTAAAAATTATCGCCGTTAACGAAGAGTTTTATCAGGCCACCATCACCTCACCGGGAGGAGAGCTAATTGCCGAGTGGAAGCGTCCCGCCAATGCCACCTGGAACAAACTGGGGCAATATGTCGGCCATCTGGCGTTCCCCGCTCCCGTCTCGCTACCGATTGTTCATTCCGGCGAAACGGTGGCGCTGATTACTCTGTCCGCCGACGGTTCCGGCATGATCGGTTTTTTGCTGCAAGTGTTCATCGGCCTGCTGCTCTCGCTGCTCTTAAGTGCGCTTATTGCCTTCTATTTATCCAAACATATGTTGTCGGGGATCGTCGGCTCTTTGCAGCATATTACCCATGTGGCACACGACGTCAGTGCCAATCGGACCTTTAATGTCCGTGTACCTTCGGCCTCTATTGCCGAGCTGCATGAGCTCAGCAGTGACTTCAACAGCTTATTGAACGAACTGGAGTCTTGGCAACATCATCTCAAAATCGAGAACGACTCGTTGATCCACAAAGCCCTGCATGATGGACTGACCGGCCTGTATAACCGGGCATTTTTTATCGATACCCTTAACCAGTGTTTTAACCCGCTCCGCGCGGAAAACAGTCTTGCACTGCTGTTTATCGATGTTGACAACTTTAAACATATCAACGACTCACTGGGCCATGCGGCGGGCGATATTGTACTCACGACCCTTGGCGAGCGACTCAGTCCCACCATCCGCGACAGTGACCTGCTGTGTCGCCTGGGAGGCGATGAATTCGCTATTCTGCTTTCACCAATACACAGCCTGGAAGAAGCCTGCCACATTGCCGATCATATTGTGCAAAGCATGCAGCAACCCATTTCGTTGCTGGGCAATAACAGCTTGTACGTCTCCCTCAGTATCGGAATTGCGCTCTACCCCTGGCATGGACAAACAGCGAAAGAACTGCTGGAAAGAGCCGACGGTGCCATGTATCGCTCAAAAAGTGTTGCCGGCAGTTGTTGGCATCTCGCTGGAAACGTTCATTTAACGAGCGGGACACTTCCTGTAGGTTCGCCGATATCCTCTACGTTGGCTGAAAAGCAACCCTAAAGGCCAGACTGGCTCCTCGCGCAAGCGGCTATTTGCCCGTCTGCCGCTGGTGGCTACACAGAGAATTATTCCCAGTCAAAATTCTTCAGTTTGCCCGGCATGAAAACCCGCGCTTCATAGTCCTGCTGTTCGATCGCGGACATCATATTTTCGGCCACCGTCGCCGCCCACTGTTGGTAGTCATGCACCACGCAAGGGTAGAAAATATTAAAATCCTCAGCATGGGGAATGGCATCGATAGAGATAAACGCCAGCCCCTTAAGATTCAGCGCAGTAGCGACGCTGATAGCCCCAAGGGTAATAGGACCGTTGATGCCGACGATGCACTGATAATTCCTCTGTTGTTGCGCAAAGTGCCGAGCGATGGTGGCGCGGGCATTCTCATAACGGTAGTCGGCGTAGAGCACCTCGACCACCACCTCAGCGGCTATGTTTGCGGTGATCCCGGCAATACGCTGCCGGGTAATGCGCGAGCTCTGCTTACCGCCGATAATCAGCAGCGAGGTAAACCCTCGGGCGTTAATGACCTCGGCGACCCGTTCACCTGCTTGCAGGTTATCGATAAATACACCTGGTAATTGACTGTCATATTCGCGGTCGAACTGAATGAGTCGGGTCGAAGATTTCTCAATGTTCCGAATATGGCTGGTGTCATAATCAGGCGAGTCATCAACCACCGAGAGCACAATCCCGGCAGCCTTATATCCAACCAGGGTATTCAATGCCTTGGCCTCACTGTCCCGACTGCCCTGGGTGGTAAAAATCATCACTGAATAACCTTTCTTTTCTGAAATCAGGCAAAGTGCATTAATCACATAAGAATAAACAGCATTAAACGTATCATCAGTTACAATACCGATAATTCGGCTGGCGTTGTTTTTTGTCCCCTGCGCCAATGCATTTGGCACATAATGCAGATAATCAGCCATGCGCATGACCAGAGAGCGGGTCTCGGGTTTCACTTTTTCCGGGGTATTAAACACCCGTGAAACCGTGATATTAGTCACACCTGATAATCTGGCAACATCGTTAATGGTCGCGGCCTTTCCGTTTCTTTTATTCATCTCTATTTTTACTTTTATCACGAAAACGATGCCTATTCTAGAACCGGTTACCTGCGCAATGCCACACTTTAAATATAATTCATTTAAAAGCACCACCTATTTCATTTAATAAAATCGAATTATTACGGATAGACATAAGCTAGCAGATTACATCTCAAAATCATAGTTGACCTGGACAATAGATAAACGACATTCCTGTTAGCTAACAAGCACCTATATTTAATTAATTCACCTATGTTGACGTTGTCACTCATTTCATTTTATTATTACTTTTTGTAAAACATATAATTACTCAATAAAAAACAATAAGTTTAATTAAAATTAATGAATCAAAATAACCCTACCAGTCACTAACACCAGATGATTTGGGCTTATTAGAGCACAAAAAATGAAAAAAATTGGATGTTTTATTTCCAGTGGATTTAACATGCTGACACTTTCGCGGCTGTCGGCTGTTCTGGATCTGACTAACCCAACTCATACTCTCAACAAGCGATATCAGCTGATATTACTCTCCCCTGATGGCGGTATTGTTTACAGTGCGTGTCACCTGCCGGTGGAAACAAGAATGACCAATCATGCCATTCTTGGCACGCTTAGCAGCTTGATTATCATGGAAAACCCCGGTGTTAATAACTCATCATGGGCCTGCCATCGCAAGGCATTACAGCAGGCAAATGGCAATCATAAAGTGAGATATATTGGCAAACTGCGCGCCAGTGCCAATATATCCGGCTATTTGACGCCATTTTCAGCGCTGATTAGGCAAGATACAGAAAATAAACGTTTCCAACTTTCCACATTCAGTCAGGCGCTGCCGAAAGTCAAGTTACACAAAGAGTCGGTGCTGATACTCAATGACCATATTTGGACCGCCAGCGGTAACTGGGCTGGGGTGGACCTGATATTAACCATTATTGAAGAAGAGTCGGGAACGACAGAAGCCATGCATATGATGAATGTTATTGAGCAGATGTTTATCAAATATGAAAACAATAGCCAACTGGCGATATTACAAAGTTTCTCACGCCATGGTAACAGCGACAGGATCAACCGCTCCCTGCGTTATATTAGAGAAAATTTAAGCAACACGGTAACCATTACGCAACTGGCTGAGCTGGCAAATCTCAGCCCAAGACAATTTAGTCGATTGTTTAAAGAGGAGACCGGGACATCTCCCGCGAAAGCCGTAGCCCAGATACGTGCCGAAGTGGCTCGCCAACACGTTATCCAGGGTCGACTATCGTTAGACAAGATTGCCCAGCACTGTGGCTTTTCAGGCACAAAGAGTATGCGCCGCGCATTTTTAAAATTCTTTGGCGAATCCCCCTGCCACTTTCGCCCCAAATGATGGCGGAGAACCGTCAGGCGCCTTTGTCAGGGGTAACCAGAAAGGGAGCCAGTGCTTTTTGCATATTGGTTTTAATTTCTTGCAGTTGCAAGGCGTGGCGATAAATACTGGCCCCTGCTGCGGTCAACTCACAGGGTCTTTTACGCGTTATCAGTTTAAACCCCAACTCAATTTCCAGGGAGCGGACTCTAAGAGACACGGCCGAGGCCGTTACATTCAACCTGATTGACGCCCCTTCAAAACTGCCGCTTTCGACAACGGCAACGAAGGCATCAATTTTCTTGAAACCTGAAATCATAGATACAGATTCTCAATTTATTCTTTATCAGTTTTCTTTACAGGATGAGATCCAGTTGTTATTAATCATAACCAAATATTCGCCTTTCTTTATCTTTTTAAAATGAATATTAAGTCTTTCATCCTTGGCGCTGAAGAAGTTACCGTTGTCATCGACTTGATCTGAAGGTGAAATATTTATCGACTTAACCGTGCCCGTTACAATATTTCCTTCTGTTTTAACATGATCAAGAAGCAGGTTGCGGGTCAGTTTTTTCTTGCCCTCGTTGGTCTCATAAACACCGAAGACTGTAATCATATTATTTTTTAACCAAAGCGTCACTACCCCGTTAAATTGATAGCGTTTATAGTTATCATTGATAAATTTCCCATCGCTTACCACCATAGTGCACGGGGTGAGCGGGATTTTCTGTCCAAATATAACCTTGACCACAAGAAAATATCCCGTGATGGTGAGTACAATGGTCGTTATCAGTAAACTGAAAAATGTTCGTAAGTACACGGCACATGATCCTTATAGATATTATTCTCGCAGTACGCCACCCAGACTTTAGGGCCATTGGATGCAATATAAACATCCCTGGTCGCGGGAGTAACACTGTGCACAACATTCTGCCATACCGAAGGAGCCAGTTTGGTTGCAGGCGTAACGTAATAGTTTACATTATCGATTTGCTTTGACATGACGAAATAATTTTTTGTTTCATTAGCATTTAACAAAATCAGGATCGCTACAGCCGTGCAAATAAAAATCACAAAAGAAACAATATAAGATATTTTGAGAGGGGATGTTTTGACACCTAATTCTGGAGTAATTAAAGTTTTCCCGCCTTGATCGCTGCGTTCTGGTTTTTTATTGTCAGAAAACACCGCAGTGCCGACCGCATTCACCTCTTCTTGCGCGGTCACTTCCCTTGCGGGCTGTTGATCGCCACAACCGGCAACGACAGCCAAGGGATTCATATTAATATCACAAAACTCAGGTGTACAATCAGGCTTTAGCGCCGGTTCGCTGACATAGACTATGCCATATCTTGGAATAGTCTTCAGGCAGGAGGAGGGCAATCCCGCCGCAACAAACTTTCGCCTAATCATTTTAACTAACTGATGATAACTTGATTCACTGACAATCACCCCCTGTTGCCGCCAAATCTCATCAATAATGGTATCCTTACGGCCACGACCATCCAGTATTATTTCAAGTATCTTTTTTTCATTCGGGGTAAGATGGATCTCGCCGTTAGGACTCTCCAGGCAAGAATAGATTGAATTATAATAAACCCCCTCATGCAAAAGCACCTTATTACTTCCCATAAAAAATCCTTATTAAGTTTGTGCACCAGGAGAGTATGGTATCCTATTGGTCTTTAAACAGCTTAAAGGAATCTCCCAGTCATAATTTATCACTCCCAGTGATAAATTAGTTTGAAACATACCATACTCCCCGTCGTAACTTCACAAGAATTTATCACATTTTCAGTTTTTTCTCATATTAATGAGCGAAATAATGATGAGCATTTAATTAAAAACAATGAAATCCTACATTAATTTAAAACTATTAAGCAAAAGCTGAAAAACAACAAACTTATATTTTAATCCGCTAAAAATCACATAAAAATACAATGAATTTTATTGACATTAATATATAAAATAAATTTACCCTTCTCCGGCGCAGGGGCAAACGTATCCCCTAGTGCCCCCCTTTTACCGACAAGGGAATGAGCTAATTTTTTTGCTTTTAACATTGCCGGTACCCTGCCGATGTTGCCAGGGTTGGCGTATCTGAAAATAATTACGTAGGAGGAAAACAGGATTAAAACCTGAGGAAGCCAGCAACAGAGCGGCAATAGCCAGCTCAGAAGATCCTGAGCTGGCTGGCAATTAACGCTTACGCCAAAAGGTCACTTGGGCAAGGGTATATTGGTGTTTCCTCGCGGTTTCCCGAATAACAAAAGGGACATCCACTGGTGGTTTCACTTCCACGAAATCTCCCGCTAACAGCCGCTGCAACGCCTGATAACTGGTTAACGCTTCACCGTTTTCACGGATACCGCCGATCCAGTTTTCTTTGGGGGTGAACTCTTCCAGCCAGGTATAAGGCGAGGAGATCATCAGAATGCCTCCGCTGAGGATCCGCGGGGTAATGTCGCGCAGAAAGCGCCGGGGATCGCGAAGCCGATCCAGCAGGTTGGAGGCCAAGACCAGATCGTAGCTTTCCTGCTGCGGTTTGAGATTGCAGGCATCGCCTTGCACAAACTGCACGCGGGCAGCCTGCTCCGAGGTAATGCCAATCGCCGCCAGACTGGCCTGACAATAGGCCACCAGCTCGCCCTCTTCCGGCATCAGATAGCGCCGCTCTTCGCCACGAACCAACGACAGCGCCACATCAATAAAGCGTGCGGAATAATCCATGCCAGTGACTTTATCGAAAGTTCGTGCCAGCTCAAAACTGGCGCGCCCGGTAGCACAACCAATATCCAGCGCCGATCCACGCTTATTAACCACGTCTTCGGCCAGATCTACCAGTTTGCGCGCATAGTTGTCCACGCCGAAGTAACCCGCGCCGTACTGAAAGTCGAGATACTGCGATACCAGTTGGTCAGTTTCGTAAGGATTAACCTTTAACTGCTCCTGGTGGCTGGAGACTACATAACGAAAACCGGCGTGCTGGAAAAAGTGACGACGAAACGCATAACGGGCCGATTTCAACGCCTCGTTGCCGGTAGAGATCCAACTGCCGCCCTTGATAACTGCGTGTTTGCCATCAAAAGTCGGCGTCGAAAAATCATCATACAGCGGATGTATTTTAAAGCCCTCAAAACCACTGATTGGCGTAGTGGTCCACTGCCAGACATTGCCGACTACATCATAGAAATCGCCCTGCGCGAAGCGGTCAACCGGGCAACTGGATGCCCACCAGGCAAGATTGATATTGCCAGGAGCCGTTGACCAATCTGGCTGATCGCCCTCTACCTGCTCACGCAGTACATACCATTCGGCTTCCGTCGGCAATTGCACCGACTGACCGCTTTGGGCAGCTTTCCAACGGCAAAACGCTGCTGACTCTAACTGATTGACCTCCGCTGGCCAGTCCCAGGGCATGGCCACTTCCTCGGCCATCAAACGTAACTGTAGCTGATCCGGAACTTCTGGCGAACCGACCCAAAAGGTCGGCATTTCAGCCCGGGAGAAAGCCAGCCAGCCCTGACCTTCGTCGTCCCACCACTGTGTATCCTGATATCCCCCGGCCTGCACAAAGGCAAAAAACTCGGCATTGCTGACCAACATCTTGCTGGCCTGAAAGTCGCGCACATAACATTCCTGGCGACCATACTCATTATCCCAGCCATAAGTAGCATCGGTTTTGCCCAGAGTTAGCGACATCGCCGGCAGAGAAATCAGACTATTGTCAGGGACTGTCGCGCGATCGGTTCTGGCCTGTGGGCAGACAGGCCAATGGGGCTGCGGATGCACCCAGGCGATAGGCAACTGACGGATTAAGACACTGGAGGTTTCCAGATGGATGCGCTCATGCTCAATCCCCATCAGGATCACCCAGGCCGGGCTTTGCCAGTCCAGCGGCAGCGTCAGCGGCATCTTTTCAATAAGCTCGATCACCCGACGGCGGACCTTGCCCCGATAGTCATGCAGTTCCGCCACCGACGGCCAGTTATAATGGCTGTTATCCAGGTCGTCCCAGCTCATTTCATCGACACCAATCGCCAGCATCGCTTCGATATGGTCATCGATACGCTGATCGATAAGCCCCGCAGCCATCAGCTTGTTGATGTAGAAGGTGGCGGTGTGGCCATAATAGAAGATCAGCGGATGGCGCAAGGAAATTGCTTTGGTGAAGTATCCCCGTTCATCCACCAGACAGTCAAACAGGCTCTCATACAGTTCCCAGGTCTGCTTGAAATAGCTCAGGATTTCGTTACGCTTTTGCTCGACATCGCCCCCGCTCAACAGCAGGGTGCGCGTTGCGGCGGGTAATCCTGCGCTAACCGCTTTGGTGCTCGCCATTGTTATTCCTTATCTGTGCAATCTTGACTCAATGGGAATAAGTGTAGCAGGTCGGGATCCTCATCGTTTAACGGTTTGAGAAGGAGGATATCTATAAACAGCGGAGGGGAATGATTTCTTGCCGGTTTTGGACAGTGGTTTTTATGCGACAGTGAGGCTGTTTTATGCCGTGACGCTGATCGACGAAAGAGATAACAGACGGCCTCCTGACTGCGTGATGATCCACGTGCCAGGAGGCCGCTTTTTAGCGAGTTTTTACTCGTTAAAGAACCAATAGCCCTGATTAACCAGTTCGGTTAACTCGGCAACAAAAGCCGGATTATTCATCGCCTCACCCAGATCTTGTTTCCCGATCGAGGTGTAACGGCATAGGACATCAGCAGCTTGCGGATCAACCGTTTCCAGTAGTTCGCTATTAATAAAGAAGCGATCGCCAATGTGCAGCACTCGCAGGCCACTCAGGCGGGTCAACACATCGCCGTCCATCAGCGCACCCACAATCTCCTGCGGTTCAAAAGGCGGCTCGGCAGGGCAGATATCCAGCTCGTGGCGCGGTGTCGTCAAAAAACGTCCCAGCCATTGATTAAAGTCTGCAGGTTGTTTGATGACATCAATCATCATCTCGCGCAGACGCTCAACTTCATACTCCTCAACCTTACCCGCATGTTCACGGCAGGTTAAATCGGCATCGCTGTAGTGATCATTACCAAGATCGTTTTCCAGCGCATAGTCAGCAAAGCTGCTGATTAAATCCCGGCCATTAGGCCCACGGAAACCAATGGAGTAGTTAAGCGCAGTTTCGTAAGTGATGCCATCGTGCGGGAAGCCCGGCGGAATATACAAAATATCGCCCAGTTCCATTTCGGTATCAATAATCGGCGTAAAAGGCTCCACATGCAGCAACGCCGGATGCGGGCAGAACTGCTTCATAGGCAGTTTATCACCCACGCGCCAGCGACGACGACCCATGCCCTGAATGATAAAGACGTCGTACTGATCGATATGCGGTCCCACGCCACCGCCGGGTACGGAATAGGAGATCATCAGATCGTCTAAACGCCAGTCAGGCAACACGCGAAACGGTCGCACCAGTTCAGCAGATGGCGCATGCCAGTGGTTAACCGCCTGGGCCAACAGCGACCAGCCGGTTTCACCCAGATTATCAAAATGCTCAAACGGACCGTGGAACGCCTGCCACAGACCATTTTTATGACTGACCAGGCGGCTGTCGACTTCTGCTTCCATCGCCAACCCAGCCAACTCATCCGGCGTGATGGTATCAATGAAGTTCGGGAAGGCATTTTTCAAGACAACAGGTTGTTTTTGCCAGTATTTTTCTAAAAATTCAGGCCAGTTAAGGTTCAGTTGATAATCCATACTTTCACACCAGTGAGAAGACAAACGATCTTGATTATAAAAAGCTTCCAACCGGTGTGCCTTGTCATTGGTCAAGGGTGGGTATCAATAAGTGTTTTCTCTGCTTTCCCTGGGGATAACGGGTTGCGATGACGTTGGCCGGAAAATCTCAAGATCTCTATCGGCAGCCAGCAGTGCTGGCCCAAGATTTACATCATCAACCATTCCTGCCCTTTGCGTTTCATACTGGTTTCCAGCTCACTGCCACGAGTTGCGAACAGTCGTTTAACGGGGAAACCGCTCATTTCCAGAAGATAGGCAAGCGCTGCATACTCACGAGGGTATTTAGCCACTATAGCTGGATCAATAGCCACCACGCCCAGCGGGAAGGTAAATGTGCCCATATCATAAATACTTTGCCGTCTAAAAATTTTCCATACTCCGTCGCGTTTTTCCACCAGATCGAAAAACCGGTTATGAGTGCTGCAACCCAGGTTTGTTTTAACATTTTCAGCAATAATCACCGCATTGGTTTCAACAAGCGCCTTGTTACCATTGATGGTGACGACCGGAGAACCCAGTAAATGTTTGGTGCGCAGATCTGAACCTCCCATACGCATTGAGCCATCGACAAAATCGCTAAATAACCCTTCAAACCAGGTGACTTCTATCGTCCCGTCGCGATGAAACAATTGGCGCAATTGATCCCAATGAGCGAGATCGCGGTAGATCCAGCCATTCATTAAATCAGTAAGTTGCAAACGATCTGCGAGATAGTGCTGCATAGTGGGATCTCTTTATGTCAGTAACAATGATGGTTGATGGACCTCACTTTACTTGTTAGTTTTAATAAGAAAAATATATTAATCTGAACGATCAGTCAGACTTAATGATTAAAGGTACAAAAATTGGATATCCGTCGCTTGCGCTATTTTTTAGCTGTTGCCGAAGAAATGCATTTTGGACGCGCCGCCGAAAAACTGCATATCGTGCAACCTGCTCTGAGCATGCAAATAACCGCCCTGGAAAAAGAGTTGGGGGGTCTGTTATTTACACGAACAAGTCGGCGGGTTGAATTGACGGAAGCAGGTAAAGTATTGAGGTTAGAGGCCCAGCGAATCATTGAATTATCAGAGCAGGCCAAAATAACCGTTCAACGATCGTTAAAGGGGGAAACCGGTTGTGTGCGTTTAGGATTTGCCGGAAATGCGGTATTCACCGGTAAATTAATGGCAGATTTGCATGCCTTTCACAAAGCCTACCCCGATGCGGAATTAGTTATTCGCGAAATGCCCCCCCATCAACAGCTGGAGTCAATCCTGGCAGGCAGCATAGATTTGGGGTACGCCCCAGATTTAAATAATAAACATGATCCTGCAATAGGCTATGAACAAATCGGCAGTTGGTCCAGAGTCGTAGCAATGTCAGTCGACCACCCATTGAAAGACAAAAAAGTGTTAACCCCGGCAATGCTGGCCCAGGAACCTTTTATTTTTTACGATCAACAAGGCTCTGATGACAAGTTACATCAAATCTTACGCCGGATATTGGGGACTGAACCGCAGATAGCCTATCGCGCCAATACCACAATTAGCGTACTTGCCCTGGTCGCCGCCGGTTTTGGTATCGCGTTAGTTCCCGAGCCGCTAACCCAATTGGCGATCCCCGGCGTGGTTTACAAAAAATTCAATGAAAAGGCACTGTCGGCTAATCTTATGCTTCTCAGTCGTACAGAAGAAACTAATGCCACAGTAAAGGCTTTTCTGGCGCTGGTCAGGGAAGCTATATAAATGGCAGCCCATGACTCAACATATTACGCAAGCAGGCAGCTTTTCTTGAAGATTTGATCCCCCTTCTACTGAAAATCCCCTGGAGATACCTACCCTACAGATTGCGGCCACTCTCTCACCAGTCCGCAAACTTACCGCCAAACCAGGCCCCCTTCCCCCTGCAACTGTGATCATTTTCTCCTTTTAAAAAATTACCTGCATAAACTATAGACAGCTTGGGGTACTGGTCTTATGGTTACATTGAATAATAAATCATTATTGAATATATATTCAAAGTGGAGAAAAAGATGAACCGTACCCTACTCAAGTCAGCAGTACTCGTGTCTATGATGGCCGCATCAAGTTCGCTTTTTGCAGCCGATAACGGCCTGATTGCGATCATTACCCCTTCGCACGATAACCCGTTCTTTAAAGCCGAAGCCGACGGTGCAGCCGAAAAAGCCAAAGCACTAGGCTATACCACCCTGATTGCATCTCATGATGATGATGTGAACAAGCAAAACCAGTTAATCGAAACCGCCATTGCCCGCAAAGCCAAAGCCATCATCCTCGATAACGCCGGGGCAGACGCCACCGTTGGCCCGCTGGAAAAAGCCAAAGCCGCGGGCGTACCGACATTCCTGATTGACCGTGAAATTAATAAGACCGGCATTGCCGTTGCGCAAATTGTCTCCAACAATTATCAGGGAGCACAGCTGGGCGCCCAGAAGTTTGCAAAACTGCTAAGCAACAAAGGTAACTATGTGGAACTGCTGGGCCGCCAGTCTGATACCAACGCCAGCGTGCGCTCCCAGGGTTACCACGATGTGCTCGATGACTATAAAGATATGAAAATGGTGGCGCAGCAAACCGCCAACTGGAGTCAGACCGAAGCTTTCACCCGTATGGAAGCCATTTTGCAAACCCATCCCGATATTGTCGGCGTGATATCCGGTAATGACACCATGGCGCTGGGCGCAGAAGCGGCGCTGAAAGCGGCCGGTAAAACCAATGTGATTGTGGTGGGATTTGATGGCAGTGACTACACCCGCGATTCGATCCTCAAAAACAGCAATATCAAGGCTACCGTGCTCCAGCCTGGCTGGAAACAGGCGCAGATGGCCGTTGAGCAAGCTGACTATTTTCTGAAAAACGGCAAAGCTCAGCAGACCGAGAAACAGTTGATGGACTGCTTGCTGATTGATGAAACCAACGCCAGCAAACTCAGCATGTTCAACCTTAAATAAGCGGAGATGTTATGTCGTTAACACGATGGGGTGCTGCACTTGTCGGGTGCGCCACCCTGTTGCTGACGGCCTGTACTGTGGTGGATCTGGATGCGAACGGCAAACCAATTATCCCTGCCGACCCCAATGCCAAAGCCAGTTTCGATAACCAGACCCCACAGCAGATCGCGCAACAAACCTGGCAAACCCGAGTAATTGATGCAGCAAATAAACAGGCTCTGGATGCTAATGCGCTAAGCGCGAAGATGAAATCCTCGTCATCGACCACGCAAAGCGTTTTTGTCCGCCTCACAAGCAAGATCGAGAGCGTCGATGTCAGCAACGAACGTGAACATAAGCTGGTAATCAATGTGAATGGCCAACCGCTAAAAGTGCAGTTAGGTCCGGTAATCAACGGCAATGCCATCCGCGATGCCACCGGTTTTAAATTTGAAGACTTCACCAACCAGGTGCAATTTGCCCAACTGTCCCGCGCCTATGCTCGCGAAGCGGTAAAACATCTGCCCAACGTGGACCCAGGCTGGGCGGGCAAAACAGCCACCATGACGCTGGCAGTTACGCTCAACGGTGGTAAAGCCGAAGACGCCGCATTGCTGGAGATCAAACCGGAGGCACAGTAATGAGCGATACCCCTGTAGATGACATTATTCTGCGCACCCGCGGCATGTCGATGCTATTTCCCGGCACCGTGGCCCTCGACAGCGTGGATTACAACGTCTGGCGCGGCAAAGTCAACGTGATTATTGGCGAGAACGGCGCGGGTAAATCCACGCTGATGAAAATTCTCGCCGGCGTGCAGCAACCCAGCCTTGGCGAGATGTGGCTGAACGGCAAACTGGTGACCATTGCCAACACCCGCGAAGCCGCTGCGCTGGGCATTGGCATGGTGCATCAGGAACTCAATCTGTTTGAAAACCTTAGTGTGGCCGAAAATATTTTCCTGGGCCGTGAACTGCAAAAAGGTGTGACCCCGATTAACGAAGCGGAGCAGGAAAAACGGGCTGCAGAGTTACTGAAACGACTCGATCAGCCGATTTCGCCACGGGAGATGGTCGGTAACCTGAAAGTCGGCCAGCAACAGTTGATAGAAATTGCCAAAGCGCTGGCAGAAGACGCCGATATTTTGATCCTTGATGAACCGACGTCAGCGTTGAGTAAAACCGAGGTGGAGATCCTGTTTCGCGTTATCCGCGAGCTGACCCGCCAGGGGGTCACCATTATCTATATTTCGCACCGTCTGGAAGAGTTAATGACGATTGGCGATGTGATCACTATTTTGCGCGACGGCAAATTTCAGGCCGAGGCAAAAGTCTGTGATATCGACGTGCCGTGGATAGTGCGTCAGATGCTGGGCAGCGATCCGGTAAACAACTTCCTGACGCCGGGGCGGCAATTTGGTGTGCCGATCCTTGAGGCCGAGCATATTACCTGCGTCAATTCGACGGGGAACGCAGTGGTCAATGACGTTAGTTTTAAAGTCCATGCCGGAGAAATTGTCGGCATTTATGGCCTGATGGGCGCCGGGCGCACCGAGCTGTTTGAATGCATGCTCGGCACCGAACACAACTACCTTGGCAAACTGTGGCTCGACAGCAAACCGGTACCGCAGCGGTTAAATACCGCCGAGCGCATCCGTATGGGCATGAGTCTGGTTCCGGAAGATCGCAAACGTTCGGGAATTTTCCCTATCTCGTCGGTGGCCTGCAATCTGACTATCGCCAGTCTGTGGCGTCGGCTGCAGCGCGGTTTTGCTATTGCCAATAAAGAGGAAGCGGCCGTGGTGGCCAGCGCCATCGGCAATTTGTCGATCAAGGTGTCGTCACCCGAGGTAGAAATCCAGGCGCTCAGCGGCGGTAATCAACAAAAAGTGGTGATTGGCCGTTCGCTGCTGACCAACCCGAAAATCCTGTTTCTCGATGAGCCCACACGCGGCATAGACGTAGGTGCCAAAGCCGATGTCTTTCGCATGATGGTGGAGCTCTCGGAACAGGGGATCGCGGTGGTGTTTTCCACCTCCGATCTGAAAGAAATCATGGCGGTATCTGACCGTATTCTGGTGATGTCCGGCGGCAAACTTACTGCCGATATCGTGCGCGATCAGGCCGAAGAATCGGCACTGGTAACGGCAAGTGCTCAGGGGTTCTGATATGAAAACACTACAATCTATTGCTATTGCACCACAGGCAGGTTCGTCGCTTTCACGTGAAAATGTTTTGCTGATCCTGCTTAAGCTGCGCACCTTTATTGCGCTGTTTCTGATTGTCGGCTTTTTTACCATGACCGTGCCGGGCTTCCTTTCGGGCGGCAGCCTGGTGATTATGATCAAACATATTGCCATTAATGCCTTTCTGGCGCTGGGGATCACCTTTGTGATTATCACCGCCGGGATCGACCTGTCGATTGGCGCCACTCTCGGTTTATGCGGCATGATCGCCGGCTGGCTGATCACCAAAGGTATTGTGCTGCCGATGTTTGGCATCGCCATTTTCCCCAGCGTGTGGGTCATTGTGCCGCTGGTGCTGGTGATTGGCGGGCTGATCGGTTCGGTGAATGGCTGGATTATCACCCGCTACAATGTCGCCCCCTTTATCTGCACCCTCGGCACCATGTACGTATTGCGCGGTGCCGCCATGCTGACTTCTGACGGGCAAACCTTCCCGGGGCTGTCGGGCAATCCGCAGCTTGGCAATACCGGCTTTGACGAAATCGGTGCCGGTACACTGTTTAGCATCCCCTGGGCTATCTGGGTCATGATTGTGCTGGCAGTGGCTATTGCCTATGTTGCCCGCCGTCTGCCCTTTGGCCGCCATGTGTATGCTATCGGTGATAACGAACGCGCCGCCGAACTCTCCGGCGTCAAGGTGCGGCAGGTCAAAATCTGGGTCTATACCCTCTCCGGTTTTTGCGCGGCCATTGCCGGGATTGTGGTCTCCGCCCAGCTTTCTGCCAGCCATCCGGCAAACGGTACTGCCTTTGAAATGAACGCCATCGCCGCCGTAGTGCTTGGCGGGACATCACTGGCCGGTGGCCGCGGTACCATCCTCGGTACGCTGATTGGTGCCTTTGTTATTGGTTTTCTGGCTGACGGGCTGGTAATGATGGGCGTCAGCGAGTTCTGGCAGATGGTGATCAAAGGTATTGTTATTATCGTGGCAGTGATTATCGACCAGATGCAAAACCGTATGCAGCAGAAAGCGGCGGTGGTGGCACAAAAAGCGGTGATGGAAGGAAAGTAGATGGTTGGCAGGGCAGATAACCGCCTTGTCAAACGGCTGACAACGCCCGTTTTTAGGGAGAGTACACCGTTGGGGTCGTCGCGGGCTTACCCGCCGGAGCGCCCCCAGGTGTACTATGCCCGTGTATCTCGGTGATACAGACCACGTTGTCATCAAACTCACGGGCAGCTGCTTTTGTTGCCCACCAGCCCAGTCACCAACCAGGGAGCATTCAGTAATCAGGCTTTTAGCAGACTGCGTGCCGTCGGGTAATCGGTGATCAGCACATCAATATAGTTGCCCTGCAGTGCGCCGCGAATAGCGTTACGTTTTTCCAGCCCACCCGCCAGCGCGATCACATGGTTACAGGCCCGGATCTGTGCCAGCTCCATGCCAATCACCGGGTCTTCGTCATGGGTCAGCACCGGATTGCCCACCGCGTCGTAATAATGCAGACAGATATCCCCCACCGCACCGCGCTCGGACAGCAGTCTGAGCATATCCTCGGTGTAATAGTTGCCGGAATTCTTCAGCAGCTGCGACGGCTCAAGATCGCCGATGCCGACAATCGCAATATCCACTTCGGCAAATTTTGCCACCACCGCAGCCACATCCGGACTATTGGTCAGACGCGCACGCTCGGTGACCGAGTGCTCAATACTTTGTGAAGGCAGCAGCCAAGCCGGGCAATCGAGATGCGCCGCCAGCTGTTGCGTCAGAATGGTAGCCTGCACATTACCGTTGGGACCGACGCCCCCCAGCAGTTGGATCACCCCGGCAGCGCGAATATTCTGCGGATGCATTTCATCAACCATACCGCGGATAGTGCTGCTCCAGGACGAAATACCGATCAGGTCTTCCGGGCGGATACGCGTCTCCATATAGTGTGCCGCCGCGCTGCCGATGGCATGTTTGATCTGCGCATTGGACGGGTCTTCGCCCACATCCACCACAATGGCCTGACGAATGCCATATTGTTGTTCAAGCGCCTTTTCCAACTGGACAAAAATATTGGTTGGCTGCACCACGGTGATCTTCACCAGGCCCTCTTTCTGGCAGCGCGTCAGTGCCCGCGAAACAAAGGATTGAGACAGATGCAGTAACGAGGCAATTTCTGACTGTTTTTTATTTTCGCTGTAATAGAGTGTGGCGACCTTCACCAACAGCCGCTGCTCGTCCTGCTTTGACATAGTTTTACCCCTTAATTTGTCCTGATATTTTATTCACCTATGCATAGATAACAAGCTACGTTCACCACCCCGTGCAATTCTTGTGAGATCCGGATCGCTTTTTTCCTAAATAGACCGCCACCAGCCATAGACAAAAGGAAAAACTGGGCATATCTTTATACCATGAATAATAAATCAGTAGTGAATAAATATTCTGAGTAACACAAGGCGCTTTATCACCGCAAACAATAAGTGATAAAACCGCTCCTCAGAAGTCCTTTCACAACCCATCTGAATATATATTCATATTAGACTAAACATTCAAGAGGTGAACTATGAATCCGTTTTCGCTCTCTGTTGAGGAGCTTGAAAAAAAAGCACGCGCAGTTCGCCGGCGCATCATCGTGCTAAACGCCGAAAGCCCCGCAGGCGGGCATACGGGCGCTGACTTATCCCAGGTAGAACTGCTTACCGCACTCTACTTCCGCATTCTTAACTGCTCGCCGGCGCTGCAAAAAAGCGACGATCGCGATATCTATATTCAGTCGAAAGGCCATGCGGTAGGCGGTTATTACTGCGTACTGGCAGAAGCCGGGTTTATCCCCGTCGACTGGCTGAGCACCTATCAGCATGCCGACTCCCACCTGCCCGGCCATCCGGTAAAACATAAAACCCCCGGCATTGAGCTGAATACCGGCGCGCTCGGTCACGGTCTGCCGGTTGCCGTTGGTATTGCGCTGGCGGCCAAACGCAGTAACAGCAAGCGCCGGGTATTTGTCGTCACCGGCGACGGTGAACTGGCCGAAGGCAGCAACTGGGAAGCAGCGTTGGTGGCCGCCCATTATCAGCTCGATAACCTGATCATCATTAACGATAAAAACGGTCTGCAACTGGCCGGTTTAACCAAAGACATTATGAATACCGATCCGCTGGACGAGAAATGGCGCGCCTTTGGTATGCAGGTCACGCAATGTCGTGGCAATGATATGGCCGATGTGGTCGCCACCATCGAAGGATTAACACCAAACGGCAAGCCGATGGTCATTATCGCCAATACCACCAAAGGTGCCGGTGTCTCCTTTATTCAAGGGCGTCCGGAATGGCATCACCGCGTGCCCAAAGGTGAAGAAATTGAACTGGCGCTGGAGGAATTAAAAGATGAGTAACAGCGAACATCTCGCCACCGTAATGGTGAATGCATTTATTGATGCCGTAGACCGCGGCGTGGATCTGGTGCCGGTGGTGGCCGACTCCACTTCGACCGCCAAGATTTCCCCCTTTGAGAAAAGATTTCCGGGTCGACTGGTCAACGTCGGTATTGCCGAACAGACCCTGGTCGGCGCCGCTGCCGGATTGGCGATTGGCGGCAAAATTGCCGTCACCTGTAACGCTGCGCCTTTTCTGATTTCGCGCGCCAATGAACAAATCAAAGTCGATATTTGCTACAACAATACCAACGTCAAACTGTTCGGCCTGAACGCCGGGGCAAGCTATGGGCCGCTGGCCAGTACCCACCATAGCATTGACGATATTTCGGTGTTGCGCGGCTTTGGCAATATCCAGATTTTTGCCCCTTCCAGCCCGCTGGAATGCCGTCAGATTATTGATTACGCCCTGGAATATATTGGCCCGGTGTATATCCGCCTGGACGGTAAGGCCCTGCCGGAGCTGCACGACGAAAGCTATCGCTTTGTGCCTGGCAATATTGATGTGCTGCGCAAAGGGCGTGACCTGGCATTGGTGTCCATGGGGTCGACGGTGCACGAGATTGTTGCCGCCGCCACACTCCTGGCAGAAGCCGATATTGACGCTACGGTGATCAGTGTACCGTCTATTCGTCCCTGTAATACCTCACAACTGCTGGCGGCACTACAGGGCTGCAAAGCGGTGGTCAGTGTAGAAGAACACAATATTAACGGCGGGGTCGGCAGCCTAGTGGCCGAGGTGCTGGCAGAAGCGGGCTGCGCCATTCCGCTGCGCAGACTGGGTATTGCCGATGGCCAATATGCTATTGCCGCCGACCGCGCGGCAACCCGAGCCCGTCATGAAATTGACGCCCAGGGCGTAGTGAAAAACGCCATCGCCTTGTTACGCGCACAACAATAAAAAATATAAATCGAACATCTTACCGGAGAGAGAGCAATGTCCCGAATTCCTCAACAACTGACTATGGGTGTCATCATCGGCAACCGCGGATTTTTCCCCAGCTACCTGGTTGCCGAAGCCCGTGAACAAGCGGTGGTTCTGTTTGACCGCCTCGGTATTAAAACCATTATGCTTAACGACACGCAAACCGAACTGGGCGGCGTGGAAACCCGCCAGGATGCCAAAGTCTGTGCCGAACTGTTTCGTCAGCATCGCGACGAGATCCACGGCGTAGTGGTATTACTGCCAAACTTTGGCGATGAAAAAGCCATTGCAGAAACCCTGCGTATTTCCGGGCTGAATGTGCCGGTGCTGGTGCAGGCTCAGGAAGATAATCTCAATAAAATGGGGCTGGCCACCCGCCGCGACAGCTTCTGCGGCAAAATCTCCCTGTGTAATAACCTGCGTCAATATGGCATTCCCTTCACCCTCACCACCCAGCACGTTTGCGCCTTGAGTGGCGAAGTGTTTGAAAAAGACCTCAAACGTTTTGAGCAGATTTGCCGTGTGGTCAGCAGTATGCGCGGCGTGCGGGTCGGTGCCATTGGCGCACGCCCTGCCGGTTTTAATACCGTCCGCTACAGTGAAAAACTGCTTGAACGCCTGGGTATTGCGGTGGAAACCCTGGATCTCTCCGAGATCTTTACCCGCATCAAACAACTGCGTGATGACGATATTCGCGTCGATGAAAAACACCGCATTTTGCTGGCCAACGCCGATACCAGCGGCATTCCGGCCGACAAACTGGTGACCATGGCCAAACTGTTTGTGGTGATCAGTGAATGGGTGGTTGCCAATGATATCGACACCACCGCCATCCAGTGCTGGACATCACTCCAGGAAAACCTCGGCATCAACGTCTGTTCCATTATGAGCGTAATGTCCGGCCAACTGATGCCAAGCGCCTGCGAAGTCGACGTGATGGGTGCGCTGTCGATGTTTGCGCTGGCCAGCAGCAACTTAAGCCCGGCGTCGATTGCCGACTGGAATAACAACTTCGGCGACGATCGCAACAAATGCGTGCTTTTTCACTGCGGTAACTTTGCCGCCAGTAGCCTGGAAAATCCGCATATGGGCACCGCCGACATCATTGGTACCACCGTCGGCAAAGAAAATACCTGTGGGGCGGTGCATGGGCGCATGAAAAGCGGTGATCTGACCTATTTCCGCCTCAGCACCGACGATCTGACCGGCGAAATTAAAGCCTATGTCGGCGAAGGCCAGTCGGTGGACGACCCGCTGGATACCGTTGGCTGCCGCGCCGTGATCCAGGTTCCGCATCTGGAAAACCTGCTGTCATGGATCTGCCAAAACGGCTTTGAGCACCATGTGGCCATGAACCACTCGGCAAGCGCCGCGGTGCTGCAAGAAGCCTTTAACCGCTATCTCGGCGTGAATACCTACCTGCATCAATAATGGGTAGCGGCCACCCCATGAGGGAGAAACATCGTGTCTGTTAACAAAGACATTATTATCGCGCTCGATGAAGGGACCACCAACGCCAAAGCCGTGGCATTTGACAGCCAGGGACAGATTGTCGCCAGGTTTTCCCGTCCGCTGACCATTGATACCCCCCATCAAGGCTGGGTAGAACAGTCGGCTGAAAAACTGCTCGAGGCGTCGCTGGTGGTGCTGACCCAGGCGATTAACGCCGTCGGCGCAGATCGCGTGGCGGCATTGGCAATCAGTAATCAGCGGGAAACCGCCGTGGGTTGGTATCGTAACAGTGGCCAGCCGTTAGGCGCGGCGATAACCTGGCAATGTTCACGAACCGCGGATTTTTGCCAGTCGCTACGCCAACAGCACCGCGAAGGGCAGATCAAAGCGACTACCGGCCTGCCGGTCACCCCGCTGTTTTCGGCATCTAAAATGCGCTGGCTGCTTCAGTCGGTACCCAATGGCGAGGCTCTGGCGCAACAGGGCGAGATTTGCCTGGGCACCGTAGATAGCTGGCTGCTGTGGAATCTGACGCAGGGTGAAGCATTTTGCTGTGATTACTCCAACGCCTCGCGTACCCAGTTGCTGAACCTGCAACGCGGTGAATGGGACAGCGAGATGCTGGAACTGTTCCAGATCCCCCGTGCGGCATTGCCGGATATCCGTCCATCCAGCGGACTGTTTGGTTATACCAAAGGGTTGGAGATCATTCCGGACGGTATTGCCATCATGGCGATGATTGGTGACTCGCATGCGGCCTTGTTCGCCCATAGCCTGGGAGCGCAAGGCTGCGTAAAAGCCACCTATGGCACCGGCTCCTCGGTGATGGTCCCGGTCAATTCCGCACTGTGTGACGTTAACGCGCTGGCCACCACCGTTGCCTGGCACGACGGCGAACGGCTGGTATATGGTCTGGAAGGCAATATTCCCCATACCGGGGATGCAGTGGCCTGGATGGCGGACAGCACAGGATTAAGTGAACTGCCGGAAGCTGAACTGACGCAGGCACTCAATAGCTTGCCGGCTTCGGTGGAATCGACCCTCGGCGTCTATTTTGTCCCGGCGTTGACCGGCCTTGGCGCCCCTTGGTGGGATGAAAACGCTCGCGGTCTAATCCACGGCTTAAGCCGGGGCACCAGGCGGGCACATCTTATCCGTGCCGCGCTGGAGTCCATTACCTACCAGATTGCCGACGTTATTACCGTTATGCGGCAATATGGCGACTTTGACCTGCAGGCGCTAATGGTAGACGGCGGCCCGACCAAAAATGACTGGCTGATGCAATATCAGGCTGACCTGCTGGGTTGCCCGGTGATGCGCAGCGATATCCCCGAATTATCCGCCATGGGGGCCGCACTACTGGCGCGCAAGGCACTACTCGGCATTGATAGCGAACAGTTACGACCCTGTCTGCCGGAACATATTATCTTTACGCCCGACCCGCAACGTCACCTGCGATTGCAACTGCGCTGGCAGGAATGGCAAAGCGCAGTGGAACGGACAAGATGGCATAAGCAGTGAACAAGTAATTAATAAAAGGGGGGAGCGCCTGATGGGTTTATATCGGGCGCTTGAATTTAGTAATAATTACAGTATTCAGGATCGAGATATAGCGGCACCGCCCCATGAGATATTCGGGGGAAAACTTGTTAGAACAGTTAGTTATCATCGGGTTCTTTGCCACCTCGTGGCTCCAGGAATACCACACCAAGCTGGTCTGCCTCATCTTCTATCACTGCCATTACGCTTTCTGACTCCAACACCCATTGCGATTCGATGTTGACCTCAAGTTGTTCTGCTTTGACTCGATCACCAAACAACATCAACGCCGTATCACCGTGTTGTTTAGAAGACCATTGTAAGCCCTGCGCAGCGGGATAAGCCTGATGTATTGCCAGAGAATATTCGCGGGTGAACAAATATTGGTCTGCTGACGAATCAAGAAGGTCAGCTCTCTTCACACCCATTTTCCGCAATGTCTTTGGATTGAGATCAACAAGATAAAGATTATCACGGGGAGTCATTACCGAATAGGCAAGACCTTCTAACTTCCCCAAATCAAAAGGCGTATCGACAGATAGAGTAGGCAGGTCATGGAAGATAGTCTCCATCACCGCCACACCGCTATTCACTCCCCCATATAAGGTTGACACACCATTACTCATGGGGCTAAATCGCGCACCACCGATGCCAGGGTTGAATTCGGTGGCAGTAAATTTAGCTGAATGTATCCGATAGATAGGCTTACCCGCTGCCCAGATTGTAAAATTCACCTGAAAATCAGCCTTAAGGACCGGCAACTTGCGCACGACAACATCCTTGTCATCTGAATCAGCCATGCGTTCCGCCCTCCACTTCCGCCTGGGCGGCCAACAATACCTGTTTAGGCATAGTAGCCAGCACATCTTTCGGCTTCTTCCCTGCCAACCAACTGTTTTCAGAACCAAACCAGATGGCAAGACCCCAGGGGGTTTTCTTCTCACCGAACAGAGCGATGACTTGCTTCACGACCGGGATCGGGCGAAATCCTTCATCCAAAGCGTATTGTGGATATTTGTCTTTGCCATTCAACTGTAGCGCAAAAATAGTGCCTGCAGCCTTCCAGCGGTTTGGTCCGGCACTGGGATTAGTATTTTTAAAACTCGCTTTTTCTGATAATTCACGAGCCGTCAACCACACGGAATCGGTAAGGATGCGCGCATTAAGTTGCTCACGGCGGAGAGCATTTCGAGCCGCACGAGCCTGTTTGTCAGTTGCATCCGTTGCCTCGTTAACAGCCTGAGGCAAGCTTGCTTCTTTGACTTTTCTCTTCCTGGGTGCAAACTCCGGCATTGAGGCCAACACTGCGCTCATTGCTGCACTCATCGCCACTTGCACTGTTTTATTAAAATCTGCCCGACGGTCTTTAACTTTTCCCAGATCGATAACCAGATATTCAGAATCTGCATGCGTGTTTAAATTATGCAGTTCATCTCCACTTAGTGTTCTGATTTCATAAGATCGGTTTTCACGCCCTACGGTGTTCGCTTTTGCTACCATCATTCACCTCGCTGAGCAAATGGATATATTAGTTATATCCATTATATACAGGAGGCGTGATTTGTCATCAATATTGATTGATATTTGACCTGGTGAATATGTCGAGATAAAGGACGAAGCCCGCTGGCTGACGTTTAGTTTCTCACTCAGTGCCTTAATTTCAATGGGTTGAAGATCATCTATGCTGTTCAGGCAGGCTTTGTCAAAGTTGCGCATCCTTTACTGGGAGTAATGGCATCGCAGCCTCGATAATCAAGCACCACTAGTCACTCCCTTTTTCCGCTCTTGCCTTTCTATCAAGCAATCTTCCCGAAGCATCAAAATAACGGCTGGGCCAGATTTTTGCAGGGTGCACGTTTAGTGCCATTGCCACCAGCCATTCCCCTTTCGGCCACGGACGGGAAAGCACATTGGCGAGTGTTGAAGAACTGAGCCCCGCCGAACGCGATAGCGCCGCCAACGTGGTGCCTTTCTTACGCAAGGCGGCGATAATATCTGCCTGATGCCAGTCATGATGTGGTGTCATACCTTTCTCCGTGAAGTTTCCGAGTAAACACATACATCAAATACTAAGTATTACTTAGTATATTTTCAAGGCACACAGATGAGAATCTCGACAAGTCACACAAAAAATCAGGATCCTCATGCTCCCTCATCGTTTAAAAGCCGCACGTTTAAAGGCTGGTCTGTCACAGGAACGGTTAGGCATTCTTGCCGGGATAGATGAGGCAACGGCCAGTGCCCGTATGAATCAATATGAGCGTGGTATTCATACCCCGGACTTTGAACTGGCCTGCCGGTTAGCTTCGGTTATGCAAATTCCCGCCTGCTATTTTTATACCGTGGAAGACGATCTGGCGGAAATGATCCTTGGCTATTCTGAGTCGCACCAAGAATCAGTAAAATAAGAAGATTAAGCGCCAACGCCCTCCTCAACAAATCGCTTTACGCCCTATGCCTTTGTTTAATCCTTGCTGCAAACTTGCAACTGAGTCCATCCCCATAGGACGGGCAGCATCAGGAGCAGGCGGATAAATTCGCGAGGTATTCTTGCAGATATATTTATAAAAAAACGCCCCCGGCCATTAAAGCCAAGGGGCGAGAAGTGCCAATTACAGCCCTTAAACGATCGCTATTACGCAGTAAGAAGAGCGGCGTCGATTTTCACCACAATTTTGCGCAATGCTGCCGGTGTCTGCAGGGCACACATTGGGCGATGCAGCTCCAACGGGAAGACTATCGCCAGTTCTTCTGGCTGAAGGTGGATCAACGTCTCGCTGGCAATCTGATGGCAAAAGCCAAGGTCATTTGCCACATTAAAGGGCTCACTCAGATCCAGCGGCAAGCCGGTTACCCCTGCACCGATCACCTCTTCACCTGTCAGCACGATATGAATATCAATGTACTGACGATGAAACTCCGGGCGCTGTTCTGCAAGCAGGCGCGTATGCCCTTCAACAACGGAGAAGAAAACGCCGTCCCCCTGCAATGGGTATTTTCCCGCGGCCAGTGTATGCGGCGCTTTGTCGAGGATCGCCTGTAACGTCTGGCGAATAATAGCCGGATAAATCGGGTTAACGGCACCTGCAGATAAAGTATCAATAATCATAAGAGAACATCCTGCTTAACATGGTTTTTTAACAGTAAAAGGCTTTGCGACACAAGGGTGGCGACCGGCGCGGCGATATCAACGGCAATGATGTCCACTTCATCGTCTGCGGGCAGCTCCAGTGCAGCGAACTGACTTTGCAGCAACGCTTCGGGCATAAAGTGCCCCTGCCGCTGGCGCATTCTGTCCAGTACGCAGTCGTAATCCCCTTTCAGCCAGAGAAAACGGACATTGTTGTTGCCCTGGCGTAACTGGTCGCGATAGCGTTTTTTTAACGCTGAGCAGACCAGCACACCAGATTCATTTTTCTGCTCAAGGCTGAAAATGACATCAGAAATGTGTTCAAGCCATGGCCGGCGATCGTCATCATTCAACGCCTGGCCCGATGCCATTTTGCGGATGTTCTGCCGGGGATGCAGATCGTCGCCGTCGATAAATTTGGCCTGCATTGCTTGTGCCAGCGCCAGCCCTACCGTCGATTTCCCGGTGCCGGAGACGCCCATTAAAATCACGCACTGACCTGCCATCATCTACTCCTTACACTGCTACCAGCATGCCACCGTCGACGAACAACAGATGCCCGTTGACGAAGTCAGATGCTTTTGATGAGAGAAACACTGCCGCACCCACCAATTCCTGCGGGTTGCCCCAGCGTGCGGCTGGTGTACGTTTGCATAGCCAGTCAGTGAATGCCTTGTCGTCCACCAGAGCCTGAGTCATCGCCGTCTGGAAATAGCCGGGAGCAATGCCGTTCACCTGAATATTGTGCCGTGCCAGCTCCACGCACATACCTCGCGTCAGCATTTTCACCGCACCTTTTGCCGCGGCGTATGGGGTGATGGTGTCGCGCCCCAGTTCGCTTTGCATAGAACAGATATTGACGATTTTGCCCTGCTGGCGTGTCACCATGCGTTTTGCTACCGCCTGTGATACCAAAAATACCGCTGTCTGATTGACGGCAATCACCGCATTCCACTCTTCAACCGGGAATTCTGTAAAAGGGTGACGCCGCTGAATACCGGCGTTATTAAATAACACATCGATGGTACCAATATTATTTTCGATATCGGCTATGTTTTTTTCAACGGATTCGGCATCGGTAACATTAAATACCGAGGTCCAGACTGTTGCGCCTTCATCACGTAATTTCATTGCTGCCTGTTCTGCACGTTCTGCTGAAATATCATTGATGATAATTTCCGCGCCATATTGCGCCAGTCCCTGAGCCATAACAAAACCGATCCCCTGACCTGAGCCGGTAATTAAAATGCGTTTGCCGTTTAAACTAAAAAGATCTTTCATGATTATTCCCTGCCCAAATGATGTGCTGTCTATCTCACGGTTTTTAGCAGCGGCAAACTGTGATACAGATCACTCAAATCCATGTTACGAATAGGGGTTACCTTTAGTGTGAGCCAGGAATGGATCTCGTGGGTTTTCTGGCAGTTAGCGACAGCTATTGCCAGTCGGTGCAGGGGTATCTACATATTGATCAACCCCGGCATGATGGGGCTGGCGCACCAGATTTATACCGATAAAGACAGGGTATAGATCACCTGAAGAGGGGGTGTTACAGAAGTCGCTCTTTAGCGGGATAAAAGTCCTCCATCGGCATAGTGATGGCTGGATCCCACGTAGGGGAGAACGAGCGAATTATCGGCCAGCGAAGGGGGAGTGTTCTGACCCCTCACGACAAAATAGGCAAAGTGAGAAAAAAGATAATAATCAAAAAAATCAACGAACTGTTAACGATAAAAAAATCGATCGGCCTTGACGCCTGACGATAAGATAAGCATCTGAAGCTGCGCCAGCCGACTGAAGTTGTTAGCTTTTTGTTGTGCTTATGTCGAGAACTGCCGGGCACGGAGGGAGGTTTTGTTCGTACCGGTCACGTAGACGGTAACAGGCTTTTTTAACACGATTCAGCGTGATGCAGATCTCAAAATTACCAATCAAAAACCCGTTTGATAGTACGTATCTGACGTACTGAAACTTTCAAACAGGTAACTCTATGAATACTCAAACTACCCAAACCGTACTGCTGATTGCTCCCGTCCTCGACAGCCTGCTGGACAAACTCTCCACTGCATTTACGGTCTACCGCCTGTACGAGCAGCCAGACGCCGACGCGTTCCTGCAAGAAGTGGGATCAACAATACAGGCAGTGGTCACTCGGGGTGACATTGGTGTCAGCAACCATGTTCTCCAGGCATTGCCGCAGGTTGGGCTGATTGCCCTGTTTGGTGTCGGTACCGATGCCGTCGATCTCGATTACACCCGTTCGCGCAATATCGCGGTAACTATCACTTCCGGCGTGCTGACGCAGGGCGTGGCCGACCTGGCGATGGGGCTATTGCTGGCAGGTGCCCGTCAGCTATGCCAGGGCGACAGATTTGTCCGTGAAGGGCGCTGGCTTAACACCGCCCCTGCGCTGGCAACCCAGGTAAGCAGCAAACGTATTGGTATCTTTGGCATGGGTAATATCGGTCAGGCTATTGCACGCCGGGCGAGTGGCTTTGACATGGAGATCCTTTATAACGATCGCCAGAAGATCGCCGGGCTGGACTACCAGTGGTGTGCCGACCTGCATACCCTTGCTCGTGAAAGCGATTTTCTGGTGATTGCCGCGTCCGCCGGGGCTGAGAATCAGAAGCTTATTGATGCCACGGTATTGAGCGCGATGCCCAAACACGCGTGGTTAATCAATATTGCACGCGGTTCCCTGGTGGATGAAAGCGCACTGATTAGCGCGTTACAAAAAGGTGTTATCGGCGGCGCAGCACTGGACGTATATGAAGATGAACCCAACGTCCCGGCAGCTCTGATTGCTCTCGATAACGTGGTACTGCAACCGCACGTTGCCAGTGCGACTCATGAAACCAGACAAAAAATGAGCGATGTGGTGTATGCCAACGTCGAGGCTTATTTTGCGCAGGCCCCCTTGCCTAATATCATTGCGTAATTTTTTACTCAGCTTATTTCTACCCTCTACGACAGAGAGAAAAATATGAATAATAAAATACCCGGCACACGCTGGTGGCGAATTATTGCCCCGATGCTTATTGCCTGCATTATTTCTTTTATGGACAGGGTAAATATTAGTTTTGCCTTGCCCGGTGGTATGCAAACGGATTTAGGTATTACCAGTCAAATGGCCGGTGTTGCCAGTGGTATATTTTTTATCGGCTATCTGTTTTTACAAATTCCCGGAGGGCGAATTGCGGTAAACGGTAGCGGGAAACGTTTTATTGCCTGGTCATTAGTGGCATGGGCCATTGTGTCTATCGCTACCGGGTTTGTAACCCATGAATATCAGTTGCTGGTGCTGCGCTTTATTCTCGGCGTTGCCGAAGGCGGGATGTTGCCAGTGGTGCTGACCATGGTCAGTAACTGGTTCCCGGAAAAAGAAGTAGGTCGGGCAAATGCTTTTGTCATGATGTTTGCGCCTCTTGGCGGTATGCTCACCGCCCCCGTTTCCGGCGCAATTATTGCAGCATTTGACTGGCGCTGGCTGTTTATTATCGAAGGATTGCTCTCCTTTGTTGTGCTGATAGTGTGGTGGTTTCTTATTAGCGATCGTCCTGAAGAGGCCAAATGGCTCCCGGCGAGCGAACGTGAATATCTGGTGACCACGCTGGCTCGCGAACGTCAGGCACATTTGGCAGAAGAGCCGGTAAGCAATGCGCCAGTAAAAGCCGTATTCCGCAATTCAGGGCTGATGAAGCTGGTCATTCTCAACTTCTTCTACCAGACCGGCGATTATGGCTACACCCTCTGGCTACCGACGATCCTCAAAAATCTCACCGGTGCCAATATGGCCGGTGTGGGTGTTCTGGCGATCTTGCCTTTTGTCGCCACCCTTGCCGGTATCTACGTGATCTCTCTGTTTAGTGACCGCAGTGGTAAACGTCGAGCCCTGGTGCGTATTTCACTCTATTGCTTTGCCGGCTGCTTACTGGCATCGGTGGTGCTGAAAGAGAATATCATCGCCGCTTATATTGCGCTGGTGATGTGCGGCTTCTTCCTGAAAGCGGCGACCAGCCCGTTCTGGTCAATTCCGAGTCGTATTGCGGCACCGGAAGTGGCAGGCAGCGCGCGTGGGGTGATTAACGGTTTGGGTAACCTCGGCGGGTTCTGCGGGCCTTATCTGGTAGGCGTGATGATCTACTTTTACGGGCAAAACGTGGCGGTTTGTGCACTGGCGGGATCGTTGATTATCGCCGGTACCATGACCTTCTTCCTGCCGAAGAAATGCGACCATGTGCCGGAAGATGCGGCCACACTAAGCAGCGATAAAAAGCTCCACCGCGTATAAGAGGAAATGGATCATGACGCTGGACCAACAGATAGCATTATGTGAAAGCCACCGGGCACAGCTACGCTTTTCCACTTTTGATGCTAACGATGCCTGGGTGCTGGGTAATACATTGTACCGTGAAGCCGCACGCAAGGGATTTGCTCTGGCCATCGACATTAGCGTCAATCATCTTTGCCTGTTCAGTGCGTTAATGCCTGGGGCAACGGCCGAGAATATTGACTGGGTACGGCGTAAACGTAATCTGGTAGCGTTTCTTGGCATCAGTTCCTGGGCTGCCGGGCTGATGTTGCAGTCTCGAAAAACCACGCTCGAGCAGCGCTACGGCTTGAATTTACGCGACTATGCCGCCTTTGGCGGCAGTTATCCACTCTACCTGACCAGCGGTTGCCAGATAGGTACGGTGACTGTTTCCGGCGCACCGCAACGTGACGATCACAATCTGGTGCTCGACACATTACGTGAGATGTTAGGTATCGCGCAAAGCGAGCTGACGCTGGTACCGGACGCGGTTTGCTAGCGGATAAATATCATAAATTACAAACAGCAAAAAGCCCTGTACGTCAGTACAGGGCTTTCCACTTATTTGATGCCTGGCAGTTCCCTACTCTCGCATGGGGAGACCCCACACTACCATCGGCGCTACGGCGTTTCACTTCTGAGTTC
>NZ_JAADJU010000005.1 GCF_012933545.1 Rouxiella aceris | reverse complement strand
CCAAACCGGTACGACGTACATAGCTAGTTGGCACATTCAGAGACGGCGCCGCGCGAAGCGGAGGGAGACGCTTTTGGCTCCCGACCGAGCAAGGGGACTGCGCAGCAGCGCGGCTCGTGCCACACTCGGAGTGACTGAAACATAGCCGGTAATAGGCAGCAGACGAATAGACAACACCAAAAGGCCCAGGATTGTTAAGGAGCGGGCCAGCGCTCCTTAACTCGGTTCGGCACAGCGGGTTAAGTGGCCACTGCAATTATAAAACCGAAAAAGCTCCTCATAGCCCATTGACTTTAAAAAAGAAAATTGCCATTTAAGCCTCCCTCTGACGAAAAACATTTAACGCCTGAGCCAGCAAATCCGACTGCTGCCGCATAGATTCTGAAGCCACAGATCCTTCGTGCACATAGGTGGCATTTTTATGAATAATCACCCCCAGGTGATCAACAGCAGTGTTGATATCCGACAGTCCCGTTCCCTGTTCAGAGGTGGCAAGTCTGATCTCGGCGAGCAACGCCGTAACTTTATCCACTTGATGAACAATATCGTGGATAATTACCCCTGCATCATGCACCTGTGCAATACCAGAACGAATATTCTCGGTACTGGTTTGCACCAGTAATTTAATTTCAGCAGCAGATTTGGCACTGTGTTGCGCCAGATTACGCACTTCGCCAGCCACTACGGCAAATCCCTTACCTTCACTGCCCGCTCTTGCCGCCTCTACCGCAGCATTCAACGCCAAGATATTGGTCTGAAAAGCAATACTGTCAATAACGCTAATAATGCTGGTAATTTTATCTGAGCTGCTGGCAATTTCATCCATGGTCGACACCACCCCGCTCATTGCCGTACCACCGCTGCTGGCGGCATCACTGGCCGAATGCGAAAGCAGATCCGCCTGCGCGGTATTGCTGACATTCATGGCAATGGTGGCCGTTATCTGCTGCATCGCCGCCGCGGTTTCCTGCACGTTGGCAGCCGTTTCATCAATCAATAGACTCAACTGTGTATTGCCTTCAGCCAGGGTATGACTGGCAGAGCGTACACTCATGACCTGGCCGCTAACATCATCAATTAACCAACGGAACATCAACCCAAGCTGCCCTACCGCTCGCAGCGTCAGACCCAATTCATCAATGCGGTCAACATGATCAACCTTGAGACTCGCCCCGGTGGCAATATCAATCGCCTGTTTGGCAATACGTTCCAGGGGACGAGAAATCTGTATTTCCAGCCATAATGCAGTCAGTGCCAGTAATGCCGCCAACATTAGCGAAAAGATCAGAAAACTGCTGCCAGACTCTCTGCAATACCAGCCTGCGGCCAAAGTAATGGGGAGTAAAGTCAGTAAAGGCACACGAATACGCCAGCGCAAAGGCAAAGTTTTCAACGCCGAGATAAATCCCCCCACCCCACGTCGCAGCAACAGACCTTTATGCATGCGAAAACCTTTCATCTCGCCCTGGCGCATTTTTTGATAGAGCAGACTGGCTTGCGCCACTTCCTCACGACTGGGTTTGGTTCTTACCGACAGATAACCAATAGGTGTCCCGCCACGCACTACCGGATTGACACTGGCGCGCACCCAGTAAAACCCGCCGTCTTTACGCTTGTTTTTCACCAAACCAGTCCAGGGTTCTCCCCCTTTCAGCGTCCGCCACATATCAGCAAAAACCTGAGCTGGCATATCGGGATGGCGTACGACATTATGAGGCTGACCCAGTAATTCCTCTGAACTGTAACCGCTTACCTCAAAAAACTGCTCATTACCGTAGATAATGTAGCTATCCAGGTCGGTGGTAGACATCAGAGTGGTGTTCTCGGGGAAATCATACTCTTGTTCGGTAACAGACAGCGTATTTTGCATAGTCGCATCCTGAGGCCTTTCGCCTCTCATTTAACGATGAGAAAGTGTCCTTAATAACGCTCATCGGCAAACTTTTTGTATACTTTAGCGCCATTGCTAAAACCTTATAGATATTGTGTGTTTCTTCGCAAAAAAACCCAAAACGCGGGCTATTTCGTTAAAAAACTTACTTGTAAGTAAGTTTACTTATAAGTAATATTTAACTTATCGTACGTTAATAAATGTAAAGGTAAAAACAATGTTATTCAGATGGCCACTATTGGCATTGGCATTAGGCTCATTTGGGATCGGTACCACCGAATTCACTCCCATGGGTTTGCTGCCGGTTATCGCGCTGGGCGTCAAGGTCTCAATTCCCACCGCCGGCTTACTGATTAGCGCCTATGCGTTTGGTGTGATGCTGGGGGCCCCATTGATGACGCTGGCGCTGGGGCGTTTTCGTCGTAAGCCAGCCTTGATGCTGCTAATGGCAATTTTTGTGATCGGTAATCTGCTCTCGGCCATAGCCCCCAACTATACGCTGTTGTTACTTTCACGCGTGGTCACCAGCCTGGCTCACGGCGCCTTTTTTGGGCTGGGTGCGCTGGTTGCTACTAGCCTGGTGCCACCGGATAAACGCGGCAGTGCGCTGGCGATTATGTTTATGGGCTTAACCATCGCCAATATCGGCGGCGTTCCGGTTGCCACCTGGGTTGGCCAGACGCTGGGTTGGCGCAATGCCTTTGCCGGCACGGCAGTGCTCGGCATTATCACTCTGCTGGCACTTTCGCGCTCACTGCCGCAAGGCGAAGCAGGAAAAATGCCGGATGTGAAAAAAGAGCTGGCGGTCCTGCTTCGTCCGCCCGTGATACGAGCCCTGGCCACCACCGCGCTGGGTGCGGGTGCCATGTTTACGCTCTATACTTATATTGCCCCGGTATTGCAGCAATTGGTGCACGCCTCCGGAGAGTTTGTTACTGCCATGCTGATGCTGATTGGCGTCGGTTTTACCCTTGGCAACTACCTGAGCGGTAAACTGGTTGATCGTTCGGTGGATGCTACCTTGATACTGTTTTTCAGCCTGTTAGCGGTGATGATGCTGGTGATCCCCTTCTCTGCGAGAAGTCACATTGGCGCAGCAATTTCTATGATACTTTGGGGCATGATGTCGTTCGGGCTGATCCCACCATTGCAGATGCGCGTGATGGATGCCGCCGATGAAGCGCCAGGAATGGCTTCTTCAGTCAATATTGGTGCATTTAATCTGGGTAATGCTCTCGGGGCGGCGCTGGGCGGCGGGGTGATCAGCGCGGGACTGAGCTATGCTTGGATTGCACCCGCTGGTGCTATGCTGGCACTGAGTGGCTTGATTATCGTGATTCTCAGCCGTAGAACCAGTCCTGAATTAGCTAACGATAACGCATAAACTTTCGCACAAGGATTGATGAAAGCCACCATGCATGATCCTGAATCCTGCCTTACCAAAGGTGCCAAAACCCATGCCAAACTCCGTCGCCACGCAGCGGCAGAGTTTGCGCGCCTGGGTTATCACAACACCAAAGTCAGCGATATCGTTAAGGCCGCTGGCGTGTCGCAGCCGACCTTTTATTGCTATTTCGAAAGCAAAGAGATGGCCTACGAGGATTTGATGACCGAATTTCGTTCGCGCTTTGAAGCACTGACGCGGACGTTATTGATTGAAGGCGGGATACCCACCTCGCAAATGCTGGATCGCGTGGCACTGAGTTTTCAAAAAATCTTCGATTTTCTGGCAGAAGACCCCGAGCTAACACAAATTGGCTTTTTTCAGCCCCCTGGTTGTAGCATCACCAAAGCCAATCTCGCCAACTGGATCGCCCGCAATATCGCCAATGAGCAGCAAGCCGGTTTGTTCCGTCGCGATATTGCTGCCTTGCAGTTAGCACAGTGCGTAGTGGGTATGCTTGATCAAATGGCGCGCCTTCCCGCTGATGCACAAAAACGCAAGGATCTGAGCTTCGACTGCGCACATATGCTGTGCGAAGGTATCTGGCTAGGCGCAAAAAAAGGCTGACTGACCGCGCCCCGTGCAGATGACCAAGCTTATTTCAGCAAATTATCGAGGCGTTCGTCATCGATGCCGGCAGGCTCAAGATGCGCGGTCACGTCGGCGGCAGTAAATAGCTGACGCACCGCAGCCTCTGCCACATCGCCAATATCATGACCAATATCCACAGACAAATGGCCGTCCACTTCGAGATGGAATTCGACAAACACCCGATCACCGCCATTACGCGTGCGAATATCGTGGACGCCACTGACGCCAGGACACCCCAACACCGCCGCTCTTATGCGCTGACGATCGGTAATATCCAGTTCTCGGTCCAACAGCTGTTTTAACGCATCCAGCGCCATGCCCTTGGCATTCCAGATCATATAGAAAGAGATCAGCAACGCACCAATCGAGTCCGAACGCGTCCAGCCGAAATTGTTTTCAAACACCAGCGCCAGCAATACCGCAATATTGACCGCCACATCGGTAACATAATGCGCCCGATCAGCAGCAATGGCGGTAGAGCCCGTACGTTTCACCACGTAAGTTTGCATCAGTACCAGGCCCAGCGCGGCCAACGAACTGCCAATAATCACCCAGATCCCCAAACCAAGATCCGCCAACGGCTGCGGGTTGATCAAGCGCTCTATCGACTCGATACCCAATACCAGCCCGGCCCCCCCTAACAGCAGTGCCTGCACAAAAGCGGCAACGGCTTCGGCTTTGCCGTGACCATAGCGGTGACCGTTATCGGCAGGTCGTCCTGCATAGCGCACGCCAATCAGCGTCACCAGCGAGGCAAGGACATCCACCAGCCCATCCGAGGCCGAGGTCAACAGTGCAATGGAACCTGTGGCAATCCATGCCCAGACTTTAACGCCGACTAATACCAAGGCCACTATCAGCGAAACCAGCGAGGCAAAGCGGGTCAGCCCTTTATAAGGTGCGTCATGGCTCATGGAACACGTCTCTGAAAATGTGTCACAGGATTATCCTGAAATTGGGTTGGGTCGCTCCCTTAATGATTCAGCTTACGGCACAAGGTGCGGCATCCTGAATGCGAAGGGTATCAATAAAATGATTAAAAAACGGCAGTGCTGCAACCGTGAAAACGGGGGGCACTCTTCTCCTGAATTGGCAGCAAGGTGCTTTATGGTTGCCGGGGGCGCTACTTTGCCATTGATCGCCTGGTGGATAAAGAATTTTTCTATTACTGACGCTCAACTGTTCGCGCAACAAACACTAAACAGATAAATTTTCCTACACTTTTTTCTATGGTTTTCGGTGATCCTCCTATAGCCTTTTAATTTCAGCATAAAGCGACGTTCATTGACCCAAATTTACTTGCATTTACATCAATACCTTCTAGGGTAAAACGAGATAATTTTAAATCCTCGTCCAGGCGCTGCGTCGCCCGACGTTCGATGAGCACACTAAACCAGCGACTATAACAATATGACAGATAACAAAAAAGAAGCTAACCAGTCCAACAACCCCGTCTCAGCCGACGAGAAACCAGGTATAAATTCCACGCACATTACCCCCGGAGAAGGCCATCGCAGCGAGCATAATGGCGAAAATGCTGACGGCGACCAGCAAGATAAGCAGCCGCGCAAAGGGCCGGGTAAAAAACCCCTGATCATCCTTGGCATTATTGTGGCCGTGATGGTGATTGTGGCGCTGATTTTCTGGTTTATAAACCGCAATCTGGAAAGCACGGACGATGCCTTTACCGACAGCAACGCTGTCACTGTTGCCCCGAAAATCGCCGGCTATGTTGTTAATCTGGCGGTCAAAGATAATCAGTTTGTGAAACAGGGACAGCTATTGGTGCAGATTGATCCGCGCGATGCCAAAGCACAGCGCGATCAGGCCTTGGCGCAGCTTGGCCTGGCTCAGTCGCAATTACATCAGGCCCAGGTGCAGTTGGATCTGGCAAAAGTCCAGTATCCTGCACAGTTGGCTCAAGCCAAAGCACAACAAGCGCGCGCCGAAGCCAATCTGCTAAACGCCACTGCTGATTATCGTCGTCAGCGCGGTGTTGATCCGCGAGCCACTTCGCAACAAAACATTGACACGGCTAATGCACAACTGCGTTCTGCCAATGCCGATTTGGCCAATGCCAAAGCACAGGTCGAGGTTGCCGCACAGGTTACGCTGCAAATTCGCGGCGCAGAAACCAATGTTGAAGCGCGCCAGCAACAGGTCGAGCAGGCAAAGGCACAACTGGAAACCGCCAATCTTAATCTCTCCTATGCCGATGTACGCGCACCTTTCGATGGTTTTGTTACCATGCGTAATGTTCAGTTAGGTACTCTGGTGCAGGCCGGTTCATCACTGTTTTCGGTGGTGTCGCCGCAGATCTGGATCAATGCCAACTTTAAAGAGTCTCAGTTGGCGCGCATGAATCCCGGTGACAAAGTCGATATCAAAGTCGACGCATTCCCGGATATCAAACTGCACGGGCATGTAGACAGTATTCAGCAAGGCACCGGTTCGCGGTTCTCGGCTTTCCCGGCAGAAAATGCCACCGGCAACTACGTGAAAATTGTGCAGCGTGTGCCGGTAAAAATTGTTATCGACAGCGGTCTCGATGCTAATAAACCGCTGCCATTGGGACTCTCCGTTGAACCGACGGTAACGGTCGAATGAATAGCGATCACAGCAGTTGGGTCCCCAAAAGTAATCCGTGGGCGGTGGCCATTGTGGTCACCATCGCGGTATTTATGGAGATCCTCGATACCACCATCGTCAACGTGGCGCTACCGCACGTCGCCGGTTCGCTGTCGTCAAGCTACGATGAGTCGACCTGGGTATTGACCTCCTATCTGGTGGCCAACGGTATCGTCTTGCCGATCTCGGCCTTTCTTAGCCGCTCGCTGGGTCGCAAAAACTATTTCCTGATCTGTATTGTCATGTTCACGGTCTGCTCTTTCCTGTGCGGCGTGGCCACCGAACTGTGGCAAATGATCCTGTTTCGTATTTTGCAGGGCTTTTTCGGCGGCGGATTACAGCCGGTGCAACAGTCGGTCCTACTCGATTACTTTAAAAAAGAAGATCGCGGCAAAGCTTTTGGCCTCTCTTCGATCGCCATTATCGTGGCACCGGTTATCGGCCCGACCCTTGGTGGCTGGATCACCGATAACTACAGCTGGCGCTGGGTATTTTTGATTAATATTCCGGTAGGGGTGATCGCCCTGATAGCGATTTATCAGTTGCTGGAAGATCCGCCGTGGGAGCGCAAGTCGAAAGACAAGCTCAGTATCGACTATATCGGTATCAGCCTGATTGCTCTCGGGCTTGGCTGTCTGCAAGTAATGATGGACCGTGGCGAAGATGATGACTGGTTCCAGTCAGGGTTTATTGTCACCTTTGCGGTACTGGCGGTCGCTGGTATGGTCGGCGCTGTGTACTGGATGTTCTATGCCAAAAAACCGGTGGTCGATCTGCGCTGTATGAAGGACCGTAATTTTGCCATCTCCAGTCTGTTAATGGCCGGTATGGCGATGATCCTCTATGGCAGTTCGGTGGTGATCCCGCAACTGGCGCAGCAGCAACTGGGTTATACTGCCACCCTGTCAGGCCTGGTGATGTCGCCGGGAGCGGTGCTGATTGTTCTCAGTATCCCGCTGGTGATAAAGCTGATGCCCCTGGTGCAGACACGGTTGATTATTGCCTTCGGTTTTCTGCTGCTGATGCTGTCGTTTATCTATTCGGCAACGCTGGTGCCCAATATTGATTTTGAAACGCTGGTCTTGTTCCGCAGTGCGCAATCGCTGGGACTTGGCTTCCTGTTTGTGCCATTGACCACCATTGCCTTTATTACCATCCCGCAGCGAATGAATGCCGATGCCGCCGCGCTTTTTACCATGTTTCGTAATGTCGCCGGGTCGATTGGTATTTCGCTGGCAACGGCCGGGGTCACCGAGCGAACCCAGGCGCATAGCGCGCATATGGTGCACAATATGACCCCTCTTAACGAACAATTTGCTCTGGCGGTGCAGAAAAGCGCAGCGGCCATTCGCGACCTTGCCCATGTTGTTGGCGATCCCGTCTCTCTGGCTACCGCCCGGATGTATCAGGAGATGGTGTCGCAGTCACGGATCCTGGCTTATGTCGATGTCTTTAGCTACTGCGCGCTAATCGCCTGTATTTTAATCCCCTTTTGTTTTCTGCTTTCGCCGGTCAAGAGCGAAGGCAATGCCGGAGCCCATTAATATGTCGGCCTTTGTATCACGTTTTACGTTATCTGCTCTGGCGCTGGCCTTGGCCGGTTGCTCAGTGGGTCCAGATTATCAGCCGCCCCGCGCGCAAACCCCGGGTGCCTATAACGATATTAAACAGGCGTCCACTTCAGCGAAAGAGTCGATTGCCCTGCCCTCCGAGCCTAGCCCGCTGTGGTGGAAATCCTTTAAAGACCCTCAGCTTGATAGTCTGATCGATCGCGCTATTGCCGGCAATATTTCCCTGCAACAGGCGGTACTGCGGATTGCCGGTGCCCGGGAACAGGTGGTACAGGCGAAAGGTGCCTGGCTGCCTTCGGTCAATGCCAACGTTAAAGCGACCCGTCAGCAACTGGGTCTGGAAGGCATTTTAAAATCCACGGGTGCAGAAAGTAAGCTGGAGTCGCAAAGTCCGGAAGTGACCAGCGCCATCAACACCGCTACGCAGCCGGTCAACCTGTATCAGGGCAGCTTTGATGCCAGTTGGGAACTGGACCTGTTTGGCGGCACGCGCCGTTCGGTAGAGATGGCCAATGCGCAGACCCAGTCCTCGCTGGAAAGCCGCAACGATGCGCTGGTGTCCCTGCAGGCTGAAGTGGCTCGCACCTATCTGCAGCTGCGCGGCGCGCAAACGGTGCTCGCCGCCATCCAGACGCAGATAGACGTGGCGCAACAAACGCTGGAACTGACGCAAAGTCGGCAACAACATGGTCTGGCACCACAGCTTGATGTCGAGAATTCCCGTGCACAGTTAGGCTCTCTGCGGGCGCAATTACCGCAGTATCAGTCGCAACTGCGCCAGGCAATGAACGGGCTGGCGGTACTGCTCGGTCAGTTACCTGGCTCGCTTGATGCCGAACTTATTGCAGTTAAACCGCTGCCCGCCATTCCGGCTGCCGTGGCAGTGGGCGTGCCCTCCGAACTGGCCCGCCGCCGTCCGGATGTGCGCAAGGCAGAAGCCGATCTGCATGCTGCTACCGCCAATATTGGCGTCTCGGTGGCGCAACTGTTCCCCAGCCTGTCGCTAACCGGCCAGTTTGGTATGCGTAATACCGACACCGATTACCTGACCGACTGGAGCAGCCATTTCTATTCCGTTGGCCCACAAATTTCACTGCCCATTTTCCAGGGGGGGCGTCTGGTCTCTAGCGTACGCCTTTCCCGCGCCCAGCAAGCGAATGCGGCGCTAAACTATCGTCAGACGGTACTGACTGCACTGCAGGACGTCGATAATGCGTTAGTCAGCTATCGCACCGATCAGGATCGGGTTAATGCCCTGAATGAGTCGACCGACGCGCTGCAAAACAGCTTTGATCTGGCCAGTGATGGCTATAAAAAGGGACTCTCATCGTTTATCAATGTTCTTGATGCCCAGCGTCAGTTAGCGCAGGCGCAGCAGCAAAGCGCCGAAGCGAAAGTACAGACCAGCACCGATCTGGTGTCGTTGTATAAATCCCTCGGCGGCGGCTGGCAGCCTTATCAGGACGTCAAACTGCCGGAATATAAGGTCTTTGGACCGGCGGAAACGGTGAAATAGTCATAGCTCTTTGTCAGATAGACATTCGCTATTTTGTTAACTGACCGACTTACATTGTGGTTACCTTATGAACGCCATCGCCAATGAACACAAAAATAGCGCCAGCTCGGTGATTAATAGCGTGGCCTATCGTCACGGTAAAGTCCTGCAACAGGTGACCATCGAAGATATCAGCGAAGTGCTCAAGGAGCCGGGCACCTTTGTCTGGCTGGGTCTGTTACAGCCTGACGATACCTATATGCGGCAAATCCAGGAGGAGTTCAGCCTGCATGACTTGGCGATAGAAGATGCGTTAGCAGCGCATCAGCGGCCAAAAATCGAGCAATACGGTGAGTCGCTGTTTATCGTGGTCAAAACGGCGCAGTTGGTGAATGACGTCATTGAATATGGTGAAACCCATCTTTTTGTCGGCAAGAATTTTTTGGTCACTGTGCGCCATGGCGCCTCTTCCAGCTATGCGCAGGTACGCAAACATGCGGAAGAGTGTCCTGCTCTGCTGGAAAAAGGGCCGGGTTATGCGTTGTATGTCGTGCTGGATATGGTGGTGGATAATTATCTGACCATTCTGCATCAATATACCGAGCAATTTCAGCAAATTGAGTCGCGGATGTTCAAGTCGGAGTTTGATCATAGTGCCGTGCAGGAGGTATATCGTTTGCGTCGCGAGCTGCTGTCTTTGCGCAATGCGGCGGTGCCGATGACGGATATCTGCAATCAGTTGATTCAGCATCATGAAAGCCTGATCCCCAAATCTCTGCGCGCCTATTTGCGTGACGTGCAGGACCACGCACATCAGGTGATCACCACCACCGATGATATGCGCGAGATGTTGGCCAACGCCATGCACGTTAATCTGGCGTTGGTCTCGGTGCATCAGAATGAGGTGGTACAGCGTCTGGCCGGTTGGGGGGCTATTCTGGCTATTCCAACGGTGATCTTTAGCCTGTATGGCATGAATTTTAAAGATATGCCGGAGCTGAACGACACCTGGGGTTACCCGATAACCTTGGGGGTGACCATTGTTGGTTGTGTGGCGTTGTATTTGAAATTGAAAAAGTCTGGGTGGTTATAGTTTGGGCTTAAATGGCAATTTTCTTTTTTTAAAGTCAATGGGCTATGTAGTAATTATTTTGGCTTAAATGGCAATTGTTGTTTTAAAACCAATTGGTTTTAGAGAAGCTGTATGGGTTTGGGCTTAAATGGTAATTGTTGTTTTAAAACCAATAGGCTATGAGGAGTTGTTTCGGTTTTATAATTGCAGTGGCCAGTTAACCCGCTGTGCCGAACCGAGTTAAGGAGCGCTGGCCCGCTCCTTAACAATCCTTGGCCTTTTGGTGTCTTTGATTCGTCTGCTGCCTATTACCGGCTATGTTTCAGTCACTCCCAGCGTGGCACGAGCCGCGCTGCTGCGCAGTCCCCTTGCTCGGTCGGGAGCCAAAAGCGTCTCCCTCCGCTTCGCGCGGCGCCGTCTCTGAATGTGCCAGTCAGCATGTCTTAAATGGCAATTTTGGTTTTAAAGGCCATTGGCTATGAGGAGCTGTTTCGGTTTTATAATTGCGGGGGCAGCTTAACCGACTGTGCCGAACCGAGTTAAGGAGCGCTGGCCCGCTCCTTAACAATCCTGGGCCTTTTGGTGTTGTTGATGCGTCTGCTGCCTATTACCGGCTATGTTTCAGTCACTCCCAGCGTGGCACGAGCCGCGCTGCTCCGCAGTCCCCTTGCTCGGTCGGGAGCCAAAAACGTCTCCCTCCGCTTCGCGCGACGCCGTCTCTGAATGTGCCAACCAACTATGCACACCGTGCCGTTTCAGCCGCAAACTTTTTTCTTTTTGTCTTTTTGCCTTTTGCAGTTGACCTTTAATGTTGCCGGTTTTTCAGTAAATGCCGCTTGGCCGATTCAAAACCTACGCTGAGCGACGTGGAGCGAGACGCTTTTGGCTCGCGACCGAGTGAAGGGACCGCGAAGCGGCGTGGTTTAGGCCACACACTGAAGTCACTGGAAAGAACTACAACCGAGGGCACGACACTTATCAATTTGGACAAGGCGCAGGATTCCAAAGGAGGCGCGCCTTCGCCTCCTTTGGGCGGTCTGGGCCGCCGCCCAGTGAGCGCAGCGAATGCAGTTGACCTTGACCTTGAAGTTGAAGTTGAAGTTGAAGTTGACTTTAAAACCAAAAATTGTCATTTAAGCCAATCCCGGTTTTGCAGTAAATGCTTCCTGGCCGATTCAAAACCTACGCTGAGCGACGTGGAGCGAGACGCTTTTGGCTCGCGACCGAGTGAAGGGACCGCGCAGCGGCGTGGTTTAGGCCACACACCGGGTCACTGGAAAGAACTACAACCGAGGGCAATACACGCATCGACAACACCAAAAAGCTCAGGGGTCAAGGGGACTCGAGCGACTGCGAGTCCCCTTGTCGGTTCGGCACTGCGGGTTAAGTGGCCACTGCAATAATAAAACCGAAACCCTTTGCTCGGAGTAAATTGACTTTTAAGCTATAAAGGCGCTCTGGGCCGCCGCCCAGTGAGCACAGCGAATGCCCTTGACCTTGAAGTTGACCTTAACCTTGACCTTGACCCTGACCTTGAATTTAAAAGCAAATTTGCAATTAAAACCCTCTCCTCACAACCAATTACCTTTTAAGACTCAGCCGGCGGAGTAGCCCAAACCATAGTTTGCGTACGCCCCAACGAGATCCCGGCTTCACGCAACTTGGTCAGGATCTCATATAGCAAGTCACTTTTGGTACTGCCGATAACCCTTGGACTGCTGACAAAACCGGTTACGCTTAACACAATACCGTCAGGTCCCAGCTGGCTGAATGTCACCGAAGGGGCCGGGGTATCCTGGATCGCTTCGTGAGCTTCATAGGCTTCCAGCAGCAAAGTGCGTACCGCCTGAGGATCGATATCCAGGGGGAAGGTCAAGGCAATAGTCGCCACGCCCTGGGCATTGCCCATGGTGGCATTGCGCACATTTTGCGAGATAAGCTGCGAATTGGGAACAATCACCGTAGAACGGTCGCTCAACTGAATTTCTGTCGCGCGGACATTAATGCGGCGGATATCCCCCTCCACCCCGGCAATACTAATCAGATCGCCCACTTTTACCGGCCTTTCGGTCAACAGGATCAGGCCAGAGATAAAGTTCTTCACAATCTCCTGCAAACCAAAACCGATCCCCACCGACAAGGCACTGACAATCCACGCCAGACGGTTCCACTCAATACCCAGGGTGGAGAGCGTCAGCAGGATCACCAACACATAACCCACGTTGGTAAACAGCGTCACCAGCGAGGCACGCATGCCACGATCCATTTTGGTTTTCGGCAGGAAATCGTTATCAAGCCAGCGTTTGGCCGAACGCAGAATATACCAGCCCACCACCAGGAAAATCACCGCGTTAACCGCCTGGGCCGGGATGATTTTAACGCCTTCCATCCCCTTGCCGCCCCACAGATCCACCACTTTATTAAACACTTCCAGCGGCGTAGTGGTCCCCAGATTACCGCCCAACAGCGAAATAACGGCAATAATTAGCAACAGGGTTTTGGCTATCGCCGAAAACAGCGTGGCAGCCAGCGAAAGATGGCGATCGTCGAGACTCAGGGAGTGTTTAAGTAATTTGCCACTGGCGGTGTTCGCCGAGAACAAGCTCTCAAAGAAGTCGACGGACAGATCGATCATGATATACAGGCAAGCCAGTACCGTGCCCACCCACAGCAGTTCGTAAGTCAGGAATCGCGCCAGCGGAATATAGCCCACCAGCAGCGCCAGCAAAATAACAAAGGCGATAACACTGACCGCCAGGTGAAGCAACCCGGCCAGCGTCGAACGGGCCTCCGGCTGTTCGCCATTGGCCAGCATCTGGCGACGCACGCGGTTGACACGGATAGGTGCAATACTGGCACTGATCGCCACCAGCAGCGATGACATGCCGTTACCAAACAGCGTTACCGCTACACTGGTGCCGACCAGATTATTAATGCCCTCAATCAGGCCTAAAATCAAAATAAAGCCGGAAAGCATTTTGGGGAAGCTGACCAGCGTATTAGCCACCGGATCGGCAATGGCGGGCAAGCGCCAGCTAGGATGACGCACAGACAACAGCGCCCTGCCCAGCCCGACAATCAACGCCGAGAAAAGGGAAAGTTTCACCAGAATATCACCGGTTTGCTGCACCCAGTCACTGACATCTGGCATTCGCGTAAACACCCAGGTAAACAGCTCGGCGCTGCCTCCGAGAGTTAAAACGCTGATAGCTGCGGTAGCGAAGGCAAAGAAACTGCGACGCAGACGACCAACCGGCAGCCAGCGCGGCGTCAGCCACGCCAGCGGCGCATCCAGCAAACGTCCGCCAAAGACACCAATAACTAACGCCAACAGCAACATAAAACCGCTGCCATAGCGCCATTGCGGTTGCCATGCCTGGTGCCAGGCATCTTTTAATTGCTGTTTATAGTCGGCAAAACTTTGCCCGTCATCCTCCTGCGGAGAAAATAACGGCGACCAAAAACTGATCCCCAGAATACTGCCGGTATTAAGGGCAATCTGGGTTTTCAATGCATCGCGGCGCAACGCACTAATTTGTGTGGAAAGATTGCCGGCGCTGGTTTTAATGGCCGCAGCCTGTTGGATCTGGTTATCCAGCGTGGTCTTGCTGGTGTTGAGATCTTTGCGCTGTTTAATTACCTGTGGCGTTTCGGGTAAGGCTCCCGGGGCCGGGGCCGGCCCCAGAACATCCAGCTTGGCCTGCGCCTGAGCAAGCAACGGCTGCAAATCAGCGGACAGATGATCGGCATCGCTGGCCAGCTTTAAGGCATCATCATTCAGCCCACCCATATTTTTGGCATCTTTTGCCGCCGACACCTGTTGCTTGATATTGTCGAGGCGTTTTTGCAATGCCGACAGCGTCGCTCCGGCATCGATAGGCTTGGCAACGGTCGCAGCTTCATCCGGTCCTGCGGCATTGGCACCATCGGCAACCGCCAGCAGCGGAGCAAAGACCAACGCCAATAACAGAACAAATTTACCCGGAGTCCGGAAAAGCTTTTGCATAAAGAGAGTTACCTAAAATTTTTTATCGGAATAATGAAGGTTTAATAAAACGAATCTTAAACTGATCGCGAGCGCTAAGCTATGTCAGCCAATTCTTAAAAAGCATAAAAAGCGGCGCGTGGCCGCCGTTCACCAACAATTATGGGTTAATAGCCGCCACCGCATCGCGGGAAGCGTTATCGCGATCGCGCCCGGTCAACTCCTGTAGCTGACCCTGACGCATTTCCAACAGGCGATCGGCATGCTGAAAATAGTGATCATCATGGCTGATGGCCAGCACCGTTTTACCCATCGCCTGTAAGCGCGGTAATAGCTCACGATAAAAGGTACGACGAAACTGTGGATCCTGATCGGCAGCCCACTCGTCAAGCAGCAAGAAATCGCGGCTTTCGGCGGCAGCCAGCAGCAATGCGACGCGTTTACGCTGCCCCTGAGACAATTGCAGATTGCTGATTTGATGATTAACGATTTCCAGCTTTTCGCTCATTTTCAGCAGCTGTAGCCACTCGTCCACCAGTTGCGAATCAGGTTGCTGGCCGTTGTGCCCCATTAGCTGACCAAACAGATGAAAATCAGTGAATACTGCAGAAAACAGCTGACGATAGGCTTCAATCCCCTGCGCTTCTACCGGCACACCATCAAGCAGGATCTGCCCGGACCTGGGCTGATATAGACCGGTGAGCAGCATGGCCAGCGTCGATTTACCGCTGCCGTTGCCGCCGATTAAAAATACCGTCTCACCGCGATTAAGAGTCAGGTTAATCGGACCAATACCGAACCCCTGCCCTTCGTAGGCAAAGGTCAGGTCACGCAGTTCCAGCTGTTGCCAGGCAATAGCAGAAGAGGCAGCAGCGAACTCCGGCTGATAATTTGCCAAACGCAGCGCGGTTAGTTTTCTAAACGCCAATTGCGCGCTTAACAATGTTGGCAAAGCGCCCACCGCCTGCAACAGCGGCGTACGTAAAAACAGCAGTGTCAGAGAGAAGGTCGCCGCCACTGCATTATTCGACCAGCCGAGAGAGTTGGCCATGTAGAACACCATGCCAATGGCACCGAGCATCATAATATTGGACCAGTTAACGGCACTCAGATGAAAGGTATCGGCGGCGATAATGCTCTGACGATAGCTGTCTGCATCCACCTGATACTGATCCTGATAAATATGCCTGGCACGCTGACGGTTGAGGGCCAGCTCTTTACGCCCCTGGATCACTTTTTCATAATCCTTTTGCAGCCGGTCTTCCGCTTCTCGTACCCGGTCAAGATAGCGATACACTCTGGCGACAAGCTTAAACCCCACCACAATGGTGATCACCAGCCATACCACGGTGACCAGCAACATCTTTGGAGCCAGCCAGCCCAGATAAAGCGCACAACCGAGGGTCAGAATAATGCCCTGCAACAGCTCAGGTAGTCGCACAAAGGCCAGGGTGATATTGCGAATATCACTGCCCAGGCTGGCTAACAGTTGCGCATTGCCGATCTGCTCAATACGTTCGATATCGGTATCGAGGATACGCTTGATAAATTCACCGCGCAGGCGGTAGACAAAATGATGCCCCAGCACCGTCAATGCCAGCTGCGAACCGAGCGTTACCGCCATTAATAGCAGCAAAAAAACCAGGAACTGCGGTAATACCGCCAACGAGGCCTCGGTGGTGGCAATCAGTTTGATATTGATAAAAGCGATCAGCCCAATACCGAGCGCAGCACTCGCCAGACTGAGTAGCATCACGCCGATAAACGGCCAGCGATATTGCTTAAAAACCAGGCTTAAAAGCTCCATGTACACATTTTCTCTGTTGATGTTAACTGCGGGCAGTGTAATCAGCCGGCCAATGAGATCAAGACTAATTCTCATTTATTCTGTATGCCGGCAGCGAAATTAAGCTGACAGCCAGACCCACCTCGTCCTAAACTTCTGTAATGGACAAAGAAAATGAACTGCGAAAAAGTAAACGCCATGCGCTGCTGCTGCTATTAATTGCCGCCGCCCTGTTTCTGCTCACCCTTTTTTTGCCACAGAACTTCTGGATTGCCGGTTTAAAAGCCATCTGCGAAGCGGCCATGGTGGGGGCTCTCGCTGACTGGTTTGCCGTGGTGGCGCTGTTTAAACGGGTGCCAATCCCGGTTATTGCCGCGCATACGGCGATCATTCCCAAAAACAAAGAAAAAATTGCCGATAATCTGGCGATCTTCGTGCAAGAAAAATTCCTCGACCCGGACTCACTGGTACGACTGATCCGTCAGCAGGATCCGGCCAGGCTGCTGGGGGATTGGCTAACGTCGGAAGAAAACGCCCGACAGTTTGGCGGTTATCTGGTAAGCCTGATGCGTCATTTTCTGGATATTACCGATGACCGACGGATTCAGCAGTTGGTCAAGGATGCGATCTACGCGGCCATTGATAAAGTCGATCTGTCCACGTCGGTGGCGCTATTGTTAGAAAGCCTGACCAAAGAGGGACGCCATCAGGCGTTGTTGGATCAGGCGATGCAAAAATTGGTGGCATTGCTCGACCAACCCTCAAGCCGTGAGTTTATCGCCACGCAAATTGTACGTTGGGTCAAGCGTGAACATCCGATCAAATCGAAAGTGCTGCCCACCGAATGGCTGGGAGAACACGGTGCCGAGCTGGTTTCCAATGCGGTCAATGCACTGCTGGATGATATTGGCAGCGATCGCGGGCACGCTTTTAGGCAAGGCTTTGATCGGGTGATGGAAAAATTTATTGACCGCTTGCACCATGACCCGCAGATGGCGGCGCGAGCCGAGGAGATCAAAAGCTATCTGAAGAATGATCCCCAGCTCAATCTGTATCTGATGAGTCTGTGGAATGATTTACGTCTGTGGATCAAGCAGGACCTTGATCAGCCTGACTCAATGTTGCATGCGCGCGTTACGGAATCCGGTTTATGGCTGGGCAAGATGCTCAGTGGCGACCCGATGCTGCGTGAGTCAATGAATCGGCAGATGGAGATCCTGGCAGAAAAAATGGCCCCGGACATCGGTCAGTTTCTGACTCGTCATATCAGTGACACGGTTAAAAGCTGGGATGAAAAGGATATGTCACGGCAGATTGAATTGAATATCGGCAAGGATTTACAGTTTATCCGCATTAATGGCACGCTGGTTGGCGCGGCCATTGGGTTGGTGCTTTATTTGATATCGCAATTATCGTTGATGACTTAAAGGTGGGGCTTAAAGGTGGGAGCTTAAATGTCAATTTTTTATTTAAAATCAATCATATAATAGAATAAGATTTCGATTTTAATTGCAAGTTTGCTTTTAAATTCAAGGTCAACTGCATTCGCTACGCTCACTGGGCGGCGGCCCAGACCGCCCAAAGGAGGCGAAGGCGCGCCTCCTTTGGAATCCTGCGCCTTGTCCAAATTGAACAGTGTCGTGCCCTCGGTTGTAGTTCTTTCCAGTTACCCCGGCGCGTGGCCTAAACCACGCCGCTTCGCGGTCCCTTCACTCGGTCGCGAGCCAAAAGCGTCTCGCTCCACGTCGCTCAGCGTAGGTTTTGAATCGGCCAGGAAACATTTAAAGCAATACCGGCAACATTAAAGGTCAACTGCAAAGACAAAAAGACAAAAAGACAAAAAGACAAAAAGACAAAAAGACAAAAAACAAAAAACAAGAAACAAGAAACAAGAAACAAAAAGACAAAACAGTAGTTTCTGAAACCGTATGGTGTGCATAGTTTGCTGGCACATTCAGAGACGGCGCCGCGCGAAGCGGAGGGAGACGTTTTTGGCTCCCGACCGAGCAAGGGGACTGCGCAGCAGCGCGGCTCGTGCCACACTGGGAGTCACTGAAACATAGCCGGTAATAGGCAGCAGACGCATCAACAACACCAAAAGGCCCAGGATTGTTAAGGAGCGGGCCAGCGCTCCTTAACTCGGTTCGGCACTGCGGGTTAAGTGGCCACCGCTATTATAAAACCGAAACAACTCCTCATAGCTCATTGACTTTAAACAAAAAATTGCCATTTAAGCCCAACCGAAACAATTCTGCTAAAGCCAATTGGTTTTAAATAACAATTGCCATTTAAGCTGAAACGGCACGACGTACATAGTCTACTGGCACATTCAGAGACGGCGCCGCGCGAAGCGGAGGGAGACGTTTTTGGCTCCCGACCGAGCAAGGGGACTGCTGAGCAGCGCGGCTCGTGCCACACTGGGAGTCACTGAAACATAGCCGGTAATAGGCAGCAGACGAATCAACAACACCAAAAGGCCCAGGATTGTTAAGGAGCGGGCCAGCGCTCCTTAACTCGGTTCGGCACAGCGGGTTAAGTGGCCACCGCAATTATAAAACCGAAACAGCTCCTCGGAGTTAATTGACTTTTAAGTAGTAAATTGACTTTTAAGCTAAAACCGATACAGCTCCTCATAGCCAATTGACTTTTAAGTAGTAAATTGACTTTTAAGTAGTAAATTGCCATTTAAGTAAAAAATTGTCATTTAAGTAAAAAATTGACTTTTAAGCCACCAACACACTTCGACTAAAGGCATCCACTGCTAAAATCGCATTAGCCACGTCTTCGGCAGAAAGATGCGGATTAAGATTACCCAGCGTATCGCCCTTGCCGCCGGCCAAGGCCCCCACTTTCACCAGGTTCTCATAACTCTCTTTATCAAGATGCATCTCTTTAAGGGTGGTAGGCATATTGATGGAGCGATAAAAACGCACATATTTGGCAATTTCTTCGTCCGGACGCTGTTCCAGTACCATTTGCGTCAAAGTGCCATAAGCCACTTTTTCACCGTGGGTCAGATGGTGAATATCCCCCTTGATGGCGGTAAAACCATTATGAATGGCATGTGCCCCGGCTAGTCCGGCATTTTCAAAACCCAAACCTGAAAGCAGCGTATTGGCTTCCACCACCGCTTCTACCGCCGGGGTAACCAGTTTCTGTTCCACCGCCGTATATGCGCCATAGCCATAAGTCAGCAAGGTTTTTTCACAGGCTTCGGCAATCGCCATCCCGGCGATAGTAGGCGCACCACCGACCATTGACGAAGAATGCGAACGCAGAACTGCCTGCGCTTCCACAAAGGTCGCCAGACCATCGGCAATACCGGAGGCAAACAGACGAACCGGAGCCTGCGCACAGACGTGCGTATCCACCAGCACCAGATCCGGATTTTTATTATAGAAACGGTAAGTGTCAAATATCCCTTCGTCGGTATAAATGACCGATAACGCACTGCAGGGTGCATCGGTCGAAGCGACCGTAGGTACAATTACTACATTCTGTTTTAATTCATCGGCAATAGCCTTGACGGTGTCGAGCGTTTTCCCTCCGCCCAGTCCGACCACCACCTGAGTCCCCTGCTGGCGAGCAATAGCTGCCAAACGGGTTATTTCATTGCTTGAAGCCTCGCCATTAAAACGTTCATAACAGAAGTCGACATTGGCTTTATCCAGAGAAGCCCGAACCCGTTCACCGACGATACCCCAAACCATATCATCGGCGATCAGAAAGGACTTCCCTCCCAGCGCTGGCAGATAATCCCCCAATTCGTCAAGCACGCCGCTGCCTTGTACGTATTTACGTGGGGAAGAGAAGATAAATTTACTCATGATTCATGCCTCGATAACGGAAGTTATTATGATTGGTGAATGAGTCGTACCCAATATTCTATTTATAGTTTAGTTCTCCGAGGCAAAACCGATTATTTAAATAACCTAAACCGCATTTTTGGCACCTTTTATCGTCTTTTCTATCAGTGAGTTAAATTCACATCGCTAATTATCAAAATAAGATAATCAATTTAGGTTAGTTACTATTAACAATAATGAAACAGTGCATTAACATTGATGCGAAAAATATATCCTGACAGTGTGAACAAAATAGTTAGCGTGCCATGGCGGGAAAAAATATATCAGGATAATGAATACAGCGAGGGACACGCCGGGGATAACCTTGCTCTGTCGTGTAAATTAAACAAAGTTTTATCTATCAAATCTATCTATAAAAACGGTTTTACCTTACATAACGAGTGAGTAAAATTATCACATCAACACAGGGTCGACAATTGCTCAACTCAGCGCGTTACAGACAGCAGCCGATAGATTTCCAGATCGGCAATGGCATCGGTCACTCGCCAGACACCAGGCATCCTCTGGGTGGCCACTGATAAAAAATAAGGAAAACCATGTACACTTTCCAACGTTACCAGTCGAAAGAATTAGCATTGGCCTATATGAGCAGCAAAGCCCATGACTTTACGCCGGAACAGTTTCTGCAAGAGTTAAAAAGAACCGAGAAGTCTTTTGATAATCTGCTTAAACAGGGGCAGGACATCGGCAGCAGCATGGTAGTGAAAGCGTTTTGAGGACAAAAGCGGTCGCGCTTTTGTTAAAAGACACGGCAGGGGACGGACATAAAAATCCGTCCCCTGCTGCGTTTTAGGCAGCCAGATTACGACATCTGACGGTCATCAACATACTTGCGTTTGTCGGCAGCTGGCGGGAAATACTGATACAACCAGGTTTCACTGAGCGCATAGTCGTGAGAACGCAGGAACATACGCAACTCTACCGGTGCTGCCGAGTCGCTGGTCGGATACCAGTCGAAAAGAATGCGATAACCGTCAAACGGCTGCACATACAGGATCTCGATATTGTCGATCTTGCCCGACGAGACAGTGATAACGGGCTCAATACCTTTATCAGCATAGGCTTTTAGCTCTCCGCCAATAAAATCGATGGCAAAGCGACGTGCCCATACTGTCGGATAATGTTCCCCTGGTGCCCAGCCTTCCGGGAAGCCCCCCATACCGGTACGCGTCGCCAGCACTTTCGCCATTGGGCTACGAATTGGTGGCTCACTGCTCCAGTGCAAACGGTAGCTGAAATCAAGAGAGTCGCCAGCTTTAATCGGCGTCGCCGGTTGCCAGAAACAAACCACGTTATCCAGCGTTTCACCGGTGGTCGGGATCTCCATCAGATTGACCGATCCTTTCCCCCAGTTACCTTGTGGTTCTACCCACAGGCTAGGACGTTTGTTATACCAGCCAATCACGTCCTGATAGTCATTGAACTCATGATCCAACTGGAGCAAACCAAACCCTTTAGGGTTCTCGTCTGCATAGCTGTTGAACTGCAATTTCTGCGGGTTATTCAGTGGACGGCAGATCCATTCGCCATTGCCACGCCACATTGCCAGACGATCGGAATCGTGGATCTGGGGATGAATAGTATCGCAGCGTCCGCGCTCATTGGTACCACAGCTAAACATACTGGTCATGGGTGAAATACCCAGCTGCTTGATATCTTTGCGGGCATGCAAATGCTTGTCGATCTCCATCACCACATGAGTCGCTTCACAGTGAATGGTGAAACGATAGGCCCCAGCGACACTTGGACCATCCAGTAGCGCATAAACGACAAAAGTGGTGGCATCCGCTTTCGGTGTTTCAAACCAGAAAGCAACGAAATCCGGAAACTCTTCCGGGTGATCGGTAAAGGTATCCACCGCCACACCACGGGCAGACAAGCCATATTGATAGGTATCGTCAACCGCACGGAAATAGCTGGCCCCCAGGAAAGAGACCACATCACGACGGGTCAACTCGGGTGCCTTATTGACTTTAAAACCGGCAAAACCCAGGTTGGATTTGCCTTCAAGCTGTTTGGTGTCAACACCGGCATCATGATAGTTAAACAACTCAGGGCGGAAATGGATCTCACGCGCCAGCTGTTTATCACCATCAACGGAGAACATTTTCACCTGACGCCTAAAACCCATACCGACGTGGAACAACTCGACGTCCAACTGACGATTAGGCAGGTCATGCCATAACGAATGGGCATGATCGTATTGGATACTGTTATAGGCCTGCGGCGTCAAATTCGCCAGCGTATCAGGCAGTGGCAACGGAGCCCCGCCGTAGGCCTGTTTGGCCAGGGAAGCAGCCATTTTCTGCAACACAGAGAAGTCGAACGTGGTTGCCCCACCGTCAGCAACATTCTCTTGCGCCGCCTCGGCCGAACCGGTGAACAGTGACGCCATTGCAGGCACACCACAATAGGCGGCAAACGCCATAGAAGCTTTAATAAATGCTCTTCGTTCCATGCCGGAAGGGTTTCCTTTGGCTTAGCAATTGTATGATTTCGAATGCACCCCAGTCAGGTCCGCTCGCACTCAAGAGTAAAGAACGACAATGCAATCGAGGTTAAAAATTTACGACCACAAGGCTAACTTAAAATTCATGTGACGAGTATCAGAAATTGAAGGCTTTACGCTAAAAAACTGCTTGCAAGATGCGGTTGCTCAGATTTTGGAACATCCACTGGTGCGGGGTCTGGGCGTAGCATACGCCCAGCAGGGGGAGACTGGCAGCGATTAGGTTATTGTCCGTTCGCTAAGGACTTTTAAGAATATTCCGGAGTCGTCAGGCAACCTTCTCGACAGAACGCGGCCAATCCAGCTCGTTATCGTGGGTGATCTTATCGTGCAAGCCTGCCAGATTGGTGACCTGAAGTTTGATAAAAATACTCTGGCGATGCGCAGAAACCGTTTTAACATCAATACCGAGTTTTTCAGCAATGCTCAGGCTGGAAAATCCGTGCATAATCAGCTTTAACACTTCGACTTCGCGGCTGCTCAGCAGTAAATAGCCAATTTTATGGCGACTCATCACCGGTGGATAAGTGCTCTCCTGCTGTGAGCAGACCAATTGCTGCACCGCACTGCGAAAATGACTGACATCGACCCGGTCGGAAAGCACCAGGTGACATTGTGAAGAAATAAAACGGAACATATCAGAATAGGTCGGTTCATGGCACAGAGCCAGTACCCGAGTTTGCGGAACAATATGCCTTATTTTCTGAAGAGTATCATAGCGCTCAAAACAGGCCAGTGACGAGAGATCGACCACCACAGCATGGCGAGTTCCACCCAGTTCCAGCTGGCTTAAGGCGGAGTAGCTGTTCACTGAGACAACCCGCACTTTTTCTACCCAACCGGCGGAAACTTCAGCGACGATAGATGACATCGCTGACAGCGCCAGCGCATTCTTACTCAACAAAATTATTTCAGTCATAAAAATATTCCATCGATCTAACCCTCTCCTCACGGATGAACGACAAGCACCCTCCCCCTGGCAGACTATAATCTACCCTATGTTTTGCACTGCAATTGTGCGAATAAACGATATAAAGTATGCCATCTATACCGATATCCTCGTCTGGATGGACCAGGATCCAGCCATTTGGTGCAGGTTTTTAGCAAACCTTGCCAGACAATTTTTTGCATCTGACCCCGGAAAACTCGCGGCGTTTTTGTGCTCTGCCGGTGTAGATGGCACTAAAAGCCGATGGCCGCAGCGGGATAGCAGAAATTGTTGAGCGCAACGTCAAGCTGGCCACACTGCTCGGCACCAAGCTCGGGCAAACCGACGGTTTTCAATTGATTACTCCGCTGCTATTGAATGTGGTGTGTTTTGCTCTTGATTGCGGGACCAAAGCGAACAAGAAACATACAAACGTAATCAATTTCTTAAACTATTGGATGACGCAGGCATAGTGCGCTGTACCGCAACCACTCCGGAAGGAAAGCCGGGTATTCGCAGCATTGGTCAACTGGATGGCGGAAGAAGTCGATATAGCAAAGGCTGTTGAGTCAACGATTACCTGCCGCCAGCCACTCTAAGCCAGCTTTGGGCAAGAAAACCGGCACTTAACCTCGCCCGGGTGCCAGTTTTTAGCGTGAAAAAATATATGAATTATTTTTAACAATTAACAATAGATATAGTTATAAATATAAATTATATGTGCAGCTCGAAAAACAGTGTCATTAGGTGGTTATTTCGCTATGTTATTACAATGATTACTATTCATTAACTTCTTTGTTACCCCCTTTCGGCTATCCATAATGAAAGAGAACATAAGTCAAATTTATGTAAGGTCGGTTAACGGGTTTACTTCAAAAAAATCCCTTTGAATTTTGCGGTTTTTTATAGCAAAAAGGAGGAGCAAAGCGGCCTTTTGCCCTTTGCTATTTTTTGCCCTACAGAAATTTTATCCAATCATTATGCAGAACACGGACGTCCTAAGAGGACTTACCAAATGCAAACAATAATTTTGGATTTATGCAGTTTTACCCGACTGGGACTGGTTCACACACTTATCAGCAATGGCATTGACCCACGCGAGATAACTTACGCCACTGAGCTGGAAGAACTCAAGCTAAGTTGTCAGCATCATCTCCCTCGGGTCGTTTTTATTAACGAAGCCTGTTTCTCTCCCCCGTCGCTAAGCTGCTGCACCATTCGCAGTCTGATTGCGGAGCACCCGGAGACCCTGTTTTTTATTTTTATGTCCAGCACTCGCATCCATTTTGAGGAATATGTGTTTGTACGCAAAAACGTCATCATCTCCTCAAAGTCGATTAAAACCGAAACGCTCAATCAGTTGCTAAGCAACTATATCAGCCATCAAAACGTGGCCAGCCAGGCCAGCGCACAACTGGATATTACTCCGGTGATCTTAAGCCGCAGTGAATCCAATATGTTAAAAATGTGGATGTCGGGGGAAGGTACGATCCAGATTTCAGACAAACTGAGGATCAAGGCAAAGACCGTGTCATCTTATAAAGGCAGTATCAAACGCAAAATCAAAACCCAGAACAAGCACATTATCTACCATGTGGTGCGACTCAGTGACTCGCTGACAGAAGGCATTTACGTCAGTTAACTGTTCAAGTCTCAGGGCATTGCATGCCCTGAGATCACGTTTCATAGCAAACTGCGACAGGCACCACACATTCAGAAAAAATGTTACACAAATATTAATTAAATGTCTGCTCATAGATGCCGATGACTATTGATGGCGCGGATTAAGTTGCCATTAGGGAAGGTTGCCAGTCAGAGGCCAGCCTTTATCATTGTCAGGCACGTACAGCGGTGCTGTACCCAAGTCATGCTGGATATATTGAGCGGATGAAAATGGATACTCTTACAGCTACAAATAGCCACAACAATGCTTCGTTTATTAATAATATAAAACTAGGCCGCCTTATCAGTACCATCCTGGTCGGCGTACTGGTTTTATTTGCCATATCTATTGGCGCAGCCAGCTATTTTCTCAAGCAAAGTAATACCGCGCTGGATCAATCCACCAGCGAACTACAAACCAGACTTGCCCTTTCCAATAGTTCCAACCATATGCGTACCGCACGACTGATCCTAATCCAGGCCGGTGCGGCTATGCGCGGCGGCGATCAGGAACAGGCGAACATTGCCCTTGATGCCACCGCAGCCAGACTTAAACAGGCACAGGATTCATTTAACACCTATCTGAATCGTGGCAATAAGACCCCTACTGATTATAGTCTCGATGAGCCTCTCAAGAAGGCCTTTGATGAGTATATGACGCAGGGTCTGCAACCGATGATGCAGAGCGCGCGTGAAGGCCATGTTGAAGAAGTCATTGCCCTGGAAACCGAGACCAGCAGTAAGCTGGATGTCGCCTACAACGTCCCTTTGCTTAAGGCTATTGCTTTTCGTAATCAAACCGCTAATGCGATCAACGATAAAGCACAGTCTGATTCAAAACTGGGTTATATCTTAATGGCAGTGGCGTTTATTTTATCTTTACTGCTGACGCTAATGGCTTATCTGGTCATCCGCAAAGTGATTATCAATCCCGTGGGCCGCTTGGTCACCCATATTCAGAAAATTGCCGCAGGTGACCTGACGCATCCGGGCTTTATTTCGGGCCATAACGAGATTGGCGTGCTCAACGAAAACGTGCAACAGATGCAACGCGCGTTGGCCACCACGGTATTGACCGTGCGTGAGGGTGCCACCTCGATTTACCATGGCTCAACGGAAATTGCCTCTGGTAATACCGACCTCTCCTCCCGTACCGAGCAGCAGGCCGCAGCGCTGGAGCAGACCGCCGCCAGCATGGAACAATTAACGGCAACGGTAAAACAGAACTCGGAAAACGCCCATCATGCCAGCAAACTTGCCGCCAACGCGTCAGATAAAGCGCAAAAAGGCGGAGATATTGTGGCTGACGTTATCAGCACTATGGAAAATATCTCCCACAGTTCGAAGAAAATTGCCGAAATCACCAATGTAATTAACAGTATCGCCTTCCAGACTAATATCCTGGCGCTTAACGCTGCCGTTGAGGCTGCACGCGCCGGTGAACAGGGGCGTGGTTTTGCGGTGGTCGCCAGCGAAGTGCGTAATCTGGCACAACGCAGTGCCCAGGCAGCCAAGGAGATTGAATCACTGATTGGCGAGTCGGTCGAACTGGTCGGCGACGGTAGTATTCTGGTTAACAATGCGGGCGATACCATGGCAGAAATTGTCACCGCAGTGACCCAAGTTACCGATATTATGGGAGAGATCGCCTCGGCATCCGACGAACAGAGCCGGGGTATCAGCCAGGTGACCTTAGCCGTCTCGGAAATGGATGGTGTGACGCAGCAAAACGCCTCTCTGGTACAGCAGGCCTCTTCGGCTGCCGCATCTCTTGAGGCGCAGGCAGAGAAGCTTACCCAGGCCGTGGCAGTGTTCCGGCTTGAAGCCAATGCCCGCTCGCAGGATAAGCGTGGTCCGGCACCGAGAAACGCTGAACCGATGAAACTCGCTCTCGCCAATAGTTCAGACACGAACTGGGAAACCTTTTAGTGGCCGCCAGGCATCAATAAGCCACTATTTTGCAGAACGACTACCAAAAACTAACGTCCAGTTATGCTGGACGTCAGACTGCTGACAAAGTCCGTTATTAGGGAGAGTGCACCGTTGGGGTCGTAGCGGGCTTGCCCGCCGGAGCGCCCCTAGGTGTGCTATGCCCGGGTATCTCGATCATCAAGACGACTTTGTCATCAAACTCACGTCCAGTTATGCTGGACGTTTTTTTATGGGGATCAGAGGCGAAGCCAATCAGTGGGCGTCACGCGGCTCCACGAAGGTGCCATCTTTACTTTGCGTCTCATTAAAGAACCAGACGCCTGCCGGATAATCATCCAGCGCAACCAGATACATGACCCCTTCATAAAAGGTCTCTACTGCCAGAACCTTACCTTCCCGACGCGGGCCGCCATCGGTTTTTACCGTCACCAGATCGTTTACCTTCATGCATTTATCCCATCTTGTTGAATTAGCTGCGTCTGTCTAACGCACCCTCTTATTCTAGTACAAATCAGGCGGCCATCGGCATGTCTAAACACATGGCTGGCCACAGCCCAAACTCGACAACAGCATCTTAAAAGCATAACCAATACTGAATAACAGGCAATAAAAAACCCGCCTAAGCGGGTTTTTGTAATCTACTTTAAACGCTGTAAACAGCGGTTAAGTGAGATTAGATAGCGGTAACGTTAGCCGCAGACGGACCTTTAGCACCGTTCTCGATAGAGAACTGTACGTTCTGGCCTTCAGCCAGGGTCTTGAAACCTTGATCCTGGATAGCGGAGAAGTGTACGAATACATCTTTGCTACCGTCAGCAGGAGTGATGAAGCCAAAGCCTTTAGACTCGTTAAACCACTTAACCTGACCTTTCATCATTGACATAGGAATTACCTTTTAAATATAAATTTCGCCACCATGGGCATGTTATAGCCGGATTTCAGTCGTTACTTATGGAGGCACTAAGAAGGAAATTCGTCAGATCAGGGTTATCGAGGATAACGCTTTAAATTTGAACCACTTTACTCAGGATGTCGTGCATAAATAGGTCTGTACCACAGGCCGAGACGTATTTACTCATGACTGCCATCGAATAGCAACTCTTTTTAACAGTTACTGCGAGCAATTAGTGTAGATCGTCGATTTAGCGAGCAATTCGCTGGTTATGCCAGCACTTATGCCACTGTTTTTAAAATAAATTAACGCTGAGGCAACGAAAAAATAAAGATCAATAAAAAACGCTGAATGTGATAATTCACCATTGCACCCGGCGAAAAACATTCAGCGTCAAACAGTTGCCCCGTTAACCACAGGCTAGTCCATCATTTCCGATACGGCATGACGCACATAAGCAGTGATTTGCGCCAGATCCTCGGCCTTGGCACTATCACCACCAATTGAGCGCACCCGAGAATCCAGATGGCCAATATCCTGTTCTACCTTATGAGCAATTTGCACTTTCACGATGGTATCAACAGAAGAGATAAACGCCCGCATCACCGCTTTTAAGGCGTAAATCTCAGAAAACGAATCGTAGGCCAACTTTTCAGCAGGCTGGGGAATGATGCTCTTCTGGCTGCGTCCAGGCTGATTTTTCAGGTTATCTACATGTTCAATAATCAGATCGATATCTCTGATTAATTCATCAAAATTCTTAGCCACTGATTTTCCTTCGCTCGGCGAAAGCAGAAGAATACCACTGTGACAACAAGGCGAGAAGTCGACAACGCGGGGAAAGGTAAAATTTAACGAACAAGCGGCAGCCCGATCTCTCGGGCTGCCGCTTAAAAGCGCAAAAAAAGCAACGTGCTTATCGGTCAGGCATTTTTCAGTGAAGCCATATCAATGACGAAACGATACTTCACATCGCTCTTCAGCATGCGCGTATAGGCGTCGTTGATATCCTGCATGTTGATCATCTCAACATCACAGTTAATGCCATGTTCGGCGCAAAAATCCAGCATCTCCTGGGTTTCGGCAATACCGCCAATCAGCGAACCAACCAGGCTCTTGCGACCCATAATCAGTTTACCGGCGTGGACCGCTGGTTCTACCGGCTCAATCAGCCCCACCAGAATATGCGTACCATCGCGTTTTAGCGTATCCAGGTACGGATTCAGATCATGCTGGTGTGGCACAGTGTCGAGAATAAAGTCAAAGTGGCTTTTTACCGCTGCCATCTGCTTTTCATCGGTAGACAGCACCACGTGATCGGCCCCCAGACGGTAGGCTTCTTGCTCTTTACCCGCTGAACGGGTGAACAGCGTGACGTCTGCCCCCATCGCTTTGGCAAATTTCAGTCCCATATGACCTAATCCACCCAGACCCACGATGGCCACTTTGTCGCCTTTTTTCACCTGCCAGTGTTTTAGCGGCGAGTAAGTGGTGATACCGGCACACAGCAGAGGCGCAGCCGCTTTGATATCCAGGGTTTCGGGAATACGCAGAACAAATTTTTCAGATACCACGATCTGTTCGGAGTAGCCGCCAAAAGTAGGCATTTTGTCATGACGATCGACACTGTTATACGTCATGGTAGCGCCTTCGGTACAGTATTGCTCCAGGTCAGCCTTGCATGATTCGCAATGCTGGCAGGAGTCAACCATACAACCGACACCGACTGCATCACCGACTTTGAAAGCGGTGACTTTGGCGCCTACGTGGGTTACGCGACCGATGATTTCATGGCCAGGTACCAGTGGGTAGACGCTTGAATGCCATTCGTTACGCGCCTGATGAATGTCAGAGTGACAAACGCCGCAGTACTCGATATCAATGACAACATCGGTATCACGAGGGTCGCGACGAATAAAGTTATGAGGTGCCAGCGGTGTCTCGGCGGACTGTGCGGCAAAGCCTCGGACGTTAAGAGTCATCTGTGTTCTCCTGAGGGTAAACGAGAGTGGTCTGGCCAGCGCCTGAGCGCGGTGGCCGAGCCAAAGTATGACGGATAAGCGAGGAATATCGTTATAACGATCCTCGCCACTCCTTGCCTAAATCTGTTTTTTTAAGGATTTTTGGCTAAGCACTGCGCGAACGGCAGGCCCAGCCAGAGAGGCAGGACTCAGATAAGTCCGGCGTCTTTAAGCTCACTTTTTAGATAAGCATAGTAGATGGGGGCGGCAACAACGCCCGGCAAACCAAAAGCCGACTCAAAAATCAGCATCGCCAGCAGCACTTCCCAGGATTTGGCATTAATACGCGTTCCGACAATGCGCGCATTCAGGAAATACTCAACTTTATGGATGATGATCAGATAGATCAATACCAGCACCCCCACCCACAGTGATAAAGACAAACCAACGATAAAAATCACCGTATTGGAGATCAGATTACCAATCACCGGCAGTAAGCCACACACAAAGGTGAACACCACTAAGGTCTTGGATAACGGCAGATGAATACCAAACAGCGGCAAAACGCCGAACAAAAATACGCAAGACAAAAAGGTATTGATTAATGAAATCTGGAACTGGGCAAAAACGACATTACGAAACGCCTTACTGAGAAAACGCATACGCTGTAGTAAATCATTTTTTAGCGGCGCCTGGGGGTCTTCGCCACCTGGTCTTTGCAGAGAAATAATCGCTCCGAGGATCATCCCCACCAGCATGGTTACAAAAGTATGAGCTGCATTTTTGCCGACGTTTTGCAACATCACCACATGCTCACGTAGCCACTGCACAAATTCACGCTGCAGCTCTTCGAGATTGGCCGGAAGATAATGCAACATAACCGGCGAAAGCCGACTTTGCGCATCACTAAGCAAACCACTGACCTTTTCGTTGAACACCGCGGGATTGCGCATATCGTGCAGCAGAAAAGAGACAATTCCCATCACCGCCAGGATCAGCGCACTGACCACCAGGGTGCTGATCAGTACTACGACCAGCCAGCGGGCGCGCTCGCCGCTGATAATTTTCTGAAAATAGGGGGTCAGACCATTGACCAGTTCATAAACGATAAAGCCCGCGAGAAAACACCCCAACAGTTGAAGCGGCAGGATCAATAACAGTCCGCCCATAACAATCAATAAACTGAGCCAACGAATATGCTGGGGTCTCATTATTTGCATTGCTGCATCCTTACTTAAATCAATCGCGGGGTTGCTTCCCGCCTGTCAAACCATCATAGCACCGAAGTTTCAATGGCATAGAGCAGAAGCACGCATTTTGCTTGTTTTGTCGCAGGTTACCCGTTAGCGACCGCATTCTGCTGCGCAACGGGGAAAAAGAAAGGCTTAATCTCTTGTTGTGCAAGGTAAAACCCCATCATCACAAAATCCTATGGATGACCCGCCTTTGCAACTTGCTTAACTTGCCGCTGGTTGTTATTTTCCGAATGTCACCTTTTATAGTGCTGTTTGCGCAATAAATCTAATAAAAATTATATCTATATAAATCATATTGATAGCACCAAAAAAATCGCGTTAATTGGCGCGATCCATTAGACAACAGGGGAGAGATCATGTGGGTTCTTATTGGCATTCCAATTGTGGTGATTGGCTTTGCACTGCGGTTTAATCCGCTGCTGGTAGTGACCATTGCCGGTATCTCAACCGGCGTCGCGGGCGGAATGCACACCGTGGATATTATCAGTGCCTTTGGCAAAGCCTTTAACGACAACCGCTATATGGGGTTGATCTGGCTGACTTTGCCGGTGATCGCCCTGCTTGAACGCAGCGGCCTGAAAGAGCAAGCCAAGCATCTGATTTCAAAAATTCATGCCGCAACCACCGGTCGCGTGCTGATGCTCTATTTTGTTCTTCGTCAGGCCACCGCCGCCCTCGGGCTTACCTCGCTAGGCGGACACCCACAGATGGTGCGCCCGCTGATAGCGCCGATGGCCGAAGCGGCAGCCACCACCAAATATGGTGATTTGCCTAACGATGTGCGGCAAAAAATTCGCGCCAATGCCGCCGCAGTTGACAATATCGCGGTTTTTTTTGGCGAAGATATCTTTATTGCCATCCAGTCCATTTTGTTGATTAAAGGTTTTCTCGACCAGAACGGCGTATTTGTCGAACCACTACAACTCTCGGTATGGGCAATACCGACAGCGATAGCCGCGCTGGTTATCCATTTTATTCGCCTGTGGCTGCTCGACCGTTCGCTGGCCAGACGATTTGACGGACAACAGGAGATCCTGGGTAAATGATCACCTTAAATACCACCTATATTCTTGCCGGTTTACTGTTTGCCACCTACGCCCTGTTCAACTTGCGCGACCACAGCAATCCACGACGTATAGTTAACGCCTTGTTTTGGGGCGTGTATGCCGTGACCTTTTTATTTGGCAGCATGCTGCCCTATTTTGTCACCGGCTGTTTGGCTATTGCGCTGGCAGTGATTGCCGGTACCGGTAAACTGGGCAAGGGCAAAAATGACAACGAGCAGCCCGCCGTGGCGGCACAGCGTGAAGCCAAAGCGAAACGCTTTGGCAGCAAGTTATTTATCCCCGCCTTGCTGATCCCGATTGTTACCCTGCTCGGCACCCTGACCTTAAAATATACGCCACTGGTGGAAGGCAAAAACGTCACCCTGATTTCGCTGGTGCTGGGTACCGTTATCGCCTTTATTGTCGCCCTGCTGATGCTGCGCGATTCGCCGCTAAAAGCCATTAAGGCCGGTGGCCAGACCATGGATACCGTCGGTTGGGCTGCGATATTGCCGCAGATGCTGGCCGCTCTGGGCGCCTTGTTTGCACTGGCAGGCGTCGGCGGTGTGGTCGCCAACCTGGTGAAAGATGTAATCCCTATGGGTTCACCGCTGGCGATAATTGTTGCTTATACCTTCGGCATGGCGCTCTTTACCATGATTATGGGAAACGGCTTTGCCGCCTTCCCGGTAATGACCGCCGGAATAGGTTTACCGCTGATATTCCATCAGTTAGGGGGCAATCCGGCGATAATGGGGGCAATTGGCATGCTGTCCGGCTTCTGCGGCACCCTGATGACGCCGATGGCAGCAAACTTTAATATCGTACCGGCAGCCCTGTTGGAGCTGGAAGACAAATATGCGGTGATCAAAGCGCAATGGCTGACCGGGGTATTGCTCTTGCTGGTCAATACTGCCTTTATGTATTTCTTTGTTTTCCGCTTCTGATCCTTTGGCCGCCACTATTGGAGATCCTATGAGCCTGCAACTGACGCCAGACATGGCGTCTCGTTTTGCCAATCTGGCCTTAAATCATGTGACCCGCGAGTATCCCAATAAGCTGACCCATGCCTTGGCTGGCGCGGAAGATATCCAAGGGCCTCGCGCACTGCACCCGATTTTTTATGGCAGCTATGACTGGCACTCCTGTGTACACGGCTACTGGCTGCTGCTGCGCCTGTTGGCTCGCTACCCGCAATTGCCAGAGGCAGAACGCATTATTGCCCTTGTCGAGACGCATTTTACCGCCGAAAACGTCGCTGGCGAAATGCGCTATCTGCAACAAGCTCAACATCAGGGCTTTGAACGCCCCTATGGCTGGGCGTGGTTTCTGGCCCTGGCGCAACAAGTCGATCACCTGCCCCTGCCGCAAGCCAAAGATTGGGCAACCACGCTGTCGCCGATAAGCGATTTTTTTGTAAACAGCTTTTGCGATTTTCTGCCGAAAGCCACCTATCCACTCCGCACAGGAAGCCATTTTAACAGCGCCTTTGCGCTGGCGCTGGCCCTCGACTATGCGCGCAGCACGGCCCAACAGCCGTTGGCCTCACTGATTGAAGAAACCGCGCTGCGCTGGCATCTGCAAGACAAAAACTGTCAGGCCTGGGAGCCTGGCGGCGATGAATTTTTATCCCCCTCATTGATGGAGGCAGAGCTAATGCGGCGGGTATTGTCACCGCAGGCCTTTATTACCTGGTTTGGCCAATTCTTGCCGCAACTGGCCCAGGGGCAACCTGAAACCCTGTTTACTCCCGCTACTGTCACCGATCGCCGCGACGGCAAAATCGGTCATCTGGATGGATTAAACCTCAGCCGCGCCTGGTGTCAGCGGGCGCTTGCCAGGGCATTACCCGCCGACGATCAGCGCGTGACTTTGCTTGAGGTCAGTGCCGAAAAACATCTGCACAGTGCCCTGCCTCACCTCGATAGCGACTATCTCGGCGAACACTGGCTGGCCACCTTCGCTTTGCTGGCATTAGAAGCCTGAACCTCTGACCTTGCCTCTGCTTGTCGCTGGCAGGCGGAGGCATGACCTACTGTTTATCTGCCCTTCTTTAAATCCTCAAGGCGTAAGGATCGATCCTGCAATTTATTAAGGATTTATTAAGAGAAGAAGAATAAACTGCGCATTATCTGCATTTTCCGCGTGCATTTTCGCTGTTGCCTGATTTCACACATTTGCCAAACGTCAGTACTTTGGAGTTTTCATTGCGAAATTTTCTGCCTAAAATCAGCTACTTTTGGCTGACTTTACTTATCAGTCTGTATTTTACCCTGATCGTCAACCTGCCCGTGTTACTGCATTTTTATCGTATCCTGCATGCACTTTCAGCGTTTAAAATTGGCTTTGCCCTGTCAATTCCGGTTGTGCTGTTTGCCGCGTTGAACTTCGTTTTTACCCCCCTGACCTTTAAACCGATATTCAAGCCGGTGTTTATTATCCTGTTGCTGGTCAGCGCCCTGGCCGCCTATGCGCAAGGGGTGTTTAATATCGTATTTGACCGCGGTATGATCCAAAATATCGCCGAAACCCAGCAAAGCGAAGCCACCTCTTATTTAAACCTGTCAGTGGTTGCCTGGTTCACCTTCACGGGGATATTACCCGCCCTGCTGCTGCTAAAAACGCCGGTTATCTATAATCAGACCATCCTCAAACGTCTGGGCGTACGTGTACTCTCCATGCTGGTATCACTGGCGTTGATCGGTGGTGTCGCAGCGCTCTATTATCAGGATTATTCTTCGGTCGGACGTAACAACCGCACGCTGAACCTGGAGATTTTGCCGACCAACTATCTGTATAGCGGTTTTCAGTACCTCAATCATAAATACCTGACCGAACCCCTACCTTATGAAAAAGTCGGTACCGATGCCGCGCTGGTGCAAAAAGCCGGGCAGAAACCCACCCTGATGTTCCTGGTCATTGGTGAAACCGGCCGCGCGCAAAATCAGTCCTATAATGGTTACAGCCGACCTACCAACGCCTTTACGCAACAGACGCCGGATATGGTGTTCTTTAATCATGTCAGCTCTTGCGGTACGGCAACGGCCGTCTCGGTGCCCTGCATGTTCTCTGATATGAAACGTATCGACTTTAATAACGATCGCGCGCACAACAGCGACAGTTTCCTCGATATCGTGCAACGTGCCGGGGTCTCGGTATTTTGGAAAGACAATGACGAGGGCTGTAAAGGCGTCTGCGACCGCGTGCCTAATGTTATTATTGATACCCCGAAAGACGGCAAATTCTGCGATGGCGATACCTGTTACGACGCAGCGCTGCTGGAAAATCTTGATGGAAAAATCGTTGATGATGGCAAAAACAAGCTGATTGGCCTGCACCTGATTGGCAGCCACGGCCCGGCCTATTACCGCCGCTATCCGGATAACTTCCGCTTCTTCACCCCCGACTGTCAACGCAGTGATATTGAAAACTGCAGCCATGAGCAACTGGTTAATACTTACGATAATACCGTGCGTTACACCGATTATGTGCTCACCCAGGTGATCGCCAAGGCCAGGCAGTACCAGGACAAATATAATGTAGCGATGATTTACCTCTCCGACCACGGTGAATCACTGGGCGAAGATGGTTTTTACCTACATGGCACGCCTTATAGCGTTGCGCCACCTCAGCAGACCCATGTACCAATGATGTTCTGGCTTTCGCCGCAATACGTGCAGGCTCAGGGGCTGTCACTCAGTTGCCTGCAGGCGCAAGCGGCGAAAAACGACTATTCCCAGGATAATTTATTCCACACGGTGCTTGATGCCATGAATGTCAAAACTTCAGCCATTGACCCGTCGCTGGATATTTTACAGCCCTGCCGAACGGCACAATAGTTTGCCGCTAACCGCTTCACCCGCGCCCTGCGAGTGAAGCGGTTTTTACCTCGCGGCATCGATACAACGTTCAATCTCGGCGACAAAGGCATTGAGCGTGGTATCAAAGCGGTGTTCCTCGCTGTTAAAGCTCAAATAAAGTGCCGTCTTGCGCATGGCGCTTTCTCCCAAAGGTAAATGCACCAATTCCCCCCGCTGCAATCGCCCGGCAATGCTGTGCAAGGGCACCCAGCCATAACCAACGCCGTGGGTCACCGCCTCGATCGCCGCCTCAACCGTGGTAAAGCTCCAACTGGCGGCCTGATAGGTTTTGCGCTTGTCACTACGCTGCGAGTCACGGTCAACCAGGGTGATCAGTGGGTAGCTGGCCAGCGCGGTATGACTGACAGGGGCAGAGCAACGCAATAAAGGGTGATTTTTGGCCACCACTGGCACAAATTCCACATCCACCAGCCAGCGGCTATTAAAGGTATTATCTGCCGGTAGCGTGGTGATATAGAGGTCGGCATCATGCTGCTGCCACTGTCGGGCGGTTTCATTACGCAGGATCTCGGTGATCTGCACCTGGGTATCAGGGTAAATCTGCTGAAAGGCTTTCAACGCCGGAAAGAGCGCATTTTTCGGGAATACGGTATCCACCACCAGACTCAATTGGGTTCGCGCCCCGCCACGCAGCCCATGGGCGCGCGTTTCTAGCTGGATAAAAGCCGCGATCAACGGCTGCGCCTGGGATAATAGCGCTCTGCCCTGCTCCGTGAGCTCTGCCCTTCTGCCGACAATTTGCAGCAACGGCAATCCCAATCGTTCCTGCAAACTCGTCAGCGCGTAGCTTACGGAAGACTGGCTGCGAAACAGGCGTTTTGCTGCCTGCGCATAGCTGCCTTCGCTGACAACGGTCTGCAGTACAACCCATTGCTCCAGGGTGGTAAGGGGCATTTCCATAACTATAAACCATCTAATTATCGAATTAATTTTATCGTATTTCAGCGTTATTCAATCGGATTTACAAGGACTATTATCTCCTTATGGCAACGATTATGGGTAATCCCCGAAAGGAGTAATAATGAGCAGCTTTGATCATACCGACTTGAGCGAGTTTATTGGTAAACATGTGGTTTATACCTACGATAATGGCTGGAATTACGAAATTTACGTAAAAAACGCTAGCACCCTGGATTACCGTATTCACAGCGGTATCGTTGGTAATCGTTGGGTTAAAGGACAGCACGCCTATATTGTCCGGGTGGCACAGCAGGTTTATAAAATCTCATGGACAGAACCGACAGGCACCGACGTCAGTCTGATTGTCAATCTGGGAGATAACGTGTTTCACGGTACCATTTTCTTCCCGCGTTGGATCATCAATAATCCGGAAAAAACGGTCTGCTTCCAGAATGAGCATATTGCGCAAATGGAAGCCTATCGCCAGGCAGGTCCGGCTTATCCTACTGAAGTGATTGATGAATTCGCCACTATCACCTTTGTCCGCGACTGCGGCGCAGATAACGACGAAGTGATCAACTGCGCGGCCAGCGAGCTGCCGGCCAATTTCCCGGATAATCTGCGTTAAAAGCTTGCTATTGGTCCCCCCAGGTCAAAGTCTTTGTCCTGGGGGGCACTGTCGAGATTAGCGCAATACCTGCAACAGACTCTGATTAAACTTCTCTGGCTCTTCCATCTGCGGTGCGTGACCCAATCCCTTAAACTCAATCAAATTGGCGTGGGGGATCAGTTTAGACACCTGTTTACCCAGTAGATTGTAATGCCCGAGACGTGCTTTAACCTCCGGCGATGCGATATCGCTGCCAATCGCCGTGGTGTCCGCCGTGCCAATCATCAGCGTGGTCGGCACCTGCAAATTCTGGAATTCGTAATAGACCGGTTGGGTAAAGATCATGTCGTAGATTAGCGCCGAGTTCCAGGCTACCAGCTTATGTCCCGGCCCATTATTCAGTCCAGCCAACATATCCACCCAGCGATCGTATTCCGCTTTCCATTTACCAACATAATAGGTTTTTAATTCGTAATCATGAATGCTTTTGGCAGAGAGTTGTAACTCGCGCTGATACCACTGATCGACACTACGCCAGGGCACGCCCTTGGCCTTCCAGTCTTCAAGCCCGATAGGGTTGACCAACACCAGTTTGGCGACCTGCTGCGGATACATAAGGGCATAGCGCGTCGCCAACATACCGCCAGTAGAATGGCCGACAATCGTTGCTTTGTTGATTTTCAGACTGGCCAATAGCTGCTGGGTATTTTGCGCCAACTGCTGGAAAGTATATTGATAATGACCCGGTTTGGTAGAAGAGCAAAAGCCTATCTGATCAGGAGCCACCACACGATAGCCCTTACTTGCCAACGCCTTGATGGTGTCTCCCCAGGTGGCGGCACAGAAATTTTTGCCGTGCAGCAGCACTACCGTTTGGCCGTTTTTCTGCCCTTGCGGCTGCACATCGAGATAACCCATCTGCAGGCTTTCGCCCTGTGAATTAAAATTAAAATGTTGCAGAGGATAGGGATAATCAAACCCTTGTAATTGCGGACCATATACCGGGATCTCCGCAGCTTTGGCCGGTGCGCAAGCCAGCGCCAAAGTCACCACGGAGGTTAAAAATCCTATTTTAAGTGAGGCGTGCATCAGACTATGAACCCTGAATAAAGGAGGGAAGAGAGACTCTCACTTTACTCGCTCAGACCTGTAAAAACCCAGCAGCGATCGTCACAAATTGTATATGCGCGAAGTCTCATTTTACGTCAAAAATTTTCGGAAAAGTGAATGCGAAGAACAATAACGTGAGCCAGGTTTGATTAGAGACCCCTGCGGCTGGTATAACAGACCATGGCTGTTAATATTGCCACCGGTTACGCTAGATGGTTGTTATAACCTTTTGATATTAAGCTGTCTCCCGCCCTGGTGCGTAACATTGGTATACCAGCGATAACTTCGAATGATCACACTTTGCGAGCAAGATGATGATTAAGTGGCCATGGAAAAGCAATGAACTGAAAATTGATAAAAGCGAGCTCTGGCAACAAGCGCTGGATATCCCGTTGTTATCTGATTTAAACAGCCACGAACAGCAGCGCCTGATCCAGGTCGCCAGCCACCTCTTGCAACAAAAAAAACTCCAACAGCTACAAGGACTGGAGCTGGCGGAAACCATGCATGCCCGCATTGCCCTGCTGTTTGCCCTGCCGGTGATGGAGCTGGGTGCCGAGTGGCTTGACGGTTTTCATGAGATCCTGCTTTACCCTACCCCCTTTATTGTTGATACCCCCTGGCAGGACGAAAACGGCATTGTCCATGCTGGTGCGCAGACCCAGGCGGGCCAAAGCTGGGACCAGGGACCTATTGTGCTTAACTGGCTCGATGTGCAGGACTCCTTTGATACCTCGGGTTTCAACCTGGTGATCCACGAAGCGGCGCATAAACTGGATATTCGCAACGGCGGTGAAGCCAACGGTATTCCCCCGATCCCGCTGCGGGAAGTGGTGGCCTGGGAGCATGATTTACAGGCAGCCATGGAAAATCTGCAAGAAGAGATTGATTTGGTTGGTGAAGATGCCGCCAGCATGGATGCCTATGCAGCAACAGATCCGGCTGAATGCTTTGCAGTGCTGTCGGAATATTTCTTTAGCGCCCCGGATCTGCTTTCGCAACGTTTTCCCCTGGTTTATGGCCATTTTAGCCGTTTTTACAAACAAGACCCGCTGATGCGACAGATACGAGGAAAACTGGCAGACGGCTAATCTGTTTCCGACGGATCCGAATACCGCCTGAATAGCGTATCTTTCCGCGTCTTTGCTCAGTAGATGAGCAGTCAAACGTTGTAAGGCAATTTGCCGTTGACACACCTGCCCCCGGTAGATATGATGCGCCCCGTTCACACGATTCCTCTGTAGTTCAGTCGGTAGAACGGCGGACTGTTAATCCGTATGTCACTGGTTCGAGTCCAGTCAGAGGAGCCAAATTAGAAAAGCCTGCTTAAGGAAACTTAAGCGGGCTTTTTGCTTTTTTGCGTTAATCTTCCGCTGCCATGGAAAAATCTGGGAGTCTGATTGGGGATCTTTTGCAGTTCGATAGTTCGATAGTTCGATAGTTCGATAGTTCGATAGTTCGATAGTTCGATAGTTCGATGATGCCGTGACCACCCGATGTCCCTTGATGACAAGAAAATTCGTAGCATTCGCCTTCTGCAAAACAGTGCAATCTGCAGATTTCTCTGGCCAATGCCCGTCAATTGCATAACAACATCGTAATTAATGGCAGATATGCTGAAGCTCGCCTTCCGTCAGACCGGTCAGGGTCATCACCGTACTGTGGTCCATCCCCTTGCTCAACATAGTGCGAGCGATTTCGAGTTTGGTTTCCAGTCGCTCTGCCTGGCGCCCTTTTTGCTCGCCCAGCAGCATGCCTTCCTGAAGCCCTTTTTCCAGACCTTCCTTGCGGGCTTTTTCTTCCAGCTTTTGTGCAATGGTCATCAGTATCTCCTCATGTTGCGGTAAACGCTGCGCCAACTGGCAAATAAAACGCTCTGGATTGGCAGTGTCCCCAACCTGCAGCAGGTAGTTCAATAACGCTTCCAGCTGCTCTGAACTAGAAAACCCCACTTAAGTTACCTTAATCTTTTTTTGCGTTAATCTTCCGCTGCCATGGAAAAATCTGGGGGGCTGATTGGGGATCTTTTGCAGTTCGATAGTTCGATGATGGCGTGATCACCCCTATGTCTCTTGATGACAAGAAAATTCGTAGCATTCGCCTTCTGCAAAACAGTGCAATCTGCAGATTTCTCTGGCCAATGCCCGTCAACTGCATAACAACATCGTAATTAATGGCAGATATGCTGAAGCTCGCCTTCCGTCAGACCGGTCAGGGTCATCACCGTACTGTGGTCCATCCCCTTGCTCAACATAGTGCGAGCGATTTCGAGTTTGGTTTCCAGCCGTTCAGCCTGGCGCCCTATTTGCTCGCCCAGCAAGATCCCTTCCTGTCGTCCTTTTTGCTCGCCTAGTAGAATTCCTTCCTTGCGGGCTTTTTCTTCCAGCTTTTGTGCAATGGTCATCAGTATCTCCTCATGTTGCGGTAAACGCTGCGCCAACTGGCAAATAAAACGCTCTGGATTGGCGGTGTCCCCAACCTGCAGCAGGTAGGTAAATAACGCTTCCAACTGCTCCGGTGTAGTGTAATCCAGACGCAGCAGCGTGACCAGTTGCTGCTCCAGGTCCGCCATATCGCGCTGGCGAATATGCTTTTGTACCAGTTCCAGCGCTGCCACTCGCCGGTGCTGAACGATTTCATCGTCACTTATCATTGTGACATCCACCAGCGGAAAATCCCCGCAGTAAAGCTGCCGCGCCGATTTCACGTCACTGAAAGCGTCAAGCCAGCTCATGGAATAAGGATAGGGACTGATTTTACCGTGGTAAAACAAAATGGGAATAACCAGCGGCAAGGCCTGGTTATGGTTATCCAGATGCCGCTGCATCGCCGCTAACGCGTAACGCATCAGGCGGAAGGTCATATATCTGTCGGGAGAACTCTGGTGCTCAATCAAGCAGTATATATAGCCTTCCCCGCTATCAGTCTGCAGCGAGTAGAGGATGTCAGACTGTATTCCGCGCAGCTCCCGGTCAATAAAACTGCCTGATTCCAGTTGCAGGGTATTCAGATCGCAGCGGGCCAGTAAGGCTGGCGGCAGGTGAATTTGCAGAAAATCCCGGGCGGTTTCTGTGCGGGTAAGAAATTGTTTGAAAAGCGCATCGTGCGGTGTGGGTGTGCTGGCATTCATTGCCGATATCCTGTCTTCCGTTTGACATACATCGACTTTAGCACAGACGACTGGCGGTTAAAATTCCATCAACAGCTTAGTTGATGATCTAGGGAGGTAAAACCCACCCGGTTGCACGGCATTAGCATAGCAAATTCGTCAGACGCCTTAAAATTCGTTATCATCCGCTCCCTCTCTCCATCCAGGTAGCCTGATGTCCAAGATTATCGATACCTTTATTGCACCACCATGCTATCAGCAGATCGAGATCCTCTATCAGGACGATCACCTGGTGCTGATCAATAAACCCGCCGGGCTGCTCAGCCTCTCAGGAAAAAATCCGCAAAATCTCGATTCGGTACATCATCGGCTGGTACAGCTATTCCCTGGCTGCACCCTGGTCCACCGCCTTGATTTCGGGACTTCCGGACTGATGGTCATTGCCCGCAATAAGGCGATAAATGCCGCCCTCTGCCAACAGTTCAGTCAGCGCACGGTGACCAAAGTATACAGCGCCCTGCTCTGTGGACATTTGGACGACAGTGAAGGGGTGATCGACGCCGCTATTGCCAAAGACCCGGCGCTGTTCCCGCTGATGTCGATTTGCGCAATCCACGGCAAGCCTGCTCGCTCCAACTATAGGGTGGTTGAGCGCTTTTACCGGCAGTCGGAAGACGGGACATTACTGCCACTGACTCGGGTACAGCTAACCCCGGAAACCGGACGTACTCATCAACTCCGCATCCACTGTCAGCAATTGGGTCACCCTATTTTGGGCTGTGACCTGTATGGCGGTCTCCTGCTGCCGGGTAGCGAACGAACACCGCGGTTAATGCTGCATGCCAGTGAGTTGCATTTTGTTCATCCCATTAGCGAAAAGCAGGTCCAGGCACGTAATACCAGCCCGTTCTGAACGTGCGAGTATTGATAAATTTGGCATCTAGATGGTGAATTACCACATCAAATCATCGGGTACTTTGAAATCGGCATAAGGATCTTCTTCATCTTGCTCTTCTTGACTAAGCGCACTATTTAAAACAATGCTGTTGGCATCCCGCTGCGCAATTTTATCAGCTACGCTTGCCGGGATAATTGCGTATTCACTTTCGCTACTGTTATCAATTACCAAACGAGCAATGGCAAGACGACCGCTAATCAGCTGCGCTTGTGTGATCTTATCGACAGTTATTTTTTTAATTAAGTTATTATCTGTAAAGTTAAAGCCAATATCGCCTTTTGCAATGGAGATCCTGTTCATTTCAATAAGCTGTTTAACCTGCGCTTTATATTCTTTAGATAAGGCAGCTTGTTTTTGTTGTTCGCTTAGTTGTTTATCACGCTCAAGTTGGGCTTTTTTATTTTCTTCCACAGCCTCTCTTGCCTCGCGAGCTTGAGCTCGTGATTTTTTTGCCGTTCTTTGCACTTTGGCCATTTTTTTACTGGTCACTAATCCAGCTTTTAGCATCTGCTCTTGTAAGGTAAGTTTTGTCATCTTCGTATCTAAACCCGTTGAATAATTTGTGGGATTATACCTGTAATTTATGAGGCGATACCAGCTTGCAGGACCTGATCGCTGCCTGGCTGGCGTTTGGAAGGAGCTATCGGCGGCTGGCCTGAGCCGCTTTCAGGAGCAGACTCGACGCTCAGTCCGCTTCTCTCTCAGCAATGGCAAGGCCTTGGTTGGACGGCCAGGATTGAAAGAAGGATGCAGTTCAGATTACCCGTAGTGATTCCGCCTGCAACCAGCATTCAAAATCCTGCAGTGCAGGTTCATTTATTCCTGTTTCCACCGGTTTTACCAAACAGAATTTTTTACTTAGGTAGTCCGATTCTGGCCAGGGCGCGACAAGCGCTCCGCTAGCCAGTTCTTTTTCGACGTACATGCGTGGCACCATTGCTACGCCTTGTCCTGCCAATGCAGCAGCTATTGCCATTTCATGAAGGTCATACCAGACACCCTGCGTCGGACTATCAAGGATTATCCCAGTTTCTTGCGCATAGTTATGCCATGCTTCCGGATTCTGCCGCCGGTGAATACGCGGTAGTTCGTTCAACTGACCATTGACGTTTTTATCCGTTAACAGTGCGGGATGGCACACCGGCACCAGTTTTTCCTGAAAGAGAAAGTGCATGCGCATCCCTGCCCAGGCGGGATGCGCAAAATGAATCACAGCGTCAAAACCGCTCCCGGTGAGAATAAATGGGTCGGTTCTGGCCGCAATATTTAATGTGATGTCGGGATGCATAGCTCTAAAGCCACTCAGACGAGGAATAAGCCATCGACAGGAAAACGTTGGCAAGACGGCAATATCCAGGCTTTTACTGCCTTCATGCATTCCCATTATGTACTGGGTATCTCTTTCAAGTCGTTCTAGCGTTTCGCGTATCTGATGTGCATAGCGTGCCCCAACAGGATTAAGCTTCACACGGCTTCCGCTACGATCAAACAATCTGCAATTCAGCAAGGATTCAAGGCGCGCAATCTGTCGGCTGACGGCCCCTTCAGTCAGCGATAGTTCCTCAGCGGCCCGGGCAAAATCACCATGCCTTGCAGCAGCATCAAAAGCTTGCAGGGAAGTGCTACTGGGAATTTTTCTGCGCATAAAAACTGTCCCTTACTCAGAGCATATGATGACCTTTCAGTGACTGAATATCACTAACCGATGAAATAATATCGATTTATAGCTGTAAATACAGCATGTAGCATGATGAAAAATCATTGAGCAGGCTTGTTAGCGTGAACTGGACCTGGCTATTCAACAGGCCCAGGGGCGAATGGCGCGTATTCGCTGTTTTGACTCTAGCGCACTACCGAAATTAACCCTGAGGTATTTATGACCCCTACGCCCTTCACATCCTGTCAGATTGGGGATTTTCTGGTTACAGCCCTGAGTGATGGCAATATGTCAGCAAGCCTGGATTTACTGTCAGGCATTGAGACAACTGATGCCGGGATAATTCAGCGCGGTGCCGGAATAGCTGACCCTGGCAATATCCATATCAACTGTTACCTAATCCGCGGCCGGGGGCGGACCATTCTGGTTGACACCGGTGCGGGAGGTCTGAACAACGTCGGAGGGCTGCTCAGAGAAAACCTCGGTAAAGCCGGGGTCAGCCCTGATGACGTGGACACAGTCTTATTGACTCACGGCCATCCTGACCATATTGGCGGCCTGCTGGATGCTGAAGGTCTGCCAGTCTATAGACATGCAAAACTTCATCTTCATCCTCTCGAAGCACAATACTGGCAGGATGATGAAAGATTAAAAATGGCCAATGAGCGCGGGAAGCGTAATTTTACGTTGGTCCGTCGAACGCTGGAAGTATACGCACCGAACTTGCGTTTTATTGACGGGAACAAGATAACAGAAGGCATTCTGCCGGTATGGCTGCCTGGTCACACGCCAGGTCATACCGGATTCCGCATCGATTCAGGAGGCGACAAATGTATATTGATATGGGGAGACATCATGCATTTCCCACATATCCAGTCAGCGCACCCGTCCGTTTCCATTGTATTTGACAACGATCCCGTTCAGGCCAAAGACACACGGGAAAGACTCCTGGAACAGGTTGTCAGAGAAAAACTGCTTATTGCAGGCATGCATTTAGACAAAACTGGGTTTGCTCGCGTTCTTATGGCAGGGGCTGGATATCGTATTTTCTACCCAGAAGAATAAATGGGTAATATTTTTCCTGGCAGTTATGCAATATCCGGCCAGTTTTAGTTGACTACTAAAAAGAGTGAGCAACTAGCACCCCGGTGAGTGTCCCTGAATATAATCAGGGACACTACTACGTTTAAATACGGGTTTAATCGTAATCGGTTAGCTACGTCTTTCAATTATTGATAAGACTTCAGCCTCAGAATTCAACACTTGTACTGAGTACCACGTTGCGCGTTTCACCTTCGGCAACGCGTAAGTTACCGCCGCTAGAGGTGTAATATTCCTTGTTGAAAAGATTGTTTATATTTAGTTGTACATGGGTCTTTTTACCCAGCAATTGATTATCCCAACCAATAAAACTGTCTGCGACGGTGTACGCTGGCAGGGTAAAGCTGTTGTTCGGATCACCGGCACGGGTGCCGACATATCGAACACCGCCGCCGATACGGAAACTACCTGGCAGCCCAGACAACCTTACATCATGGCTTAAATATAACGCTCCTGAATTACGTGGGGCGTTTTGCAGACGGTTACCATTGTTATCCGCGTTAGTCTTATCGTTAACGATTTCAGCCTGGTCGTAGCTATAGTTTGCGCTTATATCCCATTCCGGATAAATCTCGCCATTGACTTCCACTTCAACTCCGCTGGAACGGGCTTTATCCACGGCATAGGTGTCACCATTGAGTGACAAGGCAACATTATGTTCATCAATACGGTAAAGGGCGACCGTCGTCAATAACGCTGGTGTCATCTGCCACTTACTGCCGATTTCATAAGTGGTTCCTTGTTCTGGTGCTTCCACGTTTCCGCCGTCGTCAGGATTGGTGGAAGGTGTAAATGACTTACTCATGCTGCCGTAGAAAGAGACGTTCGGCGTCAGTTTATAAATGAGCCCTGTTTGAGGCAAAAACTTATTGCCTTCACTGCTGTAGCTCAGCGTGGACGGATCGCCTTTTGATTCGCGCTGTTCATAATGCTGATAACGGGCACCGGCCACGGCGGTCCAGTGGGACGTCAACTCGATGCTGTCTTTGAGATATACCGAGCGATTGTGGATGCGGTTTAGTAAATTTTTGTCCGACGTTTTTTCCGTGCTGCTGTTGGTGACGGTTTGCAATCCATAGACCGGGTTGTTCAGGGTGAAATCGGTATTCGTTTTGCCATTATAGGCGTGAGCCCGGTAGGTTTGATTCATTTCATAATCGGTGCCGAAGACCATATTATGCGTCATGCCAAAGATTTCAGGTGTCCCGATGGCATCCCATGAAACATATTTTGTTTGGTGATTAAAACCGCGAAAGGCATCTGCGCGCCGACTGACAACGCCTGTGGTTGCATTAATCGCCGTGGTAGTAACGGTATTACTATTATATTGGCGCTGGTTCAAACCGACTGTAACGCGGGTCGACCAAATGTCATTGAACTGATAATCCCAGTGAGAGCTAAAGGTCTGATTGCGTCCCCATGCATGGTTTGAATAATCATCCAGGCGGCTCTTATAACCGATATTTATCGGCTTACCATTAATAAATGCCGTGCCGCGATCGTACGGAATATCATATTGGAAACTTTCGTAGCTAATATTAAAACTGGCTTTATCGCCATACCATTGTAATGACGGCGCTAGCAAATTATGTTTTTCGTTGCCGTATCCGCGCCAATAATTCTGGTCCTGTTTTTCGGCAATCAAGCGGAAAGCAAAACCGTTACCCAGTGGTCCGGTAATATCTATATTTCCCGCTCCGCCGCCAGTGCCGTTGTAATGGCCACCAACGATCGTATGCCATTCATATTGCGGCTTTTTACTGACGACATTGATCATCCCGCCCGGATTCAAAATACCGTATAGCAGAGAAGAAGATCCTTTTAATACTTCGACGTGATCTGTTGTGGCATCAAGATTGAGTCCCTGACTGCTACGGATACCATCACGGAATACCGAGCCGTCGGAGTTAGAGCCAAATCCTCGACGAACAATACCATCTTCCGTCTGGCCCAGTGTATTGGCTTGCGCAGCGCCACTTACGAAGCGCATCGCGTCAGACAAATTACCGGACTGATAATCTTCAAGTTGTTTATTGGTCACCACGCTTATCGACTGCGCTTCATTAAGTTTAGAGGTGGGCGTTTTACTGGCAACCGAGGTGGCCGGACTGGAATACCCCTCGTCAGTCTGTTCTGTTTTACTTGTGGCTGTTACCGTTAAAACCTCTGTTTTGTCAGCGGCATAGCTGCTGGCAGACGAAATTAACGCACCACTACACACCGCAAGCCATATTTTCCCCAAGACAGGCATACGGTATTGAACATTTTTATTTTGATTCATTTCTGCTGTTTTCCCAGGCTTTTATCAAAGATTGTATTTTTATGTTTAGATCAATCCAGGCACGGTTCGGGCTCATGTCGAGCGCCAACGCATGAACATCAAGGCCATTATTCAAATGAGACAAGACGCATTCACTAATGTAATTGATAATCATTCCAACATGAAAGCTTGTAGTAGTAAACACAATATTTATCTTATTTACTACAGCTTCCTCTCTGCTTTTCTTGACCTTTGCGCACAGGCACTTGATTTGATTAAACCCATTTATTTCAATAAATTAAATGCAAAACATTAAAAAAAATGAACCTTTAAAGCATCTGGTTATCTTCTTTTGCCGAGCCCCCCCCTATCTTGACTACTACATTTCAGCGACACATAATCGCCGCAGAATGGATAATTATTACGCTCTAACATGTTGATGGCTTGGTAACAGAGCCTCATGCGAGGTTATCAACGCAACGATCCGCAAGAGAAGTGCGATTGGTCGGCACGTGGTATCAAATAAGAAAAATAGGGAGGGTCACTAATGCAGTCACCGAAAAAGAATAAAAATCGAGTTGATATTTATGGCGAACGTCTGAGCACCCGAGCGCCAACCCTCTCTCCGCGATTACAAACGGTATTGCATTACATTGATGAAAACCGTAATGCCGTACTGGACTTGACGGCACTGGAAATTGCCGCCGCCGTCAACACTTCTGACGCTACGGTAGTACGTGCAGTCCAGGCATTGGGCTTTGCCGGATTACTTGACCTGAAAAAAACGTTAAAGCAGTGGTTTGAACCTGTTATTAATTCCGAAGAAAAGATGCACGCCACGGTAAAAGAATTAACCCCCGATATTAATTTCAGTATCGATTATGTGCTCGAGAGCCACAAACATGCTTGCACAGTTCTGGGGGAAACGCATAACCGTAATGCCTTGTCCCAGGCGGTTGCGCTGTTGCAAGATGCGCGTCAGGCGGCAATATTCGGCCTCAACGCTTCAGGCATCTTGGCGGATTATACTGCGCGTCTGTTTAATCGAATTGGGCTATCTGCCTATGCACTGAACCGAACCAGTATTGGGCTGGCGGAACAGTTGCTGGCGCTACAACGTGGCGACGTTTTATTGATGATGGTACAGGAGTCTCCACACAGTGAAGGAATGACGACATTGCGTGAAGCGAAACGACTCGGCATCCCTGTTATTGTGCTGACCAGCGCATTGGAGTCAAATTTTGCCCGAGAAGCTGATGTGCTTATCAATGTGCCGCGCGGTGCGGAAAACGACCGAATGCCCTTGCATGGTACGGTGTTAGTTTGCCTGGAAATGTTGGTATTGTCTGTGGCAACCTCGGCCTCGCAACGGACGATTAAGTCAATGAAGCGCATGCACGAACTTAAGCGTGGCCTTAAACTCGGCGGGAAAAAAAGTTGAACCCCATAGTGGCAGAATCTGTTATCTCCAAGATTTGCTGCCCGGTGAGCCAAGCTGCGCGGGCTTTTATTTTTGTGCGTTTGAAGTCGGCTAAAAATTCGTTATTGTCCGTGGTTACTCTTTCTGACGGCGAAAAACGTGAAGCAGAAGTTCAGTTGTCCTGGTGCTCACGCAGCACGATTAACTACTGACCTTTCGAACTTTCAAACACCGAATCGTTCAGTGTAGCTCTCACCTGAGGAAAGCTCTGGGGATAATTTTGCTGAATAAACTCAATCATTTTTTCGCGCACGTAGCAGCGTAAATCCCAGGCCGTTGGGGAATTCTGTGCAGTCATCAATAATCTGATGGTCATGGTTTTGTCAGTAGTGTCGGTAACCTGGAGCACCTGAGTCTGTTGATCCCAGAGTTTTGTTTCACTGAGGACTTTTTCAAAATGCTTACGGAGAGGATCTAATGGCATGGAATAATCGAGGTAAAGAAAAACAGAGCCTAATATCTGTGCGTTATTACGCGTCCAGTTCTGGAAAGGATTTTCTGTAAAGTATGTAATGGGCAGGATCAGCCGACGCAGGTCCCAGATACGCACAACGACATAAGTCAGGTTTATCTCCTCAATCCAGCCCCATTCATTTTCGACGACTACAGCATCATCAATTTTTATAGGTTGCGTAAAGGCTATCTGAATCCCGGCAAACAAGTTGACAAGCGACTTCTGCAGGGCAAACCCAATGATTATTCCGGCAACCCCGGCGCCTGCCAGGATTGTCGTGCCGAATTTTCGAAAACCGGGAAAACTGAGAAGTATCAGAGTAAGACCGAATGACACCAATAGTACAATGGCGACTTTTTTTACATATATTATCTGAGTACGAATTTTACGGGCACGAAGATTATTCGAAAGATTAATATCATAGCGGATAAAAAGCATATCCTGCACGACATTAATCAATCGAACTAAAATGGAGCAAAATGATAATATAATAAAAACATTCAGAGCGGATGTAATAAATTCAAGGGAGTTTGGTTGAATGTTAATATAATTAACCCCTACATTTATCAGCAGTAAGGGAATGAAAAGAAACATTGATCCACGAAGGTGTTTTTCAAGTGATTTGAAGAGCTTTCGGTCACGATCCTGCCAGTAGTGGATGAACCTGAGAAGTATAAATCGAGCCAGGAACCCCAGTGCGAGTGAGAGAGTGACGAGTAATACGGCAGGCACCCAAATTGGAGCACCAGATAACTCATCGAATATCATTAGCATTCTTTTCCCTTATCTCCAGTCAACAACCTCTGGTTGTCAGATCAGTAATAAAAACTCGGTAACCGTTGTCTTACCGGTTATCAGCGGAGTCAATGGCGAACGCACATGAGTTTATGATAAAGGTAGTTAACTGATTTTTTTAACATAAACAAACCTCGAAAAGAAACCGATAATTTAAGCGTAGCATAAATGCAAATCACTGAAATTAATGATGACGTTTAGTTTACTCAATCCGCTAGCAGGAGCCCTTGATTACCAGCGGCTCCGCCAAATAGATTGGGTCCAATTTAACCCTGTGGAAGTAATTAACGAACGCCTGAAGGGCTTATTGCCGAGTCATACTGTGAGCAACCTGGGCCGCGCTGATCCCTTCCAGGGCAAGACCGTAGCCCGTACCTTCTTCAATCAGGCGTTTTAAGCGCTGTGTCAGCGCAATGCGGGTATAGCGAGAAGTCAGCGGCGGAAGTGCAGCAATGCCGTCGGCAATTTCATGGGCACGGGCAAGCAATTGATCTGCATTAACAATTTCGTTAACCACGCCCCACTCTTTCGCGGTCTGTGCATCCAGGACCTGGCGGGTAAGCAGAAAATAACGACCACGGATCGAGCCGATAACCTCTGGCCAGAGGATGTGAACGCCATCGCCAGGCACAATCCCGAATTCAAAATGCGGTTTGTCCTGGAAGACGGTTTCCGGCGTGGCAAGCACGATATCTGTCAGCAGGGCATATTCACTGTGAAGCAATACGGGGCCATTTAGAGCGGTGATCATTGGAACTTCGATATCGAGAATGTTGCTCAGAACCTTTCTGCCTTCACGGAGAATTTTGTCGAAACCGAGTGGACTGAAGAAATCAAAGCCTTCAGGGCTGATGGCATCCATAAAGGCATCGCCGGATCCGGTCAGTATCACGGCACGGTTTTCGCGGTCTTCACCGATAGCGTGAAACAAAGCAACAAACTGTTCATGAGTGTGGCCATCAAAGACCAGTTTCTCACCGTCGGTATGGAACTTCACTTCTAACACACCGTTAGGTTTGCGAGTCAGACGGGCGTTGGAGAAAGCATTACGGTAGGTTTCAAACGTTGACATGGTCGCGATTCCTTGTTGATACCAGTCGAAATTGACTGGCCGTGAAACAACAATATTCCATTCCAATGGAAATGGGATCGCCGCAATATTAGATAATAGCTATTCCCTAAAGGAATAACTAAATCTCACTTTTCTGCCATTATGCTTTCAACAAAACCTGCGAACTGGCGTGCCTTGGCACTTGCCAGCCGGCCATTGGGGAATACAGCCCACAGATCGATAGACGGCAGTTGCCAGGCAGTCAGCACCTTTTTGGCTGCCCCGCTTTTAAGTTCTTCTGCAAACATCCAATCGGAAGCAATACATAAGCCCATATGACTCAGCACCGCAGCGCGCTGACCTTCGGCGGCGCTAACACGTACACGCCCGTTAACTGATGTCGAGGTAACCGCTCCCTCACGAGTGAAAGACCAGAGATTTGGCTGCGGGTTATAAAGAATTGCCTCATGTTCTGCCAGCTCGGCCGGTGTTATTGGTTCCCCTTTTCTCGCGAGGTATTCCGGGGTAGCTATCACCGAACGTGGGCTGGTGGCCAGCTTGCGCGCGACGGCCGAGGAGTCGGATAAAGCCCCCATGCGCAACGATACGTCAATGCCTTCGGCAATTAGGTCAATTACACGGTCATCAAGAATAATATCGATATCCATTTCGGGATGTTCATCAAGAAAACGTGGGAGATGAGGTATGACATGCAGCCTGGCAAAGGTCGTGGCAGCAGAAATACGCAGTTTTCCAGACAACCCTTTACCTGCACCTCGGGCGGCCAGTTCAGCCTCATCCGCCTCCTGCAAGGCAACCTGTGCACGTTCATAAAATCTTTGCCCCGCCTCGGTAGGTGTCAGGCCGTGAGTAGAACGGGTCAGTAAACTGGTTTTCAACCGGGATTCAAGTTGAGCAACGATTTTCGATACCGCCGGTTGGCCGATGTTGAGCTGCCTGGCCGCAGCAGAAAAAGATCCCGTATCCACGACACGTAGATAAGTTGCCATTGCCTGAAAGCGATCCATGTTATTCCTTCGAAGAATAGTAGTTATCACCAGAGCATATCTACCATTCCTTCTATACGCCAGCCAATATGTTATTCAACGAGCCGGGACTTACCCGATATTAATCAAAACAAGGAAACGCCTGTGATAGATGTCTATGCATTTGCCACACCCAACAGCATCAAAGTGCCTGTCGCACTGGAAGAATTAGGTCTTGAGTATGTTTTGCATGCGGTGAATGTGCGTAAAGGAGAACAAAAGTCAGCCGAATTCATTGCGTTAAACCCTAACGGCAAAGTGCCGGTGCTTGTCGATTCAGATACCGCATCCGATAAGCTGGTCCTCACCGAATCGGCTGCAATCCTCATCTATCTTGCCGAAAAAACCGGAAGACTTTTGCCGGCTTCAGGCCCGGCAAGGGCGCGTGTATTCGAACAATTGTTCTTTCATGCTTCAGGATTGGGTCCAGCCTTTGGGCAAGCCGGATTCTTTCAGCGTCAGGCATCCGAGCCGCAGCCACTTGCAATACAGCGCTTTTCAGCGGAGGCCTCACGTAGTTTAAAAATGCTTGATAGCGTGCTGGCAAGTCGCCCTTTTGTTGCCGGAGAGGATTTTTCTATTGCCGATATAGCGCACTTTGGCTGGCTGTGGCGGCGTGAGTTCGCCGGTGTAGACCTGGCGGAGGCACCGAATGTGGCACGCTGGTTTGATGAAATGGCTGCTCGGCCCGCCGTTCAGCGAGCGATAGAACGAGTTAATGCCCTCGCCCCACTTTAATAGCTTTATTGAGCGCCACTGCATTTTGGAGAAGGCGCAAAACCAATTTTCGTCATCCACCTTTTAATAAATCAGGAAAATATCATGACATTGCAAGCAAAACTCGACGCCTTCAAGGCTGACTTTGAAGCAGGGAAACCCCCGTATAACGTGCCTCCTTCGGTGATCGAGACCATGCGGCGTGCTACTCAGGAATTAATTGACTCCGCTGCCACAGATCGAGCACTGATGGCGGGTGACAAGGCGCCGCTGTTCACGCTAAATGATCCGCAGGGCAATCCGGTGTCGTCAGCCGAACTGCTGACAAAAGGCCCGCTAGTACTGAGTTTCTACCGTGGCGTTTGGTGCCCATATTGCAATATGGAGCTGCAGGCGCTGGAGAACTCGCTCCCGGCATTCCAGGCGCTGGGGGCTAATTTAATCGCCGTTTCACCGCAAACAGCAGCCAACAGCCGCAAATCTGTGCGCCAAAATCACCTTAGCTTTCCGATTTTATCGGATCCACACAACAGCGTGGCTGCTGCATTTGGTTTACGTTTCAATTTACCCGATTATTTGGTCGAATTGTACAAGGGGCTGAACAACGACCTGCCCATTTTCAACGGAGACGCAAGCTGGACGTTGCCGATGCCGGCGCGTTATGTCATTGATCAGGAAGGTAACATTATTTATGCCGAAGTGAACCCCGACTATACCCATCGTCCTGAACCTGAAGATATGTTGCCTTCGCTGCGACGCACGCGTGGCTTGTAAAGCCATTTAATCCTCTGGCAAGAGAGGCCAGAGGCCATTCCTGGAGTCAATGATGAGTAGAACTTTTTTAATAACCGGTGCCAGTAAGGGCATTGGGCTGGCACTTGCCCATCGTCTCGCCCAAGAGGGCCATCACGTCGTCGGTCTTGCGCGCGGAGTTATAGATAATTTTCCCGGTACCTTGCTTAGCGTAGATCTTTCAGACGAACAAGAAACACAACAAACAGTTGAACAGATTAGTCAGCGTTTTGCTTTTGACGGGATCGTAAATAATGTTGGTCTGGTTAAGCCCCAGCGTCTTGGAGAGATTGATTTAGCTTCATTTGATGAGGTTATGCGCGTCAATCTCTATCCGGCAGTACAGGGAACGCAGGCCATCCTGGCTGGTATGCAAGAACGTGGCTGGGGCCGAATCATCAATATATCCAGCCTTACGGTACTGGGCAGCGTAGAGCGTACTGCTTATGCAGCGGCAAAAGCTGCACTGATTAGTTTCACCCGTAATTGGGCGCTGGAACTTGCGCAAAGCGGAATTACGGTAAATGCCGTTGCACCGGGGCCAACCGAGACAGCGCTGTTCCGGGCAAACAATCCTCCTGGAAGCGAGGGGGAAAAGCGTTATCTTGCGGGAGTACCCATGAAGCGGTTTGGTAGACCGGAAGAGATTGCGGCAACTATTGCTTTTCTGATGTCTGAGGATGCTGCTTTTATGACAGGGCAGACTTTGTATGTGGATGGCGGCGCATCGATTGGCAAGCTTGTTTTTTAAAACCCAAGACTAAAATGCCAAGGGGCGAAATTGCTATCCCAGAGGGGTGCTACGCTCCTGGCTAAGCAAATAAAAATTGATCACACCAGGCGCAAATTGCCGCGTTTTTGCTGACCAGTATGTTGTAACGCAGGATACACTGGTGGGCCAATGCGCACTCTTTGCGCCCCCGCCGGAGGATAATCGTCTGCGCATCCTCATTCCCTGTGTTAAATTCCCCTTTCCTGCAATTGCTTTGCAAAACAGTTTTCGCCTGGGCTGTTGTCACTGTAGTCTCAGTCACGGTTTTTATTTTACTTCTTACAATGTGAGTAACCTTTTTCACTTTTAATAACTAAAAATTTTAGAAATTTTAGTAACGGACAGGACAATTATGGACTCCACGCTCATTACCCCCCGCCCCGATGAGGAGGCCCCTTCATTTAACCGCGCCCGACGCGCTGCCTGGGGCAGCTTCGTTGGTGCAGTGGTAGACTGGTTCGATTTTTTACTCTACGGCATCACCGCGGCACTGGTGTTTAACAGCGAGTTTTTCCCGAAAATTGCTCCGGCAATGGGCACGCTTGCCGCCTTTGCCATCTTTGGCGTCGGCTTCTTATTCCGTCCACTTGGTGGCATTGTCTTCGGCCATTTCGGCGATCGTCTGGGCCGCAAACGGATGCTGATGATGACCGTCTGGATGATGGGCATTGCCACCGCCTGTATTGGTATTCTTCCCTCGTTTGCCACCATCGGCTGGTGGGCGCCTGCCCTGCTGGTCACCCTGCGTGCTATTCAGGGATTTGCCGTGGGTGGTGAATGGGGTGGTGCGGCGCTACTGGCCGTTGAAAGCGCGCCTTCCGGAAAAAAAGCCTTCTATAGCAGCGGGATCCAGGTGGGATATGGCGTTGGCCTGCTGCTCTCTACCGGATTGGTGTCGCTGATCAGTAGCCTGACCACCAACGAGCAGTTCCTGAGCTGGGGCTGGCGGTTACCGTTCCTGTTCAGCATTGTGCTGGTGCTGGGCGCGCTCTGGGTACGTAATGGTATGGAAGAGTCCGCCGAGTTCGAACGGGCACAAATCGAGCAGCCAAAACAGGTGAAAAAACGTCTGCCGGTATTCGAAGCACTGATACGCCACCCGGGGGCGTTTTTAAAAATAATCGCCCTGCGCCTGTGCGAACTGCTGACAATGTATATCGTTACGGCGTTCGCGCTTAACTACTCGACGCAGAACCTGGGACTACCGCGCGAACTATTTCTGAATATCGGGTTGCTGGTCGGCGGTATCAGTTGCCTGACGATTCCGTTGTTCGCCTGGATGGCTGATCGTTTCGGACGACGCCGCATCTATATCACCGGTGCACTCCTCGGTGCGCTGAGCGCCTTCCCCTTCTTTATCGCGTTGGAAGCCCGTTCGATTATCGGTGTGGTGATCTTCTCGCTGATGCTGGCAAATATCGCCCATGATATGGTGGTCTGCGTCCAGCAGCCGATGTTTACGGAAATGTTCGGGGCGAGTTACCGTTACAGCGGTGCAGGCGTGGGTTACCAGGTCGCCAGCGTGGTGGGCGGCGGCTTTACTCCTTTTATTGCCGCAGCATTGCTGACTTTCTCGGGTGGCGCATGGCATAGCGTTGCCATTTACCTGATGGCAGGCTGTTTACTCTCAGCCTTTACGGCCATGTTTATCAAGACCGCGCAGCCAAACTGAATCGCTAATAAACCAAAGCATATGCTTTGTTAATAAATCCCCCGGCCAGTAAAGTCGCTGGCTGGGGGGTTGCTGGTTTGCTGTATTCAGATGTAAACATGCCTACAGAGCCGTCTATTGACTCTTAAGCTAATATACCCGCGCTACCTTCCCTGTTTATTTCTTGCCGTACTCGCTATATTTCCGCTGTGTGGCTATATGGTCGGCAATATATTTTGCATCATGCCAGACGCCCCATATAAAAGTAGAGCCTCGACGTGATAGCCAGGGTAGCCCGAGAAAATAAACGCCTTGCTCACTGGATATACCGCGCTGATGCTTTGGTTTATTATTTTCATCGAAAGCAGCAACATTTAGCCAACTGTAATCCAGACTATAACCTGTCGCCCAGATAATTGTGGTGATACCTGCTTCTTTGATATCCAGTTGCAACAAGGGGTGGGTAGCGCAGTCAGGATCGGCCAGGAACTGACGGGCTTGTGGTTCTTCAGGTAAATCCAGGCCATTACGCGCAATATATGCATCAGCCGCATCCAGCAGGGAAAGATAATTCTCATCACCACGGGCAATATTTTCCGCCAAATCGGGCTGAAAAATAATCTTCCCGTCGGTAACGGCTTTGGTCAACCCAACCAGTTTCACCCCCTGATAGGCCAACGCCCGGAAATCAACGGTATGACCACCGCGAGCGCCGCTGACGGCAATAGTGACATGCTCTTTACCTGGTTGACTGGCGGCGGCATCCCACAGCCCCAGCACTCCCAACCACCAGCAGAAATCACGCTGACGATAAGAACGCGGTGGACGGTCGTGCGCACCTACAGAGAGATAAACTTCCTTACCTGCTCGCTGAAGTTCATCGGCAATCTGTACTCCGGAAGAGCCCGCGCCAACAATCAGCACCGCGCCGGTACCCAACTGTTGCGGGTTCTTATACTCGGCAGAGTGCATCTGATGCAGATTTTCTATTTCCCCTGCAATGGCCGGAATAACCGGACGCTGAAATGGCCCGGTCGCAGCGACCACATGACGAGCTTCAATCACTCCTTCATTGGTTTCAATAATAAACCCAGGGCGACCGACGTTGCGTTCCACGTGTTTTACTTCCACACCCGTGTAGATTGGTGCGTTAAATTTTGCCGCATAGGCTTCAAAATAATCGGCGACCTGCTCTTTCGGCACAAAACCGTCGGCGCTAATTCCCGGAAATTCCATATTGGGAAAACGATCGTGCCAGGCCGGGCCATTCGCGACCAGAGAGTCCCAGCGTCCGCTTCGCCAGGCTTCAGCAATGCGTTTTTTTTCCAAAACCAGATGGGGAATGCCCAGATGAGTCAGATGCTCACTCATCGCCACGCCGGCCTGACCCGCACCAATGACCACGGTATCAACCACTGTTGTTTCAAAGATCATCACTGCATCCTTTAATTAAATTATGGGATTTACTCACCAGCACTGCGCTATATGCCAAGATTATTGAACTGTTGTATTAAGGTAAAATAGTAAAAAACGTGCTTCTAAACATAAATTGATTAGGCTGATACCCATTACCAGTACGCAAATTAATGCCTTGGTTTTCACCAATAATTTTATGTTTCAACAGGCACTTTATATTTATGCAATCAATCGCTCATGGAAAAATAAAAACAGTCTGGGTGAAATAGTTGTCAATAAATAACTCAGCCTTCTTGAAAGCCGAGTTATTTATCAGATTATTACATCAGGCAGAAAGTAACAGACTGTGTTGCACATCCCAGCCCAGCGAAACAAAATCGCCGATCTTGTCGCCGGACATGCCCGTGCTGCGTACGATAAAACGCGCGCCATCCGTCAGTGCTACCACCAGACGAGTTTCCGAACCAGCGTAGATCCGCTCACAAATTTCCCCTTCCAGCAGCGCCGTCCCGGCACGGGAGAGGCGGATATGTTCAGGGCGGATCACCAGCGACGCCTGCCCCGTAGTGAAAGCGCTGTGAGGCAAAGCGAAAGTTCCCTGCCTGGTCACCAGCTGATTGCCCTGCACGTGACCATTGAGAATATTCGACAGACCAATAAATTCGGCGACAAAGGTCGAACGGGGTTGTTCATAAATAGCCTGCGGCGTATCAATCTGCACAATGCGCCCTTCATTCATCAGGCAGATACGGTCTGAAAGTGCCAACGCCTCTTCCTGATCGTGGGTAACAAAGATAATGGTGGCCCCGGATTCGCGGTGAATACGGCGGATTTCCATCTGCATGGTCTCGCGCAGTTGACGGTCCAGCGCCCCCAAGGGCTCATCCATCAAAATGATCCCTGGCTGGTAAACCAGGCAACGCGCCAGGGCCACCCGTTGTTGTTGCCCGCCCGATAAGGCACGGGGAAAACGTTGTGCAACATGGCCAAGTTCCACCATTCCCAGCGCATTTTTCACCTTGCGGGCGACTTCAGCACCAGGCAGTTTGCGCATACGCAGCGGGAAGGCAACGTTTTCTTCAATGGTCAGATGCGGGAAAAGGGCATAGTTCTGAAACACTACACCGATATCGCGCTGATGGACCGGCGTCCAGGTTTCATCTTTACCGTCAATCAGCAGACGGCCCGACGTAGGTTCCGTCAAACCGCTGATAATCTGCAGCAGCGTGGTTTTACCTGAGCCGGAGGAACCAAGCAGGGTCAACAGCTCCCCTTTTTGTACTGTCAGATCCAGATCCTGCAATACTTTGGTGGGGCCGAAGTATTTGGCGATCTGTTCAACTTTCAACTTAACAGAGGACATGCTTTCTCCTTATAGCTCGTCGGCTTTATGCCGCGAACGTTCGGCAATGATAAACAACAGCGTAACCACGGAAAGGATGATCACTGACGCCGCCGCCAGCGTTGGCGTCACCGAAAGTAAAACGTCATCCCACATCTGTTTGGGCAGAGTTTGTTTCACCCCTCCGCCGACAAACAGCGCCACCGTCAGTTCTTCAAAGGAGTTGAGGAAGCCGAAGATAAAAGCGGCGATCAGACTGCTTTTTATCAACGGCAGTGTGATCTCCCGTAACGTCCGCCAGCGGTTGGCACCCAGGGTGCCCGCTGCCTGATCCAGCCGCCAGTCATAGTCCTTGAAGGTGGTCAGAATAATGATAAAGACCACCGGGATAGCCATCACGGTATGCCCGAGAATAATCCCCAGATCGGACCCCACCAGCCCCATATTGGCAAACAGATAGAACAGCGAAACGGCGGTGACAATATTGGGGATAATCATCGGCAGCAAGAACGTCATCACGACCAGACTGCCAGATTTTCCCTGATGACGCGCCAAGCCAAAGGCGGCCATACCCGAGATCAGTACCGAGAAAATACCGGCCACAAGCGCAATGCCGAATGAACGGACGGTAGCCCCGGTCCAGATTGGCGATTGCAGATAGTTGTGCATCCAACGCAGCGAAAAACCCGGCGGAGGAAATTGCAGGAAACTGGAACTGCTGAATGCCATCGGCAGGAAGGAGATCACCGGCGAGATCAGTACCAAAATCACCAATATGCTAAACAACGGTAGCAACCAGCCAAAACGGGGATGCCCAGGAATACGCGATAAACCGGCAAGGATACCGTCAGAAATCTGTGCCGCCGCTGCCGTCATACCATGGCCGATACGGCGGATCCCTTTACTGCTGGCGTGGCTTTCGCCGCCGGAGATAGCTGACATACCGAACAACTTGTCGTAGCAGAAACAGACGATAAGCGTCGTCACCAGCAATAGCATGGCGACGGCACCGGCCAGACGCCAGTTGAGCAACTGCTGGACCTGGGTGATCAGCAACTGGCCAATGACTGAATCCTGTGGGCTACCCAGCAGCGCCGGGGTGATAAAGAAGCCCAGTGAACCGATAAAAATCAGCAGGCAGGCAGCAACCACTCCAGGCATAGACAGCGGGAAAAAGATGCGCCAGAAACTCTGCGCACGTGAGGCGCCCAGCGTGTAGCCGGCTCGCGTCAACCCGCTGTCAATGCCGGTCATGGTCTGCAACATGGTGATAATAGCCAGTGGCAACATGCTGTGCGCCATAGCGAACACCACCACGCCGCGGGTATAGAGCACATTCAGCGGCTGGTCGGCCCCCAGGGACATAAGGATTTCCGACAGTATCCCGCGCCGTGAAAGCAGTACCAGCCAGGCAAAGTTTTTCAGCAAGGCACTGGTCCAGAATGGCAGTAAAATCAGCCACATTATCCGACGTCGGGTATTTTCATTACGCTGTGACAGCCAGTAAGTCACCGGGTAACCGACGACCAGACAGGCAAGTGTGGTTTGCAGCGCAATAATGAACGTATTGACCATCACTTTCACATAGATGCCAGCACCAAACATCTGCCGCCAGATATCCAGCGACAAGCTGCCGTCGCTGTTTTGAAAGCTGAGCAGCATTAGCTTCAACGTTGGCCAGGCAAGAAACAGGGCTAAAAACAGCAAGCCGGGAGCGGTAAGCCACAGCGGATGCCAGCGCCGTTTTGCGGTGGGTATCTTTTTTGTCATATTCGATGATGCCAGTTCTGCCAAGGACCTATCCTCCAAAGGGCAAGGTGGCGCGAGCGATCGGCCACCGCCTGGATTAACTTATTACCCACTTTTCAAAACGTTCGGTCAGCGCCACCTGGTTGTCACCCCAGTAATCGGCACTCATTTCCGCCAGGTTGTGGATATGGTCTGGTGCCGTCGGTAGCAGCGCCGCTTTCTTCTTGTCGATAAATTCATAGGCTTTGATATTGGTCGGGCCGCAGGCCAGATCGTTGACGTACATTGATTGTCGTTTCGCATCCATACAGAACTGAATAAACTTGCGGGCGGCCTCCTGTTTTGGACTACCGTGCGGAATGGTAAAGCCATCGATGTTATACAGCCCCTGCCCCCAGGCAATGGAAGCCGGGGTACCAGCGTCAATGGCGGTCTGAGCACGGGTGCTCCAGATACTCATCAGATCCAGCTCACCGCTTTGCAGCATCTGCGTGGCCTGTGCGCCGCTGGTCCACCAGACATCAATGCTGCTGCGGATTTTGTCGAGGCTACGGAATGCCCGGTCCACGTCCAGCGGATAGAGTTTTTTCGGATCCACACCATCTGCCATCAGCGCCAGTTCCAGCGTGCATACCGGGCTGCGCCACAGGCCACGACGGCCTTTAAATTTGGCGACGTTCCAGAAATCAGTCCAGTTGGTTGGCGCAGGCTTGCCTTCGAAGCTGTCGGTGCGATAGCCAAGCGCCAGGGCATAAATGCTGACACCACCAAACTGCGGGGTAATAGAACCCTTCACGTAGTTCTCCGGATCCGGTACCTGTAGATGCAGGTCTTCCAGATAGGGCTTGGGCATTTTGTTCAGGCGAACCAGATGCTCAGGGTTGAGCAGCGCGACATCGAACAGATAGTTTTTGGTATCCACCATCATCTGGAATTGCGGCACCGGGTCCGGCCCCAGCACGGTATTGACGATTTTGATGCCGGTAGCCTGTTCAAAGGGTTGGTAAAATGCCTTACCAAAGCCTGCACCATAAGGGCCGCCCACATCGGCCACCGTCAGCGTGGTGACTTCTGCCGCGCTGGCCGGTCGGCTGATAAGCATGGGGGCCATAGCGGCAGTCACCGCTGCTCCCATCCCCAATTTCAGTGCGTCACGACGTGTATAATGTTTGTTTTCTTTCATCCTGATCCCCCTGCTGCATAGCGAAACGTTGTTATGTGTCGGCATAAAAGCCGCTGTTATGTTTACTCTGTTTCCTGCTCTACGATGGCGCGATTGACCGCCGCGATCAGTTGCTCAATAGCCTCATCCGCAAAACGCTGACGGAAGCGGCGATCGAAAGTGGTGAAAATACTGAAAAAGGAATTTTTGCAGTGCTCAAGTATCCGGTCGGCATCGTCAGCATTCACCGACAGCTGAGCCTGTAGAAAGCGATTGAAGTACTCACGCGCTAACGGGTTTTCCAGCACAAACACCGGCTGGGTATCACGCGAGATCAAACGGTAACGGGCAACCTTGCTCAGACAACGCAGTTCAGCCTGCAGAGGCAATTGCCGGGAGTGGGGGCCAACGCGAAGAGAAACCAGGCCGTCCTCCAGTACCCATTGCTGACGACCGACGTCGTAATAACGCAGATCGCTGGCCGGTACGCTTAGCGTAACGCGACGCTGCTCGCCGGGCTGAAGGCTGACTTTGCAGAAAGCCCGCAGTTCCTGCACCGGACGCGAACGGAGTGAATGCTGATAATGGCTGTAAAGCTGGCAAACTTCTTTGCCGGCATAGCTACCGGTATTGTGGAGCGTGAAACTGACGGTGACCGTTTCACCTTCCCGCAGGCTATCGCGGTCCAGCTCGATATCGCTGTAGGTGAACTGGCTGTAGCTAAGGCCAAAACCAAACGGGAACAGCGGCTCGAGGTTGCGGATGTCATACCAGCGATAGCCGACAAAAATCCCTTCGCTGTAATAGTGGCGACCATTTTCCCCCGGGTAACTGTGCCAGCCTGGAATATCGGTCATACGTTGCGGGAAAGTCACCGTCAGCTTGCCACAAGGGTTAACCGCGCCAAACAGCACGTCGGCCAGACCGCCGCCCATTGCCTGACCGGCATAGAAGGTTTCCACCACGGCGCTAACCTCTGCCAGCCATGGCATCACCACCGCATCCGGATTTGCCAGCACCACGATCACCTTATCGTTAACCGCGGCCAGGGCACTGATCAACGCATCGTGCCCCTGTTGCAAACCGAGCGTACGGCGGTCAGACCCCTCTCCGTCATAACCGTCTTCGCTATTGACAAAGACCACCACGCGATCGGCGTCGCGCGCCGCGGCACAGGCTTCATCACGTAATGCCGCCAGCTGCGCCAGGTCATCACTGGTTCCCTGGCACCAGCTAAGGGTCATGTTGTCATGGCAATAGGTGTGGATTTCGTCATAAGGGATATCCACGCGAGTCGGCGTGGTGGTTGCACAACCCGACCCCTGAATAACCGGTTTTTTGGCCCCTTCACCAACCAACAACAGTTTGCTGCAGCCTGGCGCTTGCAGCGGCAGTGCATGATCGTGGTTTTTGAGCAGCACGATAGATTCCGCTACCATGCGGCGAGCGAGCAGATGATGGGCCTCAGTTTCCATCGGAATATCAGGCTGTTCCGCCGCTTTGGCGCGGTGCACCATGCTCAGAATGCGCTGCGCCGATTGCTCAGCCCGTTCACGGTCGATGGCTCCAGACTTAAGTGCCTTCACCAGGCTGGCCTTGCGGGTTTCACTTTCCGGCATATCGAGGTCGTTACCGGCCATCAGGGAGAGCGGGCGATCCTTAATCCCGTGCCAGTCGGCGACCACCACACCGGTAAAGCCCCATTCGTTGCGCAGCACATCACTAAGCAGCCAGCTGTTTTCTGCCGTATGCACGCCGTTAAGCCGATTATAAGAACTCATCACTGTCCAGGGTTTGGACTGTTTGACGGCACGTTCAAAACCGCGAAGATAGATCTCGCGCAGCGCACGTTCATCAATAATCGAGTCCATGCTGGTACGTTCAACTTCGGAGTTATTACAGGCAAAATGCTTAAGCGAAGCGCCGACGCCTTGTTGTTGCAGACCATTGATCACGCCGCTGGCAATTTCCCCGCTGATCAACGGATCTTCTGAATAGTATTCGTAACTGCGGCCGCCGAGCGGAGTGCGGCGAATATTGATCCCCGGTCCGAGAAGCAGGTTAACCCCAAGGTGCTGACACTCTCTGCCCAGAGCTTCTCCCAGGGTTTGCGCCAGTTCGACATCCCAACTACAGGCAAAACTGGATCCGTTGGGAAAACATGTCGCCGGTCTCATCGTCCCCCAGGCCACTTCCACATCTTTCGCCCGTTGATTGACAACACTCAGGAAAGCTTCGAAATCCTGGCCGCCCTTTTCATCCTGCTCAATCTGCTGAATAGAGTAACGCACGCCATAGGTACCATCCGTCATAACCATATGCGGGATCCCTAAGCGCGCGTTAGCTTCGGTTTTCCACATTCCGTGGCCGCTGAGCATGTCGCCCAACTCTTCTGCTGTCATAGATTTCGCCAGAGACAAAAACTCTCCGCGCTCAAATAACTTAGTGCTCATGCCTTAGTATTCCCGTGATGTAAAAGCGGCGACCGTAGCGCCACAAAATTCGCAGGCCTTAAATATGTACCGGGCAGAAAGCATGAGGAAAGAAGTAATTTGTTTGCCACAAGAGCTAAAAAAACTATCCATCGCGTGTTCAGCGCAATAATAAAAAGAGGCAGGGGATGTCGGTAAACAGAGTGCGCGCTAAAACGGCTACCGCAACCCATAACAGTGCACGCCATGTTCAATAACAGGGCAATAACACGTCAGAAACAGGAAAATAACAGCACACAGAGACTGTCCAGCGCAGCGCCCACATTGAAAAATATTTGATGACACCAGGGCGAATTTTCCATGGCACAGTTATTGCTTCGAATCTCTAGCCTCGTTTTTTTGTCGTCAAAGGAAGCGTTGACATAACTAAATACTAATTAGAGAGATCACCTGCATATGGCCCATTTCACGCTGAGACAGCTTAAATACTTCACGACAGTCGTGGAGCACCGCAGCATCGCGGAAGCTTCACGACATCTGCATATCGCTCAACCTTCCATTTCAACTGCAATAAAAAACCTGGAAGAGAGTTTCGAGCAGTTGCTGTTTATCCGCCACCACGCTCAGGGCGTTTCGCTGACGCCAGGTGGCCGCCGTTTTTATGAGAAGGCCGCCGAACTGCTCAGAATGTCCAAACAGTTTGAGCAAAATGCCCGTGCCGATAATGATATGGTGTCCGGTACGCTTTCCGTCGGCTGCTTTGAAACTGCCGCCCCGCTATATATGCCCAAGCTGCTTGCCGGTTTTAAAAAGTTGTACCCGAAAATTGAAGTGGAGATCCACGACGGTGAACAGGATGAGCTGACCGAGGGTTTGCAACATGGCCGTTTTGATATGGCCATTTTGTACCGCCATGAGCTCGACAGCAGTATTCACACCGAACCACTGAAAGCGCCGCAAAAACCCTATGCGCTGTTACCCGCTGACCATCCGCTGGCCTTTCGCAGCAGCGTAAGTCTCGAAGAACTGAGCCGGGAGCCGATGATCCTGCTGGATGTACTCCCCAGCCGTAACTATTTCCTGGATATTTTCAAAAAGAAAGGGCTGTCAGCCAACGTCGCCTTTAGTTCGCCCTCTATTGAGATGGTACGCTGTATGGTTGGTCAGGGATTTGGGTTTTCTTTGCTGGTCACGCGGCCTTTCCCCGATTTTACCTATGACGGTAAACGGGTAACCCGGGTGACCATTCGCGATGAAATGGAAGGTTCCTGCCTGGTGATGGCCCATTTGCGTAACGCCGAACCGACACGCCCGACGCAGCTATTTATGGATTACTGCCGGACTCAGGAGTTGACGCCAGAGCATATCAGCGAGGCTGAAACAGCCGCGATCATCAGCCTGGTGCCCCCGTCGTCTGCAGAGAACGGCATAAGCGCCGCAAAAATGCCTCACACTCGGCAAGCTGGTCTAGGCTGATAAACTCATCGGGTTTATGCCCTTGAGCCATCGCGCCAGGTCCGCAAACCAGGGTGGGAATACCATGTTGCTGAAACAACCCTCCCTCGGTGCCAAAGGCCACGGTGCTCAACGCATCCGCAGGCGCAAGCAGGCTGAGTAACTCATCGATCATCGTCGTGGTAGAGGGTTCTAGCCCTGGGTAGTGGCTTAACGGGCTGAAGGTGATACGGCAATCCGCAGAGATGCGTTGCATTTCCGGCAAAAGTTGCTGCTGGCACCAGACCTGCAACGCGGCAACAAGTTGTCGCGCGTCCACGCCGGGCAGCGTGCGGATTTCAAAATCAAACTGGCAAGAAGCCGGCACAATATTTAATGCCTCTCCCCCGCGGATCACCCCGGTCTGCAAGGTTGAAAAAGGGGGATCGAAGGCCAGGTTTTGTTGCAGCTTCAATTTTTCGGCCAGTGCCATCAGTTGCTGAATAATACGTACCGCATATTCGATGGCGTTCACCCCCTGCGGCGTATAGGCCGAATGAGTGGCATGCCCGGTCACTTCACAGCGAAAGGCTATTTTTCCCTTGTGGCCAAATATCGGACGCATTTCCGTTGGCTCACCAACAATACAGGCAGCAGGCAACAGCGGCTGTTGATCAAAACAGGTCAGCAGTGTCGGGACCCCCTTGCACCCCACTTCTTCATCATAGCTGAACGCCAACCAGACCGGCAGACGTAACGGTTGCGCCACCAGTTCAGGGACCAGCGCCAACACCGCGGCCAACCAGCTCTTCATATCGGCCGTACCGCGTCCGTACAAACGCCCTTCCCGTTCCTGCAAACAGAAAGGATCGCTCGCCCATTGTTGACCGTCCACCGGTACCACATCAGTATGGCCGGAAAGCACAATCCCCGCTCGATCCTGTGGGCCAATCACTGCCAGCAGATTGGCTTTTTCACCCTGCGCATCCGGGATAAGTTGACTGCTGATGCCAAAGCCTGCCAGATAGTTCTGTATATAGGCCATCAGTGCCAAATTGCTGTTACGGCTGACGGTATCAAACGCAATCAGATCGGCCAGTAACTCACGAGTGCCCAGGTTATTCATCGCCGGGTACCCCATAGCTCGGGGCCTGGGCCGGGTTGATCGCACGGGTAAGATAGGCTTCACTCTGCGGCTGCCACAACTGCCAGAACCTGGCCAGTTCGCCGATGGCATCCTGTTCGTGCCAATCGACGCGCAGATCGGTCAGCGGCCAGCTTTCGCTACTGACTATTTTCATACCGGCGGAATAGATGGGACCGGCCTCCCCTCCGGCTCGCAATCCGGCCTGCAATGCGGCAATCAGCCGGTCGCCCAGCGACGAGGCGGGATCGGCACAAAACTGGCTGACCATCGCCTCGATCACCCCGCTGTTGGCCAGCATATTGCCCGCAGCAACACAGTGCACGCCCTGCCGATGGTGATTGATACCCAACGTATGTGCGCCGGAAAACACCGCGCTCTGCCCCTGATTATCCAGCACCGTCACCTGACGCCAGTCGGCAAAAGGCTCGGCGGCCATCACATTATCAAGGGCAATGGCGGCACTTTCGCCCATGCGCATACGCTCAAGGATTTTTGGCCCCAGGGACGGTAAGGTCACATTCTGGCTGGAGACAGCACCCACCCCGCTCATCAGCCACGGGCATCGCGCCGCGACGGCCATACTGGAGGAGCTAAGCGCAATGCCGTACTGGCCACTGCGCGGACAAAATCCGGCGATGGAGAACGTCATCTTATGCCTCCGGGATCACGGCGATAACATCAATTTCCACCAGCCACTGCGGCTGTGCCAGTGCAGAGACCACCAGCCCGGTGGAGATTGGAAACACGCCTTTCAGCCATTTTCCCACTTCCAGATAGACAGCTTCGCGATAGCGCGGATCGATAATATAGGTGGTGGTTTTGACAATATGAGTGAGATCGCTACCCGCTTCTTCCAGCAGTTGTTTGATATTTTTCATCGCCTGCTCGGCCTGCAACCCCGCGTCCCCCAGCCCCACCAGCTTGCCATCAAAATCAGTTCCCACCTGACCGCGCACATACACCGTATTTCCGGCGCGAACAGCCTGGCAGAGATCGTTATTCAAAGCCTGATTCGGGTAAGTATCTTTAGTGTTAAACATACGAATACGGGTATGGGTTGGTTGACTCATGGTCAGTTCCTTCAATATCAGTAGGACGAACAGAGGCCGTCGCGCGCGAAAGCGGCTCAGGGTGATAGGTCTTATTTTTGGAGTCTGGCGAGCTGAAAATAAATAAGGATTTTTATCGGTAAAGGATAAGGAAAAACTGGCCTGGTCGCAGAACGTACTTTGAATGCCTTCGCCGACAGCACACTACTTTATTTATGCCGCGATGGGCGAGGCCAGTCTTTTCCTATAGCCAAGCTCATAAAAGATGAATTTCTTTTCACAGCGGTTCGTGAAAGTAATAACAGGGCCAATTATCAGTTTCACACCAGCACCGGAGATTAATGATGACTGCAACGCTGCACATGACCCGTCTCGCGAAATGTATGATGTTCTCCCTCTCACTGCTTTCTGCAACCTGTGCGCAAGCAACGGTTATGACGCCGGGCAAACTGACGGTGGGCAGCGATATTACCTTCCCGCCTTATGAGTATCTGGAAAGCAAAACGCCAGCCGGTTTTGATATCGAATTTATCAACGGCGTAGCCAAGGAGATGAAGCTCGAGCCACATTATATTGATACCCGCTTTACCAGCCTGATCCCGGGATTGCAGGCCAAGCGCTACGAACTAATTGCTTCTGCGCTGTTTATCACCCCGGAGCGCAGCAAAGTGATCGATATGATCCCCTACCTGAAAACCGGCGAATCATTGCTGACCCTGAGTGACAGTCGCTTTAAACCGAAGAAACCCGAAGAGTTGTGCGGCCACAAAGTTGGATCCATGCAGGGAACCTATTGGCTGGAAAAACTCCATACTCTCTCCGGCGACTACTGTGCCAAACAGGGTTTGCAACCGATTACTGTAAGTGAGTTTGCCACCGATCCGCAGGTAACGCAGGCGATGCTGTCACATGCGGTTGAAGTGCAGATGACCGACGCCGCCGTTGCCAGCCAGGTTGTTGACAAGATGAAAGGTCGTCTGCAAGTCACCTCCGACACGCTGCTCTATCCGGTACTGGTCGGCCTTGGCGTCAGTAAAACCTCACCCGAGTTCAAACAGCAGTTAATCGATGGCATTGCGGCTTACAAGGCCAGCGGCCAGTACGCCGCGCTGGTGCAGAAGTATCATCTTGCCGAGCCGGAAGACGCTGATATTCAGGCATTAAAACAGTAATACCTGCGGGCGGGAGCAGACAGATGACTTTTGACTGGAACTATTTACTCAGCCTGCTCAGTGATGCCGACTTCTGGCTGGCAACCTGGACGGTGATCAAACTGAGCCTGGCCAGTTGGGTGATCAGTATTGTGCTGGGCTTTGTGCTGGCACTTGGCAAACAGGCCAAACAGCCCTGGCTGTTTCTCCCGGCCAGGGCCTATATCTGGCTATTTCGCAGCCTGCCGCTGCTGGTGTTGCTGATTTTTGTATATAACCTGCCGCAGGCAGTGCCCGCGTCTTCCGCCTTGCTCAGCGACCCTTTCTGGGCCGGTCTGATTGCGCTGGTACTGAGTGAAACGGCATATATTGCTGAAATCCATCGCGGCGGCCTGTTATCCATTGCCCAGGGCCAACATGAAGCCGCGCGAGCACTCGGTTTACGCTATGCCGCTATTCAGTGGCGGGTAGTAATACCTCAGGCTTTGCGCGTGGCGCTGCCCTCACTGGCTAACGAGTATATTTCCATTGTCAAACTCAGCTCGTTGGTGTCGGTGATTTCGCTGACGGAAATTTTGATGGTCGGCCAGCGTCTCTATTCGCAGAACTTTCTGGTGATGGAAACCATGGCCGCCGTCGCTTTTTATTACGTGTTTATCGTGACGGTATTTGACTTTTTACTTAAGCAACTTGAACGCTATCTCGACGTTTCCCGGCGCAAAACGGCCCCGTTCACGGATCCGCTGCTGTTGCAGTTGCTAAACCAGCCGTTACCGGCTGTGGTACGCTCGCCAATAACGCCTGAGGTTCCGGCGCTGCAAGCCACCAGGTTACATAAAGCCTACAACAACGTAGAGGTGCTGGGTGCCGTTAACCTGAAGATTCAGTCTGGTGAAGTGGTGTCGATCATTGGTCCGTCAGGTTCGGGGAAAACTACGCTGATCCGCCTGCTTAACGGCCTGGAGCAAATTGATAATGGCGAGATCCAGATCAATGGTCAGCCGTTTATCGAACTCAGCCGATCGAGCACACAGAAGCCGCGTTTTATTGAACACCTGACCCACCGGCTGGATATCGGTATGGTGTTCCAGAGTTTTAATCTCTTCCCTCACCTGACGGTGATGGATAATCTGCTGTTGGCCCCCCGTTATCACCGACTGGCCCCGCGGCAGGAGTTAAAGCATCACGCCTGCCTGTTACTACAGAAAGTCGGCATGATTGAACATGCCATGAAATATCCGCATCAGCTTTCCGGCGGGCAGCAGCAGCGTGTCGCCATCGCCAGAGCCATGATGATGCGACCACAAATCATGCTGTTTGATGAGCCGACTTCGGCCCTCGACCCCGAGAAAGTGAATGAAGTCCTGCAGGTGATTGAGTCGCTGGCGCAAGAGGGGATCACCATGATCATCGTGACGCACGAAATGAATTTCGCCTTCAAGGTCTCTGATCGTATTGTCTTTATGGAGCAAGGCCGCATCGTTTGCGATGACACACCACAGGCATTGCGCAGTGGTCAGCATCCCCGCATTACTGCTTTTTTGAAAGATGTGAATTTTGCCACTTAGCCGTACAATAACCCGAGTGATCGGCACCGCCCCGGAGATAAGCATGAACAGAAAGATAATTTTTGATACCGACATCGGCGTAGATGACGCTTTTGCGCTGGCCTATGCGGCAAAAACCCAAACTATCCTCGGTATTACCACGGTGTTCGGCAATGTGCCCGTCGGACAGGCGGTGAAAAATGCCAAACTTTTTGCCCGGCAGATTGGTCTTGATGCGCCGGTATTTCGGGGCTGCTCTCGTCCGTTGGGGTTGGCGCAGATAAGCAACAGTGCCAAAGTACATGGCAGTGACGGGCTGGGCGACGTACTTAGTAATCCGTTCGATGACCAGGCCGACAATGCCGTCAGTTTTATTATCGATACGATTAAATCGCAGCCAGGTGAAGTGACGCTGGTTGCCATTGGACCGCTGACCAATATCGCCATGGCGATTAATCTCGCCCCGGAAATTATTCCGCTGGTGAAAGAAGTGGTCATTATGGGCGGCGCATTTGGTACTCATGGTCATGCCGGCAATGTGTCACCGCAGAGTGAATTCAATATCTGGAAAGATCCCCACGCGGCGGATCAGGTGCTCTCTTCCGCCCTGCCGGTGGTAGTTTTGCCGCTCGATGTTACCCATGAAGTGCTGATCAGCGGCGAAGAAATTCGCCAACTGAATGTGCCGATTTTAACGCAGATATCCCAAGGCTACTTAAAATACAGTCTGGAACGAGAAGGGTTTGAGGGAATGGCATTGCATGACACTCTGACCATTTCCTGGCTTAATCATCCTGAGTTTTACACCACGGTTAAATCGCCGGTCAGAGTGGTAACGGAAGGTATTTCTTTGGGGCAGACACTCCGTCGACTTACCCATTTAGCCTCCCGTTATGATCCCTTTGCCGAGTGCGGCGAGCAGACGTTGTGCCTGCAAGTGAATGCCCAACTGGTCAGAGAGGCTTTCCTGAGCTGCTTACAGCAAAGCAAAGAGCAAAAATAAGCCCCCATCAAACCTGCTGCTCATATGACGGCATATTTAACCCGCCCTGAACCCAGGGCGGGTTAATCAAAAAAATACCATCCAGAGCAACGGTAACGTTGCCATCGTCCTTATGCCAGCTCAGTTTCCGGGAAAATAAGCGGTTTCAGCGCCTGGTAAAGCGTCCCCTGTTTGATTAACTGCCGAATAGCCAGCATATCCGGGTACATTTCCTCATCGCTTTGCCGGAAGGCCACCTGCTGACGTACCAGTGCAAGCACTGTTTCGCTGCCCGTAGACGCCCGCAGAGGACGGTGAAACTCTACCGCCTGGGTGGCGCACAGTATTTCTATCGCCACAATATCAATGGCATTTTCCACAGCATCAATGGCATTGCGCGCCGCCGTCACCCCCATCGAAATATGATCTTCCTGCCCGGCACAGGTTGCTACGGTATGTACGCTGGCCGGTGCCGCCAGTGCGCGGTTTTCCCCGGCCAGCGCGGCAGCAGCATAAGGCGGGATCATCATTCCTGAATACGCCCCGCCGTTTGCCACTAAAAAGGCCGGTAAGCCGCTAAGATGGGAATTGGTCAGACGATCGGAACGCGCCTGCGAACCCGTGCTGAGCTGGGCAATAGCAATAGCCAGCGCATCGAGGCACAGCGCGAGCGGAGCACCGTGTCCATTGCCGCCCGGCAGCACCTGCAGCTCTCCGTCTTCGATCATAAATACCGGATTATCAGTGACCGAATTGACCTCGGTAGTCAGCGTACTCTGGCAATAACTGAGCACATCCCGTACCGCGCCATGCATTTGCGGAATACAACGCAGGCTCAGGGCATCCTGAACGCGGAAATCACGGTATTTATCCAGGATCTCACTGTCGCGTAGCAGACAACGCAGGATGCGCGCCGTTTCCTGCTGACCTTGATGTGGCCTTATGGCATGGAGACGGGCGTCATAACAGCGGATATTACCTTTAAGCACTTCCAGGCTCATGCCTCCGGCGGCGTCCGCCACCGGGATCAACTCCCGGAAGGCGTCCACAGCCAGACAACCGAGTGCGGTGATTTCGTAAGTACCGCTGACCAGCGCGTGACCTTCGCGCGGACCGGGTATGCGCACGGCAATCCCCGCGCGTTGCAGTGCTTCCCGCGCGGCTAACAGTTCGCCCTGATAATACGCTTTTCCGTAACCAAACACCGACAGGCCAATATGCGCCGTGGCGATCAGATAGCCGACCGAGCCTTTGGCCGGTGACCAGGGGATCACGCCCTGGTTAAGCATTTCCGCCATAGTCAGCACCAGCTGCGGACTGACGCCACTAAACCCCTGTAACAGGGATTTTATCATCACCGCCATCATGGCCCGTACTTCGTGCTGCGCCAGATCGGGCCCGATGCCGCAGGCATGACTTTTCAGCATATTAAGCTGCACATCCGAGATTTGTTCCGGTGATAACCGCTGGGTGACAAGATCGCCCACGCCGGTAGTCAGCCCATAAATCACCTTATTCTCAGCGATTGCCTGCCTGATTTTTTCGCTTATCGTCTGCATTCCCGCTAATGCTGCCGAGTCGAGTAACACCTCGGCCCCGTAGGCAATATCAACAATGTCGCGAATGGAGGTTTCGGCAGTGCCTAAAGTTACAGGTTGCGTCATCATTTATTGAAACCGTGTTGCGTCAGCCACGCTTTCGCGACGGCATCGACGCTTTCAAAATTTGCCAATTTGCCGTTCATTACCACCAGATCGCCGGTAGTCAGCTGTTTGGAAACCGCATTGAGCGTGGTGGTAACCACATCACTGGCTTTGTCTTTGGCAATCAACGGCACAATATTTTGCGCAGGGAACAAGTGTTTGGAATCTTCCAACGCCAGCAGATTTTTGGTTTTCATTGCCGGATCGGTGGAGGTCATATCCGCTACCTGGATCTGATTATTAGTCAACGCAGACAGGGTCAGCGGACCGGCAACATCAAGCACCTTAAAGTTTTTGAAGGTTAAGCCATAAACCTCACTCAAGCCTTTCACACCTTCGCGACGAGTTTTCCATTCCGCCGGACCACCCAATACCAGCGTTTTGGCGACAGGTGCCAGATCGCTGATGTCTTTCAGGTTGTATTTCTTGGCGGTTTTTTCTGTCACAGCCAACACATCGCTGTCCTGGGCGGCAGAAATATCCAGCATTTTTATTTTTTCCGGTAATGCCTTGGCCAGTGCTGCTGACACCTCTTCAGCCGAGTGCGCCTGGGTCTTTTCGTCGAGATAACTGAGGGTGGCACCGTTGTATTCCGGGATCAGGTTGATGGAACCGTCGAGCAGAGCAGGCATATAAACCTCACGGCTACCGATATTCAGTTTGGTTTCCACTTTGATATTTTTGGCGGCCAGCGCCTGCGCATAAAGGGTGGCGATCAGCTGGCTTTCCGGAAAGTCGGCGGAGCCGATGATAATGGTTTCGCCGCTATCAGCCGAGAAGGCCAGCGGGGCATGTACTACAGCAGCAGAAAACAGGGCAACGGCGAGCAGATTTTTCAATTTCATTTTTTTAGGCTCCAGAATGAGTAAGTAGATACTTCAGCTATTCGATAAAGGGAGAGGTCTTTTACGACGGCGTTCACGCTGCCTGATACCTGGTGAGACCATAAAACGGATTAAAAATGAGAAAAACACATCGACCAATAAGGCTAATATCCCCACCATCAACGCACCTGCCACCATCTGCGGATAATCGTTCTGCGCACGGCCATCTATAATAAGACGCCCTAACCCACCGAGTGAAACATAGGCTGCAATGGTGGCAGTAGAAACTATTTGTAATGCGGCACTGCGTATGCCGGATAATATTAACGCCAGCGCACAGGGGATCTCCACGGCCAGCAATAATTTCCAGGGGGAATATCCCATACCAATTGCCGCATCAATAATCGCCGGATTAATGGCTCTGATACCAGAATACACTCCCATCATAATGGGCGGTAATGCCAGAATAATCAGCACAATCAGACAAGGCACAATAAATGCCAGATCGGATTCAAATACCGGCCCAAAAATAATGACCAGCAAGATAATCAGCCCGAAAGAAGGCAATGCCCGCATGGCATTTGCACTGCCAATTAATAACATCGCGCCTTTGCCCGTATGGCCGACATAACAACCAATCGGGAATGCAATAACCACGGCAATAAACAAGGCTTCAATGCTGTAAGTCAGATGCTGCAAAATCAGCATCAACAGTCCGTCGTCATTGAGCCAGTGGACGGGGTCGAGCAACCAGTTAATCATTTCGCATTCCTTTTTGGTTGCCAGGCGGTGATTCTATTGCCGGTGCGGACCACCAGATTATCCAACAGCAGTGCCAGCACAATGCACAGAAAAATACCGGCAATAATTGGCGTCAGGAAATGCAATTGAAAGCCCTGAGTAAATAACGCGCCAAGCTGCGGCATGCCGACCAGCGCTGAAATTGAAACAATACTGACATTCGATACCACCACCACGCGCATTCCTGCAGCGATCACTGGCACAGCCAGTGGCAGCTCAACACTGAAAAAACGCTGCACCGGCCGGTATCCCATGGCAACGGCAGCCTGATGGGTATCCTCAGGAACAGAGTCCAGCCCGTCACAAACTGTGCGGATCAACAAGGCAAAGGCATACAGCGTTAAGGCAACGACGACATTGACGGTATCGAGAATTTTACTGCCCAGTAGTCCAGGTAATAAAACAAATAACGCCAGTGAAGGAATGGTATAAAGCAGCCCTAACAAATTAAGAATGCCGTCTTTGAATTTTCCGCAGCGATGAAGAATACCGCCAACCGGAATGGCCAAAGCCAGCCCGATGAGCACCGGAATAATAGACAGATAAATATGCCAGCCGAGCAGCGTTAATATATTTTCCCGCTGCTGAAACAACCAGTCAAAGCGCATGCTATTACCTCATCACCCGAGCGCGGGAAAGCGAAAACACCTGTTCAATATTTACCGTGCCGATAAATTGCTGCTGTTCATCGACCACAATTCCACGCTGACAGGGAGAACTCAACACCGCGTCCATCAGTTGCCGCAGCGTGCCATTTCCAGGTGCAAAGGTGCTACCAAGATTAATATCCGCAACTTCGACGATGGTTTTATTTTGCTCGAGATCGTACCAACCTAGTGGGCAATTATTTTCCACCACCAGCACCCAGGATTCATTACCGGCTACTAGCCGGGCTTCGCTGACTGCCATTCCTGGCGCAATCACCTTCTCGTTATCCAGAGCGATATTTTCAGGGATCAGGTCAAAAGCCAGTTTACGGTATCCGCGGTCCCGTCCAATAAAGTCGGCGACAAAAGTATCTTGCGGTTGATTCAACAAATTTACCGGCGAGGCAATTTGCGCCAGAAGACCACCGGGTCGAAATACTGCGACCTGGTCGCCTAATTTCATCGCCTCGTCAATGTCGTGGGTGACCATGATAATGGTCTTACCGATTTCACGTTGCAAACGTAAAAACTCATCCTGTAGCTGTTCGCGAACTACCGGGTCGACGGCGCTAAAAGGTTCATCCATCAGCATAAACTCAGGATCCGAGGCCAATGCGCGGGCCACGCCGACCCTTTGCTGCTGACCTCCGGACAGTTGCCACGGATAGCGCTCAGCCATCGCCAGTGACAATCCAACCAGTTCAAGAAGTTCCTGCGCTTTTTTCCGTGCCGCCGTGCGTGTCGCCCCATTGAGCAGCGCGGTAACGGCAATGTTGTCCTGTACGGTTTTATGCGGAAACAACCCGGCATTCTGGATCACATAACCAATTTTTCGCCGCAACTTCACCAGATCCATCCCTGCCGTCGGTTGGCCATTAAGCAAAATGCTCCCCGAAGAAGGTTCGATTAAACGGTTGATCATGCGCAATGACGTTGTTTTGCCGCAGCCAGAAGGGCCAACCAGCATGGTGATTTTCCCTGTCGGTGCACTGAATGACAGCCTGTCGACGGCCACAGTGCCATCTGCGTAAAATTTGCTTATGTTCTCAAATGAAATCATTACGTTTCCAGCCACATTACGGAAAGTTTTTTACAGGGCACCTGCCTTTGCGCTTTCTGCAGTCCTGACATGTATTATCTTGTATGTACAACCTAGCAAACAGGATGCCAACTTAACAAAGTCACGGATATTGGCGGTTGCGCGGGGATCGGGAGAGGGTGGCGGGTAGGAATCGGCAACAAATAATGGGGTATTAGCACTAAAAACAAACAACTCGCACCATTATGGTGCCTACAGCGCATTATCAGAACTTATCGGCGAAAGGCGGTGCACAATTTACTGCACGTCATGCACAAAATAGCTCACCCCATTGGGCCAGGAACCAGGGTGATAGGCAAAGGCAGAAGATGCCTGCCAGTGGTTATGGTTGGTCATTCCGGCCTGAATAATCTCCGGGCCGTCATTGGCCAAATCTGTCAACGACTTTTCTGACGGACGCACGATCACAATATGGCCGGGCCGGTGCGGATCCGGGTTGGCGTAGGAGATCAGCACTAACTTTCCCTCATTGGCCAGGCTTTGTGCGCTTCGTGCATCGACAAGGTGCCGCCAGCCTTGCGCTTGCCCCTCAGTGGAACTCAACCACTTATTTTGCGCATTGGCCAGCAGTACTGGTCCATGTTGCGGTGGGCGTAACACATAAACCCCCAACCGTTCGCCGATCGCGGCAATAAAAGCGCTACAGTGGGTGGCGACGTGCCTATGATTTGCTGTATCTATCGGACGGTCGCGCATCCCCGTTTGCCAATTGACATGCTCACGCGCCAGCCAGAGGTGTTCGACATTCGAAGCATCCAGTACCTGGCTTAGATGCTGCCCTGCCGGCATTATCGGCCCGCAACAGGGTGCAGCCAGCGCCGTGCCGCTAAAGAAGGCCAATATCAAAATAGCTCGTATCATGCTTCTGCCTTTTGCTAGCCTAATCAGGAAATGTCATTCTCTGGTCGAAACTTTACTTATTAATGACACGCTGAGCCTCAGTAACCTTGGCTCTATCAAATCTGCTGGTATTTTATAACGGCAGCAAAACAGATAGTGCAAGCCCTGTTGCCTGCGGGCAACAGGGCTTGCAATAAGAAAATACACGCTTCAGGATGCGAAATTTTTTAGATTTTCCAGCATATTGGCCAACATTGCGATGGCCATACTCATACTGTATATCCCGCAATAGAGCGCAACATCATTTTTCATCAGATATTGTTCAAAAGACTCATCAACCAATAACTCTTGAACTTCCAGTATACGAGCCCGGAAATGGTGGCAGTTATTAATATAGAGTTCCAGCGAGTTATACTTCCCGACAGTGAGCTGGTTCAGTAACTCAACCATCTGCTCGAAGTTTTCCAACAATGCCTTATGCTTTTCCAGATGCTCAGTCGTCATTATTGTATATCCTGCAAATATCGGGATAGTATTAGTCGTTCTATGACTGCATCAACCTTCTTAAAATTTTTGCCAGTTATTTTCATCTGCAACAGCTAATTTTTTCTGTTCAGCACGCGGATTGGCAGCAAGTTGAGGTGCCGCTTTTACCAACATTTGCCGCTCTCCCGTTTCCTGTTTGACTTTAAATTCAGCCACCAAACGGGACAGTTCGTTGGCCTGTTCCTGCAGTGAGCGGGATGCAGCCGACGCTTCTTGTACCAACGCGGCGTTCTGTTGGGTCACATCATCCATCTGATTAACAGCAAGATGAACCTGATCGATCCCCTGGCTCTGCTCTTTGGCCGCAGAGGCAATCTCATTCACCAGGTCAGTCACTTGCTTAATGATAGTCCCCATATCGGTCATATTTTCGCTAACATCACCCGCCTGGTTTGCGCCGGCTTCGACCAGACTGGCAGAGACATCAAGCAACTGCTTAATCTCGCGCGCAGCCACTGTGGAACGTTGCGAAAGATTCCTCACCTCGCCCGCAACCACGGCAAATCCCCTGCCATGTTCACCGGCTCGTGCGGCTTCCACCGCGGCGTTTAAAGCCAGGATATTGGTCTGAAAGGCAATACCTTCAATCAAAGTGATAATTTCAGTCACCTTGCGAGAACTACTGCGGATATCCCCCATTGTCCCCAACATTGTCTCAAGCGATACTGCACTCTTGGCGGATAGCTTATTCATGCTTTCGGCCAACAGGCTCGCTTGTCGCGTGTTGTCTGCGGTATGTCGTACCGTCTCACTGAGTTCGGTCATACTGGCGGCGGTTTGCTCCAGAGAGGCAGCCTGTTGCTCGGTTCGGGAAGAGAGATCTTCATTACCGGCGGCAATCTGTGACGAAGCACTACTGACCGACTGAGAAGCTGCACTGACAGAACGCAAGGCTTCCGATACGCGTTGCATCAGGCTGTTGAAAGCCCGCGCCATATTACCCACTTCATCAGCGCGACTAGCATCGGCGATGACCGTAAGGTCAAGTCGGTCACTGGCGATATTCATAATATCCCCGATAGCCAGCAAACTTCTGCGTACGCGTCGGATGGTGGCGATGGCCAGAATACCCAACAGCAGAATAGTTGCACTCACTCCGATCGCCATTCCCCAGATGGTGGTGTTAAAGATGCTGCGGTTGGTTGCCCGCAGGCCAACACCAAGATCAACATTCAGGTCTAGTTGTTTATGGAAATCCGCCACGAGTAGCCCAATAGCATTGCCGACCCCCTTATCTCCGTTGAGTAGCGCAAGACTGATCTCATCCTGATGCGCACGAGAAGCAGTCAGAAAAGCAGGCAGCATACCCTCTATTTTACGAATATTGTCATAGGCTGCGCGGGTGAGTCTTTCATCTTCGGCATTGGATATCTCATTTGCCAGATAATAATCGGTAATTGATTTGAGCCCGGCAATTCGTTGCTGGATAAGGTTTTCCAGTTCAGGCATCTTACTATTATCCGCCAGCCCCTGGTGTCTATACAATGTGAGCAAAAGCTGTTCGCTTTGTTCTATCTGCTTACTGATGTCTTTTATTGAAGGAACAGAGTTCTCCTGGACATATTCAAAACGAGATTGAAATCCCATAATCAACACGATTGAAATGACACCCAGCGCAATGAGTGCACTAGAAAGCAGTGAAAACGTCAGTAAAAGGCGCTTTGTAATGTTCATATGGCTCCCTGAAACCCAATGCCCTCTCCAGGATAGATGCGGGCGGTAAGTCAAGGTTATCGGCAAAAGTTGCGCCGACGTTAATTAAATTAATTTAAATTTGAAATTTATGTTAAGTGCACTTTTACTAATTATCCCGAATTAATATATGGCGTCCGCCCCAGTTCTTTAATCTGTTTAAAAGAAACCAAGGCCGGATCGTAACGAGGTAACTCCTTAGATGGCTTCCTCTGGTTTTTTGCAGAAGTAAATTTCATCGTCACTTTTTGAGCGGCATTATTGGTATCGGTAAAAACCAGTCTCATCGCCATAGCCGGTGCCAGCAGATGGTTGCCAACATCGGATAAATAAACAAAAACAGGGGGATCGCCGCTATCCAGTATGTCCCCGGAACACGTAAATGGCACCCTGCAACGCAGGGCTTACCCCACTGCTTTGTACAGAAAAAATCTCCATAGTCCAGTAACAAAATTGCCTTTTTTCACCCATCATCATTGATCCAGATCACACTTCCTTAGGCGCTCAGGGGGATACTTGCCCTTAGAAAATAACGGCGGTAATCACTTGAGGTCACACAAATGTCATTTCAATCAACAACGACCAAAGAAAAAATTCTGTTAGCCATTTTGCTTGGTATTTTGGCGAGTATCGTTTGCGCTATTACAAAATTTGGCTGGGAAATCCCCTTTCCACCCAGAACGCCTTTGCGAGATCTGACAAACCCACCACAGGAAATCCTTCAGCAGTTAGGCTTTTCTTTTGACTTTACCCACTCAACATACCGTTATAACGATAATCCCCGCCCTACCTACAGCCTGATTATGCATTTCGGTTTTTCTATTACCTTCACCATGCTCTATTGCATTATCGCCGAGTTTAAAAAGGGTATTACCCTTTGGCAGGGTAGCTTATACGGCTTATTTATCTGGTTTATCTTTCACGTGGTTATTTTACCGCTTTTCGGCACGGTACCAGCTCCCTGGAATCAACCACTGGCTGAACACTTTTCTGAAATTACCGGGCATATGTTCTGCTTCTGGGTTGCCGAACTGGCAAGAAGAGATTTGCGCAATCGTATAACACATGAGGTTGAAGCCTGACATTAGGGCTCTTAACACCCTTTGAGACGATTTGATGAACGGCTTGCGTTTGAGGAGGGGCCACCCGAAAAAATTGTTTTTGGACATCAACTTGAAGGGTGGGTTTATCTGGTATGGACTCAGCACTATAATTTGACAGCTGATGAGTTTTTTGACTCACGTATTAGCTGGATCCAAGAGGATATTAAATTAAAAGGCGAACAATATGAGCAAAGTAATAAAAAATCGCCTTATTTTAGTGAGCTAAAAACAATAACTGAGGGTATTTTAAAATGGCGAGGAATGGATAAAATAATTATTGTAAAAGCGATAGCTTTCTCATTTCGTTAAATCAACATTGGCACTAAGACACATAAAAACCACGCTCTGTACGTAATTTGAGTTTGTGAAACCTCGTTTGCATTATAAGCAACCATAAATGATGATTACTGCTTATTCGCTGCGATAGCAAGTGCAAACACCTCACTTTGCGCACGCCGTTGCTTACAGTGCAAATACGTAGTGCGAGCCATCCGGGAGTTCAATATCCAGGCGCAGTTTGCCACCCGCAGCGTCAATGTAGCGTTTCAGGGTGGAAAGCTTCAGATCGCGGCCCGGTTTTTCCATTCCGGCCACGGTGGGTTGTTTGATACCCAGCGCCTGCGCCATCTCTACCTGCGTTTTCTGTACCTTCTCGCGCAATTCGGCAAGGTTGATATCAAGCAGGATATTGGTAGCCATCGCCTGAGCATCGGCGACCACTGCCGGTTTTTCATCTGCAAGAAGCTGTTCCAGCGTTCTGCCCATAACGTTACTCCTTCTTTTCTGTATTGTTCAGCCAGTTGCTAAACTCGCGCTCGGCCAGCGGGATCATCTCGTTATAAAAACGTTTTTCATTGCCGGCTTTATTACCTGCACATAGCACAATGCCGGTACGGTAAGGATCGAAGGCAAAAAATGCCCTGATGGGCTCGCCACGACTCTGTATGCGCAGTTCTTTCATATTGCTATAACGACAGCCTTTGAGGGTATCGGCATAAGGTCTGGATAACCCAGGCCCCCTCTCCCGCAAGACAATTAAGGCAGCAAGCACACAGGCACGGTCGGTATCATTAAGCGAAATAAACCAGTTATCAAATCTATCTGTTGTCTCAATTTTCCACACAGGACCTCCCCATTAATATAGCTCACAAGCTATATAGCTGTAAAGCGATAATGTGAGTGTGCCGGGACAACAACAGAGATGCATTTCCCTTTATCGGGAAGCTGGAGACGTATTCCACTATTTCGGTGGATAACGGAAATTAAAAGCCGCTGCTCTCCCTCGGCAATGGCAGGAACGCGATATCAGAACGGCAGATACACAGGGGGCTAGCTTAACGGCCCCCTGCCCTTTATTGCCGCTGAACACTACCCTGGCTACTGCGATACTGCACCGGGGTCATGGCCAATTCATGCTGGAAGGTGGCACAAAAATATTGCGGTGTGTTGTAGCCGCATAATCGGCTGATTTCGGCAACTGGTAGCGTTGTCGTTTTAAGCAGCTCTTTTGCTCTCGCCAGTTTTTCCACCTGGATCACTTTATGAATGCTCATATCCATCTCGGTGATAAATTTTTTGTCGAGATTGGAACGTGAGGTACCAATGGCTTCCAGCACATGTTCAACGGTAATACCGCGACAGGCGTTTTTACGGATAAACCACATCGCCCTGACCACCATAGTGTCAACAATCGAACGGTAATCGGTGGACTGCCGGGCGATGACACTTTCCGGCGGAATAATCACCGGGTCAGCAGAGATCCGCCTTTCGGAGAGCAGCGCATCCAACAGTTTTGCCGCCTCAAATCCCATCTTGCGGGTGCCCTGCATCACTGAGGAGAGCGAAATTCGCGACAGATAGCCGGTCAGTTCTTCATTATCAATGCCAATCACGCACAGGCTTTCCGGGACGGCAATACCGTTATATTCGCAGGTTTGCAGGATATGACGAGCGCGAGCGTCGGTGACCGCAATAATACCGGTTTGGGGTGGCAGGGTTTTCAACCACTCGGCCAATTTCAGTTGGGCACTCTCCCAGGTATGACTGTCGGTGACCATTCCCTCATATACGAGCCCGGGATAAGACATGTCCGTGGTCAGGCGAACAAAGGCCGAAGCACGCTCCTGCGCCCAGCGTTTCCCCGCATCGGCCGTCAGGCCATAAAAGGCAAAATGCTCAATACCTTTCTCAATAAGATGATCCAGTGCCGCCGCCACCAGCGCCTGGTTATCGGTGGCGACATAAGGCACCGGAGGATAATTTTGTCGATCGCTGTAAGAACCGCCCACGCCGACCACCGGAACTGCAATCTGGCTAAGCTGTCGCGCCATCTCTTCGTCGTCAAAATCGGCAATAATCCCGCTGCTGGAAAGGATATTGTTGTTAAAATGGCGGGCACTAAAGTCTTCTTCAATATAAATGTCCCAGTCGCACTGCGAGGCATGGAAAAATTCCCCTATGCCTTCAATTATCTGCCGGTCATAAGCCTTATTGGCATTAAACAGCAAAGAGATCCTCGCCTGAACGCTGGAGTGGTAATGACTTTTGAGCATGATGTTTTCCTTTTCCCGGATAGCCGTCATCCGGCGCTGTAACCTGTAGCATCACCAGACGGCAGACCGCCACTTATTCAGCTCGGAACTGTGATCGACAGATAAATTTAGCTTTAACGACACGAAGTTAATGGGCAGCGTATTGAAAAGAAGGAGATAATATCAGACAACGTGGTTTGCCCTTCGCGAGGAAGGGCTGGATGGTAAAGGCGTGTTAACCACGCCCTGAGTCAGGCCGGACTATTTGATCGCCGCAGTTTGTTGATAAAGCTGGCGGAAACGCGCTTGTCGTTGCTGGTAAAAATCATAGCGTTCTGGCCGTGGACTATAGCTGGACTCCAGCGGCAGTTCCGGCAATAGATCACCGGGAGAAACACCGGGATAACAACTGAGTCTGGCCAGTCGCGCCGCGCCCAGTGCCGGTCCCACATCGCCACCGCTACGGTAATCAATAACCATACCGCTGATATCCGCCAATAACTGCCGCCAGAAGTGACTTTTTGCCCCGCCGCCGATCAGGGTGACCGATGTGGGCTTAATGCCGGTGGCATGTAATACCGACATGCCCTCGGCCAACCCGAGGCTCACCCCTTCCAGTACCGCCATTGCCAAATCTGCCGGACCATGTTGATGAGTAAAGCCCCAGAACAGGCCGGTAGCATAAGGGTCATTATGCGGTGTCCGCTCACCGGAAAGATAAGGTAAAAAACAGGGCGAACGTTCACTGATCTGTACGCTTTCGGCCAGCACCAGCAAGGCCGGGACGGAAGGCTGTCCGGTCAACCGTGCCGCCCAGTCAAGGCAGGATGCCGCACTGAGCATCACCGACATCAAATGCCAGGTACCAGGCAGAGCGTGACAGAAGCTGTGCACCGCCTGTTCGGGGTTACTTAAAAACCCGTTACTTACCGCGAAGTAAACGCCGGAAGTCCCCAGCGATAACATCGCCTGCCCCTCACGCCAGATCCCTGCGCCAATGGCACCGGCAGCATTATCGCCTCCACCCGCCACCACCGGCAGATTGACTGGCAGTCCCCAGCGTTGTGACAGCTCGCTGCGCACCGTGCCAGTGACCTGATTACCTTCAAACAGCGCCGGCATATGATCCCGCGACAGGCCACAGGCGGCAAGCAGTGTATCGCTCCAGTCGCGTTTGCCGACATCCAGCCACATGGTGCCGGCGGCATCTGACATATCGCTAGCAAAATCCCCGGTCATGCGCCAACGCAGATAATCCTTCGGCAGCAACACCCGTGCGGTTTGACGGAAAATTTCCGGCTCGTGCTCCTTGACCCACAGCAGTTTAGGCGCAGTAAACCCCGGCATCATCAGGTTACCGGTGATCTGCCGTGATGCCGGTACGCTATGCTCCAGTTGCTGACAAGCTTGGGCACTGCGCCCGTCATTCCATAAAATCGCCGGGCGCAACACCTGATGCTGTCGATCCAGCAGAACGGCGCCGTGCATTTGCCCGGTCAGCCCCAGCGCCCGCACAGACTTGAGCGAATGCTGTTGCGCCAGAGATTGCATGGCGCGATCCGTCGCCTGCCACCACATTTCCGGGTCCTGTTCGGACCACAAGGGTTGGGGACGGGAAACTGTCAATTTCTCCGTCTGGCTGGCCAACACCTGGTTCTCTTCATTGAGCAAGACAACCTTAACCCCTGAAGTACCGAGATCAATTCCTATATACATATCCAGTTTCCTCTGGCGTTCTGCTGAAAATCGCGGGTCTGTTAGCGGTAAATGGCCTGGTTAACGATATTTTCCAGACGTTCTTGCTGACCGCTTTGATGCTGCGGATATAATGCCGATTTTTCGGTATAGCCCGCCAGATCGGTCAGTGACATATTCCCTGCCAGAATATTTTGACCCAGCTTGCTGCCCCAACCGGCATAGCGTGCTTCACGCGCTTTTTCCAGTCGTCCTTCTTCGATCAGGCGAGCGGCTATGCGCAGCCCTTGGGCCATCACGTCCATACCACCAATATGACCGTAGAAAAGATCGTAGGGGTCGGTGCTCTGGCGGCGAACTTTGGCATCAAAGTTCAACCCGCCGGTAGTGAAACCGCCCACTTTGAGGATTTCATACATAATCAGCGCATTTTCTTCCACGCTGTTCGGGAACTGGTCGGTATCCCAACCCAATTGTAAATCGCCGCGGTTGGCATCGACAGAACCAAAGATCCCCAGCGATGCCGCCGTGGCAATTTCATGATGGAACGAATGCCCTGCCAGCGTGGCATGGTTAGCTTCGACATTAACCTTGATTTCATTTTCCAGGTTGAACTGTTTGAGAAAACCATAGACGGTAGCAACATCATAATCGTACTGATGTTTGGTTGGCTCCTGAGGTTTAGGTTCAATCAACAGCGTGCCTTTAAAGCCAAGACGGTGCTTATGTTCCACCACCATCTGCATAAAGCGACCAATTTGTTCACGTTCCCGTTTCAGGTCGGTATTGAGCAGAGTTTCATAACCTTCACGGCCGCCCCATAACACATAGTTTTCCCCGCCCAGTTTCTGCGTGGCCGCCATGGCAGCGTTGACTTGAGTGGCCGCCCAGGCAAAGACTTCCGGATCCGGATTGGTGGCCGCACCTGCGCCGTAGCGAGGGTGGCTAAAGCAGTTGGCGGTGCCCCACAGCAGCTTAACCCCGGTCTGTTGCTGTTTCTCTGCCAACAGATCGCTGATCACCGCAAAATTGTGCAAATACTCCTTCACCGAATTTCCCTGCGGGGCAACGTCGGCATCATGGAAACAATAATAAGGCACATTCAGTTTGCTGAAGAACTCAAAGGCAATCTCGGCTTTCATTTTTGCCGCTTCCAGCTCGCTGCCAGCGCTCAACCATGGGCGGTCAAAAGCGCCGGTGCCAAACATATCGGTCCCTGCCCAACAAAAGGTGTGCCAGTAACAGGCCGCAAAGCGCAGATGATCTTCCATTCTTTTACCGAGAATAATTTCATTCGGATTATAAAAATGGAAGGCCAAATCATTCTGACTTTCACTTCCTTCGTAAGCGATCTTTTCAATGCGGTCAAAATAGTTGGTCATGGTAATTCTCCTAAAAATAATCAGAAAATGAATAAGTCATCGAATTAAAGTCAACGAGATGATTATGCAAAGAAGAGAAATAACCTGACAATTATAAAATTTTATAAACACGCTCTGTAAAATCGCAAGCATGACGGCGATCACATTGTGCTTATCACCCCCAGATATGGCGTAAAAGTGCGCTCTGTGACCGCTATCATGAAAAGCAAAACGCCGGGTTGGATAACAAAATATTGTAATTTCCTTCACCAGACGGGAGGCATATGTTTTATGTCGTGAGAAAACACATCTGATTTATCATCAGCAATTAATAACAATCTGAGGCTCATTATGGCAACAACATCTGAGATGAAAGCCAATAATCGCTATATAATATCCATTACGCTGGTTGCGACATTAGGCGGATTATTATTTGGTTACGATACGGCGGTGATCTCCGGAACGGTTTCAACGCTGAACACGGTTTTTATCACCCCGCGTGGATTAAGTGAGTCGGCGGCAAACGCTTTACTCGGTTTTTGCGTGGCCAGCGCCCTGATCGGCTGCATTATCGGCGGTGCCTGTGGCGGCCCATTGAGCGCCCGCTTCGGCAGAAAGAAAACCTTACTGGTCGCGGCGGTGCTGTTTTGTCTGTCGGCGGTGGGGTCGGCCTTTCCCGAATTTGGTCACCGCGCCATTAACGCCAACGACGGTATTCCCTATTATCTCTCCGGCTACCTGAGTGAATTTGTTATCTACCGCATTATCGGCGGCATCGGTGTTGGGCTGGCGTCAATGGTCTCGCCAATGTATATCGCCGAAATTACTCCGGCCAAAATTCGCGGTCGAATGGTGGCCTGCAACCAGTTTGCCATTATTCTCGGCCAACTGCTGGTCTACTGCGTCAACTACGGCATCGCCCTGTCCGGTAGCGCCTCCTGGCTGGATACCATGGGCTGGCGCTTTATGTTTCTTTCCGGCGCGGTGCCCTCTATGCTGTTTTTCATTCTGCTGTTTGCCGTGCCGGAAAGTCCACGCTGGCTGGCAGTAAAAGGTATGAATGCCGAAGCAGCCGCCGTATTGCAAAAACTGCTGGGCAAAGTGCAGAGCCAAATTGAATTGCGCAATATTCTTAATTCGGTAAATGCCAGCCCGACCAAAAATACGCCGCTATTTTCGTTTGGCATCGGCATTATCGTTATTGGTATTCTGCTTTCTGTCTTCCAGCAGTTTGTAGGTATTAACGTTGTGCTCTATTACGCACCGGAAGTCTTCCGTTCCGTGGGTTCCAGCACCGATGTTGCCCTGCTGCAAACTATTATTGTTGGCGTGATAAATCTGCTGTTCACCACCATTGCCATTTTAACGGTAGATAATTTTGGTCGTAAGCCCTTACAAATTATTGGTGCACTGGGGATGGCCTTCGGCATGTTCACCCTGGGAACCGCGTTCTATACCAAAATGTCCCCTACAGTCGCCCTGGGTGCCATGCTGTTTTACGTCGCTTCATTTGCCATTTCCTGGGGACCGGTCTGCTGGGTGCTGCTGGCAGAAATCTTCCCCAACCGTATCCGCAGTAAAGCCATGTCGATTGCCGTGGCGGCACAGTGGATTGCCAATTACCTGGTCTCCTGGACCTTCCCGATGATGGATAAAAACAGCTATCTGAACGCCCATTTCAATAACGGTTTTTCCTACTGGTTATACGGCGTTATGGGCCTGCTGGCGGCGCTGTTTATGTGGAAATTTGTTCCGGAAACCAAAGGTAAATCCCTGGAAGAACTGGAAGCTCAGTTGCAAAAACGCCAACCGGCAATGGCGCAACAACCAGCGTCGAGCGATATAAGTTAATCTTCTTTAGGTCAATCATTGCCACTTAGCGGCTTAATCTCTGCGAGAATAAGCCGCACATCAGCGTTAAGATGGCTGATAAAAAATCAAGCAGCACATAAGAAAGTGTGCTGCTATTTAAGTTCATATTGCCGCTACCAACGCAGTTCGGATGTTGGAAGGAAAGTGACTTTTTTGACCATCTCTTGCAAATCATAGCTAATTTGCATTGTTATGGGTAATTGATACCGCACAGCCGTAAAACGTTCCGTCCAGCCAAATGCTAAATTAGCTACAACTTGCGGTGGCTCTGCTTTGTCTGGCTTACCAAAAGTTTTATGTACCCATTCTCGAGACATACTGGGTTGCAGAGGTAAGGGTAAATCACTAGGGAAAATCCAATTTTTGGCCTTATCATTTTGAATTTTCAAAGATACCTCTCGGAATATGACTCCCTCTCGGTGGAAGGCTAAAAAGAGTCCTTCCTTTGCCATGTTTAAAGTGAGTATAGATGACCCTGAGGCTCCCCTTGGCTCGGTTTTATAAGGTAGCAAACCCAAGGCAACGATCTCGCTATAACTCTTTCCTAAGCTATTAATCAGCGCTTCGACATTTACCGTCATTTGTATAACCCTATTTTTGAATTTAGCTCATGCACTCTTGCTCTTACTGCCTCAATTTGCTGTTCAGTTGCACCGTATTCCTGCAATTTTGGTTTTATCGCATCAAGGTTACTGTCAGCTGCTGCCCTTAGGTCGCGAGAGTCCAGATCGATTCGAGTATCTGAGTTACGTCCACCAAATGTCTCGCTTACCCTTCTGTGAACCTCTTTCGGTATTACAATTGATGCCACTCTGTTTGAAAGTTCAGTAATTTGTTCAATATCCATTGTAGGATATTTATTCATATAATAACGCTCAACCGCAGCCCTAGAGGGCATATGGTCTGCTTCGTATTTTCCCTGCCTTGACCTGCGAATAAAATCGCTATACAGCTCCACCTCCAGAAATTCCACGGGAGGTTTACTCAAATAAATATAGATCGGCGGAATATTTGGCAGGGGCAGAATAAGAATATAATCCGCAAAACCCTTCTCTTCCGGTGCCGGGCTGACAGTGCTATCGAATCCGTTATTGTCCGGTAAGGGATCAACCATTACCGAGCCGGGGAGCTGGGGGGGCGATTGATCTCCGGTGTGGGCCGGAATCTCCATCCCTGAGCTGTCTGGTGTCCAGATAAGGGTAAGCGGATCATCCTCTTCCGTGGTAAAGGTATAGGCTTGCCGGCTATTATTCCACTGCATGCTACGTACCCGTACTTTATCCTGCCCCGCTGGCGTATGCCAGCCGTGCGGTACAGGGTTACCCTGAGTGTCATTCTCCCAGGTAAACCGGACGCGGGTTGGTGCTTCCCGCATCTGTTCGAGCCGCATACGGTCAATAAAATCCTGCTCACCGTTATTCAACCTGCCGGGCATCATGCCCACCAGCAGTCCGGCCAGGGGGGCACCTATGCCGCCAACTGCGATACGGGCAGCACTCACTGCCCAGGTTCCTGGCACTGCAAGGTTTCCGGCTATAGGAGTAAGCACGTTGGCCCCGGCCATTGCGGTCTGCACACGAGCCATACCTGCCATGGTGGCTAAAGCCGCCTGATAATCCATTTCCTCATGATTGCCATACCGCCATTTATAGAGTGCACTATGCCTCTTGGGTTTAGGGATCGCCTCGGCAGACGGCTGCTTTTTGCCAGACTCGGTGTGTTGTCGTGCCGTCGTATCTGTGACGGGTGCTGCCTGATAAAACGCCATACGGGCAAAATTGCTGTGCGGTTCGCACTGATCTCCGGCATCATTACATCCTTCTCCGCGCAGACAGGATTTGGCAAATACGCGGTTGCGCTCTCTTTCTGCTGCTAATCGTTTTTCTTGTGCAGCTTGTTCAGCTTTTCTGGTCGCCAGCCGGACCTTTTGTCTTTCCTCTGCTTGTTGCTCTGGCGATTTTCCCCGTCCCAGCCATTCTCCCGCAGGGGCAATAACACGGTTACTGCCTTCCGGGCAGTGACAAACTACCAGCGACCCGTCCACCGCAGCCGCTGCACCGAAATATTGCGATCTCGATTCACCATCTATAATGCGTCCATACCGCCCACACTTCGGGCAGTCGGTGGTCACATCCCCCACCCGGACGATCCCGCGACCAAAATAGGAAACCCGCGATCCCGTAGAGCTGATACAACTGGCACCTGTTGTGGTTTTATCGCCATTAAGGGCTAATCCTCGCCCATAACAATCCTCTCGATATCCCATCCGCTATCCCTCCATACCAAAATAGCGGGTAATACTCCTTTTCCTGGCCGGAATTTCAGGCATCTGTTGGTTGCGGTAATACTTAGCCATATGATTATCCTTGTCATTGCCATGGTTAAAATCACAGCAATAATAACCAATGGAAATTTCCCTTAAAACATTATTTATTATCGTTTTATACAAAATAACTTAAATAAAACAGCACATAATTTATAATCAGACAGTTATTTCACGTTTTTACTGGAAAAAGTCATGGCGTATGAACATTCAAAAAAGGCATCAGTTTTGGACACTCAGGTCCAATGATTGCGCGGGAAGCTCAGTTGAGCTGCGAAAGAGAGGGAAGAGTCACGACACCAAATAAGGGAATGGCAGTAAGGCAAGGATTTCACAGCTTGCGGAGATAGCGTAGCGGCTCATTCCTGTTGGCAAGAGCCGCCGCACTATCAATAAAACGAGTTAGGAATTTACCGCTTTCTTGCTATCTAATGCGCGGTGAATAGCTGCTTCCAGTTCATTGATTTCAAATTTTGCTACGTAACCGTCGGCACCGACTTTGCGCACATGATCTTCGTTGGCGCTGCCGGACAATGACGAGTGAATAATAACCGGGATATTCTTGAGGAATTCATCGCGTTTAATATTTAACGTCAACGTAAAGCCATCCATCTCCGGCATTTCCAAATCGGTTAATACAAAGGCAATTTTATCCGAGATAGGCCGCCCTTCTGCCTTGGCTTCTTCGGCCATTTTCCTGATTTTATTCCAGGCTTCCAGACCGGTGATATGCATCTCGGCAGGAATGCTCATCATTTTCAAACCCTGATCCAGCATTGAACGCGCAACTTTGGAATCTTCGGCAACAATCGCCACTGAGCCAGGTTTTAACTGGAACGGTTTGGTCTGATTGTCATCCATTTCGATATTGCGGCTGGCTGGCATAATGTCATATAGGATCTGTTCAACATCCAGTACCAACGCCAGACGGTTGCTGGACTTATCAGTATCCAGACGGGCAATACTGGTAATGTTGCGGCTCTTGACGCCTGACTCGGCGGCCAAAACCTGGCTCCATTCGAGGCGGACAATATCGTCAACGGATTCGACGGCAAACGCCTGGGTACTGCGTGCATATTCAGTGACCAGCAAAATATTTAGCCCGGTTTTAGGCACACAGCCCACCACCGATGGCAGATCGATAACCGGGATAATCTCACCACGGATATTCGCCATGCCCATCATTGGCGTTACCATGCCCGCCGCTTTGGTCAGCGTCGGCATAGGAACGATTTCGCGCAGCTTAAACACGTTAATGCCATACAGTTCAGACTTTGGCTCATCTGGAGATGACCCCAATTGGAACAACAGCAACTCAAATCTGTTCGATGAGGTAAGGTTTGTTCTCTCATCAATTTCTTTTTGAAAATTATCCATATGTTCCCCAGAGTAAATAATGAGTCATGCGCGTGCTCGCGATGGCGGGACTGATCTCTTTATCGGCCAGACAAGGGAAATTCTTTATCATTCTTTAAGCAACAAAGGAGATAAATGCGGCATGCCTCACGATAACCTGCCTCCCTGCGTGCAAAAGCGTTAATCGACATCTGGATCACCAGGAAAAAACCCCGCCTTTTCCTTGATAATTACGCAAATACAGCCGAGAAAAACCGTCTCGAGAGCGGGGTCAGGATGCCGTTTGTGTCTGCGGCGCGTCATTTTCCAGATGCTGACGGCGACGCAGATTGGGGAACCAGGCCATCCACAGGGCCACCACCAGCAAGGTACCGATACCGCCTAACGCCGCCGCGGGCACCGCTCCGACCCAGGCGGCCAGCATGCCCGATTCAAACTCGCCGAGTTGATTGGAAGTATTGATAAAGATTGAATTCACCGCACTTACCCGGCCACGCATATCATCCGGGGTATCGAGCTGAACCAGCGCCCCGCGGATCACCATACTGACCATATCAAAACCGCCGAGGGCAAACAGCGCCAGCATGGTTAACCATAAGGTGGTCGATAAAGCAAAGACCAGCGTAGCCACACCAAAGCCCGCCACGGCGGCAAACATAATCATCCCAACATTGCGTTTTAACGCCCGACGGCTAAGCCAGAAGCCGACCAATAATCCGCCTACCGCAGGTGCCCCGCGCAGCAGACCGAGTCCCCAGGGTCCGGTATGTAAAATATCATGGGCGAAAATAGGCAGTAGCGCCGTGGCCCCGCCGAGCAAAACGGCAAACAGATCCAGGGAGATCACCCCCAACACATCGGGACGATGGCGGATAAAGTGAATACCGGCAAACAGCGTGGCGAAAGTTGCCGGCACGCGACGCGGTGGTGCCTGCTCATAGCGCAAACGGCTGACCATCAGCATTGACAGCAGATACAGCGCCGCGCACACCGCATACACCGTTCCTGCCCCGGCAATATACAAAAAACCACCCAGTGCCGGGCCGACCATCGCCGCCGCCTGACCAGAGACGCCGTTGGCTGCCATGGCCCGCGCCAGCAAATTGGGCGGCACCAAGGCGGGCAACATTGATTGTAACGACGGCGCTTCCATGGCTTTCGCCGTGGAGATAACCAGGATCAGGCCGAGGACAATCAGCTCATTGACATGATGGGTGATGCTCAACACCGCCAGAGCGGCAATCGCCAACCCTTCAACCATCTGGCCCAGTAATACAATGCGACGGCGATCGAACTGATCCGCTACATGACCGGCCACCAGCGCCAGCGATACCGAAGGCAGGAACTGGGCCAGACCAATCAGCCCGAGGTCCAGCGCACGCCCGGTCATGGAATAAATCTGCCAGCTCACCACAATAGCCAGCATCTGAAAACCAAAGCTCGACGCCGCCCGGGCTACCCAGAAAGCGACAAAAGATCGGTGTTGCAACAGCGAATCCGAGTTTACGGACGGTGATGACATAGCAAATCCCTGGAAGAAAAAACAAGATAAAAACCAACACTCGACCCATCACGAAGGTGGGCGGGTGCTTAACGTTGACCGAACATCGTTATCATAACAATAGTTATAATCATGAATAATTACGCAGCAATCTAAGCAGATACTTTTATCATAGAAAATTAAGCAACATAAAACGGAACTGCATTACGGCAAAAAAAAACCGCCTAAGTTGCCTTAAGCGGTTATCACAGCCCGCGTCCCCTTACGCCGCCGTTTTTTTACTATAGCGATTATTTTTAAAGGGAATATCCAGACGCTGGCGCAGGGTGACACTCTCGGTACTCGGATGCCAATAGCCGCGTGCAGCCAGCACCGGCAATACCAGGCGGGTGAAATCGTCAAGGGCCTCGGTCAGTACCGGCCCGCTGATAATAAAACCGCTGGCACCGCCCTGCTCCACCCAGCGGATCAGGGTATCAGCCACCTGCTCAGGGGTACCAAAAAACTCCCCTTTGGGCAGCGTGGTTTGAAATGCCACTTCGCGCAGGCTGAGATTCTGCTCTTTTGCCCGCCGTTTGATCTCATCGGTGGTAGAACGGAAGCTGTTTTGCCCCAGATCGCCCAACTCAGGGAAAGGACCATCCAGGGGATATTGCGCAAAGTCATGGTGATCGAAAAAGCGGCCGAGATAGGCCAGCGCATCATCAACGGAGATCAGCGACAACAGATACTGATATTTTGCTTCCGCCTGCTCTATGCTTTGCCCGACGATCGGGCTGATACCGGGGAAGATACCCACCGGCTGTCGTCCCTGCTCCTGCACCTGATGCTGCAATTTATCAGCGTAGAGTGCGGCCTCATCAAGCGTGCGCGCATTGGTAAATACCGCATCGGCAGATCGGGCCGCCAGTGCAATCCCGGCAGCGGATGCGCCGGCCTGAAAGATCACCGGCTGTCCCTGCGGTGAACGCTGAATATTCAGCGGACCTTCAACGTTAAAAAACTGCCCCTGATGATTAAGTTTATGCAGCTTGTCGGCATCAAAAAATTGCCCGCTTTGCCGGTCACGAATAAAGGCATCATCCTCCCAGGAGTCCCATAATCCCTGTACTACCTGGATATACTCTTCGGCAATCTGATAACGCAAGGCATGTTCAGGATGCGCTTTGCCAAAATTTTTGGCTGAACCGGCCAGCGGCGAGGTCACCACATTCCACCCGGCGCGCCCCTGACTGATATTGTCGATCGAAGCCAGTTGGCGGGCCACGGTAAAAGGATCGCTATAAGAGGTAGAAATGGTGCCCGCCAGGCCAATACGCTGGGTAACCGCCGCCAATGCGGACAATAGCGCAATAGGTTCAAACCGATTAAGAAAATGAGGCAGCGATTTTTCATTAATATGCAAACCATCGGCGACAAACAAAAAATCAAAGTTTGCCGCCTCGGCGCGTAACGCCAGTTCACGGAAATAGGGGAAATTTACGCTGGCATCGGCCGGGGCTTTTTCATGGCGCCATGAATTCATATGACCACCTGCACCGTGCAACATCAGGCCTAATTTAATACTCTTTTTGCGGTTACTCATTACGGGATCCCTTATGGCGGACGGGCTGGCGACAATACGCAGCCAGCCTTTGCTCGCCAATTGGCAGCAAATTGGCAAACACGAAGGAAAAAGAATTCCATAAAAGCGCGGCGGGACTAAATAGAAAAATCATCTTTCCTATGCTGCTATTTTTCTAACGGCAAGCGAGAACACCTCATCATTTATATTTTTACATCCCGCTGGCAATAAAATTTCCGCAACACTCATTGCGATAGTCATTTTCATTTTATTTATTTGAATAGTTAATTTTGTTGTTTTACTTAACATCCGCGCTCGGCAATAGTGCCAGTCCCCCTTATTCAATAATAATTACAGGATAAAAAATAATAATGGTGCATCGCGCAAAGTTAACTATCGCCGCTTTACTGGCTTTCTCCCCGCTGACGCAAGCGGCGTCGGGTATTGATTTGATCGCCAACGAGACGCCGATCCACACGGCAAAAAATGCCGAGGCTGCCGCTAAAATTCCGGCCAACTTTTCATTTGTACAACCCGGAACCTTAACCGTGGCCGTAGCCGTATTGGGCAGCGCACCGCCGTTCGGACTGTTTGCCCGTGACAATAAAACGGTGATCGGCAGTGAGGCGGATATTGCCCGTCTGGTCGCCGACGGTCTGGGGTTAAAACTCAAGCTGGTGCCCTCCTCCTGGGAGGACTGGCCGCTGGGGGTGACTTCAGGAAAATATGATGCAGCGATTTACAATATAACCGTCACCAAAGAGCGAAAAACCAAATTTGATTTTGCCACCTACCGGCAGGACACCCTGGGTTTCTATGTAAAAACCGGCAGCAAAATCACCGCCATCAACGCCGCAGCAGATATAGCCGGTAAGCGCATTATTGTCGGTTCCGGCACCAATCAGGAGGCGATTTTGCTCGCCTGGGATAAAGAGAACCAGGCCAAAGGACTGGCGCCCTTCCAGCCACTGTATGTCACTGATGATGCCGCTGCGACGCTGGCGCTACAGTCCGGTCGCGCCGATGCCACCTTTGGCCCCAATGTCACCGGTGCCTATAAAGCCAAACTCAGCGGCAATACCCGGCTGGTAGGGGTTGTACCCGGCGGCTGGCCAAAAACCGCCAATATTGCGGTCACCCTTAAAAAGGGCAACGGCTTGGTCGATGCGGTACAGGCCTCGCTTAATAATGCCATTGCCAACGGCAGCTACCTGCAGGTATTAGACCGTTGGGGAGAGAGCGTGGAAAAAATTGAGCACTCCACCATTAACCCGCCAGGCCTTGGCGATTGATCGACGGAGGAGACCTTATGAGCCAGGATACCTTTATTCACACCCGCGCTGATGACCCGCTGATTGCGGCCGTTATTGCCGGTTTGTTTGGCGAATATCGTGCCCGTTACGGCGACTATTTTGGCGAGCAAGAGGCCGAATCAGTAGACGTTTATGCCCCGCCAGACGGGGTGTTTATTGTGCTGTTGCGTCAAGGACGCCCCATTGCCATGGGGGCGTTTAAACGTTACGACGAGCAGACTGCCGAGCTAAAACGGATCTGGACCGATACCTCGCTGCGCCGTCAGGGGCTGGCGCAAAAAGTGGTCCGGCAACTGGAACAACTGGCTTTGAACCTGGGTTATCGTCGGCTGTTTCTGACCACCGGTTTCCGGCAACCCGAGGCGGTCAGGCTCTACCTCTCTTTGCACTATCAACCGCAGTTTGACACCCAGCGCGATCCAGAAAGCTACTCGCTGCCGCCTTATGACGGACGCTTGCCGTTTATCAAGCTACTGTCGCCCGACAGCCTGCCGCAGACCGCGCACCGGGAGCAGGCTTATGAGTGATATCAATAAATATGACGCTGATGATCGGCCATTAAAGGTGGTGGCGGCACGCTATCCGCTGCGCCTGTTGGCGGCTTTTTTTGCCCTGTTTATTTTGCTGGCCATTGTGCAATCCATTGCCACCAACCCGCGTTGGGAATGGGGAGTATTTCGCCAGTGGTTTTTTGACCCGGTGATCCTCGCCGGTCTTGGTAAAACGCTGCTGCTGACACTGCTGGGCACCCTGTTTGGCATTATCTTTGGCACCTTGCTGGCGTTGGCGCGCTTATCAAAGTCCTATCTATTAAGCGCTCTGGCCTGGGGATATATCTGGCTGTTTCGCTCATTGCCGCTGCTGCTGGTGCTTATCGTTCTCTATAACTTCTCTTATTTATACGACAGCCTGTCCCTGGGGATTCCCTTTACCTCGATTGAATTTTTCCGTCATTCCACCGTCGATCTGCTGGATCAATTTTCGGTGGCGGTACTGGGGTTATCGCTGGTGCAATCTGCCTATACCGCCGAAATTATCCGTGGCGGAATTATCGGTGTCGATCATGGGCAACAAGAAGCCGCAGCGGCACTGGGATTACCCGCCTGGCGTCGCACCTTGCGCATTATTTTACCGCAGGCGCTACGCGCTATTTTACCCACTGGCTTTAACGAAGTGATCAGCCTGGCCAAGGGCACATCCATTGTTTATGTCTTATCGATGCCGGAACTGTTCTATACCGTGCAGGTGATCTACAACCGCACGCAACAGGTTATTCCGTTGCTGATGGTGGCCACCGTCTGGTACCTGCTGATCACCACCGTCCTGTCGATACTGCAATATTATGTCGAACGCTATTTTTCGCGCGGGGCAATACGCCATATCGCACCGACAACCCTGCAACGCCTGCGTCAATGGCGCACGGCCCGACCATGAAAACGGAGTGATGCCTTATGTCAGAAGCTTTTGATCTCTTTGTTAAGCGTCCGACCCCGCGGCAGGCAGAACAACCACGCCTGACGGCAGAGCCTGGACAACTTGCCGGACGCATTGCCATTCGTAATCTCAGCAAATACTACGGTAACTACAAGGCGCTGGATAACGTCAGCCTGACCATTGAACCTGGCACGGTAACGGTGATCCTCGGCCCTTCCGGGTCCGGAAAATCAACCTTGTTGCGCACCATTAACCATCTTGAGCGGGTAGATGAAGGTTTTATTCAGATAGATGGCGATTACGTCGGCTACCGGCGTAAAGGCAATACACTTTATGAGTTAAAAGAACGGGCGATCCTTAAACAGCGCACCCAGGTCGGTTATGTCTTTCAGAACTTCAATCTGTTCCCACATATGACCGTACTGGATAACATCATCGAAGCGCCGATTGTCCATCGACTGTACAGCCGCAAACAGGCCATTGCCCAGGCCTATGCCTTGCTTGATACCGTCGGCTTGCGAGACAAGGCGCAGGCGTGGCCACGGCATCTTTCCGGTGGACAGCAGCAGCGCATCGCCATTGCCCGTGCGTTGGCCCTTAACCCGAAAGTGATGTTATTTGATGAACCGACCTCGGCGCTGGATCCCGAACTGGTGGGCGAAGTGCTGGAAGTCATTAAAAAGCTGGCCCGCTCCGGCGTGACGATGGTGGTGGTAACCCATGAAATCGGTTTTGCCCGTCAGGTCGCCGACCGGGTGGTATTTATGGTGGAGGGTCGTATTGTAGAAAGCGGCAGCGCCGCACAGGTGTTGGAGCGGCCACAACACTCACGTACACAGCAGTTTTTGGACAAGGTGTTATAAACCCTCGGCAACGGCACAGGATGGCCGTTGCCGCAATACCTCCACCTGACCTCAGTTTTTATCTTTAAGTCCCGCCAGCATGGCTTCGCCAATGATCAGATTACCCTGTTCAATAACGCCGTTTGCTGCCCCTTGCAGGTCTTGTTGGTTTTTATTTTGCCCGAGCTTAACGCAGCCAACGATCTCGCTAATGGTGATCTCTACCCCGACAATCGCCTTGAGCATACCGGCGATATAGTCCTCGGGGGCATCACCGATTTGCCAGGGCAGCGTGTGCGTGGCTTCTTGTCGTGCAGTCAGCCTGGTGAGAACATCATGCAGAAACGGCAGGTCATCGCGAAAAGTAATCTGCCCGCGCACATGGACTGTGCGATAATTCCAGGTGGGTACCTGACGATGCGTTTGCTGTTTGCTCGGATACCAGTTCGGGGAAATATAAGCATCACCGCCGCGAAACACGATGAGCACGTCGCTGCCGTTGGCCACTTCGCGCCAGATTGGATTGGCGCGCGCCACGTGGGCCAGCAGGGTGGCCGTGCCGTTGTCGGCAAGGTTAATCTCAAACGGCAGATGCATGGCATCCAGTTGCCCGTCAGTCTGGCTGACCAGCGTCCCGAGGGGATAGTGAGCAATCAGATCGTAAAGCACTTCGGTGCGGTTTTCGCGAAACGGCGGGGGAACATACATGCTGATTCTCCGGGCCACAAAGGGCAATCATCGTTATAACGCAGTAGGTTGATAGGCTTAGCGTAAATCATTAGCTTGCTGATCAAAAGCCAAACCTGCGCGTTTCACCTCGGGCAGATAGGTCATGGTCCAGTTATAGAATACCTCAATAATTTGCTCAGACAGACTCAGTCTCGCTCACTGTTTCACCGAGTGAGGTTTACGCTCGGGCAGCCCAACTGTACAAAAAACGTTAAAAAGACTTGTTAGTAGGTCTTTAGATTGCTACCTTTAAAGACCTGTTAAACAGTCTTGAGGGTGAGTTATGCCGAACATTATTTTAAGTGATACCAGCGCCAGCGTAAGCGAGTTAAAAAAGAACCCTATGGCTACAGTCAATGCCGGTGACGGTTTCCCTGTCGCGATACTGAACCGTAATCAACCTGCATTCTATTGTGTACCCGCAGAACTCTATGAAAAAATACTCGACGCCCTGGATGATCAGGAGCTGGTTAAACTGGTCAGTGAGCGCGGTAACCAACCGCTACTTGAAATAGATCTGGATAGCTATCTATGAATTATAAGGTCAAATTCAGGGAAGATGCGCTGAAAGAGTGGCAGAAGCTGGATAAGACCATTCAGCAACAGTTTGCAAAGAAATTAAAAAAATGTTGTGAAAATCCACATATTCCATCGTCAAAATTACGTGGCATAAAGGACTGCTATAAAATAAAACTTCGAGCCTCTGGTTTCCGCCTGGTATATCAGGTTATTGACGAAATATTGGTTATCGCAGTTGTTGCTGTGGGTAAGCGTGAACGCAGTGATGTTTATCACTTAGCAAGCGAAAGAATGAGGTGATGAGTTTGATGACAAAGTCGTCTTGATGATCGAGATACCCGGGCATAGCACACCCAGGGGCGCTCCGGCGGGCAAGCCCGCTACGACCCCAACGGTGCACTCTCCCTAATAATGGACTTTGTCAGCAGTCTGTGATCCATTTATAAATATCCGTATTGAAGAAATTACCCTTCACATCACTTCCCCGCTGATATAAGCGTTAGCAATAGAGATATTCCATCTTCAATGAACGGTAAAAACTTTCTTCGCAGATATTAGTGATTACGCAGTAGGTTGATAAGCTTCGCGTAAATCATTAATTTCAAGATCAAAAGCCAAACGTGCCCGTTCCACCTCGGGTAGATAGGTCATGGTCCAGTTATAGAGAGCCTGAAAAGGTTCTTTTAGCGTACGGCCAAGCGGTGTGATCTCGTACTCGACGGCCACCGGTGAAGTGGCAATCACACGCCGTTCCACAATACCGTTGCGCTGCAACCTCCGCAGACTTTGCGTTAGCGCTTTTTGCGTAATGCCTTCAAGTTGCCGTTTGATCACATTAAAGCGCAGCGGTTTCTCGCACAGTGCACCGAGGATCAATACCGACCATTTATCGGCAATCTGATCGAGCAGCAGACGGTGTGGGCATTGAGCAACGGAAAAAACCGGTTGCGAGTTCGACATGGTGGTTTCCTTTTGGCTACCTGGTAGCGTGCAGGTGCCTGATTGACGTCTGGTATACATAATATACTATAAAAAACTCCTAACCCAAGAGATAACAATACGATGACCACATTAAATGTCGACGCGTTATTTAAACCTTTTACGCTGAAAAATCTGACGCTAAAAAACCGTATCGTCATGGCCCCCATGACACGCAGTTTTGCCCCGAAAGGTATTCCTGGGGAAAACATTGCTGCCTATTATCAACGCCGGGCGGCCAACGATGTGGGCTTAATCCTCTCGGAAGGCACGGTAATTAATCGCCCGGCCTCAAGGAACGACGAAAATATTCCGCTATTTTATGGTGAAGCGGCCCTTGCCGGCTGGCAACGGGTAATCAATGAAGTCCACGCCGCGGGCGGCAAAATGGGCCCACAGATCTGGCATACCGGCTCGGTGGCCAGCTTTATGACCGAATGGGTCCCTGAAGCGCCGGTGGAAAGTCCATCCGGGCTGGTCGGGCCCGATCAACCGCGCGGCGTTGCCATGAGCGATGAAGCTATCGCCGATACCATTGCCGCTTTCGCCGCCGCCGCCGCCGATGCCAAACGTTTAGGTTTTGATGTCGCCGAGATCCACGGTGCCCACGGTTATCTGATCGATCAGTTCTTTTGGGCCGCCACCAATCAGCGTACTGACCAATATGGCGGTGCCACCCTCAAGCAGCGCTCGCGTTTTGCCGCCGAAGTGGTAAAAAGCATGCGCGCGGCCGTCGGCGATGATTTTCCGCTGATCCTGCGCCTGAGCCAATGGAAGCAGCAGGACTTTGCCACCCGCCTGGCGCAGACACCTGATGAGATGAGCGATTGGCTGGTGCCACTGGTCGAAGCCGGGGTCGATATCCTGCACTGCTCACAACGTCGTTTTTGGGAGCCGGAATTCCCGGAGATTGATGGCGAACAGGGCCTGAACTTTGCCGGCTGGGCGAAAAAAATCACCGGCGCGGCCACCATCAGCGTCGGCTCGGTCGGCCTGTCCGGCGACTTTATGGGATCCTTTAGCGGCGAAGGCTCAAAACCGGCGGGGCTGGATAATCTGATCCATCGCCTGGAACGTAACGAGTTTGACCTGATCGCCGTCGGTCGCGCTATTCTCAGCGATCCGCTTTGGGTCAGCAAAATCCGCAGCGGCAATTCCGCTGAACTGGAAGATTTTAACGCCGCATCCCTGGGCGAACTCTACTAAGACCTGACACAGGCCTGCGGCGCATTGTCGCTGTAGGCCTGATAGCACTCCCCTGCCCGGCAATCCTCCTTCCCTGATGAATAAATCCTTTTATGCGCGGCACAATGCTGCCAACTACAAAAACTACACAGGTAAACTGTACAGTTAAACTGTAGTTATGTTAGAGTCTGCTTATCTTGTTATGCCAATTTTTCCCATACTGAGGCCACCTTATGCCCGAAGCCTTACAGCTAGCCGCCCTTGCCGCAGAAGTGCGCATTAGTGCCGGTAAGTTGATCCGCCGCTTGCGTGAGCAGGCGCAACCCGGTGATTTTAGCTCGTCGCAAAAATCGGTGTTGCTACGTCTGGATCGTGACGGCCCTGCCACCGTCTCGGCGCTGGCGCGAGCTGAAAGCGTACGTCCGCAGTCTATGCGCGTCACGGTCGCGGCGCTGCAGACCATGGGAGCGGTCAACGGTACCCCTGATCCACACGATGGCCGCCAGACGCTGGTCGCCCTGACGCCAACGTTTCGGCAAAAGCTATATGCCAGCCGGGCGGTCAAAGAGGACTGGCTAACACGGGCAATGCTTGCGCAACTGTCTGCCAGTGAACAGCAACAACTTGCCGACGCGGTTAAACTTTTGCAGCGCCTGGCCGAGTTTTAAACCATAGCCACTCTCTGTCTGGACAAGCAACCATGACCCATAATGAACACGTTTCCCCGGCGGTCTTCCGCCTATGACCACTGCGACCCGAGGTACTTTTCGTTCTTTGCGCAGCTTCAACTATCGTGTCTGGGCAGTCGGCGCACTGATCTCTAATATTGGCACCTGGATGCAGCGCACCGCACAAGACTGGTTAGTTCTGACCCAGTTGACCAACCATAATGCCTCGGCGGTGGGTATCGTTATGGCGCTACAGTTTGGCCCGCAGATGCTCTTATTGCCGTGGACCGGGTTCGCCGCTGACTACTTTAATCAGCGCAAACTACTGCTGGTTACCCAGGGGACGATGGGCGTGCTGGCGTTATTGCTCGGTCTGCTTACCGTTAGCGGCCTGGTGCAGCTATGGCATGTCTATGTCTTCGCCTTTCTGTTCGGCAGTGCCGCCGCCTTTGATGCCCCGGTGCGGCAAACCTTTGTTGCCGAGCTGGTTGGCGAAGAGGATCTGTCCAATGCGGTGGCGCTCAACTCCACCTCCTTTAACGCCGCGCGCATGGTGGGACCAGCCATTGCCGGCCTGACCATCGCTTCGGTAGGCACTGGCTGGGCATTTTTGCTTAACGGCATTAGTTTTGTTGCCGTCCTCGCTTCGCTGAGTTTATTTCGCGTGGCAGAGCTGCGGAGTAATGCCCGCGCCCAACGGGTACGTGGCAGTTTTAGCGAAGGGCTGCGCTATGTCTGGCAGCGTCCGGATCTGAAAGCCATGCTGATTATGCTCTTTCTAATTGGTACCTTTGGCCTGAACTTCCCGATATTTCTTTCCACCATGGCGGTGGGCGTCTTTCATACCGACGCACGCGGCTATGGTTTGTTGTCGTCGTTTATGGCCATTGGCACGCTGTCCGGTGCACTGATCGCCGCCGGGCGCGACAGACCCCAGTTTGCTTCACTGTTGATCGGGGCAGTAATATTTGGCATCGGCGGTCTGCTGGCCGCCATGGCACCGGGCTATTGGTATTTTGCCGGCGCCTTGGTGATCACCGGTATCGCCGCTATCACCTTTACCAATACCAGCAGCAGTCTGATGCAACTGGCCACCGAGCCCGCCATGCGCGGACGGGTAATGGCGCTGCGCGTCGGCGTGGCTCTGGGCGGTACGCCGATTGGTGCGCCTATTGTTGGTTGGGTCGCCGACCATTTTGGCCCGCGCTGGTCGCTGGGAGTCGGTGCCGCCTCGGGGTTTCTGGCGGCGCTGGTGGCGATCTACGCCATGATGCGCCCCGCCAGTCAGCCCCGTGAACGCGACGCATAAATGCCGACCCTGCCGGGTGTTCAGCCTGGCAGGGTCTGTTTAGCGTGATTTAAAACCGATACTGTAGACCCGCAGTAATGCTGTAATTTTTATTGGCGATCCCCGCCGCATCACCGCCGAGATACTGGCTCTCCCCGCTTTGCTGATTGATCATATGTATGCCGCCTTTCCCCTGAGTATATTGACTCAGGCTTAACTCGGTGAAGACCTTAGCGTTAGGCGTGACATAATACCCGGCATCAAGGGTAACGGAGTAATAGCGCGAGCGATACGTATTCTCGCGAAAAGTCAGACTGCGACGATAATGTTCGTCATTGTCTTTGGCCTGCACCCAGGCGCTGAATTTTAATAAGGCATTAAATTCAAAATTCCGATAACGATACATCCCCACCAGACCAATATAAGGCGCGCTGAAAGTTTGCTGATAGCCTATTACGCTGAGGTTATCCGGAAAGGAGCCAACAATATTGCCATTATCATATTGATAATCGCCGCCGTGTGCCGTCCAGCTAAAACGCGTTTGCTGATAACCCAGCACCCCACCCAGTCGATAATAAGGATGCGCCAGCACCCAGCCTTTTATATTGACATCAAATTCATTGGCATAATTCAGGCGGGTTCGCGGGTGCGTTGACCAGTCCGTCCAGTGGGATTGACCGGGATTGCTCCAGTCATAGTCGTCCATTCCTGCGCTGCCAGAGGCGAGCGTGGTCCAACCGCGGGCATTGAGCGTCAACCAATCCAGGGCATTCCAGGAGATATCTCCTTTAATAATGGCCGTATTTTTTATTTTCCAGTCAAGCTGGCTGATTTTGCGACCGTCTTCGGGATCATAAACATATTCTTTTGACTCTCCGCCTAACCAACCCAGCGAAGTATTCATCGTAATATTATCAGCAGATAATGAAATATTATTTTTGGCCATCGCCACATTAACACTCAATACAGCGCAAAGGCCCGCGATGAGTTGATATTTTCTCATAAACCCTCCTTTTTAACAGAGGGTAGAAAATAGCAGCGCACGCCTTAACCAAAATATAACCGTCAAAAAATTAATAAACTTTAAACTTACCGACCCATTTAATTATTAATACTTCCAATAACGCATCAGTAAAATATATTATTTATCGATAATTATACGGAGGTAAGGTTAATAGACGATAAATGCGGCAACGCCATCGCCGCCGCATGCATGGACCTCCCGCACTCTACTGCCGCCTACTCGGGAAAGACCCCTTTGTAGCTGGTTTTTTTGCGCGGTTCTGACATTAATGATTCCAACGCGTCGACGCAGGCCAGATAGTGCGGCGTCTTTTTATGGGCAATAACCGCATCACTATCGCGATAGGCTTCGTAGATATAAAAGCGCGTCGCGATATTTTCGTCCTGTAAAACATCAAAATGCAAATTTCCTGGTTCAGCGATTGCACCAAGATGGTTCAATTTGAACACCCGCAGAAATTCTTCAACCTTGTCCGCCTTGACGTTAATTTCGACCATGGTGACTTCCATTATGCGCTCCTGTGAATTGGGTCAGCCGGGGTTATCTTGTCAGAGTTTAGTCGCTGATTTGCCGCAACAACATCGGCTTATCCGCTGGCAGGCTGGAAATGCAAGACGCATCACAATTAACAAACTTTGCCGGGCAATGATTTGTTATCGCTGCCAAATAGCGTCCACTATTAGGCGATGTCCCGCCATCGCGCATCCTCCCCTGGCGGCCAGCGAGATAACTCGCGTTGCTAGCGGAGAGAATGCGGATATGGAACCTTCCTGCTCATCATCACATCATGCTTCCTACCTTATGGCGCTGGATGCCGGCACCGGCAGTGTCCGCGCGGTGATTTTCTCCCTCGAAGGCCAGCAAATCGCCGTGGGTCAGGCGGAATGGCAACATAATCCATTGACTGATATTCCGGGGTCGATGGAGTTTGACCTGCAAAAAAACTGGGCGCTGACCTGCCAATGTATCCGTCAGGCGCTGGCCAATGCGCACTTGCCCGCCTCGGCGATCGCCGCCATCGCTGCCTGTTCAATGCGTGAAGGCATTGTGCTATATGATAAATCCGGTGAGCCGATCTGGGCCTGTGCCAACGTGGATTCTCGCGCCAGCCGTGAGGTCAGCGAGCTGAAGGAGATCCATCAGGGAGAGTTTGAACGCGAGGCCTACCAGCATTCCGGTCAGACCCTGGCGTTGGGCGCTATGCCCCGACTGCTGTGGCTGGCCCATCACCGTCCCGATATCTATCGCCAGGCAGCAACGCTGACCATGATCAGTGACTGGCTGGCTTATATGCTGACCGGCGAGCTGGCAGTCGATCCCTCCAATGCCGGGACCACCGGGATGCTCAGTCTGCAAACCCGGCGTTGGCACCCGGAGCTGCTGGAAATGGCCGGGTTACGCGCCGATATTCTTTCACCGGTACTGGAGACCGGTAGTCTGCTGGGCACTCTCAGCGCCCGCAGTGCCGAACAGTGTGGCCTGCTAGCCGGAACACCGGTGGGCATGGGCGGCGGCGATGTCCAACTGGGTTCGCTGGGACTGGGACTGGTCCGCGCCGGACAGACGGCGGTATTTGGCGGCACCTTCTGGCAACAGGTGGTTAATCTGCCCCATCCGGTGACCGATCCACAGATGAATATTCGCATTAATCCCCACGTGATCCCCGGGATGGCACAGGCGGAATGCATCAGCTTTTTTACCGGTTTAACCATGCGCTGGTTTCGCGATGCCTTTTGCAGCGAAGAGAAGCTGCTGGCGCAACGGCTGGGGGTCGATACCTACAGTCTGCTCGAAGAGATGGCGGCGCGAGTGCCGGTGGGTGCCTGGGGAGTTATGCCGATTTTTTCTGATGCCATGCATTTTAAAAACTGGTATCACGCCGCACCGTCATTTATTAATTTGTCTATTGACCCAGATAAGTGCAACAAACAGACGTTGTTTCGGGCGTTGGAGGAAAATGCCGCCATTGTTTCGGCCTGCAACCTTGAATTGATTGCCGGATTTTCCGGCGTTAATGCCTCCAGCCTGGTCTTTGCCGGTGGTGGATCCAAGGGCAAACTCTGGAGTCAGATCCTCAGTGACGTAACCGGAAAACCGGTAAAAGTCCCGCAGGTTAAAGAGGCGACAGCTCTGGGCTGTGCCATTGCCGCAGGAGTGGCCGCAGGGCTCTATCGCTCGCTGGCCGATACCGGTGAGGCGCTGGTGCGCTGGGAAAGGGAGTATCAGCCCAATATGCAGCATCATCAGCTTTATCAGCAGCAAAAAACCAACTGGCAGGCAGTTTACGCCGACCAGCTTGGCCTGGTAGATAGCGGCTTGACCACCTCGATGTGGAAGGCACCGGGGATTTAACCCACCGCCAGCAAGGTGCGGACTTCTTCGCGGTTTTCTGCCACCAATGCCAACAGAATTTTTTGCACCGCCTGTGCCGGCTGCGACAGCGGCAGATGATCGGACAGACAGAGTGACAGCGGCGCCTGAATGGTCGGGCTACTGATACAGGACATCCAGGCATTGGCCGGGCCGACAATCGCTCGTGCCGCAGACTCGGGTAAAATCGTCGCCCCCAGGCCGCTGGCAATGGCGGCAGTCAGCGTGGTGGCCGATTCTATTTCACCAATCACTTTCGCCGACAACCGGCGCAAGGCCATTGCCTCATCCACCAGCTTACGCAGCACATCGTGAGTGCGTGGCAAAAACAGATTCAGTTTGGCGACATCGGCAAGCTCGACATAGTTTCCCGGATGAGGCACGGCATGCGTGGCAACCAGATAGAGATCTTCTTTGATTAACGGCACAAAGGATAATCCCGGGATCGCCTTGTTGCCGTAGAGCACCGCCATATCCATGCGGCCATTAACCGTTTGATCGGTCAATTCACTGCCAAAGTTCTCGTTTAAATAGAGCAGAATGCCGGGATGTTGACTGCGTACCGCCTGCAACAGCGGCAATGCCAACAGCGACGCAGCGGTGCCCGGAGCCATCCCTACCGAGACCTGACCATTAAGCGCCAGTCCGGCGCTGTTCACCGCACTATGTGCCTGTTCACACTGGCGTAAAATGGTTTGCGCATGGGCATACAGGATATTGCCCGCTTCGGTAGGTGTTACGCCGCGCTTGGTGCGCACCAGCAACTGCTGTTTTAACTCTCCCTCAAGCGTCGCCAACTGTTGGCTCAAGGCCGGTTGCGCGATATGCAACACATCGGCGGCCTGGGTAAGACTGCCGATATCGACGATTTTCACGAAGTACTTTAAACGCCTGAGATTCATCTGTGTCTCCATCGTGCCTGGTGAGCGGTTCGCGGGGCTACTCCCGACTAACGCAAAACGTCTTGATCATAATTACGCGAAGACTTTATTCGCCTTGGCAAGTGACCATACGCAGCAAGATCCAGGCCAATCAGTCAGTTATCTACAAATGTTTAAAAGTACGACCGGCTAATCGCCTATAAAATAAGAAAAAACGATTACCCTTGGGGAAAAATGCCTTGGCAATGTGCTATGGCGGCAGAGAAATCAAACGTCAGTATGCACCAGCATAATGCAAACTTATGGCTGCGGTGCGAAAAGGCAGGAAGTGAGGCGGGGAGAGAAAAGCTGCCGCACACCAATGGGTGTCCGGCAGTCAGCGATTAAATTGCCGGGATCATGCCGCCATCAACGCGGATCACCGATCCGGTCAGGTAAGACGCCTGACAGCTGGCTAAAAAGGCCGCCACCGCGCCGTACTCATGGGGTTCGCCATAGCGGCCGAGCGGGATGGTGGCTGCACTGTTACGCGCTACCTGTTCCACGCTAATTCCCTCACGTCCGGCCCGAGCGCTATCAAGCTGACCCAGACGTTTGGTGGCAATACGCCCAGGCAAGATCACGTTAACGGTAATACCTTCGCTGGCCACTTCTCCGGCCAGGGTTTTTGACCAGCCCACCAGCGCCATACGCAAGGTGTTGGACATGCCGAGATTGGGGATCGGCGTAACAATACCGGAGGAGGTACTGGTGATCACCCTTCCCCAACCGGCGCTGCGCATATCCGGCAACACTTTGTCGGTAAGTTGGATCAGCGAGCTGACCATGGTGGAAAACTGCGTAGCCCAGGTTTCGGCTGGCACGCCGCTGGCTTTGGAAGGTGGCGGCCCGCCGGAGTTATTAACCAGAATACCGATTGGTCCCAGTTGCTGACGGATCGCCGTCAAAACATCGTCAAAACGCTCAGGCTGGGCAAGATCCAGCACATAAGCACGGGCACTGCCTCCTGCCGCGGCGATCAGCGCCACGGTTTCCAGCAAAGCAGCCTCGGTGCGGCCACATACTGCCACCTGCGCCCCTTCTGCGGCCAGGGCAATGGCCATGGCACGGCCCAAACCGCCGCCTGATCCGCTGACCAGCGCCACGCGGCCTTTAATACCAAAATCCATCACATACCTCTGTCGTTAGATTTACTGACTTTGTTCAACACCATCTGATACGCCGATTGCAGATGCTGACGCATCATTTCCGCGGCATCGGCCATCTTGCCTTCCAGCACGGCGTCGATAATGGCGACGTGCTCCTGACACCATTCACGCACACGCTGTTTGTTGGTATAGCTGCCAAACTCCAGCAAACGACGCAGTCGGTTTTGCTGGGCAATGGCCTGGAGGACAAAAATATTTCCGCTGAACTCGGCCAGCATTTCGTGAAAGGTGGCGTCGGTTTCAAAAATCTGCCGACTGTCGACGTTAAGAATATCGGGGTGGGTAATCAGGTAAATATGCTGTAACCGCAGGCGCTTAAGAGCGCTTTTATCGGCACGAAATCCCGGAGAAAGCAGGCCTCCCGGCTCAATCATCAGACGAAAGCCATAGCCGTTACTTAGCGCAACATCGCTGTTCAGCGTCGGTAAAAATGACCAGCCGTGCCCTTTGTTGCGGGCAATCAGCCCATCTTCCGACAAGCGCAGCAGCGTGCGAGACATCACGCCGCGATCGGCATCGTAGCGCTGGGCAATTTCGATTTGCGTAAGCGAGTCGGGCAACTTGCCGGCAATGCGATCTTTGACCAGTTGCTCGTAGAGTTCCTGATCGCTGCTGGTGGGCACATCGATACTGATGCGCTGCAGCTCGTCGTAGGCTTTCAGCAGGAAAAAGCCCTGATTACGCCGCGCCTCAATGATCCCCAGCTCACAAAGCAACTTGAGAGCAGCCCGCACCGGGGTACGTGATACTCCGGCTAAATCGGCTAATTGTTGTTCACGCAGATGATGACCTGGCTCAAATTTTGCTTCACGTATCAGGTCAAGGATTTGGTTAGCCAGACGCCTTCCGCTGGCAGTCGCTGTTTGGGACATAAAAGCAGGCACCTAAAGTATTTATTGCGATTAATATACAATATCACAATGTTCGCTCATGGTGAAGCCTGCGTATAAATCCCCCAAATCGTGCATTAACGCACCATAAAAGAGCCTTGACTCACGAGCTTAATTGTATTTAATGATACACAAAGAGCAATCCTGCTCACCAAAAGAGAGAGTCTGTCATGCCGAAAAAAACCTTTTTGCGTCGATATGCCACCGTATCTCTGGCTGCCCTTTGCCTGAGTATCCCCGTGTTGAGCCAGGCGGCAGCGCCGACGCTTATCACCAAAGGTGAACTGGCTTACGGCACCGCCGCCACCTTTATGCCCTTTGAGTTTACCAAAGACGGCAAACTCACCGGCTTCGATATCGACCTGATCACCACCCTGTCGAAAAAGCTGGCGCTAAAACCGGTGCCGATGTCGATGGAGTTCAAAGGATTGATCCCGGCGCTGCAAGGTAAGCGTCTGGATATCATCAACTCGGCGATGTACATCAACCCTACCCGCGCCGAGCAGGTTGACTTTGTACCCTATCTGAAAATCGGCAGCCGCGTTGTGGTGGCCAAAGGCAATCCGGAAAAAATCACCGGCCGCGATCTGTCGCTGTGTGGCAAAAATATCGCCGTCACCCTGGGTGGTATCGAAGAGAGCCAGGCACGCGCAGATAACCAGAAATGCCAGGAAGCCAAAAAACCGGCAATTAATGTGCTGACCTTCCCGGCAGCCACCGATTCTGCAGTGGCCGTGGCGCAAAAACGTGCCGATGCCGAATATCTCTCCACCCCGGGTGCCGTGGCACTGCTCAGTGAAAAAGGTGACACCTTTGAAACTACCGGCGCGGAATTCGAAGCCGACACGCATATCGGCTTTGCGGTGCGCAAAGGTGACAGTGAAATGAAAGCCCTGTTGGAAAGCGGACTGAAGGAGATGGTCGCTGACGGCAGCTATCAGCAACTGATCAAAAAATGGCAGTTCCCGGCTTCAGTTTCGATTTTTTAATGTTGGTCTTTTTTAATTTAGTAGTGACACCAGGCAAGGCTTTTTGCACGTCGCGCTCCCTGATAGTGAGGAAAATTAATGTCTGTTGATCTGGTCTGGCAATACCTATTGTCACCGGCGTTCTTTCAGGGCGCACTTATGACGCTGCTGATCACCCTCTGTTCGCTGTTTTTCGGCATTCTGATGGGTTTGATACTGGCTTTACTTCAGGAGTCCCGCTTTCGGGCGGGCCCGGTTTTAGCCTTCTTCTATTTGTGGCTGTTCCGCGGCACTCCGGTGCTGTTTCAAATTATCTTTGTCTACAACGTGCTGCCGAGCTTTGGTCTGCGCTTTTCCGCCTTTACCTGCGCGGTAATGGCTTTGTCGCTTAATGAAGGGGCCTATATGGCGGAGATCTTGCGCTCTGGCCTGCAGGCGGTACGAAGCGGACAACGCACCGCCGGTATGGCGCTGGGTATGACCCAGGGTCAGATTATGCGCAAAATCGTCCTGCCCCAGGCAGCGCGTATTGTGCTGCCGCCGATGGGTAACCAGATGATCAGCATGCTGAAATCCAGTGCGCTGGTGTCGGTGATTGCCGTACAGGAACTGCTGTTAATCGCCAACCAGACCGCCAGCGCCAGCTTCCGCTACTTTGAGGCACTCTGCGCCGCCGGCATCTATTACCTGGTGCTGACCACCCTGTTTATGATCGGTCAGGCCTGGCTGGAACGGGCGCTGGATCCGAAAAAACGTCGCAAACCCAAGCTGTCATTAACCGAACGCCTGCTGCGTAGCAGCTCGTCCCACTAAGGAAAAGCAGATGAAAAGCGATAAACCGCTGCTGGAAATCATTGGTGTCGATAAGCACTTTGGCAGCCAGCACGTATTGAAAAACTGCACGCTTAGCGTTGCCCAGGGGGAAACCGTGGTGCTGATCGGCCCTTCCGGCTCCGGCAAATCCACCCTGCTGCGCTGCGTTAACCTGCTGGAGTCCATTGAAGGCGGCAGCATCTTTTTTCGCCAGGGAGAGATCACCAAACCCGGCGTCGAGCCGCACCGCTTGCGCCAGGATATCGGCATGGTGTTCCAGAACTATGAGCTGTTCTCTCATCTGACGGCGGCGGAAAACATCATGCTGGCACCAATGACCGTGCTTGGCGTCAGCCGGGCGCAGGCCGAAGCCCAGGCGCTGGAACTGTTGGGCAAGGTGCGTATTCCGGACAAGGCCGACAGCTTTCCCGACGAGCTTTCCGGCGGCCAGCAACAGCGCGTCGCCATTGCTCGTGCGCTGGCGATGAAGCCGAAACTGATGCTGTTTGACGAACCCACCTCGGCGCTCGACCCCGAGATGATCCGCGAAGTGATCGATGTGATGGCCGATCTCAGCGCCGAAGGCATGACCAGCATCGTGGTTACCCATGAAATGGGATTTGCCCGCCGCGCCGCCAATCACATCGTATTTATGGAAAACGGTGAAATTATCGAGAATGCCCCCAGCGACAAGTTTTTTGGGGGTGAAGTGAGCCAGAGAGCACAACGCTTTCTCGATCAGATTTTGCATTGAGTTAACTTTTTTATGCGCCACACCAGGGCGCTTCAGGAGCAGTCGATGACCCTTTCATCGCCAGATATCAGCAGAATGAAACGTGACCTCGCCGCGCTGGTGGCGATTAACACCGAAAACCCGCCGGGCCGTGAACGTGAAGCCGCCGAGTTGATCAGCCAGTGGCTGCAGGAAGCCGGTTTTGATTTGACCCTCAGCGAATACGCGTCAGGTCGCACCAATGTGATTGCCCGGCTGGAAAACGGTGCCGGTCCCTGCTTTGCCTTTAATACCCATATCGACGTGGTCCCCGCCGGTAGCGGCTGGCAACAGGACCCCTTCACCCTCACCGAGCGCGATGGCAAATTGTTTGGCCGCGGTGCCTGCGATGCCAAAGGCCCGCTGGTGGCGATGATCGAAGCCATGCGCATGCTGGTCAGCCAACCAGAAAATTGGTCAGGTACGCTGATGGGCATTTTTGTCGCCGATGAAGAAGTGGCCAGCGAAGGGGCCAAGTTTTATGTCCGCGAAGCCCCGGCAAAAATCGACTTTGCGGTGATTGGCGAACCCACGTCCAACACCACCTACTCGGCGCATAAAGGCAGCTTGCGTCCCCTGGTGCGAGTTCATGGCGTGACCGCTCACTCAGGCACTCCGGAGTTGGGCGAAAATGCCATTTTCCGCGCCGCACAGCTACTGGGTCTGGTGGAACAACAGCACGAACACAGCGTGCGCTGTCGTTGTCATCCGCTGGTGGGATCCGCCAGCCTGACCGTTACCCGCATCTCCGGCGGACACGCCGATAACGTGCTGCCCGACAGCTGTGAACTGCTGCTCGATCGCCGCATGGTGCCGGGTGAAGATGAAGAACAGGTCAAACAGGAACTGCGCGATCTGCTAACGCTGGCCGAGGAAAAATTTGGCGTGCGCAGTGAGATCGTCACTTTTAAACCTACCACCGGCGGCGCTACAGAAACCGCCATTGACGAAGCCATCGTGCAAGCCGGGCTGGCCGCCTGCCGCGCGCAAGGTCTTGAGGAGCCGGGTCCCTTTGGTTTCCAGGGCGGCTGTGACCTGGTGCATTTTCGCAGTCTGGGTACCAAAGGCATTGTGATTGGCCCCGGTTCGCTGTCCGTGGCGCACAAACCGGATGAATTTGTGCCTGTCGATGAGTTTATCGCCGCCAGCGATATCTATCGCGATGTGGCCCTGAAAATGATGACGCGGGGATAATGCGGTGAAAGCCACACTCTATCGTGCCGATTTACGCTACCCGCACCTGCAACTTTATACCGCGTCTTCCGGCAGCATTGCCGTGCTGGAAGAGCTCTATCTGCTGCTGGAAGATAAAGCCATCACCGGCTTGGGGGAGGTTCGCCTCAATATTGCCTATCTCAATGGTTATAGCGCCGAACTGGTGCTTAGCGATGTGATACGCACACTGCGCACACTGGATTTGCAACAGACGCCCAGCGCGCTGTTGCTGTCGCTGGAGCAGCAGTTGGCCGACAGTCTCGCTCCCACCCGCATGCTGTTTGATATGGCGCTGCATGATCTGATCGCCCATCAAAACGGCTGTAGCGTGGCACGACTGATTGGCGCGGACTTCCCGCAGCCGGTGTGTTACAGCAGCAATCAGACGCTGTTCTGGACATCACAGGAACGCATGCTCAGTCAGGCCACTGACTATATGGAACGCGGTTTTAACCAGTTGAAACTGCGCGTCGGTATCGGTTCGCTGCATGAAGATATGGATCGGCTTAGCGCCCTGCGCCGTCGCTTTGGCAGCGAGGTGCATCTCTCTGCCGATGCCAACGGCCAGTGGCAACCGGAACAGGCGCGCAGCAATTTACTGGCCCTGCAAAAATTTGAGCTGAGCTATCTCGAGCAACCCATTGCCGACAGCCATGCCCATTACTATCCGCAGCTTGCCGACAGCAGCCCGATCCCGCTGATGCTTGATGAAAGCATGAGCTCAGAAGGCGATCTGGAACGCATTCTGGCAATGGAAGGCAAAGTCTGGGCGCATATCAAGCTGGTGAAAATGGGCGGCATCGCCCCGGCCATCCGCGCCGCCCAACGCCTTAACAGCGCAGGCATTCCCTTTATGATCGGCCAAATGAACGAAGGTGCGGCGGCCACCGCGGCGGCACTGCATGTCGCCTACGCCAGCCAGCCGGCACACGCCGAACTCTATGGTGCCGATGGCCTCGGCAATGACCCGGTGTCGGGTCTCACCTACTTCCAGGGCTTGGTACACAGCCGCGATGCGTCGGGATTAGGCATCGAATTCGATGCCAGTCGGGCAGAGCTGATCCAAACCTTTCCTTCACTGACCTAAGTACCGTTAACAAGAGAGTCAATTATGCAAAAAACTGCTTTGCCCGATCTTGGCCGGGTTGTTCCGGGGGCAGAATCCGCCTTTAGCGAGGCCGAATATCAGCAGCGTATCGAACGTGCGCGCCAGTTGCTTACCCAGGCCGGTCTCGACCTGATGGTGATCACCAGTCCGGAAAACATCTTCTATCTCACCGGGCAGCAAACACCGGGTTACTACACCTTCCAGACGCTGGTATTACCCGTGGAAGGCGATCCGGTATTTGTTATCCGGCAGTTGGAATACTTTAACTTTATCTCCAATACCTTTATTCGCGATGCGGCGATCTATAGCGATGGCGATAATCCGGTCAACTTCCTGCTGGCGGTACTTAAGGCCCGCGGCTGGAGCAACAGCCGCATTGGTATCGACAAACGCGGCTGGTTTTTGCCGATTGCCGTCTACGAAGCCTTGCAGAGCGAACTGGGTACCATTTATGACGCCGCCGGGGTGATTGAGCAGCTGCGTGCAATGAAATCCGCCAGTGAGCTGGAAAAAATGGCCCATGCCGCGCGCTATGTCGATGCCGGTATGCTGGCCGGTCGCCAGGCGATTGCCGCCGGTGCTACCGAGAACGACCTGGTGTCGGCAATGATGGGCGCGGCCATTGCCGCCGGTTCCGAATATATGGGCATGGAACCGCTGGTCTCCAGTGGTCCACGCACCGGCGTGCCACACGGCACCTGGCGTCGCCGCCGCATTGTTGACGGCGATCCAATCTTTCTGGAAATGGCCGCCACCCATGACCGTTATCACGCAGCGTTGATGCGTTCGGCCTGGTTGGGTAAGCCCCCTGCCGTGGCGCTGGAAATGGAAAAAACCTGCCAGGAAGCCCTACAGGCGGCGCTGGATGCCATTCGACCGGGTGCCACCTGTGAAGCTCCGCATCTCGCCTGTCAGAAAGTGATCGATCGCGCGGGCTACACCGATAACTTTAAAAAACGCACCGGCTACTCCATCGGTATTTCCTTTGCGCCGGACTGGGGCGAAGGGGCGATCCTTAGCCTGTATAGCGGCATTACCACCGAACTGCAGCCAGGGATGACCTTTCATATTCCGCCCGCACTGCGTATTTACGGCGAATTTACCGTGGGTGTCAGTGAAACCATTGTAGTGACCGAAACCGGCTACCGCGCCCTCGGCTCGGTCGAGCGTCCGCTGTATCTGTTGTAAATCCACCGCCCCTGGACGCCTGCGTCAGTCGTCACGTCGGCGTCATTAGCAGCAAAAAATAGTAAGCAACGTCAGGTTAAGGAACAGAATTATGCAAGATATCTATGAAAGTCAGGCGCGTTTGCGCGGTATTTTCAATATTACCGTTACGCCTTTTACCGCCAGCGGAGAATTTGATTTTGACGGTCTGGCGCGCAATATCGAGCGCGTTATTGCCCTCGGCTACGACGGCATTCTGATTGGCGGCACCTACGGTGAATTTCCGGCAATGAGCAGCGATGAGCGCGCCCTGCTGTTTCGTAAAGTGATGGCAGTGGTGGGCGATCGCGTACCGGTCATGCTGTGCAGCGCCGGTTCCGATGCCCGTGTGGTCGCCGATTTAACCCAACTGGCGGGAGAACTGGGTGGCCTGCCAATGGTCACGCCGCCGTTTGTATCGGAAGTCACCAATGGGCAGATCGTCAGTTTCTTCAAAAAAATGGCACCGCTGTCGCGCACCGGTATCCTGGTGTATAACGCGCCGGGGATTGGTATTACCCTGCCGCCGGTGGTGCTGGAAGAGTTGGCGGATATCCCCGGCGTAGTAGGTATTAAACAGGGTGACCTTAATCCGACCGCTATCGATCAGATTGCCAATCGTCTTGGTGGACGTCTGCGTTTATTCTGTGCTTCTGACCTGGCTTTTCTCGGCCCGATGATGTGCGGTTTTGACGGCATCAGCACCACCAACAGCGGTGCCCTGCCGGAGCTGATCCTCGCCACCTACCGCGCGCTGGAGAACAACGACGCACAAACCGCCCGCGAACTGCATCAACTTTGGTATCTGTACCGCGCGCTGGCGCGGCGTCATGGTCAACCACAGTTGGTGAAAGCCGCCATGAACCTGCGTGGTTTTGATGGCCAGCATGTACGTGCGCCGCTGATTGATTTAACCGACGAGGTGATTAGCGAAGTACGCGTCGAGCTTGAGCTACTGGCCGCCGACCCACGCAGCGGCGTAACCTTGAAATAACCCGCCTTCAGCGTTAAGAATAATTTATATTCCCTGGCTACCCGGTCAGGGAATCGCCTTATTTTAAGATCCGCAGCGCAATCTAAGCATTTTTAAGACTCATTGCAGACATAAGTGTGTAAAATTTGCTTTATCATTTCCGTTTTTACGGATAATTACCTTGAGTAACCCGTGCGCAGCAGCGCTACCCCTGGTTAAAAACATTGCCGAAAAAACACTCTCGCCTTTACTTAACGAGTCGTGGTTGCGTTGCCAAAAATTAATGCAGCCTCAGTATTGGCGTTCCCCCCCTCGCGCCAAAGGCACCACCTTTATCTCGCTATGTCGCCGCAAAAGCGAACTGCTCGCCGTAGCGCAAGCGGCGCTGGAAGATGCCTGGGAACTGATGGAATACCGCACCTGTTGTCTGCAATTTCTCGATGAAACCGGCTGTATTCTCTGGCAATGTGGCGATGAAGGCATTAAGCAGCAATTAGGCCAAATTGGTTTAATACCCGGTAGCTATTGGTCCGAAGAAGTATCAGGCACCAATGCCCCGGCGCTGTCGTTGCGTACCGGACTACCGTGCAAGGTAAGCGGTAATGAACATTACAAGCTGGAGTTGCAGCGCTGGCACGGCTGCGCAACGCCAATATTTGATAACAGCGGTCGTCAGCAGGCGATTATTTTATTGATCGCCCCGGCCGCGCAGGCCAGTGCCAGTGATTTGCCGCTGACCCTGGCGCTGGCACGCGAGATCGGCAATGCGTTAAATGCCGATAGCCTGCTGGAAGACAATAACCGCCGTTTAAATGAACTCTATGCCTTGCTTAATAGCGTCGAAGAAGGGGTACTGGCCTGTGACAGTCAGGGTATTTTGCAATATCTCAACCAGCGCGCCGCCGTGCGACTGCAACTGGATCCGCAGCATAGCCAGGGTCAGGCGTTAAACCGACTGCTAACGCTGCCCAAACAGCTTACGCAAGCCATTGAACAAGGCGAATCGCTGGATTATGTCGAGCTGACCTTTGAGAACCAACAGCAGTTTATTGCTGCTACCCTGTCGTTAAAGCCCTTTGCCGAGGGTGACCATTGCGGATTTATTCTGCTGTTGCATCCGCAAGAAAGCGTGGCGCTGCGCAAGACTTCCCCCTCTCCTACTGCCGGTTTTACCTTTGCCAATATTCCGGCCACCTCCAGCGAAATGCGACGGCTTAAACGCTATGGCTTCCAGGCGGCAAAAGGTCGCCACCCTATTTTGCTGCTCGGGGAAGAAGGGGTCGGCAAAGAGCAAATTGGTCAGGCGATTCATAATGCCAGTCCGCGTGCCCAGGGACCTTATATCGCCCTTGACTGTCAGGCCTTACCGCCGGAGCTGATTGAACGCGAGCTGTTTGGCTGCGAAGCCACTGAAAACCAGCCATTTGTGCCCAGTAAGTTTGAACTGGCCAGAGGCGGTACCCTCTACCTTGAACAGATAGAACTGCTCTCTTTGGCGCTGCAATCCTCGCTGCTGCATATTATCAAAACCGGGATGCTGCTGCGCCCCAACGCCAGCCAGATGGTGACTATTAATACGCGAATTATTGCCGGTACCCAGGCCAATCTGCCCAGGCTAATCAAACAGGGAAAATTTCGTCGCCAACTGTTTTATACCCTGCAATCCTTTGAATTACAGATCCCCGCGCTGCGTGAACGCAAAAGTGATATTGCGGTGATTGCCCAGCATTTTTTACATCAGTTGGGCAGGCATTTTGACTGTCGCTACAAGGTGGATGACGATGTACTGCAACAGTTTATGCTTTATCCATGGCCCGGTAATGATATGGAGTTAAAGAACGTTCTGGAGCGCGCGGCGATGACCTGCCATAACAAAACCATCGCCCTGCAGGATCTGCCGGAACATATTCTTGCCGGAGACTGTGTGATCGAAGAAGAGAACGTCGAGCCGCAGCGCCTGATACCGTTAAATGAGCTGGAGCTGCAGGCCATTCTTGGTGTGGCCAAAGCCACCAAAGGCCAGTTAAATGAAATGGCGACCCGCCTGGGGATCAGCCGCACCACGCTATGGCGCAGGATCAAGCAGCATCAGTTGGATATCGCCCAGTTTAAACCCGATGTGGAATAAGGCAGACAACAACTCCCCCGATCCTGTTTACTTAAGGGTCGGAGGAGCGCTGAACAACAAAAGTTTCGATTTCGGCCGATTAGCGCAGCGTCAAGGTGGCGCTGGCAAAATCCAGCGTTGCCTGCTGCCCGGTGCGGGCAAGTTCCGTCACCTTGTCAGCGGCTACCATCATCGGAATCGCGGCGGCACGGGCGAGGATAGCACTGTGCGACAGCACGCTGCCTTGCGCCAGGCAGATTGCTTTGACATGTGGCTGGCTGAGAGCAATCACCTGTGAAGGAAACAGCTCGTCGGCAACCAGGATACAAGGTTCGGCAATAACCGGCAGTTGTGGCGACTGGTCTTGCAGATGGCGCAAAGCCCGTTGCAGAATATCGCGGACGTCGAGCTCTCTGACCCGCAGATAGCTATCTTCCATCGCCAGATAGGCGCTGGCCATCGCCATCAGTTCATCATAAAGCGCCGACTCGGCATTCTGCTGCTCAACAGTAATACGCGTTTCCATTGCCTGTACTAACTCTTCGTCCCCTAACAACAAGGCATGGGCAGAAAAAATATCCGCCATATCGGCCCCCAGCAGTTGTTGGGTTTTGCCTGCCAACGTTTCCAGCTCGTCCACGCTGGCAGCAATGGCCTGCAGCAGGCGCGCCTTTTCCTGATCGATCTGCGATGCGGTAATACTCTGCCGCTGACAGAGCAGATTTGTCGGCGTAAAGCGCACCACCGCCGCGTTGATCGCCGCTGCCGCCACCAGCTTACCGCTCAGGATAGTGTCTGCAACATCCGGCAGCGCTTCGCCGAAATGGTTGTGGGCCAACTGCTGAAAAGCGGCAATCGCTTCACCGGCCTGCTTGCCCCAGGCATGCAGACACAGCGTATCGCCCTGACGCACCTGCAAACCAGCTAACTGATTCACGCTGTGCGGACTGGCATAATGCCCCTCTTTCTCAACCTGCATTTCGGCATCAAACCCGGACAACGCTTGCGCCAATGCCGCCGCCGGACGCACATGCAGCCCGTGCGCATTACGCACCACCCAGCGACTGGATAATGCCGCGTCGGGGATCGCCGAAGCCTGAGATAACACCTCACTTTCCGCCCTGGACGCCTGAGGATTAAGCTGACTGCGCTTAACCCCCAGCGCGCCACAGGCCTCCGCTTCAACCTGCTGCAAACTGGCACCTGACGAGGCGGTAACCACCGCGGCCAGCGTCCCTTCCACCAGCGGAGCAGAAGAGAGCAGCACCCTGGCGGCTATCTCGGGATCCAGCAACTCCAGCGCCGTTTCTGCGCTAAGCAACGCACTGCCGAGATCCATCATCACCAACACACCTGAAGGGGTATCCACCTCCTCAATGGCCATCATTACTTTGATAGCATCGGTGCCAATCGGGTTTTGTTCATCGTCAACCCCGGCGGCTACCGCAATACGGCAGCCATCCTGGACCATTTGTTGCGCGAGCTCAGCCACACCTTCGGCTAATCTTTTACTGTGGGATACAACAACAATATTGACCATCATTCCCTCATTATGGATTGCTGGGTGAAAACAAAAACGACTGCTTCACGACAGTGACCGCCTCAACCTCTACCAACCTGTTGATACAAGGCTTCCATCATGATTTTGGCCGAGGTGGCACCCGGATCCTGATGACCAATGCTGCGCTCGCCGAGATAGCTGGCCCGTCCTTTTTTGGCCTGCATCAGAATAGTGTCGTTTAATGCGCGATTGGCACGCTCCACACAGTTTTCCAACGCCTGCGGCAGCGACAGTTGTTGCTGACGGGCCTGCGACAGCTCGTCCTCAACCGCCAACCAGACATCACACATGGTTTTATCGCCGGGTTCGGCCTTACCGCGCATCTCAATACCTTTGATGCCATCGCTCAACATTTGATGAACCTCGTCAATGTTGAGACTTTGTTTGGCATCGGTGCTTTGCGCCGCGCGGATAAAAAAAGTGCCAAACAGCGGACCGCTGGCACCGCCAATGCTGGCCAGCAAGGTCATACCGGTAGTTTTTAGAATAAAACCGATGTCTTTATCGGCAACAGAAGGCAATTTTTCCATCACCTTATTAAAGCCACGGTTCATATTGAGACCATGGTCGCCGTCACCGATATCGCTATCAAGTTGCGTCAGAAAATCCCGTTGCTCGGCAAACATCACCGCGCAACGCTCTAACCAACTGACAATTTGTTGTTTCGTCAATTCCATTTCACTTTCTCCCGCCTTTAGCAGCCCCAACGCAGTGCCGGGGTATTTACCGGCTCATCCCACAGAGATAACAATTCATCATCGACCTTGACCAGGGTAATGGACACCCCCTGCATATCCAGCGAAGTACAATAAGACCCCACCAACTGCCGCTCAACCTGCAGACCAAACTCGCTGCAGCAGTGCGCCAGCCGTGACCATAACGCATAAAGCTCCGACAGCGGTGTTGAACCCAGGTTGTTGACCATGGCGATCACGCGATCGCCTTTTTTCAGCGCCTGTTTGCTTTGCAGCGTTTCGACCCAGTCCCCCGCTGCGCGATCCCATTGACGCAGTTTGCGTTGATAATCGCCGTGGGCGATCAGCGTATGGAACATGGCGTCGACGGTGTCATTGAGGTTGGTAAATTGACGGCGCTCAATGCCGGGTTCACCATGAATACCCACGCCAAACTCCATTTCATTATCGGCGAGGATAAACGAGGGTTTTCCCGCTGCGGGCACGGTACAAGCCGCCAGCGCAATGCCCAGGGAATGCCCCTGATTATTGATCTTTTGCCCCAACTCTACGCACTGGTCCAGTGAATAACCGCGGACCGCCGCTGCACCCAGCAGTTTCTCGATAATCACCGTGTTGGCTACCCCGCGACGGCCAGCGGTGTATAAGCTGTCTTTTACTGCCACATCGTCGTCAATGGTCAGCGTTGCCACCTGGGTATCATTGGCATGCAATAATTCGGCGGCGGTTTCGAAATTCAGCACGTCGCCGGTGTAATTTTTAATCAGCAGCAGCACACCCGCACCGTTATCGATGGACTGACCGCACTCAAACATCTGGTCCGGGGTGGGTGAGGTAAAAATTTCCCCCGGGCAGGCACCATCAAGCATACCTGCACCGATATAGCCGCAATGCATAGGTTCATGCCCACTGCCACCGCCAGACATCAGCGCCACTTTGCCTTGCCCCGCCGGCGTGCGGCGGGTAACAAATAAAGGCTCTTCATTAAGAATAAGTTCATTATGCGCCGCAACCAGGCCAGCGATCTGTTCCTTTAATACAGTCTCGACGCTATTAATCAGCTTTTTCATCTTATGCCTCTATATTTAAAATAATGATTAGCTTCTGGATGCAAGATAATTTCTACCCAGCGCATCCGCAGAAACTATTGCTGCATATACTGCTTCGGCAGTGACCGGGAACGGCATATTATGAATAGTTTCACCTTCGGCGCAGCTGGCTTCGGCAACAGCACGGATTTTCTGTGTCAGATCGCCTTCAACTTTCATTTCTTTTAATGTAATGGGCAGTCCTACCTGATGGCAGAATTCCATCACGCAATTAATTTGTGCCTTGCTGCTATTTTGCAGCACTAATTGCGTCAAGGTACCAAAGGCCACTTTTTCGCCGTGATACAGTGAGTGACACTCTTCCAGCACCGTAAATCCATTATGGATGGCGTGGGCAGCAGCCAGACCGCTGCTTTCAAAACCGATCCCGCTCAAGTAGGTGTTGGCTTCAATAATCCGCTCAACCGCTTCGGTGACCACTCCGGACTCAACCGCCAGTTTGGCCTTCAGCCCCTCTTCAATCAGGGTTTCATAACAGAGTTTGGCCAACGCCAGCGCCGCCAGGGTGGAGCCACCGCCAGCCATGCTCACCGCGCGGGCTTCAAAACAGGCCTGTGCTTCAAAATAGGTGGACAGCGCATCGCCCATCCCGGCAACAAACAGGCGCACCGGCGCTTTCGCTACCACCGCACTGTCGATTACCACCAAATCCGGATTTTTCGGGTAGATCAGATATTCTTCAAATTCGCCCTCTTCATTGTAAATAACTGACAATGCACTGGTCGGGGCATCGGTAGACGCGATAGTCGGCACCACCACCACTGGAATACGCTGATAATAGGAAATGGCTTTTGCCGTATCGAGGGTTTTACCCCCACCGACGCCGATAACGGCATCGCAGCCATGGGTTTTCATTTCGGCGGTCAGACGCTCGATCTCTTTACGCGAACATTCACCATTAAAATGGCCAAAATGATATTCGATATTGTTATGATAAAAACTGCTGGCAATGGCATCACCGGTAACTTTTTTTACCGGCTCATCGAGAATAATAAAGAAATTTTTACCCAACAGTTTTACTGCATTACCGATTTCATTAAGCGCGCCTGCGCCCTGGATATATTTAGATGGAGATTGAATTACCTTTAACATATAAAACTCCTTTTTTTAATATATTCATTATTGAAGGCATTGCGTAGGGTACTTACCTCGTGCAATTAGAAACACTATATGGAAAAAAATAGAGAAAAATAGAAATAAAAATAACGTTCCACAATGGAACGTTATTAGCTATCGATGTTTCAATCTGAAACATAAGCAGACGAACAAAATGCCGCTATGCGACATCGCGCACATCTGCGCAGATCAACCTTTTCCGGCCGCCTGCACAAATGCGCTGATCAAGGGATGAGGCTTTTGCGGCGACGAACTTAATTCCGGATGCCCCTGTACACCTATATAGAAAGGATGCGCACTATGTTCAATGCCATCCGCAATGGTGCCACTAAGATCGCTGGCAGCAATCGTCAGGCCAAAGGCGTGCAGATCCTCCTTAAACAGCGGGTTTAAATGGAAACGGTGGTTATAGCGCAGCGTAAATTCCTCGCCGAGGATCGCCGCCAGCTGCGTACCCGCGCGCATCTTCATCAGTCGATCGCCCAGACGATGCACGGGTTGTCCCGGCGTGTCACTCAGTGGCACAAACGTTTTCACTGGTGCCTGCGGATCGGCTTCGGCGAGATTGGCGCTGTCGCTGCCGGACATCTGCTGGATCACCGCCGTTGTCATCGTCTGCATGCCCAGGCAAAGGCCCAGCACCGGCACGGCGTGACTGAGACAGTAGTGCGCGACTGCAATTTGTCCGGCCACATTGCGCATATCTGAACCGCCGGGCAACAGCACACCATCGATATCACGCAGCAGGTTGTGCAGCGAACCCTCCAGCGTTTGCGGTGACAGGTAAATCATCTCTACGCCCACGGCAAGGGCATCGGCGGCATCCCCCAGCGCCGCCAGGGTGGCCGGATAGCTTTCGGCCTGATCCTGATGGCTGCCAATTAGCGCAATGCGCAGCAGCCTTCCGCTTGTTGCCGGTGGCAATATGGCCTGGTTGGCACTCCAGCGACCAAAGCGATCGCGCCACCAGTACGCCTGAGCCCCTTCGTCGTTGGCCAGACGGCTAAACTGATAGCCCTGATGCGCGCGATCGACCTGAATCAACTCATAATCGACGCCATAGTCGCGCACCTCTCGCGCCAGACGGCTAAACGTCGCCAACTGCGCAGGCCCTAATGGGATCACCCAGTCTTTACCACCATGCTGACTAAGAAGTTCGTCCAGACGCCAGACTTTACCGGCAGAGATACCGCTAATACGTTCCCGCCACAGCAAGCCGCTGGTAACCAATTCCCCTTGCGCAATCACATGCTGACAGGCATCCGCATAGCGCTGCCGGTCCCATTGCACCGGCAAATGCGCCAGGGCTTGCTGGCGCGAATCAGCCAGGATCGAGGCCATCGCGCCATACAACGCCGGTTCGGGGGTGTTATGTGCCACAAATGTCAGTGCCATATACCCTACTTAACTTGATAAAAAATAGAGGAAATCAGGGTTATCTTTATCGATATCCCTGCCAGGGCTGCTTGAAAAACCTCTGCTCAATCCGCAGAAACCATGAGCAATCTTGATAAAGCCATGGTAGTTTAAATTGGTTTATTTGATTCACATAATACAATATTGTTTTTATCTTAGAAAAGGGCAAAAGATGTCAGCTGAATTTATTGCGCCAAGGCTGCGACGTGTTCGTCCATCGCCGACGGCTGTTATTTCCGACCGGGTACGCGCTCTGTCTGCTGCCGGAGTGGATGTGATCAATCTGGGTGAAGGCGAGCTGGACTTTGATACCCCGGACCATATCAAGCAGGCAGGCATCGACGCCATTGTACAAGGTGACACCAAATACACGGCAGTAGCCGGTACTGCCGCCCTGAAAAAGGCGATTATCAACAAGTTTGCCCGCGAGAACCAACTCAACTATCAGGAAAATGAAGTCATTGCCGGCAGCGGCGCCAAACAATTGATCTTCAATGCCTTGCTGGCAACAGTATCGGCGGGCAAAGAGGTAATTATCCCGGCCCCCTATTGGGTCTCCTATCCCGATATGGTCTCGCTGGCAGACGGCGAGTCGCGGATTGTGCCCTGTAAAGAACAAGATGGCTGGAAACTGCAGGCCGCCGATCTTGCCGCCGCGATCACCGAAGATACCCGCTGGCTGATCCTTAACTCGCCGAATAACCCTACCGGCGCTGTCTATAATCATCAGGAATTACGCGCACTGGCTGACGTGCTGCTGGCCGCGCCGCAGGTGCTGATTATGGCTGACGATATCTATGAGCATATCTGCCATCCCCCTGCCCAGTTTGTTACCCTGGCGCAGGTGGAACCGCGTTTGCTGGACCGCATTCTTACCGTTAACGGCGTGTCCAAAGGTTATTCAATGACCGGCTGGCGTCTCGGTTATGCCGGGGGCCCGGCGTGGCTGATTGCCGCCATGCAGATCCTGCAATCGCAAAGCACCTCCAACCCCAGCTCAATTTCGCAGGCCGCCACCGTCGTTGCCCTGCAACAAGACAATGGTTTTCTGGCTGACTGGCGAAATATTCTCGATAAACGACGTCAAAAAATGATGGCCTGCATTGCCCAGATCGACGGATTAAGCGCTGACCTGCCGCCGGGTGCATTTTATGTTTTCGCCAATTGTGCAGGCATGATGGGCAAAACCACCCCTCAGGGAGTCACTTTGAATAGCGACGTCGATTTTGTGGAATATCTGCTGGATGCCGCACACGTCGCTACCCTGCATGGTTCGGCCTTTGGTGCCGCCTCTTATTTACGCATTGCCTATGCCATCGATGACCAACGGCTGGATGACGCCTGCGAAAGAATAGTCCGCGCCTGCGCCGCCTTAGCCTGACGATCAAGGTATAAAACAGCAACGTCGGCCAGTGATAGCCGTTTTCAAGCCACTTACCGACGTTTTTGGCAAAAATCTCAACAGCTTGAACAAACTAGCAGCAGTCGATCATAATTTTGCAGTTGTGCTTTGACATGCGTGGCGGCAATCGCTATTATTCGCCCGTTCAAACGATTCCTCTGTAGTTCAGTCGGTAGAACGGCGGACTGTTAATCCGTATGTCACTGGTTCGAGTCCAGTCAGAGGAGCCAAATTTAGAAAATCCCGCTTAAGGAAACTTAAGTGGGATTTTTGCTTTTTATGCCGTTTTTCGAATCATTATGTAATTCAGATTTAATAAGTTAGCGCGAAATGTCTTCCCGATGCATTTTCAGTTTTCCCTCCGCATCGGGAGAATTTGGTGGTCAGATTTGGAGTCAAGTTGGTTCGATGACGGAGTGCCCCCCAAATGTCTCTTAACGACGCGAAAATTCGCACTCTCAAACCCACTAATAAACCTTTTAAAGTCTCCGATTCCCACGGTCTGTATCTGCTGGTCAAACCGGGCGGCTCCCGTCACTGGTATCTCAAGTATCGCGTCAGTGGTAAAGAATCCCGCATTGCACTGGGTGCCTATCCTGCTGTTTCCCTGTCTGATGCCCGCCAGCAGCGTGAAGGTATCCGCAAAATGCTGGCGCTGAACATCAACCCTGCTCAACAGCGGTCTGCTGAATGTGGTTCACACACACCGGAGAAAATATTTAAAACGCTGGCGCTGGCGTGGCACCGGAGTAATAAAAAATGGTCGCAGAACACTGCTGACCGTCTGCTTGCCAGCATGAATAACCATATCTTTCCGGTGATTGGCCACCTGTCCGTTACGGAGCTTAAACCCTGGAATTTCATTGACCTACTGAAAGGCATTGAGGGAAAAGGTTTGTTGGAAGTCGCGTCCCGCACGCGGCAGCATCTTAGTAACATCATGCGCCATGCCGTCCATCAGGGATTCATCGACAGCAACCCAGCGGCAAACCTTGACGGTGTGACAACACCGCCCGTCCGACACCACTATCCCGCCCTGCCGCTGGAGCAGCTGCCTGAACTGACTGAACGCATTGAGGGCTATCATCAGGGCCGTGAACTGACCCGCCTTGCCGTCCTGCTGACGCTGCATGTGTTCATCCGCTCCAGTGAACTGCGCTTTGCCCGCTGGCGTGAAATTGATTTCAGAAACAGAATCTGGATGATACCCGCCACCCGTGAAGCCATTGCAGGCGTGCGTTATTCAGGGCGTGGGGCCAAAATGCGTACTCCGCATATCGTGCCCCTCTCAGAACAGACTGTCGCCATTCTGAAAAGGATTAAGGACATATCCGGTCAGTACGAACTGGTCTTTCCCGGCGACCATAACCCGTATAAACCGATGTGCGAAAACACAGTCAATAAGGCGCTACGCCTGATGGACTATGACACAAAAGATGAAATCTGCGGCCACGGATTTCGGGCAATGGCATGTAGTGCCCTAATGGAGTCCGGTTTATGGTCGCAGGATGTGGTGGAACGCCAGATGAGCCATCAGGAGCGTAATACAGTGCGTCTGGCATACATTCATAAGGCGGAACATCTGGAAGCCCGGCGGGCAATGATGCAATGGTGGTCGGATTATCTGGATACGTGTCATGAATCTTATATCCCACCCTATATCCTTGGACGAGAAAAGCGCGGTACCGCCGCCTGACATATGAATTATCCATTCAGGAAAATAGAATCCCTGTTAGTCTTGACTGTTAGGGATTCTATTTTAGAAGCAATACAGAGGTGTTATAGTCGAGACTGGAACACAAATGATAAATATATTCTTTTATAAAACTTTCCAGTTATGCTTTCACTCCCTGGATAACATTGCCATTGCTTCCTCTGGTTTCGCAGAAAGAAATCCCCTGACTCCCTTGTTAGATACAATCGCCAGCATACCTGCAAAGGATAACATAGACAGAACCAAAAAAATATTATACACACCCAAGGCATCCATTAAACCACCAAATATAAGCATTGCTAATGGCATGTTAATCATAGCAAAAAACATAAGGTTTGATAAAACTCTTGTCCTCAGTTCTTTAGGCAGGTTAACCATTAACAGTGAATCAACAGTTACATTTATCCAGTTTCTGGACAAACCAATAATAAATTGTCCTATAAACAACACAACAACGTGATGATATACACCCACTAACAATAATGATAAGAAAAAAAGAGTCGATGACAGATATACTATATATTTACTATCAAAAAGCCTTTTTAAATAAGGGAGGCATAAAGAGCCTAATATAACACCACTCCCCATACTTGTTGTTAAAAACCCAACAAAAAGTGGGGGGAGACCATTTATCTCCTTTATTATATATGGAAACGCCAATGTCATTGGAGCAAAGGCAATTCCTATAATAATGCTGTATATAAAAAAACCAGAAACGACAGGATTTTGTATTGTATATCTAAATCCATCTTTAACATCATTCATCCACGTTGAAATATTAGCACCTGCATTTTCACTTTGTGCTGAATAATGTATCAACATACAAAGAAGAAACGCCACGAGCAAACAGACTGAAAGAAATAAGAAGGAATTTGCCACTCCTAAAAATGTGACCATCGAACCACCGAGTGCCCCCCCCAGTATCGACATTACAGAATTAATTCTCTGAGTAATATTTATACCATCAGGAATATCATTTTCTGAAACAAGATGAGGAAGAATACCAATGGAACCTGAGTTAAAAATTATTTTCCCTGTCGTTGACAACATTTCAAATGCAATCAAAACAGCAATATTCATTTTGCCGACAATGAAGATAGCTGCAACGATGAGATAACTGACAAACTGTATACCCAGCCCATATTGCAGCAATCTCTTCTTATTGAATCGGTCACCGAGAGGGGCAACTAATGGTTGAGATATCGCTGAAATTATTAAAGGAGGAATAATAACATACGATACGTATATCATTTTTTGATACTCACCTAAAACCCACCAGATAACGGCAATGGATGATGCACTATATCCCAACGCGGTGGCTATCTGCCCACATCTGTAGATCCAAAAATTTCTGCCAAGTCTGCTGTTCATCTGCCACCTCGAACCTTGCTGGAAATCAATGTCACACATCACAACACAGAACAAATTGTACGTTTTTTGATCAAAATCAACAAATCCACACAAATTGTATGGATTATAGCTGTCGCACATTAATTTGCGAATTGAAATAGTTCTGGAACTATCATCTAGTTTAACTTAACTAAACAGTGAAATGCGAGGTAGTAGAAATGAACGTACTTTCGAAAATCCTTAAGTTGTGTGTATCACCAGTCCGGCACTTCGGTGTACATAACGGGCTTAACGGACACCTGGTAGATAGCGCTGATACTGGTCCTATCGGGGGTTAAGTGGAAGCTTAACTGACGTTGTATACAGACCAGGACTCAGGTCTTGGTCTTATGTCCTTGACTTTAACTACATGACGCCCAGAGGATTCGTATGCAATTAACAGAAAAATATAATTCACCACATCGGTTGCATCTGGAAACAACGAAGCGCTGCAATCTGCTTTGTGAACATTGTTATGTTTCAGCCTCAGATAATTTTGAGCATCACAAATTAGAACAACTCAAAAAAACAATTCTTACAACTTCTCAAAAAGGAGCCACTCGCATTACTTTTACTGGCGGGGAATTTTTAATGCGCTCTGACAGCAAAGAGCTCATTGAATATGCAATTTCTGTAGGTTATCGCAACATATACTTTATAACAAATGGAATTTACCTGAGAAAAAGTATACTCGAGTGGCTTGCCCATTTGAAAGTTAAAGAAACCATAAAATCATTGATCAGCACAATTTTAGGTAAAATGAACCCTTTGACCATAGGCCTGGGAATTAGCCTTGATGGCCTTGAGGGTAATGACCTGATCAGGAAATATAAAAATGGCAAACCTGTCAGCCATAAAAAAATTCTCGAAAAAATAAGGCTCGCTACAGAATATGAATTATATGTAACTGTAAATACTACCATTTGCAACAAAGTAACAGCGAAAGAATTGTATTCACTATATATAAAATTACTCGCACTCAAAGTCGACAGATGGCAGATGGCAGATTGATCAGGTATTCATGAGTGGTAGAAGCACAACAAGTTACGCAGTACAGAATAAAGAAGAATGGCTTGATATTGCCAAAGAATCGTATTATCAAATTATCAGAGATTATCTTTCAACTTACCCTCGCTATACAAACATGCGTCTTGAAATCGTTCAACTATTTAGATCTTCAATTCTAGATAATGGCTTTAAAATTATCTCTAGCGATGCTTATCATCCATGCTCATATCAATTCGGAAGTGTAATAGTTGATGATGGTAACAAAATTAGATTTTGTCCATCACTCAGATATAATGAGGCTGTAATTTTCAACAATGAAGAAAAACAGATACGTAGTGTATCATATGAGGAGAATGAAGAATTTAAAAAATTCTCCGAAATGACGATACATGCTCTCCCCTGTAAAGATTGCAGATATAAATTTATTGCACATGGAGGATGTAGAGGGAATAGCATTTTTTACAGCAATGGATTATTTTCTAAAGATCCCGTATGTTGTGCACTGGCTCCATTTCTTGAGCAAAGAATAATACCTCTGTTGCCTTACGTAATACAAAAACAATATAAGAACGCTATTTTTATTGAAGGAAAAATGCCAGAAGAAATAATTTAATAATAAATTGCCATTCTGATTTCATCAGAAATACTCATAATAATATTAATTATTTACATTAATCTTATTTCTCTTATAGGTATACTCATAATAAGAAAATATTTTAGCTGGGCTCGCGAAACCACCTGTTAAAGAGTGAGGCAAGTTGGACTGGCATTCTGGGCGAATACTGCTCAAGACGTGGTGGTTTTAAGATTTTTACGGCTCGCATATTTTCTGCGGATTAAAGAGCGAATAAATAGAGTGTCGTAAAAATGAGTCTGCGGACAGAAATATTTTCGCGGATTAAGGAACGAAAATATTTCAGGTACCGTGCCTCACCTGCGAACAATCGCCCCAAGCGAATTGAGCAGGTCGGGGGGAGCCGCAAAAATTTTGCCGTCCCGACGTGCAAAAAGGCACGCCCACGTGCCGGTTTTTGTGGGGGGCCTGCCCCGCACACCGTTAAGCCAGGTAATATTTCCCGCCCACGGGGAATATTGCCGATCAGGCGCGACCAACCCCTTTAAAGCAGCGTTCCCGTTTTTTCGCTCGGAGCTCGCGAGGAAAAGAAAAAACAGGCGAAACGCGCGTCTTAAAGGGGTTGGTCGCGCGTAGCGTGCGACGGTGTGCCGCCTTTGATGTTGGGGGTTTTGGCGCGGCGTCCAGCCGCGACATTACCCCCATGTGACAGGCAAAAAGGGCGTCCAGCCCGCATGTACTGGCGCACGCCGTGTCGTGCAGGGAAGCATACTTTCCTGCACATGGCCGCAACGCGGTCACCTTCTTTACCCCATACGCTCGCCCCATCAATTCGCCCAACACCGTGGGGCGAATTGATGGGGCAATGTCATGGGGCGAACGGCTGACGAAGGGGGCACGATGATTTTGAATAAGCTGGCCGTTTCACTGTCGACGATAGTGAATGACGCGTTGAGCTTCATGGCTTTTATGCAACAGCACCAACTGATGCTGGCGCTGTTATCGGGGCTGACGATGCCGTTTTTCGCGTCGATGAAAAGCGATGAACGCCAAAAAGCCCCGTTGTGGCAAAAGCTGATTATGGCTTTTTCCCTGCTGTGTTTTCTTTGCGGAACCTTGGGGCCGGTACTTATCTGGATTTTCCAGTGGCTTTATCGGGGCCGGGTCATCGCCAGCATTCCCGTTCAGGCATGGCCGGTGCTGATTACCTTTACTGTAACGGGTTTTATTTTGCATATTCTGCTGCGAAGGGTATTAACACCTGAATTAGACAAAATAAAGAAACACCTCGTGAGGAAAACAACGCTTGAAAGGGAATTACGCACCGATGTGCGCACGGTGAAATCCCTGCTGCCGGAAACACTGCATTATAATCCGCTGGATTATATCGACCTGAACAAAGGGTTATTTATCGGCATGGACCGCGATGTTCAGCCGATGTATCTGCCGTTAAAAGACTGGCAAAAACAACACGCGGATATTATCGGCACCACCGGCGCCGGTAAGGGCGTTGCCACCGGGATATTACTTTATCAAAGTATCCTGGCCGGTGAAGGCGTATTTGTTATGGACCCAAAGGATGATGAATGGGCCCCCCACCTTTACCGGAAAGCCTGCGAGGATGCAGGCAAACCTTTTGCCCTGATTGACCTGCGAAAACCCCAGTACCAGTTAAACCTGATTGAAGAGATCACTGCCGATGAACTGGAAGAGCTTTTCGTTGCCGGGTTCAGCCTGGCAGAGAAAGGTCAGGAATCTGACTTTTATCGCATTGATGACCGGAAAGCGGCCCGGATAGCCGCGCAGTTTGTCACCCGTAATACTGCTTCAACCATTCGGGATGTTTATAACGGCGACTACGTTCAGGGTATTGCAGATAAGATAAAAGCCTTCTTCGGGAAAATTGAAGAGCTGGCCTTACTCAATGCCATCAATGCCCCCACCGGATTTTCGCTTAATAAAATATTTGAGGAAGGCGGGTGCTGTTATGTGATTGGCTCAATGCGCAACAGCAAAATCATTACCGCTCAGCGCATGCTGCTGGTTCGCATGTGCCAGCTGGCAAAAAGGCGCGAGCGAGTGAAATACGTGCCCCGCCCCATTGCAATTTATCTTTCGGAACTGAAATACCATTTATCCAGGCCAGCGCTGGAAGGGTTAGGCGCGGCACGCGATAAAGGCGTACACATTATTATGGACCACCAGTCGATTGCCGATTTAAACGACTGCCCGGCAGGTTTGAAAGGCGACGCCGTAGTCGGCGCGGTCGTTGAAAATGCCAAATTCAAACTGGTTTATCGCGCTATGGACCCGGACACCGCGGAATGGGTAGCCAGGATGTCAGGCACTATATTAGTCGACGATGAGGTCCGCAAAGCAAAAACCGATGCCATGCTGACAGAGACTATCGACAGTGAACGCACCATCAGACAGGCCGAGCGTTTCTTTACCGACAGCAATATGATCCTGAACCTACCCGATTTTGTCAGCTTCATCTTCACGACAAAAACACTCCCGTCGGCCTCTCTGATTTCGCCCATCAGGGTGAAAAAACGCGAACTGGAGATCTGTGCCGTGTCGCCCGCGATTGCCGCCACCGCCGCAACGGTAAACATCACCCTGGGTTTTAGCGAGGAGGAAACCTCCCCCGGACCCGCATCAACACCGGATATCACAGCAACTCGATCCGATCTTTTTTTTGATACGGATGAAAAAGACACGACAACACCGAATACCAATAAAGAAGAAAACCCGTCATTGCTGGATTTTTAAAGGGGGAATGATGCTGATCACCGCATACAGCGAACGCCAGACGCGACACCGTGAAAAAATACAACGACTGCTGAATTTCCTGAAAGAAGAAACGTACAGCGACTTTAAAACACTGATGCTGCTGTTCGGCTTCAGGGATCATAAATCACTGTATTCCCTGCTTTCAAAAGTCGAGGGCATGGGCTTGATACAAAAACATGTCCTGGTATCGCGCACGATGAAAATTTCATTATGGGGCATTACCAGTGACGGACTGGCCGTAGTGTTAACCTCCGACGATGCACTTTTTCCGGCACGGTTTGAGCCATCAAAAATTACCGGCTGGACGCTGGAGCACCACCTTGATAATCAGACCGCCCGTATCATCCTTGAGCAAAAAGGCGCATCCGGATGGATAAACGGCGATCGCACAACCTTCCTCAGTCGTTATCAGACCAGCCATCGCCCGGACGGACTGATTACCCTGCCCGGCGGCACCGTAATCGCCATTGAGACCGAGCGTCGTCTGAAAACCAGAGCCCGTTACCAGTCGATCATGGCCAGTCATTTGCTTGCCCGAACCAGTAAAGACTGGATTTACGTTTTTTATATTGTGCCGGACCCGCAGAAAAAGCGTGGCCTTGAACGGCTCTTTGACAGCATCCGGCACGTCATCGTTAACCATCAGCACATCCCGCTGGAAACCCGCCACCGGAATGTCTTTCGCATCTACACGCTCGACGAGCTACAACAGCTTGATGTAGGCCACTGAATATAGTTCTTCTGTATCACTTACAGCCCCAACCCACCCACCGGCAGCGCAACAACCTGAAATAATCCCCCTCGAAATACTCACCCAATATCAGAACAGACAGGACACCAGAATGAACAGAGAAACTGACCGACTTGCGGACGTACTGACCGAAATGAGCGCAAAAGCGCTGGTGACATGGATTACGCATTCGGCATTACAGGACATACCGCGCGAAGCATTAGTGGTTCGCGGCCACGATTTTGTATATGCCCTACAAGCAAATTTTGTGCTGCTGCGTGATGTTTTGTCAGAAACACTGGAAGATATTGAGCAGCAGAGTCATGACCTTGAAGAAAAACTGGATAATCTGGAACGGCGGCTACTTGCGCTTCAGGCAGTTGCTGGTAAAAGAGAATAGCTGTCCAATCAGCCCTGTCCGTGTGAATTTTTTATTCCGCTGTAGAGACATGACTGTTCGGTGCTCGCCTGGCTGCGCTCCGCCTCACTCATGTCTCTACAGCGTTACTGTTTTAAGCAGCCCTACACGCAAAGCCGCATTCCGTTGCGACTCCTTCCTGCTCAGATTTTATCCACCAAATAACGATGCGCTTTGGATGCCGCGCTGGCGGCCTTGAAAATATAGCGTTTGTCGTTCCTCAGTGCTTTCAGCCAGGAAGCAATATAACTTTCATGCTGAACCTCTCCGACAATCCCCAGGTCCGCCATCAGGAACGCGCTTCCAAGCTCGGCGATCAACTCCTCAAAAGCCTAATCCTCACTGCCAAACTTCCCTTTCATTTCACGATTCAGCCGACTTTTGGCTCCACTCCAGTGAACCAGCTCATGCATACCCGTAGCGTAGAAATTGGCAGCATCGCTAAAAAGACGACGTTCCGGTAAATGGATTTCGTCGGTTGATGGTGCGAAAAAGGCGTTCTGCCCCTTCTCAATGATGGTTGCACCACTGTTACGGAAAAGCGCTTCCGCCTGCGGTAACGGCTCAAAGGTCTCTGCTGGTAAAACGGCTTCATCACTCAGAGGCAAACCGTCAATTTGCTCAACATTAAACACGGTGAAAGTCTTAAGCATCGGAATATATTCAGTTTCTCCTTCGTCATTTGCCCTTTCCAGCATGGTATAGAAAATGGCTGTTGTGCCGTGTTCTCCCTTACGTACCTGCCCGCCTTCCGCTTTTGCCTGTTTGTAGGTCATCCAGCGCGAATCATTGAATCCCTGTTCTGACGCACTGCACCACAACAACATGATATTCATTCCACTGTAAGCCGCTCCAGTTGAGTAATTTGTAGGTAATCCTGACATGCCCGGTACCCGCTGCCACGGGCAGGACCACGGTTTTACACCGTCTTCAAGCGCTGTGATGATGCTCTCGGTAACTGTCTGATAAATATCCGTCCTGGTTTTAGAAAATTTCGTTTTTGAGGAGCCTGACTGCTCCAGCGGGGATACGCTGGTCGCCGCTGCGGTGTTAGGGGCGCTAGTCTGGGTATGCAGGGAAATAGTCATGATTTTTTCTCCGTCAGTGGTGTGATTTTCGTCTTCGTATCGCCTGACGGTTCGCTTTCCCGGCATCGTTCCGACCTGCAAGGGCGCAGAATGCGTGCTATTTACCCTTGCGGGACGGGTTGTGTTGGGAAACGATTAACCGGAAGCCGATACGGGAACGGAAAGCACACGGGAGAAAAAACTGACCCTGCAGATACGGATGTAGCGCCCCTTGCTCCGCAGCAGTGAAACAGGGTTAGGGCTAACAAGTAGCTATGAGCAGTAATTAGTTACATTTTTTAATATTTTAAGTATAAAATAAAACCAAAGCACAAATGATTGATTACGCATCTTTGCAACTGGAAAAATTTTGTGAATCGCTCTCTGCCTGTTTAGTTGATGGTTGATTCTGATTAGATAGTTACGAACATAAGAGCGTTAGCGAGCAGTGGCAACAGCTAATCGCCTGAATTCACAGTCATAAAAAAACCTAATGAATTGATATTAAACAAAATAAATAAATTATAAATGGGTGCAGATGAGGGGGGCTCATGCGTATTCATCAGGTTAAAATCAAGAATTTCCACTTTTTAGCTGATGCTGCGTTGGCCCTAGAAGATCATACAATTGTTATTGTCGGGCGAAGTAATAGTGGGAAAACGTTTCTGTCGGAGATAGTCCGCAGTTTTTTGGCAGATGACAGTGCAACCTTCCAGCTCGAGGATTTTTCAAGTGCCTGTTACGATGGTTTCTGTGAAAATCTGGAAGCACTGAACCAAGGAGTTGAAGAAAATGTTATTCGTGTGCTTATTCCCTCCATCGAGCTTCGACTGAAATTTCAGTATGACCCTACCCTGCCTCAACTGGGCCACTTGTCATCATTTCTCGAAAATCAGCCCACAAAGCGGTTAACCGCTGAGACCTGTGTCGCAGATTTCTGCACATTACGGAAGCGCATCTCCCATGTTTTCAACGCGAAAACATGGGCCGAGGATCCCAATGACCCCAATAATCGCCATGAATTACAAACTAGCGCATTGCGGGGTTTGGTAAAATCCGGATTTATCAGTGCTCAACGAGGACTCAATGATGCAACATCTCGAGAGTCTGATGTATTAGCCAAAACTTTAGAAGGGCTATTCGAAATAGCTTCTTCTGCATCAGTTGAGACTGCAGACAAGCAAATCGCCGATGCCTCGAAGGCTGCGGTTAAGGACATTCAAAGTCAGATTGACACGAGCTTTGGCGGTCAGCTAAAAAGCTTAGTACCTGCGCTCAAAACTTTTGGATATCCTAGGCTGGAAGGGCAAGATCTTCATACAGAACTATTGCTGGACGTTAGAAAGTTACTGTCAAACTTTACCAAAACTCGATATGCGGGATATGGAAACATCGCTCTACCAGAATCACATAATGGCCTAGGGAAACAAAATATGATATTTATACTTTTGCAATTAGCTGGCTTTTACAAGCTATTTCGTGAAGAGCCTATAGCGCACCTAATTATTATTTTTTTCGCGGATAAATTCGCTCTAGCAATTAGACATAGATTATCTTATTAAACTTAATGCAACCCCAATACTTCGTTTTTATTTATTAGTATTGGATAATTTGAAATAGAAAAAAAGGATTGAAAATGGATGTTAGTTCAGCAAAAGTAGAGAAAATAATCGTCCATAATGTAGGTAATAAAATAAGAGAAGAAGGTATAAAATTTTCGACGAGCGAAGCACTTGCTAATAAGGATCTTTCTGAGCTATTACTAAAACACTACCTTTTACCTTTATCAAAAGCAGATTCTTGCTTTGAATTTTTTCATGAGTCAGATATAAATTTAAACGAAATACATAACTTTTCAACCAAAATATTCAAAAACTCAAATAACTTCCAAGAACAATCTATAAATATCGCAAAGCATTTATACAGTTCGTCAACTCACCCCAATATATCTGGTGGTGATTTTATCATTATCCTTTTTTCTGAAATAAAGATAGATGATAAATCATGTTATGGAATTGCCGCTCTAAAAATAGAGAATAAAGACGATTATTTAGATATAGAAAACAACAAAGGAGTATTACAACCTTATGAAAAAACAGGAATATCATTAACTAAAATACAGAAAGGTGCTTTGATATTATCTAATGTAGATATAGTTTACGCAATAGATAACTTGGGTCAAAAAACAAAATTTTGGTTAGACTCTTTTTTAAAAGTAATCCCTTTAAAGACACATTCTTCATGTGTAAAAGCTAGCGGGGAAATTCTAAAATCAATTTCATCTAAAATAAACGAAACGTCATCATCCATAGCTCTTAATGATGAAATTGACAGTAAAATTAAGAGTTCTGATAAAGTATCTATAAAGGACATTAAGAATATAGCAAGAAATCATTTAAACTCTGAAGATATGGACTCTGTTTTTTCTAGCATTAGTGAAAGATACGGATTTGATTTGTCTGATGATATTGAAATTGAATCTAAAGCATTACAACCATATGCAAATAAAATATCAAAAAAGACCAAGATTGATGATGGAATAAGTTTATTGATAACCAGCAAAACACATCATGTTGAAAAAATATCAGTCACAAGAACAGATGAAAAATTGCAAGCATTAATCGAAATAAACATAAAGGAATAATGAAATGGGAGAGCCTTCAAAAAAGTCAGGAGAAATTGGAGAAAAACTTACCACACAGATTCTATCATGTATTGGATGGATAAATTCACTGCATAATGTATCGATAAAATGTAATACACCCGAACATTTATCTAAGTCAGGGAAACAGCGAACAACACATGGTGAAGACCAAATTTACATTTATCATAGTCCATTCCACGATGATACAACTACTATTGTGCATGTTTCTGTAAAAAATAATTTATCTAAATACCCTGCAGAAGGAACGTTAAAATCAAAATTCAAAGAGCATCTAAAGGAATTACAAGAGACCATTGATTGTGCGAAACATAGTCCTGAGTTAAAAGCGTTAAACACAGCTAAAATTTCGCGGAAGAACAAATTCAACGCGGGCTTACTTATTTGGCTGCACAATGATGAATCCAATATAGAATGTGATATTATTTCTATATTAGCAACAACTCGCATAGAGCAAAGTGTAAAGCATCCTGTATACGTAATTGATAATGCAAGAGCGTCATTTTTATTAAAGACAATTGACGATGTACAACGCAGATTCACTAACTGTAAAATTAATTTCTTTTATCCAAAAATAGGATCATCAATTTTAGTCGAGGAAAATCGTACAGGTACTAATTTACCCTTGGAATTAATTGCCTCAGAAATAATCCCCTTTGCCATTGAAACTGAGAATGGCGTTAACTTGATTTTCTATGCAAATCAAACATTTAGTGCTGATGTGTATAAAAAATTAATATCTTATGCATTACAATTCTCAAATGGACTTGTTAAGGAAATTAAAATTGGCATGCCTGACTATAATCCTACAAAGCATGAACAAGATAGCATTTTGGCAAGAATGACTTTTTCTAATAGAGATGAGCTAATTACACCATTTTCTTTCAACCGTTCAATACTCAGTTTATTGGAGTGATTTTATTATGGATAATAAATTTGATATAAAATCAAACATACTCTCGGGAAGTGATCTACGAATTCTTCTGAATAGTGAGCATATATCATATGGAGAAATTCATAACACATTAAAACGGAAAGGAGTATTCATTGGTGATTCAGATAAATCAATAACGGTTCCGCTTTTGTCCTCTACCCTTCTTACACCAGACCAATTTTCTCAGTTAATTGAGACGAGTGTTAACAGAGAGTCAGTTCCTAAAAATAAATCATTATCACACGAATTAACCGCTGATGGTGTTGACTGGATTTCTCCGCTTCGAGATATCTTTGATGACCAATCAAGTGGTAATAATCTTATCCTTGACATAGAGAACATTGAATTTATTGATCATCCTGACATTGTCATTGAAGATAACAAAAAAATACAAATAAAGTATAAAATAAACAGAAAAGATTATAGTAAAGACTGGATTGAGAGAGATCTTAGCTTCTCCGGAGAAATAACCATAGAGCGTATAGGAAATCAATTGAAATTAGATTTTCTAACAACGCACTCGTCAAAAGAAACTGAGAGGATAAATAAAAAAATAACGTCAAAAATATCAAAATCACTACATTCTTTGAAAATTGTCAAATCCGAAAATCCAAATGTCATTACATTTGGTTCATTTGATAATGATGAAAGAGTTAGATTCTTTAAGAGATTAACCGCAGGAATACCAAAATACTTATTTACTGGTACTGTTGATAACATAGAAATTAACCTAGATCCCAAAGGTCCAGCAATTCCAAATGATCCACAAATATCTTGGATGAAACAAACAGTTAAAAGAATAAAGATCGATGGCGATAGGCTTAATGACATCTTTCTTATATCTGATGATAAATATTATATATATTTTCATATTCAGAAAATGGAGATTGAGTATCTTTTTTCATTTGGACAAAATACAGGAAGATGTAAGGTTTCATTTTTATTTAGCACAACAAGCCGTAAAAATGACAACCCTGATGACAGTGAATTTACATTCTACAGCTCGAGGATGACGACTGATAATATCGTGAATACTGATGCAAAAAAATCCATTTCAAAAAGAATTGAGAGCACCTTAAAAGAGTTAGTAGAATTGAAGTACGATGAGATTCTTTTAGAACGTAAAGGATCAAGTACTAACACATTATAATGTTTTAGGGATTCACAGGGCACTTGCAATTATATTAATTGAGCCAACGCCCTGTGATTCCCAGACCTTTATTAAACCGCTATCAACAGATATAAACCGTTATATCGGGACATCATGCTGAAGAGTGCAGGTTATTACAATAGTGATAATTTTGATGGCCTTGATAGTCAAAAATTAACTTTAGAATATTCATCCGCAAGTAACCCAGCAAGGGCGTGCCAGTCTCCGCCGCATCAGCATCCTCGGAAAAATAAATCTTAGAGGATGGAGACGTATTAGATAAGTCTGCTCACGGAAACCTGAGCGTTTTTTTCTCTTTCGGTTTGCTAGAAAGCGGCCATAACAAAAGCGTGGACACACCATGTAATGGAATTACCTATTTTCTGCTATAAAGAATAGCGTCTAGTCCGTTTTGTTAATATTGCCAATTTACCAGTTCATAGTTGCTGAAGGGTGGTTCGTATTTCTTACACTCATGTAAACGCTCCAGCGCCTCTTCAAACACCGTTAACTCATCTGAGGTAAAACCCGACTTACTTAGCTTGCTTATGATGTACTCGTAGGTATTTCTGTGAACCGGAGGATTTTCAGCATGTAACTTACAAATATCCCTATAAAACAAGGTTCTAATATTAGTACTTATATGAATCTCATCACTTGCTTGTTCGCAAAGTTCGCTGTTAAATACGGCTGACATGTATTTGTAAAAGCTCATATCCGGTAATGCATGATAGAAAGTGTCCATCCATTCCTGAGGTACAAACTCTCGTATTTCATCTGGATGCAGACTACGAAATATTTTTCCCGAATATTCTATTAATTTAGGTATCCATTCTCTCTCGATAACCTCTTTCGTGGCTCTGTCAAATAAGGCCAACCATACCACGCGCATATACGATGGGTTAGAATCTGCATAGAAGTAAAGAATAATATTAAAGAGTAAAGATATTCCCCCCTGTTCTGATGAATGAACAAGGTCACATAAAAAAGATTCTTTTTCTTCTTCAAAAAATATAATAATGTATTCAATCGCCAACGGAGAAAGCGGATTTTTTATGTCCTTCGCGATTGATTTTACGAGGTCATACCGAAGCCCAGAATTCATGTGATACAGGCTGGTGTAAGTGTTTGCTGTTGCCGTCAAGAATACGGCTTCAAAAAGAACAGGTTCTAGCGACATCAGTATATTGACAGTCAGAGGTTTACCATCATAGTCATGCACTATGTGCTTTAGCAACACAGCAGGACAATCGTGGGTCAAAATAAGAGATGCCCAAATCCAGCTTCTGTCAGATCTGTTATCAACAACATGGTCAACAACTTCTGATTTTTCTTTATCCGACAAAATTGACCAATGATAACAAATATCCTGCAAAATTCTCATCCTCTCACCTGTCCCATTCAAGGAGAGAAGGCGTTGAATTATGTCTAACCGTTGCGTTTCGAGCTCCATCGAAATATCAGTTTTCAGCAGGGTCTCTGTCACATTGAGTGCAAAGCTATCATTGTAGTTTGTGTTATTCTCGAGAAAACTTACCCAGCTTGATTGACCTGCCCCCAGGATTAGATACAACCTTCAGTTAGTAATGTCAGTTGGTTTTTCTTCAAATTTCCCGTTTCGCCAGCCCGCTGCAAATTCAGCCGGCGTCAGATAATTCAGCGATGAATGTGGTCGACACTCGTTATAATCCTGCCGCCAGTCATTAATCGTTTTCCTGGCATGAACCATATCGCTGAACCAGTGCTCATTGAGGCACTCATCTCTGAATCGTCCATTAAAACTCTCAATAAATCCGTTCTGAGTCGGCTTGCCCGGCTGGATAAGACGCAGTTCCACTCCATGCTCAAAGGCCCATTGGTCCAGTGCGCGGCAGGTAAATTCCGGTCCCTGATCGGTTCTTATCGTCGCCGGATAGCCACGAAACAGCGCGATACTGTCGAGAATACGCGTGACCTGTACGCCTGAAATCCCGAATGCGGCGGTAATTGTCAGGCACTCCTTCGTGAAATCATCCACGCAGGTCAGGCACTTGATCCTGCGACCGGTGGCCAGCGCGTCCATAACGAAATCCATCGACCAGGTCAGGTTCGGCGCATCCGGGCGCAGAAGCGGGAACCGTTCGGTCGCCAGCCCTTTACGACGTCGTCTGCGCTTTACGCTCAGTCCGTTAAGGTGGTAAATTCGGTATACTCGCTTGTGATTAACGTGAAGGCCCTCCCGACGCAGCAACTGCCAGATGCGCCGATAACCAAAACGTCTGCGTTCAAGTGCCAGCTCAGTGATACGCCCTGATAAAAGTGCATCAACAGCCGGACGCTGGGCTTCATAGCGGCAGGTCGACAGGGACAAACCTGTAAGCCTGCAGGCACGACGTTGCGACAGACCGGTCGCATCACACATCAATATCACGGCTTCCCGCTTCTGGTCCGTCGTCAGTACTTTCGCCCAAGAGCCACCTGAAGCGCCTCCTTATCCAGCATGGCTTCGGCAAGCAGCTTCTTGAGTCGGGCGTTCTCCTCTTCAAGCGACTTAAGCCGCTTCATCTCAGGAACTTCCATGCCGCCAAACTTCTTGCGCCAGGTGTAGAAAGTGGCGTCAGAAATAGCGTGCTTGCGGCAGAGTTCCCGGGCAGAAACCCCGGCTTCGGCCTCGCGGAGAATACTGATGATCTGTTCGTCAGAAAAACGCTTCTTCATATGGATGCCCTCACGTTACTAGTGAAGACATTACTAACATCACGGTGTATTAATCAATGGGGAGCATGTCAGACACTCGCGCTCCCATTCACCAGCCTCGCCAAGCTTGATAAACTGCACTACTGTCGGGGTGATTTTTTCCATAATGTTCCGGCGGGGTTAGGGTATCTGCTGATATAAAACAGGAGATGTTCAGTTATTTCAATCCAAACTGGCAATGCGTCGTGAGAGAATCTATGCAGACGTCAACACTCTATGTCATCGGAAATGGCTTCGATCTGTGGCATTCCATCCCGTCAAGCCTGGGGCATTTTAAGGACTTCCTCCGGACATCAAGTCCGGCTATCTACCTGGACGTTGAAGAATATTTGCCCGTAGGTGATGACTGGTGTGATCTTGAAACTGCCTTAGCTGGTTTTGATGCCGACATGCTTATCGACAATCTTGGCCATTTCATGAGTTCTTACGACGATGAGGACTGGAGTGATGCCGGTCATCATGATTTTCAGTATGAGGTGAAGCAGGTAGTCGGACGCCTTTCTAAGGACCTGCGTTTCCAATTCGGAGTGTGGATCCGACAGTTGCCGATACCCTCGTTTACAAATGCACCTAACCGTCTGTCAATGCTGGATCCACAGGCTTTTTTTCTGAGCTTTAATTACACCGATACTCTCAGGCGAATCTACAGAGTCGAACCAGAGCGTGTTCTTCACATCCACGGTTCTGCTGAAACGAGGGACGATGATTTAATTCTGGGGCATGCCTGGGAACCTGGATCCCGCCGCTCTCTCAACGAAAGATCCGATATAGCAGAGATTGATACCCGGCTCATGGAAGCGAACAGCACTATTGATAACTATTTCTTCACGACTTTTAAGCCTTCACAGAAGCTCATAGCTAAACACCGGTTTGTTTTTGAGGAGTTGAGTGAAGTAAAGAAGGTGGTGATTTTGGGACATTCTCTTTCTGAAGTTGATGCGGCTTATTTCCAGGCTCTTTTTCAGCAGAAATCCGTTGCAGCGGCACAATGGGTAATAGCGTGCCGCAGCGAAGAAGAGTGGGATGAGAAATCCCGCAACCTTGAACTAATGGGTATCAGACCAGCTTCTGTCAGAAAAGCGGTCTGGGATAAGCTGTAATTGTGTCCAGCACCTGATAGGTTCGATCGTATCCCCATCTGAAACTCGAGCCAAAGAATTACGATCTCCTTTCAGAGGCAAATTAACGACAGCTTAGAGCGTAAAACTGGCGGTCAGATACTTAGAGCCTCTTAACAATCATTCATTTCACATGGACAAAATGTCCCTGGGCGGCGTCAGTCCGGCGGCCTTTGAACAGGCCTCATCGTTAGAACAGAATTTGTCTACAGGTTTGGGGTCAGTCCAACAACGGCTCGGAAGTATCTTGATTATCCGTGGCGATTCCGTTACTCCAGTTAACGGTTTGGTTAATAGCCAAGTTATGTTGCCGCACTTCTGGGTTCCGCTAAATTCATGGTTGCACAAAATCAACATGGTACGCACCAATGCAAGATAAAAGTTCCAAACCTGCTTTCGAACGTTCAGGAAGCACTAAGAAAACATTCGTTTCGAACATGAATTGATTGAGGAAATTAACAAAGCTGCTGGTCCTGGGCAGTTCAGCTCATGGGTAAAAGAAGCTAGCTGGGAAAACTAGCTAAAATAGAGATGGAGTCGACAGGGAGTAAAAAGTAAAGAATGTTCTCTCCCTGTAATAAAAGAAGCTAAGTAGTGTTTTCTAAAACACCTCTTATCTCTTCTTTTTAGGCTTAATGTGAAGTTTAATATCATTTAGCTTCTGAAATCCATTTTCAATCGCTAAAATCACAGCCGAAACGTAAATATACATTTCTTTTGCTGAGTCAACGTCTATATTATCAATTATCTCATCATCATCTCTACCATGCGCAATGGTGTTTCTAACAAGTGTATAATCGCTTAACAGTGAATTTAACTTAGAGAAAGTTTCATGGGTTGTTAATCCAGGCACTGTATCATATGCTTTTTTAAACTTATCTGAAAACCGCTCATCGGTATCTTGACCGTATATTTTTTGATTTATATAACTCTCTAATGCCGCATATGACATAAAACAGGACATTTTGAAATTATTCTCATTGAGTAATGCGTATGCTTCTATGAGTAGCTCAAAGTAAAAAGGCTGGTGGTTTTTAGCCCCTACAATATTTAACTCGCAAACAACTTCATCTGAGTTTCCATGATCCATACCCGTAGAGTAATATGAACCGCTATAAATAATCTTGCTTAAATTATTATCTATAGCATCAATTTCCATCGCCGATATATATGGCGGGTTATTACCATCCATGTGAAATATGCAATCATCAAATTCAGATAGATTTTCTTTGTGAGGGTTGCTCGCGAAATATGAATTAATAAAGTCATCAGAATTCAATGAGTTTATATTAGAAAAAGCCGCTTTGGTTGCAGGGCAAACAGAATTTATCTTTTGTTTTATTTCATCCAAAACAAAAATCTTGTTCACAATCTCCACTTCAAAAACCTTAAAGAAATCGTAATCAAATCCCCAATTTCCTTTGAAGTAATAGTTCTTTTCTGCATAGCCATCATAACCATTGGAGTATGAATAATCGGGATCGACAGATGTAGTATAAAACAACCTATATTTCTTTATAATACCCAAAGATGAATTCACCAAGTCAATATCATCACGTAAAACATCATACATTTCATTAATTTTCATTTCACACCTTATTAAATTAACCACTCACCTCTAATCCAAGCTTGCACTTCAGATAGACGATAAGCAGTAGCACCAATTTTAATACGTTTGGGGAACTTACCTTCCTTCCCAAGCTTACAGCGTGAGCTGCTCGCAAGAGTAGTCAGCCCGACAATCTTTCTCACGAATCATACGGTCATTGTTAGAAATGTTCTCAAGACCCTTTTTATCAACAACTGCCATTTTTTCATATTAGCCAGCCTTTTGTTTGAGGATTGTCACTTTTGACTCAACGCATGAGATGTTATTGAGGTAAGTCGTCCAGAGATCTAACGCTTCCAGTTTCTTCACCATAAATTTACTTCGGTTGTAAATACCCGCCACACCGGGTAATGCAAGGCCTAACTGATCTGTTCCCTATTTATTCATACAGGCAGAGGCTAGCAACGTCGGCTTCAGACACAAAGCGTACAGCCTACAACACCGTAAGGTCTGTTCAGAGCGATCTGCGGACATAGCTAACAGCATTCAACGGGGAGCAAGTCACAAGGCTGTCTAACCTTATACACAACTCAAAAAATAATGGCTCTGTCGCGTTAGACGCCACGCAATTTCGCCTTGTCAGGGAGTTAAATTTTTCCAGATGTCATAGCCGATATAAGCTAGCGTTGAGGTAGCAAACAGGGCAAAAATGATGACAACGTAGCGGAATCTACCCTGACTTGCGGCAATTTGCGCCTCCAGATAGCTCTTTTGCTGGCTCACTGCCTCGGTCAACGCCTGCTGGCTGGTTTGCAGAGACTCAATTGCCTGGGTTAGTGGGGTCAAATGCTGCACCAGTGCTGCCGGGACGTCGGAAGACAACGTTTCAAGGCTGCTTAACACTTGCCTCCGATCGCTTTCCTGCCGTTCCGCGAGCATGGTTCGCGTCGTTTGCACTCCTTGGCTCACGCCCTTGAGCTGCTGGTCAAGTTCGCTTATCGACTGCTTTATTTGCTGCTGGGCCTGCATGATACTTTCCAGCCGTTCAGCCAACCGCTGGTCACGCTCTCGCGTCGACTGTTGCTCGCTGGCATTCGCGGCGCAGGTTTCCTCCAGGAAGCGGTTAGCATTCAGCAGTTGCTGCAATAAGGCCTCAGCACTGTCGATACCCGTTTGCTGATACTGCTGTATTGCTGCCTGGACACTCTCATTTTGCTGGCCAAGAACATCCGACAGTTTTTCAAAGACCTCACCGGTCGCGGCTTTCAGCTGGCTATCATAGTGTGCCGATTGTTGGCTAAGCGCGGCACTAATATTCTGTTTTTTTTCTTCAACCTGCGTCGAAATAAAATCTCTCAGCTTACTTATCGCCCCAGGGACATCGTCGTCTTGCAGCTCACGTAACGATTTTTTCAGTGGATTAATGATTTCTTCGGTGTTTGCACCTACCGCATTAATGGCATCATTGATTTCTTCAACCTTATCTTTGGTGTCCAGAACCTCTGTGTTGAGTTTTTTTAACGAACTCTCAAGGGGATTGAGCGGCTCCTTGAGTATTTTTACCATTAACTCGGCGAGCGATTTTTCTTTATTTTTTATTTCACTGGTCACGTTCATGCCTTATCCAGAATACTTTTCAGTTAAATTCATTAAATCTTCCCGCTGATTTTTCAACGCAACGCAGGAGAAAACTTGTAATAACGCATCACAATCATCACGTTCCTGAAAGACTGAATCCAGACGCGTACTTAATGTTTTGAGATACTCTTCATCAAGAAAGTGAACAAACTGCTCGCAGCGGACAAGATCCTCTTGTGATTCAACAGCAATTCTCTTTAACTCGTCTTCGCACGATACGGCCTGTTGCTTAAGTGATATCTGTTTCTGAAGGGATTTATTCTGCTCTACCCGCAACTCCTCGAGAATTACCCCATCTTTGGTGAGTTCGCTTTTGTATTGATTATGGACGTTCTCTGCGGCAGCCATCCATTGTGAGGTCCACAACCGAATGACTTCCACTTTGGCATTATCAGCGGCATGGATGACACTGTTTTTATCCGATAAATAATTCGCAGAACTAAGATAGGTGTCGATCCAGTAGTCATTGAGCCTATAGCGAATAGCACTGAAGTTTTCATCAAGAATATCCTGAACCGCCTGTCTCGTAGGTTCAACTTTGTTGCGGGCCACTTTTTGCCAGTAGACCGCCTTATTTTTCACATCCAGCTGGATATTCTTAATTTTAGAGCAATAGTCGGCGATCATGCTATGTAAAGTGGTACATTTTTCACTGCTGTAACTTCCCTTCAATTTAAAGTTTGCGGCCTCTTCCGCAGCTTTATCGATAAGCCGTCGGCTGACAGGTAAAGCGTTATCTTTTAATAACCTCTCCGTTTTTTTTAATTTCTGCTGCGTCTGAGTAATAGCGTTTTTCCAAACCGTCAGTTTATCTTTTGTCTCTTGTTGCTGTTTTTTTAGCCCCAGCAGTTCTCTTTCGATTGCCGCCGTTTTTTCCTCCTGGATATATTTAACGCTGAGGTGGGTATCCAGGGTACTTCGCAGCCGTCCGAGTGGGCTTGTCGATGTTGCAATTTGTTCCAACAGTTCGCTACGCAAGTGGCTGACCATGGGGGCAACCCGGGCGTAAAGGGCGGTATCGTTTTCGGCCATACTCAGCCAACTGCTGCCAAACTCGAGCGGAAAGTAGAGGTTCCGATCTTTCGCCGCGTCGCTCAGGTTGCTAAAGCGTTCAATCTGTTCAATAAGGCGCTGACGTAACTGCGCGATATCGATAGCCGGATCGTTGCGAATCAGCGTCTTCACCGACTGCGCTGAGTAAGAATAGGTCGTCACGATACGAAACCGATGCGGCATCGCCTGCCAGTCCTCAATACCCGGCAGCGTGATAACCTGTGGCTGCAGGAAGCTCAAATCGTCGCCACGACCAATCAGCAGGACCAAATCAGCGAAGGGAAGATAGGTCTTCGTCATGTGATTTACATGCTTTTGCTCTTCCATATTGGCGGGATTATCACCAGGCAGATCCAGAATACGCACGCCGGGCGCTCCCGAAGTTTTTATCCTGAAAAAACGCCTCGGAATATGCACAATACAGGGAGAATCAACAACCAGTTCACCCCGTTCCATCTGCTTTCTGAGCTGCGCTAAGGTCTCTGTCATATCGTCGTCAGAGGCAAACCAGTGCGTTTTCGATTGCACAAACAATCCCCAGCGCTGGTCCGTTGAACGACGATATTCCATGGCGGTGGCGGTGGATGATTTTCCGGCTTCCCGCCGGCCGCGTAGCACGTGCGATAGCGTTGCCATCTGCTGCAGATCGATATCCATCAGGTCGAGCAGTAAGGTGGTTTTGCCGACCTGCGTCTTACCAAATATGACCACGTACGGTTCGGCATCGCTTTCCTTAAGTTGTATCCTTTCCTGAACGTCATGACTTAATGTCTTAATCAGCCGATCGTAGGCGCGAAAAGCCCACTCCGACTGCCGTGACTCTAACCGCTGCCAATAATCAATAACTTTCCCGGACGTCATCTCACTCACCACGGCTGGTGATTAATACTTGCAGGCCCGTAGCCGATGAACCCAGCTCATTGCGCAGGTCGTCGATAAGGGCATTCACATCGGCGATGGCTTTCGCGAGCCGATCCTTGCGCATCAGCATTTCGTCCATGTGATAACGCGCACGTAACGTTTCGCTAATCCGCTTACGCGCCGCGCTCATCGTGTCATCGAATTGATTGCGTAAATGCTCAATATGGTGGTCATGAACACTGGCAAGCATGACGTGTGCCTGGCTGCTCGCTTTTTTCTCAAAAGTACGCATTCGCGTTACTGCAGCCGCGGTCACGTAGGCCGCCGCCACAACGGCTGTTACCGCAACGGCAGCAGGATGCATCATCACCGGTGCGGGGGGAAGCGGTGAACCCGTCGGGTCAGCAGAAGGCTTATCCTGGCCAAAGAGCGCGCCGAGGATATCGGAATCGCCATCGCTGACAACGTCAATCGCCAGCACCGCGGCCAGTGATTTTATTGCGGTCTTGCCAAGATCAACCCCTGCGTTGAGAGTTTGAACCCCTTCTGCCGCGACGTTATCCGCGGATGTCTCGCCATCGTCCTGCTCAAGCGTGACGTAGGGCCGCAGCTCTTTGCAAATCTCAGGCATGGCGTACACAAGGCGGGTGTACTCTAGCGAGAGCACCGGGATCAATTCCACGCTCTTCCTCAGCTGTTTATTCACCACTGGAATGTTTTCCGCATTCGACGTGGCACCATGATTTAGCAACATTTTGATATTACTTATTTTTTCCGCATCCAGCTGTTCGTGTTGCACGGGCTGCCCGGCGCTATTCATATAGCCAAGTGCTACCAGCTTCTCCAGCTTCGGTGATGCAGGCAAGTTTGGGCGATCGTTGCCGTTTGGAATGGGCTTGAGTTTCGCCGCCGTCAATTGTTGCAGACTGTTCACATAGTCGTCGAAGAAATCAGCTGATGCGTCCTGCCATGAATCCTGAACCAGTTGCTGCAATTTGCCTTTTGTCTCACTGGTGGTATCAAATGCATTCGATATCCAGTTGGCAAATCCCTCATGCTCCTTGACCAGCCTACGGTCCATATTAGCCTTCGCCGCCTCAAAAGTTTTAGCGATGCACATTTTTACCTTTTTGGTATGCTCCTCCCGCAGTTCCTGCACGGCAGTGTCAAACACTTCCAGAGCTTCGGCCAGCACCTGGCTGCCATCGTCCTGGCCGCCTTGATCACTGTGGTAATACAGACGTGACTGGGTGCGGATCATATTCATGACGCGCGGCAGATCCTTACTAACAATCCCAGTAAGGTGGGTTAACTGGAGATAACGGTTGGTTTGTCCGGAAAAGTTAAGGTCGTCAATGGCCCGACGAAGGTGCGGCATCCATTCTGTTACGTATTCCGGATCGTCGGTGCCGGTTAAAATAATGTTGTTATCGGCATATTCGGCAGCGACATTGAAGGTTTCGGCCGCGCTTTTTCTTAATTCAGCTTGACGTTGCGGATTGTGGCGAAACGCTTCTGTCTTGGAGATAACAATATAAGGTTTACAATTCTTAAGCTCTTTTTCCAGCATATCTTTGATGATTTCGAGCTGCTGCTGGTTTGCCAGTCGCGTCTCATCGGTCACGATAATACAACCGCCTGCCGCTATCATCGCCTGACGCATCAGTTCCTGCCACTCACGATTTTCACGCTCTTGTTTTTCATAACCAGGAAGCAGTAACCAGGCCTGGTTATTGCGGGTAAAATAACGCTGCGGTACCTTCAGTATCGGCAGTAAATCCCCGGCATCAGGATCGCAGACCGCGCGCTGAAACTCGTTGACGTCGACGCCGATATCATCCAGCGTCAAACCATTTCCAGTTTCGACCAGGCGGCGGACATAACCCTGCGCTACTTTAGTCCCACGACTCTCGAGGATCAGTACCGGCATTTTCTCGCCGCGTCCTTCATTACTGCGTAACCAGCCGCTATTGTCATGATGCAGGTTATACAGGCTCGCCATCAGCGTCGTTTTACCCGCCCCTTGCGAGCCGCCTATCGCCACGATCCAGGTATCGGCGAGCACCTCAGCAAGCAGCAGTCGTCGCATGACCTCAAGTAATTTTTCATCAAGCTCCTCACCGTCAAGTGCGGAACAGGCCCCACGTAAACGACGCAAAGCATTATTCAGAGCCTTGAGCTGAATTTCAGGTGATTCCATTGGCATTTCTTATCCTCAGCAGGTCTTAATTATCCATCCTTATCGGTCGGCCCGTAGCCTGGTACGATAAGAACAACGGCGGTTGGTTTTGAAGTTGGAGTGAGTAACGTCCCTTTCAAAGAACCTTTTGTCCCAGCAGCATCCACGACAGTTTCGGAAAAGGTCACCGGCACAGCCACCAGTCGTACAAATGCACACGCGCTTAAAAAAGCAATGGAAGCGGTAATATGTATCGGTGATGTTCCTGTAATAATTAGCGCACCAGTCAATTTATATTAAAAATATGACCTGCTCTTCATGGATTAATACATCAGCGGCGTTAGTAAAGTCCACTCCTGGCACACGTCAAAGGTCTCATCCGCATAGTCAAATGCGCCCTGAAGGGACCAGTCGCTCACAGGCTATAATTAGAAGCTTGTGTGTAGTCACTGTAGTTGCTTCAACGGATAAGAATTGGAGCTGCTGGAACCGTCGCTGTAGGCCTCAGTAATAATGATTTTTTTACCCTCAACAGCATATCTGACCGTGCTGTCTGCAGGATCATCCCGCCAGCGACCGGTGCTGTCAGGATTGTCAGATGCCCACATCACTTGATTGCCGATAAGTTTGCACTTGATGGCCCAGCGGGTTCCATCGTTCTGTCGGATATAATGTACGTAAGCAATACCTGACTCGACTTTATCCAGCCGCATGATTTTGAGGTCACGACCGAACATTGCCGCAGAAACAGCCTTGCAAACCTGACCCACCGTCACTTCAGAAGCCAGTACCGGAGCAGCAAACACGAGCGGAACAAGAAGCAGCAGTTTCTTCATATGGATCCATCCTTTTAGTTATGTTCTTGAATAACGCTTATCGTATATTTCGGCAACCTGAAGCATTTCTTGACGAATATTTAGCATTAGGATGACAGGACTGACTAATAAAATCCCTGGCGTAATCTCACGCACTCCCTGACGGTTAGCCCTGCTCCTGCTGTGCATCCTCAGCGTGGTACGCGAACAAAACATCGGGCATGAGGCCCGTTTTCTCTATGGTTGCCAGCACGGACTGCGTTGAAGCCTCAGCGATAACCTTCATCGCTTCATCACGAATTTCGACATACGCTGGGTCTTCACGGGGCACGAAAGGCTCAAGGAGGTGGGCGATGGCTTTACCGTTAACAGAAAGGCTGAACGTGCCAGCGGCACGATCCACATTCCAGATGTAGATGAGTGGCCATAAACCCAGTTCGTCGCATTCGGCCTCACTGCGTATCCCCGGCAGATACACAGGCATTGACAGCTTTTCATCACTCAGCGTCAGCGCGATAAACTGTTGCGCCGTCAGTCGGGAACCCTGCCTGGGCGCAGCGTCAGGTTTTTTCTTTTTAAAGAATCCGAACATGGTCTTTCCTTGTTTATGATGAATCGGAGGGATAGTCACTGTCTTACAGAGCGGATGAATCAGAGCGTCACGGACCACAGCGCAGACTCGCGGTAACTCTCATTCGGCAAAAGTGATTTTTACACATTTCATGTCACCAGAAACGAGAATTACTTATCGCTTTTCCTGGCAAGATAGCCATGATGATGGCCAACACATTGCTAGCGTGGATGCTGGCACTATCACGAAGAAACGAGGGAGATTCCTTCGATTACATATGCAGCATTATTGGTTGCCGTTTTATTGGGAAGTGGAGTCGTCACTTTTCTTAACGTCCTTCTGCCCTCTTCCGCCAGATCGAACCTCATAAAGTTGTTTAGAAATCAGCAGGTATTCAATGGCAGGCCATGCTGTGGTTCACGCTGCATTTCAAAGGCGTCACCAACATCAGCAAATGCTCCGGACAAAGACGCGCTGTTCATGTGGGCCAGATGCCCAAACGTCCTCTTCCTGCTACTAACCAATCCTGTCATGCATCCATTTGATATGGCCGCTTTGAGCGAGGAGCGGAAGTTGACCGCGGTCAAATGACTAGCTAAGTCGTAGCGATACACTATTTGGATCTCAGTTATGTTGGTGTATTGTTAATATCTTACAAGTGGTTATCTGCCCCGGGAAGTAGAAATGCATCAGAAATACGTTTTTGTTAACACAGTTCCACCTGCAGAAGATTTTTGCCGTTTACGCGTCACTTCCGGAAGGTAACAGCTGAATGTCTGATGAACAGGAAACAAGACTAGAAACCGCCCTGCAAACATCTGTTTGAGGCGCCGGTTTTCATCCTCCAGATCCTTCATCTTTTTGATATCAGAGGCTTCCATGCCACCATACTTCGCTTTCCAGTTGTAATAGCTGGCTTCAGAGATGCCGGCTTCACGGCAGACATCCTTAACGGTACGTCCGGCTTCGACGGATTTCAGAACGGCAATGATCTGGTGCTCGGTGAATCGGATCTTACGCATAGCGATCTCCTCAGGTGACATAATCAGTATGTCGGAAGATCTCTAAAAATGAATGGGACGTTTTGGTGGGATACTTACAAGACCTTGGGCAGTTATGAGCGAGGAGCGGACAATGGTGCAGTTGAGCTGTTTAATTGCTCATAACTCGCTGATTCATATGATACTGGAAAAATATCTGATTGGAGCGAAAAGCAGGTACACCTGTTTTTCACTCCAATCAAATCACGCTAACTCAAGAAATATAATGTATATGCAGTTTGGGGGCCTCTTTTAGCACTTCATTCAATATTTCAGATTGAGGTTTTAGGTCAGTGATAAGATGTATGCTAATATTTGAACCAAAATGGTTTGCTCTATCTATTCCGGCCAGAAAAAGATCCACACTCTCGATATTATAAAATGATGTGTAATCAAAACGATTTATATTCTCGACATGAACATTACCCCCTCTGAGCCATATGACTTCATCGAAGGCGCCCAATACTTTATGGAGTTCTTTGATATACTCTTCAGATTTGACGAGGGTTTTCAGCATGCTCTGTGAGCCATCAACTACAAGTACAATTTGACGAGGTTCTTCATTCGCAGAATACTCATCAAGTATTGAGCTGAGTGCCCCTTTTAAAGGCGAAATATTTTGTGGTTTGAAATCATCAAGAAGTGCATAGTTTGTAGTAAAATCGACTTTATCATAGTTTAATAGTACCAGCTTACCGTCGGGGCCGATAGAATCATTATAAGCTTCAGCAACACCATCGAAATATCTCTTTTTAAGGAGCAAAAACCTCTCATTCTCAGGCATCTTATGCTGTTTGCATTCAACTATTGCTCGAACAATATTAGGAGTGAGAGCTTCCGGGTGTCCCTGAACAACTACAATGTCAGGATGAACACATTGCCCTGTCGTCCTGCGATATGAAGGTTGGTAAATAATCTGCCCTAGTGGATTCGAATTTTTTTCAGCAACTACTACTTTTTGCCCCAGTTCAAGCAAGGAAGCACCGTCAGAGGACTGTACTAGTGTAAAGCCACGAGACTCAAAGAGTTGCAGGGTGATTATCAAACACCATAGTTCGTAAATTTGCCAGCGAAATGTCCAGAATGGTAAAGCTAGAATATCTTCTAGCTTTGTACTATTATAAAATTCTTCTACTAATGGCTTTAATTCTGCAAAGTCTTCTTGTCGCCAGAGGTTTTTGCTCCGTATGGCTGACAGGTAAGGAATTGCGTCTGTCGCTCCATAATACCCATCGTCAATTAACCCTTCTTCTTTGACGTGCTTACACATATCATGAATTCTCGAAGCAACACTTGTTGGGTCTGCATCATCGGGTTTTAGTGGCATCGGGGCATATCTAATATAACCCTTTCCATCATTATGTTTACAGCAAACAGTAGCAAATTCATTACAAACCTCGTTGAATTTGTCTTTGTCAAGGGTCTTGTTGAGCAGCTTTTGATATTTCCTGAACGCTTCGAAATTTATTGCTATCGACTCCCCATTAATATTGAAATTCCATTCAATATCGAGGGCATTTTTTGATGTTCTAATTAATGTACGTTCGCAATAAATCCAAATATCTTGGAACATTTGAGAAAGCGGTTCCATTGTCTCAAGCATAGCTGTCAGATACTTCTGAGCTGTGATTTTTTTACTCTCGTCGGAAGTGATAAATTTCTCGTCCGGTATACCTAGTTTATTAGCAAGTACAACCAGTAATTCACGATCCCGTGGAGAAGGGCCATACCCCTGTGCGACTCCAAGATTTTCGGTGTACCACAGTGCTCTGTGGATTTCTGCGCATTCTTTTATTGTCATGTTTACCTTCATAAATTATTAATTAATATTAGTGAAATTAAACTCCTCCAACAACCATAGTTAATCAAAGAACTGTTATGCTGATTCTTTGTCAAACTTATATTTTTCAGCAATATATTTTGCCGAGTTTTCAATGTACGGAAATACAGTACTTTCATTTATATTTAACAGATCGAGTTCTTTAAGAATTTGTTTCTTATTTTCAACAGTGATTCTCGTTATGGCAATTTCAGCCGTTCCTTCTTCGCTCATTACTGCATCTAGACCATACAATATAAATGCCCCAGACTGTGATGAAATCCTAGCATTACTTTTCTTTCCTTTTACACAGATTATCCTCCTTAAGTCCTCAGCAAGTATATTCATCTCAAAATACGATTTTTCTTCTCGTATGAAATGTCCTAGTTTTTTTATTGCTATTTGTTTGTTAAAATTCGGATGGTCAAAATCAATATCATCCTTATCTTTTTTTGGTAATCTAGCTAAATTCGCAATGCAACTTGCAACATCGGAGTCAAAATACTTAACATCACTACGCTTCATTGAGAAAATGATGACTTCTCCATCTTCCGTATGTGCTGATTTGCAAGAAAAATACAACGCAATAAGTGGATTTGATGTTATATCTAACAACCTTGTAGGCAACGAATAATGCTGCATACGAACAAGAGTATCTAGAGTATTCACATCGGATTGGAAGTCAGCTGAGTTTGATACTATCAATTCTTTATATAAGAGATGTTCACTTTCAAGGTGTAAAGGATTCCCTTCATCATCTTTTCTAAATAGGGATGGCTCCAGTTTGTATTTACTTTTATTTGAATGACCTCTATAAAAAACTTCTGAACCAACCTTTCTTTCAGCCGAAATAACTTTTGCAATAAAACCCTGAACAGTTGTAATCTTAGGGTTGTTATACTTTTTTGCAGACAATCTCACTGATTTTTCCGGCTCGAGAACATGCTCATCATTTATTATTCCTGCGTCTTTAAGCCGTAAAAAGAGATCTTCATCTTTGACGGCCCAATGAGTTCGGTTCATTTCCCAATTGCGGAAATCAAGTAGCATAGCTAAGGGCTTAATTCTTTCAAAAGGAATAGGTGGGAGATTTTCATTCAGCTCAAACTCTATAAATATTTTCCTCCCTCTTTCTTTGATTGAATTTAATTTTCCAATCCGCAGATCATTTATATCGCCTTCGTACGCAAATAAACAAGGATATCCTTTCAAAGTTTCAATTAAATCCGGGGTAAGAGACTGAAAAATGGCAGCAATAGATTCAGTCGTATATTCTAGGAATCTGCTTCTATCAAACTCGTAGGATTTTTCATCCCAAGCACCTTCTCTTGCGGTGACTAAAAGGTTGTACATGATGAAAGACGCTCCATTAAAGTTATCTTACATGCGGCAAGCAATCTATGTAAAAATATTATTAACTCTAAAATTTGATTAACATCTTGATTCGGGTATTAGAAATTTATACCTCGAAAAATTCAATAAAACAACAAATTAACCTGATGTAAATATCTCGCTAAGTGGACCATGAGACTTTACACGTCGGACACGACGTGGTGTAACGTTCGTAATTTATGCATCTAACACGTTCCTGACTGGCTGCCCCAGTATCGTCATCAGCGGAGAAGTAAAGGTCCATGGTTACTCTTGAGAGTCCGCCCCTGACACTCAGCCGACAGTTAAACCTCTTTGCACACAGTTCCACATAGGATAAACGCCTTCGACGTTACCTCTAACTATGCTTCATTTTAAGAGTAAAACAGTAATGTTCACCCATGCTGCGGAACGCTCGTACCAGATTTATAGAACCCGCAGCTATTGGTGGTCATTCTGGTGGTCTTGACAAAAGGGTAATTCAGGATTAGCTTAATTATTAGCCAGTTACTGGTAAAGGCGATCCCAGTCAGAGGAGCCAAATTAGAAAATCCCGCTTAAGGAAACTTAAGCGGGATTTTTGCTTTTTTGCGTTAGGCAACTGCCATTGGGAAGAGATGTGGAGGGGTAATCCCCCCGAAAAACCAGTGCATGCATAAGTAGAATTTTCTCCTAATCTGAATACAGAGGGGATTGCTATGAAACGAGCACGTTTTACCGACAGTCAGATCATCGCTATTCTTAAACAGGCTTAAGCCGGAACGCCGGTTCCTGAGTTATGCCGCGAGCATGGCATCAGCAGTGCCAGTTTTTACAAATGGCGCTCAAAGTTTGGCGGAATGGATGCCGCACTGATGAGCCGTCTCAAGGAACTGGAAGAAGAAAATCGCCGCCTGAAAAAAATGTATGCCGAAGAACGGCTAAAACGTGAGAAACCAGAACCGCTGAGTGTCCCGTCCGGTAGCAACGAGAACTGGTCGATGGATTTTATGCACGATCAGTTAGCTGACGGGCGTTCCGTTCGTTTGCTGAATATTATTGATGATTTCAATCGTGAAGCATTAACAATAGAAGTCGATTTTTCACTGCCTGCCAGTCGTGTGGTCAGAACACTGGAACAACTTATTGAATGGAAAGGAAAACCTGCATCAATTCGTTGTGACAACGGACCGGAATACGCAGGAACCACGCTGATAACCTGGGCACAATAGCAAAATATCCGGCTTAACTTTATTGAACCGGGGAAGCCTCAGCAGAATGCCTATATTGAACGTTATTATCGAACAGTGCGCTACGACTGGCTGGGACAGCACTTATTTTCGTCACTCAATGAGCTGCAGGAATATGCCACCCAGTGGCTATGGTTTTATAATCATGAACGTCCCAATATGGCCCTGAATGGTTTTACGCCAATACAACATATTCAGCGCTTAACTGATCCTATTTATCAGAGTGGTTAAAAATGGGGGGATTACCGATCCTTTTGAAAAAGGGATCAGGCCCACTCCGGCACGGCTTTGGAAGCCTTATCCATATTCTCAGGCCAGCGCACCGTTTTAAACGGCGTCCAGCTCGGTGGAACGTGAGTCCGCAGAGGTTTATCAGATACCGCTTTTCCCTGCATGTACTGGCAGCAGGCGCTCCATAAGCCGTACACATCATAGATATTGCCTTCTGTCCAGGTCAGGATAAACCGGTCCCGGACCAGATACGTTCCCGGCTCACAGACCGCACAGTAAATGCGATGCCCCCAGTCAGCATGACCGGCCATCTGTACCCGCTCCCCCTGAATATCTGCCCAGTCAAATACCTTGATTTTCACCGGCCATCGCCACCACGGCCACACACTACGTTGCTGCTCGTAGACGTACACTTTCTGCTGCTTGCGGTTAAAGCGCACCGGTGCTCCTCTTGCAGCAAAAAGCACTGTTCTGAAACACCATACAATTATTGATATCAGTGTAAATATAAGCAAAATGCCTATCGGTTCGAATTGTTCACCTCTGAGAAAAAAAAGGGGAAAAATAAAAATAAAACACCCTAGCCCAACAAAACCGGAAAACCATAAAACTCCCCATCCATGATTCACATAGCGGGGAAGCTCCATCCACACATCATTGATCTTATTCACCCGGATGAGTCGTGGATACACCATCTGCTCTTCTCCCGGATCCGGCAGGTCTTCACTCCATCCCCTGACTGGCTTAATCAGGCAGGATTTTTCGTTATCCATCACTTCACTCTCCATTGTTCGGTGGTGTCACTGTTCACCCAGGAAGGCTCCGCGCTGACCGTCAGCCCCATCCGGGTACCGGGGTCCGTGCGGTCCATCCAGTAGTCTGCCACCATCGTTACACCCGGTGTCCGGCTCTGCGCCACCCAGATGTGGCCCTGTATCACCAGTGCAGTACCGTCAGGGCTGACCTGATGCATACCCGGATAGCTCTCTGAAGCCCGGACACTCTGCTGATGGTCAGCCATACCAGGCGCATTCTGCGACTGAGAAAACAGCACCCGGTTATCACTGTCACTGGTTACCGTAACTGACCAGCCTCCCCTGGCAGCATCCCAGCCCGGCAGGGCCACCCGGAGCTCAATCCGACTATATGGCACGGACTGAATCGGAGTCGTGCCACCGAAAGCCACGTTAGCCACCATCCCGCTGCGGATAGCCAGGTAATTAGCCAGGGCGGCAGTCAGGTCAGTCTGGCTCTCCGCATGCCACACCGGCAGGGCGTTAATCGCCCCGTTGGGAATACCAAAGCAGGTACGCCGCAGCCAGATTTCAAACGGCGTGCTGCGCAGTGTGTTGGCTTTGGTGGCCCAGACAGCTCCCGTCAGTAAAAGTAATGCAGCCCAGCCCGCCGGCCCTAACACCAAAAGACCGGAGGCTGTCGTGGATGTCCGGGCAAACAAACCTAAGCCTCCGGAGACAGTAGCAATAATTCAGCCAACAATAGAAGCTCCTGCGGAGTATTTATACAATTTTCCAGCATCGTTATAGGATTCATAGGAATGAATTCCGTCCCTGATCCCCTCAACAATCCCGGCAATTCCGCCCAGTACCCCGCCCAACCGCCCCCCGAAAGGCACCTGCGCCGACTTGCTCAGTACCAGCCAGTTTTCCTTAATCGCCAGTTTGGTCGCAAAGCCCAGCATTTCGGTAAACCCCTCCATCATCAACAGGGTACTCATGGTCACATCGGCGGTCACATCCACTTCGTTTCCGGTTTCCCGATGCAACCGCTCCTGCAGCGCATGCCAGCCATACATCTGAATCGCCTGCAGCCCGACCCCCATTATCAGCCCTACGCCATCGCCGCTGACCACTCGTTGCCCCAGCTCGTTAAACTTCGCCAGCTCCGCCTCCGTGGCCCGCATCACCACTCCACCGTTTTGCCGCCCGACCAGCGATAATTCAGAGACCGATATCTCATACAATGGTGCATTAGCTGCTGATTGAGATGTGGTAATGATACGCTGCTGAAGACTCTCCATTGTCCCGGGGACTGCCACGGTCATTTTCACCGGCATATCCATCGCCTGTGCGTTCAGTGCTACCATTCCCACCATTACCGCCATTCCCTCAGGAGGAGTTATCTCCACTGCCACCGTTGCCGCCGTTTGCGTTGTTACCGGTGCCTGCGTCACCACCGTCTCCCCCGTCACCTCCTGCATTACCTGGCCCCCCATTTCCTCCATTTCCTCCATTTCCGCCATCAGCTACAAAGAGTGTAAATACATCAGGTGAGGCTGACTGAATGGGGACAGCAGAAATGCTATACGCAACGAATGCGAACGTGAATGAGGCATACTTCAGCAGTGTCGTGCAACGTTTATAAAGGTTGAGTCTGGTCATTGTTACCTGCGCTCCCACCATTCCCCCCTGCTGCATTGTCAGAAGAGCCTCCGTTACCACCATTGCCTCCGTTAGCACTCGTATCAGTTTTTTTATGTGGTTTATGGTGCTGATGATGCGAGCCCTGAGTTGCTCCGACGCCGTTTCCTCCATTTCCTCCAGTGGAGGCTCCGTTGCCACCATTTCCGCCATTTCCGCCATTCGAGCATTCTGTGCCTGGAATACCGTTTTTGCCGTTCTTCCCGTTAGGGGAGTTTACTTGTCCATCCTGGCCATTTAGGCTTTCACAGGAAGACAGCTGAACGGCTACCTGCGTATTTGCAAAGCTTAATATTGGTATGGAAAAAAAAAGGCCAGAAGAAAATGGTAAAAGGAATAATAAATTTCGTATTTTTAACATATACCTGACATCCTTTTAGTTAATGGCCACACAAGTATAAAGTGGCCATTTATAGAAAAAATCCGCTTGCTAATTAAGCGCCGTCTCCGCCACCGTTGCTATCGCCACCGCTACCGTTGCTATCACCAGAACCATTCCCTGTACCGTTGTCATCACCGCTGTCGTTACCATTATCGCTGCCGCTGCTATTGCTATTGCCGCCATTCCCGCCATTTGAGTTCGCTCCTGAACCACCATTCCCACCATTACTACCATTGGAATCGCCTATTAACACATAGGGATGATCGGAGTAAGTAGATACCAGGGAAACATGCTGGGGAGCAGCAGCAGATAGTCGGGCTACAGAGAAAAGGATAATACCTAAAACAATCGTAATTTTTTTATGTCTCATAATCCATCCTTAAGAGTAATAAAAACATGAGAAAAAAACAGAGTACCCAAAAGCTACTTGATGAACTTCTTTATTAAAGTTAAAAATATTGAAAAACAAAAATACATATGTGTAATTTATTATTTATGAGGGTGATTTTGTATTTCCATGAATTTTATTTTTCATTCATTGATTAACATTGTTATTTTTAATGTATTGTTTTTAATGATTAAATGACAAAAAACAGCATGCTAATTATTTACACAATTACAAAAGGATACGTATTACAGATTCATTAAATATTTAATATTACCATAGCAAAAAAAATAATTGCACATTCAATTATTGCATAAAGAATGGCTAGCCTGATTTACTATAATGTTTCTTTTCGGATATAGAACAACTACGTCTGGTATACCGCTCTTTGTAAAGTAGATAGCTGCTGCTATTCCTTCTATCCCGATTGAAAATGAATAGCTCTTGAAAAGTGATACCGCGGCGATCTAGTATACCGGCGTTATACCGTTGCTTTAAGCCACATGCCAATGTCCTGGTGATTCGAGAGGGACGCCTTCGGGTAATCACATGCCAATGCCATTACGACCAGAGAGATGGCGCTTTCGAGCTGTTTAGCTAAATCTATTTACCCTTTGAAAACAGAGACCTTCGAGTTAAGGCGCACTTCACGCATTTTACGACCCTGTAAATAATTCTGTGTAACTGCCACCGTATTAAAGGTGATCGCTCAGGCGGTCACCGAACTCGATAATAAAACGGCTCATCGCCAGCCGCCAGTTCTGGATCGGCATACTCCATTTTTTCGACGCATCCTTGATCACCAGATAAATAACTTTTCGTACCGAGTCGTCTGTCGGGACCCTCAGTGTCAGAATAGTTGTCATCCCCTCTGAAAAAGATACCTGAGGGATGCCAGCACGATGTTATTAGACAAACAACCAAGCGTGACCTTTGTTGCCCAGCACGTGGGATACAGGGGTGTGTCCCAGTTTAACCGGGAGTACGCCTGCATCTTTGGTCTGCTACCGCTGAAGGATATCGCTTATCTGCGTAAAGTCATCAATGTGCGTGACAACCTCTGGCGAAGACAACGGGTAAGAAAGGTCGCAATCGATTCAAAACCACCAACTGCCTCGATCGCCATCATTTGATTGACAGATCAGGCAACTTTGCGGCGAAACATCCAGTACGCCGCTGAGCCGGTTATAGCAGCAATCACCAGTAGCGGCCACAGGCTTCCCCATACAATGTCCAGACTCGCATCTTTCAGGTAAATCTGTTTTGTGATGTCCGTGAAGTGCCGGATAGGATTTATCCACGTCAGATTTTGCAACCACACGGGCATGTTCTCTACAGGTGAGACATAGCCGGAAAGCAGGATCGCCGGCATCATAAAGACAAATACGCCAATAAATGCCTGCTGCTGCGTCGAACTTAGAGCAGAAATCAGCAGCCCGAATCCCACCAGCGAAAGTCCGTAAATCAACATGGTGAAGTAGAACAGTAAGACCGAACCAGAGAAGGGAATTTGATAGCCCCATATTCCCACAGCGAGCACAATAGTGGCCTGTGCAATGGCGACAATCTGCGCGGGTATGGCTTTGCCAATAAATATCTGCCAGGTGGCAAGCGGCGACACCAGGAGCTGGTCGAGCGTGCCCTGTTCACGTTCACGAGCAACGGACAGCGAAGTCACAATCATTACGCCAATGGTCGTTATCATGGCGATAAGCGACGGCACCACGAACCATTTGTAGTTCAGGTTTGGATTATACCAATTGCGTACTACCAGCTCACTGTTATCCGATTTCGGTTGACCAGTCATAAGTTCTAGTTGGTAGTTTTTCACAATTTGCTGCAGGTAATTGGCGGCAATCTGCGCACTGTTCGAGTTACGACCGTCAAGGATAATTTGCAGTTTAGCTGGCTGCTTGCTTGCCAAATTGCGCGAGAAATCTGCCGGGAAGCGGATCAGCAGCAGCGCTTTTTGTTTATCGAGGGTTGGCTGGATTTCCTGTGGGCTTTTTAACAGCAGCAGATGGCTAAAAGCTTTGGCGTGTGCAAAACGTTGTGTCAGTTCCACGGAATAGCTGCCATTGTCTTGGTTGTAAATCGCGATGGTGGCGTTAGTGACCTCAAGCGTGGCAGCAAACGGGAACAGCAGCACCTGCAACACCACCGGCAAAATCAAAATGGTACGGGTTTGCGGCTCGCGCAGCAGGGATTGCAGTTCTTTGCGAATTAATGTCCATAGTCGATGATACATAACTCTCCCTTAATCCAGACGACGTCTGGTCTTCAACGCCGTCAGGCCGATAAACATCGTCGCCGAGACACTTAGACACAGTACGTTAACTACCAGCACTGTGGAGATATTTCCCGCGAGAAACAGGGTTTGCAGGGTATTCACGAAGTAGCGCGCCGGTATGATATAAGTCACCGCGCGGATAATCGCTGGCATACTGTCGATCTGAAAGATAAAGCCCGAGAGCATGATGGAAGGTAAAAATGCAGCGTTCAGCGCCACTTGAGCGGCGTTAAACTGGTTGCGAGTGATAGTCGAAATCAGCAGACCCATACCAAGCGTACTGAGCAAAAACAGACTGGTAATCAAAAATAACAGTAGCAGCGAACCGCGGTAGGGTACGCGGAGAATAAATACCGAAACCACCATACACAGTAGCATTGCCAGCATGCCGAGCACATAGTAGGGAAGCAACTTGCTCAGCAACAACTCGGTACGCGTTATCTGCGTTGAAAGCAGGGCTTCCATAGTGCCTCGTTCCCACTCACGCGCCACGACTAGCGATGTCAGAATGGCACCGATAACCGTCATAATGATGCTTATCGCCCCCGGAATAATGAAATGCTGACTGATAGCAGCAGGGTTAAACCAATAACGCTGTTGCACGTCAATCAGTGGCTCGACGCTTTCACCCCGGCTCTCCGAGCGCTGCTGTTGCCATATCTGCCAGATCCCTTCGACATAGCCCTGCACAAAGTTTGCAGTGTTCGGTTCGCTGCCGTCGGTAATCACTTGAACCGGCGCTGTACCCCCGGCGCGCGCCATGTTCTGCGCAAAGTCTGTAGGGATAACCACTATGCCGCGGATTTTTCCCCCCTGCATAAGCTGAATCAGTTCGTGGCGGTTATCGCTGATGGTAGGCTGAATGAAGGGCGAAGCGCTGATGGTATGAGCGAAAGCCAGCGCTTCTTCACTTTGCTGTTCCAGCAGAACCCCGACGTGCAGGCGGCTTGAATCCAGGTTGATGCCAAAGCCGAAAATAAAAAGCAGCAGTAGAGGGATCACCACAGCAATTAACCAACTGCTCGGGTCACGCGCAATCTGGCGCGTTTCCTTCACGCAGAGGGTGCGTACTCGCCTCCATGAGACTATTGAATGCTCACTCATGCGTGTGCTCCCTATCCCACTTGTTTATCAGCGTGATAAATGCCTGTTCCATGGTTGGATCGACCTGCTCGTCGTCTGCCGCCTGCTGTTTGAGATCGTCCGGCGTGCCGCTGGCGATAAGCTTGCCACGGTACACCAGCCCGATACGGTCGCAATATTCCGCCTCGTCCATAAAGTGTGTGGTGACCATCACGGTTACGCCTTTTTCAACCATATTGTTGATGTGCAACCAAAATTCTCGCCGTGTAATCGGGTCAACGCCAGACGTGGGTTCATCAAGGAACAGAATATCCGGCTCGTGCATCAGTGAGCAGGCCAACGCCAGGCGCTGCTTGAAGCCGAGTGGCAGGGAATCTGTCGAGCTGTTAAATATCGGCTGGAGGTTAAACGCTTCGCTCATACGGGAAATTTTGTCGTCCTGCGCCTTGCCGTGAAGCCCGTACACCCCTGAGAAGAAACGCAGATTTTGTGCAACCGTCAGGTTGCCGTACAACGAAAACTTCTGCGCCATATATCCCAGATGCTGACGGGCCTTACCGGAGCTGGTTTTCAGATCCATACCCAACACCAGCGCCTTGCCAGAGGTTGGCACTAGCAGCCCACACATCATTTTAAACGTCGTGGATTTACCCGCGCCGTTCGGCCCAAGCAGCCCGAAGATCTCGCCGCGCTGTACGCTAAAATTGACCTGGTCAGTCGCTGCGAAATCACCAAATTTCTTTGTGAGCTGTTTGGCTTCAATCACCGTTTCTTCGGAACTGCCTTCCACCGTATGCAGTATTTTTCCTAGCGGTGATTCCTTCGTGCCGGTGCCGCCCAGCAGTTCGATAAACGCATCTTCAAAACGCGGGACGGTATGTGTTATTTGCTCCAGAGACAGATCCAATGCTTGTGCCAGCTCTTCTATAGTGGCGTCTTTTGCCAGTATCAGACGTACGGAACGCCCCTGGATCACACCGTCGCTCACTTGCGGCAATTTCAGCGCCCGTTGAAGCAGCTTGCGGTTGTTTTCTCCCCCGTGATTCACCAGCAGCGAACGCCCGGCCATTTTCTGCGTCAGCTCTTTTGGCGCTCCGTGATACAACAGTTCGCCTTCGTTCAGCAGTAGCACCTCGCGGCACTGCTCGGCTTCGTCGAGGTACGAAGTACTCCACAGGATCAGCATCCCTTCACCTGCCAGTTCGTGCACCATCTGCCACAGCTCGCGTCGCGAAATGGGGTCGACGCCGACGCCGGGCTCATCGAGCAGAAGAACCTTAGGTTGGCCGACCAGTGTGCAGGCGAGGCCTAGCTTCTGCTTCATACCGCCGGAAAGTTTGCCGGCAAGGCGCGAGGTAAAGGGACCGAGGGAAGTAAATTCTAGCAGTCGCGCAAATGTTTTTTTACGTTCCTCGCCCGTCACTCCACGCAGGTCTGCGTACAGAGTGAGATTTTCCATTACCGTCAGGTCTTCATACAGCCCGAATTTTTGCGGCATGTATCCGACAACGGCGTGTAGGGCACTGCCATCTTTGATTGGGTCGAGGCCTATGACCTGTGCACTTCCCCCGCTAGGTTTCATCAAGCCTGCCAGCATACGCATTAGCGTGGTTTTCCCTGCGCCGTCAGGCCCCACCAACCCGGTGACTCCCCCCGGGTGGATTTCACATTCAAGGCTCGCTACCGCGGGTTTACCCCGTTCAGAGAAGTTTTTCATCAGCCCCTGTAAGCGGATGATGCCGCTGTCATCGCTGTTCATGCTGGGCACCGTTGTTAAAACTTACGGTGACCGGCATACCCTGACGCAGCGAATCGTCGGCATCGGTCACGATAATGCGCAAGCGATAGACCAAATCGGTGCGCAGATCGGGCGTCTCAACCGTTTTAGGGGTGAACTCCGCGGTAGGAGAAACAAAGCCAATTTTGCCGTGATAAGGCCTTTCGGGACGCCCGTCGGTATAAATCTGCACTTGCGTACCCGGCTGTACATTGTCAAGACTCACTTCATTCACATAAGCACGTACCCACACCGGGCGTGTAAGGGAGAGCGTTAATACTGTGCTACCCGCGTTGAGCATGCTCCCTGGTTCAACCGCGCGAGTAAGCAATGTGCCGGCGGATGGCGCGGTAAGCGTGGTGTCCTGTAAATCCAGCTGCGCCTGGGAGAGCTGTGCTTTAGCCTGTTGCAGACTGGCCTGTGCCTGGGCAATCTCTTGTGGGCGGTTACCTTTGCGGTACTGACTGAGCTTATCGCGCGCGGCTTTCAGCGTAGCTTTTGCCTGATCGCTTGATGAACGGGAATTTTCCAGCTCATTTGCAGCAATCATGCGTCTGGTCCACAGCTCCTGTTGGCGCTGGTAAAAATTCTGGGCATAGTCATAGGCAGCCTGCGCCTGATTCACCTGAGCGGCCACCTGGGAAATTTCTTCGTCACGGTAGCCGGCAATAATCAAATCAAATTTCGCTTGTGCCGCTGCAACGTTTGCTTCCGCCTGTTGCAAGGCATTTTGATAAGGGCCTTTGTCCAGCTCGCCGAGCGTTTCCCCGGCCTTGATTGCATCGCCTTCATCGACCAGTAACGTAGCGAGGCGACCACCGACGCGAAAGCTCATGTTCACTGTGCGAATATCCACATTCCCGTAGAGCGTTAATGGTTTCTCCTGCTCGCTTTGGTACCACATCCAGCCGCCAACACAGCTGGCCAGCAACGCAATAACAACGAGCACAACCATGGGCTTTTTATTTTTCATGGCACGATCTTCCTTAATTAACAGACAATCCCAGCAGGATGAAATCGACGTGGGTTAACACAACGCTACTGATTTGCTGCCGATTGGCCTTATCAAAGGTTGTCCAACCGGTGCGTAGTAAAATAGTTTCCCGCCCCAGTCGGAAGGCCAGAATCTGTCCGAGCAAAGCGTGAGTATGTAAAATGGTTTCGGTATCCAGGGGGTCACGTCCGGTGTAACGGCCCACAAGGGAAGTCAGGTGGCTGTGTATCGGTGCAATCACACGATCGTGGATAAGCTGATAAGCGGCTGTTGGCGAAAGCTGTTCGCGAGAGATAAATTTGCTGAGGTTCAGAGTTTCATCGGAGGTGAGCAGCCTTATCATTTGCGCACATGCCGTATGAATGAGCTGGCGGATATGCGCTTTGTCTGATGGCGACTGACTCATAACCTCTTCGGCGCACTGCATGTGCTCAAGAAAATTGTCGTTGATAAAATCCGCAATCCATTCAGCAGAAGCAATATACAGCTCTTCTTTTGAACCGAAATAATAGGTGATAGCCGCAATATTTTGCCCGGCAAGAGCCGCGATATCACGGGTGGTCGCCTGCAAGCCATATTCACCAAACTGAGCGATGGCAGCTTTAATAAGGCTATTTTTAGCCTGTTCGCCACGGGAAGTTATCGGGGGTTGAGAGGTCGGCATACTGCCTCATAAAATAGTTAATCAATCGATTGATTTACTAAAAATAGGCCGAAAAAAATAGGCTGTCCAGCGATGTATTTGTATCCTGAGAGGTGGCGCGGTTTTATGCGATCTGCGGAACGCCCAAACGTCGTATGGCCATTCCGCTTATCGAATCGCATCATCTATCTGAGAAAGTGAATAAGACACTGTTCCCTCTTATCTGCATCGACGGCGAAAATTATTGGCTGATGACCACTGAACTCTCGAGCGTTCCCGTTGAAGCCATTGGCGAAGTGATTGCTGATCCTGGCGAGTACGCGGATAAGATTAAGAATGCTATTAATCTTATGTTTTGGGGTATTTGAAAGGGATCCAGAGTGTCCATTTCGAAATTTACACATAACGATATCCGTAAATTTAGCCCTTTACACCGGCACCGAGAACTGGAAACAGGCTCCGCGTTCAGGTTCTTCAATAAGCGTAATGTCGCTGCCATGCAGTTGCAAAATACGACGGACAATCATAAGACCTAGCCCACCAGCCCGGTGTTTATTGGCGCTGAGGATCGACGGGCGAACAAAAAGACTGTCTTTAAGCTCCGGGGCAATACCTGGACCGCTGTCTTTAAGCTGTACCATCACCTGCCCCTGGTTTTTCCATAATTTTATCTCGATAGTGCCGCCGTCAGGCGTATGACGGATGGCGTTATCCAAAAGATTGGTCAGTACTCTTTCAATCATACCCAGGTCCGCATTAACCAGCGGAATGCCAGGGGTTATATCGGCCTGCAGCTTTTGCCCACGTGTCTCGGTTGCCAGTTCAAATTTCTGGAATACATCCTGCACCAGTTCACATAAGGAAAATGGCTCTTTCTGCGGCTTTACTACGCCATATTCCAGCCTGGCCAGTTCGAACAACTCCTGGGCGAGTCGTCCGACTTTTTTACTCTGCATCAGCGCAATATTCAGATAGCGTTGCCGGTCTTCATTGCTCAGATGGTCAGATTTCACCGACAGTGTTTCCAGGTAGCCATGAAGTGAGGTGAGTGGCGTACGCAGGTCATGGGAAATATTGGCGATAAATTCACGCCGCTGTTGATCTTGTACCATCAGGCTTTGCCATTGCTGGTCAATACGTTTGGCCAGCGCCACAAAAGCCTGCTGCAACTGCGTCACTTCATCACGCGGAGCACCGACGGGGGCATCGCTTTTTGCCAGTGTCTGAATAGCCGCTATCCCGCCACTGTCCAGCACCGCTATTTGCGCCGTCAGTTTACGCACTGGTCGCGTCACCCAACGGAATGCCAGCGCACCAGCCAGTAAACCAAACAACGCGACCAGTCCCATGGAGCGCAGCGCCATATAAATCGCCGAGTGGTATTGGGCATCGCTACTCAGCGCGGTGTAATCATCACCAAGCAATACGATATACACATAACCTTTGGTTACCCCGTTCACCTGCAATGGCGCAGCGCTAAAGACTTGCCGGTTTTGCGGCTGGCGTGGGTTATCGCCATAGACCGGCATTTTCGCGCCATTCAGCAGCGCTTTCACCGGTGTTAAGTCGATTTTATTCTGTTGCAGTTTTCCTGCCGGCGCGGCATTGCCAACGATATTGCCATCTTTATCCAGCAGATATACCTCTACGCTCGGATTCACTGCCATCAGTTGATCAAATAACGTATGGACCGCTTTCGCATTCAATCCTTCCTGGCTAAGCAAGGGGTTATTGGCGGCAATCTGCGTTGCCAGATTGGCCGACAACCGCTGGATCACCGACTGGCTGTATTGATTACTGGCACGCACCTGCATATAACCGGAAAGTAAGCAGCAGGCGAGCAGCAGCAGCATAAATACCACGGTCAATCGTTGCGTTAGCGTGAGATTTTTCATGATTTACCCTTGCATATCCTCAGTTGAGGACGCGAATTTATATCCCTTGCCCCACACGGTCAGAATTCGCTCCGGCTCGGCCGGATTGGCTTCTATCTTGATGCGCAGCCGGTTGATATGGGTGTTTACCGTATGTTCATACCCTTCGTGCTCGTAGCCCCACACCTGATTTAACAGGCTGAGACGCGAAAACACCTTGCCGGGATTTTTGGCAAAAAAGTACAACAGGTCAAACTCCCGCGGTGTCAGCTCAATGGGTTGCTGATCAAGCATCACGTCACGGGCAATGGGGTCAATGGTCAGTCCGGAAAAACTCAAGGTCCCGGCGTCCATTTTCAAATTACGGCTCATGGCTTCCTGACGGCGAAAAAGTGCCTTTACCCGCGCCACCAGTTCCAGCATTGAGAAAGGTTTCGCCAGATAATCGTCGGCGCCAAGCTCCAAACCCAGTACCCGGTGCACTTCGCTGGAGCGCGCGCTGATAATAATGATCGGCGTATAGCGTGTCATATTACGGGCACGGCGACAGAGCTCCAACCCATCAACGCCCGGCAGCATCAAGTCGAGAATTAATGCGTCCCAGCCCCCCTTTGCCAGCAACGTCCCCCCCAGATTGCCGTCACTGGCATGGGTAATTTCATAGCCTTCGTCACGCAGATGCAGGCTCAGTAATTCAGCAATATCGCCGTCATCTTCGACGATCAGGATCTTTTTAGATTTATCCATATGTTGATCTTCACGTGTGGCTTCCCCATACCGTCTGAGTTTACACAAGCAACCCACTCGGAGTTATCACATTTTATTTAACTTTGCGTGAGGTCTCCGGGAACATATCTGTTCAATACTCGCCACATCACAAGACGGGTGGCAGGAAAAATCATGATGCTGGAACCTCATTTACCTTCAGGCGTTCAACAGAAACCGGTTCATCCTTTATGGTTGCGGCTGACACATTGGCTGAATGTGCTGGCGGTGCTGGTGATGGTGACCAGCGGTTGGCAAATTTATAACGCTTCACCGCTGTTTGATTTTCAATTTCCGCGAGCCGTTACCCTCGGCGGTTGGTTGGGCGGAGCCATCCAATGGCATTTCGCCGGCATGTGGCTGTTTGGTCTCAATGGTCTGTTTTATCTGTTAATGAATATTCTCACCGGCCGGATGAGAAAGAAATTCTGGCCGCTGACATTGCGCGGCATTTTTACTGACCTGCGGGCGGCATTACACGGCAAGCTGCAACATAACGATTTGCGCCACTACAACATGGTACAGCGCGCGGCTTATGTGTTTGTGATGCTCGACGGCATTGTGTTGGTCATTTCCGGCCTTGTGATATGGAAATCAGTGCAGTTCCCGTTGTTGAGGGTTTTGCTCGGCGGGTATGACACCGCACGCTATGTGCACTTTTTGGCGATGGCTTCTCTGGTGGGATTTGTGGTGCTGCATTTGGTTATGGTGGCGTTGGTACCAAAAACCCTGATTGCCATGCTACGTGGCCGCTAAGGAAAACAGATGAAAAACAGCATAAAAAAAAGCCTCCGTTCGCTGTTAGGTGCTGCTGAGAGCGAAGTCATTGTGCATGAGGCGCAGAAACAGATTATCCGCCAGCTTGATGCGCCATCACGCCGTCTTTTCTTACAGCGCGGTCTGACGCTTGGCGGCGTGGCGATGCTAACCGGCTGTGACATCAGTGATAACGCCAGCGTAGAAAGTGCGCTTGGCAAGATTTCGGGGTTGAACGATCGTGTCCAGGGCTGGCTATTTGGCTCGACGCGGCTCGCACCGGTGTATGCCGAGTCAATGATCACCCGCCCGTTTCCGTTTAACGCCTTTTACGCCGAAGACGATGCGCCTGACGTGGATGGAACGGCTTATCGCCTGAAAATCGCCGGTCTGGCATTGGATAAACGCGAGTGGTCGCTGCCGACCCTTTACAAAATGGCGCAGGTCAGTCAGGTGACGCGACATATCTGTGTTGAGGGCTGGAGCGCTATCGGTAAATGGGGCGGTGTCCCTTTCGGTGATTTTTTACGCCTGATTGGTGCAGACCTCAGCGCCGAATATGTCAGTTTCAAATGCGCTGACGGGTACTACACCAGTATTGATATGGCGACGGCGCTGCATCCGCAGACCCTGCTGGCACTGACCTACGACGGCCAGATCTTGCCGCAAAAATACGGTTTCCCAATGAAGCTGAGAATGCCGACCAAACTCGGTTATAAGAACCCAAAGCATATAGAAGTTATTGAAATTACGAATAAATACCCAGGAGGGTACTGGGAAGATCAAGGCTACAACTGGTTCGGTGGAAGCTGATTTCAACCGACGAATAAACGTGACGTACGCAAGGCTCTATGCCGTTTTACCTCAATATAACCCGGAAAAGGAAATACTATGAAAAAGCTAACTATGTTGATGATGTCTGCCGTGCTGATGATGGGAGCCGTGAGCACCACCTATGCCGCTGACACAGCGATGAAAAAAGACACCATGGGCCACACATCCACAGACTGCATGAAAAAGGACAGCATGAGTAAGGACTGCATGTCCAAAGATAAAATGTCTAAAGATCACATGAAGAAAGACACGATGAAGAAAGATGCAATGAGCCAGTAAGGTTAGCACTGTTCACCTGTTGGCTTTATTGATCGACAAAACGCCTCCGGTCGTTGCTGGCCAGAGGCGTTTTTATCATTCTTATCATCAATATTTCCAGCACCAACTCAGCTTGATCTCACAGGTGCATAGGAAGTTTTTGTCAGGACCCGTCTTCATGCCAATAGTGCCTGTCTATTCGGCGCGGATCTGCAGACAGTGTCTCTGGTGAATTAAGTGCACTATATTCCTTAATCGTCAGATTGGAGGCACATCAAGTGGTTATCACCACTTGGGCAAATCTATCTGCAAGCTCTCCATTAAATACGCCACAAACACCCGCACCTTGCTGTTCGCCATTTGCCTGGTCGCAAAGACCGCACTCACCGGCGTCGAACCTGTCGTAAACTGCTGCAACATTGGCACTAATGCCCCAGACGCTAAATCGGGACCCGCCAGCCATGCAGGAAGCTGCACGATGCCCATTCCAGAAAGCGCCGCGGCACGTTGCTGTTCGCCATCATTGCTGCGAAAACGCCCCTGCGGCATATAGGTTATCGGTTTACCCTGCTCATCACAGAAGCGCCACGGATGGACGCCACGGCCGCCATTAAACACAATGCACTGGTGATCGCCCAGTTCGGCAGGTGATGTGGGAATCCCGTGCCTGGCGAGATAATCCGGACTGGCCACAGTAAGCAGAGGGCTTTCCACCAGTTTGCGTTGCGTTAAGGCAGAATCTTGCAGTTCACCGTGGCGGATTGCGAGGTCGATATTCTCCTCAATCAAATCAATATGTCGTTCTGAGACGCGCAATTCGATGTTAAGCGCCGGGTAGCGCTCAAACAGCGCAGGCAGGCGCGGAACGATATAGAAACGGGCAAAAACCGGTGCGACAGATATTCGCAGCGTACCCGCCGCTTCATCCGAGCCATATTTAACGCTGGATTCCAACTGCTCGAACTCATCGAGTAAACGCAATGCGCCGTCATAAAACTCCTTACCTGCGTCGGTCAATGCAATTCCGCGTGATGAGCGTTTCAGCAACTGATGGTTAAACTGGCTTTCTAGCGCGGCGATCTGTTTGCTGACAGCAGATTGCCCAACGCCAGCTTCTTTGGCGGCAGCAGAAAAACTTCCGCATTCAACCACGCGCATAAACAGTCGGATGGCATCAAGTCGATCCATGAAGTAGTCCAAAATAGAATAGATAGTATTCCATTAAGCCAGCTAGTTGCGAAAATTGGAATGGTTTAATGTTTTCCCATCCCCCGAACACCTGAGAACATTATGAACAAAACACATCATCCATTAACCGAGCATGACCGCTTGCAAGTTGTGCAATCGCTGGCTGAACAACACAACCTGCGAAACAATTTTTCCGGGACAATACGCGAGTATTATGACGCTATGAGCGAGCAAACGCCGTTGGAAGGAGGTGTGCGCTGTGAACAAAACAATGCGTTCGGATATTGGCTGCATCCGCGAGCCTCCCAAAGCAAGTGCGTCATTGTCTTTATTCATGGCGGTGCCTATATGCTCGGTAGTGCGCAGGCTTATCGTGGATTTGCCAGCCAACTAGCAGTGCGTACCGGTTATTCAACTCTGGTGCTGGATTATCCGCTGGCTCCGGAACATCCCTTCCCTGCTGCACCGGATAAGGTGAACGAAGTGCTGACGGCATTGATTAACAGCGGTGTTAGCCAAATCGCATTGGTTGGTGATTCAGCTGGCGGCGCGCTCTCACTGGTAGCTATGCAGAATTCGCAGTTGGCGGAGAAGATCCGTTCTGCAGTGGTGTTTTCGCCCTGGACCGATCTGACCTTTAGTGGCGCATCTTTCAATGATCCCTCGATGCGTGATCCTATTTTCCAGCCGTCAATTTTGCAAGATGCAGCCCGGGCGTACCTGCAAGGCGCTACGGCTAAGGATGAGCGTGCATCGCCGCTGTTCGCCAGACTCAACACACTGCCGCCGCTGGCGATTCAGGTAGGCAGCGAGGAGTTACTGCTTGATGACGCAAATCGCTTTGCGGATAAAGCGGATGAATTGGGTGGTGTGGTGCAATTGGATATCTATGAAGGGATGCATCACGTCTTCCAGCGTGATGTTCGTCTGGATGCATCGCGCCATGCGCTGGATGCGGCAGCAGAATTTATTTGCCAACATCGTTAAATGACATCTGTGTTCGGCTGGTCGGAACAGCCAGGTAGTAAAAGCAGCCAAGTTTTCAGACTCGTCCTTGTGTATGCAACATAACGCAGTTCTGCGTTATGTTGCATCAGACTGCTGACAAAGTCCGTTATTAGGGAGAGTGCACCGTTGGGGTCGTAGCGGGCTTGCCCGCCGGAGCGCCCCTGGGTGTGCTATGCCCGGGTATCTCGATCATCAAGACGACTTTGTCATCAAACTCACAAGACGTTATGGCTTTAACTCACCATATTTATAAGCAGCGGTGGCACCACCATCAATTAAAATATCGCTGCCGCTAACATAGGTGCCGTTCGGTCCAAAAAGAAACTCGGCTAATGCGCCTATTTCATCGGGAGTGCCGCCGCGACCCGCTGGAGATTTGGCGAGCATATTTTGATAAAAAGCCCCGCGCTCCGCGCTATTGAGTTCATCGTAGGCCAACGGCGTATAAATAATCCCGGCACTGATACAGTTTATTCTGGCACCGCGTTTACCCCATTTTACCGCTTCGGCCATCACTCGTAATGCATTTCCCCGTTTGGAAAGTTGATAAGCGTACAAGCTATCATTAACTTCTCGTACCATGGGGAGTTCCAGCAAGGCTTCTGGTGACAGCGTCGCCAAAGCATCCGCCTGTGCCTGTGTGAAGGCATCCACACTCAGTCGATGGCTGGACTGAGAACCAATAACAACGGCAGATCCACCCGCAGCGATGACCTGGCCAAACTCTTCAAAGAGTACGGCAGTACCGTACAAATCGACTTTAAGAATGTCCTGAGCTTTCGCCTGAGAGGGCGACAGTCCTGCGGTATGAATAACGCCTTTTACATCACCGATGCAACAGGCTTCTCTGACTAAGTTTTGAACAGATTCTCGCGAGCTGACATCAACAACCGTGGTGCTCACCTCAAATCCCGCTCGGGATAAAGTATGTTCAACCGCCTGAGCAGTATCAAGTTTAATATCGGCTAATAAAATATGCTTGCCGACACTTACCCGTCGTACAATAGCCTGCGCAATAGAGCCACTTCCTATCACAACAATGACATCTTTCATCACTATCTCCTGCATCAGTTAAGTTATGGTAAAATAAATCAAGGCACCTCGTACAAGATAGAAACCTTGCAAAAAAACTATTTAGCCTTGTTTATAATATCGGCAACTACGTCACGGGTATAAATATCTTTGATACCAAACCAGTCAGCATTTCCCAGAATATTATCAATAAGTTCAGCACTGATATTATTAATTCCCAACTGTGGCAGGCGCGTTGGTGTTCCGATTTTGTTGAACCAGTTCTCCAGTGCTGCAATACCTTGTTCTGCTGTATCCAGTCCAAAAATCTCACGAGCAAAACGGGCAAACTGTTCGCTATTGCGTGACTGGTACCACTTCATCCAGGCCGGCATCACAACAGATAACCCGGCGCCATGCGGTACATTAAATAGAGCAGATAACGCGTGTTCAATCATATGATTAGGATAACTATAACCTTCTGTACCAGAATAAATTAAACCATTCAGCGCCTGCGTTGATGCCCAGGCAAATTCAGCACGGGCGTTATAATCGGAAGGATCAACCAGTAATTTTTCCGTACTCTCCATCACAGTTTTAATAATAGCCTCTACCATTCGCGACTGAAAATGCGGCTGGTGTGATGCTGTGAAGTAACCTTCAATAGAGTGTGCAATTATATCTGCAGCAGAATAGACCAGATAATCGCGGGTAATGGTTTTCATCAAATCGGGGTTAACCACAGAAACGACTGGAAAAAGATGAACAGAATTAATCGCGTATTTCTGGTTAGTTTCTTCATTGGTTACTACCGCGCCACTGTTCATTTCACTTCCGGTCGCGGCCAGCGTCAGAATATCAAATACCGGCAAGGCGCTGTCGATACTGCCACTCCCCATAAACAGATCCCAAACGTCACCCTGATAACGAACACCGGCTGCAATAGCTTTTGCGCTGTCCAATACAGACCCCCCGCCAACGCTTAATACTGCATCAACGTTATTCTGGCGCGCGAGAGCAATGCCTTCACGAACCTTGCCCAGCGTCGGATTACTGACAATACCGCCACATTCTACAAACGTAATGCCATTTTTTTCCAGAGATGAGATGACGCTGGAGAATAACCCATCTCGTTTAATACGGTCGCTGCCATAACATAATAAAATATGTTGCGAACCTTGTTTCGCCAGGTGTTCACCTATCTTTTTTTCTTTGTTTTTGCCAAAATCAAGCGTTGTAGGATTTAACCAAGTGAAATCTTTCATTTATCTATACCTTATATAAATTTAATATTTTTTTCAGTGATAACTAAATGACTAACAGAATGACTGCATTGGGTGAATATCCGTCCACATAAAGTTGGACAGACGTTCGGCAATCAGCCATTGTCCATTTTGGAAAATATAGCGGTCATGATAACGAACGCCGCTGGTTTGCTTAATACGCTGACCATTTTCCTCTTTGATTAACACGACCTGGCAATAGGCAATGCCACTGGCCGTATCACCATAAATGTTGACCGTTTGCTGGCCATTAATGTGGTAAACCACAGAGAATTGCGCCAGATAGCCACTAAAAGCATCAAGGATTTGTTGTTGGCCATTCAAATCAAAAACTTCTTTACCGTCCATGACGACATTAATGTGCGCGTCGACGGTAAACAAGGAGAGTTGTGCCGCAACATCTTTCTCATCGGCCAGGTTGGAAAAAGTATCGATCAATTCTCTAAGCGCCAAACGTTGGCTAATTTCATGGGTAGTCATCGTAAACTCCTTAGTCAATTCTTCTTACGCAGTGGATTAATTTAGGTGCTTCAGTACACGGGCCGGATTGCCGCCAACAACATTAGGCGCAACGTTTTTTGTCACCACGGCACCTACGGCAATGACTGCGTTTTCACCAATAGCAGGGGCGTAATGTATCGCCGAGAAATTCATGTGCCGTATGATTAATGGAATAGGTTACTTGCCAACTATCTCCCATATCGCGGATCGCCTGGGCATATTCAGGTGAACGCATACTGACAGGCCAGCCAATAGCAAGCCTATGATATAATTCATTTTTTATCACATTAACACCTATTTACGCGACACTTTACTACCTCGATGATAATGATTATCTGATTATTACTATCTCTGGTATATGAATTATTCTTGCTTTCAGAATTCCTATTTCCTGTATAATTAGCCACTTCATCTCGCCATTTTCACGCAACAGGGTCCTATGCTGGATAAACTCGACGCACTCAAAATATTCTGTACCGCCGCAGAAACACTGAGATTCAGGGAAACCGCTACCCGGTTAGGGATTGCCCCACAACTGGTGACGCGAGCCGTGGCAGAGCTTGAAAAGAAACTGGGAGAAATGTTATTTGTCCGTAACACCCGGCAAATGAAGCTGACACCTTTTGGGCAGCGTTTTTGGCCCAAAGCCGAAGCCTTGTTGGCAAACAGCGAATCTCTATTTATGGAGGGCAGGAACCATGATGACCAGAGCCTGTCCGGGACGGTACGCATTACCCTTCCGCCGCTCTTTGAAAACAACGATATCCTGTACCGCTTACTACAAGGTCTGGCGGATCACTCTCAGCTTGCGATTGAATGGTTGGTGACTGATGCTCATCTCAATATCACGGATGAACAAATTGATATTGGCATACGTATTGGTACCGTTCCGGATAACCGCTTTATTGTGAAGACCATACACCCCGTTGGCGTATGTATTGTTGCTGCACCGGATTTAATTGCCCGTATGGGGATCCCGGGATCTTTGCAGGATTTACGGCATAATTATCCGCTCAGTGCGCTGAAAAACAGCAACTCTGGTCGTATCTGGCCATGGCAATTTGCTGACGGCAGCAGTTTTTTCCCCGTCCAGCCTTCATTCATTGCCGCCGATATTGGCAGTGAACTCTCTGCCGCGCTGGCTGGAAGAACCTATAGCCAGCTTGCGGATATTACGGTACGCCCATATTTGCAACGTGGAGAGCTGGTTAATATTTTGCCGGAATTTAACTTCCAACCCTGGCAGTTGTATCTATTTCGCCCACATCAATCATTAGTGCCGGCAAGGACCCGCCTGGTCTTCCGGCAGCTTACGCAGATCCTCAAAGACCTGTTTCATGAATAACAATAAGATACTATGGTGAATAGCGAAGCTTCACTGCCGTCCAGCTTCAGGCTACTTAGTGTCAAATCACCAGGTCTGAGGTTATCCTCGGTGGACGTTACCTATCTATCCTTGAGATAAATAACTTCCGCACAGGAGTTACCTGCTTGTTGGGATCATCAAACTCGGGCAATGCCCAGACTGTCATGTAAATAAAGGCCCGGAGTGTTCACCATGCGATTAATCAGGTCAGCAATACTTAGCCGGGAAACGCTGCTTCCCTGGAAAACCTCCCCTTTCTTCGTGAGTGAATAATCTACGGCACAGCCATTGGTAAACCATCCTGGGCGAATCACGGTGTATTCCAGACCTGAGTTTTCAACAATGGTTGCCGATTCTCGATAGGGGGCAAGAACGGCGCCATAACGCTGGTCAGGAACCTCGTCATAGATACCCATTGAACTAATAAAAATAAGACGTTTAATGCCGGTCGCCTTCATCGCCTGCACAATAGATTGTGCCTGTTTTTTCAGGTCCCCGGCTAAATTGGCATAAACGATTTCCTGACCTTCCATCGCAGCTTCAAGACATCGGGTGTCGAGCACATCGCCTTCAATTATCGTTATCCGGGAAGGATCCTGATTGATTAGTCGGTTGGCCTGGCGTAAATAAAGCGTCAGTCGGGCATCGCTATTATCCAGCAAATAGCGTGTCACAACACGCGCCAGGGAACCCGCTGCCCCTAAAATCAACACATTAGCCATTATTATGCTCTCAACAGTAATTAGTATGAGAGCATTGTAAAAGGGTAATTTATTGTTGTATGTGGATTAATTATGCTTTCAGTATTCATAAAACAGGAATACTGAAAGCAAACTTGCTACGGGTTAGAAGTGGGTAACCGGTATTACATCAGACGTAATTAACAATCACCTGTTATTATGAATAGAATATTTTGATGAAAATTTTCAGGTAATAAGTCTGTTTCAGCATTAACCACCGACAAAGGTATTTAAGGGGCTATATATCGCAGCTAAATATGATCCTGAATGAATAACCAATTCTTAGTGAACATCTGACTTGACTGGATTTTTGCTGACCCTCTACTGGTTTGAACTACTATTTGTTATACGACTTTTTTACTTTATAAGGCTGAACTTTGAGTACTCAGCCTTATAAACACTAATAATGAAATAGTTAAAATGTGTAAAGTATATCTACCCCCAACGAGGCGATCCCTGATTTATCGACCATTGGGCTGTTTTTTACTTCACTTGAAAGTACTGTATACCGGGCTGTTACAGAAGCCTTCCAGCTTTTAGCAAAAGGATAATCTAGCGCTAGTTGAAGATAGGGCGAAAAACTATCATTAGGATCATAAGCTTTCAGTCCACTTCGTGAAGACTCTTGGGAACTGATCCCGTAGTAGTAATCATTTTGTTTCTTACTGTTCCACATAAAGCCTGCGCCTGGAGTGATTTCAATATCATTCCATTCGAAACGATAATCATAGCCAAGGTCGCTGGTCATTCCTTGAAATATGGAGCGATGCCCGCCAGCGCTCCAGGCTGAAATCGATAATGTAATAGCAGCCTGAGGGCTATGTTGAAGCTCGTCTCGTATTGCAGTAAACGCTGTGCCAGCTGGCAAATAAAGCTGCCGGGATCTACAGCGTCCCCCGGTTCACCATATAACAGGCAATGAACTAACACCCCGCAGATTTGCCCGGTGGTTATGCTTCACGCCCGATATTACCGGCCGCATTTCCGGCAAGCGAACAAGAAGGATTTGCAGCGCGACCTCCATCTCTGCCAGGGCCAGTCGATAACCCATGCAGTGATGGATGCCTGCCCCAAAAGACAGGCTACGACCTTCCTTTCGCCTGATACTGAGCACCTCCGGCATGGTAAATTTATCCGGATCATGATTGGCAGCACCGAGTATCAGGAAAAGATTGGTTCCCCGTGGAATGAAATGGCCCTGAACATCAATATCGTCTAACGCAGTGCGGTACACCATCTGTACGGAGCTGTCGTACCGAAGGCACTCTGTCACTGCATCAGGTATCAGCGCAGTATCCTGTTGCAGCAACGCCAATTGCTGTGGGTTATCATGCAAACCCAGGACAGCGTTGCATATCATGTTTGAAGTGGTTTCATGCCCGGCAATAAACAGGAGAATGACGTTCGAAATGATTTCATCGTGCTGCAGCCTGTCGCCGTTGTTTTCGGTGCGCAGGAAAAGCGAAACTAAATCATCGCCGGTGTTTCCCCGACGGGAAACAATAAGGGAGTTGAAGTAGTCGTAAAGCGTGGTGAAGGCTTCCCCGGCCTTCGCCAGATCGTCCTGCGTAATCTGCGGATCGAAGACTTTTACTACCGCTGAAGCTGCACGGCCAAGCTTGTGGGCATCCGACTCAGGGACATCCAGCATTCTACAAATAATACGAATTGGCAGGGGGAAAGCAAATTCCTGAGCCAGATCGCAGGTTCCGCGGTCAATAAAGGCGTCAACCAGGGTATTCCCTACGGTTATCGCCATTTCTCTCAGTGGCTGAATTTCTGCTGTACTGAAGGACTTCATTATCAGCCCTCTAATCCGGGAATGTTCCGGCGGATTCATTACGAGAAACATTCGGCTAATACCCCTGAAAACCGCCTGTTCTGCAACGTCGACGCCAAAACGCAGTCGGACACTTGCCATATAATCTTTGCCGGCTCGGCGATCATTCAACAGAGCCTCAACGATGCCATAGCAGCCGCTTATTATGACCTTCTCTCCGGCCTGAATAAGCGGGCCTTGCTCATAAAGCTGCCGGTATAGAAGAAAAGGATTGTCAGAATACTGCGAGCTCATCAGTTCGTGAAGTTGCATACCACCACCTCCGGATATTCCACCGTTACAGGGCACGCTTAATAAGGATAAGATTCGGCAGCTCGGAGATCCGGCCACTCCTCATGCGCACCTTTTTTGTGCTTCGGCCAGAACGTTATGTTCTGTGGCCACGGCCTCAACGAGACAAATGAAACCTGGTCTCATTATCAGTTACCTGTTTCATAGATAGCATGTATTTATGAAAGGGAGATGACTATGCGTGGAGTGATATGGCTGGTATTGAACTACCTGCAACTTGAAGGTACATCTAGAGCATATAAGTGCTTAAAACGATGTGATGTGGCTTAATAATGCTGGACACACAGTAGCTGCTTGAAAACACTCATTAGAGTGAGTTAATCGGGGATCAGGTCAGATCCAAACTGAACAGTAGCGCTTAAGGATCTACCACTGGGGTGATAAAAAGGAACACGCCCTGTTTATCAATGCTCGTCAAAAGGATCAGTCACGTATCTGGACGTCGGCACTATTCTTGATGAGCTAAGCGACGACAGCTTTCATCGTATAAAGCGCAAGGTTCATTATTTATTAAACCAACAAGCCACTCATGCAAAACTGGGCGGTTTTTTAATAACCTACATATTTGCATAACTCAATGACAATAATTAAGAAATACTCAAAAAATCAATAAACTAATCAATTAATAATCTGCCTAACCCCTAACAGCATAATCAACCCGCCGCAAAGCCGGTCAATGACTTTTTTGGCCCGCTGATAGGCGGCAGAAATACGCGGTTGAGAAAGTGTAATGGCAACCGCTCCATACCAGAGGGATGCAATGATGCCGACAACGCCGAGCATGGCAATAAAGGTGCCCGCAGAGACTTGCGCCGGAGCGGCAGTAGAGAATATGGCGGCGTAAAAAGCCATGGATTTCGGATTGCCGATATTAGTAATCACGCCCTGAATAAAGGATTGGCGGAAATTGCCTGGCAATAGGGCATTTTCGTTCGCAACGGGATTGCTTCCCGCATTAAGGAGCAGGCGTAAGCCAAACCACAGCAGATATCCTGCCCCTAATATTTTCACAACCAGCGCAAGCCAAGGGAATACGGAAAATACCAAACCGATTCCGCCGATAGCGCAACTTGCCCAGAATAAGTTGACCACCACAATGCCAGCAACCAGTGCAAGGGCAGCCGAGCGTGTAGAAGCCACAGCTTTATGCACTACGGCGACAAAGTTTGGCCCGGGTATCACTACGCCAGCAAGATAAATCAGCAGTACGGTAAACACTGCGTGTGTATCAATCATGTGATTCCCTTATAACCCGCTGATGTTAAAAAAATTTAAACTCACCAATAAATCATTAGCTTCTCATTGCAACGGGATCTGACCAGACACAGCCAATTATGATGCTATAACAAACGGCGAAAAGGTGAGATCACGGGTGCGCCAATACCCTAACGGTTAATGGCGGATTTGTTTAATCTCGTCTTCAGTCAGACCGGTCAGAGTCATCACAGTGCCGTGATCCATCCCCTTGCTCAGCATTGTACGGGCGATTTCAAGTTTGGTTTCCAGTCGCTCTGCCTGGCGCCCTTTTTGCTCACCCAGCAAGATTCCTTCCTGGCGCCCTTTTTGCTCGCCCAGCAATATTCCTTCCTGGCGCCCCTTTTGCTCGCCCAGCAATATTCCTTCTTGGCGCCCTTTTTGCTCGCCCAGCAATATTCCTTCTTGGCGGGCTTTTTCTTCCAGCTTTTGTGCAATGGTCATCAGTATCTCCTCATGTTGCGGTAAACGCTGCGCCAACTGGCAAATAAAACGCTCTGGATTGGCGGTGTCCCCAACCTGCAGCAGGTAGGTAAATAACGCTTCCAACTGCTCCGATGTAGTGTAATCCAGACGCAGCAGCGTGACCAGTTGCTGCTCCAGGTCCGCCATATCGCGCTGGCGAATATGTTTTTGTACCAGTTCCAGCGCTGCCACTCGCCGGTGCTGAACGATTTCATCGTCACTTATCATTGTGACATCCACCAGCGGAAAATCCCCGCAGTAAAGCTGCCGCGCCGATTTCACGTCACTGAAAGCGTCAAGCCAGCTCATGGAATAAGGATAGGGACTGATTTTACCGTGGTAAAACAAAATGGGAATAACCAGCGGCAAGGCCTGGTTATGGTTATCCAGATGCCGCTGCATCGCCGCTAACGCGTAACGCATCAGGCGGAAGGTCATATATCTGTCGGGAGAACTCTGGTGCTCAATCAAGCAGTATATATAGCCTTCCCCGCTATCAGTCTGTAGCGAGTAGAGGATGTCAGACTGTATTCCGCGCAGCTCCCGGTCAATAAAACTGCCTGATTCCAGTTGCAGGGTATTCAGATCGCAGCGGGCCAGTAAGGCTGGCGGCAGGTGAATTTGCAGAAAATCCCGGGCGGTTTCTGTGCGGGTAAGAAATTGTTTGAAAAGCGCATCGTGCGGTGTGGGTGTGCTGGCATTCATTGCCGATATCCTGTCTTCCGTTTGACATAAATCGACTTTAGCATAAGTAAATGGTGGTTAAAATTAAACCAGCCGTTTCGTTGAGCATTGAGTGAGGGAAAATCCATCCTGGATATGCCTGGGGAAGCACACCGTTTTTATTCGGTCATTCAGGAATAGGCTGGTAACAGAGGGGTTGTTCTGGTGCAAGCCTGACACGGTGCGGTTAAGTTAACCCTCGACCGTCATTACAACATACATAGTAATATTTTCCATAACCATGATAAAAATAATTGGTAACCAACTGACTTATCTAGAATGGCAAGTTTTTTATTTGAGAAAACACCTCACAAAATTAATAATAAAAACATTTAAGAGCAATTCACTCTAGTTGAGCTTTTTATAAGAATAATTTTTATTTTTAATAACGCCTAGTTTTAGGTATTATATGCGCACATTGAAAGGTATAGATTGATTATAAAAGGAAGACACTACTGTGAACCTACAAATTGATTATATAAAACTATCCAAAGCAACTCTATCCCTCCTCCCATTATCCTTGATTTTTGGATGTTTTATTTTATGGTCATACCTGAATGATATTGGCAGGATAGACCTTTTACCTTCAGTTATTGATAGCAAAGGAACTTTTATCGCATTAATAATATCATTTTTTACTTTGTCAGTAGGTTTACTTATTATACTTTGCCTTCCAAGCATGATGTTATGTCAGATGTGTTTTTTGACATGGAATAACGAATTCTCACGCGTAATAAATCTAAGCAGAATTCCTTTTATTTCCTGTAGCACATCCATATTATACATTGCGAGCATAATAATATTCTCCCTTATAAGTGAGATCCCCTATTATATAAAAGATTATATTTCCATAATAACGCCACTTTTGCTTTTACCTATTACTTTCATTGTTGTTCATTTTTTTTCAAAAAAAAGAAAGAAAATTCACATTTATTACAAAAAAGGAAAAGAGATAAGGAACAAAAAATTCATCAAAGAAAAAATTATCATTTCTTTTTTCTCTTTTTCTTCCGGAATGACTATAACAATACCTTTATTGTTAATCCTCAATATTAGCACTTTAAACAGCAATGCTGGTCTTATTGTTTTTTGCGTCATCTCTATTATTTTAGTTTTTATATCATTCTCTCCAGCCATAGTATTTTTTGGGGCTGGCGGTTTTAAGACCAACATTAAGGACAGTGTCATATATTTTATCATGAGTGCATTAACAGTTTTTATTATCATAATGTCATCACTTCCTAACTTTTCAAGTCTTGTGGTAAGAAGTGCTTTAAAAAACATTGGCGTAATTGAAAGTGAATCACATATTTATTCATTAAAAAAACAACACTACACACATGATATGTTTCCAACTTCAGTTTGGACACATATTAATTCCGCTAGCGATGAATATTTATTTATAACAGGAACTGTGATATTCTCTCTTGGCGACAATGTGTTAATTTGTCCTACCTTTGTAACGGACGCACAAAACAAGTACAGAAAATATAACCTTGATAATTTATTTAGCCATAATGAAACCGACTTTGAAAAAAAACATCTTAAACAAATAATAAAAAGCTGCGCTTTAATTAACAGGTCCGATATTACTCGATGGGATGGGATCTTAGATGGAAAGAACGTCCTAAATCCATGAGATCTATAACGATCAATGGTTTCACGATCGTTTTTTAGAAAAACTACTTAAGATAACTTAAACGGACCTTTAGCGTTAGCATTCTGCTGTCTTAGAAAAGGTGCGCCAATACCCTAACAGTTAATGGCGGATATGTTTAATCTCGTCTTCAGTCAGACTGGTCAGAGTCATCACAGTGCCGTGATCCATCCCCTTGCTCAGCATTGTACGGGCGATTTCAAGTTTGGTTTCCAGTCGCTCTGCCTGGCGCCCCTTTTGCTCGCCCAGCAATATTCCTTCTTGGCGTGCTTTTTCTTCCAGCTTTTGTGCAATGGTCATCAGTATCTCCTCATGTTGCGGTAAACGCTGCGCCAACTGGCAAATAAAACGCTCTGGATTGGCGGTGTCCCCAACCTGCAGCAGGTAGGTAAATAACGCTTCCAACTGCTCCGATGTAGTGTAATCCAGACGCAGCAGCGTGACCAGTTGCTGCTCCAGGTCCGCCATATCGCGCTGGCGGATAGGCTTTTGTACCAGTTCCAGCAAAGCGCCCTCACTTTTTCAAAGAGAGGTCGGTACTTAAATTATTCTTTTGGTTGCTTACCAATCATACCCAGATGGGTAAATGAAAATCCTTCAGGCGATTTCAACCCATAGCCAAGCATACGGTCAAATCCTGAATGCGCTAGCCATAAGGCGCCGACCAGCATGCACCAGGGATAATGCAAGATCATCCCTATTGCAAATAACAGGATCCCCAAGCCATAGATGTGGGCCACGTTATAACAGAATGCGCCTATTTTTGGCCCGCCAATATACCCTATGAAACTGATGTCAGGGGCGAGGAAAAGGAGAAGCGATGCCCACCACGGTACTGTGCTGTTGAAATGGCAGAAGACAGATATTGCAGTGATAAAAATCAGTAAGGCTTCGGCTCGCTGCCATATGACAACAGGGGGTTTGGAATATGTATTTTCTGAAATCGACACTAATCAGCACTCCAATTGATTAATTGATTTTTCATCATAAACATCAACGCAGAGAAATACATCACAGAGAAGAAGGGCTACAGCCAGACAGCGATAGAAATGCCTCATTTGCGGTGTTTTTTGTCTCAAACCTGATACTTGAAAGGTTTGAATGGGGCTCACTCCGGGAAAAAGAGACGAATAATGTTCATTTTCACGAATATTCTCCATGCTGGCTTACCGCTCCAATGCTTCTGCAGTTATAAATCTGATTTCAGAGTACGGAGTCAATAAAAGAGATCACTTTTGCTAGCGTAACGGCGAGATGGCTTTCACTAAAAACATTATGCTGTGCACCAGGAATAGGCTCAGTCACAAAATAGGTGCCTTTGAGTCTATCTATGGTGGTTTGGGTCTCTTTTGCTAAAACGATAGTGTCCTCAGATCCATAAAGCCAGAGCACGGGTAAATTCTCAAATCCCGGACCACTATGAATAAGCCTACGGGTGCGATCCATTGCGGCCAGTGTGATGCATTTAAAGGGGCCAATGCTGTCACCAATTTTTGATTCGATAGAATTGACGCTCGTTGTGAACGCTACCTTTCGAGGCTGTTTTATGGCTAAATTGGTTATACGTGTTCTGTCTCCCAGAAGTGGCGCGGAGAGCACCAATCCACAGTGGCCTGTCTTATTGAGTTGCACATATCGCGTGGCAATCATTCCCCCCATCGAATGCCCGATAATGATCAGGGGTAAGGTGGGGTAGCGAATGCGGATAGTGGCCACAGTAATCTGTACATCATTGACCACTCTGTCAAAATCCTCTATGACCAATCGTTCCCCATGAGATAGGCCATGCCCTAAGTGATCGGGACCGAACACAAAAGCACCGTGAGCATGGAGGCTTTTGGCAACACTCTCATAAAGCCCCATATGTTCATTATGACCATGTAAGATAAGCAGTAGGTAACGAGGGGAAGGATGTGGCCATTGATAGACCGCAATGCCTTTGTTTCCTATCTCAACATCGTTTATTTCAAGGACACTCATATCCTGGCGGCCTCTTATTAACCAATTGATTATAAGCAGTTAGCACAATAGTCAAAGCCTGAAAGCAATGTTGTTGCTTGAAAAAGACCAGTGAACACTCCCCTCTTTCAATATTGTCTTCTTCCATTGTTATAGAAAAATAACAGCTGAAAATTTAAATATCGTCAGCTCCGTGCTAGACCTTTGCCCTCTCTTGCGGGAAACTGACGCCAACCTCCACCCTGGGCAAGAAAGTTTATGTCACTGAAAATTATCGCTAAAGAACTTGGTATCTCGGTTACCACCGTCAGCCGCGCGTTAAATGGTTATGATGATGTATCACCGGAGACGCGCGCCCGCGTGGAGGCTGAAGCACAGCGTCGTGGTTATCGCCCTAATACCCTCGCCCGCCGACTAAAAATGGGCAAAATTGATGCCGTAGGCCTGGTTTTTCCCGTGCGTTCCTCCCCCTTGACCAGCAATGTCTTTCTCGACATGGTCGGCGAAATCAGCCATGAGTTGGCACGCTATGAGATTGATTTACTGCTGATTGCCGATGATGAGCAAGCAGATAAACACAGTTATATGCGCATAGTCCAAAGCCGTCGTGTCGATGCGCTCATCGTGGCACATACTCTCGATGACGACCCACGTTTAGCGCAGTTGCTCTCTTCCGGCTTCCCCTTTCTTGCCCTCGGCCGCAGCCACCTGCAGCAACCCTATGCCTGGTTTGATTTCGATAACCAGGCCGGAACCTATAGTGCCACCCGTTATCTGATTGACCGCGGCCATCGGCGCATTGCCTTGCTTGGGGAAAACAATAATCAGGCGTTTATCACTCAGCGTCGCAATGGTTACCTGCAGGCACTGCGCGAATCAGGGCTAGCTAATAGCTGGCTGCGCAGCGTGCCACCGACCCGACGCGGCGGTTATCAGGCAACACTCGAGCTTTTACGTCTACCAGAGCCACCCACCGCCATCCTTACGGACAGTAATATTCACGGCGATGGCGCAGCCATGGCATTGGCTCAACAGGGACGACTGATCGGCGATAATCGTATTTCCCTGGTGGTTTACGATGGTTTGCCACAGGACAGTATTATTGAAACCCAAGTGGCTGCGGTGATCCAGTCTACCCGTCAGGGCGTAGGTCAACAGATTGCAGGCATGGTGCGACGCTTAATCGCAGGTGAAGATCTTGCCACTTTGCAAGTGCTCTGGCAGCCAGAATTCTCCCCGGCAGAAACGGCCTGATACCTCTCTTTGATACGCTAAATTCTTAACTCGATCACAAATCCGAAACGTTTCGATTGATGACCGAAACGTTTCGGATCAACAGTAGGGCATTCTTTGTTATGGAGATGTCCGATGTCTGATTCGATTTTACACCTACAAAGCGCCCGCACTGACGTGGTTATCAAAACCCACCCTTTTGCCGAAATTCTCTACTGGGGACCGCATTTAAGCCATTTTTCGCCGCAGGATACGGCTACTCTCGCTCGCCCGATTGCCAATGGCCGGCTGGATGTTGATTCACCCGTGACCCTGATGGCCGAACTGGGTCACGGGTTGTTTGGTTCGCCGGGGATTGAAGGACATCGCCAGGGACTGGACGGCTCTCCGCTGTTTGCCACGACGAAAGTGGCCCAGGACGGGCAGAATGTCACTATCACCAGCGAAGACGTGCATGCCGGGCTTCGTCTGTGCAGTGAAATCCAGCTTGATAACAGCGGGGTGCTGAACGTTCGCCATGGCTTAACCAATCTGCGCTCGCAGCCCTGGCAGGTGGACAGGCTGGCGGTCACCTTGCCGGTGGCCGAACGTGCCAGCGAGGTAATGGCGTTTCATGGTCGCTGGACCCGTGAATTCCAGCCACATCGCCTGACACTTGAGCATGACAGCTTTGTACTGGAAAACCGACGTGGCCGAACATCGCACGAACATTTTCCGGCGCTGATCAGCGGTAGCGCCGCCTTTAGCGAGATGCAAGGGGAAGTATGGGGCGTCCATCTGGGCTGGAGCGGTAACCACCGCCTGCGGGCTGAAGTAAAAACTGATGGTCGGCGTTACCTGCAGGCAGAAGCGCTGTACTTGCCGGGGGAAATGTCGGTAGCGGAAGGCGAAACCTTGTGGACACCGCGTCTATATGCCAGCTACTCGGCGCAGGGGTTAAATGGCATGAGCCAGCAGTTCCACCGCTACCTGCGCGAGCAGATTATCCACTTTGCCGACAATAAACCGCGCCCGGTTCATCTCAATACCTGGGAAGGGATCTATTTCGACCACGATCCGCAATACATCATGCGTATGGCGGACGACGCAGCAGAACTCGGCGTTGAACGATTTATTATTGATGATGGCTGGTTCAGAGGCCGCAACGATGACCAGGCAGCGCTGGGAGACTGGTATCTCGACCAGCATAAATACCCCAACGGGCTGATGCCGGTGATCGAGCATGTGAAATCACTGGGTATGGAGTTTGGCATCTGGGTTGAACCTGAAATGATTAACCCGGATTCGGATCTGTACCGGGCTCATCCCGACTGGCTTCTGGCGCTGCCGGGCTATACCCCGCTTACCGGACGCCATCAATATGTGCTGGATCTGAACATACCGCAGGCGTTTGACTACCTGCTGGAGCGCATGACCTGGCTACTGGGCGAACACCCCGTGGACTACGTGAAATGGGATATGAACCGCGAATTGGTGCAGCCGGGTCATCACGGTAAAGCGGCAGCCGATGCGCAAACCCGACAATTTTACTGTCTGCTGGATACGCTGGGCGAACGTTTCCCGCTTGTTGAGTTTGAATCCTGCGCTTCAGGCGGCGGGCGCATTGATTATGAAGTGCTGAAACGCAGCCACCGCTTCTGGGCCTCGGATAATAATGATGCCCTGGAGCGCAATACCATCCAGCGAGGGATGAGCTATTTCTTCCCGCCGGAGGTGATGGGCGCTCATATTGGCAATCATCAGTGTCACGCTACTTTCCGCCAGCACAGTATTGCTTTTCGCGGCCTGACGGCGATGTTTGGCCATATGGGACTCGAACTGGATCCGGTAACAGCCAATGCGCAGGAACGAGAAGGATACCGAAAATATACCGCGCTACATAAACAGTGGCGTGACTTGATTCATCACGGCGTGCAATGGCGGATTGACATGCCGGATGTCACCACACTGGCACACGGCGTGGTAAGCGAAGATAAAAGCCAGGCGATATTCCTCGTCAGCCAGCTGGCTATGCCGGATCACACCCTGATGTCACCGCTGCGCATTGCCGGTCTGGAGGCTGCTGCCCGCTACAGGATCACACTATTGGACCCTTCAACTCTTCAGCTAACCGGGAAAGGCGGACATACCATGCGCAAATTACCGCAATGGATCACCACCCCACAAACGGTCAGTGGCGAGTGGTTACAACTGGCGGGGCTGGCCTTACCCATCCTTGATCCCGAAAGCGCCATATTGATTGGCTTGCAACGCGTGTAATTAGATTGGGCCGCTCAGCGGTCCTAACCGAGGAATACAGAATGAACTCGACCGCCTGTTCCCATAAAAATAACCCTAATTTCTGGATTTTCGCGCTATTTTTCTTTTTATATTTTTTTATTATGGCCACCTGCTTTCCGTTTCTGCCCATCTGGCTGTCGGACGTCATTGGCCTGAATAAAACCGAGACGGGCATCGTATTTTCCAGCCTGTCTCTGTTTGCCATTTGTTTTCAGCCGGTACTGGGCGTCATTTCCGATAAGCTGGGACTGAAAAAGCATCTGATGTGGATAGTGACCATTTTGCTGGTTCTGATCGCCCCCTTCTTCCTCTATGTTTTTGCCCCATTGCTGAAAATCAATATCTGGCTGGGGGCGCTAAGCGGAGGCGCCTATATAGGCTTTGTTTTTTCGGCTGGTGCCGGGGCCATGGAAGCTTATATCGAACGTATCAGCCGTAATAGCGGATTTGAGTATGGCAAGGCGCGTACCTTTGGCTGCCTGGGTTGGGCACTCTGTGCCACCACGGCGGGGATGTTGTTCAGCATAAATCCTGAATGGGTGTTCTGGATGGGATCTGCTGCTGCCTTGCTGCTGTTGGTACTGGTGGCGATAGCAAAACCGCAGGCCAGCCAAACGGCTCAGGTTATGGATTCACTGGGTGCCAATCGTTCCTCGGTCGATTTAAAAACCGCAGTGCGCATGTTCCGCCAGCGTAAAATGTGGATGTTTATTTTATATGTTGTTGGCGTGGCATGCGTCTATGACGTTTTTGATCAGCAATTTGCCACCTTCTTTAAATCCTTCTTTGCCACCCCGGAGACAGGAACCCGCGCCTTTGGTTTTGCAACTACTGCCGGGGAAATCTGTAACGCGATAATAATGTTCAGCTCACCGTGGATTATTAATCGTATCGGCGCAAAAAACACCTTGTTGATTGCCGGTATGGTGATGGCTGCACGAATGATTGGCTCTTCGTTTGCTACCACGGCGGCAGAGGTTATCGCCCTGAAAATGCTGCATGCGCTGGAGGTCCCTTTCCTGCTGGTGGGCGCGTTTAAGTATATCACCGGCGTTTTTGATACCCGTTTGTCGGCCACGATTTATCTTGTGGGTTTCCAATTTGCGAAACAGGTAGCGGCAATTTTCCTGTCGGCTTTCGCCGGTAATATGTACGACCGCATAGGCTTTCAACACACCTACTTGATCCTTGGCGGTATTGCACTAACCGCAACAATAATCTCGGCATTTACCCTCTCGGGGAGAGCCGATGTCGCGGAAAGTAGCAGCAAGGCCTTGGTGATGTAATATCAGTGCCAGCTCAATCAGGTTAGTGACTTTAAAAAAATCCCGCTTAGATTGCTTTAAGCGGGATTATGTTCAGCTGTATTTTCAGTCTGGAAGCGAGATAGCTTTCAGGCTGAATCTCCCGGGTCGCCAGAACCGACATCGGAAATGGGCTTCCCGGCTCGGCTCCTCCAAAACATAGCGTCAGTGTCTCAGGGGGGAGTTGTTCTTCGCTGGGCAAAATATTGCGCCGGTGTGCTACCCACCGATTTCTTAAACATTGTGATGAAAGCGTTGACCGAATCGTATCCCAATTCGGCAGCTACATTTTGTACCGACTTTCCACTGGCAAGCTCACGTAGCGCAACAATAAGATGTAGTTGTTGCCGCCAGCGACCAAAAGTTAGCCCTGTTTCTCTGGTCAGTAAACGAGACATTGTCCTTTCACTCAATGCCAACCGCTTCGCCCATTCCCCTAGCGTGCTTCGGTCATCAGGTTGACTGACAAGGGCTGACGCCATCGTATGTATTTTCGGATGGGTAGAGACAGGTAAATTGAATTTCTGCCGCGGCATGACGACCAGTTCATCAAGTGTCACCCGAGCAAGTCTCGCTGCGTGCGTTTCTTTCGCATAATCGGCCCTCTCGCACGCCAACCTGGCGATAATTTCCCGAACAAATGGCGATAGCGATAACGTGCAGCATTGCTCAGGTAATGCCGCCGCGCCCGGCTCGACAAACAAATAGATAAGCTGGGCATTCCAGGTTGCTTTTGCACTGTGTGACACCCCGCCGGGGATCCAGACACCAAAATGGGGAGGCACAATCCAGATCTCATTGTCGGCTGTACAGGTAACAGCCCCGTACAAGGTGAGGATTAATTGCCCTTTGCGGTGAGAATGCACCGGTACTTCTGCTTTATGATCGACAAAATCAATCCTGCGTGCCACTGCCGGGCAATCCGTCAGGTCAGGGTTGAAAACAGAAATGGCTGATTGGGGCTTATTCATAATGGCAAGATTTAGGTATTTTTTGACAGAATACAGCGTTTCGGATTTTTTGTAACTCAGTAATAATCCTTCTTATGAACAAAATATCTTCCTCTCTATACCGGCGTATGCGTGTGATGACAGCCATTTCCCGCACATTACGGGAGCTGGTTACAAAGCCCCCTATTCTGAACGATGTGAATGCGTTGCTGTTTTCACTCAAGAGCTTTATCGCCGCCATGCTGGCCTACTACATTGCACTGCGCATCGGTCTTGCAAGACCATCATGGTCTATTGTCACCGTCTATATCGTTTCGCAGACTTCCGTCGGCGCTTCCCTCAGCCGAGGCGTATATCGCCTGGTCGGAACAATAGTTGGAGCGCTTGCAACCGTGCTCATTGTTCCAAACTTTGTGAATTATCCGCTTATCTGCAGCGTGGTACTGGCAGGGTGGATAGCTTTTTGCCTCTACTTTTCGCTGCTCGACCGCACACCGCGCGCCTATGCCTTCGTGCTGGCAGGGTACACCGCGAGTCTTATCGGATTTCCTGCGGTATTCGACCCGGGTTCAATTTTTGAAATTGCCATCGTCCGTGTACAGGAAGTTATCATCGGTATTCTGAGCGCCACCTTAATCCATCGATATGTACTACCGAAACGGATCACAGGCCAGTTCAACAGCACGTTGTCGGCAGCCTTGCGCGATGCACGTCAATTGGTTGAAGGGACTTTGCGTGGCCCATGCGAAAAAGACGGAATGCCCTTCCAACTGGCTTCTGCACTGCAATTTTTGCAAGGATTAGGCACTCATCTCCCCTATGACTTTGCCAATACGGTATCTCGTTATGGTAGCCGACGATTAATTCATGACCGGCTTGCCCGACTGTTACCCCTGACCACAGAGTTAAGGGATCGCCTTCAATTTCTAAACCGCGAGACAAGCCCCCCATCTGCAGCAATGCGTATTTTGTTGGAAGACATACAAGCCTGGCTTGCCTGTGAGGATATGAGTCAACGCGGAGTTACCGGGGAAGCCTTGATCGCACGTGCCGCAGCGCTGAAATTGCATTTAAATTCGCACGCGGTAACCTGCACCGACAGACATTTTGCAAACCTGTGCAGTCATTTGCTCGAAATCATCAAAGTGCTACAAGAGTGCGATCACCTTTACGGCACTTTAAACCAGGCTACGTCCCTATTTAAAAATGGAATACATCGCGAACTTAAGCACGGAAAAGGATACGTCTTCCATCGTGATTATCTCATGGCAGCACGTAGTACGCTGGGTGCATTCATCACTATCGTTATTGGATGCATCCTGTGGATTTACTCAGCCTGGCCAGATGGTGCTACAGCAGTTTCTATTCTCGGCGTCTGCTGCACATTGTTTGGCAGTTTCGACACCCCCGCTCCCCATATAATTAAATACATTATTGGCTCAGTGTATGGCGTATTAATCAGCTTGATTTACAGCTTTATCCTCCTTCCTCAGGTCACAGAATTTAACGTGCTGGTCGCCGTCTTGGCCCCTGCTTTTTTATTCGCCGGTTCGCTACAGGCGCGTCCATCAACCACCTTTATGGCCATGGGTATTACGCTTACCCTGCCCATTTTGTCAGCGTTGGGGGCTGAATATAGCGGCGACTTTGCCGCTTCGTTGAACACCTCCATTGCACTCTTTGTCGCTACCGGATTTAGCGTAGTCAGTATGAGCCTGCTACAGACTGTACAGGCTGAAGCTGCAATAAAACGTTTGCTGCAACATAGCCGACGGGACATCAGACGGCGGGCGCTGGGACCGGCACCCAATGAAATCTACTGGACCAACTTGATGATAGATAGAACCGCTTTGCTGCTGCCACGGTTGCAAGGAAGGGGAAAATCTTCCGGGGACAGGATCAATGAGATGTTGCACTATTTGAGCATCGGTAATGTTGTCAGCCAGTTACGCAGTTTACGCGTCAATTTTCCTGGTCAGACTGAAATGCAATTGAATGGATTGCTTTCAGTAGTAGCCCAATATTTTAGTGACAAAAAACATAACCGCCTATTAATGCGCGATTGTCTGCAGCGGAAAATTGATGAATTGATAGCAGGAATTTTATCAGATACGAACATACGCGCTGACCAGCTTATTGAACTTCTCATTGACCTTCGTATTGTTTTGCGCCTGCGGGATAAAGAGCATATTTATGATTATTGACCTCAATGCGGGGGGTGTCTTGATACCTGGATTGCTGATAATCGTTTTCGCTGCATTTTTGTGCACATTATTTGTGATCCGCTTTTTCGCCTTCAGCGCTATTTATCGCCTGTTACCTTGTCGGTCGCTGGCCAATATCGCCCTCTTTTTTATCATTTTAGCCCTGATGAAACAGGGTCTGAACGCTACGGGATTTTAAGAATGAAGCACATTGTCAATTTATTGAGCCGCTATATGCTGACGCTAAGTGCAGTAACGATTGCCATCGTCATTGCTGCCACAATGTGGAAGAAAAATGTGCAAACACCCTGGACCCGGGATGGGCGTGTACGCGCCAATGTGGTGCAGGTTGCGCCGGATGTCTCCGGGCCGGTAAGCAGCGTGGCGGTTCATGACAACCAGTTTGTCCACCGCGGAGATGTTCTTTATTCGATAAATCCGCAATGGCTACAGCTGGCGGTGCTATCCGCTCAGGCTTTGGTTGAAGCCAAACGTCATGAAATGCTGGTACGCCAGGATGCAGCACGACGACGAGGCCAGTTACAAGACGTTATTTCCAGAGAAGATTTACAACAAACCAGTGGTGCGGCAGGCATAGCCATTGCCGACTATCAAGGGGCTTTAGCCGCACTTGGACTTGCAAAACTCAATCTGAATCATGCCACTATCCATGCCCCGGTAGATGGATACGTCACCAATTTGAGGATTCAACCCGGAGATTATGCGACAGCAGGGGTAACAAAGGTAGCAGTGCTTGATGCCGCCAGTTTCTGGATTATTGGCTATTTCGAGGAGACGAAATTGCAGCATATCCATACAGGAGACCCGGCTCAAATCGCGCTAATGGGGTTCAAGCAGCAAATATCAGGTCATGTTGAAAGTATTGGTCATGGGATTGATGACAAAAATGATTCTCCCGGAGACCTCGGCCTGCCCAATGTCGACCCCATATTTAGCTGGGTACGACTTGCCCAACGCATTCCAGTACATATTCAAATTGATCATGTTCCCAATGAAATCGAGTTGGTTTCAGGGATGACTGCGAGTGTAGAAGTTAACCCCCAGGCTTCAGTTTTAAAAAAGCAGTGAACGCCATTTCATTTTAATTGGAAGGTCTCTCTGCCAGAGGACATAGCCAATATAGAACATATCTGTAAGCGGTCTATTATTTATGGATCACCCAACCTTGTCTTTAGCGAGCCGAGTGAAATGTGTAAAATCAAAAAAATCCCGCTTAAAGCAACCTAAGCGGGATTTTTATTTACTGATATCAGTGATTGAAACTGTTCAATATCCCTTAGATATCGAATCGATCCAAATTCATCACCTTAGTCCAGGCGGCGACAAAGTCTTTAACAAACTTTTCTTTGGCGTCACTGCTGGCGTAAACCTCGGCGGAAGCACGTAATACCGCATTAGAGCCAAACACCAGGTCGGCACGGGTGGCAGTAAATTTAACCTCTCCGCTCTGACGATCGCGTCCGGCAAATTGCTCTGCTGAAGCATCGGTTGCCTGCCATTGCGTACCCATATCGAGCAGATTGACAAAGAAGTCGGTGTTCAGCTCGCCCACCTTGCTGGTGAATACGCCGTGTTGACTGCCATCGAAGTTGGTTCCCAACACTCTTAATCCACCGACCAGTACCGTTAATTCCGGCACGGTCAGCGTAAGCTGCTGCGCCTTGTCAATCAGCAGATTTTCCGTCGAGGTACTGCCGGAAACGCCGCGATAGTTACGAAAACCATCCGCTTTCGGTTGAAGAAACTCAAAGGATTCAATATCAGTCTGATCCTGGCGGGCATCAACCCGACCGGCGGTGAAAGGCACGGTGATCTCAACGTTAACCGCTTTCGCCGCCTGTTCTACACCTACCACGCCAGCAAGAACGATCACATCCGCCAGCGACGCTTTATGCACTGACTGTTGAATCGATTGCAGAGTCGGTAAAACGCGAGCTGCAATGGCGTTAACTGCCCATTCTCTTTGCGGCAACAGCGCGAGTCGCGCACCGTTGGCACCGCCTCGCTTGTCACCGCCACGGAAGGTAGAAGCTGATGCCCAAGCCACCGAGGTCAGTTCACTAACGGTAAGACCGGAAGCGGCAATCTTCTCTTTTAACAGTGCAATATCAGCGCTGGTTGGCTGATACACCGGCAGCGGTAGCGGGTCTTGCCAAATCAGGTCTTCTTTTGGCACTTCCGGTCCGATATAACGTGCTTTTGGCCCCATATCTCGGTGGGTCAGTTTATACCAGGCTCGCGCAAAGGCTTCGTTAAATGCCTGCGGATCGCGATGGAAACGACGAGATATTTTCTCAAACTCCGGATCGAAACGCAGCGTCAGATCGGTGACCAACATGGTCGGTTTATGTTTTTTCGCCGAATCAAAGGCATCCGGGATAATATCTGGCGCATTCACCGCTTCAAACTGTATTGCCCCGGCAGGACTGTGTGTCTGGACCCACTCATATTTGAACAGGTTTTCGAAGAAATAGTTACTCCACTGCGTTGGCGTCTGTGACCAGGTGACTTCCAGGCCGGAGGTGATGGCATCAGCCCCAACACCCGTGCCATAACTGCTTGCCCATCCCAGGCCTTGTGCTTCAATAGGTGCGGCTTCAGGATCGGCACCGACATGGCTGGCAGGACCGGCACCATGGGTTTTGCCCAGCGTATGGCCACCCGCGATTAACGCCACAATCTCTTCGTCGTTCATGCCCATATTACCGAACGTGGCGCGGATAGCCGGGGCTGCCGAAGCAGGATCACCACTGTGATTCGGGCCTTCCGGGTTAACGTAAATCAGCCCCATTTCCGTAGCACCCAATGGCGATTGCGCCAGCGATTCAGGATGACGGTGTTCAAGCCAGGTGGTTTCATCGCCCCAGTTGACATCAAGATCAGGTTCCCAGACATCTTCGCGCCCGGCACCAAAGCCAAAGGTACGGAAACCGGAGTTTTCCAGCGCAACGTTGCCGGCGAGAATATAGAGATCAGCCCAGGAGATTTTTTGACCATATTTTTGTTTTACTGGCCACAGCAAGCGACGTGCCTTGTCGAGGCTGACATTATCAGGCCAGGAGTTCAGGGGTGCGAAGCGCTGCTGACCGCGGCCGGAACCACCTCGACCGTCGATGGCGCGATAAGTCCCGGCGCTGTGCCAGGCCAAACGGATAAAAAGACCGATGTAGCTCCCCCAGTCAGCGGGCCACCAGGGTTGCGACTCGGTGAGCAACGTTTTGAGATCGCCTTTTAGTGCGGGATAGTCTAATTTTGAAAATTCCTGGCGATAATCAAAGGATTCGCCCAACGGATTAGAACGGTTTGAGTGCTGATTCAGTAGATCGACTCTGAGCTGATTAGGCCACCAGTCGCGATTGCTTGTGCCACCGCCAGAGGTTTTATTAGCATTTCCCTCATGAAAAGGACATTTACCGGCTGATGTTTCTCTTTCTGCTTTCACAATAGGCTTGCCGTCTTTTGCTTCTTCATCAATAGAATTACTCATGGTCATACTCCTTTTATGTATTCTTATTGCTACTCTATACGCGGACGCAACCAAGGCCCATCTGAATCACCCTATGTATTTGATAGTTCGTTCCTTGGCGTTTAAACGTCCATTGTGCGGGCTTTAACCATGACAATATGCCCTTCTGACCAATTTATCAGTAAGTTAATCATAAAATCCTTCCCTGCCTGACAAGCCCAAATAACAAAGCCCACTTAAGTTTCCTCAAGCGGGCTTTGGGTATGACCAATGTCCTTTAGCGCACTAGTCGCGCCAGCCCATGGCCGGTGCGACATGATGCAGGATCGACTCAATAACGTGCACGTTGTACTCAACACCCAGTTGGTTTGGCACCGTCAGCAATAAAGTGTCAGCTTCGGCAATGGCTTCGTCCTGTTTGAGTTGCTTGACCAGGGTTTCCGGATCAGCGGCATAACTGCGTCCAAAAATTGCCCGGGTTTTCTCATCGAGGAAACCGACTTTATCGCTATCGTTGCCGCTGGCACCAAAATAGGCGCGATCGCGATTATCCATCAGAGCAAAAATACTGCGACTGACCGAGACCCGCGGTGCACGTTGGTGACCGGCTGCGGCCCAGGCCGCACGGTAGGCACGGATTTGTTGCGCCTGTTGAATATGGAACGGCTCGCCGGTTTCATCATCTTTCAGCGTCGAGCTTTGCAAGTTCATCCCCAGCTTCGCCGCCCAAACCGCAGTGGCATTGGAACCTGCGCCCCACCAGATACGTTCACGCAAGCCGGCAGAATAGGGTTCCGGGCGCAACAGCCCCGGCGGATTGGCAAACATCGGCTGGGGATTCGGTTGTGCAAAACCTTCGCCGCGCAGTACATCCAGCAGAACTTCGGTGTGACGCCGCGCCATATCGGCCTCGGTCTCTCCTTCGGCGGGCTGATAACCGAAATAGCGCCAGCCATCGATAACCTGTTCCGGCGATCCACGGCTAATACCCAGCTGCAAACGGCCAGCGGATATCAGATCGGCGGCAGCGGCGTTTTCTGCCATATACAGCGGATTTTCATAGCGCATATCGATTACACCGGTACCGATCTCAATCTTGCGGGTTTTTGCGCCAATCGCCGCCAGCAGAGGGAAAGGTGAACTTAGCTGGCGGGCAAAATGATGCACCCTGAAATAAGCGCCATCCGCCCCCAGTTCTTCGGCAGCGACAGCAAGATCGATAGATTGCAGCAAAGCATCAGCCGCCGATCGGGTACCCGACTGGGGGGATGGTGTCCAATGGCCAAATGATAAAAATCCAATCTTCTTCATCGCCTGTTTATCCTCAATGACGTAAACCAATGGGCCAAACCCGCAAAACGAGATACGGCCACTTATCGCATTACTTTACGCGACTCAGGATGAGAATAAATATCATTTATTTAACATAATGATTCAGTTTATTTGATGAACAGTTAGGTATATCGCCAATACCGGACTTATCTAACTTATATAAAATAGATATTTCGCAGAGAAAACCCAACGGTGCTTAATGGAGGATTAATATTTATCAGGTAACCAGGCTTATGGAACAAGGTTCAGTTTTCAGCATCGCCGCTAATCTGGCGCAGGTATGGAAGTCACAGTCACTTGGCCTGGTGGGCAATGCCAATATCAAAATATTAAAAATGGGCGGCGAAGGTATTCCCCCGGAAGTTCACGAGGATTTTGATGAAATGCTTATTGTGCTGGAAGGCGAGCTGCCGCTGATTGTCGAAGATAAATCCTTGCATTTGCTGACGGGGGATTATTGCCTGGTACCGAAAGGTCATCAGCATTACGTTCCCGCCGGAAGCTTCGGCACCCTGTTGTTAATTGATATTCTTGCACCCTGAATTTTTGGCGGCTGGCAACAAAACCAGGCTGCACTAGTGCTGATACCAGCGCCTCACTCGTTAGAGATAAAAAAATAATGAATGTTAATATGCTGATAAAATGCGACAGCTAAAATATAAACTTAGTTAATGATATGTTTATACGAAAGATCCACAGGTATAAGATATGACTAACCCGTCTTGTTTTTTATCCGCATAAAGTTAATGGTGAATACTCACAGCTACCACTGGGGAATAACCACTATGACAACATTATCAATCTATCACCGTCCGCAAATTAGCCAACCGATGCAACAGCTGACCACCTTTGACGATATTGCCTCGTTACTCGCCAGTGCTGGTATCCAACTGGAACATTGGCAGACAAACGCTCCGACGGCGGATGCCAATAGCGAAGCTATTTTGCATCAGCATCGTGCCGAGATTGAACGGCTGAAACAACAGGAAGGTTATACCTCTGCCGATGTGATCAGCCTGACGCCAGAGCATGCCGAACGAAAAACGCTGCGAGAAAAATTTCTTCAGGAACATACTCACAGTGAGGACGAGGTTCGCTTCTTCGTGCGTGGCAGCGGAACTTTTTTTGTGCCGATGGGCGACCAGGTTTTCCAGTTAACCTGCGAAGCAGGGGATCTTTTGCGGGTTCCGGCCAATACGCCACACTGGTTTGATTGCGGCGAGTACCCGGACTTTGTCGCTATTCGTATTTTCACCAATCCCGAAGGTTGGGTAGGACACTTTACCGGCCGGGAAACCTTTCACTAAGCACTTGCTCGCAGCTTCCGACGCTGACATCCTTGGAGGCCCCACTTAAAAACACTTAAACGGGGCACGACTTTTCTGGCAATATCCCTCGGCGCTATTTAGTCTGTAGACGAGTAAAATGCCGCCAATTGTAAACTGTTCGGCAATGCCGTCATCGCCCCTTTGGCCGTGGTGGCCAGGGCGCCACAGGCAAGTGCCTGACGGATTATCTGCTGCCAGATCTGTTCTGAACTCACTGGCCAGTGCTGTGCCAGTCCGGCAAGCAGTCCGGCAACAAAGGCATCCCCTGCCCCGGTGGTATCGAGCGCTTTTACTTGCGGAGCTGGATATTGCGTCAATGATGCATCTTTTCGACGATAGACCAATACGCCATTTTTACCTTGTGTGACCAGCAGCAGTTCAGGATTATGCCGTTCACACAGACGTAAAATCCCTTCCGATAACCGCACCTCCCCCGTCAGATATGCCAGTTCTTCTTGTGAAATTTTTATAATATCTGCCAGCGCAAGCGCCTGATCCAGGCAGTTACGTAACTCATCCTCATCTGTCCACAGGTCAAGGCGGATATTGGGATCAAAGCAGACATGGCCTCCGGCCGCTCTCATCCGGGTCATCGCCAACAGTGCCGTAGAACGAGAAGGTTCTGCGGACAAGGCAATCGAACACAGATGCAGAAATTGTCCGGCGCTAAAGGTCGGCAGATCTGTGCCCTGGAGGAATAAATCTGCCCCCGGGCGCACCATAAAGGTAAAGGATCGCTCTCCTTCGGCGTCGTTGGCCACCACCACGGTTGAGGTACGCTGGTCAGGGTCAAGTTGCATAAATTGCGTATTTACTCCCTCATCATCCAGCGTTTTAAGCAAAAACTTGCCGAAAGGATCCTCCCCTACGCGGCCAATAAATGCGCTATCGCCCCCCAGGCGACTTATTCCCACAGCCACATTGGCAGGCGCGCCGCCCGGACATTGCAGTAATCGGCCATCTGCTTCCGGGATCAAATCAACCACCGCATCACCCAGCACCCAAATTCGGTTTTTCATCTTCATTCCCTGTTCAATACGTATCAGACAACATGGTTGATAAAATAGAAGAACCGGTTTAGCTAATCAAGTACAAATGAATTATTCAGATTAACTGAGGATTTGCCAACAAGATCACAATTACAAGACAAAACGGCAAAACTTCGTTGCTAAAAGGGCTGAGGGATGATTATTGTGCTCAGGAAAACCAGTTTAGCAATTTAGCTAAAACATTTTCCCATAATAATCAAACCGCCTCTGAGTGATAAAAATGATGATGAAACCTCACTACCTTGCTGTGGCTATTGGATTACTGCTTTCGAGCACCGCGCAGGGCGCTGACACCTCGGCCAGCGCCATTGAAGCCCGTTTTGATCTCCTTGAAAAAAGACTACAGCTGGCGGAGAACCGCGCTGCTACGGCAGAAGCGCGCGCCAGCGAAGCAGAACAACAGGTCAAAAAGCTGGAGACGCGTACTGCCAGCAATGAACAACAAACCCGCCAGGTGGCGAAGCGTGCTGAAGTCACCCAACAACAAACGGCCGAAGTGGCTAAAAAGACTGAGACGTTAGCCAGCAATAACAGCAACGATAACAGCGGCTTCAAATTTTCTGGTTATGCACGCTCCGGCGTCATCATGAATAATTCCGGCACCTCGACAGAAAGTGGTCCTTACGTCACTCCGGCCGGGCAGACCGGCGGTGCCGTTGGGCGTCTGGGTAACGAAAATAACACTTACGTTGAGCTAAATCTGGAACATAAACAGACCATGGCCAGCGGCGCGACCTCTCGTTATAAAGTGATGCTGGCCGATGGGCAGCGTAACTATAACGACTGGACCGGAACCACAAGTGCGCTGAATATTCGCCAGGCCTTTGTCGAACTGGGATCCTTGCCAACCTTTACCGGTCCGTGGAAAGACTCGACGCTGTGGGCAGGTAAACGCTTTGACCGCGATAATTTCGATATTCACTGGCTCGATTCCGATGTCATTTTTCTTGCCGGGACCGGGGGCGGGATCTATGACGTCAAATGGGGCGATAACCTGAAAAGCAACTTCTCGCTTTATGGCCGCAACTTTGACGATCTGACCAATAAACAGAATAACGACACGCTCATTGAGAACTATATCGTTACGGCCAACAACTTTGCCGGACCATTCCAGTGGATGGTCAGCGGGCTGCGCGCTAAAAACAATCAGGAGAGAGAAAACAGCGGCACTCTGAGGAATAGCAATGCGGCAGATAGCGGCTACCACACCATGCTGGCTTATCACGGCGACAGTTTCTACGGCCTGCGTGAAGGGACATCCAAAACCGCCCTGCTGTATGGCCACGGGCTGGGTGCGGAAGTGAAATCCCTTGGCTCAGACGGTTATCTTATCAGTGAAGCCAGTACGCTACGTCTGGCAACCTACGGCATGACGCCATTAAGTAAAGACTGGAGCATCGCCCCCGCCGTTCTGGCCCAGCAGAGTAAAGATCGCTATATCTCCGGCGATGACTACAAATGGGTAACCCTTAATACTCGCCTGATCCAGAAAATCACCGACAATTTCGAACTGGCGTATGAGGGCAGCTATCAGTATATGGATCTCGATCCGCAGGGCTTTAGCAATAACAACAAAGTGAAGGGAGGCTTCTATAAACTGACGTTTGCACCAACCTTTAAGGTAGGCGATATCAGTAACATGCTTAGTCGTCCTGAAATCCGTTTCTTCGCCAGCTATATGGACTGGAACAAAAATCTCGACAGTTATTCCAGCAGCGATTCCTTTGGCACCGATGGCTTTACCGCCGGTGGACAGTGGAATTTCGGCATCCAGATGGAAACCTGGTTCTAAAAGCAGCCTGTGCATTATCGTGACACGCCTGAGCCGATCGGGCGTTATTGTTGAGGATAAAAAGGAAAATTATGAATATCAATGCAATCGCCACAGAACTGCTGCCATTACTGGGAGGCAAAGACAATATTGCCAGCGCAGCCCATTGTGCAACACGTCTGCGACTGGTCCTGGTGGATGACAGTCTGATTAACAAAAGCGCCATCGAAAAAGTCGAGGGCGTAAAAGGATGTTTCAGCAATGCCGGACAGATCCAGGTCATCTTTGGTACCGGCCTGGTCAATAAAGTGCACGCCGAGTTTATTAAAGTGGCGGGTATCAGTGAATCCAGCAAATCAGAAGCGGCAAACATTGCGGCGCAGAAACTTAATCCGTTCCAACGCATAGCGCGCGTCCTGTCGAATATCTTTGTGCCGATTATCCCGGCGATTGTTGCCTCCGGTCTGTTGATGGGCCTGCTCGGTATGGTAAAAACCTATGGCTGGGCCAACCCGGAAAGCGCTATTTTTATCATGCTTGATATGTTTAGCTCGGCGGCGTTTATTATTCTGCCGATCCTGATTGGCTTTACCGCCGCCCGCGAGTTTGGCGGCAATCCGTTCCTGGGGGCCACGCTGGGCGGCATTCTGACCCACCCTGCTCTCACCAACGCCTGGGGCGTCGCCGCCGGTTTCCATACTATGAATTTCTTTGGTATCGAGATTGCGATGATCGGCTATCAGGGTACGGTTTTCCCGGTGCTGCTGGCGGTGTGGTTTATGAGCTTTATTGAAAAACGCCTGCGCAAAGTCATACCTGATGCCCTGGATTTGATTCTGACGCCGTTTCTGACGGTAATCATTTCCGGATTTATCGCTTTCCTGCTTATTGGTCCTGCCGGTCGCGCGCTCGGTGACGGTATCTCGTTGCTGCTAAGCACACTGATTGCCCATGCTGGCTGGGTTGCCGGTCTGGTATTTGGCGGATTATATTCGGTTATCGTGATCACCGGTATTCACCACAGCTTTCATGCCATTGAAGCCGGATTACTGGGTAACCCGCATATTGGCGTCAACTTCCTGTTGCCGATCTGGTCAATGGCTAACGTCGCGCAAGGTGGTGCCTGCCTGGCGGTCTACTTCAAGACCCGTGACGTCAAAATCAAAGCGATTGCGCTGCCCTCCGCCTTCTCGGCGATGCTGGGCATTACCGAAGCGGCGATCTTTGGTATCAATTTGCGCTTTATGAAACCCTTTCTGGCCGCGCTGGCCGGCGGCGCAATCGGTGGTGCCTGGGTAGTGGCGATGCACGTCAATATGACGGCGGTCGGCCTGACCGGCATTCCCGGTCTGGCGATTGTGCAGGCCAGCTCCTTCCTCAGCTATCTGGTCGGTCTGGTGATCGCTTTCGGCAGCGCATTCCTGCTCGCTTTGCTGCTGAAATATAAAACGGAGAATGAGTAATGAAGGAAAGCACTCTGCTGAAACAAGCCTTGCGCCAGGTGATGTCCGGCCAGGTGCCGGCGGCGGCGGATCCCTACCGTCCCGGCTGGCATCTGGCGCCCGCGGTAGGATTGCTCAACGATCCTAACGGCTTTATCCAGCATAACGGCCGTTATCATCTGTTCTATCAATGGAATCCGCTGGCCTGTGCGCACGGGGCAAAATTCTGGGGACACTGGAGCTCCGCTGATTTGCTGCACTGGCGTCATGAACCGCTGGCGCTGGCACCGTCGGAGGCATTCGAGTCCCACGGCTGTTATTCCGGTTCGGCGGTGACAGATCATGGCCAACTGACGCTTATCTACACCGGCAACGTAAAATACGCCGATGGCAGCCGCACAGCGTTTCAATGTCTGGCGCGGCAAAATGCCGAAGGGGGATTCGATAAAATCGGGCCGGTGCTGGATTTGCCTGCCGGTTATAGCGGTCATGTGCGCGATCCCAAAGTGTGGCGGCATAATAACCATTGGTATATGGTGCTGGGCGCGCAGGATCTTACCCTGCGCGGCAAGGTACTGTTACTGCGTTCCGAAGATTTACTGAGCTGGCACACTCTGGGGGAAATTGCCGGGTCAGGGCTTAACGGCTTGGGCGAGTTTGGTTATATGTGGGAATGCCCGGATCTGTTCCGGCTGGCAGATCACGACGTGCTACTGTGCTGCCCGCAAGGTTTGCCCGCTGAAGCTGACCATTATCTCAATACCTTTCAGTCGGGATATTTTGTTGGGCAGTTGGATCACCAATCGGCTCACTTTCCACACGGAGATTTCTCGGAGCTCGATCTCGGCTTTGAGTTTTATGCACCGCAAACTACGCAAACCGACGATGGCCGTCGCCTGCTAATTGGCTGGATGGGCATACCGGATGGTGATGAATTTTACCAGCCAACGGTGGAACAGGGATGGATCCATACCATGACCTGTCCGCGTGAATTGACGCTGGTTGCCGGTAAAATCATTCAGCAACCGGCCCGTGAACTGCAACAACTTCGCGGCACCATGCAACAATGGCAGGGGATCGCCATGGATGCGCCAATATGGGATATCACACAGGCCGAGGTAGAAATAGAGACTGATCACCCCTTCAGCGCCGATTTTGGCAGTGATTTGCAACTGCAATGGGACGGCGAATGGCTGCGCCTGACGCGTAACAACCGCCGCAGCGGATTGCCGGAGCAGCGGGTCTGGCGTGGCCATTTACGCCATTTGTCGGTGCTGAGCGACCGTTCCAGTATCGAGATTTTTATCAACGGCGGCGAATCTGTGATGTCGTCACGCTATTTTCCTGCCCTGCCCGCCCGGTTAACCTTGAAAGGCGATCGGCAGATTACACTGCGCCACTGGTCGTTAGCGGATTGCGTGATAGAATAAACGTCTTTCCGGACAACAGAATATGGCGCAGTGAAAAAGAGCAAACGCATCACTATCAGTGGCATAGCGGAACTGGCTGGCGTGTCGAAATCGACTGCCAGTCAGGTCATTAACGGGCACAGTAAACAGTTTCGTATTTCCGATGCCACCCGCGACCGTGTACTCGCGGTAGCAGCCGAACATCATTATCAGCCCAGTATTCACGCCCGTTCCCTCAATGTAGCCCGCAGCTATACGTTGGGACTGGTGGTGCCGGAAATGACCAACTACGGTTTTGCCGCCTGCTCCAACGAACTGGAAACACTCTGCCGCGAAAACGGCATGCAACTGCTGATCGCCTGTACAGATGAAAACACCAGCCAGGAAACCATGGTGGTGAATAACCTGATCCAGCGTCAGGTTGATGGCCTGATCGTGGCATCGAGTATGCTTCACGATGCCGAATACGTGAAAATCAGCCAGCAACTGCCGGTGGTATTGTTTGACCGTCATATGCCAGACACCCTACTGCCGCTGGTAGTCTGTGAAGCGATAGAGGCTTCAGCCGAACTGGTGGCCAGAGTGGCAAAAAACCATCAGGATGAGTTTTATTTTCTTGGCGGTCAGCCGCGTATTTCCCCGACCCGCGATCGTTTGGCCGGTTTTCAGCTTGGCCTTGAGCGCGCAGGTGTTCGCCTCAACCCCGAGTGGATCCAATACGGCAATTATCATCCAAGTTCCGGCTACGAAATGTTTGCCAACCTATGTGCCCGCCTGGGACGGCCGCCGAAAGCGCTTTATGTCGCCTCATGCGGCCTGATGGAAGGGGTATTGCGCTATATGAGCCAACATAAGCTGCTGGATAGCGATATTCATTTATGCAGCTTCGATGACCATTATCTCTATGATTCCTTAACGGTCAAAATTGATACCGTGGCGCAGGACTGCCGGGAGCTGGCCATACATTGTTTTACTATGATCATTGATCTTATCAATGAACAACCGGTTGAACAGAAGCAGTGTTACCTGTCACCCAAGTTACACTGGCGACATGCTGATTCGATATAGTCAGGGCATTAAACCTTAGGGTATCAATTAAAATCGTTCAGCAACCGAGAGCAGTAAAACCCAATGGTATCTATCGCACTACCACAGTAACCGTTGGGACACTGAACGTCTTTGGGATCAATAAATATCAGGATAGATATCAATCACCCCTGACTTTAGCGCCACCATAATTAGCAGACAAAATGCAGTAATCCCTAACAGACTTGCAACTGGAGTACGCACGTTGACACAAGGCAGATCAGAAGAAATGCACTGGCCCCCACAGTGAATTCAAATGCCCACGTGCTGAGGAAATAATATGCCTGACCAGGGTGTTTGGCGGTGACCATCAATGACAGTGCCGCTAAAAGCTTCCCTCCGTTACGCTGATAGTTGGCTTGAGTACCCTGCGTATTATTGAAATGCGGGAATTTTGTGCAGTACAGGCTAAGGTTGGAGACACTAGGCGGCGTCATGGCAGGGCTTAAATGTACAGCACCAAACCAGGCATTGAGAATTGGGCGGTCGATGCGAGGCGAATAACCAAATAGAGTAAGTATCAGTGCCTGTTTGAATAGGTTGAACCTTTCTATATTCTTGCCCAGGATAATATTTTTCCGAAAAATCTTATAAATTTCTATAACCACCTTTAAGATTCAATCGTAATATGGGGCAGTGTGTCCTCTGCTACTGAACACACCGCCCCACAAGAAAAATCAGATTAATGGATATGACGTGCCAGGAACTGATAATTACGTTCCAGGTTATTGGTAGTATGGAAATATAAGTCTTCGGCATGATGAGCGCTCATCAATAAATTATATTCCACATTATCGCTACCAATCGCCTGTGCAAGGCGCGCAGCAAACTGCTCGCTTTGCAAACGGGGGATAGTGTTATCCAGATAACCGTGCTGGATCAGGAATGGTGGAGCGTCTGCCGTGATATAGTTTTCTGGATTAGTGGTATCCATAATCTTCTTATCAACTTTGGCAATTTGCTTTCTCATCAAAAAGGACTCAAAAGAGTCTTCGGTTGAGTGTTTTTGCCCATCAATACCAATTTCCTTCCACTGCTGATCCATGGTCAAAAAATTGATCGGCGTATACCAGGCAACAACCGCCTGCACACGAGTGGAAACATCGGCATTACCCAACTTGGGATCTTCCAGCGCTTTGACATTTGCCGACACCCCTGCCAGCGCAACAAGATTTCCCCCTGCCGATCCCCCCATCAGAATAATATTATCCGGGTCGAAGTTATATTTCTTGGCATTGGCACGAACGAATTTTATCGCCGCTTTTAAATCATTGATTTGCGCCGGCCATGGTGCTTCCGGGCTAAGACGATAGTTGATATTGGCGACAGCATAGCCCTTTTGCAGACCATAAAGGGCTGGCACCAACTGGTTGTCCATTTTATCACAACCAAAAAAAGCGCCGCCGTGCACATTGATAATCACCGGGTACTTTAACTTCCATTGATCCGGAAGGAAGATATCCATTTTTTCGGAAGGTGACGCATTGGCATAGCTGACATCAAGATATTTGTTTTGGATCCTCGTAATATCTGGCGCCTGACCGCAGGCGTTTGGCCCTTGTGGCGGACCTATGATTTTTTTCCCCTGCCAGTCTGGCGGCATAGCGACATCGGCAGCGTAACCTGGCATCGTACTGGCAAAAAACGCCGCGAGTAAAACATATCCAACTGATCTTTTCATTTTATCCCTTTGCTCCCTAAAGTCATGTTCATTGCCAAGCATAAAGGTTAAAGTAACTCTAAGGTCAACGGTTTAGTCTGTTTTCAGCCAGAAGCGTGTTTTGCCATGACAACATTGATTTATAGCATTCAGAAATTTGCTGTTCTTAGCGGTATTAGCGAATACAACTTACGTTATTTCGATCAAATCGATTTATTGCCTGCCCGGCGCAGTGCCAATGGCTATCGGGTCTATCATCAGGAACAGATAGCGATAGCGCGGATGATCACCATACTGCAAAGCGCCAGGTTATCTAATGCGCAGATCAAGACCCTTCTAAAAAACTACACTCTCCCACAGGGTATGGATATTCTAAAACAGGCACAACAACAGCTCACTGCCTATATCGACACCTTACAACTGGCCAATTCGATGATCGCCGCGCAAATAGATCAAATAGAAATGGTTCAGACAATCAGTAAACGACTGGACACCCCCTTTATTGAAGATAACAGCTCGGTATTGGTAGGTGTTATCACCCTTGATACACAAGATATCGGTGACTTTTTTAAGACAGTTATTGAGCATCATGCCCTGCCTGATTGGTACTTGCATTATCGCTATGGTTTTTTACTGGCTGCAGAGCAGATCCAGGCTACGGGCTATCCATTAGTCAGTTTTTATTGCGATGAACCCAATATTATTGCTTACCATAGCCAGCATTTGCCAGCCGGACGCTATCTGAGCCAATACAGTGCTGGCAGCCTTGAGAATAACCAGCAAGTATGGACTTTACTGCAATATGCCAAACGTAACGACTACCAGCTCCGCGGTGACATATTAATTGAAAACGTTAGCGGTCCGGCAATTCAAAGCAAAAAAAGCGATTTTTTGATCAAAATTATGCTGCCGATAAACTAGATGCTTTGCTTTGTAATCTCATTGCCTCCTAAGTCAATTACACTCGACAATACACCATGGCTCTGCTTTCCTTATAAACCGGTTTATATTGCCAAAAAAGTCAACAGACAGGCCATTAAGGGAGGTAATACAAGTATATATCTATAGTTTTTTATTTCTAACAACCTACAATTTCAACTTTCGATATATAATAAAAATCCTGATAAATCAGCATAATACCAACAACAATAAATATTAAAAAACCAAACAATCACGGTATAGAACAATAGAATTGGGTAACGACAAGATCACTAAAAAACATTATCAATTCGATATATTTAAATAAATTCAACACCCCTTATCGCTAGCAAATATCGTTATTTTTAACGCACTGAATTATAGTGATATTTAATATTTATTTCGAATTAGTGTTGCAATGCCGATTATTTTTACTATATATGTAACTTGTCTGCATCGCAGCCTGAACAGGCTTATCGATATAGATACTTAAGGACAAGCATGATATTTCTGGCTTTATGAAAACACATCACAGATAGCACTAAGCTCTGACAGAGATAAATCACATTAACTTGAGAAAAATAAGGAAATATATGAAAAACTCAAACCGTAAAATGCATCCTCGCTTCCAGGCTGCTGCACCCAATAATCTGTCCAAGGTCATGGGAAATGCCAACGCAGTCAAAGCATTGCATCCCCGCTTACAGGCTGCAGCACCAATGAACCTTGCCCGAGTAATGGGTGATTTTGATTCAGGAAAAGGACTGCACCCTCGCTTGCAGGCTGCAGCACCAATGAATCTGGCCCGAGTAATCGGAGATTTCCAATAAGGAAAACCGCATGCCTCAATAGATAATATTGGGGCATTTTTTAAAGGATCTTGGCATGAATAAATTATCTGTTATTGGCAGCGGCATGCTGGGGGTGAACCAAATCACGCGCCATGGTTTTTCTGTTATCCATACCGCCAGTAAAGTTTTCTGGATTGGAGAAATCGCCGGACTGGAACATTACTTATCCGATGCTTCCATCGCCCATCATAACCTTTCCTATCTCTATGAGGAGGGCAAACGCGACACGGATAACTACATTAGAATTATTGCCTATTTAATCAGAGAGGTTAACGATTGCGAACACCTGTGTCTTGTTGTACCCGGGCATCCACAGATCGGGGTGACTATAGTTCAGCAATTACAACAATTATCACAAAGTGGCGGTTTTGAACTTTTTTGCTTTCCCGGAATATCGAGTTTCGACGCCATGATTAATGATATATGGCTTGATCCGCTGGAGGAAGGCGCTAGCCTGTTAGATGCCAATCGATTAATTATCTATGACTACATGATGGAGCCCTGTATTAATTACTTTATTTATCATGTGTGTTCAATAGGTAATATCAAAACTGATTACTTAATACCGCAAAAGTCCAACAAAGTAAGTTATCTTAAATCCAAACTACTCAAACATTATCAACGAACACAGCAAATTTTCTTGTTCAGTGCGGCAACCTGTGATGAAGAAGCCCCCGATAAAATTGAAGGGACCCTCTCGCAACTTGAAGATCTGTTAGCGCATGTTACTTATCGACATAGTTTATATATCCCCGCGTCCCTGCCGAACAAAATGCGGGTCAACTATGAATTTTTAAAAGAAATTAATATCACCTAAAGCTAACAAGGATCTGTAATGAGCCTCCTTAATTATCACCGTGAAGATATGTTGGCAGATTACTCCTCTTGTTGTCAGCATGCAGCGCAACAAGCAGAAATTAGTGAATTATGGCCTCCCACCTGTGCCAGCCTAAGAGATCCTGTGTTATTTTCACATATGCCATTTACTCTGCAAAAACAGGATGTGCAAAAGGTAAGCCTCGGGAACCATCATTTTTACTGGTTAAATGCCAAGGCGGGCCATACCTTGAGTCTATTGATGGATATCGAAGGGGTGAATGCGATCTCCGCTTGTGATCGACGACTTGACTTTATCCATCAGGGGATAAAAAGCCTCGCCCCCGTCTGCCAACAGGAACTTGCCTTTATCGCTGATTTTATTTCTGCGTGGGTTTGGTTATCCCCTGCCCAGAAGACCGCAAACTATGGCAGTGCGTCATTTTATGAAATTCCTCATGTCGCCTTTATTTCTGATGCTGCGCTATTTTTTATTCCGCCCTGTCACTCGCTGTCCAGAGAACTGGGGGTCATAGGATTGATCGAAAATTTATATCATGAGGCACTTCATCATCAGGTTCATAGTTACTGCGCCTTTAAACAACCATATTATTGCAAAGACAATCTTGACCACAACAAACTGTGGTTTCCTTACCGAACCGACCGTTCATTCAGTTACGCTCAGGCGTTTAATGCCTGCTATGTCTACGGCGAAATAATCAGATTCAGAGGCAAGATGGCAGAATATCTTGCTCATATCGACAACACTGCTCCCTTAAGTGAAGCGATCAGCTCGGCAAGAATGATGTGGTTGACGCTGGCCGGTGCACTATTTGCCGTTAAAGAGGCTTTTCTGCCGCCGTGGCAAGGGCTAATTGAAACCTGGTACTTGCAGACACAAGCAGAAAGTCCTCAACCTCTGATTGTTGCCACGGATAAGTAAGCTAAAACCTTGTCATTATTGGCGACTATTTATCTGCATAAAATGGCCATAAAAAATAAAAGGGTGATGGGAATGAATAAAATAGTAAAAGGAAAAGGCTATTTGATTTACGACGATTTTCTCACTGAAGATGAATTTTTTGCCTTGCAGTTATATATGCAGTTTGAGGATTATCAGCATGTTCACTCTCAAGGCTGGTCAAAATCATGGCGTATTTCTGACGGAGAACCACTGGTCAGTAGCAGCTATATCTATTCACTGGATACCATGGCCACTACCGGCAATGGTGTGTTAATCACTGCCGGTATTGATATCCTTGGCCAAAAGCTTAATGCCATTATTGAGCCATTGCGTGAGTTTCTTGGTCAGGAATGGGATGCCTTTTCATTAACCACATTTCTTTATCCTGCCGGTTGTGGTCTTGGCTGGCACGAAGATGATGCGCAATATCAAGGGGCCTATATCTACTATACCCATCCTGAATGGAAACCCAATTGGGGGGGTGAGTTGTGCGTTATGGCCGCTCCGGTCAAACCCAGTGCCGGTTTGTCAGAAAACATCTATCGTGCCTCGGAAGACATTCTGCGAATGTCCGGCATAAGCAGTGGCGCGGTCGGGCCTGAATTTGGCTGGACGTTGCGAGAAAGAGCCATCAGTGAAGCTGGCATTGGTTCGCTGATTTACCCCAGGCCGAACAGACTGGTAGTAGTCAAACCCAACTATTCACATTGTGTTAAAAAAGTCGAGGCCGATGCCGGGGACCACCTGCGCTGCTCGGTGGCCGGTTTTTTTCATCAAAGCCGATAAAAAGAGACCAGCCGCAGCCGGTCTCTTAAGGACTTATTGCCGACGTTTTACATACAGGATCAGAGTCGATGATAACAGCAGCCCAACGCCTGAACAGAAGATCAACGAGCTATGGCTGCCAATCCGTTCCGCAAGCCAGCCGGCCACGATGCTCACGGCAGCCCCGATGATAATTTGCTTGCGGTAGCTGCTTGCCGAAGCGGCGGCAACCTGGTGTTTTTCAAAATGGGTCAGCAGGCTGTACCAGCCAATACTGTAAATAATATTTGAAAAAATATGCGCCAGAAACACCAGCAGCAACGAAATTGTCACCAGCGGGCTAAATGGCACAAAGATGTAGCAGATAATAAATGCCGCCAAACAGCCAATGATAAATAGTGCAGACTGGTTTTTATAGCGATCCTCTTTTACCAAAAAGGGTCCTAATAGCTGACCGAGGCTGCGAGCGAAGAGTAATAACAGTAGGGTTTCTTGTTCGCTATTGTCTGTTTTGATTAAGGTTGGCAACAGTGACATAGCCGGTGCCCCGGTCATTGCCAACGCCGGAAGCAGATACAAGCTGGCGCGTTGTTTTGCAGAGAGCTCCCGAGGCAGGCAGTGGGCTCTCCCCCTCTCGTGCGTAAAGCTAGCCAGTCTGGGCAGCGATGCAATAAAGAGTATCGCCAGCAGATAGTTGATTAAATTAACCAGCAAATAAGTATCACTGCTGACCTTGCCGTAAATAAAGGCCCCGATGCCAATACCAAACAGTACCTGGCAGGCAAAAACCAGGGTATCGATCAGCGCACCGGCACCAATGTCCTCCGGTGCCAGTTTCGCCTTGGTATAGTGGTTTATTGCAGGCAGTGTCATACCGGCGGCGATTGAAGAAGCGATCCCGGCGAGCTGCAAAAATGCTACCGAGTCATGGCGTAATCCATACCAGGGGATGAGTAGCCCCAGAGCGCCAATGCATTCCGCAGCAATCAGGCAATATTTTGTTTCGCCTTGCTGTAACAAGGCCTTGCCAATTATGCTACCCAGCAGACCCGGTGAGGTAGAGAGAATAAAGGCAATGGCAAATGAAGATGGCCCGGCATGCAGTCTGGCAAGCTCGGCAAATACCATAATAAAGGTAAGCCCGGAGCCGACAGAACTGCAAATTAGCGCCAACAATAAGGTTCTCAGCCAATCATAGGTTTTTACTGATCGTACTAAAATAGAAAACATAAGTACCTCAAAACGCGATTAAGTTCGAATCGGATTAAAATGTCAATTCGGCTTATTGATTACATTTAAATTCCTTGTTTTTTGTTTTGAGGGAGTAGCGAAAAACAAATTATAGCCATATCTTTATTTTTTGTCATAAAAATAGAAAAAGAAATGATAAGAGAGGAAGTATTTATATAGTGAATAAATAACCAATGAATCATTATTATTTCATGGGTATTTATTTTACGATTTTGATGAGTAAAGGGTGTTTACTAAATAAGTTTAATAATTACGTTAGCTGGATGAGTTTTTTCATTTCTGCGGTGATTAGACGGTGGCTGGCCAAACAAGCGTTAACTTTAGCAACGAAAGAGTTTATAACCTATCACAGCCTGACTAAACGCCCCCTGCGGGCGCCTGGTCATCATTACTGTAAAAAGACCCGCCCTTTACCCGCGCGCTTTGCTTCGTACATCGCAGCATCCGCTCTGTTAACCAGCTGATCGGCGGTATTGACTTCATTGGGATAATGCACGGCAATACCTATACTGGCGCTGATATTGACTGTCATCGTGCCAAGACGTATTGGTCTTTGAATAACAGCCAGTATTTTTTTGGCAACCTTATTGGCGTCAGTGGCGTCGTTCACCAGATTCTCCAGAACAACCGTGAATTCATCCCCGCCCAGACGCACTGCCGTGTCGGTTTGTCGAATACATTTATGCAGGCGGGAAGCTACTTCACGTAACACCATATCCCCGGCTTCATGTCCCTGGCTATCATTGATCGCCTTGAAACCATCAAGATCGATAAATAACAGTGCCATGGCTACCTGACTCCGTTTAGCCCGCGCCTCCGCCTGCGGCAAAAGATTGAACAGAGCACGACGGTTGGGTAACCCGGTCAATGCATCATGCAATGCCTCGTGGTCGCGGATGGCCTCAGCCCTTTTCCGGTCGGTAATATCATGCAGAAAAGCACTAAAAATGGTTTTGCCATCAATGGACAAAGCACAAACGCGAACCTCTACCGGTAGCATTTCACCATTGCGCCGTACCGCAGTCAGTTCTATCCGTTGATTCAATACCGGGTGTTCGCCGGTGTTCAGATACCGTTTCATGCCTTCTCGATGAGCTTTACGCATTGCCGCCGGAATAATCATATCTTCAAGTCTACGGCCAATAGCTTCTTGTCTACTCCAGCCAAAGGTTTGTTCAGCCTGTCGATTCCAGTCGGTGATCAGTCCGATATGGTTGATACAGACATAAGCATCGTTGGCGTTTTCGATAACCATCTGTAATTCAGCTTCACGTTTGCGTAATTCCTGCTCGGAGCGCAATTGTTGTTCCATGGAGGAAGAGAGCATGGTATTGGCCAAACGTAAGTCTTGGGTTCGGGTTTCTACCCGCTCTTCCAGATCCTTGCGCAGATCCGCCAATGAGGCCTCGGCTTCCTTACGTGCCTGGATATCTTTTATAATCAACACAAAATATTCCAGTTCCCCCTGTTTACTCATCTGCTTGGTGACGATCAGGTTAACCCAGACAATATTCCCGCTTTTATTGATATAGCGTTTTTCCAGTTGGTAACGGTCTATTTCATTGCCGATTAACTGCTGTAAAAGATAGAAATCGCTGTCAAGATCCTGTGGATGGGTAATATCCACAAAGGTCAGTTTGATTAATTCCTCCTGGCTATAACCGAGAGTCTGGCACAGCGCATCATTGACGCGTATCCAGCCACCATCCGCAGCAACCAGGGCAATCCCGACACCGGCACGTTCAAATACCGTGCGAAAACGCGCCTCAACGGCTTCGATAGCCTGCTCTGAATGAGACATCTGATTGCGGATAAGGATCACCGACTCACGCAATTGCACTTCCCTGCTCAGCAATGCGGCCATATCAATCAGGATATTGGTTTCATCCTCGCTTAAGAGTCGGGGTTTTGAATCGATGGCACATAAGGTGCCAATTGCCAGCCCCCCGGAACTGCGCAGGGGCACACCAGCATAAAAGCGAATGTGCGGATCCCCGGTCACCAGTGGATTATCTTTGAAACGCGCATCCAGCGTGGTATCTGTCACGATCAGCGGGGTGGTATCGATGATGGTATGCGCACAGAAGGCAAGTTCACGCGGCGTTTCGGTCGCCGCCAACCCCACCCGTGACTTGAACCACTGCCGATCGGCATCAACCAATGAAACCAACACAATAGGGACATCTAATATTTTGGCTACCATCCGCGTTATATGATCAAACACGGGTTCTTCCTGCGTATCCAAAAGATTAAGGATATACAGCAGATTCAGCCGTTCTGTCTCATTAGATGGCATCGGGTATGTAGTCATGCAGGCATATCCTGGGGGGGAGTACAGTCAAGTATAGATTCGAACCTTTAGAGATCAACTCAGCGAAATCTATAGAGAACTTGCAGCAACATTAAAAATAAATAGTGCGAGCCGCTATGCCAGAAATTATTTTTTTACCTGAGGTGATGACAGGCAGAGGAATATCTCTTCTTAATCTGATTTATCCAACAAAACATAATATCTATCCTAAATAATACACGCAGGATCGAGGTGGTGGCTCAATCACTCCCCTGGAGCAGTAATAATTAAACCATCGTCTTGGCACTGATCAACAACGCTGCTGCTTATTTACCCACTATGGTTAACCAGTGAACAAAACAGGTGCAGCCAGTCCCGCCGCGGGCTGCAGAGCAAAAACAGCCGCGGAAGATAAAAAACCAACGACAAGGCATTAATTCGCAGAGTAGAATGCAAAAGTTGTGCGTTAGATCACATTTTCCAACGCTATGGTCTACCCTTACTCCGCCAATTGCGCAAGTTATTAACCGATTGGCAACGGAATCATCGCAGGGCCAGACCTCCGGGCCGGGTTCAGATGACCGATCACTTAAATTTTCCTGGTTTTATTTATGCAAACATCGATGTCTTCACGCTCAGAGGGCTGGTTCAGAGTATTGAGTTTGACTCTGGCGGCATTTATTTTTAACACCACTGAGTTTGTGCCGGTCGGTCTGTTGACCGACATTGCGCAAAGCTTTGCCATGACCGCCGCGCAGGCGGGAATTATGCTCACCGTTTATGCCTGGGTTGTGGCGCTGTTCTCACTGCCCTTAATGCTGCTAACCGGCAAAATCGAGCGTCGCAAGCTGCTGATTGGCGTATTTGTGATGTTTATTGCCAGCCATGTACTCTCCGGATTTGCCTGGAGTTTTATGGTGCTGATGATCGCCCGTACCGGCATAGCCCTGTCGCACGCCATTTTCTGGTCGATCACTGCCTCACTGGCATTACGCGTTGCCCCACCGGGTAAAAAAGCTCAGGCACTCGGGCTGTTGACGACCGGTACCGCCCTGGCAATGGTGCTGGGACTACCGCTGGGCCGCGTTATTGGCCAACTGCTCGGTTGGCGCAGTACCTTCCTGATTATCGGCCTCGGCGCACTGGCCACACTGATATTATTGATTAAGCTACTGCCGCCTCTGCCGAGTAATAACTCAGGTTCGTTAAAAAGCGTTCCCGAGCTGTTTAAGCGTCCGGCACTGGTGCTGGTGTATTTGCTGACGGTGATCACCGTTACCGCCCACTATACTGCCTATAGCTATATCGAACCTTTTTTGCAGAAGGTGTCGCAGGTTAATGACAACTTTACTACCCTGTTACTGCTGCTGTTTGGGCTGGCAGGCATTATCGGCAGCCTTGTTTTTACCCGCTTGAATAGCAAGTTCCCTTCCGGACTGCTGATCGTTTCTCTGACGATATTGCTACTGAGTTTAATGCTGTTGCTGCCGCTGTCGTTTAACATCACCAGTCTGATTGTACTGTCGGTGCTATGGGGCGTGGCCATGACCATTATCGGCCTCAGTCTGCAAGTCAAAGTGCTGTCAATGGCACCGGACGCCACCGACGTTGCCATGTCGCTGATGTCGGGGATTTATAATATCGCGATTGGCGGCGGCGCCCTGATCGGCAGCCAGGTCAGTCTCTATTTGAATATGTCCGATATCGGTTTTGTCGGCGGTGGCTTTGCCGTTATTGGCCTGGCACTGGCGCTGTATACGCTGCGCCGCTACCGTCAGGTATTTGTTGAAGCGGCAATGAACTAAGGGCGGCTTGCCGGCATATATGGCATGAAGGTCGATAGTATCGGCGGTAACTCGCGATAAACAACAAAAAAGCCTGACGCAAAGGTCAGGCTTCTGTCTAAAAACGAGCGCTATGCTCAGGCAGCGTAGCGCGCCTTAATTAATACTCGACGCCTTGCTCGGCAATATCCATCGCAAAATAGGACAGAATAATATCAGCACCGGCGCGCTTGATGGCACCCAGGGTTTCGCGCACCACTTTACGCTCGTCAATCGCTCCCGCCTGGGCCGCAAACTTGATCATCGCGTATTCACCGCTAACCTGATAAGCCGCCAATGGCAAACGTGACGCCGCGCGAATATCACTGATAATATCCAGATATGCCCCAGCCGGTTTAACCATCAAGGCATCCGCCCCTTCCTGCTCGTCCAGCAGCGATTCACGGATCGCTTCCCGGCGGTTCATCGGGTTCATTTGGTAGTTTTTACGGTTGCCTTGCAACAGGCTGCCCCCCGCCTCGCGGAAAGGTCCATACAGCGATGAGGCAAATTTGGTGGAATAAGCCATGATTGAAGTATCAATAAATCCGGCTTCATCCAGTGCGCTGCGGATCGCCTGCACCTGACCATCCATGGCAGCAGAAGGGGCAATAAAGTCCGCACCCGCCGCCGCCGCCACTACCGCCTGCCGGCCAAGATTTTTCAGCGTGGCGTCGTTGTCTACGCCGTGGTCATGCAATACCCCGCAGTGACCGTGGGAGGTATATTCGCAAAAGCAGGTATCCGACATCACAATCATCTCGGGCACGGTGTCTTTACAAATGCGCGCCATACGCGCAACCAGGCCATTTTCATTCCAGGTATCGCTGCCGGTGGCATCCATATGGTGGGAAATACCAAAGGTCATGACCGAGCGGATACCCGCTTTGGCATAGCGTTCGATTTCATAGGCCAGTTTTGACTCAGGAATACGCAGTACGCCAGGCATGGTTTCAATAACAGCGTATTCGGAAGTCTCTTCTTCAACAAAGATCGGCAGTACAAGATCGTTAACGCTGAAGGTGGTTTCCTGAAACAAGGCACGCAGAGAATCAGACTGTCTCAAACGACGGGGACGTAAACTCGGGAACTGATTTGACATGAATACTCCTGAAAAAAGCGATTTCAATACGCACTACGATAAAAAGAGAAGCAAGGGCGGCTAGGAGAACGCCGGAACTGGCAAACGGAGGCCATTTTATAATAATTTCGCCAGAAGTAATTATCTTTGCGTAGCAAGTTTTTCAACCAAATGTTTCATCCCGGTTATGCGCCTTAATCAATGCGGTTATTTACGGATCACGACGTGCAGCGGCCAATGCCTGAATAAGCTACAATGCACGGCAAGGGTCGGAAGGCTTTCGGCATCTCTCTATCTCTCGCGGTTTTGCGGTCTGCCAATAAGGCTGACCGTGCCTGACTCCTGGCGAGCGGGCAATGAACGGCACGACTTACTGGACAAGCAGTCATGATGGTTAACACAGGTACAACGGTATTTTGTGCCGATATCGGCGGTTCTTTTATCAAGTTTGGCATCTCCCGTCGTCAGGGCGAGGTAGATGAGTTGGCTAAAGTTGCCACCCCCACCGATTCCTGGAACGATTTTGTGGCCGCGTTGCAGCAGTTATTGGCCGACCATCAGCAGGAGCAGCCAGAAGATACCCCGCTGGCAATTTCAACCGCCGGGCTGGTTTCACCGCAAAGTGGCGAGGTGATGGCCAGCAATATCCCCGGTTTTGCCGGACATAATATGGCGGCAGAATTGACGCACCTATTGGCTCGCAAAGTCAGCATTGCCAACGATGCCGACTGCTTTGCCCTCGCGGAAGCACACGTTGGCGAAGGCCAGGGGTTGCCGATCGTAGTGGGTCTTATCCTCGGCACCGGCGTCGGCGGCGGCATTATCATTAACGGGCAACTGTTGCGCGGTCACGGCGGGGTCACCGGTGAATGGGGCCACGGTGCCATTACCCGCACGGAACTGCTGCTTGATAACCGTTTAATCCAACTGCCACGCCTGCTGTGCGGCTGCGGCAAAACCGGCTGTCTTGATATGTATGGCGGTGCGCGCGGTATCGAGCGCTTGCATCAGCAGTTGCATCAGCAAAAGGCGGACAGCCATCAGATTATTCAGGAGTGGCAGGATGACGAGCCGCAAGCCGCGCAAACCCTACAGGCGTGGTTGCTGCTGGTCAGTGAACCGCTGGCGCTATTAATCAATATTATCGGTCCGTCGAAAGTGGTGGTCGGCGGTGGTCTGGCGTCGGTTACCCCGCTGATCACCGCTCTCGACCAGCAGGTACGCACCGCCACGCTGCATAGCTATCCCCAACCGCTGATTGTTCCGGGCCGTTTTGTCGATCACGGAGGACTGGTCGGGGCCTCAGTGCTGGGCCGACTGCGGTAAGTGTGCGGCGGATCAGTTTAAAGACAATAGAATAAATCCCCCAGCCTGGGGATTTTTTCTTATAGCGCCCCTCAAAAGGCGTCATCACAGGGCTGACCAACCTTGTTTAGCGCTTGAACAATCCCGGCACGTAACGCGGTAAGGGCAGCTTCTTTTTCGTCGATTTGCGCCAGTTTGCGTTGCAGGCTGGCGCGCTTTTGCTCAACGCTAAAGCGATCTTCCACCCAGATATTGAGCACATCGGCTATCTCGGCCAGGGTAAAACCAAGCATTTTGGCATGCTTGATCATCTTCAGCCGCTGCAGATCCACCGCCGAATAGACTTTATAGTTGTTGCTGGCATTGGGCTGCGGGATCTTTTCCAGCAAACCTTGTCGCTCGTAATAACGCACTGTATCTCTGGGCAACTCTGCTTTTGCACATAACTCGCCAATACGCATTGTTTTCTCCATTAGCAAACTGCTTGACCGTGGACCCAAGTCCCGGGTTTATGCTCAGCGCAGCATACCCCGATACAGGAAAACAAGCATGGCCTCTTTTGATTACTCTGGCAAAACGGCGCTGATCACCGGTGCCTCCTCTGGTATTGGCCTGGCCTTTGCCGAACAGTTGGCAGCGCGCGGTACGGCGCTGATTTTGGTGGCGCGCAGCGCCGATAAACTCCAGCAACTGGCCGACCGGCTAAGGCAACAGCACGGCATCAACATCTGGGTACTGCCCCAGGATCTGCTTGCCGCCGAAGCCAGCAGCGCAGTGCTCGATCGGTTGACGGACTGGGATCTGACCCCGGATATTCTTATCAACAACGCCGGTTTTGCTACCTATGGCGTATTTGAACAAATTTCACTACAACGTCAACAAGAAGAGATACGCCTTAACTGCCTGCTGCCGGTTACGCTGACCCATGCCCTGCTGCCCGCCATGTTGGCTCGTGGCTGCGGTGTCGTAATTAATGTGGCATCCACTGCCGCCATGCAGCCTGATCCTTACATGGCGATTTACGGTGCCAGTAAAGCATTTTTGCTGTCATTTTCGGAAGCGTTATGGGCAGAGAATCGACAGCGCGGCGTCCGCGTCCTGGCACTGTGCCCCGGAGCTACCGATACGGCATTTTTTGCGGTGGTCAATGCCGAAGAGGCGGCGGTGGGTAGCAGGATGCCTGCGGAAGTGGTGGTGAGCATGGCATTAACCGCGCTGGATAAGCAACGAAACTATATTATCACCGGCGGCCAAAACTGGTTGCTGGGGCAGTTGTCTCGCTTGGTTACCCGGCGGCGCATTTTGCTGATTGCCGAGAAGATCCTCAGACCCCGACAGTCGCGTTGGCAACAGGCCAGGCCAGATAAGACCTGACCTTAAAAATGGCCGTTACCGGCTGACAGGCAGGTTATTGCAAATCATAAAAGCAATCGTCATCGAGGGTAATGGTGGCGATTTTCTGCACCGGCCCGCGCATATTAACCATAAAATCTCCGGAGAAGGCGATCGCCAACTGGCCGCCCGGCATGGTGACAGTGACACGATCGTCCACCAGCCCAAGTTTGCGCATGGCACTGGCCGCCGCACAGCTGCTGCTGCCGGAGGCCAGCGTATAACCGGCACCGCGTTCCCAGATACCAATGCTGATATTCGCCCGGTCAATCACCTCGACAAACTGTACATTGGTGCGTTTGGGAAACAGGGCCAGCGTTTCAATCAGTGGCCCTAGCTGCTGCACCAGCGCCAGATCCAGTTTATCGACCCGCACCACGCAGTGCGGATTGCCCATGGAAACCAGAGTCACCTTAAGATGATGGCCCCCCACCACCAGTGGCCGATCGAGCACTTCATCCCCGTCAATATTGGCGGGAAGCGCCGACGGCGCAAACTTCGCCTGCCCCATATCAACAATAATCTGGTGCGCGCCTGGCGTCACTTCACAGCTTACCTGGCCGCCAAGGGTGTTAACCAAAAAGGGTTGATGACCGACTCTCTTGATATCAAACAGATAGCGCGCATAAATCCGCAGGCCATTGCCACTTTTCTCTGCCTCAGAACCATCAGGATTGATGATACGTACCCGGGATATCTCTTCATCATCAATATCGATAAGCAGACCGTCTGAACCAATGCCGTAATTACGGTCACAGAGACGTACAATTTGCTCAACGGACAATTGCGCCGCCACGCTTTGATGACAAACCAGATAGTCATTGCCCAAACCATGATAACGATGAAAAAGAGAAACGTTCATAATCAGCCCAGCCTTGTCATTAAAAAACGATATACCGAATCAACATGGAACTCCTATGGGCTTTTTAGTAACAGACATAATGCACTATTAACCAAACCAAAGGAGAGAACTTGAAAGCTTACGCGAAAGCCTGACTTTCGCGCCAGCGGGAAAGTTTCTGTGATGATCTATGTCGACGCAATTATCTCATGTTCTACCACGCAACAACTATCAAATGTCAGATGGCGTTCTTTGTCAAATGACGCGTACAACGGCTTCCCCACTTAATCCGAGATCGCCGGGGACCGTTTTTGATAGCAGACAAATTGGCCAAACCGCTTGCGGGTCTGCCGATAATACGCAATTGCTTAGTATGCTTCAGCGCCAGGGTTTGGGAGAGGCTCTCAATCCCCGCTCACCGGGCCCGGTTGCTTATTAAAAGGTAAAATAGCAGCCAGATCTCTCCGAAGAGGGAGATCTGGCTTTAATGGCACAATATCGGATCATTGCTCAAAAATAATAACAACAAAGGGAGAGGAATATAAATACCCTGCTCTCGACAATGAAAAAACACCCTATGAATATGAAAATTATGACATATTTTTATTTACAGAAGTAATAGCAAATTAACCTATTAAAGGAGAGAACTTGAAAGCTTACGTGAAAACCTAAACTTTCACGTAGGCGGGAAAGCTTCTATTATAACCTATGGATATTTCTTTATTAAACACGCAAAAATGCACATCAAACCCTTACACCATCGCTGATGTGCAATCAGCGACTATCGATTATCTCCACGATCGTTTGGCTCAATCGAAAGGCACCATAGCACGCATGCCACTCCCTTTCTCATCCCCACAAGGGCCTGGAATTCGTGATGAGTCATCCTTTCCAGCAACTATCCAAAAACATCCGGTAAAGTTACCCGCGGATACTAACGACAGGAAAACTTTCCTCGATTACCTTCCGGCAAAATGCGGCAGTAACAGCAAAGATGATAAAGCCTTTGATCTCGCGTTGCTTATTAACAAGTTAGGCAAAAACCGCAGCAGCGTCAGCTTTTAACGCAGTGCGCAAATTGCAGTAACTGTGACCTGCTCTATCCAGGGCAGGTTTACAGCATGCCTCGACGAGATCCAATCATGCCCGCCCTTGCCGTTAACTGACCCGATGACATCTGACCGCCACACCTGACAGATTGACCCGCAAATCCTGTGGCATCTGGCAACCGTTGCCCGCATAAGGGCAGCGCTCGCGAAAGTAACAGCCCTGCGGCAGTTGGCGATTACTTGGCAGTTCGCCTTTTCGGTCTTCCTGTCCCTCTGCCAGCGATCGCCCGGCCTGTGGCACCGAGTCCAGCAGCAGCCGGGTATAGGGATGCTGAGGACGGGCCAGCACTTTGTCCGTCGGTCCCAACTCAACAATCTGTCCCAGATACATCACTGCCACGCGATCGCTCATATGCCGTACCACCGAGACGTTGTGGGAGATCAGCACATAGGTCAGATTACGTTGACGCTGCAGCGCTACCAATAGATTGAGGATTTGCGCCTGCACTGAGATGTCCAGCGCCGAAGTGGGCTCATCAAGCACGATAATATCCGGTTGTGACGACAGCGCGCGGGCAATGGAGATGCGCTGGCGCTGGCCGCCGGAAAATTCATGAGGGAGACGATCCAGTGACTCTTTACGTAATCCTACCTGCTCGGCGAGCGTCTCGGCCAGGCTACGGCGCTCACTGGCCGAGTTATGCTTTTGCACATAAACCGGCTCGGTAATAATGCGCCACACCGGCAAACGCGGATCCAGCGAAGACTGTGGATCCTGAAACACCATCTGCATGCCGGAACCAAACCAGGATCCCGCCGCACGGGCGCGCAGCAAGGTACCGCTACTGGGCGTTTGCAGCCCCATCAGCAATTGTGCCAGCGTGCTTTTGCCGCAGCCAGACTCGCCGACAATACCCAGGGTTTCGCCGCGCATAATATTCAAATCCACACCATTAAGGGCATGCACATAGCCCCTCGGCTGCCCCAGCCAGTTAAATTTTACCGGGAAGCGTACGCGAATATCCTGTAATTCCATCAAGGCTTCGGCATTCATCAGGCTTGCTCCTGTTTGCTCGGCAGATTTCCGGGCTGAGGATGCCAGCAGGCCACCTGCTGTGACGATCCTGCAGACATCGGGGTCAAGGGTGGCGTCTGCATACAGCGGGCATCCGCATGACTGCAGCGTTCACGAAAGGCACAGCCTTGGGGGAGATGGGTCAAACTGGGCACCGTGCCCGCAATGGCTTTCAATAAAGTACGCGGTTCAGCATTCTCCGGCGCCGCCTGCAACAAACCAATGGAGTATGGATGTGCCGGATGGCCGATCACCTGCTCAGTGCCGCCACTTTCAATAACATGACCGGCATACATCACGTAAACCCGATCGCATAGCTGCGCAACCACCGCCATATCATGGGTAATAAACAGCACCGCAGTACCGCTGTTGAGAGCCTTACGCTGCAACAGACGCAGTACCTGACGTTGCACCGTGACATCCAGCGCAGTAGTGGGTTCATCGGCGATAATCAGCTCGGGTTCGCAGGAAAATGCCATGGCGATCAGCACTCGCTGGCGCATGCCGCCGGAAAGTTCAAAAGGGTAGCGCGCCATTACCTGTTCGGCATCGGCAATCTGCATTTCCTGCAACAGAGCGACGGCCTTGTTATGCGCCTGCTGACGGCTCAGTTGCTGGTGCAGGCAGATAATTTCACACATCTGACGGCCAATTTTACGCGTTGGGTTAAGAGCATTCATCGGCTCCTGAAAAATCATCGCCACCCGCGCACCACGTAGTTGACGCATCTGCTTTTCGCTGGCCTGGAGCACATCGCTACCCAGCAAGTGCAGGCTGCCACCCTTGATGGTAAAACTTTCCGGCGGCAACAGACGCATCGCCATCATTGCCGTTACCGATTTGCCGGAGCCGGACTCGCCGACCACGCCGACGATCTCTCCGGCATTAACCCGTAATGAGACCTGATTCAGGGCCTTGACCTCGCCGTCGTAAACCGGGAAAACCAGCTGTAAACCGTCGATTTCCAACACCGGAGTAGCCGCCGTCGAGGCAGGTAATAATGCGGCCATTGTCAACGCCCTCCGCTTTTCGGGTCCAGCAGGTCACGCAGACCGTCACCGAACAGGTTAAACCCGGTAGCGGTGATCAGGATCGCCATACCGGGAAAGGCGGAATACCACCATTGGTCGAGAATATAGTTGCGGCCATTGGCCACCATCGCTCCCCACTCGGCAGTAGGCTGTTGTGCCCCCAGGCCAATAAAACCCAGTGTGGCAGCCATCAGAATGGAAGTACCGATATCCAGCGAAGCCTGCACCACCAGCGGCGGCAATACGTTGCGTAATACGTGCCAGGTGATCAGATGCCAGCGCGATGCGCCAAAGGTGCGGGTGGCCTGCATATAGGCCTGATGGCGTAGCATCAGCGTCTGCCCGCGCGCCAGGCGCACATAAAACGGAATGCGCACAACGGCAATTGCCAACATGGCGTTAAACAGACTAGGCCCAAGAGCCGCCGCCAGTGCCATGGTCAAGACCAGGGAAGGCACCGACAGCATAATGTCCATCCCGCGCATAATCAGCGCATCCAGCACCCCGCCCATCACCCCGGAAAAACAGCCAAGCAGCGAACCGACAGATCCGGCAAGGATCACCACCGCCAGCCCGGCGGCCACCGACTGCTGGCTGCCAATCAGCACCCGGCTAAACAGGTCGCGTCCTACCTCGTCAGTACCAAACCAATGCGCCGTCGAGGGTGCCTGCAGGCGCGCGGCTAGATCGATGGCATTTGGGTTGTGCGGCACCAGCCAGGGTGAACACAGCATAAGCAATACCACCAGCAGCATAATTGCCAGCCCCAGCAGAGTTAGCGGACTGCGGCTCAGTTGATGCGCCCTTCGCCGCCAGGCAGTAAAGGGACGTTTTGAGGTGACCGGGGCGCAATTGGCGCGACCGCGGCCCACCTCCGGCTCAAGCAGTGACATAGCGTTACCTCACTCTGCCAATACGCGGGTCTATCCACACGTAAAGTAAATCCACGCCTAAATTCACCAGCACATAGGCAAAGGAGACCACCACCGCAAAACCCATCACCGCCGGAAAATCCAATGCCTGGATTGAACTGACCACATAAGCCCCCATCCCCGGCCAGGCAAAAACTGTCTCGGTCAATACCGCGCCATACAGTAGATCCCCCAGCGCCAGCCCGAGGACGGTGACCGAGGGGATCAACGCATTCGGCAAGGCGTGACTCAAGATCACCCGCCAGTTCGACAGGCCGTTGGCACGCGCGGTGCGGATATAGTCCTCACTCAGTTGCTCCAGCATGGCGGAACGGATCTGCCGCGCAACTACGCCCATATGCACAAAGGCCAGCGTTAGCGCAGGCAATAATAAATGTTGCAGACTGTTCCACAGTGCCTCGCGGTTGCCGGTCAACAAGGCATCAAGCAGATAAAAACCGCTGATCGATGTGGGCGGATCCAGCCAGTCATCCAACCGACCGCCGCCGGGTAACAGATTCAGATGGCCATAAAACAGAATAATCACCCCCAACCCGAGCCAAAATGCCGGCGTTGAAATGCCAATCACCGACAGCATGCGCACCAGATGATCGGCAAATTTATTACGATATACCGCCGACAACACCCCCAACGGGATCCCCAGCACGATAGCCAGCAGCAGCGCGCTGAGCGCCAGCTCCAGCGTGGCCGGGAAAAACGTCCGCAGGTCTTCCAGCACCGGTCGGCCGGTACGGATGGAAGTGCCAAGATCGCCATGCAGCAAGGCGGTCACATAGCGATAAAATTGTACGTACAGTGGTTGATCCAGCCCCAGTTGCTGGCGCATATGCTGCACCATCTCATTACTGGCACGATCGCCGGCCAGCAATCTTGCCGGGTCGCCGGGGATCAGATGCGAGATAATAAAGGTGATAATGCATACCCCCACCATCACTAAAACCAGTCCCCACAAACGCTGGCGAATAATGGTCCAAAAAGTCATAGCACTCCCCCAAACACAGCACCGGAGCCTGTCACTCCGATGCCAGGCCACTCTCAACCCGCAAACAATATCTTGCTGCGCAACCTACTGTTTGCTCATTTCGCCGATGTTAAACACCTGTTCCAGCATCGGGTTGAAGACAAAGCCTTTAACCTCTTTATTGAGGGCTACCTGATAGTTTTTCTGGAACAGGTAGACGTACGCCGCTTCGTCGATAACGATTTTTTGTGCCTGCTGGTAATAGTCGGTGCGTTGCTGCTGATCGGTGACCGCCACGGCTTTTTTCAGTAAGTCATCCACCGCCGGATTGCTGTAAAAAGAGCGATTGCCCGGCAATCCTTTTTTATCCGACTCAAACCAGTAGTTCATAAACATATAGGGGTCGGCAAAGTCCGGACTCCAGTTGCCGATGGAGATGTCATAGTCCCCGTGGCCAATACGATCGCGCATGGTGGCATTGGCCAGTTTCTCCAGCTTCACGTTAACCCCGGCAGCGGCCAGGCTGGCCTGCACCGACAGGGCAATGGGCTCCCAGTTGGGATCGCTGTCGGAGTAGAGAAAATCCAGTGTATTTGGCTGCGTTTTCACCTTGGCTAACGCCGCTTTGGCCTTGGTTATATCATTGCTGTACTGCATGGCTTGCGGATCATATCCCCACATGCCGTCAGGAATTGGCCCGCGCATTTGCTTGGCATTGCCGCCGAGAATACCTTTGACCATTCCCTGATAATCGACGGCATAAGAGACAGCACGGCGCAGATCCACCTGGTCCATTGGCGCTTTGCCATTATTCAAATACAGATAGGTAACGCGCAGCGAGGGATACTCGGCAACCGCCACCTTATTCTCCTGTTTTAACGCTGCCAGTTGGTCGACAGGCAGAGAGTCGGCAATATCCAGATCACCGCGGGATAACTGCAAACGGCGGCTGGCGCTTTCGCCGATGATTTTTACCGTCACTCGTTTAAAAGCCGGTTTTTCGCCGCTGTAGTAAGTATTGGGGACCAGCACCAACTGTTGGCCCTTCTGCCAGCGTTCCAGTTTGTACGGACCTGAACCGGCAGTATGGCTGGCCAGCCAGGCTTTGCCTTCATCCTCGGGATTGGCTTTGGCAATCGCCGGATTGACGATCCCTGCCCCGTCGTTGGCCAGCGTATAGAGGAAAGGGGCAAAGGGGGTTTTCAACGTAAAGCGTACGGTGAGCGGATCGACCACCGTCACCTGCATATCTTTCGGGAAAGCTTCTGACGGTCCCTGGGCAATCTTCATCAATCGCTCAAATGACCATTTCACCGCCTCGGCGTTTACCTCACTGCCATCGTCAAACTTCGCGCCAGGTTTAAGGACAAAAGTCCATACCAACTGATCCGCCGACGCCGTCCAACTGGCAGCCAGATCGCCTGCCACCTGCGTCGACCCTTTACCCCCTTCGCTTTTATAACCCACCAGCCGCTGATAGGCCGGATAGGTTACCGTCCAGTCGTTATTGTCGATGGTCACCGCCGGGTCAAGCGTCTGGGGATCGGCAGCCTTGCCAATCACCAACATATCCTTGGGTACGGCGGCTTGTGCATTCAGCGTCAGGGCAGATAACGCCAACAACACGGCAGTGCTGACGACGGTTTTTTGGGCGATGACTTGCTTAAATAACGACTTCGCTGTGGTAATACGCATGGGCAAACTCCTGCTTTAATAAGGATAGCAATGCATAAAATGCCAGGATTCAGGCAAGGTTTTTGGGTGGAAAACAGTCAAAAAGATCGGCCAGCAACGGATAAGTCAGCGCATCCGGCAGCTCAAAGTGCCACCATTCACTGGCAATCCCCTGAAAGCCGCCGGCGGCCATCACCGCATTAAGCAGCAGGCGATTACGTTGCATTTGAACCGGAAGATGGGGATAAAAAGGGTGCGAACGCTCGGTCATTTCATCAAAACCGGCGCCCATATCCAGCTCTTGCCCCTGCTCATCGAGCAGCGTCAGATCAATGGCTACGCCACGGCTGTGGTGCGACCCTTGCCGGGTATCGGCAACATACTGCGGATCGGGCAGATGCGCCCAAAAGATATGCTGCGCCTGCTGTGGACGGTAGGCGTCAAAAATTTTCAGATTGTATCCGGCTAATCTGGCGACCTGAAAACAGCGCACCAGCCCTTTGGCGGCATCGGGATGGAGCAGGCAGCGACTTTCGCAATACACCACTTGCCCGGTCAGGTTGTCTTGCGTGGCATATTTCAGATCAATCACCGCCTCGGGTAACAGTGCGGCCACATCAATCAAAGTGATATCCTGGTTATTCATAATAATGTTCTGCTGCCCTTATAATAAAAATGCACAGCGCCGCCGCTCAGGAGGCAAACTGCCCAAACTCTTTTTGCAAAATACGATTATTAGCCAGACGCTGTTCTACCTCACTGCCGCGCAACTCCAACACCGCCGAAGAGAGCAGATTAAACAGACAGCTTAGCGGTGCCATCGAGTCCCAAAATTGGCCGGTATCGGTTTTTAGCTGCAATAAATCCAACGGATAGTCATGGGCCCAGGGGCAATAGATATCGGTGATCAGCGCCACTTGCAGACCGCGTTCACAGGCGGCCTGACAATATTTTTGCGCGATCACCGAATAGGCCCGGGTATCAGTCACCAGCAAATAAGGTGCCGCAAACTCTGAATTAAGCGACTCGACATAGGTGCCAGACTGGCCGTCAGCGAAATAGACCTTGGGCCGCAGGTACTCCAGGTGGCTATAGAAGGTATTGGCGATACCGCGCACCGACTGAATACCGAGAATAAATACTGCATCGGCTTCCGCCAGCCCACGGCTGATACGGGCAAAGCTTTCGCTTTGTGCCAGTTGATAGACATGGGTAATGGCTTCCAGCTCCAGCGTCAGTGCCTGCTGAAATTTCTCTTGCTGCGGCTGTCTGCTGCGCTGGCGATAGGCACCAAGACGATCGGTGACCATCCAGGGTTGATAGCTGGCACCGCTAGCCTGTTGGCGCAGCGTCTGTTTAAAGTCATCCAGGTTGCGATAACCCAGGCTGCGCAAATAGCGCCCGACGGAGATGCCGCTGGTCGCCGTGCTGCGCGCAATGCTATCGGCGGTCTCAAAAGGGATCTGCGCCAGATTGGCCAGTAAATAGCCAGCGATACGCTTGCCCGTGGGGGTTTGCGCAGCAAAAGAAGCCTGAATTTGAGCCATCACATCGAGATTATCTGCCATAAGCCCCTGTTGGTTTGTTATCAAGCTGAGACACTTTGTTATCGCAATAACAAAGCAACAGCTATGCCAACCTCAGCAAAAAATACCAGGGCGTTAATAATGACTTATAAATCATTCAGCTATCAATTTCCCCTCCAGTCCTCCCGGTGAAAAAAGTTACCAAAATGTGACACCTGCGTTAGCGTTGCACAATAATCAGGCGAATTTTCCCAAGCGCAGTGCAAGCTTATGCTGGCGGCTCGGTAATTTTTATTAACGGAAAAAGCAGCAATAGTTTTCGTCAGCACTGGAGCTAAGCGGCGGGATTTGCCAAGATGGGCTTATTCATTGATATTCAATAAAACTGCTGTCATAAGGAGCTTGCGATGAGCACAAACCCAACGCTACACGCTGACCCGCTGGTTTGGGGACACGGCCAAAACCTTTTTGAAGTCTTTCTTGAACCGACCTGCCCTTTTTCCGTTCGCGCCTTTAATAAACTGGACGCGCTGCTGGCCGAAGTGGGTGAAGAGAATATGACGCTGAAAATTCATCTGCAGTCGCAGCCATGGCACCTCTATTCCGGCGTGATTGTGCGTTATATTCTGGCCGCATCAACACTGCCAGCGGGCAAAAGTGCGGCCAAAGCCGTGCTGCAGGCGGTTGCCGACCACCGCGAAGAGTTTGAGTTTGCCGGTCACTGCGCCGGACCCAATATGGACGCCACGCCAAACGACATTATTAACCGCCTGGAACAATACAGCGGCATCAATGCCCGCGAACCCTTTGCCCAGCCGGAATTGCAAAACGCCATTAAATGGCACTGCAAATACTCACGCCAAAACGGTATCCATGTTTCACCAACCTTTATGGTTAATGGGCTGGTGCAGGCAGATATTGGCAGCGGTGACGAGATCTCTTCCTGGGCAAAACGCATTCAGGGCTAAAATTTTGTGCGACATTACCGATATTTGCTGAATTCTTCAGCATTCAAACGAAATTGTGAAAAAGGGCTTTGACAAGCCCTTCGCCCCTCGTTAGTATTCGGCCCGTTCACACGATTCCTCTGTAGTTCAGTCGGTAGAACGGCGGACTGTTAATCCGTATGTCACTGGTTCGAGTCCAGTCAGAGGAGCCAAATTTAGAAAAGCCCGCTTAAGGAAACTTAAGCGGGCTTTTTGCTTTTTTGCATTCAGCGACTGCCGCCGGGGAGAAATCTGAGGGCTGATTGGGGGCTACTCTTTTACCCTTGGGGAAAATTTAGTATTTTTTATCGGGACTTACTGCACATTATTGGCATTAACTGGAAAAAATCTGAGCATCTGGCGGCCATTGAAACCATGAATCAGCAAACCGTTCAATTTTTACGTTTTTTCCAAAACGAAAACTCGTGACCTTCTCTCCATGGATTAACACAGGATGATATTGACCATGTCCGCTTTGGCACAGGGCTGCTGTTGCAGCCCTGTAAACTCAGACTTCAATTGGCTCAGATATCTCCAATGCGTCATCGACCTCAATGCTTGGGTCACGAACTGCACTTTCGAATTTCTTATGACTGGCAACAGTTGAATCCCCCGTAGGTTCTATCAGGTCATTGCCACTCATCCCCCGGTCCTAATCTTTAACTCCTGGCGAAAGCCAGCAAATCAGGGTTGATTTTTTCAGGATGGGTCGCGAACATTCCATGTGGCAGACCCGGATAGGTTTTCAGGGTGCCATGCTTCAACAATTTGACTGACTTATATGCGGAGTCATCAATGGGCACTATCTGGTCGTCTTCGCCATGCATCACCAATACAGGCACGGTGATAGCTTTTAAGTCTTCCGTAAAGTCAGTTTCTGAAAATGCGGCAATACAGTCATACTGCGCTTTAACACCGCCAGCCATTCCCTGCCGCCACCAGTTGTTTATCAATCCCTGGATGACTTTCGCGCCAGGGCGGTTGAAGCCATAAAATGGGCCTGCTGGCACGTCGATATAAAATTGTGCGCGGTTAGCTGCCAGAGCAGAACGGAAACCGTCAAATACTGTTAATGGTAAGCCTTGCGGATTGGCGGGGGTTTTAAGCATGATTGGGGGTACAGCCCCCATCAAAACAGCCTTTGCTACCCTGCCTTTCTCAGCATGTGCGACATAACGCGCCACTTCGCCGCCGCCAGTAGAGTGACCGATATGAATGGCATCCTTCAAATTCAGCACCCTGGCAAGTTCGGCCACGTCTGCCGCGTAAGTAGTCATATCGTTACCTGTATCGGTTTGATCGGAGCGTCCGTGACCACGGCGATCATGAGCGATCACGCGAAAACCTTCAGATAAGAAGAACAGCATCTGATTGTCCCAGTCATCAGCACTTAACGGCCAGCCGTGGTGAAAAACGACAGGTTGTGCATTTTTCGGGCCCCAGTCTTTGTAGAAAATCCGGGTGCCATCTTTGGTAGTAATGATGCCGTTGCTCATAGAGATATCTCCTGAAGGTAATGATAATAATGTTATACCCTGGGCGAAGGATGAGTGAGAGAGCCCAATACTTGCCGACAGTGTGCTGCCAAGGATCAACAGGTCACGCCTTGAAATATTTAACTTTTCAATTTCTGCGCCTGACATATGCGCTCCTTTACAGTTTTTCAGGTCATCGCGGTGATGGCTTGTTGAACATATTGTCAGGCAATACGTAAGCGAATACACTTGTCATATATGACATTATAAGTGTTAAAAATGACAAATATAAATTCAGCTAAAAATACGGTCGTCGCCGAGATTGGCCTGTTGATTTACCGGGACTGCCAACTCGCCGCAGTGTACGGCCTGAGCGATATGTTCAGGATCGCCACTGATTGGGCTATAAGCATTTCCGGAGAGGATCGCAAACTGGCGATACGCGTTTCGCATTGGAAGGTAAATGAAGGAGATGATACGGTGGAATGTGTCTGGGACAGCCATCCAGATGAACCCCATCGCATGAGCTATCTGATTGCGCCGCCAAGCCTGGTGATGCCGGCACTGATGACCTCAATGAAGGTATCTGCTGACTGGATGAATACACTCTACAACAAGGGGGTCACACTGTGTTCGGTTTGCGCAGGTGCATTTGTTCTGGCCGAAACCGGGTTGATTAATCACCGCCGCGCAACAACGCATTGGGCCTTTGCGCAAACGTTAGCAGATCGTTTTCCAAAGATAGACGTTGTTGCGGAAAAAATGGTTATCGACGATGGCGATATTATTACCGCTGGCGGCATTCTTGCCTGGATAGATCTGGGGCTAACGTTGATCGAGAAAATATCAGGAACGGGCACAATGCATGCCACTGCCCGATTTTTGCTGGTCGATCCTCCAAGGCGTGAACAAAGTCCCTATTCCGTATTTATCCCTAATTTTGAGCATGGCGACAGCAAGATTTTGCTTGTCCAGCACCATCTGCATGCCTGCTATTCCGAGCAGCACAGTATTGAGACAATGGCCGAACGGGTGTCCCTGTCACCAAGGACCTTTCTCCGTCATTTCCAGAAAGCGACGGGATTAAGGCCAACGGATTACTTGCAACAGGTCAGGATAATGAAAGCGCGGGACGCGCTGGAGCTTACAGGGCGTGCTGTCGATGTAATTGCGTGGGAAGTGGGATACACAGACTCTTCAGCCTTCCGCAAAATCTTCCGCAAAATTATGGGGGTGACACCCAGCCAGCATCGGCAACGTTTTAGCACTGAATAATTTGCTGCTCTTGTTTTAATCCAGGATGACTAGCCTGATAACGTCCGAGCGAAGATACGTGATATCACCCGCCCACTTCTGGTTCGGGCCGCTGGCGATGAAGTCCTGCTTCAGCAGGTTTTCCGATACCAGCAGACCATCGAAGTCCGTCAATCAGTTTTACCTGCGCGATAAGACTATCACTGCGTGTCAGAATTGAATCAGCATATTCTTCCATTTTTTCATGAATATAGGAGTAATAAACCCCTAGTCCTGTGCAGTACAGGACGCCAAATGTTAACACTATTGAAAGCGTGTAGATACTGACCCTGTGGTGGATAATTTTCAGTATTTGTAGTGGCATTATTGACAGCATCCCCCTGTCGTTATAGTTATCCGGCGTCAACGCTTTGCATAGTATTGAGCTTACTCCAGCCATCGCATTATGGCATGAGAGGTAAACAGCAGTTTTCGTGGTTATCGGCCGTGCGGTTCGAGACTTTATCAGTAATGTATATTCTCCCCCTTTTCCTGCGATACCAGTGACCTGCTCCACGTAAATTAACATATCACAATGTTAGGTCCGCTCTTCGCTCGTAACAGGTATACAACTCTTTTTTCTGGTGCCAAACGCGGACATCTGGATCCATTAATGTAATTAGCACAATGCCTTTGAGAAACATACTGCCTCTTCTCTGCCTATATATGGGCCATAATTCTCAATACAGACATACCCATTTTTCTCGTAAAATGTTACAGCCCGATGGTTAATATGTCGGGTTTCCAGCCTCAGCTCGAGATATCCCATTTCTTTTGCGAAGGTTTCCAGAAAAGTGAGTAAAGCGTTACCAACGCCTGGTACACTTCGGTCTGAAAACATTCTTTTAAGCTCGGCAATATTATGCGTTAATGGCCTGATAGCGCCGCATCCTATCGCATCGCCATGAGCGTTCTTTGCCAATACCCATAACGCTCTGTCACCATTCATTGCATCAACAGTGAAATTGCTTTTGCCGTTATCACCAGTAATAGCGGCAAGTTCTGCTGACAGCATTTCGATTAATCGCTGGGATTCTGAAGAAAATGGATCTGATTTCTCTACGGTTATCATGGTTATATCCTACAAAGAGATTATGACCAGCATAAAGTATCCTGCCTGGAAAAGGCAACATTCCTAAGTTCCCGATACAGCGGTACCCTGTGTACTGTCAGACGGTCAAGAACGTCCTGAATATCATCAACTTCGATCTGACGACCTGATAAATTCTCCTGTGTTGCAACCTTCCACATGATACTGCTCAAGCATCAGTTGCGCCTTACCGAGACACACATAGGCAAAATCAGAATCGCTGCGTATTATCATGACCTTAAAGCCAAGCACTTCCGCATAAAAACGTAAATAGGCGGGGAAATCTGTTACGCTCAGCTCAAGAACCATGCGATTCCAGTAAGGTTCTGTAGAGTGAGTCATTGTACGCATCCATTTTTTGACTGACACAGCATTCACCAACACCCTAATTAATAATGTGGCAGAATGCTGGTTACGTCCGAACTTAGCTCACAGCGGACTTTGTAATCCCGTCTGACTGTTGTGTGCCAGAGGACAGGTAATGGTATACATCAAGTAGATTGCCATACTATACGGATGTATCCATTAGAAACCGAATATATGAGTTACTCGACTACAGCGGTTATCGTTCACTTGCAATATTTGCTGTTGAGTTCATTAAATGATTTGAGCTGTAAGCGATAGTCATCAATTAAAAAGCTATCATCCGATGCATAAGCAATGGGACGACGTGAATATTTAACGTTTAGTACCAGATGATATGGTTCTGCGGAAATAAATCGAACACCGATTTTCTGGTCAAGCTTTGTTTTTCCTGAAATGACACCACACACATAAAAATGTCCCTCAAATTGATGTGTATGCATTTCGGAAAATGAGACTGGCTTTGAGAAATCAATATCGCTATTACAGAAACCTACCATCATTTTCCTTTTTCCATCATTTAGAGGATCTTTTGCAAGAAAATCCTTGAACAAATCACAACTAGCCGGAGAGGCCGCCCCTTTTTTTAGAAAATCAATTACGGATAGCTTAGTTTGTTCATATGGACCATTATCATGACCATAACATATTGGAATTAAAGATAATAAAGTTACTGCTACCAGGATTTTACGTCCCATGGAAATGCTTCCTCAGAGATTATATATGGGAGAGATAACGACAGTGTCTATATAGCTTCTTCAGGGTTAGTTCAGGGGTAAGAGTGATGTTTTGGGCAGTCAGTGACCTGCGGGTAATTGCGACATACTAGACTGAGTTTGTTTTTCGGCTCGAAACCTTTATCCAGCATGCATCGTTGAATATTAGCGGCTTTGCGCAGCGTCGGCACGTAAGGCGTCGAACCCAACGGTTGCGGATAACCGCATTGATACATCACCGCCAGTGCTTGCTTGTCGTTTTCAACCTCATGAGAAAAATGCAGCGAGGCTCCCACTTTACGCCAGGTAATCAAGGAAAACTTGCTCACGCCGGAATCCGGCTTAATCGGATGAAACCCTCTGTCTGCGACAAAAGGCAGCGCTTCTAGCTGAGTCTGACTCAAGGGATACCCCTGTTCTTGCTTGAGGCAGGCTGGTGTATCATGGTAAACACGAACGCTGCAAATTTTGAATCCGTCTTTACGGGTAAACCCCATATTCTCCATGCATTGGTAATATAGAACGGACTCATTATCCGTTTTGGGAATATCGGATCCGGGGAGTTGCACGCCGCATTTACCCATCGCGACGCGCACGCCGTCGATATCCGTATCAGGACGCTGCCACTGTGTTAGATCCGGGGCTGGGGGGCATCCTGTCAGCAGGAATATAGACGTCATCAGCAGGGGTAAAGTTATCAGAGTCGATTTTTGGAACATTAAAATCCCTTATTTATTATTGTTTCAGATAGCATCCATACTGCCCGTATTGCCCTGTGTGACTATGTTGTCCGGGTTTTGATTATCACCGAAATAAAAATTTCACCCAACCTGGATTGACTAAATCTCCACGTTCTATTCTGAAACATTCGATCCGCTGATACCAGGAATGTATTTTTCAGTTCTAACTTCCGCTTTTTGCTGCCCTTCAACATTACTGGAGGGATATGTGCATCCAAGGTCATTAACTTTCTCGCCAGTAAGTCTCTCAACAATCTCAATTGCGTCTGGATCACCATGACAAGCCATGCAACTTAAACAATCACCACCACAGTCAAGATTCAGAGTTTCTGGTATTTTGCTCATTGGTTGGCCACAGGTCTGGCAATTGTTTATTTTCACTGGAATGACATCCTGTTTAGGTTTTCAGTTCGAGGCTGCTTAAGATAACACGGTTTAGATCGCACCTCGTTCATTGCTGATTGTCATATTTAGTTGTGTACTGTACGAAAAAGCTGTCAGGCGATTCTGGACTGTTTGTTACGTCAGCAACTACCTGAAACTGTTTCCCGGCTCCAACCGCTGGCCAGTATGATTTAGACTGCTCCAGGCGAAAGTGTGCCAAAATATCAAGGTCGCCTTTTTCCATACGCCACACGGTGGAAATGGATACCTCTCTACGTTCGGCAAGCAATGCCTGGAACAGATGCTTACGGTCTACGCGCCAACGCCAGGTCGCTGCCTAAAGCGGCCTTTTTGCTTTTTTGCATTCAGCGACTGCCGTCCGGGATAAATCCGGGGGGCTGATTGAGGGTTATTTGCGGTTCGATGATGCAGTGACCACCAAATGTGTTTTGATGACAAGAAAATCGCCTCAGGTTTCGCTTGAAAATAATCCGGCGGGCAATCTGGATGGCATAGCCGTGCCACCGATTAATTTCGTCATTTTACTAGCCTGGATATCTCGCCCAAAACTTTGGCGATTCAGTGTGCCATTGTATTACCAACACTCCTGTAGTTAACGATTTTCAACCCGGCCCCTCACTCCCTGCTGCCAGCAGCGGTACCAGCACGTCGCTGACCGGCGTAGGAATACCATGTAAGCGACCATAACGCTTTATCACGCCGTTGCGAATATCCCACTCAAGTGGACGGTTGGCCTGGCGGTCGGCGAGAATGGAGGTCCCCAGATCTACCGGAGCATGATGAAAACCGTTAACGATCTCCTTCGGAACGTTATCGTTCATTACTGCACCTTCCGCACGCGCTACCGTCAGGCACTCATGCAGATAAGCCAATGCCAGCTCCGTTATGTCCTCGCGTGAGAACATTCCGGCACGGCGATTCGCAAGCACCATTAGACCAGCGACCGCATTTTGCAGCAGTTTGCGCCAGGCGATGGAGATAAAGTCCGTTGACAAGTCAACCGCGCAGCGTGTCCCTCTGAGTGCATCAGCTATACGTGTTGCCCGCGGCATATCCGGCAGTGTAAGACGCGGTTTGGCACGCAGCCAGACCGAGGCATCAGGCTCGCGCTGTGCCGGGAACCACACTACCGAAGGCAGCACCGTTGCGCCGTTGACGTAGGGTTTCAGCTGAGTTTTCTGCTCGACACCGTTCTGCAGTGCGCACACAACGGTGTTTTTATCACACAACGCGGCCAGCCAGTTGGCGCTATCAGCAACCTGGGTGGTTTTCACCGCAACAAATACCAGATCGAACGGATGGGTAATAGTTGACGAATTGGTCAATACAGGACCTGGCACCACCACTTCGCCCTCATCGTGACGCAATATTAGCTGAGGATGCGCGGTGCGCCCGCAAAGGATTGGCGTTCGGCCAACTTCGTACAGTACAGCGGCAATAGTGGTACCGATAGCACCCGGACCAATAAGAGCAATAGTGGGATGGTCAGACATCTTGTGTTCTCCTGATTTGATTAGTCCATTATCAGTAACCGTTCAGTACCGCCACATAATAAAGTGTTCCCGCAGGCAGCAGAGCGGCGAATAGCGTCAGCAACATAATGTGTCCAGGCATGGGCTGATACTAAACAGCACGAACCTGGATTAAAAGTGAAGTGTCATCATGGAGGCATGAGCAAATACTCATTATTTAACGGTAACTGAGCTGCGCTTGCTGTGATTCTGCCAATAGCCAGCTACGGAATTTCATGATGTGTGGCTGCGTTTCGATGCCTCTTGGGCAGACAAAGTAATAGGCGGCCGGAGAAGGAAAAGGTACGTCAAAGAGTCGCACCAGACTGCCATCGCTGATCTCTTTTTCAACGTGCCCACTGCGCGCCAAGGCAATACCCTGACCCAGTAACGCGGCGGCGATCGTCATATTCGTATCAGCGAAGCGCACGCTCTCGGGCAACACATCAGTATTTATACCGATCAGCTTAAACCAGACGCCCCATTTCGGCACCAGCTCGGCACCGTCACGCGTCAGAAGCGGATAGCGCAGTAATTCAGCAGGTTCACCGGGTGTTCCAAAGCGCTGTAATAGTGCCGGGCTGGCAACCGGAAATAGCTGCTCGCGGAACATAAACTCCGTATGCAGCGCTGGATAATTACCATGGCCGAAACGGATCGCGACATCGGACTCTGTGCTGGCAAAATTAATGGCTTTATCCGTGCTTTCCAGGGTCACCAGAATCTCCGGATGCAAACGCGCCAAATCTGGCAGGCGTGGTAGCAACCACTTCAATGCGAAGGAATATGTGGTGTTAACGCGCAACCGTATCCGGCCATTTTGCTCACGAAGATCGGCAAGCGTGGTTTCCAGTTTGCTAAAGAATTCGCGCACAAGAGGAGCCAGCGCTGCGCCAGCCGGCGTCAGGCTAAGTTTTTTACCTCGTTCAAAAAGCTGCAGGCCCCAGATGTCCTCCAGGTTTTTCAACTGATGGCTGACCGCGCTTTGCGTAATAAACAGCTCTGCTGCTGCTGAAGTAAAAGTGGTATGGCGGGTGGCGACTTCAAATGCACGCAGCGTGGCTGTAGGCGGGAGGTCACGCATCATTCTGTTCCTGTTAATGAGCTAATACTCATAATACGATATGTCGGATCCTATACAAAAGATACGGCGACAGAAAGATAAGTAAAGCAACCTGGAATATTACGGATAGTCGTCCAGCATATACTTCCCGTATTTAATTAATAACAGTCAGAAATAGAGCTGTACTGGTCTTCCGACTCATTAATTGCAGGGTTTCAATGCCATTCTACAAGTTTTCTCTGCTACCAAAGTTACAGTAAGAAGCAACTTGGGCAACTATGAACGAGGAATGAATATCCTCGTTCAGCAGACAGAGGCCATCAGGTCGAAGGTATTATCACTCACAATACAATGTTTTGATCAACGGAATACAGGGCAGTCTTATCATTCATGTATTGCGTACTCTGTCATGTTTATCGATAAAAATTTCACTTTGTTATTCTTTCGCATCCAACTGAAGACTTTGGCGCACCACCTTATCCAGGATGGATGCAGGCGCAAACCTGAGAATAAAATTCAATTTTCCGGCCAATGTTCCCGCCGTATAGCGCAACTTTGGACGAGAAGTCTGCGCAGCCTTAAGCACCACGTCAGCCACCACTTCTGGGCTTTCCGCTTCGGCTATTGCCTTGCCAACCACTTTCGCCAGCTTCGCCCGGATCTGGTCGTACTCTTTCAGCTTTGCGTCAGGCTCTATATTATTATTTTCAAACTGTGTTTTCATGTAGGCAGGTTCTATGACAGACACTCTTATGCCCTGCGTACGCAGTTCATGATCCAGTGCGCCCGAATACCCTTCAACGGCATGCTTGCTGGCAGCATAAAGTGCCACATACGGCAACGGAACGATCCCCAATATCGAACCGATATTAATGATGCGCCCCCTGCCCTGACGGCGCATATGAGGGACAACTGCACGCGTCAGCCTGACTATGCCCAGAAAGTTGGTGTCAAAAATATTCTTGGCCTGTTGGATGGAACTTTCTTCCGCAGCAGCCGGAGCAATACCATAGCCAGCATTATTCACCAGAATATCGATCTGCCCCTCCAAGCGCAGCAACTCATCAATGGCGGCTTCGACAGAAGCATCGTCCGTCACATCAAGCGTCAGTAAAGGGAAGGGGTGTGCACCAGGCAGTGTGCTGCGCCGGCTCGTGCCGTACACTGTATAACCCGCCGCTAACAGTTTGTTAGCCGACGCCTCGCCAATGCCGGATGAGGCCCCCGTCACAAGTGCTACACGTTTATTGGTCATGCTGAAAAAGGCCTTTATAAGTTGTTTGGGTTTCTCATTGGTGATGAGAAGACGGGCTACAAGGAATGTCTAGTGGATTTGCCTCTCTGCAGAACAGCCAAAAGACCGTTCTGCAGAGTGCACCTTATTGACTAAAGTGCTTTATATCGTTCGGCAGCTTCATCCTGTCTGATGTCAGAAAACAGAGCCTGTCGCGCAGCATCGAGGGTGTCCCAGCGTGCGGCATTATGTAACGGCGGGATGGTAACGAGTTCACGGCGATCAAAACCAACCAGTGCGGCATCCACTAACTCGCCCACTTCCATGAATTTTGCCGAGTTACTGATATCGATACCCGCACGTTCCCAAATTTCCGTGTAAGTGCCGGCAGGGAGCACCGCCTGGATATAAATACCCTTGGATGACAGCTCTACATTCATGCCCTGGGACAGGAAAAGCACAAAGGCTTTGGTTGCACCGTAAACCGTCATTGCAAATTCCGGGGCCAGGCCTACGACGGAACTGATATTAACGATCGAGCCTTCCCCTGCTTGCACAAATCGTGGCGCCACGGCCCTGGCAAGCCTTGTCAGGGCCGTGACGTTAAGCGCTATAAGGCTTTCAATTGAATCAGGCGTCTGCTCTGCAAAACTGCCGGACTGCGCGATACCCGCATTATTGATAAGAATGCCAATCCGTGTGTCTTCACGCAGGCGAGCTTCGACCGCGGCTAAATCACTCGTTTGCGTGAGGTCGGCAGGCAGCACATCGACAGAAATACCCCTGTCTTGTCGCAGACGATCTGCAAGGATATCAAGTCTTGTCTTGTCGCGAGCGACCAGCACGAGGTCATGCCCCCGGCGTGCAAACCTTTCGGCGTATACAGCACCAATACCCGTAGAAGCGCCTGTAATAAGGACTGTTGATTTGGTCATAAGTTGATCTTCTTTTCCTGGTGAGTAAACAGAATCCGCAATATGCGATCCAGATAGCGCCGTGGCACCTGCGGCTCCCCTTGCTGATCTCGGTAAGTGATGTCCCCTTTCGCGCCACCGCCACAAAACGTCTCAGGAACCACTCGTGGCCCCAGGTTGTAAAGTTGAAAAAATGGTCGGTTCGCTATGTTGATTTCCTTGCTAAGTGGCAACTGGAGACACAAACGCAATGATGATGATCATAATCTAAAAAGTCAAACGGTTTGATTATGATCATCATCAATGTATACTTGTGACATAAATTTTTAGGGAAGGATGTGGAAACGATGAAAGTTTCTAAAGAGCAGGTTCGTGAAAACCGAATGCGTATTGTGGAGACTGCCTCAGTGCTGTTTCGTGAGCGAGGTTATGACGGTGTAGGTGTCGCGGAACTGATGTCAGCGGCAGGTTTAACTCACGGCGGGTTCTACAAGCACTTTGGTTCCAAAGCTGATTTGATGTCTGAGGCGATGAACTGCGGTTTTATGCGATCTGCAGAAAGTACGGTGGGTGTAAACCGGGAAAAATTTGTTGAATATTATCTCTCCCGCCAGCATCGCGATGCTATGGGAAAGGGTTGTGTGATGTCGGCACTGGGTACCGATACGGCCCGTCAATCTGAGTCAATTAAGGCGACATTTGCGGCTGGAATTGAACGCCAGTTGGCCGTGTTAACCAATGAAAATGGAGCGGGAGGCGAAACACGTGCCGACTTGATCGATACTATTGCCCATCTTGTAGGTGCCCTGGTGCTGTCCCGTGCCTGCCCTGATGATTCCGCCCTGGCAGATGAGATTCTGGATATTTGCCGCTCCCGAATGCTTGGTCAGCAAGTCCATGAGAGCAAAATTTCAGAGTAATTTATTGATTCAAAAAAATTATTTCACCAATTTACTGGTCGCCTCTGAGTGCATGATAACCATGCGGTGATCCATCCCCTTGCTCAGCATAGCGCAAGCGATTTCAAGTCGGGCTTCCAGCCGTTCGGCATGGCGCCCTTTCCTGCCCTTCCTTGCGTGCTTTTTCTTCCAGTTTTGGTGCAATAGTCATTAATATCTCCTCTTGTTGCGATAAACGCTGCGCCAGCCGGCAGGCAATTAAATAACGCCGCAGGCTGCTTATTCTTATTGTTCATTTTCATGATACAAAAAGGATGCCAACCCAGCCTTAGTGCTATCCAAGAGGATCTGCGGGTTGTGCTTTGCAACCTTTGATTCACAACAGCGCGTGAAGCACCAGATAAGTGCAAATCAATGCCTGGCGTAGTCGGCTGGCTGAATCTGGCTAAATAGCATCTCCAGTTGTTTAAGCATCATCGAGGCGGCCAGAGAGAGCTGTCTGGAAGGGGCAACACACAATGAGAGCGTGAAGGTTTTTAAGTGTGGATCGGTCAACGGGATAAACTGCAGCTCATCGTTTTGTACCTCATCCATGATGTCGAGCCAACACAGAATGCCGATGCCAATTTTCTCTTTAATCAGGGAACGGATCATATGGATGTTATTCGATACCGCAACCTCATTAATCATGTTGCCGTTGATGTTCATCAGTGCCTGAACCGGCTCGGCAAGCATCAGCGGTGCAGAAGGCAGGATAAAAGGGTATTCGATGCATTGATTGAAACGTATACCGCTTTTGCCGCCGAGCGGATGCCCTTTCGGCACCACAATACCGAGGTCAATTTCAGCAAAGGCCCGCACCTGCAACTCACTGGAACTTTGCGGATTCAGCATAAGCCCGAAGTCGGCATCGCCCGATATCAAAGCCTGCTGAATATCCACGTTGTTCATGGTCATCAACGTGAATGAGATATTTGGATAATCGACATGCACCTTCTTGAGCATCGCCGAGAAAAACTGCCGGTTGATGGCATCGATGGTGGCAATCCGCACATGTCCCCGGCGCAACCCGCGCAGGTCGTCAATCTGTTCACAGACGCGAGAAAAATCCTTTTTCCAGTTGTTGGCGGCATGTAACAACAGCTCACCGGCTGCGGTCAGCCGCAGGCCGGTGGGGTGGCGCTCAAACAGCGGTATCGTCAGTTCTTTTTCAACCCGCAGTATCTGCCGGTCAATCGACGACGCGGCGACATGCAGGGTTTCCGACGCCTTGCGAAACGATCCCTGGCGGGCAACCTCAGTGAAGTACAGCAGAAACCTGGAGAATGCGAACATAGTTTAGTGCTCTCTTTTATGCAACGGGATGTGCGAATCAAAGTGCTGGACGCAACACTTTTATAACAATAACGTAGCTTTCATTGCAATGGGAACAATCGTTTCACCTTCATCAAGCCAACGCAGTGCAGTTACTGGTTTGATAACTACGATTTGTGCGGCGAACGAATTGAATGTCCCTTTTATAAATGACTCAGCAAAGTAAAACGGTAAATAACGATGAAAGATGCCGCATTAATTCCTGTCACGATCAAGGCGATCGATATCAATGGTCAGGGGAATATTTCATTGCAGCTTATTGCGCAGCAAGGGGGATTATTACCGGTGCATTCACCCGGCGCGCACATTGACGTTTTCATTCCTGATATTGGCCCCCGTCAATATTCTCTTTGCACCGAAAAAAGTAACAGGGAATATTATGAAATCTGCATAAAACTGGCGGAAAACTCCACCGGTGGATCGCACTTTATCCATCATCATTTCAGGGTTGGCGATAATCTGACAATCTCTGCACCGCGCAATCATTTTCCGCTGCCCGACGCCGGGCGATATCTGCTGTTTGCTGGCGGTATCGGCATCACGCCCTTGCTGACCATGGCGGAACAGATGTCTTATCAACAGATTGAATTTGAACTGCATTATTATCTTTCAGCGCAAGATCAAACGGCTTTTTTACCGCGTTTAAACACGCCGGCATTGGCGAAGCATGTTTTTTTGCATTACAGCGAAGCAAACGATTCCCTGCGCCACAAAACGCCGCCGAGTCTTTGTGCTGCCGATCAGAATACCCAGGTGATTGCCTGCGGTCCGGACGGTTTTATTCAGCGTTTGCAGGCAATTATGCAACAGCATTACTGGTCAGCCGACCAATTATCTTTTGAGCGTTTCAGCAACGCAAATTCAACTCATAACAGTGACGGGCTGGAATTTCATATCCAGCTTAACTCCAGCGGGCAACGTTATTTAGTGGGCCCTAATCAGACCATTGCCGAAGTCTTATTAAGCGCTAAAGTCGATATTATGTTGTCGTGCGAACAGGGTATTTGCGGTTCCTGTATCACTGACGTTATTGACGGTATTCCGGATCATCGGGACTCGGTGCTGACAGAAGAAGAAAAAACCGAGAACAGGCAAATTACGCTGTGCTGTTCGCGATCCAAAAGTCCCGTTCTGGTCCTTGACCTGTAATATCACCACGGAGCCGCAAGATGAACACCCCAACGTCCGCATCATCGCTTAACGGCATTGCTAATATTCGCCTCCCTGCGTGGCTGCTTCCCGGCAACTGGCCACGGCATGCTGGTGAACCGGTGACGGCTGATTTGCGCTTTGACGCGGGCAAAATTTCGGCCCTGATGCCCAGTCGGCCACGGCAGGATGATTTATGGAACCTTCATGGCGCACTGGCGCTGCCGGGGCTGATTGAGCCGCACGCACATCTCGATAAAACATTCACCATTGGCCGCAGCCGCCCGTCAAAACCCGGTCTGCTGGCCGCCATTGAAACAATGCATCAAGACCGTCAACACTGGACCGCCGCCGACCTCCATCAGCGGGCAAAACAGGGACTGGCGTGGGCGGCCGCTAATGGCGTGACCCATTTGCGTACCCACATTGACTGGTTCGACGTCATTCCGCCATTGGCCTGGTTTGAACTGGCAAATATCGTGCAGCCGGGTGTCACGCTGGAGCGAGTTGCTCTGGCACCGCTGAGCTTCTTCGCTGATGCCGAAGCGGCTGACCGTATCGCCCGCACGGTCGCACAAAGCGGCAAGCACAGTCTGTTGGGGGGCTTTATCCACTCCTCAAACTGGGATCCGGCGGCGATGACTAACCTGATGCGCAGCGCCTCACGCTGGCAACTGGATCTGGATCTGCACATTGACGAGGAGCTGACTTCGGTGGCAAACGGCCTGACCTGGCTGGCGCGCTACTTGTCAGAAAATGAATTTAGCGGCCACATCTGCTGTAGCCACGGCTGTGCACTGGCCTCCGGCAGTGAACAACAGGCGCAGGAGGTGTTGACCTTGCTGGCAGCACAACCTGTCACGCTGATTACGCTGCCGATGACCAACCTGCTGTTGCAGGACGCCGTCCCTCAGCGTACGCCGCGCCAGCGTGGCATCACCCTGTTGAAGGAAGCACAGGCAGCGGGCATTCCGGTGCTGCTCGGTTGCGACAACGTACAAGATGCCTTTTGTCCGGCAGGCAGCTATGACCCACTGGATACGCTAAGTTGCGCCCTGTTTGCCTTGCAATTGGCAAATGTCTTTGACCAGCAGTCGCGACTTATTTGCGATGTGGCGGCACTGACCGGCCAGAAACAGACAACCCTTCCGCTGGCCGTCGGCAGCGACGCCAGCTTGATCATCTTCCCGGGCAGCGACAGCGCGACCTGGCCTTTAAACAGTGCAGCCCGTCTGGTTATCAACCACGGCCAGCTGACCCGGCAACGTACCTGGAATGCGGAGTTATCCCATGAGTCTTGAAAGCGGAGCGGGTAAACCGCTCGCCAAATATGCCGCCTGGCGTCGCGCCGGTGATTTTGTCTTTCTCTCCGGCATTATTCCCGTCAACCCGCAGAGCGCGACTATCGTCCGCGGTTTTCAGGATATCCCAGTGGAAGCACGCCTGCTGCTGGGTGAAACCGGCGAATTTTCCACCGATGCCAAACAGGGGCCGATTCTGGCGCAAAGCTGGTATGTGCTGGAAAGCATTCGCTACACGATTGAAGAGGCCGGAGGGCAAATGAGTGATGTGATCAAGCTGGTGCAGTACTTTCGCAATCTCGATCACTTCCCGTACTACAGCCGAGTCAGAAAGCTTTTTTACCCCGGACAACCGCCGGTCTCTACCGTAGTGCAAGTCAGTGAAATGCTGCCCAGCGCCGAGGTGCTGATTGAAGTTGAAGCCACCGCCTGGTTACCGCAATCCCGCTTAACCCAATAATGTCCGACGACGAGGCACCGCATGATTAACGGCTATATTCCCGCAGAGCGTTTTCTCCCCTTTCTGAGCTGGACGGCGATTGCTGCCCTGCCAGACAAGGCCAATACCGTGATCGTATTGCCGACCGGCGCTATCGAGCAACACGGTCCGCATCTGCCGTGTTCGGTTGACAGCGTGATCTCTTCCGGGGTGGCGGGTCATGCGTTGGCACGGCTGCCAAAAGCGATCCCGGCTTATGCCATTGCGCCAATTACCTACGGCAAATCGGATGAACATTTGAATTTCCCCGGCACGCTGACCTTGACCGGTGATACGTTGCTGCAAACTATTTTAGAGATTGCCGAGTCCCTGTACCGCGCCGGATTCCGCAAATTATTGATGATTAATGGCCACGGCGGGCAGCCGCAGGTGCTGCAAATGGCATCGCGGGAAATGCGCCTGCGTCACGGCGACATGATTATGATCCCCCACGACGTGTTTCGTGTGCCCAACGTTGAAAACCAGTTCCTGAGCGCACAGGAGCAGAAAATGGCAATGCACGCCGGTCATAGCGAAACAGCAGTGATGCTGGCACTGGCACCGGAATGTGTCCACATCGAACACGCGGTCGCCAATTATCCACCGGAATTTCCTTGCCCGACCCTGTCATCTGGCCGCCCTGCCGCCGCCTGGGTCTCCTATGATTTTGGCCCTAGCGGCGTTATCGGCGACCCGACCGGGGCAACTGCCGAACAGGGACATGCGATCCTCGACTCGCTGGCGGCAAGCTGGGCACAAGCGATCGCTGAAATCCACCATATGGAATGGAAAACCCGCAGCGAGCCAACCTGGGGAAAACACCACTGGAACGGTTTTGTGCAAACCACTTTTACTCCACCTTCGTCATCTTTTGCCTCTAAATAAAGGAACTCTTACCATGAAAACACGGCGTACATCCACTTACCCCCTGCTCGCCTTGCTGTTGACCGGGGTTTCTACCACCAGCATGGCAGAAGAGAAATTTACCTTTCTCACAAACTGGTACGCTCAGGCGGAGCATGGCGGTTTTTATCAGGCACAAGCCAAGGGGTTATACAAAACGGCAGGGCTGGATGTCAGCATCAAAATGGGCGGCCCGCAGGTTAACGTGATGCAACTGATGGCTGCCGGTCAGGCTGACTGTACCCTCGGCGATAACGGTCAGGCGCTGGAAACCTGGCAGGCTGGCGTCCACGCCGTGACGATAGCAACGGTGTTCCAGCATTCACCAACCGTCTTTATCAGCCATGACAAAGTAGAAAAGGCGCAGGAGTTAAAAGATAAAACCTTCCTGCTGGCTACCGAGGCCTACACCTCCTTCTGGCCTTGGGCGAAGAGTGAGCTGGGGCTGGCCAGCGCCAAAATCCGCCCTTACACCTTCAGCGTGCAGCCTTTCCTGGCGGACAATAATCTGGTGCAGCAAGGCTATGTTACCTCGGAGCCTTTCTCGGTCGAAAAAGGCGGTAAACCTTTCTATGTCTACATGCTCAGCGACTGGGGTTACCCGCCGTATGGCAACTCGATTATCTGCATGGCCGACACCGTCAAAAAACGCCCGGCTGCGGTAGCCGCCTTTGTCAAAGCCTCCATGCAGGGCTGGAAAGAGTATTTGCAGGATCCGACAGCAGGCAATGTGCTGATCACCAAGGACAACCCGCGAATGGGAGCCGACCAGATCGCTTTCGGCATCGCGCAAATGAAAAAGTATGAGCTGGTCACCGGCGGCGATGCGCAAACCGCTGGTATCGGCATTATCACTGAACCGCGTCTGAAAAAGACCTGGGACATGTTGGTGAAAAACAAACTGATTGATGCCGATAAAGTGCCGTTTGAGCAGACCTATACCCTCGATATGATTAAAGACGCGAAGGTCATGCCATGAATTCAGCGCCCAAACTGACCATGATGAGCCATGTCCGCTCAGCAAATCCGCCGCCGGTGGCAGCCATCGAGGTGCTGTCGGCAGAGAAAATTTACAGCAATGGCACGCGCGCACTTCTGCCAGTCAATCTCACCATTAATCAGGGGGAGTTCGTGACCCTGCTCGGTCCGTCGGGCTGTGGCAAAAGTACGCTATTAAAAATGGTCGCCGGTCTGGTTGAACCCAGCGACGGCAAGCTGGTGCTGTGGCGTCACGACAGCCGTGAAAAAGCGCAGCTGCCGCTCTCCTTTGTGTTTCAGGAAGCCACGCTGATGCCATGGAGCACGGTGCATAACAACGTACGTTTACCGCTGGATCTTGCGGGCGTCTCTCGTGCCGAAGCCAACACCCGCGTCAGCGAAGCGTTGGAACTGGTGGGGCTGGGGAAATTTGCCAATGTATTGCCGCGCGAACTGTCGGGCGGCATGCAGATGCGCGTCTCTATTGCCCGCGGGCTGGTGACACGTCCAAAACTGCTGCTGATGGACGAACCCTTTGGCGCACTGGACGAAATAACCCGCAACAAGCTCGACAGCGATCTGTTGCGCCTGTGGCGTGAGCAGGGACTGACGGTGCTGTTCGTCACCCACTCGATTCATGAAGCAGTATTTCTCTCGCAGCGGGTGATCATGATGGCCGCAAGGCCAGGCCGGGTGGTGGAAGATATCGCCATTAGCGAGCCCTTCCCGCGCAGCGAAGATTTCCGTGTGAGTCCGGGTTTTTCACGCTATGCGAAGCAGTTGCAAGATAGCCTGCTGCAAGCCAGCCAATCGGGTATGGAGTAACGGTATGCAAACGCAAAAATCCTCACCGTGGATCAATAACCCCACGTTTCGCAAAGTTCTTTATCCGGCGGTGGTGGCGATCGTCGTGGTTTTGCTGTGGCAAGGCTGGGTGAGCTATTTCAAAATCCCTCAGTTTTTGGTGCCGTCACCGCTGGTGATGCTACAAAGCCTGTGGACTAATCTGGGCTCGCTGATGATGTCGCTGCTGTTTACGCTGAAAATCACTCTGATTTCGTTTTTGCTGTCGACCATCATCGGCGCAGCGGTGGCCTTCGTGCTGGTGCAAAACCGCTTTGTTGAAACCGCGATCTTTCCTTACATCGTGTTTCTGCAAGTGACACCCATTGTGGCCATTGCTCCGCTGATCATTATCTGGGTCAAAGATACCACCTTGTCGTTGGTGGTGTGCTCGACGCTGATGGCGGTGTTCCCCATTATTTCCAACACCACCCAGGGGCTGCGGAGTGTATCGCCTGGTCTGCTGAGCTACTTCCAGTTGAATCACGCCAGCCGCTTGCAGATCCTGATCCGTTTGCGCATTCCTTTTGCCCTGCCCTATTTTTTCGGCGCGCTGCGGATTTCCAGCGGTCTGTCGCTGATTGGTGCTGTGGTCGCCGAATTTGTTGCCGGCACTGGCGGCAACAACACCGGTCTGGCCTACCAGATATTGCAGGCGGGTTATCAGTTGGACATTCCCCTGATGTTTGCCGCACTGCTGTTAATTTCACTCACCGGTATCGCATTGTTTGGCGTGATGTCGTGGATCACCCGACGCGTTCTGGGCGCGTGGCATGAAAGCGAAGCCGTGCAATCTCATTAACATTATCCACTCTTTAGGCAGGAAAATATGGACAGTGAACAACGTAAGCTGGCGCTTGCCCTGATACAGCAGGCGCTTCCCGATCTCGACTGGACTTTGCAGGCGACAAAGGTCAAACGCCTTTCGCGCGATTTTCACTGGTTCAGCCCGATTCTGAAACAGCAACTGGAAGATAAACAGGCAGATGCCGTGGTCAGGCCACGCAACGAAGAAGAGTTGAGTTTAGTGGTTAAAGCCTGCGTTCAGCATCAGTTACCGCTGATCCTGCGCGGTGGTGCCACCGGCAACTATGGCCAGTTGGTGCCATTGCAAGGCGGCATTCTGGTGGATATGACCGGATTCAATCAGATCGGTGAACCGGGTAATGGCGTGGTGCGTGCACAGGCCGGGAGCCGTCTGGCCGAGATTGAAACCATCACCCGCCCGACTGGCTGGGAGCTGCGCTGCATGCCTTCAACTTACCGGCTTGCCACCCTCGGCGGTCTTTACGGCGGCGGCTTCGGCGGTATTGGCTCCATCAACTATGGCCCGCTGGGTGCGCCAGGCAATGTACTCAGTGTCAAAGTCATGACCATGGAGGCCGAGCCGCGTATTCTGCATATTCCTGCCCCGCAGGCGCTGCTGCTGCATCACGCCTATGGCAGCAATGGCATCGTGCTTGAAGTTGAGCTGGCGCTGGCACCTGTTCACCAATGGATAGAACGGCTGGACGTGTTCGATGACTTTAGTGACGCACTGGATTATGCCAACGCCATTGCCCGATCCCCGGGGTTGGTAAAACGCCAGCTGGCACTGTTTGCCGCGCCGATCCCGACTTATTTCACCCATCTGAACGGCCATTATCAGGCACATCAGCACGCGGTCATCAGTGTCATTGCTGAAGAAAGTGAAGGGGTTGGCAGCAATTTGCTGGAGAAATATCGCGGGCACAGCGCGGTGCGCCAATCCGCCGCCGAGGCGCGAGAAACCAATACCTCCCTGATGGAATATTGCTGGAACCACACCACATTGCACGCGCTTAAAATTGACAGTTCCCTCACTTATTTGCAGACGGCGTTTAATTATACAAATTATCGTCAGCAGATTATCGATATGGCTGCTTTATTCGGCGATGAAGTTATTTCCCATATTGAATTCCTGCGCGACAATGATGGAAATATAACCGCCAGCGGATTGCAATTAGTACGTTATTCCAGCGAAGAACGACTGAATGAAATAATGGTTACTTTCCGTGATAATGACGTAAAAATAAATAACCCGCATGTATATAAAATTGAAGATGGTAAACAGGGAGAAATTAAATCCGAAGTAGTTTCCGTGAAAAAATCTCTTGATCCCAACGGGTTACTTAACCCCGGCAAGCTCAGGGGCTGGGAAGTTCGCGACACCTTGGTTTTAAATAATGATCCTCTTTTATTGACTGACAGATAAAAATAACTATTATCCTCCCCGCTTATAAAAAAACAGCGTGGCAAACGGTTGCGTATTACCCGATAAAAAATTATTAGCCGTCTTTTCTGCCGGCTGAACAGCTTATATTTTTTGACAGGAAGATATTAATGAAAAGTAACAAATTCAACTTTACGCTAAAGTTGGGTGCCATTGTCGTTTCTCAGGCACTGCTAATGGGTCACGCCCTGGCGGCTACACCGGTCGCTTCTGGTTGCAGCGCGGGTACTGCGGATTCCCTGAGCGAAATGTTCACCTGCGGATCGGTAACCGGCAGTTTGCGTACCTTGTATTATTCGACCCACAATGCGTATTTCGTACCGGGCTATTCTCAGGACACCGTCAGCTACGGCGGCAGCGTGAAGTATGCCACGGCGGAATATTACGGCCTGAGCCTTGGCGTCAGCGGTATTTTCCAGCGCGGTATCGCTCATAACGATGACCATTTGATTACCGAGCTTGGCCCTAACGAGACCGGTGTGGGAGAGGCCTATCTGAGCTGGCACTATCAGGACTTGCGCATTACTGCCGGTGATCAGCGTATTAATATCCCGTTTGTTGGCGACTACGACTGGCGCATCACCCCGATTCTGTTCCGCGGCGTTGACGCCAACTACGGAGACAGTGACAACTTCCTGCACGCCACTAAAATCACCCGCTATAAACCCTGGGGCGACGACCAGTTCCTCGACACCACGGCCTATACTGACGCCGATGGCACCACCAACGGCATGTGGGGTATCGGCGGCGGCCGCGCCGCCAAGTTTGATAATAAAAAGCTTAATGGCCAGCTGTGGTACGAGGATTACAACAACTACAGCAAAATGGTGTATGGCGACAGCTTTCTGTCGTGGTCAGACATTGCCTCCCAGCCAAAGATCGGCATTCAGTTTATTCGTGGCCTGAGCGAAGGCAAAGCGCTGGCTGGTGAAGTTAACAGCACCAGCTACGGCGCGCAGTTTGCGATGAACTTTACCCCGGTATTGAAATGGTCGCTAAATTACGATCATATCGCTGCCAATGCTAATGCTTACGGCAACGGTGCGCTGGTGACGCCTTACGCGCACAACACCTCTTCCGGCCCGTACTTTGCACAACCCTTCTTCACCAGCACTCAGGATCTCGGCAGCGGCAATGCTTACTCAACCGACCTGAACTGGACTGCCAGCGAACACATCTCATTGGGCAGCCGTTACTCCTTTATGGATTTAACCGCCAGCGCGGGTGCGTCAAGCAGCAATCAGTCCGAGTATCTGGTGTATGGCACCTACAGTTTCGATGGTGTGCTCAAAGGGCTGAGCATTACAGACTTTGCAGGCGTGCAGACTACCTCAACATCAGAGAAAGATTTCTGGCAGAACCGCCTGGCGTTAGAATATGATTTTTAAATAAAAATCGGTTTAGCCTAATACCGTAGCGGCCTTGTTTTGCAGGCCGCTGTCAATAATAAAGACCAACGTCTCCCCTTATACCCCCATCCAAAGCATAACCTGCCACACCCTTCGCCTTATTCAGCACGTTCCAAGTACAAATTAGCTATAAGCCATATTTTTTCGTTGTTAGACAATCAGAAAACACGACCTTACTCTTTGTCATGTTTTGTATATCAATCAACTAATCCCTTGATGAGGAATGTCATTTGGCAAAGTCTCTACAACATTTTCAACCCCGCCGGTTGTCACACTTTACGCCGCTGAAAATCGCCTTGTTGTGCGGAACGATTTTATTCTCCTCTGGCATTATGGCTGCCGAACTGCTCAACGAGGGAATTACCCCGGCGACTGACGCCAGCCAAATCCCGGCCAACGCCAAATTGCGTCAAGACACGGTGGTAGCGGGTATTTCGGAACCGCAGGGGATATTCAATCCTTACTTCTTCGTTAATGGCTGGGATGAAAATGTTACTAACGTAATCTTCGCCCGACTGATTGACTGGAACAGTCACGGTGAGTCTGTGCCCGGATTGGCAGAAAGCTGGACGGTTACGCCGGATGGCAAGACCTACACCATCAAACTGCGCCCCAACCTGAAATTCAGTGACGGATCGCCCCTTACTGCCGCAGATGTGGCTTTCACGCTGACGGTGCTTTATGACCCGAAATACGACGGGGATACCGACATTTCCCTCGCACATATCGTTGGTGGTGATGACTACAAGGCAGGAAAAGCGGACAGCGTCAGCGGCCTGAAAGTTATCGACCCGCAAACTCTGCAGGTGACCACCAGCGAAGTGGGTGCCACCACATTGCAGAAAATCGGTGGGCCGGTATTGTCGAAAGCCTACTACGGCCAAGGTTACAGCCGCGGCAACCTCGACACCTTACGCACTCTGCACGGCAAACCCCTTGGCAACGGACCCTATATTTACGACAAATACATTCCCGGCCAGGAGATCCGTTTCCACGCCAATCCAAATTACTACAAAGGTGTCCCGCCCACGCCGCGCTTTATCTATCGGGTGACCAACCCGTCCACCAATTTCCAGCTGTTCCAGACCGGCGAAACGGATTATGACGCTTTTACTTCACGTCCCGATGATATCGAACAGTTAAAGTTGCTCGGCTTCGCCAATATCAATCTTTATGGCTCCAGTGATTACAGCGAAATCGAATTTAACTTCAGACGTCCGGCCCTGCAGGATGTGAAAGTTCGTCAGGCCCTGATCTACGGTCTTGATCGTCAGCAACTGATTGATGCGGTTTATCAAGGTTATGGTTCAGTGGCCAATGAACCTATAGCCCCGATTTCATGGGCCTATAACGCTCAAGATGTTAACCCGTATAAATACAATCCTGAACAGGCGAAAAAACTGCTCGAGGAAGCGGGCTGGAAAGTGGGTGCCGATGGCATTCGCGAGAAAGACGGGAAACGTCTTGAACTGACGCTGCTGGTCAGTAAAAAAGTGCTCAACGATGCACTGATCCCCATTGCCAAAGAAAACTACCGCCAGATTGGCGTGCTGCTAAAACCCCAGGTGCTGGACTTTAATGCGCTGATGTCACAGCGTAAGTCAGGCAATTACGACCTGGCCTCCTTCAGCACCAGCACCCTTAACGATCCGCACGATGGTGTCTGGGATTTCTACAGCACCGAGGCCGCGACTCATGGGGGTTACCACAACCCGCAAGTTGATAAGTTGATCAATGAGGGCAACGCCCAGCTGGATATCGAAAAACGTAAGCCGATTTATCACCAACTGTATCAGGTGCTGGCTAACGATCCGCCAGTGATCCTGCTGGCTAACCGTAAAATTCTTTCTGCCAGCAGCGCCCGCGTCACCGGTTTCAAACCGGATATTTATAACGGCCTTACCGGCAGCCTACCGGACGTCAAAATCGTCAAATAATGGCGCTATAGTGCCTTGTTAAATCATCAGCACCAAAGCCGCTGCCGGTATACGTTCCGGCAGCGGTAATGAGAAAGTCATGAGAAATTTCATTCTGCGACGATTGCTGCAGACCATCCCGATGCTATTCCTTGCCTCGTTGTTGATCTTTATGCTGTTTGCGCTAACCCCCGGTGATTTTATTGATGGCAACGTCACCCTGACGGCGCAGCGCGCTGCTGAGCTTAAAGCGCTTTATGGTCTCGATCAGCCGCTGCTAAGCCGCTACCTGCACTGGCTTGGCCTGTTACTGCGCGGCGATCTCGGTTTTTCACTGCAATATCAAATTCCGGTCAGCCAACTGCTTAATCAGTATATCTGGAACTCATTCCTGCTGGCGGTGATTGCCTTAATCCTTTATTGGAGCATCGCGCTGGCGGTTGGCATTGTATCGGCCATAAAACCCTATTCACTATTCGATCATGGGGTCAGCGTGGTGATTTTCGCCGCAATGTCCTTCCCCACCTTCTTCCTCTGTCTGTTGCTGATCAAATGGTTTGCCGTGGATCTCCACTGGTTGCCGGTGGGCGGCATGACCAATACCGGCAGTGATGCCACGGGCTGGAGCTGGGTGATGCAGGTTGGTGCCCACCTGATTTTGCCCGTATTGGCGTTGGTCATGCTGCAGGCCGGCAGTCTGACCCGATATTTCAGAGCCAGTATGCTCGACGTCGTGCGTATGGACTTTATTCGCACTGCACGGGCAAAAGGACTGCGTGAACGCAGCGTTATCCTCAAACATGCTTTGCGCAATGCGCTGTTACCGATAATCACCCTGTTGGGTTTCGAGCTGCCGGGACTGTTTTCCGGGGCGTTGATCACCGAAAAGGTTTTTAACTGGCCGGGTGCCGGTCATATTCAAATTGATTCGCTGGCCGCGCGCGACTACCCGGTGTTGATGGGCTTTACGCTATTTCTGGCAGTGCTGACCATACTGGGTAATCTGCTCGCCGACGTGCTCTATGCCTGGGCAGATCCGCGGATAAGGGTGAGGTCTTGATGTTAAATAGCCTTTTCTGCCGTCAGCGCCGCCTGCGCAAAGCGCAAATACCAGCCCTGGCCCAGGTGACGCCGTCGCCTTTACATCAGGCATGGAAGTCGTTGCGACGTAACCGGCTGGCAATGTTCTGCCTGATCCTGCTTGCGGTCATGGCACTGTGGTGCATTTTCGGCCCGATGTTTTCGCCATGGCGTGATGAAGCCACTGACGCCTTGATCATCAACAAAGCGCCAAGTACCCGGCACTGGCTGGGCACCGACTTTCTCGGCCGCGACATTTACACCCGATTACTGCTGGCCGGGAGAATTTCGTTGATCATCGGCCTGCTGACCATGCTGCTATCGGTGACACTTGGCTACCTGCTCGGTGCGCTTTCCGGCTATGCCGGGGGACTAACCGACAAGTTGATTATGCGCCTGGCGGATCTGATGATGACCATTCCCAGCCTGCCGTTGCTCATTGTCATGGGTGCCATGCTCGCGGAGCTTGATTTTTCGCCAGAGTCTCGGGTTTACATGGTTATCGTCATGCTGAGTCTGCTGGAATGGCCGAAGCTGGCACGTCTGGTGCGCGGACAAATTCTCTCGCTGCGCGAACGTGACTTTATGCTGGCAACGCAGGTGCTGGGACTCTCGGCGAGGCGTCGTATTTTTGGCCATCTGTTGCCCAATACGGTGCCAATTCTGGTGGTGATGGCCACAATGGCCGTGGCGAATGCCATTCTTAGCGAATCGGCACTCAGCTATCTGGGATTAGGCGTGGTGCCGCCCATGGCGTCCTGGGGGAACATGATGGATGCCGCCAACAGTCTGATCGACTTCCAGCGCCGTCCGTGGCTGTGGATGCCACCGGGTATTGCCATCTTCCTCACCGTGGTGGCGATCAACGTACTGGGCGACGGTTTACGTGATGCCCTCGATCCCAAAATGAAGCGAGGCTGACGATGACGCAACCTTTAGTACGTTTTAACAACCTGTCACTGTCGTTTGCCAGCGATTCAGGCAGAGTGCGTGCCGTACAGGATGTCACCTTTGACGTTATGGCCGGGCAGACCGTGGGTATTGTGGGTGAATCCGGCTGCGGAAAAAGTGTCACCGCCCTGTCGCTGATGGGCCTGCTACCGCCACAGTCGGCACATATCGACGGCGGTGAGATCCTGTTTGCGGGACAGAACCTGCTGACCCTGCGCCAATCCCAGATGGCGAATTTACGCGGCAACCAGCTGGCCATGATCTTTCAAGAGCCAATGAGCGCCCTTAACCCGGTGCTCACCATTGGCGAGCAGTTGGTTGAGCCTCTTATCCGCCATCTGGGTGATACGCCGAAAATTGCGTGGCAAAAAGCGACGGCATTGCTGACCGACGTGGGCCTGGCACGAGCTGAAAGCCTGATGAAAAGCTACCCGCATCAACTTTCCGGAGGCATGTTACAGCGGGTGATGATCGCCATGGCGCTGAGCTGCAAACCAAAATTATTGATTGCCGATGAGCCGACCACCGCGCTGGATGTCACCGTGCAGGCACAGATCCTTGGATTACTGCGCGATCAGGCACAACGCCAGCAAATGGCGCTGATGCTGATCACCCACGATCTGGGGGTAATTGCCCAGATGGCTGACCATGTGGTGGTGATGTACGCCGGAAAGGTGGTGGAACAGGGGCCGGTGGCCGATGTGTTGCGTAACCCGCTGCACCCTTACACTCAGGGACTGATCGCCTCGCGTCCGGTTCCGGGTGAGCGTCGGCGCAGGCTCTACTCGATACCGGGTCAGGTGCCGGATCTCGCCGCGTTACCGGCTTATTGTGCCTTTAACGACCGCTGTGCGAAAGCCACTGAACGTTGCCGTCAGGGCATTCCACCGCTAGAGGGACAATACCGCCAGGCGGCTTGTTTCTACAGCGGTCAGGTCCCGGTTTTACAGCCAGAGTGACAGAAATGAATACAGAGTTTTTAATCGAGGTCGAAGGCCTCAAAAAACACTTTCCGATACGTGATGGTCTGTTCGGGCAAGAAACCGGCCTGCTGCGCGCCGTGGATGGTGTCAGCTTCAAGATCCGCCAAGGCTCTATTTTCGGTCTGGTGGGAGAATCAGGCAGCGGTAAAACCACGGTTGGCCGAAGCCTGCTGGGACTGTACGAGCAAACTGCTGGCCGCGTGAAATTCCGTGGTGTGGACTTGCAGTCGCTAACCTCTAAACAGCTAACCGCGCTGCGTCCGAAAATGCAGCTGGTATTTCAGGACCCTTACAGCTCGTTAAACCCGCGGATGCGGATTGGCGACGCTATTGGCGAAGCCATGCTGGCTCATAAACTTTGTTCAGCGGCAGAACTGCGAGGCAAAGTGGATGAAGTGATGAAGATTTGTGGGCTGTCGCCGCAACATTATAATCGCTTCCCGCATGAGTTCTCCGGTGGCCAGCGCCAGAGGATCGGCATCGCCCGTGCGCTGATTTTAAAGCCGGATTTTATCATTGCCGACGAGCCAATATCGGCGCTTGATGTGTCGATACAGGCGCAAATCATCAATCTGTTTTCCGATCTCCGTGACGACCATGGTGTCACCTTTCTGTTTATCTCCCATGATCTGGGCGTCGTGGAGCACCTTTGTGACGACATTGCCGTTATGTATCTCGGACAGATTGTAGAAACCGCCGAACGCGATACCCTGTTCCGCCAGCCACTGCATCCCTATACGCGGGCGCTGTTGGCGGCAGTACCGACCCTTGATCCTGATAGCAAACCGCTGGCCATGGCGCAGGGTGAAATTCCCGATCCGTCAAAACCGCCTGCCGGTTGTCGCTACCACACCCGTTGCCCGCAGGCGACGGAACGCTGCCGCCGCGAGATACCCCAGTTGCGTGATGTTGGCGAAGCAGGCCATCGCGTAGCCTGTCATTTAGTGTGAATTCTGCGAGGCTATAACCCCGGGGGTTTAGATAAATTAAATGCCCCCTCTAAATCCCCTAACGTCATCAGCAGCTGCACTGGGCATATAAGCTGTTCGCTTGCGGCAGCATGTGCAGCCTCCAGAACAAAGTCAGTACGATTTAGAGTCTTCAGAGAGTAAACACCGTGCGGCAGCGGCTATCATCTTCACTCCAGGCAACATTGACTTCACTTAATGGCCGTTGACGGAAGGGAATGGAGAAATCACGCAGCGCAGCGGCTTGCAGAAACTCGCCGATAGACGCCAACAGTTCAGTATTGGATACGCTACCCAGACCGCTGCCCATCAGAGTCAGCCCAGATGAGCGTAGCAATTTGCTGGGCAGGGAAATTTCCTGACCGCTCAGCGAACCAATTTGCACAAAGCGCACCACCTTATCGCCACCGGCAACGGCGGCCAGCATGATATCGAGTGCACTCTGCCCCCAGAGATAGTCCAACACCACGTCGATGCCCTGCTCCATCAAAGCGGGCAGTTCTGTGGGTAATTGATCCAGCGTCAGGGTGATATCCGCGCCTTCAGTACGGAGTTTCTCCAGCGCCTGAAGATTGCGCCCGGTGGCAATAATTTTCCCGGCCCCCAGATGACGAGCGATCCTTACCGCCAGGTTGCCGGAGGTACCGGTAGCACCATTAATCAGTACCGTTTCGTCCTTGCGTAAATGTGCCCGGCGGGTTAATGCCGCCCAGGAAGACATACCGGGGTTGGCAATGGCCGCCGCTATCAGCGGATCCAGCGTCGCCGGAAGTGGCACTATCGCCTGGGCCGCAACCAGCGTTTGCTCCGCCATGCTGCCCCAGGGAGAACTGAATGCCAGAAAGTAGACCGGCTCACCGCTACTGAGATAACCGGCACCATCAATCCCGGCGATAAACGGATGTGCTATCGCCGAGCTATAATGGGTTCCGGCCGCGCGCGCTTTGGCCAGTTGGCTGATGGCCGCCGCTTTTACTCTGACCACCACATGATGATCGTCCGCCTGTGGCTCACGAAAGTCCGCATAAACCGGCGTTTCCCCTGCCCCGTTAACAATAGCTGCTTTCATTTTTCGACCCTTTAGTTAATCAACAATAAGTGTATAATGCACACATTATTCTTGCGTTCGGATATCGTCAATGAAAAGCGTGCAAAATACACATAAAATTACCACCTACGAAGATTTACATGATGCGCTGCTGACCATCGTTGGCACTTTTAACCGTCCGCAACGAGATGAATTACTAATAAAAGACTCCGCTATTCATCTTGATCGCGCGCTGTTTCCGCTGCTGGTGCTAATCGGCCGCTTTGGTCCCATTGGCGTAGGAGAACTCGCTGACCGAGTAGGTCGTGATTACACCACGGTGAGTCGTCAGCTGGCCAAACTGGAGGTAACCGGACTGGCACAGCGGCAGAAAAATGCCCATGACAAGCGCATCAATGAAGCCGCTATCACTGCAGAGGGAAGAGTGATGACCGATAAAATTGACGCCACGCGGGTGCAAATTTATGGCCGTATTTTCAATACCTGGCACGAGGAAGAACGTACGGAACTGGAAAGGCTGCTGAAGAAGTTTATTGCAGATTTTACACAACTGGAACGCTGAACTTATTTAGGATCAGGCCGTAGCGGGCAGCAAAGCAAATAGTCGGGAACCTGGATGTTATCGGACCCGACTATTATCTGTATCGCTGTTATCGGCCAGTATCAAAAAAGGCCACGGTTTCCGTCAGACGCCGGGTTTGTTCCGCCAGCGCGCTTGCCGCGACCACCGCCTGCTGCACAAGTACCGAGTTCTGGTTAGTCACCGAATCGATCTGCACAATAGCTTCGTTAACATGGCTAATCCCCTTGCTCTGTTCATCTGTCGCTACAGAGATTTCCGACATAATATCTGCCACGCGATGCACGGCCGCGATCATATCGTCGATATTGCTGCCGGCGATTTTAATCTGTGAAGAACCACTGTTGACGCGAGCCACAGACTCTTCCACCAGGCCTTTTATCTCCTGCGCCGCCTGCGAGCTGCGTAATGCCAGACTGCGCACCTCACTGGCGACCACGGCAAATCCCTTACCCTGCTCACCGGCTCTGGCCGCTTCCACCGCCGCATTCAGCGCAAGAATATTGGTCTGAAACGCGATGCTGTTTACCACCTCGATAATACTGGCTATTTTATTGGAGCTTTCCGAGATACCGTTCATTGAGTCATTCACACTTTGCATCACCTCGCCACCACGTGAGGCAATGTCCACTGCGCCACGAGCCAGTTCGCGCGCCTGGCCGGCATTCTCCGCATTTTGTTTTACGGCAGCGGTGATCTCTTCCATGCTGGAGGAGGTTCTTTCCAGCGAGATAGCCTGCTGCTCAGAATGCGCAGCTATCTCCTGGTTTCCGGCGACGATATCCTGAGTGCTGGTATTGATCATTTCAGCACCATTGCGGATCTCTTCAATCACCGTAGTCAGTTGCTCGCGCATAGCCCCCATCTCATGTATCAGGCTTGTGCTGTCCCCGGCTTTTTTATCCACCTCTTGGGTAAGATCCCCGGAGGCAATACGGGCGGCGACTTCAACGGCATAGCGCGGCTCTCCGCCCAGAGTACGCAATGTTCCGCGATTAATCAGATACACCAGAACAGACAGCAAAATACTGATGGCAATAAATTCAATACTATTATGATAAAGCGATACTAAAAACGCGTCATCAATATCATCAACATACAGGCCGGTAGTAATTATCCATCCCCAGGGCGACCAGGGAATATTATAGGCAATTTTCGGCAGCGCTTTTGTATCACCCGGGCGAGGGAAAATATAGGCAGTATAACCGGCCTGGTTGTCTTTAGTGACGGCCACCATATCTCTGAAAAAATAGACCCCATTAGCATCAGCAATATCAGGTCCTTTACCAATTAGCTTTGCATTGATTGGGTGCATAATGACCTGTGCCTGGTTATCCAGTATGGTAAAATACCCCGTTTCGCCATAGCGCAAATCTTTAATGGCCTGGACCGCGCGCTGTTGCGCTTCCGCTTGTGAAATCAGCCCCTTGTCTGCAAGGCCGGCCTGCGTTTTAACTACGCCAAGAGCCAGTTGCGAAACGTCACGTAACTCGTTTTTCCTCAGTGTTAGCTGGTCTTCCTTAACCTTTACCGAGCCATAGAATAATGTCCCGGCCAGGCACACCAGCGCCACGATCAGCGGGAGCCAAAGTTTATGGGCAAGTGATAATTTCATGACGAGATCCCCTGTTGTTGTTTTATATGTCGGGTAACGTGTCGGCCCCCCTGGTATCAGACCGCGGCTCTATGTGTTTATCGGAAGTTAAAAAAAACAAGTTAATCGTTAAAAACGATAGATAGATTTAAAATATCCCTTTTTTGTTATAAACAAATTAACTTTCTAATAACTAAGGGGTTATTTTCGGCGATATTCTTAACCCCTTGAGTTCCTTGTCTATAAGTAAGAGCACGATCACAATAATGATTATCAATCCGCGGGGGGGAAATATAGGGTGACTTAAATGGCAATTTTCTTTTTTAAGTCAATTGGCTATGAGGAGTTGTATCGGGTTGGGCTTAAATGGCAATTGTTATTTAAAACCAATTGGCTTTAGAGGAGCTGTTTCGGGTTGGGCTTAAGTGTCAATTTATAGTTTTAAAATCAATTAGCTATGAGGAGCTGTTTCGGTTTTATAATAGCGGTGGCCACTTAACCTGCTGTGCCGAACCGAGTTAAGGAGCGCTGGCCCGCTCCTTAACAATCCTGGGCCTTTTGGTGTCTTTGATTCGTCTGCTGCCTATTACCGGCTATGTTTCAGTGACTCCGAGCGTGGCACGAGCCGCGCTGCTCAGCAGTCCCCTTGCTCGGTCGGGAGCCAAAAACGTCTCCCTCCGCTTCGCGCGGCGCCGTCTCTGAATGTGCCAGCCAACTATGCACACCATACGGTTTGGCTTAAATGGCAATTTGTGGCTTAAAATCAATTAGCTATGAGGAGCTGTTTCGGTTTTATAATAGCAGTGGCAGCTTAACCGACTGTGCCGAACCGAGTTAAGGAGCGCTGGCCCGCTCCTTAACAATCCTGGGCCTTTTGGTGTCTTTGATTCGTCTGCTGCCTATTACCGGCTATGTTTCAGTGACTCCGAGCGTGGCACGAGCCGCGCTGCTCCGCAGTCCCCTTGCTCGGTCGGGAGCCAAAAACGTCTCCCTCCGCTTCGCGCGGCGCCGTCTCTGAATGTGCCAACCAACTATGCACACCGTGCCGTTTCAGCCGCAAACTTTTTGTCTTTTTTGTCTTTTTGTCTTTTTGTCTTTTTGCCTTTTGCAGTTGACCTTTAATGTTGCCGGTTTTTCAGTAAATGCCGCTTGGCCGATTCAAAACCTACGCTGAGCGACGTGGAGCGAGACGCTTTTGGCTCGCGACCGAGTGAAGGGACCGCGCAGCGGCGTGGTTTAGGCCACGCGCAGGGGTCACTGGAAAGAACTCGAACCGAGGGCACGACACATATCAATTTGGACAGGGCCCGGGATTCTCAAGGGTGCAGGCCCTGGTGCACCCTTGAGGCGGTCTGGGCCGCTGCCCAGTGAGCGCAGCGAATGCAGTTGACGTTGACCTTGAAGTTAAAAGTAAATTTGCAATTAAAACCGAAACCTTTTCCTCGCAGTTGATTGACTTTTAAGTAAAAATTGCCACTTAAGTGATAGAGGCGCTCTGGGCCGCCGCCCAGTGAGCGCAGCGAATGCAGTTGAAGTTGACCTTGAAGTTGAAGTTGACCTTGAAGTTGAAGTTGACCTTGAAGTTGAAGTTGAAGTTGACTTTAAAACCCAAAATTGCCATTTAAGCCCACACCTCATAGTTAATAAACCATATACCTGGTCCATGACTAAAATCAGCGATAAATCCAGCATAAAATGTTCAGTAAATCATCATCTTGACCTAAATATATGCAGTTGCTCGCGGCTGGCATTTTTCCCGTTGACACTTCCCCGCGCGCTGTTTATTATGCGCCCCGTTAACACAATTCCTCTGTAGTTCAGTCGGTAGAACGGCGGACTGTTAATCCGTATGTCACTGGTTCAAGTCCAGTCAGAGGAGCCAAATTTAAAAAGCCCGCTTAAGGAAACTTAAGCGGGCTTTTGGCATTTCAGAGAGTCACACCTTTCTCTCTGATCAACATTCATTGCCCTGGTATGCAAGCTCTGCTTACAAAAACAATATTTAAAAAATAAAACCCTCAATATTTCTTCTGCTTTCTATGTTGTGATCGGCCTTACCTTCCCTTTCAGAGCCAAACTCTTTATGAATCGTCGTCAGTTTATCCTGGGATCGACCATCGCAATGGTGGCCATCCCGGCAAGGAACGTATTGGCAGGCAACTTAGCGGCACAGCTCCCCTCCACGCCATATAGCGATATTGCATTATGGCGAGGGACGCCGCCCGGTGGCGGTGGCCCATCGGGTAGCGAGTCGTTATCGGCCAAAGGTGCATTGAGCAATGTGATGCAGCCTTCGTTGCGGGTATTCCAGCCACAACGCGCCAATGGCAGGGCCGTACTGATCGCGGCGGGAGGTGGTTATAAACGCATGGAAATGGGACAGGAAGCCTGGCCAGCCGCCGACTGGCTAACCAAACTCGGTTACACCGCCTACGTACTGACTTACCGCTTGCCGAGCGAAGGGTGGCGGGATGGCAGTATTGTCGCCCTGCAGGACGCACAGCGCGCGTTACGCATCCTGCGTGGCCGGGAACAACATATCAGCCTGTTGGGTTTCTCCGCTGGAGGGCATTTGCTGGGAATGGCCGCAACCCGTGCAGATTTCCGTTCCTATCCACAACAAGATGCTATAGACCGCATGTCCGCTCATGCCGACAGTGCGGCATTGATTTACCCGGTCATTACGCTTGAAGAACCCTATACCCACACCTCAACGCATAAGGTCCTCGTCGGGCCACATGCCAGTAATGAACAAAATGCCGAATACTCGGTGCAGAACTTTGTTACCCGGCAAACACCGCCGATATTTCTGGTGCAGGCAGAGGATGATCCGATCTCCGATCCGCACAACACACTGATTATGGCGGCCGCCTGCGAGCGCCAACAGGTGCCGGTAGAAATGCACCGCTACACTTCCGGTGGTCATGGTTTTGGCATGGGTAAACCCGGCACTCCAACGGTAGAGTGGCCACTACGTTACAAAGCCTGGCTGCAACAGGCGTAGAAATCTGGCACACAACGGCGCAAAGGATAGCTCTCTGTGCCGTTTCCTCCGGCACTTTCGTGATCCCCCTCTCACTTGCTTATTCATTTGCCCAACTATCCTGAAATACACCGCTAAAAAATCAGGCACCTGCCCGTTACCCGGTTTTTAAACGCAATTTAGACTAATTAAGATGACCAATAAACCACCAAGAGTCATTGACGATAAAAATAAAATAGTCGATCTACCCCCTGCTTTATCAATTCTGTCATTGCTAAAAAACAGAGTGTTGCGGGGCCCTACACAAGGTTCGCCAGATGCAAATAGTCAAAATAGAAGTGATGCGCGTTGCTATTCCCTTTAGTAGCGGTAGAGAAAAGCTTAGCGGCCAGGATCACAGTGCCTACAACGCGGCGGCACCAGAGCTTAGCGCCATGGAAACGCTACTGGTTAAAATCACCGCCGACAGCGGTCTGCAAGGTTGGGGAGAAGGCTTTGGTCATCTCAGCAATCCGCTAACCGAATGTGCGCTCAATGGCCTGGTTGGGCGTTTTTTTCTTGGACAAACCTGCAATGAATCCCCCGTCGGCATCGCCCAGTTGATGGAACAAGCTGAACAACATTTTCACGCCTTTGGTCGTACCGGCCCGGTGATGTTTGCCCTTTCCGCCATTGATATCGCCCTATGGGATCTGCTGGCCAAAACGCGTCAGCTCCCACTTTGGCAGTTGTTGGGTGCCAAACGTCAGCGTATCGGGGTGTATGCCAGCCTGGTCAGTTACAGCAATAATCCCGAACAGGTCGCCGCCAAAGTGTTGAGCACCTATCAGGCAGGCTTTCGCGCTATCAAGCTGCATGAAACCGCCTACCCCGCCATTGCCGCTGCCCGCGAGGTGCTGCCCGCCGATGCCGAATTAAGGGTCGACGTTAACTGCCCATGGCGGGTGGAAGAAGCCAGTCAACAGGCACTGGCCTTGCAGCATCTGGGGCTTGGCTGGCTGGAAGAGCCAGTATGGCCACCGGATGATATCGCCGGTCTGGTCGAAGTCCGCAAGCAAGGCACACCCATTGCAGCCGGTGAGAACGCTGCAGGGGTGCAAGGCTTTGTTGAACTGTTCAGAGAAGCAGCCATTGACGTTGCGCAACCCAGCGTCAGTAAAGTGGGCGGCATCACAGCCATGCTGAAAGTGATTGCACTGGGCAAGCAATATCAGACTCGCGTCGTCCCCCACTGCTTTTACTACGGTGCCGGATTAATGGCCACCGCACAGCTTGTTGCAACCCTCGATGACGAGGTCAGCCTGGAAGTCCCTTATATCCAGTGGCAGGCGCTGCTTTATCCGCAGCTCGATTTTTCCCCGGAGATGACTTTATCCGCGCAGCCGGGTCTCGGCTTTGAACCCGATCCGGCAGTGCTGGCACAGTATCGCATCAGTTATCAGCAGCAATCAGTAGGCGGGGTGAAGCATAATGATTAAATCAAAATATCGGGTGATTATCGCCCTGTTACTGTTTTTTGCCGGCATGCTTAACTATCTTGACCGCGCAGCGTTATCGGTAATGGCGCCGTTAATCAAAGGGGACCTGCATATTAACGATGCGCAGATGGGGATCCTGTTTAGCGCCTTTTTTGTCGGTTACTGCCTGTTCTGCTTTATTGGCGGTTGGGGGGCCGATAGATTTGGTCCGCGCAAGGTGTTTGGCTTTGCCGCCGCCATCTGGTCACTGTTTTGCGGTGCCACGGCGTTGGTCACCGGTTTTGGTCATCTGATGGTGGTGCGGATCCTGTTTGGTATCGGTGAAGGTCCGATGGGCACCACCACCAACAAGTCGATCTCCAACTGGTTTCCCAAAAATGAAGTGGGTCGCGCGGTCGGCTTTACCAATGCGGGCCAACCCTTGGGCGCCGCCATTGCCGCGCCAATTGTCGGTCTGGTCGGGCTGCACTTTGGCTGGCGTATTGCCTTTATTGTTATTGCCTTGCTCGGCTTTGTCTGGCTGGCGGCCTGGTTGCTATTGTTTCGCGATAAACCGGAACAACACGCCCGCGTCTCGGCCGAAGAACGGCAGCTGATTGTCGAAGGGCGTCCGGCGACGCGACGGGTACAAGACAGTAATGGCAAGGATCAGCACAGCCTGTGGTACTACGTGTTTTCCAAACCGGTGCTGGGCGTGGCAGCAGCCTTTTTCTGTTTTAACTATATCCAATACTTCTTTCTCTCCTGGTTACCAAGTTATCTCACCGACTTTCAGCATCTTGATATCAAAAGCATGAGCATTATCGGCATCCTGCCGTGGATTGGTGCCACTATCGGTTTTATTGGCGGCGGCATTGTTGCCGATGCCTTATATCGCCGCACCGGCAACTTTTTGTTCTCACGCAAGGCGGTGATCTTTAGCGGGCTGCTGATCGCCGCAGTCTGCGTAATGTTAACGGCCTATACACGTAATACCGCCGGGGCCGTGGCGCTGATCACCGTGGCCAGTATTTTTGCCTATATGACTCCACAGGCCTGCTGGTCGTTATTGCAAGATATTGTCCCGGCACACCGTATTGGTACCGCCGGTGGTTTTGTCCACTTACTGGCCAACCTGGCCGGTATTTTATCGCCCAGCATTACCGGTTTTTTAATCCAATATGGTGGCGGTTATCAGTCGGCCTTTTTGTTGTCCAGTTGCCTGTCACTATTAGGCATTCTGTTTATGGCGGTGCTGGTAAGGCAAAACAAAGTCAATGCGTTACTTGGCAAGCAACCTGTTGCCCCGGCAATGAAAAATAAACTGATAGAGCATTAATCACGCTTAGCCTGCGCCCTGACGGTCCACAAGCTCGTCAGGGCTATCTCCCCCCTTGCGCAATATCAATATTGGCAGCCTTCGCAGATATACCCTGTGTATCTGTCCATAACGTCTATATTTTAGCTGTAAGCTTTGCCCGCTTACTGCCTATTTGCATTCTCAGGAGCCGTTATGCCACGTCTGACTGCCAAAGATTTCCCCCCTGCCTTGCTCGAACTTTATGACTATTACGCGCACGGCAAAATCACCAAGCGCGAATTCCTTTCCATGGCGGCCAAATACACCATCGGTGGCATGGCCGGGATGACGCTGCTCAGCTACATGAGCCCCAATTATGCGCTGGCGCAGCAAGTGGAATTTACCGATCCGGCGATCCTTGCCGAATATATTCACTATGATTCCCCCAACGGCAATGGTCAGGTACGAGGCTATCTGGTGCGTCCGACGGCAGCCAAGGGCAAAACCCCGGCGGTGGTAGTGGTGCATGAGAATCGCGGATTAAATCCCTATATTGAGGATGTGGCACGCCGGGTGGCCAAAGCTGGCTTTATTGCCTTGGCCCCGGACGGACTCAGCTCGCTGGGTGGCTATCCGGGCAATGATGAGCAGGGCAAAACGCTGCAACAGCAGGTTGACCCCGGCAAGCTAATGAATGACTTTTTTGCAGCAGTCGATTTTATGCTCCACCACCCGGACAGCAGTGGCAAAGTGGGGATCACCGGCTTTTGCTACGGCGGCGGCGTCGCCAATGCGGCAGCGGTGGCCTTCCCCGAACTGGCAGCAGCAGTGCCTTTCTATGGCCGCCAGCCCAGGGCCGAAGACGTTGCACGTATTCAGGCGCCGTTGCTGTTGCATTATGCCGAACTGGATAAGGCCATCACCGAAGGCTGGCCTGCCTATGAAGCGGCGTTAAAAGCCGCGGGAAAAACCTACCAGGGGTATATCTATCCCGGCACCAATCACGGTTTTCACAATGACTCGACGCCGCGCTATGACAAAGCCGCTGCGGATCTGGCCTGGGAGCGTACCATCGGCTGGTTTAAACGCTATTTGCTATAGTGCCAGAGGGCATCACCGGTTAAGTACAGTGATGCCCTCCGGTAAGTGGTCTCTTATCAATCGATACCCAGTTGCTGCATGATGGCCCGTAACTCTGCAGCAAGCTGCTGTTGCAATGCCGGCTTTTGATGTTTGGCTTTACGCTGTCGCTCCTGTTCTAACCGCTGCTCCAGCTCGCACAAGCGGATTAATAACCGATCCTGATCGTCGGTATCTTCTGTTCCCCCTGATAGTAAGCCGTCTTTTGCCACTTCTTCGGACTTGGCATGCCCGCCCGCTAACCGCTCATAGACCGGTACCAGGTCGTGCCACTCCGTAAGACTGCTATTTTCCACCAGCCAAAAACGATTACAGCTGTGCTCAATCAGAGTTCGATCGTGGCTAACCAGGATCACCGCGCCGGTAAACTGACACAATGTCGCCGCCAATTCCTCTTTGCCTGCCATATCTAAATGGTTGGTCGGTTCATCGAGCAGCAATAGTGAATATCTTGCCAGACTGAGGCCGACAAATAGCAAACGTGAACGCTCTCCCCCGCTCAGGGAGGCCACTTTCTGCTGATGACGAAGATAAGGGAATCCGGCAGCAATCAATGCCATTTTACGCACGTCCTCCGACAGCGGCGCAAAGGTGTTTAAGGCTTCAATCAGGCTGTCGTTATCCCTTAACTGCTGCAATCCCTGGTCGTAATATCCGACTCTGACACGTGGGTGCCATACTACACCAGGCTCCTGCTGCTGCCGCGATCGCCATAACAACCGCTGCAATGAAGACTTTCCGCAGCCATTACGGCCCACCAGTGCGATACGGTCACCGCTTTTCACCTGCAAATTATCCAGTGTAAACAGTGGTTTAGATTCGTCAGCAGGCCTGACGCTGACGGCATTCAATGCTAAAACCCGATTGGCATCCAGCGATTCACCGTTCAATTTCAGTCGCCATGCAGCCATCTCCCCCAGTTGTGTCTGATTCTGTTTTAAACGATCAACATGTTTTTCCATCTGTTTGGCTTTACGGGCCAGACCTTCGTTATCATAGATTTTCCCCCAGACGGCTAATCTATTGGCACTTTTTGCCACGCGATCAATTTCTCGCTGCTCTGCCTGGCGACGCTCGGTATCCGTTTTATCACGCTGTACCAGAGCCTCCCGTGCTGCGCTGCAGCGTAAATTAAAACAGTGCAGCGTTTTATCCCGCAAAATCCAGGTAGTCTCGGTGACGTTATCAAGCAACGAGGTATCGTGAGAAACCAAAATAAAGCTGCCACGCCAGGTGCGGAGAAAAGACTCCAGCCACAGTAACGTTGGCAGATCCAAATGGTTACCCGGTTCATCAAGCAGCAAAATATCAGGCTGTCGAATCAGCGCCCTCGCCAGCAGTAAGCGCGTATGCTGGCCGCCGCTTAGGGTGTTTACCGGCTGCTGCCAAATCGCGGGGGAAAAATTCGCCGAAGCCAGCAAACGTTCTGCACGCCAGCGCTCGGTGATACGCTCGCTTGCTGACAGCGGCTCTACCACGGCATCAAGTACTGTCACGTTATTGAGCGTGGCGGGCAGGTGCTGTTCAATGGTTGCCAGCAGACTGTTTTGCGCGCGGACTACCCTGCCAGTGCCCGGGGTGAGCGCTCCGCATAACAGCTGCAAAAAGGTGCTCTTGCCGCTACCGTTATGGCCGATTAACCCGATACGGTCGCCTTTTTTTAGGGTCAGGGAAACATCTGTCAACAAAGGACCGAAAGGGGTAGCAAAAGAGAGAGATTGGGCTGAAAGTATAGTGCTCATTGCTTAATCCAGAGTTACAGGCATTAAGATGCCTGTCGTCAAAAAACGCTGACGACAACCCGGAAAGCCGGAGAGAAGTGCGGAGTAAAATCTTTAGTGTTCTTCGCTCAAGCAGAGGTTATCGCAGCACGAGGCCGGAAACGCTTGAGCAAGGTTGATTACCAAAGAAGTGTGAGTATTCGATCAAGTCACACAGCTGCATAGTTTATCCTCCTTTTAAGTTAGTTGGTTGAGGGAGCGGCTGTGGTACTGCCTTGTGAGCAGCCATTGCCGCAGGACCAATAAAACATTGTTTATTTTATCTACGATCGATGATCAGTCAATGCCAAAATACTAATAAATTGTTTTCCCGTCACGGGCCAGTCGAAGCACAGGCAAAATAACCATCAGCATTGAAGAAGCTGTTTGCCGCGCCGGCTTACCATATATGACGGTTTCGCCACCAGACTGGCGATCAGGCCGGGTTCTTCGAGGTTTTTTTGCCATTTTTCATTTTGCTCAACCAGCTTGGCGTCGGCCAGTAAATAATCATTAAGCAGCTTACTTTTCAGGGTACGCAGATGAGGAGACTTGTCGCGCAGTTGGCGAACATTATGATAATTCTCTTTGGTTCGCGAGAGTTCGAAACATAAAGAATTATATTCTTTAAAATCATTAAGCGCTTTACTATGCCGGTAAAGTAAATCAATCGAACCCGAAGCCTTCTGCAGATAGCTGTCATATTTTTTAAAATAAGCCCCTGGCATTTTTTGTTGTATCGTTTTATTGGACTGACAGCTTTTTTCCACCATCGACTGCCACTCACTCTTGAGTTTTTCCATTTGCACAATCAGGGTATTAAGTGGCCCACTAAAAAAACCCGCTTCCATTTCCACTGCCGCTAAAAATGTTTTAAACTGCCCCAGAGAAGTAATTATTTTGTTTAGAGAATAAAAAAATCTTGGACTCGTATAGATAAAAGCGTGCTCTAAGCCAACAATATCCAGACCAGGGTGATCGTATGTTTTAATTTTTATTCTTTTATTGATTAACTGAGTAAGCAGACAGTTTTTGCGGATCCTTTCGTTTAAATAGCGCCGTTTATCCACTTTCGAGGGATTGTTTTTTAATTGTTGAGTGATGGCATCCACTTCGCGAGAAAGTTGCTCAACCTTGTTATTATATTGCAGCAGCAGGATCGCAAGCACCTGCTCCTGTCCTGGACTAGCGTAGCACTTTGCAGCATTGATCCACGCGCTCATCTCGCGAACCACACGCATGACTATCTTCTCTTTAGCCTGCCATTCTGCCGCTCGCGCTTCGATATATTGTCTGTTATCGTCAGCATTAACCTCTACGCCATTAGATTTAACGGGCAATGCCACTTTACTCAATTCACAGGAAACCAGAGAGAAATTAACACGCCCGAGATCCATCGTATCACTCCTTTATTTTTACGACTTTTATATTATCAGTCGCATGGGGCAATAAAGTAATTATCGCGGATTTATTTCTCTCGTAACTTTAACACTTCTAAGCCGAATGAAATTTTATGTCGACTATGTTCACTCCTGGGTAAAAAACTGCCAACCCCCTTGTAATTATCTATTTCGCGCTGCGCCATTTTCAGCTTGGCTAATTCAGCCATTTGATGGGTAATAGGGGAAATATGGTTCAGGTTAAATGTAATCACTTTTCTTTCCTTTTCCTTAAGTTAAGTTATATAATTGCAGCCTCATAAATTTAGTAGAAACAATTGCAAAATGGTTCATCGACATGGCTATTTAACCAAAAACCCATGACTTACATCAAATAGTCGCTAAATTTATCGATTTTTTTGGCATAAAATGTAGATTACAACCCCAGAAGACCCACAATAAATAAAAAGCAAATAACCTTTAACGGCAGTAAATTATTCATCGTGCAAATAATAAAAAATCGGTAATATATTGCCTCTTGGTTTATAACTAAAAAATGATGACGCTATTGTGCTGATTATCAGCATGGATTTTAATCCATGCTGATAAATGCGCGTAAGAATAAAATACTTTAGCTTGCCTTTGCCATCTGCAGGCAGCGCTGGACCTGTTGCAGCAAGGGTAATTGACGCTGCGACTGGCGGATCACCATGATCACTTCACGATAAAAAGTAGCATCGCCCAACGGCATAATACGCACCGGAGAATTTCGCTCCAGCCAGAGTCCGGCACTGGGGATCAGCGACACCCCCAGCCCGACTTCGACCATTTTGACAATGGCATCCAGCTCATCAAGCTCCAGCGCAACCTCAACGTTAATCTGCTGCTGACGCAAATACTGCTGCACCAGACGGCCATCAAAAGAGCTGCGGTTATAGCGGATAAAAGGCTGGTTGCGCAAAATATTCAAGGGGTGAGCATCCGCCGTATCCGGCGGGCAAATCAACACAAACGCCTGGCGCTGTAAAGTCTGCGCAAAGAGATCTTTATTCAATGGAAAAGGCGGTTTAACCAGCACCGCCAAATCCAGAGCCCCCGCCTCCACGGCAGTAAGCAAATTCAGCGACATACCCGGTGACAGCTTCATTTCCAACTGGGGTGCCTGCTGGCGCAAGGCCAGCAATACCGCTGGCATCAGGCCGCTTAGTACCGAGGTAATGGCTCCCAGGGTAACGGTTCCGCGCAGCAGTTCTCCTTGCTCAGGGCGACAAAGCTGCTGGTAGGTAGCAATAATCTCATTGGCCAGCGGCAAAGCGCGCAAGCCGGCAGCATTAAGAGATGCGGAACGACCGGTGCGGTCAAACAGCGTTTGCCCGACGGCCTGCTCCAGCGTACGGATTTGGGCACTGACCGCCGATTGTGTCAGGCCAATTTGCTGCCCGGCAGCGGCGAAAGTGCCATAACGTGCCACCGCCAGCAGGGTAGTCAGTTCACGGATCATCCCCTCTCCATTCATCAATATTATTTGAGCTCGATAGCAAGATTATTCGCTTTTCATCGAGGATACGATGGTTAAAAATTGACACCTATCCCCTGATAATGCAACCCGTGAGATATCGATGAATTCTGCTCAGCCCGAAAGACAATTATCCAGCCGACTGGCCGTGTTAAAACCGTCGGTCACGCTGGTGATCTCACAGCTGGCACGTCGTCTGGCCGCAGAAGGCCGAGATATTATCAATATGAGTTCCGGTGAACTGGATTTCGATACCCCGACGCATATTCAGGACGGCGCCATTGCGGCAATGCGCAGTGGGCAAACCCGTTATACCGACGTCGGCGGCACCCCGGCGCTGAAAGCGGCGATTATTGAAAAGTTTAAACGCGATAATCAGCTCGACTATTCGCCTCGCCAGATCATTGCCAGCACCGGGGCCAAGCAGATCATTTTTAATGCCTTTCTCGCCACCCTGGATATTGGCGATGAAGTGATCCTCAACGCACCTTACTGGGTCTCCTATCCCGAGATGATCCGTCTGACCGGTGCCGAACCGGTGGCGATAGTGCCTGCCGCCAATCAGGGATTTAAACTGACACCCGCCACGCTTGCCGCGGTACTGACAGCAAAAACCCGCTGGCTGTTGCTGAACTCGCCGGGTAACCCGAGCGGTGCACTGTATAGTGCAGAAGAGCTGCGCGCCCTGGCCGAAGTGCTAAAAGATTATCCACGGGTGCTGGTAATGTCCGACGATATCTATGAGCATATTGTTTATGAAGGCAAGTTTGCCTCTTTTGCCAGCGCGGTACCGCAGATGGCCGATCGCACCCTGACCATTAACGGCGTGTCGAAAACCTACGCCATGACCGGCTGGCGTCTTGGCTTTGCCGCAGGTCCTGAGTGGCTAATCAGCGCGCTGGCGATATTGCAATCACAGAGTACCTCCTGTCCCAACGCTATCGCCCAGGCAGCCGCCATTGCCGCGCTGACCGGTCCGCAGGATCTGCTCGCCGAGTGGTGTGCTCGTTTGCGCACCCGCCGCGATAGCGCGCTGGCCATCCTGCGCCAGTGTCCGGCGTTACAGGTTGATACTCCTCCGGCTGCTTTTTATCTGTTTGTCGGCTGCGAAAAGCTGCTGGGGAAACGGACCACGGCCGGAAAAATACTTAACAGTGACCTCGACGTCGCCGAATATTTCCTGGAACACGCCGGGGTTGCCGTGGTTCCCGGCAGCGCATTTGGCATGGCACCTTACTTCCGTCTGGCGTACAGTATTGCCGATGATGATGTTAACCGTGCCTGTCAATTAATGGTCAATGCTTGCGAGGCCCTGCTTTGAATACCCCACTCCCTGTTCTCTCTCCAACAGCTGAACCAGACCTTGCGCTGGCCCGTATTTTGTTCGAGCAACTCAGGGAAATGAGCTTTGACGGCGTGGGTATCACCCGGGATTCTTATGGCAAAGGCGAGCATCTGGCCCATCAACTGCTGGCCCGCATCGCCGAAGAGCACGGGCTGCGAGTCACTCGCGACGCGGCACTCAATCTTTATATGACCTTACCCGGGCGCGATGGTGAGGCACCGGCGGTAATGACTGGTTCACACCTTGACTCGGTGCCACGCGGTGGCAATTTTGACGGTGCCGCCGGAGTATTGGCCGGTATTGCCATTCTGATCGGCTGGGCCAAGGCGGGTTATCAACCGGGGGTCAATGTTACCGTGATGGCCATTCGTGCCGAAGAAAGCGCCTGGTTCCCCCTCTCCTACCTGGGCAGTAAAGCGGCATTTGGTTTGATCCCGGTGGAAGCCATTGAGGTTCGCCGTTTTGATACCGGACGCACTTTATCGGCACATATGGCCGATTTTGGCGGCGATGCCGATCGTCTGGTATTGCAGCAACCCTGGCTGAATGCCAACAACATCAATTGTTTTATCGAATTGCATATCGAACAAGGCCCGATCCTCGAAGATGCCGGTCAGGCGCTGGGAATTGTCACCGGTATCTGCGGCAGCCTGCGCTATCGCCAGGCCTGCGCCAGCGGACGTTATGCCCACTCCGGTGCCACGCCACGCCTGCATCGTCAAGATGCGGTGGTCGCCGTCGCCGAGCTGGTCACCGGTCTGTATCAGGATTGGATGGAGCTGGAACAACAGGGTCATCAGTTGACGGTCACCCACGGGCAAATCGCCACCGATGCGCAGCAGGCAGATTTCAGTAAAGTCAGCGGAGAGGTCAAATTCTGCGTCGATTTTCGCTCACGCAGTTTGCAGACGCTGTCGTTGATCGATCAGCGTCTGCAACATCGTCTGCAACAGATCACCGCCCGCCATGGTGTGACCTTTGATCTCGGCGAGCAAACGCGCAGTGCGCCCGCAGCGATGGATCCCTCACTGCAACAATTGCTGCAAAGCGCAGCCATTGAGCAACAGGTTTCCGCCATGACGCTGCAAAGCGGAGCCGGTCACGATGCCGCGCTGTTTGCCGCGCAAGGTGTGGCCAGCGCCATGCTGTTTGTGCGTAATGCCAACGGCAGCCACAATCCGCAAGAGAGCATGGCGTTCCCCGATTTTGCCGCAGCAACGCGGGTGCTGGCACAAGCGTTAAAACTTCGCTGTGGTCCCGGCGTTGTACTCGGCAAGCAAAGCGATGTCAGCTATTAAGCTGCCATTAGCGCCCTGTGGCGATCACAGCTGGCTAAGTCGGCGAACGATGCTTTCACGAACATTATCAATATGTTTCGCGACTGCTGCGCGTGCCCCTTCACCGTCGCCGTTACGTAACGCGGCAATAATTTCCAGATGCTCCTGGTGGCCACTAAGAAAACGTTCTGGTACCTGGCGCATATTAAACATCCGCGTTTTCAGCCGCAGGCTTTCGATATACTGCATCAACAGCAGATTGCCGCTGTATTGTGCCACGGCGCTATGCAAGCGACTGTCCACTTCCCAGTCTTCCTGCGGGCTGGGACTGTCATCGGCCAACAGTTTGCGGATACCGGCCTCAATGGCGTCGAGCTCCGCCGTCGGCACCCGCCCGGCTGCCAGGCTGGCCGCCTCGGATTCCAGCGTACGGCGCACATGCAGGGTTTCAATCAACTCACGAATTGAAAACTCTTTTACTACCGGTGTACGACCGCCGGTGCGAATAATAAAACCTTCGTTTTCCAGCCGATTGAGCGCATCGCGTACCGGCGTACGCGAAATATTCAACAGCTCAGCCAGACGCCTTTCCTGAAGTACCGTATTAACCGGTAACTCCCGATTTATCAGCATTTTCAGCAGGACTTCATACGCCTTACTGCTGAGATTCTGCTCGCGCTCACCGATCAAGTCAGAGGTACTTTTGATGGGATCCATGGTGTCATTTCACATTAACAAGACTGATAAAAAAGGCAGGCAAGAATGCCCGCCATGCTTTAGCTGATGCCCGGTTTTCGCGCTGCCAATGGACAAACCGGCAGCGCATTATAAGGCGGTGTCCCGCAATAAGTTATGACACAGCTTAAGGTTGCGGCAGCGTACGTACCGGATCTTTAGGGGCCGGGTCGAAACCGACAATAGGGGTCACGAGTTTAGCATAGGTACCATCAGCCTTCATATCCGCCAACGCCTTGTTGACGGCTGCCACCAGATTGGGTTTACCCTTTTTAAAGGCGAAACCTTTCTGGATCACGCTGACATAGTCGGGAGTCTGCTGTAACGGCAGATGCATATCTTTAATCAGGTAGGCATTACCGATGGAGTCGTTAATTACGCCATCGATATTACCGTTGGCCAGATCCTGTACCGCCGCCGTAACATCAATATAGTTTTTCAGCGTGGCACCGTGATCGGTAGCCAACTGGGCATAGGTCGACGATACCTGGGCACCAATACGTTTACCTTTCAGATCCTGCGCCGATTTAATCTCCGACTTCATTGGAATAATGATACGACCGCCGGATTCAATCCAGCCATCAGAGAAGACAATGGCCTTCTGACGCGCCGGAGTAATATCCATGGCGGCGCTGCTCATATCAAACTGGTTGGCCTGTAACCCCACCAGAATCGAATCCCATTTGGTGATCACCGGCGAATATTCCAGATGCAGACGGCGGGCGACCTCTTTCATTACACGAATTTCCAGACCATCCAGCTGACCGTTGGCGCTGCGCATACTGAATGGCGGATCGGTGCCTTCGGTAGCGACCGACAGTTTGCCCGGGGTGAGCAGTTCAAGTTTTTCACTATCGGCTGCGTTGGCAAAGAATGGCGTGCTCATGGCAGCGAGAACGGTGGCAATGCTAAGAAAATGCTTAATTTTCATGATGTCACTCTCAATTAGTATCAGAAGGAAAAACCCTGGTTGTTAAAAGCTTCTTTAAACCACGCGCTTATACCGCGCGTTCACTGGCCAATAATGCCAATAACTCGGCCATCACCGTCGCCCCGAGCAAGGAAGTGATTTGCCCGGGTCCGTCGTACATCGGGCTGATTTCCGTCACATCACAGCCCACCATATTGATACCCTTTAATGCCCGCAGCAGTAGCAGTGTTTCACGGGCGGTCGGCCCCCCCGCTTCCGGAGTTTGCACGCCCGGTGCCGCAGAGGGATCGACAAAATCCATATCGAAGGTAATAAACGTCGGGCGACCGGCGGTACGCTCGGCAATGCGCTGCGCCATCTCTTTAAGACCCAACGCAAACATCTGATCGGTGGTAAAGACTTCATAGCCCAAATCCAGCGACTGGGTAATATCCGAGGTACGGAACAGTGAGCCGCGCAATCCCACTTGAATGGAGTGCGCAGGGTCGACAATGTCCTCTTCTACCGCGCGACGAAACGGCGTTCCGGCGCTGTAGCGTTTGTCGGCAAAATATTTATCCCAGGTATCGCTGTGCGAATCGAACTGCACCAGCGCCAACGGACCATGCACTTTGGCCACCGCACGCAGCTCCGCCAGAGTGATCGAGTGATCGCCGCCAATCCCGCAAGGCACAACGCCCGCGCTGGACAAGGCATACACCGCCTGTTCAATACGTGCCAGGCACTCTTCTTCGTAGCCCGGCACCACTGCGGCATCACCGGCATCGGCACAGCGTAAAGTGTCAAACACATTGATATCATTACGGTACGGGTTTATCGGCCGCAGCATAATCGACATGGCGCGCACTGCATTGGGTGCAAAGCGGGAACCGGTGCGAAACGGTGCCCCCGAGTCAGAAGGCAGACCGATAATCGCCGCATCCAGTTGACTGAGATCGGTAGCCATCGGCAGACGCATAAAGGTGGGAACGCCACAAAAGCGTGGGGTTTCCAGGGAATCGGTAGGTAAAACGCTCATAGATAACTCCGTAATAATCAGCTAAAGCGGGCCTGACGACGTTCAAGCCAATCGGACAACTCGGTCAGCAAGGTCGTCAGCAGCAGATAAATCAGCGCCGCCGCTATATAGAACTGGAAAGGGCGGAAAGTGGCGGAAATAATGGTTTGCGCGTACAGGGTGATATCCACCACGGTAATGGTCGACAGCAACGAGGTATTTTTCAGCGTCGAGATCGCTTCGTTGGTCAGCGGCGGCAGCACAATACGGAACACCTGCGGCAACACAATGCGACGCATAATCTCCCCTTTGCTCATCCCCAGTGCCGAGGCAGACTCCATCTGACTACGCGGAATGGCTTTGAGCCCGGAACGGATAATCTCGGCCACATAGGCACCACTGTTTAATGCCAGCGCCAATACTCCGGCAACAAAGGGCGATAAATGAATGCCAATTTGCGGAAAGCCGAAATAAACCACAAACACCTGGATCAACGCCGGGGTGCCGCGAATAAACCAGATATAGAAACGGCCAATACCGCGAAAAAATTTTACCGACGAGGTTTTGGCCGATACCGCCATAAAGCCAAATACCCAACTAAGCACGATAGTTGAAATGGTGATCAGCAAAACGGTCCAGGCAGCATCGAGAAACCCCATGCCATAAATATTGATATCACTCCACAGTTGGCTCATGGCTGTTTCTCCGGCGACCCTTTCAGGTCTTCGTGTAAAATTCGGCTGAGGAACTGACGCAGACGCGGACTCTCCGGGTTATGCAATACGCTTTGCGGTGGCCCGTCTTCGGCCATCACTCCCTGATCGAAAAACACCACGCGCGAAGAGACCTCACGGGCAAAAGCAATTTCATGGGTGACCAGCAGCATGGTCATGCCCTCTTCCGCCAACGATGCCATCAGTGCCAGCACTTCCCCCACCAGCTCGGGATCGAGCGCCGAGGTCACTTCATCAAACAGCATCAGTTGCGGTTTCATGGCCAGTGCACGGGCAATGGCTACCCGCTGCTGCTGGCCACCGGAGAGCCTGGCCGGATATTGATGACGCTTTTCATACAGCCCAACACGGCTTAACAAACTTTCCGCCAGCTCAATCGCCAGCTTGCGCGACATTTTTTTCACCCGCAGCGGCGCTTCAATCACGTTTTCCAGCACCGTCATATGCGGCCACAGGTTATAGCTCTGAAACACCATGCCAATGCGGGCACGCAGTAAACGCAGCTGTTCATCAGTGGGTTGGGCACGAGCGCCATCGCGGAAATCAAACGAGAACTCGTCAAAATTCATAAAACCGCTTTGCGGCATTTCCATCACGTTCAGGCAGCGCAAAAAAGTACTTTTCCCCGATCCACTGGCACCAATAATCGACACCACTTCCCCGGCGTGAACGTCGAGAGCGACATTTTTCAGTACGTGCAGATCGCCATAGCTTTTATTCAGCTCTTTAATTGTCAGTAAAGGTGCAGCTGTTGCCATTACTTCGCCTCCTTCGGCACGCTTTTCGCATTATCCACCGCCGACGCGGAAGAGACGCGCAGGCCAATATCGGCAGGCTGGCGGCCAGCACCGTTAATTGGCGTGATATCTTGCGGACAGGCAGACAGCACCAGGTAAATATCTGCCTCGGCGCGCAGTTGCAGTTGATCCCCGGCGACAGAGCGCGGCGGTACGCGGTCGAGTTCACCGGCTTCGGTGATGGGGACATTCATAAACAGGTTGAGGGAAGCCGGCGTAAACGGCAGGGTGATCTGTTTTTCCGCCAGCGCTTCATGAAAATTATCGGTGCAGCTACGATGGTAGTCACAGCAACCCAGTTCCCGGTAAATCGCGGCATTGCACGGGCAGAGCAAGGTGTCATGACGGCCCGGTGTGCTGTCACCGATCAGCGTAAACATCGGCCGACGATAGATGCTAACCACCGGCATCCCCTGCTCATAGAACAGATTGCTGTTCACCGAGCGGGTGTGCTCCATAGATGAATATTCGAAGGGGTCAGACTGCATCACAGCCCAAGTATCAACAACTTGATTTCCCTGGAGATTGGTAATGCTCAACACCTGGCCTTGCTGTAAAGCTACGGCGGTGCCGCGTGTCGCATCCAATACAAAATCGGACAGAGATGAGTCGTTTTCGGCGGTCATACAATTCCTCTCGCTATAAAAAAACAGGACTGCTATTTTTGGAATTCCTTTGGTATACACAAGAAATGCAATTAAAATGCCAAACAAACGATCTGCATCAAAAAAGAGTGAGAAAATGAAAAAATTTTGTCTTATTCCGCAGCCGATCCATGCCAGCGGCTTGCAGCAACTCAGGGAAAACGGCGTGGAACCTCTGGTGGGTGAAGCAGCCTGTGCCAGCGCGCCAGCCGATCAAGTGGTGGCGGCGATTTATCGCAGCGGTCAATTTTCGCGCACAACCATGGTGCAATTGCCTAATTTACGGGCAATCGGCGTACATGGTGTCGGCATTGATGGCATCGATTTGGCAGCCGCTAACGATCTGGGTATTGCGGTATTTAATACTCCCGGCACCAATCATCGTTCGGTGGCGGAACATACCCTGGCGTTAATGTTTGCGCTGACCAAACGCATTCCGGCGGCGGATCAGGCGGTGCGTAAGGGGGAGTTTTCCTTTAGATTTCAGGGGGGATTAAGTGAACTCTGTGGCGCTACGCTGGGGGTGATAGGTTTTGGTGCCATTGGTCAACTGACGGCGACACTGGCCAACGCGATGGGTATGCAGGTGCAGGTATTAACCCGTTGCAGCGCTGAGGAGCTGGCGGCACAGGGCCTGCACAAAGCCGCAAGCTTGCCGCAACTGCTCGCCAGCAGCGATCTGGTGTCCATACATGCCCCGTCATTGCCGGAAACCCACCATTTGATCGGTGCCGAGCAGCTGGCGCTGATGAAACCTTCCGCCTATCTGATCAATACCAGCCGTGGTGCACTGGTGGATGAAGTGGCGCTGATCGCCGCGTTGCAAAGTGGGCAAATTGCCGGTGCCGGTCTGGATGTCTTTGCCGAAGAGCCGCTGTCGGCCAGCAGTCCGCTGGCACAATTAAGCAATGTGGTGCTGACCCCGCACACCGCCGCGTCGGCGGAGCAGGCACTGATGCGTATGGCCAGTGCGGCAGTCAGTGGCGTGTTGGCTATTTTGCACAACCGCCGCCCGGCGTCGCTGATTAATCCGCAAATCTGGGAAACCCGCCGTCAGGCGGATTAAGGCGGGCGTAGATCAGGCAATCACTTTTGCCATGGGTGCCAACGTCAGGCCATTGCTTTCCAGCAGAGTGCGCAGTTGGCGCGCCATCTCGACCGCCCCCGGCGTATCGCCATGCACACAAATGCTGTCGATACGCGTGGGCAGTTTTTTTCCGTCGAGGGTAATAATCGCCTGGCTTTCCAGCATCTGCATCACTCGCGCGGCTGCCTGCTGCGCATCGTGGATCACCGCACCGGGCAGTTTGCGTGACACCAGGGTTCCGCTCTCGGTGTAAGCACGATCGGCATAGATTTCACGCACCATGCGCAGGCCCATTTTTTCCGCCGCCTTTTCGGTTTCCATCCCCGGCATCACCACCATAATCAACTGCGGATCGACGCTATGGATAGCCCTCGCCACCGCCATGGCCAGCAGGGGATCTTCTGCGGCCATATTGCCCATCGCGCCATGGGTTTTGACATGCTGCAACGGATAACCCTGACTTGCCGCCAGCGCCTGCAAGGCACCAATCTGGTAGATCACCTGACGCTCAATTTGCGCCGGCGTTTCACCGAGAATTTGCCGACGACCAAAGCCCTGAATATCCAGAAAGCTCGGATGCGCCCCGGCACCGACACCGTTGGCGCGGGCGGCGCTAAGCGTATTAAACATCACATCGGGATCGCCAGCGTGAAAACCGCAGGCAATATTTGCCGAGGTGACAATCGTCAGCATCTCTTGGTCTTCGCCCATTTTCCAGGCACCAAAACTTTCGCCCATATCGCTGTTAAGGTCGATCAACATATTTTTATCTCTCCGGGTAAATAAACCGTATGCCTGCACCGGTCTGCACGACTGGCACTATTCTTGCGTGTCTCTGTTACCGATATGCCAGGTCAGAAGTAAGCAGGTTGATGCAAAAGTGTTGCCACTCTCCATGACCTTGTCGCGAGTGTATTGACAGCACACCATTGGTATGCCAAAAGTATTCCACATTGCAAGCTATTTAAAAAGTACGAAACCGAAGGAAAGTATGTGACCCAGACCCCAGCTCCGTGGCGGATCCTGCCCATTGCCGATCAGGCGGTATATGTCGATTTTGGTGAAGTGATCGATGAAGCCATCAACAGCCGTGTTACCGCCTTGGCCTCGCGTATCCAGCTGGCGGCGATACGCGGTGTGACTTCACTGATCCCCACCTACCGTGCGCTGACCGTCAACTATGACGCCACCCAAACCCGGCAGGCACAGCTTATCGGCGCACTGCATGACCTGTTGTCTCAGGCCGATCAACCCGCGCCACCGGTGCGATTGTGGACCATTCCAGTCAACTACGGTGGCGAACAGGGGGTCGATCTGGAGTGGCTGGCACAGTCGCATGGACTTAGCCCGCAGGACGTAGTGGCGCGCCACGTTGCCGCCGTCTATCGCGTTTATATGATTGGCTTTATGCCGGGTTTTGCCTATCTCGGCGGTCTCGATCCCCTGTTGCATACCTCCCGCCGCGACTCGCCGCGACTGCAAGTTCCGGCAGGCAGTATCAGCATCGGCGGCATGCAAACTGCCGTCGGTTCCGTTGCCGCGCCGAGCGGCTGGCACCTGATTGGCCGCACTCCGGTGCGTAGCTTTGCCCCTGAGCGCGCAGAACCTTTTCTATTTAGCGCCGGCGATGGTATCCGTTTTACCGCCATCGACGACGACGAATATCGTCATTTACTGGCGCAGGATGACTTTTTACCCGAGTGGACGTGGCAATGAATAACGGTTTTGAGGTGTTATCCCCCGGTTTATATACCAGCTTGCAGGATCTCGGGCGCTTTGGCTTTGAAGATCGCGGCGTACCGACCTCCGGTGCCATGGATGAAATGAGCTTTGCCATTGCCAACGCACTGGTCGGCAACGACGAGGATCAGGGCGCGCTGGAGTTTACCCTGACCGGTGCCACGTTGCGCCTGACCGGCAATCAGCCCTGCTGCCTGGCAGTAAGCGGTGATATGGCGTTAAGCATCGATGAGCAACCGGTGGCCCCTTATCAACGCTTGACGCTGCAACCAGGCAGTACACTGCGTATTACCCGCACCCTTAGCGGTGCGCGCGGTTATCTGGCGGTGGCGGGCGGTTTTAAGGTACAGCCGGTGATGGGCAGCGTATCGACGCTGATGCGCGCCGGATTAGGCGGATTCAGCGGCAGACCGCTACAAAAAGGCGACTGGTTGCCGCTAAATGGTGCAGCTTCCGCCCCCCTGACCACGGGCAGCAAACCCGAACAGCGGCTGATGCCACAGCGCGAACGCCGCCCGGTGCGGGTGATCGCCGGTCCGCAGGACGACCATTTTACTTCAGCGGGCATGGCCGATTTTCTGGGTAGCGAATATCGCATCAGCGAGCAAAGCGACCGTATGGGCTATCGCCTGACCGGTCATGCGGTGGCGCATAGCAAAGGATTTAATATTGTCTCCGATGCCATTTCCCGCGGCAGCATTCAGATCCCCGGTAATGGTCAGCCGATTATCGCGATGAACGACCGGCAGACCACTGGCGGCTATCCCAAAATTGCTACCGTGATCCGCGCCGATCTGGCCCGCCTTGGACAGGCCAAACCCGGCGATCGTCTGCGTTTTGAGATTGTCAGTGTCGAAAAAGCCGAATCGCTCTGGGCGGGTCGTCAGGCGTTGCTTAAGCAATGGCTAAACCAGGTGAGACGGGCGGCGCAATAGACATTCGGGCATAAAAAAACCGGGCACAAGGCCCGGTGATTAACACATCGTCATCCGCTGCCAAGTGCAGGGCTGGCGATAAATTACTTGCTTTCAGTGGCTTTGACTTCGGCCGCTTTTACTTCGCCCATCGCTTTCAGTTTTTTCGACATTTCACGACGTTCTTTCGACAGATCGGCGTTTTTAATGATGTAATCATCAACGCGATCTTCATAGTCGCCACGCATGTTGGCGATAATGCCCTGCACGTCATCAATGCTCATTCCTTGCTTGATGTAGTCACTCAGGTTGTCGAGCAGCAAAACACGCTTCTGGTTGTCACGGATTTTCTTTTCATTGTCGACAATTTCGCGCTGAAGTTTGTTTTTACGACGAAAAATACGCACAAACTCCAGGACATCCTGGAAACTCGGCTTAGTAGTATGATCCATTTTTACACCTTCGATTAAGTTACACAGATACTGTTACTGACTGCCCGCAATATGGGTACAGACTAGCAGCAAAAGCGTCGTTTGCTATGATGCATGACAAAGCCCTGTTACTTATCTTACCCGTTTTCGCCGACAGACAAAAATCCCTTGTCTTGCTTTCAGTTTATTCTTGTTGTTCTGGCTGCGTATCGCTGTGGACGACGGGCGGCATTGGCTCATGTTTATCCATCGCCAGGGTGATTAAATCCCCCAAAGATTTAAGCTGTTCTGTCACCTGCATGCTTAACCAGACATAGCCGTAAATCTGCGCCTGATGTTCCTGTCCACTTTTCATTGACTGCATCAGCTCCTGCAACTCCAGCGCGGATCCCGCCAGCTGGTTGCTGATTTTCAGCTCATCGCCCATCGAGCCATTACGCAACATATGGCTGAGTTTTTCCAGCGAGTCAAGGATCGAACGTTGCGTATGACGCAGAGTGTGGGCATTAAGCATAATAAAATGACTTTCCCGCGAGCTCCAATAGGCATCGGCCAGCATTTCCAGGGTACACAACAGATTGCGACTCAGGGTCTGGATAGCATCAAATACTTCGCGGGGAATACGCGACTCTTTGCTGGAAGCAGCGTGTAAAGCACGCATTTTCACCATCTGCGACATTGCCAACTTTAGCCTGAACTGCAAACGCGGCCGTTCGAGCATATTGGGCGACAGCCAGGCGCTGTGCAGCTTATTGAGTGACATCAGATAATCAGACATCTGCATGCGCCAGTGAATAAAGGCCCGCTGCGGATAAATGCTGGTAAACAGCAACGCCAGCAGGGAACCGATGATCACATCGGCACTGCGCCAGAGCGCGGTTTCCATATCTCCCGGACCGGCGCCGGTGACCACCGCCAGGGTGACGCCCAGAAGTAATGCCGCATAGGCGCGTTTGCCCAGCGTCAGGTAACCACAGGCAAACATCACCAGCCCGCACCAGATCAGCATGAGTGGCAAGGAATAGACCTCCAGCCACAATGCAATCAACCCGGAGATCGAGCCACCAATGGTGCCCATAATCCTTTCGGTGACGCGCTGCACCACATTGCCCCAAAACGAGATCGGCCCCATCACCACCACCAAGGTGATCATCGGCCAGGTCGCTTCGGGCAGATGCGTCAGGCGGACAATCAAAAAGGTGAGAACAAAGGCCAGCGCAATTCGCAAACCATGCGTAATGCGATAGTTGGTGTAAATAACATTGTCCAGTGGGGAGATAGTCTTATCTAAACGCACAGCCGGTACCGCCTGGTTAAACAACCGGGATAATAATATTCTCATATTTTAGCCGAGTTATAGCCGACGATCACCCGGCATTTATCAAGCAATTGCGCACTTTTCAGTTAAAACGGTCAAAAATGTTGCTAATGACCGGCTATCGTCGAGCCATCGCGGATTTCTCGCGCGTCGTTTGCATTTTGTCGGCTTAGCGAGTTATCAACCCGATTTTGTGTCACCGCCAGCCGTGATATATTCTCTACCCACCGCAAAGTGCGTTCTCTACCCAATGTGGCCCCTTTCGTCCGCTGTACCCGCTGAGCATTAAAGCAGGTTGCAGGTCTTTTGAAGCAGATAACGCATTGGTTTGAATAGACAACCAGATAATTAAACAGGCAAAAAAGCGCAATGTCAGACAAACCAGTACAACCTACCTTCTACTTCCACGACTACGAGACCTTTGGCAAAAATCCGGCAATGGACCGCCCTTCGCAGTTTGCCGGAGTGCGCACTGACGCTGATTTCAATATTATTGAAGAGCCTCTGGTGATCTATTGCCGTCCGGCGGATGACTATCTGCCACAACCAGAAGCGGTGATGATCACCGGCATCACTCCACAGCTGGCGCTGGAGAAAGGGGTGAACGAGGCAGAATTCAGCGCGCAAATCCACCAGGCCTTTAGCGTGCCCGGTACCTGTATTGTCGGCTATAACAATATTCGTTTTGATGATGAAGTCAGCCGTAATATCTTTTACCGCAACTTCTACGATCCTTATGCCTACAGCTGGCAAAATGGCAATTCTCGCTGGGATCTGCTGGACGTAATGCGTGCCTGCTATGCATTGCGCCCTGAAGGCATTAACTGGCCAGAAAATGATGACGGCTTTCCCAGCTTTCGCCTGGAGCATTTAACGCGAGCCAACGGCATTGAACATGAGAATGCCCATGACGCCATGGCCGACGTTTATGCCACTATCGCCATGGCCAAGCTGGTCAAACAGGCACAGCCAAGGCTGTTCGCTTATTTGCTGGAGCACCGTAGCAAACATAAAATCAATGCGCTGATTGATATTCCGTTAATGACGCCTTTGGTGCATGTATCCGGTATGTTTGGTGCGGCACGCGGCAATACCAGCTGGGTTGCGCCGCTGGCCTGGCATCCCGACAATAAAAATGCGGTGATCGTCTGCGATTTGGCGGGAGATATGACCCCGCTGCTGGAACTGGATGCCGATCAAATGCGTGAGCGTTTGTATACGCGTCGTGAAAACCTGCTTCCTGGCCAGTCACCGCTACCCATCAAGCTGCTGCATATTAATAAATGTCCGGTGCTGGCACCGGCAAAAACGCTGCTGCCGGAAAATGCGCTACGGCTGGAGATCGATCGCCAGCAGTGCCTGCAAAATTTGCAGCTGCTGCGCCAGCACAGCGAAGTACGAGAAAAAGTGGTGGCGCTGTATGCCGAAGCTGAACCCTTTACCCCGTCAGAAGATGTCGATGCCCGGCTGTATGACGGTTTTTTTGGCGATGCCGATCGCGCCACCCTGCGCATTATCCAGCAAACCGCGCCCGAGAACCTGCCGGCGCTGGATCTGCGTTTTCAGGATCCGCGTCTGGAAACCCTGCTTTTTCGTTTTCGTGCCCGCAACTACCCGGCAACCCTGGATGACAATGAACAACGCCGGTGGTTAGCTCATCGCCAGGAAATGTTAAGTGCCGAACGTGTGCAGGACTATGTGCTGCAACTGGAAGCGCTATATAACCTCTACGAAGACAACGCAGAAAAAACCGCGCTGCTCAAAGCCCTGTTCGATTACGGCAAACAGCTGGTGGGTTAGAACCTATGCAGCCAGGTCAATCACTGATAAATAATCGCTATTGGGGACAATATTATGCGCACTGCTGACTATCAGCATTTAAAACAATGTCTGCAGGATGAAGTGATTGGTGCGGTAAAACCCCGGCCTTTTAGCTGGTTTCGGGTTGTGCATCGTGCGCTGAAAACCCCCGATCGCCGTTACTATTTCTGGTGGCGTATCGCCAGCTATCTTTATCAGAACGGAGGCAAGCGTCAGCAAAAAATTGCTTTACGCATTGGCCGCAAACTGCGTAATAAATACGGGCTGGATATCAGCCTGAACGCTAAAATCGGTACCGGTATGCGCATCTCCCACTACGTGGGTATTGTCATCACTGGCAGCAGCAATATTGGCCGCAATATGCATATTCGGCAAAACGTGACCATTGGCGTGAAATATGATGGCCAGCCAGGGGACGTCGTTATTGGCGATAATATCGATATTGGCGCCAACTGCTGCATAATAGGTGACGGAATTATTATTGGCAGCAATGTCACTATCGGCGCCATGACCTTTGTGAATAAAAGCGTACCCGATAACACAATTATCTATAATCAGCGCGAAAGCATATTGATTAGCAAAGAGAAGCCGTTAGAGATTGTTGCGGTCTGAAGTACATATCCCGCTACCAACCATATTCTGAATAAGGATGATGAGAAATAATTTGCCCAATCGCCTGTTGAACGTAAGGAATAGTATCTGCTGGCAGATTGGCAATATGTTGCCAGGTCAACTCTGAATGTTTGTCCGGTTCAGCCAGGTAAGGGACTCCTTGCCACTCGCTACAGGTAAAAAAATGCCCCATCCATGAGCGATCTTCCGTCCAGACATGCATGGAGTGTGCTAAACGCAGATTAGCAGCAGAGATGCTGACACCAATCTCTTCCCTCGCCTCTCGACATGCCGCTGCGGAAAGCGTCTCTTTTTCTTCCAGTCCCCCTGCTGGTAAGCTATAAAACCCGTCCATCCAGCCGGTTCCGCTGCGACGCAGCATGCAGATCTCATCCCCTCTTCTCAGTAACACAAAAACGGCAATAGAGAGGTTATAGCGAACTCTTTTCATATTTTTGCATCCTATTAACTATGTGCCTGTATTTTTATACAGTACAAGAAAAGTTACAAGCATGCCTTGGTCATACGCAGTTTCTTGGATGAATGCTATTGTAAAATAAAGAGATAAATCTTTTACAACAGAGAGATTATGAGTTTTTGCCATCTGCGCATTGCACGCCCGGTAAGTGATCTGCTTAAAAGCAGCGAAATGTATTGTCGCGGGCTTAACCTGGAGCAAATAGGCTCTTTTTCAAATCATCAAGGCTTTAGCGGCTATATGTTGGGACGAAATGACCTGAGCTGGCATCTTGAGTTTACACAATGCCACGACCACCCGCTTTCCCCCTCACCTTCAGAAGAGGATCTGCTCGTACTCTATATCCCCGAAAAAGAATCCTGGGAGGCCGCATGTTTGCGGATGGATAAGGCCGGTTTTATCAGGACGCTATCGTTTAACCCCTATTGGGATATTGACGGTGCTACTTTTGTGGATGATGACGGATACCGGGTTGTGCTTCAAAACCGCAAATGGCAATAGCCTGCCTCAGTGGTGAAATTAACTCAGAGCAAGCAGCGCTCACTCTGAGTTTTTAGCCAGTCAGGATAACTAGGCGATCTCTTCGCTAAACTGCGGTGGTGGCTGGCGGAAGCGGCGGGTGATCAATGCCAGATAGATCAGGCCAATAGCGCCCCATACCAGTCCCAGGGTCATTGAGCTGGCTTCCAGATTAAGCCATAGCGCCCCCACGGTCAGGGCACCAATTACCGGCAGGATCAGATAATGGATATGATCGCGCAGTGTACGGTTACGTTTTTCACGAATATAGAACTGTGAAATCACCGACAGGTTAACAAAGGTAAAGGCCACCAGCGCGCCAAAGTTAATCAACGCGGTAGCGGTAACCAGATCAAAGCTGATGGCCGACAGCGCCACCAAACCGACCAGCAACACGTTTACCGCTGGCGTGCGCCAGGTGGGATGGACATAACCAAAGATTTTCTCCGGGAATACGCCGTCGCGCCCCATCACATACAGCAGACGTGAAACCCCGGCATGTGCCGCCATCCCCGAGGCCAATACCGTTACGCATGAGAAGCACAGAATAATAAACTGGAACAGTTTACCGCCGAGAAACAGCATGATCTCCGGCTGCGAAGCATTGGGATCGTTGAAACGGGCAATGGTCGGGAAATAGAGTTGCAGGAAGTAGGACACCACCACAAAAATAATGCCGCCAATCAATGCGGTCAGGAAAATAGCTCGCGGGATCACTTTGCCGGCGTTGGGGGTCTCTTCCGACAGCGAGCTGATGCCATCAAAGCCGAGAAACGAAAAGCACAGGATGGTGGCTCCGGTGATCATCGGTAGCATATGGGCATTTTCCGAGTAGAACGGCTTTTCGCTCACCAGCGTACCGGCACCTTCGCCGTGGTAGACGCCATAAACCAGCAGGCCAACAATACCGACCATAATGGCAACCTGGATCACCACTACAATACTGTTCATATTGGCCACCAGCTTGATACCCCGCAGGTTGATGGCAGTCATCAGCCCTACCAGCGCCACCACAAAGATCCACGACGGGATCCCCGGGAAGATGGCTTCAAGATAGATTTTCGCCAGCAGAATATTGATCATCGGCATAAACAGATAATCAAGCAGCGAGGACCAGCCGACCATAAAGCCGACATAAGGGCTAATGGATTTTTGCGCATAGGTGTACGCCGATCCGGCGGTAGGGAAACGCTGTACCAGTTTGCCGTAGCTCACCGCAGTAAACAGCACGGCGATCAGCGCAAAAATATAGGCGCTGGCAACATGGCCGTCGGTCATGCTGGTGACAATACCAAAGGTATCAAAAATGGTCATGGGTTGCAGATAGGCCAGGCCCATCATCACCACCTGCACCAGCGTCAGGGTACGGCGCAGTTTGACCCGAGGGGCAGCAGAAACAGCAGCGTTCAGATTATGCGACATGACGACGTCCTCCCTTGCCTGCCGCCGAAATCAGCAACGGAGTGGGAAAACGTCGTGATGGATAACGAGATAATATAAAGGGGGGATTGATCTTCACGTCGCGCAGCATAGACGTCAAAACGGCCAGCGATGGCCCAGCGTGGAAAGCAACACCGGCAGGCACCGGTAGAGATGTGAAGAATTGCCCCATTTTATATTTCCTCATAGTGCCGAGCGTGGTTTATTTGGCGCCGAGCACAAAATCTGGTTATCTATCCGGATCTAAGTCCGGCCTCTGTTGGATTAGTTTAAAAAGCCATGCAAAAAAAATAACCGGCGCGGTTAAGGCGTCGGTTATTCTGCATTGGCGCTATTTTGCACCAACTCTGTGGTGGAAGACAAGATTTTAAAGGCTCTTGTAGCCAATTTCTTTTATAACCCGACAGACCACACAGCCTGGACGTCGTCGATAATGCCCCACCGACGGCGCTCCTGGTGGGCTGACGGCTTAGCGGTCAGGCATTTCTCAGCATCCAGTCGATTTCTGTTTCGGTGACGCGACGTTCAAACTGCAGTAGCTCATCGGACTTACAGCTATGGTAAACATGGCTAAAACGCGCCCCCAGATATTTCTTCAGTTCAGGTTGATGTTCAAATTCATATAAGGCATCGCTCTGGCGGATTGGCAGCGGCAGTCCTTCCTGTTCCAGACCGTTACCGGTGACCGATTCTGGCAGCGGCAGGCTATTATCCAGGCCATACAGCATACCGGCGAGCACCGTGGCAACCACCAGATACGGGTTGGCATCGGCACCGGCAACGCGGTATTCCACGCGGTGATTAGCGGCATCGCTGCAGGGAACCCGCAGCGCCACCGTACGATTATTATGTCCCCAGGACGCCTGGATTGGCACATACATCCCGGGCTGAAAACGGCGATAGGCATTGATATTGGGAGCCAGTATCGCCATGGAAGCGGGCATCATGGCAATCATCCCCGCCAGCGCTTTCTTCATCAGCGCAGAATCCTCACCGTCGGCATCGGCAAACAGGTTTTTGCCGTTATCATCCAGCACGCTAAGGTGGATATGCATACCGCTACCGGCGAAATCGTCATAAGGTTTGGCCATAAAGGTGGCGTCCATATCATGGTTTTCGGCCACCAGTCGCACCAGCCTTTTTAGCGTTAACGCCTGGTCGCAGGCGCGTAATACATTGTCGCTATGATGCAGGTTGATCTCAAACTGACCGGGTGAAGACTCGGCCAAAGCACCATCGGCCGGTAAGCCCTGGATCAGCGCCAGACGGTCAATATCGTTAAGCACATCGGCAAAGTGATCCAGATTGTCTACCGAGTAAACCTGGGTCTGCAAACTGCGTTCCTGCGTGCCCGGGGTGCATGGCGGTTGCAGTGCGCCCTCGGCATCTCGCTGCCTGTCGAGCAGATAGAACTCCAACTCTACCGCTACCACCGGGAACAGGCCCCGTTGGCGCAATGTCTGCCAGATATGATTCAATACATTGCGGGGTTCAACGTCAAAGGGAGTGCCATCTTCGTCAAGCATGGTCAACAGTAACTGGCCAATATGTTCCGGATCGGACGCTGAAGGGGTTAAGGTGCCGGGGACGGGCAGACACATTCTGTCGGGTTCACCCAGTTCCTGACCCAGTCCCGCTGCTTCTACCACATTACCTAAAATATCCATGGCAAAGACGGATGCCGGGAAATAGCAACCTTGTTCGATTTTGCGCAGCGCTGTAAGGGGAATGCGTTTACCGCGAAAACTACCGTTGAGATCTGTAAGGAGGACATCGACATGAAGGGTTTGAGGGTGACGTTCCAGGTATTGTGTGACTTCATCCTGGAACGCGCTACTTCGCTCTTCTTCGCCAGGGATTACGAAGTGTTCAACTTCGATAGTTTTTTTCATAATATCCAATGCTTGCATAATAATTCCGCCGTTTTCCTGTGACTGGCGTTTATTGCATTACCGAAATGGTAACGCTCGCCAAGGTTAATTCTTACTGTCCAATGTCTTATTCCCGTATTTATAAGCACCCTGAAGTGTTGGCCAATTGATAAATAATGCGCACCCGATAAAAACCATAGTCCCATCATCTGCCTTTTGCAATAGTTGCGATTTTGTTAATTTTAGAGGGAGAAGCAGTGGCAACACACAGTAGGATTGTGAATATATTGCATGGGAGGTATAACAATAGGTGGGCTTTCAACATTTTAAGCAACTAAACGAGGCGATAAAATGGACAGTATTTCTTCCACTTCACGCAGCAGTAAATCGCGTAACGCGTCCTCCGTCGCCTATCGACCCATTATTGGCGTAGTCATGTGCGAGAACAGTATTGATAATAACCCCGCCCTGACCGTGCACGAAAAATACCTCGACGCTATCTTCCATGCCAACGGCCTGCCCGTCGCCCTGCCCCATGAGCTGGCGACCAAAGAAGGAGCCATCGACAGTGTGCTCTCCCGCCTTGACGGCATTTTCCTTACCGGCAGCCCGAGCAATATCGAACCTCATCTCTATGGTGAAGAAGGGGTCGAAGAATTGGCCGATCCAGGTCGCGACAAGTTGAGTATGGCGTTGATCAAAGCCACGCTGGCGCAAGGTATTCCTCTGTTTGCCGCCTGTCGCGGTATGCAGGAACTGGTGGTCGCCACCGGCGGTAGTCTGTTTCGTAAAGTGCAGGAACAACCCGGCTATATGGATCACCGCGAAGACACCACGCTGCCTCATGACAGGCAATATGATTTGGTGCATCCGGTAACTGTCATACCCGGCGGGTTATTGTCGGAATTGCTGCCGGGATACCAGCATTTTCAGGTCAACTCTCTGCATGGTCAGGGGGCCAATCGCCTCGGTGCGGAGCTGACTGTCGAAGCCGTGGCCCCGGATAATCTGGTGGAAGCGGTCAGTATCCGTCAGCACCCCTTTGCCCTTGGCGTGCAATGGCATCCGGAATGGCACAGCATGACCGATCCGGTATCGAAAAAGCTGTTTGACGCTTTTATCAGCGCCTGCCGTCAATATCATCATCGGCAGCAAATGCCCTAAGGCGCCCGGCCAACATTTCTGGCAGCAATAAGGCGATTTTCTATTGCACTTAACTGGCTATGGATAGCTAAATTCCTTATTTCATCTTCCTTTTGATTTGGTTTGTTATGAACAGGTTCGCATCCCTCACCTGCGTGAGTTACCTCGATGCGCGCCTCAAATCAAAAATATAAAGGAAAGCAACATGCAGACAACTCGCCGATTCAGTACTGTGGCATTAGGGCTTACGCTGGCCCTGTTAACCGGGAATAATGCCGTTTGGGCAGCAGAAAGTGCGCCAGTCAAAGGCGGGACACTGATTTATCTTGAGCAGCAGGCACACACCAACCTCTATCCACCTGCCGGTGGCTTTTATCCCAACGGCGGCATACTGAACCAAATCACCGATAAACTGACCTACCAAAACCCGAAAACCCTGCAAATCGAACCGTGGATCGCGCAATCCTGGACCACCAACGCCGATAAAACCCAATACACTTTTGTGCTGCGTCCCGGGGTGACCTTTTCCGACGGCACACCGCTGGACGCCAACGCAGTGGCCAAAAACTTTGACACCTATGGTCTGGGCAATAAAGCGCATCATTTACCGGTGTCAGAAGTGATCAACAATTACGATCACAGCGAAGTAATCGATGCACAAACGGTCAAGTTCTACTTTAAAAAACCGTCACCGGGTTTCCTGCAAGGTACCGCAACCATTGGATCGGGGCTGGTGTCGTTAAGCACGCTGGAACGAGATTTTGATGCACTGGGCGACGCCCGTCATATTATCGGCTCCGGTCCCTTTGTGGTTAGCGCCGAAACCCTCGGCCGCGAAGTCGATTTAACTGCGCGCAAAGACTACAACTGGGGACCGAAAGAGCTTCAGCAGCAGGGCCGCGCCAATCTTGACGCGATCAAGGTAATTGTTACCGGCGAAGACAGTGTCAGGATCGGTGCATTGCTTGCCGGACAGGCTGATTTTATCCGTCAGGTGCAGGCCTATGACGAAAAACAGGCTGACGAGAAAAAATTCCCGATCTACGCCCCTTCTACCCGCGGCGTCAATGACGGCATCTCTTTCCGTCCCGACAACCCGCTAGTGGCCGATATTCGCGTGCGTCAGGCGCTGTTGCACGGCACCGACAGCAAGCAGATCGTCAACACCCTGTTCTCAGCCAACTATCCGCAGGCCACCTCGGTGATTGCCGCCTCGGCCGCCGGGTATGTCAATCTCAGCGACAAGCTGCAATACGATCCCGCGCTGTCGAAAAAGCTGCTGGATGAAGCCGGATGGCAACCGGGCGCGGAGGGTATCCGGCAGAAAGAGGGTAAACCGCTGGCGCTGACTATCTATGAATCCCTGCCGCAACCGCAAAACAAAGAGGTGCTGCAACTGGTCGCCCAGCAATGGGGGCAGCTCGGCGTCAAGCTGACCATTCTCGCCGGTGATGCCGGTAGCAAAGTGGCCGACAGCCTGGATCCGCTAAAAACTCCGGTCAACGTGGTGGAAGTAGGACGCGCCGACCCCGACGTAATCAAAAGTGAATTCTACCCCAGCAACCGCGATGCTCTGCTGCAATTGGGGGGGTTGAGCAGCAAGGTAAAAAGCTTTAAAGACGACAAACTTAATGGCCTGTTAGTGGATATCTCCGCCGAAGTCGATGCGCAAAAACGTCTGGCGCTGGCCGGGGATGCCCAACGCTATCTGCTGGATCAGGCCTATGAAATCCCTATTTTTGAAGAGCCACAAGTGTTTGCCGGTGCACCTTATTTGCATGACGTCAATTTTGAAGCGGTAGGCCGTCCGAGTTTCTACAGCGCCTGGCTGGAAAAACACTAAACCTGTCGCGTTATCTGGAGTTGATGATGAGCCGATATATAAGCGAACGTCTGGGTCAGGCCCTGCTGGTGTTGTGGGCCGCCTTTACGCTGTCCTTTGTGTTGTTACAGATGCTGCCCGGCGACGCCATCCTGATTAAATTTCAGGATCCTGCCATGGGCCTGAGTCCGGCGCAAATTGCCGATATGCGCGCCGCCTATGGTGCCGACCAGCCATTGTGGCAGCAATATCTGCATACGCTGAGCAATTTTCTGCATGGAGACTTGGGGTATTCGATCCAGGCCGGGGTGCCGGTCACCGAGTTGTTAAGCAGTAATTTCCCGCCAACATTTCGCCTGGCAATACTGGGATTTCTGCTGGCAACGCTGATGGCAGTGGGCATTGCCTTTCTCGCCAACCTGGTGCCGTTGCGGGGGGTTAAATCGGCGCTATTGACCTTACCGTCACTGTTTGTTTCGGTGCCGACCTTCTGGCTGGGGATTGCGCTGATCCAGGTATTCTCCTTTCGCCTCGGATTGATCCCGGTGATCAATCCCGGCGAATGGGTCGGCTTGATCCTGCCGGTGGTCACCCTGGCGGTGCCGATCAGCGCCCCCTTGGCACAAATTCTACTGCGCAGTATCGACAAGGTGCAAACCCAGCCGTTTGTCTCGGTGGCCCGCGCCAAGGGGGCCAGCCGCAGCCGGGTATTGTGGCGGCATGTGGCGCGCAATGCCACGCTGCCGGTATTGACCGTCGCCGGCCTGCTGTTTGGCGAACTGATCGCCGGGGCATTGGTGACCGAAACCGTATTTGGCCTTAATGGTATTGGTCAGCTGACTCAACAGGCGGTGAACAATCAGGATCTGGCGGTGTTACAGGCGATAGTGGTGATTTCGGCCACCGCGTTCGTGGCGATTAATTTACTGGTGGATTTACTTTATCCGCTCCTCGATCCGCGCCTTAAACCCTCTGCCGGAGCGACCTTATGAGCAGTTTACCCTTAAGCAAAAACGACAGCGCCCCCGCTACCACGCCGGTGTTGCGCTCCCCTGCGGCTAATTATGCCGTCAGTCGCCGCTGGCGACGGCTGCAACCGACGCTGATCCTCGCCTGGCTGATAATGGCGGTGGTGATCCTGTGGGCTATCGCCCCGCAGCTATTTACCCACTTCAGCGGTACTCAGGGAATGGCCGGTGCCCAGCGTTTACCTCCCGGCAGCACCCACTGGCTGGGCACCGATCAACTGGGGCGCGATCTCTATGCCCGCATTGTCTACGGTGCGTCGCACTCTCTGACCGGCGCGTTGGTGGCAGTGTTTCTCGGCCTGGTGATCGGCAGTGCCCTGGGGCTGGCGGCAGCGGCCACCGGTGGGCTGGTGGATAAGCTGGTAATGCGTATCGTCGATGTCTTGCTGTCGATCCCCGGGCTGCTGCTGTCACTTTGCGTGATCATCCTGTTGGGCTTTGGTACGGTTCATGCGGCTATCGCGGTTGGCGTTACCTCCATCGCCAACTTTGCACGGCTGGCGCGATCGGAAGCCATTCTGGTGCGACATAGCGACTACGTCGAGGCGGCTTACGGCAGCGGCGGCACCTTTTTTGCAATTCTCTGGCGACATATCTTGCCCAACTCGCTTACGGCGGTGATCGCCTTCTCTGCCCTGCAGTTTGGCAGTGCCATCCTTGCCATTTCGACCCTGAGTTTTCTCGGTTACGGTACCCCGCCACCGACGCCGGAATGGGGTTTATTGATTGCCGAAGGGCGCAACTATATTTCCACCGCCTGGTGGCTGACCACTTTCCCCGGTGTGGTGGTTATCCTGACGGTGCTGGCCGCTAACCGCATCAGCCAGTCATTTCGGAGAACACACTCATGAGCCTGCTGTTAGCCCGCCAACAAACCGCCGTGGTCAATCCACAGCCGGTACTGGAACTGAAAAATCTGTCGATTGCCTATCGCAGCGGCCAGCGCACGACCCGAGTGGTGGAACAGGTTTCCTTCTCGATCCTGCCCGGTGAAGTAGTGGCGCTGGTGGGAGAGTCCGGCTCGGGCAAAACCACCACTGCGCAGGCGATTATCGGTCTGCTGGCCGATAACGGCCATATCGAACAAGGCAGTATCCTGCTCAACGGTGTGGATATTAGTCAGTGGTCATCGCGCCGCCTGGATAGCCTGCGTGGTGCACGTATCAGCCTGATCCCGCAGGATCCTACCAGTTCGCTTAACCCGGTAAAAACCATTGGCGAACAAGTGGCAGAAATTCTCGCCATCCACCGTCGAATGTCGCGCAAAGAGCGTGAGGCAAGAGTGGTTGAACTGCTGACCCGCGTCGGTCTGACCCACCCACAAAGTCGCCTTCATCAGTATCCCCACGAGCTGTCCGGCGGAATGAAACAGCGGGTGCTGATTGCCATCGCCATCGCCTTGCAACCGGCACTGATTATTGCCGATGAACCCACCAGCGCGCTGGATGTGCGGGTGCAAAAACGTATTTTGGATCTTATCGACGAGCTGCGTCAGGAATTTGGCACCGCCGTGCTCTTTGTCACCCATGATTTAGCGCTGGCGGCAGAGCGTGCCGACCGCCTGCTGGTGTTCCGTAAAGGGAAAGTCCAGGAGCAAGGCATTACCGCCGAGGTGCTGCGATCGCCAAAAAGTGACTATACCCGGCAACTGTTTGCCGATGCCCCGGCGTTGACCCCGCGCACTGCCCCGCTGCCATCATCACAGCAAGCGGCGGCAGGCCATGCCATTGTGGTCAACCGCGTCAGTAAAAGCTTCTCGCTGGGCGGTAAACAGGCCCCGGCGTTTCGCGCCCTGGACGAGGTTTCCTTCCAGGTGGCGCGCGGCAGCACCCATTCGCTGGTCGGTGAATCCGGCTCGGGGAAAACCACGCTCGCCCGTCTGCTGCTGGGGTTTCAGCGCCCGGACAGCGGTCAGCTACTGATTGACGGCGTGGATATTGCGCTGCTGCGCGGTGAGGCGCTGCGGCAGATCCGGCAAAAGATCCAGCTGGTGTATCAAAACCCCTTTGCCTCGCTGGATCCTTCCCAGACGCTGTTTCAGGTGATTGCCGAACCACTGCTGAATTTCTCGCGCCTCAGTCGTGCCGAACGCCAGACAAGAGTGTTAAGCATTGTCGACCGTGTCGCCCTGCCCGCCGATCTGTTGCAACGCCGACCACAGGAGCTGTCTGGTGGTCAGCGGCAGCGCGTAGCCATCGCCAGAGCGCTGATCCTGCAACCGCAGATTTTAGTGCTCGATGAGGCCACCTCGGCGCTGGACGTCACGGTGCAGGCACAAATTCTGCAACTGCTGGCACAGTTACAGCAGGATCTTGGGCTGACCTATCTGTTTATCTCCCACGACCTGGCGACGGTACGGCAAATTTCGCACAGCGTTTCAGTGCTCAATCAGGGTAAACAGGTAGATAACGGTGAAGTTGGTGCCATCTTTGCCCGACCGACCAGTGACTATACCCGCGAGCTTATCCAGGCCATTCCGCACTATGTCCCGGCCACGGGACAGGGTAGCGACCATCATTACGCCGGTTGAATACGGCAGAATAAGGAGCAGTCATGGGCAGTAAACGACTCGGATTTTTTACCCGCCTGCTGGACGATACCCGTCCTCAGGAGCGCTACCGACTGGCTAGCGAGCAAATCGCCTTTGCAGAACAGCAGGGTTTTGACAGCGCCTGGGTAGCGCAGCACCATTTCCACCGTGATGAGGGCGGCTTGCCCGCACCGCTGGTTTTTCTGGCTTATGTCGCCGCCCATACTCGTCATATCCGTTTGGGAACCGGTGTAATCACCTTACCGATGGAGTCGGCGCTACGGGTGGCCGAAGACGCGGCAGTACTCGATTTGCTCAGCGGTGGCCGTCTGGAGATTGGTCTGGGGTCCGGAGGCACACCTTCATCATTTTTACCCTTCGGACTGACCAGCGAACAGCGCGGCGAGGCCTTTGCGCAAAATTTGCAGATCCTGCTTGATTGCTGGCAGGGTAATGCCCTGGCCGGTGACGGCAATCAGCTTTATCCGCCGGCACCGCAGCTGGCAAAGCGTATCTGGCAGGCGACCTTCTCCGTTGAAGGCGGTGCCCGAGCGGGGGCGGCGGGTGATGGCCTGATGTTGTCACGCACCCAGCCACGCCCCGCCGATCGTCCCGATCTGTCGCTGGCGGAGCTGCAAAATCCGATTATCGATGCCTATCTCGAGGCACTGCCCGCCGGGGTGGAACCGCGTATTTTGGGTTCGCGCACGGCGTTTGTTACCGAGGACGGCCAGCAAGCCCGTGACCTGGCACAAAAAGGGCTGCGGCGGCAGGCGGAAAATCATCGGGCAAGCGGTCATCAGGTACGCGGCGATACGCTTGATGATTATATTGCTGCTTTTGATGTACATCTCGGTGACGCCCGTCAGGTTATCGCATCATTACAGCAGGACTCGGCGTTGGCGCGGGTGACGGATTTGGCCTTTCAGGTGCATTCCATCGATCCTCCGCATCCCTATATTTTGCGTTCCATTGAGCTGATAGCCAGGAAAGTCGCCCCGGCTCTGGGCTGGACGCGCACCACGCCGAGTAAAATTACTGTTCCGCAACCCTTACATGATGCGCTTGCAAAGGAAACACTATGACCCAGAAAACACCGGCCACCGATCTGTTAGACACACTGGCAGAGATCGCCGCCGATTCGCCGCTGGCGGCAGCGAGAAACACTCGCGACGCAGCTACCGAACATACTCAGGGCAGCTATCAGGCGCTATTTGCCGCTGACGGCACAGCCTCATTCCCGCTAGCTGCACGCCTGAAAATCGCCCAACAAATTGCCCGTTGGCACGGCGATACCCTGCTGGCCGAGCACTACGCCGCAGAATTAGCCAGCGCAGGTGAAAAATACGCCATTGCCGATGAAAAACTGCAGGCTGCGTTCTCTCATGCGGAAAGATTAAGCTTTAAACCGGCCAATGCCACCCCCGAGCATTTATGGGCGTTACAGGCCTCTGGCTGGTCTACTGACGCGATAGTGACGTTGTCACAACTCATTGCTTTTGTCAGTTTTCAGAGTCGACTAGTGCGCGGTTACCGACTGATTAGTGACAAACCGGTGACGGACAACGGTCATACGACGGCGGTAGCAGCGGTATGGCGCACCGACCGTAAAACCCAGTCCGGCAACCACGCTCCGGTGGCCTTTACTCAGGACGAGCTGAACTGGGAGCCTTGGTTGCCAGCCAAGGCATTAGCTGAATTTAACGCGTCACAGCAGGCGACACTGGCACGTTTTGGTCATACGGACTCGGATTATTTTCGTCTGCTGGCCCGCGATCTGCCGGTGCTGGAGCAACGAACCTTAACCGATAAAGGCATTTTTTATACGGCAGGTGGTTTACCACGCAAAGAGCGTGAACTGGCGGCGGCGGTGGCGAGCAAAGTCAATGGCTGCATTTACTGTGCTTCGGTGCATGCCCGCAAGGCGGCGCAGCTATCCAGGCAGCCCGAGGCGGTACAACGTCTGCTTGATGTGCAACCGGGCGGGGTGTTGAGTGTCGGTCAGGACGCTCGCTGGCAGGCAGAGATTGATTTTTCGGCAGCGCTTTCCGCTACACCCCCCACGGCCAATGCGGCGGATATCACTCGTTTACGGCAAGCGGGTCTGAGCGATCTTGAGCTATTGGATCTGGTGCAAGCCACAGCATTTTTTGCCTGGGCCAACAGGTTGATGCTTACCCTGGGGGAGCCGTTCGAAAAGTAATAAAAAGTGTTTTTTATGCTGCGCGCAATGGTGGTTGGGCTTAAATGGCAATTTTTCTTTTTTAAAGTCAATGGGCTATGTAGTCAGGGTTTTGGCTTAAATGGCAATTAATGGCTTAAAGTCAATTAACTCCGAGGAGCTGTTTCGGTTTTATAATTGCAGTGGCCACTTAACCTGCTGTGCCGAACCGAGTTAAGGAGCGCTGGCCCGCTCCTTAACAATCCTTGGCCTTTTGGTATTGTTGATGCGTCTGCTGCCTATTACCGGCTATGTTTCAGTTACCCCCAGCGTGGCACGAGCCGCGCTGCTGCGCAGTCCCCTTGCTCGGTCGGGAGCCAAAAACGTCTCCCTCCGCTTCGCGCGGCGCCGTCTCTGAATGTGCCAGTCAGCATGTCTTAAATGGCAATTGTTGTCTTAAAGTCAATTAACTCCGAGGAGCTGTTTCGGTTTTATAATTGCAGTGGCCACTTAACCTGCTGTGCCGAACCGAGTTAAGGAGCGCTGGCCCGCTCCTTAACAATCCTGGGCCTTTTGGTGTTGTTGATTCGTCTGCTGCCTATTACCGGCTATGTTTCAGTCACTCCCAGCGTGGCACGAGCCGCGCTGCTGTGCAGTCCCCTTGCTCGGTCGGGAGCCAAAAGCGTCTCCCTCCGCTTCGCGCGGCGCCGTCTCTGAATGTGCCAGCTAACTATGCACACCGTGCCGTTTCAGCGGCAAACTTTTTATCTTTTTATCTTTTTATCTTTTTATCTTTTTGTCTTTCGCCGTTGACCTTTAATGTTGCCGGTTTTGCTTTAAATGTTTCCTGGCCGATTCAAAACCTACGCTGAGCGACGTGGAGCGAGACGCTTTTGGCTCGCGACCGAGTGAAGGGACCGCGCAGCGGCGTGGTTTAGGCCACACACTGAAGTCACTGGAAAGAACTACAACCGAGGGCACGACACTGTTCAATTTGGACAAGGCGCAGGATTCCAAAGGAGGCGCGCCTTCGCCTCCTTTGGGCGGTCTGGGCCGCCGCCCAGTGAGCGCAGCGAATGCCCTTGACCTTGACTTTGACTTTGACTTTGACTTTGACCTTGAAGCTAAAAGCAAATTTGCAATAATAAAACCGAAACCCTTTGCTCGGAGTAAATTGACTTTTAAGCTATAAAGGCGGTCTGGGCCGCCGCCCAGTGAGCGCAGCGAATGCCCTTGACCTTGACCTTGACCTTGACCTTGAAGTTGAATTTAAAAGCAAATTTGCAATTAAAAACCAAACTGACATTTAAGCCCCACCCCTTATGCCGTTCCCTTGTATCTTATGTCGTTAAGTTTGTTGCATAAATTCCTGTCTGTGTTAAAAAATTCTGCTTGATATTTTTTAGTGACGGTTTCGTTGCTAAATTATTTTTCCACCAGATAAAGGCCTGTCGCATCGTGAGCTCTCCTCCCCCTGTATCCTCCCGCCTGGAGATGCGTAATATCTCCATCGCTTTTGGCGGCTTTTCGGCGCTGCATCAGGTTGATTTTACCCTTGAGGGTGGTGCTATCCACGCGCTGGTGGGTGCCAATGGTGCGGGAAAATCGACGTTGATGGCCGTACTTTCCGGGGCATACAGCCACTATAGCGGCCAGATCACTATCGATGGCAAAGCGGTCACCCTTAACCAGCCGCATCATGCCCGCGAACTGGGGATCCACCTGGTACAACAGGAAGTCGATGTCGCGCTGATCCCGACGCTAAACGTCGCCGAAAATATTATGCTCGACCGCCTGTCGGAACCCGGCCATCTGCTTAACTGGTCAAAACTCTATCAACAGGCGCAGGCGCTGACCCTGCAACTGGGTCTGCATATCGATCTGCGTCAGCGTATCGAAAACTGCACACTGGCCGAGAAACAGCTGATCCTGCTGGCGCGGGCGCTGTCGCATAAATGCCGCTTTTTGATCCTCGATGAACCTACCGCCCCGCTCGATCATGAAGAAAGTGAACGCCTGTTTGCCCTCGTGCGTCGCCTGCGCGACGAAGGCATGGCGGTGGTGTTTATCTCCCACCGTATCTATGAGCTGCGAGATATTTGCGATCGCATGACAGTACTGCGCGATGGCCGTCTGGTCAGTGATGACAGTATGGCCGGACTGAGCAACGAGCATATTATCGAGAAGATGATTGGTCATCAGATTAATGATATCTACCCCCCCCGCCGCCCGCCGCACAGCGCGGAACAACTGCTGCGCATTGAGGGTATGCACGATAAAGACAAACTGCGGGATATCAGCCTGACCTTGCATCGCGGCGAAATCCTCGGCATTGCCGGGCTGGCGGGTGCCGGTAAAACCGAACTCTGCAAGGCGCTGTTTGGTGCCTCACCGAGCCGGGTTGCCCACGGCGAACTCTATGGCAAAGCCTGGAAACCACGGGAACCCCATCTGTCCGTTGAGCTAGGGCTGGCACTGGTGCCCGAAGAGCGGCGCAAAGAAGGGATCTTTATTGATGAAGATATCCCAATGAACCTCAGCGTTACCGCCGACGACAGTTTTTCTCGCCTGAGTATTTTTAACCGTAAAGCGGCGCTGGATTGGGCCAACCAGGTGATTAACCGACTGGGGATCCGCAGCTCCGGGCCTTTGCAAAAGCTGGCGCGGCTTTCCGGCGGTAATCAGCAAAAAGTCGCCATCGGTAAATGGCTGCGCAGCCAGAGCCAGATTTTAATTTTTGATGAGCCAACCAAAGGCGTGGATATTCGCGCCAAACAGGATGTCTTCAGGCTGATCGACGGCCTGGCACAACAGGGAAAAGGCATTATTTATGCCTCCGGTGAGTTCGCCGAGCTGGTCGGCTTATGCGACCGTATTTTAGTACTTTGGGATGGTCGCATTGTTGCCGAGCTGAACGCCGCTGACATTGATGAGCAGACCCTTTTAGATTATTCAACCGGAGGAACCCCCGCGTGAGCAAAGAATATCCCCTGACCGCCACCCTGCCCTGGCGGCACCATATTTTTGAATTTCTCTATAAATGGGGGATGTTGCTTACCGTGGTAGCGCTGATTGCGCTCTTTGGTCTGGCATCCGACAACTTCCTGGAGATGTCGAATATTATCAATATTATGCGATCCATCGCCATTGTGACGGTGATTGCCATTGGCGTCTCACTGTCGCTGTCGGTGGGTGGCTTTGATTTGTCTGTCGGATCCACGGCGTCACTGGCCAATGCGCTGGTGATCTCGATGTTTGTCTGGCACGGTTTTGGCACGGTAGAAGCCATTGCCATTACGCTGGCGCTCTGTCTGCTGGTGGGTCTGTTTAATGCCTTTCTGATTGTTATCCTGAAAATTCCCGATATGTTGGCCACCCTCGCCAGCCTGTTTGTGATCCAGGGTGCCGCCATGACCTACAGCTATGGCGGATCTATTACCGAAAATATGCTGCTGCCCAGCGGCGATATGGCAGAAGGCACGATACCGCCGGTCTTTGGTCTGCTGGGTCAGGTGCCGGTGATCGTGATTGTAATGCTGGTTGTTACCGTGGCTATCCAGTTATTTATGTCACTGACCAAGCACGGTCGCCGCATGTATGCTATTGGCGGTAACCCGCTGGCCGCGCGTTTGGCCGGGATCCGTACCGCCCGTTATCGCGTACTTGCCTATCTGCTGTCATCACTGTTGGCCGGTGCCGGAGGTATTTTACTGGCATCACGGATTGGATCTTCGCAAGTTAACGCCGGTGGCGGCTATCTGATGGATGCGGTCGCGGCAGCCTATATCGGCTTTTCGCTGGCCGGTTCCGGCAAGCCCAATGCGTTGGGTACCTTGCTGGGAGCGGTGATCCTCGGCGTATTACAAAACGGCCTGGTAATGCTGTCAGTGCCTTACTACGCCATGGATATTATCAAGGGGCTGGTGTTGGCCATTGCGCTGGCATTGACTTATATCCAGAAAAGATAAATAAAAAAGTCCCTCTCCGGGTGATCGGAGAGGGACTGCCAAACACGTCAATGCCGTCGTTGTCAGAGGGTTGGCGTCGCCACCAAACCATCAATCAGCACCTGTGGTGTGCCCTGCGAGCAGCGTTCAATCCGCCCTCTTACTCCATACACTTGAGCCAGGCTCTCGGCGGTGATCACCGCTTCGGGTTTACCGTCGGCAATCAATTGCCCGTCTTTCAGCATCAGCACGTTATCGCCATGGCGCAGCGCGATATTGATATCATGCACTACCACCACGGTAATAATATTTCGTTTGCGTGTTTCCTGGCGAACCAAATCCATAACATGGAACTGGTAATTAAGATCCAGGGCGCTCAGTGGCTCATCCAGCAGCAGTAACGAGGGTTGACGGATCAGCGACTGTGCCAGACCGACCAATTGTTTTTGCCCGCCGGATAGCTGGTCGAGATAGCTGAGCGCCAGATGTTCAATCCCCAACAGCCGCAGTAACGCCATCACCTGGGCAGACGTTTTTGCCTGACTGCCCTGACTGCCGGAGGCGCGCTGGGCGACAATAATAGATTCCAGTACGTGCAGATGCACTCCGGCAGGCAGAGACTGCGGCAGATACACCACCTGCTCGGCCCGTTTGGCGAAGGGCATTTGCATCAGGTCATGACCGTCGAGGATCAGTTCGCCCTGGGCGCGATTCAGCCCCGCCAGCGCTCGCAGCAACGTGGATTTACCGCTGCCATTGGGTCCCAGCAAGACGGTGATTTCACCGCGCGGCAATTTGGGTACCGACAGATCGCCGATCACCGCCCGTTTCGGATAACCGGCAGTAAAATGACGGATTTGTAGTCCCTGCATGGCACTGTGCAATGTGGCGGTATTCTGTTGCATATCGATATTCAGGCTCATACGCTGCCCCGATGACGCAAGATAATACTTAAAAAGAACGGCACACCAACCAGTGAGGTGACAATGCCTACCGGAATAATCACGCCGGGCACCAGATTCTTGGAGGCCACCGAGGCCAGTGACAGCACCAGCGCGCCAATTAGCGCACTGGCAGGCAGATAGAAGCGATGGTCTTCACCAAACATCATGCGGGCAATATGTGGCGCCACCAGGCCGATAAAGCCGATAGGACCGACAAAGGCCACTGCCAGCGCAGAGAGAATGCTGATGCGCAATAAGGTGCCCAAGCGCAGGCGGCGCACATCAATACCAAAGCTGATGGCACGATCTTCTCCCAGACGCAGCGCGGTAAGTTTCCAGGCGCTTTTTAGCGATATCGGCAACAACAGGATAAAGGCCCCGGCCATAATCGCCAGTTTACTCCATGAGGCACGGGCCAGGCTGCCCATGGTCCAGAACACCAATCCCTGCAGGGTATCTTCAGTGGCAATAAATTGCAGCAGCGAAACCAGCGCATTAAAGGTAAACACCAGCGCGATACCAAATAGCACCACGCCCGAACTGGCAACCTGCGTCCAGCGGGTGATGCCATCGAGCATCAATGCCGCCAGCAGGGCGAAAATAAAGGCATTGGCGGAGATAAACCACTGATCAGGTACGCCGGGAATACCAATATTCAACACAATCGCCAATGCGGCACCAAAGGCCGCCGCCGACGACACGCCGAGAGTAAAGGGACTGGCCAGTGGGTTATTGAGGATGGTCTGCATCTCAGCCCCCGCCAGTCCTAGCGACATCCCCACCGCGACGGCCATTAATGCGTAAGGCATACGGATATCCCAGACAATCACCCGGGTACCGGCATCGGCCAATTGCGCGTGAAACAGCGTTTGCCAAAGGGTCGCCAGCGAGAGGCCGGCCGGGCCCATAATGAAATCCAGCACCAGCGAGGCCAGAATAGCCAGCATCAGCATCAACATCAGGGAAAGGCGGCGGCGCAAAATAGTGCGATAGCGACCCATCACGCTATGGTCTGCGTCCGGTTCGCCAAGGTGACTAAGAAGATGATCGGTTGAAGCACTCATGTTTACAGGTTTATCTCGTTGGTCACAGGTGGCTAAAAAATCACTGTACTGCCGGTAAAAGCAAAGCTTATCACCAACAGATTAAAACTGCGGGACAGGTTACTGCAAGCCTATACGCGGCCCAAGGATATGTCAGGCGGCGATAACATTAATATAAACGATACGTATTATCAATCCGATATAAAAACTGGCAAGGATTTAAGTGGCTCAAAAGGGTAACAAAGAATGACTCACCAAAACCGGTGGCGTCTAATTGGCAGGCAAAAAAATAGCGGAGCCAGGCTCCGCTGAGTTTAATGACAAAGTTGTCTTGATGATCGAGATACCCCGGCATAGCACACCCAGGGGCGCTCTCCCTAATAACGGACTTTGTCAGCAGTCTGAGCGGAGCCAGGCTCCGCTATTTTCACGTTCGATCAGGCGATCAACCGTTATTTGACATCGCTTTCAGGAAATTCCATATCCTGATATTTGATTACCTTGCTGCCTTTGATTAGCTTGTAACCAAGCCAAATCACCAGGAACAGCGGCAGACCAATGTAGGTGGCCATCACGCCATACCAGTCAATTTTATCTTGCAGGAAAGCCTGATAATTCTGACCCAAAGTGATAATCAGGCACAGCACAAAGGCAAAGATCGGCCCCAGCGGGAACAAACCCGACAGATACGGCAGCGCCGCCAAATCACGCCCTTGTGAAACATAGCCGCGACGGAAACGATAATGGCTAATGGCAATGCCTAACCAGGCAATAAAACCGGTCATACCGGAAGTATTAAGCAGCCACAGATACACCGTCTGATTACCAAACATCGAGCTAAGGAAACACAGCGCCGCAACCACGGTGGTGGCATAAAGCGCATTGCGCGGTACGCCGCCTTTCGACAGCTTGGCGAAAATCCGCGGTGCCTTGCCTTCACAGGCCAGGGTAAACAACATACGGGTTGAGGCATACATCCCGGAGTTGCCCGCCGACAGTACCGCAGTGAGGATTACCGCATTCATTACCGCAGCCGCAGAAAGCAGTCCGGCATTGCGGAACACCAGGGTAAAGGGACTGACGCCGATATCTTTGACATCATTGCGCAGCAGGCTTGGATCGGTATAAGGAATAATCAGGCTGATCACCAGGATTGCCAGAATATAGAACAACAGGATGCGCCAGAATACCTGACGTACCGCGCGCGGAATATTCTTGCCCGGATTTTCTGATTCACCGGCGGCCACGCCAATCAGTTCGGTGCCCTGGAAGGAGAAACCGACGATCATCGCCACCCCTATCATTGAAGCAAAGCCACCGGCAAAAGGCGCATCGCCAATGGTCCAGTTATGCCAGCCTGCGTTCGGGGCACCTTGCATAATGCCGACAATCATCATCACGCCAATGACGATAAAGACGATAACAGTGACCACTTTGATCAGCGAGAACCAGTATTCCGCTTCGCCAAAACCGCGCACCGAGATGTAGTTCAGCATGAAGATCACCCCAAGGAACAAGGCACTCCACATCCATCCGGGGGTGTTAGGGAACCAGTAGTTCATCACCAGCTGCGAGGCCACCAGGTCAACGGCAATGGTCACCGCCCAGTTGTACCAGTAGTTCCAGCCCAGCGCGAAGCCAAAGCCCTCTTCGACATATTTGGCACCGTAGGTGGAAAATGAGCCAGAGACCGGCATAAATGCCGCCAACTCGCCAAGACTGGTCATCAGGAAGTAAACCATAATGCCAATTAGCAGGTAAGAAAGCAGCGCCCCACCCGGCCCCGCTTGTGACACCGTTGCCCCGGAAGCAACAAACAGACCGGTACCTATTGAGCCACCAATGGCGATCATGGTTAAGTGACGCGCTTTAAGCTCACGACGCAGTGTGGGAGCCACCTGCTGATTTTTTGTATGCTGTAGAGCCATTTTTACCCTATTTCTGCTCGTCATGTGAATTTTTAAGCGCGGATTGTAGCAAAAACTGCCGAGCTGCCTAGCAGGATCCACCTGTCATTAGAAGCCTTCATGATGGCCGCGTAATTATAAGGATACCCAATGACCGGCAGTGCTCAGAAAAAAAGCACGGCAACAGACGCTGGGTGATAACAGCGTCTGTCACATGAAAGATAAGGGGAATTTTCTTTATGCCAGCTCGCGGCAGTAGCTTAGAAAGCGGGATAAGGCATTAGAGATATGTTTCTGCCGATGGTGGATAAGATAAAGTTTTCGCACCAACGGCGGCATCGGCAGTTGAATTTGCACCAGTGAGCCGCTGCTCAGCTGTTCGGCAATCACCCGCCGCGACAAACAGCTGATACCGATACCGTGGCGCACTGCGTGCTTGATGGCTTCGGAATTACCCAGCTCCATCACCAGATTAAAATCCTCTAATTGTGACAATAGCAGATGGTCCAGCACTTCCCGCGTACCGGATCCGCGCTCACGCAGGATCCATGGCGCATGGGCCAGCATCTCCAGCGTCACGTTCTTGCCCACCAGCGGATTATCCGGAGCGGCAAAGACCACCAGCTCATCGTCAAGCCAGGGTTGGGTTACCAGTTCCGTCATGCGGCAAGGTCCTTCAATCAAGCCCAGATCGACACGGAAGTCGGCAACGGCATTGATCACATCGTCGGTATTGCCGACATTCAGCTCCATGGGCGTTGACGGAAAGTCCAGACGATAACTGGCAATCATCGCGGGTAACATATAGTTGCCGATGGTGCTGCTGGCACCAATTTTCAGCGACCCGCTGTCATGGCTAAACAGGCGTTCTATTTCACCGGCCTGCTCCAGCAGCGCCAGCGCTTTGGGGTACAATAGACGCCCATGCTCATTGATAACCAAACGTTTACCGACGCGATCAAACAGTTTTACGCCCAACTGCCCTTCGAGATCGGCCAGGGCCGCGCTGACTGCCGACTGTGACAAAGACAGAACAACCGATGCCTGAGTTGTGGAACCACTTTTCAGCACCTCAGAAAATACTTCCAGTTGACGCAGTGTAATATGCATTAGAGTCTCGTTATCGATTATCGAACCCAGGGTCGCTTCGATAATTTGATTGATTCAAAAGTAAAAAATGCACTGTTGCATTTGCACACTTTGGCCGAATCCGCTCCTCCTATGTTTAGTGATCGCCTGCCAATCGCCAGGATCTATGGCAGAGATACCTTAGGCAGTGTCCCGACCTGTTGCCGGTCCTGCCTGGTAAGTATAGCCCTATCCGTACCCACCATTGCCTAATCGGCCCAGGTAACCATTCTATACCAGTTTTTTAGATTGTTTATAGAATTACAATCAATTTCACAATTATATCTAAACTGCATAAGCTTATTCCAGGCCAACAGTGAGGATGACACCATGAGCCATGTATTACCTGAACAAACCACCAACAACAAACGACTAAACCGTTTTTTAATGGCGCATCCTGTTGGACGCGTGATACCCGGTTTAGTTCTCACCGCGGCGATAACGGTCCTCTCGTTATGGCTAAGCCATTTCCCGAAGCTGAGTTCATTCGGCTTAAGCGCCCTGACGCTGGCTATTGTTAGCGGCATGGTGGTGGGCAATACTTTTTATCCGGTGGCGCGCCCGCTATGCGCAGACGGCGTCAATTTGGCGAAACAGAAACTGTTGCGACTGGGGATTATTTTATACGGTTTCAAACTCACCTTTACGCAGATAGCCGACGTGGGCAGCGCCGGGATAGTCATCGACCTGTTAACCTTGAGCAGCACCTTTTTGTTAGCCTGCTGGTTAGGTAAACGTCTGTTTGGGCTCGATAGCGAAACGGCAATATTAATCGGTGCCGGTAGCAGTATCTGCGGTGCCGCCGCGGTAATGGCCACCGAACCGGTGCTAAAAGCCGACGCCGAAAAAGTAACAGTCGCCGTAGCCACGGTGGTGATTTTTGGGACGGCGGCAATCATGATCTACCCCTGGTTATGGCAGCTCAACCTGCATTATCAGTGGTTTGATATTAATGCCTCGCAGTTTGGTATCTATATCGGCTCTACCGTTCATGAAGTCGCTCAGGTAGTGGCTGCCGGACACGGCGTTACGCCTGAAGCGGAAAATTCGGCGGTGATCGCCAAAATGATCCGCGTAATGATGCTGGCACCTTTCCTGCTGCTGCTCAGTGTCTGGAAAAACCGTCGTCTCGGCGGTACACCCAAGGGCCAGCGCCTCGGTTCCGGTATTACCCTGCCGTGGTTTGCCCTGTGGTTTATTTTGATTGCGGCTTTTAATAGCTTTAACTTACTGCCGCCAGCCTGGGTCAATACCCTGCTGACGCTCGATACCCTGTGTTTAGCCATGGCAATGGCCGCACTAGGCTTGACCACTCATATCAGCGCTCTGCGCCAGGCCGGGATCAAACCGCTGATGATGGCCGGATTACTGTTTCTGTGGCTGATTATTGGCGGCGCAGGGATTAACCATCTGGTGCAACAACTGATTTGATTAAATATTTTAAAACACTTTTAACATTTATTGGCTGCCCCCCTGTAGCCAAAGCGGTTATGATTCCCTCATCAGGATATAACCAAACAGGGGGATAAGATGAAATTTGTCGGGGCACACGTCAGTGCAGCAGGCGGCGTCGATCAGGCGGTGTTACGCGCACATGAACTGGAAGCAACTGCATTTGCACTATTTACCAAAAACCAACGGCAATGGCGCGCCGCTCCCCTGGCAGAGGATGTTATTGAACGCTTTAAAGCCGCCTGCCAGCAGTACGGTTACAACAGCCAACAGATATTGCCGCACGACAGTTATCTGATAAATCTTGGGCATCCGGTTCCCGAGGCGTTGGAAAAATCCCGCGAAGCTTTTATTGATGAATTGCAGCGCTGCCAGCAATTAGGCCTCTCACTGCTGAATTTCCATCCCGGTAGCCACTTGCTGCAGATTGATGAAACCCGCTGTCTCGCCACCATTGCCGAATCCATTAATATTGCGCTGGCTAAAACCGAAGGGGTAACGGCGGTGATCGAAAACACCGCCGGTCAGGGCAGCAATCTCGGCTTTCGCTTTGAGCATTTGGCGGAGATTATTGCCGGCGTTGAAGATAAAAGCCGCGTCGGGGTTTGTATCGATACCTGCCATGCTTTTGCCGCCGGCTACGATTTACGCAGCGAAGCAGACTGTGAGCAGACCTTTAGACACTTTAGCGATATCGTCGGCTTTCAGTATCTGCGCGGTATGCATCTTAATGATGCCAAAAGTGAATTTAATAGCCGCGTTGACCGCCACCATAGCCTCGGCGAAGGCAATATTGGCAAGACGGCATTTAGCTATATTATGCGCGACCCGCGTTTTGACAATATTCCGCTGATCCTGGAAACCGTCGATCCAGAAATCTGGATCGATGAAATTGCCTGGTTAAAATCACAGCAAAAAGTCGATAGCGAAGCCGCTGCGTAATCAATAGTAAATCTCCTTGGTCTGCAACTTAAGTGCAGACCAAGACAAGAGATATGCTGACTAGTTATGCTACCTGGTGAGGCTGATGTGTCACATCCCCCCGTCCTGCAAGTAATCCCTCAACCGAAATATCTTCATCTAAAGCCTCCCAATGGATCCCTCTGGCACTCAGTTCAAAAGAATTAAGCTGTTCGGAAGACGCATGCAATAAACGAGGAAACCAGGCGAGAGGAACACCTATAGTACGCGCATCACTCAGTTCAACCCACATAGTGGTATCGTCAAAGTGAATCTTCTTAGCTGAAATAGTCATTCCAGGCCTCCAGAAAATGTGTGTAATTTGACTCTATAATACTTGTCAACACTTTAAGACTACGAGCGTTAAAGCCGTCATTGCGGGCTAGCGATATTCAAACCATATATATACAAGATGCCCGGTGCAAAAAAAAATGCCAGCCACTTTCGTGACTGGCATTTGCGCCCTTAACCGGCGTTATTGAAACTTAGTTGCTGACTGCTGCTTTCGCTGCAATAGCGGCATCTGAGCGTTTCAGGATGGCATAAGCACCACCTGCCAACACCGTACCAGCAATAATCGCCACCAGATACAGCAGTACCGGGCTAATCGCACCAGGGATCAGCAGTACAAACAACCCGCCGTGTGGTGCCATCAGTTTGGCACCGAAGGCCATGGAAAGCGCACCGGTTAATGCACCACCGGCGATACAGCACGGCAGAACACGCATCGGATCGCGAGCAGCGAAAGGTATTGCCCCTTCAGAGATAAAGCACAGACCCAGAACCAGTGCCGCTTTGCCGCCTTCACGTTCGCCATCGTCGAACTTGTTGCGTGCCAGCAGCGTTGCCAGACCCATCGCCAGTGGAGGAACCATCCCTGCCGCCATGATTGCCGCCATCGGCGCATACACAGAAGAGCTCAGCAGTGCCACACCGAAGGCATAAGCGGCTTTGTTAACCGGACCACCCATATCGGTACACATCATGGCACCGAGGATAGCACCCAGCAGAACCGCGTTAGCCGTACCCAGAGATTGCAACCAGGCGGTCAGACCGGCCATGATTTGCGCCACTGGCGTACCAACCACATAAATCATCACCAGACCGGTAATTAAACTGGCCACCAGTGGAATGATCAGGATCGGCTTCAGCGCTTCCATACTCTGCGGTAAATGCAGCTTGTTGCTGATAAATTTCGCCAGGTAACCTGCCAGGAAACCGGCAATGATACCGCCGAGGAAACCGGCACCAGTGCTGACTGCCAGCATACCGCCCACCAGACCCGGAGTCAGACCCGGACGGTCAGCGATAGAGAAGGCGATAAAGCCTGCCAATACCGGCACCATCAATGCAAAGGCGGATGCGCCACCAATCTGCATCAAGGCTGCAGCCAGAGTACCTTTGACTTTAAAGGCCTCGATACCGAAGACAAATGACAGCGCGATACACAAACCACCGGCTACCACCATCGGCAGCATGTAGGAAACCCCGGTCAACAGGTGACGATATGGGCCGCTACCGCTCTCTTTTTTCTTGCCGGAAGCTGCCTGACCCTGTTTTTTAGGTTCAAACAGTTCCGCTTCAACCAGCGCTTTATCCAGCTCTTGTTTGGTTTTTTTCAATGCCAGACCGGTTGAGGTGCGATACATCTGTTTACCGGCAAACTTCTCGAGGTCAACTTCGATATCGGCAGCAACAATCACCAGGTCAGCAGCCGCCACTTCTTCAGCGGTGATGGCATTGCCGGCACCCACTGAACCACGGGTTTCGACCTTCACCCACCAGCCGCGTTTTTTCGCTTCGGTTTCAATGGCTTCAGCAGCCATAAAGGTGTGCGCTACGCCGGTTGGGCAGGCAGTGATGGCGACAACGCGCTTTTGCGCTGCGGCAACAGGTGCCTGTACCGGGGCCTGATAAGCTTTCGCTTCCGTGACCGCGCGGGTCAACAGCGCCTCAGGTCCGCTTACGGCGTCTGCCAGCGATCCCAGGAACACATTTTTACCATTAAGTTGCGCATCCACTGGCAGTGCATCACCAATGAATACCACCAGTTCAGCCTCAGAAGCGGTGGAAACGACCTGTTGCCCTACTTTTTCAGCAGAAGCAGCGAGCATATTTTTTGCCAGGTGGCCACTTGCCTGCCCCAGCGTTTTGTCTATCATCAGCAGCGTTTTCATTCTGCCTCCTGCGGTCAATTAAAGGGTTTCAGATCAACACGTGCCATCATCGCCGCCAACTGCGGACGATCGGTGACACCGACATTGCTTTGACTTACAGCGAGTGCCGCCACGGCAGTTGCCAGACGTAGCGTATGTTCGCTTGACTCTCTCATCAGCAAACCGTAAATCAGCCCACCGACCATTGAGTCGCCAGCACCCACGGTGCTAACCACTTCACAAGCCGGAGGCTTGGCAATCCAGGCACCGGAAGCGTTAACCCACAACGCCCCTTCGGCCCCCAGAGAAATCACTACATGAGCGATCCCCTGATCGCGCAATGCATGCGCAGCCTCGACCACATCACTCAGTGCTGGCAACTTGCGACCAGCCCAGATTTCCAACTCGCGACGGTTTGGTTTGACTAACCAAGGCGCCGCTTTTAATCCCGCCACCAGCGCTTCGCGGCTGCTGTCGAAGATAATGCATGGGCACTGGGAACGCAGACGCGTCATCCAGTCAGTAAAGGCTTCTGGCGCCACACCGGCTGGCAGGCTGCCACAAACGGCGACCATATCGAACTGACCCAGCCAGCTCAGGGAATCGGTAACAAAACGCTCCCAGTCCTGCGGCGTCACTTCAAATCCGGAGAAGTTGAAGTCGCTGACTTCTCCATCTTTTTCGGTCAGCTTGACGTTGATACGCGTACGGCCCGATACCACCTGAAAACGGTTGGCAATGCCCAGGCTGCTAAACAGGTGTTGGAAGCCATCCTGGTTTTCTTTACCCAGAAAACCGCCGACGGTGACATCAATACCCAAATCTTTCAGTACCTTGGCAACGTTAATGCCTTTCCCGGCAGCATGCAGTCCGGCGGTTTGCACCAGATTGACTTCTCCACGTTCGATCTCTGGGCAGTAGCCCACCAGGTCGTACGCCGGGTTGAGGGTAATAGTGGCGACTCTGCGGCTCATGCGCCTTCTCCCAGACCTTCGGCAATAGCTTCACCGATAGATTTCAATGCTGTTTCAGCATCCGCACCGCTGGCGGTAAACCGCAGGCGATGACCTTTTTTAACGCCCAGCGCCACGACTTTCATCAGGCTGCGTCCATTTGCTGGCTTACCGCTGCCGTCAAGGTTGGTCACCGTAATCTCACTCTCAAACTGCTTGATGCAGTTGACCAGCGCGGTGCCTGGACGGGCATGCAGACCGTGTTCATTACGGATAACATATTCTGCTGTCAGCAGTTCGCTCTGTTCAGCAACCTCACTGGTCAGCAATGCCAGTACGCCTACGGCGTCGGCAGTCAGCAGACGATCGGCTTTATTGGCCAGCAGCAGATCGCTCAGATAGTTCAGTACACTGAAGGGTTGTTCATCGGTTACAGCCAGCGTCAGCAACAGAGCAACCTTCTCGCCATCCTGCACAAAGGCAGTGGCGGGACGGCTCAGGGTGGCCGCGCTGTTAAGGTTGCCCTCGGTGCTGTCACTTAACCAGATACCCTGGCCAAGATTCAGTGGCTTACGGCTAATCACATCGCTGACAAAGGCAGTATTGACCGCACCAATCTGTTGCAGACGACCGGCGTTCAGCGCTTGCAGAGTGATCAGGCTGTCTGCAGCAACATCCAGCGCAATCAGCTGGCTGTCAAAACGGAATTCAGCCGCGTTCTTTTCGCCCATCAGCAGGCTGCGCAGTTCTTCCGCAGATTGGGTTTTTGCCAGCTGTGCCGACACGCTGTCATCGCTGAGTACATGGGTTAGCTGACGCAGTAATGTCAGATGTTCGTCAGAGCGAGCGGCAATGCCGATGACCACAAAAGCCGTCTGGCCTTCGCCCCATTCAATGCCCTGCGGAAACTGAAATACCTGAACACCGGTATTAAGGACCAGATCACGGGTATCCGTTGTGCCGTGAGGAATAGCGATGCCGTTGCCCAAATAGGTTGACGTTTGCAGCTCGCGAGCCAGCATCCCTTCTACATAGCCTTCGCTAACGCGTCCGGCCTGCGTCAACGCCGCAGCGACCTGACGGATAGCGTCCTGTTTGTTGCTGGCGGCAGCACCCAGGTGAATATCTTGCTGTGATAACTGGAACATAAGTCTCCTCTCCTGCCGAACTTGAATCGTTTCAGCCTAAATAGAAAAATTAAGCGCCATTGAGTCAAATCGATTAACTGAACAACGCTGAAACGTTTCAATCAGTCTCATTGTGCGCCGATTATTTTGCAAGCATTCCCTGATTTGGCGTTGCATTTTTATGATGCTACGCACATTTTCTTATTATTAACTTTTACTGTTTTCAGCAAAACCTCAAAAAGCTGAAGTGTTGCTGACGGTCCCGGCGGGTCTGTTGCTGAAGTTGGCTGGCGGCCTGGACGGCATTATGCCCGCGAAATGAATTATCACTTTTTAACCTCTTGTGCGGTTTTTGCTGACAATCAGTTAAAACATAAGAACAATCACGGTTTTACTGCTAAAAATCCGTGTTTGTTATCACAAACAGGCGTAATATTTCCGCGCAAATTTTATCCTCCCGCGGCTTTCTGCTTTCTGGTGTAATTGTAAAAAATGACTGTTTCAACCACTTCAGCACGTCGCTTGCGTCTTCCCGAGATGACGTCGAGCGCGTTTTTAATTATTGCGTTTTTAAGCGGCATTGCCGGTGCGCTGCAAACCCCAACGCTAAGCCTGTTCTTAACCACCGAAGTCAAGGTCTCGCCATTTATGGTGGGGCTGTTTTTTACCGGCAGTGCGGTGCTGGGGATCTTTGTCAGTCAGTTTCTGGCCAGTTGGTCGGATAAGAAAGGCGACCGCAAAAGTCTGATCCTGTTTTGCTGCCTGTTGGGCGCGCTGGGGTGTGTACTTTTTGCCTTTAATCGCAATTATTTTATCTTGCTGCTGATTGGGGTTTTACTCTCCAGTTTTGGCTCCACCGCCAACCCGCAAATGTTTGCCCTGGCGCGGGAACACGCCGATAAAACCGGTCGTGAAGCGGTGATGTTCAGTTCCATTCTGCGCGCCCAGGTGTCACTGGCCTGGGTTGTGGGGCCACCGCTGGCCTTTGCTCTGGCGCTGGGTTTTGGTTTTACCTTTATGTACTGCGCGGCAGCATTGGCCTTTTTGCTGTGTGGACTAATGGTGCGTGCTTTTCTGCCATCCATGCCCAAGGCAAGGATAAAAAGTGCCGCTACGCTGCAAGCACCGCGTAGTCATCGGCGCGATACCTTAATGCTGTTTATTGCCTGTTCGCTGATGTGGGCCGCCAATAGTATCTATCTGATTGATATGCCGCTGTATCTAGTTACCGAGTTGCACCTTTCTTCAAAACTGGCCGGTATTCTGATGGGCACCGCAGCTTGTCTGGAAATCCCGACCATGCTGATCGCCGGCTATTTCGCCAAGCGACTGGGCAAGCGTTTCCTGATGCGTTTTGCGGTGATTTGTGGAGTTATTTTTTATATCAGCCTGCTGTTTACTACCGGTACAGTGATGCTAATTGCCATGCAGCTGTTCAATGCGCTGTTTATCGGCATATTGGCCGGTATTGGCATGCTCTATTTTCAGGATTTGATGCCGGGTCAGGCGGGAGCAGCCACCACGCTATTTACCAACTCAACCCGTGTCGGCTGGATCCTGGCGGGATCTGTTGCCGGGTTGGTGGCACAGTTTGCCAGCTACTATGCCGTGTTTTACGCGGCGCTGGCGATGGTGGTGCTGTCGGTGATATGCATCTGGCGTATCTACGAGCCAAAATAGCGCGGGATACTTATCAAGGCGCGGTATCGAGCTCGAGCTGGATCAGGTAAGTCAACGCCTGGTCGCGCGTGGTATGGCACATATCTCTTCTCGCCTGCAGCGCGCCGCACACTCTGGGCCGCAGCGGTGAGGTGAAGATTTTGCAACGCATCTGCTCATCGAGCTGCACGCAGCGGGTATTGGCGGGCTTGCCGTTGGGCATACCGGGGATGGGGCTGGAAATGGAAGGCGCGATACAACAGGCACCGCAGTCTGATCGACAGTCCATCGGTTGCACTCCTAAGGGCTGCGAATTGAAAGTCTCAAAAGGATGGTATCCCCCCCGAGTTTAGGCGCCGACAATAGCAGCAAGGCGAAAATGTCACCAGAAAAATCGCTAAAAACTGCCGCAGGCGGGCTTTTCATCACTCTTTTTACGCTATCTGCTTGCCTGAAATCCGCGGCACGGGTAACGTGTCGCCCATTATCCATACTTTTTGCAAACAGGTTATTTTTATGGCACGTGCTAACGAGATTAAACGCGGCTTCGTTGTAAATTACGACGGTAAATTGCTGCTGGTAAAAGATATCGATGTTCAAAGTCCAAGCGCACGTGGTGCCAGTACGCTGTATAAAATGCGTTTCTCTGACGTGCGTACCGGCTTGAAGGTTGAAGAGCGTTTTAAAGGTGATGACATTATCGATACCGTCACCCTCACCCGCCGTAGAGTCAACTTCTCTTACGTTGACGGCGACGAGTATATCTTTATGGATGACGAAGACTATACGCCTTATACCTTTAATAAAGCGCAGATCGAAGAAGAGCTGCTGTTTATTCCGGAAGGTGGTCTGGCAGGTATGCAGGTACTGACTCTCGACAGTCAGTTGCTGGCGCTGGAAATGCCGCAAACCGTCGATCTGGAAATTGTGGAAACAGCACCGGGTATCAAAGGGGCTTCAGCCAGTTCGCGCACCAAACCGGCCACCATGAGCACCGGCCTGGTGATCCAGGTTCCAGAATACCTGAGCACCGGCGACAAAATTCAGATCCATATTGCTGAACATCGCTATATGGGACGGGCATAGTTAGCCGTCTGACGTTAGCATATTGTTATAAGAGCGCTGCGGCGCTCTTTTTTTTGCCTGCCATCTTATGATCCGCCTCACAAATGCGCCTGAAACTTTGGACTTACCAATTTATCTTCCTGTCATATCACTTTACACTACAACCACGCTTTAACCGCTGATATCACCGCTAATAACCACCTGGTCATCCGGCACGCACGGTTAAAACCATTTTGGCCTGACCAATTAATCCTTTGAGTGAATCTGATGGAGTCTTTATGAACACAATTGCTACCTGTGCTTTGCCTGCCGAAGTGCAACTGCCCAACTACGATCGTCAGGCGCTGAAAAGCCGTATTGTGCATATCGGATTCGGCGCATTTCACCGCGCCCATCAGGCGTTGCTGACCAACCGGCTGCTAAATCAACAAGGTGGAGACTGGGGTATTTGCGAGGTGTCGATGTTTGGCAACGAACCGTTGATCCTCAGCCTACGCAAACAGAACCATCTGTTTACTGTGCTGGAACGCGGGGCTACTGCCAATCAGGCCATTGTGGTAGGTTCGGTGTCTGAATCGCTGCACGGTGGTATTGATGGTATTGACGCTATCGCCGAAAAACTGGCCGAACCACAGGTGGCTATTGTCTCGCTGACCATCACCGAAAAAGGCTATTGCATTGAGCCGGTCAGCGGCAAACTCGACCTGCAACATGCGGATATTATTGCTGATTTGCAAGGAAAAGAGTCCCCACGTACCGCGCCCGGTTTATTGGTTGAAGCGCTTCGCTTACGCCATCAACGCGGACTGCCTGGTTTTACTATTCTTTCCTGTGACAATATTCCGGAAAATGGCCATGTAGTCAAAAATGCCGTGCTCGGTATGGCCAAAGCCAAAGACCCGGCGCTGGCTGCCTGGATCGAAGAGGTGGTGACCTTTCCAAGTACCATGGTCGACCGCATTGTTCCGGCATTAACCGACACCACGCAAGCCGCTATCTGTCAGGCGCTGGGCGGCGTAGATGACCCTTGCGGTATTGCCTGCGAACCTTTTATTCAATGGGTAATCGAAGACAACTTTGTCGCCGGTCGTCCAGAATGGGAAAAAGTTGGCGCACAGCTGGTCGCCGATGTCCTGCCCTTTGAACAAATGAAGTTGCGTATGCTTAACGGCAGCCACTCATTCCTGGCTTATCTCGGTTATCTGGCGGGCTACCCTTATATCAATAGCTGTATGGACGATGAAAACTATCGTCGCGCGGCCTATCAGTTGATGTTAAAAGAGCAGGCTCCGACGCTGAGCGTGACCGGGATCAATCTGACGCATTATGCCGACAACCTGATTGAACGTTATAAAAACCCGGCTTTGCAACACCGTACCTGGCAAATTGCCATGGATGGCACGCAAAAATTACCTCAGCGCATGCTTGACTCAATTCGCTGGCATCTGGAAAACGGTAGCGATTACGCCTGCCTGGCGTTAGGTGTTGCCGGATGGATGCGTTACGTGGGTGGCATTGATGATGCCGGCCAGCCTATTGAAATTAAAGATCCCATGGCAGAGAAACTGCGTGAAATCGTTAGTCAGAGCCAGGATGGGGAAGCTCGCGTGCATGCCCTGTTAGCGATGAAAAGTGTCTTTGGCGAAGCCTTGCCGCAACATCCGCAAGCCGTTGCCGCCATTACCCAGGCTTATTTGCAGTTGCAGAAATTTGGCGCGAAACAGACCGTGGCTGAGCTGGTCAGCCAGTTTGCTTAACCATTAAGGTTGGCGGGAACAGAGGTAAACAGATAGCCGTCGAACGTTGGGTCTTCGGCATCTGAAATTTCAAGCAGTTTGCTTTTCACATTTTCCAGATGTTGCCACATCGCCTGTTTGGCGGCTTTGGGATCGCGGCGTAATACTGCTTGCAGAATTTGTCGATGATCCCGCAGCCACATTTCGCTGTAGTTTTGTTCGCCGACATGCAAATGCACACCCTGCCACATCGGGCTGTGTTTACGCACCTGCCAAAGCTCATAAACCATATTTGCCAACACACTATTTTGCGACGCCTGTGCCAGCAAAGTATGAAACAGTTCATCGGCACTTTCGTCGATCACCCCCTGGGCAATAAAACCTTCTTCTATTGCAATGGCATCCCGCATTTTCAGGATGTCCGCCTTGGTGGCCTGCACGGCGGCAAAGGCTGCAACCTCGCTTTCTAGCAACTGGCGTGCCTGCAGCAGTTCAAAAGGTCCGTAGCCGCTATCTGCCGCCGAGCTCAGACTTTCCGTCTGTAGCGCCAATACATAGACCCCGGAGCCTTTACGGACTTCGACCACCTTTTGTAATTCAAGCATAATCAATGCTTCACGCACCACGCTGCGGCTGACCGCGAAACGTTCGGCAATATCGCGTTCAGGCGGCAATCTGTCACCAGGACAATACTGGCCAGCATCGATTGCCGCACGCAATTGGTTTCCAATTTGCTGATAAAGCCGCATTACCCCTTCCTCATATCCAAAAAGCCTAAAAAGAGTATATCATGCAGCGAGTTAGGGTCGAACAGTGGTAACGAAAACTGTCGTTTAGGTCAATATCAGCCTGTTTTATGGCATATCAGCGATAAGTCACTGTCACCATACGGAGGTGCGGATGGCCATCCACCGCCAAGGTGGTCGTGGAACCCAGATAAAAAGGTAATATCTGAGTATGATTAGGCGTGAAAGACTGCACTATTTTACTTTCTTTTCCCTGGCGCAGACAGGTAAGAGTAATAGCGTTTACTGCCGCATCCTGCCAGCAGCTTGATTCAACAATTTGCCCCTGAAATTCAATTCGCCCCGAGGATATTTTTTCTTCGGCGCTGGCAGAAGCGAGGGTAATGGCAGTGAAACAACCTATGGCGAAAAATCTGTTCATGGTCACCTCGAAAAAGTGGCTACAAATATAAACATCACCAATTAATAACATTAGGTTATCTTTATTGGCCCACCATGAGTTTTTCTCAGGATTGCCACTATTTATCCTGGCGTCTCGCTAAGGTTTAAGAGCTGTTTAACCCTCTGCGGCGAGCAATGGGGTAGATTTTCTCGCCGGTGCGCGGCATCTTATTGATGCAAAAAATCTTAATTTATTACCGGGGCGGCAAGCGCGGATAAAATCGCCGGATCACACCCCGTTGCAAGGATAAAACATGACGCGAACAAATCTTGTCACCGGCTTTCTCGGCAGCGGTAAAACTACTACCCTTCGTTATCTGCTGGCGCACAAGCCCGCAGATGAAAAATGGGCGGTGCTGGTTAACGAGTTTGGTGAAGTGGGCATAGACGGCGCACTGCTGGCAGAGAGTGGCGCGGTGCTCAAAGAGATCCCTGGTGGCTGCATGTGCTGCGTCAATGGCTTGCCGATGCAGGTTGGGCTAAATATGTTGCTGCAGCAGGCGAAACCGGATCGATTGCTGATTGAGCCGACCGGCCTCGGCCACCCCAAACAGATCCTCTCGCTGTTGACCTCAGAGGTTTATCAATCCTGGCTAACACTCAATGCCACATTGTGCCTGCTGGATGCGCGTCAACTTAGCGATGACCGCGTGGTCAGCAACGAAAACTTCCGCGATCAACTGGCCTGTGCCGACATTATCGTTGCCAACAAGCAGGAGATGTACAGCGATAAGGACCAGCAGGCGCTGGCAACCTGGCTCAGTGAGCACGGTGACGACAGAAAGATTCTGCATGTTTCCCAGGGAGAGATCGATCCCCGCTGGCTGGATGCACCACGCAACAATCAACAAACGCTGCCCGATGGCCAACACCATCATGGACAAAGTGCCCGCCAGGGGCTTGCTGCCCTTAGTCTTCCCGGGCAACAGCGCTGGCGACGCGCGCTAAACCAGGCCGGTGAATATGTCAGCTGTGGTTGGATATTCGACGGAGAGACGCTGTTTGATACTGTGGCCTTTCTTGACTGGGCCAGACTGGCTCCCGTTGAACGCCTAAAAGCGGTAATACGTATTCAGGAAGGTACGCTGAGAATCAACCGACAGGGGCAAGATCTGCATATCGAAACCCTGGCAGCGGCCCCTGTCGACAGCCGAATCGAGTTGATCAACCATCAGCAGACCGACTGGAATACCCTGCAGAGCGCATTGCTGAAGATTCGCTTAAGCTAGCCAGAATGCTGTATCATGCAATAATTATCGAACTAATCATTTTTATAAACAGGTTTTGATCTTATGTTCCGCCGTCATCTCGCTACCATTCTTATTCTTAACATAATAGGGTTCGCGCTCTTCTTGTCCTATTACCTGCCCGCCAATCACGGTTTGTGGTTTGCGATAGATTCCTCGGTATTTTTTTACTTCAATCAACATCTGGCTACCAGCAAGACCTTTTTACATCTGGTGGCAATCAGCAATAATCGCGCCTTTGACCTCTGCTCACTGCTGGCGATGGGGCTGTTATATCTCAGCGACTTTATCCGGCAAGACCGTGCCGGGCGTCGCCAAAGAGTGATTATCGGTATCGTGATGTTGTTGACCGCCGTGGTGCTTAATCAATTGGGTCATTTGCTGCCGGTGTCACATCCCAGCCCCTCACTCAGCTTCCCCCATGTCAATCGCGTCAGTGAATTGACCGGCATTCCCACCAAGGATGCCTCCAGCGATAGCTTCCCGGGAGACCATGGCATGATGTTAATGGTGTTTAGCTGTTTTATGCTGCGCTATCTTGGCAGGCGTGCTTTTGCCATAGCCCTGGCGATCACTATTATCTTCTCTCTGCCACGGCTGATGATTGGTGCGCACTGGTTTACAGACATTATGGTGGGTTCACTTTCGGTGGTGCTAGTGGGGGGAAGTTGGTGGTTAATGACCCCGGCAAGCGATGTTCTGGTTAATTGGCTGGACAAAAAACTGCCAAAAATGGCAAAAAAATAATTCCACTTTAAGAAATAGCTTATTTTCGCTGGCATAGTTTTTAATTATGGCCCATGCAGCATTTGTTTGTTTTTGGGCCATTTTATTTGACTTTAGGGCCAATTGACGAAAAGTAATTATTGCCCGCAAACCCCCGTCTGCTGCGCTTTTGCGCCAAATACGCACAAAACTCAATCAACAAATTTAACATGAACACTTACATTGCTTTACATCATTATTTCTTATTAAAAAACAGCTAAAACCTCTCGCAATCCCCCGATCATTACGGTAATCTCGACCTCGTTGCACACAAATGTGGCATAACAGGCTCGAATCCGATAAATAATGTGTTCTGGTACACAAATTGTTGGTTAAGTCTTTGCTCCAGATGAATGCGACGGGTAATCTCGCTTGGGTTTAGCATTTTCATACATCTTGGCTCGTTGAAGTGATAGCAAGGCAGCTAATGATTTAATCCCGATAAGCTTAAACAAGTTAAGTGAAGCGGATAAAAGATAAAAGCTGATGTCGCTGCGGTATCAAACAAGGCAAGGTAAAACGATTTAATCGTTAAGGACATCAAGGGATAACAACAAACATGGTCAAGTCTCAACCGTTTATGAGATATATACTGCGGATCATACCCGCAATTGGCGCGGCAATTCTTCTCTCCGCGTGTAGTGGCACACATGCTTCGAATACAGACAGCGCGCAAACTGAGATGCATGCAGTTAATGACAAAGATGGTCTTTTACTGCAATCCTCTCAGGATGAATTTGAAGCAATGGTTCGCAACGTCAACGTTAAATCCAGAATTATGGATCAATACGCTGGCTGGAAAGGCGTTCGTTATCGGTTAGGCGGCGACAGCAAGCGTGGTATCGATTGCTCGGGCTTCGTACAGTTAACTTTCCGCGAACAGTTTGGCCTTGATTTACCTCGCTCAAGCTATGAACAAGAAGACCTGGGTAAGAAAATTCAGCGCAATAAACTGCGTGCAGGCGATCTGGTGTTGTTTGGTGCAGGCTCAACTGGCCGTCACGTAGGTATCTATCTGGGTAATGATCAATTCGTCCATGCTTCTACTACCAATGGCGTAATGATCTCCAGCATGAATGAAACCTATTGGACAAAGCGTTATCGTGAAGCAAGACGAGTACTGACTGGCACTAAGCCAAATACCAGTACGGCAAGCCTGAGTACAGCAATGCTGCAATAAGCAACGCTTAACTGACTTCTCCCTTGTTGTCCCAGCCAAGCGAATACAAAAAGACCCTCTCAAGCGGGTCTTTTTTTATTGCTTGCCCTTGTTATCACTATTCTGGTGATATTGATTAAAAACTGTTGTCTCTCCCCTTGCACAATTCTTAAACTTGGTTATTACTTAATCAATAAGAAAAAATCATCTATTCCCTTTTTCATGCTGTTAGTAATCTGCATTTTCTCATTGGCATCGCCTTCTTAAAGGACTACTTACATGGGACTGCTCTCGGCACTTCAGTATGATTTTTTGCCCTCACGCCACTCCAAGGCGAGAGTCTTCATTGTCTCGCTGTTTTGTTTTGTGCTGTTTACGGCGATCACCCTGTATTTTATTCAGTTAAGAAACAAACAGGAGCATGACGCTCTTGGGCAGCAGATCGTCCAGTTTACTCAGCAATATCTCACCAGCCTTACCGAGAGCATGAGCAAGCTGAATCAATTACCGGTGCAGGAGTGTCCTGCAGTCTCCGATGTGCTTATTCGCAATGCGGCCATGACGCCGGGTGTTCGCACCTTGCTGCTGGTGCGTAACGGCAATATTTTTTGCTCATCCATTGCCGGCGCTGTAGATATCAAAGTTAATGATCTCTTTGCCTATATCAACGAGCACAAACCCCTCGATATCAAACTTCAGCAAGGTACCCGCTTTATACCCAAACGCCCGTTAATTGTGGTGTGGTTGGCTAATCCGGATATTTCCAACAGCGGGATACTGGCCACTATTGACCTGACAAATTACTCAAATATTCTTTTTTCTCAAGGTGTCTCACGTTTTCAGGGTATTGCGCTAATCACTGAAAATCATGCACTACTCTCTTCCAGTTCGACTATTGTCAATGTTGAACAATTGCCCGATGGACACTATTTATCCTTTGATCTAAATAAATTCCCGCTGTCTCTGCGGCTATATGGTCCCCTTCTTAGCCCTGAGAATATTCGCTATACCCTGCTTAGCGGAGTATTGCTTAGTATGCTGTTGGGGGCGCTGTTCCATTACATCCATCTCAACTATCACAGCATAGAACGCGAAATAATACGCGGCATGCGCCATAATGAATTTTTTGTTGAATATCAGCCTGTTATCGACAGTCAAAATAATAAAATCATTGGCGTTGAGGCGCTACTGCGTTGGCAACATCCCACTGAAGGGCGCATCCCGCCGGATATTTTTATTAATTATGCTGAATCACATGGCCTGATTGTCAGTTTGACGCAATACCTGTTGCGCATCGTGGCGATTGATGCCCATTCCCTGGCCTATAACATGCCCAAGGGACTGAAATTAAGTATTAATATTTCGCCTTATCATTTAACCACTCAGAGTTTTCGCGATGATGTCAGGCATTTTATTAGTTCTCTGCCACAGCCTAATTTTCTGAATATTGTGTTTGAAATCACCGAGCGTGGCATGATTGACAATGAACAGGCCATGAGTGATTTTATGTGGCTACGGCAGCAGGGTATAGAAGTGGCGATTGACGATTTTGGTACCGGTTATAGCGCCCTGATCTATCTTGAGAAATTTACCGTTGATTATTTGAAAATCGATCGCGGTTTTGTGATGTCGATTGACCAGAACACCCTGACCACGCCGGTGCTGGATACCGTGTTGCGATTGACCGATCAACTGAAGCTAAAAACCGTGGCCGAAGGCGTGGAAACCGCTTCACAGGCAGAATATTTACGTCAGCATGGGGTGGCTTTTCTACAGGGATTTTTATATAGCCGTGCACTGGGTCTTGATGCGCTGATTGACTTTACCTACAAATTTAACCGGCAAATCGTCTCCGCCAACGTATAAGTCACTTCGGCTTTTCGCCTTGTTTCAGCAGACTATTTTTTTAGGACTCTGCGGTATCTTGTGATACAACAGCCCATTGTTGTTTGAAAAATTTCGACCTATCATGAGGCTCTCGCCGCTGGCTTACTCTCGTCGAAGATAACGAGGACCGGTGGCGAATAATGGGTTGACACCCGGGCATGTTGTTTAACAGGAGTTCACCTTCAGGATGTTTCCTCGCGTACTCACAGCGCTGTTACTGTCATTGTTCACCTATTGCGCCCAGGCCGAAACTATCGAGGATGGCTACGCCTTTGCAATTTTGGGCGAGGCGAAATATATCTATAACTTTAGTCATTTTGACTATGTTAATCCGGCGGCACCGAAAGGCGGTAATATCACGCTGGCAGCCATTGGCACCTTTGATAATTTCAATCGCTTTGCCTCACGTGGCAATGCTGCCATCCGCAGTGATACCCTGTACGACAGCCTGTTTACGCCCTCCAGCGACGAGATTGGCAGTTATTATCCGCTGATTGCCGAGTCGGCACGCTATGACAGTGATTACAAATGGGTTGAAGTCGAGATGAATCCCCATGCCGTTTTCCAGGACGGCACAGCCATTACCGCCAAGGATGTTGCCTTTACCTTTCATAAATTTATGACCGAAGGCGTACCGCAATTTCGCGTGGTCTATAAAGGTGTGGTAGTTAAAGCCATCGCCCCGCTGACCGTCCGTTTTGAATTCCCCAACCCTGACAAAGAGCAGATGCTGGGTTTGCTTAGCCTGCCGGTGATCCCGGAAAAATTCTGGGCCAATCGCAAATTTAACGAGCCGCTGGCGACCCCGCCTTTAGGCAGTGGCCCCTATCGCATCAGCGATTATAAATTGGGCCAATATGTCACCTACTCGCGGATCAGCAACTATTGGGCGGCCAATCTGCCGGTAAACCGCGGCCGTTATAACTTTGATACCATTCGCTACGACTATTATCTCGACGATAATGTCGCGCTGGAAGCCTTTAAATCGGGGGCCTTTGATTTTCGCAGTGAGTCCTCCCCCAAAAACTGGGCCACCCAGTACCAGGGCAGCAATTTTACGCGCGGGCTGATCGTCAAGCAGGATGATGAAAATCAGGCGGCACAGGATACCCGCTGGCTGGCATTTAATATTCAACGCCCAATTTTTCAAGACCCACGGGTTAGAGAGGCGTTGACGCTGGCGTTCGATTTTGACTGGATGAACAAGGCGCTGTATTACGGGGCCTACCAGCGAGTGAACAGTTACTTCCAAAATACCGAGTATGCAGCCAAAAATTATCCCGACGCGGCCGAACTGGCCTGGCTGGCACCGCTAAAAGGTAAAATACCGGATGAAGTATTTAGCCAGCTCTATCAGCCACCGCACTCTGACGGCAGCGGCAATGACCGTGAGAACCTGCTTAAGGCGACAGCCTTGCTGAAAGCCGCTGGCTGGAGCATTAAAGATCAGCAACTGGTCAACGATCAAACCGGCAAGCCTTTCAACTTTGAACTGCTGCTGCCCGGCGGCGGCAACTCGCAGTATGTGGTGCCTTTTCAGCATAATTTGCAGCGTCTGGGCATTACAATGTCGATTCGACAAGTGGATAACTCGCAGTTTATCAGCCGCTTGCGTAGCAGGGATTACGATATGATCCCGACGGTGTATCGCGCCGTGCCCTACCCCGGTAACGATTTGCAGATTATGTGGAATTCGAAATTTCTTAATTCCTCCTACAATACACCCGGCGTCAGCGACCCGGCTATCGACCAGTTGACGCAACAGATCGTCGCTCATCAGGGACAACCGGCCGCGCTGCTGTCACTGGGCCATGCACTGGACCGCGTTTTAACCTGGCACCACTATATGATCCCCATGTGGTACTCCAACCGCGACCGTTATGCCTATTGGGACAAGTTTGCCATGCCCGCCATTCGCCCCCCCTATTCCATTGAGCTGGATACCTGGTGGTATGACATGAATAAAGCCGCGCGGCTGCAAGCGGCCAGAAAGTAGGGAGCTGCCATTGACCACCTATTTGCTTCGTCGACTGCTGTTGGTGATCCCGACCCTGTGGGCGATTATTACCATCAACTTTTTTATTGTGCAGATTGCCCCCGGCGGACCGGTAGACCAGGCGATCGCCGCAATTGAAATGGGGCAAAGCAGTGGCTTGCCAACCAGCAGCAGTGGCACCAGCCATGCCCACGCCGGTGTCGGCCAGCTGGGTGATAGCCAGTATCGCGGAGCGCGAGGACTGGACCCGGAGGTGATTGCCGAGATCACCAAACGCTTTGGTTTTGATAAACCGCTGCATCAGCGCTATCTCGATATGCTGTGGCGCTATGCCCGCTTCGACTTTGGCGACAGCCTGTTTCGCGGAGCTTCGGTAATGCAGCTCATCAAATCCAGCCTGCCGGTCTCCATCACTCTCGGGCTATGGAGCACGCTGATTATCTATCTGGTATCAATCCCGCTGGGGATCCGCAAGGCGGTAAAAAATGGCAGCGCCTTCGATATCTGGAGCAGTACGGTAATTATTGTCGGCTATGCCGTACCGTCGTTTCTCTTCGCCATTTTGCTAATTGTGTTTTTTACCGGCGGCGGCTATTTCGACTGGTTCCCGCTGCGCGGCTTAACCTCGGCCAACTTTGACCAGTTGCCCTGGTATAGCCAGATTGGCGATTACCTGTGGCATATCACCTTGCCGGTATTGGCCACGGTGATTGGCGGCTTTGCCACCCTGACCATGCTGACCAAAAATGCCTTTCTCGATGAAGTGCAGAAACAGTATGTGGTCACCGCCCGCGCCAAGGGGCTGGATGAAAAGAAAATTCTTTATCGCCATGTCTTTCGCAATGCCATGCTGCTGGTGATCGCCGGCTTTCCGGCCACCTTTATCAGTATGTTTTTTACCGGTTCGTTGTTGATTGAAGTGATGTTCTCACTGCACGGTCTGGGACTGTTGGGCTTTGATGCCACCCTCCAGCGTGATTTCCCGGTGATGTTTGGCACGCTGTATATTTTTACCCTGATTGGCCTGTTGCTTAATATTGTCAGTGATATCACCTATACGCTGGTGGATCCGCGCATCGACTTTGAGGGACGACATTGATGAAACTCAACGCCGTTAATCAGGCCCGCTGGGGGCGTTTTCGCCACAACACGCGCGGCTACTGGTCGCTATGGCTGTTTTTACTGCTGTTTATTCTGGCGCTGTTATCCAACGTCCTCGCCAATGAAAAACCGCTGCTGGTACGCTATCAGGGGCATCTTTATATGCCGTTTCTTTTCAACTATAGCGAAACGACTTTTGGCGGCGAGCTGCAAACGGCCACCGATTATCAGGATCCGTTTGTGCGTAAGCAGCTGGATAGCCAGGGCTGGGCGCTGTGGGCACCGCTGCGGCAAAGTTATAACTCCATTAATTTCGCTACTGCCCAGCCCTTCCCCTCTCCCCCTTCGCGGCAAAACCTGCTCGGCACCGATAGCAATGGTCACGACGTGTTGGCGCAAATGCTCTACGGACTGCGTATCTCGCTATTTTTTGGCGTGATGCTGACTCTGCTCTCGTCACTGATTGGCATTCTGATTGGCGCAACTCAGGGTTACTACGGCGGCAAAATCGACCTTTGGGGCCAACGTTTTATCGAGGTGTGGTCAGGAATGCCGACGCTGTTTTTGATTATTATGCTCTCTAGCGTGGTGCAACCCAATTTCTGGTGGCTGCTGCTTATCACCGTATTATCGGGCTGGATGGTACTGGTGGGGGTGGTGCGCGCCGAGTTTTTACGTACCCGCAATTTTGATTATATTCGTGCAGCACAGGCGATGGGGGTCAGCGATCGCATGATTATGCTGCGTCATATGCTGCCCAATGCCACCGTAGCTACCCTGACCTATATGCCTTTTATACTTTGCGGATCCATTACCACGCTGGCATCGCTGGATTTTCTCGGCTTTGGTCTGCCGCTGGGGTCGCCGTCGCTGGGATCGCTGCTGCTGGAAGGTAAAAATAATATTCAGGCTCCCTGGCTGGGCATAAGCGCCTTTTTTATGCTCGCTATTCTGCTGTCACTGCTGATTTTTATTGGCGAAGCGGTGCGGGACGCTTTTGACCCCAGCCAATCACGTTAGGATCGCCACACTATGTCAAGTTCACCATTACTGCGCATTGAGGATCTCGATATTGCCTTTCGTCAGGCCGGGAGGGTGACGCCGGTGGTGCAGGATCTGTCGCTGAGTATTGAACCGGGGGAAACCCTGGCGCTGGTCGGTGAATCGGGTTCAGGTAAAAGCGTGACTGCCCTGTCGATATTGCGGCTGATCCGTGCGCAAACGGTGGTCTATCCGCGCGGCGATATCCTGTTTGCCGGACAAAGTCTGTTGCATGCCAGCGAGGCGCAGCTACGCAATATTCGCGGCAACCAGATTGCAATGATTTTCCAGGAACCAATGGTATCCCTCAACCCATTGCATAATATTGAGAAGCAGCTGGCGGAAGTCTTGGCACTGCATCGTGGTATGGGGCGTCAGGCAGCGCGGGCGGAAATTATTCAATGTCTCGACCGGGTCGGCATTGTGCACCCCGCTGCACGACTGGCGGACTTTCCCCATCAACTCTCTGGCGGTGAACGCCAGCGGGTGATGATCGCCATGGCCATTTTGACCCAGCCCCAATTGCTGATTGCCGATGAGCCGACCACGGCGCTGGATGTTTCGGTGCAAGCGCAAATTCTCAGTCTGCTGCAAGAGCTGAAACAGGAACTGGGGATGGCGATGCTGTTTATTACCCACAATCTGCGCATTGTGCGCTCCATTGCCGATCGCGTGGCGGTAATGCATCAGGGCCGTTGCGTAGAATCCAACACCCGCGCTGCGCTCTTTGCCTCTCCTCAGCATGCCTACACCCGCAAGCTGCTACAGTCAGAACCCACCGGTAGCCCAAACCCGGTTGACCCGGCAAGCCCGGTCCTGCTGCGTGTCGTCGACCTTAGCGTGGCGTTTCCCGTACGACGTGGCCTGCTACGACGCACGGTCAGCAACAAACAGGTGGTACAGCAACTGAGTTTTACTCTGCGGCGCGGGGAAAGTATCGGCCTGGTGGGCGAATCCGGCTCCGGCAAAAGCACCACTGGCCTGGCGCTATTACGCTTACTGAACGCAGGGGGAAGCATTGAGTTTGACGGGCAGCCATTACAAACCTTTAACCGCAAACAGATGCTGCCGTTTCGCCGCCGTATCCAGGTGGTGTTTCAGGATCCCTATTCCGCCCTCAATCCACGACTTAGCGTGATGCAGATTATTGCCGAAGGCTTGCAAGTACACCAACGCCTGACGGCCGAACAGCGGGAACAACGAGTGATTGCCGCAATGCAGGAGGTGGGGCTCGATCCGCAGAGTCGTCACCGCTATCCAACGGAATTCTCCGGTGGCCAACGTCAGCGTATCGCCATTGCCCGTGCGCTGATCCTGCAACCAGAGTTGCTGATCCTTGATGAACCCACCTCGTCACTGGACAAATCGGTACAGGCGCAGATTTTGGACCTGTTGCGTAATCTGCAGCAGCGTCATGGTTTGTCGTATCTATTTATCAGTCACGATTTGCAGGTGGTGCGCAGTTTATGCCATCAGGTGATAGTGTTGCAGCACGGTAAGGTGGTCGAACAAGGGGAATGTGAAAAACTGTTTACCCAACCCCAGCATGCCTATACCCGGCAGCTGTTAGCTTTCTCCCAATCCGCGGAGAGTGAACAAGATAGTGTCGGGTGATCAGAAAGGATAGAGGGCCGAAACGGAGACAGATTCTGCTATTGCCGTACCAATATTTTTTAAACGGCACATGGCGGCGCTTTCATCATCACGCTTCACAAACAGGCAGAGTTCACCGTCACATTCGACGATATTGCTTTCAACCTCAATTTCTCTTAGCGACAGATTCAAGCCTTGCAAAATGCTGCGGGCACTGTCGCCTTCCGGGCTTAACAGCTTGAGACCAATCAGGTTACTCTCTTCTTCTTCCGCGGGCAGCGGAATAACTTCGACTTTTACGCCCGCGTAACCTGACAGCCAGCGATAGCTTTGTGGCAAACGATGCACCACCGAAAAAGGGTTGTTATTCACGATGCTCCCCAAAGAATATTCAACAATAATTTTACATATCCGCAACGCTAAACCAAGTTATAACGCAACATGGCTGACTTCGCCTGCAATACGGTAAGAAAATAGCCACTCGTTTACATTTTATTAACTTTTAATTGCTTAATAAACTGCTGCCTGGCTATTTTATGAGCGTCTTGGTTAGTTTTTGGGATCTTGCTCTCATTTAGCGTCATTTGTAACCTTTCTGGCATCATTTCTCAACCAATTTCATTCACAATTGTTACCCGTTAAATCAATAACAGTTACAAAGAAGAAACAAAAAATCATCAGATAAAGTTTGATTGCATATAAATCAATGACCTATAAAAATTACATTTGGTAATCGAATAACGAATCTTTTGGTTCATTATTCGCTAATATCTCATGTCCAGTGCGAACTTATCCGCTTTTCAGCATCGTGCAGCCGTTAATTTGAAAACAAAATGTTATTTTTTAGCACGTTTTGTTAGAGGCTTTTATTGGTTCTGCGATTATCATCCACAAGGTTATTACTGCCTTATCCTGGCAACGAGGTCAGTCCCCCGCCTGTGACGCGCCTGAATCAGACATACCGTCACCGCATTAATAACAATTTCTGGCAAGCCCTTGGCTTACTCCCCCGATCTAAAGAGATATAAGATGGACAAAAATCCTTCACTTTTTGATTTTGGCACACAGCAAAATGGTACCGGTTTCAGTCGGCGCGACATGTTGAAAGGCGTCGGTTCTGCAATGGTAGCGGCTACCCTGCTTGGCTTTCCATTTCTTACCGAGGCGGAAAAAAGTACCGCCACCAGCGATCCGCTAATTTTCTCGCAATTCTTTATGATTTCGCAGGCGATCACCGAGCATAAAGATCTCAGTCCCGGCATGTCTGCCCGTATTTTCAACGCCTTCTATCAGGGTGATACTCAGTTCCCGGCCCAGATCGCCGCGCTCTATCTGCTGCTGCAACCCAATCAGCGTGCCAAAGAATTTCAACAGGTTGCCAAAGAGCATAACCTGGGGGAACTGCTGACTCGTATTATCACTGGCTGGTATACCGGCACAGTCAAAAATGGTACCGATTCCATTTTAATCGCCTATAAAGATGCGCTGATGTATCGCCCGGTGAGCGATGGGTTGATTGTCCCTACTTACTGCGGCAATGGCCCGCTGTGGTTTACCGCCGCGCCTCCTGCTGCCGCCATGCCGGAAAGCATAAAACAAGCGCGCTTACAGGCGACCCCCGATACTGTTAATACGAGTAAAGCATGATGAACAAGCCCACTTTTACCGCCGACGGCGACGCCGTTGCTGATGTCATTATTGTTGGTTCAGGAATTGTTGGCGGCCTGATCGCCGACCAAATGGTCGCCCTTGGCCACTCGGTGCTGATCCTGGAAGCCGGTTTGCGCATTGAACGGGCTCAGGCCGTGGAGAACTGGCGCAATATGCCGTTTGCCAACCGTGCCGGCTCCGACTTTCAGGGACTGTATCCGCAATCAGAACTGGCCCCTGCCCCGCTCTATTTCCCGAAGAACAACTACGTCAATCTGACCGGCCCCAGCGCCAGTAGTTTTCAGCAAGGTTATCTGCGCACCGTGGGCGGCACAACCTGGCACTGGGCGGCATCTTGCTGGCGCCATGTGCCCAACGATTTCAAAATGAAAACCCTGTACGGCGTTGGCCGTGACTGGCCGATCTCCTATGATGAGCTGGAACCCTATTACTGCCGCGCCGAAGAAGAGATTGGCGTAGCGGGTCCCAACGATCCGGCGCTGCAATCCCCCGCCGAACGCAGCAAACCCTATCCGATGGATCAGGTTCCCTATGCCTATGGCGATAGCCGCTTTGCTGAAGTAGTAAACCCGCACGGTTTCCGTTCGGTTCCAATCCCGCAGGGACGCAGCACCCGCCCGTGGCAGGGACGCCCGACCTGTTGTGGCAATAATAACTGCCAGCCGATTTGCCCGATTGGTGCCATGTACAACGGTATCAGCCATATCGAACGGGCCGAAAACAAGGGCGCGGTGGTGTTGGCAGAGTCGGTGGTGTACAAGATCGATACCGATGAAAACAACCGCGTCACCGCCGTGCACTGGCTGGATAACAAAAAGCAGTCACATAAAGCCAGCGGCAAGGTGTTTGCCCTGGCCTGTAACGGCATTGAAACGCCGCGTTTGTTATTGATTGCCGCCAATGAAAAAAATCCCAACGGCATTGCCAACTCTTCCGATCACGTTGGTCGCAATATGATGGACCACTCCGGATTCCACTGTACCTTTATTGCCTCGGAACCTTTGTGGATCGGCCGCGGACCGGCGCAAAGCAGCTGTCTGGTCGGCCCGCGTGACGGTGAGTTCCGCAGTCAATATTCGGCAAACAAGATGATCGTCAATAATATCAGTCAGGTGATCCCTGCCACCAATAAGGCACTGGAAATGGGGCTGGTGGGCGAAGAACTGGATGAAGAGATCCGTCGTCGTTCCATCTATGGCGTTGATTTGTCCATTAGTCTCGAGCCGCTGCCCGATCCCGACAATCGTCTGACACTAAGCAAAACCCGCAAAGATCCGCACGGCTTGCCTTGCCCGGATATTCACTATGACGTCGGGGACTATGTGCGCGAAGGCGCAGTGGCCGCCCATAAACAGCTCGAACAGATCGGCAAGCTGTTTATGGCCGAAGACTTCAATATCACCACCAGCCTTAATGCCAATAATCATATTATGGGCGGTACCATTATGGGCAACGATCCGCATGATTCGGTGGTCAACGGTAACTGCCGCACTCACGACCACAACAACCTGTGGTTGCCTGGTGGTGGCGCTATCCCATCCGCCAGCGTAGTTAACAGTACTTTGACCATGGCCGCATTGGCGCTAAAAGCTGCTGATGATATGGCAAAGGTCCTGGCAGGTGAGGCATGAAAAATTTACTGCGTTTTGTACTCTTGGCAGCCACACTGAATGGGCTATCTGCGCAGGCATTGGCCGAAGAGAGCCAACTGGATCTGGTCGCCAAAGGTAAAGCGGTCGCCACCGCCGCCGACTGCCAGGCCTGTCATACCAACCCGGAAGGCGGTAAGCCGTTTGCCGGCGGTTATGCCATTCATTCGCCAATGGGCACCATTTACACCACCAATATAACTCCGTCAAAAACTGCGGGGATCGGCAATTATAGCGAGGAGCAATTTAGCCGCGCGGTGCGTGAAGGGGTACGTCCTGACGGCGGTAACCTTTATCCGGCCATGCCCTATACCTCATACAGCCATATGAGTGATGAAGATATTCATGCCATGTATGTCTATTTTCAGCATGGCGTACAGCCGGTGGAGCAAACCGCTTCGCTGACCGCCCTGCCTTTCCCGTTTAATATGCGGATCGCCATGGCGGGCTGGAACCTGCTGTATCTCGATAAAACACCGTTTAAAGCCGACGCCAGTAAAAGCGCCGAGTGGAACCGCGGTGCCTATCTGGTTAACGGTGCCGGTCACTGTGATACCTGCCATACACCGCGTAATTTAATGATGGGAGAAGTGACGGCCAAACCGCTGGCCGGAGGCATGGTCGGTCCTTGGTATGCGCCAAATATCAGCGCCGATGCGGTCAGCGGCATTGGTAACTGGACGCAGGCACAGTTGGTGGAGTACCTGAAAACCGGACGCACGACCGGTAAAAATCAGGCCGCCGGCCCTATGGCGGAAGCGGTGCAAAACAGCCTGCAGTATCTGCCGGATAGCGATCTCAATGCCATCGCCTTCTACCTGAAAAACAGCACGCCAGTTCGCGATCCCGCGGATAAACAGGCAGCAGACAGCTTTGGGCCAAAGCAGGTCAATGTCGAACAAGGATTGCGTGGCGAACATCCGTATAACGCCAACGGCACGATAAAAGGCGGCGCAGCGCTGTACAGTGGTTATTGTGCCAGTTGTCACCAGCCCGACGGTGGCGGCAGCAAAAACCAGGCTTACCCGTCGTTATATAATAATACCGCGACCGGGATGACCAACGCCTCTAACCTGATCTCTGCCATGCTCTACGGCGTCGATCGTCAGGTTGGCGAGCAACATGTGCTGATGCCAAAGTTTGGCCCGGGTTCTTACGTGGGTCAGTTAACGGATGAGCAAATTGCCGAGATCGCCAATTATGTGCTGACCCACTATGGCAACCCGGCGATTGCGGTCAGTGCCCATGATGTGGCGGTGTTGCGCGGCGGTGGTCCGGTCACACTACTGGCCAGGTTACAGCCTTTAATAGCACCCGCGATGGCCGTGGCGCTGATCGTTGTTTTGGCACTGATTTACTGGCTGTTTAGACGATCCCGCAAACGCCGTGTCTAGATTGTTGTAGACGCTGACTGCACTGCTGAATACCCCAGAAGGATGTCCTGGGGTATTCAGCTTTGTCGAACTATTACATTGATTTTCGCTGGTGATAGATATGCTCAGCTTGCTGTTGGCCTGCCACAGCACTGCCGGATAGATATTCCGCCACGGTAAAAGCAAAATCGAACGCGACTCCTAATCCCCTGCCAGTGATCAGGTTGCCATCAACAACGATATCGTTATCGCGGTAGCGGCCCTCAGTTCTCCCCTGCCACAAATCACCGGAGCAGGTATATGCCCGACCTTTTAGTAACTGATTATCTGCCAATACTCGGGGAGCGGCAGAGCAAAGCGCGCATAGCCATTTACCGGCAACATCATGCTGCTCAATAAATGATAATGCTTGGTGATTTTTCGCCATGCTTTTTGTCGCCTCCGGGCCACCGGGGATAATAATCGCATCATACAAAAAATCACCGATATCACCCAGTGTTATAGGGGTCAGCAACGTTAATCCAAAATAAGAGGTCACGGTTCTCTTTTCTGTACAAGAGATCATATCTACAACAATATTTAATCGAGATAAAATATCATAGACGATAACAGCCTCCGCATCTTCAAAACCTGCGGTCAGCAGTATTGCTGCTTTCATTTTTTGTTCCTGTATTAGGATAATGATAGATTACCGGTTAAGTCATCAGAAGGAATAACGAATACCGACACGAAAACGATACTGCTCACGATTATACAAATCCCAACGATCCAGCCATGATGCCTCGACATAAGGTTTCCAGTTTTTATCCCAGGTATAAGTCAATTTATTGTTTAACTCCCAATTATGATCTTTCCCGTTTTTACTATTATAGTCATTAATATGAATGTAGTAATCTGGCTCAAAGGTATACGCCCAGGTATCGTTAATTTTCAAATTCCAGTACATGACAAACTGATGAGTACTGTCTTTATCATAACGCCCCTGATTATCGACACTATCATAATTTTTATTATTATAGCGATAGCGAAAGGTGACATTAAAATCAGGCGTAAATTTATAATTAAAATCCATATAAGGTGAAACCGTTGAACCACTGGCGCTATCAGTAATGATTAATGCCGGTAAAATTGTAAAAAACTGAGTAGGTTTAAACAGCGGATACCAACTCTCAAGTTCATTATAACTATGTTTAAACTGATTGTATTTATCGACACTGTAGGCATTGGTCAACATAATGCCTGCTCCATTAATAAAATTATAACCTCCACGCATCATAAATTCATGTTGTTCTGATGCCGAGTTAAAGGCTTCACGCGCTTCAATCCACGGACCGGCAGCATAGGAAGAGACAGAGTAAAGAAAACCCGCAACGGTAATCGCTGATATTATTTTTTTCATTTAATTGCACTCTTATTTTTATTGGTTGGTAAAAAACATCATCATATTATTTGTTATTTAGCTTATTCTTGGGCAAGAGAATGCCCTAACCGGTTAAAATATGGCCATGGTAAAACGTTAGATAGTGGATAATAGTTGAAGCTATAACCTGGTAAAGGGTATTACTGGTTAATTATTTCCTCTCCAGCAGATGAGCTAATTTGTTATCATCACTGATAATATTGCGTAATTTCGTCTTGCCGCCGAGAAGTTTTAAACCTGTCAGGGTAATCAGCCAGGCAATTACCCCCATAAAAAGATAGGTGGTCGCAAAACCGTGTTTATCATAGAAATAACCGGCAATAGGATTAATGGCAGTGATTCCCAGATAATTAAAACAACCCAGTACCATATAAATCGTCCCGGTCATGCGTTTATCAAAATTCTCGGCGAGAAATTTAAAAATAGAAACCAGCAACAAGGTCATTTCCAGTCCATACAGTGGCTTGAGCACAATAATCATCCAGGGCTGTGTGGCCAAGGCCGATAACACTAAACGCGTCCCGATGATAAAACCCGCCATCAATAATCCATTTTTGGGCCCGATACGGTTAATCAATAGTGGAATAAAAAACATCAGCACAAATTCGCAGGCAGACTGGACAAACCCCATATAGCCCAACACTGAGTTTCCCTGCTGATGAGTGTCAAAGAAGCTGACGAAGTAGCGCGGAAACTGCTGCTCGGCACTTTGCATCATCCAGATAATGCCGCCATAAAACAGCATCAGTCCCCAAAAACTGGCATGCTGGAAAAATGCCCTAACATCTTTAGCACAGACTTTGTCTTTTCTGGCTTCATTGACGGCCTGCCAGTTGATACCTTCCCCCTGCGTTCTTAACGTCAGCAAAATCAGTAACACCACGACGGCAGCCACCGAGGTAATGGTAAAATTGATATGCGGGTTAATATTAAACAGTTGGCCTGAAAATATGGCGGCTATTGCCCAACCTAATGACCCCCACATACGCACCCGACCAAACTCAAAGCCAAAGGCTCGGCTGTAGCGATCGGCATAGGATTCAAAAACCAGTATCCCTGCCAGATAGGCGGTACCAAGATAGGCTCCGCCTAAAAGCATGCCCAAGAGCATATGGCTCTGCAGCAGCGTCTGATAGACGTAAATAAAAAACGGTGCAGCCAGCACGGAAGCGGTCGCCACCGCGATTAACAGCCATTTTTTAAGCCCGAGTTTATCCATGATAAAACCGAATACCGGTTTGATTGCCAGGGCAAATAGTGCATTGATTGATAGGGTATAACCTATCTGGGTACTGGTAAAACCGATGTTATCTGCCAACCAGATAGCCAGAAAGGACCAGCTTATCGACCAGGCAAAGTAGAAGAAAAAAAGACTTAAACTGATCCGTATATAGGCTGACCTATTGAGCATGGGTAATGACATGGTTTATTCCTTATGGTCATGAGGAGAGATCAGGCTAATGACGCTGAGTTGTCCAGGTAAAACCTGTTGACCCGATGCCAGATCTCGGTGAATAGGCAAGGCTTCCCAGCGCAGAAAATGACGCGGGTAAGGACGATACAACTCGGGGACGACCTGAACTTCGCCCTGACGGGAGAAAGTCTGCCGGCACTGATAGAAAATTTCAGGTAAGGGGTTGACGGCAAGCAGGCGTGTTTCAGTCACCGCCAGGTTTTCTTCCTGCAGATGCCACTGACCGCTGCGACCATCACTGAGCTGGAAACTGACTATTAGTTGACCATTTTCCGGCCGGGCTGCAGAGATAATAACTTCCGGAGGTATAGAACCCATCCCTTTGAAATTCCATCTAAAATTCCAGTCACTCATTTGTCTGATCAGCCAGTGGTCGCCCTCGGGGCGCGCGATCCATGCCTGCGAGCAGCCTGATGAGTCATAGCGGTGCCAAGTGATCAAGACCCGACCCTGACTATCAAAGCCCAGGTTCTGACTCATATTTATCAATCCTTGTTCAACCGGAGCGGGATCAACAATATCGCCAGTTTCCGACGTCATCGGCAGCGTAAACATCTGCCCACTGTGGCTGTACCAGTGCAGCAGATCGGGGCTGCAGGCATAACATAGGTGATGGTTGGTTTCACAATGGGGTGTTTCGCGCCACATCCAGACCATATGCCATTGGTCATCCGGTCCAAATATCGGCAGACGGGCATAGGCATTGCGTAAGCCATTACCGGAGAGCAAAGGCTGCGCCAGTAACCGGGTCCAACGACGTTGTGACTCATCCCAACGGTTATAAATATCGTCGCCATTACCACTTTCTCCGTCACGATAGCGAAACAACAGCTCGCCCTGGCGGCCATAAAAAAATAATGGATATGTGGCACTCTGTTCCCGTTCACCAATCATGGTGCGCTGCACCAATGAATGAATGTCATAGGGCCTGACAGAACGAAACCAGACCATTTGGTCTTTGTGCATATTGCCCGATAAATGCAGGTGGCCCTGATTATCCATGGCCAACGTCAGATAGTTATGGCTGTCAAACTCGGTCTGATGCATATAGCGCTTTTTATCCGCCAGCCATTTGCCCTGTGGCTGACTGATTGTCCACTGGCTTTCTTCTGGCTTGCGGCTGGCAACAGTAATGCAGTGTTCTGCGTTGTAGTAGGCAACGTAAAACTTATCCTTTACCAATAAGGCGTATTCCACTGTGAAATCAGAACAACAGGAGCCAATCACCGACTCCATCGTTGCCTGATTATGTTTATCCACTACGTTCATTTTTTCTCCCGCCTGATAGGATTTAGCGGTGCTATTAATAACACCTTGTGTTTCCTGTCAACGTCGTGACCGGATCACCAATATAATTTCCAGCTTTGCGTCATACGCACCAGCGCTTCGACATAAAAATAGTCGCCCCAGATGCTACATTCATCGACACCTTTATTTGACGCATAGTGATAAACACTGTGGTTTAGTAAACCCGTCCCCTTATCTTCAAGTCGGGTCAAATAACTACGCGTCAGGGAGGACATCATATGCCTGGCGGCAATTTCATAGCTTTTGCGATGCGCATCAATAACCGGCAACTGTTTACTTAATTCCAGCAATGCGCAGACCGCAATGGCGGCCGCTGAGGAATCGCGCAATGCGTCTGTGCCGTTTAGCGCCAGATCCCAATGACAGATACCGTCTTTCGGCAGGCGATTAAGGAAGTAGTTTGCCAGCCTTTTGGCGTGCTCAAGCAATGCCTGATCACCGGTATAAAGGTAACTGAGGGTAAAACCATAAATGCCCCATGCCTGGCCGCGTGACCAGCAGGAATCATCGGCATAGCCTTGCTGGGTATTACCGTAAAGCGGTGCCCCGGTCAGACTATCCATGTAATAGGTGTGATAGGTGGAGCTGTCCTCACGGATCAAATAACGGGCGGCCTGACTGACGTGGTCATAAGCTGCCTGCGCAAAGCGCATATCTCCGCTTTGCTCGCTGGCCCAATACAGCAGCGGCAGATTCATATTGCAGTCAATAATCATCCGACCGGCCTGTTCCGGATCGCGCAAATCTCCCCAGGCCTGAATAATTTTTGCTTTGGCATGAAAACGCTCTAGCAAGGCTTCCGCAGCTAATAACGAAAAACCCCGTGCCTGGCGATTTCCCGTAAGACGCCATGCAGCCACGCAAGATAGCGTATAAAGAAAGCCCAGATCGTGGGTATTGGTATCCACTCTGCCTGCAATACGTAATCCAAATGAACGCACATGCCTTTCTGCCATATGACGAAACTTTTCATCGCCGCTCATTTCCCAGGCCAGCCACAACTGTCCCGTCCAGAAACTGGTGGTCCATTCAACATTCTCTGTTAAGGGGTATTGGCCATCAAGGCAGGTTTCTGCGGGATACTTATCACCAAAATCCGTTAAATTACGACTAATCAGCGCAAGAACTTGGGCACGGGCAGAAATTAACTCGTCGTAAAATTGACGCTGTTCGACGGTCTCCTCTGCAAATCCGTGCAAAGGTTCTTTAACGATATTATCTAACATGCTTTGGTTCCTTTTCAGCTAAATAGGCCAGATGGGTGTCTGTTGACTGAGCAGAGAATAATGAAATGGCCGTTCGCTAAAATGTTATCTCGATCACATCCGCGCAAGGTTTGTGAGGCTACGTTCTTGTAAATTTAAAACTATTGGTTACTAATAGGATTTACGGCCAGAAAACTTAAAAATATTGCATCATGGACGAAAAAGAAAAATCTGAACGCCTTGAGCTTATTTCACTCAATGACAATATCGTCTCTTTCAATCGGCTTTACGCCAATAGCGTACGCTACCATCATTGGCATCAGTGCCTGGAAATGCTGTATGTGGAGCAGGGATATGGTGTGGTTATCGTTGATAACAAACATTATACGCTGAGGCCTGGAAGGATTTTTTTCTTCCCTCCTCTGACATTGCATAAAATCATGATTGAAGAAAGTTCGACCGAAATTTATCGACGAACAATTATCCATATTGATCAGAATGCCATCCTGCCCATCCTGAAAAACTTTCCTAAAAATTATCAGCAATTAAGTCAGATCTCACTACGCGGCAGTGAAGCCTTTATTGCTGACGTGGCAGATATTCATGATTTTCTTGATCATTTATTTGTACGTTACGCGCAGCTGACAGAAAAAAATCAGCTCGATAGCGAGAGCGCTATCTGTCTGCTATTAACGTTGTTTAGTATGTTGCCTGAACATAAAAGCATGCTCACCGTGCAAGATAATCTGATTTCAACCAAAATTATGCTTTGGATCGAAGAGAATTATACTGAGAAATTCAGTCTGGATAATCTGGCAGACTATTTAGGCAAGTCACGCAGCTATGTTTCCCGGCGATTTCATCATGAAACCGGCGAAAAAGTCCATGACTACTTAACCACCTTCCGCTTAAGAAAATCCTGTGAATTATTATTACGCAGTCCAATAAGTGTTAATGATATTGCGCTGGCCGTGGGGTTTTCAGATGTCACTTATTTTATCAGTTCTTTTAAAAATAGAATTGGTGAAACCCCCTTGCAGTATCGCAAAAATAATATGCAAAAATAACAGGCAGCCGATAAGGCATGCTTCAACACCTTATCGGCATAAAGATTAACCGCGTCCCACCAGCGGCATTGCGCTAGCCATTAGCGTCAGGGTAAGAATATTGGTCCCCTCCGGCTGACTGGCCATAAATGCCACCGCTTCCCCCACCCGTTCCACCGGGATCACCGGCTCTGGCGCAATTTCGCCATCCGCCTGGATGCGCCCTGCCAGTGCCTTATTGCCCATATCGGTAGAAGCATTGCCGACATCGATTTGTCCACAGGCGATATTATATTTACGACCGTCAAGCGCGGTGCATTTTGTTAACCCGGTAATGGCATGTTTACTGGCCGTATAAGGCGAGGAATGAGGTCGCGGACTTTGCGCCGACACCGAGCCATTGTTAATGATCCGTCCGCCCATCGGCCTTTGCTGTTTCATCAGCCGCACCGCTGCCTGGGTACAAAGATAAGTGCCGGTCAGGTTGGTATTGATCACCGTTAGCCAGTCCTCAACCGGCTGATCTTCTATCGGCAGCTCCTTGACGTTATTACCGGCATTGTTAAACAGTACATCCAGTCGCCCGAAGGTTTGCTCTACCTGGGAAAATAGTGCGGTAACCGACTGTGGGTCGGTGACATCTACGGTAAGCACACAGGTTTGCCCGGGGGCAAAACCTGCCGCCGCCTGCTCCAGCTTCTGCTGATTACGTCCGGTCATAATGACCAGAAATCCGCTGGCGACCAGGGCCTTGGTCGCGCTCAGCCCGATACCACTCCCGGCCCCGGTGATCAGGGCAATTTTCTTTTCACTTTGCTTCATTCAGGGCTCTCAATTGCGGGTTAAACAGCAGCCAACATACCACCATCAATAAACAGTAAATGGCCGTTAACGAAATCAGATGCCCGCGACGACAGAAAGACTGCGCCGCCGATCAACTCTTCCGGATTGCCCCAGCGTGCGGCTGGTGTACGCTTGCACAGCCAGTCGGAGAAAGCTTTGTCATCCACCAGCGCCTGGGTCATATCAGTTTTAAAGTAGCCCGGCGCAATGCCGTTGACCTGAATATTATAGCGCGCCAGCTCAACGCACATGCCGCGCGTCAGCATTTTCACCGCGCCTTTCGATGCGGCATAAGGGGTGATGGTATCGCGACCCAGCTCACTTTGGATCGAACCGATATTAATGATTTTGCCGCGCTCACGTTTGATCATATAGCGCGCCACTGCCTGAGAAACCAAAAACACCGACTTTTGGTTTACCGCCACGATGTCATCCCAGTCTTTTTCCGGAAACTCGGTAAACTTGTGACGACGCTGGATACCAGCGTTATTAATCAGCACATCAATGGCGCCAATTTCATTTTCAATGCGATCAATCGCCTGCTGGACCGCCTGGCTGTCGGTGACGTCAAAAGCCAGGGCATGGGCAATCAAACCCTCGGCACGTAACTTTTCTGCCGCTTTCTCGGCAGAGTCCTGGCGGGTACTGTTGATAATAACGGCAGCCCCCTGCTCTGCCAGCCCTTTGGCCAGCAAAGATCCCAGGCCGCGGGAAGAACCGGTGATCAGAATATTTTTGTTATCCAGCGAGAATAAATTGGTCATTATTTTTTCCTGACGGCAGGTAGCAAGAAGTCCGCATAAGGCGCGAACGCCATAAGTCGATGGTGTTTCCGTCATCAAAGCGGTTTACCCCGCCGAGAACTGTGATGCAGATCACCTTATACGGTGTTAACAAACTCTGTTACCGCAAGCGTGATCTCAGTCGTCCTGCCTGGCCCGCTAAGACAAATTTTTACCGGTACCGCGCAGATACATTGCGCACAAAAGGTGTCATCTTTATGAAAATAAAAGTTTTTTGCTTTACCATCGTGCGTTGTTAACGGCATATCATTTTGCTAACATAAACGGTATTCCCCTTCATCGCCCTTTGACTTGCCCAGGACTCCCGGATGAGAAACCAACGCGTCACCCTGCAAGATATCGCGTTACTCGCCGACGTCACCAAAATGACTGTCAGCCGCTTTCTGCGTACACCGGAAAAAGTCTCGCCGGAAACCCGCGAACGCATTACCAGGGTGATGCAAGAAGTCGGTTTTCCGCTGGAAGAAGTTGAAAAGCAGAATCAAAGCAAAAAGATCGGCATTCTGGTGCCCTCTTTTAACAATCAGATTTTCTCGGATTTGCTGGCAGGCATTGAATCAGTCACCTCGCAACAAGGTTACCAGACGCTGGTGGTCAATTATGATTACAGCAAAGAGCGCGAAGAAGAACATATCATCAATCTGCTGAGTTATCGGCTGGCGGGGCTGATCCTCACCGAGTCGGTGCATACCCTCAAAGCCGATAAATATCTTAATGCTGCCGATATTCCCATTGCTCAGGTTATGGATATTGACGCTGTTCAGGGGCGTATTGCCGTCGGTTTTGACAATTTTCAGGCCGGATACGATATGGCATCGGCATTAATCGCCAGCGGCAAGCAGCAGGTGGTCTATTTTGGTTCCATGTCTGACGCGCGCGATATGAAACGCTATGCCGGTTACAGTAAAGCGATGGAAAACAATCAGCTTACACCGCAACATATTACGCCAAATAAAGTTTCCTCGGTATCGATTGGCGGCGGAATGCTCACCCTGGCTCGGCAGCTTTTTCCGCAAATTAATGCCGTACTTTGCACTAATGATGATATTGCCGTAGGCGTTTTACAGGAATGTATTAAATTGGGTATTCAGGTTCCGCAAGAGATGGCTATTTCAGGCTTCCATGGCCTGGATATTGGTTTGGCGACTACCCCGGCGCTTGCCAGTGTCATTACGCCACGTTTTGAAATAGGTAAAGTGGCGGCGGAAATTATGCTAAAGAAAATAAATAAACTTCCAACAATTGAAAACGTTGACCTGCATTATCGACTCTCCCTCGGCGGCACAATCTAAATTCCCCTCGCTAATATCCGGCCTGGCTGGCATGCGGGCAGGATCACGTAAGCAGTAACATCCTTTTTTAACATGATCTAACGTGACTTGTATCACGAAATATAATGGTAGAAATGCTTTTATTAAGCATCGCCGGATCAAGTTAATTAAGTTTCAATCTTTATTAATCCCATCCGAAATATAAGGTTATTCGCTCTATTTAAAATAATCATTGTGCCCATATGAGGTGTACCCATGGATAATAAAATACCTAAAGCCCGCTGGTTACGCGTAATTACTCCCATATTAATCGCCTGCATTATGTCTTTTATGGACAGGGTAAATATCAGCTTCGCCATGCCTGGGGGTATGGACAGTGCCTTGGGCATCACCTCCTCAATGGCGGGACTGGCGGCGGGTATTTTCTTTATTGGTTATCTGTTTCTGCAAGTCCCCGGTGGCAGTATTGCCGTTCACGGCAGCGGCAGAAAATTTATTGCCTGCTCGTTGATTGCCTGGGCAATTATCTCAGTATTGACCGGTATGGTGACTAACCAATACCAGCTACTGTTTTTGCGCTTTGCTCTTGGGGTTTCGGAAGGGGGGATGTTGCCGGTAGTGCTAACCATGGTCAGCAACTGGTTCCCGGATGCCGAACGTGGCCGCGCCAATGCCTATGTGCTGATGTTTGCGCCGCTGGGTGGCATGATCACTGCGCCGTTATCCGGTTTTATTCTCGATGCCCTTAACTGGCGCTGGCTGTTTATTATTGAAGGTTTGCTGTCGGTAGTGGTGATGCTGTTCTGGTGGTTTACCATCAGCGATCGCCCAGAGGAGGCAAAGTGGCTCTCTGCCCGTGAACGTGACTATCTGGTCACTGAACTGAACCGTGAACGCGAAGCGTTGCAGGTGCTGGCCAAAGTGCAGGCGGCACCACTGAAAGAGGTATTCCGCAATAAGTCGATTATCAAACTGATTATTATCAACTTCTTTTATCAGACAGGTATTTACGGCTACACGCTGTGGCTGCCGACAATTCTGAAGAACCTGACCGGGGGGAATATGAGCTCGGTCGGTATGCTGGCGGTGATCCCCTTTGTCGGTACCATGATGGGGATTTTGGCGATGTCGATTTTCTCCGATAAAACTGGCAAACGCCGTCTGTTTATTGTGTTGCCGCTGGTTGGATTTGCCGCCTGTCTGGCTGCCTCGGTGACCTTTAAAAGCAATGTGATGGCCGCTTATGGTTTTCTGGTCGGTGCCGGTTTCTTCTTGCAGGCGGCAACCAGTGCCTTCTGGACCATTCCAGGCAAAGTCACTACCCCTGAAGTGGCTGGCCGTGCCCGCGGGGTGATCAATGGACTGGGTAATCTGGGGGGCTTTTGTGGACCCTATTTGGTAGGAGTGTTGGTCAGTCTGTATGGGCAAAGTCTGGCGATTTATGCGCTGGTCGCCTCGTTACTGATTGCCGCGCTGGTCACCATGCTGTTGCCGAAGGAGTGCGATATTGCCTTGGTACCGGGCGCTAAAGCCATTGCCCTGGCCGAGCACTACGCCAAAGCACGGGCAAAATATAAAGCCCCCGGGATGGTCTATCAGGCCGTGTCGCGGACCGGCTTATAGCACTAAAAAGATGCCGCCGAACGGCGGCATCTGGCATGCTGAATAGCCAGGGATCACCTGGCAACTTCCGATGCCGTCGCTTCTCGCTTTATCGTCGCCGGTCGGCTGGCATATAAATAGAGCAATACGGCGGCGATAATACAAAAGGCCATTGAGCCAACCATGGGCCAGGCACTGCGCGCGGTAAACAGCGATAACAGCGATCCCACCAGCGCACCGGTACCAAAACGAATAGTCCCGGCCAGCGAGGCCGCGGTTCCCGCCATATGCGGGAAATCATCCATAATCACCGCCATGGCATTCGAGGTAACCATGGCAATACAACCAACATAGCCCGCCACGCCAAATACCAGCGCCCAAAAGCCTAATCCGCAGGCACCGACAACCAGCAACCAGAGTCCCATCGCCAGTTGCACCATCAGGCCAAAGCGGAACATTTTAACGGCACCAACCCGACGCACATAGCGGCTGTTGATCACCGTCAGCAGCACCAGGAAAACAATATTCAGCGCAAAATAGAAACCAAAATTTTGCGGCGAAACGCCGTTTAGCTCAATGTAGACAAAAGGACCGGCGCTAAGAAAAGAGAACATGCCGGCAAAAGAGAAGCCGCTGGCCAGCATATAGCTCAGCACCCGCTTGTGACGGAACAGACTGGCAAAATTCCCCAGACTGGTGCGCATATGAAAACGCTGCCGGCGCTCTTTGGGTAAGGTCTCTTTAATAAACACGCCCACCAACACGGCGGCAATCAGCGCGGCAAGGGCCATGGCCCAGAAAATGGCGTGCCAGCTAAAAATCAGCATCAGACCGCCGCCAATCATCGGCGCGAGCAAAGGGGCAACGGTCATCACCAGCACCACAAAAGACATCATTCGCGAGAACTCGTCTTTGGTAAACATATCGCGCATCAGGGCGTTGATCACCACGCTGGCGGCGGCTGCCGACAAACCGTGCAAGAAACGCATATTGACCAGTTGCTGAACTGAATCTGACAGGGCACAGGCCGCCGCTGCCAATGCAAAAACCAGCACACCCCAGAAAATTACCGGCTTACGCCCAAGACTATCGGCCATGGGACCATAAAACAGCTGACCGATAGCAAAACCCAACACGTAGGCGCTGAGAGTCATCTGCACACTGCCGGCGGGAACGCCAAACTCCCTGGCGATCACTGGCATACTCGGCAGATACATATCGATAGCCAACGGCATCAGCATCGACACCAATCCCAAAATCAAGATCAGTCCGAAGTGGGATGTCCTGGGTTCTTGCACGTTCAGTAACTCCTGTAAAAATAAAAGCCTAAGTCACTGGCGCTGACGCAAAAATGCGACAATGCCAGAGCACAGAATTAACGACCCGGCATACCGACGCTGGCAATTTCCTGTTCGGTCAATGGTCGGTATTCGCCCGGTTGCAGATCCTCATCCATGATGATCGCGCCAATACGCTCACGGTGCAGCGCAACCACGCGGTTACCCACGGCGGCAAACATGCGTTTCACCTGGTGATAACGGCCTTCGCTAATGGTCAGACGCACCAGGCAGTCTTCCAGCTGTTCCAGTTGGGCAGGCAGAGTCAGGGAATCTTCATTATGCAGTTGCACCCCGGCGGTAAACTGCGCTGCGGTATCGGCAGCCAATGGCTGTTCCAGCGTGACCAGATAGGTTTTTTCGCAATGGTGTTTCGGCGCAGTAATGCGGTGCGACCACTGGCCATCATCGGTCATCAGTACCAGTCCGGTGGTGTCGATATCCAGACGACCGGCGGCATGTAACTTGTAGGCAATAGGTTCATCGAGGAAATAGAGCACCGTTGGATGATCCGGATCGTCGGTAGAACAGACGTAACCCTGCGGCTTGTTCAACATGAAGTAACGTGGCCCGGTGATCTGCAGCAACTCATTGCCATCAAATTCGACGCGCTGTTCCGGGGTCAATTTCAGAGAACCGCTTTTCACCACTTCGCCGTCTACGGTCACGCGCTTTGCTCGCAGCTCGCGCACAATTAGCGCCCGGCTGATGCCCAACTGCTGAGATAAAAACTTGTCCAATCGCATTGAATCTATTTAGCCTGTTCTGGCGAACGGTCACCGTCGCACTTTGATAAAACACAACACCCCGCTTCCACATAACGCAGCGGCAACGGGGTGTAAACATATTCAGTCTTCCGTCATCTCTCAAGACACAGGAATATTGGCCGGATCTTGAATGATTTTGGCAATAGATAATCATTGCCATCGGTGATTATTACCTTGCGGGGGCAGTTTGCCTGCCTTTAAGAGCGCGTATTATAGCGGGGCTTTGCCCGCCTTGTCTGTAAAAGCTTTCCTAAAAATACCGCCGCGCTACCAACAGGATTGGCACGGTATCCTCGGCATCTTCCCAGGTCTGGTCGCCTTCAGCAGCAATTATTGGCATACTGCATCTTCAGTTATTTTTTCAGGTACGTCATGCAAACACTGCCCTTTACACTGCGCCCCTATCAGCAAGAAGCCGTTGACGCCACTTTGCAGCATTTTCGTCAACATGATACCCCGGCGGTAATTGTGCTGCCGACCGGCGCGGGAAAAAGCCTGGTAATAGCCGAATTGGCACGGGTAGCGCGCGGTCGCGTACTGGTTTTGGCCCATGTAAAAGAGCTGGTCTCGCAAAACCATGGCAAATATCTCTCTTATGGCTTGCAGGCCGATATTTATGCCGCCGGTTTGCACCTTAAGCAGAGTCAGGGAAAAGTGGTGTTTGGCAGCGTGCAGTCGGTGGCGCCCAATCTCGACCAGTTTGATAGCGCCTTTTCTCTGTTGATTATTGATGAGTGTCACCGCATCAGCGACGATGACAATAGCCAGTATCAACAGATCATTAACCATCTGCGCCAACAAAATCCGCGCCTGCGGCTGCTGGGGCTGACCGCTACCCCCTATCGTCTCGGCAAAGGCTGGATCTATCAGTATCACTATCAGGGCATGGTGCGCGGTGTTGAAAACAGTCTGTTTCGTGACTGTATTTATGAATTGCCGCTGCGCTATATGATCAAGCATCAGTTTCTGGTGCCGCCGCAGCGTCTGGATATGCCAGTGGTGCAGTACGATTTTAGTCGCCTGCAACCCAACAGCAACGGCCTGTTTGCCGAGGCCGATCTTAACGCTGAACTGCGCCAGCAGGCGCGTATTACTCCGCATATCGTCAGGCAGATTATTGATTTTGCCAAAGATCGTAAAGGGGTGATGATTTTTTCTTCTACTGTGGAGCACGCGGGGGAAATATTTCGTCTGCTGCCAGCAGGAGAAGCCGCCCTGGTCAGTGCCCAGACCTCCGCCGCCGAACGTGACCGATTGATCGACGCCTTTAAGCAGCAGCAACTGCGTTATCTGGTAAATGTCTCGGTGTTAACCACCGGTTTTGATGCCCCACATGTCGATCTGATTGCCATTTTACGCCCCACCGAATCGGTGAGCCTGTATCAGCAAATTGTCGGTCGTGGTCTGCGCCTTTCCCCCGGAAAAACCGACTGTCTGATCCTCGATTATGCCGGTAACCCCCATGACCTGTTTACGCCGGAAGTGGGCAGTCATAAACCGGCAGGGGACAATCAGCCGGTGCAGGTATTTTGTCCGTCCTGCGGTTTTGCCAATATTTTCTGGGGCAAAACCAGCGACGACGGCACAGTGATTGAACACTTTGGCCGTCGCTGCCAGGGGATACTGGAAGATGACGAGGACAATCGCCAGCAGTGCGACTATCGCTTCCGGTTTAAAAGCTGTCCGCACTGCGGAGCGGAAAATGATATTGCCGCCAGGCGCTGTCAGCAGTGCCAGGAGATTCTGGTCGACCCGGACGATATGCTTAAAGCTGCCCAACGGCTGAAAGATGCGCTGGTACTGCGCTGCGGTGGGATGGATCTGCAGGCCGGCAAAGATGAAAAAGGCGAGTGGTTGAAAATTACCTATTACGATGAAGACGGTGCCAGCGTCAGCGAACGTTATCGTCTGCACACCGCCGCTCAGCGCACCGCCTTTTTGCATAGTTTTATGCACCCGCATCAGCGCGCACCGGGGATCCCACTGGTGTGGCAAACGGCCGCCGATATCCTGGCGCAACAGGGGTTATTGCGCCATCCCGATTTTGTCGTCGCCCGTATGAAAGGCAAATTCTGGCAAATACGGGAAAAAATCTTCGATTATCAGGGACGTTTCCGCCGCGCCTATGAGTTGCGCGGCTAAAAGCGGCGCATTTTCCGGCATTAATCATTGCTGCCAGGGCGATACTTCGGTAACATACCGCGCGCTTTCGCCTTGTGTGAAGCCAAGAACTATCCAACCTGTTGCTGGGTCGCCTGTAATGGGGTTAATTTTCTTATTAAGAGAAAAAACATAATGTTTACTATTAAAGTAGCAGTACGTACTGCGCAGGGTAAGGGTGCGAGCCGCCGCCTGCGCGCAGCAAACAAATTCCCAGCTATCGTTTACGGTGGCTCTGCTGAACCTATCTCTATCGAGTTAGATCATGATCCAGTTAAGAACCTGGAACTGAAAGCGGAATTTTACAGCGAAGCAATCATTTTGGTTATCGACGGTAAAGAAACCAAAGTTAAAGTTCAAGCTGTACAGCGTCACCCGTTCAAGCCAAAACTGGCTCATATCGACTTCGTTCGCGTTTAATCGCCAACGGGTCTGCCCAATGACTGGCCAGCAGCAGTCACGCGCTAACTGAACGACGCCGCCAGATACTGACGCAAGTCAGCCAATGGAGGAGGTCAAACAGATAACGCCGCTGCCACCGGTAAGACAAAGGGTAAAGATACGCATAGGGACGCCTAAGCGAGAACAATAAAAAACGCCGCAATTGCGGCGTTTTTTATGTCTGTTATTTACTGGTTGCCACTGCCGGAACGGCGCTGCAATTGGTCGCGCAAATTAGGCGGCGTACCTTTAATGGTCAGCGTATCCGTTGCCGGATCCCAGAAAATACGTTCCCCCAGCAGTAAGGCATCAAAATTGATGCTCACCCCACCACCGCTGCCAGCGAACTTGGTTAACTGGCGTAAAGTGCTGCGATCCGCCGGAAAGCTCTCTTCCAGTTGATAACCCTGCTCGGTAGAAAACTGACGGAAATCCTTGTCCCCCCATGGCGGCAGCTCCTGCGACAACTCTTGCAGGGCAATTTCTTCGCCAGCTTGCAGTTGATCGTTGCAATAGGTGTAAACCTGCTGACGATAGTTTTGACGCTCGTTTTTATCCAACTGAGCTTCGGCGCAGTAGTCATCTACCGCCTGCAGCAGACCGCGGTTTTGCGCCTTGGTATCCAGGCCTTCCGACGCGGCCAGGAAATCCATAAAGAAATCGGAGACTTTACGTCCGACGCGTCCCTTGAGAAACGTCAGGTAGCGGGTTGACTGCGGATTGGTTTCCCATTCGGTCAAATCAATACGTGCCACAATATCGGCATGATTGATATCCAGATAGCGGATAGTACTGACGTCCAACTGCTCGTTAACGCGCATGCTGCTGCGACTGGTTAATACCGCAATCAGTAAATATTCCACGGCCAGAAAACGGTAATGGCAAAACAGCACCACCCCACCCTCGGCAAAGGGATATTTCGCCAGCTCGTCGCGCAAACGCCCGGTGGCCGCGCGGCTAAAGCCGAGAAAATCATCATCGCCTTTACGACAACTGCGCAACGCCGCGGCCAGCTCGCTCTCTTCGTTGAACAGGCCATAGGCTTTGCTTTTGGCACTGTATACCCGATGCAGCTCGGCCATCATCTCTTCAACCGCCGCGTTGGGGGTCAAAAGGGTATCGCGCAGCACAACGTCCAGCGTCTGCTCGTCGCGTTTGTTCAACTGGTGTAGAGCAATCTGCTCGAGATCCAGACTCATGTGACTTTCTCCTGTTCATGTGGGTTTTCCCCTGCGCGCGTATTCAAACACCGAAGACGACGAGCTGCAAGCCATAACCCTGCCACAGAAACCTGCATTAACAAGGCTAAACAATATCCCCGCACTAATAGCGTTATAAAAATGCGGAAACTCATGCCGTGATAAGTTAAGATATTGGACTTTGTAAAGCTTTGAGCACATTAATCTATGCCGCAATCATCCCGTTACAGTGACGAACACGTTGAACAACTTCTGTCAGAGCTGGCCATCGTTCTGGAAAAACACCGCACCCCGACTGACCTGTCGTTAATGGTCCTCGGCAATATGGTGACCAATCTGATCAATACCAGCGTCGCGCCTGCTCAGCGAAAAGTACTGGCACGCTCGTTTGCTGATGCCCTGCAAGCATCTGTAAGAGAAGACAAAGCCCATTAATTTATTATTTTGCCAGACCTTTTTATGGTGACGAATAGCCAACGCTATCGCGAAAAAGTATCCCAGATGGTTAGCTGGGGACACTGGTTCGCTTTATTTAATATTCTGCTTAGTCTTGGACTCGGCAGCCGTTATCTCTTTGTTTCTGACTGGCCGTCCTCATTGGAAGGACGCATCTACTCGCTGGTCAGCTGGCTGGGTCATTTCAGCTTTATTGGTTTTGCCGTTTATTTACTGATCCTTTTCCCGCTGACCTTTGTGGTGATGTCACAACGGTTACTGCGCTTCCTGTCAGCGATTCTGGCTACCGCCGGACTGACACTGCTGCTGGTGGATAGCGAGGTCTTTACCCGCTTCCACCTGCATATCAACCCGGTGGTATGGGAACTGGTGGTTAACCCCGGTCAGGCAGAGTTGGCGCGGGATTGGCAGTTGATGTTTATCAGCGTGCCGATAATTTTTCTTATCGAGATGCTGGTGGGGACCTGGGCCTGGCAGAAATTGCGCAGCCTTAACCGCCGCAGTTTTGCCAAGCCGATGGTGATCCTGTTTATCTGCTGTTTCTTTGCCTCGCATCTGATGTATATCTGGGCAGACGCCAATTTTTATCGCCCGATCACCATGCAACGCGCCAATCTGCCGCTGTCGTATCCGATGACCGCGCGTAAATTCCTTGAAAAGCATGGCTTGCTTGATGCCCAGGCGTATCAACAGCGGCTGATTGAGCAAGGTGACCCGGAAGCTATTTCCGTAGAATATCCGCTTAACAGCATTAGCTTTCGCGATAACGGCAGCCATTATAATTTGTTGATGATTGTGGTGAATGGTCTCAATGCCCGTTCTGTGGCCAAAGACATGCCGCAGTTGAGCCGTTTCGCCAGCAGCAATGTCAATTTTGCCCATCACTACAGTTCGGGCAATCAGGACGATACCGGCTTATTTGGCCTGTTTTATGGTATCTCGCCGAGCTATCTCGAAGGCATTATTACCTCGCGCAAACCTTCGGCGTTAATGAACGCGCTGGCGCAGCAAAACTACGAGTTTGGTCTGTTTGCTTCCGATGGATTTAACAGCCCGTTATATCGCCAGGCCTTGCTGTCTGACTTCTCACTGCCCCCTGCCGTGCGTCAAACTGACCAGCAGACCACTCAGCAGTGGGAACAGTGGCTCAATGCGCGCAACACCCGTCCATGGTTCTCTTATCTCAGTTTTAATGACACCTCGGATATTGCACTCGCGGCAAATGACGCCAAACGTCCACCGCAGGCAACGGTGCTACGTCGCTACCAGCAAGGTGCCGCCGACGTAGATAACCAAATCGCCGAGGTATTAAAAAAACTGCAGGATAAAGGTATGCTCGATAATACCGTGGTGGTGATCACCGGGTCGAAAGGCATCAACCTTGACGCGGATCAGAAACAGATGGATGCCAGTCAACTGCAAGTACCGCTGGTGATCCATTGGCCGGGAACGCCGGCGCAGACGGTAAATAAACTCACCTCCCATGAAGACGTAATGACGACACTGATGCAACGCCTGCTGCATGTCAGCACTGCGCCTGCCGATTACTCGCAGGGCGAAGATCTGTTTGCGTCGCGTCGCACTAACAACTGGGTAGCCAGCAGCAGCGATGGCGCACTGGCAGTCACCACGCCAACGCAAACTATTCGTCTGGACAATAATGGCAACTACCGCGCCTACGACAGCAAGGGTAATGAGTTAATAGATCAGAAGCCGGAACTGGGTCTGCTATTGCAGGTGCTGACCAACCAAAAACGGTTTGTCGCCAACTAACTGCTTAAAAGTAAAGCAGTCGTTCGCCCGGGGTATTGCTTTCAAAACGCGGATGAGTAGACTGTCGTTACAGCGTCGGCATGTAGCGCAGCTTGGTAGCGCACCGTCATGGGGTGTCGGGGGTCGGAGGTTCGAATCCTCTCATGCCGACCAAACATTCCCTTAAAAACCAACCCTTTGCGGTTGGTTTTTTATGCCTGGAATTTGGCTGGTGTAAAAACATCGATCGAAAACAATCAAACCACACCTGCTTTAGAGCCGTATATTTACTGTATCTCCGGCACCACTGGCCAGTCAGGCTGGCTAATATCTCCCCCTGCTTAACAGTTTGTTCCCATCTTGCCATTAGTGTTTTTGATGGGGTGCCAACTGTCCTGACATTGAGGAACACTGCTTGCATATCGTACCTGTGACCCCTTCCGTCTAAATTTATTTTCGCTTGCTTCGTTTGTTTCGTTTATTGCATTTGATATTTGTTTTGACTAATATGCATTCAACAGCTGCAGCCTACACTAAATCGTAAAACTAGAACTCAGAAACTGAACCTAAACATTGGATACTCAAATGACAAACTCAATTCTTAATAGCCTGAGCCTTCCGGTTCAAAGGGAGATTGAGGCAGCTGTACGTGGACAAAGGGAGCTTGCTGCCTATCTCTCCACTAAAATGGAAACACAAAAAATTTCGATTCAGGACTCAGATAACAACCCTCGGCAGATTGAGCTGCCAACGTCTTCATTGACGCTACTTATGTCAATTTTAGGGGAACTGGCCGTCGGTAACGCGGTTCAAGTTGTTCCTGTGCATGCTGAATTAACAACACAGGAAGCTGCCAACATTCTGAATGTTTCTCGCCCTCACATGGTGAAACTACTGGAAGATGGGAAGCTACCTTTTCACAAAACAGGTCGCCATCGCCGCGTGCTTTTCGCAGATTTAATGAGGTACAAGGATCAGCGATATAGCGAAAGCCACAAAGCAATGCAAGAATTGGCAGATCATAGCCAGGAGCTTGGATTTTACTGATGGCTCACTCACCTTATCCCGTAGTATTAGATGCTTGCGTACTCTATCCATCCTTACTACGGGATTTATTGATGTATCTGGGACTGACCGGACTGTATCAACCGAAATGGTCGGCCATGATAGAAGACGAATGGCAGCGTAATTTGATTAAAGATCGACCTGACTTAGATTCTGACCAAATCAGGCATACTGGGGAGCTTATGAATCGGGCATTGCCTGATGCAATGGTTACAGGTTTCGAGCCGCTCGTTGCCAGTATGGATCTTCCTGATGTTGATGACAGGCACGTTGTTGCTGCAGCAATTTGCAGCGATGCTGAAATTATTGTTACGTTCAACTTAAAAGATTTTCCACAGCAATATCTGGATAATTTCAGCATTGAAGCAGTGCATCCAGATGATTTTATTACTGATCTGTTCGATTTGAATCAGGCACTTGTTGTGGCTGCGGTAAATAAACAACGTCACAATATGAGAAAGCCGCCGAAATCGGTGGAAGAATATCTTGATGCGCTACTCCGCCAAGGTTTACCACAAACGATCAAAGAATTGAGTAAATTCCGCGTCCTTATTTAGTCAGCTTGGTGGCAGCTTCGTCTACTGGCAACTGTTTCAACTGAAAATATTCATTAAATGACCCTGACCCCGAATGTGATCCAGTCATAACCAGGAATAACCGGCTTCTGGCTTGCCCGCTGGAGCGCCCTTGGGTCGCTATTGCTGTGTATTTCGATCATCAAGACCACTTTATCATCAAACTCATTACACCTACTCGTACCTGTTTTAGTCGCTGGCAATCACTCATGCTGGCGATTTTAACCCGCAGGATAAATTCCCACAGCGAGCCTGTCAGAATTGACGTATACCAGGAAAAAAATGCCCCCCGGTAAGGAACTCTTGGCAATCCACGGCCACTAAACTATGCAAATCGTTAGTATCAGTAAAACCATAAAGCAACAAATACACCCTCTTAAGCCCGACCACCCTCGGGCCTTTTTTTATGGGTTATGATCATCCGTATCACCTCGACGCCCGCTACATGGGGCAGTATCAATCACCGCAACTCTGCCATCTCCAAGCACTGCCCTGCTCCCGTCAGCCGCAATCTGTGCTGCAAACCCGGTCTCGCGCAAAGCAGCTATAATGTTGATCACCTCTGTTGTTACCCTCGGCAACGCTGCTGTTCTGATAAAAATTATTAAACAAGTCGTCAAAAATGTTGCCTTATCATTATTTTTTTATGCGAGTTAATGTAATTGCAAGACGACAAATACATCAACAATCACAAGCAAATAAGGGATCATCATGAGCACATTCACATCGCAAGACGGAACCCAAATCTATTACAAAGACTGGGGTACAGGTAAACCTATTCTATTTAGTCACGGCTGGCCGCTGGATGCCGATATGTGGGACAGTCAGATGAATTTTCTGGCTGAACGCGGCTACCGGGTAATTGCTTTTGATCGCCGAGGCTTTGGCCGCTCAGACCAACCCTGGCAGGGCTATGATTACGATACCTTTGCCGAAGACCTGCACGGTCTGATTGCGCACCTTGATCTCGACGAGATCACTTTGGTCGGTTTTTCTATGGGCGGCGGTGATGTTTCGCGCTATATCGGTCGTTACGGCACTGAGCGAGTCAGCGGTCTGGTATTGTTAGGGGCTGTGACACCGATATTTATCAAAACAGACGATCATCCGCAGGGCGTTGAAAAATCTGTGTTTGATGGTATTAAAGACGGCTTGCGCAAAGATCGTGCACAGTTTATCAGCGACTTTGCGACGCCGTTTTATGGCATCAATCAGGGTATGACCGTCTCCGCTGGCGTATTGAGCCAAACCTTGAATATTGCGCTGCTGGCATCATTAAAGGCAACCCTTGACTGTGTTACGGCTTTCTCGGAAACAGATTTCCGTGGTGATATGGCAAAAATCGATGTGCCTACACTGGTGATCCACGGCACCAAGGACCAGATAGTGCCTTTTGAGGCTACCGGTAAGCTGGCAGCCGGTATGATTGCCAATGCGCAATTAAAAACCTATGAAGGGGCACCTCATGGCTTTGCGCAGACCCACCAGGATCAGTTAAATAACGATCTGCTGGCGTTTATTAAAACCCTCTATTGATCGTTTCCCCCTCGGTTTTTGTGACGAGGGGGCTTTAATGGTTATTTCCCCCTGCCGATTTACGTCCCGGCATCATGCGTAGCAGCGTATTATCATGGGCAATATAATGGTGGAATAATGCTGCCGCAGCATGTAGCCCAATTAAATAATAGCCCGCATTGGCAATAAATTCATGAATAGATTTTAGCTGTCTGGAGAATGCCAGATCGGGAGCGATAGTAATGGGCATTTTTAACGAGAAAAGGGTCCACTCAACGCCTTTAAAATATAAAGACAGGATACCAAGAATTGGTATGCTGATAAACATTATATAAATAATCAGGTGAGTAAGCAGCGCCAGCAGGTGTTGCCACTGTGGTGGCTTGGGCACAATGCCTGGGGTAACGTACATCAAGCGCACAAAAATCCGTAGACACATCAAGGCCAGCACACAGAAACCAAACGAAAAGTGCAGCAAGGTCAAGAGTTGATGCAGGGGGAGAGACTTAGGCACAAATCCTTTCAGCTCAATGGTGGCATAGGTTGCCGCCAAAATAAGAAAGACCGTCCAGTGTATCGCTATCTGTATTGGGGTAAATTTTGTACGCATCAAGGTCGCTCGCTATTAACACTAAAAGCAGAGTAACGCGGTGACCTTAAGCGGACATTAAGATAGCCCCCTGGCCGAGGATCCATGACTTAGGGGGAAAAAATCAGGCATTCCTGGTTTGTACCCAGAAACCGTGAATAAGCCCTGGCAAATAACCGCAGAGCGTTAAAATAATATTAATAATAAACGCCCAACCCAATCCTTTGCCGATTAATACGCCCAGCGGCGGCATAATTATGGTCAATATCACTCGCCAAAAACCCATGATGCTCTCCTTTTCATTAATAATATTCAAATTTAGCGAAATTAAATCAACTCATCAATGAGAGTTCTCTGGTTTATTGATTGCCTGATATCCGCCCACAGATTAATATTCTTAACATGATGGTGATTGTCACTACACAGTGAATGGGAGAAAAAATTTATGCAATGGGATGTCATGATGCTTATCGCAGTGATCATTTTTATCGTGGGCCTGTTTGTGGCCACGCTGAATATCACCCTGCGCACCAAGGGATTGAAGCGCCTTTATTGGCTATTTTGCAGCCTGCTAATTGGCCTCGGCAGTCTGGCAGTAATTTATTTTCTCGCCTTTCCTGAACAGCCGACACTGCCTGTGGGCAACCTGTCAGGGGAAATGCCTGCGGCGTTAGGATTGGCGGGTCTGGTCATCCGCATCGGTATCTCTGCCGCCCTCATCGGTTTTATTGTTATGGCGGCACGTCGGCTGATCCTGCTGTCAAAAAAACCGGATGCACGCTAATCAACGGCTAAAATATCTCAATAATAGCTTGGCCCACTGCTGATTTAACTGTATATTTATCCAGCCATTGTCAGGCAATAGTCTTCATTCTTCAGATAACATGATTAACAGTAGAGAGCAGGTTATGCGGGTAGAACTGAGTTATGACAAAAGGAACGTTGCGGCTATCCCTGACGCAAGTGAAAAAATCACCCAGGAGTTAACCAAACGGGTCCACCGAATGTTTCCGGATGCCGAGATCAAAGTCAAAGCGATGCAGGCCAATGGACTAAGCACCCACGGTGCCAGCAAGCAAGAGAAGTCACAGTTGAATCAAATGCTTGAAGAAATGTTTGACGAAGCGGACCAGTGGCTCTCCGTGGAGTGATCAATACTTATTTAGTTACAAAGCGCAACTGAAATAAACATATCACTGCTACGGCTTATTATAAGATAGCGCAAGAAAATAAAAATTTATCAATGACCTTGCGAAGCAATAGATGCCTACACCTAAGAAAAACCACGCTCAACCGCATTTTTATTCAAAACGTTTTGCGTTGATTTGTCTGGGCATCGTCTGCTGCATGGTGCTGCTGCTGGGGCGGGTTGGCTATTTGCAGTTGCTTAACCGCCCGATGTTAGAGCGTCAGGCCGACCAGCGCTCACTGCGCACGCAGATTATTCCAGCCGGTCGCGGTACCATTGCCGATCGCAACGGGCACCCGCTGGCTCTGAGCGTAGCGTCAAAAGATATTATTGCCGACCCTTTCCGTATTGAACAACTCCATAGCGACTTAAACAGTCCTAAATGGCAATATCTGGCTTCCGCCTTAAATATGCCACTTTCCCAGCTGCAACAGATCATCACCAGCGATCCGAAACGACGCTTTGTCTTTTTGGGCAGAAAAATCGAACAAGGTATTGCTAAAGATATCGGTGAACTGCACCTTGGCGGCATTACCTTGCAACATGATGACAGCCGCTATTACCCGATGAGTGAAGCCTCGGCTAACCTGGTGGGCATCGTCGGCACTGATAATGAGGGGCTTACCGGTATAGAACGTGGCTTTAATAGCCTGTTGGAAGGCAAACCGGGACTGCGTGAGTATCGTCAGGATGGTCAGGGCAAGGTCATCGGTATTTTAAAAGATATTCCGCCGCAACAGCCGCCAACGGTCAATCTCAGTATTGACAGCTATATTCAATATGTAATGTACGCATCATTAAGAAAAGGGGTGATGCTCAACCAGGCTGACTCTGGTGCCGCGGTGATGGTTGATGTCAACACCGGGGAAATCCTCGGAATGGCTTCCTTCCCCTCTTTTAATCCGAATAATTACGCCGGCGTTAATATTAAAGATATGCGTAACGTGGCGATCAGCGACAGTTTCGAACCCGGTTCGACGGTAAAACCGCTGGTGGTGATGTCCGGACTCGAACATCGGCTAATACGTCCCGATACTGTGCTCGACACCCGACCTTACTCGGTAAACGGACACTTGATCCGTGACGTTGGCCACTGGCCAGCGCTGACCATTACCGGCGTATTGCAAAAATCCAGCGATATCGGCGTTTCCCATATTGCGCTGGCGATGCCGGCGCAAGTGCTGGTCAATCAATATCAGGCGTTTGGTTTAGGCAAACCGACCGATCTGGGCATTGGCGGTGAAAGCGGCGGCTATTTCCCGCTGCATCGTGAACGCTGGGCCGATATTGAACGCGCCACCTTCTCCTTTGGCTACGGGTTGCGTGTCACCCCGCTGCAAATTGCCCGCGAATACGCCACCATTGGTTCTTTTGGTATTTATCGCCCGCTGTCGATTACCAAAGTTACGCCACCGGTGATTGGCAAACGCATCATGGATAAAAACGTGGTAGAAACCGTGGTTCATATGATGGAAAGTGACGCCTTACCGGGCGGCAGTGGTCTGAGTGCGGCAGTGCCGGGTTATCGTCTGGCGATCAAAACCGGTACCGCAGAAAAAATGGGCCCCTCCGGCAAATATGACGGTGGCTATATCAACTATACCGCTGGGGTGGCTCCGGCGAGTAACCCTCGTGTTGCGCTGGTAGTCATGGTCAACAACCCTCAGGCCGGTAAACACTTTGGTGGTTCAGTTGCCGGACCGGTATTTGGTGATATCATGGGGCAGGTTTTAAACCATATGAATATAGCGCCTGATGCGCTGGTCCCGGAAACCGTGCCGCCAACCATTATCTCCAGCGGCAAAGCGGTTATCCTGGCCCCGAAAGAGAAAAACGAACGCGAGCAGTAAACCGGCAACCTGAAGACGGTAACTGCGGGAAGACGTAAAAGTTGCAGGAAAGCGGCAAAGCAGTTATGCCGGGCTTTTATGCCATCACCCTGGATTTTGTGTTGGCAAACAGGATTTCTTTCCACTCTGTTTGCCATTGAGTGAAAGTGTCTGACACTATGAAACGGCTGTTTATTGTTCTGGTAGTTTTTATCGCGGTTTGTGTTGCGGTTATTGCCTTGAATATGCACGGAACCAGTCCCTGGAATTAAGCTACTGATGACACCACAAGGCGCGAGGAGCCTCCATTTTGCCCACCGGTAAACGCTTTGTATTGATGGTGATTGCCATCCTTGTTGGCATTGTGGTGCTCGATGACGTTATCGCCCGTATCATCCACTGGATCTTGCTGCACTGAGATGGCCGGCAGGTCCGCGGTAAATCCGGTGCTGTCTCCGTCATTACGACAAATTTGTGTATAATCATCCTATCGAAACCAACCACTGACGGGCTATGGCACAAGACATTCATCTCACTATCGTCAACGCACTCAGCAAATGGATTGAAGGCCATTTGGGAAGAGTGATCCATCTTGAGGAGCTGGCCGAGTATTCCGGCTACTCCCTTTGGCATATGCAAAAACTGTTCAAAGAGTCCACCGGCATCTCACTGGGTAAATATATTCGTGAACGGCGTCTGGCCAGCGCGGTGTACCAGCTAAGCAGCAGTGATTCCTCAATTTTTGATATTGCCATGGACTTTGGATTTGGATCGCAGTCGCACTTTACCTATATGTTCCGCAAGCGTTTTAATATTACGCCCTACGAGTTCCGCCAAAATCCTGATATCAAACTGGATGTTGCGCCACCGCTGCATATTAGCCATCAAAAATCGGCCTGACTAAAAACCAAACTCGCTGAGGCCCGGGTGATCATCGGGTCGACGTCCCAACGGCCAATGGAACTGGCGTTCGGTGGCGGCGATGGGTAAATCATTAATGCAGGCGTGACGGGCAAACATCAATCCTTGTGCATTGAACGCCCAGTTCTCGTTGCCAAAACTGCGGAACCAGTTCCCCGAATCGTCGTGCCACTCATAGGCAAAACGCACCGCAATACGCTCGCCGTCAAACGCCCATAGCTCTTTGATTAATCGATAATCCAGCTCTTTAGCCCACTTTCTTTGCAAAAATGCCACTACAGCCTGTTGTCCGGAAACAAACTCACTGCGGTTGCGCCACTGTGTATCAGTTGAATAGACCTGACTTACCCGTAGCGGGTCGCGGCTGTTCCAGGCATCTTCCGCCAGACGGACTTTTTCAATCGCCGTTTCGCGGGTAAAAGGAGGAAGGGGTTTTTTAATCAACTCTGGGCGGTTTTCGGTCATTATTGCCTCACTGTTTTAGAAAAACTCATCAACATCGTCACGTAGACAACTCTGTCTACATGTGTCACACTAGCGCAAGTAGACAGAGTTGTCTACGTGATTATTTTATCATTCTGACAGGCAGTGAAAAAATGGATATGCAGCCCCTTTCGCCTTCTGAACTGACCGCCCTGCCCGCCCGGGAGCGTATTTTGTTGACCGCGCACCGTCTGTTTTATCGTGAAGGTATCCGCGCCACCGGTATCGATCGTGTGATCAAAGAGGCCGGAGTGACCAAAGTCACCTTTTACCGTCATTTTCCCGGTAAAGATGCGCTGATCCTCGCCTTTCTGCATTTGCGTCATCAACGCTGGATGCAGTGGTTTACCACCACGCTGGCGCGCAACTGCGCCAGCGATACAACACTGGCGGCGGCATTGGCGAATACCCTGCAAGAGTGGTTCGCCGACGAAAATTTTCGCGGCTGTGCTTTTATTAATAGCAGTCTGGAATACGCCCACGCCCTGCCCGAGGTGCTAACCCTCTCCGCCGAGCATAAGCAGGCTATGGCACAGGAAGTTGCGCGCTATCTGCCTGCGGAACAGGAGCAGATGCCCCATGCCCGGAGTATTGCGCTATTGATTGATGGTGCCATTGTGCAGGCGCAGATCGCCGGTGATGCCCGGCAGGTCAGCGGTTTATTGCAGGAGATGCTGGAGGTGTTGCTGGTGGGTTGGCAAAACAGCGAAACAAATCCCTGCCATTAGCGATCAAAAAACGCAGCCGGGGCTGCGTTCAGACTGCTGACAAAGTGCGTTATTAGGGAGAGTACACCGTTGGGGTCGTAGCGGCTTGTCCGCCGGAGCGCCCCTAGGTGTGCTATGCCCGGGTATCTCGATCATGCAGACGACTTTATCATCAAACTCAACGCAGCCGGGGCTGCGTTGTTTATACTCGATCTAATACTTAGAACTGATACACCAGACCTACTGCCACGATGTTATCGGTATTGATACCGGCGGCGCTGGTAAACTCGCTGTCGCGCATCAGGTTGATTTTGTAATCAACAAAGGTCGACATATTTTTATTGAAGTAGTAGTAAGTACCGACATCAATGTATTTTTCAATATCCTGATCGCCATAGCCTTCAATGTCTTTACCGCGAGATTGCAGGTAAGCCAGCGATGGACGCAGACCGAAATCAAACTGGTACTGGGCTACTGCTTCGAAGTTTTGTGCCTGGTTGGCGAAACCGTAAACATCATTACCTTCGGCCCCAATACGCGTCAGGTTATCAGTTTTGGTATACATCGCTGCCAAGTAAACGTTGTTGGCATCGTATTTCAAACCGCCGCTGTAAGCGTCAGCTTTGTCGCCGTGACCGAAAGCCATTTGATTCTGCAAGGTAGTACGATCGGAGCTGCTGTATGCGGCCGCAGCACTAATACCCATCCCGATATCGTAGGAAACGGACATGCCGTAACCATCACCGTTGGCTGCCTGCACGGTACGGCCATCGGTTTCACCGCTGCCGTTGTCATTTTTACCCTGATACTGCAGTGCAAAATGCAAGCCGTCGACCAGACCAAAGAAATTATTGTTACGGTAGGTCAGCAGGCCATTGCCACGCTGTTCCATAAAGTTGTCTGCGCTATAAGTATCGCCACCGAACTCAGGTAGAACGTCAGTCCATGAACCAACGTCGTACATGACACCGTAATTGCGCCCATAGTCTAATGAACCCCAGTCACCAAATTTCAGACCGGCAAAACCAATACGGGTGTAGCTGTTGGCCGTGCCCTGGCTTTCTGCGGTATTCAGCGCGGCCTGGTATTCCCATTGGCCATAGCCGGTCATCTGATCGCTGATTTTAGTCTGGCCGTCGAAACCGAAACGCATATAAGACTGATCGCCATCAACACCGCTGTTGGAAGAGAAGTAGTGCTCAGCATCAATTTTACCGTTCAGATCTAATACGTTGCCGTCTTTGTTGTAGATTTCTGCCGCACTGGCGGTTCCTGCCATTAATAAAGCGGGAACCAGGAGTGAAAGAACGCGAAGTTTCATTTGTCTGTCCTCATTAAGGTATATCGTGTCGCTGCCACTGAATCATAAATTCAACAATCGCCATAAGTGACTGGCAGTTCTATTCTCGGGATATAAAATATATTAATCCATAAAGAAAATGATACGGAATACACGATAGTGTTTCACAATAACAAACAAATGTAATAAATATTGTATTTTTACGAACTTCCGGGCGTTTCTTCAACACACAAAATATAGCACTTATCGCTAAAGAATTAAAAAAACCATACACAACAAAAAGATACAAAAAATGAAAAGCGCACTAAGTGATAAATACAAAAACAGAAAGCCCTATATAATCCATCTCGCTATCATCATTATTTGTTATTTATTACCTTCATTATCCCATGTATTCGGAAACGACAGCCGGCCTTTTTGGCCGGTTTTTTTTACCTTTCGTGCGGTAATTAATCACGGTGATGACTTTTCTCTCCTGCTGTTTCCTTCCTTAAGCGCCTAATCTTAGCGGTTATTTACTCCATTAACCTCCCAACAGAAAACCCTATTTACCCGCAACCTTACTTTCTATTTACAAATAATCGCACGTTATGCTCAAGAGTTTTTTAATGATCACTATTTAAATCATCAAATAAAAACAAGACGTTAGCGCTAATATGTATGTTTTATACGCCAGGCTGGCTCAATTGCCGGTCCATCAACGCCACGCTGATTTGGTTGCGCGTCACGCAGTGGATCAGCATCTGACCAGACGCCCTCGTTTTACGCTGAAAGCGCCTCAGCCCGGTGAAAAGACAGCATTTAAATCCGCAGTTAGCCAACAAGCGCGGCGCATATTCCGTTACTATAAGAGCAATCCCGCAGTGGCCGGCCATCACAGTCGCTACACTACGGCACTGGCGCCATTGAAGATGGTCAACCAATCCTGCAAGCCAATAAGGAATCGCATGCAACAACCGGACAAGCAAGACAACATCGCCAAAGCACAGATGCTGCTGGCAACCCGCCGTTTTTTCAAACTCGACGAGTGGCTGTTGTCACAAATGCGCGGTTGGCAGAATCAGACCGAGACAGATAATGCCTATGGCCTGATCATGCATCCCGATACGTTATTTACCAAGGAAGAAAGCGCCATCCACCGTCTGGAGACGCTGCTTAACTGGGAGCAACAGTGCCCTGATAGCTATCACGTCCATTGCCTGCTTGGCATGCTGTGGCACGAACAGGCATGGGTTATCCGTCGTGGCAAAGGTCAACAGCAGGAAGTGGAAGATGCCCAATGGCTGGGCGCCCAACTGTGCTGCGACTATGCCGTTCTCTCCTTTATTCGTGCCATTGAATACCACCCGCGTCCGACCCATGCCTTTCGTCATATGATGAATCTTGCCGGCGGCTTCGGCGAACCATACTGGCTGCGCGATCTCTTTGCCGGTCGCGCGCCCAAGCCGCTGCACGAACAATTCAACATTGAAAACAGCCTGGTATGGCAGCAAGGTGCCGCCTATCTTTATGATCTCGGTGTGGTGCCCGCCAGCCAATGGCCTCAACAACTGCCTGACGTGTTGCAACAAACTCGCCGTGACGACGAGGAAGCCATTGATTACTGGCTACGCATGGCGATGTCGGTTCGCCATCATGATGTCGGCAGTATGGAGTCCTATTTACTGTTGCACTCGAGCTATTGGGGCGGTGATGACGAGCAGCAATATCAGATTATCGATAGTCCGCTTTGCGCCGAATTCAGCGACGATGAGCGTAATCAGTTCCGCGCCAATGCCTTGCTTGATGCGCTGCAAGGCGAGATTGCCGATCGCGACTCTCCTCGCGCCAGTCAGTTACAGCAGCGCTTAGCCGATCTGCTGTCCCAGCCCCTGGAGCCGGCAACGCGCATTGCCCTGCTGGATCTGGCAGGTACCTGTATTGCCTACTGGCATGATGATGACCACGCGGGCTTGCAGGTCTATAGCGAACTGTTTGCCGTTTCCCCGCAGGCGATGCCCGGAAAATTTGCCGCGCTGTTTATTTCCCGCGCTGTGTTGGCCAATGCGCAGCAAGAGGGACTGTCAGTACTGACCTCGCTGCTGGTACGAGCGATTAATCAGGCCAGCGACCCCATGCTAACGGCTTTTGCCGCTACCGCCGTTCACTATGGGCTATATGGCTTACCCTGCGATCCCGAGCTGAGCAACCGGCTGATGGACCGGGCCTGGCAATTAATGCAACAGCAGCGAAGCACAGAGAGCGTCAGTAAAGATCTGTTGCTATTGGCGCACGATATGGCACTCAATGACGATATGGAAGCCACGCATTATTTAATGACCGAGATGGCACGCCGTGGCAGCGTAGTGCACAGCTATGAACTGTTTTTCTTTTATCGCGACGCCTGGCACCTGGATGTTCCGCCGTCGTTTCACAATGATAGCAATGCGCTGGACTGCGTGTTGAGCGCTGCCCGCTCTGGATGGGTACCGGCGATGTTTAGCTGTGCCAATGCGCTGCGCGAAGGTTTGGGTGACCAGGTCGATTATGCCCAGGCCATGCAGTGGTATCAGCGTGCTACTGACGCCGGCCATGCTTCTGCCGACTACTGGCGCGCCAGTTGCGCACTGGATTTAGGTTCAGAACTGGAAAAACGCCAGGCGGTGGAGCAGGATTTGCCGGCTATTATCGCCAATGTCGATCATCCTGAGCGTTTTGCTGCGGCTTATACCCTGGGTATGGCCTGGATGCAGGGCGTAGGCACCAAAAAGAACCGCTATATTGCCTGGCAGATGATGAAGTTTGTGCTTGAGCTCAATCCCGAGTCGGAACCGGCCCAGTTGGCCATTCGCCAACTTGAGGGTTCGCTACGCGCGCGCATGAGTTTATGGCAGGACAAACGCAAGGTAGAAGGCGCCGACTTCACCGCCGCCTACCGCCAACCTTCGTCACCATCCCTGCCCGACGAAGAGGAAATGGAATAATTCTCTCGAGCCATTTAAGAACGGACGGTGCGCAGAAACCGCAGCGTACATCAGTACGTGAGGAGCCCGATCCCTGCGCAGGCCCTTATGTTGGCGGTAGCGGCCTACACGTGGGTCAGACTACTGCTAATCTTCTTATCATTCAGATAAAAACATTAAATTAAATATCGATATTACATTAATACTTCTGTTTTTTATTTATGTCGATAGCGTAAAAGATAGCCACATAAAGCGATGAAATATTTAAAGATATATTTTATACCCGCATAATTATCTAACTATGGTAGCGGCTAATTGTTAAGCACCCCTTAGTCATTTCATTAAAATTAATTAATAATTTTTCCCTTTTCAGCCAGATGCCGCGTTCAGAAGTGTGTAAAGAAAACAATAATTAGGACGACAGGAAATAACTGACGCGGTTAATTTCTGTTAAAATATGCGGCCAGTTTCAGCAAAATCGCGCTTTTCTGTGACGTTTTCATTGAAAAGAGAAGGAGTTATCGATAAGTATTCGTTGTATCCTGTGCAATAGGGATCTCATAAAATATAAAAAAGGATTAACAACCAGATGCCAGCAGACTCAACGATAAGCCTGACTCCCCTGCAGACCCAACCAGGCCGGTGCCAGCAGATGGCCACCAGGATTATCTTCCTGCTGTCAGGTTTTGTGATGTCGGCCTGGGCACCTTTAGTCCCTTTTGTCAAAACGCGTCTTGATATCAGCGACGGAACCCTGGGCTTGCTGCTGCTTTGCATTGGGGCCGGATCCACCTTCTCTATGCCCCTGACCGGCGTGTTAACCGGTAAGCTGGGCTGCAAAACCGTTATCCTTTTATCGACGCTGGTGCTGTGCCTCGATCTTCCCTTGCTTACATTAATGAATTCACCACTGGCTATGGCGCTGGCCCTGCTGGTGTTTGGTATTTCCATTGGTATGGTTGATGTGGCAATGAATGTGCATGCCGTGGTGGTGGAAAAAGCCAGCGGTCGCGCAATGATGTCCGGATTCCACGGATTTTTCAGCATTGGCTGCATTTTTGGCGCACTGGCGGTAAGCGGCCTGCTGTCAATGGCCTTGACACCGGCGGTTGCTACTTTGGCGGTCAGTGCGCTGGTATTGGTTTGCCTGCTCGGCATCAGTAAACATCTCTGGCAGGATACCAAACGTAAACAGGGTGAGCCGATGCTGGTATTACCCAAAGGCTGGGTGATTTTCCTTGGCTTACTCTGTTTTGTGATGTTCCTGACAGAAGGTGCCATGCTGGACTGGAGCGCACTGTTTCTCACCAGCGAGCGCGGCGTTAGCCCACATCACGCCGGGATGGGTTATACCCTGTTTGCCATTGCCATGACCATTGGCCGCCTGTCCGGGGATAAAATCATCAACGCTTGCGGACGCTTTAGCGTGCTGCTGGTTGGCAGTCTGGTGGCCAGCGCCGGACTACTTCTGTCTGTTGCCGTCGATAGTCTGTATGCTGGGGCCATTGGCTTTATTATGGTCGGCCTCGGTGCTGCCAATCTGGTGCCCATTATGTTTAGCGCCGCGGGCAATCAAAGCACCATGCCAGCCAATCTGGCCATTGCGTCCATCACTACGCTGGGGTACGCCGGAATTTTAGCCGGTCCGGCGCTGGTCGGCTTTATTGCGCAATTGAGCAATCTGTCGATTGCCTTAAGCTGTGTCGCGGCGTTATTACTGCTGGTTGCCGCCAGCGCACGTGCTGTCACTCGCTAACCGAAGGAAAAGCCTTACCACCATGGCAAGTAAATATTTATCGCTGACGTCGACCAATATCACGCGATTTTTTTTAATCTTCATTCTGCTTCTGGTAATGGGGCTGGGCCTCTACGGCTATAACTACACCAATGCCTATCTGAACGATAAATTGCGTACGCTGCAAACCACCGCCGAGCAGTTGCAAAAACGTATCGATAACTATCGCTATCTGACCTATCAAATTTACGATAATTTCACCGGACAACCGCTGGCGCAGATCCCGGCCAATGTTCAGGAAGTAAAATTGCGTCAGGACATGTTCTTTGTCGCCAAGGCGCACAAAAAAACCGATGCCGTGATCTATGGTACTCACGATGCAGCGACCTTGGATCTGGCACTGAAAATTTCGGCGTTTCTTGATAATCAGTGGGGGGCCAAGACCCTGCCCTACTCGATGTATTATTTAAATGGCCAAGATAACAGTCTGATGTTGATCACCACTCAGACGTTGCAACAACAAGATTCACGCTTAAAAGAAAGCTACTTCGCCAGTGCCCTGCAATCGCGACGCACAGAAATGTTGCAGCAGGCCAATACCCTCGATGAGCGCGAAAGTTACTCCAATCTGCGAAAGTCACGCAACTCCAGCGACTATTTCTTTTCGCTGCGCACCACCTTTAATAATCCTGGCAATCTGGCGACGGTGATCGCCTTTGACCTGCCAATGAGCGACCTGATCCCGCCAACCATGGCCAGGGACAATTTCCAGTTGACCAATAATAATGACACGGTAAACGAAGGTGATGCACCGCAGACGGCCAGCGTCAGCAGCAGCCTGTCATTTCAGGGTGGCTCGGTGTATTTCAGTGCCCCACTGAGCAACTCACCGTTAAACCTGACCTACCGTGTACCACTGTTCTCGATGGTGGTCGATCTGTCACACAATAATTTCTGGCTGATCCTGACTAACCTGGTGCTGTTGGGCATGGCACTGACCGGGCTCTATTTTATTCGCCATCAATATCTGCGCCCCAGCGAAAATATGGCCGAACAACTGCAGACCCAGCAGGCCCTTAATCAGGAGATCATCTCCAATTTGTCCGTTGGTCTGCTGATCTACAACTTCAGCAGCCACAGCGTGGTGGTGAGCAATAAAATTGCCGATCAGTTGTTGCCGCATTTAAGCCTGAATAAAATCGCCAATATGGCGGAAGAAAATCACGGCATGATCCAGGCGACTATCAATAACGAAGTGTATGAAATTCGTATGATCCGCAGCCAAATCTCCCCGGAAACCTTCCTGTTTATGATGCACGATCAGGACAAGGAAGCGATGGTCAGTAAAACACTGCAGCAGGCACGTCGCGAATACGAAAAAAACCTGCAGGCGCGCAAACTGATGTTGCACAACCTGGGGATTGAACTTAATCAACCGCTGATTGACCTGCATGATCTGGCGCAACAGTTGACCATTGACACCGCGGAGGAGGATCGCCCGCAGCTGGCACAGACGTTATTGATCGAGTCAAAAAATGTGCTGACGCTGGTGGATAATATTACCCTGCTCACTCGCCTGGAGACCCAGGATTGGCAGCCAACACAAGAAGAGTACTCTCTGTCGTCACTGATTGATGAAATGCTGTTGCAGGCGCTGCCCAAAATTAACCAGAAAGGGCTGATGCTGATCAATCACTTTGAGCTTAACCCACTGAATAATTACGTCGGCGATCGGCAGGCAGTGAAAAAAATTCTCTCTTTACTGCTTGATTACGCCATTGTTTCCACCTCGCTGGGCAAGGTGACACTAAGCTGTGAACAGGATGCCGAGCACCCAGGTATGCTGATTTTTCACATTACCGATACCGGTAGTGGCTTATCAAAAGAAGAACTGAGCAACCTTAACTATCCGTTCCTCAGCCAGACATTGGTCGACCGCTTTAACCATGGTTCCGGGCTGACTTTTTACCTGTGTAACCAGCTGTGCAAGAAGCTTGGTGGTCAGTTGGAAATCCGCAGTAAAATGGATATTGGTACTCGCTATACGGTGCGTATCAAACAGAGCGTGCAGACACCGGAGCCGGCAGCCAACGACGAAAAATTACTTGATGATGTCACGCTGTTACTGGATATCACTGCCGATGAAGTCAGAGGGATTGTCACCACGGTGATGAATGCCTATGGCGCGCTGTGCATTGTCGCCGATGAGCGGCAACCTACGCGTGAATACGATGTATTATTAACCGATAATCCACAAAACAGCGACCGCTACACCTTGTTGCTGACCAGTGATGAAAACGGTTTTCAGAAATTGGAAAAACACTATATTCGCGTCAATTATAATATAAGCAGTGCCCTGATTGACGCAACCCTACTGTTAATTGAGCAGCAACTGCTGGAAGAAGCGGAGCAGGAAACGGAGTCTTTCTCCCTTGAACACAGCACTGATGATTCAGCGAACGGTAATTCCGATGCCGGTACCGGTAATGACGAAATTGAAGGCTATGTTAAACAGCTTCGATCCAGTGACTATTACCAGCTTTTTGTTGATACAGTACCGGAAGATATAGAGAAACTGTATAATGAGAATCAACGTCGTGATTTTACATCGCTTTCCCAGACTGCGCATCGGCTTAAGGGAGTATTCGCCATGCTAAACATCATTCCAGGGAAGCAAATGTGTGAAAAATTAGAGCAGCATCTCGCCAAAGGCGAAGTGTTGATGATCTCAGACAATATTAATCAGATTGATTCTTTTGTCTCCAGACTGCTGCAGCAAGGTAGCTAATCACATGAACAATATGAACGTAATTATTGCCGACGACCATCCTATCGTCCTATTCGGGATCCGTAAATCCCTCGAACAAATTGAATGGGTTAATGTAGTTGGCGAGTTTGAAGATTCAACTGCGCTAATCAATAGCCTCAGCAAGCTCGATGCCCATGTCCTGATCACCGACCTGTCCATGCCAGGTGACAAATATGGTGACGGCATCACGCTTATTAAATATATCAAACGTCACTATCCACAGCTGTCCATCATTGTACTGACCATGAACAATAACCCGGCCATCCTCAGCTCGGTAATGGATCTGGATATCGAAGGCATTGTGCTTAAACAAGGCGCGCCGACCGACCTGCCCAAAGCTCTGGCTGCGCTGCAAAAGGGGAAAAAATTCACCCCGGAAAGCGTGTCAAAACTGTTGGAAAAAATCAGCGCCAACGGCTATGGCGACAAACGTTTATCGCCGAAAGAGAGTGAAGTACTGCGTCTGTTTGCCGAAGGTTTCCTGGTGACCGAGATCGCCAAGAAGTTGAACCGCAGTATCAAAACCATCAGCAGCCAGAAGAAATCGGCAATGATGAAACTGGGGGTAGAGAACGATATCGCCCTGCTCAACTATCTCTCTTCCGTCAGCTCCACGCCGGTTGACCGCGGCCAGGGTTGATCAAGGCAGCGCAGACCCTGTCTGCATCGTTTAGGGCCAGCGCAAGCTGGCCTGAGTTTGATGACAAAGTCGTCTTGATGATCGAGATACCCGGGCATAGCACACCCAGGGGCGCTCCGGCGGGCAAGCCCGCTACGACCCCAACGGTGCACTCTCCCTAATAACGGACTTTGTTAGCCGTCTGAGGCCAGCGCAAGCTGGCCTTTTTAATGGGCAATATTTTAGTCGATGGGTTTAGTTAAACGCTGACGTCGCACCTGCTGACTGTAATAACTGAGGGTTTTGCGCAGTTGCTCCAGGGTGACCGGTTTAGACAGGCAATTATCCATCCCCGCTTCGAGACAGAGCTGTTTTTGCTCGGCCAGTGCATTGGCCGTGACACCTATCACCGGCAGACGATAACCCAGCTCACGCAGCCGTTTGGTCAGGCCATAGCCGTCCAGCTTGGGCATATTGACGTCGCTTAACACAATATCGATCTGATGGACTTTTATTGCTTCCAGCGCATCGAGACCGTCGTTGGCGGTAACCACCAGAAAACCCATCGAACCCAGTTGATCGGCCAACAGACGTCGGTTGATGGGGTGATCGTCCACCACCAGCAGAGAAATATCTCCATTGTCGGGGGATTCGATCACTTCCGGCAGCAGATTGCTGATCTGGTCATGGCTGCGATCATTAAGCTGATAAATGCGGTTGAGCAGCAGCGTGACCTCCAGCGGCGTAGAGGTACTGTGCACCCAGTAACCCGGGCGGGTCTCTTGCGGCTGACCGATATGATCGATGGAAAATTCGATTTGCGCATGCAGATCGCCGTGATGAATAAACGGCATATCAGTGATCATTACATCTTCAGCCTGAGTGTCATCCTCAGCCTGCCAGCGCTGCACGTCGGCGCCGTAATGATGCAGCAACTGCATCAGATAGTTTTCGAGATAGTTGTTGCGAATATTAACCCACAGCCGTTTTCCCTGCCATAGCGAAAGCTGTGGCGGCGCAGGGGGTATCGCGCCATATAACGGCAGTCTGACGGTAAAGGCGCTGCCCAAACCCGGCTCGGAATCAACGGCAATATCACCGTCCATCAGGTTGATCAGTTTTTCGCAAATCGCCAGCCCGAGGCCGGTACCCTGGAAATGGTGCTGAACGCCGCTACCCACCTGGAAGAAGGGGTCAAAAAGGCGGGTAATTTCGCGCGTCGGGATACCGACGCCAGTATCGCGAACCATAAATTCCAGATAATCGCCGCTGGTGCGGGCATGCAGCACGATACAACCGGTATCGGTAAATTTAATGGCATTGTTGAGGATATTGGACAGCACTTGTTGCAAGCGGACCGGGTCGCCAATAAAGACCTCAGGTACGTTATGTTCAATAAAACAGTACAGTCCCAGGTGTTTTTTCACCACCAGCGGCAAATAGTTACCAGCAATATGGGTGATCACTTCACGACAGGAGAATTCTTGTGGCTCGATCTTTAACTGTTCAGATTCGATTTTTGAGAAATCGAGAATATCGCTGATAATTTTTAAAAGCAGCGCCGACGAATTGTTCATCGCCGTCACCAGACGCTCTACCCCCTGCGGCAGCCCCTGGGTTTGCAACAGATCGAGGTTGCCAATAATGCCATACAGTGGCGTACGCAGCTCATGGCTAACGGTGGCCAGGAACATGGATTTGGACTGGCTGGCCTGCTCCGCCGCATTGGCCATTTCCTGCAGGGATTCTTCCATTTTCACCCGCGCGCTGACATCAATCAGCACACAGATGGCCACATCTTCGTTACGGTAGCGCGAGTGGACAAAGCTTAACTGTATATTGTTGTTATCGCGGGTAATAATATCGACGAGGCGGGTTTGCTGATCGCAAATAATGCGCGTAATACGCTGACGATCTTCATGGGTCAGCATATTGATATAATTATGCGCCAGCTCGTTGCTCAGGATATTCACCCCGTCGCTAATACGCAGGATGGAAATCCCTACCGGGGCCGAGGCAACAATTTTATGGTTGAACTGCTCATGCTCCTCCAGACGGAAGGCATTCTCTTCCGCTGGCAAAAACATTTTTCGCTCAAATACCCAGGCCAGCACAAACAACAATAGCGCTGAAAACAGGTTAAGCAGCACCGCATTGAGCACCAGCACTTTAAACCGCTCGATCACCATTTTAAACGGCAGTGAATAGACAATACTCAGCGTCGAAGGTGGCAGCGATTTTTTATATATCAGGTCGTTATAGCCATTCATATAACCAAAATAGCTTTGACTATCGGGATAACTGTCAGGAAGATCGCCATCGGCAAAGCTCAGTAGCGGCTGTTCATCCTCATCAAGCAACGTAACTCCCGGATGGGTAGGACCCGAAGCGGTCAGGTCCTCGATGCGCAGCGTTTGCTGGATGCCCATCAAGGCTTCGAGTTTATTGCCAACATAAATCGGGGTCAGCACATAGAGATTGCCGCTCTCTTTATTAATCCCCGGCGCCACCCAGTAGAAACTGTTCTCTTTATCCTGGTTTTTACCATTGCGATATTTAATCACTTTGTCATGCAGCGATTTAAGGACGTTTTCACGTTCAATCGGCAAGGTATTACTGATAATGCCAAAATCTACCAGGCACAGGCTTTCGCCACCGATAAAGAATACGCGCTTGAGATTATAATTATCGGCGAAGTTATCTTTCCAATAGTGGATCATATTGCCGAGGGAAATCAGCGAATTACGCGAACTGTCGCTAAGATGGGAACAGTCTGATTCGGTAAACAACGGATGATAAGTTGGCTGGGCATTTTTGCTGCTGAGCATGCCATTGATGATATCCAGACCATTCATCGAGTCGTTTAAGCGTTTTTCCGCCATAAACTTCACATCGCGCATCACATCCGAGGTGCTTTTTATATAGCTTTGCGCCTGGGTGTAATTGAGATTGTCTTCTTCGCGGATCTCAGACTCTTTGTTATGGAAAATATTCAGCACATAGAAAGTCGTCAGCAAGGCGCCAAGCGACCAAAGCATAATAGCCAGCACCCTGAACAGGTAGCGGGAAATGCGTAATGTTGTTCTAAACGAAGTTAAATACTTCAAGCGAATACCATAGCAATGACGGGAAAAACCGAGAAACCGGCGATCGTCCTACCTTACTGATCCCCGCCAGAAAAAGCCAGTTATCCACGCTTTTCTGCAAAGAAAAGGGCATAACATGTTGCCACGTTATGCCCGCAAACTGCTGACAAAGCCCATTTTAGAGGATCAAGACGACTTTGCCATCATCCGGCAAAGGACTTATTCGTCTTCGCCCGGTTGTTCTTCGTCTTCAGCATCGATATCTTCAGGTGCTTCGCTCTCTTGTGCGGCTTCCAGTTCACCTTCAACGGTGGCCACACCATCAAGCTCTTCATCTTCAACCGGTTCCGCTACGCGTTGCAGGCCGACGACGTGCTCATTGTCGGCAGTACGGATCAGCGTCACACCCTGGGTGTTACGGCCAACGGTACTGACTTCAGAAACACGTGTACGTACCAGGGTACCGGCATCGGTGATCATCATGATCTGGTCGGCATTATCCACCTGGATAGCACCAACAACCGGACCATTACGCTCGCTGACCTTAATGGAGATCACGCCTTGCGTCGCACGGGATTTGGTTGGGTACTCGCTGGACTCGGTACGTTTACCAAAGCCGTTCTCGGTAACCGTCAGAATACAGCCTTCGCCACGTGGAATAATCAGCGAGACAACACGATCGCTTTCACCCAGACGGATACCGCGTACACCGGTAGCAGTACGGCCCATAGAACGCACCGCTTGCTCACCAAAGCGCACCACTTTACCGGCCGCAGAGAACAGCATAACTTCATCATTACCGTCGGTCAGATCGACGCCAATCAGCTCATCACCCTCGTTGAGGTTAATGGCGATAATACCGGCACTGCGCGGACGACTGAAATCGGTCAGCGCGGTTTTCTTCACCGTACCGCTGGCCGTGGCCATAAACACATGGCGACCTTCTTCGTATTCGCGCACCGGCAGAATGGCGGTGATACGTTCGTTCGGCTCCAGCGGCAGCAGATTGACAATCGGACGCCCGCGAGCACCACGACTGGCTTCTGGCAACTGATAGACCTTCATCCAGTACAAGCGGCCGCGGCTTGAGAACATCAGGATGGTGTCATGGGTATTGGCCACCAGCAGACGGTCAATAAAGTCTTCTTCTTTAATGCGCGCTGCCGACTTGCCTTTACCACCACGACGCTGGGCTTCATAGTCGGTCAGCGGCTGGTACTTGACGTAGCCCTGATGCGACAAGGTCACCACAACATCTTCCTGATTAATCAAATCTTCGATATTGATATCAGAAGTATTGGCGGTGATTTCGGTACGACGCGGATCGTTATACTGATCGCGGATCGCTTCGAGTTCTTCACGAATAACTTCCATCAGACGATGTGGGTTTTCGAGAATAAACAACAGTTCAGCAATTTGCGTCAGCAGTTCTTTATACTCTTCCAGCAGTTTTTCATGCTCAAGGCCGGTCAGTTTTTGCAAACGCAGATCCAGAATTGCCTGTGCCTGCTGTTCGGTCAAAAAGTACTGGCCGTCGTGAATACCAAACTGTTTTTCCAGCCATTCCGGACGTGCAGCATCATCGCCGGCGCTGGCCAGCATCGCTGAAACATTACCCAGATCCCATGAACGGGCAATCAGGCCGGCTTTCGCTTCTGCCGGCGTGGATGCCGCACGGATCAGTTCGATAATCGGATCGATATTGGCCAGGGCTATGGCCAGGGCTTCCAGGATATGGGCACGGTCACGGGCTTTGCGCAGTTCGAAAATGGTACGGCGGGTCACCACTTCGCGGCGGTGACGAACAAAGGCCGACAGGATCTCTTTCAGACCGAGAATTTTTGGCTGCCCGCGATGCAGGGCCACCATATTGATACCAAAAGAGGTCTGCAGTTGAGTCAGCGAGTAAAGGTTATTGAGCACCACTTCGCCAACCGCATCGCGTTTGATTTCAATCACGATACGCATACCGTCTTTATCGGATTCATCACGCAGTGCGCTGATGCCTTCAAGACGTTTTTCTTTCACCAGCTCGGCGATTTTTTCAATCAACCGCGCCTTGTTCACCTGATACGGGATCTCGTGAACAATAATGGTTTCGCGACCCGTTTTGGCATCGGCTTCTACTTCGGCACGGGCACGGATAAGGATTTTGCCGCGACCGGTGCGATAAGCTTCTTCAATACCGCGACGGCCATTGATAATAGCGGCAGTCGGGAAGTCAGGCCCCGGAATGTGTTCCATCAGCCCTTCAATGCTGATGTCTTCGTCTTCGATATACGCCAGACAACCGTTGATAACCTCGGTGAGGTTATGTGGCGGAATATTGGTCGCCATACCGACGGCAATACCGGAAGACCCATTCACCAACAGGTTGGGAATACGGGTTGGCATAACCGCAGGGATCTGTTCGGTGCCATCGTAGTTCGGCACAAAGTCGACGGTATCTTTTTCCAGGTCGGCCAACAGTTCGTGGGCAATTTTTGACATGCGAATTTCGGTATAACGCATGGCTGCCGCGGAGTCGCCGTCGACGGAACCGAAGTTACCCTGGCCGTCCACCAACATGTAGCGCAGGGAAAAAGGCTGCGCCATACGAACGATAGTGTCATAAACAGCGGTATCACCGTGTGGGTGATATTTACCGATAACGTCACCGACCACACGGGCCGATTTCTTGTAGGCTTTGTTCCAGTCATTACCCAGAACGTTCATTGCGTAAAGTACGCGGCGGTGCACCGGTTTTAAACCATCGCGCACATCTGGCAGCGCACGTCCGACAATAACGGACATGGCGTAATCCAAATAAGAGTTTTTCAGCTCTTCTTCGATGTTTATCGGTGTGATTTCTCTGGCAAGGTCGCTCATGGAGCTGCTATCCCTCTACTGATTATTCATGGCCGCTGCCTAGACCGTATCCCGCAGTAGCAGGTCACAGTCTAGATAGGCAAAGGTGTAAAACTATACCACATAGCGGGGATTCGTGGGAAACAACCGCACCACTATGTTTACTATTATGCGGCCTGTTTCAATCCGTTGCGCAACTTGCGCAATCGTCAGCCAGCGGTTGTCTAAATATCAGCCAAAAGACAAAGCTGACTCTCCGCGCAGAGAATATGTATAATCCTTTCATCAGGTATAAGGAGTTTATCAGCCCCATGACAACCACATCGACTCGTCACACCACCACTGCTCATCAAGAATCGCAAAACGTAGATCACAGTGAAATCGCCAAGTTTGAGGCCGTGGCCTCACGCTGGTGGGATCTTGAAGGGGAGTTCAAACCGCTGCACCGTATCAACCCGCTGCGTCTGAACTATATTCTCGAGCGCGCCGACGGACTGTTTGACAAAAATGTCCTGGATGTCGGCTGCGGTGGCGGTATTCTCAGTGAAAGTATGGCTGTGGCCGGCGCCACCGTTACCGGTCTGGATATGGGTACCGAGCCTCTTGAAGTGGCGCGACTGCATGCGCTGGAAAGTGGCGTCAAGGTCAACTATGTGCAGGAAACCGTGGAAGCCCACGCCGAAGCTCACCCGCAACAATATGACGTGGTGACCTGCATGGAGATGCTTGAACATGTGCCGGACCCTGCGTCGGTGGTTGCCGCCTGTGCGCGCCTGGTGAAACCGGGGGGTCATGTGTTCTTCTCCACCATCAACCGCAATAACAAAGCCTGGCTGATGGCGGTGTTTGGCGCAGAATATGTATTAAAAATGGTACCCAAGGGGACACATGATATCAAAAAGTTTATCAAGCCTGCCGAACTGATCTCCTGGCTCGAAGGAACCAGCCTGGTGGAACGCCATATTATTGGCCTGCACTACAATCCACTGGCCGATCGCTTTAAGCTGGCAGCCAATGTCGATGTTAACTATATGCTGCACACCCAATCACAGGATAGCGACGGTCAGTAACTCACTGCCGAATCTCCCCTGTTAGCGCTTCGGCCAGTGAAGATAACGAGATCGCTGGCCGAAACGAGGTATAACAACCGGGTTTTTAATGCCTTGCTGCCGTCCGCAGCCAAAGGCTATTTTTTTAGAATAGTAATCCAGATCAATATAGCGATTTTCTCTAACGTTTAATAAAACGGCAGTCGATCATTTTTTCTAAAAAATAAGAAAATCGTATCGCAGATATTGACAGCCTGTCACCATGGGCACTGTAGGCGCAGGAAACCATTTTCTCCCCAACTTATCCACAAAAGCGGCCGTTTTCATCCCTTGCAAATCCGGCGCGGCAACACTATCTTGTCACTAAGAAATCACAAACCCACAATATATTGTGTTTATATCCTAACCAGACACTACACTTTGTCAGTGCGCTTTATGCATGACATGGTGTTGTCGTTTGTCTGTTTATAAACTTTTAAGGCATAACCCCGTATGAATCAGAGTCTGCTTGTTACTAAACGTGATGGCCGTAAAGAACGCATCAATCTTGATAAAATTCACCGAGTCATCGACTGGGCAGCGGAAGGTCTTCAAAACGTATCAGTTTCCCAAGTAGAATTGCGCTCCCATATCCAGTTTTATGATGGGATCAAAACCGCTGATATCCATGAAACCATTATTAAAGCTGCCGCCGATCTAATCTCCAAAGACGCCCCGGATTATCAATACCTCGCCGCGCGCCTGGCTATCTTCCATCTGCGTAAAAAAGCTTACGGCCAGTTCGAGCCGCCGAAGCTGTTTGACCAGGTCAGTAAAATGGTCGAGCTGGGCAAATATGACAAACATCTGCTGGAAGACTACACCCGTGAAGAGTTCGAGCAGATGGACAGTTTTATCGATCACTGGCGTGATATGAACTTCTCCTACGCGGCGGTCAAGCAGCTGGAAGGCAAGTACCTGGTGCAGAACCGCGTCAGCGGCCAAATCTATGAAAGTGCCCAGTTCCTGTACATTCTGGTGGCGGCCTGCCTGTTCTCCGGCTACAGCCGCGAAACGCGCCTCGATTACATCAAGCGTTTCTATGACGCCGTCTCGACCTTTAAAATTTCGCTGCCGACGCCCATTATGTCCGGTGTCCGCACCCCGACCCGTCAGTTCAGCTCTTGCGTACTGATCGAATGTGGCGACAGTCTGGATTCGATTAACGCTACCTCCAGCGCCATTGTCAAATACGTTTCGCAGCGTGCCGGGATTGGTATCAATGCCGGTCGCATCCGTGCGCTGGGTAGCCCAATTCGCGGCGGTGAAGCCTTCCATACCGGCTGCATTCCGTTCTACAAGCATTTCCAGACCGCGGTCAAATCCTGTTCGCAGGGTGGCGTACGCGGCGGCGCAGCGACGTTGTTCTACCCGATGTGGCATCTGGAAGTCGAAAGCCTGCTGGTATTGAAAAACAACCGCGGCGTGGAAGGCAACCGCGTACGTCATATGGACTATGGCGTGCAGATCAACAAGCTGATGTACCAGCGTCTGGTCAAAGGCGGCGATATCACACTGTTCAGCCCGTCGGATGTCCCTGGCCTGTACGACGCCTTCTTTGCCGATCAGGACGAGTTTGAACGTCTGTATGAGCAATACGAGCAAGATGACAATATTCGCAAACAGAAAGTCAAAGCGGTTGAGCTGTTCTCGCTGATGATGCAGGAGCGCGCGTCGACGGGGCGTATCTATATTCAGCACGTTGACCACTGCAACACCCATAGCCCGTTTGATCCGGCTATTGCTCCGGTGCGTCAGTCCAACCTGTGTCTGGAAATTGCCCTGCCAACCAAGCCGCTGAACGACGTTAACGATGAAGAAGGCGAGATCGCGCTTTGTACACTGTCGGCCTTTAACCTCGGTGCCATCGACAGCCTTGACGATCTGCAAGAGCTGGCGACCCTGGCCGTGCGCGCCCTGGACGCCCTGCTCGATTATCAGGACTACCCGATCCTCGCTGCCAAACGCGGTGCCATGGGACGTCGCACCCTGGGCATTGGTGTTATCAACTATGCCTATTATCTGGCGAAGAACGGCGTGCGTTACAGTGACGGCAGTGCCAATAACCTGACCCACCGTACTTTTGAAGCTATTCAATATTATCTGTTGAAAGCCTCCAATGAACTGGCGCGCGAACAGGGTGCCTGCCCATGGTTTAAAGAAACCACTTATTCGCAGGGCATTTTGCCGATCGATACCTATAAAAAGGAACTTGATTCGCTGTGCGATGAACCACTGCACTATGATTGGGAAACGCTGCGCAGCAGTATCCAGGAATTTGGTCTGCGTAACTCCACGCTGTCAGCCCTAATGCCGTCAGAAACCTCTTCGCAGATTTCCAACGCCACCAACGGCATTGAGCCACCGCGCGGTCACGTCAGTATCAAGGCCTCGAAAGACGGCATTCTGCGTCAGGTAGTGCCGGAGTACGAACGTCTGAAAGATAAGTACGAACTGCTGTGGGAAATGCCAAACAATGATGGCTACCTGCACCTGGTGGGTGTGATGCAGAAATTTGTCGATCAGGCGATCTCTTCCAACACTAACTATGATCCGTCACGTTTTGCCAATAGCAAAGTGCCGATGAAACAGTTGCTCAAAGATCTGCTTACCGCCTATAAGTACGGTGTAAAAACGCTGTATTATCAGAACACCCGCGACGGTGCGGACGATGTTCAGGAAGATATGAAGGCAGAAGTCGACGACTGCGAAAGCGGTGCCTGCAAGATTTAATTCATTTTACTTATATCCGGTAGATTTTAGGTTGCAGCAAGGCGCAAACCCATAAACCCCGGTCACTGAAAGCCTTCGGTGACCGGGATACCAAAGCCCACGCCGCTGCGGCTTAAAAGATATCGGCCAAGGTCTGCTTCGAGGAAGTTATGGCATATACCACCTTTTCACAACACAAAAACGACCAGTTGCTGGAGCCAATGTTCTTTGGCCAGTGCGTCAACGTGGCGCGTTTTGACCAACAAAAACACGAAATATTCGAAAAGCTGATTGAGAAACAACTCTCCTTCTTCTGGCGTCCGGAAGAGGTCGACGTGGCCCGCGATCGCATCGACTTTCAGGGCTTGCCAGAACATGAAAAGCATATTTTTCTCAGTAATCTGAAATACCAGACGCTGCTTGATTCCATTCAGGGTCGCAGCCCCAATGTAGCCCTGTTGCCGCTGATCTCCATTCCTGAACTGGAAACCTGGGTAGAGACCTGGGCGTTTTCTGAAACCATTCATTCACGCTCATACACTCATATCATTCGTAATATCGTTAACGATCCGGCGTTGGTTTTTGACGATATCGTCACCAATGAAGAGATCCTCAAGCGTGCCAAGGATATCTCCGGTTATTACGACTCGCTGATTGAGATGACCAGCTACTATCATCTGCTCGGGGTCGGCACTCATCAGGTCAATGGCAAAACCATTGTCGTGGACATGCATGAGCTGAAGAAAAAGCTCTATCTGTGTCTGATGAGCGTTAATGCGCTGGAAGCGGTACGTTTCTATGTCAGCTTTGCCTGTTCCTTTGCCTTTGCCGAACGTGAGCTGATGGAAGGTAATGCGAAAATCATCAAACTGATTGCCCGCGATGAAGCGCTGCATCTGACCGGCACTCAGCATGCGCTGAATCTGCTGCGTTCCGGCAGTGACGATCCGGAAATGGCCGAGATTGCCAAAGAGTGCGAGCAGGAGTGTTATGACCTGTTTGTGCTGGCGGCACAGCAGGAAAAAGAGTGGGCCGAATATCTGTTCCGCGACGGTTCGATGATTGGTCTCAACAAAGATATTCTTTGCCAATATATCGAATACATCACCAATATCCGCATGCAGGCGGTGGGTTTGAGCGCACCGTTCCAGACCCGTACCAACCCCATTCCGTGGATCAATGCCTGGCTGGTGTCAGACAATGTGCAGGTTGCGCCGCAGGAAGTGGAAGTCAGTTCCTATCTGGTCGGTCAAATCGATTCAGAAATGAACGCTGACGATCTGAGTGACTTTGAGTTTTAATTTATGAGTCGGTCTACCATCAGCTTGCAAAACAGCGGTCAACAACTCGTCTGCCAGGGCGAGCATGCCAATCTGCTGGAAGTGTTTGAACAGCACCAAGTGGCGGTTGAATATCAGTGTCGTGAAGGCTTTTGCGGTTCTTGCCGTATGCGGCTGGTAAAAGGGAAAGTCGCCTATCGGCAGCAGCCGTTGGCGTTTATTCAGGATGGCGATATTTTGCCATGTTGTTGTTTGCCGGTGGGGGATATAGAGTTGGCGCTCTAAAACTCAGTTTGGGTTTAAATGGCAATTTCTTGATTTTAAAGTCAATTTTCTACTTAAATGGCAATTTATGGCTTAAAGTCAATTAACTCCGAGGAGCTGTTTCGGTTTTATAATAGCGGTGGCAGCTTAACCCGCTGTGCCGAACCGAGTTAAGGAGCGCTGGCCCGCTCCTTAACAATCCTGGGCCTTTTGGTGTTGTTGATGCGTCTGCTGCCTATTACCGGCTATGTTTCAGTCACTCCGTGTGTGGCACGAGCCGCGCTGCTCCGCAGTCCCCTTGCTCGGTCGGGAGCCAAAAACGTCTCCCTCCGCTTCGCGCGGCGCCGTCTCTGAATGTGCCAGTCAGCATGTCTTAAATGGCAATTTTGGTTTTAAAGGCCATTGGCTTTAGCAGAATTGTTTCAGTTTGGGCTTAAATGGCAATTTATGGCTTAAAGTCAATTAACTCCGAGGAGCTGTTTCGGTTTTATCATTGCAATGGCAACTTAACCCACTGTGCCGAACCGAGTTAAGGAGCGCTGGCCCGCTCCTTAACAATCCTTGGCCTTTTGGTGTCTTTGATACGTCTGCTGCCTATTACCGGCTATGTTTCAGTCACTCCCAGCGTGGCACGAGCCGCGCTGCTGCGCAGTCCCCTTGCTCGGTCGGGAGCCAAAAACGTCTCCCTCCTCTTCGCGCGGCGCCGTCTCTGAATGTGCCAGTAAGCTATATACGCCGTGCCGTTTCAGCCGCAAACTTTTTGTCTTTTTGCCTTTTTGCCTTTTGCAGTTGACCTTCAATGTTGCCGGTTTTTCAGTAAATGCCGCTTGGCCGATTCAAAACCTACGCTGAACGACGTGGAGCGAGACGCTTTTGGCTCGCGACCGAGTGAAGGGACCGCGCAGCGGCGTGGTTTAGGCCACACGCAGAAGTCACTGGAAAGAACTCGAACCGAGGGCACGACACTTATCAATTTGGACAAGGCGCAGGATTCCAAAGGAGGCGCGCCTTCGCCTCCTTTGGGCGGTCTGGGCCGCCGCCCAGTGAGCGTAGCGAATGCCCTTGACCTTGACCTTGACCTTGACCTTGACCTTGACCTTGACCTTGAAGTTGACCTAGAAGTTGAAGTTGACCTTGAAGTTGACTTTAAAAAAGAAAAATTGCCATTTAAGCCAAAATCTATATTTTTTCCAATACCGTAAGCCACGGATAATCCGCCACCACCGGCCAGACATTCAAATAGCGCCGCAACATATCCATTGCCACCATCGCGATCGTCTCCTGGCGCAGCTCATGACTGTGTCGACTTACCGTGTACTGGATAGTCATCCCACGGGTGCCTGCCGGCGTGTGCAAAGCAAGACTGAGACGATCTTCGTCCAGACCACCGGTCACCAACGCCAACTGCGCACCGGTGCGCTCGGCCAGCATTTGCGCCCGAGCCAACTGCGCCGACAGCGAATTGTCCTGGGTATTCGCCGCCAGCAACTCGCCGCCGACCAAAGGGACACCGGCATTTTGCAAACGCCAGTTAAGCAAACCACCGGTGAAATATTCACCGATCGCCAAATGCAGATTTTGCTGCAATAACCGCTCCGCCAGCCGTGCCGGTAAACCACCAAAACCTTCAAAAATCGTGCTCTCGCCCGCCACTTCGCGAACCCGTTCCCAGGCCTGATGCATCAAGGCTTGCTGGCTACGTGGCCCGGTCAGCTTTAACTCGATAATCGGCGAAGAAGAACGATAGCCCATCACCACCCCTTCCGACAGCGGCAGCCCCTCAAGCTGCGTCGCCAAATCGCTTTCAGAACGACCAAAGGTGGTCAAACGCAGGCAAAGCGGCGCTTCCAGCCCAGGATGGGCGCGATGCAAACGGGGAACGATCTGCTGTTCTACCATCACTTTAAATTCAGAAGGTACGCCAGGGGTAAAGAACAACTGGCAACGGTTGAACTTGAGGGTAAAACCGCAGGCGGTGCCCACCGGATTATCGAGGATCTCGGCATTGGCAGGAATTTGCGCCTGCTTACGGTTGGATGCAGCCATCGGTTTGCCACGCTCGGCAAAAAATGCCTCCATGGTGGCGATCCAGCCGGCATCTTCAATCAATTCGACACCGCAGGCAGTGGCCACCGCCAACGCACTGAGATCGTCGCTGGTCGGTCCCAGACCGCCGTTGACGATCAGGACATCGGCAATATGGCTGCGTTCAGTCATCACCGTCACCAAATCCTCCAGACTATCACCCACAGTCTGACGGCTGGTCATCGGCAACCCCTGATCAAACAGGTAACTGGCCAGCCAGGCAGCATTCGAATCGACGATTTGTCCGTGCAGCACTTCCTCGCCGGTACTCAGCATCTCAACCCTAAGCATGGTTTTCTCCTTCCTTTAACTAAAGATCAGGCTAGAAATTGACGGCACCACCGACATAAACACCATCGGCAATAGTGTTATCGCGATTGCTGTCTTTACCTTCCAGCGCCTGATAGCGATAACCGACATCAACGCTGATTAGGCGGATTGGCGTAATGCGAATACCGGCGTTGGCTTCTTTGTAATTGTTAATGCCGCTGGAAAGGGAATCGGGGGCGTAATAGCCTTCACCATACAAGCTGACATAACGACCCAGCGGCAATTGCAGCCCGCCACCGAGAGGCACGGCATAGCCATCACTGCCATTTTTCGGGCTGGTGTACAGCGCTTTACCACCGACGGTGGCCATAAAGGGTCCCAGTGGGATGTTGTATCCCAGACCCAACCCGGCAACGTCGCCATCGTTATCACTGTGCGCCCAGCTACCGGTCAGCGCCAGACCCGATGTCGTCGTGCCCATACCAAAACCAAGATTGGTGTAGTGTTGACCAATTTCCGCGTTCACGCCAATGGCATGGGCAGAAAGGGTGGTCATCATCAGTGCAGCGGTGGAGCAAGCAACCAGATACTTTTTCATCTTTTGTCCTGAATAATCATAAAACTATAGGGGGTGTCTCTGTTAAGCAGTCTAAAGCAATTTTATAGCGGAGTAATCAGCAGCAAAGGGGAAAATTGATTTTCATTGTGACAGGCGTGAGTGATGGGCAGATGACGGCGATGCGAAACCCCACCCAGCCTGTTGTCCCGGCGATACTCAGTCAACAAAGGCGGATGGGGAGAGTTTAGCTATTCTGCGGTTTTCATCATGCTCTGCTGGTAGGCACGCTGACGCCTGATCCACGGCAACAGCACAATGGCCACCAGGCCACAGACAGCCGAAAAGGAGAGCCATACGCCCGGCATCGCCTTATTGCCGGTGATATGGATCAGATAACTTGAGATGGCGGGAGTAAAACCACCAAAAATGGCGGTTGCCAGACTGTAGGCCATGGAAAATCCGGTGGCGCGGACCTCGGCAGGCATCACTTCCGTCAAGGCTACCACCATCGCGGCATTATAACTGGCATACAAAAAAGAGAGCCAAAGCTCGACCTCCAACAGACGGGCAAAGCTCGGCGAGCCGACCAGCCAATTCAGTGTCGGATAAGAGGTCAACAAGATCAGCGTACTAAAGATCAGCAACAGCGGACGACGCCCTACTTTGTCCGATACCGCCCCCATAATGGGTAACCAGATCAGATTGGACAACCCCACACAGAGCGTGACCACAAAACTCTGTTGTTCAGAGAGTAGCAGCACGGTTTTGCCAAAGGTCGGAGTAAATGCGGTGATCATGTAAAAAGAGACGGTGGTGGTCACCACCATCAGCATGCCCACCAGCACAATGGGCCAGTTGCTGGCCACCGAACGGGCAATTTCGCCCATTGCCGGATGGTGGCGGCGACGCTGGAAGTCATCGGTCTCTTCCATCATGCGGCGGATCCAAAACAGAAAGGGCACAATCAGGCAGCCAATAACAAAGGGAATGCGCCAACCCCATTCGCTCATCATCTCGTTGCCCAACAGATGATTAAGCAGCACCCCCAGCAGCGCGGCAAACACCACCGCAACCTGTTGACTGGCCGACTGCCAACTGACGTAAAAACCTTTTTTACCCTTGGGCGCAATCTCCGATAAATAGACCGATACCCCACCCAGTTCAACACCCGCGGAAAAACCTTGCAGTAAACGACCCAGCAGGATCAGTATCGGTGCCATCACGCCAATGCTGTGATAACCGGGCACACAGGCAATGGTCAAGGTACCGATCGCCATCAGCCCGAGGGTGATCAACAACCCTTTGCGGCGGCCATGATGATCAATATAGGCACCGAGAACCATGGCACCCAGCGGACGCATTAAAAAACCGGCACCAAAGGTCATCAGCGTCAGCATCAGGGAAGCAAAAGGATTACTTTCGGGGAAAAAAGTGTGGGCAATGGCGCTGGCGTAATAGCCAAACACCATAAAGTCATACATTTCTAAGAAGTTGCCGCTGGCAACACGAAAGATATTGGCGGCTGTACCCTGCCTGTTAGCACCCGAAGTGCCTTGAATAGCTGACATAATGTTAACTCCTGATTTTTTGTTATCAGTCAGTTAACAATTGTTTGCAATTTTCCAATGTGATGTTGTGCACATTTTAGCCGTCAGACATTTTATTTTAGGGTAACACAATGTAAACCAAGCTATTGCAGACGCAGTTGTTGCTCGGCCCACTGTTGTACTTCGCGGCGCGAGATTTTGATACCACCGTTTTTTAACTGTTCCGGCAACTGCAACACCGCCACCGGGCGTTGAAAGTTAATTAACTTATCTTCGACCCAAGCCAGTAATGTCTGAAGCGACACCACGCCCTCACTGTCAATCACTGCTACCGGCCGCTGCCCGTACTGAGCATCATCAATGGGCACAATAAACACCAGATTAATTTGCGCATGCCCCAGCAATATACGCTCGACGTCCTCAGGCTGGATCCCCTCACCGCCGCTGAAAAACAGATTATCCAGTCGACCTGCTACACAAAGTTCCCCCTGCTGCCAGCGGCCACGGTCGCGAGTATGAAACCAGCCATCGACGTCTGTAAGCGGCAAAATACCGTCGCTCCACCAGTAACCAAGCGCCAGTGAATCAGCACGCACCAGGATCTCTTCATCAACAATGCGCACTTCGCGCCCGGGCAGCGGCTGACCGACACCAGGACGACCATCGGCGCGTTTAGCACAAACGGTGGAGGCCAGCTCAGTCAGACCATAGCCACACCAGCAGCGAACGCCCGCCTGCTCTGCCCGCTCGGTCAGCGCCAACGGGATCTCCGCGCCCCCCAGCAACACATCGTGCAGGCTCGACGGAAGCTGTTGCTGTTCCAGCAAACGCCATAACTGGGTCGGTACCAACGAAGCATGACTGCATCCCTGCAGCGCCTGAGCCAGGGGTTGTTCCTCCCCCAATACCAGGGTTGCCCCGGCAAATAACCAGCGCCAGACGATGCCCTGACCTGAAACATGATACAGCGGTAAAGAGAGTAGCCAGCTATCTTGCCGACTAAAGGGCAGTAATGCCAGCACCCCTTCAGCGCTGGCCAAGTGGGCAGCCAGCGGGTGAACAGCGGCCTTCGGCAGACCACTGGAGCCAGAGGTCAGCGTCAGGGTTGCCGCTCTTGACGGCTGCCAGGCAGCAAACTGCCAGTGACGATGGCACGATGGCCATGGATGGGAAATACTGACGCCCGGTTTTTCCTCCACCGCGGCGACGTCTTCGGTTAAATCAATTTTATGGCTAATATCCAGGCGTGGCAGCAGTTGTTGCAGCAGAGCGGCAGGCAACTGGGGATTAAGCGGCAAACAGCGCGCAGCAATTTGCAGCAAGCCGAGATAGGAGAGCAGCAGGCGAAAACTGTTTTTGCCGCGCAGCATCACGCCATCACCGGCATGGACGCCCATACGTACAAACTCGGCGGACTTTTGGTCGATAAGCTCCGCCAACTGAGCCCAACTCAGGCGGGTGTCGTCAATGCGCAGCGCCAGGTCATCCGGCGCGCGCTGCCGCCAATAATGCCAGGGCCAGTCATTTAACGCTGCCATATCACTTCCAGCTTTTCTGCGTCAATTAATGGTAAATGGCTGCCTGCCCAGGGACGCACCAACTGGGCCGACATCAGATCCAGCGTATCCAGCCCTGGAATCGATTCCGGGGACAACCAGGCCGAAAGACGAGCCAATTGCGTCAGGCCAAGACTCGACTCGATACTGGAGCTAAATACCACCTGCAGACCTTCCCGTTGCGCTTCAAGTACCCGCTGCTGACACTCCTGAATACTGCCGATCAGCGTCGGTTTGATCACAATGGCGACCACTCCCGGCTGCGCCTGCGCGACAAAACCGGCTTCACGGGTGCTCTCATCCCAGGCAATGGCAATACCGCTCGCTTCGGCAAACTCCAGCGAATGCTGACGGGTGTTGCACGGCTCCTCGATAAAGCGGATGCGGGCACGCTGTTCCGGGGTCAGATAACTGGCAAAGGCCGCCGCCTTGCTACAGCTCCAGCTGCGATTGGCATCCAGACGCAGGGTCAGTTCCGGGATCGATTCCAGCAACAGGCTAACGTTTAAGCCATCACGTACTGCTTCATACAGGCCGACTTTAATTTTGCCCAATTTCTCGCCGGGCTGCTGATGTAACTGCATGAGTATTTCATCGGGATCGCCATGGCACAATACTGCGCAGCGCTGATCCCCGGCCTCAGGCAGGGTACCGGCGATTTCGGCCAAAGCACAGCTGACACCAAAGGCAACAGAGGGCAGACGGCTTTCGGGGATATTTTCCCCCCGCTGCCACTCATCGAGCCATGGCAGCAGTGCCTGTTGCGCCTGCTCCAGAGATTCAAAACTAAAGCCGGGCAGCGGCGCGACTTCGCCCCACCCTTGCCTGTCGCCCTCACTGAGTTCAATCAGTAAACCGTCACGGGTTTTCAGGCGTTGATTACGCAATACCACGCCAGCCTCCATCGGCAGGCAATAACGATAGACTTTAGCTCGGCGCATCAGGGATTCCGTTTAAATTTACTGAAATCAGGCTGGCGTTTTTCATTAAATGCGTTGCGCCCTTCCTGACCTTCTTCGGTCATATAGAACAGCATGGTGGCATTACCGGCCAGTTCCTGCAATCCGGCCTGACCGTCACAGTCAGCGTTCAGCGCAGCTTTCAGACAGCGTAAAGCCATCGGGCTGTTTTGCAGTATTTCACGACACCAGCGAATGGTCTCTTTTTCCAGATCGGCCAGCGGCACCACGGTATTAACCAGTCCCATATCCAGCGCGGCCTGGGCATCGTACTGACGGCACAGGAACCAGATTTCACGGGCTTTTTTCTGCCCGACAATGCGCGCCATATAGGACGAGCCCCATCCGCCGTCAAAGGAGCCGACCTTGGGTCCGGTCTGACCAAAGATGGCATTATCGGCAGCCAGCGTTAAATCACACATCATATGCAGCACATGGCCACCGCCGATGGCATAACCGGCCACCATAGCCACCACAGGTTTGGGGCAGGTGCGGATTTGGCGCTGAAAATCGAGCACATTCAGATGGTGAACGCCGCTGTCATCCTGATAGCCGCCGTAATCACCGCGCACTTTCTGATCGCCGCCCGAACAAAAGGCTTTATCACCCTCACCGGTCAGGATAATGACGCCAATACTGTCATCATAGCGCGCATCTTCCATGGCGCGGATCATCTCCTTCACCGTTAAGGGACGAAACGCATTACGCACCTGCGGGCGATTGATGGTGATTTTCGCGATGCCTTCAGCTGACTTGTGATAACGAATATCCTCAAAATCAGCACTGCAATCTTGCCAGTCTATCGGCACATAAAACTGTTGTTCGTCGAACTGTCTCATCCATCGTCTCCTGCGGACTGGGTTAAGCAATAAAATCGAGTAGCTGGCGGGCAAACGCAGCGGGCTGCGCCCGATGAGCATTATGACCGGCATCGGCTACGCTAAAAATGGGCAGTTGGCTTTCTGCGGCCAACGACTGGAACTTGTGATCCTGGCTACCACAGAGCCAGGCATAGGGCAGTGTCAATTCACGCAGTCTGGGGCGAAAATCCGCCTGCACCGCCAACGACGTGGCGTTATAGATGGCCCCCAGACTCTCCGGCCGATTATGCATACGCAGCGCAACAAGCTGCTGACGTTCGGCAGCAGACAGCGAGGCAAAAATCGGTTGCTGATACCACAGTTGCAAAAAACTTGGCAGCGGCAACTGGCGCAGTTTGTCACTCCAGCAAGCGTCATGATACTGCCGTGCCTGACGCGCTTCCACAGATTGCAGACCGGGATGTCCACCTTCCACCAGCAAGCCTTGCAAGCCAGGGGTTTCGCCAAAGCAGGCATGATAAAGGCTGATACGCCCGCCAAGGGAATAACCCACCAGCCAATAGCGGTCGATATTTTGCGTGCGCAAGGTGTCACTAAGGTGCTGGCTGACGTCGGCAAAGCCTGCGGCGGTCACCGATGCCGAGGCACCATGCCCAGGCAGATCCACCAGCAGACAGCGCCAGCCATGAAGATAAGGCAACAGAGGCTGCCAGTCGTCGCCACTGCCTAAAAAGCCGTGGATAAGTACCAGCCAGGGCCGTTGCGGATCCTCTGTGCCCTGCTCAATACGTTGGCAAGCCAGCTTCATAATGCCCCGACTTGCTGAACCAATTGTCTCAGTGCTTCGGCCCCAGCGGTTTCTGCGACCTTTAACTCCACCAGCGTGACGCCGCCGTGCTGCCAGGCCTGGGTAACCTGTTGATACAGTGACGCCCAGTCCTGCGGCTGGCGATAGTGCAAGCCAAACATCGCGGCGGCATGACTGAAATCCACCTGCTGCGGCATGCAGTAGAAACGCTCACGCTCGGCTATCGGCGTCGGTAACAGTGAGAAAATTTGCCCGCCATTATTATTAACGACCAGAATGACCACCGGAGCAGAACTTTGACGCAGCAGCGCCAGCGAGTTGAGATCATAGAGTGCGGAGAGGTCGCCAAGCAGGATTAGCGTAGGTTTGCAGGTGGCGCGCTCTACCCCCGCAGCAGTGGAAATCAGCCCATCAATGCCGCTGGCACCACGATTGGCAAACACCGGGTAGCCGATGGGCAGTTGAGCAAAGGCATCCACCAGCCGCACCACCAGGCTGTTACCTAAAAAAAGCTGACCATGGGGAGGCAGTAATGCCGACATGCGGCTGGCGACCTGGGCTTCGCCAAACTCGTTGGCCAGTCGCTGTTCAATGCAGGTATGGGCGGCGGATGACAGCTCGGTCAATAGTTGCGCCCATGGCTTACCGGGCAAGGCAGGGTGTTGCCTGAGCCATTCGCCGACCGCAGTGGCAATACGCCGACCACGGTGCTGTGCCGGATCCAGGCGTCCAGGGCGGTCTTCAATCAGCCAGTACTCTTGCGGGCGGCAAGCGTTCTGCCACTGCAACAGCCGTTTGCTGGTCAGATGGCTGCCAAACTGAATCACCAGTTCGCTCCGCTGTAATATCGCCTGTGCTTTGGGGTTGCCGAGCCAGAGATCGGCATAGGCCAATGGTTGACCGGTTTGCGACTGCGCGTCGGCAATCAGCGGCCAGCCGAGGATCGCCGCCCACTGGGCAACCTGCTGCCCTTCTGCGGCCGAAAGACGGCCACAGACCACCACGCCGCGCTTCTGGCTCCATTGATTCCAGTCCCGCTGACTTTCCGAAAAGCGCGACTGCGGCTGCTGAAGCCAGGGCTGGCTTTCCTGCCACCAGTCGCCCAAGGCCTCGGACCACGCCTGTTCTTCGTTATCCCATTCGCCATAAAGCGGTTCAGCAAAGGGACAGTTAATATGTACCGTGCCCTGTAACTGCAGAGCCACCGCATTATCTACCGCCGAGACCAGCCAACGGGCTTCAATCGCCGGGGTTGGTCGGGGAAGATTAAGGGATTGTGTTACATGACTGGCAAACAGTCCCGGCTGGGTAATCGCCTGATTGGCACCACAGTCGATCATCTCCTGCGGGCGGTCGGCAGTCAGCATAATCAGCCGTTCGCCGGTCAGCCCGGACTCGATCACCGCCGGATAGAGGTTGGCAGCTGCCGTTCCCGAGGTAACAATTACGGCGACGCGCTCACCGCTGCCCTTGGCCAGACCCAGCGCCAAATGGCCGAGACCGCGTTCATCAAAATGGGTATGGCAAATAAACTTTGCATTAGCGGCTGCAGCCAGCGTCAGCGGCGTTGAACGTGAACCCGGGGCAATGCAAATATGGCGCACGCCGTGCCTCGTCAGGGCCTCAAGGATCACGCTGGCCCAACGATGGTTAAAAGTATTCACCGACATCGCCTGACTTACCTCTTATTCTTGTGAAACAACGGGCGTAACTTGCCCACTCAACAAGGTTCGCAAACCAGCCGCCTTATTCTCTAACTCTTGCCACTCCTGATCGGGGTCAGAACCGGCCACAATACCGGCACCAGCAAACAGCTCCAGTCGGTCAGCGAGGATCCTCGCCGAACGTAACGCCACACAAAACTCACTTTGCCTGAGACTGAGGTAGCCGGCAGAACCCGCATACCACTGACGATTAAAAGGCTCGTGGTGCTTGATAAACACCTGGGCAAGATGGCGAGGCAAACCGGCCACGGCGGCCGTCGGCTGTAATCGTTGCAGGCAGTCCGCATCATCACCGCTAAGCAGATTGGCGCTAATTTTTCGCTGGATATGCTGCACGTTACGCAGTTGCATAACCTGTGCCGGTTTTACATCAAGCTCGTCGACCGCTCCCTGCAAACGTTGGCAGATATCATCTACCACCAGCAGATTCTCGTGCTGATTTTTTCCGTCATTCATCAACCACTGGGCACCGTCATTGACAATACGCGCATTCTCGCCGCTGACAACTGTTCCTGCCAGCGCTTCGGTACTCAAACGTTGTCCCTGGCGTAAAAACAGACGTTCCGGGCTGGCCCCCAAAAAAGACTCGCTGGGGCTAAAGGCCATCATAAAGTGATAACAATGATGATTCACGGCTTTACTGGCGGCCACCAGCGCCATCGGCTCGAGAGGCATATCCAGATGCAGGGTACTTTTGCGCGCCAGTACCACCTTTTGCAAGCTGCCCTCGTCAATTGCACTCAGTGCCTGCACCACCTGCTGCCGCCATTGATCTTGCTCGGGCAAATGCTCGCAGGAGAGTACACGGCTGGCAACCGCAGAAGGCGCAGCCGGGGTCGCTAACGCACGAATAAATGCCAGTGTGCGTACTACCTCCTGGCGTAGCGAAAAGGGACTGAAAATATTGACAATAACGCGGCAACGCCCCTGTTTAAGGCGCACTTCAATACGGGGCAGAAACAGGGCATTTTCAGGAAACAGGATCGCCTTCTGCGCCTGTTTTTGATAGGTAAAGGCGTTCAGACCCCAGATACTGATCTCGGGGAATTCGGCATATTCGTGGATAAACATCTGCGCAGCCAGCAAAGTTGAAAAGGCGTAGGCATCGCCGCATACCGCCACTTCTTGCTGACCGTCGCGATCCTGCCAGTAAAATTGGGGATAGCATGTCTGAGCCGCTAACCAGGCCACAGGTGAAGCGTCGCCCGGCTGATCAAGCTCAATAGAAAACTGCCGATAACCCGCAGAATCGGGGATATCTTGCGTAAGCAACTCGCTGATTTGCTGAAGTAAAATCGCTACCTGTTTTTCCACCACGGAATACTCTTCCTCACCACCAGAAAAATACCCTGCTGGATCAATAAATAGGTTAAACAGCTATTGTGGAATTATGCTTGGTAGAAAAATTATAAAATATGCGGCAGATCAAGCGGGATTAAGACGGTATCAGAGAAAGCACTTTTAACAATACAGAGACAACCAGGGTTGTCTCTGTACACCTCTTTTTTGTCAAATAAACAAACTACTTAGGCAAAAAGATCGCCGGTGTTTACCGACGTAAAAGCAGACCGAGGATCAGGCCGACGGTAGCACCCACGCCAACACCGTGCCATGGATTATCACGCACGTAGGTATCGGCCTGTTGGGCAACGTTGCGCGCCTTGGCGCAATAGGATTCGGCACTCGAACTCAAGCGAGACTGAACGTCACTGAGCGCCTGTTCGGCACGCTGTTTGATTTCGATGTACTTTTCATCAGCCTTGTCACCAGAAGATTTAAGCACTTCCTCGAGCGTTTCACTGAGCATTTTAAGATCGTCATCGAGGGTGGTTTGCTGTGGTTCAAATTGGTTAGCCATTCTGTTCTCCATATCTTGTGATTCAGCGAGTTATATCACCCGGTAGTGTTAACCCTAGCTTATATTCCGAGGCTGTGCTGAATGAATGGCGGCTGACTGCCCTGATAACCGGCTTTTAAGAACCTTCTGACCGAGAATGCGTAGTGCGGGCAATTTCGATGGCTTTACTCTGCTCGCGCAGCAGGTTGCGCAGCTGATGTTTTTGCATCAGCCATAAGCCACTTATCTTCATGGCATAGCCAAATAACAGTCCCAGCAACAGGGAAAGCAGCACCAGTTGCCAGTTACCCTGCGCAGCAAAGGTTGCCCCGGCCCCAATAAAGGTCCCCGGGATAAAGGCCAGCCACTGATATAACGATTGGATACACATCAGAAAAGCCACCGCGCCGGTCAACAGGTAGCCCATAAAACTCCAGCCTGGGGTTAATGCGTTGCCCAGCAAGATAACCTCTGCCCAGAATACCCCGGTGCAACAGGTTAAGGCGGTGATCGATAACCCACGCAATCCACTGATGGGAGAGGAAAAGCAAATGGCATAACCCAGGAATCCGGCCCAGCCAATCAGGCCAAAGGTGATAGCCAACCATCCCCATACTCCGGAAAGAATACCGGTCGTGAAAGCAATCATCAGTAAAGCATTCATTCCTGTGCGGACCCCAGTCGTAATAAGCGAATCTAAAGCATGAAGTTTACTCGGCATGTAATAAAATGAAATGTTTATAATCAAAATATTAATGAAATAAACTTTATTTAATCCAAATCCCCCTTTGATAGCGAAAAAAAAACCGCACCTCAACCGAGGCGCGGCTTATTACTTACTCATTACGTCGATTAGAACAGCGGTTGTGCCAGCTGCACCAGCGAAATCAGCGGTTGTGGGAAGATGCCCAGCACCAGTACCAAAATTGCCGAAATCAGCACCACCACACCACCGGCGGTCAACGCCCAGTTGTTTGGCGTATCACGTTGCAGCGTCTCAGGAGCGTGCAGGAACAAACTGACGGTCACGCGCAGATAGTAGTAAAGACCTATGGCACTGCCCACCACTACGGCACCGGTCAGCCACCACAAATGGGCGGTTACACCGGTCGCAATAACATAGAACTTGCCGATAAAGCCCAGGGTCATGGGAATACCGGCCAGTGACAGCATCATCACAGTCATCACCGCCGACAGGATCGGTTTATGCCAGAACAGTCCACGGTAAGAGAACAGCGACTCGGCGTCAGGACCGCTATACGGGCTGGACATCAGGCTGACCACACCAAAGGCTCCCAGGCTGCTAAACAGATAACCGGCGAGATAAACCCCCACGGTTTCCATCGACAACTGATGAGTCTGAACGGCAATCAGCGCAACCAGCAGGTAACCCAGGTGCGAGATGGAGGAATAACCCAGCAGGCGTTTGATATTACGCTGGCTGAGGGCCATCAGGTTACCGACCAGGATCGAACAGAAGGCAATGATACCAAGCACTACGCGGATTGCTTCACTGTCAGCTACCGGCGCATAGAGGAACAAGCGCATCACCACGGCGAAGATAGCAATCTTGCTGGCGGTGGCCAGAAAGGTTGATACCGGTGCCGGGGCGCCCTGATAGACGTCTGGCGTCCACAGATGGAAAGGAACCAGTGACAGCTTAAAGCCGAGACCGACAATCATCATCCCCAGGCCAGCCAGCAACAATGGCTGATGCAACATGGCGTCGCTCAGGTTTTTACCCAGGCCGCTAAAGGAGAGATCCCCTGACTGGGCATACAGCAGCGCCATACCAAACAGCAGGAAGGACGAGGCCGCCGCCGACAGCAGCATGTATTTGATACTGGCTTCCAGCGAACGTTTTTGCCGATAGGCGTAACCCACCAGACCAAACAATGGCAGCGAGATTAATTCAATCCCGAGGAACATGGCAGCCAGATGGTTGGCACAGGCCAGCAAAATGCCCCCCATGGCGGCAATCAATACCAGCAGATAGAACTCTTCGCGGTTATCGGGATAACCCGCCAGCCACGGATAGGCAAAAGTGCTGGTCGCCAGGCTCGCCAGTAACACCAACCCAATGTAGAACATTGAGTAGCCGTCAACGCGCAGTAAAGGGGTCACATCCTGTGGCCCGGCATGCCCGACAAAATAGAGCGAAAGCAGTGCCAGGTTGAGGCCAATGACTGTCAGTGTGGCATTCAGGAAATGGTCGCGTCGCCACGCTACGGACAGCATCACCACTACCACCGTCAATCCAACGATCAACAGCGGTAACAGTGCGATCAGATTTTGAGGAGTAAATGTCATGGCGAATTACGGCCTTGTCGTTGAAATTGATGAAACTGATGACCCGAACCAGTGCTGAATATTGCTCATCGCTGCGCTTGAGGTATCAAGGATAGGCTGCGGGAAAACACCCAGTAACACCAGCAACACCACCAGCAACAGAATGATCGACAACTCACGCGCCGTCATCCCCTGCAAAGGCTGGTCCGACTTGGGTGCACCGTAGAATGCACGCTGCACCATCGCCAGCGAATACACCGACGCAAACACCAGCCCGAATGTCGAAATCACAATAATCACTGGTACGACAGGGAAACTGCCAAACAGGATCATGAATTCACCGACAAAGTTACCGGTACCCGGCATACCCAGGGTGGCGACGGCAAAGAACAGCGAGAGCGCAGGCAAATACTTGATGCGTCCCCACAGGCCGCCCATCAGACGCATATCACGGGTATGCAGACGTTCATACAGCTGACCACAGATAATGAACATGCCGGCAGCGGACAAGCCGTGGGCAATCATCTGGATCACCGCCCCCTGATACGCCAGCTGGCTGCCGGTAAAGATGGCAATCAGCACAAAGCCCATATGTGACACGCTGGTGTAAGCAATCAGGCGTTTGATATCGGTCTGCGTAAATGCCATCCAGGCACCGTAGAAAATACCAATTACCCCCAGCCACATGGCGATAGGCGCAAATTCATGGGAGGCATTAGGGAACAGCGGCAGGCTAAAGCGCAGCATGCCGTAGGCCGCGGTTTTCAGCAAAATCCCCGCCAGGTCGACAGAACCTGCGGTCGGTGCCTGACTGTGGGCATCCGGCAACCAGCCATGCAGCGGAACCACCGGCATTTTTACCGCAAAGGCGATAAAGAAGCCGAGCATCAGCAGGTATTCAACGTTATGCGACATCGGCGTTTTCAGCAATTGCTCATAGCTGAACGTCCACACGCCGCTGGCGTTGTAGTGCACAAAGACCAGCCCCAGAATCGCAATCAACATCACCAGACCACTGGACTGGGTGTAGATAAAGAATTTGGTCGCTGCGCTGATACGGGTTTTGCCGTCTGACGCTTTATGACCCCAAAGTGCAATCAGGAAGTACATCGGCACCAACATCATTTCCCAGAAGAAGAAAAACAGGAACAAGTCGATAGCCAGGAACACCCCAATCACACCGCCGAGGATCCACAGCAGGTTCAGGTGGAAGAAACCCTGATACTTCTGGATTTCACGCCATGAACAGAGAATGGCCAGCACGCCGAGCAGGCCGGTCAATACCACCATCAGCAGTGAAAGTCCGTCCAGTGCCAAATGGAAGTCGATACCAAAACGCGGGATCCACGGCACGGAAAACTCGGACTGCCATTGGGGAATACCCGATGGTGTGGTTAATGTATAGCCACCCTGCAGCCACAGCTGCAGGGATAGAGCAAAGGTCAACCCCATCGAAATCAGAGCTATCCAGCGTGGAGCTTTGGTTCCGAAGCGCTCAGCCTGCCAACACAGCAGTCCGCCGATAAAGGGGATAAGAATTAGCCAAGGTAATAGCATGGCGTATAGGTCCCTATGTTTTTAAATCACCAGTAACAGCGCTAAAACGACGACTGCACCCAATCCCATTGACGCAACGTACCAACGTGTCTGCCCATTTTCACTCAATGTCAGTCCACCACTACCCCAGCGGGATAAGTACATAGGCAGGTTCATCATTGAGTTCAGCGGATCGCGTTGCAGGAGTTTCGCGACAGCCAAATAAGGTTTCACGAAAATCTTGTCGTACAGCCAGTCAAAGCCCCAAGCATGGAACCACCAGGTAGAGAAGAAGCGTCCCGGCGCACTTTGCGCAATGCTGGTAACCAGCGAGCGCTTGCCGAGATAGAGCGCTGCGGCCAGCAAAATGCCGACAATCGCAACCACGCCAGAGGTGATTTCAAGCTGCATTACCGCGCCGTGAGGCAGTTCAGTGGTGCCTGGCAATACGCCTTGTAATGGCGGCACAATCATGGCGCCAATAAAAGTCGACAGGACCATCAGAACCAACAGGGGTAAATGGTGAGTAATCCCTTTGCCCGCATGTGCTTTGATTTGCTCCTTACCGTGGAAGACGATAAAGATCATGCGGAAGGTATAAAGCGAGGTCATAAACGCACCCACCAAACCGGCAAGCATCAAATTGATATGCCCGTTTGCCAGTGCGCCAGCCAGGATCTCATCTTTACTGAAGAAACCGGCGGTGATAACAGGCAGGGCAGACAGCGCCGCGCCGCCAACCAGGAAGCAAATATAAACCAGCGGAATAGATTTACGCAGGCCACCCATTTTAAAGATGTTTTGTTCATGATGACAGGCGAGGATCACCGAGCCTGAGGACAGGAACAACAGCGCTTTAAAGAAGGCATGGGTCATTAGATGGAAAATTGCTGCATCCCACGCCTGAACGCCCAGCGCCAGGAACATATAGCCGATCTGACTCATGGTTGAGTAGGCCAGCACACGTTTGATATCAGTTTGCACCAGCGCGGCAAAGCCTGCCAACACCAACGTAACCGCACCGATAATCCCCACCAGATGCAGGATTTCAGGGGCCATCAGGAACAGACCGTGCGTACGGGCAATCAGATACACCCCGGCGGTAACCATGGTTGCCGCGTGGATCAGTGCGGAAACCGGCGTTGGACCCGCCATCGCATCGGCCAGCCAGGTCTGCAACGGCAACTGCGCCGATTTACCGACCGCGCCGCCCAACAGCATCAGCGTCGCCCAGGTAATGGCGCTATCGCCAACCGCCAGCTTCTGCGGTGCCAGTGTCAGCACATCGTGAATATTGAGCGTACCCAATTCGCGATAAAGGATAAACAGCGCAAACGCCAGGAACACATCACCGACACGGGTAACGATAAAGGCCTTCATCGCCGCCGCACCGTTGGCTGGCGTGGTGTAGTAGAAACCAATCAGCAAGTAGCTGCACAGCCCTACCCCTTCCCAGCCGAGATACAGCAGCAACAGATTGTCTGCCAATACCAGGATCACCATGCTGGCGATAAACAGGTTGGTGTAGGCAAAGAAGCGTGAGTAGCCCTCTTCACCGCGCATATACCAGGAGGCAAACATATGGATCAGAAAGCCGACACCGGTGACTACCGACAGCATGGTCATCGACAGACCATCCAGGCTCAGCGAGGCGGAGATATTGAAATCCCCTACCTGCATCCAGTTCCACAGGGTCTGGTTAAACACCTGCACACCGGTGGCTTTTTGACCGAGAAACTCAATGCCCACATAGAGCGTTACCAGCGCGGCGAGGCCGATAGAGCCGACACCCACCGTCGCTGAGGTATTTTCTGACCAACGTCCGCGAGAAAAGGCCAGTAACAGAAAGCCAATCAGCGGGAACAGAATTGTTAAATATAATAGGTTCATCCGCGCATCTCACTGACAGTGTCGATATTCAGGGTATGACGACGACGATAGAGTTGCAGCAGCAATGCCAGACCAATACTGGCCTCCGCCGCCGCCAGACTGATGGCCAGGATATACATCACTTGCCCGTCTGCCTGTCCCCAATAACTGCCAGCCACAATAAACGCCAGCGCCGCCGAGTTGATCATCACTTCAAGACTAATCAACATAAACAGCAGGTTACGTCGCACCAATAATCCGGTCAAGCCTAACACAAACAGGATAGCGGCCAGGATCAGGCCATGTTGTAGAGGGATCATGCTCTCTCCTCCGGTTTTCTTTTTGCCATCTCTTTGACCGCGGGTGCGCTATTCAGCACTTCGCCCGGTTTATGTTCGCGCCCAACGTGGAAGGCGACCACCAGCCCGGCCAGTAACAGCATAGACGCCAGTTCTACCGCCAGTACGTAAGGACCAAACAAGGTGATACCCACCGCCTTGGCGGAGATCATCGTGCCCTGGATACCGTGATCGTTAACCCCGACAATCGAGGCGATCATCACCACCAACAGCACCGCCGTCAGCAGAGAAGGTCCTATCCAGGTTGCCGGTTTCAGCCAGATGCGTTCCTGTTCCTGGACGCTGCCAAGGTTCAGCATCATCACCACAAACACGAACAACACCATAATGGCACCGGCGTAGACGATAATTTCCAACGCGGCGGCAAAATAGGCACCGAGCGAAAAGAACACGGCAGCTATCGCCAGAAGCGAAATGATCAGGTACAGCAACGCATGTACCGGGTTGGTGTGCGTAATCACGCGTATTGTCGCCAACACGGCCACCAAGGCTGCAATATAAAATGCAAATTCCATGCTTGCGGCTCCTTAGGGTAACAGACCTTTGACGTTGATCGGTTTGGCTTCGTTTTCGGCATCGCCTTTCGGCTTGCCATCCACGGCCATACCGGCCATCCGGTAAAAGTTATATTCCGGATATTTACCCGGTCCAGAGATCAACAGATCTTCTTTTTCATACACCAGATCCTGGCGTTTGAAATCACCCATTTCAAAGTCCGGCGTCAGTTGGATCGCCGTGGTTGGACAGGCTTCTTCGCACAGGCCGCAGAAAATACAGCGGGAGAAGTTGATGCGGAAAAACTCCGGATACCAACGCCCGTCTTTCATTTCGGCTTTTTGCAGCGAAATACAACCCACCGGGCAGGCAACGGCGCACAGGTTACAGGCTACGCAGCGCTCATCCCCATCAGGATCGCGGGTTAATACAATGCGGCCACGATAGCGCGGCGGCAGATAGACAGGTTCTTCCGGATACATCTGGGTTTCGCGTTTGGCAAAGGTATGTAACCCTATCAGCCAGATACTGCGAACCTGGGTGCCGAAACCTACCACGAGTTCTTTCAATGTCATGGTTCAATCACCCCTTATTGCGCGTTGTACAGAATGACCGCAGCGGTCGCCAACAGATTCAGCAAGGTCAGCGGCAGGCAGATACGCCAGCCGAATGACATCACCTGGTCATAGCGTGGGCGCGGCAAAGCTGCACGGATCAGAATGAACATCACCATGAAGAAACCGGTTTTCAACGCAAACCAGATAAATGGCGGCAGGAAAGGACCCTGCCAGCCCCCGAAGAACAACGTCACAATCATGGAAGAAACGGTAACGATGCCGATATATTCCCCCACAAAGAACAGACCGAATTTCATCCCGGAATATTCAATGTGGTAACCATCGGCCAGCTCTTGTTCAGCTTCCGGTTGGTCAAACGGATGACGGTGACATACCGCAACCCCGGCAATGGCAAAGGTCAGAAAACCCAGGAACTGCGGGATGATGTTCCACATATGCGCCTGCGAGTTAACGATATCCTGCAGGTTGAAAGACCCGGCCTGTGCGACCACGCCCATCATTGATAACCCGAGGAATACTTCGTAACTTAGCGTTTGCGCCGAGGCACGCATCGCCCCCAACAGCGAGTATTTGTTGTTGCTGGACCAGCCGGCAAACAGCACGGCATACACCGTCAAACCCGCCATCATCAAAAAGAACAGCACGCCGATATTCAGGTTGGCGCCGTACCAGCTGGGAGCCACCGGCACAATGGCGAAAGCCATCAACATGGAGCTGAAAGCAATCATTGGAGCCAGGGTAAAAATAGCCCGGTCAGAAAACCTCGGCACCCAGTCCTCTTTAAAGAACATTTTGATCATATCGGCAGCCAGCTGTAACGAGCCGCCCCAGCCGACACGGTTAGGTCCGTAGCGATTCTGCCACAGGCCCAACAGGCGGCGTTCGGCAAAGCTCATAAACGCACCGCAGGTGACCACCACTAACAGGATCACTACCGCTTTGACCACCGCGATAATGGTGTCGATTACTTCAGGTGTAAACCAGTTCATCGGGTTGCCTCCCGCAGATTATCAACTGTTGCACCCACCAGCACCGGCGAAATACCCGGCAATCCCAGCGGTAAGCCAACTTGTCCTTTATCGAGAGTGGCACTCAGACGAACCGGCAGCGTCAGGGTTTGCCCTGCACAGCTGAATTCCACCCGGGTTCCCTCGTTGACGCCAAGGCGTGCAGCATCGTCCGGGTTGACCATCACGTAAGCGGTCGGCATACGCTGAGCAATCACATCAGAACGTTGCGACATCTCTTCACTACCAAACAGATGGTAGTAAGGAGCCACTCGCCACTGATTGTCCACGGCGGTAAAGGCTGCCGGGATCTCTGTGTAATAGGCCAGTGTCGCTTCTCCGGCTTCGATTAAACGCACGCCGGGATCGCCATGACGCAGTTTGCCACCGACTTCGCTCTGGAATTTATTCCACGCCTGCGGTGAGTTCCAGCCCGGTGCCCAGGCAAAAGGCACCTGTTGACGATCGGCATATGGGCTGTTGTTCCCTTCCATCGAGAAGGCAAACATGGTGTCTTTATCCTGCGGCTGACGCGGTTCATGCACGCTGATATTGGCGCGCATGGCGGTACGACCACTGGAACGGTTTGGTGAACGTGACAGTTTCTGACCGCGAATGCGGAAAGAGGCATCCGGCGCCGCGTCAACCATGCCTTTCAACTGCGGCAATGCACTGACGCAGGCTTCGATAACGTGATCGAGCTGGGTCCAGTCAACCTTGCGGCTGTTGACCGTGGAGTGCAGCGAATGCATCCAGCGCCAGCTTTCCAGCATAACCACGCTGGTATCGTAATAGGCCGGGTCATAAACCTGGAAGAAACGCTGGGCGCGGCCTTCCTGATTGACCAAGGTACCGTCACTTTCGGCAAAGCTTGCCGCTGGCAGGATCAAACTGGCCTTGTCCATAATACGTGTACGCTGATGGTCAACGACCAGCAGGTTTTGTACTTTGGCCAGGGCGGCATCAACCTGAGCTTCCGGCGCATGGCGATAGAGATCGTTCTCCATCACAATGGCGCTGTCGGCACCGCCGCTGGTCAACAGACTCAGCGCGTCGTCCAGGCTGCCACCACCAATCAGCGCCAAGCCGAGGCTGTTAGCCGAGGCGGCGACAAAGGTAATGCCGACGTCGCTGCCGCGAGACTTCAGGGCTTTGGCGACGTTAGCCGCAGCGGCGATAATAGCGTCGCTGCCTGCGTTGCTGCCGGTGATAATCAGCGGCTTACGCGCGCCGGTTAACGCCTGCACAATCACATCGATTTTCTTATCCAGGCCTGCGGCCAGATCGTTAACCGCCGGTGCCGTAGCATCAATGGCATGAGCGATGGCAAAACCGAAACGTGCCTGTTCATCAACCGGTGCGCGGTAGTTCCAGGCCGCAATATCATCAAGGCGGGTATTATCGACGTTGGTGATAAACAGTGGATGTTTGGCGTGCTGACCAATGTTCTGCACGGCGGCAATCTGCCAGTCAGCGACACGCTGGGCGGCAGCCATGGCGCGAGCTTTGCCCTTCACCGCCTGGCGAACCGACAGGGCAATACGTGCCCCGGTCTGCGTCAGGTCTTCACCCAACACCAGCACGGCGTCATAGCCTTCGATTTCACGCAGCGCTGGCGTATGCACACCGCTGTTTTTCAGAACATCGAGCATCAAAGAGAGACGGGACTGCTCGGCCGCATTGATACCGGTATAAAAGTTTTCCGCCCCCACCAGGTCACGCAACGCAAAGTTGCTTTCCAGGCTGGCGCGCGGCGAACCAATACCAATGGTTCGGCTCGACTGCCGCACGATATCGGCAGCGCCCTGCATCGCCTGTTCGGCATTGAGTTCGATCCAGTCGTTGCCGCGCTGTTGCAGCGGACGGGCCGGACGATCTTTGGCGTTAACGTAGCCGTAACCAAAGCGACCGCGATCGCAAAGGAAGTAGTGGTTCACGGTACCGTTATAACGGTTTTCGATGCGACGCAATTCGCCGTAGCGCTCGCCCGGGCTGGTGTTACAACCCACGCTGCACTGCTGGCAAATGCTTGGCGCAAACTGCATATCCCATTTACGGTTATAGCGCTCGGAGTGCGTTTTGTCGGTGAACACGCCGGTCGGACAAACCTCGACCAGGTTACCGGAGAATTCGCTCTCCAGCGCACCGTCTTCCGGGCGACCGAAGTAGACGTTATCGTGCGCGCCATAAACACCCAGATCGGTACCATCGGCGTAATCCTTGTAGTAACGGACACAGCGATAGCAGGCAATACAGCGGTTCATTTCGTGGGAAATAAACGGACCGAGATCCTGGTTGTTATGGGTACGTTTGGTGAAACGATAGCGACGCGTGCTGTGGCCGGTCATTACTGTCATATCCTGCAGATGACAGTTACCGCCCTCCTCGCACACCGGGCAATCGTGCGGGTGGTTGGTCATTAACCACTCCACCACACTTTCCCGGAACTGTTTGGCTTCCTGGTCGTCGATGGAAATAAAAGTCCCATCAGACGCAGGCGTCATACATGACATAACCAAACGGCCGCGCGTATCTTCCGCGTTTTGGTATTGCTTAACCGCACATTGGCGGCAAGCGCCGACGCTTCCCAGCGCCGGATGCCAGCAAAAATAAGGAATATCGAGGCCAAGAGAGAGGCAAGCCTGAAGTAGGTTGTCCGCTCCGTTTACATCGTATTCTTTGCCGTCTACATGAATCGTAGCCATAGTCAGCATGCTTCCACGAGGCCCACCTTACGGCAGGCGTTAATCAAAAATTCTGGCCGGGTAACACCCCAGTGCTGCAAAATATTCCGTCGGTTAACGGCATCCCGCAGGCATTGGGGCATCGGTCGAATGCGAAGGTTTTACGGGTTACCATCGCTGTTTCAGCAGGTTGTTTGGCTGTATGCCGCCAATTGCCCGCGCATTATTGAAATGCTGCCTGGCGATACCTGCTTCAAATTCATCCCGGAAATATTTAATCGCACTCTGCAATGGCTCCACCGCACCCGGCGCGTGTGCGCAGAATGTTTTACCTGGGCCAAGCTGGCGGCAAAGCTGCTCGAGGGTTTCGATATCCCCGGGCTGACCTTCACCACGCTCCAGCGCACGCAGGATCTTGACGCTCCACGGCAAACCGTCACGGCAAGGAGTACACCAGCCGCAAGACTCACGCGCAAAGAACTCTTCAAGGTTGCGTACCAGAGAAACCATATTGATTTCATGATCGACCGCCATCGCCAGCGCGGTGCCCAAACGGCTCCCGGCTTTACCGATGCTGGCAAACTCCATCGGCAGGTCAAGATGCTGGTCGGTCAAAAAGTCGGTACCCGCGCCACCCGGCTGCCAGGCTTTGAATTTCAGCCCATCACGCATGCCACCGGCATACTCTTCAAGGATTTCGCGGGCCGTGGTGCCGAAAGGCAGTTCCCAGACGCCGGGATTTTTCACCCGACCGGAAAAGCCCATCATTTTGGTACCGGCATCTTCACTGCTGGAAATGCCTTTGTACCACTCGACGCCGTTGGCCAAAATGGAAGGTACGTTGCACAGGGTTTCAACGTTATTGACGCAGGTCGGTTTACCCCAGGCCCCGGCTGATGCAGGAAACGGCGGCTTGGAGCGCGGGTTGGCGCGACGGCCTTCCAGCGAGTTGATCAATGCGGTTTCTTCACCGCAGATATAGCGACCGGCACCGGTATGGACAATCAGTTCAAAATCGAAACCGCTGCCCAAAATATTTTTGCCCAGCAGACCGGCTGCCTTGGCTTCTTCGATGGCGCGACGCAAATTCACCGCCGCCTCGATATATTCACCACGCAGGAAGATGTACCCACGGTAAGCCTTGAGCGCAAAGGCGCTGATCAGCATACCTTCCACCAGCTGGTGCGGCATTTGCTCCATCAGCAGGCGGTCTTTATAGGTACCCGGTTCCATTTCATCGGCGTTACACAACAGGTAACGGATATTCATCGACTCGTCTTTCGGCATCAGGCTCCACTTCAGACCGGTAGAGAACCCGGCACCGCCGCGGCCTTTCAGGCCAGAGTCTTTTACCAGCGCGACTATCTCGTCAGCAGACATGCCAGTCAGCGCCTTTTGTGCGCCGACATAGCCGTTTTTGCTGCGGTATTCGTCAATCCATACCGGCTGCTTGTCTTCGCGCATGCGCCAGGTCAGCGGGTGCATCTCCGGCGTGCGGATAATTTGTCTCGGAGTATAACCGTCGATAATCATGAGTAACGCTCCAATAGCTCACCAATGATTTCTGGTTTCAGGTGGCTGTGAGTATCTTCATCAATCATCATGTTTGGCCCCTTGTCACAGTTGCCCAGACAACAGGTTGGCAACAGCGTAAAGCGGCCGTCCGGAGTGGTTTCACCCGGCTTGATATTTAACTGATCCTCAAGCGCTGCCTGAATACCCTGATAACCGGTGATATGGCAGACGACACTGTCGCAATAGCGGATCACATGACGACCTACCGGCTGACGGAAGATCTGGCTATAGAAGGTGGCAACGCCTTCCACGTCACTGGCGGGAATGCCCAGCACCTCGGCAATAGCGTGGATAGCGCCGTCTGGCACCCAGCCACGCTGTTTTTGCACGATCTTCAGCGCTTCGATCGATACCGCGCGGGCATCTTCGTAGTGATGTTTTTCGTGTTCAATCGCATCACGTTCAGTCGCGCTCAGTTCAAAGGTCGGCTGAGCCGATGCGGCAAGATAATCCGCAGCTGCCGACACGTTGATATACTGAAGCTCTGAGTCTTTTTTAAGATCTGTCATCGTTAGCGGTCCACATCTGACATTACAAAATCAATACTGCCAAGATATACGATCAAATCGGATACCAGGCTGCCACGGATCACGGACGGGATCTGCTGCAAATGCGGGAAACTTGGCGTACGTACGCGCGTACGATAGCTCATGGTGCTGCCATCGCTGGTCAGGTAGTAGCTGTTGATCCCTTTCGTGGCCTCAATCATCTGGAAAGATTCATTGGCTGGCATGACCGGCCCCCATGAAACTTGCAGGAAGTGGGTGATCAAGGTTTCGATATGCTGCAACGTGCGCTCTTTTGGTGGCGGCGTCGTCAGCGGATGGTCGGCTTTGAACGGACCTTCCGGCATATGATCCAGACACTGCTGGAGAATGCGCAGACTCTGACGCATCTCTTCCATTTTCAGCATCACGCGTGAATAGGCATCGCTGACGCCATCGCCGACCGGCACTTCGAAATCAAAGTTTTCATAGCCAGAGTAAGGACGCCATTTGCGCACGTCGAAGGCGACGCCGGTCGCACGCAGTGCGGCACCGGTCGTGCCCCAGGCCAAAGCATCTTCTGCGTTGTAAGCAGCAACGCCCTTGGAGCGGGCAACCAGGATGCTGTTTTTCAATGCTGTCTGCATATAGGCATCAAGACGTTTTGGCATCCACGCCAGGAAATCACGCAGCAAACGTTCCCAACCTTTTGGCAGGTCGTGGGCAACGCCACCAATGCGGAACCAGGCCGGGTGCATACGGAAACCGGTGATCGCTTCAACAACGTCGTAAATTTTCTGGCGGTCGGTAAAGGCAAAGAATACCGGGCTCATCGCCCCGACGTCCTGGATAAAGGTACTGATAAACAGCAGATGGCTATTGATGCGGAACAGTTCCGAAAGCATCACGCGAATGGTATTGACGCGATCGCCGACGGTGATACCAGCCAGTTTTTCCACCGCCAGTACATAAGGCATTTCGTTAACGCAGCCGCCGAGATACTCAATACGGTCGGTGTAGGGGATGTAGCTATGCCATGACTGGCGTTCGCCCATTTTTTCTGCGCCGCGATGGTGATAACCGATATCGGGTACACAATCGACAATCTCTTCGCCATCAAGCTGCATCACAATGCGGAAGGCACCGTGCGCGGACGGGTGGTTCGGTCCCAGGTTAAGGAACATGTAATCTTCGTTGTCGGTGCCGCGCTTCATGCCCCAGTCTTCCGGCTTGAAGGTCAGCGACTCCATTTCGAGATCTTCTTTCTGGCGGGTCAGCTCGAAAGGATCGAATTCGGTAGCACGTGCCGGGTAGTCTTTACGCAGCGGATGTCCTTCCCAGGTCTTCGGCATCATAATGCGCGTCAGATGTGGATGGCCATCAAAGGTAATGCCAAACATTTCCCAGGTTTCACGTTCATACCAGTTGGCATTCGGGTAAACCTTGGTCAGCGTCGGTAAGTGCAAATCGTTTTCTGCCAGCGCCACCTTAAGCATGATGTCGCTGTTGCGTTCGATAGAAAGCAGATGATAGAAAACAGAAAAATCCGCAGCCGGTAAACCGTCACGGTGGGTACGTAAACGTTCATCCATACCATGCAGGTCGTACAGCATGACATAAGGTTTTGGCTGTTTGCGTAGAAAGGTAATTACTTCCAGTATCTGTTCGCGTTTTACCCATACCACCGGGATACCGGTACGGGTCGGCTGAACAGTAAAGGCCTCTGGCCCAAAACGGTTGCGCAACTCGCCAATGACCGGATCATCGAGATGATCGCGGGTTTGCCATGCTGGCTGAGCGAGGTCTTGCGTCGTCAAATCAGTCATATTTTCTCACCACACTAAATGGTCATGTATGCCCAAGGGGGAAAGCCCTGTTCTACCCTTTAGCTCTCAAGCTGCTAGTGCGTTCGCCGCCTTCTTACATCTTGAAACCTATCGGCTAAGTCACCGTCGTCTTTAATTAAATATCTCCTGACGGCGTAGCCCCCTCAGGGTTGACGAACAGTGTCAAATCTCGTCAGGTGTCCGCAAATTGGTCACGGCGATACGCTCGGCGCGTTTACGCTCTTTTTCAGACTGCATATTGGCGCGGTAAACACCCTGGTCGCCTACCACCCAGGAGAGAGGGCGACGTTCTTTACCAATGGATTCCTGCAACAGCAGCAAAGCCTGCATATAGGCTTCAGGACGCGGCGGGCAACCCGGGATATAGACATCAACAGGCAGGAACTTATCGACACCCTGGACGACGGAATAGATATCGTACATACCGCCAGAGTTGGCACAGGCGCCCATGGAGATCACCCATTTGGGTTCGAGCATCTGATCGTACAAACGCTGAATAACCGGCGCCATCTTGGTAAAGCAGGTACCGGCAACGACCATAAAGTCGGCCTGGCGAGGTGAGGCACGGATAACTTCCGAACCAAAGCGGGCCACGTCATGCACGGCAGTAAATGACGTGGTCATTTCGACATAGCAGCATGAAAGACCAAAGTTGAATGGCCAAAGCGAGTTTTTACGACCCCAGTTAACTACATCATGCAGCGCGTGTTCGAGTTTCCCCATATACACGCTGCGGTTAACTTCCTGCTCCAGGGGATCGGCAACGATCTCTTGTTTCTGCAGGGGGTAACGGTCGTTCTCACCGTTCGGGTCTAAGCGGGTGAGCGTATAGTCCATCTGAATGCCTCACTTTTTTATTGGCGATGATCTTGCGGGTGATTGCTGGTCTTAATGACTGGACTCGGGATAACCGGGCTGGCTTTCACAGGACCTTTAGAACGAACAGGAGTCCAGTCAAGCGCACCGATGCGAACCAGATAAAACAGGCCGGCTAAAAGTACAAAAATAAAAATGGCGGCCTCGGCAAAACCGGTCCAGCCACTTTCGCGAATCGACGTAGACCATGCATACAGATACAGGGCTTCCACATCGAAAATCACGAAGAACATGGCGACCAGATAGAATTTTGCCGACAAACGCATATGAGTGGTGCCAACGGGGGCAATACCCGACTCAAACGGCGTCTCCGTGTTGCGACCACGAACCTTCCCTCCCAGGAAAGCTGCACCCAACAACATCAGGCAACATAGACCGACTGCGACAATAAGAAAAACTGCGAGCGCCCAGTTATGAGCGGTAACTTCTGTGGCTGTTGACATACTCTATGCTTACTCATCAAAAGTGGCGTTTTGCATTTGCTCTTGGTCGGCAACTTGCCTGCCACATCGATTCAAGGGAAGGATTAATAACCACCAGTGTTCACGGGGTATCCGTTTCGTCTTCAGGTTGCTAATGCATCGACCGCCTGCTTGCAGCTTGAATTCGAGCGGGGATAAAAATCGGTTAGCCAGTGAAATACTGGGGGCTTTTTACCCCTTTCTATAACCTTTTGTCAACTTTGACAAAAGTATCTCTACGTTAGTTTACATCATTAGCATTTTATTAACATATCATGCGCCGCCCTTTTGCTAAATCGAGTCAGTCCAAAAGTGTGATAATAAGGATCTATGTTAACGAGAGTTAATGCTTTGGTTTCTACCTTACTATTGTCGCAGGAATAACCCATTCTTCCACTCATTAATCAGGGTTATTTTTTTGATCCAGGACACGTTTCAGTGATGTTTGCTAGAAAATAAGACAATTTTTTGATCAAAATTGGTTGTGAAATTCAAAAAAAGTCAATACCTAACAAAAAATAACCACTGGCAGCATGCTTTTTTTTTGCCTTGCAGACCGACGATGGGTAGAGCGTAGAGGATTAAGTGAGCCAATGACGGGAGGGGGGATTTGTGGAACCTTTACCTGGGAAAATGAGAATTTGATAAAGAAAAACTAATGAATTGCACATTAGTTAACCTTTATATGTTGTCCATCCCCTACCCTACTGTGACTCCAGGAGGGCGGGGATAGAAAACGCTTTACCGGCAATCAGTGACTGGCATCGCCTTCGTATTCATCATCAACAACAGCGCGCTGAGCATAGCTGCTCAGTGAATAGGGATCGTTCCCCTGTTCGACTGCGGTGAAAATCGCCATGGCGAGTTCATTCTCACAACGCTGGTTTTTGTAGAGTACATACTGCGTATCTGGCAGTCTTGGCAAACCATCTTGCTCACCCAATACGCGCAACTCCGGGCTCATCATCTCAATAGGCCTGGCGGTTACCCCCAATCCGGCACGAACTGCCGCACGAATAGCCGACAGCGTCGAAGCGACATAGGCAATACGCCATGGAATACCCGCCTTGTTAAGGTGCTCGATTGCCATGGAACGATAGGTGCTAGGTTCGTCCAACAACACCAGGGGCACGCTGTCACCGGAAGGATAAGAAAAATCAGCCGAGCAATACCATAGAGTCGGTGACGTCCTCAATACAATATGAGGATGGTCAGCGGAGGTCATGGTGGTAATAGCGAGGTCGATTTCGTCATTTTCCAACATCGACAACATAAAAGGACTGCGCTTGACGCGAACGTCTATAGAAAGCTTAGGGTAAATAGACGTCACACGGCTCAGCAGAAAAGGCAGAATGGTGTCTGCGGTATCATCGGATGCACCAATGGTTATCCCGCCCTGAACATCGCTGTACATTAGCGAGGTGCAAGCTTCATCATTAAAGCGTAATATTTTACGTGCATAGCCGAGCAACTGAATACCGTGTTCCGTCAATAACTTATTGCGTCCATGCCTGGCGAACAGTTCTTTACCGACAAGTTGCTCAAGACGTTGCATCTGTTGACTCACCGCTGATTGAGTACGACATACCGCAGCGGCCGCAGCAGCAAAAGTATTTAAATCAGCAACGGCAACAAAGGTCCTAAGCAGGTCAAGGTCTAGATTAAGAATTGGACGATTTGCATTTGTCATAGTTTTTCTTCACTTTTAAAATCTAATAACAAGCTACCCTGATAGTGCGGAAAACTTCCCGCAAAATGCAGAATACCAGATCTGAAAGACACTCACTCATTAGATAATGAAGAAATGAGAAATATTTCTGCCCGGCAACTATTTAAAATGTTCAATTCCCTGTGCACTTTTTCAAATAGTTATTAAATTCAAAGAAATATAATTTCCTGCTGACCAGTGACGCCATTTTAATGATTAAGGCAGGATTCAGCCCATCTTCACTGGCTCATTTCTCCTGTACACAGCTCGCGATAGCGCGACATTAAAAATTTGATATATAAACGTTTTTAATAAATAAACAGCCGAAGTTAATTTGTATCAAGGTAATTCCGCCAACGTTGTTTCGCCAAAGAGTAATAACGCCGGCAACTAATGAGATTATTCCTAAAGTTTAATCTTCGTTGTATAATCCACTTTATGTAGCAAGCTTCATATATTTCTCCAAACGAACCATCAGAATCATTTAACTAAATATTTACGCAATCTTACCCTTACCAAGAGAAAACCCTTAACTTAAGCTTTTCTTGTTCGATATCTTTTATACACTATAAGAAAAGAGAAAAACTCTGAGGGGAAGCCTTTTAAGATTAAGCCCACACCGGCCAAATATTGCTAGCATAATGGTCAATTTAACGCCAATTGGGCAATGTTGGCAGTATCTTTTTGAATAGCTTGAATTATCAGCTGTACATGGTTGAATACACTGTAAAAATTTACATATAAAGCCATTACAGAATTAAAATTCATAAAAACAAAAATAATTAGTGAAAAACTTCATTGGCAACATAAAACCAGGTGATTGATATCATAACTGGCAACAGGACTACTGTTTTACGCCAAAGCCAGTGTTTGCCCTTCAAAATCCCCCGCCTTGAGAGTAAATTGTCCGCTTCGCTATGTTCTACGGTATCTCTTCCAGGGAAAGAACAAGCTTTACCGCAAAAGGTTAACATTGACTATGTCCCCCATTGAAAAATCCCACAAGCTGGATAACGTTTGCTATGACATCCGCGGGCCGGTGCTGAAAGAAGCCAAGCGTTTGGAAGAAGAAGGCAACAAAGTTCTTAAGCTGAATATTGGTAACCCTGCCCCTTTTGGTTTTGATGCGCCTGATGAAATTTTGGTCGACGTTATCCGCAATTTGCCCACCGCCCAGGGCTACTGTGATTCAAAAGGTCTGTTTACCGCGCGTAAAGCCATCATGCAGCACTACCAGGCGCGAGATATGCGCGATATGACCGTGGAAGATATCTATATCGGCAACGGCGTTTCGGAGCTGATTGTGCAATCTATGCAGGCACTGCTTAACAGCGGTGACGAAATGCTAGTTCCGGCACCTGACTATCCTTTATGGACCGCCGCCGTTTCCCTTTCCGGGGGTAACGCTGTGCATTACCTTTGCGACGAAGAAGCGGACTGGTTCCCGGATCTTGATGATATCCGCGCTAAAATCACCCCACGCACGCGCGGGATCGTGATCATCAATCCCAACAACCCGACCGGTGCGGTTTACAGCGAAGCGCTGTTAATGGAAATCGTCAAGTTAGCCCGTGAACACAATCTGATCATCTTCGCTGACGAGATCTACGACAAGATCCTCTATGATGATGCGCAGCATATTTCTATTGCCTCGCTGGCCCCGGATTTATTAACCGTCACCTTTAATGGCCTGTCAAAAACCTACCGCGTGGCGGGCTTCCGCCAGGGCTGGATGGTAATTAACGGGCCGAAAAAACACGCCAAAGGCTATATCGAAGGGCTGGAAATGCTTGCCTCGATGCGTCTGTGTGCCAATGTCCCCATGCAGCATGCCATCCAGACGGCACTTGGTGGCTATCAGAGCATCAGCGAATTTATCCAACCCGGTGGCCGTTTGTATGAACAGCGTAATAAGGCCTGGGAACTGATCAATCAGATCCCGGGGGTCTCCTGCGTGAAACCGCGCGGCGCGTTGTATATGTTCCCGAAAATCGACGCCAAACGTTTTAACATTCACGACGACCAGAAAATGGTGCTCGATCTGCTGCTTCAGCAAAAGGTGTTACTGGTACAGGGCTCGGCATTTAACTGGCCGTACCCGGATCACGTGCGTATCGTGACCCTGCCGCGCGTTGACGAGCTGGAAATGGCCGTCGGTAAACTGGGACGCTTCCTGGAAACCTATCATCAGTAACAGTCTGTGCCCTTTGCCTTTCTGTGGCTTGAAAGATAAAGGGCAAGCCCAATAGATTTCGAGTCACAGAAAGGCGGCAACTGAGCGAATCCCCATGAGCTGACTCCAGTCAGTGATTGGGGTGAACGAAAGCAACCAACGCATCTGTGGCTTGAAAGATGAAGGGCATGCCCAATAGATTTCGAGTCACAGAAAGGCGGCAACTGAGCGAATCCCCATGAGCTGACCCCAGTCAGTGATTGGGGTGAACGAAAGCAGCTAACGCATCTGTGGCTTGAAAGATGAAGGGCATGCCCAATAGATTTCGAGTCACAGAAAGGCGGCAACTGAGCGAATCCCCATGAGCTCTGACCACAGTCAGTGATTGGGGTGAACGAAAGCAGCCCACGCATCTGCGGCTTAAAAGATGAAGGGCATGCCCAATAGATTTCGAGTCACAGAAAGGCGGCAACTGAGCGAATCCCCATGAGCTGACTCTAGTCAGTGATTGGGGTGAACGAAAGCAGCCAACGCATCTGTGGCTTGAAAGATGAAGGGCATGCGGCCACAATGACAGTCTGTCACTAGCCGCTGAGGATCCTATGACCCAGAGCCATTTCTTTGCCCACCTTTCCCGTCTTAAACTCATCTCTCGCTGGCCGCTGATGCGCAATGTGCGTATGGAAAACGTATCAGAACACAGTTTGCAGGTCGCCTTTGTGGCCCACGCGCTGGCGCTGATTAAAAATCGTAAATTTGACGGCCAATTAAACGCTGAACGCGTAGCATTGCTAGCAATGTACCATGATGCCAGTGAAGTGCTGACCGGCGATATGCCAACGCCGATCAAATACTATAATCCGCAAATTGCTCGTGAATACAAAAAGATAGAGAAAATTGCCCAGCAGAAAATGATCGAAATGCTGCCGCAGGACTTGCAGGAAGATTTTCGCTCACTTATTGATGAAGATCACTTTAGTGATGACGAAAAGAAAACCGTTAAACAAGCCGATGCGCTCTGTGCCTATCTGAAGTGTCTGGAAGAGTTATCAGCAGGAAATACCGAATTCACGCTAGCCAAAGCGCGATTGGAAAAAACCCTCGCCGAACGGCAAAGTCCGGAAATGGACTATTTTATGGCGATCTTTATTCCCAGTTTTAGTCTCTCTCTCGACGAAATCAGCCAGGATTCACCGCTATAAACAATGATCTCATCTTCTGAATTACCATTTTTAAAACGGATAGATCAGGGGAACCAGCACGACGCTAACCAGCATAACCCAGAGCGTAAAAGGTACGCCAATGCGCAGAAAATCGGCAAAGCGGTAGTTGCCCGGCACCATTACCAGCGTGTTGACCGGTGAAGAGACCGGCGTCATAAAAGCGGCTGACGCGGCAAGCGCGACTGCCATAATAAAGGGATAAGGGGACAGCCCCATCTCATGCGCAGCCGCAATGGCAATCGGTGCCATCAATACGGCGGTGGCGGTATTGGAAATAAACAAGCCAATGACCGCGCAAAGCACAAACAGACTCAGTAGCATCACTCGCGGCCCCTGTCCGCCGCTGATATCCATCAATCCCCTGACCACCAGCTCAACGCCACCGGTCCTTTGTAGCGCCAGGGCAAACGGCATCATGCCAACAATCAGGATCAGACTCGGCCAGTGAATACTTTTATAGGCGCTTTCCGCGGTAAAACAGCGGAATTTGCCCATTAGCAGACAGGCAATCAGCGCGGCGAGCACATTGGGAATGCCATCGGTGAGCATTAATGCCACCATTAACGCCAGACAAAAAAGCGCATGGGGTGCCTGACTGACCGCCGGTGCGACATCATCTACTTCTGCCGGCAGATTAAGCACAATAAAGTCATAGGTTTTTTGCTGCAGTTGCCGGATCAACTTCCAGTCACCCGCGACCAATAGCATATCGCCAATCATTAACTCTTCGTCCACCAGTTTGCCCGCAATCGCTTGCCCCTGACGGCGAATGCCCACGACATTCAAGCCATATTGCGAACGGAACATCACCTGACGCAGGGTTTTACCTGGCAGCTCGGAATCGGGGATCAGTGAGACTTCCGCCATACCGACATCGCGCGACTGGCCGGAAAAATACTCGCCGCGCAGCACCAGAGGTTCCAGTTGTTGCTCGGCACAGAATTGGCGTACCGTCATCTCCGCTGCCGACATATCAATCAGCAGCACATCGCGCGCTTTCAGCTCTGTATTGCTGGTGACACTGATCATCACCCGGCGGAATTTACGCCAGCGCTCAATGCCAATCACATTGGCGCCGTAACGCGCACGCAAATGTAGTCCGTCCAGCGTTTGGCCGACCAGAGGCGAACCGGGGCGAATCGCCATCCGCCGCGCGCGACCGCTAAGTTGATAATCACGGATCAGATCAAGAAAAGTACGCCGCCGCCAGTTTTCTTTACGCTGGTTGGGCTCGTTGGCCAACCAGCGGCGGGCCACCAGCATATAACCGATGCCCGAGACCAACACCACCAGGCCAATGGGCGTAACGCCGAAAAAGCCAAAGCCGGCAAAACCTGCGCGCAGCAGTTCGCTGTTGACCACCATATTGGGTGGCGTCGCCACCAGCGTCATCATGCCGCTGATCAATCCGGCAAAAGATAGAGGCATCATCAGGCGGGTTACCGAGGTCTGCATTCTATCCGCCACGCTGATAACCACAGGAATAAAGATGGCCACCACGCCGGTCGAGCTCATAAAAGCGCCCAAACCGGCAACCGCCAGCATCAGCAGCACCAGCATCCGGGTTTCACTGTTGCCCGCAGCACGCATTAACCATTCACCGACCTGGTAGGCAACGCCGGTGCGAACCAGACCATGCCCCACCACAAACAGGGCAGCAATCAAGATAACATTGGCATCGCTAAATCCGGCCAACGCCTCCGTAACGGTCAGGGTCCCACTAAACACAAAGGCGACAATCACCAGCAGCGCCACAACATCCATCCGGATCTTGTTGCTGGCAAATAAATACACGGCGGCGGCCAGCAATATCAGTACCCACATCAACTGAGCGTTCAAAAGCAATATCCTATGCAAAGCAAACGTCTCTAAAAATATGGCATAAAAAAACCCTGCAAATGCAGGGTTTAATCAATCATCAAGACATTGGTCCGGGTTATTTCAAACTAACGGTGACGCCTTGCGCGTCGACGCTCAACGCCAAAACCGCCAGGCTGCTTAAGGCAAAGTCCACCTTATCAAGATTTGGCGTATCAGCAGGGGCATTGACGGCAATAACTTTGCAACCTGCCGCCAGACCTGACTGCACACCGGCCGGCGCATCTTCGACCACGACACAATCAGCAGCGGGCAGTCCCAAACGCGCCGCGCCCAGCAGATAAGCCTCAGGGTGCGGTTTGCCCTTCTCAACCTGTTCAGCGGTAACAAACACCTCAGGCATCGGCAAGTTTGCCGCTGCGTGACGTGCACTGGCTACCGGCAAAGATCCGGAAGTCACAATTGCCCAGGGGATCCCAAGGCGGGTTAATTCACTCAATAAGTCATGAGCGCCCGGTAATGCCGCCACGCCGTCGGTATCATTGGCTTCGACGTGCTCCAGCACCAGAAATTGTTGCCGAATTTCCTCTTCGCTGGCACCCGGCATAAAATGACGTAAAGAAGTTATCGCCTGTTTGCCGTGGATAAAAGACAACACCTCTTGTGGGTCTACATCCCGGCTCAGCGCCCAGTTAATCCAGGCTCGCTCTACCGCTGGCAGTGAATCCACCAAGGTTCCATCCAGATCAAACAGAAAACCTTTACACTTCACAGACAACTCCTTTATTTATCAGGCATTGATAATTTGGGTAATTTCCACGGCGCTAAGATGATATTGGCGCGGGCAAGCCTGCCATACCGACAACATGCGTTGATATTTTTCCCACATCTTGGTCTGCGCGTTAAAACCATGAGTTCCGGCATCAAAATCTGTATAGCGCCCTTCGGTATTGACCATAAAGCGCACATAGCTGAGATAGCGGGCTTCCGTGGCGGCATCAAAACCCAGGAACTGCACGCGACGGGGATCCACACCGGCGGCGTCGGTCAGATTGGAAAATGACACCTGCATCGCATGGTACATTTCCATAATATTAATAATAGTACGGCAGGTTTCTTCAGCAAGGGCGCCAAACTCACGATCCAGTTCACGCATTTGCAGACCAAAGCCGCGCTCGACAATGGTTTGCAAACGACGATAGCGTTCAGCATTGTCCGGATCGAGCAGGGTCATCATCTTATATTGATTAGACAAAATCAGGCGTTGTGCATGGGTCATTTCCATTATCGAGCTCCTAAGCAAATCATAATGAGCAAAGCATGGCATAGCGCAAACCCGGACGAAATCCCAAGCTGACCATTCTTTGATTTGGACCATGGATATGGGGTGAATTCTTTTGCCAACAGCGGTTAACCCGTGGGTAAAAGGCCAATTGCCCCAGACAAAAGCTTAGCTGATAAGGAAAAAGCGGCAACGTGCAGGGCAGGATATCCGTTGGGCATACCCGGCCACTGCCTCAGAGATCGTCGAGAAAGGTTTTATCCAGTTGTTTAAAAGCACGTTTAAGCACATCCGCCAGTGACTGATAGGTCGGCGCCCCCTCAAGAGGAGCCAACGCCTGTCCGGCATCGAGCAACTTATGGCGTACCTCATGGAACCAGCCAAGCAGCGAGGGGGGTAATGGCGTAATAGCCCGGCGTCCCAGCCACCATAGTCCCTGCATTGGCAGGCTACAGGCAAAAATCGAGGTCGCAACGGCTGGAGCCAGCTGTCCGCCCAGCGCAATTTGCCAGGCCAGAGTAAATACCGCTACCGGCGGCATAAACCGCACTGCAAAGCGTGTTGCCGTGGAGATACGGTTCTCGGGGAACACAGGAGCGAGGCGCTTGTCAGCGGGCCACGTCTTCATATAATGCTGCCCACGTTGGAAAACCTGAAACCAACCGACAGAACCCGATGGTTTGCTCGTCATGGTGCACCTCAACTTCTGAAAATTTAAAAAATAGTTGTAAAACTAAAAATATATTTTATCACATACAAATATATTTTGTTTTTATCAAAACCTATCGGTATCCTATCCCGGCCTTTAGGGGCGCCTGATAGACAGATTGTATAGACAGATAATTGACCCGATTGGTATAACAGGTCTTGCAGCATTTACGATACCTTACGCGTTCAAGAAACGGGCTGGCAGTAAAGGAACGAATCGTCTGATGCTTACTCAAATAAGTAGCAGGGTAGACGATCGTCACCGCCTCCAACTCGAAGAACGGAAGGTATGTCATGCCTCCAAACCCGCTTGGGCATGATGTTAATCATAATTGCCGCCTCCATAATGCGCTACGCTTATGTGATTGTGACGATTAATTAACCATGTGTATTGTTTCTCAACGACACCAACACAAATAAATAGGTACTTCCATGTCAAGTAAGTTAGTTCTGGTTCTTAACTGTGGCAGCTCTTCGTTGAAGTTTGCCATCATTGATGCTGTTAATGGCGAAGAGCATATCTCTGGTCTGTCCGAATGCTTCCACCTTCCAGAAGCACGTATCAAGTGGAAACTGGACGGCGTTAAACATGAAGCTGCATTAGGTGCTGGAGCAGCCCACAGCGAAGCATTGAAGTACATCGTTAATACTATTTTGGCAGAGAAGCCAGAACTGTCTGCCGAACTGGTCGCCATTGGCCACCGCATTGTTCACGGTGGCGAAAAACTGACAAAATCTGCTGTCATTAATGAAGAAGTTTTGCAGGGTATCAAAGATTCTATCCCATTTGCACCGCTGCACAACCCGGCACACCTGATTGGTATCGCTGAAGCGTTGAAATCCTTCCCGAAACTGGCTGAAAAAAATGTCGCCGTATTTGATACCGCATTCCATCAGACCATGCCGCAAGAGTCTTATCTCTACGCCCTGCCGTACAACCTTTATACCGATCACCACATCCGTCGTTACGGTGCCCACGGTACCAGCCACTTCTATGTTACTCAGGAAGCCGCCAAAATGCTTGGCAAACCTGTAGAAGAAGTGAACCTGATCACTTGCCATCTGGGCAACGGTGGTTCTGTCAGCGCCATTCGTAACGGTAAATGTGTTGATACCTCCATGGGTCTGACCCCATTGGAAGGCCTGGTAATGGGTACCCGCAGTGGTGATATCGACCCGGCTATCGTTTTCCACCTGCACGATGCCCTGGGCATGAGTGTTGAACAAATCAACAAAATGCTGACCAAAGAGTCTGGCCTGCTGGGTCTGACCCAGGTGACCAGCGATTGCCGTTATGTTGAAGAGAACTACACCACCAAAGAAGATGCCAAACGTGCCATGGACGTGTTCTGCCACCGTCTGGCCAAATACATCGGCGGCTATACTTCGCTGATGGAAGGTCGTCTTGACGCTGTGGTCTTTACCGGTGGTATCGGTGAAAATGCAGCAATGGTTCGCGAACTGTCTCTGGCTAAACTTGGCCTGTTGGGCTTTGAAGTTGACCATGAACGCAACCTGGCCGCGCGTTTCGGCAATTCAGGTGAAATCAATAAAGAAGGCACTCGCAAAGCACTGGTTATCCCAACCAATGAAGAGTTGGTGATTGCCCAGGACGCCGCGCGTCTGACCGCATAAATAAGTCCCCTCCACTGCCAGCCTCTGCTGGCAGTGTTTTTTACACCACAGGCGGGCGTTGCCATGGAATACGACTGGCTCACATGACCTTAATCTATTTGTAGCTTAAGACCCGAGCTCTATTCTTACAAAGCCACGACCTGGAAATCGTCAAAGAGGTTTATCGTGTCCCGTACTATTATGTTGGTTCCAATTGGCAGCAGCGTCGGTCTGACCAGCGTCAGCCTGGGCGTAATTCGCGCCATCGAACAAAAAGGCGTTAGCCTGAGCGTATTCAAACCTGTTGCACAACCCCGCGCAGGCGGCGATGTGCCTGACCAGACTACGACCATTATTCGCGCAAACTCCAATATCAACGCGGCTGAACCGCTGAAGCTCAAGCATGTACAAAGCCTGCTTGGCTCCAATCAGCAAGACGTGCTGATGGAAGAGATTGTGGCGAATTACCACGCCAATACCAAAAACGCGGAAGTGGTTTTGGTGGAAGGGCTGGTATCAACCCGTAGCCACCAGTTCGCCAGTGCGCTGAACTATGAAATTGCCAAGACGCTGAATGCCGAAATTATTTTCGTTATTGCACAAGGCAATGATTCCGCTGAGCAAATCAAAGATCGTATCGATCTGGCTCGCAGCGTGTTCGGCGGCAGCAAAAATAAAAACATCACCGGCGTGATTGTTAACAAACTCAACGCTCCGGTTGATGAATTGGGCAGAACCCGCCCGGATCTGTCAGAAATTTTTGACGATTCCACCAAAGCCAATATCGCCAAGAAAGTGGATATTGCCGAACTGGTTGCCAGCAGCCCGATCCCGGTTCTGGCCTGCATTCCATGGAGCTTTGAGCTGATTGCCACCCGCGCAATCGACATGGCCAAGCATTTGGATGCCCAGATTGTTAATGAAGGCGACCTGAATACTCGTCGCGTGAAGTCAGTGACTTTCTGCGCACGCAGCATCCCTAATATGCTCGAACATTTCCGTCCTGGTTCACTGCTGGTCACTTCAGCAGACCGTCCAGACGTGCTGGTTGCTGCCTGTCTGGCCGCGATGAACGGTATTGAACTGGGTGCCATCCTGTTGACTGGCGGTTATCCGGTTGACGAACGCATTGCCCAGCTGTGCGCACGCGCCTTCGAAACCGGCCTGCCGGTATTTACCGTTGAAACCAACACCTGGCAGACCTCTCTGAACTTGCAGAGCTTCAGCCTGGAAGTTCCTGCAGACGACCATCAGCGTGTAGAAAAAATCCAGCAGTATGTCTCTTCGCATATCAATGCGGACTGGATCAATTCACTGAGTGCACACTCTGAGCGTTCTCACCGTCTGTCGCCTCCGGCCTTCCGTTATCAGTTGACCGAACTGGCACGTAAAGCGTGCAAACGCATTGTACTGCCAGAAGGCGATGAGCCACGTACCGTTAAAGCCGCTTCACTGTGTGCTGAACGTGGTATCGCGGAATGTGTGCTGCTGGGTAATCCGGAAGAGATCCGCCGCGTTGCCGCTTCCCAAGGTATTGTGCTGGGAACAGGTATTGAAATCGTTGACCCGATTGCCGTGCGTGAAGAGTACGTTGCCCGTCTGGTAGAACTGCGTAAGAGCAAAGGCATGACTGAAGTTGTTGCCCGCGAACAGTTGGAAGACAACGTGGTTCTGGGTACGCTGATGTTGGAAAAAGGCGAAGTTGACGGTCTGGTTTCTGGTGCGGTGCATACCACGGCCAACACCATCCGTCCTCCGTTGCAGTTGATCAAAACGGCACCAGGCAGTTCACTGGTTTCTTCCGTGTTCTTTATGCTGCTGCCTGATCAGGTTCTGGTCTACGGTGACTGCGCAATTAACCCGGACCCAACGGCTGAACAGCTGTCTGAAATCGCTATCCAGTCTGCCGATTCTGCTGCAGCCTTCGGTATCGAACCTCGCGTAGCGATGATTTCTTACTCTACCGGTAATTCAGGTGCAGGTAGTGACGTTGAGAAAGTACGTGAAGCAACGCGTCTGGCTCAGGAAAAACGTCCGGATCTGATCATCGATGGCCCATTGCAGTACGATGCGGCAATCATGGCAGACGTTGCCAAATCCAAGGCACCGAACTCACCGGTTGCTGGTCAGGCTACCGTGTTTATCTTCCCGGATCTGAACACCGGTAACACCACTTATAAAGCCGTACAGCGTTCTGCAGACCTGGTCTCTATCGGGCCAATGCTGCAAGGTATGCGTAAGCCGGTCAATGACCTGTCACGTGGCGCACTGGTAGACGATATCGTTTACACCGTAGCCCTGACGGCGATCCAGTCTGCACAGGCTGAAGCGCTCGTTGCTGCAAAATAATATTTTTTAAGCAGTCTCAAACGCCACTTAATCAAGTGGCGTTTTTTTTTGGGGGCAATATAGGGAAGGGTTTTTAATTGCAAATTTGTTTTTAACTTCAACTTCAACTTCAAGGTCAAGGTCAAGGTCAACTGCATTCGCTGCGCTCACTGGGCGGCGGCCCAGACCGCCCAAAGGAGGCGAAGGCGCGCCTCCTTTGGAATCCTGCGCCTTGTC
>NZ_JAADJU010000004.1 GCF_012933545.1 Rouxiella aceris | reverse complement strand
GCTCGTGCCACGCTCGGAGTGACTGAAACATAGCCGGTAATAGGCAGCAGACGAATCAAAGACACCAAAAGGCCCAGGATTGTTAAGGAGCGGGCCAGCGCTCCTTAACTCGGTTCGGCACAGTCGGTTAAGCTGCCACTGCAATGATAAAACCGAAACAACTCCTCGGAGTTAATTGACTTTTAAGTAGTAAATTGACATTTAAGCCCATCCCCATGATTGTACAAATTGATGCCATCAATGTTGCTCTTGTCTCATATTAAGGATACATTCTCAATAATGAGAATTTACCATGAGTCATATAATGATTGATGAACAAAAGCTGGCGCAGCGGCTTTCAATGCTGCGGGTCAATCAGGGTTGGTCGCTGGAAATGCTGGCAGAAAAAAGCGGTATCAGTCGGGCAACGTTATCTCGTATCGAACGTGCAGAAACCAGCCCGACAGCAACTTTGCTGGGTAAATTGAGCGCGGTTTATGGCCTGACAACGTCGCGCTTGCTGATGGCGGTAGAAGACAATCCGGCGGAGCTTATCCGTCAGGCACAACAGCCGGTGTGGCAGGATGTGCATACGGGTTTTGAACGTCGCTCAATTTCCCCTCCGGCGAGAGACTTTCAGGCGGAGCTGATGTCAGGCAGGCTGGGCGCCGGCGCTTCCATTCACTATGATGCACCGCCGGTTTTTGGTCTTGAGCAACATATCTGGATGCTGTCTGGCGTGCTGGAACTCAGGCTTGATACACAACTTTATCGCCTGGAAACCGGGGATTGCCTGCGTTTTCATCTTTACGGCACATCGACCTTTTACGTCCCTGGCCCAGATGATGCCCATTATAATATTGTGATTTGCCGCTCTTAATAATGAGGATTAACAACGTGTTGACGATCAGTGAATTGAAAAAAGAACCTTATTCACAGGATTTTTCCCGCGCTGATTTTATGGATCTGAGCGAAACGCTTGTGGCTTGTGTCAGGCTCGGGGCCAGTGTGGGTTTTGTGCCACCTTTTGGCCAGGCAGAAGCATTGGTTTTCTGGCACCAGCTATTACCGGCTTTTAGCGCCGGAGATCGACGTATTTTGGTGGCGCGTATCAATGGTCGTATTGTCGGCACAGTACAACTGGTGGTGGCAATGCCTGGCAATGGTCAGCATCGCGGTGATGTTGTCAAATTACTGGTTCACCCTGATGCCAGAAGGCAGGGGATTGCCAGGCAGTTAATGCAAAAAATTGAGGCACTGGCGTTGGCGGCGGGCAAGAAGTTATTGGTGTTAGATACTGTGACCGGCAGTGATGCCCAGGGGTTATATCAATCATTGGGGTATGAATTATCCGGGACGATCCCAGGTTATGCGTTGTCGACGGAGGGGGTTTTCGAGGCGACCAGTGTGATGTACAAAATCATTGGGGGGGATTTTTAATTGCAAATTTGTTTTTTAATTCAAGGTCAAGGTCAAGGGCATTCGCTGCGCTCACTGGGCGGCGGCCCAGACCGCCCAAAGGAGGCGAAGGCGCGCCTCCTTTGGAATCCTGCGCCTTGTCCAAATTGATAAGTGTCGTGCCCTCGGTTGTAGTTCTTTCCAGTGACATCGGTGTGTGGCCTAAACCACGCCGCTGCGCGGTCCCTTCACTCGGTCGCGAGCCAAAAGCGTCTCGCTCCACGTCGCTCAGCGTAGGTTTTGAATCGGCCAGGAAACATTTAAAGCAACACCGGCAACATTAAAGGTCAACGGCAAAAAGACAAAAAGACAAAAAGACGAAAAGACGAAAAATCTTTGTCTGAAACGGTACGGTGTAGATAGTTTGCTGGCACATTCAGAGACGGCGCCGCGCGAAGCGGAGGGAGACGCTTTTGGCTCCCGACCGAGCAAGGGGACTGCGGAGCAGCGCGGCTCGTGCCACGCTGGGAGTAACTGAAACATAGCCGGTAATAGGCAGCAGACGAATCAACAACACCAAAAGGCCCAGGATTGTTAAGGAGCGGGCCAGCGCTCCTTAACTCGGTTCGGCACAGCGGGTTAAGTTGCCACCGCAATGATAAAACCGAAACAGCTCCTCATAGCCCATTGACTTTAAGCCATAAATTGCCATTTAAGCTAAAACCGATACAACTCCTCGGAGTTAATTGACTTTAAGCCAAACCGATACTGTTTACATAGTTGACTGGCACATTCAGAGACGGCGCCGCGCGAAGCGGAGGGAGACGCTTTTGGCTCCCGACCGAGCAAGGGGACTGCGGAGCAGCGCGGCTCGTGCCACGCTGGGAGTCACTGAAACATAGCCGGTAATAGGCAGCAGACGAATCAACAACACCAAAAGGCCCAGGATTGTTAAGGAGCGGGCCAGCGCTCCTTAACTCGGTTCGGCACAGCGGATTAAGTGGCCACTGCAATGATAAAACCGAAACAGCTCCTCTAAAGCCAATTAGTTTTAAAACAGAAAATTGCCATTTAAGCCCAACCCGATACAGCTCCTCGGAGTTAATTGACTTTTAAGCCATAAATTGACACTTAAGCCCCACCCCATGATTTTAACGCCGCCGCCCGGACCCGCAGCTTCTGCTCTGGCGTCAACTTGTTATAGTCCGCCGCCATGCCGCTTTCCCAGTCGCCATAGAGAGGGTTGGGCAAAACAATAAATTGCGTGCCAAACAGACGATGGTTTTTATTCACAAAGTCACGACGTTCCTGATTGCCCTTATGATAAGTGGCGGCTCCAAAGTCATTCAGGTTATCGCCGACGTAGAGCACAATGTTGTAGCCTTCGTTTTTGATAACGTCAAAACGCGCCTGTTTATTGGATGTCCCGGTACTTAAACGCACGGTTTTTTCATTGACGTTTGGAAAACCAAGACGTTGCATATTGGCGACGGTTGCGGCGTAATCTTTTTGATCGCGATTAGATACGTAGAACAACGTCCCGCCGTGACTGACAACATACTGAGCAAAACTGACCGCTCCCGGTACGGCGTTGGCCTGTTTGGCCTGCGTCCAGGCTGACCAGCTTTTGCTGTCAAACGGCTTGTTGGCTTTTACCTGCCAGGCACTGTAGGCGCTGTTATCCAGCATGGTTTCATCAAGATCCACCACCACCGCCTTCGGTTTGCCAGTGAGTGACGGCGCCTGATCAAAGGCTACCGTAGCGGTATTGAATGCCTGATAAGTTAATGCCTGATACTCCCCTGATTGCTGAAACCAGTTAAGGGCCATTACCGACTGATCGTTAAGCTGGGCTGCGGCATCCGGCTGGTGTTGTTGCGCACAACCGCTCAGGGCCAAAACAACCAGTGCACTGATGCTATACAACGACGTATTCTTTATCATTATTTAATTTTCCTGTGAAAGGTGTTGTGGGAGATGCTGTCTAAAACTTTAGCAGATTCAGCGGGCTGGAAAAGACAATGGTAAGAAAACTTTGGTAAAATAGCTGGCGCAGACGAAAAAAAGCCGGGGGATGAGCCCGGCAAGAAAATCAATTAAAATATAATGAAGCGAGGGGTGGTATTCTTAGAACTGATAAGTCATGCCAACAGCAACCACGTCGTCGTTATTCAGACCCAGTTTATTGTTGTCACTAAGTTGGTTGATTTTATATTCAGCAAAGGTAGACATGTTTTTGTTGAAATAATAGGTTGCCGCAACGTCAATGTATTTCGTCAGGTCAGCATCACCTACACCTTCAATATCTTTCGCCTTGGTTTGCACATAACCCAGGGATGGACGTAAACCCCAGTCGAATTGATATTGTGCAACGGCTTCGAAGGTCTGAGTTTTATTAGCATAACCGCTCACTGCTGCAGTCGTCAGGCTTGACTGACCGGCAGGAACCGACACAGGAAGCATATTGCGGGTTTCAGCATACATGGTGGCTAAATAAACACCGTGATTGTCATATTTCAAACCACCGGTCCAGGCATCGGCTTTATCGCCTTTACCCAAAGTTGAAGCGGCCTGGGTGTTGGTGCGGTCAGAGGAGGCATAGGCACCACCGGCACTGATACCGGCACCGATATCATAGGTCGCGGACAGAGCATAACCATCACCGTTGGCGGTGCTGGCAGCACGGCTGCTGGAATCGTCGTTTTTGCCCTGATACTGCAACGCAATGTTCAAGCCGTTAACCAGGCCAAAGAAACCGCGGTTACGGTAAGTTGCCAGGCCGTTAGCACGTCCGGTCATAAAGCGGTCAGCCTTGGTATAGCCGTCGCCGCCGAATTCAGGGAACATATCGGTCCAGCCTTCAACGTCATACAATGCGCCATAGTTGCGGCCGTAGTCGAATGAGCCAAATTCATTGAATTTTAAACCGGCAAAGCCGAGACGGGTTTTGGAACCAGAGGTACCTTGAGCTTCTGAAACGTTGGCAGCAACCTGGTATTCCCATTGGCCGTAACCGGTGATCAGATCGTTGATTTTTGTCTGACCTTTAAAGCCCAAACGGACATAACTCTGGTCACCATCACTGCTGGCTGAATCAGAAAAATAATGCTCGGCTTTCACGCGACCATAGAGATCAAGTTTATTGCCATCTTTGTTATAAATTTCTGCTGCGTGTGCGCCAGATGCAATCAGTAATGAAGGGATCAATATTGCCAGAAGATTACGTTTCATTTTAAGCCCTGTATTTTTGTTTAGACATTGTCTTAAACATTTTTAATTAAAAGACGCTATTCATCATGTGTACTGTCATTTCCATCTTGAGCGGAAATTGTCTCAGCGAGGATTTTTTACCTGATATTTGTTATCGATTTATGACAATGGAAAATGAACTTTCTTTTTTTTAAGAGAATGATTTTAATAAGCAAACTAGCTATCTTGCGAACTATTTAATTTGCAAGCTGACGCGAGCAGGGGAGTGTGGGACAATAAGGCCAAGTTTCCCAGATGAAAAGAGATGCATGGCGCTGTCCTCCGCAGTAAAAGATCAGATCAGTCAGTGGTACAAAGCCCTGCAGCAGCAAATCCCGGATTTTATCTCCCGAGCTCCCCAGCGTCAGATGATCGCCGAGGTGGCCAAGGCATTGACCAGCGATGCCGCGCGCCATTTGGCTATTGAGGCGCCGACCGGCGTGGGGAAAACCCTGTCGTATCTTATCCCTGGCATCGCTGTCAGTCGGGCGGAAGAAAAACCCTTAGTGATAAGCACGGCGAATGTGGCGCTGCAGGATCAGATCTTCAGTAAAGATCTGCCGCTGCTTAAAAAAATTATTCCTGACCTCAAATTTACCGGGGCCTTTGGCCGTGGGCGCTATGTGTGCCCGCGCAATCTGTCGATGATGAGCACGGAACAGGTGCAGGGCGATCTCGGCCTTTTTCTCGGCGATGAACTGGCCCCCTCGAGTTCTGAAGAACAAAAGCTGTGCAAGACGCTGGAAACAGCGCTGACGCGTTATGAATGGGATGGTCTGCGCGATCACTATAAAAAAACCATCCAGGATCCACTGTGGCTGAAACTCAGCACTGATAAGGCCAATTGTCTCGGCCGCAACTGTCACTATTTTCGCGAGTGCCCTTACTTCGTGGCGCGTAAAGAGATCGAGAGCGCCGATGTGGTGGTGACCAACCATGCGCTGGTGATGGCGGCGCTGGAATCGGAATCGGTGTTGCCTCCGGCGAAAGATCTCCTGCTGGTGCTTGATGAAGGCCATCATCTTCCCGATGTTGCCCGCGACGCGCTGGAGGTCGAAGCCGATATCAGCGCGGTGTGGAATCATCTGCAACTCGATAATTTTATGCGCCAGATTGAGCAATGCCTGACGCTGTTCACCCCGAAAAATCCACCTCCTCTGGCTAACGCCGAACGTCTGCAGGAGCATTGTGGCGAGATGCGTGAGTTGCTGTTGTTGATTGAACAGCAGGTCACTCAGTTTCTGCCTGTCGATGTGCCGCAGGCTGAGCACCGTTTCGAGATGGGGGCATTGCCTGCCGAACTTACCGAACTTTGTGCCCGCTTGTTTAAATTGACCGATGGGCTGCGCGGATTGGCTGAATTTATGCTTAACGATCTCAGCGAAAAAACCGGCAAACACGACATTGTGCGTTTGCACCGCACCATTTTACAAATGAGCCGTGTGCTGGGTTACCTGGAAACCATGACCAAGCTTTGGCGTCTGGCAGCGATGGAGAAAGCCTCTAATGCCCCGATTGGTAAATGGGTGACGCGGGAATATTTTGATAATCAGACGCACCTGATATTCCACTGCGTAGGTATCCGGGTCAGTGAGCAATTGGAAAAAATGCTGTGGCGCAAAGTACCGCATGTAGTGATCACCTCAGCTACCTTGCGTTCGCTGAACAGTTTTTCTCGTCTGCAGGAGATGAGCGGCCTGAACGAAAAGGCGGGCGATCGTTTTATCAGCCTGGATTCACCATTTAATCATGTCGAGCAGGGCAAAATTGTTATTCCATTAATGCGCACCGAGCCGCTGATGGCCAATGAAGCGCAGCATATTCAGGAAATGAGCGATTTTTTCCGCGCTGAACTGGCCACGGAAAAACACCGCGGCATGTTGGTGCTGTTTTCCAGCAATCGCGCCTTGCAACAGTTTGTGGGTCTGCTGCCGGATCTGCGGCTGATGTTACTGGTACAGGGTGACCAGCCGCGCTACCGCCTGGTTGAAGAACATCGCCAGCGGGTGGAGGCCGGTAAGGCCAGCGTGCTGGTGGGATTGCAATCTTTTGCCGAAGGGCTGGATCTGAAAGGGGAATTATTAACCCAGGTGCATATCCATAAAATCGCCTTTCCCCCCATCGACAGTCCGGTGATCCTCACTGAGGGCGAGTGGCTAAAAACCCTTAAGCGCTACCCCTTCGAGGTGCAAAGTTTGCCCAGCGCCTCGTTTAATCTGATCCAGCAGGTTGGTCGCCTGATCCGCAGTCACGAATGCCATGGTGAAATCGTGATCTACGATCGGCGATTGATCACCAAAAATTACGGTTCACGCTTATTGGCGGCGCTGCCTGTTTTTCCCATAGAGCAGCGAGAGATGCCTGAGCCAGGGGCCTTGCCAGTGCCCGCCACGGTTGCCAAACCGAAAACGGCCGTAAGAAAACGCGCCAAACGTCGCTAATCACGGTTCCTGCAACCCGGTGATAGTCTGGAGAAAGACGCAGGACAAGGTTTTCTCTCCCCGGGGTGCTGGGTTATGCTGGGGAGATACCCCCGTGAGGCAAGCAAAATGGATTACACCAAGATTATTAAAGAAGTCGGACGCGGCAAAAACCATGCCCGCGATCTCGACCGTGAGCAGGCGTTGGCGCTGTATCGTTTAATGCTGGCTGGCGAAGTCCCTGATTTACAACTTGGCGCACTGTTGATGTCTTTTCGCATCAAGGGCGAAGCCGAGCAGGAAATGTTGGGCTTTTATCAGGCAATGGCCGAACAGACCATCAGACTGCAGGCCCCGGTCGGCAAGCCTATGCCAGTGGTGATCCCCAGTTATAACGGCGCACGCAAGCAGGCAAATCTGACGCCATTGCTGGCTATTTTGCTGCATCATTTGGGGATCCCGGTGGTGGTTCACGGCGTCAGCGCCGATCCCGCTCGTGTGACCAGCCATGAAATTTTTCAGGCATTAGGGATCACTGCCGCGAGTGCAACCGAGCAGGCGCAGGAAATGCTCAACGCCGGTCAGGGACCGGTGTTTATTCCTGTTTCCGTGCTCTGTCCGCCTATCGAGCAGCAATTACAGTTGCGCTGGCAAATGGGCGTACGCAACAGTAGCCATACATTGGCAAAGCTGGCCACCCCCTTTGGCGATCAAGCGGCGCTGCGACTGGCCAGTGTCTCTCATCCGGAATATATCCAGCGAGTTTCGGCCTTTTTCCGTGATATCGGCGGGTGCGCCTTGTTGGCCCAGGGAACCGAAGGGGAAGTCTATGCCAATCCGCTGCGCAGTGCCGAAGTGAACTGGATCAGCGAGCAAGGGCAACAGATTTTGCTCGAACGTTATGTGTTCACCGATCAGGCATTACCCGAAGCCAAAGATGCACAAACTACCGCCAACTGGATCAATGACTGTCTGCAAGCCAGAGTCGCTATCCCGCAGGCGATCCTTAACCAGCTGGCCTGCTGTCTGGTGGCCACTTCTATGGCAGCCGATATGACCGAAGCCGCGCTGCTGGTCGATCAACTGTTATAAGTCCAGGGCCGTTATATGCCCTGAGTCTTTGTACTGCCGCCAGTCATTGACCTTCGCCCAAATTATTTTGGGCGAAGATAATATGTTTTTTTATTTTGTTTATTTTTGTCAGAGAAGCGCTAATTTGCCATAAGGCAACTTATTGTCGATGTGGCGGTAGCAAAAGAGGATTTATCCCTGCTATTTGTAGGCTTATCTCCAGCGGATGCGATTAGGGATGTAATAATTTCGTCACAAAGAGCCATTAATCTGAGGCCAGATTTTATTATCCTTTGATTATAATGGATCGCATTCATGCCGGTTTCAAAATCATTGTCACGCAGCAGAGCGGGTCCGACGGCACTGGATCTGTGTATTTCTGCGCCTTCAATCTCTCCCGAAACGGATAATGCCGCAGTACTGGCCTTATTTAGTTTGCATAAAGAATTACCGAGTCTGCCGGTAGTAGAACATCGTCGTCCCTTTGGTTTAATAAACCGCCATCTGTTTTTATCGCAAATGTCTCGCCCCTTTTATCGTGAACTTTACGATAAAAAAAGCTGCATTGCTTTTATGGATAAATCGCCACTGATTATTGACCATGCCGCGACGCTGGGGGCGGTGGCCGAACAAACGGTGATCACCGGTGACAAGTCGTTATCTGACGGTTTTATTATTACCCGCGAAGGGGAATATCTCGGCATTGGGTTGGGATTAGACCTGGTGAAAATGGTGTCTGATGTTCATGAGCAGCAACATCAGCAAATTGTGCAAAGTATTGAATACGCCAGCGTGATCCAGGGCGCCATGCTGGCGACCTCCCGTCAGGCCATGACGCTGGCACTCAACGACTGGTCTCTGCTTTGGCAACCTCGCGATACGGTCGGTGGCGATTATTACTATTTTATTCAGCGGGAAAACGGCTGGCTGATGGTGCTGGTGGACTGTACTGGCCATGGCGTACCCGGTGCCTTTATGACCCTGATCTTTGCATCTGCCCTGAATCAGGCATTGAGCCAGCATGGCAGCGAGCGACCAGAGTTGCTGCTATCCGCCATTAATCGACATATCAAAGAGACGCTGGGGCAGATTCAGCAAGAAGGCCAGCCGCGGCCATTGTCCAACGATGGCTGTGACGTGATGATACTGGCGCTGAATACACTCTCCTCAACGTTAAAGTGGGTGAGCGCCCGTATTCCAGCCTTTATCTTGTCGGCAGAGCAGGGGCATACCCAGGCGCTGTCGGTTGACCGTATGGGCGTGGGTTATACCGATACCCCCTACGACTATGTCTGGCCCTGTGAGCAATTGACCATCAATCCACAGGATATCTTTTTTACCATGACTGACGGTTTGACCGACCAGGTGGGCGGTGAACGAGGCATTATGTTTGGTAAGCGTCGATTGCGCGATCTGTTACAGCGCTATCAAAGCTTGCCGATGCCTGAATTGGCAACAAACCTAATGGCGGAGTGGCAATTATATCAGGGAGAAGAGCCACGCCGTGATGATGTGACATTTTGGGGATTCCGCTATTGAATCCTTGTGTATTCATTGCTGTGAAAGTTGATTATGTTTGAACAACAGGATATTGCCTCTTTTGATCGCATCAGGCCCAAAAGTGCCTTTTTATACTATGCTGGATATTTCTCTCAGGACGTGATCACCGCCCTGGCGGAAACCCTGCGTCTCTATTTCAAGAAAAATGATGTCCCCAAAGACATCAGTCGCAAGCTGTTTTCGACATTTATCGAGATGGTACAAAATATTTCGCGCTACTCCGCCGAGGCGTTGACGCAGGAAGGTGACCAGGCGGAAGTGCGCCACGGAGTGGTGTGCATCGGTTTTGAAGACGGAAGATATTTTTTATTATCGGCCAATGGTATCTGCTTCAGCGAGGCTGAACAGTTGTATATTCGCTTAAGCACACTGCAGACGCTAAGCCTGGATGAAATTAAACAGGCTTATAAACAGGCGTTGCGGCTTGAGGCGCCCTCAACCAGTAAAGGAGCCAATATCGGGCTACTGACGCTGGCAAGGGATGCGACTGAGCCTCTGGATTTTACGTTTCGACCTCAAGAGGCAACGGGACAATCCGTTTTTTATCTGAAAGTGGTTATTTGAGATGATGAATATAACAAAAACAGAAAATCTGTATATTGCCGCAACCTCTTCCACTCCCAGGGTGGATTTTCAGTTTGAAAATCACCATTTATCCCTTGATGGTGAATCTTACCCTGAAAATGCCTCCTCATTTTACCGGCCGTTAATCGAGCAGGTAGAGCAGTATTTGGCTCAGTTAAGGGTAGCGGAACAGATCCTGATCACTGAAGTGCATGTTTCATTAGTCTATTTCAACAGTTCCAGCACCAAAATGTTGTTTACCTTGTTTGATATTCTCAATAAAGCGGCAAGCGAAGGATTGTCTATCAATTTTCACTGGTATGCCGATAAAGAGGATGATATTTCTCAGGAGTTCGGCGAAGAATTGCATGCCGATTTCCAGGCCTTGAACGTTCATCACCATATCCTTGAGTGAATCTATGTCATCTTCAGAACTGTTTATCAAAGAGCATGATATCTTGAACCAGGCACTTTTGGCTGGACAGTCTGAGGCGATGCCGGGTGAATATTATCGCAGGCATCTGCTGATCCTCAGCGAGAGCTATCGGCGGCTGGTGCGTGAGTCTGAGCGGATGATTGCCCGCAGCGATCGCGCCGAGCGCGAGATGTCGCGGCTTAATGCCCAGTTGCACCAGTTGGCCAAGACCCTGGAATATAAAGCCTCCTACGATGCGCTAACCCAGGTGTTTAACCGCGGTGCCATTATCGATCGTATTAGCCAGGCTTTGGAAAACGGGCCCGCTTCGTTGATTGTTCTCGATATCGATCACTTTAAACAGGTGAATGATACTTATGGTCATCCGAAAGGGGATGCGGTGATCTGCGGTCTGATTGAGCGATTACGCTGTTGTTTGCAGGGAATGGGGATCATTGGTCGCGTCGGCGGCGAGGAATTTACCGTGCTGCTGGAAAATATGGATATTGATCAGGCGCTGGTTATTGCCACTCGTCTGCATGCCGATCTCAATGCCCGAGTATTGGCGGCGCTACCTCAGCAAAAAGTCACGGTAAGTTTCGGCATTAGCTGGGCAGCACCGCAGACCCGTTTCGACGATCTCTATGCCAGTGCCGATGCTGCGCTATATCAGGCCAAACTCCAGGGCAGAAACTGTATCTGTACCAATCCCTCGCGGGTGGCATAAGCCGTTTTTACGGGTAGCAGGCTATTTATGCTTTATCATTTAGCTGCTTTTATCTTCTTCTTGGCGACAAACCTTTGCCTGGTATCGACAGATCCCAACGCAGAAATTACACTCAGATAATAATTTCTTTTATTATCAGCCGAGAAGGGCGTTATGAAACAGTCACAGCAATACTTTGCGACACTGAATCACGATTATTTGCAGGTACATCGCACCAAAGAAGAGCTGTTCTGGCAAAATTATATGGGCACCGGCGATCAGACGGTCTCAGAACGTTTTTCTGCTGCGGAAAGCGCCTATAAACGCTTTATAGCCGATCCTTCGCGGTTGGCACAGTTGCGTGAACATATTGCCAGCGTGGAGGCCGAGGCTGACAGCGAAGCCAAACAGGCTCTGTTGGCAGGTTTGCGTGGGTGGTACCGATTTTTTGACTGCAATGCCATTGAAGATCCCAAAGCTCAGGCTATGCTCGACGATATTATTCAGGCAGAGTCTGCGCTGTACAGCAAGCGCAAGCAGCATCGCCTGACGCATATTAATAGCAAAGCCGAAAGGGTCTATGCCTCCCTTGGAGAGTTATTGACCAATCAGGCCAATAACGAAAATGAAGCCTATCGCCGCAGTTCACAAATTGCCCTGCGCGATCTGGAGCAGTGGCTGCTGCATAATGGTTTCCCTGAACTTATTGCCTTGCGCAACCGCTTTGCCCGCCAGCTCGGCTATCGCAACTATTTTGATTACAAAGTGAATAAAACCGAGCAGATGACGCCGGAGCAGCTGTTTGTCATTCTCGATCGCTTTGAAGAACAAACCCGTGAAGCCAACGTCCGCAGCCTCAATGAGCTGGCCGCTCGTGAAGGGAGCGCTGCTTTGCTGCCGTGGAATATCCGTTTTGCCAGCGCCGGGGATGTTACCCGTCAGCTCGACCCCTATTTCCCTTTTGCCGAGTCGTTAAGACGCTGGATCGACAGCTTCAAACGCCTGCATATCGGTTTTAATGGTGCTGAAATGCAGTTGGATTTGCTGGTGCGTACCGGTAAATATGAAAATGGCTTTATGCATGCCCCGGTGCCCGCTTTTGTTGACCAGGGTACCTGGATCCCGGCGGTGATCAACTTCACCAGCCTGGCGAAACCCGACCAGGTGGGCAGCGGCGCCAGCGGCATAAATACTCTGTTCCATGAAGGCGGTCATGCCGCGCATTTTGCCAATATTCGGCAAAATGCCCCCTGTTTCTCCCAGGAATTTCCACCGACCTCAATGGCCTATGCTGAAACGCAATCCATGTTTTGTGACAGCCTGCTCGAGGATGCTGATTGGCTAAAACGCTACGCCAAAAATGATCGGGGCGAAGCGGTGCCGGACGAATTAATCGAGCAAAGCATCGCTGCCCGTCAGCCTATGAGGGCGTTTAATGAGCGGCATATTTTGCTGATCCCCTACTTTGAGTGGCAGCTATACCAATGGCCGGAAGAGAAATGCACGCCGGAAGCGATCACCGCCCTGGCGCGAGATGTTGAAACCCATATTCTCGGTGTGGCGGGCAGCCCGCGTCCGACACTGGCCGTTCCCCATCTGCTTTCGCTGGAGTCGGCCTGCTCCTATCAGGGCTATTTGCTGGCCATGATGGCGGTTGAACAGACACGGGCCTTTTTCCTGAAACGTGATGGCTATCTGACCGATAATCCGGCCATTGGCCCGGATCTGGCCAAGCATTACTGGTCACCAGGCAATAGCGTCAGCCACGACCAGACGCTGCGCAGCCTTACCGGGGAAGGTTTTAATCCGGACTATCTGGCACAGGCCTGTAACCAGACCGTCGAATCCGCCTGGCAACAAGCCCGGCAAGTGATTGCCGATGCCGCCAGCCGTGAGCAACCGGACGCAGATTTTGACCTCGATGTGCATATTACCGTGATCGACGGCAAGCGCATCCTGGCCGACAATGCCGAAGGGGATGAAGCGATGTGCCAGGATTTTGCCGACTTTGTGGCACAAACCTATTTAGGCAAATAGTGATCGGGTCCGGCCAGCCTGGCCGGACCGCATTTAGCGTGCATCAGGGCGGATCAGGTCAAAGCGCAGTGCTTCCGAGATACCGTAATAGGCCGAAGGGCCGCCTGCGCGCAGTACTGGTTCCGCCAGTGCAGTTTGATAGATGCCATTTTCATCGAGCAGGTGGCGCGCAATATGTACCGCCACCACTTCGCCTAATACCAGCCAGGTCTCTATCTTTTCACCTGCCGCGCTTTGCAGTTGGATGCATTGCGTCAATTTGCACTCAAAGTTGACCGGACTTTCGCCGACGCGATCGGCCGCCACCCGGCTGCCCGGCAGCGGGGTCAGGCCGGCAAACTCAAACTCGTCACAACCGGCGGGCAGAGAGGCCGAACTTTCATTCATTTTTTCTGCCAGGCTGCGGGTGGTCAGGTTCCAGACAAATTCACCGGTTTCAACAATATTGGCGACGCTGTCTTTCCAGCCGCTGCTGGCAAAACCAATGATCGGTGGACGATAATTAAAACAATTGAAGAAGCTGTATGGCGCGAGATTACGTTGTCCCAGGGTATTACGCGAAGAGATCCAGCCAATGGGCCGCGGGCCGACAATGGCATTAAGGGGATCGTGGGGCAGACCATGTCCTTTGGCAGGCTCATAAAAATAGCGGTCATCAGCGCTCATAGTTCAGCATTCCTCGATTGATTTGGATATTTCCGGCACGATAACCAAAGTTATCCCGTTTTGTCAGTAGCCTTATGTGTCATGCTGACAGTGTTGTGCGGCGGTTTATGGTATCGTACGCGCCAGAATTTCACCTGGTGCCGACATTACCGCATTTACCGTCAGGGGCCAGGTTAGCTTAACATTGATATTGGAGAGTCATTCAGGTGGAAAGAAAGAAAGCGATTCCGCAGGATAAAAAGATTATTTTCCCGCAGGAAAAAAGCGGGCTTCACGCGCGAAATCGCCATCGTAGCCGCTATGACTTTCCGGCGTTGATCGCCAGTAGTCCAGAGCTTGGGGCTTTTGTCGCTGAAAATAAATGGGGCGACCTGTCGATCGATTTTGCGGCACCAATGGCGGTCAAAACATTAAACCGCGCTTTGTTGCGCCATTTCTATCAAATCGAAAACTGGGATATTCCGGCCGACTACCTTTGCCCGCCGATCCCGGGTCGTGCCGACTATATTCACCATCTCGCCGATCTGCTGGCAGACAGCAATGCTGGCGTGATCCCGCAGGGCAAGAATGTGGCGATCCTCGATATTGGTGTCGGGGCCAACTGCATTTATCCGATTATTGGACTGCGCGAATATGGCTGGCGTTTTACTGCCAGCGAAATTGATGAAGTCTCGATGGCTGCTGCCAAGAAGATCGTTGCCACCAACCCGCTGTTGACCAATCAGGTGCGTTTTCGCTTGCAGGCAAAACCGCCACGCATCTTTGAAACCATTATTCGCCATGACGAACGTTATGATGCTGTGATCTGTAACCCACCATTCCACGGCTCTGCTGCCGAAGCGGCAGCGGGTACCCAGCGCAAGCGTCAAAACCTGGGGCTGGATCGCCGTAATGATAAAGCAGAATTAAACTTTGGCGGCCAGCAGAATGAGCTGTGGTGTGAAGGGGGTGAAGAAGCATTTGTGGTGCGTATGGTCGAAGAGAGCGCTGCTAAATCCCATAACTGCCTGTGGTACACCGTGCTTATCTCCAAAAAAACCACGCTGCCCTTGATTTATGAGGCACTGGAAGAAGCGGGAGCCAGCAATGTGCGCACTGTTGAAATGGCGCAAGGCCAGAAAATTAGCCGCTTTGTTGCCTGGACCTTCCTGACACCGGCGCAGCAAAAGGCCTGGTCAGTTAAACGCTGGCGTTAAATTCAAAAATTCCCCGCCATACCCTTTAGCCTGTTTTCTTCTCCGCAACAGGCTAAAAATTTTTTTAATCTTCCTTTCTTTTTAACCTAAATAAATTATGATTAATTCTGAACATACAAAAAATCCTTATCATTGAGATAGCGATTTTTGAGAGACGGTAATATCAACTACCGGACAGTTTGTCAGTTTATAATTAATCAAGATGATTATTTTCTGACATTCACTGACCGCAACGTATTGATCGCGCTTTTGTCAGGTTTCTCCTGCCGGTGTTCTTCATACTTCCATGCCAGGAAAAATCCCAGGCTCACTGAAACAGACTATTTTCTTACAGAAAGTCTGTTAGCGCGGTGTCTTTGTCTGGTTGTTTTGCGCTAAGGGCGTGTCAGATATGCAACGATTTACTCATCAAATCAGCAGCGCAGCGCGTGATAAATTTCTGGCAATTCAACAGGCTGTTCCGCTGATTGTTTTTAGCCACGATGGCATTGTCGTTGATGTAAACAATCAGTTTCTCAATATCATGGGCTACCTTCGTGAAGAGGTCATCGGTCAACCCCACAGCCTTTTTTGCACGCCGGAGTTTGCTGGCAGCGCTGCCTATAAGCTGCACTGGCAAGGACTCAATCAAGGCAAAGCCATCAGCGGCAATATAAAACGCGTTCATAAAAATGGCTCAATTATCTGGCTGGAAGCAATATATGCCCCGGTAACCAATACCCAAGGAAAAGTGGTAGAAATTATTAAAATTGCCAGTGATATCACAGACAGAATTAATGAGTCTCAAAATCATCAGGGAGTATTACAGGCCATAAATCGAACCATGTTGCTGATTAGTTTTACCCCCGATGGCAATATATTGAATGCCAATGATAATTTTCTGCAATTGATGGGTTATACGCTTAGCCAAATTGTTGGCAAACCCCATGCGATATTATGTACCTCGCAGTGGCGTGATTCCGAAGATTACCCCAGGCATTGGTTACGTTTGCAAAACGGCGAGTTTATCCTCGGGTGTTTTGAGCGAGTCGATATTCATGGCCGGTCTGTCTGGCTGGATGCCAGCTACAACCCGGTGCTGGACGATGAGGGGCGGGTAATCAAGGTGGTGAAAATTGCCCAGAATGTCACCCAACAAATCAATCAGCAGCATCAGCAAGAGAGCCTGATGGCTCATCTGCATCGGCTGTCACTCAGTACCGATAAAACAGCGTCCGAAGGGGTGACCATCGTGCAAAATGCGGTAGCGGGCATGCAGGAGGTGGAGACGCTGGCACAACAAACCTCGCAAATTATCGGTCAGCTCGGGCAAACGTCGGCACGAATTGGCGAAATGGTCGATGCTATCCGTAGAATTTCCTCACAATCCAATTTACTGGCCATGAGCGCCACCATCGAGGCGGCCCATGCCGGAGATTTGGGGCGTGGTTTTGCCATTGTCGCCGGAGAGGTTCGTTCTCTTGCCGATCAATCCCGTAAAGCGGCGATTGAAATAGATGAATTGACGCAACATATTCGCCAGGGTGTATTGGCCGCCATCGACAGTATGGATTGCTGTGTTATGCAAGCTGCGGGGGGCGTGACCCTGAGCCGCGATACCGGTGAGGTGATCAACCGGGTTAATCTGGGCATGCAGGACCTGATTAAAATGATAACCACTACCTCTGCCGCAGAATCCCCTGCAGACAATTTGCATCTGTAGCTGATGCAGCGGCAATAAAAAAGGCCTCAACCGAGGCCTAGCTATAAAGCATTAACCAATTAAAATAAAAGGATTTATTTTAATCAATGTCCACGCATTGACCACGTTGAGAAATAAAGTTAACAAAAAGCCCCGCATTTTTAAGTGCGGGGCTTTTTTTTTTGCATCCTACATCAGGAAAGTTTGCTGACCGTGGGTCGTCGGGTGAGGCATCACGGCGCAGATGAGACTCGGCTTCACGATTGATCCGTCGAATGACTCCATTGTCTTGAACGTATGCCCGCAATTGATGTTCTGGCATTGGTTGTAACGTTCTTTCGTGTTCTCGCTCAGGTAACGGCTTGAGCGGGTATGTGCAGCGTATTTGCAGAGTGGACAATGGAACATGGGATCACCTCAATCAGTTGCCTTTCAATAAAGGTATTTTAACTATTTAAATCATTTAAAACAAATGGTTATGGTTTATTTTGGTGAATTAATCTTCTGTTTCATACTCCACGTCAGAAAGCCTGACCTCAAGCTCCAGGCTCGTCGTGTAGCCGTTATTGTTGAGTGAGTGAGTCACTTTAGTAATGACCCACTTCTGTTCGTCTATGACGCGCTTAAACCCGCTGACGCTGACCGGCGTCTCGGGGTATAAATCGGCACGCCCCATGGCCAGACTGATGGAGAACTCCGCTACGCCGCGTTGCAGCTTGTCCCACTTGGCTGCGGCGGCACGTACTGCCTGTGCCTTGCTGGCATACGTGGTGGTCAGGGCAAAAACGTTATCCGCCTCACCGGCCATGTATTCGCCTTCTTTGGCCTCCGGCGCTTTGGTCGGGGCTTTTGCCTTCGGGGCGGCCTTGGCCTTGGGGTGCTGGAGTGCGCGCAAAAACTGCTGTTTGGGTTTGCGCTTAATTTTCACCTTCTGCGTTTTCGGTTTTGGGTCTTTGGTGTGCAGCCATTTTGCCGTGACGCCGGTGTAAGCCCCTCGGTCAGCAATGGCGAACTGGTGGCGATCTCCGTCGCTGCGCTCGATGGTCATTGCGGGGATGGGTTTTCCGCTGGCCGTAGTGCCGTTGCCCGCTTTCAGAAAGAGCAGCTTACCGGCCTTGACTGACACCTCCGCCCCGTTGCGCGTGGCAAGCCGTGTTAAAAACTTGGCGTCGGACTCCTGCGACTGGTCAATGTGCGGCACTTTGATAGCCGAAAGCGAACCGGCAACGCTGGCCGTTAGCTTGTTGCGCATCGCAATCTGTTCAACCACCTGACCGAGTGTGGTGTCGTGGTAAGACACCTCGCGGCGGGAGTTGAGCGTACCGCGAAAGTCAGCACTGCGCGCCCGAATGGTCAGCGTGTCAGGCGCGCCCCGGTGCTCAATCTCATCCACGGTAAAATCACCTTTGCCAATCAGCGCCGCACCCTGCCAGCCGAGGAACAGTGACAGCACCGCGCCACGCGGCGGCATAGCAACCAGCCCGTCGGCGTCGTCGAGCTCGATGTCGAGCTGGTCAGCCACAAATCCGCGATTATCCGTCAGCGTCAGTGAAAGCAGGCGTGGACTGATATCGCGTGTCAGGTCGTTTCCCCCCATCGTCAGCATAAAAGCGGGCGCAATTTTAGCCCCCGCGTCGAGTGTCATCCCCGTTATCACGATAGCAACCCCTTCGTATAATCACCGGCGTTAGTCAGCAGGTCATTAGCCTGTGCCTTTAAATCGCCAAACATGGCCGTCAGCGACTGATCCACGCGGGTGAGCGTCAGCGTAAACTCAATCTTTCGGGCGCTGCCGTCGCTGAAAAACTCGGTGCGGGTTTCACTGATGCTGTTCACCACAAACATGCCGTAAATGGTGCCGCTCCCCTCCAGCAGCGGCCACGCTTTGCCTTGGTCGGCCATGATGTTGAGCGCCAGCAGGGACAAGCGTCCGCCGGTAATTTCCGGCATCAGCACGCCGGAAAGCGTAATTTTCTCCTCGCTGACGCCGAGAAACTGTACCGTCGGGCGCTGGCCGATACGGCTGTTTGACGGCCAGCGATAATCCACGCTGCGTTGCAGGCTTTGATAAGGCACGGTCTGCAACTGAAAGACAAAAAAGCCGAGTGTTAACATCATGCTAAATGCTCCTTAATCATGGCCCATACGTGAGCGGGCTTCGGCGCGGCGCTGACGGTCACGCGCGTCGAGCTGTTCGCGGATCTCCCGACCACTGTCCCGCCCGTTTCCGCTGCCGTCGGTCATAATCTGGTAGGTGTGCGTGCTGTTATCCTGATAACTACGCCCACCGCCTGCTGACACCGGCGCGTAACCCCCGCCGAGCAGTCCGCCCGGCGGGAGATAAGACGGGTCACGCCCGCCATTGTTTTTATCCCCTGCGCGCGCCTTATCGGCGTTTTTATCGATGTCTGCCGATTCATCTTTGATAAGGCCCATTTTCTCCAGCAGCCAGTCAACCCCCTCGCGCAGCTTGTTGAATGCGATCAGCGGTGTGGTCAGTGCGTCCGCGATAGCCTTACCGAACATCACGCCCGCATTTTTGCAGCCGTCGAGCGTTTCCTGTGTCGACCTCACCGGCTCAATCAGGTCTTTAAACCACTGCCCTACGGCCTGAAGTTTTTCGCCAAGCCAGTCAAACACCGGTTTGAGCGGTGAAAACAGCTCGCTGACCGGCGCAAACGCCGCCCCGAGCCCCTGAACTACGCCGCTGAAGAAGGCGCTGATAGGTTCCCAGTATTTTCGGATGAGCAGCGCACCGGCGACGATAGCCACACCAACGGCCACAATCGGCCACGTCAGCCCGGCAATCACGCTCACGATGGCACTGCCCACGGCGGTTAATCCCGACCACAGGAAACTCGCCGCCATCACGATGGCATTTATCCCGCCGAGCACCGGCCCGACAACCAGCCCAATCAATCCCAGCGCCCCCACAACCAGCAGCGCGCCACCGGCCAGCTTGCCGATGGTGGCCGCCAGTTCTTTATTCTCAACTATCCATTTATCCAGCTTGAGCACGTACTGGGTGGCGGTCTGTACCAGATTGCGCAGCGAGCCCTCCTGCTGGTCAAACAGGTCAGTACCGACGGCCTCGTAGGCTGACTGAAACTCTTTAAAGTCACCGCCGAGGTTGTCCTGCATGATAGTGACCAGCTCGGCGGTTTTGCCGTCCGAGGTTTGCAGCGCTTTCGTGAGCTGGTCGAGTTTGCCCGAGCTGGCATCGGACATCAGCACTGCCGCCGCTGAGCTGGCCTCTTCGCCAAAGATGGCTTTCATGTACTGCGCACGCTGCGAGTCGCCGAGCTTGTTTTTCTCAAAGCTCTTTTGCATTTCTTTCAGAATGACAAACAGCGGGCGCATGTTCCCCTTGCTGTCCGCTGTTTTGACCCGCAGCTCACTCAGCGCGGTGGCGGCGCCGCCGGTGGGTGCCTGAAGCCGGGTAATAACCGCACGGCTGCCGGTACCGGCCATTGACCCGGTGATTTTGGCGTCCGCCAGCGCCGCCGCCATGGCAGCGGTTTGCTCGACGCTGATACCGGCGTTCTTTGCCACCGGGGCGGCATAGGTCATGGTGTCGCTCAGGCCGTCGAACGTGGCCGCCGACTTATTCATGGTCGTTGAGATAACATCCCCAATGTGCGCGACCTTGTCGTTACTCATACCAAACGCAGATTTCACGCCCATCAACAGGGTGGCGTTTTCTTCCATGCTGCGCTTGTTCGCCAATGACAGATTCAGGATGGTGGGGGTGGCCGCCAGAATGCCGTCTTTGTCTGCCCCGGATTTCGCCACGATAATTTGCGCCGCGGCGGCGTCATCGGCGCTGGCCGCCGTATTATCCCCGAGCAGGCGCGCCTGTTTTCTCAGGCTCTGCATGTCCGCCGAGTCTTTCTTTAACCCGAGCACCGCCTGCAATTCAGAGTTTTTCTGTGCAAAGTCATAGCCGGGTTTGAGCAGCGAGCCACCGGCCATCACGCCAGCAGTCGCAATCCCAACCCCGACGGCACCGGCGGCGGTGACGCTTCCGGCAAGCTGCTTACCTGCCTGATAGCGGTTCTGAATACCGTTGAGGCGGGCCTGCTGCGCACTGACGCGGGCAAGCGATGCGCGCTGGCGCTCAAGCTGACTGTTGGTTTCACTCAGAGAGGTTCTGAGACGGCGCTCGGATTCGGACAGCGTGCGGGTATTGATGCCCGCCTGTGAGAGCTCAAGCCGCTGGCGCTGCACTGACTGGCGCAGGCCGTTGTACTTGGTTTGCAGCTCGGCGGCTGAGCGCTTGGCGGCCTCCAGCGCCTGCACCTGTGCGCGGGTTGGTCTTTCGGTATTTCTAAACGCAATGGCAAGCTGTGCGGCCTCCTGTCTGGCCTCTTTCAGGGCGTTACCGGTGACGGCGAGCTGCGCGCTGGTTTTACGAAAACCCTCAATGCGTCCGGCCTGAGCGTTCAGCTCTTTGATGGAGGATTGCGTTTTTCGGATGTCATCAGACAGCGATTTGCTCGCTGTCTGGACGGATTTAAACGGGCGGCTGGCTTGGTCAACGGCTTTGAGTAATACCTGCAACGTCACGTTGTTACTCATTGGTGTGTCCACTTCGTTCGAGCGCTTTTTCGCGCCAGTTGATGAGCTCGGTCAGGCTCATCGGAAAGAGTTCTGACGGCGGCCAGTGAAAGACCGCTGCCACGTCGGCCATCAGGTCATCAACCCCCAAGCGTGGCGGGTAGCTTATTGGGCCGAATTCGGCGCTAAAAAACCGATCACCTTGCTGGCGAGCGCAATAAAGTCCGGTAACTCCAGCGCGGCGCATTCCTCTTTGGTGAGGCTGGGGTAAGTGATGCGCGGCAATACCGTGATAAGCGCGTCGACGTTCGAACTTGCCACATCGGCCAGTCCCACCCCGCGCAGTGCACCGGCATTCGGGCGGATCATGGTGATGGACTCGATAACCGTGTCACCGCGTTTAATCGGGGTGTCCAGCATCACGACATTGGGATTTTCGGTGGTGTTCTGTGCATTTTCTTGTTTCATTTTTTATCTCTTTATCGTCACAAAGGGAGTGGGCGGCCAGCGTGCTGATCGCCAGAATATTACAGGCCGAGATTGCGGCGGTGCTGCTCGAGCATGTCCACACCGTTGACGCTTTCGATCATGTTCACGGTGTCGATTTCAATCAGGGTTTTGCCGTCAATCACCAGCTTGTAATAGGTGCATTGGGTCGAGATCTTGCTTTCGGTGTTTTCACCCTGTTTCATATCGCCAAGGTCGATTTCTTTATGGCGGCCACGCAGCACGATCTCGACGGCAGACACGTCACCGGTGTCATCGCGCTGGAATGAACCGGCAAAGCGCAGCGGAACGGCGGCGCTACTTGCCGCCGCGTACTGCGCCCATACGGTTTCGTCAGGAAGGCCGCCCATTGACCACTCAACGGTCAGGGCGTCATCGTCCAGCCCTAAATCCACCGCGGCTGAGCCGTTCATGCCGCCGCCCCGGTAGTTCTCCAGCTTGCGGGTCAGTTTCGGCAACGTGACCGACTGCACCACGCCCATGTAGCTCAGACCGTCGTTAAACAGGTTGAGGTATTTCAGTTTGCGAGGGAGTGCCATGTCTCAGGGGTCCTTAGCTGTTAATGGAGGAGGCCAGATTGACCAGATAGGTGTCGGTGATACGCTGACGCAGGGTCAGGCTCTCCAGCGGCGGCACCGGCGTGTAGTCGTAATCGACATAGAGCTTCCCGGCTTTCAGGGTCTCTTTATCGTTGGCAGACTCATCAAACCAGCAGGTGCCATCAATGATGTAACCGTTAGATTTGAGCTCGCGGAACTTGGCGTTAATACCGTCGATGATGTCGCGGATAAGTGAGGCCGTCATCGGTTTGTCCACCGCCCACATATGCGCCTCGGCCATGGTGTCGGCCAGTACCTGCGCGGTGCGGGTGTAGTTCTCAAACAGGAATAGCGGGTCATCGGAACAGGTGCGGTTACCCCAGAAACGAAAGCCGTTTTTGCGAATAAGCGTGGTCACACCGGCCTTGTTGAGCAGGTCGGCATCGGTACCGGACGCCTGTAAATCCCAGAATACCGAGGCATCGATACCGGTCACGCCATTCACACCGACGTTTGACAGGGTTTTATGCCAGCCCGTCTCTTGGTCAATCTTGGCGCGCAACCCCAGCGCGCGGGCCGTGGCGTAGGCTTTTTGACTGACATTGCCCGTGGTATTCCATGCGAGGAAGTCCGGCCAGATAAGCATCAGTTCACGCTGGCTGAAATTGTCGCGGTACGTGATAGCGTCAGAAATCGTCCGGCATCCCCACGCGCTGATATAACCAAAGGCGCGCAGCGACTGGCAGACACTCGCCAGTGCAGTGGACACATCAAGAGAGTCGAGTGCCGGCACGCCGAGAATACGCGGTTTCACGCCGGTGACGGCCTCGGCGGTTAGCAACGCTTTCATGCCGGTGTAGGTGCCATTTTCATCTGCGCCACCGATGATATTAGACAGCGTTTCAGCCTGCGCCTCGACGGGATCAGTCTTTTCAGACTCCGCCACGCGCACAACAATAGTCACTGGTTTGCACTGGTCGGCAATGGCCGCCAGGGACGCGGCCAGCGTGCCTTTTTTCCCTGCTTTGCCCTGTGCCGCGATCACATCGGTAATGAGTACCGGCGTATTCAGGGGAAAGGTTTTAGCGTCGGCATCATTGGCCGTGCAGACCATGCCAATGATGGCCGTTGAAACGGTGGAAATAACACGCGTGCCGTCGTTGATTTCAACAACCTGCACGCCGTGGTGAAAGTCACTCATCGGGTTAGCTCCGTAATGGATTTGCAAGGCTATTTTGTTGTTTCAGTACAATGAGGGCGAGGTGTGGGTGTCTTGTGGGGATTGGCACAACAGATACAAAAAGGCCCCTTTCGGGGCGGTGGTCAGGCAGGGATTTCGGGCCAGACAATATCCGGTGCTTTTGATGCATCAACAGTTTTCAATACTTTAATATAAGCCAGCCACGCGGTCAGTAGGGCTTTATCATTATCACTGATAACACCCAATAGCAGCTCGCTTTGCCATTCACTGATTGTGTTTTGTGCCGTGGTGAGTAACAGCTGTTTCTTTACATCGGCGGCTTCGATATTGGCTGCATTTTGTGCATTAATATCAGTGACCCATGCCTTACCATTCCATGCGTCATACTGGGTTACCGGAGGAACGCATGTACTTTGGATGGGATAGTCACCGAGCATCATCACGATTGCAGTCATTCCATTTTCAGTGTTGTAAATCCTTTCTCCCCGGTGGTCTGGCACGTATTCCCATTGAGAGAAATCAGCGGTACGACAAACCGCATATGCTGCTTTGTTTTCCAGTGGCTTGTCGATACATGCATTGGCAGGCACACCCACGCCGGTTGCTAAATATTCAACGGATGAGGATAAATATTCTCGCGTTGACCCATCAAAACTAAATACCGTTATCTCACCCGCGCGGATCGCTATATTGTCCTTATTTAAAATGGCCTGAATCATTACGCAGCCCTCACGATGTAGTTAAATGCAATGTTGCGTGGGCGTGCGCCACCCGCCAGTAAATATTGGTTCGCATTAATGGGTCTTGATTGGTACGGATCTGGATTGGCACCGGCTGAGTTTCCCGGATATGAAGACGCCGCCCCCGCCGCCGTAAAGCCTTTAAATGATGACCCGTAGTCATTGTCATTGACAAAGTCTGTCCCTAACCCTGAATTATATTGGGCCACCGTTGCGGTGTTAGTTTCCCCCCCTTCAATAACGGCTTGTTGCGCAGCATCTGGCCCGACGGCACTGACGATGAGTGTGGCAGGCTCCCATGACAGCAATGCACGGTTAAGCACGCCATCGACCCCACGCCCATCATCCCACCCGCGAAGAAATTCACCGCGTAAGTCAGGTAAAAAACCCGTTGGATAGGCGAGGGCCAGTTTAGGGTATTGGTTTTTACTGAAAGCTGCACCGTTACATTTTAGCCAACCTAATGGCGGTGTTGACAGCGGATAGGGCACGGGAATGCCAACAGGTAATGCGGAGCCATCCCCCAACCCAAGATTTTTAACAAACTGCGCAGTATCAGGAATATCCGCGCCGTTCTGGTTTTTCAACAGCGTCTCTTTTAGCGCGGCAGTGACGAAGATTTTCATTTCAATCGTATTGTCATCGACATACTGGCGCGTTGCCAGCACTACCGCCGGATCAATTTTCAACGTCACCGCTTCCGTGCTGTTGATGATTAAAATCATGCGCACGGTCTGCGTTCGTCCGCTGCCCTCGGCCAGCATCGGCTTATAGGTTTCCGGACAGTTCGCCACGGCAATCAGTGTGTTGTCGCTGTCGTACAGGCCGATTTCGCGGATCCAGAATCCGCCTTCGTTCTCGGGAATAATTTGTTCGGCAATAATCTGGCTGCTGTTGGCCGCGTCCACGCTCAGCCCATTGAGCACAGCGCGGCGCTTTTCATTCACCAGCGCGGTCTGCGCTCTCGTAGGGGTTGGCAACGTGCCGCCACCGTCACCGACGCCCATTTGCGTGATTTGAATTTTTGTACCCAGCGCGGCGGCATTCGCCAGCTTGGCGGCCCCTTGGTTGGTCAGCAGGGCGAAGAATTTTGCTGTCATGCGTTGATCCTCACTGTGTCGATGATGTGAATGGCCGCGGGGGAATAACCCGCGCCGGATACGGTAATCATTTCAGGGGTGTAGGGGTAAACGGTCAGCAGGTCACCGCCATAGCTCGCCACGGCAACCGGTGACACGCCGGTGACGTCGAGGTTGATGGACAGGCCAATCAGGTGACGGCTGCACGGCTTGGCGTCATGTATCAGGCGTTCCAGCTCCTGATACATGTCATCGGTGATACCGGTTTCCAGCACGCCGACATCAAGACGAAAAGTGCCGGGAGGCTCGTCAGTTTTCCACCACTCAATCACCTTAATGAGATAGCCGAGCGGCTCCACCACGCGGCGCAGTGAACCAAGGGTTCCCTTGTGGCGGTGAACAAAGTACGCCGCGCGCACCACCGAGCGTTTTGTCGCTTCGGGCCAGCTTTCATCCCACCGGTCAACTGACCATGCCCACGCCAGATAGGGCAGCAGCCGTAACGGGCAGGTGTCCGGGTTCCAGAGTGCGCGCAGCGGCACCGGCAGGGCCTCAATGTCTGCGCAGGCTTTGGCGGCAGCCACTTCCAGCGGTGACGACCCCACCGGCAGCAGGCGGCTACTCATCCGAACCGCCGACCGTTATCTGATAACCGGTGCAGAAGGCGGCCTGTGTTTTGTCCAGTACCACATCGGTGACCGGTGATGCCAGCTCAACTCGCTGGACACCTTCCACATGCAGCGAGGCATAAATCGCCGACTGGCGAATGTCGCGGCCTAAGCGGTTTTGTGCACTGATATAACTGATAAGCTTTGACTCGGCGGCGGCGCGAATGGGTTCGGCTTCTGGTCCCGGATACAGATATAGCGTGGCGCTAATGGCGTAATCGACGATGACAGCGGACTGCACGGTCACGCGGTCTGCGACGGGACGCACGTCTTCATCGTTGAGCGCCGCATTAACCCTCGCCAGCAGGTCGGTACTGGCCTCGCCGTTATCCTCACGCGACAGCACCGTAATGGTGACATTGGCCGGTGACGGGCTGATTGCCGACGCATCCGCTACGCGCCCGTCTGCGCTGCGCGCATGGTACTCATACGCCCCGGTTGGCCCGGCCACGCTCTGCCCTTCAAACGCTTGCGGGATACGGCGGCGGTAGTCGCTGTCTGACTCCATCACGGCCAGCACCGGCGGTATCGCAGCAGCGTCAGCCTCAACCATGACCAGACGCGGGACATTTTGATTTGCACCAAGCTGGTCGAGGTCAGCGCCGACGGCATAGGCCACCATGACCGCCTGCGCCGCTTCGTTAACCCGCTGGCGCAGCATTACCTCGCGGTAAGCATTCTCCTGCAACAGCTTGACGATGGGTTCAGACTCGAGCGTCAGGGTGCGCGCCATGGCGACCTGCTGCTCGGGCGGATAGAGTGACACCAGCGTCGCTTTACGCTCGGCTAACAGCACTTCGTAATCAATTGCCTCGACCACGGTCGGGGCGGGTAACTGGCTCAGGTCAATCGTTGCCATGGTGTCAGCTCACTGGAACGGTAAGAGAGAAATCGACGGAGGTGTCACTACGAGCGCCGGTGATATTGGCCACCATTTTTCCGTCAACCGTCGTGTCAATGGTGAGAGCGCTCAGGATGACGCGCGGCTCCCACTTGAGGATTGCCCCGTAACAAGCTGCCATGATTTGCAGGCGCAGTGCTGCGTTTTGCGGGCGGTCAATCAGCTCAGAAATCAGAGAACCGTAATCACGGCGCATGACCCGAGAGCCGACAGGCGTTTGTAAAATATCGCTGACCGACTGGCGAATATGCGCCATGTCTTCAATGGCATGGCCTGACTCGCGGGCCATACCGATGTATTTTGAGTTGGTCATTGTGGCCCCTGCGTTTGTCCGCCACCGGCCTGCACGCCGCTGTGTTTATGGGTATCAACCTGAATGCCGTTAGACGTAAATGCGCCTCCAGAATGGGTGACATTGCCCGTCATCGCGCCGCCCCGTTTGACCTCCAGCGAGCCCGTGGTCAGCTTGTTGGTGCAGACCACTTCCGGCGTATCCAGCGTGATTTTTTGACTGGCGATGACGGTGACGTTTGGTGCAGTGACGCTGACCGATGTAGACGCCACCACGCTGGCGGTTTTAATGCCGCTGACGGCCAGCGTTCCGGTGTCTGGCTCGTACTCCATCACGGCACCGTCAGAAAACCGGATGTGATACGCCTGCGCGGAGACCGACGGCGCGGGAAAATCGTCGCTGTAGATAGCGGGCAGCACAAAGCCGGTATCGAGCTCGCCGCCGAGCGACAAAATTAATACCTGTTCGCCCACCGAGGGGGCCCACCACGTGCGTGCATTACCGGCGCGCGGCGTCAGCCAGTGCAGCCAGTTCGTCACCAGCTCGCCGGTTTGCACGCGGCATAGTGCCTGCCCGGTATCAATGTCAGATACCACGCCAATTCGGATGAGGTCGCGCACCGCGCGGGCAAGTTCAGAGAGGGTTTCGAGTGTATTCATGAGGGAAAGGATGCCGATAGTGAGATCCGGCGGCAACGTGGCGGCGTAGGACTGCCGGTGGTACAACAAGCACTTAGTAAATCGAATGATTTTATTAATGTTGTGCTTCTTTGTAGTGACAAATTTGCACGGGTTCATATTTAATCTAATGTTTTGTTGAAGCGAGAAAAAACTAATCTGTCAGTCGTCTTTGTGCAAAGCGGACGTTTGCATTTCAGGCACATTTCTAAAATGGGCATTGAAACTCCCTAGCTAGATGCGAATGGCTTGCAAGGGTAGCTTTAGAAAAGACATGCTAGTCCTATAGATTAGGACTAGCATGGTAGCCGTTAAAATTCATAATATTAAAGCCGAATGTTACGAAGCTTGGATTGCAGTCTGAAAGCAATACCTGACGATTACGGGATGCGGGCTGCTCTTTACGAATGCATAAGAAATCGTTGCTGACTATTGTTCTGGCCGCAACTATACTGAGGCTGAGAAAATCGTAAATGTGCATATAGAACCATCCGTTGGTGCAGGCCTGAGTACAATCATTGGCTGCAAGCCTGTTTTGAACGAGCAAGAATTTATAAGCTCAAGCTTCTTCACCTCTTGATGATAACTACTGATATGAGATTACTAAATGCATCACCAAATGGACATCAAAAATTCAGCAAAGCAAATCTTCAGGCATATAGATGATATGTACAAAGGCATAAGGGGATAGAGATGGACGTTGAGTCATAGAATATGGCGTCCATTAGGCTTTGTCGTATATGGATGCTTAAACAACAAAAAAATGGTTCGACTTAGGGATGGTCATAATACTTAACTTGGAAAATTAAACATGAGCAAAATAAATTATATTCACATTGAGAAGATGTGGGGTTATAAAAACGTCCACCTAGAACTAAACGAATCCATTAATTTCCTCATCGGAGTTAATGGTTCTGGTAAAACTACAATAATAAACATTATAAGTAATACTCTTTCTGTTGATGTTAGTCAGTTGCTCACAATGCCATTTAGTGAGCTATTGATTTCATTCGCAAAAGGGGAAATGGTTAGGGTAGAGAAAAAAAGCAAGACAAGCGTTGATTTCATCATTAGTTACGAAGATAGTTTTTTTACGTTTAACCTAGAGGATGATGAGTATAACTATATCATGGATCAAAAGATTGATGAAGCTAAGAATTTGATATCTAAGTTTTCAATGATGGACTTTCTACCTCTATCCAGAACAGGAAGAAAAGAATATGAATACGACCCCTTTCCGGATTCGGATTCGGATCCACATTCGGATCCGGTACACACCAAGCTTGATATAATAAAGAATGAGCTTATTAATAAATTTTCCAGACAATCAAAAATATATAACAAGATAGCTAGCAACTTTCAGAGGGATATATTTAATAAATTGCTCGAAGTTCCTGGGGAGAATGAGCTTAGTTTTTTTAACGATTCATATAAACTAGATAAAGAGGAAGCTTCTCTTCGCGAAATATCTAACTTTATGTCTCCGCAAAAAGAGGGTAGTAGCAACAAGAGATTAGAGAATTATTTCCAAAAATTACGCGGTGTTATGTCTAGTATTGAGGAGAAAAGTAATAACCTTTCAGTGTCGGACTTTGGGATAATGTTTAACGCTTGGAGAACCAGCTCATTAATCGCAGATTACGAGAACCTCAAAAAGAAAAAAGAGGATATATTTAGAACTCAAAATGAATTTTTCGATGTATTTAAACTATTTTTCCCTAGTGATAAAGAGATAATACTGTCCAGTCAAAATCAGTTGGTAATGAAGGCTAAGAATGGTCATATTAGCTTGAATGAACTTTCGTCTGGTGAAAAGCAGATGATAATTTTACTTGGTCAGATATACCTCAGTGAACGCAAGCCTATCCTCTATATTGCAGATGAACCTGAAGTATCATTGCATGTTAAATGGCAAGATAAAATTGTTGATGCTCTTATGACTATCAATCCTAATGCTCAGTTTTTATTAGCCACTCATTCTCCTGATGTTATTGGTAGAAGAAGAAATTTCGCATTAAAGGTATAGGTTATGGAAGACGATTTCATTTCAAGAACTCCAAACGGATTGTTTGCAGAGGCAACAGTCAGAGATGTTAGTTTAATTTTCCATATTGAAGGCAAAGGAGAAAGCAACGACATCACTAAGCTTCCAGACTATATATTTTATAATTCAATTATATCTAACTTCTTTGATGGAAAGTATGAGATAAAAGTTGAAGGAGGAAAAACAACACTTAAATCCATAGTGGAAAATTTGTCGTCATTGTCAGATGGAGATTCTCACATTATCTTCATGGATCGAGACCACGACGAAATATTATCAAATGGTTTAATTGATAATGATTTTGTTTTTTACACATTCGGATATAGTTATGAAAATGATTTTTGGACAAGTAAAGTTTTGAAAAAAATCTTATCATCTCTTCTTGCGGGAAATCCAAAAATCGATGGCTTCATTAACGATTGGAAAAAGCTGGAAAAAAAGATATCGTTTATTCATAAGTTTAATTTACTGTCGAAAGTTAATGGGCAGCAAATTTTCAATTTTGGGGGATTGTGTGGTGTTATCTTTAAATACATAAATGGATCTTTTGTGATTGACCCAAGCTGTACTTTGCGTGTGAAGAATTTGTGGAATGGATTTGGTGTGCATTTTACGCCAGAAACAAGAACAACCAATAAATTTCTTAAAAGGAAGTTTTACTCACACCCTGGATATTTAATTCAAGGGCATGCGTATGAATTTTATGCACTGGAGGCAATTCATCAGTTAAATAGTTCTTGTCAATTTTTTGAGCAAAATTCAAAGAGTTTTTCAATTTATAAAAACATTGCCTTTGCTCATTTTAGTGAGGCACCGCGCAACTTCATGTCTACGTCGGCCATCGACTATTACGAAAAGATATTTACTAACATTCAGCAAGCATGAAATAAAATACAAACGGCCTTTGTTTTTAAGGGCCGTTTTGCTATGAGACGGGTTCCTCGTTACGCACGAACTTAATTGCGCCAACTCATCTAGATATCATGGTTTTGCAGTTGAGGCATAACATAAGATCCTAGATCTTAATCGACTGTATCATTTTATCTTGCTTCAATACTATTCCATTAAGTAATTCACATTTCCCATGCGGCCTTTTATTCAATAAGTCTGGAAAGGATCACATCTTCAACTATCTGACGGTCAGCCGCACTAAATCCCAGCAATGGCCGCGCCTCATACTGCACCGGCTGGCTATGGCGGTTCGGCTTGTCTTTTAGCCCCTCTTGGTGGATGCGTGCAATGCGCTGAACCTTGCCTGCAAACTCCACCGTCGCCGCCTCGGTCGAACCTTTGGCCTTGAGGTAGCGGGTGGTACGCATCTTGGCGAACATCTCCCGCTTCACCCGTCCTTTTTTGCCCCTGATAGGCTGGCGTTTACGGCCCGCATACGGGGAGCCGTCCGGTGCCTGCTGGCGTTTGATACGCTGCTGTTGGTTGGCGCGTAACCGCTTGGCAATCTCGGCGGCCATCTGGCGGCGGCAGGCCGGTGAAAGGCTGGCCAGCAGTCCGGCCAGTTTGTCGTCAAAGGCTTTAAACTCACTCATCCCACTGACTCACCAGTTCGCCGTTGATATAAAGCGCCGTTGGGCGAATAACCGGTACCGGCTCCGGCGGCTCCCCGAGCTGAGTGACGTGCAGCGCGCCGCCGGTCTCCTTCACGATGGTGCGTTCTGTCAGGCGTAACGACATACGCAGGTCGATACTGTCATCGTTATTAATATCGGCGACGTAGGTGAAGCCGTGTTTCTTACCCTCATCGCTGGTCATGATGTCGGGCTGGTTCTCACGCAGCCACGCATTGACCGGGACCAGCAGCAGATTCATGTCACCGGTGTAATCGGTAATGGTGACGTCCAGCGAGTAGCGATTTTCAAACGACAGCGAGGCGGCCAGCGTCCCGTCAATCGCGCCGTTATCAATAAACAAGCGCAGCATGTCGGGGTTTTGTCGCAGCAGCGGCACCGATTTAAAGAGCGCTTTTTTGAGGCTGGCCGGTTTTAACATCATGGTTCTCCTGACACTGTTTCACGGTTTCAACCTGCAGCGCACAGCTCACGAGCGCGCCCTCAAGCTGGCGAATATCATCACTCAGGTCGCCGTTCGTTTTCGGCTGGCTGGCCGGCATCGGGCAACTGCTGACCCTCGGACAGCCAGCGTAAATAACCGTCGGGGGTGGCGAACCCGGGGCGGTTGTGCAGCCTTGCAACGTCATCAGGCAAAGCAGACTGATACCAGCGGCGCAGGGTTTCATTTTCATTGAGGAGTCTCGTGATGGTCTGGTTACGGCGTGTGGCGAGTGTGTGCGCGGCGGCAATCTGGCCGCGTAAAACAACCTGCGCGCGCTCGTTGCGCGCGGCGCTGGCTTTTAACTCATCCAGCGCCTGACCGCTGGTTTTTAAGTCGCGCTTGAGCTGCGTAATACTGTCATTGGCCGCCGTCAGCTTGTTTCTCACTGACTGCAAGCCGGTCAGCGCAGCGGCCAGCAGGAGCAGCGTGACCAGTAAAAAACACACAGCCACTTTCATGACACCCCCTTAAGGCAATGTTTCAGCTCGGCACTGCGCCGGTTGATTAAGCCATCACTTTTCACGCCGTTGACAAACACCCAGCGCGGGAGTTGCTGGCAGGCTTTGCCCCATTCGCCTTTGTTGATGAAAAACGCCAGCGTCGAGCGGCAGGCGGCAGCAGTGCCGACGTTAAACGCGAAGCTGACCACCGCGTCATACACCGGCTGCGGCATGGCAACGCGCATACACTTATCGACGGCCCGCTCGGTCATCAGCACGTCGCTAATCAGGTTTTGCGCCGCAATAGGCTCGGTGATCGCCTGTGCGGGTTTGACGCCAGCGGTGTGGCCGATGCCCGACGTCCAGACACCGGCGCTGCACTGGTAGGGATTGAGGCGGCACCCTTCCAGATTGGCCAGCAGCGCCAGACCCGCATCGGAGGTTTTAACCGCGCGGTGGTCTGGCAACAGTAAAGCCAGCGCCAGCACCCCGGCCACGCTGCAACGTCTAACGATTGAGCTCATCGTAAACCCCGCGCGTCAGACCGTTACGTTCCAGCAACTTGTAGCTTTTGCGGCGGTAGTACCAGTTTACAAAGAAGGTGCCAACGGCCACGGCGGCACCCACCAAGAAAGCAACATCCTGCGGCGTCAACGCGCCGAGAAAGGCCAGAAAGGTGGCGATAGCGTAGGCCATCGAAGAAGTGATTTTTTCCATCGTCAGTCCCATAGCTGAACGGTTTCAGAAGTGGCGGCGGTATCGACATCGGGAAGCTCGACGGCGGTACCGTGCGGCAAAATATCGCCGAGCTCAGCCAGCCCGAAATTTGAGGCCAGCACCGACTCGACCACGCCCCCGGTGCGCCCGTAATGTCGGTAACACAGTGCGTCGAGTGTCTCCCCCTGTTGTGCGAGAACTTTCATCAGAGCTGGCTCACCATGCCGCGCGCCTGCCCCTGCAAGCGCGACAGGTGCCAGCGCATATCCCGCCACTGGTCATCAACCGACACCTCCAGCGCCTCGGCTTTTTTGTCCCCCTTTGCGCTGGAGTCATAGCTGCGATAGCGTTCAAAAATCACGGCGGTAGTCATCGCACAGACGGCGCTCAGGTAGTGGAAACACTTCACACTTTCGCCGTCGAGCACCTCGGCGGGCACGTCTGCAAGCCGTTTATGTCCATCCCGGATTTGCTGTTCGCGGTAGAGATAAAGTTCGGCATTCACTTCCGCCATGGCCGACTTAATGGCCGCTCTCATTCGCTCATCGGTGACAACGTGGCCCAGACGCACCCGCTCACTGACCTGTACGGGGTCAACGTCGGGAAAGAAAAACGTGTTAGTAATGACCGGGCTGTCTACCGGTACGGGCGGAATAACCCCCGTGGCGCTGTCCGCTGCTGCGGTCATAACAATGTCCATTTTGAAACCTCAATAGGTGGACGGTGGACGCAGGCATCAGACAAGGTTAAAACCTGCATCAGCCTGCGTGCCGTCCGGCGCGGGGCGCGTTCTGTTCACAACCGGAGAGTTAAACCTTGCGCGGGCGTCCGCGCCTGGCCGGTGCCATTTTCGGCTTGACCTTGCGCGCACTCGGGGCGGCTTTGGGCTTGGCCGCCGCGGCAGGCAGCACCGGCTTAAGTTCTCTCTCCAGTCGTTCAATGTCTTTTTTCACACCGGTGTTAATGTCGAGTTGCATCGCGCGGCTCAGATGGGCCAGCGCCTGCTTGGGCTGTTGGTCCGCGCGCAGCACCAGCCCGGTGATTTTATGCAGTTTGGCGCGCACCTCGTCCGGCATATCGGCGGTGAGGGTCATCTCGATAACGGTCAGCAGGTCGGAAGCCGCCACCGGTTCGCCGGTTTTAAAGGCACGCATGGCGGCCAGCGCCACGTCTTCGGCATACAGATAACCGACGGGGCGCTGGTTATGCGGCACGCTGAGGCCGTATTTCAGGGCATAACGGGCCATCTCAAACGAACCGGAAATGTCGCCCGCATCGAGCGTCCACTGGAGCATGGTCATCAGTACGTCGTCCTGTGTACCGGCATCACCGGCCAGTACGCCAGCGACCCACGGTGCATACGACGGCAGCATGGCGCGCTTGTGCAACGCTTTGTTTTCCACGGAACGGATGGATTTCAGTTTCAGACGGTCTCCGCGCAGCTTCACCAGCATTTGCCCGTAAGGCAGTGCCGAACGCAGCGGATCACTTTTCCGCTGCGCTGAGGCTTGTTGTGCAGAGACCCGCATCATGTGACGCTGTGCGGGACTCAGCATGGTTTACGCCTCGCTTTCGGTTTTGACGGTCTCACCGTTGTTGACGGCTTTTTCTTCCGGCTTCACCGGCGTGAAATCACCGAGCTCGATGTTTTCAATCATCGCCGCACAGCCGTAGTCCTCGACCACAAAGTCCACTTTCAGCGACTCGTAGTTTTCGATACGGTCACGGCTGGCAACCTCATCGATATGGCGGCGGTGTGCGCTGTCCATGATGTAGATAGACAGGTTGTCGAGACGAGTGATTAACAGCGCGTTGTCCGGGAAGTACGGCACGCGCACGGCGGGCAGGTTGCCGATGCGTTTCTGGCTGACGATGATGTCACCGGCCAGCTTCTCGCTGTTTTCCTGCGTCTTGTTAATCAGCGGAAAATACTTGTCCGACAGCATTTTGCGGCCACACACCACCACTAAGCCGGGGTCTTCGGCGTGCCACGCATCCAGCAGAAAATCGGTGGCATTCATCACAGCAGCGTCGATGTTCTCAAAATCGCCCTTCGCACCAATGCGCACTTTGTCAGAAATCACCTTGCCGGTTTCATCGGTGACCTCATCCATCACCCGTTCAGGCGCTTCGTTGCGCAGCTTTTGCAGCCAGCCGACGGCCACGTCCTGCAACAGCGGATACTGTGCGCGGTCTGAATCGTCCGAGCGGGTCACGCCGTTAAATCCGGCCATGATGTAGTCGAGCGCCTGACGCTTGGCGATGGCATCACGCAGGCGGATCTGGAAGTCCTGATAGCGCGCCCACAGGTCGAGGGTGTTATAGCGAATGTGGAAATCGAAATTGACCTGTTCGCATTTGTATTTACGCGACTTGAGCGCCATAAAGTCGGCGGTTTTGCGCGTTTTTCCGCTGTCGGTGTCGGTCGTGCTGGCAATGGAGCCGGTCACGCCGAGGCCGATTTTCTCCCCCTCGCTTTCCTCCACCGGCACCATGTTGATGCTGCTCAGGAACTCGGATGACTCCTGCACGGTGGTGATGAGGCTTTGCGTGACGGACGGCTCCACGCTGAATTTCTTGCTTAAATCCACCACGGCGATGCCGTTCAGTTCGGCCAAGCGGGTCAGGTAGGCATTAAATTTAAATCGGGTATTCGGGCGCATAGTGTCTCTCAGTCAAAATAGGGAGTGATTGCCGGGCAAAGCCGGTCAGCAGTTGGTCATGTGCGTGGTGCCACCGTTACCACCGACTGATGGCTGGCGGCGCGGCTGGCTATAGCTCTCGGTGTTATCCAGTGAGGTTTTCAGCGTGGCAAACGCCTCGCTACCGGCGGTCACCTCGATTTTCAGCCCCGCTATCTGCTGCTCAAGCGCGGAGAAACGGGTCGCTGCGTTCTCGCCTTCGGCCTGCACGGTTTCTGCCACCACGGTGATGGCGTTCTGCACGTCGGTGAAACGGGCGTCGTCGGTGGTCTGCCTGATGCTGAACATGCCTTTTATTTTCTCGGCGAAGCTGGTCAGCAGCGTGTCGGGGAGTTCTTCAAACTCCAGCACAGCAAGCGTCGCGACAGAAAACAGGTCTTCGGGCTGGTCTTTCTTACCGGCGAACGGGTTTACCGTGGCGCGGGCACTGAACTCCAGCATTTCGGTGCCGAGGCTGGCCGGGTCATCGGTGACGGCCAGCCCGACCAGATAGGCTTTACCGGTGTTGGCGAAATTCGGACGAATTTCCATGGAGGTGTAAATCTTCTGACCGGCTTTGACCATTGCGGCCAGCTCGTCAGTCGGGGTGATTTTGGCGAACAGCGCCCATTTACCGTTAAGCGCCGAATCATCATCAATCTGTTCGGCTTTGACTTCGCTGACGTCGCCGAGGCGTTTAAAGTCGCCCGTCGGTAATAAGCCTTTGATGTGCTCCAGATTGATACGGCAGCCGTAAACACGCGGGTCAAACGACGCGGCCATTTGCTGGATGTCGCTTGCCTCGATATTGCGGCCATCGCAGGTGTCACCCTCGACACCGATACGAAACCATTTCGATACTTTCTTTGCCATCTGACTGACTCCACTCGTTGGGTATTTCTGAGAGGGCCAGTTTCCCGAGCTAACGCCCCGACGACCAGCGATGGCCGTCTGACGATCTTTGATACAACAGCGGCGTAATGCGCGGGGTTGCTGTGGTGCGTAGCGTGGCGTTTATTCTTTCCAACCAGAGCGAAAGCATGAACGACAACAACGGCACGACACTCATCAGTGACCCGCGCAGGCAGGCCACCCTGCTTTACTGGCAGGGGTTTTCCGTGGCGCAAATCGCTGAGACGCTGAACCTGAAAAAACCGACGGTGCAGAGCTGGAAACAGCGGGATAAATGGGACCACGTGGCGCCGATTTCCCGCATTGAAACCAGCATCGAGGCGCGGGTCGTCCAGCTCGTGATGAAAAGCAAAAAAGACGGGCAGGACTTCAAAGAAATTGACCTGTTAGGCCGACAGATTGAGCGGCTGGCACGGGTGAACCGCTATATGTCGACGGGCAGCGAGGCGGATCTCAATCCGGCGGTAGCAAACCGCAACAAGGGGGAGCGCAAGAAGGTCGAGAAAAACGTCTTCAGCGATGAAGCCATTGCCAAACTTGGCGAGGTGTTTATCGAGGATGCATTCGAATATCAGCGCGGCTGGTATCAGGCGGGATTACAGCACCGTATCCGCAATATTCTTAAGTCTCGCCAGATTGGCGCGACCTTCTTTTTTGCCCGCGAGGCTCTGCTCGATGCGCTGAAAACCGGCCGTAACCAAATCTTTATTTCGGCCAGTAAGTCACAGGCGCACGTCTTTAAAAATTACATCATCGACTTTGCCCGGCTGGTTGACGTTGACCTGAAAGGCGACCCGATGCAGCTCCCTAACGGGGCGCGCCTGTTCTTTCTTGGTACGAATATCCGCACCGCGCAGAGCTACACCGGCAATTTATATCTGGACGAATATTTCTGGATCCCCAAATTTCAGGAGCTGCGCAAAGTCGCCTCCGGGATGTCGCTGCACAAAAAATGGCGGACTACCTATTTTTCAACGCCCTCCAGCCTGACGCACAGCGCCTATTCGTTCTGGTCAGGCGAGCTATTTAACAAGGGCCGACGCAACAAAGACGAACGTATTCAGCTCGACCTCAGTCACAGCCATTTAGCCGGGGGCGTCACGTGTGCTGACGGCCAGTGGCGGCAGATTGTCACGATTGATGACGCACTGGCGGGCGGTTGCGACCTGTTCGACATCAACCAGCTTTCACTCGAATACAGCCCGTCGGAATATCAAAACCTGCTGATGTGTGAATTTGTCGATGATAAGGCGTCAGTATTTCCGTTTGAGGAATTGCAGAGCTGCATGGTGGACAGCTTAGAAGAATGGCTGGACTTCAACCCCTACGCCTTTCACCCGTTTGAGGATAAACCGGTGTGGATCGGTTACGACCCGTCAGAAGCCAACGGCGGTGACAGTGCTGGATGCGTGGTGATTGCCCCGCCAGAGCAGCAGGGCGGCATTTTCCGCATTCTGGAGCGCCACCAGTGGCAGGGCATGGATTTCGACGCACAGGCCAAAGCGATTGAGGCGCTCACTGAAAAATACAATGTGGAATATATCGGCATTGATGCGACCACCGTCGGTCAGGGCGTCTATCAGCTCGTCAGGCAGTTTTTCCCGGCGGCGCGTGAAATTAAGTACACACCAGAAGTAAAAACCGAGATGGTGCTGAAAGCCAAAAACACCATTCATCGCGGTTGTTTGCAGTATGACGCCGGTTATAGCGACATCACCGCGTCGTTTATGGCTATCCGCAAAACCATGACCGCCAGCGGCGCAAAGTCCACCTATGTGGCAAGTCGCAGCGAAGAAGCCAGCCACGCCGACGTGGCGTGGGCGACGATGCACGCGCTCATCAACGAGCCGCTAACCGCGGGCTCCGGTAAGCAATATAAATCTACGATTGAATGGCACTAATATGACCAGCAAAAAATCACGCAAAGCCCGGAAACTCACCCCGACCAGCAACGTACAGCAGAGCGAATTTTTTCGCTTTGATGAACCGGCCACGGTGATGGATCGCCGCGACATTCTCAATTACGTGGAGTGCATCAATAACGGAAAGTGGTACGAGCCGCCGGTCAGCTTTCCGGGGCTGGCAAAGAGTATGCGCGCCGCTGTTCATCACAGCTCGCCGATGTACGTGAAGCGTAATATTCTCGCCAGCACCTTTATCCCGCACCCGCTGCTTTCTCAGCAGCAGTTCAGCCGCTATGCGCTGGATTATATTGTCTTTGGCAACGGGTTTATGGAACAGCGCCAGAGCCGCTCCGGCCAGTTACTGAGACTGGAAACGTCACCGGCCAAATATACCCGTCGCGGCGTGGAGGAGGGGCTTTACTGGTTCGTCGAAAATTATATCGCACCGCACGCCTTTGCACCGGATACCATCTTCCATCTGCAAGAGCCTGATATTAATCAGGAGCTTTACGGCCTTCCCGAATACCTCAGCGCCTTAAACAGCGCATGGCTCAACGAGTCGGCAACGCTATACCGCCGCAAGTATTACCAGAACGGCGCGCACGCGGGCTACGTGATGTACGTGACCGACCCCGCGCAAAACAAAGAAGATATCTCGGCACTGCGCGACATGATGAGCAAATCGAAAGGCGACGGGAATTTCAGGAACATTTTTTATCACGCGCCGAACGGCAAACCCGACGCGATTAAAATCATCCCGCTCAGCGAAGTGGCAACCAAAGATGATTTCTTTAACATCAAGAACGCGACGCGCGACGACTTACTCAGTGCGCACCGCGTCCCGCCGCAGATGATGGGGATTATTCCCAGCAATACCGGTGGTTTTGGTGACGTTGAGAAAGCGGCCAAGGTGTTTGTGCGTAACGAACTGGTACCGCTACAGGAGCGGATGAAGGAATTAAACCAGTGGGTAGGGCAGGAGGTGATCCGCTTCACCGACTACGAATTATAAACCCAGAACAGATATGACCTCGCCGCCTGACAGGGCGGCTTTTTTACACCTGCGCCATGAGGCCACCAGATGCACCACACGCCGCGAAAGCGCCGACGCACATCAACATCGCGTGAAGAATAGAGAACCTCACCACGGCCCGTTCAGGCGCGGGAATAAAACCCTGCAAACACCCTTTGCGCGCAATGCTATCCCCGCCACGCCTGCCCGCTTTATGTGTCGCTTTTAATGCAGTTGCCCGACCCAATGAAAACCGCGCCAGAAGAGGCACGGCTTGATATACAGCATACGGATAATTCAATGCAATATCATGCACTATAAATGCAGCTATTAAATTACTTTACTCAGCACTCACATCACTCCAAATACTTTAAAAATAAAACACTATCAATGGCATTCAAAATAGCATGACAACTGTGTCAATGCCCGTATAACAAAGGTGCTTCATAAATTAATCACATAATATAGAGACAGCACTATTGAAATACTCACCGTCCAACTACCCGAGAACGTCCTATTTCAAGCTTATCGTCAATAATATACTGATTAAGTATTTTTAAACGCCGATAGTATGCCAAAACAGCTCTCAACTGCTGAAGTGGGTGTGCATCAATCAAATTAAATTTCGAGTGGTAATCTGTCCACCCAAAACATTTAAAGAAAATCCTAACCCGCTGAACTATATTCTCCAATGTTTCAGGGGAAATATCTCTGACTTCCAACCCCCTTTCATCATCAAATCCCGAAAGACCATTATCTTTAAAGTACGAGTAAGTATTTTTATATAAAGCATCAGCTCGTTTCGTTCGAATCGGGCTTGAAAGCCTTGCAGCAACCTGTTCAATACTGAGTGCTAAATTTGGTAACAAATTCAACTCGATATGGCCGGGGGAATTGAACTGTAGTGAAGCAATCTGAGGCCGATGTATTACAGGAATTATATTTTTTAAACCTGTAAAGATATTTACAGCAGATGCACCACCAGTCCAATTACCTAACAATTTCCCCATAACATCCCTCACAGATGTCATACCAAGATGGGCTAACCCATAATGGAAACAATAGAGTTGCTGGAAAATACGCGGAATAATTGATAGGTCATCAATAAACAATTGATTATCAAGACCAAGCATAAAACTTTGCGTCTGCTCAGCTCTTAAATTTAAAGCATCTTGCGTTGCTATTTCCTCATAAAGGTATGAGTCATCATCCGGACGATACTCGACAGGGAAGTCGGCAATTTTCAAAACGTTATAGTTTTTCCTATCAGTAGCGGCATAATGATTACAAATAACAACTTCATCATTTTTTAATATTAAATCACTCAGAGTAACTCTCTGAGCAATGTAATCATCTAAATCAGCTCTTTCTACAGGTACGAAACACCATCTATTTGCACGTTCTGAGTTATCCAACCAGAAATATAAAGCATCTTTATATCCGCTCCCTCGGTAAAGGCTAAGAAGAGGCCCTTCGAACTCAATTAGATCAGCAAACCAAGTATACTCGCTGAAATGTGTAGCCTTGATACGCTTAGATTTTAATTTAATCATGGCAGTTGACAGACAATGTGAAATTTTTGAGTGAAAGGTACATTAACAAATGGGTGAAAATCGAAGTGTCCATTGCTACCTGTCTGGGTACATTTGCCGTCATCAACGGTCAACTGGCCCACTGAAAGATGATCACCAATTACTTTCTTTATGTTTTTTATGGATTTTTTCAACTTAGCATATGCATCTTTTGCCTCTGCTTCCGATTCATACATCGAAAGCCCCCACATAGAGCAAGCCTGAGAAGGAGAAGAGAAAGACCTCGCCGGACTTTTTTTAAGTGCAGGAGCGAAACAGTTATTAGTCAAAGGGTTAGAAGTAAACCTCCAACCGTCTTTGTTTAATGCTAGAGCAGTAGCAGGTGGGCATTGTGGTAATTGTCCAATATCAACCTGATAGTGATATTCTGATTGCGTATTTTGCGATGCTGCTACGCCTTGTTGAGTCTGAACTGCATTTGCTTGCTGTAACATAGGTTTAATCTCCTTTAAACCTGCATGACCAAACAATCAGCCATTTAAATGAATACATTTGATGTAGGTATATGCTTGTTATTAGAATAATTCACGATTTATCAATGTGCAAAGAACAGGACACATTAAATTTAACTTACTATTGGTCAATAGGCCGTTTTTAAAGTTTTTTACTTCAGTACAACAGAAACTATTGATTTCGCGCAACAGTATGTACTAACGAAAGAAAATAACAATAAATATCAATTTTGGATAGTGGTAAAAAACACAGTGTATTTGTCAAAAAACCATTCATTCAAAATTGTATAATAAGCAAGGAAATCAATAACAACCCCAACCTATATCCTCAACGATTTCTTCCTTATCAAATGCTTGATAGGAAAATCTTTTACCATTTATACTCATCGCAGTTCCACGGGCTAACGCCTCAAGCTCCCATCGAGTAGGAGAAATGCCGTATTGAGTCAAATTATGTTTAATTCGGACCAATTTTACGCGCTCCTTCTTTGTTAATCGCGCTGACGGGGCCAGCTCACGAGGTTTTGACGGATTAAAGCTTTGTTGCTGGCGATTTATTGCTGGTGATTGCCGTCTTGCAGCACCTCCCAGCACCTTGGCGACGTCCGGCTCATTCCACCCAAATCCCCGCGCTCAACTAATTTCATCACCGCTGCGGCATACTCAGAAGGCTTAGAAGGCAAACACTGTCCGAGTCCTGTCTGAACCTCCCCACAGTTATTGACAGGACTCCGAGGCGCGCCGAAGGCGCTTTTTAAAGTCAAAGGATGAGGGGCAACGGCCACAGACTTAGCGACAATTTGCCATTTAGTCGTGCGTGTCTCATGGACGTGATCAGCGCCGAGGTGTGGCGCAAAAATACCGATGACTTTCTGCACCTCTTCGTCGTACTCGTTGAGCTCGTCTATAACGTGGCGGGCCGTTCGTACGGTCTGCGTATTGCGAGGAACATTCGCGCCACCCTGTGCCTCTATATATGCCGCAAAATCACCGGCATCCGCTGCGACTCTCACAGCCTCTACAAGCTCGTCAAAGTCTGCGGTCAGGCTAACGCCACGGATGCGTCGACATTCGCGGTAAGCGCCCATGGTAGGAACGCCAATAGATTTAAATTGAGGGATGCGCCAGACCGACGCCCACGCGGTAACGGCGGCGGCAGTATCAGACAGAGCTTGACCGGTTTCATGGTCAAGCTGGCCATCGAGCGCGTAACCGTCGATATTCTTCGCAATATATTTAGCGATGTAGCCCGCAGCACCGCCCTTGTTCAGATGCTTACACTCAAAGCGCTGATTTTGTGCGCCACGTTCGTGACCGTCTTCTTTCAGCGCGTAGCTGCGCATAATATCGATGACCGCCTGACGCTGAGCCCGATCGCAGAAAAGCATCATGTGCCAGTGCGGTGTTGCGTCGTGATGAGGTTCTACAACGCGCATACCGTAGACCTTTAGCCCGTGGTCTTTAAACGCGGTGCGCATCTTGCCCCAGATTTTCACCAGATAGCGCTGGCCGTCTTTCGGAGAAAATGCTTCTTCGTCCCAGCGGTGATTGAAGTTAACGCGGCGGTCTTCTTTCTTACCAACCATGCGTGTCGGGTGATATTTCGATGGGGTGGTGATCGTGATAAACATCCCTACATCACCCACGCTGGCCGCATATTTTTCAATGCCCGCGATCGTGCTCATGAGCTCCATACGGCGAATTTCAGGATTGGAAATACTGGCCATCACTTTGTCGATGAGATCAATACGCTCACCGGTATCTACGTTCTCCAGTTCGCGGGATTTCAGATATTCCATGTTTGCCATACGACGCGCGCGTACGTCGCGGATGGCTTGCTTACTGGCATAACCTGATTTCTGTAAGCTCACCTCACCGGCGGCGATAAGCAGCGATTCACGCCACTGCGTGCGCTGCGCTTTAAGTTGGCGGATCCACCATTCATCATTAACCAGACGGGCAATACTGGAAAATACACAACGCATATCTAACTTGCGCTTACAGTACTTTTTCCAGTGCATGGGTATGACGTTAAAATCCAGCACATCACCGGCTAGTTGCCCGTAAATCGTAGCCTGAGCCCGATCGGTGAAAAGAGCGGCTTGTTCTCCGCCGTGCTCTTTAATATAGGCATCGCTCAGCGTTTCGTAACCGACAAAATGATGGGCTGCAATACGGGCGGCGAGCTGCTTTAGCTGCTTGTCATTCATACCCGCCAAACGGGCCATGTCATCAACAAATAGCGGATAGGCTTTCCCGTCTGTTTTCATCGCATATTTAGCATTAATCCTCTGGATACGCGGCCAGATACGCGGAATAAAAACGTTGAGTAAAAAACGATGTGCAGTCAGCAGCCCAGAGTTTTTAAGCAGGTATTCATGGCGGCCGGAAAAAATACCACCGATGAAGTTAGGCAGGGCAGCAATCTTGCATAAGGCATCTTGCCCCTGATGGTATTCATCACGGGTAAGCGGTCTCTCTTTTGAAATGGCCGGGCGTGGGGCGTTCCAAGGATACGCGCCGACAAACGGGGCTTTGTCGGCGGTGTTAAATGGAGGGGGTGACGTAGGGGCATGTTGCCCCCTTGAATCAGCCGGCACTCAGTTCACCTACCTGTGAAAATGCCTCGCCACAGACGGCACTGATGCGCTCTACCTCATCAGACAAATCGACAAAGCTCTTAACGTCTGAATCGCGGATGTGAAAATGCATTAGGCCGTTTACGAGCTGAGACATTCGCGGGTAATACCCCACGGCTTCTAAATACTCTTGTCCTTTCTTGGTCCCTGACTGCGCTACTTTTGTTTTGTTTAAAATAAACTGCAAGCTGTCACTGGTGATGCCCCACTTATCGCCAACCGGAATATTAATCATCATGATTTCCTGAAATGTTTTTGCTGCTGCTCGGTGAGTTCCTGACATGGGACACAACGCATCACGCCGGGGAACGCTGCACGACGGGCCGCGGGGATTGGCATGTCGCAGTCTTCGCAAATTGACGCAGATATGCCGCCAGTGATACGACTTGCCGCAATCTGGTGACGTAAAACCTCAAGCTCTCTTTCCTGCACTAAATCCATTAAATCCGGCATTGTTATTGCTCCGATTCTTTATTTAATTGGTTAATGGCTTGCTGGCAAAGCTCAGCAATACGATGCCCTTCGCTCATTAACTCGCGAATACTGTTGATGGTTTTGAGGAATACAGCGCGCTTAGCGCAGAGATTGATAATGTCGGCGGTGAGCTTTAACTCACTCGAATAAACTGCAACGCTCGGGTAATAAACCTGACGTGTTTTCTTATCCGTCTTTACGTCAGCAAGAATGTAATCGGTACTGTTAGTTTTCATGATGGCGTATACGCCATTGATGATGACTCGCGGACACTCACCCATGATTGCCCCCTACACTATGGGTACGCGCTGCATGGTCGAATTTTTCAGACTCTTGGCGCAGAAGCTCAATAATTTCGATATCAGACAGGTGATTGACTGCTGCATGGGTCGCCAGCCGATCAAGATGGGATGAGAAACTGACAGCGGCGTCGGCCTTTGCTTCATTTCTCGCTTTATTCAAAATCCAGTTTCGTGTGTCGTTATTCGCTTTATTTCGCATATCTTGGCCGATAGTCTGATACATAGGTTTCTAAACTCCAGATAATAGGAATTCCGACGCAATCAAGCGCCTCTAAAAAATGGCTATATTTAATTAGTGCAGATAAGTTTCAGGTCTTACCGATGTTAATACTGTTGGCGCATTTTCAAATAAGCTAAACAGCTCTCTTAATGCTCGGAAAAGCGCTTCGCGCCATGTGCAGTGCTCATCGTCAATACGCCAATAAGGTTGACTAAATTCCTCTTCACTTAATTCAGCTTGAAAGAATAAAGAGCGGCGCTCGCTAATAGTAAGGCGACCAATAAACCCCGACTTGCTAATCCCTCGGCTGCGGTACTTTGCAAAGGCAGCACGCAGCTCATCAATCGCACACACGATACGCTCTCGGTCACTCTCATTCATTTCTTGCAGTTTCATAACAGAATGACGCTGTTTTAACTGAGCGTGGAAACAGACGGTTAAGCGTTCACGCTCACTCATTTTGTTGTAAAAATCACAGGAGCTTTCCCAACGAGCCGGAGCCAAACGCTCACCAACAGCAGCACGTAAACCGGCGGGTTGATTCATTACAGTGGCGATAGTGATTACTGTCATTTCGACCCCCATGAAAAAGCATTCTTAAGGCAAGGCAAACGGCTTTTGCGGCGGGTGCGAATAATCACGCCCTTGCGACCTTTACCATGTGTGATTTTTGAATCTAATACACGCTGGCATTGGTTATTCCAAAGCAATGGCGCTATTGAAATCGGTTGTTTAATTGAATGGATCATTGCGGCTCACCCAATCCTAGCCACATTAGCCAACCGTCACGGATTTCCTTCGGACGACTTTCAAAAGCCAACTTCATGCCAGCGTTCCAAGCAGGAAGGTAAATCCATGATTCACCACGTGCAGTTGGATTTTCTGGATTGCGCATTTCAACGACTGGTAATTTTCCCTTTTCAATCATCCCTCTGACTGCATCCGACGATTTGCCAATTGCTTTAGCAAATTCTTGATATGGCAGTGCATCTGAAAGACTTACGACTTGTTTACTCATCTGTTACCCTCTCCAATAGTGCAATTAGTTGCCTGTAATGGCTTTTAATTGATTATGGTGTAGTTACTACAAACAACAAGTAATTACTACGATTTGCAAAGTTTCATGCAATGGGGGAATTATGTCAATAGACATTTCAGAGAAGATCAAGCTGATTCGTGAATCAGAAAGATTGAATAGGAAGGAATTCAGTGAGTTAACCGGCGTTCCCTATAGCACGTTGTCTAGCTATGAAACTAGATCAAAGGGAATGAGTGCAGAGGCAGCGATGAAAATACTCAGTCATCCAAAATTTATGAAATACACACTGTGGTTTATGACGGATGAGATAGCGCCGGAGTCCGGCCAAATAGCGCCGGTTCTCGCACACTATGGGCAAGACAACAAAACCTTGCCGCACTCCGGCCAAAAGACTGGCTAACGTTACACAATGATTTTTTGCATTTCATAGAGTTACAAAGTATTTGCAGTTCCGTCGATTTTGGAGGGCTTCACTATGTCAATTAAGAAGCTCGACGACGGTCGTTATGAAGTGGACATGAGACCGCAGGGGCGCAACGGAAAGCGCATCCGGCGTAAGTTCGATCGCAAACATGAGGCGGTAGCATTCGAGAAATATGTCGCGGTTAACTACCACGAAAAAGAATGGCTATCTAAACCGGCAGATAAGCGCCCCCTATCAGAATTGATAGAGCTATGGTGGCTGTACAACGGCAAAAATGCCAAATACGGCGATCAGGATAAGGTTAAGCTGGAATTGATTAATCGGTGCCTTAATGACCCCTGTGGATTTCAGTTAGATAAAAATGCAATCACGATGTTTAGAGCCAGACGTTTGTCGCAGGGTGTTAAGTCCTCCACCGTCAATCGAAACTTAGTTTTGTTGGGTGGGGTCTTTACTTTCCTCATCGATGCAGGCCTGTATCATGGGGAGCACCCATTGCGTGGCATCGCTAAACTAAAAGAATCCCAGTCAGCCATGTCGTTTATGACTAACGATGAAATTACAAGGTTGTTGGCTCGGCTGGAGGGAGAGAATCGTCTCGTTGCTCTCATGTGTTTAAGCACGGGCGGGCGTTGGGGGGAAGTGGTGAATCTTAAATCTGAGCATATCGTTAATAATAGAGTGACGTTCGTGGAGACTAAGGGCGGTAAGAAACGCTCGGTACCCATCTCACAAAGTATTGCGGACGAAACTATGAAGCGTGGATCAGGGCTTTTATTTCCTAAAGCAGATTATGCCGAGTTCAGGCTGCTATTAAAGGAAGTAAAGCCGGACTTACCCAAAGGTCAGGCTGTGCATGTTTTACGCCATACGTTCGCGACGCATTTTATGATGAACGGCGGGAACATTATTACGCTACAGCGGATTCTTGGCCATGCTTCTATAAAGCAAACTATGACATATGCTCATTTTTCGCCGGACTTCCTTAAAGACGCAATTACCTTTAATCCATTAAAAGGTAATGTAAGCCTTTAGCGTCCACATACTGTCCACACTACAGGTGCTTGAGGTTGCTCCTGATTGCTTGTAGTGTTGGTTAAGTTGTTGAAAGTAATCACCGGCCCTTATGTAGAGCCCAATAAAAAGGCCTCAACCGAGGCCTTTTTATTATGATACGTGTTGCAGGAACTCGCGCAGCCGGTCACTTGGCGGGTGAGCAATCAGCTCAGCCGGAGGACCATCCTCGGCGACGCGACCCTTGTCAATAAAGATCAGGCGCGATGCCACTTTCTCGGCAAAGCCGACTTCGTGGGTCACAATCACCATGGTCATGCCTTCTTCCGCCAGATCCTTCATCACGGTCAGCACTTCATGGCGCAGTTCCGGGTCGAGTGCAGAAGTAGGTTCATCAAACAGCATCAGCTTGGGTTTTACCGCCAGGGCGCGGGCAATAGCCACACGTTGCTGTTGGCCACCGGAAAGCTCGGATGGATAGTGATGCGCTCGCTCTGACAAACCGACCTTGGCCAGCAGCTCTTTCGCCAGTTTCTGTGCTTCTTCTTTACCGGCACCGCGCACACGGATCGGGCCAAAGGCCACGTTTTCCAGGGCAGTCATATGCGGGAAGAGGTGAAACTGCTGGAATACCATACCGGCTTCCTGACGGATCAGACGTTCGTCAACTTTAGGATCGTTGACTTTCAGTCCGTCGACAATCAGTTCGCCGGCGGTGATCTCTTCCAGTTTATTGATGCAGCGCAGCAGCGTTGATTTTCCTGAACCTGAAGGTCCAATGATGACCACGACTTCGCCCTGGGTAATTTTCAGGTCGATATTGTGTAGCACCTGGGTTTGCCCAAAGTGTTTGGAGACATTTTTAAATTCAATCATAAAATTTTCAGTTTGCGTTCTAAGCGGCGCATAGCAAAGCTCAGTGCCAGCGTGATGATCAGATAGATAACGGCAACAGCACTCCAGATCTCCATGGCACGGAAGTTACCGGCAATGATTTCCTGACCCTGACGAGTGAGTTCCGCTACGCCGATAACGATAAACAGCGAAGTATCTTTGATACTGACAATCCATTGGTTACCCAAAGGTGGCAACATACGACGCAAAGCCAGTGGCATTATGATGTAACGCAAGGTTGCACGACGGGAAAGTCCCAATGCCAGTCCCGCTTCACGAAAGCCCCGGTTGATAGACTGCACGGCACCGCGCGTGATCTCGGCAATATAGGCACCGGAGTTAATAATAATGGTTACCACCGCAGCGGTAAACGGATCGATACGCAGACCACTGATCATCATTGGCAAGGCAAAATAGATAAACATCACCTGAACGACGATCGGCGTACCACGAATAAGCTCAATAAATACCAAGGCAATATTACGGCTGATAGCTCCGCCAAACGCGCGCGCAAAGCCCGCAATGACGCCGATAATTGCGCCCCCAACTAAACCCAGGATAGAAATCCACAGGGTCATCTTGGCGCCTTCGAAAAGAATTGGAAGAGCGGCCCAAACAACGCTCCAGTCAAACTGCATGGATTAATCTCCTGATCAATAAAAACAAGCCGACCCTGGTGAAAATTTCACGCAGGGTCGGGCGATACAGCCAACTTTTTATGGCAAAAAGCAGCTATACCTCAATACGGCAATTATTTAGGTTCGGCATCAAACCATTTTTTATAGATAGCAGCATAAGTACCGTTAGCGCGCAGGGTTTTCAGAGCGGCGTTAACTTTATCACGCAGTGGGCTGCCTTTCGGGAAGGCAACACCGTAGTCCTGACCAGCAACTGCCGGGCCTACAGTTTTGAAATTGCCATGACCGGCAGTTTTGATGTAGTACTGAATATTTGGCGCATCAAACAACACCGCATCGGCGCGACCGGTGCCCAGCTCCATGTAGGCGCTGTCAATGTTCGGGAACTGGCGAACGTCTTTTGGCTTCAGGTTGGCAGTGATGTAGTTAATGGAGCTGGTGCCGCTTTTCACTGCAACCACTTTACCATTCAGGTCCTGAGTGCCCTTGATGTCCTTGTTGTCTGATTTCACCATGGTGATCAGACCGCTGGTGTAATAACCATCAGAGAAATCAACGGCCTGGGCGCGCTGTGGGGTGATGGTGATACCGGCCAGAGCCAGGTCGATGTTTTTAGTCTGCAGAGCAGGAATAATCCCATCAAAGTCCATAGGTTTCAGGGTGTAAGAAACCTTCATTTCTTTTGCCAGTGCTGCCCACAGATCGATATCAAAACCGACGTATTTGTCACCTTGTTTAAATTCAAAAGGGACAAAAGCCGTGTCGGTTGCCACGATAAGTTTTTCTTCTGCTGCGTGAGAGCTAACTGCAAAGGCCAGCGTCAGAGCGGCCAGGGAAACTTTTAACATCGACTTCATAAGTGCAATTTCCTTTATATTTTATGGGAAAACATACCCTTTATCGTTACGCAGGGTGATAAGCAAAAGTTATGCCGTTTTTGTGTGAATCTTTTAATTCAAAGGGTTAGCTATCATTTTGCTCTACAAAATGGGCGATGCAGCCTGGTCATGCACCAATATGGTGCCACGCAACCCGATAGAGTCTCATTATGGTGCATAGCATAAACTATGACCAATTTTGCTGATAAATAGGCGTACTTGTTAACATTGTAATACAAAAAGTGCGCATTTATGCTAATTTTTTATCTTGCGTTGATGGTTTCGTGCTTGTTTGTGGAGCGATCAGACGATGGGAAAGTCAGGATTGCTACTGCAAGAGGGAGTGTTGGCGCTTTTATGGTGCAACAAAGATCCAGCCAATCATTGCACAAACCGGGGGTAGAACATGTCCGGCAGGATGATTATGGCCTACAGTCGCGACGTTTTACGCGGTATGGCGGAATTTAGCCAGCTTTATTAAAAAAAAACGGAGAGCCGAAGCTCTCCATTATCTTGATTGTTGCCAACATTTATTGTGGAGCAGTACAGATTTTGGTCGTTACTCAATGTTGGATTCGATAAACCACAGGAACTTATCGAGGTCACGAGAGGCTGCGGTAAAGATATCGGCTGTGTCTTCGTCCTCAACCTGGGTTATCGCTTTGCGGGTATCGTTGGCGACCACCGCATAACGTTCGGCCAGCGCTTTAAGGTGCTCCTGAACGGTATGAATATTGGTAGGGTAACTTTTAAGCGGCGTTTTATCATTGACCACCTGCACGGTACCCAGGGCGACACCGCCCAACTGCACAACACGTTCTGCTATGGTGTCCTGATGATCGGTGATGGCGGTGCGAAAGCCGTCGAGCATTTCATGCACGCCAATAAAGTTGGCACCACGCATGTTCCAATGGGCTTGCTTGGTGATCAGCGACAGGTCGATGAATTCAGTGACTAACTTGTTAAGTATCTTGATGGTTTCAAGTTTGGTGCTTTCATCAACATCATTACGTGTGTAGAGCAGGTCTGAAGATTTTGTTTTCACCAGTTTAGCGGTACTCATCATTAATATCCTCTTCAGTGAGTTGTCATTTTTGGGTTACGGGAATAAGTATAGCAAGCTTTCAACATCGCATTGGAAAACATCACCTATCAATGATATAGGCAGCAGTAAATAGACCCATAGCGGCTGATAAATAGAGGCTTTACTGCTGATATATAAGTTAATCAGTTATTTTCAGATGGCTGGATTAAGGTTGAACGTTCGCTTTCTGAATATCAATTTACGCTATGATATATATATTTAAATCATTGAAAATATTTATTTTTTTCATGGCGCTAAGGTTTGATTATTTCGGGTAGTAATGCTTTTGATTATTATTTCCGTTTGGGTAGGGGAGCCTGAGTTATCTTTAAGATAATTCTGCATAACGGCAATTTTATAAGTACAGGGCTATTTGTGAAAAGAAGCTTTATTAGCGCAGATGTCAGAGGGTAATAAACAATCTTGATTTATTAACAGGATAAATTAAAAAACCAGGCAAAATGATCGCCTCAGGCAATAACCTTCGCTGGCGCAGGCTGCGCCCATATGGGCTGCGTTGTTAGTCAGCACTCACTGGGTCGGGCGGAATGATCAGGTGCGGGGTGGTGGCCTGCGGGGCCGCAAGGCGAAGTTGCCTGTTGCCAGGCAACTGCAGCATGGAATTATTGCGGATCGACTTTGAGGTCGCGGATTTTGTCCCGTTTTTGCAGCGTCATGGTGGATCCGGCCGATGCGGCAATAATTGCCGCCAGCGCCAGCCATTGCAATGGGGTCAGCAGCTCACCAAGGAACAGTATCCCTGAAAGAGCCGCCATTGCCGGTTCCATACTCATTAAGGTACCAAAGGTTTTGGCGGGTAAGCGCGTCAATGCCATCATCTCCAGGGAGTAGGGTAACGCGGTACTCAGCAAGGCAATGGCCAGCCCAATAGGCAGGATATCCAGGCTGAACAGCCCGCTTTGTGCCTGCATAATGCCCAGCGGGCAAAATATCAATGCCCCAATCACCGATCCCAGCGCCGCCGTGCCTGGCCCGTAACTGCTTCCCGCCCGTTGGCCTGCCAGAATATATACCGCCCAGCAAGCACCCGCTATCAGCGCAAAGCACGCCCCCATAGGGTCGATGGTCGAGACGCTATGCCCAATCGGCAGCAGGAACCACAGGCCCAATACCGCCAGTAATACCCAGATAAAATCTACCGCACGTCGCGAAGAGAACATGGCGACGGTTAGCGGCCCGGTAAATTCCAGCGCTACGGCAACCCCCAGCGGCACCGTACGTATTGCCAGATAAAAGGTGTAATTCATACAACCGAGCGCCAGACCATAAATGAACAATGCACGCAGGTTGCCGCCGCGCATGCTCAGGCGCCAGGGGCGGAAATAGCCAAGCAAAATCAACGAACCTATTCCCAGGCGCAATGCGGTTACCCCCTGTGCACCCACCAATGGGAACAAGGTTTTCGCCAAAGCGGCCCCTCCCTGTAAAGAGAGCATGGCGATCAGGATCATCGCCACCGCAAACAGAGGATTGGGTGCTTTGGCGACAACGGGCATCAAAGGCGGGATTGACGTTTTAGCAGGCTGATTTTCTGACGGATTATTTTTCACTGACGATGGATCCATAGAGTAGAGGTTTCCGCTTCGCTGACGTTGGCGAGCTTGTATTTCTTGTCCGCTAAGGTTTTTGCCCGCAATGGGGAGGTCGACTTTGGCAGCCCTGATAGTGTACTGGCAACCGGAGATCTATGATGCATTTGTGTGAGCTGAGTGGAAAAAAAACTTTCTCTTCAATGAGCTAATCAGAAAATCACCCAAAAAATTGCTGGTTATTTGCACAAAAAATTAGGATTTTTCTGCTAATGCCAAAAAGTTCAATAAGTTTACCTTATATTATTACAGGCAAAAAACAGAATGAATTGAAGGGGATATAACGAGTTGGAAACTTTATGTTACACCTTATGATGCTTTGGACATCTTATATGAGGCAGAGTTTCACACTGCTTTTTGTTATATTTTGATGGTGAAGGTTATTTTTGGTTCCCTTTTTTGAGGTGGTTATGAAGAAAATTGCATGTCTTTCCGCATTAGCTTGCGTAGTAGCTTTAGGTACTTCAAGTGCATTCGCTGATACCAGCACTGTGACAGCTGGTTATGCTCAGGGCGATATGCAGGGCGTCGCTAACAAAGCCGAAGGTTTCAACTTGAAATATCGCTTCGAGCAAGATAGCAACCCACTTGGTGTTATCGGATCTTTTACTTATATTGAAAAAGATCACTCTCTGAGCAGCAACTCTTATGATAAAGCTCAGTACTACGGCATCACTGCAGGTCCAGCTTACCGTCTGAACGACTGGGCTAGCATCTACGGTGTAGTCGGTATCGGTTACGGCAAATTTGCTGAAAACCAGAATGCACAGTCTACCGAACTGCGTCAGAAATCTGACACCAGCGATGTCGGTTTCTCTTACGGTGCCGGTCTGCAGTTCAACCCAATGCAAAACGTTGCTCTGGACGTATCTTACGAACAAAGCCGTATCCGCAGTGTTGATGTTGGCACCTGGATTGCTGGCGTGGGTTACCGCTTCTAATTATCGAACCATGGCTGCCTGTCGGGGCAGCAATGATTCGCATAAACCGCCTTTCGGGGCGGTTTTTTTATGGGCAATACCCCGTTATCCCGTCTCCGGTCATTAGATACCGCTAAACCAGTTGTAGCCCTGATCTTCCCAATAGCCGCCCGGATTATTATCCGTTACAAAAATGGCCGCAATATGTTTGGCATTTTTAAAGCCAAGTTTAGTTGGCATTCTTAGCCGCAGCGGATAGCCAAAGTCGGGAGGCAAAGGTTTGCCGCCAAAATCGAGGGCCAGAATAGTTTGCGGATGGAGTGCCGTGGCCATATCGATGCTAGAATAGTAGCGGTCGTCACATTTGAATCCCACATATTTGGCATTAAGGTCGGCCCCCACCTGTTGCAGGAAGACTTTTAGCGGTACGCCCTGCCACTGGCCGATAGCGCTCCAGCCTTCAATGCAGATTAGCCGGGTGATCTGGCTGCTTTGCGGTAAACGCCGCAACTGCTCCAGAGTCCAGGGGGCTTTTTTCTCGACTTTTCCCGACACCTCAAGGCGATAGTTAGGGATATCTATCTCCGGCACATTATATTCGGGATAATAGGCGTTAAAACGGAATGGTTGCGTAATTTGATCTGCGGAATAAGTCTGCGCCAGCTTCTGTCCACTGAACAACCAGCTTTGTACCCGATCGTTCCAACGAGACATCGCCCACAAGACTTTATCTACCTCATCACCATCTTGCATATTGCAGCCGGTGAGCATCGAAATAGCACCCAGCGTCAGTCCTGATTTAAGCAGCAACCGACGCTGAATATTCGCCAGCTGTTTGCGCTGGTCTGCTTGCAAAATGATTTTGGGCCGCGGTGGTAGGTCACTCATCGACCTGCTCCTGTTTCTTGATTACCCCGGCGTTGCCACCGGTGATCATTGCCGGCAGCGTTTTAGGCACCAGCAGCACCATAATCAGGTGGATCACCACAAAAAGCACAATGCCGCTCATGGCAAAGAAGTGGACATAACGGGCAAGGGTGAAGCCGCCCAGCAACGCCACCAGTCCACTTAATTGCACCGGTTTCCAAATCGATAAACCCGACACTACCAGTAATATCCCGAGCAATAGCACCGCCAGGTACATCACTTTCTGCACCGCATTGTAGTGGCCAGCCGAATGAGGCAAAGCAAAACGCAGCGCCCGGCGCAGATCTTGCCAGACCGAGGTCGGGGTGACAGGTAACAAACGGCGGGAAAAATGGCCGCTAAGCAGACCCCAGAGCAGATAAAACAGCCCATTGGCTGCCAGCAGCCACATTATCGCCAGATGCCAGGCAATATTGCCACCCAGCCATCCACCCAAGGTAGCGCTCTGCGGGAAAGTAAAAGCGAACAGAGGATCGGCGTTATAGATCCCCCAACCGCTCATCACCATGCCAATCATCACCGGCAGATTGATCCAGTGACATAGCCTCACTGGCCAGGGGTGAATCTTTGTTTTACGCATAGGTGTTTCCCTGCAGCAAACCGATTACATTGGCGGAACAACACCGTCTTTCCCGGCCGAGATATGGCTGGCGACCAATGCTCCCTGGGCATCTTTCATCGGGAATAGCACCACATGCGCACCGGGTTTCAGCAGGCTGCGATCGCCTGGTGCCAGCAGGACGACGGGGACATCATCCGGCACTACAACGGTTTTTTCACCGTTTTGATATTTAACCGTCAGCGTACGACCATTGCTGTTTACCAGTTTGCCGACAGTGCCGTTGGTCATGGTGTTGATTTTGCCATCCGCAGACTCAAATGGATTAAAACCTTCACCACTGCCGCGCATACTGGGAGCAAATACGTGCACCTCCAGCGCTTTCAGCGTGCCATTTGCCTGCGGAACAGCGGCGGTGCCAATAAAACTGTCGGGCTGGATATCAGACATTTTACCTTCTGTCACCTGGGTAACTTTGGTTTGATCGGTGAGCTTAACATCCAGTTTTTCACCCTGGCGCGTGGTCAAGGAGAGGGAGGTGGCGGTAACAGAATCAATGGTGCCCCGCGTCGGTTTGATAGCGTGGCCGCTATCGGCGGCAAAAGCACCGCTGGTCATCAGCAGCGAAGACAGCAGCAGGCCGGCAAGGCGTGTAGACGTAATCATAAAAAGCTCCAAAGTGGTTGTCGTAAAAATAGATGGGAATTCAATAAACAGTCCAATCAATGGGCTGCGGGTAAAAGGGGGGACGGTGAGCTGTTTATTGATAATAGGTAAAAACAGGTTATATACCAGACTTCGTTGGTAACAACTTGTTGACAATTTTGTTATTAAAGATTTCTGTCGTAGAGCATCTGGTTGCAGAGGGCGGCAAAGGGATCGTGCCTTGTTGGAAAGTTGGCTGGTGGTTTTTTGGGCATAAACTTCAGCCATAGCACAAAAAGATTAAATAAATCGGCAATAAAATATAAAAAATATGATTTTAATAAATACGTAAAATATTGATTTTTATCTTAAAAGTAAAATATGTTACATTAATTTATCGTTTGAAATAAATGAAATGAAACCAAAACTCGAATTTCAGGGTCTTATAGGGATAACGGAGGTAGCCTCTTGGTAAAGTAGTTTGGCTCCGGTACGAGCGTGCAGCAGACGCATACTAATACTTTGAATGAGCCTTTATCTACTGATGTATAAATTACGAGAATTATCACAACAGAAAATTTCACTGTTTATTGCGCTGTACTTAGGCATCTTGCTTAACCTTCCGATTTTTTTCCGCCGCTATCAGCAATTAAATGATAACAACCTGTCATTGATGGTTGAGATGTTGTCAGCGTTTGCACTGGTCTATTTCCTGACTTTGCTGGTCTCTTTTACCGGCAAGACCGTCTACCGCATTTTGCTCAGTATTGTGGTGGTTTCCTCAGTAGCAGCCGCCTACTATATGATTATTTTTAATGTCGATATTGGCTACGGCATTCTTGCCTCTGCGCTGGCAGTGGATTCTTTCGATCTGTCAAAAGAATCAGTGGGCAACCACTTTTTGCTCTGGGTGGTGGTGCTGAGCCTGCTGCCGCTGGTTTTATTGTGGGTCGCAAAAATGCCTGGCGACGCGCTACTGGAAACCCGCTGGCGAAAACTGGCGAGCAAATTCGCCCTGCTGATTATGTTTGGACTGGTGTGCTGGGTACCGCTGAAATTGATGGGTAACCGTCAGGACGCGCACGATCGGGTCAATAATCGTTCAATGGCCAGCTATGGCGGCGTTGTGGCCGGCACTTATTCACCGTCAAACTGGCTTTCCGCTCTGGGACTTTTTGCCTACAGCTCTTACAGCCAGGCGGAAGACACCAAAAACCTTTTCGATCCGGCCAAACATTTCACTTACGTTCCACCAACTGATGTGAAAGATCTTTATGTGGTCTTTGTGATCGGTGAAAGCGCACGCCGCGACCATATGGGCCTCTATGGTTATGCCCGTGACAACACCCCCAATCTTGATAAAGAGAAAAATCTGGTCGCCTTGCAGGGTTATTCCTGTGATACCTCCACCAAACTCTCTTTACGTTGCATGTTTGTCCGCATGGGCGGCGCCGCTGATAATCCCGAGCGCACGCTTAAAGAAATGAACGTATTTTCGCTGTTAAAAAGTCAGGGGTTCAGCTCTGACCTCTATTCGATGCAAAGTGAGGCCTGGTTCTATAACAAGACCAAGGCTGATGACTACTCGCTGCGGGAAAGCATTGCTTCAGAAAAGCGCAATGCCGGAAAACCTATTGACGACATGCTATTGATCGATGAGATGAAAGACTCTATCGGACGCCATCCTCAAGGCAAGCATCTAATCATTTTGCATACCAAAGGCTCCCACTATCTTTATTCGGATCGCTATCCGCGTAATTTTGCCCGTTACCAACCGGAATGTATGGGCATCGATGATTCCTGCTCCACCGACGAAATGATCAACGCCTACGATAATACACTGCTGTATACCGACAACTTCCTTGAGCAGGTGTTAAATCAGATGCGTGATAAAAATGCCATTGTCTTTTACGCTTCTGATCACGGTGAATCCATTTCCAAAAACATGCACTTTCACGGTACGCCGCGTGATCATGCCCCTATTGAACAGCGCGAGGTGCCGATCATGGTGTGGGCCTCTGACAAGTTCCTTGCCAATGGACATAATCGTCAGGGTTTCCAGCAGTTACAGCAGTTGGCTAAAGATAAAACACCGGTATATCATGAAAAACTGTTCGACAGTATTTTAGGCTGCATGGGTTATACCTCGCCCGATGGCGGCATTGTGGCACAGCATAACTGGTGTAATGTACCGGCGACGGCACCCTGATAAGAGATAAACATGCATAGAGCTCGCCTGGTGGTGGCTATTCTGACGTTGATAATGACACTGTTAACCCTATTGCCATTGTCGCGTAATCAGCGCTGGTGGGTTCGTGTCTGGGATTTTCCGCGGCTACAAATGGCGGTGCTGTCGGTCGTTTTTCTGCTGATTGAGTTATGTTTGCTGCCTTCCGCCGGGCCGCTGGCCTGGCTGGTGGTGGCCCTTTCGTTAGCCTGTGCGCTTTACCACGGCTGGTGGATTTTTCCCTATACGCGTCTGGCGAGAGTGCAGGTAAAAACCACACCGGAGAGCCAGAATCCGCGTATAAAAATCATTAACTGTAATGTGTTGATGACCAATCGTCATAGTGAAAAGCTGTTGCATATTATCCGCCGCCATCAGCCGGATGTGGTGGTGCTGCTGGAAACCGACAGTTGGTGGCAACAGCAGATGACCCCCCTTGAGGCCGAGTATCCCCATAGTCTGAAATGTCCTTTGGACAATTTATATGGCATGCATGTCTATTCGCGTTTGCCGTTGTCCAAGTCACGCATTCAGTATCTGGTTGCCGCAGGGATCCCGTCGATGCATTTTCGCGTTGAGCTGGCCGATGGTCAGCAGGTGGTGATGCACTGTTTGCATCCGAAACCGCCGAGCCCGACGGAGGATGACGAGTCAACCAATCGCGATGGTGAACTGGTAGCGGTGGGGCATACGGCTGCGCAGGCCCGCTATCCAACGATTGTCACTGGCGATCTTAATGATGTTGCCTGGTCGCGCACCACGCGGTTATTTATGAAGGTCAGTGGCTTGCTGGATCCCAGACGCGGGCGTGGCATGTTTAATACTTTTCATGCCAGCTATCCCTTCTTGCGCTGGCCTTTGGATCATGTTTTTCATAGCCGGGATTTTACGCTGGTGGAGATGAAACGGCTGGAGGCGATGGGGTCGGATCATTTTCCCATTATGGTCGAGCTGGCGTTTACTCCGCTTGAGGGCAGCGATCAGGAGACGCTGGAGATTGACGCTGAGGATCTCGCCGAGGCTCAGGAGAAGATGGATCATGCCGGAGTGAAAAGTGGGGATGTGCATCGGGCGGAAATTCGGGGGGATTTTTAAGTAAAAAATTTGGCTTAAAGTTTGGCTTAAAAGTCAATTTATTACTTAAAATTCAATGGGATATGAGGAGCTGTATCGGGGTGGGCTTAAATGGCAATTTTCTTTTTTTAAAGTCAATGGGCTATGAGGAGTTGTTTCGGTTTTAGCTTAAATGGCAATTTGTGCCTTTAAAATCAATTGGCTTTAGAGGAGCTGTTTCGGTTTTATAATAGCGGTGGCTACTTAACCCGCTGTGCCGAACCGAGTTAAGGAGCGCTGGCCCGCTCCTTAACAATCCTGGGCCTTTTGGTGTCTTTGATTTGTCTGCTGCCTATTACCGGCTATGTTTCAGTCACTCCCAGCGTGGCACGAGCCGCGCTGCTCCGCAGTCCCCTTGCTCGGTCGGGAGCCAAAACGTCTCCCTCCGCTTCGCGCGGCGCCGTCTCTGAATGTGCCAACTAGCTATGTACGTCGTACCGGTTTGGCTTAAAGTCAATTAACTCCGAGGAGTTGTATCGGTTTTAGCTTAAATGGCAATTTTCTTTTTTTAAAGTCAATGGGCTATGAGGAGCTGTTTCGGTTTTATAATAGCGGTGGCCACTTAACCCGCTGTGCCGAACCGAGTTAAGGAGCGCTGGCCCGCTCCTTAACAATCCTGGGCCTTTTGGTGTTGTTGATGCGTCTGCTGCCTATTACCGGCTATGTTTCAGCAACTCCGAGCGTGGCACGAGCCGCGCTGCTGCGCAGTCCCCTTGCTCGGTCGGGAGCCAAAAGCGTCTCCCTCCGCTTCGCGCAGCGCCGTCTCTGAATGTGCCAGTCAGCATGTCTTAAATGGCAATTGTTGTCTTAAAGTCAATTAACTCCGAGGAGCTGTTTCGGTTTTATCATTGCAGTGGCTACTTAACCCGCTGTGCCGAACCGAGTTAAGGAGCGCTGGCCCGCTCCTTAACAATCCTGGGCCTTTTGGTGTCTTTGATGCGTCTGCTGCCTATTACCGGCTATGTTTCAGTTACTCCCAGCGTGGCACGAGCCGCGCTGCTGCGCAGTCCCCTTGCTCGGTCGGGAGCCAAAAACGTCTCCCTCCTCTTCGCGCGGCGCCGCCTCTGAATGTGCCAGTAAGCTATCTACACCGTGCCGTTTCAGCGGCAAAATTGTCTTTTTATCTTTTTATCTTTTTATCTTTTTATCTTTTTATCTTTCGCTGTTGACCTTTAATGTTGCCGGTTTTGCCGTAAATGTTTTCTGGCCGATTCAAAACCTACGCTGAGCGACGTGGAGCGAGACGCTTTTGGCTCGCGACCGAGTGAAGGGACCGCGAAGCGGCGTGGTTTAGGCCACACACTGATGTCACTGGAAAGAACTACAACTGAGGGCACGACACTTATCAGTTTGGACAAGGCGCAGGATTCCAAAGGAGGCGCGCCTTCGCCTCCTTTGGGCGGTCTGGGCCGCCGCCCAGTGAGCGCAGCGAATGCCCTTGACCTTGAAGTTGACTTTAAAACCAAAAATTGACTTTTAAGCTATAAAGGCGCTCTGGGCCGCCGCCCAGTGAGCGCAGCGAATGCAGTTGACCTTGACCTTGACCTTGACCTTAACCTTGAAGTTGACTTTAAAACCAAAAATTGACATTTAAGCCATCCCCTGATCCCAGTAAGCCGGCTCCCCGTACTTCTCCACCAAAAAATCAATCACCGTCCGCACTTTCTTCGACAACCGACGGCTATTGGGATAAACGGCTGAGATGGTTTGCGGCTCCAGAGAATTTGATACCTGATAATCGGCAAGCACCGACACCAGGCGTCCCTGATGTAACGCTTCACCCACCAGCCAGGTCGGGAACAGGGCAAAACCCATACCGTCGATGGCGGCCTGGGTCAGGGTTTCCGCATTGTTACCGGTCAGGGGACCGCGAAAACTATAAGCCTGCCAGGCCTGGTCACCTTGCCGGAAAAACCAGCGCTGTGAACCGGCAAAACCTTTAAATACCAGACAACTATGCTGCGATAGCGCCTGCGGATCGGCCGGTGTGCCGTGACGTTGCAAATAGGCCGGACTGGCCACCAGACGAAACTGCTGCTGCGCCAACGTTCTGGCCTGTAAGGTCGAATCACTCATCGCGCCAATACGGATCAGCAGATCGGTAGCATCCTGCAAGGGATCGATAAAATCATCGGTTTGCATCAACTCAATTTGCAGATGCGGAAAACGTTCACTGAGCTGGTATAACCAGGGTGCAATATGACGTTGGCCAAACACCACCGGCGCATTGATGCGCACCCGCCCGCGGGGATCGGACTCTTTTTCCTGTAGCCCCTCGGCGGCTTCCTCCAACTGTTCCATAATCCGCCTGGCGTGCACGCCCAGCAGTTGCCCGGCTTCGGTTGCCACCACGGCACGGGTATTGCGATAGAGCAACTGGGTTTGCAGCAGCAGCTCCATTTGTTGAATAGTACGCGACACCGTTGAGGGCGACATACCTTCACGCCGTGCTACCTCTGAAAAACTGCCGTGTTCCAGGATGGCCACCAACAGACGCAACGATTTGATACTGAGCTGGTTGAAAGCTTCCATTTGTGCGTTTTCCGCAAAAGTATTTTCCCTATTATCCGGTTTTACGCAATGAAGCGCCACTGTATAGTCGCCTGCTGTTTGCTGCCGGTGGCCTTCTGCTACCGGCGGAACATTGTTATCACCCTGGGGTAAGCGTTTTCCATGAATATCATATTGATTTTATTAGTCGTTCTCGGCGGTATGGGGTTGTCAGTCGAAGCTGGCCTTATTGGTCCGCTCGGTAGCGAAGTCGGGCAACTGTGGGCGACGATGAGTATCTTTGGCGTCGGGGCGGCACTGACCTTGCTGCTGGTGCTGTTTTTTAGCCCGCGTGGCGCTCCGGCATATACCTCGCAGCCGGGATGGACACTACTTGGCGGCATTCTTGGGCCGGTCTACGTTATCGTGCTGACGCTGGCCACGCCAGTGATTGGAATTGGCATGACCATGATTGGCATTCTCTCTGGTCAGGTTGCAAAAAGCCTGCTGATTGACCACTACGGCTGGTTTGCTACCCAGCCCAAGCCGGTGGGGCGCGAACGCCTGCTGGCTCTGTTATTTATTGTCGCCGCGTTAGTGTTGATAGCCTGGTAGTGGCCGATTGTTTACTCAATAACGAGAAAAAAATGACTGAAATTATCATGATTATATTGGCGATTATCGCCGGTGCGGCCTTGAGCGTACAGGCAGCGATTAACGGTAAACTGGGTGCGCAGGTGGGGGTGATGAGAAGTGCATTTCTGACCTTTAGCCTTGGCGCGCTGATCACCGGTTTATTGATCCTGTTTGTGCAAACTCCACATGCCGCCACCTTGCTTACTGTACCGAAATGGCAACTGATGGGCGCGCTGTTTGGTGTGCCCTATATCATCATTATGGTCACCGCCGTTCCACGTGTTGGTACCGCAGTCGCCACCGTTGCCGTGATCCTCGGACAGTTGTCGATGGGCATGCTGATTGATAATTTCGGCTGGCTGGATAATCCGCCAATTGCTTTTTCCTGGCAGCGTGTTGCCGCCATTTTCTGCCTGGCGGTAGCCTTATGGTTAATTTATCGCAGTAACCAGTCCGCTAAGGTCAGCGCCTCCTGAGATCACACCAGAAGCATAAAAAGATGAATTTTATGTGACATGAATCACATAAGTTATGTATCAAGATGAAACTGAAATTGACAAATGTTGACCAAGTCGATAATTAAGTAGCGACTATTTGGCTGCTTGCAGAATTTTCCGATGGGTACGTCCAGATGGACGAGTGATTGCCCGGAATGCAGCAGCATTTTCAACAGATGTTAAGACAGTGCCAACGGCTGTCGCCGACACTGCGGCATATTGTTTTGCTACATCCAAGGGTCTCCTTATCTGGCAGGGAGCCATCTTTCTATTTGCTTCTGGTAACTACATGAAAACTAAAATCTTAATAGCAGGTGTACTTATCGCTTCATCTTACAGCGCGCAATCGCTTGCTGATGATGCCAAGGATCAATACGTTTCCGACTGGTGGCATCAGAGCGCCAACGTAGTGGGCAGCTACCACACCCGTTTTGGGCCCCATCTCAATAACGACGTCTACCTCGAATACGAAGCTTTCGCCCATAAAGACTGGTTTGATTTTTATGGTTACGTCGATGTGCCAAAATTCTTTGGTGCAGGCAATGGCAATGATGTCGGTGTCTGGGACCGTAAAGCAGGATCGCCGGTCTTTACCGAAATTGAACCGCGTTTCTCTATCGACAAGTTGACCGGTACCGACTTGAGCTTTGGTCCGTTTAAAGAGTGGTATTTCGCCAATAACTATATCTACGATATGGGGCCAAATCACGCCAATAGCCAAAGCACCTGGTATATGGGGCTAGGCACCGACGTCAATACTTACACGCCACTGAATTTGTCCCTCAATGTCTACGCCAAATACCAGGGTAAAAACTACGGTGCTGCCAATGAAAACAAATGGGACGGCTACCGTTTTAAAGTGAAGTATTTCCTGCCGTTAGGCCAGGCTCTGGGCGGCAACGTCAGTTATATCGGCTTTACCAACTTTGACTGGGGTTCGGATCTGGCGGATAACGGCAACACGGCGCGCACTAACAACGCCATTGCGTCCAGCCATATTCTGGCGCTCAACTATGCTCATTGGCACTATTCACTGGTGGCGCGTTACTTCCATAACGGCGGACAGTGGGCCGAAGGCAGTCAGTTGAACTTTGGCGATGGCGACTTTAACGTCAGATCCACCGGCTGGGGCTACTATGCAGTGATCGGTTATAACTTCTAACCTCCTGCTCCTTAATACCGTTTCAGACCGCCGTCATAAGTGATTTTATGGCGGCGGTTTTTATTTTTATATTCGTCACCAGGCAAGCTTCGCCAGATGTTGATGACGGCCGTTGTGCCTGTAATGGCAAAAAATGTTTTCTGCCATGCCGTTTTGCCAGACTGGCCGGCTAATTTCGATTATTCTCAATGACGCCGCCTACCCGGGAAGCGCAATAATTCACCAAAACTTCGCACGATCTCTTGCCGCCGTTATGGCATAATGCGCGCCAAGTCACATTTGATACTTTTCATCTTTCACGTTGCCGTTGCGTTGATCGCCGTAACTCACGCCAGTCCCTTACTGCGATAAGTTACGATGCCGCATTGCTGCACCCTGAAATCTAGCGAGTATCTCAATTTTAATTACACTGAAGAGCGAGCGCTGTGCTTAGTACTTATAACATCACCATGCAATTCGGCAGCAAGCCGCTATTTGAAAATATTTCCGTTAAGTTTGGCGGTGGTAACCGTTATGGCTTGATCGGTGCAAATGGCTGTGGAAAATCGACCTTTATGAAAATCCTCGGGGGCGATCTGGTGCCTTCCGCGGGTAACGTTGTGCTCGATCCCAATGAACGTCTTGGTAAACTTCGCCAGGACCAGTTTGCGTTTGAAAGCTTTAGCGTCCTTGATACCGTGATCATGGGCCATAGCGAACTGTGGGAAGTCAAAGAAGAGCGCGATAAAATCTACGCCATGGCCGAAATGAGCGAAGAAGACGGCTATAAAGTGGCCGATCTGGAAGTCGCCTACGGTGAGATGGACGGCTACAGCGCAGAATCCCGCGCCGGTGAACTGCTGCTGGGCGTGGGCATTCCCGTCGAGCAGCACTACGGTCCGATGAGCGAAATTGCCCCGGGTTTTAAACTGCGCGTATTGTTGGCGCAGGCACTGTTCTCCAACCCGGAAATTCTGTTGCTCGACGAACCAACCAACAACCTCGACATCGATACCATTCGCTGGCTTGAGCAGGTGCTAAACGAACGTAACAGCACCATGATTATTATTTCCCATGACCGTCACTTCCTGAATATGGTGTGTACGCACATGGCTGACCTGGACTACGGCGAACTGCGCGTTTACCCAGGTAACTACGATGAATACATGACCGCGGCCACCCAGGCGCGTGAACGTCTGACGGCGGATAACGCCAAGAAGAAAGCGCAAATTGCCGAGTTGCAGTCATTTGTTAGCCGTTTTAGTGCTAACGCCTCCAAATCCAAGCAGGCCACCTCACGCGCGCGTCAGATTGATAAAATCCAGCTGGATGAAATCAAGGCTTCAAGCCGTCAAAACCCTTATATCCGTTTTGAACAGGATAAGAAACTGTTCCGTAACGCGCTGGAAGTTGAAAAACTCAGCAAAGGCTTTGATGGTACGCCGCTGTTCAAAGACTTTAGTCTGATGATGGAAGTGGGCGAGAAAATTGCTATCCTCGGCGCTAACGGCGTGGGTAAATCTACCATGCTGAAAACCCTGGTCGGCGATCTGCAACCGGACAACGGCACTGTCAAATGGTCTGAAAACTGCAATATCGGTTACTACGCGCAGGATCACGAATACGAATTCGACGATACCATGAACGTATTTGACTGGATGAGTCAGTGGAAGTCCGAGAAAGACGACGAGCAGGCGGTACGCGGTATTCTTGGTCGTTTGCTGTTTGGTCAGGACGATATCAAGAAAAAAGTCAAAGTGCTTTCCGGTGGTGAAAAGGGCCGTATGCTGTTTGGCAAGCTGATGATGCAGCGACCTAATATTCTGGTAATGGATGAACCCACCAACCATATGGATATGGAATCCATTGAGTCGCTGAATATGGCGCTGGAAATGTACGAAGGTACCTTGATCTTTGTTTCTCACGACCGGGAGTTCGTCAGTTCACTGGCGACCCGTGTGATTGAAGTGACACCGACTAAAATCACTGACTTTACCGGTAATTATGAAGATTATCTGAGCAGCCAGGGTATTAACAGCTAATCACCTCCGCCGCACATCGGGTGCAGGGAACACGCTTCCCTGTACCCGACTTCGTTTTAATGCCCGCAAATTTCGCAGTGAGCATATTTTGCCAACTTCATTTCGCGAAACTGCAGCGTCATCGCATCAAACATCAGCAATCGCCCGGTTTTGACCTCACCATAGTGCGTCAGCAGCTTAATGGCTTCCATGGCTTGCAGACTGCCAATCGTTGCCACCAACGGCGCCATCACGCCTGCCTCGACGCAGCTTAGCGCCTGCTCGCCAAATAACCGGCTCAGACAGCGATAGCAGGGTTCATCTTGCTGGTAGGTAAAGACGCTGATCTGTCCTTCCATACGGATCGCCGCGCCGGAAACCAGCGGTTTTTTCAGTGTAAAGCAGGCCTGATTCAGTTGATTTCGCGTCTCGACATTGTCGGTGCAATCGAGCACCAGATCGCTGTTTTTGACCGCGGCCAACAGGGCAGCATCGTCCAGTTGTTGACTGATTTGCTGTATGGCAATGTGCGGATTGATTGCCGCCAGGGCGATGGCTGCCGAAGCCACTTTTTTCATCCCCAGACGGGCGTCGCTATGCAGCGTTTGCCGTTGCAGATTGGACAGCGATACGCTGTCAAAATCCACCAGCGTCAGCGTGCCGACGCCTGCCGCCGCCAGGTATTGCGCGGCGGCGCAACCCAGGCCACCAAGACCGACAATCAGTACCTGGCTGGCCTTGAGTTTTTCCTGACCGTCAAAATCAAAGCCGCGCAACACAATTTGGCGATTGTAGCGCAGGCTTTCGGCATCACTCAGTTCTGGCAAGCTCATCGACTCAGTCCTTTAATAACGCATTGAATGGCTCAACCTCAACCCATTCGCCGACGGCAACATCACCGCGTTCGCGTTCCAGCACCACAAAACAGTTTGCCAGACTGAAGGAACTGAAAACATGCGACCCCTGATGGCCGGTGCTGCGGGCTTCCAACTCGCCCTGGGCATTATGGCTGAAAACACCGCGCTGGAAATCGAGTCGGCCCGGGGTTTTTTTAAAGCGAGTGGTGGCTTTGGCGCGCAATCTTGGCGGTAAACTCCAGTCGCTTTGCGCCGACAGTCTGGCGATCAGCGGTTGCACCAACTGATAGAAAGTGAGGGCTGCCGAGACCGGATTGCCAGGCAAGCCGCAGAACCAGGCATTGTGCAATTTGCCAAAGGCAAAAGGTTTACCCGGTTTGATCGCCAGTTTCCAAAAGCCGATTTCACCGAGCTCATCCAAAATGGTTTTGGTGTAATCCGCTTCACCCACCGAGACACCGCCGCTGCTGATCACCAGATCGGCATAGCTATCCGCCTGTTGAAACGCCTGGCGCAGTGCCGCCGGATCGTCGCGGATAATGCCCAGATCCAGCACTTCACAACCCAGTTGATCGAGCATCAGATGCACGGCAAAACGGTTGGTATCGTAGATTTGTCCAGCCTGCAACGGCGTTCCCACCGGTTGCAGTTCATCACCGGTGGAGAACACCGCGACCTTCAGCCGGCGGTTGACCTGTACTTTCTCAATGCCCAATGAAGCCAGCAATGGTAGCTGTGCGGCACCCAGGCGCACACCGGCGGCCAGCACTTCCTGGCCTTCGCGGATATCATCCCCGATTAAACGAATATTTTGTCCCGCTTTAACCTGAGCAGTAAAGCGCACTCCCGACGGGGTCTCTTCGGCCTGTTCTTGCATAATCACTGCATCGGCACCTGCGGGTACTGGCGCGCCGGTCATAATACGGATGCAGCTGGCGACAGGCCATTCGCCGCTAAATGGCTGACCGGCAAAGGCTTTACCCGCCACAGGAAACAGACGGTTTTGCTGGTAATCTGCCATGCGGATGGCATAGCCGTCCATTGCCGAGTTATCAAACGGCGGCACAAAAATCGGTGACAGGACTGGATTGGCGGTGATGCGGCCTGCAGAGTCAGTCAGAGGTAGCCATTGGGCGTCGCGGGTTGTCATCGGTGTGGTCTGCGACAGCATTTTATCCAGCGCTTCTTGTAGTGACAGCAGGCCAGAGGTGAACGTCTTTTCCATCATTAAACCTTATTTATAGCGGCTGAGGACAGGCGAGAATGGCCTGAAAGGGGAGCCGGTCAACGTGACAAATCATTCTTTTATTATGCCAGAGAAAGCCAGGTGCGCCCAAATGAACCCAATGAAAACCGCACAATGCCGTTTATTGTCTGTCTGCTGATAATGGCCAGTATTTAAGAAAAAACCGCAGCCAAAAAATGTCTGAATAAATATACAAAAAGCAAAAATCTTTCAAAAAAATGAGATCGATCGCAAAAATGATCTTTTCTCCGGCGTATCATTACCGGCAGTTTTGTGATGTAAATCACAATAATTTGTCTACTGCGTCAGGAGTTACATCGTGATGAAAAAAAACCGCCATCAGGCCATACTCAAATTGGTGGATCAACATGAAGTGGTTCAGGTCAACGATTTAGCCTTGTGGTTAGAGGTGAGCCTCGAAACTATCCGTCGCGATCTTAGTGAAATGCAGGACAAAGGATTGATTCAGCGGCGTCATGGCCGTGCCAGGCGTGTAGAAACCGCGACAACTTATGGCTGGATCAATAGTTTACAGCGGGTTTCTCATAGCTGACTGGCGTGCTCCTTGGTTGCCAGACCGCTGCGCTGGCGGCCTCACCAATGTGAGCAAGCCGCTGCGGCCAACCGATCAGTGAGGTACCGCTCTTTCTGACGACACCAGCATTATTTTGCGCACTAATTTCACCTCCTGCTTGCCCGCGTTATGCCATCCTTTCTGATATTTTCTCTAAATGTTCTAAGCCAGCTACTTCATTTTATTGGATTTAAATTTCAGCTTTACTTAGGCTTGGGGGGTAAATATAGTCGAAATTCGATGCTATTTTCCCGGACTGGTTGAACACAAGGGTGCCATATTCAATGAACGCAACGATTTCTTCTACTGAGCAACAGCCGGCTGTTGCGGTAATTGCTATCCACGGTGGTGCGGGTGCTATTACCCGAGCAGCAATGAGTGCAGAAAAAGAACGTCACTATTTGCAAGCGCTGGAACAGATTGTCAGTGCAGGTCAGGGGATACTGGCAGCCGGAGGCAGCGCGCTGGACGCGGTGACCGAAGCTGTGCGCTTACTTGAAGAGTGTCCTTTATTTAATGCCGGTACCGGCGCGGTGCTGACCCATCAGGGAACTCATGAACTTGACGCCTGTATTATGGATGGTCGCACCCTCGACGCCGGGGCCGTCAGCTGTGTCAGCCATATCCGCAATCCGATCCTCACCGCACGCCAGGTACTGGAGCATAGCCCGCATGTGATGTTTACCGGTCAGGGGGCGGAAGACTTTGCCCGTCAGCATGGCCAGGAGATGGTGGCGGCAGACTACTTTTTTACTCAGGAACGTTTTGATCAGTTGCAGCGCGCCAAGGCCAGTGAGGGCGTAATGCTCGATCACGATGCCGCAGCCCTTGCTGCCCCGGTTTCCGACGATCCTTTAGATGCCGATCGCAAATTTGGCACGGTAGGTGCCGTTGCCCTCGATTCTTTCGGTAATCTGGCTGCAGCCACCTCCACCGGCGGTATGACCAATAAGCAGGCCGGGCGCGTTGGCGATACGCCGATTATTGGTGCCGGCTGTTATGCCAGTAACCGCACGGTGGCGATATCCAGTACCGGCACCGGCGAAGTCTTTATGCGTACGCTCGCTGCTTATGATGTAGCGGCGTTGATCGACTATGCGGGTATGACGCTGCAGCAGGCCAGCGACAAGGTAGTGATGGAAAAACTGGTGGCGCTGGAAGGCTCCGGCGGCATGATTGCCATCGACCGTTTCGGCAATGTCTGTTTGCCTTTTAACAGTGAAGGCATGTATCGCGGCTATGGCCATGTGGGTCAGATGCCGAAAGTGGCAATTTATCGATAACCCGGCCTGCCAGCCGACAGATTGAAAATATCGGCTGGCAATCTTAGGGAGCCTTAATGATCAAGGAGTGGTGATGAGTCATAGCTTACCCCAGGCGCAGCCTTCAACAGCGTTGACCTTAGCTGAGGATCAGGTCCTGTCGGTACGTAACCTCAGTATAAACTTTGAGCATGAAGGCCAGACTATCCAGGCGGTGCGCGATCTTGCTTTTGAGATCAAGCGTGGCGAAACCCTGGCGATTGTCGGTGAATCCGGCTCCGGTAAGTCGGTCACCTCGCTGGCGCTGATGCGTCTGGTGGAGCAGGGCGGTGGCAGGATCGACGGCGGGCAAATAGCCTTTCGTCGGCGCAATGGCCAGGTGATGGATCTGACGGCGGCCAGTCAGTCATCGATGCGCGCGTTACGTGGTGCCGATATGGCGATGATTTTTCAGGAGCCCATGACCTCGCTTAATCCGGTGTTTCCGGTGGGTGAGCAGATCGCCGAGTCGGTGCGCCTGCATCAGGGCAAAGATGCGACAGCGGCTCGCGCCGAAGCGTTGCGCATGCTGGAACTGGTGCGCATCCCGGAAGCCCATAATATTCTCGACAGCTTTCCTCACCAGCTCTCCGGCGGTATGCGTCAGCGGGTGATGATCGCCATGGCGCTTTCCTGTAAACCGGCATTACTGATCGCCGATGAACCCACTACCGCGCTGGATGTCACTATCCAGGCACAGATTCTGCAACTGATCCGCGTACTGCAAAAAGAGATGCAGATGGCGGTGATCTTTATTACCCATGATATGGGCGTCGTGGCTGAAATCGCCGATCGCGTGTTGGTGATGTATCAGGGAGCAAGCGTAGAAGTCGGCGAGGTTGGCCGTGTGTTTTCGTCACCGCAGCATGCTTATACCCGTGCGCTACTGGCTGCCGTACCCAAACTGGGGGCAATGAAAGGCACCCGTTTGCCTGCGCGTTTTCCATTGCTTGACTCCACGGGGCACCGCGAGGCGGCCGATAGCGAAACCTTGATCCAGACGACGTTGATCCCGGGCGCAGCACCGATCCTGCAGGTGCGCGATCTGGTTACTCGTTTCCCTCTGCGTAGCGGGTGGCTTAATCGTGTTACCCGCTATGTTCACGCGGTGGAAAAGGTCAGTTTCGACCTTTATCCGGGTGAAACGCTGGCGCTGGTGGGCGAATCCGGCTGTGGTAAATCAACCACCGGTCGCTCGTTGTTGCGTCTGGTAGAAAGTCAGCGCGGTTCGGTGATCTTTAATGGCCAGACAATGTTCGACGGCGAGCATCCCGGCCAGCTGTCGGGACCGGCGCTGCAGCATCTGCGTCGCGATATTCAGTTTATTTTCCAGGACCCTTACGCTTCGCTCGACCCACGGTTGACCGTCGGCTATTCCATTATGGAACCCTTGCTGGTGCATAACATCGGCACCCGCCAGCAGGCCAGGGAACGGGTAGCCTGGTTATTGCAAAAGGTCGGTTTGCTGCCCGAGCATGCCCAGCGCTATCCACACGAGTTCTCCGGCGGACAGCGGCAGCGTATCTGCATTGCCCGCGCTTTGGCGCTCAATCCCAAAGTGGTGATTGCAGATGAGTCGGTGTCGGCACTCGACGTTTCCATCCAGGCGCAAATTGTTAATTTATTGATGGATTTGCAAAAGGAACTGGGTATTGCCTTCCTGTTTATCTCCCACGATATGGCGGTGGTGGAACGTATTAGCCACCGGGTGGCGGTAATGTATCTTGGGCAGATTGTCGAGATTGGCCCGCGCGCTGCGGTGTTTGAAAATCCCCAGCATGCCTATACCCGCAAGTTGATGGCAGCGGTACCGGTGGCCAATCCCCTGCATATAAGGGTAGAGCAGCCACTGTTGGTCGATGAAGTGCCCAGCCCGATCCGTCCGCTGGGCAATGAACCTATTATTGCACCGCTGGTAAAAGTCTCTGAGGGGCACTTTGTCGCCCGTCATACCATTGCCAGCGTTTATTGACAGGGTAATTACAGAAAAGGAACCATGATGATCCAGACATTGAGGATTGAGCAGAAAACGATGCGTCGAGCGGCACTGGCGACCTTGATCATTGGCAGCCTGGCTTCTGGCTCAGCCTGGGCAGCGAAGGACGTAGTGATTGCCGTCGGGTCGAACTTCACCTCCCTTGACCCCTATGATGCCAACGACACTCTTTCTCAGGCGGTGGCCAAGTCCTTCTATCAGGGCCTGTTTGGTTTTGACAAGGATATGAAGCTGATTAATGTGCTGGCCGACAGCTATAGCGTCAGCCCGGACGGCCTGACTTATACCATCAAGCTGCATCCGGGGATCCATTTCCAGGACGGTAGCGATTTTAATGCGGCGGCTGTCAAGACCAACCTCGATCGTGCCAGCAATCCCGACAATCATCTTAAGCGTTATAATTTGTTCAAGATGATCGCCAAAACCGACGTGGTTGATGCCAATACGGTGAAGGTTGAGCTAAAGGCGCCTTTCTCGGCATTTATCAATAACCTGGCGCATCCCTCTGCGGTGATGATTTCGCCGACCGCCCTTGGCAAATACGGCAAAGATATCGGTTTCCATCCGGTGGGCACCGGTCCTTATTCCCTGGAACAATGGAATCAGACCGATTTTGTCAAAGTGAAGAAATTCGACGGTTACTGGCAAAAAGGCGAGCCTAAGCTGGACACCATTACCTGGCGTCCGGTAGTGGATAACAACACCCGTGCTGCCATGCTGCAAACCGGCGAAGCGGATTTTGCATTCCCGGTGCCTTATGAGCAGGCGGCGTTGCTGGAAAAAAACAGCAAGCTAAGCCTGGTGGCTTCGCCGTCGATTTTGCAGCGCTATATCAGTTTTAACGTGACGCAAAAACCTTTCGATAATCTGAAAGTACGTCAGGCCATTAACTACGCCATCAACAAACAGGCGTTAATTAAAGTCGCCTTTGCCGGTTATGCGGTGCCGGCAGAAGGTCCTTTGCCTGCCGGTATCCAATATTCGGCAAAATATCAGCCGTGGCCTTACGATCCAGCTAAAGCGCGTGAGTTGCTGAAAGAAGCCGGTTATCCGGATGGTTTTACCACCACGCTGTGGTCCTCACATAACTCCAGCACCGCGCAGAAAGTGTTGCAGTTTGCTCAGCAGCAGCTGGCTCAGGTGGGCATTAAAGTCACGGTGACCGCATTTGACGCTGCACAGCGTGCCGCACAGGTCGAAAACGTGGGACAAAAAGAGTCAGGTGTGCGTATGTTCTATACTGGCTGGTCGGCATCTACCGGCGAAGCAGACTGGGCATTGACGCCGCTGTTTGCCAGCCAGTCTGCGCCGCCAAAACAGTTTAATACCGCTTTTTACAGCAATCCGCAGGTGGACAAGGATCTTGCCGATGCTCTGAATACCACGGATAGCGCCAGCAAAGGCAAGCTGTATAAAGATGCCCAGGATCATATCTGGGCCGATGCGCCTTGGGCATTTTTGGCTACCGAGCGTCTGCTTTCAGCCAATAACAAACGTCTGAGCGGTTTTTATGTTATGCCGGACTCGTCCTTTAATTTTGCGGATGCCGATGTGAAGTAACTTCTGTTCACTCCATTTCTCGCTTGTTATGGCCTCCGTGTTAAACGGGGGCCATATAAGGATCAATGACGCAATGAATAGCCATAATCCATTATGCTGAATTACTTTATCAAGCGCCTGCTGGGCTTGATCCCCACTTTACTGATCGTCGCCGTATTGGTGTTTCTGTTTGTGCATCTGTTGCCAGGCGATCCCGCCAGATTGATGGCCGGTCAGGACGCCGATCCCGGCGTGGTTGAGCTGGTTCGTCAGGATCTGGGACTGGATAAACCCTTATGGCAGCAATTTCTGACTTTTTTCCAGCGTGCGCTGCACGGTGATTTTGGTCATTCCATGGCCTCAAAACGCCCGGTTATTGACGAAATCAGCTCGCGTTTTTTACCTACCTTCTATTTGACGCTGACCAGCATGCTGTGGTCGGTGGTATTCGGTTTGACCATCGGCGTGGTGTCAGCGGTATGGCGAAATCGTTGGCCCGATCGTCTGGGCATGGCGCTGGCGGTTTCCGGCATCTCTTTCCCGGCGTTTGCCCTCGGCATGCTGTTGATGCAGGTTTTTTCGGTCAATCTCGGCTGGTTGCCCACCGTCGGTGCCGATAGTTGGCGTCACTATATATTGCCGTCACTGACGCTGGGTGCGGCGGTAGCCTCGATTATGGCCCGTTTTACCCGCGCCTCCTTTGTTGAAGTGATGCAGGAAGACTATATGCGTACCGCGCGCGCCAAAGGGGTACACGAGTTTTTTGTGGTGGTAAAACACGGTCTGCGTAATGCCATGATCCCGGTGGTCACCATGATGGGGCTGCAATTCGGTTTTTTGCTCGGCGGATCGATTGTGGTGGAAAAGGTGTTTAACTGGCCGGGGCTGGGGCGACTTCTGATCGACTCGGTCGAGATGCGCGACTATCCGGTGATCCAGGCGGAAGTGTTGCTGTTTTCGCTGGAATTTATCCTGATCAATTTGCTGGTGGATATGCTGTATGCCGTCATCAATCCTTCTATTCGATACAAGTGAGCAAGCGCATGAAAAACTGGCGACGTAAAGCCGCGCTGGCAACCCTGCCATTGGTGACGCCGCACGGCCAGAGTCAGCGGGTCCACACGCCATGGCGCGCTTTTTTGCGCCGTTTTGCCAAACAGCATATCGCTCTGGTGGCCGGTGTTTTTGTGCTGTTGCTGATTGTCGCGGCGATCCTGGCACCCTGGCTGGTACCTTTTGATGCTGAAAACTATTTTGATTACGACCGTTTAAACGAGGGACCGTCGCTGATCCACTGGTTGGGTGTGGATTCGCTGGGGCGTGATATTTTTAGTCGCATTCTGATGGGGGCGCGGATATCGCTGGCGGCGGGGGTATTGTCGGTTATTTTAGGGGCGATTATTGGCACGGTACTCGGCTTATTGGCCGGTTACTATGAAGGCTGGTGGGATCGTCTGACCATGCGTATCTGTGATGTGCTGTTTGCTTTTCCGGGCATCCTGTTGGCGATTGCCGTGGTGGCGCTGATGGGCAACGGCATGACCAATGTTATTATAGCGGTAGCGATTTTTAGTATCCCGGCGTTTGCCCGTCTGGTACGCGCCAATACGCTGGTGCTAAAAAACCTGACCTATATTGAGTCGGCGCGCAGCATTGGCGCGTCTGATGCCACTATTATCTTTCGGCATATTTTGCCCGGCACCTTATCTTCGATAGTGGTGTATTTCACCATGCGTATTGGCACATCGATCATTACTGCTGCCAGTTTGTCATTTTTGGGTATGGGCGCACAGCCACCAACGCCGGAGTGGGGCGCAATGCTCAATGAAGCCCGTGCGGATATGGTGATGGCCCCGCATGTCGCCATCTTTCCCTGTCTGGCGATATTTTTAACCGTATTGGCTTTTAATCTGTTGGGGGATGGGTTACGGGATGCGCTTGATCCCAGGTTGAGGTCTTAAATGGCAATTTTCTATTTTAAAAACCAATGGGCTATGAGGAGCTGTTTCGGTTTTATAATAGCGGTGGCAACTTAACCCGCTGTGCCGAACCGAGTTAAGGAGCGCTGGCCCGCTCCTTAACAATCCTGGGCCTTTTGGTGTCTTTGATTCGTCTGCTGCCTATTACCGGCTATGTTTCAGTGACTCCGAGCGTGGCACGAGCCGCGCTGCTGCGCAGTCCCCTTGCTCGGTCGGGAGCCAAAAGCGTCTCCCTCCTCTTCGCGCGGCGCCGTCTCTGAATGTGCCAGCAAACTATGCACACCGTGCCGTTTCAGCGGCAAACTTTTTATCTTTTTATCTTTCTATCTTTTTATCTTTCGCCGTTGACCTTTAATGTTGCCGGTTTTGCTTTAAATGTTTCCTGGCCGATTCAAAACCTACGCTGAGCGACGTGGAGCGAGACGCTTTTGGCTCGCGACCGAGTGAAGGGACCGCGAAGCGGCGTGGTTTAGGCCACACACAGAAGTCACTGGAAAGAACTCGAACCGAGGGCACGACACTTATCAATTTGGACAAGGCGCAGGATTCCAAAGGAGGCGCGCCTTCGCCTCCTTTGGGCGGTCTGGGCCGCCGCCCAGTGAGCGCAGCGAATGCCCTTAACCTTGACCTTGACCTTGAAGTTGACCTTGAAGTTGACGTTAAAACCAAAAATTGCCCTTTAAGTCATCCCCCTAAATACCCCGCATGAAACCGCAAATGATCCTCCACAAAACTGGCAATAGTAAAATAACTATGATCATAACCAGGCTGCACGCGCAGCTGTAGCGGCCAGTGGCGCTCACGGGCGATTTCTGCCAGTTTGGCAGGTTGTAACTGATCGGCCAGAAACTGATCGCTGTCCCCCTGATCGACCAAAATCGGGAAGGTCGCCTGCCCGGCAGGTAATGACGCCAGCAAATGACAACTGTCATACTGCAACCACTGGCTCTCATCGCTCCCCAGATAAGCGCTAAAGGCCTTTCTTCCCCAGGGTACCTGAGCAGGATTGACAATAGGTGCAAAGGCCGAGGCGGAGCGGAAACGCTGCGGATTGCGCAGTGCCAGCATCAAGGCACCGTGTCCCCCCATGGAGTGGCCCATAATCGACTGACGATCGCTGATATTAAAATGTTCCTGCAGCAGTTGCGGCAGCTCGTCGATCAGATAATCGTACATGCGATAGTGGGCGGCCCACGGTGCCTGGGTGGCATTCAGATAAAATCCGGCCCCTTGCCCCAGATCGTAACCCTCGTCATTCGCCACATCCTCGCCGCGCGGACTAGTATCTGGCATCACCAGCAGCAACCCCAGCTCGGCAGCCACGCGCTGTGCCCCGGCTTTCAAGGTAAAGTTTTCATCATTGCAGGTCAGGCCCGATAGCCAGTAAACCACCGGCGGCGGATTGTCATCACGCGGCGGCGGCAGATAGAGGCTAAAGGTTGTACTGCTTTGCAGGCTGCTGGAAAAATAACGGTAACGCTGCTGCCAGCCACCAAACATCCGGTGTTCTTCAAGAAGTTCAATCGAGGTGCTCATCTGCTGTCTCCATTAGATTTATTAAATTTGATGGGCTGCTTGGCGTCAGGATCAGCTCCTTGAGTGCGCGCACATTGGCACCAAAGGCATCGCGACGCCAAAAAAGCCAGGTGGCAGTATCGGCAAACTGGTCCTCTATGTCGTTAACCTGTACCCGTTCGTATCCCGGCAGCTGCGCCAACAGGTTGTACGGTAACATGGCGATACCGGCACCGCTGGCGACGCAGGCCACCATCGAGTGATAGGACTGGATCTCCATGGTGTTATTGCTATGCAGACCGGCATGCTTCAACCAATTTTCTAAACGTTGACGATAGGAGCAGCTGGGACGAAAGGCAAATACCGTATGTCCCGGTCGTCCCGGCAGATCCGCCATCGGTGCTTCGCCCAACGGAGAGATAATCACCAGTCTTTCCCGAAAGGCGATACAGCCATTCAGGTCGTTGTCATCTATCGGCCCATCCGCCAAACCCGCCGCCAGCCTGCCTGCGCGCACACTGTCAATCACTTCCCCCGAGGTGGCGGTGGTCAATGACAGCGCCACCTGTGGGTAGCGTTGATGATAAGCGGCAAGCAGCGTCGGTAAGCGCGTTGCCGCCGCGCTTTCCATGGCCCCCAGCATAAACTGCCCGGCAGGTTCACCGGTGTGACTCAGCGACATGGCTTCATCACTTAGCGCCAGAATACGTTGCGCGTAACTTAAAAAATTATGGCCGATGGCCGACAGGCGTAAACGCTGTTTTTCACGAATAAACAGATCGCTGCCCAACTCGACCTCAAGCTGGCGCAGACGGGTGGTCAGGTTGGAGGGCACACGGTGCAGCTGTTCGGCCGCCCGCGCGACAGACCCGGTTTCTGCCACGCAGCAAAACATTCGTAGCTGGGTGAGATCCATTAGTTATTCTCTTATCGTCACTAAGTTTGTTTAAATTATTCACTATTTGTGATTCTAGCTTTACGGCATGATGATTTAAAGCTTTTCTTATTGATAATCACTCAGGGTTTGCTGCCCAATCATCGCGTGGAGCGACTATGGCATTTCGCATTGCATTAACAGGTTTTTTGGCTTTTGTGGTAGCCCTGGGGATTGGGCGCTTTGCGTTTACGCCGCAGGTGCCCTTAATGATCGCCGAACATCAGTTTACCCTCACCGGCGCAGGTCTGGTGGCGGCATTCAATTATCTCGGCTATCTGTTGGGTGCCTATGACGCCATGCGGGCCACCCGTCATGTGGAGCGGCGTTTGCTGGTCGGTGTCTGGGCGGCGGTGTTGTTGACCCTGCTTTCGGCGGCGGTGACCGGTGAGGTCTGGCATGCAGCGATCCGCTTTGTGATCGGCTGGAGCAGCGGTTGGGCGATGGTGCTGGTGGCGGCATGGTGTAATGAGCGCCTGATCCATTACGGACGTCCGGCGATGAGTGCCGCGGTCTTTGCCGGGCCAGGGGCGGGGATTTTACTTAGCGGCTTGCTGGCGGCCGCTATTCACAGTTTGGCGTTAAGCGCCGCCACGGCCTGGCTGGTATATGGCTTGCTGGCATTGATTCTGGTGCTGCTGGTCAACCGCTACTTTCCCCGTGCCGGAGAGTGGCATCGGCCGCTGGTCAACGTTGAACCGCTGATTATCAGCCCACCACTTAAACGCCTGGTGCTGTGCTATAGCCTGGCGGGATTTGGCTATATTCTACCCGCTACCTTTTTCTCGCAGATGGCCAATGCGCGCTTTCCCGATAGTCTGTTTGCCCAGTTTGTCTGGCCGGTGTTCGGCGGTGCGGCAATTGTTGGCATTGCGTTGGGGATTGTGACCCGCCACTGCCTGAAAACCCATCAGCGTCTGGCCATTACTCTTTGGCTGCAGGGATGCGGCGTGCTGTGCGCCGAGATAGTCCCGGGAGTGAATGGCCTGATTATCGGCGCGGTGCTGACCGGCGGTGGTTTTTTATGTGTAGTGCAACTGGCGCTGCAATACAGTCGCGAGCTGGCACCCAACCATAGTCGCTATATGGCCGGATTATTAACTACCGGCTATGCAATAGGGCAACTGGCCGGACCGCTGCTGTCGGCGATTTCCACTTCGCTGACGCATCGTCTTGAGCCTGCACTTTATGTCGCCATGGCCACATTCTGGCTGGCGGGTGCCCTGGTTTTTAAGCGCGGACGATAACTTGCAGCTATTTCATCTATCATGAAGGACAATCACTGGATTCTGTGCACGGACTCTACTACAGTAACGCACCTCATTTTGATGTGATCCATATCAAAGTGATATTCACTGCTGGAGAGAAAGCATGGCGACATTGAGTAAAGAAGCTGTATTGGTACATGAGGCGCTGCTTGCCCGTGGTCTTGAAACCCCGCTGCGTGAAGAGCCTTCTCTTGATGCGGAAACGCGTAAACAGCGGATCAAAGAGCATATGACCGGTATCATGCAGTTGCTCAATCTTGACCTTAGCGACGACAGTCTGGCCGAGACGCCCAAGCGTATTGCCAAGATGTATGTCGATGAGATTTTCTCGGGTCTTGATTACGCCAACTTTCCCAAAATCACCGTTATCACCAATAAAATGAAGGTGGATGAGATGATTTCGGTGCGTGATATTACCCTGACCAGCACCTGTGAACATCACTTTGTGACCATTGATGGCAAAGCGACGGTGGCGTACATCCCCAAGGATGCGGTAATTGGTTTATCGAAAATCAACCGCATTGTGCAATTCTTCTCGCAGCGTCCGCAGGTGCAGGAACGTCTTACCCAGCAGATCCTGATTGCGCTGCAAACGCTGCTCGGCACCAACAACGTGGCCGTGTCGATTGATGCCGTCCATTACTGTGTAAAAGCACGCGGTATTCGTGATGCCACCAGTTCGACCACCACCACTTCGTTGGGCGGACTGTTCAAAACCAGCCAAAATACTCGCCAGGAATTTTTGCGTACCATTCGCCATAACTGATCGCTGTCCCCCGCGTTAACTTAAGCACTTGCGGCTCCCGATGGGGGCCGTTAGTCTAGGCTTTTCCGTTACAGGACGTCATCCATGCGCCCACGTATTGCCACGCTGGACTTTACCCGTGGCATTGCCATTTTCGGCATTCTTTTGCTCAACATCAGTTCGTTTGGCTTGCCAAAAGCGGCCTACCTCAACCCGGCTTACGCCGGACTGCCCTCGCTGACCGATGCCTGGACCTGGGCGGTGGTTGACGTACTGGCGCAGGGAAAATTCCTGATGATGTTTGCCATGCTGTTTGGCGCGGGTCTGCAACTGTTGCTGCCGCGCGGCAAAGCCTGGATCCAGTCGCGGCTTTCCTTGCTGTTAATGTGCGGTGCGATCCATGCCATTTTCTTCTGGGATGGCGATATCCTGCTCTCTTATGGCCTGATCGGGCTGGTATTCTGGCGACTGGTGCGCGATGCCAAAAGCAGTCAGACGCTGTGGCGTACCGGGGTATTACTCTATCTGGCGGGGGTTGGCATTTTGCTGCTGCTGGGACTGATCTCTTCTCCGAAACCAGACAGTTTCTGGTTGCCGGGGTATGCCGAGCTACAATATGAGCAGTTTTGGCGACTCAAGGGGGGCATGGAGGCGATTAACAACCGGCTGGATATGCTGTCATCAAGTCTGATCTCGGTGGCTGTGCAGTATGGCTGGGAACTGGGCGGTGCCATGCTGATCGGTGCCAGTTTGATGCGTAGCGGCTGGTTAAAAGGGCAATTTGCCAGCAGGCACTATTTGCAGGTTGCGGTCATAGTGTTACCGCTTTCATTGTTGATTCAAATACCTGCCATTATCTTTCAATGGCAGGATGCATGGGACTACCGCTGGAGTGGTTTCTACCTGCAGGCACCCCGTGAGATTGGCGCCTTGCTGCAGGCGGTGGCTTATCTGGCACTCTGCTATGGCTTATGGCCATGGCTAATGAAACAACGTTGGGTAGCGGGTATCTCTCAGGTGGGGCGCATGGCATTAAGTAACTATTTACTGCAAACCCTGGTCTGCACCTTTTTCTTTAATCATCTGGGTTTTTATCAACATTTCAATCGGTTACAGCTAATTGCGCTGGTGCCTGCGGTATGGCTGATCAATCTTGCCGTCACCTTGCTGTGGCTGCGTTTTTTCCGCCAGGGACCGATGGAATGGCTGTGGCGCCAACTGACTGCCAAGGCCTCCGGCGTGGCTGAAGATGCCGTGAAATGACGTCGATTATCTGAAATTGCAATAAAAGTTGCATAATTGTATGTAAACGTTTTCTGTGCTGTGACGAGATTCACGCTGGTTTCTCGCTAAAGCGTTTAGGATAGCGGTCGTGCAGAGTAAGCCGATCGCCAAACTAAAACAGGAAATATTTATGATCACTGTACTGACTCTTTCGTTACACTTTCTCTCTTCTGCCCGGGGTTTATCGCTTTTTTCTTGCCGTCGGCCACTGTTTCTGACTTGTGGAGCGACCTATGGTTACCATTCGTGATGTCGCCAAGCTGGCCGGCGTTTCTGTTGCCACCGTTTCCAGGGTCTTGAATAATCCGGCTATTGCCAGTCAGGAAGCCCGTGAGCTGGTGCTCAAGGCAGTAAAAAGTCTGGGCTACCGGCCAAATGCCAATGCTCAGGCGTTAGCCACGCAAAGTAGCGATACCATTGGCGTGGTGGTCATGGATGTCTCGGATCCCTTCTTTGGTGCGCTGGTCAAGGCAGTGGATACCGTCGCTCAGCAGCATAATAAATATGTGCTGATCGGTAACAGCTATCATCAAGCGGAAAAAGAACGTCATGCCATTGAAGTTTTGATTCGTCAGCGCTGTAACGCATTGATTGTTCATGCTAAAGCCCTTGATGACGATGAGCTGGCGCATTTTATGCAGCAGGTACCGGGCATGGTGCTGATTAATCGGGTGATTGATGGTTACGAGCATCGCTGCGTCTGTCTGAACAACGTGGTCGGTGCCGAAATGGCCACCAAGCTATTGATATCTCAAGGACATCGCCGTATTGGCTATATCGGTTCAAACCATCCCATTGCCGACGAAGCACAACGTTTTCAAGGTTATGTGCATGCTCTGACGCAGATAGATCAGCACGGCAGCCGTCCCCCGGATAGCTGGCGTGCCGCCGGTTCCCCGGATCTGCAGGGCGGGGAGGCGGCAATGGTGGAGCTGCTGGGGCGTAATCTGCATCTTAGTGCGGTATTTGCCTATAACGATTCCATGGCCGCCGGTGCCCTGGCCGTATTGAAAGAAAACGGTATTCGTGTGCCGCAAGATTTTTCGCTGGTGGGCTTTGATGATATCCCCATTGCCCGTTATACCAGCCCCAAGCTGACGACCGTGCGTTATCCCATTATTTCCATGGCAACGCTGGCTACCGAGCTGGCGCTGCAAGGGGCCAACAATCAGTTGATTGCCGGGGTTTCTCACTGCTTTATGCCGACGCTGGTGCGGCGGCATACCGTGGCCCCCTGGCAAAGTGTGGCACCCGTCACTCCCTGAACAATAATTCTTATGTAACCGTTTTCAATCTGTGAGAACTTTCACAGATTATTAACATGGTAACCATTATGATTCAGGCGTTTTCAGAATAATTCTGTATATGTATTTTGAATGATGTATTACGGCAGTGACTTCTCGCTCTCGGTTTTTTGAAGCCGGATACGGAAGCAAAACAAAAAAAATGATGATATGCACTTGTGGAAGAGCTTAGTCAAGGAAGGCAGGCATCCCGGAAATCGATAAAGTGGACGCCGAAGTCAGTACCCCCCTACATAAACCGGAGATACAAATGAATAAGAAGGTTTTTACCCTGGCTACTCTGGCTGCCTGCATGATGTTTGGCACTGTCGCTCATGCTGCTGATACCCGTATTGGCGTTACGATTTACAAATACGATGACAACTTTATGTCTGGCCTGCGCAAAGATCTTGAAAAAGATGCCAAAGCCGCCCCAGATGTTCAGCTGCTGATGAATGACTCGCAAAACGACCAATCCAAACAGAACGATCAGATTGACGTTTTGATTGCCAAGGGTGTGAAATCGCTGGCCATCAACCTGGTTGACCCGGCTGCCGCACCGGTTGTTATCGAAAAAGCTCGTGCTGCCGGCATTCCTGTTGTGTTCTTCAACAAAGAACCTTCACGCAAGGCGCTGGACAGCTACGACAAAGTTTATTACGTCGGGACTGACTCTAAAGAGTCTGGTGTGATCCAGGGCGAACTGATTGCCAAACAATGGAAAGCTACCCCAGCCTGGGATTTGAATAAAGATGGCGTGATCCAGTATGTTCTGCTGAAAGGCGAACCGGGTCATCCAGATGCTGAAGCACGTACTACTTATGTGATCAGAACCCTGAACGATAAAGCCGGTATCAAAACTCAGCAACTGCAGTTAGATACCGCAATGTGGGATACCGCACAGGCTAAAGACAAAACTGATGCATGGTTATCTGGTCCTAATGCCAACAAAATTGAAGTCGTTATCGCCAACAACGATGCGATGGCAATGGGGGCAGTAGAAGCCTTAAAAGCACATAACAAATCCAGCATTCCAGTATTTGGCGTCGATGCTCTGGCAGAAGCGCTGGCAATGGTGAAATCTGGTGCAATGGCCGGTACCGTATTGAACGATGCGGACAACCAGGCAAAAGCAACCTTCGATCTGGCTAAAAACCTGGCTGACGGCAAGCCTGCCGCCGACGGTACCCAGTGGAAGATTGTCGACAAAGTTGTACGTATCCCTTATGTACCGGTCGACAAAGACAACCTGTCTACTTTTGTAAAATAACTAGCTGCCATAAGATTGTTGAATAACTCTCCAACGGCTAAGAAGCTAGAAGTAGTGGCATAGTTTACGTAGTTATGATGACTCTGCATTATATTGCTTAGGTCAGCCGGTCAGAAATATCTGACCGGCGGTTTTCAATCTTTAGCCAGGTTTCAATTTTATTAGGTAGCGCTATGGCCGATATTAATACGGAACAGCCCCGCGAGTGGCTGCTGGAAATGAGTGGTATTAATAAATCGTTTCCGGGCGTAAAGGCGTTAGATAATGTAAATTTAAAAGTTCGTCCTCATTCTATTCATGCCTTAATGGGTGAAAACGGTGCGGGTAAATCTACGTTATTAAAATGCCTTTTTGGTATTTATAGTAAAGACTCCGGAACAATTCTTTTTCAGGGCAAGGAAGTCAATTTTAAAAGCTCGAAGGAAGCCTTGGAGCAGGGCGTATCGATGGTGCATCAGGAATTGAACCTGGTGTTGCAACGTACCGTAATGGATAATATGTGGTTGGGCCGTTATCCAACGAAAGGCTTCTTTGTCGATCAAGACAAAATGTATCGTGATACCAAAGCGATCTTTGATGAGCTTGATATTGATATTGATCCACGTGAAAAAGTCGGTAAATTATCTGTTTCACAAATGCAGATGATCGAAATAGCCAAAGCTTTTTCTTATAACGCTAAAATCGTTATTATGGATGAGCCGACCTCTTCTTTAACCGAGAAGGAAGTCAACCATCTGTTTACGATTATTCGTAAATTGAAAGATCGTGGCTGTGGTATTGTCTATATTTCTCACAAAATGGAAGAGATCTTCCAACTCTGTGATGAAATTACTATTCTACGTGACGGACAATGGATCGTTTCCCAGTCTCTGGAAGGACTGGACATGGATAAAATTATTTCCATGATGGTGGGACGTTCCCTGAGTCAGCGTTTCCCTGACCGCTTAAACACCCCGGGGGGCGTGATCCTGGAGGTACAAAACTTAACCTCTTTGCGTCAACCTTCGATTCGTGACGTGTCATTTGATCTGCATAAGGGCGAAATTCTCGGTATTGCCGGACTGGTAGGGGCGAAGCGTACTGATATTGTCGAGACCTTATTTGGTATTCGTGAAAAGCTTGCGGGTACTATCAAGCTACACGGCAAAAAAATTAATAATAATAGCGCTAATGAAGCCATTAATAACGGATTTGCGCTGGTAACCGAAGAGCGTCGATCAACTGGTATTTATGCTTATCTGGATATTGGTTTTAACTCGCTTATTTCGAATATTCGTAACTATAAAAACAAAGTCGGTTTACTGGATACAAGCCGTATGAAGAGCGATACCCAATGGGTTATCGACGCCATGCGGGTTAAAACACCGGGCCATAGAACCAGTATTGGTTCTCTTTCGGGGGGTAACCAGCAAAAGGTTATTATTGGTCGTTGGTTATTGACACAACCGGAAATTTTGATGCTGGACGAACCTACCCGCGGTATTGACGTTGGGGCAAAGTTCGAAATTTATCAGTTAATCACCGAGTTGGCTAAAAAAGAAAAAGGCATCATCATTATTTCTTCGGAAATGCCTGAGTTGTTAGGTATTACTGACCGGATATTGGTTATGAGCAATGGACAGGTTGCGGGTATTGTTGAAACAAAAAATACATCGCAGAATGAAATATTACGCCTTGCATCCTTGTACCTCTAATTTTTAAGGGTTCTTATTATGAATGCATTAAATAAGAAAAGCATGCTCACTTATCTTAAAGAGGGCGCGATTTATGTTGTACTGTTTGTCTTGTTGGCCATTATTATTTTCCAGGATCCTACTTTCCTGAGTCTGATGAACCTGGGGAATATTCTTACCCAGTCTTCAGTGCGTGTTATTATTGCCCTTGGTGTAGCGGGTTTGATCGTCACACAGGGTACTGACCTGTCTGCCGGGCGTCAGGTTGGCCTGGCGGCAGTGGTTGCGGCTACCATGTTGCAGGGCATGGATAACATCAACAAAGTGTTCCCACATATGGGCGTCGTTCCAATCCCATTAGTGATCCTGGCTGTGTGCCTGATTGGTGCGTTGATTGGTCTGCTGAACGGTATCATCATTGCATATCTGAATGTAACGCCATTTATCACCACTTTGGGTACCATGATTATCGTTTACGGTATTAACTCACTGTATTACGACTTTGTGGGCGCATCGCCAATTGCCGGTTTCGACAGCCACTTCTCGCATTTTGCGCAGGGCTTTATTAGCCTGGGAGGATTGAAGCTTTCCTATATCACCTTCTATGCGATTATTGCCATCGCCTTTGTCTGGGTACTGTGGAATAAAACGCGCTTTGGTAAAAATATCTTTGCTATCGGTGGTAACCCTGAAGCAGCCAAAGTATCAGGCGTAAACGTTCCCCTGAACCTGATCATGATCTACGCGTTATCCGGTGTGTTTTATGCCTTCGGCGGTATGCTGGAAGCAGGGCGTATCGGTAGTGCCACCAATAACCTCGGCTTTATGTATGAGCTCGATGCGATTGCCGCCTGTGTGGTGGGTGGCGTTTCCTTCGCCGGTGGTGTTGGTTCGGTAGCAGGCGTGGTGACCGGTGTACTGATCTTTACCGTTATCAACTATGGCCTGACCTATATCGGTGTTAACCCTTACTGGCAGTACATTATCAAGGGCGGCATTATTATCTTCGCCGTAGCGCTCGACTCCTTGAAATACGCCAAGAAAAAATAACCTTAAACGATTTTCAGACACGGCACTAATTAAACAGGGCACAGAATTGTGCCCTGTGAGTTTGATGACAAAGTCGTCTTGATGATCGAGATACCCGGGCATAGCACACCTAGGGGCGCTCCGGCGGGCAAGCCCGCTACGACCCCAACGGTGCACTCTCCCTAATAATGGACTTTGTCAGCAGTCTGACAGGGCACAGAATTGTGCCCTGTTGCATTTTCTGCGGTTTATCAACCCCGCCTGGTTTATTTCTGGTCCGCTAAAGAGAAGGCTCCTGGTTAAACGAGAGTTTTCTATTTAATAAGACTGAAACTCTTGGTGGGTTAATGGCATCCTCTTATTTCTGAATAAAAAGCATTATTTCATGCTCTGTCAGTCATAACTTTTTGATTGATAGAGGAATATCATGCTTGCCGTTAAAGTATTCAAATGCTCGTTGCTCACCTTTTCCATTGCCTGCGCAACCAGCCTCGCCGGGGCACAAACTGGCCTCACTACTCAGGGAGCCGCAGTCCTCGCCGTCAGCAAACCTTTCTCCACGACAAGCAAGCCCGCGCCCCGATTTGGCGTCCGTGAGGAACGGGGGTATATCGCCTCGAAAGGCGAGTTGTTGGCGGGATCGGCACTAGTGTTCGAGGTGCGCGATCGCGGCAGTGATCAACTCAAGGAACGAATTACGCTTAACCCTGGTTCGGCAGAAACTGGCCAATATACCTGGCCTTACCTGCTGGCCAAGGCAGTCAATGCCCAGTCAACGCTGGCTCGCGTTGGCGAATGGCAAGAGGGCGCTTACCGGCCTGCCTATAGCAGCTATCTTAATACGGTCTGGTTACCTGCTGATTTGCCGCTTAATTTCACTTATTATATCGACCATGCCAACCTGGCGCAGTACCGCCTGGTGTTGCAGCGTCTGGCTGATGCCGCCGCTTATAGCTATTCACTGGCTAACGTAAAACAGTGGATCGCCAAAGAGAGTGGCGGCAGTTTTACCGATCTCAGCTATCCCGATAATAAAAAACCGCTTGCCGATACTTCGGTAACCGGTGCACATCTTGACCGCGTACTGCAATTGGCCTCTTACGCCCATCAGAATCGCGCTGAATGCCGCAATATGACCGCCAATTGTGTCGTCGTTAAAGATGCACAGGCTGCTGCTCTGCGTGCCCTGTTATTCCTGGTAGACAAGAATTATCAATACAGTAATTGGTGGAACTCCTCTATCGGTAATCCCCGCTCTGTCGCCCGCGCTGCCTTACTGCTGTTTCCAGAAATAACTCCCAACCAACTGGTCGCCAAACTCTTGCCTTATCTGCGCGTGGCGAACGTGTCCAGTGGCAAAAATAACTGGGGAGCCAATCTGATCGATTATGCCGCTATTCAACAAATGTGGGCCATATTGGCGCTCAATGGCGGCATCGCTGCGGCCGCCGACCTGAAGTTATACGATGGCTTTCTGCGTGAAAGTACGCAAACCGTCTCCGACCTGGCGGTGATACAGCCAGGGCAGGATACCGACAGTTGCGAAGGGATCCGCGCAGATATGTCCTTTACCTCGCACTGTGGCACCGCTAATGGCCAGCTGATTTCTCAGTTATATACCGCAGGTTATGGCTATGTCTTTATGGACGGTATTCTCGCGGTGCAAAACGGGGTTTACGGCACAGACTATGCTATCCCGGCCAAACAGTTTGAACTGCTTGAACGCTGGTTGATTGATGGCATGGGCTGGTCCGGTTACGCGGGCATTACGGATTTTCATGTCGCTGGACGTAGTCATAGCCGTTCAACCGCCAGTTTTGGCGGCATGGTTAATAAATTTACCGCCAAGTTGCTGGAGATTAATCCCAATAGTCCGCGTAAAGAGATATTGAAAGAGTTGCTGCATCGTGGTCAAACGGCGGATGAGTCCACCAATCAATACTATCGTGGTAATCGTTATTACTGGACCACCGATAATATGTTCCATTTTGGTCCGGCGTATTCGGCTTCATTACGAATGGTCTCAAAACGCACCACGACTTCTGAAACCGGCAATGGCGAAGGGCTGTTAAGTTATTTCCTGGGGGCGGGAAGTCAGTTGTTAACGCGAAGCGGTAACGAATATCGAGATATTCAGCCGGTATGGAACTGGAAACGCCTGCCAGGTATTACCGCCGAGCAGGACGATCTGACGTTGCCGCTAAATGAATGGGGAAACACCGCCTACGGCAGCCACAGCTTTGTCGGTGGCGTCAGCAATGGCACGCTGGGATTGGCGGCGATGGAATTAAGTCGACTCAATGTCGCCAATGCTCACAAAAGCTATTTTCATTTTGATGATGCAATCTTGAATATTGGCTCCAATATCGATACCCGCCAGGCCAAGGCCGAGGTGGTAACCAGCGTTGAGCAAGCCTTGCGCCAGGGCGATATACAGTACCGACTGAAAAATAGTGCCACGGTATATCATTTGCAGGAAGGACAACGTCTGCAGTCGGGGGATATTGTCTGGGTGCAGCATAACGGTATCGAATATCTGTTCCCTGCCAGCGAGTCACAAATCATTACCCTGCAATCTCAGGCCCAAAGCGGCAGTTGGCATGATATCAATATCGGCACTTCCTCGGCACAAATCAGCAAAGAAGTGTTTAGCCTGTGGATCGAACATAACCCGGGCATGGATGGTCATTATTTGTATTATGTGCAACCGTCAGCCTCTTTCGAGATGAATAACCCGCCGGGGTTGGCTGAAAAAAGAGTCGCGCAACTGACCACGTGCCGCGAAAATTGGCTGCATGCGGTGCGGGATAACCAAAACAATCTTGGTATGGCGGCCGTGTATCAGGTGAAAGATGAATGGATCGCGCTGACACGGGATGTGCAGGTAAAGGCGACGCTGCCGATGTTATTGCTTGCCAAAGCGCAAGATAGCGGAGAAACGCAGATTACCCTCAGCGAACCGACGCAGAACAGCTCACTTAAAAAAGTGCAGTTGCAACTAAAGGGAAGCTTCCTTTGCACCGAAGGTTGCCGTGTTTTAGCGACAGAGGGTGATGACACTACCCTTGACGTTGACCTGCCTTTCGGGACGGAGATAGGTAAAAGCGTGACGATAAAAGTTTTTCGTCAGCCATAAAACCGGCATTAATCACGGCGGGAGTTATCCCGCCGTATACCCGAACGACGTTTAGCGATCGCTGGTCAGTGTTTTCTTTTCCGCCGATTTCTTTTCTGCTGCCAGCGTTTGTTGCAGAGTCAGCAATTGCTCTGGTGTCACTGCCGGATAGCCCTGGGCATCGTCAGCAATATTATGGATTGCCGGGATCGGGATAAGCGGACCGAGAAAGCGCGGCTGACGCTTCAGCAGATAGAGATCGTTAAGTGCGCCGAGGCGGGCAAAGATTTCCCGCACTCGCACAGTAAGAATATCTTTCGGCGAGGGTACCGCAAAACACTGGGCCTGGATCCCCATATGCAGGGCGATAAACAGCGCCCGTTCGCAGTGAAAGCGTTGGGTAATAATCAGAAAATCATTGGTGTCGAACACCTTGCGGGTGCGCACAATGGAATCGAGGGTACGAAAGCCGGCATAGTCGAGGACAATATCGCTGGAAGGGATACCCGCAGCCATCAGATCGCGGCGCATGGTCATGGGTTCGTTATAGCTTTGCAGGGCGTTATCACCACTAAGTAGTAAATATTTCACCTTGCCGCTATTGTAGGCGTTGATTGCCCCTTGCATGCGGTAGAGATAGTACTGATTGATTACGCCAGTGCGATAGTACTTTGCCGTGCCCAACACCACGCCAACCTGGCGATAAGGCAGTTCCTGCACTTCATCGTAGATATAGTCCTGGGTTCTCCAGCTAATCCAACGATCCAGACCAATAGCGATGATCAGCATAACAACACAGATGCTGATAAAGCTCACTATTAGCCGCTTAATCATGGTTTGCCTTAAGTAATAGGTTGGGGCACAGGATCCAAGGCTACTTTACCTACCGGCAGGACGCAATAATTACGGGGTGTTCATGGACCACTTGCTCTATTTTTCATCAATATCCGGCGTATTTGTCGCCGCAGCAGCGTTGGCTGCGCTCGTTCACCCGAATCACTTACTGATGTAAGCTCATCGGGATTCACTCACTTGCCGCCTTGCTGCAACGTCAACTACTTGGGTATTTTTTGGGTAATCGGCAACGCCCCCTAAGAGCAGGACGCTGCCGAAAGGCAGGAATTAGAACGACGTGCGTTTATAACTGCGGTACTGCGGGGCCCAGAAGTTGTGTTGGATCGCTTTGGAAAGCGCATCCTCTGAGGTGACTGTTGCCACCCCTTCAATCTGTGCGGCTTTGCCGACTTCCATGGCAATGCACTTGGACACGCCCTGGATATCGTTAACGTCAGGCAACAGCGAACCGACGCCATCGGTAGCCAGCGGTGAGCACTCGGCCAGAGCGCGGCTTGCCGCCATCAGCATGCCATCGGTAACCTGCGTTGCTCCGGAGGCAATTATCGCCAGACCAATACCGGGGAAGATATAGGAGTTGTTGCATTGTGCGATTGGATACAGCTTGTCTTTATAGCTTACCGGCGCAAACGGGCTGCCGGTAGCCACCAGGGCGGCGCCGTCTGTCCAGTTGATGATATCCGCCGGGTGTGCTTCCACTCGCGATGTCGGGTTAGTTAACGGCATCACAATCGGGTGCGGGCAATGCGTATGCATCTCGCGAATGATCTCTTCGGTAAACAGACCGGGCTGGCCGGAAACCCCAATCAACACCGTCGGCTTGGCATAACGCACCACTTCCAGCAGCGAGATATTGTCGCTGTTAACATCCCAGTCGGCGAGGTTTTCGCTTTTTTGCACCAGCCGGCTCTGGAAGTCGAGCAGGTTGGTCAGTTTATCGGTCAACAGCCCAAAGCGATCGACCATAAAGACGCGGCCACGAGCTTCCTCTTCGCTGAGACCTTCTGACTTCATTTGCGCCACGATCTGTTCGGCAATACCGCAACCTGCCGATCCGGCACCGAGGAAGGTGACGGTCTGATCGCGTAAGCGACTGCCCGCCGCGCGGCTGGCAGCCAGCAGGCTACCCAGTGTCACCGCCGCCGTGCCCTGGATATCATCGTTAAAGCAGCACAGCTCCTTGCGATAACGCTCCAGCAACGGCATGGCATTTTTCTGGGCAAAATCTTCGAACTGCAACAGAACATTTGGGAAACGGATTTTTACCGCTTCGATAAACTGATCGACAAATGCATAGTATTCGTCACCGGTAATGCGCGGATGACGCCACCCCATATACAGCGGATCGTTAAGTAACTGCTGATTGTTGGTGCCGGCATCCAATACCACTGGCAGCGTATAGGCCGGGCTGATGCCACCGCAGGCGGTATACAGCGAGAGCTTGCCGATAGGAATGCCCATCCCGCCGATGCCCTGGTCGCCGAGGCCGAGAATGCGTTCGCCGTCGGTGACGACAATCACTTTAACGTGCTGTTTGGTGGCATTTTGCAGCATATCGTCAATATGTTCGCGATTGGGATAAGCGATAAACAACCCACGGGCGCGGCGGTAAATATCCGAGAAATGTTCACAGGCTTCCCCCACCGTTGGGGTATAGATCACCGGCATCATTTCGCTGAGATGTTCATCAATCAGGCGGTAAAACAGGGTCTCATTGGTATCCTGAATATTGCGCAGATAGACATGTTTCTCGATATCGTTTTTAAATTCCTGAAATTGCCGATAGGCGCGGGCAGCCTGCTCTTCAATTGACTCCACCGCTTCCGGCAACAGGCCGTGCAGATTAAAGTTGGTTCTCTCTTCCTGGCTAAAGGCGCTGCCTTTATTCAGCAGTGGAAATTCGAGCAGGATAGGGCCAGCGTGTGGGATATAAAGTGGACGTTTACTTTCGTATTCAAGTTCCATTGATTTTACTCTTCTGGTCTCGGAAAAAGCAGGAAAGGCAAATGGGTAACGCGCATGGTTTTTATCTGGGTCGAGGTGGTGTCACCTGCGCCATAGCTATACTAAGAACAGAGACTGAAAAGATAAAGAAAATATGTAGGCTATTTGTTATCGGACTATTTCTGTTGCCCGGAGTTAACGGTTATCACCAGCAAGGTCACCGGGCGATGACCTTGTATCATATGGCTTTACAGCGAAATATGTTGCAACTGTTGACAGCCGAGTGCTGACAGCGTGGCCCGCGTGGCGTCAAGTTGGCTGACCAGCGGATCGCTGCGTTCTATCAGTACGGCACGGCGAATTTTCAGGCAATCTTCACCGGACAGATTCAGCAGGATCAATGCGGCTTGCAGGGGCGGCAGGCTCGGATTGAAGGCTGCATTCTCGGCATAGGGACCACCGTAGATTTTCCCGCTGTCACTTTCCAGCGCAATACCGCTGTGTGACTGGCTATAAGGGGCATGGCTCTGATTACAGGCGGCCAGTGCCTGCTGGCTAAGTGCATCACTGGCAGATGTTTGGTAACCGTGATCGACTTTGTCCATCAGCAGGGTTGCAATATCCAGATCCTGTGGGCCAAAAGAGTAGGGCAGGTATTCACCGAGGCTGGCCACTGCACGATCCGGCAGATGGATAGCCAACTCGCTGCCGCTATTCAGTTCATTCATAAATTGTCGGCAGTGACCGCAAGGGGTGTAGTTCACCGTAATGGACGCCAGTCTGGTTTCGCCGCGTAGCCAGGCATGAGTCACCGCTGATTGTTCTGCGTGGACGGTTTGCTGCATCGAAGCGCCGCTAAACTCCATATTGGCACCAAAATAGAGATTGCCGCTGATCCCGCGGGCAACGGCGCCAACGTGAAAATGAGAAATTGGTGTCAGCGAGCAGGCCGCCGCCAAAGGCAGCAACGCAAACGCCAGGGCGGTGTCATCCAACCCGGTTTCCAGGCGAAGTTGGCTGACCTGCTGTGCGGTCAACATGGCCGGGAAGTCATCATGGCGGAGTATCGGCTCAAGGGCAGATTGCAACAGAGCGGGCAGGCTGGCAAAAGCATCGATAAAACGTATGTGCATGGGGACATCCTTGATGATCATTTGGCTGGTTATTCTAGGGGGCTTTTTCGCGGTTTAGTGTGACGGATATCTCTATATTTATGAAATCGATGTAATAAATGTAGGGTGTAGTGGGGGAGGGGTCTTAAATGGCAATTTTTCTTTTTTAAAGTCAATTTACTCCGAGGACAAGGGGGCGGTTTTAGCTTAAATGGCAATTTATTTTTTAAAATCAATGGACTATGAGGAGCTGTATCGGGTTGGGCTTAAATGGCAATTTTTGGCTTAAAATCAATTGGCTATGAGGAGTTGTATCGCGTTGGGCTTAAATGGCAATTTATGGCTTAAAATCAATGGACTATGAGGAGCTGTTTCGGGTTGGGCTTAAATGGCAATTTATGGCTTAAAATCAATTGGCTATGAGGAGTTGTATCGGTTTGGGCTTAAATGGCAATTTATGTCTTAAAGTCAATTAGCTATGAGGAGCTGTTTCGGTTTTATAATAGCAGTGGCCACTTGACCCGCTGTGCCGAACCGAGTTAAGGAGCGCTGGCCCGCTCCTTAACAATCCTGGGCCTTTTGGTGTTGTTGATGCGTCTGCTGCCTATTACCGGCTATATTTCAGTCACTCCGCGCGTGGCACGAGCCGCGCTGCTGCGCAGTCCCCTTGCTCGGTCGGGAGCCAAAAGCGTCTCCCTCCGCTTCGCGCGGCGCCGTCTCTGAATGTGCCAGCAAACTATCTACACCGTGCCGTTTCAGACAAAGATTTTTGTCTTTTTGTCTTTCGCAGTTGACCTTTAATGTTGCCGGTTTTGCTTTAAATGTTTCCTGGCCGATTCAAAACCTACGCTGAGCGACGTGGAGCGAGACGCTTTTGGCTCGCGACCGAGTGAAGGGACCGCGCAGCGGCGTGGTTTAGGCCACACACAGAAGTTACTGGAAAGAACTCGAACCGAGGGCACGACACTTATCAATTTGGACAAGGCGCAGGATTCCAAAGGAGGCGCGCCTTCGCCTCCTTTGGGCGGTCTGGGCCGCCGCCCAGTGAGCGCAGCGAATGCAGTTGACCTTGACCTTGAAGTTGACCTTAACCTTAACCTTAAAGTTGACTTTAAAACCAAAAATTGCCCTTTAAACCCAACCAATTATCGACTAATTGCGTCGCTCAAAGACCAGCGCCCGGCGCTCAATCAACCGCATGGCCAGCGTCAGCAGACCATTGACGCACAGGTAAACCACACCGGCGGCACCAAATACCATTACATCGTAACTGCGGCCATACATCAGTTGGCTATGACCCATAATATCCATCAGCGTAATGGTGTAGGCCAGCGACGTGCTTTTGAAGACTAACACCACTTCATTGGAATAAGACGACAGCGCCCGCTTAAAAGCATAGGGCAGCAGAATACGCAGCGACTGTTTTCTGGACATGCCCAGCGCTTCGCAGGACTCCCATTGTCCGCCAGGAATTGCCCGCACCGCACCGGCAAACAGCTGCGTGGTGTAGGCGGCGCTATTGAGCGCCAACGCAAACATCGCACATAACCAGGGCTGGGAAAGCACCTCCCACAGCCAGGGGATCTCGCGAATAGACGGAAACTGTCCTGGCCCATAATAAATCAGAAAGATTTGCACCAGCAGCGGCGTACCGGTAAACAACGTGATATAGCCGCGGACAATCTGGCTGACCACCGGGATTTTCAACGTCAGAATACAGGTGAACAGCAGCGCCAGCAGCAAGGCGACCACCAGCGCGGCCAGGGTCAGCGTCAGGCTGGTATGCAGACCTTTCAGCACTTCAGGCAAATATTCCCACATCAGGAAGCGCTCCGTTCAAAGCGGGTGGTACGGAGTTCGATGCGTTTAATGACGAACTGACTGAATAACGTCACCAGCAGATAAATACAGGCGGCTGCCAGATACCAGGTAAAAGGCTCCTGCGTCCGGGTGGCAATACTCTTGGTTTGCAACATCAAGTCGTTCACGCTGATCAGTGATACCAGTGCCGTATCTTTCAGTAGAACCAACCATTGATTACCCAGACCTGGCAACGCATGACGCCACATCTGCGGCATAATCAGCCGGAAGAAAATCGCCACCTTGCCCATGCCTAACGCTTGTCCCGATTCCCACTGGCCCTGCGGAACGGCTTTTAGCGCGCCGCGCAGCGTTTGTGAGGCGTAGGCAGAGTAGAGCAACGACAGGGCAATTACCCCGCAAATAAAGGGGCTGACTTCGAAATTGTCAATTGGCAACTTGATCGGCAACTGGAAGAGATACAGGTTGATACTGAACCCGTCGGCCAGTGTCATCAGCAACTGCGAGGAGCCGAAATAGATAAACAGCACCACCAGAATTTCCGGCAGGCCGCGTAAAATCGTCACCCAGGCGGTGCCAAGCCAGCTTAGTGGTTGCCATGGCGCTGATTCCCAGACGGCAAACAGCATCGCCAGAAACAGGCCGAGGATCAGCGCACAAATGGCAAGGCCGACGGTCATCCCGGCGGCACTGAGCAGAGGTTGAAGTTCAATCATCGATAGTGAGATTATTGCTGGAACCATTTGGTATACAGGGTCTTGTAAGTCCCGTCTTGTCTGACTTTGGCCAGCGCATCATTCATTTTGCCCAACAGCGCGCTGTTGTCCTGGCGAACGGCTACGCCCAAACCAGTACCGAAGTAGCTCTGATCGGTGATCTTGTCGCCGACGGCTGCCAGGTTTTTGTTCTGTTTCAGCCACTCGTTAACTACGGCAGTATCACCAAATACCGCGTCCAGACGGCCATTTTTCAGGTCCAGCACGGCATTTTGATAGCTGTCATAAGGTACGGCAGTGATCTCTGGGTGTTTTTCCATCAAATATTTCTGATGCGTTGTGCCGTTTTGCATACCGACACGTTTGCCTTTTAACGAAGCGATATCAGTGAACTTGCCTTTCTGTGCGATAAAAATCGCCGAGTTGTCATAGTAGGCATTGGTAAAGGAGACTTGCTTGAGGCGATCGGCGGTGATATCCATACCGGAAATAACCGCGTCAAAACGGCGGAATTTCAGACTAGGGATCAGGCTGTCAAAAGCCTGGTTGGTAAAGGTACAGGTTGCCTGCATCTCTTTACACATCGCGTTAGCCAGATCGATATCGAAACCCTGAATTTTGTTGCTTGCATCAACAAACTCAAATGGAGGGTAAGAGGCTTCGGTGGCGAAACGAATAGTTTCTGCCGCGCCGGCAGATAAGCTGACACCTGCCAGAACGGCGGCAATTAAAAGCTTTTTCATTATAAACTCCCTCATAACGTCAGTATTATCCCCGTCATTTTTTAAAATCTTAGGGGTATAAATGGCAAATCAATGTGATAAATAGCTGGCAAACTCGGACGTCTGCGGCTGTGAGAAACAGCTGGCATCGCCTTGTTCAACAATATGACCATTTTCCATGTAAACCACGCGAGTCGCAGTTTTACGCGCCACTTCCACTTCATGCGTCACGATCACCTGGGTAATGCCGGTTTCGGCAAGCTCACGGATGATGCTCACGATTTGCGCGGTAATTTCCGGATCCAGGGCAGCGGTGGGTTCATCAAACAGCAGCACCTGAGGTTCCATCATCAATGCACGGGCAATGGCGACGCGTTGCTGTTGTCCACCCGACAAATGCAACGGATAACGCTGGGCAAAATCATTGAGGCGCAGACGGGTCAGCAGTTTTTCTGCCCGGGCCATTGCTGCGTCATGGCTTAAGCCAAGTACGCGGCAGGGCGCTTCCAGCAGGTTGTCCAGCACCGTACGGTGCGGCCAGAGGTTATATTGCTGAAATACCATTCCCACGTTCTGACGCAGTTCGCGGATCGACTTTTCATCCGGCTTCTTTTGAAAGTCGAAATGATTACCGGCAATTTGCAAATTGCCGGAGCGAGGCATTTCCAGCAGGTTTAACACCCGCAGAAGTGAGCTTTTGCCCGCACCGCTCGGCCCGAGTAACACCAGGGTTTCTCCGGCCGGACAGTCGAGCTGAATGTCAAAGAGCGCCTGATGGGCGCCGTAGAAGCAATTGATATTGTCTAGTTGAATACTCATGCGTAAATACTGAATAGCCATTAATGCCGCAGAGGGTAACCCCTGTAGCATAGTTATGCAACAATCGCGGGTTAAAATTTATTTGTGGGTAACCTTATTCCTGAAAGGTAGCATAAGATATCGTCAGTTATGGCAGCAGGCACAAGCTTTTACTCTCTTCGCAGCGCTATTTTGCCGGTTTTATTGTGGCTCTCGACCGTAGAAGAAAGGTTTGGCAACGCCAGCCGTTGTATCCTGTTAAGGATAAAACCGATTTCTAATGTCGCCAGGCCGCGGTTACTGTCAGGTCAGGCGGCAAGATCATAAGGAAAAGCCGGACAAGATGAAGTTTCTAAAACGATGGCAAGCCGGGGTTCAGCTTGTCGGATTTTTGCTGCTGGCCGGGTGCCAGACGCAGCCGTCGACCAGCCAGACGCATAATTATCGACTGGAAACCACCCGTCAGGCGCAGGGGGCTGACCAGCGTATCCGCTTTCTGGTGATCCACTACACCGCTGAAGAATTCCATAATGCGCTTAATACGCTGACCGACGAACATGTAAGTGCACACTATCTTATCCCTGCTCGTCCGCCGTTGGTTGCTGGCAAAGCGGTCGCCTGGCAACTGGTACCGGAGTCAATGCGTGCCTGGCATGCGGGAGCCAGCGGCTGGCAGGGGAGAAATAATCTTAATGATACTTCCATTGGTATCGAGCTGGAGAATCAGGGTTTTACCCCGACGATGCTCGGTCAGCGTTTTTATCCTTACCCCGCCGGGCAGATTAATTTATTAATTTCTCTCAGCCAGGATATCGTCAAACGCTACCAAATCGCGCCGCAGAACGTGGTGGCCCACAGCGATATCGCCCCGCAGCGCAAAGAAGATCCCGGACCACAGTTTCCCTGGCAAAAGCTGGCTGAAAATGGCGTTGGTGCCTGGCCACAGGCCTGGCGCGTCAAGGCTTTGCTGCATGGGCGAGACGCGCATCAGCCAGTGGATCCCGTGCTACTGCTTAATAAACTGGCGCGCTATGGTTACAGCGTAGATCCCGGCATGACCCCGCGCCAGCAGCGGCGGGTTATCGCTGCCTTTCAGATGCATTTCCGGCAAAGTGATTATCGTGGCGAGGCGGATGCGGAGACGGAGGCGACAGTTGATGCGTTATTACAACAATATCCCTCCCCTTAGTCCCAGGCACGGTAGCGGTGTTGGCTGCGCGCGTTCACCCGAATAAATTGCGTCGGTGATGGCAGCCATAATCCGGGCAAAACATTAATTAGGATGGCTGATAATGCCCTGTGGATGTTGTAGACGACCATGATCCCGTAACCATAGTGCGGTGCGCTGGATCCCTTCATCGAGGGAAACCAGCGGGCTATAACCCAGCTCGGTTTCTGCCCGCTGGGTATCGAGGGTGACGTCAAAATTGAGTTTTGCCACACTGTAGTGGGTAAACATCGGCTCACTGCGTTGCTTGCGACCCAGTTTTTCCATACCGCGCGCCATCATATCCAGCAGCGGGTAGGGCACCGAACGGATGCGATATTTGATATCCAGCCCGGCCATCAGATGCTGGATCAGCGAGCTAAGCGGTCGGGGTTGCAGGTTGCTGATATTATAAGCGCGTCCCGATTCATGCTGTTGGCTCTCGGTGGCCAGCCACATGGCATGGGCCACGTTCTCAACGTAGGTCATATCCACCAACGCCTCACCGCCGCGCGGCAACATCAGGGTGCCATATTTGATCATCTGTAACAGCCGCGGCAGTAGCACATTGTCGTGCGGACCAAAAATCCCCTGCGGGCGCAAAATGGTGAAATGCGTCTGTGGATTGGAGAGCGCCAGAGTGGTGATCACCTGTTCAGCGGCCGCCTTGCTGCGGGCAAACTGATTGGCAAAGCGTGGCGGACGGAAATCTTCTTTAATATTCAGGTGATGATGAAAGTCGAAGTAGATCGCTGGCGAGGAGAGGTGCACAAAATTTTCGACACCATAGGCCGCTGCCCATTCCCCCAGACGCCGTGTAGCGCGGACGTTGGCCAGTTCAAAATCCTGTTCACTGCCCCAGGGCGCACTTAGCCCGGAACAGTGCCAAAGGGTATCGACGTCGGCCAGCAACGCTTTGGCCTGTGCAGATACCAGATTGGTCAAATCGGCATGAATAAACTCTGCGCCCAGTTTTTCCAGTAATGGCCCCATGGCGGCATTACGGCCGGTTGCCCGCACTTTAATGCCTTTTCTCCGCAAGTATTCCACTGCGTTGCGACCTGGGCCACTGGTTGCACCGGTAACCAATACCTTCATATATATCCGAATTCCATGAAAATGTCGTTGCCTGACGCTCAACATTGAGCGCTGGACAAATAGGCCGCCATTCTTTCTTGAAATGATAGGCTATGCAATGGGAAACAAGCTAAGTTGTGACTCTTCTGGTGCGATCGCCTGCAAAATAACCCGTGATATTTTCAGCGACCGCAGCGATCTTTTTGTCGCGCCAGACTGGCTATGCGTTTGGCCATGCCGCGAAAGATAAACAGATGGGCCGGCATCATGCAAAACCAGTATAACAGGCCACGGGAGCCAGCCGGGTGCCACCAGGCGCTGATATCCAGGCTACGTCTTTCACCGTGATCTTGCAGGGTAAAGGTTAAACGACCAAGGCCGGGGGCTTTCATGGTAAACAGCAGTGACAGTGATTGGCCGGGGATAATATCGATCACTTTCCAGCCGTCAATGGTATCGCCTATCTTTAGCGTATTGCTGGTCGGCCGTCCCGTTTTAAGTTTATTGCCAAGCACTCTGTCGATTCTGGCGCGTAGCCGCCACAGACTCTGGGCATAAAAGAAGCCCTCTTCACCGCCTAACTGTTGAATAACTTGCCATAGTGCCTTGATCGACGCCGAAGTTTCCAGCCGGAAACCCGCCTGTTTCGGGTAGTAGGCATAGTCTGGCCGCCAGCGCCGGTGGGCATCGGCATCATTTCGCCATTCGGCAGAGTTGAGTACGCAATTTGCTTCCTGATCCAACGCCTGTTTAATGGCGTCATCAAGGGGCGTCAATGTTAGCGGGATCAACTGTTGCAAAGCCTGGCTGTCGGCAGGCAGGTCCTGTTTCAGTCCCTGGATTAACGCCTTGGCCAGCGGCGTTGGCACCGAGGTGATCAAACTGATCAACAGCCCGGAAATCAGCGCAGACGGCAGGGGAAACGGCAGCACGGCGCGGCGTTTGCCGGTAATGCGGATAATTCGTTGTATCACTTGTTGATAGCTGACATATTCCGGGCCGGCAATATCGAAAACGCGATGCTCGCTGGCCGGATGGTCAATCAACGCCGAGAGATAATGAAGCAAGTCATGAAGCGCAATCGGCGAAGATCGCTTGCTAACCCAGGCGGGGAGTGTCAGAACCGGCAGGTTATAGATAATATCGCGCATCACTTCGAAGGCTGCCGAGCCGGGGCCGATAACAATGCCCGTGCGCACTTCGGTAACTGGAATATCCCCCATGCGAAACAGTTCGCCAGTCAGTTTTCGCGCCTGCAAATGGGTCGATGACAACCCTTCCGGTTGCATGGCACCCAGATAAATAATCTGTTTGATTGTCGAGTCTTTTAACGCCAGCAGGGTGTTTTGCGCCGCCTGCCGCTCTTTTTCCAGCAGGTCGTCATCATCACTGACGGCGTGCACCAGATAGATCAACACATCGGCGTCCGCAAAGGCATCGCGCAGACTGGCATTGTGATAGACATCGGCAAAACAGCAACGGACTCCCGGCCAGTTCTGCGCCACCAGCCACTTGCGACGTCGCGCTGCGGCAGTGACCGCGTAGCCCTGCTGGTTTAAAAAGGCAGTGAGATGCTGGCCGATATAGCCGCTGGCGCCCAGTACAACAATACGTTTCTCGCTAGAGAATGTTGGCATCTTCCATTTTGCTCGTTCAAAGTGACGAAAAATAGCCCGCAAAGGCTGAGCGACCTCCCTGTTACCACTCAGTTTGCGGGCGGCAGGTTAGTCCTGTTGCTGCAAAAAGCGCTGCCAGAGTTCGACAACGGTCTGCAGATCCTGACGACTGATATCAATATGGGTGATCAGGCGTGTCAGCGGACCGGCACTGATCAGCACGCCATGTTCGCGCATCCACGGGCCGAGCCTGGCCGCCATCTCGGCGGATTGGTGAAGATATAACACATTGGTTTGCGCCCCCGGTGCGGCAATTTCCACGCCGATGGCGCGCAGTTGCTGCTCCAGCCAACGGGCGTTGTCATGGTCATCTTGCAGACGCTGCACATTGTTTTCCAGGGCGTAAATGCCGGCAGCGGCGAGGATGCCTGATTGGCGCATACCGCCGCCGGTCATTTTACGCCAGCGATTGGCACGCTTGATATATTCCGCACTGCCGCACAACAGTGAGCCTACCGGCGCACCCAGTCCTTTCGACAGGCAGATAGTCAGCGTATCGCAGTAGCAGGTAATATCGCTTAACGGCACGCCGAGAGACACGGCCGCGTTAAGGATGCGCGCGCCGTCAATATGCAAGGCCAGACCTTTTTCACGGGTAAAGGCAAAGGCGCGTTGCAGGTAATCCAGCGGCAGCACTTTACCGCTGTGGGTATTTTCCAGACTGAGCAGACGGGTGCGGGCAAAGTGAATATCATCCGCCTTGATTGCCGCCGCCACCTTATCGAGGGGCAATGTGCCGTCATCGGCCATTTCCAGCGGTTGCGGTTGAATACTGCCCAGCACTGCGGCACCGCCTGCTTCGTACATATAGTTGTGAGCCTTTTGGCCGACGATATACTCTTCGCCACGCTCACAGTGAGACAGCAGGGCCACCAGATTGGCCTGGGTACCGGTAGGTAAAAACAGTGCGGCTTCTTTGCCGGTCAGCTTGCAGGCCAGGGCTTGCAGCGCATTGACCGTCGGGTCGTCACCATAAACATCATCGCCTACTTCGGCCTGATACATCGCCTGGCGCATAGCTTCACTCGGGCGTGTAACGGTGTCACTGCGTAAATCGATCAACGTTGACTTCCTCTCACTCTGGGGCTGAAAAATAGCAAACAAATATCGCCCCAAGGTGTTTGCTGACAACCCGAGGTTATCAGCAATCTGTCAGGGCGATATTTTTTGCTGTGCGCTTTTCACTATAACGCCAGCAGCCTTAACGCAGCCAGTTGGTTTTTGCCAATTCGACAACTTCGTCACCGCGACCATTGATAATGGCGCGCAGCATATACAGGCTAAAGCCTTTCGCCTGCTCCATTTTGATTTGCGGCGGCATGGCCAGCTCTTCCTTGGCGGTGATGACATCGATCAGCACAGGTCCGTCATGGGCAAAAGCTTCTTGCAGTGCCGCATCGACATCGGATGCCTTGTCAACGCGGATACCTTTGATGCCAGTGGCTTCGGCAATGGCGGCAAAATCCGGATTGTGTAACTCGGTGCCATCGGTCAGATAGCCACCGGCCTTCATCTCCATGGCCACAAATCCCAACACGCTATTGTTAAATATCACCAGTTTGATCGGCAGCTTGTGCTGGGCGATAGACAAAAAATCGCCCATCAACATGGCAAAGCCGCCGTCGCCGCACAGTGCCACTACCTGGCGCTGGCGATCGATAGCCTGAGCGCCAATCGCCTGTGGCATGGCGTTGGCCATCGAACCGTGGTTAAAGGACCCCAGCAGCCGCCGCTTGCCGTTCATTTGCAGATAGCGGCAGGCCCAGACGGTGGGGGTGCCGACATCGCAGGTGAAAATGGCGTCGTCATCGGCATAGTGGCTGATCTGTTTGGCGAGATATTGCGGATGGATTGGCAATTTGTCGTTTGCCGTGGCCAGTTCATCCAGTCCCTGGCGCGCTTCGCGATAGTGTTTAAGCGACTTATCGAGAAATGCCGAATCGTTTTTGACCTGCAAATCAGGCAGCAGCGCAGCGAGTGTTGCTTTGATATCGCCGATCAGCGCCATATCGACCTGGCAGTGTGCACCGATGCTGCCCGGATTGATATCAATCTGGATAATATTCGCCTCGGTGGGGTAGAACGCGCGATAAGGGAACTGGGTACCGAGTAGCACCAGAGTATCGGCATTCATCATGGCATGGAAACCCGATGAAAAACCGATCAGCCCGGTCATGCCCACGCTGTAGGGATTATCCCACTCGATATACTCTTTGCCGCGCAGTGCGTGCACCACCGGCGCTTTCAGGGTTTCGGCCAGCTTGACCACCTCGTCATGGGCGCCGGCGCAACCGCTGCCGCACATCAGGGTGATATTGGCCGAGCTATTGAGCACTTCCGCCAGTTTGGCCAGCTCAGTGGGCGCAGGTTGCACTACAGGTAGCTGCGGTGGATACCATTTGGCCTGCACGTCATCGGGGGCCGGTTTCAGGGCAATATCTCCCGGCAGAACAATAACGGATACCCCTTTATTGAGGATCGCCTTATGCATGGCAATGCTTAGCGCCTGTGGCAACTGCTCGGGGTTGCTGACCAGTTCGCAATAATGGCTGCATTCGCGAAACAGCTCTTGCGGATGGGTTTCCTGAAAATAACCGCTGCCGATTTCGCTTGAGGGAATATGAGCGGCAATCGCCAGTACCGGTACATGGTTACGGTGGCAGTCAAACAGACCGTTGATCAGATGCAGGTTACCCGGCCCGCAAGATCCGGCGCACACCGCCAGTTCGCCAGTGATTTGCGCTTCGGCCCCGGCGGCAAAGGCCGCCACTTCTTCATGACGGGTGCCAATCCATTCAATGGTCCCCATGCGATTAAGGCTGTCGCTCAGGCCGTTTAATGAATCACCGGTTACGCCCCAAATCCTTTTTACGCCAGCGTGTTCAAGAGTTTTGGCGATAAATGCTGCAATGCTTTGTTTCATGAATCCCTCCAATGTGTTTTTAAAATTTCTTCACAGGGTGTTGGCCTGCGTATGCAGAAAAGTGAAAACAACTGGGGGTAAGCATAGTCCATTGGCGCTTTTCCCTTTGGCAGGATGATGCGCTTGGTATCATTTTCCTTGGTGGATCAAGGGGGGATAGCGGCGTGCGCTATGCTCAACCTTGCCTGGAAAAATGTAATAAAAAGTACCAGGCAAGGTGACAGGGGTCAGGCGAGGGTGATATCCGTTTCCAACTGGCAACTGCAGGCCAAGACATAACCCTGTGCCAGTTCGTCAGCCGTGAGCGTAGCCTGGCTGGTGGTGCGGTAATGGCCAGAGAGAATGCGGGTTTTGCAACTGCCACAGACGCCGGCGCGACAGGCGGCCACCACCGGCAAGCTATATTGCTCGAGGGCGGAGAGCAAGCTGGCCCCCACTTTGACAGAAAAATGTTGCAGCGGCTGTGACGAGGTCAGCAGCAGGCGCTGTTCGCTGTTCACAGCGGGCTCCGGGGTATAAAAGGCTTCGCTGATGATATTTTCTTCAGCACAACCCAAGGCCAGCACCCAGCTTTTTGCCTGCTGCATATAGTCGTTCGGGCCACAAATCATCACCCGCGTGCTGTGAATATCGGTCACATGCTGCGCCAGCAGTGCTTGGCTGAGACGGCCGGCGATCATGTCACTTTGTGCGTTCTGGCTGCACAAAATATGCAGTTTAAGCTGCGGATATTGTTGCACCAGTTGCTGCCACTGGGCGGCAAAGATCATATCTTCAGGTTGGTGAATGCTATAGAACACCTGAATTGGCTGGGCGGGCTGGTGCCGTAATGCGTCACGGCAGATCGACATTACCGGCGTGATGCCACAGCCTGCTGCCAGCAGCACCAGCGGGCGATCACCGTCGGCAGTGAATTCACCCTGGGCATCGGACAGCCACAGGTAGTCGCCGGGTTTAACCTCGCCAGTCAGCCAGGTCGATCCGCAACCGCCGGGGAGCAGTTTAACCGTCAGTTCGATAAAGCGGCTTACCCCAGGCGTCGAGGAGAGGGTATAGGCGCGCTGTTCCAGGCCGCTGGTGCCGATATTGACCAGCGCAAATTGACCGGGGCGGTAGTCATAGCGGTCATGAGTGAACAGCGAAAGCGTCCAGACATTGGGCGTTTCCTGGGTAACGGCATAAACCTGCATCCGGTTTGGACACAGTGCGCTTGGCTGATCGGGAAAAAGTATCGCTGTCATAGTAAAAGTCTCACAAAATGCCGACGTGACCGTCGGCAAAGGAAGATTATTGCGCCAGCATCAGGCTCAGATCTTGTTCTACTGAGGTCACCGCACGCAGGCCAAATTTCTCATTAAGCACGTTGAGCAGATTATCGGTAAGGAACGCGGGAGCCGTCGGGCCGGTGGCAATATTTTTGACACCCAGTGACAGTAAGGTCAGCAAGATAACGATCGCCTTTTGTTCAAACCAGGAAAGCACCAGGCTCAATGGCAGATCGTTGACGCCGCAACCGAGTTTGTCCGCCAGATGCACCGCTAGCATAATGGCTGAGTAGGCATCGTTGCATTGACCGACGTCAAGCAGGCGCGGCAGACCTTCAATATTGCCGAAATCCAGCTTGTTGAAACGGTATTTGCCGCAGGCGAGAGTGAGGATCAGACAGTCTTCGGGAACGCTGCGCGCCAGGTCGGTGAAGTAGCTGCGTTCACCGCGGCTGCCGTCACAGCCGCCGATCAGAAAGATATGGCGCAGTTTTTGGCGGGTGACCAGATCGATTAGCGTATCCGAGGCATTGAGCAGCGTCTGACGACCAAAGCCGACGGTGATCTCCTGTTCGATTTCGCTAAAGCGGAAACCTTCCATTGCCAGCGCCTGATTGATTACCACGGTAAAGTCTTCACCGTGCAGATGTTTAACGCCCGGCCAGCCGACAATACTGCGTGTCCAGATACGTTCAGCATAGTCACCGACCTGCGGATCGATAATGCAGTTGGAGGTCATCACCACCGGGCCAGGGAAACGGGCAAATTCCACCTGCTGGTTCTGCCATCCGCTGCCATAGTTACCGGCCAGATGCGGGTATTTCTTCAGTTCTGGATAACCGTGGGCCGGCAGCATTTCGCCGTGGGTATAGATATTAATCCCGGTACCGACGGTCTGTTCCAGCAACTGTTGCAGATCTTTCAAATCGTGACCTGAAATCAGGATCGCCTTGCCGGCAACAGGTCGCACATTGACCGCCGTCGGTTGCGGATGACCATAGGCGTCGGTTTCACCGGTATCGAGCATTGCCATCACCCGGAAGTTCATTTGCCCGATAGCCATGGCGTTGTCCAGCAGCTCGGTCATATCGGCAGGCTGGGTGCCTAACCAGGCCATCAACCGATGGTATTCGCTGGTGATCTCCTGATTTGACTGTCCCAGCACATGAGCGTGTTCCATATAGGCGGCGGCACCCTTGAGGCCATACAGGCACAGTAGACGCAGGCCGTGGCAGTCATCACCTACCGCGGCTTTATCGTTGTTAAGGGCAAACTGCTGGGCCTGTTGCTGTAGCTGCGCCAAATCGTCACTGACCAGCTCCAGCAGAGCAAAAGGGTGGGCGGGGACTAATTGTGCATCCTCTTGCTGGCAAAGTGTCATCAGACGTTGGCGATGCGCGATTGCTTCACGGGCGTAGCCGATAATGCGTGCGGAATCGAAGTTAACGTTGGTCAAGGTTGAAAAAAAGGCGCGCGGGGAAAAATCGTCGATCTGCTGATCGATAATCCCCTGGCCGCGGGCAAGCAACGCCCATGCCGACAGCCCTTGCAGCACGGCAACCAGCAGGTCCTGCAGGTCGGAGGTTTCGGCAGTTTTGCCACACATGCCCTGGGAGTAGCTACAGCCTTTTGCTGTTGGTGTCTGGATCGTTTGCTCACATTGAATACAAAACATGATGCTGTCCTCTTTGTTATGTTGCATTTTAAATGCATGTTTAAAGAGAGACTAAAACTGCCCTGCGAGAAAACGAAGCACAATTTGTTATTAATCGAGGAAGAATTGATTTAGCACAGGTTTTTGCAGGGGGATTGATGGGAGTTGAGCGACACAACGGTGTTGGTCGCTCAAATATACCCGGCTGTCAGGCAGAGAAAATCGCCATCAGGATTGGCGCCAACAGGCTGAGCACAAAACCGTGCACGACAGCTGGCGGCACCATATCCAGCCCGCCACTGCGCTGTAATACCGGCAGCGTAAAGTCCATCGAGGTGGCACCACACAGGCCCAACGCCGAGGAGCGGCTGCTGCGCACCAGGGTCGGGATCAGCATAATGGCGCAAAGCTCACGGGCGAGATCGTTAAAAAAGGCCGCACTGCCAATTACCGGGCCAAAGGCGTCGCTGAGGACAATGCCGGAAAGCGAGTACCAGCCATAGCCCGAGGCCATGGCCAGACCGGTTTTTAGCGGTAATCCGAGAAGCAGCGCGGCAATCAGCCCGCCACCAAGGGAGGTGATACCGACCACCGAGGCGACCAGCATACCGCGACGGTTGAGCACAATCTGACGCAGGGTCATGCTGCTGTTGCCCAACTGTGCGCCCACCAGCACCAGCAGGAAAATCAGCGCCGCCTCGCTGGCCTGGCTGGCATACGTCAACCAGTGCCATTGTGTCAGGCCAAGCAGAAAACCGGCGACGACCACGCCACACAGACGCAGAGAATCGAGGGCCATATGCAGGCGCGAGGGCAGGGCCTCCTGGCGATGTTGCGTTTTCCAGGGTTTACGACGCTCCAGTAGCCACAGCGCCATAAGATTGACGACCAAAATACACAGGAAGAACACTGACGCGTATTTGAAGATCATCACCAGGTTGCTGCTGAGATTATCCAGGAAGGCCAGGCTGATGCCCATGATAAACAGAATGACATATACCATCCAACTCAACAGTTTATTGATGGCATGTAACAGATTGGGCTTCCTGATCGGAATAAGATAGCCAACGATAAGCGGAATAAGAATGATCAACAAACCAGAATACATAAAACAGAGTCCATTCATTTGGGAAATTTATAAACGTGCCACAAGCTAACCAAAACCCTGTAAAGAGTAAAGTTTGGCATAGGGTAAGGGCAGAAATTAGCTGTTTTACCTGGCGGAGAGCCACCATTGGGCGCCAGCTTCGCCTTGCGCGGCGTTCTTTACCCGCGATGCTTGACCAATACGCCCTTTTGTCGCCATGCTCAAGGGAGGAGTTTGCTCAGAAACAGCGCCGCACGGGAGGTGCCCATGTATCTTGAACATATTAATATTGTTGGTTTTCGCGGGATTAACCGCTTGTCCCTGAGCCTGACCCAGCCCGACCAGCGCGGCGTGGCGCTTAATGATGCCAAAATCGCGCCTGGCCAGACCAATTTGGGCACGGTCAATACCAATACTGTATTGTTGGGGGAGAATGCCTGGGGTAAATCCAGCCTGCTTGATGTCTTGACGTTGCTGCTCTCTCCCGAGCCGGAACTGTACTGTTTTCAGGAGCAGGACTTTTATTTTCCCGCCGGTGAGCAGCAGGCCAAGCAGCGCTATCTGCACGTAGTATTTACCTTCTGTGAGAACCACCCCGGGCACCATATGGCGCCTCGCTTTAACCCGTTGTCACCGCTATGGGTGAAATGCGACGATCGCTTAAATCGCATTTATTATCGCCTGGAAGGCGAGATGGATGACGACGGCAGCGTGGTCACCTGGCGCACATTTCTTGCCGCCAATGGCCAACCTCTGGCCCTGAAAACTATCGACCCTCTGGCCCTGGAACTGATCAAACTGCACCCGGTGCTTCGTCTGCGTGATGCGCGCTTTATTCGTCGCATTCGCAAAGAGGCGCTGGCTCCCCAGATGCAACAGGATAGTGGCGCATTGGCCAAACAGCTCGATGCCTTGACCCGTGAGCTGATCCATAATCCGCAAAACCTGACCAACGCCGAATTGCGCCAGGGGCTGTCCGCCATGCAACAGTTGCTCGAGCACTATTTTGGTATGAATAGCGTGGAAAGCCAACGCATCACTAGTGGCGGCGACAATAACCCGCAGCAGCCAAATGCCGCCAGTGATGACCGCGCCGAACAGCGTGGCCGGAATAAACTGTCCTGGCAGCAAAAACGTCATGGCCGGGCCGAAAGCCGCCAGGCGTGGCGTTCGATGAACAATATTAATCAGATGATTGCCGAACCTAACAGTCGCAGTATGCGCGTGATGCTGTTGGGCATGTTTTCGACGCTGTTGCAGGCGAAGGGCTCGGTGGTGCTGCATCCTGATGCCCGCCCGCTGCTGTTGATCGAAGACCCCGAAACCCGCTTGCACCCCATTATGTTATCGGTCGCCTGGGGGTTGCTGGAGCAACTGCCGTTGCAGCGTATCACTACCACCAACTCCGGTGATTTACTGTCGCTGGTGCCGGTTGAGCAAATCTGTCGTTTAGTGCGCGAGTCCGGCAAAGTGGCCGCCTACAGCATTGGCCCGCAGGGCATGAGTTCGGAAGATAGTCGTCGTATTGCCTTCCATATTCGTTACAGTCGTCCCTCCTCGCTGTTTGCCCGCTGCTGGCTGCTGGTGGAAGGAGAAACCGAAGTCTGGTTGCTGAATCAGCTGGCGCGCCAGTGCGGCTATAATTTTGAGTCGGAAGGGATCAAGGTCATTGAGTTTGCTCAGTGTGGCTTACGGCCTTTACTGCGTTTTGCCCGCCAGATGGGGATTGAATGGCACGTATTGGTGGACGGCGATGAGGCAGGCAAAAAATACGCTGCTATCGTCAATGGCATGGTGGAAAATCATGATGATATGCTGCGCTATCGCCTGACCGAGTTACCGGCTTTGGATATTGAGCATTATCTGTATCGCAATGGCTTTGATGATGTTTATCGCCGCGCCTCGGGAGTGCCCGATAGTATGCCGATGTCACCGCGACGGGTTATCGAAAAAGCCGTGCACCGTAGCTCCAAGCCGGATCTGGCGATTGAGGTAGCAATGTCCGCGGCGGGACGCGGGACCGATGCGGTGCCGGTGGTGCTTAAGCAAATGTTTTCCCGCGTTGCCTGGTTGGCCCGAGGGCGCGCCGACTAAGTCGACGCAAGGGCTTTTAATGTACCGAGAAGCGCTGGCGAATTTGCGCTTCCATCTCGTCAAGCAATTGATAGCGGCGACGGTATTCGGCCCGTTTTTTACTGGCGATCTCTTCCAGTGATTTGTGCGCCATTTGCGCAGGAAAGCGAAAATAGCCCTGCGCATCCTGGTGTGCGCCTAGCGTAAGCCAAAAGCTGTCGTAATCGGCATAGACCAGGTGTTTACGTTTGTTATAACGCGGATGTTCATAAATATGGGTTTTATTGCCTACCGCCAATACCTGATCGATATTCAATTTTTCAGCTAATAACAGCAAGGCTTCCATTAATATACGTTTGGGGAATAATCCATGGCAGGATTTGGTTGCCTGCTGAATAAGCTGATGCTCAACCTGTTGGGCGGGTCCTTGTAAGGCACCAATAAACAGCGTGCGTTGTCCCTGATAATTCATAATGATAAAGGTCACATTTGCCAGCGCCTGTCCCGCCGCATTATTAAACATCAGGGTGATTTCCCCTTCTTTATCCAAACGTTGGGTAGCGTTCATGCTGATGGAATAAGTGGATTCATCTTTGCCGATCATTACCGCAAGTTTACATGGCTCCTTGCTGAGATGGCCATGCCTTATTGCCATCGGCAGGCGACTGGCAATAAACGCGTAGTGGTCGCATAAACCGCGAGTATAGGTGACACGCGTCATATTGACCGCCAGATAGGGGCGTTGAACCTTACAAGGCAAGGTAGGTTGCGCGGCCAGAATCTCATTGCGCAGCGGATGGGCGGCAATATGGTTCATCAGCGTTAAAGTAGCCCGTGGAAAGGCCAGCGTTCGTGCTAAAAATTTTAAACGATACGCGGGCTTTTGCCACATTCCTCCGGGGACAAAATGTCCAGTTACCAGGGCGGAAATCAGCCCAAGGCCAGACTGAGGTTTTGCGGTATCGGCGGGATAGCTAAGGATTGACATGTTCTTGGACCAATAAAAAATATTGGCGCTATTTGAACAGCCAAATAATAAACCAGATTACAACAGCAGAAGCAGCCTAAGCCGCTGTCACCATTTTGTTTATAAAGGGTTTAATTTCTACAGACAAGTCTGAATGTCGTGGTGACTATAAAAAATACTAAATTTTTTAGCGGTAGCCCTTGAACAAAAGACTATTTCCCCCCATAAATAAAATACCAGCCAATAAGCGGCCGGTATTTTATTAAATTCGCCAGCAGTTATGACATTGACTCTGCTCAGGCGACCACTTCAGACTCCAATGGAATGGGAATGATAAGGCTGGCATGATTTCCTTTAGGGCCTTCATGGACATCAAAAGTGACTTGTTGTCCCGCCTTAAGTGTTCGATAACCATCCATTTTGATCGTTGAGTAGTGGGCAAATATATCTTCGCCGCCGCTCACAGGGCAGATAAAACCAAAGCCCTTGGCATTATTAAACCATTTAACAGTACCCGTCTCCATGCTATTACATCCCTCTCATGACTATGGTGGTAGTTAAAGAGATAAAGCCGTACCCGTTATCTTTCGCGTTGCCGGCATTAGGTTGTGTGACTTGGCCGTCGGCGGATAGATGGCTCATCCCGTATGCTGAACTGAGGTCGGGGTGGTTGCCGTTTGATTGCCGCTGCGACGAACGATAAACCTTTGGGTCGTTTTGCGTTTATTGCCGATGAACACTGCGCAAAACAGCGGTGAGCAATAGCTCATCCGGCTCATAAATTTACACTTTAGTGTAATAGGCTAGGACGTCAAGAGAAGGGTATTTGCCGGAGGGGAGCAGATATCCAAAGTTTGAAGCAGGTAACGCTATTGACATTTTTTTGGACGTACTTTGCCCATTGCGCCACCTAAAAAATTGCTGCTTTGGTCGTGCGGCAAGGATATCCAAAAAATGATAAAATAAGTGGAGTAATGTAGTGACTCAAGACGAGATGTGAAGTTGGCCATCCTTCGTCATGTGTCGAATCAAGTTGTTTACAAGGTGACGGACAGGCGATGGGCGACAATCAAGAGTGGTTAAATTTTGAACACTTGGCGGCAGATAAACAAAAGGATGCGCTAAAACCGCCATCTATGTATAAAGTTATATTAAACAACGACGATTACACTCCTATGGAATTTGTGATTGACGTACTGCAAAAGTTCTTTTCTTATGATATTGAACGTGCAACGCAACTGATGCTTACTGTGCACTATAAGGGCAAGGCCATATGCGGCATTTTTACCGCAGAAGTGGCCGAAACCAAAGTCGCACACGTGAATAGTTACGCCAAGGAGAACGAGCATCCGTTGCTGTGTACGCTGGAAAAAGCCTGATTAAGGCAATCTATTTGGGAGGTGCCTATGCTCAATCAAGAACTTGAACTCAGTCTCAACATGGCTTTCGCAAGAGCCCGCGAGCACCGGCATGAGTTTATGACCGTCGAGCACCTGCTGTTGGCGTTGCTCAGCAACCCGGCAGCTCGTGAAGCGCTTGAGGCCTGTACGGTCGATTTAGTGGCCTTACGTCAGGAATTGGAAGCCTTCATCGAACAAACCACACCCACTTTACCCGCCAGTGAAGAAGAGCGTGATACCCAGCCTACGTTGAGTTTCCAACGTGTGCTGCAACGAGCTGTTTTCCATGTGCAGTCTTCAGGCCGAAGTGAAGTTTCCGGCGCAAACGTGCTGGTAGCCATCTTTAGTGAACAGGAATCTCAGGCTGCTTATCTGCTGCGTAAGCATGATGTCAGCCGCCTTGACGTGGTGAACTTTATTTCCCACGGTACGCGTAAAGACGAAGCGAGCCAGGCTCCGAACAATGCGGAGAACCCGGTTAACGAAGAGCAGTCGGCAGGGGAAGATCGTATGGAGAACTTCACCACTAACCTTAACCAATTGGCGCGCGTTGGTGGTATTGACCCGCTGATTGGTCGTGACAAAGAACTGGAACGTGCTATTCAGGTTCTGTGCCGTCGCCGCAAAAACAACCCGCTGCTGGTGGGGGAATCTGGCGTGGGTAAAACCGCGATTGCCGAAGGGCTCGCCTGGCGTATTGAGCAGGGCGATGTGCCGGAAGTGATGGCTGACTGCACGCTTTACTCGTTAGATATTGGCTCTCTGCTGGCAGGGACCAAGTATCGTGGTGATTTCGAAAAACGTTTCAAATCCTTGCTCAAACAACTTGAACAAGACAAAAACAGCATCCTGTTTATCGATGAAATCCATACCATCATCGGTGCCGGGGCTGCGTCCGGTGGTCAGGTCGATGCCGCGAATCTGATTAAACCGCTGTTATCCAGCGGCAAGATCCGCGTTATTGGCTCTACCACTTATCAGGAATTCAGCAGTATCTTTGAAAAAGATCGTGCTCTGGCACGTCGTTTCCAAAAAATTGATATTACTGAGCCTTCACCTGAAGAGACGATCCAGATCATCAATGGTCTGAAAACCAAATACGAAGCGCATCACGATGTCCGCTATACCGCCAAGGCGGTACGTGCCGCGGTTGAGCTGTCGGTGAAATATATCAACGACCGTCATTTGCCAGACAAGGCCATTGATGTCATTGATGAAGCCGGTGCCCGTAGCCGACTGATGCCAGTAAGCAAACGCAAAAAGACCGTCAATGTCAGCGATATTGAAAGCGTCGTTGCCCGTATTGCTCGTATTCCAGAGAAGACCGTATCAGCCACCGACCGTGACGTGCTTAAAGGTCTTGGCGATCGTCTGAGAATGCTGGTGTTCGGACAGGATCCTGCTATTGATGTGCTGACCGAAGCGATCAAAATGAGCCGTGCCGGTCTGAATCAGGATCGCAAACCTGTCGGTTCCTTCTTGTTTGCCGGACCGACCGGCGTCGGCAAAACCGAAGTCACGGTGCAGTTGGCCAAAGCACTGGATATCGAGCTGCTGCGTTTTGATATGTCGGAATATATGGAGCGTCACACCGTCAGCCGTTTGATCGGTGCACCTCCGGGCTATGTCGGTTTTGATCAGGGCGGTCTGCTGACCGATGCAGTGATCAAGCATCCGCACGCCGTGGTGTTGCTCGATGAAATCGAGAAGGCGCACCCTGACGTCTTTAACCTGCTGTTGCAGGTGATGGATAACGGCACGCTGACCGATAACAATGGGCGTAAAGCCGACTTCCGTAATGTGATACTGGTAATGACCACCAACGCCGGTGTGCGTGAAACAGAGCGTAAATCTATTGGTCTTATCCATCAGGACAATAGCCCTGATGCCATGGAAGAGATCAAAAAGGTCTTTACCCCTGAGTTCCGTAACCGTCTGGACAATGTGATTTGGTTTAACCACTTGTCTACCGAAGTGATCCAGCAGGTTGTCGATAAGTTTATTGTCGAACTGCAGGCGCAGCTGGATGCCAAAGGCGTGTCGCTGGAAGTGAGCGACGAAGCGCGCGACTGGTTATCCGTTAAAGGCTACGATCGTGCCATGGGCGCACGTCCAATGACGCGTATCGTGCAGGAAAACTTGAAGAAACCGCTGGCTAATGAACTGCTGTTTGGTTCGCTGGTTGATGGTGGATCGGTTACGGTTGCGCTGGATAAAGCGGCGGACAAGCTGACTTATCACTTTATGAGTGCGCAGAAGATCAAGACCGAAGGCGCAGTGCACTAAGCCTCTGCAACTGAAGTAAAAATGAAAAAGGGCGATGGCAACATCGCCCTTTTTATATGTCTTGCTGTGTCCCAACTCCGCTGTTCCGCTGGTTCAACTTTCGATAATGGTTTTACGCAAGTGACGTGTGGTCGCTATAAGTTGCTGCAGCCCGCTCTCCAACTCTGAAGCGAGGCAGCTATCAGCAAAACGCAGCAGGGCGAGCAAAACCGTATTTTCAGCATCAGTAGCCAAAACGACTGGGCCGCAATAATTCAACTGCAACGCTTTATATAATCGCGAGACATCCGTAGGTAATGGGCCAACGGGGCAACACATTTCCAGACAGTCGTCCGATTCCTTGAAATATACCGTTAATTCGTTATCAATCACCAGGGCTGGCTCATCGCCATCTATTTCAAGCCCCAGAGCATCATAAAGTCTATAAATTATGTTCAACATTGTATTTTTGCATTTTTAACAAAGGTGGAGGCAATACACCTATTGCCCCACCTGATGATTATAGATAGGTTGTACTAATGACCAACTCATCATAGAAGCGGCAAATATTTTAACCCTTATTATCTGCCACACCGTCGTTATACGATTGAACTTCCTGGTTACCGCCGTGAAGCTTTACCTTCTGAAATAACTGTTTGTTATTCTCATTGAGAGGCGCCCCGGGTTGACTGAGGGGCTCTCCCTGATTCTGGCTGACGATTTCGCGTTTGAGTTCTGTATCCAGCATGCCTGTTCTGTCTTTTCCATTTTTGCAGTTCCAGCAGGGGACTGCGCCAATTTCATAGGCCAGCATGGCAGCATATTGTGCCGCCTTATAAGGCGTGCCATTATCATGGCAGTATGACTTATCAAGCAGGATTTTCCTGAACTGCTGACTTAGCTCCATCACCTTTTGACCATTTTTCGGCATGTTAAGCAGATATTCACCTACCATTCCACCGGGGGAAGCCGACATAAGATCATCACCTAAAAGCTGTTTAACCGCCTGCTGGTTATAGCGATCTGACGTTGCCCAACCCAGGCCAAATTTCAATGCCAATTCGTTGACACCAAAGTTGAATGCTGCAACGTTGAGGCTGACTTTTATCTCCTTAACTTCCTCGTTGCTCACCCTGACAGGTAATTTCAACGGTGTTTGCTTGGCAAGTGTTTGCCAGGCATTCATCTGATCGTTAAGCATATCTTCCTCGTTGCCGATCTGGCTTGCCGTTACCAGCGAAGTGGAGACGATTTGCAGAGAGACTGGCTCGCCTGCTAGCGCCTTTAGCATCAAATCGGGTTTAGTATACAGCGCGGCGGTTACCACCTCTTTTGCCTGGGCTAAAGCGCCAGCTTGCCGTGCCGGATCATTTTTTTTCAACCCATAAGGGGAAAGAATGCCGTGACGAACACCTCTAAATAATTCCCTGGGTCTCCCCTTACCCTCAGGAACGGAAATTTCTGAGGTCCATAAATTCGTTGCGTGTTTAGTGTTTTTGGTCGATGAACCACAGACGCCGGAGTTGTTGTATGGCGTTTCAAACATATCGCAGGAAGAATATTTCATTGCTGCAGCAGGAACTAATGTACTGATGTATCTTTTATTATTATGTACAAAATGTGTTTGCACCGATTGCCAGTTTTTATTATTGCGCAGGGTTATGGCCGTATCTTTAAACTCCTGACGGATAGTTTTCTCAATTCCTTTGGTCACAACTTTGTGCTTTTTATCGAATTGCGCAGCAATATGGCGAATTAATGTTTTTTTTAATCGACTAACGGTTTTTATCTCGGATTGCGTGGCCTGGCGGTCACCAGAACCTGAAATTGTTAAAAGCCCAGGCAGTGATAATAAACTTTTCGCATTGAGTTGTAATTTATCCATAACGGATCCTGCGGTAATCAGCATTTCAGTCTGCATTTTGCCAAGAGCCGCAATCGAACGGGGGGGAGGAGTGATATTCTCACCACTGGTTTTTATTATTTCATCGGCTTTCGGTGGACTTTTTTCATACTTGGTTAAAATAGGGGCTGATGATGAAGCCGCATCGGGCCGTGCCAGCTCAGTGCTAAAATTATAGCTCTGATGTGCTGATTTATTTATTAATGACCACACAATTAAGACTCCGCAAGCAAGGATAAATTTACGATTCTTTCAATCGAATAAGATAACAATATGTTGCGGATCATAACGAGTTGGCAGGAAGCTATCTTTCAGAATTAAGCAGAAACTTATGGATTTATCACAAGAAGAAGAGGTTTTATGTTGATGTTATATAACTGCACCCATAGTTAGGCTCAAAGTCTAACTATGGGTGTAGTTGAAATCTGCGCAGTCGCTATTGTTGACTGTACAGATCATAGATGGCGGAAACCACAAAACGCCCTGGCCACATTTATTGCTAAATGCGGGCAGAGCGCAATGGGTAACCTCAAGTATCGCGGGATAAATCAGCGATGAGTGAGCCTATCAGCGGCTACGGAAGACAATGCGGCCTTTGCTCAGGTCGTACGGGGTCAGCTCTACAGTGACTTTGTCGCCCGTCAGTATGCGGATGTAGTTCTTGCGCATTTTACCGGAGATGTGTGCGGTTACCACGTGCCCGTTTTCTAATTCCACGCGGAACATGGTGTTTGGCAACGTATCCAGTACGGTGCCCTGCATTTCAATGTTGTCTTCTTTGGCCATCGAATCCTCTAGGTGTTACTACCATAGTTTTTAACCGGCAAGATAATGCCGAAAAACCCACATTATGTAAAGAAGTGTTGGTGTATTCCGCACCCATTCCCTAATCCATCAGGAGGGATGGCAAATCACGTCATGTGGGGGTAAGTCTTGTGGCTGCCAGCATTCTGGCGGCAACTGGCGAGGCGAAAGCAAGGATAACTGCTGCAAAAATTGGCGGCGGGGGATCTCTTTCGCACCCAGCGACGCAGTGTGAGGGTTGAGCACCTGACAGTCAATCAGTTCTCCGCCATTACGGGTAAAATATTGGCAAAAAGTCATTACTGCGCATTTGGAGGCGTTCAAACTGCGGCTGAACATTGATTCCCCACAAAATAATCCACCCATGGCCACGCCGTACATTCCGCCGACCAATTGATCGCCCGACCACACCTCAATAGAGTGTGCATGACCCAGCTCATGGAGCTGCAGATAGCCCTGCTTAACCAGAGGACCAATCCAGGTTCCCTCTATGCGCTGTTCGGCACAGCCGTTGATGACCTGCTCAAAGGCGCGATTAAGGGTATAGCGATAGGATGTCTGGCGCAGAAAGCGGCGCATGCTGCGACTGATATGACGCTCTGTGGGCAGCAGAACGGCCCGTGGGTCAGGTGACCACCAGAGGATCGGCCCCCCGGTTTCAAACCAGGGAAAGATACCGCTGCGGTAGGCAGCAAGTAAACGAGAGGGGGATAAATCGCCCCCCATGGCCAGCAACCCGTTGGGGTGACCCAATGCTGTCTCCGGGTGAGGGAAGGCGACAGAGTCTGCTAAGAGATGCACCAAACGCATAGATATCCTAATCAGGGGGCAAAAACTGCTCCCCTGAAACGTCAAGATAGAGGAGTGTGAGTAAGATTATAGTTGAGCGTTAGCCTCTCCACCTTGCATCATTAAGGTTTTTGTATATAAACCAGCATAATGCCCTTGTCTGGCCAATAATTCGGCCGGCTGGCCCTGTTCGACAATCTGCCCTTCTTCCATCACACAGATACGGTCCATTTTATTCAGACCCGCCAGACGGTGGGTGACCAATAGCAAGGTCTTATGCTGACAATGTGTCTCCAGCAGGCTGAGGATATGGCGCTCGGTTTCAGCATCCAGTCCTTCGGTAGGTTCGTCGAGGATCCACAGTGGCGCATCGTGTAACAGCGCACGAGCCAGACCCAGACGGCGCTGTTCCCCCCCGGATAACTGCCGACCGCCTTCGCCAAGCCAGGCGTTCAGTCCCTGGTCTTCCAGCAGGCTCTGCAATTCAACCTGGCGCAATACTTCGGCAAGACGATCGTCGCTGCTGTCAGGCGCGGCCAGTAACAGATTATCGCGCAGCGTACTGTTAAATACGTGAACGCGCTGGCTGAGGATGGTCATCATGCTGCGCAGCGTCGATTCGGCATAGTTGGCAAGGGGCTGGTCGTTGAGCAGGATGCTGCCTTGCTGTGGGTCCCAGGCGCGGGTCATTAACTGAATCAACGTCGATTTACCGCAGCCGGTCTTACCCAACAGCGCCACTTTTTCCCCGGTGGTCAGGGTCAGGTCTATCCCCTTGAGTACCGCGAGCGGCTGGAGTGGATAGCTAAAACTGACATCCTGCAGTCTGATGCTGGCCTGTTTCGTCAGCGGCGCGCCTTCCCCGGGAAAAGTCACGGTAGGTTGCTGATCGATAATCTGGCTGACGCGCCCGGCAGAGGCGATCACCTGGCCCAAATGCTGGAAGGCACCGGCAACCGGTCCCAGAGCTTCAAAGGCCGCCAACGGCGTAAAGACAAACAGCGCCAACAGTGCACCGGGGGCAGGCAGTGAACCAATGCCGCCAGCGGCCAGCCAGAGCAGCAGACAGAGGGTAAGGCCCGAAGCGGCAATCATCAACGCCTGCGACAGACCAGAAAGTTTTGCCTGCTGTTGCTGACGGTCCAGCCAGTTTTGTTCGATGGCATCGAGTTGCTGGCGGCTGCGCGCCTGTTCGCCAAAGATCACCAGCTCCGCCTGGCCTTGTAACCAACTATGCAACTGCGTGCGATACTCGGCCCGCAGTTGCGTCAGGTCACGGCCAATTGGCTGACCAGCACGGTAAAACACTACCGGCAGCAGCACTAGCAGCCCGAGCATAATACCGCCGAGGGTCAATGCCAGCCTGAGGTCCAGATAACCCAGCCCGAGCGTGACCACGACAATCACCACCAGCGCGGTGATTAACGGTGAGATAACCCGCAGGTACAGATGGTCGAGGGTATCGACATCGGCCACCAGGCGATTGAGCAGCTCGGCTTTTTGGAAACGGGCAATGGCACCGGGGGAGAGGGGCAATAGGCGAGTAAAAGTAAAGACGCGCAGATGCGCCAATACGCGGAAGGTGGCATCGTGGCTGACCAGGCGTTCGGCATAGCGCCCGGCGGTGCGGAAAATAGCCGCCCCACGTACGCCTGCTGCCGGCAGCATATAGTTAAAGCTGTACAGACCGGCGATCCCGGCCAGCGACGACGCAGCCAGAAACCAGCCGGAAAGGCTGAGCAGACTGATACTGGCTAACAGGGTGACGATCGCCAGCAGGATGCCGAGTGCCATCAGAAAGCTATGGCGGCGGTAGAGCGCTAAAAAGGGCAGCAGAGTTTTCACAATTACAGCTCCTGGCTTCGTTGGGCAAGCAGTCTGGCAAAATGGCCATGTTGATCTCGCAGTTGCTGACTGGTTCCCTGTTCTACCACCTGGCCTTTATCCATCACCCATACTTCGTCAAAGTTTTCACTATCTTCCAGACGATGGGTCACCAATAAGGTGGTTTGCCGGATGGCCGCCTGGCTAAGGGCACTCATTACCCGTTGTTCACTGTGCGCATCCAGACTGGCCGTTGGCTCATCGAGCAGCAGCAGGGCGCAGGGTGACAGCAGGGCACGGGCGACAGCAACTCGCTGCGCCTGCCCGACGGACAGACGTGCCGCATCTTCGCCGATCGCCGTATCGAGGCCAGCGGGAAGCAAAGGTAAAAACTCGCTGACATAGGCTTGTTCAATCACTGCCGCCAGTTGCTGTTCCGTAGCTTGTGGCTGACCGAGCAGAATATTTTGCCGCAGCGTCACCGCCGGTAAATGGGGATCTTGTCCTACCCAACTGATCTGCTGCCGCCATGCATCGGCATCAATATCGCGCAACGCTGTGCCGTTTACCGTCAACGAGCCGCGATAAGGCAGAAAGCCCAATAACGCATTAAGCAGCGAACTTTTCCCGGCCCCACTTAAACCGACAATGGCCACGCGGCGGCCGGCCTGCAAAGTGAAATTCAGTGGACCGGCGAGGGTTTTGCCTTCCGGGGACAAGATATACATCTCCTCGGCCTGCAAGGTTAATGGCGCGCTATTGTCCCACGGTTGTTGACCGGTAGAAGGGATATCCACTTCGCTGGTTAAAAACTCCAGCAGACTTTCGGCAGCACCGACGGCCTGGGCTTTGGCATGATAAAACACCCCCAGATCGCGCAGTGGCTGAAAGAATTCAGGGGCCAGGATCAGTACCAGAAAACCGGCAAACAGGGTCACCGGCGTGCCGTAACTGCCAAAGTGCAACTCGCCCAGGTAGGAGAAGCCAAAATAGACCGCTACCACGGCAATGGAGATCGAGGCAAAAAACTCCAGCACGGCAGAGGAGAGAAAAGCCAGGCGCAGCACTTCCATGGTGCGGGCGCGAAACTGTTCGGTCGAGTCTTTGATCTGTCGGGTTTCAGCAGCGGCACGATCGAACAGTCGTAGCGTGTCCAGGCCACGCAGGCTGTCGAGGAAATTGCCACTCAGACGCGCCAGTGCTACAAAGTTGCGGCGATTGGCATCCGCCGCGCCCATGCCGACCAGCGCCATAAACACCGGGATCAGCGGCGCAGTGGCAAATAAAATCAGACCGGCAGCCCAGTTAATGGGAAAAATGCTGACCAGGATCAGTAAGGGAATAATCCCCGCCAACGAGATTTGCGGCAGATAGCGGGCATAATAGTCCTGCATATCCTCGATCTGTTCGAGGATCAGCGTCGCCCAACTGCCCGCCGGTTTGCCCTTGATCCACGCGGGGCCCAGGGTATGCAAGCGGTCAAGCACCAGTTTGCGCATCTCTTCACGGATCACGCGACCACAGATAAATCCCACTTGCTCGCGTAACCAGGTGATCGCCGCGCGCAAGACAAAGGTCAGTGCCAGGAAAAGAAAGCTTTGCCACAGAGTGTCCCGTGGTGTCTGGGTGACAATCAGGCTATGCAGCAAGCCTGCCAGTAACCAGGCCTGGGCCAGAATAAGCAGACCCGATAACAGACCCAGCATCATGGAGAGGCGGATCCAACTTTTTGCCCTGGCGCTCTGTTGCTTGAGCCAGCGGATTAATTCTTGTTGCCGTGTTTTATTCATCAGAAAATCAGTCTGCGTAGCAAAGACAGGGGCCTGCTGACAGGTCGCGCCTGTAAAAAGTGACATGCGGCAAAACAGGGTGGAGTGAGACCGCTCCAGAGAACCCCGAACGCAGTACGCATGATCCAAAAAACACCACTGAGGATGCCATTGTCCGTTGGTTTCCAGTGGCTGTGGAAAGCCGCTATATACTACATGGCTGGACCGATGGTGAAAACAGCCGACTTTTATAAATAATCTCGCCGGTTAGCCATAAAAAAAAGCGACCCGTAGGTCGCCTGGAGGTCGCCATGGGACGATTATTTGAAGTTGACGTTGGCCAACCCGTCGAGATAACGCTCGGCGTCCAGCGCGGCCATACAACCGGTACCGGCGGAGGTAATAGCCTGGCGGTAAATATGGTCCATCACATCACCGGCGGCAAAGACGCCCGGGATGCTGGTTTGCGTGGCGTTGCCGTGGATGCCGGACTGTACTTTGATATAGCCGTTTTCCAGCGCCAACTGGCCTTCAAAGATCCCGGTGTTCGGACTATGACCGATGGCAATAAACATGCCGGCGACGTCGAGTTTTTGCAGCTCATTGCTGTGTACATCGCGCAGATGGGCACCGGTGACACCCATTTCATCGCCCAGAACTTCATCGAGGGTTTTATTGGTGTGCAGCACGATATTGCCGCTGGTGGCTTTTTCGTTCAGGCGGTCAATAAGGATCTTTTCCGCACGGAAGTTTTCGCGACGGTGGATCAAATGGACTTCCGCAGCAATATTGGCCAGATACAGGGCTTCTTCAACAGCGGTATTACCGCCACCAACCACTGCCACTTTCTGGTTACGGTAGAAGAAACCGTCGCAGGTAGCGCAGGCAGATACGCCACGGCCTTTGAACGCTTCTTCTGATGGCAGGCCAATATAGCGCGCAGATGCCCCTGTGGCGATAATCAGCGCGTCGCAACTGTACTCTTCACTGTCACCAAACAAACGGAAGGGGCGGCTTTGCAGATCAACACGCTGAATATGGTCGACAATGATTTCGGTATTAAATTTTACCGCATGTTCATGCATGCGCTCCATCAGACCCGGTCCGGTTAATCCTTCAGGATCCCCTGGCCAGTTTTCCACTTCGGTGGTGGTGGTCAGTTGGCCGCCTTTTTCAATCCCGGTGATCAATACCGGATTCAGGTTGGCGCGTGCAGCATAGACTGCTGCGGTATAACCCGCCGGGCCTGAGCCTAAAATAAGTAACTTACTATGTTTAACCGTAGCCATGAGCAATTTATCTCCGTGGGGGCGAACTACATTATTCTGCCGATTGTAGGGAAAACTGCCGCGTAAAAAAAGCAAACTCGGCTGTTGTTAGCGATTTCTCTGATAGTTTGTCCCGCCAAACAGGAAACGATGCCGCGATAAACAGCGACACAGCTGCCTGACAACGGGCAGTGGGCAAATAATCTAAAAATAAAGGCACTGTCAGCTGAGGTATATCTGCGCCGGGCCTGAATTTGAGGTTTCATCAAATTCATAGACCTGTCCTTACCATCCTTTACTTTCCATTACGACAAATCCGTAAGCTTCCGTGCTTTTTCGAAAATCTCTGTATGCCGCGACAGATACAATTTTGCCTAATTAATTTTTCTCTCTAGTAATAGGCTTATCATGACTCTCGGCATTAAACATTCGTCACACTCTTCTGTTGAACCAGCGTTGGCTCCGGCTATTTCAGCCGCAAGAAAGACTACCACCAGCGGCGCTGATGCTAACTCTTTTCCTCGCCAGATCCCCCTGTCTATCGCCACTGCACACACGGTGATAGACAATTACCGTCAAGGTAAAGCCGGGGACGGTGACTGGACGCAATGTGAATTCGTTGGCCTGTTGGTTGCCGATGCGCTGATGCATAACGAACCTTTACGCAATTGGTTTAACCGCGTCACCTCAAGCCCATTTAACCTCCCGCCGTCCGGAGAGAGTACCACCCTGAATAGCATGGCAGGCAAGCCTCTGACGCCAGAGGAGGGCGAAGCACTGTGGCAAGCGCTGGATCAACAAATTACCCACACCGTACTTGGGGATCCCGATGGCTGGATGGAGCCTGAAACCAAGGCGTTGAGTGCTGCTGAACAGGCACAATTTAGGCAATCAGAAGCCAAGTACCTGAATAAGCTCAGCGGGCAAGGGGAAACCGTACCGACGACAACAAGTTTGCAGGAGAGTGATGAACTGCAGGCATTGATGGATGAGTTTAGTGACTATTCATCCCGGCAGCCTGAGCAAAAACACCTGCCACGTTTTCCTTTGGCCGCTGAGTCAACCCCAGTCGCCATACCTGCGGATCTGCGCACGACCCCGGCAGGTAACACCTCCATGCTGCATGAGTTTCGTGACCTGGGGTATAACCGTGGCTTCCAGGCGGTAAATACCGACATGCTGAAGACGGCGACCAGGCAGTTATCAGATCTGGTGCAGGAAAAACCGTATACGCCAGGCGGTAAAGCGGCAGAGGCGCTGCAAAAACTCAGCCAGAAAATGCTTGATGATCTGCCGCTACGCACGGGTCAACATAAAGAGAGCATGACGGCAGTTATCAAGAACCTGACAGCGCTTGCTGCTGCGCTGCAGCAGGCGGATAGCATCCTTACCCGGGCCGCTGCCTTTACCCGTCCCGATCCGTCTCTAACCGGCGAGCTGAAAGTCGCCACAAAAAATCTTGTTCGCGCCAGTGATGATACATTTCAGTTGCTCACCCGTCTGACAGGGCAGGGCGACGGCGAATGGGAACAGGCATTTAGCGAGGCGGCTGTCGGACGTTTTCGGGTTGATGATGCCTGTGGCGATGTTATTGATGCACTGAAAAAACGTGGTGCGGAGCTTAAACAGGATAAATGGCTGAAACAGCAGGCTGTCACCCACGAAGCGGGACGGCTTACGGCCTGCCTGCAGGACGAAGTGACCAATCTCGACATCCTGGCGGGCAGTAAAGACCCTCAGGTTATCGGGCAGGCGGCCAACAGTCTGCAGGCACTTTGCGAGCAGGTGAAAGCACTGTTGGCTGTTCCGCAGGAAAATAGCGAGCTCAAGGTACTAAGCCAAATCACTCGCAGGCTATCGGAGGTCTCTGAAGCGTTGCAGATGGCTCAAGACACGCTGCAAGCTGCCACCAGGTTGTCAGTATCGGCAACAGCCAAAAGAGAGGCTTCGCCGATGGCAGACAAGCTGCAACAGCGCATAGATACACTGCACAAGGCCATGGATTCGTTGGGTCGTACGGCGGATATCCTGGGCGATAAGCTGGGCCCCGGACTGCATCAGGCAGCCGAGACTGCCTGGTCATTTACCCACGATACTCACACTGCGTACGGCGCGCTCGAGGCGGTTGCCAATAAATTGCTGGAGGTTAAGCACCAATTAAGGCCAGCAAAAAACCTGCTTCAAGTGGCGGCAGACAAGGTGAATCACGGTCTGAAAAAAACCGGGGCAACTGCGGGCGAAGTAGTCTCGGCCATTAAACACAGCCTCACCAATAAAACCCATGCCGCACAGTCCAACCTGATTCATCTTACCCATAAAAAATCTCAAGGGGTGGCGGCCGAGTATTCCGCACGCCTGAGAACCGCCGGCATCGGGACGCTGGGAGCAATGGAAACACTCCGTAATGCCGTCAGCGACCTGTCGCGGGCAGCCCATATGGCTCAGAAGGCGGACGGTATGACCGACGTGCCGTTACCGGAGGAGACTGGTGGCGGCAATGAGGCGCTGTTTGCCGCCTTGCATGAAGGGGTATCCGCTTTACAACAGGAAGATGCTGCCGGTACGCAGCCACTTGCCCGAAAAAAAACAGCGCCCGCAACAACCAAAAGGGCACAACTGGCTGAGCGACTGCAAAGACTGCATGGTCCACGCGATGCGGTACGCGCGGCACTGCAAGATGTTCAGTGGGAAGTTAAAAAAGCGCAAGAGGATCTCGACCTGGCGGAGGAACTCTATCCCAAAAAACAGCACGCTGAAGAGCACAAAAGAACGCAAACGCTGCGCAAAGATCTCAGGGCGGCGACCGCAGCGTGCGAGAAGGCCGCCAAAATACTGGATGAAGCCGCCAACAGTCTTACAGCGCCAGGGCGCGCTGAAAAATCGGCTGTTTCTCCCACGCTGACGCAGGAAAAGCAGAGTGAACTGCCGGAGAAGGCCACCATTGACAAGACGCTTAGAGAGATCAGAGCGGCGGTGCGCGAGATTAATACCTCGGTAGGGGCCGCCGAGCTGGCCGTTTCCAAGGCTACCGGTAAAAACATCGATATATTTTCCCGTGATGCAAGGATCGTCAAACACCTGGCCAACGCCTTTGCGGAACAGACCAAATCCGTGACCGCCGAAGTTAGGGATAAGCATGCCCATAGCGTAATGATGACCATCACCGAGATGGCTGGCGATTTTGGTAAACCCGGTGACATCGAGGGCAAGGCTTTCGCCCTGCGCCTGGAGAATGAGTATATGCGGGCACTACGCGATAAGCTGGTGCTGCCGCAAAGTATCGAGAAGGCGATGGCGAAACACCAGACTTATTCCCAGTATTTGTTGCATGCAGGCGCCAAGAGCTTGCAGTCGCGGCTGGTATATAAGGCGGTAAATAACAGTCTGGATAGCTTGTTAAGTACCGCTTTTCCCCTTGGCGGTGCGGTGCGCGCTTCATTAAAACTTATGATGTTGCCTTATACCTGTCACAAAGTGGAAGCGGAACTGATGCGCACCGTGATGCCGACACAGCCGCGGCCAAGCGATGAGATCGACTGCGTGCTGGGTAATCTGCTGGCCATAGAAGCGCACAAGATCGTGAAGTCTTTACTCCCCACGGCGATCAAAATGGGTATCGATACTCTGCTGACGGCGGCTCAAATTAAGCATGAAGGTGCCAAGGCGGTTATCAAGAGCGCGATCAATCGTGCGCCGAACGATGCGTTACTGTCGAGTTTCCTGGGGGGCGCATATACGCTGGGACACAAAACCTACCAGTCGATAAGTCAGTCTATGGAACGTAAAGACGTTGAGCGTATAAAACAGTGTCTGACCAGTGGGACGAACCTGGAAAGTATTGATATTACCAGTAACGCCACGTTGCAGGCGATCAGGGAATTAACTGAGGAGAATTCGACGCAACTGCAAGAGACAGACATGGAACCGGCCAGCGAAGAGAGATCAAATCGAAGCAAGCGTTCTACTGATAAAAAAGTAAAAAGTGACAGAGCCATACAACAAAAATACTTCCGGGCCAAAGCGGCTGCCGAAGATGCGCGTATAAAAAAAGAGAGTCAGGACTTTCAAAATACTATCGCACTCTATAATCGTACAGGAGGCGATATTTCTGTATTAAATAAATTGATAGCCAGTGGTGATATGCCGGAGTCATCCCGGGACTCATGGAATACTATAAAAGAAACTCAAGATGAGCTGGATAGCCTGTTGCAGGGGATGCATGGTTCAACAGATATAATTCTAAGCATTGATAAACTGATAAAAGAAAAATTTCTGCTAATAAATCATGGCGATAATCCTGAGTATACCCAGAGTATTAGAAATAGCATCACCTATTTATATCAGGAAAAGGCATTTCAGATTAATTTGAAAGGGGAGTTTACCAGTGTCATAGATTACTTAAAAACTCATCCACAAACTTTTTCGGACGATCCGGCACTACGTTTGCAACAATCCCTTGTTTTGGCATTGCAAGTCAAATTTCCGGCGGAATGTATTGGGCTGTCGGAAAAGCAAATTTATCAGAAAGCGCTATCGATACTCGCCAATAAAAGTGCCGATCCTGAAAAGGCACAGACTTTAGCCAGTGCGCATCAGATTGCGCATTATATAATTTTTAATAAAAAAGAGTGGGAAGGAGCCCCAACGGATATTCGCGTTGCAAATAGCTTTTATAAATATATCAGTGCGTCTGAAGGCAAAAAAGTGTCCATTGCCGAGATTTTCAAGACCTTTTCTGATTCTTTAAAATCACCGGCGGCAGAGTATACCGGTCTCTCCGATCTCCAGCCAATTTGGGAGTATTGGGACCGGCCTGATAGCGAATATTATCAGCAGATTGAAGACTATAAAGCCAACCATGCAGAAAATGAAGCTATTGATGATATGTACTTCCTGGCCGCGTCGGCGGGAGTCGATCCTGCTGATTTAAATCAGCCGCCTGTTGCTGTTAAAACCTTTAAAATAGAGGTGCCTGTTGCCGAGGTAAGACTTAGTGAACCCGGGAAAACAGTAAAAGGAGATTTTAACCATTATAATACTGAAAAAGGTAGCGTAACATTATTTCAAACCAAATCTGGTGACTATTGGTCATTAAGTACAGTAGGCAACAATAAGTCTTTAATTAAAATAGATAAAGCGACCTTTGAAAAATATTCGCCGACCTCGGGGATCAATGACGAAGCTACCGTTAAAGAATTTTTTAAAGACACCGGTGTGGCCGAAGAATCACTTCCTGAGCCAAAAACAACGTCTGTTGCCAACAAGTATTTGGATATTACGGATAGCATAACGTTTTTCTTTTATCACTTAGGCCGCAAGATCACTGGCAGAGAGCCAAAACGTGTGTTGCCTACCATTCCGGTAGAGCAGCGCTATTACAAAGTAAATTCTTGCGAAGCTTCACCGACGACTCAAAGCAAAAGTATGAATGCGTTGATGGTTGAAGATGCAACCGCGGCGAATAAAATGGCGGCAGATGAGAAGAAAAATTTCAGTTCCTTTGACCGAAGAACAAAACCGGCAAACTGGGACAATCTGAGCTACCAACAGAAGTTATTGCGTTCAATGGGTAATGCCTGGGGCCATATCAAGGATTTCAACCTGGCCCTTTTCAAGCCACTTGAGCTCTATATACGCTCGCTGGAAGATGCAGGATACAAGCCTTCAGAAGAAGAGATGGCTGAAGCTTATCTGGATTTGGCACTGGCGGTCGGGACAGTCGGTATCGGCACGGTAATTAAAAGCGCACAGGCGACAAAAACGGCTCTGGAGTTAGTCAAAGAAGCAAGAACATTAGGTTTGAAAGGAAAAAACTTTAAGCAGTTCATGTTTAAAGGTATGACTCCCTGGCTAAAAAGTGCAGCAAAGGGGGCGATAACAGCCCCACTTCGCGAGATTTTCCCTGTTTACGATCTTGCTGATTTAGCAACCAGCATGGCGAAAAAACCGCCAAAGGCGCAGGCGCTTAGTTTTGAAACACCGCCTCCGGTGGCTCAAAAATCGCCAACTGCTCATTCAGCGGAAAATACCCCGAGAACTAAAAGTGAGCCGGATAAAGATATTCACACCTCTGCGACTAAAAACGTATTAGCCGCTGAAAAGAAACTTGCGGAAGACGTAACGTTGATACCTGCTGATACTTCCGTTTCAGGGCAGAATATTATCATGACTCAACCTTCCGAAGGGATGAGGCTTATCAAGGCCGAAAATAGCCAAGCCAAAACATTGTATGTCGACAGCCATGGCCGTTATCAAAACACCCCTTCGCCATTAAGGTCTTTTTTTAACAAAATCAGAGAAATATTCTCTGGTTCTGGTATTGAAGAAGAGAAAATTACGCATTCTGTACCTGTTCCTAAGGGTAAGAAGGTCAGTTTCTCCAGCCCGCATGGCAAAAAAACCGATACCATGAAAACAAGTACCGAATTAAGAATGGCACCTTCTCACAGCCCTTTTGGGACGGTAACTTCGGACTCGTATCAGGCAAATCCAATTCATGATGTATCCCTGGAAATTAATGAAAAAGTGTTGAAGATGACACCTGAGGACAGAGCTAAATTAGCGGAAGAGCAAGGATTAAGACGTCATGACGAGGTTAAGCCTGAAAACGAGCAAAAATTAGTCACTGGTACCAGAGAATCTGGAAAAGTCAGGAACATGCTGTTTACTGAATACAAATATCCAGGTTTGGATACCAATGAGCAAATAAAAGATGCCGCGCGGGGTGTCGATTCTCTTCATTTTCAGGGCGCACAAAACCCTGAATTTGCAGGGGATCTACTGGTTATTGAACCTGAATACGTCGTTACCCTTGAACGTGTTCTGAAGGACCTCAACGATTCTGCTACCTATCAAGGCTATAATCATGTGGTTATTTTTGCATGTCGGACACCGTCCACTAAACCAGCCAGTGGTTCATACCCTCTTAACAGTATAACCGCCAAAGGGACTTCGAAAGCAGCCGATAGTGGATCCGAAGGCGCCGCAGATAATGCTGTAGAGCGTGTAGAATTACACTTTGAGCGTAAAGATGGAGTATTGGTATTTGTGGGCAGCAAGGCTATACAGGAGACAGAGGCAGCAGAAACCAAAACCGCCAATACAGCAACGGCCAGTACAACAGCCGCCAATACAACAACGGCCAATACAGCAACGGCCGATGCAACAGAAATGACAAAGTCCGTTGCACAAAGCATTGCCTCAGATAACCCGGAAAATATCATAGCGCCAGGCAAGGTATATATTTCACAACCCGGGGATAGTCTGGCGAGTATATTTGCGAAGTACTGCAATCTTCCTACTACGCCGGAAACGACAATGGACGCATTTAAACAAGTCAATCCTGATGTGCCTGATATTCCAGGTCTCGAGATGGTGGAACTGAATGTCGGTACCAAAATTTATATCCCTATGTCGTAGTTGCTCAGGTCTGACCGTTACTGTTTGTTTATAAAGGTATCGGTCAGATTAAAGAGTGTAGAGATCGCGGCAAGCTGCCAGCCACCCAGTGAGCAAAACAGTAGGCCAATGGTCAGCCGGGGCATGGCTGACCATGATCATTGAAAGCTCGACGTCCAGGAAATGCCCGACAGCGGTTAAACCGCTCAACATGGTCGCTGATTCTCAGGAGAAACGGACGGGCAATAAGGCATTGAAAGCGGCGCTGCGCAACCAGTTGCCGGGCTATCATTAGCCAACCGTCGCCGACGATAATCTGTTGCCTACAAAGCTTCTCCGGCAATTTACTTTTGTTATTGTGCAATCTGCAAAGATAGCTAAAAAAGGAAGGTCAGCGTTTTCAATCTGGCACGTTCTTCTGATTTTGCTTCTTTTACTTTGACAATCCGCTGTGCATTTGCGAAAACATCTAGGGAAGAAGAAATTAAACGCCTGCCGGTGACTCAGAATTAGGCAATATGCTGCTCAATCACCCGATATGGGGATGGCAGGGTGCATTTTGCTGGTCCAGGCATGAAAAATTCAGGTTTTACTTGCCTGATTAATCACTTAGCGTTATTTCTTTTTGACTCGACTGAAAAATTCGTTTTCTTCTGACAGGGGTAAGACGTCTTACGTGAGTCGCTAAAACCTATAAGAACAGGTCTTCGCTTAGGATAGACCCGAAGTCACTGAAGTGGCGGCAAGGCCAAGTTAACCCATCCCGGCGAGCTTACATCAGTAAATGTTCCGGGTAAGTGATGCAGCCAACGCCGTTGCCGCTTCAGGTACGGTGGGTATAAACCCTTATACATTGAAGTTGGTTAGGGTATGGCAAGTGCAGGGAAGGACAGCAGAGAGATAATAATAAATGGTAGATAATAAGAAACGTCCGGGAAAAGATCTCGATCGCATTGACCGCAACATCCTTAACGAGCTGCAAAAGGATGGGCGGATCTCTAACGTTGAGCTTTCCAAACGCGTAGGGTTGTCACCTACACCATGTCTGGAACGCGTTCGTCGTTTAGAGCGTCAAAATTTCATTCATGGCTATACTGCGTTGCTTAATCCTCACTATCTGGATGCTTCGTTGTTGGTGTTCGTTGAGATTACACTCAACCGTGGTGCACCGGATGTGTTTGAGCAATTTAATGCAGCAGTGCAAAAACTAGAAGATATTCAGGAGTGTCATTTGGTTTCCGGGGATTTTGACTACTTGTTGAAGACCCGTGTACCCGATATGTCTGCTTACCGTAAACTGCTTGGCGAAACGCTTCTTCGTTTGCCTGGCGTTAACGACACCCGTACCTATGTGGTTATGGAAGAAGTGAAACAGACTAACCGTCTGGTCATTAAGACCCGATAAGCAAAAGGTACAGGTGCAAAACCTTATTTTTTTAGCTACACTCCTGTGTATTCATACAGCGCTGGCGCCGAGGGTTGTTCTCGGCGCTATTGCTATTTCAGTTCACAGGAACCTGGAGAGCCTTTCTTGAGCCAGGAATATACAGAAGACAAAGACGTAACCTTGAAAAAACTCAGCAGTAGCCGCCGCATTCTGGAGGCTGTGCTGGTTGTGGTCGCGCTGTTTGCCGTTTATCTGATGGCAGCATTGCTCAGTTTTAATCCGTCCGATCCCAGTTGGTCGCAAACCTCCTGGCATGGCCCTATCCATAATTTGGGGGGCGGTGTCGGTGCCTGGATGGCGGATACGCTGTTGTTTATTTTTGGCGTTTTGGCTTATGCCATTCCCCCAATCATGATCTGTCTGTGCTGGGCCGGTTTCCGCCAGCGTGATAATCATGAATACATCGACTACTTCTCTCTGTCACTTCGTCTGATAGGCACGCTGGCACTGATTGTCACCTCGTGCGGACTGGCGTCGCTAAATATTGACGACCTCTACTACTTTGCCTCTGGCGGGGTGATCGGCAGTCTGCTCGGAACGGCGATGATGCCGTGGTTTAATAACGTTGGTGGCACCCTGGTGCTGCTGTGCGTCTGGTCCGCTGGTCTGACCTTGTTCACCGGCTGGTCATGGTTGACCATTGCCGAGAAAATCGGTGGCGTGGTGCTGGGTGTCACCACCTTTATGACCAACCGCTCGCGTCGTGATGATGATTACGATTACGACGATCGCTATGATGACCATGGGCATCAGGAAGATGACGATCGTCAAGACCATCAGGATATACAGAGAGTCGAAAAGGCCCCTGTGCCGGTAGCTGCTGCGCCCCTTGCGGCTGCTCCACTGCCTGAGGCTGATGACGACGACGATGATGTGCTGTTCTCTGCGCCGTCGCTGCGCGAGTTGGTGTCCACAGCCGCTGTCCAGCCATTGCAGCCTGCTGCGGCGACGGTAGACCCCATTGAAGTAACACCGACTCCTGTTATTGCGGCTGCGCCGGTTGCGCCGCCTGTGGTACCGATTGAGGCGACGCCTGCTGTGCCGGAAACACCACCGCTGTACAGTTTCGAACTCCCCGAGGAAACCCCGGCACCGCGTAGCATTCAACCTACTGTGGCTCCGCTGACGCACCGCGACGACCAGCCGCAATGGGGAGACTGGAACCGCGCAGCCGAACCTGCGCCATCGCGTTCACCCTTTGATTTCCATACCACACCTGACGTGGATAACGTGGCGGCAACTCTGACTGCCACCACCACTACGGCAGCGGTCACTCCTGGGCTGGCGCATGCTGCGCAGTCGACAGTGGGTGACAGCACCTTTATGCCGGCATTTAGCGCTGTCAGTGAGGATAAACCCCAGGTCAAAAAAGGTTTCGGTCCCGAGTTGCCGCGACCTAACCCGGTGAAACTGCCAACCCGCCGTGAATTGGCCTCTTATGGCATTAAATTACCTTCGCAGCGGATGGCCGAGCTGCAAGAAAAGCAGGCGTTGCAGGCACAATCGCAGCAGGCACAGGCAGCGCTGTCTCAACAAGAGCAAGATACCGCCGCCGCTGACGAAGCCGCGTTGCAGGAAGCCGCCCTCCGCGAGGCCTGGGTGGCCCAGCAGAATCAGCGCTATGGTGATGAAACCGCTGAGCAGGTTGAAGTTGAAGATGACGAAGATGCCCTGTTACAGGCGCAACTGCGTCAGCAGTTTGCTGCCCGCGAAGAGGCACGCTATCAGCCTGCCGAGCAACCCGCGCACGAAATACAGCAAACAGCCGCCGAGCCCGCTTTTAGCCATGAGCCGATCACCCGGCAAAATATCAGCACCCATGACGCCTTCAATTTTTCTCCGCTGGCCGATCTGGTTGATGATAGCCCGGTGGAACCGTTATTTACCTTGCCGCCGCAGACTGAAGCCTCACCTCAGCCTGCTGCCTATAGTCAGAGTGCCGCGCCGGCCACTGTGGTTCCTCAGCCGGCACCTGAACCGGCCAAACCGGCAATGGACAGCCTGATCCATCCATTCCTGATGCGCAATGAACAGCCAATGAGCAAGCCAACCACGCCGTTGCCGAGCCTGGATTTGCTGACTTCGGCCCCGGCGGAAGAAGAACCGGTGGATATGTTTGCCCTTGAGCAAACGGCACAGCTGATTGAAGCGCGTCTGAATGATTACCGCATCAAGGCGGTGGTGGTCGATAAACTGCCGGGGCCGGTAATCACCCGTTTTGAGCTGGATCTGGCACCGGGTGTCAAAGCAGCACGTATCTCCAATCTCTCCCGTGACCTGGCGCGCTCCCTGTCAACCGTTGCCGTGCGTATTGTCGAGGTTATTCCCGGCAAACCCTATGTCGGCCTTGAGTTGCCGAATAAAAAGCGTCAAACGGTCTATCTGCGAGAAGTGCTGGATTGTGCGAAATTCAAAAACGATCCGTCGCCGCTGACCGTGGTATTGGGTAAAGATATCGCCGGTGAGCCGGTGGTGGCCGATCTGGCAAAAATGCCGCACCTGCTGGTTGCCGGTACCACCGGTTCTGGTAAATCCGTTGGCGTTAACGCCATGATCCTCAGCATGTTGTATAAAGCGACGCCGGAAGATGTGCGCTTTATTATGATCGACCCAAAAATGCTGGAGCTGTCGGTGTATGAAGGCATTCCGCATCTGTTGACCGAAGTGGTCACGGATATGAAAGACGCGGCCAATGCACTGCGCTGGTGTGTGGGCGAAATGGAACGCCGCTACAAGCTGATGTCTGCCCTGGGTGTGCGTAATCTCGCCGGTTATAACGAACGAGTTAAAGAAGCCGAAGCGATGGGCCGGCCAATCCCCGATCCGTTCTGGAAACCAAGCGACAGCATGGGCAACGAACCGCGCATGTTGGCTAAAGAGCCCTTTATTGTCGTGCTGGTCGATGAGTTTGCCGACCTGATGATGACCGTCGGTAAAAAAGTCGAAGAGCTGATTGCCCGCCTGGCGCAGAAAGCCCGTGCCGCCGGGATCCACCTGGTGTTGGCGACTCAACGCCCTTCGGTGGATGTCATTACCGGTTTGATTAAGGCTAATATACCGACCCGTATTGCCTTTACCGTATCGAGCAAAATCGATTCGCGTACCATTCTCGATCAGTCCGGCGCCGAGTCGTTACTGGGTATGGGGGATATGCTGTATATGGCCCCTAACTCCTCGATTCCGATCCGTGTGCACGGCGCTTTTGTTCGCGATCAGGAAGTCCATGCCGTGGTTCAGGACTGGAAAGCCCGTGGTCGTCCGCAGTACGTCGACAACATTCTTAGCGGCGGCGAAGAGGGCGAAGGCGGTGCGCTGGGACTGGAAGAGGGCGAGGAGCTTGATCCGCTGTTCGATCAGGCCGTGGCGTTTGTGGTCGAAAAACGCCGTGCCTCAATCTCGGGGGTGCAACGTCAGTTCCGCATTGGTTACAACCGGGCGGCGCGCATTGTCGAGCAAATGGAGGCGCAGTCTATCGTCAGTGCGCCAGGCCATAACGGCAACCGCGAAGTTCTGGCTCCGCCACCGCACGAAGTCTGATGGCAGGAGCATAAAGGGCCGCGAAAGCGGCCCTTGGCAATTCTGTTCGCTGCCATTTCGCTGGTTGCCTATCAATCAGCCGAATGCAAAGAAGCGTAAAAGCAAACTATATCAGACGATTGAGCTATCAAAGCACAATGGGCTTGGGCTAAAGTTAGGTAACTGGGGTTGTCTCCCCTGGATGTTCCCCCCAATGGTTGGGCGAGATCGTCTGTTCGCAATGGATTTTAAGGTAACAATAACAATGAAGAAATTATTGGCTGTAGGCTGTTTGTTGACTGCATTTATTTCCGGATCGGTATTGGCGGATGCCAGCAGCGATTTAAAAAGCCGTTTAGGCAAACTGAATACCTTCCATGCCAGCTTTACCCAGACGGTAACCGGTGCTGACGGTGCCAATGTGCAGCAGGGCGAAGGCCAACTGTGGGTAAAACGTCCCAACTTGTTTAACTGGCATATGACTACGCCAGATGAAAGTATTCTGGTTTCTGACGGTAAAACCTTATGGTTCTACAACCCCTTTGTTGAACAGGTGACCGCCACCTGGCTGAAAAATGCCACCGGCAATACGCCGTTTATGCTGATCACCCGTAACGACAGCAGCGATTGGGCCAATTACAACGTGACGCAAAAAGGTGATGATTTTAATCTGACCCCCAAGTCCGCCGCCGGTAATCTGAAACAGTTTGCGATTACCGTTACGCCAACGGGGACCATTAAGAGCTTTACCGCCGTCGAACAGGATGGTCAACGCAGCGCCTATGCGCTGAAAGGTGAGCAAAATGCCGCGGTTGATGATGCGAAATTCAAATTCACTCCACCTAAGGGTGTTACGGTAGACGATCAGCGTCAGTGAGGACCTTGTGAGTAACCTGTCACTGGATTTTTCCAATAATGAATTTCAGCCCCTGGCCGCGCGTATGCGGCCGGTGACCCTGGCTGAATACATTGGTCAGCAGCATTTGCTGGCACCCGGCAAGCCCCTGCCGCGGGCCATCGAAGCAGGACAACTGCATTCGATGATTTTATGGGGACCGCCGGGTACCGGAAAAACCACGCTGGCAGAACTGATTGGTCGTTATGCCAATGCCGATGTCGAGCGCATTTCGGCCGTCACCTCCGGCATCAAAGAGATCCGCGAGGCGATTGAACGCGCGCGGCAAAATCGTGATGTCGGCAGGCGCACTATCCTGTTTGTAGATGAAGTGCATCGCTTTAACAAAAGCCAGCAAGATGCCTTTCTGCCCCATATTGAAGACGGGACTATCACCTTTATTGGTGCCACTACCGAGAATCCGTCGTTCGAGCTTAACTCCGCCTTATTGTCCCGCGCCCGCGTCTATCTGCTTAAATCACTGACCAGCGAAGAAATTGAGCAGGTTATCGACCAGGCCATGAACAACGTCGAACGGGGTTATGCCAATCAGCATATCCAGGTTCCTGCCGAGACGCGTCGCATGTTGGCCGAACTGGTTAATGGCGATGCACGGCGTGCGTTAAACAGCATTGAAATGATGGCCGATATGGCTGAAATCGATGCCCAGGGAGTACGTACGCTGACGCCGGAACTGTTAAAAGAGATCTCTGGCGAACGCAGTGCCCGCTTTGATAACAAGGGCGATCGTTTTTATGATCTGATCTCCGCGGTGCATAAATCGGTGCGCGGTTCGGCACCGGATGCCGCGCTCTATTGGTATGCGCGCATTATTACCGCCGGTGGCGACCCGCTATATGTGGCCCGGCGACTGCTGGCCATTGCGTCAGAAGATATCGGCAACGCCGATCCGCGCGCCATGCAGGTCGCGATGGCCGCCTGGGACTGCTTTACTCGTATAGGCCCGGCAGAGGGAGAGAGAGCCATTGCCCAGGCGATTGTTTATCTGGCCTGTGCACCGAAAAGCAATGCGGTATACACTGCCTTTGCCGCTGCCATGCGTGATGCCAAAGAGCATGCAGATTACGACGTCCCCGACCATTTACGCAATGCACCCACCCGGCTGATGAAAGAGATGGGCCTGGGAGCCGAGTATCGCTACGCGCATAATGAAGCCAATGCCTATGCCGCCGGGGAGAACTACTTCCCACCGGAAATGGCCGACAGCCAGTACTATTTTCCCACTGCTCGCGGGATGGAAGCCAAGATCGCTGAAAAGCTGGCCTGGTTGCACGAACAAGATCAAAATAGCCCGACAAAACGCTACCGATAAAGAGGCTGTTGCGGTAAGGTTACGGCTGATAACTCTTTGACATGTTGCCGGTTCAGGTGGCATGTGATAACAAACATTATTCAATCTACCCAACGTCATTGACGATGCGGCAAGGCAATCAATGCGCAGCAACCTGTCGGTTTCATCGAGGGGAATTATGCGTAATGGTCGCAGGCTGTCGTCGAGTGCTGAAGGGTAAACAACACGAACAGGATTAGCATGCTCGATCCCAATCTGCTGCGTAATGAGCTAGACGCAGTTGCAGAAAAACTCGCTCGCAGAGGTTTTAAACTCGATGTAGAAACATTGCGCGCTCAAGAAGAGCGCCGCAAAGTACTGCAAGTTGAAACAGAAAATCTTCAGGCCGAAAGAAATGCGCGATCGAAATCGATCGGCGCAGCAAAAGCTCGCGGTGAAGACATCGATGCCCTGCGTCAGGAAGTTAACGAACTGGGTGAGAAGCTGGATGCTGCCAAGGCGGAGCTGGAAACACTACAGAACGAAATCCGTGCTGTCACCCTGGCTATTCCTAACCTGCCGGATGATTCTGTTCCCGTTGGTAAAGACGAAACCGAAAACCTCGAAGTCAGCCGCTGGGGCGAACCGCGTCAGTATGATTTTGAAGTCCGCGATCATGTTTCGCTCGGTGAACTGGCCGATGGGCTGGATTTCGCTGCTGGTGTCAAGCTGACCGGTGCGCGCTTTGTAGTGATGAAAGGGCAGATCGCCCGTATGCACCGCGCATTGTCGCAGTTTATGCTCGACCTGCACACTGAACAGCATGGTTATACCGAAGCGGTAGTGCCTTACCTGGTCAACCAGGATTCGCTGTTTGGTACCGGTCAGTTACCTAAGTTTGGCGAAGACCTGTTCCACACCAAACCGCTGGACGAAGAAGCTGACAGCAGCAACTATGCGCTGATCCCGACGGCTGAAGTGCCTTTGACCAACCTGGTGCGTGACGAAATTCTGGAAGAAGAGCTGCTGCCGCTGAAGCTGACGGCGCATACCCCGTGCTTCCGTTCTGAAGCGGGCTCCTACGGTCGTGATACCCGTGGTCTGATCCGTATGCACCAGTTCGACAAAGTCGAAATGGTACAGATCGTCTGTCCGGAAGATTCCATGCAGGCGCTGGAAGAATTAACCGGCCATGCCGAGAAAGTGCTGCAACTGTTGAATCTGCCGTACCGTAAAGTACTGCTCTGCACCGGTGATATGGGCTTTGGCTCCAGCAAAACCTACGATCTGGAAGTGTGGCTGCCGGCGCAAAATACCTACCGCGAGATCTCCTCATGTTCCAATATGTGGGATTTCCAGGCACGTCGCATGCAGGCTCGCACCCGCAGCAAAACCGAGAAAAAACCGCGTCTGGTGCATACCCTTAACGGTTCGGGTCTGGCTGTAGGGCGTACGCTGGTTGCCGTGCTAGAGAACTATCAGTTGGCGGATGGCCGTATTGAAGTGCCGGAAGTGCTGCGTCCATATATGCGCGGACTGGAAGTTATCGGCTAAGGTCATTTCGTCCTATGCTGTAAAAAAGCGCCTTTTGGGCGCTTCAGACTGCTGACAAAGTCCGTTATTAGGGAGAGTGCACCGTTGGGGTCGTAGCGGGCTTGCCCGCCGGAGCGCCCCTAGGTGTGCTATGCCCGGGTATCTTGATCATCAAGACGACTTTGTCATCAAACTCAAGCGCCTTATGGGCGCTTTTTTTTAAACCTGATCCATGGCACAGTTCTGCTATCCAGTTGCCGCCATTTCCCTTTTATTGATAGCAGACAAAGTAATTAACCTGCTTAAAGGTAATATCCATAGATTAAATATGGATATCGCTTATCTTAAATTTTTCTTGCGCTATCCATAGTCAGTTGCTCAGTGACCAGCAGCATTTTTGTTGGCGATGTCATCTATGGGAGCAGAAGCATGTCAGCAAGCAAATCAGATAACCCGACCAACGGCAACGGTATCAGTCGCCGCAACCTGATGAAAACCTCGGCGCTGGCCGGATTGGTCGCCGCCGCCGGGGGCATTATTCCTCCTTTTAGCCGCCGGGCCTTTCCCGCAACACCCGAGAATAGCCAGGCGGCGCAGCCGCAAGATAAAGTAGTGTGGGGTGCCTGCTCAGTGAACTGCGGTAGCCGCTGCGCCCTGCGTTTACATGTGCGCAATGATGAGGTCTATTGGGTTGAAACCGATAATACCGGTAATGACCAGTATGGCTATCACCAGGTGCGGGCCTGCCTGCGCGGGCGTTCAATGCGCCGACGTATGAATCATCCGGAAAGGCTCAACTATCCAATGAAGCGCACCGGCAAGCGCGGCGAAGGTAAATTCAAGCCCATCAGCTGGGAACAGGCCTTTGATGAAATCGCCGATAATTTAAAACGCATTGTGGCGAAATACGGTAATGAAGCAGTGTATATCAACTACAGCAGCGGCGTAGTGGGGGGCAATATTACCCGATCGTCACCCACCGCCTCGTTGGTGACCCGATTGATGAACTGCTATGGCGGCTATTTAGGTCAATACGGCACTTACAGTACCGCGCAAATCTCCTGTGCTATGCCCTATACCTACGGCAGTAATGATGGCAACAGTACCTCCGATATCGAAAACAGCAAACTGGTGGTGCTTTTCGGCAATAACCCGGCAGAAACCCGCATGAGCGGCGGCGGCATCACCTATTTTCTGGAGCAGGCACGTCAGCGATCCAACGCTAAAATGGTGGTCATCGATCCGCGTTATACCGATACCGCAGCCGGTCGTGAAGACGAATGGCTGCCTATCAGGCCAGGAACCGATGCCGCGCTGGTCGCCGGGATGGCTTATGTATTGATCAGCGAGAATATGGTCGATCAGCCGTTTCTTGATAACTATTGCGTGGGTTATGACGAGAAAACCCTGCCTGCCGGGGCACCGGCCAATGGCCATTATAAGGCTTATATTCTCGGTCAGGGTGACGACGCCCTGGCAAAAACCCCGCAATGGGCATCGCAAATCACCGGTATTCCTGCCGATCGTATTATCAAACTGGCACGTGAAATCGGCCAGACCAAGCCGGTGTGTATTTCTCAGGGCTGGGGACCGCAGCGTCAGGCCAACGGTGAACAAACCTCCCGTGCTATCGCCATGTTGGCGATCCTCACTGGTAATGTTGGCATTAACGGCGGTAACAGCGGCGCGCGCGAGTCTACCTATAACATCACCATCGAGCGTATGCCGGTGCTGAGTAATCCGGTTAAAACCCAGATTTCCTGCTTTAGCTGGACGGACGCCATCAAGCGCGGCCCGGAAATGACCGCTAAAAAGGACGGTATCCGTGGCAAAGACAAACTCGATGTGCCGATCAAGTTTATCTGGAATTACGCCGGTAACACCATTACCAACCAGCATTCTGAAATCAATAAAACCCACGATATTTTGCAGGACGACAGCCAGTGCGAAATGATCGTAGTGATTGAGAATTTTATGACTTCATCGGCGAAGTATGCCGATATTCTGCTACCCGATCTGATGACGACCGAGCAGGAAGATATTATCCCCAATGATTACGCCGGCAATATGGGCTACCTGATCTTCAGCCAGCCTGCGACCTCGGCAAAATTTCAGCGCAAAGGCATCTATGAGATGATGAGCGAAGTCGCCAAACGACTTGGCCCGCAGGTCTATGAAAAATTCACCGAAGGTCGAAGCCAGCGGGATTGGCTGCATTTTCTCTATAACAAGATGTTGGCAAAAGATCCGGCGCTACCTGCCTATGAAACGCTGCGTGAGCAGGGGATCTACAAGCGTAAAGATCCTGACGGACACTTTGTTGCCTATAAAGCCTTCCGCCAGGATCCCGTTGCCCATCCGTTGAGTACCCCTTCGGGAAAAATCGAGATTTACTCCGCCGCACTGGCAAAAATTGCCGCTGAGTGGCAGCTGGCTGAAGACGAGATCATTACCGCGTTGCCAGTTTACACCTCCACCTTTGAAGGTTGGGACGACCCTTTACGCAGCAAGTATCCGCTACAGATGTTTGGTTTCCACTATAAAGCTCGTACCCACTCCTCCTACGGCAATATTGATGTTCTACAGGCTGCCTGTCGCCAGGAGATCTGGATTAATCCTCTCGATGCCGAGAGCCGGGGCATTAGCAACGGTGACAAGGTGCGCGTGTTTAATGGCCGTGGTGAAGTGCGGGTAGCGGCAAAAGTCACACCGCGTATTCTCCCCGGCGTAGTGGCCATGGGGCAGGGCGCTTGGCATCAGGCCGATATGCAAGGCGATCGCGTCGACCACGGGGCCTGTATGAATACGCTGACCACGCAACGACCTTCTCCGTTGGCGAAAGGTAACCCGCAACATACCAATCTGATCCAGCTCGAAAAGGTATAAACCACAGCAGCAAAGGGTGCGTTGTGCTTTGACCCTGGCCGGATGATGGTCAGGGTGGCTAAGGTTTAATGGAGTGTTCGATGACCACACAATATGGTTTTTATATTGATTCAAGTCGCTGCACCGGGTGTAAAACCTGTGAGCTGGCTTGTAAAGACTTCAAGAATCTGACGCCGGACGTCAGCTTCCGCCGTATCTATGAGTATGCCGGGGGCGAGTGGCAACAGGATGGCAGCGGATGGCAGCAGAATGTCTTTGCCTATTATCTGTCGATTGCCTGTAACCACTGCGCCGATCCGGCCTGTACCAAAGTGTGTCCCAGCGGTGCCATGCACAAGCGGGAAGACGGCTTTGTGGTGGTCGATGAGGATATCTGCATCGGCTGTCGCTATTGCCATATGGCCTGTCCTTACGGCGCGCCACAGTACAACGCCGCCAAGGGACATATGACTAAATGTGATGGTTGCTACCAGCGGGTGGCCGAGGGTAAAAAACCGATCTGCGTCGAATCCTGCCCGCTGCGTGCGCTGGATATGGCACCCATTGACGAACTGCGTGCCAAATACGGATCGCTGGCCGAAGTGGCCCCCTTGCCCGCGGCGCACTTTACCCAACCTAATATTGTGATTAAGCCGAATGCCCAGTGCCGCCCGGTAGGCGATACCAGCGGCTTTTTGGCCAATCCGAAGGAGGTTTAAGATGGGAAACGGATGGCAAGAATGGCCCCTGATGGTCTTTACGGTCCTCGGGCAGTGCGTAGTGGGCGGTTTTATTGTACTGGCGTTGGCACTGTTTACCCGGCTTACAGCGCAAGAGCGAAGCCGTATTCACCTGGCCATGTTTTTTCTCTGGGTCCTGATGGCGATAGCCTTTATTGCCTCGGTGTTGCACCTTGGCTCCCCTTTGCGCGCCCTGAACTCCCTTAACCGTCTGGGGGCTTCGCCGCTAAGTAATGAAATCGGCAGTGGTTCACTGTTTTTCGCTCTCGGTGGCATCTACTGGCTGCTGGCGACGCTGAAAAAAATGCCGCTGGCGCTAGGTCGGGTCTGGCTGGGATTGACGCTGATCGCTGCACTCGGCTTTGTGTATGCCATGTGTCGGGTGTATGCCATCAATACTGTTCCTACCTGGGATAACGGTTTTACCGCGATTTCCTTCATCATGACCGTGCTGATTGCCGGTCCGCTACTGGGTTATTTATTGTTGCGCGGTGCGGATATTCAGGGGGCAGCGTTGCGTATTTTACCGGCGATTAGCGTGCTGGCGCTATTAATCAGTCTGTCGGCGGTGATTTTACAAAGCAGTGATCTGGCGACGATCCACACTTCACTACAGTCAGCCTCGACCCTGATACCTGATTATGCGCTGTTATCAGTCTGGCGGCTGCTGTTGCTGGTGCTGGGACTAGGTTGTTGGCTGTGTCCGCTTATTCTGCGCAAACGACCGGCGATTGCTTCCCTGGTGTTGGCTTTTGTTCTGGTGTTCTCCGGTGAAATGCTGGGTCGGGCGATCTTCTATGGTTTGCATATGACCGTTGGACTGGCTATTGCCGGTTGATTTTATTGGCGGCAAGTTACCCATGCACTTGCCGCCGGGCTATGAGGTAACCATGTCCACAGCATTGATCGGGGTGACTGGCAGGATCCTGGGGGCACTGCTCTATTTTCCCCCCGAGTCGCCACAGGTGCAGCCGTTGATTCGACTCCTGGCACAAGAAGAGGGGCTGGCACAATGGCCTGACCTTAGTCATGCGCTTAGCGCGGCCATCGCCAATGATATAGCGGCAAGTGCAACTTATCCCGAGTCACTAAGCGACGCTTTTCAGCGCCTGTTTATTGGTCCCTATGCTTTGCCGGCACCGCCGTGGGGATCGGTCTACCTGGATAAAGAGAGCGTGCTGTTTGGTACCTCGACGCTGCAACTGCGGCAATGGATGCAGTCCCACGGCATCGCCCCCCATTTTGATCAGGCAGAACCGGAGGATCATATCGGGCTGATGCTGATGATGGCCGCCTGGCTGGCGGAGCAGGAACCGCAATGGTTGCCCGAATTTCTTGGCGATCATCTTTTATGCTGGAGCGGGCGCTACCTGGAGCGGTTGCAGCAAGGGGCGCAGCACCCGTTCTATCAGGCTATCGCCTTGCTGACCCGTGCTACCTTGCAAGGGTGGCAGCAGCGCTGCGCAGGTAATATCAAGGAAGTGGAGCTTTACTACTAATGCGCGATGCCCGTTATTACCGTGCCTGGATGAGCGTGCGTACGATCAGTCGACGTGCCCTGTTTCGCAGCCTGTTACAGCCTGGCAAGCAGGCGCTGTTACCGGCACCGACTACGCAGGTATGGCGTCGCCAGGTGCCGCGACCGCCGCAGGCCGTCGTTGAACCGCTGTTTTTGCAACGTTGCGATGGCTGTGGCGACTGCGTACAGGCCTGTGCCTACGGTATTATTTATCTTGAGCAGCAAAAAGCGCAGTTGCAGGTCGATTATGCCGATTGTAATTTATGCGCCGACTGTACCCGTGCCTGTAGCAAAGACGCTCTTGATGCCACTTTACCCATGGATACCGGGTTACGGCCGGTGATTTCCAGCCAGTGTCTTGGCCGACTGGATGATGGCTGTCGTATGTGTGAAATTGCCTGTCCAGGTTCAGCGATATTTTTTAATCAACATCATCAACCTGTGGTTAAAAACGATCAATGTACCGGTTGCGGTAAATGTAAATTTGTTTGTTATCATGGAGCTATAACCCTCACCATTAAGGCTGACTTTTACCCCGGCTAGCGATTGATGAGTTATTTAAATCATGACAATGCAGATTGTGCGCAACGCCAATTTCAGCCGATTGACTTTTATCTCGCCAATGGCATGATGCCGCCAATTTCATTGCATTTCTGGTCGGTCATTCCCTATGTCTGCTTATTCTCGCCCGGTGATATTGCTGCTCTGTGGCCTTTTACTGTTGACCGTCTCTATGGCGGTGTTAAGCACGCTGGTGCCTTTGTGGCTGACCCATGAGTCATTACCTACCTGGCAGGTCGGGCTGGTCAGCTCTTCTTACTATGCGGGGAATCTGCTGGGAACGCTGATCGCCGGTCGTTTGATTAAACGGCTTGGTTTTAACAACAGCTATCAACTTTCATGTCTGTTTTTTGCCGTGGCGACCGCCGGGCTGGCTTTTTCCGGCAACTTTTTTGCCTGGATCGGCTGGCGTTTTATCGCCGGTATCGGCTGTGCGCTGATTTGGGTGGTGGTGGAGAGCGCATTATTGCGCAGCGGCACCCTGAAGAATCGCGGGCAACTGCTGGCGGCTTATATGATCGTCTACTATATCGGCACCGTAGCAGGCCAACTGCTGTTAGGCAAAGTTCCCACCCAGTTGCTAAGTGTGATCCCCTGGGTGACGGCGCTGATTGTTATCGCCATGCTGCCACTGCTGTTTGCCCATATTGTCAACCAGGACAGTGCGCAATCCCATGTCGCCGTCTGGCCAATGTTTAGACGACGCAGTGCCCGCCTGGGCCTTCATGGCTGTATTATTTCGGGCGTGGTATTGGGCTCGCTATACGGCCTGATGCCGCTGTTTCTGGCGCATCGAGGTCTTGATGATGCCGATGTAGGTTACTGGATGGCGCTGTTGATCAGCTCCGGCATTATCGGTCAATGGCCGGTGGGGCGTTTGGCCGACCGTTATGGTCGATTGATCGTGCTGCGCGTCCAGGTATTTGTGGTTATCCTGGCCTGTATGGCGATGCTCAGCGGCTATGCCATGGCCCCCGCGCTGTTTATCCTTGGCTGTGCCGGATTTACGCTCTATCCGGTGGCCATGTCCTGGGCTTGCGAAAAGGTCAATCCCGACGAGCTGGTGGCCATGAACCAGGCATTATTGATGAGCTACACTCTCGGGAGCCTTGCCGGACCAAGTATGACCGCAATGCTGATGCAAAACTATTCCGATGGCGTGCTGTTTATTAGTATTGCGGCGGTAGCGCTGGTCTATTTGGTGATGTTGCTGCGAAAAGCGGATCATCGATCAACGCCGATCGCCGCTGCCTAAATTCCCCGTCATCTTTCAGGCTACAGCTGCGTTGGCTGCCTTCGCTTACCCCGGTCACTTACTAATGTAAGCTCCCGGGGATGCGCTCAGTTGCCGCCTTGCTGTAACCTGAAATCTATAGGGGAATAAAGAGAGTCATCTTTCAGGCTACAGCTGCGTTGTCTGCCTTCGCTTACCCCGGTCACTTACTAATGTAAGCTCCCGGGGATGCGCTCAGTTGCCGCCTTGCTGTAACCTGAAATCTATAGGGGAATACAGAGAGTCATCTTTCAGGCTACAGCCGCGTTGGCTGCCTTCGCTTACCCCGGTCACTTACTAATGTAAGCTCCCGGGGATGCGCTCAGTTGCCGCCTTGTTGTAACCTGAAATCTATAGGGGAATAAAGAGAGTCATCTTTCAGGCTACAGCCGTGTTGGCTGCCTTCTCTTACCCCGATCACTTACTAATGTAAGCTCCCGGGAATGCGCTCAGTTGCCGCCTTGCTGTAACCTGAAATCTATAGGGGAATACAGAGAGTCATCTTTCAGGCTACAGCCGTGTTGGCTGCCTTCGCTTACCCCGGTCACTTACTAGTGTAAGCTCCCGGGGATGCGCTCAGTTGCCGCCTTGCTGTAACCTGAAATCTATAGGGGAATAAAGAGAGTCATCTTTCAGGCTACAGCCGCGTTGGCTGCCTTCGCTTACCCCGGTCACTTACTAATGTAAGTGACCGGGGGGAGGGGATATCTTAATAGATAACCTTATGACCATAACCTTCGAGAATGCCTTTTACGCGCTCCATAATCTCTTTAGTCGGCGGGTTGACGCCTTCGAGACCATACTCTTCGCCCATGGCAATCCATTTATGTTTGCCCAGCTCATGATACGGCAGCAGCTCAATCTTTTCGATATTGGTCATATCCTTGGTAAATTCACCGAGCATATGCGCCGACTTATCGTCATCTGACCAGCCTGGTACTACCACGTAGCGTATCCAGGTACGTTGATTGCGTTTAGCCAGATAGCGGGCAAAATCCAGTGTGCGATGATTGGATACCCCGACCAGATTCTGGTGAATATCGTCATTCATCTGCTTCAGATCCAGCATTACCAGATCGGTAACATCCAGCAGTTCGTCAATCACCGGGTCATAGCGACGGACAAAGCCGTTGGTATCGAGACAGGTATTGATATCCGCCTTGTGGCAGGCGCGGAACCAGTCGCGTACAAACTCGGCCTGTAATATCGCTTCACCGCCGGAAGCGGTCACACCGCCGCCGGAGGCATTCATAAAGTGGCGATAGGTCACCACCTCTTTCATCAAGTCTTCGACGTTAATCTCTTTACCGCCGTGGGTGTCCCAGGTATCGCGGTTATGGCAATACAGACAGCGCATCAGGCAACCCTGGAAAAACGCGATAAAGCGTATGCCAGGGCCATCAACGGTACCGCAGGATTCATAGGAGTGGATGCGACCGAGTACGGGCACCTTCTCTTCTGATTCAGCGGCTATTTCCGTTGGATTACAATTGGTTAAGTTAGTCATAAAGTTTCACTTAGTCCTAAGTAGTGCAGATTCGTGGACATGATATGGACACTCCGTTAAGTGGGTTCAATGAGACTGCATCGTGCTCAACGGCGGTGCAAAGTGCGCATAAACCAGGATCTGTTGTCCGCTGGAATGCCCCAAAATTCGTTGTAGTGTAATAATATTACCTCCATTCACCATAAAATGCGTGGCGAATCTGTGCCGCTACACCTGGAGTACTATAGATATTATGGGTGTTACCAAGTATTGAGTTTTTATACGTGAAAACTGTTTTGCCAGCGAACCAGTGGGCTAGACCTCTGGCAAAACAGATTGCTTGTTGCGATGGAGTGTCAGATATCAGATAGAAGAAAGGCCCCACAGTTGTGGAGCCTCTATTTTAGGCCATTTATCTGCCCGCAGGTAAATTAATGGCCTGGCAACATCCTTTACATGGTTTTGGTAAAGGTACGAGTAATAACGTCTTGTTGCTGTTCTTTGGTCAATGAGTTAAAGCGAACGGCATAACCTGATACACGGATGGTCAGCTGCGGATATTTGTCCGGGTTTTCCATCGCGTCTAACAGCATTTCACGGTTCATAACGTTAACGTTCAGGTGTTGACCGCCTTCGATGGAAGATTCGTGATGGAAATAACCATCCATCAAACCAGCCAGGTTAGCTTTACGAACGTCATCATCTTTACCCAGTGCGTTTGGAACGATAGAGAAGGTATAAGAGATACCATCTTTAGCGTAGGCAAACGGCAGTTTGGCAACAGAGGTCAGAGAGGCAACAGCACCTTTCTGATCGCGACCGTGCATTGGGTTGGCACCTGGTCCGAATGGTGCGCCAGCGCGACGACCGTCTGGAGTGTTACCGGTTTTCTTACCGTATACAACGTTAGAAGTAATGGTAAGTACTGACTGAGTTGCTACAGCGCCACGGTAGGTACGCAGTTTCTGAATTTTCTTCATGAAACGTTCTACCAGGTCACAGGCGATGTCATCAACGCGTGAATCGTTGTTACCGAACTGTGGATATTCGCCTTCAATTTTGAAGTCGATTGCCAGGCCATCGGCATCACGGATGGTGCTGACTTTGGCATATTTGATTGCTGACAGTGAGTCGGCAGCAACAGACAGACCAGCGATACCACAAGCCATGGTGCGATAAACGTCACGGTCATGCAGTGCCATCAATGCAGCTTCATAGCTGTATTTGTCATGCATGTAGTGAATGATGTTCAGCGCAGTCACGTACTGTTTAGCCAGCCAATCCATAAAGTGATCCATACGGGCCAGCACTTTTTCGTATTCCAGCACGTCGTCCATCATTGGTGCTTCTTTCGGACCGACCTGGATTTTCAGTTTTTCATCCACGCCGCCGTTGATTGCATACAGCATGGTTTTTGCCAGGTTGGCACGTGCGCCAAAGAACTGCATTTGTTTACCCACAACCATTGGGCTCACGCAGCAAGCAATCGCGTAGTCGTCGTTGTTAAAGTCAGGACGCATCAAATCATCATTTTCGTACTGAATTGATGAAGTATCGATAGAGACTTTAGCTGCGAATTTCTTGAAGTTAACTGGCAGTTTTTCAGACCACAGGATGGTCATGTTCGGTTCTGGTGAAGGCCCCATGGTGTACAGGGTATTCAGGAAACGGAAGCTGTTTTTGGTAACCAGAGTACGGCCATCAACGCCCATACCTGCCAGAGATTCTGTTGCCCAGATTGGGTCACCGGAGAACAGTTCATCATATTCAGGAGTACGCAGGAAACGCACCATACGCAGTTTCATGACCAGGTGGTCAATCAGTTCCTGAGCTTGTTCTTCAGTCAGTTTACCGGCTTTGATATCGCGTTCGATGAATACGTCAAGGAAGGTAGATACGCGACCGAATGACATGGCAGCGCCGTTCTGAGATTTAACCGCAGCCAAATAGCCGAAGTAAGTCCACTGTACAGCTTCTTGTGCGGTGGTAGCAGGACCAGAAATGTCATAACCATATTTGGCTGCCATTTCTTTGATTTGACCCAGGGCACGATGCTGTTCAGAGATTTCTTCACGCAGCTGGATGGTCATTTCCAGGTCTTCGCCATTTTCCAGTCGGTCTTGCAGTGACAGGAATTGAGCGTATTTGTCGGCCATCAGGAAATCGATACCGTACAGTGCGATGCGACGATAGTCACCGATGATACGGCCACGACCGTATGCATCAGGCAGGCCGGTCAGCACACCAGATTTACGGCAGTTCAGAATGTCTTTGGTATAAACGTCAAACACACCCTGGTTGTGAGTCTTACGGTATTCGCTGAAGACTTTCTTGATCTGTGGATCCAGTTCACGACCATAAACTTTACATGAACCTTCAACCATTTTAATGCCGCCAAATGGGATCAGGGCACGTTTCAATGGCGCGTCAGTTTGCAGACCAACGATGGTTTCTAAAGATTTATTGATGTAACCGGCATCGTGAGAAGTGATGGTTGCAACAACGTCGGTATCAAAATCAACAGGCGCTTTGGTAGCGTTCTCTTGTTTGATGCCTTCCATAACGCTGTCCCACAGAGTGGAGGTCGCTTTGGTTGCACCAGCCAGGAAAGACTCGTCACCCTCGTAAGGGGCATAGTTTTTCTGAATAAAGTCGCGTACGTTGACTCCATTCTGCCAGTCACCAGCGCTAAAACCCTGCCATGCGGTGGTCAATTTTTCATTGAGCTTGGACATTTTGCACCTACCTTCTAATATGATTTTTTTTCAAGAAATAGCGTTAACGGAATGACTTGAAAACCAGTTGAAACTTTCGCAACAAGCACCATCAAACTTAATGTTGCTCATCACGCAGATATATGACCCAGTACGTTAAGCCGACCAACAGACTGCCGCCAATAATGTTACCGATAGTGACGGGGATCAGGTTGTCCATAATAAAGTTGGAAATATTCAGTTCGGCAAATTTTTCTGGTGCGCTGCCTACTGCCTGCCAGAAGTCAGGAGTGGCGAAATTTTTAATGACGATCCCCAGCGGGATCATAAACATGTTGGCAATGCTGTGCTCAAAACCGCTGGCAACAAACATGGCAACAGGCAGGATCATGGCGAACATCTTGTCCATCAGGCTGCGACCAGAGTAACTCATCCACACCGCCAGGCATACCATCAGATTTGCCAGGATACCCAGGCATACGGCTTCTACAAAGGTATGATGTAATTTATGGTCGGCGGTTTGTAAAACGTTCAGCCCCCAGAGTCCATTGGCGGTCATATACATGCCCGAGAACCAAATCAGCCCTACGAAAAACAGTGCACCGATCAAGTTACCAATATAGACATTCAGCCAATTGCGTGCCAGCTGACCCCAGGTGATCCTGCCGCTGGCTTTGGCGATAACGATAAGCACCGTTGAGGTGAACAAATCCGCGCCGCAAACAACAACCAGCATTAATCCCAGGGAAAAACAGATACCTCCGACCAATTTGGCCAAGCCAAAAGGAACGGATGAGGTCCCGGTCGTTGAGGTAATGTAAAAAACAAAGGCAATCGAGATAAAGACACCGGCAGTGATAGCCAGAAAAAAGGTTTTAATCGGCTGCTTGGTAGCTTTATATACCCCGGCATCTTCAGCGATTTTTGCTGTTGCCGCAGGTAATATTAAATTGAAGGGGTTGTCAGTGTTCACATTAACTCTCTCTATAAGGGCTATGTACTACATGACTAATAGTAGCAAGGCAGTATAGTCTGGATATTGATTTGGATCATAAGCAGACTAAACGTGTCGTACAGGAACTAAGCAGTAAGGGGGTGTTTTCTAGATAACTCGTTGTTTATTAAGTATAAACAATTTTTTAAATTTTACAGAAAAAGTTTAATTCAACAAAAGTAAATGACTTGAGAGATTGCATTTTATCTGTGATTGTTAAATTTTGTTTAATGTCGTGGTTGAAAAAATCACTATTCAGAAATAAAAACGGGCATTTGTTGGTGGGAAAAACCTGAGCTGTTTTTAATTTGCCGACATTTAACCCTTCTTTTGTACAAGAGTCAAACCGCGTATCGCCAGCTTGCAAAGCATCTGCAGGCCGACAAGCTTCTTATCGGCAATAAAAAACCGGCAGTTTCCCGCCGGTGAGTTTGATGACAAAGTCGTCTTGATGATCGAGATACCCGGGCATAGCACACCTGGGGGCGCTCCGGCGGGCAAGCCCGCTACGACCCCAACGGTGCACTCTCCCTAATAACGGATTTTGTCAGCAGTCTGCCCGGCAGTTTCCCGCCGGTATATTAAGGTAATGCGGTTGGGTGATCGTTGTCCGTCAGGCTTTTGACCAATAGCGTTTTTTGGCAACCTGCAGTTTCTCATACGCGGCCAGCAGACCCTGATGGGCAGGCAGTGCGCGCAGATCGGCATCCACGGCAAACAAGCCATAGAAACGCTCTTCACCGCTAATAGCTGCCGAGGCACGTTCAACGGCATCCTGACCGTACATCTTCACAAAGGCGTTGTAATACTGCGCGGCATCGCGTTCAGGCTCGAGCGCCAACTGCAACAAGGTTTGCAGGCAACGATAATAGTTGTTGCGCTCTGCGGTGTAGACCGAGGCGTTAAACTCATGAGCCCATTCAGCCCAGACCAGTGCCTGCTCAAAGTCACCACCGGCCAGCGCCAGCATTGACTTGAGTTCACCGACGCGCAAAGTGTACCAGCCATTATCTTTGCCGCTGGCAATACCCAGCAACTCGCGAACGCGGGTGAAGTCATCCAGACCTTCATCATCGAAGGCGGTGATCATGCCGAGGTACTCTTCTGGCGTAAATTCGCTGTCTGGCAGCGCCAGGATCTGTTCACGCAGATGCGCGCCCATACTGTTGTTGGCCATCAGCAGGTCTTCGGCCGGATAGATATCAGACATGCCGGGAACAATGATGCGGCAGGCGTAAACATCCAGATGTTCGTAATCAGCGATATAGACTTCGGCATCTTCTTTCTGGAAGATCGCCATCAACGTAGCAAATTCTTCTTCGGTGCTGCCGCTAAAACTCCAGTCAACAAACGGGTAGTCGGCATCCTGTTTGAACATATCCCAGGAAATCAGACCGCTGGAATCGATAAAGTGGGTTTCAAGGTTGGCATATTCCGCCACTTCTTCATCGTCGAAGGTCGGCGCAGTGAAAACGTCGAGGTCTTTCAGACTGCGACCTTGCAGCAGCTCGGTGACGGTACGCTCCAGGGCGACACCAAAATCAGGGTGGGCACCGAACGAGGCAAAGCAGGTGCCATTGGCTGGATTAAACAACACTACGCAGATAACCGGGTAGTTGCCACCCAGTGACGCATCATAGGACAGGATCGGGAACCCTTCCTCTTCCAGTTTGGCGATGGCTTCAATCACGCCAGGGTAGCGGGCCAGCACCTCAGCCGGGATCTCAGGCAGGCTGATAGATTCGGCAATAATGCGGTTTTTGATATAACGTTCAAAGACTTCGGACAGCCCCTGTACGCGGGCTTCGTTGGCGGTATTACCGGCCGACATGCCGTTAGAGACATACAGGTTACCGATAATGTTCATCGGAATATAAACGGTTTGCAGATCGGACTGACGGGTAAACGGCAGGGCGCAGATACCGCGCTCGAGGTTGCCGGATTGCAGATCGATCAGATCGCTGGCGGTCAGTTCCTGATTTTCGTCGTAAAACGCATGCAGACGTGGATCGAGGATCCCGGCGGGCAGGCTGTTATCCTGCGGTACAGGGAACCACTTTTCATTGGGATAGTGAACAAACTCGCCTTCGGCAATGGCTTTGCCAAGATAGAAATCGGCAAAGAAATAGTTGGTAGACAGGCGTTCAAAGTATTCGCCCAGCGCCGAGGCTAATGCCGCTTTTTTACTGGCTCCTTTGCCGTTGGTAAAGCACAGCGGGCAATCGCGATCGCGAATATGCACCGACCATACGTGTGGAACCGGATTCAGCCACGAGGCCTCTTCAATATTAAAACCGAGGTCGGTGAGTTTTTGCTGAAAACGGGAGATGGAGACTTCCAGCGCCGCGTCTTTGCCTGGGATAAAGGTTTGCGTCATTGAGTTCACTTATATGCGTTCTAAAAACGCGCAATGATACGGGGTTTTCCCTTTTAGCTCCACGTATTCATTACATGATTGTTAATAACCGTCGAATTCGTGGTGATCAGGCGGTAACTTGTCGGCAAATTTTTGTGATCGCCGTCAGAGAGCGGATGCTTGGGGAAAAGCAGAAAGAATATCAGGCCACAGGGTATGAAATTTATTACTGATTATGACTCAAGGATGAATAACCATTGCAGCAATGGGATACCAGTGATAAAACCGATAAAATGGTTGTTGCTATGGCAAGCGGGTCAAGATGGCGAACCGGCAACAACAATACCCGATAGTTTTCAGCGTGCCGGGTATCTACAGGCTTTCAAATGAATGACTATCTAAGAGAAGTGGTGAGGGGAAATGACTCAGGTTTATAATTTTAGCTCAGGTCCGGCGATGATCCCGGCTGAAGTGTTACGTCGTGCTGAACAAGAACTCTGCAACTGGCACGGTCTCGGTACCTCGGTGATGGAAATCAGTCACCGCAGCAAGGAGTTTATCCAGGTAGCCGAAGAATCCGAAAAGGATATTCGTGACCTGATGAATATTCCCTCGAACTATAAGGTTCTGTTTTGTCACGGCGGTGCCCGTGCACAGTTCGCGGCGATCCCGATGAACCTGCTGGGCGACAAGGCAACGGCAGATTATATCGATGGCGGTTACTGGGCGCATAGCGCAGTAAAAGAAGCGCAAAAATATTGCACCCCTAACGTTATTGATATTACCACCACTCAGGGCGACAAGCGTGCTCTGCTGCCAATGAGCCAATGGACACTCAGCAAGGATGCCGCTTATGTGCATTACTGCCCGAATGAAACCATCGACGGCCTGGCCATTGACGAAATGCCTGATTTTGGCGACAAAGTGATAGTGGCGGACTACTCGTCTACCATCCTTTCGCGTCCTATTGATGTTAGCCGTTTTGGTATCGTCTATGCCGGCGCACAGAAAAACATCGGTCCTGCTGGTCTGACGCTGGTTATTGTCCGCGACGACCTGCTGGGTAAAGCGCGTAAAGAGTTGCCGTCAATCCTCGACTATAAAGTGCTGGCCGACAACGACTCCATGTTCAACACGCCACCGACCTTTGCCTGGTACCTGTCTGGCATGGTATTCAAGTGGCTGAAAGAGCAGGGCGGCCTGCAAGAAATGGAAAAACGCAACCAGGCGAAAGCCGAGCTGCTTTATCACACCATCGATAGCAGCAATTTCTATCGCAATCAGGTGGCCGACGCTAACCGTTCGCGTATGAACGTGCCTTTCCAGTTGGCCGATTCAGCCCTCGATGCCCTGTTCCTGAAAGAGTCGGTAGATGCCGGTTTGCATGCGCTGAAAGGCCATCGCGTGGTAGGCGGGATGCGTGCCTCCATCTATAATGCCATGCCTTTGGCTGGCGTACAGGCGTTGACCTCGTTTATGACCGATTTTGAAAAACGTCACGCTTAAGTTAGTTTTATTGCCAACTGTTTGATTTGCACTTCTTTTTACAGGAGTGCTGGTTATGAAGCCTAACCCCGGCATCGCGTCCGGGGTTATGTTTTTAGATGAATAATGAAAAGATAGTAAGGATGGATATTCTGTGGAAGCCCTGACCCTACAACCTGTTGCTCTGGTTAACGGTAGCATCAACTTACCTGGCTCAAAAAGCGTATCCAATCGTGCCCTGTTACTGGCGGCTTTTGCCCGTGGCACCACGCGTTTGACCAATTTGCTCGACAGCGATGATGTTCGCCATATGCTCAATGCGCTTACACAATTGGGAGTTACCCACCGTTTGTCGGCCGACCGCACCCACTGCGAAATTGACGGTCTGGGCGGTATTTTCCCACAGACCCAGGCGCTGGAACTGTTCCTGGGCAATGCTGGCACCGCCATGCGTCCGCTGGCGGCGGCGCTGTGTTTAGGCCAGCAAGATGTGGTACTGACCGGTGAACCGCGCATGAAAGAACGTCCCATCGGCCATCTGGTCGATGCATTGCGTCTCGGTGGTGCCCAAATTGATTATCTGGAACAGGAAAACTATCCCCCCCTGCGCCTGCGCGGCGGTTTTAAAGGCGGGGAAATCAGCGTTGATGGCAGTGTTTCCAGCCAGTTTCTTACCGCGCTACTCATGACCGCACCTTTGGCGGAAACCGATACGCTAATCCGCATCAAAGGCGATCTGGTGTCAAAACCTTATATCGATATCACCCTGAATCTGATGAAAACCTTTGGCGTGACGGTGGTCAACGAAAATTACCAGCAGTTCCGCGTGCAGGCCAAACAGACGTATTTGTCACCGGGCAATTATCTGGTGGAAGGCGATGCCTCTTCAGCATCCTATTTTCTGGCCGCAGCGGCCATTAAGGGCGGCACAGTGCGTGTCACCGGGATTGGCAAGAACAGCATGCAGGGCGATATTCGTTTTGCCGACGTGCTGGAAAAAATGGGCGCCACCATTCGCTGGGCGGATGACTATATCGAATGCAGCCGCGGTGAGTTGCACGGCATTGATATGGATATGAATCATATCCCGGATGCTGCCATGACCATTGCTACTGCCGCACTTTTTGCCCAGGGGCCAACCACGCTGCGCAATATCTATAACTGGCGGGTAAAAGAGACGGATCGCCTGACGGCAATGGCGACCGAGTTGCGTAAAGTGGGCGCTACCGTGGAAGAGGGCGAGGACTATATTCGTATCGATCCTCCGGCGTCGTTGACCTTCGCCGAAATTGGCACCTATAACGATCACCGCATGGCGATGTGTTTCTCGCTGGTGGCGTTGTCCGATACCCCCGTGACTATTCTTGATCCGAAATGTACCGCCAAAACCTTCCCTGATTACTTCGAACGTCTGGCGGCAATCAGTACCCTGGCCTGAGCGAAGCGCACATAAGCTGGTTAAAACGGATATCACTGATATCCGTTTGAGTTTGATGACAAAGTTGTCTTGATGATCGAGATACCCGGGCATAGCACACCTAGGGGCGCTCCGGCGGGCAAGCCCGCTACGACCCCAACGGTGCACTCTCCCTAATAACGGACTTTGTCAGCAGTCTGAAACGGATATCACTGATATCCGTTTTTTTTGGCATGGTCATCTTCTCGTCGCTAAACTTAGTTATCCTGATTTGTTGATTGAGTTAACAATTTCATCTGCGACTGAGGCTTATTTTTCGTAAGTTGCTGACGCAGGGTAACAGTTAGGAAAAAGGCAGCGTATAATGCTGCACCTGAATTAGCCCCCTTTGGGTTAATGATGAGGGTTTTCCCCACCGAAAGGAGAGTGAAATGACGGCTATAGCTCCGGTGATAACCGTTGATGGGCCAAGTGGCGCCGGTAAAGGCACGCTTTGTAAGGCATTGGCAGAAGCATTTGAGTGGCACTTGCTGGATTCGGGCGCCATTTATCGCGTTTTGGCATTGGCTGCGCTGCACCATCAGGTCGATATTGTCTCCGAAGAGGCTTTAGTGCCACTGGCTGCACATCTCGATGTTCGCTTTGTGGCCAACAATGGACAATTAAACGTCATTTTAGAGGGTGAGGATGTCAGTCAGGAGATCCGCACCGAAACCGTAGGCAACACGGCATCACAGGCAGCGGCTTTCCCTCGGGTTCGTGAGGCGCTACTGCGCCGCCAGCGGGCTTTCAGAGATCTGCCGGGGCTGATCGCCGATGGTCGAGATATGGGCACCGTGGTGTTTCCCGATGCGCCAGTGAAGATTTTTCTCGATGCCAGTCCTGAAGAACGTGCAAACAGAAGAATGCTACAGTTGCAGGAAAAGGGCTTTAGTGTTAACTTTGAACGTCTTTTAGCCGAGATAAAAGAACGGGATGACCGTGATCGTAATCGGCCTGTTGCGCCTTTAGTTCCTGCCGAGGACGCGTTAATACTGGATTCAACCAGTATGTCCATCGACGCAGTTATCGAACAAGCGCTGGCGTATGCCACTGAAATTCTAGGATTACCGCAAAAACAAACCCGGTGATCCGCGCCATTATCTGGTGCTGAACTGTTCTTGTTTTATCGAGAATAGCCATTCAGTGCCAGTTTTGGCTATCGTTTTTTTTAACCTCGCCGCCAGGACGGTAGCGGGGCATTTGAAACAACCCCATCCAGCATGAAGCCAGATGGACGTTAAACTTAAGAACCTAAAGATTATCAACATGACTGAATCTTTTGCTCAACTCTTTGAAGAATCCTTAAAAACAATCGAAACCCGTCCGGGTTCCATCGTCCGTGGTGTTGTTGTGTCTATCGACAAAGACATCGTACTGGTTGACGCCGGTCTGAAGTCTGAGTCTGCTATTCCGGCAGAACAGTTTAAAAACGCACAGGGCGAACTGGAAATCCAGGTAGGCGACGAAGTTGATGTTGCGCTGGACGCTGTGGAAGACGGCTTCGGTGAAACTCTGCTGTCCCGTGAAAAAGCTAAGCGTCATGAAGCATGGCTGATGCTGGAAAAAGCTTATGAAGAAGCTGCAACTGTTACCGGTGTTATCAACGGTAAAGTTAAAGGCGGTTTCACCGTTGAGCTGAACGGCATTCGTGCGTTCCTGCCAGGTTCACTGGTAGACGTTCGTCCTGTTCGCGACACGCTGCATCTCGAAGGCAAAGATCTTGAGTTCAAAGTCATCAAGCTGGATCAGAAACGCAACAACGTTGTTGTTTCTCGTCGTGCAGTAATTGAGTCTGAGAACAGCGCTGAGCGCGATCAACTGCTGGAAAACCTGCAGGAAGGCATGGAAGTTAAAGGTATCGTTAAGAACCTCACTGACTACGGTGCATTCGTTGATCTGGGCGGTGTTGACGGCCTGTTGCACATTACCGATATGGCCTGGAAACGCGTTAAGCATCCAAGCGAAATCGTAAATGTTGGCGACGAAATCACTGTTAAAGTTCTGAAATTCGACCGTGAACGTACCCGTGTATCCCTTGGCTTGAAACAGCTGGGCGAAGATCCTTGGGTCGCTATCGCTAAACGTTACCCAGAAAGCACCAAGCTGACTGGTCGCGTAACTAACCTGACTGATTACGGCTGCTTCGTAGAAATCGAAGAAGGCGTTGAAGGTCTGGTTCACGTGTCTGAAATGGACTGGACCAACAAAAACATCCACCCATCCAAAGTTGTTAACGTTGGTGATGTAGTGGAAGTTATGGTTCTGGACATCGACGAAGAACGTCGTCGTATCTCTCTGGGCCTGAAACAGTGTAAAGCCAACCCATGGCAGCAGTTCGCAGAAACCCACAACAAGAACGACCGTGTTGAAGGTAAAATCAAGTCAATCACTGACTTCGGTATCTTCATTGGTCTGGACGGCGGCATCGACGGCCTGGTTCACCTGTCTGACATCTCCTGGAACGTTGCAGGCGAAGAAGCAGTACGTGAATACAAAAAAGGCGACGAAATCGCAGCTGTGGTTCTGCAGGTTGACGCAGAGCGCGAACGCATCTCCCTGGGCGTGAAACAACTGGCTGAAGATCCGTTCAATAACTACCTGTCTGTAAACAAGAAAGGTACTATTGTTACTGGTAAAGTCACTGCAGTTGACGCCAAAGGTGCTACAGTTGAATTAGCAGGCGGTGTAGAAGGTTACCTGCGTGCTTCTGAAGCTTCTCGCGACCGTATTGAAGACGCAACTCTGGTTCTGAACGTTGGTGATGAAGTTGAAGCTAAATTCACCGGTGTTGACCGTAAGAACCGTGTTGTTAGCCTGTCCGTCCGTGCCAAGGACGAAGCTGACGAGAAAGATGCTATCGCTGTGGTTAACAACAAACCAGACGAAACCAACTTCTCCAACGCAATGGCTGAAGCATTCAAAGCGGCAAAAGGCGAGTAATATAGCCAAAGTCGCCAGCGTGGCAGCTCTGCTGTCACGTTAACGATTCAGGTTATAAAACGGGAAGCGGTTTTGTTAACCGCTTCTATACGGTAGTTTAGCTGCAAAGCTTGGAGGTTATATGACCAAGTCTGAACTTATTGAAAGACTTGCAGGCCAGCACTCTCATGTTCCGGCGAAAGCCGTTGAGGATGCCGTGAAAGAGATGCTTGAACATATGGCTGCAACCTTAGCTGATGGTGAACGCATCGAAATCCGCGGGTTCGGCAGTTTTTCTCTTCACTACCGTGCTCCGCGCGTTGGACGTAATCCTAAAACTGGTGACAAAGTTGAGTTGGACGGTAAATACGTTCCTCATTTCAAGCCAGGCAAAGAGTTGCGCGACCGTGCGAACATTTATGGCTGAGGATTAATCCTCAACCTGGGTGTATGCCTACTGCGAACAAAACGGTGTCTTAACGGACACCGTTTTTTTTTGTTTAAATGGCCTCAACCCTGGCAGATAATCTGCGTAATGCCTCGCAACCTTAATCGCTGAAGATTGCCCCCACCGCGTCTTTTGACAACAATCTGCTTTCTGCACCGCCAGCCGCCAGGCGACGGTCGCACAGAGACTTCCCGCTTCTGCTCTCTCCATTCGGTCGGTCTTTGGGCTAATATTGTAAGGAGGCGAGATGATCAAAATCACACTCAGCCAGTTGGCGCTGGCGCTGATAACCGGGATCTTGCCGCTGACGGTGCTGCCGGTATTACCCGACCTCACGCTGGGTATTGTTTTGCTGCTTATCACCGCTATTGCCGGTTATTTGCCTTATCGACTCAGTAAATTGCTGTGCATTGCGCTAGCCGCTTTTCTATGGGCCACCGTCAACGCGCAGCAAATTTTGCAGCAAACCGACGATTTTAGCGGGCGGAAACAGCAGGTAGTCGCCGAGGTGATCACCCCGTTTTTGCAGCGAGAAGATAAGCATAATCTGCTGATTGCCTTAAAAGAGATTAACGGTCAGCGGGTATTCCCGCCGCTGGCGGCGCGCATATCCAGCGAGGACCTTCCCGCTGACTATTGCGCAGGGCAGCGCTGGCTGCTGACCCTAAGTTTACGCCCGGTGCACAGCCAACTTAATCTCGGTGGCTTTGATGGACAGCGCTGGGCTGTGGCTAACCGACAAACTCTAAACGGACATGTGGACGCGGCAACGCCGTTAACCACGGCATGCACAGCGCGTCAGCGGGTGATTAGCGCTGTGCAGCGGCAACTGACCGGCGTCGACAATATGCCGATCCTGCTGGCGCTGGCATTTGGTGAACGCTCGTTACTCGACTCACCGCTGGCGCAATTATTTAAAATGACCGGCACCGCGCATCTGATGGCCATCTCCGGATTGCATATCGGGGTAGCGGCGCTGATAGGCTGGTTGCTGGCGCGCGCCATCCAGTATCTGTTACCAATACGCTGGATAGACTATCGTTTCCCCCTGCTGCTTAGCGGCATAACCATGCTCTATTACACCTGGCTATCCGGCGTCAATCCGCCTGCCATGCGCGCCGCCGTTGCTATCTCGCTATGGCTGCTGCTGCGCCTGTTTCGGGTGCACTGCCATCCCTGGCAAGTCTGGCTGTGGGGCGTGGCATTATTGATGTGTAGCGATCCGCTAAATATCCTTTCAGACAGTTTTTGGCTGTCGTGTTTTGCTGTGGCAGCGCTGATTTTCTGGTTTCAATGGGTGCCATTGGCGGCGCGGTTTTCACGGCATTGGTATTGGGCCTGGCTGCGCTGGGGGCATCTGCAACTGGGGATGACCTTCCTGCTGCTACCGATGCAGATTGCCCTGTTTCACGGTTTGAGTCTTGCCTCTTTCTTTGCCAACCTGTGGGCGGTGCCGATTGTCTCGCTGGTCACCGTGCCGCTGGTGCTGGCGGCGCTGTTTTTAAATCACTTGCCCTTTGATATGGCGCTTTCCCTGAACGCGGTGCTGTGGTGGGCAGCGGATCGCTCGCTCTCCTGGATGCTAACCGGACTGTGGCGGGCCGAGATTTATTGGCTGCCGTTAGGGGAGAGCACTCTGGTCCTGGGTGTTACCGGCTGGCTTGGCGTTATCCTCTGGCGTATGGGCTGGCTATATAGCTATCCGCTCAACGTACTGACGCTATGCGTACTGATATTCTGCTGGCGACAGTCCAGCTATCGTGAAAAAGAGAATTGGCGAGTGGATATGCTGGATGTTGGCCACGGACTGGCGGTGTTGATTGAAAAGAATGGTCGCGCCGTGCTCTATGATACCGGCAATCGCTGGGAAGGCGGCTCACAGGCCGAGATGCAGATCCTGCCCTATCTGCAGTGGCGTAATCTGGCTGTTGAGCAAATCATTATCAGCCATAGTCACCTGGACCATCACGGCGGCACCGACCGAATAAGCGCGGCCTTTCCCGAGGCGACAATCCGCGCCTCATTTCAGGGTTATTCACCCTGTCGTCAGGGACAGCAATGGCATTGGCAAGGTTTGTTATTTACCGTGCTGTGGCCACCGTCCACTCATGACCATGCCGGTAACAACCAAAGCTGTGTCTTGCGCGTCAGCGACGGGACATTCAGTCTGTTACTGACCGGAGATATTGAACGCGAGGCCGAAACCTTGTTAGTTAAATATCAACGGTCGCATTTAGCGGTCAATTTATTACAAGTACCGCACCACGGCAGTCGTACTTCCTCAATTGGCCCTTTTCTGCGGGCCAGCAGACCTGAAGTCGCAATGGCTTCTGCCTCTCGCTTTAATCGCTGGCGTTTACCGGCGCAAAAAATAAAACAAAGTTACCGTGAAAATGGGGTGATCTGGCGCGATACCGCCCGCTCCGGCCAACTGAGTGCCTTTTTTTTCAACAACTATTGGGCAATTAAAGGCCTGCGGGAGCAATTAATGCCACGTTGGTACCATCAGTGGTTTGGCGTTGGGGACGATAATGAGTAGAATGGCCGCTGTTTATTTCGCTGCTGGTTAATTGCATGATGAATGATAAAGATCTCTCCACCTGGCAGACATTCCGTCGCCTCTGGCCGATGATCACCCCTTTTAAAGCCGGGCTTATTGCTGCGGCTATTGCACTGGTGGTCAATGCCGCCGGTGATACCCTCATGCTATCGCTGCTGAAGCCACTATTGGATGATGGCTTTGGTAAAGCTGACCGTTCGATTTTATTGTGGATGCCGTTGGTGGTCATTGGTTTGATGATTGTGCGTGGCGTCAGTGGCTATATCTCGAGTTACTGTATTTCCTGGGTGTCTGGCAAAGTGGTAATGGAAATGCGGCGTCGACTCTTTGGTCATATGATGAGAATGCCGGTGGCGTTCTTTGACCAACAGTCCACCGGGACCCTGCTTTCTCGCATTACCTATGACTCCGAGCAAGTGGCATCGTCCTCTTCCAGTGCCCTGGTGACAGTGGTGCGCGAAGGGGCGTCGATTATTGGCCTGTTTATTATGATGTTCTATTACAGTTGGCAGCTGTCAGTGATCCTGGTGATCATTGCGCCAATTGTTTCTATCGTCATTCGCGTAGTGTCCAAGCGTTTTCGTACTATCAGCAAGAATATGCAAAACAGTATGGGACAGGTCACGACCAGCGCCGAACAGATGCTGAAAGGGCATAAAGAAGTGCTGATTTTTGGCGGACAGAAGGTTGAAACCGAACGTTTTGATGACGTCAGCAATCATATGCGTCGTCAGGGCATGCGTCTGGTGTCGGCGTCTTCCATTTCCGATCCCATTATTCAGCTGATCGCCTCGCTGGCGCTGGCCTTTGTGCTGTATGCCGCCAGTTTCCCGTCAGTGATGGAAACCCTGAGCGCCGGTACCATTACAGTGGTGTTCTCTTCAATGATTGCCCTGATGCGACCGTTGAAATCCCTGACCAACGTCAATGCCCAGTTCCAGCGTGGTATGGCTGCTTGCCAGACGCTGTACAGCATTCTTGATATGGAACAGGAGAAAGACGAAGGCACGTTGGCAGTAGAACGTGCCAAAGGGGATATTGAATTTAAAAATGTCACCTTTTACTACGGTAGCAGTGAAAAACCGGCGCTTCGCGAGATCTCCTTTGATATCCCGGCGGGTAAAACCGTGGCTCTGGTTGGGCGTTCGGGTTCAGGTAAATCAACTATTGCCAATCTGCTGACCCGTTTTTACGATATTCAGAAGGGTGAAATTCTGCTCGATGGTCACGATTTACGTGAATATACCCTGTCGTCATTACGCGATCAGGTAGCGTTGGTTTCACAAAACGTGCATCTGTTTAATGACACCATTGCCAATAATATTGCCTACGCGCGTACCGAAGTTTATAGCCGCGAAGATGTTGAAAAGGCCGCGACTATGGCCCATGCCATGGATTTCATCAGCAAGATGGAAAATGGCCTGGATACGGTAATCGGCGAAAACGGTGTGCTGCTCTCTGGTGGCCAACGCCAGCGTATCGCCATTGCCCGTGCCTTGCTGCGTGATTCGCCAGTGCTGATCCTCGACGAAGCTACTTCGGCGCTCGATACCGAGTCCGAACGCGCCATTCAGGCAGCTTTGGATGAACTGCAGAAAAACCGCACTTCACTGGTGATCGCCCACCGTCTGTCTACTATCGAAAAAGCCGATCAAATCCTGGTGATCGAAGATGGCAAAGTGGTGGAGCGTGGTCCTCATGACGAGCTGATCGCCATGCACGGGGTTTATGCGCAATTGCATCGTATGCAGTTTGGCCAATGATTGAGCGTATCTGGTCGGGGCAATCCGCACTCTATCTGCTGCTGCTGCCGCTGAGTGGTTTGTACGGCCTGATTACCCTGATCCTGCGCTTTTGCTATAAAAAAGGCTGGAAGAAAAGCTGGCGAGCACCGGTTCCGGTGGTGATTGTCGGCAACCTGACCGCCGGTGGTAACGGTAAGACCCCGGTGGTGATCTGGCTGGTTGAGCATTTACAACAGCGTGGGCTGCGTGTCGGCGTGGTTTCACGCGGCTATGGCGGTAAGGCAGAACGCTATCCTTTACTGCTGGATAACGCCACCACCACCGCGCAGGCCGGTGACGAACCAGTGCTGATTTTTCAACGCACTGGTGCGCCGGTCGCCGTTTCTCCTAATCGCAGTGAGGCGGTCAAAGCGCTTTTACAGGCAGCGCCTGTCGATCTTATCGTTACCGATGATGGCTTACAGCATTACGCCCTGCAGCGCGATTTCGAAATCGTCGTCGTTGATGGTGTGCGTCGTTTTGGCAACGGTCACTGGCTGCCAGCTGGGCCCATGCGGGAACGTGCCTCAAGATTACGCAGCGTCGATGCGGTGATTATCAATGGCAACGGCCAGGGGCAGGGCAGAGAGATAGGCATGTCGTTGCAGGCTGGCCTGGCTATTAACCTGTTGAGCGGTGAAAAGCGTCCGGTGCAAAGCTTGTCGGCCGTGGTCGCCATGGCGGGTATCGGCCATCCGCCGCGTTTTTTCGCTACCTTACGTCAGTCAGGCGTACAGCCTGAGCAGGAGATTGCCTTTGCCGATCACCAGGCCTATCAGCCTGCGCAACTCAAGGCATTAGCGTCCCCGACGCAGATATTACTGATGACAGAGAAAGATGCAGTAAAATGCCGCGCCTTTGCCGAAGCGAACTGGTGGTATCTTCCCGTTGATGCGCAGCTTGCCGAACCTGGGTCTTTAAATTTGCTTGAAAGAATTTGCGCCCTGGTTAAGCCATCTGCGTGATGAACACGCATTGCCTCGGCAGAAAGTGATAAAAAGATAATTTTTAATTGCTATGTTATTCAATGGTTAAATCTAAAACACACACAATTCATAAAATAGGCAGGTCTGTTAACTTGACCTTGTCGGATAATTATGAGTAAATAGCATCTGGCCTGTGAAAGCAGGGCTATTTATGAGTATGTACAGCATCGTTAAGAGTAAGTAGTTGTTCCTCCCAAAACGTTATCTTCTTGTTTGATTGATTCCGCTTCAAAGACGAACCTTCTGAGTACCTCCCATAAGTAATCTTTCTAAAAGATGGCCGCTATTGCCTTTATGGCTGGAAATTAATATTTAAAAGGTTTTAAAAATGACGAAGAAAATCGGTCAAGTAAAATGGTTCAACGAAAGTAAAGGTTTTGGATTTATTGAACAACAGGACGGCGGCAAAGATGTGTTTGTGCATTTTTCTGCTATCGCCTCTGAAGGCTTCAAGACCCTGGCTGAAGGTCAGCGTGTTGAATACAGTATTCAGGATAGCCCGCGTGGCCCCGCTGCTGCCAACGTTGTTGCGCTGTAAGCAAAAAATCGAAAAGTAACGAGTTGATGGCCACGGGAACTTGTGGTGATGATTACTGTCTAATCTCTTGGTGGTAATACTATCAATACCAACTCAATGTTTATCCTGCCAATGAAGGCAGGGTTTATACGCTCATTAGAGGTTCTTTATACGAATAACTTTAGAATGGGCAAGCGCATCCGAACAATAATAATAAAGCGTTGTCATGGATGCCCAAAATTAAGGAAGTAAAAATATGATGTTAAAAATGGGTTTTGTTAAATGGTTTAATCAGGCCAAAGGCTATGGTTTTATCTCTCCTGTTGACGGTTCGTCTGAGATTTATGTAAGTCGTAATTCAATTGCCAATACGCGAAATAAATCACTGAATGCCGGTCAAAGCGTAGAGTTCACCATTTATAATAGTTCGACTTACGGCCCAGCGGCCGCCGACGTTATCGCTTTCTAAGCGAGCGTCACCCAAAATCAGTGGCGGGCATTTTACCCACTGATAAAAATATGTTATCGGTATCCGTATACTGGTTGCTTCGCCTGCTTTCTTGCAATGATGTGAGAAAATCGGGCAGGTACTTTTGCTCACGGATATCGATATGCCTATCCCGGTGTTACCTCTCTCTGCTGCGCGCGTACTGCATCTCGCAGCTCAACAACTGCAATCCCCCTTAAAACGTCAGGCTCATCCCAACGATCTGCTTACCGCTATCCAGCGTATGGCCCTGCTGCAAATTGATACCATCAGCGTAGTCGCCCGCAGTCCCTATTTAGTCCTGTTCAGTCGCCTGGGTGAGTATCCCTCGGCATGGCTGGAAACCGCCTTGCGTGAACATCAACTCTTTGAATATTGGGCCCACGAGGCTTGCTTTATTCCTATTGAAGATTATCCCTTGCTGCGTCACCGCATGCTGGCTCCCGAGGCCATGGGCTGGAAGTTCAATCAGGCCTGGTTTAATCAACATCAAACCGAGATTGCCAATCTGTTGCAGCATATTGCGCAGAACGGCCCGGTACGCTCGGCGGATTTTAGCGCCGAAAAGCGCGCGACCAGCGGCTGGTGGGACTGGAAGCCTTATAAAAAACATCTTGAAACTCTGTTTACGGCGGGGGAGTTAATGGTGGTTGAGCGGCGCAATTTCCATCGTGTTTATGACCTGCGTGAAAAGGTGCTGCCTTCCTGGGATGATGTCACCCAGACATTGAGCAAGGAGGACGCAGAATTTGCCATGCTGTGTCGTTCGGCGCAGGCGTTGGGGATTTTTCGTATCGAATGGCTGGCTGACTATTACCGGCTTAAACGCGTCAACAGTAAAAAGCTGACTGCGCAACTGTTGCAGCAGGGGATAATCACCGCGGTTGAGGTGACGGGAATAGACGCACCCATGTATGTCCATCAGGATCATGATCAACTGCTTGCCCAGGCGCTGGCCGGTACCCTGACTTCCACGGTGACCACCTTGCTATCGCCTTTTGACCCCGTGGTCTGGGACAGAAAACGTGCCCTTGAGCTGTTCAATTTCGATTACCGCCTGGAGTGTTATACCCCGCAGGACAAGCGGCAATATGGCTATTTCACGCTACCCATTCTTAATCGCGGTGAGATTATTGGCCGCACTGATGCCAAAATGCATCGCAAGACGCAGCAACTGGAAATTAAAAGTCTCCATCTTGAAGCGGGAGTCAAAGTGGGGGTACGCCGAGCGCGGGATATCGCCGAGGCTATCAGCCGCTTTGCGCGTTGGCAGGGGGCGCATCAGGTGGTGTTGACTTCGCTGCCGCCGGAGCTGGCAGCACGCTGGGGAACGGGTTGGAAGGTGGTGGTGTGAATTTGGGCGGGCAGTGAAATAGAAACGGCTGCAGATTGGCAGCCGTTTACATACTTGGTGTTTAACCAATTAGCATTAGCTGCTAAAATTGGCAAACAAAGCGATGATTTTGTTTAACATTTTCATTCCTAGGCTCGTAAAATTAATTATTAATGTGATGCAGGTCACAAAAATAATACTCCACGGCGGAAAGATTGGCAATAGTGCGCGTTAACTTCTTTGGTGTGAACTGTTAACGGCGCTGGGGGGCTGTGGTATTCTCTGTCACCACAGAGCCCCTGGTATCTGAAGCTGCACCTGCGCGAGCCTGGAACCCTCACCCTCGTTACTCCCCTGAGGGATGGATTCACTTGCCGCCCGGCTGCAACACCCGTTACTTTGGGTATAATGACTTACCTGGCGTCACAGTTGGCACCGAGTGAGTGCTCAATTTATGCCTCACGGAGGAATTATGGATCATCGTTTACTGGAAATCGTTGCCTGCCCGGTTTGCAACGGCAAGTTGTACTTCAATAAAGAATCTCAGGAACTGGTGTGCAAAGCGGATGGCCTGGCTTACCCGGTGCGCGATGGTATTCCTGTATTGCTGGAAGTCGAAGCTCGCTCACTGTCCGCCGATGAGATCCACCCATGAGTTTTGTTGCCATCATTCCCGCACGTTACGCTTCCAGCCGCTTACCCGGCAAACCTCTGGCCGATATCAACGGCAAACCGATGATTGTGCATGTGATGGAGCGTGCCCTTGAGTCCGGTGCCAAACGCGTTATTGTTGCCACCGATCATCCCGATGTGCGGCTGGCCGTGGAAGCAGCCGGAGGTGAAGTGTGCATGACGCGGGCCGATCACCAGTCAGGTACCGAACGTCTGGCGGAAGTGATTGAAAAATGCGGTTTTGCCGATGATGAAATCATCGTCAACGTGCAGGGTGATGAACCCTTGATCCCACCGGTGATCATCCGTCAGGTGGCAGAGAATCTGGCACAGTGTGCTGCCGGTATGGCCACCCTGGCCGTGCCCATCGACAGCGCAGAAGAGGCATTCAATCCCAATGCGGTCAAAGTGGTGATGGACGCGCAGGGCTTTGCGCTCTATTTTTCTCGGGCCACCATTCCCTGGGAGCGCGAGCGTTTTGCCAAATCCAGAGAGACCATTGGTAATAGCTTTCTGCGCCATATCGGTATCTATGCCTATCGCGCCGGTTTTGTGCGCCGCTATGTCACCTGGGAGCCGAGCGCGCTGGAGCAGATTGAGTTGCTCGAGCAACTGCGTGTGCTCTGGTATGGCGAAAAGATCCATGTCGCCGTGGCCAAATCCGTCCCTTCTGTCGGTGTCGATACGGCGGAAGATTTGGCACGCGTACGCGAATTCTTCGCCGCAAAATAAGCCTGATGCGCCGTTTTAACAGCTAAACGGCGCTGTTTTTGCCCGGAAATCCGCTTTGCTCTATCACTCCCTGCGTTTTTTGTTCCCTTACTGACGTATTTTCTCCCCGCGCTTATTTGGTTTTGTTTGATCTAAAATGGGGTAATTGTCCTTTGATACTTTCATCATGGTGCTAAGCCTTTCCGCTAAAGTGTAACCTTTATGGAACAATTAAAAGCCGAATTGAGTATTGTTCTGGGAGAGCGACTCTCCCGATTGGAATGCGTCAGTGAACAACCCTATGCCCATCTCTTTGCCTTGTATGATGCAGAGGGATACGCTATGCCGTTGTTGGCAAAGAGTTTTACTTGCGCCGGGATCGCCGCCCAGGAAGCCTATAAACTGTCAATGCTGGCCCGCGATGGCTATGTCCGTATGCCTACCGTCTATGGCATGGCCACCAGCCACCAACCGCCTTATCATGAAGTGTTGCTTATCGAACGGCTGCGCGGCGTTTCGGTCGAGGCGCCGACGCGCACACCGGAGCGTTGGGATTGCCTGATGGATCAAATCGTCGAAACACTGCTGGCCTGGCACCGGATTGACAGCCATGGCAGTGTGGGGGCGGTGGAGAGTGTTCAGGACAACGACTGGTTTCACTGGTATCAACAGCGAGTTGAAGTGCTGTGGTCGACCCTGACGAATTTGCCGCTGCCGATGCTGACCGCCGAGGATCGTGCAATTCTCTATCGATCTCGCGCCAGCCTGCCCGCGCTGTTTGCCGACTTTAACGATAGCGCTGTGTTGGTACACGGCAACCTTTCTCTACGCAGCATGCTCAAAGATCCCAAAAGTGATCAGCTATTGGCGATGATCAATCCCGGGATGGTGCTCTGGGCACCGCGCGAGTTTGAACTGTTTCGCCTATGGGAGCAGGGCATGAGCAGCCAGCTGTTGTATCGCTATCTGCAAAAAGCACCGGTATCCGAAAGCTTTATCGCTCGCCGTTGGGTCTATGTCATTTGGGAATCTATGGCAAATCTTATTCATACCGGCACCCTCGATCGCCAGTCATTTAACTATGCTCAACAGCAACTGATCCCCTGGCTTAGCTAGGGGTCTCACTTTGCTGCTTGCCGGTCAACGCTTGCCATAAGCGACCCAGGCTCTCATACCAGGCGCGTTCGCTGTGCGATAAGTACAGCGATTGCGGCACCAGTCGTTCCCAGGGATTAAGCGGCGAGTCAATGGCCATTTGATTGGCCGGGGCAGGCAAGGGAGAGAGGCCTTCCTGCTGAAAGAACAGCATGGCACGCGGCAAGTGATTGGCGGAAGTCACCAGGGCGAAGGGGTGATGGCCAATACGCAAAGCCACCTGCTGCGCCTCCTGACGGGTATCTTTTGGTTGATCGAGAATAATGATATCCGCGGCGGGAACCCCCAGGCTTTCCGCCACTTTGCCCGCCGTTGCGGCGCTGCTCACGGGATTACTTTGCGCGGCGGCACCGGTAAAAATCAGTTTTGATCCCGGATTAAGCAGATAGATGCGGATCCCTTCGGTAACCCGCGGCAGGCTGTTGTTAACCAGATTGGAACTGGGTGCCCAGGCCGCGTTATAGGTATATCCTCCCCCCAGTACCACCACATAATCTATTGGCCGTTGACCGTTATAGGTGGCGTAGGTGTTTTCCAGCGGACGTAACAGCCTGTCGGCTACCGGTTGCAGGCTCAACAGCGCCAAAAACAGCCAAGCAAGCAAAAAAATCACTTTTCCCATTTTTTGTCGCTGCGTGAAGGTCAGCAAATACAGTGCGACGGCCATCAACAGCAATAACAGCGGAAGTGGCATTAGCAAACCACCGACAATTTTTTTCAAGATAAAAAACATCAGATTATCGGTCCTGTTGGGTGAAAAAACGGCATCCGGGCGAGATTATCGGTCAGGATGATTTATTCTATGCCAGCCTGTGCCAAAATAGCAGATTCGGCGGTTGTTCTATCCATTGGTAAAATTATACAGTTGGCCAGAAAAAAAATGATACAGGTGGAGGATACCTCCGCGCAGGATCGCAACTTTGATGATATGGCGGAAAAATTTTCGCGCAATATCTACGGCACCACCAAGGGGCGTATTCGTCAGGCGGTTTTGGGGCAGGATTTGCACGGGCTTTTAACCGAGCTTCCGCAACGTCCTTTGCGTATACTTGATGCCGGCGGCGGCGAAGGGCAAATGGCCTGTGAACTGGCCGCTTTAGGACATCAGGTATTGTTGTGCGACCTTTCCGGTGAGATGATCAAGCGCGCAAAAGCGGCGGCGGAGGAAAAAGGTGTCAGCGACAACATGCAATTTGTACAATGTCCCGCTCAGGATGTCGCTCAGTATTTGGCACAGCCCGTTGATCTGATACTGTTTCATGCGGTTATAGAATGGTTAGCTGAACCCCGACCGGCATTACAGGCATTGTATGACTGCCTGCTCCCCGGTGGCGCACTCTCTTTGATGTTTTATAACGTCAACGGTTTATTGATGCGCCATATGGTGCTGGGTAATTTCGGCCATGTCGAAGCAGGTTTACCCAAAATAAAAAAAAGCTCGTTGCTGCCCGATCACCCGCTGGACCCCAACCAGGTTTACCAGTGGTTAGAACAACTCGGGTTAGAGATAGTTGGCAAGACCGGTGTCCGTGTCTTTCATGACTATCTGCGTAATCGGCAACAGCATAAGCAGGATTTTGACGAGCTTCTGGCGCTGGAACAGCGTTATTGCCGGCAGGAGCCTTTTATTAGTTTGGGACGTTACATCCATGTGATGGCGCGCAAACCCGACCGGAAGGACGAATTATGAGTGAATTTTCCCAGACTGTCCCTGAACTGGTCGCCTGGGCACGTAAAAATGACTTCTCAATTTCATTGCCGACGGAGCGGTTGGCCTTTCTTCTGGCCATTGCCACGCTTAACAGCGAGCGCCTTGATGGTGAAATGAGTGAAGGCGAACTGATCGATGCATTTCGCCATGTCAGCAAGGGATTTGAACAAACCAACGAAACCATCGCGGTGCGCGCCAATAATGCCATCAATGATATGGTTCGCCAGCGCTTGCTTAACCGTTTTGTCAGCGAGCTGGCGGACGGTAACGCCATATACCGTTTGACGCCGCTGGGCATTGGCATCACCGATTACTATATTCGCCAGCGTGAGTTTTCGACGCTGCGCCTGTCCATGCAGCTGTCTATCGTGGCGCAAGAGCTGAAACGCGCGGCGGATGCCGCCGAAGAAGGCGGCGATGAGTTCCACTGGCATCGCAACGTCTTTGCGCCTTTGAAATACTCGGTGGCCGAGATTTTCGACAGCATCGATTTGACGCAACGCATTATGGACGAGCAGCAACAGGGCGTGAAAGACGATATCGCCGCGCTGTTGGGTAAAGACTGGCGGGCGGCCATTTCCAGCTGTGAGCTGTTACTCTCCGAGACTTCAGGTACGCTGCGCGAATTGCAGGACACGCTGGAAGCGGCAGGAGATTTGCTGCAGGCCCACTTGCTGCGCATTCAGGATGCCATTATCGGTAGCCCGGATTTAGGCCTGATCGATAAGCTGGTTTATGATCTGCAAAACAAACTCGACAGGATCACCAGTTGGGGGCAGCAGGCGATCGATTTATGGATCGGCTATGACCGGCATGTGCACAAATTTATCCGTACCGCGATCGATATGGATAAAAACCGCGTGTTCTCCCAACGTTTGCGTTTATCGGTGCAGAACTATTTTGATAACCCCTGGACGCTGACCTTTGCCAATGCCGACCGTCTGCTGGATATGCGTGACGAGGAGCTGGCGCTGCGTAGTGAAGAGGTTACCGGCGAACTGCCTCCGGATCTCGAGTTCGAAGAGTTTAGTGAGCTGCACGAACAGCTGGCGGCGCTGATCGAACAGGCGTTGTTGGTTTACCAGCAGCAAAAAGTGCCGCTCAATCTGGCGCTGATTATGCGCGACTATCTCCATCAGTATCCCCGTGCGCGTCATTTTGATGTGGCGCGAATTATGGTCGACCAGGCAGTGCGCCTTGGTGTGGCTGAAGCAGATTTTTCAGGGTTGCCGGCGCAGTGGCAGGCAATCAATGATTACGGAGCCAAGGTGCAGGCCCATGTCATCGACAAATATTGAACAAATAATGCCAGCCAAGCTGGCACAGGCGTTGGCTAATTCCCTGTTCCCGGCCCTCGACAGTCAGTTACGTTCTGGCCGTCATATCGGTATTGAGGAGTTGGATAACCACGCTTTTCTGATGGATTATCAGGACGAGATCGAACATTTCTACAGCCGTTACGGGGTAGAGCTGATCCGCGCGCCGGAAGGTTTTTTCTATCTGCGTCCGCGTTCGACAACGCTTATTCCGCGTTCTGTGTTGTCTGAACTGGATATGATGGTCGGTAAAATTCTCTGTTATCTCTACCTGAGTCCGGAGCGTCTGGCCCATGAAGGGATTTTTACTCAGCAGGAATTATATGATGAGTTGCTGAGTCTGGCTGATGAAAGCAAGTTGCTGAAATACGTCAACCAGCGTTCCACCGGCTCCGATCTCGATCGGCAAAAACTTCAGGAAAAAGTCAGAACGTCACTCAATCGTCTGCGTCGACTGGGCATGGTCTATTTTATGGGCGCTGACAGCAGCAAGTTCCGCATTACCGAAGCCGTTTTCCGCTTTGGCGCCGATGTGCGCAGCGGTGATGATGTGCGCGAAGCGCAACTGCGCATGATCCGCGACGGTGAAGCCATGCCGGTAGAGAACACTCTGTCGCTCAATGATGATAATGATGAGAGTGAACCACAGGCCGATCACGGGCCAGAAGGTGGAGAGGATGAACAGGAATGATTGAACGCGGTAAATTTCGCTCATTGACACTGGTTAACTGGAACGGCTTTTTTGCCAGAACCTTTGACCTCGATGCGCTGGTGACCACCCTTTCCGGCGGTAACGGTGCCGGTAAGTCCACCACCATGGCCGCCTTTGTTACGGCGCTGATCCCCGATCTCACCTTATTGCACTTTCGTAATACTACCGAAGCAGGGGCGACCTCGGGCTCCCGTGATAAAGGGCTGCACGGTAAACTGCGTGCCGGGGTGTGTTACTCCACCCTTGACGTGGTCAACTCCCGCCATCAGCGGGTGATTGTTGGCGTGCGTTTGCAGCAGGTCGCCGGTCGCGATCGCAAAGTCGATATCAAGCCTTTTACCATTCAGGGGCTGCCGACTGCGGTTCAGCCTACCGAGATCCTGACGCAAACCGTCGGCGAACGGCAGGCGCGGGTGCTCTCTTTGCAAGAGCTGAAAGATCGTGTCGAAGCCATGGAAGGGGTGCAGTTCAAGCAGTTTAACTCGATCACCGACTACCACTCGCTGATGTTCGATCTCGGGGTTATCCCGCGTCGTCTGCGTTCGGCTGCCGATCGCAGCAAGTTCTACCGTTTGATTGAAGCTTCGTTGTACGGCGGTATCTCCAGCGCCATCACCCGTTCACTGCGTGATTACCTGTTGCCGGAGAACAGTGGGGTGCGTAAAGCCTTCCAGGATATGGAAGCCGCTCTGCGCGAAAACCGCATGACGCTGGAAGCGATCCGTGTCACCCAGGCCGATCGCGATCTGTTCAAGCATTTGATCTCCGAAGCCACCTCCTATGTGGCCGCCGACTATATGCGCCATGCCAATGAACGTCGTATTCATCTGGATGGTGCCCTGGTGCTGCGTAACGAGCTGTTGACCAGCCGCAAGCAGCTGTCCAGTGAGCAGTACCGTCATGTGGAGATGGCGCGTGAATTGGCGGAGCAAAGCGGGTCGCAAAGCGATCTGGAAACCGATTATCAGGCCGCCAGCGATCACCTTAATCTGGTGCAGACCGCCATGCGCCAGCAGGAAAAAATCGAACGTTATCAGTCTGATTTGGAAGAGCTGACCTACCGGCTGGAAGAACAGAACGAAGTGGTCGCCGAAGCCTCCGAGCTGCACGCGGAACACGAAGCGCGCGCCGAAGCCGCCGAGCTGGAAGTGGACGAATTAAAAAGCCAGCTGGCCGATTATCAGCAGGCTCTCGACGTACAGCAGACGCGTGCTATTCAGTATCAACAGGCTTTGCAGACCATTGAACGCGCCCGCGAGCTGTGTCAGTTACCGGATCTCACCCTGGAAAACAGCGAAACCTGGCTTGAGACCTTCCAGGAACGTGAGCAGGAAGCTACCGATATTCTGTTGCAGTTAGAACAGAAGATGAGCGTGGCCCAGGCGGCACACAGCCAGTTTGAGAATGCTTATCAACTGGTGGTGAAAATCGCCGGTGCGGTGAGCCGCAGTGATGCCTGGCAAACCGCTCGCGAACTATTGCGCGAGTGGTCGTCACAGACGCACCAGGCGGAGCGCGTCGAACCATTGCGCATGCGCATGTCCGAGCTGGAAGGGCGCCTGCGTGAACAGCAAGAGGCAGAACGGCAACTGCAAGAGTTCTGCAAACGCAGCGGCCAGCAGGTGCAGCCCGAAGAGCTGGATGAGCTGCAGCGCGAGCTGGATGTGCAGATCGAAGAGCTGTCGGCCAATGTCTCTCAGGCTGGTGAACGCCGCATGGAGATGCGTCAGGAGCTGGAGCAGATCCAGGCACGTATCCGTGACTTGACCGCTCGCGCCCCGGTTTGGCTGGCGGCGCAGGACGCCCTGGTACAGCTTGGCGAGCAGAGTAAAGAGCCGCTGGAGAGCAGCCAGCAGGTTACTGAAACCATGCAGCAACTGCTGGAAAGTGAGCGTGAAACCACGGTTGAGCGCGACGAAGTGGCAGCACGCAAACGTGATGTCGACGCGCAGATCAGCCGTTTAAGTCAGCCAAGCGGCGCGGAAGATCCGCGCATGATTGCCCTGGCCGAACGTTTTGGCGGTGTGCTGCTGTCTGAAATTTATGACGATGTCACCATTGATGATGCTCCTTACTTCTCTGCGTTATATGGTCCGTCGCGCCATGCGATTGTGGTGCCGGATCTGGCGCGTATTCGCGATCAGCTCGACGGCCTCGATGACTGCCCGGAAGATCTCTATCTGATCGAAGGGGACCCGCAGTCCTTTGATGACAGCGTGTTTGCCGTCGAAGAGATGGACAAAGCGGTGCTGGTGAAAAGCGGCGATCGTCAATGGCGCTATTCACACTTTCCGCAGGTACCGCTATTTGGCCGTGCCGCCCGTGATAACCAGCTGGAGATCCTGCATAAAGAGCGGGAAAGTCTCTCTGAACGCTATGCCAATCTGTCGTTTGACGTGCAGAAAATTCAGCGTTTGCATCAGGCGTTTAGCCGCTTTATCGGCAGTCATCTGGCGGTAGCCTTTGACGACGATCCGGAAGCCGATATTCGTTCGTTAAGCGCTCGTCGCGGTGAGCTGGAGCGTGGCCTCAGTGCCCATGAAAGTCAAAACCAGCAGCAGCGTCAGCAGTATGACCAGGCCAAAGACGCCGTTGCCTTGCTGAACAAGCTGCAACCGCGCGTTGCCCTGTTATGTGATGAGACACTGATCGATCGCGTGGAAGAGATGCGCGAAGAGCTGGAGGAGGCACAGGAGGCTGCGCGCTTTATCCAGTTGCACAGTGTTTCGCTGGGTAAACTGGAGCCGCTGGTTTCTGTGCTGCAAAGCGACCCGGAACAACATGAGCAATTAAAAGAAGACTATGCCCAGGCGCAGCACACTCAGCGTCTGGCCAAGCAGCAGGCCTTTGCCTTGACCGAAGTGGTGCAGCGTCGTGCGCACTTCAGCTATACCGACTCTGCCGGCATGCTGACCGAAAACTCCGATCTCAATGACAAACTGCGCCAGCGTCTGGAAAGTGCCGAAGGCGAGCGTAGTCGCGCCCGTGAACAGGTGCGTCAGCATCAGACGCAACTGACGCAGTACAGTCAGGTATTGGCGTCACTGAAAAGCTCGTTTGAAGCCAAGCGCGATATGCTTAAAGAGCTGGGACAGGAGTTGCAGGATATTGGCGTGCAAGCCGATCCTAATGCCGAAGCTCGTGCCCGTGCGCGCCGCGACGAACTGCATCAGTTGCTGAGCACCAACCGTTCGCGCTGCAATCAGTTGGAAAAACAGATCACCTTCTGCGAAGCAGAAATGGACAACCTGCAGAAGAAATTACGCAAACTTGAGCGTGATTATCATCAAAGCCGCGAACAGGTGGTGACGGCGAAAGCCGGCTGGTGTGCAGTGATGCGTCTGGTGAAAGACAACGGCGTTGAACGTCGTTTGCATCGTCGTGAACTGGCCTATATGGATGGCGACGAACTGCGCTCCATGTCGGATAAATCATTGGGTGCGCTGCGCCTGGCGGTGGCTGACAATGAGCATTTGCGCGATGTACTGCGCCTGTCAGAAGATCCCAAGCGGCCGGAGCGCAAGATCCAGTTCTATATTGCCGTCTATCAACATCTGCGTGAGCGCATTCGTCAGGATATTATCCGTACTGACGATCCGGTGGAAGCCATCGAGCAGATGGAGATCGAACTGGGCCGCCTGACCGAAGAGTTGACGTCGCGTGAGCAACAACTGGCAATCAGTTCGAAAAGCGTTGCCAATATCATCCGCAAAACCATTCAGCGCGAGCAGAACCGTATTCGCATGCTCAACCAGGGATTGCAGGCAGTGGCTTTTGGCCAGGTGAAAAGCGTACGTTTAAATGTCAATGTGCGCGAAGCTCATGCCGGCTTGCTCGACGTGCTGTCCGAGCAGCAAGAGCAGCATCAGGATCTGTTTACCAGTAATCGCCTGAGCTTCTCCGAGGCACTGGCCAAGCTGTATCAGCGCCTGAATCCGCAAATTGATATGGGGCAGCGTACGCCGCAAACCATTGGTGAAGAGCTGCTCGATTACCGTAACTACCTTGAAATGGAAGTTGAGGTTTATCGTGGTTCGGACGGCTGGCTGCGTGCCGAAAGTGGCGCCCTGTCAACTGGTGAAGCCATTGGTACCGGTATGTCGATTCTGGTGATGGTGGTGCAGAGCTGGGAAGATGAATCCAGCCGCCTGCGCGGTAAAGATATTTCTCCTTGCCGACTGCTGTTCCTTGATGAAGCGGCGCGTCTGGATGCCAAGTCGATCGCCACACTATTTGAGTTGTGCGACCGTTTGCAGATGCAGCTGATTATTGCGGCACCGGAAAATATCAGTCCGGAAAAAGGCACTACCTACAAGCTGGTGCGTAAAGTGTTCCAGAATACGGAACATGTGCACGTCGTGGGTCTGCGCGGATTTGCTGCGGAGCTGCCAGCCCCTGGCGTGGAAAATAACCAGGCCGACGTCACCGCCGAAAGTTAGCCAATATGGGCAACACCATAAGGCGATAGGTTTTGTTAATATTGCCGGTTTTAAAAGCGCCAACTGCCTCAACTCAGTTGGCGCTTTTATCTGCCGGTTACCGGGTTCGGCAGAGACCCGACGAATAATACGCCGTCAGCTAGCGCGATTTGCTGATTTTTTGGGCGTTTGACATATTAAAAATAATAAACTCGCTTTCCCCCCTTTAATTCCCCCAGCCGGTAACATAGAGTCTTTGTATAAATCAGAAAGCAAATTTCTTGTCGACTGAGCAAAGTTAACATTCTGTCTATATACTTAATCTATGGGCAGTTTGCTTAAGTATTTCGGTAGTTATTTTAGCGATGTCGCTCTACCCTTAGTCTTGTAATTTGCAGGTACGCTGTGGGCTTTTATCAGCGCTTCCCTGGGCCATATTATGTGGAACGGCCACCAGCAGCGTATCACTCTGCTGCTGACAATTTGTCGCTTACTCGGTCGAGTTACCGACTTTCCGTCCGCTTGCTGGCTTCCTGCACGTTGAGATTTATTGGGTATTTTTATGGTATTAAAGTGAGGCAGGGGATGATGCTTAAGCGTAATGAGTCTCTCAGGGTGCTGCTAGTTGGTGGATTGTTGATCGGTAGTTTTGCGCCACTAACCCAGAGCAATGCGGCGATGCCGACAATGCCGGTTAAAACCACCACGCTGTCGAGCGTGCAGAGCCTGAGTCATATCCAGGCCGAACTTCCTTCTGGCGTGAAGCCGCTCTATCTTTCTTCTCTGGCACCTATTTACGCCGCGAACCATATGCAGCCCATGTGGCAGGACCGCGATGCGGTGCATCAATTCCAGCAGCAACTGGCCGAGTTGGCAATTTCAGGTGTCCAGCCGCAGTTTACGCAGTGGGTCAAATGGCTAACCGATCCGAGTATCACCGGGATGGCGCGTGATGTGGTGTTATCCGATGCCATGCTGGGCTATTTGCAGTTTGTCAGCAGCGTTGAGGTTAACGGCAGCAATTGGCTGTACAACAACGTTCCCTATAAAATGACCACTCCGGCGCTGACGGTGATTAACCAATGGCAGTTGGCGGTTCGCCATGGCACTACGGCGCACTATATCACCACCCTGCAGCCACAGCATCCGCAGTATCAGAAAATGCATGCGGCATTAAAGAGCCTGCTGGCCGATACCCAGCCATGGCCGCAGATGACCAATATCGTCAGCCTGCGTCCGGGACAAATCAGCAATGATATTCCGGCACTGCGCCAGATCCTTGCGCGCAGTGAGCGCATGATCGATGTTACAGATACCTCGACACCGGCTCCTGCTGTGGAGAGCACCGCGCAAAATCGCGGCGCGAATAACGTTGAAGATTTTTCGGTAGATGAAAGCGCCGATAAGACGCCAAAAACGACGGCGGTCGTCAGCCCCTCGGCCACCTCGGTAAAAGATGTGTTACCGACACCGACCACTACCCCTAATGCCGCGACCAATAGCGCAGCGGCACCGGTGCCTGCCAGCACAGTCAATGAGTATTCTCCTGAGTTGGTGGAAGCGGTCAAACGTTTCCAGAAATGGCAAGGGCTGGAAGCCGACGGTGTAATTGGTTTGCGCACCAGGGAATGGCTGAATGCCTCGCCACGTACCCGTGCGACCTTGCTGGCCTTGAATATTCAGCGCTTGCGAATTCTGCCCGGTAACGTCAATACCGGCATTATGGTCAATATCCCCAACTATTCGCTGAAATATTATCTTAACGGTGCCGAAGTGCTCTCCTCACGGGTGATTGTCGGCCGTCCAAGCCGTAAAACGCCGCTTATGAGCAGCGTATTAAGCAACGTGGTATTGAATCCACCCTGGAATGTGCCGACTACCCTGGTTCGTCAGGATATTGTGCCCAAGCTAATGCACGACCCAAGCTATTTGCAAAAGCATGGTTTTACCTTGCTCTCTGGCTGGAGTAATGATGCGGAAGTGATCGATCCGGCCACGCTTAACTGGAATATGATCTCCCCCGACCATTTCCCATACCGCGTACGTCAGGATGCGGGGGCGATGAGTTCGCTGGGTCGTTATAAATTCAATATGCCAAGTTCAGATTTTATTTATCTGCACGATACCCCGAACCATAATTTGTTCCAGCGCGATGTACGTGCGCTAAGTTCCGGCTGTGTGCGTGTTAATAAAGCCTCCGAACTGGCCAATATGTTGTTGCAGGATACCGGCTGGAATGACGTACGTATTGCCTCCACCATTCAGGCAGGGAATACCACCTATGTACCGATCCGTCATCGTATACCGGTTAAATTGTTCTATTTAACCGCTTGGGTTGCCGATGATGGTAAGCCGCAATTCCGCACAGATATTTACAATTATGATTCTACCGTGCGTTCTGGCGCACAAATCTTGTCTCAGGCAGAAAAATTACTGTAATAAATGCAGTAATTTTAACCCGATAAGTGTCATAACGTCTGACCAGTCGAGTGAGTCGCAGGTGAAATCAAGCGGGTAAACGCTTTTTTCAGCCGGTTGACTCGCTCATTTAAGGCGGTTAAGGTGACCGGGGGTCAAGTCCGACCCCTCTTTATGATATAGATATCGGGTAATTGACTGTTCATGGACCAAATAGATAAACATCGTCGAAAATGGTTGGCACTTGGCACTGCCGCCATGGGTATTGCGTTGCTGCCTGGCCGCGCATTTGCCATGCTCTCCACCCCCAGACCACGTATTTTGGTGATCAACAACCTGCATACGGGCGAAACCCTCAAAACCGAGTTTTTTGATGGCAAACGCTATAACAAGGACGAGTTGGCGCGACTAAATCATTTGTTCCGCGACTATCGCGCCGGCAAAGTGAAAAATATCGATCCGCAGCTGTTTGATCATCTTTATCGTTTACAGGTTATGCTGGGTACCCACAATAAACCGGTACAGCTGGTCTCTGGCTACCGATCGTTAGCTACTAATGAAAGTCTGCGCGAACCCGGCAGCGGTGTCGCCAAACACAGTTACCACACGCAGGGCAAAGCGATGGATTTTCATATCCAGGGCGTAGATTTGGCCCATATCCGCAAAGCTGCGTTAAAAATGCGTATGGGTGGTGTAGGATATTATCCACAAAGTGACTTTGTGCACATCGACACCGGGCCAGCAAGAACCTGGTAATGTGCGTAATTTTCGGCCTGTATCCTGACGGATTGATTTAGCCGCGTGGTTGCCTGGGGCAAGCCGCGTTGCCAAGTATCCGTGGAGCAGCAGACCACAGTGGAGCCTTATGAAATATCACATTATTCCTGTTACCGCTTTCAGCCAAAACTGTTCTGTTATTTATTGCCCTGACACCCATCAGGCTGCACTGGTCGATCCCGGCGGCGAGGCCGAGAAGATCAAGGGCGAAGTTGCTGCCCTCGGCGTGACCATTAGTCAGGTGTTGCTGACCCATGGTCACCTTGACCACGTGGGCGCGGCGGCTGAGTTGGCGGCGCATTATCAGGTACCGATCGTCGGGCCGCATAAAGAAGATCTGTTTTTATTGGCTGCCCTGCACGAGCAAAGCCGGATGTTTGGTCTGGATGACTGTGCGCCTTTCACCCCCGATCGCTGGCTGGTAGAAGGGGACATGGTGCAGATTGGCAACCAGCAGCTGTCGGTGCTGGAATGCCCGGGACATACGCCGGGACATATCGTGTTTATCCACGATACGGCACGCCTGGCGCTTACCGGCGATGTGATTTTTAAAGGCGGCGTAGGACGCAGTGATTTTCCGCGCGGCAACCATCAGGATTTGATCGACTCGATTAAAAACAAGCTACTGCCGTTGGGCGACGATATGGCGTTTATTCCCGGCCATGGTCCAATGTCGACGCTGGGCTATGAGAGCAAAACCAATCCTTTTCTGCAGGATGAAATGCCAATCTGGTAAGTTTGCCTGGCAGCAGTGAGTCACTGCTGATCCTTACCTGTGAATTAAAAAAGCCAGCCCGGAGTGATCCGGGCTGGCTTTTTGTTGCCTCAGCGGCGTGTTACAGCACCGCGACTATGGCTTCGCACAGCGGAGCCATATTGTCCAGGGTGATGCCAGCGACGTTGATACGACCGGAATTAACGGCATAGACGCCGAATTCTTCACGCAGACGCAATACCTGCTCCTTGTTCAGTCCACTGAACGAGAACATGCCGTTTTGCGTAATAATAAAGCTGAAATCCTGGTTGGCCCCTTTTTCTTGCAGGGTAGTGACAAACAGTTGGCGCATACGGTGAATACGCTGACGCATATCACTCAGTTCCTGTTCCCACAGCGCACGCAGTGCCGGGTTACCGAGGATCGTTGCTACCACTGAGGCACCGTGAGCCGGAGGATTGGAATAATTGGTGCGGATCACCGACTTGACCTGGCTAAAGGCGCGGTCGACGGTGGCAGCATCGGCGGCGACCACAGTAAAGGCCCCAACGCGTTCATTATACAGGCCAAAGTTTTTGGAGTAGGAGCTGGCAATCAGCAGTTCAGCATGCTGAGCGGCAAAAATGCGCAAACCTTCTGCATCTTCCTCCAGGCCTTTGGCAAAGCCCTGGTAAGCAAAGTCAAACAAAGGTAACCAACCCTTGGCCACGGAGAGATCGGCCAACTGCTGCCACTGTGCGGCGGTAGGATCGATACCTGTCGGGTTATGACAGCAACCGTGGAACAATACGATGTCCCCGGCTTGTGCCTGACTCAGGCTTTGCAGCATACCGTCAAAATCCAGCGCATGATTGGCGGCATCGTAATATTGATATTCAGCCACTTGCAAGCCAGCGGAGGAGAACACGCCAACGTGATTCGGCCAACTTGGATTACTTACCCAGACGCGTTGGGCGCTGGTCTGAGTGGCGACAAAATCTGCCGCGATGCGCAGGGCACCGGTGCCACCAGGGGTTTGCGCGGTACGGGCGCGTTTGTCGGCAATAAGGGGACTGTCTGCACCAAACAGCAATTCCTGAGTGCAATGAGCGAAATCAGGCAAACCATCAATGCTCAGATAGGTTTTGGTGGTTTCATTTTCCAGCAGGAATTGCTCGGCTTTTTTAACACTGGCCAAAACCGGTGTCTTACCTGTTTCGTCTTTATAGACCCCGATCCCGAGATTGATTTTATTCTGACGATCGTCAGCGCGGAAAAGATCGGTAAGACCCAGGATAGGATCAGCGGGTGCGGCAGTGATTTTTTCAAACATGTGGATACTTCCATGACCTGTTATCAACAGTAGAGGCGTTCAGGTTACCGCCTGAATCGTCCTTTGCCAACCGTTTGCGACAAAAAGAAAGCAGAGTTGTGAGCCGCCTTGGATCATGAAAATATCTGATGGAACCGGCTGGAAAGAGACGATCGAAATAAGTTGGCGGGGATCCTGTGGGCAATAAAAAAGGCAGAGCCGAAGCTCTGCCTGATTTATCAACTTATGCGGTACCAAAAGGTACGGGGCGTAAGCGAAATTAGAACTGGTACACCAGACCTACAGCTACGATGTTGTCGGTAGCCAGACCCAGTGGGTTGTCAGATTTCAGACGGTTGATTTTGTAGTCAGCGTAGGTAGACATGTTTTTGTTGAAGTAGTAGTTAGCACCAACTTCATAGTATTTATACAGGTCAGCATCGCCGATACCTTCGATATCTTTGCCTTTAGACTGTACGTAGGCAATAGATGGACGCAGGCCGAAATCGAACTGGTACTGAGCAATCACTTCAGTGGTTACTGCTTTATTAGCAAAACCTTCGCCGTTGGAACCAGTGATAGGTGCTGCGTTCTGAGATTCGGTGTACAAAGCGGCTACATAGACATTGTTGGCATCATACTTAACTGCGGTGCCCCAGCTCTGCGCTTTGTCGCCACGGCCATATGTGGCCAGGTTTTGATTGTTGGTACGGTCAGATGACGCGTAAGAACCTACGATACCCAGGCCAATGGCAGAGGTATAAGAAGTTGACAGCGCATAGCCATCACCGTTAGAGGTGTGGATATCGTCGCGATCGTTTTTACCCTGGTACTGAACCGCGAAATCCCAACCTTTAACCAGGCCGAAGAAGTTGCTGTTACGGTAAGTAGCTACGCCAGTAGCACGACCAGTCAGGAAGCTGTCGGTGTAACCAGAGTCACCGCCGTATTCTGGCATCATATCGGTCCAGCCGATAGAATCATACATCAGGCCATAGTTACGACCGTAATCGAATGAGCCGTAGTCACCAAATTTCAGACCGGCAAAGCCCAGACGGGTTTTGTTGCCTGCTTCTGCAACAGCCGCAGAGCCAGATTCTGGGTTGTTAGCCTGAATATTGTATTCCCACTGGCCGTAACCGGTGACATATTCATTGATTTTGGTTTCGCCTTTAAAGCCGAAACGGACGTAGGTTTTGTCGCCATCGTCGCCAGAATTGCTAGAGAAGTAATGCAGGCCGTCTACTTTACCGTACAGATCCAGCTTGTTGCCGTCTTTGTTATAAATTTCAGCTGCGTTTGCTGCGCTGGCAGCTAAAAGAGCCGGGATTACCACTGCAAGAATGTTGCGCTTCATCATTTATTATTACCCTCATTGGTGTTATTTGGACACCTTGCCACTGCCTACAATATTTTACGGAACTATTGCTGATAGTTTGGTGTCTCCTGTGTCTGAACGCAGTGTTCCATTCAGGGTGCGGTTAATCCACAGCGAAAATGCTACTAAACCCCTAAACTTGTTTCAGTAGGAAAAAGTGTGTAACAAAATATTAAATTTACGGAACTTTGTGACAGGGATCTATGTTTAAAAATGACTAAGGCCAGCATCGCTGGCCTTAGTTTTGTATCTAAATTTGTTAAATTAGAAATATTTTAATTTATTAGAAAGTTGCATTACGTGGTGTTCTTGGGAATGGGATCACATCACGTACGTTTTGTACGCCGGTGACATAGGCTACTAAACGTTCAAAACCCAAACCAAAACCAGAATGTGGCACAGTGCCGTAGCGACGCAGATCGCGATACCACCAGTAATCTTCTTTATTCAGACCCATTTCTTCCAGACGGGCATCCAGTCTGTCCAGACGCTCTTCACGCTGAGAACCGCCGATAATTTCGCCAATTCCCGGGGCCAATACGTCCATGGCGGCCACGGTCTTGCCGTCTTCGTTCATGCGCATATAGAAAGCTTTGATATCTTTCGGATAGTTTTTAACCACTACCGGTGCTTTAAAATGCTTTTCGGCCAGATAACGTTCATGTTCTGAGGAGAGATCGACACCCCAGGAAACGTCATTTTCAAATTTCTGACCTGATGCGATGAGGATTTCCACTGCCTCGGTATAATCCACCTGGGCGAAATCTGAAGTTACAAATCGTTCCAGGCGTGAAATGGCGTCTTTGTCTACACGTTCGGCAAAAAACGCCATATCGTCTGCGCGTTCGTTAAGAACCGCCTGAAAAACATACTTAAGCATGCGTTCAGCCAGTGACGCGATATCGTCGAGAGTGGCAAAGGCCACTTCCGGTTCAACCATCCAGAACTCGGCAAGGTGACGGCTGGTATTGGAGTTTTCTGCACGGAAGGTCGGACCAAAGGTGTAAACCTTGGACAGTGCACAGGCATAGGTTTCGCCATTAAGCTGACCGGATACAGTAAGGAAGGCTTCTTTACCAAAGAAATCTTCGCTGAAATCCACTTCGCCTTTATCGGTACGCGGCAGGTTTTGCAAATCCAGCGTGGAGACGCGGAACATTTCGCCAGCGCCTTCGGTATCGGAGGCGGTGATCAGCGGCGTTGAAACCCAAAAATAGCCGTTTTCATGATAAAAACGGTGTATGGCCTGCGACAGCGTATTACGTACGCGCGCCACGGCACCAATCAGATTGGTGCGCGGACGCAGGTGCGCCACTTCGCGCAGATATTCGATGCTGTGACGTTTTGCCGCCATCGGGTAAGTATCAGGATCGTCAACCCAACCGACAACCTTGATGGAGGTCGCCTGCAATTCAAAGCTTTGGCCTTCGCCAGGTGAGGCGACAACGGTGCCGGTGACTTCAACCGAGCAGCCGGTGGTCAGACGCAGAACTTCATCCTGATAATTGGGCAAAGAATTATTTACGACGGCCTGTAACGGATTAAAGCAGGAGCCGTCATAAACGGCGAGGAAGGAGATGCCAGCTTTAGAATCTCTCCGGGTACGCACCCAACCGCGTACGGTGACTTCACTGTCAACCGCTGCACGGCCTTGCAGTACGTCGACTACAGGCACAACGCTCATAGATTTCTCTCTTTAAATTATCTGATTGTTCAGATGATGATACCAATGGTTTTAAATTCGTATAAAAAACCTGTTTAAAATGTCTCGCACCCTTAGCAAGAAGGGGTTTTGCTATGTTACTTAGCCTTTTTCAGGACACAAGCAGAAATCGTCAACCGCAGGCAACATTTATCCCGCAGCGGGTCGGCCTGTCTGGCAATATCACATTATGTTATCAACTGCAGCGGATCATGGGGAAGGTGCTGGTCGGGGATTGCCCTGCGCCGGTAAGGGAGACGCAGGGCAGGGTAGAAAGCGTATCAGGAGGCTTTTTTTACCAACGGCAGGTCAAAGGCTTTGCGCAGCGCCTTAACAAAGGCTTTATCCTGACAAATGGTTTTGCCCGGGCTATCGGATAATTTTGCCACCGGTTTGCCGTTACACTGCACCAGCTTAATCACGATATTTAGCGGCTTAACCTGAGGAATATTGCAGGTTAGACGGGTTCCTATACCAAATACCAGATTGATGCGTTGATGGAAATGACGGTACAGCTCCAGCGCTTTATCAAGATCCAGATTATCTGAAAACACCAGGGTTTTACTCATGGGTTCAATGCCCAGTTGCTGATAATGGGCAATGGCTTTTTCACCCCACTCGACGGGATCGCCGGAGTCATGGCGCAGTCCCTGGTAAGCGCTGGCAAATTTGCTGCCAAAGTCACGCAGAAAAGCATCCATGGTAATGCAGTCGGTGAGCGCAATCCCCAACTGATCCGGGTATTCGTCCAGCCAGGCCTGTAGCGCCGCGCGCTGGCTATTGGCCAGTACCGGACTCAGTTGCTGATGCGCCTGGAACCACTCATGAGCCTGAGTGCCCACCGGATTAAGCTGCAACTGATGCGCCAAATCATAGTTGCTGGTGCCGACCAGATAGGGGAATTCATCTTTTAGTGTGCTGACAATGGCGTGCTGCACCGACGCCGAAAAACGACGGCGGGTACCGAAATCCATTAGCTTAAAGCCCGACATATCGAGATTTGCCGAATTTTTGCTAAATTGCTGCAGATTGTGACGCAACTGAGCAACGGCCATCTCGACAGTGGCATCCGGTGAGCGACGGCGGTGTACCACTTCACTGATCACCGCCAGCAGCGGAACTTCCCACATAATCACTTCACGCCAGGGGCCAGCAATACGTATATGCAGTTGTCCACCGAGATCCGTGACCTCAACGTGCTGTGGGTTATAGCGAAAGCCGCGCAACCATTGCAGGTAATCCTGGCTAAAGAATGGCAGGCTGTCGAGATAGCGGAACTCGTCGTCCGTCAGCGCCAGCTTACTCATCAGCTCAATCTGTTGACGGATCTCTTGCGCATATTCGCCCAGTAATTCGTCACCTCGGCAACGAAATTCGGCGACAACATGACTGTTCGCGTAGCGATGGTAGACGGCCTGCTGCATATGCAGCTTATAGGCGTCAGTATCTAACAACGACGTCAAAATCGGGGAGGCGTATGAAGTCATATCGCGTACTGCATCCTCGTCAGAAGCAACAGGCCTACCCAAGGTCTCTCTCGTCACGATGGCGGACACGCTACTGTGACTGCAATGACGTTGGGTATTTCAATTTTTATAGCCTGAATAAAGCGGCAAAGTTCGGGAAGTATACCGCATTATCCAGTAAATGAACCCTCATCACAGCATAATTCCCTGCGTCGGGTCGAGGGTTAAACGTGCTTTAGGCAGCAGGAAATCGGTCATTTAATGCAAACAATTAACAGAAAAACAGCCGAATATTTGTGCGGGGATTTTATTTAATGGCGAGGAAATACAAGGTGTTGCCTGACGCCTTGCCTCTGTTTTCAGTCAGTATGCTGCGGCTAAAAAACTCCGCCAGGGTAGCCATTATTTTATTGCCACGTTGATAGAAATAGCACTAAAACGTTAAAAAACAGTAAATAAAGCGGCGGGATATTTTTCGACTGCCACAGAGGGCGTTGCCTGTATTGAATAAAAGCTCACCGGTTGTCCGCTGCATTCTGGCAACAATCTGGGAATTTCCCCCTTCTGTGATAAAGTTTACTTTACTCGCGTATCCCACTGAAAACGCCAAAAGGTCCTTCTTATGACAGATCAACTGCAAGCAGAGCAACAGACCGATACCGCCACGCAACCGCAGGTTAAATATCGCCACGATTACCGCGCGCCTGATTACACCATTACCGATATTGATCTGGATTTTGAGCTTGATGCTCAGACCACCGTGGTCACCGCCGTCAGCCAAATCAAGCGCCTGGGCGCTGAAGGTGCCGCGCTGGTCTTAAATGGCGAAGATCTGACCTTGCAGAGCCTGCAAATCAATGGTCAGGACTGGCCGAACTATCAGCTGCGTGACAATGCCTTGACCATCACCGGGCTGCCCGAAGCCTTTGAACTGAAAATCGTCAACGAAATCCATCCGGCGAAAAACAGCGCCCTTGAGGGGTTATATCTCTCCGGCGAGGCGCTCTGTACCCAGTGTGAAGCTGAAGGCTTCCGCCATATTACCTACTATCTCGATCGTCCAGACGTGCTGGCCCGCTTTAGCACCCGCATTGTCGCCGATAAGGCGCGTTACCCTTATTTATTGTCTAACGGTAACCGTATCGATCAGGGGGAACTGGACGGCGGTCGCCATTGGATTAAATGGCAGGATCCGTTCCCAAAACCTTGCTACCTGTTTGCGCTGGTGGCCGGCGACTTTGACGTGCTGCGCGATACCTTTACCACTCGTTCCGGTCGCGATGTGGCGCTGGAGCTGTTTGTTGATCGTGGCAACCTCGATCGCGCCGGTTGGGCTATGACCTCGCTCAAGCAGTCGATGAAGTGGGATGAAACCCGTTTTGGTCTGGAATACGATCTTGATATCTTTATGATCGTTGCCGTCGACTTCTTTAATATGGGCGCGATGGAGAACAAAGGCCTCAACGTCTTTAACTCAAAATATGTGCTGGCCAAAGCGGAAACCGCCACCGATAAAGATTATCTCGGCATCGAAGCGGTGATTGGTCACGAATATTTCCATAACTGGACCGGCAACCGTGTTACCTGCCGCGACTGGTTCCAACTGAGCCTGAAAGAAGGCCTGACGGTATTCCGCGATCAGGAGTTCAGCTCGGATTTGGGTTCTCGCTCGGTGAACCGTATTGATAATGTGCGCATTATGCGTGGTGCGCAGTTTGCAGAAGATGCCAGCCCGATGGCGCATCCTATCCGCCCGGATAAAGTTATCGAAATGAATAACTTTTATACGCTGACTGTGTATGAGAAAGGCTCGGAAGTGATCCGCATGCTGCATACGCTGCTGGGTGAACAGCAGTTCCAGGCCGGTATGCAGCTCTATTTTGAACGTCATGACGGCAGTGCCGCCACCTGCGACGATTTTGTGCAGGCGATGGAAGATGCTTCCAACGTCGATTTGTCACTGTTCCGCCGTTGGTACAGTCAGTCCGGTACCCCGGTTCTGACGGTGCGTGACGACTATGATGTTGAAAAACAGACTTATACCCTGACGGTCAGCCAGAAAACCCCGGCGACCCCGGATCAGGCAGAAAAGCTGCCACTGCATATCCCGCTGGATATCGAGCTTTATGATCCTCAAGGGGAAGTGATTGCGCTGAAGCAGGGCGGCCAAAAAGTCAGTAACGTATTAAATGTCACGCAAGCGGAACAGACCTTTATTTTTGAAGAGGTCGCCGCGCAGCCAACGCCTTCTTTATTACGCGAGTTTTCTGCTCCGGTGAAACTCGATTATAAGTATGGTGACCAGCAACTGACTTTCCTGATGAAATATGCCCGCAACGACTTCTCCCGCTGGGATGCGGCACAGAGTCTGCTGGCGATTTATATCAAGTTGAACGTGGCGCGTCATCAGCAGAAGCAGCCGCTTTCTCTGCCGCTGCACGTAGCGGACGCCTTCCGCGCGGTGCTGCTCGATGAGCATATCGATCCGGCGTTGGCAGCACAGATTTTGACCCTGCCGTCAGAAAACGAAATCGCCGAACTGTTCGACACTATTGACCCGGAAGCGATCAGCGCCGTACATACCGCCATCACCCGCTGTCTGGCCAGCGAAATGGCCGACGAGTTCTCGGCGGTGTATCACGCCCATCGTCTGCCGTCTTATCGCGTTGAGCATGCGGATATTGCCCGCCGTTCACTGCGTAATGTCTGTCTGCGTTACCTGGCGTTTACCGATGCGGTGGAAGCCGACAAACGGGTGATTACCCAGTTCGAACAGGCTGACAATATGACCGACTCCCTGGCCGCCATGTCCGCTGCCGTAGCGGCCAACCTGCCGTGCCGCGATAGGTTGCTTGCTGCCTTTGATCAGCGCTGGCATCAGGATGGTCTGGTGATGGACAAGTGGTTTATGCTGCAAGCCACCAGTCCGGCAGCTGATGTGCTGACCCAGGTGCGTAGCTTGTTGACACACCGTTCGTTTAGCATGAGCAATCCCAACCGTATTCGTTCACTGATTGGTGCCTTTGCTCAGGGCAATCCGGCGGCATTCCATGCGGCAGACGGTAGCGGTTATCAGTTCCTGGCGGAGATGCTGACCGATCTTAATACCCGCAATCCGCAGGTAGCCGCCCGGATGATTGAACCGCTGATCCGCCTTAAACGCTATGACCAACATCGTCAGGCGTTGATGCGTCAGGCATTGGAACAGCTAAAAGGCCTGGAAAATCTCTCCGGCGACCTGTTTGAGAAAATAAGCAAAGCGCTGAGTGCCTGATTACTCGACCGGTAGAGGATAAGTCACAACAAGGGCGATAAAGGGCGATAGTCATATCGCCCTTTTTTATTACTCTTGCCGATTAAACCTGGGCGCGCAATGCCTCTACGGGCGACGGCTGCGGACGCAGCACACGCTCAAGCACCTCGGCTTCCAGCTCCGCCAGTCGTGCGGAACCGCGTCGACGGGGACGGGGCAAATCCACCGTCAAATCCAGCCCTATCTCACCTTGTTCAATTAAAATCACCCGATCGGCGACGGTTACTGCCTCGCTGACATCGTGGGTGACCAGCAAGACGGTAAAACCATGCTGTTGCCACAGGCGTTCAATCAGGCTTTGCATTTCAATACGCGTCAGGGCGTCGAGTGCCCCCAGAGGTTCATCCAGCAGCAGCAGGCGAGGGCGATGGATCAAGGCACGGGCCAGTGCCACGCGCTGTTTTTGTCCGCCCGACAGCGCCGACGGCCACTCGTTGGCGCGATCTGCCAGTCCCACTTCGGTCAATGCGGCGAGTGCCGCTTCGCGCCAGGCACCTTTTAATCCTAATCCGACGTTATCAATGACTTTTTTCCACGGCAGCAGGCGATCGTCCTGAAACATCAGCCGCGTGTCGTCTCTTGCCTGGCTGAGCGGGGCGCTGCCGCTCAGCAATTCTCCGCTGCTGCTGTGTTCCAGGCCGGCCAGCAGCCGAAGCAGGGTACTTTTTCCACAGCCGCTGCGGCCGACCACGGCAACAAACTGGCCGGGGGCAATACGTAAATTGATATCTTTTAATACATTGCGCGGGCCGTAGTTTTTACCAATACCCGCCAGCGTCACCGGCGTGCCCTGCGGGATACGAGTGAGTTCGCTCATGCGGTTTCTCCTGATTTCACTTGATAAGCCGGGTGCCAGCGCAGCCAGATATTCTCGAGTTTTCTGGCCAGAATATCCGCCAGCTTGCCGAGGATGGCATACAAAATAATTGCCACCACCACCACGTCGGTTTGCAGAAATTCACGGGCGTTCATCGCCAGATAGCCAATACCTGAATTGGCCGAGATAGTTTCCGCAACGATCAGCGTTAACCACATAAATCCCAGCGCGAAACGCACACCGACCATAATCGACGGCAGGGCGCCGGGTAAAACCACCTGAGTAAACAGCGGCAAGCCGGAAAGCCCGTAGCTGCGCGACATTTCCAGCAGTCCGCGATCGATATTACGAATGCCGTGATAGGTATTGAGATAGACAGGGAACAGCGTCCCCAGTGCCACCAGAAAAATCTTCGCTGTCTCATCAATACCAAACCAAAGGATCACCAGCGGGATCAACGCCAGATGCGGAATATTGCGCAGCATTTGCAGCGAACTATCCAGCAGACGCTCGCCGAGGCGAGACAATCCGGTGATAAATCCCAGTAACAGACCAAGGCTGCCGCCAATAACAAAACCGGCCAGCGCTCTGAAGGTGCTGATTTTCAGGTTTTGCCACAGGTCGCCGGACTTGGCCAGCGTCCAAAACGCCTCTACCACCGCGCTGGGGGCGGGCAGAATGCGGGTGGACAACCAGCCAGCCTGTGCTGCCCACTGCCAGCCAGCGAGCACCAGCAGCGGTAAAATCCACGGAATAAGGCGATTCGTCCCGGCTTGCATGTGCTTATTCATCCTGCCCCCTTAGCTTTGCGCCGCGCGTAACGGGGCAAACTCATGGGCGACCAGTTCACCATGTGGCTTAATGGTGCGCTGTGCTGCACTTTCATTTTGCGCGGCGCTGGCCAGATCGAGATGCGGGAACAGCAGTTCGCTGACCCGATAGGCCTCTTCGAGATGTGGATAGCCGGAGAACACAAAAGTATCGATGCCTAAATCGGCGTATTCCTGCATTCTGGCTGCCACCGTAGCGCCATCACCCACCAGCGCCGTTCCGGCCCCTCCACGCACCAGGCCAACGCCCGCCCACAGGTTAGGACTGATCTCCAGCTTATCGCGCTGCCCGCCGTGCAAGGCAGCCATACGATGCTGGCCCACCGAGTCGGTACGAGCGAAGGCCGCCTGCGCTTTGGCAATGGTTTCATCGTCGAGATTGGCAATCAGCCGATTGGCGGCCTGCCAGGCTTCTTCATTGGTTTCACGCACAATAACGTGCAGACGGATACCAAAGCGCACTGTGCGGCCTTTGGCTGCCGCCTTGGCGCGTACCTGCTCAATTTTTTCTTTTACCTGTGCCGGGGGCTCACCCCAGGTCAGATAGAGTTCGACCTGTTCGGCGGCGAGATCCTGTGCGGCTTCCGAAGAGCCGCCAAAATAGAGCGGAGGGCGAGGGGTTTGTAGTGGCGGATGCAGCAAACGCGCACCTTTAACGCGAATATGTTTACCCTCATAATCGACGGTTTCCCCTTCCAGCACCCTGCGCCAGATGCGGGTAAATTCCGCCGAGGCTTCGTAACGTTCCTCATGGTTCAGGAACAGACCTTCCGCCGCCAGCTCTTCCGGGTCACCGCCGGTCACCAGATTAAACAGCGCGCGGCCATTAGAAAGGCGATCCAGGGTGGCAGCCTGTCTGGCCGCCAGGGTCGGGGAAATAATGCCGGGGCGCAGCGCCACCAGAAATTTCAGACGCTGGGTCACCGGGATCAATGAAGCGGCGACCAGCCAGGAGTCTTCGCACGAGCGGCCGGTGGGGATCAGTACGCCACCAAATCCCAGCCGGTCGGCAGCCTGGGCAATCTGTTGCAGGTAACCGTGGTCTACGGCGCGTGCACCTTCGTCAGTGCCGAGATAACGGCCGTCACCGTGGGTAGGTAAAAACCAGAATACGTTCAGACTCATGGGCATTTCCTCTTGTTAATTGCCTGTGGCCGGTGCATGCCAGATACGGTCGGCGATGACTACGGGTTTTGGCAGCAGATGATTTTGGTAGAACAGATCCGCTGTCTGCTGTTGTGCTTGCTCGGTACGGGTATCTACCGGCTTGATTGGCAAGTCGGGAAGATGTGACAGGTAGGCGGCTACCACGTTATCTGGCAGTCCCATGGCTTTCGACAATAAGGCGATACTTTGCTGCGGGTCGGACTTGATCAGCGCATTGGCCTGGGTCAACACCTGCAGGACAGCAGAAATAAATTGCGGATGCGCCTCGGTATAAGGTTTCGGCGCCAGATAGAACGAACCGGTTTGATGCAGCGAGCTGCCGTCGGTCAGAACACGCACACCACCCTGCAACTGCGCAGCGGAATAGTACGGATCCCATACTGCCCAGGCATCGACATCATGCTGCTGGAAGGCGGCGCGGGCATCGGCGGGGGTGAGATATACCGGTTGAATATCGCTGATGTTCAGCCCTGCCTGTTGCAAGGCACGCAACAGCAAATTGTGCGAACTGGAGCCTTTCTGGAAGGCGACTTTGTGGCCTTTTAGATCGGCGACGCTTTTGATGGCACTGTCATTGGCCACCAGGATCACTTCCGCTTTAGGCGTTGGCGGCTGGAAACCGACATACAGTAAGTCTGCGCCAGCGGCCTGAGCAAACAGCGGCGGTAAATCCCCGGTGCCCCCAAAGTCGATACTGCCAACGTTTAAGGCTTCAAGAATTTGCGGGCCGGCAGGAAATTCGACCCAGCTGATTTTGGTATTGGGAAAACGATCTTCCAGCAGATGATGGCTTTTGGCCAGCACCAGGCCAACCGAGCCTTTTTGGTAGGCAATGCGCAGCTGAGCAGGTGCCTGTTCCACGGCGTTGGCAGGAAAAATGCTGGTCAGTCCCAGGGCTAATGCCAGCAAGGGTAGCCAGGCTTTGGTGCCAGGGATAAAACGTTTAATAAAGCGATGATTTATCACAAGGTGCTCCGCTCAGGCGTAAGTAGGTTGATGTTTGGCGCGCGCCTGCGTCAGCGCATGGCGATGGCCGAGGGCAACAAGAAATGTCTCCAGCGCATCCTCTAACCGCACCTGCAATGTGCTGTCCAGTTCTGCCGGGAAACGCTGGTATTGGCCAATCAGGCGATCTTCGGCGAAAACGCCCTGTAGTACCTCCTGGGCTTTTAGCGCGTTAAGTACCGGTTTGAGCGCATAGTCGATGGCCAGCATATGGCCGCTGGATCCGGCGGTGGCGAGAGGCAACACCACTTTATGCTCCAGCGCACGTTCAGGAAGCAGATCGAGCAACGTTTTCAGCGCGCCGGCAAATGAGGCTTTATAGACCGGCGTCGCAATCAGCAGGCCATCGGCGCTGGCAAGTTCACTGATCAGCGTTTTGAGCTGCGGACTATCGAAATTGGCAAACAGTAAATCCTCGGCGGTGAAGTCTTGCAGACGGTAAGAGATCACCTCCACGCCGTGCTCGGTCAGCCACTGTTGGCTAAGAGCAAGAAGTGCGGTAGAGCGCGAAGGCTGACGTGGACTACCGGCAATTGATATAACTTTCATTCCGACCCTCTTATAACTAATTGTTATATTACTGACGTTTTTGTTAATGAATTAGGTTTAAAGTAGCAGGCGATGGCTTATGACTGGAAATCTTAATTTTAGGATTTGATAGTTCAGAAATGGATAAAGCACGAGGAAGGCCAGGATTCTGGCGGTTGGCGTATCCGCGCTGTTAAATAAAAGTAATCGTTTGCGTAGGATGACGATATTTATCCTGAATCAATTCCAATTGTCTCTGGCTTAGTCGATAATACCGCCCCGACTGGCCACCAGCCATTAGCCACCGGGACCTCAGGAGAATCCATGTATTATCCCTTCGTTAAGAAAGCACTGTTTCAGCTCGATCCCGAGCGCGCGCACGAATTGACTTTTCGCCAACTCAGCCTTATTTCCGGCTCTCCTTTTGAGTTCCTTATTCGTCAATCCGTGCCCAGCAAACCGGTTACCTGTATGGGGCTGACGTTCAAGAACCCGCTGGGACTGGCCGCCGGTCTGGATAAAAACGGTGACTGCATTGCGGCATTAGGCGCCCTGGGGTTCGGTTTTGTGGAAGTGGGCACAGTGACGCCTCGCGCCCAGGACGGCAATCCCAAGCCAAGAATATTTCGGGTGGTCGATGCCGAAGGCATAATTAACCGCATGGGTTTTAATAACCTCGGTGTTGATAATTTAGTCAATAACGTCAAAAAATCGCACTTTGACGGCGTGCTCGGCATTAATATCGGCAAGAATAAAGATACGCCGGTGGAGAATGGCAAGGACGATTATTTGATCTGCATGGAGAAGGTTTATCCCTATGCCGGTTATATTGCCATTAATATCTCCTCACCCAACACCCCCGGATTGCGTACTTTGCAATATGGCGAAGCGCTTGACGATCTGCTGGCCGCTATCAAAAATAAACAGCTCGAGCTGCAGCAGCGCCATCAAAAATATGTCCCGGTGGCGGTGAAGATAGCCCCCGATCTGTCAGTGGAAGAATTGATCCAAATAGCCGACAGTCTGGTGCGTCATAATATGGATGGCGTGATCGCCACCAATACCACCCTGGACCGTAAACTGGTCGCCGGGCTCAATCATTGCGATGAAGCGGGGGGCTTAAGTGGGCGTCCGTTACAGATGCAAAGTACCCTGATTATTCAGATGCTGTCTCAGGAGCTGAAAGGTCGACTGCCAATTATAGGCGTCGGTGGCATTGATTCATTGACCGCCGCCCGCGAAAAAATGGCGGCAGGGGCATCGTTAATTCAACTTTATTCCGGCTTTATCTATCATGGCCCGCGTTTGATTAAAGATATCCTGAAACATATTTGAGGACAGCGAGGTTGCGGTGGCGTTCATTTTTTTAAAAAGAGGCTGAGTTCTTTTTTTTCTAATGTGACGTTTACCGCAATAATTTTGTCAACAAATGAAAACCGGGGTTTATTTCTGCATCCAGCTCGTCTATATTTTGTTCACTGTGTTAATGCGCGACGGAATTTGGCATTATCTCTTCTGTCGGCCAGGCTAACGTACGATTTGTCCTATATATAGGTTGTGCCTGATAGTGTTAACGTAAAGCGATGTGATTTGCGTTCGGTCACAAAAAACCGAGAGATGCGGTCTTGATAACGCCGGTGAGGGAAATAGGATAACGAAATGAAAATCAAACCAGATGATAATTGGCGTTGGTATTTTGATACTGAACATGACCGACTGATGTTGGACTTGGCCAATGGCATGATTTTCCGTTCACGTTTTTCTGCCAAAATGCTGACGCCAGACGCTTTTTCGGAATGCTGTTTTTGCGTTGATGATGCCGCGCTCTATTTTGATTTTGAAGAACAGTGTAAAAAAATTCAATTAGCCAATGAGCAGCGCTCGGAATTAGTACTCAATGCGCTGGTGGCTATTCGTTTTCTGAAACCCTTAATGCCGAAAAGCTGGCATTTTACTCAGCAACGTCATCCTTTCCAGCCCATCAACGGCCAGTTAGCCTGTGTCGATGTCACTGAATCAGGTGAGCAGGCGTTATTGCTGGTGGTTGAATCAGGTGACAATGCCAGTCTGTGCCTGCTGGCGCAGGAACGTTTGACCCTTGCCGGTCGCGGTATGGTGCTCGGCGATGCCATTAAGATCATGCACGATCGTTTAATGCCGGTGGCACCGGTTATTGAAAGTAATCAACTCTACGATACGGCGGTCTGATCCTTCCCCTCCCTGACACCGCCGTGTTTCTGTCTTTGTTGCGCACTCGAGCCACTGCTTCTCGACGTCCATGTTTTACTTCTTAAAGCTGCTATCGTTATTCCAGCACCAGATCCGAAGCCGGAATACAGCTACAGGAGAGGATCTTGCCCGCTTTGCCGATACCGCTGGCTTTCAGCGCGTTGACTTCCCCTGCCACCAGCGTCAGCTTGCAACAGCCACAAATTCCGGCGCGACAGGAATAAGGTACCTTCAAGCCTTGTTGTTCCAGCTGTTCCAGCAGGATTTGTTGATTGTTACCTATAAAGGTAGTGCCCTGAAAACTGATGCTGACCGGCTGCGCACTATTTTTTGGCACCTCGACGCTTTCCACCACCTGACCAGCCGCATAGGGACGGGCCGGTTTGCGCGCCAGGATCTCCACGCTGTCACCGACGCGGATCATGCCGTTATTGCGCGCTATCATATTTTGCCCAAAGTCGACATCGCCGTTATCGGCGGTGCGATAGCTTTGCAGGGTTTTCAACGGCTCGCCCGTCGGATGTTTTCTGCCGCGTTCAATGCTCACCGTGGTAAGCACACAGCGGCTACAAGGTTTGACCAGATCAAAAATCACTTCGCCGACGCGGATGGTCTGCCAGCCGTCCTCCTCATAAGGCTGAGCGCCGGCGATCACCAGGTTCGGTCGAAACTGCTCGACTTTGACACTGCTCGGGCAACGGTTTTTCAAATCAAACAGCGAGGCTTCGTTGATCAGTAAATAGGGATAACCGTCGGCAAAGGTGAGCGGGATCGCCGGCTGGTTTTTCACTCGACGGGTCAATTCCGGACCAACCCAGCGCAGTTGCACTTCTCGTTGCAGATAGCCACTTAACCAGCTGTTGACCTTTTGCGGGGCAATCAGCGCCGTAAAGTGATTTCCCCAAACTTCGGTCGGTTGCGACTGGGGGGCAAAATCACTGAATTTGAGCGATATATGATCATGGCCGTCGGGAGCGGTTAAAATTAATCCATCCGGGAGTAAAGCCGGAGTAAACTGCACCAGTTGCGGATACTGACGGGCGGTAATAAACATGCCCTGTGCATCGGTGAGCATAAAAAGCCGATCAAATGCCAGTCCGCCGGGCGTAACCTGGGCATGAGAAAGCTGCAGACCGCGCATGGATTTTACCGGGTGAACGAAGAGTCTGGAAAGGGTAACCAACATTTGCCTCCTGGCTGGCTAGGTGCTCTTTTTGTATTGTCACAGAGACTTTATGACAACCGGGTAGGATTAGCTATAATGCGCCACTGATTTCTTTATGCCCGATGTTCTTGATGCCGCCTTTGCGTTATCGGCATGCGCTGCGACATCAGGGTCGGGCATAGGCTTGCCACATCTTTCGAGATGATGGCGGGTTTAATGCCGTTTCTTATAGGTAATAACTTTTAGGTGATTAATTCAATATGAACTCTTTGTTTGCCAGCACGGCGCGTGGATTGGAAGAACTATTAAAAAGCGAACTTGAAACGCTGGGTGCGCAGGCCTGCAAAGTGGTGCAGGGAGGGGTGCATTTTGAGGGCGACGATCGCCTGCTCTATCAAAGTCTGTTGTGGAGCCGATTGGCTTCGCGCATCCTGCTTCCGTTAAACGAGTTTAAGGTTCACAGCGATCTCGACCTTTATATGGGCGTGATGGCCATTGACTGGCCGTCGATTTTTAGCGTCGATAAAACTTTTGCTGTGCACTTCAGTGGCCTTAACGATGAGATCCGTAACAGCCAATACGGCGCGCTGAAAGTCAAAGACGCCATTGTCGACAGCTTTACCCGCAAAATTGACCAGCGTCCTAACGTCGCCAAACAGCAGCCGGATATTCGCGTGAACGTATTTTTGCAACGTGATACCGCCAGCGTGGCGCTGGATCTCAGCGGTGAAGGTCTGCATCAGCGCGGCTATCGCGATCTGGCCGGACAGGCACCGTTAAAAGAGAACCTGGCGGCGGCGATTGTTATGCGTTCTGGCTGGCAGGCGGGTACGCCGATGGTCGATCCAATGTGCGGTTCCGGTACGCTGCTGATTGAAGCGGCAATGATTGCCGGCGATCGCGCGCCGGGTCTGCATCGTCAACACTGGGGATTTAGCGCCTGGTCGAACTTTAATGCCGAGCTGTGGCATGAGCTGACCAGCGAAGCCCAGGTGCGTACCAAACGCGCGGTGCAGGAAACCACCTCCCGTTTCTTTGGCTCGGATATCGATCGCCGGGTTATTGAGATGGCGAAAGGCAATGCGCGTCGTGCCGGCGTGGCGGAGCTGATCAGTTTCGAAGCTGCGGAAGTGGGCAAGTTAAAGAACCCGCTGCCGGAAGGCCCGGTCGGTACGCTGATCAGTAACCCGCCATATGGTGAGCGTCTGGAAAGCGAACCGGCACTGATTGCTCTGCATAACCAGTTGGGACGCATTGCCAAAACCCAGTTTGGTGGCTGGCAGCTGTCGCTGTTTAGCGCATCCCCTGAGCTGCTTAGCTGTTTGCAACTTCGCGCCGAGCGCCAGTTCAAGGCAAAAAATGGCCCGCTGGAGTGCGTGCAGAAAAACTATCAGTTGGCTGAGAATCCGCTGGGCACTTCCGCCACGCCGCTGGCAGAAGATTTTGCCAACCGCCTGCGTAAAAACGTCAAGAAACTGGAAAAATGGGCCAAACAGCAGGGCATTGAGTGCTACCGCCTGTATGATGCCGACTTGCCGGATTATAATGTTGCCGTTGACCGCTACGGCAGCAAAGTGGTGGTGCAGGAGTATGCGCCACCAAAAACTGTCGATGCACAAAAAGCACGTCAGCGCCTGTTTGACGTGATTAATGCTACGCTGTCGGTGCTGGATATTTCTTCCAACCAGTTGGTACTGAAAACCCGCGAGCGGCAGAAAGGCACCAGCCAATATGAAAAACTGGCGCAAAAAGGCGAGTTTTTGCAGGTTGAGGAGTTTAACGCCAAGTTCTGGGTTAACCTGACTGACTATCTCGATACCGGCCTGTTCCTCGATCACCGCATTGCCCGTAAGATGCTGGGCGAAATGAGTGAGGGAAAAGATTTCCTTAACCTGTTTGCCTATACCGGTACCGCCAGCGTTCATGCCGGTCTCGGCGGCGCGCGCAGTACCACCACCGTGGATATGTCGCGCACCTATCTGGAGTGGGCAGAGAAAAACCTGCGGGTTAATGGTCTGACCGGGCGTCAACATCGCCTGATCCAGGCCGACTGCCTCTCCTGGCTGGGGATGGCGGATGAGCAATTTGATGTGATCTTTATCGATCCGCCAACTTTCTCCAATTCAAAACGTATGGCCGAAAGCTTTGACGTGCAGCGCGATCATTTGCTGTTAATGAAAGATCTGAAGCGCATTTTACGTCGTAACGGCACCATTATGTTTTCAAACAATAAACGCGGATTCCAGATGGACGCCGAGGGCCTGAGTAAACTCGGTCTGAGCGCCGTGGATATCACCAGCAAAACCCAGTCGCAGGATTTTGCCCGTAACCGCCAAATTCACAACTGCTGGCTGATCACTCACGCCAGCGAGGAAAAATAAAGTCTATGTCGTTAATCAGCATGTCGGGTGCCTGGCTGTCTTTCAGCGATGCACCACTTTTAGACAATACCGAATTACATATCGAAGCCAATGAACGCGTCTGTCTGGTTGGGCGTAACGGCGCGGGTAAATCGACCCTGATGAAAATTCTCAACCGCGAAGTGCCGCTGGATGACGGACGCATCGTGTATGAGCAGGATCTGATCGTTGCCCGCTTGCAGCAGGATCCACCGCGCAATATCGGCGGTACGGTTTTCGACTTTGTTTCGGAAGGGGTATTTGAGCAGGCGGAGCATCTAAAAGCCTATCACGCCATTTCCCATCTGGTGGAAACCGATCCCAGCGAAAAGAATATGAATCGTCTGGCGCAGGTCATGGAGATCCTCGATCACCAGGGTCTGTGGCAGCTCGACAGCCGTATCAGCGAAGTGTTGCTACAGCTGGGCCTGGATGGCGATACCGAACTTTCGGCGCTCTCCGGCGGCTGGCTGCGTAAAGCGGCATTGGGTCGCGCGCTGGTCAGTTCCCCGCAGGTGTTGCTGCTGGATGAACCGACCAACCACCTGGATATTGAAAGTATCAACTGGCTGGAAGAGTTCCTGAAAGAGTTTCAGGGCAGCATTATCTTTATTTCCCATGACCGTTCATTTATCCGCAATATGGCGACGCGCATTGTCGATCTCGATCGCGGCAAACTGGTGTCTTATCCGGGCAACTATGAACTCTATCTGACCAGCAAAGAAGAAGCGCTGCGCGTTGAAGAGTTGCAGAATGCCGAGTTTGATAAAAAACTGGCGCAGGAAGAAGTGTGGATCCGTCAGGGGATTAAAGCCCGCCGTACCCGTAATGAAGGCCGTGTACGTGCATTGAAGGCGCTGCGTAAAGAACGCTCCGATCGCCGCGAAGTTCTGGGCACGGCGAAAATGCAGGTCGAAGAGGCCAGCCGCTCAGGCAAAATCGTCTTTGAAATGGAAGATGTCAGCTACAACATCGCTGGCAAGCAATTGGTCAGCCACTTCTCTGCCCAAGTGATGCGTGGTGATAAAATTGCTCTGGTCGGTCCTAACGGCTGTGGTAAAACCACCTTGTTGAAACTGATGCTGGCGCAATTGCAGGCGGACAGCGGTCGCATTCACTGCGGGACCAAGCTGGAAGTGGCCTATTTTGACCAGCACCGCGCCGAGCTGGATCCGGAACGCACGGTGATGGATAACCTGGCCGAAGGCAAGCAGGAAGTGATGGTCAATGGCCGTTCGCGTCACGTTCTCGGGTATTTACAGGACTTCCTGTTCCATCCGAAACGGGCAATGACCCCGGTCAAGGCGCTGTCGGGCGGTGAACGTAATCGTCTGTTGCTGGCAAAATTATTCCTGCGCCCAAGCAACCTGCTGATCCTCGATGAACCTACCAACGACCTGGATGTTGAAACCCTGGAATTGCTGGAAGAGCTGATCGACAGCTATCAGGGTACGGTAATGCTGGTCAGCCATGACCGCGAATTTGTTGATAACTCTGCCACCGAATGCTGGATTTTTGAAGGCAATGGCGTTATTAACAGTTACGTGGGAGGGTATCACGATGCCCATCATCAGCGTCGTACCCAACGCCAGCTGCGTCAGCCCGCGGCGGTGAACGACAAACCTGCGGCAACGGTAAAAGCAGAACCGGCGAAACGTAGCGCCAATAAACTGAGTTACAATCTGCAGCGTGAACTTGAACAGCTGCCGGAGAAAATCAGTGAGTTGGAACAACGGATCGACGCGCTGGGCAAACAGATGAGCGATGCCAGCTTTTTCTCGCGCCCTTATGATGAAACGCAGCAGGTAATCAATGCCCTGGCGGCAGCCGAGCTCGAATTTGAGCAGGCATTTGCCCGTTGGGAAGAGCTCGAAGCACAGAAGAACGCCTGACGTTGACTCTGGCCCTGACTCCTTGCCGTTGTGGCGTAGGGGTCAGGGCATCCCTGGTGTTTTATCCTTGAGGAGTTGAATGTGTGTTCACACTCTGATAATCCGCACGTACTTTGCCCCCATTGCGATCTGCTGGTGGCGCTGCCGCCGTTAGAGTATGGCCAAAAGGCCACCTGTCCTCGTTGTAAATCCCTGCTGACTGCACGCTGGCAAGAGCCGCGTAAACGCCCGGTCGGCTATGCCCTTAGCGCACTCTTTATGCTGCTACTGGCCAATATGTTCCCCTTTGTCAATATGAACGTGAAAGGGTTGAGCAGTGAAGTCACGCTGATCCAAATCCCGCAGGTGCTGGTGGATGATAACTACGCCAGTATCGCGTCACTGTTTATGGTGGTGGTGCAACTGATCCCGGCCTTCTGCATGCTGGCGATTATTTTGCTTTGTGCCCCGGTGCGGCTGCCTGGCCGCTGGAATAATCGTATTGGCTGGGTACTGTTCCACCTCAAGGCCTGGTGCATGGTGGAGATTTTCCTTGCCGGGGTATTAGTCAGTTTTGTAAAACTGATTGCCTATGGTGAAGTCGGCATTGGCACCAGCTTTATTCCCTACGTTTTATTCTGTTTGCTGCAGGTGCGCGCTTTTCAATGCACTGACCGCTTCTGGTTGTGGCGGCAGGTAGCTCCCGCTCCGGCAGTTGGCCAGCCGCTGCGCGTGGGGCAAAGCGGTTTGTCGCAGGGCTTGCGCTCTTGTCAATGCTGTATGGCCATTTTGCCGGTGCAGCAGCATATCTGCCCACGCTGCTCAAGCAAAGGTTATGCGCGCAAGCAGCACAGTCTGCAATGGACCATGGCCTTACTGATCACCTCCTTGATGCTGTATATCCCGGCGAATATGCTGCCGATTATGATCACCCAGGCACTGGGGACCAAAATTACTTCAACGATTATGGCCGGGGTGGTGCTGTTATGGAGCGAGGGATCCTATCCGGTCGCCATGGTAATTTTCGTGGCCAGTATTATGGTACCCTCATTAAAAATGCTGGCCATCGCCTGGCTATGCTGGGATGCCCGAGGGCAGAAAAAAGTCGATCGTGAACGCTTGCACGTGGTGTATGAAGTGGTGGAATTTGTCGGGCGCTGGTCGATGATCGACGTCTTTGTTATCGCGGTGCTGTCGGCACTGGTCAGAATGGGGCAGCTAATGAGCATTTACCCAGATATCGGTGCTTTGCTGTTTGCCCTGGTGGTGATCCTCACTATGTTTTCTGCAATTACATTTGATTCCCGATTGATTTGGGATCGTTCAGGAACCTTCGCATCCAGGGAGTTACGCGATGACGGAAAATAATAACGGCATGGCTGAAATCGGCAAGATCAAACGCTGGTCGCCGGTGTGGATCATCCCGGTGGTCACGGCACTGATCGGTGCCTGGATCCTGTTTTACCATTTTAGCCATCAGGGACCGGAGGTGACCTTGATTACCACTTCGGCCGATGGCATTGAAGCGGGTAAAACCACCATTAAAAGCCGTAGCGTCAATGTCGGTAAAGTGGAAGCCGTCAGCCTGAGTGATAACCTGCAACAGGTAATTATCAAGGCGCGTCTTGATGCCGGCATGGATAAAATGCTTAAGGGTGACTCGGTATTTTGGGTAGTTAAACCGCAGATTGGCCGTGAGGGGATCTCTGGTTTGGGCACGCTGCTCTCCGGGGCCTATATTGAGCTGCAGCCAGGCGCCAAGGGGGAAGAGAAAAACGATTATAAACTGCTGGATGCGCCGCCGCTGGCCTCGCCGGATGCCGAAGGCATTCGCGTGGTGCTGACCAGTGACCGGGCAGGGCAACTCAATCCGGGCGATCCGGTGCTGTTTCGCGGTTTCCAGGTGGGGTCGGTGGAAACCAGCCACTTTGATCCGACTTTGCGTCAGTTGCGTTATCAGCTGTTTATCCGCGCGCCCTATAACCGCCTGGTGACCAGCAATGTCCGTTTCTGGAAAGAAAGCGGGGTCAGCTTTGATATGTCGGCACAGGGTATGCGTGTGCAGATGGGCTCTTTGACCACGCTGTTTGGCGGTGGCGTCAGCTTTGATGTGCCTGAAGGCTGGGAGCCGGGTGATGAAGCGGTAAACAGTGCCACTTATCAACTGTTTGACGATCAGCGTACCATCCAGAACTCGCTGTATACCAAACATACCGATTACGTGCTGTTCTTTAGCGATTCTGTCCGTGGTCTGCAGCCGGGGGCGCCGGTTGAGTTCCGGGGGATCCGCTTGGGTACCGTCGGGCAAGTGCCTTATCAGATCCCGGGCACCGCCGGACAGATTGACAGCGATTATCGTATCCCGGTGTTGATCCGCATTGAACCCGATCGTTTCAATAAAATGCTCGGCGACAATTTTAATATGAATGAGCACCTGTTGTCGGCGCTGAAGGGCGGGTTGCGTGCGTCACTTAAATCGGCCAACTTGCTGACCGGCTCGCTGTACGTCGACCTCGACTTCTATCCCAATGCCAAACCCTGGACCGGACCTAAAGAGATTGATGGTCAGGTCTTGCTGCCAACGGTAAGTGGTGGTTTTGCGCAAATCCAGCAAAAACTGATGGCAACACTGGACAAAATCAATGCGTTACCTTTGAATCCAATGATTGAAGAAGCCACCAGAACGCTGGCTGAAAGCCAAAAAACCATGAAGTCGACGCAGAAAACTCTCGATTCCCTTAATGCTATTGTGTCGAGCAAAGAGATGAAAGATCTGCCGCAGGATATGCAAAAAACGCTGTTGCAGCTTAATCGCAGTTTGCAGGGCTTCCAGCCTGGTTCGCCGGCCTACAATAAAATGGTCGACGATATGCAGCGTCTGGATGAAACCCTGCGTGAACTGCAACCCGTGTTGAAAACGCTCAATCACAAGAGCAATGCACTGGTCTTTGCTGCCCCCGGGCAAGATGATCCCCAGCCGAAGAAGGCCAAATAATGATGAAATGGATACCTGTCGTCTTAGCGTTATGCCTCGCTGCCTGTAGCAGTGAGGGTAAAAAAACCTACTATCAACTGCCGGTTATCAGCAGTTCACAGCCTTCGTTGAGCGTCAGCGCGTCGCGAGCATCTGTCAACGCGACGCCGCGGCTGTGGATTTCACAGGTTACAGTGGCTGATTTTCTCGGTAGTGCTGGGCTGGTTTATCAGACCAATGATGTGCAGTACGTGATGGCGGCCAATAATTTGTGGGCCAGCCCCCTCGATCAGCAGCTAAGGCAATCTCTGCAAAGCTATCTGGGCAGCCGTTTGCCTGGCTGGGTTGTCTCCGAGCAGCAAGGCCCTGACGCCAATCAGCAGCAGTTAACGGTCAATGTGACGGGTTTCCATGGTCGTTATGATGGCAGGGCAGTGGTGAGCGGCACATGGACGCTCAGCCAGAATGGGCAACTGCGTCAACATCGCTTTAATATTGAGCTAAAGCAGGATCAGGATGGATATGATGCCCTGGTCCGCACCTTGGCCAAAGGCTGGGAGCAAGAGGCGAGCAGTATAGCGTCAGAAATAAGATAAATTATTTTTATCACAACGATAAAAAATCCCGATTTCTGCAGCGGCAGCGGTCGGGATTTTTTATTGGCGATCAGTTGGATGAGATTTTGTCCGCACGATTAGCTTGCGCGCAATCAATTAAGATAGCGCAACTTTATGACATTGGCGTGAAATTTGCGCATTGACCTGCAGGAAAATCGCGGCTATTTGTTAGATGTGGACGCAGATTGCGAGCCACTGTTTTCTTTCCACTTGACCTGAATAATGAGGGACACGAGGCATGAAGAGACAAAAACGCGATCGCCTGGAACGGGCACTATCACGTGGATACCAAGCCGGTATTGGAGGACGTTCGAAAGAAATTTGTCCTTATCAATCGCTAGACGCGCGTTCACACTGGCTTGGAGGTTGGCGAAAGGCCATGGAGGACAGGGCAGTTACCGCTTAAGCGGCCCCCTGTTGCAAAAGGGATAACCTCCGCAAGCGCGGAGGTTTTTTTTACCCTTCATCTTTCAAGCTACAGCGGTGTTGGCTGCTTTCACTCACCCCAGTCACTTACTTGAGTAAGCTCCCGGGGATTCGCTCAATTGCCGCCTTGCTGTAACTCGAAAGCTATTGGGTAAAATAAGCGCACCTTTCAAGCTACAGCAGTGTTGGCTGCTTTCACTCACCCCAGTCACTTACTTGAGTAAGCTCCCGGGGATTCGCTCAATTGCCGCCTTGCTGTAACTCGAAAGCTATTGGGTAAAATAAGCACACCTTTCAAGCTACAGCAGTGTTGGCTGCTTTCACTCACCCCGGTCATTTACCTGAGTAAGCTCCCGGGGATTCGCTCAATTGCCGCCTTGCTGTAACTCGAAAGCTATTGGGTAAAACAAGCGCACCTTTCAAGCTACAGCAGTGTTGGCTGCTTTCACTCACCCCGGTCACTTACTTGAGTAAGCTCCCGGGGATTCGCTCAATTGCCGCCTTGCTGTAACTCGAAAGCTATTGGGTAAAACAAGCGCACCTTTCAAGCTACAGCAGTGTTGGCTGTTTTCACTCACCCCGGTCACTTACCTGAGTAAGTGACCGGGGATTGCGATGCAGGGACGCTTTTAGAAAGCCGCTGCGTCTTTAAACAGGCCGACTTTCAGATCGCTGGCGGTATAGATCACCACACCATCAACCAGGACTTCACCATCCGCCACGCCCATAATCAGCTTGCGGTTGATGACGCGTTTAAAGTTCAAACGGTAGGTCACCAGTTTAGCCGTTGGCAGCACCTGACCGGTGAATTTGACTTCACCGACGCCCAAGGCGCGGCCTTTGCCTTCGCCACCGAGCCAACCGAGATAGAAGCCAACCAGTTGCCACATGGCATCCAGTCCCAGGCAGCCAGGCATCACCGGGTCGCCGATGAAGTGACAACCGAAGAACCACAAATCCGGGTTGATATCTAATTCGGCTTCAACGTAGCCTTTGTTATGGCTACCGCCGTCTTCGGTCATTTTGACGATGCGATCCATCATCAACATATTGCCCGACGGCAATGGTGGTCCACCTGCTCCGAAAAGTTCGCTACGGCCAGAGGCTTCGAGATCTTCTTTCGTATAGGATGCGCGTTTATCTACCATGTTCTATGTAAGCCTTATTTTAATGAAGGACGCAGGTTAGCTAACAGTCGGACTGGGAACAAGTCCGATCAGTTGCGGTAAAACCAGTTTAACCAGCGCAGAGGCCAGGGATAACGAGGACGTTCTGGCACCAGGGCCACAGCAATCCTCTCCTGGATCAGGCCCAGCAAATTAGGACCTTCCTCGTTTTCTTCTGTTGGAGTAAAGAGTAAGCCAGTCAGAATTGGCAGCGCTTCGGCTGCATTCTCCACCGCCCACAGATGGAACTGACCTTCGCGCACCGCCTCAAGCACCTGCGGATGCAGGCAGAGATTGCGCACGTTGGCAGTCGGCAGAATGACCCCTTGTTTCCCGGTCAGACCGCGACGTTGACAGACCTCGAAAAAACCTTCGATTTTTTCGTTGGCACCGCCAATGGGTTGCACATTGCCGAACTGATCGACCGAGCCTGTTACCGCAATTTGCTGATTGATCGGCTGCATTGCCAGCGCACTGATCAGCGCACAGAGTTCTGCCAACGAGGCGCTATCGCCATCGACTTCACCATAGGATTGTTCGAAAACAATCGAGGCGGAGAAGGGCAGCGGTTGATCGAGCTCCAGTTCGGCAATCAGGAAGGCCTGCATAATCATCATGCCTTTGGCATGAAGATTGCCCCCTAATTCCGCCTTGCGTTCAACGTCGGTGAATTCACCGTCACCGGCATGAACCACACAGCTGATTCTGGAAGGTTCGCCAAAAGCGCGAGGGTGTCCCGGATATTCCAGCACAGACAAGCCATTAATCTGGCCCACCACTTCACCCTCGGTCTCAATAAAGATTTGACCGAGTTCGATTTCATCCTGCATACGTTCTTGCAGGTAGCTTTCTCGCCAGGCGCGCGTCGATATTGCAGCATCGAAAGCCTTTGCCGTCAACTGAGGTTGATCATTATACAGCTCAGCCTCACTCAGTTGTGCCGATAACCAGGCCGGGCAAAGGGGTAAACAGCCTTGATCGGTGCTAAAACGCACGGCAGCCTTAAACAGTTCAGGCCAGGCGTCTGCTGCCAGCCGAGGGATCTCCAGCTCGTCCGCCAGGGTATTGACGTAGGCGCACCATTTTTCCATATCATCGGGTTCAGACAGCGGCAGGTCAGCTTCAAATTCGCCGTAAAATGCCGATTCAAGCAACTCTGGCTCCATATCGTTGAGTTCGCCCAACGACACCCGATCGCCCACCAGCAGCAGTTTGATATCCAGCGGCATCGCCGGAATGCTGACTGGCAAAGAACGCGTTTCATCGGGAGAAACCCAGTGATAGCTTTCTTGCGTCACCATCTGTTTCAGGCGCAGCCAGAGTAAAGGTTGTGCCAGTAATGAGCGCATGGACAGGATCAGTACGCCGCCATTCACCTGATGGATTAAACCGGGTTGCAGTTCAATCTGGTCTTTAAAGATCCTGACGCAACCAAATAGCTGCTCTGGCTCAATCCATTCCTGGTATACACACCTTGCGCTGGCAGCGAAGGGGCCTTGAGGATCTTCGGCCGGATGCAGGGTGATCTTGCTACCCTCAATCTGGTAATGACTGCCAATCAGTTCATCGGCTTCAGGCAATAACTCGGTAACCGCATCAGCCAGACGAGCGAGGTACTCACGGCTTTCCAGGGCTTTGACCGTCATAAAACGCATGCGCGAATTGGGGTGGCAAAACAGGGAGAGTCCGTTTTCGAGACGCGGTTGGATGACGGAAAAATCGACCGCTGCCAACTGATCCGCTGTGGCAAAAATTGTCTGGTAAGGCGTGGAATCGGGCAGTAAGAGCTGCCAATCAAGTCGATTATTGGTCAATGTGTTAGCTGTAGTCTTCAAAAGGGAAAGGGCGATTATACAAGAATAAGTCCGGCTGCATACCACCAGAGTTAGCCTTCACGCACGCAGATGTGACATTATGGTGTTTATGGGTAAAAAATAAGCAATTGGATCCCCTGGATACCCTGACATATTTAGGGTAAAAAGTGACATAAAGCTGCTATGCTTATCAACGTTACGTGGTCACAGAAGAGCTTGCGATGAAATATCAGCAACTGGAAAACCTTGAGAGCGGCTGGAAATGGAATTATCTGGTAAAAAAACACCATGAAGGTGAAAGGATCACGCGCCATCTTGAAAATAGTGCGGCGCAAGATGCCGTAGAAGAGCTTTTCAAGCTAGAAAATGAGCCAGTCAAAGTGCTTGAATGGATTGATAATAATATGAACAGTGCTTTAGACAACCGTCTGAAGCAGACTATTCGTGCGCGTCGCAAACGTCATTTCAACGCAGAACATCAGCACACCCGTAAAAAGTCCATCGATCTGGAATTTCTGGTCTGGCAGCGTTTGGCCTCCCTGGCACAGCGACGTGGCGCCACGTTATCCGATACCATTATTCAACTGTTGGAAGATGCCGAGCGTAAAGAGAAATACGCCAGCCAAATGTCCACGCTCAAACAGGATCTGTTGCAGATCCTCGACAACAAAGACGCGCAGCCTTAAGCGCCTGACGACGATCTCTTGAGACAGTCCTGTTTTTTCCCAGGTTTTCCCCATAAAAAAAACCCCGCAATGCGGGGTTTTTGAAGTGAGGTCTATCAAAAGATAGCGGTATTACTTAAGCCTGTGGCTGAGTAACAACGTCTTTGATACCTTTAACTTCGATTTCTACGCGACGATCTGGTGCCAGACATGCGATCTGTTTAGCATTAGCACGGCCGGTTTTGTAGCCACAAGTGTTGCCAGTAACTGGGTTAGATTCACCCATACCACGTGCAGAGATCTTGTTGGCAGGGATACCCTTAGATACCAGGTAATCCACTACAGTCTGAGCACGTTGCACAGACAGTTTCTGGTTAGACTGTTCAGAACCTACAGCATCGGTGTAACCCAGAACAACAGCGGAACCATCTTTAGGATCCATTGAGCTCAGTTGGGTATACAGCTGATCCAGTGCCTGACGGCCTTCTGGTTTCAGAGTTGATTTACCGAAGGTAAACAGAACGTCTGATTTCAGAGTAAATTTATGAGTCTGAACAACTGGAGCTGGTGCTGGAGTTGGTGCCGGAGCAACAACTGGTGCAGCATCTTCCTGACCGAAACGGTAAGAAACACCCACAGACAGCATAGCGTTATCAGGACGTGCGCCAACGGTAGCAGCATCACCGATATTGTTAACCCACTGGTAATCCAAACGGGTTGCCCAGTTTTTGGTCACTGCGTATTCAACACCAACAGCAGCCAGTGGAGAAACACCGGTGTCGTTGTCGCTTACACGTTGGCCAGTAGCGCCGTAGTAGCCTTTAGAGTCTGCACGCCAAACCATACCACCCAGACGAGTATAAACGTCCAGATCTTCGGTCAGTGGGTAGCTCAGTTTAGCTGCCAGCTGAACGCCTTGTGCTTTGAATGCGCCATTGTTTACGCTGCCTTTGTAAGGCATACGGCCAAGCCAGTCATATCCCAATTCGAAGCCCAGGTAAGGGTTCGCTTGGTAACCCAAGAAAGCACCTGCACCCAGCTGGCTGTCATGAGTTGGGCCGTTGCCAATGTCTTGGTAAGCATTAGCAAAACCAGTGTCGTGATACTGGGACCAGCCTAATTTACCACCGGTGTACCAGGTGTTATCTTTCGGGGCGGCTTGCGCTACGGTAGCGAAACCAGCCAGTGCCATTGCTAATGCGATAGCTGTCTTTTTCATTTTTGCGCCTCGTTATCATCCAAATAGGCAATTGAGCGATTAAGCTGTTTACCCTTGGTTAAATTCCTTCGTCCAAGTTATTGCTTCACTTAGGTACTTGCCACTTTGCGTTGGCATTATAAGAGCAACCTTGGCGATGTAAAGTCTACAACGTGGTGAGAAACTTACAAGCTTGAAGTGACAACGTCAGGGAAAAAAGGGGGAAAATGTACACATTTCTTAACATCATAGACAAAATGTTGACGAAACTATGTGGTTTTAAAACGCAAATAGGCCCGAATTTACTGGGTAAAAGCGCATTATTAGCACAAATCACTAAAAACTCACCCATTTTTGTAGGATTACTCCTAAATTGAATTAATGATACAAACTGGAGTGAATTTTTACCTCAGCGCAGTGTCCGTCGATGGAAAAAGAGGGGTTTAGAGGCTTCATAATGAAGCCATAGGAGCCGCCAATTTCTGCCGCTACCCGTAATCTTTTGTGATCTGAATCACTTAATTCGGGTAACCAACCCAGCACAACGCTGTAATTTCCGGTCAATAAAGCACGTTCCATGGCATCGACTGAGGCAATACCCTGCAACTGGTTGACCTGAACAATCTTGTCGACCGGTAATCCCGATTGTGACAGCCAGCGACGACTGAGTTTCTGGGTTGGCGTTAGCCACAGTAACCAGCGGGACTGTGTGCCAAGATGATGTAACAGCGGCAAAAGCAACTGAGTTAATGCCGGCTGGTTTTCACTATAGACGAACTCACTGAGAAGACCACTATGAGTGGCAGAATCATATCGCATCGGAGTACGGCTAACCGGCAAAGTAGGCTGACTTAAAGGAGTGTGATGATGACGTTGAGTTCGCATAGTGTGTTCCGCCAGTGAGTTACTGTATGAATATACAGTAATCCTACTGTGGTGAGAGATCAACCTAAATTTTCCAAGATATCTCGCATTTCTTGAAGTAAATCCTCGGTAAATGAACTTTAGATTTGGCTGCCAATTGGCGTTTGAGTATTTTGAATATTAGCGGTTCAGGTAATATTGTAATTTATTTTTTTTTGCCAATGCGATAAGGAAATCAATATGTTAAATGTAACTAAAAGAAGGATTGATCAGGCAATAAGCTTATTCTCCCCCCTGGGGATCATTCATTCCCGACCGCAATTCGGTGGTTACAGCCTGTCTGCGGGTAAAGTCATGTTTGCTCTCGTTGCCGAGGGGGAACTTTACCTGAGAGCCACCCGAGAAAACGAAGAAAAGATGAAAACGCTCAATATGCAGCAATTTATCTACCATAAACGAGGGATCGAAATTTTACTACGCTATTTTCAGGTTGGCGACGCTCTCTGGCAGCAGCCGGGACAACTGATTGCGCTGGCCAAAGAGTCGATTGTCGGCATGGAGAGTGAGAAAAAGAAGCTGTCCGCTGAGCCAATAAGATTAAAAGATCTGCCCAATATCAATTTATCTATGGAACGTCTGCTCTGGCAGGTGGGGATCAAAAATTCCACTGAATTGCGTCTGCAGGGGGCGATCAGCGCCTATGTAAAACTCTATATGCTTAAACGAGATATTGGCTTGAATATCTTGTTTGCGCTCGAGGGGGCAATTCTGGGTTATCACAAGGCGGCGCTGCCTGATAGCTCACGGCATAACCTTGAGCATTGGTTCAATAGTTTTAAGCAGGAAGGGTGGGCAGCCAAAGAGTAAAGCGTGACCAGCAGCGGGAGACTGCTGGCCGGTAGTGATTATGCCGGTTGCGGCGCCGGAATAATTTTACTGTTCAGGCTGGTCAACTCTGGCAAATGCTCCATTAATAGCCCTATTTGCTGCAAGACCAACTGCTCTTTACTGTCGGATTCGGTGGTTTTGGCATGAACACGATCGGCGAGTTGTCTAAGCAACAGCTCAATACGTTCTGCATCTGCCGGTTCGTGATGCAAGGCGCCATCCACATAACACACGGCATCATCCAGCATACTCAGGGTTTCACTGTCCTCGAGCTTGTCCCGATGGGCACCGAGGGCTGAAATATAGCTGAGCATAGTGTGATTCAGGCACAGCAAGCGAAATGCCGCTTCCAGCGTTTCGCTGTCATTGTCTTTTTCGGAGGTCATATTTGAAACCACCGAAGCCAGTTCGGCATCGCAGTTGTGTGCATCACGCCTGGCCAAACGATACTCCAGACCGTTGTCTCTGCCCTGGTGATACTGCACCAAAATTGCGTCGAGATAACGGCAGTTGGCATAAAAAGTTTTGCTGACCACGGTGGGTAATTGACGAAAACGCCAGTCAGGCCAGATAAAACTGACGGCAAACCAGGCAATAACGCAACCCACCAGAGTGTCGATCACCCGCGGGATGGCGACTTCAAAACCTTCTCCCATCAGGTTAAACAGCAACAGCGCCAGCAGCGTAATAAATATGGTGGCCTGGGCGTACTGCACACTGCGCAGCATAAAGAACAGCGTGCCGCAAATGACAATCAACACCATTTGCCCCTCAAGAGAGGGAATAAAGTACAAAATGGGCATACCCAGCGCAATACCGGCCAGGGTGCCAATAATTCGCAATGCCAGACGTCGACGGGTGGCGCTGTAGTTGGGCTGACAAACAAACAGCGTGGTCAGCAGGATCCAGTAACCATGGCTTACGCCACTTAACTGGATCAGCAGATAGCCAAAACAAAGGACCAGTGACATACGTACGGCGTGGCGAAACAGCGCCGATTTTGGCGTCAGGTGGCGGGAAATACGCAGCCACATATCCTGAAAACCGTTAATTTTATCATCAGCAAAGGTTTTTTGGCTTGGCTGCTGATTGGCAAAAAGCGACTGTTCAGATTCGATATTGGCAAGCTGGGCATCAATGGCACGAAGATTTTTCAATAAATTGCGTAATGCCTTAAGCATGCTGCCATCATCGACCTGTGAGCTATGCCGTTCCAGTGCCTCATCGAGCCGTAAAAAAGCGCGGTCAAACAGCGGGTTGTGCTGATATTTTTGCCGATACAAAATACATTGCGACAACTGCTGGCAGGCGTTGGACTGCATGCTCATCAGTCGTTGCAAACGAAACAGGATATCGGTGTGATTAAATTGTGCGCACAGTTTTTGATACTGCATATGGGAAGAGCTGGCGCGCTCATGGATATCCTGGGCAACAAAATAATATTGCAGGGTACGGCGAGTGCCTCTTTGCCCGCGGTCGCCCTTAAGCCGGCTTTGCAGGGCATTTTTGGTTTCGTTGAGGGTAGTCACCAACTGGCCGTTGGTCATTGAGGTTTCGACCAACTGCTTGTTGTTATTGTCTTCCTGGTCGGGATCAAACAGATTGGCTTTGGCATTCAGATAAACGGCAAGACGTTGATAGCAGCGAGCAATATGGTCCTGCAGGGGACGGATAGGAAAAATAATATGCCCGGCCATGGTCAGCACGTAGTACCAGATCGCTCCGGTGAGCAGCAGCAGCGGTTGTTCGTACCAGACCTGAAAAACGGTAGTACTGCCCAGCATGGTATAAACGGCAATCAGCAAGGCACCAAAGGCAATGGTGGCATAGCGTTGGCCTAGTGCGCCAAGCAGAATAAATCCCCAGGTAGAGAGCGTCAGCCCAATGGCAAACAACCAGGGATACGGGAACAGCAGCACCACGGACACCGAAGCGATCAAAAAACAGATCAGTGTAATCAGCAGATTGCGTAAACGACCGGTCAGCCGATCGTCCAAATCAGTCAAACCGGCGGCTACCACCCCCAACGTCAGCGGGATAGTCAATTTTGGTTGCGACATCAACCAGGGGGCAATAACGGTACCCGTAAAAGCGATAAAAATACGAATGCCAAACAGCAAATTGCTGTTATAGGCATAACGTCTTAAACCGGGAGCTATAGAGAACACAGAAAACTCCAGCAAGAAGGTGAAGAGTAAAGTCCACGGATGCCGACCAACTGCTTACCAGGTCATTAACAATAACGCTAAAAAGTGCCAATAAGGCTGACAGATTAACGAATACGTCCACTATTTCTTAAGCGCGAGGCGCTCGCTTCTCTGGCCTGCTGTGCCAGCTCGACAGAAACGACACGTCTGCCCACCGGCCATAAGGCAATGGCGGCAATTTTAAAATTGGCCAGCCCGACCGGAATCCCAATTACCGTGAGACATTGCACTATCCCGGTGACAATATGCGACAGACACAACCACCAGCCAAAAAAGATAAACCAGAAGATATTTAACAGAGTACCACCACCGGATAACAGAACATTACGTTTTTCCGGATATAATTCATCAACGTGTATTGCTTCGTTACCAAAGGGTAAAAAAGATAAACGGGTGATTTCCCAGCAAGAGCGGGTCAGTGGCAGGGTAAAGATCAGCACAATGCTGACCAGCGTGGCAAACAGCCAGGCGAGGGTGGTAAAAAAACCACCTAAAACAAAGTTAAGAATATTTAATACAGTCCGCATAATGACATCCATCGCTGATTTGAGCTGTTTGGCGCCAGCACCCAAGGCACCAGCGGGATCTCTCCAGGGTGGAGTACAACCTTGTTTATTCTACCCTGTTTTTGGCACTGGAGCGCCACTGCTTATTACAGGTAAACTGCCAGTTATTCGCATCGCTCTGTCTCCGTTGAGGTAGTGTTTGCATTAGCAGAGTTGACTGATAGTGAGCACCGCTGTGGAGAGCGTATCGTTATCTCCCCGCTTACTGGCTGGCAGTGACACCCGTGACGTTGAGGAAAATAAAAATCATGGCGGCTGAACAATGGAACTGAAATCGACATCATTTGGCAAGCATCTGGCTCAGCATCCCTACAATCGGGTGCGGCTTCTGAACGCAGGGGTCGAAGTCAGCGGTGATAAACATCATTATCTTATTCCTTTCAATCAACTGATCGATATTCGTTGCAAACGCGGCATCGTATGGGGCGAGCTGGAGTTTGAACTGCCGGAAGAGAAAGTCGTGCGTCTGCATGGCACGGAATGGCAGGAAACCCAGCAGTTCTATCATCATTTACTGAAGCTTTGGCAGGGCTGGAGCCAGGAGATGAGTGAAGTCAGCGCCGGCGTACTGCAACAGCAAATTGCCAGCATTACCCGCATTGAACAGCAGGACCAATGGTTTAAACGTTCGCGCCTGGCGGAGCTGCAAAAAGCCATCGAGGAGGCTTTTGCTGCCATTCCTGTGCCGGTTGTCCGTCTTAATGAATTCGATAATTGCCGGGATGACTACCAAACCTGCCTGCGCTGGTTAAAGCAGGGAGCGCAGAGCGTGCGACAGCGTAATCAGGCGTGGACCGAACGGGTCATTAACGACCAGCAGGATTTCTTTGCCAACGTCGAGAACTCGCCACTTAATGACAGCCAGTGCCGTGCCGTGGTCAATGGCGAAGAGTCAGTGCTGGTGCTGGCCGGTGCCGGCAGCGGCAAAACGTCCGTGCTGGTGGCGCGGGCCGGCTGGTTGCTGCGCCGTCAGGAAGCGTTACCAGAACAGATTTTGCTGCTGGCCTTTGGGCGACAGGCGGCAGATGAAATGAACACTCGCATTAAGGAACGGCTGCACACCGAGGGGATCAAAGCCAAGACCTTTCATGCCCTGGCTTTGCATATTATTCAGGAAGGCAGCAAGAAAACGCCAAAAATCAGCAAGCTGGAAACCGACAGTAAAGCACGACGTACGCTGCTGGTGAAAACCTGGCAGCAGCAATGTGCCGAGAAAAAAGTCCAGGCCAGCGGTTGGCGTCAATGGCTTAGCGAGGAGCTGGAGTGGGAAGTGCCAGAGGGTGACTACTGGAAAAACAGCGCTTTGGCCGAGCGTTTGGGCAGCCGTCTCGAACGTTGGTTAGGGCTGATGCGCACCCACGGCGGCAGTCAGGCAGAAATGATCGAACAGGCACCTGAAGATTTGCGCGATATCTTCCAAAAGCGGGTGCGCTTGATGGCACCCTTGTTAAAAGCCTGGAAGGCTAAGCTGAAAGAAGAAGATGCCGTCGATTTTTCCGGACTGATCCATCAGGCGGTAAATATTCTGCAGAAAGGGCGCTTTATCAGCCCGTGGAAACATATTCTGGTGGACGAATTTCAGGACATTTCACCGCAACGCGCCTTGCTGCTGTCAACGCTACGTCAACAAAATAGTCAAACCAGCCTGTTTGCCGTCGGCGATGACTGGCAGGCGATCTATCGTTTTAGCGGTGCCGAGTTGGCACTGACCACCGCGTTTAGCAAAAATTTTGGAGAGGGCGCGCAGTGTGCGCTGGATACCACCTACCGTTTTAACGATCGCATTGGCGAGATCGCCAACACCTTTGTGCAGCAAAATCCTGCTCAGTTAAAGAAACCGCTGAACAGCCTGACCAAGGGCAGCAAAAAGAGCGTGGTGATTCTGCCGGAGGATCAATTAGCCGCGTTGCTGGATAAGCTCAGCGGTTTTGCCGCAGAGGATGAGCGCATCCTGATCCTGGCCCGCTACCATCATCTGCGCCCCGAGCTGCTGCAAACGGCGAGTACTCGCTGGCCAAAATTAACGCTGGAATTTATGACTATTCATGCCAGTAAGGGGCAGCAAGCGGAGTACGTGATTATCGTCGGCTTGCATGACGGCAACGATGGTTTTCCTGCCGCTGCTCGTGAGTCTGTTATGGAACAGGTTTTGCTGCCGGTGCCGGAGGATTTTGCCGATGCCGAGGAGCGTCGTTTGCTGTATGTGGCGATCACCCGGGCCAGGCATCAGGTATGGCTGATGCAGGATAAGCAGCGACCTTCGGTGTTTATTGAACAGTTGGAAGCACTGGGCGTTGCCACCCAGCGCAAACCTTAAGGCGTGCCTTATTTCAGGCGATCTTGCAGGTAACGTTGATAATCAGGAATGGTGATTTCGACATCGGTTTTAAACAATGGGGATTGAATTAAAAAGTCGGCCGTTGAGCGGTTATTGGCTACCGGGATATTCCACACGGTGGCCAGTCGCAGCAGCGCTTTGACGTCGGGGTCGTGGGGAACGGCGTTTAACGGGTCCCAGAAGAAAATCAGTACATCGATTTTTCCCTCGGAGATTAAAGCCCCCACCTGCTGATCGCCGCCCATTGGGCCGCTAAGCATACTTATTACCGGCAAACCGGTCTCTTTTTGTACCAGATTCCCCGTTGTACCTGTGGCGTAGAGGATATGGTCGGCAAGCTGTGCCTTGTTGGCTTCTACCCAGCTCAACAAGCTGCCTTTGCAGTGGTCATGCGCGACTAACGCAATATGTTTTTGTTTGGTAATTGTACGTGAGGTGTATTCCATCAGCCTTGCCTTGAAATCAAGTGAAAGTATTGCTATCAGATTACTTAAACTCGGTTTTTCAGGAAAGCATTTAACGCGGATTTGTCGACTGCTGCCGACAATTTTTGGAAAAATATCAAATTATTGCGCAGTAAACCATTTTTTGAGGCTATCAACCTGGGGATTTTGATGCAGCATTGCCCACAGGGAAAATGGCAGCTTAACCGGTGATTTATCGGTTTTCTCTGGCTGTGCTGATGAGTTATTGCTGGTGTTAAGCGGCCCACTACTCTTTTTAGTCAGGGCAAAAGCTGGTACTGACGCGGTTTTGCCGGCCAAATTATATTGCGACATGGCGGCTTCAAGGTTCTGTGGGGCGACCGCAGACAATGTATCCTGCTGATAACTGACCGGGCTGCCGTTTTCATCAATAAGTCTGAAGTTCATTTTCTGGTTGAAATCACGGCTCTCTTGCTCGGTGGTCAATTTAGGTAAGCTGATGCTGATGGCATGGACATTGATGGCATTAAACGCCACGATCATTGGCACAGAATGGTAGAACATGTCGTTGCTGGGGTCGGTGCGTAAATGCTTACTCACTTGAAAGAGGATTTGATGCTCTCCTGCATTTAATTGCAGGCTGTCTGCGCCTTTCAGAATGGGGCCGGAAACCTGCCTGCCGTCTACAACCAGGAGATCGACCTCTGGTGATAGCTTAAGGCTTATCGCGTAAGCGGGCGCTATCAGGCTTGCCGCCAAACATCCGGCAACCATAAAACCAAGATTCATCTTTCTCTCCAACTTCTATTAACTGCTCCTCGCATTATTCAGTATTGCCGATTGTGTGTCAAAGTTTTACAAAATGTATTTTATTTTACCTTGCTGAAACAAGTCATCTGAATGATTTCGATCAAAAGCGGGCGACTGAATTACACTTAGTGCATTACTCAGAGAAGGAGAAACCATCGTGCAAGACAGTGAAATCTCGCAAATACTGCAAAAAATCAAAACAATAGCCCTGGTAGGGGCCAGTGATAATCCGTCCAGACCCAGCTACGGGGTGATGGCTTACCTGCTGGCTCAGGGATACCAGGTCACACCGGTCAGTCCGAAACTGGCAGGGCAAAGCCTGCTGGGGCAACAAGTGGTGGCCAGCCTGGCGGATATCAAGCATCCGATCGATATGGTCGATGTTTTTCGCAACGCTGATGCGGCTTACGAGGTGGCGCAAGAGGCGATTGCCGTGGGTGCCAAAGTGCTGTGGCTACAGTTGGGCGTTATTAATGAACAGGCTGCGGTGCTGGCCAAGGATGCCGGCTTGCAGGTGGTGATGGACCGTTGTCCGAAAATCGAAATTCCCCGTCTGGGATTAGAGCGCTGAACTTCCGCCAGATGAATGCCGGGCGCGAGGATAGGGCAGTGTCGCGTGAATTTGCAAACACAAAAAAACCGGTCACGGTGACCGGTTTCAGACTGCTGACAAAGTCCGTTATTAGGGAGAGTGCACCGTTGGGGTCGTAGCGGGCTTGCCCGCCGGAGCGCCCCTAGGTGTGCTATGCCCGGGTATCTCGATCATCAAGACGACTTTGTCATCAAACTCAAACCGGTCAACAGCGACCGGTTTTAATGCTCAAAGAAGACTAGTTGCGCAGGCGCGGGGCCTGCAACTGACTGCGTACCGACGCCGCCAACTCATCCAGTGAACTTTGTTCCGGATGCGGGACTCGTGCTTCGTGATCAATTTGAATTTCAGCCAGATAAGTATGGATTGGTTTACCCTGGTCATCTTCCATCACTACATGATACCAGGGGGCCGTGCGCATACTGTCATCGGCATCAATTTCGCTGGCATCAGGTTTCACCAGCGAATATTCGGCATCGACATCAATGACTACGCCAAGATAACCCAAAAGGCGGTGGCGCACCTGTTGTCCAATGCCAAACTTACTGGTCACTGCATATTTGCTGGCAATCATCGTCATCTCCTCAAAATCTGGTCCTGCTAAAGATATGAGGGTGGATCACGTTTTTTCAAGCAGGCGCCCATTATTGGCACGCCTGTGTGCATCACTCGTTATGCTGCCAGCAGCAGGCTCAGGACATCACCAGACAGGCAAAGCCTTTCAAATACAAGCCTTCAGGATAAGAACCAATCACCGGGTGATCGGCTGCCTGGCGGAATTGCTCAACAAACTGAATTTCGCGATGGGCATCCAGGGCAGCATCCGCCAGGATTTTCTGGAACAGATCAGTTGGCAGTAAACCGGAGCAGGAGAAACTGAGCAAAATGCCTCCCGGACGCAGTAACTGCAGGGCAAGCATATTGATATCTTTATATCCCCGGCAGGCGCTAGCCAGCTGGTTTTTATTTTCAACAAACTTTGGCGGGTCCATCACAATCATATCGAACTGTTCGCCCTCAGTGCGGTATTTGCGTAGCAGTTGGAAAACATCCTCACGCACAAATTCTGCTTTCGACAGATCGAGCTGGTTAAGTTCAACGTTCTGGCGGGCGATATCCAGGGCATCCTGGGACGTATCGACGTTAACCACCTTTTCACAGCCCCCCATCAGGGCGGAAACCGCAAAAGCCCCGGTATAGGAGAAGCAGTTTAATACCTTGCGGCCGGTAGCGTATCGGCGGGCAGCCAGGCGGCTATCGCGCTGATCAAGATAGAAACCGGTTTTATGGCCCTGCTTGATATCGACCAGCAAGCTCATGCCATGTTCTTGGATCGGCAACAGATCGGGCGGGGTTTCACCCAATACCAGGCCCTGGGTCAATGCCAACCCTTCTTTTTTACGTACCGCGACATCGGAACGGTCATAAATGGAACAGTCAGGATAGCAGTGTTGTAGGGCACCCAGCAGGGCGGCACGCTGATATTCGGCACCCGCCGACAGCAATTGCAGCACCAGAAAATTCTGGAAGCGATCGATAGTGATACCGGGTAAACCATCGGATTCACCGGCAATCAGGCGATAACCGTCAAGGCCGTCGCGTTTTGCCAGCCAGTCACGCCAGGTCTGCGCTTGTTGCAGACGACGAATAAAAAAGTCGATATCAATGGCTTCTTCCTGGTTGAAACTCCAGACGCGAGCGCGGATCTGCGATTCGGGGGAATAAGCCCCGCGTGCCAGCCATTTACCCTGGTTGTCTACAATATCTATAGTATCGCCGGAAAGCGCCTTGCCTTCGATGCGTGTCACCGCCCCGGAAAACACCCACGGGTGACGGCGAATAAGGGATTTTTCACGGCCTTTGGCCAGATACATTCTTGCAGTCATATAATTAGCTTCGGTCAGCCTGGAGACAAAAAAGAGCGACATTGTCCGGGCAAGAGAGTGAAATTGCAACGAACCATAGCGCGATGAGGAGATTATTATGGCAAAAACCAGTATAGCGGCTTATGTCTATGGGCGGGTACAGGGCGTGGGATTTCGCTTTCATACCCAGCAGCAGGCGATTGACCTGGGGCTTTGCGGCTACGCTAAAAACCTGGATGATGGCAGCGTCGAGGTGATTGCCTGTGGTGAACAGCAGCGAGTGGAGCAATTAGTTGACTGGTTGCAGCAGGGAGGCCCGAAATACGCCAGGGTAGAGCGCGTATTGACCGAACCTCGGCCAGTGGCGGACTACCAGGGCTTTACTATTCGCTATTAATCCATGTCAGGCTGAGCCTGAAGGTATCAACACTGGCATGGTTAGATGCATTTTACCGGCTTGGGCAGACCGGCAATTTTGGTTGCCTGTTTGGCCGGGCCTTCTGGAAACAGACGATACAGATAACGGCTGTTGCCTTTCTCTTCACCGAATTTTTGCGCCATGGCTTTAACCAGCATGCGAATGGCCGGAGAGGTATTGAACTCGAGATAAAAGCTGCGCACAAAGTTCACCACTTCCCAGTGGGCATCGGTCAGGATAATACCTTCTTGCTCGGCCAGCAGGGGAGCCAGTGCGACTTGCCAGTCAGCGCTGTTTTTCAGGTAACCTTTGGCGTCGGTTTCAATCGTCTTGCCGTTAAACTCCAGCATACAACCTCTGACATTGCAAAAATGGAGGGCAAGTCTAGCAAAAAACGCCGCCGCAGGTCACCGCCTAATTTAACGCTGGCACACCGGCGTTACTGAATAGTTGGTTGGGCTGGCTTGTTGAATAGAGCCGGTTGCGGCATCGACAATAAATCCAGGCCAGAAGAACAGATTGAGCCAGGTCAGGCCGGCAACTTTTTTGGTGGTCTCGATGGACTGACTTGAACAGCCGGATTTTTCGGCGGTAATGGTCGCCGTTTTGCCTTTGGCCAGCGCATAGTCGGCATTACCTTTACCCACATAGGTGCCATTGACCAAAATTTTAGCCTCAGGATCCTGTGAGAGAATAGAGATGCGATCCTGCGCACTGCCAAACATAGTTGAGCAGCCAGATAAACTCATTACAACACTCAGAGCCACAAGGGTGCCCGTCACTTTTTTCAGCGATTTGTTTTTTAATGCTTTCATGATGTCTTCCAGTATTTGCGAGTAATTAAAAATCGTGGTTAGTAAAATTGAAAATATTCAATGCTTCATGGCTATTTGCTTTTATTGGCGCAGCATGTCGCCAAAATTAATACCGGGATAGGTAAATTCATTTCCAGATAGACTGTTATCACTTATTACCTGCCCATTTTTATATTGTTGTGTATATTTACGTTTACTGTAATTGGAAACCTGATGCGCCTGGCGGTGGAAACTGTCCGCTGTAGCCATACCGCCGCGGTGCGCTGTCGTACCCGGGTTCATCTGCTGACAGGCATGAGCGTCAGTGTCGGGACACCGGGTTTTATTTATGCTGTGGCAGGCAGAAAGTAATGTAATGGAACATAAAATAATAACCGGTGAGCATATTAATTTCATGATGACGTTTTCCTCATTACTGACAGGATGCGATAAATGTTTTTTAATTAAGACTTAATATGCGGAGGAGTATATTTAGATTTTTTTGATTAGTCTTCCTGACAAGTCAGGAAATAGCCGTCAGCCGTTAATATTAATAACGGTAGAGAAATCGTTAGTCGCCAGCGTTACACGCAGCTGCCGATAGTGAGCCAGGTACTGCAGGCAGAGATAACGATGGGGAGAAGAGACAGCAGTTATGCGGGTGGCTTGCTAGTCGATAGTGGAGGTGGACTGATATTTTGTTGATAAAATACCCGTCAATGGCGGTTTAATCACCACTTGAACGCAGAAAGCGGGTTTTTACGCTAAATGCCTGAAATCAGACTTTACAATGACCTCGGCTCTGTTTATAGTGCGTTCCGTTGCGGAGGGGTGGCCGAGCGGCTGAAGGCACCGGTCTTGAAAACCGGCGATGGGAAACCATTCGAGAGTTCGAATCTCTCCTCCTCCGCCATAAACAACACAAGAAAGCTGCTAAGCAATTAGCGGCTTTTTTTGTATCCAAAATTCAGCATCCCCTGCCATCTCACCGTTATGACCCGTCGCGCTGCGCGCTAAATGCACAACCTTTTATTTACCCTTGCTGTTCGCCAAAGACTGACGATATTCGTTGCCGCAAATAAGTCCTTATCCTGTTATTGACCGGGGTCGTATATTTTGCGGACAAATAGTGTTGGCAAAATCGGCAGTATGCGACACGAGGCAATATTTGCAGAAAAAAATGGAATTTATGTCTGTTTTTCAAGCGAATGAACGGCGACAGGCTTTACATCGTCATCGGCTATGTTTATAGTGCGTTCCGTTGCGGAGGGGTGGCCGAGCGGCTGAAGGCACCGGTCTTGAAAACCGGCGATGGGAAACCATTCGAGAGTTCGAATCTCTCCTCCTCCGCCATAAACAACAAAGAAAAGCTGCTAAGCAATTAGCGGCTTTTTTTTCGTCTGCATTTTATCGCGGCAGGACGTATATCTGACGTCAGCTATTATGGCGCGGTTAAACATATCGTCATAACGTCAATCAACTGCGGTTATTTGCTCGGCGTAGCAGCGCTATGCCATAGCAGCATACTGCCTTCAGAGTGTCCGGTAACCGGATCGCTTGCCGGTAAAGGCACGTTAGCCACGGCTTTGCTGCGTGCTGTCAGTTTTGCTGGCTCATCGTGGCATAAATCGGCGCTAATATTGGGAGGATACGCGCCCACCAGCATAAAACTGTCATCAGCTGAAATCTGCTTATGCCCGACGCCCGCCGGGATCAGCAGCACATCACCCACCTGCACATCAATCACCACGCCTTTTTCGCCACCAAGTTGTAGCTTTGCCGAACCGGCGAACACCCCCAGTGCTTCGTGGGTGTTGCTGTGAAAATGGGTAAAGCTATAGACCCCGTAGCGCCACTGCGGCGGCCAGCCATTGCTGGTAAACAGATGTTCCAGGTAGTCGGCGTTATCTACCACGTCCGGCGGAATAACATGATGATAGATGACTACAGGCAAACTGTTGTTTGGCACGCCGCCGTCCGGTTTGTTGATAGATAAAATCTGCATTGCCACCTCTCTTGGTTCGGCAAAACTCCAGCGTGGCAGCGCCAGTAATGGCCAACACCCGAGAAGAGTACAGAAGCGACGACGGTCCAGCGGCATTGGCACTGCTCCTTGTCCTTGATGATCGCCCTATTTGGCGAATGAGATCTCTTTAGCCAGCATACATCTCAATAGCTTACCTTCTCAGGTATAGAACAAAATCAGCGGAATATCACGAAATAAAGGTGCAAAAAGATGGCGTTTTTAATCTGCTGAAGTGAGGGGAGGAATGGAGCCGATTTATCAGAAAAAACTGAATTTAAAGCAGAATTAATAAATAAAAGTCATATAAATTTGTAATACGACCATTCTCATCTAGTCTTAAGGAACATAAAGCACTTCTGGAGGAGAAGTCATGAATAATAAAATGTTGATTATAGTTGCGACCGCAGTTTCTGTACTTGCTGGCTGCCAGACTTATGATCGTGCAGCAAGCTATGTCAAAGAGCCGGTTGTCAGTGATGTAAAAGTGGGTATGAGTAGAGCGCAGGTGCGTGCTATTGCTGGTCCGCCATCAACCGAAGCAACGCTGATCCATGCCAAGGGTACTTGCCAGACTTATGCAGTTGCCCCGCGTGATGGCAAGGCCCAGACTTACTTTGTAAGTTATAACGCCACCGGTCATGTGATGAACAAAGGCTATCAGACCTGTTCAGACTATGACAAAGATCCGCAGGCATCAAAATAATCAGCCTGGCTGAGCCTGTGTAGTATAAAAAGGAACTTAAAGTTCTGGTAACGCCTGCCATTGTGCAGGCGTTTTTGTTGGCGTTGACAGCAGGTGACTAGGCCTGTTGCGTCACAATGCGTACACCGACCTTGCTCACGCGATTGCCTTCCATTTCCGCTATTGTCCAGGTCAGCCCATCCCATTCTATATGGTCCCCGATAACCGGTTCACCGCCCAATAGCTGGATAACAAAGTGTCCCAGTGACAGTGACTTGTCGATGCTATCGTCCAGATTGAGGCCGTAGAGCTGCGAAATGGCCTCCAGCGGAGCGTCGGCTTCAAGAATAAAGTCACCAAAGAAGCGGTCGTCAATCACCACCGCATTGCTATCACTAAACAGTTTTCCTAGCTCGGGCAGATCTTTTTCCTGGCCAATGACGCAAAGAATATCTCCTTCTTTCAGGCGAGTGCTGCCGGTGGGATGGAGCATGACTGTGCCGCGAAACAGTGCGGCAATGCGAGTTTCTTTCGGCATCTGCAAATCACGCAGGGCAGCCCCGACGCACCATTTCTCCGAGCCGAGCTGGTAAATAAAGTGTTCCCACTGGGTGTAGATATCAATATCCAGACCGACGCGGGAAATCGGGGAGGGATGTGGCGGGATAATCACCTTGGCTTTTTTGGCTGCAAAGCCGAGTGAGGTTCCCTGTAACAGCAGCGATACCAGCACAATAAAGAAGGCTACGTTAAAATAGAGATGAGCCTGAGGAATACCTGCCATCATCGGGAATACTGCCAGGATGATCGGCACGGCACCGCGTAAGCCGACCCAGGAGATAAAGAAGCGTTCACGCAGGGTAAAATTACGGAAAGGGAGTAGGCCGACAAACACCGACAGCGGGCGGGCAAAAAGGATCATCCACAAGGATAACGCCAGCGCGGATGCAGCAATAGGCAGCAGATCGCTGGGGGTCAGCAGCAGGCCTAATACCAGGAACATGGCTATTTGGCTGAGCCAGGCCAGTCCGTCGAAGGTTTGCATAATGCCGTGCTTATTGCGTACTGGCAGGTTGCCTAACATCAGGCCACAGAGATAGACCGCCAAAATGCCGCTGCCGTCGAGGGCAACAGTAATGGCATAGACTAACAGGCCACAGCTAAATGCCAGCAGGGGGTAGAGACCGGTTGGCAAGGTAACGCGATTAATTAGTTGTTGCAGCAGCCAGCCGCCGCCCAGCCCAAAAGCAATACCGAGGCCAAACTGACGGATAACGTCGATAATAAACATCCAGCTCAGGCCATGTTCCCCTTTGGCGATCATCTCGATCAGGGTAATGGTTAGAAACACCGCCATGGGATCGTTACTGCCTGATTCAATCTCCAGCGTAGCGCTGACGCGCTCGTTGAGCCCTTTGCCGCCGATCAGCGAGAATACCGCTGCCGCATCAGTAGAGCCAATGATCGCCCCAATCAGCAAGCCTTGCATCAGATCAATATGAAACAGCCAGGCAGCGGCCAGACCGGTAAGCCCGGCGGTGATCAATACGCCAACGGTGGCCAGGGAGAGCGCGGGCCACAGGGCAACGCGAAATGAGGAGGCGCGGGTACGCATACCGCCATCGAGTAAAATCACCGCCAATGCCAGGTTGCTGACCAGATAGGCTGCGGGATAATTATCAAAAGCGATGCCGCCAATGCCGTCAACGCCAGCTAACATACCAATGGCGAGGAAAATAACCAGAATAGGAATACCAAGGCGGGAAGAAAGCGAGCTGAGCAGGATACTTGCTGCTACCAACAGGGCGCCAATAAAAAAAAGTGTGTTGATAGTGCTCGCATCCAATGTGTCTTTCTCCTGTATGTTCAACGGACATAATGCAGTAACTGTGCCAATTACTATAATCATAATTTAACAGGAATTTGTCAAAGGGGCAGGGGGCAGTTTTAGAAAGTTGGAAGTTTTGTTTTTAACTTCAAGGTTAAGGTTACGGTTAAGATCAACTTCAAGGTCAACTTCAACTTCAAGGTCAAGGTCAAGGGCATTCGCTGCGCTCACTGGGCGGCGGCCCAGACCGCCCAAAGGAGGCGAAGGCGCGCCTCCTTTGGAATCCTGCGCCTTGTCCAAATTGAACAGTGTCGTGCCCTCGGTTGTAGTTCTTTCCAGTGACTTCTGTGTGTGGCCTAAACCACGCCGCTTCGCGGTCCCTTCACTCGGTCGCGAGCCAAAAGCGTCTCGCTCCACGTCGCTCAGCGTAGGTTTTGAATCGGCCAGGAAACATTTAAAGCAAAACCGGCAACATTAAAGGTCAACTGCAAAGACAAAAAGACAAAAAGACAAAAAGACAAAACAGTAGTTTCTGAAACCGTATGGTGTACATAGTTGGCTGGCACATTCAGAGACGGCGCCGAGCGAAGCGGAGGGAGACGCTTTTGGCTCCCGACCGAGCAAGGGGACTGCGCAGCAGCGCGGCTCGTGCCACGCTCGGAGTTGCTGAAACATAGCCGGTAATAGGCAGCAGACGCATCAACAACACCAAAAGGCCCAGGATTGTTAAGGAGCGGGCCAGCGCTCCTTAACTCGGTTCGGCGCAGTGGGTTAAGTGGCCACTGCAATTATAAAACCGAAACAGCTCCTCTAAAGCCAATTGATTTTAAGACACCAATTGCCATTTAAGCCCAAACTGAAACAATTCTGCTAAAGCCAATAGCCTTTAAAAACCAAAATTGCCATTTAAGACATGCTTGCTGGCACATTCAGAGACGGCGCCGCGCGAAGCGGAGGGAGACGTTTTTGGCTCCCGACCGAGCAAGGGGACTGCGCAGCAGCGCGGCTCGTGCCACGCTCGGAGTCGCTGGAACATAGCCGGTAATAGGCAGCAGACGCATCAATAACACCAAAAGGCCCAGGATTGTTAAGGAGCGGGCCAGCGCTCCTTAACTCGGTTCGGCACAGCGGGTTAAGTGGCCACCGCTATTATAAAACCGAAACAGCTCCTCGGAGTTAATTGACTTTAAAATAGAAAATTGTCATTTAAGCCCAACCCGATACAGCTCCTCATAGCCAATTGTCTTTTAAGCCAAGAAATTGCCATTTAAGCCCAAACTGAATCTCTTTCTCCGCAGCGAATTGATTTTAAAAAAGAAATTTTTGCGAATTAAAAAGAAAAAAACCAGCGGTTAAATCGGACGGGTGGACCGAATAACCGCTGGCGATCATCAAACTTGATGAGCTAAGGAGAAACTGAGGTCGTCAGTGATCTTTTAATGCAGCATCTGTGCCAACTACATCCAGCTTTCTGTTTTTTAACAGTGCATTCAACAAAATCGCCCCAAAGGTGGCGGTGCCAATCCCCCCAATGGTAAAGCCACCAAAAGTCAGCGAAAAGTTGCCAGCCCCCAGTACCAGCGTCACTGCCACCATAATCAGATTGCCGTTCTGGTTTAAATCAACCTTGTTTTGCAACCAGATACGCGCCCCCGCTACGGCAATCAAACCAAAGACTACAATCGAGGCCCCCCCTAATACCGGTCCGGGAATGGTGTGGATCAATGCACCAAATTTGGGAGAGAAGCCCAACAATATTGCAACAAGTGCCGCGACAACAAATACCAGCGTCGAGTAAATCTTGGTGACCGCCATTACGCCAATGTTCTCGGCATAAGTGGTCACCCCGGTGCCCCCGGCGCAGGCAGATAACATGGTAGCCAAACCATCGCCGACAAAAGCCCGGCCCAAGTAAGGATCGAGGTTTTTACCGGTCATTCCGGCTACCGCTTTAATATGACCCAGATTCTCGGCGATCAGGATCACCGCCACCGGCGCAATCAATAACATGGCGTGACTGTCAAAAACCGGCGAGGTAAAACCCGGCATCCCTAACCAGGCAGCGCTGGCGATGCCGCTAAAATCAATGGCTTTGCCCCAGCCAAGGAGATTGGTAATAACAAAATAGATCAGATAGGCGGCAATCAAGCCCAGTAGCAACATCAGCCGCTGCACCAGCCCTCGGGTGAATACTGCCACGGCGCCAATACACAGCACCGTCATCACCGCCATCCAGCTGTCGAACATCGAAGCCGCCACGCTGCCAACGGCAATGGGAGCCAAATTCAACCCTATCGCCATTACCACCGCCCCGGTAACCACCGGTGGCATCAGTTTCTCAATCCAGCGAGTACCGATGGCCATCACCAGAAAACCAATCAGCGTGTAGAGCGCACCGCAGGCAATAATACCACCCAGCGCCAGCGCAATATTCGGATTGGGTCCATGGCCGCTGTAGCCGGTGACCGCAATCACCAGACCCACGAACGAGGCGCTGGAACCGAGATAGCTGGGGACCCGACCGCCGACGACAATAAAAAACAGCAGGGTGCCAATCCCGGACATTAAAATTGCCATATTGGCATCAAAGCCCATTAATAGCGGCATCAATACCGTGGCCCCAAACATGGCGACCGTATGTTGTAAACCCATCACCAGAGTGGGGCCGAAAGGCAGACGTTCATCCGGTGCGATCACCACCCCTTCCAGACTGCCCGATCTTTTACGCCATTGAGGAAACCAGGTATTCGCCATCATCTTCTCCACGAGCTAAAGCACACAGGGGATCGGCCAGAGATCAGGCCGGAGTTTTTTGACGTATCAGCGGGTGATAGCGTCGGTCAAAATAGACCAATCCATGGCTGTCATCACTACGTAAAATATCGATTACTTCGCAAAAAAAGATATCGTGGGTCCCCACGCTGGCCACCTGGCTGACGCGGCAGTCAAAAGAGGTCAGAGCGCCTTGCAGGGCGGGGGAGCCGCTGGCCATCGGGGCCCAGCTTGCGGCGGCAAAGCGTTGCTCCATGGCAGTTTTGCCGCCAAATAAATTGGAAAGGGACTCATGGCGATCTGACAGTGTATTGACACAGAGCACCTGATTTTGCTGAAAAACCGGATAAACCGACGCCGAACGGTTAAGGCAGACCAGCAGCGTTGGCGGTGAGTCGGTGACGCTGCACACTGCCGACGCGGTAAAGCCGGCGCGTCCGGCCTCGCCGTCGGTGGTAATAATATTTACCGCCGATCCCAGCTGTGCCATGGCATCGCGAAACAGCTGTTTTTCTACGCCAGCGCAGTGCGCCGGGGCCAGAGGTTGAGTTGCCATTGTCATACTAAGCTCCAGTTTTTTGACCTTGCCGGATTAGATAATCTGGCAGACGCGTTCAAAGGCCAGACGCGGCGAGCGCGGATAGACCTTGCTGCTGTCGCCATAGCCAATATTGAGCAAAAAGTTGGCTTTCCAGCCGCTTTCCGCCAGAAAGGTCTGATTGACTAACTGCTGATCAAATCCCGACATCGGTCCGGTATCCAGCCCCAGCGAGCGCAGGGCCAGGATCAGATAGGCTGCTTGTAAGCTGGCGTTGCGAAATGCCGTTTCCTGCGCCAGTTCAGGGCTGGAGGTAAACCAGGAACGGGCATCACCGTGGAGATACAGCTCCGGCAATAGATCGTAAAAGGCCGGATCATAGGCCAAAATAGCGGTCACCGGGGCGCTAAGGGTTTTTTGCAGATTGCCACTCGACAGCGCCGGTGCGAGCTGCTGTTTAGCTTGCGGGCTGCGGATAAACACCACCCGCAACGGGCAACAGTTGGCGGACGTGGGTCCCATGCGCGCCAGATCATAGGCCTGTTGCAGCAGTTCATCACTGACTGGCCGGTCCTGCCAGGCGTTGTGAGTACGTGCTTCGGTAAAAAGCGTAGCCAGGGTACTGGCGGTTAATGCTTCGGCCATAGTGTCTCCGTGGGCGAGGGTTGGCTTGATGTAGTGACGGACGGGGAGGTAAAACCCTGCAACCACGCCAGTAAAATAGGGTTAAAGGTTTCAGGGTCGGTCACGCTCATGGCATGACCGCCGTAGAGCATTTGCTGATGCTCACCGTTGGTTAGACCTGCCGCCAGGGTCACCGAGCAGTGCCAGGGCACCAGCAGATCGTCTTTGCAGCTTATCGCCAGCGTCGGCGTCACAATATTGGCCAGACTGTCACTAAGGTCGGAAGCCATCAGGGCATGCAGACGATGCAGCAGGTTCTCCATTCCCTGAAAATGAGCAATCTGTTGCAATTGTTCCTGCTGCACCAGGTCGGCATGGGCCGAGAGCCAGTCAGCAGGATATAAAAACAGCGGTTGTGCATGGACGTAGGCTTTAACACCGCTATTAAGCAATAAATCCTGGCGGACTTTAAAGCAGCGACGAGTCTGGCTATCGAGCACCGTCCAACCGTTGATCACCACCAGACTGGTCAACAAGGCGGGATAACGCTGCGCCAGATGCAGCCCGAGAATACCGCCCAGCGCATGGCCCACCAGATGGCAGCGATCAATATTGAGCGAGCTAAGCAGCGCCGCCAGTTCATCGGCCATATCTTCCATACGATAGCCCGCCGGGATCGCCCCCTGGCTGGCACCGGTGCCAAACTGGTCGTAGACCACTACGCGGAAATGTTCTTCCAGCAGGGCCAACTGTGGTTGCCAGAAGCCATGAACGCCCCCCAGGCCGGAGGAGAGCACCAGGGTTTGCGCATCGGGCGAGGTACTGCCCGAGATTTTGTAAAACATCGATGTTTTGCTCATTGCTGCTCTCAACGGATTAGAAGAAAGTGCGCCTTGCTACTTGCCGATATGGGCAATGGAGGCAATCTCTATCAGCGCCTCGGGTTTTACCAGACCACACTGAATGCAAAAACGCGCCGGTTTTTCCCCCGGAAAGTATTCGGCATAGACCTGATTGATTGCCGCATAGTTATTCCAGTCGGTAATAAAAATCGAATTAAATGTGACGTCATCCATAGTGCCACCTGCGGTTTCAATCACCTTTTTAATGGTATCCAACACATGGCGAGTCTGGGCGGCGGCATCACCCGGAAACACCACATTATTCTGTTTGTCGAACGGCAGGGTGCCCGAGACATACACCACACCGTCGGCCAGAGTACCGGGTACGAAAGGGGCAATAGGAACGCCGGTCCCTTCAGGGATAATGATACTTTTTGGCATGCTGCTTTTCCTTCTCTCAACGTTAGGGGGTGTCAGGCGCTTTTGCTCAGCACGGCGCGGGTTTTTGCTACCGTATTGCAGAAGCTGTCAACATTGGAAACCCAGCCAAAAAAGGTTTCGATATTGTAGATGGCTGCTTTCTGCGCAAACTCTGGACCCGCCTGATGGGTGGCGTCTTCCAGCACCACGCTGAAATACTCGAGAAAGAAGCCGTCGCGCAGCGTCGATTCGACGCAGACATTGGTGGCAATGCCGGTAAACACCAGATGATGAATGCCGTAGCTGCGCAGCAGGCTGTCGAGCTGGGTATTAAAGAAGCCGCTGTAGCGCGGTTTGGGCAGCACAATATCACCGGGCTGTGGCTGCAACTCGTCGACCAGATCGTAATCCCAGTCGCCTTTGGCCAGCAGTTTGCCCATCAGCTCAGGGCGCTTGCGCATGGTTTTTAGCGCATTGGACTTATGGAAGTTTGGCGATCCCTCACCGCCGGCTTCGACATATTGATTGTCCCAGCCGTTCTGGAAAAAAATGACCTTGATACCGGCAGAGCGTGCGGCGGCGATCGCCCGCTTGATATTGGCGATCACCGGCGCGGTATGGGAGACATCAAACCCGGCCAAATCGAGATAGCCCCCTGCCGAAGCGTAGGCGTTTTGCATATCAATAACGATTAGCGCGGTTTGCTGTGGCGAAAACGCCAGCGATTCGGGACGCGCCGGTAAAATCACTTCATCTTCTACCGCGCCGGGATTACGGCGCACAACGGCAGTTTCTACCCTGTTCATCAGGCTACCTCTTTTGCGACGGGAGTATTGGTCAACAGATGTTGGCGAGTGGTCATCAGCGGCTGGATAAATTGACCAAAGTTCTCAATGCCGGAAACAAAATCATCAAAGGTCAGCAGGATACCTTCGGTGCCAGGGACAGTGGCAATCTCATCGAGCATGCGGGCGACGTTGGCATAGGAGCCCACCAGGGTACCCATATTGATATTCACTGCCGAGGTGGGATCGGCCATTTGTCGCACATTGGTATCGGCACCCGATTTGGTGTCTTTGCTGCTCTGATCGGTAAGCCAGGCAAGGGCTTCACTGTCGGCCCCGGCTTTATAGGATTCCCATTTGGCGCGGGCGGCGGCGTCGGTATCGTCGGCGATAATCATAAACAGCACGTAGGAAGCTACCTGGCGCTGTTCCGCTTCGGCAGCGGTTTTCATACGGGCGGCGGTAGGGGCAAAGGCGGTAGGAGTATTGACGCCTTTACCAAAACAGAAATTAAAATCGGCATATTTGGCGGAGAAGGCCATACCGGCATCGCTTTGTCCGGCGCAGATTACCTTCATTTCTGCCTGTGGTCGCGGGCTGACGCGGCAGTCATCCATGGTGAAAAACTCGCCCTGCATGGTGCAATGGCCGGTACCCCACAGGTCGCGCAGCACCTGGACGTATTCGGTCAGATAGTCATAACGGCGGCTAAAATAGTCATCTCCCGGCCACATGCCCATCTGCTCATATTCCGGTTTCTGCCAGCCGGTGACCACGTTGACGCCGAAACGACCATTGGAAATCGAGTCGATGGTGGCCGCCATCCGCGCAACGATAGCGGGTGGCATCACCAGGGTCGCTGCGGTGGCGTAGAGTTTTATTTTACTGGTGACCGCGGCCAGTCCGGCCATCAGCGTAAACGACTCCATATTGTGTTCCCAGAATTCGGTTTTGCCACCGAATCCGCGCAATTTGATCATCGACAGCGCAAAGTCAAAATGATAATGCTCGGCTTTCTGCACGATAGTTTTGTTCAGCTCAAAGGTGGGCTGATATTGCGGCGCGGTTTCCGAGATCAACCAGCCGTTGTTACCGATAGGAATAAAGACACCGATTTTCATAACACACCTCATTCGTTGCTCAAGGTCGATACTGACCTGTGGAACAGTTGTCTGGGGACTTTCACTGTGCGCGGCTTGAGTGCATCCTGCGGGTTCCAAATTGCGCTACGCAGTGAGACTGTTTGCAAAGGCAATGCCAGTTTTTAAATCGGCTTTATTATCAGTGTGTTAAAAAAATGTTTTAAATTTGAGTGGAGCAGACGGTCAAAAGTGGACCATTTGGTAAAAAATAACTGCACATAAATCAGGCATGATTGAACAATAATGGTGCGCATTTGTTAATTTTTGGCTAAATCAGCCGCGCTAAAACCTGGGCTGGCGTAGTCGCCATGGGTGCGATTTGTTATGCTTTGCTCACGCAAGGCTACGGGACGAGAGGGTGAAAGAATTGGCAACAGAGGGCATCACCGAACAAAAAAAACCGGCGACCCGGCGTTCGCGAGCCGTGGCGGCTAAACGCAGCACCATTATGGCCGCCGCGCTGGAGTTTTTTTCTTTATATGGCATTCATGGCACCAGCCTTGATCAGGTGGCCGATCGTGCGGATGTCTCCAAAACCAACCTGCTTTATTACTTTCCGTCTAAAGAAGAGCTCTACGTTGCCGTGCTTAAGGGGCTGCTGGAAGTCTGGCTGGCACCGCTCAAGGCGCTGACTGCCGATCAGCAACCGATGGCGGCGATTAACGAGTATATCTATCTCAAGCTATGCGTCTCCCGCGACCATCCGCAGGCCTCGCGGTTATTCTGCCTGGAGATGGTCCAAGGGGCACCGCTGCTGAAACAGGAGTTGGGCACCCATCTTAAAGCGCTGGTGGATGAAAAATCGGCGATTATTCGCGCCTGGGTGCAGGCAGGGCAGATAGCTCCCATTGAGCCTCTGCATTTGATCTTTACCCTCTGGGCCACCACCCAGCACTATGCGGATTTCAGTGTGCAGATTGAAGCAATTAGCGGTAAGACATTAAGTGATGAGGCTTTTTTTGCGCAGACGGTGGCCAATATTCAGCAAATTATTACTCGTGGAATACGGCCTGAGCTGTGAGGTGCAAGATCTGACAGGCAAAAAAATGCTCATCCCGCTACGGCGATGAGCACTATTGGCCGGTCAAAACGGCACGTAGGTTGACCATAGCCAGGAAATCGGCATCACCAATATCAGGGTGGGCAGCATATTGGCCACCGGAAACAGCTTGATACCGCTGATACGAAAGCCTGCTGCCAGCATAATAAATCCCCCTGCGGCGGTGAAATCACCCATCATGGCAGGAGTGGTCAGCGGCATAATCAGCCCGGCGGCCGCCGCCAGACAGAGCTGAATAATCAATTGCGGAATGGCGATCACCGCCACCGCATAGCCCAGCGCTGTCGCGAAAATGGCGGCGGTAAACAGGTCCATAATGGTTTTGACCAGCAGGATCGACGGGTTTCCGGTCATCCCTTCGGTCATGGCACCAATAATCCCGGTGCCGCTGGCACAAAAGAGCACCAAAATTGCCACAAAGGTTTCCTGAAATGCCTCGGCAGTCATACCTTCTTTAGCTGGTGCAATGCGTTCCACCAGTTTTTTGGAGGCACTGCCAAACAGGCCAATCTTTTTTTCCAGGTAAATCAATTCGCCGATGGCGGCACCGAGGATCAACGCCAGTATCACCGCCGGTAGCGATTTTATTTTGACAATCAATACGATCCCCAGACCAATTGACGACAGTCCAAAGGTCATGGGAAGCGCAGTACGTAATCTCTCTGGTAAACGTGTTCCCAGGAAAGCGCCAACCAGCCCACCGATAATCACGGCGGAGCCATTGGCGAAAGGCCCAATCAACATACAATCACCTATAAGTGTTATTTCTATTATTTGAATTAACTGATCTGTTCCTGATCGGTTATTTCCCGGTCGCCCCATCTTGGCAAGTCGGGTACCGGTAAATCAAACAGGTCCAGTGCGCGGCCAACACTGTGTGTCACAATATCATCCAGACTTTTTGGTCGCTGATAGAAGGCGGGAACCGGCGGGAAAATAATCCCGCCCATTTCAGTAACAGTGCGCATATTGTTGATATGTGAAAGATTCAACGGTGTTTCACGTACCATCAATACCAGCCGTCTACGCTCTTTTAACACCACGTCGGCGGCGCGGGTTAACAGATTGCTGGTCAGGCTGTGTGCAATGCAACCCAGGCTGTTCATGGAACACGGCGCAATCAGCATGCCCATCGTCTTAAACGAACCGCTGGAAAGGGTGGCACCGAGATTACCAATGGCGTGGACCTGGTCCGCCAGCGCAATAACCTGCTGACGTGTGTAGTCCGTCTCCATTGCCCGGGTTACCTCTGCACCTTTGGACATCACCAGATGCACCTCAATATCCATGGGTTTCAGCAATTCAAGGGCTTTGACACCATATTGGAAACCTGAGGCACCACTGATGCCGATGATAATACGCCGTGTTGTCATGACCTGCTTACCTGGTTATTTAAAGTCTGGAAGAAAACGTGTGACGTCTACTTTTTTGAATTTAGAGCGTTCAAAGTGATGCTTCAGATGGAAAGGCACCGTACAGTCAAAGATCACTTTGCATGAAGTACCCACCTGTGGCAGGAAAGGACTAAATTCAGGCGTTTGTGACGGATCCAGCGGATGGCAACGTACGCCCGGGATCATGACGGTGCTGACATCCCCTTGATAGCGCGTTTGCATCGCCCACAGTACGTCATCACTGTCAAAGAGATCGACATCTTCGTCCACCAGAATGACGTGTTTCAGTTCCGGGAAGGCCGAGAATGCCAACAGGGCCGCCTGGCGCTGACGACCTTCATCGGTGGCTGAGGCTTTCTTGAATTGCAGAACAGCCAACAGTTTGCCGCCACCGGCAGTATGGGCATAAACATTCAGCAAACGGCCAGGCATGGCACGTTCCACCATATCGAGAATACTGGCTTCGGTCGGGATACCGGCCATATTAACGTGTTCACCGCTTGGACCCAGGGTGGTTTGCAGGATCGGGTTTTTACGATGGGTGACAGCTTTGATTTTGATTACCGGTAAAGCTTCTTTGGCATCGCCGGTATAACCCGGGAATTCAGGCATCGCCTTGCCGGTATCGGTATTTTGGTCTTCACGAATTCGTACGTTAGGCAATAATTCGCCTTCGATAACGATCTCCGAGTGGGCGATGGCCCGTTCGTTGATGCTGATACAGTTAACCAGCTCAACCGGATAACCGCGCAGTGCACCGGCGACGTTCAGTTCGTCATAACCCAGTGGCGTAGTGGGTGGCTCAAAGCAGGCAGCAATATTAATTGCCGGATCGACACCAATGCTGATGGAGATTGGCAGCGGTTTACCGGCAGCTTCGGCTTTTTGGCGGAAGGCGTCGATATGGCGTCCTGGTGTCAGCCACATCGTCAGTTCATCACGGCTTTGCACACATAGACGGTGAATGGTGACGTCAGACTCACCGGTTTCCGGGTCGGAGGCGTAGCACAGGCCCATGGTGAAGTAGGGACCCGCATCTTCTTCGGTATTGGTCGGTGCCGGTAATAGCGTACGGATATCAAATTCGGGAGAACTGGCCAGATGGATCACTTCCTGGCAGGCAGCCTGTCCACGCTCAATGGTTACCGGCGGGATCGGGTTTTGCACCGAGTCCTTTAGCAGGAAACCCAATTTCTCTGGCGCGCAGCCCAGCAGATGGCCGGTACGTTCGCGGGTAGAAAGAATACCGGTGACCACGCGCACGTCCGGATAACCTTTGACGTTGTTAAACATCATGGCCGGACCTTTACGCGTTGGGCGTTCGCAGGTACCGCCAGCACCTACGTAGCGATAGATCCCGGACAGTTCAGCGTTGGGATCGACTTCTACATCCGTGGAGACGATTTCATTGGGTAGGGTTTGCAGAAATTCGATGGCCGAACGAAGATCGTGAATTGGCGTTTCTTTATTTCTCTGGGTGTTCTTTTTCATTTTATTTGCTCAGTTAAGTTAAAAATAACCGTGGTGCAAATTAAAATTACTCTTATGCCCATAAAATAAAAAATACCGTTTAAGTATGCAGGTAGATCAGAAAGGTTGAGCTTATAAAATAGTTATTTTTTCGTTTGCCTGTAACGCTTTGTTAACATGCTGATGGCATATGTTACGTAACTATTAAGACTGTATTGCAATTAATTATATTTTAACAAATTGACTATAAATATATTCTTAATTTATTATAGCGGCTAATAAAGGGTTTTCGGTGATGATATGAGCCTGTGCGCTGTCATCAATAATATAAAAGTGTTACTTGGCAAGAAGTCTGAGATCGGGGTCACAAATGGATCTTAAAAGAATGCGGTATTTCTGCACTATCGTTGAGCAAGGCTCGATCAGCCATGCCGCCCGGGTGCTCAATATGGCGCAGCCGCCGCTGAGCAAGCGGTTACAGGAGCTGGAAGCCGAAGTGGGCGCACCGCTGTTTGATCGCTCTAATCGGGCTATGGTGCCTACCGAAGCCGGTGTCTATCTCTATCAGAACTCAAAAGAAATACTCAATAATATTGATAATATTCGTCTGCAAACCTTACTGATTGCCAGCAGAAATAAAAAAACTATTCGCATTGGTATTTCCTATCTGTTCTTGACTTATTTTAGTCAGTTTATTCATGAGTTGACTAAGCGCCATCCTGATATTGAAATTAATATTTCGGTCGCAGATTCCAGCCATTTGGAATTTTTGCTGGTCCAGCGCATTATCGATATTGCGCTGATCCAAAAACCGAAAACCAGTAAAGCCTTTGAGTTTATCGATATGGGGGCAATGAAATTGGTGGCGGTGATCGCCAAAAGTTTAATGCCGACCCCGCCCGGGCCAACCATTACCCTGGAAAGCATGATCTCTTTCCCGTTAATTCTCTTGCACCGGGTGGGAGGCAACGGCACCTTCGAAGTGATCATGGATATTCTGCATAAATACTCGCTGGATATTAATATCATTATGCAGGTATCTGAACCGCGCTTTATCCTCGAGCTGTTTAATCTGGGCGTTGAGGCCGCTACCCTGCTGCCGGTTTCCGAGGTCAATGCCCAGGATCTCGATAACTATCATGTTATCGATGTCGATTATCCGTCTTCGCTGTTTATGCCTGTGGTCGTCAGACTGGCTCATGCATCAGGTAATCCGGCGATGAACGAAATCTGGCAGACGCTGCAAAACAGCGAGCTTAAAGGTTGCTGATGGCGCATTGCTGACAATAGGCGGTTAGGCGATCAATAAATACGCGCACCTTGCCGGCAACGCGAACACCCGGTGGTCGTAAAATATACAAATCATACTCTGGCAGGCGATAGTCGGTAAACAGAATCTCGACCTGGCCCGCTGCCAGCGCCTCGCTGACCATATACGCCGGTAAATTGGCGATGCCGCGCCCGGCAAGCAGCCAGCGTAATAACACTTCGCCGGAGTCTGAACGATAGCGTCCCCCGGGCAGAACCCGAGTGGTGACGCCCTGTTTTTCGAAAACCCATTCTGCCAGTGTGCGGCCCGAATAGATCAGGCAGTCGCGCGAGCTTAGCTCTGCCAACGAGTCCGGGCGACCATATTGCCGAAGATAGTCCTGGCTGGCGACCACCACCGTGCGCAGTGAACTAATTTTGCGAGCAGCAAAGCTCAGCTCATTAATTCTACCGATGCGCACCGCCACGTCATAAGGTTCATTTTGCAGATCGGCATAGTGATCGCTATAGGAGATATCTAACTCCAACTGGGGGTAGTGCAGCGCCAACTGATCGAGCACCGGTTCCAGATAGCGAATACCGAATGAGTAGGGTGCCGTGATGCGCAGCGGTCCGCCGATGGCTTCAACCGGCTCGGCCACCGCCTGATAGGCATCTTCCAACTCGGCGAGGATCTGTTTTCCCCGACGATAAAACTCGTCGCCGGCGGCAGTCAAGGTGATATGGCGGGTATTACGCAGCAGCAGACAAACCCCCAGTTCCCCTTCCAGCCGGTCAACCCGTCGACTAATCACCGAGGTGGAGACCCCCGATTGGCGCGCTGCGCGGCTGAAACCACCGGCTTCAGCGACGCTGACAAAGCTTTTGATATCCATTAATACCGGCATGAATATTCCTTTTTCGTCAATACAGTGTTGACCAGTCTGGCAGTACTGCCACCTTAAGCCAAATGTTAAGTTAAAGGGAAGTTGACCTGCTGCGGGTCCGGCTACTATCGGATAATTAAAGGTAAAAAAATATGCTGTCTCCGTCTTATCACGTAAGTCATATCACCATTGCGGCAGCAAATGAGTTGCTCAACATCGGCTTGGCCGCCGCGCGTCAACAGGATATGGCGGTCAGTATTGCCATCGTTGACCGCGCTGGTTTGCTGGTGGCATTTGCTCGTATGGATCAGGCGGCCATTGTGTCGATCAATGTCGCCCAAGGTAAAGCGCGCACCGCTGCCAGCATTGAAGACAGCAGCGAACGCTTTGAACAGATGATTAATCAGGGGCAGACCGCCATGCTGACGGTTCCCGATCTGCTGCCCTTAAAAGGCGGCCTGCCTTTACTCTTCGAGGGGCAGATTATCGGCGCCGTTGGCGTCAGCGGTTCCTCCGGCGAAAACGACTTGCAGGTTGCCCGAAGTATCGCCAACGCATTGTAATTAATCTCAACCTAAAGCAGAGCAAGATGATGACGCTAAAAAACAAACGTATTTTGATTATCGGCGGCAGTTCGGGTATTGGCCTGCGTGTTGCCGAACTGGCGGCAGAGCAGGGGGCAGATCTGCTTATTCTCGGTCGTGACGCTAAACGATTAGACCACGCACAGGCGACGCTGGCAGCATTGACCGGCCGCGTAGAGGCGGTAAAACTTGATGCCACCGATATCCGGGCATTTAGTGAATTTGTAGCGGATCTACCGCCGATCGACCATATGGTGTCGATGCTGGGTGGCGCCATGGGCGGCGGATTACTCAGTGCCGATTTGGGTGAAATCAGCAAAAATATTGACGCCAAGTTTCAGGCCAATTTACAGGTGGCGCGTATTATCAGTTCGAAACTCAATACCAACGGTAGCATGGTCTTTACCTCGGGGAGTGGAGGACGGCCGCATACGGCCTCCGGTGCCTATGTTGGCAATATGGCTTTGAAAGCCCTGACCGAAAGCCTGGCGGTGGAGCTGGCACCGCGTATTCGCGTTAATGCAGTGGCACCGACCTGGACGCCCACGCCGTTCTGGCGCGATTTGCCCACGGCACAACGGCTGGAGATTGAGCAGCGTTTCTGCGAGTTGATCCCGCTCAAACGGGTAGCCACCCTGGACGAACTGGCCAGCGGTTATCTGTTTTTGCTGCAAAACGGTTTTATTACCGGACAGGAGTTGGCGATTGACGGCGGGATTATGCTGACACTGTGAGCGTCAGCGGGGTTATTTGCATCCGGCGCAGGGCGCGCCGGATGTTGATATCAACAGCGTCAAAAATCAGGCGGCGAGTTTTCTGCCGCGCAGCCAGTAGCCGATACCCAAAATCACAAACCACAGCGGGGTGACCATCAGTGCCTGACGGGTGTCACTTTGCAGGGTCAGCAGTACCAGGACAAAGGCAAAGAAGGCCATTGCCACCCAGCACATCGGGATGCCCAGCGGCATTTTATAGTCTGAAGCGGCATGCAGTTGCGGACGCTTGCGACGATAGACCAGATAAGAGCAAAGAATAATCGTCCAGACAAACATAAACAGGATCGCCGACACCGTGGTCACCAGGGTAAAGACCGTGATGACATTGGGGATCAGATAAATCAGCACCACACCACCCAGCAGGCAGATACAGGAGAAAATCAACCCGTTTGACGGTACTGCCCGCGAGGAGAGTTTGGCAAAGCTTTTTGGCGCCATACCCTCTTGTCCCAGCCCAAACAGCATGCGGCTGGTGGAGAAAATCCCGCTATTGGCCGAAGAGGCAGCAGAGGTCAGCACCACAAAGTTGATAATACTGGCCGCGGCAGGTAAGCCGGCAAGGACAAAGAGTTCAACAAACGGGCTTTTGTCAGCCGCAACCTCACCCCAGGGGGTGACGCACATAATGCTCACCAGCGCGAAGACGTAAAACATAATGATGCGCACTGGAATGGCGTTAATCGCCCGAGGCAGAGATTTTTTCGGATCTTTGGTTTCTGCCGCAGTGGTACCCACCAGTTCAATGCCGACAAAGGCAAAAATGGCTATCTGGAAACCGGCAAAAAATCCGCTAATGCCTTTCGGGAAGAAGCCGCCGTTATTCCACAAATTGTTTACCGAGGCCACGGAGCCGCCCGGAGTATGGTAGTGCAGCAATACCATCACCAGTCCGGTAATGATCAGGCCAACGATAGCGACAATTTTGATCATCGCAAACCAGAACTCTGTCTCGCCGAACATTTTTACGGTGGCCAGGTTGAGACTAAACAGTACCAACACAAAAATCAGCGAGGCGACCCACTGTGACAGCCCCGGAAACCAGAACTGCGCGTAAGAAGTGACGGCGACCACATCGGCAATGCCGGTGACCACCCAGCAGAACCAATAGGTCCAGCCAGTGAAATAGCCCGCCCAGGGACCGAGCAGGTCAGCGGCAAAATCGCTAAAGGATTTATACTCCAGATTGGACAGCAGCAGCTCGCCCATGGCCCGCATCACAAAGAACAGCATAAAACCGATAATCATATAGACAAATATGATCGAGGGGCCAGCCAGGCTGATGGTTTTACCCGAGCCCATAAACAGCCCGGTGCCGATAGCACCGCCGATGGCGATTAACTGGATATGGCGGTTACTCAGGTTGCGACGCAGATGCTCTGGCGTGTCTTCCGCCGACTGCGTGAGGATTTTTGAATCTTGTGACATATCGTGTTTATTCCTGTCGTATATGAAGTATAAGCTCTATCTGGCTCTTTTTATTGCTATTTATGGTTGTCTACCTATCGAGGATTAACGGCTCACTGGCAGAAGCGGGTCATGATAATGTTAAATTCCGGCCAATTATAACCTCGATGAAAAATAATCTAATAATAAATGTATCATTATTTTTACATACCACCTCAGTGAGTGTTTATTAGACAAAATATTCTCGCAGAGGGGGCTGAATAATACCTGATTATTACCTGATGACTATCAACATCATGGTTATGCTCCGGCCAAGAGAAAAAAATCTATTAAGTAATTGACATCTGACGCCCAGAAGCGAATAATCCGTGCCGTTGGGTCGTTAGCTCAGTTGGTAGAGCAGTTGACTCTTAATCAATTGGTCGGCGGTTCGAACCCGCCACGACCCACCAACAATTTCAGTGAGTTAGGTTTTTTTCTTACCTCGCTAAACAGTATCAATAATATCAATTCATTATTCCCCGCTGTATTAAAGTAATTATTAACCACCTATTATTATCTGCTCAATCAAATAGCTTCTCGTAAGTTTTTTCTCTCTGTATGATTTAATAATCATCAATTAATATTTTACTTGAAATATTTTACCTTGCTTTTTTGATATAATTTTATCAGGTGATTTACCTTAAGTAACAAGTAACACCCTCCTCTATTACCCTGTAAATACCACTGAAATATTTCTGTCATTTTTGCTGCGTAGAATGGCCTATCTATTGATTTTATGAAGGCCTATCATGCGATCTTTTTTTAGCAGGCTTCCTGGTTTGATGTTGTTATTTTTAAAGGGCAATACGCATTTTCTCAGAAAAACTAAAAGCATTATGTTTTATTTAATTTGGATTATTGCCTTATTTTCATCTGTACAACTTTTTTCTACGCTGGTGTTATCCAATATTTTACAGCACGCCACCCAAAGTGTTGTGGCCAACGACAGTCTGCATAATCAGCAGGCGATCATGGATAAAGCCAGAATGGAGTTGCTGATTGCCAGCGATAAGCTTAACCGCGCCGGGATTTACTTTATGCAAGATAAGGAAACCGGGTCTGACGGCAGCTGGCACAGCCTGATGCAAGAGTCGCTGAGCGCGCTGGAAGCCTCTCATCAGGCATTTCTGCAGTTTAGCCAACTGAGCGTCGCGACATCCCCGGAGATGGGACAAGCGCAACAGGAACTGAAAGACGCCTATCAGAGTTTCTATCAGGGTTTACAGGAACAGGCCGCAGGTTTACAAAGCAAAAATAGTATTGATGTATTTTTTGAAGTGCCGATCCAGGCCTTTGAAAGCGATTTCAGCGACAAGTATTATGCCTACCTAAAGGTTAACGATGAGATCACTCGCCTGGGCAGTGAGCAACTATTGCGCTCGTTATCTTTAACCACAAAGCTATTTATTGCCGCATTGGCGGTGGTTGCCTTTATTTCTCTGGCCGTTTGGCTTGTCGCCCGGCGAAAAATTATTAATCCCTTAAAGCAGCTGATTGCCAATATTAATATTTTGGCTAATGGCGATCTTTCACAAACGCTGACAGTCAGTCATTCCCCTGTTATCGAAGTACAGCAATTAAGTTACAGTCTGCAAAATATGCAGCAAGGATTGCGCCAACTGGTTAGTGAAGTGCGTAGTGCCTCTGAGCAGATTTATCAGGGAGTGAATCAGATTGCCCAGCGCAATGAAACCCTTTCGCAGCAGGCAGAGACACAAAACGAAGAGTTACAGCACGCGGCGACGCATATTAATGAGCTAAACCAGAAAGTTAAAGATAATACCGAGCATGCCGAACTGGCCAGCTCCCGCGCCGCGCAGGCTAAGGAAGTGGCGGTTAACGGCGGTGATATAATGCAACAGGTTGAATTATCGATGAAAGTGATTGTCGACCAATCATCTGAGATGAGCAGTATCGTTGCATTAATCGATAGCGTTGCCTTCCAGACCAATATTCTGGCCCTGAATGCGGCGATAGAGGCGGCCCATGCCGGACAGAGCGGGCGTGGATTTGCGGTGGTGGCGAAGGAGATTGGCCTGCTGGCACAAAAAAGCAGTCATTCTACCCAGGGCATCCATCAATTGATTAACAAGTCGATGGAGCAGGTATCTGCCGGATCGGGTTCGGTGCAGATATTAAGCCGCTGTCTGCGCGAAATTATCAGCCTGTTTAGCGGCTTAAGCTCGCTGGTCACTGAAATTTCCCAGGCCTCACATACTCAGCGCGAAAGCCTGGACGAGGTGTCAGAACGTATCTCTGCTCTGCATCGGGTGACTGAGCAAAATAGCCAACTTGCCGGACTTACTGCCAGCGGCTCGGTACAACTGTTACAACACTCGCAACAGCTGGAACGCGCGGTGGCCAGTTTCTTACTGGCCGGTCCCGAGCAAATAGCCTGATATTGGCGCAAAATGCGTGGCTGACCACTGCCGCGCATCATGAATAGGCTTTTGACCAGTCGATGATTTTATCCTGCGCCATCGGCTGCGAGTAATAAAAGCCCTGCACCGTATCGCAGTTAAACTCTTCAAGACACAGCAGCGTCGCTTCATCTTCCACGCCTTCGGCGATCACTGAATAGCTCAGGGCGTGTGCCATATCGATCATCGATTTCACAATCACTTTGCTTTTGTAATCACTACAAATCGCCTGCACCAGTGACTGATCAAGTTTCAGCACTTCGGCGGGGATATTCTGCAGATAATTGAGATTGCTATAGCCGGAGCCAAAATCATCGAGGGCAATTTTAATCCCCAGTTGTTTCAGGGCATTTAGCGACGCTACGGCGAAAGGGCTATCGACCATTTGCTGCGTTTCAAGACACTCAATCTCCAGCATGGCCGGGGAGACTTGATGGGTAATCAGCGCCGCATGAATTCTTTTTACCAGGTCCCGTTCCAGCAGGTTATTGGCAGTAATATTAATGGAGACATTAATATCCATGCCTGATTTTTGCCAACTGGCAATCTGCTTGATCGCCTGGGTGATCACCCAGTCGGTCAATGGGGTAATTAACGGGGTTTTTTCCGCCAGCGGGATAAACTCGGAAGGGGAGATTAATCCCAGCGTCGGGTGCTGCCAACGCAGCAGGGCTTCAACACCATTCAGCTTTTTATCATTAAGCCGAATTTTAGGTTGATACAGCAACTCCAGACCTTCTCCCGAATGCACGCTGCTAATCAAGTCATTAAGCAAGCTAAAGGCACGCAGCTGGTGGTGATCCTTATCCAACTGATACGGCATCAATAACTGCTTTTCAATGATCGCCTCATGCAATGCCGACATGGCTTCGCGGACAATCTCCTGCGGCAGTTTAAATGGATTCGAAAATTGGGTATATCCGGCGTGCAGATGAACCTTAATGGGAATGTCAGCGGTGATATTTTGCTGAATTTTATCGGCTGCCAACTGCAGATCGTTAAAAATAGTCGCCTGGTCTTCCAGTTTTTTGATAATCGCAAAACGTCCCAGCACCAGGCTGTAGACTTTTTCGTTCTCGTTAAGCTCACTGCGCAGGAAGGTACCGATATTGGCCAGAATATCTTCTACCAGCGGGATCCCCATCGCGCGGCCAATATCGTAGGCGTAAAGGGTATCCAGGGTATCGACCAAAATCAGCAGGTAGCTGGTTTCGCTATCCTGTTGTTGTAACAGGTCGAGATCGGCAATCAGTCGCTGCCGATTGGGCAGGCGGGTAACAATATCGGTCAAGGCAACGGCGTGGCGTGTTTCAATGATATCAATGACGATAGCAGCCAGGTCGGTCAGCATATCTTTTTGACGATGGCTAAATTGCAGGGGCGTATCTGCAAGCAGGCACAGGCTGCCGAGGGCAAAGCCTTCACGAGTGATCAACGGAGCACCGGCGTAAAAACGGATATTGGGTGGTCCGGCGACCAGCGGACTATTTTTGAAACGATCATCTAATCGCGCATCTTCAACGATAAACACTGCTTCCGAGCGGATGGTGTGGTCACAAAATGCCGTTGTTCGGTCGGCACGCTCGAGAGTGGTGCCGATTTTGGACTTAAACCACTGTTGGTGTTCATCCAGCAGGGTAATCAGGCAAATGGGAACGTCAAAAATTTCACGGGTCAGTTTGGTGATCAGATCCAGCACGTCGTCATTAGACGTTTCCAGGGCCTTAAGCTCTTGCAGAGCAGAAAGCCTTTTACTCTCGTTTGGATTCAGAACCCTTTTCATGCGTGCAGCCTCAGCGTGCAGTCAGCGTCATTTTTGAGATTAGCACTATATCCTTAGTTCATAATCTTTTTCAGTTTCTTTTTGTCCGTTCTGCGTGGGTGGCTGTCATTTAGCGAGGCGCATCACCGAGTGCATTGCGCCATACTCTTTTTGGCAGCGGAATATGGTCCGCAGTGAATAATGGAGAAAAAGTATGTTAGCCGACCCGTCGCAAAAATATGTTGCTTTCCCACCGGTAAATTTGACCGATCGCCAATGGCCGGGAAGAACCCTGGATAAAGTGCCGCAATGGTGCTCCAGCGATCTCCGCGACGGTAACCAGTCGCTTGCCGAACCTATGGATAATGAGCGCAAGAGACTATTTTTTGATCTGTTGTTGCACTGTGGTTTTAAGCAGATTGAAGTGGCTTTCCCTTCGGCTTCACAAACGGATTTTGATTTTGTGCGTGGATTGATCGCCGATAACGCTATCCCGGAGGATGTCTATATCCAGGTATTGACGCCGTCGCGCAGCGATCTCATCGAGCGCACCTTTGAGTCATTGATCGATGTTCCCCGCGCAATTGTGCATTTATATAATGCCACTTCGCCGATCTTTCGCGAGGTGGTGTTTAATCAGGATAAGGCGGCCACTCTGGAGTTGGCGGTGCGCGGTGCCCGGCAGATCCGCCAGCTTTGCGAACGCTATCCACAAACCCAATGGGTATTTGAATATTCACCGGAAACCTTCTGTTTTACCGAGCTGGATTTCTCGCTGGAAGTCTGCGAGGCCGTCGCTGCTGTCTGGGAGCCTTGTGCCGAACGACCGATGATCCTTAATCTGCCAGCAACGGTTGAAGTCAGTACGCCGAATATCTATGCCGACCAGATTGAGTGGTTCTGCCGCCACTTTAGCCGCCGCGATCGCGTTTCTATCAGCGTGCATCCGCATAATGACCGCGGGACCGGCGTGGCCTGTGCCGAATTGGCAATGTTAGCCGGTGCCGACCGGGTAGAGGGATGTCTGTTTGGTAATGGTGAACGCACCGGCAATGTCGATTTGGTGACGCTGGCATTGAATTTCTATACCCAGGGGATCTCACCCGGGCTGGATTTCAGCGATTTGAAGCACATTGTTGAAACCGTGGAGCAGTGTAACCAGTTACCGGTACACCCGCGCCATCCTTATGCCGGTGAACTGGTCTTTACCGCCTTTTCCGGTTCGCACCAGGATGCGATCAAAAAAGGTTTCGCTGCGCAGAAACAACGTAATGAGCCGCGTTGGCAAGTCCCCTATCTGCCATTGGATCCGGCCGATGTCGGCTGCAGTTATGAAGCGGTGATCCGCGTCAACAGTCAGTCGGGAAAAAGCGGGGCTGCCTGGTTGCTCGAGCAAAATCATGGTTTGCAGTTGCCGCGTGGTTTGCAGATTGAGTTCAGCAAAGCCGTGCAAAATGCCACCGATAGCAGCGGCAAGGAGATGGGGACCCGTGATGTCTGGCACTTATTCCGTCAACGCTATGGGTTGGTTGAACAGCCGGAAATGCAACTGTTGAGCTACGATATCCGTACTAATGAAAGTCAGCTGCGTGATTTCAATGCCACAGTCAATTATCAGGGCAATACATTGACGCTGGTGGGGCGTGGCAATGGCCTGTTGTCAGCGGCGGTAAACGCACTGCAACGCAGTTTTGATCTTATGCTGGAAATTGGTGATTACCATGAGCACACTCTGGGACATCAGAGTCACAGTCGCGCCGTGGCCTATGTTAGTTGCCAGCGTCCTCAGGGGGAACGAGTGTATGGCGTCGGGATTGACAACGATGTCTCCAGCGCCTCGCTCCAGGCCTTGTTTAACGCCTGCGCACAGTTGCTGCGTTAACGGGTCGTCAGCATCGGGCGAATGGCCGGATTAATATATTCGCTGGGAGAAACGCCCAGCGTTCTACGAAACATGGCACTAAACGCGCTTGGACTGTCGTAACCCAGTTCCAGCGCCACTTCCAGCACCGTTTGCCCCATCGCCAGCGCATTCATTGCCGCCAGAATTTTGGCACGTCGTAGCCAGTCGCTAAATCGCAGCCCGGTTTCGCGCTGAAAACGTCGTGACAGCGTTCGGGCGCTGATCCCCAGTGTGCCGGCAATCTCTTCAAGTTCCCAGGTCGCCGATAAATTGCTGCAGATTTGTTGACAGAGGGCAACTAACTGCGGATCTGTCGCCTGCGGCAAATGTAGCGGTAAAATGGGCAGCAGTCGCAGTTCATCGAGGATCAGTTCGGTGATCCTTTCGTCGCGACCGCCCGGCGTGTACTGCACGGGGAGGTGAAAAGAGGCGAGGATTAACTCACGCAGCAGCGGGGAGACTTGGACTACCTGACACTGTGAGGGCAGATCGGCGCGGGCCAGGGGATCGACAAACAAAGTACGGGCCTGAACGCCGCCAATAAAACGCAGACTGTGGCTGACATGGGCCGGTAACCACACCCCGCGTCCCGAGGGCACCATCCAGACCCCAAGCGGGGTGGAAACCTGGACGACGCCGGAAAGTGCATGGATCAGCTGAGAGCAACGATGACTATGTACGGGTTCGCAATCGCCATGTTGGTAATCAATTGCCACGGCGGCAATCGACTGGTTTTCTGCTAAAAAATTCTCATGCATGGTGCTGTGGAGTTCCGCAAACGGCGAGGTAATGCCGGTTAAAACTTAGTGGCGACGTAATTTCTGTGCGTCTTCTGCTGCTTTTTTGGCGTCTTCAGCAATTTGGTTGAGCTCTTCCTCGGTCAGTTTCTCTGCCACTTTATGCATTTTGGCAAAACCGTCGCTGATATGTACTTCGTCGGCTTTTGTTTTGTTCTCTTCATCTTTGTCGTTCATTGCTATGCCTTTAACTTATTAATGGTTCTTTATTTTAGCAGGTTTTAACCAGGTGGGGGGCATTGGCAATTAACAGGCCCTGGACGGGGGGAGCGGATGAAAAAAAAGAGAACCGCGGTGGCTCTCTTTTACATCAAGTCTGCGCGAGGCAGCCCCGCGCCTGTGAACTTACTGGCGGTAGCCAAACTTGATTTGTTGCAGGGTGGCATTAAACACTTCAGCCTGCTGAGGATCTTCGATCTGGCTAATAAATTTTTCCAGATTCAGAACTACCTTACCCGCATCAGCCTGGCCGATAGCTTTAAGCATCAGTGTCAAGGTAGCCTTGAGGCAAGCCACCTCGATAGCCAGGGTTTCAACATTAGCCTGGGTGGTAAAATCACATGCGCTCATTTTATCTCCTTAAAAACCGACAGACGGCGGGGCTGTCAGGTAACATGTTCATGACTTTGCAGCCTATACTGGCCAGGCTGCCGAAAAAGTGGCGTCATACTAGCACACTCCTCATTGTTGCTGGGAGCGGGGCGTAGTAGCGGAGAGGGGGAATGCCGCTAAAACCTTAAAAAAAGAAAGAAAAATAAGCAGATGCGTAAAGAATACTAAACATATCTTTAAGAATGAGAATGCTTCAATATGCGTCTGAATTTTTTTCATATTAAATATTTTAAGGTTAACGCTAAGTAATTAAATAATCTTAGCTGAAATCAGCGATATATCCTCACAAGCTACTGCTGTTATTTTGTTCGCTAATATAACCTGCTGGTGGAAAGCCGGACTTTTCTTAATTGACAAGGCTTTTTTTTCTTAAGTATAGGCGCTATTTTATGATTTTTATAGGATTTTACTATCTGATTGATTGACTTCACTTGCCTTCGTGGAATTTAAGTTTTACATTTTTCTGGCGAAGGTTTTTACAATCAAAGCTTGGTTAATTTCCACTGGATGCAGTAAAATGTACCAGTGTATTTAATAAAGTTTAGTTTTTGTTTTTTATCTCCGCAGTCATGTTTGTTAGTTTCGGGTTTTAGCTGCCAGACGTTTGACCTGATGCTGCTTACTCTTTTTTGCTTATGTATTGTTCTGTGTCTTTTTGCAAAAAATTGCAACTCACTTAGCAAGATAATGAAAAATACGACCGTGTGACGCCCTTACTTTTGGAGAATTCTCTTTGATTAGCGTTCTTCTTGTAGATGACCACGAACTGGTGCGCGCAGGGATTCGACGCATTCTTGAGGATATCAAAGGCATTAAAGTTGTTGACGAAGTCCAGTGCGGTGAAGATGCCGTAAAATGGTGTCGCAGCAACCATGTCGATATTGTCTTGATGGATATGAATATGCCGGGTATCGGCGGGTTGGAAGCGACCAAGAAAATTGTGCGTTTCTGTCCTGACATCAAGATTATCATGCTGACGATTTATACGGAAAATCCGTTACCTGCCAAGGTGATGCAGGCAGGAGCATCGGGATACCTCAGCAAGGGTGCAGCGCCACAGGAAGTGGTGAATGCAATCCGCCTGGTTTCATCTGGTCAGCGATATATTGCTTCTGATATTGCCCAGCAGATGGCACTTAGTCAGCTTGAACCGCAGTCAGACACCCCGTTTGACAGTTTGTCTGAACGTGAGCTGCAAATCATGCTGATGATCACCAAAGGGCAAAAGGTTAATGAAATCTCAGAACAGCTCAATCTGAGCCCGAAGACGGTTAACAGCTATCGCTATAGAATGTTTAGTAAACTAAATATCAGTGGTGATGTAGAATTAACGCATCTGGCAATTCGCCATGGTCTTTTCAACTCGGAGACGTTGTCTGGCAGTGAGTAATGAGCGTTTTGATCCCCAGGCCTTTTTAAAAACGGTCACCAGCCAACCCGGCGTCTACAGAATGTATGATGCAAGCGGGACGGTGATTTATGTCGGTAAAGCCAAAGATCTTAAAAAACGGCTTTCCAGTTATTTTCGTACCCAGGTGTCAAGCCGCAAGACGGAGACCCTGGTCAAGAATATCGAGCAGATTGATGTTACGGTAACCCATACCGAGACAGAAGCCTTACTGCTTGAACATAACTACATCAAGCTTTATCAGCCGCGCTATAACGTGTTATTGCGTGATGATAAATCCTACCCGCTGATTTTCCTCAGTGCCGATACCCATGCCCGTCTGACTATTCACCGTGGTGCCAAGCATGCCAAAGGTGAGTATTTTGGGCCTTTCCCCAACTCTTATGCGGTCAGAGAGACGCTGGCGCTATTGCAAAAGCTGTTTCCTATTCGCCAGTGCGAAAACAGTGTCTATCGCAACCGTTCGCGCCCCTGCCTGCAATATCAGATTGGGCGCTGCCTTGGGCCTTGCGTCACTGGGCTGGTGAGCGAAGAGGAGTATCAACAGCAGGTCGAGTTTGTGCGGCTGTTCCTGGCAGGCAAGGATCAGCAGGTGCTGACTCAACTGATTGAGCGCATGGAACAGGCCAGCAAAACCCTGCGTTTTGAAGATGCTGGACGTTATCGCGACCAGATCCAGGCCGTGCGACGTGTCACCGAACGACAGTTTGTCAGCGGCAACAGCGAAGACCTCGATGTTATCGGCGTGGCTTTTGAGTCGGGCATGGCCTGTCTGCACGTGCTGTTTATTCGCCAGGGGAAAGTACTGGGCAGTCGTAGCTACTACCCGAAAGTGCCGGGAGGAACCGAGCTGTCAGAGGTGGTGCAGACCTTTGTGGGACAGTTTTATTTGCAGGGCAGCCAGGCGCGGACCTTACCCGGCGAAATTCTGCTCGACTTTAGCCTGCCCGAAAAAGATCTGCTGGCGGAGTCGCTCAGCGAAATGGCCGGGCGTAAAGTGCATATTCAAAGCAAGCCACGGGGCGATCGCGCCCGCTATCTAAAACTGGCCCGTACTAATGCCACTACCGCGCTGACCACTCGCTTATCCGAGCGCTCGACTATCCATCAGCGTCTGGCCGAGTTGGCCAAGACCCTTAATCTGGCCGAAATCAATCGCATGGAGTGTTTTGATATCAGCCATACCATGGGGGAGCAGACCGTGGCTTCCTGCGTGGTCTTTGATGCCAATGGTCCGTTACGCGCCGAATATCGTCGCTATAATATTGCCGGCATTACGCCGGGAGATGACTATGCGGCCATGACTCAGGTATTGAACCGACGTTACGGCAAGGCGATAGAAGAGTCGAAAATTCCCGACGTGATTTTTATCGACGGCGGTAAAGGGCAACTGGGTATGGCGCTGGATGTTTTTAAGGGGCTGGATGTTACCTGGGATAAAAGCAAGCCGTTATTGATTGGCATTGCCAAAGGTGCCGATCGCAAAGCGGGCCTTGAAACGCTATTCTTTAAGGCGGAAGGCGAGGGGATTGCGTTGCCCTCTGACTCGCCAGCGCTGCATGTGATACAACATATCCGTGATGATTCGCATAATCATGCCATCACCGGTCACCGCCAGAAACGCGCCAAGGTGAAAAATACCAGCGCATTGGAGGAGATCGAAGGCGTTGGACCAAAAAGGCGACAGGTTTTACTGAAATATATGGGAGGTATTCAACCTTTATTGAATGCCAGCGCAGAGGAAATTGCAAAAGTGCCGGGTATTTCACACGCATTGGCAGAAAAGATCCATAATGCGTTGAAACACTAGGGCCATTGTAGCAACATACTCATAATATCTACATCGGACAGATAGTTACCTACGCCCATGCAATTTAATATACCGACGTGCCTTACCCTGTTTCGCGTGGCCATGATCCCTTTTTTCGTACTGGCTTTTTATCTGCCGTATGACTGGGCCGCTGTCGCCTGCGCCGGCATCTTTGTTATCGCTGCCATTACCGACTGGTTTGATGGCTATCTGGCGCGCCGTTGGAAACAAACTACCCGCTTTGGCGCTTTTTTGGATCCGGTAGCCGATAAGGTATTGGTGGCCATTGCGCTGGTGCTGGTGGCCGAACATTTTCACGCCTGGTGGATAACCCTGCCTGCCGCCACCATGATCGCCCGAGAAATTATTATTTCGGCATTGAGAGAATGGATGGCCGAGATCGGCAAACGCAGCAGCGTGGCGGTGTCGTGGATCGGTAAAGTGAAGACCACAGCGCAGATGCTGTCGTTGGTTGCCTTGCTATGGCGTCCCAACGATATTGCGGTTGGCGTAGGGGTGATTGCCCTGTACATTGCGGCCGTACTGACTTTCTGGTCGATGTTTCAGTATTTGTTTGCGGCGCGCAATGATTTGCTGGAACCTTGATCGAAGTGCTTCAAAAAACGGCAGTCAGTCACGATGGGTTGATAATTTTATTGACTCATCGCGTCAGGTAAGTAGAATGCAACGCATCGGAAGGCAGTGAGCAATCGGCCTGAAGATAATCAAAAAAATCAGCAGGTTCTGATTAATGCGGGAATAGCTCAGTTGGTAGAGCACGACCTTGCCAAGGTCGGGGTCGCGAGTTCGAGTCTCGTTTCCCGCTCCAGATTCGTTATGCAGAAGGTTTTTCTGCCTAACCGTAAGAAATTAGTAGATTTATGGCGCGTTAACAAAGCGGTTATGTAGCGGATTGCAAATCCGCCTAGTCCGGTTCGACTCCGGAACGCGCCTCCAATTTTCCCGGAGCCCGGGTGGTGGAATCGGTAGACACAAGGGATTTAAAATCCCTCGGCGTTCGCGCTGTACGAGTTCAAGTCTCGTCCCGGGTACCATGGGAAAATTACAGAATAATCAAAAGCAATAAAGTAGTAATGTCGTTATAGCCACCCTAGGGTGGTTTTTTTTATTTCTACCGTTGATAAAATTATCGCGCCCCTAAAGCGGGAACAATCGCTATTTTCCTGCCCTATCTTGCCCCCGTCCCAGTCCACAGTCATCGTCGGTTGTTATTTGAAATAGTTGATATAAATGTGAGCATAAGCCATCAATGCGCTTGCCTATCTGGCTAAACTGTCAACTCAATGCGCTGTTGCCCTGCGCGCAAAATAACCTTAGCCAGTATTGACCAGCTTAGTCTCTATTTTACTCATACAGTGTGAGTTCGCAGCCCCGTTACAGGACATCAAATAATGATTAACACCAACGCGTTGTCGCTTACGCGCTACGCCTGGCTGTCCATTGCCACGGCTATTGCCACCATCGGGCTCAAAGGTGTGGCGTGGAAAATGACCGGCTCGGTCGGTTTGCTATCTGATGCCATTGAATCCGTGGTCAACCTCGCGGGTGCCCTGATGGCGCTGTGGATGCTGACCCTGGCTGCGCTTCCAGCCGACGATAACCATGCATACGGCCACGGCAAAGCCGAATATTTCTCGAGCGCTTTTGAGGGGTTTCTGATCCTGCTGGCGGCTGCCAGTATCGCCTATAGCGCAGTTGAGCGTATATTGACGCCGCAACCGATTGATGCGATTGGGGTCGGGCTACTGGTTTCAGCGGTCGCTTCGGTGCTGAATCTAGTGACGGCACGCGTCTTGTTAAGGGCGGGCAAGCAACACAATTCGATCACCCTGGAGGCAGATGCACATCACCTGCTGACCGATGTCTGGACGTCGGTCGGTGTCATTTTGGGTGTCGGACTGGTTGCATTGACAGGCTGGTTCTGGCTCGATCCGGTGGTTGCATTGCTGGTCGCGGCCAATATCGTGTGGACCGGTTATCAACTTATGAGCCGTTCGGCCGCAGGTCTGATGGACGTCTCGTTACCCGCCAAAGAACTCGAAAAAATCGAGACATTACTGGCGGGATACCGTGAGCAGGGGATCGATTTCCATGCGCTGCGCACACGTCAGGCGGGCGGGCGCTCGTTTATGACAATGCACATCCTGGTCCCTGGACAGTGGACCGTGCAATATGGCCACGACTGGGCTGAACGCATAGAGAATGATATTCGTACAGCCCTGCCTTTTATCCATATCACCACTCACGTAGAACCACTGGAAGATCCCGCGTCAATGAGCGACCAGGCGCTCGATATCCCGCCCCCCTAAACCGACCTGATGCCGCTGGTACGGTCATGTTGCTTCGCACGGCAGTCGCTAGATTGTATTAGCCATGACGAGATTTTAAGTAGTACGCCCCCCTTAAGTTCGACCGTCGGCAGTGAGTGGAGAGCGGGCATATCAATGGCTGATATCCCTGAAGATCTGTATGAGCCCTGGTGGTTGATCAGCAGGAAAGGTTTAGCCTTCCGAAGCCGGGCAGTCCACTCTACCTGATTTGTCATGCAAATAAGAGATGGCGCTCATTTTATAACCGTAGCCAGTATTACTCTACGCACAGTTCTCAGGAGGGAAAAACCATGAAAAAGCTTCTGATATGTTGTTTGTTCGGGAATACTGCAAAATCTCTGGCCCAAAAGATGCAGTCACTCACAGAAAAGAAGGGTTACCCACTAATCATTAGCGCTGTGGGTCTGGATAATTTCGCCAGTGTAGCTCCCGTCTTTGACGGTTTTCTCATTGCACCGCACATTCAGTACAAACTCCCAGAGGTTAGAGAGATTGTCGGAGACTCTCGTGCAATTGCGATTATTGAAAGTCTAGCTTACGCATCAATGGACGCAGAGAAGGTTTTAAAGTTCGTTATGGATCAGATGCCAGAACTGGCAGCCTGACACTGAACACCTGGCGTTCTATTTTCAGCAGACATGGCAGTGAACGCTCTAGCTGATGGGGATCAGCCCTGTCTGCTGATAAGTCGCTATCAGTTCGTCAAAAATTTCAGTGTTCTGACGGGTACGTGCAACCAGTTGCGCGCCTGCAACGGCAGTATAAATAGCGAGTGCCTGCTTTTTGTAATCCTCAGAGCTGCCTGTACCTTTCTCACTCAGTACGTGGCTTAGCCATGCGACATTGGCATCAACAAAAGCCTGTATCTCAACCTTAACTTCCAGAGGCAGGTCTTCATATTCAGCGGCCATGAAACTGGATAAACATAGTCTGTTATCGTCTTCAAGGGACTTACGGAAAATGGTGGGATAACGCGTTAAGGCTTCGGCAGCATCGGCACTCGTACTGCGTATGGTTTCAAGATACTGAACGGTATCCTGCCAGTATCGGTTAGCCACCGCCGCACCAAGACTTGCCTTGCTGGCAAAGTGGTAATAGATACTGGCATTTTTGATGCCTATTTCCGCTGCAATATTGCGAAAGTTTATCCCGTTATACCCGTGCTTCTGGGCCGCGCACTTCGCCTCAGCCAATATCGCTTCCCGTGCATTTACGCTCATCATCGCCTCTTTCTTAAACGTTCGTGTCATCACTATACGCCTGTCGCCACAACCTGCCAACTGACAGGCAGGGGTTGACATACATCAAAAACAGGTTAACCTTTAAACTACCAACTGACAGGTAGGCTGTGACTACGACCTATCAACTTACATTCACTGGCATTAAGGCGTTTTCTCCGATGAAAATCTATGACTGGTATGACGGCCCATATCCTGCACGTGTGCGTATTGCCCTTGCCGAAAAAGGATGGTTGTTAAAGACAGAGTTTATCCCCATTAACTTATGGAAGGGGGAGCATAAAAAAAACGAATTTCTCGCCATCAACTATTCAGGCACGCTGCCTGTCCTGGAGCTTGATGACGGCACGCTCATCGCGGAGTGTACAGCCATCACGCAGTATCTGGATGCACTGGATCCGTCCGGCGCGTTGACCGGCACAACTCCGGCAGAGAAGGGCATCATTCATATGATGACGAAGCGTGCTGAAATTGAATTTCTCGATGCAGTAAGCGTGTATTTCCATCATGCCACACCGGGGCTGGGACCAGAGGTTGAGTTGTACCAGAATCCGGAATGGGGCAACCGGATGCACGATAAGGCAATCAGGGGAATGCATTATTTTAATCGCGTTCTGCAAACGCAGACTTATATCGCCGGTGACGCTTTCTCAATGGCGGATATCGCAGTAATCGGTGGGATGATTTTTTCCGCATTAGTGAAGCTTGCCGTACCGGCAGAGTGCACTGCGTTGCGCGAGTGGTATAGCAGAATGCAGGCAAGACCATCCGTTCAGCAATGGAAGGCGATGGTTGATGCAGAGCGCTTGCAGAGAAAGGCCTGATTACTTTCTCCGCCTAATTTTGCTCAGTGTCTGTAGACTGGGGCTGAAACCCTGAAGGGCGCCTTTAATTCTTCTCATCTGTCATTAAGTAGCTTTTGTTACACACTAAGCTGCCGGCGTCCCGTCTCTCAGGTATAAAATAGTGTTTTAAAATAATGCGAGCCGTTAATTTGACTATGAAATGGTTAACCAAAAATGCTGTTTTGTTTTCTGTTAAAACCTGTGTGGCAGCATTTTTAGCATTATATATTGCGCTCAAGCTTAACCTCGATAAACCCGCCTGGTCGATGGTGTCTGTTTATGTCATTTCCCAGCTCTATTCTGCCTCTACGCTGTCAAAAGCAGTCTATCGCTTTTTTGGTACCGTACTGGGCGGGATTTTTATCTTTATGATTTATCCCGTTACCGTGACGCATCCGCTGCTTTTTAGCCTTTGCGTTTCGCTGTGGGTGGCGTTTTGCCTCTATCTGTCGTTGCACGATCGTACCCCGAAAGGCTATGTCTTTATGCTGGCGGGGTACAGTGCGGCGATTATGGGCTTTGCTGACGTCACCACACCGCTGGCGATCAGTTATACCGTGATATCCCGCGTAGAAGAGATCACCGTTGCCATTGTTTGCAGCAGCCTGATCCATATGCTGGTTTTCCCGGTACGGATGCGCAATTTACTGGAGAACAGCGTCAGTAACTGGTACGAGAGTGCCAAACAGCTTTGTAGCGAATTGCTGACCGTGACCCCCAAAGAGCTGTCACCAGAAAGGCAGCATATCCTGCTACAGATGGCGGGCTATCCTACCAGCGTAGAGGCGTTGATCACCCACTGCGTGTTTGAAGGGGATTCGGCACGTAAACTGATACGGCTGGTATCGGCGCAATACCAGCATCTCTCTTATTTGATCCCGACCCTGACCGCCATCGAAAAACGTCTTAGCCTGCTGGCGGAGCAGGGGATAGCCTTTCCGGATTTTGTTGCCGAGACCTTCAGCCAGTTTCTGCTGTGGCTTAATAGCCCGGAGCAAAGTGGCAACGCGCTGCCAATACAGCAGCAGATCCGCGCCACCCAGGAGATGATTAAAAACCGCTACACCAACGGCGAGATGAACGCCGAAGAGGGGTTACTGTTAATTGGGCTGCTGGAGCGTTTACAGAATTTTATTTATATTGCCGAATCCTATTTCGGTGTCAAAGAAAGGGTCAGCCTGTTAAGCCAGGAGAAAAAGCCAGGCAAGATAAAGCTGCTCAAAAAACATTCGGATGAGGGGCTGATCCTGCTGTCCTCATTTACTGCATTTTTCGCCACCATGATTGGCTGCCTGTTGTGGATTGGTAGCGGCTGGCACGATGGCTCCACGGCACCGATGATGGCGGCGGTGATCTGCTCCTTTTTTGCCTCTCTCGATAGCCCCATCGCGTCTATTAAGGTGTTTTTAAAAGGCGTAGTGATTGCCATCGCGATCAGCATTATTTATGCCGCCGTTTTTATTCCCATGTCGGTTACCTTTGAAGCGCTGATTATTTGCCTGGCCCCGGGATTATTGGCGTTGGGGTTGGTGATCGCCAATCCCTCCACCAATTTTATCGGCCTGATTATTGCCACGCAGATCCCGGGTTTTCTCGGCATGAGCCATGATTTTCAACCCAACCTGCAAGCAATTGTCAATGCGGCGATTGCCACTATCATCGGCATTGTTATTGCGTTGCTGACTACGGCATTGATCCGTAACAAAAGACCGTCCTGGACCGCCAAGCGCGCGTTGCGCAAAGGCATAAAAGAATTGCTGCGCTTTACCCATGAAATCAAGATCAATGCCTCGTCACTGCTGGCGCGTCAGCAATATGTGGCCGGGCAGCTGGACAGAGTCAATATCATTTTGGCGCGTAACAAAGTCGACCCGCTGGAAGGGGTGGCACTGGGTGGCAATTTAATCACTGAAATCTGGCTGGGGGTCAACTGCTATGATTTTTATGCCCGCCATCAGCAGGTTTTAAAAGAACACGCGCTGGATAGCGATGCGCTGATGAATGAGATAAACCAATATATAAAAAGACGCCTTAAAAATATCTACATCCCGCCGCCAGCCTCATTATTGCAGGAGTTAAACCGGTTACTGCTGAAAATGGAAGCTCTGTGTCAGGCGGACAACGCGCTTTTCTCACCGCTGTTTTATCTGTTCAATATCCGCCTGTCACTCTATCCCACCGAACGCTGGCCGGAGAGCGAGAAGCTGATCCCGACGATATAAACCGATGATTTTGCCGATCAAAGTGAACACTTTTGTTACAAACAAAACAATAAGGATAAATTGCGTCAGGTATAAAATATTTTTTTAACATTATGTGATTTATTGATTTTACGATGAAGTGGTTAACAAAAAATGCTTTTTTGTTCTCGGTTAAAACCTGTGTCGCAGCTTTTTTGGCCTTATATATCGCCCTTGAACTCAATCTGGACAAACCTGCCTGGTCATTAACTTCCGTTTATGTCATCTCCCAGCTTTATTCTGCGTCGACCCTGTCAAAATCGGTTTTCCGCTTTCTTGGCACTGTGCTTGGCGGCATTTTTATTTTTTTGATTTATCCCCTCACCGTAATGGACCCGCTGTTATTTAGCGGCTGTGTTTCCTTATGGGTCGCGTTCTGCCTGTATCTCTCCCTCCATGATCGTACGCCGAAAAACTACGTGTTTATGTTGGCCGGCTATAGTGCGGCTATTATGGGATTTGCTGATGTGGATACGCCGCAGGCCATTACCTATACGGTGATCTCTCGCATAGAAGAGATCACTGTCGCCATTGTGTGCAGTACATTAATGCACATGATTTTTTTTCCGGTGCATATGAGCAACCTGTTGGAGAATAGCGTTCATAACTGGTTCGACAGTGCCAAAAAGCTCTGTCGTGAACTGCTGGTGGCGCAGGCAAAGGAGCAATCTGGTGACAGAGAGCATGTTTTGGTGGATATGGCCAACTATCCGATCAATGTCGAAGCCCTGATCACCCACTGTGTCTACGAAGGAGATTCGGCGCGTAAACTTATTCGCATGGTTAGCGCGCAGTATCAGCATCTGTCCTACCTGATCCCGACGCTGACGGCGATAGAAAAGCGTCTGCTGTTACTGAATGAGCACGGGGTGATCTTTCCTGACTTTATCGCCCAGGCATTTAGCCATTTTTTATCCTGGCTAAATCATGCCGATCCCCATCATCCCAGTGAACCGTTACAACAGGAGCTGATCGCCGCACAAGAGATGCTAAAAACCCGCTATATGCAGGGTGACATCAGCGCGGAAGAGGGATTGATCCTGACCGGGTTGGTGGAGCGTCTGCAAAACTTTATCCGCATCGCACAAGCTTATCTGGGCGTCAGAGATCGAGTGCAGGCATTAACGCCCGAGGATCAACGCGGCAAGGCCATGCTGATTAAAAAACATGCCGATCAGGGCTTGATGCTACTGTCGTCAGTGACTATTTTTCTGGTGATGATGATCTGCTGCCTGTTCTGGATCGGTTCCGGCTGGAAACATGGTTCATCGGCGCCGATGATGGCGGCGATCGCCTGTTCCTTTTTTGCCACCCATGACAGCCCCATAGCGTCACTCTGGCTGTTTTTAAAAGCGGTGATTATCGCCATCGCAGCCAGCCTGATCTACACCGTGATCCTCATCCCGATGACCCTCACGTTTGAATCGCTGATTATCTGTCTGGCTCCCGGTCTGATTGCGCTGGGACTGGTGATCAGCAATCCGGCCACTAACCTTATCGGCCTGATTATTGCCACCCAGATCCCGAGCTTTATGGGGATGAGTCATGATTTTCGGCCTGATTTGCTGGCTGTGGTCAATGTGGCGATTTCGACGATTGTCGGCATTGTCCTGGCAGTGGTGATCACCGCCATCGTGCGTAATAAGCGACCTTCCTGGACGGCAAAGCGCGTATTGCGCACAGGGATCAAGGATCTGTTGCAGTTTACGCTGGCGATCAAAATGAATAAGGCCTCGTTGTTAAGCCGTCAGCAATACGTTGCCAATATGCTCGATAAGGTCAATATTATCCTGCCAAGAAACAAGGTTGACCCGCTAGCCAATGTCGCCCTTGGCGGCAATCTTATTACTGAAATCTGGTTGGGGGTGAGTGTTTACGATTTTTATGTGCGACATGCAGAGGTATTGAACCGTCATCAGCTAGCGGCGGATGTACTGCTGTTTGAAATTAATAATTTTATAAAAAAACGCCTTAAAAATATTTATACCCCGCCCCCGGCATCGCTGCTGGCGGAGCTGAACCTGCTATTGATTAAGCTGGAGAAAGAGTGTCGCCACAATGGCGATCTTTTTATGCCACTTTTTTATTTGTTTAATATTCGTCTGTGGCTTTATTCAGGCGAGCGATGGCCGCGGCTGTTGTCGCCAGAGCAAAAAATATCAGGGTAAGGGGGAAGACATTTGCCAGCCGGCTGCAGGAGGTAAAAACAGCCCCGAGGGGCGTTTTAATGATCAGAAACTGTCCCGCGATTATACGTTGGCAAGCAGCCATCACTGATCGCGGGAGGTAGCTTAGAAATCGCCAGCCGGTTCTGGGTTACTGATCGCCTTAAGAGACAGCGGCAAATGATAATTGGGCTGACTTGAGAAGAAGGCTTGCAGAGCTACGCGCTTGTTTCGATCAATCGAGATCTCTTGCATGGTTTTGCGGAAAATACTGTAACGTCCGCAAGTAGTACAGGTCACATTAACCACTTTCTCGGTGTAGTTAAGTGAGGTCTTGATATTGGTGGTGCTTTTACATAAAGGACACTCATCGGGAGTGTTAACAACGGTGGAACTCATAAAACCTCCGGTTTTATTTGGGCCAGCGGCCAGTATAGCGCAAAAAGCGGTCAAGCCCTTAGCGCTAATTGATCAAAAGCCGATCTCTTGCCCTTATTTGTCCTTATCTGCCCGGTACTCAACACAATTTAGATCTTCCTGTTCGCTCGGTGGCACAAAGTAGGCGCTGATGGCGAAATACTGCTGTTCAGAGGTTTGGAACGGATGCTGCCCCGTGGCATTACGCTGCGCGAGGCGTTGCAGGCAAACTTCATCAGGTTGGTTAAGATAATAAAGCTGATGCGGACAATGGCTGCTGTCCGCCAGATTTTTACCCCACAGTCGGAGATTCACGGTGTTTAGCGGAAAATCGAGCACCACGCTGACTCCCATTTTGAGTAGATTGATCACCTGCGGCGCTATTGCCTGGCGCAGTCGTTGTGCATTCTCAATGTACTCGGCAATACTGTTTTGTCGGCCAGCGTAGAGTATCGCCAGCCACTGGTCTTCAGCGATCAGCAGAGCCTGATGGCGGGATGCCAGTTGTTGTGCCAGCGTAGATTTTCCGCTACCAATTTTGCCACATACCATAAACAGCTGCGCGGAGGGGAGTGATACTGTCATCTGTTGAGGCTTCCTGTACGAGTCTTATGAAGCCAACCGATAAGGACTTCACCCCACCGGTTGGGTGGAGTGAAGGCTGCAAAATGCAGGCGCTATCCCACCTTCTTTATGAAAGTGATAATAATTCGCGCGCAGTAGCAGTTTGCAGTATTCATCTTATTATTGATAACGACTAAAACAAGGGTTGTCAAAATTTCCCGGCAACCCGGTGGTATGAAAATAGAAGGCTGGCAAATTTATGATGGATTTGGCGGTGTATCAACGTATTCAGGGGGCCGATTATCGCCGGATTTTTGTGGTGGGTGATATCCACGGATGTCGGCAGCAACTGGAGGATCTTCTCTGCCAGCAGGCTTTTTGCTACGAGAAGGACTTGCTGCTCTCCGTTGGCGACTTGATTGATCGTGGACCCGACAGTCTGGGCTGTTTATCATTAATTACCCAGCCGTGGTTCGTTGCGGTGCGTGGCAATCATGAACAAATGGCCATCGATGCCGTGCATGGACGGCATATTGAACGTTGGCTGGGCAACGGCGGCGGATGGTTTTATAAACTGTCAGCCAATGACGAAGCCAGGGCACGGCAGTTGCTCCGCCAGGCAGAAAGTTTGCCGCATATCCTCGAGCTCACCTGCGGTCAACGGCTGACAGTGATTGCCCATGCTGACTACCCGCTGGATAATTATCATTTCAACCAGCCGGTCGACAGTGAACAGGTGCTGTGGCAGCGACGGCGCATTGATGATGCCGTATCCGGTGAGTCTCGCCCTATTACGGGTGCCGAACGTTTTTTCTTTGGTCATACTCCGCTTGCCGAGGTGGCGCATTATGCCAATCAACACTATATCGATACCGGTGCCGTTTTTGGTGGAAAGCTGACGATGCTGCAAATTCAATGATAGTATTCAAGTATCTGCAATCCGTGTTGCCCGATAGGCGGTAATCCCGCAAATTTTCCCAGAGAATCAACCATGGAAAACAAACGCGAAGACAGGTTGCAACGCCTGCTGTTTGCTCTTAGAAAAACGGACAAGATCCACCTGAAAGAAGCAGCGTTATTGCTCGATGTTTCCGAAATGACTGTGCGTCGAGATCTCGGCGGATCCGCTTCTCCGTTGATCCTGTTGGGCGGCTATATTGTTATCGATCCAAAAAATAATCCGGCCACGCACTATTTTGTCAGCGAACAAAAGATGCGACAGGTGGCCGAGAAACAGCAACTGGCCAGACGGGCGGCTATGCTGGTGGCAGATGATGATCTGGTATTTTTTGATTGCGGCACCACCACGCCTTATATCATTGAGCAAATTCCTGATGAACGGGTGTTTACCGCCATCTGCTACTCGTTGAATACTTTTTTGGCTTTGCAGGAAAAACCAAACTGCGAAGTAATTATGTGTGGCGGCAAGTTCCGCGCCAGCAACGGCATTTTTATTCCCTTTGCGCAAAGCAGTGAATTAAGCCATGCCTTGCCAGATAAGGCTTTTATCTCAGCCGCGGGCGTCAGCCTGCAATACGGCGTCAGTTGCTTTAATTTTGACGAGCTGCTGATGAAGCATCAGGCGATGCAACGTTGTCGGGAGAAAATTTTGGTGGTGGATAACACTAAATTCGGCCAGATACGGCCAGCGGCCATTGGCGCGCTGGCCGAATTTACCTCGCTGGTAACTGACCGTATGCCAGCACAAAGCTATCTCGATTACTGCCAGGCGGCGGCGATGCCCGTGCACTACTAAAGCCTGTTAGCGAATGACGGCGATTTTCTCCACCGATTGATAGAGGACCACCTCAAAAACGCCAGTCAGTGAGCCATCATTGAGATAGTGCTCGTAACAGACGCGACCGTCTGGACGATAGCCACTGTTGGCCAGATGGAGGGTGAAAAAATCTGTCCAGGCTTTGGCAAAGTTACCGTCGCCAATGGTGATGTGATAGGCGGCATAGGTCCCGGCTGGCAAGGTTTGTAAGCGAATACCGGCACTGTTGTCAGGTAACTGAAAATCCTTGCTTACGCTGACCGACGGCTCGGCGCGACAGGCCTGGGGATCAGTGGTATTGGGATTGTCTAAAAACAGGGTCAGCCAGTCGGCGTCTTGCAGGTTAAGCTGTTTGGCCCAGGGCATAAGCACTTCGAATCCCTGCTTGACGGTGGTGGTATAAGGGCCGGTAACGCGGTAGCTGGCAATAGTTTTTGCCGGTTTTTCCAGGATCATAAATGGCACAATGTGTCCCTCATCTTGAGTGAGTTAAGTCATCTATCCGTCGTCCATGACGCTGGACTGTCTGCCTGGTGATGCTATGTAAAACAGCCTCACTTTCCCTAAAGACTATAACAGATAACGCGCAATTATTGATTAACTGCTCTATCTGCTATAACAGCCGCCGTGTTAAAATTATGCTATCAAATTGCATTATAGTCACTGAATGTAGTGAGGTTATAAATGGATATCATCAAAAATGTTCTCGATGCAGAGATTGCGCGCCTGAACCACAGCGAACGTCGTGACGGCAAGCCGCGGATCAACGGGGAGTTCTTTATTCATCATCCCTGGCTGTGTCTTGCAATGTTTGCGGGCTATATTGCCGTGGGCATCGTGATGTATGCCTCGCCTTACATGGGACTTGGCTGGTTTGCCGGTTTTACTGCATTCTTGCTGTTTATGGCGGCGATGCTGTTACTGGAAATCAATCCTGTCTATCGCTATGAAGATATCGACGTCCTGGATCTGCGGGTTTGTTATAACGGCGAATGGTACTTTAGCCGTGAAATATCTGCCGAAGCCGTGGCGCAGTTACTTGCCAGCGACAGAGTCGCTAATCAGGTCAAATCCCATATCCAGGCGATTATCGCCAATAAGGGGACCGTGGATTTCTACGATGTCTACGATCTGGCGCGTCAGTATCAACCGCATGCGCAAAAATCTCAAAACCTGCAAATTGCCTGAAAAAGTGCAACAACCTTTGTACCTGCTCTGACTCTTCCCGTGCGGCTCTGATAAACTGAGGGTGAAGTTACACGCAAAGAAATGCTAACATTTTACTTTGCAGCCTCAGGAGTCGCCGTGGAACGTATCAAACTTTCTATCCATCACTTGCACAAACTGGTCGACGGTGAAAAATACGACGCTCAGGCGACTGCGCGCATATATGCCGGCGATAAGCTGATCCTGGTTGAAACCATGCAGGGTCAGGCCGCCTGGTACGATCGTTATCTGCAGTCGACAGAAGATAATGGCCAACCGCTGAGGGTAGAGTGGGAGTGCAACGGGCTGGCGAAGATGACCGTTTCTCGCGTTGAGGTTTGTCCTTGCTGCGGCGGTGATGAGAGTTTGCACGTTTAAGCGTTAAATCTGCCGTATTTAAAACGCGAGTGAGTGTTTTCAGGAGCGAAAGATGAAATTTCTCAATAATGAATTTGAATACCGAAACTGGATCATGCATGAAATCTTCCAGGCCACCGCTGTCGGTGAGGAATCGGAATTTGCTGAACAGGAAATAGACGATTTTATCTTTGATGCCCGACCCGTGGCTTACCCCTGTATTGCCGTGATGATCCAGACCCCAGGCCAGCCAGGTGTCTGCGAACCTCGTTTTTTTTATAAAGAGCAGGTATTTGACTGGGCACATCAGATGGGATTTGGCTTTGACAGCTAAGCCCTGGTGCTTGACCAGGGCCTTTGGTTGTCATTACCCGGTTAAACGTTTTTACGTTCTATCTTCTCTTCGCCCCAATATAGAGCGTCTTCATTGGTTTTGGCGAAAGCGATGGGCAGCACTTCGTCACTGCCTTCCTCCCAAATTTTTTGTGCCAGTACTTCATCATTTTTAGCCAGTTCGAAAATAGCTTCGGCGATTTCGTGTGAGGTTTCACGCACGTTGGCCCAGGCTTTGATATTGGAACTTGTCATGTCATTCTCCTTTGTTTTGGCTTCCTTTAACTATGGTTGCTGTCAGCAGGAGACGCAAATTTCAGCGCAGAACGCTTGCCCATGCCGTGGCCCATCGGCGTAAACCCTGCGCTCGCAGCACAGAATAATGGTATCGACCCTCCGCTGTCGTTTATACTCATGGACACTGGCCGAGCGGTTTAGGGCAGTGATATTTTCCAAAACAGGCTGTGTTTGCAAACAAGGTGAGAGAAATGAGTGACGATATTTTTGATTTCGATATAGATGCTGCGCTGGAAACTGCCGAAGAAAAAGCGGCGGAAAAAGCGGCTGCCGTACCGGAAATTCTGGCAGATGAGAGCGACTGCGAAGGTTGCAAAATCTGAATCAGCACCCGTTCACCGGTTAAACATCAGTAAAATGAGAACCGCTTCGGCGGTTTTTTTATTGCCGGCTGTACTCCTTATCAAAGCTCAAGCTTTTTTATTCCTGCCGCTTTTCCTGCGAACGGTATGTTATTTAAGCGAAAAAGCTAACCGTGGATTAATTTTATCTTTCCCGCCATAGCCTTACGAATTCAAAACAAATGTAACTGTTTTGACATAACTGTAAGGAAATCGCGAGGCGTAAGTAAATGGGATAAATTCCTATAGAACAGCAAGATAGGCGGGGTTAACGTAGCGCCATCAGATCGGACAGATCCTGGAGTGTCGTGATGAAAAAAATATTATTAGTGCTGGCGGTGGTATCCGCCTTTTCAGGAATGCCGGCAATAGCGCATGCGGATGTTTCTGTTGGGGTTAATGTCCCCGGTTTCTCAATGCGCATTGGTGACCGCGATCCGCGCGGATATTATTGGGACGGCGGTGACTGGCGTCCACCAGGTTGGTGGAGTCATCATCGCCGCGATCGTGGCCGTTGGGTTTATTATGAACCGGTACCGCCACCGCCGCCGCCGCGTTATTGGCGCCATGACCCGTACTGGCGCGAAGGGCCACCACCGCGTCACTGGCATGATGGTCCTCCGGGAAGATGGCGTGAAGGTCCGCCTCCGGGTCGTTGGTAAGCACAGGATTTTCGTCAAGAAACAAGAGTTTTAAAGTACAGGGTTGGCGGTGGCGATGCAGATGCATCTCCAACGTCAATTCTGTACTTTTTTGTTTGCCGCGCGATATCCTCGCGGCTAAGCAAATCTACCTAATTGCCGCGAACTTCCACCAGTACCGGGCAGGGCGCGTTAGCAATCACTTCTGCACTGACTGAACCTTTTACTATCCTGCCAAACGCCGATAACTGCCGGTGGCCAATCACAATCACTGAGGCCTTTTTGGCTTTTGCCTCGGCTACCAGGCTTTCTCCGGCGGCGCCGACCAGCAGATTTCCCTGCGCACTAATACCCGCCTGTGCCAACTGACGCAGGGCATTTTCAACGACTGCCGTTGCGCTGTCCTGTTCTGCCGCCGCCGCCGGATATTCCAGAATATCGCCAGGATGTTCTTGTTCGTTGGCCAGCGCATAGGCTTCATCAATACAACAGGTCACATAAACCGCCGGTGTACCGTTCTGGGCAATTTGGCTCGCCAGTGTGACAACTTGCGACGTCTGGGGTGATCCATCAACTGCCACCAGGATGACATCAAACATAGGTTATTCCTTTTCTGCCAGAGGAGGAGGGAAGTTACTCGCGACTGCTCATTTTGCCGATTTCGCCGATCAGCGACTCTTTACAGCGCGTAATAGCCTGCTGCACCATCTGCAATTTGGCATCCCGGCGCTCGGTGGGCATTAATACCGAAATCGAGTAGTGGCCGAGAATGGTATCAATGGCCGTAGCCACCGAGGATATTCCCAGCACAGTTTCGCCGTTTTCCATGGAAATACCGGATGCGCGCACCTGTGCCACCTTCGCCAGCAGGGCATTAATATCTTTTACCGTGTTGGTGGTGGCCGGTTCCAGCGTTTCGCCAACAAGTTGCCGGATCTCCTGGTCGCTGATCAAGGAGAGCAGGGCGCGGCCGGCGGAGGTGCTATAAATCGGCAAATTCAGACCGAATTTTGGCACGACGCGCAGTTCACGTTCGGCAACAATATGATGAATATTGGCAATTTGTCGGCCACTGGCCCGACCGAGCGCCACTGTCTCTTCGGTTTCATGACACAGCTGTTGCAGATAAGGTGAGGCGATGGCGATAACATCGCTATGAATAGTCGAAACCAGACGCAGCAACATCGGACCCAGCCTGACGCCCCCTGCTCCCTCGGCGCGTACCATCCCTTCTTCACCCAGCGCGGCAACAATGCGTTGTACTGTTGATCGCGGTAATTGCACTTCGTTGGCAATAGCGCCAAGGCTTAAGCCCTGGGGATGGCTACCCAGCGCATTGAGAATCGCCGCCGCACGCGCAATGACCTGTATTCCACCGCTACGTTCTTCATCGACTGATTGTTCTGTATTCATCGCGTTGATTTATCCATAAGTCGCGCCTTCTGCTGATTCAAACCCATCAAATGTAATAGTTGCCTGCGCCAAAAACAATATCTAATCACATTGCAATACAGTGCATCGTATTATAGTATTTCTTCGCTGTATCGTATTGTGATGCACCGCATCATTTTCAACGAAGACATTGGCCAGATCTCCATTGCGACAGCAGCACCGCCACGATTAACGGCGATTCGGCATCAAAGTATCCATTCTGTAACGCCGTAGAGCAGAAGAGTTTATTTATGAATCAGCAGATTACATTAGCCCATTCGCTGCCCGGTCCTGCAGCGCCGGTACCTCCTGCGCCGCAACCTTTTACCCTGCGCCTGGTGATCGGTTTGATCGGTATTCTTATTGCAGCACTCTGTTCCGGGCTTAACGATCGCGTCACCGATATTGCCCTGCAAGACGTGCGTGGTGCGCTGAATATCAGCAGCGATCCCGGCAGTTGGCTTATTGGTGCCTATCAGGCGGCGGAGGTTGCGGCCATGATGCTGGCGCCGTGGTTTGCCATGACCTTTTCACTGCGCCGCTTTACCCTTGCCGTCACCTTTGGTTTTGCGCTGATGGCAGTACTGATGCCTTTTGCTGCCAATATTTCTGTCTTGCTTGCCTTGCGGGTGGTGCAGGGGATTTTTGGCGGTGCACTACCGCCATTGCTGATGACGGCGGCACTGCGTTTTTTACCACCCAGCTATAAGCTCTTTGGGCTAAGCGGCTATGCACTGACGGCGACGTTTGGCCCGAATATGGCGATGTCGTTGGCAGCATTCTGGACGGACACCATCGGTTGGCAGTGGGTTTTCTGGCAGGTGATCCCACCCTGCTTATTGGCCGGAATAATGATTGGTTATGGTATTCCCCAGGATCCGTTGCGTTATGAACGCTTTAAACAGATGGATATCCTGGGCATGGTCACTGGCAGCAGCGGTATTGCCCTGCTGGTGCTGGCATTACAGCAGGGCCACCGACTCGATTGGCTGAATTCGCCGTTAATCGTGGTGATGCTGCTCGCGGCTACCGGATTGCTGACCATATTCGTGGTCAATGAATGGGCTCATCCGCTGCCGCTATTTAAATTGCAAATGCTTAAAAGGCCTAATTTAACCCACGGTCTGTTAACTCTGGGCGGGCTAATGACCCTGTTTCTCTCCGGATCGGCGCTGCCGGCCAGCTATATGGAAAGCGTTCAGGGTTTTCGCGCCGTGCAGGTGGGACCTTTGGCGCTGACCATTGGTTTACCGCAACTTTTATTGGCACCGCTGGTGGCGGCAGTGCTTAATTTTCGCTGGATCGACAGCCGCTGGATCCTGGTTTCAGGGTTGGCGCTGGTGGGGATTTCCTGTTATCTGGGGAGTCATCTTACCGAAGACTGGGCGAGGGAGAATTTCTACTGGCTGCAGATTATGCAGGCATTGGGGCAACCTATGTCGGTATTGCCGATATTAATGGGGGCGACCAGCGTGGTAATGCCGCCTGAGGGACCTTTTGCTTCCGCAATGTTTAATACCGTGCGTGGCCTCGGCAGTGTGATCGGTTCTACATTGCTCACCGAATTCTCCAGCCAGCGCGAGCAATTTCACTCCCACGTACTGCTAAACCACGTCGGCAGCGTTAGCGCGTTACTTTCCCAACCTTATGACGGTGACGGCACCTATCTGGCACCGCTTAATCCCGACGGTTCGCTGGTCTCCAGCGAAGCGATCGCCGCTTTTTCCAGCCTGGTAAGAAGGCAGGCGACGGTACTGGGATTATCCGACAGCTATTTGATGATCATCGGCCTGGCCATTGCTCTGATGTTGCTTACCGCATTGCTGCCGAAACGCACTTATCCGCCGCATACCCTGATTAAAAAGAACGATTAACCAGAATATCGGCCGTTTGTTCACTGCAAATTATTGATAAGAAAACTCAAGAGAAAACTAAACTATGTCCAAGACATTCTTGTTTCGCCCCGTTTGGTGGGTCGTGGCTGTGATTATGGTATTGCTGGTGGTGCTTGGCAGCTATTTGCTCACCGGTGACCGTTCGCCGACCACCGATGATGCGGTAATTTCTGCCGATTCAACCCTGGTTGCCCCGCGTATTTCCGGCACCATTGCCCAAGTGCTGGTGGCGGATAACCAGCGGGTGAAATCCGGGCAACTGTTGGCCAAAATCGATGACCGTGACTATCGCAATGCGCTGCAAACTGCGCAGGCCAATCTCGAAACCGCGCAGGCACAAATGCAAAGTCTGGTGGCGCAGTTAGCCAAACAGCAGCCGCTAATTGAGCAGGCGCGCGCCGTCGTTGCCGCCGATGCCGCCGGTCTGGTTTATGCGCACAAGAGTGCCGACCGTTATAAGCAGTTGGCGCTTAATGGATCCAGTTCTCTCGATCAACGTGATGTTTCCGATGCCAACCTGCGCCAGAAATTGGCAACGCAGCAAAGTGATGTCGCCGCTGTGCAGGCCGCTGAAAAGCAACTTGATGTGTTGAAGGCCGGGCAGGCGCAGGCCAAAGCAGCAATCGACTCGGCGATGACAGCGGTGCAACAGGCCGAGCTCAATCTCTCTTATACTGAAATAAAGGCACCGATTGATGGCGTAGTTGGCGTGCGTTCATTGCGGGTAGGGGCTTATGTGGCGGCAGGGACGCGCGTACTGGCTCTGGTGCCGATTGACCAGGCGTATGTACTGGCCAACTATCTGGAAACTCAGTTAGGCCATGTGCAACCGCAGCAGAACGTCTCAATCAAAGTGGATGCGTTGCCGGGTGTGGTGCTGAAAGGTAAAGTCGACAGTATCGCGCCAGCAACCGGGGTGACCTTCTCACCGATAACACCGGATAATGCTACCGGTAACTACACCAAGGTCACTCAACGACTGGCGGTGAAAATTATACTGGATGCCGGTCAGCAAGATGCCGCACGGTTAAAGGTAGGGATGTCGGCAGTGCCGACCATCGAAACACATTAATCACCGGGCCTGTGCGGCAGGCTCAACCTTTTCTCTGCCGCACAGACCTGATTATTCAGCGCTCTGTCTGCTGGCGATTGGCTTGTGCAAGCCCGTCGCCGTTCTCTTTTTTCATAAACTGCCACTTGCCGGAAAACAGGAAGCGCAGCAGCGGGAAGTGTTTATGGATTTCATACAGCACAAACGCAATTCCGAAGACAAATACCAATCCCAACCAGAACCCCACCCAGTCGCTGGCGATCAGCGGAGTAATAAAGGCACCATAAATCAGCGTTAACGGATGGTGGATCAGATAGACAAACAGTGACGCATTCACCAGGTAGGTGATAATCGGCGACTGGAAGTTCAACACATAGTGGCTGAATGAAAACACCACGTTGACCATCAAAATCCCCAGTAACGAAGTGATGATCGCATCAATCTCCATTGAGTAGAGCTGCGGCGTGTTGACGTGCTGGTTGAACATATAGGCGGCAAATAACAGGATAGAAACCACACAAGCCGGAACCGAGGGCTTGAGAAACATGCTCTTCAGGCTGGCGAACTTATAGGTGCAGGCCCCGATAAAGAAGAACGGCAGATAAAACAGCGTCTGCATGACAATAAAGTTAAAGGCACCGTTGCTTAACAATTGTGGTGCAAAAAGAAACAATGAGCGGTTGAAGGCGGCGTATATTAATCCGAAAAATAAAAATAATATTGAGATTTTTCCTAATGAATCGGCGTCGCGAATAACATTTAAAATCCGACTATTCTTATTTTCTTTTAGCGCACGGAATAAATAGAAGGAAAGTGATGTCAATATCACCAGGGTCAATAAGAACCATAAATGGGATACCAGCTCCCAAACGGTAATATTGAGCTTCTGATAAAAGTCCAGCGTACTCCAGTTGGAGAACTTGTCGGTGAAATAGGCCAAAAAGAACAGCTGTGGCAAGGTAATCAACGGGAAGGCGGTAGCCAGCGGGATGGCAACCCGCTCCAGGCGCACCTTCAGCCACTGGTGACGCTCGTAGCGCTCATAGAGCATATACGAGAAGTAGCCTGATATTACAAAGAAAACCTGCATCCGGAAGGCATGGATAACGTCATTGAAAATGGTCAGGCCTTCTGAGGGCGTGGCGCTGTTCACCGCCCAAATATGACTTGAGTAGATCAATGAGATATGAAATGGGATGCCGAGCAACATCAAATAGGCTCGGACTGAGTCCAAAAAGAACTCACGTGGTTGAGTTTGTGGTTTCATATTTATCCAGTTTAGCAGTAATATCCTGACACCGCCGCTTGACTGCGCGTCAACCGATTCATTGACGTGTGCCTGCCGATTTACCTAATGGCAATTTGCCTTATGTAAACCCCTTGCTGCGGCGGGTCGCAACCCTACTATAGACTCAGACAAGTTTCCATAGCGGGACTAACTCCGAATTGATATCCTTGTATTCCTATGTGCTTAAACGGTTCATCAACGGGATGGACCATTCATCTCTCATGTTGTCGGATTTCCGACTATTCCTTAAAATGGACTAAATGAGTTGAGCACATTTAAAGGAGGGGACGTGCCGGGTAAAAATTTTTCCAAAGGGCCAGATATGACTAAAGTCCGTTTGCTGAGTGCCGCAGTGTTGATGACCTTGTTCACTTCATCTGCCTGGGCTTTTTCTATTGATGACGTTGCCAAGCAAGCTAAAGCTATCGCTGATAAAGGCTACGAAGCGCCTAAAAGCAATTTGCCATCACAATTCCGCGACATGAAGTTTGCGGACTATCAACAAATACAATTCAACCATGAGAAAGCGTATTGGAATAATCTCAATACTCCATTCAAGCTTGAGTTCTATCATCAGGGTATGTATTTCGACACACCGGTCAAAATTAATGAAGTGACCGCCAACGGTGTCCAGGAAATCAAGTACAACCCTGATTACTTCAAGTTCGGTAACGTCAAGCACGATGCCGATGCCGTCAAAAACCTCGGTTTCGCCGGTTTCAAAGTTCTTTATCCAATCAATAAAGCAGATAAAGATGATGAAATTATGAGTGTGCTCGGGGCCAGCTATTTTCGTCTGATTGGTAAAGGCCAGGTTTATGGTCTGTCCGCACGCGGTTTGGCTATTGATACCGCGCTCTCTTCTGGCGAAGAGTTCCCTCGTTTTCGCGAGTTCTGGATTGAGCGACCAAATCCGGAAGAAAAACATCTGGTGATCTACGCACTGCTCGATTCACCGCGTGCCACCGGTGCTTACCGTCTGGATGTTTATCCGGGACGCGAAGCTACCGTTGATATCCAGGCTAAAGTTTATCTGCGCGATAAAGTAGGCAAACTGGGTCTGGCACCGTTGACCAGTATGTATCTGTTTGGTCAGAACCAACCGTCGGCAGTCATGAACTATCGTCCGTCACTGCACGACTCTGACGGTCTGTCGATTCATGCCGGTAATGGTGAATGGATCTGGCGTCCGCTGAATAATCCTAAACATCTGTCGGTCAGCACCTTTACGCTGGAAAATCCGAAAGGCTTCGGTTTGCTGCAGCGTGGCCGCAACTTCTCCGAATACGAAGATCTTGATGACCGCTATGACCAGCGTCCAAGCGCCTGGGTAGAACCTAAGGGCGAGTGGGGTAAAGGCAAGGTAGAACTGGTCGAGATCCCAACGGCTGACGAAACCAACGATAATATCGTGGCATTCTGGACACCTGAGCAGTTGCCAGCGGCAGGAACCCCGATCGATATCAATTATCGTGTGCACTTCACCCGCGATGAAGACAAATTGCATTCACCGGACTCCTCATGGGTTGCGCAGACCATGCGTTCTACCGGCGATGTGAAACAGTCGAATATGGTGCGTGAACAAGATGGCAGCATCGCTTATCTGGTCGATTTTGTGGGCCCGGCGCTGAAGTCACTGAAGTCTGATACCCCGGTAGCCTCTCAGGTCAGTATGGGTGATAACGCCGACCTGCTTGAAAACACTGTGCGCTATAATTCTGTCACCAAAGGCTGGCGTTTAACGCTGCGTCTGAAAGTAAAAGATCCCAAGAAGCCGGTAGAAATGCGCGCTTCTTTGGTCAATGGCGACAAGACACTGAGCGAAACCTGGAGCAATCAGTTACCTGCCAATGAATAAAACAACGCATTCTCTCCAAGAGTACGTAGAGGCATTGCCCCTGACTGAAACTCAGAAAGGGGAACTTTCTCAGCAGCTTCCGGCTGCTGAGGATCTGGCTTTTACCTCTATCCACCATCGCCTTGGCGGTGAGACTTCGGCGGCTGTAGATGTTGCCGACCTTCAGGCACCGCTGCTTTCTGTCAAAGCGCGTATTGCCCAGGGTTGGCCAGACGCCGAAGAGAAAGGCAGCTTGTCTGCCGTTGATAACGAAGGTCGCAGCACGGTTAAGGCAATGCCGCCGGTCAAGCGTTCCAGTATGTTTCCTGATGTATGGCGTACCAACCCGGTAGGCCGTTTTTGGGATTCAATGATGGGTCGCGCGACCATCTCCCGTCGCTATACCTCTTCTCAGATGCCTGAGTCCGAGAAAAGATGGCGTGCTGCGGGTTCGATACGTCGTTATATTTTGCTGGCATTGATGTTGGTGCAAACTGCCATCGCCACCTGGTATATGAAAACCATCCTGCCTTATCAGGGCTGGTCGTTGATCGATACCGGCGATATGCTCAACCAGGATTTGCTGCAATCAGTACTGCAACTGCTGCCTTATGTGCTGCAGACCGGGATCCTGGTGCTGTTTGCCATTCTGTTCTGTTGGGTATCCGCCGGCTTCTGGACGGCGCTGATGGGCTTTTTGCAATTACTGATTGGTCGCGACAAGTACAGCATCACCGCCTCGACTACCGGTAATGAACCGCTCAATCCGGCCAATCGTACGGCGCTGATAATGCCGATTTGTAATGAAGACGTTGAACGGGTATTTGCCGGTCTGCGTGCAACCTATGAATCGGTAAAAGCTACCGGCGATCTCGATCAGTTTGATATCTATGTGCTGAGTGACAGCTACGATCCCGATATCTGTGTCGCCGAGCAGAAAGCCTGGATGGAAGTCTGCCGTGACGTAGAAGGACATGGTCGCATCTTCTATCGCCGCCGCCGTCGTCGCGTGAAACGCAAGAGTGGTAACATTGATGACTGGTGCCGTCGCTGGGGCGGGGAATATGCCTATATGGTGATCCTCGACGCCGACAGCGTAATGAGCGGTGAATGTCTCACCGGTCTGGCACGTTTGATGGATGCCAATCCTAACGCCGGTATTATCCAGTCAGCACCCAAAGCGTCGGGAATGGACACGCTGTATGCCCGTTGTCAGCAATTTGCTACCCGCGTTTATGGACCGCTGTTTACTGCCGGTTTGCACTATTGGCAGCTAGGTGAGTCGCATTATTGGGGTCATAACGCCATCATCCGCGTTAAGCCCTTTATTGAACACTGTGCATTGGCTCCTTTGCCGGGCGAAGGTTCTTTTGCCGGTTCGATTCTGTCTCACGACTTTGTTGAAGCTGCATTGATGCGCCGCGCAGGTTGGGGTGTGTGGATTGCCTATGATCTTCCGGGCAGCTACGAAGAATTGCCCCCAAACCTGCTTGATGAGCTGAAACGTGACCGCCGCTGGTGCCATGGTAACCTGATGAACTTCCGTCTGTTCCTGGTTAAAGGCATGCATCCGGTTCACCGTGCGGTGTTCCTCACCGGTGTGATGTCCTATTTGTCGGCACCGCTGTGGTTTATGTTCCTGGCCCTGTCAACGGCACTGCAAGTTGTGCATACGCTGATGGAACCGCAATACTTCCTGCAGCCAAGACAGCTGTTTCCAGTATGGCCGCAGTGGCGACCTGAGCTGGCGATTGCGTTGTTCTCGACGACCATGGTACTGCTGTTCTTGCCTAAACTGTTGAGCGTGGTGCTAATTTGGGCCAAAGGCGCAAAACAGTATGGTGGGGCATTACGTCTGCTGGCATCGATGCTGCTGGAAATGCTGTTCTCAGTGTTGCTGGCCCCGGTGCGTATGCTGTTCCATACCGTCTTCGTCGTCAGTGCATTCCTTGGCTGGGAAGTGGTCTGGAATTCACCGCAGCGTGATGATGACGATACGCCATGGAGCGAATCTATCCGCCGTCATGGTTCACAAATGCTGCTTGGTCTGGTGTGGGCCGGTGGTATGGCCTGGCTGGATCTGCGTTTCCTGTGGTGGCTGGCACCCATTGTCTTCTCACTGATCCTGTCGCCGATTGTATCGGTGCTTTCCAGCCGTGCAACGCTGGGGATCAAGAGCAAAGCGGCTAAACTGTTCCTGATACCGGAAGAGTACGAGCCGCCGCGTGAACTGGTGGCAACCGAAGAGTATCTGGCACTTAACCGCCAACGTGCGTTGAAAAACGGCTTTATGCACGCGGTGGTTGATCCGACCTTTAATGCGCTGGCAACGGGTATGGCGACCTCACGTCACCTGCTACGCCAGGGTATTGAGAATGGACGTCAGGTATTGCTGGCCAAAGCCTTGCAGAGTGGACCAAAAAGCCTCGGTAAAGCCGATCGTCTGATCCTGCTGAGCGACCCGGTGGTGATGGCCCGACTGCACTCGGCGGTCTGGACTCAACCAGACCAACATGAGTGGAGAACCTACTACTCAGAGTTGCCACGCAATGTGCAGGCTTTTCCTGATACGCAAACACTGGAAGTGAAACACGCTTAATTGCCGTAGGTGATTAAGGGTAAATAAAACAAACGGGCAGCTTGCATAAGGCAAACTGCCCGTTTTTTATTGGCCCCTATTCAGTGGCCGGGGCATCGACTACGGCACCCAGTTTTTTTACCGTTGCCTGATAGGTGTCGTCATCTACCTTGGGCAAGCCATCAAACACCACCTTGTTGCGATAGAGGTCGCGATCGGCTTCAACAATATGCGGCCGGGTAGCCAGACTGCCGCTGGCGACGCAGGTATTATTGACGGTTTTCAACGCCGCATCCCAGATATTACCCATTTTGCTACAGCTATCGATCCAGACAAACTTTTCATTTGCATCCAACGTAGAGAGTTGTTTTTCCAAAGAATCTGATAAGTAGACATCAAACATCGGGTCAATTCTGCCGTCGTTGAGACGTAAAATTAGCGGGTACTTGAAGGACGTGCCGGAGAAGGTGAGCATTTTACTGTCGGTATGCAAAACGTAATCCGAGATAGTATTGGGAAAATCCCACATCTTGATAATTGCCGGTTTCCAGCGCAGCGTATGGCGACGGATATCGCGATAATTATTGGCCAGCGATTCACTCGACAGGCTGCTACGGCCGAGGCCAATAAAGTTATCGCCACCCAGTATATCCAGCACGGTAGCGCCGTTGTCCATGGTGGTTCTTTTTTGATCAATAACCTGATTGTTTTCGCCGTCACCGCGCAGCACAAAGAACAGATCCCGCCGATCTTGCCTGGTCAGTATCGAGTAAGCACTATTATTCATCGCCAGATGGTCTGAAGAGACGACGATCACCGTATTTTTAAAATAGGGTGAGGCTTTGATTTTGTTGATCAATTTCGCCACCTGCTCTTGGCTACAGGCGACCGCGCTTAGAGACTGATTAGCTTTATTATCATAGAGATAGGACTTTCTGTTGCAGGTGGCGTCGATATAGCCATCGGGATGATGGGTATCTACGGTCAAGGCAAATATCGAGAAGGGGGCACCGGCTTTCGACAACTGTTCAAACTTGTTATAAACAAAGTCCAGCGTGGTGTCGTCATACCAACCCCACTCATTTTTATACTTCGGATCCTTGACCAGCGGTTTGAGTTCATCATAACCGTAGAGGTTGTCGATACCGTGAGATTTCAGCAGCAGCTCTTTGCCGGCAAAGGCCAGTTTGGCACCCTGGAAGAAATAGTTGCTATAGCCCGAGGCTTTTAATACATCGCCAAGGCAGATGCTACGCGGGTAAAAGGTTGAGAGTGAGCTGGAGGCGTTATTGTCAAAGGGAGCAAACAGCGGAATTCCGCATAGTGCCGATACCATACCGGAAATGGTGTTTTCAGCACCGGGGATCTGGATGGTATTACTAAAATCGATGGATTCTTGCTTGATGGCATTAAGTTCTGGTGCCAGATCCGGGAACACCTCCTGATCAAAATAGGTACGCTCCAGGCTTTCGCCAAAAATATAAACCAGATTGAGTTTCTTGCCGCTGATGGTTTTGACGGCATCTTTATAGTTGGTATTAAAATCCGATTTATCATCGGCATACTGGGTGGTGGTCAGGCGATAAAGCTGGGTGGTGGCCGGGGCGGTGCCGATGGCCAGCAGCGACAGGACCAGGGCCACATAGTTATAGACCACTTTGCGATTGCTGTGCTTATTATGGAAAATCAGCCAGAACAAGATGCCGAAAATCAGCAGCAGCAGCCCGAGCAAGGCAAGGGCGGGCACCATATATTTCCTGATGCCTGCGCCGCGTAAACTGTTGGTTATGGTAAACAGGACTTCATCATTGACGCCTTCACCGGTGAAATAATTGCTGGCTACCCAGATGGCACTGAGCAGTAAAAACAGTGTGGAAAGCAGCAGGATTAGCGTATTCCAAAAAGAGTGCCGCTCAGCCTTCCAGCTACACAGGGCTACGGAGGCAATAAACAGACAAACGGAGAAAATTTCTGGTGCCATGCCGTTTCCTTTAAGGTCAGGATGCAGTCACTATTAATAACTGGTTGATAATGATAGTTATATTGAATTGGCAATGATTGTTATTCAATAAGTCCCTCATCGGCATTATATTCCCGCTACAGTCAATAATTCATAAACGGCAGGCATTGCCAGTGTTTTGTTGTGTAAGTTTTGGTAAAGCCAAGATAAGGGGCCGAAAGGTTTACGTTAGCTTAACGACGGCCCTATGGCTGACTGTGTTAAACTCCCTGTATTGCGAGGTAATTAATTTATGGGTTGGTGGGTGTGAACAAGGGGTTTATTTTGCGGGTAGCACTGCTCGGTGTGGCGTTGATGACGTTATCCGGCTGTGGCAGCATTATTAGTCGTACTGTTCCCGGACAGGGCCATGGTAATCAATATTATCCTGGCGTGCGCTGGGATCTGCGTGACGGCCCGTGGCGGTATGTAACGGTTATCGATGTACCATTGTCGATGATTGTCGATACCTTTATGTTGCCTATTGATGCCCGCCACGGACCTTATGACTGATTTCTGCTACTGATAAGCGCAAAACGTCATTTAGTCATCTCGCCCGGGATAATCGTCCTCGTCATCCCACTCTTCAGCCGCGGCTGCACCTTCTTCGCTATTGAGTGGCGGTTCCAACTGATAGTCGCCTTCATCCCACTCGTAAAGCGTATTTTCATCCAGCCACTCTTCAAGCAGTTCCTGTTTGTCAAAATCATCCTCAAACACGGCCTGCGCTGCTTCACCGCTTAAAAAACTCAGTCCTTCGCTGTGTTCGCCTTCTTCGGCAGTAAATTCGGCCTCCCACATAATGTCACCATCCTGCATGATATATTTTTGCAGATTGAACTGGGTGACTGAAGGCGCATCGTCGTCCGACGTCTCGGCAACTTTTTCCAGGAACTCCTCCCGTGCGGCATCTACCGCCTCTTCCAGCGTGGCATACATTGACATATTTCCTCCTTAAACTCGGGTTGCGGTGTTTTTAGCAAATAATAGACGAAGATTGGCGAAGGCAAGGTTAAGCGGTGTAAAAATAGTTTGTGATTTCAGAAGGGGGGAGATTGAAGTCTGCACTGTTGCCAGTGCAGAGGTTCAGATCGGAAAAACCTAACCGAGATATTCGATAATCGACAGACCGCCGTTATAGTCGGTGCTGTAGATAATGCCTTGTGCATCAACAAATACGTCGCAAGACTGGATCACTTGCGGGCGCCCCGGGCGTTTATCGATCATTTGTGCCGGTGCCGCCGGAACCAGTGCACCGGTTTCTTTAGGCTGATAGGGGTTGCTGATATCGTAGGCTCGCACCCCGGCATTTTGGTAAGTGGCAAAAATCAGCGTCGAGCTAACAAAACTTCCCGGGCGGTTTTCATGCAGGTTATGCGGGCCAAAATGCGCACCCTTGCTGACATAGTCGCGCTCTGCGGGCTGCGGGAAGGTGGCAATACTCACTGGGTTGGCAGGTTCACGCACGTCAAACAGCCAGATCAGCTTTTCACCATCCTCCTGGTTATCGAGCACCGCTTCATCCAGCACTACCAGCAAATCACGGTCCGGCAACGGCAGCGCCGTATGGGTCCCGCCGCCAAAAGGAGGACTCCAGTTGCGGTGCGAGATCAGTTGCGGCGCATGGCGATCTTTAATATCCAACAGCGTCAGGCCGCCATCGCGCCAGCTGGCATAGGCGGTATCACCGCTGATAATGGCGTGATGCAACGCATAGCGTTTGCCTTCTGGCCAGCTCGGCGTTTCTCCTGCGACCGTGTGCATTCCCGGCAGCCACCATTTTCCGGCAACCTGCGGATGCCGCGGATCGGCCAGATCGATGGTGAGGAAAATATAATCGCTGTAGCCATCAATCAGCGCTGAAACATAGGCCCAGCGTCCGCCGACATACCAAATTCGATGCACGCCGATGCCTTCCAGTGCCAGAAAACCGATCTCGGTGGGGCGATCCGGCGTCGAGATATCAAATACCCGCATGCCAGCGCTCCAGCCACGCTGCGCGCTGCCTTGCACTGTGTCGCTGACGGAACGGGTGTAATAGACTTTTTCATCGGCAAAACGTACATCGGCAAACAGGTCGCGGGCATTGATCACCAACAGCAGGTCGTCATGGGCCTGTAAATGGACGTTCCAGGTTCCCGGTGGGGCAGCAACAAACCCGGCAGGGCGCGGGTTTTTCGCATCGCGCACATCAACAATCGAAAAACCCTGAGACACCATATGGCCAATATAGGCATAGCCGCGATGCACCATAACCTGTACGCCATCGGGTTTACCCCCCTGGTCGCTATGACCAATCAGCCGCATATTGCGGCTGTACTCCGGCTGAGGAAGTGAGATTGCGCTCATCAGTGGCCCTATTTTTTGCTGTGCTGCGCTTCAAGGGTGGCAAACCAGGGGGCGATAAAGTCATCTGACTTACCCCAGCCCGGGATGATTTTACTTAGCGAGGCGACGTTGACTGCATCCGGGTTGCTTGCCAGCAGCGCCTGCGGAATAGAAGCCGCTTTAAACTCATAGGTGGCTGGGGTTTTTTCACCGGCAATCTTGTTGGCAACCAGACGCAGGTTGATGGCACCAATCAGCTTGGGATCTACCGCGACGCTGACCTTCCATGGGCTGTTGGCTGCGCGCATCAAGGCTAAATCCTGATTGGAGATATCGATGCTGTAGAGTTTGATCTCTGTACGGCCATTCTCCTGCAGAGCCTTGTAGGCACCCTGGCTAAAAGCATCCCAGGTGCCCCAGATCGCATCAATTTTGCCTTTCGGGTATTTGGCGAGGATGGCGCCCACTTTATTGGCTGTATCCCCTTGCACGTCAGAAGAGACGGCGCCAATGGATTCCAGCTCATGAATTCCTGGCTGCGATTGCAGCAACTTTTTATATTCGGTTTGGCGACGTTCCATCGGCGGGAAACCAGCCACCCACAGCTTGACGATATTGGCTTTACCGTTGTGATCTTTTACCAACTGACCAAAGGAGAGATCGGTCAGCGAAGCATCATCCTGCTGGCTAACGGTGACGCCAGGGATAGTACCGTTCACCGCAGTATCAAACACTGAAACTGCAATGCCGCTGGCGCTAATGCGTTTCAGCAAGTCGGTGGAGTAGGGATCCCGTCCCTGAGACAGAATAATACCGTCATATTTTTGGCTGATGGCCTGATTAACGAAATCCTGGAATTTGGCATCGTCACCGTTACTTAGAAAGGTGCTGACCTGAAAGCCGAGTTTGCGACCTTCCTGAACCACCCCAGAGACAAATTGCGTGGTGTTATCGTCGGAGCCGAGATTACGGATCACTGCAATGCGGATAGGACCTTTATGGTCAGCAATACTTTGCGGCACCGGTGCCAACGTAGCGGCGAAGGTGGCTGAAGCAGAGAACAGGCTTAATGCCAGTAACGAGGTGGAAAGGAGTTTCATTATCAGTACCCTGTGCAGTCATCATGGTTGTCCCCCTTAATCTCTTCCGATCGCGGCGGCATCTCTTTCCTCCTCAGTCACGGAACGTGCGTCCGGGGAGTAGAAGGGGATGCCTGGCTGGATTTGGTCTGAGACAGGGTTACGGGATTACAATTCCGGAATGCCTTTGGTGAGGCTTTTATTCACAAAATGAATTGATTAGCTGATTTTTCACGAGGTTGGACTAAATGGCAATTACCGAAAAAGCATAAGTTAATCCGAAAGGATATTAGCCATCTGGAAGTCTGTGTATCTGGAGGCGATACGGCGAGATATAGAGACATCAGAGCGCTGACTGTTGGGCAAAATAACAAGGCTATCCATAAGATCCAGGGATAGCCTGCGGATTTTTTAGCGGTAGGCCTGTTGCAATTTAAAATGTAGACTTTTTTTTACTATCAACCATTCGCTGTCAATGATGGAGAAAACGACGGTATCACGGTAGCTCCCATCGTTATTTTTTTGATGGTTGCGTAACACGCCGTCTTGTTTGGCTCCTAGACGCGCAATTGCTGCCCGGGAAGTATGGTTATGCCAGTGTGTTCGCAACTCGACAGCTATCGCGGCAAGTTGTTCAAATGCATGGCGCAGTAGCAAATATTTGCACTCGGTATTGACCTTTGTCTTGTGAAAACTTTTGGCATACCAGGTGAAGCCAATTTCAACGCGGTGCTGTTGACTATCGGCATGACAAAAACGGGTGGTGCCAATGATCTGTTTTGTGGCGTTATGCACCACGACGAAGGGTAAGGCCAGACCTGCTTGTTGATCGGCCAACGCCTGAGTGATGTAATTGTCGATGTTATCCTGATTGGGTACCGAGGTGTACCACAGTTGCCAAAGCTTGCCATCAGAAGCTGCATGCAGCAGAGCCTCTGCGTGTTCTGGCTGCAATGGGAGCAGGCTGACTGTTTCGCCCTCAAGTCGTGTGGGTTGAAGCCAATACTGATTAGACATAATAGCGGTTTTCCTGTGATTAACCTGCTTTTAGCCTATAGGTTGGTTATGTTATTGCCAATGATTTTTGTGCACTGGTAGCCGCTATTCCCCGCCATAAGTGTCAGCAGATATACAGCTTTGCAAAGGGGGTGAATCATTAGGGTAAAAGTTTAGCAAACGCGGTTTCGTCGCTGATTTTACTGGCTCAAAGTAGCGATGAACTCTATTGAAAAGGCCGTAGTTATGAAAATTTCCACCCGTAGTATCTGCTTACCGCTGTGCGCAATGGCGGTATTAATCAGCGTCGCCAGCCAGGCGGCAGACTCCAGCCAGAAAGCGCCCTCCAACCCGGTGGCAATGAGTCATTCCCAGCAAGATATGCCGTTTCATGATGATGAAGATATGCCGCATCATCCACCGATGCCGCCTATGGGAATGATGCCACCGCCAATGCACGGTTTCTGCCACGGAGGTGAGCTGTTCTGTGCGTCGGTTGCCAGTGATAATCCGACCGATACCCTGCAAAAACTTAACACCGTGATCCCGGTAGCCAGTGCGGGCAAGCATTATGAGGTGCGTGTCTCTGTCGTGGAAGTATCTGATGCGGCCGAGCAGGGTCCGCAAGCGGCTGGCAAAAAGTAACCGTTTTTGACTTAACGTCGTTCGAGCAGAATAACGCGCAGGTTACTCTACCAGCGACTGGCTGGGGCGGCGTTGTAAACACCAGTAGGAATAGAAAGCATTAAATAACACCACGCAGGCGGTAACGCAAAATACGGCACGAAAGCCGTAGCTGGCTGATACCGTGGCTCCCAGTAGCGGACCTGTGACATTGCCGACATCACGAAACGACTGGTTATAGCTAAATACTCGGCCAGCGACCTGATTGGTACAGTTATAAATCAGCAGAGTTTGTACCGCGGGTAGCAAAGCGCCGTCGGCGGCACCCAACAAAAATCGCAGTATCCCCAACTGTAGCGGGTTTTGCACAAAGGCCATCGGCACCAGCAACAGGACCGATACGCCCATCATCGCCACCAAAATACGTTCTGGCCCGATTCTGTCGCCCAGTTTCCCCAGTTTTGGCGCGCTCATCAGCGCCGCCACCCCTGGTACCGAGGCAATCATGCCGCTGATAAAGGCCAGATTTTGCGTGTTACCTGCCAGCTCGCGGACATAGAGCGTCAAAATAGGGGCAATGGAGCCGGTGGCGACCTGGATAATCAGGGTACTGACAAACAGACAAAGCACCAATTTGGGATCTTTGAGCGAAGCAAAAACCTGCTTTCTGCTAAGCACGTCTTTTTTATTCACCGGCACAAACTGTTCACGGATAAAGTAGAGGGTCATCAGAAAACAGATAAAGAGTACGCTGGCGGTAATAAAGAATACCGGTCGCAGCCCATAATTGTCGGCGAGGATCCCGCCGACCAGCGGGCCAATCAGCGCGCCGCTCACCGCCCCGGTGGATAAGGTACCCAGCGCCCAACCACTTTTGTTACGCGGGATTTGGGTGGCGATCAGCGCATTGGCATTGGGTACAAAACCGCCCAGCAGGCCCAGCAGGGCGCGTAACACCAGAAACTGCCAGATATTGTGCGCCATCCCCATCAGTGCCATCACAATGGCCATGCCGAGAGCGGATCGCAATAACATGATTTTTCTGCCTTTGCGATCGGCTAATCCACCCCAGAAGGGGGAAGCAATGGCAGAAAACAGGAAGGTAATACTGAAGACCAGGCCTGACCACATATTCAGTGACTCATGGCCGGTAACGCCAAGGGTTTCAACATACAGCGGCAGGAAAGGCATAATCAGGCTAAAGGCTGCGCCGGTCAGAAAACAACCAATCCAGGCAATAAAAAGATTACGTTTCCAGTTTATTGGAGTGGGGGCCGTATCCGATGCCGAAACCGAAGTCATAAAATACCGATAAGTGAGGTCCATTTACTCCGTGCCACTGAGGGGACAGAGCCGAGAAATAAAAAGTTAGCAGAGTAATTATGCGCCCAATTATCACCCAATTCAATATTGTGACTGATCTATTACAGAAAATAAAATCGCGGTTCAAAGCAGGATAAAGCGATAAAAACAGACAAAAGACGGGAAAGAACAAGCAGGTGAATGGCTATCCTCACCTGCTTTGGCTGGTTACAGCGGCGTTAATGTTTAACGCAGCGCCGGGTTGCTGACCACAGAATAACGACCGCTACCGAGCAGCATAATCACCAGTCCGCCAAAGAAGTACAGGGCTTCGCTTTCTAATCCCCATGCGCCGACTTCGGTCAGGGTAAAGAATTTACCGCCGACCACCAGCAAAACAGCCACAATCAGGTTGAAAGAGATCACCGCCGCTGCCGGGCGAGTAAAGATACCCAGGATAATCAGCAATGGCGCGACGACTTCACCAATATAGGCACCGTAGGCAATAAAGCCAGGCAAGCCGTGCCCCTCGAGCATTTTAACAACCCAACCGACGCCGTTTTCCATTTTGGCAACGCCGTGGAATAAAATCAGAATACCAAAAGTTAACCGCAGCAATAGTTTACCAAAATCCGGATGATCGGTAATGCGTGTAAAACTGGTGTTCAATTTAGCCAACATGGTGATGTCCTTTGTGAGAATACGTGCAGCGACATAGCGTGAAACTTGTGTCTTGCAACATTGCAGACAGATCACGCTAAGAAATTAGGGCTAGTATTCTCCGCAAAGGCGGCTGTGGAAATCAGATAACTTTGATGGAGTCTTTCAAAAAAACTGTTTAAACAAATCAAACAGCTTGAACCAGATAGCTTCTGGCATCCCCACAATCCGGTTTTGCCAGAAACATTAGCCGCATCAGTAAAGCGAAGGTTCACCTTTGGGACGGGTTTTAAAGCGGCGATGTAGCCACATATATTGTTCGGGCGCGAGTTTGATCTCATCCTCCACCACTTTATTCATATGGGCCGCAGCCACCACTTCATTATCCAGCGGGAAGTTTTCTACCGCCGGATGGATCAGCAGTTCGTAGCCTTTGCCGCCCGGCAGACGACGTGGCGTAAAAGGCATAATCGCCGGTTTACCCATTCGCGCCAGCAGATAGGTCCCGGTGGTGGTGGCAGCTTTATCCACGGCAAAAAACGGCACAAACACGCTGCTGCGCGGGCCATAATCATGATCCGGCGCATACCAGATGATATCCCCCTGTTTCAGGCTGCGGATCATGCCTTTCAGGTCTTTGCGGTCAAGCATCGCCTTATTGGAGCGCATCCGTCCCTTGGTTTGTATCCAGTCCATCAGTTTGTTGTCATGTGGGCGATAGACCCCGACACCAGGATTATGGATGCCAAAGATGCGCGCTCCCAGCTCCAGCGTCAGAAAATGCACACCAATCAACAACACACCTTGCTGATTATCGCGAGCCCGTTGGATATGCTCGAGTCCGCTGACTTTAAACCAGCGCTCAATACGCCAGTCAGGCCAGAACCAGGCCATACCGGTTTCAAACAGGCCCATGCCGACGGATTCAAAGTTTTTTATCACTAACTGATCGCGCTGCTGCTGCGGCATATCGGGAAAGCATAATTCAAGATTGCGTTGGGCGATGTTGAAACGGCGCTTTAAGAAACGCATGGAGAAACGCCCTATACCGCAGCCTAAGCGATAGATCAGCGGGTAAGGCAATTGCACAAGCAGATACAACAATCCCAGACCAATCCAGGTCGGCCAGTAACGAGGGTGCAGTAATGAACGGTTAAAGGTTGGAACCTGAGTCATAAAATCTCTGCGTCATAGTTTGAAGTAGGAAAATATAAGCTCTGTCTAGACGGTGTTTGCTCATTGGCTTACCGCCTACTCGTAGCCCGCCGTGGGAATGTTCCGCGCTCAGTAAATTGATTTTTGCAGCCGCGATTTCCCAAAGCAAAGTCATATATTTTGGCACTTTTTTTTATCAAGGTGAAAAAGGAAGGCATTAAAACCTCATTTTTAAGGTTTTCAGCCCATAAATCCCTCAGATACGTTTAAAGTTTAGGCGTTAGCCGCTGTTTGCGGTGTGACAGACTTTTTTGTCACCGCAGGCTAAGTGGCAAGCGTCATCAACGATTTGAATATTGTAAAAGAAGTGAGTTTTGTCAATCGGGCTGCGGCGCAGGATGCAATAAAAATGCAATATGCGCACATATCGCTACTTTTGCTGGCAGCGAAAAATCAGGCTGCCTGATGCTGGCAGCCTGATTAAATAGTCATCGCAGAGTGGGGAAGTTATCGCGCGAGGCTTATTTCACGTTAAACAGACCTTTTACATTATGAGGTTCACTGCGCCAGTATTGTTTTGGTGCCGCAACTTTTGCCCCCAATTTTGCCGCCGCGTGCCATGGCCAGCGTGGGTCATACAGTATGCCGCGTGCCAGGGCGACCATATCCGCCTGGCCGGTACCAATAATGGCTTCGGCCTGTTCCGCTTCAGTGATCAAACCGACGGCAATAACCGGCATCGCTACCGCCTGTTTGATGCCTTGTGCAAAGGGGACCTGATAATTCGGTCCAACGGCAATCTTTTGTTGTGGCGACAAGCCGCCGCTGGAGACGTGAATAAAGCTACAGCCCAGTTTTTCCAGCGCTTTTGCCAGTACGACGGACTGTTCAAGATCCCAGCCCCCGGCAACCCAGTCGCTGGCGGAAATGCGCACGCCAACCGGTTTATGATCGGCAAATACCTGACGTACTTCCTGGAAAATCTCCAGTAGCAGACGCATACGATTTTCCAGCGAGCCACCGTACTGATCGTCACGCTGATTGGCGAGCGGTGAAAGGAACTGATGCAGCAGGTAGCCGTGGGCACCGTGCAACTCAATCAAATCAAAGCCGAGCTGATCGGCACGTTTGGCGCTGTCGACAAAGGCCTGTTTTAGCTGTGCGATCCTTTCCAGGGTCATGGCTTCAGGAGCCTGGTCACCGTCGGCAAAAGCCAGGGCTGAGGGGGCAATGGTCTGCCAGCCACCCTGTTGGCTGCTGATATGTGTTCCTCCTTGCCACGGCGCGTAGCAGGAGGCTTTACGCCCGGCATGACCTAACTGAATGCCAATGGGCATCTCACTGTTGGCGCGCAACGAGGTCATCAGACCGGCTAATGCGCTTTGGGTTTCATCATTCCACAATCCCAGATCCTGTGGCGAGATGCGGCCCACTTTTTCAACTGCGGTGGCTTCGAGGATCAACAGGCCGGCACCGGAAAACGATAGCTGACCCAAATGTGCGTGATGCCAGGAGGTGGCTTTACCTTCGTCAGCCGAGTATTGACACATAGGTGCGATAACTATGCGGTTGGCTAAGGTTAAAGAACCGAGTTGAATGCCTTCAAATAGCTTGCTCATAGTGCCCTCAATCAGTAAGTCTTCTGCCGGCTCGTCCATCTGCGATGGCGGCCATACAAAGAAGAGAGATAAATCAATGCCTACAGGCAGATTACGCCATTGTTGAGTATGGGCCGAAAATTCGACGTTGTAATTTGCAACCAGAGATGTCGCCATCGCTACTTTAATCGTCACCGTGGTTTCATGTATGATGGCGCCGTTTTTATTTTTGATCACCTCAGCGAAAGACAGGAAAGTACACCATGCCAGTGTTACATAACCGAATTTCTAACGAGGAACTGAAAGCGCGCATGTTGGCCGAAACCGAGCCACGCACCACAGTTTCTTTTTACAAATATTTTCATCTCGACGATCCGCAAGGGTTTCGTGACAGTCTTTATATCGAACTGATTAAGTTAAACGTATTTGGCCGCATTTATGTGGCGAAAGAAGGCATCAATGCGCAAATCAGTGTGCCGCAAAGTCAGTTTGCCGCGTTTAAACAGCAGCTTTTTGCCAGCCATCCGGCACTGGACCAGGTGCGCCTGAATATTGCCCTTGAGGACGATGGTAAATCCTTTTGGGTACTGCGGTTGAAAGTTCGCGACCGTATTGTCGCCGACGGTATTGACGATGATACCTTTGACCCTGCCAATGTTGGTGAATACCTCAAGGCGGAACAGGTCAATGCGATGATTGACGATCCCGATGCGTTATTTGTCGATATGCGCAATCACTACGAATATGAAGTGGGGCATTTCGACCAGGCGATTGAAGTGCCTTCCGATACCTTCCGCGACCAACTGCCGATGGCCGTTGATATGCTCAAGGAAAATAAAGATAAGAAGATTGTTATGTACTGCACCGGCGGTATCCGCTGCGAAAAGGCCAGTGCCTATATGCTGCATAACGGTTTTAAAAATGTGTATCACGTTGAAGGTGGCATTATCGAGTATGCCCGTCGCGCCAAAGAGCAGGGTTTGCCGGTTAAGTTTAAAGGCAAAAACTTTGTCTTTGACGAACGCATGGGGGAAAGGATCTCCGACGATGTGATAGCCCATTGTCATCAGTGCGGTGCTGAATGCGATAATCACACCAACTGTCTTAATGACGGCTGTCATTTGCTATTTATTCAGTGTCCGGCATGTGCCGCCAAGTTTGACGGTTGCTGTAGTGAAATCTGCCAGACTGAACTTAAATTGCCCGCGGAACAGCAGCGAGCTTTACGCGCCGGTCGGGAAAATGGCATGAAAATCTTTAATAAATCAAAAGGATTATTACAGACGACAATGCATATTCCTGCCCCAAAACCCGCCGATCCGCAGTCTTAATTCCTTTTATGCGATGTTCAAGCCTGCACTTTTCGGTGCAGGCTGCTTAAAATTTGGCACTTACCCCAGGCGGCTGCGTTGCCAGCGTCGAACCCCATTCCGTACTCAAAATTTTGCCCGTCTTTTACACCATCACCTGGCGTCAAGACAAAGCATATCTGGGCGTGGTCAGCGAGAATTTGTGGCATTTTGCGCTGTGAATTGTTGCTGCGAAATATGACATTTTATCAAAATAAATTAATTATCAACCCAGCATGGCGCTGACTATACTTAAGTAAAACAGGTTGTTAATCCGATGCTATCTTAAGGGTTTTATAAAAATAAATTTTTATAATCATATGGTTAGCTATCATTTTGCCAGTATGGCCCCTCCGGGTTTACAGAGGGTGATATGTCAATATATACAGCAAACTTGACCAGGATTAGGTTTTTGTATAGGTTAAATCTATGTAAATATGCATCGTAAAAATAATTGTGGCATGGTTTTTTATACCATGTTAACGATTAAATTTAGTGAATAATAAACGCTGCTGCATAGCTGTCGCTTCATCTTTCTCATCAGCCATCGAGTCAACCAATTACCAGGGAAGCGAAAGCTATGGTGCTGCATTGATCATAATGTTTGCAACATCAGAGGTCATTTTATGAAGGATTCAACGGAATCTCATACTTCACACATCAAATTTTGGCGTAAGCGTAGCAAGCCCGAGCTGACGCTTGACGACATCACCATTGTCGACCGAAAAATGCTTAACCGTGCCGTCGGGGCTGCCGCTCTGGGTAATGCCATGGAGTGGTTCGATTTTGGCGTCTACAGTTTTTTAGCGGTGACCATCGGCCACGTTTTCTTCCCCAGCGGCAGTGCTTCCGCGCAGCTGATCGCCACTTTTGCCACCTTCGCGGCCGCCTTTTTGGTACGTCCGCTCGGTGGGCTGGTTTTTGGTCCATTAGGCGACAAAATAGGCCGTCAGAAAGTGCTGGCCTTTACCATGATTATGATGGCCGTAGGGACATTTTCTATCGGTCTGATCCCGAGCTATGCCAGCATTGGTATTGCCGCGCCGATCCTGTTGCTAATTGCGCGTCTGGTGCAGGGATTCTCCACTGGTGGTGAATATGGCGGTGCGGCCACCTTTATTGCCGAATACTCCACCGATAAGCGCCGGGGATTTATGGGGAGTTGGCTGGAGTTTGGTACTTTTGGCGGCTACTTGCTGGGGGCGGGTCTGGTGACGGCATTGACCGCCTTTATGTCTGCCGAACAGTTACTGTCTTGGGGCTGGCGTATCCCGTTCTTTATTGCTGCACCTTTAGGCCTGTTTGGTTTGTATATCCGACTTAAGCTGGAAGAAACCCCAGCCTTCCAAAAGCATATGGAAAAGCAGGAACAAATTGAAGAGAGTAAGCCGCGCCAGACGCTGTTTGAAATGTTGCGTCAATACTGGCGTCCGATGATGCAGTGTATTGGCCTGGTGCTGCTGTTTAACGTATCGAACTATATGCTCACCTCATATATGCCAAGCTATCTGACCAGCGTGCTGGGACTGAGTGAGCTAAGTGGTCTGATGCTGATTGTGGTGGTGATGTTTATCATGATGCCCCTGACCCTGGTGCTGGGTTTCTGGAATGACCGCCTGGGTCGAAAACCGGTACTGCTTGCCGGTGCCATCGGCCTTATCATATTGGCGATCCCTGCGCTGTTGCTGATTGGGCAGGGCGGCATGATCGGCGTATTTTGCGGCCTGATGTTGCTTGGGATCTTGCATACTTTCTTTAGTGGCACCATGCCGGCGGCGCTTCCGGCACTCTTTACCACCAATACGCGGTACAGTGCGTTGGCCATCGGCTTTAATATTTCGGTTTCCCTGTTTGGCGGCACCACGCCACTGGTGACGTCCTGGCTGGTATCAGTCACCGGTAATGTATTGGTTCCTGCCTACTATCTTATGGCGGCGGCGCTGATTGGTGCCATTACTGTATTTTCTTTAAAGGAGACAGCGCAAAAACCGTTAATTGGTTCGGCTCCTGCAGTGGCAACCAAAGAAGAAGCTAAAAAATTATTAAACAAATTACATTTGCGCAGAAAAAAAGCCGAAGCAGCTAAAATTAATGTCAGTGATAATACTTCGTCGCATTAATAATTAACGTCAGTAGAAAATGGCTATTCATTTGAATAGCCATTTTAAAATAAACTTTATAATTATAATTTAACGAATTAAGGTCAAAATATCACTTTTGGTTTGTCGACTCAGTGGTCGTATCGCTAACGGATTGATCGGCCAATAAAAGTATTTAATCAGATTATATATAAAACAAAACTCCAGGCGATTTCGCACTTTAATCTTTTGTGTAATATGCCTTTTATGGACATAGACGGTTCTGTCACTGATGTTGAGTTTTCTGGCGATACGATAGTTGGGCATTTCCGCCATCCAGTAGTTCATGACCAATATTTCCTGATCGCTGAACAGCGAAAAAGGCACCGGGCTATATTTGACCGGTAACGGTGTGCCAGAGAGATCGATGGCTTGCTGTAATATGCTGCTAATATTCTGTTTTTTAAAGATAAAAAAGTTATCGGCCACCATAACAGGTTCATCACTTTCCGGGTAACTGGTATCCAGATAACAATAAATGGTGCTGGTGTGTCTTAAATTTAAAAAACTATTGATCACAGGATCGACGTCAGTGTAATGACAGTGGCTTGTCATATTCACGAATATTATATCTGGGTTGAAATCAGAGGCCAAATCTATTGATTGCGCGAGATCCTCAACATCCATTACATCAATTTGGGGGTGATCGATTAGCAGGGAAAACATGCCCAAGCGCATGAAACCACAGGGTTCAACGATAAGTATTTTCATAAATAACTTCCTTGTTTCATTTTTACGAGGGAGAGGGCTGCGATCACTCCTGTGATCTTACAAATGAAGGATATGTTTTTATAATGGCGGATGTCAAATAGTGGTATCAAGAAAGTGAAATAAAAACACTTCGCAAATCAATTTCCCGCCAACCGACTGGTGGCGAGAAATTGATTATTACTGGTTGCGCTTATTTAAAACGAGCCAGTGAGAAAGGGGATAAATCGGTTTTGTACGGTCGATCGCTGGCAAATAGCGAGACAATTTCACCAAGTGCGCTGGCAAACTTGAAACCATGACCGCTTAAGCCGGTAATGACCAGTGTGTTGCCGTGCTCGGGTAAGCGGTCAATAATAAAATCTTCATCGGCGGTGAGGTCATAAGTGCAAGCAGCACCGTGCAGGCAAACGCCTACGCCGGGCAGGAATTGACGCAGAAAGCCAAAAACCTCGCGGCCATCTTCTGCCACACTACCAAAGGGTACGCGCTGCTCAGCAGAGTCAATCGGCTGGCCGCCATTATGCTTACCCAGTTTCAGGCTATCTTTTACCGCAGGAAAACCATAAAACTGATCGCCAGCCAGGGTTTCGACGGTAAAGGCCGGGAAATGGTTTTCTTCGCTATAACGACCATCGGCCTGATGCCAGGCAAAGACTTTTCGCATCGGGGTGATCGGGAGGGAAGGCAGCAGTTTTTTTACCCAGGTACCGGCGGTTAATGCCAGTTTGCGGCCGCGGTATTCGCCATCTTTGGTGCTAACCACGGCGAAGTCATCTTCATAGCGGATGCTCTCGACCGGGCAGTTAAACAACTGGGCACAACCCGCTTCTCTGGCCAGTTTGATATAACCGCTAATGGCTTTTTCGCAATGCAGATAACCTGAATCCGGTTCAAAAACCCCGCTATAACCATCAGGAACATTCAGCAATGGCCATTTGTGGCGGATTTGCTCGGCAGTGAGGGGTTGCGTATTAAGGTTGAATTCCGTGGCACTGGCTTTTACATTGGCAATGAATTCCGAACCTTGCGGACCGATATTCACCACCCCGCATGAGCGGAAAATCTCTTCCTCGGTCAATAGCGCCAACTCATTCCACAGCGCCTGGGCGCGCAAAACCAGTGGCACATAGCGTGCACCTTCACCGTAGGCATGGCGTATCAATCGGGTTTCGCCATGATGACTGCCTGCCTGATGCGGCGGCATGGCGCTATCGATCATTAATACTTTTAGTCCGGCGCGTGTGGCATAAAACCCCGCAGCAGCACCCACGGAACCGCTGCCAACCACAATCAGGTCATAATCCATGCGATAAGAGTCCTTAACAAAATTATAATAAACGGGTTAGCGCATGATAGAGACTTTACAGGGGGAATGGCAATAGAGAAGGGGGGGATTAAAAAGGCACCTGCCAGCGAGTTGTCAGGTGCCCTGGATTTGCTGATTTTGTTTAGTGTTTTCTTTGGTCAATGTAATGGAACTCGTGTGATTCGATCTTTTCTATGCCAGCTTCAAGAATATTGATAAGTTGTCTTGCTACGTCGGTAGTTAACCATAGCGTTCTATCTACCTGAGCATCTTCTGGCGTTTGGTCTTTTGAAGACAGGTAATGAAGACGTATCATCATTGCGTCGTAGGAATCTACGGTACTGATATCCCAGCCAACAAGCGGGTGTGTCTGAATAACTTCGTCATTTCTGTCCATATAGACCCCTTATGTTGTAGTGACTAGCATGAGTGACTAACGAGGATCAATGCGGCCCATTATCAAGTGAGCTACGTAAGTATAAGCATTTTTTGGTTTTTTGGGACAAAAATCCCCTATTTAGTTGTAAAAAAGTTTTTTGGCTACCATTTATGGCATTTTTGCGGAAATTTTGAGCAGATAAAAAAGCCGGACAGCGACGCCCGGCGAAGAGACTAATGGCCATTGAGGCCTGATTATTATTAATTTTCACCTTGCAGCGTGCCAGTAAACACCCATAGCGACGCTGTTGCAGCTTGAAAACCGGCAGTGTTACTGCGTATCGGCCGAGAACCAGTCGTCGGCGCTTTCCCAGGTTTCCTGCAAAATTTCTTCAATAATATCTTTATCTGTTTTGGCACCACCCAGTACCGACAAACTGTTGGCACCGGCATAACGTACCTGCACGCTATTATTGCTGTCGGAAAATTTTTTGTTGATACGGTTGCTCAGTTCCCCTGACAGGGCTTCCAGTGCGCCAACCGGCAACGGTTTTTTCTTATCGATACAGACTTCAATACGCATAATTGCTCCTCCGTATAATTTATACTGTGAATATATACAGTTATTTTTGTAAGAGCAAGCGCTGCGTAAAATAAACCGAAAGCAAACATCGCTTCCGGTTTATTTTACGACAGTAAGTTAGCAGGCAGTGACTTTCCAGTTCAGGGTTTGTCCCGCCAGGAAAGGGACAATGGAATCTTTGCCCAGTGGGATGGACTCGGGCTGCGTCACCGGCGTGCGCGTGAGCTCGACGCTGCCTTCATTCAGCGGCAGGCCATAGAAGCGCGGGCCATTTTCGGAGCAGAAGGCTTCAAAATGGTCGAGAGCGTTCATTTCTTCAAATACCGTCGCATAGGCTGACAGCGCCAGCGGAGCATTGAAGCAACCCGCACAACCACAGCTCGACTCTTTCAGATGCCTGGAGTGCGGGGCCGAGTCAGTACCGAGGAAGAAACGATCGTTGCCGCTGGCGATAATTTCACGCAGCGCCTGCTGGTGGATATTACGTTTGAGAATGGGCAGGCAAAACAGATGCGGGCGTACACCACCGACCAACATATGATTGCGGTTAAACATTAAATGCTGCGGCGTGATGGTGGCCGCCAGATAGCGGTTGCCGTTTTGTACATACTGCGCAGCTTCTTTGGTCGTAATATGCTCAAACACCACTTTCAGTTCCGGGAACTGGCGGCGTAGTGGTTCCATCACTTCATCGATAAAACGCGCTTCGCGATCAAAAATATCCACATCGGCATGGGTGACTTCGCCGTGGACCAATAAAGGCATGCCAATTTTTTGCATGCACGCCAGCAGCGGATAAATAGCCTGAATATTGGTGACGCCGTGACTGGAGTTGGTGGTGGCGTTGGCCGGATAAAGCTTCGCAGCCGTAAATACCCCTTGTTCAAAACCGCGCGATAGCTCGGCAGGATCCAGCGTGTCGGTCAGGTAGCAAGTCAGCAGTGGCGTAAATTGATGTTCGGCAGGAATGGCGGCGGTAATGCGGGCACGGTAGGCAATGGCGGCATCAACGCTGGTGATCGGCGGTGTCAGATTGGGCATGACAATCGCGCGACCAAAAATCTCACTGGTAAACGGCAATACTGTACTCAGCACGGCGTCGTCGCGAAGGTGGATATGCCAGTCATCGGGACGGCGTATTTTTAAAACTTGCGGTATTGCGGTCATGGGACAAAACTCCGGCATTGAGAGACAAGACGTTCGGATCAGGTGCAGTAATGGGAGCATTAACGGCGGGGTATAAGGATAAGCGTAAACTCAAACGGATGCATTACTTTGTTAAGTTAACGTTGAAATCAATACCGTTGCGGGGTCATAGTAGAGGTTAATGATTAGCAGTGGCTAAGTAATACCGGCTGTAAAATAATCAAATTCATTATACAGGAGTTAAAATTATGGAAGTTAGAATCGTTGCCCCACTGACCGTAAAACCTGAATTTGTTGAAGAAGTGACCCAGACATTGCTGACCATCGTTGCCGCCAGCCGCGAAGAGTTAGGCTGCCTGCAATATGATTTACATCGAGAAATTGGCAGCAGTAACAGTTTTATATTTTATGAACGCTGGCGTTCAGAAGAAGCTGTTGCCCAGCACGAAGACACCGAACATTTTAAGCATTTTGTCAGTCAGCTTGAGGGTAAACTGGAAAAAATTGAAATCAAAAAAATGAAAGTACTGGCCTGACCCTCTGCTCTTGTTCCCTACTGCGCTAATCATAAAAAAACCCGCCAATTGACCTACTGCTCAATGGCGGGTTTTTACTACCGGTCAATCGCAACCGGCAATGACTTTCAGTTTACTGCGGCATTTCCGGCTTGGTTGCCGGTGCTGTCGCTGCGCTTGCTGCGGCATGGCCACCGGCAGAACCTTTGCCGGTAAAGTCAAACTCGGGACGAACCCAATCGCTTAAGCGCGGAGCTTCTGCAACGTAGGCTGGTGCCGGTGCTTTGGTCATCGGCGCAGTAGCATGTTTTTCCTGACGCATCTGCGCTGCAGTGACGGCATCTTTGTCGATGGCTGGTGCTTTCTGCACTTCGCTAACCACTGCGGCAGGGGTCACTTGCGGGATTTCGACAGCAGTTGGCGTTACTTCTGGCACAGCCGGAATGTCAGCCGTTGCGGTCTGGGCTTCAGCAGTTTGCGGCTCGGCCACTTCGGCGATCGGCTGATCAACCTCGGTAACTTCAACTTCAACTTCAGCAACAGGTTCTACAACTTCAGGCTCACTAACCACGGGTGCCAGAACTTCTGGCTCAACCACTTGCGGTTCCGTTGGTACTGGCGCTTCGCTGACCGTTTCTACGCTGTCAAGAGTGACAGGCTCAACAATCTCTGGTTCAGCAACGGCTGTCGGTGCTTCGACTTCGGCTGCAGGCTCAGGTGCTTTCACGGCTTCGGTCTGCTGTTCGGAAACTGGCGCCGAGGCGACGGAATGCGAATGCTCAGACGGTTGCACGCTTGGTGCCGCAGGCGTTACCGGCGTGACATCGGTGGTAACCGGTGTGTTTCCCTTGGCAATTTCAACCTGAGTGGTTAACACGGCGGCAGCTTCTGCGACCGGTTCTTCACTCTGCGGCTGTTGTGCTTCAAACTGAGGCTGAACCTGCTCAACCGGTTGCGCCACCGGATAGGTGATCCACACTTTACCTGATGCCATTTCTGGTGACACAAAGGCACCGGCCAACGGCATTGGCGACTGTGACGGATAACGCTCATCGCGATAACGGCGACGACGTTGACCGCTAACGCGCAGATGACGCGGTGAGCGACGTGAGCGGCGAGGCATACCGTTTTCACGGTTGTTTTCACCCTGAGTTTCCTCAGCGTCAGTGTCGTTGCTTATCTCGGTAACTGGCGTTGCTGCTACTGGCGCTGATTCTGGTTCAACACTGCGTTCAGCAGGTTTAACGCCAGTGATCAGCATTTGAGCTGCATCTTCAACATCCTGATCCACTTCAGATTCAAAGCGAACCTTCTGCGTTAATTGACGGCGCTGGCGACGTTGGCTTGGTACCTGTGGACGATCGTCGAGATCTTCACTGATTACCGGGGCAGCGACAACTTCTTCCACTAATGGAGCTTCAGCAACCTTGTCTTCCTGCGGCGCTTTACGTTTGTCTTCCTGACCCTGACGACGGCGTGAGCGATCGCCACGTTCACGGCGAGGCTGCTGCTGGACTTGCTCTTCGCTTGCCACCGCATTCTCGGCATCCTGAACCAGGACTTCAGCATCGGCGACCACTTCAGGATTACGACGGTTGCGACGTTGATCTTCACGCGGCTCACGGGTGTTTTCGCGAGATTCGCTGCGGCCTTCGCCACGGTTATCACGGTTATTGCGTTCGCCACGTTCTCCGCGCTCACCGTTGCGATCGCGACGACCATTTTGGCGACGCTGATTGCGACGTTCACTGTTACGACGATTTTCGCCTTCGGTGGTTTCTGTTTCGACCTTGGCTTCTTCTTCGACGACAGCCGGTTTAACTTCTGGCTGCGGTTCGGAAGCAAAAAGGCTTTTCAGGCCACTAAACAGCTTGCTGATAAAACCGGATTTTTCGGCAGCAGGCGCGGTATTAACCGTTGTGGTGCGGGTTTGTTCCGGCTGTACGCTGGCATCAGGCTGTTCGTAAGAGGGAGGAACTTCTGCTGGCAGAGCAAAGGTTGCCAGAGCGGGTTGCTCAGGACGTTTGCGCTCGGCAGGCAGTTCTTCAGAAGGTTGCAGCATTTCCGCTTCATGGATTTGCGGCAGCAGATAGCTCAGTGCCGTGCACTCTTCGCCTTTGCGTACACGCAGAACGTGGTAGTGCGGGGTCTGCATCTGCTCGCTTGGTACGATCACCGCGCGAACGCCACCCTGACGTTTCTCGATAGCATTCACCGACTCGCGTTTTTCATTGAGCAGGTAAGAGGCAATCGGCACCGGCACGATAGCATGGACTTCTTTGGTGTTTTCTTTCAGCGCTTCTTCTTCGATCAAACGCAGAATCGACAGCGACAACGACTCGTTATCACGCACGGTACCTGTACCGTCGCAGCGAGGGCAGACGTGGTGCGTGGATTCTCCCAGTGAAGGGCTCAAACGTTGGCGTGACATCTCCAGCAGGCCGAAGCGGGAAATGCGGCCAATCTGGATACGTGCACGGTCCTGGCGGACCGCATCGCGCAGACGGTTTTCGACTTCACGCTGATGGCGCACTGGCGTCATATCGATATAGTCGATAACAATCAGGCCGCCGAGGTCGCGCAAACGCAATTGACGGGCAATTTCGTCTGCCGCTTCGAGGTTGGTATTGAACGCGGTTTCTTCGATATCACTACCACGCGTGGCGCGCGCCGAGTTGATATCAATGGCGGTCAAGGCTTCGGTGCTGTCGATAACAATCGAGCCGCCAGAAGGCAGGCGAACTTCACGCTGGAAAGCGGATTCGATCTGCGACTCAATCTGGTAATGGCTAAACAGCGGGATTTCACCGATATAGGGTTTGATCTTGCTGCTAAAATCAGGACGACCCAGAGCCGCGATGTGCTCTTTGGCCAGTTCGAGGACTTTCGGGTTATCGATAAGGATTTCGCCGATATCCGGACGCAAATAATCACGGAAGGCGCGAACGATAACGTTGCTTTCCTGGTGGATCAGGAAAGGTGCCGGGCGGCCTTCTGCGGCTTTCTTGATGGCATCCCAGTGTTTTAAACGGAAGCTTAAATCCCACTGCAGAGCTTCTGCAGATTTGCCAACGCCAGCGGTGCGGACGATAAGCCCCATGCCGTCTGGAAGCTGCAAGGAGGAGAGTGCTTCTTTTAACTCGGTACGGTCATCACCTTCGATCCGGCGGGAAATACCCCCAGCGCGCGGATTGTTAGGCATTAACACTAAATAGCTACCGGCCAGACTGATAAAGGTCGTCAGTGCTGCGCCTTTGTTACCACGTTCTTCTTTATCGACCTGAACAATCACTTCCTGGCCTTCGCGCAGAACATCTTTGATGTTTGGACGACCATGAGAGGCGTAATTATTAGGGAAGTATTCGCGGGCGATTTCTTTTAGAGGGAGAAAACCATGTCGTTCCGCACCATAATCAACAAATGCTGCTTCCAGACTTGGTTCTATGCGGGTGATTTTACCTTTGTAAATATTCGCTTTTTTCTGCTCGTGGCCGGGACTTTCAATATCCAGATCGTAGAGCCGCTGTCCATCAACAAGAGCAACGCGCAACTCTTCTTGCTGAGTTGCGTTAATCAACATTCTTTTCATCGTAACTTACTCGTTATTTTTCCATTATTGTCAGAACTGCGGGCAAAATAACCTCTATGGCCGGATAAACCGTTGGCCCCGAGTCTTCTCGCATAGTCGTCAACCTCCCGGTTGTCGCCTGCATAGGGGCGCATTATTTCGGTAAGCCTGCTTTTGCCGTATCAGGAACCACAGCTTGATGAAAGCAGTACTTTTAGTAGGGGAATAGCCTCTGAATTCGGATAGACAGATCTCATTCCGTTTGCCGGCCAAGCTGCAACCCGCAGCCCGCTAATTGCTTGATTTCACATTACGTCTTACGCCATTGCTGCGTTTTTGTGCGATCAGGCAAATCTCTAATTTCCAGCGTTTTCCCAAAGTTTAAGAGAATCAACGCGGAAGTGTTCTCATTATTCCATTGCTGGCACTGATATAGCAAGGTGACTTTTTCGCTTAGCTAAAGATAGTCTCACGCCAGGAAGGTCAATCCCTTGCCAATATTCACTGAATTAACGCCTACTTTAAGTATTCCTCGACAGTTACTGGTAAACTTAGAGTTAAGCACAGAAAAATCAGCGGCGCGAACCCCGCACTTAATATTTAGAATCATCTAGAATCATGGCCCATGAAAACTGAGAATCCGGTAGTACAAATAATCCCCATTAGCGAAGACGAAGCTGGTCAGCGAATTGATAACTTTTTGCGCACTTTCCTTAAAGGTGTGCCGAAAAGCATGATTTATCGTATTTTGCGTAAAGGCGAAGTTCGCGTTAACAAAAAGCGAATCAAGCCAGAATATAAATTACTGTCCGGTGATCAGGTTCGCGTTCCACCGGTACGCGTTGCCGAGCGTGACGATGCCCCGGTGTCCGCCAAGCTGGATAAGGTCGCGGCGCTGGAACATTGCATTCTGTTCGAAGATGACCATCTGCTGATCCTCAACAAACCTTCCGGCACTGCGGTACACGGCGGCAGCGGACTGAGCTTTGGCGTGATCGAAGGTTTGCGCGCGTTGCGTCCGGATGCCCGTTTCCTGGAGCTGGTGCATCGTTTGGACCGCGATACCTCGGGCGTGTTGCTGATTGCCAAAAAGCGCTCGGCGCTGCGTTCACTGCATGAGCAACTGCGTTTGAAAGGCATGCAAAAAGATTATCTGGCGCTGGTTCGCGGCGAGTGGCCGGCACACTGCAAAGTGGTGCAGGCACCTTTGTTGAAAAATATTTTGCAAAGCGGCGAGCGCATTGTGCGGGTTAACAGCGAAGGTAAACCCTCAGAAACGCGTTTCAAAATCGAAGAGAAATACGGCTTCGCCACCTTGATTAAGGCCAGCCCGGTGACCGGTCGTACGCACCAGATCCGTGTGCATGCCCAGCATGCCGGTCATCCCATTGCCTTTGACGACCGCTATGGCGACCGTGACTTTGATGCCCAACTGGTCGGCAGTGGTATTAACCGCCTGTTCCTGCATGCAGCGGCGCTACGCTTTGATCATCCGGGCACCGGCGAAACGCTGCGTATTGAAGCCCCGCTGGAGCCAAAGCTGCGCAACGCCTTAAAGAAATTGCGTGACGCGGTAAAATAAAACCAGCCAGAAGCGCCCCTGGGTGTGCTATGCCCGAGTATCTCGATCATCAAGACGACTTGGTCATCAAACTCAAGCGCCCTCGTCAGGCGCTTTTTTTATGCTTGCAGCAATGGGTTAATGCCATGCTTACGCAGCAAGGCGAGCAGGGCGATCAACGGCAAACCAATCAGCGTATTGGGATCGCGACCTGAAAGCTTTTCAAACAGACTGATACCCAAACCTTCGCATTTAAAACTGCCGGCACAATCGTAAGGCTGTTCCAGAGTGACGTAGCCGGCGATTTCCTCGTCGCTTAGCGCACGAAAGTGCACATCAAAATGCTCGCATAACACCTCGGCCTGACCGCTATCGCTGTCGAGCAGGCAAAGCCCGGTATAAAAGCGAACCTGTTTGCCTTGCGCCAGGTGCAACTGATGACAGGCATTGTCAAAGGTGTGGGGTTTGCCAAGGATCCTTTGGTCGATCACGCAGACCTGATCCGATCCAATAATCAGATGACCGGGATAGACGTCAGCCAGATTGCGGGCTTTTTGTTCGGCCAGACGAAGGACCAGATCTTCGGCTGACTCCCCGACCTGCGGGGTCTCATCGATATCCGGGGCCGCACAGCTGAAAGTCAGCGCTGTTTTTTCCAGCAGCGCGCGGCGGTAAACCGAGGTAGAAGCTAAAAGGATCTTTTTCTTGGGCATTGTTTGCATAATTTTTTTCACAAAGCATAGCGTTATTGAATCACACATTTTAAACTGTCCGCCGCTGAGGAAGCGAATATTGGTGAAAGGCGCAGTAAAATGCCCTTTTTCTTTGACTCTACGTCGTTACAAAGTTAATATGCGCGCCCTATGCAAAAAGTAAAATTACCCCTGGCTGTTGATGCCGTTCGTACAGCGCAGAAGCGTTTAGACTATATCGGTGTCTACAATGCCGAGCAGGTGACACGAGTTGCAGCATCAGTGGTCAGTGTGGACTCAGATGTGCAAACCTCTTTGTCGTTTGATATCGACAATCAACGTCTGGCCGTTATAAAAGGTCAGTCGGATGTCGCTGTTACTCTGGAATGTCAGAGATGTGGCAAGACGTTTGAACACCAGGTTCACACAACATATTGTTTTAGTCCTGTTGCCAATGTTGAACAGGCTGAGGCATTACCGGAAGCGTACGAGCCGATCGAAGTCGACGAGTTTGGCGAAGTCGATCTGCTGGCTATGATTGAAGACGAAATTATTCTTTCACTGCCTGTCGTTCCGGTACATGAATCTGAACACTGTGAAGTGTCCGACGCGGACATGGTATTTGGCAAACTGCCTCCCGAGGTAGATAAACCTAATCCGTTTTCCGTATTAGCGAGTTTAAAGAAAAGTAATTGAGGAGTAAGGTCCATGGCCGTACAACAGAATAAACCAACCCGTTCTAAACGTGGCATGCGTCGTTCACACGATGCTCTGACCACCGCCACTTTGTCTGTGGACAAAACTTCTGGCGAGACTCACCTGCGTCACCATATCACTGCCGACGGTTTCTACCGCGGTCGCAAGGTTATCGGCTGATTTCTTACTTGCTAACTATTTACTTGATAACGTCAAACTTGTTAAGTAATAGCAAGGCGATACCTTGAAACCTCTAACCATCGCGTTAGATGTTATGGGCGGGGACTTCGGTCCTTCCGTCACAGTGCCTGCTTCATTGCAGGCACTGACCTCTAATCCTGAACTCAATCTTCTTCTGGTCGGCGATCCCGACGCCATCACACCTTACCTGGCTAATACCGATCCTTCCCTGTCGGAACGAATTCGGATTATTCCTGCCGAGTCTGTGATAGCGAATGATGCCAGAGTATCGCAAGCTATTCGCGCCAGTCGTGGAAGCTCAATGCGTGTGGCGTTGGAACTGATCAAAAGCGGTGACGCGCAGGCGTGCGTCAGCGCCGGTAATACCGGGGCGTTGATGGGATTGGCGAAACGGGTAATAAAGCCGCTGGAAGGGATAGAGCGCCCGGCGCTGATGACGGTTTTACCCAATCAGCAGCGCACGAAAACCGTGGTGCTCGATCTGGGGGCTAACGTTGAGTGCGACAGCCGCATGCTGGTGCAGTTTGCGGTAATGGGTTCTGTTATGGCAGAAGAAGTGGTAGGGATCACCAACCCGCGTGTCGCTCTGCTTAATATCGGCGAAGAAGAGTCAAAGGGGCTGGATAATATCCGTGAAGCCGCGGCGATTCTAAAAAACACACCCGCCATCAATTATATCGGCTATCTTGAAGGCAATGAGTTATTGACCGGTAAAACGGATGTCATGGTGTGCGATGGTTTTGTCGGTAATGTCACACTGAAAACAATGGAAGGTGTGATCAGGATGTTTTTGTCATTACTTAAATCCTCTGGAGAAGGTGGCAAAAAATCCTGGTGGATGAGATGGTTTGGACCGACTTTGCAAAAAATAGTACAAAAGAAACTGGCAAAGCGTTTCAGTCATTTAAATCCCGACCAGTATAATGGCGCAAGTTTGTTAGGATTACGCGGCATCGTGATAAAAAGTCACGGCGGGGCAAATCAGCGGGCGTTTGCTGTTGCTATCGAACAGGCTGTGCAGGCGGTGCAGCGGCAGGTTCCTTCTCGGATCGCCGCGCGCCTTGAGGCGGTATTACCCAAGAGTGACTGATCGGACATGTATACAAAGATTCTCGGTACGGGGAGTTATTTACCCGTACAAGTTCGGACTAATGCCGACTTAGAAAAAATAGTCGAAACCTCTGACGAGTGGATTGTCAGTCGTACCGGTATCCGTGAGCGTCGCATTGCAGCACCGGATGAGACTGTAGCCACAATGGGCCTGAGCGCTGCTGAAAAAGCACTGGAAATGGCTGGCGTCGATAGAAACGACATTGGATTGATCATTGTTGCCACAACCTCGTCTTCACATGCGTTTCCAAGCTCGGCCTGTCAGATCCAAAACCTGCTGGGTATCAAGGATTCGGCAGCGTTTGATCTGGCTGCTGCCTGCGCCGGTTTCACCTACGCGCTAAGCGTGGCGGATCAATACGTCAAAAGCGGCGCAGTGCGTTATGCCCTGGTGATTGGCTCCGACGTGCTGTCACGCAAGCTCGATCCTGAAGATCGCGGTACGGTTATCCTGTTTGGTGACGGTGCCGGTGCAGTTGTGCTCGGGGCTTCCGAAGAGCAGGGGATTATCTCCACCCATATGCATGCTGACGGACGTTACGGCAATTTGTTGACCCTGCCTTATCCGGATCAAAAGCACCCTGAAAAACCGACTTACCTGACGATGGCAGGTAATGAAGTATTCAAGGTAGCAGTGACCGAATTGGCCCACATTGTCGACGAAACCCTGCAAGCCAATAATCTGGACCGTGAACAGTTGGACTGGCTGGTTCCGCATCAGGCCAACCTGCGCATTATCAGCGCTACCGCCAAGAAATTGGGCATGGGAATGGATAAAGTCGTGGTAACCCTCGACCGCCACGGTAACACCTCGGCAGCTTCCGTTCCGGCAGCCTTTGACGAGGCCGTGCGCGATGGCCGCATTCAGCGCGGGCAGTTGGTATTGCTCGAAGCATTTGGCGGCGGCTTTACCTGGGGCTCGGCGCTGGTCCGTTTTTGATTGTTCCGGACATTTTTGATTTAACAGGATAAGTAAAATGACCAAGATTGCAGTTGTTTTTCCTGGGCAGGGTTCGCAAGCGCTGGGTATGCTTGCTGACCTGGCGGCCACGCATCCGGTTGTGGAAGCCACTTTTGCCGAGGCTTCTTCCGTACTGGGCTACGATTTATGGCAACTGGTCCAGCAAGGACCGGTAGAAGAGTTAAACAAGACCTGGCAGACACAGCCTGCGTTGCTGGCGGCCTCTGTGGCTATCTGGCGCGTCTGGCAGCAGGAAAAAGGCACTGAGCCGGTCCTGATGGCGGGTCATAGCCTGGGTGAATACTCCGCGTTGGTTTGTGCCGGTGTCCTGGATTTCAAACAGGCGATCAGCCTGGTTGAACTGCGCGGCAAACTGATGCAGGAAGCAGTACCTGCCGGTACTGGTGCCATGTATGCCATTATTGGCCTGGATAATGCTTCCATTGCCAAAGCCTGTGAAGAGTCTGCCGAGGGTCAGGTTGTCGCCCCGGTAAACTTTAACTCGCCTGGTCAGGTAGTGATTGCCGGTAACAAAGAAGCGGTAGAGCGTGCCGGTGCTGCCTGTAAGGCCGCCGGTGCCAAACGTGCACTGCCATTGCCGGTCAGCGTGCCTTCACATTGCGCATTAATGAAACCTGCTGCTGATAAAATGGCTGTGGCCCTGGAAAATGTCAGCTTCAGCCAACCGCAATATCCGGTGGTCAACAATGTTGATGTCAAAGTTGAGACCTCGGCACAAGAAATTCGCAGCGCCTTGATTCGCCAGCTCTACAATCCGGTACGCTGGACAGAAAGCGTCGAATATATGGCTCAGCAAGGCGTAGAGCAGTTAGTTGAGGTAGGTCCGGGCAAAGTGTTGACCGGGCTGACCAAACGCATTGTCGACACCCTGACTGCGGTGGCCGTAAACGATACAGCCAGCCTGTCAGCGGCGCTTGCACAATAAGAAGAGGAAAATGATGAGCTTCGACGGAAAAATTGCTTTGGTTACCGGCGCCAGCCGGGGTATTGGCCGGGCTATAGCAGAGAAACTGGTGGCCGGTGGCGCGCGCGTCATTGGTACGGCGACCAGTGAAAAAGGTGCTGAAGCTATCAGCGCTTATTTGGGCGAAAATGGTAAAGGCTTTATGCTCAATGTGATCGATTCCTCGTCGATTGAGCAAGTATTGACCACGATTCGTGCTGAATTTGGCGAAATCGATATTTTAGTTAATAATGCAGGCATTACCCGTGATAACCTGCTGATGCGCATGAAAGAAGATGAGTGGCAGGATATCCTGGATACGAATTTGACATCAGTGTTTCGGCTGTCAAAAGCGGTTATGCGGGCTATGATGAAAAAGCGGTTTGGCCGGATCATTACTATTGGTTCCGTTGTTGGTACCATGGGTAACGCAGGACAGGCGAACTACGCGGCGGCTAAAGCCGGTTTAATCGGTTTTAGCAAGTCTTTGGCGCGGGAAGTTGCTTCACGCGGCATTACTGTCAACGTCGTGGCTCCTGGCTTTATTGAGACGGACATGACAAGGGCGTTGACAGATGATCAACGTGCAGGCATTTTGTCATCAGTTCCAGCCAACCGGTTGGGGGATGCAAAAGAAATTGCCAGCGCTGTTGCATTTTTAGCCTCTGACGAGGCCAGCTATATCACTGGTGAGACGTTACATGTCAATGGCGGCATGTATATGATCTAAAAATTACGAAACTATTTGCCTTTTTTGCGGTAAGAACCGCAAAATAGAGCAAATTCGTGGTTTGATCAGCCGGGATTTAGTTGCATCTTTTCCAACATTTTATACACTACGAAAACCATCGCGAAAGCGAGTTTTGATAGGAAATTTAAGAGTATGAGCACTATCGAAGAACGCGTTAAGAAAATCATCGTTGAACAGCTGGGTGTTAAACAGGAAGAAGTGGTTAATTCCGCCTCTTTCGTAGACGACCTTGGCGCTGATTCTCTCGACACCGTTGAGCTGGTTATGGCTCTGGAAGAAGAGTTTGATACCGAGATCCCTGACGAAGAAGCTGAAAAAATCACTACTGTTCAAGCAGCTATTGATTTTATCAACAACAATCAGGTGTAATCGAACCTGTTTTCGTTTTAGGTTTAGATAGTTAGGCGGTCGCTCGACCGCCTAAGTTTTTTTCGTCCCACGGTATTTTTTTTCCCTCCCTGGAGGACACACGTGTCTAAACGTCGAGTTGTTGTGACTGGACTTGGCATGCTGTCTCCTGTCGGCAATACAGTAGAGTCTACCTGGAATGCTCTCCTTGCCGGTCAGAGTGGCATTAGCCTAATCGACCATTTTGATACTAGTGCCTATGCAACACGTTTTGCTGGCTTAGTAAAAGATTTCAACTGTGAAGATTTCATCGCGCGCAAAGATGCACGCAAGATGGATGCCTTTATTCAGTATGGTGTTGCCGCCGGTATTCAAGCCATGCAGGATAGCGGACTGGAAGTCACTGAAGAAAATGCCCCGCGTTTCGGTGCTGCAATTGGCTCCGGGATTGGCGGTTTGGGTCTTATCGAAGAAAACCATAGTTCATTGGTTAACGGTGGACCACGTAAAATCAGTCCATTCTTTGTACCGTCAACCATCGTTAACATGATCGCCGGTCATTTGAGCATCATGTTTGGTTTACGTGGCCCAAGCATCTCCATTGCCACTGCCTGTACGTCGGGTGTGCATAATATCGGTCATGCGGCGCGTATCATCGCGTTTGATGATGCCGATGTGATGTTGGCCGGTGGCGCAGAAAAAGCCAGTACGCCGCTGGGCGTTGGTGGTTTTGGCGCTGCCCGTGCGCTTTCCACGCGTAATGACAATCCTCAGGCCGCCAGTCGTCCGTGGGATAGAGATCGCGATGGTTTCGTGCTGGGTGACGGTGCCGGGATTATGGTGCTCGAAGAGTATGAGCATGCCAAAAAACGTGGCGCAAAAATTTATGCAGAGATTGTCGGTTTTGGGATGAGCAGCGATGCCTACCATATGACGTCGCCACCGGCAGACGGCGCAGGTGCCGCACTGGCGATGCAAAATGCTTTGCGTGATGCCGGTATTACCGCTGCGAAAATCGGTTATATCAATGCCCACGGTACTTCGACGGCGGCAGGCGATAAAGCCGAGGCACAGGCGGTAAAAACGGTCTTTGGCGCCGATGCGCACAAAGTGCTGGTCAGCTCGACCAAATCTATGACCGGTCACCTGTTGGGTGCCGCAGGCGCCGTAGAGTCAATCTTTACGCTGCTGGCGTTGCGCGATCAGGCGGTACCTCCAACCATCAATCTGGATAATCCTGATGAAGGTTGCGATCTTGATTTTGTCCCGCACGTTGCGCGACAGGTCAAAGATTTGGAGTATAGCTTGTGCAACTCCTTTGGCTTTGGCGGCACCAATGGTTCACTGGTGTTCCGCAAAATCTAAGCTCGGTTGGCAAAACGAGGAAAGGCCCGATTTTCGGGCCTTTTTGCTGTCTGTATGCCACCGGTCAGGCCTTGAAAGTCAGAATGCTCTCGTGGTATCCATAAGCGGGGTATGGCATGGTCGTCGCCGATCGCCGCCACTGATATCGGCACCTATCGCCGTATTGCAACAGGCCAGGCTGCGCGCTGAACGGAGAGAGACAACATGTTTTGGGTTAATGGTGTTCAGCAACAGACAATTTCCCTAGGCGATCGCGCTGTACAATTTGGCGATGGCTGTTTTACCACCGCCTGGGTCAAAAATGGTGAGGTGCAGCGGTTAAGTGCGCATATTGCTCGCCTGCAAGACGCTGTGGCGCGATTAATGATGCCGGTATGTAACTGGCACACTCTGGCTGCCGAGATGCGTGAAGCGGCTCTGGGCTGCGCTGAAGGGGTGCTTAAAGTGATACTGTCGCGCGGCGAGGGAGGACGCGGCTACAGCGCGCAGGGTGCCGTCGGTCCTACGCGGGTGATGTCGTTAAGTGGCTACCCCCAGCATTATCACCTCTGGCGACAGCAGGGCATTGAACTGGCATTAAGTCCGGTGGCGCTGTCGCGAAACCCGCTACTGGCCGGGCTTAAGCATTTAAATCGTCTCGAACAGGTGCTAATCCGCACACACCTGGATAATAGCCAGGCACAGGAAGCGCTGGTGGTGGATACCGCCGGTATGCTGGTTGAGTGTTGCGCGGCCAATATTTTTTGGCGCACAGGGCGGCAGGTGTTTACCCCTGCGCTGTCTTATGCCGGCGTTGACGGCATTATGCGCCAACATATTATCGCGCAATTACTGCATAGTCGCGAATTCAGCCTGGAAATAGTGAGCCTACCCCCTGCGGCTCTGGCCGATGCGGAAGAAGTCATCGTTTGTAATGCCCTGATGCCCATTCTTCCGGTCAAAAAGAGTGAGAACTGGCATTATAACGCATCGCAATTATTCGATTTTTTACACCCTCATTGCATCAACTGAGGGTTTAATAAAATTTTTAAAGTGAAGAAGTTATGAATTATAAAAAAACTAAAATTACAGGTACCCTGTTTGTGATCCTGTTGGCGGTGCTGGCCATGGGATATATCAAGGTTGAGCGTTTTGCCGACCGTAAACTGAACATTGTCACCGAGAAAATTTTTACCTTGCCCGCCGGTACCGGGCGTGTGGGGTTGGAAGACCTGCTGGTAGAGCAGCATCTGATCAAGTCGCACTTTTGGTTCGCCTGGCTGTTGCGCGTTGAGCCGAAATTAAGCGAGTTCAAAGCCGGTACCTATCGCTTCCCGGCAGGTATGACCGTGCGGCAAATGCTTGAGCTGTTAAAAAGCGGCAAAGAGGCGCAGTTTACGGTGCGCTTTGTGGAAGGCTTTCGTCTGCAAGACTGGATGAAAGTGTTGCAAAATAGCGACTATCTCAAACACGAATTAGTCGGTAAAAGTGATGACGAAATTGCCGTCGCACTGGGAATGAAAGATGCCAAAAATGCCGAAGGCTGGCTCTATCCCGATACCTATTCTTATACGGCCGGAACCACCGACCTGTCGCTGTTCAAGCGGGCACATCAGCGCATGGTGAAAACCGTCGATCAGATCTGGCAGGGCCGCGATAGCTCGCTGCCTTATAAAACGCCGGGCGAGATGCTGACCATGGCCTCGATTATCGAAAAAGAGACAGCCATCAAAGATGAGCGTAAAGAGGTTGCTTCGGTATTTATCAATCGCTTGCGTATCGGCATGCGCCTGCAAACCGATCCGACGGTGATTTACGGCATGGGTGACAACTACAAAGGGACGATCAGCAAGAAAGATCTCGAGACGCCAACCCCGTATAATACTTATGTCATCGAAGGATTACCGCCGTCACCGATAGCCATGCCCAGCGAAGCCTCCATTGAGGCCGCGGCGCATCCAGCGAAGAGCGATTTTCTTTATTTTGTTGCCGACGGCAAGGGTGGGCATACTTTTTCCACTAACCTCGACAGCCATAACAAGGCAGTGCGCGTTTATCGCGATCTGATAAAAAACAAGAATGAAAAGTAACTTCATTGTCATCGAAGGCCTGGAAGGCGCCGGGAAAACCACGGCACGCGAAGTGGTGGTCAATACGCTGCGGGAACGAGGGATTGAAGATATCCTGTTTACCCGCGAGCCTGGCGGTACTCCGCTGGCAGAGAAATTGCGCGATCTGATCAAACAGGGTATCGAAGGCGAAAAACTGACCGATAAGGCTGAAGTGCTGATGCTGTATGCAGCACGGGTGCAATTGGTGGAAAACGTCATCAAACCGGCGCTGGCGCGTGGTACCTGGGTGGTGGGCGATCGTCATGATCTCTCTTCTCAGGCCTATCAGGGCGGCGGTCGCGGTATTGACAGTCGGTTGATGACTTCGCTACGGGATACGGTGTTGGGTGATTTTCGCCCTGACTTGACCTTGTATCTCGATCTCTCACCGGTTATTGGCCTGCAGCGTGCCCGTGCGCGCGGTGAGCTGGATCGCATTGAGCAAGAGTCGATGGCCTTTTTTGAACGCACGCGCCAACGTTATCTCAGCCTGGCGGCGGCAGATGCGCGCATTAAAACCATCGATGCCTCGCAAAGCCTGGAAGCGGTGACAGAGTCTATTCGTCAAACACTGATTGCCTGGCTGGAACAGCAGGACGCGCAGGGATGAATTGGTATCCCTGGCTTAATGGCCCTTATCGGCAGTTGCTGTCACAGTATCAGGGGGAGCGTGGTCACCATGCCTTGCTGCTGCATGCCAGCAAAGGTCTGGGGGATGACGCCCTGGTCTATGGCCTGAGTCGCTGGTTACTGTGCCAACATCCGCAAGGGGACAAGAGCTGCGGCAAATGCCACAGTTGTCATTTGATGATCGCCGGTAATCATCCCGACTGGCATCTGCTGGCACCGGAAAAGGGCAAAAATGCCCTCGGCATTGAGCCTATTCGCCAGTTGATTGAAACGTTGTATAACTATTCGCAGCAGGGTGGGGCGAAAGTGGTGTGGTTAGCACAGGCTGAACTGCTTACCGAAGCCGCCGCCAACGCCTTGTTAAAAACCCTTGAAGAACCACCGTCGCGTACCTACTTTATCCTCGGTTGCCGCGAACCATCAAGATTGCTACCTACGTTGCGCAGTCGCTGTTTTTACTGGCATCTCGCCGCCCCGGAAACCTCGTTGGCGGCGCAGTGGATCGCTCGTCAACTGCCGCAGCAACCGCTGGCGATCCAGACCGCGTTGCGTCTTGGCGGTGGAACGCCGCTAGCTGCCCTGGAGTTACTGCAAGTGGATCGCTGGAAACAGCGCGAACAACTTTGTCAGCAACTGGCGGCCAGTGTGCAACAGGGCGATCTGCTGTCTTTGCTGCCACAGCTTAATCATGATGATGTGGTGGATCGTTTGCACTGGTTATCCTCGCTGTTGCTGGACGCCCTCAAATATCAGCAGGGCGCCGCAGACTACGTGATTAACCTCGATCAGCCAGTTTTGCTCAGCCAGTTGGCCAACAGCCTTGGCAATGCGGCGTTACAGCAAACCCTGCAACGCTGGATGCAGTGTCGTCAGCAATTGCTCAGTGTGGTAGGGGTTAACCGAGAGCTGTTGCTGACCGAACAATTACTTGCATGGGAACATTCCCTGTAAACCAGCCAACCCCTTATTGCTGCGCAGGCATATTGTATTAGCTTGCCAACCCGGCATCAGGGACAAACTTTAAGAGTTAACGTTATGTTTTTAGTCGATTCTCACTGCCACCTCGACGGTCTTGATTACCAGGATCTGCACCGCGATATTGATGATGTTCTGGCCAAAGCCGAGGCCCGCGATGTGAAGTTTATGCTCGCCGTGGCCACCACGCTGCCAGGATATCGCGCCATGACCGACCTGATCGGCTCACGCCCACAGGTGGCATTTTCTTGTGGTGTTCACCCGTTAAATATCGACGATGGCTACGATTTTGAGGAGCTGCGCCGTTTGGCGGCCGACCCTCGGGTGGTGGCGATGGGGGAAACCGGACTTGATTACTTTTATCAGAAAGAATCTGAACAGCTTAAACTGCAACAGGACTCTTTTCGTCATCATATCCGCGTAGGCCGTGAGCTTAATAAACCGGTGATCGTGCATACCCGCGATGCGCGCCAGGATACGCTGGATATCTTGCGTGAAGAACAGGCCGGTGACTGTGGCGGAGTTTTGCACTGTTTTACTGAAGATAAAGCTGCTGCAGAAGTGTTGCTGGACCTGGGGTTCTATATCTCTTTTTCCGGGATAGTCACTTTCCGCAATGCCGAGCAACTGCGTGAAGCCGCGCGCTATGTACCGCTGGACCGTCTGCTGATTGAGACCGACTCACCCTATCTGGCGCCGGTTCCCCATCGTGGCAAAGAGAATCAACCGGCTTATGTGCGTGATGTGGCGGAGTATTTAGCGGTACTTAAAGGGGTTAGCCTGGAGACATTGGCAGCCGCCACTACCGCCAACTTTTCACGATTATTTCACATCGAAAATTCCCTCCTGTCCTGACCCTGGTACCGGTTAACTTTTTTCTTTTATTTTCCATCTCGTAATTAATCCCCCGAACGGGTAATGTGCTTGCCCGTTTTGCGGCGGTTTTACCGTTTGCTCCTGCTATATTCCGCGTAAAAAATCGACGGCAGTAAACTTTTTACGCTAATTATTAGGGGTTTTTCAGAAAAACGTGACTGCTATCAAACATTATTAAAGGGATTTATTTTACCCTTCGTAAAAATTAAAAGGGGCAGAAACATGCCTCGCCCGCAAAGGCTTTTAAAGGCCTTGCAACAGGGTTGTTGGCATAGGTTCAACACTCTGAGAAGTACATAAAGCACCATTACTCAGGAGCACTCTCAATATGTTTAAGAACGCGTTTGCAAACCTTCAAAAGGTCGGTAAATCGCTAATGCTACCCGTTTCCGTCCTCCCTATCGCAGGTATCCTGTTGGGTGTCGGTTCCGCAAACTTTAGCTGGCTTCCCGCCGTTGTTTCACAAGTTATGGCTGAGGCTGGTGGTTCAGTCTTTGCTAATATGCCGTTGATTTTTGCCATCGGTGTTGCATTAGGCTTTACCAATAACGACGGCGTTTCTGCGCTGGCGGCGGTTGTGGCGTATGGCATTATGGTGAAAACCATGGCCGTTGTTGCCCCTATGGTTTTGCATCTGCCTGCTGAAGAAATTATCAGCAAGCACCTGGCGGATACTGGCGTATTGGGCGGGATTATCTCCGGCTCCGTCGCTGCCTATATGTTTAATCGCTTCTATCGCATCAAACTGCCTGAGTATCTGGGCTTTTTTGCCGGTAAACGCTTTGTGCCGATCATTTCAGGCCTGGCAGCGATTTTCCTGGGCGTCGTTCTGTCCTTTATCTGGCCTCCAATCGGCAGCGCAATTCAGACTTTCTCCCAGTGGGCAGCATACCAGAACCCGGTTGTCGCCTTTGGTATCTACGGTCTGGTAGAGCGTTCACTGGTGCCATTTGGTTTACACCATATCTGGAACGTACCTTTCCAGATGCAGGTTGGCGAATATGTTAACGCTGCCGGTCAGGTGTTCCACGGTGATATCCCACGTTATATGGCAGGTGACCCGACTGCGGGTAAACTTTCCGGTGGCTTCCTGTTTAAAATGTATGGTCTGCCAGCAGCAGCGATCGCGATTTGGCACTCAGCCAAACCAGAAAATCGTGCCAAAGTGGGCGGTATCATGATTTCAGGTGCGTTGACTGCATTCCTGACCGGTATTACTGAACCGATCGAATTTGCTTTCATGTTTGTTGCCCCTGTGCTGTACGGCATCCATATCCTGCTTGCCGGCCTGGCTTTCCCAATCTGTATTCTGTTGGGCATGCGTGACGGTACCAGCTTCTCACACGGTCTGATCGACTTTATCGTGCTGAGCGGCAACAGCAGCCGTATCTGGTTGTTCCCGGTAGTTGGCGTGATTTATGGTCTGATCTATTACACCATCTTCCGTGTGCTGATCGTGAAATTGAACCTGAAAACCCCAGGCCGTGAAGATACCACCACTGAGCAATCCACTCAGGGCGGTAGCGAAATGTCAGCATCACTGGTGCAGGCGTTTGGCGGTAAAGAAAACATTACCAACCTCGACGCTTGTATTACCCGTTTGCGTGTCAGCGTTGCCGATGTGTCCAAAGTGGACCAGGCAGGCCTGAAGAAGTTAGGCGCAGCCGGTGTTGTGGTCGCAGGTTCTGGTGTGCAGGCAATTTTCGGCACCAAATCCGATAACCTGAAAACGGATATGGACGACTATATTCGTAACCATTGAGTTTGTTGATGGTTCAGCGTTATCCAGAGGGGGCTTCGGCCTCCTTTTTTTTTGCCTTTTTCAGCAGCGATAGCGCTCAGCAAGCCAGCATTTAACAATGAAAGCTACTAATAAGCTTGAAAATAGCGGAATGGCTCACTCATACTGCGAACACAGCTTTTTGTAATGGAGAGTTAGCATGGCCGAAGAAACGATTTTCAGTAAAATTATCCGCCGCGAAATTCCGGCAGATGTGGTTTATCAGGATGAGTTGGTTACCGCCTTTCGCGATATCGCCCCACAGGCACCAAGCCATATCCTGATTATTCCCAATATAGTGATCCCTACCATGAACGATGTCACTGCGGAGCACGAAGCCGCGCTGGGCCGCATGATGACCGTCGCCGCCAAAATTGCCGAACAGGAAGGGATTGCCGAGGGCGGTTATCGTTTAATTGTCAACTGCAACAAAGATGCGGGCCAGGTGGTGTATCATATTCATATGCATCTGGTGGGCGGGCGTCATCTGGGGCCTCTGCTGGCATAAAAACCGGCAACCTTGTGGCAGCACTGTTGCTGCAATACCACCATGTGTGGGCATAGTGTCATTTCGATACGCGAACTTTCGGGTACCGTGCTGTTTATAGAGGGAAGGTTATGCGATTTATGATGGCATGCGCTGTCTTGCTCTGCCTTGCGGGTTGCAGCAACAAATCAGGAATTGCGCTGAACAACCGACAAACCGTAATTATGGAATCGCCGGTATTGACCGCCGGCATTATTCCGGGTTCACCTGCACTTTCTGTCGATCAGGGCCGCAAAAAAGCCACCCTGTCTTTAAGTAACAATCAGCCCAAGCCAATCAAGATAAACTTTGTTTTCTATTGGTATGATAAGCAGGGATTAGACCTGCTGCCGTTTGCCGAGCCGAGAACGGTTACCGTGCCGGCAAATGCAACGATCGATATCTCTTCACTAAATGGCAATCTCGATGCGTACAGTGTGCGTGTCCACCTTTATCTTTAACATCCCGTACGGAGAGGGTTGATGAAAAAGTATTTAATCGTGGCATTGGCAACGTTGGCGCTAAGCGGATGTATCATGCTTCCGCAAACCACGGAACAGCAGCAGCAACAACAACCACAAACACCGACGACGCCGCAAACCCAACCGCAGCCATCTGCGCCGGTGGATATCGTGCCAAATATCGGCGCGCCGGAAACCTCGGGCCAACCGCCAGTAGAAACAACGATACCGCAGGCACCAAAAGTACAGTCGATTGACTGGAGTGCGACGGTACAACCGTTAGTGGCCAAAATGCTGAAAGCCGACGGTGTGCAGGTCGGTAGTGTGTTGCTGCTCGATAATGTGAAAAACAGCACCAACGGCTCACTGCAAACCGGCAAGATCACCGCAGCAATGCATACGGCGCTGGCGTCCAATAATACCTTTACTATCGTGCCTGCCTCACAGCTGGAAAGTGCCAAACAGGCAATGGGACTGTCGGCGGACGATAATCTGGTATCGCGCAGTAAAGCCATTGCCCTGGCGCGTCAGGTCAATGCCCAGTATGTGCTGTACAGTGATGCCAGCGGGAACGTGAAATCACCGACGTTGGATATGCAGTTAATGACGGTGCAAACCGGTGAAATTGTCTGGTCGGGCAGCGGTGCCGTCCAAAATTAATGCCAGTCTTGACGCGCTGGTCAAAAAACACCTTCCGGCGGATTATTCCGCCGGTTGTCGTTTTATTCCCGTAGCCGGACTGAGTAGCGAAAGCTGGCGGATTGATAGCCCACAGCGTCGCTCGCTGGCGCGTCTGGGTAGCCGCGACAAACGGCTGCTGGGTATTGACCGGCAGCGTGAGCAACGGCTGTTGCGGCATCTGTCGGCCGCTGCGTTGGCACCGTCGGTTCGATTATGGGCCAAACCCTGGTTGCTGCTTGACTGGGTGGAGGGCGAGACGCAGAGTCCGGCGCTGTTTTTCAGTCAGCCCACGCAACAACAGTTGGCCACTATGCTGGCGACATTGCATGGTGTCCAACCCATTGGTAATGCCCTGGATATCAAACGGCGGTTACAGGCATACTGGCAGGCGGTTGACGTTCGTCGCCTGACCCCCGCCTGGCTGCGCTGGCATCAACGACTGATTAAGCGTCCGCTGCCGCAGACCCTGAAACTGGCCATTGCCCATATGGATATCCATCCTGATAATTGGGTAACGAGTCCGCGAGGGGAAAGGTTGATTGATTGGGAATATGCTGCTGCCACCGATATTGCACTGGAGTTTGCTGCCCTGTTTCGCGGCAATGCCTACGCGCCCCGGCAACAAAGGCAATTGCTGCAATACTATGCCTTATGCGGCGGCTACCGCGATATTCCCCGCCTTGAGCAGCAGATCCGCCGCTGGCAACCGTGGCTGGATTATCTGATGTTGCTGTGGTTTGAGGTCCGCTGGCAGCAAACCGGCGAATTACGTTATGTGCAGTGGGCGCAACCGCTGCGTGAGCAATTATTTGGTGAGATCGCACGCCGCTAAGGCGGGTGGGGTCGGTTCACCTGACAGACATAGTAGACAGGAGTATTGGCTAGTGGGCCCAGTAATGTTAGACGTTGCCAGCTATGAGCTGGATGCCGAAGAGCGCGAGATTTTGCAACATCCCCTGGTTGGCGGATTGATTCTGTTTACCCGTAACTATCACGATGTCGATCAGTTACAGGAGCTTATCCGTCAGATCCGTGCGGCGTCGCGGCAACGTCTGGTATTGGCCGTTGATCAGGAAGGGGGACGGGTACAGCGTTTTCGTGAAGGCTTTACGCGCATTCCCGCCGCCCAGTCATTTGCTGCTCTAAATAATGAGCATGAAGCGGGGCGACTGGCGGAGGAAGCTGGCTGGTTGATGGCGTCAGAGATGATCGCCATGGATATTGATATCAGTTTTGCTCCGGTTCTCGATATCGGCCATATCAGCGCCGCCATTGGTGAGCGTTCATTCCATGCCGATCCCCATATCGCGCTGGCAATCGCCGAGCGTTATATTCGCGGTATGCATAGCGCCGGGATGAAAGTGACCGGCAAGCATTTTCCCGGACACGGTGCTGTCAGCGCCGATTCCCACAAGGAGACTCCACGCGACGATCGTCCGCTGGAGATGATCCGTCAGCATGATATGGCCATCTTCCGCTTGTTAATCGAACGGCAGATGCTGGACGCGGTAATGCCCGCCCACGTGATTTATACTCAGGCAGATCCGCTGCCTGCCAGTGGATCACCTTACTGGCTAAAACAGATTTTGCGCCAGGAACTGGGGTTTGGCGGCGTTATTTTCTCTGACGATCTGTCGATGGAAGGTGCGGCGGTAATGGGCAGTTATGCCGAGCGTGGCCAGGCCTCTCTCGATGCCGGATGCGATATGATCCTGGTATGCAACAACCGCCAGGGCGCAGTGAGTGTGTTGGATAACCTGTCACCGATCAAAGCGGAACAGGTTGCCGGCTTGTACCATGGAGGCGGTTATCAGGGAAGATCGAGCCGCCAGATGTTAAGGGATTCCAGTCGCTGGCAACGTTCGCACCAGGAATTAACCGCGTTGGATTTGCGCTGGCAGGCGCATAAACAAGCTTAGGGGTATTTCACCGTTGCCGTGATACCCAGGCCCTATGAGGAAAGATATGATTATTTATTTGCATGGCTTTGACTCAACCAGTCCCGGTAATTATGAAAAAGTGCTGCAGCTGCAGTTTATCGATTCTGATGTTCGCTTTATCAGCTATAGCACGCTTCATCCGCGACACGATATGCAGCATCTGCTCAACGAGGTCAACAAGGTGCTGCCACAGGCCGAAGGTAAACGTCCCCTGATTTGCGGCGTGGGCCTGGGCGGCTACTGGGCGGAGCGTATTGGTTTTCTTTGCCAGCTGCGGCAGGTGATGTTTAACCCCAATCTGTTTCCGCAGAACAATATGGCCGGTAAAATCGATCGGCCAGAAGAGTATGTTGATATCGCCACCAAGTGTGTGCACGATTTCAGAGAGAAAAACCGCGATCGCTGCCTGGTGATCCTTTCTCGTAAAGACGGCATTCTGGACAGTAGCGAAACGGCCAGTCAACTGGACCCTTACTACCCGATTGTTTGGGATGAAGAGCAGGGCCACAAGTTCAAAAGTATCTCTTCACATCTGCAACGGATCAAAGCTTTTCAAAATCTCGATTAACCGCCATTTGTTAACGATTTTATGGCACAAAAACGGCAGGGCGCTAGCGCCTTGCCGTTTTTTTATGCGCCTAAAGATAAAAGCCGTGCATCTTTTCTGACTGATTGAGCCGCTGTCGAACGGCACTTGTCACGCTAACTGTTTGAATAGCAACGGGCTATAAAAACTCGTATTTGCACGGCAATCAAAAAAAATTGATGTACATCAATTTTGGTATAACCAAATTACCTTCGCATGTTATCCTCACCGCAGATAATGAATTAACTTAAGCAACCCTATGTTTACTAAGGATAAAAATATTTACTCTTAGATAACAATTGGTTCACATTTGAGGGGGTCAGAGGTGACTGAAGCAAAGAAAAAAATTGTAATTATCGGCGGTGGTGCCGGGGGACTGGAGCTGGCAACCAGCCTGGGTCACAAACTGGGGCGTAGCAAGAAAGCCGAGATCATTCTGGTAGACCGTAACCACAGTCATCTGTGGAAGCCGCTACTGCATGAAGTGGCCACCGGCAGCCTTGATGATGGTGTTGATGCCATCAGCTATCTGGCTCACGCCCGCAATCATGGATTTAATTTTCAGATTGGATCACTGACGGCCATCGATCGCGATGCGAAAACCATTAAGCTTGCCGAGATCCGCGATACCAACGGTGAACTGTTGGTGGCAGAACGCGATCTGGCTTATGACCAACTGGTGATGGCACTGGGCAGCACCTCCAATGATTTTGGTACCCCGGGGGTCAAAGACCACTGTATCTTCCTGGATAACCCGCAGCAGGCGCACCGTTTCCATAATGAAATGTTAAACCTGTTCCTGAAATATTCTGCCAACGCGGATAAAAAGGGCACGGTAAATATTGCCATCGTCGGCGCTGGCGCAACCGGCGTTGAGCTGTCGGCCGAACTGCATAACGCCGTCAAGGAGCTGCACAGCTATGGTTTTGAAGGGCTGAATAATCAGGCGTTGAATGTCACCCTGGTTGAGGCGGGCGAGCGTATTCTTCCTGCTCTGCCACCGCGTATCTCTGCGGCGGCACATCAGGAACTGACCAAAATTGGCGTGCGAGTGCTGACCAAAACCATGGTGACCAGCGCCGAGAAAAACGGTCTCAATACCAAAGAGGGCGAGTTTATCCACGCCGATCTGATGGTTTGGGCGGCGGGCATCAAAGCCCCCGACTTTATGAAAGAGATCGCCGGATTAGAAACCAACCGTATCAATCAGTTGGTGGTTGAGCCGACCTTGCAAACTACCCGTGACGAGAATATCTACGCCATTGGCGACTGTGCTTCCTGTCCGTTGCCTGCCGGGGGTTTTGTGCCACCGCGTGCGCAGTCGGCACACCAGATGGCCTCGCGCTGTTTTGCCAATATTATGGCGCAGCGTAAAGGGCATAGTCTGAAAGCCTACGTTTATCACGATCATGGTTCGCTGGTTTCGCTCTCGCGCTTTAGTACCGTGGGTAGCCTGATGGGTAACCTGACCAAGGGCTCCATGATGGTTGAAGGTCGCCTGGCGCGTATTGTGTATATTTCTTTATACCGTATGCATCAGATTGCATTGCATGGTTATACCAAGACCGGATTGATGATGTTGGTCGGTGGGATTAACCGCGTTATTCGTCCTCGCCTTAAGCTGCACTAATTCCAGGCACTGGCCTCCGGTTTTTTTTCACCGGAGGCTGAATCGATTCTCTTACTCACCGCATTGCCCATTACAGACCGATGGCAGCGGCTTGGACAGCATAAAATCTTTCCTGATCGGCAATATTCGCTAAGAATTCTCCTAAACATCCTCTGTAGCAGTCGATTTATCGATTTCCTTCCAATTGTCTTATTGTTCCCGCTGCGGTTAGTACGCACACTTTGACACAGGTTCAAGCGAACCCTTTACATTAGGCGATTCACGCACGCCGTTCCCTCCAGGTGAGATGAGGGACCATCCTGTAGCACCGGGTGAGCAGGGATCAAAATGCGTGGTAACACTTTCAGGAGGATGTCCTGTGAACAAGTCAATGTTAGCGGGTGTAGGGATCGGCGTTGCAGCGGCACTGGGTGTCGCTACCGTGGCAAGTATGAATGTTTTTTCTTCCGGCCCACAGTATGCCCAGGTCGTCAGCGCTACACCGATTAAAGAAACTATCAAGACTCCACGACAAGAATGCCGGAATATTACGGTGACTCATCGTCGCCCGGTGCAGGATGAACATCAGATCACCGGTTCGGTGCTGGGTGCCGTCGCCGGTGGTGTGCTGGGGCATCAGCTCGGCAATGGACGCGGACGCGACCTGGCTACCGTAGCGGGCGCGCTGGGTGGTGGCTATGCCGGTAACCGCGTACAAAGCAGCATGCAGGAAAATGATACCTACACCTCGCAGAAACAACGCTGTACCACGGTGTATGATAAAGACGAGAAAATGCTTGGCTACGATGTCACGTATAAAATTGGCGATCAGCAAGGCAAAGTCAGAATGGACCACGATCCCGGCACGCAAATCCCGCTGGATAAGAGCGGCCAGCTGCAGTTAACCCGCAGTTAAGCTGTATGTCCTGATAAAATAAGCATTCTCTGGTATAGCCAGAGAATGCTTATTCAGTTCATAATCGGCAACTTGCGGACAGTGTAAGGCAGGATCATTTGCCAGTTGCAGGCGACCGGCGTATATTTGAGCTATCAAGTATTAGTTCTAAAAAAATTACTGGTGAATCCCATGTCAGCCCAAGAAGAGAAAAAAAGACAACAGCATGAGTACCAGCAGCGCGTGGACGCCGTTCGTAGCGGCCAGCAGCCTGGACGGGTTATGCTTAAGCGTCCTGAAGGTGCAGTAGCAGCCAAGAATGCTCGCAGTTTCTCTCTGTACTGACAGCCGTATCTGCTGCTTATCTCGCCCATACAGGTGATGATATAATAAGCTCATCAACTCAGATGGGCTTTTTTTATGACCAAAAATGCACTCCTTCCTGAAGAGCAGATCATTCACCTTAATCGCTACCTGATTGATAACGCTAACCAACTTCCTTCTCCGGTTATCACTGTTGGCGGTCAGGCTGTGGTGTACTGGCTGACAGCCTACATAGATTCATACCCTGAACGGCCTGAAATGACCTACATCACTTCTCAGGATGTAGACTACGTTGCAAAAAAAGAAAATGTGGAAATCATAGCCAATATATTTAACGTTGAAGGCAAAGTTCAGGAGGTGTTTAACCCGCCATCAATTGCAGTGCTGACGCTTATCGATAAAGACACGGGTAAAATCAAAGAAATTGCCAAGGGGGTGTTCTCTGGCGAAAGTTTCAATGATCCGAACTTGGTGGACATTATTGATCGCCCCACCGGTTTTGACGCCAGTGATTTCATGGGGGAAAAATTGCTGCTCAATACTGAACCATTCCTGGTTATGCCCGATCAACACGGGGCAGAGATGAGTCATGATTTTGTCCGTGTACTAAATCCTATAGCAACAATACGCTCACGTTTATCAAACGCCACGGTGCCGATGGGCAAAGATAAGCGCTCTGAATCAGAGCGGCTTAAAATAATGGCACTCCCGGCTTATAACTTCCTGGTCGATAAACTGCAAAGGCTCCCATTTCGCGAAGCGAGAGTTTACGTGGATTATTTCTACGAAGTGATATGGCAGCGCCAATTCCGCTACTTCCTGGTTGAGTACAACATTCCTTTGTATGTGATTCTGGTTCACCTGGTGGCCGAGCTTAACCAGTCAGTTGATGATTATGACCACATACCAGCGCAGTTCTACCGCAATGAACTTCCCAGAAAAGCCGCCTTCTTTGAAAGTGAATTTGAGCGCTATCGTAAACTGGTTGGAGTGAGTGATCGTTCAGAGGAATAACGACGGTGAGATAGTCATAGCATCAGCCCAGTCATCAAAGCCTGAGCATTTTCGCTCAGGCTTTTTAATATCTGCGATTCAGGCCGCCAGCAGATGAACAGCAAATGCTTCCAGCATCTCGTCGATAAACTTCAGACGCTTGGGCCGATCGGTCAGATCGAGCATAAACTTCAGCTTGCTTGGCCCATCGAGGCGATAAACCTGCGGCTGTTTCTGTAGCAAACCAATCAGATAACCCGGATCCACGCGGTTTTTATCGCTGAACTCGATATAACCACCACGCTCATTGCCCTCGATACGCTTGATGCCCAAAGCCTTGGCTTTTAGCCGCAGTATGGCGATATTCAGTAGATTACGCGCCGCGTCCGGTAACGAACCGAAACGGTCGATCAACTCTACCCGCAGTTCATCCACTTCCTGCTGATTGCGCGCGCTGGCAATACGTTTGTAGAGCGAAAGCCGGGTATTGACGTCGGGAATAAACTCCTCGGGTAGCAGTGCCGGCATACGCATTTCTACGTCAGTCTGGCTGGTGGTCAGATCCTCGAGGGAAGGTTCACGGCCCTCTTTTAGCGCATTGACGGCGTTTTCCAGCAGCTCCATATACAGTGAGAAGCCAATGGTGGTCATTTGTCCGCTCTGGTCTTCGCCAAGCAGTTCCCCGGCACCGCGTATTTCCAGGTCATGGGTTGCCAGCGCAAAACCGGCACCGAGATCTTCCAACGAGGCAATGGCTTCCAGACGTTTTTGGGCATCGGTAGACATCGCCTTGGGATTCGGCGTCAGCAAATAGGCGTAGGCCTGATGATGGGAACGGCCCACACGTCCGCGTAGCTGGTGGAGCTGGGCCAGACCCAGATGATCGGCGCGCTCAATGACAATGGTATTGGCGCTGGGAATGTCGATACCGGTTTCGATAATGGTGGTACAGACCAGCACGTTAAAACGCTGATGATGGAAATCATTCATCACCCGTTCCAGATCGCGCTCACGCATCTGGCCATGGCCGATGGCAATGCGCGCCTCCGGCACCAGTTCCGCCAGACGTTCCGCGGCCTTATCAATATTGGCAACGTCGTTATACAGATAATAGACCTGGCCGCCGCGCAGGATCTCACGCAGGATCGCTTCGCGCACCACCAGGCTGTCATATTCCCGGACAAAGGTTTTGACCGCCAAACGACGCGCTGGCGGCGTGGCAATAATAGACAGATCGCGCATACCGCTCATCGCCATATTCAGGGTGCGCGGGATCGGCGTAGCGGTCAGGGTGAGAATATCGACATCGGCGCGCATCGCCTTGATGCGTTCTTTATGGCGCACGCCAAAGCGGTGCTCTTCGTCCACAATCAACAGGCCGAGATCTTTCCAATGCAAATCACTTTGCAGCAGTTTATGGGTGCCGATAATAATATCGACCTTACCGTCGATGGCTTGCTCCAGCACCGTCTGCTGTTCCTTGGCACTGCGAAAACGTGACATCATCTCAATGCGCACAGGCCAACTGGCGAAACGGTCGCGGAAGTTGTCAAAGTGCTGTTGAGCCAGCAGCGTGGTCGGCACCAGCACCGCCACCTGTTTATTATTGGAGACGGCCAGAAACGCGGCGCGCATGGCCACTTCGGTTTTACCAAAACCAACATCGCCGCAGACCAGACGATCCATCGCCAGCGGCTGGGTCATATCGGTCAGTACCGCATTGATGGCCTGCTCCTGGTCCGGCGTGGTTTCAAAGGGGAAAGTCTGACAGAACAACTGATACTGTTCGCGATTATGCTTAAAGGCATAACCCGCTTTGGCTTCACGCTGGGCGTAAATATCCAGCAGTTCAGCGGCGACGTCGCGTACTTTTTCTGCCGCTTTTTGCCGCGCTTTCGACCAGGCTTCACCGCCCAGTTTGTGCAGCGGTGCGGTTTCATCGGCACCCCCCGCATAGCGGCTGATCAAATGCAGCGACGAGACCGGTACGTAGAGTTTGTCTTCACCGGCATAGGTCAGGATCAGATACTCCGCTTTGATGCCGCCCGCTTCCAGCGTAGTCAGCCCAAGATAACGACCCACGCCATGCTCCAGGTGAACCACTGGCTGTCCTGTGCGCAACTCGGCGAGATTGCGGATCAGCGTATCGGTATTGATTGCCCGGCGAGTATCCTGCCGACGGCGAGCCACGCGTTCGCCAAGCATATCGCTTTCACAAATCAGCGCCAACTGGCGGTAATTATCGAGAAAGCCGCGCTCGCAGGCGCCGATCATAATATAGCGACCCGGCTTGCTTGCCTGCTCAATACGGGTGATCAGCGTCGGGTTCAGTTTGACTCGTCCAAGGAGATCCTGCAGCGTTTCGCGACGGCCTTCGCTTTCGACCGAGAAGACCAGGCTACCGCTAAAGCTGTCGTTAAAGCGGCGCAGATTGTCCATTGGCGACTTGTTCTGCGGCACCACCGACAAGTCAGGCAACGGCTGGTAGTCGAGATTGCTGTTGGCGCTTTTTTCGGGCAGGACCTCGGTTTTCAACTGCACCCGTGGCCAGTCTTTCAGTTCGGCAAACAGGGTGTCGACTTTTAGCCACAGCTGTTCGGGTTCCAGCAGCGGGCGCATGGGGTCAATGCGACGACTTTCGTAGCGCTGTGCAACATCCAGCCAGAAACGGTCAGCCGCCTGCTGCAGATCGCCGGTATTGAGCAGCAGGGTATTTTTGGGCAGATAGCTAAACAGGCTGGTTAACGGCTGGCTGAAAAACAGCGGTTGCCAGTATTCAATCCCGGCAGGGAAGGTACCCTTGGTGACCTGCTGATAGATATGCTCGGCGTCACGTCGTACTTCAAATTTTTCACGAAACTGACTGCGAAACAGCTCAATGGCGTTTTTATCGGTGGGAAACTCATGGGCCGGCAGCAGGTTGATAAAATCAACTTCACTGAGCGTGCGCTGGGTATCAACGTCAAACAATCGCAAGCTGTCGATTTCATCGTCGAAAAAGTCGATACGATAAGGCTCGTCGCTGCCCATTGGATAGAGATCGAGCAATGCGCCACGGGTGGCAAACTCGCCGTGCTCCATCACCTGATCGACGCTGCGATAACCCGCTTGTTCCAGCTGCGCGCGCAGTTTATCCCGCGACAAACGCTGGCCTTTTTTCATCACCAGGGCATGACCGTGCAAAAAGTCATGGGGGCAAACGCGCTGCATCAGCGTGTTGACCGGCAGAATAATAATGCCACGCTCAAGCGTCGGGAGTTGGTAAAGGCTCGACAGACGGGCGGAAATAATTTCCTGATGCGGAGAGAAACTGTCATAGGGCAGCGTTTCCCAGTCGGAAAGGCTGATCACTTTATGTTCGGTAAACTGCTGGATCTCATCACGTAACCGCAGAGCATTTTGCATATCGGGGGCGATAAGCATCACGGGACCGGCATGGCGTTCGCTGATTTGCGCGCATTCCAGTGCACAGGCGGAACCGGTAAGTTGCCCCAGCTGACGGGTATCGCCGGGACGTTCTGGCAGTGAATAACGCTGATCTTGAGGCATATTTTGAAGCATAAGCAGTTTCGCAATCTCGTTTGGCGGCGGGGGTGGCCCACATTTACACATCCTATCTTGCGGATAGGTTAATATCAGGTCAATCCGATTTGTACAGGACTTTTTATAAATAAAAGCCACACACAACAGCCGTTAATGGTTCCATAAAGCGCGGGTAGCCTTTATTATCCTTGATCACTTTGCAATGAGCTACTGCACTTAACGGATTTCATGTATCAACCTGTCGCGTTATTTATAGGTCTGCGCTATATGCGCGGACGTGCCTCAGACCGCTTTGGGCGGTTTGTCTCCTGGCTATCGACCATCGGCATCACCCTTGGGGTCATGGCGTTGGTCACTGTGCTGTCGGTAATGAACGGATTTGAGAAAGATCTCGAAAGCAATATTCTGGGTCTGATGCCTCAAGCGTTAATCACCACCGCGCAGGGATCGCTTAATCCTCAACAAATCACCCACGATGCTGCTGCCAGCTTGCAGGGCGTGACGCGTGCCGTGCCCCTGACTACCGGTGACGTGGTGCTGCAAAGCCCAGGCAGCGTTGCCGTGGGCGTGATGTTGGGCGTTGACCCGCAAGAGAAAGACACGCTGTCGAAATACCTGGTTGGCGTCAGCCAGCAGGAGTTACAGCCGGGTCAATATAAAGTCATTCTTGGTGATCAGCTTGCCCAACAGTTGAAGGTCAAGCGCGGTGACAGTCTGCGCCTGATGGTCACCAGCGTCAGCCAGTTCACTCCTATGGGCCGCATTCCCAGCCAACGTCTGTTTACCGTGGCAGGCACTTTTGCGGCCAACAGCGAGGTGGATGGCTATCAGATGCTGGTCAATATTCAGGATGCTTCGCGCATGATGCTCTATCCGCAGGGCAATGTAACCGGCTGGCGTCTATATCTTAATAAACCGCTGGATGTGGATACGCTGAGTACCCAGACCCTGCCTGCGGGCACCCAGTGGAAAGACTGGCGTGAACGCCGCGGTGAGCTGTTCCAGGCCGTACGCATGGAAAAGAATATGATGGGGCTGTTGCTTAGTCTGATCGTTGCGGTTGCCGCATTTAATATCATCACCTCGCTGGGTCTGCTGGTGATGGAGAAACAGGGCGAAGTGGCCATCCTGAAAACCCAGGGCCTGACGCGTCGGCAGATTATGATGATTTTTATGGTTCAGGGTGCCAGTGCCGGCATTATCGGCGCATTGCTGGGGGCATTATTCGGTGTCTTGCTGGCTACCCAGCTCAACACCATTATGCCGGCCGTGGGTGTCATGCTTGACGGCGCATCCTTGCCGGTGGCCATTGAGCCACTACAAGTAACTATTATTGCGCTGGTGGCGATGGCGATTGCGCTGTTATCAACGTTCTACCCTTCATGGCGCGCCGCCGCCGCACAACCCGCAGAGGCTTTACGTTATGAGTAACTCGCTTCCTTTACCGGAAAATATGCTATTGCAGTGCAAAAACCTCTGCAAGACCTACCATGAAGGCAAACTGAACACCGACGTGCTGCGTGATGTGACCTTTGCCATTGAACCGGGCGAAATGATGGCGATCGTCGGCAGTTCCGGCTCGGGCAAAAGTACGCTGTTACACTTGCTTGGCGGTCTGGATTCTCCCACCTCCGGCGAGGTGATCTTTCAGGGCAAGTCCCTGAACAGCATGTCATCGTCGGCCAAGGCTGAACTGCGCAACCGCAAGCTAGGCTTTATTTATCAGTTTCACCATTTGCTGCCAGATTTTACCGCGCTGGAAAATGTCGCCATGCCGCTGTTGATTGGCAAAGTCAAAAGTGCCGAAGTACAGGACAAAGCCAGAGAGATGCTGGCCGCCGTCGGTCTCGAACATCGTAGCAAGCATCGCCCTTCCGAGTTGTCTGGCGGTGAGCGGCAGCGCGTCGCCATTGCCCGTGCACTGGTCAATAATCCATCGCTGGTGCTGGCAGATGAACCTACCGGTAACCTTGACCAGAAAAATGCCGATAGTATTTTTGACCTGCTTGGCGAGTTGAATATGCGTCAGGGCACGGCATTTCTGGTGGTCACCCATGATTTGCAATTGGCCAATCGCCTTAGCCGCCAGCTGGAAATGCGCGACGGCCAATTACAGCAGGATCTTACCTTGCTGGGAGCGCGTTGATGTCAGCCATGCCTTTTTCCCTGCTTATCGGCCTGCGTTTTAGCCGTGGCCGCCGTCGTGGCGGTATGGTGTCGCTGATTTCGGTGATTTCGACACTGGGTATCGCCCTGGGCGTGGCGGTGTTGATTGTCGGGCTGAGCGCGATGAACGGTTTTGAACGCGAGTTAAAAGAGCGCGTACTGGCGGTAGTACCTCACGGCGAGATCCGCCCGGTTAATCAGCCCTTTAATGACTGGCAAGCCGTGATCCAGCGCGTTGAACAGGTGCCGGGTATTGTGGCAGCCGCGCCCTATGTGCAGTTTAGCGGTCTGGTCGAGAACGGTGCCAAACTGCGGGCTTTACAGGTTAAAGGTGTCGATCCGCAGCAGGAGGGGCGCATTAGCGCCGTGCCGAAATTTGTCCAGGGTGATGCCTGGCAAAATTTCAAGGCCGGTGAGCAGCAGATGATCTTGGGTAAAGGGGTTGCCGATGCCCTTAACGTCAAACAGGGCGATTGGGTGACGGTGATGATCCCCAACAGCGACCCTGAAATGAAGCTGTTACAGCCCAAACGTATTCGTCTGCATGTAACCGGTATTTTGGCACTTAGCGGCCAGCTCGATCATAGTCTGGCGATGATCCCGCTGGCCGATGCGCAGCAATATCAGGATATGGGCAGCAGCGTTACCGGTATTGATATCAAAGTGAATGACGTTTTTGCCGCCAACAAGTTGGTGCGCGATGCGGGAGAAGTCACAAAATCTTACGTCTACATTAGCAGTTGGATAGGCACTTACGGTTATATGTATCGAGATATCCAGATGATCCGCGCCATTATGTATCTGGCCATGGTGCTGGTGATCGGTGTCGCCTGTTTCAATATTGTGTCTACCCTGGTGATGGCGGTAAAAGATAAAAGCAGTGATATCGCGGTGTTGCGAACTTTGGGCGCCAAAGATGGACTGATCCGTGCAATATTTATCTGGTATGGTCTGATGGCCGGGCTGGTGGGCAGTATTTGTGGTGTGGTGATCGGTGTACTGGCTTCTCTGCAATTAACCCATATCATCAATGCAATACAAAATGTGCTCGGGCATAAACTGTTGTCAGGGGATATCTATTTTATCGATTTTCTGCCATCAGAACTCCATTGGTTAGACGTTGTCAGCGTTCTGATCACGGCCCTGATCCTGAGCCTGCTGGCGAGCTGGTATCCCGCCCGTCGTGCCAGTCGAATCGATCCCGCCCGCGTATTGAGCGGTGGTCAGTAATAGCCAAGTGATTGACCATAAAACAAGACAGTGAGCGCCGTTGTCGGCACTGACTAACAGTCATTGACGGCAGGACGTCGGCACTGCGACGGTTTATCCTGTAATAGGCATCAATATAAGGAGCGGGGATAATGCGTACACGTCATCGGGTGTGTCGGTTTCGCAAAAACAAGCGCATACGTCACCAGCGTTTTCGGTCGAATATTTTCCATCGTGACAGTATGGCTGCTGCGCAACTGAAAAAGCCTTTTGTTGTCGTGTTAACCGGTGCCGGTATTTCGGCTGAGTCAGGTATTCGTACTTTCCGTGCCGGTGACGGTCTGTGGGAAGAGCATCGTGTCGAGGACGTCGCCACGCCAGAGGGTTTCCGTCGCGATCCCAAATTGGTGCTGGATTTTTACAACGCACGCCGCCGTCAGTTGCAGCAAGCCGAGATCAAACCCAATGCCGCCCATCAGGCGTTGGCCGAGCTGGAAGATGCGCTGGGGGATAACTTTTTACTGGTTACCCAGAATATCGATAATTTGCATGAGCGCGCGGGAAGTTCGCGGGTTCTGCATATGCACGGCGAGCTGCTAAAGGTTCGCTGTACCGAGTCGGGGCATATTTTTGACTGGACCGGTGACCTGTCACCGAGCGATCGTTGTCACTGCTGTCAGTTCCCGGCGCCGTTGCGCCCGCATGTGGTGTGGTTTGGCGAAATGCCGGTGCGTATGGATGAAATTTATAGTGCGCTGGCCAAGGCCGATTTCTTTATTGCCATTGGTACCTCGGGCCATGTTTATCCGGCGGCGGGTTTTGTGCATGAGGCCAGTGTTCAGGGGGCGCATACTTTTGAACTGAATCTCGAACCAAGCCAGGTTGAGAGTCAATTTGACGAGCGTATCTACGGGCCAGCCAGTGAAGTGGTGCCGGAATTTGTCCATGCCTTTCTGAGCAAGAAGCACGGCGACTGGCATTAAAATGGAATTTATTGCGGTCAGGTCAATGACTTTGCTGGACAGGTAACCCAAGTAAAAATGACCTGACGCAATATTTGAGATATTCAGGCTGCGCATAATAAAACTCTGTCGCCAGAGGATGCCTGAATATGGACAAGTTGCTTGACCGTTTTTTCCACTATATCTCTTTTGATACGCAATCAAAAGCCAACGTAAAATCTACGCCGAGCAGTGAAGGGCAGGTTAAGCTTGCACAATCACTGCGCGATGAATTGGTTGCTCTGGGATTTGAGCAGGTTACGCTCAGCAATAAAGGCTGTGTAATGGCCAGCATTCCGGCTACGGCCAGCTGGCCAGTGCCGGTTATCGGTTTTATTTCCCATCTTGATACCGCCCCGGATTTTACTGCCCGCCACGTTAATGCGCAGATCGTTGAGAACTATCGCGGTGGAGATATTGCCCTGGGTCATGGCGAAGAAATTCTTTCTCCGGTGATGTTTCCGGTTTTACATCAGTTGCTTGGTCAAACGCTGATCACCACCGACGGTAAAACGCTGCTTGGTGCCGATGATAAAGCCGGCATTGCTGAAATCATTACCGCGATGGTGCGGCTAAGAAACAGTGATATTCCCCACGGCGAAATTCGTCTGGCATTTACGCCGGATGAAGAAATTGGCAAGGGTGCGCAGAGTTTTGATATCAAGGCATTTGCTGCCCAGTGGGCTTACACCGTTGATGGCGGCGGTGTCGGTGAACTGGAGTTTGAAAACTTTAACGCTGCGTCGGCGACAATCAAAATTGTTGGCAACAATGTGCATCCTGGCAGCGCCAAAGGGGTGATGGTAAATGCCTTGTCCCTGGCAACTCGCTTCCACGAGTCGTTGCCGCCGGATGAAACGCCAGAAAAAACCGATGGTTATCAGGGTTTTTATCATCTGACCTCGATCAAGGGCAATGTCGAACGCGCAGAAATGCACTATATCCTGCGTGATTTTGATAAAACCCAGTTTGAGGCACGCAAGCAGAAAATCATTGATGTCGCCCAGGCCGTCGGCAAAGGTCTGCATCGTGACTGTTATATCGAAGTCACCCTCGATGATCACTACTACAATATGCGCGAACAAGTGATGAAGCATCCGCATATTATTGAGATAGCCCAGCAGGCGATGAAAGACTGCGATATTGAGCCGATTCTCAAACCGATCCGCGGCGGCACCGATGGCGCGCAACTCTCATTCCGTGGCTTGCCATGCCCGAATATTTTTACCGGCGGTTATAATTTCCATGGGAAGCATGAATTTATTACGCTTGAAGGGATGGAAAGTGCGGTAGCGGTGATTATGCGTATTGTTGAATTGACTGCCAATGCGGCGAAAAAAGCCTGAGTTTTTGGCGGAAAACGAAAAGGTGCGTCGCGAATGGACGCACCTCAGACGGCTGACAAAGTCCGTGATTAGGGTGAGTGCACCGTTGGGGTCGTAGCGGGCTTGCCCGCCGGAGCGCCCCTGGGTGTGCTATGCCCGGGTATCTCGATCATCAAGACGACTTGGTCATCAAACTCAGGTGCGTCCCTAATGACGCACCTCAGACGGCTGACAAAGTCCGTTATTAGGGAAGTGCACCGTTGGGGTCGTAGCGGGCTTGCCCGCCGGAGCGCGCCTGGGTGTGCTATGCCCGGGTATCTCGATCTTCAAGACGACTTTGTCATCAAACTCAGGTGTGTCGCTAATGACGCACCTTTTTTATTGCCAGCACTGCAAGACTAATCGTTAAAGTACCAGTAGCCGTTGTTAATCAGCGCACAGAGCAGGGCGAGGAAGGAAGGATCTTCCAGCGCTTCGCCAAGCATTTCCTGAGTAATGGTGGTATGACGGGTTAAGGCATCGGCGGCTTGCATCTGCTCGGTGACCATTGCTTCACCATTAACATAGCAGCTATCGCCGACGCGCAATACGCGCAACCCACCAAGGCGTTGCAGCGTCTCACCGGCGGTGATCAGCTCGTAAATTTCGCCGGGTTGGTAAGGCGGTTCAGGCGGAGCAGCGTCAAGTTCGTGCCGCGACTGGGAAATAAACTCGCCAAACCAGCTATTGAAATGTTGAGGATCGCCTACCAGTTCCAGCATCATGCCGCGCAGCTTATCCAGCTCCGACTGTTGTACTTCGGCAGGGTGTTCACGGGTAACCAGGTCCGCGTCGCTATAACGCTGGCTACCCAACTCATGGGATAGCGCATAATCGGCAAAACCACTGACCAATTCGCGGGCATTGGGGGCGCGAAAGCCTACCGAGTAGTTAAGGGCGTTTTCCAGCGAATAGCCCTCATGAGGGAATCCCGGTGGAATATAAAGGATATCGCCTGGTTCCATCTCTTCATCGATAATGGCGTCAAAAGGTGCCACCTGCAGCAGGTCGGGATGAGGACTGTGCTGTTTGAGGGCGATTTTTTCGCCTACCCGCCAGCGACGACGGCCAGTGCCCTGAATAATAAAGACATCATACTGATCGAGATGCGGGCCAACGCCGCCGCCGGGCACCGAGAAGGAAACCATCAGATCGTCCATGCGCCAGTCGGGAATATGACGGAAAGGGCGCATCAGTCGCGATGAAGGCTCATGCCAGTGGTCAACCGCTTGCACTAACAGCGACCAGTTGGTTTCACCCAGGTGGTCGTAGCTTTCAAAGGGACCATGGCTGACTTGCCAGCGTCCGTCCTGATGACTCACCAGGCGGCTGTCCACTTCGCTTTCCAGCGCCAAACCCGCCAGCTCATCCGGGGAGAGGGGATCAATAAAGTTTTTAAAACCGCGTTTAAGCAGTACCGGACGTTTTTGCCAATAACGCGCCAGAAAATCGTTCCAGTCTAGATCAAGTTGATAATCCATTTTTTTCTTCCACGGATTGATAGAGTCTGACAAGGATTATAACGGAACATTCTGTTGCGAGTTGCGCTCATCATCAGCAAATTTTAGCGCCGATAGCGCAAGTATGCTTATAACGCACGTATGGCAAAAGTGTCAGGGCTGGTCGCTGTCATGCTGTTGCCCAAAACAGATGCGCATGCTGGCACCGCCCAGTGGGCTGTCACCAATCAGGATCTTGCCGTCATACTGTTCAATCAGTTCGCTGGCCAGCGCCAGGCCCAGACCCTGGCCCGGGCGCAGGGTATCCGCCCGCTGGCCGCGCTTGAAGATCAGTTCCCGTTGATGCTCGGCAATTCCGGGACCATCGTCCTCCACCAGGATCACCAACTCATTTTCAGTATGGACGGCACTGATTTCTACGAACTCCAGACAATATTTGCAGGCGTTGTCGATTACATTGCCCATCACTTCCATAAAATCATTTTTCTCGCCAATAAAGGTAATTTCCGGCGAAATATCCAGAGTCAGTACCACGCCTTTACGCTGGTAAACTTTATTGAGCGCCGAGCAAAGACTGTCGAGCAGTGCCGGGACCGAGTGAATTTCCCGCACCAGGATCAGATGCTCGGAACGCAGGGTGGCGCGATGCAGATAATAGCCAATTTGCTGGGAGATCCGGCTGATCTGCTCCAGCATGATCGGCTCGGCCTGTTCAATGCTCATTTGCTGACCGTTGCGTAGCGAACGCAGAGTGGTTTGCAATACTGCCAGCGGGGTTTTCAGACTGTGGGTCAAATCGGCGAGGGTGGTGCGGTAGCGGTCATAACGGCCACGTTCACTGCTCAATAATACATTGAGGTTGCGCACCAGACCGCGCAGTTCTCGCGGCGTATGTTCATCAAGCAACTCGCGTTCTTTGGTTTCCAGCTCGGCAATCTGGCTACTCAATGCCTTGATTGGCCGTAAACTCCAGTAGGCCACCAGCCACAACAGAGGCACCACCAGCAACAGATTGGCCAATAGCACATAGCTAAACCATTCCCATACCAGATCAGAGTGCTGTAACTCCTGCGGGACGCTGTCGATCACCACAATATTGAGGGCGGGCAGGCGAGGCGTCGCGGCATAGGCATTAACCGCCACCGAGTGGGTCATGGCGCTGGCATCGGTGACATCGTAATTTTTAAGTTGATTTTGCGCCCGGGGGTTGTTACCCACCACCTCGCTGGAAACCTGGGTGTCGGTGTCCAGTTCATAAAAGCCCGCCTTGTTGAGCCAGGATTTACTGATACGCGCTTCCAGTTCCGGAACGCGACGCTGTGCCCACAGCAGTTTGCCGTCACTGCTATAAATAAATACCAGCGTTGGAAAATTGAGATCCAGATCGGGGGGGACATTGATGGTCAGTTTGTCGTCATGCCACTGCGCCAGACTAAAAAACAGATTGCTTTCACCGCGTAGCAGACGATAGGCGGTTTTATCAAAACTGACCATATAGCCGACAACGGCCACCAGACCGTAGGCAAGGGAAAGCGCCAGCACCACCGCTGCGGTGGCCATCATATAACGTGAGCGAAGTGAAAAAGGGTTCTTGGTTTTTAACGGCATCAGTTTGATGCCCGAATGTCAAAGCGGTAACCCTGACCTCGAACGGTAGTAATGACGTCAATTGGGTGCTCGACTTGCAGCTTTTTACGCAGACGACCCATCAGCACATCTACGGTATGGCTTTCTCGCAGTTCGGCATCAGGATAAAGCTGTAGCATCAGACTATCTTTACTGACCACTTTACCGGCGTTGCGGATCAGGGTTTCAATTATGGTGTATTCAAAGGCAGTCAGCTTTACCGGTTGATCATTGACGGTGAGTTCGCGTCGTGAGAGATCGATAACAAAAGGGGGCAGGGCGATAACCTGCGATGCCAGGCCGCTGTTGCGTCGCATTAATGCCTGCATACGGGCAATGACTTCTTCGAGATGAAAAGGTTTAGTGACATAGTCGTCGGCACCAGCTTCAAGTACCGCCACCTTATCCTGCCAGCTTTCACGGGCGGTCAGCACCAGAATAGGCAGTTTGACCTGATGAGTACGCCAGCGCTGGATCATGCTTAAACCATCTTCTCCGGGAAGACCGAGATCGACAATGGCAATATCTGGTGCATGTTCCTGCAGAAAGTAATCGGCTTCTTTTGCATCTTCGGCCGAGTCAACCTGGTTGCCCATTTCGCGGAGCTGTACGGAAAGATGGTGACGTAGTAAGGCATTATCTTCAACGACTAAAATTCGCATAATATTCTCCGGTTTTGGTTTCGGCACATTATCTTCGCTAGAAGATAAACCCGATATCAACCATAAGATAGAAAATATAAACGAAATATAAATAAGAAAAAAAGCCAAACTGAGAAATTTTTGGCATGGCGGGCTGGGGGGGGAAATTAAACAGTATAGCCAGCAGAAAACGGCTGTTTTCTGCTGGCTATGTATGGCGGTCTTAAATCAGGGGCGATTACTTGAGTTCATCAACCATGGTGGTGGCGCGACCAATATAATTTGCCGGCGTCATGGCTTTCAGACGCACTTTCTCTTCTTCTGGCAGCGCCAGGCTGTCGATAAAGACTTGCATGCCGGCAGCATCGACGCGTTTGCCACGGGTCAGCTCTTTTAATTTTTCGTATGGTTTTTCAATACCGTAACGACGCATCACCGTCTGAATCGGTTCGGCCAGCACTTCCCAGTTGCGGTCCAGTTCAAGGGCCAGGTTGGCTTCGTTTACTTCCAGTTTACTGATGCCTTTCATGGTGGCTTGATAGGCGATCAATGCATAGCCCAGGCCGACACCGAGGTTACGCAGTACGGTAGAGTCGGTCAGATCACGCTGCCAGCGGGAAACCGGCAGTTTACTTGCCAGGTGATTAAGCACGGCATTGGCCAGCCCCAGGTTGCCTTCCGAGTTTTCAAAGTCAATCGGATTGACTTTGTGCGGCATGGTGGATGAACCAATTTCACCGGCAATGGTGCGCTGCTTAAAGTGATTTAGGGCAATGTAACCCCAGATATCACGGTCGAAATCAATCAGGATGGTGTTAAAGCGTGCTACGCAGTCAAACAGCTCGGCAATATAGTCGTGGGGTTCGATTTGCGTGGTGTACGGGTTCCAGTTGATGCCCAGTGAGGTAACAAACTCTTCACTAAACTGATGCCAGTCCACTTCCGGGTAAGCCACGATGTGGGCATTATAGTTGCCGACAGCACCGTTGATTTTGCCGAGGATCTCCACTTGTTGCAGTTGTTTTACCTGACGGTCCATACGGTAGGCAACGTTGGCCAGCTCTTTACCAATGGTTGACGGCGTTGCCGGTTGACCATGAGTACGGGAAAGCAGTGGGATATCACGATACTGATGAGCCAGGGTTTTCAGCGAAGCAACGATTTTCAACCAATAAGGCAGCACCACATCCTGACGCGCGGTTTGCAGCATCAAGGCATGAGACAGGTTGTTGATATCTTCCGAAGTACAGGCGAAGTGAATAAATTCCGAAACGGCGTGCAGGGCCGGAATGGTGGCGACTTTCTCTTTCAGGAAATATTCCACCGCCTTGACGTCATGGTTGGTGGTTTTTTCGATATCTTTAATACGCTGAGCGTCTTTTTCATCGAAATTGGCCACTAACTGATCAAGGAAAGCGTTTGCGTCGGCATCAAAAGCCGGAACTTCTTTAATCTGTGCGCAGGAGGCCAGTTTTTGCAGCCAACGTACTTCAACCTGCACGCGAAATTTCAGCAGTCCAAATTCGCTGAAAATGGTGCGCAGCGCGCTGACTTTATCACCGTAGCGTCCATCAACGGGGGAAACGGCTGTCAGGGAGGATAATTCCATCGGTAGCAACTCCAGGATTTTATTAACAGTAAAGTTTTATACCTGCCAGCGGGTTAAAACCACGCAGCAGGTATAGCAAATCAGATTTTCAGCAACGGGCGAGAATGCTTTTTGCCTGTTCGAACAATCGGTTACGAGAAAACATTAGCTGCAGACGACCACCGCCTACTTGCTGCCACAATACAGTCGCGCGGATCCCCGCGAGAAGTACGGCCCGGACTTTAGCCTGAATCTGGGTGTTCTGCAAAATTGCCGGTGAACCCACTACCTGGATGCGCGGGCCGACCGGGCTAACGATATCCACGTAAATTGCTGCCAGCGAACTGAGCATTTGCTCTGACTCCAGGTCGAAATGCGCCAACTGACGATCAAGCTGTTCGATACGCTGGCCAAGTTGCTCCATCGAGGCTTTTTTGGCATGCAGCTTGCGCTCCAGGACCATCAGGCTCAACACATAACGGGTCAGCTCGGCACCGAGTCCCTGACGATTGGCATTGAGTACGCCCATCAAGGTCTCCAGGCCCATTTTCAGATTGCCTTCATTGTTACCGTAAACGGCAAGCGTTGACGCTGGATTCATTTCAAGCAAGCTGCGCAGCGATACGGTCATTTCTTCTTTTGCGCAATTGCCTTCGTGAGCCAACTGTTGAACCAAACGCGCGGACTGGCAAATGCCCGCCAGTGCCAGCGTAATGTCATAGTAATTTTTGGCCACGGTTACTCCTGTAAGCGGTATTCGACAGCAACGTCCTGCGACTTGTTTGCGGGGGTCCAACTAATGGCGACAGATCATGCCATAAAACTGCGGCTAAACACAGCGCCGAAAAGCAGTGAATATGTCAGCTTAGCCGATAAAATAGCGCCGGTAGCCTAAACTTGCGATAGCCAAGCCAGCGATTGTGGGTTTGCCATGGGCATCGGTAAGCCTGGGTAAGCGGTGTTCATCTTGCTGGTTAACTGTTACCTCCCGATGTCGTTGCCGCCGCGTGCTGATCGCCTGGCCGCCAGGCCAATGACTGTAGATTTATAGAAAGGATATTTAAATGAATAAGTTAACTTTATTAGTGCTCAGCAGCGGACTCTTTTTTACCGCACTCGCTGCCCATGCCGAGACACCGGGCAAGGCGATTGATCAAAAGTTGCAGGCATGTTCCCAGAAAGCCGTCTCGACGGTAGATTCGGAAACCTGCCTGCAGCAAGGGTACGCCGAATGGGATAAAGAGCTCAATGTCCAGTATCAGGCGTTGCTGAAAGATCAGCCCGCCGAGGTAAAAAAAGCCATTGTGCAATCGCAGCGTGACTGGCTGACCTATCAAAAATCATATTTTTCCGCGCTGGATAATTTTTATCGCCAGCAGCAGGGAACAATATGGGGAATGGTTGATGTGCAGGCCAAGCTCGATTTTATTCGTCAAAAAGCCATTGAACTGCATACCTTGAAGGTCAGCACCGACATGAGCGGTGAACAAGGCTAAAAAGCCCCCAGGCTGCCGCCGAAGATCATCAACTTTCAGTTAGCCGGTCGACTAGCACCTCCGGCTAACTGGCGGAGATAATTTTCCGGGAACTCGCCATCTTTTAATGCTACTTAATATTTACTGGGTCTCTTTGCACCAATACCTGTATTCCCGATGGCTTGTTCTCCCGTTGATATCAATAAGGATATAATATGAAGTTAATGTCCACTGACCGCCGTTCTTTATTACCCCCTGTCGTGAGTCCTCAAGAAAAACCACCCGCCACGGATATTGCCTTTGCATCTCGACAGCGAAATAAAACTGGCGATCGGCAAATACTCTCTACCAGCGAGGAAATAGAATATCAGTACCGGCAACAAAAAAATGCGCAGAATAAAAAACAATTTTATGACCCCTCGTATGGATCCGCTATCTATCAGGCAGAGGACCCGCCGGATATCGCCTGGATTGTTGGCGAGCTAAAAAAATATTGGCGCACGTTTTGGGATAATATCCGCCAAGTTCTCACTAGTGAAACCCTACAGAAAATCATCAATTACCATGAGCTGGAAATGGCCAGTTATTCTGTTGACAGAACGGGCAGTAAATTAATTGATAATATTCCGTTTGGCTATCGCAGCAAAACATTATCGCGCGCAGAAAGTCTGGCATCCGTCAGTTCAACCTCTTCTGGCAAACCGCTACTTGCCGCGCCGCGGGCAAGTCATCCGCGCCAGCAGCAGTCAACGCCAGGCACGGTGGGTCATGCCCATACGGCCAATACACACCTCATCGCGCAGGGCAGTGACTCGCCAGCGGCCAATAATGCGCGCACGCCTGCCGTACCTGGCGAGGATTATCGACTTACCACGCTGAGCGGGCCACCGGGCAGCACGATCTATGCCCGTCAGGCGGTTAACAGTAACCATTACGATCTTTATCTTGCCCACGATAAGCTGGGTACCAACCTGAAATTTTATGGTGTCGGAGTTGAACAAAACGGCGAGTGGCGAAAACTGGCGTTAAAGGGCGGGGCAAAAGAGGATCCCTACGGTGAGGGGACCTCTGGTCTTGGAGCAGCGAGTAATTTTGACCAAGATCCTCCTGAGTGGCAAGAATATACGACGCAAATGCAAACCGAGATTGAGCAGCTAAATATAGAATCCGAGCAGCACTACACGCCTGTTCAGCAACGTTTTACCGCTATCAGATCGCGGGCACTGACCGCAATAAGGGCACAGGATTATAATGCATTATTGCAGATACCTGAGGAGTTGGGACAACTCAGAATATTATTAAGAAGCAATCAGGATGAAGTGCAGACATTAATAAATCGCATTGAAACCGAATTTGAAATCACCCGTACCTGGAATGATAATCACCCTAATGTGTTAATATCGGAAGAGCACAGTGATGAAAATATTTACTGGCTTAATACTCATCATCAAATGAATTTGCATAACTTAAATGTTGTCCAGCAATTTGATGATATTATTGCCGATACTATCCAACAAATAAACGGCTATATTATCCGCAAAGAAAATATCACCCCGATATTTCAACAGATGGCCCCGGATCGGGATAGACAAATTCTTCCCTCCTCTGACGGGCCAGCTGATTTACGGCGTGTTTAAATGCCGTTTTCTTGGGATACCAGCGGAATGCGCTGTTCAATCACGCCGCCACCAAGGCAGAGTTCACCTTGATAGAAGACGGCTGATTGTCCCGGTGTCACCGCCGCTACCGGAGATTCGAAACGTACTTCAATGCGTTGATCGTCTAACGGCGTCACCAGGCAGGGAATATCTTGCTGGCGATAACGGGTTTTTACCACGCAGTGCAGCGGCTCGGTTAACGGCTGACGATCGACCCAGTCCAGTTGCTGGGCAATCAGCCCAACAGACATCAGACGTGGATGCTCATGACCTTGCGCCACATAGAGAATGTTGTTGGCAACGTCTTTATCGACCACATACCAGGGATCCTCACCGCCATCCTTTTGGCCGCCGATCCCCAGTCCTTTGCGCTGTCCGAGCGTGTGGTACATCAGCCCCTGATGCTGACCCATTTCCTGGCCGTCGACGCTTTTGATCACGCCCGGTTGTGCCGGCAGATAGCGGCCAAGAAACTCGCTGAATTTACGTTCGCCAATAAAGCAGATACCAGTGGAGTCTTTCTTCTTGGCGGTGATCAAATCCAGCTGTTCGGCAATGCGGCGAACTTCCGGTTTTTCCAGCTCACCGACCGGGAACAGGCTCTGAGCAATTTGCTCGCTGCCGAGCGTATAGAGAAAATAGCTCTGGTCTTTATTGCCGTCGATGCCACGCAGCAGTTGGCTGCGGCCATTGCTGTCCTGGCGGCGCACATAGTGACCGGTGGCAATATAATCAGCCCCCAAATCCTCAGCGGCGAACTCCAGAAAGGCTTTAAACTTGATCTCTTTATTGCACAAAATATCCGGGTTAGGGGTGCGTCCTGCCTTATATTCTTGCAGAAAGTGTTCAAACACATTGTCCCAGTATTCTGCGGCAAAATTTACCGTGTGCAGTTTTATGCCCAGCTTGTCGCATACCGCCTGCGCATCGGCAAGATCGGTGGCTGCTGAACAATACTCTTCGTCGTCGTCCTCTTCCCAATTCTTCATAAAGAGTCCCTCGACCTGATATCCCTGTTGTTGCAGGAGATAGGCAGATACCGAGGAGTCGACGCCGCCGGACATGCCGACGATTACTTTTTTCTGACTGTTGTCTGACATAGCAGTTCCAAAACAGAGGATCACCACTCGTTAAACACCATCCGCACGAGGATGAAGGCCGCGTGTCAACAGCGTTTTAGACGAGCATTATCCCGTTGATATGGCAGAAGCATTCTGCGATCAAGGGAGATAGCGGCATAAGATTATGCCCCGTGCACCCAAGTTGGCGTGCGGTTTATCGCTGACAGCCTGGCGGCTGCCAAAATATAAGCGCGGAATTTTATCACGTTGACCGCCTGGCTGCACCGGTGATTAGTGCGGCCTGGCGCGCAGCGGGCCTTTACTGCGGTAAATTGAAATTGCCCAGCAAACTCAGGGGATATCGCGCCGCTTGCTGATAGAGGCGAATACTTTCGGCCACCAGCGGCGACCTTAGTTGGTCTGAGGCAAAAATTTCCTCGGCACTGAGCCAGCAACAGCCGGAAATATCCGAGTCCTGCGGGGCAGTGTCGACGATGGCCGGCAAATCCAGCACAAAGGCAAAACGCAGGAAGGGGGTACTGTCCGGGGCTTGCCACTGATGTAAACCGAGAAAAAACTGCGGTTGCGCGTCGATCCCGGTTTCTTCCAACAGCTCGCGCCGCGCCGCGGCCAGCAGCGTCTCATTGGCTTCAAGGTGACCCGCCGGCTGGTTGAGGGTCAGTTTGCCGTTGATCATCTCTTCTACCAGCAAAAATTTGCCTTCCGCCTGAACTACGCAGGCAAGGGTGACGTGCGGTTTAAACATAGGATATTTCCTTCCACTGTCCGGGGGCTAAATCGCCAAGCGTCAACTCACCCATGCTGTAACGGATAAGCCGTAATGTAGGATAGCCGATATGTGCCGTCATGCGACGAACCTGCCGGTTTCTTCCCTCGTAGAGCGTTATTTTTAGCCAACAGGTCGCAATATTTTTGCGTTCACGAATGGGCGGGACACGCGGCCACAGCCACTCTGGCTCGGCGACCCGCTCAATGCCGGCGGCCAGCGTCTGGCCATCTTTTAGCGGCAGCCCGCTTCTGAATGCCTGCAATGCCGCTTCATCGGGCTCACCCTCAACCTGGGCATAATAAATTTTGGCGGTACGCTTGCCGGGTTGGGTCAGCCGTGCCTGCAGTTGGCCGTCATTGGTTAGAACCAACAGACCTTCGCTGTCCCGATCGAGTCTGCCCGCAGCATAGACGTCGGTGACCGGAATGTAATCTTTTAACGTAGCGCGTCCCGATTCGTCGGTGAATTGTGGTAACACATCAAAAGGCTTGTTGAAAACCAGCACTTTACGCGCGTGATCCGCGAGGATGCTTCCCTGACGTGCCGGGCGGCTGAAACGTTTAACATTGTGATTTTTAACAAAGAATTTAGTCATAATCATTGAAGTCGCGGAGAATTAGCGCATTATACTTGAAAACCGTTTCAGATTGGCGTCGGCTGAATATTCAAGTAGTATTGTCCGGCATCTTACAAATCATTAACAAATAATGCGCTGAAGGAGAGGTTAATGGAAAGCAAAGTAGTTGTTCCGGCTGAAGGTAAGAAGATTACAGTTGATGCTAAGGGTAAACTGGTTATTCCTAATAATCCTATCATCCCTTTTATTGAGGGTGATGGTATCGGTGTTGATGTTACCCCGGCAATGATCAAAGTCGTCGATGCGGCGGTTCAGAAGGCTTATAACGGTGAACGTAAAATTTCCTGGATGGAAATCTATACCGGTGAGAAATCTGTAGAGCTGTACGGTAAAGACGTCTGGCTACCTGAAGAAACCCTGGACCTGATCCGCGAATACCGCGTAGCGATCAAAGGCCCACTGACTACCCCGGTTGGCGGTGGTATTCGTTCTTTGAACGTTGCCCTGCGTCAACAACTCGATCTCTACATTTGCCTGCGTCCTGTGCGTTACTACACCGGCACACCAAGCCCGGTTAAACGCCCGGAAGATACCGATATGGTTATCTTCCGTGAAAACTCCGAAGATATCTATGCAGGTATCGAATGGAAAGCGGGTTCAGCCGAAGCTGACAAAGTGATTAAATTCCTGCAAGAAGAGATGGGTGTTACCAAAATCCGTTTTCCACAGGAATGCGGTATCGGCATCAAGCCTTGCTCGCAAGAAGGCACCAAGCGCCTGGTTCGTGCGGCCATTGAATATACCATCGCCAACGATCGTGATTCACTGACGCTGGTTCATAAAGGCAACATTATGAAGTTTACCGAAGGTGCCTTTAAAGATTGGGGTTACCAGCTGGCTCGTGAAGAGTTTGGCGGTGAACTGATCGATGGCGGTCCTTGGGTTAAAATCAAAAACCCGAACAATGGCAAAGAGATCATTATTAAAGATGTGATTGCTGATGCCTTCCTGCAACAGATCCTGCTGCGTCCTGCCGAATATGATGTTATCGCCTGTATGAACCTGAACGGTGACTACATTTCTGATGCCCTGGCGGCACAGGTTGGCGGTATTGGTATTGCCCCGGGTGCCAACATCGGTGCGGAATGCGCACTGTTTGAAGCGACCCACGGCACTGCACCAAAATATGCCGGTCAGGATAAAGTCAACCCAGGCTCAATCATCCTTTCTGCGGAAATGATGCTGCGTCATATGGAATGGTTCGAAGCGGCAGACCTGATCGTTAAAGGGATGCAGGGCGCGATTGCCAAGAAAACCGTTACCTATGACTTCGAACGTCAGATGGACGGCGCTAAGCTGCTGAAATGTTCAGAGTTTGGTGATGCGATGATCGCTAATATGTAATCTCGGGCAACCGGGAATACATAACACGGGAGCCTGCGGGTTCCCGTTTTTTTTATTCAATCAACAACGCTACTGCTAAACAGAAGCCTGTTGTCGTCACTTACAATATAGCGTGCACATCAGCAGTCCTGCTGTCGCTCTGACCGTCCGCGTTTACCCCTCGTATTCAATACAATTATTTGAACATGGTCACATTTCTAAGGTGATGTTACTAACATTGTGGCCTGGCTATCAAGTTTCCTCTCGTTTCTGCCGTTAACTTAGTTACAAAACTTTATCATTTAGACAACCTGCCTGAGTGGCTATTTAGCTAATTTCCTGCTCGCCAAGTTTATGGAGGGGTTAGTTAGAATAAGTCTAATAAATTGTTTTTATAGCATTTTATGGTGGGGGTCTGTTTTTAAATCGCAATCTCAGGGAATGAATTTATGCATTTTAACAATATGTCAGTGCGAACTCAGCTTACTCTCGGGTTTGGCGTTTTAGTGGCCATTGTCCTGGTTGTCGTTATCCTCTCGGTTAGCTCGTTAAGCAAAGCCAACGATAGTTTCAAGACTCACGTACAGCAGGTCTCTGCCCGTGAATCTTCGGTCAATTCAATCCTGAGTGGTGTTAAAGACAGTTCTCTGAATATCTATGGATTGGTGCTGGTCAGTGAGGCTGCGGATATTGAAGCGGGCAAGAAACAAGTTGCCACCGCTCAGGAAAAAACCATTGCCGCGATAGGCCAACTGCAATCCGCCGTCGAACAACACTCTGACATAACAGATAAAGATCGCAATTTTGTGGCGGCGATCCTCAATGCAGAACTGGCTTATCGACCTATTGCCCAGCACATTGTCGAATTGGCGCTTGCCGAGAAAAAAGCCGAAGCAATTGACCGCATGAATCGTGAACTGCGCCCTCAGTTAACTCTCTTGCTTAATAGTGCCGACCAATACCTTAAGTACAGTAAAGAACAGGCGAAAGAGAGTCTGAATACTGCCCAGGGTGCCTATCAGCAAACCCGGTTAATTTTCATTATTATCAGTCTGGTTGCTCTTATTCTGGCGGCGATCCTCGGGGGGATTATTATCCGTTCCCTGTTCCGTGCGCTGGGAGAAGAACCTGCGGTGTTGGGCCAGGTGGTGCAGCGTATTGCCAATGGCGATCTCAGCCAGGTTAACGGGGCAACCACTGCACCCGCCGGCAGCGTACTGGCCGCCATTGGCCAGATGCAGGAGAAACTGCATCAGTTAGTCAGCCAGGTGGCCAGTTCTGCTGAAAGTATCGTCACGGCGTCCACTGAAATTACCATGGGTAATGAGGACTTAAGCCGCCGTACTGAAGCCCAGGCCTCCTCACTGGAACAGACTTCCGCCAGTATGGAGCAGTTGACCTCCACGGTGAAACACAATGCTGACAACGCGCATCAAGGTAATCTAATGGCCACCAGTGCTTCGCAAGTTGCACAGCAAGGCGGTGACGTTGTTGAGCGTGTTGTTAGCACAATGCATGAAATTGCCAGCAGCTCGGGCAAAGTGACGCAAATCATTACCGTAATCGAAGGTATCGCTTTCCAGACAAATATTCTGGCACTTAACGCTGCCGTTGAAGCCGCGCGCGCTGGCGAGCAAGGCCGGGGTTTTGCCGTTGTTGCCGGTGAGGTACGAACTTTGGCACAACGTAGTGCAATTGCTGCCAAGGAAATAAAAGACCTGATTGGTGAGTCTGTCGACCGAATTAATATCGGGTCGAAACTGGTTGATGAAGCCGGCAGTACCATGCGGGAAGTGGTTAACGCCGTTAAGGGCGTTAATAGTTTGATGGCGGAAATTACCCTCGCTTCCAGCGAACAACACACCGGGATCGACCAGGTAAACAAAGCCGTTGTACAAATGGACGAAGCGACACAGCAAAATGCCGCCTTGGTTGAGGAAAGTGCAGCGGCTGCCGAAAGCTTAAGACAACAGGCGCATATTTTATTAGAGGGGATTTCTGCCTTTGATATCTCACGTGCGGGAAACCGTAACGTCCCTGCGATTCGCTAAGGTAGCCAAATGAAAATTTCCTATGCATTTGCCGCGGCAGTCGCAATGTTGAGTTTATCGGTGTTCGCCAGCAGCAATGAGAACATCACTATTGGTTTAATTACTAAAACCGACACCAACCCATTCTTTTTAAAAATGAAAGAAGGGGCCATGCTTGGCGCTACGGTACATGGCGTCAAGTTGTTAACGGCCGCAGGTAAAGAAGACCAGGATTATGCTTCGCAAATTGAAGCGATTCATTCGATGGTGGCGGCCGGCGCCACTACCTTGTTGATTACCCCCAGCGATGCCAAAGCCATTGTCCCGGCGCTTGATGAAGTGCGCGCTAAAGGCGTACAGGTTATTGCCCTGGATTCACCCACTGACCCTATCAGCGCTGTCGATGCGCTGTTTGCTACCGATAACTACAAGGCGGGCGAACTGATTGGCCAATATGCCAAGGCTGCCATGCCGTTGACCTTCCCTGGGCAACCGTTAAAGATCGCGATGCTGGATTTATCGCCCGGGCATTTAGTGGGAGCAAGACGACATAACGGCTTTATGAAAGGGTTGGGATTACAAGCTGCGGGGGCTGACACTACCGAGCTGTCCAACACTCCTGAGATCTTGTGTTCAGGCTATTCACAAGGGGCGGAAAAACAGGGGCATGATGTTATGGCTGACTGTCTGAAAACCCACCCTGATATTAATCTTGTCTATACCATTAACGAACCGGCAGCAGCGGGGGCTTATCTGGCTCTGCAGGAAGCCGGCAAAGAAAAAAATGCCATGATTTTATCTGTTGATGGCGGCTGTGCCGGGGTCAAAAACGTGCGTGAAGGCAAAATTGCCGCCACAGCACAGCAATATCCCTTAACCATGACCGCAATGGGGGTTGATGCCGCCGTTGCTTATGCCCGACACGGCAAGAAAGTTTCTGGATATGTTGATACTGGCGTCACGCTGATTGCGGATAAGCCCATGGCGGGCCTGGAAAGCAAAGATACACAAGCCGGGTTGAATGCCTGTTTTGGTGCCAAATAACCGGCAAGCTGTTTAGCTAACGAATGGTGAGCGCGGGTCGTAAATTGAAATGCCGCTTTATGCGGTGTTTCAATTTAATGGTGACATGGTCTTAATGTTGCACAAAGGGCAGTGCGGTTGGCAAGTCTGCTTTGACCGCCAAGGCGTTACTGCCGCCTAAAAATCGATATTGTCAGCAGTATGAAATACTACTCCGCTGATATGCATAGCCTATATTAAAAGCCAGCGTAACTGCCCATGCTGTCCCCGTCTCAACCGCCCGGCATTGCCGCACCGCTGGCAAAAAACCACACCATAAAGGCGACCGCACCGGCCAGGATGATAACGGGGGGAATAAATTTTATATTCATATTATCTCTTCTCGGGAAAAGGGCCGTTTTGCCCTTTGGATGCCCAGGGCGCAACAACTGTAGCATGATTGTCTCAATTTACTGCGATTTGGCATACAAATATACCGTAAGAGAAATATGTTTTTAACAAAGAAGGCGTTAGGCCGTAAAGACGGGTTAAAAAATCCTTAGGTTGTTGTGCCTGCTTTGCGGAGGTGTAAAGATGAGGTACTTTTGGCCCTGTAAGGCACTACAGTATTCCTTATGTCCTCTAAACATTTTTTTCGTCTCGATTTACGTCGCCTGATTTTGATCCTGGCGTTGATGAGCGCATTTATTACTCTGGCCAATAGTTTTTATGCCAGTTATCGCGTTCAGCGCCAGCTGTTGATCGACAATACCCTCGAAGAAAACCGGGTTTATGCCACCAAACTGGCTGCCAGTACCGAGCTTTTTCTGCAAAGTACCCAAAAGCAGTTGGCTTACAGTGCTCGGCAGGTTGCGAATAATTTTGATGACGGTGTCAGGCTGACTGCGGAAACCGATCGCCTTAAATATCAGACCGACAGTTTTAATTCGGTGGTGATCACCGATGTGCATGGCAAGATCCGCGCCACGTCGCCGGACAGTCTGCAATTGCTGGGCAAACAGCTTGCGACGCCGGGGGCGCTGGAGGCGCTGGAGAAACGGCGACCGCTGATTAGTAAACCCTATATTTCTGTTGCCGATAACCTGGTAATTAATATTTCATCGCCGATTGTCGATGCGGAAAATCACTATCGCGGCTATGTCGGCGGGACCATTTATCTTCGCCAAAAAAGTATCCTTAATGAGCTATTGGGGGAACATTACTATCGCGATGGTTCTTATATTGTGGTGCTCGATCAGGACCGGCGCATTCTTTACCATCAGGACAGAACGCGTATTGGTCAGATCGTCGATAGAAAGCCGATCACCGAGGCGATAAAGAGTAGTGATAACGGCAGTCAAACTATGTATAGCGCGCAAGGCATATCAATGCTGGCGGGCTATGCGGTCGTGCCTTCAGCGGGATGGGAAATTATTACCATGCGGCCGACGGAAGCTACGCTCAGACCGTTGGATGGGCTGATGTTCAAAGTTCTGCGCCATTTAACGCCGGTGGCACTGCTGACTTTACTCGTGCTGTGGTTCTGCTCACGGTTGATTTCTCAACCTTTATGGTTGCTGGCGCGCAGTGCCAATGAGATGGATAAGCCGGATGTGGCCACCAGCATCAAATCGATACCCTCCTGGTATTTTGAAGCCACCCAGCTAAAGCGTGCGCTGCTGATTGGTATCAGCCTGCTTCATAAAAAGATCGGCAAGCTAAAATTTGAAGTGCTTACCGATCCGCTGACCGGTTTATACAATCGACGCGGTCTGGCGGCCACGCTGGAGTCCCTGCAACAACTGAAACAAAGTAGTGCGGTGATTGCTCTGGATATTGATCATTTCAAAAAGGTGAATGATACCTATGGTCATGCGATTGGCGACGAAGTGATCCGGCTGGTGGCGCAGCAAATTCGTGCCTGTTCGCGAACCAGCGATATTCTTTTCCGCAACGGCGGGGAAGAGTTTTTGATCCTGCTGCCGGGAAGTTCACTGCAAATCGCCACTGACGTTGCCGAGCGTATACGTCTCAGTATTGAACAGATGAACATTCCCGATGCCGGAAATATTACCATCTCGTTAGGGGTTGCCTATTGGGCTGCGCATAAGGGGGAGATAGAGCCTGTGCTGAAATTGGCCGATGCATCGTTATATCAGGCCAAACAGCAGGGAAGAAATTGCGTGATAGTCGCTGCCTGAAATACCCGCCGGCATTTTGCGTGCGGGCGGGTTCAAGCTCGGCGCTAAGGGTTACTTTTGCGTAGCCGCCGCGGCCGCTTTCTCTTTTTTGGCTTTAGCCGCCATATGATGGCCTACGGCACAACCTGCAATGGCACCGGCAACCGCATGATGTGCCAGATGTCCGGCCACTCCGCCAACAGCAGCGCCTTTCAGACAGCCTTCGGCATGCGCGCCGACGCTCAGTGACATCAACATGGCCAAGGCGATAACACCGCTGGAAATTTTATTCATTACACCCTTCCCAAAACAAACAATAAACATGGCGAAAACATGTCATAACTGTTATCAGGTTGTCATCGCGCTATCTGTAAGCAAGTAATGCCTTTGTTACCAATTATTTCGTCAATAAGCTGCCAGGGGGGGATCCACGCCCGGCGGCGGCGAGTAGAGGCATTTACAAATTGCCGTAACCCCACGACCTGTTTTACTTCAGTTTAGGCTTGGTTTACTTGCAAGATTGTTTTAAAGTGAAATGAGCTGTATTAATTATAACCAATCAGGTGTTTTACCCCCGGTTTAACATCGTCGTGACTGCCTCTGCTAGACTGATCATAAGCCACTGCTGCAACGAATGTTATCGCTGATAAACACTGAAGGATGCCGCCATGTCCAATCAAGAGCAGTTTCAGGCACTTATCGCGCGTATTGATGCGCTGGAACAACGCGAAAAGCAACTTACCTACGCCTCCCATGCTTATCAGGCAATATTGACCACTCTGTTGGGTAATCTCGACAAGAATACCCGGGATAAAGTGATCACTATGGTCGATCAGGCCCATGATATTGCCTATGCCAAAGCCAATTTTGAACAAAAAGGCAATATCCTCGGTGCCGACGATATTACGCAACGGATTTTTCTGTTTGCTCAGGGCCGTGCCGCACAGTCAAGATAATAAGGCAGCCTGTTGCAGTTGACAAAGCAGGGGGCACCGCCTCGCTGCCGGTTATGGTGTTGTTTACAGGCGACGGTCGGTTTTGAGCAGATTAATGGCTGCGCCTATCAGTATCCGCCGCTGTACGCCTGCGGCGCTTAGCTGGTTTTCCAGATACTCGATTAACGAATCTGCCGTCAAGGGCTCGCCACGGTGGCGTAACTGGATAACACTTTCACCAATGATACGAGCTACTTCGTCCCATAGGGGCTGGATCTCGCCTGCCGAGAATTTCATATTCTCTCCCGTCTGTACGAGTTATCTTCAATCTATCATCTGCGAAACATGTGGCAAGCCTATTCCGTGTGCAAGCGGTGGTAGCAAAAAGCCAGAACGCCATTAGCAAAAGTTGCCCCGCCAATCAGTGGCCGGACGGGGCGAATAACCTCTGCAGCCAATCCGTTATCAGTGTTTAATCACATACAGATCTTTGGCGTAAACCACACCCTGTGGATTGTGATCGTCAAAACCACCGATATAGGGTTTGACCAGTTTGGCACTGACATAATGATAGAGTGGCACTACCGGTGCCTGCGCACTCAAAATATCTTCCGCCTGCTGATAGTCTTTTTTTACCTCATCCTTGCTACTGGCCGTCAGCGCATGATCCAGCGCTTTATCATAATCGGCATTGCGGAACTTGGGCGTGTTCTCACTGTTGTCGCTACGAAAGGTATTGAGGAAGGTGGAAGGTTCATTATAGTCCGCCATCCAGGCATAGCGCACCACGTCATAGTTACCCTGATGCATGGTATCGAGCATGGTTTTCCATTCCTGATTTTGCAATACCGCCGTGACGCCAAGATTTTTCTTCCACATTGAAGAGGCGGCAATGGCAATGCGCTGATGGGATTCATTGGTGTTATACAGCAGGTTGAACGTTAACGGATGCTGTGGACCAAAGCCGGCTGCTGCCAGCAGTTTCATTGCCTCGGCATTACGCTGTTCTTGGGTCCAACTGGCGGTTTTCGCTGCAGCAAAAGTATAACCGCCGGTATTTTTTGGCGTAATGGTGTAAGCCGCGGTTTGCCCCTGACCCAGCACCTTGTCGGCGATAATAGCTCTGTCTAAGCCGAGACTGAGCGCCTGGCGGACGCGCACATCATTAAACGGCGCTTTCTGATTGTTAAATGCGTAGTAATAAACGCCAAGGTTCGGGCCAACGTGGACCTGATCGCCGAGCTCTTTTTTCAGTGAGGCAAACTGAATTTCGGGAATAGTGCGGGTGATATCAATTTCGCCCGCTTTATAGCGATTAACGTCGGCGGTGCTTGAGGTCACCGGCAAGTAGGTGATTTTCGTCAGTACCGTATGGGCATTATCCCAGTAATTATCGTTGCGTACTGAGGTGATACGTTCGTTAACGGTCCAACTGTTGAGCTTGAAGGGGCCACTGCTGACTATATTCTCAGGCTGGGTCCATTTGCTGCCGAATTTCTCGATGGCGGCCCGATCAACCGGGAACAAGGAAGGATGAGCGACCATCTCCAGGAAGTAGGAGATAGGATGAGAAAGCTCAACCTGCACGGTTTGGGCGTCCAGCGCTTTAATACCCAACTGATCGGCGGGCATTTTGCCGGCAATAATGGCATCGGCGTTAAGCACACCGAGTGTGCTGAGATAGCTTTCGTAGGGAGACGCCGTTTTCGGATCGATCAGACGTCGCCAGCTATAAACCACATCCTCGGCGGTGATGGCGGAGCCATCAGACCAGCGTATGCCGGGTCGCAGATGAAAGGTCCATATTTTGTTGTCCTGAGACTGCCAACTGCTGGCCAGTTCAGGAAGGGCATTGCCGTTATCGTCAATACTGACCAGGCCGACAAAAAGGTCGTTGAGAATATTAAATTCAACATCGCTCTCGGACTTATGCGGATCCAGCGTGGCTGGTTCATCACTATTATTACGCACGACTTCCTGTTTTGCGTCCAGTGTTACCCCTTGCGGCACGGTGGCGGCATGGGCTGCCAGCGGGGACAAACATAAACCAGTAACCAGCAGTGCGCGAGGAAGTGCCTTGAAAGTTGTGTTGCTTTTTTGCATCGCCATTTTCCATTGCAATTAATATTTGATATATCAATGAGTAACAGACAATTGATAGCGCTATAATAATGATTAAGCAACCATTATAATGTTAATTAGCGTTCAGAAATCGTGCTGCTGATATGCGGGGATCCAATAGCCATCGATAAAATCCTCAATGGGATAACACCCGGCCTGCCGTAGCCCCTGTTGCCGCATGGCGACGCGGCACTCTTGAACGCTGTTAAAGGCATCCACCACCAGATCTTCACAGCCGCCGCCTAAATAACATACGGTTAAAACCAGCGCGAACATAGCGGCCTCCCTTTTATCCCGTTTAATCAAGCATAGAAGCTTTGCTGTAATTCAACAGCCCGGGATTACAGTTTGCGGATTTTTGCAGCGAGAGCCGCCTCAGTGAGCAGCAAAAGGCTAACCGGGTAAAAGCGATGCCAGCATGTTATCCTTTGCGCCGAATTTTTTATGAATGTTGCCAGTAGCGAGGAGTTACGGGGATGTCACAGAGCTTAACCCAGGATCAGGAAATTGAGTCGGATTTGGTTGCATGCCAGTTGGTGATCAAACAAATTCTAGACGTCATTGATATTATTGCGTCGCCTGAAGTGCGCGATAAAATGTCACATCAGTTAAAAAGTATCGATTTTAGCACTCATCCGGCGGGGGCCGATCCGGTGACCCGTCGTGCCATAGAAAAAGCCATTTCGTTGATTGACCTGAAATTTACCCGGCATGACAGCTAAAACCACCCGGTTGCCGGATAGCCGCAGGCATTGCCTGCGGCTATGATTTAAGATTTATCGACCACTTCGCCTATTTGCTTGAAAATAGGGCACTTCGATACGCCAACAATGCCGCTGTCACTGTGGATATACTGTGAGTCCACGATACCACGTGCGGTCAGATACTGGCATTTCAGCCCGAGGCCAGCGGCATTTTCGCTGCTGCCAACGGTAACTCCGTAACCAGAAAACAGAAAAATGGCATAAATCACGGCCAGCACGATAATGGTTCTTATAACACTCATTGCATTCTCTCCCTTTAACCCTGCCATGGTGGCAATACAGGGCCAGTAAACCAACCTGGACAGTTCCAGTGGGGGAAGAGTATAGCGACAAAGCCCTGGTGGCTAATGATCCTTTAGTCTGAAAAACATCGCAGGCAAAAAAAGGCGCAATTGGTGCGCTAGTCGCGAGTAGAGTCAACTGGACTTGATCTGTTTTAATTTTGTTTAACTAAAACGGGTTAGGATGGGATCCTACTTCCATACGTGTCGGACGCAGATTTTGGGCATCGAAAAGCGCGTGATAACTCTAAAGAGATCCGCTATCAAATTGAAGAAACCCGTATTCACGATCAAGAAAATCATTGTCTTTATTGTTTTTCTGACGTTATGCGTAGGGCTGTACCTGCTGGCTTTGAATAGCTATTGCGATCAGGGCGGCAACTTCGATCTCGGCATTTGCTCTGTCACCTCATTTATCCCCTGGTAACGGCAAAGGGCAAAACAGAACGCGCTATTTTTTGTGAAAATTTTCACTGCATCACAGACAATGTTAAGATAGTCACTTGGTTAATCAAGTTGTAGGGTTGTCAATGTTTGAGCAAGTGTTAGGCCCATCCAGTTTGGCCTCAATAGTGCTGTGTATTTTGTCGGCGCTGTTATTTTTGCTGGTGTGGTTTGTTGTCAACCGTGCCAGTGTCAAAGCGAATCAGCAGACGCAGTTACTGACTGAACTCGTGGTCCAGCAACGCCGTCAAACCGAGTTGTTGGAAGTGCTGGTATCCAGGGCGCAGGGCAAGGAGTCGCCAGAAAATAGCGATGATGACTCAGCGTTAAGCCTGCGGGGTTTTATCCCCGAAAGATAATAGCTTCAGCATAAAAAGAAACCGCCGCGATGGCGGTTTTTTTTGTTCATAAAACTGTCTTATTTCTGCTGTAGTTTGGGTTGGGACAACTTAGCAGGATGATATACCGATGATTAAATGGTCTGAAGAACAAGATAGCGAACTCAATCACAACGTCGCATTGCTGACCGGGGAAGAGCCCGATAAATGGTATCCCTACGGCGGTGTGAAAGGAAAAGATTACTGTAATAACCCCTCCGACGCCTGGCCAATCATATGCGCTAATAAAATCAGCTTGAATTTCAATGAAATGAAAAGTGATAAAGCCTGGTCAGCGCAGATTACCAGCCCACAGGGCCAGTGGCAGGCTGACAGCGTCAGGCCACTACGGGCGGCGATGATCTGCTTCCTGTTAAGTAAAACTTGCGCGTAGGGAAAAGCGCAGAGATACTCATTCTGTTACAAGCAATAAGCAAGGCAGTGATTCGAATAAGCATCGCGCAAGGCGATGCGTATCAAGTGATTAATGTTTCCTCATTTTGACAGCAGTGTCTAAGTTGGAGTCCATTATGAAGCGCATCATTAAAGGTGATAAAACTCTCTCTCATCTGGTTGTGGCTCATGCAGCCATCGACAGTCATGAAAAGGCCTTTGGCAAACGACGTCAGGGCTGGCCCTCAACTTACCTGATCAAATACCAAGACAAGCGTGTTGCCGTTGAAGTAGTGACGCGCCGACAGTCTTACGTTGCGACATTAATGATTGGAGCCCGAAACCTTACCAAGCTTTGTGGGATGGCAGCCTGAATGCGGGCTGACAGTATAATTCTTTAGCCCGACAGTGATTGTAACCTCTGAGTCACCCTGCCGACATTGGGTCAATGTCGGCAGGGTTTTTTATTGCCTGCTTTGCCGATAGCCCCATGTTGCGCTACCCATTGTCAGCGAGATGCAGGCAGGGGCAACATCAGCTTGCACTTTTTCTGAGAGCACCGACAAGCCTTTGTGTTAGTAAAGAAGCAGTCTATTGTCCTCTATGATATTGCTGATAAATATTTATCGCTAAGGGAAATCATGTCTGTAAAAAATCCCTACTATGATCCATCTAAATCGCACCATACTCCGCAAGGTTTTATCAATCCGGAAAAAGAGCCGCGTGCCAATGGCGACCTGAAACGCTGGCGTAAAGAGCGTAAACAGCAAGGTTTCCCGCATCCCCCGGCAAATGGCTATCAGCATTTTATCGAGCACTGGTGGCAGGCCGCAGATTTTAGCGGCACAGAGGATCGTTTGTGGTTTTTGGGGCACGCCTGCCTGCTGCTGCGTATCGCCGGGCGCTATGTGCTGACCGATCCCGTGTTCTCAGAGCGGGCTTCGCCACTGACTTTTTACGGACCCCGGCGCAAAACGCCGCCAACGGTTACGGTGGCAAACCTGCCGCCGATTGATTATGTGGTGATTTCCCACAATCACTACGACCATCTCGATAAACCGACCATTGTGAGTCTGTTGCGGCGTTTTCCCGATATCGTGTTTATGGTGCCTTTGGGCATGAGACCCTGGCTAAAGCGTCAGGGCGCACAAAAAATTGAAGAGCTCGATTGGTGGGATCAGCGGGAGATGGCGGGGATCAGTTTCCATGCCGTGCCTGCCCGTCACTGGAGTATGCGTACTCCATGGGATCGCAACCGTTCTCTGTGGTGCGGTTGGGTGGTCAAGCATCAGGCATTCAGTTTCTTTTTCTCTGGAGACAGTGGTTACAGCGATCAGTTTAGTCACATTGGCGAACGCCTAGGACCCTTTGATATTGCAGCGATCCCCATCGGCGCCTATGCACCAAGATGGTTCATGCATTTACACCATATGGACCCGCAACAGGCGGTACAGGTGTTTAAGGAGGCGCAATGTCGGCGTGCGGTTCCCATTCATTGGGGAGTATTTGAATTAGCTGACGAGTCCCTGGACGAGCCACCAAAAGAATTAGCTCGCGCCATTGCCGAGGATGGATTGAGCAAAGAAAAGTTTGCTCCCCTAAAAATAGGGCAACACATTTCACTGTAAAAAATGACGGCGCTCATTTTCAATTGGCGAAAAATGAGCGCTTCAATTCTTGTTGAGCGCAGGATTTAGCAATGGCGCGTTAAGTTAAATTATTTCACTTAACATCTCTTTTTACTCCTCCGCCGCTGGTTTTTGTGCGACCTTTTGTCATTAAAAAAAACCTGAGTTCCACTATCCAGAACAAACTGTGGTTCAATCTCATTATTCGAGATGACACCGCAGATAAATTGACTTTTCGGCCGTTAGCCAGTGGTTATCACCAGGCGGGTGGTCTCGCGAGCAAGTCACTGCTTTGCAAGGGCCGTCAGCTCTGGGTTCACGCGAGGTGCCTCGCTGACAAACCTATTAGTCATCCAGGTAAGCGAAAAGCAAAAATGGAAAAAATAATAGTCTGATAATAAAAATGCCAACTGGCTCACGGTTATTATAAATTTAATTATTGCATATGCTTTGCCGTAATTTGAATATGCGATGTATTTTCAACCAGCGGGTTTAATATAAAATTCATCCAAGGGTAAAATATGTCCTGTAGGGTTGCATTGTGATGGATGTTGCGGAGCGACATTTTTTTAAAAGCGTGGCGTTGCGTGGAAAACTGAATCTTTGCCGATTATATCTGGCACCGTTTCGTCGCACGTTTAAGGTGCAGGGGAATAGGGGGGCGGAGTTATTTTGCACCAGGGTAGTACGAGAGTGCCTGTTTTGATTAGTGTATAGCCAATCACGTTAACTGTTTTTATTGCTTTTATTTTAAGCAATTCCTACCCTCGTCGGGTACTGACTTCTGGCCTCCTGGGCACAGCTCCGACAGCAGAGAAGCCTGCTATGACTGCAACCGGCATCAAGCACAGGATTTTTTGATCTGCAGGTTGGTGCACTTTAAAACTTGCGTACAAGCCTTTTGTGTTATATCAAATACAATAATAATTCAATTAAAGCTGAGCGTGTCTCTTATCGTCTGGCATTTATTGATCAATAATCGTCGACAGGTCGTTATTGTTTTGATTGTTGGGTGCGGCTTGCTTCTGAGCAGAAAAAAGCAAACCTATCAACCTATTTTGGCGTGTCTGGACAGGAAGTGCCTGTAACCGACTCAAATATGTGCGACAAGTCCATCACTGATTAAAAATGGCTTGCCATCGAATTCAGAGTATGTGATAACGCATCTGGGTAAAACGAGGTACAGTTCTGTATATGTGTGGCATTTTCAGTAAAGAAGTTTTGAGTAAAGACGTTATCGTTGAATACCGCTTCTCTGCCGATTTTTATCTTAGTGCCTCAAGCAGTAACGACTCAAGTTTGTCTGTGTAACGCCGTAGGGCGGTTTAAACAATCCAAAGGAAATACTCAAAATGGCAAAGATCAAAGGTCAAGTTAAGTGGTTCAACGAGTCTAAAGGTTTCGGTTTCATCACTCCAGCTGACGGCAGCAAAGATGTGTTCGTACACTTCTCTGCAATCCAGGGTAACGGCTTCAAAACCCTGGCTGAAGGCCAGAACGTTGAGTTCGAAATCCAAGATGGCCAGAAAGGCCCATCTGCAGTTAACGTAACTGCAATCTAAGCAGCGTTAGCTGTAAAAAAAACCCGCCATGGTGCGGGTTTTTTTATGGCGTTGACAAGCTGACGATTTAGCCTGCTGACGCGGCGGGCAGAATAATAATCCCCGACTGCTGGTTACGGCCGCTAATCCCCGGATGTGTGGGGTCCAGAGCACGCTGCAGGCTGTTACGACGAAAGCTGGTATATTTGTATCCCTTGGCCGCTTGTGACGCTGGCGTGCAGATGGTGCAACTTCCTGCCAGGTCCACTGCCGCAAATCCGGCCCGGGTCAATTTGGCGAAGGCGATAGCGGGCAGATCAAGATGACGATGGCGGGGAGAAATGAGCGCCGGGGGCAAATCGAGGCCTTGCTGGAACTCATCGACCAGTTCCTCGCTCACCTGATAACAACAGGGACCTGCTGCCGGACCTATTGAGGCGACCCAATCCTCGGTTGACCCGCTCTGATTTATCCTCTGCGCCATCTGCTCCAGAATGCCCTGATGCAAGCCGCGCCAGCCGGCATGGACCACTGCCACCGCCTTGCCTTGCTTGTGGCTGAACACCACCGGCAGACAGTCGGCGGTAAACACCGTGAGCAGAATACCAGGCTGTTCGGTGTAGAAGCCATCGGCTTCACCGCATTGCTGCTGCGGATGAGTCACATCAATAATGGTGATGCCATGAACCTGCTTCTTTTCAGGCAAGGTATGGCTGAAGGCTTGCAGCGTTTGGGGTAATAACGCATCTTTGCTGCCAAAACCATGTTTGATGGTGGGGATTTGGTTAAGCAGGGCTGAAATATCACTCATAACATCACTATGGTTAATAGAAAACGAGTAAAAGCAGTGTAGCCGGGTTAGCAGGTGACTGACCATGTCTTTTCACTTGCCAGCGCAGCAGCAGGGCTGCCGGGCAGCAGTTGCAACTGGCTGCGGGCTTCTTTAGACTGAGCGGCAATCACCCGCAAGACGCCGAGTGCCAACCTCTCGCTGCTTCATCTTTCTGGATACCCGCATGACCTATCAATGTCCTCTTTGCCACCTTCCTTTACACGCCGTTGATAAACAGTGGCGTTGTGAAAATAATCATCAATTTGATAATGCCAAAGAGGGATATGTCAATTTGCTGCCGGTGCAGCATAAAAGATCCAAGGAACCCGGTGACAGCGCCGAAATGATGCTCTCAAGACGCACCTTTCTTGAAGGTGGTCATTACCAGCCGCTACGCGATCGGCTGGTTAGCCTGTTGGCAGACAAACTGAGTGATAGCGAAGGGGCGATCCTCGATATTGGCTGTGGCGAGGGCTACTACACCTCGGCGCTGGCCCAGGAGCTGAATGTATCGGGCAGTCTGCAGGTTTACGGGCTGGATGTGGCCAAGGTGGCGATACGTTACGCCGCCAAACGCTACCCTGACGTACGGTTTTGTGTGGCGTCCAGCCATCGCCTGCCGTTTGCTGACGCCTCGCTGGATGCCATTGTACGCATTTATGCGCCCTGCAAGGCCGAAGAGCTGCATCGGGTACTAAAACCTGCAGGATGGGTACTGACCGTTGCACCAGGGCCACGACATCTCTATCAGATCAAGGCCTGCATTTATTCTGATGTGCAGTTGCATAGCGATGTAGCAGAGGAACTGGCGGGGTTTGATTGCATCAGCAGCGAGTCACTGAGCTATATGATGACGCTAAACGGCCAGCAGGCTTTTGATTTACTGCAGATGACGCCCTTCGCCTGGCGAGCAACGCAAGCGTTGATGCAGGATCTCTCCCAGCGGCCAGAATTTAGCTGCGAAACGGATTTCATGATCCGTCTGTTTCGCCGTCAGTAGTGCCAGAGGCTCGCCCCCGATAGTCAAAGAGATCGGGGGCAGGGGGATTACGCGATATAGCCGAGATGTTCGAGCAGGATATTGCAGCCGATACCAATCAGCACCACGCCGCCGAGAATCTCCGCCCATTTGCCCAGCAACGGACCAATAAAACGGCCCAGCATAATGCCAATGGTTGCCATGGTCATGGTTGCCAGACCAATAGCCAACGCGGTATGCAAGATATTGACTTCAAGAAATGCCAGACCCACGCCAATGGCCATAGCATCAAGGCTGGTGGCCACTGCGGTAGTGGCGAGGATCCAAAAGCTATGGCTGCTCTGCAACGGAGCTTCTTCGTCGGTTTTATTTTTGCAGCCTTCATAGATCATTCTGGCACCAAGAATAAACAGCAGGGTAAAGGCTACCCAGTGATCCCAGGCCATAATGTATTGAGTGGCAAACAGCCCGATGCCCCAGCCAATAAGCGGGGTAATAGCTTCAATAACGCCAAAAATCAGACCGGTACGGAAGGCTTCACGAAAGCGGGGTTTATGCAGGGTGGCACCTTTGCCAATAGAAGCAGCAAATGCGTCCATGGACATGCCAAAGGCGAGAATAATGGTGGCAGATAAATTCATTGAAAAGACCTCGGCCGGGTGGCTCCATATACACGTAACCCACCCCCAACCTTACGACGGAGCTACGTGCCTATGGTCTCGCCAACCTTCCCAGGATGCTCGCACCACGTTTAAACAACAAACGAGTATGTTGATACGAGCGTTTATAAATTTATCTTTAATGTAAAGAATTAAATGTATAAACCGGCTACTCCCCAATGACGGCGCAACCTTAACATATTATTTTGTTGCCAGACAACCCTAAATATTGTCAATAGGGCAATTAATAATGATAACCATTAGCATCCGTAAAATGTCATTAACAACTGCGCGGAAATAATAGACGAACTAATAAGGCTGCGGTCGAAAATATAATTTAGCTGGCTAATGAATAAGCGGAATTACGTCACTCGCCACTTTGTCATTTTAGTTAATATTTATTCATATCATTGATAATTAACCATTAATTTGTATATGTTTTCCAGATCGTCCAGATGGTTAACGCGAATTAATAGTTTTTTCTGTTCCAGCTGAATAACCAGTATGCCGTCTTCTGACAGGTTCATTGCCTGGATGCGCTCATAGGTAATGAAGCTATTGGCATAGAAAAAACCTGTGGGTTTAAACAGCATCTTTGGCCAGCGAATAAACGAAATATAGAAGGCAATCAGCCCGAGACTGATTAACAAATAGGTAGTCAGCAGACTGCCGTGGGCAGTGATATTGTTGTAAAGCAAAATGATCAACAGGCCAATAAAAATAACCGCATCAATCTTGTTTCTGCGTTGGAGGTTAACTCTTAACTGCGTTTTTCCCTGTCTTTTATCCATGATAAATTCATCATAAATGGCATAAGCCAATAGCAATAAAATGAAAATAATCAAGGCAATATCTGTTACTGACATCCTGAGTCTCCCGCTACGCAGTGGATTTTAACAATAAAAAACCGGGGGTTATCACGCCCCCGGTTGCTGCCTGGTCATTACAGACCGAGCAGGCCGATCCAAAAACCGAAAATACCGATGACGAAGAAGCCGATGATAATCCACAGCGCATTGACCTTCCTGCGCAGCAGCCACATACAACCAAAGGTCAGCAGCAGAGGAACCAGGCCCGGCATTAACTGGTCGAGGATGCTTTGTACCGTGGTCACCGTCGTATGACCGGCGTTATCGGTGATCTTCGAGACGACCAACGGAATGTTGACATGCGTCCACTTGTTGACCAGCGCCCCCATGACAAAGAGGCCGAGAATTGACGCCCCCTCGGTCAATTTCTGCAGGAAGCCGCCGCCCATATCGTTAACGATATCGACACCTTTGCGATAGCCGTAAGCCACACCGTAATAACGGTTTAACAGACGTACCAGGTTAAACAGAATAAAGAACAGCAGAGGCCCGAGCAGGCTACCACTCATGGCAATACCGGCACCCAGGGCCGCAAATACCGGACGTACGGTACCCCAGAAAATCGGGTCACCGACACCGGCCAGAGGTCCCATCAGACCGACTTTCAGGCCGTTGATGGCCGCATCGTCGATTGGTGCGCCATTGGCACGTTGTTCTTCAAGCGCCAGCGTTACACCCAGCACCGGGGCTGCGACGTAAGGATGGGTATTAAAGAACTCCAGGTGACGTTTAATCGCCTGTTTACGATCGTCGTTGTTTTCAGGATAAAGACGACGAATCACCGGCACCATACAGAAGCAGAAGCCAAGCGCCTGCATACGTTCAAAGTTCCATGATCCCTGGAACAGGTTTGAGCGTAGAAACACACCGCGAATATCGGCAGGCGTGAGTTTTTTCTCTTGAGTTTGATCGACCATTTCTCTCACCCTTAGTCTAATTCGTTGTCGAGATCGTTAACAGCCTGAGGTCCAGAAGCCTGTGCAGACTTATTGTATTTTGGACTCAACTGGATATAGAGCACTGCCATCACCATCCCGATTACACCCAGTGCAACCAGGTTGAAGTTGGTGAATGCGGCGGTCACAAAGCCCAGGTAGAAGAATGGCATCAGATAGCCGGCACGCATCATGTTAATAACCATGGCGTAACCAACAACGACGATCATCCCACCGGCAATGTTCAGACCACTGGTGACAACGACTGGGATCGAACTCAGCATGCTTTGTACTACGCTGGTACCGACGGAAACACCGACGATAACGGCAGGGATAGCAATACGCATGGCTTGCAGGATCAGCGCAGAAACGTGGATCCAGGATATGGCACTCAGGTTGCCCTTTTCAGCGGCCTTGTCGGCTGCGTGCTGGAATGCCACGGTAATGGTACGCACGATAATGGTTAATACCTGACCGGCTGCAGCCAAAGGTATGGCCAGCGCGATACCGGCACCAATTGATTGTCCACCGGCGATAACCAGGATGGTGGAAATAATCGAGGCGAGGGCGGCATCGGGAGCCACGGCGGCACCGATGTTCATCCAGCCCAGGGCGATCATTTCCAATGTCCCGCCGATAATGATACCGGTTTTCATATCGCCGAGAACCAGACCAATTAACGTACAGGCTACTAACGGACGGTGAAACTGAAACTCATCCAGAATGGATTCCATCCCGGCAATACATGCGACAATAAATATCAGCACAATTTGTAGTGTGGTGATCTCCATTGACCTTCTCCTATACCTACGGATTCCGAGTAAAATAATGCCAGCATAACCGGCCTGTGACCTTGATGTCGTCAGGAGCGGTTGGTCGGCCTATTAATTCATTTTGTTAATCATATCCATCATTTTCAGACGACTGTCTGAAGAGACTTTGCGCACTTCCAGCTCAATACCTTTTTCATTTAATTTCTTAAATGCTTCAATATCTTTGGCATCAACAGAGACCGCATTATTCACCTGGGTTTTACCCTGTTTAAATGCCATGCCGCCAATATTCACCGAGGTGATATTGACACCTGCTTCAACCACGCGCAGTACATCAGTTGGATTGGTAAACAACAACATAACGCGATCGCCGGCATATTTCGGATTATCGTAAACGCGGATCGCTTTTGCGACATCGACAACATGCGCGGTGACCCCTGGAGGAGCAACCTGAGTGAGCAGCGTTTTACGCACGGTATCGGCGGCTACTTCATCACTGATGACAATAATACGGTTAACGTTGGTTTCTTTGGTCCAGCGGGTGGCAACCTGACCATGGATCAAACGGTCGTCGATACGTGCCAGACCGATTTTCATATGATCGTTAGGACCCAGAGGTTTCGCCGGAGCTGCAGGCTTGGCAACCGGGGCTGCGGTGGTAGTCACTGTAGCTTCCGGTAGTTTCAGGGCTCTGACGCCCAGGCGACCGGTTTCAATGGCGACAGCAGTCAGTTCGACAAGGGAAGGGTTGTCATCACGAGCCATAAAGGTTTCAACCAGCATCGGAATATTTACCCCGGTGACCACCTCATAACCCTCTTTATCGACGACAATACGACTGGCGGCGTTGAAAGGACTTCCCCCCCAGGTGTCGACTAAAAATAGAACACCACTACTCGTGTCTAGACCTTCGAGCTTCGCGTTGTATTTCTCAATCAATGTATCGGCGTTTTCCCCAGGCACGAAATCGATATAAGCGACGTTTTGCTGATCGCCTATTAACATTTCCGTTGTTTTCAGCAGCTGTTCGGCCGCTGAGCCATGAGTGCCGATGATAATAGCAATACTCACTCGCTACCTCCTCTTTTAACCCGGCTGGCGGGTTGTGCACTTAAGTGATAAAGCATATTTTTGTTCGTCAGTATATTCAGTTGACGAATGCTGTGTTCCCTACATTGTTTTCGTGTAAAAAAAACTTAATTCTCCCTTTATTTCTGAAAAATCAACGAACATTCATTGAAATAGAACATCGGAAATTCCGAATGGATTTATTTTAGTGTGTGAAAAAATAAATTTTGTGACGACTGTCAGTTATTCGCAGACCCGCTCGGCAATGTGCAGACTGTTTTTGCGATTTAGATGATTTGTCGCACGAAACAACAAAAGCATAGGCGCTGTTCGCGGAATGCGCTTGTAAATGACACTTTGCGTTGATGAATAGAGCTGTTACAGTATATTTCCAATTATTACACAGGAGTACCGGGCCTCAGCCCACCCTATGGACTGTCACCGACGACGCTTTACTACAATCACTACCACAAGTACGTTTCGCTTCCCCCCATGCAACACACGACAGGCTTGGCCCTCGCGCCATTACCTCAGCCTTTCTGCCGCTATGCTCATGCGTTTCCATTGGCTCAGTGCCAAAGACGGTGTGTTATCCGCCGTTGATCGAACCCAGGTTATCCGGTGTGCCAACCCTCACGTCCCGGCCTTCTTTCTGATTACTCACTGCGGAGTCTGATATGGAATTTTTAATGGATCCTTCTATTTGGGTCGGTTTGCTGACGTTGATCGTGCTGGAGATCGTGCTGGGGATCGACAACCTGGTGTTTATTGCCATTCTGGCGGACAAGCTACCGCCAAAACAGCGCGATAAAGCCCGTCTTATCGGTTTATCGCTGGCGTTAGTTATGCGTCTGGGCCTGCTGGCACTGATTTCATGGATGGTAAAACTGACCACTCCGCTGTTTAGCATTGCGCAGTTCACCTTTTCGGGACGCGATCTTATTCTGCTGCTTGGGGGGCTGTTTCTGTTGTTTAAAGCCACCAGTGAGCTGCATGAGCGCCTGGAAGGGGAGGCTGAAACCGGCAACAGCAACCGTGGCTACTCGGGGTTCTGGTCGGTTGTTATCCAGATCGTCATATTGGATGCCGTCTTCTCGCTCGATGCGGTGATCACCGCCGTGGGGATGGTTAATAACCTTGCGGTGATGATGACCGCGGTAGTGATCGCCATGGGCATGATGCTGCTGGCGTCGAAAGCGTTAACCCGCTTTGTTAACGCTCATCCCACCGTGGTGGTGCTGTGTCTGAGTTTCTTGCTGATGATTGGTCTGAGCCTGATTGCCGAGGGATTTGGTTTCCATATTCCTAAAGGCTATCTGTATGCCGCCATCGGTTTCTCGGTGCTGATCGAACTGTTCAATCAGATTGCCCGTCGCAACTTTATCCGTCATCAGTCACGGATGCCGCTGCGTGAGCGGACCGCCGAGGCGATTTATCGTTTGATGGGCGGAAAACGCGATAACGATCACCGTGGCGAAGAGCCGCAGGATGAAACCAAATCTGCAGATGAAACCTTTGCGGAAGAAGAGCGTTTTATGATCAGTGGCGTACTGACCCTGGCTTCCCGCTCGCTGCGCAGCATTATGACCCCGCGCACCGAGATTTCCTGGGTCGACTGTGAACGCTCCACCGATGATATCCGTATGCAGTTGCTGGATACGCCGCACAGCCTGTTTCCTATCTGCCGCCAATCTCTTGATGATGTGATTGGTGTGGTGCGTGCCAAAGATCTGCTGGTGGCGCTGGAAAACGGTGAAGATATTGTTGCCTTTGCCGAACAAACGCCGCCTATTGTGGTACCTGAAACCATGGACGTGATCAAATTGCTGGCGGTGCTGCGCCGGGCCAGAGGACGTCTGGTGGTGGTCAGCAATGAGTTTGGTGTGATCCAGGGGCTGGTGACACCGCTGGACGTGCTGGAGGCCATTGCCGGGGAATTCCCCGATGAAGATGAAACGCCGGATGTGGTGGTTGACGGCGACGGCTGGCTGGCGAAAGGCGGTACCGATCTACATGCGCTGGAACAGCGGCTGAATACTTTTGAGCTGGTCAGTCCAAACGCCGATTACGCTTCCCTTGCCGGGTTGCTGTTATCCGAATCCGGGCAAATGCCGGTGGAGGGCGAAGTGATAACCATGCCGCCGTTGCGCTTTGAGATTATCAAGGTGTCTGAATACCGCATTGAAAGCGTACGTATTAGCAAGATTGCGCCCAACGATCGCCGTCCAGAAGAGGAGTAATCGGCAAGGTCTTCGCTGCGGCCGTGTCTGTGGCCGCAGCGGTTTAATCAGCGATGGCTTCGGCGCGGATATTATCTTGCTGGTAGCGCTCAAGCCAGATAGGGAAAACATCAATCGGCATTGGGCGGGCAAAATAGTAGCCCTGCAACGCTTCGACTTTTCTGTCACGTAAATAATCTGCCTGTTCACGGGTTTCCACCCCTTCGGCAATCAGTTTCAGCTTCAGTCGCTGGGCGAGGGTAATGATCGAGTCGGTGACGGTGGCGTTAATAGCATCGGTGCCAATGGCGGCAGTAAAGGCGCGATCGATTTTCAATACATCCGGGTTCAGCGTCTTGAGGTAACTCAGTGAACTGTGACCGGTACCAAAATCATCAATCGCTAACTGGACGCCGATTGCCTTTAATTGCTCGATTTGTTCGGCGGTCAGTTCCTGCAGGCGAGTTCTTTCGGTCAATTCCAGCATCAACGATACCTGAGGATTGGCCGGCAGCCAGAAGTCGTGAATATCCTTCAGAATCTCCATATTATTGAAATGCTGAGCGGCAACGTTAATGCTGATATAAAAATTCGCGTTGCTCGGAAAGTAAGCCAGATTATCGCTGACCTGTTTAATGAGATAACGTGTCAGGGCGATAATCAGTCCATGTTGTTCTGCCAGCGGGATAAATACATCGGGAGAGACCCACTCCTGGCGGCGGTTCTTCCAGCGCATCAAGGTTTCTACCCCAATACACTTTCCGTCTTCACTATTGATAATCGGCTGGCAATAGACCTGAAACTCACGGTGCGAGATAGCGTGGCTAATGGGATAAGCCAGGCTGATGCGGCTGCCGGAAAACAGATAGATAGCAAACGAAGCCAGCAGGCTGATCAAAATAGACAGCGGCAAATGGTTTGGCAGTTTGCTCCAGGCCAGGGCGAGGGGCGGACGGCCATAGATAGAAACTGAGAAATTGTATTTTTCCGAATGTACGTCAAGTAGCGGCACGTCCGGAATGCTGGCGCGTGGCGTAATGCTTTTTTTATCGTACTCCAGACTTTGCTGCATCACGTTCAGCACGATTCTGTTGGCAAAAGGCGGCTGGGGTTCAAGTAAGAAGCTGGAGAGAATGTCGATATTATAAATAAACAGCAAGCCATTGCGGTTATCCGTGCTCTTCGGTTGCCAGTAGATCAGGGTGGGAACCGGATCGCTGGTCATCATTGCCGGGCGCAGTTCCAGATTGGTCACGCCTTCCAGCATATGCGGCAGCGCCTTGCTAAAGTCGATATCTAGCGCACCCAGCAGGCTCGAACAGACTATGCGGGCATCTTTTACGACAGCAATGGCGCGCAGGGTTTGCAGTTTGGCCACACTTTGCTGCAAGGAGGGCTGGAGGGCGGGGCATTGCTGGTCAGGTTCGATAGCGGGAAGCGAAGTGATATTTTGCACCGGGAAGAAAATCTTATCGAGCTTTTCAACCGTATGGCTCGCCACCCGTTGCTGGTCATCGCCAATCGCCTGCTTTTGCTCATAGATGCGGATCCCCAGGGTGAAAAGCAGTGTCACTAACCCCATCGCAATAGCCAGTGCCAGTCGATAATAGCGATATTTTGCAAGACCAATGGGGGAGATTGGCATCGTACTAATCCTTTTCTTCCGTTTAAAATCAGGCTACATAACAGGCTATTGGTCTGCGTCAGAATTTAAAATAAATCATCAACGAAGTTCATCATATTGATTGATAGTAGCCCTAAAATATTCTGCCGCTCGTCCATTGATAAGGTTTTCTACCCGTAATACAGCAAGCTGCATCTTTGTTGGCTGCCTCTGGCCACATATTAGCTGTACCAGGGGGAACCGTGCAGTTGCCGCCAGAATGCGGCGCGAAATATGTTGGGTATCTCTCTGTGCTGACCATAATGTATTCAACAGGTTATTGCTATTTTTTATACAAACTTTCCACTTTCCTTACATGAAAGTCAAAAGAGTAAAAACGCATGCACCCTGGTCATCAGAGAGGGGTCAGCATGCCGCAGGCGATAGGTTGATTGCAAGCACTAGAACCAATATTTCCAGTGAATACAGCAGGTTTTTGTTACTAGAGCTGATTTGACGCTCGGTTTTGTTGTGGAACAGATATCCTGCGGTTTCGGCATAAAGAACCGGGGCCAAACAGCAGGATATGGCAGTTAAATGACCGTCTGTGTAGTCACCTTTACCGAGACTGGTTATAAAGCGGGCCAATCAGTCACATTGCACTTTGATTGCCAGACCACCACGGGATGTTTCGCGGTATTTGGCATTCATATCCTTCCCGGTCTCATACATGGTCTCTATTACTTTATCGAGGGATACCCGTGGCGCACTGGTACGGCGCAGCGCCATCCGTGATGAGTTAATCGCTTTTACTGCCGCAATGGCATTGCGCTCGATGCACGGTACTTGCACCTGTCCGGCAACCGGATCGCAGGTCAGACCGAGGTTATGCTCCATGCCGATTTCGGCAGCGACACAGACCTGTTCCGGGCTGCCGCCGAGTAGCTCGGTCAAACCGGCGGCAGCCATGGAACAGGCCACGCCCACCTCTCCCTGACAACCCACTTCGGCGCCGGAAATAGAGGCATTCATTTTATAAAGGATGCCGATAGCACCGCAGGCAAGAAAATAGCGCAGGGCGATATCCGGGCTGACCGGCTGAATAAAGCGGTCGTAGTAGGCGAGAACCGCAGGCACGATACCGCAGGCACCGTTGGTGGGGGCGGTGACCACCCGCCCGCCAGCGGCGTTTTCTTCGTTAACTGCCAGCGCAAACATATTGACCCAGTCGATCACCACCATAGGATCATTTGACAGTTTATCGTTGGACACCAGCATTCGTCGCAGCGCCGAGGCGCGACGCGGAACGCGCAGCGGTCCCGGTAACACCCCTTCGGTATTTAAGCCGCGATCGATACAGGCCTGCATGGTGCGCCAGATGACCGCGAAATAGTGATCAATTTCGCTCTTGCTATGCTGTGCCAGCTCATTTTTCATCATTAGCCCGGAAAGGGACAGCCCGGTTTCATGGCATTTAGCCAGCATTTCGGAGGCCGAATTAAAGGCATAAGGCACGTCGACTTCATCCAGTACCGGCTGACCAAAATGTTCGTCGTCAACGATAAAGCCACCGCCGATCGAGTAATAGGTCTTGCTGTAAACCAGTCTTTCGCCGACAAAGGCATGGATCTGCATAGCGTTTTCATGACGGGGTAAATTTTCGCCACGAAAAATCATGCCGCTATCGCGCGGGAAATCCACTTCATGCAGTGTCCCGCCAATTGGCAAGAGCTGACGTTGCTCGACGTCTTTAATGAAATGCGGGATAGCATCAATATCCACCGTGTCGGGCTTGTTGCCCGCCAGGCCAAGAATAATGGCGACATCGGTATGGTGACCTTTGCCGGTCAGCGACAACGAACCATAAACGTCAACGGCAATACGCGTTACCTGCGGCAGCAGATCCTGTTGCAGCAGATCGTCGGCAAATTGTTTGCCCGCCTTCATGGGGCCGAGGGTATGGGAACTGGACGGGCCAATACCCACCTTGAACATGTCGAAAGCACTGATCACGTTGAAAACTCCTGATAGGTCAAGTCGGGTGGGGCAACGAAAAGGCAGCGGGATTAGGCACCTGTCTGCTGGCTGTTGCCCTGTTGGTTAACAATGGGTTACCGGATTGGCCCAAGCTTTGTTTATTTTTTGTTGAGTTGCCAATTGTATAGTGTAAAAGGGCGGAGGGCGTTGCGCAGCGCTTTTCGCATGAAAAAAAGTAATTAATAAACCCGAGTTACGACAAATGAACTAATGCGTCAGCCAGCGACCTGTTTGGCCAGCTGGCGAATAATACCAGCGGTCATTCCCCAGACAAATTGCTGTTGATACCAGGAAAGATAAACCCGATGGTGATGACCGGCGCGCTCAATATCCAGCGAATGGTAACGGGAAAGGTTAAAGGCTTCTTGTAAGGGGATCTCAAACAATTCGGCAACTTCGTCTTCACAAGGATGCAGCGGAACATCCACCGGCAACAGGCCGACAATCGGCGTTACCTGAAAGCCACTGCTGCTGTCGACGGCGGTTAACTGGCCCAATACCTGCACTGATGACGGCGGGATGGCCACTTCTTCTTGCGCCTCGCGCAGAGCAGTATAAATCAGCGAGGCGTCACCGGCATCGGCAGCGCCGCCGGGAAAAGCCACCTGACCAGCATGTTTTCGCAGCCGATCGGAGCGCCGGGTCAGCAACAGCGTAGGTTGCTCGCGGCAGATGATTGGGATCAGCACCGCAGCCTGACGGCGTCCGCGCGCCTGGCGACTCGGCTGCGGTGGCAGACAGAGTTGAAAGCGGCGGATAAACTCCTGGATAGCGATCGGCTGCGATTCAACGGGGAGGGCCGGCAACGTACTTATCATGCCAGCTCCTCGCCGAGCAGCGGCAGAATGCGCGCCACTTTATCGAAGGTTTCCTGATATTCCGCCTGTTCCTGACTATCCGCCACAATGCCACCACCGGCCCAGCAGAACATTTTTCCGTTTTCTGCCAATAAGGTGCGAATGGTGATATTGCTGTCCATAGTGCCGCAGCAACTGAGATAGACAATGCTGCCGCAATAGCCATTACGCCGCTGCGGCTCCAGCTGTTCGATAATCTGCATCGCCCTGATTTTGGGGGCACCGGTGATCGACCCGCCGGGAAAACAGGCGCGCAGCAGGCTGGCCGGATGACAACTTGTTGGTAGTTGGGCGGTAATGGTGCTGACCAGATGGTGAACGGCAGGAAAGGCTTCGACCACAAACAGTTCGGGCACCTTGACGCTGCCCGGCACAGCCACGCGACCGATATCATTGCGCAGCAGATCGACAATCATCAGATTCTCCGCACGATCCTTTTCCGAAGCAGCCAGCCGCTCGGCCTGCAGACGGTCGGTTTGCGGGCAGGCGCTGCGCGGCAGCGTACCCTTAATCGGGCGGGTCTGAATACGGTCCTCTTCCAGCCAGATAAAACGTTCGGGTGACAGACTCAGTACTGCATTATCCGGCAAGCGCAGAAATGCCGAAAAAGGCGCACGATTGGTCTGGTTCAGGCGCAAGAAGGCCTGCCATTCGTCACCCTGATAGCTGGCTGTAAAACGCTGTGCCAGATTAATTTGGTAACAGTCGCCACTTTGCAAATAAGCTTGTACCTGACGGAATTTCTCACCATAGGCTTCGCGGCTCATATTGGCCTGCCAGCCCGACGTAAGCTGAAAAGGCTGCCGGGGAGCGGTGGCCGGATACTGGCTAAGCCAGTCAAGACGCGCCTGGATATCACCGTGGCAGACCAGGGTCAGGCGTTGTAATTGATGGTCGGCAATTAATGCCCAGTTATAGATACCTATCGCCATATCCGGCAGCGCAATATCCTGATCCGCCTGTTCAGGCAGGGATTCAATGCGCCGACCGAGGTCGTAACCCAATAATCCCAGCGCCCCTCCCTGAAACGGCAAGTCAGGGGTAAAGGTGGCCTGCATCCCACTGCTTGCCAGCTGTTGCTCGATCAGCCAAAACGGGTCGGCCGCGCTGTTTTCACAACGGTGATCTTCAAGGGGGTAATCGATTTGCGTGTTTAATCCGCGCGTGGTCAGGGTGACCAGCGGTTCGGCAACCAGAATATCAAACCGGTTGTGCGCATGCTGCGCGCTGCCGGAATGCAGCAGCATCGCCCAGGGCCGTGAAGACAGGGGCGCAAACCGAGTAAGCAAAACATCGGGTTGATAGGGTAAAGCATGAATTTTGATTGATTGAGCGGCTGACATGATTTCGACAAGGTTCCTGGCACAGAGCCATAGCCTAGCATAGATTGCCGACGGTAGGTCATTGGCCTTTTAAGGCGTATAATGCGCGCCTGGCTCGCTTAATTTACAGGAACACTCTTATGCTGACCGGTATGCCTTCACTTTCACATTCAGAACAGCAACAGGCTGCAGAACGTATCCATCAGTTAATGGAACAGGGTATGAGCAGCGGCGAAGCCATTGCCCTGGTTGCGCAAGAGATCCGCGAAACCCACAAAGGCGACCGCGTGACGGTGATATTTGACGACGAAGACGACGAATAAGTTGATTCGCCGATAGAAACGATGCGCTCAACGACCCGGCAAGGTTCGCTGAGCGCATTGGCTTTAACCTTTAACGCTAACGGCTGCCGCAGCTTTGATAGCGGTCTCAACTGCCTGTTCAATGGTATCGCCAATGGACAGCGCCACGCCTAAACGACGCTTACCGCTGATTTCCGGTTTACCAAACAACCGCACCTGATTAGAACCCACCAACGCCTGTTCCAGACCGCTGAAACTGACATTATTGCTGGTCAGCTCTGGCAGGATAACCGCCGAAGCAGCAGGGCCAAACTGACGAATAGTGCCGATCGGCAGGCCGAGGAAGGCGCGAACGTGCAGGGCAAACTCGGAGAGATCCTGCGAAATCAGCGTGACCATGCCGGTGTCATGGGGGCGCGGGGAGACTTCGCTAAATATTACCTCATCGCCACAAACAAACAGCTCAACGCCAAACAGACCTTTGCCGCCCAAGGCGGTGACCACTTTTTGCGCAATATCTTTAGCGCGCTGCAATGCCAGATCGCTCATTTGCTGTGGCTGCCAGGACTCACGGTAATCGCCGTCTTCCTGACGGTGGCCGATAGGCGCACAGAAATGAATGCCGTCGATGGCATTAATGGTCAACAGCGTGATTTCAAAATCAAATTTCACCAGACCTTCAACAATCACCCGTCCACCGCCCGCGCGGCCGCCAAGCTGGGCGTAATCCCAGGCTTTTTGCAGCGTTTCTGCGCTACGGATCAGACTCTGTCCTTTACCGGAAGAGCTCATCACCGGTTTGATAATGCAAGGGTAACCAATATCCTGCACCGCCTGTTTAAAACTCGCTTCATCATCGGCAAAACGGTAGCTCGAGGTGGGTAAATTCAGCGTTTCGGCCGCCAGACGACGGATACCTTCGCGGTTCATGGTCAGACGTGTGGCTTCGGCACAGGGCACCACGTTATGGCCCTGTTTTTCCAGCTCAACCAGCATGCTGGTGGCGATGGCTTCGATTTCCGGCACGATAAAGTCTGGGCGTTCGCTTTCAATCAGTTGCTTGAGCGCTTCGCCATCGAGCATGTTGATCACATGGCTGCGGTGGGCAACCTGCATGGCAGGGGCATCGGCATAGCGATCGACGGCGATCACTTCCAGGCCGAGACGCTGGCATTCAATGGCCACTTCTTTGCCCAATTCGCCAGAGCCCAATAACATAACGCGGGTTGCGTCGGCGCGCAGTGCAGTTCCAATGGTTAACATAGCGGGATACCTAACTCGTTGTCGGTGATAAAAAATAGGGTGGTGAAACATGCTTGCTACGGCGCTTTCCGCAGCAGTTTCGGCGCATTATATAGCAAAATTATCCGCTACGAAAACGATTGCGTGGCGAGGGCGTGATTTGCGTCCCTGCGGTGAATATGCGTTAATAGTGCGGCATTCGCGATCGAGGCGGATGTGTTTAAATAAGCAAAGGATAGTAAAATGAGTAAGTTAACTGGTCAGGTCAAATGGTTTAACGAAAGCAAAGGTTTTGGTTTTATTTCGCCAGCCGACGGTTCAAAAGATGTTTTCGTTCATTTCTCTGCAATCAACAGCGAGGGTTTTAAAACGCTTGCTGAAGGTCAGCAGGTTGAATTCACCATTCAGGACAGCCCACGCGGCCCGTCTGCTGCCAACGTTATTCCCCTGTAAGCAAACCTCCGACGACTAAAGTCAGACGGCAGCTGCAGTGAGATAACTGTTGTTTAAAACCCGCCGATGTTGCGGGTTTTTTTGACCCCGTAGTATCGCGCTAAGGCGCAATAATCCCTTCTCTGTTATTATCTCTATTAATACATGGTGCCGACTGTCCTGCGCCGATCCGTTTTATTCGCCTTATATAAGAGTTATCGCCTTGAGCACGCATTCTTTTTCCACACTCGCTTTGCCCGCTGAACAACTTGCTAACCTGGAAGAGCTGGGCTATGCCCAGATGACGCCAATCCAGGAAGCTGCATTACCCGCCATTTTGCAAGGGCAGGATGTTCGCGCCAAAGCAAAAACCGGCAGCGGTAAAACGGCTGCCTTCGGTATTGGTCTGTTAGATAAAATTACCGTTGGCGAGTTTGTCTGCCAGTCGCTGGTGTTGTGCCCAACGCGTGAGCTGGCGGATCAGGTCAGTAAAGAGCTACGTCGTCTGGCGCGTTTTACCCAGAATATCAAAATTCTTACCCTGTGCGGCGGCCAGCCGATTGCGCCACAGCTTGATTCGCTGGTGCATCCTCCGCACATTGTGGTGGGCACCCCGGGCCGTATTCAGGAACATCTGCGTAAAGGCACCCTTAAGCTGGATCAACTGAAAGTGCTGGTCCTTGATGAAGCCGATCGCATGCTGGATATGGGCTTTAGTGAAGATATCGAAGACGTGGTCAGCTACACTCCGCCTTCACGTCAAACCCTGTTGTTCTCCGCTACCTATCCGCAGGGCATTGAGCGCATTAGCGGCAAGTTCCAGCGTCAGCCGTTAAACGTCGAAATTGAAGGCGATGACGATGTGGCGGATATTCAGCAGGTATTTATCGAAGCCGATCGCCACAGCCGTTTATCGCTGCTGACGGCGGTCCTGTATCAGCATCAGCCGACGTCCTGCGTGGTGTTCTGTAATACTAAACGCGACTGCCAGGAAGTCGCCGAACTGCTGGCCAGTAAAGGCATTAACGTGCTGGCATTGAACGGCGATCTGGAACAGCGCGATCGTGACCGGGTACTGGTGCGTTTTTCCAACGGTAGCTGTCGCGTTCTGGTCGCCACCGACGTCGCGGCGCGCGGGCTGGATATTAAAGATCTGGGTCTGGTGATTAACTATGAACTCTCTTTTGACCCGGAAGTCCACGTCCATCGCGTAGGCCGTACCGGTCGCGCGGGCACCCAGGGTTTGGCGGTCAGCCTGGTTGCGCCACAAGAGATGGTACGCGTACATGCACTGGAAGATTATTTGCAGCAGACTTTCCAGTGGCAGCCCGCGGCACAAACCCTGGCCGCGCCTGCGATCACGCTCGAACCCGAGATGTTGACCCTTTGTATTGACGGTGGCCGTAAAGCCAAAATCCGTCCCGGCGATATTCTTGGTGCGCTAACCGGTGACGCGGGATTAACCGCCGCCGAAGTGGGCAAGATTGATATGTTCCCGGTACATGCCTATGTCGCCATCCGCAAAAATAGCGCCAAAAAAGCGTTGCAGCGTTTGCAGGAAGGCAAAATCAAAGGCAAGAACTGCAAGGCCATTTTACTGCGTTAAGTCTGAGTTAACATTTACAGCTTGTTAAGCTTGAGTTATCACCTTGTTAGGTACTACACTCAATGCGTTGTAGAGATACCCTTAGCCTTGTTAAGGGTATGCAAGGAAAGATCATTTCTACAGGAGACAAGCTGTGATAACGATTAACACAAGATATTTGATGGTCAGTGGTTTAGTCGCGGCGCTTGGGTTAGGGGTGGTTTCTCTCCCTGCCCGGGCGGCGGATAGCCAGGACCGTAGTGGCAAGATCGCTCCCTGTGCCAATGCCAGCCAGGATGAGATCGCCGCGTTGGTCAAGCGCGACTACCTGCAAAATCGTATTACCCGTTGGCAAAGTGATAAAACCTTGTTTGGCACTCAAGCCCCGGTGGTTTGGGTCGTGGCCAGCAGCATTACCGGCAGCGCTGGCGACTGGCAGGTGCCGTTAAAAGTCAGCGGTAATAAAACGCAAAAAACCTATAACGTCCGACTGAACTGTCAGGCTGGCGAAATCAACTACGGTCAACCGCAGTAATCCCCGATATCCGTCTTGCTGACACCTGTTATTACCCAATAAATTAACGGGCTTAGCCAGGCGGATGTTTTTTTGGCAATCTGCTGACTTATCCTCCATTTGCTGCACCCTGTCTTGGTTTCCCTCGATAAACCTGTCACTCTGATAGCACTATTGTGAGGAGAGAGACCTAAAATGATGACACCTCCAAAGGCTGAAAAACGCCCATACCCGATAATTACCCACGGTGATACCCGTGTTGATGACTACTACTGGCTGCGCGACGATGAGCGCGGCGATAAGGCGGTGCTGGATTATCTGACGGCGGAGAACGCCTGGACGGAACAGGTTATGCAGCCACATCAGGCGCTGCGTGAAGCGCTGTATCAGGAGATGGTCGACCGCATTCCCCAGCAGGACCATTCGGTTCCTTATGTTAAACATGGCTACCGTTATCAGACCCGCTATGAGCCGGGCAATGAATATGCGATTTATCTGCGCCAGCCTGCGAGCGAAAGCGATAACTGGCAAACGCTGATTGATGGCAATGAGCGCGCGGCCAATCGCGAGTTTTATACCCTGGGCGGCCTGGACGTCAGCCCGGATAATAGCCGCTTGCTGGTGGCGGAAGATTTTCTGTCACGTCGTCAGTACGATATCCGTGTCAAGCAACTGCACGATGACAGCTGGTCGCCGGAAGTGTTGAAAAACACCTCGGGCAGCGCGGAGTGGGCCAATGACTCCACCACCATTTACTATGTGCGCAAACATAAAACGACGCTGCTGCCTTATCAGGTCTATCGCCATCAGGTGGGCAGTGATCCGCGCCATGATGTGCTGATCTATGAAGAGAAAGATGACACCTTCTACGTCGGGCTGGATAAAACCACCTCTGAACGTTATATCCTGATCCATCTCGACAGCACCACCACCTCGGAGATCCTGTTGCTCGATGCCGATGACCCGCAGGCTGAGCCGCAGCTGTTTTTAGCGCGCAGAAAAGATCATGAATATGGTCTCGATCACTATCAGGGCGATTTTTATATTCGCTCCAATAAAGACGGCAAAAACTTTGGCTTCTACAAAAGTGCCACGGCGGACGAAGCCAGCTGGCAGACGCTGATTGCTCCTCGTGATGACATTATGCTGGAAGGGTTTAGTCTGTTCCGCGACTGGCTGGTGGTGGAAGAGCGCCAGGAGGGGCTTACCCACTTACGGCAGATCCACTGGCAAAGCGGCGAAGAAAAATCGCTTAAATTCGACGATCCTACCTATATGACCTGGCTGTCCTATAATCCCGATCCCGATACTTCCTTGCTGCGTTACGGCTACTCCTCAATGACCACCGCCAGCTCGCTGTATGAGCTGGATCTCGATAGCGGAGAGCGTAAACTTCTGAAACAGCAGGAAGTGAAAAACTTCGATTCCGCCAACTATCGCAGTGAACGTCTGTGGGTTACCGCCCGCGATGGCGTAAAGGTGCCGGTTTCCCTGGTTTATCGCCACGACCTGTTCCAGGCCGGGGAAAATCCGTTGATGATCTATGCCTACGGCTCTTATGGCAGCAGCATGGATCCGGGCTTTAGCGGCAGCCGTTTGAGTTTGCTGGATCGCGGATTTGTTTTCGCTCTGGCGCATATTCGCGGCGGGGCCGATCTCGGCCAGCAGTGGTATGACGACGGCAAGCTGTTTAATAAAATGAACACATTCCACGATTTTATCGATGTCACCGAGGCGCTGGTCAACCAGCAATATGGCGACCGCGAACGAGTGTATGCCATGGGCGGCAGCGCGGGCGGGCTATTGATGGGGGCGGTGATCAATCAGGCGCCAGAACTCTATCATGGCATTGTGGCACAGGTGCCGTTTGTCGATGTGGTCACCACCATGCTCGACGAGTCTATCCCGTTGACCACCGGCGAATATGACGAGTGGGGCAATCCTAACGAAAAAGCCTACTACGACTATATGCTGCAATATAGTCCCTATGACCAGGTCAAGGCGCAGGACTATCCGCATATGCTGGTAACCACCGGGCTGCATGATTCTCAGGTGCAATACTGGGAACCGGCGAAATGGGTTGCCAAACTGCGCGATGTGAAAACCGATAACCATCAACTGCTGATGTATACCGATATGGATTCCGGACACGGCGGCAAGTCGGGGCGCTTTAAAGCTTATGAGGATATTGCCATGGAATATGCGTTTGTAATTGCATTAAGCCAGCAGAAAAAATAGCGAACAACAGGCGGTGATACAGCCTGGGGGGACATTGCCCGCAGGCTTTTATCGGCAACTAGCCATTTAAAAAGTGTTGCAGGCTGTATTTCATATCGTCGCTTAAATCATCAATGGATTTCAGCATCCAGCGCAGGTAAGCCGGGTCTTGCTCGGCTATATCGGCAATGAGTTTTCCCCGGTATTTACCGAACTTCAGGGTGCGCAGCAGAGTAGGGCGTGCGGTGATGGCCACCATCTGTTCGGCACTCCATCCGGAGTCCTTGATGATGCGTTGCAGCAGGGCGGCAGTGACGTAACAGTCATACAACGCCCGATGGGGATATAAGCCCTCGGGTACACTAACGTCGAGATTTAACGCATAGCGCAGGTACTGATTGCTATAACGCAGGTCGGGGTACAGCTCGCGAGCCAGCTTGAAAGTACAAATCCATTCGCCGTTCATTTCTGGCAGCATGGCGCGATCAAAGGCGGCATTGTGCGCCACATAGTAGCGACTTCCCTGATAGCGTCTGACGGCGACGGCAATCCGCGGTTTACCTTCCACCATCTCTTCGGTGATATGGTGGATCGCCATGGCATCGATACTGATTGGCCGATCGGGACTGACCAGATCGCTCATCGGTTGCGTAATAACCCCATCAATCACATCCACGGAGGCGATCTCCACTACACCCCCCTCCAGACCACAGGTTTCGGTATCTATTACCCTGTATGTCATCGCTTATTCCTCCTTGATAATTCAGGCTTGCTGATAGGTAACCAACTTGACGTAGCCATGCCAGCCCTCGGCGGTCTGCCGGGCAATAGCCAGCGCATCCTGGCTGGCTGGTGCAGTGACAATCTCCTCGCCCGTCGCGGACCAGATGGCGCTTTTCCCCGCTGGCAGCCAACCGCCGGTCGGTGCACAGTGGTTAGCCATGATAATGGTCATCTGATGTTTTTCTGCATAGCCTTGCATCATGGCGCTCTCTTTGGCGTAACTGGCCTGGGAGATTAATACGCCTGCCGCGTAAATATCGGCACCCTGTTCGGCGGCATGCTGCGGATGCCCTGGCTCGCTGATATCGGCACAGATTGCCAGACCGAGATTTTTCCCGCGCAGGCTGAGCTGCGGGCCACCCTGTCCCGGGGTAAAAACCAGATCTTCGCCACCGTGTAAATGCTGCTTGGTATAAGAATAAAGGGTACCATCGGGCGAGAACACAATGGCACCGATATAGAGTGCATCGCCATCGTTACAGCATAAGGGCGCGCCGCAAACAATGGTCATATTGTGGGTTTTTGCCAGTACACGCAGTTTTTCCAGACGCGGGTCTTGCAAGGTGATCCCCAGATTACGCGCCAGCTGCGGCTCATAGCCGGTCAGTGAAAGCTCGGGGAAAATCAGCAGGGCAACGCCTTCTGCTGCGGCAAGTTCTACCACCTGAGCATGACGGCTGAGATTTAATTCGATATTACCGGCCAGGCAGCCTGTTTGCGCTGCAGCAATAATCAAGTCACTCATGAGGGGCGATCTCGGGTTGTATCTCAGGACAAATTAACAAAAAACCCGCGATAGGCGGGTTTGTATTGATACGAAGTCTTTATCGATTACGCAGATACCTTTTTAGCCTTTTTCTCAGCCTTTTTCTCAGCTGGAGTTTTCAGTGGCTTTTTCTTCGCATTCTTTTTGCTATCCATTCCTTTACTCATATCGGCCTCTCTTAAGCGGGTGGATTGGGTTGCTGTGCTATTTACTGCTAATTTGCGGCAAGTTGCAATAGACCCGGAATAAATTTTCGACAACACCATGTAAAGTCACAAATTATTATCCTGTAACCGAATATGACCTATAGCTGTTTATTATCTGCGCAACGCTGATTAATAACTGCGCGGTAGATCGAGAAAACCAGGCTTTTTTGCCATTAAGTCGGGTAAGTCGATTGACCCCATAGTCTGGATAGGCTGTTATTAGTGCTGAGCAAGAAAATCAATGCACTGGACAGAAAAAAAACAGGAAATGTCATGGCTAAATTGAAAGGGTTGTATTTGCCTCGGGAAGCCTATGCCAGTGGATTGCTGGATACCGGTGATGGTCATCAGATTTATTGGGAACGCAGCGGTAATCCAAAGGGGAAACCGGCGGTATTTATTCATGGTGGTCCCGGCGGCGGATGCTCCTCGGTGCATCGTCAGCTTTTCGATCCTAATGATTATGACGTTATGCTGTTTGATCAACGAGGCTGTGGCCGTTCACTGCCCCATGCCAGCCTCGACAACAATACCACCTGGCATCTGGTAGAAGATATTGAGCGCCTGCGTGTTATGGCCGGGGTAAATAAATGGCTGGTGTTCGGTGGCTCCTGGGGATCGACCCTGGCGCTGGCTTATGCGCAGACCCACCCGGACCGCGTCAGCGAAATGGTAATGCGCGGCATCTTTACCATCAGAAAGCAGGAACTGTTGTGGTATTACCAGGACGGCGCTTCGCGCTTCTTCCCGGAAAAATGGCAGCGCGTGCTGTCTATTTTATCCACCGAAGAGCGTAAAGATGTGATTGCCGCCTATCGTGCACGACTGACCAGCGACGATCGCGCCGTTCAGCTTGAAGCCGCAAAAATCTGGAGTCTGTGGGAAGGGGAGACCGTAACCTTATTGCCTACCGAAGACTCGGCGTCGTTTGGCGAGGATGATTTTGCTCTGGCCTTTGCGCGTATTGAAAATCACTACTTTACCCATCTCGGCTTTATGGAAAGCGACGACCAGCTGCTGCGCAACGTTGATCGTATTCGCCATATTCCGGCGGTGATTGTTCACGGTCGTTACGATATGGCCTGCCAGGTACAAAACGCCTGGGATCTGGCGCAGGCCTGGCCGGAAGCGGAGCTGCATATTATTGAGGGCGCAGGGCACTCCTTTAGTGAACCTGGCATTCTCGACCAGTTGATCCGCGCCAACCAAAGGTTCGCCCGCAGCTGATTAACGGGGTTTCTCTGCTCGCTTGCCCGCTGAACCGGCTTATTTTTGTTTGGGTTCAAACGGCAGGCGAGAATACTTATGAGATTCAGCCCGGTAAAAGGCCACGCGCTCACGGAAATAATCGCGCAAATGTGCAGGTTGCTCGCGTTCGGCAATCTCCGATACCACCGGCATATTGTAGCGCTCTTTAAAGGCGACGGCAGAAGCGGCTAAATCCACGTTAATTTTGTCCATCTCTTCTCTGCTGATCTCAGCCAAATTTGGGTACATATCTCTCTTCCTGCTAATCGATTCTCGGCCTATTGTACAAGAGCCGATGGCAGAGGTGAATGCCTGTGATCCCCCCTTGGCCGATAGCGAGTAGATCTTAATGAGATTACTACTCATTTATATTCATTTTGGGGAATGTTTATTAATTGAGATCTCCCCTAAAATAAAACGCGTCAGACGGTAAGGGCAATAAAGGCATTTACGATGAAAATTAGCGGGAATAATTCTCACTCACAATATTCCTCTATGTTTAGTGAAAATAAAATATATAAATATCAGTTGGTTGTAATATTTCTTTGATTTGGATTAGATTAATTGAAACAACCCTATGTATTTAGCGTAGAGTTGGGCATAATACTGATAAATAATCTCATACCCTATTGATGCAATTTAATCATATTAAATTACGGAGTCTTATTGTGCTTAAAGAAGCGATGGTCAAGCAACTTAACGAACAACTGAACCTTGAATTCTATTCCGCCAACTTATATTTGCAAATGAGCGCCTGGTGCAGCAACAAGGGTTTTGAAGGTGCGGCTGCTTTTCTGACTGAACACTCCCGTGAAGAGATGGGCCATATGCACCGTCTGTTCAAATACGTTAGCGATACCGGTGCGCTGCCTGTCCTCGGCACCATCGAAGCGCCGCGCGCTGATTTTGCTTCCCTGGCTGACGTATTTACCCTGGCCTATGAACATGAGCAATTAATCACCAAACAGATTAATGAGCTGGCCGATCTGGCAATGAGCACCAAAGACTACTCAACCTTTAACTTCCTGCAGTGGTATGTCTCTGAACAGCACGAAGAAGAAACTCTGTTTAAATCCGTGCTCGATAAACTGGCACTGGTTAGCAATACCGGTAACGGCTTGTTCTTCGTTGATAAAGATCTGAAGAATATGACCGGCCAAACTCCTGCTGCCTGATTTTCGCCAGTAGCAAAAACGCAGCGCCGTGAACGACGTGCTGCGTTTTTTTCCTTGCTGTTCATGGCATTATTCCCCGCAGTCCCCTGAACTTTTTGTGCGAAATGCAGCCAACCTCTCTCTCCAGTGGCCACAACCCCCTAATTTTGACAGATCCCGGCGGCGGTTTACGCTAAAGTTGCGCCTGAAATTTTATCTTCAGCCAGCCAAGGAAATATTGTGTCTACTAAAAAACTAATGCGACTGCGTCTTCTCAGTTCCGCCTGTGTCTTAGCCGCAGGCATGATTTCACAACAGGCTTTTGCCCACGCTCATCTTAAAACCGAAACCCCGGCCGCCGACAGTCAAGTGACCACCGCGCCTGGCGAACTGAGTCTCGGTTTTAGCGAAGGTATCGAACCCAACTTCAGCAAGGTTGAACTCAGTGGTCCGGGTAATACGCCGATCAAGACCGGAGCCATTAAACTGGCCAGTAATAACAATACTCAGGTGCTGGTGGCACTGCCTGCGCCTTTGACCAGCGGCAAATACCTGGTTTCCTGGCATGTTGTCTCGGTTGATGGTCATAAAACTCAGGGTACCTACAGCTTTACGGTGAAATAACCGTATGAGCCTGGCTTCGCTGTTTGTTGTTTGTCGCTTTGTGCATTTTGCTTCGGTGATGCAGCTGTTTGGTGCCTGCGTGTTTAGCCGCTTACTGGCACCGGCAGGTTTTTCCCAGGTGCTGACGGGCAAGAATCAAACCTTGATCCTTGCCTCGGCGGTGCTCTCGGCCCTGACCGCCTTCTTGATGCTGGCAGTTCAGGCCGGAGTGATGGGCAATGGCTGGGCCGATACCACTAACCCCACCGTCTGGCTGTTGATCCTGATGACCACCTTCGGTGAGGTGTGGCGCTGGCATATGTTGTTGGCAGTAGTGGCGCTGCTGGTTTTACTGCTCGATGGCTTGCCTGGGCGCTATCTGATAGTACTGTTGCTGAGCACCGGCATGTTGCTTAGCCTGGCACTGATCGGCCACGCTGCTATCCATCAAGGGACCATGGGCATAGTGCAACGCAGTAACCATGGGCTCCATTTGCTCAGCGCCGCCTACTGGTTGGGCAGTTTGCTCCCGCTGCTAAGTTGCATGTCCTTTACTCATCAGCCCGCCCACCGTGCCGCGGCGATAACAACATTACTGCGATTTTCCACCCTCGGGCATATTGCCGTGGCCCTGGTGGTGGTTACCGGCGTGATCAATGGCCTGATGATATTGCAACATTGGCCCAGCGATTGGCGTTCGCCTTACTGGCTACTGCTGCTGGCAAAAGTGTTATTGGTTGCGCTGATGATTGGCGTTGCGCTATTTAATCGTTATCGCCTGGTACCGCAACTGGCTAAACAGCCAGAGCAGGCACAGCGCAATATGATTTACGTCTGCTGGCTGGAATTTGCCCTGGCATTACTGGTGATTGCGCTGGTAAGCCTGTTTGCCACCTTGCCGCCTAATTGACCCGGCAGGGCGCAGTAACAGCAATGGATCGGCCATAAGCTTGAATTTTTAAAAAGTTGAACGAGGAAGGGTTATGAAAAAAACACTACTTGGGTGCCTGCTACTGACACTGTCCGGCAGCTGCTTTGCCGCCCCACAGATTATCACCGTTAGCCGCCTGGAATACGGAAAAGCCTGGGCATTTACCCGCGAAGAGGTGATGCTGCAGTGCCGACCGGGCAATGCACTGTTTGTTATCAATGACAGCACGCTGGCCCAGTATCCACTTAATGACGTTGCTATTGAACAGGTTAAAGAGGGTAAGGCAAGCGCACAACCGCTCAGCATTATACAGCTCGACGACCCGCAGAACGCCGGACATAAAATGAGCCTGGCACCCTTTATTGAACGTGCCAGTAAGCTTTGCTAACCGAACGGCACAGAGGCTGACTGCCGTTAGCCTCTGAAAACCCCACCCTTAAATCCCCGTTTTGCACTTGATTTATTTTGTTAAATAAATGTTTTGAGAATGTTGTCACAAAAAGCAACTAATTCCCTCAAGTTATTATCACCAGGCTGTCAATTGGCTGGAAAACAGACAAAGCTCGACTATTCTTGAAAGGTAAGGCTTAACCGCCTGCATCAATGCCAACTTTTAGCGCACGGCTCTCTCCCAAGAGCCCTTTCCCTGGACCGAATATAGGAATCGTATTCGGTCTTTTTTTTAATTATTGTTTTATAAGGGTTATTTTCTGTTTTTCCGAAAATGTCCGAAATTTGTCCGAAATATGATATTCGGTCTTTTACAGCATCACGTATTCTTTTCCCCTTGTATCAAGGTATTTGTTCGTCATCTTCTCAGATTTATGCCCAAGTAATTTCCTCGCAAACTCCTTTCCTTTTTCCTTCTCATACAGGCGGCCAGCTAAACTTCGGATCTCGTGAAATGTTGGTGGGCTTTCCTCAAAATTAATGCCCGTATACTTTCTTGCAGCAACAAATTTTTTGGTTAGGCTATCAGGATGTAGTGATCCATCTGAGCTGTTTTTCCGGATGCCTGAACTGACCAGAAAATCAGTATTACTGGCAACACGGCAGCATTCAATCACGGCCCCTAAAGTTAGCCCAATGGCTTTAAGCTCAAGATCCAGGGGGATTGAAAGCATATAATCAGTTTTCCCCTGGTTGATTAGCAGCCTTCCATCTTGAACATGCTCAAATCGTAGATCAGCTATATCCTCTCGCCGTTGCCCGGTAACTAGGGCAAGATCCATGGCCAGTCCAAACCACGCAGGTTGCGCGGCGGCGGCCTTGCGAATTGCAATATACTGTTCTAATTCCAACCTCTCGCGCTTAACCACCGGTTTTGCTGCTCGCGTTGGGGTTACAGGATTTGCTGCGAGATGCCCCTCAACAATAGCTTCCCTGAAAACATCCGATAGAACAGATCTCATTGTCGCCGCCATTGTCTTTTTATCCTGGACGACCCATGTTTCAAGAAAATCAGCAATATGACGAGTCGTTATTTTGCTTAGTGTTAAGTGGCCCATTTTTTCCTCAATGGTGGCGATCTGGCCTTTACGAACTTTATATGTGTTTTCTGCCAATTCACGTCGCTTAAAGATCACATCATAGCGGTCAAGCCAAGAGGATAGGGTGTACTCATTCGTGCCTTTGAGCTTATCAAGCAATTGAATCGGTGAGTAATTCTGCTCGATATAGTGGTTTGCCTCGATTGCCTGCGAAATTGCATCCCTGCGGGAAATTAAACCTAACGTAAACTCCTTTCCTGTCAGAGGATTACGCCAGTAATAAGTTTTTCTTGATTTACGATAGGTGAGATTTTTGGGTAAATTTGCATCATACCTGACGGGACGCCGTGTCATTTATCACCTTCTGCATGAATGCATTTTTTGCTGGCTCTGCGCTCTGCGACTCTTTTATTTTCTTACCGACGTGAATATCGGTTGGGTTTAGATAAATCGCATCTGGCCTCACACGATACTGTCGTCCGTGTTTTTCAGCTGCCGGATAAATTTTCCCAGCTCTCGCCCAGCGCTGAAGAGTTTGAAGAGTAGGTTTATGCGCTTTGTATTTCAGATCACACCATTCTTCTAAAGTCAGTAATTTCATTGGTCATACCTCATAAGCATGACCGGTCAGCATAATAGCTCACTAACCGGCCAATTTTTGATTCAACAAAATCAGTTAACGAACAGCTAATGAACGAGGACCAGTTTCAAGATGAGCGCCTTTTATCTCGGTACCGGCCAACAAAGCTTTCTTCAGCTCATCGCTTTTCACTTTGTTTACGATTTGGGTAAACGACTCTACAAAGTCGTCAGGTAGCAACTCCTCATCGTCAACAATCAGGCGCTGTGATCCCTTGCGAGCACTGAATGTGTTTGTGGCCGTTTTAACGCTATCGCTACCGGCAGTGATCATGCAGTCGAGGATATATTTCTTGAGCAACTCAGCCTGGTTGTTCCACATCTTCTTGCGTTCTGCGAGGCGCTTGGCTTCCGCGTCGCATTTTTCAACATTGCCCAGAAAGTCACGAACCACGGCCATTGTCGCGTCAAGCTTGTCCCCCAGCATGCCTTCCAGCCCTTCAAGGGTATCGGCGATCATTTCTGGGGTCAGTTCGCCGTTTTCTGCGAGCGCCTGAAGTTTTTGCATCTCGATAGCTAAATCAATGGTGCGAGTGCTCATGCTTTTTCCCCTTCAAATTTTGCCAGACATTCATTTTTGATTTCATCCAGGCGACGCAGTCGTGTTTCGAGATAACGTGCGTGCTCGGTGTCGTTGACGGCTTTGGCATTTTTGAGGTGAACCCCAATAGTGCGGTTCAGGGATGAAGCGATTTTGGTCACTTCATTTGAAGTAACAGCGGTGCGCATTGTTTCCGTGTTTTGTGCAAATTTTTCATCCAGTTCTTTGCGCAGGCGTACCGTATCCTCAGCCTTATCACTGGCGTTTTTAATGCTGTGTTCAATCGCGTTATCGGCGAGATACTCAGGCATGTCATGCCAGCCGAGCCAGACGTCGGCAGAGAAGCCGAGCATAGACAGTGCTTTTTTAATGGCATCTGTCAGGCTTTTTTTATGGGTTTCGCCGTCGGTAGTAATCCCTCGTTTTGACTTGTATAGGTAGGGCGTTGAGCCGTAGGCTTCAAGTTCACCACGCACATCGCCATCTGCCACGTACCAGAACTTGATGCGCAGAACGTGGTTCTTTTCGTACAGCAGGGTACCGTCTGCATCACGAAGCAAAACGCTCCGTATGAATTTATTATTCTCATAAATAGATTCGGAAAGAGGTGCACCATTTAGCATGCGATCTTCGACAATCTCGTAGCCCCAACCGGTACCGACTGGCCCGAAAATCTCCGTTGCACGCATGAACATGTATTCAGCGTTGATGCTGGTACCGGCAAAGCCAACCCCTTCTAGAGGCTTGGTATAACGCGGGTCAGTGCTTTGGACTTTCTTCCATATGTGCAGATTTTCCAGTTCCTCTTCTGTTTTTTCAGAAAGGGATTTCTCAAGGGCTACAGCACGCTGCTTAAAGTCATCCTGCGCTGGTACTATTTCTACAGCCTCGCCATGCGATACAGCAACGGTCTGGCTTGCTTCGGGTTTTTTATCATCCGCTGTGGGTTTGTTGATGCCAACTTCTGCTTTTTCTCCCTCATTTGAGGCATTTTTTTCCAAACCAGATATAGAGAATTTCCCGCCCCCAAGGTTTTCCACCTGCACCTCTTCTTGCTGATAATGGGGTAGGGATGGGTGACCAGACAGAACGCTGCTGAGATATGCCCTGCGCGCGTCGGTGTCGTTGATTAACTTCAAATCTCGATATCCCTTTTCCAGAAGCGTGAAAAGCTCGCCCCGCGGGATGTTGAGAATGTCCGGTATCATGCGCAGAGAATTTACCCAGGCGCGCCACGCTGTATCCCGGTTATCTCTGATCATCTTTGCATTCTTAACGTCAGCAGCTTTTGCCAGGTCTGGATTAACGCCCATGATTGCCAGTGCCACTTCCACTTCGAACGATTCATATGTGCGCGTCGGGCCGCTAGATTCGCGCTCAGAAGGTTTATTCACCCACTTGATGGCAAACTTTTCGGCGTCGTCTGCACTGTCGCATGGCGGTGTTTGAGCACGGAGCGCGTCGATCATCATTTCAACTGATGCTGGCAACATTGCCTTTACGGCAGGTACTCGCTGAAAGCCATCAATAATGGCTCGGATCTCAGGATCTGCGTCATCGTCAATAGCGATATCGCAGGCATTTGATAAGTGCTCCTGGTCGATTTCATCTGGCTTAGAGCCATACATCGCGATATAGCTGATACGTTCAGATATGGGCAAATCAAAGATAACTTTCATGCTGGCCAGCGGGTCAAGATCGTCAGGTGTCTCCGCATGCTTAATAGCGATGAAATTTTTCGTTTCTTTGTCCCACTCATAGTGTTTTATCCAATCTTCACTGAAGGCATCAACAGGCGGGCGGCCGACGCCGCCAGGGATTGACTCTGCGATCTTTGGTTTAAGATAACGGCCGGCCATATCGGGGAAATCTTCCTCGATCATCATGTCCAGCTTCATAACCGCGAGTTTTTCAGACTTTGCTTCGATAGTAATCGAAGTCGGGATCTCTCCTTTTGCCGCCGCAGCAGCGGTCGGATATAAAGCACAAATAAATTGCGTCATTGGTCACACCTCATTATTTAGTTTTGCTTGCTAATAAAGACTGTATTTTCCCGGAAATATATTTTTCGCGCTCTGATGTCTCCGCAAATAATTGGATTTTTGCTTTTTCCAGACCTGCTATTTCCGATTTTAAAAAATCAGTTTCTTTGATTTCGAAAGTAACTTCCTGAGTGCCGATTAAAATATAATCTGGTTTGATGCTGGATATGTCTGATTCAAATACGGATATTATGTATTCGTCAATCCATTCATATTTAGTCGCGAATATGAAGAATTTTTTTGTTACGGAGCCGGGTAGTTTAGTTTGCATTGCCGCCTCGTTAAAAATATACTTAGCGCGAGTCTGGCCGAAAGGTCATTGCTCATACCTCGTAAGGTCGGTTTGGTCGCCGACCTGCCGCCACCGGGGCGTTAAGCCGGTAGAACTGCCCGCCAAGCGCGGGCTTTTTTACGTCTTGAGTTGCCCGTTACGCCGGGCCAGCGGGTCAACGCTCATACCTCGTCAGGCTTTCGCCCGCCGCAAAACTTACCGAGACATCATTGCCATTAAGGCCATAACCAGAAGAGAACGCGGAATGCGCTCACGACGCTCGGTACGCTGGTGGATATTGTGGTGATGGAGCCAGGCAGCCTCAACGGCGTGATGATCACAGCAGAAGTCGCCGAGATTTTTTCCATCCGGGGTGACGATTGCGGATTTATCAACGGCAGTGGATTCTTTTAAATAGCCAATTACAACGCCGTGTTCTTTCAGTTGATGAATACCTTCGTGCAAAACATTACTTTTAATTTCCGTTTCAATGGTCATGGTCATACCTCGTTATTTAGTTTCGATGATTGCGTATAGCTTTTTCACGCTGCAATTTGCGCCATTCTAAAACCCGATAAATAAATAATGCTGTGGTGGATTTTGCCGGTTACGCTCCGGCGTCGTTTTTACGACCGTTCTTTTCGCAAGGGAAATGCCATTCAACCATCCACCACCACAACTGAAAGAGCATTAATCGGTTCAGGGAGGTCTTCTTGAGTTTCCTTCGCCACAGAAAAATGCTCTTGCATGTTGTGCCCTGGTTCGCAGGGCAGTGGAAAAATCACTTAGAAAGCATTGGTTCTTTCAGCTGCCCAATTACGTATCGCGGAGGCAGCACGTGGGGCTACTTCAAAATGGCTGTCATCGAGATATGCAAGCGCGGTTTGCGCCTGGTCTTTTGCTATTGACGCGTTGCGGTAGTAGGGATTTTCGTTGCAGATTGTGCCGCAAGTTTTCATCACTGCTTTTTTGATGTCTGCTGCTGTCATTGTGCGCTTCATTTTCACATCCCCATTAAGTGAAACTGCCATTGGTCATACCTCGCGTTCTTTCCCGCCGTCAGAACTGTTTCCCCGAGGCTGCTGTGCCGTCGATGAGGTAAACAATAGCGTTGTTATTAAAAATGGTCAATAGCGTAGTTATTTATTTTTTATTGGGACGAAAAAAAACCAGCAAAAGCTGGTCTTTAAAAGCTTGGGATCGTGTCAGTTTTTGGACTTTTTACGCAGTTCTAGCAATTCTTCTAAGAGTTTATCGTAATCTTTTGCCTTGACATCCAACTGCTTAAGTAGATGTATTTTCTCGCTTTCTGGCATTTTATCAAACAACCTGATCAACTCTCTATGTTGGGAAGTCAGGACATTTAAGCTTGAGATTTCCTCACCAGGTTCTGGTGAAGGACTTTTTCGCACATAGCTCAAAATTTCTGCCAACTCCGGCTTAATATCCTCCGGTTTGACATTTAGAAGCATAGAAAATTTTATAACCGTATCGGTATTTAGTGGTGTGACCCCATTCAGATAATGACTAACCGCCCCTTGGGTATTGAACCCCAAAAGGTCGGCAGCTTTCTCCTGTGTAAGCCCCAGAGCCACGCGCTTGCTGGTCCATATGCTCTTCAGCCTTTTTGCAGCAGCCAGGTCTTCTTCGGTGAGTTTTCTCTTCATTCGTCAATTTTAATATTAAAACTATTATTAAAAAAATAACGTCGTTATTGACATAATTAATAGCGATGTTAGTATTTTGCTAAATCAACAGACGGAGACGCAAATGAAACTCGGTGAATACCTTTCTTCAAACGGCATTAGTCAACAGGAGTTCGGGAAGAAACTCGAACTCACCCAAGGTTATGTAAGCCATGTTGTCGTTGGGCGGCACTCTCCCCGTGGAAGCATGGCCGTAAAAATTGCCGCGGCAACAGACTTTAAAGTAACCCCCCACGATTTGAATGCCGAGGATTATCCAAATCCAACCGATGGGATCCCTCCACAGCATCAATCTAATGTAACAGCGGCCTGAGGTCTGATTTATGGAAATCAAACATAACCACATCCGTGATGCACTGCGTAACTGGGCAAATGAGGTTTCCCAGAGACAGGTTGCCATCAAAATAACCGAGGCTTACATGCAGCTCGGCCTGCAGCACCCAGTTCTTCAATGCGTTGAATATGAAGACGGAACCGTTGACTACGCTGCGCTGCACAACAACAAGCAGCAGATATTCCGCTGGTTAGACGGTGATAGCCGGCGTGCATTACAAAACATCCAGCATCTACTCCCGGCGATCCTTGCAGCTTTGCCTGCTGAGCTTCGCGCTAGCCTGGCAGCGGGCAATTCTGTTGAGTACCTGGCCACTCAGGCGATGAAGGCCAATCAGAAGATGATCAGCTCAATCTTACTTCGTGCGCCACTCTCGGATTTTGATTCGGATTGCGCTGAATGGGAGAGGGTTTACGCATCTTTGCAGCAGAGAGTTCGCGGATTACTGCATTAAAAACGAGGTATGACCAATGGCCAATTTCACACAAGAACAGATCGAAAAGCAGATCACTGATGCACTGGTTCGGAACGGCACTCCCCGTGATGTTGCTCGTTCTGCTGCGCTGCAGGGCGCAAGAAACTACGCACCCGGCCAGAGTATCGCCGAGTGTATTGATCAGGCAAAGAAGGCGCTTAAAACCATTAAACGCATGCCCGGTAAACCATCTAAGCCCCGCGCGGGGTCGAGACGATGAAAAAGCTAAGGTGCATCAACCGGCAATTTTTTTACGGAGAGATACCGGTTACCAAGCCATTTGCGCGTGTGCTTGTTCGGCAGATCTCGAAGCACCAAGAAGAGGTTCAACTTGTTCGACAACGTCGCGCTTTCAAAATTATTGCTGAACAGCAGGGCTGGTAATCATGGCGAGTAGCTGGATAAAAATCGAAGTTATTACACCGGACAAACCGGAGATTTTCCAGCTGGCTGAGATTCTCAACATCGACCCCGACGCAGTACTGGGAAAGATGATTCGTGTATGGGCGTGGGCTGACCAACAAACGATAGACGGTAACGCAAAGTGTAACGCTGCTGGCGTTACAAAAAGTGTGCTTGATCGCGTCACCTGTGCTTCAGGTTTTGCGAATGCGTTAATTCAGGTTGGTTGGTTAGCAGAGGAAGACGGTCGGCTGTATTTCCCAAATCATCAACGACATAACGGAGAAACATCGAAAAAACGGGCACTTACAAATAGCCGCGTTACAAAAATGCGGGAATCGAAACGCAATGGTAACGCAGAAAGTAACGCTGGTAGCGTTACAGGTGCGTATCAAAAACCGTTACCAGAGGAAGAGTTAGAAGAAGAAGTAAAAGATAAACCCTCTCTCTCTGGCGAGCATGGCGATTCACTTGCCGCTGAGGAAAAACCGATCGGAAAATTTGAGATGTTTGATGGATGGAGACCATCCCCTGACTTCAAACGCCAGGCCGCGTTGTGGGGACGGATGCTGGACGGTCCAGAGCCGGGATACAGCGAAACGGAACTGGCCAGTTTCATCGCCTTTTGGCATGCCGAAGGCAAAGCGTTCCACTCGACGCAGTGGGAGCAAAAGTTTGCTGACAGCGTAGTGCATGAACAGCGCGCGGCGGCCAATAAAAAACCAACGGGAGGTTCAAATGCAAAACAAGTCACAGCTTCAGCTCCTTCCAGCGCCTGGCAGCAGGTCAGGGATGCCCGAAACGCCGACAGAGCAAAGCAAGGCTTGGCTCCTCTGGGAGACGATGGCGCAGATCTTTACGAACCGCTGGGTGAGCAAGAACGGCGTAGCGCCCTCGACGGCCTGGATAGCGCTGATTTCGAAGTGCTCGGATGAACACCTGGCGTTTATTGCAAAGCGCTGTATGGACCGCTGCGCTGAGGGTAATCACTGGCCGCCGGACCTCGCCGAATTTACCGCCATCGCCGGGGAATACTCTGCAAACCCATTAGGCCTGCAAGTTTCCGATGTGATGGACGAGTACTGGCGTTATGCAAAGGATTGTTGGAAATACGATTGCGCGGAAAAATTCCCCTGGCGCCACCCGGTTTTGTATCAGATTTGCCCGGAGCTGCGCAGAGATGGCGCCCGGAGAAATTTGCCACACAAGGAGCTTGAGGCGCTGGCCAAACGCATGCTGGACAAGTGGATTAAACATGTATCGATGGGGCAATCAGTACCGCCCATCAGAAAAAAAATCGCAGCTCCTGCCCGGCATGAAGGCTTGACGCCAGCGCAGCAGATGCTTGCAGGACAACGTTACGTAAAATAAGCGAGGTATGACCAATGGCAATAGAAATCAATAGCTTGATTCATGAAGTACGCAATGTCTGTGACGATGGTTGTGATCACACGGCAAAAATCATCGACGGTTGGAACTGTGCTGCGCGGGCGCGTAGCCGAGCACCGGCCACTCCCCCAGTAAGACCAATTCCGGTTACTGAGGCAGCCAAGGCTTGTGGCGCTGTAGTAAAAATCGGTAATCGGCCCGCTTACGGGAAGAAAGTGATTATGGGCATCTACCGCCTACACCTATCGGGCAAATCAAATGCTGCGATCGCCGCTGCACTGAAAATGTCGGAAGAAAAAGTTCATCACTTGCTGGCCCGGAAAACTGCGCGCTGTAAGGACATTTACATGCAGTGCGCAGCACAGCCATTGCCCACGGAATCGGAAATTATGCGCAGCCTGGCTGCCGAATCAAAAGCCTGATCGAGGTATGACCAATGACCAAATTAACTTCTGCACAGCTTGTGAAAGTAATGCTTGGAAAAAGAATGAATTACATGCAAATCGTCGAAGAAGCAGCAGCGCAATTCCCTGACTGCGAGATCAACATTGCATCAATCCAAACGTCTGTTCGTTCGATGATACTTTCGCCGCACGTTGATATTGAACGCTTTAACGGTCGAAAAGTGAGTTACGAGTTGAAGCGTGTAGACGAGAAATTCTTGCGAATTTCAGCAACTCGAAGCCGGATGCCGAAAAATGGATCTGGGCTTAAACGAGTGGGTTTTGATCCGAAAGAATTGGAGTGTTGCGAGTTGGCCACCCGATTTAATCAACTGCTGATGCCTGTTCGCCAGCGTTACACGCGCGAGGGACATCAAGCATGAGCCAGTCAATTATCGAAAAACTGCTTATTGAGAACGCAAGAATGCGCAATGCAATTCAGTTCGCAACTGCGCCGGACATGTGGCAAGAGCAGGCTGACGGGATGCTCGATTACCGGTACTCGGAATGGTACGTCGATGTGTTAAATGCCTCCCTCGAAACCCCAGCCACCGATGCCGCTATCGCTGAGATGCGTAACGAATGGATGGCGCAGGGCGTGGATGAGTTTTCGGCTTCCGAAGACGCCAAGGTTGAAAAGTGGCTATCTGGTGATGAATACGCTAGCTACGCATCAATAATGGCTGAAGAGTTCGCCGCCAATCTGCGTGCGGGCATCAAGTAATGAGCGGCGTGGAGGCGTATTGGGACGGCAGGCAGGTGACCTGCAAATGCCCCTCTTACAATTTTCCACACCGGTTTAGCGGCGGCAGATGCAACGGATACTTTATGGCTAAAAACTGTTTCGAAAATCGGCTCGAGTGCCGGCACTGCAATTGCTTTCATGCTGGCGGTTGCGACGTTGTGAACGAAACGGAAAGCCCTGCAGAGTGCCTGTATGTGCTGGATTTCTGCGCTGACAACCAGATTAATTTACCTCGATGAAGGTACAAATTATGAACGATAAAAAATATTGCTATCGCTATGTTGAAGGGAACGATACCCAAGGCAGGCCGATAGTCATGCTATGGGTGCGGGTTATTATTCGCGAAACAGAAAAAACGTTTTGGCACTGCTATGACTATCACCATATGACGCTGGAGCAACTAAAACAGTTCGAGTCACGGCCTAAAAATGGCGTCAAGCGCTGCCTGAAGGGCGCAGCACGCTCAAGCTACCACTTAACCAAAGAGGAAGCTTTACGCGCATTTGTGTACCGGAAAATGTATCAGTTAAAGCGGATGAGCCTGACGATGGAAACTGCAAATATGTGCCTAGATGGCCTGCGCAAAGCGGGGCATGTATCAGATGGGGCGATTCCTGCGACCGTCACTCCACCACTGCGCACGACGTTTGTAGCGTCCGAAGAGCTTGGCCCTGTAGCAGCTTCATTTAAATGGGGCGAATACTGATGACTAAGGAAAAAATGAAGGCAATTGACCTTTTCTCAGGGTTCGGCGGATCCTCGACTGGAGCACAGTTGGCCGGGGTAGATGTTGTCTGGGCTGGTAACCATTGGCTGGAGGCTGTGGGAGTCCATGCATTGAATCACCCCAATGCGCAACACGTTTGCCAGGACCTGCATCAAGCGGACTGGTCAGCAGTACCTGCTCACGATTTGCTGATGGCTTCACCCTGCTGCCAGGGTCACAGTAAAGCCCGCGGAAAGAAATCGGGTAACCCACAGCATGATGCAAGCCGCTCAACCGCTTGGGCTGTTGTGTCTGCCCTTGAGTTTCACCGGCCAGCACAGGCTATCGTAGAAAACGTCCCTGAGTTCCTCGAATGGTCATTGTATCCAGCATGGTCAGCAGCAATGAATGCCCTCGGCTATCAGCTTGCGCCGCATATTGTTGACTGCGCTGATTTGGGTGTACCTCAGAACCGCGTCAGAATGTTTATTATCTGCACCAAAAGCAAAGCACCATTGTTTCTCAACTTACCAAAGCATGATCACGTGGCAGCTAGCTCGTTTATCGATATGAGTGCCGGAGCCTGGTCACTGGTAAATAAACCAGGCCGCGCTGTCGCAACGCTGGATCGCATTGCAAGCGGTCGTAAGCAGTTCGGTGATCGCTTTTTGATTAGCTATTACGGCAGTACGAAGAATGGGCGCTCGCTTGAGCGGCCAATCGGGACAATCACGACACGGGATCGCTGGGCAATCATTGACGGCGACCGCATGAGAATGATCAGTGTCGATGAAGTTATGGCGGCTATGACATTTCCAAAAAATTATCACCGGCCATCGACATCAAAACTCGCTGTTCACATGGCAGGAAATGCAGTTCCTCCACGTGCCATGGCAGAAATCATCACTTCATTAAGGATGGCCATATGATTGATCGTAAAGCCCAGATAGAAGCATTCAAGATGGTGGAACGCAACGCACATGAGATGGTCGGCAATCCCGATGGATACAAGCAACTGACAGGCTTATGCCCTGTCGCCATGGTAGAACGCCAGGCGCAGCGGCTTGCCGAGTTGTTGACGCAACTGGATGAGGCAGAGGCGGCTCTGGCAGCCCAGCGCCAGCGGGCTGATGAATGCACCTCATGCGACCGCCACTTTGTCGATGGAATGAAGCAAGGTTGGAATTTTCACGATGCGGGTAACAGCCAAGGGTTCACTGAGTCGATTGAAAGAGTTCAGAAGGATATGCGAGACGGTAAGGTCGCTGGTTGCACGGTAGAAAACAATGAAATGACAAGAAAAACATAAAGATAGTCGAGACTATTAATTTTTATTAATGGTTTAGATCATCAAAAAACGTGAAATTTCTTGAAATAGGCCTCGTTAAAAACTACTGTATGTTCATACAGTCATGGCGGGGCTTGTTGTCATTTTCATGTTTTATTGCTGGTGGTGATCGGTCACGAAGCAAGGACGCATCAAAAACAGGGCTTGTCATTACAAGAGAATTCAAGATGGAAAATCCATTAATAATTAATGATATGCCTTTTATTTTGCCTAAAAACGGCCGAATTCTATTATCGATAACGGATGGCGAAGTCTCATCAGCAGAGATTCTGCGTGATGATATGCATATTGTAACGCTGGCAGCGTTACTCGAGATTGCGGAGCGGGCAGGCTATAAAATCATTGCCCCCGAAATTGATTAACAAAACACAGTAATTCGAGTTATATTTGTCGAGTCAGCTTGAACACCTGACGCCCCGTAAGCTGTTGTGTCACCCACTCTATGTATTGGAGAGCGTGATGGCACAACTATCAATGATAAAGACCGGTCCTGATACGCTGACACCCGCTACGCCGGATGCCAGTGATTTCTTGCGCAATAAAATCAAACTAGGCTCTGTGCTGGTTATTGATTTTAAACAGGCGCGTAACCCAAAATTCCACCGTTTATATTTCGCTCTCCTTAATCTGGGTTTTGAATACTGGACGCCCACTGGTGGCACGATCTCGCCTGAAGAAAAATCACTTATCCGCGGATATGTCGAACACCTGGCCGAGTTTGCTGGCCACGGTGAAACGCTAAATTCGCTGGCGATTGGTTACCTGCGTAAAGTTCGCGCCCGGCGGGCAGACCGCGTCACGCTTTTAAAATCCTTCGATGCTTTCCGGCGCTGGTCAACGATTGAGGCGGGCTATTACACAGAACTGATTATGCCGAATGGCGCGATCATTAAAGAGCCTGTGTCAATTTCATTCGCAAGCATGGATGACACCGAGTTTTCCGAACTCTACAAATCAACACTCAACGTCCTCTGGAATTTCATTCTCAATAAAACCTTTAAATCCCCTGAAGCAGCAGAGAACGCGGCCAACCAACTCTTGAGTTACGCATCATGACCAATCTCCGCAAGGCCGCAAAAGGGCGGGAATGCCAGGTCAGGATCCCGGGCGTTTGCAATCAGAACTCAGAAACAACGGTCCTGGCTCATATCAGATTGCCGGGTTTGTGCGGTACCGGAATTAAGCCGCCGGACCTTGTGGCCACGCTGTGTTGCTCGGCATGCCACGACGAATTAGATCGCCGAACGCGCACAGTAGACGCAAGTTACGCCCATGAGTGTGCACTCGAAGGCATGGCAAGAACGCTCGACATCTGGATCAGAGAGGGCTTTGTAAAATGGTGATGAAATCCTATGAAATCGTCCCAATGGGTAAGCCGCGGCAAACGCAGAGAGATAAATGGGCGAAGCGCCCGGCGGTTCTCCGCTATCGAGCATTTAAGGATGAATGCCGGCTAAAAAAAGTCGTAGTGCCAGAAAGCGCAGCGCACATCATTTTCGTGATCCCGATGCCGAGCAGTTGGAGCAAACAGAAACGCGCAGAGATGGCGGGCAAGGGCCACCAGCAAAAGCCCGATCTTGATAATTTGCATAAGGCGTTGCTCGACGCTGTATTCGAAGAGGACTCACACGTATTCGATCACCGGGTCAGCAAGATTTGGGGTGCTACCGGAAAAATATTAATTGGTGAAATAGTAATCGGGGATATCAAGCCATGACACAGCAAGCGTTAGTCGAGTGCCGCCGGTTTTGGCTGCGTCTCCGCTTATTTCGCGCCGCCGGCACAGTGCTGGTGGATTACCGGATTATGAAAAATCACGTTAAGGCTTTGCGGGCGTCAGGGGAGTTCGGCTTATGAATGATCAGTATCTACAATATATTCGTGACGCGTTGACGCTGGCAACCGCTGATTTCTCTGGGCGAACAAAAGGGCAGTTGGTAGCGCTGGTGGAACAACTGCAATACACGAATGACCGGTATCCGCGTAAACGGCAAGTGGTTATAGACGAGGTGACCGGCAAAAAGATTACGCTGACGAATTCCCCTGTACCCGGCAAACAAAGCCATGCAAAAGGCACATCGATACCGCTCGTGATGGAACTCGAGTTTAGTACCGCTTCATGGCGCCGCGCGCTGTCTGTTTTGCCAGAGCAGCAGCTGGCTTGGCTGTCATGGTGCTATGGCTACAACCTTAAATTTGATTACCAGGTTTCAATAGTTAAACACGCTTGGGCGGTATTCGAATTAAGCCGAGCTAAATCGCTATCCAAAAAGACGATAGAAAAACTAGGTTCGCTTGTGTGGCTGGCCGCCCAGGATTACAGGGAAATTATCATGGGTCGTGATAATTATCAGTATGCAGATTTAGCGGCGATGATGGGCATAACAAAACAATCATTCAACTTCACTTATCGAGATCACTGGGATTCTTTCATGGGAATATTTTCGGTGTTAGATAGGGATGCATTACACGAATTGGCGAAAACACGATCGACGCAAAAGAAAGATAATTCGCAGAAGATGCTTGCAAAACTTTACTAAATGGGCTAAATTTAAGTCTAATTTGATATGTTATCAAAATTATAAGAACCCGCCAAGTGCGGGTTTTTGCGTTTCTGTCGTTACCACACCTTTAAGCTGATTATTCATTGGTAAAGTTCAACTTAATGGAATACTTTTAGTGGACACACTTTAGTCATAACTACACACAGGTATTCCATGAAAAAATTATTCGCAATGCTTCTGGTAACGCTTTCTCTCGGTACTTCTGTTCAGGCTTTTGCCGGTAGCTGTCAGCATGACAACGATACTGCATCAGATGGTTCACGATGCGGTGGGAGATCAGAGGACTCTCGCCCGGGTGGCAAAGGTGTCCACTGATAATCTGCCCAAACATAGATATGAATAACGTTTTCTTAAACTAAGATTTGTTCTATTTATGCCATTTCAGCCTCAACTCTTGCATTTTGTCCGAATTTGGCACGATTTCACTAAATCATGGGCGTTTCTGTAGATGAGCGCTAAAGAAAAATCATTAAGACCTCGGCATCCGCCGGGGTTTTTGCGTTTCTGGATGTCTAATCTCCAAACCACATAGAAACGTCACCGTCGAATCAAATTATTTCCCGAAGAGGTGAGTTATTATGCAGATCCCCGTACAAACCTGTTTGGAGAAAAGCATGGAGACAACATTTAGCGACCTCAAGGCAAAACATCTCAAATTAGTTGAAGCCCAATGGAAGTTGAAAGACCACTTACAGGATATGGCTAGAAAGCTTTTTCAGGAGTATGCCGAATCCTTATGTCTGCCCGCAGAGACCTGGTCTAGTTCACAGGGGCATAAATATCCCTATGTTGAATTAGGCATATGGAAGGAGCCTTCAAAATTTGAGGTTACGCCCCTACCTAGGATTGGGCTGGATAAAGATTATAAATTAAACTTCGTTATAGCTACTACGCTAGACGATAACCCCACTACTGGTGGTTATCGGCAGGGAGTTAGTGTTTCTATTTGGTATGAAACTGTTTTCCTATGTGCATCTGTTGGATCCGGTGATGACACTGCATATTTTCAGGTATCCCCGCAAGCAGGTGGCTTCTTTGAAGTTAGTGCAGCCATTAAGGCGCTGATAAATGGGGCAATTGAGAAGGCGACTCCAAAAGCTATTTTCAGCAAAGAATAAAACGCCAACAAAGCGGGGCCGCGCCCGCACCACACTTCAGGCTGCGCATCTGCGTGGCCTTTTTTATTTCTTTAGTCGGTGCGTCAGGTATGGACAGGTTCATGCCCTAATCCCATGCCACTCGATGGTGCACCGACTAAAGAGATAAAACCGCCCTCAATGGAGGACACAACAAAAACAGGAGGGCTTATGTCTGATCCGGCCACGGGTACAGCCGTAGCAATAGCATTGGGCGGGGCGACATTATTTGGCGCGGTAACGCAGACTGATTACGGGGTGGTTTTTGGCGCGTTTGCTGGCGCTGTTTATTACATGGCCACGGCATCCGACGTTCGGCTGGCAAGACGGGCCTGTTATTTCGTGACGAGCTTTATCGTAGGCGTTCTCGGTGCCGGTATTGCTGGTGAGCGCCTCGCACAATGGACGGGTGGCAACAAGCAGCAAATGACCTCGCTTGCTGCGGTGATCGTCTCTGCGCTGGCTATTAAATGGCTTACCTGGCTTAACGAACAGTCGCCTACAGACTGGATCGGAAGATTCAAAGGGGGTGGCAATGGCTAAAGACCCCTTTGTAATCGCCAATGCATTCCTTTGTGCGCTGATTAGCCTGCGCCTGATGTTCTTTCGCAAGATCGGCGCTCGGCACTGCTGGTGGGCTTCATGGCTGGCCTACCTGCTTGTTTTAGGCTACGGCGGCACTGTGATTGAGTGGCTTTTCGGTCGCTATGCTGACACCCATCCAATCACACCCATTATCAATTTACTCGTTGCCGCTCTCGTTATCCGGGCGCGCGGCAACGCAGCAAAACTCTTGTCGAGACGAATATGAATCAAACCCAATTTCAACAGGCGGCTGGTATAAGCGCCGGTCTTGCTGCGCTTTGGTTTCCGCATATCAGCGCTGCAATGCAGAAATATGGCATTACGGCAGTAAAAGACCAGGCCATGTTTATCGCCCAGTGCGCTCATGAATCAGATGGGTTCTCAGTAACCACTGAGTCCTTCAATTACTCGATTGCTGGCCTGATTCAAACCTTCGTGCCGCAGCGATTGACCATGGACCAGGCTAAAACCTTGGGTCGGTCTAATACCGAAAAGGTTGTGCCAGCCATTCGCCAAACAGCTATTGCTAACCTGGTCTATCACGGCCGATTCGGCAACAAATTGCCGGGAGACGGCTGGAAATTTAGAGGGCGCGGCCTGATTCAGACCACTTTTCTTGATAATTACATGACCACTGGCAAGGCCATTGGTGTCGAGCTGGTGGCCACGCCGGAATTGCTCGAGCAGCCATCTAATGCCGCGCTATCCGCAGCATGGTTCTACACGTCTCGCGGCTGCCTGCGTTATTCGGGCAATATCGCGGTGGTTAGCCGGATGATTAACGGCGGTAATAACGGTCTGCAAGACAGAACGGCGCGCTATCAAGTTGCGCTCAAAGCCCTGACCGCCTGAAGGAGTCCAGAAATGAACCTGCTCCAAAAACTTTTCTCTTTATTTACCCCATCACAGAAGGTTACCGAGATGACTACCCAACCAGCTACCAGCGCCGTGCTCACTGCCGCAGGCGCAGCGGTTCAATCAGTGCAAAATATTGCTACCGAAGTTGCACAAACCGCAGCTGCTCTATCAACCGTTATCCCTGTTGCCGCGCCTGTCGCCGCCGCAGCGGAAACCGTGTCAAACACCATCACCGCAGTAGAAGCGGCAGTGCCGGCAGTCGAAAACGTTCTGGCTGCTCTGCTGCCACTCCTGCACGCCGCTGGCCACGAAATTGGGGCCGAGTGGGAAAGTCTGGTCGCTGCTGCTAAAACCCTGGCTAAATAAGGAAAGACCGAATGTCTATTATTGCCCTCCAATTGGCCTCTTACGCCGTTCTTGCTGACGGCGTCACAACTAACCGGCTGCAGGTGAACGTTACTGGTGATGTCACTGGTAACCCTGAGTCTGGCCTGCTTGTCACTCTGTCTGCTGATGCAGCATTGTCATTCAGTGAAACGCACCTGACTACTGATGAATCTGGTGCAGCTACAGCGACATTCACATCTACCCAGCCTGGTACTTACCCTGTTACCGCGACCCTGGCCGACGGGACCACCGTTACAGGTGCGGTTGCATTCCTGGCTGTACCTGACGCTGCGAATATTGAGCCAACCGCACAGGTACCCACTCAAGCGGCTACCAACGTGCTTACCTCTGGCGTTAAGGATTTGGTGGGTAGCCTGCGCGCCGGTATTGAAGACCTTGAAAAAGTCATTGATACAGTGAGTGCGGTAGGTTTGCTGCCGGTTGAAGAACTGGAAGCCCTGGGCAAAAAGCTGTTCGCAGGGTTGCTGCAAAAGTTTCAGTAAATGGCATTACAGGTGGCTTTCATTGAGAGCCATCGATAATGTTTTCAATCGTTCTTTAACTCCACACAACCTCGCGCCATAATTGCAGAGACTTCCCACAGTAAGGCGATGAAAATGAGAATCATAGATCTTGATCGTGATAATACAAGTTATGAGCCAGGTGTCGCGGACAGATATTTAAAGTTAGATGGGCAGCCTGATCCAGAATGGATAGAACATTTCGAACGTGCGCACGCAAATTTTTTTTCAATGTCAAAAAGGCGAGCGCAAGTAAGGGGTGATTGTATTGTCGTAAGTTGCGTACTCGATGAGATACAGAACCAAATTATCGAACTAAATACGCAATGTGAGCGAGCCACTGAAGAGTGGCAAGCACGAAAAGACAGAGAAAAGCAACAAAAAGAAGATAATGACCGTAAAATTGAAGCGCAGAAAATTAAAGCAAATCAAATATTTGGTAACTTGAAATTCTAATAGCTAGACCGCCTCCGGGCGGTTTTTTATTGCTATCACAATGGGCAATCTCATCGTAATGGCTCTAAAGAAAGGAACAGAGTATGGCAACGCCGGACTGGGAGGCGATACAAAAAGCCTACTGTGCCGGTAACGAAAGCCTCCGTGACATTGCGGCGCGGTACGGAATAACCGAAGGGGCTATACGGAAACGTGCAGCTAAACTCGGCTGGGTACGCAAGAAAAAAACGAGTACGCAATCTGGTACGCAAGTACGCAAAAATGGTACGCAAAAAGATAAGGTGCGTACCGAGCAATCCCGCGTCGAGCGTGAGAAAAAAGAAAAGTACGCAACAGAGAAAACTCAACCCCCGTCAGATACGAAACCCGAACCTAAACGAAAGGTCGTAACCAACCATCCCCCATTCCAGGGCGGCAACCAGGCAGCCCTGAAACATGGCGGCTACGCCCGGAGAATGCTCTGGACAGATGCTGTCACAGAAGATGCTCGGGCGCTGACGCTTGAGGATGAGCTATTTCGCCTGCGTGCCAGCAACCTGGTGGCAGCCGAAAACATCGGGCGCTGGACTACGCAGCTTGAAGACGTTGATGACAAAGACACAGACGCAAGGAAAGCTCTGCTGGATAGCATCGGTGCCGCTGAAAAGGCCATGATGCGTAACACGGTACGCATTGAGTCCATCGAACGCACCACCGTGGTCATGAACAAGGCCCTTGCGGATACCAGCTATCGTGAGGCCACAACGGAAAAGGTTGAACTCGAGGTTGGCAAGTTGAAACTGCAGCTCGGCAAACCTGTAGGGGAACTGGATAATGTCGACACAACGAGCCTGACCCCTGACGAAGCCGCAGACGTATACCGCCAATTGATGGGATAACCGCGAGAAATACCGCGTTCACGCTGTAAAAACGTTATGCAAATTCACCCCTGTTTTATGCGCGATTTATGCAGTGTTTTTTGCGCTGTTTTCGGGAGGAGTTTGCTAAAAATAACAGGTTCACCGCGTGGCGGCCTTGAGTGGTCTCGGCGGGGTGCGGGTAAGCACCATTATGTTAAAAACCCCCTTTTTTCATGCAAAATTCGAGTAATCCGCTATGCCGATCCCTTTCCCGTTCGACTTCAAAAAACCGGACTATCGGCAAGTATTTGAATGGCGAATGGAGCGGTTGCAGCGTATCCGCCAGCATCCTGAAATGCTACCGGCGCTCAAGGCTTTCTACCGCGATAATCCAGCCCAGTTCATTATCGACTGGGGTATGACGACTGACCCTCGCAATATCGACTATGGGCTACCAGTGACTATCCCGTTTTTACTTTTCCCGAAACAGGAGGAGTGGATCCACTGGATAATGGATCGCCGGGAAAACTTGGAAAACGGCATCACCGAAAAAAGCCGCGAGATGGGATTAAGTTGGACCGCCATTGGCATGGCCTGTTCTCTCTGTCTGTTTAACCGAGAAATGGTGATCGGTTTTGGTTCGCGCAAAGAGGAGTATGTGGACAGCACCGGCGACCCTAAGGCGCTGTTCTGGAAAGCTCGTAAATTTGTTGAGACGCTGCCGGTTGAGTTCCGCGGTAGCTGGAGCGACAAAAAACACGCGCCTTACATGCGTGTCGAGTTTCCTGATACCGGCGCTGTTATCAAAGGCGAGGCGGGGGACAATATAGGACGTGGTGACCGAACCACGCTTTACCTGGTCGATGAGGCTGCATTTTTACAGCGGCCTTTGCTCATTGATGCCGCTCTGTCACAGACCACACGTTGCCGTATAGATCTCTCGTCGGTCAATGGGATGGCAAACCCATTCGCACAAAAGCGGCATGGCGGCAAAATCCCCGTCTTTACGTTTCACTGGCGCAGCGACCCACGCAAGGATGAAGCCTGGTACGCGAAAGAGTGCGCCAAAATCGATAACCCTGTGGTGGTCGCTCAAGAGCTGGATTTGAACTACTCGGCCTCTGCTGAAGGTGTTCTGATCCCGAATGAGTGGATCAGAGCCGCTATCGACGCACATATTAAACTCGGCATTCAGCCTACTGGCATTCGCCGTGGGGCATTGGACGTTGCAGACGAGGGGCGAGATAAAAACGCATTCTCTACTCGCCACGGCTTTCTTCTCAACGATGTTGACGAGTGGTCAGGTGTTGGCAGTGACATCTATAAAACCTCGGAGAAAGCCTTTGGGCTTTGTGATCTGCATGGCCTGGAAGAGTTTCGTTTCGACGAGGATGGACTTGGTGCCGGCGTCCGCGGTGATGCTCGAGCAATAAACGAGACGAGAAAAACAGAAGGTGTGCGCTACATCCTGGCCACACCATTTCGCGGCAGTGCTTCTGTTTTCGATCCGGATGATGAAGCCGTGCCCGGCGACAATGGCCAGCCAGCCCGAATTAATAAAGATTTCTTTGCAAACGCCAAGGCACAGAGCTGGTGGCACCTGCGTAAGCTTTTCCGCAACGTCTATCGCGCTGTCGTCGAAGGTATGGAATATGACCCGGACGAAATCATTTCTATCAGCGCAAATATCAAGAACCTCGACAAACTGATTATCGAGCTTTCCCAGCCAACATATTCAATCAACGGTGTTGGGAAAATCATCGTCGATAAACAGCCTGATGGGACCAAATCACCCAACCTTTCGGATTCCGTCATGATCAACTATGCCCCAATGGATACCACTATGGATATCTGGAACAAGTTAGGAGGCCAGTAATGTCGCGCTCAAGACCTATTGCCACCGCTGACTCCTACGATAACTTTGTTGCCAAAGTTGGTATGCAGCAGCAGAACCAGCATGCAGCATCAACGTATCGGGCAAACTTCACCAGCCGCAATCGCCTGCTGATTGAATATGCTTACCGGTCGTCTTGGATCATTGGTGCCGCGGTTGACTCAATAGCCGACGACATGACCAAGAAAGGTGTGCGTATCACGTCAGAAATCGACCCCAAACGAAGCGGTGTATTGGAGTCTGAGTTTGAGGCACTGAATATATGGGACTGTCTCAACGATACGATCAAATGGTCACGTCTCTACGGCGGGGCAATGGCGCTGATACTGATTGAAGGCCAGGCCCCACTAACCCCACTCGACGTGAACAAAATAGGCAAAGATAGCTTTAAAGGGCTTATCGTTCTGGATCGCTGGATGGTTAACCCGAATTTTGGACGCCTGATTAAAACCCTTGGTCCAGACCTTGGAAAACCCGAGTTCTACGACATCGTGACCACTGCACAAGGTCTGCCCGCCTGGACAGTTCACCACACACGTCTGATTCGCTTTGATGGCGTAACGCTACCCTACCAGCAATCCCGAACAGAGAACGGCTGGGGGATGTCGGTTGTTGAGCGTATTTTTGACCGCCTTACTTCTTACGATAGTACAAGCGTAGGGGCCGCACAGCTTGCCTATAAGGCCCACTTGCGAACGATGAAAATCGCGAAGCTGCGGGAAATTATCGCGATGGGCGGCAAGCCATTAGATGCACTGATGAAAAATATGGAGATGGTCAGACAATTCCAGACCAATGAAGGATTAACACTCGTTGATGGGCAGGACCAGTTTGAAACGCACTCTTACTCTTTCGCTGGCTTGCCGGATTTAATCGCCGAATTCAAAGAGGAGATCTCCGGGGCTACCGGGATACCCCTTGTACGGCTATTCGGGCAATCACCCAAGGGATTTTCGACAGGCGATTCAGACCTGGCCAACTATTACGATGCGGTAGGTACACAGCAGGAGCGCCGTTTGCGCCGGCCAGTGCGCATGCTTTTTGACATCATTCACCGCTCGAATTTCGGCGAGGGACTACCTGACGACTTTACCTATGAATTTAATCCGCTGTGGCAAATGAGCGAGGTAGACCGTTCAACGGTAGCCACTAATACCGCCACCGCTATATCAACCCTTTATGACCGGGATTTGCTGTCGAAGAAGGCAGCCATGACCGACATTAGGGAGCTTGCTGATGTAACTGGCATTGGTTCATCCATTACTGATGAGGATATCGATGATGCCGAAGACAGCCCGCCGCCAGGAGCGAAAGATATCGGAGCTAAAGGCCCATCCGAGGGCGATAGAGAGCCGGTATCAGAAAAGCCTACAGGCGATAGCGCGCGAAGTGGGAAAGATAATTCGCGATGGCTACGATGGTTCAAATGATTCAGTAAGCGAAATCATGGACCGCCTGGGCCAGTACAGCGACATCATTGACGATTGGGCCGACACCGTGGCCACCAACATGGTTTCCTCGGTCAATAAACATGATGAAAACACATGGAAAGCGCGCAGCCAGGCGATCAGCAAAGAATTGCATAACGTAATCGATAATACCCCCGTGGGGCATATTATGCGGTCCATCGTTGCTGAGCAGGTTAAGTACATCAAAAGCTTACCGATTGAAGCTGCTGATCGCGTTTATGACATTCAGAACCAGGCCATTGAGCTGGTGGCCAATGGCGGCCGCTCTACTGAGCTTGCAGAAGAAATCATGCGTAGCGGGGAGGTGGCTGAATCTCGCGCCAAGCTTATTGCACGGACAGAGGTTGGCCGTGCATCCGTAGCTTTAACGCAGGCTCGGGCGTTATCTGTGGGTTCCGATGGATACATCTGGCGCACGGCAGATGATGGTGATGTGCGACATTCTCATGATCTGATGAATGGGAAGTTCGTCCGCTGGGACTCGCCGCCAACATTGGATGGCATGACTGGGCATGCGGGCTGCTTACCCAACTGTCGTTGTTATCCAGAAGTGGTGATCCCACACTCAAATATCTTTGCTATGCAGAGCCAGCGCATGATTGATGGGGTGCGGATTGTAACCGCTAAGGGTAAAGCCGTCAGAGTAGCTGCGTAGATATATTCCCATTTCAATTACCGGTCGCTTAGGCGGCCTTTTTTATGCCCGCGATCCAGCAGGTACCCAATGAAATATTTCTTTAAGACCCGCCTTGGTAACACTCGTTATCAGCTGGCCGATGGTTCGGTGCTGTTTAAAGACGTGCCAATTGCCCGGACCGGTACCCAGGTCTATGGCGCTGAAGAGCTACCAGACCTTGAGCCGGGCGTTGATGGGTTGATAACCGTTCAACGAAATCCCGAGGAAGTTTTTAGCGATGAAACGATCGCGTCCTTTGAAGGGATGGCGGTAACGCTTGGTCACCCCAAGGATTTAAGCGGCAATATCATTTTCATTACGCCGGATAACTGGCGGCAACTGGCGAACGGCCATATTCAAAACGTCAGGCGCGGCACAGGTGACAAGTCTGATCTGATGCTGGCCGACGTCATTGTGAAAACACAGGACGGCATTCAGGCGATCAATGACGGTGACGACGAAGTCAGTTGCGGTTATGACGCCGAATATAAACAAATTTCGCCGGGGGTAGCGTCACAGTACGCAATCACTGGGAATCATCTGGCTGTGGTCCCTAGTGGCCGCGCTGGTTCACGTTGTGCATTTGGAGACAGCATGCCTACTACCTCAAACACCGCAAAAAGTTGGTTGGCGCGCCTCACGCGCGCGCGTAAGACCAATGATGCCAATGAATTGGCAAGCCTTATTGATAATCCGCCTACCGATATGACGGGCGATGATGCAGGTGTCACGAACACCACCACACCAGGTGGCGTGGTGAATATTCACCTGGCGCCACAACAGCCTCTACCCGGTCCGGCATTGTCGGGTACGGGTGATGCTGATGAAGATATCCCGGCATGGGGCAAGGCGCTTATTGAGGCCGTTTCAAAGCTGACTGGCGAGAATAAAACCGAGCCAACCGGTGATGAAGACGAAGACGATAAGGAAGAGAAAAAAGAAGAGGCTGGCGCTATCACTGGTGATGCCGCCTATCGTGCCGACCTTATCCAACCGGGTATCCAACTGCCAGAGAAATCAAAACTGACGGCGTTTAAGCGCACCGTGTTGGCAGGCGCAGATCAGAAAATCGTCCGCTCAATTGTAGGGGATGCGGATATTTCCAAGCTGAAAAAACGCACGGTAGATATGGCTTTCAATGCCGTTTCCGAGCTTTCAAAGAGCCGCAATACCAAAACCAATGACAGCGCCCGTGCAATGGGTGACGCAACACGCAACACCATTGCCGGGTTGAACCAAGCTAACCAGGACTTCTGGTCTAAACGAGGCTAAACCCCCATGACTGCATATTTAAAGCGGATGCCTGCGGGCATTGCCGGGGCTATCTCACGCCCGCAAGATCTCACGGTAGAACCAGTTATTCTGGATTCTACCAACCTCTTTGCCGCCTATGGACTGGGTGGCAAATATCTCAATGGGAAGTTTGTTCCTATCGCTGCTGGTGATACTGCCGCTTTGCTGGCGGGTATTTTAGTCCGTCCGTTCCCGACGGCGGCACAACCCGATGTTGTCCAGCAAATTGGTACCGGGAAGAATTTTACCGGTGACAGTCTCAAGCGCGGCTATCTCAATGTGAACATCGGCGGCGACGCAAGCAGCGTTACGCTGGGTGGCGCAGTGTACATGCGTATTGCCGCGCCAAACGTGGGCAGTTTTGTTGCCGCTGCAGATGGCGTCAATACCGTGGCGATCACCACCGCCTATTTCACCGGCCCTGGCGATACCAGCGGCAATATCGAAATCGCTTATAAAATTTAAGGAAGATTGAAAATGGTAATGCAAACCTTTGATCAGGCGACGGTAGACGGCACCGGTACTTTTCTGATTCATGAGCTGGAGCGTCTTGATCAAACGCTAAATATGCCGCTTGTTGCTTTCACTTGGGGCCGCGATATTCAGCTTCGTGAAGACGTCTCTATTGCTGATGAAATCAGCTCCTTCACTCAGTCCGGGTTCTCTGCTTCTGGCTCACCAGCCTCTAATGGTAAAAACTGGCTGAGTAAAACAGCCACGGCTATCGCTGGCGTTAACGTGGATATCTCCAAGCAGGGCTTCCCGCTGACGCTTTGGGGGATGGAGCTTGGTTGGACGCTGCCAGAACTGCAGGCGGCGGCGCAGGTGGGGCGTCCGATTGACTCACAAAAATTCGAAGCCATGCAGCTTAAATGGAACATGGACACGGACGAGCAAGTTTACACCGGCGATACAGGGCTAGGTATCAAGGGGCTGCTCAATTTGAGCCAGGTCACGCCGATGAATGCCGCCAAAACTTTTGCCACCTCAAGCCCGGATGATATGCGCCTGGCGATCAACACGGTACTGAGCGCAGCGTGGGCCAACTCGGCCTATTCGATGGTGCCTACCGACCTGTTGATCCCACCAGAACAGTATGGATTGCTGGCAAGCACTATCGTTTCAACCGCGGGTAACCAGTCACTGCTGACTTACCTTTCAACTAACACCATTGCTTATCATCAAAATGGACGTCCGTTGAATATCCGCCCGGTTAAATGGGCGAAAGGCATCGGCACCAGCGGTACCGACCGCATGATTGCCTACACGAATGATAAAAAATTCGTGCGCTTCCCAATGGTCCCACTGATGAGCGTCCCCGTTCAGTACCGCGGGCTTTATCAGTTGGTGACGTATTACGGGAAACTGGGTGCGGTAGAGCCTGTTTATACCGAAACCCTGGCTTACATGGACGGCATTTAACTGACCGCCCCGTAAAGGGGCTTTTTTGTGAGGCAGTGATGAAGACAATTTATGTTTTAAAAGCATTCGGCTTCAATGACGGTTCCGGGAAACTCGTTGATTTTTCGCCAGGTTTCCATGATGTCGAGGATGAAGTCGCGGAACATTGGTTTGTGAAAGCTCATCTTTCGCCAGATGGAAAAGCCCCGGCAACTGATACTGATCCGCGTATTTCTGAGCTGGAAGGCCAGTTGGCTGACAGGGATGCGAAAATCACCGAGCTGGAAGGCCAGTTGGCTGACTTAACAGCGCAGATCGTTTCATTATCAGGTGGTGACAATAATGGCGGTAAATCAAAGCCTTCCGACACCAAGTGATTTTCGAGAGCTTTTCCCCCAGTTTGCCGACACAACCAAATTCCCCAATATACGCATTGCCGCCCGACTCGCAGTAGCAGACCGATTACTTAATGAGAACGTCACTGGAACAGACTTGTTTCCCTATTTCTGTGGCCTTTTCGTTGCTCATTATATGGCGCTCGATGTGGCTGATAACCGTTCGGTTGCAGTCGGTGGCGCTGGTGGCGCAAACAGCGGGATCTTAACGTCAAAATCGGTGGATAAGGTTTCCATGAGTTACGACGCCAGCATGACGATGGATCCCGATGCTGGCTTTTGGAATAACAGCCGCTATGGTTCGGAGTTTTGGGAGTATCTCATGCTCTTTGGCGCTGGCGGCATCCAGCTTGGGGTGCCGTGATGAAAAGTGGCCTGACCGTTACCAAGGATTCAGCGCAGTCAATTTTCGATGCGTTGAAGGCCATCGGCAAACGAGATGTGCTGGTGGGTATTCCATCTGATCGCGCTCAGCGCAGTGAGGGGCAAGGCATAAACAATGCCGAGCTTGGGTATCTGCATTCTAACGGCGGCACTATTCAAATTCCCGAGCATGACGTAACGGTCAATCGGAAAATAAACGCTGATGGCTCGTTTGCCCAAAATGGTCAGTTTGTCAGGGCTGGCAAAAGCAACTTTTCAACCATTCATACGGTCAAGGCTTACTCGGTAACACTACCACCACGGCCATTTCTTGAATTAGGAATTGCATATAAAAACAAGGAGATAGTGGCCGAACTTAAACTTGCGGCTGTTGCGGCGCTATCCGGCGATGCCGCTTGGTCTGAGAAATATCTCAACCGGGCCGGTCTGATAGCCATGAATGGTGCCAAGGGGGTTATCCAGGCTGGTGACAAGCTCACGCCGCTGGCCGAATCCACAAAGCGCAGTCGTCGTTCTCGCGGGCGTATCGGAGAAAAGCCGCTGTATGACACTGGCGGCTTGCTTCGGGCCATTACTTATATCGTGAGGGATAAAAATGCCACTTCTTGATGTATCGGAGATATTTTCCGATCCCGATTTTGTTGATACCACGCTGGTCTGTCACCGCAATACCCAAACGATGGATGCCGATAATTTTGCTGTTAACACACCCAGCGATATTCCGTTTTCTGGCGTTGTGACCGTTGACCGCTCGCTTGAAGCCAAGCGCATGGCCGCCGGCCAGAACATTAACGGGGCAATCCTCATCGTGACGCAGTTTAGACTCACGCAGGGACAGCCAGGGCTTGACGCTGACGTGGTTACTTATCACGGACGTGAATATCGCGTGACGTTTGTTGACCCCTACACCGCGTATGGCTCTGGATTTGTCCAGGCGCATTGCGAGCTGTTGGACTTTGATGGAGGAACACCCGTTGAGTAATGACAGCACCACAGCTGGTTACCTGACGCCTATCGGTGATGTGCCTTCTTATGACAACGACCTGGAACGGGAGGTAAGCCGCTGGATCCGTGGTGTGACGGGAATTGATACCAGCCTGGTTTATCCCCGCTGGACTGACCCGCAGCCGCAGATACCGAAAAACGGCACCACCTGGTGCGAATTCGGCATAACCACGCTGCCAGGCACTGCGCCCCCGGCAAACGTTCAGATTTCAGATGAGCAATCGGAGCAATGGACATGGGAGCAGGTGAGTGTCATTTGCTGCTTTTACGGTCCACAGGGTGCCAGCGTGGCCACACTTTTCCGTGCCGGGCTTTACGTCGAACAGAACAATGCAGAGTTAAACCGTTCCGGGTTGTCGCTGGTTGATGTCGGGACAATCTACAACCTACCAGAACTCATCAATAACCAGTGGGTTCGGCGCTATGACATCACCGTCACCCTTTCGCGTAAAAACGTCCGCACCTATGGCATCAAAACGCTGGTGGATGCACCGGTACAATTCTTCGGAGAATAAACTATGGCACAGGGATTACCTGTATCGAATGTCGTCAGTGTTGACGTCATTATGTCGCCGACGGCAGCAACCGGGCGTAATTTTGGCTCGCTGCTTATCCTTGGCACCTCAACCGTTATTCCTGTTTCTGAGCGCCTTCGCCTCTATAGCGCCGCGGCTGACATCGGGACTGATTTCGGTGTGGAAAGTGAAGAGTATAAGGCTGCAACAACCTTCTTTGCTCAGTCTCCCGCCCCTACGCAGGTTTATGTCGGTCGTTGGGCTAAAACACTGGCTACGGCCGAAGCGGGATCGGTTGAAACTATGCTTCAAGCTGTTAATGCTGTACTGGATTATAACAGCTGGTATGGGCTTACTATTGCTGACAGTGCGCCACTGGCGGCTGTTGATATCCTAAGCGCGGCGGCGGCGATCGAATCTGCCGGGGTAAGCCGTATTATGGCCATCACCAGTGCCGATGCCGCAATCCTGACCACGACCTCAACGACTGATTTAGCGTCAAAACTGAAAGCCGCAAGCTATGGGCGCACTTTTATTCAGTATTCATCAACCAATAGCTATGCAGCTGTATCAGCTTTTGGCCGGGCCTTCACTGTCGATTTCACGGGCAGCAATACCACGCTCACTATGAAATTTAAACAAGAGCCAACGGTGACGTACGAAACTATCACCACCTCTCAGGCGGCGGCTATTGATGCTAAAAATTGCAACGTATTTGCCTACTACGCGAATGACACGGCAATTTTGCAGCAGGGTGTGATGTCGAACGGCGATTTCTTCGATGAGCGCCACGGCCTTGACTGGCTACAGAACTATGTTCAGACCAATCTGTATAACCTGCTCTACACAAGCACAACCAAAATACCTCAGACCGATCCTGGCGTAACCAGGCTATTGACCAATGTAGAGAAGTCGATGGATCAGGCGGAAAAAAATGGTCTTATTGCTCCGGGCGTCTGGAATGGTGCTGATATCGGTCAATTATCGTCAGGAGATACGCTGACCAAGGGCTATTACGCTTACGCCCCGGCAGTTTCCTCTCAGGCACAGTCTGATCGTGAAGCCCGCAAATCCCCGACAATTCAGGTCGCCTGTAAGTTGGCGGGCGCAATCCATTTTGCAGACGTTCAAATCAACGTTGTTCGCTAAGGAAAAAATATGGCTACTTATTCCTTCCAGGATGTCTCCGTTACGATGGATGGGCCAACTGGATCCATCGATTTAGGGTACGGTTCAGCTAATGCCGATGAAGGCATTACTACGGGAATGCTCGAAGCAAAAAACACAATGACCGTGGGTGCCGATGGTGAAGTTATGCATAGCATGCATGCGGGGAAAGCGGGTTCTCTCACGGTTAACTTGCTTAAAACCTCACCGGTAAACAAAAAATTGTCGCTTGCCTACAACGCACAAAGTCAATCCTCTGCGCTTTGGGGCAACAATGTATTTGTTATCCGTAACCATGTTTCAGGCGACACCACTACCATCCGTTCAGCGGCTTTCCAAAAACAACCAGACCACGCTAACGCCAAAGTCGCCGGTATGGTCGCCTGGGTATTTGACGGCGGTAAAATTGACCAGATTCTTGGGGAGTTTTAATCGATGGAATTTGAAATTAACGGCATCACCTACCGCATTGACAAGCTCAGTGCCTTTGACCAGTTCAAGGTTTCCCGCAAGCTGTTGCCGGTTCTCTCCGGCATGATTTCTGACTTCCAGGCGATTCGGGCCTCTTTCCCGCAGAGAAAAGAAACTGCAGAAGGGGGAGAGCCGACAGCGAATACTCTCGAAGACTGGATCCCCGTTATCGAAAAAATTCTGCCAAAAATCACCGATGCGCTGGCGGCCCTGAGTGATGAGGACGCCAACGCGGTGATCCATACCTGCCTGGCCGTCGCCAAACGTAAAGCTGGTGGCTCCTGGATTTCAGTGTTTAGTAATGGGGTTATGGCATCCGATGAACTGGACATGCTGGGAATGCTGCAGATTGTTGGTCGCGTGGTGGGCGACTCCCTTGGAAATTTTTTCAAAGGACTCCCCGGGAAAGCCATTTCCACGGATCCAGCGGCATAGAGTTTGAGACGCTTCCGGGTGACCTTGATTACATCATGCGCCCGGCCAAGGCTTTCCATCTCGACATGAAAGACCTGAAGTCTGGCGCGATAGACCTTTACGACATTGCTTTGATGAATGATTACCTCGACATGGAAGCCGAGAACGAAGCAAAGATAGAGCGTTGGAGAGCGGAAAATGAACGCGGAGACGATTAAAGAATTCCTGGTATCCCTCGGTTTTGCCGTTGATGATGCCGGTGCGAAAAAATTCGATGCCGTGATCGCGGGCGTTACAGCTAACGTGTTCAAAATGGCGGCCACAGTGGAGGGGGCAGCCGGTGCTGTTATGCTGTTTACCACCCAGGTTGCCGCCGGGCTGGATAATTTGTATTGGGCGTCTCAGCGTACGGGGGCCAGCGTCGCGGGGATAAAGGCGCTGGGGTATGCGGCGTCGCAGACGGGATCAAGTGCGGAGGCCGCGAAGGGTTCTCTTGAAAACCTTTCGCGGTTTATGCGCAATAATCCAGGAGCCGAGAGCTTTCTGAATCGACTGGGAGTGCAGACGCGTGACGCCAGCGGCAATATGCGCGATATGTCCTCTGTGTTCACGGGTATCGGGCAGCAGCTCAGTAAAATGCCTTATTACCGTGCCAATCAGTACGCGCAGATGCTCGGCATTGACGAAAACACGCTAATGGCCATGCGCCGGGGTCTGGCTGGATTTAACGCTGATTATTCGGCCATGAGCAAGGCTATCGGCTACAACGCTGACCAGGCAGCGGTCGGCTCCAACAAATTCATGACATCGCTTCGTGGTTTCAGTGCAATGGCGGGCATGGCGCGGGATAAAATCGGGTCTAACCTGGCAAACGGCCTGGCTGGCTCAATCGATAATCTTCGCAAACAAATCCTCGATAATTTCCCGAAAATTGAGGAAACCATAACGCGTGGTGTTAAAGGCCTTCTATGGCTCGCTGATATTTTTGGCAAGGTAGCTTACCGGGCCGTGCAGGCGGTGGGGGACATTATTAAGTGGTGGAACAGTCTTGATAATGAAAGTAAAAAGCTTATCGGGACCTTTGGGCTGATCATTGTTGCATGGAGGATGCTTAACAGCGCATTCCTGATGTCACCCATCGGCCTGATCACCGGGTTGATAATCGGCCTTGGCCTGCTCTATGACGACTATCAGACGTGGAAAGAAGGCGGGAAAAGCCTTATCGACTGGTCTAAATGGGGTCCTGAGATTGAGCGGGCAAAAAAGGCATTCGGTGACATTAAAAAGTGGCTGCTTGAATTAAAAGATGCGGTTGGCGGCTGGCAAAATGTTCTTGAAGGATTGGCGATTTTCGTTGGTGCCAAATGGCTTATGGCAATGATGGGGCCAATAAAAACGATCACCTCCGCGTTAATGTCTTTTCCTGCGTTATTCACGAAAGCGCTAACTCTATCGGGTATTTATGCAATCATCGCCTCTATCAACGAGGCTTACGAACGCATGATTGCATTGCGTGATGGTACAAACCCTGGCGGCATTGCGACCCAGTCACAAGAAATGGGGGAACGAGATAGCCTGGCCCGGCGAAATTGGGCGCTTAACAACCCGGGAGTGCCGTTCCCCGGCGTCCAGACGCTACCAGAAGTGGCTCGACCTCACCCTACTGCCAACGGCGCAGCAATGCTTGCCTGGTTGTCTCCCACGCTCAATAAGCTGGAAAACCTTTATCACCTCCCTGATGGTCTGCTGAAAAGCGTAGCCATCGCTGAATCAGGCGGCGACCAGAACGCCAGATCGAATGCCGGTGCGGAAGGACCTTTCCAACTGATGCCAGGGACGTCAAAAGATTTAGGCCTCAAGAATGGGGAAGCTTTTGACCCCGTCAAGTCTGCGAACGCCGCGGCTAAGTATCTCGCTCAGCTCTTAAAAGCGAATGGCGGCGATCTGCAAAAAACTATCGCGTCGTATAACTGGGGTGTCGGTAACGTCCAGAAGTACGGCATGGGGCTTATGCCACAGGAAACGCGCAATTATGTTCCGCGTGTTCTCAGTAATATGCCGGGCGGGGGCAAGGGGGCCTCTATTCAGCAAGAAACGACCATCAATATTAACGGTGTGAGTGACCCAATGCGCGCCGGTAAAGAGGTGGTAGATCGTCAGACGGGTGTTAATTCACGGCTTACTCAGCAAGTAGCGGCGGGAGCGAGATAATGGATATTTTATCGACGTTATTTCAACAATCCACGCGAAGCATTGGCCTGATCATTCCCAGCGTTGTGATCTCTGAAAAGCACCAGGATGCGCTGGAAATTACAGAGCACCCTGTCGAGATTGGCGCTCCGGTAGCCGACCATGCTTACAAGCGGCCATCAGAAGTCACGATGGAGGTCGGTTTTGCTGGTGGCGGCTCCTTGCTGGATTTGCTTGATACCTCTTCAGTCGGACTTTCCCTCGGCACCAGCCCGAAGGAAACCTATCAGAAGATATTGGATCTGCAGGCCACGCGCGTTCCCTTCAATGTCACAACCGGCAAGAAGCAGTACACCAGCATGCTTATCCGGGCGATTGATGTCACGACCGACAAGACCAGCGAGAACGTGCTGATGTGCGTTCTCACACTGAGGCAGGTGCTGATATCTCAAACCCAAAGTGTCTCTGTGACCGATAAATCTAACATGGCCAGCGGCGCGAGCACTTCCGCTGTGCAAGATAGCGGCGTTAAAAACCCCGTCCCTGACGACGACGCATCATTTCTAGAGAAACTAGCCTGGTGGTGGAGATTATGAATGTCGCTGAAATACCGCTAACGCCGGATAACCAGCAATTCAGTATTACGCTCAACAGCACTTCTTACCGCATGAGGATCATCTGGAGGGATACGCCAGGCTGGGTGCTGGATTTGCAAGATAGCGCCGGTGTGAATTTGATAACAGGAATACCCCTGGTGACCAACGTAAATCTGTTGGCCCAGTATGCGTATATGGGTTTCGGTTTCGGGTTGATGGTGTTTTGTGACGACGCCGCGCAGGAATACCCGAGCAAAACCGATCTCGGTACCGGAAGTCACTTATATGTCGTTCAAAGCTAAGGGGTGTTATGAGTCAGAACTGGATGCGTCATTTTGAACTATTGCTGACGGATGATAACGGCAAAGGCCTGAGTTTTTCAGACTTCAAAGTTACGTTCGATATTGAGTGGTTTAACATCAAGTTTTCGCGCGTTGCCGTGATAAAAATCTATAACCTGTCCCCGCATACCAATAACCGGATCCTTGGAAAAGAGTTCACTAAAATCAGGCTGATTGCCGGTTATGATGGAATAGCCACCGCCGTGGGAGACAACCAGGTAGGCAAGGTGACCCCTGTTAGTGCCGGAGACGTAGGCCAAAAGAATGGCCAGAATTTCGGGCAGATTTACAGCGGAGATATCCGCTTTACGATCACAGGTCGTGATAATCCCACCGATACCTATGTTCTGATCCAGGCTATTGATGGGCATCAGGCGCTGCTTGGCGCGGTAGTCAATACCACGCTGGCCGCTGGCTATACTGTGGCCGATCTGCATGCTGCAACGATGCAAAGTTTTGACCCATTCGGGGTAAAGAAAGGGATCACCGGGGATATGCCAGCCACGGTATTCCCACGTGGGCGCGTTATTTTTCAGTCGGCACACAAGGTGATGGACAATATCTCGGAACAGTGTGGCGCAAACTGGCAGATTGTTGACGGCTTAGTAAACATGGTACCGGAAAATCAATATACCCAGGAGGCTATCGTTTTAAATAGCCTAACCGGGCTGGTGGGCATGCCACAGCAGACTATGGGTGCCGGGGTTAACGTCCGATGTCTGATTAACCCGAACATCCGGGTAAACGGCTTGATTAAACTGGACCAGACCTCCGTCTACCGGGCCGCGCTATCCTCACATGACATCCAGATGTCTGGAGGCAGCATTAGCGAGACGAAGGATAACGGGAACCTGGTTGTTAACGGTATTGCCAGCACCCCTCCGGCAAGTATTGCGACGGATGGTGTGTATATCGTGCAATCCATCAGTTATACTGGTGATACAAGAGGCAAAGCGTGGTACATGGATATGATGTGTATGGCGCGTGGATCTGCGGAACTTCAAGTCAGCTCAGCGCTAAATAGGTCGGTGATTTCAGGATGAAAAATAAATTCTTATTGATTGCGGTTAGTTTTCTTGTGCTTTCTTCGACAGCATGCAGCGGGTTAAATGCTCTTTCTGGAAGAAATAAAAACGATGTGAACGAATGGATAGCAAAAAAAAATCTTGAACAGGCCAACGAAGATAAATTGGCAAAAGATAGGCAGACTGAGAGAGACCGAAAAATTGAGACAGAGCAAAGGAATTTCTACCTGACTCACCCTGAAATGCCGATTCCAAAAATGCCCTTGGATTCGAAATCTTCGGTAGATAATGCGTTTCGAAATGCATTAAATAATTTCGGTTTCGTTACTAGGTATCCAGGCTCCCAAGATCCCAATCAGGTTTACGTTAAAGTGGGGGGCTCAATGCTAACTATGCTGAGAGTTCAGCTAGCCCTATCTGCATATGGTGAAGAATGTAGAAGAGCCTCTGCTTATACTGGCCATGATTACAAAAATGAATGCCTAGCAAGTCTTACTCGCGACATATCAGCCTTCTCAGAAATGCTGAAAAATGATGATATTCCAGATAAAACTAAATTAGCGGCTTTGGGTGAGGCTTCATATGCGAATAACATCGACTTCGGGTATGCCGCTAGGCTGGCAAAAATGCACTTTAAGTTATGTCAGCAAAGGGGTAATCAAGGATATGTGGAAATGGTAACAGTTGCCGTACCTTGCAATGGACAATCGGACGTGTTGAACATTTATGCAGCTCGAGAGATGGGTTTTTTGTAAACTCAACGTACAAGTCGTCCAGGCAAACATGGATGCCCCGAAGGTTTTCGGAACCTATGACTGTGTGAAAGTCGGGTGATCCTAAATATTTTACATTAGCGTCGATATCTTTTTGAGATTGAAATTTAGCCAATCTAGGCTTAGAATCTCTACCCCGTTTAGTTGGGCCGAGGAAAAAAATGGCTGCTGGAATCCCACAAGAAAAAGCCGAAGAGTACATTGCACAATTTTCGGCTAAACTGGTTAATGGTGAGTCTGTAGATCATTTTACTTATAAACGTGTTAGCACCGAGCTTAATGCTACCAATACAAGCGCTTCTTTAGTTGCTTCGGGATATTTGGAAGTCTTGTTTGGGAATGAGCAAGAGGCTCTGGAGATTTTTAGACTGTCTCTAGATCCTCAAGTTAATGATTTTTTTCTTGCACAGCACTTTTATGAATTTCTAAAGTTAACATTCAACTTTCTCGAACTGAGTAAAGTTGCTTATATTTTAGCAGAAAAATATCCCAGTAAAATGTTTAGTCAGATTGCTTATAGCAATGCATATCGATTTGGCGAAAGAAGCCATTTAAGTCGTTTCTTTGATGAACATATCAAGCTGCTGTCAGACGCTGAAGGAAGGCAGAAGGCTATGAAACATAAAGACGAACTGTTGTCAGAACTCGACGGGGCCTTTGATGCATCTCAAAGTACTCATGAACAATTTGATCTATTGGCAAGCATCATTTGGTCAGTAGTGAAAGAATTTAAGGCTATCACTGGTTATGTTCAATTAAGTGATAGGGGCAATGGATGCTATATAGTTGACATTAAAGGTAAATCGCCTAAAGAAATTGCCAAAATGAACTTTGCTCTAGCTGATAAAGTTTGTGAAGAAGATAAATTAGACAAATGTAGGCTTCTTGCCCGTTTCTCATCTCCTCGTCAACTTCATACCGGAGTGAGTTATGTCGGTAACTAGCAGTGATATTTTAGATACAGCTCGGTTATGCTTGAACAAAAAAGACGAGAGTGGCTATAGAAGTGCTATCTCGCGCGCGTATTATAGCATGCTTCATGAGGCTATCTCTTCGCTAACATGTTTACCTCACTTTACCCGTGAGCACCATAAAAATACTGTTGGCTACATGTCTAACTCAGCTGAATGCAAGAATGAGCCATATCCAGCAATGTCGCTAAAATCTTTAGCCTACGTTCTGAAAACACAGAGAGATGCAAGGAATGAAGCTGACTATGAATTACAAACAGTAACTATTTCCGAAGAAATGGCACAAGATGTAATTGAGGCAGCGGAAGAGTTCTTTGAGCGATGGACATTGCTCAAGACACCTAAAGCATCTTAATGCATAAAAATTTATTAAACCCGCTCCGGCGGGTTTTTTTATGGAGTTTTTCCATGCCTGTATCAAACAGTGCGCAAACCGGTGACACCTCAGAGCTAAGCGAGACTTTATTAAAAAGTCATTCCGCTGGCCTGCGTGTGTGCATGCCTGGGATCATCCAGTCCTTTGACCCGGATACCGTCACATGTGTCGTTCAGCCTGCGTTAAAAGGCGCGATTACGGATGCATCCGGCAATGTAGTGTCTGCCGATTATCCCCTGCTGACTGATGTTCCCGTATCCTTCCAGCGCGGCGGTGGGGTAACCATGACCTTCCCGATTAAAGTGGGGGATGAGTGCCTGGTTGTTTTCGCGGACCGTTGCATAGATTTCTGGTGGCAGAGCGGTGGCATACAGGAACCTGTAGATCCGCGTCAGCACGATTTATCAGATGCCTTTGCGATAGTTGGTCCCCAGTCGCAAGCGAATAAAATCAGCGGGATCAGCACCAACTCTGTGCAAATCCGCACAGATGACGGGGGTAGCTTTATCGAGTTGACCCAGGGCGGTGCGATAAATATCAATTCCTCCCTGGTGACGATAAACGGAAATGTGCAGGTAAATGGGAAAATTACCTCAAGCGGCGATCAGGTTGCCGCCGGCATTAGCCAGACCGGGCATAAACATGGTGGGGTTCAGTCTGGTGGTAGCACTACGGGGGTGCCTCAATGAGATACCGACGCGAAGATGCAGACGGTGATTATACATTCGGCCAGGGTGACAATACCTTTCTGATTAACTCGCCTGATGCCGTGGCGCAGGCGGTTAAAACCCGGTTTGAACTCTGGTACGGCCAATGGTTTCTTGATACCACAGCCGGGACACCGTGGATTCAGTCAGTGCTGGGAAAACAGAAACCAGAAATTTATAACATGGCAATTCGCCAGCGTATTCTGGAGACCACTGGTGTTAACTCGATCACCGTCTTCAATACCTCAGTAAATAGCACTACTCGCCGAGTTTCCTTCACCGCAACAATCGACACAATCTACGGAACAACGACAGTCACAAGCGAGGCATAAATGGCTTTGAACCTCGATACGCTGGGGCTATCGGCAACGATAACCGCCCAGGGGATCAGTGCGCCCGATTATCAGACGGTCCTGACAACAATTACCGGCTTCTTCCAGCAAATTTATGGCAGTGACGCTTACCTTGACCCTGATAGCAAAGATGGGCAAATGGTCGCGCTGGTGGCCCTGGCCATTAACGATGCCAATAACACAGCAATAGCCGTCTATAACACATTCTCTCCGGCCACGGCGATGGGGGCCGGGCTATCCAGCAATGTTAAAATAAACGGCATAACGCGGGATGGGGCCAACAACTCGACAGTTGACGTGCTGATCACTGGCACTATCGGACTTGAGATAGTCAACGGCTCGGTTAAAGACACCAACAATATCACCTGGACGCTACCAGCTTCTGTGGTGATTGGTACCGATGGAACTGTGCTGGTGACGGCTACCTGTGCCACCGCTGGCGCTGTTGCGGCGCTGGCTGGCACCGTTACTGGTATCAACACGCCGACGCGCGGCTGGATTTCGGTAACAAATCCAAACAGCGCAACGGTGGGTAACGCTGTTGAGACTGATGCGGAACTGCGGATCAGGCAGTCACAAAGCACGGCCCTGGCCTCTGTTACCCCATTTGATGCCCTGGATGGCGCATTAGCCAATATCACAGGTGTTGTACGCCACAAACTCTATGAAAACGACACCGGCACGGTCGATGCTAATGGGCTGCCAGCACATTCAATTACCGCGATTGTGGATGGCGGCGATATCAATGATATTGCATCAACCATCCGGCTTAAAAAGGGCCAGGGCGTTTCGACTAACGGTACTACCGCAGTAACGGTGACGGACTCGAAAGGTAATCCGCACGTTATCAACCTTTCGCGGCCCGTTGTTGTACCGATTTATGCGGCGATCACACTGAAGGCGTTTACCGGCTACACAACGCAGATAGGCGCAAACATTGCCCAGGCGGTTGCCGACTATATCAACAGCCTTGCGATCGGTGATTCCGTGCTGCTTAGCCGCGTTTATTCCCCTGCGAATCTTGGCGTAGTGAGTGGCGGGAATAGCAAATTTTACGACATCCTGACATTAAGCATTGGCACCTCTGCTGGGTCGGTTGCTGCGGCGAACGTCAATCTCATCTACAGCCAGGCGGCATCTTGTAGCGTCGCTAATATTTCGATAGTGGCCACCTCATGAGTAAATACACTGACTTAATCACCAACTACCACGCCGGTAAGCCTAAGTTTGTCTCTCACATCGATTTATCTACTCGTCCGCTGACTGATATATCAAACGCAATGCTCGGCATGATCTCCGCATTTGATATCGATAATGCGGTTGGCGTTCAGTTGGACATTCTCGGCCAGTGGATTGGCAGAACACGCATTGTTAGCCAGCCAATTTCAGGGATTTATTTCTCATTCGATACGCCCGGGATCGGGTTTGACCAAGGGGTGTGGCAAGGACCATACGACCCGGACGCCGGGTTTACTAACTTGAGTGACGATGTTTACCGGATTGTCCTCAAAGCGAAAATTGCCATAAATCGGTGGGATGGCACCAACGAAACCTTACCGGACATTCTTGATACGGCGCTCGCCGGGTCCGGGCTGTCGATGCAGATCATCGATAACCAGGACATGACCATTTCAATTCTTGTTTTTGCTGCTGGTGGCCTGAGTTCTGTTTCGCTCGAACTGCTGGCCGCTATTCGCCAGGGCTACTTAACAGTCAAAGCTGCCGGAGTGTATGCCGGCCAAATATTAACGCCGTCGGCCGGGACGCAATTTTTCGGCTTTGATATTGAAAATGAATATATCGCCGGGTTTGACCAAGGCGCATGGGGAGTGAATTTATAATGGCAGTGAATAATTTTAAACCGTTTGGGATTGGTGCTTCTGCCAACGTTACGCCACAGGCAGCCTATGAGGCACTTGCTGCGCTCAGTGCAGGGTTTCAGGCGGGTACTGCAAGTTCTGCGCAGGTTAACAAAGCGCTGCGTCAAGGTTCGGTGATGGCCAGCGTGCTGGCGCAGTTTATTGCCAATACCAGCGGCGCTGACGTGCTTGATAACGGCGACGTGGCCACGCCGTTGGCAAACCTGCTTTTGGGTCTTAAGGCGAATACTGCAGGCAGTTTTTTGCAGACGGCAAATAACTTCGTTGAAATTAAAAATGCAGGTGCTACAGCTGTGGCCGCCGCTCTCGCAAACCTTGGTTTAGGCGGCGGCCTTTCTGGTATCGTCGGTGCAGTGCGTAACGCAGCTATGAGCATCGCTACGGCGTCAGCTACCGCTACTTTTACGGCTGACGAAATTATTGTAGAAACAGCACTGGGCGGTACTCAATATCGCCTCAGCTCTTTTAATAAAACTATCAATTTGGGGGTTGTCGGTGCGGGAGGAATGGATGTTGCTGTATCGGCGGGAATTCGATATTTAGGCATTTATGCAATTTATAACCCGACAACTGGCGCATCTGCTTTACTTGCGACTGCGAATGCAACTGATGTTACCGGCGCATTCCCTGCTGTATATAACGGCGCTTTGCCCGCGGGATACACGGCGTCCGCACTTATCAGCGTTTGGCTTACATCAAGTGGGACGTTTTATGTTGGGTATCAGATTGACCGAAAAGTTTATATAACGTCAAACGTCATGCTGAGTACGACAACAACAGCAACCGCCGCGTCAGTATTAAGTTCCTCGTCATCAGCATTTCCAAGAAATGCGAAGACAATATCAGGGTCAATTGCGACAACCACCTCAAGCCAACAAGTTGCCGAAATTTGGCTATTAGCATTGCCGATTATCTATAACGGTCCTCGCTTCGCCCTTAACTCGACTGGGGCGTCTGGCGGTGGACTTGGTTCATGCGTTTTCTTTAATGACCACGCAATTACCACTCCACAGACAATCTATTACAGTGCGTTTTCAACGAATGGCGCGTCATTCCAATTTTCAATTAACTTAACAGGATACACATTCTGATGAGCACGAAAATTTATGTTGTTTTAAATGGTGATGGCAAGTCAATACAGACATATTTTGGCACAACAGATCAGGACCCGGCAGAGTGGCCGGGTATTACCTCTGTGCAATCCTCTGACCAGATCTACCACGACTATTACGCACTCATGACCACGTATGGCATGCAGTATGGGATGGTGGTGCCAGATTAGTAGTGGATGGGCTGATTAACTATCTAACCAGCCCATTATCCATCCTAAGAAAGATACCCTTTAATTTTATTGCTTACTGGTAGTAATATGCCAGCTGATAAAAAACTAAGCACAATAACCACTGAAAGTAATAAATAGAACCGAAGGTTGGTAATGTTTTTAATTTCATCATTTGACATTATATAAAATATAAATCTGTGATGTACAAGAAATGCAATGAAAGAGTAAGTGGATAAGCAACCAATGGTTTTTATAAAAAATGATGGTTTCTTTAAAAGTTCGTAAATTGAGGCAGTCGCAACAAAAGATGCACATAACAATGGGGTTGAATATAAGTTTTCAAAGTAACCCACTCCGAATGCATTTGAAATTGTAATTACAAAAATTGAAATGTATAGTGATATTAAAGTATTGCGTCTACTATCACGGATGAAATCAAAAAACATCATCCCAAATATAAATTCTGGAAGTCTGGTTGTAGGGTTCCACATTGCATTAGCATTCCAAAATGGGCTGTGAGAATAAATCCAGTCGTTGAAATGAAAAGATATTGACGATATTATAATGGAAATTAATAACGCAGAAGTCTGACTTCGTAGGTAAATTATACGTATTAACGGAAACAAAGTATAGATTATAACTATAAACCCAAGAAACCATTCCCCAATAAGGTAATAGTTTTTATACATGGAATATAGGTAGCCATCCATTCCGAAAAATGACATAGCTAATATGGCTGGGTTGCTGCCGACTTTTACCACATGACCAAATATAAAAAAACATAGTGCGACTGAAATATAGGTGACCCAGAATGCTGGGTATATTGAAAGGAATCTTTTTTTATAGAATTTTAAAACGCTAAATTCATTTTTTGAACTTGTTGATAATGCTCCGCCAGAAATAATTATAAAAAAAGAAACGCCTATTATACCAAGCGGCTTAAATAAATCGGTGATGTGAACTCCAGGGTTTTTAGATGCCTCAACATACAAGTGAAAGCACATTATCATTAAAATTGAAATGATCCTCATGAAATCCATTGAGAGAATTCTATTATTATTTCGCACTTTATTTGACCCTAACATTTAAAATCTTAAATAATTTTAATCAATCACAAATATTTGCACGAAACCACAGCATTTTCAATTAATAAAGAACACAAGCTCACGTAAGCTGAACAAACCCTGCTTCTCGCCTGAAAAATTCATGATTATGCTGTTTTTATGTACAGTTGTTTAGGGGGCGGCTCGGTTTTGATGTTGTGTATCCACTTCAGGGATGCTATGTGATGAGCTGCAACGAAATCTTAGCCTTGTTTCGAGGTTTAACCGTTGCAGCCTGTTTTACATTACTCTGAAATCTCTAGCTTTATCTATTTTAAATATTTCTAGAATTTACATAATTTCAGCGAAAGAAGGTTAGGTTCTATTACCTAAGAAGCCACCATCCTCGAACGTAGCTTTGAAATTTTCTTTATTGCATTCGGTAATTTTTCTGCAGTGTGGGCATTGTTGAGTATTCGCAAAAAGGGTACCAGACTCAAAAGTCTTTCTGTCACCAAGCCAGATTGCAGACTTAAACCATTGAGAGCAATGAAGGCATCTAACTTGGATATCAGTAGTTTTACACATAAAATCTCCTAAGCAGAGAAGGGGAATAAATAATAACACTTGGCGATAAAAAATATTTATAAGCTTGCTGGTTTGGGAGCTATATCAAATTATTTCATGAACCTGCGAGTTCAGTGCTATTTACAGGGAGTGGAGTTGCTCCGGCCTGGGGATCCGCTATCGAAATTTTCCCGACGATTTCCTAAAACAGTGGCAACTAAATGATTCAAAAGGACTTATAAAGACGGTGTTTTTGAGTGATTATTGAGCTTTATGGTTTTTAGTTTGTTGTTTTTTAAGGAGAAATTAAGTTTTTTGCGGATAAAGGAATCGTATTCGGTCTTTTTTTTATAGGGTTTTTAAAACAACGACTTACTGTAAAATCAACGACTTATTCCCACCCAGTTGCACTCAATTCTACCCTGTAGGATCTTCTGTCGCCATTTTGTCGCCACTTTTGGCGGCAGTTTTACTATGTAAAATCGACAGCGGATTGTTAATCAACGCAGCCTCCAGGCGATCCGGCGCGAAGTGGGCGTAACGCGGGTTTACCCAAATATCAAAATTACCAGGAATGCGCTGTAATTCTTTTATTCCAGAGTACGTCGACGCTGAGCAATCAGGGACAGTTGTGCCGCTGGCTTGGGGGATTCACCAGCCAACCAGGCCATCTCATTTTCTGGCCTATCAAACTCACGGTCATTTTTCACCAGAAAGAATCTTGCATTTACACACAAATACTTGTCGATGCAAGTTTGGCTTAGCTACTCAATAATCACCCTTTGGCAGGAAAGGCCTCATGTGGATGAGGCCATTTATATAGTCAACTATTGTATTTGCGATCGAATGTTTCATCAGATTCGCACAGATAGATGATAAATTCGACAAAGGCAATAATTGAGGGGATAAGTGTCCAGCAGAAAATGAGGTATAAAATTCCCTGACCAATCTTACCCAAGTAGAACTTGTGTACACCAAAGCTACCCAGGAAGAAGGCCAGCAGCGCAGCGGCTATTCTGCTTTTTGACCCTTGACTACCATAGCGAACAGCGCCGCAATGAGGGCAAGATTTTGCTGTGCTGTGTATTTCTTTCCCGCATCCGCTGCAAAAAACCATGTTACTCATGATTGACTCTCCAAATATTCTTATGTTTTATAACGCGCACACAAGAATACATCGGTTGTTATACATTTTTGAATGCATTTTTTCTTCAATCTTACGATTAACCGCTAGACAGGTTTAAAAAGGTAAATATCGAGCATGGCAGCTCTCCGCATTATCATCGCCGCGTTTCAAAACGCCGAGATGGTGAATATCCAGGGTCGCGCCATTGGATGACAGCTCGCTGCTGTATGGATGAGATTTCCGGCAATCTTGCCGCCATCAGTCTCATTCAGGGATTGGGTGATCAATTGCTGGTGCATTCGACAATAGGCGTATCGAGGGGGATTTTTGCGAAGCTATGACCATCACTATTTTAGTTTCTGAGGAAAGGCTTGCTCGGCCGCAGTTTTAATCCGCGCAGCTTTAGCGTGCCGGTTTTCGGCTCATACATCCATAGATGACTTTGCATGCGAACCATCTAAAAATTTCTTAAAACTATAGCGCGGATAGCATTTAGCGGCTTCCATAGGGCGATATTTTGCTTTCCTTAAGATATGGCTGCCTGGCTACAAACATTTTTGGCGGCACGTCCTGCTTTAAAAGATTTAACAACGATAATGATCTGATGCTAAGTGAATCGGGCTCTACACATGAAGAGCTCCTTACCTGGACATAATCAGTATGATGTGGGATATCTAAAAATGAATGGTCCATTTTGGTGGGATATTTACATTACCACTGGCCTTGTCACTTCTCCACCTGTCGCCCTTTACTTATGACGAAGTAAAATATTGTTTCAGGAACAGTAACTTAACTCGTACATTTAAATGTACGTGATAATTTTGATGCCTCACTCGCAAAACCTAACCATGCTATGTATGAGATATAAATAAAACTGGAGTTAATCATATTCTTGACCTTAAATGATATTTAACCAAATTGATAAGGGTTTTACTTTATTGATTTGCATGCGAATTAATAATTCAACCACAAGGTTACATGATAATGAAAACATTGCAAATTTCTACCAAAATAGGGTGTGTTATATTCCTGGCTGTACTGGCTGGTTGCTCCGCCAAGGTAGCAGAAAAGAATCAGTATTCAGGTTTTTTGGGTAACTACTCAGATTTGAAGCCAGTGCAAACCGCCAGCGGCCATCAAACGTTACGCTGGGTCTCGCCTGACTATCACCAACAGCAGTATAAAAATATCTATTTTTCACCTGTCGTATATTACCCACACGCTTCGCCAGATAGCCGAGTTAGTGCAGGTACTTTGGAGCAAGTTCGACTTTATACAGAGCAACGTCTGAAAAATGCCATTGGGCAGAGAATACAACTGGTCAATCAACCGCAAAAGGGGGGGATGATAGTCAAGACAGCGATCACTGCAGTAACGGCGAGCAATAAAGATGTGCAGTTTTATGAAGTAGTACCTGTTGCCGCAGTGATTGCAGGTGCAATGGCTGCCTCAGGGCACCGAACTCAAAACTCTGAACTCTTTCTTGAACTTGAAGTTATGGATGTCGCCACTAATAAACCTTTGGTCAAGGTTGTTAGAAAAGGATATGGGAAAACAGTGGATAACAGCAATGCCCCTATAACAGCTGCGGATGTCAAAGGTGCTATCGATGATATGGTCCGCGATGTAGCCAGTTTTCCAAATCAGTGAGTTTTAGATAAATAATAGGTAAGTGAAAAACTAACACGCATTATCGAGTAAGTAGTCATGTTAGCATGTTTGTATAACTCTGCCATCCCACCTGGTTTATGGTTAGGGTGGCAGAGGTGAAATATAACAATATCGTTAATAATGTATTTTAAATTTGTTTTTGAAAAATACGACAAACATCAAGAAGAGCCCCCTGTAGTTATTGACTTATGCCCCGAAGCCATTTTAAATAGAACCCATTTTTATATTCGCATATATTTAAATGATCAATGCATTCCCGGTTAAACTCTATATTTAATTATAGGTGTTGTTTGGCCGGGAAGTTTTTACTCTTTTATTTGTGAGGGCGAAAGTTAAAAGTTTATCTTTTCAATTAATCAATAGAAAATGAAATATTCGGGATATTAATAGCTTAACCCATTAATGTTTTAATCAAGTGATGTGATTTACCATTGTGAGGGATCATTATGAACAATCTGTCTCCTGCCGTGCAGTTTGAGAATTTTGTGGCAAATACCTTTGAGGTTATGGATTATCAGGTTTCCATCTCAAAGGAGAAGGGGTACGATCTTAAGCTTAACTTCGACCAGCAACAGTATATTATCGGTATCAAATATTATCGGACAACACGTGCTCAAATGTCGCTGATAAAGAACGCAGTAAGACGACTTGTTAGCTCCGTATCAACCGTGGCAGAGAATAAGATATTAGTGGTATCATCAATCATTGAAGATATGTCTCGGGAGGCATTGGAAAAGGAGTTTGCTGTCAATATTGTCGATTTGGCAGATTTGTTATGCTGGACATCTCCCTTCCCGGAGCTGTTTGAACAGCTCTGCAATTTGCTGGAGTTGAAAAGCCTGGAAGAGTTCTCTCGTAAAGGACGACATATTGACTGCGTGTTGACGACAAATTGTAATGATAAGGCAAGGTTATATAATCCCCAGGCGTTTGGTAATGAAACCGATGTTGCCGATTCATTAGTTAGTGAACTAGATAAGATTAAATTTGGCAAAGGCGCATGGCGTTCCTATGAAATTCATGCTGAAAAAATCCTGAACTATCTGTTTGAAAACGACCTCTATGGCTGGCAAAGTCAGCTGAGAACGGATGATGGCTTGAATCGTTATGATTACGTCTGTCGTATAAAAGCAACAACGGATTTTTGGAAGTTATTAGTTGAACGGTTAAATAGTCAGTATATTATTTTTGAGTTTAAAAATTATCGCGAAAAAGTCGGGCAACAACAAATTATTACCACCGAGAAGTACCTTCTTGAAAAAGGGTTAAGAAAAGTTGCCATTATTTTAACTCGTAATGGCGCCAATGAGTCAGCCAAAAAAATGGCTAAAGGAGCGATGAGAGATCAGGGTAAACTATTGATTATGCTTGATGATAGCGAGATAAAAAAGATGATCGAGTTAAAGCAATCCGGTTCCGACCCCACTGATTATCTGTTTGAGAAGACAGATCAATTTCTTCTGGAGTTATCCCGTTAAGTACGCTACTTGGCTCAGTAGGTCTGTTTTTTTTAATAATAACTATTTTTAGTCTATTACGTAACAGTCCCGATTTTATAATCAGGACTGTTGCTTGTTTAAAATTTTATAGCACCACCTTAAGGCTAACTAATGGTTAAGCTTAATGAAGGTAGTAATTTATCTGTAAGGTGAGAAATAGTGAGGTTTTACAGCAACCAAATTAGTAAAATAGTTAGTTATTGGTGATTTTTTTAATAAATTTTAATGATTAAGCTAAAGCACTATTTAATCATCTTTTCATTACAATTTTGAAAATTTGTATTTGACTGGTTCTAATTCCAGTGTTACATAATTGGATATTCTATTTTTTGGGGTTGGCTATTTAGGTGATCGCCGTTTAAATTATTTGCTGGGTGAATGTAAGGATGAAATATAACAAGGAAGTCGATGAGTTAACTATCGATAATCTTTTACAGGAAAGCGTTATTTTCTTTTTGGATGCAAAAGATAAAACACCTGAAGTTACTTCTGGCGAGGTCCTGTATCGCCAGGGGGTAATGATTGTTGAATCATTGCAATCTGCTTTGCAGGCTCACGCTATTCATCGCGATGCCGCTGATCATATTCTCTATGCCATCTGCGCGCTGCTGGATGAAACCATGATGTCTACGGGCAACGATAGCTGGCACAACGCGCCGTTGCAGGTATATTTTTTTCAGTCGTTTAATGCCGGCAATGAGTTATATGAACGTATCCGCCAACAGCTAAGACAACCTGTTCCCGATATAGCAGTTATTACTGCCTTTCACCGTGTGTTGTGTCTTGGCTTTTTGGGAAAATACAGCAAGACCCCTGATCATGACGACCGTCAGCAATTACTCCAGCAGCTCACTTCACTGATAACCTGCGACCCGAGACGGAGGGCACCCCCGGTAGTGGTCAGAACCGAGGGGGCATCCGGCTTGGCATACTGGCGTTCACCCTGGTTAAAGGTGGTACTGAGTTTTTTACTGCTGATGGCACTCTCGCTGGGTTTACAGCTTCATTTGCACACCTTGATCACCACTATGGATATCGCGCATTAACCGACCACGGAAGGAAGACGATAAATGGCTATCGACAAGTACATCATTGAAGGCGGAAAAATTGCCGTTTACAACCACTATCAGCTCCGCCTGCGCGGGCTGGAGTCAAAACAGCCGGGCGTGATGTTGTCGGTAGCCAAATTCAGTAGCTCGGAAGCTATCAGCCAGATACCGCGCTATGAAATTGAGTTCACCTGTACGCAGAAAGATCTTCCGGCACAATGGGTCGTTAACTATCCGGCATTGTTTCTGATGTACCCGGATGGCAAGCCGTACGAACCCGTTAAACCGCGCATAGTTCCTGGCCTGATCACCTCATTTCGTCAGTGCAGTACTACTGCCGATGAAACCCGCTATGTCACGCTATATGATTACCTTGTCAAATGGCCAGATTATTGAGCGAGTGACTACAGAAAACGGTGAAACAGAATTGGCAAACTCTCAGGCAACAGAAGATATGATAATTACCTGGCTTAATAGGATTAACCCATGAGCAATAGAACGCTAATTATCTCATCGATGTTGGGTGTTTTGCTGATAATGGTTTTGATTGTTATCTACAACCTGCCCACGATTGGGGGAAGTTTTGGCTATGGTATGCCCGGCCCGGTAAAACATTTTATCAAGTTGATACGATAGACTATTCGGCACGTCAACCATAAGGACTGTAATTATTGTTGATGTTGCTTTATCAGCTTTTAATAATGGCAATATTTATAGCTCATGCAGTTTATTGTCTGTAGACAGGATAGGGGGTTGAATAGTGGGATGGTTAGTACCACAGGCAATAGAGCCAGTAAAGGCGGTTCCCTGGTCAGCGGTTTGTCCCCTTTGTACTCTGATTATGACTATATATAATATCAATATATGCTATTGCTAATAGTGCCTATCCATAATATTGGTCATAATATCCTGTAGAATTATTAAAGATATTCACTTGTTATCCCAACAATCAATAAATGGCAGATTAAGGAATGTTGTATGAATAATAAAAATGCCTCAAGTGGCTCAGGTAATGTTTTGAAAGTCATCATGATTATTGTATTTATTGTTATGTTGCTATTTATTGTTGCCATTTTTTTATTGGCCAGGATGCCAACAACAGGCGGGAGCTTTGGCTATGGTTTTCCAAGTGCCATGAGTAAAAGAAACACGGTAAAGGATGTGGAAATAGATGTAGATCCGCAGGTGGTTTATCGTATTGATGATAACCGTTTTTTTACCCTGGAAAAATATAAGGACTGTGAACACGGAGGTTTCGTTTATTATCATGATGTAAATAAAAATATTAAGAGGCTAATTACGTCAGGGGCAACTGATGAAAAACCACAAAATGAGATAACTATAGCTGAAAAAAACGACATTATGGCTTTTACAGGTAAATTTATTTATGCCGCAAGTGATAATGTTATTGCATACCCAGTAAGGCATATTGGTTATAAATATGGCACAGAAAATTATTACATAGCTTATAGAGATCTTGAGAATCCTTCAAATAATAATGCTGTTGATGCTTATAAGAGTACGTATGCTGCTGTTGTATCGGATGGCGTGATTTATATACAGGGTTCTGTTATCGACAAAAACTATCGGGAATATACCCTCTCAAACAAGTCGCATCAATATGAAATGGTTGATATCTCACTGGCAAAAATTAACCGAAATTCAAAAGATGACCGCTTTCACTGTGATAATAAAATCAAACCACGCAAGGTAAAAATTATAGCTAACTAACAAGGAGATTGATGAAATGACACAATCTAATGAGCCTACCCGAGAAGTTGCTTTTTTTTATAATGAAAATGGCAAACCACACTATCGCAGTAGCCTTTCACCAGAGCGTGTTAAAAGTCAGCCAGATTTTATGAGAAAAGTCGTTGGCAGTGACTTGTCTATGGGATCATTAATGATATTCACTTGTTACCCCTGCAATCAATAAATGGCAGATTAAGGAATGTTGTATGAATAATAAAAAAGACCCAGGTGGCTCATATAACGTCCTGAAAGTCACCATAATTATTGTGTTTATTATTATGTTATTTTCATTAGTAAATTCTAAAGTAGCAACTAGAGTGAGTGCTATGAACAATTATGTTGATAATGAAAAGATAAACTTTACTTGTGTTTACGAAGCAGACTATCTGCCCCCTTTGGACCCAGAAGCTGATAGCTGGTTTAAACAGGCCAGAATACTGGAAAAAGCCAAAGGGCCTAAAGACTATGCCGCAATTGGTGCCCTTTATCGCCAGGCTGTTGATAAGGATCATTATAAAGCAATGCGAAATCTACAAAATCTGCTTTTACAGGGACTAGTAAAACCCTTGCCGGGTAAGAGACCGTCGGAAGAAGCCGTTGAAATTGTAGAAAAAATGATAAAAATGAATATTCCTTCGGGCTATTTTGCAATGGGGTATTACCTGGAAAATGGTTATGGCGTCGAATCTGATAAAATGGCATCGCTGGCTTATTACAGAAAGGCGGCGGATCTGGGCAATCCTGAAGGACAATATGTTATTGGCAGAATATTTTTAAGTAAGAATTTAGGTAATGATCAAAAAAATTTGGTATACAGACCTGAAATTGGCAAAGCTATGCTTATCTGTTCGGCGACTAATGGCTATGGACCGGCTGCCTATGAATTAGCTAATCATTATCAATTAGTAGAGAAAAACTTCAAAATGGCCACTTATTACTTTCAAATGGGTGTAATGAATGGGCATTATTATTCTGCGATGGACCTTCAAGAAGCTTTTAAATCGCCTCCCCCTACGGATGAAATTAATTATTTAAATCTAAGCAGAGATGATGAACGTGTTCATCGATACTTTCTAATTAGGAATGAAATCGATAAAAACCCATATGCCCGTTTCCCCGATTTAGATAAGATTGTCCCTCTGCCTCCGGCACCTTTGCCAAAATGGGATGGTTCCTTTGAATATAAAAAGGGTGGTAAGTAATGGTGAAGAGATATTTCTTCAGAAAAAATATGCCTGCCATGTTTTTTGTTGAAAAGTATTTAATGCTGAGTGCTATTATTTTTCTAACCGGTTGTGATATCCCCAGCAGGGGTATGGTCTTTCCCCAAGATAAAGAAAATAATCTTCAGTTTAACTGTACTGGTGAAAACGTTTATCTTCCTGCGCTTGATCCTCAGGCAGATAACTGGTTTAAACAGGCCAGAGTACTTGAAAAAGCCAAAAGGCCTAAAGACTATGCTGCAATTGGTGCCCTTTATCGTCAGGCTGTTGATCAGGGGCATTATAAGGCAATGCGAAATTTACAAAATCTGCTTTCACAGGGACTAGTAAAACCCTTGCCGGGTAAGAGACCGTCTGAAGAAGCACTAGAAATTGTAGAAAAAATGATAAAAATGAATATTCCGTCGGGCTATTATGCAATGGGGTATTACCTTGAAAATGGCTATGGCGTCGAGCCTGATAAAATGGCATCGCTGGCTTATTACAGAAAGGCGGCGGATCTGGGCAATCCTGAAGGGCAATATGTTATTGGCAGAATATTTTTAAGTAAGAATTTAGGTAATGATCAAAAAAATTTGGTATACAGACCTGAAATTGGTAAAGCTATGCTTATCTGTTCGGCTAATAATGGTTATGGACCGGCTGCATATGAATTAGCTAATCATTATAAATTAATAGATAAAAATTACAAAATGGCCACTTATTATTATCAGTTAGGTGTAAGGAATGGGGATTATTACTCTGCCTTAAATCTTCAAAATTCTTTTCAATCTCCACCTCCTACAGATATGATCCACTATTTGAATGTAACCAGGGACGATGAACGTGTACATCGATACCTTTTAATTAAACATGAAATCGGTAAAAATTCCTCTGCCCGTTTCCCCGATCTAGATAAGATAGTTCCTTTACCTCCGGCACCTTTGCCAAAATGGGATGGTTCCTTTGAATATAAAAAAGGAGGTAAGTAATGGGGGGCGGCGATCTTTCTGAAGTAGGATATTCTGGTTGATACAAGCGGTTATAATCACTCCATTTATTGTTGTTGTTTTGTGTTTGCTTATAATTATGGTTTGTCTAAGTAAAACGAAATACGGAAAAATTGTTAAGCGGTTGTTGTTTTGCTGGGTGGCAGTGTATGTAGGAATTACTTTATATGCGGTTTGGGACCTCTTTTTTTAAACGCCAATAAGAAAAGGAAATTTAATGCGTGCATTCATTTGCCTCGGTGATAAAACGGACCATGGAGCGGAGGTGGTTACCGCTTCTGGACCGCAGGTCTACGGTAAAACGTAACAGTCGCGATTTTATAATCAGGACTGTTGCTTGTTTAAAATTTTCTAGCACCACCATAAGGCTAACTAATGGTTAAGCTTAATGAAGGTAGTAATTTATCTGTAAGGTGAGAAATAGTGAGGTTTTACAGCAACCAAATTAGTAAAATAGTTAGTTATTGGTGATTTTTTAATAAATTTTAATGATTAAGCTAAAGCACTATTTAATCATCTTTTCATTACAATTTTGAAAATTTGTATTTGACTGGTTCTAATTCCAGTGTTACATAATTGGATATTCTATTTTTTGGGGTTGGCTATTTAGGTGATCGCTGTTTAAATTATTTACTGGGTGAATGTAAGGATGAAATATAACAAGGAAGTCGATGAGTTAACTATCGATAATCTTTTACAGGAAAGCGTTATTTTCTTTTTGGATGCAAAAGATAAAACACCTGAAGTTTCTTCTGGCGAGGTCCTGTATCGCCAGGGGGTAATGATTGTTGAATCATTGCAATCTGCTTTGCAGGCTCACGCTATTCATCGCGATACCGCTGATCATATTCTCTATGCCATCTGCGCGCTGCTGGATGAAACCATGATGTCTACGGGCAACGATAGCTGGCACAACGCGCCGTTGCAGGTATATTTTTTTCAGTCGTTTAATGCCGGCAATGAGTTATATGAACGTATCCGCCAACAGCTAAGACAGCCTGTTCCCGATATAGCAGTTATTACTGCCTTTCATCGCGTGTTGTGTCTTGGCTTTTTGGGAAAATACAGCAAGACCCCTGGCCATGCCGACCGTCAGCAATTACTCCAGCAGCTCACTTCACTGATAACCAGCGACCCGAGCCGGAGGGAACCCCCGGTAGTGGTCAGTACCGAGGGGGCATCCGGCTTGGCGTACTGGCGTTCCCCCTGGTTAAAGGTGGTACTGAGTTTTTTACTGCTGATGGCACTCTCGCTGGGTTTGCAGCTTCATTTGCACACCTTGATCACCACTATGGATATCGCGCATTAACCGACCACGGAAGGAAGACGATAAATGGCTATCGACAAGTACATCATTGAAGGCGGAAAAATTGCCGTTTACAACCACTATCAGCTCCGCCTGCGCGAGCTGGAGTCAAAACAACCGGGCGTGATGTTGTCGGTAGCCAAATTCAGTAGCTCGGAAGCTATCAGCCAGATACCGCGCTATGAAATTGAGTTCACCTGTACGCAGAAAGATCTTCCGGCACAATGGGTCGTTAACTATCCGGCATTGTTTCTGATGTACCCGGATGGCAAGCCGTACGAACCCGTTAAACCGCGCATAGTTCCTGGCCTGATCACCTCATTTCGTCAGTGCAGTACTACTGCCGATGAAACCCGCTATGTAGCGGTGCTGGAGCATCGGATGGCGCTACTGGAGCAGGGGTGTAATAACGCGGTTTGGCAGAATGACAGCATTATCAGCCTGACCGAAAAGGTACTGAATCATCACCAATTCGACCGGCTGGATTTTCGTTTTTCCCTTGAAGACCCGTATCCACAGCATGAGTTTATGCTGCAGTACGGCGAATCGGACGGGCAGCATATTGCGCGCCGTCTCGCCGATGGCGGGGTGTCCTTCTACTTTGAGTATGATGAAGAGAACGACAGTGACGTGATTGTATTTGCCGATCACTCCTACGCCTGGAAGCGAGGTCTGGCTATTCCCTTTCGCCATCCGGCAGGGATGTTTGATGGCGGGATGGAATCGGTCTGGGATATGTCCGTTAGCCGCAAAGTAATTCCCAAATCGATGCTGCTAAACGATGAAAACTATCGCCAGGCACAGCAAGATATGGGCAGCATGGCTGAAAACAACCCGGACTATCCAGCCTTATATGGCGAGGATTATCGCTGGGGCGAGCATTATCCACAACGCGGCAAGGAATATGCGCTAGCTCCGGGTGAAGGTCTCTGGTATGCCAAACGTCGTCAGGAACGCTGGCTGACTGAACAGGTGACCTTTGTAGGGAAATCCACCTGTATGGACTTGCGGCCGGGGATGGTGATCACCACCCCAGGCAAAGTATGGCCAGATGCACCCGATGGCCTGCTGATTGTCTCCACCCAGTGTGAGCGAGCCAGCCGAGATATCGCTTATTGGGTAACGTTTACCGCTATTCCCTGGAACCAGGATCACACCTATCGTCCGGCAGAACAGCCATGGCCACAGGTGCCAGGCACCCTGTCAGCCCGCATATCCAGCACGGTGGAAAAAGATACCTATGCTCACCTCGACCCGCAAGGGCGCTACCGCATCCGTTTTGATCTCGACCTCGCTGAATGGAAAAAAGGTTTTGAAAGCTGCTGGGTGCGCCTGGCAAAACCCTACGGCGGCGATGGCTATGGCTTTCACTGGCCGTTGCTAGACGGCACTGGCGTAGCCATTCAGTTTGCGGATGGCAACCTTGATCGTCCCTATATAGCCCATGTGCTGCACGATTCCCGCCACCCTGATCATGTCAATATTGAGAATAATAAGCGGAATGTACTGCTCACTCCGGCAGGTAATACGCTTCGTATGGATGACGAGCGCGGGATAGAGCATATCAAGCTTAGTACACCTCATTCGAATAAAAGCGAGCTGAGCCTCGGTCATATTGTTGATTCCGTGAGAAAGAAACGAGGCGAAGGATTTGAGTTGCGTACCGATGGCTGGGGCGCAGTACGTGCGGGAAAAGGGTTATTTATCAGCACTGATTTACGTGCGCAGGCTGTATCCGATTTGCTGGATATACGGGAGGCCCGTCAGCAACTGAAAGATGCCATTACTATGACTTCCTCGCTACGCGAAGCCGCAGAGATAGCTAAAGCAGAGTTGGCAGACCTCGCCTCACAAAAATCCCTGTTGACGCAAGCGATTGATGAAATGAAGCAGTCGGCATTACTCGTTAGCGCCCCGGCAGGTATCGCGATGACCACCCCGAAAACACTACAACTTAATGCCGAAGAAAACCTGACGTTAACTGCCCGGCAGCAAGCGGATATCTCGGCGCTAAAGAGGATCACCCTTGCTGCCGGTAAGGCCATAAGTCTGTTTGCACGGGAAACGGGAATCAAGATTTTTGCGGCAAAAGGCAATGTGGAATTACAGGCGCAAAGCGATGAAATGCATCTCTCCTCCCTCAAGGATATGACCATCAGCAGTCATGCAGGAAAAACCATTGTTGCAGCAAAGGATGAACTGCTGCTGACCTGCGGAAGTGCCTATATACGCCTCAAAGGTGGGCAGATTGAATATGGTAGTCCAGGTAATCAGACGGTAAAAGCCACCAACTGGACGGTTATTGGCCCGGAAAGCATGGATATTACCCATCCGCAATTCCCGCAAAGCGTCCCGAAACAGGCGCTGCGTTTTCAGCTTGGTGGTTCGCCACAAAGCCCGACCAAAGTGCGCGCCAATGAGCCTTACAAATTATTTGCCAACGGTAAATTGGTGCAACAGGGGTTAACGGATGCAGAGGGAAATATTGAAATAGACCATCAGATTCCTACGCAGAAATATAGGTTAGAAATGATCAGTGGTGAGCGTTACGACATCAATATGGTTAATGAAGGGCAGGAAAAACCTGAAGATGCACTCGCGCTTGAGGGGTTTCGGGAGATTGATCCTGGCCAGACGGAGGACGCTTCACAGCTGGGAGCTGGCTGGCGCAATACATTCCAGCAATTACTCAATCCTCAATGGGCTGACTCAAAAAAAGAAAAGGAACAACCGTGACTACTTTAACTCCCCAGATCTGTAATGCCGTACCTGGAAAAACAAACAGTATTATCATGACTCCACAGTGGTTTCCTGAAAATACAGAATATCCGCCCTGCCAAGCAGCTTATGCGCCATTAATTAACGGAGAAAAAACATTTGCTGTGCTTGCCAGGGCCATTCAGCAAGCACAAAAAAGTATTGATATCATCACCTGGGGATTTCAGGCATCGATGTATTTTGAACGTAATGGCCAGGGAAAGATGGTTGGTGAGTTACTGGAAGAGGCGGCAAATCGCGGCGTCACCGTCCGTATTCTTGTATGGTTTTCTATCACAGGTCAGCTCCCGGAAGCGAATTTTCCGGGATGGGGAGCATATTTCCCTGATAATTCCAATTCATTTAAACTCCGACCTGTAAGAAAGGAAGAGGCTTTTCTGAGAGATAAAAAACGTCTTAATGAAAACAAACTTGTACTCCTGGCAACAGGTGAAAAATTGAGTTTTCAAACACGTAAACAGTATGAATTTGATAAGTACTGGCATTTCAGGGCTGAAAACAATGATATAAAAAATCTTTCTATCCGACACAGAGAACTGAGTTGGAAAACAGACAGCGTCCCGGTAATATCACGTATTGCTGCTCTTCCTTATTCTATAAAAGATGATTCGTCAATACTTCGAAATATGGCCCTGTCATTTGGTGCTACCCATCACCAAAAGATGGTGTTGGTTGACTATATTGATCCAGATAAAGCGGTGGGTTTTATTATGGGCCATAATATGTTGTCGCAATACTGGGATACCGATAAACATTCATCTCTTATGCAGAGTTGTGATCGAGGCCGTGATGGCCCTACCGGATGGCAGGATATATCAAGCTGTGTTTATGGCGAAGTCCTGAAACATATGAGTGATAATTTTACTCAGGCATGGGAAAAAGATACTAACGATAGTACGCCGAAGAGGGAAAGAGTATCGATTAATAAAGAAGCCTTTTCACCTACGCCCCCTCGTCTGCAGGATATTAACCAAAGATTACTTTTACCGATGCCGCTGACCAGAGTCATGGGCCAAATCTGCCGTACCCAGCCACAATATAATGCCTGGGATATATTGAAGGCTTATATTGAAAGTGTAAAGCGAGCGCGTAACTATATCTATATTGAAAATCAATATTTTCGTTTTCAGAAAATTGCCGAGCAGCTTAAAAAAACGGCGCTGGAATTGATTTTATCTGGCCGCGATCCGGAAAAACACGGCTATTTGTATTTATTTGTTGTTACCAATAGCACTGAAAAACCAGAAGATCCAAGCTGGACCTCAAACGAAGCTGGCGGCTATCAGACTTATAAAATGCTCGATTGCCTGGGAAGGGCCGATTTGATGCCTAACTATGCCAAAAAAGAAAAGGGGGTAACTGAGGAGATTAAACCACAGCAGATCCCTGGTTTAAAGAGCATTATTTGCACACTGGTTTCACCAGATTCAAAAGCTGAAAAGTGGATGCCGGTGTATGTGCATAGCAAAATGATGATGGTTGATGATATTTTTATGATTCAGGGCTCCGCCAATATTAATTTACGTAGCATGGCATTTGATAGTGAAATAGCTATTGCACTTCAAGATACTGATTCGTCATCTATTATTGCTACCATGAGAAATCAGTTATGGAGTTTGCATACTAATGGGGAGGGTTTTAGTGGTGATATTACAAATATTTATAACAACTGGGAGAGGTTGATTAAAAATAATTCTAAAAAAGGAAGAGATAATATGCAACCAATGGCCCCTTTAATAGAATTTATTGATAATAGCAAGTATTTGAGTCATAAAGATTAAGGTTACATTATGAATTTCAAAAAAAATATAATATTTGTTATGGTATCTTTAATAATTGGTTGTCATGATAATAAGGAAGAAATTATGTCTGCACAGGATAAAGAAGATAAGCTTCAGTTTAACTGTACCAATGAAAACGTTTATCTTCCTGCTCTTGATCCTCAGGCTGATAACTGGTTTAAACAGGCCAGAGTACTGGAAAAAGCAGAAGGGCCTAAAGACTATGCCGCAATTGGTGCCCTTTATCGCCAGGCTGTTGATAAGGATCATTATAAAGCAATGCGAAATCTACAAAATCTGCTTTTACAGGGACTAGTAAACTCCTTGCCGGGTAAAAGACAGTCGGAAGAAGCCGTTGAAATTGCAGAGAAAATGATAAAAATGAATATTCCTTCGGGCTACTATGCAATGGGATATTATCTTGAAAATGGCTATGGCGTCGAGCCTGATAAAATGGCATCGCTGGCTTATTTCAGAAAGGCGGCAGATCTGGGTAATCCTGAAGGACAATATGTTGTTGGCAGAATATTTGTAAGTAAGAATTTAGGTAATCATCAAAAAAACTTGGTATACAGACCGGAAATTGGCAAAGCTATGCTTATCTGTTCGGCTAATAATGGCTATGGACCTGCTGCCTATGAATTAGCTAGTCATTATAAGTTAATAGATCAAAATTACAAAATGGCTACTTATTACTATCAGTTAGGTGTAATGAATGGAGATTATTATTCTGCCATGGATCTTCAAGAAGGTTTTCAATCTCCTCCCTCTACAGATGAACTTAATTATTTAAGTCTAAGTAGAGATGATGAACGTGTTCATCGATATACTTTAATTAGGAATGAAATCGGTAAAAATCCCTCTGCCCGTTTCCCCGATCTAGATAAGATAGTTCCTTTACCTCCGGCACCTTTGCCAAAATGGGATGGTTCCTTTGAATATAAAAAAGGAGGTAAGTAATGGGGGGCGGCGATCTTTCTGAAGTAGG
>NZ_JAADJU010000003.1 GCF_012933545.1 Rouxiella aceris | reverse complement strand
GGGCACGACACTGTTCAATTTGGACAAGGCGCAGGATTCCAAAGGAGGCGCGCCTTCGCCTCCTTTGGGCGGTCTGGGCCGCCGCCCAGTGAGCGCAGCGAATGCAGTTGACCTTGACCTTGACCTTGAAGTTGAAGTTGAAGTTGAAGTTGAAGTTGAAGTTAAAAGCCAATTTGTAATTAAAAACCAAATTGTCATTTAAGCCCCCACTACATGAAGGACTTCGCCTGCTTCAACACCACATTGCAGGCCTTTTCCTTCACTTTCTCTTTTATTTGCGTCATACCACTACCCAAATTATTTAAATCGAGGTTTTGCCCGTTACCGCTATGCAAAATCCCGGCAAGACCATCCTGATAATCCGTCTTTTGGGCTGTGCTGGCGTTTTGCATTCCCAATTTACTCATCAACTTATCTTTAACCGATGTGGCACTACTGGCAGAAAGTAGATTATTTTTTACACAATAGCCAAGAATACCGGCAGCATTGGTGCGACTTTTGGCGGTAAGATTATTATCACTGCCACTTAATAACGAAGAGAGTTGCCCCATTGAATTGCCATTGCCGGCACTGCTGCCGTTATTTCCCAGTTGCTGATTGGCAGCGTCGGATAATGAGTTAAGAAGATTATTAGCCTGGGCGCCTCCAGCTAACAGTAAACCGGTGACAGTAAGAGCCATCAGGCGGATACGAATTGCTTTCATCTTGTAGTTCCCTTCTTTCTGCGATTACTGAGGCTGCTATAGCGTCGATGGGCCTAAGCTTGACGTGGTCAAGCCGGAGCAGCAATAGGAAAATGTCGCATTTATTAGTTCAGTGATTCAATCAGTTGCCTGCGCAGCCAGCCACTGACTCGCAGCCGCAAAGAAATGCTGCGCCAGCGGCGTTGCCCTGCCCGGTTCAGCAACCACCAGCGCCGCATGACGGCTCATGGGCGCAATCTCTAATGGACATCGCCGTAATGCCGGGGACATAGCATCAATAAGATGTCCGCGCGGCACCAGCGCACAGCCAAGGCCGACAAACACGCCCTGCATCAATTGGAAAATTGAGGTGCTTTCCAGAATTGGATGTAGCTCAAGTCCCGATTGGCGAAAATAGTTGTCCAGATAACGGCGAAAATAGCGGCTAGACTCCGACAAACATAATGGCAACGCCGCGACCTGCTGCGCATTAATGTTGGTTAACACCTCTAGCTGAGGAAAATGTTGCGGATGATAAACCAAATCAACACCACCGTCCTGCAACGGAAACAACTGAAAACGCAGCTCATTGAGGGTCGAAAATTCAAAGAAACCAATGCCAATATCCACCGAATGACTGCTCAGTGCCTCAATCAGTTGATCAGCACTGACCTCCGAAACCCGATAGTCCAGTCCGGCATGACTCTCGCCAATACCTTTTAGCAACGCAGGTAACGAAATACTGCATTGCGGCATAACGCCAATACGCAGAGTGCCGCTTAACCCCTGTTTCAGTGACTCAACTTCAAGTTTCAGCCCCTCATAGACCGAAACAATCTCCCTGGCCCAGCTTAAAACACGTACGCCTTCAGCGGTAAATCCTTCAAAGTTATTGCCGCGATTGATCAAATTAAGATCAAGTTCTTTTTCAAGATTTTTCAGTCGCATAGATAACGTTGGCTGACTGACAAAACTGGCTTCTGCGGCTCGTCCAAAATGTTTTTCACGCTCAAGATTACATAGGTAAATCAATTGCTTAATATCCATAATACGGACCGCGCATCGTAATTCCAAGTGAGTGAAGTAGCCCAAAAGTATATCAGGTAATGATTTTATCAAGATAAAAAACGAGGCAGATAAAGCGAAAGGGGGAAATACAGCATAAAAATGGCAAGAACAACATCGGCAAAAACAAACGACCTGTGCATAGAAGACACAGGTCGCTATCAGTAACAGACTTAGATTTTTAGTTTAATATAATCAATTGCACGACTGAATATCCCACCTTTTGGCAGGTCATCCAGGGCGACTAACGGCACGGTTTTAATCACTTTACCATTATCGACAATATTGATACTGCCTACCTCTTGCCCCTTGCGCAGCGGTGCCTCAATCTGCTTGTTGCTTAACACATACTGTGCTTTGACTTTGTCACTGTCGGCCTGCGGAATATTCAGGTAAACATCATCCAGGCTACCGACATTAAGTTGTGACTTATCGCCGTACCATACTTTTTCGCTGGCTACGCTTTGTCCCGCTTTAAATACCTGCATGCTGGTAAAGGTACGGAAACCCCAGGTCAATAATTTACGCGCCTGCTCTTCACGTCCCTTGGCACTTTTGCCTCCCATTACCACGGCGATCAAACGACGATTACCTTCGGTAGCCGAGGCAATAATATTAAAACCGGCGCTTTCGGTATGGCCGGTTTTTAAACCGTCAACGTTGAGGTTTTTATCCCACAGCAGGCCATTGCGGTTCTGTTGGGTGATTTTGTCGTAGGTCAGCGACTTCTCATTATACATATGATATTCCTCAGGTTCGCCGCCGATAATGGCACGCGAAAGCCTGGCTAAATCATAGGACGTTGTAAACTGACCCGGCGCGTCAAGCCCGTGAACGGTTTCAAAGTGGGAATTGGTGAGTCCAAGTTTTTGTACATACTGATTCATCACGCCGACAAATGCATCCTGGCTACCGGAGACGTAATCAGCCATCGCCACACAGGCGTCGTTACCTGAATCAATAATAATGCCACGTACCAGATCGCGAACCGTCACACGGTCGCCCGGTTTAAGGAACATCAGCGAAGACCCATCAAGATTTTTGTTACCGGCAACCCAGGCTTCCTGTGGTACGGTTACCACATCGTCCATAGTGATTTTATGCTGGTCGAGCGCGCGGTCGATAACATAACCGGTCATCAGTTTGGTCAGACTGGCCGGGTTGCGGCGCTCATCCGGATTACCTGCGGCCAGGACATCACCACTGGCGTAATCCATTAAAACAAAGGAGGCAGCATCAATACTCGGCGGTACTACCGGCACATCGAGAGGTGCCACAGCCCAGGCTTGTGTTGCCGTAACACAGCATACTGCGGACAAAATACTTAATACAAAACGCTTCACTTAATTATCCTCAAACGCTCTTTGAAGTCAGCCAAACCCAGGGAGTGGGCAGCCGGCCAAGGTAAAATTGAAACAATGGCGGCATAGGGTGCATCAATTAACGCAGAAGCTAAACAATAAGACTTTTGCTAAGAGTTTCACAATGAAACCATTTGCTTACAATTTGCTTAAGCTGCCGCCAACTTGACGAATAAACAGGCAGCAACCTAGCAGTCATTTATCTCATCTATGGTAATCATCTCCATTATCGATGCGCTCTATCTCACGATTGCATCATTCGATTAGACGATCATCTGCCCCCTTACTAAACTTGTGACATAAAATTAACAATACCACTACGCACTTTTCAACCAAGTTGAAACAACTCAACACCTGCGAAGACCTAATATGAAATTTAAATCCGAGATAAAACCCTATACCGGCGCGGCTGGCGGTTGGGGTTCACTGGAAGCGACTACCCGCTACGTTTTTGACAGTAAAAAAGTACTGTCCAACTTGCGCAACCTGCTACGTGTTAACAAAGGTCGCGGTTTTGACTGTCCGGGTTGTGCCTGGGGCGATGATAATCACAGCACCTTCAGCTTTTGTGAAAATGGCGCGAAAGCCGTTAGTTGGGAAGCCACGCGCAAAGCGGTGGAACCGGAATTTTTTGCCCGGCACAGCGTGGCTAAACTGCGCGAACAGAGCGACTATTTCCTGGAATATCAGGGCCGCTTGACCCATCCGCTGCGTTATAATCGTATCACTGACCATTACGAACCCATCAGTTGGGATGATGCCTTCTCACTGATTGCCAGTCATCTTAATGGTCTTGAAAACCCGAATCAGGCCGATTTTTATACTTCCGGCCGTGCCAGCAATGAAGCCTCCTACCTTTATCAGGTTTTTGGCCGCATGTTTGGTACCAATAACTTCCCGGACTGTTCAAATATGTGTCACGAAGCCAGCGGTGTTGGCCTCAAGCAAAGTATTGGCGTCGGTAAAGGGACGATTCGCCTGGATGATTTTGAGAAAGCCGATGCTATCTTTGTCTTCGGTCAGAATCCCGGTACCAACCATCCGCGTATGCTGCACAGCCTGCGTCATGCCGCCGATCGCGGTGCCAAAGTTGTAAGCTTCAATACCCTGCGTGAGCGTGGACTGGAACGTTTTGCCGACCCGCAAAAACCGCTGGAAGTCGTCACCACCAAAGCCGGGCGCATCAGCTCTGCCTATTATCAGCCTAATCTGGGCGGTGATATGGCAGCAGTACGCGGTATGGTCAAAGCCTTGTTGCAAAGCCATCGCCAGCGTCTTGCCAGCGGTGAACCGGCTTTGTTCGATGTCGATTTTATCGCCGAGCATTGCCACGGTATTGACGATTATCTGGCAATTGTCGATGAAACCAGCTGGCAGCAAATTACTCAGCAGTCTGGTCTGTCCGAAGCAGAAATTCGTGAGGCAGCCGGGATCTATATGCAAGCCGAACGCGTGATCTGCACCTGGGCAATGGGCGTTACTCAACATAAACACTCAGTACCTACGGTACGAGAGATCACCAATCTGCAACTCCTGTTTGGTCAGTTGGGTAAACCGGGCGCCGGTCTGTGTCCGGTTCGCGGTCACAGTAACGTGCAGGGCAACCGCACTATGGGTATCGATGAAAAAGCGCCTAAGCCGCTGCTCGATAACCTTGAACGCCATTTTAAATTTACTCCACCGCGTGAACCGGGCCATAACACCGTAGAGGCTCTGGAAGCCATGCTGCGCGGAGAAGCCAAAGTGCTGATCGCCCTTGGCGGCAATCTGGCGGCAGCGGCACCGGATACCCCGCGAACCGAACAAGCCTTGAGCAACTGTGATTTAACGGTACAAATCAGCACCAAGCTAAACCGCAGTCATTTAACACCGGGACGCGAAGCACTAATCCTGCCTACCCTGGGGCGCACCGAGCTGGATATGCAGGCCACAGGTTCACAGTTTATTACCGTAGAAGACTCCTTTAGCATGGTGCATGCTTCTGAAGGCGTCGGCATCCCGCTTTCCACGGAACAACGCTCAGAAACTGCCATCGTTTGTGGTATTGCCAATGCGGTATTGGGTACCCGTTATCTCGACTGGCTGGCGCTGGCGGATGATTACAATCTGATCCGTGATCATATCGAGGCGACCATTCCAGGGTTTACTGATTTTAATAAACGTTGCGATATCAAGGGCGGCTTTTACCTTGGCAGTGCCGCGGCAGAGCTGACGTTCAATACCCCGACCGGTAAAGCCAACTTCAGCGCGGCTGCGCTGCCGGAAAGAGTGATCCCGATGCAACATGACAACGCACCTTTTACCTTGCAGACGCTGCGTTCACATGACCAGTACAACACCACCATTTACGGCCTGGATGACCGTTATCGCGGCGTCTATGGTCAGCGTGAAGTGTTGTTTATCCACCCGCAGGACCTGGCTGATTTGGGTTTTAACGAGGGTGAACTGGTTGAAATCGAAACACTGTGGGATGACGGTATTGAGCGTAAAGTCAGCGGCTTCAAGCTGGTAAGCTACGATATTCCTCGCGGTAATCTGGCAGCTTATTATCCCGAAACCAACCCGCTGGTACCGCTGTCCAGTTTTGGTGACCAGACCCATACTCCGACCTCCAAGTCGATCCCGGTAGCGATCCGTCGCTGCGAAGCGATAGTCGATACGCGTCGTATTGCCTGATCCCTGCTGATATAAGGGTGCCCGGAAATTCCGGCACCCATTTTTTATGCCGCCGTACCATCCTCTCCCCTGATTTTGTCAATATTGTATAAAGCCTGTGCAGGGCTCTACCCTCAGCTTTAATAACGTTAAAATAGGCAGATGCTGCTTGCCCACAGTGGCTGATTCGCGTAAAACTGTCTGCCGCTAATCGAACCATCCTAACCTTATTCTCTGGACGATATGTTTCAAGATAACCCGCTGCTCGCACAGCTAAAACAGCAACTTCACTCTCAGACTCCACGTGTTGAAGGCATTGTAAAAGGAACTGAGAAAGGCTTTGGCTTTCTTGAAGTAGAGGGTCAAAAAAGTTATTTCATCCCGCCTCCTTACATGAAGAAAGTCATGCATGGCGATCGGGTTATTGCGTCTGTTCATACCGAAAAAGAGCGTGAGATTGTTCAACCAGAAACACTGGTCGAGCCTTTCTTAAGTCGTTTTGTCGGCCGGGTGATTAAAAAAGATGACCGTCTGGCGATAATGCCTGACCATCCTTTGCTGCGTGATGCCATTCAGTGCCGTACCGGGCGCAACTTTGCTCACGAACTAAATGATGGAGACTGGTGTGTTGCCGAAATGCGCCGCCACCCGTTAAAAGAAGGCGATCGCGGCTTCCAGGCTGAACTGACCGAATGGATCACCACCGGCAGTGATGACTTTGCTCCCTGGTGGGTAACATTGGCACGTCATAATCTGGAGCGTGAAGCGCCGCAATTTGACGTTACCGAACTGCTGGAACAGGGTCTGACTCGTGAAGATCTCACCGCCCTGCCGTTTGTCACTATCGACAGCGCCAGCACGCAGGATATGGACGATGCCCTCTACGTTAAAGATAACGGTGACGGTACGCTGAAGCTGATGATTGCCATCGCCGATCCTACTGCCTATGTCACTGAAGGCAGCGACGCTGACAATATCGCTCGCAAACGCGCATTTACCAACTATCTGCCGGGTTTTAATATCCCGATGCTACCGCGTGAACTGTCCGACAATCTCTGTTCACTGCTGCCAAATCAACGCCGTCCGGTATTGGCTTGCAGCGTGACCCTGGCTGCCGACGGTGCTCTGGGTACAGACATTCGCTTCTTTGCTGCCTGGATCGAGTCCAATGCCAAACTGGTATACGACGAGGTTTCTGACTGGCTGGAAGGTAGCTCGCAATGGCAACCGCAAAACGACACCATTGCTGAACAGATCCGTCTGCTCAAGCGCGTCAGTGATGCCCGCAGCACCTGGCGCACCACCAACGCCCTGGTATTTAAAGATCGTCCCGATTTCCGCTTTGTGTTGGGTGAAAAAGGCAATGTACTGGAAATTGTGGCTGAACATCGCCGCATCGCCAACCGCATTGTTGAAGAGTGCATGATTGCAGCGAACGTCTGTGCCGCTATTGCCCTGCGCGACAGTCTGGGTTTTGGCGTCTATAACGTACATAACGGTTTTGACCCGTTATTGGTTGAGCAGGCAGTTACTGTTCTGCAGGCAAATGGCGTGGAAGCAGATGCCGCCGAGTTGCTGACGCTGCCTGGCTTCTGTGCCCTGCGCCGTAAGCTGGACGCTATGCCAACGCAGTTTCTCGACAGCCGTATCCGTCGCTTCCAGACTTTTGCAGAAATCAGCACCGTGCCCGGCCCACACTTTGGTCTTGGACTTGAAGCGTACGCCACCTGGACGTCGCCGATCCGTAAATATGGCGATATGGTCAACCACCGCTTGTTAAAGGCAATGATCACCGAGCAAAGCGCCGAGAAACCACAAGATGAGATGACCGTGCAGCTTGCCGAGCGTCGACGTCTGAATCGTATGGCAGAGCGTGACGTCGGTGACTGGCTGTATGCCCGTTATCTGGAAGATAAAGTTGGCACCGAAGTTAAATTCAGCGCTGAAATTATCGATGTCACTCGCGGCGGTCTGCGTGTCCGTCTGCAAGATATCGGCGCTGTGGCCTTTATTCCAGCACCTTTCCTGCATGCCGTGCGTGATGAACTGGTTTGCAGCCAGGATACCGGTAGCGTATTGATTAAAGGCGAAGTGGCCTACCGTCAAAGTGATATTATTGACGTAAATATTGCCGAAGTCCGTATGGAAAATCGCAATGTGATCGCCAGGCCTGCAGCCTGAGATAAAGCACTAGCTATTCACTGATAAAAACCCGTTGGTTAACGCCGACGGGTTTTTTATTTCTGTCGCGCCGATTTTCCCGCTGATGTATTAATAGTCTGGCAAGTTGCCATGAACTTTCTGTTGAGAAAAAACCACCTATTGGAAGACAGCCTGTCAGTACACGCTGTGCTGCTTTATCTTATTTTCTCCCAAAGCAAACGGCCAATATATTTATGGCTGCAGCAGGATCATGGGTGATAAAAGGGTTTTATACCTGAATAATCCGCGTTGCCCCCTAGCTGTTTGCGGGATAAGCGGAATATTTATTTCATTGAGGACGATATCTATGTCAATACAATCACTTTCTCCTATTGCTCTGCGACCCAATGGCTCAACAGAAAATACCTCATTAGTTACAGGCAGACCTCCTCCGCCTGCAGTGCAAGAGATAAATCGGCGTAGGCGATTACCCTTTAATAACGCAATTAGCCAAAAATATTTGATGACAAAATCTGAAGTGACACCACCGGCGTCCGCTGGGCAGCTGCGGGTCAAGCGTGGCGCCCTGAATGGCCTAAGTAAAGACGACCCATGGTGGCGGCGTCTTATCATTGGCGGGCCACTTGAGTTTGTTCCCGGTTTGCGAGATATCAATCCTGCCGGTTCTTTTTTAATTGCCAATGCCCGCACGCCAGGCGTTGATGCTCATCCGCAACCTGTTAAATTCCCTATTCTGCGCCCGCAACAGATTGTCGATGGCGTTACCGCCGCGAAAGGAACCCCTGACACCACCTACTTTGACGGCAAAGGGATCTTTGCCTCACACGTTTTAGATGATGTTTTTAGAGTGGGTTCCGGGTATATGACATCAGCGCAAATTAGTGGCCTGGAAAAAGTCCGACTGGCGATCAAACAGGCTTACAGTCAGTCCCCGTCTTTTAAAAAAATGGTTTCGCTACGTCATCAGCTACTCAATGACGCCAACGGACCTAAAGCGCCACGTATTACGGTATTAATTACGCGCGACTCGGCACAGCAAAAACGGTTTTTGGGCAAAAACATTCCTGCCTTTACCGATATACCTACCGGCATTATGGTCTTTGACGGTGAATCACTGAACAATTTGCATCATCATAAGGATTTTTTTCAGGTAGGGAGATTTAAAGCAGACCTCAAACCACCCAGCGAGAAAATGCTTATTATTCATGAAGCCCTGCACGCCTTGTGTTATACCATCGACAGAGAACGGAATTCACAGACCGCAGATCTTAAATTTGCCCAAGCCGAGGGGAAAATAAAAGAGGCAGTAGTGCCCGTCGATCACTCCCCTGACTCCTATATTGTTAAAAGTACGGCTCCGACAGAAAACGACTTTGCCAAAATTAATCCTTCGTTAATAGACGGCATGCCAAGAGGCAAAGATATCTATTTTAATAAACTGACTTTTATTGGTGAAAATGATGCATTGGTCAACACCGTAATGCGCGAGATAAATAAATACTATTCCCCCAAACTGACTTATGGCGATTTAAATGCCTTTCATGGCGATCCCAGCCACAATATAAAACTGAGTCTTTATGAATATAAATTGCTCTTTGAGTATCTACTTAAAAAAGACATGCAGGATGGGGATCTCGATTATCCTTATGCCCCCTTTGATGCCAACAGGCAGCAACAAATTACTATTGATGTTGAAAACATACGCCAAAAAATCACTTTCCCGCCCGATTATCTGACGGATGATGAGTAGTCTTTGCCATCAGGCCGCCGGAGCTTTGATGATTAAACTTACAATGCGCTGGTAACACACAAGCTGTGATTTTTTAAACCAAAAGTGACATTTTCCCCTTCGGCCTGTGGGGTTTAATACGTTAAAATCAGCGCATAATTTTTTCTCACGAGCCTGCCATGTCATCCCCACAAATTTTATTACGTTTGCAGGATGTCAGCTTCAGCCTGAATCAACAGGTTTTGCTGCCTCCCACCTCTCTTGAGCTTAATGCCGGTGAGTTTACGCTGCTGACCGGCCCTTCCGGCTGCGGTAAAAGCACGCTACTGAAAATTGTCGCCTCGCTGCAAAATCCATCCAGTGGACAAGTATTTTTTACCGGCCAGGATATTAGCCAACTCAATGTTGAACACTACCGGCAACAGGTTTCCTACTGTTTTCAGACGCCGGTGCTTTTTGGACAAACGGTATTTGATAATCTGGCTCTACCCTATCAGATCCGCGGTAAAAAAGCCGACAGGGTGCATATGTGCGACTGGTTGGCACGCGTCAACCTGCCAAAAGAAATGCTGGATAAAGAAGTGCAATCACTATCGGGGGGAGAGAAACAGCGCGTCTCGCTGCTGCGTAATCTGCAATTTTTGCCCAAAGTTCTGTTGCTCGATGAGATCACCAGCGCGCTGGACGAAGAAAACAAGCGCAACGTTAATTCCATTATTGCCGATCTGGTGAAACAACAGGGTATTGCGGTGATGTGGGTAACCCATGACAGCAATGAAATTCGCCACGCCCAGCGGGTGATCACTTTGGCGCGTCAGCCTGCGGGAGAAAATAGCCATGAATCAGCATAACATTACCAACGAATCACTGGGCCTGGCGTTAATTCTGGTGGTATTCGCGCTGTTGGTCAGTAAGAAAGAGAAGTTGGGCCTGGAAAAAGACATTATCTGGAGCGTTGCCCGCGCCATTGTGCAGTTGGTGATTGTCGGTTATGTCCTGAAATATATTTTTCAGCTCAACAACGCCGGCTTAACGGTGTTGATGGTGTTATTTATCTGTATTAACGCGGCGCTGAATGCCAAAAAACGCAGTCGCAATATTGATAACGGTTTTGTCATCTCGTTTATTGCCATTACGGTGGGCACCGCCCTGACGCTCTCGGTACTGATATTAAGTGGTTCTATTGAATTTCTACCGATGCAGGTGATCCCGATCTCCGGGATGATTGCCGGCAACGCCATGGTGGCGGTGGGACTTTGTTACAGCAACCTCAACCAGCGTTTTGCCGATAATCAGCAAAAAATCCTGGAAATGCTCAGCCTCGGTGCCAGCAGCAAGTTGGCTTCGGGTTCGATAATTCGTGACAGTATCCGTTCAGCGATGATCCCCACCGTTGATGCCGCCAAAACCGTAGGCTTGGTCAGCCTGCCCGGTATGATGTCGGGGTTGATATTTGCCGGTATCGATCCGGTAAAAGCCATCAAGTATCAGATTATGGTCACTTTTATGCTATTGGCGACCGCCAGTCTGTCGACCATTATTGCCGGGTATTTGGCGTATCGGCGTTTTTATAATGATCGGGGGCAATTGAAAGTTTTAAAGTGAGGACTTTAAAGTTTGCTACTTAAAAGGCAATTGTTGTTTTAAAGCCAATGGGCTTTAGAGGAGCTGCTACGGGGTGGGCTTAAAATCAATTAGCTATGAGGAGTTGTTTCGGGTTGGGCTTAAATGGCAATTTGTGGCTTAAAGTCAATGGGCTATGAGGAGTTATTTCGGTTTTATAATAGTGGTGGCAACTTGACCCGCTGTGCCGAACCGAGTTAAGGAGCGCTGGCCCGCTCCTTAACAATCCTGGGCCTTTTGGTGTCTTTGATTCGTCTGCTGCCTATTACCGGCTATGTTTCAGTTACCCCCAGCGTGGCACGAGCCGCGCTGCTACGCAGTCCCCTTGCTCGGTCGGGAGCCAAAAACGTCTCCCTCCGCTTCGCGCGGCGCCGTCTCTGAATGTGCCAGCAAACTATGTACACCATACGGTTTCAGAAACTACTGTTTTGTCTTTTTGTCTTTCGCAGTTGACCTTTGATGTTGCCGGTTTTGCTTTAAATGTTTCCTGGCCGATTCAAAACCTACGCTGAGCGACGTGGAGCGAGACGCTTTTGGCTCGCGACCGAGTGAAGGGACCGCGCAGCGGCGTGGTTTAGGCCACACACCGATGTCACTGGAAAGAACTACAACCGAGGGCAATACACGCATCAACAACACCAAAAAGCTCAGGGGTCAAGGGGACTCGAGCGACTGCGAGTCCCCTTGTCGGTTCGGCACCGCGGGTTAAGTTGCCACTGCAATAATAAAACCGAAACCCTTTGCTCGGAGTAAATTGACTTTTAAGTAAAAATTGCCACTTAAGTGATAGAGGCGCTCTGGGCCGCCGCCCAGTGAGCGCAGCGAATGCCCTTGACCTTGACCTTGACCTTGAAGTTGGAGTTGACCTTGAAGTTGAAGTTAAAGTGGAAATTGACATTTAAGCCCAATCCCTTACTCTTACAGCCGCTAAATTTTTATAAACCCAGGAGTTTCCATGGTTGGAACCAAAAGCAAAATTGTGCTGACCGGCATAATATCGCTGCTGTTTATTGGCATAGTGATTATCCTCGCTTGCGTTTACCTCTACCCGGTATGGATGCAACGCACCACGCCGCAGGCCTGCGCCACGATCACCACGCAAAATGCCATCGACGTGGTCACTCGCGACTTTATGGAAAACCGTCTACCCAATTGGGGAAATGATAAAGACGACCTCGGCACTCAAACTCCGGCCCTGGCGTTTATCACCGATAATGTCAAAGCCGATAACGGTACTTACCGGGTGCCGTTCAGCGCCAAAGGACCTGCTGCCACATTGCGTTATATCGGCAATCTCAACTGCAGCAATAACTATATCAAATACCAGTCGCTCGACTGATTATCTGTACGCCACTGCCGCGCTGGCGTACAGTCTTTCACTGCCAGTGCAAACGCTGGCGCAAATAATATTGGCCGACGTTCAGTGCTGTGCACTGCTGCTCCCTGTTACTAAGGAATACCCATGAGAATTCTCATTTTAGGTGCTACCGGAATGGTCGGTCAGGGTGTATTGCGTGAATCACTGCTGGCGCAAGACGTGAGCGAAGTGGTGGCGCTGGGGCGGTCACCGGTGGGTAAGCAAGCGGAAAAACTGCGCGAAATTGTTCATGCCAATCTGTTTGACCTGACCGACATAGAGTCCCAGTTGCAGGGGTTTGATGCCTGCTTCTTCTGCCTTGGCGTGTCATCAGTGGGTATGCAAGAGACAGCTTATGCCCATATTACCTACGATCTGACGCTGTCGGTGGCCCATACCCTGCTGCGCTTAAATCCGCTGATGACCTTTGTTTATATTACCGGCGCAGGCACCGACAGTAGCGAACGCGGTAAAAGCATGTGGGCCAGGGTAAAAGGGAAAACCGAAAATGCCCTGTTGAGTCTGCCGTTTAAAGCGGTATACCTGTTCCGACCTGGGGTGATCCAGCCAATGCACGGTGTGCAATCCCGCACACTGGCCTATCGCCTGCTTTACCCGCTGCTGTGGCCATTTATCGCCATATTGCGGCCATTAATGCCCGGAACTATCCTTACCACCGAAAACGTGGGCTGGGCCATGCTGAATGCCGCTCGTCGCGGTGATGGCGACAAGGTGCTGGAATCAAAAGATATTTATCAGCTAAGCCAGGGATAAACAGTAGCAAAAAAGGTAATTATTACGCGTTGGGGGGCAATGTGCTGTCCCCCTCGCCCAACGGGCGCTGCATCAGCACCGTATTCAACCAGCGGCCATGTTTGAAACCCACAGCGGTTAATTGCCCGATAGTAGTAAACCCCAGCCCCTGATGCAGACGCAGCGAGGCAATATTTTCACTGTTCCCCACTACCGCCATCATCTGCCGCCAGCCACCGCGTTCGGCGCGTGCAATGGCCTCCGCCAGCAGCGTCTTGCCAATCCCCTTGCCCTGATGGCCCTGAGCGATATACACCGAACCCTCAACAGTAAAGCGATAGGCGTAACGCGGGCGGTAAGGTGACAAATAACAGTAGCCGACAATCTCTCCCTGATATCTGGCCACCAGATAAGGCAGCCCTTTGCTCACGACGTGCCGACGGCGTTGCAACATCTCTTCCACAGACGGCGGCTCAGTCTCAAAGCTGGATAAACCATAAATAACGTGATGGGCATAGATGGCCTGCACTGCCGACATATCGGCTTCACTGGCATCAGCTAATACAATGGCATCTGCTGCGGGGTGAGTTAAAGACATAGTGGTTTCTCAGTCTGGGTTATTGCTTTGATTTTAAGAGTAAAGTAAACAGTTAACTTAATGTAGCTTTCTCAACTTATCATCACTATAAGAAAAACTTTGCCATGAATCTGCCGCCGAGCACCAGACTTAATCTTGATCAACTGGCCACCTTTGCCCTGGTGGTGCGACTGGGCAGCTTTTCTGCCGCCGCCGAACAGCTTGATTTGACTCAGCCAGCGGTCAGTCTGCAAATTCGCCAGTTGGAAAAATACTTCCAACTTAACCTGCTGGAACGTATTGGCAAAAAAATGAAACCCACCTCAGCGGGTAACACGCTGCTACAACACCTCCCCCAAATTGAGCAAAGCATTGAACTTGCCTTGCAAGGTATGGCACATCATGCGCAAGGAGTGAGCGGCAGCGTGACCCTGGGTAGTGGTGCCACCGCCTGTATCCATCTGCTGCCCCCCTTACTTGGCCAGCTGAAACAAGACTGGCCCGAGCTGGAGGTCAGTGTACGCATTGGCAACACCGACGAGATGGTAAAAGGGGTGGCAGAAAATCGTCTTGATTTGGCATTAGTGACGCTACCGGCAGCGGGGAAAAATCTGGCGATCACCCCGCTTTTTGAGGAAAAATTTTTACTGATCGCCGCCGCGGCAGGGAGTGAACGGCTAAATAACATGACTCCTGCCAAGCTGGTGGAGATACCATTGGTGCTGTTTGAGCGCGGTAGCAGTACCCGTTTGCTGATCGACAACTGGTTTCAATTACAAGGTCTAAAACCTCGACCAGTGATGGAGTTAGGCAGCATTGAGGCAATAAAACAGATGGTGCGCGCCGGGCTGGGCGTCAGTATCGTGCCGCAGTTGGCCATGCAAGATGCGACTGAGGAGATGGGGCTAGTGATGCAGCCACTTATGCCGCCGTTAGAACGTCAATTGGCGCTGGTATTGCGTCAGGATAAGCCACTGAATAAAGGACTTAAAAAAGTGGTCGACAGTTTGATGACCCTGAGTAATCGGCGATAACACACCTCACCGTCCCCTGGATGCCAACTATAAGTAAAACTGATTAGGTAATCCAAAACTCCTCTTTGCGTTGCCATGGCAATACCCCCTATGCTGCTGGCTGTCTTCCGCCGGGCTGTTTGCTCCTCTTTTTGCCGCAGAGCACGTTTTTATGACTGATTCCGTAATTGATTCTCCAATGACCTTTCGTCGTTCACTGCTGGCCGTACTGGGTCTGGCGCTGGTTTTGATGCTGTCGGCGCTGGATCAAACGGTGATCGGCAATGCCATGCCTTATATCGTCGCCGATTTGGGGAATTTTGACCTCTATGCCTGGGTAGCGACCAGCTATCTGCTGACCTCGATTATTACCGTGCCGATTTTTGGCCGTCTTGGCGATTACTATGGTCGCAAATATTTTGTGCTGGCCGCTACGCTACTTTTTACCCTTTCGTCAGCGCTATGCTCTTTTGCCGGCAGCATGTCGATGCTGATCCTATGGCGAGCGGTGCAGGGTATCGGCGGCGGGATGCTGGTGGGTACCGCCTTTGCCTGCATTCCCGAACTGTTTCCCGATACGCGGCAACGGCTGCGCTGGCAAATTTTATTCAGCACCGCCTTTAGCATCGTCAATGCTCTCGGCCCCACTCTCGGCGGGATACTGACCGAACAGTACGGCTGGCGATCGGTGTTCTATCTCAACTTACCGCTCGGGCTGCTGGCGCTGGTGGTCTCCTGGCGCTATCTGCCCTACTTTAAACCGCAAAAGAAAGCGGCCATCCGTCTTGACTGGCTGGGCGCACTGCTGATTATGTGCGTACTCGGCAGCCTGCAACTACTGGCAGAGTTTCTGCCCAGCAACGGCTCGGCGTTTACCTTGATCGCCCTGATGCTGGCCTGCGGGCTGAGCAGCGCCATTTTGCTATTTCAGCAGCGCCGCGCCCATTCGCCGATACTGCCACCGCCATTGTTTGCCATCGGCCCAATGCGGCAGCTGTTTATTATCTCGGCGCTGATCGGGGCGGTATTATTTACCTTGCTCTATTTTATGCCGTTACTGTTTCAGGGGGGCTATGGCTATTCACCAAAACAGGCGGCCTGGCTGATCACCCCGATGGGTGTCAGCATTACGGTGAGCGCGATTATCAATGGCCGTATAGTCACCAGAATGCGTAATCCGATGCGTTTGCCGCAAATGGGTTTTCTGGTGGCGGCCAGCGCCTGTGCACTGCTGGCGTTGCTCGGCAATCGCGGCAGTTTTGGCGTACTGCTGGCGTTGATGATGATGTCCGGGGTCGGCATTGGTTTTATCTTGCTCAACGTCACCCTGTTTACGCAAACCCTGGCACCACGGGAATTTCTCGGTATTTCCACCGCGCTGTCGCAGTCACTGCGGCTGGTCGGTGGCCTGCTCGGCACCGCGTTAACCGGAGCCGGTGTCACCAAGTGGTATAGTGTGCATGTTACTGGCACATTGCAGGCGGCGGACAATATCCCGCTGCCGCCGACGGTGATACAGCATTTCGCCAATCCGCAGGTGCTGCTGTTGCCGCTTTCCGCCGATTTTTCCCGCTATTATCCCTTGGCGCGCAGTGCGATGGTCAATGCCATCGATATCGGCCTGGCGGCCTGTGCGCTGCTGGCGCTGCTGGCTTTTTGGCAATCCACCCGTCTGCCACTGATCCAGTTTCCCGGCATTAGCCCGAGGAGCGGCAAAAAACCGACACTTCTTGAGTAAAAAACGCGTTATCTCTGAGATTTTTGCCAGTTAAAGGCTACACTAGGCTGTGTCCTGCATTGGGTCGTGCCACCGCCGCAGATGCACATTGGGACACTGCCCAGAATCACTTTCCACAAACGGATGCAAGAGTAATGAAAAGAATAACACAGCAAGATATGGCGGAAAGCGAACAACGCGAGCTTAAAACCCAGTTAGACCGCGCAAGAAAGACTCAGGGACGCGATCTGACCAACTCTGAAATCAACCGCATCAAGGATGACTATATTGACCGCTTGATGGAAGAAAGAGAGAAAGTCGCCAGCAAAGCGCGGGCAGAAAAACGCCGCGAAAAAGCCAACGCCACGCCAAGTACCTCGGCCACCTACGACTGGACCGCAAGAACGCATCCCCGCGGTCGTCGTTAAAGTTTGCCGCACACTGAATATCAAAGGGCAGCCCAGGCTGCCCTTTGAGTTGCTATAAAGCTGCCTCGCCTGGCAGTTCCCGCAGAGATAAATCAGTCATTTTTCCTGATCCAGACGCTGACACTCCCGCCGTTACAACGGAACTCACCCGTGCCCTCGGCATTACAGACCACCTCTGCATCGAGATTTCTTGTCAGATCGGTCCACTGGCTGTCAGCAAAATTGTCGCCTAAAGGGATAGCTTTCACGCCGTCGCTGTCATTGGACATCACCACCACACAACCCGGTTTTTCCTCCGTTCCTGCGCGCACAAAAGCGATACAGTTGGCATCATCGAGATAATCGGTTTGCGGTCCCCAGGCATACTGCTGACGCGCCTGGATCAAGGTTTCCAGTTCTGCCACCACCGGTAAGTCAATCTGGTGCTCATTGCCATCGTCACCGCTATCTTGATAACTGGCACCAAACAGGTCGGGATAAAATACGGCTGGCACTCCTTGTTCACGCAGCAGGATCAGCGCATAGGCCAAAGGCTTGAACCAGGGCTCAACCGGGATTTCCAATGATTGTAACGGCTGCGTATCGTGATTGGCGACAATGGTCACCGCATGCCAGGGATCGGCCTGTAGCAGTGAACCGTCAAAGATATGGGTTAAATCATACTCCTTGCCTTCCAGCGAAGCGTGATGGAAATTGAGCAGTAACGGGGCATCAAACAGCATGGTTTTACCATCAACCTGGTCTATGTATTGCTGCAATTTATCCGTTTCGAACGACCAGTATTCCGCAACAATAAACATCGGTTGGCTGGCCGCCTGCTGGATACTGTCAATCCATTCTTTGTAGAACCAGGCGGGAATATGTTTAACGGCATCCAGGCGAAAACCGGTGCAAGGCACTTGCTCCATTAGCCAACTGCCCCAGTATTTGAGTTCCTCTCGCACCGCGTTATTGCGAAAGTCGATATTGGCGCCCATCAGATAATCAAAATTGCCAAACTCGTCATCAACCTCGACATTCCAGCCATCAACGGTATAGTCATTAACGATTTTAAAGACACCGCTTTCATCCGGATTTTCAATATGGTCAACGCCACTGAAACAGTGATAATCCCAGATAAATTGCGAATACTTGCCTTCTCGTCCCGGAAAGGTAAAGCGCGTCCAGGCTTCTGCGGCAACTACCTCCTCCTCTATTTCCTCGCGATTATCTGCCAGTACCCGGTTAACGCTGACTTGCTCTTTTTCATCGGCCCCCATTTTATGGTTGAGCACCACGTCCATTAGTACGCCAATATTTTGTGCACGCAGCGCGTTAACCGCAGCGATCAGCTGAGCCTTGTCACCATACTTGGTCGCAACACTGCCCTTTTGCTCAAACTCTCCCAGGTCGAAGAGGTCATAGGTATCGTAGCCGACAGAATAACCACCTGATTCCCCTTTACTGGCGGGAGGCAACCAAACCATGGTGATGCCTATTGAGGCCAGCCATTCTGCTTTTTCCGCTACTTCGGGCCAGAGTTTTCCGCCATCTGGGTAATACCAGTGAAAAAATTGCAGTAACGTTGGGTTATCCATTGATCATAGTTCCAGCTGTGGGAAGTCTTTAATCAATAGACGAGTTTTGACAATAGCGTTAAGGGGGATAACCGGCAGGATCAGAGGAAAAATAACTTTGCGCTGACAGTAACTCTGTGTGACAGGATTAATGTCAATTAAAATAGGCACCTGCATTAGCTGAATGCTTTCATTGATAAAAAAATTTAATCTCTGCAAATAGAAATATTCATGACAATTATTTGCCAAGCCGCCCCTGAAAGCCTTTGCCCTCAGGGGCGGTAATTAGGCCACCTCAGATCTGATAATCAATCACCGCTTCGTCAACCTGTGACTGCTTGAAGACTTTTTCTTTGATTTCATTAATCGACAAACTTTGATTACACAGCTCGATAAAACGCCAGACATAATTGCGCTGCAATTGGGCGCGCTTGAGTCCCAACCAGACGGTGTTTGACTCAAACAAGTGTTCGGCATTAATCAACTGCAAACCCCGATCGCGCTGGGGGTCAAAAGCTTTATCGGCCAGGATGCCAACGCCCAACCCCAGTTCAACATAGGTTTTTATTACATCAGAATCCTGGGCACTCAACACAATGTCCGGGTTTAAGCCGCTTTGCTCAAAGGCACTGTCGATACGGGAACGGCCGGTAATACCCTGACGGTAGGTCACCAGCGAATATTCACTTAACTGTTGCAGAGTCAGCGGCTGCTGTTGCAACAATGGATGCTCGTCGGGTACCAGAATGGCGTGATGCCAGCGATAGTAGGGAAACGCCGCTACGGCAGGATCGTTCATCAGTTTTTCACTGGCGATAGCCACATCCGCCTGGCCGCTAAGCAACATCGCCAGCACTTCCTGCGGTGACCCCTGATGCAATTCCAGCCGTACCGCCGGATAGACCGCGCGAAACGCCTTGATCACCCGTGGCAAACTGTATCTCGCCTGGGTATGGGTAGTGGCAATGGTCAAGACACCGGCATCCTCTTTCGAGAAGATATCCGCCAGTCGCCGGATATTTTGTGCCTCGTTAAGAATACGTTCCGCCACCGCCAGCAGCTCTTTGCCCGGTTCCGTCAACCCGAGCAAGCGTTTGCCGCGGCGAATAAATATTTCAACCCCCAGCTCATCTTCCAGCTCGCGAATATGGCGGCTGACCCCTGACTGGGAGGTGAACAACATATTGGACACTTCAGTCAGGTTGTAATTGCAGCGCGCTGATTCCCGGATAATTTTTAGTTGTTGGAAATTCACCGTTGCAGTCCTCTTGGTTTTGCTTGTCGCCCATTGTTACGTTCCCGTGACCGGTCCGACAAATACGAAAAAACCGTTAGTTATGCTTTTTTTGCATATACAGTTGAGCTGCGGTGTTTTCCTCTTCTATGACATTGGGGGTTATCTGCGCCTCAGGCAGGAACAGGCGTCAGCAGCGCCTGACCGGAAAAATGTGCACCGAGATTGGCGATCACCAATTGCATCATATTGGCTACCGCCTGCGGCGAGCGTCCGGCAGTATGTGGGGTCATCACCAGGTTCTGCGTCAGGGTCAGCATTTCTGGCGGCACTTGCGGTTCTCCGTCGATGACATCCAGCGCAGCGCCGGCGATTTGCTGATTTTTTAGGCTGGCAATCAATGCCGCCGTATCAACCACGCTGCCGCGGGCAATATTGATTAAATAGCCTTGTGGTCCCAGTTCGCGTAGCACCTCGGCATCCACCAGCTTTTGGGTATCCTTGCCGCCGGGCGTGGCGACCACCAGATAATCTGCCCATGCGGCCAACGCCTGACGGCTGTCAAAATAGCGCCAGGCACTGTCGGGCAAGGGTCGTCGGTTAAAGTAGCCCACTTGCATATCAAAGCCACCAGCACAGCGTTGGGCGATTTGTGTGCCAATATTGCCCATACCAATCACCCCAAGCTTTTTACCAAACATACCGGGGAGTACCAGACGTGAGCGGTTCCATTCACCGCTGCGGACTTTGCCATCGAGAAAAGGAATGCTGCGGGTAATGGCCAGCATCAGCGCCAGCGTATGGTCAGCCACCGCCGAGTTATTGGTTCCCGGGCCGTGAGTCACCTTGATATTGCGCACGTTGGCCGCTTCGATATCGATCTGTTCAAATCCGACCCCCTGCGCACAGATGATTTCCAGATTGGGCAGTGCAGCCATTTGTTTTGCCGTTATGCCAATAGAACCTACGGTCAGCACGGCACGAATTTCTACGGCGATCTCCGGGTCAAGGTTGTTACGCGCTTCAGCGGTGGTGGCGTAATAAAGGTTAAATCCGGCCTGCTCAAAATGGCTCGGATACCCTGCATCGAGCTCAATATGACTCAATAGCGCAATACTCATAGACAACTTCCTCAACAGTAGTAATCAGGCGTAAAAATGGCAGGTCGCCGCCGATCATAAAAATAACTCGTCGACTATTTACTATCATTGAAGGCTATCGCGTTGTACAGCCTTTCACCCGGCGACGCTGTTTCAATGTGTGTTTTGTCAACAGGGTCTACAATGCAGAGACGCACTTTGCGCATTTCTGCCCATTTATTTCATGGAGAGCACCCGACGATGGCCAAAGTCCCGCCGAAGAAACCGGTCAAACCCACTGCAACACTCGACACCCCCACCCGATCCCAGGCGCAAGTAGATGTAGAAGTTAACGATCAGGGTGTACGTTTGATTTATCCCTATAGCGACGGAGAAAGGGTCAAAGATTTTGACAGCGGCCACAAGACCCGTGTTCGCGAGGGCCTGCCCGTCCCGCTCGGTGCCACCTGGGATGGGCTCGGTGTCAATTTCGCCCTCTTCTCGGCGAATGCCACCAAAGTGGAGCTGTGTTTATTTAATGAACAAGGAGAAGAGTACGATCGTATTGCGCTACCGGAATATACCGATGAAGTCTGGCATGGCTATCTGCCTGATGCCCGCCCCGGATTGTTGTACGCCTATCGCGTTTATGGACCTTATGCGCCCCACGACGGCCACCGCTTTAACCCGGCCAAGCTATTACTTGACCCCTATGCCAAACAGATCGTCGGTGAATTAAAGTGGGATGACGCCCTCTTTGCCTATGATTTAACCAGTGATAAAAAAGACCTGCATCTCGACGACAGCGACAGCGCCGCATTTTTGCCGAAATGTCGGGTGATCGACCCGGCTTTTTCCTGGGCGCGTTCGCGCAAAAATCCGGTGCCCTGGGAACAAACCATTATTTATGAAACCCATGTGCGCGGCTATACCATGCGCCATCCTGCGGTTCCCGAACATTTACGCGGCACCTTTTCGGCCATGAGTACGCCGCAGATTGTCGATTACATTAAATCGCTGGGCGTAACCTCCATTGAACTGATGCCGATCCACGCCTTTAGCGACGATCGACATCTGCAAGAAAAAGGTTTACATAATTTCTGGGGCTATAACACGCTCAGTTTCTTTGCCCCTCATCCGCAATATATGGCTACCCATACGGTCAATGAGTTCAAACAGATGATTGCCACGCTGCATGCGGCGGAAATCGAAGTGATCCTCGACGTGGTCTATAACCATACCGCCGAGGGTAACGAGCTGGGGCCAACGCTGTCGTTTAAGGGGATTGATAACGCCAGCTATTATCGCCTGATGCCTGAAAACAAACGTTACTATATTAACGACACCGGCACCGGCAATACCCTTAATTTGAGCCACCCACGGGTGCTGCAAATGGTGACCGACTCCCTGCGTTACTGGGCCACCGAAATGCAGGTAGATGGTTTCCGTTTTGATCTGGCCACTATCCTTGGCCGGGAAAGCTATGGTTTTGACGAGGGCTGCGGCTTTCTCGACACCTGTCGGCAGGATCCGGTACTCAGTCAGTGTAAATTGATTGCCGAACCCTGGGACTGCGGCCCGGGCGGTTATCAGGTGGGCGGTTTCCCTCCCGGATGGGCGGAGTGGAACGACCGTTATCGCGACTCCAGCCGTAAATTCTGGCGCGGTGATGAAGGCCAGCTGGCGCAGTTTGCCACTCGCCTTTCCGGCTCGGCCGATATTTTTAATCATCGCGGACGCAAACCCTATGCCTCGATCAATTTTATCACCGCCCATGACGGTTTTACCCTGAATGACCTGGTGTCTTATCAGAACAAACACAATGAGGATAACGGCGAAGAAAGCCGCGACGGCACCGATAATAATATCTCCGCCAACTATGGCGTTGAAGGCCCGACCGATGATCCAACCATTAATGAACTGCGACTGCGGCAAATGCGCAATATGCTGGCCACGCTGTTTTTCTCGCAGGGTACGCCGATGCTGTTGGCCGGTGACGAATTTGCACGCACGCAAAATGGTAATAACAATGCCTATTGTCAGGATACCCCTATTGCCTGGGTTGACTGGGATATTGGCGAGAAAGGCAAGTCACTGATCCTGTTTACTTATCGCCTGATCGCCTTGCGCAAGCGTTTTCCCATTTTACATCGCGGGCGTTTTTTAACCGGTGCACTGCACGAACAACTCAATATCAAGGATGTCAGCTGGTTTCAGCCCAAGGGTGAGGAGATGACGGATGGGGCCTGGCGAGATGCGCATGCCAAAAGTATTGCCATGCTGCTGGATGGTCGTGCTCAACCCACAGGTTTATTGCGCTATGGCTCATTAAGCACCATCTTACTGCTATTTAATGCCGCCCATGAAGATGTGGTGTTCAACCTGCCTTCGGTAGCCCATGGCGAAAGCTGGCGGCATATTTTCGATACCTTCCAGCCCGATGACATTAACGAACATAACTTTGATTTTGGCCGCGAGTATAATTGTACGTCACGTACCGTGGTATTGTTCGAACTGATCAGCCAGAGCAAACGTTAAGTAACATTGGCCAACGCCCAGCCAGAACATCGGGCGTTGGCCATCCACTATTCGGGTTTACGTAAGTAGGCTTTAAACTGCGGCGTCATGCTGACTTTAAAGCCGTTCTCTTCTTTGGTGATCAGGTACACCGCCAGATGTTCCTTTTCTGCCAGCGCCAGCGCTTTTTTTGTCCCCAACACCATCAGTCCGGTATCCCAGCCATCCGCTTCCAGTGCCGTGGGGGCAATTACCGTGGCGGAGACCAGTTTATGGGTGATAGGCCGTCCGGTGGCCGGGTCAATAATATGTGACAGCCGCTGACCGTCCAGCTCGTAATAGTTGCGGTAGCTGCCCGAAGTGCTGATACCCATTCCTTGCAAATCAACAATGGCTTCCACGGCATCTTCTTTATCGGTCGGCTTTTGGATCGCCACCTGCCAGGTTTTTCCCTGGGCGTTTTTACCGCGAGAAACCACCGCGCCGCCTACAGAGACCAGATAGTTGCTGATGCCATTGCCCTCTACCAGACGCGCCAGATGATCGGTGGCATAGCCCTCGCCGACGGTAGACAGGTCAACATACATTCCCGGCAGATCTTTTTGCAGATAGGCGCCATTTATTTGTTGCGTGACTTGCAAATGTTGCAGGCCAATCTCCGCCTTAGCGGCATCAATTTGCTGTTGCGTAGGCGTTTTGACCGGCTCTTTCTGCGGACCAAAACCCCAGAGATTGACTAACGGCCCGACGGTGATATCCATGGCACCCCCGGTTTTCTGACCAATACGCAGGGAGGTCACCACAGCGTCCGCCATACCGGCAGAGATAGGCTGCGGTTGGTTGCCGTTATATTGGTTGAAACGGGAAAGTACCGAGTCCTCTTTATAGGTGGAGAGCTGATGATCGTCCTCTTTGAGCTGCGCCTCTATCTGGGCGCGCAAGTCAGCCTCACGGCTTTTGTCCAGCCCGACCATGCTGACACGATAATAGGTGCCCATCGTTTTCCCCTGGATCACCACCGCCTGCCGACTCTCTTTGGCCGGACCACAGGCAGATAGCAGCACAGCACCGCCAACAAGCAACAACACGGGGAGATGACGATCAATCAACAACATCAACAAACTCACTTAGTAAGACACAGATTTCCGGAGGGCAAAGAGTATAGGACACAACCTCAACCCGGTGTTAACAATGTGCCGGTTGCCAGTCGGCACAGTAACAGACCCGAGCTTATCGGCTATGTTTGGCATGTCGTTCCCAGTTTTCCTGTTTTGCTTCGGCAGATTTTTTCAGCGCGACATAGCAAGCACCGGCCCCCCCGTCTTTGGCGATGGCAACACTAAACGCCTGCACCTCATCGAGCTGTTTTAGCCATTTGGCCAGATAGCTGCGTACAATATTGGCATGGCTTTCATCGTGACGCCCGCGACCATGGATAATCAGCAAGGTACGCAAATTATGGGCCTGCGCCTGCAGGAAAAAGGCGAACACCTCCTGACGACAGCTTTCTACCGGCTTGTGGATCAGGTTCAGACTGGCTTGCAGGGGATATTTGCCCTGGCGCAACTTGTCCAGCACGCCCTGCTGCACGCCGGGCTGTTTATATTCCAGCGGTTGCGCACACTCAATAATCTCCAACAGACCGGTGGTGAGAATATTCTCCGGCGCAGCGTGCTCGGCAGCAATTGTTCTTGGAACCTTTGGCCGATTTTTAAGGTAAACCACCTGATTGAGGTCTGCGATTTTCTGCACATCTGCCATTTCTTGAAAGAACAGCAAATCGTCATTATCGTCACTACTACTTTTCATTGCGGGCCTCCCGACGTAGCGCCAAATATGTTGCAGGCGGACGGTGTCGTGATGCCGTTCAGGGGGGAGTCAGGATCCCCCCGCGTTGCTCGACACAGCCCTTAGCAAGAGTTTATAGAAAAAAGTCAGGGCTGCAATATTCCTTGATGGCAGCCCGTAGCCATGGCAATTGCGCCGCATTAACCCTCTGTTAATCTGTCGGTTATTGGCGCAGCAAAAAATGGAAAGTGATTTTGCGTATATACTCATCGTTATGCTACCCGTCAGCGCAGAGCAAGGTGCAAGTCCAGAAACAGTTATAAGCTGCATTACGATGCTTGCGTTTTCCGGGTCAATTAAGGAGAAAAAATGCCTTACCTTGATGACAATTTGCTGGTATTTACCGATCTCGACGGCTCACTGCTCGACCACCACAGCTACGACTGGCAGCCTGCCCAGGCGTGGCTGGACCGCCTTGGTAGCGCCAAAGTGCCGGTGATCCTCACCACCAGCAAAACCTCGGCGGAAGTTGCCACTGTGCAAAAGCAACTACAGCTGACGCACTACCCGTTTATCGCTGAAAACGGCGCACTGATTAAGCTACCCGCCGACTGGCCCGGCAATAGTGACGACGTCAGCGGACATATTATCGGCAATAGTTATAGCGAAATTCGTCAAACACTGGTCAGCCTGCGTCAACGCTATGATTTTGAGTTTCGCGGCTTTGGCGATGTCAGTAAGCAGCAGGTAATGGACTGGACCGGCCTGTCACTGGAAAATGCCGCGCTGGCCATGCAGCGCGAAGCCTCAGAACCTTTAATTTGGTTTGGCAGTGATTTCGATCTGGCGCATTTTGAAAAATGCCTGCAGGCCGAAAATCTGTCGCTGACCCGGGGCGGGCGTTTCTGGCACGTTGCAGGCCGTGAAGCAGGAAAAGGTTCCGCTGTTCACTGGTTAACCGGCCAATATCGCCAACAGCGAGATCAGCCGCTAGTCACCATTGGCCTGGGTGATGGCCCTAATGATATCGGTATGCTTAATGCCACCGATTATGCGGTAGTCATTCTCGGACATCATGACCATGCCATGCCCCTTGATAATGGCGAAAATGTTTATCGCACCCGTCAGCATGGCCCACAGGGCTGGAAGGAAGGACTGGATCATTTTATTACACTTTAATCTATTTTGATGTTTTCGATCATTTAGCCTCAGCCGATGGCGACAGGTGCTACATACGCAGGGGTTATTGCGACAGGGACGGGATTTCCCAGCGTGGTAGGCCCGCATTACAGAAAGACAGTAAGCAACGATGCAGCTTGAAGTAACACGGCTATAGCTATTTATAAATGGAGATATTCCTATGAGCGATTTTTATCAGGACGGTGTTATCACTAATTTTCATAATCTCACCAAACGTAAATTAGAGGAACTGGAGTACGATCTACAGGTTTTTTCCGGCCGCCGCTCTATGGGCCTTATTCTGCCTTCATTGTTCTCGGAACTTGAAGGTCCGGCACTCAGCAAGATTGTCGATGAGCTGACCAAAGTCCCCTATCTGGAAGAAATTGTTATTGGCCTGGACCGCGCCGACCGCGACCAGTTTCTGTTCGCCCGTGAGTTTTTCTCCCGCCTGCCGCAGCGGCACCGTATTTTGTGGAATGATGGCCCACGGCTGACAGCGTTGGATGAGGAACTGAAAAAAGAAAACCTTTCCCCCATGGAACCGGGTAAAGGGCGCAACGTCTGGTTCTGTGCGGGCTATACGCTGGCATCTCGGCGCACAACAGTGGTAGGACTGCATGATTGTGACATCGTCACTTATAATCGTGAAATGCTGGCCCGCTTGATGTATCCGGTTGCCAACCCCAATTTTCACTACGATTTTTGCAAAGGCTATTATGCCCGCGTTGCTGACGGTAAATTTAACGGGCGCGTGGGACGGTTACTGGTATTCCCTTTGCTAAAATCGCTGCAAATCGTTTACGGAAACTCTGATTTTCTTGAGTATTTACGCAGTTTTCGCTATCCACTTTCCGGTGAATTTGCCATGCGTACCCAGGTGTTGAACGATCTGCGTATTCCCAGCGATTGGGGGCTGGAAATCGGCGTGCTGTCGGAACTGCACCGCAATACCGCCACCAAACGTATCTGCCAGGTGGATATAGCCGATAATTACGATCACAAACATCAGCCGATGTCGGAGGATGATGCCAGTAACGGTTTGCAAAGGATGAGTATTGATATTACCAAGGCACTGTATCGCAAGTTGGCAATCCTCGGAGTCAATATCACCAGCGAATCTTTCCGCATTCTCAAAGCCACCTACTACCGCAATGCGCTGGATATGATTGATGGCTTTGAACATGATGCAAGAATGAATGGCCTAAAATTCGATCGCCACAGTGAGGAGTCGGCGGTTGAACTCTTCTCGGGAGCGATTATGGAAGCCGGCTCAGCGTTTGTCGATACCCCCAGCGAGAAACCGTTTATTCCAAGCTGGAGCCGTGTACAGTCGGCTTTTCCCGATATGCTCGAACGGCTACATGATGCGGTAGAAGAAGACAATAAGGGCAATGTCTAGCCCGGTTTACCCTCCTGATGCCCCCACATCTTACCTTGTGCTTCCCCGGGCAGCCTTCCACGGGCTGCCCGTTCTGTTTAACCTATGACGATAATAAATAAAATAATCGAGATTGTTTGCCTGGAAAGGAATAATCTACCGGCGCTTCTTTAGGTTGTGGTAAAGATTTACCTATTAGACGGAAAAGTGTCAGGGCAATCGCCAGAGATTATTTACGCGAGTGATACTCATTTGCGACAAAAATAACATCTGCTATTTATCCGCAGCAAAACTTGTGCTGTTCATGCCTCACCAAATTTTGCATAAGTTAAACTTTTTTATATAAACAAGGTTATCTATTCACCGGCAAATGCCAGTAATTGGCACCCAGATCAAAAAACATTTCTAAAAAAACTCTTTAAAATCGAGGTTTTTTACTCTTTATGCCTTTTGCCACCTATCTGGTACTTATCACTGGCGACAAATGATGTTAAAATTGACGCATATCAATATTGCAAGAGTGAAAGCTATGATCCCGGAAAAGCGTATTATTCGACGTATCCAATCTGGTGGTTGCGCAATCCACTGCCAAGACTGCAGCATTAGTCAGCTGTGTATACCTTTCACGCTCAACGAGCATGAGCTCGATCAGCTCGATAATATTATCGAAAGGAAGAAGCCGATCCAGAAAGGCCAGACGCTTTTCAAAGCCGGTGACGAGCTGAAATCCCTATACGCAATCCGCTCTGGCACCATCAAAAGCTACACCATCACCGAACAAGGTGATGAGCAGATCACCGGTTTCCATCTTGCTGGCGACCTGGTCGGCTTTGATGCCATCGGCACCCTGCAACATCCAAGCTTTGCTCAGGCACTGGAAACGTCTATGGTCTGCGAAATCCCGTTCGAGACTGTCGATGACCTTTCCGGCAAAATGCCCAAGCTGCGTCAACAGATGATGCGTCTGATGAGCGGCGAGATCAAAGGGGATCAAGATATGATCCTGTTGCTGTCAAAGAAAAATGCTGAAGAACGCCTGGCAGCCTTTATCTATAACCTGTCGCGTCGTTTTGCCCAACGTGGTTTCTCACAGCGTGAATTCCGCCTGACCATGACTCGTGGTGATATTGGTAACTATCTTGGCCTGACCGTTGAAACTATTAGCCGTTTATTAGGCCGTTTTCAGAAATCAGAAATGCTGAGTGTCAAAGGTAAATATATTACCATTGAAGATCATACCGCCCTTTCTGCATTAGCTGGACAATCTATTTCTCTGGCTTCTTAAAGTCTGATATCGCCCCGCTTTTCAACCGGATTATTTTATGGGAGTGGCAGCAAGGCATTATGCCTGCGGCTCCCAACTCCCTTCGCCAAGTCGGTGTTTCACTAAGGTAAATTAATCTCTGGTTAGGGTCACTGCGCTTACCTCAAATTTAACCCACTAGTTTATTGATCCTCTTCAATTTATCCGCTGTTCTGTTTCTTCATCCTGGTTTACTCTATAGCTATACCCAACGTCTTAGACGTCAGGGTAAAGATAACCTTATTCAGGATGTGACCTTACTCAAGGTAGAGTTTATCCGCTGTTAAATCACAGATGTTAAGGAGGCTCCCTTGGCCGATTATCAAAACCTTCTGGTAGCAATAGACCCTAACCAGGATGACCAGCCAGCATTGCGCCGTGCCGTATATCTGGTACAACGCAACGGTGGGAAGATTAAAGCCTTCCTGTCGATTTATGATTTTTCATACGAAATGACCACCATGCTCTCTCCGGATGAGCGACTGGCCATGCGCCAGGGGGTGATCAGCGAACGCAGCGCATGGATAGCTGAGCAATGCCACTACTATATCGAAGCGGGTATTCCTATCGATATTAAAGTGGTTTGGCATAACAAACCCTTTGAAGCCATTATTAATGAAGTCATTGCCGGCGGTCACGATTTGCTGCTGAAAATGACCCACCAGCATGACCGTCTTGAGTCGGTAATTTTCACCCCTACCGACTGGAACCTGCTGCGCAAATGCCCCTGCCCGGTCTGGATGGTCAAAGACCAGCCCTGGCCTGAAGGCGGTAAAGCAGTGGTGGCGGTTAACCTGTCGAGTGAAGAGCCTTATCACGATCCACTCAATATCAAACTGGTTAAAGAAACCATTGAATTGGCGCAACATGTTAACCAGACCGAAGTGCACCTGGTGGGGGCCTATCCGGTTACCCCAATCAATATTGCCATCGAACTGCCAGACTTTGATCCCAGCGTTTACAACGATGCTATCCGTGGTCAGCATCTGATTGCCATGAAAGCCTTACGCCAAAAATTCCATCTTGATGAGAAATTTACCCATGTTGAAAAAGGGCTGCCTGAAGAGGTGATCCCCGATCTGGCCGAGCATTTACAGGCTGGCGTGGTGGTATTGGGCTCAATTGGCAGAACCGGGCTGTCGGCAGCTTTCCTCGGGAATACCACCGAGCAGGTTATTGACCATTTGAAATGCGATTTGCTGGCAATTAAGCCTGATGACTTTGCCTGTCCGCTGACCGCAGAAGATATTGAAGAGCATGACGACGAGTAATAGTTAAACCTCTGCCCTGAGGCCGCTAAAGCCTGTGGGTAGAATATGGCAGTTGGTCAGCCATAAAAAAGCCCCCCATCGTTGCTGATGCAACTTTGGGGGGCTTTTCTTACCCGGCGACTTTCAAGATGCGGCATGAGTCACTGCCTGCCGCATCTTGTCCTTCTCTGGGCTATCTAGTTATAACGCGCGCAAAATCCCTTCGACACTCTCTTTGGCATCGCCAAACAGCATCTGAGTGTTCTCTTTAAAGAACAGCGGGTTTTGTACACCGGCATAACCGGTATTCATTGAACGTTTGAATACAATGACGTTCTGCGCTTTCCACACTTCCAACACTGGCATACCGGCAATCGGGCTGCGTGGATCTTCTTGTGCCGCCGGGTTAACGGTGTCGTTGGCGCCGATGACCAGCACCACGTCGGTATCGCTGAAATCATCATTGATTTCATCCATTTCCAACACGATGTCGTATGGCACTTTCGCTTCTGCCAGCAGTACGTTCATATGGCCAGGCAAACGTCCGGCAACCGGATGGATACCAAAACGCACTTTGATCCCCTTGGCACGCAGTCGGGCAGTAATATCCTGCACCGGATATTGCGCCTGAGCTACCGCCATGCCGTAGCCTGGGGTGATGATCACTGAGCTGGCACTTTTCAGCATTTCGGCCACATCTTCAACACTGGCTTCGCGATACTCGCCCATTTCCTGGTCGTCACCGGTTGAAGAACCGTCGGTACCAAAACCACCGGCAATTACGCTGATAAAAGAGCGGTTCATTGCCTTACACATAATATAAGACAGGATGGCACCGGAGGAACCCACCAGCGCACCGGTAACGATCAACAGGTCATTGCTGAGCATAAAGCCCGCCGCCGCTGCCGCCCAACCAGAATAGGAGTTGAGCATTGAAACGACAACCGGCATATCTGCGCCACCAATTGACGATACCAGATGCCAGCCAAAGGCCAGCGCAATCAGGGTCATAATCAGCAGAGCAAAGGCCTGAGTGCCAGTGCTTTCAGCGCGAACAAACACCACCAGCAGCAGGAAGGAAATCACCAACGCGGCCAGATTCAGTTTGTGACGATGTGGCAGAGCCAGCGGCTTGGAAGAGAAAATTCCACGCAGTTTACCAAAGGCGACAATGGAACCGGTAAACGTCACCGCACCGATAAAGATGCCCAGGAAAACCTCGGTGAGATGAATACTTTCCATCACCCCTTCCAATGGAAGGGCACCGTGATCGAGGTAGCTGTTAAAGCCCACCAGCACCGCGGCCAGACCGACAAAGCTGTGCAGCACGGCGACCAGCTCAGGCATTTCGGTCATCTCTACCTTACGCGCCAGATAGACACCAATTGCCCCGCCGATAACCATTGCCAGAATAATCCAGCCGACATGGCCAGAGTCAGGACCAAGGATGGTCACGATTAACGCAATCGCCATCCCGGTCACGCCAAAGATATTCCCCTGCATGGATGTCTCATGTTTAGACAATCCTGCCAGGCTGAAAATAAACAAAATAGCGGCAACTATGTATGCAGCTGTAACTAAACCCCCAGACATATGCTACCCCTTAATTCTTACGAAACATTTTCAGCATGCGCTGAGTGACGGTAAATCCGCCAAAAATATTGATGCTGGCAATCAACACCGCCACAAATGACAAGAAGCTGACCCAGCCACCGTGCCCGATTTGTAGCAACGCACCAACCACAATGATCCCTGAAATCGCATTGGTAACCGACATCAGCGGCGTATGCAGCGCGTGACTGACGTTCCAAACCACGTAGTAACCGACCACACAGGCCAGAGCAAAAACGGTAAAGTGAGAGAGGAACTCTTTTGGTGCGACGTTTGCCAGCCAACCAAAAAGCACGATGGCCACGGCCATAATGATGTATTTGCGCCACGGAGAAACGGGTTTTGCTTCCGCTTTTGGTGCCGGAGCCTGCTGTTTGGCAGCCTGCGGTTGGGCAGAAACCTGGATAGGCGGAGCTGGCCAGGTCACTTCACCGGTTTTCACCACGGTTACGCCGCGCACTACGGTGTCTTCGAAGTCAATTTCGATTTCGCCGTTTTTCTCTTTGCACAGCAGCTTCAGCAGGTTAACCAGGTTGGTGCCATACAGTTGCGAAGACTGGGTCGGCAGACGGCTTGGCAAATCGGTATAACCGATAATTTTCACCCCGTTTGGGGTAACGGTGATGGTATTGGCCACTGTCAATTCACAGTTACCGCCGGTTTGCGCTGCCAGATCGACAATAACGCTGCCCGGTTTCATCGACGCCACCATCTCTTTGGTGATCAGTTTCGGCGCAGGACGCCCCGGGATCAGCGCGGTGGTAACGATAATATCAACTTCTTCCGCCTGGGCGGCAAACAGTGCCATTTCGGCTTTGATAAAGGCTTCCGACATGACTTTGGCATAACCATCGCCGCTGCCTGCTTCCTCTTCAAAATCGAGTTCGAGGAATTCAGCCCCCATGCTTTGCACTTGTTCTTTTACTTCCGGACGGGTGTCAAAGGCACGAACAATCGCCCCCAGGCTGCCCGCTGCGCCGAGTGCGGCAAGGCCAGCCACACCCGCACCAATGATCATCACTTTGGCCGGAGGGACTTTACCTGCGGCGGTGATCTGACCGGTAAAGAAGCGACCAAATTCGTGTGCTGCTTCAACAATCGCGCGATAACCGGCAATATTGGCCATGGAGCTCAGGGCATCCATCGATTGTGCGCGGGAGATACGAGGGACAGAATCCATTGCCAGCGCCGTCACTTGACGATCGGCCAGTTTCTGGATCAATTCAGGATTCTGTGCTGGCCAGATAAAGCTGACCAATGTGGTCCCTGCCTGCAATTTATCGATTTCTTCGCCTTCAGGTGCATTGACCTTCAGCACGATATCGGATTGCCAGACGGCATCTGCGTCTACGACCGTTGCTCCAGCGGCTTGATAAGCGGCATCGTCAAAACTGGCCAATTTACCCGCGCCCTGCTCAATGGCGACTGTGAAGCCGAGTTTCAGCAGTTGTTCCACCGTTTTCGGTGTCGCTGCAACGCGGGCTTCATTGGTCAACCGTTCTCTTGGTACACCAATACGCATAGTTATTCCCTTCACCCTTTTCTTTGATGATGATTGTCATCGACATAGATACGAAATTTAACCACCTGTCGGCTTGTTTCGCCGAAAATAATGACAGATTTATCAGGCCGACTATAACCTACTGAATATCGGGTTAATAAGCTAGACGGAAAGCGCATTTATGGGGATTTAATCACCTAAAGGCGGCATAAACCGCGATAGCACTGCCAAGTGGATAAATTTCATATTCAATTCACTTCAATGTGCTATGAATACGAGATCTATCACTTTCGCTTTGCGCCCTTTAGCCGCTTGTTATGGGCATTTAAGTAAGTAAAATGTGAATAATTAACATTTATTTCACGATTTTAGTGGGCCGGGAAACTTAGATACGTTATCTTCAGAAAAAAAAGTGATCCCGATAGCAATTAGCGACTTAACTCGTTTCAAAAATTACTCAAGCGCTGTCGATTATTACATGCAATAATCGGCAGCTAATCTGTTACACATCAATAATTCAGCATGTTTCAACATTACTGCGCAAGGTGAAAGGATTTTTTATGAAGCAGACGAAAACGATCATCGCATCGGCCGTTGTTTTACTACTCTCGCAATTCTCTGTTTTGTCTGCGGCCAAGGCGGCAGAGGAAATCAGTCCCGAGAGAGCAGCTGCCCTGAAGCCCTTTGATCGCATTGCATTTACTGGTCAGTTTAATAATCTTGGTGACGCAGCAGATGAAGCGTCAAAACGAGCCGATCAACTTGGCGCGGCATACTTCTATATTCAGGATACCAATAGCGTCAATGCCAGCGGCAACTGGCGCGTGGTGGCTGACCTGTATCATAAAGATGCCCCGAAAGTCGGCGATGCTCCCAAGGCAAACAATGTTAACGGTGTGAGCGGCATCAAAGAATTGTCAAAAGATGCCGCTTATGAACTTGAGCCTTTTGACACGGTAACTGTCAGCGGTTTCTTCCGCAGCCAGCCGGATGTCACTGAAGCCATCGCCAAAGCGGCAAAAGATAAAGGTGCCTACTCTTTCTTTATCGTTCGCCAGATCGATGCCAATAACGGCGGCAATCAGTACATTACGGCCTTTGTCTACAAGAAAGATGCGCCTAAACGCGTTACGCAAAGCCCTGATGCCATCCCGGCCAATTCCGATGCCGGTCGTGCAGCGTTAGCCGCTGGCGGTGCTGCAGCCAAGAAAGTGGAAATCCCTGGCGTTGCATCGTCTACCAGCCCAAGCCGTAATGTTGGTCGCTTCTTTGAAACGCAGTCTTCTACGGGTAAACGCTATTCTGTTACCCTGCCAGACGGCACTAAAATTGAAGAGTTGAGCAATGTTACTGCGGCACAAATGACGCCATTTACTTCCGTGACCTTTACCGGCCACTTCAACAGTATGACCGATATCTCTGAAGAATCGGCCAGACGCGCAGCAGATGCAGGTGGCAAGTTCTACCACATCACGCGTCAGTGGGAGAACAAAAGCGGCGGCAACCTGACAGTAACAGCTGATATTTTCAAATAATTGCCCTACCGGAATTGAGGGTCGAGACAGATTCGGCCCTTTTCTCTTCGACAGGCAAAAAAAAACCAGTTCGCGATGAACTGGTTTTTTTACGCCCATTATTATTACTGCTGTGAGGGCATCTGTAGTATCTGCACAGTCAAATGCTCATCCTTTTGCGTCAACTGCACCAGATATTTACATTCAAGCTGGATTGCGGTGAGCTGCTCTTCGGTTAGGGAATACGGCAGATGTATATCAATGCTATACATATTTTGCTGTTCCGCTAACTCGATCAGTCTCACAATATTGGTTTCGTCACTGACCTGCGTGGATACGACCTGTAATGCCAGAGCTTTGAGTTTGTCTTGCTTGGATTTCTCTTGCGAAGTCCGCGATCTCAGCACCATGCCAAAAAATGGCAATACGCCGAAGATAGCATCAAGAAAGCTCCATTGTTTTTTACACGATGCCGATAAATATTCCATATAATCAAAGGAAGCTTTCTCACTGCGCGCATCGGGTACCAGGCGACTTTCAGCCATCTCCATTCTTCTCCCGGCCAGTGTTAACAAATTTATTGTTTGATTGTTGTGATGGCGTTTATTTCGTAAAACCCTAAACCGCAGGCCCGGAAACGGCCAAAACCGCCTTTTAAAGACAATGTTTTGGAACGGTAAACACAATCTTCTATATAATGACATAGCTTTTTATAATGGCATAGTTTATTGACACTTTGCCAGTGAGCGCCCGATAAATCGCGCGCGGTCAACGGCTGAAAAAGACCGCGATAATTTAGGCTTATGTATACTGTGTCATGGCGTTGCTGCTCTGCTCGCGCTATGCTGGTGTTCGATTTTCTTGTTAGCAGCAAACCAATGAATAAAATCGTTTTTGTAGAAGATGACGCCGAGGTTGGTAAGCTGATTGCCGCCTATCTCGGTAAGCATGATATTGAAGTGCTCGTTGAACCGCGCGGCGATACCGCTCAGGCACGTATTGAGCTTGAACGCCCCGATCTGGTGTTATTGGATATTATGCTGCCTGGTAAAGACGGCATGACACTTTGCCGTGACCTGCGTCCATCCTATGAGGGTCCCATTGTCTTGCTCACCTCGTTAGACAGCGATATGAATCATATTCTGTCGCTAGAGATGGGGGCCAATGATTATATTCTGAAAACCACCCCACCGGCGGTATTGTTGGCTCGTTTGCGTCTGCATTTGCGCCAACGGCCCATGACGGCAGCCGAACCCGAAGCACCGCGTCAGCCGATGCAAAAAGGCAATGCCTTGCATTTTGGTCTGCTGTGTATCGATCCGGTCAATCGCGAAGTTACCCTGGCAGAAGAAACCATCACCCTGTCAACCTCCGACTTTGATCTGCTGTGGGAACTGGCGACCCATGCCGGACGTATTATGGATCGTGAAGCCTTACTGCTGAATTTACGCGGAGTCAGCTATGACGGACTCGATCGCAGTATCGATGTGGCTATTTCACGCCTGCGTCGCAAACTCTATGATAATGCCCTCGAACCTTTTCGCATTAAAACCGTGCGTAACAAAGGCTACCTCTTTGCCCCCAACGCCTGGGAGTCCGCGCGGGAATGAGAAAACTTTTTGTTCAGTTCTTTTTGCTGTTATTAGTCTGCTTTTTGGTCATGGCCATGCTGGTCGGGCTGGTTTATAAAGTCACCGCGGAACGTACCGGTCGTCAATCAATGAACGACCTGATGAAAAGCTCCCTGTACCTGATGCGCAGTGAACTGCGTGAAATTCCCATCAAGGACTGGAATAAAACCATCAGCACCTTGGAACTGAATCTGTCGTTCAAACTGCATATCGAGCCTTTGGGCAAACGCAAACTGAGTCCGGCGCTGGATGCACAACTGCGCAGCGGCGAGATTGTCGCCCTGGACAACGAATACACTTTTCTCCAGCTTGTCCCGCGCAGTCATTACGTGTTGGTGGTGGGGCCAATCCCCTATCTGTTCTATATGCATGAAATGCGTGTGCTGGATCTAGGGCTGCTCATTTTTATCGGCTTATCGTTGGCACTGCCGGTATTTTTATGGATGCGCCCGCATTGGCAAGATCTGCTCAAACTCGAAAATTCGGCGCAGCGGTTGGGTAATGGTTATCTGGATGAACGTACCCATTTTGATACCACCTCCAGTCTCAATCGGCTGGGGATTGCCTTTAACCAGATGGCCGACAATATCAATACGCTGATTGCCAGCAAGAAACAGCTGATCGACGGCATTGCCCATGAGCTGCGTACCCCGCTGGTCAGACTTCGTTACCGGCTGGCGATTAGCGAACATCTGCCGGAGTCGGAACAACATGCCATTAACCGCGATATCGGCCAGTTGGAATCCCTGATTGACGAACTGCTAACCTTCGCTCGTCTGGATCGTCCCCAGGTAGCATTGCATCTGTCTAAAATCAATCTCTCCGAGTGGATGGAGGACAAGGCTGATGATTACCGGCTGGTCAATGCCGAACATGAGATCGAGCTTAACGTCAGCAAAGAGGCAGATTTTGGCGGCGTTGACTTACGCCTAATGGAGCGAGTGCTGGATAATCTGGTCAATAATGCGCAACGCTACGCCAATGCCAAATTACGCATTGGCCTGTGGCTGGAAGGCGATGAAGCCTGTCTTCAGGTTGAAGATGACGGCCCCGGTATTCCACCGGAAGAACGTCAGCGGGTATTTGAACCCTTTGTCCGTCTGGACCCCAGTCGCGATCGCGCAACCGGTGGCTGTGGGCTGGGGCTGGCGATTGTGCATTCCATCGCCGTCGCCTATCAAGGGCATCTGACAGTGACTGCCAGCCCATTGGGCGGGGCCAGTTTTCGCTTTAGCTGGCCAGTAAAACCTGCCTTTAATCTGGCTATTGAAGCAACCTGATTGCATTACCGCTTTGCCTGTTATCGACTTTGCTATGCTTACTATTTTTAAAGTACGGAGTACGACATGACGACAGCTTATTCGCAGTTACGCGCCACTTTTACCCGTTTATCGCGCTTCAGTCATCTTTCGTCCATTGCCGGATGGGATATGCAAACGATGATGCCCGCCGAGGGCAGTAAGGCGCGTTCGGAAGCGCTGGCCGAGCTGAGTGTTCTCCAGCACCAGATCCTCACCGCTGCTCAGGTTGGCGAGTGGTTGCAACAAGCCAGGCAGGAAGACCTTAACGATCTCGAGCAGGCGAATCTACGCGAAATGCATCGTCAATATCAGCATGCGGCTTTATTGCCAGAGAGTCTGGTGGAAGCCAAATCCCTGGCCGGTGCGCGCTGTGAACATGCCTGGCGTCGTCAGCGTCCAGCCAATGATTGGGAAGGATTTGCCGATAACCTGCGTGAAGTGGTCAAACTCAGTCGTCAGGAAGCGACGCTGCGAGCCGAGGCCGCTGGTATCAGCCGCTATGATTCTCTGCTTGATCTCTATGAGCCGGGTATGACCGCCGTTAAGCTCGACGAAATTTTCGGCGATCTGAAACAGTGGTTGCCATCGCTACTGCAACAGGTGGTCGCCAGGCAACAGTCGCAACATTTTGCTCAGCCCGAGGGCCCCTTTGCTATTGATCAACAGAAAGCCTTGGGTCTAAAGGTGATGAAACGCCTGGGTTTCAATTTCGATGCCGGTCGACTGGATATCAGCGCCCACCCGTTTTGCGGCGGCGTTCCGCAAGATGTGCGCATCACCACCCGTTATAATGAGCAGGAATTTATCACTGCCATGATGGGGGTGGTACACGAAACCGGCCATGCCCGTTATGAACAAAATCTGCCGAAAGAGTGGCTGGGACAGCCGGTAGCCAATGCACGATCCATGGGGATCCATGAATCGCAAAGCCTGTTGTTTGAAATGCAACTGGGCTGTAGCGATGTATTTTTGCAATCCATCTATCCATTGGTTATTGAGCAGTTTGGTCTGCGTCCGGGGCTTGAACAAGCCAACTTTATTAAGCTGAATCAGCGTGTACAGCCAGGGCTTATTCGCGTTGATGCCGACGAAGTCAGTTATCCGGCGCATATTATTCTGCGCTACGAAATTGAGCAGGCATTGATTGAAGGTGAAATCGAAGTCGAAGATATCCCTGCGCTATGGAACAGTAAAATGCAGCAATATCTCGGTCTGGATACCGTGGGTAATTATCGCGACGGTTGTATGCAAGATATTCACTGGACCGATGGCGGATTTGGCTATTTCCCGACCTATACGCTGGGGGCGATGTATGCGGCGCAGTTATTCCAGACGGCCAATAAAGCGGTTCCGACGTTGCAAGAGGATATTACGCGTGGTGATTTAACCGCCCTCTTCCAGTGGCTAAATCAGAATATCTGGCAGCATGGTAGCCGTTTCTCTACTGACCAATTAATTGCCAATGCGACGGGCGAAACATTAAACACGGGTTATTTTCGTCGACATTTGGAAAGTCGTTATGGGGAGTTGGCTTAAATGTCATTTTGGCTTAAATCTCAATTTACTACTTAATAGTCAATTGGCTATGGGGAGCTGTATCGGGTTGGGCTTAAATGGCAATTTCCTTTTTTTAAAGTCAATGGGCTATGAGGAGCTGTTTCGGTTTTATAATAGCGGTGGCTACTTAACCCGCTGTGCCGAACCGAGTTAAGGAGCGCTGGCCCGCTCCTTAACAATCCTGGGCCTTTTGGTGTTGTTTATTCGTCTGCTGCCTATTACCGACTATGTTTCAGTCACTCCGAGCGTGGCACGAGCCGCGCTGCTGCGCAGTCCCCTTGCTCGGTCGGGAGCCAAAAGCGTCTCCCTCCGCTTCGCGCGGCGCCGTCTCTGAATGTGCCAACTAGCTATGTACATCGTACGGTTTGGCTTAAATGGCAATTTTGGTTTTTAACGTCAATTGGCTTTAGAGAGGCTGTTTCGGTTTGGGCTTAAATGGCAATTTTTGGTTTTAAAAGGCAATTGGCTATGAGGAGCTGTTTCGGTTTTATCATTGCGGTGGCAACTTAACCTGCTGTGCCGAACCGAGTTAAGGAGCGCTGGCCCGCTCCTTAACAATCCTGGGCCTTTTGGTGTCTTTGATTCGTCTGCTGCCTATTACCGGCTATGTTTCAGTCACTCCGTGTGTGGCACGAGCCGCGCTGCTGCGCAGTCCCCTTGCTCGGTCGGGAGCCAAAAACGTCTCCCTCCGCTTCGCGCGGCGCCGTCTCTGAATGTGCCAACTAGCTATGTACATCGTGCGGTTTGGGCTTAAATGGCAATTTTGGTTTTTAACGTCAATTGGCTTTAGAGAGGCTGTTTCGGTTTGGGCTTAAATGGCAATTTTTGGTTTTAAAAGGCAATTGGCTATGAGGAGCTATTTCGGTTTTATAATAGCAGTGGCAACTTGACCCGCTGTGCCGAACCGAGTTAAGGAGCGCTGGCCCGCTCCTTAACAATCCTGGGCCTTTTGGTGTTGTTGATTCGTCTGCTGCCTATTACCGGCTATGTTTCAGTCACTCCGTGTGTGGCACGAGCCGCGCTGCTCCGCAGTCCCCTTGCTCGGTCGGGAGCCAAAAGCGTCTCCCTCCGCTTCGCGCGGCGCCGTCTCTGAATGTGCCAACTAGCTATGTACATCGTACGGTTTGACTTAAATGGCAATTTTGGTTTTTAACGTCAATTGGCTTTAGAGGGGCTGTTTCGGTTTTATAATTGCGGTGGCCGCTTAACCCGCTGTGCCGAACCGAGTTAAGGAGCGCTGGCCCGCTCCCTAACAATCCTGGGCCTTTTGGTGTTGTTGATTCGTCTGCTGCCTATTACCGGCTATGTTTCAGTGACTCCGCGCGTGGCACGAGCCGCGCTGCTGCGCAGTCCCCTTGCTCGGTCGGGAGCCAAAAGCGTCTCCCTCCTCTTCGCGCGGCGCCGTCTCTGAATGTGCCAGTAGACTATGTAAACAGTGCCGGTTTGGCTTAAATGGCAATTGTTATTTTAAAATCAATTGGCTTTAGAGGAGCTGTTTTGGGTTAGGCTTAAATGGCAATTGTTGTTTTAAAACCAATGGGCTATGAGGAGCTGTTTCGGTTTTATCATTGCGGTGGCCACTTAACCCGCTGTGCCGAACCGAGTTAAGGAGCGCTGGCCCGCTCCTTAACAATCCTGGGCCTTTTGGTGTTGTCTATTTGTCTGCTGCCTATTACCGGCTATGTTTCAGTCAATCCGAGCGTGGCACGAGCCGCGCTGCTGCGCAGTCCCCTTGCTCGGTCGGGAGCCAAAAACGTCTCCCTCCTCTTCGCGCGGCGCCGTCTCTGAATGTGCCAGTAAGCTATCTACACCGTGCCGTTTCAGCGGCAAAATTGTCTTTTTATCTTTTTATCTTTTTATCTTTCGCTGTTGACCTTTAATGTTGCCGGTTTTGCTTTAAATGCTTCCTGGCCGATTCAAAACCTACGCTGAGCGACGTGGAGCGAGACGCTTTTGGCTCGCGACCGAGTGAAGGGACCGCGCAGCGGCGTGGTTTAGGCCACACACAAATGTCACTGGAAAGAACTACAACCGAGGGCACGACACTGTTCAATTTGGACAAGGCGCAGGATTCCAAAGGAGGCGCGCCTTCGCCTCCTTTGGGCGGTCTGGGCCGCCGCCCAGTGAGCGCAGCGAATGCAGTTGACGTTGAAGTTGAAGTTGAAGTTGAAGTTGAAGTTGAAGTTGAAGTTGAAGTTGAAGTTGAAGTTGACCTTGAAGTTGAAGTTGACCTTGAAGTTAAAAACAAATTTGCAATTAAAACCGAAACCCTTTGCTCGGAGTAAATTGACTTTTAAGCTATAAAGGCGCTCTGGGCCGCCGCCCAGTGAGCGCAGCGAATGCCCTTGAAGTTGACTTTAAAAAAAGAAAATTGTCATTTAAGTCCCCCCCTACCATTGCCTTCGGCAACAAAACCATCCCAGATCCCCCTGATTTCTCAATCATTTCCGCTCTCACAGACACCGCAAGTAACCACTTAACTAGTATGTTGTAACTAAGTGAGAGAAAAACCGGTTACACAAGGCAATTAATTATTTATAACCTATTGATTAATAGATGTTACTTGCTTTGTACATACCGTTACACGCCGAAACCAATCACATACGGACAAGGGGGGCTAACAAGCATAGTATTCTCTCACCGGCCCCGCAGTGGGGTGGATACATAAATTAAATTCTGAGGAATTAACGATGAAAAAAGTATTAGCTCTGGTTATTGCCGCTGCAATGGGCCTGTCTTCTGTAGCTTTCGCAGCTGAAACCACCGCTGCTCCAGCAGCCGCTGCTGCACCAGCTGCTACCGCTCCTGCTGCAACTACTGCTGCTCCAGCTGCAAAAGCAACTCCTGCTAAGAAAGTTGTGAAAAAACAAGCTGTTAAAAAACCAGCTGCGCAGAAAGCACAGGCTGCTAAAAAACACGTGAAAAAACACGCTGCTAAAAAACCAGCTGCGCAGAAAGCACAGGCTGCTAAAAAACACGTGAAAAAACACGCTGCTAAACCAGCTGCACAGAAAGCACAAGCTGCTAAAAAACACGTGAAAAAACATGCTGCTAAACCAGCTGCACAGAAAGCACAAGCTGCTAAAAAACACGTGAAAAAACACGCTGCTAAACCAGCTGCACAGAAAGCGCAGGCTGCTAAAAAACACGTGAAAAAACACGCTAAAAAAGCTGCACCAGCAGCTAAGTAATAAGTCTTTGTGAGCATCCCTGCTCACCTTTGCAAGACTGATTATTTGACACCCGGTTCGCCGGGTGTTTTTTTCTCCAGCATTCAGTACCCAATAGCTTCAAGATGCAGGATGGCGGCAAAAGCCCTTTACTCATCCCCACCGAGATTAGTAACCGGCATAAGTTGTACACAGCAAGCCACTCCCCACTTGCAAGATGACGGGTATATTTTGATTAAGCTTTCTTGAGGTATTGAAGGACGATGCTGCGACGCTACTTGTTCGAAATTACCCTGAGTTCACTGATTATCTGCGGTCTGATTACGCTGTTCTTCTATTTTTAAATTAAGCCAGCAGACTGTTTATATTTCGTCAGTAATCCTTACCTCTTATAATCTGAAAGCAATATACAGCTATACTCATCATCCTATTAATTGGTTTCTGATTACTCCCCGCACTCAAGGTCAAAACGATATGCGCCTAGCTTTACCGCTTGTCTTGTGTTTTTTCTGCTTCGCCCTTCCCGTTCATGCCGCCACGACGTCTGCGGATAACGACTCAGATACTCCCACGATCGGCCTTAAAGAGAAAACTGCCTTATTTTTTGGCCAGGATCATCGCACCCATGTTACCGAGGTGAAAAGCTGGCCGTGGCAGGCGATTGGTCAAATAGAAACAGAAAGCGGCAATCTCTGTACCGCCACGCTGATCTCTGAACATTTGCTGCTGACCGCCGGCCATTGCGTACTGGCACCGCCGGGAAAACTGGATAAGGTCATTGCATTACGTTTTGTTTCCCAGCACCATAAATGGCGTTACCGGGTCAAATCCCTGGAAACGCTGGTTGATCCTGCGCTTGGCAAAAAGCTGAAAGCAGACGGCGATGGCTGGATCGTCCCACCGAAAGCGGCCGCCTATGATTTTGCGCTGGTGCGTATCAATGACAGTAAACAAAAATTACCGATCAAGCCCCTGCCCCTGTTTCAAGGCAGCCGCGAGGAGCTTATCGCCGCGCTGAAACAGAATGGCCGGAAAGTGACGCAGGCGGGCTACCCGGAAGATCATCTCAATGATCTTTACAGCCATGAGGATTGTCTGATCACTGGCTGGGCACAAACCGGTGTAATGAATCACCGCTGCGATACCTTACCGGGAGATAGCGGCTCGCCGTTGTTGCTTAAGCAAAACGGCGATTGGTCGTTAATTGGTATTCAAAGCTCTGCACCAGCGGCGGAAGATCGCTATCGTGCCGATAACCATGCCCTCGCCGTGCCGGCAATTAAAGCCGCGTTGGTGACATTAAGCGACAATCAACTGGCGCCCTAGGACGCCAGCTGCTCCATCGTTTGTAAAATACGCTTGTCTGAGATGGGATATGGCGTACCCAGTTGCTGCGCGAAGTAACTTACGCGCAGCTCCTCTATCATCCAGCGCACCGCTTGCACTTCCTCACTGGCCTGACGTACCGGCGGCAACTTGTTCAACCACTGCTGCCATTTTTGCTGAATACTTTCCACTTTCAGCATTTGCGCCCGGTCACGATGTGCATCAATGGCCAGTTTATCCATGCGTTTCTCAATAGCCTGCAAATAGCGCAAGGTATCCGGCAGTCTCTTCCAACCATTCTGCGTGACAAATCCGCGATAAATCAGCCCTGACATCTGCGCCTTGATATCCGACAGCGCCAGAGCCATGCTCATATCAATTCGCCCTTTCAAACGCTTGTTAATGCTAAATACCGTGGTCAGTATCTGCTCGACCTGGATGGCAATGGCCACCACCGTCTCATTAAGGTGACCGCGTACATGTTCGTGTAAATGGGCAAAATCCTCTTCACGCCATACCGGACCGCCGGATTCAGAGATCAGCTTATCAATGCCGCAGGCAATACAGTCGTCAATCAGATCCAGCACTTTGCCATACGGATTAAAGTACAGTCCCAGCTTGGATTTATTAGGCAGTTTTTCATGCAGATACTTGATTGGTGAAGGAATATTCAGCAACAACAGGCGTCGGGTACCGCGCCACATTGCCTGCGCCTGCTCCAGTTCGCTGTCAAACAGGCGAATGGCAATACTGTCTTTTTCGTCCACCAGGGCCGGGTAGGCTTTGACTTCATAACCGCCACGTTTCTGTTCATAACAGTCGGGCAATGAACCAAAGCTCCAGACATGAAGATTATTTTGTTCAATACCGTCATCAGCCACGGAAGAGAGGGTTTGCTGCACCTGTTCCTTAAGGGTTGATTTTAATGCCGTCAGGTTTTTACCTTCGCGCAGAGCTTTATTTTTGTCATCCACCACGCGGAAGGTCATTTTCAGATGGTCAGGGACTTGCGTCAGCTGCCAGTCATCTCGTGACACTGTCACGCCGGTCATTTTGCGCAGCTCACGCTCCATGGACTCCAGTAACGGCAGTTCAAACGGCGTGGCCCGCCCTAAAAAGGCATCAGCATAGTTGGGTGCCGGTACAAAGTTGCGGCGGATCGGTTTGGGCAGCGACTTAATCAATGCCATCACCAACTCGCGACGGATCCCCGGGATCTGCCAGTCAAAACCCTGCTCTTCTATCTGATTAAGCAGCGGCAGCGGAATATGCACGGTGACGCCATCGGCATCGGTACCAGGCTCAAACTGATAAGTCACGCGCAGCTTGATATTGCCCTGATGCCAGAAGTTAGGATAATCCTGCGCGCTTACCTGACCTGCGCCCTCTTTGATCAGCATGTTTTTCTGGAAACTCAGGCTGTCGGCGGGCTGGTTTTTCCACCAGCTGTCGAAATGCTTGCCTGACACGACTTCGCGGCCAATACGTTGATCGTAAAATAAAAATAGTGTTTCGTCGTCTACCAGAATGTCGCGGCGGCGGGATTTATGTTCCAGCTCTTCCACCTCCTGGCGCAGACGCTGGTTTTCACGGAAAAAGGCGTGGCGCGTTTGCCAGTCACCTTCCACCAGCGCGTGGCGAATAAAGAGTTCGCGGGAGATCACTGCGTCAATACTGCCGTAATTGACCTTGCGCGCCATAACAATCGGCAAGCCAAACAGCGTGACTTTTTCATCGGCCATCACCGCCCCCTGGGCTTTTTCCCAGTGCGGCTCGCTGTAGCTGTATTTCACCAGATGTTTGGCCAGTGGCTCGATCCATTCCGGTTCGATTTTGGCGGCAACGCGCCCCCACAGGCGGCTGGTCTCTACCAACTCGGCAACCATCGCCCATTTTGGTGGTTTTTTAAATAAACCAGAGCCTGGGAAGATAGCAAAGCGGGCATTGCGCGCACCGGTAAACTCCTGTTTCTCGACGTCTTTTTGGCCGATATGCGACAGCAGACCGGTTAATAATGCACAGTGCACACTGCGGTAATCGGCGGGCAAGCTGTTAATGCGCAGCCCCAGTTCTTTAACCACCTGACGCAGTTGCGTATAGATATCCTGCCATTCACGTACGCGCAGATAGTTAAGATAATCGCTGCGGCAAAGTTTGCGAAACTGCGCCGAAGAGAGCGCTTTTTGCTGCTCTTGCAGATAATCCCACAAGTTAACAAAAGCCAGGAAGTCGGAATCCTTGTCGGCAAAGCGACGGTGTTTTTCATCCGAGGCCTGCTGTTTATCTACGGGCCGCTCACGGGGATCCTGAATCGACAGCGCAGCGGTAATGATCATCACCTCACGCAGACAGCTGTTTTGCTGCGCTTCGAGCACCATACGCGCCAGTCGCGGGTCCACCGGCAGTTGTGCCAGACTTCGGCCCTGCGCGGTGAGGGTATAACGGCCATTTTCGGCGTTATTTAACGCGCCCAACTCTTCGAGCAGGCGCACACCGTCCTGGATATTGCGTTTATCCGGCGCTTCTACAAACGGAAACGCTGAAATATCCCCCAGCCCCAGGGAGGTCATCTGCAAAATAACCGATGCCAGATTGGTGCGCAGTATTTCAGGATCGGTAAATTCGCTGCGGGACAAGAAATCCTGTTCCGAATAGAGTCGAATACAGATCCCTTCGGATACGCGCCCACAACGACCTTTACGCTGATTGGCCGAAGCCTGGGAAATCGGTTCGATAGGCAGACGTTGGACTTTGGTACGGAAACTGTAGCGGCTGATACGGGCGGTACCGGGATCGATAACATATTTGATCCCGGGCACCGTCAGCGAGGTTTCTGCCACGTTGGTTGCCAATACAATACGACGGCCAGAATGGGACTGAAATACCCGATTTTGCTCACTATTGGACAAGCGGGCATATAACGGCAAAATTTCGGTATGCGGCAAATCCAGCCGATTAAGGGCATCGGCCGTATCGCGGATCTCCCGCTCACCGCTCATAAAGATCAGGATATCGCCGCGACTTTCACGACCCAGCTCATCAACGGCGTCGAAGATTGCCTGTAACTGATCGCGGTCAGTATCTTCGGCATCGTCAACCACTGGACGATAGCGCACATCTACCGGGAAGGTGCGCCCGGAGACTTCGATAATAGGGGCATTATTGAAGTGTTTGGAAAAGCGCTGCGGATCAATGGTCGCCGAGGTAATAATCACCTTTAAATCAGGGCGTTTCGGTAATAACTGGCGCAAATAGCCGAGAATAAAGTCGATATTGAGGCTGCGTTCGTGCGCCTCATCGATAATCAGCGTGTCGTACTGCAATAACTGACGATCCTGCTGGATTTCGGCCAGCAGAATACCGTCGGTCATCAGCTTGACCAGCGTATTTTCACCCACCTGATCGTTAAAGCGCACCTTGTAGCCGACGGTATTACCCAGCGAGGTTTCCAGCTCGTCGGCAATACGGTTGGCCACGGTTCTGGCCGCCAGCCGCCGTGGTTGCGTATGACCAATCAGCCCTTTGATACCGCGTCCCAGCTCCATACAGATTTTCGGGATCTGCGTGGTTTTGCCCGAACCGGTTTCACCCGCCACTATCACCACCTGGTGATCACGGATGGCCTGATAGATATCCTGTTTCTTTTGGCTGACCGGCAAATTATCCGGATAGGTAATTTTGGGGCGCGATGCCTCACGGCTACTGACTTTTTGCAAACTCTTCTGAAATGCGCTTTCCAGTTCTTGCGTCAGTGTTTGCAACGCCTGGGGATCGTTGATTTTCTTTGCGCCCTGCAGGCGACGCTGCAGACGCTGTCGGTCACGTAGCATCAGCCCGTCAAGTTGTGCTGATAGTGCCGCGAGCGGTGATTTCACGTTCGATATTCCTTGATGGTCGGCAGGCGCTGGCCTTGCCTGAATAACACTATGTTATCACAAGCGATTGCGGTTACTGAACGTTGCTGCGGTTTTCTCCACTGCGCGGCGAAATGGCAACCAGTGTGATGACCTAATCGTTCAAAAAATTCGAATATAGACCTCGAAATATTGCGCTATCACTGGCTGCAATTTCTCCCTAGAGTAGACCCTATTGTTGGGACAGCCTGTCCTTGTATGACATTCACTCAGAAGGAATTATTAATGAGTAAAGTACTGGTTTTAAAATCAAGTATCCTGGCTAACTTCTCACAGTCTAACCAATTGGCCGACTACTTCGTTGCGCAATTCCAGGCAGCCAACAGCGCCTCTCAGGTTACCGTACGTGATTTGGCCGCCGACCCGGTTCCGGTGCTTGACGGTGAATTGGTTGGCGCACTGCGTCCTTCCGATGCCCCATTGACTCCGCGTCAAGAAGAAGCGCTGGCGCTGTCTAACGAACTGATCGCTGAGCTGCAGGCCAACGACGTGATCGTTATTGCTGCACCAATGTACAACTTCAACATTCCTACTCAGTTGAAAAACTATTTCGACCTGGTAGCCCGTGCTGGTGTGACCTTCAAATACACCGAAAAAGGCCCGGAAGGTCTGGTGAAAGGCAAACGTGTGATCGTGCTGACCAGCCGTGGCGGCATTCATAAAGACACGCCAACCGATCTGGTTGCCCCTTACCTGAGCCTGTTCCTCGGTTTCCTTGGTATGAGCGACGTAGAATTTGTCTTTGCTGAAGGTATCGCTTACGGTCCTGAAGTGGCGACCAAAGCACAGGCTGATGCCAAAGCTGCCATTGATGCTGCCATCAAACAAGTTGCCGCTGCCTGATCCACCCGCTTCGCTATCGGGTAATTCACTTTAGAATCTTATGGTATCGATAGCGTTGTAGTAACCATTGCGTGCTTCTCCCCTTGGAAGCGCGCTTTTTTATGGCCGGTGATTGGCAACTCTTATTTTTGCAGCCATTGTCCGTTAATACCGCGAACAAACTCTCCCTTGCCAGCGCGAGCCACCAGTTTCTGCCCGGCCAACCTGGCCACGTCGGCGGTGCTGACCTGATTATTTTTCGCCACCTGCTGATATTGTTGTTCTCGCCCCTGATTGATGCGCGTCACCAACGCCTGCGTTTCGCCGTCTTGCTGCACCGCCGCCAGATAGCCGGGGAGCGTTTCCCCCACCCGTCCCTGCTGTTTGGCCTGATCTACCGTTAAGGCCAGCGCGGTACCACAAAACAGCCAGCCGCAAAGCAGGAGGATCAATGTCAGGCCTTTGCTTGTTGCCAATTTCATTGCAGGCTCCTTAAAAAAGATCGCTGTTATTTTTCAGCAAGGTTTCAACGTCTTTATCGACCTTGATATGAATTTCGTGCTCAATTTTCACATTCATATTGATGGTAATGGGCGCCGAGGGGGCGGCAAGTTCAATTCGCGGCACACAGCCTGAGAGCAATAGCATCAGCAGCGGTGCCGTCCAGAGAGGGATGGGAATCATGGGTGCTTCCTCACGTCATTATCCTTGTTGATCGTCTCGGACCCAACGGGACTCGAGGTTGACAGTTGTTGTTGCAGCCACTCCTGCAAATTGTCGCCAAAGCGCAAACTGCGCCACAGCTGATAGATATTTTCCTGATGAGTGTAATTGAGAATAATTTCCCGATTCTGGTGACCGATATTATTTATACCGTTGACCTGTGCCGCCATGGTTAACTCGCCGAGATTATCGAGACTGACCTTGGCATTGGCACGATGGATCTCCATATAGCGTAGCCATTCAACCACCAGCCGATTGGCAATATTGCCTGCCGCCATCGCCTCGGCAAACTGGGTGTCCAGTCGCAGCGTCAGACCGCCATCATTGGCAATCCAGCCGTCATGGATCAACCAGCGCGGGTTATCGACATACAACGGCAGCTCACCATTGACCCGGCCCGACATTGCCAGCTGTTTGGGTTTTAGCGCCGTTAACAGCGCACTGAGGTCGATTTTTTGCAGTTTAAGCACCGCCGCATCGTGCTGCGGTAAACGCAACGATGACAGACTGATATGACCCAATAACGCATCCATACCAACATTGCTGAGCAACAGCGGTGCCCTTTCGCTCCAGGGATAACTGCCTTGCAGCTGCATGGTGATATTTTGCATCGCAAACAGGTTATTAAGTTCACCAATGCGCAAGCTGACCGGCTGCTTGCGGCCAAACTGCCAGTGTTGATCTTTCAGTCGGTAGGAGAGAGAAAAATCGAGACCGCTTAGATCACCGTCTTTTAGCCACAGACTGCCGTCTTTGACCACCCAGTGGCCACCGGCGATAAATCCCTGCCCGCGCGCTGCCGAAAAGGCCGATTGAGCATAGAAACTGCCGCCGCGTAATTTAATATTCAGATCTGGCGTCAGCAAGCTTTGAAAAACGGTCAAATCCTGTTTTGGCCACCAGCCCTGACCGCGCAGACGTTCCCCGTCCCAGCGCCCCTTCAGGCGGATCGGACCGACAGGCTCCGCCGCCAGTTGGCCATCAAGGATAAGATTCATCGGACCATCGCCCTTAAAGCCCAACGTCAGCGTGGCCGCCGGTAAATAGCCGCCATTTTCCAACGAAATTTTATGGGCCACCAGCTGCAATGCGCCGTGAAAATCAGGGGTAGCAGTACTCTGTGTCGCAGCCATTCCCGCTGGCAACGGACGTTGCCAAAAGAGCGGCTGCGTTAAGCTCAGGCGCGGAGCCTCAACATTGACCAGGCCATAATGTAAACGGTCAAAGCCGGTAGACAGGCTAGTAATCGTCAGCAGGGTATCTTGCCAATTGCCTTTACCTGCCACATCCCACTGGCCATTAAGCGGCGGTAATTTCCCCTTGCCCCAGTAGTTGAAATCCCAGCGTCCCTTATCCGGCCAGAAAGTCTGCGACTTGCCGTTAAGGTGCAGATTAAAGGCCCCCCAATAATGATCCTCGGCGCGCACAATGGCTTGCAGTGGTCCGCTGATGCCTTCGGCGCTGACTTTTACCCCGGCCAGCGGCCAGCGCGCATCCTGCAAGGTTAAGCTCGGCGTTGGTTTTCCCCAGGCGCGCAGCAGCGCCCCGCTGTGCAGAGCCACCTGCGGATTTAACAGCGATCCACTGAGCGTACCGGGAAATGAAGCACTAAGGGAAATCTGCGCCAGATTCGCCTGGCCGGTCAGTTGAAAATTGATATCGCTATCGAGCAAACCCACTTTACCCGGGCCAAGAGAGAGCACGGCATTGCCTTTACCGTTATGCCCCTGGGTCAAGACGTTTAATCTGCCGGTCAAGGTGGTTTGATTGAGATTATCACTCCAGTTATTCAAGGTGAGACTGACTCCCCCCGATAACGGCTGTGCGGCATAAGGCCAGCGCCACTGCCCTTGGGTAATGGTCAGCTGCTTTTCACCCAATTGCCAGGGCAAACTGAGCAACGGCAGGTTTTCACCCTGTTCGCTGACGCGCAGTTCACCCTGCACATCCTGCCAGCTAAGGCTGATATTCAGCGGCTGAGGCACCGCCAGTGTCTGCATTTGACCATGCAGTTCGCCGCGCAGCGGCAGCCGATCAAGATCGACAGGCAGGGTCAGCTTACCGGCAAGCTGCCAGGGTTGTGCACCACCGGGAGGAAGCACCGTCAGGGAGTGAATATTGAGTTGCTGCTGGTCGTCCAACTCGGCATCAAAGCTTAGTGACGATCCCTGGTAATGCAGCCTTTGTTGCTGTCCGTTATTGCTCAACAGCAGATCGCCGGCATACTGTTGCCAGGGCGTCACGCTCAATCTGGCAATATGCAACTCCCCCGGCGGCAACTGTTTTTGCAACGCTGGCAAGGAAAGCGCCGTGCTGTTTTGTTCACCTGCAGGTAAAGAAGCCAGGCAGTCGCTGGCGAGATCCAGACTATCGAGTTGCAGTTGCCAGCGCCCGGCCTGCCGCTGTAACCGAACATTTTGTGCCTTGACCAACACACAGCCCTGCGCCGAATATTGCAGGTCTGGCAGTTGCCACTCGCCCTGTGTCCATACGGGAGGAGCCGAGATAGCCAGCTGTGATCCACTCGGCAACCAATGGCGGGCAACGGCGGGTAACCACTGGGGTATCGTTTTCCAGGCAATGGCCAGCAGCAGTAACACCAGTGCCGCCGTTGCCAGCAAGATCCCAATGAGATGTTTAAGTCCTTTCCTCATGTAACGCCCTGTTATGCTCTTAACAGCTGCAAGATAGCATAAAAAGGCACGTTTCCCTCGCTTACCCTTTGTTTGTCACCTTGCACAGTGCTAGTTTTAAACCATGTGTTTCTTAAAAATGGATTATTCACTTGTTGGAGCATCAAGCATGAAACTGGCCGTCTATGGCACCAAAAGTTATGACAGAAAATACCTTGAGCTGGTTAATGAGCAATATCATTACGAACTGGTATTTTTTGATTTTATGCTGAGCAAACACACGGCAAAAACTGCCGTAGGTTGTGATGCAGTGTGCATTTTCGTTAACGATGACGGCAGTCGCGAAGTATTGACCGAGCTGGCATCAATGGGGATCAAAATTCTGGCGCTGCGCTGTGCTGGCTTTAATAATGTCGATTTGGATGCGGCAAAAGAGCTGGGTATTCAGGTGGTGCGCGTTCCTGCCTACTCGCCGGAAGCTGTGGCTGAACATGCCGTCGGCATGATGCTCTGTCTTAATCGTCATATTCACCGTGCTTATCAACGCACCCGTGAGGCAAATTTCTCCCTCGAGGGTCTGACCGGTTTTAATATGTATCAGCGTACCGCCGGGATTATCGGCACCGGCAAGATCGGCGTGGCCACCATGCGCATTCTGAAAGGGTTTGGCATGCGCATTCTGGCATTCGATCCCTATCCCAATCCCCAGGCGCTGGATTTGGGCGCCGAGTATGTGGATCTGAAAACGCTGTATGCACAGTCGGATGTTATTTCGCTGCACTGCCCGCTGACCCCGGAAAACCACTATATGCTCAATAAGGATTCCTTCAGTCAGATGAAGGATGGCGTGATGATCGTTAATACCAGTCGCGGCGGGTTACTGGATGCCAGCGCAGCCATTGACGCCCTCAAACAGCAGAAAATTGGCGCGTTGGGGATGGATGTCTATGAAAACGAACGCGATCTGTTCTTTGAAGATAAATCCAATGAAGTGGTACTGGACGACGTATTCCGCCGTTTATCCTCATGCCATAACGTGCTGTTTACCGGTCATCAGGCATTTTTAACCAGTGAAGCCTTGACCAGTATCTCGGAAACCACGCTGCTCAATGTCACGCAGCTTAGTCACCATGAGAATTGCCCGAATCTGGTGACGGCTTAAGTTAGCTGGCAGATTTTCGAAAGATTTCTGCCAAAAGTTTGGTTATTATTGTCATCCTGTTCGGTACTTAAGCAAAATTAAGTACCGAACACACTGAAATTCAAGGATGTTTCTTCAGGAGAAAAGATGAACAAAACCGCCATAATCACACTGTTGGCTGCCGTTACTCTTAGCGGCTGTAGCCACCCTCGCCTTAGCGCCGACACTCTGCAACATCATCGTTATGAACTGGTCAGCATTGACGGCGCAGCAATTAATACACCAAACCCGCAAAAACCGACGCTGGAATTTGGCGAGAATATGCACGTTTCCGGCAAGATGTGTAACCGCTTTAACGGCCAAGGTCAGTTGGCAGACAATGTGCTGACGGTAAAACCGATGATGTCCACCCGCATGCTGTGTGCCGACCCGCAGCTTAATCAGGGGGATATGCTCTTGGCCGAGATGCTGGAGAAAGGGGCGAAAGTCAGCCTGCAGGCGCAGACACTCACGCTGACCCAGGGCCAGCATCAACTGATCTACCAGCTTAAAGAGTGGGTTAATTAAGGAAAATAAACCGTGGCGTTGTGGCAAGGCGGCAACTGAGTGAATCCCGATGAGCTGACATTAGTCAGTGATTCGGGTGAGCGAGGGCAGCCAACACCGCCACGGCGTCAAGGGCGCAGGGGGGGTTAGGAACAGGCCCCGCTAAGCAACGCCCCTTGCATACAACGCCGGCCATTAGCCATCTGACACATCCCCACCGAGCTGCCGTCTAACTGACGGGAAAGCTGCAAGCTGCCACCGGCCAGCGAACAGGCTGCGGCCACCGGGCTATTGGCATCCTGATTACGGTGAGAGATATTAAAACTGTTACCCTTTTGCGGTACTTCCGCCGTCTCTTTATTACTGCTGCATGCGGCCAATAGCAACGTCGTGCTAACCAGTAATAATTTAAACGCAGTTTTCATCAACCCTGCTCCCGGATGAATATTTCAATAATTTTAACGACAGTCATCATAGCCGAGCTTTTCTGCTGCCGTCGAGAGCCAGCGAGAAGTAAATAGCGTTTTTTCCTAAAAAATCACCGACAATCAGTAATGATTTCTCTGGTTGATTTGTTCTGCTTGTCGAGTTTGCGCCTGTTACCTGAATTTCTGTATTAGTCTTCTGGGGTTAGCTGTGAGTCGCGGCGTAACACAATCCTGATAAAGGTCAGAATTCTTCCTCTGCTAAACTTTTACTATCCTGACGAATTTTAGGGGTATTCCCGTTCGTCGCTTGTTTAGAAAAAGGTTTACTGATGATCACCACTGACGGGAATAATGCCGTTGCCTCCGTGGCTTACCGCACCAATGAGGTTATTGCCATTTATCCAATCACCCCCAGTTCCACCATGGCAGAAATTGCCGGAGCCTGGTCAGGTGAGGGACGAAAAAATATCTGGGGTGATGTCCCGCGCGTTATGGAAATGCAGTCGGAAGCCGGTGCCATTGCCACCGTGCACGGTGCGCTGCAAACCGGCGCCCTCTCCACCTCGTTTACTTCATCTCAGGGATTGCTGTTAATGATCCCGACACTGTACAAACTGGCCGGTGAGTTAACCCCCTTTGTACTGCACGTCGCGGCACGCACCGTGGCAACCCATGCTTTGTCTATTTTTGGCGATCACTCCGATGTTATGGCGGTGCGACAAACCGGTTGTGCCCTGTTGTGCGCCAGTAGTGTCCAGGAAGCACAAGATTTCGCGCTGATTTCTCAGGTTGCGTCCCTTAACAGCCGTATTCCGTTTATTCACTTTTTTGACGGTTTCCGCACCTCCCACGAAATCAATAAAATTGAGCCCCTTGACGATGACACGCTGCAACAAATGCTGCCACAGTCGCAAATCGCTGCCCATCGTGCTCGCGCCTTGTCGCCGGATCATCCAGTGATCCGCGGCACTTCCGCCAATCCTGATACCTATTTTCAATCACGGGAAGCCACCAACCTGTGGTATGCGCAAAGCATCGAACATGTCGAAAACGCCATGGCGCAGTTTGCCACGCTTACCGGCCGCCACTATCAACCCTTTGAATATATTGGTGATCCGCAGGCAGAGCGTGTCGTGGTATTGATGGGCTCGGCTATCGGTACCTGTGAGGAAGTGATTGAAGCTCTGCGGGCGCGCGGTGAAAAAGTCGGCGTGCTAAAAGTCCGCTTATATCGCCCTTTCAGTGCCCGTCACCTGCTGGCCTGCCTGCCGCTGAGCGCCAGAAAAATCGCCGTACTCGACCGCACCAAAGAACCGGGGGCCCTGGCCGAACCACTGTATCTCGATGTGATGACCGCGCTGGCCGAAGCCTTTAGCCGCGGCGAACGTCCGCTGTTACCCACAGTGATAGGTGGTCGTTACGGCCTGTCGTCAAAAGAGTTTGGCCCTGACTGTGTACTGTCGATATTTGACGAATTACAACGGGATATGCCGCGCCCGCGCTTTACCGTGGGCATTTATGATGATGTTACCGGCTTGTCGTTACCGGTCAATCAGCAGGCGTTGCCGCAGCATGCCTCGCTGGAAGCACTGTTTTACGGCCTCGGCAGCGACGGTTCCGTCTCCGCCACCAAAAACAATATCAAGATCATCGGTAACTCCACCGACCTCTATGCCCAGGGCTATTTTGTCTACGACTCGAAAAAAGCCGGCGGGTTGACCGTTTCCCATCTGCGCGTCAGCGAAAAACCGATCCAGTCGGCTTATCTGGTCAGCCAGGCACACTTTGTCGCCTGTCACCAATGGCAGTTTATCGATATGTACCAAATGGCAGAGCGACTGCGTCCGCAGGGGATCTTTTTGCTTAATACGCCATTTAGCGCAGAAGAAGTCTGGCAGCGCCTGCCGCTGGAAGTGCAATCGGTCTTGCGCCAGCGCGAAGCCCGTTTCTATATTATCAATGCGGCAAAAATCGCCCGTGAATGCCAGCTTGGCGCTCGTATTAATACCGTCATGCAGATGGCGTTTTTCCATCTTAGCCAGATCCTGCCCACCGAGGTCGCGCAACGGCAACTGACCGATGCGATTTCACGCAGCTATGGCAGCAAGGGCAAGGAGGTCGTAGAGCGCAACTGGCAGGCGATGGCCGCCACCCTTGAGCAGTTAATTGCCATTCCCTTGCAGGCCATCCCGCAACAGGGCCATAAACGACCGCCGATTGTCTCGGATAAAGCGCCGGACTTTGTTAAAACCGTTACCGCCGCGATGCTGGCCGGGTTGGGTGATGCCCTGCCGGTATCGGCGTTTCCACCTGATGGCACCTGGCCGACCGGGACCACACAGTGGGAAAAACGTAATATTGCCGAAGAAGTGCCGATCTGGCAGCCCGATCTTTGTACCCAGTGCAACCACTGCGTTGCCGCCTGTCCGCACGCGGCCATCCGCGCCAAAGTGGTGCAACCCGAGGCTCTGAGCGCGGCACCGGACACCCTGCAATCTCTGGACGTCAAATCCCGCGATATGCGAGGCCAGAAGTACGTGTTGCAGGTGGCTCCCGAAGATTGCACTGGCTGTAATCTCTGTGTCGAAGTGTGCCCGGCCAAAGATCGCAACGACCCGCAAATCAAGGCGATCAATATGGCCGATCGCATTGAGCATCTGGTTGCCGAGAAAGCCAACTATGAGTACTTTTTGCAACTGCCGGAAATTGATGTCGCCAGCCTGGAACGGATCGATATTCGCACTTCACAGCTTATTTCACCGTTGTTTGAATACTCCGGCGCTTGTTCCGGCTGTGGCGAAACGCCTTATATCAAGCTGTTGACCCAGCTGTATGGCGACCGTCTGTTGATTGCCAATGCTACCGGCTGTTCCTCCATTTACGGCGGTAACCTGCCCTCTACGCCGTATACCACCAACGCCGAAGGGCGCGGACCGGCATGGGCAAATTCGCTGTTTGAAGATAACGCCGAGTTTGGCCTGGGCTTTCGTTTAACCGTCGATCAGCATCGTGCACGGGTATTGCGTTTGCTGACCACACTGGCTGAACATATTCCAACTGACTTGCTGGCGGCATTGCGTGATGAGACGCTGAGCGTCGAAAACAAGCGCCAGCAGATCGCGGTGCTACGTACCCTGCTCGCCAGCCTCGATAGTGTGGATGCGCAACAACTGGCAACTGATGCCGATTACCTGGTGGATAAATCTATCTGGATGATCGGCGGCGACGGCTGGGCGTACGATATCGGCTACGGCGGACTCGACCATGTGTTAAGCCTGACGGAAAATGTCAATGTGCTGGTACTCGATACTCAGTGCTATTCCAACACTGGCGGTCAGCAATCCAAGGCCACGCCGCTGGGGGCCGTCACCAAGTTTGCCGAGCAAGGCAAGCGCAAGTCACGCAAGGATCTCGGCGTCAATATAATGATGTACGGTCATGTTTACGTGGCGCAAATCTCGCTGGGGGCGCAGTTAAATCAAACGGTCAAGGCTATCCAGGAAGCCGAGGCCTACCCAGGCCCTTCGCTGATTATTGCTTACAGCCCGTGCGAGGAACATGGTTACGATTTGGCGCTCAGTCACGATCAGATGAAACAACTGACTGCTACCGGTTTCTGGCCACTGTATCGTTTTGATCCACGCCGGGTGGCAGAAGGCAAAGCGGCGCTGGCGCTCGATTCCAGACCGCCAAACAGCAATCTCAGTGAGACGCTAAATAACGAGCAACGCTTTAGACGACTCAATACCCAGCAGCCGGAGGTGGCCCAGCAGCTCTATGCGGCCGCCGAGAAAGATTTGCAGCAAAAATACGATTTTCTCGCGCTGCTGGCGGGTAAAGGAGGCGAAGCTTAATCCGCAGTAAGGCGGGCATATATTCTAATGCCCGTCCTTTTATTTGCCTGGTGACGGTAATGGCGTCGGGGGTGTAAAACCTGCCGCCGACAAAGGTAATGACAGCAGCCAGGTTTCACGTTGTGCTTCAATTATTGCTCCACGCGCGGCGTCAGGCCGCGCCCCTGTCTTATGGCCCTGCCCGAGGTTTGGCGCTGCCAGGCGATAACTGGCCGCCAGGATCTGCCGGGCATAACGCGGCTGAGCGATGGCGTTATCCGCCCATGACAGCAGCGGCACTATGCGTACACCGATACGATCGAGACTTTTATACGGCCAGACTTTGGTCTGATCGCTATAGGGGGCAAGAAAATCCAGCGCGCGCAATACCCCACTACCGGTTGGCGTCTGATAATGCCAAAGATCGATACCATTTTTCTGCGCCAACACCGCCAACAGCGTTACCGCCTGTAAATTGAAATAGCTGTAATGAAACGAGCGCGTACGCGCCAGCTCCAGCGGCTGCCTGCCATCTGCGGTTAACTGACTGTCCAGTTTGCCTTGCGTCAGCGCCACCATTTGCGCAATCGCCTCGGGCTTGTCGAGATACCAGGCAATGCCCGCCACCTGGGTGGCATACCAGTTGCCATGGTTGTTGCCGGTTTTTCGCTCTTTTAGTGCCAGAGGATCGTGCTGTAGCCAGCGTAAATATTCCGTCATCCACTGGTGCATTTGTTGTTCATCTTCAGCGGACCAGGCCGGATTGCCGTGCAGCATCAGCAAGGCATCGACAATACGGGTGGCAAAATAGCGTCCATCAAGCACCCCGGCATTACGGCCAGAGGCGATGCCGGGCACACCCTGCGCATAATTAAGATTGGGGTTCATGCGCGTTGGCGGATTGATAAACCAGGTACGCAGCAGGCTGGCGGCCTTGTCGGCAAAACGTTGCTGACCGGAGAAATACCAGGCCAGGGTCAGATCCTGTACCCGGGCGGTAAAGGCCGCCAGCCGCACGCCGTCGCTCTGGTTATCTTTACTGGCAGGATTGACCTTGCCGTCGCGACGTATCCACGGCAGGCCATCAGGTTTATCCCCATCCGGCCACCAATAGGCACTGAGGCTTAAATAATCATGTTTTGAGCCACTGGGTGGGGTCATGCCCTTGTCAGTCACACTGAAATCAGGCTGGAGCAACGCATGTTCCGCGCTGGCCAGCAGTTGGTCATAAGCCTCCCGCGTTGGCACCGCCGCTGTCCCCTCGGCAAGTTGCTGCTTGATCTCAGCCAACTGATTATCCTGCATAAACGCCAGTGGTCGCGTCGCCGCCTCGGCAGTGAGCAGCACTTCACTACACAGCACCAGGCTGAAGACGGCGATCATTGCCGTTTTAAATATGCCGTTCATTGTGGCTCCTTCTCTCGGATTGGTACTTTGTCCCATGACTATCCCATGGTTACCACAGTTATCTGGCATATTAAATGATAAATTATCGCGTTTGCATCCATTATCATCCTATTATTGTAACAATCTAACTAATTGAAGCCAATATTGTTCTGGAACCCTTTATGTTGTTTAACTACCCAATATTATGCAGCCCTTCCTTCGCTTTATAGATTAAATAATATCGGCATAACAAGTGGAGGATCTTGTCAATATTTATTACCATGCCGCGATTTCTTATTGAAACCAGGGGATATTGCACCAACAGCAACCATCACTCCCTATTAACCTCATTAAGGAAGAAATATGAATATTAACGCAGCATTGCAACCACTAACTCTTGGCAATAGCACCGCTATTGATGGCGGGGACAGTTTTATTGCACCTCAAAAAACCGATAACATATCAGCAAAAAATCACGCGCCTCCCTCAGAATCGCTAATTAGTGGTGATAAAGAGCAATTACTTACCGACAGAAAAATCTATATGCAGCATGTCGAAAAACTGAAAAAAAATTACCCGCATATTATTGAAACAGCCAGCAAATATTTGAGGGACACGATTAAAGAGAAATATGGCCTGGATGTTAATCCTGACCATACTTACTTTAATCGTTTTGATCATGCAGAAAGTTCCTCGCAAACTTTTACCGGCTGGGCGCACAGCGGCGGTGCCACGGAGTCGCAAACCTTGACAGAACGTTTGTTAAGTAATTTCGGCGCAGAAGATCGTCTCAATGCCGATACTCTTAGCGTGAACTCCGGTATTTATACGCAGGGCTATGCCTCCAGAGGGTTTGATACTCGTAATGAGGTCAAACTATTGCCCAGAAGCTTTATGGATATTGTGGTTAACAGTAATTTTAGCGCCAAATATCTGGCGAAATTAAAACAGTTCTGGAATAAGTCGCCGGAGTCATTTCGCACGGTAAATAAAGGACTGTTTATCGCCATGGCCAAACACGAGCATAACAGTGGCACGTTATCTGCTCAAGGCTTGAAACTGTTGCTTGATGCCATTGGCGGAACGACACTGAATGCTGATAAAATATCGCTAACGGATCTAAAAAACGAGTTCAGTCAGCGAACAAATACCTCGATAACCACCTTTGACATTTATGGCTATATCGCCTCAGATATGTTTTTGGTTCACGGAAACGACGGCAAGGTTGTGTTATATAAACCGGATTGCGACCAGTCTTTTTTTGAATTTGACACTATGCGTCAACTTAAAAACTGGGTAAAAGAACAAGCTAAAAATGAACGCAAGCGTCAACAACTGGCCAACCATTTTTCATTCTATCAGCGACAGGATGGCATGTCCTATACCGGTGTCGATAAAGCCCTTCTCGCCCTGGGACAAGGCAAATGGGGCAGTAAATATATTAACTATGAACCTCAGCCAATTAAAGATGATGTGTTTTCCTGGCTTACCCGGCAAGTCAAAGCGCGCACGCTAAGCGATGCCAACACCCTGACCACCACCAATGGTGAAGTATTTAAACAACAACTGTTAATGAATCTCAGGCCTGCGGCGGATTTGGCTGGCTTGAGTACGCTGATTTTCCCCGGACCTGGAAGCATGGCGCTATTGGGCATTGGCATTACGCAAATCGGCCTCGGCAGCGACCAGGCAATCAATGATGATTCCCCATCCCAGCGCAGCAATGGGCTGGACGAAATCGTCAACGGCGGGGTCAATACCTTATTTGGTGCCATCGGTGTCAAAGCCAATCTGGCGGGAGGCAAAAGCAAACCGTCTGGCGTTCAGGATGCCAATGAACCGCAACCCGGTCCCTCCAACGGACGCCCGGCGGCCAAAGTCAGCAACAAAACCTGGATCCATCGTCTGCTTGACAACACCGTAGTGCACGAACGCGGCCTGGCCGCCATAAAAGCCAATAATCCTGGCAATGGTGCCGCCATTGAACAGGCGATGTTACAAATGAAGGAAGCGCTGATTAAGGCCAGCGAAGCCCTGGACACACTCAAGGGCCGCAAAATAGCAGCCGCCTATCTGGGATACGATGACGCCAGCCAATTGACAGAGACGGATATCGCCAATATCAGAAAAAATATCACTGCCATGCAAGAAACAACAGAGTGGTTAATTAAAACCGATATGAGCGTCAAAACCGTTTCGATCTACGATAAAAAAAGAAGCAATGTCGGTGCCTATTATAACCCGCAAAAAAATATCATCGCCTTCCCCGATCTGTTTTTCACCAAAGATGCGGAAAGCCAATTACATACGCTGTTGCATGAAACGGTCCATGCCAGCCTAAAAGTAAACGGCGAAGTGGTACCCGACTATTATTATCTACGAAGTTCCCCCATCCCTGCCCCAGAGGGCGTCTATCAGCATCCGATATTAGATAAAAGAAATGAACAGTTACGCATATCCCATGGTAATACCAGCCTGTTCTATTTTATCGGTCAGGACGGGCATATGCTGGAGAACAACTTTGTTAAAGGCATGCAGGCCGACACACTGGTGCATGCCGGCATAAAATTTATCGAAAATGCCGAGGCCAGACGCGCGTTACTAATGAGAAACCCCGATACACAAGCACTGCTGATCATGGATCTCGCCGGCAAAATAACCGGCACCACGCGTAACAATGGCACTATGATTGGCATAGATCCGGAGCCAGCGAAAACCTAGTGTTAGCCTGGTAGCAAGTGTTGTGCACCAGGGCGGTTAACTCACCGACTCGGCATGGCGAGGCCCGGGTTTAAACCCTGTTTCCCTCGCCATAAACACCACTAACAGGCCACTAAACAGCAACAACAGCATGGCCCACGGGAAGGATATTGCGCCCTGTTGCTCGAGTAGCAGGCCGCCGGTTATTCCCCCGGCAGCAATAGCCAGATTCCATGCCACCACCACCATTGATTGCGCCACATCAGTACTCTCTCCGGCGGCGTCTGCCGAAGCGGTTTGCAATAATGTCGCAGCGCCGCCAAAGGTCAGTCCCCAAATACACATTGCACAATAAAGCACGACAGCCGAGGCGGTAAATAAACCGAGGGCCAGAGTAACCAGGGCAAATAACAGCAAGCTCGCCAATACTGTGGTTCGCAACCAGCGGTCAACCAGCCATCCGGTTAGCGCAATTCCCAACAAGGCGCTAATGCCAAATATTAGTAAAATTCTGTCGGCCTGATCCGTGAGCCCATAGATTGCCAGAAACGGCACAATGTAGGTAAAGAGGATGTTATGGGCCGTGATCCAGGCAAAAATCACCCACAATATGGCCCTTATCCCCGGTAGCTGCCATACCCGCGAAAGGGAGAGCGATTTCTGGCGCGCTTCACCCGGAAAATTGGGTACTTTTAGTAAAATCCATACAATTAACAGTAACGTCAACAACGAAATAATGGCGAACACACTACGCCAACCAACCAGCATGCCAAACCAGGTGCCCACAGGCACACCCAGCGAGAGCGCAATGGGTGTGCCAATCATGGCCAGCGTCATGGCACGCCCCTGTAAAGCCGGTACCACCATGCGACGAGCGTAACCGGCAATCAGTCCCCAGGCCAGTCCCGCCGATGCACCGGCAAAAAAGCGTGCCACTAGCGTCAGGGGATAATCTTTGCAGAACGCACTCAGGGTATTAAACAGTAAAAAACCGATCACCGCAGTCAACAGCGCCTTGCGCCTTGCCCATCCCCGGGTGGCAAGGGTCAGAGGAATCGCTGCCAGCAACGATCCCATGGCGTAAGCCGTGACCCATTGCCCGGCCATTGCGGACGATACGCCCAGATCCTCGCCAATCTGTGACAACAGACCTGCAGGCAGGGTTTCGGTCATAATGGCGATAAATCCGGTCATCGCCAGCGCCAGTAAACCGGCTACCGGGAGTTTATTCTGGTCGTTCATAACGCTGACCCCGGGGCAATGCCGGCATAAACCGCATCACGCAATTCGGTGACAAATGCTCCTGACATCCCCTCATAGAGGGTATTGGTCAAGGCCACCACGCTGAGCTGTCGTTGCGGATCGACAAACCAGGAATGGCCATAAGCGCCGCCCCAGCGCCAGGTTCCCGCTGATTCCGGAGACGCAGCGGCAATGGGATCGCGTAATACTGAAAATCCCAAGCCAAAACCGTAGCCCGGTGCATCAGGAAGTAGCGCACCAGAAGTTTGATCTCGTGCCATTTCGCCAATCAACTCCGGTGAAATCAGCACACCGCCGCCTTGCCGCAAGGTTTCTAAAAAATGCAACAAATCGGGCGCACTGCCCACCATCCCGGCCCCTGCCGAGGGAAATGCCGCAGCATTATATGCCCGCTGTGGCGAATAACAGATGCCCACCGCGCCCTCGAACGGAGAAACATATTCATTTTCTGCCAAAATATGCGGTTGCGGTGTGTCGCTGACATAGGGTGTCGCCAGTCGCTGCGGCTGGTCGGTGTAAAAATCAGTATCATGCATCGCCAGGGGATCGGTGATCAGCATTTTCACCGCCTTGCCCAAAGGTTGCCCACAAACCTGTTCGATCACTGCGCCCAATACATCGACTGCCAGAGAATATCCCCACGCAGTGCCGGGGGTGTATAACAGCGGCACGCTAGCCAGGCGACGCAGGTTTTCCGTCAGCGAGTGCCCGGCGTTATCCATGCCATCAGAAACCCCGGCACGGGCGTAAGGTCCCTGTGGGTCGGTTTCCAAAAATCGATAGCTCAACCCAGCAGTATGACTCAGTAATTGACGCAGGGTAATGGTTGCTGCATCGCCATTAGGCAAGCGGGGACAAAAATCTGCCAGCAGCGAGTTAATCGGCTGATCCAACTGTAAACGTCCTTGCTGAATCAACACCATAGCTGCGGCAGAGACGATCGGTTTGGAAACCGAAGCCAGGCGAAACAAGGTATCTTGCATCATAGGCCGTGCGGACTCTCGGTCTGCCCAGCCAGCGGCCCTTTGGTAACTTATTTTTCCCTGCCAGCAAATCATTACCACGGCACCGACCAGACGTTTCTCGCTCAGCGCCTGACTGATAACCGCATCCACGGCAGCAAAGGAAGTTGCCGAAAGCGGCTCTGTTTCGGCTTTACTATTTTCTATTGCATCACTCGACATATTTTTATTCCGCTAACCATAAGAGAGGACCAGAGGATAGATCGCTAGGGGTTGCGGAAAAAGTGGGGTAAATTTCTCTTATCTACGGACTTTTATGTCCGCAATTGGAGAATATTTATGGATAGTCTCAGTGGCCTCAATGTCTTTGTGCGAGTAGCGGAAACGGGTAGTTTTGTGGCGGCGGGTGGTGTACTGGGCGTCTCTGCATCAGCGATTGGCAAAAGCATTTCGCGGCTGGAAAGCAGACTGAATGTGCGGCTGTTTCATCGCAGTACTCGCAGTTTGACTCTGACCGCCGAAGGCTCGCTATTTCTTGAACGCAGCCGCAGGATACTCGCCGAGTTTGAAGCTGCCGAGCAGGAGATCAGCCTTGCTGCGCAGTTTCCACAGGGGCGATTGCGTATTAGCCTGCCGATGGTCGGTTCGCTGATGCAACCGGTATTAAGCGAATTTATGCGCCACTATCCGCAGGTCGAGCTGGAACTCAACTTTACCGACAAAATGGTTGATGTTATCGAAGAAGGCTTTGATGCGGTGATCCGCACCGGGGAGATGACCGATTCGCGGCTTAGTTTACGCAAGCTGGGCGATTACACCAAATATGTCGTCGCCTCGCCGCAATATTTGGCCGAGCGTGGTACGCCACAAAACCCGGCCGAACTGGCTCATCACCTCTGTCTGCACTACCGCTTCAGCCGCAGCGGCAAAATTGAACCCTGGCCACTTACTGGTGCGCTGCCAGCTCATCTTCCATTGTCGATGGTCTGTAATAATCTGGAAGCCCAGGTCTATTTCACTCAGCAAGGCTGCGGTATCAGCTGTCTGCCGGAGTTTGCCGTACGCGATGGGCTGACGTCGGGAAAGCTGCAAAAAATCCTGCCAGATTATGTCTCGCACAACGCCGCGTTTAATATTCTCTGGCCTTCCGGTGGCTATATGACGCCGAGACTACGCGTGTTTATCGATTTTCTCTGTGAACACACCTTTGCCCATAGTCGCAGTTAACGGCTGCCCAAAACCGCCTTTCTCAGCCTTATCTCCAGCGTCAGGTGGCATAGCGTAATAAAACGCGCTGACATTCGGCGGCGTACTCCGTATTATACGGGCCACACGTGTGCATGTTGGATGCTGGCTGTGAGAGCGAAGCCGTTATTTATCGCCAGTCAGACCGAGCATTGAATGCTTCGGATGGCCTATTCGATCTCTTCGCCATAGATGCCAGAGAGCCAAGGCGATCGCATCAGCATGCCAAACAACAAACTCGCATGATGGGCTTTGCCCATTATGCCTCCAGGCAAATTGAACACTAAATAAAATGCAAGATATTCAATCGGTTAATAAAAAAGAGCAATACAACCTCAATAAACTGCAAAAGCGTCTGCGCCGCGACGTCGGCAAAGCCATTGCAGATTTTGGCATGATTGAAGAAGGCGACCGCATTATGGTCTGCCTGTCAGGCGGCAAAGACAGCTTCACCATGTTGGAAATTTTGCGTAATTTGCAACAAAGCGCCCCAATCAACTTTTCGCTGATTGCCGTTAACCTTGACCAAAAACAACCGGGGTTCCCGGCGCATATTCTGCCGGAATATCTGCAACAGCAGGGTGTCGAATACAAGATTGTTGAAGAGAACACCTACGGTATCGTCAAAGATAAAATTCCCGAAGGCAAAACCACCTGCTCGCTCTGCTCTCGCCTGCGTCGCGGGATTTTGTACCGCACCGCCAGCGAGCTGGGTTGTACCAAAATTGCCCTTGGCCATCACCGGGACGATATTCTGCAGACGCTGTTTTTAAATATGTTTTATGGCGGCAAATTAAAAGGGATGCCCCCCAAGCTAATGAGTGATGACGGCAAACATATTGTTATCCGCCCCCTGGCCTACTGCCGTGAAAAAGACATTGAGCGTTTCGCTGTTGCCCGCGAATACCCAATCATTCCGTGCAATCTGTGTGGCTCACAGCCTAACCTGCAAAGGCAGGTGATCGGCGATATGCTAAAAGACTGGGATAAGCGTTACCCAGGGCGCATTGAGACCATGTTTAGCGCTATGCAAAACATCGTGCCGTCGCATCTGAACGACACCGCGTTATTCGATTTTAAAGCCATCACCCATGGCAGCGAAGTGATTGACGGTGGCGATTTGGCCTTTGATCGTGAGGATATCCCACTACAACCGGTGGGCTGGCAGGCAGAAGATCATCAGCCTATCGAACGTCTGGACATTGTACAGATCAAATAACGATTTGCTGCAATAACCTCCTTTATGCGCGGTCACCCTTCGGGTGGCCGCGTTTTGTTACGCCAACCCTCCTCCTGCCCGCACCAGTTCGCCTAATGACTTAAATTAATATAAATATATGTAAAACAGCGACAGCGTTGCTTTACTGTTATTTACTCTTGTAGAGATACTTTCCGTAATTTTTTTCATTTTTTCGAAAAAATAAATATTTAAAGTGCAGTATTATCCTTGAAATATATTTTGGATGTATATGATTCTTTATCACTTTCTTTTAGCTGTATAAGCTGCTGTCGTTTATAGATATTTTCGAACTTGCAAGGATTTTCAAGCAATTCGACAGGCAAGGAGCGCCGGCCGTGAAGAAAAAAATAACACCAAAATTTCGATAACATTTAATTTTTACGAAAAAGATTATTTCAGGAGAAGAGTTTATGGCAATCCCTCGAGCCAATGAGAATAAAACAAATTATAATTTTAAAACGTTTTCTTCTGATTCACAGGAAGGTGCGCAAGCTACTGGTGAATCAAGTAGTACAGGAGACGGTACCAATTATCATGATCACGAACTGATAATGGCGATCCTAGAGAAAATCCCCGAACCTTCATGGGATCAAGATACACGGCATTTTGTGCTGGATGTAGCAGAAGATTTATTTCGCATAAAGCGTGATTATTGCTTTAAACTTGATAAAGAGGAGATTCTAGCCTCCCCTTCAGACCAGGAAAATTTCATAAGAAAGATTATTGCCAATGGACTTGGCCATAATGTTTCCAGAATCGATACCCCACAACTAAAAACATTGGTATCGGATGAAGATATTGTTAAATTTAAAGAAGAAATAATTAAGCACATTAACCCGAGAGCTGATCACTATGAAAAATTCTTAGCAAACGGCACTCACCAATTAGCCCAAAAAGTTGAGGATATGGAATGGGATAAGTCATGCTATGAGAAAATTTTCCTCTTGGTAGTTACGATGAATCACGAGCAATCTTTAGATAAGGAGGCAGATGCTAACGATATTATCCACCTGAGCGAACGTATTGAAAAAAATGTCTCGCCTACTACTAAGAAGATAAATCGTGAAACTTTTATTAAAATAATACTGGCAAAATACCTTAAAAAAGAAGAATCCTCGATTTCGCAATCTGACATTGACTATCTGCTAGGTAATATAAAAAAATTATTAACCGAATTCCCGGTAATATGCCAAAGAATATTGCAGCATTTTGCGGAGTATAACGAAAAAAATGCCCAGCGGACCACATATGACTATCCAAAAAAACTTTTTGGCACTTCACTGGGGCCAGGAAAAACCACTGATACAACACGTCGCTCAAAAATCAACATCAATGGTATTGATTACGAACTGACAAAACAAATCCTCAAAAAACTGCCTAAGGCTGAATGGGACAGGGACACACGTAACCTGGTGCTCAACGTCGCAAATGACCTGTTTTATGAAAAATATGGTAATGAATTGGATTATGACAATCTTTTAAAAGTGCCATCAACTAAGGACGATTTTATAAGAAAAGTTATTGCCAATGCTCGTGGGCATAAAGTTTCCCATGCCAATAGCACCCAGTTAAAAATATTAGTAATCGATGAAGATATTGCTGACTTCAAAAAAAATCTCGTCGAGCAAATATATCGCACGCCGAACCGCTATGAAGAGTTGTTGTTAAATGGTACTTATGGCCTGGCAAAGCAGCTTGAGGACGAGAAATGGGATCACTCTTGCTATCATAAGGTCCTCAAAATAGTGGCTATGGGTTCTCTTTTAAAGATGAAACCTGATAATGAACATATACCGCATACTGTCAGTAGCAATAACTTGCAGCAGTTGATTGCAAAGCATGTTTCCCCCATTAATGGCAAAATAGATCGAGGACAGTTCCTTCGGCTACTGCTGGCCGCATGGAATGAACAGCCAGCGTCATCACCGACTCGTGAAGATATCAAGAAACAGCTGCAACATATAAAAGATTTTTTAAAAGACTTTCCGTTACTCTGCCAGAAACTGCTTCAGAAAGCTGATGGGGAATATAACCCAATGGCCAATTTACACGCTCCCGAGTTCAAGGCCCTTGATAACAATCGTGCTTTCTCAAAGATGACGCTGACACAGAAGGCGGTAATGATTTACAGGTGCCTGATCGCCGTGAAAGAGTTATACCCATTCGACAAATCTTCGCCAACAAAGCCAGAGGAGGAAACTAAAAAACTACAAAGATCTGTCTTCGGTGACTCATTTTATCGCCAATTTTATTCTGAAAATATCAAAGATGGACTGGATGCCAATGACGATGTTGAAGAGATCCATGTTGAAAATTATGCCGACCTAAAAGGTGCGACTAACTCTTACGCTACCCGGATGGTTAATAGTGCAGTAGGCGCAATTGCCGGTGCCGCAGCGACTGGTCATTCATTTGGTGCGCTTGCCGGAGCATTTTTTGCTGGGATGAACAATGTTGAAGCAAGACCCCCTTCGCAACAGGGCTCGATTGGTTTCTTCCCAGGCCAGGAAGTTCGCACAGAGGAGAAAGTGCAGGAAGAAAAGGTAGCCGCCTCCAACAACACGCTCACTACACCATTAACCAGTGTCAAACCCCTGTTGCATAAGCAATTTGTGCAACAGCTTTTAAAAGATGAAATAAAAAATGCCGGTAAAGACTCTAAAATGACACCGGCTGAAAGATCCATTGTCAATCTTGATTTATTCGAGTCGTATTTCCAAGACTATACTCAAGCCTGCAATAGTACTGAACCTGATGTCATGGCTGTTGTACAGTTGGTCAGAGAACGGGATGAAAATCTCGCCGGGGCAACCGATGAGCAAATCCGCCAGGATAAGTTTTTTGTTTCTACGCTGACAACCAGAATTCTTAATGGTGAAATTCGGCTGGCAGCAAGTAACCTTACCGGCAGTATTTCTACGCTGTACCCACAAATAGAGAGTGAAGTGCTGCGTCAAAAGGGAATATCGCCGCAAACTGCTCAAAATATTATCTCGGTAAATGAAGGGAATAATACCCCGGGTTTAGCCCATGCTCGGGAGTCAATTACCGATCGAGTTAATGATAGCCTGGCGCGATACGCTGACAATAACGTTTTTCCGGGAGTAGATTCACGAAAGGCACAAAGCCAAAAAGATGCCGTGATAGCACGCTATGAGCATGATTATCAGGAAATTTATGCACAGCGAGCGCAACCGGAAATTGCTATGCGTATCAACAGAATAGTTACCGAGCTAAATCTCGATCCACAAAAATCCGCAGAGCATTGGCATAACCCGATATTTGTTGCCACCCTGATGCAATATTTGCTTAATGATGAATTCCCATTAAACGGTTTTAGCCAGACGGGTTCATTGTCACAGGCATTTGCCGACATGGGTTTTTATGCTTTTCCCCTCTCTTCGTTGGTAGAAAACTATATCAAAGAAGAGGTCACCAAAAAAATTGGCGCTTTAGCCCAAGGCAATATTTCATCGGCAGAACTATTGCAAGTATTAGTGCCTTCATATATGAGAGATTATCTTGTCGCCTGGGAAAACTCTCATGATAGCAATGTGCAAAAAGTTATTAATTTATTTCAGCATAATAATGCCAACTTGGCCCACATTGATATTGATCAGCTTTGGCAGGAACCGAAATTCGCCAAGGCCATGATGGATGAGATTTTTAGCGCGTCTTCAAGCAAAATAGTTAGCGGTAAAGAGAAAACCGGGGCATTAAAAGATATCGGCATAAAATTGGCTGGTCCGGGGCCGCAATCCAAAGCTGCCGCTGCAGAGTCGACTGCTTCGCCGGATATCGATCGCGATGGTAACCTGATTATCCTCAAACGCGGAGAGCGGACAGCCTTACCTAAATACTGGCCGGTAAAATTTCCGGTCGATCAGTATATCCAATTATTACGACATCACTTTAACCCTGAATTGGGTAATGACCCGCAAATTGGCTGGCAAAACTCGGTAATAACTTGCGACTTAAGGCAATTGTTGCTACTACCGCTGCGTAACCATCCTTTGGTTTTTCCAGAACACTGGAGTCAGGATCTCAAGGATGCGATTCGACTTTACCGAATGACCGCGCAGTTGCACACTGAAAACACGCCAACTGCCGCCCCGTTTAATTTTAATGAGCAAAAACAGCGCATTGAAGATGACAGCCGCGAAATAAAATCGTTACTGGAAGAGAGCGATGTAGCACTGGAACGCATGGCATATAAGAAATGGCTGAATGAAAATTCTGCCGCGCTAAAACCCAATGTTACCAGCTCACCACAGCTAACCCGTCTTTTAGATCGTCTCGGCAGTACGCGGGGTAAAGATATCAATAGCTGGCAGGAATTAAGTTTTGAAAGGTTACCGCAACATGTCAAAGGATGGCGTGAAGTTTTAAGCCCTTTACAAGCGGAAGGTGACCGTGTAGTCAGCCAAGTCCAGCAAGAGTTGGGAAAACGACTGCCGATCAATGACATGTTGCATTTAGATAAATTTCAGGTGGCCAAAAACCTTGCCAGCCAATATCCTTCGGCCGACGCGAATTCTATTCTGACCGCTCTGATTAACCCGTTGGGCTTTGGCTGGAAGTGGCCACAGGGTGTGGCCAATAATGAAAAGCTGCAACAGGATATTATAACCTGGCGCGAAGCCAGCAAGGCACAAAAATCGTTATCTCAGGATAGTTACAATACGCAACTGCTAACTGTTTTGCATAACAGACTGGATTACCAGGAGGTGTTGCGTTCTATTACTGCACAGCGCGCGCAGCAGGCGGGGATTAATCTGCCACAGGATACCGATATTACGCTCAATGTAAAAACAGACAGTTGGCTACGGCTGGCAATCGCCGAAGGGTTTAAGCGTACGGCGATAGGTGCTTTAGTGGCAACCATCGAAAATGAGCCAATAATCAAACCCAGTCATATAGAGTTAACGGTAAGCCTCGGGGATTTGGTGACCGGTACCTGGCGCGAGAACCTGATGGCTAAATTAGGTTTTGGATGGAGCATCACCACCCCTGTAGCTCATCCACAACTCGAAGTACAAGCAGCAAAAGTTCAGGATACCAGTAAACTTACCCCCGAACAGTTAAAGGGATTACCCGCCGATGGCAAATTAAGCGCTCAGCAAATTGAGAAGCTTACTGCGGATATTGTACATCAGGACCACAGTGCAGAGGCGCTTGCCCTGCTGCAGAATAAAGAGATGCAAAAGGGGCATGTACAGCAAAAAGTACGCATGGGCAGTTTAGCTGCTGATAGGCTACTTGATGATATACAGCATAACAAAGTGCAGGCCGCACCATCTGATATCGGCTTTGGCTCCTCCATAGCGGCACTTACCAGGCTGCGTAATGGCGAAGCCGTAGCGCATAGCCCGCTTGGTATCAAATCTCGTGAAGGCACCCTGCCGGTACAAGATCTTATTTGCCTTAAGCTAAACAGTGAACAGGTAGCCATACTTTCTCTTCGTAACGGACAGTATCTCGTCGCTGATAAGACGATGTTATCAGTTCAGAATGAAGGACATTTTCTTCTGGAAAATGCCTCGCCTGAGCTCGAGTCGATATTGCTTGAACATATGGACGCCAGGCAAAAAGCCGACTGCATCATCAGGAATGGTAACGATATGCAGCAAAAGCTGCAGACGATCAATAGCAATATGCTGAGATCTCAACTCAGCCAGAAGCAAATGCCTTCCTGGAGTACGCTCTACACCATTGATCGCGGGCCGGGAGAAGATCGCTTTAAAACAGAACTTAAAGACGTTTATAAAAGCCATCCGCAATATAACCAGGTTATCAAACCCCTTATTGAACGTTTGGGCAATAGTGCTGAAGATTTCCAAAAGACAGAGCGGTTGCTGTATGCACCATTACATCCTACTGACGGTATTGAGGTGCGCTTAACGCTTTCTCCTGGAAAAGAAAAGACACAGCCGCTTCAACAAACCGCGCAAGAAAACCTGATGTGGGATGTGGCGACGCTAAATCGGGCGATTGATAATTATAGCCATGGTAAACAAGAATTAAGGGATGAACAGTGGCAAACAACGCGGGAATTTCTATTTTCTACGGCCATCTCTATTGGCGCTGGCGTCCTAACCGCCGGGGTGGGCACGGCGGCGGGCCTGTCGAAAACGGCTATTTGGCTGATTAACGTGGCAACTCAGGCCGGATTGGCAGGTACTGAAGGCTTGGTAAAGGCATCAAATGAAATCAACGAAGAAAAACGTGAAGCGGCCTATGCCGGCGTCCCCTATGAAATTGCACTGTCGATTGCCGGCGATATCGGTATGGACAAAATTTTACCGGCAGCATGGAAAGTCTTGAAGCGTGGCGTTAATGCCGGCTTGCAGCTTAGTGTACTGAAGTCATTGGCGAAAACCCTGAGCGATGTTACTTCCCCCAAGGTAATGCAACATGCTCACCTTTGGCAAACGGCCAGCGCCAGCGAGAGAACTCAGCGGGTTATCAACGCCATTATGGAAACCGATGGGGCCCAGGCGAAGCTGAAGAGTACCAATGACGGCTTAACCCCTGAGGCCAGGCATAAAAATTTACGACAAGAAATTAAAAATAATATTGAGCAATTTCGTCACAACGTAAATGCTGAAGAGCAAAGTTTCCTTGCTGAATTTATGGCCGGCTACCAGAAAGTCGATGAAAGTTTTGATCCCAAAGTGCAGCCAGTCAAAATGAATTTGCCGGATGAGAAAGCACGGGAACTTAAACTGCCAAATATTAGGTGTAAGCGTAATGAAATAGCCGAATGTACCCTCCCCTCCGGCTCACTGGAAAAGCTGATAGGTACCGATCTTTCCGAATATAACAAGATTTCACGGGAGATGGATTTTGATAGTGGCCTCTCCCGCTATCTGCCAAAATTTTTACGTAAAAGCGGTTCTTCGTTAGCCAGCGTCAGCAAAATGAAGGATCTCGATCGTTATGACTACAAAGTTGGCACCACCTTGTATCGTGGTCATTTTGGTCAGGCGAAAGATGTTATGCAACAAGGCGTGATGCGCAACCCGGCCAAGGTAGATCCAAATGAAACTTTTGATGAATATCTGGCGCGAGTGATATTGCATGTTGGCTCTATCGGTCAGCAGGGTAGCGTGCTGTCGTTCTCCACCTTGAAAAGCCGTGCGAAAGAATTTCAGGAAGGGGACGTCATGACTCACACCCTGGTAAGCGTTGATATCAAAGGTGAAAACAGTGATCTGTTTATGACACCGGTGCAGATCCTAAAGCGCTATGGGGATTATGCGCTGGATAATAACGTACTGCGCAAGGATGATATCAAAGCACTTACAGAGAAAGTAGAAGCTAACCTGGAAGATAATTTAAACAAGCAGAGCAAAGAAATAATGCTGAATAACAAGTTGCCTCAGGAGGTCAAAATCCAGCAACTTCGCGAGTTAAGGCATAAGCTGGAAGTGGAGAAAAATGCCGAATTCGAGCGGGAAAAAACCAAGCTCTGCCGGGAACGGGTAATCAATATGATAGGCCTGTTAACCAGCTCCATGAAAGAACATGAAGTGATCTTTATGGGCCAATTCCCTGGTTATGCCGTTGGGGAAATCCCCTCGGCGTCAGTACAAGGGTTGACGATTAGAGCTGATTTAAGCTGGAACGAAACACCGTTGGTGCCTATTAGCGATTTGTACACCACTAATCTCGACGATCCTGCTGCTTCCACCAAGCTGTTTAAATCCATGCTAACTACCAGCGAATTTAAAAAGCTTAAAGATACATTCTATAAAAACAATCCAACGACGACGCCCGAGATTTTCGGCGAAGTTCTAAAAATGGAGCTGCAGAAAGTACGATATATCTACCAGCAACTGGAAAATCTGAAGTATGCGCAGTTTCCGCGGCTTGAGGTCCCTCAGGTACCATTAGGCCTCAAACAACAAACGGACGAAGCGGCAAAATGGATACGTATCAGCTCAAACGAGTGGCTACACTCCCCTGAGAAAGATAAAGATATCAGCCAATTATTGACTAAATATATCGGCATGGATGATAAAAAACTTTATTCTATGGAGGGGTTAAACGCCATCGCCAAAGATTTGGGTACTGACATACAACCCAGGATGATATTAAAAGATAACGACCACTCTTATGCTGCAAGTTACCTTGGCCAGAAAATGCTGCGAAATTTCCTGCTGAATTTTGAGAACGCAGGGGCGACGGCGGATAATGCGCTGCGTGTATTAGGGGCGATATTGGCTTGTCATCCTTTTGGTGATGCTAATGGCCGGGCGGCACGCTTTTTATATGCCGTGATACAGCTAAAAAGCGGCAATTTTGTTCCTTTGCCAGATGAGCTACAAAACGATCTTTCTGCTATCGCCAACAGGGATATGTGGAAGCATATGGATATGCCAAAAGTCAATAAAGTTACCCTTGAGTTGAAGAATATGCCCACAACACTCAGTAGCAAGGATAATGCTCAATTAATGGCTCGCTATACTGAATATTTAAAAGCATCGAATGCGGAAAATCTCCAGGAAATAGTCGACTATAATGAAGCTGGCTCAGGAAGAATAAATAAAGAACTGCGCCGCAGTGCCGATCTTGGTCAAAAGAATGCGAAGGTAGCTGATTTTATGCTGCAGTTCAACCAGTTATATGATTACCATGGCGTAGCCTATCGCGCCGCTTTTGTGTCCGAGGAAGGCGCCAGCATGCTGGAGAAAGCCGCTGGGAAATATATTGCCGACAAAGGTGTGCAGTCTGCCTCGATCGAATTGTATAATTTACGAAAATGGAGCGAAGATCCTTTTATCAAGACGCCGAATAACAATAATGGGGTCAAAGTTAACTATATTTTCGACCGCAGCATTAGCAAGAAAAATCTTTCTGCCGGCTTTGTCAAAGATCATGTCGCCGTTCCTCCTGGTACGATGATGAAAGTCACTGCGGTGAAAAAAGAAAATGGCGAATTATTTGTTTACTGTACTTCCGGTGCAGAAAAACAACCACAGACTGTTTTCGACCCTTATAGTGGACGGAAATATTCTGCAAAAGAAGTTTCTGGTTTTCATAAAGCCTATAAGTATGTGGCAGAAGATGGTCTGTTATCCCCCTCTTGCTCAGGCGTTTCGCAAACGCGCTCTGCACGCAGTGCCGGCCCTCGTTGTTTTCCCCCTATAAAAGGGATCAACTACCATGTTGGCAGCAATGGTATTGCCTCAATGCAGCGGCCGACAAATATTCCGCTGTCGGTGCCAGAAGGTACGGCTCCGGCACACAACCGTTGGGGAGCGAGTATCGACCAACTTGTTGATGGACTTAAGGATAAGGATATTAGAACCATTATTTCATTGGATAAGAAGATGGATGCGCCTTGTCCGCCAGGCACAGCCAACGCCGCTCCTACTCAGGCAGCAACCTTTGCCAGGAAATTAGACGGCATTGGGATAAAATATATTGCCGATAAGGACAACTATTTTGAAGAAGGGTTCGACTTCCCGGTAGCCGTCCAGGTTTATAACACGCTGATGTTGGGGAAAGTGGATCGTCTGGTTACCTTAATTAAAAATGAACAGCAAAACGCACCGGGTAAAGTGGTCGTTGTTCATGGCGGATCCGGCAATGGCAGTGCTGGCGTAGTGAAAGGCGCAGTGTTGGTGGAGAAATATTTACGAGAGGATCGACAACAGTACCGTAAAGATATCGAGAAAAAACAGCCTGAAGCCAAGACCAACGTCCTTGCCAACGATAATTATATCTATTATTCAGAGCCGGACGCTTCTCTGCCGTCGCAACATGAGATTGATGTTTACAAGGTGGTGAAACGCGCTATTGAAGAGACTCGCCAGGACCACCCTAAAGCGATAGAGAGGCGCAGCGATATCAAATTGCTCAATGCCTATGCTGAGTACTTGGTTGAAAAGTTGCGTAGTTAGTCGGTGTATGAGTTTGATGACAAAGTGATTTTGAAGATCGCGAGACCCGGGCATAGCACACTCAGGGGCGTTCTCAAAAAAATAAGCTTTGTCAGCAGTCTAATGCTGCCACCTAATGGTGGCAGCATCTCCGTTGGCTCACTGCTGCTGTAACCAGCCAACACGCATTTCCGGTACCGAATGCAACAACTGGCGCGTATAGCTATCCAATGGCTCGGTCAGTGCCTGCTCTACCCCGCCCTGGCGTACAATCTCACCTTTAAATAGCACTGCCACTTCGTCCGCGACTTCGCGCACCACCTGCAAATCGTGAGTAATAAACAGATAGGAGATGCCGGTTTGTTGCTGGATCTGGCGCAATAACGTCAACACATCACGCGCCACCAGCGGATCCAGGGCTGAGGTCGGCTCATCGCAGATAATCAGTTTCGGTTCAGCGGCCAGCGCGCGGGCAATACACACTCGCTGTTTTTGCCCACCGGACAGTGCCGCCGGGAAGCGCTGGGCCAGCGTCTGATCCAGCCCTACCTGCGCCAACAACTGCGTCACCCGTTGCTGGCGCTGCTCTGCATCGAGGGAGGTAAAACAGACCAGCACGCGGGCAATCTGCGCGCCAATGCGCTGTTTAGGATCCAGCGCGGTATCAGGTATTTGATGGATCAGCTGAATGTCGCGCAGTTGTTGACGCTGGCGTTGCCGCAGACTGGCGGCCAGCGGCTGGCCCTGCAGACTGATCTGCCCGCTGTGCGCTGCATGCAAACCACAGATCACTTTCCCCAGCGTTGATTTACCGGAACCTGACTCGCCAATTACCGCCAGGGTTCGCCCACGCGGGATGGCCAGCGTCAGATTGTTGAGCACTTGCTGCTGCTGATAGCGGGCGCTGATATTATCAATGCGCAGCAGTTCCGGTTGGTGCGATGGCATGGTCGCTCGCCGCTCGCCCTGGGCATTGAGCAGGCGGCGGGTATAGTCCTGTTGCGGAGCGTTGAGCAGGCTTGCGGTAGCAGCGTGTTCCACCATCTTGCCATGCTGCAACACCATAATTCGGTCACTGATTTGCGCCACCACGGCCAGGTCATGGCTGATATACAGCGCTGCGACACCGGTCAGGCGGATCACTTCGGCAATGGCTTTTAATACACCCAATTGCGTGGTGACATCCAGCGCAGTAGTCGGCTCATCAAAAATCAACAACTCGGGTCCGGCACAGAGTGCCATGGCGATCATCGCCCGCTGTAACTGTCCGCCAGACACCTGATGGGGGTAACGATGATAAAACTGCGCCGGTTGCGGCAGGCCAAGCTGGGCAAACAGCGTCAGGGCTTTCTCTTGCGCCTGCTGGCGCGGCATAACCCGGTGTTTAAGCGTGGCCTCGATCACCTGCTCGCCAATACAGATTGCCGGATTAAAAGCCGCCCCGGAGGACTGGGCAACATAAGCAATATGCCGTCCGCGAATAGCGCGCAACTGACGCGCTGACTGACGGCAGAGGTCAATATCATTGAACTGGATTTTGCCGGCATCAATGCGCATGCCCTCGCGACAGTGACCGAGGATCGCCAGACCGATAGTAGATTTTCCGGCACCGGACTCGCCGATTAATCCCAGCACTTCGCCGGGCTGTAAATCAAAGGAGATGCTATCCACCAGGCGGCGACGGGCTTTATCACTTGAGACTACGGTGAGTTGTTCAACACGCAGCAAAGGATTAGCCATGATGACCTCCCCAGTTACGGGTGGTGCCGCTCATTAGCCAGTCGGCGACGGCATTGATCGCCAGCGCCAATACGGCAATCGCCCCGCCGGGAACCAGTGCCGCCCAGACACCAAACAGGATGCCGTCTTTATTGTCTCTTGCCAGTCCGCCCCAGTCGGCGGTAGGTGGCTGAATACCCAGACCAAGGAACGATAGCGCGGACAAAAACAGCAAAATAAAGATAAAGCGCAGGCCAAACTCGGCAATCAGCGTTTGCCGGGCGTTGGGTAAAATGACCCGCCACAGGATCCAGCCCAGACTCTCGCCACGCAGACGGGCCACGTCAACAAACTCCATCACGCCGATATCCACCGCCAGCGCACGTGCCACCCGTAACACGCGGGTAGACTCCAGCAGGCCGAGTACCAGCGTCAGCGTTAAAATGCTTTTCGGCAACACCGCCAGTACAATCAGCGCGAATATCAATGTCGGGATAGCCATAATCATGTCATTAACCCGCGAAATCAGCTGGTCTTGCCAGCCGCCAAGCAGACCGGCCATAAAGCCCAGCGTACAGCCGACGCCAAAGGCGACCAGCGCCGCCAGCGCAGTAACGCCTAGCGAGACACGCGTTCCCCAAATCATCCGCGACAACAGGTCGCGTCCAAGATTATCGGTCCCCAGGCGCAACACTGCGTCGGGTGCCTGCCAGGCCATAGCGACCACTTTATCCGGCGCATAAGGCGCCAGCCAGGGAGCAAAAAGGGCAATAAAGAGAAACAGAAACAGGCCTGTCAGTCCCAAAATTGCCGTGGGTCTTAATGCGGGCATTGAAAAATTCCTTAAGCTGAAGCTTACCCGGTAACAATCCTTCCCCCGAGGGGAGATTAACGCTGATGGCGTAAACGCGGGTTGGCGATCAGCGCCAATACGTCCGCCAACAAATTTAGCAAGATATAAATCCCCGCCAGCAGCAGCGCGCAGTCCTGCATAACCGGAATATCACGCTTGCTGATGCTGTCGACCATATATTGTCCCAGACCGGGATAGACAAAGACGTTTTCGACAATGACCACCCCGACCATCAGGTAGGCCAGGTTGATGGCCACCACGTTGATAATCGGCCCCAGCGCATTGGGTAAGACATGACGCCAGAGAATACGCGCCGGTGTTAAGCCTTTCAGCAACGCTGTATCAACATAGGCTGCGCTTTGCGCGGCAATCAACGCAGCGCGGGTCATATTGCTCATATGGCCGAGGATCGCCAGCACCAGCGTGGCGCAGGGCAAGGCAATGGCCGAAAAACGGGCATCCAGTGACATATCGCCAGAGAGCGTACTGTTACTGGGAAACCAGGCCAGAGTAATGGCAAAAATCAGCATCAGCAGATAGCCGGAGAAAAACTCCGGTAACGCCACGGCGGCGCGCGCCAATCCGTTGAGCATGGTATCGATGAGGCCGCCTTGATAGCGTACCGAGAGGAAACCGATAACCAGCGCCAGCGGCACGGCAATCACCGCCGTACAACCGGCTAAAAACAGCGTATTGCCCAGGCGGGTAAATAACGGCCCGGCAATCGCCGAGCGGCTGCTATAGCTGAGGCCAAAATCCCCTTGGGCAATGCCCATTAGCCAACTGAGATAACGGCCTAACGCCGGTTTATCCAACCCCAGTTGCAGATTAAGCTCATGCACTGCAGCGGGTGTCGCCGATTGTCCGAGGATCGCCGTGGCGGCATTTCCCGGCAGTAACTGCACACCAATAAAAATCAGCGCCGATACCGCCAGTATCATCAGCAGGCCATAGCACAGACGCCTGATCACCAGTGGCCATAAAGATGAACGGCCCGTAGGCCGTTGTTTAACCCGTTCTGACATAACAATCACCCGGCTTAGCTTTCGATCCACACTTTCTCTGCCGCGCGGTTACCGCTCAGCGGCATACCCGGTACCGAGGTAAAGCCTTTGATTTTTACCGAAGCACCGTCGAGGGCATCGGCATACAACGGGATCACTTCGCTGCCCTGATCCACCAGCATCAACTGAATATCGTGATAGATCTGGCGGCGGCGGGCTTCGTCCGCTTCACCGCGCGCCGCTTTGACCATCTCGTCAAATGCCGGCACATGCCAGGCGGATTCATTCCACGATGACTGGCTGGTAAACACCAGCGACAGCATGGCATCGGCGGTTGGACGGCTGGCCCAGTTGGATGAGACAAAGACTTTTTTCTGCCAGACATCGTTCCAGAAGGCATCGTCAGGTACGCGATCGACTTTCAGATCGATACCCGCCTTGGCCGCCGACTGCTGATACAGTTGACCGGCATCGACGGCACCAGGGAAACCGGCATCGGCAACGGAAAGCGTCAGCGGACCGCTGAAACCGGATTTTTTCCAGTGGAAGCTGGCCTTTTCCGGGTCAAATGGCCGCTGGGGGAGATCTTTGGCGAAATAGCGGTTAGACGGGAAGATGGGGTTATCGTTGGCAACACTGCCGTAGCCGCCAAGCACGGTATCAATAATCTGTTGGCGATCGATAGCGTATTTCAGTGCCAGACGGCCGTCGATATTATCAAAAGGCGCCAGATTGGACAGTCCCGGGAAGGTGTAAATCATGCTGTCTTTGGCGCGCACCAGCTTGATGTTTGGCATATGTTCGATACGGCCAACAATCCGCGGATTAACGCGGTTGATAATCTGCGCCGAACCGCTGACCAGTGCCGCCACGCGAGCGGTGGAGTCATTCATCGCCAGGGTTTCGACCGAGTCGACGTGACCGCGCTGGCTGTTCCAGTGATTAGGATTACGTTTGGTTAACGCGCTGACACCCGGCTGGAATTTCTCAAGGATAAAGGCACCGGTCCCCAGCCCTTTGTCGAAGTTTTCGTTCTCGGCGGTGATCACAAAATGCACATCACTCAATAGCCAGATAAATTCCACGTCCGGTGAGGTCAGCTTGATGGTGACCTCATGCTCGCCGCTGGCAGTAATGGTCGACACCGGTTGCAGATAACCTTTCACCGGCGACGTGGATTTTTCGCCACGGTGATGATCTAACGAATAAACCACGTCTTTGGCGCTCAGTGTACGACCGTCGTGGAACTGCACGCCCTGGCGAATTTTCAGGATCCAGGTTTGGCTGTTGTCAGCGGAGGACCAGGACTCGGCCAGCGATGGCGTCAGCCCGGCATTCTCATCTATTTCCACCAGCGTATTAAACAGCTGGGAACCGACAAAATACATATAGGTTTCAAACCAAAATGCCGGATCGAGGCGATCGGTGCTGGAGGCGTTATCGACGCCAACGACCAGATGTCCGCCCTTCTTGGGTTGCGCGGTTTCTGCCGCCAGAGCATTGGAAAATGGCCAAAGTGCACCGGTAGCGGCGGCGACGGAAAGCGCCCCCGCGCTTTTGATAAACGAACGACGATCTATCATGACTGTTTCCCTTGCAAGAGGGCGTACCCTCGTTATCTTGTTTTATCCCCTTCATCCGCCAGTCTGCCTGGCGAATGCTTCGGAGCCACTGACTAAAACCATTATTATTTTTTGAGGTTAAACGCCTGGTTTAACGCTGCGATATGCTCCGGTCCAATGCCGCAACAGCCACCAACCAGCGTCGCGCCAAGTTGCACCCACTCCCTGGCAAAAGCCAGATAGCCTTCCGGGTCAGTGTCTTTGCGCATTTCGCTCAAGCCCTGGTTGGCTCCGCGCTTGTTATCAGAAGGTTCAAAGGCATTGGCATAGACGCCGATATCCAGCGCCGCGTCTTGCTGCCCGGCAACCCGACGGGCTTCGCGCACCGCGCTGGCCATCACTTCCGGGCGACTGCAGTTAAACAAAATGGCACGGGCTGATAAGTTGATCACCGCCGCCACTGCCTCGCTAATGGATTCACCGGAACGCAACCGTGCCGCGCCCTGCTCGTCAAGGCTATCCTGTAAGGTAAACGACAGCCATAGTGGACGTGGATCTTGCGCCAACACCTCACGCACCAACGCAACCTCGGCCAGGGAACTTTGAGTTTCTGCCAGCCAGAAGTCGACGTGATCGGAAAGATTGGCCACCAGCACCGCCAACAACTCCCTGGCTTTAGTCGGTTCAAACAAGTCAGGACGGTAAGAGCCGAGTACCGGCGGTAAAGAACCGGCAACCTTAACCGGTACAGCCGCTGCATTGGCCGCCTCGCGCGCCAGCTTGCCGGAAAGTGCAATCAACTCGGCCCCCTGACGGGAGAACACCTCGTCGCCGACATGAAAAGGCACCACGGCATAACTGTTGGTGCTAATTACCCGCGAACCGGCGGCAATAAAGGCATCGTGGGCCTGACGCACAAAATGCGGCGCTTCCATCAATGCCAGCGCCGACCACTCCGGCTGACGAAAAGGGGCGCCCATACGAGCGAGTTCGCGGCCCATGCCGCCATCGAGGATCACAATGTTACTGTTCATTTTTGCCTGTGCTGTCCGTTGGTTAGCCGGAATGTTAAATATTTTCAACGTTCCATCACTTTACAAAACACACGTATGGATGTCTAGATATCTTTATGGATAGAGGGGTAAACCCACAGGCAGGAGAGAAGAAGTTAATCAGATTGCTGACAAAGTCCGTTATTAGGGAGAGTGCACCGTTGGGGGTCGTAGCGGGCTTGCCCGCCGGAGCGCTCCCAGGTGTGCAATGCCTGGGTATCTCGATCATCAAGACGACTTGGTCATCAAACTCATGGCTATTTTTACGCTTCGTAGTAAAACATTGCGCTAAATCAACATCTCCAAAAGGCGCCAGGAGCAATATCTATATCGCAGGTGAATGCAACGTCAAGCGATGGGCGTTGTGCTCCATATTGTCTTATTTACAAATTTTAGAATTATTGCATAGCACAATTGATTCGAACAATGCCGGTCACTGACCGGCTTTTTTTTATTCTGCGTTTGCCCACCGGCCTCGACTTACAGCCAGTTACTGCGCTTCATCCACCAGGCAACCCCGCCCACCAGCAGCACCAATAGCGCGCAAAACGCGCCAAATCCAAGATGCGAGCCAGATCCGGGAATACCACCGAGATTGACGCCAAAGAGTCCGGTCAGAAAGGTAGTGGGTAAAAACACCATTGCCAGCAGCGACATGGTATAGGTCCGGCGGTTAAGGGCATCGGCCATCAGTGAGCTGATTTCATCGGACAGCACAGCAGTACGGGCAATGCTGCCATCCAGATCGTCCAGGCCGCGCCCCAGGCGATCGGCAATTTCCTGCATCCGGCGGCGCTCATCGTCGGTCATCCAGGGTAAGCGTTCGCTGGCCAGACGGGCAAAGACATCCCGCTGCGGGGCCATATAGCGGCGCAAGACGATTAACTGTTTACGCAATAGCGCCATCTGTCCGCGTTCGGGAACCTGCTGTTCCATTAACGCATCTTCAAAGTCGATGATTTTATCATGCAGATCTTCAATAAAATCGCTGGTGTGGTCGGTCAGTGCATCACACATATCCACCAGCCAACTGCCGGTATCCCTCGGTCCACTGCCGTGCTGCATATCATTGATCATTTCATTCATCGAGAACACCTTGCGGTGGCGCGTAGAAATAATCATTTTATCCGTCAGATACACGCGAATAGTCACCAGTTGATCCGGGCGGGCATTGGCATTGAGGTTAATGCTGCGCAGCGTCACCAGCGTGCCCTCCCCCATACGGATCACTTTAGGACGAATGCTCTCTCCGGCCAGCGCTTCGCGCACCGACTCAGGTAACAGCGGCGTAGTATTGATCCACTGCTCGCTGACCGGTTGGGTATAATCGAGATGCAGCCAGCATGGCTGTTGCGTGGTGGCCTCACAGTGAGGGGTAATTTCGCTGATGCCGCCTTGACCATCCAACTGATAGGCATATACCGCATCGGCAACCTGTAGGGCTTCACCCTTTATGACTTCCACGTTAGTTCTCACTCTCTTGTTTTATTTCATTGAACCCAGTTTAGCGTTAACCCATTGCCGCTCCAACCCGTCAGGCGGAAAACCCTGCCACCCGCCGATCAAGTCCCCCGGCAGCAAACGCAATAGCCCCGGCGATAACGACCCGCGAGCGCGGGGAAATGGGGCATTGTCAGCGGAAATCGGCAGTGTTTTTAGATAAATTTAAAGTCACCAGCCGCGCCGGGCGGTGCCTGACATAATTTCTTGCATTGAAGAAATAGACGCTGTCATCCGAATTCATACACTACAGGCTGAGACTTGGCTCATTTGCACACTTTGACGTCTATTTTATTGGGTTAAATAAAAATGAAAAAAATGCTTCTGTCACTTTTGGTTCTTGGTTCGTTCAGCAACGTAGTGCACGCCGCTGAAATGCTTGGCAACGCCCCTGCGGTTGCTTACACCCACTGTGGAGGGCTGAAAGTGCTCTCCACCGCTATTAGCAGTGAGAACGTAATGATCTTGCAGCTGACCGATGCAAAAACCAATGTATCGCAGCTTTATGTCGGTAGGCGCACCGCCGATGAGAGCGACAAGGTGAAATATGTGTTGTCCACCTATAACCCGGACAACCAGACTTTTACCCCCGATGCTGCCAATACCACCATTCGATTCGGCATCAAGATGGGCCCGACAGGCAGTAAGGGAAGCGACCAGTACAGTCTGACCATGGCAGGACAAAACACCATCTGTGCCCCCTTCACCGTCTATGATCCGCTCGCTGGCAAGTAACTGCCAGCAGCCTGCCGACCATCACTCGCGCCAGCCCCGAATATAAAGGGCTGGCTTTTTTTTGCCGGGCCAACGCTACAGCGTGCATGCAAGGTTATAACGTGCCGGTGCCGCCGTCGGAACACCATACCTGGCCGGAAGCATAACTGTTTTCAGCCGAGGCCAGGGTCACATATAGCGGCGCAATCTCGGCAGGTTGACCAGGTCGCCCCAGCGGCGCTGATTGACCAAAGACCTCGATTTTCTCCTGCGGCTGGCCACCACAACATTGCAGTGCTGTCCAGTAGGGGCCGGGGGCCACGGCATTGACCCGGATACCCTGCGATCCCAGTTGTCCGGCCAGCGATTTGGTAAAGGCGACGATGGCGGCCTTGGTTTGCGCGTAGTCGAGCAGGATCTCGCTGGGTTTAAAGGCCTGCACGGAAGTAGTATTGATAATAGCCGCACCGCGCGGCAGATAATCCAACGCCGCCTTGGTGATCCAGAACATGGCATAGACGTTGGTTTTAAAGGTGGCGTCGAAGGATTCAGTGGTCAGATCCTTGATGGACTCACAGTATTGCTGCCGCCCGGCGTTATTGACCAGCAGATCCAGCCCCGCTAGTTCGTCGGCCGCCTGTTTCACCAGGTACTGACAAAATGCTTCGTCACGAATATCCCCGGGAATAGCAATCGCCTTGCGCCCTTCCTCTTGCAGCAACGCAATGACCTCGCGGGCATCGGACTCCTCTTCAGGCAGATAATTAATGGCCACATCGGCCCCCTCCCGAGCAAAGGCAATGGCGACGGCACGTCCTATTCCGGAATCACCGCCAGTAATCAGCGCTTTTCTTCCCTGCAGTCGGCCACTGCCGCGATAGGAGGTTTCGCCATGATCAGGCAACGGTTTCATTTTGCTCGCCAGCCCCGGAAAAGGTTGTTGCTGATGTTCAAACGGTGGGACGGGATATGATTTTTCCTCAAGAGCAGCGGACAACGGCTGTCGGTTAAATATGTCGTTCATAATATCTCCCTCTTCAGTAAAAAATATAGACCAGGCAAACCTATAGCGGACTAAAGCCATTATTGTTACGCCATAAGGGATGCTTTTTATAAATTCATAATTCCGAGAAAAATAATTTCCGCTCATTTTTGTGAAAATAAAAAAATCCTTATAATCATGAAATTATAAAAATATTAACAAATAAAAATCCCTCAAGGCACGCCTTGCATACCTTTATTATGGGTCAATTTTTCAGGGTGATAATTGATTTGAGATTAATCTCAAGGGGAGGAATAGCCATATTCAACGGTCCATCACCAGCAGGCATTGACTGTATTAATGCTCGGCATGCGGATTATTATTCTCCGCTGCAAGTGGCATTAACATACCCCGCCAGCCTTCTGCTACGTGGCAGCTAACCCGTAGCAGAAGGTGCGTCAACGCTAGTCGCCGGTGGCCTGTAAATCAATCACGCCGCCGTGAAAGGCCAGACCCGGTACCACGTCATTTTCCAGCCAGGTTGGACCATCAAGATCGATAAACTTCGCCCCTGGCGTCAGCGGCAGTGCGGCACGCACTGCCCGCGAGGTGCACAGCATACAGCCGAGCATAATCTCCAGCCCCAGTTCTCTGGCCGCCGAGGCCAGCGTGAGCGCCGCAGTCAAGCCACCGGTTTTATCGAGTTTGATATTGATCATCTGGTAACGGCCGACCAGCGCGGGCAGATCCTTGCTGGTATGACAGCTTTCATCGGCACAAATCGGCAGTGGATGAATAAAATTGGCCAGGGCCTCATCCTGCCCGGCGGCAAGCGGTTGTTCCAGCATCAACACCCCGAGATCGGCCAGCAACTGACAACGTGACGCCAGCCCTTCGCTTTGCCATGACTCATTGGCATCAACAATCAGTGAGACATTGGGCACCGCACTGCGGATGGCAACCATACGCTCAGTAATGAAATGATCGTCGAGTTTAATTTTCAGCAGCGTTGCGCCATTTTGCTGATGAGCCAGCGCCGCCTCAGCCATCGCCTGCGGTGTATCTACGCTCAGAGTTTGTGCCATGCTGATTGAGGCCGGAGCTACCATGCCATTGAGCTGCCACAGTGACTGCTGGCGACTAAGACGTTCCAGATCCCACAGCGCCGAATCCAGTGCATTGCGCGCCGCACCCGCGGGTAATAACTGCAACAGTGCCTGACGATCCGCTCCCTGCTCGATGGCAGCCTGCACATTGGTCAGTTGCGCCATCACCGAAGCTTCACTTTCGCCATAGCGCGGTGTGGGGGTGCATTCCCCAATGCCCACCACGCCATACTGCTCAATCTCCACCACGACTATCCGGGCTTCGCTACGACTGCCGCGAGAAATAACAAAGGCCGTATGCAACGGCAAGGTCTGCGGGTAAAAGCGTACACTTCTCATAACTTCTCCTGAAAACGCCTCCGGCAAAATGCAGGCAGCTGCCCTTTTACTATATACGCAAAGCGGTTATTACGAAGGATCACTGAGGGTTAGCAAACTTTGGCTATTCAAGCCCGGCTTGTTAACCTACACTGATAACTGCTTGTAAAACGCTACTTTTGCAATAGACCAATTAATCAGTTGGTAACATTTGCAACATTGCATTTAAGGATAAATCATGACTCAGACCGTACATTTTCAAGGTAATCCCGTCAGCATCGCTGGTCAGTTGCCACAGCAAGGCGATCTTGCCAAACCTTTTACTCTGGTTGCCAAAGATCTTTCTGACGTTGCCCTCAGCAGCTTTGCCGGTAAACGCAAAGTGTTGAATATTTTCCCAAGCATTGATACCGGTGTCTGTGCCGCGTCGGTACGCAAATTTAATCAGTTGGCGGGGGAGATCGACAATACCGTGGTGTTGTGTATTTCCGCAGATCTGCCTTTTGCCCAATCGCGTTTTTGTGGTGCCGAGGGTTTGTCGAATGTGGTCACCCTGTCAACGCTGCGCGGTGACGAGTTTAAAGCGGCCTATGGTGTCGCGATCAGTGAAGGGCCATTATCTGGCCTGACAACGCGTGCCGTGGTAGTGCTGGATGGCAATGACAAAGTGCTCTACAGCGAGCTGGTCAACGAAATTACCGATGAGCCAAACTACGATGCGGCACTGGCAGCGCTGAAATAATAGTCCACAGCCTGTTAACCAGATAAGCCACGCTATGCGTGGCTCAGACTGCTGACAAAGTCCGTTATTAGGGAGAGTGCACCGTTGGGGTCGTAGCGGGCTTGCCCGCCGGAGCGCCCCTAGGTGTGCTATGCCCAGGTATCTCGATCATCAAGACGACTTTGTCATCAAACTCAAGCCACGCTATGCGTGGCTTATTTACGTCGGGGATAAGGCGGCACCGGTCGCAGCGTAGCCAAAAGATGCGCCATGGCAACCAGCGGATGACGCCAAAACATACGCGGCCCGGCCCATCTCATTACCTGTTTGATCTGTTGTCGTTTTTGCGGCTGATAACAGTGAACCGGGCATTTCTGACAGGCGGGTTTCTGTTCCTGAAAATAGCAGCGCGCCAGGCGATTTTCGGCATAAAGCAGCAAGGCATCCAGCTCAAGATCGGCGGCATCAGGATGCCGTTGCCGATATAGGAGAAACATTTTCGCCAACGTTGCCCGCTCTTTTTTACGCCGTAATCCCAGTTGTCTTTTCTCTGCACTGCCTGCCGTGCCCACTCGCTGCGCCCCTTTACTATTGATTATCATCAAATCTCCCTGATCACCCGTTATCGCTAGTGTAATCAGTGCCAATTACTGGTCGCTTTGACCTGGATCCTGAAAAGCACGGCTGGAGAGAAGTCTGCTTTCGTCGCAGAAAAATCCCCAAAAAAAAGCCTCAGTTCACCGCTGAGGCTCAGACTGCTAGTGTCAGCATTACTCCTCGCTGTCACCGCTCTCCGCTTTGCGGCTGCTTAGCCCATACTCACGTAGCTTATTGGCAATGGCGGTATGGGAGACGCCAAGGCGTTTGGCCAGTTTGCGGGTGCTGGGATAAGTACGGTAAAGGCGGGTTAATACCGAGCGTTCAAAGCGCTTGCTGATATCATCAAGGGAACCGTTAAGCGCTTCTTCACCCAGCGTCACCTCAACATCAAAGTCAGGCAAGGCAATATCCTGTGGCCGCAACTCATTGCCTTCCAGCTGGGTTAAGGCACGATAAATGGCATTTTTCAGCTGACGCACATTGCCAGGCCAACCGTAATGGGTCAGATAACTGCTGAGCTGAGGACTCAATTTTGGACGCGGCATCCCCTGTTCGTCGGCAAAACGGGCCACAAACAGCTCGGTCAGCGGCATAATATCGCCGCTACGCTCACGCAGCGGTGGCAGCGTGACGGTAAGCACGTTTAAGCGATAATAGAGATCTTCCCGGAACTCGCCGCGCTGGACCAGTTCCACCAGATTCTTTTGCGTGGCGCAAATTACACGCACATCGACTCGGACCTCATGCTCTTCACCAACGCGACGGAAGGTACCGTCGTTAAGGAAGCGCAGCAGCTTGATCTGCATCCTCGGTGACATTTCGCCAATTTCATCGAGCAACACTGAACCGCCGTTAGCCTGCTCAAAGAAACCCTTTTTGCCCTCGGTGGCATTGGGATAGGCTCCAGGCGCATAGCCAAACAGCTCACTTTCCACCACATCATCCGGCAAAGAAGCGCAATTAAGGCCGAGGAACGGATTTTTGCCACGAGCGCTGCGCATATGGCAGGCGCGGGCCAGCAGATCTTTGCCGGTGCCGGTATCACCGATAATCAGCAGCGGCGCATCGAGCATGGCCAGTTTTCTTGCCTGATCCAGTACCTGACGCATTTTGGCACTGGCGGCAATAATATGATCAAACTCACGCTCGTCATTAATGGTCAGATCCTGCAACTGGCGGCCCATTCTGGCGGCCGATTTCAGCATCACCACGACACCCACGACCTCACTGCCCTGATTTTCGTCATCCAGCTGGATGGGGGTCAGATCCATCAGGAAATCCTGGCCGTGGATCACCACCCGTTCGGTATGGGGCTTGTCGCTCTCTTGTTCCAGCCAGCGGGTAAAGTTGTAGCCACTAATCAGACCGGCGGCGGTGGCGTGGCGGATTTTACTCTCGCTCAGTTCAAACAGCGTTAGCGCCGCCGGGTTGGCCTGTTCTACCTTGCCTTTCATATCAATGGAGAAAACCGGCTCAGGCATGGAAACCAGCAACGCCCGCAGCGCACGATGCTCACGTTCTGACGGCATAAAGGGTACGGTGCGCACATCGGTCACGCCCTCAGTACGGCGAATTTCGGCCATTAACGCGCTAAAGGTATCAAAGTCCAGCTCAGAGAAATTCAGGTAGATGCGCCCAATGGCAGCAATTTCTATCCCATGTAAATCAATACTGCGCAGCACTAATAAATCGAGTAACTCTCGGGCAAGACCCAGGCGGTCTTCGCAAAAAACTTCCAGGCGCATCAGTTTCGACCTTTTTCAGAGACTGCATAAATTCTTACTCCTATAATACCCTGTCACGCCCAGTGTAAAAAGAGACTGTCACAAAATGTTGACAGAAAAACAGCCAGCCGCTGCATTCCTCGCCAGCATGCGCCGAGAAGGCCGCCGCCCACACTTGCCGGTCGCACCGCTGCGCGTGACATTGCAGAAAAAACTCTGTTACCATCAGCCTCTGATTTCATCGCCAAATGGTTCCCGACTATGAAGTTCGTCTCTTTTAATATCAATGGATTGCGTGCTCGCCCTCATCAGCTTGCCGCCATTATCGAACAGCACCAGCCAGACGTTATTGGCCTGCAGGAAACAAAAGTCCACGACGATATGTTCCCGCTCGAGGATGTCAGCCAGTACGGCTATCATGTTTTTTATCATGGGCAAAAAGGTCACTATGGCGTGGCCATGCTGACCAAAGAGCAACCGCTGGCGGTGCGTCGCGGTTTTCCTACGGATGAAGAAGATGCCCAGCGACGTATTATCATGGCTGATATCGCCACTCCACAGGGTGTGCTGACGGTGATTAACGGCTATTTCCCGCAGGGTGAAAGTCGCGATCATGAGACCAAATTCCCCGCCAAACAGCGTTTTTATCAGGACTTGCAGAACTACCTGCAACAACAGTTATCGGTAGAAAATCCGGTGCTGGTGATGGGAGACGTCAATATCAGCCCGACGGATCTTGATATCGGCATTGGTGAAGAGAACCGTAAACGCTGGCTGCGCACCGGCAAGTGTTCATTTTTGCCGGAAGAGCGCGAATGGATGGACCGTTTGCAAAGCTGGGGACTGGTCGATACCTTCCGCGCTGCCCACCCGGAGGTTAATGATCAGTTCTCCTGGTTTGACTATCGCTCACGTGGTTTTGATGAAAATCGTGGGCTGCGTATTGACCTGCTGCTGGCCAGTACGCCACTGGCGGCGCGCTGCAAGGCTACCGGTATTGATTACACCATTCGCGGGATGGAAAAACCTTCCGACCACGCGCCGGTGTGGGCCGAGTTCGACTTGCAGTGAGCGCGCTAAAGCAGATTGAAGTGGTGGCCGCCATTATTGAACGCGGCGACCATATTCTGCTTGCCCGCCGGGATAGCCACAGCGACCAGGCTGGGCTGTGGGAGTTTCCCGGCGGCAAAGTCGAGCCGGGTGAAACCCAGCCGCAGGCGCTGGCGAGAGAATTACAGGAAGAGTTGGCTATCGACGCCGATGTACAGCAATGGGTTGCCAGTCACCGCTGGCAGCAGCGCGATCGGCTGATTGTGCTGCACGCCTGGCGGGTTAGCCCCTTTCGCGGTGAACTGCGTTTGCATTGTCATAGTGAGGTGCGCTGGGTGACACCGGAGCAGGCGCTACAGTTTGCGCTGGCACCGGCAGATATTCCATTGCTGGCGGCTTATATCACGCAACGTGATGCAGCCGCCACACAGTGACAACGTCACTTATTACTGCTTATTTTTCCAGCCGCTGCCAGATCAGGTCGTTGGTACCAACGACCTGTTTATCCCTCACGCATTGCAAAACGATATCCTGCGCCGTGACTACCGACCCTTCGGAGTAACTTTTATTATTGTAGATACAGCAGCGATGGCATGGCGGCGCACTGCTGTTATCCCCGGTACCGGCTCCCCACGCCTGCGGCGGCAATGGCACCACCACATCAACATTGCTGCCACTGTGTTCAGCCAATACGTTGGCAGACAGGCAGCACAACCCCAGTAACAGACCTGAAAGATATTTATTCATCGCTTTTGCTTTCCCTGGTTTTGGCTGGGGCTCGACGGCGTTTAGGCGCCGAGGCGGTTTTAGGTTTCGACGGCAAACTGCGAAATGCCGGAGAAACACGGTTCTGTTTGGCCTGCATAATCAGATCCTGCAAGGTGCTGACCAGCGGCTGCATAAAATCCTGATAGCGGCAGTTTTTCTCACTGATCCGCGTCAGCGTGGACTCCCAGTCTGCCGTCATATCAGGCCGGGCAGCAATATCCGGCAGCGAGTGAATTAAGGCTCTGCCGGTATCACTGGAATGAATATAGCGCCCTTTTTTAAATAAAAACTCACGTCGGAACAATAATTCGATAATACCGGCGCGAGTCGCTTCGGTTCCCAGGCCGTCGGTGGCGCGTAGGATTTTCTTTAGCGCTTTATCCTGCACAAAACGGGCGATACCGGTCATCGCCGACAGCAGCGTCGCATCGGTAAAGGGCCGCGGCGGCTGGGTTTGACGCTCGACCACCTCCCCGCGTTCACAGAGAAGCACGTCGCCTTTGGCCACCACCGGTAACGGCGTACCTTCATTCTCTTCGTCACGCTCTTTGCTGCCCAGCAACGTACGCCAACCGGCATCGGCCAGAAAACGCGCCTTGGCCACAAACTTGCCCCCGGCAATATCCAGATCGATAACACATTTGCGAAACACCGCATCCGGGCAAAACTGCATCAGGTACTGGCGAGCAATCAGGGCATAAATACGGCTTTCATCTTCGGTAAGATTAACCTTGCTGCTGCGCGCGGTGGGGATAATGGCATGGTGAGCATCGACTTTTTTATCATCCCAGCAGCGGTTACGTTTATCAGTATCCAGCGCTGGCTGCGGCAGCAGTGTCGGCTGATGCACAGCAATGGCATTGAGCACCGAATGACGACCGGCAAAATGCTCTTCTGGCAGATAGCGGCTGTCGGAGCGCGGATAGGTGATCAATTTATGGGTTTCATAGAGACGCTGGCAAATATCGAGAATTTTCTGCGCACTTAGGCCAAAGGCTTTTGAGCCTTCAATTTGCAGCGTCGACAGCGAAAATGGCAGCGGTGGAGTTTCTGATTCCCGTTTATCGTTATAGCCGGTGACCACCGCCGGTTGACCGCCAATGCGTGCCACCACATGATCGGCCAGCGGACGATGCAGCAGTCGCCCTTCTTCATCCTGGTAGGGTTCACAGGATTCACTGGGTTGCCAGATAGCGACAAAACGCTCATCCGCCGGGGTAACAATATGCGCCTTCACTTCAAAAAAGTCTTTCGGCACAAAGTTTTCTATTTCTTCATCGCGGCGCACCACCAGACCCAATACCGGCGTCTGCACCCGTCCCACCGACAGCACGCCATTGTAACCAGCGTTGCGCCCCAGCAGCGTGTAGGCGCGCGTCATATTGATACCGTACAGCCAGTCGGCGCGAGCCCGGGCCAGCGCCGAGACACACAGCGGAATAAAATCGCGATTGGCACGCATGCGTGTAACCGCGCGCTCCACCGCCTGCGGATTAAGGTCATTGACCAGACAACGTTGCACTTGCTGTCGTTTCTCGGCATTCAGCTCAAGATAATCCAGCACTTCATCTACCAATAACTGCCCCTCGCGATCCGGGTCACCGGCGTGTACCACTTCACTGGCTTCCAGCAGCAGTTTTTGGATCACCTTAAGCTGTTTTGCCACCGAAGGTCGCGGTTGCAACTGCCATTTTTCGGGGATAATTGGCAGGTCTTCCAGCGCCCAGCGGGCAAAGCGACTGTTATAGGCATCGGGCTGCGCCTGCTCGAGCAGGTGGCCGACACACCAGGTCACGACGTCCTGATTTCCACAGGCAATATAGCCGTCGCCACGCCGATGCGGCTTGGGCAACACATCAGCAATAGCTCGGGCAAGGCTGGGTTTTTCGGCAATAAACAATCGCATCAGGCAAGGCTCATAAACAGGGAGGGCGACCAATCGCTCCTTTATCAGCACTATGTTAGCCGCTGAAGGCATAATTGATAAGTCGGGATTGTCGTTGTTGCGAGATGTTCGCTTATAAAAACGACGAAAAACGCATTTATCGGATAAATCAGTTAAATAACGATGAAAAAGGCAGCATGATTGCTGCCTTGGAATAGTGACAACGTTAATTTTTTATACGGCGTGCAGGGGGGATCACCTTCAGAAATAACTGACAAATGCCGCACTGTCGACCGGGATCACCTGGGTGCTGGCTTTTAGCTGCGGTGTGCCGAGATAGAGGAAACCAACGATTTTGTCGGTTTCTGCACAGGCAAACGCCTGACGCACGGCCGGATGATCGGTCCAGGCGCCGGTGCGCCAGATGCCGTTAAATCCCTGCGCCAGAGCCGCCATCTGCATGGCCTGCACGGCACAACCTGCGGAAACCACCTGCTCCCACTGCGGCACTTTTGCACTCTCTTTGCAGTGGGCAATAATGGTGATGATCTGCGGCGCGCGCAGCGGGGCTTGAGTGGCCTTCTCAATGGCTTTTTCATCCATGCCATCATGTTCTGCCGCTGACTTTAGCAGATGACTAAAGCGAATCAGGCCGTCGTTTTCAACGATAACAAAACGCCAGGGTTGCAAGGCGCCGTGGTCCGGGGCGCGCATACCGGCGCGAATGATATTTTGCAGGCTCTCCCCGGATGGGGCCGGGGCGGCAAGGCGTGAAGCGGAACGGCGATTTAAAAGTAGGTCCAGAGCATCCATGAGTCTCTCCTGAAAATGCGTTGTATTCACTTTACGTTAACATACCCTATTATACTGTGGCTATCCGACCGCGGTGAAGTCTGCCAAATTCTGACATGATTTAAAGCTGACATTTCCCCGACAGGTCATTAGGATAGCAACACTAGTCGCTCTTAATGGAGAGAACATGCGCATATTGTGGCGAATCATCGCCGGATTTTTTAAGTGGACCTGGCGTCTGCTTAATTTTGTCAGAGAATTTATTCTTAACCTGTTCCTGATCCTGATTATTTTGCTGGGTGTCGGCATCTACTTTGCCGTGCAATCCAAACCCGTTGAGACGCCTGCCAAAGGTGCGCTGCTGGTGGATTTAAGCGGTTCCGTGGTCGATAAACCGGCAGTGAACAATAAGGTTCGCCAATGGGGACGCGAGCTGTTGGGCTCTTCCAGTCATCGCCTGCAGGAGAACTCGCTGTTTGATCTGGTCGATACCCTGCGCGCTGCCAAAGATGATAAAAACATCACCGGTCTGGTGCTGTCATTAAACGACTTTACCGGTACCGATCAGGCATCATTACAGTATATCGGCAAAGCGCTGCGGGAATTCCGCGACGCCGGCAAACCGATTTATGCCATCGGCGACAGTTTCAATCAGCCACAGTATTATCTGGCCAGCTATGCCAACAAAATTTACCTCTCGCCGCAAGGCTCGGTGGATCTGCACGGTTTTGCCACTAATACCCTTTACTACAAGTCGCTGCTCGACAAACTGAAAGTAACCACCAATATCTTCCGCGTCGGCACCTATAAGTCGGCGGTGGAACCAATGATCCGTGACGATATGTCACCGGCTGCACGCGACGCCGACAGTCGTTGGGTAGGCGCATTATGGAATAACTATCTCAATACCGTTTCGGCCAACCGCCAACTGACGCCGGAGCAACTGTTCCCGGGAGCCGCAGGTATGCTGGCTGGCTTGCAGCAGGCTGGTGGCGATACCGCGCAATATGCGCTGAAAAACAAGCTGGTGGATGTGCTGGCTTCACGCGTCGCCGCCGATGACGAGATGGTGAAAGTATTCGGCTGGGACAAACAGAAGAAAGACTTTAATTCTATCAGCATTGGCGACTATACGCCGAAACCTAAGCCTGATAATAACGATGCGCAAATCGCGGTGATTTTTGCCAACGGTGCCATTGTCGACGGCGAAGGACAACCGGGTGACGTGGGTGGCGATACCGCTGCCGATCAGATCCGCGATGCGCGTCTGGACCCGAAAGTCAAAGCCATTGTCTTACGAGTTAACAGTCCGGGGGGCAGCGTCAGCGCTTCCGAGGTGATCCGTGCCGAGCTGGCGGCAACCAAGGCAGCAGGTAAACCAATCGTGGTTTCCATGGGCGGCATGGCCGCTTCTGGCGGCTACTGGATCTCCACGCCGGCCAATTACATTATTGCCAGTCCAAGCACCCTCACTGGCTCCATTGGCATTTTTGGGGTGATTAACACCTATCAGGATACGCTGGGGCAATTTGGCGTGCATACCGACGGGGTGGCGACGTCACCGCTGGCGGATATTGCCGTGACCAAGGCACTGCCCACCGAATTCTCGCAGATGATGCAGATGAATATCGAGAACGGCTATCGCACCTTCCTGGGCCTGGTAGCAACATCGCGCAATAAAACGCCGGAACAGATTGACCAGATTGCGCAGGGTCATGTCTGGATTGGCAGCGATGCCAAAAACAACGGTCTGGTCGATCAGTTGGGCGATTTTGACGACGCGGTGAAAAAAGCGGCCGAGCTGGCAAAACTGCCAAAATGGCAGTTAAACTGGTTCGTTGATCAGCCGAGCCTGACCGATATGCTGTTCTCGCAGATGAACGCGTCGGTCCATGCCATGTTACCGGCAGTGGCGCAGGCCTACCTGCCCGCTCCGGTGGCCGATGTCGCTTCGAAGTTGCGCTCACAGGCTGACCTGTTCAATAACCTCAACGATCCGCAAAATCGTTATGCCATCTGTCTGACCTGTGGTGAGGTCAAATAACGCTGCCTGAACCCTGCCTGATGGCCCCGTATAACGGGGCCACAGACTGCTGACAAAGTCCGTTATTAGGGAGAGTGCACCGTTGGGGTCGTAGCGGGCTTGCCCGCCGGAGCGCCCCTAAGTGTGCTATGCCCGGGTATCTCGATCATCAAGACGACTTTGTTATCAAACTCGATGGCCCCGTATAACGGGGCCATTTTTTTGCCCAACGGCCACTAGCGCATCCAGTGATACAGCGAGCTTTGACCGGAAAAGACCGTCATGCCGTTTTATTCTGTCCGCTCTGCCCTTATAATCCCTGCACCAGGCCTGTCTGGCCGATTAACATAGAATTGTGCAAATGACTAAAAAATCGATCTACGTTGCCTACACCGGCGGTACCATCGGCATGCAGCGTTCCGAACAGGGCTATATTCCTGTCTCCGGCCATTTACAGCGTCAGCTGGCATTAATGCCAGAATTTCATCGCCCGGAAATGCCCGACTTTCATATTCAGGAATATTCGCCGCTGATGGATTCATCGGATATGACGCCGGAAGACTGGCAACATATCGCCGACGATATTCAGGCGCATTACGATCAGTATGATGGTTTTGTGATTTTGCACGGTACCGATACCATGGCGTTCACCGCCTCGGCGTTGTCATTTATGCTGGAAAACCTCGGCAAACCGGTTATCGTGACAGGGTCACAAATTCCTCTCGAAGCCTTGCGTTCCGACGGTCAAATCAACCTGCTGAATGCCTTGTATATTGCGGCCAATCATCCGGTCAATGAAGTTACCCTGTTTTTTAATAACCGTTTGTATCGTGGTAACCGCAGCACCAAAGCTCACGCCGATGGCTTTGATGCCTTTGCGTCCCCTAACCTGGCACCGCTGCTCGAGGCCGGGATCCATATCCGTCGCCTTGGCACTCCGTCGATCCCCGCGCCATCCGGTGCCCTGCGCGTGCATCATATAACGCCGCAGCCGATCGGCGTGGTGACCATTTATCCGGGAATTTCCGCCGAAGTGGTGCGCAACTTCCTGCAACAGCCGGTAAAAGCGTTGATTTTGCGTTCATATGGCGTTGGCAATGCGCCGCAAAAAGGCGATTTGCTCAATGAATTGCAGCAGGCCTCAGAACGCGGCATTGTGGTGATCAATCTGACGCAATGCATTTCCGGCAAGGTTAATATGGGCGGCTACGCCACCGGTAATGCCCTGGCGCATGCCGGGGTGATCAGCGGTTTTGATATGACCGTAGAAGCGGCATTGACCAAACTGCATTACCTGCTGAGCCAGCCATTTTCTGCTGTTGAAATCCGCGAGTTAATGCAGCAAGACTTGCGTGGTGAACTCACCGTTTAAGGAGCGAGTATGAAATCTGCGCTGTTGCTTATCGATCTGCAAAATGATTTTTGTCGGGGTGGTGCGCTGGCGGTGGCCGAAGGGGATAACACCATCAGCGTGGCCAATCTGGCGATTGCCGCCTGCCGTCAGGCCACTATCCCGGTGGTCGCCTCCCAGGACTGGCACCCGGCCGATCACCGCAGTTTTGCCGTCAATTCGGCAGCCGAACCCTGGACGCAGGGAGAGCTTGAAGGCTTGCCGCAGGTGTGGTGGCCGGTGCATTGTGTGCAACAACAACCCGGTGCAGATTTTCATCCCGACCTGAATCGTGCGGCATTAGACTATATTGTCCATAAAGGACAGAACCCGGCGATCGACAGCTATAGCGCTTTTTTCGATAATGGCAAACGCGCGGCAACCGGACTGCATGCCTGGCTGCAACAGGCGCAAATCGGCCGGCTAATTGTGATGGGGCTGGCCACCGATTATTGCGTAAAATTTAGCGTGCTCGATGCGCTGGAACTGGGTTATCAGGTCACCCTGCTAAGCGACGGCTGTCGCGGTGTTAATTTGCAGCCGGACGATAGCAAACAGGCCATTGCCACCATGCAGCAGGCCGGAGCCAAAGTGCAGACACTTTCTGAGTGGCTGGCCACCCTGCAACCGGCGATGTAGCGCCTGGCATTCGCTCTCCTCCCCCGACCGGGCAGCGTTGTCGCAAAGTTGCAACACTCCGGTCCTATTTACCTAAAGAAGTTGATTAAAAATGAGCAAGGTTAAGATCAGTACACCTCAGGAAATTGAAATGGCTCGCGCCGCAGGAATGGACGCGGCCAAGGTGCTTGAATTTATCAAGCCTTATGTCAAAGCCGGTGTCACGACGCAAGAAATTGATCAACTGTGCCATGACTATATCGTTGACGAACTCAAGGTGATCCCGGCCAATATTGGTTATCACGGTTACAGCAAAACCCTGTGTACCTCGGTAAACCATGTGGTCTGCCACGGTATCCCGGCGGATAAGAAACTGAAAGATGGCGATATCGTCAACATTGACGTCGCCATTATTAAAGACGGTTGGTATGGCGATACCAGCCGTATGTATTTTATTGGTGAACCAAGCATCCGCGCCAAACGTCTGGTGGAGGTCACCTATCAGTCAATGGTGGCGGGGATCCACGCCGTACGTCCTGGGGCGACCCTTGGCGATATCGGTGCCGCCATTCAGCAGGTTGCCGAAAGCAACGGTTTTTCGGTAGTCAGAGAATACTGCGGACATGGCGTCGGTCAGGAATACCACACCGATCCACAGGTGCTGCATTACGGTAACAAAGGCGAAGGAATGGTGCTCAAACCGGGGATGATCTTCACCATCGAACCGATGATCAATGCCGGCAAAGCGGCAACCAGCGTGCTGGCAGATGGCTGGACGGTGGTAACCAAAGACCGTTCACTGTCGGCGCAATGGGAACATACTGTGGCTGTCACCGAAAGTGGCTTTGATTTATTAACGCCATGGCCGGAAGGTACCGGCGACTACGCTGCTATCTAATCCGCCTTAAACTGGCCCCTTTACTGCGCACAGCAGCCCCGGGGGGCCAGCGTCCTTTTCGCCCTTATGCCAGCGAAAACCTTACCTGCCATGGCGATTCGCTATTAGACAAACTAGCGGTATCCTCGAATGGCAATATATCACCAATGGGGACCAAATCAGACTGCACCGCGTTATTGGTCTCGTTCAGTAACAGATTAATCACCCCTTTCTGGATAATTAAGGTTAACGGTTGATTCCGCAACCGCGCGGTTACCGGCAGCTTCTCGGTTAAAACCGGCTCAATCACGCTGAAATACTCTTTGTTATCCCAGCGTCTGAGGGTCAAGGTCATGGGCATCAGAGCCAGAAACTCGCGACTGAGTTCTCGATCATTGATCTCTGCCCGTAAAAAGGAATCACCTGTCGTCAGGTTTATCGGAGTCATAGTGAAATGCCTGGTTAGTAAAACAGCTTAACTATCTAAACTGTCGGGTCTGCGAGGGGGTAAAGGTCATATCAACGACATTGTGCTTATTTCCGCTGACAAGCTAAGGTAACAGACCTGGAATAAGATGATTAGAGGGGGGAATAAGCATACGTCTATGAATGGTATTCATTAATTAAGGCAAACGGGGAGCAGTATCACCCTGCTCCCGGCAGCAATCTAGTTGCCCAGTTGCACGCTTTTGTTTAGGGTCTCCCCTTTGCGCACCAGCGTTATTGTTACTCTGGTATTGCGGTGGGTGTCAATATAATGCCCAAAACTCTCGCTGCCACTAACAGGAACATTATCAATGGCGGTAATAATATCACCAGGAATAATATCAGCATTAAAGGCCGGGGAGTTTATTATGGTGGCAACGGTGGTCACCCCATGATTTGAGTTAATCAGCTTTCTGTCGGCATCATTAAGTTCACGTTGTATTACCCCTAAAGGAACGCGTATTTTAATAAAATAGAGGGCCTGAAATATGACGCCAGATTGTGAACAACAACGACCTGTATTCACAATGTTAATGCTCTTGACAGGGAACATTACCACTAAATCAGCGCTGACCTTTTGCCCTTGCTCGCGACTGGCCTGTTCAGCCGCTATTGTGGCTTTGCTGAGATCGAGATACTCGGAGTGATAAACAGAAGCGCCAAAGGATCTATAACCTTGTTTTAAAAAGGCAAGATTTACCTGTTGTGCTGTATTGAGCGCAGTGTGTACCACCACGGGGTTAAGCGGCGCAGGACCTGCACGCAAGTAGGCTATACGTTCTGCCGTGGCCGCAGGAGGTTGATGGTAAGAAAAGGATCCCGTAGAACAGGCGGTCAGCAAAAAAGAAAGCAGGATAATTAAGTAGCGCATAGTGGCTATTGTTTCCCAGGCAGCTGAGCTATAGAGTAAATAATTAAACAAACCATAAACAAAATTGAATTAGTTTAACTACTTTTCAGTAGTTAACATTACCTGTTCACGTTAGCAGTCGGGATTAGTTAAGTAAATTATAATTTCAGCAGCAAGATAAATAGACAGGGTTATTTGATCGAAAGCATACATCTTTCATCGGGTGTGGCAAACCGTCGTCAGTAACGTCAACCGCTTATCAACAAAATGCATACTGTAAGGAATTTTTTGTCTGGTTCTTTAGGTAATAACTGCGTCAAGTAAAAAACCGACCTGTCGCAGGACGACTGATCGGTTGTTATACGCGCTAACTTAATGGCCAGACCTCAGCGGACTATTACTCTTCCTCACTTTTCCTGCCCGGGAAGCGACGGCGCACCACAACAAAAAAGACCGGCACAAAGTAGACCGCCAATAGGGTGGCCGCCAACATCCCGCCAATCACCCCGGTGCCAACGGCATTTTGTGCACCAGAGCCTGCCCCCGTACTGGTTGCCAGCGGTAATACACCAAGAATAAAGGCCAGCGATGTCATCAAAATAGGTCGTAATCGCATGCGTGCAGCATTCAGCGTTGCCTCGATCAGGTTTTTGCCCTCCAACTCAATCTGATCTTTGGCAAACTCGACAATCAAGATGGCATTTTTCGCCGATATACCAATGGTGGTCAGCAGTCCGACAACAAAGTAGACATCATTGCTTAACCCACGCAGCGTGGTAGCAGCCAGCGCACCCAACACCCCAAGAGGTACCACCAGCATTACCGAAAAAGGAATGGACCAACTCTCATACAAGGCAGCCAGGCAAAGAAAAACTACCAACAGGGAAATGGCATATAGCGCCGGAGCCTGCTGGCCAGAAAGACGCTCCTGGTAGGACATGCCGGTCCAGTCATACCCTATTCCCGCAGGCAGTTGTGCCGTAAGCTGCTGCATTAAGGCCATTGCTTCGCCGGAGCTTTTTCCGGGTACCGGTTGTCCTAATATTTCCAGTGAAGACAAGCCGTTAAAACGCTCCAGGCGGGGCGAACCATAGACCCATTGTGCCGAAGAAAAACTGGAGAAAGGCACCATTTTGCCGTTACTGGCGCGGACAAACCAATGATCCATATCACCCGGCATCATGCGATAAGGCGCATCACTCATGACGTAGACTTTTTTGACCCGTCCGTTATCTACAAAATCATTAACATAACTGCCGCCCCAGGCAGCGCTGAGGGTAGTATTGATATCAGCAAGCGCCAGGCCGAGCGCCTTGGCTTTTTCCTGATCAATAATTATCTTGTACTGCGGGCTGTCATCCATACCATTGGGTCTCACCGCCATCAGAGTGTCGGCATGCTGTCGCACCAGATCCAGCAGTTGATTACGCGCCTGCATTAGTTTCTCATGGCCCAGATTGCCCTGATCAATAAGTTCAAAGTCAAAACCGGTCGCATTCCCCAACGAGATAATGGGCGGAAGATTAAAGGCAACGACTTGTGCATCAAGAATATGTGCGAAAGCCTGATTTGCGCGACCGACGATAGCATCCACTTTGTTCACTGCACCTGTGCGCTGATCCCAATCTTTTAGACCAATAAAGGCAATGCCCATATTCTGCCCGCGACCGGCAAATCCAAAACCATTGACCGTCAGAACATTTTCGACATTATGTTGTTCCTGGTTTAAATAATAATCATTAATCTGGTCAAGGACGTGTTGCGTTCGCTCCTGCGTAGCCCCCGCTGGCAGAATGGCCTGGGTTGCCAGCACACCCTGATCTTCATTCGGTAAAAACGAGGTGGGCAAACGGGCAAACAACAGCGCCATCCCGGCCACAATCACGATATAAATAACAATATAACGGCCGGTGCTGCGCAACATACGCTCGACGGCATGACCATAGCGATCGGCACTTTGCTCAAACTTGCGGTTGAATACGCCAAAAAAGCCGCTGCCTTTATTGTGTGTGCCTTGCGGGATCTTCTTTAGCAGGGTGGCACAGAGCGCCGGGGTTAAAATAAGTGCCACCAACACCGAGAGCACCATCGCCGACACGATAGTGATGGAAAACTGGCGGTAGATCACCCCGGTACTACCGCCAAAAAAAGCCATGGGGACAAATACCGCCGACAGCACTAAAGCAATACCGATTAATGCGCCCTGGATTTGCTCCATGGATTTGTAGGTGGCCGCTTTCGGCGATAAGCCCTCCTCTGCCATCACGCGTTCCACGTTCTCCACCACCACGATGGCATCATCGACCAATAAGCCAATGGCCAACACCATACCAAACATAGTCAGTGTATTGATGGAATAGCCAAAACTACTGAGCACAGCAAAAGTTCCTAACAACACTACCGGTACAGTAATCGTCGGGATCAAGGTAGCTCGGAGGTTTTGCAGAAAAAGATACATCACCAGAAACACCAGTAAAATCGCCTCAAACAGCGTTTTTACCACTTCGTTTATCGAGATCTTGATAAACGGCGTGGTGTCATAGGGATAGACCACCTGCAAACCAGCCGGGAAATAAGGTTTAAGTTCCGCCAGTTTGGCGCGAATGGCCTTGGCGGTATCCAGCGCATTAGCCCCGGTAGCCAGTTGGATCCCCAACGCTGATGCCGGTTTGCCATTGATTTTCACCACAAACTGATAGTTCTCGCCACCCCGTTCAATACGTGCCACATCATGTAACCTGACCTGAGAGCCATCCGCATTCACTTTGAGCAAAATATTCCCGAACTCTTCGGGAGAGGTCAACCGTGTCTGGGCAATGATCGATGCATTCAGTTGCTGACCTTTAACCGGGGGTGCACCACCCAATTGACCTGCTGCAATCTGCGCATTTTGCGTTTCGATAGTGCTAGTGATATCCACCGGCGTCAGTTGATAATTATTTAATTTATTTGGGTCTAGCCACACACGCATAGCGTATTGCGAACCAAACAGCGTGCTATTGCCTACCCCGTCAATACGGCCCAGGGGATCCTTGATCGTCGAGCCGACAAAGTCAGAGATATCTTCCTGCGACATGCGGCCATTTTCGTCAACAAAACCGGCGACCAGAAAAAAGGTACTGGAGGATTTTTGCACGGTGATCCCCTGCTGCTGCACTTCCTGCGGCAATAGCGGCATAGCCAGTTGCAGTTTGTTTTGCACCTGGACCTGGGCAATATCAGCATTGGTACCGCTTTTAAACGACAGCGAGAGTTGTAATGTTCCAGAAGAATCGCTGCTTGACGACATATACATCAAGCCATCAAGGCCGTTCATATTTTGCTCGATCACCTGGGTAACCGTATTCTGTAAGGTGGTAGCATCGGCCCCCGGGTAGGTAACGCGGATCTGAATCGCCGTCGGTGCCACATCGGGATATTGCTCGACGGGTAGACGGATAATGGCAATAACACCCGTCAGCATAACGATAATCGCCAAAACCCAGGCAAAAATTGGGCGATTAATAAAAAACTTGGACATAAGTCGACATTTCCTGTCTGAATTATTAGATTTTGACCGCAGCCAAAGACTCAATATCACGGCTAAAGGTTGAAGAATTAACGGTTGGTCCTGCTAATCGAGTGGTGGGTAAACAATGCCTACTCTGGAGTGACCTGGCAGGGGGTCGATTCATTTTACGAAATGTCGCCGGCGGAATAAGATATTTGCGCACGAAAGTACGAGTAAACGATTGCTGCGAGTCATAACCATATTTCAACCCTATCTGAAATACTGTTTCATGACTTTCGAGCAAATCATATGCCGCCAGCTCAAGCTTTCTATCGCGTATATAATGAGCGATATTTTTATTTGTTACTTGATAAAAAATCCGCTGGATATGCCATTGTGAATAGCCAGCTTTATCTGCAACGCTTTTTATTTTTAAAGGTTTATCAAGATTACCGTCTATCCACTTAATAAGTGAATTGATGAGCATCACGTGCCTTTCCATCATAATCTCCTTTATAAATAGGGGCTGAGGGTATCAATGGCCAGAGTTAATCGAAGAAATTGCTTACCGCTTCAGTTATCGTTCTGAAGTTGAGTCACTCGAAAAGTGTAATGATGGGTATCAGGCAGTTTCATTTTTACGCTATGATTATTTAGTACGATGACGAGCGAAAAATTAAAATATAAGGTCCGGTAAATAAATAATAACAAGTTATCTTCCCGCTGATTAGCCAGAAAAACTTGCACGGGCTTATGAATAGAGATCATCAATAACCTTACTGGTGATCTGATTTTTTGGCCAAATCTTACTTCAGGCCAGACTTATGTAAATACCTTGACAAAAAAAGCGATCAATTGATGACTTTTAAGAATATATAAAATTATTTAATACCGGCTATTTCACAGATTAGCGGCCTGGGATCAATTCATAAGGGATCCCGCCAACAGTTCACTGCGACTAAATAATCTTCAAGAAAGTGGTGGGCTACTGGTGTCGGTTGGTTATTTGACTTTGTCATCGAGGAACTGCGGTGAAAATCATCCAGCCTGCGGTAAGAATAAAACCTGTTACTGAAGACCTAAAAATATCAGGCTATCTGCCCATCGGCATAAAGCTGTCATTGTTTATCTGCTCAGGCTAAACAAAACAGGGGGCGAAAGGCCCCCTGTCTACCGTAAACTATCAGGCTTTCAGTGAAGCAATATCGATAACGAAACGATATTTTACGTCACTTTTCAGCATACGTTTCCAGGCATCGTTAATATCCTGAATATTGATCATCTCAACGTCGGCTGTAATACCGTGTTCACCACAGAAATCGAGCATTTCCTGGGTTTCGGCAATACCGCCTATCACTGAACCCGCAACGGAGCGGCGGCCCAACACCAAAGGTACCGAGCTGAGCACCGGATCCAGATCGCCCAGGTAACCGACCAGCACCAGCGTACCATTCAATGCCAGCGTCGATACATAAGGTTTCAGGTCATGGACGTAAGGGACGGTATCAATAATCAGGTCAAACTGATCCTTTGCCGCCGCCATTTGATCGTCCTGGGTCGACAATACAATATGGTCGGCACCCAGACGACGAGCATCCTGTTCTTTGCCCGGCGAGCGGCTAAACAGCGTCACTTCGGCACCCAATGCCTTGGCCAATTTTAATGCCATATGACCGAGACCACCAAGGCCAACAACGGCCACTTTGGAACCTTTGCCTACTTTCCAGTGGCGCAGCGGTGACCAGGTGGTAATACCGGCACAGAGCAATGGCGCAGAACTTTTCAGATCCAGGCCATCTGGCACTTTAACTACAAACTTGTCTGAGACCACGATGGTTTCTGAGTAACCACCGAAAGTTGGCATTTTGTCATGGCGATCGACATCGTTATAAGTCAGCGTAGAGCCTTCGACACAGTACTGCTCAAGGCCCTGCTCGCACGGTGAGCAATGTTGACAGGAGTCCACCATACAGCCAACACCAACATGATCTCCCACTTTAAAACGCGTGACATCACCACCAACCTGGCTGACACGACCGATAATTTCATGCCCTGGCACCATTGGGAAATTGGCACCACCCCAATCGTTATAGGCATTATGGATATCTGAGTGACAAACACCGCTGTATAAAATTTCGATGACTACATCATTGGCGCGCGGGTCGCGACGCACAAAATTATGGGGAACCAAATCCGCTTTTACAGCCAGGGCTGCGTAACCACGTACGTTCATCGTCATATTTTTCTCCGAACTATTTTATCGTGCCGGCTGTTCCGGACGATTAAAAGTGACAGCATCAGGGGCGCTCTGTTTTGCAGCAGATTAACTTAGCAGACAAACGACGTGCGTATTAGTCATCGCAAGCGACATAGCGTTATGAATTTTATTCATTAATCAGTCAGAAGGATAAATATGCTGCCTGACAGCCATCTGAGCGATGCTTTTAAGAGGGAAGTGGAGTGATGGCAGAGTTAACTATAGACGTCGTTTATTCGTTTGCTATGTTTTTATTGACTTAAAGCAAGAGGACCGCATATTACCCTTTGGACACGAACGCAAGGCGTTATGATTTGTCTTCTCACTCTTAGCGAGGTTGAACATCATGTCTGCCAGTTGCCTGTCGTCTATTAATAACTGTCTTAACAAACCCGATTTTTCCCGCTTACTGCTGCGCCTGTCGTTGGGTGGCCTGTTACTGTTCCATGGTTGGCACAAGATGATGTCGGGCATTGGCCCAATTCAGGGAATGCTGGCAGCTCACGGTATGCCGGCTTTTATCGGCTACGGCGTTTATGTCGGCGAAGTGGTGGCCCCGATCCTGATTATATTGGGTGTACTCTGTCGACTGTCGGCATTGATGGTAATAGGCACCATGCTGGTTGCCTGGCTGTTGGCGGGTATCGGCAATACCTTCCACGTTGATGCGGTCGGTGCCTGGGCAATCGAAAGCATGGCTTTCTATACGCTAATGTCTTTGGTGTTGCTGTTTCAGGGCGCAGGACGTTATTCGCTTGCTAAAAATGACGCCTGGCGTTAACTGACCCTTTACTGCTCGCTCTGCCTAAATTGCTCTACACGGTGAGCGAGCAGGATTGATTGCTCCTGTTTATCTGCATGATTTACTATCAAAAGGATTAACCTTAAGGCGATCGGGAGAAGACAATGCTTTTAAGTGCATCCGCCAGGCGACGTGCTGGTAAAGAACGCTGTTTTGTCTATGTTTCCAACGCTGATAGCGGCACCCTCGGAGCTTATGAGCTAAACCGAAGCACGCAACGGCTTGAGCCGCTAGGCAGCTTCGCCGCCGCATCCCGAGTAATGTCTTCGGTAATTTCTGCAGATAAACGACGACTGTATGTCGCGGTACGCAGCCAACCCTATCGGGTACTGGTTTTCCGCATTGACCAGGATGGTGCTCTGCAACAAATTGGTCAGTCCCCTTTGGCCGAAAACATGGCCTTTCTTTCCCTCGATCGCAGTGGGAACTTTCTCCTCGCAGCTTCTTACGGTGGCGATCTGTTTAGTATTAACCGCATTGATCCCGAGGGTCAGGTGGTGACTCCCCCTGTGCAGATTGTGCATACCGGCAAACGCGCCCATGCCATTCAGGTGAGTCCCGACAATCGCCATCTCTATGTGACTTTACTCGGCAGCGATCAACTGCTGCAATTCCACTTTGATGCCGCCAGTGGCAAAGTCACCCCCCTCGTCCCTGCTGCCGTCAATATCCAGAAAGAGGTCGCTGCCGGTCCGCGCCATTTTGTTATTGCCCCGCAGCCAGATAAACGAGGGAAATATAATCTCTACGTTTTGGCCGAAATGGCCGGCAGCATCAGTCGACTAACCCTCGAGGCTGATGGCACGGCGAATGAACAGCAAGAGATCAATTCGGTGCCGCAGCAAGAGGATATGCAACGTGGCGAAGCACGCCCGCTAAGTGGGGACAATGACCTGCCCCCGTCGGCCAAGCCGCGGATCTGGCAGGCGGATATACATTTAACCCCTGACGGTCGATTTCTTTATTCCACGGAGCGAACCAGCGGTACCCTGTCCTCTTTTGCGGTTGATGCCGAAGACGGCCAGTTACGCTATCTGCAGAGCATAAAAACCGAAGCGATGCCGCGTAGCTTTGTCATTGATGACAGCGGCAGCTTTCTGATCCTTGCCGGGCAGCAATCAAATCAGCTGGCGTTGTACCACATAGATAAGGAGAGTGGCGCACTCACGCTGCTCGACCGTTATCCGACGGAAAATGGCCCTGCCTGGGTAACCATTGTTGAACGGTGACAGCAAAATAGCTCACCCGAGCCATAGCTCCCGAACAGACCAACCAGGACTGTTTTAATTGACTATTTGTGCTTAATTCAGATTTTTTCTACCGACGCAGGCTTTGCCTTACCCTCAAAGATGTATGATAACTTCCCAAACTATTATACCTATTTATTCATCTTTATCAGGGCAGGCGCTAATGGGTCAGGATCAACAGCGGTCTTCGGGTATCTCGGCGATAGCTTTGCTGGTGGCAGCCGCATTTTTTATGGAGTTTATTGACGGGACGGTGATTGCCACCGCGCTGCCGCAGATGGCAGCCAGCTTTGGCGTCACTCCCCTCGACCTTAATATCGGCATGAGTGCTTATATGCTGACGTTGGCGGTGCTGATCCCGGCCACCGGTTGGACCGCGGAACGCTACGGTGCACGTAATGTCTTTACTCTGGCGCTGGCGATTTTCACCCTCTCCTCGCTGGCCTGTGCCTTGACCACCAACGTGCTGCAATTTGTGATTATGCGCATCTTTCAGGGCGTGGGCGGTGCCATGATGGTGCCAGTTGGCCGTTTGACAGTGCTGAAAACCACCCCTAAAGCCCAGTTAATCACCGCCATTGCCACCCTGACCTGGCCAGCGCTGGTCGCGCCGATCCTTGGCCCACCGCTGGGGGGCTTTATTACACAATATGCCTCATGGCACTGGATCTTTCTGATCAATATCCCCTTGGGCCTGGTGGCGATGATACTGGCCTGGCGCCTTTTCCCTCAGGCCAGAGCTGCTGCCGCGCAGGCTTTTGACCGCAAGGGCTTTATCCTCTCCGGAATAGCAATGCTCTGTCTGGTCAGCGGATTGAGCGCCCTTAGCCAGCAGAGTATAGATTGGGTGACAGCGTCACTTTTATTAATCGTCGGGATTATAGCCGGCCAGTTGATGATCCGACATATTCGCCGCAGCGAACATCCGATGTTTCGTCCTGATTCGCTGCGCATCCCCACTTTCCGCATTGCCATGGGCGGCGGTTCGCTGTTTCGTATTACCATCAGCGCGGTACCCTTTTTGTTGCCTTTGCTACTGCAAGTAGGCTTTGGCATGGACCCGTTTCATGCCGGTTTGCTGGTGCTGGCGGTATTTGCCGGTAATCTGGCAATGAAACCGGCAACTACGCCTTTGATCCGTCACTTTGGGTTCCGTCCGGTGCTGGTGGTCAACGGTGCGCTGAGCGTACTGTCGTTGCTATGCTGTGCCCTGCTGACGCCGACGACACCGGCATGGCTGGTATTATTACTGCTATTTCTTGGCGGGTTAAGCCGTTCAATGCAGTTTACCGGTATCAGCACGCTGGCATTTTCCGACGTGCCTGCCCCCCATATGGCTGATGCCAACACCCTGTTCAGCACCGCGTTACAGCTTGCTGTCGGGCTGGGGGTCACGATAGGCGCTTTGGGCACGCGGTTGGGAGATCAAATTGCCCACTGGATGGCCTGGCAGTCGATACCGGGGATTGGTTTTAAACTGTCATTTATCTTTATGGCGGTCATTACTTTAGTTGGACTGATCGATATCTGGCGGCTAGCGGCCAATGCCGGGGAAAGTGTCTCGGGGAAGAGGGCTTAAAAGTCAATTTTCTTTTTTAAAGTCAATGGGGTATGGGGGGCGTTTCTGGTTGGGCTTAAATGGCAATTTTGCTTTAAAGTCAATTAACTCCGAGGAGTTGTTTCGGTTTTATCATTGCAGTGGCCACTTGACCCGCTGTGCCGAACCGAGTTAAGGAGCGCTGGCCCGCTCCTTAACAATCCTGGGCCTTTTGGTGTTGTCTATTTGTCTGCTGCCTATTACCGGCTATGTTTCAGTCAATCCGAGCGTGGCACGAGCCGCGCTGCTGCGCAGTCCCCTTGCTCGGTCGGGAGCCAAAAACGTCTCCCTCCGCTTCGCGCGGCGCCGTCTCTGAATGTGCCAACTAGCTATGTACGTCGTACCGGTTTGGCTTAAATGGCAATTTGTTGGCTTAAAAGTCAATTGGCTATGGGGAGCTGTTTTGGTTTGGGCTTAAATGGCAATTTCTTGGCTTAAAAGGCAATTGGCTATGAGGAGTTGTTTCGGGTTGGGCTTAAATGGCAATTTTTGATTTTAAAGTCAATGGGCTATGAGGAGTTGTTTCGGTTTTATCATTGCGGTGGCAACTTAACCCGCTTTGCCGAACCGAGTTAAGGAGCGCTGGCCCGCTCCTTAACAATCCTGGGCCTTTTGGTGTTGTCTATTTGTCTGCTGCCTATTACCGGCTATGTTTCAGTCAATCCGAGCGTGGCACGAGCCGCGCTGCTGCGCAGTCCCCTTGCTCGGTCGGGAGCCAAAAACGTCTCCCTCCGCTTCGCGCGGCGCCGTCTCTGAATGTGCCAACTAGCTATGTACACCATACAGTTTCAGAAACTACTGTTTTGCCTTTTTGTCTTTTTGTCTTTTTGTCTTTTTGTCTTTCGCCGTTGACCTTTAATGTTGCCGGTTTTTCAGTAAATGTTTCCTGGCCGATTCAAAACCTACGCTGAACGACGTGGAGCGAGACGCTTTTGGCTCGCGACCGAGTGAAGGGACCGCGAAGCGGCGTGGTTTAGGCCACACACGGAAGTCACTGGAACAAACTACAACCGAGGGCAATACACACATCAACAACACCAAAAAGCTCAGGGGTCAAGGGGACTCGAGCGACTGCGAGTCCCCTTGTCGGTTCGGCACCGCGGGTTAAGTTGCCACCGCTATTATAAAACCGAAACCCTTACTACATAGCCAATTGACTTTTAAGTAAAAATTGCCACTTAAGTGATAGAGGCGGTCTGGGCCGCCGCCCAGTGAGCGCAGCGAATGCAGTTGACCTTGACCTTGACCTTGACCTTGACCTTGACCTTGACCTTGACCTTGACCTTGACCTTGACTTTAAAAAAAGAAAATTGCCATTTAAGTCAACCTTTTAATGGAGATCTGCTCGTTAGCCCCAAATTGCTGCTTCAGCTCTTGCTTGCTCTTGGTGACGATCTGACCATCGGTCCCCACCGTCATATGCTGGGCATCAACATTGTGACGCGCCTGATAGAGCATCACCACTTGCAGACTGTGCTCCTTTTGCTGATCGGTCAGTCGAACACCGTCCGGCCATTTGCCTAACTCCACCGCCAGGGCAAGACGCTGGTAAATAGCTGGCGTCATCACATCGACAAGTTCTCGGATTTCCATTTCAAACTCCCCGCTTTAGCAAATTATTCATAAAATTATTCTTATCAAAGGAATAATGGCTGAATCGATTTTGTTGTGTAAGTTACAGCTTGTCCACACTTGGCACCAGCCGGGGTTAACCGGCGGTTTTTTCACCATTTTGCTGGTCGGTAAAACTCATCGACGCAGAATTGACGCAGTAGCGCTCACCGGTTGGCTGCGGACCGTCGGGAAAAACATGTCCCAGGTGGGCATCACAGTTGGCACAGCGGATTTCTACACGCTCCATACCATGAGAGTTATCGGTGAGATACTCAATGGCATCGTGAGTTACCGGCTGGTAAAAACTCGGCCAGCCGCAGCCGGAATCGTATTTACTGTCAGAGTAAAAAAGCGGCGCATTGCAGCACAGGCAATGATAAATACCCTCGCGTTTATTGTGCAATAGTTTACCGGTGTAAGGGCGTTCGGTGCCACGTTCCTGAGTGACATATTTCTGAATATCAGTCAGTTGTGGGGGGTTACTGATGTCTTTGGCGTCGTTGACCATATTTGCGGTTCTCTGCGAGATAGAAAAATCAACTAAAATAACTGTCCATTATAACAAAAAATTAACAACGCGTCAGTTCGTTTTGCCCTAAACTGTATAGCATTCGCGCTGGGGCAGAAACATATGTGATGGTGATCACATATTTGATTCGTGGGGAGTTTAATACTCTGCAATTAACCCCAATATGTCTGACAGTTGATTCAAAAACGGAACGTACAATAAGCGAACGATCACAGCTGCAAGCTTTGACTTATCGCAACTATTGACACGATTCCGCTTGACGCTATCCAAGGTTTTTGTAATTTTACAACCAACCTTTTATTCACGAAAAAATAGCTGGTGGAATATATGACTATCAAAGTAGGTATCAACGGTTTTGGCCGTATCGGCCGTATCGTTTTCCGTGCCGCGCAAGAACGTTCTGACATCGAAATCGTTGCTATCAACGACCTGTTAGACGCTGACTACATGGCATACATGCTGAAGTATGACTCAACTCACGGTCGCTTCGAAGGCACTGTTGAAGTTAAAGACGGTCATCTGGTTGTTAACGGCAAAACCATCCGTGTTACCGCTGAGCGTGATCCAGCTAACCTGAAATGGAACGAAGTCAACGTTGACGTAGTTGCTGAAGCAACTGGTCTGTTCCTGACTGACGAAACTGCACGTAAACACATCACTGCAGGCGCCAAGAAAGTTGTTCTGACTGGCCCATCTAAAGATGACACCCCTATGTTCGTTATGGGCGTGAACCATAAAGCATACGCAGGCCAGGAAATCGTTTCTAACGCTTCTTGTACTACTAACTGCCTGGCACCTTTGGCTAAAGTTATCAACGACAACTTCGGTATCGTTGAAGCGCTGATGACCACTGTTCATGCAACTACCGCAACTCAGAAAACCGTTGATGGCCCGTCTCACAAAGACTGGCGCGGCGGCCGCGGCGCATCTCAGAACATCATCCCTTCTTCTACCGGTGCTGCTAAAGCAGTAGGTAAAGTTATCCCAGCTCTGAACGGCAAACTGACCGGTATGGCTTTCCGCGTACCTACTCCTAACGTTTCCGTTGTTGACCTGACTGCACGTCTGGAAAAACCTGCTACTTACAAAGAAATTTGTGCAGTAATCAAGGCTGCTTCAGAAGGCGAAATGAAAGGCGTTCTGGGCTATACCGAAGATGACGTTGTTTCTACCGATTTCAACGGTGAAGCACTGACTTCAATCTTTGATGCTAAAGCAGGTATCGCACTGAACGACAACTTTGTGAAACTGGTTTCTTGGTATGACAACGAAACTGGCTACTCAAACAAAGTTCTGGACCTGATTTCTCATATCTCTAAATAAGTTTAGTTGATGTGGTGAACTGACAAAGGGCGACGTGAAGTCGCCCTTTTCTTTGCAATTGGTTCCCGTCAGTTTACCCCTGTCTTAGACAGTGTTCCGGATCCTCGCGGACACCGACTGGTTTTTATCAGACATTGCACAGGACTTTACCATGACCGAACAACTCTTTACCCTTCCGGTATTAAAACAACTTTCACCTGCCATCAGTGAGTGCCAGATCGCCGATCTGCCTATGCTGGCCATTTCACATGCCAAAGGTCGCGCCGCCATTACGCTGCAAGGTGCACATCTCCTTGCCTGGCAACCTACCGGCGAAAAACCGGTGATTTGGTTAAGCAGTGAGACTCCTTTCCAGCCTGGCGTTGCCATTCGCGGAGGCGTGCCTGTCTGCTGGCCGTGGTTTGGTCCTGCGGGTCAGCCTCCTCACGGTTTTGCGCGTCTTCTGCCTTGGCAGGTTACCGCTCATAGCGAAGATGACCAGGGTGTCAATCTGACGCTGACGCTTAAAGACAGCGAAGAAACACGTAAACTGTGGCCACACGCGTTCACTTTGCATGCGCATTTCACCTTTGGCGATCAATGCAGCATCGAACTGGAATCCCACGGTGATTTTGAAACCACCAGCGCACTGCATGCCTATTTTGAAATTGGCGATATTGCCAAGATCAAAGTCGAAGGCCTTGGCCAGCCGCATATTGATAAAGTTGCAGGCGGGATCACCGCTCAGCAGCAGGGTGCGTTGACGTTTGATGGGCAGACTGACCGCATCTACACCGCGCCAGAAGCTGAAAGCCGAATTGTCGACCCCGTATTTGACCGCACTATCAGCGTCACTCACAAACATAACAGTGATGTGGTGAGCTGGAATCCGGGCGAAAAGAATTCCGTATCAATGAAAGATATGGCCGACGACGGCTATAAAACCATGGTCTGTGTTGAAACAGCTGCGGTTACCGCGTCACAAATCAGTACCTCGGCTGAGCCAGCACGTCTGGCTATGATCATCGCCGTAAAATAACCCGCCTCAAGGGGACGGGTACCAGCTCGTCCCTGCCTGTCAAACCATGTCCAGCATCGTTTTCCCTGTAGGGGCCGGAAAGACCTGCTCAATCAGCGCAATTTCCTGCGCATCCAGTTGTAGGGTTAGCGCCGCAGCATTGTCTTGCACATGTTCAGGACGTACCGCTTTGGGGATGGCGATAATATTGTCAAAGCGAGTCACCCAGGCCAGTGCGATTTGCGCACTACTGACATTTCTTGCTCGCGCCAGTTGCTGCATCACCGGATGCGACAATACATCATGTTGCAAACCTCCCGCCTGCGCTAGTGGGCAATAGGCCATTAGCGGTATCTGCTGCTGTCGACACCAGGGCAACAAGTCATATTCAATACCGCGCGATGCGGCATGATACAGCACCTGATCGGTCATACAGGCACGTCCCCCTTCGATTTGCCACAGCTCTTGCAGATCGGCAACGTCCAGATTCGATACGCCCCACTGGCGAATTTTGCCGGCCTGTTGCAAGGTTTGCATTGCCACCACGGTATCTTGTAACGGGATCGTTCCACGCCAGTGCAACAGATAGAGGTCAATGTAGTCGGTTTTAAGACGCTGCAAACTTTGCTCACAGGCCTGAACAGCTTTCGTGCCACCGGCATGATGAGGATAGACTTTCGACACCAGATATACCGACTCACGTCGCCCGGCAATGGCTTGAGCTACCACGCGCTCTGCGCCGCCGTCGGCATACATTTCCGCGGTATCAATCAGCGTCATCCCCAGATCGATTCCCTGCTGTAACGCGTTGACTTCAGAACGAAACGCCGAATCTCGCTCGCCCATAAACCAGGTACCCTGGCCGATAGCGGGAACCTGACTACCATTGGGGAACTGCACGGTTTTCACGCTCATCAATTGCTCCTGTTCAACTCTTTAGTGACGGACAGCGAGAGTGGCCACTGGCCAAGCCTCGCCCTATTCCAACCATAACGTGAGGACGATCGCAAAATCGGCGTCGCCACTCCTTCTGCACTACAGATGTGCAAATGGGGCAAAATGCCCCATTTTAGAACGCGACAAGCACCATTAGAGTGCATTACGCCATCAGAAGTTATAGGTTATGCCAGTCCAGACCACGCCGGTATAAGATTTATCCACCATTGGACTATCGGTCACTTCCGTCGCCAGGCGAATATAACGTCCGGTGAAGAATGCTTGCCACTGCGGTGTGAAATTATAGCGCGCAGAGAGTTCAAGGTAAGGATTGAAACTGTCACCCGGCTGATAACTGTCCAGACCGCTGCGGCGCGACTCGGCACCGCTGATCCCATAGTAGTATTTATTCTGATTGGCACTGTTCCAGGTCAGCCCCAGACCCGGAACCAACGCCCAGTTATCGCCTTTAAAGGTATAAAGATAGGCCAGATCGCCGACCATCCCATTGCTGTTATTGAGGGTGTCGCCGGTTAATGAGGTCCGCAGAGTGCCCCACTGTTCCTGATGAGAAAAAGCCACCCCCGCCATCAATGTACCGCGGCGCTTATCCAGCCGTTTCATCTGTTCGTCATCGCTGTCGCTCGGTTTAAAACCAAAAGGGTTGTAACCGGCCACCAGACTGAGCTGATTTTGTTGGTCTTTCCACAGGTAATAACCCGCCATCAATGAACGGAAGTAAAAGCTGTCCCCTTCATAATTGATGATTGGCACCGGAAAGAATTTGGTGTCATAGCCGCGATAAGGATCGGGACTGACCAGGGCCGAAGCACCCAAAGACCAGCTATCAGCCTGGGCAGACTGACTCAGTAAGGCCAACAGCGCAGCAACAGGCAGCGCCTTGATAGGGAGAGCTTTCATTGAATTTCATCCGTAAAAAGTAAAAATCAGCGTTAGTGTAAATGATCCCCCGGCCAGCGCCAGAGATTAGGCACTAAAACCTAAAGTAACAGAATAATTTATATGCTTAATATTAAAAAATTATGACGAAAATTTGCTCATATTTGCCGCATCCCCCGTGCCGCAAGGCCTGAAAGCGAGATATCCCTAACTGAGTCATTGATATGGCTTAAAAAACACAAATTTGGCAGAGGAAATTTTTCAAAGGGCAAACTACGCTTATAGATAGGAGAAAGACTCAACTGAGAAGTAACCCGCTGGTGTTGCTTATGGCAATCACCAAGACGCTACGCAAGAAAGTAGCGCTTCAACAAGTTGGCATAAGGGTTGCTGTAATCAGACTGGGGATACTTTCTTCCGGGAGCTGCATCACCGCTTTACTGGCTCTCTTTAACCTGTGCTAAATAACGAAGGACGGGCATCTATGAACATATTTGACCATTATCGCCAGCGCTATGAAGCTGCCAAGGATGAAGAGTTCACACTGCAGGAATTTCTTACCATCGCTCGGCAAGATCGCAGTGCTTATGTTAATGCCGCGGAACGCCTGTTGATGGCAATAGGTGAACCTGTCATGGTCGACACCGCGCTTGAACCACGCCTGTCGCGTCTATTCTCCAACCGGGTTGTTGCGCGCTATCCTGCCTTTGAAGAATTCTATGGTATGGAAGATGCCATTGAGCAGATTGTCTCTTATCTGAAACATGCGGCTCAAGGGCTGGAAGAAAAGAAACAGATCCTGTATTTACTGGGCCCGGTAGGCGGCGGTAAATCGTCGTTGGCCGAACGCCTAAAATCCCTGATGCAACGGGTACCGATTTATGTGCTGAGCGCCAACGGCGAACGCAGCCCGGTAAACGATCATCCTCTGTGCCTGTTTAACCCGCAGGAAGATGCACATATTCTTGAAAAAGAATACAACATCCCTACCCGCTATCTCGGCACCATCATGTCGCCATGGGCAGCCAAACGCCTGCATGAATTTGGCGGTGATATCACCAAGTTCAGAGTCGTTAAAGTCTGGCCATCGATCCTCGAACAGATTGCGATTGCCAAAACCGAACCAGGTGACGAGAACAATCAGGATATTTCGGCGCTGGTGGGTAAAGTGGATATTCGTAAACTCGAAAACCATGCGCAAAACGATCCCGACGCCTACGGTTACTCCGGTGCTCTGTGCCGTGCCAACCAGGGGGTGATGGAATTCGTCGAAATGTTTAAAGCGCCGATCAAAGTCTTGCACCCATTACTGACGGCAACCCAGGAAGGTAACTACAACGGTACCGAAGGCATCTCTGCCCTGCCGTTTAACGGTATTATTCTTGCTCACTCCAACGAATCCGAGTGGGTGACCTTCCGTAACAACAAGAATAACGAAGCCTTCCTAGACCGTGTTTATATCGTCAAGGTGCCGTACTGCCTGCGCGTATCGGAAGAGATGAAGATTTACGACAAACTGCTGAGCAACAGTGAGCTGGTGCATGCCCCTTGCGCCCCTGGCACGCTGGAAACCCTGGCACGTTTCTCCATCCTTTCGCGGCTGAAAACCCCGGAAAACTCGAGCATTTTCTCCAAAATGCGAGTGTATGACGGTGAAAGCCTGAAAGATACCGATCCAAAAGCCAAGTCGTATCAGGAATATCGCGATTACGCTGGCGTAGACGAAGGCATGAACGGGTTATCCACCCGCTTCGCCTTTAAAATTCTGTCTCGGGTGTTTAACTTTGATCATGCCGAAGTGGCAGCCAACCCGGTGCATTTGTTCTATGTGCTTGAACAGCAGATTGAACGTGAACAGTTCCCGCAGGACATTGCCGAGAAGTATCTGGAGCACCTGAAAGGCTATCTGATCCCGAAATACGCCGAATTTATCGGCAAAGAGATCCAGACTGCCTATCTTGAGTCCTACTCGGAATATGGACAGAATATTTTTGACCGCTACGTCACTTATGCCGACTTCTGGATCCAGGATCAGGAGTATCGCGATCCCGATACCGGCCAGCTGTTTGACCGTGAGTCACTGAACGCCGAACTGGAAAAAATCGAGAAACCGGCAGGTATCAGTAACCCTAAAGATTTCCGTAATGAAATCGTCAATTTCGTGCTGCGTGCCCGTGCCAACAACAGCGGCCGTAATCCGAACTGGACCAGTTACGAGAAATTGCGCACGGTTATCGAGAAAAAAATGTTCTCTAATACCGAAGAGTTACTGCCTGTTATCTCCTTTAACGCCAAAACGTCGACCGATGAACAGAAAAAACACGATGACTTTGTCGACCGAATGATGGAGAAAGGATATACACGTAAACAGGTGCGTCTGCTTTGTGAATGGTATCTGCGCGTGAGGAAATCATCGTAATAATCAACTTTCAGCAATGCGGGGATCGTTGGCAACGTTGTTTGGGGGCTATATGACTTACTTTATTGACCGTCGACTGAATGGCAAGAATAAAAGCGCGGTTAACCGCCAGCGCTTTTTACGCCGCTATAAGTCGCAAATCAAACAGTCGATTGCCGAGGCCATCAATAAGCGTTCGGTTACCGACGTTAGCAGTGGGGAGTCAGTGTCGATCCCCATTGAAGATATCAACGAACCCATGTTTCATCAGGGCCGCGGTGGATTACGCCACCGCGTTCATCCAGGTAACGATCACTTTGTGCCTCACGATCATATCGACCGCCCGCAGGGCGGCGGTGGAGGGGGTGGCGGCGGTCAGGGTGAAGCCGGTCAGGATGGCGAAGGCCAGGACGAGTTTTCGTTCCAGATTTCAAAAGATGAATATCTCGATTTGCTGTTCGAAGATTTGGCGCTGCCCAACCTGAAAAAAAATCAGTATAAGCAGCTTACCGAATTCAAAACCCATCGCTCCGGGTTCACCTCCAACGGTGTGCCGGCCAATATTAGCGTTGTACGTTCTTTGCAAAACTCGCTGGCGCGCCGAACGGCAATGTCAGCAGGGAAAAAACGGGCGTTGCGCGAACTGGAAAATGACCTCGCCGAGGTTGAAAACAGTGAACCTGCGCAACTGTTGGAAGAAGAAAGGATCAGAAAAGAGATCGCCGAACTGCGGCAAAAAATCGCCAAAGTCCCTTTTATCGATACCTTTGACCTGCGCTATAAAAACTTTGAACGTCGTCCGGAACCGTCCAGCCAGGCGGTGATGTTCTGCTTAATGGACGTTTCGGGCTCGATGGATCAGGCCACCAAGGATATGGCCAAGCGTTTCTATATCCTGCTCTATCTTTTCCTGAGCCGGACCTATAAAAACGTCGACGTGGTCTATATCCGTCACCATACCCAGGCAAAAGAAGTGGATGAGCAAGAGTTCTTCTACTCTCAGGAAACCGGGGGCACCATCGTCTCCAGTGCGTTGAAGCTGATGGATGAGGTGATCCAGGAGCGCTACGATCCTGCGCAATGGAATATCTACGCCGCGCAGGCGTCGGACGGCGATAACTGGGCCGATGATTCACCGCTGTGCCATCAACTCCTGGCACAGAAATTACTGCCCATGGTGCGTTATTACAGCTATATCGAAATCACCCGCCGGGCTCATCAAACCCTGTGGCGTGAATATGAGGTGTTGCAACAGCAGTTTGATAACTTTGCCATGCAGCATATTCGTGAACCAGAAGATATTTATCCGGTATTTCGTGAGCTTTTCCACAAGCAAACGGTTGATAATTAACCCATCGTTACCCTGGGTTAGCGGTACTCCAGCAGCAATAAAAAAGCCAGCAGAGATGCTGGCTTTATCGTACTGACTATTTGAAACTTACAAACCGTAGACCAGATTAATCGAGGTCACAGTGTCGGTTTTATCCGGCGCACTGGCAGGTGGCTTGGTGTTATAAGTTACATCATAAGCCAGCTTCAGTGAGAAGCTTTTGTTGATAGCAACAATCAGCGCAGTCTCTGAGTTGATGGTGGTATCGTCATTGGCTAACACAGAAACACCTTCGCTGAATTTCGCGGTGTCACTGATTTTATAGCTGTAAGTACCAGAGCCATAAGCGATAGCTTTGGTGGTATTGCCACCCTGCTGGTACTCATCGTGACGGACACCCGGACCTGCTTCGAGGTTCAGTGTATGAACTGGACCACTCCAAATCTGACGACCGTAACCGGCAGTAGCGGTATCACGGGAGCGATAACCGTTATAACGGTCGCTTAACCAGTCACCCTGTGCAAACAGGTAGTTCTGATCGTCCATATTATAACGAGAACGGCCACCGGCCTGATACTTTTCAGAAGAACGCACACCTGATGAAGAAGCGTTACGCGCCGAACCCCACAGGCTGTAGGCGGTGTTGGTCTGGAACCAGGTCATGGTGGTATCAGCGCTCAGGCTCGAGTTGCTGGTATTACCCGTTTGCGCGCTATAACCCGCCTGAACGTTACCATCAAAGCTTTTCTTGGCGGTGGCAGGATCGTCTAACGCGGTGAACACGCTGGTATCGGCGAGACTTGAAAGACTAAACAGCGCCGCACCACAAACGATAGCGCAGGCTGGTAAATGACGAACAACCCGAAAAAACATTTTGTTTCCCCAATAGATTTAAGGCAAATAACGACATGTTGCCGACGAATAATTATGCCATTAATTGAATTCCCTCAATCAGGCCTGCAGATCCTTTACGTGGCATTTGCATAATTAACAGCCAACCAATATACAGCATTAACGCGGAAATATCCCTTTTTACCGCTGCGTTTTAGCGCATTCTTAGGGTTATATATCTTTTGAAATAGATACATACAAAAACATTACGCTTTGACTAATAAATTCGCTGTCTGTAATCAGTTGCGAATATAGCCAATGTTCTGTTTTTATTCCCTTACAGACCGCACTTTCACTGCCAATCCTTGTTGCACTCGCCCATCGACGACTGCGTCACTGCCCCGATCGGCACAATTTCCTGTCAAGCCGGCTCTGTACCTTGTCCTTTTCTCCAGAGCAGGTTAGTTTTAAACTATCGCACATTAAACAGAATTCTTTGCCGCGGTTTTCGCTGGCAGCTTCAGGAGGAATGGTCATGGCACTTCAGCAAGAGATTATCCAGGCTCTGCATGTTAAACCCCAAATCGATGCAGAGCAGGAAGTTCGCGTCAGCGTGGATTTCCTAAAAACTTACCTGCGCGCTCACCCATTTATAAAGTCATTGGTACTTGGCATAAGCGGCGGGCAGGATTCTACTCTTACCGGTAAACTTTGCCAAACGGCAATTAACGAGTTACGTCAGGAGTCGCCGGATGCAGGCTATCAGTTTATTGCCGTTCGCCTGCCGTATGGCGTTCAGGCCGATGAAGCCGACTGCCTCGATGCCATCAGTTTTATCAAGCCAGATCAAGTGTTAACGGTTAACATCAAAAATGCAGTGTTGGCTAGCGAAGCGACATTGCGTGAGATTGGCATTGAGCTGAGCGATTTTATCAAAGGCAATGAAAAAGCCCGCGAACGCATGAAAGCGCAATACAGTATTGCTGGTATGAAAGCCGGTGTGGTGGTCGGCACCGACCATGCAGCGGAAGCGGTTACCGGATTTTTTACCAAGTATGGCGATGGCGGCACCGATATCAACCCGATTTTCCGCCTTAACAAGCGCCAGGGTAAAGCCCTGCTCAAGCATTTGGGCTGTCCGGCCCATCTGTATACCAAGGCACCCACCGCTGACCTGGAAGACAACCGTCCCGCTCTGCCGGATGAAGTGGCGCTCGGCGTTACCTATGAGCTGATTGATGATTATCTGGAAGGCAAAACACTGGAACCGCAATACGCCACCATTATTGAAAACTGGTATCTGCGTACCGAGCATAAACGCCAGCCGCCGGTAACGGTATTCGACGATTTCTGGAAGAAATAAATCCCTGCGTTATCTGGCCAGGACATGCTACGCCGTGTTCTGGCCTTTCTCATCTGGTCGTTTCCTTGCCCTCTATTTAACACAGCAGTTTGCAATTATTCACAAAATCATTACTCTTGTTGCCCTTTGTAGAATGGACGCACCGCAAGACTATGCAAAAATTTCTTTTTCTGTTATTGACCCTGGTGTTATTGGGCCCGCTGGGTATCGATCTCTATCTGCCGGCCATTCCGGCTATTGCCCTTGGTTTGGGCAGCAGCGAAAGCGTTATCCAGGCCTCCATTTCGTTGTTTATTTTGGTGCTGGGTCTCGGTCAATTGTTAGCTGGCCCGTTGGTCGATCGTTATGGCCGCCGACCGATCGCCATTGCCGGCATCATGCTTTATATGCTGGGAGTGACAATAGCCGCCACCTCGGTAAATGCGCCGATGTTTATGGCTTCACGGGTGGTACAAAGCCTGGCGGTTTGCTGTACCTCGGTGGTGGTTTTCAGCAGCGTGCGCGATCGCCTGCAAGGAGATGACGCCGCCCGCGCCTTTGGTTTTCTCAACGGCACGCTGAATATCGTTCCAGCCTTGGCCCCGCTGATCGGCGGGCTGATTGCGCAATATTATGGCTGGCGTGCGCCCTTTTGGGCATTGCTCGGTTATACGCTGATGGCGTTGTTGCTGGTGTTGGCCTTTCTCGCAGAAACACGCCCGGCCAATACACAACAGGTTGGCCGTCTGCCGGTGGGGCAATATATCGGCATATTGCGGGACAAAAACTTTTTGATCTTTGCGCTGGTCAATGCCGGGGCGATGGGCATGGCGTTAACCTATGTCTCGCTGGCCCCCGGTGTATTAATGAGTCGCGGCGGCCTGACGCCGCTCCAGTTCTCGCTGGTATTTGGCGCGAACGGTTTTTGGATCATGCTGATGAGTTTTATTGCCAACCGCATTATCCGCAAGCTGGGGCGTCCGCTATGCCTGACGATCGGTGGCCTGTTAATGTTGATTGGCGGCAGTGGTCTGCTGGCTGGCTTGGTGCTGTTACCTGCACAACTCCAGCTGGCTACCTGGGTGTATATGGTGCCGGTAGCCAGCGCCTGTGCCGGTCTGGCCTTTGTTATCGGCCCGGCAACCAGCTATGCCCTCGAACCTTACTCCAGTCAGGCCGGGATCGCCTCGGCATTAGTGGGGTTTGTACAGATGGCCGGTGGTGCCGCCCTCGGCCTGATTGCCATGGCGTTGCCCTTGCCGCCGAAAGCCAGCCTGGCGTTAGTGATGCTGACGGCGTTTGTACTGGCCTGGGCGGCAAAACGACGCAGTAAAAGGGTCAAGGGAACACTCAGAGCGCTATCACCAGAAACCTTGGGCTAAAAAGGGGATTAGGGAAATATTGCGGATACCCGGCGATTAACCCGGGCATCCTTGCCGACAAGGAACTCCACCAACCGGACCTTAGCTTGCCGGATATATTTTCTGCTCACGCTCAGACGGAGAGACAAAACCCGGGCGATAACGAGACACTGCCAGATCATCGGAGGCAATGGCCGGGGTCACGCCCGAGATGATATCCGCCAGCAACTGTCCGGAACCACAGGCCATGGTCCAGCCCAGGGTACCGTGGCCGGTATTGAGATAGAGATTTTTAAACGCTGTTTTACCGACAATTGGCGTACCGTCGGGGGTCATTGGACGCAGTCCGGTCCAGAAGGTGGCATCCTCGATACGCCCGCCGTTGGGATAGAGATCGCGCACGACCATCTCCAGAGTAGCGCGGCGCGCTTTTACCAATTGGGTGTTAAAACCGACAATCTCGGCCATACCGCCAACACGAATGCGTTGATCAAAGCGGGTGATGGCAATTTTATAGGTTTCATCCAGCACCGTAGAAAACGGCGCGGCGCTTTCATCGCTAATCGGGATCGTGAGTGAGTATCCTTTCAGGGGATAGACGGGAATACTCACTAAATCAGCCAACAGCGCGGTAGAGTAAGACCCGAATGCCACCACGTAAGCATCGGCCTTGACCGTCTCATTGCCACATTGCACCCCGGCAATCTGACCATTTTCTACCCATAGCCGATCAACATTTTTATTGAATTCAAAGGTGACGCCAGCCTGACGTGCCATCTCAGCCAACTGGCGAGTAAACAGCTGACAGTCTCCGGTTTCATCATTGGGCAGACGCAGGCCGCCAGTAAGCTTATGCGCCACCTGCGCCAACGCCGGTTCGGCACTGGCCAACTGGCTGGACTCCAGCAACTGGTAGGGAACCCCGGCCTCTTTCAGTACCGCAATATCCTTGGCAGCGCTGGCAAACTGTTGCTCGGTGCGAAATAGTTGCAGAGTCCCGCCCTGTCGCCCTTCGTACTGAATGCCGGTATCTTCACGCAGCGCTTTTATACAGTCGCGACTATATTCCGCCAGCCGCACCATGCGGCTTTTATTGGTTTGATAATGGCGCATATCGCAGTTACGCAGCATTTGCCACATCCATTTGAGTTGCGTACTGCTGCCATCAAGGCGGATAGCCAGGGGCGCATGACGCTGAAACATCCATTTAATAGCTTTGAGCGGCACGCCAGGTGCTGCCCAGGGTGCCGCATAACCTGGTGAAATCTGACCGGCATTGCCTGCACTGGTTTCTTCTGCCGGACCGGGTTGGCGATCGATAACCGTCACCTGATGACCCGCTTTTGCCAGATACCATGCACTGGCGACACCAACGACTCCACCGCCCAAAATCACCACTCGCATACTCGACTCCATTTTAACGCTGTGTATAGCATAATATTCTGAAGGTGAAGTTTGAGTCATTTGCTGTACTGAGCCACTCACACCGTCGGAACTGTGAATAATTTCACAGACAGTTATCGTTCAAAGTAGATTTTTTTTCAATAGCTGCAATTAAATAACATGACATCGCTCTTTTTTCGGCTTGAATAAGAAAAACACCACATAATTGCAGGTAATAACTGTTTTGTTAGCAGTTTCTTCGGCAAGAAAAGATCGCAACCATAATTAGCATATAACACTAATAAATTGTCATTATTTCGGAACAATACGCCAAACAACCCCATCAAAATAATATTCTCTAAACCATTACGCTTAACGGCTTTGGCAGCCGGGAACCGGCGACAGGTATTTTCCACCCACAGATAACAATAGCTTTCCTAAAACCCTGCCAAATCCGTCCTGAAACACCTGACAACACCAACCCTGCTCTTCAAGGAGTCTCTGTTATGTCATCGCCCGTTACTCGTTCCAACGACCCCCGATTGATGCGACCTGATGAGAATGCTATTGCTGATCCACATCCCATTCGCCCACTCCTCGCCAAACGCACCTTTCCTGCCAACACCAGCCCGCCGGTCAGCAAAACGCCGGACCCTACCGGCAACGATACCCTCGCCGCCCATACTCTCACTCTGCAGACCAATGGCAGCTTGTTATTTGAACATGTTCGCCATAGCAACCTCTCACCCTATGCCCTTGACACCAGCGTTTATCCCGACAAGGCGGTCAGCGATCGGCCATTGTCCAACGATCAGCAAGAGGGGATTTTTAATGTGCGCAGCAGCGAAAATGATCTGATACCCGGCCATCAGGTGGAATCGACACGCCGTTATCTGCTGCGTTGGCACAGTTTTCCGGTGCTGGAAAACTGGAGTAAGGCGCTGACCCAGCCGGGGTATCCGCCGTTAAAAGTCATTGCAGATAGCAAACCCGGGACCTGGACCGTGGAACCCAATGCGGTTCTCTTCGCCATGGCAGAAAGCCTTTATGCCTATCACGGCAAACCGCTGGCCGGGGTTCTTGATCCAAAAACCCAATTAATCAGCGAGGGAAAAGAGAGTTATGTGCATATCCATGGCCGCAATTTTCCTGTGGAAGAGCACAAGATAAAACCGCCGCTGGCGATTGCCAACAGCCAGCAAAAAGGCCTCGCCAACGGAGCACCGCGAGTAGCCAGGCAACCGCCAATCGATGGCTTTTTTATTAAAACCCCGCCCGGATTATCGGCGAGCGACTGGCCACCGCTGCAAATTGTACGCAATAACAGCAGCGGAGAGTGGACTCCGCTTTTCTCTGCCGCCCATATTGCCACCCTGCTAACCCTGCTGGCAGAAACAGGTTTGTATGGGTTCACAAAACAAAAAGATAGCAAGGTGCAAAATTTCCAGCTCGGCAGCCACTATGCCCCGGTCGCCAATAATATCGTTGCTAAAATCGGCAGTATAAGCCTGCCAGCGGTGATCCACCACGGCGGACGTCTGCCGGCCGTGCCGGTGAAATGGGATCCTCTGCATCGTCGATATTATATTTATTCGGCTCCCCAGCCCGCCATCGCCCCCTCTTTTACCGAACGCGAAGCCTGGGGAATACGTCTGCTGATGGTCGGTCATATGATGCGCAACCCGATTCAGGGTGCCACCGAGCTAATCAAAGGCATGCAGAACGATGCCCAGGCCCAGGAAAGGTTGGCGGCGTTTATCCACAGCGGCCAGTGGCCGGAAGATAGTAGCGTCAGCGGCTTGTCCGCCCAGCTGGCAGACATGGCGTTTAATGTCGCTTTTGGCATTGCATCGGATAAGGGATCGGTTGGTGTCAATGTTTTCAGCTGGGCATTTACCCTGCTGGGCAAGGCGCTGCTCAATCAGCCAGTGACCAGGGAAGATGCCGAGGAGATCCTCGCCGCCGGTGCAGATATTATGGATGTAGGCATCGACCAGGTGATGCATAAGGCGTTTAAAAAAGTCACAGTAACCGCAGCAAAAAAATCCCTGGTTGATAACCCGCTACTACGCTGGGCGGAGTCTAAAGCCGTTGATGAACCTCATCTGCAACGGGACAGCCACTACCCCAATCTCTGGCGACATAGCGAAACGGGACAGCTCTATGTGCAGCAGCAACAGCACTTCCCTCGCTATATGCCGGTAGTGAAACGGGCAGAAAACAGCTTTGTCAGCGAGTCTTATGGTCATAAAAAAACGCAACGCTATCTGACGGCGGGCAAGGATGGCCAGTTGCATACCATGACCTCCGCCCAGCAATCCGCCTGGTTAAACGCTCACCCTACGCAGCTTGAATTGCAGCAACGACATTACCGTGAGATAGAGGTTACCGGCCGTGATGGCAGTAAAAGCACTGGCTACGTGGCAATTAACAATGAGGCGATTAAAACCGTCTACCGCTTTGTGCCGGAAAGTCGCAGTTTTACCCAGAGCGGGCAGTCGGTAGACGCCCAGGGGCGGGTTATCGGCTTATTGGGTGGCGGCCCCAGGAAACGGCCAGCGATGGATAAAACGGGAGAACCCCCGGAAAAACGGCCAGCCAGAGCACCAACAGAAGAAGACCTGATCACCTGGCGAGATATGTCGCCAGCAGACCGCAAGGCTGCCGGGGGTGTCACTGGCTATGCCAGAGCGCAAGGGATTAACCCGGGTTCCTGGGGAAATCTGGCCAAGAGCGATGGACTTACCGCGCAAGGCGAATTAAGGCTGACCAACACCCGGGCACCGACAGTGGATGATCTGAAAGCCTGGCGGGACATGTCACAGGAACAACGGGATGCCGTCGGCGGCGCTATCGGCTATGCCAGAACGCAGGGAATTAACCCAGGTTCCTGGGGGACGCTGGCCAGGAGCCAGGGGCTTACCCCACAAGGCGAGTCAAGACTGAGCAAAACCCGGGCACCGACGCAAGATGACCTGAAAGCCTGGCGCGATATGTCACCGGCAGAACGGGAAGCCGCCGGTAGCGCAGCCAGCTATGCCAATAAGCATGGCATTAATCAGAGTGCCTGGTCGCGACTGGTCAAGAGCGATGGACTGACACTTTCAGGAGAATCAAAACTGATCGAAACCCGCCCTCCCACCAATGATGACCTGATCGCCTGGCGGGATATGTCGCAGGCAGAACGAGATGCAGCCGGCGGCACGATCGGTTATGCCAGCCGACATGGCATTAATCAGGGCTCTTGGGCGCAACTGGCCAAGAACAACGGACTGGCTGCACAAGGCGAGTCAAGACTGATCGAAACCCGAGCGCCGAGCCATGAGGACCTGAAAGCCTGGCGCGATATGTCACCGGCAGAACGCAAGACGGCCGGGGGCGCAGCTGGCTATGCCAGGACGCAGGGTATAAATCCAGGTTCCTGGGGGAATCTGGCCAGGAACGATGGATTGACTCCGACAGGCGAGTCAAGACTGACCAAAACCCGGGCACCGACCCATGATGACCTGAAAGCCTGGCGGGATATGTCGCAGGCAGAGCGGGATGCCGTTGGCGGCACTGTCGGCTATGCCACCCGACATGGCATTAATCCGGGTACCTGGGGCAGTCTAACCAGGAACGACGGGCTTACCCTCAAGGGCGAGTCAAAACTGACCAAAACCCGGGCACCGACCAATGATGACCTGAAAGCCTGGCGAGATATGTCACAGGCAGAACGGGATGCCGTCGGCGGCGCGGCCAGCTATGCCATGAAGCACGGCATTAATCCGGGTACCTGGTCGCGACTGGTCAAGAGTGACGGACTGACTCAGCCAGGAGAGTCAAAACTGACCAAAACCCGGACCCCGACAGTGGATGACCTGAAAGCCTGGCGGGATATGTCACAGGCAGAGCGGGATGCCGTCGGCGGCACGGTCGGTTATGCCACCCGGCATGGCATTAATCAGGGCTCCTGGGCACAACTGGCTAAAAATGATGGACTGGCTGCGTTAGGCGAGTCAAGACTGACCGCAACCCGGGCACCGACCCATGATGACCTGAAAGCCTGGCGGGATATGACGCAGGAACAACGGGATACTGCTGGCGGCGCTGTCAGCTATGCCACCCGGCATGGCATTAATCCTGGATCCTGGGGGGCTCTGGCCAGGAACGATGGACTGACCCCCCAAGGCGAGTCAAGACTGACCACAACCCGTGCCCCCACCCAAGATGATCTGAAGACCTGGCGGGATATGTCACAGCCAGAGCGGGATGCCGCTGGCGGCACAGTAGGCTATGCCAGGAAGCATGGTATTACTCCTGGTTCCTGGGTAAGTCTGGCCAGGAACGATGGACTGACGCTGAAAGGGAAGTCAAAACTGACTAAAACGCGGGCCCCCACCCGCGATGACCTGAAAACCTGGCGTGATATGCCACAGCCAGAGCGGGATGCCTTTGGCGGTTCTGTCGGCTATGCCACCACTCATGGCATTAATCAGGGCTCCTGGTCCTCTTTCGTCCACAATAATGGGCTGTCAACAAGAGGTCTGTCCAAACTGGACAAGACTCGGGCACCAACAATTGATGATCTGAAAGCCTGGCGGGATATGTCGCAGGCAGAGCGGGATGCCGTCGGCGGTACTGTCGGTTATGCCACCAAACATGGCATTAATATGAATACCTGGGCATCGCGGGTCAACAAAAATGGGCTGTCACCACGCGGTGAACAAAAGCTTAATAGTGCGCAGGCCGAGAAAACTGCGGTCAAAACAGAAACGGATACACCGCCTCACGCCAGCGGGCCGGTTAAAATGATTTTGCTCAACGACGATGGCGGCGAGATGGAAATATATAACCCCTCCCCCTCCCGGCTGGATGATCTCCCGGCAACGGATAATAGCTTGCCGATCCTCAGGGATCCGCACGCGTTTGCTCATAGTCTGACGCTGCGCGCTGAAGGAATAAAAGATGCCAGTGAACTGAATCTTTTCGCATGGAATGGCCTGTTCGATGGGATAAACAAGATGAGCAAAAAAGAGATCGACAACGTCAAAGCTCAACTTATTGCCGAGATCCGCCGCCAGGTCAGTAACGAAACGCAGCTTGGTGCGGAAATCAGCCGCCGCATGGTGTCCCGACCCTCACACCGGGAAGATGAGCAAGGCAATATTATCAATCTGGGCAGCGGGATTTTCAATCCAGAGGCGGGCGCAACCGTGCCAAAGTTTACCGTGCTGGGTCCCTATGCCGGGGTTTTTTATGACTCAGAAGCGGCCATTAACAGAGCGACCCGACGGCTGGGAACGGAACGCAGCCTGTCTCATAGCTGGCAAACCCGCTCTTCGCAACGTATCGTCGACGGTTGGGAAAGTGGCAATGAACTGCGCAATATCAACACTCACCGGCTGGGGGATGCCCCGGCGGTGGCCGCAGAGCCAAACGTGGCCATCGTCCGCGTAGGTAAAAACCTTTCCTTTTATGTCACCAGCAAAAACGTAAAACCCGGTGAAGAGTATTTTGTCGATTACGGTCCCGGCTACAATCGACACTTTGCCATGGATCACGCCAAAAAAGAGGAGCAGATGGCGCAATTCTGGCTTGACCGCCGTCTTGAAGCCGAATCGCTGGGCATTTCCCTGGAACATCTGGCCTGGCGCTATTATCTCGACCCAAAAGAAGTGGGTCGGGCGGTACTGCAGTTCAGGCAACAAAACAGCGGCGGACAGGCGCTGGATGACGCGGCCAGGCACTGGCTGGACAATCACCCGCTGCCCGCCAATCGGGCAAAAACGCAGGAAGTAGCCCATTTATACCTCAACCATCAGGCCGAAGCCGAAAGCTGGGGTATCACGCCAACGCGTATGGCAGAGCATTATGGTGTTCAGGAGCAGGCGCTGCGTAAAAAAATAGCCCATCCCCCGGCATCGAAGAAACAGGGCAAACTGTCCGCCGATGCCGACAAATGGCTGGAGGACAACCCGCTTCAGGACCACGCAATCAAAATCAAACAGGAACCGGCAAACTTTGCCGAGGATTCACCGCTGGCCTGGCTGGCGGCCAATATTAATCAATCCGGCGCCTGGGTTGACCCTTCGTTTGAGGCCATGCCGCGGCTGATTGCCGGCAGCAATACTCTGCGCCAGGCAAACGCATTTCTGGTGATCACCCATCAAAATAATGGCATCAGTCAGATTATTGATTCGCGAACCGGCAATATCGTTGAGCCGCAGGATGCGATTTACAGCGGCCGCCGCCTGGTGGTTATCCAGCAGAAGGGAAATCATTATGACGCCTGGACCAACCCTCAGCAGAATGTCACTTTTCTCAAGCCGGACAACGATCATCCTTATTACCGTGTTAACACGGCGGATGGGGGTAATCAGTGGCAGCCGATCGCAGAATCAGGTTACTGCATGACGGAAGCCACCGCAGCGGCGCTGATCAGCCGCAACCGGACTCAGGCGGTGACCACAGGAGATATTCAGGAATATGCCCATAGTCTGCGCAATGATATTCGCGAGCGAATATTGACACTGGGTGAAACAGAGCGGCAGCAACTGGAAGCCACTATTCCCAGGCACTAACTACTTTGTGCTTAGTAGGTGTCAATCTGACACCTACAGAATAGAGGTCGCCAGGCTTACCCAATATTCCCGCCAAAATGCCAACAACAGCAAAAATTCTCTTCAAGGAGCCTGTTTTATGTCATCACCCGCCATTACTCCCCAACCGCCAAAATTGACGCAAATTAATGATAATTTTAGTGTTGATCAACGTCATGCTCATCCTGGCAAACGCACCTTCTCTGCCGATCCCAGCCCTCCGGTTACCCAAAAAACCGACTCCGCCGCCAACGATACCCTCACCCCGCATACTCTCACCCTGCAGGCCAACGGCAGTTTATTGTTTGAACATGTTAGCCACATCCACCTCCCACCCTATGCCCTGGCCACCGGCCAACGATCCGACAAGACGGTCAGCGATCGACCGCTGTCCAACGATCTGCAAGAAGGAGTGTTTAATGTACGCACGAACAAAAATGACGCCATCCCCGGCCATCAGGTTGAATCGACACGCCGCTATCTGGTGCGCTGGCACAGTTTCCCGGTGCTGGAACACTGGAGTAAGGCCCTGACCCAACCCGGATATCCGCCGCTAAAAGTGATCGCAGATACTAAGCCCGGCACCTGGACCGTCGAACCCAATGCCGTCCTCTCTGCTATGGCGGAAAGCCTGTATGCCCACCGCGGCAAGCCGCTGGCCGGTGTTCTCGACCCGAAAACGCAGCTAATTAAACAGGGAAAGGAAAGTTATGTGCATATTCATGGCCGTAATTTCCCCGTGGAAGAGCACAGGGAAAAGCCCCCGCTGGCAATCGCCAACAGCCAGCAAAAAGGCATTAGCAACGGGCTACAGAGCATCGGCAAACAACCGCCAGTCAATGGCTTCTTTATTAGAACCCCGCCTGGACTGTCGGCAAGCGACTGGCCACCGCTACCCATTGAACATAATGGCACCACCGGAGAGTGGACCCCGGTTTACACCCCTGCCCATATTGCCACCCTGCTGACCCTGCTGGCAGAGACCGGTTTATACGGCTTCGCAAAACAAAAACATGACCCGATGCCGAATTTCCAGTTCGGCAACTACTACGCCCCGGTAGCCAATAATATCATGGCTAAAATCGGCAATATAAGCCTGCCAGCGGTGATCCATCCCGGCGAACGCCTGCCTGCCGTACCGGTAAAGTGGGATCCCCTTCATCACCGTTACTATATCTATTCTGCGCCTCAGGCCGCCGTGCCCCCCAGTTTTACCGAGCGGGAAAGCTGGGGAATACGCCTGCTGATGGTTGGACATATGCTGCGTAATCCCATCCAGAGCGCGACCGACCTGATCAAAGCCATGCAGAACGATCCTCAGGCTCAGGAAAGACTGTCGGCGTTTATTCAGACCGGACAGTGGACGGAAGATAACAGCATCGGCGGCATCTCGGCCCAGGGGGGGGATATGGCGTTTAATATCGCCTTTAGTATCGCGTCGGACAGAGGGTCCATCGGTGTCAATGTGGTCAGTTGGGCATTTACCCTGCTGGGCAAGACCTTGCTCAATCAGCCGGTGACCGAAGAGGATGCCGGGGAGATGCTGGCCGCCGGTGCCGATATTATGGAGCTGGGCCTCGACCATGTTGTCCATAAAACATTTAAAAAAGTGACGACCACCGTGGAAAAAAAACTGACCGATAGCCCGCTACTGCGCTGGGCGGAGTCTAAAGCCGTTGATGAACCTCATTTGCAACAAGACAGCCACTACCCCAATCTCTGGCGGCATAGCGAAACGGGACAGCTCTATGTGCAACAACAGCAGACTTATCCACGCTATCTGCCGGTAGTGAAACGGGCAGAAAACAGCTTTGTCAGCGAGTCCTATGGCAATAAAAAAACGCAACGCTATCTGACGGCGGGCAAGGATGGCCAGTTGCATACCATGACCTCTGCCCAGCAATCCGCCTGGTTAAACACTCACCCTACGCAGCTTGAATTGCAGCAACGCCATTATCGCGAGATTGAGGTTACCGCCCGCGATGGCAGTAAAAGCACCGGTTATGTGGCAATCAATAATGAGACGATTAAAACCGTCTACCGCTTTGTGCCGGAAAGCCGCAGTTTTACCCAGAGCGGGCAGTCGGTAGACGCCCAGGGGCGAGTTATCGGCTTATTCGGTGGCGGCCCCAGGAAACGACCGGCTACGGATAAAAAAGAGGGACCGCCGGAAAAACGGCAAACCAGAACAGCAACAGAAGAAGACCTGATCGCCTGGCGAGATATGTCACAGGTTGAACGCAAGGCTGCCGGAGGACCCGCCGGTTATGCCGAGACGCAGGGGATCCTTGCAGGTTCCTGGGCTCCGCTGACTAATAAACACGGACTCTCAGCCCTCGGTTTGTCCAAACTGGCCAACACCCGTGCCCCCAGCAACGATGACCTGAAAGCCTGGCGGAATATGTCGCAGGAACAACGGGATGACGCCGGGGGTGCCAGCGGCTATGCCGCGGAGAAGAGTATTAGTTTGCGCTCCTGGGCGCGACTGGCCAAGGGTGATGGCCTGACTCCGCAAGGTGAATCGAGACTGAGCAAAACCCGGGCGCCGACCCATGATGACCTGAAAGCCTGGCGAGATTTGCCGCAGAAACAACGAGATGCTGCTGGCGGCGCTGTCGGTTATGCCGCTGAACATGGTATTAATCCGGGTTCCTGGCAACTGCTGGCCAGGAACTATGGACTGACGGCGAAGGGAGCATCAAAACTGGCAACCACCGAAACCCGGGCACCGACCCATGCCGATCTGAAAATATGGCGGGATATGACCCAGGCAGCACGGGATGCTGCAGGCGGGTCGACCGGTTATGCCACGACGCATGGCATTACCCTGAGCAGTTGGAATCTACAGGTCAACAATAGCGGACTGACGCTGCGAGGCAAGTCAAGGCTGACGAAAACTCATGCCCCCTCCCACGTTCACTTGCTGGCCTGGCGGGATATGACACAGGAACAGCGGGATGCCACTGGCGGTGCTGTCGGCTATGCCACAAAACACGGCATTAATCAGGGCTCCTGGGGGAATCTGGCCAGAAACGATGGACTGACGCCACAAGGCGAGTCACGACTGAGTGAAACCCGTGCGCCAACTAATGAAGATTTGAAGACCTGGCAGAATATGCCACAGGCAGAACGGGATGCCGCCGGTGGCGCTTCCGGTTATGCCATTGCGCACAGTATTAGTCAAAGTACCTGGTCACGACTGGCCAAGAACGATGGTTTGACACCGCCAGGAGAGTCAAAACTGACCAAAACCCGGCCCCCAACCAATGATGACCTGAAAGCCTGGCGGGATATGTCACAAGAACAACGGGACACTGCTGGCGGCGCTGTCGGCTACGCCAGCAAACACGGTATTAATCAGGGTTATTGGCCGCAGCTTGCCAGAAACGATGGACTGACGGCTCAAGGTGAGTCAAGACTGACGGCAACCCGGGCACCGACTCATAATGACCTGAAGGCCTGGCGGGATATGTCGCAGGCGGCACGGGATAATACAGGCGGCGCAGCTGGCTATGCCACCCGGCATAGCATTAATACGGGTACCTGGGGCAGCCTGGCCAGGAACGATGGGCTGACGCTAAAGGGAGAGTCAAAACTTAAGGAAACCCGGGCACCGACCAACGATGACCTGAAAGCCTGGCGGGATATGTCGCAGGAACAACGGGATGCTGCCGGAGGTGTGGTCGGTTATGCCACCACCCACAACATTAATCTGGGCACCTGGTGCTCATGGGTCAACAATAACGGGCTGTCGCCAAGAGGTTTATCCCGACTAACCAAAACCCGCCCCCCCAGCAACGATGACCTGCGAACGTGGCGGGATATGTCACAATCAGCCCGGGATACCGCAGGCGGCTCTGCTGGCTATGCTATCAAGAATTCAATAAATCAGAGCTCCTGGGGATCGCTGGTCAACAATAATGGGCTGTCACCGCGCGGTGAAAAAAAGCTTAATAGCGCGCGGGCCGAGAAAAACGCGGTCAAAACAGAAACGGATACACCGCCTCACGCCAGCGGACCGGTTAAAATGATTTTGCTCAACGACGATGGCGGCGAGATGGAAATATATAACCCCTCCCCCTCCCGACTGGATGATCTCCCGGCAACGGATAATAACCTGCCGATCCTCAGGGATCCGCACGCGTTTGCTCATAGCCTGACACTGCGCGCCGAAGGGATAAGCGATGCCAGTGAACTGAATCTTTTCGCATGGAATGGCCTGTTCGATGGGATAAACAAGATGAGCAAAAAAGAGATCGACAACGTCAAAGCTCAACTTATTGCCGAGATCCGCCGTCAGGTCAGTAACGAAACGCAGCTTGGTGCGGAAATCAGCCGCCGCATGGTGTCCCGCCCCTCACACCGGGAAGATGACCAGGGCAATATTATCAATCTGGGTAGCGGGATTTTTAATCCAGAGACGGGTGCCACGGTGCCGAAGTTTACCGTGCTGGGTCCCTATGCCGGAGTTTTTTATGACTCGGAGCCGGCCATTAAACGGATGGTTCGCCGTATGGGCACCGAGCGTAGCCTGTCTCATAGCTGGCAAACCCGCTCTTCGCAACGTATCGTCGACGGTTGGGAAAGTGGCAATGAACTGCGCAATATCAACACCCACCGGCTGGGGGATGCCCCGGCGGTGGCCGCAGAGCCGAACGTAGCCATGGTCCGCGTGGGTAAAAATCTTTCCTTTTATGTCACCAGCAAAAATGTGAAACCCGGTGAAGAGTATTTTGTCGATTACGGCCCCGGCTATAATAGTCACTTTGCCATGGATCACGCCAAAAAAGAGGAGCAGGTGGCGCAATTCTGGCTTGACCACCGTCTTGAAGCCGAATCGCTGGGCATTTCACTGGAGCATCTGGCCTGGCGCTATTATCTCGACCCAAAAGAAGTGGGTCGGGCGGTACTGCAGTTCAGGCAACAAAACAGCGGCGGACAGGCGCTGGATACTGCTGCCAGGCGCTGGCTGGATAATCACCCGCTGCCCGCCAATCGGCCAAGAACGCAGGAAGTGGCCCATTTATACCTTAACCATCAGGCCGAAGCCGAAAGCTGGGGTATCACGCCAACGCGTATGGCAGAGCATTATGGTGTTCAGGAGCAGGCGCTGCGTAAAAAAATAGCCCATCCCCCCGCATCGAAGAAACAGGGCAAACTGTCCACCGATGCCGACAAATGGCTGGAGGACAACCCGTTTCAGGACCATACGGTTAAAGTCAAACAGGAACCGGCAGACTTTGCCAGTAATTCGCCGCTGGCCTGGCTGGCGGCCAATATTAACCAATCCGGTGCCTGGGTTGACCCTTCATTTGAGGCTATGCCGCGGCTGATTGCCGGCAGCAATACTCTGCGTCAGGCAAACGCATTTCTGGTGATCACCCATCAAAATAATGGCATCAGTCAGATTATTGATTCGCGAACCGGCAATATCGTTGAGCCGCAGGACGCCATTTATAGCGGCCGCCGCCTGGTGGTTATCCAGCAGAAGGGAAATCATTATGACGCCTGGACCAACCCTCAGCAGAATGTCACTTTTCTCAAGCCAGACAACGATCATCCTTATTACCGTATTAACACGGCGGATGGGGGTAATCAGTGGCAGCCGATCGCGGAATCAGGTTACTGCATGACGGAAGCCACCGCAGCGGCGCTGATCAGCCGCAACCGGACTCAGGCTTTAAGCGGGGGTGATATTCAGGAATATGCCCATAGTCTGCGCAATGATATACGCGAGCGAATATTGACGCTGAGTGAAACAGAACGGCAGCAACTGGAAGCCATAATCCCCAATAATTAAGTTCTCTGCCAGTGTAAATAACCTGCTATTCGGTCTTGAGACCGCCATTTAACCAATGGCGGTTTTTTTATCATCTAACTGTGCCAGCAAGTATGGAACCTGCAGTAAATCTTATTCACCCAGATATAAAATATTTCCCGCAAAAATACTCCCCATCCCGGCACTCAGATTCAATTACCGCCGGGTTAACAGGTCGCAACAGGAGTCTCTTGTATGTCTTTACCCACCATTCGCGCTACCGACCCGACTTTCACGTCAGTGGAGGATCATGCAATTACCCAGCCCCACCACATCCGTCCACATCTCGGCAAACGCACTTTCTCTGCCGACCCCAGCCCCCCTGCAACCAAAACACCAGCCGCCACTGGCAACAATACTCTCACCCCACATACTCTGACCCTGCAAGCCAACGGCAACTTAGTGTTTGAACATGTCAGCCGTACCCACCTTACCCCCTATGCCCTGGGCACAGGCGTCAGTGCAGACAAAACGGTCAGCGATCGTCCATTGTCCAAAGATCAGCAGGAGGGTATTTTCAATGTGCGTAGCAGTAAAAATGATGCCATTCCCGGCCATCAGGTTGAAGCGACGCGACGCTATCTGGTGCGTTGGCACAGCTTCCCGGTACTGGAAAACTGGAGTAAGGCCCTGACCCAACCGGGCTATCCGCCGTTAAAAGTAATCGCCGATGCCAAACCCGGCACCTGGACCGTCGAACCCAATACCCTCCTCACTGCCATGGCGGAAAGCCTTTATGCCCACCGCGGCAAGCCATTGGCCGGTGTTCTCGACCCGAAAACCCAGTTATTCACCGAAGGAAAGGCGCGTTATGTGCATATCCACGGTCGCAATTTTCCCGTGGAGGAGCACAAGATAAAACCGCCGCTGGCGATAGCCAACAGCCAGCAAAAAGGCATTAGCAACGGGCTACAGCGCATCGCCAAACAACCGCCGATCAATGGCTTCTTTATTAAAACCCCGCCTGGATTGTCGGCGAGCGACTGGCCATCGCTACCCATTGAATACAATGGCACCACTGGGGAGTGGTCCCCGGTTTTCACCCCCGCCCATATTACCACCCTACTGACCCTGCTGGCTGAGACCGGCTTATATGGCTTCACAAAACAAAAACATGGCAAGGTGCAGAATTTCCAGTTCGGCAACCACTACGCCCCGATAGCCAATAATATCATCGCAAAAATCGGCAGTCTCAGTCTGCCAGCGGTGATCCACCACGGCGGACGTCTTCCTGCCGTGCCGGTAAAGTGGGATCCCCTGCACCATCGTTACTATATTTACTCCGATCCCCAAGCTGCCGTGTCCCACGATTTTACTGAACGGGAAGCCTGGGGAATACGTCTGCTGATGGTCGGGCATCTGTTGCGCAATCCTATCCAGGGTGCGACAGACCTGATCAAAGCCATGCAGAACGATCCTCAGGCTCAGGAAAGACTGTCGGCATTTATTCAGACCGGACAGTGGACGGAAGATAACAGCATTGGTGGTATTTCGGCTCAGGGGGGCGATATGGCATTTAATATCGCGTATAGCGTCGCATCGGACAGAGGGTCCGTTGGCGTCAATGTGGCCAGTTGGGCATTAACCCTGCTGGGCAAGGCCCTGCTCAATCAGCCGGTGACCAAAGAAGATGCCGAGGAGATCCTCGCTGCCGGTGCCGATATCATTGATTTGGGCCTTGATCATGTTGCCCATAAGACGTTCAAAAAAATAACGGTTGCCGCATCAAATACTCCGCAGCTCTCCCCTGCGACAGCGTCCCCGCAAAAAAAACGGGTTGATAGCCCGCTACTGCGCTGGGCAGAGGCTAAAGCCGTTGATGAACCTCATCTGCAACAAGACAGCCACTATGCCAATCTCTGGCGACACAATGAAACGGGAAAACTCTATGTGCTCCAGCAACAGCACTTCCCTCGTTATCTGCCGGTAGTGAAACGGGCAGACAGCAGCTTTGTCGCTGAGCCCCATGGCACTAAAAAAACGGAAAAGTATTTAACGGCGGGCCAGGATGGCCAGTTACATACCATGACCTCAGCTCAGCAATCCGCGTGGCTAAACAAGCACCCCTCACAGTTGGAACTGCAGCAACGCCATTATCGCGAGATTGAGGTTACCGCCCGCGATGGCAGTAAAAGTATCGGTTATGTGGCAATCAATAATGAGACGATTAAAACCGTCTACCGCTTTGTGCCGGAAAGCCGCAGCTTTACTCAGAGCGGACAATCGGTGGATGCCGAAGGACGCGTGATCGGCTTATCAGGCGGCGCACCGGCAAAACGTCCCGCCTCCGCAGTGTCAGGAGCTCCAGCGGCAAAAAACCCTAAAGCCGATCTGCTACCTGAGCAGCAAGCATGGCTTGATGCCAACAGGTTGGATCCAAACGAACAGGGCAAAGTATCGGCAAGAGAGGTGGCCGTACAGTATGTCGATCATAAAGCCGCAGCGAACTGGACCGGCATCACCCAACTGCAGATAGCCAGCTACTATCAGGTCAATCCCAGCACGCTGCGCGGTGAAATTACCCGGGAACAAGCAGCACGAGTGCCGCCAAATGCGCAACAGGCGGCCTGGCTGAAAGGCAATGAATTAAAGGGCAAGAGAGGGATGGAGGAAGTAGCACGGCTGTATATTACCAACAAACGCAAACCAGACTGGCCCGGTATTACCACGGCACAGTTGGCCAATTACTATCAGTTAAGCCCGAACACCCTGCGCACCTCCATATTCCGCCAGGAGGCAGCAAAGAAGTTGTTGGATCCAACACAAGCTATCTGGCTTAAGCAGCACGGTATAACGCCGAATGCCGAGGGCAAGGTCAAAACGGAGGATGTTGCCAGGCAATATGTGACAATGAAAGGCACTCCTGACTGGCCTAATATCTCCCAGGCACAGATGGCAAAATATTATGGCGTTAACCAAAACTCGTTGTGTCATAAAATAGCCAAGTTAGAGGCACTAAACCAACAGCTTAAACCGGAGCAACAAGCCTGGCTTGATGCCAATCCGCTACAACTTAACCAGCAGGGTAAAGTTCAGGTCGGAGTAGAGAAAGTGGCAAAGCTGTATGTAGACCACAAAAATACCCCTGGATGGCCGAATATATCGCGGCACCAGATGGCTGAATATTATAAAGTCAATCCAGATACTCTGCTCTCGGAAATAAAATGGGAACAGGAAGCGCGCAAGCCGCTAAAGCCAGAACAAAAACTGTGGATTGAGCAGCATTTGCTCGAAAGGGATGGCAAGGGAAAGGGCCGTTCATGGGATATCGCCAAGCAATATATTGAACATAAAGATACCGCAGAGTGGCCCGGCATCACCGAGGCGCAGCTGGCCCGCTACTATAAGGTGAAGGCAAGCACGCTACATATCGCGGTCAATCGTCAACTGTCAGCCCAAAAGCAACTTACGCCAGAGCAGGAAATCTGGATTAAGCAGCACAGTTTACAGCCGAATCAGTCGGGAAATATACCCTCGGAGGAGGTGGCAAAACTCTATCTTAAGCATAGAAATAGTGCGGATTGGCCAGGCCTGACACAGTCACAGATGGCCGAACATTATCAGATAAACCTCCACACCCTGTTATCGGCAATAACTACCCAACAGCGCAAGCAAAATTCACCGACGCTAACACCAACGCCAACGCCGCCGACGGTGATTAAGATAGAGGCAGATAGCCAGCCTTATACCAAAGGCCCGGTAAAATTGATCACATTCACCGATTCCGGCGATGAAATCGATATCCATAATCCGACACCCTCGCGACTGGATGATATTCCCATTGTAGATAACAACCTGCCTATTCTTCGCGATCCGCAAGATTTTACCCACAGCCTGACGTTGAGTGCCGAAGGAAAAACTCACGCCAGCGAGCTCGACGTATCAAACTGGGGAGCACTGGGTGTGCTATTTCAGGATATAAGGTCGGCTAAAGCTGCCAGCAAGGCGAGAAAAGACCTAGCCCTACGACCCGCTAAAAGCGTCAAACAGATTAAGACGGAGCTGAAACAGGAATTGCAGCGTCAGATTGAAAATGAGACCCGCCTGGGTAAGGAGTTGGAAAGCCGCATGGTCTCCCTCCCCTCCCACCGCGAAGATAGCGAGGGCAATATCATTAATCTGGGTACCGGTGTATTTAACCCGCAAAACGGCAGCGACGTTGAGCCATTTACCGTCCTTGGCCCTTATGCCGGGGTATTTCTGGATTCTAAAGCCGCGCATAGTTATACCGATCGGCATATCGGCAGCATCAGAAACATCTCGCACAGCTGGGGCACCAAGGCGACAAGCCGCAGTGTCAACGGCTGGGAGAGCGGCAATATACTGCGCAATATCAACACCGATCGGCTGGGTGATGCACCGGCGGTGGGGGTGCCTAATGTGACCTTAGTGCGGGTGGGTAAAAATATTGCCTTTTATGTCACCACTAAAAAAGTGAAGCCCGGCGAGGAGTATCTTATCAGCTATGGTCCAGGCTATAACGCCCATTTCTCCATAGACAATGCCCGTAAAGAGGAGCGCCTGGCACAATTGTGGTATGACCACCGCGCAGAAATAGAAGAACAAAATATTACGCTGCAGCATATCGCCAGCCGGTCTGCTGTTTCAGCCAAATATCTCGGCAAATCAGTGCTGCATTTAAGACAGCAAAACAGTTCCGGACAGGCGCTGGCATTTGCTGCAGAGGACTGGCTTAACAAACATAAACTCCCCGATGCCGCCAACCCGGAAAATAAGTACAGGGCAACGCAGGTGGCCAATTTTTATCTGGATCATCAGGCTGAAGCCGAGAGTTGGGGGATCATGCCGACAAGGTTGGCCGAGTTTTATAATATTCCGGTGCAGAATCTTGATAACCGGGTTGCTCAACCACTAAAAAGCCGAAAACTGCCCCCGCTGACAGCGGAGGCAAAACAGTGGCTTGATAATAAGCTGGAGAATAAAGTTGCACCAAACGGCATCAATATCAAAAAAGAACCGCCTGAGGTCTCCCCGGAGTCTGGCCTCTCCTGGCTGGCAGAGAATATTAATACGCCAACAGCCTGGATCAATAATGCTTTTGAAGCCATGCCGACGCTGATTGCCCGCAGCAATACCTTGCGTCAGATTGATGCTTTTCTGGTTATCACCAACAGCAATAATGGTATCAGCCAGGTACTTGACTCGCGGACGGGGAATACCGTCAACCCGGCTATTGCACTGCAGGCAAATCGTCCGCTGTTAGTGGTGCGGCAACAGCATAACCATTATGACGCCTGGCTAAACCACCAGCATAACGTCACTTTTCTGCCGCCGGATATGCAGCATGGCTATTACCGGGTGAATGCTGCCGCTAACCAGTTATTGCCAATAGGCAAGACAGGGTATTGCATGACTGAAGCAGTGGCTGCCGGATTACTGTCAAGAGAGGGAGGCAGTCTGGCGGTGGGCAATATCCAGGAATATGGCAAAAATCTGCGTAATGATATCAGTGCATTAATCCCCACGCTTAGTCAGGCAGAACAGCAAAGTATTTTGGCCGTCACCTGACATCCGCTGATTCAGGAAAATAAATCGTAGAACGCCAGCCACGCGCGCGATAAATATTTCAGATAACCAGTCAGTTATCAAAAAATATTAGCCAGGCAATTGACAGCCCGGCTGGCGAAGGATATAGCTTTTAACAGCAGCGCAGGCAAAAACTCGCTGCTGCCCTTAAGCAGTCATCTTCCACACCAATAAAGTAACACCACCGCAGCTGACAAGATCCAACGGGAGAATAAAAATTGCCTCCCAAACCTCCACAACATACAGATTGAGCTACGATTAGAAGTGGATGCATTTTTAAAACACGTTGATTTATATACAACTGAGTTTGTAAATCCGAATCAAACCGTATGTTGCGTCCGTAACTGACTGAGGGTGCGCTGATGACGACAAAGACCCAGGAACACAAGACTGAAGACAAACGTTTAAGTGATGGACCGGACTGGACGTTTGAATTACTCCAGGATTATCTGGAAGAAATTGACCGGGTTGCCAAAAGCTATCGGCTCGATACCTACCCGCATCAAATAGAAATTATCACCTCCGAACAGATGATGGATGCCTACTCCAGTGTTGGTATGCCCATCAACTATACCCATTGGTCCTTCGGTAAGAAGTTTATCGAGACCGAACAGCGTTATAAGCACGGCCAACAAGGGCTGGCCTATGAGATTGTGATTAACTCCAATCCCTGTATTGCCTATCTGATGGAAGAAAATACCATTACCATGCAGGCGCTGGTTATGGCTCATGCCTGCTATGGGCATAACTCCTTTTTTAAAAATAACTATCTCTTCCGCAGTTGGACCGATGCCAGTTCTATTGTCGATTACCTGCTGTTTGCCCGCCGCTATATCAGCCAGTGTGAGGAGCGCTATGGCCTGGAAGAGGTAGAGCGCCTGCTGGATTCTTGCCATGCGCTGATGAACTACGGCGTTGACCGCTATAAACGTCCGCAAAAGATCTCGCTGCAAGAAGAGAAGGCTCGCCAGGAAAGCCGTGAAGCTTATCTGCAAAGCCAGGTCAACGAGTTGTGGAAAACGCTACCGCGTCGCGATAAAGAAGATGCGCCGGAACAAGTGCGTCGCTTCCCGTCTGAACCTCAGGAAAATATCCTCTACTTTATGGAAAAAAATGCCCCGTTGCTGGAACCCTGGCAGCGTGAGATTTTGCGTATCGTACGTAAAATCAGTCAGTATTTTTATCCACAAAAACAGACGCAGGTAATGAACGAGGGCTGGGCGACCTTCTGGCACTACACCATTTTGAATCATCTCTATGATGAAGGAAAAGTCAGCGATCGCTTTATTCTGGAGTTTTTGCATAGCCATACCAATGTGGTCTATCAACCGCCGTACAATAGTCCTTATTACAGCGGTATTAACCCCTATGCCCTGGGTTTTGCCATGTTCCAGGATCTGAAGCGTATCTGTCAGTCTCCCACCGAGGAAGACAGATATTGGTTCCCGGATATTGCCGGATCTGACTGGCTGGATACCCTGCACTTTGCCATGCGGGATTTTAAAGATGAAAGTTTTATCAGCCAGTTTTTATCACCCAAAGTAATGCGCGATTTCCGCCTGTTTACCGTACTGGATGACGATCGCAATAATTATCTGGAGATCTCCTCGATTCATAATGAGGAAGGCTATCGCGCGATCCGCCAGGAACTTTCCGCCCAGTATAATCTGAGCAATCATGAGCCAAATATCCAGGTATGGAACGTTGATCTGCGCGGCGACCGTTCGCTAACGCTGCGCTATATTCCGCAAGACCGTGCTCCTCTGGATAAAAGCCGTCGCGAAGTGATGAAACACATTCATCGTTTATGGGGGTTTGATGTCTATATGGAACAACTCAATGAAGATGGCAGTATTGAGTTGCTGGAACGCTGTCCGGCACGTCCGACGCCGCTGTGAAAGGCAGTGTTCTGATTAAATAACACCGCACCTGATCAAAAAGAACCGGCAAGCAAAATGCCGGTTGAGTTTGATGACAAAGTCGTCTTGATGATCGAGATACCCGGGCATAGCACACCTAGGGGCGCTCCGGCGGGCAAGCCCGCTACGACCCCAACGGTGCACTCTCCCTAATAACGGACTTTGTCAGCCGTCTGAACCGGCAAGTAAAATGCCGGTTCTTTTTTTTTTGCACAAAACGCAGCCGGCAGCCGCCTATTTTACTAGCGACGCTTATCCGCCAGATCGCTGGGCATGGTACCCTGCATGCTATGCCAAATAGCGCCACTCTCTTTACCGTAATTGCGCACACATTCGACAATCTGCTCAAACTGTTTTTCTTCACAGATTTGTGACAATTTCAGATAAAAATCAATGGCCAGTTTACGTGCTTGCGGATTAGAAAAATAGTAACGCCCAACGCGGGTATAAAGTCCGCGCAATCCATTAATAATCAGCCCATAAATTGGATTGCCCGAAGCAAAGGCCAAACCGCGAAAAATACCGTAGTCGAGTTCGGTAAAGGCTTCGGCGCTGTCTTCGGTGACCGTTGCCTGGGCGAGCACGCGCTGCGTCTCTTCTGGATTGGAACGCATCGCTTTGCGAATAAAGATAGTGGCGATATTGGTGCGCACTGACAGGAGGTTATCAATCAGTTGCGGAACACTGGCGTGATCAAGACGAGCCAGCGTTTCCAGAATATTGAGGCCAGAGGTTTCCCAAAAATTATTCACCTTGGTGGGTTTGCCATGCTGGATTGTTAACCAACCGTCACGGGCCAGACGCTGCAATACTTCACGTAAGGTGGTACGTGTCACGCCAATCAGTTCAGAGAGTTCCCTTTCTGCTGGCAGGATAGATCCGGGAGGAAAACGACTATTCCAAATACTTTCAATGATATATTCTTCGGCAAAACCGGCAGGACTCTGTGCCTTAATAACCATGGTTGAGGCTTTCCGTTACAGCTTCGACAAGCTGCCTTTCAAGAAGTGATAATTCTTCTCATCATACCAGATGAAAATCTCGCGTTACAGCGTCGCTGCGGTACTTATGTTGAAAATGTGCATGGCCTTGCATTTTTTTATAAATCAAATAAAACCAGGCAAGTTTTAACGCCGGGACGCCGCGTGCGTGATAAATTCCGCCGCACTGATGATTGCATAAATTGTATGTTAAACGATGGCAGCAAGTGACCTGCCGCTCGGCGAACGAATTGAATAGTTTTGGCGATCGGATTACGATTAGGTGAATAAAAAGCCATGACTCTTTCACAGATGTTTAGGCGTTGTTGCTAAAGTGGCATAAAAAGTAAGAAAGCACGCAAGACTACGAATTTACGTGCTATTTTTTGCGGATTTTTTCCTTAACTTGCTGGCAGTTCAGATGAATTGGTTTACACTGCCTGTCGATAGCTTACTGCATGGATAATAAACCTATGTTGCAATATCTTAACCGTTGCTCGCAGGGGCGCGGTGCTTGGCTCTTGATGGCATTTACCGCTCTGATCCTTGAGCTGGTAGCACTTTATTTTCAACACGTTATGTTGTTAAAACCCTGTGTCATGTGTATTTACGAACGTTGCGCACTTTTTGGCATCCTGGGAGCCGGTTTGGTGGGCTCTATTGCTCCGTCCAGCTCATTGCGCTATGCCGCTATAGTGATCTGGATTTATAGTGCCTGGGAAGGAATACGTTTGTCATGGCAACACACGATGATCCAGCTTCACCCCTCTCCTTTTGCTACCTGTGATTTTGCCGCCCGCTTCCCAAGCTGGTTACCTTTGGATAAATGGTTTCCAGGCATTTTTGTTGCATCCGGTGACTGTGCAGAAAAGCAGTGGCAGTTTCTAAGCCTGGGTATGCCACAGTGGCTAGTGGTGATTTTCAGCGTATTTATGCTTATTGGCGTTCTGGTGGTTTTTGCCCAGTTTGTTAAACCAAGACGTCGCGATTTATTTGGTCGTTGATACATCCGCTCTCCCGTTTTGAAAAAGCTCCTTTCCTATAAGGAGCTTCAGACTGCTGACAAAGTCTGTTATTAGGGAGAGTGCACCGTTGGGGTCGTAGCGGGCTTGCCCGCCGGAGCGCCCCTAGGTGTGCTATGCCCGGGTATCTCGATCATCAAGACGACTTTGTCATCAAACTCAAGCTCCTTTCCTATAAGGAGCTTTTTTATTGCCTGTTAATCGGCAATTATCTTCCCGGCAGTCTCTCTGCGCGTTATATCCGGCGGTAAAAATCGGCAGATCCTCAGGAACTGTTGCCCCGGCCCGTCCACCCAACTTGTACACATCCCCCTGCCAGGCCAATAACTATTAGGCCACCATCAAAAAATATGAGGGCTTGCCATTATGCACATTACCACTTCTTGTCAACCTGCCCTGACGGCGAGGTTTTCTTCTTGCATGCCTTTACTGTTATCCGCAGATTCAGGTCATCAGAATGGGCAGCAGATGCTTAAGCTGAGTAATGTCAATGTGCTGGATTTGGCCGCGATGAAAAGGTCTCAGGAGTTTGAACTTGAATTACTGATGCAGTTGATCACCGAGCTAACCTTATTGCTGTTTGCTTCTTTTAATCATAATGCCAATCCTGCTTCATCCTGTACGCTCCCCGCCGGGTACTTAAACAACACAGTAAACCCGGTTATCAATTTTGCTACCAACAACCGGTTATTATCTGCTAAATCAGCGCTGGCAACAGCAAATAACCTGTCTCCCTCTGAGAGTAATAAGATCTCTTTTGAAAACCGGTCTACAGAACAGCCAGAAAAACCGGTCATTCATCAGAGTATCACCAAAGTGTTTAATGGATTCAGACAGTCGTATGGCTCACTAAACTGTATCACGGTGTCGGCAATTAAAGCGGCGATGATCAAATTTGGGCAAACCCCGGCAGAGGTTTACCAGCAGGTTACCACTGATAATGAAGGCTTTAACATCACTATGCGTGACGGTTTTACTCTGCGTTTATCGCCAGGTGAACTGCAGCAGGCGACGCGAGCGTCAGGGTTTATCGGCGAGGACAAGAAGATGATCGGCGACGCTAACTTTATGTACGCCGTCAGCGCCAAACGCGCACAGCTGGAAAATAATGATGGCCATGCCAACCGTAGTTATGCCAATGCATTACGCAGCCTGGATGATACCGAGCATAGTGGTGAGGGATTAAAACGCCTGGGATTAACGGCATATATGAGCAAAAGCAGTGCCCAGGCATTAGCTAATGGCACCCTGGGGACACTGGAGCGCAACGGGCACTCCGTGGCGGTGATCAATGGCCGGGAAGAAATCTATGGCACAGTAGGCAATGCGCCCCGCCATGGCTACGCCATCGCTCTGGGTTAAGATCCCCCTGATATCCGGCATGCCTTAAATAAACTCATATAATTGCTGATTAAAGACCCATTGCTTTTATTGACATTTGCTACGCTCTGGCTAACAAACTCCGCGTATCTATTTAAATCTTGCCTACTCATCAGGGAATAAACGCCATGACAGACTATCCTAAGCTCCTTAAGCCGGAAGAGATCAAAATCCACCGTTTTTTCGTGACACCAGTGGCACAAGTTGCCCATCCGGCGGCAGAGATCCTCAATCAGGTATTGAAAGAAGAAATTGCACAAAACCAGGCAGAAAATAGCAATGGCGTACGGCATAGCAACGAGGGTGGATGGCAGTCCACTGCGGATTTCAATCAATGGCCAGGTGAAGGCGCCGTGGCACTGACCGCGTTTGCCAAAGAATTAGCCTACGAATTAACGGCGGTATCGCACCCGGAGCATGGGCTGGTGATGCCGGAATTTGACTGGAATATCAACGCCTGGGTTAATATCAATTATACTGGCAATGCCAATGCACTGCACGCGCATCCGGGGGCATTTTGGTCCTGCGTGTATTGGGTAGATGATGGCAGCAGTGAAGAAGAACCCAATGTTGGCGGCGAACTGCAGTTTCGTGACCCGCGCGGTGTATTGCCGTCAATGTACAATCCGGAACTGAAAATGCGCATTGAAGGCTGCTTAAGTGCCGGTCTTACCACCTCGATCACCCCAAAAAGTGGTTCCATCGCCATGTTCCCTTCATGGCTGCTACACTCGGTCAATCTGTATACCGGAACGCGACCGCGCATCTCCATCGCCTTTAACTTTAGTCTGTAATACTCAACTATTGGCACCAGGCTCTGAGGCGCTTATAGCGCCCCTGGGTGTGCTATGCCCGGGTATCTCGATCATCAAGACGACTTTGTCATCAAACTCAGGCGCTTATAGCGCCGTCAAGTTATTTCACCCAGCCTGGTGCGTTGAGAACAGAGGGATATGGCAAAATCCGCTTCCATGCAGAAACAGAGTTCCGGCATGATCTTGACTCATCTAAACGGAGGTTGTTCAGGTTAATTAGCAGGCGAGTAAGACAGGGGTTATTGGGATAGATTAAAAAAAATACATAACCATATTGAGTGAGTGGGTATTGCCTGCTACAGTTTTGTCGTCATTGTATTTGGCTGTAGTGACTCACATTCTTATAAAAAAGGAGCCTCAGTATGCATATTTCGTCCGTATTACCCGAAGATGCACCAAAAATGCATGACAACACAATTTTGTCTCCAATAACTGAATCTCACTATAAAGCGATTTTACCAGAAGTCTATAAAACAAATGTCGCCACTGTTAATAGCCTGATTAGCAGTATTTTAGACTATAGATTGCCCACGATGACATTACCTCCTGATAATTGGGCTCGGTTTTGTAAGACTTATATTGAGGCGCAATCTGATGCTCTCGTGTGGATAAATCAAGTTATTGCTCGATTTGATAATATCCCACAGGATGTCCAAAGCTACCACCAGGACATTACTATTATACTTGCTGATGCCATTACCATGGCTCAGTGCATGATCGATAATCCAGAACGCCGTCTTATATATGCATCACTGCTCAACCAAGATTTAACCATCATCGCTAATAAATTAAATATGGTACTCGGTTTTGTGAAAGGGACTATTGATGCTTTAAATGATTTTCAGAATGCATTGTCCAAAACAGCAGGAAAATTACACAACCTGGCTACTATAGCAAGTCAAGATGCAAAAGTTGATCAGCAAAAAAACACTGCATTAAAAAAATCAATTAATGATTTGAATGAGAGCGTTATGGGACTCACTACCAGCATTGTTTGCCTGGGTATTGCCGATGCCGCGGCCATTGCTATAGGCAGTCTTGCCACTATACTCGCCTTCCCTATAGGAGGTTTGGCGTGGCTTTTTTGTGCACCCGCAATAATCACCGCATCCGTGTTCATTGATTTAAATTCTAAAAAAATAAAAGCAGAAAAAATTCTTATTGAAACAACACAGAGAGAAATGGATCAACGAGCACAAAATGTGTCAACGCTACATCTATTGGCTCAAACTTATACGGGTTTAGCTAAATCATCTTCCTCTGCCAAAGATAATCTGTATCAGATTTTAGAAAATTGGCATACGTTAGCCAGTGATTTTTCTGAGTCTATAAAGGATATTCACAAAGTCGTGTTAGATGTAAAAAATTGCAATGACCAGGACATTGTTGAAGATTTAACACTGGCAAATGATTGCTGGCAAAAGGCTTACAATGATGCGGGAAGCTTAACGATTAATCTTGACCATTCTGATGCTGAAATTGATATAGGCATGAATGAGCATGATATTAAAAAAGCTTACCAATCAAGTAATGTTGTCGATATTGTCACTTATTTTAATTAATTTTTTAATGGCCGAGCGATATGAACATAATGCAAAAACTCTCAAATAAGCGCCTGACGAACTTTAAGTTGAAAAACCAACAGGACCCGCAAGCGGGGCACTAACGGAACAGATGGGGCACACACCTGCCCAGATAGTTTATCGAGCGTATAAGAAAGTAATAAGAAAAAACAGCAACACAATGAACATGCCGAACGCGGGATTTACGACCAATGCCCCGTATATACCCCGCACAGTATCACAGCGATGAAATTTTTCTTTCACTTCATGCGGTTACTTCGCCCAGCTTGGTTTATTGAGGATATGATCCTGCCAGTCATCCACATCGTCTTCGCGCACGGCAATATTGCGGACCGAAATACGCGCGGTATGCATCGCTGACTTGGAGGCGTTGTGGCGTAAAGGATGCCACGGCAGCAGATCTTTGCCTTCACCAATCAGACGGTAAGCACAGGTTGGCGGCAACCAGTCGAAGGTCGTAAGATTTTCGCGCGTTAACTTGATACAGTCTTCTTCCAGCGTGAAACGCTTTTCATAATTGCGACACTGGCAGGATTTTATATTCAGTTGGTTGCAGGCAACGTTTGTGAAGTAAATTTCTTCCGTGTCTTCATCAATTAATTTGTGTAAACAGCATTGCCCACAACCGTCGCACAGTGCTTCCCATTCGTCATCGGTCATTTCAGGCAGCGTTTTTTGCTGCCAAAAAGCGAGTTGAGACATAGTGACATCCGGTTTTAGTAAAATCAGGCAGACTATATAGACGTTTTAGCGGTCAGATGCAAGCAAAGCCGCCGGCAAAGCACCGGCGACAGCGGCTCAAATTACTCGCGTGGTTAATAATTTCCCGTTAAGGGATATCTCAATCTGATCGCCGGCCAGCATCGGCCCTACCCCGGGAGGGGTACCGGTAATAATAATATCGCCCGCACGCAGCGTAAAGAAACGGCTCATATAGGCAATCAGCGGCACAATAGGCGTAAGCATATCCCGCGTATTGCCCTGCTGGCGTACTTTACCATTGACCACCAGCTTGAGCTCTGCCTGCTGGGCATCGCCAAACTCGGCGGCAGGGATAAATCTCGAGACCGGGCACGAGCCATCAAACCCCTTGGCTTTTTCCCACGGCTGCCCTTGACTGATAAAACCGGCCTGCAATTCCCGCAAGGTAAGATCCAGCGCCACGCCATAACCGGCAATGGCCTCCACGACCCGCTCTTCGCTGGCCTGTTTTAACGGTGAGCCGATGAGGATCGCCAGTTCAATTTCGTGATGGACCACGCCAAACTCGGTCGGGATGGCAATGGGTTGATGAAGATCGCACAATGCCGTTTCCGGCTTGATAAACAGCAAGGGTTCAGCCGCCCTTGCGCTACCCATCTCTTTAATATGTTCTGCATAATTATTACCGACACAGACGACTTTACTGGCCGGAAATTCCAACAGTGCACCTTGCCAGTCACGATGTTGATACATGGGATCCGCTGCCTTATTCGATAGGTTTAGCCGGGTTATCCGCAATACCGTCGGCCATCATGCCAATGCTGATAGCAAAATAGTAAGAGCGGTTCCAGTGCATAAGGGTTCTGAAGTTATCGTAAACCAAAAATGCCCGGCCTTGTTGATCATCTGGGGTGATGATCCAGGCACGCGTCACAGAAGTGGGTAAAGGTTTGCCGTCGGCCGAGACTATTCCCTGTTGCTGCCACTCGCTGACACTGTGCATTTGCGGATTTTTCAGGCCCAGTTGACTGGCATCAAACCCGGACGGCAGTTTGACTTCCTGGCCCCACCCCTCTGCCGATTTCCAGCCTTCGGTAGAGAGGTAATTGGCCACCGAGGCAAACACATCGTCGGTATTGCTCCAGATATCGATCTTGCCATCATTATTGCCGTCCGCGCCATAGCGCAGATAGGAACTGGGCATAAACTGTGACTGGCCCATGGCCCCCGCCCAGGATCCTTTCATCATATCGCTGGTTGCCTTGCCTTGATCAACAATGGTCAGGGCAGCAAGCAGCTCCTGGGTGAAAAAGGCTTCCCGGCGGCCTTCAAAGGCCAGGGTAGCAAGAGCGGAAAATACATCTTCTTTGCCCTGCAGCTTGCCGAAATTACTCTCCATGCCCCACAGGGCGACAATATATTGCGCGGGAACCCCATAGCGGCTGCTGACCTGCTGCAACGCCGTAGCATTTTGCTGATACTGAACTTTGCCCTGCTCTATTTTCGACTCCGGCAGCACACGTTTGAGGTAATCGTCGAGGGTGATTTTGTTTTCCAACTGATTACGATCAGAGCTAATTACCCGATCGATAAAATGAGCGTTGGCAAAGGCCGTATCGATGGTGGCCTGACTGATGCCTTGCTGTCTGGCCTTGTCTTTGAGCTGTTGCACATAGGCAGGAAACTCATCCGGATTGCGCCCTTGTGCAGCCAGGGTGGTTTGCCCCGCCTTTGGCACCAGAGGAGCGGCAGTTGGCGCGGGTAATGGCGCCGGATGATTTATATCACTGGCACAGCTGGTTAACATAATGACACCCATCGCCAGGGTGATAACCGACAATCTCATCGCATGCTTCCTTTTCATGACTGGCAGGTTTTACAGCAGGTGGTATATCCGGGTAGTCAACACCGCCTTGGCCTATGCAAAGTGTACTCTGTCGGATGCCGAGGGTGAATGCCTGCCTGCTGCGGATTATCTTAAAAACGCGCAATCTCGGATTTTGCCTAAAATCCCGGGTTATCGCGCAGGCAACCGCAGCAGCTAAGTGAGTATGAGAGCTAACTCGGTGCAAAAGATGAATAAAAACCGACATCAGCTCGCAAATTTACCGGCTAAAAAGGAGTAATCTGATTAATTATTTGCGGTGTTCAGATGCATATTCAGTAAATTTTCAACAGGCGGTGGAACCTGCAGGTAATATCCTTGTTCAGTCAGCTCTTGTTTAACTTTTTCAATATCTGCAGTGGCCAGTTTTTCTCTGGTTCCCAGATTGACTATCATTGAAAAAATCGGCTGACCAAAACTTTTCATCAGTTCTTCAGGAACCTGGGTGAAATCGTCCTTTTTTTCGACATAAAGGTAGGTCTGGTCGCGTTTGGTACTTCTATAGATCGCACAAAGCATTTTTTTAACTCTATTTTATTGGAACGGTGGCTTGCCTAGATATAACTGTAACTATACCATGCATAACGTACATCGGAATATCGCCCCCCGTGTGGTATTCCGGGGATTTAAAGTTGCTGAGACTGAGTCAGGATAGATGTCACAATCGCCAATAGAACTAAAAGGCAGCAGTTTTACCTTATCCGTTGTGCATTTATATAGTGCACAACCCGAGGTTATTCACCAGGCATTACAGGAAAAAGTGGAGCAGGCTCCGGCTTTTCTGAAAAATGCCCCTGTTGTTATTAACGTTGCAGCACTGAACAGTGATGTAGACTGGAAGAACATTCAACAGGCTGTCATTTCTGCAGGCTTTCGCGTCGTCGGCATCAGTGGTTGCAAGGATGAGCAGCAAAAGCTCGCGATCTCACTTACCGGTTTACCGCTGTTGAGCGAGGGTCGGGCAAATCGTACTGCTGCTGAACCTCCTGCTGCCCCTGTGGTGCCAGATGATGCACCCGCCAAAACGCGGATTGTCAGTACGCCAGTCCGTTCAGGTCAACAAATTTACGCCCGTAACAGCGATCTTATTGTAACCAGCAGCGTGAGTGCCGGTGCCGAGCTTATTGCCGATGGAAATATCCATATTTACGGCACGATGCGCGGCAGGGCATTGGCTGGCGCTGCCGGTGATACGAATTGTCAGATTTTTTGCACGCATCTGGGGGCTGAACTAGTCTCTATCGCAGGGCAGTATTGGTTGAGTGAGCAAATCCCGTCTGATTTTTTTGGACAGGCAGCAAGACTTAGCCTCCTGGATAACGTGTTAACCGTTAAACCTCTATATTAAGTCTCTGCCCGCATGGCTAAAGCGGACAGTCACTACGACCTTTGACAAGGAATCCTTACATGGCACGCATCATTGTTGTTACATCGGGTAAAGGGGGCGTTGGCAAAACCACATCAAGCGCTGCCATTGCTACCGGCCTTGCCCAAAGAGGCAAAAAAACCGTGGTCATTGATTTTGACATCGGTTTGCGTAATCTCGACCTGATTATGGGTTGTGAACGCCGCGTTGTGTATGATTTTGTCAATGTTATTCAGGGTGATGCCACGCTGAATCAGGCGCTTATCAAAGACAAGCGCACCGAAAATCTCTTCATTCTGCCCGCCTCGCAGACGCGCGATAAAGATGCGCTGACCCGTGAGGGTGTCGAAAAAATCCTGACTGAACTGGGCGAAATGGAGTTCGATTTCGTGGTCTGTGATTCACCGGCTGGTATCGAAACCGGCGCGCTGATGGCACTCTATTTTGCCGATGAAGCCGTGATTACCACTAACCCGGAAGTCTCTTCTGTTCGTGACTCGGACCGCATTTTGGGTATTTTGTCATCAAAATCCCGTCGTGCCGAACTGGGCGAGGAACCGATCAAAGAACATCTGTTGCTTACCCGCTACAACCCTGGCCGCGTTAACCGCGGTGATATGCTGAGCATGGAAGATGTGCTGGAAATCCTGCGCATTCCTTTAATTGGCGTGATCCCGGAAGATCAGTCGGTACTGCGCGCATCCAACCAGGGTGAGCCGGTTATTCTGGATCTGGAGTCTGACGCAGGCAAGGCATACGATGACACAGTAAGTCGTTTGCTGGGTGAGGAACGTACGTTCCGTTTTATTGAAGAAGAGAAGAAGAGTTTCCTGAAACGCCTGTTTGGGGGATAAACCATGGCATTGTTAGATTTCTTTTTGTCCCGCAAAAAATCGACAGCCAACATAGCCAAGGAACGGCTACAGATTATCGTAGCTGAGCGGCGTCGAGGGGACAGCGAACCTGCTTATTTGCCGGATTTGAAACGGGATATTTTAGCGGTGATCTGTAAGTACATTCAGATTGACCCTGAAATGCTCCACGTTCAGTTCGAGCAAAAAGGCGACGATATATCGGTGCTTGAACTGAACGTGACCTTACCGGAATCAGAAGAAGCACCTAAATGACCGAGCGGGTTTGATCCTCCCTGTTTCTGACAGGGAGGATAGGCTATGCCTGTAAAACCCGCAGGTTGTTCGCTGTTAATATTGTTGCAGGATAGCCGACAGACGGTCCGCCAGTAACTCACCGCGCCAACCACTGACCAACTCCGGCGGCTGTTCTTTGCTTTTCAGTTGCCAATGCCAGTTCAATACCTGGTTAATTTGCCGACGTGAAGCCAGCAGTTCCACGCTCAAACCTGTTTCTTCGCTCACTGTCTGAATCAACGCCTTGATATCTTTAAACACCTTTTTGTAACCCGGGCGGTCGATAAGATTTGCCAGCGGTGCCGGCAAAGCGGACTCTTCCAGCGCTTCGGCTTCGGCCACCAGAGCCAACAGCGTACGTCCATGATAGCGAATTTCCGGACCGCTCAATCCCAATGATTCCAACTCACCCAGTGAGGTCGGCTGGTAGCGAGCAACCTGCAACAGGTTTTCTTCACGCACCACAAAGTTCACCGCCAAATCGCGCTGACGTGCCTGAGTCAAACGCCATGAGGCCAGTTTTTGCAGGCAAGCGAGTTGACGGGGACGCAATTGCCAGGCGTTGCCAATCTCCAGATAGGCCAGTTCAGGCTGCAAGATTTCGCTACGGCGTCGGCACAGCGCCAGGCATTCATCCAGCGCAGCATCCATCCAGCCAGCATCGCGGGTTTCCTGCTCAAGTTGACGAGCAAGCGGCAACAGATAAAGCACATCAGCGGCGGCATAATCGCACTGCTTTTGTGTCAGGGGTCTGGCCATCCAGTCGGTGCGCGACTCACTTTTATCCAGTTCAATCTGCGTCGTTTCTGCCACCAGCCGGGCAAAGCCGCAGGATAATGGACGTCCGCTAAATGCCGCCAGGATTTGACTGTCGATTAATGGCGTCGGCATCACCCCGAACGCATTAAGAAAAACTTCAAGATCTTCACTGCCAGCATGTAGAAACTTGACCACATTGGTGTTGGTCAGCAAATCGATAAAGGGCTGCCAGGCGGTGATGGGTAAAGGATCGATCAGCGTCAGGGTTTCACCATCAAAGAGTTGGATAAGCCCCAACTGCGGATAGTAAGTACGGGTTCTGACAAATTCGGTATCCAGGGCAACCTGTGGGAATTGCTGCGCCTGCTGACAAACGGTTGCCAGATCTTCATTGCTAACGATCAACTGATAATTCAAAGCGTTTTCTCTTTTCACTGTTAGAAACCGAGTCGGCCAGAGCTCAGCCGCCGGACATAAGAAGGATAAGTATTACTGCTTCGCATAGCGTGCATTATAACGTGAAAACGCCGGACATAGTCCGGCGTTAAAACATGACCCGCGAAAATAGCACGATGACATTAAGCAGCGTTCTGTGCGTCGTCGCGTGCTTTTGGTCGGTCTTGCTGCTCGCGCAACTCACGGCGCAGGATTTTGCCCACATTTGACTTGGGCAACTCGTCGCGAAACTCAATGATTTTCGGTACTTTGTAGCCGGTCAGATTACGCCGACAGTGGTCAAGCAGTTCGTCGGCGGTTAATGACGGATCCTTTTTCACTACGCAGATTTTTACTTTCTCACCGGAAGAGTGGCTCGGCACGCCAATAGCCGCAACTTCCAGCACCTTGGCATGTTGTGATACCACTTCTTCAATTTCATTAGGATAAACATTGAATCCGGACACCAGGATCATGTCTTTTTTGCGATCGACAATGCGCAAAAAGCCTTGTTCATCCACGGTAACAATATCTCCGGTGGAGAGCCAGCCATCTTTTAATACTTCATCCGTCGCCTCGGGACGCTGCCAGTAACCGAGCATCACCTGTGGCCCCTTGACCAACAGCTCGCCCGGCTGTCCCCAGGGCACATCCCGCCCGGCATCATCCACCAAACGGATCTCGGTGGAGGGTACCGGCAAACCAATGCTGCCACTGTAATGTTTGAGATCGTAGGGATTCCCGGCTACCAGCGGCGAGCATTCGGTCAGGCCATAGCCCTCCAGCAGATGCTTGCCTGTCAGTTGTTCCCATTTATCCGCCACGGACTTCTGCACCGACATGCCGCCACCCACCGACAGCCGCAGAGTAGAGAAATCGAGTTTGTGGAAATCCGCATTATTGAGCATGGCGTTAAACAACGTATTGACGCCGCTTATTGCAGTAAAGGGGTAGCGCGCCAACTCTTTGACAAATCCGGGGATATCCCGTGGATTGGTGATCAGCAGACTGCGCCCGCCCAGTTCGATAAACAGCAGGCAGTTCACCGTCAAGGCAAAGATATGATAGAGCGGCAGTGCGGTAACAATCAGCTCTTGCCCAGGTCGCAGCAGCGGTGCATAGGCGGCTTTGGCCTGCTCCAGATTAGCCTGCATATTGCGATGGGTCAGCATGGCGCCTTTGGCCACGCCGGTGGTACCGCCGGTATATTGCAGAAAGGCCAAATCATCGTTGATCACATCGGGTTTGACGTACTGCATGCGCCGTCCCAGCTGGATCACGCTACGAAATGAGATGGCATTGGGCAGATGGTATTTGGGTACCAGACGTTTGATATATTTGACGACAAAATTTACCAGCGTAGCTTTGGCTGGCGAAAGCTGGTCGCCCATCCGCGTCAGGATCACATGCTTGACCTGGGTGTTATAAACAATTTTTTCCAGGGTATGGGCAAAATTGGAGACAATCACAATAGCGCTGGCCGCGCTGTCATTTAATTGATGTTCCAGTTCACGCGGGGTATATAGCGGATTGACGTTCACCACCACCATTCCTGCACGTAATACGCCAAACAGCGCAATAGGGTATTGCAACAGATTGGGCATCATCAGCGCCACGCGATCGCCTTTTTTCAGTCCAAGCTCATTTTGCAGATAAGCGGCAAACGCCCGGCTGCGCTCTTCAAGCTTGCGAAAGGTCATCACCTCGCCCATATTGATAAACGCCGGGCTGTCTGCGTAGCGCAGAGCCGCGTTCTCAAACATCTCAACCAGCGAGCTGTAGCGATTGGGGTCGATGTTCTCGGGAACATCTGCCGGGTAACGTTTTAGCCAGACCTTTTCCAAGGTATTACTCCTGATATCATTATCCAGTGCACACTCAATCACGCAGTTTTACCCTGCGCTTAACAATATTTTAACTCATCTTACCAGCTAAGTTTTAAACAATGCTTAGGTTGAGAGGCTGGTCACTAATTTTTTCCGCTTTCCATAGCGGCCCAGTAAAAAAGACAGACAACGCTGCCAAATAGAGTTACTTCAGACTGCTGACAAAGTCCGTTATTAGGGAGAGTGCACCGTTGGGGTCGTAGCGGGCTTGCCCGCCGGAGCGCCCCTGGGTGTGCTATGCCCGGGTATCTCGATCATCAAGACGACTTGGTCATCAAACTCACTTACAACATTTTGCAGTTGAATCCTCGGTTACGTTGCCCCCATAAATTGCCGCAACCTACCTAAACCTAACGGCAATAGAAATAACAAGGCCCCAAATTGATATCCATCAATCCGAGGCCAGGATAACTTGCGACAACTATTTTTTTACCGATGGCGGCGGTAGCCGCGGATGATCCGGCGGGTGCGACACCGGTGCCCTGCCCGCTGGTACTGTCTGCACAGCCGGTGGCGGTGGACTATTCCGTGACGACGGTCTCGACCCGTGCCGGGCCGGCATCATTCCAGCCGCCCCACTCCGGGCCAAACCCTCGCCCCCAACGTGGATCATAAGGGCCTCCGTATCCCCAACCCCATGGTCCCATGGGTTGAGGTGGCATCACCACCTCTTTGACCTCACGCCAGCGCTTGTAGCTGTTGACGTTAACCGTCACATAGCGGTAATCGCTGTTACCAATGGTGCCGTTTTCCGAACCGCTAATCGGCCCGACGACGGTAACCAGCTGGTTTTTAAAATCAACCGGATCCAGGAAACCGTGGTAATAGGCAGCAATGCGGCCTACAGAAGGTTGTCCCAGAATAGGTGCGGCACTTGAATCAAGCGGCACAACCGCGATTTCAAGACGCGTACGATTTTTATCGTTGGTTACCGCAACCACACGGCCACCAAAGCGTGCTTCCTGACCGACATAAATTTGTGGTGCGCCCTGTACGGCGACCAGATTCATCTGCGGCGTTTCGGTGGTGCCACGGATCGACTCAGGCACCGTCACGCAGCCAGACAGCAGCAGCGCCCCCAGGCCAACAGCAAAGGCCAGACTCTTTTTAGTCGTCAATATCTTACGCATGGAAACTCCCCCAGCTACATTATCTTTTTCGACAGCATATTCCGGCACAAGTGCCCGGCTTAGCGGCCAGGAAGCTTTTTCCAGGTGACCTCATTACGTAAATAAGTCGGCTCAGCCTGTTCGGCACTTACTCTGACGCCACGATCCCAGGCGGCAAGGGCCAGCGGCAGCATATCTTCCGCCTGTGGCAGCAGCATTTTGCCATCAACCAGCTCAACGGCAGTTGAACCCAGCAACTGCGGATAGGTAACCCAGCCGGTGCCCACGGTTGCCCAGCGGCCACTCAGTGCCGCACTGCGTTCGATGAGTTGCTCCGGCTTAAGCACCGCTTCCGAAGCTTCACCCTGCCACTCGCCCTGGGTATCGCGGGTATATTCGCCCCAATAGACTTCCCCCATACGCGCATCAATGGCAGCCAGAACGCGCTGTGCACCGGTTTGCCGGTAAGCGCCCTGGGCCATAGTCTGGAGCGTGGAAATAGGCAGTAGCGGCAAATCGGCACCGAAGGCCAGGCCTTGGGCCATACCAATACCAATGCGCACTCCGGTAAAACTTCCCGGACCACGGCCAAAAGCCAGCGCATCAAGCTGATTGAGGGTCAATCCCGCTTGTGCCAGGATCTGCTGAACCATAGGAAGGATACGTTGCGTGTGCTCACGGGCGCAGAGTTCAAAATAAGCCAGCGTTTCGCCATTGTCGCTAGACGAAGACCGGGTATACAACGCAACTGAACAGGCTTCGGTTGCCGTATCAATTGCCAAAATTCGCGTGGACATGCCAAACCTCAGGCGGGATAAAAATAGGGACCATGTTGATACCCAAAAGATTTTAGCGGGTATTTGCCGATCATAGCACAGCCCACGTCGCTTTCCCTGCAAAAAGCAGCGCCCGCAGCCGATCTTTCCGCTGGCCGGGCGCGGATTGTCTGGCGAGCTACTCCGGGTCGGGCGGAGAGCTTTGCAGAAAATCGATCGCCTGTTGCAGCGAGCGGGTCCGCGGCGTCGGCGGTAGACTGTTCAAGAACACCTCGCCATAAGGGCGCATCACCAGGCGATTATCACAAATCACCATCACACCGCGATCATCGGTATCACGGATCAACCGCCCCACCCCTTGTTTAAGGGTGATCACTGCATCCGGCAGTTGTACCTCGTTAAAGGGATCGCCGCCACGCAGGCGACAATCCTCAATGCGCGCTTTAAGCAGCGGATCGTCCGGCGAGGTAAAGGGCAGTTTATCGATAATTACGCAGGAGAGCGTCTGGCCGCGCACATCCACCCCCTCCCAAAAGCTGCTGGTTGCCACCAGCAAGGCATTGCCCGCTTCGACAAACTGTGCCAATAGCTGACCTTTGCTGGTTTCCCCCTGCAGCAGTACCGGCAGCGTCAGGCTGGCGCGAAACTCTTCGGCCAGTTCACGCATCATCTGATGGGAGGTACAAAGAAAGAAGCAGCGGCCTTTGTTGGCTTCGATCAGCGGCCGCAGCATACGCGCCAGTTGACGCGAACCGCCGCGCTCATTGGGGGAAGGCAGGTAGCGCGGCACGCATAACAACGCCTGATGGGCATAATCGAACGGACTGGCCAGCAGCAAGGTTTCCGCCTGGTCCAGTCCAAGACGCAGGGTGAAATGTTCGAGTTTGTCGTTGACCGACAGCGTAGCGGAGGTAAAAATCCATGCCCCTGGCTTATCGGCCATCAACTCACGAAATTTATCGGTGACTGACAGCGGCGTCAGCGCCAGCAAGAAATGGCGGGCGTTGCATTCATACCAGTAGCTGTAACCGGCAATATTGACGTCCTTAAGACGCTTCAGACGGTTGCGATACAGCGTAGCGCGTTCAAATGCCGCATCCAGCAACGCCGAGCGCCCCAGCGAAAGCTTCATCACGTCGTAACACAGTTCCAGGGCATCATCGAGCAGCACCAGCGCGCGCTGGATGCTGTTATCCACCAGCACATCACGCAGATTACCGCGAAAGCCCGGCTCGCCCAGCGCCAGACGGAAATCCTGCGCGCTCTGACTCAGGCGGTCGGCGCTTTTTTGCAACTGGGCGGAGTCGCGCACTTCGGTGCGGTAGGCAATAGTGATATCTTTTGCCAGATCGAGCAGTTGTCTGCTGGAGAGTTGCTGGCCGAAATACTGGCTGGCAATATCGGGAATTTGATGGGCTTCATCAAAAATCATCACCTCGGCGGTGGGGATCAACTCGCCAAAACCACTCTCTTTTACCACCATATCGGCCATAAACAGATGATGATTGACCACCACTACGTCGGCATCCATCGCTTTGCGCCGCGCCTTGACCACAAAGCACTCTTTGTACAGCGGGCAATCGCTGCCAAGGCAATTATCATTGGTACTGGTAACCAGCGGCCAGACGTAGCTGTCTTCGGCCACTACCGTGCAGGTACTGATATCCCCTTCGTCGGTTATTGAGGCCCAGTGACGCAAGTGCGCCAAATCGCTGAGCGACTGGCTGGCCAGTTCACCACCGGCTAACGACTGCTGGTCAAGACGTTCCAGACAAAGATAGTTGGAGCGCCCTTTCAACAACGCCAGCTTGCCCTTGAATTTCAATGCGCTGGCCACTTTGGGCAGATCGCGGGCATACAACTGGTCCTGCAATGCCTTGGAGCCGGTGGAAATAATCACCTTTTTCCCCGAGCGCAGAGCCGGAGCCAGATAGGCATAAGTTTTACCGGTTCCCGTACCGGCCTCAACCACCAATCCCTGCTTATTGCTGATCGCCAGAGCAACGGCATTCGCCATCAGACGCTGGGGTTCACGGGGTTTGAAACCCTCAATTTTTTGCGCCAGTGCGCCGTCTGTTGCGAAATCGTCTATCACACTATGCCCAAAATATAAGAATTAGCGCTGATTATGCCAATCCTTGCCCTCCGCTACCACCATCTTTCTGATCAGGGTGAGTCCCAGGCGTTCAACCGGCTCGCTCCCTTGCCCGCTGGCAATATGCTACCCTGTGCGCCATCATTCGTCAGCGACCTTCAGGAGCATATTTTATGACCATTCAACGTATCAGACCCGAGCCACGTATGTCAGATATCGTGATCCATAACGGCACGGTGTATTACACCAGCGTCCCGGAAAACCTCGACGCCAATGCCAAAGATCAAACCACTGAAACGCTGGCGATCATCGACGCCGCCCTGGAAGAAGTAGGATCGCATAAAAGCAAAATCCTCGACGCAACCCTGTTTCTGGTTGATGGCAACGATTTCCAGGCGATGAACGAAGCCTGGGATGCCTGGGTATCACCGGGTAATGCACCAGTGCGCTGTACGGTGCAAGCCAAGCTGATGAATCCGCGCTATAAAATTGAAATTAAGATTATTGCCGCGCTGTAGTATCTGGCAATAACAGACCAACGGCGCGGTTTTCAGCGCAAAAAAAAAAGCCTCCACCATTGCCGGGGAGGCTTTATTGCTTAGGCCATCAATCAGGCTTTGGCACCGGCAACCGCTTCGCGGGCCAGATCGGTAATACGCTGGTAATCACCTTTTTCCAAGGCATCTGCCGGAACCAACCAGGAACCACCAATACAAAGCACGCTTTTCAGCGCCAGATAATCACGGTAATTGGCCGGGGTAATCCCACCGGTAGGGCAGAAACGAACCTGAGAGAAAGGTCCGGCGATGGCTTGTAACGCTTTAACGCCACCGTTGGCTTCAGCCGGGAAGAATTTGAATTCACGCAGGCCGGCAGCCAGGCCTTGCATCAGTTCAGATACGGTGCTGATACCCGGGATCAACGGGATAGTCCCGGCATTGGCCGCGGCCAACAGCGCGTCGGTCAGACCCGGGCTGATGGCGAATTGAGCACCAGCTTCCGTAACCTGCTGCAACTGTTCCGGGTTAAGCACAGTACCGGCACCAATAATGGCTTCTGGTACTTCTTTGGCAATGGCTCTGATTGCCTCTAACGCACAGGCGGTACGCAGTGTCACTTCGAGCACGCGAACGCCCCCGGCAACCAGCGCTTTGGCCAAAGGTACAGCGTGTTCCAGTTTGTTAATAACAATCACTGGAACGACCGGACCTGAGGTCAGTATCTGTTCTGCGCTTGTTTTCCAGTTGTTCATCTTTGTCTCCATTCATGCCCGCAGGCATTGATTGTGATTAATGGCGCACTCCTGCCATTGGGCCTGAAAGCTCGCTCAGCTCGACGTTTACCGATCATACCCTTTAGCCTGACTGGCCGGTCTATCCCCGCCATCCGTTGACCAGCAACAGATGACTATTTTCAGCGGTTAAGCGGTCCAGTAAACCTCGACCGGCGTCTGCTGCTGATTCAGTATTGCCCTGACGGGCATCTCATTCTGGTCAGTGCCTTTTACTGCGCGATCGTACACTTCGCGCTTGCTTTCACCGGCCAGCAATAAATAAATGCGCTGACTGTTTAACAACACTGGCAGCGTCAGGGTGATGCGCTCCAGGGGTGCCGTTAATGGCGTAATGGCCATACAACGCTTGCCCGAGTGCAGATCCAGCGCCAGCGCCAGATTGGCACTGCCAGGAAACAGTGAGGCAATATGCCCGTCATCGCCCATGCCCAGCAAGGTGACATCTGCCGGCAAGGGTAAGGTGGATAATGCCTGTTCGATAGCCGCCTGCCCCGCGCTGGCAGAGCCAGCGGGGTTTTTGAGGGCAATAAAGGTGGCTTTCGCCACCTCGCCTTGCAACAGGCTATTACGCACCATTTTTTCGTTACTGGAGCCGTTGTCGCTCGCCACCCAACGCTCATCGCTCAAGGTGATCATCACGCAACGCCAGTCCAACTGCTGACGCGCCAGGTATCTGAACAATTCAAGCGGCGTTCGCCCGCCGGAAACAATCAGGCTGGCCTGCCCGCGCAGCGTGATCGCCTCGCGCAGGGCATCGGCAATTTTGCCAGCCAGGTTTTGATTCAACACCGCCGTACCGGAAAACTCGACGAAATTAGCCATCTGTTGCCCCTTGATACTGACTGTCAGTGAGTCGACTCTGGCTTAACCGAACTCATTCCATGAACGGCCATCACGAGTGATCATCGCCACAGAAGCAACAGGTCCCCAGGTACCCGACTGATAAGGCTTAGGCGCTTCGTTTTCTGCTGACCAGGCATCCATAATGCCATCAACCCATTTCCACGCTTCTTCGACTTCGTCGCGGCGGACAAACAGCGCCTGAATACCGCGCATGGTTTCCAGCAGCAGACGCTCATAGGCATCGGCAATATGTTCCTCGTTAAAGGTCTCGGAGAAACTCAGGTCCAGTTTGGTGGTTTGCAGACGGTGTTTATGCTCCAGCCCTGGCACTTTGTTCAGCACCTGGATTTCGATACCTTCATCCGGCTGTAAACGAATGGTCAGTTTGTTCTGCGGCAACTGTTGGTAAGAGTCGCGGAACAGATTAAGCGCCGGGCTCTTGAAGTAGACCACCACTTCTGAACATTTGGTTGGCAGACGCTTGCCGGTACGCAGATAGAACGGTACCCCGGCCCACTGCCAGTTATCGATATCAACGCGAATAGAGACAAAAGTTTCGGTATTGCTGCTTTTGTTGGCGCCTTCTTCTTCGAGATAACCCGGTACCTTCTTGCCCTGGACAAACCCGGCAGTGTACTGACCGCGCACCGTAGTTTCACGGACGTTGGTCTGATCGATACGACGCAGTGAACGCAATACTTTGACTTTTTCGTCACGAATGCGGTCGGTACTCAAATCCGCAGGAGGCGACATGGCAATCATGGTCAGAATTTGCAGCAGATGGTTCTGGATCATGTCACGCATCTGACCGGCTTTATCGAAATAGCCCCAACGACCCTCAATGCCCACTTCTTCTGCCACCGTGATCTGCACATGATCGATAGTGCGATTATCCCAGTTGGAAGCGAACAGGTTGTTGGCAAAGCGCAGGGCCAAAAGATTAAGAACTGTCTCTTTACCCAGATAGTGGTCAATGCGGTAGACCTGGCTTTCGTTGAAATACTCGGCGACGCCGTCGTTGATTTCACGGGAAGAAGCCAGATCGGTACCCAATGGTTTTTCCATCACAACGCGAGCGGGCTCTTTATTCAGCCCCGCTTCGCCCAGACCTTTACAGATAGCAGCAAAAGTGCTCGGCGGCATGGCGAAGTAGTTGATGGTGGTGCGATTTTTCACATCCAGCATTTTGCCTAAACGGCTGAAATGCTTGATATCATTAACATCAAGATTACAAAATTCCAGGCGAGCGCTGAGCTTGTCCCACAGTTCAGGATCCAGCTTCTCTTTCATAAAGGTGGTCAGCGCTTCTTTTACCACGTCGGTATAAGCCGCTTTATCCCATTCCGCGCGGCCAACGCCAATGATCTTGGTGTCGTCGTGAATATGCCCAGCTTTTTCCAGCTGATACAGGGAAGGTAACAGCTTGCGGCGTGCAAGGTCGCCTTTAGCACCGAAAATTACCAGGTCACACGCCTGGGCTGGTTGGTTTACCGCCATGTTCTTCTCCTTAGAGCAGGATATACCTGTTGTTATGAAAACCGCCTCGGCGTGAGCAATAGTCGCTCAGCGCAAGGTGCCCCGCATGTTTCTCGGGTCTGCCGCGCCACGGTTTTATGACGTTAGGTACAGATTGTAATTTTATTTCAACAATTTTCGCGTTTCAGCAACAATGTACTCTGAACAGGCGGAGTCAGTAAACCAAGATCTATGCCATTAATATATGAATAAAAACCACATATTTTGTCATATTTGCCAACCAGGACGACTTGTCATCGACCCGGGATGTAATTTTATAACGAATATGTACCTTAATTACCATACTGAAACTTAGATCTGGCTCATACTCTGATTAAAAAAGCCTGAATTTGGTCATATTGCCGCTGCCACCTGGTTCAGAGTCGTAGTATATTTTCATCAAACTGACATGATTTCTCCTTTTCGTTGAAATCGATGAAACCTATTGAGTGGTCACCCATGAACACGCTGGATAAAATTCTCAGCTTTTTGGATATCCTTAGCCGATCGGAAAGAAAGGTTGCTGAAGTTATCCTTGCTTCACCGCAGACTGCCATCCATTCAAGTATCGCGACACTGGCCAAAATGGCCGATGTCAGTGAACCTACGGTCAATCGGTTTTGCCGCCGTCTTGAAACCAAAGGTTTTCCCGACTTTAAATTGCAGCTTGCCCAAAGTCTGGCTAATGGAACGCCGTACGTAAACCGCAACGTCGAAGAAACTGACAGCGTTGAGGCCTACAGCACTAAAATCTTTGAATCTGTGCTCGCCAGCCTGGAGCAGGTCAAAAACACCCTGGATATGACGGCGGTAAATCGCGCGGTCGATTTGCTGACGCAGGCCAAGAAAATATCTTTCTTTGGCCTTGGCGCTTCTGCGGCAGTGGCGCATGATGCCATGAACAAGTTCTTCCGCTTCAACATCCCGGTGATCTACTTTGATGATATCGTAATGCAGCGCATGAGCTGTATGAATTCGGGCGAAGGGGATGTCGTGGTGCTGATTTCGCACACCGGCCGCACAAAAAGCCTGGTTGAGCTTGCTCACCTTGCCCGTGAAAACGATGCCACCGTTATTGCCATCACCTCGCACAATAGCCCGCTGGATCAGGAAGCAAGCCTGTCGTTGCTGCTGGATGTTCCGGAAGATACCGATGTCTATATGCCGATGATCTCCCGCCTGGCACAACTGACGCTGATTGATGTGCTGGCCACCGGTTTTACTTTACGCCGCGGGGCAAAATTCAGAGATAACCTGAAGCGCGTCAAAGAATCGTTAAAAGAATCGCGCTTTGATAAAGAGGTTTCTACACCCTCACGGTTTGAATAAATCCGTCAGTAAACGGATGTTTTATACTGTCACGTTTGTTACAGTGTTGTTAAAAAAGGAATCAACCATTGCGCAGCGGGTGTAATTTTACTCCAATTGCGCAAGGCCGATAAAATTGCCGGAATAACAAGCCCTCTGTCGCACGAATGCATTATTTTTGTATTAAAATTACAATCAGCATTCGCTATACCCTGAACCATTGATAGGGAGGGTATATTGTTATTCGGGTTTTCAGCACCAATGCTTCACAAGTCAACGGAGTAAGGCATGTCCAGACGGCTCAGAAGAACCAAAATTGTCACCACCCTCGGCCCGGCAACTGATCGCGATAATAATCTCGAAAAGATTATTGCGGCAGGTGCCAACGTCGTCCGCCTCAATTTCTCACACGGTACTGCCGAGGATCACCAGATCCGTGCCGATAAAGTGCGCGAAATTGCAGCAAAACTCGGACGTCACGTCGCTATTCTTGGCGATCTGCAGGGCCCTAAAATTCGTGTCTCCACCTTTAAGGAAGGTAAAGTCTTCCTCAATATCGGCGATAAATTCCTGCTTGATGCCAATATGAGCAAAGGGGAAGGCGATAAAGAGAAAGTGGGTATCGACTATAAAGGCCTGCCTGCTGACGTGGTTCCCGGCGATGTATTGCTACTCGACGATGGGCGCGTGCAACTGAAAGTTCTCGAAGTTCAGGGCATGAAAGTCTTTACAGAAGTCACCGTTGGCGGTCCCCTTTCCAACAATAAAGGCATCAATAAGTTAGGCGGCGGTCTCTCTGCTGAAGCGCTGACCGAAAAAGATAAAGCCGATATCATTACCGCGGCCAAAATCGGCGTTGATTACCTGGCAGTCTCTTTCCCGCGTACCGGTGAAGACCTGAATTATGCGCGACGTCTGGCTCGCGATGCCGGCTGTCATGCCAAGATTGTCTCCAAAGTGGAGCGTGCTGAAGCGGTGGCCTCAGATGCCGCCATGGACGATATTATTCTCGCCTCCGATGTGGTGATGGTGGCCCGTGGCGATCTGGGCGTAGAAATTGGCGACCCGGAACTGGTGGGTATTCAGAAGAAACTGATCCGCCGTGCCCGTCAACTTAACCGCGCAGTGATCACCGCAACGCAAATGATGGAGTCGATGATCACCAATCCAATGCCAACCCGCGCCGAAGTCATGGACGTGGCCAACGCGGTATTGGATGGCACCGACGCCGTGATGCTCTCCGCTGAAACAGCAGCAGGTCAATATCCGGCTGAAACCGTGGCTGCCATGGCCCGCGTCTGTCTGGGCGCAGAGAAGATCCCGAGCATCAACGTTTCCAAGCACCGTCTGGATATTGAGTTTGATAATATTGAAGAAACCATTGCCATGTCTTCAATGTATGCGGCCAACCACCTGAAAGGGGTTACCGCTATTATCTCCCTGACCGAATCTGGCAGAACCGCGCTGATGATGTCACGTATCAGCTCGGGCTTACCGATTTTCGCCATGTCTCGCCATGAGCACACCCTGAATCTGACGGCGCTGTACCGTGGCGTGACCCCGGTATTCTTTGACATCATCAATGATGGTGTGGCGGTCGCGGTAGACGCGGTGAATTTGCTGCGTGACAAGGGTTATCTGCTGTCTGGCGATCTGGTGATCGTCACTCAGGGCGACGTAATGAGCACCACCGGTACCACCAATACCAGCCGGGTTATGCGCGTGGAATAACATTAAATAGGATACTAGCGGAAAATATCTTTTGGTATTTTCCGCTAAATTTTTTGAACTAACGATACTGAATTAGTGGTAACACTAGGTTAAATCTATCACTCAAGCGCCTAGGCCTGCTGTACTCCAATTTAATAGCAGTTTATTTGGTCTACAGCTATTCATCGACGTGAAAACTTTATTGCCGCAATAAATACTTCAAGCTTACTTCACTATTTCTTGTTTAACTATCACCTCGCGTGGTTTTAACTGCTGAATTGCTCTGCAAATGCAATATGGTATAACAGCCCACGCAATACCCATTGCAGCCCCAGCTGCTTGTTGAGGGGCGCCATTTGCAGCCCAGACCATGATCACACCTTGTATAAAACCTATAACGGAGAAAACAATCGAAACTTTCCACATAATTTTAATCCCATTTTTATAGAAGTATTATCAGCCTTGATATATTAACAATTTTTATGTTTAAGGCAATGAAATACCCTTGTATTGATTGATTAACCTTACAATCAAAGCAAAAAAGAGGCTGCTAGCAATAAAGCAAGAAAAGAAGGAACTCCAAAAGCAAATTTTGATTTGACTCGTAGATACAAAATTGACCAGTAATTACCACAAAGAAAAGCATGACTATTTCCGTGGAAAACAAATAATTTTGGGCTCAGGAAATCGCAGAAACTGTAGGTAACACCTTAAAAAAACAGAAATACTGCGACGCAATGGGGGTTTTTATATCCCCATTGCGCTTAAGCAGATAGTTTCCCATCCTGTCAGGCGGCTAACGTTTATTTGGGGAAAAGCTCATCGCGGGTATAAGGTTCTTGCTCTCCCGGCCTGCGGGTTTTCAGCAGCTTGAGGATCCAGGTGTACTGCTCGGGATTAGGCGCTACCAATAACTCCACCTCTTCATTCATCCGCCGGGCAATAGTGGCATCATCGGCCGTCGGCAGATCATACATCGGTGGGCGAATAAAAATATCCAGACGATGGGTCGTGCCGTTATAAACCGGAAACAGCGGTACAATTTCTGCACGGCAGACTTTCATCAGCCGTCCAATTGCCGGTAAAGTCGCTTTATACGTGGCAAAGAAATCAACAAATTCGCTGTGTTCGGCACCGTGATCTTCATCCGGCAGGTAGTATCCCCAATAGCCCTGGCGCACTGAGCTGATAAATGGCTTGATGCCGTCATTACGAGCATGCATACGCCCGCCAAAGCGCAGACGAACGCGGTTCCATAAATAATCGGTCAGCAGGTTTTTTTGGTTATGAAACATGGCGGCCATCGGATGCCCCTCGGCAGCCATCAGCATAGCGGGAATATCCAGCGCCCAACCGTGGGGGACAAGGAAAATAATATTCTTTTCCTGCGCATGCAGCTCATTGACAATTTCCTTGTTGTGCCAGGTGACACGCTCCAGGACTTTTGCAGAACCGCGACAGGCCAATTCCGCCATCAACACCATGGACTGCGGCGCAGCGGCAAACATATCGTCGATGATTTTTTCACGTTCGGCCAGTGACAACTCAGGCAGGCAGTAAAGCAGATTAATGCGGGCACGGCGACGAGCCCCTTTGGCCAATTTCCCGGCCAGTCGACCCAGCCCGCCTAAAAACGGGTCACGCAGCGCCGGTGGGACATAAGCCATTGCCGCCATTGCCCCCACGCCCAACCAGACCCCCCAATAGCGAGGATGATAAAAGGCTTTCTGGAAATGCGGTATAAACATGTCCTGCGGATTTTTTTCTGATTGCATGCGTTAACTCATAACTTAAATACTAATTATAAAAATCAATCGCTCAATGATAAGTGCAGCGAATTATTTTGCAATACAAGTTATTGCCCACAGTGTGCGGGCGATAACATTCAACCAGAAGAGTTACGTCTGGTCTCAGGCGTCAGAGGGTAAGCTGCGGCATAATTTGACGCACTGTAGCCAGATACTGCTTAAGATCGCTACCGTTTAGGCCTTCGGAGCGTGGCATCTTCGCAGTAAGCGGATTTACCGCCACGTTGTTGATCCAGATTTCATAGTGCAGATGAGGCCCGGTTGAGCGGCCACTATTACCCGACAGGGCAATACGTTCGCCGCGTTTCACTTTTTGCCCCGTTTTCACCAGCGCCTTGCTTAGGTGCATATAGCGTGTCGTATATTGCCGCCCGTGGCGTAAAGCGACATAAGTGCCAGCATTGCCGCCGTTATTGACCACCACCACTTCACCGTCCCCCACCGCCAGCACCGGGGTACGCATGGGTACGGCAAAATCGACTCCGCGATGCGGCGCAATACGCCCGGAAACCGGGTTAAGTCGACGCGGATTGAAGTTTGAGGAGACGCGATACTGACGTAGCGTAGGAAAACGCAGAAAGCCGCGCGCCAGTCCGCTGCCTGCGCGATCGTAAAATTTGCCGTCTTCGGCACGAATGGCATAGTAATCCCTGCCGCCGCTGCGTAAACGCACCCCGGCAAGTTGGCTTTGTTCATTTTTACCGTTCAATACTTCTCGAGACATCAATACCGAAAACTGGTCGCCTTTGCGCAGCTTTTTAAAATCCAACTGCCACTGTAACGCCTTAACCACCGCGCCAATTTCGGCATTGGTCAAACCGGCTGCTTTGGCACTGCTGACAAAACTGCCATCAAGGGTGCCTTTAAGCACCTGATCTTGCCATTCGCCGGCCATGGTTTGCATGGAGGCTTTAAAGCCCTGGTCAGTGCGATCGTAAGTGGCCGTTTCGCGTCGCGATTTTTCCCAGGTCAACCGTTGCAACTCGCCCTCATCATTGACCGTCCAGGAGAGCTGCTGCCCTACTTTCAGGCTGCGTAATTCGCTGTTTTGCGCGGCCAGAGTGCTGATATCCGCCATATCAATGCCGAACTGATTGAGAATACTGCTGAGCGTATCGCCGGTAGAAACCACATATTCGTGGATACCCTGCTCGTTCTCGGTTTTGTCATCGAGTTCATCTTGCGGAATATCGGCAGCAGGCGGGGGCTGGTCGAGGGGTTCGCTGGCTTCCGGCAGCAGCGAATTGGCCTGTTCGGGTAGCGATGAACTGGCCTGTTGGCTGTCTAGCTGGATTTTCTTTACGATGGATTTTTCCGGGTAATCGTCTTCGCTGTCGTGATGAGCCACAGGCCGCCAAACGGCGATGGCCAAGGTGATGATTGTCAGGGACCCCAACATCACGCGGTGGGGTCTGGGTAGATTGTTGTAGGCCAGAGCAATGGATCGGGCAATGAGCTGCACTTGGTACTGTCCTTATTAGCTTACTCCAGGCAGCCTACGTACTGAGAAGTCAGATGTGACAGGAAGTTCACATAACTGTCCCTGGTCAGTGCGATCCCGCTCCCCAGCGGATCCAATGTGCCCATCCGCACTGTTGTTCCCTGGGCAACAGCATTAATTACGGCTGGCCTGAATTGTGGCTCAGCAAAAACGCATACCGCTTTTTGCTCAACCAACTGTGTTCGAATTTGATGTAGTCGCTGTGCACCAGGCTGGATTTCGGGATTGATGGTGAAGTGGCCCAATGGCGACAACCCATAATGTTTTTCAAAGTAGCCATAGGCATCATGAAAAACGAAATATCCCTTCCCCTGAACAGGTTGCAGCATCTTACCAAGCTTTATGTCAGTTTTTGTCAATCCTTCTTCAAACTGACGCAGGTTAGCGTCTAATTGGTCTTTCTTTTTAGGCATTAGTTCCAATAATTTGCCATAAATCGCCTCAGCAGCCTGTTTGGCTATCACCGGTGACATCCAGAGATGCATATTATATTGTCCATGATGATGGGCATCACCTGATGCATTCGCCCCATGGATATCATGTTCATCGTCGTCTTCCCCCGCCAACAGCAACGGTTTTACCCCCGCCAGGGCACCTATTTCCACCACCCGGTTCGGTGGCAACTGGGCTACCGATTTGCTCATAAAACCTTCCAGATCCGGCCCCACCCACACCAGCAGATCGGCGCTGCGCATGCTCTTGAGATCGGAAGGTCGCAACGCATAGTCATGGGGCGACGCGCCGTCAGGAAGCAATACCTCTGTTGGCGTGACACCGTCAGCAATGGCGGCGGCGATAAACCCCAAAGGTCGCACGGAGGTCAATACGGCAGCATTGGCATTGACCAGTCCCCCCAGTAAAGACAGCGCAACAAGGGAATTCAGCAACAAAGATTTTTTCAGTTTCATAATAGGCTTACTCATTTTTATCGTTGTTAAGCCTGTTTTTCAGACTTTGTGCCAGCGGGCGGCATCTATGTTCAAGTTAAATTTTCGCACTCAATCAGTTTTTAGACGGGTTTCATGGTTATTTTGACGAAAACGCAATATTATAACATCCGATTTGTTCTGCAAGACGTAACTGAATATGTCCATTCTCGCTTCACTGAAAAATATCTCTGTAACTTTTGGCAATCGCCAGGTACTTTCAGATATCTCCCTGTCGCTACAGGGCGGAAAAATTCTGACCCTGTTGGGACCCAATGGTGCAGGAAAGTCAACGCTGGTACGTGTGGTACTGGGCCTTGTGGCGCCCACTCGCGGTACATGCTGGCAGATCCCCGACTTGAAAATTGGCTATGTTCCGCAAAAACTTTATCTCGACGCCACCCTGCCACTGACCGTCGGCCGTTTTATGCGTCTGAAACCCGGTGTCAAACGACAAGATATTCTGCCGGCGCTAAAACGCGTGCAGGCCGGGCATCTGGTCGATCAGCCAATGCAAAAGCTTTCCGGCGGTGAAAACCAGCGCGTTCTGCTGGCCCGCGCCCTGCTGAACGCCCCTCAGCTCTTGGTGCTTGACGAGCCAACCCAGGGTGTCGATGTCAATGGTCAGGTCGCGCTGTATGATCTTATCGACAAACTGCGCGCCGAAATGGGGTGTGCGGTGTTAATGGTCTCCCACGATTTGCATCTGGTGATGGCCAAAACCGATGAGGTATTGTGCCTGAATCAACATATTTGCTGCTCTGGCTCGCCGGAGGTGGTGTCCAGCCATCCGGAATTTATTGCCATGTTTGGCACCCGCGGTGCAGAACAACTGGCAATTTATCGTCATCGCCATAATCATCGCCATGATTTACAAGGCAAGATTATCTTGCGCCACACCGGAGGACGCGACTGATGCTCGAACTGCTGCTTCCGGGCTGGCTGGCGGGCATGCTGCTGGCCAGCGCGGCTGGGCCTTTGGGGTCTTTTGTGGTCTGGCGTCGTATGTCGTACTTTGGCGATACCCTGGCTCATGCGTCGTTATTGGGCGTAGCCTTTGGCCTGCTGCTCAATATCAATCCCTTCTATGCGGTGATTGCGGTGACACTGTTACTGGCCCTGCTCCTGGTGCTACTGGAGCGCAAACCGCATCTGCCGGTTGATACGCTGTTGGGTATCATGGCACACAGCGCCCTGTCACTGGGTCTGGTGGTGGTAAGCCTGATGTCCGGAGTGCGGGTGGATCTGATGGCCTACCTGTTTGGTGATTTGCTGTCGGTAACGCTCAGCGATATCTGGATGATTGCTGTCGGTGTCGCGGTGGTGATTGCGGTACTGTGCTGGCAATGGCGAAATCTGCTATCAATGACCATCAGCCCAGAACTGGCGCATGTTGATGGCGTCAATCTGCAACGCTCACGCATTATTCTGATGCTGGTTACCGCTCTGACCATCGGCCTGGCAATGAAATTTGTCGGCGCTCTGATCATTACCTCGTTACTGATTATCCCGGCGGCTACCGCTCGCCGTTTTGCCAAATCCCCGGAACAGATGGCGGTGGTCGCCACTTGCAGCGGCATGATCGCCATTACTGGCGGACTGGGGCTTTCGGCATTCTATGATACCCCCGCCGGCCCTTCGGTGGTGCTGTGCGCGGCGCTGATGTTTATGTTCAGCCTGTGGAAAAAACAGCTCGCCTGAAAAAACACAATCCCTTCCGCTGCTGCCCGGCTTAACCTGGACCGGGTAGCAGCGGAAAGTTTATTCCGGTCGGTTCAAGCCAAAATGTTTATAGGCATGGTTGGTAGCCATACGACCACGGGGGGTTCGCTGTATAAAGCCCTGCTGGATCAGGAAAGGCTCAATCACATCTTCGATGGTTTCTCGCTCCTCGCCAATAGCCGCTGCCAGGTTATCGAGGCCCACCGGCCCACCGCTGAACTTATCAATAATTGCCAGCAGCAGTTTGCGGTCCATATAATCAAAACCTTCGGCGTCGACGTCGAGCATATCCAGGGCGCCATTGGCCACGTCGGCGTTAATGGTGCCATCGCCCTTCACTTCGGCAAAGTCGCGCACCCGACGCAGCAAGCGGTTGGCAATACGCGGCGTGCCGCGCGACCGTCGGGCAATTTGATGTGCCCCCTCTGTCGATAATTGCAGCCCCAGACATAAGGCACTGCGACCAACGATATGCTGCAAATCGGCTACCTGATAAAACTCCAGGCGTTGCACAATACCAAAGCGGTCGCGTAGCGGTGAAGTCAGGGATCCGGCACGGGTGGTGGCACCGACCAGAGTAAAGGGCGGCAGATCCAGTTTAATGGAACGCGCCGCCGGCCCTTCGCCAATCATGATATCCAGTTGATAGTCCTCCATCGCCGGATAGAGAACTTCTTCCACCACCGGTGACAAACGATGGATCTCATCGATAAACAGTACATCGTGAGGCTCAAGATTGGTGAGCATCGCTGCCAAATCTCCGGCCTTCTCCAACACCGGGCCAGAAGTGGTACGTAAATTCACCCCCATTTCATTGGCTACGATATTGGCCAGCGTGGTTTTACCCAGACCGGGAGGACCAAAAATCAGCAGGTGATCCAGCGCATCGCCGCGCTGTTTGGCCGCCTGAATAAAGATCTCCATCTGCGAACGCACATGCGGCTGCCCGACATATTCGGACAGCAACTTAGGGCGGATCGCTCTGTCGATAACTTCTTCTTCACCGGTGACAACGGCAGAAATAAGACGGTCAGCTTCTATCATCTGTTACCTCACAGAGCCGCGCGCAGCGCTTCTCTAATCAATGTTTCGCACTCTGCGCCCGGTTTGGCGATTTTACTGATCATCCGGCTGGCTTCCGGCGGCTTGTAGCCCAGGGAAATCAATGCTGCCACTGCTTCGCCTTCGGCATCAGTCTCTTTGATTTTGCTCGCCGAGGCTGGCAGGGTGATATCCGTCGGACTATTAAACAGATCACCATTGAGACCCTTGAAGCGGTCTTTCATTTCGACCACCAGACGTTCGGCAGTTTTTTTGCCAACGCCCGGCAACTTGATAAGCGTGGTCACTTCTTCTTTTTCGACGGCGCTGACAAACTGCTGCGCCGACATGCCGGAGAGGATGGCCAGCGCCAGTTTTGGTCCCACGCCATTCACTTTAATCAGTTCACGAAACAGCGCCCGCTCCTGTTTATCATTAAAACCAAACAGTAGCTGGGCATCTTCGCGGACGATAAACTGAGTAAAAATAATCGCCTCTTGTCCCAGCTCTGGTAACTCATAAAAACAGGTCATTGGCATATGAACTTCATAGCCCACACCGTTGGTTTCCAACAGCACCAGGGGTGGCTGTTTTTCCAGAATAACGCCTCTGAGACGACCTATCACAGTTACCTTCCTTTCGGGATTTACCCCGCCATCCGGCGGACGCAGGGACTGATAAATTTTATGGTTTATATCATAGAAAAGAGCTGGATAGATATCCAGTCTTAATTATCGCAACCTGCCGCGAGCCAATTGCAGTTTATCAACGCTTAAGCGAATGGCATTTTGGCTGATATGACAATGGGTAATGGCAATAGCCAGCGCATCGGCGGCATCGGACTGCGGGTTGGCTGGCAGCTTGAGCAATGAGCGCACCATATGCTGCACCTGGCTTTTTTCTGCCGCACCGGTACCGACCACGGTCTGTTTAACCTGACGCGCGGCGTATTCAAACACCGGGAGATCCTGATTGACGGCAGCAACGATGGCGGCACCGCGCGCCTGGCCCAGCTTTAACGCCGAGTCGGCATTTTTGGCCATAAATACCGATTCAATAGCGAAAAAATCCGGTTGAAACTGGGTAATAATTTCGGTGACACCGGCATAAATAAGTTTTAACCGTCCCGGCATATCATCTACCACCGTACGGATACAGCCACTGCCGAGATAGCTGAGTTGCCTTCCCTGTTGGCGAATAATGCCATAGCCGGTAACGCGTGAACCGGGGTCAATCCCCAGAATTATAGCCATAGCCTATCAACACCTTGTCTTGTTATAACGCAAAGAAAGAGTTCTGCTGGCAAGTTTGTCGTGATTTGGGAAAAAATACAAACCGGACTGAGGGTGTCCATCAGGCCAGCCGGAAACGCGCGCTTGTCGCGTTCCCGGCTGAGAAGAAAATTACAGGGTTTCTGCAATCTCATCGGAGATTTCACCGTTGTGGTAAACCTCCTGAACGTCATCACAATCTTCCAGCATATCGATCAGACGCAGCAGTTTAGGAGCGTTCTCTGCATCCATATCGGTTTTGGTAGCCGGGATCATGCTGACTTCGGCATCATCGGCGACAAAACCTGCTGCCGTAAGCGCATCTTTGACATCGCCAAGAATTTCCCAGGCGGTATAGACATCAATAGCACCGTCGTCATAAGTCACGATATCGTCAGCACCGGCTTCCAATGCCGCTTCCATAATCACGTCTTCATCCTGTCCAGGAGCAAAAGTCAGTACCCCTTTTTTGGTAAACAGGTAGGCAACGGAACCATCGGTACCGAGATTGCCACCGGTTTTATTAAAGGCATGACGGACTTCGGCCACGGTACGGTTACGGTTATCACTCAGACATTCCACCATGACAGCTGTGCCACCCGGGCCGTAGCCTTCATAAATGATGGTTTCCATATTGGTGTCTTCATCGCCACCAACGCCGCGAGCAATGGCACGATTAAGGGTATCGCGCGTCATGTTGTTTGACAGCGCTTTGTCAATCGCGGCACGCAAACGCGGGTTAGAAGCCTGATCGCCACCGCCCAGTCTCGCAGCAGTCACCAGCTCGCGAATGATTTTAGTAAAAATCTTACCGCGTTTGGAATCCTGTGCTGCTTTGCGGTGTTTCGTGTTGGCCCACTTACTGTGACCTGCCATAAAAAATCTCCATAAGCCTTAACAGGCTGAGCTCATCTTTAGATAATCAATAGTCATGTATCCTGCATCCGTCAATGCGCATGCCTCGGTACAGACCTAATAAGTAACAAATTCTTCAATTGCCTGTTGATTGCTCGGTGACTTGGTAAAAGCCGCTGCTGCCGCTTTGTCCAACCACCGATAGGCATGATGCTCCGTAAGAACAACCTCGCGTTCTTCAGGCAACGCCAGCGCAAACCAATGCTCTTTGTTCCAGGTGACACCGGGCGCATAGCGATAGCGCAAGTGCGCAAAAAGCTCAAACTCTACGCAGCGCTGGCAATCCTGCAGCACCAGATTTTCACCGGCAATATCGATGCCGACTTCTTCCAGCACTTCACGCTGCGCAGTTTGCGCGGGTGACTCCCCGTCTTCGAGACTGCCGGTTACCGACTGCCAGAATTCCGTGTCGTCACGCCGCTGAAGCATCAGCACCCGGCCGTTGTTGCTGGCATAGATGACAACCAGTATCGACTCAGGACGCTTATAGCTCATTAGTTATTCTCTGATTCTGTGTCAGGCGTCGCTTTTTTGGCAATAACGCTAATGCTCAGCTCTTGCAACGACGCCGGATTGGCAAAACTTGGTGCTTCGGTCATCAGACAGGCTGCCGCCGTGGTTTTAGGGAAGGCGATAACGTCACGAATATTATCGGTTCCGGTCAACAACATCACCAGACGGTCAAGACCAAAGGCCAGACCGGCATGCGGTGGCGTACCATATTTCAGGGCATCGAGCAGGAAGCCAAATTTTTCGCGCTGTTCATGTTCGTTAATGCCGAGAATGCTGAACACCGCCTGCTGCATTTCACCACGGTGAATACGCACAGAGCCGCCACCGACTTCATAACCGTTGATCACCATATCGTAGGCATTGGCGATAGCCGAGGTCGGGTTGGCAGTCAGTTGTTCGGCGTTCATCTCTTTTGGTGCCGTAAACGGATGGTGCATGGCAGTCAGACCACCGTCGTCGGTATCTTCGAACATCGGGAAGTCAATAACCCACAGCGGAGCCCAGGAGGCTTCCTGGGTGATTTTCAGATCGCGACCCACTTTCAGACGCAGAGCGCCCATCGCATCGGTAACAATTTTAGCACTGGCAGCGCCAAAGAAAATCATATCGCCGTCTTGGGCCTGAGTGCGGGTAACCAGTGCGCTCAGCAGATCGGCGTTGAGGAATTTGGCGACCGGGCTCTGGATCCCTTCCATTCCCTTGCTCAGGTCATTGACCTTGATATAGGCCAGACCTTTGGCACCATAAATCTCGATAAATTTGGCGTACTCGTCAATCTGCTTGCGGCTTAACTGGGCACCGCCAGGCACACGTAGCGCAGCCACGCGGCCTTTAGGATCGTTGGCCGGATCGGCAAAGACTTTAAATTCGATGGTTTTGAACAGATCGGCAACGTCAACCAACTCCATTGGGTTACGCAGGTCCGGCTTGTCAGAACCATAGCGACGCATGGCTTCGGCAAAGGTCATTACCGGGAAAGCACCAAGATCGACGCCTTTCACTTCCTGCCACAGTTCGCGCGCCAGCTTCTCCATAATTTCACGCACTTGTTCTGCGCTCATAAAGGAGGTTTCAACGTCGATCTGGGTAAATTCAGGCTGGCGGTCAGCACGCAAGTCTTCGTCGCGGAAACATTTGACGATTTGGTAGTAACGATCAAAGCCGGACATCATCAGCAGCTGTTTAAACAACTGGGGAGACTGCGGCAGCGCGTAGAATTTTCCTTTATGTACGCGGCTTGGTACCAGATAGTCACGGGCCCCTTCCGGCGTGGCTTTGGTCAGCATTGGCGTTTCGATATCGAGGAAATCATGGCCATCCATAAAACGACGCACAAAGCTGGTGATACGTGCGCGAGCTTTCAGACGATTGGCCATTTCCGGACGACGCAGGTCCAGATAGCGATATTTCAGACGTGCTTCTTCGGTATTGGTCTGGTTAGAGTCCAGCGGCAAAGGTTCTGAACGATTGATAATGTTCAGCGCGCTGGCAAAAACTTCGACTTCACCGGTAGCCATATCTTTATTGAACTGGTTTTCAGGACGCGCACGCACGATACCGGTCAGCTGCACACAAAACTCATTACGCAGTTCTGATGCCAACTCATACGCTACACTTTGGTCCGGGTCGAAAAACACCTGCACAATGCCTTCACGGTCACGCAGGTCAATAAAGATCAAACCACCCAGATCGCGACGACGGTTAACCCAACCGCATAAAGTCACTTCCTGACCAACGTTGGACGAATTCAGCTTGCCACAATATTCAGTACGCATAACGGTATCCCTTTGCGCTCACTACCTGCGAGACGCGGATTAATATGGGTCGAAAAAAGGGGGACATTATAAAGGAAATTCGCCGACAGGATAAGAGCGAACACGCAGGAGATGCGCCTGAAATTCGCTTCGGTGATTTATCACACAAAATTTAACAAAATTATCAACAAAAGCGCCCTATTCCTGGCATAAACTGCTCACACATTTTGTCCCCTGTGTAATGACTTGTTGGCAAACGGCCATCAAGAATGGGGTGTTTATTATTTTTACATGGGTGAGCTTACTATTATGTCGATAAAACTTGATCCAAAAACCACTGCGCTGGTGCTGATTGATTTACAAAAAGGCATTCTGCCTTTTGCTGGCGGTCCACACAGTGCACAGCAGGTACTGGATAACGCGAGTGAACTGAAGGCACGTTTTAATCAGCTGGGTGCACCGGTATTTATGGTGCGTGTTGGCTGGTCAGCCACTTTTGCAGAAGCCTTGAAACAACCGGTGGATGTCTCCGCCGGTGGCGGCAACTTGCCAGCCGACTGGTGGGAGTTCCCGGAACAACTCAAGGTTTCCGATCAGGATCTGCTGGTCGTTAAACGCCAATGGGGTGCGTTCTACGGTACCGATCTCGAGCTGCAACTGCGTCGTCGCGGCATTAAAAGCATTGTGCTGGCCGGGATCTCCACCAATATCGGTGTGGAATCTACCGCGCGTAATGCCTGGGAACTGGGCTTTGAATTAGTGTTCGCCGAAGATGCCTGCAGCGCGCATAACAACGATCACCATCAGTCCAGCATGCAGTTTATTTTTCCACGTATTGGGCGGGTGCGTTCCACTGCCGAGGTGCTTGCTGCTATTGCTGGCTAAGATTACCCTGCATCAGTCAGCTAACGCCGCCTGTGGGCGGCGTTGTTATCTGTGCAATACTGATTTCAAGACCTGCAATTAGCCTGGGAAAAGGGGCAGCAGATGTATATCGGACTTCCACAGTGGCACCACAACGCCTGGAGCAGTATCGGTCTGCGAGATTTGGCCGACTACGCCCGCTATTTTAATTGCGTTGAAGGCAACACCACCTTCTATGCGCTGCCTAAAGCGGAAGTGGTGCTGCGTTGGCGGGAAATGACCGACGATCATTTTCGCTTCTGCTTTAAATTTCCGTCAACTATCAGCCACCAGGCAGCACTGCAAAACTGCCAGCAGGATCTCGACGCCTTTTACCGCAGCCTCGCCCCGCTCGATTGCCGAATTGGTCAGCTTTGGTTACAGCTCCCCGCCACTTTTTCACCGCAAAATTTGCCGCGACTATGGCAATTTCTCGATGCATTACCCACAGGCTTTGACTATGGCGTAGAAGTCAGGCATCCGCTATTTTTTGCCAAAGGCGAAGAGGAACGTGCACTTAACCGCGGTCTGCATCAACGAGGGATTAATCGCACCCTGCTTGACAGCCGTCCGGTGCATCATGCCACCAGCACTACGGCCGCCGTGCTCGAGGCGAAACGTAAAAAACCCCAACTGCCGGTACATGCTATCGCCACCGCCAGCAGGCCGATGGTGCGCTTTGTCGGCGGCGATGACCTGGCAGCGAATTTGCGCTGGTTTAGTCAGTGGACGCCGAAACTGGTGGACTGGCAACAACAGGGACATGCTCCTTATCTGTTTATCCATTCACCAGACTGCAGCGATGCTCCGCAACAGGCTAAGGCGCTGTGGCAAGCCTTGGGGTATCAGATCCCCACACTGCCACCGGCACCGGAATGGCCGCAACAGGAGAGTCTATTCTGAGCACTGCCGGCATTAAGCCCGCGCCAGGGGCATTTTTTTCGGGTATCCGGTGGGGGTGATCTGATAAACTCCGCCCCCATAGCAGCAAACCCGATGCATTTTGCACCCTCTTTTACTCTTTTTTTGGTCTGACTCAGCATTATGACTAACCAAGATAAACTTTTTTCTGCACCGATCGACAAACTCGGTGACTGGACGTTTGACGAACGCGTTGCCGAAGTCTTCCCCGATATGATCCAACGCTCGGTGCCGGGATATTCCAATATCATTTCGATGATTGGCATGCTGGCCGAACGCTTTGTGCAGCCTGACAGCAAGGTTTACGATCTGGGCTGTTCACTGGGCGCCGCCACGCTGTCAATGCGCCGCAATATCAAAGTCAGCGGTTGCGAGATCATCGCCGTCGATAACTCACCGGCAATGGTCGAACGCTGCCGCCGTCATATTGATGCCTTTCGCGCCGAGACCCCGGTACAGGTGATCGAAGCCGATATCCTCGACGTTGAACTCAAAGACGCCTCAATGGTGGTACTCAATTTTACTCTGCAGTTTCTGCAGCCTGCCGACCGTCAACGCCTGTTGAACCAAGTTTATCAGGGGATGCGTCCGGGGGCGGCGTTGGTGCTGTCGGAGAAATTCAGTTTTAACGACGCCGATGTCGGCGAGTTACTGTTCAATATGCATCATGATTTTAAACGTGCGAACGGCTATAGCGAGCTGGAAATCAGCCAGAAACGCAGCATGCTGGAAAACGTGATGCTGACAGACACTGTTGAAAGCCATAAATTGCGCCTGCAACAGGCCGGTTTCGAACATGCCGAAGTCTGGTTCCAGTGCTTTAATTTTGGTTCATTGATTGCCATCAAGGCAGGAGCCGCATCGTGATTGAATTTGGTGATTTTTATCAGTTAATCGCCAAAGGGCCCCTTAGCCCCTGGTTGAATACCCTGCCTTCGCAGCTGACTGCCTGGCAAAAAGAGTCGCTGCATGGCAAATTCAAAATGTGGTTTAACGCCGTTGAGCGTTTACCGCTGCTGCAACCGGAGCGCCTGGATTTATTGCACAGCGTTAGCGCCAATATGCAAATTCCTCTGCCACAGGGCCAGCGGGAAGGCGTAGAAAACCTGCTGCGCAACTTGATGCCATGGCGTAAAGGCCCCTTCTCGCTGTATGACGTTGAAATAGAAACCGAATGGCGTTCAGACTGGAAGTGGGATCGCGTACTGCCGCATATCTCCTCACTGGCCGGGCGTACTATTTTGGATGTTGGCTGTGGCAGCGGTTATCATATGTGGCGCATGATTGGTGCCGGTGCACAGTTGGCAATTGGTATCGACCCAATGCAGCTGTTTCTCTGTCAGTTTGAAGCGGTGCGCAAGTTATTGGGTGGCGATCAGCGCGCCCATTTATTGCCGCTGGGTATTGAACAACTGCCGGAACTTAACGCCTTTGACACCGTCTTTTCCATGGGCGTGCTCTATCATCGCCGTTCCCCACTCGACCATCTATTCCAGCTTAAGAATCAGTTGGTCAACGAGGGCGAACTGGTGCTGGAAACGCTGGTAGTAGAAGGCGACAGTCAGCAGGTACTGGTCCCCGGCGATCGCTACGCGCAGATGGGCAATATTTATTTTATCCCCTCCGCCGAAGCACTGAAAGGTTGGCTGATAAAATGTGGTTTTGTCGATGTGCGCATTGCCGACGTCAGCGTGACCAGTATGGAAGAGCAACGCAGAACGCCGTGGATGACCAGCGAATCGCTGGCAGAGTTTCTCGATCCTGACGACAGCAATAAAACCATTGAAGGCTACCCGGCACCGCGCCGCGCCCTGCTTATTGCGCGCAAACCCTAATGTCCCCTCGCTCTCCCGATAGTCGGGAGGGCAGTTTATAACTATTTATCACTGCGCATTGGTAGCGTTCGGGTTTTTATTTAATTGATTTTAAGAATTCTCCCATCTTTATTGCGGGCATTAATCTGTTATAAGATATTTTGTGCCGATTCACATTAATACCAGGTAGGTAACACTTTTGATAGGTACGGCAAAACATGTAATAATTCCATACAGACATTATTAACTTTAATGGCTATGCCTGGTTACGGCAGTTGTGCCACCTCACTATAATAATAAAATATCGCCAACTCAGCGCAACTTTATAATAATAAAAAAAGTTGCCGAATATCGATCCCTCATTTTATTTCTTTTCAAGGAAAAGTGCTAATGCCCAGGACAAGCAGAAAAAGAGTCTCCATATCAGACTGTGAATGCTATGAAACTATTTATATTGTTAAACATGCTTTAACAAAAGGTATCGTAAAAATGGAAGGCCGAGTGCTGGATTCGGGCATGGTGATATACGCCGAGCAGCATGCAAGAAAGTTTCATACTGCCGGTCCCACCGTATATGCTTTAACACTTAATGATGCGATCAAAAGTGCCGAAGCGATGCGTTTAAAAAAGATAGCCAGTTTAGAGAAGCAAATAAAGGCGCTTAAAGAGTTAAGCTTCACTAAATAGTTTCAAGATGAGTTCTTGTGACCTAAAGCAAGCTTAAAACAACCCCCTCGCTTGTCTCAGGTTTAGTGCGGGTGTACCAGGAACTCCGGAGTACGCATTTTAGGCACCCATTCAGCCGTCTGGCTTAGTAAAATCGGATGGCTGAATAACGAGACAGCACGCGTTTAATATTAACCAAGAGCAAAAGCCCAAATCATTACTGTCATTTAAATTTAGGAAAATTTTTAATTCCAGGAAAAAAATAATATAAGTATTGCCTATGGCAGACAGTGGCGCGACAAAATCCGATTTCATCTTCCCGTTCTCTCAGGCCAGTCCTCATTGATGACATCCATACCGTGACCACGGGTAAAACAGTCATGGCTTATCGCACGCAGGCGGCATAATTCGCAAATCAACGTTCCGACTTCAGCTTGCTTTAGAACGACCAGGATTCCACTGTCGGTAAAGGTGATTTTTTTCCTGGCCTTCGCCATGGCTGTGATTAAGAGAACCCCACACTTATTAACCCTATCATTTAGAGGGTAATCGCCTCTCCATACATTAAATAAAATGATGCAGACAACTATTTCAGAAAAGAAGAATGCAGGCTCTGAATCTCAGTTACACAGCCATCTCAAGGTCAACCAGTGCTTAATGCAAATAACCACATACATTATGCGGCTTAATTACCTATTGGTTAATAAAATTAATTAAAGATAAAAGCTTTGCTACCGATACCAACAAAAGGGAGGAGCTAAGACGTAATTTACTTAGTGAGTTTATAGTAACCATAAAAACCACTTTACATCTCTTTGTAAGACATTTTGCTATATAAAACACCTGAGGAACAAAAACATGAACTATATAAGAGATATTAAAATAAGAACGGCGCTTATCCTTATCCTCTCTATTTTCTCACTGCTGTGGGCTGGGGCCGCCGGGTTCGCTTTATACTCTCTTAAAGAGTTAAAGCTTGAACTGGGTGTGACCAATATTCAACAGCAAAATGGTGACATCATTAACGGGGCTAATGCGCAATACTACCGTGTGATCACGGCGCTGGAGCGTGCAATGGTTGGTCTGGGAAAAAACGACACTGTTTTTTTTGACGCTGAGATAAAAGCCACGCACGCAGAATTAGACAATCTTAAAAATGGACTGAGCCAATTCAAAGCCATTGACCATGGGAACCTTGATTCGACAACGATAGATGACATTTACAATAGTTCCTTTAATCTCTATAACAACGCTGTGTTACCTCTGGCTGAAGCGGCAAATCAACAAAAAATTAGTGATTTTGAAAAAATTAAAAATGATAAATATTTGCCCCTGCGTCGTGACTTCAGTAGCGCAATAGACAAGTACAATGCAAAAATTGAGTCACTAAATAGTGATGCAAATCAAAGAATTACCCAGTGGGTTGCCTGGTGCCAGTATATACTGATTGGTGCGCTGTCCCTTGGTGTGGTGATTATGCTTGCTACTGACCGTTACCTGGTAACCTACCTGGTCAGGCCGGTTAATACAGTGAAAGCTCATCTTGAATCTCTTGCACTTGGCATCCTTGACCACAAAATTATTGACCTGGGCAGAAATTGTATCGGGCTGTTGACCCCATCTATCGATAAAATGCAGGACAACTGGGCGAAAACTGTGCGTGAAATCCGCAATAGCGCAGATTCGATTTACAAAGGCTCCAGCGAGATATCTACGGGAAATGCCGATTTATCTTCCCGGACTGAAGAACAGGCTTCAGCACTGGATGAAACGGCTTCTAGCATGGAACAACTTGGTTCAACAGTTAAGCAGAATGCGGATAACGCACATCAGGCGAGCACGCTGGCGGATCAAGCCACCAAGGAAGCGCATCAGGGTGGCGTTATTGTCAATGAAGTCGTTACCACCATGACCAAAATTAACAGCAGCTCCCATAAAATCGTCGATATCATTAGCGTCATAAACAGTATCGCCTTTCAAACCAATATTCTTGCATTAAACGCAGCAGTAGAAGCAGCACGTGCTGGAGAACAAGGTCGAGGATTTGCGGTTGTTGCCAGCGAAGTAAGAAATTTGGCGCAGCGCAGTGCACAGGCGGCAAAAGAAATTGGTGTATTGATTAACGAATCTGTTGAAAATATTCAATCCGGGTCTGAGCAAGTGACGCGAGCCGGTGATGCGATGGAGAAAATTGTCAGTTCTGTCAGCCATGTAAATGACATTATGAGTGAGATAGCCTCAGCATCAAGTGAACAAAGTAAAGGGATCAGCCAAATTGGTACCGCGGTCGTTCAAATGGACAGTGTCACACAGCAAAATGCGGCATTAGTGCAGCAATCCGCTACTGCGGCGGCATCACTCGAAGAGCAGGCCCGCCTTCTTACAGAAATTGTCTCCATCTTTAAAATTGAAGGAGAAGAACATAATTCAGCAGCCAATGTTCTTCTCAGGCCAAAGCAGTTAACCAAGGTTAATAAGAAAGCGTTAGTTGCAGATACGGGTACCTGGACAAAATTTTAGGCTCATTTAATCCTTCTCAGGTTAACTGAGAAGGATTAACAATCTTGCGCGAAAGTTGATATTTGCTATCAACCTCCAACGACAAATTATTTGGTTTCTCGGACTTTTAAGCAAACAGGTATAACGATAATGTTGGCAAAAACGAGCAGGACATTTTTAAGTAAGGGCTATATTTAGTTTCTCAAGCAGTACGGGATTAATGATTTAATAAAGTGTGCCTTTATTTATCAATATAACCAGAGCATATTCCCCTCCGTTCAGAACGTTCATTATTATAATACGCAATTTAACTGCCCTTTTAGTGGACCTGCAAAGCCGTCTGCCGCTCATCTATTCATTTGTAGATAACAGATCGAAGATCAGCATGTCGTGCGTGAACTACAGGTCAGCGAAACTGTTGCAGGCATGGTCGGGGCATGTTGTGTGGAATAAAAGAAGCCCCGCCAAAATGACGGGGCCTGGTACTTGCGCAGGGCGACGCAAAAGGGTCGTTGGACCCGGTAAAACATGGTGCATAACCCGCTCAACCTGTGACTAAGAAATTGGTTACGCCGTACGGCTAAGCGGGCCATCAAATTCCAGAACATTCTTCATGGCGGCCACTATATCGCCATCAACGCAGTAGCGGCTGAACTCATCAAAGTCGGTGTCTGAACTCATGGTTACGCCCGCTTTGCGGTAACGCATGGCAGATAACACCTGTCGACCTGCTGAACTGTGTAATTCTGTCAGACCGATATCGACGAATTTCTGAAGGTTGGTTAAACGAACCCCGGCACCCGCCATAATGATTGGACCACGGGTCAGGGTGTTTAGTTCACGTAATAACGCGATACCCACTTCAGCATTCTGCTGTTGTCCTGAGGTCAGAATGCGCGCCACACCGAGTTGAGTCAATTGCTCTAGTGCGACCTTGGGATTAAGGCACATATCAAAAGCGCGATGGAAGGTCACCGCCATGCCGCTGCACAGGGTCATTACTTCGCGCATACGGGGTAAATCGATATGCCCTTCAGCATCGAGCATGCCTACCACCACGCCGGGAAAGCCGAGATCGCGCACGCAGGCGAGATCATTTTTTAATACGTCAAACTCACTTTGATTGTAGCAAAAATCACCACCACGCGGCCGAACAATGGGGTGAACAGGGATAGTGATCTTTTCCCTGGCAAGTTTTAATGTTCCATAGCTTGGCGTTATGCCACCATCCGCCTGGCTGGCGCACAGTTCAACACGGTCCGCGCCGGCAAGTTCTGCGGTTATTGCACAGTCCACGCTATAACAGCACACTTCTAACTTAGTCATGTGATCTCTCCTGATAACGGCCCAATGCTACAACACTTGTTTGTAAGGGGCTATGTCGCGTAGGCTTTGGCATGAGCATTCCCGCCCAATCGCCTGTTTAGGAAGGCTAACTATGACATTCAATTTTGATCAATGGGTCGACCGCAGTCACAGTGACAGCCTTAAATGGCACAAATATCGTGATGGTGACGTGATCCCACTGTGGGTGGCCGACAGCGATTTTCAGTCACCACCGTCGGTTATTAGCGCGCTACAGCAACGCGTGGCGGAAGGCGTTTTTGGTTATGGCGTGCCACCGGCTGAATTGCTCGATCTGGTGGTCAGCCGTATGCAGCAAAAATATAACTGGGCCATCCAGCCGCAGTGGATAGTCTGGCTGCCGGGGCTGGTATGTGGCCTGCATCTTGCGGTGCGTGCTTTAACCACACCTCAGCAGAGCTGCATTATGCCCTCCCCGATCTACCCGCCGTTTATGCAGGCGGCACAAATTGATGGCCGAAGCTGGCATGCGCAGAAGGTCGAGCAGCGGCAGCAGCGCTGGGTTCCCACGGTAGAGCAGATTGAACCGCCGCTCAACGGCAATGAAAAGCTGCTAATGCTGTGCAATCCCTATAACCCTGGCGGCACGGTTTTTCGCCGTGAAGAACTGCTTGAGCAGCTCTCTTTTGCCCAACGGCACAATCTGATTGTCTGTTCCGATGAAATTCATTGCGATCTATTACTGGAACCGGGAGCGCGTCATATCCCCTTTGCTTCTTTAAGCGAGGATGCCGCCGAACGCAGTATCACCCTGATGTCACCGTCAAAAACCTTTAATATTGCCGGTCTCGGCGCGTCGCTGGCGATCATTCCCAATAACAAGCTACGTAAACAGTATAGCAGCGCCGCGCGTGGCACTATTCCCGACGTCAATATTCTCGCCTACGTCGCCGCCACGGCGGCCTACCGCGATGGTGAGGAGTGGCTGGCAGCGCAACTAGACTATTTACGCGCCAACCGCGACCTGGCGGTTGCCCGCATCAACGCCATGCCAGGTTTGCGCATGCTGCCGATTGAGGGTACCTATTTGGGCTGGATTGATACTAAGGCGGCGCAGCTAAACGATCCCTACCAGTTCTTTTTACAGGCTGGCGTTGCCCTGTCGAACGGCAAGGATTTTGGCGATAGCAAGTTTGTACGTATCAATCTTGGTTGCCAGCGCGCGCTGCTGGATAAGGCACTGGACCGCATGGCCGCGGCCTTGGCTGCGCGTTAATCCGGCTGAACTTCGCTGGCCACAATCTCCCGCAGACTATAAGGATGAAACTTGATGGTGATAGTGCCATCGGTAATGGCCAGCGTTGGATTGGGCAATCGTTCGTTTTCGCCCTGGGGCGCACTCTGTTTTATTTTGATCCCCGGGGCAACCAAGGCTTCATCAGCCAGAAGCGCCAGAGCGCGCGGATAAAAGTCCTGCGGGCCACCGCTTAATACCAACTCGACATGTTCCCAACCTTCGTGCGGGTAACGTTTATCGCCGGGGTAAGGCAGCTCGATAACGTCAATCTGCCAGGGACCTACCGCCAGCGGCTGCGCCAAAGTAAACAGACAGATTGGTCGGCCGTTGATTTCAGTCTCGTTAAGCAAGGTGGCGCACTGCATAAAACCCTGGCGCCAGCGGTCAGCAGTGGCATTTTGATGACAGCGCAGCGAAATATGGTCGGCATAAAACGCGGGCAAATCAAGGTGCAATTTTTGCGCAAAGGCGGCCAACAGTTGATTAAAACGCGGCAGGTCGGCCACCAGGTCCTGTAATTGCGCGACAGCGCTGAGGGTTGTCATACTCTTGTCCTTTATTGCTGACAGCGGGGGCCTTAATTTACACAGGCTGCCAGTACGATGCCAGTCCCCTGCCGAAAACGATGAAAGATCGCCGGGCAATCACTTCCCCCGTGCTGACTCAAGTTAGCGAATATGATATAAATACGCATCATTTTATGCACGGACTGGCTGGGGGCGAATAAGTGCTCAAGGCCGATCCCTGCCGATCATTCCAGATGACATCGTTATGGTGTTATATGTTCAGTTATTTAAGGTAATCCGGTGAATATACAGGCCCTTCTCTCAGAAAAAGTTTGCCAGGCACTCGTTGCCGCAGGTGCCCCCTCAGACAGCGAAGCACAGCTTCGTCAGTCTGCCAAAGCACAATTTGGTGACTATCAGGCCAACGGCGTGATGTCCGTCGCTAAAACATTGGCAATGCCACCACGACAACTGGCGGAAAAGGTTGTGGCGCTGTTGGATCTTGCAGGCATTGCCTCTAAAGTCGAGATTGCCGGTCCGGGTTTTATCAATATTTTCCTGGATAAAACCTTTGTTGCCGCCCACGCTGACGCGGCACTGGCAGATGCCAAACTGGGGATCGCCCCGGTTGAACCACAAACTATCGTCATTGACTACTCCGCGCCTAACGTGGCCAAAGAGATGCACGTTGGCCATGTGCGCTCAACAATTATTGGCGATGCCGCCGCCCGTACCAATGAACTGCTAGGCCATAAAGTGATCCGCGCCAACCACGTGGGTGACTGGGGTACACAGTTCGGGATGCTGATTGCCTATCTCGAAAAAGTACAAAACGAAAGCGCAGGCGAAATGAAACTCTCCGACCTGGAAGAGTTTTATCGCGCCGCCAAGAAAAACTATGACGAAGACGAAGAGTTTGCCCTGCGCGCACGCGCGTATGTGGTGAAACTTCAGGGCGGCGATGACTACTGTCTGCAAATGTGGCGCAAGCTGGTGGATGTCACCATGGCGCAAAACCAGATCACCTACGACCGTCTGAATGTCACCCTGACCCGCGATGACGTTATGGGTGAAAGCCTGTATAACAGCATGCTGCCGGGCATTGTCGCCGATCTGCAAGCCAAGGGGCTGGCGGTTGACAGTGAAGGGGCCGTGGTTGTCTATCTTGACGAGTACAAGACGAAAGACGGCGATCCTATGGGGGTGATTATCCGTAAAAAGGATGGTGGTTACCTGTATACCACCACCGATATCGCCTGTGCCAAATACCGCTATGAAACTCTCGGTGCCGACCGCGTTCTCTATTACATCGACTCGCGTCAGCATCAGCATCTGATGCAGGCCTGGACTATCGTGCGTAAAGCCGGTTATGTACCCGACTCCGTGGCGCTGGAACACCACGCCTTCGGCATGATGCTGGGCAAAGATGGCAAGCCGTTCAAAACCCGTGCCGGTGGCACCATCAAGCTGGCCGATCTGCTTGATGAAGCGCTGGTGCGCGCCCGTGAACTGATTATGTCTAAAAGCCCGGAACTGCCGGAAGATGAGCTTAACAAGTTGATTAATGCCGTCGGTATTGGCGCAATCAAATACGCCGATCTGTCGAAAAGCCGTACCACCGACTATATCTTCGACTGGGATAATATGCTGGCCTTTGAAGGCAATACTGCGCCTTACATGCAATATGCCTATACCCGCGTGGCTTCTATCTTTAAACGCGCCGATATTGATGTTGCCAGTCTGACTGAGCCGATGGTGCTGTCCGAAGATCGCGAAGCGGCGCTGGCTACACGTCTGCTGCAATTTGAAGAAGTACTGACCAGCGTGGCGCGCGAAGGGACACCCCATATGATGTGTGCTTATCTCTACGACGTAGCCGGGTTGTTCTCAAGTTTCTATGAGCACTGCCCGATCCTTAACGCCGAAGACGCCACCACGCGTAACAGCCGTTTGAAACTGGCATTGCTGACGCAAAGAACGCTGAAAACCGGCCTTGATACCCTGGGTATTGAAACCGTAGAACGTATGTAACCTCTCTCCTGCCGCTATGCCCCTTGTGGCCTGGCGGCATTTTTTTGCCCACGCACTAGTTCACCACCTTATCTGGCCACTGTGATCGAACCACCGCCAATCTCCCCTGACTTATCAGTAGCGCATCTTATTGCCGCCGACAAAAAGTGACAGCGTCACTTGTTTCCAATCCCCCCATATCGCCTGGCAAAAAAAAAGGCCGCTAATAAGCGACCTCAGACTGCTGACAAAGTCCTTTATTAGGGAGAGTACACCGTTGGGGTCGTAGCGGGCTTGCCCGCCGGAGCGCCCCTAGGTGTGCTATGCCCGGGTATCTCGATCATCAAGACGACTTTGTCATCAAACTCAGGCCGCTAATAAGCGACCTGTAAGAGGGTTTTGGCATTCTTAACTGCGGGCGTAATCTTTAAGTTTAAAACCCAGCAGACCGAGCGCGGCAAAGTAGACCACCACACCCACCACCACCACAGCAGCCAGACGCAGTAAGCGCATGGTCATATTGCCCACATCCCAGGCAGGCATCACATAAAGCATGCCGACTAACGCTACCGACATGGCGACTACCGCCACGACCAGACGGATAAGAAAACTGCGCCAGCCGGCCTGTGGCTGAAAGATATCCTGTTTACGCAACTGCCAGTAAAGCAACGAGGCATTCAGGCAAGCGGCAAGCCCGATGGATAATGACAGTCCGGCATGTTTCAGTGGGCCGATAAAGGCCAGGTTCATCACCTGGGTCATAATCAGCGTAATAATGGCGATTTTGACCGGCGTTTTAATATCCTGGCGGGAGTAAAAACCCGGGGCCAGCACTTTTACCACAATCAGCCCCATCAACCCGACAGAATAGGCCACCAGCGCACGTTGCGTCATCGACGCATCAAAGGCATTGAACTTGCCATACTGGAACAGGGCAACGGTCAGTGGTTTGGCAAGGATCCCTAGTGCCACCGAACTCGGCAGGGCCAGCAAAAAGCACAGACGAAGCCCCCAGTCCATCAGACGGTTATATTCCTGGTGGTTACCGCTGGAGAAGCTGCGCGCTAGCGAAGGCAGCAGGATGGTGCCCAGCGCCACGCCGAGCACACCGGAAGGAAACTCCATCAGACGGTCAGCGTAATACATCCAGGACACCGAACCCGACACCAGAAACGAAGCAAAGATGGTATTGATAATCAGCGATATCTGGCTGACAGAGACGCCGAGGATCGCCGGCCCCATCTGCCGCATTACCCGCCAGACGCCCGCATCTTTCAGATTCAGCCGCGGTAAAACCAGCATGCCGATTTTTCTCAAATGAGGCAATTGATAGCCGAGTTGCAATACTCCCCCTGCCACCACGGCCCAGGCCAACGCCATAACTGGCGGATGAAAATAGGGAGCGGCAAATAGCGCAAACAGGATCATGCTGACGTTAAGAAAGGTCGGTGCAAACGCCGGAATGGAAAAACGGTTCCAGGTGTTAAGGATCGCCCCGGCCAACGACGCCAGGGAAATTAATAAAATATACGGGAAAGTAACGCGCAACAAGGCGCTGGTCAGGGCAAACTTGTCCGGGGTATCGGCAAATCCCGGCGCAGTAATATAGATCACCCAGGGTGCGGCCAGCATACCGGCTACCGTCACCAAGGCCAGAACCAGGGTTAGCAAACCGGAAACATAGGCAACAAAAGTGCGAGTTGCTTCTTCACCCTGCTGGCTTTTATACTCGGCAAGGATCGGCACAAACGCCTGTGAAAATGCCCCTTCGGCAAAAATACGCCGCAGCAGGTTCGGCAGCTTAAAAGCAACGAAAAATGCATCGGTAACCATACCAGCGCCAAAAACCCTGGCAACTATGGCATCGCGAGCAAAACCCAATACCCGCGAAAACATCGTCATGGAGCTGACGGCAGCTAAAGACTTCAATAGATTCATGTGACTTTTTCTTATGACCGGAAAACCCCGAGTAGCAGGCACCGGCAAGGTTTATAACCACCGTTGGGGCAAAGCCTGGCTTCACTGCAACGGGTATGGATAGTAGGGCTGACCCCTGGAATGACCGCTATAGTCTACGTATCAAAAACACAATAGCTACAGGCAGTTGTTATATATTGTTTCTTGCCTGGCGTATTTACTGTGCCGTCAGCAGCCGGGCAATAAATCGCTGCGCGAGGATCGCCTGCTCCCCGCTGGTTTCAGGTGCGGTCTGATTACTGACACAATCAATAAAATGGCTGATTGCCCCCTCAAAACCACGCTGTGCCAGAGTGGTTTGCCAGCCGGGAACCGGGAGTTCGCTAAGGCTACCTCCCTGCTCCTGCTGCCATTGGCGCATTTCGCTAACCTGATACCAGGCCCCCATATCCACCGCCTGCACCACTTCGCGCTGCGTACCGGCGCGACGATGCATGGCGGTGGTGACCCGCGTCTGGCCACAGGCAAACTGATGCTCGGCATAGACCAGTTGCTGCTGTTCGTTGCAGTCAATTTGGCCGTCAATCAGTTTGGCCTGGCCATTGGCCAGCCACAGGGCGGTATCAACTACGTGCAAATAATCATCCAGCAGCGTAAATCCCACGGTCTGTGGTCCTATGCTGTCACTACGATGTTTGTCCATGCGGATTGACGACGGCGCGCTCAGGCTCTGCTTTAGTTGACGATACAGTGGTGCAAAACGCCGGTTAAACCCTACCATCAGCATTTTCCCACGCCGTTCGGCTAGCTCCAGCAGTTGCTCGGCCAGCTCCAGATTGGCGGCCAGCGGTTTATCGACATAAACATGCACCCCGGCGTTCAATAACTGACTGACCACCGCAAAGTGTGACTCGGTGCTGCTATGCACAAATACCGCATCACAGGCGTTGGCCAGGGCATCAAGCTGCGCAAAACAGGGGAAGCGATAGCTATCGCAGATCACCTGCGCCCGCGGCTGATTGGGGGAAAACCCGCCGCTAAGTGTCCACGCTTTTGCCTGACTGAGCACCGGCAGATAGGCTTTTTGCGCAATGCCGCCCAGCCCCACCACGCCAATCCGAAGTTTTCTCATTTTGCTTTCCTTAATCGGCCAGCCTGGCCAGCAGATGGTCGAGACGCTGTTTCAGCTCCGCCACTTCCGTTTCCAGTACGCTGACTCGCGCAACCAGTTCATCGTCGGTGGCCTGGCGCAGGCCGCCGCCAGTCAGGGACACCTCTTCGTCATCCGCCACGTCACTGACTTCGCCACTAAACAGGTGCATATGGCGGCTTTCTCGTTTGCCAGGTTCGCGGGCCAGGCGGACACAAAAAGGGCCGTCTTCACGCGTAGCCAGGGTTTGTAAGGTATTTTCAACCTCCGACACATCACTAAAATCATGCAGCCGATTGCTGCGGGTGCGCAGTTCGCCCGGGGTTTGTGCGCCGCGTAACAGTAGCGTGGTGATCACCGCAACTTCTTCGGCGGAGAATTTGAGATTGCCAAATTCCGAATTACAAAAACGGTGCTCATACTTCATGGTACGGCTGCCGCTAACGGAACGAATAAGGTGTTTACGCAGCAGCAAGTCAAGGGTCTGCTGCACCTCGCTCTCGCTCAACTCCATGACCGGCTCGCGATTGGTCTTTTGATTGCAGGCGGTGGTCAGGCTATTGAGGCTAAGAGGATATTGTTCTGGCGTGGTGAGCTGTTTTTCCAGCATACAGCCGATCACTCGCGCCTCTTTGTCACTAAATAGATATTTCATCATCATCCTCTTTACACTTAACGCGGTGGCAGCCACTGAGGGTCAGTCAATGCCATCAAAACGTGGTCCTGCCATTTACCGTCAATCAACAGATAATCTTTGGCATAACCTTCGCGTTCAAATCCCAGACGCTCCAGCAGATTGCCGCTACGATGATTGTGGGGCATATAGTTGGCCATAATGCGGTGTATTCGCTGCTGACGCTGCATATAACGGATCAATGTCTGCAATGCTTCATACATTAACCCTTGCCCCTGCCACTGCTGCCCAAGGGAATAACCCAGGAAACAGGCATGGAAGGAGCCGCGGAGAACATTACTGAAATTGGCCACCCCGCGGATATGATTTTCATCAGGATCGAGCAAAACAAAATAGTAGGCGGTGCCCTGTTTCTGCATTTCGTTAATCAGACCGAGGCGTGCCTGCCAGCCGGAAGGATAACAATGACTTTCATCCCGGATAGGTTCCCAGGGTTTTAAAAAGGCGCGGTTTTCTGCATAGTATTCCGCAAGTCGATGGGAGTCGCGTTCATAAACCAGTCGCAACACCATACGATCCGAAGTTAGCCGCACTTTTGGTGCCGCCGAACGATAGCCAAACATCCCTTCTCTCCTGATTATATAGGGCTCGATAAGAACATTTTGTAGGAACCGACGTGGCGTGTTCCGATGCTGCGATACTTTCGCCACCGCCCTTTACTGCATGATAATCGAGGCGCGCATATTGTGTTAAAGACAGCATGCGTGTCACCGCAGAATCTTTCATAGATATATCTTATGTTTTCAGCGGTGGCGCATTGATTCTGCCAGCCTAAACGCATCTTTACGATAAAAAAATATTATCTATAGCGCCCTATCTAATTAATGGTTTCCGGTGCAGACTAGGTAAGCTTCTTTTATCTGCTAGCATCGTTGGAATGGATGCCTGTTAATTGCTCAGGGTGACGCATGTCTCTGGTATCGCAAGCGCGTAGCTTGGGAAAATATTTTGTTCTGCTCGACAATGCCTTGGTGGTACTCGGCTTTTTTGTGGTCTTTCCGCTGATCTCCATTCGCTTTGTTGATCAACTCGGTTGGGCCGCTATGGCCGTCGGGCTGGCATTGGGTCTGCGTCAACTGACGCAACAGGGACTGGGGATTTTTGGCGGTGCCATTGCCGATCGTTTTGGTGCCAAACCGATGATCGTTACCGGCATGCTGTTACGTGCGGCAGGATTTGCGGTGATGGCGCTGGCCGATAGCCCGTGGATCCTGGTGTGTTCCTGCATTTTATCCGGGCTCGGCGGTACACTGTTTGACCCGCCGCGTACGGCGCTGGTGATTAAACTGACCCGTCCCCATGAACGCAGTCGTTTCTACTCGCTGTTGATGATGCAAGACAGCGCAGGTGCGGTGATTGGCGCGCTGATTGGTAGCTGGCTGCTGCAATATAACTTCCATTATGTCTGCTGGGTTGGCGCCGGAATTTTTATTCTTGCCGCTGGCTGTAATGCCTTTTTCCTTCCTGCTTACCGTATCTCCACCACGCGCACCCCGATGGCTGAAGGCATGATGCGGGTAATGCGTGACAAACGCTTTATCAGCTATGTGCTCACCCTGACCGGCTATTACATGCTTACCGTCCAGGTAATGTTAATGTTGCCGATTGCGGTCAATGATATGGCCGGTACGCCAACAGCGGTAAAATGGATGTACGCCATTGAGGCGGCGCTATCGCTGACGCTGCTCTATCCTGTTGCTCGCTGGAGTGAAAAGCGCTTCAGTCTGGAACAGCGCCTGATGTGTGGCCTGCTGATTATGACCCTCAGCCTGCTGCCGGTGGGATTGGTTCATGGACTTAATCCGCTGCTGTTACTGATCGGTTTTTTCTACATAGGTTCAATTATTGCCGAACCGGCGCGAGAAACCCTGAGTGCTTCGCTGGCTGATGCCCGGGCGCGCGGCAGCTATATGGGATTTAGCCGTTTGGGCCTGGCGCTGGGCGGCGTGATTGGCTATACCGGCGGCGGCTGGATGTATGACACCGGGCGTGCGCTGCAACTACCTGAACTGCCTTGGTTTTTATTAGGCATTGTCGGGCTGATCACCCTCACCGGCCTTTACTGGCAATTTCATCTACGTCGCATCGAACCGGCAATGCTTGGGGGCAGCTAACCGTCTTCGTCTCCTGCCGGTTTGATCTCGTCCCCCTTGTTGACCATACTCAGAGACAGAAACTTGTCTGGTAAACGACAAGTTTTACGGCGAAATATTCTTCCCTTCTCACTCTGGCCGATATTAAAGGAGCGACGTATCATGAAGTTATTCGTTTATGAACACTGTCCCTACTGCGTAAAAGCCCGCATGATCTTTGGATTAAAAAATCTGCCAATCGAAGTTAACGCCCTGCTTAATGATGATGAAATCACCCCGCAGTCAATGGTCGGTAAAAAAGTGGTGCCGATCCTGCAAAAGGCCGACGGTAGCTGTATGCCGGAAAGTATGGATATCGTGCACTATATCGATAATTCTGACCGTAAACCGTTGCTGAACGGGCCGACCAATCCGGCGATTACTGCCTGGCTGCGTCAGGTTGCCGAGTACACCGCCAAACTATTGCTGCCCCGTTTTGCCCGCGCGCCCTTGGGAGAGTTTGCCACCGCGCAGGCCCGCGAGCATTTTACCGCCAACAAGCAGGCGCAGATCGGTGATTTTCAAGACCATCTGCAACACTCCGACGGTCTGGTAAAAAAAATCAGTCAAGATCTGCGCGCTCTCGACAAATTGATTAAACAACCCAACGCCTGTAACGGCGAGCTATCGCTCGATGATATCCACCTGTTCCCGCTACTGCGTTCGTTATCCATCGTCAAGGGGGTCGATTATCCGCCCCGGGTGCAGGCTTACCGCGACAATATGGCCAAACAGACACAAATCAATCTGTTGACCAGCATGGCCAGTTGATCTGCTATTTCTCGAGGCCGCATAAAAGTGCGGCCCTTATTCCTTGCCTACCCGTGACTTTTGCCAATCAGCGTTGTCTGATTGGCAATTGCCGTCGTCTGTTGCATAACAGTAGCTGATTGACACTTTTTGGCAAAAAAATGCCATTACATTGAAAGTATTCCGTTTAAAATCCGGGCATAGTAGTCGGCGCGGCGAATTGTCGTCGTTTTATCTGCTGGATTTCGCTGCCGTGAATGAATCACGCGTTCAGCGTTTATATCGATCCTTTGACAACTTTAAGAGGAAGTCATGAGAAAGCTATTTTTGGGGGCCGCTGCCCTGATCTTTACCGGCCTGCTTGCCGGCTGTAATCATTTGACGCAATACACGCTCAGTGAGCAGGAGGTCAATGATTACCTGAAAAAACACGACAACTTCCAGCAACAGCTGGGCGTTCCCGGGCTGGTTGACGCCCGCCTGACCCTGAGCAACCTGAGCAGCCAGATTGGCCGTGCGGAACCGGGCAAGGTCACGCTGACAGGAGATGCCGATATCGATGTCACCTCCTTATTTGGCCCGCAAAAGGCCAATATGACGGTAACGCTGAAAGCGACACCAAGCTTCGACAAAACCCAGGGCGCCATTTTCCTCAAAGATATGGAAGTGGTGGATTACACCGTCAAACCGGACAAAATGCAGTCGATTATGAAAGGTTTAATGCCTTATCTTAACCAGTCGCTCAAGTCCTATTTTGACCAGAAACCGGCCTATGTGCTGGATGGCGAACGCAGCAAGGCGCAGGCCATGGCCAAGAAACTGGCAAAAGGACTGGAAGTACAACCCGGCAAGCTGGTGATCCCATTTACCGATTAACTTATTGGCTGCAATAGCGCATAAAAGCAAAACCCCTGGGCCAGCGTTGGCGACAGGGGTTTTTTATTTAGCGCAAAACAACTTATTGTTCGTCTTCTTCGCTGTCTTCAATATCTTCCGGCAGCGACTCTTCCAGCTCATCACGCATGACCGTCAAGGCTTCACGGCTGATTTCGCATAAGGTCCGGTAGAAGCCGCTGGTGGCGTGGGCTTCAACTTTGCCGAGAAACTTGCCGCACCACGGCAACAGGTACTCGTCAAACAGCGTTATTTGCGCTGCCACTTCATCTTCCTGCGACTGATCTTCCAGCCAGGACGCCGCCAGCAGCAGAGAACCAAAGTGGTCCGCCGGTGCTTCACTTACCGGCATCCCCCGTTGGGAGAGGAAAGTCCGTACTTCCAGCTCGGACTCACCGCTGACATAACTGCTGCGAAACGGCGAAACGGCACAAGCGCTACCGACAAACAGATGATTAAACTCGGCAGCGAGCGCCTGCGGATCGGCGCTCTCCTGTAAACGCAGCAGCAAGGCATCTTGCTCCAGCGGCCAGTGCTCACGCAGTTTGCCCTGTTGGATCAGCGCAAACAGCGGCACCAACAGCGGATCCTGCGGCTGGCGATAAAACAGCGTGCCCAGCACGCGACAGACAATCGAAAATTCATTCATTATTAAAACCCGAGTAAGGAGCAAAGCAATATTGGCGCGACAATGTCATAGTTCGCTAAATTCTGCAATTGCCGCGCGGCCACGCTGCTGCAAAAAACGCAGAAAGCGTTGGGGACTGACATTAAGAATGCGCTCAGGCGGGAATCCCACCTCTTGCAGTATGCGTTCACAATGCTCAAAGCCGCCCATCGCGTAGGCAATATGCGAGTCCGAGCCCAGTGCCAGCCAACCGCCTGCTTCTTTTACAGCCGCGACAATAGCGCGACAGTTTGCCTCGCTGCCCACCCGCGAATGGGTAAAGGAGGAGTTATTTAACTCGAGGGCCACCTGATATTTTGCGGCCGCGGCGGCAACTGCCGGGATATCGACAGGATATCTCGGGTTGCCGGGATGGCTGATAATATGCACCTCGCCAGCGGCCATGGCGGCAATCATCGCCTCGGTATGAGTCTCTTTATCCACCGGCGGCATTACCGGTTCGTGAAAACCGGCAATCACAAAGTCCACCGCCGTTAACATTGGGCCGGTACAGTCGATATCCCCCTGACGATTTTTGATATTGGCTTCGATACTACGCAAAATACCCACACCATTGATCACTCTTGGCCAGACCGACATATTCATAAAATGCCAGTAGTGCGGAGCATCCGCCATATCCGGACCGTGATCGGTAATGGCAAATAGGCGGATCCCCTTCTGCTGAGCCTCGGCAATATAGTCGTGCAGCGTGCTATAAGCGTGGGTGCTGGCAACGGTGTGCATATGTAAATCGACCGGAAACATAACCTCTCCTGAATAAATGTGGCCGTCACGGCGCAACTGCGGACGGCGTTAAAAGCTTAGCAGATGAAACGGCCGATCCCGGGAGGCAAATTAATACCCCCGCGTGCGATCGACCCGCCCACTCGGTGCTCGCCCTGCCTCAATCGCCTGGATATTGGCGACAATGCTGTCCATGGCTTCTGCAGGCAGGGTATCGGCAGCGATATGTGGGGTGATGCTAACACGCGGATGTGACCAAAATGGGTGCATGCGTGGCATGGGTTCTTCCACAAACACATCCAGCGTGGCAGCAGCGAGCTGGCCGCTGTCTAATGCCGATAGCAGGTCGCCGTCGACCAGATGTCTGCCACGTCCCGGATTGATTAGATACGCCTGCGGCTGTAGCCAGGCAAATAGCCGACTATTGAGGATCCCCTGGGTATGCGGGGTATTAGGCAGCAGATTAATCAACAGTTTGCATCCTTGCGCAAAGGTTGGCAGTTGCTCGTCACCATAGAAGCTGTCGACGCCGTTGAGGTTTTTGGCGCTGCGACTCCAGCAACGAACCTTAAAGTTCATCGCCACCAGCTGTTGCGCGACGGCGCTACCCAGCACACCGGCACCGAGTATACCGATAGTAAAGTCATCCCGTTGATGCACCGGCAACGGACGCCATTGCTTTTGCTGCTGAAGCAGCTGGTATTCATCCATACGGCGAAAATAACGCAATACGCTGGCCAGGGCATATTCCTGCATCTGTAACGCCATACCGGTATCTTCCAGGCGGAACAAGGGGACACCAGCAGGCAAGGTGCCGGGCTGGCGCTGTTCCTGGGTCAGAATGGCATCAACGCCAGCCCCGAGTACAAAGATGCCTTTGAGTGTAGTGCGGGAGGCAAGCATTTCATGAGGAGGGTGCCAGACCAACGCATAGTCGGCAGGTTGGTTATCCCCTCTTAGCCAGAGGCGGACGTTGGCCGTGGGCAGCCGTTGGCTGATGCCGTCAATCCACGGTGTAGCATTACCTGTAGGGTGATAAAATAGGATGTTCATGTTCGATATCTCCTTAGGCCTGTTAGATTTCCTCTAAAATCACTGCGATGCAACCTTTCAATGGCATCGCCTCATAAAAAAGGCCCCAGCAAGCAAAACCGCGAGACGGAATTTCGGGCGACAACCCACATAGACAAAGGGCGTGCCGGGTCTGTAGTTATTAACAAGCCATGTGATGACGCCCGGTTAAAAATCGCAGGATCCAGCGAAGGGATCTCTACTATTTTGCTCGGTAAATCAGCAAATTGCTTTAATTTTCGCTAAACGGAGCGATAGTGAGAAAAGAGTGTTGACGCTGGACGCAGATTTCCCTACATTAGCGCCGATTGAGCAGCACAGCGTGTCTGCTTAATCATATGGTGAGGTGTCTGAGTGGCTGAAGGAGCACGCCTGGAAAGTGTGTATACGCTAACGCGTATCGAGGGTTCGAACCCCTCCCTCACCGCCATATTTATGCCAAGGGCCCTGATGAAAATCAGGGCCCTTTGTGTTTTCTGCGGCGGGTAAAATGGCACAATTTTGCCGGACTGCTACCCGCCGGTACCTGCACTGTAACGCTATTTCTCGCCATAAACGGGCAATAAATCAGCAAACTGCCGAATGCGTAGTCAGCCGACGGCGATTTGCGAAATAATTCTTGACCGTCAAGGGTTGTCTCCCTATAGTAGCGCCCCGTTGCACTGCTTAGCAGCGTAACGACACGGTGAGGTGTCTGAGTGGCTGAAGGAGCACGCCTGGAAAGTGTGTATACGCTAACGCGTATCGAGGGTTCGAACCCCTCTCTCACCGCCAAATTAAACAAGAAGGCCCTGATGAAAATCAGGGCCTTCTTGTTTTGTGGTCATCGCTGCTGATTGTCATTCTGCCAACCGCGCAACAACTCGCTGTTCCCCGCATAAAATGGCGAGCTGCTAATATTTTAAACTAAATATTCTCTCTGCCTGTTCTTTATTATAGGTTAATGACAGCACTTCAGGTAATTGATTGCTTCCTCTGCCCTCCAGCCAGTCATCAATATCCTGCTGCAGTTTAATCAGTCGTGTAAATAATGCGGGCTTGGGATAGTCGTTACTGTTAAGTATCTTAGCCAACCCGGCCATATTCAGCTCGCAGCGGGACTCCTCGGTAATAATCATTGTTTGCATGGCCACGGAGAAAGCGGCGATATGGCTAATTCCGGAAAAATCGCTGTGACGGACTGCGGCATTTATTGCCATGTCGCCATTTCGCTCGCAAAATTCACGCAACCTGCGGATGCTGCATAATGTGTCATAATCAAAGCATTGGGTCTGCAACAGGCAAGATGCTGCAGCATGCGGTGCAACTTCCTTTTTCACTCCCGGGTTTTGCTCTTGCGCTTCCCTGATCATCACATTGGCTTGCACGTCAAATAGCTCATAGACCGCTTTTTTAAACGCAGCTACATTGGTTGTATTAAGTTCTACTTCCAGCTTAGAACGCAGCCTTTCCATTAAATCGGATACCGAAAAAATAGGCGCTTCGCCTTCACTGGCAAGATCGGGAGTAACTTTACTTTCCTTAATCGGCGCACTGTCAAAATAGTATGGCTGACTGGCATTACTGCTATTAATATGCATAATGTTTTATCAAATTAATTTAAGTCTTAAATAAGTGACTATTTTCCGCTCTCCGTGAGACAGCAAAAAATCCGTATAAGCAATGGACTAAATTTAGGATTTTCTTTTAAATAAACCCGCGACAATGCCGAAGATAATAAGCGAATAGTCGACTATAAGTTTTCGGTTTTCTGCTTTTTCTTCTGTTTTTAAGCATAAAAAAAGGCGACATCGCTGTCGCCTTGTTAGTTAGCGTATTAAGCCTTTTTTATTTGCTGGTATCCAGCGGCGGAAAGCTTTTTACCAGGTCATCAATGGCTTTAATCTGCATCAGGAAAGGTTCCAGCTTATCGAGTGGCAATGCGGAAGGACCGTCGCATTTGGCATGGGCAGGATCTTCATGCGCTTCGATAAACAACCCGGCAATGCCCACCGCCATCCCGGCACGTGCCAGCTCGGCAACCTGCGCACGACGACCGCCAGAAGCGGCACCAAACGGGTCACGCGTCTGCAGCGCATGGGTAACGTCAAAAATCACCGGATGGCCATTGGTGGCGTTAATCATGACGTTCATACCCAGCATATCGACAACCAGGTTGTCATAACCAAAGTTGCTGCCGCGATCGCACAGAATAACCTGATCGTTACCGCCTTCTTTAAACTTATCGACGATATTGCCCATTTGTCCCGGGCTGACAAACTGCGGTTTTTTCACGTTAATGACCGCACCGGTCTTGGCCATGGCTTCCACCAGGTCGGTCTGACGCGCCAGGAAAGCAGGTAACTGAATAACGTCAACCACGTCGGCCACCGGCTGCGCCTGCCAGCTCTCATGCACGTCAGTGATAATTTTCACCCCAAAGGCCGCTTTCAGATCCTGGAAGATTTTCATGCCTTCATCCAGGCCCGGACCACGATAAGAGTGAATCGAAGAGCGGTTGGCTTTATCAAAAGAGGCTTTAAAAACATAAGGAATGCCAAGTTTGTCAGTGACTTTAACGTAGTGTTCGCAAACACGCATTGCCATATCACGTGATTCCAGCACATTCATGCCGCCAAATAACACAAACGGCAAATCGTTTGCTACGTTAATGTCCTTAATGCTCACCACTTTATGTTTCATGCTTTGGCCTTAATCAGTAAAAATACATAAGATAGATTGTCCAACCCTGAACATCCTTAGTGCAAGGTGATCTGTTTTTGTTCAATAGAATGAATTTGAACTTTGATCACCTCAGAAATAGGATCTTCCGGGCATTGCTCAACGAAGTAACTGAGGTCGGAAATCGCCACGTGGTTACAGTCCAGTTGCGCATATATCAAACCGCGATCGCGGATTTCATAGGGATCATCAGGGTCAAACTCCAGCACCGCTTCACTGGTAGAAAGCGCCAGCTCCATCTGTTTTTCTTCCATCAGTGCCGCTTTCAGCGTATCGAGCATCTTGCGGATAATCATGGTGTGATCGGCTTCTTCCAGATCTTCATCTTCGATCTCGGCGCTAACGCCAAGATTGCCTCTTAGCCACACCTGCAAGACGTGCTCACTGAGGGTGTCACCGTTAAGCGGATTCACCAGCCACATCTCTTCATCAAGCCAGTCGGCGCGCAAAATCAGCTGGGTGGGGAAGATAACCGGCATCAGGGGCAGGTCCAGGGCGTGGGCGATATGCAAAAAGATCACCCCTAATGACACCGGCGTCCCCTGACGGGAAGCCAGAACCTTATCAATCCAGATGGCATCTGACAGGCGATAAACTCCCCCCGCCCCGCCAAATCCCCAGGTGCGGTAAAATAGCTCGATCAGAACTTCAAGCTGCTGATCCTGATTGATATCTGCGGGCACTTTGCTTCTGGCTTCATCCACCAGAGCCTGCAACTGTCGGCTGACGTCGTCAGCCTTAAAATCAAAGCGGATTTCCTGAGTCACCAGAATGACACCGGCGCTCAGCGGCGCTGCATTAAATTCAAAATCGGCAATGGTATTCATAGTTATCCCATTAGCAGCGGTATTTTCGTTGTGGCTAGCTTAACAATCAAATACAAACAACCCAAGGCCAGAATAAATGCCAGCGTACGCACCTTTTGGCTGCGTAAACCGTTTTTACCCGAACCCAGTGCCACAAACCCAAGTGCAATATAGATAATAACGCCAAAAAGCTTTTCGGTCAGCCAAGAACCTTGTGGCGAGAAGGGATAAAAGTGGGTGATAAAAATCAGCGAAATACCGCTTAATAACATCAACGTATCAACAATATGCGGTACGATTTTTACCCAACGCTGCTGCATTATCGCCGATTGGTTCCATTTCCAAAAGAAACGCAGAACAAACAGCAGGATACTGATGGCAATTACCAGCAGATGGAAGTTTTTCACCCAAATATAAGACGACATTGCTGTTCCTTTTTGTAGAGTAACCAGTCAAATGCAGAACTGTTGGCGTTCTCCCGGGCATCAGACGCCTATGGGATGATCGACAACCTGAAAAAATCCAGTAATACCCTGGCATCATTCAACCGGTGGCGACCCTGGCCATTGCCCCAGCGTTACACGGTCGTTATTCCCGTAATCCTGGATCGTCTCGACGGCGCTAAAACCGGCCGCCTGCAACATCTGGCGTACCGGGGCCCCCTGCTGCCAGCCGTGCTCCAGCAGCAACCATCCCTGCGGCTGCAAAAAATACGATGCCTGTCTGACAATATAATCAAGATCCGCCAGGCCGTTATTATCGGCAATCAAAGCGCTGGCCGGTTCAAAACGCACATCCCCTTGCGCCAGATGCGGGTCACTGGCGTCGATATAGGGTGGATTACTGACAATCAATGAAAATTTTTCACCGCTAACCGGAGCAAACCAGCTGCCAGCCAAAAAGCGGGCGTTAGGGATAGCCAGTCTTGCGGCGTTGTGCAGCGCCAACGCCACGGCATCGGGCTGCACATCCACACCGGTGAACTGGCAATCCGGGCGTTCACTGGCCATCGCCAACGCAATAGCACCGGTTCCGGTACCGAGATCAAGCACCCGGCTACCAGCGGCGCCAAGACGCAGCAAAGCCTGCTCAACCAGACACTCGGTATCAGGACGGGGGATTAAGGTCGCCGGAGAGACCGTAAAGGATAGAGACCAGAACTCGCGTTCACCCAGCAGATAAGCAACAGGCTCGCCCTGTTCGCGCCGCTGTAGCAACGCTTCGAGAGCCAGCAACTGTGCATCGTCAAGTTGGGCTTCGCCAAAGGCCATTAGCCAGGTACGAGAACGGCCGGTAACATGCCCGAGCAGAATTTCCGCATCGCGTTTCGGGCTGTCGCTGGCCGCCAGGCGGCCAACAGCAGCAGTCAGCCAACTGGAAAAATCCATTATTCTTGCTCAGACAAGGCAGCAAGTTGGTCTGCCTGATATTCCTGAACAATAGGTTGGATCAGCATATCCAACTTACCTTCCATCACTTCATCCAGACGGTAAATCGTCAGGTTGATACGATGGTCGGTCACCCTTCCCTGCGGGAAATTATAAGTACGGTTACGGTCGGAACGATCGCCGGTACCGAGCAAATTGCGGCGCGTCGAGGCTTCGGTTTCATGACGTTTTGCCATTTCCGCGGCACGAATACGCGCACCGAGGACCGACATCGCCTTGGCCTTGTTTTTGTGCTGTGAGCGTTCATCCTGACACTCCACCACAATACCGGTCGGTAAGTGAGTAATACGAATAGCGGAGTCGGTGGTGTTAACGTGCTGGCCACCGGCGCCGGAAGAACGGAAAGTATCAATACGCAGATCGCCAGCGTTGATTTCCGGCAGCTCGGCTTCTGGCACTTCAGGCATCACGGCCACTGTGCAGGCGGAGGTATGGATACGCCCCTGTGATTCGGTTTCGGGAACGCGCTGCACGCGATGCCCGCCCGACTCAAATTTAAACTGGCCGTAAACCCCGTCACCGCTGACTTTAGCGATCACTTCTTTGTAACCGCCATGTTCGCCTTCATTGGCGCTCATGACTTCTACACGCCAGCGGCGCGCTTCGGCGTAGCGGCTGTACATGCGGAACAGGTCACCGGCAAAAATTGCTGCTTCGTCACCGCCGGTACCAGCACGGACTTCCAGGAAACAGCCGCGCTCATCGTCGGGATCCTTCGGCAGCAACAGCAGTTGCAGCTCTTGCTCCAGCTCTTCGAGTTTACTCTGGCAGTGCTTGATTTCGTCCTGGGCCATTTCGCGCATTTCAGGATCGTCGAGCATCTCCTGCGCGGCAGCGAGGTCGTCTTGCGCCTGACGCCAGTTAAGGAAACAGGCGGAAACGTCGCTAAGCTGCGCGTATTCGCGGGAAAGATTGCGGAATTTGTCTTGATCGGCAATCACGGCGGCGTCGCCGAGCATCGCCTGAACTTCTTCATGGCGTTCTTGTAACACTTCCAATTTAGCAACAATAGAAGGCTTCATGCGTGGTTTTTAACCCTGTAATAAAAGGAACTATTGCTGATCCAGCCCAAGGCTGTCGCGTAAAATTTGCAGACGCTCAACATCACCGTCGCTGGCGGCCTGCTGGAGTGAACGGGTGGGAGCATGGATAAGGCGGTTGGTCAGTTTATGTGCCAACTCGTGAATAACGCTTTGGACATCTGCGCCCTGTGCAATGGCGGCCATGGCTTTGGCTTCCATATCGGCGCGCACGGCTTCGGCACGGCTACGGTAATCACGAATAATTTCGACCGCACCCTGGGAACGCAGCCAGGCCATAAAATTGGCACTTTCCTGCAAAACGATAGACTCGGCCTGAATGGCGGCGACTTTACGCTGGGCAAGGTTTTTTTCAATAATACCGTGCAGGTCGTCAACGCTATAAAGATAGGCGTTGGCCAGTTTACCCACTTCCGGCTCGATATCACGGGGTACGGCAATATCGATCATCAGCATCGGCTGATTACGGCGCGCTTTTAACGCCCTTTCAACCATCCCCTTGCCGATAATCGGCAGCGGGCTGGCGGTAGAACTGATAATGATATCGGCATCGGCGAGACGGGCATCAATCTCTTGCAGCGAGATCACCTCGGCACCCACTTCGTCGGCCAGAACTTGCGCACGCTCACGGGTGCGGTTGGCAATCATCATATGGCGGACATTATGTTCGCTCAGATGACGGGCGACCAGTTCAATGGTTTCCCCCGCGCCCACCAGCAATACATTGACATCGGCGAGAGATTCAAAGATTTGACGTGCCAGCGTACAGGCCGCAAAGGCTACCGAGACGGCGCTGGCGCCGATCTCGGTTTCTGTACGCACACGTTTGGCAACGGAAAAAGACTTCTGGAACAGACGTTCCAGCTCACCGGATACCGCCTGCCCCTGCTGCGACTCGGCAAAGGCCTTCTTAACCTGACCGAGGATCTGCGGCTCGCCAAGTACCAGGGAATCCAGGCCACTGGCCACGCGCATCAGGTGACTGACCGCGTCATTCCCCTGATGCCAATACAGGCTCTGATTAACCTCGTCGGCGCTTAACTGATGGTAATCACATAGCCAGGCCACCAGCTGTTCATGCACAGTGCCGCTGCCCGCTAATTGGTCCTGCTGTTCGACGCTAAGATATAATTCGGTACGATTACAGGTAGACAGCACGACACCGCCCTGCACCAGCGGTTGCTGAAGCAGGCTCGAGAGTGCCTGTTCGATAGTATCTGGCGAGAAGGTTACCCGTTCACGCAGAGATACCGGGGCGGTTTTATGATTAATACCTAGTGCAAGCAGGGTCATGAGCGCGATAGCTGTATCAGACTTTTCTTTATATGGTTTACGTCTGATGCGCATTCTACAAGATGCGCGAGATCAATAAAAGGGACACCGCACTATCTGTCCGGTTTTTAGTCGTATAGGATGTAAAAGTCTGCTGCCGACCTCCTTTTCAAGTAAATTAAAAACCATTCTCAAATTGTCTTACTGCCTCTGGCCAGCGGAACAACGTCTCATTATCACAGCACGCCTTGGCAAAAGTACTTTATTTCCTATTATAAGGTAGAAATACCTCATCAAAATAATCCTCGAAAACCAATAAAACAATATTAAAAATACCCATTTCAGCAGGCAATAAAGACAGTCAGGCATTTTCTATTTTATGTCGGCCATAAGACGCCGCAAAATTATTAAATCCCCCCTTATGAGGTATTATTGCCGACTTAACGACAGGCATCAGAAAAAGCTGATTACAATTGCCCCCTCACCAAGGCAAGCTGTCTCACGGACGATCGCCAGGGTCCAATTTCTGCCGATCGGGGCCAGCGCCCCCCTCTTCGGGACAAACACCGCCGGTGACGGCTTTAAGTCCGCCGGGTATATGCTAAACTGACCGCGTCTGAACACTGTTGATTAAGAAAGGATCCAACCCGTTATGCCTATGCATAAAGCAAAACTGCTTCGCCTGCTTCCCCTTGCCAGCCTGGTGCTGACCGCCTGTCAGACCTTTTCACCCACTACCGGTCCGGCAACCAGCCCTACCTCTCCGCAATGGCGTCAGCATGAGCAGCAGGTCAAGCGCCTGGAGCATTACCAAACCCGCGGCGCTTTTGCTTATATTTCTGACAAGCAGAAAGTTTATGCACGCTTCTTCTGGCAACAATATTCAGCCCAAAGCTACCGCCTGCTGTTGACCAATCCATTGGGCAGCACCGAAATGGAGCTGAAAGTGCAAGGCGGTGTCGCACAGTTGACCAATAATCAGGGCAAACATTATACCAGCAACGACCCTGATGATATGATCAGAAAGCTGACCGGCATGTCGATCCCGATGGCCAATTTACGCCTGTGGATGCTGGGGCTGCCCGGTGACAGCGCTGACTTTAGCCTGGATAGTCAATACCGTTTGCGCCAGGTCAATTATCAGCAACAGGGCCTGAGCGGCAGTGTGGTCTATGAGGGTTATGATACCGATAGCCAGCCTGCCATGCCTAATCGCCTCGAGCTGTCACAGGGCGATCAGCGCATTAAACTGAAAATGGATAGCTGGACGTTAAACTGAGATGACGCAATTTTGGCCTTCTCCGGCTAAACTCAATTTATTCCTGTATATCACCGGCCGCCGCGCTGATGGTTACCATAATCTGCAAACGCTGTTTCAGTTTCTCGATTACGGTGACCGGTTGGCTTTTGCGGTCAGCGACGACCCGCAAATTAGCCTGAGTCCGGCCATTGCCGGTGTGCCAAATGAGCAAAACCTGATCATTCGGGCCGCCCGCTTGCTGCAACAGCGTATGGCGGTGCCACGCGGGGTAAGTATCACCCTCGATAAGCGCTTGCCAATGGGCGGCGGTCTCGGCGGCGGCTCGTCCAATGCCGCCACCACGCTGGTTGCACTAAATATGCTGTGGCAATGCGGTTTAAGCGATAGCGAGCTTGCAGAACTGGGGGTGACCCTGGGCGCCGATGTGCCGGTGTTTGTGATGGGTCATGCTGCCTTTGCCGAAGGAATTGGCGAAATATTGCAGCCGGTGTCGCCCGCAGAAAAATGGTATCTGGTGGCTCACCCTGGCGTCAGTATTCCAACACCGACGATTTTTGGCGATCCACAATTGACCCGTGATACGCCAAAACGGTCGATAGATGTGCTTTTAGACAGCATTTACATCAATGATTGTGAACCTATTGCAAGAAAACGTTTTTACGAGGTTGAACAGCTTGTTTCATGGCTGCTAGAATACGCGCCGTCACGCCTCACTGGAACAGGGGCCTGTGTGTTTGCCGAATTCGACACGCAAGAGTCTGCCAACGAGGTGTTGAGCAAAGTTCCGGCATGGGTGAAAGCCTTTGTTGCCCGGGGAGTTAATCTCTCTCCTCTGCATCAAACCCGTGCTGAACGAATGAGAGCCGCAGCCAAAGCGTAGAGAGCCACAGTGACCGTTATTGTGTCTGTTCTTTGCCAGCCTCTCAAGATTTTGAATAATGTGGTATGCCCAATAGATTGCCAGCGGTCGCCCGGCGACAACTGGCAAGAAAATGGGTTAAGGCCCGCAAGGGTCATGATCGACCTGTGTATATTGCTGTGGCTTCGCTCACCGCCCGGTGGAGCCATTAGCGGATATCTTCTCTGGACGCAAGCCTGAGGTTCTTCTCGTGCCTGATATGAAGCTTTTTGCTGGTAACGCCATCCCGGAACTAGCACAACGTATTGCCAACCGTTTATACACCAGCCTAGGTGATGCCGCCGTGAGTCGTTTTAGCGACGGTGAAGTAAGTGTGCAAATTAACGAAAATGTACGTGGCGGAGATATTTTCATTATCCAATCCACCTGCGCACCTACTAACGACAACCTGATGGAATTAGTGGTTATGGTCGATGCCCTCCGGCGCGCTTCTGCCGGCCGCATCACGGCAGTTATCCCCTACTTCGGTTATGCACGCCAGGATCGCCGCGTGCGTTCAGCGCGTGTGCCTATCACCGCCAAAGTAGTGGCAGACTTCCTTTCCAGCGTCGGCGTTGACCGTGTGTTGACCGTCGATTTGCACGCAGAGCAAATCCAGGGCTTCTTTGATGTCCCGGTGGATAACGTTTTTGGTAGCCCAATCCTGCTCGAAGATATGATGCAACAAAATCTGGAAAACCCGATTGTGGTTTCTCCGGATATCGGCGGCGTGGTCCGCGCTCGCGCAGTTGCAAAATTATTGAACGACACCGATATGGCCATTATCGATAAACGTCGCCCACGCGCAAACGTTTCACAAGTTATGCATATCATTGGGGATGTCAACGGTCGCGACTGTATTCTGGTCGATGATATGATCGACACCGGCGGTACTCTGTGTAAAGCCGCCGAGGCGCTGAAAGAACGTGGTGCCAAACGCGTATTCGCTTACGCAACCCACCCAATCTTCTCCGGCAACGCGGTAGAAAACATCAAGCAATCCGTGATCGACGAAGTGATTGTCTGCGATACCATTCCGTTGTCAGCTGAAATCCGCGCACTGAAAAATGTTCGCACCTTGACGCTGTCTGGCATGTTGGCTGAAGCGATCCGTCGTATCAGCAATGAAGAATCTATTTCTGCGATGTTTGAACATTAATAGATTTTGATTTATAGCGTGCCAAATACCCCCGTAAAGTGATTTGCGGGGGTATTTTTATTTGTGCGACGAGCTGGCTGGACATTGATATGGCTCTCGGTCAATCATGCCGAAATAGGCGAGACCAGGGAGCCAATAGACAGACAAAGAAATTGCAGGCTGCAGCCAATCCTGCAACCTGAACTGAGCAAGGGTGCATCCTGAGCTATTTAAGGATGGCGCTCGTTTTTGCGGCACCTTGAATCGTAGTGGCGTACCCAATAATAACGGTCAGCAACGCGTTCGCGTCCACCGACTCGGGCACCGGCCAACCACAGTAACGCACCAATAAAAATGCTCATAATGGCACCGTGGGCAAAGAACTGCGGCAGACCCAAATTAGGTATCTGGTTGAGGATGGAATAACCCACACCGCCAACCATGGTCAACAACCCTAGTCCCATTAATACATTACCCACAACCATTGCGCTTTTACGTTTCATACGTCACCTCCAAGTGATCCTGTAACTTTCCTTTGCCTTTTGGCAAAGACTTGGCTTTCGTCCTGTATAAATTATAGTCTGCCGGTCAATAACAGGTTGCGGAGGCGATCACAGTGTCAGGATCAAAAATGACAATACTTTACGTTTTGGCTTGATTATCCCCCTGAATTGTGAATAGTTATTAATTGTCACTATTCGATTCTGAAGTAATTGCCTCTTTATTTGCCCTGCGGTTTGGCACAAAGCCAAAGCGCGGGTAAACTATCGGCCAGATTATTCCTTCAAGAAGCGAAACGAACGTGAGCAGCATTAAATTAATCGTTGGTCTGGCGAACCCGGGTGCAGAATATGCCCAGACCCGCCACAATGCCGGGGCATGGTATGTCGATTTACTGGCGCGTCAGCATAACCAACAGTTAAAAGAAGAGAGCAAATTCTTCGGCTACACGGCACGTCTGTCTCTTAACGGGCAAGACGTACGCCTGCTGGTACCCACCACCTTTATGAATTTAAGCGGCAAGGCGGTGATTGCCGTGGCCAATTTTTATCGTATCGAGCCTGACGAAATCCTGGTGGCCCACGACGAACTGGATATTCCACCGGGTGTAGCAAAAATCAAGCTGGGCGGCGGTAACGGCGGCCATAATGGCCTGAAGGATATTCAGAACAAATTAGGCAATAATCCCAACTTTTATCGCCTGCGCATCGGGATTGGCCATCCGGGGGATCGCAATAAGGTCGTTGGTTTTGTGCTGGGTAAACCGCCTGCCAGTGAGCAGAAACTGATCGACGACGCCATTGATGAATCTCTGCGCTGCACCGATATTCTGATGAAAGACGGTCTGTTAAAAGCCATGAACCGCTTGCACAGCTTTAAAGCCGAGCTATAAAAGCCTTATCGACGAGTGTACAGCCCCTGTACACTTATCTTCAGGCGGTGTTGTGCCCAACGGCAAGACACCGCCATGATGTTTACAGCACCAGGTCTGGCGGGTTGCTTCCTATATTCAGAAAGCTTATTGTCTACACTTTCCCATTATTATCCTTTCACTTCGGCTTATTGTTTGCCAGGCTACATATTGTGTTAATTATTAAACGCTGGTAGAGTGAATTCGCACTGCCTATTAACAACATTAAAAAATAATTATCTTATAGCTTTTTTGCCAATATAAAGATGGCTATTTTATCTGACCGTTCTCAATAATCCCTTTGATGAAACAAATATGATTTTACTACCATAACTCAAGGAACAGTAATGAGAATATTGCAAATGTCAGATATATATCTCGCGGCAGATAAAAGTGAAAATCTCTTTGATGTTAATGTTTATCAGGTTTTCAACAATGTCATAGACTATATCTGCAAGAATCAAAAACAACTCAATATTGATGCGCTGGTAGTAACCGGCAATATCTCCCGTGATGGTAGTAGCGAGGCGTATCAGTACTTCTATAGCGCCATGGACCGCCTGGCGTTACCCTACTTTGCTCTTGCTGGTAATCAGGATAATAAAATCAGGATGCGCGAGCAGGCCTTAACCGCAAAAAATTTGCATTCACTGGATAAAATAGCAGCAGGGAAATGGGCTTTTCTTGAAATTAATAGCCTGGTTAGAAATGAAGATTTCGGTTTTATTGATAATTCGGAACTTGCAGAATTGGAAGATAAGATAAGAAAAAACAGCGATAAAGACATTGCCATTTTTTTGCATCATCATCCTCTACCCGTTGGCACACCAATTGTTGATATCTGTAACTTGATTAACGGCGATACGCTGCTCAAACTATGCGATGACTATGCCGTCAGATATATTGGTTGCGGACATGCGCATACTGTCTCCATCGCAAAAAGAAACAATATTTCCATTGCTGTTTCTCCGGCGATTTGCTTTCAATGGCAAAATGGTACGCACCGTGCCGCCAATATAAAAAGCAGCGGATTTAATATTATTTCCTTTAGCGAAAATCTGCATATCGAAACCTATTTTATTTAGCGCAGGTCACGCGCACCGACTCGACAGTAAAACCGCGAAACGGTGCGCGTATAAGTGCTATCAGGTTCTTAGCGTAAAGCTCTCCTTGCCACGCGGTTGATCGTCGGTTTTATAGTCCTCTTCCGCCACCAGGTAGGCAGGGTCGTCCAGTTCGTGGCTACAAAACGGCCCGGCTTTGCTTAGCAGGCTGATACAATCGGCGCTGAGGTGGCGCAATCTGATGCTTTTACCGGCCTGCAGGTAGCGGGCGGTGAGTTTATCAATGGCTTCAACGCCGCTGGCGTCCATGACACGGGTAGCGGAAAAGTCCAGAATCACCTGCTGTGGATCCTGTTGCGGGGTAAACAGCTCGGCAAAGGCCGCCGCCGAGCCAAAAAACAGCGGACCTTCCAGTTGATAGACTACCTTGTCCTGTTGTTGCTGACGGCGACGAATACGGATACGCGCATGCTGCCAGGCAAATACCAGAGCAGAAATAATTACGCCACTGATCACCGCAATCGCCAAATCGGTAAAAATGGTGATCAGCGTGACTACCAGCATCACCAGCGCATCGGCTTTGGGCATACGACGTAAACGACGCAGAGAGCTCCATTCAAAAGTGTTGTAGCAGACCACCAGCATAATCCCGGCCAGCGCCGCCACCGGCAGCAGACCAATATAGCCCGCCAGACTGACTACAAACAGGATCAGCAGTATTGCCCCGACGGCAGCGGAAATACGGCCACGACCACCAGAAGTAAAATTGATGATCGATTGTCCAATCATCGCACAACCGGCAAAACAGCCAAACAGGCCGCACAGAGTATTGCCCGCCCCTTGGGCGATACTCTCCAGATTGCCATTGCCTTTTTTACCGCCCATTTCATCGAGTACGGTCATGGTCAGCAATGACTCAATCAGCCCCACCAGCGCAATCACCACGGCATAAGGCAGCACGATTTTCAGCATATCCAGCGTCAGCGGCACGGCAGGCAGCGAGAAACTGGGCAGCGAGCCCGAGATATCGGCCAGATCGCCAACGCGCAGCGTGGATAAATGCCAGCCGATGGCCACTGCCGAGACAATAATCAGCGCCGCCAGTGAGGAAGGGATCACCCGGGTAATTTTCGGGAACAGCACTACCACGACAATCGCCAACAGCACTAGCCCATACATCAGCGGCCCCTGCCCGGCAATCATATGCCACTGTGCCAGCATAATGACAATCGCCAGGCCATTAACAAAACCGTGGATCGCCGGTAGCGGCACCAGACGGATAAATTTGCCCAGGCGAAAAACGCCAATAGCGATTTGCAGCAAACCGGCAAACAGGGTGGCCCACAGTACGTAGCCCATACCGTGCTGCGCCGCCAGACTCATCAACACCACCACAATCGAACCGGCAGCGCCGGAAACCATGCCGGGTTTACCGCCAAACAGTGCGGTCACCAGGCCAATAATAAAGGCGGTATGCAAGCCGACAATCGGCGACAACCCGGCCACCAGCGAGAAACCTACCGCTTCCGGGATCATTGAGACAGCAACCACAAAACCGGCCAGCACGTCATTTTTAACGTCTGTGGCATTGAGGTTCTTCAAAGTTAACATATGAATATCCAATTTTTAGTCGCCGCAATGCCCTAAGCACAGCACCGGCAGGTCCTGTCGGGATTTTGGCCGCTATAATCAGCGAGGTAAGCATAGCCAGTGGCGGGAGAAAACTCAGCAGCGAACAGGCAAGAAAAGCTGCCAACATCTGGCTTATCACGAAAATTTCACTCGCAGTATCGGTAACTCGCGGCGCTGAGGCAAGAAAAATGGCATTTTTGTTGCTGACAAGTTATCTGCTATCGGTAATTTTGCGCCAAAAAAAAGCGGATTAGTGATAATCCGCAATCAAAACATCAGTAGCAAAATGAGGGTATTATGGTGAAACTTTATAATGACACTGGGGTGGATCAGTCACTCTCCTCGGCAAAGCACAGCGATTTTTCGCAGCATTGTTCACAACTTGGCGCGCGGCATACAATTTCCCCCAGCGATCGCATACATTGCTGACGATAAAAGAATTTTTTCCAGCGCATATTTTGTTGATTTAGCCGTACCAGTTCCGGAAAACAGTCACTCATCAGTTCGCGCAACTCCGCCCGTGAATCGAGACCGAGATCCTGCCAGAGATGGTCAAAACCCATCGATGCAGTAGCAATTAGTTCATGCATCGGCGCGGCATCGGCGGTCAGGGATTGTGCCAGCCACTGGGCCAACTGTTGACGCTCGTTTCGGCGGCTGTGCAGTAACAGCCCGATCAGTGCCTGCTGCTCAATCTGTCCGGGTGCGATCGCCGGTTCAACGCAGCCCAGACGCACCAGCAGCTCCTGCCATGCCACCGCAGGCAAGCCCATACGAGCAGGGAAATGCGCTTGTCCGCCCCAGTACAGTGCCAACAGACGACGCAGCCAATAGTCAGCGCCGTTCATCAGGCCACCCCGCGTGCGGTCATTTCTCCCGTTACCGCCTTGCGCTGCTGCCACCACTGCAGCAACACCGCTTCGATCGGCTGCCAGGCACCGTTGATCTGTGGCTCAATGCCCGCCGCTTCCAGCCGCTTCCACGGCGTGAGGCCAATACGCGCACAGAATACCGCCTGTACATCGGCCAGCAATGCCAGTAAGGCATCCATATCCTGGCCAGCATCCTGCGGCTCGCACTCTTGCGGCGAGTGGCAATAGCGCGGGGTAAAGCGCTGTCCGACCTGCACCACCCCCGCCGCCGACAGGCTATAGAGCGTAAAGCGATCGGTATGACCAAAATGACGATCGATCACCTGGCCGTCTCCGCTGGCCACCGCCACCAGGCAGGCATCAGCCTCTTCTGATTCCCCCTGACTGACAATGCTGGCATGTAGCTGTGCCCGCTGATGCATTATCGGCAGATAGGCGGGAGGTGTAACCGGCACCGCCGATAACGGAAAGGCAGCATTGCGATCTTCCCCCAACATGCCAATGGCATCGGCGCGACACTGCTGGCAGTGCATCATTTGCGGCATTGAGCTACCGCAGGCCTGGCGGATTGCCGCCGTCTGATCCGCTTCTGGTTCAGGCTGACCGTTAAGTCCAAACACCGTGCCATGCTCGGGGCGGGAGATCAGCGGCATAATATTATGCAAAAAGGCCCCCCACTGCTTAATCTGCTGACTTACCGCCAGCAGATGCTGATCGTTAATTCCGGGGATCAGCACCGAGTTGATTTTCACCAGAATGCCTTTCTCGGTGAGCTTTCTGATGCCTTCGGCCTGACGCTCAATCAACAATTGCGCCGCGCTGCGCCCGGTATAGCGTTCACCGTCGAACCAAAGCCAGGCATAGATCTGTTCGGCTATCGCCGGGTCCAGCGCATTGAGAGTGACGGTGACATGATCAACCCCGACATCCACCAGCCGATCAATAACCGACGGTAGCATCAGACCATTGGTGGAGAGACAGAGCTTAAGATCCGGCAATTGCTGACGCAGCAGTTCCAGGGTCTGAAAGGTACGGCCGATATTGGCCAGCGGATCACCGGGACCGGCAATACCCACCACCGACAGTTGTGGAATAGCCGCCGCCACCTGACGCGCCTTGGCCACCGCCTGTTCCGGCAGTAACAGCTCGGACACCACGCCGGGGCGCGACTCGTTGCTGCAATCGTATTTACGGTTGCAATAGTTACATTGCAGATTACAGGCCGGGGCCACGGCCAGATGCATGCGGGCAAAGCGGTGATGTCCGCTGATCGAATAACAGGGATGCTGGGCGGCTTTACTGGCCTGGGTATCATTAACCCGGGTTGAGCCTTGGCCGGAGCAACCCGCAGGGGACGAACAGGATGTCATAGCTGGAAACCTTTATCAGCAGGAGGTTTCTCTGTTTTGCAAGGGTTATACCGTGCGGGGATAGATTAAAAAACGTTGTTTTTCATACAATTAAAATAAGCAGTGTGTGGCATTTTTTGTCAGGTTCGCGGCGTTGTGCCGACAATGTGCCAAAAGCAACAAGGCCGACAATCCGCCGCAAACCGCTAACAGTTTAAATACGATGCATATTGATATCCATAATCTGGATGCGGTAGGCCACTTGCCGCGGCGTCATTCCCAACAGCCGGGCGGCTTTTGCCTGTACCCAGCCGGTTTTCTCCAGCGCGGCAATCACCCTTTGCCGCTCATCCAGATCCTGATCCAGCCAGCTTTCATCGACGACAGGCAATGGGCTGGTTTTTACCGACAACGTCGGCGACTCGTGGTGGTGAAACAAAATCACATCGCGGTCGATTAGCCCCTCTTCAATCATCACCGAGGCGCGCTCCAGGCAGTTTTCCAGCTCGCGGACATTGCCAGGCCAGCTGTAGGTCATCAACAAACGGATCGCCCCTTCGCTGATACGTAATTCACGGCCCTGGCGCAAGGCAATTTTTTTCACAAGAAACGGGGCCAGATCGGCAATATCATCCAGCCTTTCACGCAGCGCCGGCAGCGCGACGGGCATGACATTCAGGCGATAATAGAGGTCTTCACGAAAATTCCCGGCGCGCACCTCTTCTTCCAGATTGCGGTTGGTGGCGGCGATAATACGTACGTCCACTTTCAGTGTGGTATCGCCCCCGACACGCTCCATTTCACCCTCCTGCAAGATACGCAACAGTTTGGCCTGAAACGAGGCGCTGGATTCGCCGATCTCATCAAGAAACAGTGTGCCGCCATCCGCCAGCTCAAACCGGCCTTTGCGAGTGCGGATCGCGCCAGTAAAGGCACCTTTTTCATGACCAAAGAGTTCGCTCTCCAGCAGGTTATCCGGCAAGGCCGCGCAGTTGAATTTGACGAAAGGTGCCGTCGCGCGCGGCGAATTATAGTGAATAGCGTTGGCTATCAGTTCCTTACCAGTACCACTTTCACCACGAACCAGCACTGTGGTATCCCATTTTGAAACCTGACGCAAAATATCCAGCGTCTGGCGCATAGCCTGACTTTTACCCACCATCTGTTCAAAACCTACCTGCCGTGGCACGCTACAGCGCGGCGGCGCATCTACGGTCAGCGGCATCGCCGTTGGCGCAACGCGCAGGGTTGGGGTCAGCAGATTGGCGACCATTTCCAAAAAGCGAGTACTGGACGGCAGTCGGTCCTCATGCAGTGCCATCGGTTGCGCCACCAACACGCCCACCGGCTGTACGTCGGTGCCGAGGATCGGCACACCAATCAGCGGCAAACTGTAATCGTATATATTCAGGCGACCAAGAAAACGCGGATCGTCTGCCACCCTGGGCAGCACCATCGCCTGGCGTTGGCTCATCACCGCGCCAACAATCCCCTCGCCCAGGCGATAACGGACCTGACGACAGTTTTTGTCGATCTCCTCGTCAATGCCGTGCACTTTCTTGATAAACAAGGCATTACGCTGTTTATCAAACAGGCAGACCATACCAAATTGCATATGAGCCTGCTCATGCAACACTTTGAGTATTGCTGCCAGTGAACGTTCGCCATCATTCTCTTGTCCCAGGGCCACGCTGATACGATACAGTGCAGTGAACTGGGCCGACATATCAAAACGGTGAATAACCTCACCGGCGCTAGATATAGACGTCATTTTTCCTCTCCTCTATACGCCTGCGCTAATGGCAGGCGTAACGTCAGTGAAGTGCCGCCTTCGCGGCGGGCGGAAAGATCTAAAGAACCACGATGATGTGCGACCAGTGTCTGGATCAGACGCAGTTCCATGCCCTTGCCGGGACTGGAAAATGCCGTTTCCGGGCGGGTATAGCGCACCTGTTCCAAATGAACATTATCGGTAAGGGTTAAACAGACAAAACCGGACTCCTGAGTGGCGACGATCTGCATCGACAGCGACGCTGCAGAAATCGACTGGCTCTGCGATAGCGTATGGTCAATCCACAGGCTTAGCGCCGCCAGAATTTGCGTGCGTTGCCCAATGGCCTGTAAATCAGGCGGTATCGCCTGACAACTCAGCTCGCCGGCGCTGAGAAAACGGCTGTCATACAGTGCATTGAGATCGTTAAAGAATTCACTGAGCGACCACTGTTTCACCGGTTCAAAATCCAGAGAAGGACGGCAGGCCTGCAAGCGGTTGACCGCCTGTTCGCCTTCGCGCCAGGCAAATTCCAGCGCCATATTGCCGTTCTCCTCGCCGTTAAGGCGACGGGCGGCGGCAAGCATATTAATGGGGCCGTTAAGCTGCACCAGTGCGGCATCCAGTGACTCGCGGATCGCCGCCAGCAATTTGCCGTTAGTCAGTTTTTGTTTCAGCCGATCCAGCCGTCCCTGCTGCTGACGCCGGTACTGATCGCTACAGTCGGTGATCACCATCAGATTTTTTGGCGGCAGGGTATCGGTAAAATAGCGGCTGGCTTCTTCGTTCACCCCCTGTAACGGCCACTGCCCAAAGGAGAGCCAGTGCAGACTGCCTCGTAAGGTCACCGGCACCAGTTCACCGCTTAACAGCGCCTCTTTGCGCTGCGGATAACCCATTTCCAGCAGCAGTTCACGGCCACCACAGTCGGCGCACAGGGTTTTATAGGCCAGATTATCCATCACCACCTTGTCGTGCTCATCGACCACCACCACCGCGGCAGGAATATTATTCAGTACCTCGGTGATCAGCGTGATGTGATTACGCAGCCGCTGTTCCAGGGCATAGCTTTCGCTAATGTCCTTATGCATGCCCAGATAGTGTTCCAGCTGGCCGTCGGCGGAAAATATCGGCGTGATGGTGACATCTGCCAGATAAAAAGATCCATCGTGCCGACGGTTAATCAACTGCCCATTCCAGGGTTTGCCCTGTAACAGGGTCTGCCACAGATGTTGATAAACCGTCGCCGGGGTTTGCTGGCTGGCCAATAAACGATGGTTTTTACCCAATAAATCATCGAGGGCAAAACCGGTCTGCCGACAAAAGGCGGAATTGGCATAGCAGATCCGCGCATCGGGATCGGTGATCGAAATCGCCACCGACGATTGTTCTACCACGGTGTAAAACAGCGAAGGATGTTGCAGCGACAGTCTGCTGGCGACATCCCCTTGCATAAAGGATGTCGAAAACGCCGTTAAGCTCATGCCTTACTCCTCTCTATCTGCCTTTCGGATGTCTGTTTAGCGACAATTTGTCGGGGTCTGCGACATTGCCAGACCGGATGATCCGCAAGCTATAACCCTGCAATTTACAGGCCTTTAGCCACGCCATCTGGCCAAACCTTGATCTTAACCGGGTGTTTCCCCTGTTTTTGGCGCTGCGCCCGCGTTTACGCTGGCAGCGGCGCTCCGCGCGTGCCTGGCTTATGCCCGGCAATAACGCAAAAGGCTAAAAAAATGCTCATTTAGTGTGCAATGCAAAACTGGCACGACCTTCGCAAAACAGCCAGACGCGTCAGAACATTTATCGCTGCGCCACGGGATCTATTGCCCCTTTTTATCAGGAGAGAACTTATGAGCAACATTGGTATTTTTTTCGGTACCGACACCGGTAAAACACGCAAAATCGCCAAGATGATCCACAAAAAACTCGGGGATGCCGCCGATGCACCGCTGAATATCAACCGTACTTCGCTGGAAACTTTTTTGACCTACCCGGTATTAATCCTCGGCACGCCAACCCTCGGTGACGGACAATTGCCAGGTATCGAATCCGGCTGCGAAAGCGAGTCATGGCTGGAGTTTGCCCAACAGTTGGCCGGTGCCGATCTGCGCGGCAAAAAAGTGGCGCTGTTTGGCCTTGGCGATCAGGTCAGTTATCCGGACAATTTTGTCAATGCGCTGGGTGAACTCTATGATCTTATGCAGGTAGGCGGTGCGACTGTGGTTGGCAGTTGGCCGTGCGAAGGTTATGAATTTGCCTCCTCGTCGGCGCTGCAGGAAGACGATAAATTCGTTGGTCTGGTGCTCGATCACGATAATCAATATGATCTCACCGAAGCGCGTATCGACAGCTGGCTGGGAACCTTGCGCGAAGACCTGCTTTAATGGCTGGCACGTGCCGCGCAAGGCGGCACGCTGCTTAATGACTCGCCAACAGCTGTTGCAGCCATTGCCGTTGATAATATTGCTGCCGCTGCGTCTGTAACTGTTGACGCACCTGTTGCAGCGCCTGCTCGGCGGGCAGCGGTTGCGGTAAGCGGATTTGTTCACAAAGCAGCAAATGCCAGCCCAGCTCGGTTGCCGTCACCGCACTCAATTCCCCGGCTTCGAGCTGAAACAGCACGGTCTCCAGCTGCGGAAAGAGAATACCGCGCCCCACCCAGCCCATTAAGCCGCCTTCCAGCGCCGTCGGACAATGAGAATAGCGCTGCGCCAGGTCAGCAAATTTATCCCGTCCGCTGCGCAACCGTCGGGCCAGCAGTTTGATCTGCCGATCGCTGCCCGGCTGGTGCGTTTCGGCGGTGATCAGCAAATGGCGACTAAAGCGTTGCTCGGGGCGGATAAAAGCCGCCTGATGCTGGTGATAGCAGCGGGCGACTTCTTCCTCGTCTGGCCTGGGTGCCTGTTGGCTGACCCAGTCCAGTTGCTCACGCAGCAATGTTTGATGGCAGATCACCGCCTCGACTTGCTGCGCGGTTAGCGCCAGTTCCTGAAGTTCATCAGTCAACTGCTGGCGGGTATACTCACGCGCCTGATCGGTTGGCTGCAAGCCGCGCGCCTGGGCAGCCGCGACAATCGCGGTTTCCAGCCGGTGTTGCCGTTGCCAGGCGAGGAGAAAATGCTGATGCGCCTTAGTCTCACCGAGTTCCGGGTCGGTCTGCAGATGCTGCGCCAGTTTCCAGCGGCTATAATCTTGCCAGTCAGCGCCGTTCATCCTGCTTCCTCCTGCAAATACAGCGCCTGTTCAGGGACTAAAAATAGACGTTGCCCAAAGAGGACCTGGTAATAAAATCCGCGGCTCTCATGCTCGCAGGCCATCACCCGTCCGGCTTCACCGGTGGCCACTACCCGCTGGCCACCAACCACCAGTTCGCGGGTGCTGCTGACCCAGTCACCAAACTGGAAAGCCCCCGCCAGCCAGGGGGCATCACCGGCAATCAGCTCCTGTTCGCGACAACCGACGATCAAATCTTCTTCTATAAAATGCACCTGATAGATCAGCGTATCCTGCAAAAAAACGCCCCACTCCCTTACATAGCCCAGGCTGCCACGACGGATCAGCAGATCGCCGCGTGTTTTGCCGGCAAAGGTGCCGTCATCGCGCACAATCCGTGTCACTCGCACCTGCTGGTCGACCTGAAACGCCGCCTTCATGACCGTAACGCCAGCAAATCATCCCAGGGGATAAAACTGGGTTGATGACGTTGATATACCGCCAGCCCCGACTGCTCGACCAAAGGTCCGGCAATGCAGTGCTGATAACTGGCCGCCAGCAAACGCCGGGCTAACTGCCAGTCGGCGCGGGAGGGATCGTCCTGCTGGCTAAAATGCAGCGGAATGGCGGTGCTTAGTCGCTGATGAAAATCATGCAAAATATGCAGATGACGGCTGCGCACCAGTTGCGGGTCCACTTCCAACGCAAAAAAATCAAAAAAAGACTGCGCCGTGTCCAGCTCGTCCACGCCGTCTATACGGGTAAACCACTCCATTTCAGCCTCCCTGGGCCTGCAACAAAACCGGCTGAGTCAGTTGCTCGCATAGGGCGATCAGCTCATCCTCGCCAGGATTGCGTTTATGCTGCTCGGCAAAAAATTTCACCGCCTGCAGCACTGCCAACGTTTGTGGCTCATCCAGTTGATAGCCAAGACGGCTACAAATGCCGCTTACCGCCTGTCGCCCGGAATGCTTGCCCAATACCAGTCGAAACTCCCGCCCAACCAGCGCGGGTTCAATGCCCTGATAACTGCGCGGATCGCGCAGCAAGGCAGCCACATGCAGCCCCGACTCATGGGTGAATACCTGCTCGCCCACCAGCGGATGCTGAACATCGATGGTGCGACAGGCCGCCGCCGCCACCACGCGGCACAGTTCCGGCAGCTCGGTAAAATCGATGCCGCAATCGCGATCCAGACAGCGCAAAAGTGACAGCGTCACGCTTTCCAGGGCGGCATTGCCCGCCCGTTCGCCCAGGCCGAGCACGGTGGTATTTACATGGCTGGCTCCGGCTTTTACCGCCGCCAGCGTGTTGGCAGTGGCCATGCCGAGATCGTTATGGGCATGCATTTCCAGCTCGCCGCCCCAGTTTTCCCGCAGGCGGGAGATACGGGTAAAAGTGCTAAAAGGATCCAGAATGCCGAGGGTATCGGCAAAGCGCAGACGCTCAATACCCAGATCGCCAGCCACCTGAGCCAACATGCGCAAAGTGTCATCAGTAGATCGCGAGGCATCTTCACAGCCGAGACTGACGCGCAATCCCAGGCGGCGGGCCAGTTGCACCAGCGGTTTAAGTTGCGTAATCACCGCAGCCCAGGGCAGATGCAGTTTTTGCTCGCGCAGTAAATCAGAGGCAGGCACCGAGATATCCACCCAGTCCATGCCAACCCGCGAGGAGGCGCGGATCTCGGCGGCATTCAGACGACACCAGGTCATCATGGTGGTATCCGGCAACTGACGACGCAGCAGGCCAAGGCGCACACACTCCTCTTCGCCAATGGCCGGAGTGCCGACTTCCAGTTCGTTCACCCCGGCGTTGACCAATGCCTGAGCAATGGCCAGTTTTTCGCTGGCATGAAAGGCCACGCCGGGGCTTTGCTCACCGTCACGCAAGGTGGTGTCGTTAATGGTCACTGTCGGGGTGACGTTCGTTGCAGCAGGCATAATCAAACCTCCGTCAACCGTAGGTGGGGGCAAACAGGGTGCCCTCGCCGATTTGCGGTTTATCTTGCTGCCAGTAAGGCGACAAGGTGCGCAAACGGGCAACAATCGCAGGCATTTGTTGCACGACCCAGTCGATTTCCCGCTCACGGGTAAAGCGCGATAACGAGAAGCGGATACTGCCGTGCGCTGCGGTATAAGGGATATTCATCGCTCGCATCACATGGGAAGGTTCCAGCGACCCCGAAGTACAGGCGCTACCGCTCGACGCAGCAATGCCGCAGTGATTGAGCAACAGCAGAATGGCTTCGCCTTCGATAAATTCAAAAGCGATATTAAGGGTATTGGGTGTGCGCGGCTGGTTGGCTCCCATTAACAGGGCATGGGGAATGCTGCTTAGCAGACCGCTTTCCAACTGGTCGCGCAGGGCCTGCACCGAGGACATCATCGGCAAATGCACATCGGCCAGTTCGCAGGCGGCTCCCATGCCAACAATACCGGCAATATTTTCGGTACCGGCGCGGCGTCCGCGCTCCTGATGACCGCCGCGGATCAACGGCCGAAAACGGGTATTACGCCGCAGATAGAGGCAGCCGCAACCTTTGGGACCATGAATTTTATGCGCCGAACAGGAGAGCATATCGATCTCTGTAGCACGCAATGAGAGCGGAATTTTGCCGACCACCTGCACCGCATCGCAGTGAAACAAAATCCCCTGCGCATGGGCCAGGGCGGCAAGCTCCGCCACCGGAAACAGCACGCCGGTTTCGTTATTGCCCCACATCATCGACACCAGCGCCACCCGGTCGCTAAGGGCGGCGATAAACTGCTCTTTATCCAGCGCCCCTTCTGTGCTGACGCCAATGCGGTGGATCAGATAGCCCTGGCGCTCAAGATGTTCACACACTGCCAGCGTCGCCGGGTGTTCCACTGCCGAGACAATGATTTCGCGGCGCTCCGGCGCCAGGGCAATGGCCGAATAGATCGCTGTGGAGGTGGCTTCGGTGGCGCAGGAGGTGAAGATAATTTCGCTGGTATGGGCCGCACCAAGCAGACTGGCCACCTGCTCACGGGCACGTTCCAGACCGTCGCGGCTTGGCTGACCAAAATCATGAATTGACGACGGATTGCCGTAAAAATCGCGCAGATAGGGCATCATCGCCTCCAGCACCATCGGGTCGATGCGGGTGGTGGCATTATTATCCAGATAAACATTTTTCATTGTCTGTTCCTTATTAACCCATGGCTGATTCAGGCGGTGACCACCAGCATGTAACGACCCATACGTTCCACCAGCTTTTGCTGTAACCACGCCAGCGTCATATCGGTCATCATGCAACCGCTGCAACTACCGGAAAGCTCGACCGTCACCTGCTGGCCTTCTACCCGCACCAGGGTCATATCGCCGCCGTCGGCTTTGATATGCGGCCGCAATGAGGCCACCACTTCTTCTACCGCCAGCCAGTTTTCATCTTTGATCTGCTCTGGCCGGGCAACCTGGGGCGGGTGGTCCTTAAGGATCTGCATCAGGGCCAATTCAATTTTCTCGTGACAGGAGGTACAGCCGCCGCCGGCTTTGGTGTAGTTGATCACCTCTTCCAGCGTGGTTAAGCCATTGGCCACTACCGCACGGCGAATTTGCGCCTCATCGACGGCAAAGCATTTGCAGATCAGCGCGCCCTCTTCATGATCTTCATCCGGCGCTTCACCGCGGTAATGGGCGATAGCCGCCCGCAGCGCCTCCTGTCCCATCACCGAACAGTGCATTTTTTCCGGCGGCAGACCATCGAGATAGTCGGCGATTTGTTGATTGCTCACCTGCTGCGCCTGGGTCAGGCTGCGACCGATAATCAGTTCGGTGAGCGCAGAAGAGGAGGCAATGGCACTGCCACAGCCAAAAGTCTGAAAACCGGCATCGAGAATAATTTCTGTTTCCGGATCCACTTTAAGCATTAAACGCAAGGCATCGCCGCAACTGAGCGATCCGACATCGCCCACCGCGTTGGCCTGCGCCACCACTTTGGCGTTGCGCGGATTAAAAAAATGTTCTTTCACTTTCTCAGAATAATTCCACATATCTTTAACCCCATTATTTAGCGTTTTCGGGTGATGATGCACATTGCTGGCTGGCGCAATCACAGTCGGCTACCGGTAAAAACACCCGGATACCGCTGCATTGATCCTGCTCCCCGGCGGACAAGGTCGCCTGCTGTAATACCGGCCAATGGCGGGCATCGGCCAACAACCGCAGACCCTTCAGCACTTCGATATGATCCGCTGGCTGCCAGTTGGCACTCCAATGCAGTCCGACCCGAAAGCCACTGCAGGCATCGCCCGCCAGGGTCAGCCGCAGTCCGCCGCCGTCCGGCAGCAGTTGTCGCTGCAACTGCAGCAGTCGTTCAAAAACCAGGGTGTCGATAACCAGCATGATGTCGCTCCTGTTCAGGTAGCAATAACAGAGCAAATGTGATGCCAGTCACATTATTTTCTAAATCTCAACCACTTAGCACTAAATGACGGGCAAAACACGGCGCTGAATGTCGCGCTATTTGTCAGGTTTGTCATACAGATGACACAAGAGGCCTCCCGCTACTCCGCGTCATCCTCCTGCCACTGCGGTTCCGCCAGCATTTGTTCAAAACGCCGCGGATCGCGGCGGCGATGCGTAACCTGGCGCTCCGCCGCCGACCAGTGTTGCTGCGTCTGTTTTAATAATTGGGCGATATCGGTGTCTTCCGGCACTTTCACCGCCCGCACGCCAATCTGTAACAGTTGGCGAAATACTGCTTCACCAATGGCGACGCAATACAGGGTGACGCAGTCTTCCAACGCCGCCATGCGACAGGCGATCTTCTCTTCGATATGACCGGATTCGACGCTGAATTCCGCCACCCGCAGCAGTTGTACCTGCTCCTGCTTGACGCCATAGACCACCAGCCGCGGCGTGGCACCAAAATGTTGATCGACGTGATGATAATCCGAGCTGGCAAAAGCCACCTGCATTGGCCAGGCGGTAGTACTGACGGTATTGAGATAGCGATTAGCAGAGGTCATGGTCCGCCTCCATTAACAAATCCACATTAAATGCCTGCTTAAGGGGCGAGTGGTAGGCCGCCAGCAGGTGATGCTGTTGCTGCATCAGATTGGCCAGCTCAAACAGGGTATCGCGCATACCGGCATAACCCTGGCGCTGGCGGCGAAACTCACCCAGCCGATCGAACAGCGGGAAACCGGCACGCACCAGGGCAATATGGTTGTTCTCGGCCAGGCTGGCAGCGTGAGAATTGGCCACCAGCAGCGCTACCGGTTGTTTATCGAGCTGAGTCTGCAAGTCTTCGAGGTCGCCAATAATCACTTGCTCCACTGGCAATCCGGCCAGCGAAGGCTGGTTTACCGGGGCGATCACCGGTCCAACCACCATGCCCTGGCTGTGGGCAAAATCACACCAGGCCACCAGCAGATCGCCCTCGGCGGCCAGCGCAATACGCTGTGATTGCAGCCAGGTATGGCAGTCGATCATTGCATCGAGCAGTTGCCCGCGCTGACGTTCGATCCAGGCGGGCACTTCACGGCCGGATATCTGTTGCAGATGCTGCACCAGGCTATCGACCTGTTCGAGGGTCATCAGATGCGGCAGGTTTAGCGACAGGCCGCGACTGCGCATGGCCATCAGGCTGGCGGCGCAGTTAAGAGAGCGGCCAACGGTAATGGTGCTCAGACTCTGTCCCATCTGTTCAATCATGCGCACCGAGGTGCCCCCCTGGGTTACCGGATGGAAATCGCCGTTGGCCAGATGGCCGTCGAGGGATAACGACAAATCCGGCAAGATCACCGGTTGCAGACCAAAAGCCTCAACGTAGCTGCGCAGCAGTTCCAGATCTCCCGGCGTCAGCAGATGACTGAGCAGCAGGTTGACCCGTTTATTGCGCATACCGGTCGGTGGCTGTTCTGGCATCCATTGTACGATCACGCTTTCCAGCAGCGCGCTGTAGCCGTTTTCCAGCGACCCGTAAAAGTCCGGGGTATTGACGGTAACAATGGCGATATGCTGAAAGCGCGGCTCCAGTTCCCGAAACTCGCGCAGTGCCTGCGTCAAATCACTGCCCTGGGCTTCTGACAGGCCGGTACTGAGGATAACAATGGCTTTTGGGCTGCTGCGCTGACATAGGGTGGTCAGCGCCGTGCGGATATTGCCATCGGCCCCCATAATGGTGGTGGTTGACTCCATCGCCGTAGACTGCAGCGGGACAGGCTCATGAAAATGCTGAATAAAAAACACTTTGGCAAAGGCACTACATCCCTGGGCACCGTGCACCAGAGGAATACAGCTATCCAGCCCCTGACTGGCGAGGATCGCCCCCAGCGGTTGTCCACTTTTGATCGGTGCAGTGGCAAGGGGTTTGGTGTTACGCACAATTTGAGCCATAAAGAGTCTCCGATAAAAGGTCAAGCAACGGGTATCAGCGATAAAATACGTTTAACGCCAGGGGGCCTGGGCGGTCACCTGTGACCAGATCGGGCTTTCCATGGTCAAACACAATTGCTGCGCCAGATTAAGCAGGCCCGGATAACCGGCAAAGGCGTGCTCACGCTCCTGGTTGATATCCAGAAACGGCAGTCGGGCCTTATAGGCGGTGTACATATTGCGGCCACCGGCGATCATAATGTCGGCACCAAAGCGATAGAGGGTATCGAGCAGCGTGCGGGCATTGCCTTCGTCCAGCATCAGCACCTCTTCGCCCATCAATTCACGAATGCGCTGTTTGTCCTCTTCAGTGGATTTTCGCGTGCCGGTAGCGACGACTGTCATCCCCAAATCTTGTAATGCCGAGACGATCGACCAGGATTTCACCCCACCGGTATAGAGCAGCGCCTTGCGGCCCTTTAACCTGGCGCGGTAGGGTGCCAGTTGCTGATTGATCGCCAGCTCTTCCCGCGCAATCAGCTGTTCGGTGCGCTGCTGCAAATCTTCGTCCTTCAGCAATGCCGCCAGCGCGCGCAGTGAGTCTGCCATCGATCGCAGTCCATAGAAGCTGCCTTCAAACCACGGGATCTGATAGCGCTGTTCCATTTGGCGGGCAACATTGATCAATGCCCGCGAGCAGACCAGCATGCTGGCTTCGGCGCGGTGCATAGTCTGGATCTCGGCGAAGCGGGCATCTCCCGACAGGCTGCACAGCACGCGGATCCCCAGCTCATCGAGCAGCGGCAACACCTGCCAGAACTCACCGGCGATATTAAATTCGCCAATCAAGCTGATGTTATGCCGGTGCGCCACGGGAATTGCCGAGTCCTGCGGCCAGGGGGCCGGCTCGCGTTGACCAATCACCTGCTTGAGCATGACTTCACCGGCAATACGGTTACCGAGATTCTTGCTGCCGTAAAACCCGGCGGCATCCACCGAGATCACCGGCACGCCAGCGGCCACCGAGGCGGCGCGACACACGGCTTCGACGTCGTCGCCTTCCATCGCCGGTACGCAGGTGTTGTAAATAAACACCGCCGCCGGATGATAGCGGCTGACAATATGCTGCACGGCATGGAACAGCCGGCGCTCGCCGCGGCCCATAATCACATCCTGTTCATTGAGATCGGTGGTAAATCCCATGCGGTTGATGGCAGGACCGGAACTGCGGCTGCCACGGTTATCCCAGGAGCTGCCGGTACAACCAATCGGGCCATGTACCAGATGCGCCACATCGGCCACCGGCAGCAAGGCGATTTGCGCGCCGTCAAAGGCGCAGCCGCCCACCGTGGCACCCGGTTTGGGGACGCTGCAACCTGATTTCTGCTTATGGTTATGCTCACAGGCTGGCTCCTGAAACAGGGCCAGTATCTCTTTAGCCTTCATCGCAACCTCGTCATGACATTAAGTATCAAGGGAGAAGTTGCAAGGGACAGGCCATATTTTAGATGATGATTTATAAGGAGATTTTTTTGTCGTTTTTATAACAAAGGAGACAATTGGCGCAGGGGTGACAATCAAGGACGGGGCACAGGGCGCGCCCCGCCGGGGAGATTAACTGAACAGACGGTTTTCCAGCGGATTATCTTTCCCTAACCGACGGGCCAGCCAGGGGGGCATATGTTCGCTGAGCATCCGTTGCAGCGCTGCCAGTTGGGCATTAATGCTGACACCGGGCAGTACTTTTACCGGATGGATATTATGGCGGATCACCCGCGCCGCAGCCGGTCCGCCAATAGTTTCGCAAAACAGCAGATGGCAATCATTAACCAACATGGCGCGCACCTCATTGGCCTCCTCGCCGGCGAGGATTTCGGGGGTACGTCGCATCGCCATCAAATAGGCACCGCTGGCATCAAAGGCATAAATAAAGAACAAGCGCGATTGACCAAAATGGCCGTTAACCGTCAGGCCATCCTGTGAGCAGAAGGCGACCCGCAGCTGCTGCGGCTGCTGACGGTTGGTCAACGGGGTCAGATGCGGCGGCAGCTCACCCTGCAAGCAGCCCATCAGCGCCTGCCAGCGGTGCAGCGTCATCAACTGGGTATCGCCAGGAAAACTGGCCTGTAGCTGTTGCAGGCTGAGAGATTGCAGTCGCGACAGCCCTATCGCCTGTTGCTCCTGGCCCTGGTTAAGCCAGGCCAGCACTTCCGGCGGCGACATCTCGGGCAACAGTTGCATTACCGCAAACAGGCGCCAAAACAGCAGATCGTCTTTTGACATCACATTTACTCCTTTCAGTATTCTGAACGAGTGGCACGCAGGCTGACAGGAAAGCGCGGAATGGCAGGCTGTGGCGCAATATAATAGGCTTTGCCGCCTTCGAGACTGATGCGCCCGCCCCAGCATTCCGGCAGGTTATGTTCCAGCTCCAGCACTTTGGCTTCCAAATCCTGTTTGGCGATATAACAATAAAGACTGTTGTCTCGCAGGCGAAAAATGACCATCGGCATAAGCAGCTCCGGTTAATCCCGGCGTGTTGACCACGCCGGGAACGGGTTAGCGAATAAGATCGAAGTTGTAATCGGTTTTACCCAATTTCATGGTTTCGCGATCCAGTTGTTCCAGCACCGCGTTCACCAACTGCGTCAGAATGCTCATTGCCCCTTCATAGCCCCAGGTGGTTTGACGATGCAAATGATGGCGATCGAAAATCGGAAAACCGATGCGGATCAACGGCACTTCAAACTGTTCGCCCTTGGCCAGGGTGTCACGCTGGATAAATTTGCCGTAGGAGTTGCCAATCATAAAGTCCGGTTTACGGGTAAACATCAGCGAACGGAAATGCCACAGATCGCAGTTGACGTAAACTTCGCTCTCCTGACCGTATGGCGAGTCGGCCAACATTTTCTTCATCGCCTTTTGCCAGCGCTTGTTGCCGTTATGGCTAAGTACAGTGATCGGCTCCGCCCCCAGTTCCAGCAAAAAGGCAGTCATCCCCAACACAAAATCCGGGTCGCCATACAGGCCAAAACGCTTGCCGTGCAGCCAGGTGTGTGAATCGAGCATCATATCCACCAGCCGACCGCGTTCCAGCGTCAGCGCATCGGCAATAGGTTTGCCGGTCAGTTCGCTAATGGCCATCAGCAAGGCGTCGGTTGCCGCCAGACCGATCGGCACATTTAGCGGCGTGGCGGGCTGATGCCAGTTTTCCTGCACCACTTTTTTGGTTTTCTGCAACTGCCACGGCTGCAATAACAGGGTATCGATAGCATTGGGTGCCTCGATCATCTCCTGCTGGGTAGTGCCACCGGCATACATGCGATAGTGGCCGTCTGACGGGGTATCCAGCACTTCTGACGGATCCGACAGCAGACTGCATTCCACCCCCATCTGATCCATCATGCGGCGGATCACCCGGTAGTTACCGAGATAGGTTTCAAAGCCAGTGACCACGTTCAGTTTTTGCAGACTGCCCACCTGGTAGGTGCGCTTGGCATCGCTGGTAAAGGTGCGGGCAAAGCCCTCAAACATATTGTCCCAGCCGGTAACATGGCTGCCCAGAAAGCTCGGCGTATGGGCATAAGGGATCGGCATATTGGCATCTACAAAGCCGTCTTTTTGCGCGTTACCGATAAAGGCCCGTAAATCGTCGCCGATAACTTCGGCCATACAGGTGGTAGAAACGGCAATAATTTCCGGCTTATACAAGGCGCTGGCATTTTCCAGACCGATATTCATATTGTTGTTGCCGCCAAACACCGCGGCGTCTTCGGTCATTGAGTCGGAGACGCAGGCAATAGGTTCTTTAAAGTGGCGGTTAAAATAGGTGCGAAAATAGGCCACGCAGCCTTGTGAACCATGGACATAAGGCAAGGTTTTGGCAAAGCCCAGTGCGCACAACACTGCCCCTAAAGGCTGGCAGGCTTTGGCCGGATCGACAGTCAGCGCTTCACGCTTAAAGTTGAGATCCTGATATTCTTGCGTAGTGGTCCAGGCAAACACTTCGCGGACTTTAGCCTCATCATGGGCTTCTTCCAGCGCGCGTTTATTGCTGAACATGGTCTGGTATTCATCCTGCTCAAACAGCGGATAGCAGGGGGTCGGGGCTTGAAGATCTTGACTCATCGTATTCTCCTTCCGCGCCACAAATCGGTGGACTGGCGGAATATCTGCGGGCCGACTCAGGCCGTTTTTAACCAAGGGGCGGTCAGTTGGTTCCAGCCTGGATTGTTCAGCGTCATATCCATATCGCGGGCAAAAATGCCAAAACCGTCATAGCCATGATAAGGACCGGAATAATCCCAGGAGTGCATCTGGCGGAACGGCACACCCATTTTCTGGAAAATATATTTTTCCTTGATGCCTGAGCCGACCAGATCCGGTTTCAGCGCTTTGACAAAGGCTTCCAGCTCATAGCTGCTGAGATCGTCAAACAGTAAGGTGCCCTCTTTCAGCATCGGCAACGTGCGATCAAAATCGTCGTTATGACCAAATTCGTAGCCAGTACCGATGATCTCCATCCCCAGGTCTTCGTAGGCACCAATAATATGGCGCGGGCGCAGACCACCGAGGTACAGCAGCACTTTTTTGCCTTCCAGACGCGGACGGTATTTATCGATCACCGCCTGGGTCTGCTGCTGATAACGCTCGATCACCGCTTCGGCATTTTTCTGGATGGTTTCATCAAAGCGTTCGGCAATTTTGCGCAGTGACTCGGCGATTTTGGTTGGGCCGAAGAAGTTGTACTCCATCCACGGAATACCGTGTTTCTCTTCCATATGGCGGGAGATATAGTTCATTGAGCGGTAACAGTGCACCAGATTGAGCGCCACTTTCGGCGTGTTCTCCATCTCTACCAGCGTACCGTCACCGGACCACTGTGCCACGACGCGCAGCCCCATTTCTTCGAGCAGAATGCGTGACGCCCAGGCATCACCGCCGATGTTATAGTCACCGATAATGGCGACGTCATAGGGAGTAGTGGCAAAACTGTCCCCTTCGCGGTTATCCAGCACCCAGTCGCGGATCACATCGTTGGCGATATGGTGGCCGAGAGACTGTGATACGCCGCGAAAACCTTCGCAACGCACCGGTACCACAGGTTTACCAATTTTGGCGCTGCTGGCCTTGGCCACCGCCGAAATATCGTCACCAATCAGCCCTACCGGACATTCGGACTGCACCGAAATCCCCTTGGTTAACGGGAACAGCATCTCCAGTTCGTCGATCAGTTTGTCGAGTTTTTTATCCCCGCCAAACACAATGTCGCGTTCCTGAAAGTCACTGGTAAAGTTCAGGGTGCCAAAGCTATTGATACCGCTCCAGCCGGTATAGTAGTTACGGCGACCGGCACGGGAATATTGCCCGCAGCCGATAGGCCCGTGGGAGATATGCGCCATATCCTTGATCGGCCCAAATACCACCCCTTTCGAACCGGCATAGGCACAGCCACGCACCGTCATTACGCCGGGCTGCGACTTGCGGTTGGAGACAATACATTTGCCCACCGATTCCATTTCCGGATCGGTGACCATCATATGTTTCTGACGATCTTTGCGCGCTTTTTCCGGGAATATCTCCAGCACTTCCTGGATCAGCGCCTCATTGCGTTCACGTGTTTCACTGGTCATAACGACTCCACTGCTTGCCTGAAAAGGTGCACACACCCGAAGGTCTGTGCATCTCTGGGGTTATTGCACAGAACTCAGACCTCTTCGGCGGCAGTGCGGCCGACAATGGTCAGATCTTCTTCTTCCATAATGCCGAACTCCATTAACAAGGCTTCGAGTTCGTCCATGGTCACTGGGGTCGGAACCACCATTTTGGTGTTGTTGACAATCTTGTTGGCCAGGGCACGGTACTGATCGGCCTGGGCGCAAGTCGGATCATATTCAATCACCGTCATACGACGAATTTCGGCGCGCTGTACGATATTGTCGCGAGGTACAAAGTGGATCATCTGCGTGCCCAGTTTTTCGGCCAGCGCAATAATCAACTCGTCTTCACGATCGGTCTGCCGCGAGTTACAAATCAACCCGGCCAGTCGCACCTTGCCGGACTTGGCGTATTTCACAATGCCCTTGGAAATATTGTTGGCGGCATACATCGCCATCATTTCGCCAGAGCAGACGATATAGATCTCTTGCGCTTTATTTTCGCGGATTGGCATGGCGAAACCGCCACAGACAACGTCACCCAAGACGTCGTAAAAGACAAAGTCCAGATCCGGAACATAGGCCCCTTCCTCTTCGAGGAAGTTAATGGCGGTGATCACCCCGCGACCGGCACAGCCGACGCCTGGCTCCGGGCCGCCTGATTCTGCACAGCGCACGCCGCCGTAGCCGATTTGCATCACATCTTCCAGTTCGAGGTCTTCCACCGAACCGACTTCTGCAGCCATTTCCATAATGGTGTTCTGCGCTTTGGCATGCAGAATCAACCTGGTTGAGTCAGCCTTGGGATCGCAGCCGACAATCATCACTTTCTTGTTCATTTCGGCCAGAGCCGCGACAAGGTTTTGAGTGGTGGTAGATTTACCAATCCCCCCCTTGCCGTAGATTGCACATTGACGCATTGCCATCGTTTTCTCTCCTGGTAGTGTCAGTTGACTCCTTGGTAAGTGCAGGCTTTGTACCAGGATGCCAGAATTACTATCCTATTGAATAATATGTTATTTTAATTATTTGCCGCGCCAAAATTAGAGGCAGAGAGAACAATCCGCGTACAGATTGTTGTAAAACAAACAACAACACGACGGCCAACAGCGACCGTATGCCAACTCGCGACAGCAACAGGCCACCTGCCACGTGCTGTATAAGCGGATCGAGAAAAAGCTGCATTTTGTGTATAATGAGCGGAATTATGGTCATTACATCAGGCAGATATCTTTAACTGACTGATTATCAAGATATTAAGGTGAGATAAAACATGGGATTCAAATGCGGTATCGTGGGCCTGCCGAACGTCGGTAAATCAACACTGTTCAATGCGCTGACCAAAGCGGGTATCGAAGCAGCAAACTTCCCGTTCTGCACCATTGAGCCTAATACAGGTGTGGTCCCAATGCCTGATCCGCGCCTCGACAAGCTGGCCGAGATCGTTAAACCGCAGCGTATTCTGCCTACTACCATGGAATTTGTTGATATCGCCGGTCTGGTAAAAGGCGCGTCGAAAGGCGAAGGCCTGGGTAACCAGTTTCTGACCAATATCCGTGAAACCGAAGCCATCGGCCACGTGGTACGTTGTTTTGAAAACGACAACATCATCCACGTAAACAACAAAGTCGATCCGGTTGATGATATCGAGGTGATCAACACCGAGCTGGCCCTGTCAGATCTCGAAACCTGTGAACGCGCCATTCATCGTGTGCAGAAAAAAGCCAAAGGCGGCGATAAAGACGCAAAAGCCGAGCTTGAAGCTCTGGAAAAATGCCTGCCACAGCTGGAACAGGCTGGTATGCTGCGCGCGCTGAATTTGAGCGAAGAAGACAAAGCGGCAATCCGCTACCTGAGCTTCCTGACGCTGAAACCGACCATGTATATCGCCAACGTTAACGAAGACGGTTTTGAAAATAACCCGTACCTTGACCAGGTTCGCGCGATTGCCGAAGCCGAAGGTTCAGTGGTTGTTGCCGTTTGTGCCGCGGTTGAATCGGATATCGCCGAACTCGACGATGGCGATCGCGAAGAGTTTATGGCTGAGTTGGGTATTGAAGAACCCGGTCTGAACCGCGTGATCCGCGCCGGTTATGAGCTGCTGAATCTGCAAACCTACTTCACCGCCGGGGTTAAAGAAGTCCGCGCCTGGACCATCCCTGTTGGCGCTACCGCACCGCAGGCCGCCGGTAAGATCCATACTGACTTTGAGAAAGGTTTTATCCGCGCCCAGACCATCGCCTACGAAGACTTTATTACCTTTAAAGGTGAGCAAGGGGCAAAAGAAGCCGGCAAGATGCGCTCAGAAGGCAAAGAGTATGTGGTTAAAGATGGCGATGTGATGAACTTTTTGTTCAACGTCTGATTCGCTGCTGCTGTCTTATGAGATGTCACTGAATCGCATAAAGACTGACAAACCCCATAAAATCCACGCAACCGCGTGGATTTTTGTTTTAATCGGTAAGCTCCCATCAGAGAGATCACCCCACACCAGGTTCTTTAAATTCTTCAGGAAACTGCTAAACGAGGAGCACCGTCTGTTGCCGCTGAAGCCCGCCGCACTGTTTCATCCGTTTTCGAGTTGGCAGTGGCAACGCTTAGAGCTGATAGTGATCCTGTCTGGCCTGTGCGCAAGGCCCTTCCGGCCGGTCAGACACAGCACAAACAGGCATTGAATCCACAGCAAATCGGAAAGTTATTAAGCTGTTTTGACAATAGTTGTGGCTCAACCAGGTTAACTATTGCATGTGGCTTATGTGGTGGACATTAGCGCGTCCTGCAGAAGCCACCTAAGCGGAATGGGCAGAATTCGATCTTGATAACGCCCTGAGGTCCATTCCGGCAGCGCGGATGAAAGCCCGAAGAGAACACGTTATTTCTCTCCCCTTTCAAGCAGTCATAATGCTCAGAACACTACAGGGACTAACCGGGCATCGGCAGCACCTTTTCCCGCGCAGAGACAATCCGCTAGGTCCAATGACATCGCACTCGCTGCGCCAGCTACTTAAAAGCCTCGGATGGAGTGGCATTTATAGTCCCCATGCTACCAGAACTACAGGAAGTACGCGTTTAAACGAAATGGGCTATCGACCTGATGCTATTGAAGCTCAGCTTGCGCACGCGGATACCAACAATGTTCGCCGCACTTACAACCATGCAACTTATCTTGCTGAGCGTGAAGTGATGATGCAGGAATGGGCAGATAAGCTTGATGGGGGGTACGCACTCACATTAGTGTTGATGCTTCGTAAACAATGATGCATTGGTGTGTTCATGCTGATAAATAAAAATTATTTCAATAAAATAAGAAAAAACTACGTTTCAGCCTACACTTTTATAACCACCTGATTTTAAGAGTATTGTTGCGTCTCTCGCTGAAAGTTATACTTTCATTTCCACCAGTCACCATTCCCGAGCGTACTCATGAACCGATACCATGTTTCCAGCAGCGAAGGCCAGTATGAGAAAGATTCTGGCGAACAGGTTTTGGCTAATAAACTTGGGATTGCCGATGCTGACGAAATCGATGATGCCGAACTGGTGCTACTAGAGCAGCTCTATCAATCTGTTTTTGAAGAACACTTTCCGCTAGGGCAACTCACCGTTGAAATGCTGAAAAGCTGGCACCATCGCTGGTTAGGCAACATCTATGAATGGGCAGGACAGGAAAGGACGGTCAATATCAGCAAAGGCGGCTTTATGTTTGCCCCCTCAGCACAAGTGCCCAAACTGCTGAACGATTTCGATGTGAAATATCTCGCCCGCTACACACCATGTACGGAGATGAGCAAAGAACAGTTGACTGAAGCTATCGCAATAACCCATGTGGAGCTAATACTCATCCATCCTTTCAGAGAAGGAAATGGGCGTTTGTCGCGGCTATTAGCCGATGTGATGGCGGTTCAGGCTGGATGCAAACCGCTGGATTATCAAAGCTGGGAGCAGAACAAAACCCAGTATATCTCGGCTATTCACGCAGGTATGTCAATGGACTACGAGCCGATGAAACATTGGGTCAGTGAAGCATTAAGAAGGGATTAAACCGCAAGACGTAAATGGGAGAATTTTTTGCGCGTGGCTTCAAGGGAAGCTTCGATCTTCGCAGAGGACTGCCCTGTTTCGACAGCCGTAGATGTCACCACTGAGCGAACAATGTCAGCACGAGAGGGCTTAGCGTAGCTTGCCTGAGTTTTTTTGGTGTTGCTCATTGTTACTCCTGAAAGCAGAATCTGGGAGGACATTCATCGAACAAACATTATACCAAAATTTCCAGGCGAATTCACTCAATGCCTTGTTAATGAGCATAAGCGAACTACCTGGGACACCTTAGGATAAAGGATGCAAAGCAGTTTTGTTGCGGCAAACGAGGCGCTATTCGGGTCCGGAATGCGCCTCGAAAAACACGCTGGGTATTATTTTACCGTAACCTGTCCGTTCATAAGTAGAGGGATGAGCATGTTGCGTAGTGTGGTGAGTTGCTGATTTTCTTTTGTCAACAATTCAATTTTTGTAAAAGCCGGCTCTATTTTTTTCGCATATTATTATCCTTCAAAAATACGTCACGGCAGACATCCCTGACGGTGCGTCCGGCTTCGACAGACTCCAGAACGGCAATAATGATCTGGTGCTCGGTGAATCGGACTTTACGCATGGCGATCTCCTTAGGAAGACAGAATCAGTATGTCAGAAGATCTCTAAAAATGAATAGGCCGGTTTGCAGGGATGCTTACATTACGATTTAGTTATTAAAAAAAACGCCCCCTTTTGAGGAGCGTGAGCCAGTAAAATTGACGTCAAGTGAGGGTTTAACAAGTGGAGTTGTGGGTTAATTCTGAGGTACCTGACTACTGTGCTCTTCAGCTTGTTGTTGATGTGCATTAGAGGATTTCCCATTATTTGTACTCTGATGCGCAACAGCCGCTTTCTCATGTTCATTCATATCAGAGAATGGCTTAGTAGTATCGGTGGTCGTGGCTGGTTTGGTTTTCAACATTTTCTTATGCATTCCGGCCATGCCCTGATGTGCGGCTGATTTATTATTTTTCATCATTTCATGCGACACGACAGCTTGCTCATGTTCATTCATGTCCATCATTTTCATACTGTCCCCCTGGATGTTGCTTTTTTCAGAAGAAGATTGCATCTGATGGGTTGGAGCCTGGGCATTATTTACCTGTTCATGTATGTTAGTCGTTTCAGCGGCCCAGGAAGACGAAGCAAAGACCATAACAGCAGCAAGTGATATAAGGATTTTTTTCATAATTTGTTCTCCGGCGAAATAATTAACACATATCATCGATGCGTTAATGTGAATAATAAGGACTGTTTGATATATTCAAGAGTTCAAGTGAAATTTTTTCTCACTGCATTCCTGATTTATGATGAATTATAAAGCGTGACCTCTGTTTAATGCGTGACTGAATGATTACATTTCTGTCACCTGTAATAACGAACTGAATGCATTAAAAAAATGAATCATTAAAAATACTGCTTGAAAGAAAAACGGGTAAATTCAGAATAATGGCGGAAAAGTCACAAAGGCCGAATATAACAACACGATGAGGTACTTTGTTGAAGTAACCGGTAACACAGGGATTAAAACACGCTATCTGCACCTGAATAACATACTGATTAAAAACGACGCGCCGGGTGCGTCAGCTTCTACATCTCCTCGCGCAGCGCGGCATATTAGGCGAACGCAGAGGGATCGCCGCCGGTTTTGACCAAGCGAGGTTGAGATGACGTCATTTCAAAAAAAAGATCAAAGTGCGGCGCGCGCATCCAAATACTGCTGCTGTTTCATATGGCGGATCATTACGCGCCCTTCCGGCATAAATTCGGTACCGAAGCGTACTAAGCCGATCTCTTTCAGCTCGGCGTCAATCGCATAGCGCAGTTCACCTGGCATTTTTTGCTCCAGCAGAATCACATCAATACGCTTCAGGCGCGGCTCATATTTCAGCAGCACTTCGGAATGTATACACAGCAGCTGTTGCGCAGTGCCGGGCATGCCCTGCAAAATGCGCGTCATGTCTGGCAAACCATAATCGGGGATATGAGACAGTGAACCGGCACGGGTATTGAGGATGCGCTGCATGTTATCCAGTACCGACAGGATCACCTGGTCCTGCTCTTTGACGCGACCCAGCTCCAGCCCACCCGCAAAGCTGCTTTTCAGCAATTCATACAGCGACGGTTGATAGTTGAAATCACTCATGATTTGGGTACTTCAATCAGGCGCAGGCTGTGGCTGCTGAGTTCGATTACTCGCGCTTTATCGGGATCGAGTTGGTTGCGTTCCAGCACTACTCGCCAGTTGTTTTTGGTCATATCTGGTTGCTGGAACAGCGCCACCACCGCGACAAACTGCGCCTCTTTTTCCATCGGCATATTCAGGGAAACATCACCACCCGGCGTGAGCACCACATCACGATCGGCCATCAGTTCGGACTTGAGCACATTCGCCGCATCGCCGGTCAGTTGCTGATACACCGCGCCGTCAAAGGCTTTGCGTTCGCGTAGCTGGAACACACGCACCATCACCGGCTGCGACAGCGGATTGTGTTCGCGGCTGTCGCTGTTGAGGCTTTCACGCGCGGTAAAGTCCAGATGCAGGGTTTGAATCTGCTTATAGAAAATCGCATCAAATGTCGATGTGGTGCCGTTGCCGACTTTCTGCTGCAAACCGCAACCGCTGAGCAGCACAAACGCGCTGCACATCATAATTCTAATCAAAGTGGTAACTGACACGTCGTTGCTCCTCGCAGGGATTAGCCGGGCTCATGCCTGAATAGCAGCCCAGTTCGGTGGTAAAAGTTTTGGGGATATCATGGATTGCGCTATCCGCACCAAGTACGCCGGTCATGCCGAGCCAGAACGGCGCATCGCCGAGTTCCGGCGGGGCCAGCAACTGTGTCTCCAGACACAGCCGGATGCGCGCGCGATAGCGCCAGCCGAGATACACGCGCAGCATCACCAGAAAATCCTGATACAGCTGACTGTCCGGCAGCCAGCGCGTGGCTTCATCCGGGCAGGCGGTTTGTAGCTCAATCAGCAGTTGACTGTTGGCGTCCATCGCCTCATCGCCAAGCGGCGCATTGCCGTCCAGCACGAATTCGCAGCCCAGCGGGTTGCTGACCGGCACCGGCCGCAGGCAGTGCGGCTGCACGCTGACCGAGGTATTGGGCGCGAGCAAACGCACCAGCGCGCGAATACCTTCTTCGGTGCGCCCCGGCTGGCGCATCACGCCGAGCAGCGCCAGGAAACGCGACACCGGCGTGGCGACATGCTTACCGGTGCCGGGAATGCCAAGCCCAACCAGACCCAGCAGCGACTGCGACGTGGTATCGCCGCCGCCCGCCTCGAAAGTTGCCGGATAGGAGTATTTGCGCCAGATGCGGTAAAACTGCGTCAGGATGCGGTGGTTAAAAATATCGAGAAAGCCCTGTAGCACTTCATGTCCTTCATCGTGCTGGGTGATATCATCGATATAGCTGCCGGGCAGCGGCGAATCAACGCCGTATAAGCCGAGAAAGGTGGTACGCACCACTGGCGGCGCCTCGGCATCGGTTTCGCTGTACTCAAACGCCTTCAGCTCGCCCGCCGGGAATCCCATACCGGGATGCGGCAGCAGACGTACCGCATCATTTTCTGGCTTGCTGGTGCTGCCAAGCGGCGGCTTATCCTTATGCTGATGCTCTATCAGCTGACAGAACCGGTAAAAGTTTAGCCGCGTCAGCTCCTGCTCCAGGCGGGGCGTCAGCCGGAAACGCGGCGATTGTGCTTCTCTTCCCATACAAGGCGCTCTCCGGTCGGTTGCAGGATTAAAATCAGGCGGTTAAACAGGTGGATATCGGTGTACAGCGCGAAGAAGCGGCTGAGCATTTCGCCAAACAGACAGATATCGCCGCTGCCGGCAAAGCCGCTGCTGTCGAGGGTGATTTCAATCTGCACACCGCGTAGCAGATAGCCCTGCTCAAAACGTTCGGTCTCTTTGTGGCAGACGTGCTGGATAGCTTCCAGGCGGCGGCGGTTCATCTCGCTGTGTGTCCAGTCGTACAGTGCCAGCGTGCCGCGTAGCACCTCGGCGTTATCCATCATCCACAGGAAACTCGAGCCGAGATGGCTCAGCACTCGCCAGTGGAAGCGGTCGCGATTGGGCGGATAGCACGGCAGCGTCGGCGCGCACAGGTTGCGTACCTGAATCGCCACGTCGGTGCTGCTGACGGTGGTATCCAGCAGCGTGCTCTGCAACGCAAGGCGCGGCAACTGGCCGTTGGTACCGGTGACGCTCACCGACAGGCTTTCGTTTTCTGGCAGGCTGTGATTATCAAACGCCTCGCCGCCGAGGATCATCCAGGTTTCATGCAGCCCCGACGGCCCGCGACGCACGCGCGTGTGGAAGTAATACTCCGGCGCTTCATGACGCAGCATGCCGCCTTTGTGGCGAAAACTGCTGAACGGCACGTAAGGCTGATTTTTCGAGGAGACCACCGAATCCACCGAATAGATTTCGGTATGACCGTCCTGCATGCGCATCGGGCGCAGCAGGTATTCGGTTTGCAACCCGTTGATCATCAGTGGATCAGACTCCATCGCGAACAGGTTAATCACCGGCACGGCGTTGAGGCGCAGATGCTTTTCGCTGAACTGGAAATCATGCTCCCAGCGCTGCGCCAACACCACGTCGAGTTCAAACCACGGCAGCGACACGGGCAGCGCCACCTGCTCAAGCCCATGCAGGTTCACCGCCATAAACTTCTCGCGGAAGGTAAAGTATTCCAGCAGCAGCTGATAACCGCTGAAACTGCCTTCGTCGCCCGGCCACAACCGATCTTCCTGACTGAAGCCCTGCGCGCTGAAGTGCCCGTCAAAGCGGCGGCTGTCAGTTTCGCCTGGCAGACGCAGCGCCATGCTGGCAACGTTGAGCGTCAGCGCCTCGTGTAGCGCGCAGGCCAGCGGCGCATCGGCGTTGAGATACAGTGGAATGCACCTGACATCGATGCGGCTCCAGTCAGCCAGCGCACCAGCGTTAAAGCGCAGGCGGATCACCGAACGTCCGGCAGCATCAGTGGTTAACTTTGCCGATCCCAGCGCCAGCGGCAGCACCTGTACGTCGCGCGTGGTGGTGTAGCGACAACGAGTGGCTTTCTCGCCCACCGGACGCGATATCACTTCAAAGCCGCGCGCCAACCGCATCGGCTCCTTCATCTCGCGCCAGTCGGGCGTGAACTCCACCACCGACATAGACGGAATGGTGCGCAAATAGTGCGGCCACAGCAGGCTCACCAGCCCTTCGGTGAGTTCCGGCAGGTCATCGTCGAGTTTTTCTCGCAGCCGCCCAACCATAAAGGCAAAGCCTTCGAACAGGCGTTCAACGTAGGGATCGCGCGCACCGGCTTTGTCGAGATTGAGCATCGCTGCCTGCTCAGGGTGCGCGCGGGCGAATTCTTCGCCGGCTTCCTGCAGGTAGCGCATTTCAGCGTCGTAATAACGCAGGGTTAAATCGTCCATAATTGTATTATTTTTAAAGTACGTTGATTAATAATTTCAGAATTTAAAAATTATTCTGATGCGAGATTTAAGTGTTTATAACTGAAGATAGCCCTCCCTGGCCGAATCTGGACCTTATTTTTCTTAAGAATGATCGTAGTAACATAGATGCCCTTTTCTGGGATGATAATAAAATTTTATGTCCTAAATTTTAGGTTGGCTGTAGGTACCGCTCACCTAAATACCAGACAATAAAAATTAAATTATTATAATAAATTTATTCATAATTCAAGCCACCCAAGCTTATATAGATTGTTTATTTCTTGAAATGTACACTTATAAAAACCAGTGTAAAAACACTTGAAGTTGAGTCTAAAATTAAGGTATAAACCTTCTACTCATAAAACTCAGACATACAGAATACGTAATGACACTATTTATTTAAAGTTACATCATATATGAAAACAAACAATATTGAGGGCGTTCCTTAAATACCTTTAAAACTTAATACTCGATAACTACCTTGCTTTTTTCAACATATCGTTATCAACTAACTTTTACGAAACACTAAAAGCCATTCTCAGCATTCTATTTTTTACACCCTCACTTAAATACGTTATATTAACTTGGTAACTTATTAATAGCACAGAATGGATCACTATCAATAATTAGCGCTTACAATAAACCTCGCTTGTAGCATATTGGGTTGTCAAACCCGAGAACGCCCCTATTAGTTTGGCTGGGCATTCAATATAGCCTCTTGATTCAATCTCATTAATATAATAAACGCGAAACATAAGACCACTACTGATCACAAGAAGTAAACCAAACAACATGACCTTGCAAAAAAATTGAGTTAGTCTTTCATTCATTTTTTCCCCTTTGAATATTACTGGCAAACCTAATAAAAACAAGGGGGCAATAACAACAAAAGAAAACACAAAGCCAACTTGTATTGACGAATACTCAATTCTGTTGGGGTATGATAAGTATGTTTTAATGGAATCAACGCCAACATATACAAAAGCCAACATCAAAAAAAACATCAAAACATTCAAAAACAACAATACTGCACGGTCTTTAATTGTAAGAGATTTGTGTTTTAACATTTACATCCAATTCCTAATTCCAATTTCATCCAATTGATTTCTAATGTATCGTTTAATCTCTAATTCTAGAACTTCTCTTCCTCTTTTTAACATACCATCTGCATACATTGCACCAAGATCCAATAAGCCTTTATCTATTTCCCTGGCTTTAAGCACAAACTCTTGCTGTGCAGATTCAATATATAAAGTAATTTTGCTCGTTACCCCATATTTGTCATCGAGATAATTTAGTATCATTGCGGTTCCTAGTCCTGCAGCAACGACAACGACGATAGGCCCAATGACAAATGGTATAAACATATTCGCAGGTATGCCCACTCCGAAAACAACCGCAGATGATATTCCAACTTTAACGAAATCAGTTGCCAACGTACCAATGAATTTTGAGAGGGTAACTTCATCATTCAGAATAAAATCAATAGTATTCACTACTGAAACATAAACCAAACCTACAATTGCCCCGCTCTTTATGGAATTCTGCAAGCCATATTTGCCAATTCCAAACTTTATAATTTGAGGGTTTTTAAGTGAAAAAACAGGAGCGTTAAGTATTTTACGGATCCCTGGATACCCGGTTAATTTAATTAACTCGGTACCTTTGTGGTTAATGTATACGGAACACTTAATACCCATACTACCAAGCTGGCTGACAACTTTTGATGCACTAATAATGTCACCTATATTCGTCGCATATAGTTTTGCTACACCTCCAACCTTACTGGTTGTAATGTCTACCCATGTGTTTTTATAAAAATCCCAAGAAGAAATTATTTCAATACATTCGTCAAGCGTTAGAAGCATATAATCATGCCTATTGGCCTCTAACATTTCTCTCAATGCATTGTCTGGTAATCTGTAAGTATTTCTCAGAACTGGATAATCAGGCACAAATCCAGAAGGTGGTTTTTCGCCTGTTAAATAAGCTGGCAACGGCCGCGCTACAGGATTTGAAGCTGAAGATTTGCTAGCCGCGGCTGAACCTCTACTTGCTTTCTCATAAGTATCCTGCAACATCGAAGGAATAAACTTCGCCTTGCAAGGACAGGTGCTTTCGCTATCCAACGTGCCGGCCATGCGGCGGCCATGAATGGTGTCACTAACGATGCCACCCGCAATAAGAAAAGTGCCGGGATGTTTACCGCAAAGAACCCGATCTTTCTCCCGCGCTGCCGCTTTGCCAAATATTGTATGGTCAGTCGCACCTTCAATGATTCGACCACCGCAGGTGGTTTTGTCTCCCTGCACCAGATAAAAACCTGTTGCCATATTTCACTCCCTGAATGTTTGTTTTAACTCAGCCGCATAACGCGGCGGCACGGGTAGGGTCGATATTGATCAATCCTGATAACAGCGCGTCTATTTCCGGTTGCAAGCGCACTCTGCCACTTTCGCCCCGTACAGCTTTCACTCACAGCAGTTTGAGCCTGCGCGCACACACTTCGAACATTAAGTCTGGCGACCATTGCGGTAACGTCAGCCCATAAACCTGTACATTCAATTCGCCCGGCAAATGCAGCGCCATATCGTTGCGATCAAACTGTTCACACATGCGCCATTAACAGGCGCAATAACCATTAATCGCGAGCACTGCTGACACCTGGCCGCAGTTGCAGCCAGTAGCATCCACACCTTCTGCATCTGTTTTTTCCAGTACTTCAGTTTCCAGTGCCAACACATCGCTTTCAGACTGGCTGTTGTTAACCATCGTTGCTGGCTCATGATAAGACCCGCCGCCAGTGACACGCAAAGCGATCCAGTTGAGCGTAACGTCATCGGCAAACGGTGTGCCGTCGGCGAAGGTCAGCGTTTCCAGCCCCGGCAAACGTATCAACAGCGCATTGCGATCCTGCTGGATAATTGTTGCCAGGCAGCTTTCTTTATTACTGCGGGTCAGTGTGCTTCCCACTCGTACCATTGCAAATCGAGCCACAGATGATTAGTTGCCTGGCTGAACCGCGAATCCGTCAGCTCAATCAGTTCCAGCCCGCTTTGTTGCAGAGAGTTTATTGACCTCTTGAGGAATCAGCAAAAACTGGTCATCATCGGCGGGATCAGCTCCACAGGGTGTTTCTACCGCTATAGGTTGCAACCAGTTTGATCAGTGATTCAGGTGCTGCTGAGCATCCGCCCTCAGTGCAGAGACTTCGGCGCCACACGCGACGATTAATACCTCAATGCATGCCATTATTTCGTTCCATCCATGTCGGTGGTGATTTCTTCCATTGCCGCTTCACGTGGTGCCATTGATTGTGAGGCAGAAGCCACATCAACACTGAATATCTCTTCAGGCAGCGTAAAACCACGTAGCCGCAATAGCGCCAGTGGGCCATCGCGCATTTGCGTGCGCAACACCCAGGTCAGCGTACGTTTATCCGGCGTGGTGAAACTCAGTAACCAGCGGCTGCGTTCGAGACGTTTACGCTTCGCCTGTTCTAGCCAGCGGATAAAGCCCCAGGTTCCTGGATAGTCACCGTAAATCTGCGCACTATTTTTCACACCGGTCCAGGTCAGTAACGTACCCGGTTTCAGGCTGTCGCCCGGCCAGCGCATTGTCTGCCACGTAGCCATCTGGTTGAAATACCGCAACGGCTGACCATCAAGCATCAGTTGGGTTTCCACTACGTCTGGCGCAGCGCGTCCCTGCAGTTCAAAGCTAATGCCCTGCGTGCCGTCGGTGAACAAAATATCCGCCAGCTCACGCAACTGATTCACCGCTTTAAGGAAGGCCGGATTAAAGGTTAATCCCTGGCTGTGCGCGCTGTCCGGCACCCACCGACTGCCCTCTTTCTGCAATACGCCACCAAGGCGACTGCTGAGGAAACTATCGATACGGCCGGCATCGCGACGAATGAACTCCGCCAGCATTGGCAATGAGGCATCGCTGTTGCTGGCTGCAAACGGATAACGGCCATCAAACGCAGTGCGCCAGTTTTCCACAATGGAGCGCTGCCACTGCGCGTTCAGACTCACCGCCGACGGCTGCAGAATGGTTTCCCACGCCTGCGTCAGCGGCTGCACAAACATCGTCTGACCAAATCCACTCCACTCTTCGCCAAGGCTTGCCGCCATCAGGCTGCCGTACTGCTGAGTATCAGTGAGATCAACACTTTTGCCCTGAAACACCGTTTGCGCCAGCGTCTGCAGCATCTCCTGCGGGTCTGGTGCAGCCGCAACCTGTTGTAAGCGCAGACGCACGCGGGTGATGCGCGTCAGGAAGGTTTGCAGGCTCAGCGTGCTGTCAGCAGCCATCAGCTGCGCGCCGCTACTTTTACCCATCAACGCCAGCAGTGGGCCCAAAGTGGCATCCAGCGGGCCTTCCGGTCCGCTAACCCTCTGATCAATCGCCGGTTTCTCTTTCTGGCTAATGAGATCTTTTGCCGATTTAATCAGCGTATCTGACAGCGCTGCACGTTTCTGTCCGGTTTGTCCCTGCCACGCCAGCGTGTTCATCAGAGCAATTAGCGGCGACTGACGCACATCACTCATTAGCGTCAGTTGATCCGTCACATCAGCAATATTCTGTGCCGGATTGAGGCGAATGCCGTTGAGGAAGTTGAGCCAGCTAGCAGCAAAGTCGCTGAAATAACGCTGCGTCAGACGGGCCTTCAATGCTTCAGGTGAGATATCTTGCGGCACAGCATTGCGGTTGTCGCTGAGCACCCAGTCGATTTCATCGCGTCGGGTATTCGCCGCCTTCTCGATTTCCTGACGCACGCCATCTTCCCACGCCTGGCGCGTAAACACGCCGGGCACCCTGTCATCGCTGCTGAACAGCCGGCGCACATCGGTGCCTGGCGTCATGTCTTCCAGCGTCAGATCGGTATAATTGCGGCGCACATCGTGCAGGACGTTTTGATACAGTGTCATCTCGGCGTTGCGCTGACCGGTCTGCAGCAGCAGCACCTGACGCGCCTGGCTAAGCAGCGACACATCAGGTTTGATGCGCCAGCTCGACTGCAACGGCAATGACGCGGCATAGAATGCCCACAAATCCGGGGCCAGCGTCTGCCACAACGACGTCGAAATGCCTGGATATTCCGGCTGAACGGTCGCCATGGTCTGCGCATAAAACGCCGATTCGGCGCGCTCCGGCCGCGCCATCATCAGCCACGCCTTTAAGTGCTTATAACCCGGTTGCGCCAGCGTGATTCGCAGCGGGCTGGCAGCAGGCAAACCAGCCAGATAGGTTAATTTCTCTTCCAGCGCGATGCGCGCAGGTTCGTGGATCAGCTTTTGCGCAGACACGCCATACCACGGCAGAAGCGCAGCGTGCAGTTGATGCGTATGGTTAATGCCGAAGCGCTGATACCAGGGCACACCGTGCTCCAACCAGTGCTGCTGTTGCCCGAGATCGTTACGCAAACCGTGCAGCGCAATCAGCTGCGCATCATTTACTATGTTGGCGTTCACCAATATCTGAGCTTTATCCGCCGCGCTGACAATCTGTTGACGGTTGAACAGTGAAGACACCAGCATACCCGCGCCGCCGAGCAACATCAGGCCCATCAGTGACCAGGCCAGCGTTTGCTGCCACGGCATGCCGACCCGGCGGCCGCGCAACTGGGTGCAGTCATTCACAATTCCCTGCCAGCTGGCGGGGAGCGTCAGGGCATGCCGGTGCAGCGCATTTCCGGATGCTGCTGTTGCCGTGCTGCTTTCCGACAGGCTAAACATCAGGCCTCGCAGAAAAATGCGCTGCTGTGCAGCATGCAGCCATGGCGTCAGCAGGGTTTGCCAGCGCTCGTTGCCGCCCAGCTCCAGCCGTTTTCCGAGACGCAGCGCAAAATCACAGGACGGGTTCTGAGCAATCTGTGCAATGCCCAGCTCACGCAGCGGCAGCAGCAAACCGTTGAGCTGGGTGCCAATATCCTGCGGTTGCGCGCGCGGCGGAAATATCGCCCCAATCGCCTGTTCAGTTCGTCCGGCCTGTGACCAGTCGCTGCTGCATAGCTGCCACAGCCACACCGGCGGCTGCCAGCGCAGTAGTGTGCCGATGGTTTCAAACGCGCGCAGGTCATTATCGCTTTGCTGTGGCGTCAGTTCCTGCCCGCTCTCCAGCACGCGAATAATGCCGTCCAGCGGACGGCCACAGCGCAGTTTACGCAGCGCCGCGAATTTATCGGCATCAGGCTCCTCATTCAGGCTGCCACCGTCAATCAGCACAGTCCGCGAGCCTTCCAGCCACTGTTGTTCTTGTAAACCGGGGATCAGGGCGGCGCGGGCGGCATCATTACCGACGACCAGCAGCAGGCGGACTTTATAGCGCCAGAAAAGGCGATAGCGGGAGCGGAGGTATTTTTTGAGTTGCCTGATGCCAGTGATGTGAGGCGACTCTGATTTTATGGCGATATCAGTAACGCGGGCATTATCTCCATTCGGATAGTTTTTAATCTTCCTGTAAGACTGAGCACCAAAAAGCCGGGCGGTAATAAAAAACAGGATAATAAATAGCAGTAAACCACCAGTACATATCAGGGCGGTAATGAATAATCGCTCCTGCCAGAGCGAATCCTGAGATATACCTAATTGCGATGGATCATTTTTAATGATGAAGCAAAGTGCCACACCAACACACATCAGAATAAACAATATTAACCATAGCTGGAAATTTGAATTTTTCATTCCTTTGGTGATCTGCTGCACATTATCCTCCCTGAATATAAAAACTGACATTTTCGCGTCTGTAATAACATTTTATTTGCCAGGTTAGTAATTCCGCTGCCCCCCTGAAAATCAGGCAGGGTGAATAACTAACCACCACGGCAGACTACCTGTATTAGGCATGCTCATTACCAGCTGAGGGGAAGGCTTTTTGGCCGTATTTCCTGCCGCCAGTGCAATGGCTAGCCAGGGAGAAACCTGTCCCGTGAAGCCGCTTTTCATATCTATATCAATAAATGCCCCTTCAGCATTGATATGAGGGAATCTGAGATTGTTATTTGCCAGGAAGTTTTGTGCCTTATTTTCAATACCCAATCCTGCCAGCCACAAATGCGTTATATCTTCACGGCGGGTCGCTCCCCACTGCAGTGACTGCTCGACTGATTGATGCAATGTCACTATATCTTTTGTAAGCTCAGGCCTGTGAAGGCAGGCATATCCTTCCGGAGGATGATTACCTTTTTTATTACCCAATAACAATGCTACGCCGGCTTCTGCATCCCCCTCCTGCGGAGCCTGTAACAGCCTGACAGAGATAATTAATAATCCATCCAATGCTGGCCGCGTATCGAGTAGATTATCGATATCATCCAGTGAGAGGTGAGGTGCAAAATTCAAAGGTGATAATACTGGATATAATTTCTCAATCTTATTTTTTACCGTCAGCAACTCTTCTTCTGACAGTATTGAATCGGTATCAATCTGAATGATGGCGGGTAATTTATCTGCCACCTTACGTTTCGTTAGTGCCGTGTTAATTTTGGCTCCATCTAACAGAGAGATGAAAAGCATCACGATCCGCTCCAGAACAGGCTGCCCGGTGTTATTAAAACTTGCCTGGTGACATATGGCGCGCGTGCTTTCATCTACAACAACAGGTAACACAACCGCCTTTGGCAGCAGAAATTGCTCTGCAAGCGCCTCATATCCGACAACGTGCGGTAATCGTATACTAACCGCCTCAAGTGAGAAAAAACGTTGGCCACGGGAAATCTCCGCAGCCATATCTGCTTCCCTTTCGCTATCCCAGCCATCAGCCAGCCACTCGGAAACCAGCCATATCAGCCAGCGAAGGCTAAAAACAACTAACCATAGTATGAGCGGCGCACTTATCAGACAGTGCCAGAAAAGCGCACCGTTCGCTGCATGACCTGAGGGCCATAGTTTCAGGGCGATAAATCCCCAGCAAAGTAACAAAATCAGTAAAGCTACTGACCAGCGTTTCAGTGAAGGGCATTTCTTCCGTTTAACAACGGGAGGAATAGCGGAGAGATCTACCGGCATTATTTACTCGTGGTTGCATTCGTTAGTGAAGATATTAATGTGCAGCCACAACTGCACTTATAACCATCGAAAGCAACAGCGACACCATTATCCTTCATTGTCGGATGCCCCTGTGCAATATACGACGGGCTATGCCCCAGAATTGGGCAGCTTACGGGATCATTAATACGTGCCACGCCAATTGCCTGAAAAATCATTGTTTCAGAACCAGATTGCACCTGACCACCACCGGTTGTTTTATCGCCAATGCGAATAATCCCTTTCATTTTTAATTCCTGGGTTTTTATCTACATTATAATTAAAATGATTGATACCTGATAATTATCTGCATCAAGCATTTTTTCAGAAAGTACATTTCTTATCAAAGATAAAGGATTTGATAATTATTGTAACAAGCTTTAGACATTAAATTAATTTAGTCTATGCTGCACTCATGCTTCTCAGTTATCATTCATCTTCTGGCTGTTTACGAAACATGTCCCGCCAGGGATGTTTTGAATTGATCGAGGCATCAACTGCGTAGGGATCATTTTCCAATATTGCACATTGTTCTTCGATACTTTCCGGCCAGACAGGAATTTTGCTGGTGACCATTGCGATATAGCGCGGAATACTGAGGATAAAACTTAGCGTAAATATAAACGGAAATAGGAATATCGGCATACCATTAAATGCTGATATTACGTAGATTAGGCCGAAATGATACCCCTCGCGCTTCCCATCTATCGGCAGACAATCTTTTACTGCATGCACTACTGACTCAGGACCATCCTCCATATAGCGGCGCACAAATTCCCAATGGCACTCCAGTGCCTTTCGGTCTGGGCTTGTTACCGGCAGGCAGAAAGTATCTATAATTATGTCGCTATCATTCGCCATAATATGGCCACTGATATAGTAACTTTTATTAAAACCTTTCCGATGACTAAGTCCAGAAGTAAAGTAAACCTTATCCCAAGGGACACTTCGAGCGGTGCCATCCAGCCTAATAAAATGTACCATTCGATTTCTCCTGTCAAAGCGAATGGGATAATGCGTCCAGGCAAACCATTCGGTTTTCAGCAATTTAATCATGAAAAAAAACGTACCCAAACATGGGATGAGAAGGAGTAAATAAGGCAGTGCAAAAATAACATTACTCCATCCATAATCAAATATAACTGAATATAATACAGCAATAAAAACCAGAATACTCACAACTACAGCAGGAAAGCATACTAATCCTGCAAATCCCTTCGGCGAATAGTACTTATCCACCAACTCGAGATAATTAGACCCCATCGATATTATCTTGGAGTCAGACGTAATAGAACTAGAGGCAATATCGGTTCGATCAGATTGATTGAGTTTGTGTTTTTTTTCGTCTGCATTAAGCTGGCGATTATATTTAAATTTAGGGAACATTCCGTAATAGTCCATTTCGCTCTCCGGTACCCAGAGCCAGTTTTAGCTCATTCATTTCCATTACCATACTCGGCCATATAGGAAGGTCTGATTCTTCACGCTTTTGAAAAATCTCTTGAGATTCCTTTGTTTGATTTTCGTTTGTAGGTATCTTGCGCCACAAACATTGTATTAACCACTTTTGAATTTTATCCCGATCATTCAAAGCGAGATAGATTGCGGTACCTATCAAGATTGCAAAAGCAATAATGGTACCAATAGTGGGTATCACCCATAAAAAAGTAGCAATCAACCAAAGATCAGAAAACCCTGATAAAGCATAAGCTGTAGCTAAGCCAATATGCCCTTTGCTAAATTCATCATAAGAATGATAAAAATCATAACCTGCGGCAACCGCTCCTGCGTAAACCCCCAGTAACCGCCCCCCAATGCCAAAGATCCACTTTTGAACTATAGACGAGTGCAATCCCCGAAATCTGGACGAAGCACTGGCAAACAACGCGGCGACCTGTAGCACAGAGGAAAACACTGCGATGGCAAACGGCATTGCATCTCCCACCTGACTGACGCCACGCCTGACAGCGCCCTGCCACTGGCTGAACTGCTGCGCTTCAACGTCGGCTGAAAGTCGCAACAGCTTGGCCAGATAGGAATGAACACAATGTGTAAATAAGAATTGTACTGCCAGGACTACTCTCGTTCACCTCGCACGCATACTTCTCAGTTAGCACTCATCTTCTGGCTGTTTACGAAATATGTCCCGCCAGGGATGTTTTGAATTGATCGAGGCATCAACTGCGTAGGGATCATTTTCCAATACTGCACATTGTTCTTCGATACTTTCCGGCCAGACAGGAATTTTGCTGGTGACCATTGCGATATAGCGCGGAATACTGTAAATAAAGCTTAGCGTAAATATTAGAGGAAAAAGAATAATCGGTGCGCCAGTAAACGCTACCATTAAATAAATTAACCCAAACTGGTATCCTTCTCGCTTACCGGCTATCGGCAGGCAATCTTTTACTGCATGCACAACAGACTCAGGGCCTTCCTCCATATAACGGCGTATAAATTCCCAGTGCCCTTCCAGCCCCTCACGATCTGGACCTGTCGCCGGCAGGCAGAATGTGTCGATTACTGTCTCGTTATCGTCCGCCAGAACATGACCACTGATATAGTAATCTTTATTAAATTCTTTTCGATGGTTGAGGCCGGAAGTAAAAAATATTTTATCCCAAGGTACACTGCAGATGGTACCATCTGTCCGAAAAAAATGCACCATTCTATTATTTCTATCGAAACGTATTGGATAATGCGTCCAAGCAAACAGCTCTGTTCTTAGGATTTTTAATGTGAAAAAAATTGCACCTAAAAATGGAATAAGAAGAAGCAAAAAAGGATATGAAATACCAATACCACTCCACCCATAATCAAATACAATTGTATAAACAGTAGATAGAGACGCAAATAAAAACATAGAGAATAAAGAAATACCAATTAAAGCTGAAACTCCTTTAGAAGAATAAAATTTATCTACAATCTCCAGATAGCGTGAATTCATGCTTATTACTTTAGCATCTGATATCAATCTATTACCTTCGAGTTCGATTTTATTGAGTTGTTTAAGATTATAATTTTTTTCATCGTCATTAAGTTTTCGATTGAGTTTAAATTTTGGGAAGAGCCCATAACAATCCATATTAATCTCCGGCACCTATAGCTAACTTTAACTCATTCATTTCTATATCCATATCTGGCCAGATCGGGAGGTCCGCAGCCTCCCGTTTTTGGTAAAGTTTCTTATTTTCTTCAGTAGCACCTTCCTTCGCAGGAATTCGACGCCAAAGGCATTGAATTAACCATTTTTGAATTTTATCTCTGCTATTGATCGCTAGATAAATTGCTGTACCTATCAGAAATATTACTGCAATGATGGTCCCCAAAACAGGCAGTGAATTGAACCATAGTGCTGCAATAAGCCACGATCCTGATAGTGCTGACAGGCCATAAGCGATAGCAAGGCCGATATGTCCTTTATTCCTTTCATCGACCATATGATAAATATCATAACCAACGGCAACAATTCCTGCGCCAACCCCCAGTAACCTCCCTCCGATACCAAATATCAACTTTTGAACCATGGGCGCACGTAATAACCGAAATCTGGACGAAGCACTGGCAAACAGATTGAACTGCTTAATCCCGGTTTCCACAATGCCGAGGCTGGCACTTGTCAGGCCTACCACTCCGGCCCAGAACTTGGCATGTGCTTCACTCTGGTCGGCCGTCAGTGTTTTCTTATTTTTTAAATCAGCAGTAGTCCACAGCGCGGCGACCTGTAGCACAGCGGAAAACACTCCGATGGCAAACGGCATTGCATCTCCCACCCGGCTGACGCCACGCCTGACCGCGCCCTGCCACTGGCTGAACTGCTGCGCTTCAACGTCGGCTGAAAGTCGCAACAGCTTGGCCAGTTCGGCGGCGCGCTCTTTTGGCGGCAGCGCCTGCAGCGCGTGAACTTTGTTGATATCGACCATGACCAGGAAGCGTTTAACCTCCACACCCTCCATCGGCAACCCGCTGACTCTCAGCCGTCTTAGCTCCTGGCGTACGTGGTGCCGCAGCTTGTCGCTGTTCGACCTGCCGGCCAGCCCGCTTTCTTTTGCCAGTTGCGCAACCACTTCAGTAACAAAATGCTTGTAGGTACCGGTTTTTTCCAGCGTGACATACGCTTTGTTGGTCAACACGCCCATTGCCACCAGGCAGGCAAACACCTGTTTCGATTCCATCGAGTGAATAACTAATCGGGTCACCACTCCTGAAAGCATACCCACCGCCGTCGAAACCGCACCGAGCGCGCCCTCTCTGTAGTTAGCAAGTCCGATGTTAAAGGCGTCCGCCGCCCCACTCCAGGGGATGGTTACCCAATCGGAAAATCCTTCAACGGATTTCGTTAATTTTTCAGCTAAAACATCCTGATTCAGCACCAGCGTGCGGGCCAAAATATTGTTAGGGTCGGTGGGTAGGCCTGACAATAAATCAGTGAAATGACGAATAACGCCCGTTTTATCCTGCATACCTGTAATGCAATAATTGATGGTCTGCACGTACGCTATGCCACTGCTCAGCTCTGCGGTATCAAAGTTGTGCCTGAAGTATTTCAGCAACCCTTCGCTTTTAATCCATTCGAGATACATTCCGGTACGTAGGCTGACGATACGCTCATTGTATTGCACCAGTGCCTGGCTGAACTTCTGCTGGAAGGCCGCCATTTTATCCGGCTCGTAATACTGTTCATATTCGGCCCATTTTTTAGCTACCGTACTGTTCATATTCCTGTCGGCAAGCGGCGTATACATATTATCCGGCAGGTCGCTGTTGGCACTGTAGCCGAAGGGACCGTGTAGCACCACACGCTCTTCACTCTCGCTTTTCTCGATATAATCACGTTCAAACTGACGCATCATCGCCTCTTTCAGGCCGCTAATTGCCGAAGCCAGTGCCAATTCGCGTTTATAAAGCGGATTGTTGTAGACCTGATCCTGTAAATCATAATCAATCAGTGCAGACAACTCCTGGAGAATCGCCGGGGGATCCTGTAGCAGCAGGATCGCGCCTTTACCTGCATATAGTGAATCGGCCGCCAGTCGGATATTTTCTCCTGCTATTGGGGTGGCATTTTTCCATGGTGATGGGCACCACTTTTTAATCTTACAACTTCCAGCTTTAGCACTGTACTCCGCCACAATGTCGCTTAATCCGGAAATCGGCAGCGCCTGCTCCGCCTTACCGCTGGTCACCCACGCATCCATATCAAAACGCTGCATATACTGGCTGCGATAAGCGGCATCCTCATGCTGTTTACGCACCGCGTCCGTCCACGCCACCTCAGACCAGCTAAACCAGAACAAACCGTTTTTCATCCCAAGCGGCTTCACCGGCAGCGTCACCAGCGACGCTGCCGCCAGTTCTGTGGGTTCGCTGATGCACGGTTTCACCTTGCCGCTGACAATATCCGGCGGCACATCACCATGCTCGGGGAGTGGGTAGTAATAGCCGTCGGCAGTGGCGAAATAACTTTTCCAGTACTGGCCAGATTCAGCCCAGATATACAGGAATCCTTCGCGCAGCAGTCGCGCGGTCCATGCGGTTTCCCCCTGGGCCGCAAGCGGTGGCGTCAGGGTGGAGGGCAGTTGAGGTAACACGTCATCCTGTGACATCACCGCCGGGCGCACGGGCAACAGAGGCAGACCGTGGCGGGTACAAAACTTACAGCCTTTTTTCGTGTTCATTTCAGAAGATGCTCCCTGCATTATTATTCTGATTTCCTGTCATATCGCTAAAAACTGAGGTTTATTCCTCTCGCTGATTTTTCGCGGCCTGAACTTTCGCGCGCAGCCGTTCTACCGCATTCATCTGGCGATCATATAGCGCGTTATATTCATCCAACGGTTGGTTAGCCAGCACGTAACGCCAGATATGTCGGGGATTATTTGCCGCACTGACGTTTATCGGGTCATTCGCGTCCACGACACAGTCCGCTTCCACTTCTTCAGACCAGCGCGGGATTTTACAGGTACGCATAACGACAAAGCGCGTGATACTGCCCAGCAGGTGCAGCGGGAACATTAGTGCTGTGATGAACCACATGATGCGTGACTCTATGCGCATCATATATTGCAGGCCAAACAGGTAATTCTCTCTTTTCTCCGCCACCGGTGGGCACAGCACGATAATGTCCGCTAAGTCTTCCAGACAGTCATCTACTTCCATATAGCTACGCACGAACGCCCAGTTTTTTACCAGCTTGCGGCGTGTGCTGGAGAACCCCAGGCTGAAGGTATCGATAACCGTTTTGCCATCGTCGGCAAGAATATGACCGTCAATGCTCCATTCCGGCATTGAGCCATAACCTGCACGGCCACGGGTAAAGAACACATCATTCCATGGAACCGACAGGATAGTGCCGTCCACCTTAAATACGTGCACCATTTGCGTTTTGCGGTTTAAGCGTACCGGGTAGTGGGTCCAGGTGAAAAAGGATTTGCGTAAAAAACCATATAGCCAGACTGATATTGCTGAAAAGGCTGTAATTATAAATAAGCATGTAAACACCCTTGCCAATGCATCTTCTGTATTACTTGGATTAAAGAAAAGTATATAAAAAAAACCAATCACGGATAAAGAAAACACAGAAAACATTATCACAGTAAAAAACTCAAGCATTCCTCTATCGCTGTAGTATTTATCTACTAATTCCAAATAGGTTGAATTCATCTTAATCACGACCGTATCATCCAGTGCTACTGCACCCGATGATGCCATACCTGAAAAATCCTGACGCAACTGATATTTGATATCTTCTTCATTGAGAGGCCGATTGAGCTTGAATGGATTATAAAGACCGGTGTAATTCATCTGTTATGTTCCTGATTCCAATGCTTTGCCAAATGCGTCAATTTCAATCGCACTGGTTGGCCATATTTCTGGCATATTCAGAAGATGCTCCCTGAGTTGTTACTCCGCACTCCGGTCATTTCCTGTCAGCGGGAGATTACTCCGCTCGCTGATTTTTCGCGGCCTGAACTTTCGCGCGCAGCCGTTCTACCGCATTTATCTGGCGATCATATAGCGCGTTATATTCATCCAACGGTTGGTTAGCCAGCATGTAACGCCAGATATGTCGGGGATTATTTGCCGCACTGACGTTTATCGGGTCATTCGCGTCCACGACACAGTCCGCTTCCACTTCTTCAGACCAGCGCGGGATTTTACAGGTACGCATAACGACAAAGCGCGTGATACTGCCCAGCAGGTGCAGCGGGAACATTAGTGCTGTGATGAACCACATGATGCGTGACTCTATGCGCATCATATATTGCAGGCCAAACAGGTAATTCTCTCTTTTCTCCGCCACCGGTGGGCACAGTACGATAATGTCCGCTAAGTCTTCCAGACAGTCATCTACTTCCATATAGCTACGCACGAACGCCCAGTTTTTTACCAGCTCGCGGCGTGTGCTGGAAAACCCCAGGCTGAAGGTATCGATAACCGTTTTGCCATCGTCGGCAAGAATATGACCGTCAATGCTCCATTCCGGCATTGAGCCATAACCTGCACGGCCACGGGTAAAGAACACATCATTCCATGGAACCGACAGGATAGTGCCGCCCACCTTAAATATGTGCACCATTTGCGTTTTGCGGTTTAAGCGCACCGGGTAGTGGGTCCAGGTGAAAAAGGATTTGCGTAAGAAACCTAAGAACCATCTAGCCATTATTAATGGTAAAATTATTGCAATAATAAGTAAAAATAACTCAATTAAATCATCTGGCCGAGACATTGGATTAGAAAATAGTAAACAAATCACAGAAACTGGAGTCAGGAAAAAGGAAGAGAACATAACAATTGTAAAAAACTCAAACATCCCTCTATTACTGTAATATTTATCTACTAATTCCAAATAGGTTGAATTCATCTTAATTACGACCGTATCATCCAGTGCTACTGCACCCGACGCTCCCAAGCCTGAAAAATCCTGACGCAACTGATATTTGATATCGTCATCACTTAAAGGTCGATTAAGCTTAAAGGGATTATATAGACCAGTATAATTCATCTTCTATATTCCTGATTCTAACGCTTTACCAAATGCCTCAATTTCAATCGAGCTGGTTGGCCATATTTCTGGTATATCACTCTCTCCCATGGGTACATTGCGCCACAAACAGCTCATCAGCCAGCGTTGAATTTCATTTTTAATGTTGAGTGAAAGATATATTGCAGATCCTAGGATCAGTGCAACAGCAATAACAATCAAAATTGGCGAAAGTGCCACACTGAAAATAGCACCATAGGTTAAGATACCGCCACCGGCAGCAGAGAATAAGTAAGCAACTCCGATTTTTATATGACCTTTCTTAATTTCAGAGTAGGAGTTTGCCAGATCAAACACCACACCAATAATTCCAGCGGCTCCCCCCAACCATTTAACACTCCTAATCATAGTCATCATATTTCGCTCAACGCGTCCTCCCATCGCCACCCTGATCTGTGCCCGCCATCTGATTTCCTTGAAGTTCGTCAGCACGCGCTCAATCGAATCAGCCACCGAGCCTGCCGCCATCAGTATATTTCCGGCAAAACGCGAGGTACTTTCCACGGTAAATGCTTTCGGCAGGCCGGCATGATTGAGAGCAAATATCTGAAAGGCCCCTGATATCACGCTTCCGGCCAGCGGGATAGCTTTCATCGTCGATGCGGAAAGGGAGGACGGTGAAGTGGCTTTCAGCCGTGCCAGCCGGCTTCGGAAGGTATTGGGGAAGATTGTGGCTTTCACTTCTTCAACCGAACGCAGCGTCTTTGCCACTGCGGGTGCAGCTTTGATACCTGCGGCTTTGGCCGTCGCCACTGCATCCAGATCCACCAGTGTCGCAAAGCTGCTGGTCTGCATTCCGCTCATTTTCATATTCATTGCTTCAATATGGCGAACTTCAATATCGACATAGTGACGTAGTTGATCGATACTCGCCCGGCCGCTGATGCCAAATATCTCAGCCAACTCGCCCACCACCGCCGTGACAAAATGCTTACGTTCCGCGGTCAGCGTGATGACATGCACCCGCTTATTTGCCACCACCGCAAAGGAGACCAGTGCATCCACAGGTTTGGAATTAATAGCCTTTTCAGTCAGGGAATACACGGCAGCACTCAACGCATTCTGGTATTTCTCTAGCACCAACTGAGCTGCACCGATTTTCTGGTCAAAAATATCCTTAAAGCCATCGGCAGGCCTGTCCCAGGGAAGAGCGTTAATATCAATAGAGGCTTGTGTCGTGGTATTCACCTGCTCTGCATAAGCATCATTGTTAAATACCGCCGCTCGTGCCAGAACATTGCTTTTATCAGTACATACTCCGGCAATTTTTAGCTGAAAGTATTTTGAGACAAGTAGCTTATCCTGAGAACCATTAATACAATCGGTGACTGACTGTACATAACCAATTCCGCTGGCCGGGTCGGTGGTATCAAAGTTATGAAGGAAATAGTCACCCAGAATGCAGCCATCCATGCATTCTATGTACATATGTATCATCGGCACAATAATGTTTTCGTCGTATTGCTTTAACGCGGCATTAAACGCATCCGTGAACGCATTTTCTTTGGCCTTGTCATAATATTTGCCATATTCAGCCTCCCATTTTTTTTCAATTTTCTGGCTGAGCTGCTGAATATTTCTCATGCGCAGCCTCTCCTCCATGGCCGAAGAGCCGTGTATAAAAACACCATTGGCTTTGAACGACCCCACTCCGGCATTAATTTCTTCCACCTGGTTGTTAAAAACGATACTCCTCTCATACTGAGCGCAGATACTCTCTTTTAGTCCCTGAACGGCGGCACTCAGTGCAAGCTCTCGTGTGTAGCGTGGATTTTGGTAGAGATTTTGATTGATACGGTAGTTTGCCAGCCAGGATATATCCTGAGCGACGGCAACCGGATCCTGTAACAGGATGATGGCACCTTTGCCCGTATACAACGTCTCGGCTGCCCGTTGCAGATGGCCGCTTTCTCCCGTCCTGACGGTTTTCCACGGCGCGCGGGACCATTGCGGCAGATCACTGCGCTGCGCTTTACTGCTGTACTCCGCCACAATGTCGCTTAATCCGGAAATCGGCAGCGCCTGCTCCGCCTTACCGCTGGTCACCCACGCATCCATATCAAAACGCTGCATATACTGGCTGCGATAAGCGGCATCCTCATGCTGTTTACGTACCGCGTCCGTCCACGCCACCTCAGACCAGCTAAACCAGAACAAACCGTTTTTCATCCCAAGCGGCTTCACCGGCAGCGTCACCAACGATGCTGCCGCCAGTTCTGTGGGTTCGCTGATACACGGTTTCACCTTGCCGCTGGCAATATCCGGCGGCACATCACCATGCTCGGGGAGTGGGTAGTAATAGCCGTCGGCAGTGGCGAAATAACTTTTCCAGTACTGGCCAGATTCAGCCCATATATACAGGAATCCTTCGCGCAGTAGTCGCGCGGTCCATGCGGTTTCCCCCTGGGCCGCAAGTGGTGGCGTCAGGGTGGAGGGCAGTTGAGGTAACACATCATCCTGTGACATCACCGCCGGGCGCACGGGCAACAGAGGCAGACCGTGGCGAGTACAAAACTTACAGCTTTTTTTCGTGCTCATTTTAGAAGATGCTCCTTGCGTTGTTACTCTGCACTCCGGTCATTTCCTGCCAGCGACTTTCATCCCAGGAATGGGTTTCATTGCGATATAAATCAGGATATTGGCTTGCCTGCTGTAAAAATACGGACATATTTCGCGCAGCCCAGAACCCTTCAGGCTGAGTCAGGCCATGCAGTGCAAACGCAATACGATCTTCATCAGTGGAAAGACCGCACTTCGCTGCCTGCATCATTAACGCTTCCAGTCGACGGCTGATCTGCTGACGCTGCTGCATATCTGCATACGATGGCAACTGCAGCAGCGCCTGGTTTATCAGCCCGCAATGCGCTATTTGATGCAGGCTGATAGCTGCGGTGTCTGTCGGCTTAACGGCCGCCTGATCAGTGAACTCGAGAGTATGCCAGCCACCTTCCAGCCAGAACGTCCAGCATGGGATATCCCTTGCCGAAAGCAGGTTAGATAACTGCCATGGACTTAGCATCCAGTGCAGGTGAAACAACACTCTGGGATCATAAAAGCGCAAAATATGGCCATGGTGCCTGACATCTTTAAAGTAGAGAGCGTTGACCAGTGCGCTTTGAATCTGCTGAGGCGAAAGAGTGCTGGAAACCAGCAAACTGCAGACTTGTGGAGTACGAGATCCGGCATGGACGGAGAGGTCTGCCATAAGCGTTTTCCACTCCTGCGAAGGCATTTCACTCAACGGTACCAGCCAGGGATAAAGATGAGCCTGTGGAGCCAGCATCGGCAATACCAGCTCAATCACCGGCCATAAATCGGGTAATTCAGGGACCTGCTGACGGTCAATCACCGCATATTGATGCGTTCCTAAAGCCCGGTGTGGAGAGATATATTCAATCGTCATAACCGATCCTTAGTTAAGTGGCACTGTGGCATCACCGTTACTTGCCGCATCCGCGGCTGCAGACTCACAAGCGGTGAATTCCGGGAAGGGCATCGCCATTTTTGCCGCTGCGGCATAATCAAACTCGGCGCTCTTAACATTAAACTGTCCACCCGTGCCGAGTTCAATTTTGCTCGGGTCAATCGTTAAAGAAGAACCACCGCACTGCAGCGTGATTTTCCTCTTCGCCGATATAATGATTTCATCGCTGGTACTGCTAATGGTGAGAGCTTTGCTGGCGATGAGATCCAGAGCATTAGTCTGAGCCTGAATTTCCACTTTGCCGGTCGCGGCAACCAGCTTCATGCCCATCTCATGGGCGAAGGCGACAAAGCCTTTTCGCGCGGCCAGTACCATGCGTTTAAGTGCGCTGATTTCAGTGTTTCCACCGGCGGTAATTATCTGATTGTGGTTGGCACTCAATTGGATGTGCTGAGGGGTAGATAACGCTATCCCGGCAGGGGCTCCGGCGACAATCGCAGGCTGCTGCAGCTGATCTACGGTCTGTTGCAAAAACTGCTGCTGTGTACTGTTATCCATCGGATCAATCTGGGCCGTCTCTAACAGCCCAGACAGGGATTGTGCCAGCGACAGCGCATCCGTTAACTGACGCTTGATTTCATCCATATCCAGCTGCTTCGCCATTGCCTTTGGCTGTAACTGCGTGGTCAGCAGCACCCCTTTACCGCCACGGATCGCAACCCACTCATCGCTGCGCAGTTCAGCACCTTCGCCGCGCGCCTGCCGTTCGTCATCAACCAGATGACCGAGGTTGAGCTGACTCTTGCCGCCGTATTCGGTGCTGAGCTTGATGTGCTCCTGGCCGCGCGTGTCGTCGAGGCGAAGCTTGTTATTGGACGGCGTGCGCAGCACGTTGCGCTTGTAATTGCGAATGGTGACGTGGTCGGGGCGGGATGAATCATGCAGCACGCCGGCGATGTACGGACGATCCGGGTTGCCGTGCTCGAAGCCAATTGCCACTTCGGTACCGGCCAGCAACGGCAGGTGCAGACCGTAGGTGTCGCCGGCAAACGGGCGCGACTGGCGCACCCATAAACTTTCGAAGCCGCTTTCCCAGCCCGCGCGGTCAAACAGCATGCTGACGCGATAGCGTCCGTCGCGGTCGATGTGGCCGTAGATGTCGTTGCTGGTGGTGCTGGTGATGCGCGCCGGTAAGGTGCCTGCCATCACCGGGCGCGGCGCCGGTTCCGGGCGATAGCTGTAGCGCCCTTCCGCCGGGATGCCGTGAAAGAGGGTTTCCATGCTGCTGTCACGCGCCGCGCGGCACAGCAGCGAGGTGATGACCACGCCGCGGTGAAAAACGTCTGCCGCGTTGCTGCCGCTGACGCGCACCACCACGCCGGGCATCAGCGTCGCGCAACTGGATTTGCCGCTGAGCTGCGTCTGGCGGTTGAGGTAGCGCTCGTGGCGCAGCCGGGCGTAGAACGCCCCGCTCTCGGTTGTTGGTGTTGCGCTATAAACCTCTCCCACCTGCAGATAGTTATCCGCCCAGTGATAGGCTTCGCCGTAGGTGGTGTCGTCGCCGCCGGTGACGTCGGCCTGCGCGTTCATGTCGGCGGTGGCGTCGCGGTAGTTGTAGTCGCGGGTGCTGACAGTTTTCTCCACCACGCGGTAGCGGCTTTCCATGTCCCATACCGACTCCACGCCATTATCGTGCAGGCCGGACGGCGGCACGGCGGCCAGCGTCAGACTGGTCTGGTAACCCTGCGGGCCGTCGTAAAATTCCACCACGTCGATGTTGAGGCGCGTGTCGGTGGTGAAGCGGAACCAGATGCCGACTTCCGCCAGCAGACGCGAGACGAAACGCAGGTCGTCCTCATCGAACTGCATCACCTGCTCGCGCTTCGGGTAGTTGCGGCTGAGATTAAACACAAAGTCCTGGCCGCGCATGCCGTGGCGGTCGCGCAAGATGGATTCGACAATCTGCGGCACCGATGCATCCTGCCAGATGGCGTTCTGTCGGGTGCGCGCCAGCAGCGCCAGGCGCGGCTGCAACCGGATGGCGTAGCGCGCTTCGTCGGCCGACACGCCGAGCATATCGAAACCGGTTACCACGCCCTGCACCACGCGCAGCGGTTCGGCTTTGTGCTGCAGGCCAGTAAGGCTCTGCGGCGACGGCTGCAGGGTCAGCGACGCGGTTTTCAGCAGCATCGCTTCGCGGCTGATGTTTTTATCGCTGCTGGTGAAGATGATTTTCCAGCTGAACGGGGCGCTCAGCGCTTCTGTACCTTCAAAACTGAGTACGTCGAGAGGGGATGTATTGTCCGTGACCTTCAGCAAATTATGGTTGTGGCTGAAGAAGGGAATGGCCGTTTCGCTCATGGTTAAATCCTTTTAAATACCGTGTACAGGAACCGTTGCTCAATCAGAACGTAAAGCTCACTTCGCCTGCTTCGTTAGTATCCCGCGTCAGGCTGTTGCTTAAGGTGCCGCGGGCGCGCTGCTGCAGCAGATTCAGCAGCCAGTGATCCGGCTGGATTTTGGCCTGCGCGGCGGCTTCCAGCGCCTGCGCGCAGAACGGGTTGAAGCGACGCAGAAGAGCGGCTGGCTGACTGTCCATAGTAAAATGCTCCTGATTAGGGGCACGCTACCGCCCTTCGCCGTAAACCAAGGCGCATAAGGCAGCAGGAAGGATGTAAGTGATTTGTGGCTGCACCCGCGCCGAGCCACAAACCAGTTTCTGAACATGAGGGCGGCCCGATGGCCCGCCCATGCAGCGTCAGTGCGGATTACGCTGTCGCTCGCTCATTCCACGAATCCGAGTGAATGATGTTGCCGTCTTTGTAGGTCCAGGTGATTTTTTCGTAGCGCAACTCAATCTGCTCCAGATGGTTGTGCTTCTCTTTCGACGGGTCCTTAACGTCGTGCATCAGCGGATTGACCTTCACCACCTTCACGTTTTCCAGTTTGGTGTTGAAGTACTCCACTTCCTGACCCGCGTCGCTGATGCGGTACCATTTGAACTCGGCTTCTTTCAGCGTCTGGCCGGTGGTGACCGCCTTGTAGAGGTATGGGCTGGACGAGTCGATTTCCTTGGTAAACAGGAACGGCGTGTGAATGCGCGTGCCGGTCAGCTTGCCGGTGTTGTTGTCGGTCGGGATATACAGGTTGTGTTCCTGCGCCACGATTTCGATGCTGCCTTCACGGTCCTGCACGTCCACCGAGCCCTTGATGTCCGCACCGCCGTCGTCCTTCAGCCACAGATAAACCGGAATTGCCATGTGTTACTCCTTTTTTTCATAATTGCCGTCACCGTCCTGTGATGACGGAGGGATTGCGTCTGCTGCCTGACAGGCGTCGGCCTGCGGCACCAGACTGATTTCTACCCGCCGGTTGGCTGCGCGGCCTTCCGGAGTGTCGTTACTCTCAATCGGGCGGCTCTGACCGAAGCCCTGCACCGCAAGGCAGCTCTCGTCTACGTCGCCGGTGTCGCGCATCCAGTCGCGCACGGATTCCGCGCGCCGCTGCGACAACTGCTGATTCTTCTGCGCGTTGCCGGTGCTGTCGGTGTGGCCGCTGACCACAATCAGCCAACCCGGCTTCGCCTTGATGCCGACCAGCGCGTTCACCAGCACTTTGGTTGAGCCGGTTTTCAACTCGGATTTGCCGGAGTCGAACAGCGACAGGCTGTCGAGGCGAACCCGCGTGGGCTGTGGTTTGGGCTTCTCTACCGCAACGGGTTTGGGTTCAGGAGTCCAGGTGCTGATAGCGTGCAACACCGGCAGATGTAGATGCCCGCCCTGATACAGCCCGAGGCCAAGGCGCAGTGGCGCGCCCTGACGCGCGTAGCCGTCGAGCAGGCCCGCGTCTTCGCGCAGTACGCTGACCGCCGCCAGCTTCGGTGCGTAGTCGGTCATGGCGATGCGGTTGTAATAAGCGAGATCAAAGGCGATACGGCGGATCAGCGACTGATTGTTCCAGGCCACCGCGCACAGTGCGATAACGGCGGCAGCAACAAAGGCGTTGAGTGCCACGCGCAGCGCCCGCACGCGCGGCGTCAGGCCTCGGCCCTGCGGCAGTTGCGGGAGAATGAATTCTGGAAGAACTGGCGCGGCGTGCGCACCCGCGCTGTTGATGGCGGTGTGCTTTAACAGCCAGGCGTGCCAAAGCGAATCGTTATCGCCCGATGTGCCGGATTGCAGATGCAGCATCAGTGCGCCGGGCACAACCGGTGCAACATCGCTGTGCGCTTGCGTCAGCACGCGCAGTACGTTTTCACGCGTCCAGTCATCCAGCGTGTTGAGCAGAATTTGCTGCTGCATTGCCACACTGCCGCCCGATTCCAGCCATTCGGTCGTGCCACGCGGCGGGGTGTCATCCAGCCAGATTTGCGGTGGGTTGTTCGCCAGCTGCACCAGCCACAGCGGCTCGGCGCACTGCGTCATGTCGCCGGCCACGCCGAGGTTAAGCAGCAGCGGTAGCGCCTGGCGGGTTTCACGGCGCAGCAACGCAATCTGCCAGCGCAGCGCGAACAGCTGATTTTCCAGCGCTGTCGCGTCCTGCTGTTGCTGCGGGCTGATGCTGAAGCAAATGGACATCTGGCGGCCCCAGTCGGGACGCAGTTGCAACAGCTGGCGCACGCTGTGCTGGAGGTCGCTGCTTTCGGCAACGCGGATAAAGCAGCCGTGCGGCAGGATGCGCACCGGTTTGTCAGCGGAAAGAGCGCTCTCGCTGCAGCACAGCACCACCGGCTGGCGGTACGCGGCGTCGGGTAAATCCGTCCACCCATCCTGCGCAGCCTGATGGCGGCGGCGCGACTTTTTCAGCAACACGATGCCGCTCGCCAGCATGATTGCCAGCAACAGCAGCACAGCAGTGCTGCGCGATATCGGCAGAAACAGCAGGCACAGCACAGCGGCAAGTCCGCAGATCCAGAGCGCCAGCAAACGCAGAAGCCACGGCGTCATTCTTTGACTCCGGGCAGCAGCGTGGTGATGAGATGGTCAAGCCAGTGATTCAGCCCCCACCACAGCGCCACCAGCAGCAGCGCGGTCAAGCCGAGGCGCATCGACCAGTTGCTGAGCCAGCCGCCGCGCAGGCCGCCGTTTGCCACAGAAAGCAAAGGCACATCCGCCGCGCGTGTGAAAGCAGGCACGCGTTTAGTCAGCGCGTTCACCAGTTGCTGACGCGCAGGGGTATCCGTAGATACATAGCCGCCGAGAAAGCCCAGCATCATCACTCGGTGAAAACAGGTCAGCACCATTTCGTCGGCTTCTGGCTGCGTCAGCACCCGCTGCATGCGGTCGCACAGCGTTTCGCCCGCGTCCATGGTCTGTAAAAAGTGGCCCTGCAGTGGCATGTGATACCACTGCACACAGGCGTCGTCCTGCACGCCGCGCCCTTTCACCGCCTCGTCCAGCAGCGCACACTGCGCCAGCAGGATGTCGTGACAGCTTTCGCGGCTGACGCCCGCTTCACGCAGCGTGAGCTGTACGCGTTCGGCGTCATTGACACAGCGCTGCCACAGCGCCAGCCCTTCGCCGTCGGCAAACTGCGGGCTGTGGCGCAGGCTGATCACCTGCAGCCAGGTGTTCTGCAGCAGCGCATCAATATCGATAGTTTTTGCTTTAACACTCATGATTTCAGCACCGCGAACAGTTCAAGTTCCGGATCACCCAGCGTGCCGGGGACATAAAACATGCAGTTGCCGCTTTCGAGCATGGCGCGCGCCGCCGGGTGCGACAGATCCAGCGAGAAATACTGGTTCTCCAGGCGCAGCGGGATCGCCGCCGGCACGTGGCTCAGCGGCTTGAGTGGAATACCGAGCTGCGAGCTGTTGACCAGCGCAATCACGTCATCCGGGCTGCCGACTTTGCACTGACGCGGGAATTGCTCCTGCAACTGCGCCACCGGCAGCGGCGAGCGCACCGAGAGGTAAAAATCGGCTTCCTCGCGCAGACGCGGGTCGTTGAGACGTGCCTGCCACTGACGCAGACGGCTGTCGTGCGTCATGTCGATTGCCACCATGCGCGACGGCAGGCTGGCTTCCAGCAGGGTGCCGAGCAGGCTGAACAGCGGCGGGAAAACGTCGTTGAGGTTTTCGTGGCGATAGGCCGGGATAGCGCTGACCTGATGTTCGAGCGAGAAGGTCAACAGACTGCCGGCGAGGCGCGCCAGTTCGGGATAGAGCCGTTCAGGCGGGCTTTGCGGATGGCGCTGAAAATCGGCCAGCAGCGGCTCGGCGCTGTTGAGCGCGTTGAGCAGCCAGAACAGCGAGACGTCGGCGACGGCAAAATCGGCCATGCGCTGGTTGCTTTCGCGGCGCATGGACATTAATCGCACCAGACGTGCACGTAATTGTGTGACCAGCATTTCCAGCGCGGTCATCAGCCACGAGCTGGCCTGCATCGTCAGCAACGGCGGCAGGAATTGGTTGTCCAGCGTCCAGCCGCCCTGCGCGTCCTGCTGCAAACGGGCCACCGGACAGGTCAGCCAGTCGCTGTTGTCCTGATGCGCGTAGCGCAGCGTCAGTTCCGGCTGCAGTACCGCAATCTGGCGAGTATCATCCCCGAACAGGTTGCGGATATCGCGCCAGCGCTGGCGAAAACGCACTGGGCGCTCGGCGATGTCCTCTTCCTGCAGGCAGTTGCCTCCGCTGGCGTACAACTGCGGCAGAGCCAGAACAACCGTCACTTCCTTCTGCTCCGCCTCCAGCGTGAGCGTCGGCGGCAGCGGATCGGCGTTGTGAGTATCAACCAGCGTGCCGTCGCGAAAGCGCAGGTGCAGATGGCGCGGCTTGAGCCGGCCAAGCTTCAGCGCCTCTGGCTCAAACTCCGCCTGAAACACGCCCCACGGCTGATTCAGCCCCATACGCGCGATGCACTCGCTGTGCCATGCCTGCCAGGCGGACTGCTGCTGGAAGTGCTGAGGCGAAATCATGGTGCCCCGGCCCCAGAGTGGTTGTTCTGTTTTCATCCTTGAGTTCCGCCTTACGCTTTAGCTTTCGGCATCTGAGAAACCAGCGACAGGTTCACGTCCATGCCTTCCACCTGGAAGTGCGGGATGCGCGAAAGCAGGAAGATGTACGGCAGATGCGCGTTGATGCGGCTGTTGGCGGTGGCATCCGACATTGTCTGATTGTTCTGCCAGACGTTGAGAGCGCTCAACGCCGATAGCGGGTTGAGGTTGATTTTTTCAAACAGCGACGCATAAACGCCACCCACAGCCGGGCGATCCAGCAAGGTGGTTTCACCATTGGCATGGGTTTCATTCTGAACTGACATAAGTATTTCTCTCTATCTATAGTTCGTTACGGGGATGATCAGGCTTGTTCGGTGGCTAACGCAGACAGTTCGCCGCGCAGTACGTCGCTAAGTGCCGGATCTTTCAGGATGGCTTTCAGCCCTTTGCGGAAGGTGACGTTGTTCAGCAGGTTAGATTTGAGGTTGCGCAGCAGGTTGTGCATAGCCAGCATGGCGGGCAGCTGTGGGATTTGGCGAGCAACCTGCTCCGGCTCGAAGTCTTTCCTGTCACAGAAGATAAGCTGCAGGCTATCTTCGCTGCCGTTGGCGGCCGGGGTGTTCGGCACGGAGAATTTCACTTCAGGCGCGCTATTGAAGTTATTTTTGTTAACGTTGATTTTTTTGCGCTCAGACAGCGGACGATCTTCGGCGCTGTTGCTGAAATCGCCGGTGACTACAAGTTGGAGAGGAAGCTCGGTTTTCTTGGCTGCACCGCCGGTGTGCAGATCGAAACGCAAATTTAAAGGTGCTTTAGGGATTTCGTTTTGATAAGAGTTACTCATACTTACTCCTTGTAAAGATGGTGCGAACAGCACGCGTAGGCACACTTTTCCTCTGTGTTACCGCGCAAATATATAGCAGGTCACACCACTAAAGCAACGAAGCGATTTATATCTTTCTAGTTGTTTTATATACTAATTTTCCTATAGTTTGAGTTAAGTTATTGAGATGAATTGCAAAAGAGGTTGGGATTAGTCCTAAAATTAGAATTGATTTTTTGAGCCATTCATTACAAGAGATACATTTGCGCATATCAATAATTCAATCTGGCTAACTGTTAACGACATCTGACTTTATGAAGCTCAAATGCGCCAACCGGCGATCTGCATGGACGCTGTGAGAAACACGCTATGTCGAGAAACATTATCTTAGTGATGATGTAACCAGTGTTGCCCGCAACCTATGCAGGACAGAGGCTGCGGTACTTAGCGGAATGCATTTGCTGGGGTTTGGCAGAAAGGCAAGTGGCTTATGGACCGATGAAGAAACGCAGATGCTACGTTTTAACTTTGCGCGTGGAGATGGCGGGGCAGCGGCACCGAGGAGAAGATAATGCCCTGCTGAAGCAGCGTGATGACTTGTACCGGACGGCGCAGAAAGCCCATCCTGAGCGGTGGTCAGGGAGAACGAGAAACTGGCAGCCGAAAGGCCCGGTAACACTGAATCCGGAGCGGACAAAACAGGCCGTTTAAATTAACCAGGGGTGCCAACTACCTTGACATTTACCGCCGGAAAAAATGACGATCCCGGCGCGAGGCCGGGATTAGCTTTATTTCACGATAACTATTTTTTAAATTGTTCAAAAACAAACTGATAGGCTTCTTCTTTAGAAGACGATGTAGCAATCGTATAAGGAGAGTCTCTTTCTACATAACACACGTCCCATTGTTCGTCTCTTTGCACGACACAGGTACAATCGCTACTCCTTAATCCATCTAATGAGTAGCTATTCTCATTAACCTCTAATAGAGATAATTGAGTAATCAGTTCATCACGAGTCATTTATCTCCCTTTTTCATATAGTCATTATCCAAGTACCATTGAACTGATTTCGGCAATTCATACTGAACTCCAGTCCCTTTTTGCCCGAATCATGGCGAAATCTTAGATTTAGGAACATCAGGAATAGGCTTAATGATCTCATATTAAAAATAAGGTCTTGTAGTTTCATAGGATGGCACACCAACAGTCGATACAAAACTTCCTCCAGAATAGCCGTGTCTATCAACGATTTCTCCAGTAGGCAATGTTACTTTCTCAACCGGTCCATACGCCCCATGGTTCGGCGGCCAGATTCTCAGCGTTTCCTGAACTTTTACTATACTGCCCAAAATTAGACGACTCCCGCATCTGCTGACTTTCCGCAATATTGGCCTTGATACGTGTCCAAGATCATTAAGCCACATCACTGAGTCGGATACAGGCCTAACAGGGGCCAGCCGAACCCACTTCCCCAGCTCACCATCAAGGGCCGCTGGCTGGAGGCGCTGGGCTTTACGACCGGGCAGAAGATCGAAGTGATCACCGGCCAGGACAGTTGATCATCCGCCTGGCGAATGAAGTTTAACTGGCTGAGTTATAAAGTAAAATCCCGGCTCATTGGCCGGGATTAATTAATACTCAGAGTGGTAAATAACAATATAGTTATCTCCAAGTTCTTCTTGAAGAAGATAAGTCAACTTATAACCATCATCAATAAATCGTTTTTCTTCCTCTTTACTTTTAAAACCAGATGACGCCGGATCATCCATATTAAGTATGGCATCGTATCGTTCAGCCCATTCTCTGAGACTGTATTTCAACTCCGATGATATCGGTAGTTCTTCAGGAGATATATCTCCAAAATCTTCCAGAGTTGTCCCCCACAATGGATGACAATGGTAGTCAGCCATCAATTTTATTTTTTTCACTTTACTGAACCTCGTAAGTTAGCACCCACAATATACCCGTTATTCCCTACAGTAATAGCAATATTGTATTTATTACCATTTATCATCGCTTCATATATTGGCCGACCAGTTCCAGACCCTTGGTAACCAACTATTTTACCATCTGTGACAGCTTTCATTACTACATCAGGAATTCGTGCTTCTGATACACCTATTTGTGCAAATTGACTTCCATGTTCTTAGACAATATGTTGTAGCCCTGAACTAGAATTACCCTTCTCAAGGAAAATGATCTTTCCACTATTATCCTTTGCAGCACCCACCACATTTTCTGGTGTAAATTTAATACCCTGAGTTGCCATCTCTTTAAATAAGGATTTAGTTGCAAAACTATTTTTTGCTATCAGGAAAAGATCTTTACCCAACATTCCCAGCGATGCCACTGCTGCCTGATTCTCAGGATCTGATGCAAACGCTGCAAATTTCGTCCAGCCAGGACTGTTTACATCAATGTTCCCCAGATCTTGTCCGTTCCACTGCTGAACGTAAGCTTGGCTTCCTCGCTGGACATCACATCCACACCGGGAAGATTCCCCAGCCAGCCCGGACGAGCCGCCATATCCGAACCACCCTGAGCGATATCCTTATCAACAACCTGTGCTTCAAGTGGATTATCTTTTAGTTTCTGATCGGTATCGCCGCTTTGCTTGTCGCTGACCTGTTTCCACTTATCGATAACAGCTTGGCAGTCACCACCGGATTTCCGGCAATTGGAAAGCTCTTTATCAAAACTCAGTGCCTAACTGGCACTCAGCGAGTTATTCTCAACCTCATTCTTCGCCGTATTCGCCCCACTGCCAACACCAGACAGGCTACCGCTTGCCAGTCCACCTGCTGTTGAACCGGCTATCACCACCAGATTATCAATTATCTGTTTTTGTTCTTCCGTCAGGGCTTCCGTCTTTATACCCGGGTAGAAAATTCGGGTAAAGATCACTGCGGTTGCACCGCCTGCAGCACCCGACACTGCATCACCTCCCTGCGCTCTGGCAAGAAATGCCCCTAAGGCACTGTGCAGTATCGTGCGTAATGCGACATTATCATTGTCTCCGCCGCTGATTTGCTTGACCAGATTGGCCAGATACGGTGCCGCTGCGCCCGCAGCCGCGCCCTCAACATTTCCCCCTAACAACCCAGATAAGGCGCTGGTAAAGGAAATCCCTGCCGTCCAGTATTTTCCACCAATTCCGTAATCCTGCTCAATCTGTTTAAATTCCGGCGTGGCACTAATTTGTTCGGGCGTTAACCCTGCGGTGGACAGTCGGGTGCTGATTTCCGCTTCTTTGTCTGCCATGGCAGCGGTTGCAGCCGCTGCCATCCGGTGTTGTGGGGGGCGGTCTGGGGTTCCATCGCAACCCGTCAAGGGTTGCGATGATAAGGCAATACAACGCATTCCCAAGTCGAACGCTATGAGCGCGCCCGCTTTCAGGCGGTGTCGCTGCAAGGTGCCTGGCTTACCGAAGCCGGGTTTACCGACAGGATGCTGTTAAAAATACGTGTCATGCCCGGCTGCATGGTTATCACCGCCCAGAACACCCGCGAACTGTGGCACTGTCTCGAAAGGCTGAGCATTGAACCCTTTGACCCGGACGCGGCGGCCAACTGGATCAAGCATTACCCCGGCGGCCTGACGTTTGCTGAGTAATAACCCCCTTATCCTCCCCCTCGGTGCGGGGGCCGGGATGCAACTAAGTCCATAACTCCCGCCCATCAGATGTTAACCACACCACTCCAGCAGGGGCCTTAACTAAAAACCACATGCCATAATCATCTAAATCATCATCCTCATCATCAGATGGATATTGCGGCCAAGCCGTTTGTAATATTTCTAATTGCTCCTCAATCGTACCAGACCAAAATGTACCATTTGCAGCTAGTTTGATTTTATTTTCATTTAATAAGCGTGCCAAAACATCAAAAAAAACATTCTTTTTAAATAAATAATCATCTGAGAACTCAGAACAAGCGATGCAAATATGCTGCCATATAGCCCCCATGGATAGACCATAGGAGCTATTTACAACCGATGAATATATCTTATCAATATTTTCCATTACTTAAATTTAACCTCCACCCGTTTTCCACCGTTTATTGATGGAGTCATTAAATCTATAGTCCATTTGGCACCGGTTTGTTGTACTGATGTTGAAAAATCTCTCAATGTCAAAGTACTACCGGAAGAGGAACCTTCTGTTATTTTTACCGAATATACAGTTCCCTTACCTGCTATAACCTTAGCAGATGGCATATTTTCTGATCCTGTTAGCTGTTTGAAATAAGTCATAACATTCGCGTCAGTAGCCCCTTTGAATACAGGGGACGCGGCGGCCAACTGGATCAAGCATTACCCCGGCGACCTGACGTTTGCCGAGTAATAACACCCTTATCCTCACCACCGGCCCGCACCGGGGATTTTTGTTTTCGCGCGGAGGTGTCGGAGTGTAGCCCTGACCGGGTGGTTTTGGGGGCACGGCCCACTGGCGGTGGCCGCAAAACATTTCCTGTCCGGTCAGGCTGTGTAGATATACAAGGAAAAAAATCCCGCCAAGTGTGGGCGGGGTTTCTAATTAACCTTTGCAGCGACTGAATGCTTACCGTAACCCTGCACCGATTTCGGCAGGGGAACTATCGACAGAAAGAATGACATCTTCAATACCATCATCTTTCGTCCTTCCCCATGCTTCCAGTTTTTCATGGCGTGTTGGTGAAATAGTGATAACGTCATTCACACAATGGATGCCACATTTTTTCATATCTTTGAACAAAGCTTTTTTGGTCTTATAGCCATATTTTTCCATCAACATAGCTATCCAGGCCGAATACTGTTCTTCACCTTTTTCAGGGTCAAAAAAAGAACCATATTCCGCCATAGTTAATGTTCTGCTATTTGATAATGCTACTAATATAGTTTCGCCAATACACCCATTCTCTACACTTGGCTGTAAAAGATGGGAAGGGAAAAGAGGATCACATCCGACCATCCCTAATCCTGATTGAGTTTCAATAAGTAGAAATTTATCAGTACAGTAACAGCTAACCCAGTAGTCCTGATTTTTATTAAATTTCATTATTTCACCTGTGTTACCTTAACTGTTACGCCTTTGTTCTTACCATACTCAATGGCCCTGTTAATCGCTGTCCATTTGTAGTCCCCCCTGAATTTAGTCTTACTGCTTGATAGTGTTCTCTGGTTAAAATACAACCAAAGGAGGCTCATCATGAAGAAATCGCGTTTCACTGAAACTCAGATCCTGCTAGTTCTAAAAGAAGTTGAAGGGGGTCGGCATGTTAAGGATGTGTGCCGCGAAAACGGCGTGTCGGAAGCCAGCTATTACAACTGGAAATCTAAATACGGCGGTATGGAGTCTTCTGATATCAAACGAATGAAAGAGCTGGAAGAGGAAAACCGCCGATTAAAGCAGATGTATGCCTCCTTGAGCTTAGATCATGAAATCCTTAAGGATATTGTTTCAAAAAAACTTTAGCGGTACCCGAAAAGCGTGAGTGGGTGCGTTACGTCATGACGGAACATCAGACCAGCGAACGACGCGGGTGCCGGATTATCGGTATAAGTCGAAGCCTGTTGCATTATTCTCCGAATACGGCACGGGATCTGCCCGTGGTCGAGGCACTGCAAAAATTGGCGCATCAGTATCCGGCTTATGGTTTTGGCCTCATGTTCAATAAGTTACGCCAAGCAGGATTACTGTGGAATGCAAAACGGGTTTACCGGGTCTACCGATTATTAAAACTGAACCTTCGGCGTAAAGGAAAAAAACGCTTACCTAACAGGCATCCACAGCCGTTGGTTATTCCGCATAAAATGAACCACTGTTGGGCAGTTGATTTTATGAGTGATGCCTTGGTCGACGGGCGGCGATTCAGGTTATTTAACGTCGTCGATGATTGTAATCGGGAAGCGCTGGCAATCGAGGTTGATTTGAATATACCGGCTCATCGCGTTGTACGCATCCTGGAGCGGTTAAGTGCTGAAAGAGGCTATCCGACATTTATACGCAGCGATAACGGGCCAGAACTTACAGCCACTGCTTTAGCCGAATGGGCAGAGTTGCACGGCGTGATACTCGATTTTATTCAGCCAGGCAGGCCAATGCAAAACGGATTTATTGAGCTATTTAACAAAACGTTACGAACAGAAATACTCGATATGTATCTGTTCAGAACACTGTCAGAAGTCCGTGTGCTAACAGAAGACTGGCGCGCAGAATATAACGAAGAACGTCCGCATAGCTCACTGGGTGATATGCCACCCGTTATCTATGCGAGGCAAAAACTGGCCGGAGATCCTCATTGGCGGTGGTACTAAAAACGGGAGGGACTACACCAAAGGGAATCTATCATATGGATTTCCCTGCTCTCTTGCGTACTTGAAAAAATAATCTGCTAATTATTCAAGTTTCACTACTATCACCTCCAACTTACTTTATTGGCTTAATGAAGCCTTCCTTCACCAATTCATCAATACTCATCGGCAATTGATACTGAGTCCCCATGCCCGGTTTTCCAAACCAAGGAGCTGCGCTTCCAGAGGTTACATCTGGGATCGGCCTTAAAACCTCATACTGCCGATATGGTGATTTCAAACTTGAGTCAGGCAAGGCGCGTTGATCATCCGGCTGGCTGAGGGGTGATCGGCGGGTAAAAAGATCCCGGCTCAGGAGACTGGCCGGGATCGTTGTTTACTACGGATCGGATGGGGGAGATTTGCGAGCTTTACGTTCGTCTATTTTAGCGAAGAGCCATGAACCCAGCCCTCCCGCAGTGCCCGCGATAGTACTTACAACGATGACATCTATAATTACTTCTCGCGTTAAATTCACCTTACCATCAAAAATCAAATCAATACCAACACTAGCTATAAAGAAAAAAATAAAACAACAAACAACAAGATAAACAATACTTAAAAATAAAAGCCTCAAGTTTATTTTCTGTTTTTTATTTTTCAGCATCATTAGAGTCCTTCTTATTTATTTTATCTTTAACTTTATTACCAATAAATTCACCGCCAACAGAACCAATAACATCACTAACAAAGCCAGAGCCAGGGCCTAAAACTGGTTTCAATACAGGCGGTGCAACCACACCAACCACACTACCAAATCCCCAACCAGCTCCTGTACCAGTTAAAGCACCTTTGTCAGGTCCATCAGTAAAGAGCGCTCCACCTGCCGCGATCCCTGCGTTCTGCCATATATTCCAGCCTGGTGCCAGTGCTCCTGTAATGCCGGCCGAGACACTTCCCCAGTAATCCCAGCCTTTATTTTCGTTGCCTGGTTTACTCAGATCGAACCACTGATAAGTACCGTTGGCGATTTCCGCTATTACTGCACCGCCCACCACTTTACCTACCGATGCCGCTGGCCCTAAATAAGCGGCTCCCGCTATCAACACACCATCTTTATATCCATTCACGATAACTTTGGTGATATTGGCACCCTCCGGTAATTCCCCCGTCACCAGCTTATCAGAGGCATACTTAATTTGCTCTGGTGTTGCCGGATTCAGCACTTTGCCGTTTTCATCAGTAAGATTGGTATTATTTACCAGCGATCCCTGGGCCTGGACATTATTCTGGAAGCCGGTACCGAAGCCTTCCAGACCACTCAGCGAGTTATTCTCAACAACAATCCCAACTCTGTGGATGAAATTTTATCCTATCTTCACTCTAAAATCCTTTTAGTTTAAATAGCCTGGCAATAACAAAAACAGCACCAGTGAAAGTACCAATCACACAACCAATTTTAATGATTTTAAGTATATCGGCTTTTGTCAAATCGAAAGATCCTGTTAGCATCCAAACTAAAACGTCTATAGAAAAGGCGATACACAGGAAACTAACCACAATCCCCAGCATACAGGCGATAAATAGAATCAGCAGGTTTAATATTTTCTTATTGAAGGGTTTCATTTCAATTTATCCTCAATGATTGGTTCGAGTTTTTTCCCACCATACTCAGAAGAGAAAGATGCTCCTATGTCGCCAAAACTGCCAGGAATGTTACTGGGTGTTACTTCTTTTGATATACCAAAATCGCCTTTAATTTCAGTATATTTTTGCAAAGTCGGATTAAACTTCGGATCCCGACCACCTTTCCACCAGTTTGCCCCGGCATTAACTCCCCATGAGAGTCCTTTACCAATGCCATAGCCGATACCAGAACCAGCACCATTGATGAGCGCACCAGACAGTGGATCTTTGTCATCAATCCAGTTACCCAGCGCACCACCTGCCGCATTCCAGCCAACGGTACCCGCCAGGCCATTACCCATGCTGATAACATTTACCCAACCCGCTATCACTGCATTCGCCGGATCTATCGTGCCATCCGCCAGATAACTGATACCTGCATTCGCCCCAGCACCCAGTTCCCACATAGCCTGAGCACCACCCGGTAACAGGGTAACGCTACCTGTCGCTAATGCGGCTGCATAAGCTTTATTTTCAGCCTGCCCCCGCTTACAGGCTTCACCAGAAGGATTATCACTACAGGAGAGAACATCAGCACCATGCTCCCTGGCTTTTTCCGTCTGGAGCCATTCACTGCCACCCAGCAGATTATTCTCAACAGCCACCTTCCCGGCCGCCGCGGCCTGTACACCGGCCATCGATGAGTCGTTTAATACTCCTCCGGCCAAGCCCGCTGCCAGCGTACTTAACGCACTGATATTGGCTTTTTGCTCATTCGTCAGGTCCGCTGCCTTGATGCCCGGGTAAAGCTCAGCGCTGATCACCCTCGCCGCCGCTTCACCTCCGGCACCGCCTTACGCCCCTGCAGGCTGGATATGGGTCTGTGGATAGACGCTGTTGATGGCATCCGGGAAGTCCTTCAGACCGTCCACGCAGGCAATCAGGATATCCTGAAGCCCCCGGTTCTTCAGCTCTGTCAGCACACTGAGCCAGAACTTCACCCCTTCCTTTTCGGCCAGCCACATACCCAGCAGCTCTCTCTGGCCTTCGGTGTTAATACCCAGAGCGAGGAACATGGCTTTGTTAATCACGTTGCCGCTGTGACGAACCTTTAAAAAAATATAATCAATAAAAACAATTTGATATAGCTCATCTGGAGGTCGATTTCGCCACTTAATGACCTGCTATTTAACCGCATCGGTGACTTTAGATATCAGCGTAGGTGACACGTTAGCGTCGTATATCTCTTTGAACGTGGCGACGATTCCCCGCGTGGTCATGCCTTTGGCGTACAGGGATAAAATCTGGCTATCCATCTTCGTGATGCGCGTCTGGTTTTTCTTTATGAGCTGAGGCTTGAAGGTGTTTTCGCGGTCACGAGGTGTGCTCAGTTCAATCTCGCCATCGTCGCACAGTAGTGTTTTGGATGAATAACCGTTGCGGGTGTTGGAGCCTGTTTTCGGTGCATTTTTCTCATGGCCCAGATGGTCAGTTACGCTGTTTCGACGGTAAGCTTCGTCAGCATACGAGTAAACTGATTAAGATCGGCTTCGGTTTTAAGGTCTTTAGCCAGTTCGGCCGCAAGTGCCTTGAGTTTCTTTTCGTCCATAAATTGCATGTCTCCATTGTTGGAGTGAAGCTATCAAAAACAGGCAATTACACAATTTTAATTACAGTCTCAAAATCCCAACCGCGAGAGGTTGGGATTCATTTTAGTCTTTAAGACTATGATAAAAATCGAGAACACTTTTTAAATCAGTATTCCATTCCGATATTTTCATACCATCTTCATTATGTGTTGTTCGCGGTTGAGTAAAACTATTTATAGTTTGAGGAGTGAACCCAGGACACTCATCTAAAAATAAAATGCTATTTTGAACGAACACATTATTACCCGAAAAATATAACACCCAAGTTAATATAAAATTCGTATTCTCAGGCTCATACATTGAAACAGCTAAAGTAGCATGCTTTTTATTTGCCAGTCCTTCTTCAAGAGAACTTAACCAGTTATCTTTGTAATCACTTATATTCCAGTAAGATAGAGGTATATTCATCGTTTCTGAAAAATCATCAATGATTATTGATGCAGGCAAAACGCATTCGCCCTCGATATCTACCTGTGTATTTTCAGGAAAAATCCCAAACATATATCAGTCCTTAATCCTGTTTAGATCACCATCATATGTGCCTATACGCTTACCTTTGCGGTCAAACATTTTCCAACCATTGGTAACATTATGACTGTCAACATCAGGCGTGATATACGTTTTACCGTCAAAGAATGCAGGTTGCCCATGAGAATTGAATGGAACTTTAGGCACCGGGATTTTTTGGTCAAAACCTAGTTTTCCGGCCGCTTCTTGAAGTTCTTTCCCTTTAAGAGCTAAATAAGTCAAGTCATCTTTATTCGGCCCGTCCGGGATCGGCGTCGTCGTGGTATTTCCGCCTATATCCGGCGCACCATCGCTACTACCCGTATTGCTTGCGCCCTGCCCGCCACTCTGATCCGGCGTAACCAGTGATGTTCCCTTATTCTGGTCTGGGGCCGGATTTTCCAGCTTGCCACCGGTCGGATCTTTATCCGCTATCGGTAACTCCGTATGTCCCGGCCCACGGCTGCCGTCACGCACCGCGCACTGCTCGCGGGTGCCTTCACAGCTTCCCCCCATCTCCTCGTCGTCGTCTTTACCGCTTACCTGACGAACGCCCTGACCTACCGCGCCGGCGACGGCTGCCGCTTCACCACCTACAACCACAGGGGCCGCCGGTGGTGGGGCCATGAAGTTATTCTCAACAGCCACCTTCCCGGCCGCCGCGGCCTGTATACCGGCCATCGATGAGTCGTTTAATACTCCTCCGGCCAAGCCCGCTGCCAGCGTACTTAACGCACTGATATTGGCTTTTTGCTCATTCGTCAGGTCCGCTGCCTTGATGCCCGGGTAAAGCTCAGCGCTGATCACCCTCGCCGCCGCTTCACCTCCGGCACCGCCAACCGCCCCTGCAGAAAGGGAGCCACCTTGCAGATAGGCAATCAGGGCACCGGCCAGCGCATGACCTGCCAGGTTAGCGGGAACATTCACCTCTCCCTCTTTCGTCGTCGCGATTTTCACCGCTTCCGACAGATAAGGGGCCAGTCCTCCGGCCAACGCCGCACCACCATTCCCTCCGGCTAATCCTGCCAGCGCTCCGCTGATCGCCGTGGCCGCCGTCCAGTAAGTACTACCATTACCATATTTTTGGTCAACTGCAAGATTAGCAGCATCCATCAGCTTTTTCTGTATGTCTGGCGAAGCAGACTGATAATCTTTGTCCGCCAATAGGTTATTGGCAGCTTCCTCTTTGGCCTTCAAGATGAGTTGATCGCTTATCATCACGATCGTCTGCCCGGTGACCTGTTACGTAAGTTGACTTACTATTGCTGCCATCAGGATTTTTGGCATTATCCCGAGAGGCACTGAGGGGCCCCCGACACGCTACCGCCCTGCCGTGGCTTTCGCCTGCAACCCACGCATCATAGCAGCAGCGTCAGCCGCTGCCATCCAGTGTTGGGTTGCGATGATAAGGCAATACAACGCATTCCCAAGCCGAACGCTATGAGCACGCCCGCTTTCAGGCGGTGTCGCTGCAAGGTGCCTGGCTTACCGAAGCCGGGTCTACCGACGGGATGCCGTTAAAAATACGTGTCATGCCCGGCTGCATGGTTATCACCGCCCAGAACACCCGCGAACTGTGGCACTGTCTCGACGGGCTGAGCATTGAACCCTTTGACCCGGACGCCGCCGCCAACTAGATCAGGCATTACCCCGGCGGCCTGACGTTTGCTGAGGAATAACACCCTTATCCTCCCCCCCGGCCCGCACCGGGGATTTTTGTTTCCGCGCGGAGGTGTCGGGGCATGGCCCTGACCGGGTGGTTTTGTCATACCGTCGGCATGACGGTACTGACAAAACATTTCCTGTCCGGTCAATGAAGCTTTTTCTGGCAACCTCACTGCTCACGCTGAAGGGTCGCTGGCTGGAAGATCTCGGCTTCAACACCGGCTATCCCGTTATCGTCACCCTCGAGCACGGGCGGCTGGTGATTGAGGCGGAGCTTAGGATCTGACCGGTAAAAACGACGATCCCAGCTCAGGGGCCGGGATCGTTTTTAACTTTAAATAGGCTCACTTGTTTCTAAAACTGCTTCTTCATATCCTTCAAGATTACTACTTAACCAGTTTTCGTCCTGACGCTTCACATGAAACTTAACCACTGCACCAAATTCATCATGAGAAATAATCACATTTAATTTCTTAACCTGATTATATTTCTTCCAGCAAGACAATATCTTCTCACAAAACAAAAAAGAGTAATCGAGATACCGTTCGGATACATAATCATCAATGTGAAAAGAGTTTACGAAACATTCAACTCCTGTCCTATCAGGAAAATTATCTAATCCTTGGTAATTTTTATAGAGAGAGCGTAAAAAAATACAGCCGTCATCCTCTACAAAACCGCCATTAATCCATGACTGCAAATCATCAGGAAGAGATAACTCCCTCCAATCTGCAAACCTCATTTCCTTTTCCATTAATTGATTGCACTTCATTTCTTCTCTCCTAAATACTGAGTCATCCCTTTATTGATTTCCTTCCTAAATGATGGATCATTCAATAGACTATTTACCGACTTAGGCGCATCGGGGAACGAATCCGTCTTGGGATCATAAAGATATTTATTATCCTTATTATCTTGATAATGTAGTTGCCCCGGTGCCGGATTTTCTACATCTATTCGTTCCTTACCGGCACCTTTCCATATAGTTTTACTGGAGGTCTGAACTCCATTAGCCCCCAACATATGCCCCTCAGTCAAATACGCCAAATCATCCTGACTCGGCCCATCCGGGATCGGCGTCGTGGTGGTATTTCCGGCCGTAGACGGTGCGCCATCGGTTTTTCCGGTATGGCTGGCTCCGTTCTTGTCCGACTGATCCGGCGTCGTCAGCGTGGTGGCCGTGTTCTCTGTCGGGGCCGGATTTTCCAGCTTGCCGCCGGTCGGATCTTTATCCGCTATCGGTAACTCAGTATGTTCCGGCCCACGGGTGCCGTCACGCATCGCGCACTGCTCGCGGGTGCCTTCACAGCTTCCCCCCATCTCCTCGTCGTCGTCTTTACCGCTTACCTGACGAACGCCCTGACCTACCGCGCCGGCGACGGCTGCCGCTTCACCACCTACAACCACAGGGGCCGCCGGTGGTGGGACCATGAAGTTATTCTCAACAACAACATTTCTAAATAATGATAATCTTATCTATTCAAGAATACATATATAACTGATGCAATATATAAAGCGCGGAGCAACCATAATAAAATACCAGCCAGCCCACCGATTTTTCCTTTTAAGAGTATGCTAAAAAATCCTTTTTGCCCCTCAACTACCCCGTTGAAACAACCAGCATATTTATAAAAATATAACGCGGTAAACCAAGTTATCACAATCAATGGAAAGTAAACGACTCCTTCACCATCACGGATAAACTTTAGGGCATATGACAGCGGGAATCCAATAAGTAATGCTACTCGCCCCCAAGACAAACTAAAGGAACTTTTTCTAAGGAAAAATATGCCACTAAAATACTCGTTCATACCTACCGGGGAGTTTAGGGGTATCTTGGTACTTCTAGCATAATGATAGAATGACATAAAAAAGATTGCCATTGATAGCGTGATCGTGATGATGTCGGGGTTCATTTTGCTTTATCTTGGCCGAAGTTATGATGATAGAATTCAGTTCCAGAAGAACCATTGATGTCCATTTTTTCGCCGGCAACATTGGTTGACACGCCACTCCATCCCCACGCAGGTCCCACTCCGAAACTAAAACCAAAACCATCTTTTCCATAAGAGACTTCGCTAGAAATAACCCCAAGTCCTGAGCCTATGGAGCTATTTTTTTCGGAATCAATAGTCCCAGGGAAATATGGTCCAAACTGAATCCCTATCTGCCCAGAGATGCGTCCACCGACAGCTAATGTTTCCCCACGATTAGCTGAAATCTGGTATGGGTCTATACTCGTATCAAAGTAATAACCAGCCCCTGCACCTCCGGCCACTTCACCTTTTACATATGGCTTAACTTTATACTCTGTTCCCCAAGAAGGCCCTTCGCCAGTAGCAATTCTATTCAACCCTTCCTGAGTTTGCTCCTGTGTCAGATTATTGTCTACCGCATACTGATTCCAGGAGGCAACTGCCTGTCCGTAATTCATCATTCCATTTGGCAGGATCAGCGCATTATTCTCCACAGCCACCTTCCCGGCCGCCGCGGCCTGTACACCGGCCATCGATGAGTCGTTTAATACTCCTCCGGCCAAGCCCGCTGCCAGCGTACTTAACGCACTGATATTGGCTTTTTGCTCATTCGTCAGGTCCGCTGCCTTGATGCCTGGGTAAAGCTCAGCGCTGATCACCCTCGCCGCTGCTTCACCTCCTGCACCGCCAACCGCCCCTGCAGAAAGGGAGCCACCTTGCAGATAGGCAATCAGGGCGCCGGCCAGCGCATGACCTGCCAGGTTAGCGGGAACATTCACCTCTCCCTCTTTCGTCGTCGCGATTTTCACCGCTTCCGACAAATAAGGGGCCAGTCCTCCGGCCAACGCAGCGCCACCATTCCCTCCGGCTAATCCGGCCAGCGCTCCGCTGATCGCCGTCGCCGCCGTCCAGTAGGTACTACCAATACCATATTTTTGGTCAACTGCAAGATTAGCTGCATCCATCAGCTTTTTCTGTATGTCTGGCGAAGCAGATTGATAATTTTTGTCCGCCAATAGGTTATTGGCAGCATCCTCTTTGGCATTCAATATCAGCTGATTGCTGATATTGCTTACCGTCTGCGCTGCAACCTGTTGCGCCAGTTGTACTACCGCCTGGTCTTTCTCTATTTTGTCCTTATCAAAGATTTTATCGATATGGCCGTTGGCATCGTCGGTATTGCGACTGAGCGTGCTGATATCCTGTGTCTGCTGACTGGCGTTACGAACTGTAATACTGCCTGCACCAATTGCTGAACGCGTCGTCCCCGAGGCATTGCCGGAGTTGTTGACAAACGTCGGCAAGGCCATCCCACTGTTTTGCATCACTGGGGTTTTGCCGTCCATTTTATTGCTGCCATCAGCATTTTTCGCATTATCCCGAGAGGCACTGACGGAGATCCCTGCGCTGCTGGCACTATAGTCCGCTTTGTTTTGAATATCGCTCCAGCCTAGGCTAGCCGTCGACAGCGCATTTTTCTCGGCCTCCGCCGTGGACGCGATAACAGCCCCGTTAAGTTGGGTATGATTACCAACATAAACGTCAAAACCCTGTGCACCGGCAAAGAGTCCGCTCTGGTCACCCACGCTGGCGTACTCGCTGTTTATTTTTGACTTGCTCATGCTCAGCGAAGCCGAGCCGGTCATGGTGCCAAAGGTGAAACTCAGCCCCCCGCTGATACTTTGCTGCTGGCTGGTATAGTTATCGGTGTCCTGCAGACTGGTGATCGTTAAGTCTCGTCCCACATTGGCGGTGATTTTATCGCCCATTGCCTGTGCGCCGGACAACACAGTATCGCGACCGCTGCTTAGGGTCAGGGTATCTTTGCCATTGATACGGGTGTTGACGTAATCGGTGGTATCACCATCTGCCGAACCTTTGGAGAGATAGCCGCTGGCCTGAAAACCGATACCGGTTTCTTTGCCTACCGAGATATGCACGCCACCGCTCCAGCCACTGGCGCTGTTGCTACTGGTTTCCTGACTGGTATCAGTCGCCGCCTGCAGAAGCAGATCATTTTTCGCGGCCAGGGTCACTTTATTACCGGTTACCCCGCTGCCGATGATATTCAGATCACCGCTTTGTCCCCGCGCCCCGGTCGCCACGATATTAACGTTACTGCCACCGCTGAGCGTGCTGCTACTGGCCTGACGTTGCGCCAGTTCAGAAGTCGAGGTGTTTTTACTGGCCCCGACATTCAGTTGGATCTGTACGCTGCCGCCGTAATCACCGTTTTGCAGCGCCTTGGCCTGATCGGCAATGCCGCCGGATTGTTTGGCTGCCCAGGCATCCTGGACCGCTGCCATACCGTACAAGGCACCCAGGCGGGCATCCCCGGAATCACTCGCCTTTTTGACGCTGCTGCCAATGGACAACAACGCATCCGTGATCGGACTGGACAACGACAGCGTCAGACCGCTTTGCTTCTGTTCATAAATCTGCTTGCGGGTCAGCATATCGTTGCCCGTATCGATAGTGACCGCACCGCCAACCACGTTCAGATCGTTTTTGGCAATGACATCCGACCCGCTGATATGCGCTTTCTCACCGGCAATCAGATTGACATTACCGCCGGTGCTGCCAATGGCGCTGCTGCTCTGGCTTTCGGTGGTGCCGTTCTGATTGATCTGCTGCCGGGTCGATTTGCTGCCAAAGGTTACGCCCAGGCTACCGCCACTAAACATGCCGCTGGTTTTCTTCTCATCGAGACGATAGCTAGACTGCTGTTCAGTAGCGGCGGTGATATTCAGGTCTTTCCCCGCCTGCAAGGTCACGTCCCCGCTGCCGACGACCGACGAGCCACTGACACCGATATTCTGCCCGGCAACCAGCGAGACATTACTGCCACTCAGCTGTGAGCCCTGTTCTTGGGTGCTGAAGTCCTCTTTGACGGTATGGGTGGTGGTTTTCGAGAACAGATGACGCGATGTTTTACTCTCTTCGTCATAGCTGTAGTCACTGGCAGTGGCCGAGTTAACGTTAATATCCCGTCCGGCATTTAGCGCCAGGTCGCCGCTGGCAGTGACGCCCGCTGCCTGGGCATTGATATCCTGACCGGCTTGAATATGCGTTGCCGCACCGCTGGTGATCTCGGTGCCCTGCTGGCGCACTGACTCGCTGATATGTTCACTGTGGCTGTCATGGTTTTCGCTGTAACTACTGGTTTGCTGCGCGGCGAGATTGACATCACGGCCAGCGCTGAGGCTGGCGTTGAGATCGGCGGCCAACTGCGCCGCCTGTGAGTTGATATCGCGCCCGGCACTCAGCGCCAGGTTGCCGCCGCTGCTTAGGGTGCTGCGGGTGGCATTATTGCTGTCGTTCTGGCTATTGGCAGTGGTCTGATGGCTGCTTTTATCCATCGCAGCAAGCGTGATATCACGCCCGGCGGACAGGCTGGCGTCACCGGTGGCAGTCACTGCGCTGGCTGCCACTGTCAGATCCTGTCCGGCACTAGCGCGCAAGTTGCCGCCGGCACTGACGCTGCTGGCCTGGCTGTCACTGGTGTGCGTATTGCCGCTGGCAGTGGTTTTGGCAGTGCTTAAGGCATTGCCCTGGATATTGATATCATTGAGCGCCACCAGTTGCAGGTCACTGCCTGCGGTCAATTTGGCCCCGGTGTTATTGATATTGTTACCGGCAGACAGGGACAGTCCCTTACCGGCAGAAATAGTGGCCATATCGCCAGTGAGAGTCTGGCTAAAGTTCAGTTGGGTGCCGCTGTTTTTGCTGCTCACCGGCGCGGCGGTCCACTGCTGTGCCTGGGTGATATTGTTGATATTGCCGTTAAGCGAGGTCAGCGCCACTGTCTGGCCACTAATCGAGGCGCCAATATTGTTGATATCGCCCAGTGAGCTCAGTTGCAGACTGCCGCTGGACGCAATCAACCCGGCATTGAGGTTATCCAGGGTGCTGCTGCTTTTTGCTACCAGTTGAGTCTGTGCCTGCAAGGTACTGCCGGCATTGACGATATGGCCAGCATCGAGATTCACCGTACTGCCGGAAATCACGCTGCCAGTCAGCGCCTGGGTATCGTTGGCGGCCAGGTAGAGTTTGGGAGCCAATACGGTCTGGCCATTGACGGTGGTTTTTTCCCACCAGACAATACTTTTGCTCAGGGCTGCCACCTGCTCGGGCGACAGGCTGACGCCCAGTTGCAGGCCCAGTCCCTGCTGCTGGTCGGCAGCGTTATTAATCAGATACTGCATCTGTTGCAAGTCGGACCCGGTGCCACCCACATAGCGCTGCCCAGTCTGGCTAAGCACCGCATTGCTGACATAACGGGTATCAAAGGCGGCATCGCCGAGGAATTTATAGTCGTAATTCGGCGTCAGGTTCAGGCGCTGCAAGAAGTAGCTCGATCCAATAAACTGGCTTTCGTCGGTATAGACCGGGGCTGTTTCAATTCGCGGATTGCCCGGTGTGCCCGGTTGCACTACCGGGTTCACCACCGTGCCTTGCGCCGGTACGCTGCCAGCAACCAGGGTCGGAGCGACGCTATGTTGGGCGTTCAGTTGACTGACCGTGGAGAGCGATGACGGAGAGCGCGCCAGGTAATCATTTAAGGCGCTAAACAGCGACGGATCGGTTTTGCCGATACCGCCCAGCTGTGGGTTGGTGGTGATCAGATAACGACTGGCCGGATCCTGACTGGCTACAAACAGGCCGTTATTGCTGGTAGGTAACGGGTAATCCGTCAGCGAGGCCCCCTGATTGCCAATTTGCATCAGGGCGTTATTGATGGCATCCGTCCATTGGCCCGAACCCACCACCAGATTTTGACCGGCGGCCAGTTGCTGGCGTTGAGCGCCTCCCACCTGTTGCAGCCCTGCGGTACCGCTTAACGTTGGTGCGCTAAGGGCATGAGACAAATTGCCCGCATTGGCGGTGGTGGTGGTATTGCTGATATTATTACTAAAACTGGCGTTAACGGCGCCGCCTGCCTGGATCACCGAGCGATATTCGCCGCCAATAGTTGAGGTAGTTTCGTACTCAGGTGCACCGGATAAATAAAAGGTAAATGTTGCATCATTGGTAAAATCATCATAACCATTACTACTGCCCTTACGTACCAAGTAATGCTTGCTGCCTAATTTAGTATCAAATACATAGGTCAGATATTCACTTTGTACTGAGTTGGTATAAGACTGATTATTAAGCGACCCGCCGGATAACGTCATATTTTGGCCGGACAACATATTTCCTGCGATATTGTCCAGGGTGCCAGCGTTGACATTCAGGTTATTATTCGCGGCGATCCGCCCGGCACCACCCTTAGCAGTTACGACCACCGTTGATGTGCCGACCAGCAGCCTTTTTTCTTTGCCGCTATTGATTGGCTCCATAAAGGTATTGAAAACATCAGTACCGTTATTTTTACCGTTGCTCCCCTCATGATGCCAGGTGGTGGTGGTCTCCAGTTCGGCGGGATCGAAATCTGCCTTTACAAGCTGTATCGAATTGGCGGACCCAGACGCCTGACTATCCCCGGCCTGATACGAACTCGAAGTACTCAACCCATCACGCTGATTAAGCAAATGACCAGTATTAATGGTGATATCACCGTTGGTGGTTTCAATATTCCCTGACGTGTTAATTACTTCATTATTGGCATTTCCCGCCACGTCTTTTTGCAGCCACAGGCTGTTGCCTGCCAGAATATCGCCGTGATTATTGTAAATACTGTCAGCCAGCAGTTGCAGGGTGTTGCCGGCATACAGCAGGGCGCTATTGGTCAGTGGCCCGACAGCGGACATCAGCAGATTACCGGCGCTGCCGACAAAACCGCTGTTGATCAGCTGACCGTGGCTGTTCAGACGGATATCGCCTCCCGACTGCACGCTGCCGTTGCCATTCAGGGTCAGGGTATTGGCTTCCACCGCCACCGTGCCGCCTCCGCCGCGCAGCTGGCCGTTATTGACAAAATTACCCGTCGCGTTCAGTTGAATGGCGTTGCCCTGCAGGGTGCCCAGCACATTGAGGTCGCCCTGGGTGCTCAGCGCCAGGGTTTGCCCGGCGGCCAGCGTGCCGGTCTGCGTTAGTCCGCTCCCCAGTTGCAAGGTCATATTGCCCAGCGCCAGCAAACTGCCGGACTGGTTGAGCGCCGGGGTCACCAGCGTCAGATCGCCGGCGCTGTACAGGTTACCGCCCGCCTGGTTGTCGGCGTACTGTACATTCAGTCCCAGCGCCTGACTGCCCAGGACGGTACCATTATTATGCAGGACGCTGCCGTTCAGTTGCAGACGGTCCCCCTGCAACTGGCCGCCATTGCTGATTTGGTCGACGTAAAGAGCACTATCTCCCAGTCCGCTGAGAGTCCCGCTGTTACTCAGTGTATTGCCGCTTAAGGTCAGTCCCTGCGCCTGTAGCACACCACTGTTGCTCAGTGTGGGAGCCGACAGAGTCAGCCGATCCCCGGTCAACAAACGGCCCTGATTGTCCAGACTATTGCCCAATGTCAGCAGGCTAACACCATCGCCCTGCAACAACCCCTGGTTTACCAGCGTCTGCGCGCCGATATCCAATGTTCCCTGGCTGCGCAGCGTACCGCCGCCAGCGTTACCCACACCGTCTTGTATCCGTGCCTGCAGACTTTGCTGCCCTTGCAACACCCCGTTATTCCACAGCGTGCGGGCGGTCAGCAGCAGGTGATTGGCTTGCAACGTACCGCTGTTACTGAGGCTATCGGCGTTGAGATTAGCGGTGCCGCCACTGAGCAATGACCCGCCCTGCAACAGCTGCAACTGCCCGCCGAGCGTAGTGGTCAGCCCGCTGACGCCGCTGATGGCACCGCGACTGCTCAGGCTGCCGCCCTGCAGGGTCAGATTATCCGCCGACCAGTTGCCTTGATTAGTCAGGCTGGCGGCTTGCAATACCGCCAGACCACGAGAGACCAGACTGCCCTGCGCGCCGGTATTCAGTGCACCACTCAGTGCCAGCGAGGCGCGGGAAGCCGTCTGTATTGCCCCATTGAGATCCAGCTGGTTGGCATGTAAATCCGCACTGTCCGCCTGCCAGGTGCCGTTGTTGGTCACCTGCCCGGCAGTCACCGACAGCGCGTTCTGGGTCAGCAGTTTGCCGGAGGTGGCGTTGGTCAGGTCCTGCTGCAGCTGCAGCGTTAACCCTTGCAGGCCAATCAGATTACCGCTGTTATCGACGCCCCCCGCGTTCAGGGTCAGAGTGTTGCCCTGGATCTGCCCTTGATTGCTCAATCGGGTGGTGGTTAGCGTAGCGTCTTGATTACTGAGTAGTTGCCCGCTGTTTTCCAGCGTGGCGGCGTTCAGCGTGGCATTGGCCGAAGTCAGCAGGCTGCCGGTATTCGTCAGATCGCCCTGCATACGAGCATTTAGCCCACCGCTGCCCAGCAACGTACCGCTGTTATTAAGTCTATTGCCGCTCAGGTTCAGTTGTGCACCCTGCAAACGCCCCTGGTTTTGGGTGTCACCGGCCTGCACCGCCAGTAACCCGCCGGCCAGCACCTGCCCGGAGGCAGCGTTGCCCAGTGAATCCGTCGTCAGGTTGGCGTCACCATTGCCTTGCAGCAGACCATAGTTGCTGATGCTGCCCGCATTCACCCCGAGGGTTTGTGCCGCCAGTGTGCCGTTATTGACCAGGGTGGGCGCAGTCAGCGTTACGCCACGACTGGCGGAGATCACCCCCGCCTGCTGGTTGTTCAGGCCGCCGCTGGCCTGGATATCGAGATCACCCGCGGTGATATTGCCCTGATTGACCTGGGTCTGCCCGGCCAGGCTCATCAGGTTTTGCGCCGCCAGACTGCCCTGCTGTTGCAGCGTCTGCGCCTGAATATGCAGGCCGTTATCGGCGGTGAGACTGCCTCGGTTAGTCAGCGTCGTGGCGGTCACCGTGATATCCCTGGCCCCCAGCGTCGCGGCGTTGTTAAGGGTATCCCCCTGCAGCGTCAGCGTCCCCGGCGTCAGCAGCTTGCCGTTTAAATCGGCCTGCTGGCGGGCATCGATCCCCAGCGCAGTTTTGCCCTGGGTCTGTGAATTCTGCGCGGTGGTCAGTTGCTGCGTGGTCAGCGCCAGATTGCCGTCTGAGGAGAGAAAACCGCCCAGGCTGGCCACATTGGCATTAAGCCGGATATCGCCCTGGCTGGTCTGTTGTGATCCGCTGCGGCTGGTCAGCGTGGTGGCCGTCAGATCAGCGCCCTGCGTTCCGCTCAGGGTGCCGCCCAGATCTGCCCGCGCCGTATTGAGGGTCAGCCGGCCGTCCGCCAGCAGCGAACTGCTGTCGCCGGCAGTCAGGCCGTCGCGCAGCGTCAGGGTCAGATTGCCCTGGGTGCCGGTCAGCCCCTGATTGTTAAGCTGATTGAGTATCAGCGTTTGGTCGCTGCCCGACTGCGCCGTACCGTTATTATTCAAGGTTTCGCCGGTCAGTTGCTGGCTGCCCAGCGACTGCAGCAGCCCCTGATTGCTCAGGGTACCGAAGCTGAACTGGCCGTTGCGGTTAGCCGCCAGCGTGCCGTCGTTGCTAAAATCGCCGGAAGTGAAGCTCAGATCCCGTCCGGCAATCAGACTGCCGGACCACTGGCCAGCGGTGGCGGTCGTCTGCACATCGTTTTGGGCCGAGGTTTTGCCGCCCACCGCCGCATTCAATTGGTCAGCCGTAATCGCCAGATTATTCCCGGCATGGGTGGCCCCGTCGAGCTGCTGTTGCGTTGCACTCAGATGCATATCCCCGAGGGAGGAAAGCTCGCCGCTGTCGGTTAGTTGCAGCGCCCCCCCGCTGGCTTCCAGCGTCTGACCATCCAGCGCTCCTGCCAACTGAGCCTCATGGCGGGCGACCAGTGATAAATCCTGGTCACTGTGAAGACTGCCCTGGCTGCCGACATTCAGGTCATTGGAGGTCAGAGCGATATTGCCTGCTGTGGAAAGCTGGCCGTTTAGCGTCTGTTGCCCGGCATTCAGTCGGATATTACCCAGGCTGGACAGGCGCGAAGCCTGGCCGGTGGTGACGCCATCGCTGTCGAGCGACAGACCGTTTTTCCCGGTCAGTACGCCGTTAAAGGTCAGTTGACCGCCGCCGAGCGTCAGTTGGTCACCGGCAAACAGTGCCCCCTGCTCTGCGACGGTGGCGGTGCCGTCAACCTGTAACCCCAGCGACTGCTGTGAGCCAATCAGCCCCTGGCTATCGAGAGTGTTGGTGTGGATCTGCTGTGCGCCGCCGGACTGTAAGCGGCCGCTATTGGCCAGGTCCGTGGTCGTCAACATCTGGCTGCCCTGAGCCTGCACCAGTCCGCTGTTGGTCAGAGTCTGTGCCGTGAGTTGCGTATCCCCCGCTGCCGCCAGGGTACCGTTATTGGTCAGTCTCGCCGCATTGACGCCGAGATTACCGCCAGCCGTCAGGCTGCCGTTCCACTCTCCCCCGTCCCCCGCGCTGGCCTGGATATTGCCAACCGCATAGACCTGGGCGCTGGCGACGGAACTGAGATCACCGCTGCCCAGTTGCAGGTTTTGCCCGGCGCGCAGATTACCGCCGAGCATCGCGCTATCGCGGGCCTGAATATCCGCATCGTTCCCCGCCTGGATCTGCGACCCGGCCAGGGTGGTCAGTTGCCCGAAGTGACCGCCAAGCCGCTGATCAGTGGACAGCAGGCCGCCAAGCTGCGCGTTGTCCGCATTAAGTAGCAGTTCACCGCTGCCGGCAATACTAGACCCTGCCTCGGTAGTAAGAGTACCAAAGGTCAACTGGCTGTTCTGTCGGCCGGTGAAGGTCCCGGCCAATGCCCCCTGATCGGCAGCCACGGTCAGCGCTCCACCGGCATCAACGCTGCCCGTGCGACTCTGCGTAAAATCACGGGTAGCCACCAGTTGCAAAGCGCCTTGTGCGTTGATCGCCCCCTGATTATGCAGGCTGCCTGTCGTAAGCTGCTGCGCGCCGTTTGCCTGAATATACCCGCTGTTATCCAGCGTGCTGGCCTGCAGACTTTGACTGCCCAGCGCCTGCAGGGTACCACTGTTGCTCAGATGCTGGGTGCTCAGGTGGGCATTGCCGCCCGCGGCCAGCGTGCCCTGGTTAGCAAAATCACCGGTGTTCAGTTGCAGGTCTTTTCCCGCCGTCAGCGAGCCTTGCCACTGGCCGCCGCTGGCAGTGGCATTGATATTACCGGCTGCCGAGACCCGTGCCGGGCGGTCAGACGTCAGTTGTGTGGCATTCAGTTGTAGCTGGCCACCGCTGGTCAGCTGGCTGCCCTGCACCGCCAGCTCGCCCTGGCTGTTAAGCGCCATATCGCCGCCCGACTGCTGCGCGCCCTGCAAGGCGATAGCCTGGGCATTGGCGGTCAGTTGCCCCTGAGCGGTCGTATTGGCCAGCGTCAACTTGCCGCTGGCATCCAGTTGGATATCGCCGGTGGCGGCACTGAGATTGCCGAGATTGACCCCAACGCCCTTATCGCTGGAGACCAGATGGATACGGTTGGCATACATGCCGCCCAGCGCCCCGGTATCAATAGCGACCACCGGCTGTGCTGCACCGGCGATTGGCGTGGCATGTCCCTGGGCATCCAGATGATTGGCTCCCAGCGTGACCTGCAGATCCCTGGCGTAAATCCCGGCGTTGATTTGTGCCGCACGGGACACCAGCGAAAAATAGTCGCTCTGGCGGGCATCCAGCCCCTGACCTTCAACGGTGATCGCGCCCTGGGTGACTTCCAGCGATTGCAGCGATCCATCGGCCGCCAGCACCGGCTTGCCGGTGGTTAGCGTGGCGTTGGGCGTATTGAGAAAGCCGCAGCCGTTACAGGTGATACCAAAAGGGTTGGCAACCATCACATTGGCAGCAGGACCAGCGACTTCCAGATAGCCATTAAGCTGTGAGGGGTTGGCAGCCACCACTTCGTTGATAATGCCGCGGGCTTCCTTGCCCGCCTGCAGATTTGGGTTGTTCTGGATCAGACCGCCCAACTGGGTGGGGGTCAGTTTGCCGCTGGCATTATTGAGGATCAGCCCCTGGCTGCCGACGTTAAAATCGTTGTACTGATTATGGGAGATCCCCGCCTGATTGGGCGTGGCAATATTAATCACCGGCACGCCGTTGGCCGCCTGATCCAGCGAGGTATTGCCATTGGCTACCGTCACTCCGGCGGCCAGCGCCGGCATCACCGGTTGCCACACCAGCCAGGTCATCAGACCATAACTCAACCAACGTTTCCAACGCGCTACCGGCAGGGGTTTATTTACCTTCATCCTTGAATGTCCTGTGTTATTTTACAATGTTATCGCCAGGCGGTAATACACCGTCACGCGGTCCGGAGTAAGTGTCGCTGGATAGCTCAACGGCCAGCCGACGGTAAACTGCGAGGCGATGTGGCCGTTGCTGCTGGCCAGACCGATGGCAGCGCCCCACAGGGTACCGGCGGCGTTGCTGTCGTCGTTATCATGTTGCAGATAACCACCGTCCAGCGCCGCCACGCTGCTGATCTGTCCCAGTCCTGGCAAGCTGCCGACCTGCGTATCCAGTTCGTTACGCCAGTAGCCGCCGCGGTCGCCGGAAAGATATTGTTCCTTGAAGCCACGCACCGAACTTTCGCCACCCAGAGTCAGGCGCTCGCTGCCATACAAACGATCGTCGCTCCACTGGCCGTAGAGGCTGCTGAGCCAGGTAACGCGTTGTATCAGTGGCAGGTAATAGCTGCCGGACAGCGTCCATTTGGAGAATTCCGCGCGCGGGGTATCTGCTGATTTTCCGGCATCGTCTTCGCCGCCCAGCCAGGGCACACCGCGACTGAAGGCCGGATTTAAGGTGGCGTAACCGCCAGCGATTTTCTGACTGTGATTGATGCCGGCGGTCCAACTGCTCAGACTGCGTGAGCTGCTCTGCAGGGCGACATCGTTAAGGTAGTTACGGTCAAGACGATGGTTCACACCCAACGACGCGGCGGTTTTCATCTGCCCGTTACGGAACAGCACCCGGGATAGGGTCATGCGGTGCGACTGGCTGTCGCCGCTGGAGCGCCAGTCATAACCCTGTGACTGCAACGTGCTGAGGTAATTGCTGTAACTGTAGCTGTAGTCCAAGTTCCAGTAGCCGTACGGCACACTGACCCCGGCCTGCACACTTTGCGCATCGTGGTCACTGGCAAAATCACTGCTGCGCGCCCCACTGACAAACCACTGGTCGGCCAGCCCCAGCAGGTTGTTGCCGGTGAGTGAGCCGTTGACTTGTCCAACGCCGGTGCGCTTTTGCCCGCTGTTATCAAAACCCAGGCTGGCATTGAGGGGAAACTGCGGTTTGGCCGTCAGGTTAACAATGGAATAGCCGGGCTGGCTGCCAGGCTGGATTTCTACCTGCACCGGGATGGCACGCAGCCGGTTGATTTGTTCCATGCCCTGCTCAATATCGCGCAGGTTAAGGATATTACCGGTCAGCCCCGGAAAGGCCATCGTCAGCGTACGGCGAGGCTGGTTGTCCATATGAATGGCTTCCAGTTTGCCTTCCATCACTCGCAGCGTCAGCGTGCCCTGCGACAGGTCCTGCTCGGTAAGAAAAGCACGGCTGGTGATATAGCCCTCGGCGATATACCAGTCCGAGACCTGTTTGACCAGGGCATTGATTTGCGCAATGCCGTCACACTGATGGACATAAGGCTGGATAAGCCGCTGCTGCACGCGGGCAGGCATATGATCCGCCCCGGTCAGGGTGATGGTATCCAGGGGGAAACAGGTGGTGGAGGTCGGGGCCGGGGTCGCGGGTGACGTCTGGGTCGGAGTCAGGCTGCGCTCAAGTTCCTGGCGCTGCTGCTGGTTCTGTTGTAGCAACTGACGCTGTTGCAGTTCGATGCTATCGCGTTCGGCCGGGCTTAGCGGCGCAGCCTCGAGGCGACTGGACTGAAAAATACATAAGCCAGCCAACAGTATCACCCCGTTCCGCAACCTTGACGACAATGGCCGCAGCCCTGTCGTCGTCGATATTAGTCGTGAAAATCCTTTAATCACACTCATCTTTTTTCTGCGCTAAACGCGCCCCTTCCCTGGTGATGAAATTAATTTATTGATAAATATATAAAATAATCTAAAAGTCAGTTGTTCACTGCTTAGCCACTGACAGCCTATCGGCTGAACAGTCAAAAACTTTAGGCTGCACATTAAAATTTTTATAATTAAATCCGTGATGGTAGTCACGTAGGGAAATTATTAATTAAATTAATGAAGCACAGAGATCACGGGCAAGGAGAGGAAAACCGCAGCTTCTACCAGGCGTTGGGGGCGGGAGGTAGCAGCGGTGATTACGCAGGAAGGTGCATTTATCGAAGATAACCGTGGTGCCTATTCTATGAAAACCGAGAGGAAGGCGGTTATGTGTATTGCCTGAGCGAAGGTGAGAAAAAATTGACAGAAAGAATAAAACACTCTAAAACCTGCACGGAAAATTAGGATTATTCACCCTAAGAACTTAGCTTATGCCTACGAGCTCAAAGCTAAAACCTGAGGATGTAAACTCCTATTTTGGTAAAGTTACTTACTATTTTACTGTCAGTAAAGGCAAAACCGGTTTTAAGACAAAAGGGATTGGATGATGAAATGGGGATGTATTAAGTGTGGGACGGAAATTCCACAAGACAGGGAATTTTGCGATGTGTGCGAGGAACGGCAATTTAAAAAAATAAGGGGTTTTTTAGTCCTTCCATTTGCTAGTTTATTCTTGATGGGGTTTATTTTCCTGGTTGAAATAACAGGATTTTTTAAAATCATCACTCTAAATTACAATAACTTAACTGAAAATGGCAAGCTCTATTTTTTAATTTCAATGTTTATTGATTCGGTAATGTTTTTATTTATCACCTATATAATATCTCTTTTTATCAAAAAGAAAAAAACACTGCCAAAAGCCTATATAGGCTTAATCATAGCTACCATCGCAACTATGTCATTCAAATTGTATTTATATTTTATTCTACTGTCACCGTCATCTATTGGTTACAACGAACTTGTACCAATATTTAGGAATATACTATCTGCATTTATTTGGCTCCCTTATTTTCTTGTCTCAGAAAGGGTTAAGAGAACCTTTGTTAATTAAATTTTACAAACGTGAGGCCTGGCATTATTGATGATACCCATTCAGGCTCACCGTGAGGACTGGAGATGTCTGCCAGAATGGGGCCACTCCAGTCAGCTACGTTGACGACCCATCACAGCCCACGCTCAGCAAAGGCATTCCGTGGGTGGCACCGGGGGATTTAAATGGAAATACTCAGCTAAAAAATCAACGCAGAGCTTTAACCGAGTCGATGTGGATGGTTTGATGGTGTAAACCGCCCAGATATTTGCACTTTGGGCATATTCCGGCAGCAAATGGATTAACAGTCCCCGATCGATATATTTCTGCACGTCCCAGCGCGAACGACAAATAATACCTTGCCCCGCCAGTGCCCAGTTTAATACCGCTACACCGCTGTTGGAGGATAACGAACCTTTTACTCGCACCTTGCGGGCTTCTTCACCTCTCGTCAGGTGCCAGACGCCGAACGGACTGTTCCTTTCCTGGATAACCAGGCACTTATGCCGGGCCAAATCCTCTATTTCTACAGGTATACCCTGTTCTGCTAGATAACCGGGAGCAGCGCACAGAATGCGGGCGTTATCCGCCAATTTTCTGGCGATATAAAGCTCTTTGATATCATTTCCAATGCGGATTTCGATATCGATTCCTTCGCCAATCAAATCCATGACACGATCGGATAACGTCAGTTTACAGGTTATTTGCGGATATCGGCGCGAAAATTCCGCCAGCGCCGGAGCCATATGCTGTTCGCCGAAACCAAATGAACACCCGATATTCAGATGGCCCTGGATATGCTTATCGGTATCAGAAAGGCTCGAAATAAATTCACTCATGGTATCCAGCACGCCCATCGCCCCGTCACGGGCCTTTTCGCCATCGGGCGTCAAGCTGATCTGCCGGGTGTTGCGTAAAAACAGCCGTACCCCGAGCCCCTTTTCCAGCAAATTAATTCGTTTGCTTACATAGGCAGCAGAAAGCCCCAGTTCAACTGCAGCGGCAGCAAAACTTTGCTTTCTTACGACGGTCAAAAAAACGTTTAAATCATCAACCAATGGCCATGTATGGGGTGATTTATTGTTTAGAGGCATAAATTTTCCGCGGCTAATCAAAAATATCTGGGTATTACTTAAACCAGCATGCCACGGCACCCAGATCATGGCAAACGACTCCCGCCGTGCCGCCGTCGTTTATGCCAGGAAATTAAGCAGCTCATCCAGTGTGCGCCGGGGGATCTCTTCCTGTGGACTATGACCGCATGGTAGCGCATTCCCCCACACATCCAGCGCCTTCTCTCGCCAGGTTTGCTCCACGTCATACAGTTGGCCGACTGTGCCCTTCGCGCCCCATAAGGCCAGCACCGGGGCAATAATGCGTTTCTCGCCATCCGCTTCATCGTCAGCGAGATCAATAGTCGCGGCCGCACGATATTCCTCACAAATGGCATGCAGGGTTTGCGGATTGGCGTAACAACGCAAATATTCGTTAAAGATCTCGGGGTCGGTGGCCCCCGGCGTTTTCAACTGTCCGTTGATATGCTTTTCTAAAAAGAAGGCCGGATCGGCGGAAATCAGTTTTTCAGGTAACGGCGCAGGTTGAATCAAAAAGAACCACCAAAAATAACGGGTGGCAAAGGTCTTATCCGTGCGGGCATACATGGTCGCGGTGGGGGCGATATCGATAAACACCACTCGGGTCACCGCCTGCTGATAGTCCAGCGCCAGGCGATGCGCTACCCGTCCCCCGCGATCGTGGCCCACAACCGCAAAACGGTTGTATCCCAACCCGGCCATCAACAGCATCATATCCCGGGCCATTTCGCGTTTTGAATAAGGACGGTGATCCGCATCGCTTTCCGGTTTGCTGCTATCGCCATAACCCCGTAAGTCGGGCGCGATAACGGTAAAGTGCTCTGCCAATTCCGGAGCCACTTTCCGCCAGGTGACATGAGTTTGCGGATGTCCATGCAGTAATAACAGCGGTTCGCCTTTCCCCCCAATGGCAGTACGCAGTCGAATACCGTTGCCGACATCAATATCACTGAGGGTAAAGCCGGCAATAAAGGGGGACGGCCCAATTATTTCAGTCCCTGCTGTCATAATAACTCCTCTTAATCACACGGAAAGCGGGTATGGAGTGGCACATGATGCCTCGCTCAGCCCTTACACCCTAACTGCATTGCTTATTACGGATATCGCTCGCCAGTTCATTTCTACCCCGATTATATTGCTTAGGCTATCTGTCTTAATCGTCGTGAGAAGTTAAAGCTTAAGCCAGGGATTTGCCGTGAAATGACGCTGTTCGAAATGCCGTATATCCTCTTTAAATTTAAGGGAGTAACCAATCGCGTCCAGACCTGCCACCAGCATCTGTTTTTTGAGATCGTCGATCTCAAAGGGCATTATGTCATCGCCTGCCATAATGCGCTGGCCCACCAGATCCACGGTTATCCGGTGATCGCCACTATCGGTCGCCGCCTGCTCAATGCGCTGTAGGTACTTTTTGTCCAGCGTAATGGTTAGCACGCCGTTACGTTGGCAATTGTCGTTGAAAATACCGGCAAAACTGCTGCCAATCAGTGCGCGGATCCCAAGTTTCATTAATCCCCATACCGCATGCTCCCGGCTTGAGCCGCAACCGAAATTCGGTCCGGTCACCAAAAACGCGGTCGGGCGCCAGGCAGCCTTGTTGAGGATAAACTCAGGATTTTCCGACCCGTCGGCCAGGAAACGCTGATCAAAAAAGGTGCCCTTATCCAGCCCCTGGCGGTCGATGCCTTTGAGAAACTGTTTAGGCATAATGACATCGGTATCGATATTAGCGGCCAGCATCGGCGCGACAATACCCTCAACACATGTAAAAGGTTCCATTTTGTTATGCCTCTTGAACGAAACGTCGGACATCGACGATATGACCGGCGATAGCGGCGGCGGCGACCATCGCCGGGCTCATAAGATGGGTTCTCGACCCTGCGCCCTGCCGTCCGGCAAAGTTACGATTAGTGCTGGACGCGCAGCGATCTCCCGCTTTCAGCACATCCTCATTCATGGCCAGACACATTGAGCAGCCCGACTGACGCCATTCGAAACCCGCATCGATAAAAATTTGCGCCAGCCCTTCGTGTTCGGCTTTATCTCGTACCTGGGTCGACCCCGGCACAATCATGGCGCGAACCCCGGGCGAGACTTTACGTCCCTGCACCACCAGGGCGGCGGCGCGTAAATCTTCTATGCGCCCGTTGGTACATGAGCCGATAAAGGCGTGGGAAATGGGAATGTCCTCAAAGGACATGCCAGGCTTGAGGCCCATATAGTCCAGCGCAAATTCTATATCACGGCGTTTTTGTTCCTCGGCAATACTGTCCGGATCCGGTACGCTACCGCTGATGCCACCTGCCTGGTCCGGGCTTATTCCCCAGGTGATGCGCGGCTCAACGGCAGTGCAATCGAGGGAAATTTCTTTATCAAATACCGCCATATCGTCGCTTTTAAGCTTTTGCCATTGCGCCACGGCCTGAAGCCAAAGGGCATTTTTGGGTGCGCGGGGCGCAGATTCGATATAGGCGAACACCTTCTCGTCCGGCGCGCTAAAAGCACCGCGCGCGCCGGCTTCCACGGCCATATTGCACATTGTCATACGTCCTTCGACGCTGAGGGCGCTGTAGACATCACCGGTAAATTCGATGGCATAACCGGTGGCGCCGTCCGCTCCCAGTCTTTCAATCAACAGCATGATAATGTCTTTGGCGGTCATGGCTTGCATCGGTACACCGATAATGCTGACCCGCATGGTTTTCAGCTTTTTATAGACCAGGGTTTGTGTTGCCATCAGATGTTCAATTTCCGACGTGCCGATACCGAAACCGAGCGCACCAAACGCGCCGTAGGTACTGGTATGGCTGTCCCCGGCGGCAATCACCATCCCCGGTAGCACCCAGCCCTGTTCCGGAGCCACCACATGCTCAATGCCCTGGCGTTTATCCATAACATCAAACAGCTCTATGTCGAAATACTTGCTGTTTTCGCGGAAATAATTGACCTGCAATTCACCGCCGGCATCCGTCATTGCCGGCGTTCGTAGCGGACGCGTAGGATTGACATGATCGACATTGAGCAATAATGTCGCCGGATTCCATACCCCGCGCCCTGCTTCACGCAATCCGCTGAACGCCTGGGGGCTGGTGTACTCATTCAAAATAGAACGATCGATATAAAGCAGTACATTGCCTTTGTCATCCAGCGTTCGAACAGTATGAGAATCAACTAGTTTCTCATATAGTGTTTTATGCTCGCTCATGGTTACTCCCGTTATAGCACCTGGTCTGCTTATGCTGGCAAAATGATCGTACCGTTATATTATCACCCTCTTCAAGGCTGTTAGTTAATTTAAAAAACACAATGTGTGTTTCAATAAATCACGATATGTGTTTTATTGATTTTGTGATGTCGTAATATATTTTAGTTAAGTTAATTAGATCGATATCACAGAATAAAAATATCAATTATTCAATAGGCTGTGCTGCGTGAGGTATTCAATAGTCTACAGGTCCTTTAATATCTGCACTGCTGTCATCTTTGAGCTGCATATACGGAGGGATTGGCATACTATACCTTCCTTATTTTATTGAATAGTTTACTACGATTATATATATCCCTGCAGTGATGATTAACACTGAGATAACATCGATTTAAAAATAAGCATCATAAATCGACTCTGCATTCACATCACCACTAATAAACAGCGCTAATTTATTTGCAAAGGTGTAATTAATATAAATCTCAGGATTACCAAGAATCCGAGCTACGGCAAGCATAATAATTAAAAAAATATCGTTTTTGCAGCCCTACGGGCAAGTGATTGAGTTCATACGGGAAGCCAGGCCTCTCGGAATGTGACATCCCCGCTCCGGGCAGAGGCTCCTACCTAAGTACGTCGTATTTTATCGCCCCGTAGCGGCTATCAGAAAATCAATAAGGGCCTTCACTCTTTTCGTTTTACCCGCGTTTTTTGGGTAATAGAGATACACTGGTGGATAGGTTTTCCAGTAGCTCTCCATCACGGGTATAAATTGCTCCCGATCGGGCTGTAACCGCCAGATGGGTTCAAACAAGCGCCCAATTCCCAACCCGTTACGGATCCCGTCTGCCATAACGTCAATATCGTTGCTGATCAACTGCCCGGGCATCTCAACGGTCAACTGCTCTCCGCGATCGTTCAGGATCAACGGAAGGATGCGGTTGTTAGTGATAAAACGGTAACCAATCAGTCGGTGATGACTGAGATCTGCCGGCACCTCAGGCATCCCATGCCCGGCGAGATACGCTGAAGATGCATATAACCCTTCACGAAACTGTTTCATTAACGGCCGTGCCACCACCCCGCCTTCCAGAATATCGCCAAAACGAATCCCCAGGTCAAAACGCTCTTCGATAATATTCACGGTACCGTCGTAGATCGAAATTTCCAGCTGTATACCCGGATATTGCTGACAGAACGCTGCCATTGCAGGTTTAAGAATTAACAAGTAGGCAAAACGCGAGAGCGTAATTCGCACCACACCAGAGGGTTCCTGATTCTGATCGCGAATGCTTTCCAGCGATTTTTCCAGCGACTCAACTGCAGCGGCGGTCTGTTCCAGCAACAGCTGTCCGGTTTCCGTCAGCTCAATACGACGGGTCGTGCGCACAAAAAGCGGATGGCCAATATGTTCTTCCAGCAGCTTAAGCGCATTGCTGACGGATGGCGGCGTGATTTCAAGTCTCCTCGCAGCGGCCGAAATATTGCCTTCACGCACAATACTCTGAAAGATACGTAACTGATTATAAAGAGCGTTATTCATAGTTTCTTCCTGAAGAAATACTGGCCTGATTATTAAGTACAGCCTAAATATGCTTAAGTCAATGGCCCTCTAATCTTCCTGAAATGCAGCTTTTATACTTTAGTCTCTTTCTACAACGATCTGAGTTCAGGAGACTATGATGCGAATTTTATGTCTGGATATCCCCGCCACTGGTGCATCGTTGGAAAAATATGCACCACACCTTACTGCTGAAGCGCTGCACGCCTGGGGATTGTATAAATCCGGCGTCATCCGTGACATCTACTTCCGTCAGGACAGACCCGGTGTCGCTATTTTTCTTGAATGTAACTCTGTTGATGAAGCGATGAGCGCAATGGCCGAATTCCCGCTGGCAAAAGCGGGCTTATTAAGCTTCGAGATCATTCCGCTTAGCTCCTTTGTTAACTGGGAAAATCTTTTCGCCGCTGAATTTAAAAATAAAAAGTGAGTTCTGATATGAAACCTGCTGATAAACCCGTGCTGTGTGTCGTCTCCAGCCATCCAATTAAAGGCGCATCCGGTGTACCGACCGGTTTTTTCATGGCAGAGCTGACGCATCCGCTCAAAGTGCTGGAAGCCGCCGGACTGAAAACGACGATCGCCAGCATTCGCGGGGGACAGCCGCCGGTGGATGGGTTCGACCTCAGCGATCCTGTCAATGCATGGTTCTGGAACGAAACCGATTTTCAGCAGCGTCTGGCATCAACGCCACCGTTATCTGAGCTGAACGGTGCCGATTACAGCGCCGTTTTCTTTGCAGGCGGGCATGGCACCATGTGGGATTTCCGTGACAACCCGGATGCCCAGCGCATCATCCGCGAAGTGTATGAAAGTAATGGGATTGTCTCAGCCGTTTGCCACGGGCCTGCGGCACTGGTTGACACAAAACTCAGTAGCGGCGAATACCTGGTGAAAGGGAAAAACGTGGCTGCCTTTACCAATAAGGAAGAAGAAGAAGTTCACACCACAGATGTGGTTCCCTTTCTGCTGGAAACCGCACTTCGCGAGCATGGCGCACTTCATCATGAAGCCCCAAACTGGTCTGAGAACGTGATTACCGACGGACGCCTTATTACGGGGCAAAACCCCGCTTCAGCGTACGGTGTGGGCGTGGCGCTGGTGAATGCGCTTAGCCAGACAGCTTAAGTAATTCATCTTTTATTTCCCCCTTTGCTCACCCTCTTTGGCCGGTTTAAGTAAGCAGCATTCCGGCCTTTTTAAGGAGCTGAATATGAAAACACTTCCTCCAATAGCGCTGGGCACATGGTCCTGGGGCACAGGCTTTGCCGGTGGCGACACTGTCTTCGGCAACCATCTTTCTGATACTCAGATGGCAGAGGTATTCACCACAGCCATGAGTAAGGGCCTTAATCTCTGGGATACCGCAGCGGTATATGGGATGGGCAATTCTGAAGCAGCGCTGGGATCTTTAGTCCGTCAGTTTTCCCGCGAGGACATGATTTTATCGACCAAATTCACACCGCAGATTGCCAACGAACAGTCAGCACAGCCTGTCAGCGACATGCTTGAGGCAAGTCTCGTGCGCCTTGGTGTGGAAGAGATTGATATCTACTGGATCCATAATCCCCTCGACGTCGATAAATGGACGCCTGGACTGATCCCACTCTTACAAAACGGCAAGGTAAAACGCGTCGGTGTCTCCAACCACAATCTGGCGCAAATCAGACGCGCCAATCAGATCCTTAACGCCTCCGGTTATGGCATCAGTGCGGTACAGAATCACTATAGCCTGCTCTATCGTGTCTCAGAAGAGGCAGGGATCCTTGATTATTGCCGAGAAAATAACATCACCTTCTTTGCGTATATGGTCCTGGAGCAAGGCGCGCTGAGTGGTCGTTATGATTCAAATAACCCTATGCCTGCCGGGAGTGGCCGGGCCGAAAGTTATAACGCAGTGCTGCCGCAGATTGAAAAATTGACCTTCGCCATGAAAAGAATGGGGGCAGAGAAGAATGCCAGCGTTGCACAAATAGCCATCGCATGGGCTATCGCGAAAGGAACCCTTCCACTCATTGGTGCGACTAAAGTCCATCATGTTCTGGATGCAGCCGGCGCTTCAGAAATCCAGTTATGCAATGAGGAAATCATCTTGCTGGAACAACTTGCCACAGAGACTGGCGTGGATACACGAGGCTCCTGGGAAAAACCGATGGTGTAAACAGCGTCCAGACAGTCTGTCATGAGCGACACTCATGTACGGACTGTTCTGGGCGCTCCTAATCTGAATCACTTGTACCGCTGTTTATCAATGGTGAGAATATGAAAATCATTTGCCTCGAAGAACATTATCTCGACAGCGATTTAGGGCAAGCCTTCATACCTGTCGCGCTTGAGCAGGCGCCTTTCCTTGGCGACTGGGGGAAAACAGTCACTGATGGTCATAATGCGGACCGAAGCCGCCCACAGATAGAACAAAACGCACTGATTAACCAGAAAGGCGCCGATACGGGAAGCAGGCGCCTCAGCGATATGGATGAAGCGGGAATTACCATGCAGATTCTCTCTGTGGGTGGATTCCCCCAGTTGGCACCCGAGAATGAAGCGGTAAAATTAAACACGGCGGCAAACAATCGCCTTGCCGGGGCAGTAACAAATCACCCGGATCGCTTCGCGGCATTTGCCACACTTCCCTGGGCACAGCCCGAAGAGGCCGAAAAAGAGCTTGCCCGCGCGGTTGAAGAATTGGGGCTTAAGGGCGCACTTCTGAATGGCAGACCCTCATCGAGCTTTCTTGATCACCCTGACTATGACTCCCTTCTTTCTCGATTTAATAAACTGGGTGTACCACTCTATCTTCATCCCGGATTACCGTTTAAAAGCGTTCAACAAGCTTACTTCACCGGTTTCAGCGCAGAGGTAACCGCCAGACTATCTATGTTTGGCTGGGGTTGGCATCACGAAGCCGGTATCCAGTTGTTAAGGCTGATGCTGTCGGGCGCATTTGATAAATATCCCCACCTGCAGGTAATAAGTGGCCACTGGGGGGAGATGATCCCATTCTGGCTACAGCGTCTTGATGACAGCCTTCCTCTGGCCGCAACGGGTCTAACCCGCACGCTGACCAGGACTTTCCAGGAGCACGTTTATGTTACCCCGTCAGGCATGCTGACACTGCCACACTTCCGTTTTATATACGAGTTGATGGGCGCTGGAAGGATCTTGTTTTCTGTCGATTATCCCTATCAGACGCTGGACGGTGTAAAAGCATTTATCGCAAGTCTGCCCGTCGACAAGGCAGAAAAAGAGGCTATCGCGTTTCGCAATGCTGAACGTTTACTCGGCATCACGGAATAGTTTTCAGTGTTTATGACGACTAAGCACGATGAGATTCAGGAGCTCATTATTAGTTTTCACCTAAAAGTGATTGAGTCTTTACTGCTCTAAAAAAATAATGCTGTAACTCTATACTGGGTTAAATGCTCATCAACAATGTGTAACTTATTGAAATGAAAAATATCCTTATTATTTCCGGACATCCAGAACTTATCCATTCCGTCGCCAACGCCACCATACTTGACGAGGTGGCGACCGCCCTACCCGACGCTGAAATTCGTCGTCTGGACTGGCTCTATCCGGACGGCAAATTCAACATCGGTGCGGAGCAGGAAAGCCTGCTCAAGGCCGATGTGATTGTCTGGCAGTTCCCTTTTTCCTGGTATGGGCTACCGGGGTTAATGAAACAATGGCTGGACGAGATTTTTGTTCACGGCTTTGCGCATGGCTCAACGGCGAAACTGGGCGGTAAAAAACTGATCCTCTCCTTCACAACTGGGGCTCCACAGGAGCTCTATACCGCCGGCGGTTTCTTTGACCACGCCATTGAGGAGTACCTCATTCCGTTCGAGACGACGGCAAGGCTGTGCAATCTTGACATGTTGACACCGGTTTATACCTGCGGTATCAGCTACGCCGACAGGGATGCCGGGAAAATCACCCAGCAAAAAACGCTTGCCCGGGAGCACGCTTCAAGGCTTGTCGATCTGCTCAACGCCATTCGTGAATAATCCAGAGGGAGAATAACGATGCAGTATACCCGGCTCGGCAAAAGTAACTTATTTGTCTCTCGCATCTGCATGGGATGCATCGTGTTTGGCGATTCGTTGACAGGCCAGCATCACTGGACGCTGGACGAAACGGAAAGCCGGGACATCATTCGCTACGGTCTTGAGCAGAGCATCAATTTTTACGATACCGCTATCGCCTACCAAAACGGTTCGAGTGAACGGTACTATGGCTGAGCAGGATTCTAAGTCAGAAGTTGTCACAACAGAAGTACCGGAACTAAAAACCCGCCGTTATACCGTGGGTTACATTCGGGACTGGCAGACGCATGAACCGTCACCCGCCATCACCCTGAAGGGCAACTGGCTGGAAGATGCAGGATTTGAGACCGGAACTGCGCTGAAGGTGCGTGTGGTGCCCGGCTGCCTGGTGCTCACCACCCAGGAGCCGCAACCGGAAGAGCCGGAGATTATGCATGCGCTGAAGAAGGCCTGTAAGCTCTCCGGTCGCAGGCAGCAACAGATTGTGGAGTTTATTACGCTGATTGCCACACCGAAGAAGCGCCCACTCCCGCCGGGTACCGTGGTGTGGGAAGATCATTTTCCGCCAAGAAGATAACGCGCTGGTTATAAAGTAAAAATCCCGCCGGGTTAAGGGCGGGATTTTCATTATTTAATAAGAGAACTATTCTTTATCTTTATATCCGGCCTTATACGTATTTCAGCCGTATTTATTGATTTTTCCGTAATAGCTTCGACATAAATATAATCACCTAAATTATCATTTCTTATACTAATTGAGGTAACACCATCGATAGAACCATGTGAGATTTCTTTATCATGTAACCTCATTACGTATTGAACCCAACCTTCAATAACGCTAAACGAAAAATCAGCACTAAGGCCACATTGATTTTTTGCAGTATATAAAAAACTGACGTTATCTCGCTCAAACGAGACAGGCTCACTTTCAAAAAAAGAAAGTAACTCAATTTCATCAGGCTTATTTTCTATGAACATTATTTAGTTACTCCATTTTTCGGTATGGTTATAATGAACCGATGAGTGCCATCTTTCATAGTTTCGAAAGTGCTTTCAAACATCGTAGCCTTTCCTGAAGGACCAATGAAGAAAGATTCTCTGACCTCAAAACTACCATATTGATCTGTATATTTTTTTCACAATGTTATTTTGATTTTTTGTCGCCTGAGTAAAATGCTCAGCAAGAACTGCATGACCATTAATATCATCAGCCACACCTAATCGTTTCATTTCCAGTGCAAGTTGATTTGTACGATCTAGCGTATGACTATTACCTGTTGCCTTACCAAAAAGATAATCAAATTTTTTCGCATCAACTACAGAATTGGCTATCGTCTGCGCTGCGGTAATTCCCGGAACTTTCTTACCCGGCAATATTATCCCCGCCAGCATCCCACCGGTAGCTTCCAGTGCTGCCTGATTTGCAGTAGATGCCAGGACTACCGTATCTTTCACCGCCGACCAGGTTTCACTCTTCATCAGCGCAGCAACGCTGTCTGCCACCACCTGATTCTTCCCGGACAGATCGCTCATTGCCTTACTACAGTAGCTGTCGCCTGCGGCACACGTTGCCAGCACCATCACCGCATCCGCAGCGTAATCCGCACCACCTAATGCCGAGTCACCAGACTCCGCAAGGGCATTGATAATGCCGTTTGCAATGGAAGACGTTGTTCCTTCGCCCAGCTTATCCCTGACCTGATTCTTCAGCGATTCAGCTACCTGTTTCACCGTTTCGCGGGCCTGATCTCCGCTCAGATAGTTATTCTCAACCGCATTCTTACCCGCTTGCGCCCCCGTCACTGCACCGGATGCGCTATCGCTGACCATGCCGCCCGCTATCCCTGAAGCCAGCGTCGTCAGCGCGCTTACATTCTCCTTCTCCGCTGACGTGAGTTTATCACTGTCTGCCGTGCCGTAAAATGCCAGCGCGATTGCGGGCGCTGCCAACTCTCCTGTCATGGCGCCAGTCGCGCCACTCGCTGCATTTCCTCCGCTCAGCTCCGCAATAACGCCACCCAGGATCGCGTGGGCCATTAGATTGTTCAGCTTCTGCGCTTCTGTCAGCGTGCTGTAATCCGCATTGCCGGTGGTCATTTCTTTTACTTTCGCCGCCAGATAGGGCGCGGCACCCTGAGCCAGCGCGGCTTTAATATCTCCCCCTGCCAGCGCCTGCAATGCATTAACCACGGCATTGACGCCGACACGCACGCTACCGCCCATGTTGGCACCCTGCTGACTGAGCGCAGAATCATAGGCCAACTGCCAGGCTTTGTTGATGACCGCTGTCGGACTGACATCGGTATCAGGATTGAGCGCCTTCGCTTTCGCCAGCTCCGCTATGGCTTTGCCCTCATAGCCGGCTTTTAGCTGAGGGTCTAATATGCTGGCTGTTGCTGCACGCGTCGCCTTGGTTGCTTCATACGTATTATATATGTCGGCTGGCGATATCGCTGACAGCCTGAGCCTGCTGAAGTCGCTTCTGCTCTTTTTCCTTGTCAAATATCGGATTGACTGCACCGTCATTGGCATGTTCTGTATCACGACTCAGGCCGGTCAAACTCTGGCTCTGAACATCCTTATTACGGATGATAAGCCCACCCTCACTGATCGCCGATTTGGTTGTCCCCTCTGCATGACCACTGCTTCCTGCACCACTAATTGGCAGCGCCCCCACATTACTCAGCAGGTTGGCGCCGATCGGCCCGCCGCTGTTAAAGCCCGCGCTCTGGTGCTCGGATTTGTAGTCAGCCTCATTATGGATATCTGTCCAGCCCAGCGTACCGGTATCAAGAAGATTTTTATCCTTATCCGCGCTACTGGAGATAACTGCGCCATCCAGCTGGGTGTGATTGCCGACTGTAATGTTATAGCCGCCCTGTCCGGCAAACAGTCCGGTCTGTTCTTTCACCGAATCAAAGTTACTATGGATGTTATCCCTTGAGACGTTGGCGTTCACTGATCCCGTCATGGAGCCAAACGTGAAACTCCCCCCCGCACTGGCGCTTTGCTGTTTTGAATCATAGCGATCGCTGTCCTGCTCACTTTGCAGGGTCAGGTTACGCCCCACGTCGGCCGTAATCGATTCGCCACTGACCTGCGCGCCTTTCAGCGTAGTATCACGCCCGCTGGTAATGTTGACGGCATTCCCGGCATCCAGCGTGGTTTCATTGTGTGAAAGGCTGTTTCCGGTCTGGTTCCCTTTGCTGCTGTTCACACTGGCAGATACGCTTATACCGTATCCTCCTGACCCCACACCGATGCCGATGCCGATGCCGATGCCGATGCCGATGCCGACGGTACCGCCTTTAACTGGCTGCCGACAATGTAGATATTGCGGGTTGATTTAGCACGGCGGTGCAGACCCCTGTTTGGTTAGCGCATAGATATGTTGTAACTATTTGCGTAATAATCCACTCTGGAACCACCTGAATTACTGTCTGAAAACATCACTTATAGAGGTATACCGCCCTTACAGTTGCACCGCAGTCTGACGTGAGGGCTATGCTACCGCTCACTGGTTCGCCCCTGTGGGATTTACCATCGAAATCAACATCCGATCCCTCTTTCATTTCCCCTTCTCTTCCATTGTGGGATATATTGAGACACTATCGTAAAATTATCTTTTTGTAACAGGTAACATCGCAATGGCACTGATCCCAAAAAACTACACGCGTCTGGAAAGCGGCTATCGTGAGAAAGCGCTAAAAATCTATCCGTGGGTATGTGGGCACTGCTCGCGGGAGTTTGTTTATTCAAACCTCCGCGAATTAACGGTTCACCATATCGATCACGACCATACCAATAACCCGGAAGATGGCAGTAACTGGGAGTTATTGTGCCTGTTTTGCCATGACCATGAGCACTCCAAGTACACTGAAGCAGACCTGTATGGCACGAACGTGGTGGCGGGTGAGGATGCGCAAAAAGATGTTGATGCTGCGACCTATAATCCCTTTGCTGATTTAAAGTCGATGCTTAATAAGAAGAAATAGTATCCATTACAGCCCTGCGCAGCGAACGACGTCGAAAAGCTATTACATCGTTCGCTGTCCGCGTCAGGTTTGTTAATTTAAACTTGAATTGACAGTCCTGATGCTTAGCAGAGGGTATAGAAAAGAATATTTTACATCCTTGCCTGTTAACCTGAGTGGTAATTATGTCTGGGAAGCTTTGCATTCTCCACGTCCCCTAACACTCGGGTTCATCTAAACATGCAAAAGAAAAAGATGATTGCGGGAAATTCTATGGAGATATCCCTTCCATCTGCCATCTCTGAGCTGTAGATCATTTTGGTTTAAAAAATCCGCCACCTTCATAAAAAAACTACAGAAACCGGCATATTGCAATAGGAATTATCCATTTTGTGCTACGCTGATGAGCGAGATATCGCTTATGAAAGGTACTGCAGATGCCGGACATGAATATTTTTTGTAAACAATGTGGTTCAGACCGCTTTAATGTCACTACAAGCACCCCAGTCGCCGAGACGGTTCATTCGATATTTTGTTCGGTCTGCGGTCAGGCTATTCAAGTGAACGAGGTTGTAACGTTTAGGGATGTGTTGTATCTCAGCCACACACCGGAAGATGAATCTGCGAAATTTTTACTAAAACAACCCAAATGAAGCGGGTAAATTTACCATAAAAATCTGAGGCGATTTTGCGAACTTTTTTATATAAAAGCTTTTTTTCAGACCGAAGCGCCGCCGAAAGGTATTCCAGGTATCATGCGTAAAGCTGACCGCCTATTCCAGGTCGTCAATTTAATCCGCGTGCATCAGCCAATCACCGCAAAAAATCTAGCTATGCGGTTAGGCGTCTCCATACGCACCATCTATCGATATATTGATGACCTGTCTCTTGGCGGGATCCCAATTTATGGAGAACCTGGCGTTGGGTATGCCATGCACAAGAATTTTGAACTGCCGCCGCTGGCACTTAACCACAATGAGCTAGAGGTTCTGGCACTCTCTTTGGATATGTTGTCAACCTCCGTAGGCGGTAAAGTACAAGTGGCTGCACAAGCATTGTTAGCCAAAATTGAAGCTGCATCCCCCCTAAGTTCTCGTACTACTTCCGAGAAAAAAATATTCTCCATGACAGCCACACCCCAAGCCGAACAAACTGCCAGCTGGGAGGTAATTAACGCCGCAATACAACTCAATGCAGCGGTATGTATCACCTACTTGAGCCTTAAAGGAAAAACGTCAATTCGAAAAATATTCCCTCTAGGCCTGTTTTATTGGGGTGGCAAGTGGACTGTAGGTGCCTGGTGTTGCATACGCGAAACATATAGAGATTTCCGCGTAGACCGTATCCTCGATATTCAGGCGATACCTAACTCAACATGTCAAATTACCAGGGCGACTCTCGCAGACTATAAGCGACATCAAGCCCTCACGTGGGAAACAATGTTTTTGGAACCTACTGACAAGACGGTGTCAGTAAGCACAGTGCATAGTGGGGTCTCCTCAACCACGCAAGGGAGTTAAGAAATGTCATCTCACGTTTTGGAATTAGCCATCTTCAAAATCAAACCTGAATTCAAGGGAGATATTAGCCGTCTGAGGATAGGCCTTCGCCAGGCACTTAAAGATTTCCCAGGATTAATCGAATTCCAGGCTTACGAACCTTTAGGTGATGGTTGCTATGCTGACGTTGCGAAATGGGAGAACTATGAATGCGCTCTTGCAGCAGCAAATGCTTTTGAAGCGGGCGATCAAAGATTTCTCCCTTACCTGCAAGCAATAGAAACCTTAACCTTTATGGGACATTTTTCCGCTCAGAAGGCCTGATAACATCATTGAGGGATGATTTAAAGTTAAGCTCATTCCCGACAACTTTTTGCTTCAGAGGACATCCATGAAAATCATCGGGACTTTCACAACCAGAGACTTCAAGCCAGCAGTTGTTACACCTGCAGCGAACATCCTGACCGGATTGGCCACCGCTGTTGCCACTATGGAAAAACACTATTGCGGGCAAATTGAAGGGCGATCGGCAACGCTGTTTAGTTCAGCCTTTGATCACTCGGTCGTAAAAGGCGCCTATTGCGCATTAGAGTCTTTTGAAGGCTCGTTGAACGGCAAGCGTGGTAAGTTCAATTTCATCCACTCTGCTGCTACAGACGGCAAAAACAGGACGAATGAATTCTTTTCAATTGTAGATGGAAGCGGAACCGATGAGCTTCGCAGCATTTCGGGATGTGGTGGCATCAGCATCGACCCGGATGGCACGCATCATATTTGGTTCGAGGCAGACGGGTTATCATAAAACTGTCCCTGACGCACAATTCGAGTCCACTCTAAACTGGAAATCCGGCATGATGTTCACTCCCCTGATCGGGATAACAAAGAATCGCTAACACACCTGAAAAATTATCGACATCGCATAATAATTCCAATGAATTATATATGCCTGTTCCTTTGTAAACTGTCCGAGCGATGTTGAAAGCTCAGGCCCAGGAACAGGCATTGAGTTTCGTTTTTTCCTCTAATTTTTTATCCCGAGTTCCGGTTAATTATAGGAATAACGAAATTTTATTTTGTGGAGTGATTAAATCCAGACATCATTTACCGCGGTACGATCTCCGCCTTCATTACCGGTATTTAACACACCACGAGGTTCGATCAGCATTAATTTAGTTTCATGGTCGGCAAAGGTTTTATGTTCAACTCCTCGAGGGACCACATACATTTCTCTCGCCTTATCACGTTGAGTGGTCTCAGACCATCAAGATACACCACTTGATACCGTTCCATTAATTCCGGTGAAATAACTAGAAATTGGCCTTGAAGATCTATTATTTAGGAGTAATTTAATAATCATTTTGGTTTTCTTCCGCGGTAGATCAATCAGATGACACCTCTTATATCCAGTCCCGCAACAGGTTTAGTAAGACAAATAAATATTTCGGCACCCGGTCCGAACGGGATCCTCAACGGCACCATGACAATCGCAACTGATCCGTCAGCACCGGTAGTGCTTATTATCCCTGGCTCAGGTCCCACCGATCGAGATGGAAACAGTCCCCTTGGAATAAAAGCAGCGACATATCGACTGCTGGCCGAGGAACTGGCAATACATGGCGTGACAACGGTCCGTATCGATAAAAGAGGCATGTTTGCCAGTGCGGGGGCTTGCCCGGATGCGAATGCCGTTACCGTTGAAGACTATGTTGTCGATATTCATTCATGGGTCAATGCTATTAGGGAGAAGACGGGCAGCAAATGTGTCTGGCTACTGGGGCACAGTGAAGGCGGTCTGGTTGCCTTAAAAACCGCGCAACAGGCAAATGATATCTGCGGACTGATCCTGGTTGCTACGCCAGGGCGTCCTTTAGGTGAAGTGCTGAAAGAACAACTGCGTGCCAATCCGGCGAATGAGCCTCTGCTTACTCAGTCCGACGAGGCCATCGACACCATGGTCGCGGGTAAGCGCTTTGATGTAAAAGGAATGCACCCTGCCCTTGCGCCACTCTTTCGCGAAGCGGTTCAGGGCTTCTTTATCAGTTTGTTCAAAATCGATCCCACTCAGTTAGCAGCCCGCGTTAAAATTCCCGTTCTTATCATCCAGGGAGAACGCGATCTTCAAGTGGGGGTTACGGATGCACAAATGCTTAAAGCCGCCTCTGCCGCTGCAAAACTGGTGCTGCTGCCAGATGCCAACCACGTTTTAAAATCGGTAATTTCCGCCGATCGCGGTGCAAACTTCGCCGCCTACGCGGATGCGCATCTGCCGCTGGTTTCTGGTGTGACAGAGGCAATAGCTGACTTTGTTGGGCAGACAGATACTCAGTGATGATGATACCGGCTTCTGGTATAAGAATTAACCCGATGTCCTCAGCCTAGTGCCATTGACCCTGAGCATGAGCGGCAAACACCTGTCATGAACAAAATCCCCTTGCCGCTAAATACCCTTCCTGGCGTATTGACTTATTTTGCTAAAAGTATATTTTTCAGACATGAAAAAAATTCTGATTATCGTCCCCGATGGGGGCATGCTGTTCGAATCTGCCGGTATTGCCGATATCCTGATGCAGGCTAACCGGCTGGATGCGCATGATTTAGCGCATCCTCGTTACCAGGTTGCCATTGCAACATCGCAACCGCATCAGGTGATCCACGGTCAGTCCGGATTAAACCTGCTTGCCGATCACTGTCTGCATAAGCTGGATCCCCGTGAACCTCTGGACACCATCTTGATTACCGGCCGCGGCCAAAATGAGCAGGAAGGTACAGCGGTTGTCGACTGGCTGCGTCTTGCCGCGCCACATGCGCGGCGTATCGCCTCCATTTGCGGCGGTGCCATGCTGTTGGCGCAGACCGGGCTGCTTAATGGCAGACGGGCAACCACGCACTGGAGACTACTGGAAACCCTGCAATCGGCCTTCCCGGAGGTGAAAGTCGAAGGTGGACCACTCTATATTCAGGATGGTCCCATCTGGACCTCCGGCGGCGTCAGCTCCGGTTTCGATCTGACGCTGGCGTTGGTCGAGGAGGATTACGGTTTCAGCCTTGCCCGTGATGTCGCCCAGGATATGGTGATGTATCTTCACCGCCCAGGCGGTCAATTACAGTTTAGCCGTTACAATCTTCGTCAGACCGGTGGACCGGGTCCAATAAGGGATCTGCAGGGTTGGATCCTGGAAAATATCACTGCCGACCTCGGCGTTGAGCAGTTGGCAGAAAAAGTCGCGATGAGTCCGCGCAATTTTACCCGCGTCTTTACCCGTGAAACCGGTGCTTCGCCGGCGCGCTATGTTGCCGAAGCGCGTCTGGCTGCCGCACGGGAGCGCCTGGAGCAAACCAACGAGACGCTGGACAGGATTGCCACGAAAACCGGGTTTGGCAGTAGCATCAATCTACGCCGCATTTTTGAAAAACAGCTACAACTGACGCCGGGGGAATATCGCCAACGCTTTCACTGTCGCAGAATGGCGTAAAGTGATCCTTTTTTGTCGTTTACGCCAAAACCCTCGGGCTCTAAAGTAACCCCAGAGACAACATAAGGGGTTTATCATGGTCAAAGTCGGTATTAATGGTTTCGGTAGGATCGGACGCAACGTACTACGTGCAGCACTGGGTAATCCGCATATCCAGATTGCAGCAATCAACGATCTGACAGACAGCAAAACGCTGGCTCATCTGTTGAAGTACGACTCGCTACTCGGCACACTGCCGGTTCCCGTAGAAGCAGCGGCGGGACAACTGAGCGTTGATGGACAGGCCATTGTGGTGTTCAGCGAACGCGATCCGGCAAACATTCCCTGGCGTGATGCCGGCGTCGATATTGTTATCGAGGCGACAGGTTTCTTCACCGAACGCGAAAAGGCAGTGGTGCATATTACCAGCGGCGGCGCGAAACGCGTGATTATCTCCGCGCCTGGCAAAAATGACGATTTGACGGTGGTGATGGGCGTTAATCAGCAGCTCTATGACCCGAAAAAACACTATGTGGTCAGTAACGGTAGCTGTACTACTAACGGTCTGGCTCCTGCCGCGCAGGTACTGCATCAACATTTTGGTATCAAGCATGGCCTGATGAACACCACCCACGCCTACACCAACAGCCAGGCATTACACGATCAGCCGGAAAAAGATCTGCGTGGTGCTCGCGCTGCGGCACTTTCGATTGTGCCTTACTCCAGCGGTGCCGCCAAAGCGTTAGGAAAAGTCATTCCCGAACTTGATGGCCGACTGACTGGCTACTCACTGCGCGTGCCGGTTCCGGTGGTGTCGATAGTCGATCTCACTGTTACCCTTGAGCATGAGGTTACTGTCGAGGAAGTGAATAATGCGTTCCGCCAGGCGGCCGCTTCCGGCCCGTTGCAGGGTATTCTCGGCTATAGCGATGAACCGCTGGTATCGAGCGATTACCAAGGCGATCCGCGCTCATCAATTATTGACGGGCTGTCGACGCTGGTTATTGGCGGCAATATGGTCAAAATCCTCGCCTGGTATGACAACGAATGGGGATTCTCAAATCGTTTGGTCGATCTGGCACTGCTGATGGCCGAGCGCGAACAGTAATCTTCTTAGTGAGCGAACACCCGCAAAGCAGGTGCTCGCTCACTCTCACATCTTCCCCGCGTTACATCTGGTTCCCCAACGCCACAGAGTCTGGTGTGGTTGCTTAATCTACGGCTATCTGGTTCTCTTGAACCCTACTGGCCGGCATTGCACTTTTTTCCACTTGGAATCTACCCACCAGTCCTGCAAGCAATTGCGACTGATGGGTAAGGTTTTTAGCGGTAGCAGCTCCGTTCTCCACCAGAGCGGCATTTTGCTGTGTCACCAGGTCGAGTTGCCCCACAGCATCTGTGATTTGGCTGATAGCAGAGACCTGCTCCTTCGCCGTGGAACTGATCTCTGTAATGAAGTCGGAGACTTTGCGAACTTGCGAAACGATGCCGTCCATCGATGCTCCGGCGTTTTCAACCAGGCGCGAACCGTTTTCGACTTTCTCAATGCTGGAACTGATCAGTTTTTTGATCTCCCTGGCGGCTTCAGCACTACGTTGGGCCAGTGAGCGAACTTCTCCCGCTACAACCGCAAAACCTCGGCCCTGCTCCCCGGCGCGGGCGGCTTCAACCGCAGCGTTCAGGGCCAGGATGTTAGTCTGGAAGGCAATACCATCAATAATTGCGATGATTTCCGTTATCTTCTGGGCGCTGGCCGTGATGTCTTGCATGGTTGAGATCACCTGATTCATCACTTCGCCACCTTGTTGCACCGCCTGACTGGTGGACGATGCCAGCCAGGTCGCTTGTTCGGCTGTTTCAGAGTTCTTTTCTACTGCAGAGCGAATCTCCAGCATTGAGGCAGTGGTCTGTTGCAAGCTGGAGGCCTGCTCTTCCGTGCGCTTGCTCAGGTCAGTGTTACCTGTAGACATTAGCGTCGAATCGGTGAAGATCGCGTCGGAACTGGTACGCACCAGGGCGACAATGCTCTGCAAACTATCCTTCATGTCGGCCAACGCCTTGAGCATCTGCCTGGCTTCGTCGCGGCCATGCACACGGATGTCGCAGGTCAGGTCGCCCTCGGCGATCTTCTGTGCGGCCTCGCAGGCATTGATCAAGGGTGAGGAGACGGCGGAGTGTAGACGACGGCGTGCACCGATATACAGTGCCACGCACAAAAACAGCGCCCCAACGAGTACGCCCATGCTGGCTCTGGAATTTGATGCTTCGATCGCATCAAAGGCCGCCAAATTATTATCAGCAAAGTCATTGGAAACCGTCACAGTCTTGTCCACCGCGGCACGGTGAGCCTCATAGAGCTTGTGTACACCAGGCAGTGCCGCGCGTGCAGCCGCGGTATTACCGGCTGCCAATGGTTGCAGGACATCACGACGGGCAGCAACCAGAAATTTCAGCGCTGCGTCGTGTTGTTCTCCCAGAAGATACTTCTCAATGCCGAATGTCGGCGTCTTGCGCCAGTAGTCCACACGAGCCGAGTAGTCCTGGGCCAGCTTGTCGAAGGTTCTTGTCGCTTCGTCTGGCGTTAGCGTGCCTTCAATCCCTTGCGATAAGGTCAGACGAGCCTCAATCAGGTACAAAGGAGGCGGTAGAATATCGGCCGTGATGTCCTTGGCAGTGAAAATCATACTGGCCTGCGTGAGCATCCTTTGCCCCGACCACCAGTTGACAGCACCTTGCGTTAACACGGATCCGAGGCCGACAAGCAACAAGAAAAACAGGATAAATTTGATCGATTTCATGTGAACTTCCTCTGAATAGCCGTCCTGGCAGAGAGTTTTTCTGTGCCCGAATTCGTTGCCAGCGAGACGCTCGGGATCACGAAGCCGGCATCGGCAATATAGGTTGCCTTATTATCCTGAAAGACCTTCGGAATACGGCTTATAACTTATTGTGATAATAGTTATTATTCTGACATTTATTGCGCTGGTCGGCTGACATGACAATCAGCCATTTAACACTGCTTTTATGTAAACTGATTTGCCGATCTGCACAATACTATGCTCTGTTCTTCGCAAGCATCAGAGACCTCATTCATACTAAAAATAATTTTGGGATTTTAGCTGATTTTTAAGTAGTGCTTAAAATGCCAGGTAACGAGTAAAACGGCATAATCATTGACAGGCGATGATGCTCACAAAAAAGCACCTGCAATAGACAGGCTTAAGAAACACCGGGTACGTCTATGATAAGGATGATTGAATATTATATCGGCAGTATGCTGTAAAACTTGATAACCGAATACAAGTGGGTGTTTGTTACTTCTTATTCGTATTGATGGTGATTGCGCGACAAATGCGTGCTTACCCTTACAGTTGGGTTCTCACGTCATCATCTCGCGCAAGACCTCAGCCAGATTGCTCTGGCCCCTCGAGACCCTAGCCCGGTATCGTTCGCTCATAAGTGAAAAGTTTAGAAAGCATCATTTTCACTGCTTTGCCGGTAATCCCAGGACCTGTCGCAGTTCTGCCGCATCGGTATTGGCCCTGAAGCCTGGACCACCACGTTGAAAGCGAGTAGCGTCAGCGAGCTTACCCACCACCACAGGCTCACAACCGGCATCAATCACCAGTTGCGCCACTACCTGAACGGCCTGCGGATCATCACCGGCAATCGGCACGCCGAGTTTACGACTACTTCTGGCAGCGGAAGCCTCTACTGCCGTGGCATCAACCGCGCTAAATGCTCGCACTACGTTGGCACCCGACAGATATTTTGCGGTGGTTACCGCATCACCGTGGATACGAGCTTCTCGTGACAAGTCATCAGATGAGGAAGCCGAGGAATTACAGGCATCCAGTACAATTTTTCCACGGATCATATCAGCCAGTTCCTGTCCCAGTTGCGGCAGTGCCGCATAGGGCACAGCAAACAGCAATATCTCGCCGAATGCTGCGGCTTCGCGCACCGTACCGGCAGAAGCATGGGGGCCGAGTTTAGCGACCATACTTTTCAGTTCTTCCGGATGCCGCGAGGAAAACATCACGTCGTGCCCGGCTTGCACCCAGACACTGCCGACAGTACCTCCTAACCAGCCCGCGCCAATAACGCCAATACGTTTCGGGCTGCCGGTCTGCTTCAGCGCTTCGGCCCTGGAAGCGAAAGAGATCATTCCATTGAGCAAGCTGACTGTAAACATGGCACCTGCTGCACCTATAAACGAGCGTCGTGAGAATTTCATCTTAAGTTTCCTGTTGAGAAGATCGGGAAAGACTCTGTCTGCCAAGCCACAGGCTAAGCAACAGCCACAATGCACAAAGCGGCACGGCAACCAGTGACATGCCAGTCATACTCAGGCCCAGCGCGGCCAAACCGGTATAACTCCAGCCAGCCACCTGGTCACCGGTGCGGTAGACCACAGTGTCGATAAAATTTTTGGCCTTATATCTGTCCTCACGAGGCAACCAGGTGAACAACACTTCCCGGGCCGGTCGTGCAAGACCGAAATTACTCACCCGTCGCGCCACCTGAAACACCACAAATACGGTGAATGTCGGCCAGGCAGCCAAACCGGCAAACCCTGCCAGGCTGATAAAAGGCAAAGAGCATAAGATTGCCGCCACTCCCAGCCAGGCGATCAGTCGACCGGTTAAAAACAGTTGTAGTGCCAGCGTCAGGCTGTTGACCCAAAAATCGATGTGCGCAAAGAAAGCTATTCGCGAGGCGCTATCGGCAAAATTGTTCTCGGCAATCGCTGCCTGCTGAAAGTAGAGGAAGGTCGAGGTCATACTATAAAGCAGCATAAATCCGGCAATACCCAGTAATCGCGGTGAGCGGAAGGTATGGGTCATACCACTGAAAATTCCGCCACCCAATGCCTGATTATTTTGTTCGCGCTGAAGTGGGCTATGAAAAGTATCGCTTTGTCGTGCCAGACCGCGAGATGCCATAACGGCCACTTCCAGCAATATCACGGCAATTAGTAATAATCCCTGCTGGCCAATAAGACCCACCAGGCTCACGGTAAGCGCAGACCCGACAATTCCGCCCAGGGTGGCACCTGCTGCCAGAAAACCAAATAACCGCTTCCCCTGCTCCTGTTGAAAAATATCCACTACGAATGACCAAAACACCGAGACAACAAACAGGTTGAATACCGATACCCAGATAAAAAACGCCCTGCCCACCCACACCAGTTGTTGCGCGCCACTGAAATACATCATCGCCATGAACATCAACAAGTTGATGATAAAAAAACGGTAGATCACCACGATAAATCGTTGTCGTGACCAGCGGCGCACGGCAGCGGAAAAGAGGGGATTTATCGCCAACATAACAAGCAAGGTACCGGTAAATAGCCACGGTAAGTGCCGCACTCCCCCCGCCACGCCCAGCTCATCACGAACCGGGCGCATAACGTAATAGGCCAGAAAAAGTGAAAAGATATACAGTCCGGCCCAGGCCAGTGCCTGACATTCTCCCTGACGTAAATTAAATAATCGCATCAACAGGTTCCCTGGAACCTGCGTTTCCATCGAGCTTATTGGCATAAAGTTTTCTTCTGACCGCTATCGGCCAGCAAAATGATGACCGTCGCTAAATTCATTATGAATTTCAGAATCTAACTCTATAAAGCGCTGCGATTAAGCCCCTTAATCAGGATAGCTTTATGAGCCTTATTCATTAATCTGAGAACACTACAGATAATGGCTCCAAAGGCTCCGGTGGTATCCAGCTGTAGCCCTCCACTTACTGCACCGACTGTGACGGCAAATTGAATCGCACTAACCTGCCCCAGCAGCACTAATCCCATCGCCAGCCCGGCCATTAATAATGGGTACTGTCGCTAACGCCAATCGCAAACTGCGATGGATAAGTTCCCTCGCGAAAGAGGTACCAGCAATATTGGCTACCCCGAATACAAATAAGAGGCTGGAAATTCCCTGTAAGGATTAGAAAAGGAGCTTGCTGTAATAAGCGGTTTACCGATACTACAAGAAATTTTATTTATGAAATTTCATCATAAGTTAATGCAATATTGATGCATTAATATTATTAACCGCGACAGGTATTATTGGGTTTCAACTTAGCCTTAAGGTATCTGCCATGGACAAATTATCCCCAAGTAATCAAACGTCAGCAGTTAAATCAGGCTCGCCGGCCTTAGCGCATTATGAAGAAAAAATCTTGGCTGCCAATCTCTGGCAACGATCAGAATTGTCTGCGCGCGACAGGAGCGTTATTACCCTTGCCGTGGTGATCTCCCGTAATCATCTCGCAGAACAACTCAGCCAATTTACTCTCGCCCTGAATAACGGCGTAAAGCCTGAGGAGATCTCAGAAATCATTGCCCATTTAGCTTTTTACTCCGGTTGGGGCAATGCCAAAGCCGCCGCAGTAATGGCAGCGGAACTATTTGCCACTAAAGGTATTAATGGCTCAGCATTACCCGCTGGTAACATTATTCCCTTACCCCTTGACCAACAGGCAGAGGAACAGCGGGCGCAATATGTCAGTAGTCAGTTCGCGGCGGTCTCTCCCGGGGTAGTAAAATTTACCACCGAGGCGGTTTTTAACGATCTCTGGTTACGACCGGATCTGGCCCCGCGTGACCGGAGTCTGGTTACCGTCAGTGCATTAGTGGCAAATGGTCAGGTCGCGCAAATTCCTTTCCATCTGAACAAGGCAATGGATAACGGACTAACACAGCAGCAGGCAGGGGAAGCATTAACCCAGTTAGCCTTCTATGCCGGTTGGCCAAATGTCTTCTCGGCATTACCGATATTCAAACAGGTATTTGCATCACGGTAGTTATAATTGTGGTGAGGATGATCGAACTCCCCGCAGGTACTCAGTCGCCAGATTTGGGAAGATAAGAGAGATAACCTGCTACCCCGCCCTTGCCACCATCCTTGGGATGATTAATGCCATCTATAACTTTGACAGGAGAGAAATCAAAGGGCGATACCTCGGCTATGCAGGCCACGTTGACGCCATATTCCTGAGGATTGGAGCGACGTTGATGGAAGGTATAAATGCCACATACGGAGCAGAAGTAATGGGCGGCTTCACCGCTATTAAAGCGGTATTCGCTAAGCTTGTCTTTACCCCGGGTGATATCAATATTCGCGGCAAATGCCACCACCGCGCCGCGCATCCGGCAAAAGGAGCAGTTGCAGCGCAAAACGGTATTAAAGCCATCGATAAGATCAACGTTAAATGCGACAGCACCACAATGGCACTGAGCCGATAATTTATTTGCCATAACAATCTCCAGAAAAGTGTTGGGTCGCGAGTGGGGTAAGCCCTGTTTTGCCGGTCAGAAATAACCGTCCTGTCTTTGGACGGCTTAGCTATAACACCATTCAAAGCCTTCGTCTTTGCGGCTTATATAACCTGCCGAGCTTTGGGCAAAGTGAGAGCTGAACCACAGGGCCTGATGGTCAGCGGCCCAGCCCAAAGCTAAACGCCGCTGGGCTTCGGCTTGCTCGGCGTTGGCACAAAAACGCGAGGCTAAATGTGGCTGCTTTACCTGGATTTCATTGTGCATCAGGTCGCCGCTAAAAAAGGCATATTTCCCGGCGCTGTGCAGAATGATGGAGGCATGATGCTCAGTGTGACCGGGTGTTGGTTTATAGCGTAACACCCCGGCAAATTCGGGCTCGCGGCTGACATCGATGGTGTCTAACAGCCCGGCTTCAATGATCGGTGTCAGGCTGTCGGCCATAATGTTTTGCCGTGCCGGATCTTGTTGCCAACTGGCCAAATCGCGATGCGAACAGTGATAACGGGCATTTTTAAACAGCGGCTGCCATTTCCCATCCTGCCAATGAGTGTTCCAGCCAACGTGATCACCATGCAAATGGGTCATTAACACCAGATCCACGCGGTCCGGGTCAACACCCGCCTCGCGCAAGCGCTGCTCATAAGGGGTATTCAATTGATGAAAAAGCGGCGCGCCCGGACGGTTGCGACCATTACCGGTTGCAGTATCAATCACGATCAGTTTTTCTGGCGTACGCACAAGCCAACTGTGCATGGAAAGGACGATATTTTCAGGCACATCAGCACTCAACGACTGGTCGGGGAACAGCGTGGCAGTAAGGTAAGATGCCTCTATTTCAAGGACCTTAAACACCTCACAATCTCCAATCTGATAACTAATCATCTTTTCCATTTTCACCTTAAAAACAGTAGATTAAAATAAAAACCACTACCAGCGACACTTTGTTGCTCTGACTAATACCGAGATCTTTTTAAGCCGAATGTGAGGGTTAGTCAACTTTAGTTTAAAGTTAGATGTTGGCGTTCCGGCCCCCTGTAACAGGTAACAGCCTTGCGGATATAGAATTGCCATTATTTTATCTTTTGATTTTTCGCAATTTTCGGGTGGTACTGAGGGGATCAGAAAATATTACCCTGGATTTACAAATATTATCTCCGCACCTCCCCTTGCGTTCCAGGAATAAAATAAAGACAATGTCAGTGCATAAATAACGCACTTTTAAATTCGACACAATAAAATATAAGGGAATATTAATATGGAGCAAATACAAAGTCTGATTGTCGCCCTTGGGCAATGCATCCCTGAATTAAACACTGACTCTATGCAGGCAAGCCTTCCGGAAAATAGTCAACAACTCACCGTGTTGACGTGGATGTACAACCATCTCAGTGAACAAGGTTTAATAAGCTATGAGGAATGGAACGAATATAGTGGTTATATCCCTAAATTAAAGCCGTTATCTAACTTGGCAATATCTGAGGATCCAGCCGATTTTATTTTCTCACTTATTGAAGATATCGATTGCTCGGTAGACAGCATTGACCCCTTTGAGATGCCCCATCTCATGCCATGGCTTGAACATATCAATTTTTATCTACGGCCCTATAGAATAAGGTTGGTTAATCTACTACCTTTTGAAAACGCCTATATATTCTGCGTACGCGACGATGAAGCATCATTGCAAAAATTAGATTCATGTCTGCAATCATTCGACATGGCCCTGAATTTCCGGGATGCCATGGATCAACAACAAGTTTCAGCCCATATCGAATCCCTGATTGCCGAATAATATCCTATTTTACATAGTGAATCTCAAGGGCTTTGAATTTATGGGGTATAACTGCCTGTTTTTGTCATGCTCAAGCGGTAACACAAACAGGTTCGTAAAGGAACGGGCTGGCAGAAAACAACGCCAATGGCGGAATAAAATTCGGATCCAGCCGCCATCCGGCGTGGTTATCGCGGATAAGACGCGCAACCGCACAGGTTCGCCATGAATCGTTACTTTCGTGCTCAAAACGAATAGCCACATTGAAGCGGGCAACAGCCATGGATTCTTGTTCATCGCCAAAAGCATCCTCCACACTGCTCCACTCTTCGCGGTAGCGTAACGGCCGGTCAGAAGTGGCCGCATCCTGCTGGACATTGCAATACCGGCCTGCATAACGGTAAAGCAATCACCACCGTGACCCGGTCAAGAGCAGCAAGCATGCCTCCAGCCTTTATCGTGGTGCTACCGACTCGAGGCAAGCAACAAGAAAATCAAATTGATGATTTTTAAGCATGATATGTTCAGCACGGAGATCGCGACCGGTATTTTTGGCGATATCTTCAGCCAACCCGCGAAAACCATCTTCCAGCATATACTCGGTCATATTGATTGCCCCGGTTCCATTAATAAAATGAAATAACGCAACAGGAAGTAATTTTAAACCCAGCGTTCCCTGCTGTTCTGCAACCCGGCTATTTTTGATCTTGTTCAGCAAACTGATAGCATCTTGAATGGTGAAAACACGTCTGGATTGCATCTCGGCGTCAATCGTTTCAGTAAACCATCTGATCATCGACTGATTACAACCGATATCCTCTGCGGCTATCTTTGCCCGATCTGCTTGCTCACTGGCAGCCACTTCAACTGATTTTTCGTTGCTAATCCTCAGCAAGATCTCAGTAACCGGGATCCCCTTTTTACTTAACGCGTCAATAACCACCGGCGGCAAGGTCTTCTCGCTATGGCTGTCGCTAGATTCATCCAGCATAGTAAGGAAATCAATTATGCCATTGATACCATAGAAGTAATCATCCAAATATGCTTTCGCCATATTATGGATCCTTTCTATATCATTCCGGGATAAAAACAGCGTTCCTTTACTATCAACGTTAGCATGGCGATGCAAAAATCTTTCAAAACCAGATACTTTGCTTTTTATAAGATCGCTGATGGTCGCCGGTAAAGACAAGCATTCATCCTTTGCTGTTCGGAGTAGAATGTCTTTGATAAAATCGATAGCACCACTCAGATCCTTAACATTTGTCGCTTTTACGTTGTGATATAACGTAATTAAATAATTTCTATCGAGCAAAATTTTTCTTACTTTACTCGTCCTTACCGGTGGTGCACCAATTCTGGTCGCTGAACCATAGCGCTCCATAAATGAATCGGCGAAATTTTCCGATTCTAACTCGCCGTACTTCTGCAAAAATGAGTCAATTTCAGGGAGAAACTCGCGCAACTTGCCAACAAGCTCTTCCGGCAGCGATCTTTTATCGCGGCTTTGCATCTCACTTATTATGCGCAAAATATCGTTTTCAACGCTTCTCAATCTATCATCACGCCCAATCTGCTGCTCCTTATTATCTACGGCGGTATTATCAGGCTGGACGGTAACTTTGGATTTACCAAATTGTTTTAGCCCTCTTTCTCCCATAGAAGCACCAACATCCCCAATAACCCCTTCTTTAATGTATCCTCCCTGAGTAAGGTCATTCAGCACTTCATCATGTTTAAGAATTTTGGTTATCATGATAGGAATGCTAACGCCGATGCTGGCATTGATGACCATGTCGGTTAAAATACTTTTTGGCATGCCACTTCGAATGGCGTTTCTTTCTTCTTCGCTGTCGCTGAGAATATATTTTGTCACATCATTTAATAATGTCAGCCCGGCGGAATTCGTCATTCCCAGCGCATTGGACATCAATACCCCACCAGGCATATAAGGGCCAAGGGCTACGCCAGTAAGGAAAAAAGCACGGTCAATCATGTAGTTGTTAACAAATTCACGATTAGTCGCCAGCCGACTATTCATATCATCATGCATCCTCCTGAAGGATAATTCAGTGATAACACTTCCCAGGTTATTATCTGTTGTCAGCATTTTGGCTTTATCTGCGACGGAAATCAGTTCAAGCGGAATTTTATAGCTGCTTTTACGCCCGACCCCAATAGCATCGGAAGCGGCGTTTAGCTGACTATTGTCGATGATGCGCTGGAATAATCTGTCCCGTTGCCCCGGCTCCCGATAACTATACTGGCCATTATTGTTCATTTTACTGACCAGGAATTTCTGGGCCTGATCATCAGGCCGCGCGCCCTCGAGGGTATAGCTGAATTGATGCCACTCCCCAAGTTGATCCCAGACAATATAATCATCACCATCACGGAGTGCAGCCACGTCAGATAACTGGACGCCACGTATAGCCACAACCTGCGCATCGGCTTTACCCGCAACAAAATCGCTGAGCAGTTTTTTTATGTTCATGGTGGGGGGCGGATTACTGTCCATGATTTCTTTCGCTCTGGTTTTTAACAACAAACCGTTCACACAGCTCATTCTTTCTCGCGAATGATCTTTGGTTTTTTCAAACTCATTATTAAATTTTTTTAATATCCGGTCGGGTAAAGCCATCTGGCTTTTTAACGGCAAAGAGTCGCGGCCACTGAGTTTTGCACTGACATTGGGAATGATGGCCTTGCGGAAGGCTTCTGAGGTATGAGTTTCATGCTCGACGATATTCTCTCCGCGTCCTGTCGCATGCGGCTGCCAGCGCTCATAACCATCCCAGGCAACGAGAAAGGTTTTGTATCCGTCGGGAACATTCCCCATATACAAGTCAATCAGCTTAACCAGTTTGGTTACAGGACCGCTTGCCGCCGTCGGCATACGCAGTGGAACCAGACTATCCGGAGAGGTTAGCGTCCCTTTCTCACTGTCGGGAAAACTGTTAAGGATCTGCTGAATATGATCACGAACAAAATTCAGCGGATCAAATTTTATCAGGTCATTAATGTGCTTTTTAAATATTACCGGTAATTCTTCAGCTATCGCTTTTGCTGTTTCTTTTCTTACTTCCAAAGCGCTGACGTCAAACGGGATGTTTGCCGGTTTCAACAAAGCGGCGGCAACGCGCCTTTTGCGCAACAGTTTATCCGGATTATCCAGAATACGTTGTACCTCTTCGCGGAAAATATCGTTATCAAGATCGACTCGGTAGCGCTCTCCCTGTTGTAACTTCGTGCCGAGGCGCTTAAGCATGTTCTGCCAGGCAGTATCGACCACATCATCCGTTAAATTAATCCCGCGGGTAATACCGTCTTTTCCTGTATAGCGGAACATGGTTCCCGCTCTGGCCATCCGGGTCTGCCGATCACCGGCTATATCCCCTGCAAACGGCTCCTCTCTGATAGCCGGATTCACCGCTGCCGATAGCCCTGCCCCGGTAGCGGCGGCGAACAGTACCGGCAGCGCCTGCTTCAGCCATTTCTGCCACTCGACACCCTGACTATTCAGCGGCTCGGTCGTTTTCTCATATATACCCGCGTACGATGGGCTAAGGCGCACGACCTGCGGGCCACTTTCGCCGTTTTCGTCGGTTGCGATGCTGCTTTGTATCAACGGGCGCATCATGTCGCCACTCTCTTTCAGGTTTGGCAGTCCCTCTCCAGACAGCAGCAGAAACAACACCGGCAATAGTGCCCCGGCGGCGGCCCCCGTAGCCAGTTGACCTGCAGAGATGTCTCTTTCTACCACAAACCAACCCTGGGCTTTTTCCCTGGCGGTCAGTACCACCTCTCTGGTGAACAGTTCTTTCAGTTGGTTTGCTGACCAGCGCACAACATCCGCCAGGTTGTCGGAAGTGGCATTTCTTACCAGCGCGGCAAGCTCGGCTCTTGCACTGACCAGACTTGGCTTCTCACTGGTTGCCAGCCGCGCCAGAACTTCGGCGGCAAAATGTTGCAATGACCGCACATCCGTTAGCTTAAGTTCGATCGGCAGAGCATCGAGGATTTTACTGATGCTTTCCAGCGACGTGCGCATCACTGCAGCCAGCGGCACCCCTTCCGCGACCATGCTTTCCCGCACCGCCTGATGAAACTGCTCCTGCACCCTGTGGAGCTGCCTCTGCTCTTCATCCGACAGTCCCTTCAGCGCATCCGCCAGCTTTAGGGTATCCAGTGCAACCTGCGCAGAAGTCAGGTCACCCTCCAGGCATTCTCTGGCATTATCTGACAACCCGCTCGCCAGGAGCGTCGCGCGCATAGCGTCCAGCTCTGCCTGTAACAGCTCGCTGCGCACCACTTCGACACCCGCCTTCTTTTGCAGCGCCACCAACGTATCCTGCAAAACCGCCACCTTTTTTTGCCGCGCTTGCTGCGTTTCCAGCGACACCACTGAGTGGCTGTTACGCAAGATGTCATCCTGCTGTTTCAACTGGTCACGCAGTTCATCGCGCAATGCCTGACGCTCATGGAGGTTCTCGACACGAATTTCTTGCCAGGCTTCGCACAGTGCCGGGATATAAGGCAGGATTTTGGCCATCTCACGCAGGGTAACGCTATCGCCCGCGTACATTTTTAACGCCTCGCTCAGTGGCTCCAGCAGTTTTCTCGCCTGAACACTGTCCTCCTGTTGAATGGCGCTGTTGATTTCCAACATCACGCGAGGTTCCAGCACTGCATGGATTAGCACTTTATCCACCGCCGTCAGTTTGGCCTGATCCGCCTGGGCATAGGCTTTTAGCCATTCTGCCGTATTGCCTTTGATCGGCACATGGTTACCGCCCAAGCTTTTGATCGCCACAGCCACGGCGGCGAGCATAGTTTCAATGGTGGCGTTTTCGTAATCCCTGGGGTGAGTCTTTATATCTTCACGGAAAAAAGTGATGACATCGCGATAAAACCTGACCGGATCATGGATCGACTGCCCTGCGGAATAGGGACTCTTCCAAAAAGCGTGACCTTTTTTAACCGCCAACGCGGTGACACTGGCAGCATCCGCCACTACCCCGTAAGTCTTCCGCAACACCTGGGCACCGACTTTCTTAACGGTTTTGCTGACATCCACCAGCTTCAGGGCCTCCCGCGCCTTGCTGGTATTGCCGGTCGCCGTCAACAGAGATAACAGGTCAGCAAGCATGGTGCCGTCTTTCAAATAGTTACCGAGCGTTCCCAGATTATCATTGAGATTAATATTGACGCGGTCGTAGAGTTTGAAGGTTTGCAACAGCTGTATGAACGTCGCGAGCCGCTCCGTCACGCTGCCACTATCAAACAGGCGGACCAGCGTCTTGGCATGTTGCAGCAAATTAGCCTGCATACACTCCGCCTCCTCGCCGTCAAAATTCAGGGTAGCCATAAGCCAGTTTTTGTCGGCACCGGCTAGCGTGCTACGTACTGATTCATTGAGCAGCACCGCCTTCAGCCACAGTAAACAGGCGGCCTTATTCTCCTTCCCCGGCCAGGCAGCTACCCCTGCCACCTGCAATTTTCCTTCCTGCGCGGCCAGGGCGATTTTTTCAGCAATTCTCAACGGCAAAGCGACCTGCTGCGGTAACACTTTCTCTGCCAGTTGATCGGCCAGGTCTCGGTCGCTGATCTCATGGCAGTTCCACAGCTGTAACAGTCTTGCCATCTCCGTCAGCGAAGCCAGTGCATTGCAGGCAGATGGTAGCCCTGGGATACCTTCTAGTTTTACCGATAACGCTTTCAGGGTATCGGCCGACAATCCCTGGTGTAATACATCCGCCACGTCGCAGAGAATATCGGCCGTTCGCAAGGCAAGGGATCCGGGATTGACAAGCTGCAAGAGGTTGCGCGCACTATTTAGCGCCGTTGTCAGCGCCTTAAGGCGGTCGGTGAAACTGCCGTCGTCGGAGTAAAGCGCCGCACGGGTATTTCTGATTAAGGTGATAATCGGTGTAAATGTCTCGGCGGTGCTTTTATCAATGCCGGTGAGCTTGAGGACTGTTTCAAGAAGAATATCGAGGGCCAACTGGCGGCCCCCCTGCTTTAAGACATCCTGCAATGCCTGGGTAACAGGTTCCACCATGTTCCGTTCTGCCGCGTTCTCCACCTCAACAATAGTGACAGTTGCTGATGTCACCATACCGGCGACAAACTGCTTTAACTTGTTCGCCTGTTCTTGCGTGAGGTGTTCAGTTTCGTGCGGCAAAGATAACCCGGAGGCCTGCAGCAACGCGTTACTAAATGCTTTATTCAGCAACGCATCATTTAGCAGTCGTTTAAAAGACGCGTCCTGCCACCACTCGTTGCCCTGCGCCATTTTGTGGTGCAGTTGCTGCAGGATCTGGGAATTAAGGGGTTCAGATGATGTGCTATGCGCACCGGCACGGTAATTGGCCAATACGCTGTTCACAGCATTAAGAGCAAGGTATTGAGTAAAAGTTGAGCTGGAAGGGGATCGCATGGTTACAACCTGTAATATTCACACACTAGTTAACGCTAATGGTTACAGGCATGGGCTGCTGCTGCTTTGGCTTTTTGGCAGAGTTCTTACGGATTTGGCATAACGGATCCCGATTTCACCTTGTATTGACTAAGCTGGCACGCAGGTGTTATTCGTCAAAAATATATTCAATGCCATTCTCTGTCAGGTCAAATGCATAGATCTTTCTCAGCCAGCAAGTCGGTGAAGAGAGTACCCCATCGGCATTGCAAAACTCAGCATGTGTACAATTTTTTATTACTCACTTTTCATCACCATTTTCTGCAGTAACTGCACCAGGATTTGCTGCTCCTCTGCCGAAAGGCGGTTGAGAAATTTACTGTCCACCTCGTTTGCCGCTGGGCGGCCACGATTTAGTGCCTCTTCACCTGCGCCAGTCAGGGAAATAAACCTTCGCCGCCGATCGTGGATCCCCGGTTTTCTCACCAACAGTCCGCGTTTTTCCATACGCATCAACATCTCGGCCAGCGTGGCTTTCGTGCTGATCGCCACATCGATTAAGTCTGCCTGTTCAATATCAGGCCGATCGGCCACGGCACAAAGCACGGAGTATTGCTGCTTGGTAAGTTCGGGCAGTGTTTTCTGCCACTGGGCTGTATGTTCCTGAAACAGTCGACGCATCAGGTGAAAAGGTAAACTTGCAAGATGGGTGCGCATAAAATGGCCTTGGTTAATGGTGATGGCATAAGGCATGGCTGGCCAACGGCAAGGATACTGTAAAACGCTACCAGGTTAAAATTTTACTCCTGCGCATACAAACTATTTTGTTCGCTCACGAACAAATAATGATCTCGTCACTTGTTTGTCCGCTACGAAGAGATTAGGCTCCTGATACAGTTCGTGTACGAACAAAATGATTAACAGGAGGATAAAACATGGCTTTTGATGATCTACGCAGTTTCCTCAAGACGCTGGAAGAGCAAGGACAACTGCTTAACATTAGTGAAGAAGTGCAGGCAGAGCCTGATATTGCCGCCGCGGCCAATGCAACTGGCCGTATTGGCGAAGGCGCACCGGCAATTTCCTTTACCAATGTTAAAGGGTTTACTGACGCCCATATTGTTATGAATACCATAGGTTCCTGGCAGAACCATGCCATATCCATGGGACTGCCGGCCAACACCTCGGTTAAACAGCAGATAGATGAATTTATCCGCCGCTGGGATAACTTCCCCGTGGCTCCAGAACGGCGAGAACACCCTGCCTGGGCAGAAAATGTGTTGGATAATGATGATATTAATCTGTTCGAGATCCTGCCGCTGTTTCGGTTAAATGATGGCGACGGTGGCTTCTATCTGGATAAAGCCTGTGTGGTATCGCGGGATCCCACCGACCCACAGCACTTCGGCAAGCAGAACGTCGGTATTTATCGCATGGAGGTGAAAGGTAAACGCAAGCTGGGGTTACAGCCGGTGCCCATGCATGACATTGCGCTACACCTGCACAAAGCCGAGGAACGAGGTGAAGATCTACCGATTGCCATTACCCTGGGTAACGATCCTATTATTACGCTAATGGGTGCCACACCGCTCAAATATGACCAGTCCGAATATGAGATGGCCGGTGCACTGCGCGAAAGCCCCTATCCTATTGCTACCGCGCCCTTGACCGGTTTTGATGTGCCCTGGGGTTCCGAAGTGATCCTTGAAGGGGTGATTGAGGGACGCAAGCGCGAAATCGAGGGGCCTTTCGGTGAATTTACCGGTCACTACTCCGGCGGTCGCAATATGGCGGTAGTGCGTATCGACAAAGTATCCTACCGTACAAAACCCATTTTTGAATCCCTCTATCTCGGGATGCCCTGGACCGAAATTGATTATCTGATTGGGCCAGCCACTTGTGTGCCGCTTTATCAGCAACTCAAGGCCGAATTTCCGGAGGTGCAAGCAGTGAATGCCATGTATACCCATGGTCTGCTGGCTATTATCTCCACCAAAAAACGCTATGGCGGTTTTGCCCGTGCTGTCGGTCTGCGCGCCATGACCACTCCTCACGGATTAGGCTATGTCAAAATGGTCATTATGGTGGATGAAGATGTCGATCCCTTCAACCTGCCGCAGGTGATGTGGGCCTTGTCTTCCAAGGTCAATCCGGCGGGTGATCTGGTACAACTGCCGAATATGTCGGTGCTGGAACTGGACCCGGGTTCAAGCCCGGCGGGTATTACCGACAAGTTGATTATTGACGCCACGACGCCGGTCGCCCCTGACAAGCGCGGCCATTATAGCCAACCGGTAAAAGACCTGCCCGAAACGGCGCTATGGGTAGCAAAACTGACGGCATTATTGGCTAACCGTAATTAGGAGAAACAGATGATTTGCCCACGTTGTGCAGATGAACATATTGAAGTCATGGCCAAGTCCCCGGTGAAAGATGTCTGGACTGTCTACCAGTGTCAGCACTGCCTCTATACCTGGCGTGATAGCGAACCCTTGCGTCGCACCAGCCGCGAGCACTATCCAGAAGCCTTCCGGATGACGCAAAAGGACATTGATGAAGCTCCGGAAGTGCCTGCCATTCCGCCACTTCTTGCTCAGGATTAAGAAGTAGTTAAATGAGGCTACCAGGGACGGTGGCCTTGCAGATAGGGTGAATTAACACTTTTGCGGAGATAAGGGTTGTAGTCATCGGCCAAGGGCAACAATGGCGACTTTTCAGTGGAGAGTATAAGCTGATTAAGATCAGAATACTTACCCAGTCCTGAGCGCTCTCACTGCACATGACTATCCTGTAAGGATTTCACCAATGAGAATACCTGACTACCCAAATCCTGATATTCACCAATGGGCCGCTGTCGATGATTACTTTGGCCGCCTACTTGCCCCGCAAGATACCGCTTTTGAACAAATTCTCCAGTGCAACAAAAAAGCACAGTTGCCAGTACACGACGTATCAGCGGTACAAGGCAAGTTCCTGGCGCTATTAGTACAATTAACTAAAGCCAGCAGGGTATTGGAAATTGGCACATTAGGTGGCTATAGCACGGCCTGGATGGCGAAGGCACTGCCGGCAGAGGGTATTATCACAACATTGGAAATAAACCCTGACCACGCGAAAGTTGCCCGGGAGAACTGGCGTAATGCGCAGCTTGATAAGCAGATCGATCTACATATTGGCAGCGCTCTGGATATATTGCCGACATTAAATGGCCCATTTGATTTGGTGTTTATTGATGCAGATAAACCCAATAACCCACGCTATCTGGAATGGGCCATAAAGTTATCACGGCCCGGTACGCTGATAATTGGGGATAATGTCGTCCGAGGCGGTGGAGTGATCGACAGCGATAGTTCAGATTTAAGTGTTAAAGGAGTACGTGAGTTTATGAGTTTGATGGCGGCAGACCCGCGTTTAGAAAGTACAGCCCTTCAGACTGTCGGAGAGAAAGGATGGGACGGGTTTTCAATATCGATAGTGAAAAATCAATAAGTATTTTAACGGTAGCCAGCGGTCCACTAGAGGCAGGAGCTAACACTGCGGGCGCGTAAGGATATGGCGACATCGCAGGTATTAGCCTTGAAATATCCCCTCGACTCCAGGTTAATTTTTCTTCGTCATCAATTGCAAAACATTGCCTTTAAGCTCGATAACACGTGCCTTATCTGGATCAAGATCATCGCGGTCGCCCCTCCTGACTTTGCCAGCCCCTGCCCCCCCAAAAACACGCAATCCCATTACATCCAGTTAAAACTTATCTCATTTTGCGCAACTTTATAGCAACTATTGTTGTTTTACATCCTTTCACTCTCTATCCAATAATCGCGGTTATTACCTCTGCGCAAAAATAAGGGAACAGGATGGGATACCGTTTGAGTTTGCTGGAAAAAAGTCCACTGGATGAATACGAAGATGCCGCCGGGGCGCTAAAACGAACGCTGGAGCTGGCGAAAAAAGCCGAGCGCTGGGGCTATCACCGTTTTTGGCTGGCAGAGCATCACAATACCGACAAACTGGCGATCTCTTCCCCGGAAATCGTTATCGCCTGGATACTGGCGCACACTCATCGACTGCGTGTCGGTTCCGGTGGCGTGATGCTGCAACACTACAGCCCGTTTAAAGTGGCGGAAAATTTTAATCAACTGGCCTCGCTGGCACCCGGTCGTGTCGATCTGGGCATTGGCAAAGCCCCCGGTGGCTTGCCTCTGGCTACACATGCGCTGCAATACGCCATCGATCCGGCGTGCAAGGGCGATTTTGCCGATCAGTTGCGCCAACTGGATACCTGGCTGTCGGTGCCGGTAACGGGAGAAGGGGAAGATTCGCTGTCGGCCACGCCACAACCGCCGCAGCCCGCCTCCCGATTTCTGTTAGGGGCCAGCGAGCAAAGCGCTCGCCTGGCGGCCAGTCTTGGCTGGGACTTTGTCTTTGCCGCGCATCTTAATGCCGATAAGCGCGATATTTCCCGTGCGCTGTCTGCCTATAGCCACGACAGCAATGGTAAACGAGCGCTGCTTGCCGTGCCGGTGATCGTTGCCGAAACTCCAGCCAAAGCGGCCAGTCTGGTGGATAACAGCCAGCGTTATCGCGTCACCGACAGCAACGGCCAAAGCGTTAATGTCGCCAGTCTGCAACAGGCCGAGCTCTATATCCGCCAGTCAACTGCCGCTTCTCATCAGATAGAACAGCGGCAATCTGACGTGCTGCACGGCACCGGCGAACAGGTCCATCAGCAGTTGGAGGCGTTGCAGGCAGAATTTGGCATCGAAGAGTTTGTGATTGATACGCCGCTGACCGAGCCTCGGGCGCGTCTGCGTTCACTGGAACTGTTAGCCACCTCCAGCGTTGCCCTGGCGTGAGGAAAATACTATGAGCCAACGTATCCGTCTTGCCAATGAATCTGACGCGGCGGCACTGCACAGTTTATTGCAACAGGCCTATGCGCCGCTGGTTGCGCAGGATATCCATTTTACCATTACCCGCGCCAGCGTTGCCGAGGTGCGGGAGGTGATCCGCAGTGAAAGCACCTATGTGCTGGAAAATGAGAGTGGTTTAACCGCCACGCTGACCACCCGTTTCCCGTGGACAGTGGCAAAAAATCATCTTGCCCCCTGGCCGTTTGTGCACTGGTTCGCAGTCGCGGAACAGGCGAAAGGTCAGGGATTGGGTCGCGAGATTATCCACTATGTTGAAGAGACTTTTTTGCGTGACACGCTTAAAGCGCCAGCGGTTTATCTGGCGACGGCTATCCGCCATCCGTGGCTGACCGACCTCTACCTGCGACGCGGCTATCAACCTTTTCACACCGCCATCAATCCGCTGGGCGTTGAGCTGGTGTATCTACGCAAGATCCTCGACCGGCAAGCCTTTGCTGACCAGGAACATAAGCCAATTATCCGCCCACTTGCCGAATTACGCGCCGGTTTAACCGCATAGCCTTACCAAACCAAATAAGGAACACAAAATGAGTCAGAAAAGGCAGTTACGTCTGGGGGCGATTATTCAGGGTGCCTCGGGCAATATGTCAGCATGGCGCCATCCGGACGCAGTAGCAGATGCCAGTATCAATATCCGCTTCTGCCAGCAATTGGCGCAAAAAGCCGAGCTGGGAAAATTTGATTTCTTGTTTGTTGCCGATGGACTGTTTATCACCGAAAAATCCATACCCCATTTTCTTAACCGCTTTGAGCCGATCACCCTACTCTCCGCACTATCGCTGGTGACGCAAAAAATTGGTTTGGTGGCCACGTTGTCCACCTCTTACAGCGAGCCTTTTACCGTAGCCCGCCAGTTTGCCAGTCTCGATCACCTTAGCGGCGGCCGTGGCGGCTGGAATGTGGTGACATCGCCACTGGAAGGTTCGGCCAAGAATTTCTCCCGAGATAAACACCCAGAGCACGACGAGCGTTACCGCATCGCCAGTGAATATGTCAGCGTGGTCAAAGGATTATGGGACTCCTGGGAAGAAGATGCCTTTGTGCGCAATAAGGCCAGCGGCCAGTTTTTTGACGCTGAGAAACTGCATACCCTCAATCATCATGGCAAATATTTTTCAGTGCAGGGTCCGCTTAACGTCGGCCGTTCACCGCAGGGCCGCCCAATCGTCTTTCAGGCCGGAGCCTCGGAACAGGGCAAAGCCTTTGCCGCCGAAGCCGCTGATGCCATTTATACCCGCCAGGAAACCCCCGAACTGGCCCGCGAGTTCTATCAGGATGTCAAACGTCAGCTGCTGGCAAACGGTCGTGATGCCGAGGATATCCGCGTTTTCCAGGGGATCAGTGTGATTATTGGCGACAGCCTTAGCGACGCCGAACGGCAGTATCAGCAAACGGCAGAACTGGTGACACTGCCAAGTGCGCTGGACTATCTGGGCCGCTACTTTGAGCATTACGATTTTAGCCAGCACGACCCGGATGCCCCCTTCCCGGAGATTGGCGATCTCGGCCAGAACAGCTTTCGCAGCACTACTGACGAAATTAAACATAATGCCAAAGCGCGCGGTCTGACGCTGCGTCAGGCGGCACTGGAAGCGGCAACGCCAAGACCAACTTTTCTGGGTACAGCCAGCGATGTTGCCGATGGTCTGGAATATTGGTTTACCTCAGGAGCGACGGATGGCTTTATCGTGCGCGGCGGCACGCCAACGGCGTTTGATGACTTTGTCGACCAGGTGATCCCGCTGCTACAAGACCGGGGGTTATACCGCAGAGAATATGAAGGTCAAACGCTAAGGGAAAACCTTGGGCTACGCGAGCCGGAAAACCAGTTTGCCGCCAGGCAGAGACAGCCGGAGAAAGTGACCGCCTGAGTTGCCAAGGCAAAACTGACCATCAGTAACAGGTGCCTGGCGCACCTGTTCTGTTTTTGGCGAGCAATCAGAAATAATGTTTTTCGAGGATCGCTGCACCATCATCAATGGATTTATTAATCAACTTGACGCAGCGCTTGCTGTCCCCAGCCGCCAGAGCCAGCAGTAACTGGTCATAGTTATGTTGCCCCTGGGCCATTGGCGCAGACTGCGGGTAAAGGTAGTTAAAACAGGGACCAATTTGCACCCATAGCTGCTCAATCAACGCGGTCAACGTTGGCATGGCGGCAACATCATACAGCGCAAAACGAAACGCACGATTGGCCTGCAACGCCTGCTCGACATTATTTTCGCCTTTTGCCGCCATAAACTGCGCATTGAGCGCCTGCAATTGCGCTAATCCCTGCGGGGTGATCAGCTCACAGGCTTGCGATACGGCCAAACCTTCGAGATTTTTGCGGATCAGGGTAATTTCCTGATAACGCGCCAGCGGTATTTTCGGCACCATAAAAGCCTGTGCCGGCGTGGCATCCAGCGCCCCGGCCGATACCAGTCTCAGCAACGCTTCCCGAACCGGCGTAACGCTGGTTCCGAGTTGCTCGGCAATATCTTTGGTCACCAGACGCGCCCCCGGTTTTAATCCACCGACAATCAACGCCCCTTTCAGTTTGGCTTCGACCTGCATGGTTAAACTCACTCGCTGCGCTTTTTCCATCTCAAACATATGGCATTTTCCTTTAGCAAAATTATGGCTTTTCTTTTGCGGTTTAATCTGTAGCTTGCCAAAAATACATTATATAGGATATATCATGTATTGTGGAATTGAACATTGATTGAACGCATGTTGTTACGCATTGACTTCACTTTAATTCCGTCAAGCTTGCTGGCGGCTTCACTTTGGGAATGACCGTAGATGAGAATACCTGCATTTAAGCTGGCTTCACTGGCGCTGTTGATAAGCATCATGTCCCCGGCGGCACTGGCTTCCGAACTGGTGATCGCGCAAACCACCTCCGCCACCGCGATGGATCCCGGTTTTCTCAAGGAACCCGCCACGCTGGTGGATAACCTGTTTGATACCCTGGTATTGCGCGACAGCAATATGCAGCTGCAACCGGGACTGGCAACCCGTTGGCAAGCGTTGGATGATTCCACCTGGGAATTTACCCTGCGCCAGGGGGTCACCTTTAGCGACGGCGAACCGGTCAACGCGGCGGCGGTGAAATTCTCTATCGAGCGTATTCTCGATCCCGCCAATCATGCACCAACTATTTCCTATATCCGTACCATCAAATCGGTGGAAGTCAGCGGAGAGTATCAGGTTAAAATCCACACCAGCGGCGCCGATCCGCTGCTGCCTACGCGCATGAGTCGCTACCCAACCTATATTGTGCCGCCGGCTTACGTCACTAAAGTCGGGGCGGCGGAATTTGCCCGCAAACCTGTCGGTTCAGGTGCCTATACCTTGCAAACCTTTATACCCGATGAAAAAGTGGTGATGCAGGCCAATAGCCATTACTGGCGTGGCAAGCCCGCAATCGATACCGTCACCTGGCGGCCAATACCGGAAGCCACCGCACGCATCACCGCCTTACTGACTGGCGAAGTGCAACTGGTTGATGGTGTACCGGCAGATTTGGTGCCAGCGCTAAAAAATAAGCCAGGCATTCATCTTGAGCAGGTTAAAAACGGCGGGCTGACCATTTATCTCGGTTTGCGCAACGATCAAAAACCGTTAGATGATGTTCGCGTGCGTCAGGCACTGTCATTAGCCCTTAATCGCAATGCCTATACCCGAGATCTGTTGCATGGCTTCGGCACGCCTACCGGCACCATGGCCGGTCCGAAAGATTTTGGCTACCAGCCAATCCCGGCCGCAATCCAGGATATCGCCAAAGCCAAAGCGCTGCTGGCCGCTGCCGGCTATGCCCAAGGTTTTACCCTGCGTTTCCAGGCTCCCCGCCGCTATATCGCCAGCGCTGACGTGGCGCAGGCCATTGTCCAGGATCTGGCAGCTATTGGGGTAAAAGCCCAGCTTGAAGTCCCGGAATGGTCGGTCTATACCCAGCAGGTCGCGGCGCAGAAACAGGCACCGATATATATGCTGGCGTGGGGCTCAACCCAGACGCTGGATGCCGACGCCGCACTTTACCCCATCCTGCACTCCGGCGAACCTTATTCAACGGTCAATTCCCCTGAACTGGATGCCCTGCTTAACAGCAGCCGGGTCACGGTAGATCCAGCGAAACGGGAGAAAATTTTGCAGCAGGTGCAGGATCTGGTGGTACAGCAGCAACCGTTGATCCCGTTGTATAAGGAGGACGCACTCTATGCCAGCGCCGACAACCTCACCTTTACCGGCCGTGCAGATTCCCGTATTCCGCTGTTTGATCTGAGGCTGAAATGATTGCGCCGTTATCGGCGCTGCGAAGAAAACCCCGTCGTCGCTTTTATGGCGACGGCATTCTCGGCGGACTGTTACTGCTGATGGTGATTATTCCGGCGCTTCTGGCCCCTTGGTTGCCGTTGCCGGATCCGCTGCATAACGATCTGGCGGCGGCATTTTTACCGCCTGGCGGCAGGCACTGGCTGGGCACCGACCAATTAGGCCGTGATCTGCTATCCCGTATTTTGTCGGGGACAAGGCTATCGCTGATGGTGGTGCTGCTGGCAGCGGTGATTGCCGCCGCCATCGGCTCGCTACTCGGCATGATCGCCGGGTATCTCGGCGGCTGGCTGGATGCGCTGATTATGCGTTTAATGGATATCCAACTGGCTGTGCCCTTTATTTTGCTGATTTTACTGGTTATGGCGTTATTTGGCGCCACGCTCAGCAATATCATTTTGATCATGGGCGTGACCAGTTGGGCAATCTACGCCCGCGTGGCGCGCGCCAAAACCCTGGAGATCCGCGAGCTGGAATATATCGAAGCGGTGAAAGCCATGGGATTTTCCACGCCGCGTATTTTGCTGCGTCACGTTTTACCGAACCTGATGACCCCCCTTCTGGTGCTGCTGACACTGGATATTCCGCGGCTAATGGTGCTCGAAGCCTCGATAGGTTTTCTCGGTATGGGTATTCAGCCCCCGACACCGACCCTTGGTAATCTGATTGGCGAGGGGCGTTCCTATATGCTGCTGGCACAGTGGCTGGTGCTCTATCCCGGGCTGGCGATCGCCGCGCTGATGGTTGGCTGCAACCTGCTCGGAGATAGCCTGCTGCGAAAAACCCATACGAGGCTCGACTGATATGCTGAGTTATCTGTTACAGCGGTTGGGGCAATCGGTACTGGTGATGTTTGGCGTCTCACTGCTGATATTTTACAGCTTGCATCTGACCGGCGATCCGGCAGCAATCATGATGCCGCCTGGTTCCAGCCAGCAAGAAATCGCCAACTTTCGCCACAGCATGGGTTTTGACCGCTCGCTGATCTGGCAATACGGGCATTACCTGAACCGGGTGCTGCACGGCGATCTCGGCGAGTCGCTGCGCTACAGCCAGCCGGTAATCGGGCTGATTGCACAACGGGTTCCCGCCACGCTGTTACTCGCCATCACCGCTCTCGGCTGGAGCACGCTGGCCGGTTTATTGCTTGGAATTATCAGCGCCCTTTATCAAAACAGCCTCTGGGATCTGCTGGCACGACTGCTGGCATTCAGCGGTCAGGCGGTGCCGGTGTTCTGGCTCGGTTTACTGCTGATTATTATTTTTAGCCTCGATTTTCGCTGGCTACCATCCAGCGGCTATGGCAGTGCCAGTCAACTGGTGATGCCCGCCATCAGCCTCGGTGCCTATTATATGAGCGCCATCGCCCGCCTGATCCGTGCCAGCCTTATCGAAGTTTTGCAACAGGATTATATCCGCACCGCGCGCGCCAAAGGGCTAAGCCGCTGGCGGATCCTGGTACGCCATGGTTTACGTAATGCGCTGATCCCGGTCATCACCGTGCAGGGCATGTACTTTGCGTCGCTGCTCGGTGGCGCGCTGGTGACTGAAATTATTTTTGCCTGGCCGGGAATTGGCCGTCTTGCCGTACAGGCGATCCAAAATCGCGATTTTCCGTTGGTACAAGCCATAGTGCTGCTCGCCGCGCTGGTGTTTGTCGCTATCAACCTGATTATCGACCTGCTGTATGTCGTGCTTAACCCGAGGATACGTCTGTGACTGTATTGGTTCCCGACGAGTTGCAACCCACTCTCGACCTGCTGTCGGCAATCACCCCGTTTGTCAGCGTGGCCGGGCAGATTGACCAGCAACGTGCACTGGCCCGCTGGCTTGAAGAGTGGATCCGCCACCACCTTGCCGGGGTGTCGGTATTGCCCGTAGACCAGCAATACCACCAGGACGCGCCACCACTAGTGCATATGCGTATCGACCGCCAGGCCGCCAAAACGCTAGTGCTCTATAACATGTACGACGTGATGCCTGCCGAGGAGAATGGCTGGCAGTTGCCACCATTTACCGGTGGCGTTGGCGTATGGCCAGATGTCGGTGCGGTGTATATCGCCCGCGGTGCCGAGAACAATAAAGGCCCGCTGGCGGGGATGCTGATGGCGGTTAAATCGCTGTGTGCCAGCGATCAGCTTAATGTCAATCTGGAGATTATTCTTGAAGGCGAAGAAGAGACCGGCAGCGGACAGTTACGCCGCTATCTGGCGCAGGTGCCCTCACCGATCGCGCCCGCCGAGGCGGTATTCTTCCCTTCGCTCTGTGAATACGGCGGCGGCGAGCCGCGGGTTTATCTCGGTTTTAGCGGGCTAAGCGGCGGTCGACTGCAGGTCAACGGCGGCCACTGGGGCGGACCTGCTGCGGCCATTCATGCCAGTAATGCCAACTGGATAGCCAACCCGGTCTGGCGACTGGTGGATGCGCTGTATGCTATTGCCCCGGCAAAAGAAAGCGGCGTGATTGCCCGACAACCGATTGATCAAGCAGCCAATAGTCTGCTGACCACCCTGGCAGCGCAGTTCAGTATTGAACAGGAACTGTGCTTTCGCCGCAGTGAACAATTGGCGGTAAGCGGCGATACCCTCAGTTGCCTGCAACAACTGATCAATGGTGCAGTCGTCAATATTTCGGCTATTCGCAGCGATCCACTGGAGGCACTAGGGGTGATCCCCCACAGCGCCAGCGCCGAGTTTGCTCTGCGGGTACCGCCGGGCATCGATGGTGAAGCTATTCTGGCGGATATCCGCCAGACGCTGGCCCAGCCACAATTTGCGGGCGTCAATCTGCTGCTGGACGACAGCTATCCCGGTCACCGCTTCTCACGGCAAAGCGCTGGCGTCGAGGCGCTGCTCGCCAGCTATCGGCAACAGCAGGCCAGGCCGCAGATCTGGCCGTGGGCCCCCGGCTGCGCCCCAGCCTATGCCTTTGCTGCCATCGCACCGGCCTTTCTGATTGGCGGCCTGGGTCATGGTGGCAATGCCCACGGCATCAATGAATTTGTCACCCTGCACGGGTTGATGCGCTTTCAACACTCCATTGTCGACTGGATCCGCTTGTTCAGCGACGAAACGGCGCTGGCCGCAGCAAACTGATTGCCGTCTGGTCACACATCAACCCCGGCAAGGTTTTTAAAATAATCAGCAGGATATTTACTATGAAACAAACCGATGATTTTGAACGCGTTCCACTGGGCTTTTTCCCAACGCCGCTAGAGCCTTTACCGTCATTAAGTGCGTCGCTGGGTATCAGTCTGAATATCAAGCGCGATGACTACACCGGCTTCGGCGGCGGTGGCAATAAAGTGCGCAAGCTGGAATATCTGATGGCCGATGCCTGCCGCCAGCAGGTCAAGGTAGTGATCACCACCGGTGGCCACCAGTCCAATCATGCGCGGATGGTGGCCGCCGCAGCGCGGAAGTTTGGTATGAAACCGGTGCTGGTGCTTAGAGGCCATCAGCCAGAGGTTTATCAGGGTAATCTGTTGCTCGACAAACTTTTTGGCGCTGAGTTGGAGTTTCTCGACCCTGATGGCTATTTCACCCAGATTGAAGGGGCGATGGATGCCCACGCCGCCGCTGCGCAGGCCCGTGGCGAAAAAGCGCTGATTATCCCGTTGGGCGGCGCGACGCCATTGGGCGCACTGGGCTATGTGCGCGCCATTGAAGAAATGGATGCCCAGCTTAAACAACGCCATCAACCACCGCCGGAGGTGATAGTGGCACCGACCGGTTCTGGCGGTACCCTCGCCGGGCTGTATGTCGGCGCGCGACGTTACTGGCCTGACTGCAAGATTGTCGGCATCAGCGTCAGCGCCAAAAGTGAATGGTTCCAGACGCGCATTGCCGCCATGGCCCAGGACTGCGCAAATCTCCTTGCGTGGCCGCAAAGCTGGCAACCCGAGGATATCTGGATCGAAGACCAGTATGTCGGCAGCTCTTACGGTGTACCGTCCGCCGGAGGCATCGACGCCATTTACCGCGTTGCCAGGAGGAAGGTCTGCTATTGGATCCGGTGTATACCGGGAAGGCCATGCACGGCTTAATCAGCCTGGTACAGCAAGGCAAAATCAAGGTCGCATCGCGAGTGATTTTCGTACACTGCGGTGGCTCACCAGCGCTGTATCCCTTCGCACAAACGCTGCTGGAGCACTGAGATGAGAGAAGGTTTCCGTTATCTCAGCGAACAGGATGTGTTATCCCTCGGAGGTGACGACGCACAGGCTGCACTGGATGACGTCTGCGAGGTGATCCGTCTGATGCGTCAGCAGCAGAGCGAGATGCCGGCGGAAACGCATGTCACCCTTGGTGCGGCAGACGGAAAAGCCTATGCGCTGCCCGCGCGCGTCGGCGGACGCTTTAATGCCGCCGGGGTTAAATGGACGGCTCATCGCCCACAGACGCAAGACGGCTTGCCACAGGCGATGGCGCTGACGCTGATCAACCGGGCAGATAATGGCCTGCCCCTTGGGCTGGTGGAAAGCCGGACGTTGACGTCCACGCGTACGGCGGCAGTTACGGCGCTGGCTCTGCGCTACGCCGCACCGCGCAGAGTGCGACAGGTGCTGCTACTGGGGGCCGGTGTGCAGGCGATGGCCCATCTCGAGATGCTGCGGCAGTTGTTTCCCGATCTGCAACAAGTGAACTGGTGGTATCGCAATCCCGGCGCTTTGCCGGTTACGACCACCGATTTTCCCTGGCCGCTTGTAAAGATTGATCGGCTGGCAGATGCCCTCGACGGACAGAGTGAGGCGTTGATTACCTGTACCAGCGCCAGCGAGCCTTTGCTGGACCTCGAGGCGATGCGTCCCGGCAGACTGGTTATTCAGGTGGGTTATCACGAAGTCAGCTTTGCAGCGATCAACCGCGCCAGTCGGGTGACGGTGGATTTGTGGGGAGATTTCTGCGAGAGCAGCGCCAAAAGCCTGTTTCAGATGTATCGCGCCGGGCAGTTTTCCGCGCAGCAAGTAGATGCAGATGTCGGTAACCTGCTGATCGACGGCTGGCGGCCTGACCGCGAGGACAGTGTCTATTTTTCCTCTTTTGGTCTTAACGTATTTGATATCGCCCTGGCGTCTCGCATGTTGCAACTGGCGACCGAGCGGGGAGTTGGCACGCTTTTGCCGCTATTTCCCGCCGAACATTATGTTTCACCCGCGAAAAAGTGAGTAAATCACCCTATGTCACTGCCTGACACTGTGCCAATTATCCGCGCTGCCGATCTGTTGCAGCGCCGCAAAAACGGCGAACAATTTGCCCTGATTGATGTGCGCGAACTTGCCCAATGGCAGGAGGAAACCCTGCCCGGTGCAGTTCATCTTAATGTTTATGATTATTTTATTCCCGATAGTAATGAAGCCGGTATTAACAGCATGGCTAATGCTTTCTATCGCGCCTGGCAACGGCTGGGGATAAGTGACAGCGTCATGCCAGTGTTTTTTGAGCAACAGGTTGGTATGCGCTCGCCGCGCGGTGCCTGGTTTGCGCAATTTGCCGGGTTAACACCGAGTTTAATTCTCGATGGCGGCCTGGATGCCTGGAAACTGGCCGGTGGAGAGCTGGCACCCGGCAGCGGTGACCACGCCGAGATCAGCGCCAGTCAGCCTGACAGCACATTACCCGCACAAAGGATCCAGCGCAGCCTAAGCGCCACGCGCGCTGAAGTGCTTACCGCTGAGACTTCGGGGGCGCAGATCATCGATGCCCGTCGGCCAAGCGAATTCAGCGGTGAATTTGCCCATCCCTGTTGCCATCGCGCCGGGCGTATCCCCGGCGCGGTGCTGCTTTTTTGGGAAGATGTGGTGGTCAACGGGGCATTTCTTGCCGGTGATGAAATTCGCCGTCGCGCCGAACAGGCCGGAATAATGGCCGATCGACGGCTGATTATTTATTGCCATCGCGGTGCCCGCGCCGCCACGGTATATGCCGCTCTGCAACTGGCGGGATATGATCAGTTGGCGATTTATGTCGGCTCCTGGCACGAATGGGCCGAGCAGCAGACATTGCCACTATTAACCGGCGGCTAGCTGGCGCTACGCAGTTGCAACGCCTGAGTAATATCCGGCGCGGCGGCCAATAATTGCTGCGTATAAGGGTGCTGCGGTGTCACCAGCACGCTGCCGGTGATGCCGCTTTCCACCACCTTGCCGTGATAAAGGACCACCACGCGATCGCAGACTTGTTTTACCGCTGCCAGATCGTGACTGATAAACAGTACGGTCAAGCCCAGCTGTTTGCGCAGTTGATCCAATAAGGCCAGTATTTGTCCACGCACCGACAAATCCAGTGCCGAAACAGCTTCATCAGCCACCAGCAACTCCGGTTCGAGGGCCAGCGCGCGGGCAATAGCCACCCGTTGACGCTGTCCGCCGGAAAATGCGCCTGGAAGACGCCGGGCGTGATGCGCTTCCAGCCCGACCTGGGTCAGTAACTCTTCGACCCTTGCCTGAATTTGTCCCGGCTGGCGCAGTTTATATACCCGCAGCGGCTCGGCAATCTGCTCACCCACGGTGATTTTTGGATTGAGGCTGGCATAAGGATCCTGAAAGATGATTTGCGCCCGACGCAGCATTTTTTTCTTTGTTGCTTGACTGGCCTGCGTCAGAGAGATGCCATCAAATTCGATATCACCGCTGTCGGGGTCAATCAGGCCAATAATCGCGCGCCCGAGGGTGGTTTTTCCAGAACCGGACTCACCGATTAAACCGAGGATTTCACCAGGGTAAATATCCAGCGTGGTCGGGAACAGCACCCTTTGCCGCTGGGCAGGAAAAAAAGGCAAACTACGTCCTTGCGCATAGCTTTTAGTCAATTCGCGCAGGCGGATCAGCGGCGTATTACGGCGGCTGGCGGTCACTTCGCTGCGTACTGTGGGCTGCGAGGCGGCAATCAATTTACGGGTGTAGGCTTGCTGCGGTGTGGTCAGCAGCGACTGAACTTCCCCCTGCTCAATCAGGCTTCCCTGATGCATGACATAAGCGCGGTCGGCGTAGCGCGCCACCACGCTTAAATCATGGGTGATCAGCAAAATGCCCATATCCATCTCTTGCTGCAACTCCTGCAACAGAGAGAGGATTTGCGCCTGAATGGTGACATCCAGCGCAGTAGTCGGTTCATCGGCAATCAGTAACAACGGCTTACAGCTGATGGCGCTGGCTATCATTACTCGCTGACGCATACCGCCGGAAAGCTGATGAATAAACTGTTTCGCTCGTTGCTCTGGGTTAATGATGCCGACACGATCCAGTAAGGCAATGGCTGCGCGCTGTGCCTGTTTCCAGCTTAGTTGCCGGTGGCGGACCAGGACTTCGGCTATTTGCTCGCCGACTTTTAGCACCGGATTCATGCTGGTCATCGGCTCCTGGAAAATCATCGCCAACTTTTGCCCGCGCACAGAAGTATCAAAGGGCATTGCCGGGGCGGCAATCTGTTGGTTATCCAGCCAGATAGCCCCCTGGGTCATATTCACCCCCGGCGGCAATAGCCCCATCAGCGACAGCGAGCTCAGGGTTTTGCCGGAACCTGATTCCCCCACCAGTGCCACGATTTCCCGGCGTTTAACCTGAAAGGAGATGCGATTTACCAGCGGCATCCCTGAAGCGGTATGGATTGACAGATCCTGGATATCGAGAAGCGCGGTAGATAGGTTCACGGCAAAGCCCTGGTTAACAATCAAGCATCGAGAATATATCCTATATTCTTCAATAACAAGCCCAACAGCGGGCTGAGCTAGCTGAATTTCTTATATTTTATATCGATTTTACTGCAGAAAACTCTTTCTCACAGGGTAAAAACAGGCGTTACATCGCCATGCCATTATGCGCTTTGGTCTAAATACATAACCAGCAGATTGCCGTAAGTCATTTATTTTCACAGGTAAGCAATTATTGTGATTTTACATCGCAGCAACCAGCCATTAATAATAATTCCCAATATGTCACCAGCATACAACACCCTTCTTATTGATTTATTTGCTCTTACCTTAATGGGAAAATTATGAAAGTTGCCGTCACTGCTCTCTCAGCGTTAGCCTTGTTAGTCCTGTCGTCAGGACAATCGTTGTACGCCGCCGAACAACCACAATCCGGGGGCAGCCTCACCTGGGGGGTAGAAACCGAGCCCAATACGCTTAACCCACAGTTAAACGGGCAGTCAAAAGCGGAGCTTATCCTGCGTGTTGCCTATGAATCCCTGTTGGCCCGCAAGGCGGATGGGGCTTATATCCCCTGGCTGGCCAGCGGTTACTCCCTGTCGGCAGATGGCAAAACCTACACCTTTACCCTGCGCAATGATGTGAAGTTCTCCAATGGCGAACCCTTTAATGCCCACGCGGTGGCAGAGAACTTTCGTCACGCTCAGGATCCCGCTTATTGTGCCGGTTCCAGCATCTGCGCACTGGCCGGCCGGATTGACAGTATCGATACCCCCGATGAGCATACCCTGCGCATTAAACTGAAACAGGTGTATAGCCCGTTTCTCTCTTTTGCCGCGGGTCTCAAGCTGATTTCGCCCTCTTCCTGGAGTTCGCCGCAGCTTAAAGCCGGCGGGACAGATATCGCCGGCACCGGCCCCTTTATCCTCAAACGCTATGAGAAAGGCCAGCAGATTGAATATATCCGCAACCCGGATTATCACTGGGCATCCGCCAACGCCGGGCATCAGGGCCCTGCCTATCTCGAGAGCCTGACCTATCGCTTCCTGCCAGAGTCCTCGGTGCGCAGCGGCGCACTGCTTTCCGGCCAGGTGGATGTGATCGAAGGCATTTCCGGCAATGACGCTGGCGAATTCAAAAACAATGCTGATTTTACCTATCAGCACGCCCTTAATCCCGGCACCCCCTACTCGCTATTCCTCAACGTAAAATATGGCCCGACGCAGGAGCTGAAAGTCCGTCAGGCGCTGTTGCAGGGGCTGGATATCTCACCAATCCTGCAATCTATTTATCGAGGCGAACGGACCCGCGTCTGGGGGATCACCTCACCGGTTGATCCGCTGTATGACCCGAGCCTGAGTGGCAAATATGGCAATAATCCGACGCTGGCCAATCAGTTACTGGATGAGGCGGGCTGGAAAAACAAAGGTGCCGACGGTATCCGCAGCAAAGACGGTCAGCCGCTAAGCATCGAAATTATTCAGGCGCAGGCCACGGTGCGCGATCAGCGCGATGTACTGTTGCAGGCGCTACAGGCCCAGGCCCGGCAGCGCCTGGGGATAGAGTTGAAGATCCGTTATGTCGATTCAGGCACCTATAGTGAAGTGAGAAACAACGGCAAGTTTGGCTCGATCGCCAACTCCAATACCGATACCGACGGCATTGATATCGAAAACCATTACCTGCCCATCAACGCCGGAGGTGCCATTAACTACAGTCGCACCGATGCGCCGGAAATCCTGCCATTGCTGCAAGGGGCGGCGCAGACGCAGGATAATGCCGAACGTAAAACCTTCTACAGCCAGTTGCAGAACTTTGCAGTATGGCAGCAGGCGCTGGCGATCCCGTTGTATGAGCCGGAAGACCAGATTGCCGCGGCGAGTTATGTGCGCGGCGTCGGTTTTAGACCCTTTAAACAGATGCCTGAGAATGCCTATGACGTCTGGTTGAGCAAACATTAATTCAGCCACCATCTACTTACCGCGAGGGACAATATCATGTCGGTTGACACATTGGCTGCGCCACGGCGGCCCAAAACGAAATCGTTATGGCGATGGCAGGTCACCCGAAGGCTGTTAAGCGGTGTGCTGGTCCTTTGGGCAGCGGTCACGCTGTCTTTTATCAGCGTCTATCTGGCACCGGGGGATATTGTCAGTTTACTGATGGGGGAACAGGTACATACCGCGGCCATTGAAGCGGCTATTCGTGCCGAATGGGGGCTGGATCAACCGTTATATTTACAGTATCTGCACTATTTATGGCGGCTGTTGCACGGTGATTTTGGGCGTTCTTATCTGCTTAATAGCGACGTCAGCACGCTGGTTTTGTCACAACTGTGGCCGACGCTGAAACTGACCGGACTGGCGCTGGCAATCAGCCTGATTTTTGCCGTAGTGATGGCAGTCAGCACCGCCCATCGCCGCTGGGGTCAGCGCATCGCCGGTTCCGTTGAACTGGTGCTGGCTTCAACGCCGTCGTTCTGGCTGGGGATTGTGCTGCTGTTTGTCTTCAGCTTTACCCTGCGCTGGTTTCCGGTGGCCGGGGATCGCAGTTTTTCTTCGCTGGTGCTTCCGGCGTTGTCTCTCGGCATCTCTCAAGGTGCAGTGGTGGCGCAAGTGCTGCGCCGGGGTCTGGAAGATGCCCTCGATCAGCCTTTTGTACTGACCCTACGCGCCTGGGGTCTGGGCAATACCACTATCCGTTTGCGTCATGCGCTGCGCCATGCCGCCCTGCCGGCCATTACCCTGACCGGCTGGCTGATCGGTGGCCTGCTTAGCGGCGCGGTGATCACCGAGCAGGTATTTGGCCGTCCCGGCCTGGGTAAAATCACCGTTGATGCGGTGCTGGGCAAAGATCTGCCGGTGGTGCTGGCGGTCGCCATTTTCTCCGCGCTGGTGTATGTGGTACTGAGTACGCTGGTTGATATTCTCTATCTGTTTATCGACCCGCGTCTGCGCGATAACTCTGCGGAGGAAAACGCATGAGTTATCTCCTTGCCGCCGTTGGCTGGCAACGCCGCTTTTCCCTGGGATACTCGCTGGCAGTGGTTTTTCTGTTGCTGTTGATGCTGGCGGTGATTTTCCCCACTTGGCTGACCCCCTATGATCCGCTCAGTGCTGACCCGATTAATGCGCAGTTAGCGCCCTGTGCGGCCCACTGGCTGGGCACCGATCAGCTGGGTCGTGATGTGTTGACGCGAATTATTTATGGTAGCCGTTACTCCTTGTTGATCAGTCTGGCCGCAATGACCGTGGCGGTCAGCCTTGGTAGTTTGCTCGGCTTGCTTGCCGGTCTGTTTAAAGGTCCGCTGGATGAGTTAATCGGCCGCGCCGTCGATGTGGTCTCGGCCTTCCCCGATCTGCTGCTGGCCCTGATGCTGATTGCCTTTACCGGCCCTGGCACCATCAATCTGATTTTTGCCCTTGGCGTGGCTTCTGTGCCGCGTTTTACCCGCGTGGTCAGAGCACAAACTTTTGTAGTGATGTCCTCGGGTTATGTCGAACAGGCACGCACTTTCGGCCTTAAACGCCACATTTTGGTGTGGCGCCACGTGCTTCCTCATGCCATTGCCCAGGTTCCGATACTGGCCACCCTTGGACTGGGTACGGCGATTATTGGTACCGCCGGGTTAAGTTTTCTCGGTATGGGACCGCAGCCGCCGACCGCGGAATGGGGGCTGATGCTGGCCGAAGGCCGCAATTATCTGCGTAACGCCTGGTGGATTGGCGTCTGGCCGGGTATTGCCATCACGCTGACGGTGGTGGCGGTCAATACCCTTGGCCGTTACTGGCAGGCGACCTTTGAAGGAAAACAGCCATGAGCAACGCACTTTTTATTGATATTCGTAACCTGTCGATCCATTTCCCTGCTGCGGATGGCGAAAAAACTGCGGTCAGCGGCCTTAATCTGCAGCTCAGACGTGGTGAATCTATTGCATTGGTCGGCGAATCTGGCTCGGGCAAAACGGTAACGGCGCGCTGCCTGCTGGGGTTGCAGGATGCAAAAGCGCGTATCACCGCCGACCGTTTTATGATTGACGGCGAGGATATGCTCGCCGCCAACCAGGGCCGCTGGCGCAAAATTCGCGGTAGTCAGATTGGCTATGTATTGCAGGATGCGCTGGTCTCCCTCGATCCCTTGCGGCAGGTCGGGCAACAGCTGCATGATGCGCTAACCGCCAATTTCGCGGCGCAGGCAGCTTTGCCTGATCGACAGAGCGTAAAAAATCGCACCCTGGCGCTGCTTAAATCCGTTGGCATTGCCGATGCGGAAAAGCGGCTGACTGCCTACCCGCATCAGCTCTCCGGCGGGCTACGCCAGCGGGTGCTGATCGCTACGGCCCTGGCGGCCAATCCGACGCTGCTGATCGCCGATGAACCGACGACGGCGCTGGATATGACAGTGCAAAAACAGATCCTCGATTTGCTGCAACAGCGGCGGGATCGGGGTGAAAGCCTGCTGCTGATCAGTCATGATTTGGCGGTAGTCGGCCAACTGGCGGATCGTATTCTGGTGATGCATCAGGGCAAAGTGGTGGAAGAAGGCACGGCAGAAAAACTGCTGCACGCCCCGGAACATCCTTATAGCCAGCAACTGCTGGCAGCGGTACCCAGCCCGGCGACTCGCGGGTTGAAGCTGTCCGGCCAACGCGGCACACCGCTACCGGCAAAAAATATCTCGCGGTCTGTACCTGTGCTGGAAGCCAGTAATCTGTGTAAAGACTATGCCGATAAAAGGGTAGTCAACCACGTCAGTTTTACACTCTGCGCCGGTGAAACTCTGGGGGTTGTCGGTGAATCTGGTTCAGGCAAAACCACAGTGGCGCGCATGGTGCTCGGACTGACCGAACCCCATTCCGGCACTATTACCATTCAGGGGCAGCGCTGGAGCCAGCAACCGGAATCCCGACGTCGGCTGCAGCGCCGGGGGATTCAGTTAATTGCCCAGGATCCCCTTAGCTCCTTTGACCCGCGTTACAACGTCGAGAAAATCATCGGCGAAAGTCTGGACAGCGTGGGCATTTTTGGCGATGAGCGCAAAAAACGCATCCGTCAGTTACTTGAGGAAGTGCAGTTGGGTGCGGCTTTTCTGCAGCGCTATCCCCGTGACTTATCCGGCGGGCAGCGCCAGCGCATAGCCATTGCTCGCGCTTTTGCCCCTAACCCGGCGTTGCTGGTTGCCGATGAGCCAGTTAGCGCCCTCGATGTTTCCATTCAGGCGCAGGTGCTGGATTTACTGGCGGAAATGCAGGCGGAACACCGCACGGCGCTGCTGTTTATCTCCCACGATTTAGGGGTCGTGCATCATCTGGCGGATCGGGTAGTAGTGATGAAAGATGGCAGTGTGGTAGAGCACGGCGAGGTGGATGATGTTTTCCATCGCCCGGCCCATGCCTGGACCCGGCAGTTGATCCAGGCGTTGCCGTTAATGGCTGTTCAGCAACAGCATCTAGCGCGGCGGTAAGGTCGTGCGCCTGCCTGTCATCGCCCACTAACCGGCACCGTTGCCAACATAAAATGCGCTATTTATTTGCCAATTCAAATGTAAATCAAGTTGTTAGACCTTGGTGCTTGATCTCTGGTGCAGATAGTGCTTTTTATGTATTTAAATAATTTTAAGAATTACGGTTTCTACAACTCTCCTCAAGATCACTGTTGATTATGCTGTTTGCACTGTCCCCCGGGACCACGGTGAGCTCAAGGTGTGCGGGCAAACCGAATATGGCAAACCACAGCAGGTCATCAGATGAAGCGGATCGACAAAATTTATGCATGGATGTTTGAGCGTAGCGGCCAGATGGCGTGGGGATCGGTTTGCCAGAGAGGCGGATTCACAACCCAGGAGATCGCCGAAGAGTTAGCCATTTTACGCAATAACGTCAGCTTCGAGTTAAACAACCTGCTGCGCGCCGAGCGGATCATCAAGGTTAAAGGACGACCGGTCGGCTATTTGCCAAAAGCCAGTGTCGAACACTGGCTCGGCGTTAGCCTGTCACGGGTGGAGTACGATAGTCTCGAGGTGCTTACTGCACTGGCCCCGCAAAACCTACAACCCATTGCGGCAAGCCCGACGCCCGCTGCAACCGGCGCGGTCAATAATCCCTTTCACAGCCTGATTGGCGCCGATGGCAGCCTGAAAAATCAGGTCGAGCAAGCCAAGGCGGCGGTACTCTATCCCCCTTCCGGGTTACATACGCTGATCACCGGACAGACCGGGGTCGGTAAAAGTATGTTCGCCTCGGTGATGTTTAATTACGCTCGCTTTGCCGGTCGTTTTGCCGAACAGACACCCTTTATTATTTTTAACTGCGCAGATTACGCCATGAACCCGCAGTTACTGATGGCGCATATCTTTGGCTATGTAAAAGGGGCCTTTACCGGCGCGGATAGCGATAAAAGCGGGCTATTGCAAAAAGCCAATGGCGGGATGTTGTTCCTTGATGAGATCCATCGCTTGCCGCCGGAAGGGCAAGAGATGATATTTTATTTTATGGATACCGGTACTTACAGCCGCCTGGGGGAGACCGAGCGCAAGCAGACCGCTAACGTACTCTTGACCGGTGCCACTACCGAAGATCCAGAATCGTCGCTGCTTAAAACCTTTGTGCGCCGTATCCCGATTATTATCAACCTTCCCTCCTTTGAAGAGCGCACCACCCAGGAAAAAATCGAGCTACTGAAGTTCTTATTGAATAAAGAAGCCCACCGCATTCAAAAGCCGATTAAGATTGATGCCGAAGCAATGAAAGCGCTGATGGGCAATACGGCTTTTGGCAATATCGGGCAGATGAAATCCAATGTGCAGCTGGTCTGCGCCAACGGCTTTTTGCATTGTCTGCATCAGGATATTATTGATATTACTTTTCGTGATTTACCGGGCGAGATTAAAGATGGATTTTTCCATCTCAGCGGCCGCCGCGATGTGATGCAGCAAATTACCGACCGCCTGGAACCTTTTCTGCTGGTGCGTCCGGAAGATATCTCTCCTGCGCTGCAAGAGGCCGATCAGTACGAACCCTCTTTTAACCTCTACAGCATTATTGAAGGCAAAGTGGCCTTTATGCAGGAACGCGGCCTTTCCCAGCAAGAGATCATCCGCTTTATCACCCTGGATATTAATATTCATCTCAACAGCTTTTACCTGAAATTTCAAAACAGCAACAAGTTACAGGAAAACATTCTCAAACTGGTCAATGAGGACATTCTGCGCTTTGCCCAGCAAATGAAAGAACTCACCGAGCGGGAGCTGAATCAACGGCTGACCGAGCGTTTTTTACTGGCGTTCAGTTTGCATTTGACCGCCTTTCTGGAACGGATCAAAAACCACCATCCGCTTTCCTATGCCAATATCGATGACGCCCTCGAGGGCCGCGCCCGTGAACATAGCGTGGCGCTGGCGCTTAAGCAGCAGATTGAAGAGAAATTTGCCATTAACGTGCCGGATATGGAAGTGATCTATCTGACCCTGCTGATTGGCTCCCTGCTGAAAACCCAGCAAGAGGAACGGGTGGCGGTGCTGGTGGCGATGCACGGTAGCAGCACCGCCAGCTCGATGGCCAATGTGGCGCATAAACTGCTGGGCGAAGGCAATATCGACAGTATTGATATGCCGCTGGATCTCAGTCCGAAACTGGTTCTCGACCAGATGCGTCAACGTATTAAAGAACTGGATCGCGGCAAAGGGGTACTGCTGCTGGTGGATATGGGGTCGCTGCTGGGGTTTGGCGATATCATTATGCAGGAGACCGGTATTCCGGTACGCACCTTGACCATGGTATCCACACCGACGGTGATTGAGGCGGTAAGAAAGTCGGCGGTGATGGGCATGGAGCTGGACGATATTTACTTTTCGCTGTGTGATTTTAAAGGCTATGGCAGCTACCAGAAAACCACCCAACAGCAAGACACCTCGCAACTATGCCAAAAGATAAAAGCGATTCTCAGCGTTTGCTCCACCGGACAGGGCACCGCCGAAAAACTGAAAGTCTTTGTCGATGGCATGCTGCAGAGTATGGGACGCAGCGATGTCAATGTGATTGCCATGCCACTGGGCGAAGTGGATAACCAACGCGAAAGCCTGCTTAAACGCTATGATTTTATTATGTCGCTGGGGATTGCCGACCCTAAAATCGACGTGCCCTTTCTGCCACTGGAAGCGCTGTTCTCCAGCGATGGTGAAGCGCAGTTTACTTTACTGGTACAGGGCAATCATTTGTATCAGCCGCTGGTACGTCCCCATGCCATGGTGCGCAAGATCAGCGAAGAGAGTATGAACGAGTTTCTGACCTACCTGAACCCGAAAAAAGTGGTCGATCTGGTGCTGGAATTTATCAGTGAGCTGGAAAGTGTTGAGGGACATCCCTTTGATAACGGCATGAAGGTCAGTCTCTGTGTGCATATTGGCACCGCCCTTGAGCGTATGGTGCAACATAACGGTCTGACCTATAGCGGGACATTAAGCGACGCCGATCAACTTAAGCTGGGTGTTTATCAGCGTATTGCCCACTCTTTCCAGAAAAAGCTGGCAATTACCCTGGATGACGATGAACTGAGCTGCATTTTGGAAATGGTCAAGGAATTATCAATGCGCTCTATTGAACCTCAGGATGAATTATTGTGATATTAATCTCATAATTAATTATCCGTTGTCGATTATTTTATTTTAACGTGATCGCCATCACTTAATACCTCACTTCCGCACGAACAAATAATCAACAAATAGCTTCAGCCACCCGGAGTGTATTAATGATAATAAATTAATACACTCCGTCTTGCGCATTTCAATCCATCCGCAGCAGTGTATCAATACATAATACACTGAATATTTCTAAAAAATAATTTTCGGCCACCATCCCGCATTTCACAAGCCCTCCAGCCTTACACCATTTTTAATACAGTAAATTGGCACAGCCCTTGCTCTGTTATTAGCAATAGCAATACCTGTTGATCAGTGGCGAAAAAATCATCCCAACATTAATCAGGTCTACAACCAAAAATATTAGAAAAGGAATCTACGGCGATGAATACAGCAATCATCATTGCGACTCACGGTGCAGCGGCACAACCTCTTTTAGATACCACCCAGATGATTGTCGGCCATCAGGAGAATGTCTGTGCCATCTCTTTTTTTCCCGGCGAGAACGTCGATAGCCTGGTAACAAAATTTGAACAGGCCGTCCAGCAAATGGATCTGCGCGATGGCCTGATGTTTTTGGTCGATATCTATGCGGGCAGTCCATTCAATGCCGCAAGTTTGCTGGCGATAAAAAAAGAAAACTGGGACGTGGTCACGGGGGTCAATGTTCCGATGCTGGTTAATGTGTTTTTGGAGCGGGAGGGTACGGAGGATTTCGATCAGCTGATTGAAATTTCGAAAGATATGGCAAGAGAAGGCGTTAAGTCACTCAAGCAAAGTTTAAAAAATAATAATGCCGAAGAGGAACTTTAATGAACATTTTATTAGCTCGCATTGACGACCGTTTTATTCATGGCCAGGTCGTCACGCGTTGGGTTAAAGAGTACCCCGCTGAGCGCCTGATTGTGGTCTCGGATGCCGTAGCCGCAGATGAGTTACGTAAATCACTGCTGATTTCCGTTGCCCCTTCAAGCATGACCGCCAATGTGGTGTCGGTAGAAAAAATGATCAAGGCCTACCACAGCCCACGCTACGAAGGCGTCAGTGCCTTTTTACTGTTTGAAAAACCGCGTGATGTACTGCGACTGATTGAAGGCGGGGTCAAGATTGACAGCGTCAACGTCGGCGGCATGCGCTTTGAAAACGATCGCGAGCAGGTGACCAAGTCCGTCAGCGTCACGGCAGATGATATCGCGGCGTTCAAGGCATTACAGGCATTGGGTATCCGGCAGGAATTGCGCCAGTTACCTTCAGATTCTGCGGTCGATTTTATGACTAAGCTGAAATAACCGAGGACATTATGACTACGTTGCAAATTGTATTATTACTGCTGATTGCCGCCATTACCGGCATGGGCAGTGTGCTTGATGAAGGCCAGACTCACCGTCCGCTGGTGGCCTGTAGCCTGGTAGGTTGGGTGCTGGGTGATATTACCACCGGTGTCATTCTCGGCGGTACTCTGGAAATGATGGCGCTGGGCTGGATGAACGTCGGTCTGGCCATGGCCCCTGATACCGCTATTGCCTCGGTGATCTCGACCATTCTGGTGATTAATACCCATCAGGGCGTAGGGGAAGGTATTGCCATTGCCGTGGCGTTAGCCGCCGCCGGACAGGCACTGACCATTTTTGTGCGCACGACTACGGTGTTTTTGATCCACCGCGCCGACGCTTACGCGGAAGCGGGCAATATGCGGGGCATTGAGATAATGCATATTACCGCCCTGTGCTTCCAGGCGCTGCGCGTGATGATCCCGACCTTTGTCGTCGTGATGATGAGCGTCGATTCCGTGCAGGTAATGTTAAACGGTATTCCTTCCGTGGTAACCCATGGCCTGCAAATCGGCGGTGGCATTATTGTGGTGGTGGGGTATGCGATGGTTATCAATATGATGAGCGTTAAATATCTGATGCCGTTCTTCTTTGCCGGTTTCCTGATGGCGGCATTTACCAGCTTTAACCTGGTAGGTCTCGGCGGTATGGGGTTAGTGGGTGCCTTGTTGTATATGCAACTTAATCCGAAATACCAACCGAAAGCCGCCGTTGCCGCCCCTGCTGGTGCTCACAGCCAGGTTGCAGTAAATGACGAAGATGACTTGGACGCATAATGAAGGATAATCTGATGACTACGCAATCCGTTAGCTCGAATGAAAAAAAGCTTACCAAAGGCGATATTTTTAATATGTTCATTCGCTCAAATTTCCTGTTGGGTTCATTTAACTTCGAACGTGTACAGGCAATGGGCTACTGTTTCATTATGATCCCGGCCATTAAACGTTTATATGGCCCAGGCGCAGAACGTAATGAAGCGCTGAAACGCCACCTGGAATGGTTTAATACCCAACCTTTTTGCAGCGCGCCTATTTTAGGGGTTACCGGGGCGATGGAAGAAGAAAAAGCCAATGGTGCCAATATTGATGGCAGCAGTATCAGCGGCGTAAAAGTCGGCTTGATGGGACCTTTTGCCGGCGTCGGCGACCCGATTTTCTGGGGTACTATTCGCCCGGTACTGGCGGCGTTAGGGGCCTCACTGGCACTTAATGGCAGTATCCTCGGTCCGCTGTTTTTCTTTCTGGCATTTAACGCCATCCGCTTGCCGGTAAAATATTTTGGTCTGAAATATGGCTACGAGAAAGGACGTGAAATATTGGCCGATCTCGGCGGCAATCGTATTCAGAAACTGACTGAATCCGCCTCAATCCTTGGGCTATTTATTATGGGGGCGCTGGTCTGTAAATGGACCACTATTAATGTACCTATTGTGGTTTCGCGTATTACCGGTGCCGATGGCCAGGTGGTCGTGACTACCGTACAGGGTATATTAAATCAGCTATTACCGGGCATGTTACCGCTGCTGCTGACGCTGTTTGTCGCCAAACTGCTGCGTAAAAAAGTCAATGCGCTGCTGATGATTATGGTGATATTTGTTATCGGTATCTTTGGTTATTGGGCCGGTTTCCTGGCGTAAATAATCCTAAGGGGGGAAAACAGGTGACTGTTTTCCCCTTTTCTGTTTGAACAGGCTTAACGGGTTGCCTTCATCTGCAAGATAACAGACGCCCCCCTGACCTTAATCTCCCCTCCCCGCATAACCATCGCACCACTATCCTCTTGGCCTGATACTGGCCAATAAACAGCTTGCATTGCCTACCACAGTTGACCCTCCTACCGCTCTGGCAAGCAATAGGCCCCGACGTGGTGGGTAATGAAATCAGCGCTATCTCTGCCACAACACTGGATTGCTATCAATCACCCTGTTGTAACAATTTAAGGGTAATAAAGACCCTTTAAAAAAATAAAAATTTAATGCTGCCAAAGATATTGAATGCGATATTAGCGGAAATCGGCCAACGGATGGCGACATTGGTGTTTAAAACATACCAGAAATGAGAGGGACTACTCGCGAGTGCAGCAAACCCTATTTTTCGCCGACCTCATCTTCCCTCATCACCTAAGATACCGCCGAGGAAGATAAACATCAGGTACGGTAGCCAGGATAATGACAAAAACAGGAGTCATACGCAGAATGCCGAGCCGACACGCCATAGCAACACCAAGCGGAAAACATCTTATTTTCCTCTGTAGAGTCATTGCAGTCACCGGACTGGTGGTCAGTCTGGGCTGGTTAATGGTATTTGTCGTGCTGCATGAGTGGGATCTCGTCCTGTCATTACTTATTTTAGGCATCGCTGTAGTGCCCTGCTGGCGACTTGCTGCTGGTGGCTACTTTTCTGCAGGACTCATGCTTTCACAAGTATTTTGTGTGATCTTTGTGATTATTTTTTGTCTCTTCTACGATGTGCCAGAAGCAATGGTGCAGAGGACCACACACCTCTATTTGCTGGTGATCGCTCTTGTTGGATACATGAACTTCCAGAGTAATAGATCCACGATGCAGATTATTATTATTGTTTTCAGCCTTATAGCATTTATCATTTTTTGTAATAACGCAGTGACACTTTCTTTTGTCAATGAAATGCCACGCCGCTTTCGGTCTTTTAGTATCTGGGTGAATCCGGTTCTGGCAACCACCATCTTATGCGGCGCTATTGCCGCCATGCACGCTGATTTGTCCCGTATGACGGCGAAAGCAAGGTCAATACAGCGTGCATTGTACAACGATGAATTTGTGCTTGTATTCCAGCCTTTGGTTGATCGCACGGGTGGCATTATTGGTGCTGAAGCCCTTCTGCGCTGGCAGCATCCCAGCAAGGGTATGCTGCCCCCCTCTGAATTCATCTCGGAAGCTCAGGATGCCGGCCTGATGCCGGCAATTGGTGAATGGGTGATAGCAAGCGCCTTCCGAGAGCTTGCACTCTGGCAGGAAAATGTCCTGACTCGCCATCTTTCCCTGTCTATCAATATTACCGTTGACCACCTTATGCAGCATAATTTCATTGATGAACTGATTAAAAATGCAAAAAATGCCGGCATCCCTGCTTCCCTGGTCAAGTTAGAGCTGACTGAAAGCGTCTTCGCCTCTGATCCTGATACCATCGTTGCCCGAATGAAAGATCTGGCGCAAGCCGGATTCAAATTTTCTCTGGATGATTTCGGTACCGGGTTCTCTTCTCTCAGTTATCTTCGGCGTCTGCCGCTAGAACAGATTAAAATTGATCGCAGTTTTGTGTCAGCAGCAAGTGAAAGCAAAAAAGGGGCGGTAATAGCCAGGATAATTGCTCAGATGGGCGCGGAGCTAAGCCTGGAGGTGCTTGCCGAAGGCATTGAAACAGCAGAGCAATGGTCAATTATGCAACGTTTTGGCTGCACGCTATTTCAGGGATTCCTTTTTTCTCGTCCACTCAGTGCAGCAAACCTTCAGCGCTTTATCTGTGAAAATAAGGCAGCAAGTGAATAGCTCAAACGCGGCAAAAGTATTATTTGCGACTCTCGGCGCTAACACTATTTTTTGCCCCATTGCTTGCTAACTGCCCTGCAAATAGCAGCCCTGTATGCTGGTGACTCTACCTCACCGGCACACTGGCATTTCAGACACAGAGATTGTCCATTTCAACAAAGCCCTGAGCTATTGGCTGTTTTAGTTTGGAGATAGCAAACTCTTTCGCGGTCCGCCGCGCGCGATCTTCACTGCCAACAGGAAACGCCACCATGCAAAACTTGCACTATAAAAGCCTGCTCGAGATTGGCCGACTGATCCAGTCACAAGAGATCTCCTCCGTCGACGTCACCCAATATCTGCTCAATCGCATCGCCGCCCTTGAACCCCGGTTGCACAGTTTTTTCTTTGTGATGGGCGAAAACGCACTGATTGCAGCGGCACAGGCCGATGCCGAGATCGCCGAGGGCGTGATACGCGGTCCACTGCACGGTGTGCCCATTGCGCTGAAGGATTTAATCTGGACCAAAGATGCCCCCACCACTCACGGTATGGCCATCCACCAGGGCCGTTTGCCCGCCGAAGATTCAACGATAGTTGAACGTTTTAAACAGGCCGGGGCGGTGATCCTTGGCAAACTGGCGCAAACGGAAAGTGCTTTTGCCGACCATCATCCGCAACTGACCCGACCGGATAATCCCTGGGGCGCAGATCTGTGGACCGGCGTCTCCTCCAGCGGCTCGGGGGTGGCCACCGCCGCGGGGCTTTGCTACGGCGCGATCGGCACCGATACCGGCGGCTCTATTCGTTTTCCGAGCAATGCCAACGGCGTAACCGGGATCAAACCAACCTGGGGGCGAGTTACCCGTCACGGTGCCTGTGAACTTGCTGCCTCACTGGATCATATCGGCCCGATGGCCCGCTCGGTAGCCGATGCCGCCGCCATATTGCAGGCCATTGCCGGTCGCGATGCCAAAGACCCGACTTCCAGCAGTGAGCCGGTGCCGGATTGCCTGGCATTAATGACCCGCGGCATCCATAAGCTGCGGATTGGTGTCGATGCCGGCTGGGCACTGGACAAAGTGGATGAAGAGACTCGTGCAGCACTGCAACGGGCGATCGTCACCCTCGCCGACCTGGGGGCAGAAATTGTAGAGATCACCATGCCCGACACCGATGAAGCCGCCGCCGACTGGAGCGCACTTTGCGCTGTTGAAACCGCACTGGCCCACGAAGAGACCTATCCGGCACAGAAAGCACACTACGGCCCGGGACTGGCAGGATTGCTGGATTTGGGCCATCAGGTGTCGGCACTGGACTATCAACGTTTATGGCTAAAACGCGCCGCCCTGCGCGGTAATATCAGCGCACTGTTTACCGAGGTGGATCTGATTTTGTCACCGGCCACCGCCTACTGTGGCTTGACCTGGGAAACCATGAGTCGCTTTGGCACTGACAAAGCTCTTTTTGATGGCGTGCTGCGCTATACCAGTGCATTCGATATGAGTGGTCACCCGACCATTACCCTGCCTTGCGGCCAAAGCCGTTCCGGTGCGCCTATTGGTTTTCAACTGGTTGCCGCGCATTTTGATGAAGTGCGCGCCATTCAGGGCGGCTGGGCCTGGCAACAGGCCACCGACTGGCATAAGCAACACCCTGATTTATAAGCTCCCTGCCGCCAACTGATGGATAACACTGGCGGCAGAAGCCCGCAGCACCCTGCCGCTAATGGCCTGAAAATTGCATTTAAAATCATGCAGCAGCAATGTCTGAGTGATGATAAGGGGCGTTGGCATGAAAGAAAATTTCACCACGGATAGCTTGGATAACCGTCACCGTTTTGATGCCTGGCGCGAGGCGGTCTGCTCGCGGCTAATCAAAGCGCAGGCGCGGCAAACCTATAACGATGACTTCTCCGGAAGCTTTAGCTACGGCTCGCTGGGCGATGTGCATATCGCCACTCATAGCTCGCAAACCTCTCTGTTGTGGCAACGGACCACGGATTGCATTCGTCACCATCCCAACCACGATTATTATCTTGGGTTGGTTGGCTCGGGAACCGGCACCTTATCGCAAAACGGCCACTGTTCAACGGTGACCGGCGGCGATGTGGTGATCTACGATGCCGCCAATCCCTTTGATTTTGCGATGGAAAAGATGGCCATTAATATTATCCATCTGCCACGAGGAATAATGGAAAAACAAGCCCCCGCCATCTCTGCGCTGGCGGGAAAATGTTTTGATCTAACCCGCCCCGGCATCACCTCGCTTAAGCAAATGGTGGCGGAAGCCTATCTCTATAATACTGAGCAGGAAAAACCCTTTCTCACCGAGCAGTTTGCCAATACGCTGTTTAGCATTATTGCCGTCAGTATCAATTTGCAAAAGAGTAATGACGAACTGAAGCCCGATCTCTACCGGCGGATCCTCGACTATCTGCGTCAGCATCTTGACGATCCTCAACTGTCGATTGCCACCCTGGCCAATGCCCATCACGTTTCCCCGCGCACGCTAAGTCGGTTATTTGCCGCCCATAACACCACACCAATGAATGTGGTGTGGCAAGAGCGTCTGCTGGCCTGCCGCAAGGTGCTGGTTAGCGGTCAGGCGAGAAATATTACTCAGGTGGCCCTCGACCATGGTTTTAGCGATATGTCGCACTTTAGCCTCGCCTTTCGCAAAGCCTTTGGCTGCTCGCCAAGCAGCCTGTTGAAAGCCGAACGACGGATGATGTAACGCTCAAGTCTTACGTCCCGGATAGCTTCTGCCAGCGATAACACGTTCGGCGGTATGATCCAGGCTGCAGCGTGCATCCATCGCCGCACGGCGCAAAAGACGATAAGCGCTATTTTCATCCATCCCCTGCTCGCGCATCAGGATGCCTTTTGCCTGCGTCAGTCTGGTTTTGGGTTCCTCGGGTAATGGCTGGCACGCTTTGCGCAGTGCCGCACACTGCCGTACCCAGCCAAGGGTACCGATAATCTGCACAATAAGGGCGAAAGGATTGATAACCTTATCGAGAATGGCGGCGGGTTTTAGGGTCATCAACAGCGGAAATAATGCACTGTGCTGATAATCCGCCAGGGCAATCACCGGCACACCGCGATCGTGCAGGCTGGTCACCAGCCGTAGCAACTGGTGATGGCTATGGGGTTCAATTGCCAGCAACAGCAAATCCACCTCAGTGGGTGCGGTGACCGGTAGCGGCCAACAGTAACAGGTCTGACAGCCCAGCTCGGTCAGCGACGCCGCCAGGGCGCTGGCACTCCGGCGGTCGGGATGGATAATAGACACCTTGAGTCCATGCAAGGTCGCCAGTAAAGATGTCTCGGCCATATTCTGCCCCCGGTTAAGTCGGTTAACGAAACCCTACTGTAAGGCAACGGCTGCTGGCGGTGCTTTGTTGTGATTGCCTGAGACTGTGTCAAAGTGGACAGTCTCAGACCACGGGCCTCAAGCATGAAATCCCAGATACTGCTCGGCAATAGCGGCGCTGCTGGTGGTAAGGGGATCGATCACCTGGGTGATCTGCCCCTTTTCTATCACATGGATACGATCAGCCAGGCTATAGAGAAACTCAATGTCCTGCTCGACCAGAATGATCGAGATATCCATCTCGTGGCGCAGTTTTTGCAGCGTCTCGATAATCTCCTCGCAGATATTGGGTTGAATGCCCTCGGTAGGTTCATCCAGCAACACCAACTGCGGTTCGCCGCACAAACAGCGCGCCAGCGCCAGCAACTGCTGCTCGCCACCGGAAAGCGCGCCGCCAGGCTGGGCCAACAGCCGTTTAAGCCGTGGGAAAATCTCCAGCATATGTTCGATAATCGGCTGTGAACGGGAAAAATGTTTGACGCAGCCCATGCGCAAATTCTCCTCAACGGTGAGCAGCGGGAATATCTGTCTTCCCTGCGGCACATAGCCAATACCGGCGCTGGCCCGTTGATAGGCCTGATAACGGCTGATATCAATACCGTTGAGGGAGATCTGCCCTTGCCAGGCGGGCAGCTCGCCCATAATGGCGCGTAACAAGGTGGTTTTACCCATACCATTGCGACCGAGCACGCCGGTAAAGGATTTGGCACCGACAAACATTTCCGCCAGATTGAGTACCGGAATTTTGTTATAGCCAGAGACTAACTGGTTAATTTGCAGCATGTTTAATCTCCATATTGCCAAGATAGGCATCTTTCACCGACTGCTGCGCGGTGACCTCGGCAAAGGTCCCCTCCGCCAGCACCGCGCCCTGATTAAACACCGTCACCTGTTGCGCAATCATGCTGATAAACTCCATATCATGTTCCACCACTACCACGGTGCTTTGCTGATTGATGGCCTTAATCAGTTCTGCGGTTTTTCTCACTTCGTGATGGGTCATCCCGGCGGCAGGCTCATCCAGCAAGACCAACTGCGGACGTGAAATCAGGATCATGCCCAGCTCAACCCATTGCCGCTGACCATGGGCCAGCTCGGAGAGAATGGCATTCTTGACCGCTGTCAGACCGATATCCTGCAATACCTCGTCAATGGCCGCGGCGATCGCCCGCTTCTCCAGACGGATGGCCGCCGCCTGCCACAGATTGTCCCAGACGCTTAACCCCTCAAATACGCTGGGCACCTGAGTTTTGATACCGATCCCCAGGCGGGCGATCTCCCACGGACGCATGCCGGAAATCACCTTGCCGCGATAGAGACACTGGCCACGGGTGGGCGAAACCTGGCCACTGAGCATTTTGAAAAACGTGCTCTTCCCGGCCCCATTGGGACCGATCAGACAACGCAGCTCCCCCTCAAACAGGCTAAAATCCACTTCTTTTACCGCGTGAACGCCACCAAAACTGACACCAATCTTTTGGGTCTGTAATAGCAAAGAGCCATTCATGATTTCACCTTATCGATAGCAGCAGGGTTAATAACCTGGGGGGATTTGCCTTTGCGGGTAAACAACCGTTGCAGGGTGGGCAAAATGCCACCGGGGATCAGCAACACAAAAATGGCCAGAATAATCCCCAGCACCAGATTGGTATCGACGCTTTGCTGGGCACCAAGACGGGTGACTAGCCATTGCAGCGCAATGCAGCTGAGCACCGGGCCAATCAGGGTGCCGCGACCGCCGACAATTACCCAGATAATAATCTGCGCCGACTGGCTGAGACTAAAGACGCCAGGACTGACAAATGCCCCCCAGTTGGCATACAGGCAGCCCGCCAGTCCGGCAATGGCCGCACCGATGGCAAAGGTCGCCAATTTATGCGCCGGGACGTTATAGCCCAACAGCCCGGCACGCTGTTCATTCTCACGGATCGCCACCACCGTTTTACCAAAACGACTTAACAGGGTGAATTTCAGCAGCAGATAACAGAGCACCAGGCCAGCGACGGTGACCATAAATAGCGCCTGCGGCGAGAGAATATCGTCAACGGCAAAGGGCATATTGAGCGTGGGAACCGAGGGGATACCGTTAAAACCGCCCAGCAAAGCCTGACCGAGGTGATATTCACTGCCGGAGGTGGAGTTGATCCAGTTAAACAGCACCAGGCTGACGGCCAAAGTAATGGCTCCGAGATAGACATCGCTTACCCCGCCATAAAAAATTACATAGCCCAGCAACAGCGCGAACAGTGTCGGGATCGCTATGGCGGCGACCACTGCCCAGGTGGAATCCCCCCAGTTAATTACGCCAATGGCGTAGCTATAGGCCCCTAAACCGAAGAATGCCGCCTGACCAAAGCAGAGAATACCGCCGTAGCCCCAGATAAACGCCAGGCTTAGCGCCAGGATACCCATCACCAGAAATACCGTCAGCGACAACAGGGTATAAAGCTCCAGACTGGCAGAGAGATAGCCGGCAACCAACAGCACCACAATAGCCAGCAGCACAGGCTGATATTGATTGGAAAAGCGCGTCATTACAGCGATCTCCTGAAGAATCGGCCAGTGATCCCTTGCGGCAGTAAACGCAGCAGCACAATGGCGGTCAGTAACAGGGCAACAGCACCAAAAACCGGGGTAGAAGCATAGGTCACCAACTGCGAGATGACGCCAAACAGGGTGGAAGCCGATAACGTACCGGCGATAATGGCGCTGCCGCCGCCAATCACGGTAATAAAAGCCTTGGCGATAAAGCTCACGCCAACCGTGGGGATGACACCGGTGATCGGCGCCAGCAACGCCCCGCCCAATCCCGACAGTGCGGCGCCCAGACCAAATGTCAGACTGTAGATTTGACCGGGGTTAGTACCGAGCGCCGCCGCCATGCGGGCATTCTGCATGGTGGCTCGCGCGCACAGCCCCAGAGTGGTAAAGCGCAACAGCAGCCACAGCGCGACGAGCAAACAGAGAGAAAAAGCAATCATAAACAGCGAGTAGCCACTGGTACTAAAACGGCCGACGGCTACGCTGGACAGTGGCGAACTGATGCCGAGAGTGGTATTGCCGAAGATCATCGTTGCCGCACCAATCAGCGCCAGGCTCAGCCCCCAGGTCGCCAGCATGGTATCGATCATTCGCCCGTACAGATGGCGAATAATCACCCTTTCAATCACGATACCAAACAGACCGACCACCAGCGGCGCGACCACCAGCATGGCTATCCAGATGGGGATCCCCAGATGATTGGTGGCCAGAATGGCACTATAGCCACCGAGCATCATAAATTCACCGTGAGCCATATTGACGATTTTCATCATGCCAAACACCACCGCCAGGCCGAGACTCATAACAATCAGCACGGCGATAGCGTTCAGCACCTCAATGGCATAGATAATCAACAAATCCATAGTGACTCCCATTAAAGTGCAATTTGGTACTGTTTGTTATCACGCGGATTTTTTTGCAGGTTACACACCATGGCGGTATCTGCCGGGGCCTGTTGCGAATAGGTCTCGAGAATATTCATGCCATGGTTGTGAACTTCGGCGATATGTACATCAAGAATGCAGTGATGGGTCAAGGGATCCATGGTGACTTTACCGCTGGGCGACGTCACCGAAATACCGCTTTCCAAGGCGCTGGTCACTTTTATGCGGTCAATATCTCCGGCTTTTCTTACCCCTTCGGCCCACAGCAACATTCCCTGATAGGCCCCCATTGCCAGATCGTGAATATAAGGCGCATTGCTGCCGTACTTCTGTCTAAATTTGCTCACAAATGCGGTATTGTCTGCCGTCGGGATCTCCTGCATATAGTTGGCACACACCAAAATGCCATTGCTCTCTTCCGGTGACAGAATAATATGTTCATTGCCGCTGCCAAATACCGTTGAGGCGATGGGGATTTTTCCGGTCATACCCGACGCATGCCACTGACGGTAGAAAGAGAGGTGCGCCCCGCCCACCAGCGCGGACCAGACGATATCGGGTTTCGCAGCCTGAACTTTGGAAATGGCGGCACCGAAATCGGTAACGTCCAGCGGGAAGAATTGAATATCCATCACCTCGCCCCCGTTATCCTGCACATATTTTTTCACCCAGGCCGAGACGATTTGCCCATAGTTATAATCTGCCGCCAGGATATAAACTTTTTTACCCCATTTTTTCATTGCATAGGGCACCATTTTTTCCACCGTTTGTGCCGGAGTCGAACCTGATGAGAAATAATTACGGTCACAAACGCCGCCTTCATATTGCGTAGGATAAAAATAGAGGGTACGAAAACGATCGAGCACCGGACGAATAACCTCACGGGATGCGGAAGTGATCCCGCCGTGCACCACCGCGACTTTATCTTTGAGCGCTGCCTGTTGTGCATATTGCGCGTACAATTGCATATTTGATTGCGCATCGTAATTAATCATTTGTACCGGGCGACCTAATAAGCCGCCCGCCGCATTGATTTCATCAGCGGCAAGATTGATGGCATCCGACATCGGTTTGCCATAAATATCCAGGCCACCGGATAGGTCGAGAATAGACGCCACCTTGATAGGTTCTTTACTGTCGGCCGAAAACCCCAGCCGAGGTATGCCGCCTGCTGCCAGGCCGAGTGCAGATAACAGAGAGTTATTAATAAATGAACGACGACTAATAGCCATAGTAACCTCAAGGATGTGTGGTTAAACATAATGGGAAAGAGGCTTCCGGGAAACCGGTGTGTCACAGCTGAATGGATACGCTTCAGACTTCATTGTCTGAGTTTCCGATTGGGTATTTGCCACGTCGTTGGGGCAATAAAAATAGTAAAGCAATAACCAGGCCAATTTTTGCGGATAACCATTAGCGATGATAAACACCGCTGCTGCGTGCTAAAAAAAACCTCGACTGACAAGTCGGCAATAAACACGCATTACTCACAGCCCATATATTTAACCGCCCTGCACTTTTTCATGGCAATAAAGCACCGCAACAGTGCATCGCAGTATAATTCTTTTTGTTACGCCTAATTACCTGCTGTCTCATTCAACACAGTGATTGTCCTTTTCAACACAGAATAGCTTTAGTTTATTTGCTATAAGCAAAATGGATTTTATATATTATGCCATGGCGTATTATTCAATATAATAATATAAGGCCGTGGCAATAATTTAATGCAATTCAATTTAGCCGTTAATATCCCCCTTACAGGCTGCATTAATATAATATGGCTCCCAGTGCACAGGTGATTATCCATGGGTAAATCTGCCAAAAAAAATCCACGCCGGAGCGTGGATTTGAGTTTGATGACAAAGTCGTGTTGATGATCGAGATACCCGGGCATAGCACACCTAGGGGCGCTCCGGCGGGCAAGCCCGCTACGACCCCAACGGTGCACTCTCCCTAATAACGGACTTTGTCAGCAGTAAAAAATCCACGCGGGCGTGGATTTTTTACTTAACTCAGACCAAGCGCAGATCAGGTTCTGAAATGGCCAACCGACACTGCCAGCCCGGTCGCCTGTTCCTGCAACGCCGTAGCAGCACTGGTTGACTCCTGGACCATAGCAGCGTTCTGCTGCACCATACCGTCAAGCTGGGTAATGGCGATATGGATCTCATTGATACTCAGCATCTGCTCTTCGGCAGCATGGGTGATTTCCAGCATTACACTGCTGACGTTGGCAACATTGCTGACAATCTCACTCATGCTATCACTGGCCAGTCGTACCTGGGCAGAACCTGAGGCCACGCTGGTGACGGTAGAGTCGATCAACACTTTGATCTCTTTCGCTGCCTGGGCACTGCGCTGCGCCAGACTGCGCACTTCGCTGGCGACCACCGCAAACCCACGGCCTTGTTCTCCGGCACGCGCAGCTTCAACGGCGGCGTTAAGCGCCAGGATATTGGTCTGGAAGGCAATGCCGTCGATAACGCTGGTAATATCACCAATCTTCGAGGAAGCCGTTTCAATGCTGTCCATGGTGTTGATCACCTTGGTCACCACTTCATCACCGCGAGTCGCTGCGTCAGAAGCGGTTCTCGCCGTAACACTGGCCTGCTTGGCAGAACTGGCGGATTGCGAAACCGTGGCGGTGATCTGCTCCAGAGAAGCTGCCGTCTGTTGCAAGTTGGCAGCGGCAGATTCTGTACGTCCTGCCAGATCATTGTTACCGGCGGCAATCTCATCGGCGGCAACTTTTACCGATTCGCTGGTGCTGCGGATCTCGACCATCACTCGGCTAAGCTTATCGACAAAGACATTGAAAGCATGCGCAATCTCGGTGACTTCATCATGGCCGTCAGACGGCAAGCGCTGACTGAGATCCCCTTCGCCGGAGCTGATGGCATTCAAAGTATCGCGAACCACCGAAAGGCGCTTAAAGGATTTACTGATGATTAAACCGATGATCCCGGCAGAAACCAGCACAATCACAATCAGGGTAATCAGTGACGAGGTCAGCAAAGAGCGCATCCCTGCCGTTGATTCTTTCTGATCCTGGATAACCAGTGTAAACCAGTTGGTGCCCTTGACCGGCATAGCGCGCAGCCGTTTTTCTGCACCGTTAAGCTGAATATCGACCACATCTTTGGCCGCCAATAACGCCGGCAGATCCAACTCATGAGCCATTGAGGCAAAAGGTTTTAAGGTCAGCGCCGCATCGGGATGCGCAATAATGGTCCCGGTGCTGTCTACCAACATACCGAAACTGGCTGGCGTCGGATGGATAGTATTGACGTTGTTGATCACGCTGGTCATTGACACGTCACCCGCAACAATGCCTTTCAGAGTGCCTTGTTCCATAATCGGCACGGCAAAAGTCACCACCAGCTTGCCGGTACCGGCGTCAATATAAGGCGGGGTAACCACGGCATGCCCGGCGCTTTCTGCCTGCTTATACCACGGACGACCGGTGGGGTTATAATCGGCAGGAACCCCGGTCGGATCGGAGAATTTCGCGGTTTTATTGGCATAACCGACATAAACGTTGGTGAAATCGCCTGCAGTGGCGATCAGCTTCATTACCGGGATAGGATCATCGGTCAGCGCCACAGCCTGCAACGACGCAATCATCTCGGTTTTTTGGCTGACCCAATCGCTGATCCCCTGCGAATGGCTGGCCGTTAGTGCATTCAGCGTGCTGTCCGTCGCTTGGCTATTATAATTATTGGCAACTGTATAACTCAGAAAAGTATTGATAGCTAATGCACACATAACAATTGCGATGCAAGCCACCATAATGCGCGAACGAATAGTCTTGAACATGAGCGTTTCCAAACAAGGATCCAGTACCTTTAATTAACGGCAGTAGCTAATAAAACTTGAGATCCGTCACAAAAAAAACGATAAAAAAACCCAGATATCTCAAGGGTTGCGGCGTAAGTGTCTGTTTACTGTCACCCGCAAAATCTCATAATTTGAGAAGACAATCACACTATTGGGTCAACCACTGCTCCTGATCACATTTAGATAACATTGTTTGAACATTTTTTTGCCCTTTCTCGATCTTTTCTCCTATACCTGTCACTGAAATATATTTCTTCTCTATGAAATTATTTTCACCCTTACTCGCGGCTCGTTTTTCCGTAGGTCTGCTGTCACGGCTGAGCCCTGTATTTCACCTGTTATACGGGGAATAAAAATGAAAAAAAGTTACGCGCTCTTCGCCTGCTTACTGGCTAGCCTAAGCCTGATGCCACTGGCGAAAGCGGCGCCCGAAACGCCACAGTTTCGCTGTAAACCCGGCGAAACCTACTATATGAATGTGATGGTTACCGGCGTCGAATACTGGTTTCCGGTGTATGAAATGTTCAAGCAGGCAGCCCATCAACTGGGATGTAAAACCGTCTATGGCGGTACTCCAGCCTATGATGTCAACCAGCAGCTGACCAGCTTTGAGCAGATGCTGGCGCAAAAACCTGCCGGTATTTTTCTGCACCCGATGAATCCCGATCCTTTTATTGAGCCAATTAATCGCGCCGCGGAAATGGGCATTCCGGTGGTGACTTTTGCCGCCGACTCGCCTAACAGCAAGCGCGTGGCCTACATCACCTCCGATAATTTTCGCGAGGGCAAAGCTGCCGCCGATGAAATGGGTAAAGCCATCGCCGGTAAAGGGGAATATGCCGTTCTGGAAAATCCGGGCCAGGATAATCATGACCGTCGGGTCAGCGCCTTTATCAATGAAATGAAAACCGCCTTCCCGCAGACCCAGTTGGTCGCCCGCGCCGCCACCAATCAGGATCCCTCAAAGGCCTACAACGCGGTGTTATCCATTTTGCAGGCACATCCAAATCTGGCGGTGCTGTTTATGCCGGAAGCCAGCTCGGCGATTGGCGCGGCGCAGGCGGTGGCAGAAAACGGTGGCAAAGTGAAAGTGATGACCGTCGACGTCAATGCCAAAGTGCTGGATATGATCAAGAGCGGTGAGGTCTATGCGGCAATCGATCCCAATCAGGGCGTGCAGGGTTATATGGGCTTTATGACCCTGTTTTTGGCTGCCCACCCCGAACTGATTGACCCGATGAATGACGCCAAACGCAGCGGCAGTAATCCCTTTGCCTTCCCGCTACTGGATAATGGCTACGCGGTGGTGACCAAAGATAATGCCGATGATTTCCGCTGGGACAGTTACCTGAAACGCCGCGGCAGCAAAGGCATCAATGAGTAAGGGGCACAGCATGACCACCTCCGCGATTTTGACCTTGCGCGCCATCAGTAAAGCTTTTGGCGCGGTAAAAGCCCTACAACAGGTCGATTTTCAACTGCGCGCCGGGGAGATCCACGCTCTGGCCGGGGAAAACGGCGCTGGCAAATCGACATTAATGAATATTATTGACGGCATTCTGCGCCCGGACAGCGGTGAGATATTGCTGGACGGTCAGCCGGTGATTCTGCACTCACCGGCCGATGCACAGCGTCTGGGGATCGGGCTGGTACACCAGGAGATCGCCCTCTGCCCGGATATCTCGATCTACGAAAATATCTGCATGGCGCAATCGAGTCAGGGACATGGGCTGATGGACCATCGAGGGCTGCGCAATAAGGCGCAGGCAGTAATGGACCAACTGGCCGCGATCCCGGTAACCCGTAAAGTCGCCACCCTGTCGCTGTCGCAGCAGCAGTTGGTAGAAATCGCCAAAGCCCTGACTCTCGACTGCCGCATTTTGATCCTCGATGAACCCACAGCCGCGCTGACCGAACCCGAGGCGCAGCGGTTGTTTGTAATTATTCGCCAGCTACAGGCGCGGGGTATGGCCATTGTTTATATCAGCCATCGAATGGCGGAAATTTTCTCGCTCTGTCAACACATTACCATTATGCGCGATGGTAAAACCGTCTCCAGTTCACCACTGAGTGAGTTAACGCCGGACCAGGTGATCACCCGTCTGGTTGGCCGAGAGTTGACGCAAATGTATCCGCCAAAACGACCGCCCCCCAGCGCACCCGCGCGGCTGGAGGTCAGCGGCCTGTGCGCCGCACGGCATTTTCAGGATATCAGCTTTAGCCTCTATCCCGGCGAGATCCTCGGTTTTGGCGGCCTGATGGGCGCAGGACGCAGCGAAATCGCTCAGGCGATATGTGGTTTGCTGCCCTGGCAACGCGGCGAAGTACGGATCAACGGCAAGAAAACCCTATTGACCCGCTACGCCGACAGCATTGCTCAAGGCATGGTCTATCTGTCGGAAGATCGCAAAGACGCCGGGCTGTTTCTGGATATGCCTATCGACTGGAATATCTCCGCACTCGACCTCAAACCGCTCTCCAGCCGCTGGGGGCTATTGAGCCACCGGCGTGAGCGACAGCAGGCGGAGCGGCTCGCCGCGCAGGTCAGGCTGAAAAAAGGTCAGTTTGGCGATGCGGTTTCTTCGCTGTCGGGCGGCAATCAGCAGAAAGTGGCATTGGCAAAAATCTTGTCGGTCAATCCGGCGATCGTCTTTTTCGATGAACCCACTCGCGGCGTGGACGTTAGCGCCAAGGCAGAAATCTATCAGATCCTCCACCAGCTGGCGCAAAGCGGCGTTGGCGTGGTGGTGATCTCGTCGGAATTACCGGAACTGATCGGCTTGTGCGATCGCGTTATCGTGATCCACGAAGGACGGATCGGCGGCGAAGTGTGCGCTGATGCGATGAATGAAGAGAATATCATGCGGCTGGCAGCCGGTGTTGCCGCCTGAAAGCGGAGGGATTATGACCATTAATACCACCTTGAATACCGCAACACCTGCAAAACCCCGGCTTTACTGGCTGGGCGGACTGCATAAGCAGCGCGAAGTGGGGCTGACGACCATTATCGTGCTGATTTTTATCGTGATGAGCTTTACTTCGCCCTACTTTCTGACCTGGGCAAATATGAAAGCCATGCTGCTGTCGTTCTCCATTGAAGGCATTGTGGTGGTCGGCATGACCATATTGCTGATTGTCGGCGGCATCGATCTGTCGGTGGGGGCAGTAGTTTGCCTGTCAATGGTGGTCGCCGGACAGCTGTTTCTTAGTGGCGTCGATCCCTGGCTGGCCAGTCTGGCGGGTATTGCTGCGGCAGCATTGGTGGGGTTTTTAATGGGGCTGACCGTCACCAAAATCGGGTTAAGTCACTTTATCGCCTCGCTGGCGGCAATGGTGATTGTGCGCGGTCTGTGCATGATCATTACCCAGGGCACCCCGTTGTCACTGTTTACCCTGCCGTTAAGTTTCAAATTTATCGGCCAGGGTACGCTGTACAGCATCCCCTTTGTGATCGTGCTATTTTTTATTCTGGTGGTGTTGTTTGATTTTCTGCTGCGTAAAGCCACCGCCTTTCGCAAAGTGTTTTACACCGGCAGCAACGAGCGCGCCGCCGCCTATTCCGGTATTAAAGTCAATAAGATCAAATTACTTGTGACGGTGCTCACATCCACCCTGGCCGGGGTTGCCGGTATTATCTATATGGCGCGTCTTGGCTCGGCCACCCCGACCTTTGGCGTCGGCATGGAGCTGAATGTGATTGCCGCTGCGGTAATTGGCGGCGCCAGTTTAAAAGGCGGCACGGGCTCGATCCTCGGCGCGGTGCTGGGGGTGGCGCTGCTGTCGATTGTTACCAGTTCACTGATCCTGATTAACGTTTCCGTCTATTGGCAGGATCTGATTAAGGGCCTGATTTTGCTGGCCGCCGTTTCTCTGGACCACCTTATGACCAAGTATCGTTAAAGCGGAGCCATTACTGATGGAATATGACAACGCGCTACAGCCGTTTAGTTCTGCTCGCCAGATCTATCGGGTGCTGGTGATGTATTACCAGGATGGAAAAAAACAGTCGGAAATCGCCACCGAAACCCGGTTATCGGTAGCCACCATTAACCGCATGATCCGTCAGGGACGCGACAGCGGGATGGTGGAAATCACCATAAAGTCCCCCTGGATGAGCGCCCATCAACTGGAGCAACGGTTGATACAGCTTGGTGGCCTCGAGCAGGTGGTGGTGGCACCCAATGCCGCCCGTCACGAAGAGGCCAGCCTGCAAGGAGTCGGTGCCGCCGCCGCCGAGTTTTTACTCAGCCAGCTTAAAGACGGTGATGTGATTGCCATTACCGGCGGCAAAGGGGTCAGCGCCATGGTCGAGGCGCTGACGGTAAACCGCAAATACGATGTGCAGGTCGTCCCCGCCCTCGGTTGCGTTCAGGGCAAACACTATACCGATGTCAATCACGTCGCGTCGGAAATGGCGGCCCGCCTCGGTGGCCATGCCTGGCAGATCCATGCCCCCTTATTTGCCGATACCGCCGAACAGCGCGATATGTTGATGGCCATCAGCGCGGTGGATCAGGTGCTGCAAAAAGCCCGTGAAGCGACGCTGGCCGTGGTCGGCCTTGGCTCTATCCATAGCGACAGCTCCAGCTACTATGATTTAAATCTGTTGGCTCGTCATGCCTCGGCGCAGATTGAAACCAGTGGCGCACGCAGTGAATTGTTGGCCTGGTTACTCAACGCCCAGGGGCAACCGGCACAATTTGCCGATAACAATTTGCTGGTCGGCCTGACGCTACAGGAACTGCAACGCATCCCCCGCTCCTTTGCGGTGGTGGCCGGCAGCAATAAAGTCGATCCTATTTACTGCGCCCTGCAGGGACATTATCTGAAAGGTCTGGTCACCGATGAAGCGACCGCCTCTGGCGTGGTGGAATTGGCGGCAGGCACAGGAGGTGATCGTGGTTAATCTGACCGAACCCGGCGCTACGCCGCGAGCAACAAAGATCGCCAAAATGCAGCAACTGAGTGCCACACCAGTGCTAATTGTCGGTGGCGGTATCAATGGCATCAGCACCTTCCGCGAACTGGCACTACAAGGTATCCCGGTGATTATGATTGAACAGGGTGACTGGTGTCAGGCTGCCAGCGGGGCCCTCTCGCGGATGATCCATGGTGGTTTGCGCTACCTGGAAACCGGCGAGTTTTCATTGGTGAAAGAGTCGGTGGAAGAGCGTGATCGCTTGCTGGCCAATGCTCCCCATTACGTGGCACCGCTGCGCACCACGGTGCCTATCGACAGTTGGAGCGGCGGTTTGATTAACGCCGGTAAACGTTTTTTCCGCCTGAGTGAACGCCCTTCGCGGCGCGGTGCATTAATCATCAAAACCGGGCTGGCCATGTACGATCTCTATACCCGACAATATGGCACCATGCCCCATCATCAGCTACACAGTCAGCGGGCAACCCAGGCGCGCTGGCCCGATTTTGCCGACTGGGTAAAATGCAGTGCCAGCTATTATGACGCCTGGATCAGTGCCCCTGAGCGACTGGGCGTGGAACTGATTAACGACGCTGAACAAGCCAATAGCCAGGCGCTGGCCCTCAACTATCTGCAACTGCTGTCCTGCGATGGCGAAAACGTCACCCTGCTCGATACCCTCAGCGGTCAGCGCGTTACTCTGCGCCCACATGTGGTGGTCAATGCCACTGGAGCCTGGATAGATCAGCTTAACCAGCGGCTGGCAGTAGACAAACCCGCTAAAAAACTGATCGGGGGCACCAAAGGTTCGCATCTGATCGTCAGGCATCCACAGTTGCTGGCAGCGCTAAATGGCGAGATGGTCTATTACGAAAATCAGGAAGGCCGCGTGTGCATTATGTTCCCCTGGTTTGGTCATGTGCTGGTCGGCTCCACCGACATTCGCGTTGATAATCCGGACGATGTGGTCTGTGACGCCGAAGAGCAGCGCTATATTCTTGAGTCGTTGCGCTTTGTCTTTCCGGGATTTGACGTCAAAGATGACGACGTGCTCTATACCTTTAGCGGTGTACGTCCGCTGCCCGCCAGCGATAGCACTCTCAATGGCCGCATCTCGCGCAACCACTCGCTGGTCCTGCTGCCACCGCAGGCAGGACGGGATTTCACCACCCTGTGTCTGGTGGGCGGCAAGTGGACCACCTTTCGCAAATTTGGCGAACAGGCCGCCGACAAGGTTCTCAATCTGTTGGGAGAAAGTCGTAAAGTCCGCACTGACCAGTTGGCCATCGGCGGCGGCAAAAACTACCCTGCGGCCGATCGGCGGGCCGCCTGGCTGGCTGACCTTGGCCAGCGTTATCCGCTGCCGCCTGCCCGCCTAGAACAATTGCTACAGCGCTATGGCACCCTCGCCGCAGAGATAGCCGCCTTTATCTGCCAGTCTGCCGATGCGCCACTTAGCGGGCTCGCCGATTACAGTTGCAATGAATTGCGCTATCTCATTCATCATGAACAGGTGCAAACCCTGGAGGATCTGCTGCTGCGCAGAACCTTACTGGCGATCAGCGGCCAGCTAACCCATCAACGAGTCAGCGAAATCAATATCCTGCTGGCCAGCGAACTGGGCTGGAGCGCAGATCAACGCGAGCAACACCTTGCTACCACCCTTGCCCACCTGGCCAGCCTGCACGGACTGACCGGGCTTTATCCGAGAGAACCCCGCGAAGGAGTCAGTTATGTCAGCAACGCCTAAAGTCAGACTTAATCGATTGTTTAATCATGGCAAGTGCCTGGATGTTGCCATCGATCATGGCATCGCTAACGAGCCAGATTTTCTGATTGGCCTGGAAGATATCGGCAGTGTGATGAACAGCCTGATCGCCGCGCAGCCGGACGCCATTCAGGTCAACTATGGTCAAGCGGATCTGCTGCAACAATATTCGGCCAAAAAACCGGCGCTGGTGATGCGCACCGATGTTGGCAATGCCTATAACGCTGCCCGCCACCGTGAAATGTGGGCGGTACTGCACAACCCGGAACAGCCGATCCTCGCGGCCCTGCAAATGGACGCCGCCGCAGTGGTCGTCAATCTCTATATGATCCCCGATGAACCGGCTATTTTCCGCCAGTGTGTGGAGAATATCGGTCGTCTGCGCCACGCCTGTGAACAGTACGGTATGCCGTTAATGATTGAGCCGCTGGTGATGGCCCCGGCTGGTCAGGGCGCGGCTTATGGCTCGCTGGGGGATGTCAGCAAAATTGTGCCGCTGGTGCGCCTGGCCCGTGAACTGGGGGCCGATATTATCAAAGCCGACCCTACCGATAATATTGAAGATTTTCACCGCGTGGTGGAAGCCGCCCGCTGTCCGACGCTGGTGCGCGGTGGCGGCAAAGGTGAACTGGCCACGGTGCTGGACAAAACTGCGGCGCTGATGGCGCAGGGTGCCTCAGGCATGGTATATGGCCGGAATGTCTATCAACACAGCAATCCTTCTCAGGTGGTTAAAGCCTTGATGGCCATTATTCATCAGGGTGCCAGCGGTAGTGAAGCGCTGGCGATTTACCAGCAATATTAATCGGCAACCACGGCAGGATCTGCGCAGGAGGCTTGATGAGCCAATGTCTGTTAGGAATTGACGCCGGAAATACCATGATCAAGGCGGTGCTGTTTGATTTGCAAGGTACGGTAGTCTCGGTAGCGGAATGCGCAGGCCAGACCCGGCAGCCGCAACCAGGGTTTGCCGAACGCCCAATTAAAGATATTTATCAGGGGGTTACCCAGGCCGTACGTCGATGTCTGGATCAGGTGGCAGACCAGGGGATACAGGTGATTGCCATAGGGGCTGCGGGTCATGGCAACGGCCTGTACGCGTTGGATAAACAGCAACAGCCGTTGCTCGGCATCCAGTCCATTGATCAGCGTGGTAGCCAATGCGTGGACCAGTTGCGACAAGCGGGCCGCGATGCGCCGATTTACCAACGGTCACTGCAACAGCCCTGGGCGGCAGCCACCCCGGTATTGCTGCGCTGGCTTAAACAGCAGCAACCAGAGACCTACGCGCGCATCGGCCATGTGTTGTTTGCCAAAGATGTGATCGCCCATTTTCTGAGCGGTTCACTAAGCGGCGATTATTCCGACGCCGCCGGTGCCGGGCTGCTCTATTACGGCAGCCGCGACTATGATCCCGAGCTTATGGCCTGGTATGACATTGCAGAGGCGCTCTCGCTGCTGCCACCACTGCGCGGATCCTGCGATATCGTCGGCGAAGTCACCGCATCGGCCGCCGCCCTTACCGGACTCACCGCCGGGACGCCGGTGGTGGCGGGCATTTTTGACGTCGTGGCCTGCGCCATTGGTTCCGGGGTGGTGCAGCCCGGCGAAGCGTCGATTGTCGCCGGCACCTGGAGCATTAATCAGGTGGTGGTCTCGCGACCGCATTATCTGCGCCCGGTCTTTATGAACTCGATTATTGATGCTGACCGTTATATGGCCATTGAGGCCAGTGCCACCTCGGCGGCGAATCTGGACTGGTTTCTACGTGAATTTGACGATGGCCGCGGCGGTCAGGGTGCCATACGCAGCAGTGAGCGCGTCGCCAGCGTCACCCCCAATGACCAGTTGCCGCTGTATCACCCTTATCTCTATTCCGGGCGCAAAGCCGGACCAGCCAAGGCGGGATTTTACGGGCTGGCCGGTTGGCACACCCGGGCCGATATGCTCTATGCGCTGTTTGAAGGGGTGACCTTTGCTCATCGTGCGCATATCGACCGATTACGTGCCGCCGGGATCCCGTTTGAACAAGCTACCCTGTCCGGCGGTGCGGCGCGCAGCGCTATCTGGCCGCAGATGTTTGCCGATGTATTAGGGATACCGATCCACGTCACTCAGTGTAAAGAGACCGGAGCCTTAGGTGCGGCGATTTGTGCCGGGGTGGGCGTAGGATTTTGGCGCGACCTCTCCGCCGGGGTAGCTCAGGCAGTTACCGTCACCGCGCAACCTTACCGGCCCGATGCCGTAGCGCAACGCTTTCACCAGCCTCGTTACCGACTGTTCAAGAAGCTGGAATTGCTGATGGCAGAAGTTTGGCTAGCTAAAGAAGAAGAGTAAGATCTGTCCCTCGCTAATCATAAGCTGCGCTAATGTGGCGTCCAGATTGAATTAGAGCCGCCGTAAGGCGGTTTTTTATTGCATATTTTTTGATCAGTGCCGATAACAAATATCTGTGATCGTATATACAGCTAGCAAAAATTGAGTTATTACTATTTTCGGATTCTGACGCATTGAAAAATAGCGTTTTATCGGCACCTAGACCGATATCAGACCAAAACTTCGTGCTATCGCGATAGCATCTATACCTGATTGAGCTCAGTTACCGCTTGCTGGTAAGCGATACCGTACCGATCGACAGTCGATGATTCGGGTCAAAAAGCAGGGTAACGGCATCAAGTACCATGGGTGTGGAATTTTATAATGCGTTTGGAATCAGCGTATATTGCAGCCGAACCTCAATCAAGGCGGAGCCTTGTGTGGTGGCCCTCAGGCAGACACAGAGATGAACGAAGATCCCGATGTAATGTACCGCTTGTTGGTACAAGGTGTAGCTGACTATGCCATCTATATGCTGACACCAGAAGGTATAGTGGCAAACTGGAATAACGGTGCTCGCCGAACCAAAGGCTACGAGCGCCATGAAATTGTCGGTAAGCACTTTTCCTGTTTTTATAGCGAAGCCGATCGGCTGCGCAATCTGCCGGAACACAACCTCGCTGCCGCACGCCGCAATGGCCGTTTTGAAGATCAGGGCTGGCGCTACCGTAAAGACGGTTCGGCCTTCTGGTCACATGTGGTGATCCATATCCTGCACGACGATCACGGCGAAGTGGTCGGTTTTGCCAAAATCACCCGCGATATTACCGAACGCCGGGAATATGAACAGCAGTTGCTCACCGCCAAAGAGCTGGCCGAAGATAACGGCGAGAAAATGTCCTCCCTGTCAAAATTCCTCGATACAGTGATTGCCAATATCCCCTCTTGCGTAGTGGTTGAAGACGCCGTGTCGCGGGAAATCTTGCTGGTTAATCGTCGAGCCGAAATGCTGCTCGGCACTCGTAGCGAGTCGATGCTCGGCAAAAAACCGCAAGAATGCATGTCGCCGGAGCTTAGCGAATATTTTAATAAACTGTCGGATGACGCGCTGCGTTCTGAAGGGGTGCATCGCTGCGAGATCCAGATCAAACTGGCAGACGGCAGTGAAAAAACCCTCAATACCAGCGCCTCGATTATTCCCGGCAGTGATGCCCGCAGTAACTATGTGCTCTTGATTGCCAATGATGTCACCGACCAGCATCTGGCCCATGCCCGTATTCATCATATGGCGCATCATGACAATCTCACCAGCCTGCCAAATCGTATTCTGTTCAGCCAGCGGCTAAGCGAAGCCTTGCAGGCCGCCCGCTACTCCTCACGTCTGACCGCCACACTGTGCCTTGACCTCGATAATTTCAAAAACGTCAACGATGCCCTTGGCCATCAGATTGGCGATGAACTGCTGCGCGGTATTGCCAAACGGTTACGCTTTGTATTGCGTGAACAGGATACCCTGGCACGCCTCGGCGGTGATGAATTCGCCATTGTGTTACCGGATTTACATCATAGCGTCGAGGCAGAGATTGTGGCCCAAAGGCTGATCGAAGCGGTGCGCCCGGCGATCGATGTCGAAGGCCACACCCTGTCGGTGGGGCTCAGCATTGGTATTGCCCTGGCGGACGACGAGCACGGTACACCGGAGCATTTGCTGCGCTGCGCCGATATGGCGTTGTACGAAGCCAAGCGCAATGGTCGCAACCGTTTTGAGAACTTCCGCCTGGAAATGGACGATACCGCCCGTAAACGACGGGTCATCGAAATGGATCTGCGCGATGCCATTACCGAACGCCAATTGCGCCTTTATTACCAACCGATCACCAATGGCCTGGGTACCGAGATTATGGGTTATGAAGCGCTGATGCGTTGGCAGCATCCGCTAAATGGCCTGATAATGCCGATGGACTTTATCCCCATTGCCGAAGAAACCGGTCTGATCCACAGCCTTGGCTCTTATGCGCTGCATGAAGCCTGCCGTGAAGCCGCCAGTTGGCCTGGCGATCAGATGGTGGCGGTCAATCTTTCACCGATCCAGTTTAAAAACAGTGCGCTCTATTCGGTGGTAGAGTCGGCGTTGGCCGAATCCGGTCTGGCACCGCATCGTCTGGAAGTGGAAATTACCGAATCGGTATTGCTCGATGATTCCCTCGGTAATATCAATACCCTGCAACGGCTGAAAAAACTGGGGATCCGCATTGCTCTCGATGACTTTGGTACCGGCTACTCGTCACTGAGTTATCTGCGCTCCTTCCCGTTCGATAAAATCAAGATTGATAAATCCTTTATCAATGATATGCACGACAGTCGCGAAGCACTGGCGATTATTCGGGCGATCACCGGCATGAGCCGCAGCCTGGATATTGAAACCACTGCCGAAGGGGTGGAAACCGATGAACAGTTCCAGCGCCTGAAAGAGGAAGGCTGTTCGCTGTTCCAGGGCTATCTGTTTGGTCGTCCGCAACCTTCCGAGTCAAGATTGATTAACAACGCCGTCGCCTGACGGTTATCCTCGCCGCGCAGTCTGTTCCAGGCTGCGCGTTTAATTCCTGCCGTCTAGCTCCCGCTTGCTTCCGCCTTGACCACTGGGTCAGGACCCAAACGTCCGATAAAGGGAAGACGCAGCGCCGGAGATTTAATATCAACCCCCAGATTTAATCCCAATACATTGACCTCGATCCCCTCTTCTACCCCCAGCGTCACCGCCAATACCCCAAGCAACGAGACTTGCAGACCGCGACCGGAAGGTGGCAAACCGACAGGATTGAGCAGGGAACGATAATCTTTGCCGATAGCATTGGCCGGGAGATCCAGCCCCAGTTGCGGCACTTCGCGGCCAATATGCGCCATAAAGGTATTGCTGTTGGGACCAGGCCAGGCGTGGTAGGTGTGCGGATAAGGATAACTTTTAATGGCCGCTTCAATCTGCGGGATCATCGCTTCGGCGGCAGTACCACGGTGATCCACCAGCAATTTGGGCCGCGAGCCAAACCAGTAACCATCAGGGACCGTCGAATTACGGCGTACCACATCATCACTGCCCCAGCTGATCACATCATAGCGGGTATATTCCGTCTCTCCTGCCCGTTTAAAGATGATCCACGGATGTACGGCCACCATGCCTCGCCAGCCATAGGTGGGGGCGGTATAGATTTCAACGATGGCGGTATCTTTCAGTTGCCGCGGATCCGGGGCAATACCGGCGGAATCGCGCCGGGCGGTCATCCAGCTTTGATCACTGTTTTTGTCTCGGTTCTGCGTGGTGCGGGCATAACTGTAGCCAAAGGACAACAGCAATACGCAGACAAAACCGAGCATTAGCCATTTATAAGAGAGCATAGACGCGCCACCTGGATCCTGGTCAAAAAAATCAGTATATCGCAATCCTCATCGCTGCATAGCGTCCCTTTCCTTCCCGCTATCTCCCTGATTTGTTCGACATCTTGTGGCTTTGAATTGGTGCATTTTTGCACTGTTATGGCCCGACAGGCCCTTAACTGAGGATCCCTGGGCTGGGTGAATTTTCATCATATTGATTTTTATTGATTAAATATCAACCGGCAATTGGCACAACTGTTGCATTTAATTAGTTGATTAATTAAATGCACTATTTAAATCCTTTTAATGACGAAAGTTTCACATCAGGAGAACAGACTATGACGGTTGATGAAGTGATCACACGTTTCGAGCTGGAACGTGAAAAAATCTGGTTTGCGCAGCCTGCTGAAATTGCCGATCTCGGCAATGGCATAGTGCCGCGTGGCACCGGCTCGCGCGGCCAATATCTCAGCACCATTATCTTTGCCGAAGGGGAAGCCCGCACGCTGGCCGATGAAATGCTCTGGGGGTTGATCCGCGTGGCAGAAGACAGCCCGCAGGCCGATCTCGCCACCTTGCAGTTGCTGATTAAAGAGATCATCGGCTACAAGGCAGATTTTTTTGATTTTGTCAGTTTGCCGGAGGCGGCCAAATTGGTGCACTTATACGTCGCCACCGCCGAGCGCTGTACCACCCTCGCTGAACTGGCGCGTTTATCCCACGCGGCTCTGTCGTGGGCAAACCGCCTGCATATGTGGGTAGATTTTATTCTTCCCTGGGGCCTCGGCGACGGCTTTCGCCGCGTTAAAACCCCGGCCTAGACCGGGCTTGGCCACTTCGTCTTACTCACTTTTAACCGAATCAGAGGAAAGCATGAAATTACAAATGTCTGTCGCCGGGGAAGCTGTCTGTGTGATTGAAGTCTGGGAAGACAAGGTGCCCAATCTGGCCAAAGAGCTGCGGGCCAAACTGCCAATGACCAGCGTGTTACAGCACGGGAAACTGATTGGCGATATGGTGTTCTTTACCATGCCAATCGTTGCCCCCTGGGAAAACAAATATAAAACCGAAGAAGTGGGCAGAATGCGCCGTGAAAAATACGGCTACTGCACCGGTTCGGTCTGTTTTTATAGTCCACGCCAGCAATTTTGCGTGGTCTATGGCGATGATACCGCCGAAGAGCCGCTGCCCATCTCTTATATTGGTGAAGTAATTTCCGGTGAGTTACAGCTGCGGGTCACCGGTCTGGAAACCTGGTTCGATCAGGGGCGTACCGTCGAACTGGCGGTGATCGACTAAGCCGCTGGCAGGGCTTAGTCCCCGGCCATCAGGCCAGCAGCTGTCTGATGGCCGCCTCGATTTGGGCTGTCTCCTGCACAAAGCGATCCGGCGCACCGGCACAGTGACCATAAGGTGATTGCAACGGCTGCCACCGCGCCCGCTCGCAGCGCAGTTGCTCAAACTCCAGCCGGGCTTCCTGTTCGGTGAAATAGCTGTCACTACTGCCCGGCATCACCAGGGTAGATGCGCTAATCTGGCCCAGGGCGGTAAAATCAATCGCGCCGCTTTGCCAGGTTGCCAGCATCGCCAATAAATCATTGGCATCCCACTGTTGATGATCCTGCTCCCACGCCAGCAATAGCGCCTGCAGCGAAGCAAAACCCAGATTACGATAGAGGGCATCACGAAAAAACTCGGCGCTATAAGCCCAACCCGCATAGTTGCGACCAAAAGCCGCCAGACCCGCCAATGGTGCGGTGCGATAACGTCCGGCCGCAAACAGCGGGTCGGCGTGTAACGCGGCTTTCACCCCTTCCAGAAAGACAAAATTCAGCGGCCAACAGCGAGCAGTGCCGCAAATCGGCAATAGCGCCTTGACCCGCTGCGGATAGCTTACCGCCCATTGCCAGGCCTGCATCGCGCCCATCGACCAGCCGGAAACCAGCGCAAAACACTGCACACCCAATGCATCGGCCAGTCGCGCCTGGGCGTCAACATTATCGGCAATACTGATAGTCGGGAAATCGGCCCCCTGCTGCGGCCCGGCATGACTGGGTGAGCTGGACAGTCCATTGCCAAACAGATTGGTCAGCACAATAAAGTAGTGCGTGGGATCCAGCGCCCGTCCGGGAGCGATCAGCGAACGATAACTGCGGTGCGTACCGGTGTAATAGCCGGGAATTAAAATGGCGTTGTCTGCCGCAGCATTGAGTGTGCCATAGGTGGTATACGCCAGTTCGCCCTGCTGTAAAACGCCGCCGCTTTGCAGCGGAAAATCCCCCAACGGATAGCGTTGATAGTCTTGCATAAGACTCCTCTCCCGGCGGTCATTAGCGCCAGTGAAATCGAAAATAATTAATTAACTAGTTAACTTGTTGAGATGATGAGGATTTTAAAAATAGCCCATAAAATGTCTATAAATCATTTCATTAAGCGCTTTGCTCATGCCAGAATATCTCTTCAACCTCACGGAACACCCATAGGACGCTAATGAAGGAACCCAGGGTCAAGGCCCCCGCCAGCGAAGACAAACCCGGCAAAAAAAATCACAGTGACGTGGCCGCCATTTTATTGGATTCCGCTTTCGACCTGTTTGCCAATCAAAATTACTCCTCGGTGCGCATCAAAGATATTGCCAAGGCCACCGGACTCAATTCTGCCTTGATTTATTATTACTTTGGCTCCAAGGAAGATCTGTTTCTAAAGGTTATTGAAGCCGCAGTAGAAAAAGCCTTTCTGCAGTTTGATACCATTGCGGCAAATTCTGCCAGCCCGAAACAGATCCTGTTTTCGTGGATAGAAATTCATATTCTGCAATTTACCCTGATGCAGAAACTGGCAAAAATCAGCCTGGATTACGCCAACACTCATGAACATATGACCAATATCGATAAAGCGATTAAAAAGTTTTACGAGAAAGAGTCGGTGGTACTGAAGAACACCCTGAAGGAAGGCATTGCCGCCGGTCAATTCCGCGAAGTTAATCCGGCAGATATGTCGATGTTTATTTCCACCTTTCTTGACGGCGTGCTGTTTCGCAGCGTGATGTTTCCCAGTTTTAAATACAAACATGCCATTAACTGCATGCGTGAATTTGTCCTCGAACATTTAGAGCCGGTTCCCGCGTGATGGACGCCCTTCCTGGCAACAGATCAGGAGGGGCGTCCGTCCAGCCCTAGAAAATTGTGCTGTATTTTTCTATTTCCCACTGACTGATACTCAGGTGATATTGATTCCACTCCTGGGTTTTATATTTCACAAACTCGTCTTTTAGCGCCTTGCCCAGGGTGGCTTCCACAAAAGGATCGCTGTCAAAAGCCTCCACCGCTTCAAGCAGGTTTTGCGGCAAGAAATCAATACCCCGCGCGCGCCGCTCCGCTTCACTGATGGCATAGAGATTGTCTTCGTTGGGTTGACGCGGGTCGATTTTCTCGCGGATCCCCTCCAGCCCGGCGGCCAGCGCCAGCGTCGCCGCCAGATAAGGATTGACCGCACCGTCGGCGTTACGTGACTCGCAGCGACCGCCGCCCGCCGGGACGCGAACCGAGTTGGTGCGGTTGTTGGATCCATAGGAGTTAAACACCGGTGCCCAGGAGAAATAACTCATCGCCCCTTGACGCACCAGACGTTTATAGCTGTTGACCGTCGGCGCAAAGGCGGCGCAGAGCGCACGGCCATGACGCAGCAGGCCGCCAATAAAGTAGTAGCCGATTTCAGTCAAACCGAGGCCATAGGGATCTTCATCCCCGGCATCCTGGGTTTTGAACAGATTGGCACCGCTATGCAGATCGTAGAGCGACATATTGAAATGCGCGCCGGTTCCGGTTTTATCGGAGAAAGGTTTCGGCATCATGGTCGCCACCAGCCCCAACTCTTTGGCATAGTGTTTGGCCATAAAACGGAAGAAGATCATACGATCGCAGGTGGTCAACGCATCGGCATAATTAAAATCAAATTCATACTGGGAGTTGCCGTCCTCATGGTCGAGGGAATAGAGATCCCAGCCCAACTCGTTAATGCAACTGGACACCTGGTCAAGCCAGGCAAACTGCTCCACAAAGCCTTGCAGGTCATAACAGGGCTTATTCAGCTTATTGTCTTTTTCCGGTACCGACAGCGAACCGTCAGCTTCACGTTTGAGCAGGTAGATCTCGCACTCAATGCCCAGATTAAAACCAAAACCCATATCATTGGCCTGCTTGATGACATTTTGCAGCGCTACCCGGGTATTCAGGGCATAGGGTTGCCCCTGAAAGGCATTATCCGCGGGCATCCAGGCAATTTTCGGTTGCCACGGCAGTTGAATAATATGGTCGAGGTCCGGCACCGAGGTCAGCTCGTCTTCGTGCGGGGATTGGCCCAGGCCGTCTAACGCATAGCCAGTGTAACGCTCAGAGCCTTGCGCCATCTGCGAAAAGTGATTAATGGGCACCACCTTGCCTTTGGGAATGCCATGAATATCGACATAAGCTCCCATGCAATACTCTACGCCCTTGTCTCTGAGTGACTGCTCAATGGCTGCGATCTGTTCTGCTGTTTTTTTCATTACGGGTTCCGCCTGCTAGACAATCGGTAGCGTGAGCATTACTCATGCTCAACAACATTATGTGGAATATAGGGGGCTTCCAACGCCTGGATCTCCTCGCGCTCCAGCACCAGCTCAGTGGCCGCCAGCGCATCCTCGAGATGGGAGAATCGGGTCGCACCCACCACCGGCGCCACCACCGAGGGATGGCGATAGAGCCAGGCCAGGGCAATTTGCGCTTGCGGCACGCCGCGCTGTCGGGCGACGGTGGTGACGGCATCAATGACTTTGCGATCGGCCTCCTCGCTGGCGGCATAGAGTTTATTGCTGTAAGCATCGTTACCGCTGCGCCCCGAAGCGCTTGGTTGCTGCCAGGGACGGGTCAGTAACCCGCGCGCCAGCGGGCTCCAGGGTGTCACTCCAACGCCTTCACTGGCACATAATCCCAGCATTTCACGCTCTTCCTCGCGGTAGAGCAGGTTCAGATGGTTTTGCATGCAAATAAAACGCGTCCAGCCATGGTATTTGGCGACCTGTAGCGCCTTGGAAAATTGCCAGGCAAACATTGAGGACGCGCCGAGATAGCGGACTTTACCGGCTTTAACCAGGTCATGCAGCGCTTCGAGCGTCTCTTCCAGCGGGGTGTCATAATCCCAACGGTGGATCTGGTAGAGATCGATATAGTCGGTACCCAGCCGCCGCAGACTGGCCTCACACTCGCTGATAATCGCCTTGCGTGACAGTCCCTTGCTGTTTGGCCCGCTGCGCATCGGATTATAGAGTTTGGTGGCGATCACCACGTTATCGCGATTGGCATAATCCTTGAGCGCTCGCCCGAGGATCTCTTCGCTCACCCCTTTGGAATAGGCGTTGGCGGTATCGAAAAAATTAATGCCCAATTCCAGCGCCTTACGGATAAAGGGACGACTCTCCGCCTCGTCCAGCGACCAGCTATAACCGCTGGCCTCCTTGGGGGCATAGGTCAGACACCCCAGACAGACAGCGGAAACCTCCAGCCCCGAGTGGCCTAATTTTAACGTTCTCATACGGTGTCTCTTTCTCTGATTAATAAAGTGCCAGCAGCAAATAGCGGCATGATCAACCGGTGCAGGTTGCCGTCGTCCTAACGTAATTTACTTTTGATATAGTTGGCCAAATGCCACACGGTTTTCTCCAGATGCCCCAACCGACCGGGCCGGGCGAGCTGTGAACGGCTGCCGCGCCGTTGCAGGCTGTTGATTTCCAGATCTTCGGCAATGATCGCGGTACTGCTGTTTTTCATCATTTCCGCGGTGTCGGCAAACCCCTCCTGCTGCATCGACTCACGGGAGACCAGCACCAGGCGATGCCATTGAGTCATCGCGCTATTGAGTGGGAGTAGCGTACTGATGCTGATTCGATCGGGATTTAGGCCAATCAGGCAGAAGGGATAGATCAGCATCAGATCGATACGGCGCAGATCCTCCTCGCTCATACCGGCAAACGGCAACAACCCGGCGGTCAACACTTCACTGATATCGCCGTTTTTACGCAGAGGTTGGTGACAAAAGGTCCAGCCGGGGCCGTCCTCGCCGATATAACTGAGACGCCCGGGAAAACTGTCCTCCAGCGTGGTGCGGTGAACTGCCGAATGGTGGTAGCACTCCATAAAAGTCTCCACCGCCATTTTCCAGTTAAAGGGACAGTCGTAGTCCAGGGGATAGGCGGTTTGCAGCTCGGCAAAATGGTATTTTTCAAACAGCGGCAGCACCGGTGCCAAACGGGTTGCCAGGGGTTCTACTTCGGCGGAAAAGGTAATAAAAATCATCCCGGCGACGATTTCACTGCGGATTTGCGGCAGTTGGCAGGATTTACGATCAAAATCCTCGGCCTGATTCATTTGCGGTGCACCCACCAACTGGCCCTGAATGTTGTAGCTCCAGTTATGAAACGGGCAGACCAGCACCTTGGCATTACCGCTGCCCTCGACAATCGGTACCCAACGATGCAGGCACACCCGCGACATCACGCGGATCCCCTCTTCGCTGCGGGTACACAGCAAGGGTTCATCGATAATATCGATACTGAAATAATCCCCCACCTGCGGGATCTGCGAGATATGGCCAATAAACAGCCAGTCCTGGCGAAAAATTTTCTCTTTTTCCAACTGAAAAAAAGACTCACTGTGATACGCCTGCGGCGGCAGCGTGGTTGCCTGGCCAGCATGAGTGCTCTGTTGAGCGATAATGCTCTCGGCAATGGCCTGACCTTCGTCGACCACACAGTCAATCTTTCGGGACACGTCGAGCATGGTAAACACCTCCCTCAAAAGGTTTTCTACAAGACAAAGCAGCGTAACGGCGACATCCCCTTAGCAGCGGACAGGGCCGAGAGCGTCTTCGAGCAGCGGGATCACCTCGTTGCCAAAGCGCGTTAATGAACGCAATGCGTCATCGATCGGCATATCGCCAAACTGGAAAAAGCAGTTGTAGTGGCTGGCACCGGTCTCCAGCACCTCGGCAATAATGCGTTCGGCGACGTTGTGCGGATCGCCAATCATCAGGTTGCGGCAGATTTCGTCGGCATCCGGCTCATTGGCAAACGGCGGTGCACTGATAAAGGCACCGTCAGTGGCGGTTTTTTTCTCATGCAAGGCAGCGATCATGCGAGCAACAAACATCGCCCGCTCCGCCGCCTGATGAGCCGCAAGCCGACTGTCGGTAATATGGATATATTGCTGTACTGCGATCGGCCGCTCGCCATCCGCCCCCGCCTGCCGCCAGCTCTGCCGCGCATCCTGCACCATCTGACGCAGACGCGGCGATCCACGATAACCGGCAGTCATAAAAGGCGTGGGCTGCCAGGGTTCAAAGGCGCGTAAAATCTCCGCATTGCTGGAGGTAACAAACAACGGCGGCAAAGGTTGTTGCAGCGTATTGAGCAAAAAATCGGTGTGCAGTGACTCGCCCTGAAAGCCTGACGACTGAGTGTTGCCTGCCGTCAAGGCCCGACAGATCAGTGCCCAGCCCTCAAGCAGCGCCTGATTGCGCTGTTCCACATCCAGTCCGTAACGCGCAAACTCATAGGCCTGATAACCACTGCCAATACCCAGCACCAGCCGTCCGTCGGTCAGTCGATCGACCAGGGCGATCTCCTGCGCCAGGCGCATGGGATGATAAAGCGGTAGCACAATAACCGCGGTGCCCAGCTTGATACGCCGGGTATAACCGGCCATATGCGCCGCCATAATTAACGGTGAAACGCTTAGCGAATAATTGGTAAAATGATGCTCCGCAAACCAGGCGGTCTCAAAGCCGATCTCTTCGGCCAGCGCTACCATTTTGCGAGTATCCTTAATGACCCCCTGGATCCCCCCAGGATTGTCTTTAAATGACATTAAATTAAACAGTCCAAGTTTCATTCTACCCCCGGCGAAAACTGCATTAATTAACGGCGTTTGCCTTTCTGGAAATATCGTTCAACTTTGCTTTGGATAACGCTTAATACCGTGGTGGCGACCAGATACCAAATACAGGCCACAATTAATAACGGGATATTTTCATAAGTCCGCGAATAGATGGCCTGCGCGGAATACAATAAGTCTGACAGCGAAATTACACTAACCAGCGAAGTGCTTTTCAGCATGCCAATCACCTGGTTGCCGGTGGGTGGAATAATAAAAGGCACCGCCTGCGGCAAAATAATGCGTCTTAGCCATTGCGTCTTTTGCATACCGAGCGCCCGCGCTGCCTCCTGCTGGCCATCATCTACCGAGGCAATACCGGCGCGAATAATTTCCGCCATATAAGCGGCTTCATTTAACCCCAGTCCCAATATCGCAGCAGTCCAGGGAGTAATTAAGTCATTCATGCTGCTGGTATAAATCACTGGCATAAATGGCAAGCTGATACTGAACGTGGGATATAACGCGGCCAGGTTGTACCAGAAAATTAATTGCACCAGCACCGGCGTTCCGCGAAAGAACCAGATATATCCGCGACTAAAGCCGCTAAATAACGGATTGGGGGAGAGACGCATCACCGCCAAAATCACGCTTAATACAATCGCCAGTGCCATAATAACCAGCGTCAGCCACACCGTGACCCATAGCCCCTGTAGAATGGTCAGCGAGAACAAATATTTCCCCACCGTGGCCCAGGCAAAATTGGGATTGGTGATCATCGAGTGTGCCACCATCACCACCAGTGCCAGGGCGACCAGCAGCGATATCCAGCGTCCGTAATAGCGCGGCGACACTACGGTCAATGGCTGAGTGGCGACGCTGTTCCCCGCCGCCTTTGGGGGCGAGATGGCGTTTTTGTGTGCCAACCCAAGGCGTTGTGGATGCTGATTATCTGTCATCATTTCTCTCATTCACTCAATCTGAAGGAAGGACAGCCGGTGTGGGATCAGGGCGATGAAAGCCACCAATTCAGCACCGATTTAATTAATCAGTTAATTAAATTTATAATTTAACTGAACACAAATCAACCTGCTTTACGCATTTTTTTATCGCGATTTTCATGGCAAGTTCCTTAAAGCACACGCGTGAGAAAATCGCGGGTCCTGGCATGCGCTGGCGCGCTAAACAGACGCTGCGGCGTGTCCGTTTCAATAATCGCGCCGTTATCCATAAAGGCCACCTTGCTACAGACTTCACGGGCAAAGGCCATTTCATGGGTCACCACCACCATGGTCATTCCTTCTTCTGCCAGACTGCGCATCACATCCAGCACTTCCCCCACCAGTTCAGGATCCAGTGCGCTGGTCGGCTCGTCGAACAACATGATCTGCGGCTTCATGGCCAGCGCACGGGCAATCGCCACCCGCTGCTGCTGCCCCCCGGACAATTCGCTCGGATAGGCGTGATAACGGTGGCTGAGGCCAACGCGATCGAGCAGTTGTTGCGCCTCGGCTATCGCCTGGGGGCGAGGGACTTTTTTCACCTGCATCGGCGCTTCGATAACATTCTCCAGAGCCGTCATATGGCCAAACAGATTAAAGCGCTGAAAAACCATGCCGATGCGCGCCCGTTGACGCACGATCTCCGACTCTTTCAAACTATGCAGCCGGTCCCCCACTTGCCGATAACCGATCCATTCACCAAAAACCTGCAAGGAGCCGCCATCAATTTTTTCCAGATGGTTAAGGCAGCGTAAAAAGGTCGATTTTCCCGAACCGGAGGGGCCAATGAGACACACCACTTCTCCGCTGGCAATGGTCAGATCGACCCCTTTGAGAATTTCGATACCGTTAAACAATTTAATGACCTGCCGTGCTTCGACGGCCGGAATAGTGCCTGCTGTCATAGGGGTGCCTCTTGAAGTCAAGGTGCCAGATACCAGGTGCAAAAACCGCCACCGTCAACAATCAGCATCTGGCCGGTGGTATAACCGGCATCGGCGGCAAGATAACGCACGGCTTTGGCGACTTCCTGTGGCGTGCCCGCGCGTTTTAGTGGCAAGGTCGCCACCTCTCTGGCAAGCAGCGGCTCCTGCGCTTGCCAACCACTGTCCGCTTCGCGGATCGGACCGGGGCTAACGCCGTTGACGCGAATACCGTAGCGGGCCCACTCCATTGCCATCTGGGTGGTTAGATTGACGATCGCCGCCTTGCTGGGACCAAAAGCCCCAGCTCCGGGATAACAACGGTGTGCCGAGGCCCCGGCAATGCTGATAATGCTGCCGCCGCGATTGAGCATCACCTTGGCGACTTCACTGCTGGTGATAAAACAGCTGGTGAGATTGGACTGCAATACCTGCTGCCAACGATCGTCACTCAACGCCAGCAGACTGCCTCCGGCGCTGGCTCCGGCGTTATTAACCAGAATATCAATCGCCCCCCAGTCTGCGATCAGGGTGGCCACCAACTGGCTGACGCTACTGCGATCGGTAAGTTCGGCCTGATAGAGGCGTACTTCACCTCCCGCCGCGATAATTTCCTGCGCCGTGTTTTCGGCACTCAACCGATCGCTTCGATAAACCAATGCAATTTTGACGCCATTGGCCGCCAGCTCAAGGCAGACAGCCCGGCCAATACCTTTGCCGCCGCCGGTGACCAGCGCGACGTTGTGTTGCAGATCGCTCATGATGCGGGCTCCTTATGACATCGCGACGGCATTTTCCCGGCCTGTTCAGCCAGGGTGCGGCCGCAGATATAACCCCAGGTCAGATTGGGTCCAAGGGTCGTCCCGGCCCCCACAGCCCGACTGCCAATGGGATTGGCCATGGCGACACCGGCGCAAAACAGGCCGTGGATAATCTCGCCGTCACGGTGGCGTACGCGACCATACTCATCGGTGCGCGGACCGCCCTTGGTGGCCAGAAACGAACGATTAAAAGGCACCGCCAAATAAGGTGGCCGGTTAATGGCCAGCAGGCCGCCGTGAAAACGGCTATCGCCTTTACCATGAGCAGTGGCGCGCTCACGGTGAAAATCTTCATCAATTCCCTGGGCGCAAAAACCGTTAAAGCGCGCAATAGTGTCGGACAGACTGTCAGTGGGTAGCGACAACTCGGCCGCCAGGGCCTCCAGCGTATCGGCTTTGATCATCCAGTCGCGATGGCGCAGGACAATCAGACGCAATATCGGCGAGCGTTGTAGCAAGCGGCTATCCGCCACCAGCCAGGCGGGCAGATGTTGTGGCATTCCCTGCTTATCGCGGCTATCGAGAACTTCGCCCAGATTGAAAATAAACTCGTTGGTAAAGCGTTTCCCCAGGCGATTAACCAAAATCACATTAGGTTCGTAATGAAAATAGACCGATAAACCATAAGGTTGCCCCTGATAACGCCAGGGTACTGCGCCGCCCATATTGGCCTGATCCATATGCGCCATTTGCGCGCCTATCGCCTCGGCCATTCGCTGACCATCACCGGTATTGGTTGGCGGGCTACAGATATAATCCACCGGCCCCGGGAAATGCCGCCCAAGACGGTCGCTATCCCCTTCAAAACCGCCGCTGGCGATCACCACGCCGCAACGTGCATTAACCTCCACCCACTGCTGCCGATGGCGATAACGCGCGCCGATCACCCGATGGCTGTCCGCCACTCGCAGGCTGTCGACCTGCGCCTCAGTGACAATACGGCAACCCCGCGCCAGGCAACCGGCCAGCAGACCGGTGATCAGCGCCCCGCCCTTGGTACGCAAACGGCGGGCAAAGCGCCAAAACAAACTCGGCGACAAGCGCCAGGCAACGGCGATCGGGTGGTGCCAGATATCCTCGGTAATGGTCTCGTGGTAGGTATAAAACTGGGGTAAAGGCGATGGCCGCAGCTTCAGGCCGCGCTGACCCAGCCAGCTTGCCGCCAGGGGTAAAGGGGCCAGCATGCGACCGCAGGTTTTTGCCCCGGGAAAGGCCGCCAGCGGATCGCCCTCGTCGGTCAAGGCAAAGCGCAACGGCGAATATTGTTCGACAAAAGCCAGCATCTCGCCGGCGGCATAGGCAAAGGCGCGCCACAGCGGCTCTTCGGTCGCGGCCCAGCCTGGCGGTGCGCTGGCGCGCAAATAGCACAACGCCTCCTCCGGCGAGTCAGCTATCCCCGCCTGGCGCGCATAGTGATTGGCCGGCACCCAGGTGGCGCCACCCGACATGGCGGTCGTACCGCCCAGCAGCGGACTTTTCTCGACGATCAAGACCGATAAACCTGCCGCCGCCGCGCGAAGTGCCGCGCTAAGCGCGGCGCCCCCCGAACCGATAATCAATACATCGCAGCTTTCTGAACGATCTGCGCACTGCCCTTTATCTGCAACGTGGAACATAAATGTGCCTCGATCAGATTGGGTTGGTTTTCATCAGATTGATGCCGGGTTTGTCGAGCCGGACGTCAGACAGCTGCCATTTGGCCATAATCTTGTCGTAGGTACCGTTTGCGTGCAGCACCTCCAGCGCTTTTAACAAGGTCTGTGCCAGAGCATCATTTTCATGGGCCACGACAATGCCCAGATAGTATTTCGGCATCAGAGGCATCTGCAGAGTGCGAATAGGATGAGGTGCCTTTTTCTTGATTTCACCCGCCGCCGCTGCGTCATTTAGCACAAAATCGACGCGTCCGGCATACAGCGCCAGCAGCACCGCATCCGCCGATGGCAACGTGACCGTTTTTATCGCTGCTTTGCCCTGCTTGACGCAGTTCGGGGTATAGATCTCATTAATGGCATGTTCAAAGTCGGTGCCGGTTTGCACCCCGGCACTCAGGCCGCAAAGGGTCAAGGGATCGCCTTGCACGCTATTATTGCTGGCCAGGGTATAAACCTCGTTGGTCGCATAGGCATAGTCAACAAAGGTGACCTGTTTTTCGCGCTCCAGACTGTCAGAGATACATTCCACCGCAATATCATAACGACCGCTTTTTACTCCGGGGATCAGCCCGGCAAAATCAATGGAGACCGGCTTGATTTTGACCCCCAGCACTTGTCCCATGGCATCCCACAGATCAGGCTCAAAACCGACCATAGTCTTATTGTCTTCAGCAAAAGATTCGCAAGGGGGATAGTGCGCATCCGTCACCAGGTTGATCACTTTGCTGGCGCGGATCTTGGCCGGTAGCTGCGCATGCAGCTCGGCGTTGGTTTCCAGAGGGGCTTCAGCGGCCAACGCCGGAGAGATGGCCGAAACACTGCTGAAGATGAGACAGAGATACGACAAGGCAGACACTGCAATAGATTTCATTCTCATGCTTTTAGACTCCGGTAGTAAAGGTTGCCATTGCTAAAAAACCTGGTGTGTGTAAAAAGCAGTATGTAAATCAACGTCCTGACGAATTTCTTACCGAACTGGCACCGACGGCGCGGCTTATGGACTTTGCAACCATCATGCCAAATTTAACTAACCGATTAATTAACAGTCTGTATGCGCCTTGACCGTTTTGTATATTTACTCGCCACTCAAGCACAAATGAGAACAATCCCCAACAAGGTGCAAAACAGGATCAAAATCTGACCAATTTGGGGCAAAGCACGGTGCTGCCAGAGTGCGAACCTTATTTTTAATGATTCACCCCAGGTGCTGGCTTGATAACTAAAAATAGCCGGTGTGATTTATATCCAGCCGCTGTTATCACGACAAATACTCATCTATCACCATGATTAATATTATTTAATTTTTTATTTAATCAAAAATGACAGTCTCCCGAACCGCCACGACCCGGTTTTTTTTATCTGCTAACGGCAACTTTTTTTGAACCAAATAAAAATTGGTTCGATTTATGCAATCCACTATTTATCCTTCACCTTGTCTGTCAGGAAACTGTCATGTCAGAGATCGTTGACCATCTGGACCCACCTCGCGGAAATTCTCATTCCGCACTGGAGCAACTGCGCCAGTTGCTGGAACAGCATCCCGACGAGGGGCAACCGCTGCCACCGGAACGGGATCTGGTATTGCGTTTTGGCGTCGGTCGCCGGGAGATCCGTCGTGCCCTCGACGTACTGGCAGAAGAAGGTCGTATCTGGCGTAAACAGGGGAAAGGGACCTTTATCGGCCCGAAAGCCCCGGCGCAGCCGCTGAGTTTGCAAACGCTGCCGCGCCAGTCAAATTTGCTGGAGGTCATGGAAGCCCGTCTGCAAATTGAGCCGGGGTTGGCAAAATATGCCGCACTGCGCGCCACCCCGGAACAGATCCAACTGATGTGGCGCTTGCTGGAACGGATCCATAGTCAGCATGCGGACGATGCCGATCAGATCGAGCTATGGGACAGCGCCTTTCACCGCGCCATTGCCGATGCCGCCGGTAACCGACTGTTGCTGGGGCTGTTCGATGCCGTTGACGCCATTCGCCGCGATGCCAGCTGGCAGGCGGTACGCGATAAGGCCCGTAATCAAGAGCGGCTGGATATTTACGACCAGCATCATCGCCGCATTGTTGAACACATCGCGGCACGCCAGCCGTTGGAAGCAGCCAGCGTGATGCGTGAACACCTGCTGTTTTTGCAGCATGCCTTTATGTCCACGCTCAATAATGATGATGAAGGAGCCGCCTGATGGATCGACCCGCGACCCGCGCCACACCTTTACTGACCATTGAAACTCTTCAGGTGCAATTTCGCGGCAGCCCCAGCCGCGTACTCGACGGCATCTCATTCTCGCTGGCCGCCGGGGAAACGCTGGCACTGGTGGGTGAGTCCGGCTGTGGCAAAAGCGTCACCTCACTGGCGCTGATGGGCTTGTTACCCTCTGCTGCCCAGGTGTTACAGGGCAATATTCAGTTTGACGGCCATGCTCTGCTGCAACTAAGCGAGCGGCAATATGCCGATCTGCGCGGCCAGGATATTGCCATGATTTTTCAGGAGCCGATGACCTCGCTGAATCCGGCATTGACTCTGGGTGAACAGATTGCCGAAGCAGTAATGCGTCATCAGCGGGTGGATAAAAACCAGGCGCTGGCACAAGCACTGGCCATATTGCAGCAAGTCCAGATCCCGGCACCGGAACTGCGTATCAACGCCTATCCGCACCAACTTTCCGGCGGTATGCGTCAGCGGGTGATGATTGCCATGGCGCTGGTTAACCAGCCGAAACTGCTGATAGCCGACGAGCCGACCACCGCGCTGGATGTCACCATTCAGGCACAGATCCTGGCATTGCTTAGTCGCATGCAACAGCACAGCGGCACCGCCATGCTGCTGATCACCCACGACCTTGGCGTGGTGGCCGAAGTGGCCGATCGCGTGGCCGTGATGTACGCCGGACAGATCGTTGAACAGGGAACGGTCAGTGAACTGTTTAACGATCCGCAACACCCTTATACCATCGGCCTGATGGGTTCAATGCCCTCGCTGGCATCACGTCAGGGCAAACTGGCCACCATTCCCGGCGCGTTGCCATTGCCCGCCGATATGCCGGCAGGCTGTCGCTTTGCCACCCGTTGTCCCTTTGCCGATCATCGCTGTGATCAGCAGCGTCCGCCACTCACCGCCCTCGGCGTATTGCCCGGCAGCCATCAGGTGGCCTGTTTCAATGCCCCCCTGGAACAGAACTTTACCTTGCACCCTACCGTGGAGACGATGCCATGAATGTTCCCCCGCGCCCGATCCTCGAAGCCGTCGGGCTCAGTAAAGTGTTTAAAGGGCCGCGCTCGCTGTTTCATAAAGCGTCCGAGGTGCTGGCCGTCGATCGGGTTTCACTGCGTATTTTCCACGGCGAAACCCTGGCAATTGTCGGCGAGTCAGGCTCGGGGAAATCGACACTGGGCCGCCTGCTGCTGCAACTGCTGCGCGCCTCGGAAGGTGACGTATTCTATCAGGGCGAAAATATCAGTCGCCTGTCGAACGCCCAAATGAAGCCGCTGCGCCGCGAGCTGCAAATTATTTTTCAGGATCCTTTTGCCTCGCTTAATCCGCGAATGACGGTGGAACAGATCGTCGCTGAACCGCTATGGCTGCACAATATCCTGCCGAATGCCCAGGACCGACAGGCAAGAGTGAAAGAGTTATTGACCACCGTCGGGCTTCCCGCGGCGTTTAGCCACCGCTATCCCCACGAGTTTTCCGGCGGTCAGCGGCAGCGAATTGGCATTGCCCGTGCGCTGGCATCGCAGCCAACACTGTTGCTCGGTGACGAGCCGGTATCGGCGCTGGATGTCTCGGTGCAGGCCCAGGTCGTCAATCTGCTGGAGAGCCTGAAACAGCAATTTGGCCTGACGATGATTATCGTCGCCCACGGTCTGGCGGTGATCCGTCATATGAGCGATCGCGTGGCGGTGATGTATCTCGGGCAAATCGTTGAGCTGGCCAGTGTCGACGATATTTTTGATGCGCCGCTGCATCCCTACACCCAAGCGCTGATCGCCTCGGCCCCCCTGCTGTCGCCGGGGGTTAAACGTCCGGTAGATCTGTTGCCGGGTGATATGCCCAATCCGAGCAATATGCCGAGCGGCTGCCGTTTTCACACCCGCTGCGCCCATGCCAACGAGCAGTGCCGTCAGGTGGAACCGCCGCTGGAAAATGTGGGTGATTCTCGGCAAGTAGCCTGTCATCGCTGGACTGAGCTGCAACGCTCAAGGACCGCCGTGCTGGTTCCGCCACCGTCGGCGGCGTTTATCCTGCGACGCGCTCTGTTTGAACAAGCCAGCCAGCAGCTGGTTCCCTCTCCCTTGATCTCCACTCTCCCTGAAGGAAGCACACCATGAAATTTCGCCCAAGGTTGTCCGCGTCGTTAAGCGCGCTGATATTGCTGACCAGCAGCGGTTTTGCACAGGCTGAAAGCGTATTGCGCATTGGACTCGGCAGCGATCCCGATCAGCTCGATCCCGCCACGGCGCGCACCTATTATGGCCGCTTTGTCTTCGGTGCCCTGTGCGACCGCCTGGTGGATGTCGACCAGCATCTGGCCATTGTTCCCGGGCTGGCCACCGACTGGTCATCCAGTGCTGATGGCAAGACCCTGAGCATGAATCTGCGGCAAGGCGTGGTGTTTCACGACGGCGAGAAATTTGATGCCAACGCGGTGAAATATAATCTTGAGCGTTATCTGACGCAGAGCGGTTCGCTGCGTAAAAGCGAAATCTCCTCCATTGAGTCGGTGGAAGTGACCGGGCCTTACAGCGTTAAACTGCATCTGAAAAATGCCGATGCGGCGCTGTTGATGCAGTTGACCGACCGCGCCGGTGCCATGATGGCCCCGGAGGCTACCGCCAAAGGCAACGTTGCCGCCCATCCGGTGTGCTCCGGCCCTTACGAATTTGTCAGCCGCGTGCAGCAAGACCGCATCGTACTGAAACGCTTTGATCAGTACTGGAACAAAGACGCCTACCATTTTGACAAAATCATCTTTTTACCGATCCCCGATGCCTCGGTGCGCCTGGCCAACCTGCAGGCGGGAGATCTGGATATTACCGAAGGTATTGCTGCCACCGATGTTAAAACCGTTAAAAGCGATAACAAGCTGACGCTGGCCTCAGTAACCGGTCTGGGTTATATGGGCTTGACGGTCAATATGGCCAACGGCAGCACTAATACCGCCACACCGCTGGCCAAAGAAATAAAAGTCCGCCAGGCGCTGTCATTGGCTATCGATCGCGATGCCATTAATCAGGTGGTATTCCTCGGGCAATATACGCCTGCCAACCAGCCCTTCTCCCCGGTCAGCCCTTATCATGCCGATGTGCCCATTAGCGCGCGCAATATTGACAAGGCCAAAGCTCTGCTGGCCGAAGCCGGGGTCAAAACACCGCTGACTATCACCATGCTAGTGCCCAATAATCCGACCGCGCAGCAGGTAGCCCAGGTGATCCAGGCGATGGTCAGCGAGGCAGGCATCAACCTTAATCTGCAAATGACCGAGTTTGCTACCTTGTTGGATAAACAACAGCACGGTGATTTTCAGTTGAGTATGTCTGGCTGGTCTGGCCGCCCGGATCCCGACGGCAGTATCTACTCTTTCCTGTCGAGCAAAGGCGGGCTAAACGACGGCAGATACAGCAACCCACAGGTCGATCAATGGCTACTGGACGCACGCCAGACCAGCGATGTCGCGCAGCGTAAAGCGCTATACAAAAACGTGGTCGAGCAAGAGAACATCGATTTGCCGCTGCTGTATCTCTATTTTGAACCGCGCATCTTCGGTATGAGTAAAAAAGTGGCGGGCTTTACCCCCTATCCTGACGGCCTGATCCGCTTACAGGGTATGACGCTGACCCAGTAATCGCCTGCCGGAAATAAGGGGATCCTATGCTAGAGCTTATGATTAAACGCCTGCTGTCTGCGGTGCCGACGCTGTTCCTGGTGACGCTGATGGTGTTCTCACTGCAAAAACTGTTGCCGGGAGACCCGATAACCGCCATGGCGGGTGAAGAGCGCGACCCGGCGGTGATTGCCCAGCTGCGCGCGGAATATCATCTTGATGATCCTATTCCCAGCCAATATTTTCACTGGGTAGGCAATGCGCTGCATGGCGACTTTGGCATTTCGCTGCGCACCCAGGAACCGGTTTGGCAGTTGATTGCCAGCAAGCTGCCGGTAACGCTGGAGCTGTCGATGTGGGCCATGCTGATCGCTTTAGTGCTGGGTATTGGTATGGGGGTCATCGCCGCGGTCCATAAAGGCAGCTGGATCGACAACAGTACCAATTTTGTGGCGCTGTCGGGCATTTCTATCCCGCATTTCTGGCTAGGGGTGTTGCTGATTATGCTGTTCTCGGTGAAGTTGCAGTGGCTACCGGCTTCCGGCTATGTGCCCTTTGCCGAAAACCCGTGGCAGAACCTGCGCACCATGATCCTGCCAGCCGCCGTGCTGGGCACCGGCTTGTCGGCCACTTTGATGCGCCATACTCGCGCGGCAATGATTGCGGTGCTGAAAGCCGATTATATTCGCACTGCGCGGGCCAAGGGACTGTTAGCCACTACGGTGATTTTTAAACATGCGCTGCGTAATGCCCTGGTGCCGATTATCACCTTGACCACCCTGCTATTTGGCGAGCTGTTGGGCGGTGCGGTGCTGTGCGAACAGGTGTTTACCGTCCCCGGATTCGGCAAAATGATTGTCGATTCGGTGTTCAACCGCGACTACGCGGTGGTTCAGGGGGTGGTCATGGTGGTCGCTGTCGGTTTTCTGCTAATGAATCTGTTGGCCGATATGTTGTATGTGTTGGTCAATCCACGTATGCGAAAGGGATAATATGAGCCAGGCTATCCTTGCTGTGACCTCGTCTTTAGTCACCCGGCGGCCAGCCAGTCGGGTGCTGGACAAGTTTCTGCGTAACAAGAGCGCTGTAATTGGCGCCGCAATTGTCATCGCCTTTGCCTTGCTGGCGCTGCTGGCACCGTGGATCGCCCCCTTTGATCCGATCAAGGCCGATTTTATGGCAGTGCGCAAAGCCCCTTCGGCATTGCACTGGCTGGGTACCGACGAACTGGGACGAGATATCCTCTCGCGACTGTTCTGGGGGGCGAGAACCTCACTGATGGCCGGTTGTCTGTCGGTGGCCATTGCCATTGTTCTCGGTGTCCCTTTAGGGCTGCTGGCGGGTTACTGGCAGGGGTGGATTGACAGTGTTATCTCGCGGGTGATTGAAGCGATGCTCTCCTGTCCGTTTCTGGTGCTGGCCATTGCCCTCGGCGCGTTTCTCGGCCCCAGTCTGGGCAATGCCATGATTGCCATTGGCCTGTCGGCCATGCCGATCTTTGCGCGCCTGACCCGCGCCCAGGTGATGAACATCCGCAATGAAGAATATATTGAAGGCGCGCGGGCGATCGGCTTGCCCGACCGCTGGATTATGCTGAAATATATTTTGCCCAATGTTATGTCACCCATTTTGGTTCAGGCCACGTTGGCGATTGCCTCGGCGATTATCACCGAAGCCAGCTTGTCGTTTTTAGGTCTTGGCCAGCAGCCGCCCTATGCCTCCTGGGGGGCGATGCTCAATACCGCCCGCAGTTTTCTGGCCCAGTCCCCCTGGATGTCAATCTTTCCCGGTTTAGCTATCTTTTTGGCCGTACAGGGATTTAATTTATTGGGCGACGGGCTGCGCGATGCCCTCGACCCTCGCGCGGATTAACCGCTTGCTTATCGGCTCTATTTTCAGGAGTAGCTATGTCTCAGCCTTATGATTTCAACGTCGCCTATCCGACGCTGCGCCCGACCATGATGGGTGCCAATGCCGTCTCCGCGTCACAACCGCTGGCCGCGCAGGCGGGAATGCGCATGCTGATGCTGGGAGGCAATGCCGTCGATGCGGCGGTCGCCACCGCCATGGCGCTGACCGTGGTCGAACCCAGCGGCTGCGGGGTGGGCAGCGACGCCTTCGCCATTGTCTGGGACGGTGAAAAAACCCACGCCCTCAATGCCTCGGGTCGTTCACCGGCGGCGTGGAACGCCGACTATTTTGCCGGTCAGACGGCGATGCCGACCTATGGCTGGAACGCGGTCAGCGTACCCGGTGCCGTGTCCGCCTGGGTGGAACTGGCGAAAAAGTTTGGCACTCTGCCGCTGACTACCCTGGCGCAACCCGCTATCGACTATGCACGTCAGGGATTTCCGGTATCGCCGCTTATCGCCCGCCTGTGGAAAAATGCCGTAAGCAAGCTGCACGATCAGCCCGGCTTTAGCGCCTGCTTTGCGCCACAAGGCGTAGCGCCGGAGATTGGCGAGATTTTCCGCAATCCGGCACTGGCCAATACCCTGGAATTGATCGCCAAAACGCAAGGGGAAGCTTTTTATCGCGGCGAGCTGGCAGAAAAAATGATCGCTCATTGTCAGCAGTTTGGCGGTGCCATGACCCTTGCGGATCTGGACAATCACCGGGCTGACTGGGTTGAAACGCTAACGCAATCCTTTGCCGGCGGCACGGTGCACGAACTGCCGCCAAACGGCCAGGGGATCGCCACCCTGATGGCACTGGGCATGCTGGAAAAACTGGATTTTGGCCATCAACCGGTGGATTCGGTGCAAACGCTGCATCTGTCCATTGAAGCCATGAAACTGGCGCTGGCCGACCTCGATCAGCATATTGCCGATAGCGATCATATGCCGCTCACCCCACAGCAGCTGCTTAGCGATGAATATCTGACACAGCGTGCCAGCCTGATCGATCCGCTGCGCGCCAGTGACGTAAGCTACGGGTCGCCGAAGCCCGGCGGAACTGTCTATCTGACCACTGCCGATGCCAGCGGCATGATGGTGTCGTTTATTCAGTCTAACTATATGGGCTTTGGTTCAGGGGTGGTGGTACCGGACACCGGAATTAGCCTGCAAAACCGCGGCTGTGGTTTTGTGCTCGATCCGACCCATGCCAACTGCGTGGCCCCCAACAAACGCCCGCTGCATACCATTATTCCTGCCTTTGCCACCGATGCAGCAGGCAAGCCGTTGATGTCCTTTGGTCTGATGGGCGGTCCAATGCAGGCGCAGGGTCATTTACAGTTGGCCATTCGTATTATGCGCTACGGGCAAAACCCGCAGGCGGCCATTGATGCGCCACGCTGGCGGGTGATAGCCGGTCGCCAGGTGGCCATTGAATCAACCCTCGACACCAATACGCTGGCCGCGCTGCGCGCCATGGGTCATGAACTGCTGGTCGAGGACCCGCTGCAAGGCCACAGTTTTGGCGGTGCCCAGGTGATATTGCGTCATCCGCAGGGACATTATCTGGCGGGTAGCGAATCGCGCAAAGACGGTCAGGCGCTGGTCATGTAACAGCAAAGATGTGACAGCGCTTCAACTTCTCCGGTTAAAGCGCTGTAATTGTTACCCGGCTATTTATAAAAATGAAACATCGTTCTATAAATGATAATACCGTTCATTTATGGAGAAGCCCGATGTCCACACCTCTGTTTCACGGCGTGATCCCGCCGGTTGCCACACTGCTTGATGCCAACGCCCGGCTCGATCGCCAGGCTATGCAACGTCTGATTGATTTCACCCTCGCCGGGGGGGTTAACGGCTTGTTCTTTCTCGGTAGCGCCGGGGAGTTTGCCCATATGTCCGACGAACTGCGGCTGGAAGTGGCGGAATTCTGCACTCAGTATGTCAATAAACGCGTGCCGGTGTTGATTGGTGCCGCCCATCCTGGGAGCGATGCCACCCTGCGTTTTGCCCGTCACGCCAAAAGTGTCGGTGCCGACGGCGTGGTGGTGGTCAATCCCTACTACAACCCGCTAAGTGAAGAGAATCTCTATTTGCATTACCGTTATCTGGCGGAAAACCTCGATCTACCGATAATTATTTATAACTTTCCGGCGCTCAGCGGCCAGTCTATCCCGGTGGCGGTGATCAAACGGCTGGCAGAAAATTATCCTAATATCGTCGGGCTAAAAGACACGGTAGACAGCCTCAATCATATCCGCGAAACCCTGCATGCCGTCAAACCCGTGCGCCCCGATTTTGCCGTATTCGCCGGTTATGATGAATATCTGTTTGGCACGCTGATCCTCGGTGGCGCCGGGGCGATCCCGGCCAGCGCCAATTTTGCTCCGCAACTGACCTGCGGCATTTATCAGGCCTGGCAGGATAATGACCTCGCCAAAGCCGTGGCGCTACAACAGCAACTCTCCTGGTTACCCCCTCTCTACGCGTTGGATACGCCATTTTACAATGTGATCAAATACGCTATCCAACGGGTTGGCCTTGATGTACCGGTTTATTCTCTGCGCCCGGCACAACCACTCAGTGAGAGCAAAAAAGCGCAGGTCGATATTATTTTGCAGCAGGCCGGGTTATTGCCCGCCTAGATAAAAATTTGCCGCGATCACAGTACCGCATGTTCACCCGTCAGTCCGGTATGGGAGCTCTGCGCCGAGTTATTCGGACGGGAAATCAGTAAACCAAGCAGCTTACTGGTCAGGTCTTTGGTGCTCATTTCCGCAGTCTCTACCGTAGCGGTGATACTTTCCTGCGCCTGCATGGGCGGTTTTGGCAATACTCTAGCCACTTTTTTATCCTCGGCCATTGGTTGTTGATAATGCCCCAGTACTTTTTTTACATAGTTACGGGTCTCTTTATAAGGCGGTACCTTTCTGCCGTACTTGCGTACCGCCCCTTCCCCGGCGTTATACCCCGCCAGCGCCAGGGTTAAATCATTATCAAAATGCTCAATCAACCACTTCATATAAGTGGCACCGGCACGCAGGTTTTCTTCCGGATCCATCAAGTTGCTATAACCAAAACGCTTGCCGGTGGCAGGCATCACCTGCAACAACCCGCGCGCGCCCTTGTGCGATACCGCATGCGACTGATAGTTGGATTCCACTTTGATCATTGCATGCAACAAATCCTCATCCACCCCTACTTCGTCGGAAATTTTCGCAATCATCGGATGGAACTGACTTGTATTTTTCCCGCGCAACGCAGACGACGTTCGCCGCGGCGGGGCAATAGCCTGCGGCTTGCCGCTGGCGGCATTTTTGGCCGCCAGCGCTTTCTCAGACAGCGAACCTTCCGCCGTTGTCCAGTTCAGAGGGACTGCCGGGAAGCTATTCATTGCCTCAACGCTGGCAGGGACGGCAGGAAAAGCATTTAATGCCGCCACTGATGCCACCGCCGGATCGGTGGCGTTCCACACCACTGCCGGACGGGGCTTTTTCTCCGGCGGGCTATCGCCGAACCAGGGAAAAGGCTGGGCACACCCGTTGAGCAGTATACAAAAAAACAAAATAATCATAGGGTTGAAGTTAGTTTTCATCATCATCATCGTCATAATCAATTTTCATTGCCAGTCGTAGCACTTGCGCAACGGGTTCGAATAACTCGGCAGGGATATAGCCTCCGACTTTGGTTCCTGCCGCCAGGCCACGAGCAACCTGGATGTTCTCCACAATGGGTACCCCGGCTTTCTCCGCCAGGCGCACAATATGCAGGGCACGTTTATCGCGTCCCATCTCAATCACCTGCGGCAACGGCGTGGTTTCCGGGTGGTAGTACAAACACACAGCGATATGGGTCGGGTTACGTACTACGGCCGTCGATTTGGCCACATTGGACGCCAGACTCCCGCTCTGAATTTCACGGTGAATTTCTTTACGCTTTTGTTTGATTTCCGGATTGCCTTCGGAGTTTTTGTTCTCTTGCTTGATATCCTCAAGGGACATCATCATCTTCTTGGTGTTGTCATATTTCTGGAAGGCGATATCGGCGATACCGATGACCACATAAAAACCAATCAGCGTCAGGCACATCCAAAACAGCAGTTTTACGCATACCTCTAATCCGGTAGTGATAGGATGCAGCGGCAAAAACTGAATCGACGGTGTGTTTTGTCGCAGCAGATAGTAAAAAATCAGCGACAGCATCGAGACCTTCAACACCGACTTAGTGAACTCAAACAGGTTTTTCATTGAAAACATATTTTTGAGATTGGCGACGACATTCAGTTTCTTAAACGATGGCTTTAGGGCTTCTGTTGCCAGCAGTGGACCTATCTGCGCAGTAATGGTCAGAATTGCGCTAAATATCAGTAACACGGCGATACCACCGACAAAACGGATCATCAGGTCACGAAAGGCAGCCATAAACAGGCTCAGCCCAAAGGAGAGATCCTGATTGACGGCGCTAATCGCCAGTTCCTGCAGATTTTGCAACGCTCGCCACAGTGCCGGTCCTTCGAGACAGAAATATCCCAGCACCATCACCAACTGCATGCCGCTGGTGATCTCGGCGCTTTTCGCCACCTGGCCTTTTTTGCGCGAATCGCGGATTTTTTTCTGTGTCGGCTTTTCCGTTTTTTCACTCATCGGAACACCTCCAGCAGGCTGTGGCTTAAATGGCTAAAATTGGCGCTATATTCACGAAAACCATTGAAGGCAAAATTAAAACTGATTATCAGCATCAGCAGGGCAAAGGCGCTTTTAATCGGCATAGCCAGAAAGAACACATTAAGCTGTTGCGCCGAGCGGTTGATCAGCCCCATCGCCATATCCACCAGCATGATCACCACAATGGCCGGCATGGAGAAGCGCAGGCACAGCTCATACATCAACTGCCATTGGCGGCTAAGAAATGCCAGCGCATCGTGGCTGTAATTCAGCGCCCCACCTGGCGGCAGCGTGACATAGGACTGGTAGATGGCGCTGATCAGTTCGTTAAAACATCCGCTCATCAAAAACAGCACGCTAAACACCTGGGTAAACAACATGCCAAACAGCGACGATTGCTGCCCTAACATTGGGTTAAGCACGCTGGCCATAGAAGAACCACGCATGGTATCAATCAGAAACCCGGCCATATCCAGCGCCCAGAAAGGGATGGCGGCGCAAAAGCCAATCACCAGGCCGATGCACAGTTCACCAATGGCCAGCATCACATAACCCCAGGCCCCGCCAGCGGGTAATTGCCAGTGGGCATAAACCGGTAGTAACGGCAGCGCGATCACCAGCAACAAACTGTTGCGGATCAGCATGCCGCCAAGATTGGAGGCGCTAAATAACGGCATAAGCAGGAACACACCGAGTGGGCGTAACATGCACAGGCCAAGGATCGGCATCCATTGAGTCCACTGCATCATGTTATTCACGCATCAGGGTAATTTGGTCAAACGCCAGACCGGCGTAGTTGAGCAATACATCGCCCATCCAGTGATAGGTCACCGCCAGGGTGATACAGACGGCCACCAGCTTGACCAAAAACTGAATCGTCTGCTCCTGAACCTGGGTTAATGCCTGCAGCAGGCTGATCATCACCCCCACCATTGAAGCCACCACCACCACAGGCAGAGACAGCATCAGCACCAGCCACATCATTTGACTGGCCAACTGGGTTATCATCGCTTCGCTCATTATTAATCCCGTGGTTACGAAAAGGAGAGGACCAGCTGGCTCAACAACTTCTCCCAGCCGCCCATTAGCACAAACACCAATAATTTAAGTGGCATGGATATGGTCATTGGCGACACCATCATCATGCCCATCGCCAACAGCACGTTGGATACCACCAGATCGATGGCAATAAAAGGCAGGAACAGCAGCAAACCAATCTTAAAGGCTTCAATCAGTTGGCTAACGGTAAAGGCGGGCATCATCACCAATAAGGAATTATCAGGTATGCGCTGCTGATACTTTTCTGGCCAGATTTGGTGGCCAATATCGGCAAAAAAATGCACCTGTTCCGGAGCGGTATTACGCTCAAGAAATTCGCGATAAGGGGCAAAAATGCCAGACTCAACCTGCTGAATAAACGCCGGGGATTCAATCTTTACCGGGTTGCTGCCCAGGTTGTCCTGGATCTCCATGCCCACCGGCGCCATGATAAATAGCGTGAGCACCATGGCCAGGCCATATAACGCGATATTTGGCGGGATCTGTTGAATACCCAATGCGTTACGCAACAGGGCAAAAACCACCGAAAGCTTAAGAAAAGAGGTGCCTAAGACAATGAGCAGCGGCATGATCGATAGCGCAAACAGCAGTACGATCATCTGTAATGGTTGGTCAAATATCGCCATTATTAGGGTCCGGGGATAAGGAAGTTGCCCACATTATCCGCGACCGCCAATGCCGGGAGTATCAGGTGCAGACCCTAATTTTTAGATTAAGACTTTTGTTATTTTTACTGAAAGCCCCCCGGTGAGAGCCGCTGACTTTCACGGGGGGTACTTTTTTAATTCATCTTACCATGATGAATTTATTGTTTCTGTTGCTGCAACGTCGTCCTGATAGCCTTTAATCTGGTTATTTCCTGTCTGCTCTCGGTCATTATTTCATTTAATCTCTTCACCTGGGCGTTATTAAGTGGTTCATCCTTGTACACACCTTTACTTTTAAGTGCCGCACAATATTGATACCTTTTTTGTTGTATCAGGATTTTCTCACTTAGCTCAGCCGCCTTGCTCTTTAAAAGCGAATTATTACCTGCTACAGCTTCTAAATTTGCCAGGGCTGCTATTCTTTCCTCGTTTTCTTTTATGGCTTTTAATAGATCGGTGGCTGTTTTATTGATTTTTTTACTCTCCACACCTGGAGATGCAAAGTTACCGTTACCCGTTGATGGATCGATTTTAACTTTCTGCCGGGAGGCTATATTGCTTGCCAAGTCAGCCGGTTTATTATTTTTATCTGCGTCATTCTTTACTGACTTTATATTATCTGGTGCTTTTGGCGCCTGGCGCTTAGTCCTTTTAACAGGCAGATCAAACCTGACACTCTTTTTTGCTGATGCTGTATTTAAGCTTACCTTGTCTGCGTTTGTTATCTCGCTACCCGCCTGATTCGGCGTTTGATTCACAGGCCTACTTTTAAGTATCCCCTTGGGTTTGTTTGCCAAACCTCTATCCGTCTGACTCTGTATTTTATTGGCATCATCTTTCAATGGCTTAATTTCATCAGTAGCTCGCAGAGGCTGGTTATTATTTTTAGCAGGCAGTTCAAACCTGCTTTTACTCTTCGTTCTGGCATGTAATACTATTAGCGGCGCGGGTATATTCTGGCTGTGATCTGAACTGGATTTAGGCTGCGCTTCGTCTTCGTCTGGATTTATCGGTTTATGGTCTGAAAGCAGATGTTTGAGATCATTCATTTGATCTGCCGTTGTGCAATACATTATGCTGGCTTTCGCCAATTTATCGTCACTGCTTTCAAGTTTGATACCACGGTGTTCATCATCGAGTGTAATAGTCCGCACTGCCGAGATACAACCATTAATATCGGCCTGGGCAAAGGACAGCGATTTAAGACCGTTATCTGCCATATACTTTTTTATTTCCTCAGCTAATGCCTCGGGTGCTGCAGATAATACTTGTTTAAATGCCTCAGGCATTTCGGTTATTTTTGGAGGTTGCGCATTTTTGAGCGTATCAACCGTTTGACCAATCATTCCTTCGGCGGCTTTATTATGCGCCTGGCTGATTTTTGGCTCCGCGACCTCCTCTGCTTTACTGTTACTTCTAAACATTGCTGAAATTGCACTGGTAATTTTAGACACAATAAACCACCTTTAATTTAATAAATTAAATATTACTGGTTTTACCAGTACATGTTAACTATCGCGACTATTAAGCGATAAAAGCACCATTTGCCAGCAGATCGGCAAAATGGTTATTTATGGTATTTATTCGGATATACCAGCCAGGATCCCCCGTCAATATCCTGCCAGCTTGCCCCTTGGGCGATGAGTGCCTTAGCCAGGCGCTGGCGTACCACATTGATTTCCGGCTGTAAACTTTCTGGCTGCAGGCCGCGTACCAGTCGCATCTGCGGTACTGCACGTTCGATTTGATGAATAAGTTTTATAAACGCAATCACCGCGCGATTTGACTGGCCGCCTTCACGGCAGGCAATAAAATCACAAATAATCAGTTGCCCGTCCTCCATACGATAGACCAGTTCAAAATCCGGGGTTTTTATGCGTGAGCCAATAATATAATCAGTTTTGCCAAAGGTTTCGATATGTGGCTGGTAGCCATGAGCAAGAAGATATTGGCTGACGACGTCAGGTTTAAGACTCGATGCGGTCATTTTCATTTCCTTATGTAGGTGGTAAGGCTGAGCCATTACCACCTTGAATGATCAATTAGATTTTCACTACCGACATAATTCGTTCCTGGAGACTCATTAACTCACGAGTCATATCCAGCATCTGGCGAGATGCCTCAGAGGCTTTATCTTCGGCATTTTCAAGATACTTATTAAACTTATCTGAGGCGTTGCTCTGGTATTCACCCAGTAGATCCAACTTTTGCGCATCGCGGGTGATATCGGCGGCATCCAGGCCCTGGCCAGCTTCTACCATCTTGCCAATACCACCGGCTCCATTGCTGATTGCTTCGCTTTTAAACGCTGCGCCCATTGATGAACCCACCACCGAGAAAACACCGGCAACCATTTTACCTACCGCTTGTTGACGTGCAGCCTGATGATTTTGCTCAATGGCATCCCTTTTGGTCGTCATAAAGATCGATATTTTCTCACCGGCAACATCCTGGCTTGAAATAACAAAGTTACGCTGTAAATCGCGGATCTCTTTGTTCATGGTTTGCAGCATGGCGATCATGCTTTCCAGTGTGGCAATCGCCCCTCTGCCCGCCGTCGCCGAGCTGCTGGCAGCGGCAGATTCAGTGGCAGTGACGGGTGTATGAGTGATTTGATTAATTGTGGTCATTTTATTTCTCCATTAAGTGTATTTATGCCCGCTGTCCTGCGGACGTTATCTAATTATTTACAAGCGAGAAGCGTTATCTCGGCCCGTTATATACGGTATGCGCCACGTCTAATGTCATGGCTAGTCTAGCCAACAGCTTCACCAGCATTTGCATTGTTTCTGCATCCTGGCGATCCTGCAATTTTTCCTGCTGTAGCATTTTATCCACTGCAGCTTGAATGCCATTCATCCATACGTCGCTTAATTCAGCCAGCGTTTCACACAACTGGCTATCAATTTGCTTATCTGCGACGAATACGCCAATTATATCATTCACCTGTTGCGTGAACTCATGGGGAATATGCCCCAAATTGATCGTATCCTTTGCCTTCTGCGCTACCATAAACAATCCGTTACTGCCCGCAACAGGAGCAGCGGCATTATTGCCAGCCGGATTAAGCTGTTTTGCCACTCCTTTATCTTTACTGGCAGGGACAATAAAAGCCATACCGGATAAGGCAGCGGGTGAAGCGGCAGCCGTTTTATTCGCCGTCGGTATTTGTATTGCCCGGTTATTTACTGGCGCATTCAGCTTATCGTCTTGTTTGCTATTTTTATCCGCAACACTAATATCATTTTGCAGCAAGATACTGCCCAGGGTACCAATCCCTTGCACCAGTTCGTTAACGGCCTGCGCTTTATTGGCCATCCAGTCGTGGTCTGCAGCTTGACTTCGCGTATTATAAATCACCACCATCAGTGTATATAGCAGCGGGACTACCTGCAAATCCCGCTGTATTTCCAGATTACGACGGTCGCTTAAATACTTAAACATCAAGTTCAGAAATTCACTGGGCGTTAGCTCTCCTTCTGTCGTGGCAAAATGATCGGCCATCGCCGTTTGTAATTTATTTGCCAGCTGATTACCTTCATTTTCAGTTAGCGCCAGGGCCGGAAACATTGAATTAAGGCAATGAGTAATCGATTTTATAGACTCAGGCTCTGCCAGCGACCCCATTAGTTCTACGGCCATTTCGCGGTTAATTGTTTTAATTCCGCTATCAAGCATCCGGTTATTCAACTTCTGCTGATAATTATCCGCAGATTGAACGTTAACACTCGAGTCTGTTGCTGGTGAATAAGCAATTCGATAACAACTAACGGTATTGTTACTCATTCCGTCCCTGGCTCCTTTTTCCCGTTACACCATGGACGACGCCATCTGTGCCTGATTAGAGGCAATCTGGCTCAGAACCTGGATACCGCCCTCCATGACCTGCGCCTGATCCGACTGCAGCTCACGAACTTTTTTGACGATCTCTTTTTTACGGTCCTCATAGTATTGGAAAAACATCTGCTGCCATTGTTGATCCAAAATCAGGAGATCAATCTCTTTTCTGAGGTCCGCTTTCTGTTTTTCGATAGCGGCACTGGTCAACGCTTGCGCGCCCGACACTATCTGACGGGTGTTGGTCATTATTTTAGTCGCACTAAAGGAAGATTTGGCAAAGGCGGTGATCACCTGCCATCTTACTTCAGCGACAACTTTATCCGTGATCTCCTTCACCGCTTTTTCAGAACCTTTTTTCAGGGCTTTCGACGTTTTCTTGGCCGCAGTCTCTACCGCCTCAATAACCATTTTTTCAATGGCTTCCTTACAGAATTTGTCGCCTAATTTTTTACCAATATGTTGCGTCGCCTCGGCGGCCACTTTTTTACCAATCTGCTGTGCAGTCGCAGTAACCACCGCCTTGGAGCCACTCTTGATACCAGCGCTCAGTGCCTGTTCGGCCCCTTCCTGCAACACTTTTTTGGCCACGTTGGGGATCACTTTAGACACAATGGCATTACGTGCCGCACTGGTGACATCAACCAGCGCACCGGCAATTTCAAAGCCCAACTGGACGTAACCTGCCTTTTCGGCAATGTCTTGATACTTTTCGGCATTATCCGGGTCGACTAACGCCAAGGTATTGGCGACGGCTTTAACAATGCCCGCAGAGCCGGCTAAAACATCCATGGCCCCGCCGGCAACCATCATCGGGTTGCAACTCATAATGCCGCCAACCACTTTGGCGATCCCCGTCACCACTTCTACCGCTGCGATAACCCAATCAAACACCACGCCCAAGATGCCGGCTTTTTTGGCTTTTTCCTGCTGTTCGGCTTCGGCTGCCAGTTGCGCTTTATAATCTGCAAGTTCCTGCTGACGAATATCATTCTGTTTTTCCGTCAATTTCTCCAGCACGGCACCTTTTGACTTCGCCGTCTGACCGAGAATTTCATTGGTCATCAAGGTTGCCGCAAGAAACATATGCTCAACGGCAACGCCTTCCAGCTGTTTTAACCCCATATTTTTTAATGGATTACCTTCTGCTCCCTCAATAGTGGCCGGCAGGGTCTGCATTATCCTCCCCAGGGCTGCCTCTGCCTGAGCGCGTAAAACCGGGCTATCGCTGGCGCGAGGAACCGCCAAGGCGGCAATGCTGGCGGTTTGCACTGCGGTCCAGGCTGCAGAGGAGATGGCGGCGCTCTGGGGGTGTCGTTCAGCCTGCGGCCGGGCTGATACCGAAAATTCGCCTGATTCTGCAACGGGCAGAATGGCTGCCAGAGAACGATCTAAAGTAATGGTCATTATGCTGCTTCCTTGTTATTGCCAAGCATCCGCCTGGCGCTTTCCTTGATTTCTTGAAACTCGGTTTGTTGACCGCTGGTCATCACGGCTGCCTTAAAGGCCTTATGCGCCTGCGATTCGCAACCCAGCAAACGCAGACTAAGTCCGGCAAAAAATGCCGCGCGAGGATCCGCCACCCGATTGACTCCGGCACGAGTAAAGCAATCCAGGGCATCGTGATGAGCATTCAGCCGTTGATGACACAGCCCCAGCCCGAGTAAATACTCATGATTGCGGTGATCCAGCGTGGTCAGTAACACGTAGATATTGCGTGCGGCGGCATAATCACCGGCGGCAAAAAGCTGACTGGCATAACTTGCCAATTGCGCCAAATCCTCGGCTGAGGTGGCGGACAACATGCGCAGTGCCCCACCTTGGGCAAAGAATTGCTCCAGTTGGTCATTATTTGCTACTGGATGCGGTTGCTGCTGACTTGAAGTCATAAATCCTCCTTGATACGGTAAGCCAATCCACGCCCTCCAAGCCGTGGTTAATAAGGTATTGGTTTACCGGTTATCGTTATTAAACAAATGAACGGCGATGTTTTTTGGCAATAGGTGCACGGGTCGGGGCCACCGTCTCAGGCGCAGGGGCGACGTCGTTACTTTCCTGCTGCTCGGGAAGCAGTTGTTTAATCTGCCGCCCCAACTGGGTAAACACTTTTTTCGCCTCTGCCACTTTCTCAATTACCGGCTGATGGAGTTTGCGCTCACCGCCATTCATAACGGCATCCAGCTTTTGCAATTTACTCAGCGCCAGCGGATCGCTTTCTGCTCTGGCATATAATCCGGCAATTTCCCCCTGAAGAACCTTAAACTCGGCAATCTGCTTTTGCACACCAAGGCGGCGTCTTTGCATATTATCGAGCATCTCTTTCAGCTGGTTTAATTCTTTCATTGCTTGTTTCCTGTCTTGGTTTTCTGGATTATTTCGCACACCGCTGGCGTCTTTTTTACTAAACCTGGCGATTAGCGAATTGACTGTGCAATGGACTTGGTCGATTCACCGTTCATACTCTGAATACTGTTGGCCATGGTCACTGCGGTATTGAAGTTTTGCATCAATTGCTGCAATTTCAGCTGGCTCTGCTGCACAAAGTCAGAGGCGGTACCGGAAGTATGTTCCAGCGCTTTCTGCACAGAGAGCAGCTCGGTTTTCTTGAATTGCACAGAACCTGCCAGCTCTTTCTTCAGCTCGCCTTTAACCACGTCCTTCAGTTTTTCAAAAGATTCGACCGGAATATCAATACCCTTACCGGATCCTTGATACTTGCCGTCTTGAATTAAAAACGACCAAGGGGATTTTCCATCAATTTTAATCCCTTTCGCTACCAAGTCGTTCATAATGTCTTCCAGTTGCTTGACCTTTTCGGCAAGTGGAATATTTACGACGCCATCTTTCGACAAGGCAATAAGCACGGATAAATAGTCAAGCTGACGAGTATCCACATCCCCTGAAGCAATAAGCTCCTCGAGTTTTCCGTCAAGCATCTCGTCAATGGTATTGCCATCCACCAGAATATTATTGTCACGCATATACTGGAGGACATCGGCAGGTAATTCCGCCGTATCACCATCTTTGGCGATCTTGGCAATGGCGATTTCAACTTTATTGGCCATATTCTGCGCATCGCGCGATACCGCCATTTTATTCGACATCTGCTGGAACTTGGCATTAGCCAGTTCGGTAAACAGCAGCATCATATCGCCCATGGTGCACATGCCCTGGCCCATCAGCGAGTGATTCTTCATTGCCACCAGATATTTTTCTTTTTCTGAAACTACATTATTTTCCGACGTATTACGGGTGACATCATTTACAGTCTGTACATTAAGATGACTCATGATTTTAAATTCCTTTTTAAATGAACATCTTGATTAAAACTGGCCAGCGGAGGGTTAGCGCTGGCCGCTACTGTGACTAGCGATTAACTCGCTTGCTTATTAACGAATTGACTGGGCAATAGACTTGGTGGATTCGCCATTCATACTTTGAATACTGTTGGCCATGGTCACCGCGGTGTTAAAGTTCTGCATCAGCTGCTGCAACTTCAACTGGCTCTGCTGCACAAAGTCGGAAGCCGTACCTGAGGTATGCTCTAGCGCTTTTTGGATGGAAAGCAGCGAAGTTTTAGGTAACGATACCGTCGGCGGCGTTTTCATTGCTTCAAGCAGTTTCTTGCCCGTGTCCTGACTAATACTTTTGCCTGTATCTTCAAAAGAGTTTGCCTCTAAAAATTCGCTGGCTTTCATACCATCAATGGTAATGCCCTTCTCATCGAGATCTTTAACGATATCTTGATAATAATGGGTCCAATGCGTACCACTCTTGCCTTCAAAATAGTCCAGCTTGGCTTCTAAAAATTTAATGTTATCTTGATTAATGCCGATAAATTCATCAATAGTCTTGCCATCAACCAGGATATTGTTATCGCGCATATACTGGAGAACATCTGGTGGCAAATCTGCTTGATCGCCATCTTTGGCGATCTTGGCAATGGCGATTTCGACTTTATTGGCCATATTCTGTGCATCGCGCGATACCGCCATTTTATTCGACATCTGCTGGAACTTGGCGTTGGCCAGTTCGGTAAACAGCAGCATCATATCGCCCATGGTGCACATGCCCTGGCCCATCAGCGAGTGGTTCTTCATTGCCACCAAATATTTGTCTTTTGCCGATGCAACGTTGCTTGCGCCAGTGGTTTGCGCGACATCATTGCCAGCCTGGATAGAGATATTGCTCATAATTGAAAATTCCTTTTAAATTAAAACGCTTGCTTAGCGTGCCGGCAATAGACCAGCCCCTATGATTACTTGTTATTAACGGATTGACTGCGCAATAGATTTGGTGGATTCGCCATTCATACTCTGAATACTGTTGGCCATGGTCACCGCGGTATTAAAGTTCTGCATCAGTTGCTGCAATTTCAGCTGGCTCTGTTGCACAAAGTCAGAGGCCGTGCCAGAAGTATGCTCCAACGCTTTTTGCACGGAGAGCAGCGCAGTTTTTGGCAGCAGATAATCCACAGCCCACAAAGAATTCTTATCGCCACCGCGTTCTTCGGCCTTTTTTAACGCCTCAGAGGTATTACCATTTTCCCGAATAAATTCATCGATGGTCATGTTATCCACCAGAATGTTATTGGCGCGCATATAATCGATAACGTCTGCAGGCAGCTCGGTCATATCGCCATCTTTGGCAATTTTGGCAATAGCAATTTCAACTTTATTGGCCATATTCTGCGCATCGCGCGATACCGCCATTTTATTCGACATCTGCTGGAACTTGGCATTGGCCAGTTCGGTAAACAGCAGCATCATATCGCCCATGGTGCACATGCCCTGGCCCATCAGCGAGTGGTTCTTCATCGCTACCAGATATTTATCTTTTTCTGAAACCGCATTGCTTGCGGTAGTGGCTGCGGCAACATCATTGCCCGCTTGAATAGTGATAGTGTTCATAATTGAAACTCCTTGTAGATAACAGATTCCTGTCAAGCGGGTAACTGAAATAAAGCCCGCCTGATTACTTACTTATTAACGAATTGACTGAGCAATAGACTTGGTGGATTCGCCGTTCATACTTTGAATACTGTTGGCCATGGTCACCGCGGTATTAAAGTTCTGCATCAATTGCTGCAATTTCAGCTGGCTCTGCTGCACAAAGTCAGAAGCGGTACCTGAGGTATGCTCCAGCGCTTTCTGGATAGAGAGCAAACTGGTTTTTGGCATATTGGTGCCATGCTTGGCGACATACTCATCAATAGTCATATCCTCAACCAGGATATTGTTTTGCCTCATATAGTCGATAACATCGGCAGGCAGTTCGGCTTTGTCACCGTCTTTGGCAATTTTGGCAATGGCGATTTCGACTTTATTGGCCATATTCTGTGCATCGCGAGATACCGCCATTTTATTCGACATTTGCTGGAACTTGGCGTTAGCCAGTTCGGTAAACAGCAGCATCATATCGCCCATGGTGCACATGCCCTGGCCCATCAGCGAGTGGTTCTTCATTGCCACCAGATATTTGTCTTTTGCCGATGCAACGTTGCCTGCGTCAGAGGTTTGCGCGACATCATTGCCAGCCTGGATAGAGATATTGCTCATAATTTGTAACTCCTTTAATTAAGACTTCCTTTATAAGCGGGCCAGCAGTGGGCCAGCCCGCCCGATTACTTACTTATTAGCGAATTGACTGGGCAATAGACTTCGTCGATTCTGCATTCATACTCTGAATACTGTTGGCCATGGTCACGGCGGTGTTAAAGTTCTGCATCAGTTGCTGCAATTTCAGCTGGCTCTGCTGTACAAAGTCAGACGCGGTACCTGAAGTGTGCTCCAGTGACTTCTGAATAGATAACAAACAGCTTTTTGGCATGCTGGTGCCATGTTTGGCAACATACTCATCAATGGTCATATCTTCGACCAGGATATTGTTTTGCTTCAGATACTCGATAACATCTGCAGGGACTTCTGCGGTATCGCCATCTTTTGCCAGTTTGGTCAGGGCAATCTCAACTTTGTTAGCCATGTTTTGCGCATCGCGGGCTACGGCCATTTTGTTCGACATCTGCTGGAATTTGGCATTGGCCAGTTCGGTAAACAGCAGCATCATATCGCCCATGGTGCACATTGCCTGTCCCATCAGCGAGTGGTTCTTCATTGCCACCAGATATTTTTCTTTCTCTGAAGGAACAACTGCGGTACCACCGACTTGAGCTACATTGTTTACGTTTTGCACATTGATGTTATTCATAAAATTTTCCTAATTGCGTAGATTTGTGTGATATTCCTGTTAACAACCCGGCGTTCTTTATTGACGACCTTCGTAGTTGGTGAGGCCATATTAGCTAATTGCTGAAATGCATATTTTCGAATTACTGCAAAATATTCTGTTTTTTTACACATGTTTTTTATTCACCTAACGCCCCGAAATGACACAATTTTCATCAATGTCAGGTGATCACCCGATATGCTTTAAACGGGTAATAGAAGAAGATAAATCACAGTTAGGAATATATTTGTGAGAAAAATATGCCAGCCATCAGATTTATGATAACCAAATGCAGTGTCCCCGTGCAAAACCGGGGTGAACATTATTCTTTAGCCGCCAATGCACTCATTGTCACTGACAATCACACCCTGTTGGTAAACCCACAAGATAAAATAAATGTGGTTACCATGGATTTTTATAATGCCGACCTGCAACAGCTCTATGCAGAAGTCGTTGAATTACTGGATCCAGAAAGTAAACCATTGCTACATAAAGAAACGGTCAAACAGGTTAATGTCGAGAAAGAAGTGGTCGAAGTATTATCTTCATTGTCGAAATTATCTGCACCCAGCTTTCTTCAGTTTTGTTATGTCTATTGTTTAAGCCTGGATAGACACTATTTTTCCTCGTTACTTCGTCTGAGGATCTCCAGCAACAAGTCATTCTGCGACTTTATTGAAGAAAACTTTTTACAACCCTGGTCAATCACCGAACTGGCGGAAGAGTTTGATTTGCCTGTCCGTAAATTCAACCAGTTATTTCAAGATTGCTATGGTAAATCGGCCAAACGCTGGTTGCTGGAACGTCGCCTTAAGCATGCAAGAAAATTATTAATCACCACTCCCATGCGGGTACTGGATATTGCCCTTGAATGTGGTTTTTCTAATCATGCCCATTTTACTGACAGTTTTCGCCGCCATTTTTGCTGTAACCCCAAACAAATACGGCAATCAGTACTTACCCAATCCGACAATATCGTTTAAGAGAAAGTAATATGGATATCGAAGCAGTTACTAATCAGCTTTCACAACTGGTAGAAAAGGCGGGCAATGATGTGCAATCAAAAGTCACTGCCGCCGATATGAACGATCCTGCACAAATGTTGCAGGCTCAGTTTGCCATTCAACAATATTCAGTCTTTGTCAGCTATGAAAGTGCCATTATGCGTGCCGTCAAAGATATGTTAACAGGGATTATTCAAAAAATATGATCTCTCTCGATGCTTCATTGCGCCGCTTAATTGTTGAAACCGGCCTGGTGGCGGTTAACCATGGGTTTATTACCCAGACACAAACGATTCTTGCCGCGTTACCCCATCTTAGCGACAACCTGCAGGCACGGACTATTATTGAAGCCACAATGCTTATTGGTCTCGGTAATAACAATGCCGCCTCGGTGCTGCTGCAAGGCAATGTTTCTTCTGAGGCGCAGTTATTGCGCCAGTTAATTAGCCAAAGCGCCAATTAACCCGCAATCGTGCCCTTATTTTATTTGTTTTTAATCAGGAGTTATTCGTTATGGAAATCAATGCTACCAGTCAGTTGGATATGTTAGCGAACCAACTGGACAACAACGCGGTAGAAGCCCCCGCCGCTGTGCCCGAAGCCGCCGATATTGCCGCCTTTACTCGTGCCATGTTTGGCAAAGAAAATAAAACCCCTGAAGAAGTGGCTGTCACTGGTTTACAAAGCAAATCCCTGGCCGTAGGTGATGCCGTTGAAGGTGCCCGCGCTACTGCGGAGATCATCAATAACCCAGAGACGATGATGAAGGCCAAATCAGCCCTGTCAAAAGCCACGCTGGAAGTGGAACTGATCGCCAAAATATCTGGCTCACTTTCCCAGGGCATCAACAAGTTGACGAGTATGCAATGATCGGGTCAATCAAGCGTTATAGCCTGTTGCTGTTGATGGCGTTCTGTCTGACCGGCTGTAAGGTCGAACTTTACAGTGGGCTGTCGGAAGGTGAAGCCAACCAAATGTTGGCTTTGTTGATGTTACGTAATATCGACAGCGAGAAAGAGGTCGTCAAAGACGGTAATGTCGCCATCAAAGTAGAGAAGGCGCAGTTTATCGATGCGGTGGAAGTGCTGCGTCAACATGGGCTGCCGACGCGCAAAACAGAAGGCATGAATGACCTCTTTCCCTCCGGACAGTTGGTCACCTCACCCGTGCAAGAACAGGCAAAAATCAATTACCTGAAAGAACAACTGCTGGAAAAAATGTTGCGCACCATGGACGGTGTTGTCAGCGCGCAGGTATCTATCGCGGAAAGTGCCAGTAACAATCGGCGAGAAGCACCGATCCCTTCGGCAGCGGTGTTTATCAAGTTTACGCCGGGTATCAACCTGCACAGCCGCGAAGCGGATATCAGGAATCTGATCCATAAAGGGGTGCCCAATTTGCGCGCCGAAAATATGACGGTGGTGCTGCAGTCCACCGACTACCGTTTTCAGCCGACGGCGAAATCTACCGCGTCTTCACGCTGGCAGGTACTGGCCCCGTGGATTGGCGTTGCCGTGACCCTGGCAGTTGCCGTGCTTGCCTTGGGTGTTCTCGCCTGGCGTCGTCGAGCGAAATCATCATGACCGCCACCCTCTGTGCATCGCTACAGCGGCTACATCAGTTGACCTGGCAGGCGGGCGAATGGATGGATGAAGGGTGGTGGTCGGCATTATCGCTACAGCCCTGGCAACTCAGCTACCAGCAGTATCCTGCCACCCGTCCGGCGCTGAACAGGCTGATCGCCGGGCGACTTGGCATTGCGCAGGCCCCCTTGCCTGGCCAGTTGACAGCGCAACAGCAGCAACTTATGGCTCTGGAACCTCGCCTGCAACACCTCTGCACCGCCCTGGGCCTGTTAGCCATTGCCTGTCCGGACTATCTGTTGCTCGGACGCTATCGCCGACAACTTGGCCTCCAGCTTGGCGACCGCGCCTGCGACCAGTTACTGGCGCTGGGGGTGTTTGATTCCACCCAGCCAGCAATATTACCCGCCGAGCAACTGCTTGCCGGTGCCAGCGAGAAAGGAATTGCCTGGTTGCGCGCCAGCGCAGAGAACTGCCTGGTTTGTCGCGCATTACAGATTATTTTACCGCCAGGATCCCCCGCGGCCGTACCGGCTTTAGGTTCAGCGGTTCCCTGGTTATTACGCATAGGCCGTTTTTTATGACAAAACTGACTATTCCCGTGAGAAAACTCGCGGTTACTGCCCCGTGCGAGGGGCTGATCCCGGCCAGTGAGCTGGCTGATTACCTTAAGGCCGGGGATATTATCGCCAAAGCCCAGGGTAGAGCCGCGCAGTTGCGACGCAGCGCGCAAAAGCATTTATCCTCTGTCGTCCAGCAATGTGCCGACGCCCGGGAAAAAGCCAGACAAGAAGCGCTGGCGAAAGTTGAGCAGGAGACCCCTGCCTTGCGCCAGCAGGCTGTCGCTAACACTATTCAATGGCTGGTTGCGGAACATGAGCTGGAAAGCAATATTGTGCAACGGCTGGAACCTCGCCTGCGTAGCCTGATGGCACAGGTCACCGAGGAGTTTTTTCGCCAGCAGGATAGCACCCGACTGCTGATGGACCGCTTGCGCCCTGCCCTCGATCGACTGCTGAATGAAGATGCCGGTACCTTGCAGGTTAATCCGCAACAATGGGAAGCGTTGCACCAATCCTTTGCCGCTTATCCCTCACTGCGCGTACAAAGCTGCGACCACATTGCCGAGGGCCAGGCAATCCTGATCACCCCACTGATTTATATGAGTCTGGATCTGGAAGAGCAGCTCGATTCGATACTCAGCCGTTTAAAACACGTCAGCGAAGAGGCCGCCGATGATTATTCCCAAGATTGACAGTAGCAACCATCATAAAAATATGGCCCTGGCGCAAACCCACCTTAGCGCCCAGAAACCCGTTGATAAAAAAGCAACAAGCCAGATAACGCCGGCACAATCGGCAATGGAGCTGGCGAAGGCGGAGCTGGGGGCAGATATTATCGATCTGGACAATTTGTTTCCCAGTGACGAAGCCCTGTATGAAGCCCAGGAAAATATTGGCATTGCCATGGGATCACAACTTAATAGCGGCCGCAGTGGCCAGGGAAGCGGTGCCGACCGCTCGCGGCCGCGCAGTATGGTCCAACGCCTGGCAAGACAGGTGGCCAGCGCCGCCCCCGACCAATTAGAAAGTTTGCGCGAACGCATAGCGGCCGTTGTTGAGGTTGATGAGGTCGACGATCTGCTTAACTCAATGAAGCGCCATAAATTCGACCTGGGTGAAATGGCCCTGCTGCTGGGCAGTATGCTCAACGAGAAAGGGTTGACCACCAAAAGACGCAACCAGCTCGAGCAGGCATTAAATGACATCATGGATGACGAAGACTGGGTGCTGCAATTATTTGGCAAACTGGAGTTCGGTGCCATCAATCACAGCGGTCTGGCGGAACTGCGTCGTTTATATCAACGTGCAGCCAGCCGTAAATCGGGACTGACTTACTGGTTTTCTCAATTTCGACAACTTAAGGATCGGCAACGCAAGTTAAAAACGCTGATCCGCGCGTTAGCCTTTGAACTCTCGGCAGAACAGAATATCAGTGATATTCATCTGGCGGCAGTGATCACCGACCTTAAGCGGATCTTGCAGTTTATGGCCATTGAAGATCACAGCCAGCGTGTGGCCAATGAGCTGCAATTACCCGAGGTGGACGGCGATCGCATTACCGAAGAGTTGCTGGAAATTGCACAACAGGCGTGGGTTTACAGCGATTGGCTGTATGACCGCGCCAGTCAATTGTTGCCCGAGGGCCACAGTCAACATGGTTATGCGCGCCGCATGTCAGAATTGGTTAAATTGCTGTCTGACGAATGCTTTGAAGATATTGAGCAGCGTGAAACGGTTATGCAGGCATTTTTAGAATATCAGGAACGACTGGCGGATGAGGATTAGCGCCGTTGTTTCGCAAGTAAAATAGCGACCCGCTGCGTGGTATCTGCCATAGCGGGTCAGTAAAGTCACCGCCCCTCACCCGCCCACCATCATCCCTTTCCCCTCTTTTTTCTGGCCATAGATAGCCGTTGTCGGCGCGATATCCTCCGGTAAATTTCACTATCGGGCCGGTACTGTCATTTACGCCGGGTAAGCTTGCCAGACGGTGATATAGCAAAGGTATTGGGTTTGAAGGTGACGACAGAAAGGCCGTTGCCGATAGTGGGTTAACCACTATCGGCAACGGAGGGCATGCGGACATATCGGGCTACGGCGGGTAATTATGCCCTTCAGCACAGATGATCAATTTTTACCGCCAGCTGGGAATCAATCTCGAGCAGGGTACCTTTGGCAATCGGCCGTCCACCAATTTTCAACGTGACCAAACCATCATGGGTGGCTTTGCCGTTAAGCAAGGAGCCCACTTCTAACTGACTGAGATCTTGCAGCGAAGTTTCGAGTTGGGCGACTTCCACTGTCAACGCAATGGTGGCGTTAAGTAGCGTATTGTTGTGGGTAGTAATTAATGAAGGTGACGGTGTCACGTCCATCCAGTCATCAAAGTTATCCATAATTTCCTCAATTATAAAACTGTCGTCCTCACCAAACTGCTTCAGTGTTGCGAGGGGGTGTCCAATAAATAGTCCAAATTGTCCGTCGGCGACCTGCCAGCTATGCTGTAACAGCAAGGCATCACCCGGTCCCAAAATTTCCAGCGTCGAGGCCGCGATCTTGCTCCATCCTGCCAGCAGGGAAACGTCGAGAGCGATCGCCGCAGAGGCGTTCTCCGGGGCGACGGGATAAGCCTCATCGGCCAGTTGGCCAAGCCAGCTTTCGGCTGCCGATAACAGGTACAAATCCAGCCTGCGTTCCCCCTGGCGGATACTCAATTTCCAGCGCATACCTGCAGCCATGGCTCCCGCTTCAAGCCGTTCGGCGACCGGCCATGGCAAGCGACTTTCCTCACCACGACATGCTCCCGCCTCGGCCAGGGTCCAAATGGCAAGCAGCTCTCGCAGCTCGTCGGGCGTCGTCTGCCAGGAGGGAACGACCAGCATCGGCGCCACCCATTGACACCATTGCGACTCGTCCAGCCAGAATCGTAGCGGCCGATCGTCAAGGCGGGCGTGCAGTATCAATCCGTCGGCAACCGGCGGGTGGCAATAGGCAAGAGAACATTCACTCTGTTCGTTAAACCAATGCACGCCACATCCCACCCGGGCGACCAGTTGGCCCCCTTCTTTACTCAACTGCGGGATGTACATCGCTTACCTCTACCATAACCTGACGGGAAAATTGTTGACTCAGTTGCTGCTGCAATTGCCGCGCGCTGCCCAATGCCTGGTGCAGTTTCTGCAAATCTTGCGATTTCAGACGCAGATGAAGTTCATCACCGATGCAACAGGCTGCTATCTCCAACCCGGCCAACGGGCCATTGGTCAGACGCCATTGCAACCAGGCAGTGGCCGCAGATGGCTGGCGGAAAAGCTGTTGCAGCAAGCGGGTATCCGATCCTTCTTCACACTGCGCACGCTGACCTGCCCGCTCATCGCTCAGTGAGTAACCGCGGTTTTCTACCGCGGCGGGTATCGCCAGCAGTGCGGCAAAGCGGCGTTTATCTTGCTCATCAGATGCCTGATGTTCACTCTCCCTGCCAGAGTCAAAAGCTTGTCGACGCTGATAAGTTGTGGGTATATACATCTTTACTCCAAAAGAATTTTCAGTTTTTCCTGTTCCAACAAAATTTGTCGCAGCAGGTCTTGTTGTTCCTCAATCGCCACCTGCAGGCGCATAAACTCGTCCCCCGTTGCCTCGACCTGCGCCAACAGGTCATGATCCTGTTGGTAGTAATTGGCCAGTTGCAATCGGTAAGAACGCCACTCAACCGGGCCGAGTACCTGTTCGTTGCTGCCACACTGTCGCCATTGGTGCCAGAGTTGCCGCCGTGCTTGCAACAGCGCCGCTTTATGCTGCTCCAGTCGCACCCGTTGTTGTTCGAGACGAGCCATGGCACTGCGCACCCCACGTTCGCGCCGGGTTTTGATCGATAACAGCGTCGCCAGGGTTAATTGGTGGTCTGACATAGCCACTCCAGCGTTTCAGCAAAGTCATTTTTTTCGTTCACCGACTGGCACAGAAAATCGCGGATCGCGTCTTTACGCGCCATGGCTTCATCGGCTTGTTCATCTTGTCCTGGCTGGTATTCTCCTACCCGCACCAACAACTCAATCTCCTGCCAGGCGGCCATCAACCGCCGCAGTTTGCCGGCATGCTGACGATGCGCCTCTTCGGTAACCTGTCCCATAATACGGCTGACACTGGCGGCAATATCGATCGCCGGATAGTGGTTGGCCTGAGCCAGTTTGCGCGACAGAACGATATGTCCATCCAAAATTGAGCGCACCTCATCGGAGACAGGTTCATTAAGGTTATCCCCCTCCACCAGTACGGTATAAATACCGGTAATACTTCCCCGCTCAGCGGGACCGGCTCGTTCCAGCAATCGCGGTAAACGGGCGAAGAAACTGGGTGGGTAGCCTCCCGCTGCCGCCGGTTCACCGGCGGCAAGACCAATTTCTCGCGAAGCACGGGCAAAGCGGGTAAGAGAATCCATCATCAGCAGCACATTTTTGCCCTGATCGCGAAAATACTCGGCGATGGCCGTGGCGGTATAAGCGGCTTTCAATCGCTCAAGTGCCGGGCGATCGGAGGTGGAGATCACCACCACGCAGCGTGACCGCGCCTCTTCGCTTAGGGTATGTTCTAAAAATTCGCGCACCTCGCGGCCCCTTTCGCCAATCAGCGCCAGGACAATCACATCGGCAAGGGTGCCATCACAGATCATACCCAGCAGGGTACTTTTGCCGCCGCCTGCGGCGGCGAAAATACCAATACGCTGCCCCATACCACAGGTAAGGATGCCGTCAATGGCACGAACGCCGAGCGGCAATGGCGTATCAATCAGTTGGCGGGTTAACGGATTCGGTGCCGGGCCATCCAAAGGACGCCTTTCGCTGTTTGCCGGTAACGGCATATTGTCAAGCGGACGCCCCATGCCATCGAGGATACGACCTAACAGAAAGTCCCCCAGTTGCAGTTGGTGCATACTGCCCGTCGGCACCACTTTACTGCCGGTGGTCACGCCCAGCGGCTCGGAAAAGGGGGACAACATGGCGTAATTGCCCTCTATCGCCACCACTTCCGCCTCAATACCGGAAGGCTCCAGACGACACAGCTCTGCCAGACAAACATTGGGTAGCGAGGCTTTAAGCAGCGTCGGGCCGATTTCGACCACTTTCCCGGCCAGCTCAATGCCGACTGCGGACACCGCCGGGGCCAGCGTCAATTTTGCCAATAGTTGCTCTAGCACCTGGTGTTGATCAGGCTGACGCATATTATTCCTCCCCTATCAGGTCAATATTGCCGACCACGCGTAATTCGGTTTCCTCACCAATTTCCTGAAAGGACAAAACCTGGAGATTATAAAATTCACGTTCAATCACTTTGCGCAGGAAACGGCGAACGTCGATGGCGGTTAACAACACGTGGTGAGGTTTGTCGCCTTCGCCCACCTCCTGGCGAATGCGGGCGATAATTGCCTGGTTGAGTTCGGGATCGAGAGCGGAATATGACCCGGCCGAGGTCTGACGTATCGCTTCGCGGATCATGCTTTCGATAACATCACCAATCATCCAGCCGCTAATCCAGGGCTGACCGGCGCGGAAACGAGTGACCAGGTGACGACGAAGACCAATACGGACATACTCCACCAGCATCACTGGATCTTTCTCGCGCGGGGCCCATTCGATCAGGGCCTCAAATATGCTGCGCAGATCGCGGATTGATACCCCTTCGGACACCAGTCGCTGCAAGACATCGGCAATACGCCCAATCGGCAACTGACGCTGCACTTCTTTTATCAGGTCGGCGTACTTGCCTTCCATCGCATCCATCAGGAAACGCGTCTCCTGCACACCGACAAACTCGCCGGCATAACGGTCGATAAGCACCGATAGACAGTGGATCAGCCGCTCTTCATCCTGGTAAAGCCTGATACCCATTGCCGACAGCGCTTCCTGATGGCTGGGGGCCAACCATTGCAGGCTCAGTGAGCCAAACGGCAGACGTACACTTTGTTCCGCCTGCGACAAGGCTGGGGCAGTAATATCGGCCAACAACAGCCCTTCGGGAACCGAAACCACCAGCACCGGTTCCTGGTAGAGCATGATTTGCAGGGTTCCCGCTGGCAGCGAAGCATCTTTGTGCAACTGAATATCCGGTAGCGGGATCCCCAATTGCTCGAATTTTTGGTGGCGGAAACTGTCCAGCTTGCCGGCCAGCTTGGTAGAACGCGCCAGATCGGCAGACAAGCGCACCATTAATGGCGTAGCACCCGGCGTCATCTGGGCAGCACCAGCGCCCCCCTCGTCATCACCGCCAGACAGGGAAGAACCCGTTGCGTCAGTGCCCCCGGCGTTACGGCGCTTTTTCGCCCACCAGGTGATGGCAAACAGGCCCGCCGCCAGCAGAATAAAGTAGATGGCCGGAAACCCCGGCAGCATGGCGAAAACCAGCACCACGGCGCAGGACAGCATCAGTGCCTGCGACTGCTTGCCCAGCTGTTTGGCCAGGTCTCCGGCCAGGTTCAGTTTTTCCTCACCGGACACGCGGGTAACGATAATCCCGGCGGTGATGGAGATCAGCAGTGCCGGGATCTGGCTTACCAGACCGTCACCGATAGAGAGGATCGCGTAAGTCGAAATAGCCTCACTGGCACTCATGCCATGGGACATCACCCCGATGGCGGTACCGCCGAAGATATTGACCAAAATAATGATAATACCGGCGATGGCATCCCCTTTAACGAACTTCATCGCCCCATCCATCGCCCCGTACAATTGGCTCTCTTTTTGTACCAGACCACGCAGACGGCTGGCTTCGGCGGCATCAATGGATCCGGCGCGCATATCGCCATCAATACTCATCTGTTTACCGGGCATCGCATCGAGGGAGAAACGGGCGCCCACTTCGGCCACACGTTCCGAACCTTTGGTGATAACGATAAACTGCACAATGGTAATGATTAAAAACACAATCATCCCTACGCCGAGATTACCGCCGACGGCAAACTGACCAAAGGTGTAAACAATCTGGCCGGCATCCGCCTGTAGCAATATCAGACGAGTGGTACTGATGGTCAGTGCCAGACGATAGAGCGTGGTGATCAGCAAAACCGAGGGAAAGGTGGCAAACTCCATCGGATTTTTTATATATAGCGCCATCATCATCAGAATGACGGAGATGGTGAGGTTCACCGCAATCATAAAATCCACCAGCCCGGTAGGCAGTGGAATGATCATCATAAATACGGCGAGCAATAGCATGGCGGCCAGCATGATGTCCTGGCGGCCTGCTATAATCACTAGCCATTCTTTTACTTTATTCACCGGTTACCTCCCGTGATGATGTCCAGTAAGCGACGCAGGGTTTGCAGACATGACAGCCAATGGTTGACGTCGCTTTCTTTAGAAGGCGAGCAACTCAGCATCTGTTGTCCGCGCAATTGCCAGACACGAATGGGGGTGCCTTGCGTTCTCGCCGGGTGACAGGCACTCAGTAATCTCCTTAATGCCCTGCTCTGATAAGAAGGTTCAACTTCCCGACCGAGCGTGAACAAAATATGATCATCAAGGCATTCGACATAAAGTCGAAACGGCGGCATGGAAAACTCCATCCGCGAGGCAATCTGCGATGCGGGCAAGTCAGCCAATTGCAGAAACTGCTCCAGTCGCCGTTCGGTTTGTAATTCCATCCGTTTTCTCTGATGGTTAATGAAGAGTGAGGCCTTTAGAAAATTTTCCAGGCCTGGCTATCATCGTCAAAGGGGGCGACCGGAACTATCGGGTAAACACCTGAATCACGCCTGGAGGCACGCGATTGCTGGCTTGGCCGAATGAAAACTTGTTAAGATTTTCTCGTGAAAGGTGGCGAGTATTATGAAAAAACTGTGGCAAAACGCCTTGCTGTGGCGTCTTATTATTGCGCTGGGCTGCGCAATTAGCCTCTTCTGGTTAATGTCGGAATCGGTGTTGCTGTACTCCCGCTATACCACGGCGAAAAATACGCTTAACAACGAGCTGACGGTGGAACTCCAGGCGGCGGTCAATGTTGAAAGCAATCATTACCTGCAGGCAGAGCGTCGCCTTAAAACTCTCGCCGATCTCTGGCAATCCATGCCGACGGGTACCCAGTTGCAACTCGATACCCCCCATGCGCTGTTTATTCCTTTTGCCAACGCCATTATTGATGAGCAGCAACGGCAAAAAGCCATGCGAGCGGTGGAGCTGTTTGGCAATAACAGTGAAACAGAGAACGAAGCTGCCTATATCATCCTGCCCAACCAGGGGATGGTCCTGTATAAAACGGCACAGTCGACGTTTGATGGTCTGGGACAACGCCTGAAGATCATGCTGAGCAAAGGCGAGTTTGCTGCCAACCGACAATTTCATTGGGGACCAGCGTTCTGGAATGTGAATCACAAGTTATATGTGCCGTTATCGGTGAATACCGGCGAGACCGGGGTGATTATTGGCATGAACGTCGAAGTGTGGCGCATGCCGCTGCTCAACCACGAGTTACGAGACGCAATCTCCTTTGCCGTGCTGGATCAAAATGACCATTTCCTGCCGGTGGCCACCATTGAAAAAGCCATCCCGGCCGGTGAAGTGCCCGCCACCGCCCTGGCGCAGTGTCATGCTGAAAACCCCATTGAGATCGACGGCTTTTACTTCGTCTGTCGTTATTTTCAAGGCCCGTCGTGGCACGTCCTCGCCCGCTATCCCGAAAAGAGTGTGACCCTCAAGGCGGTGGAAAGGCAATTGTGGACCCTGCCGCCACTGCTGGCCATTTTGCTGTTATTACTGGCGATGATCTACTGGGTGTTGCGTACGCAGATTGGCAATCCTTTACAGAATCTGGTCAATGCCATTGATCACTATCGTCATCTCGACTGGTCACAACCCCTGCCCGAAAACCGTAGCGATGAGCTGGGCAGAATCGCCAAATCCTATAATCAGTTGCTGGCGGTAATCCGAGAAAATTATCAGATGCTGGACAGACGGGTAAAGGAGCGCACGCGGGCACTTAACGAGGCCAAACATCTGGCCGAACAGTCAAGCAAGCTAAAGAGCGAGCATATTGCCAGCATCAGCCATGAAATCCGCACGCCGATGAACAGCATCGTCGGTGCCCTCAGTCTGCTGCTGCGCTCGCGGTTGACTGCGGAACAACGGGAGTTAATCGAAACAGCCAATACCTCCTCGGATTATCTACTGTCCATTATTAATAATCTGCTGGATTACAATCAGATCGAAACGGGGCAAACGGAGCTGCCTTATGAATCCGTCGAGCTACTGCCGCTGCTGGATAAAGTGGTGACCACCGTTCATTTACGCGCCGAGGAGAAAGGGCTGGTATTCTCGACGCAGGTGGCTGCCAATATCCCGCTGGGAATGAAAATGAGTCGTATCAGAGTCAAGCAGATCATCATTAATCTGTTGGGCAACGCCATTAAATTTACAGAGAAAGGGTATGTCAGCCTGCAGGCAGAACGGCGAGGCGATAGATTGGCCATTGCTGTTAGCGACAGCGGTCCGGGTATTCCTCTCGAACAACAGCAAAATATCTTCCGCCCCTTTATTCAGATCAGTGAGCATACCGGGGGTAATGGTCTGGGACTGACTATCTCGTCCATGCTGGCCCAATCGATGGGCGGCGAGATCCAACTCACCAGTCAGCCGGGTAAAGGTTCCTGTTTCACCCTGTTACTGCCGATCGAACAATCTACCGGTGATTTTGAATGTTTTGCCGGTACGCTTGCTGCTCCGGCAGCGCTGCATCCACAACTGCAGCGATGGGGCCTGACACCGGTAGTGGGTGAAAACCCCGCGCTGTCATCACCGTCGCTGCTTTACCTGCCGGGTCGGTTGTGGCGCGCGTTGACCAATATATTGTATGGCAAAGAGTATGAAGAGGAAGCGACCACCGCGCTGGCGGTCAGCCCCTGGTCGTTGAAAATATTGGTGGTGGATGATGTCGCTGCCAATCGCGATATTGTCGGTAAAATATTGCGAGACCTTGGCCATCTGGTTGATATGGCCTCTTCGGGGGAGGAAGCCTTGCAGTTCGGCCGGCAAAGCGTCTATGACATGGTTCTGATGGATCTGCGCATGCCGGGCATGGATGGTTTTACCGCAGCGCAACGCTGGCGCGAAGCCGACTCGGGCATACTGGATGAAGAGACGCCGATCATCGCGCTGACCGCGGACGCCCTCTCCACCGAACGTGAGCGCGTCAAGGCAAGCGGTATGAATGACTATCTAAGCAAACCGCTGCGCATGGAAAAGCTTATGGCGGTGATTGAGCAGGTTGTTATGCAGCAACTGACCCGTGGGGTGGAATTAACGCCCAATGCCTCGTTGCAGAAATCATTACTTGAACCTTTACTGGACGAAGAGCTTCAGCAAAAAATAGTCATCACTTTTCATGGATTTGCCGAGAATATTGACAATGCCTGGCAGGACCGGCAACGAGAAACCTTGCTGGAGGTGCTGCATGCGGTCAAAGGTTGTGCCGGGCTATGCCATTATCACGATATCTATGCGGATACTGAACAGCTTGAGGGGGAGATCAAGCACGGGGAGTGGCCCAGCCAGGCGCGTATTCAGGCGCTGGTGAATCAACTGATCAATCGCCCCGTGTTGTAAAATCAGGCTCAGAAATGATGGATGCCCAGTCTGACCGCCCAGTTGGTCAGTTCCACCGCGCTGTGGGCATCCAGTTTACGCATTAGATTCAGGCGATGTGTTTCGACGGTTTTGATGGTGATTTTCAGGCTTTCCGCAATGTCGCGGTTACGGTTGCCTTCGGCAATCAATTTGAGGATTTGCCGTTCTCTTAAGGTCAGACGCACCTGCCCTTCCAGGGTTTTGGTTTCGGTGATCTGTTGCTGGTCGAGTAAAGGATCAATAAATGCACGCCCCACTTTGGCCATTTGCAGCGCCGCCAGCAAGGTCTGCTGGGAACTCTTTTTCAGCACGTAAGACAGCGCCCCCGCCTCCAGCGCCGAGCGCGCCCGGTGTTCGTTACTGTCAGCCGTCAACACGATAATAATCAGCTCAGGCCATCGCTGTTTCAGTTGGTAAATCACATCATTGCCATCCATGCCCGGCAATCCCAAATCGAGGATCACCAGATCAGGAGAGAGTCGCTGGCAGGAAGCGTAAGCCTCGAGGCCATCGTCAACAACCCCCACCACCTCATAATCCAGTTGTGAGGCAATCAATTGCTTTATACCGTCACTCAACAATGAGTGGTCTTCAATCAACAGAACTCGTGTTGCAGAACCTGGTGCCCTGGCCGGAAAATTCATTATCACCTACTTTATGCCGCTTATTTTATAAATTAATTATATTTTACGACGTCTAATAATCCAGTTCGTGAATTCATTAAACTTCTTAAATTCAGGTCATCACCCGATACCGCCCACCGAGACACTTCCCCAGAATAGCGCGCTCTTTCCCACGCAATCGAGGCCTTATGAAACTGCCAGACACCCTTTCATCATTGGAATGGATCCAGGTGCGCGCATCTCGCAGTGACCGATTAATCCTTGAGATCGCCAATACCCCGGCATGGTTTGGCTGCTATCCGCAAGCGATCTGTATCGCGATGGATACCGGTTTGATCATCGACGATATCGACTGGCTTCAGCGAGTCTGTCTGTGGTTCGCCTCGATGCGTTCCTGTGTCAATGACTGTCTGCTGCTGGAGTCTGATCGTCTGTTTCTGGCGCGCAGTCATCATGCAGCACAAAGCACCTCAGAGTGGGAAAACTCACTGAATCAACAATTGGCCGTCACCGACTGGCTAACAAAAAATGGTGCGATGTCAATGACATCGACACCTCATCAAATGGGAAGCTGGCGATGAGAATCAAGGTTATTCTGGCAGTATGTCTGCTGACAATACTGAGCAATAGTCAGGCAATGGCGACCATCCCCTGGAAAGATAATGAGCCTTTTTTTCTTTCCAGCCGCGGCAGTAAACTGACCGATGTGTTGCACGATCTCGGGGCCAATTATGGCGTGCCGGTGGTGGTCAGCAGTCAGGTGGATGAACCTTTTATCGGCGTTATTAAAAATATGGCACCGGCCCAGGCACTTGATCACCTGGCACGTCTGCATAAATTAGCCTGGTACTACGATGGCCAGGCGATCTACGTCTATAAAGCCCAGGAAGTCAGCAGCCGGTTGATTACCCCGACCTATCTCTCCGTCGATACCCTGACTGACCAGTTGGAAGGCAGCAATATTCTCGATCAGCGTCATTGTCGCGTACGCACCTTACCCGCCTCTAATGCACTGCAAGTGGAAGGGGTGCCCATTTGTCTTGGCCGCGTGGAAATGCTGGCCAAACGTATTGATGAACAAAAACTCAATCATGACCAAAATCAGGAGATCATCCAGCTTTTCCCGCTGAAGTATGCCAGTGCTGCCGACAGTAGCTATAGCTATCGCGGGCAAAAAGTGGTGATCCCCGGCATCGTCAGCATGCTCAAAGAGATGGCGCAGGGTCGTACCCTGCCGCTGCAGGAAAATCAGGGGCAACAACAGGCAGCGGATCGATCGCTGCCGATGTTCTCTGCGGACGTGCAGCAAAATGCGGTGATTGTCCGTGACAGAAAAATCAATATTCCACTCTATGATTCGCTGATCAGAAAATTTGACCGCAAACCGACGCTGATCGAAATCTCGGTGATGATTATGGACGTGAATTCCGAAGACCTCAGTGCCCTGGGCATTGACTGGTCAGCCTCGACGCAGATTGGCGGCGGTAGCGTCAGTTTCAACAGCAGTGGTAAACCCAGTTCCGATAGCTTCTCCTCGGTTATCTCCAACACGGGCACTTTTATGATACGACTGAATGCGTTACAGCAAAATGCCAAGGCGCAAATCCTCTCCCGTCCATCGGTAGTGACGCTGGATAATACCGAGGCAGTGCTGGATCGCAGTATTACTTTCCATACCAAACTGGTGTCGAGAGAAGTCGCCAAACTGGAATCGCTGACCACCGGCTCCATGCTGAGAGTGACGCCAAGGCTGATTGATGAAGGCACGCATAAAGAGATGATGTTGAAACTGGTGATCCAGGATGGCCGACAAATCAGCGCCTACAGTGAACATGAGCCGTTACCGCAAACACTGAGTTCGGAAGTGGCAACACAAACCTTATTACGTGCCGGACAGAGCTTGTTACTGGGCGGTTTTGTGCAGGATGAACAGAGCGAAGGCGAACGCAAAATTCCGCTGTTAGGCGATATACCCGTGCTCGGCAAGCTGTTCCGCTCGACGCAGAAAAACAGTCGCAGCACAGTCCGTCTATTTTTGATTAAGGCCGAGCCTTCGTTGCAGCCCTGACACCGGAAGAAACAATGGATTTTTTATATAAAGTCAGATGGCTAAATGGCCCGCTCGCCGGGCGTGAACTGGATTTGCCCGCAGGCGAAACGCGTCTGGGAGGGGAAGATGCGGATATTGCCCTTACCCTGGAAGAGAGTGCAGAAACCGTCCTGACTGTAACCACCGAGGGCATTAGCCTGTCCCCCGCCATCCCCGTCTGGGTGGACGGTTTACCCTGGGATACGACCCAGCCGTTACCGCAGGAGCGAGTGATCGATCTGGCGGGCCAAGGGCTGATTTTCGGCCAACCGGATAGCACGCTGAGCACAGCACCACTGCCTCCTCGCGGTGTGCCGGAGCCGGAAAAGAAAAAATCTCGCCTGTGGCCACTGTGGATCGGCTTGTCGCTGACCCTGATCGCGCTGGTGCTGGTGCTGGTGGTGATCGGTATTCTGCGCCATCCGCTGGAAAGCAAGGAGACCTTTGATGCCCATCATTGGCTGGAACAGACCCTGCGCGAGCCGCAGTATGCAGGATTACAGGCGCAAATAGATGACAAGGGCATGGTGCATCTGAGTGGTTTAACGCCTTCCTCAGAAAATATTGTTCGCTTGCGTCAGCAGTTGCAGCAGCATCATTTACTGTTCCGCGACGAGAGTCTGGGGGCAGACAGTTTACGAAATCTGGTGCGTCAGGTGCTGATGCTCAATGGTTATCATGAGGCGGAGGTCAACAGCGGCCCCAGCCTCGATAGCGTGGAGATCCACGGTGCCATTGAGGCGGATGCCGTCTGGCAGCGCACCAGCGCCCGCCTGCACGAGATCAAACAATTGAAACATTGGCAGGTGATAAACGATCGCGCCGAACTGTTTCAATCACTGCTCGAGCTGCTTAGCCAGCAGAATTTGCTGGAGGGCATCAGTGTTTCCATTGTCGGCAAAGAGCTGTTGATCAGTGGCAAACTGGATAAACCCGGTGCCGAGAAAATGGCAAAAGTGCTGCGCACATTCAATATTGAAAAACAGTCACGGCTGAAGGCGCGTTTCCAGAATATTCCCTCCAAAGTTTTGGCGGCCAATATTCTGCCTGCGGCGGTGATGAGCGTAGGGGGCAATGCCAGGTCAGTCTATTTGCAACTGACCAACGGTATGCGTTTACAGCAAGGTGCCATTCTGCCCAGCGGCTATAAGATTTTTGCGCTGAGCCACAATGCGGTGACCTTTCTGCGCGGACAACAACTGATTTCAATACCTATACATCTTTAACCAGTTTGCTGGCCATGCCGCCTTCAGGATCGAGAAACCGGGATATCCCCCGGCCCTCTGCCTGCAACGGACCTGGTTAGCAGTCTGTATGTTTATACCTGAGGACAATATGGCCAGATTAACCGAGTTAGAAAGAGTATTACGCCGAGATAACGAAGGCAGTGTGCGCGATGCTTTATTGGCGCAACTACAGGCGGGAGAGGAGAAAATCCAACACCAGTTACGCGCGAGTCAAAATGAGCAACAACGGCAGCAAAACACCCTGCTGCTGCAAGCCTGCGGACAGTCGGCACAGGTTATCGCCACCCTTTGGGGCCGCTATCATCCGGCGATCGCTTAAGGCAGTGATTCTTTCTGGGCAGCACCGGTGGCGGTTAACGTCACAGGTGCAAAAAAACAAATAGCAATAAAAATAGTTATCATTTGCATTGATATTTATATATTCTGCCCGTTCTGACTCTGTTTTCCTGGCTGACCTTTTTTATCGCGATGATCTCCACTCTCTTTGCCCATTTCCGCGATGGCCCCCTGCCCTGGGTGGCCGATCAACTGCAGTTGCTGACCCCCGAGGTCAGGGACGTGCTGCCTGTCAGCCTGCTGACCCACGAGGCAGGCTGCGCCAGTGTATTGTCGCGTTATCTGCAGATCCACGCCGCCGACGCCAAGCAGATTGAGCAGCGCCGGGCGCGTATCTCCATGTGGTCACAGTGGTATTTTGCCAATTTGCTTCCCGCTTGGGTGATAGTGTCCTTAAGCCACAACTGGCAACTGCCCATCCGTCCTGACCAGCTGTTTATTGGTTTGCAGCAACAGGGGTTGCCCGGCCAACTCTATTTTCAGGGTGATGCTCAGGCTTTTTCTCCCGACGTCGATCTGCCGCTGGCCCGCTTTACCACCTTGATCGAGCAGCATTTACGTCCGGTGTGCCAGGCGCTGGCGACCCTTTCCGAGATGAAGCCCGGGATCTATTGGGGCAATGCGGCGGTGCGCCTCCATTGGGGCATTGAGCAGGCGGCCTTGCTAAAAGCCGATACCACTGACGGTCTGGCGTTAATCAACGCGCGAACCCTGCCGGACGGTAGCAAAAACCCGCTATTTCAGCCACTGCGTGCCGAACACTCCGATAATCCCGACAGTCCGCTATTTCGCCGTCAGTGCTGCCTGCGCTACCGGCTGGCAGACCATGCCATGTGCTCCTCCTGCCCGTTATTACTGGTGGAAAAACGCCGCCGCCGGGACAACGGATCGCTTGCCGGGTAATTTATCGACGATTAATCGGCATTTGTTTTAACTTAGTTAAAAAAATGATTGGATTTGTACCGCATAAAAAGTGTGTAATCAGTTATCACCCCAGACCAACGAGGTATTGATAATGTCAAAACACACCCCCGAGGATCGCCTTGCCTGGTACAGCGCCAATGCGCTCAAAAGTCAGCTCAGCGTCCTTAACTCGCTGGCCTCAAGCATGCTTGGCACGCTGTCGCAACCCGTTAGCCAGGTATACCGGCACATTATTGGCAAGCAACAACCACTGAAAGCCAAAATTGTTCATCGCTATGCGGTGCCCTCTTCGCGCACCATCAGCGTTGCCGAAGGTTTCTTTGGCTTTATCCCCATTGAGTCTTATGAAAACGAGAAATATATTCTCGAAGTTGCCTTTGACGATCAAAAATATCAGGTAGAAGTGCCGCGCGCCTACTATCAAACCAGCCAGATCGGCGACAGCATCGATATCCACACCCTGTAATCGCTTAACCCCTTCAATCCCTGATCGGCAGTTCGCCGCTCAGGGATATCCCCCTTCGTTGCGCATTTCCCTGTTGCAGATTGTTCACTTGCTCGCTTAATCCTATTCCTTATGCTGTCTTAAACCTGCACAATCGATGAAAATAATTGACATTTTTTAACAAAAAAACTAGAAAAATATTTACATCTATCTGTCCGACCGCCTGTCGCGAAGTCGGCTAAATCAGTTGCGGAGGGTAAGCATGGCAGAGCACAGTCAAGCAGTCACCACCGGGCAAGCAACACGTGCCCTGGTGGCAGGATCGGTCGGCAATTTTATTGAATGGTATGAATTTGGTGTCTACGGCTATCTGGCAACGGTGATTGCCGGAAATTTCTTTACCCTGCAAGGGCAAAGCGGGCTGACAGGACTGCTATTAACCTACGCCTCTTTTGCCCTCGCCTTTTTCTGTCGCCCGATCGGCGCGATTATTTTTGGCCGCATTGGCGACCGCATTGGCCGTAAACCGACGCTGATCGCCGTGGTCTTGCTGATGACACTGGCGACGACGGTAATTGGCCTGCTGCCCACCTATGCCGCTATTGGCGTGGCCGCACCGCTGCTGTTGACCTTGATGCGTATGCTGCAGGGGCTATTTGCCGGGGGTGAATTTGGCGGCGCGGTTTCGCTAATGACCGAGTTTGCTCCTCCAGGTAAACGTGGGCTGTACGGTGCCTGGCAATCCTTTACCGTGTCGTTGGGGCTATTATGCGGCGTCGGCCTGGTGGCGCTGCTGGCTTACGGGCTTGGCAGCGAACAGTTAACCCAGTGGGGCTGGCGTATCCCTTTCCTGCTGGCGCTGCCGATGGGACTGGTGGCCCTGTGGTTGCGGGTAAGACTGGATGAAACCCCAACTTTCACCCAGAGCAAAAAGGCCAGTGTCCTGGCTGTGCCCGCGCCGCTCGGCACCACACTAAAAGCCATTGCGCTGGGTATTGGCCGTATGATGGGCTGGTCAGCGGGGGGCTATACTTTTCTGGTGGTCATGCCCTCTTATCTGCAAACCTCACTGCATGCCAGCTTTTTGCAGGCATTGGTCGCCACGGTGCTGGGTAATCTCGGTTTTGCGTTAGCGATCCTGCCTGCGGGTTTGCTTAGTGATAAACTGGGGCGCAAGAAAGTGATGATCGCCGCCATGCTGGTGGTGATTGTGCTCAGTTTCCCGCTGCTGCATTTACTGCAGGATAGCCAAAGCAGCCTGTGGGCAAAAGGCATCGCGGTGTTGATCGCCGGTGCGGCTATTGGCACCATTGCCGGTCCCGGCCCCGCTATGCTGGCGGAAATGTTCCCGACGCGCACCCGCTATACCGGTCTGGGATTGTCTTACTCGCTGTCCAATGCGGTGTTCTCCGGCTGTGCCGGGCTGATTATTACCGGACTGATTAAGCAGACCGGTAATCTGGATATTCCGGCCTGGTATGTGGTGGCAACCTGTATCGTCAGTCTGTTTGCCTTGATGACATTACGCCGCGATGACCATTTGCGTGAACTCGAAAAATAACTCGCCAAGGAGTCAACGTGAACCCTACGTTTTCCGGCAATCTCGACATGGCCTCGCGGCTGCGGGCGCTGGAAGGTGCCTTTTCACAGGCAGAGCAGCGTATTGTCAATTTACTGGCGCAAGATCCGCAGCGTGTCGCCCAGCTAAGCGTTACCGAACTGGCGAAACTGGCCGCCACCAGCACGGCAACGGTGGTGCGCACCAGCCGCCGTCTGGGTTTTGAGGGCTATCCCGCACTGCGCCTGGCCCTGGCCGCGCAGCCACTCCAGCTAAGCACGCAGCCACCCGCGCCGCTGGTTGCCGATATCAGCGACGGGGACAGTGCGCAACAAATCCTCAGCAAACTATTGGCCTTTGAAGTGGAAGCCGCCACGGCCACGGTGGCCTTGTTGACCGATACGGTGTTGACTGATGCTATTGTTGCGCTCAGTCAGGCCCGGCGCATTGATATTTACGGCGTCGGGGCCTCCGCCCTGGTGGCCGAGGACTTCTGCCAGAAACTGCGGCGTATTGGGGTCTTTTGCCAGTTTTACCGCCATGCCGACGACGCCCTGGTCAGCGCCTGTCAGCTGACCGCACAAGATGTCGCGCTGGCCATTTCCCATTCCGGCGACACCGCCGAAGTGATTGCCGCACTGCACCAGGCGCGCCAAAGCGGTGCCACCACCCTGGCGCTGACCGCCAACCCACGATCGGCGCTGGCGCGCAAAGCCCATTTGCTGTTACTGACCAGCGGGCGGGAACTGGGTTTTCGCGCCGCGGCCATGGCCAGTCGCACCAGCCAGCTGTTACTGATCGACTGTCTGTTTATTGGTATTACCCAGCGCTTTCCTTTTGCCCGGGAAACGCTGCAGAAAACCCATGATATCGTCAGGGATAGGCGCAGCAAAAAGCTGTGAGTGATTTTATCTTGCCGAAGGCTAACGCGACAGAATCTTGCCTGGCCGGTATTGTGATAAAATATCCTTGATGATCAATGGCTGTTGATGAGGCGCTATGAATACCCCGGTTACCCGCACCACCCGAGAAATGAAAAAGAGCAATGTGCTGCTGGTGGTCAATGCATTGAAGGCGCTCAATTCTGCTACCAAGGCGGATCTCGCGGCGCAAACCGGACTGAGTGTCGCCACCTGCGGCACCGTGTTGAATAATCTCTGCCTGACCGGCGAGGTGCTGTCCCTGGCGCTGGATGCCTCGAGCGGTGGCCGGCCGGCCCAGCGTTATGCCTGTAACCCGGATTTCTTCTCGGTGCTCAGCCTGTATGTTGAAGGTAACAACAGCGCTTGTCGAATGTCTGCCCTGATCTCTTCCGCCACCGGTGACGTACTGCAACAGCTCGATACCGTCCACCCGTCGCTCTCGCTGGAACACTTTTTCAGCTATATCAGCGATATCCTGACCCGATATCCTAATCTGCAGGCGATGGGTATTGGTCTGCCCGGAGTTATCGTCAATGGCGTGGTCGCTTCCTGTGATATTTCACTGTTTAATGATCTGCCGCTGGTGCCAATGCTGCAGGAAAAATTTGGCGTGTTTGTTCAGGTAGGTAATGACATGAACTACACTGCCTATGGTTTTTACCGCAGCAACTGCCCGCAAGAGACCGCTCCGGTAGCCTACTTGTTACAACCGGAAGGCGAGTGCACCGGTTGCGGTATGGTGATCAATGGTCGCGTATTACAGGGGGCCAGCCATTTTGCCGGTGAGGTATCACATATCCCCCTGACGCCTGCGGCTGACGAACAGATCGCCGAGCGGCTGGGTAAAATTGTCGTCACGCTGGTGGCGGTGATTAACCCGGTGATGGTGGCATTGTCCGGGCCACAGATTCAGGCGCAAGACTTGGTCGCTATCCGCCGCTACTGTCAAAATCATCTCCCCGCGCAGCACCTGCCTACCCTTATTTACCGCCCCTCCATTGAGCAGGATTATTTGCAGGGCATCGCTGAACTGACGCTTGAAAGCTATAACTTCCATCTCGCCTTTGAACGCTGATCGCCGTTTTTTTTCTGCCTGCTGATACTTGACTTCATTTCCGTCCACTCTGTATAGTCACCACTTATGATAAGTCTTTTAATAAGTGATTTCACTACCACCGGGATCACTATGTGGCGACGGGAATTCTGTTTATGTTACTGAGCATGACCACTGATTTGAGCGACTCCAAAGGCAAGCGTGTTGCCACTCGGGCGATTTTCTTCGTCACCGGCCTGGCAATGGGGCTTTGGGCGGCGCTGGTCCCTTACGCACAACTGCGCACTGCGGCAGCGGCGGGCGATCTGGGGCTGTTGCTGCTTTGTCTGGGCAGCGGCTCACTGCTGGCGATGCTCGGCTCCGGCCGTCTGATCGGCCATTTCGGTTGCCGGGCGATTATCCTGTTTGCCGTGTCGCTGTTCTGTTTGCTGTTTCCGGCGCTGGCAACGGTCAGTGATATTCACTGGCTGGCTGTATCGCTGTTTCTGTTTGGCATGGGGATAGGGCTGGCCGACGTGGCGATGAACGTACAGGGATCGCTTATCGAACAAGTGTCAGCCAGACCGTTGATGTCCGGTTTTCATTCGCTTTACAGCGTAGGCGGCATCGCCGGGGCGGGCGGCGGTTCGCTGCTGCTCGGCAGCGGATTATCACCGCTGGCCAGCACTTTTTCGGCCATCGCCCTGATGCTGATCATTACCGGTTTATCTTGCAAGCAACTGCTGCCATTTGGCAATCATAATGCTGACCAGGCCAAACCTGCTACTCAAGCACGCCCTAACTTTCGTCTGATGCTGATGGCCGCAATGGCAATGATCTGCTTTATGGCCGAAGGCGCGGTGCTGGACTGGGGCGGTGTTTTTCTCACGCAGGATCGCGGTCTGGCAGTGGAACACGCCGGATGGGGCTTCGCGCTGTTTGCCGTCACCATGTCATTGATGCGCCTTACCGGAGATGCGGTAGTCAGCGTGCTCGGCCGCCAGCGCGTGCTGATAGTTGGCAGTATTTTCGGCATCATGGGGTATCTGCTGGTGGTGATACTCCCTGGCTGGCACCTCTCATTGCTCGGCTTTGCCCTGGTTGGCGCGGGGGCGGCCAATATCGTTCCGGTACTGATCACCCTCGCCGGCCAGGAGAAGGTCATGCCCGTCAATATGTCGGTCGCGATAGTGGCAACGCTCGGCTATCTCGGGGTGCTCGGCGGGCCGGCGATCATCGGGTATATCGCCCATCTTTCCAGTCTGGCAGTCGCTTTTTCTACGGTTGCCATCCTGTTTCTGATCATCACGTTAGGTGCTTTCAAGCTGAAATATTAACCATTAAAACTGAGTGGCATATTGCCAGCCGGCGCTTTGGTGCCGGTTTTTTTTCACGCTTACAACTTTCACACTGTCCCTTTTAAGGAGTTCCGATGACCGTAAAACTTATTGCCGTGGATATGGATGGCACCTTTCTTGACACCCAGGGCGACTATAATCGTGCGCGCTTTGCCAGCCAGTACGCCGAATTACAGCGTCGCGGCATTAAGTTCGTGGTCGCCAGTGGCAATCAGTACTACCAGTTAAAAACCTTTTTTGATGCGATTGACCCGGACATCGCCTATGTGGCAGAAAACGGCGCTTATGTGGTGGATAAACAGCAGGAAATTTATTGTGCCCACATGCCCGCCGCGCAGACAGCTCAGGTGCTGGCGTTTATCAGCGGCATTAATGATATCGAAATTACGCTATGCGGCAAAAATGGTGCGTATATGCTCGAAAAATTGGGTGACAGCTTCTTTAACAAGATGAAACGTTACTATTTCCGTCTGGCGCGCGTGACAAGTTATGCCGATATTAGCGAGCCTATTTTCAAATTTGCGATAGAAGTACCCCATGAAAAACTGGCAGGGTTAATGACACAGGTGGAAGATCATCTGGGCGGGATTGTAAAGCCGGTATCCAGCGGCCATGGCTCGGTGGATCTGGTGATCCCGGGTAACCACAAAGCCAACGGCTTAAAGAAAATTCAGCAGTTATACGGTATTGAGGACCATCAGGTGCTGGCGTTCGGCGATGGCGGCAATGATCTCGAAATGCTGCAACAGGCCGGGTTCGGTTTTGCCATGCAAAATGCCCAACCGAAGGTACTGGCAAGCGCCCGTTACCGCGCGGGCCTGCATCATCAGGAAGGCGTATTACAGGTTATTGACGATTGCCTGGCCGGACGTGCGCCGTTCGAGAAACCTTAACCGTACCTGACCTCGCTGCTGATTACCGATATCCGCGACGAAAAAAGTGCCCAAGGGCAAGGCTTGACAAAAGGCGGTAACTGGCCGCAGGGGAAATACTTATTCAGCTTTTCGGCCCGCTGAGCTGCTGGACGCGAGCTATCGCTTCGCGCATCTGCTGATAGTTGACGTCAAACGGCATATTGGCCATATCTGCTGCGTTAAGGCTGTGCTCGATAATCTGCTGCAGTTCGGCTTCGTTCAGTGTTGGGGCAAACTCATCAATATGTGTCGGGATGGCGCTGGCGCGCGCCAACGCTATCGCCGCCAGCAGTTCGTCATCGCTGCGCTGTTCCAGTGCCAATAAACAAAGGTTGCCAAATCCCACCAGCAAACCGTGGGCGATATGGCGAGTTTTATCACAGGCGGTAAATCCCTCATACAGCGCATGGGCGGCGGCGGTATGTGCGCCGTTGCTCATAATCGAGGTCAGCCCGGCATAGAGGAAAATGGCATCTAATACCTGCTCCAGCGCGCGGTTTGCCTGGCGCTGTTGTACCGCCAGACAGGCGTCGGCGGCAAAATGTTTAATCAATGTATAACAGAGTTCGCTGTTGGTGCGCGCCACGCCGGAAAGTCCCGACAGATTGTCCAGATCGGCGATGGCGCGATATTCATACCATTTGGCCAATGTATCGCCGACCCCGGCGGCCAGCCAGGACAACGGGGCATTAACCAGCAGATCGGCATCGATCACCGCCGCTGCCGGACCGTTGGCCAGTGGCAGCATATCGCGAAACTGGCCGTTGGCATGATAGCGAAACGCCAGCGGCGTCACCGCGGCACAGGTGGCCGCCACGCTCGGTAAGGTCACTACCGGAATATTGCACATGACTGCGGCGATTTTGGCCGTATCCAGCGCTCGCCCGCCACCGGTGGCAATCACCACCTCGACTCCCTGCCGCGTCAAACGTTCGGCCAACTGCGCGATCTGCTGCTGGCAACACTCACCGCTGAGCGTATCGGCACCCAGATAGCTGACCATTTGTTGATCGAGCTGGTCAGCCACCTGCGGCTCCACGCTGGCAATCGCCCGTGCACCGCCCACCAATAGCGCCCGCTGTCCCAGACGCCCGCACATGGCACCGAGATGTTTGATCGCGCCACGACCGCGCAATACGCTGGCAGGAAAAACCAATCGCTGAGTAAACATACTGATCCTTGAGAGGAAGAACCTTGCCATCAGTATGGAAGAGGAAACAGAAGTTTGCTGCGAAAAGGCCAAGGCGAGCACCGGGGAACTCTGGTCCCCCGGCGTGGATGGCTATTTTTACGGTTTCATCTGCAGGCTGCCTTTGCGTCCGTAACACCACCAGGTGATCAGCGCACACACAATATAAAACAGCAGGAAGACTTTCATCGCCCCTTCCGGCGAACCGGTTAACGCCAGCGACATGCCAAACGCCCGGGGAATAAAGAAACCGCCAATCGCGCCAATCGAGGAAATAAAACCGAGCGCGGCGGCGGTATCGGTTACCGCCTCACGCTGCGCGCTTTCCACCGTAGCCCCTTGTGCCAGCGCCTTTTCAGCGGTTAACTGGCGAAAGATCAACGCAATCATTTGATAGGTTGAACCGCTGCCCAGCCCTGCCGTCAAAAACAGCAGCATAAACAGGGTGAAAAAGGCGATAAAATTGCCGCCCTGCCCGTTCACCGGCAATGTCAGGAACAGCAAGGCGGCAAATACTGCCATCAGCATATAGTTGACCAGGGTCACTCTGACGCCGCCGAGTTTATCAGAGAGTATCCCGCCAAAAGATCGCGCCAGCGCGCCGATAAACGGCCCGAAGAAGGCGTAATGCATAAACTCCACCTGTGGAAACTGGGTTTTGGTCAGCATGGCAAATCCGGCGGAAAAACCGATAAACGAACCGAAAGCCGCCAGATAAAGCACACTCATCACCCATAGATGCCCGCGCTTTAGCACCGGCAGTTGTTGGCGGATTGACGCTTTGGACGAGGCAATATCATTCATGCCAAACCAGGCAGCCAGCGCGGTGACCAGCAGAAATGGCACCCAGATCCAGGCTGCATTTTCCAGCCAGAAAGTCCGGCCTGCCGCTCCCGGCACAAACAGCCCGAAAATGGCCACCGAGACCACCAGCGGCGCAACCAGCTGCATCACGCTGACACCAAGATTTCCCAGTCCACCGTTAATCCCCAGTGCACCACCCTGTTGTGCTCGGGGGAAAAAGAAGCTGATATTGGCCATACTGGAGGCAAAGTTGGCGCCACCAAAACCACACAGCAGGGCGATGATCAGAAAGGTATGGTAGGAGGTTGCGGTATCCTGCACTGCAAAGCCCAGCCACAGACAGGGCAACAACAGAAAAAGGGTACTGATTGCCGTCCAGCGGCGACCGCCAAACAGCGGGATCATAAACGAGTACGGCACCCGCAAAATGGCGCCGGACACCGAAGGGATAGCGGTCATCATAAACAGCTGTTCGGTGGTGAAATTAAAACCCATTTTATTGAGGTTTACCGCGACGGTGCTAAATAACATCCACACGCAAAAACCCAATAATAAACAAGGCACCGAGATCCATAAATTTCGACGTGCTATTTTTTGCCCCTGGGTATTCCAGAATGCCGGATCTTCTGGTCTCCAGTCTTGTAATACCTTCGGGTTTTTCGCCTGGCGAACTGATGTATTTTCCGTCACGTTGACCTCAAACTCATAAAGTAAAAGTATAATTGACATGCACCTTATGGAGAGGACACTGCGTACATCTTGATATGCATCAACGTCATTGTGGGTAATTTTACCCCCCCTAAAGCCACACTCTCCCTAGGGAGTAGTTGCCGGGATGAAATAAAAAGCAGAGTATTCAGAATATTAATATGAAAATTTTCCCGCGATGATTTCCTTCGCCGCGACTGTGACTATTAAGGGTTACTACTTTGTAGGTATAGGGTTCCACCCCAAGATGATAAAAAATGCGCCTAGCAGCCAACTGCGGACGGAGACTATGATTAATTCTGCCCTTAACCGACTTTCACTGGTAAAACAAATCACCCTGCTGATGCTCCTTTTAGGATCACTCGGCATTGTGGGCATGAGCATTGCTTCCTGGATGGCGCAAAGTATTCAGGGCAACGCCCATGCCATCAACAAAGCCGGTTCACTGCGCATGCAGAGCTACCGTTTACTGGCATCCCTGCCGTTGACTGCCCAGCAAGATACTCTGCTGCGGCAAATTGAAGCTGACCAGAACAGCGCTGAGTTGTCCAAGGCCATCAACCAGGAAGGCTTGCAAGCGCAATATGCCGAGATGCAGGCGTTTTGGCAGCACTCGCTAAAACCGCAATTGCAACAGGCACAGCAGCCACAACAGGCGAAAACGGCAGTGGTGGAGTTTGTCCGTCAACTGGATGACCTGGTCGCCGCCCTCGATCATAAAACCGAATATCATCTGGCACTGATCGCCAGCGTACAGGCTGCTTTCAGCGCATTGACCCTGCTGGTATTGGGTTTGACGATCTACTTTTTGCGTTTGCGCTTACATCGCCCCTGGCGTCGATTATTGGCGCAGGCCAAAGCCATTACTCACGGTGATTTTAGCCAGCGTTACCCGCGTGCGGTCAGCAAAAATCCACAGGCCAGCAATGAGATGGATGTGTTGGGGGAATCGTTAAACAGCATGTCGACGGCACTGGCAGAGATGATCGACAATCTGGCACAGCGCGTCGAAGAGAAAACCGCCAGCCTGCGGCAAAAAAATCAGGTATTGGACTTTCTGTATCGCGTTAGTCAGCGGTTGCATACCAACCAGTCGCTGGCACAAAAACTGCAACCGGTGCTGAATGAGTTGCAGAGCCTGACGCCGCTGCGGGCGATCCAAATGCGCCTGTATGAAAATAACAGTGCCGAATTTTTTCAGGCCATTGACAGTCAAAAACCGCTGAAAGAGCGACTGTTGCTGGGAGATGCCGCCCCCCTTGCCGCCAGTGATACCAGCGAATCCCTTAGCTGGAGTCTGCATGATGGCAGTGAAAATTGTGGCTTGTTGCTGGCGCAACTGCCGCAGGGAGAGAACCTGAGTGCCGATCATCAGCAGTTGATCAGTACCCTGCTGGAACAGCTGACCAGCGCACTGACCCTCGATCGTCAGACCGACAATCAGCAGCAATTGATGCTGATGGAAGAGCGCGCCACTATTGCCCGTGAATTGCATGACTCGCTGGCTCAGTCGCTCTCCTGCTTAAAGATCCAGGTGGCCTGCCTGCAAATGCAGGCCCCGCCGCAAAGTGAAGAAAGCCGTGAATTGATCCGGCAAATGCGCGAGGAGCTCAATACCGCCTATCGCCAGTTGCGTGAACTACTGACCACCTTTCGCCTCAAACTCACTACACCAGGACTGCACTCGGCACTGCAACATACCGTCGATGAGTTTTCTCAGCGCCTGGGATTCGCCATTAGTTTTGATTATCAGCTGCCGCCGCGTGCGGTCTCGGCCAGCCAGGGCGTGCATTTGCTGCATATTGCCCGCGAGGCGCTAAACAATATTTATAAGCATGCCGCTGCCAGCGAAGTGGCGCTCAGTCTGTATTGCGAAAATGACCAGATACAGATGGAGATCGTAGATAATGGCTGCGGCCTGCCGGCAGAAACCAGCCGTCAACATCACTATGGGTTGATCATTATGCAAGACCGTGCCAACAGCTTACAGGGGGAATGCCAGATCCTGGCCAGAGCCAGTGGTGGTACCCGGGTCAAGGTCCATTTTCACCCCAAACCCCTCCCCTTTACTTCTCAGGAGCAAGTATGAGTGATACGCCCTCGACCATTCTTTTGATTGACGACCATCCGATGCTACGCAACGGCGTTAAACAGCTGATTGCGCTGGATGCCAGCCTGCAGGTTATCGGCGAAGCCAGCAACGGCGAACAGGGCGTCGAGATGGCAACCCAGCTCGACCCGGATCTGATTTTACTGGATTTGAATATGCCGGGGATGAATGGTCTCGATACGCTGGACAAAATGCGCCAGACGGCGTTGTCGGGGCGCATTATCGTGTTTAGCGTTTCCAATAATGAAGATGACGTGGTGACCGCCCTGAAGCGCGGTGCCGATGGCTACCTGCTCAAAGATATGGAGCCGGAAGATCTGCTGGTTTCTCTGCGCCAGGCAGCGGCGGGCAAAATGGTACTGAGTGAAGCCCTGACGCCGATACTGGCAGCCAGCCTGCGCGAAAACCGTCCCGGCAATGACCGCGATATTCAGTCATTGACTCCTCGCGAGCGCGATATTATCAAACTGATTGCGGAAGGACTGCCGAACAAGATGATTGCCCGCCGCCTGAATATCACTGAAAGTACCGTCAAAGTACACGTCAAACATTTGCTGAAAAAAATGCGCTTAAAATCCCGCGTTGAAGCCGCGGTATGGGTGCTGCAAAGTAACCACCTTTAACCCTGCGGGTGGCTAAAATCGTAGCCCTGAGGGGCAAGCACGGCACTTAACGGCGGCGTAACATTCAGGGTGATCCAGTTCGAGGTCACATGCTGCTGTTTGCTGTCGACGGCGGTCACCGACAAACGATAACTGTTGCTGGCCCCGGGGGTACTGTCCCACGGCGGTACAATCACCGACCAGCCGTTAGGGTCGCTGTTATTTTTGGCCGCCGTCAGGCTCAGTGCCTGAGTATCCCCCTGCCAGCTTAATGCCTGAATTTTATTTAGCGCGCGGATATCCAACTTGAGCGGCAGACTCTCCCCGGGTTGCAGCCGCCACGGCGGCGTGGCCAGAAATACCAACAGGGTTTTACGCTGCCGGAACGCCAGTACCGGAATATTATTACGATCGACGGCATCCAGGCGGCTGCCGCGCAGGGAATGCGCATCGGCCACATAGTCGGGTGAGAGCTGTTGGCTCAGGGGAACGCCCAGTTTATAGGTCAGTGACAGCTGTAACAGATCCTGATTATCACCGCTCTGCCCCTGCTGACGTTCGGCACTGAGGGTAAAAAGCGGCACCGGCGTATAGTTGACACCCAGGGAGAGCGCCGAGGGATTACTCTGATAGTTGCCATCACCAAACAGATCGACACGGTCACCGCGATACTGTTCATAGCTTAGCGTGGCCCCCAACTGTCGATAGAAAGGCAAATAGGCCCGGGTACGGATATCATAACCGGCAGCTTGACGTTGCATCATGGCAGCGCCCGGCGATTGCGGCCTGAACCCCGATAACGGCTGATAATAGTTGGCAGAAAAATGCAGATAATCGGTCCAGGCCTCGGCACCGAAACTGGCGCGACGCAGATCGCGATTAAAGTCATTATCCACAAAGGCGTTGTATCCCAGCAGCCAATTGCCGTGCGACCAACGTTGCCCGAGGCCAAAATTACCGATATCCGCCGCATCGCTATGTTCAATGCCAAACTGGCTGTAAGTCAGCCAGCTTTTTGAGCTATAAAGCGGACTCAGCAAGGCGGCAGAACTGCCACTAAAATTGCCGCCGCTGACATTGATATTCATGGTGGTGCTGCCCAGCGGTGAAAGCAGGCTGGTGGTGGTCTGCGTGACCAGTCGCGCCGCCTGCTGCAACGCCAGGGTTTCGGCCTGCACTCTTAAGGGATCGTCGCTACTGCTGCTGCTGTTTTCTCCAAACTGCTTGAGCGCCTTCGCCACCTGAGTAGCAAATGCGTCGGTCGGAGTCGGCTGCCCGCGCGTTAGCGAACTGCCCAGATCGGGTAAAGCGTTGGCGGCAGGTTGCGCGGACCCGAGGTTGAAGGGGGAGTTACTGGCGGAAGCCGGGGCGGCGTAATCGACTTCGGGGACAACCAACGCGCTGGCACTGTTGGTGAAAAATGTGCAGCTTAAGCCGCAGCCCACTGCGAGTGCCAGTGAACTTCTTTTTACCATTCTTATTTTAAAAAATTTTACCGAGACATCCGTCATAATTTTCACATTCAACCAGTAAGCAGCGATCTTAACGGACGGAGCCAAAAATTCAAGTCTCGCCGCCTTAATTGGCCTGTTGCTGCGTCATTTGCCTGACAAATCTGTTGCAATTTGTGTGGTTTTTGCTGGTGAGGAATGGCAGCCTCCGGCCTTGCGGTCACCCTCGTCAGCCCTAAGGGAAATAATCAATAACCCACTAATTTAAAATGGTTTTACAGCTAATTATTCCATATTTCGGCAGAGAGATAAGCTGGCAATAGACACTTGAAAAAGGCGCGAAAACGCCTCCAATACATCTACATAACAAAAATATACATTCCATTTACATTAAAAAGCATTCTATCCTTGTTAAGTCATATTGCAGGATGACGCCACCCAATGGGGTTGCGGCCTGGTGACAATCCAGAACCCAGCAAGCAGTACATAACAGGGGAACATTGATGAGCAAAAAAACCTTGCCAGGCGTGACGCGTCGGCAAATTCTCTCATTTTCAGCCGCCTCGGCGGTGCTCGGTGCGGCAAAAGCCGCCAACGCCGTCAGTCTGAAAGGCACCCCGGTCTGGAGCCCTTTCGATAACAGTCCGCCACCACAGATTGACAGTGATGGCTGGGTATTTTTTAACGATGCGGAAGCCGCCACCGTGGAAGCCATTGTTGACCGGCTGGTACCCGCCGATAACCTGAGCATCGGGGGTAAAGAGGCGGGCTGTGCAGTATTTATCGACCGTCAACTGGCCGGTTTTTATGGCACTTTCGAACGTTTATATATGCAAGGCCCCTTCCAGCCGGGAACCCCGGAACAGGGCGATCAGTCACCGTTGGTTCCACAGCAGCGTTATCGTCTCGGTCTGGCGGCGCTGGAAGAGTACAGTCAATCCACCTACAAGAAATCCTTTAAAGATCTCGCCGGCGAACAGCAGGACGAGGTGCTCAGCGGCCTGGAAAACGGCAAAATCGCGCTCGACCAGCCAAGGTTCAAACACCAAATCGACGGAAAACTGTTTTTCGCCATCGTGCTGAAAAACACCATGGAAGGTTTCTTTGCCGATCCCATCTACGGCGGCAACCGCAATATGGTCTCCTGGAAAATGCTTGGTTTCCCCGGTGCGCGCTATGACTACCGCGAATATATCGGTAAGCATAATCAGAAACTGGATTTGGAACCTTTAAGTATCTCCGGTGGAGATGCCTGGAAGATCGCGAAAAGCTAACGGCGGAAAAATTATTATGGCAAAGAAACTCCCTAAAACCGATGTGGTCGTGATTGGTCTCGGCTGGGCCGGATCAATTATTGCCCATGAACTGACCGAAGCCGGGCTGGACGTGGTGGCGATTGAACGCGGCCCGTGGCGCGATACGGCGCGTGATTTTAATGTTGCCACCATCACGGATGAACTGCGCTATAACAGCCGGGAAGAACTGATGCTGCGCAACCGGCAAAATACCATCACCATCCGCAATAACCCGTCGCAAACCGCGCTGCCGATGCGTGAGTGGGGCTCATTCCACCCTGGCAACGGTACCGGCGGCGCGGGTAACCACTGGGCGGGGATCACCTTCCGCTTTCAACCGCAAGAATTCCGCCTGCGCAGCTATCTGCTGGAAAAGTACGGGGCCAAAGAGATGCCCGCCGAATTGGTGCTGCAAGACTGGGGCACCGACTGGTCGGAAATGGAACCGCACTATGCCGCCTTTGAGCGTCTGGCCGGCGTATCGGGCAAAGCCTCCAACGTTAACGGCGAGCATCGCGAAGGTGGTAACCCGTTTGAAGGCATGCGCTCTATTGAATACCCCACCCGACCGATGGACCAACCCTATGGCCCGACCTTGTTCGCCGAAGCGGCGCGCAATATGGGCTACAAACCCTTTCCGGTGCCCTCTTCGCTGCTTTCCGAGGCCTATACCAATCCCCTCGGCGTCAAAATGGGTCCCTGTACCTTTTGCGGTTTTTGCACCAACTACGGCTGTGCCAACTATTCAAAAGCCAGCGCCATCACCACCGTGTTACCGGCATTGATCCGCAAAGATAATTTTGAAGCACGCACCAGTTGTGAAGTTATGAAAGTGGTGATGGATGCCAGCGGCAAAAAAGCCACCGGGGTGATCTATATCGACTCCTCCGGCGACGAGTGGGAACAACCTGCCGAGCTGGTGGTGGTCAGTGCCTATACCTTTGAAAACGTGCGCCTGATGCTGCTTTCCGGCATTGGCAAGCCTTACGATCCGGTGACCAATAGCGGCACGACCGGCCGCAACTACGCCTACCAGACCGCCAACGGCGTGCAGCTGTTTTTTGATGATAAAAACTTTAATCCCTTTATTGGGGCCGGGGCCATCGGAATGGGCATCGATGAGTTTAATAACGATAACTTTGACCACAGCGGGCTGGGCTTTTTTGGCGGCGGCAGTATTCGCGTCACGCCAATCGGAGCGGCACCAATTGGCTATCGTCCGGTGCCGCCGGGAACACCAAAATGGGGCAAAGAGTGGAAACAGGCGACGGTGAAAAACTATCTCAGCTCCATGTCCATTGGATGTGAAGCCAGCAGTTACACTATCCGCACCAACTATCTGTCTCTCGATCCGACCTATAAGGATCCATTGGGCCGTCCGTTGCTGCGCGTCACCTTCGACTTCCCACAGAATGATCTCAAGATGGCACAGTACTGTACCAATAAAGTGGGAGAAATCGCCAAGGCGATGAATCCGCGCCAGTATGTGCAAAACCCCACCAAAGGCCACTGGAACGGTACTCCTTACCAGTCCTCTCACGTTTGCGGCGGTTTTGTGATGGGTGCCGATCCTGCGACCAGTTCGGTGAATAAATATCTGCAGGTGTGGAATGTGCCAAACCTGTTTGTGGTGGGCGCTTCGGCATTCCCGCAAAATCCGGGCTACAACCCGACGGGCACCGTAGGGGCGCTGGCCTTTAAAGCTGCGGAAGCGATCCGCGATCGCTATCTGAAAAACCCCGGGGAGATGATGGTATGAAGACATTGGCATCTTTTTCACTCGGGTTGCTGGCATTGGGTGTCAGCGCGATGGCCCAGGCTGGCGGCAACGGCGATTATTCGCAGATCGAACGTGGACGCTATCTGGCGGTTGTGGGCGACTGTGCCGCCTGCCATACCTCCTCGCAGCCGGGCAGTCAGCCGCTTGCCGGCGGCGTGGCTATTGAAACGCCCTTTGGTCGGCTGGTAGGGGCCAATATCACTCCGGATGTGGTCACCGGTATTGGCAAATGGACCTTTGATGATTTTCAGCGGGCAATGTCGCAAGGCGTCGGTCACGACGGAGTACGGTTATATGGTGCCATGCCTTTTACCGCCTATACCAAAGTCAGCAAAGCGGATAATCAGGCGATTTGGGCCTATCTGCAGAGTGTGCAACCGGTTAATCATCCGGTGCAATCCAACCAACTGCCCTTCCCGTTTAATATCCGCACCAGCTTACTGGCCTGGAACTGGATCAACTTTAAGCAGGGTGAATTCAGACCGGATATGAAAAAATCCGCCGAATGGAATCGCGGCGCCTATATTGTTGCCGGTCTCGGCCACTGCGGCACCTGCCATACGCCAAAAAATATGCTTGGCGGCGACAAAGACGACAATTTTCTGCAAGGTTCGGTAGTGGAAAACTGGATGGCACCGGATATTACCAGCAATAGCCATACCGGCTTGGGTAGCTGGACGGCGGAAGATATCACCACCTATCTGAAAACCGGGGCCAATCGCTTTGATATAGCTTCCGGTCCGATGGCCGAGGAGGTACAAAACTCCTCACAGCACTGGACCGATGAAGATCTGCATGCCGTCGCGGTCTATCTCAAAGACAGCGGCCTCGACAGTGGCAACAAGGCCCCGGCCGCCATCAGCGCCAGCGACAACCGTATGAAAGCCGGTAAGGCGATTTACGCCGATCGCTGTTCTGCCTGCCATACACCAAACGGTGGCGGTCAACCCGGCTTGTTCCCACGACTGGCGGATTCGCCGCTGATCAACAGTGATAGCGCCACCTCGCTGATCCATGTGGTACTCGCTGGCAGTCGTCCGGTGGATACTCAGGCGGCACCAACGGCACCGGGTATGCCATCCTTTGATGCCAACCTCAGTGACGCCGATGTCGCCAACGTACTAACCTATATCCGCAACAGCTGGGGCAACTCGGCGGCGGCGGTAGCAGACAGCGATGTAAAAGCGCTGCGCACCGAACTGAAAAAGTAACAGGTAACATGAAAGCCCAGGACGCAGTTATGTGTCCTGGGTTTTGATAAAAAACTCGTATTCAGAAATAAGATATCCAGCCATAGCAGGCAAGCAAACCGGTGGTAATAATCAGCCATGATTTGGTTAATAATTTCATATTATTCCTTTAATCAAGATCCCTTTTATTCAACAACATCTGTCATGCCGCTTAACGGATAAGCTTATAGCCCTAAACTCGGATCGCAGCGCATACGATCCCAGCCGCGATAGTTTTTCACTTCGGGGATTTTATTGGGGATACCCTGGAAATTTTCGTAAAAGGCGAAAACCTTCCACGGTTTGTCTCCCTGAATTGAAACCCAGGAGAGATAATCTTTTCCCCAACGGCTACCTACATCTCTCGGAAACAAATGATGTTTTTCTCCGCTTGAGATATAGTCTATTCCGCTGCCCCCCGGCTCTAATCGAGGATCATCAAAAGGTTTCGAGCTCATATAAATATCACCCCATTTGGTCAGCATAAACCCCTGATCGTTAACCACGGTAAATGAAATAATATCTTCACGTATCGGATTGGTATCTTCACCCGCCACGATAACAAGACCGTTTTGCTTTTTGCGCCGTGGAATGCGTTTGCCATAAGGGTCTGCGCCACCACCCGGGGCAAAGCGCGCCCTATCCCAGGTGCGGCCATAGTCTTTTGAGATTAAAAATCCGGAACCTTCAAATTCCGTAATTGCCATATAGCGCTCAGAAGGATGAATATATTTTTTGGTAAATATCCGATAAAACTGACTGGTTATTTCGGTGTGTATCCCCATTTTAGTATCGGTATACCATAATGCCCCCTCACAACCAAAGCCGGTCAACTCCAGATAACGATGGTCATCAAAACGATAAACTACCTGCGTAGGTGGTTTTTTAGGTGGGGCCTGGCAGGAGGTCAGTAACCCGGCACCAATAATTAGCCATGATTTGGTTAATAATCTCATATTATTCCTTTAATCAAGATCCCTTTTATTCAACAACATCTGTCATGCAGCTTAACGGATAAGCTTATAGCCCTAAACTCGGATCGCAGCGCATACGATCCCAGCCGCGATAGTTTTTCACTTTGGGGATTTTATTGGGGATACCCTGGAAATTTTCGTAAAAGGCGAAAACCTTCCACGGTTTGTCTCCCTGAATTGACACCCAGGAGAGATAATCTTTTCCCCAACGGCTACCTACATCTCTCGGAAACAAATGATGTTTTTCTCCGCTTGAGATATAGTCTATTCCGCTGCCCCCCGGCTCTAACCGAGGGTCATCAAAAGGTTTCGAGCTCATATAAATATCACCCCATTTGGTTAGCATAAACCCCTGATCGTTAACCACGGTAAATGAAATAATATCTTCACGTATTGGATGGGTGTATTCACCCGCGGGGATCCAATAACCGTCTCGATCCTTACGACGCGGAATGCGTTTACCAAACCTATCTGCCCCGCCGCCCGGCGCAAAGCTCGCCCCCTCCCAGGTGCGGCCATAGTCTTTTGAGATCGAAAAACCTCCAGCACCATAGGAGGTAATAGCAATATAACGCTCAGAGGGATGAATATATTTTTTGGTAAATACCCGATAAAACTGACTATGTACCTGTGAACGAATATTCATTTTGTTATCGACATACCATAACTCCCCCTCACAGTAGAATCCTTTTAACTCCAGATAACGATGGTCATCAAAACGATAAACTACCTGCGTAGGCGGTTTTTTAGGTGAGGCCTGGCAGGAGGTCAGTAAACCTATACTAATAATCAGCAATAATATAGTTAATGCTTTCATTATTTTCCTTATTAAGGATTATTAATCGGCTTCGGGTTTTCCCATTGCAACACGTCTCTATATTCTTCCGCACCACTATCATCACGCTGTGATCTAATCACCTGTACCTGGCGTGCCCCGTAATCATTGACCACTCCATATTCTCCGACGGGCATACCGTTTTCTCGCTCGGGCTTATTCATAAATTGTTTTATTTTATCAAAATCCAAAATCCCTTCTTTATAATATTTTCTGACTTCCGGCAGCGGATTTTCCTCTCGTCGCCAGTCGGCCTGTAATAATAAGTAGTCCCAGAAGTCTTCAAATTCAAAAGAGTTACATTTGCCAATCGCCAAATCGTAAACCATGGATTTTTCAATGGCCTCACTACTTTTGACAATTGAGGAGTGCTGACTATAGGAAATATCGTTTTTAATCGCCATATCCAGTTCCGGCTCGGTCATTCGGCGATATATCAGTAACTCTTTTGGCGAATCGCGATAACCGATAACCGTTCCTTTTACTATCTCCCAGGGGTGTTCTTCCGCAAGCACCTGCAACTGCGATTCACTCAGGTTTTGGTTGGGCAGTAGATGATAAAACTCCGGGTGGTGAGGAACACCAATAAATTCGCCCACCAATTTTTCGGCCTTCATTGCCGCCTTGGCAATGCGCGGATCATTACCACTGAGTGCAGCCTTATAGCCCTTGCCTTCCCCTTGCAGGCTAAAGACAAAGGGTTCTGGCAACAGCGGGGCATTGATGGTGACATCCCGGTAGCGGTACTTGGTATCTTTAGAGTCATCCTCTTGGCAACTGGGCATTTCAAAATGAAATCCGGTTTTATCCCCGACGGTAACGCCGCGACAAAACACCCGCTGGCGCAGATTATCCCCCAGGGGGGCACGCAGTTTATCAGGGATACCGCGCCAGCCAAAGCCCTGCACGGGGGCAATGGAAACGACCTGATCGTTGGGACAAAAATAGTTATAAACCATGCCAAAGTTATTACGATTATAGGCGGGCTGGTCCCAACTGGCCTTGCGCGACAGGCAACCTATTCCCGTCAAATATTTAATATAGTCGCTGTCATGGGAAGCGGCAGCGGGCTGACAGCGTGGATTTTTTGCCATTAATTTGCAGAAATTGGCGAAGGTCTTTTGGCGGCCCTGGCTGCTTTGCTGATTCCCCGGCATGGTATTTTCCAACCAGCGATTTTCCAGGGAATACGGCGAATGATTGAGGATCACACAGTCGGCCGGCGCAAACCCTTCCGCGTGGACCCACATATTGGCCAGCATAGTCAGAATGGTGCCCTGACTATGCGCCACAATATTAATGGTGTCGTGCTGAGTATCCGGATTCTGACGAATATCCAGAATCAAATCTGCCAGCCGACGGGCGGCATAGGCCTGATAAATACGGTGCGGATTCTGGTAAATCGGATGGCTCCAGTCGCCGTGGTTCCAGAGTTCGCTGCGCGACTTCAATTTGGCTATCGCCGCCAGGATCAGCCCCCGGGTACCGGGACCAAACATATCGGGAATATTGGTGGTGGCATTGGCAAAGGTGCCGCCGTTTTTTGCCGCCATGGTGTCTAACCAGTTTCTTAAATTATCGATATTTTCGCCGTTATGGGTGCGGATCTTTCGCTGATCAAACTCGCGATAGGTATCATAGGGCAAATCCACATCCGGCATATTTTTAAGCAATTCATCGCGATAGCGTCGCTGATCCTGCTGCCAGGTGGCATGGTCTACCGGTTTATAGCCCCAGTAAAAGGGGATCACCGGCGAACGATTCACCCGGTTAATGCAGGTCTGCTCCTGCACGCTGCAGGTTTTTTTGCTAAAACCGCCCTGCGGATCCTCAATCATAAATTCCTGCGTTCTCCAGCTATGCGGTGCGAGATCGTTGCGCCCCAGCCGGGTGTTGAGGCCGCGACACAGAGCCTGGTCCTGATCCTGATAGGCCTCACCGACATCGTTGACGCCGTGGACCAGGATCACCATGCAGGGCAGCGGCGGTTTCACCGCGCAGTTTTTTATCAGACAGGCCCCGGAGGTCATGGGGCGACCAATATCCTTGACCGACAGATATTTTGGATTACGAATAGAATTTGTATTGTTATCACTCATCAGATCACTCCTTTGATCAACTCAATAGTGGCATTTTCCAGTTCATTTATTTCCAGCGATGAAGGGCCACCATCCATAGGGAACCAATACGTCACCCCGGCCTGCGCCTGCTGATAAATCAACTGCGATGATTTAAGCGCAATATGTACGGCGGCCAGTTGTTCGATAATATTGTCTTTAGGTAGTCATTTCCCTTCATGGGACAGACATAACCTAGCACAGGAAAATTGCGGATAAAACGATCAAGAAGAAAAAATATTCCAATATAATCAAATGGTTTAGTGGAATACTTTATTGATTTCACTATTGGATTTATGGCGTGAATGATAAAGAGAGATCAGCCGTCCAGCTCACTTAACGCCCACATTTTATGCCGGATCAACTGTTGTAGCGTCAAGGCAACCTGTGATTGTGGCTGTCCACGGCGGCTAAGCAAAATCACCTCAAAAGGTAACCGCTCAACCACCGGCACAATTTTTAACTGATGTAGGTAGCGCCTGGCGGTAAAGGTATCGACCACGCCCACGCCGCCACCGGCCAGCACCATATCGGCAATTACCGAGTAGGTTTTGATATGCAGCGAGGCGCGCGGGGTTAACCCCTGCTCGCGCAAGACGCGATTAAGCACCTGTCCCAGCGGATCTTGCTGTTGCAACATCAAGAGATTGTTATCACACAACCAGGAGAGGGAAACCGGTGCCTGTATCGGGCAGTCCAGCGGCAGCAGTGCCACCATATTGGCGCTGTACAGTGGTTCGGCAATCAGTTCGGCAGAAACCTGCTCGGCAAAGGCGAGGGCAAAATCCATTTTATACTGCAACAGATCCTGACTCAGCGTATTAAAATGTCCGGTCACCAATTCCACGGTACCGGCGGGGGTTTGGCGATGAAAATCCACCAGCACCGGGGCCATCACGCTGTGTCCCAGTGCATGGGCAGAACCGATCCTGACGTGCTGACCTTCCCCCTGGCGCAACTGCTCGGCCAAAAAGCCGATGGCCTGAATATGGCTGAACAGTGCCTCTACCTCGGGCATCAGCCGCCGACCTTCGGGGGTGATCACCAGCCCCTGCGGGGTGCGGTCAAACAGGTTAAAGCCTAACTGTTGTTCGGCATGGCTCAGCACCCGGCTGACGTTGGGCTGTGAGACGTTAAGCAAACGCGCTGCGCCGCTAACGCTGCCCGCCTGCAAAACCGCCTGAAAGACTTCAATATGGCGCAAACGCATACTTCCCTTCCCCCGCTGTTCTCTGCTTGCTGCACTCAGACTGCGAAGGTAACAAAAAGCTGGCGCGGTAGCTTGTGTTACTTTTGTGTCGACGCAAGATAAGAGAACGCGCTCAACAGGCTGATAATTGCCGCCACCGTAGCACTGCGATAACCGACAGTAATGGCGTCGATACGCTCTACCTCGGGGATCAGGCAGAACAGATCCGCCAGTACCGGTTTGGCAACCATCAGCTCAAGCTGATAAGGGCCGCTAAAACGGCGTTCTACCTGCAACGGCGCGGCTTTGACCGTAGCGGCAGCCTGCAGGCGAATTTTTTCCTGCGCCATAGGTGGACTAAGGGATTCCGCGGCATTGGCCGAAATCGCCCGCTTGACGCAGATATAATCGACCTCGGGATAATATTGCGCCACCCACTGCGCCAGTTGATCGTCGCCGCTGACCAACCATAACGGCACATTGCGTTCGGCACCGGCGGCGGCATAGAGATCGGTTTCGCCCATCACACTGCCATTTAGCTTGATACGATAAAATGCCCGGCCATTGATGGTATGGGCCAGCACGCCACGCTCTCCGGCAGCGCTGTGAAAGCCAATAAACATCATGCCGTCGTAGGCCTGCTGTTGCAGCCCTTCCACCATAGATAATCCGCGTGGTTTACCCTGTACCAGACGCGCACGGGGATCGATATTTGCCGTGCGCAGGTTTTGCATCATGGCATGGCTGTCGGCCACCACCACTTCCGTTGCCCCGCCATCAAACGCCCCGGCAATGGCAGCATTGACCTCTTGTTCCATCAGCGCGCGGGCAGTTTCGTACTCGCTATTGCCCGGAGTGCACTGCTCGGGACGCATCACACCGGCAATGCCTTCAATATCGGCAGAAATAAACACTTTCATGGTATATCTCTTAAATTGATTAAAAAATTAACGGCTGGCCAGTTTATCCAGTACGCCAGCCAGACCGAGGCGGTAATGCTGCTGAAAACCGACCACGGTTTCCGCCGCCAGCATGGCATCAACCACCGCCTGCTCTGTGGCATCGGCGGCCATCGCCAGCAAGGGTTCCAGTTGCTCATCGGCGAGCAGCGTCCCTTGATGGCAGGTGGAAAACGCCACGGCGATATCCCCCGAACCGTGCCCCCAATAACTGCCCAACCGCCCCAGCCCGGCCCCGGCACGGCGGGCAATGCGCGTCAGTTGGCGGCTATCGAGATAACCATCGCAGGCCATAATAATAATGATCGAACCGGCATCCACCTGCGGTGCCAGTTCCGGCAGTACGTCGGCGATCTCGGCACCAATACGTACCCCGTCCAGGGTCAGTTGCGTTAATACACCAAAATTGGCCAATACCAGCACACCAAGCTGCAGATCCAGCTCTGCATGCCGCCGCGACGCGCTGCCGATCCCGCCTTTGAGACCAAAACAGCTCATGCCACGCCCGGCGCCGACGCTGCCGCGGGCAAAGGTAGGGGCCGCCGTTGCCAGCGCAGTCAGCGCATGTTGCTCGCTGACTGCCATCGCCTGAATATCATTGAGATAGGCATCGTTGCACTCCAGCACCAGCGGATTGATGGTAGCGCCGCCCCGGCCAATCTGCGGAAAATCGATACAGCTCTGTCGCACCATGGCGTTAAACAGAGTGCCGACGGCAAAGGTATTGCTCAGCAGGATCGGCGATTGCAGCTCCCCCAACTCCATCAGCTGTATCAGCCCGATAGGCTTGGCAAAACCGTTTAACACGGCCGCACCGCAGGGCAAGGGATGGTGATAGAGATCCTCGCCCGGCGGCACAATGGCGGTAACGCCGGTTTGTATGGCACCACTGGCCAGCGTACTGTGACCGACGCGAATACCGGCAATATCCGCCAGGCTGTTGCTGACACCGGTAGGAAAACGCGGGGTAAAGATCTGTCGCTGCTGTTGCCAGCGGCTTAACAGGGCAGAGATGCCCTGGGCGCTAAAATCATCAGAATGCATGGTCACTCGGCATAGCTTATTTTTGCAATTTGGGATCGAGGGTATCGCGCAGTGCGTCCCCCAGCAGATTAAAGGCCAGCACGGTCAGAAAGATAGCCAGACCAGGAAACACGCTGACGTTCCATTTTCCGGCCATCATCATATTACGACTCATGGCTAAAATATTGCCCCATTCGGGGACATCCGGCTCCGGGCCGAGACCGATAAAACTCAGGCTGGCGGCGGTAAGAATGCTGGTGCCAATACGCATGGTAAAATAGACAATCACATTGGATAAAGTACCAGGCAAAATATGGCGTAGCAGCACTACGCGGTCAGGGGCACCGACACAGCGCACCGCTTCTATATAGGCACTCTGCTTGATCGATAACGTTGAGGCACGCACGATACGGGCAAATACCGGCACACTAAATACCGCCACGGCAATAATGACGTTATTTAACCCCGGTCCGAGGATTGCTACCACGGCAATGGCCAGCATCACCCCGGGAAAAGCAAACAGCACGTCGGAGCCACGCATAATCAGCATATCCAGCCATTTACCGTAGTAACCGGCCAGCAGCCCAAGCAACACGCCAAGCACCATTCCCAGGGTAACCGACAGCAGCCCGACATACAGCGAGATGCGCGCACCAAAGATAATACGACTCAGCACGTCACGGCCAAGATCGTCGGTGCCAAACCAGTGTTCGGCAGAAGGGCCGGCCCCCAGCGCCATCCAGTCAGGCACCTGGGGATCGTAAGGGGCGATCCACGGTGCCAAAACTGCCACCAGGATCAACAACAAAATAAACAGCGTGGAGACAATGGCTACCGGATGGCGAAAAAATGACTGCAAGAAATCCCGCCATGGTGAGCGGATATCCTCTGTGCTGGCGGTCACTTCGCTATGACCAATTTCGGGTAATGGGGTGACAGGATCGCGCATTATTGCTCCTAACTCAGTCGGATCGCCGGGTTAACCACCGCGTACAGCAAGTCAACCAGGGTATTGATGACAATAAACTCGAAGACAAACAGCATTACCAGCGCCTGGATCACCGGCTGGTCCTGGGTTTGTATCGACTGGATCAGCAACCATCCCAGCCCCGGCCAACTAAACACCACTTCAACAATAATTGAACCACCGAGCAAAAAACCAAACTGCAGACCGAGCATGGTGATCACCGGGATCAGCGCATTGCGCATCACATGCTTCCAGGTCACCAGCCGCGCCCGCAGCCCTTTGGCATTGGCGGTTCGCACATAGTCTTCCTGCGCCACCTCAAGAAATGCCGAACGGGTAAAACGCGCCATCACCGCCGCCACCGAGGAGCCCAGGGTGATGGCGGGCAGGATAATGTCGCTCGGCTTGTTAAAGCCGCTGACCGAAAAGATGCCGAACGGCATGGCGACAAACTGGATCAGCAGCAGCCCCAGCCAGAACGGCGGCATGGAAATACCGCCGATCGCCACGCTCATCAAAGTCCAGTCCTGCCATTTACCGCGTCGTAACGCGGCCCAGACGCCAATCACCAATCCCAGCACGACTGACCAGGCAAAACCGGCCATCGCCAGATAGAGGGTCGGCATAAACCCGGCTTCTATCACCGCCAGCACCGGCTGTCGCGTGCGGTAAGTAGTACCCAGATCGCCACGAAATACGCCGCTCAGCCAGTGCCAATATTGCGCCGGAAGGGGATCGTTTAAACCAAGCAATTGCCGCGCTGACTCAACCGCCTGCAAAGAGGCATCCTGACCGGCGTAAATACGCGCAGGGTCACCCGGCAGCAGCTTGATAAAACCAAAAATCAGTAATGACACCACCAGCAGTACCGGGATCATTTCCAGTATTCTGCGGATAAAATAGGTCAGCATAAAATCCCGTTCCCCGATAACAAAATCACTCTCCACCCGCAGGTGTCAACGCCGGACGGGCAGCAGAGATCTGCCCGTCATGGTCAATCCATCGATTATTTAAACTGCGCCTGATTAAACAGCAGCGTACCGTCGGCCAGCATAAATACGCCGCTCAGATCGCGGGTTTTACCCACCAGATTGTCTGGTGAACCGAGGAATGCGACAGGCGCATCGGCCCACAGCAGTTTTTGCGCATCATCATAAGCCGCTTTACGTTTGGTCATATCCGCCGTTTGCAGCGCAGCGGTAATATCGGCATCGACGGCTTTATTGCTGTAGTAGGAGACGTTATAGGCTTTCGGGATCCAGGATTCGGTGGCAAACAGCGGACGCAACGCCCAGTCGGCATCACCGGTGGAGGTTGACCAGGCACCGTAGTACATCTGCACTTTGGCATCTTCTGCTTTTGGCGTACTCCACAAACGCTGGGTCAGCGAACCGGCATCCATCGGCACCTGTTTGACGCGGATACCAATCAGCCCCAATTGCTGTTTGATAAACTGGCCGGTACGGATACGGTCGGTTTTATTGGAGCTCCACATTTCCACTTCAAAGCCATCGGGATAGCCCGCTTCTTTCAGCAATGCCTTGGCTTTGGCAATGTTGTAACTGTAATCCGGCTCTGCCTGCTTTTGATAGAACTGCACATTCTGCGGCAGTGGCGAGGTTGACGGCGAGCCGAGTCCGGCAAAACCGACTTTCAACCACAGGTTACGATCAATGGCGTAGTTAATGGCCTGACGCACGCGGACATCTTTAAACTCTTTTATCTGGGTATTAAAGGCGATGTAGTAAAGGTAGATACCGGCGTCACGCTGGATATCCAGCTTCGGATCGCTTTTAACGGTTTCTACCAGATCCGATGGCAGCGGATAGACTGCCTGCACCGCACCGGACTTCAGCTTGGCCACCTGAGTGGAATCTTCTGGTGTCGGGTAGAAGGTGATGGCATCGACTTTCGGCCAGCCTTTCTGCCAGTAGTTATCGTATTTAACCAGTTTGACGTCTTTACCCTGCTGCCATTCTACAAACTTGAATGGGCCGGTACCGACCGGATGCACGCTAAGATCCGCTTCGTTCGGATAAGCTTTTAGCGAAGCCGGGCTGTGCATTACCGCTGACGGGTGGGCCAGGGTGTTGATCATGGCACCAAACGGCTTGTTGAGGGTGATTTTCACCTGGTAAGGGGCGGTCACCTCAACGCTCTGGATCATGCTAAACAACGAGTTGCGCTTAAGGTGATTGGCCGGATTGGCCAGGCGTTCAAGGTTGATTTTAACCGCTTCGGCGTTAAACGGCGTACCGTCCTGGAAAGTCACACCCTGACGCAGGTTAAGGGTAAATTCGGTGGCCGTCTCATTGCTGGTGTAATCGGTGGCCAGTACCGGGATCACCTTCATCTGGTTATCAAATTCAAACAGACGCTGGAAAATACCGGTTTGCACTGAGTAGCTCAGGGTATCGGTAGTGTCATGGGGGTCAAACCCGGTGACATCCGCATACATGGAGATGCTCAGATCTTTGGCAAAGGCCGAGGTGGTAAAGCAAACAGCCAGGCTGGCGGCCAGTAATGTCTTGCGATTTAACATCGAATGCATGTACTTCTCCTGTGAGTATCCCGAAATATTCAACATAACTGTCATCTGCCCCGGATTAATGACCCTACCGCAGTCATTGCGCCAGGGATTAAGTTTGTGCCACCCAGTGGTGCTCACTTACCTGACGGTATTTCACTTTTGCTATTTGCCATCCGGCTGGATGCACCGGTGACTTCACTTCACTATCATCAAAACTGCGCGCCACCCTTTTTGTCGGGTCGGCAACCGGCACTGAACTCAGCAAACGCCGGGTATAAGGATGTTGTGGCGCACTAAAAATGGCATCGCGCGGACCAATCTCGACAATTTGTCCGAGATACATCACCGCCACGCGGTTGGCGATACGCTCAACCACCGCCATATCATGGGAAATAAATAACCAGGCAACACCGGTATCACGCTGCAAATCCATCATCAGATTCACCACCTGCGCCTGAATGGAAACATCCAGCGCCGAGACTGCCTCGTCGGCAATAATGACCTGCGGCTGCAACGCCATGGCGCGGGCGATGGCAATGCGCTGACGCTGGCCGCCGGAAAACTCATGGGGATAACGGCGGGCAACGGCGGGATCGAGCCCGACGCTGTGCAGCAATTTATTTACCCTTGGCGTCGCCTCGGCCAGCGAACGCGCCAGCCCATGCAATAACAGCGGTTCGGCAATAGAGAAACCAACGGTTAGTCGGGGGTTCAGGGAGGCATAGGGATCCTGAAACACCATCTGGATTTGCCGACGTATGGCCTGAAATGGCTTATCGCGCAGCAGGGTGATCTCTTTGCCCTCAAGATGGATGCTTTCCGATTCACTGCCCACTAAACGCAGGATGGCGCGGCCGGTGGTCGATTTGCCACAGCCGCTTTCACCGACCAGAGCCAGCGTCTCCCCCGGCCAAATGGAGAAATCGATCTGCTCGACGGCGTGCACCTGCTGGGTGATACGGGACAATATCCCGGAACGAATGGGGTAACAGACGCGCAGGCCGCGTACGTCCAGCAAGGGTGCCACGCTATAGTTGGCGGTCGTCTGGTCGTCTGTAGCCAGGGGTTCAGCCACACTGGCAACCGTTTGCTCTGTCGAAATCAAAGGAAAGCGCCGCGGCCACTTTAGCCCCTGCATATCGCCGAGTCGTGGGACAGCCGCCAGCAAGGCGCGGGTATAGGGATGGCGGGCATGCGCAAAAATATCGGCAACACTGCCCTCTTCCACCACTTCGCCGTGATACATCACCACCACGCGATCGGCAATTTCGGCCACCACGCCCATATCATGGGTAATAAAGAGCACGGCCATATCTGAACCGCGTTGCAAATCGCGCAGGATCTGTAAAATTCGCGCCTGCACCGTGACATCCAGCGCCGTGGTGGGTTCATCAGCAATCAGCAGCGCCGGGTCGCAGGCCAACGCCTGGGCAATCATCACCCGCTGACGCATACCGCCAGAAAGCTCAAAGGGGAAACAGCCTAAAATACGGTCAACGTCCGGGATACGCACCTGTTTCAGCAACTGCCGCGCTTTAGCTAGCGCCTCGACCCTGGTGCAAATGCCATGATCGATAAGCCCCTCGGTCAGTTGATCGCCCACCCGCAACACCGGGTTAAGGGAGGTCATCGGCTCCTGGAAGATCATCGACATTTCCTGACCACGCAGTTGGCGACGCGCCTCGCTGCCCATCTTCGCCAGCGAATGACTGACACCGCTGCGGGTAGTAAACTCTATGCTGCCGCCGTCGATATGGGCGGACTCGGCCAGTAATCCCATAATACTTAACGAGGTGACGGACTTGCCGGAACCACTCTCGCCAACCACGGCGACCACTTCGCCTTTATTAATCGAAAAAGAGACGCCTTTCAGCGCCTGAGTCTGGCCCTGGCGACCGCTAAAACTGACCGATAAATCCTTCACCTGAAGAATGGGCCTGTTACGGGTTTCCGGCAGCAGCGGGTCAGCAGACTCGGTTGAGGAGGCCTCACTAACAGGTAGTTCAGTCATCAATAGCGTGCTCCTTTAACAGGACAATGTAGTGAATATCCGGGGAAAAGGCCTGGCCCTTTCCCCGCTGCGTTACAGCCAGACTTCGCCCTGGTGATAGCGCAGCCCGGGTTGAAAATCCTGCGCCAGCCAGATAGGTCCGTCGAGATCGACGCACTCCGCCTGCACCGCCACCGGCAATGCCGCTTCCATCGCCAGCGAGGAACCCAGCATGCACCCTACCATCAGACGCAGACCGAGGGTTTTGGCTGCTTCGGCCATTGCCAGCGCTTCGGTCAGGCCGCCACATTTATCCAACTTGATATTGATCATCTCGTAGCGATCACGCAGCCCGGCGATATCTGAACGCTGGTGACAACTTTCGTCGGCGCAGATAGGAATAGGATGCAAACAATGCACCAAGTCTTTGTCGTTACCCGCTGGCAGCGGTTGTTCGATCATGGCGATATTAAATTCGCTCAGCGCCTGGAACAGGCTGTCGAGATCCAGCCCCAGCCAGGCTTCATTGGCGTCTACCACCAACGTTGCCAGCGGGGCGGCCTGACGAATGGCGGCCACCTTCTCGATAATCTGCAGACGATCGAGTTTGATTTTCAGCAGTTTGGCCCCTCCGGCCACTGCGACTTCTGCCGCTTTGACCATATTTTCCAGGCTGTCGAGGCTTAAGGTTTCAGCAGTGACCACCCGCTCAGGTGCTGGCATTTCAAGCAGTTGCCAGACGGTCTTGCCCTGTTTTGCTGCATCCAAACGCCACATGGCACAATCGAGTGCATTGCGTGCCGACCCTATCGGCAGCGCCTGCTGCAAAGCCTGACGACTTAGCCCGGCTTCCACCTGCGCACGTACCTGCTCCAGTTGTTGACAGACACTTTCCGCCGACTCCTGATAATGGGCCGTCGGTGTACACTCGCCCATCGCCACCCACTGGCCGTCGGTGAGGGTCACCCGCACCACGGTAATGGCGGTGCGTACACTACGAGAAATGGCAAAAGGTCGCGCCAGCGGCAGTTCAACCGTTTGAATATCGAGGGCGATCATAAGCCACGATCCTTGATGGATTGCGCCAGTTCGCTGATGCCAAAACGTACCGGGTCGGTGGCTGGCACACCAAATTCACGGCTGATTTCTGCCAGCGCCGCTTTGGCTTGCGCTTCATCTACGCCTGAGGTGTTAAGGGAGAAACCGGCCAACTGCACCTGTGGACTGGTCAGGCTGGCAGCGGCAAGGTTGGTGGCAACACACTGTTGCAGCGTTGGCATAAACTGATGAGGTAAATGGCGCATATGCGGGCGGCCCAGTTCATGACACATCACCAGCAGATGCGCCTGCGCGCCGTGGATCAGCCCCATGCTGACCCCGGCAAATGACGGATGGTACAGCGACCCCTGCCCTTCGATAATATCCCAGTGATCGTCATCATTGGCCGGAGAGAGAGACTCCACCGCACCGGAAATAAAATCGGCGATCACCGCATCAATAGCGATACCGGCACCGGCGACCAGCACCCCGGTTTGACCGGTAGCACGGAAGTCCGCTTTCATGCCGATATCGCGCATCGCCGCTTCCAATGCCAGCGAGGTATACATTTTGCCGACAGAGCAGTCAGTACCGACGGTCAAAATACGTTTACCGCTGCGCTTCTTACCGCTGCCGACATCCAACTGTGGACGCATATGACGCACATCAAACAGTTGAACATTATATTCATCGGCCAGGGCAACCAGTTCCGGCAGCTCCAGCAGTCCCTGATGCAGGCCATTGGCGACATTGAGTCCGGCACGAATGGCGGATTTAATGGATTCAATCCAATGTGTCGGCAGCTTGCCACCGGCATTTGCCGTCCCCAGTACCATGGTTTTGGCACCACGCGCTTTTGCGGTGGTAACGTCCATATCTTCCAGTCCCAGAGAGACGGAATCGGTTGCCAGACGGATCTGACCGACGCAAGACTCAGGACGCCAAACGTGAATTCCGCGCGCAGTTTTTGCTGCCAGCGGATCCATTACGTCACCAAGAAACAGCAGATAAGGCATGGGGATTTGTTGCATAAGCGACTCTCTTTATCGTGTGTAAGGGGATGGCAAAACTGATTGCCTGACCTGCCGACTATTTCACGAACACCGAGGCGCGACGAATACTTGTTTGGTCGCAGGGTATAACCTGAGGCTATGCCAGCTAATTAATTGATTTAACAGATAGTTAACAAGATATGCATTAACTAAAGCCGGATCCCAATACATAAAAAAAGGCAAGGCCAATGGCCCTGCCTTGCAATTACCTTTTCAGACACAGATAAGGGTAATGCTCGTTAAGCTTAGAAACGATAGGTCAAGCTGACGGTAGTCACGTTGTCGTTGTTGCCGCCAAGTTTGTTGTTCTCACCCAATGCGTTGATTTTGTAGTCAACGTAGGTGTACATGTTTTTATTGAAGTAGTAAGTCGCGCCGATTTCGTAGTATTTGTAGATGTAAGCATCGCCGACACCTTCAACATCGATAGCTTTGTTCTGCACGTAAGCAATGGAAGGACGCAGACCGTTGAGGAACTGGTACTGAGCAATGGCTTCCATGATCTGGGTTTTATTGGCATAACCGGATACGCCGTTGGCCGAGATGCTGGACAGGTTACGGGTTTCTTCGTACATGGTAGCCAGATAAATCTGGTTGGCATCGTATTTCAGTGCTGCAGACCAGGCTGAGGCTTTATCACCGCCACCGACCGCAGAAATCGCCTGCGCGTTGGTGCGGTCAGAAGAGGAACCTGCTACCACGGCACCAATGCCTGAGCCACCAATATCTTCGTAGCTTACAGATGCGCCGTAACCGTCACCATTTGATTTGCTGTTAGGGCGAGAAGTGGTGCCTGCGCTTGCCGCTTCGTTTTTACCCTGGTACTGCAAAGCAAAGTTCAGACCTTTAACCAGGCCAAAGAAGTTTTTATTACGATAAGTGGCCAGACCGCTTGAACGACCAACCATATAGTTATCGCTGTTAGCTGAATCGCCGCCGTACTCTGGCATCATATCGGTATAACCGATCGCATCGTAAACCACACCATAGTTGCGGCCGTAATCGAATGAACCGTATTGAGAGAATTTCAAACCGGCAAAGCCCAGACGGGTTTTGTTGCCGTTTTGATAATCCGCGCCGCCCTCAGAGTTATTGGCCTGCACGTTATATTCCCACTGACCATAACCGGTCAGCAGATCGTTAATTTTAGTCTGACCTTTAAAGCCGAAACGCACATAAGTGTAATCACCGTTAGCACCAGTATTATCACTAAATTGATGTTTGCCGTTGACGCGGCCATACAGATCTAATTGGTTGCCATCTTTGTTATAAATTTCTGTAGCACTTGCACCACTGGTTACAACAATTAAAGAGACCGCTACGGCCAATACACTGCGCTTCATCATCATTTAAGTTCCTAGAATTTTATAAAGGAGTTCCCGTGCCAGATTTTAAATATCCAGCTGCGAGTTTCTTAATGTTTATAATGGTTGCTATCTGTAAATCGAATCGAACCATAGCATCATGTTTAAAAAGTTAAAATGGAAAAGTTCGGATCATTTAGTCAAAATAACGTAAAGACATGTAACTAAATAATTCCAAATCCATTTTGTAACCCCATGATTTTATGCGTTTTTTGCATAACGAATTGCACCAATATCGTGCATCGCGGTTTTTTGGTGCAAAGAGTGATACTTATCATGCTTTTAATGTGATGTAGATCACCTTTTTAACGGGCTATTTTCATTTAACAATCGTTAAGATATTTAAATGTGAAATAGCCGTTTTGCCTTTAAATAGTGCATAGCAGAGTAATTATTTTCTTTGTTTTTTTGCCTGGCACAAAAATTATTCCGCCAACCTAAGATATTTTGTATGGCCTATTTTTTTATAAATATACGCCATAATTACTCCCAAACCTTTACTTGCAATATAATAAGGGACTTATAATTACCATGGTTATTAAATTGAACATTTCTATTTAACTTCACCTTCATAAGTTATGTACAAAAAATAACCAACAGCAAGGTAGCAGCAATATAAATAAGTTCTGCTTATGCTTATAAGTCGTCCTTGCCATGGATTTTTCAACACGCAGACTGGGTTAATAAGCAGAGCCAAGGGGATAAACCCGATGCTGTTGAAAATAGCATCAACAGGTCTGGCGCTAGGGTAAAGTTCGTTGCCAATCGGCAAAGCCAGGTCAATGGTGAGTTAAAGGGTCTAAGTCAGTGCGGTGAAGGCAAGGCAGGTTAATAACCGGGCGCAATATTGTTATTTTTGACAGGATATTGAGGGAGTTTCGCCAGATAAAGGGTCTATTAAGCGGCAAGCGCACAGGCGCTTGCCGAGAAGAGGATCAGTGGCGATTGCGTACCAATTGATAGCGGCGAGTCAGATACTCCACCGGAACGCTCCAGATATGCACCAGACGACAGAAAGGGAACAACAGGAACAACGTCATACCCATCACCATATGGATACGGTAGATTAGCGCAACCCCCTGCAGATGCGCTGAAGCGCCCCCCTGGAAGGTCACCACCGCCTGCGCCCAGCCCACCAGTTTCATCATTTCACTGCCGTCCATATGCTGTGCCGAGAAAGGAATAGTACCCAGTCCCAGGCAGGCCTGCAGCACCAGCAATGTCATAATCAGGATATCGCCAACGCTCGAGGTGGCGCGCACCCGCGCATTGGTCAAACGGCGCTTAAGCAGCATGGCTCCGCCGACCAGCGTCAGCAAACCACAGACACCTCCGGCCACCATCGCCAGCTGTTGCTTAACGGCGATCGGTAAGAAAGACTCATACATCCAGTGCGGTGTCAGCATCCCCACCAGATGACCAAAAAAAATCCCCAAGATACCAATATGAAACAACGGCGAGGCAATGCGCAGCCCTTTCTTATCAAAGATCTGGCTGGAACCGGCGCGCCAACTGTATTGGCCATGGTCATAACGCAACCAGCTGCCGACTAAAAATACCGTACCGGCCAGATAGGGATAAATATCAAATAACAGGCTATTGAGAAAACTCATGGGCGTGACTCCCCGGCAGTGCCGCTCTCAAAGTGGGCATCAAGGTTAATATATTGCGGCGCAACCGCTCCGGCGAAACGCTGGCTGTGTGCCGTCTCTTCGGCGCTGGCGCAGCCCTGTTCGCTGAGAAATTTGATCTGTTCTTCTTCCCAGACCGCATCCAGCGCTTGCGGCGTATCGTCGCGACTCTCCTGTTGCAGCTTTTCGGCAACATCGGCGCTGTTTAATGCCACACCGGAAATCGCCAGCAGCAGCTCAAACAGCACGGCATAATGACTATCACGCTGGGCGATGCGCGCCGCCAGCAAGGCAAGGATCGGCGCAATATCCACCAGCCCACTTCGTGCCTCTTCTAACGGCAGCGAAGCCAGATACTCCAGATACAGCGGTAGATAATCCGGCAATTCCTTGCTGTCTAATACCAGTCCGGCAGCGCGATACTGATCCAGCAAATCCACCATCGCTTGTCCGCGATCCCGTGACTCACCGTGGACATGCTCAAACAGCAGCAACGAGGTGGCGCGACCGCGATCGAACAAACTGCAATACTCCGCCTGGCGGTCGAGCAGTTCGGCAGCGCAAAAAGGTTTGATAAAGGCACTGAGTTTTGCCGCATTCTCTTCATCAAGCGCCTGACTGTCAGCCAGTGCGCTCAGCAGATCATCCCGATGAGCCCACAGCGCCTCATCGGGGTAATCCAGCAGGCGGGCAATAATCTGTAAGGCGATCATTTCTTCTCTCCCGATGTACGCGGACTGATATCAATGGCATCAATACGTTTGCTATTGAACAGGTTAAATTTGCTGTCGCTGCCGTGGCAGCCGTCACCAAAGCTGAAACCGCAGCCTTTGCTCTCCGGGAAAGCTTCCCGCGCCAGCTCGCGGTGGCTGGAAGGCACTACAAAGCGGTCTTCATAGTTGGCAATCGCCAGATAGCGATACATCTCTTGTGCCTGTGCCTCGCTCAAACCGACCTGCTCCAGCGCGCTGGTGTCATTGACGCCGTCCACGGTTTCTGCCCGTTTGTAATGGCGCATGGCCAGCATACGTCTTAAGGCCAGCGACACCGGCTGGGTATCACCGGCGGTCAACAGATTGGCTAGATATTGCAGCGGAATGCGCAGGCTCTCGACGTCAGGCAATACGCCGGTGTGCGGCATGGCACCGGCATCCGCCGCCGACTGGATCGGCGACAATGGCGGCACATACCAGACCATCGGCAGGGTGCGATATTCCGGATGCAGCGGCAATGCCAGCTTCCACTCCATCGCCATTTTATAGACCGGTGACTGGCGGGCAGCGTCAAGTACCGACTGCGGGATACCCTGCGCCAACGCCTCGGCAATCACCTGCGGGTCGTTAGGATCGAGGAAAATATCCATCTGGCTCTGATAGAGGTTTTGTTCGTTCTCAACGCTGGCCGCCTGTTCAATACGATCGGCGTCATACAGCAAGACACCGAGGTAACGGATACGACCAACGCAGGTTTCGGAGCACACCGTCGGTTGCCCGGCTTCGATACGCGGATAGCAGAAAATGCATTTTTCTGATTTGCCGCTTTTCCAGTTGAAGTAGATTTTTTTGTATGGGCAACCGGTCAGGCACATGCGCCAACCGCGACATTTATCCTGGTCGATCAGTACAATACCGTCTTCATCACGTTTGTAGATGGCACCGCTCGGGCAGGTGGCAACACAGGCCGGGTTAAGACAGTGTTCGCACAGGCGCGGCAAATACATCATGAAGGTGTTTTCAAATTCGCCGTACATCGCTTTTTGCATATTGGCAAAGTTGCTGTCTGCCGAACGCGTGGCAAACTCGCCGCCTAAGTCATCTTCCCAATTGGGGCCGCCGACAATTTTATCCATCCGCTGACCGGTGAGCAGCGAGCGCGGACGGGCAATAGGTTGATGCTTACTCTCTTTGGCGGTATGCAGGTGCTGATAATCAAAGTCAAACGGCTCGTAGTAATCATCAATTTCCGGCATATGCGGGTTAACAAAAATCTTTGACAGCAACTGCAACTTGTTACCCATCCGCGGCTGCAATTTGCCGTTGATTTTACGGATCCAGCCGCCCTTCCATTTTTGCTGATTTTCCCAGTCATTGGGAAAACCGACGCCGGGTTTGGTCTCAACGTTGTTAAACCAGCCATATTCAATGCCTTCGCGGCTGGTCCAGACGTTTTTACAGGTCACCGAACAGGTATGACAACCGATGCATTTATCCAGATTAAGCACCATGCCGACTTGTGAACGAATTTTCATTGGGCTTTCTCCTGCATGCTGTCATTACCTTCTTCGTCTAACCAGTCAATGCGATTCATTTTCCGCACCACCACAAAATCATCACGGTTGGAGCCAACGGTACCGTAATAGTTAAAGCCGTAGGACTGATGGGCATAGCCGCCGATCATATGCGTCGGTTTTGGCGTTACGCGAGTGACCGAGTTATGGATCCCCCCACGTTGTTGGGTGATCTCGGAACCGGGAATATTTACCAGCCGCTCCTGTGCGTGATACATCATGGTCATCCCCGCCGGAACTCGCTGGCTGACAATCGCCCTGGCGGTCAAGGATCCGTTGGCGTTAAAGGCTTCGATCCAGTCGTTATCGACAATCCCCAGTTGACGGGCATCGTCTTCGCTCAGCCAGACGATAGGTCCGCCACGGGAGAGCGTCAGCATCAGCAGGTTATCGCTGTAGGTTGAGTGGATACCCCATTTCTGGTGTGGAGTAATAAAGTTCAGCGCCATTTCCGGGTTGCCGTTGGATTTGGCGTTGAGGAACGCCTGCGAGGCCTTGGTATCAATCGGCGGGCGATAGACCAGCAGGCTTTCACCAAAGGCGCGCATCCATTCGTGATCCTGATAAATCTGCTGACGGCCGGTCAGGGTGCGCCAGGGGATCAGCTCATGAACGTTGGTATAACAGGCGTTATAGGAGACGTGTTCGTCTTCCAGCCCCGACCAGGTTGGACTGGAGATAATCTTGCGCGGCTGCGCCTGGATATCGCGAAAACGGATCTTTTCGTCTTCTTTATTCAGCGCCAGATGACGATGGTCAATACCGGTAGCTTCACCCAGCGCCTGCCAGGCTTTCACCGCCACCTGCCCGTTGGTCTCGGGGGCCAGCGTGAGGATCACTTCTGCGGCATCGATAGCCGTTTCAATCTTCGGACGCCCCTCGGCTGCGCCGCCGCTCTGGGTATAATTGAGTTTTTTCAGCAGCGCGATTTCAGTATCGGTATTCCAGTTGATCCCTTTGCCGCCGTTGCCCAGCTTATCGAGCAAAGGTCCCAGCGAGGTAAAGCGCGCATAGGTGTTCGGGTAATCACGCTCGACGGCGATCAGATGCGGCGCGGTACGGCCGGGGATCAGATCGCATTGGCCTTTTTTCCAGTCGTCCACACCCAGTGGCTGAGCCAGTTCGGCCGCCGAGTCATGCTGGATCGGCAGGGTAACCAGGTCGGTTTCCACACCAAGATGACCCACGCAGACTTCCGAGAAAGCTTTGGCCAGACCTTTGTAAATCTCCCAGTCGCTTTTTGACTCCCAGGCCGGATCGACCGCGGCGGACAGCGGATGAATAAACGGATGCATATCCGAGGTATTCATATCGTCTTTTTCATACCAGGTGGCGGTCGGCAGCACGATATCGGAGTACAGGCAGGTGCTGGAAAGACGGAAGTCCAGGGTCACGACCAGATCCAGTTTGCCTTCACCACCCTGCTGTTGCCATTCCACTTCCTGCGGCAAAATGCCGCCCTGCACGCCAAGATCTTTGCCCTGGATACCGTTCTCGGTACCCAACAGGTATTTCAGCAGGTATTCATGGCCTTTACCGGAAGAACCCAGCAGGTTAGAACGCCAGACAAACAGGTTACGCGGATAGTTTTGTGGGTCGTCGGGTTGTTCGGCGGCAAAGCGCAGGCTGCCGTCTTTCAGCCCATCAACGGCATAGTCTTGCAGGTTTTTGCCGGCAGATTTGGCCATGGCCGCCAGATCCAGCGGGTTAACATTCAGTTGCGGAGCCGACGGCAGCCAGCCCATGCGTTCGGCGCGCACATTAAAGTCAATCAGACTACCGGTAAAGCGCGATGGGTCCGCCAGCGGTGATAACAAGGACGCGGGTGACACGCTTTCGTAGCGCCACTGACTGGAGTGGTTGTAGAAAAACGAGGTGCCGTTCATCTGACGTGGTGGACGCTGCCAGTCCAGACCAAAGGCCAGCGGTTGCCAGCCGGTCTGCGGACGCAGTTTTTCCTGACCGACATAGTGCGCCCAACCGCCGCCACTTTGGCCGACACAACCGCAGAAGATCAGCATATTGATCAGGCCGCGATAGTTCATATCCATGTGATACCAGTGGTTTAAACCGGCACCGACGATAATCATTGAACGACCGTGGGTTTTATCGGCGGTCTGCGCAAACTCACTGGCGATACGAATAATATTTTGCTGTGAAACGCCGGTGATCTGCTCGGCCCAGGCCGGGCTATAGGCCTTGACCTCGTCAAAGCTCTGCGCACAGTTGGCATCATCCAGCCCGCGCTCAACGCCGTAGTTCGCCAGAGTCAGGTCATAAACGCTGGCTACCAGCGCTTCACTGCCGTCGGCCAGCTGCAGGCGTTTTACCGGCAATTTGTGCAGCAGGACATCTTGTAACTCGACGCTGTTAAAATGTTCGTGCGCAATGCCACCAAAGTAAGGGAAGCCCACCTCGACCACCTCATCATGATCCGCCAGCAGACTCAGTGCCAGCTTGACCTCTTGCTGATCCTTACCTTCACGCGCCTGCAGATTCCATTGGCCTTTTTCGCCCCAGCGATAGCCGATAGAACCCAGCGGCGACACTAATTCGCCGCTGAGTTCATCAAGGGCAATAGTTTTCCACTGTGGATTATTTTCCTGCCCGAGGTTATCAACCAGGTCAGAGGCACGCAGCATGCGCCCCGCGACATAGTGGCCGCCGTCGCGTGGTTCGAGCAATACCAGCATTGGCATATCGGTATAGCGGCGAACATAGTCGATAAAGTAACTGCTGGGATTATCCAGATGGAAGGACTTGAGGATCACATGACCCATCGCCAGCGCCAGCGCACTGTCAGTACCCTGCTTCGGCGCCAGCCAGTGGTCACAAAGCTTGGCCACTTCGGCGTAATCCGGGGTAATGGCCACCGTTTTGGTGCCTTTATAGCGAACTTCACTAAAAAAGTGGGCATCCGGGGTACGGGTCTGCGGCAGATTGGAGCCCCAGGCAATAATATAAGAGGAGTTATACCAGTCGGCGGATTCCGGGACATCAGTCTGCTCGCCCCAGGTCATTGGTGATGCTGGCGGCAAATCGCAATACCAGTCGTAGAAGCTGAGACAGACCCCGCCAATCAGCGACAAATAGCGTGCGCCCGCGGCATAGGAGACCATTGACATTGCCGGAATGGGAGAAAAACCGATAATGCGGTCAGGGCCAAAGGTTTTGGCGGTGTAAACATTAGAGGCGGCAATCAGTTCGTTCACTTCCTGCCAGCTTGAACGCACAAAACCGCCGCGACCACGGGCCACTTTATAGCTTTTGGATTTTTGCGGATCGCTGACAATCGATCCCCAGGCCTCCACCGGATCGCTGTGTTGCAGCTTGGCTTCACGCCATAGCTGGATCAGCTTTTTGCGCATCAACGGGTATTTCAGACGGTTGGCGCTGTAGAGGTACCAGGAGTAACTGGCACCGCGCGGGCAACCGCGAGGCTCATGGTTGGGCAAGTCCGGACGGGTGCGCGGATAGTCTGTTTGCTGGGTTTCCCAGGTGACCAGGCCATTCTTGACGTAGATTTTCCAGCTACAGGAGCCGGTGCAGTTTACGCCATGGGTGGAGCGGACAATTTTGTCATGCTGCCAACGGCTACGGTAACCGTCTTCCCAGTCACGGTTAGTATTCAGCGTTTGGCCATGTCCGTCAGCAAAGGGTTCGGCCAACTCTTTAAAGTAGCGAAACCGGTCAAGGAACTTGCTCATCCAGGAACCTCCAGATGCAGGCGCTCGTAGCGTCTGTCGTTATATGGGTGATGTCGTTATGCAAATAACAACGCAGAATCAGAGTGCTCAAATTGGCGCTAGAGTAGTAACCGCTAGCAGGCGCCAACTTGATGGCGATCAAGTCCGCGTTGGGCAAGCAAAACAGGGGTTAGGGGAAATACTCCGTTGGGGGTATAAAATAAATTCGAGTTAATACACTGAAAAATAAGCAGTAATTATTTATAAAATAGAACAGGGAGAGAGGTTAAAGCGCGGCTGACTATTTGGGGGTAGATGTCGGTTTTGGGAAAAATTCAGGTGAGTTTGTTTCCAGCAATAAAAGTTTTATTTATCCAAAAAATAGCCCCCTTTACCGGCAGAGGGCCACTTGATAAACGCCCATAAACGGAAGGGATCCGCCAATGCTCAGGGAGCGAACCCCATTAGGTGTTGGCTCCTGCCCGACAAGTTTATAGAAAATCCTTGGCTTTACTGAGCAAGGCAGCTTTGGTAATCACCCCCAATAATCGACGCGATTGTGCATCGGCCAATACCGGTAAACGTTCGAGAGGGGAATTACTAAACATCGCCCAGGCTTGCTCATAGCTGGCATGCTGATAGAGGGTGGCAAATTCCTGTTCAATATAATCGGCGAGCGCACTCTCTTTCGCCAGGCTGCCGTCGATAATGCCACTGGCCAGCATATTGGTGGCCACCACGCCCAAAAATCGCTCCTCGCGGTCGACAATATAGACATAACGGGTGCGCTGCTTTAATCCTTCGCTGACCACATCGGCCAACCGGGCATCGATATACATTTTCGAACAGGGAATGATCAACGCCGCCACCGTGCCATGCTCAAAATCATTTTTGGCAATAAATCGCGCATTGTGTCGGCTGAGTACCGGGTAAGTACCGCTGACTTTAAACCTCGAGGCGACAACATAGGCGATGGCGGTGGCCAGCATCAGCGGGAACAACAACGAACTGTTCAGCGTCATTTCAAAAGCCATCATAATCGACATCAGCGGTGCCCGGCTGGTAGCAGCCAGCAGCGCGCTCATGCCAATGGCAGCATAGAGTCCCGTTGGCCCGGGATCAAAGCCCAATGCCTGCAGACAGCTACAGACCAGCGCGCCCCCTGCGGCACCAATCAGCAGCGAAGGCGTAAAAAGCCCGCCTACCGCCCCCGAGCCCACGGTTAGCGCGGTGGCCAGAATTTTCAGCAGCAGCAACAACAGTAGCGAGGTATGCAGCAGGCGATTATTAAGGATCAATTCGATCACTTCAAAGCCGTTGCCCAACACCAGCGGCGAGATCATCGCCACCAGACCCACCGCCAGCCCGCCCAGCCCCAGGCGCAGCACGGGATGGGTGAGTGGCTGCATAATATGGCGCACTTTTTCAATGGCGGCGATAAACATCGGCCCGAGAACACCCGCCACCGCACCAATCACCAGAACGGTGACAATAGCGCCGGGAGATGGAGTAAATACTGCCGAGGAGTAGAGATACAACGGGGCATAGGGCGTGATTGAGCGCACGGTCAGCACGGCGACTGAGGCGGAAATAAACAGCGGGATCAGCCGTTGTACGGCGGTGACACCAAAGGCAATCTCCGCCACAAACAGTGCACCGGCAAAAGGCGCGTGGTAGACCGCGGCCAGACCACCGGCCGCGGCCATGGCAATAATATCCGACTGATGCAAAGAGGAAAAACGGCTAAAGCGCCCGAGCAGGCTGCCACTAAGGGCCGACAGTTGCACCATGGCCCCTTCACGACCGATCGATCCGCCGCTGGCTATACTGGCCAGGGACGAGAGTGCGCGCAGCAGAGTACTGACTACCGGGATCCCCGGCAGGCGTTGGTCGATAACATCGAGATAGTCGGGCATTTTGCCGTTGCGCGCCTCATAGCGCAGCGCCCAATACAGAATTCCCCCGGCCAGCACGCCACCGCAGGTGGTGATCAGCGGCCAGACAATACGCGGATATTCCACAAAAGCGCGGGTAATATCGCTACCGTCGGTAAACATCAGGTCGTTTATCTCGGTGATTGCCAGGCGAAATCCGACGGTGACCAACGCGGCAATAATCCCGGCGGGAATGGCAATCAGCAAATTTACCCAATCGGATTTTTGCAACGCTTTAATGCTCATCACGTCCCCGGCGGTTGGTTTTAATTCAGAAAGCAAAGGCTTATCGGCGGAGGGGATCTTATCAGTTTTTCGGTTTGACTAAACCTACTAAGTTTTTTGTGCTGCGCACGGATTTTGGGGGGGGCTTAAGTGTCAATTTTTGTTTTTAAAGTCAATTCGCTATGAGGAGTTGTATCGGGTTGGGCTTAAATGGTAATTTCCTTTTTTTAAAGTCAATGGGCTATGAGGAGTTGTTTCGGTTTTATAATTGCAGTGGCCACTTAACCCGCTGTGCCGAACCGAGTTAAGGAGCGCTGGCCCGCTCCTTAACAATCCTGGGCCTTTTGGTGTCTTTGATTCGTCTGCTGCCTATTACCGGCTATGTTTCAGTGACTCCCTGCGTGGCACGAGCCGCGCTGCTCCGCAGTCCCCTTGCTCGGTCGGGAGCCAAAAGCGTCTCCCTCCGCTTCGCGCGGCGCCGTCTCTGAATGTGCCAGTAAGCTATGTATGTCGTGCCGTTTCAGCTTAAATGGCAATTTTCTGTTTTAAAACTAATTGGCTTTAGCGGAATTGTTTCGGTTAGGCTTAAGTGTCAATTTATGGTTTTAAAATCAATTGGCTATGAGGAGCTG
>NZ_JAADJU010000024.1 GCF_012933545.1 Rouxiella aceris | reverse complement strand
GTCGCTGCCGCAGCTTCGGTGCATGGTTTAGCCCCGTTACATCTTCCGCGCAGGCCGACTCGACCAGTGAGCTATTACGCTTTCTTTAAATGATGGCTGCTTCTAAGCCAACATCCTGGCTGTCTATGCCTTCCCACATCGTTTCCCACTTAACCATGACTTTGGGACCTTAGCTGGCGGTCTGGGTTGTTTCCCTCTTCACGACGGACGTTAGCACCCGCCGTGTGTCTCCCGTGATAACATTCTTCGGTATTCGTAGTTTGCATCGAGTTGGTAAGCCGGGATGGCCCCCTAGTCGAAACAGTGCTCTACCCCCGAAGATGAGTTCACGAGGCGCTACCTAAATAGCTTTCGGGGAGAACCAGCTATCTCCCGGTTTGATTGGCCTTTCACCCCCAGCCACAAGTCATCCGCTAATTTTTCAACATTAGTCGGTTCGGTCCTCCAGTTAGTGTTACCCAACCTTCAACCTGCCCATGGCTAGATCACCGGGTTTCGGGTCTATACCTTGCAACTTGACGCCCAGTTAAGACTCGGTTTCCCTACGGCTCCCCTATTCGGTTAACCTTGCTACAAAATATAAGTCGCTGACCCATTATACAAAAGGTACGCAGTCACCTAACAAGTAGGCTCCCACTGCTTGTACGTACACGGTTTCAGGTTCTATTTCACTCCCCTCGCCGGGGTTCTTTTCGCCTTTCCCTCACGGTACTGGTTCACTATCGGTCAGTCAGGAGTATTTAGCCTTGGAGGATGGTCCCCCCATATTCAGACAGGATGTCACGTGTCCCGCCCTACTCATCGAACTCACAATCTGTGTGCTTTTGTGTACGGGACTATCACCCTATACTGTGCGACCTTCCAGACGCTTCCACTAACACACAAACTGATTCAGGTTCTGGGCTGTTCCCCGTTCGCTCGCCGCTACTGGGGGAATCTCGGTTGATTTCTTTTCCTCGGGGTACTTAGATGTTTCAGTTCCCCCGGTTCGCCTCGTTAGACTATGTATTTATCTAACGATAATGTGACGTATCACATTGGGTTTCCCCATTCGGGTATCGTCGGTTATAACGGTTCATATCACCTTACCGACGCTTTTCGCAGATTAGCACGCCCTTCATCGCCTCTGACTGCCTAGGCATCCACCGTGTACGCTTAGTCGCTTAACCTCACAACCCGAAGGTGTCTTTCGACAACTTGCGCTGTGATTATTTGAGAGACTCTAATTACAGGTTACTCC
>NZ_JAADJU010000023.1 GCF_012933545.1 Rouxiella aceris | reverse complement strand
TGAACCGCCCCGGGTTTCTTGGAGACTAAACTTTCAGTAACAGGAGATCCCAAATGAAATCACAATACGCCAAACGCTATCCCCCTGAACTGCGTGAGCGCGCTGTCAGAATGTTGTTGGAACACCGTGATGAGTATGACTCTGAGCCGGATGCCATTCGTGCCATTTCGTCAAAAATCGGGTGCCATTACGACACCTTACGAACCTGGTTGCGTCAGCATAAAAATGATGTCCGTGGTGGTGTCAGCACCGCTAGCACTGATGATGGCGGACTGAGCACCAATGAGCGCCAGCGTTTAAAAGAACTGGAACGTGAGAATCGGGAGCTACGCCGCAGCAATGATATATTGCGCCAGGCCTCAGCTTATTTTGCTCAGGCGGAGCTCGACCGCCACTGGAAAAAATAATGCCACTTATGCAGCGTCTGAGTGGTACACACGGGGTCGGGCCGGTATGTCTCGAACTGGATATTGCCCCGTCAACATATTACTGGCATCAGCAACGCCGGCTGCATCCTGAAAAATGTAGCCAACGAGAAAAGTGTGATGCTCAAATCAGCCAAGAGATAAAACGCGTTTACGAAGAAAATTACAGTGTCTATGGAGCACGAAAAGTCTGGCGTCAGTTACTCCGTGAGGGCTTTAGCGTTGCCCGATGTACTGTTGAACGCCTGATGAAAACAATCGGTCTTAGGGGTGTACTCCGTGGCAAAGTGATTAGGACCACGACCGGTCGCAAAACAGCGGCAGCAGCAGATCGGGTAAACCGCCAGTTCGTGGCAGAACGCCCCAATCAGCTTTGGTGTGCAGATTTTACGTACGTCAGCACCTGGCAGGGCTTCGCTTATGTGGCGTTCATTATTGATGTGTTCGCTGGTGCGATCGTTGGTTGGCGAGTCTCATCGTCGATGGAAACGAGGTTCGTGCTAGATGCTCTGGAACAGGCTCTGTGGGCACGCCGCCCCTCAGGTACAATCCATCACTCGGACAAAGGCTCCCAATACGTGTCACTGGCGTACACCCAGCGGCTGCAGGAGGCGGAGCTGTTGGCGTCGACCGGCAGCACAGGAGACTCTTACGATAATGCTCTGGCCGAGAGTATCAATGGGCTTTATAAAGCGGAAGTCATACATCGTAAAAGCTGGAAAAACCATGCAGAAGTGGAGCTGGCGACACTGGCGTGGGTGGACTGGTATAACAATCGCAGGTTGCTCGAGCGTATCGGTCACATACCACCAGTTGAAGCCGAAAAAGCATATTATGCTTCCAGTGCAAATAATGTTCTGGCAGCCTGAACTTCCGAACTTAACTCTCTCCAAAAAAACCGGTGCGGTTCA
>NZ_JAADJU010000021.1 GCF_012933545.1 Rouxiella aceris | reverse complement strand
TAATAGGCAGCAGACGAATCAAAGACACCAAAAGGCCCAGGATTGTTAAGGAGCGGGCCAGCGCTCCTTAACTCGGTTCGGCACAGCGGGTTAAGTGGCCACTGCAATGATAAAACCGAAACAGCTCCTCAGAGTTAATTGACTTTAAGCCAAACCGGTACGACGTACATAGCTAATTGGCACATTCAGAGACGGCGCCGCGCGAAGAGGAGGGAGACGTTTTTGGCTCCCGACCGAGCAAGGGGACTGCGTAGCAGCGCGGCTCGTGCCACACTCGGGGTTACTGAAACATAGCCGGTAATAGGCAGCAGACGCACCAACAACACCAAAAGGCCCAGGATTGTTAAGGAGCGGGCCAGCGCTCCTTAACTCGGTTCGGCACAGCGGGTTAAGTGGCCACTGCAATGATAAAACCGAAACAGCTCCTCATAGCTAATTGACTTTAAAACAGAAAATTGCCATTTAAGCCCAAACCGAAACAATTCCTCTAAAGTCAATTGTCTTTTAAGCCAAGAAATTGCCATTTAAGCGAAAAAGGCGTTCTGGGCCGCCGCCCAGTGAACGCAGCGAATGCCCTTGAAGTTAAAGTTGAAATTAAAAACAAATTTTGTCATTAAAAGTGAAAAAAACTTAATAGATGCCCAAACACCAACCCAACACTAATCACATCAGAATCACTGAAAGTCACATTTTCCAGCCCATAACTGCCCAGCAGCGGTAACAAAAGCGCAGGCAACAAGGTGATAAATAAACCATGGAAAATACCACCGATAATTGCCCCGCGACGTCCCCCCACCGCATTGGCAAAAACCCCCGCCGTGCCGCCGGCAAAAAAGTTGGTCAACATGCCCGGCAATATCATCGCCAAACCGACACTGGGAAACAGAAACATGCCGAGAATGGCCCCCACCGTGGTGGCAATAAAACCAACAATCACCGCATTAGGCGCATAAGGGAATAATACCGGACAGTCGAGCGCCGGAATGGCATTCGGTACAATCCGCAACGCAATACCGCGAAAAGCCGGAACGATTTCCGCCAGTAACAAACGAACCCCGGCCAGCAACACGTAAACGCCAACCACAAACTGGACCGATTGCAAAAAACCAAACACCAGATAACTGACGCCTTTTGCATACTGCGCCACCACCTCAGGCCCGGCGGCAAATGTCGGAATAAGATAAATGGGGATCATCACCACCATCATCGACAGGTAGGTATCTTGCAAAAAAGAGAAGGATTTGGGGAGTTCAAAATCCTCGGTGCTTTTGCTGACATCCCCGGTTAAGCGTGCCACCCCCGCCTGGATCAAATATCCCACCGTGCAAAAATGCCCCAGGGCAATATCGTCTGAGCCGGTTATCTTGCGCACAATAGGCTGCGCCAGCGCCGGCATCGCCACCGACATCAGACCGGCAATGCTGCCGCCAACCAGAATCAGCTCAGTGCTGCGTAAGCCCCCCATAAAACCCACCACCGAACAGACCGTCGCCATCCATAGCGAAGCCTGACCGGTGAGGAAAATGTATTTAAAACGGGAAAAACGGGCAATGGCTATGTTGATCACAAAAGCCAGCACCATAATCAATGCCGTTTCACGTCCCAGCGTCTGCTGGGCAATACCGGAGATGGAACCCACATCGGTGACCACCCCGCGCATATTGAAACCTTTTTGGAAGACCTCCCCCAAAAAGTTTAATGCGCCAACAATAATATTCGCCCCGGCCAGCAACACTAAAAAGCCTAACAGGGTTTTTAACGTGCCGCTAATCACTTGGCCGACGCTCTTTTTTAACGCAATCAATCCCACCATCGCAATCAATGCGATCAGTATCGACGCCTGGCCTAATACGTCATTAACGATGAAATATAAGAAAGACACTGGCTGCCCCTCGTGTTTGCAGGTGGAAGATAAGATCCGGTTTATATTTATTAGAACTGAGGATCATGCTGGCAAATAGCCTTTCGCCACTAATATCGGTATCAACTTTTGCTTTATTTCGTTTTTGTCAATCAGACGTTTGAGATAAATAATGGTGGCATCGAGGGTGTAATTTTCAAACTGAGATTTAAAATTACTGCCGGTCATAATGATATCCGCGCGGGTCGAGGCCGCACTGGATATATCGCAATGAGCCAGACTGGCGTTAACCCCCAAATCCTTTAGTGCCGCCTCGATACTCATTTCACAGGCAAAACTGCTGCCCAACCCGGCACCGCAGACGGCCAATATAGATAATGGTTTCATGGTTACCTCTTAGAGAGTCCCGCACTGGCGGGCAGGATAGCCGACAACGGCCTGGTTTCAACAGTAAGAATATCTTTGATACTTTAATACTGGCCAATGATGGATAGGGCTTGATCGATAGTGGCAACTTGCTTGAGTCGCGTAATATCTTGATCCTGGCTGAACAATGCAGATAATGCGGCAATCATGGCAATATGTGAATGCCCGTCGGTTGCTGCAAGGGAAAAAACCAAATAAACCGGATCGTTTTCAGGGCTATTAAAAGCAACACCCTGCCGGATAATCAATAATGATAGCCCTTTTTTCAGCACCCCTTGTTCAGGCCTGGCATGGGGCATGGCAATACCCTCACCCAACACAAAATAGGGTCCAAATTGCTGACAGTTGCTTAATATTGCCGGCAGATATCGTAACTCAACGATATTGTTATCGAACATTGGCTGTAATGAAATGGCCACCGCTTGCTGCCAGTCAGTGACTCTGTTTATTATTTTTACATTTGTTTCATCCAACCATTCACTCAGCATAGTAGCGCCTGATATTAATATTTAATAATCTTGAGTATGCTTTTTAGACAGGAAATAACTGTGACTTACCGCACAAAGATAGCGCTATCATTGGCTGCATAACCTTTTTGTGATAGCGCTATCAAAACAGCATTGTTCCATTTGGAGCGGCGATGGGTTATGCAGTTATGATAAGATCCGCTCATCATTGACCCGCGCCAGCGCCCTTTTTTTCCCGGGTTTGCTGACGTAATACCGCCTATGACATCCAAACCCGCGGTGGATAATCAAAGCCAGGAGTGCAGACAATGGAGGGGAAAAAACGCCGAGGAACAGGCAGGGTGACGCTGGCAGATGTGGCCAAACTGGCCGGTGTCGGGGCCATGACCGTTTCCCGGGCACTACGCCGACCCGATATGGTCTCGGAAAAACTGAAGGATAAAATTGATTCCGCCGTCGCTGAGCTGGGTTATGTGCCAAATTCTTCGGCCAGCGCCTTGGCTTCGGCGTCTTCAAATGTAGTAGCAGTAGTCACCTCGTCGCTGGCCGATTACGGCAACGCCGAAACGATCGCCGGCCTGCAGGAAGTGCTGATCCCTGCCGGTTATCAGTTGATGCTGGCGGAATCGCAAAATCAGGAAGAGCGCGAACAGCAACTGCTCGAGACCTTTATGTCCTACAATCTGGCGGCGGTGATCCTGTTTGACGCCAGACACAGCGCGGCCACCTACGAGTTGCTGGCCAATGCCCATCTGCCCATTGCCGAATTGGGTGCCGCCGTGGAACATCCGCTGGATATCAATATCGGCATCGACAATGCAGCGGCAGTATATGCACTTACCGAACATCTTATTTCCCTTGGGTACAGCAAAATTGGCCTGATGTGCGCGGCGCAAAGACAATGGGTATCACAACAGCGGCTGCGCGGCTGGCATCGTGCCTTGCTGGATAACAATATGTCCACTACCCGGGTGCTGGGAAGCTATGCCGCCGCCAATTTCAGTACTGGCGCGGAGCTGTTGCCCGAGCTGGTATTAAACTGGCCGGATATGGACGCGCTGATTTGCAGCAGTGACGAGTTGGCATGCGGTGCGCTGTTTGAATGTCAGCGACGGAAAATTCGTGTGCCAAAAGAGTTGGCAATTGTCGGGTTTGGTAATAGCGACGTCAGCAAAGTGTGTTTTCCACCGTTAACCACGGTCGCGGTACCCCACCGCGAGATCGGCGTACAGGCAGGAAAAGCGCTGCTGGCCAGATTACAAGACGAGGCATGGCAACCGCAAAAGCCTATTACCTCGATCTTGTGTAAAAGAGAGAGCTGCTAGTCAGCGACGCAGGTGATGACTCACCCGCGTCAGCCCGGAAATTACTCTTCTTCGATACTCAGCGGTTTGCCGTGGTCTTTCTCGTTATTACGGCTCATCCACAATGACAGCGCCTTCAGTGAGTCCGGGGTAAACTCATCACAGCGTGCAGTGATCTCCTCCGGCTTCATCCAGCGCACTTCATCAATTTCTTCTTCTTGCAGGGCAAAAGGACCGTGAGAAACGCAGCTAAATAAGGCGCCCCATACCCGGCAATTATTTTCTTCAAAATAGAACAGACCATGCTCGGCAAAAGGGACACCAGCAATGCCCAGCTCCTCTTCTGCTTCACGACGCGCCGAGTCGAGCATATTTTCACCGCTTTGCACCACCCCACCGGCTGTGGCATCGAGCCAGCCCGGATAGAAATCTTTCGTTTCCGTTCTGCGCTGCACCAGAATATTCCCCATGCCATCATGAACCACGATATAGCTGGCACGATGACGTAAGTTTTGAGCGCGCATCTGTTGCCGACTGGACTGGGCGATCACTTCGTTCTCTTCATTAACGATATCAACCCACTCGCAGGCGCTGGTGTTTGGCTCTTGGTTCGTCATCCTATGAAACCTTCTTTTTTAGCATGCTAACCCGGTTGTCTTTCAAGTGGCAAAGAGGTTTGACCGCTTGCCGCTTAAAACTGCTGGGGTAGTGATGCACGGTGATTTTTCAATGAGTCCAGTGATTCTATCTGGCTCAGGGGGATCGCTTCAATAGCAACAGGTGCGTTGGTAATATGTAAAAGCTATGTCAACCTGCAACATAAACCATCAGACTTGTCTCACATAGCCTGCTATCCTTACCTGCTATGTTAACCTGTCAGATAGCAGGTCAATTTCAACGTAGGCAATTCATTCGCATCCAGCCCCATCGGCACTGATGCTAACGACGCTGGTGGATGATTAAAAAAATACGCAGGAGGCAATTATGATCGATCTTTATTATGCACCAACACCAAACGGCCACAAAATTACGCTTTTCCTCGAAGAAACCGGACTGCCCTACCGTTTGCATCGCATTGATTTTAGTGTAGGCGATCAGTTCAAACCCGCTTTTTTAGCCATTTCTCCCAACAATAAAATTCCGGCGATCGTTGACAGCCAACCGGTTGACGGTGGTGCACCACTGAGCGTATTTGAATCCGGTGCAATATTGCAATATCTGGCGGAAAAATCAGGAAAACTGCTAAGCAAAGAATTGCGCGAACGGACTAATACCTTACAGTGGCTGTTTTGGCAAATGGCGGGATTTGGCCCTATGCTCGGACAAAATCACCATTTCACTCACTATGCTCCGCAACCGGTTCCCTATGCCATTGAACGTTATCAGCAAGAAACCAAACGGCTGTATGATGTGCTCAATACACAACTGGCGCAGCATGCTTATATTGCCGGTGAACATTATAGCATTGCCGACATTGCTACCTACCCCTGGGTCGTAGCTCATGAGCGTCAACGCATTGATTTAGCTGATTATCCTTCTGTTCGCAACTGGTTTGAACGCATTAAAAACCGCCCTGCAACACAAAAAGCCTATGCTCTGGCAGAAAGTAAATAGTCCTTTGGGTCCTCGCACTGCGGGGGCCATTGCCCTCCTGTTAATAAATATTTCCTCAATCGTACAATAAAATAACTGCAAGTTGTGCTCTGCATCGCGGGTTAAATCGGTCACATAATCTAAGCTGATCGGGTAGGTTCAGACTTATAATCAAACAGTTATTAGGAGGCAGACATGAAGATTTTAATAACCGGTGCCAGCGGACTAATTGGACGTCGTCTCACTGAAACGCTGCTGACGCAAAATCATCACATCACCGCCCTGACCCGTGCCCCCGAACGCAGTAAAAAAATTCTTGGTCCTCATGTCAACCTGTGGGATTCGCTGGCTGATAAAACCTCATTAGATGGCTTCGACGCGGTGATTAATCTCGCGGGTGAGCCTATTGCCGATAAGCGCTGGAGCAAAGAGCAAAAGCAAAAACTTTGCGATAGTCGCTGGCAATTAACTGAAAAACTGGCGCAGTTAATCAAAGCGGGCACTCAGCCCCCCGCGGTGTTTATTTCTGGCTCGGCGGTAGGCTACTACGGCGATCAGGGCCAGGCAGTGGTGCCGGAAGACGAGCCCCCCAACAAGCAGTTTACCTGGCAACTTTGCGATCGCTGGGAAGCGCTGGCGCTGGCCGCCGAGAGCGATAAAACCCGTGTCTGCCTGCTGCGCACCGGTGTAGTGCTGGCTGATAAAGGTGGCGTACTGGCTAAAATGCTGTTGCCGTTCCGCGCCGGTCTCGGCGGGCCTTTTGGCAATGGTCAGCAATATATGCCGTGGATCCATATCGACGATATGGTGAAAGGGATTATTTTTCTGTTGCAGCATGAAACCCTGCACGGTCCATTTAATATGGTGGCCCCGTATCCTGCGCGTAATGAGCAGTTTAGCGCTCTATTGGGAGAAATTCTTAATCGCCCGGCGTTTATACGCGTGCCGGCCAGTGTGGTCAGGTTATTAATGGGTGAGTCGGCCATTTTGGTACTCGGTGGTCAGCGAGCCATCCCTAAACGGCTGGAAGATGCCGGTTTTGTTTTTGAGCATGGGGAGTTGCGGCAAGCCTTGGGGGATGTGCTGGGGCGCTGACCAGAGGATCCCTGTTTGGAAACGGGGGAAACTGTTTGGGTTGGGCTTAAATGGCAATTTTCTTTTTTTAAAGTCAATGGGCTATGAGGAATTGTATCGGGTTAGGCTTAAGTGGCAATTTCTTGGCTTAAAAGGCAATTAGCTTTAGAGGAGCTGTTTCGGTTTTATAATTGCAGTGGCCACCTAACCCGCTGTGCCGAACCGAGTTAAGGAGCGCTGGCCCGCTCCTTAACAATCCTGGGCCTTTTGGTGTTGTCTATTCGTCTGCTGCCTATTACCGGCTATGTTTCAGTTACCCCCAGCGTGGCACGAGCCGCGCTGCTGCGCAGTCCCCTTGCTCGGTCGGGAGCCAAAAACGTCTCCCTCCTCTTCGCGCGGCGC
>NZ_JAADJU010000020.1 GCF_012933545.1 Rouxiella aceris | reverse complement strand
GTCTCCCCATGCGAGAGTAGGGAACTGCCAGGCATCAAATAAGTGGAAAGCCCTGTACTGACGTACAGGGCTTTTTGCTGTCTGTAATACGGCAATAATACCCGTGTATCTCGCTCATCAAGATAATATGGTTAATCCATTCCCGGCCCCTGACTGACGTCAGGGGCTTTTTTATTGGGCGATCGTTCGCGGCTGCCCAAAAACCAGTCCATATCTCCCAGAACTGTGCTGAAAAAGACCGCTTTTTGTCTTAAAAGTATGACAGATCGAAGAGAACCGTTAAAAAACAGTCGCGTCAGCTATGTCAGGATCGGGTAAACTAGAGCTAATTAGGCCACCAATGAGTACAACGCGTCATGTCGAGTCACGACAATTCATTAAAAGACCTCAATACCTTCTCTCTTGAGGCTCAGGCATCCCAGGTGATCACTGCTACGCGTCGCGAGCATCTGACCCAAGCCTGGCAAATTGCCAAACAGCATCATCAACCTTTATTGCTATTGGGCGAGGGCAGCAATGTGCTGTTTCTCGACAATTTCGCCGGCGTTGTTGTCGTAAACCGTATCAAAGGCATTGAGATCGCCGAAACTGACAGTGACTGGCGCTTGCACGTTGCTGCCGGTGAAAACTGGCACCAACTGGTTTGCTACGCTTTGGAACATAATATCGCTGGCCTGGAGAATCTGGCATTGATCCCGGGTTGCGTTGGCTCAGCCCCTATACAAAATATTGGGGCCTATGGTATTGAGCTGCAAAGTCTGTGTGACTACGTCGATATACTCAATCTTGAAACCTCAACAGTGCAGCGTTTGCCTGCCGCTGACTGTCAGTTTGGTTATCGCGAAAGTATTTTCAAACATGCGTACCGCGACGGGTACGCAATTGTGGCCGTGGGATTACGCCTGGCAAAACAGTGGCAGCCGAAATTAACCTACGGTGAATTAAGTCGACTGGATGCGGCCACGGTAACCCCCCGGCAGATCTTTGATTCGGTGTGCGCCATGCGCCGTCATAAATTGCCCGATCCTGCCCTCACCGGTAACGCCGGCAGCTTTTATAAAAACCCTATTGTTGATGCACAACGGGTCGCCAGTCTGCTAAGCCAGTATCCCAATATGCCGGTTTATCCGCAGCCTGATGGCCAGTCCAAATTAGCCGCCGGATGGCTGGTTGAACAAGCCGGGCTAAAAGGTTATCGCATTGGTGGCGCAGCCGTTCATCAGCAGCAGGCGTTGGTACTGATTAATCAGCATCATGCCACCAGTCAGGACGTGGTAGCGCTGGCGCGGCATGTCAGACTCTGCGTTGCCGAGAAGTTTTCTGTGTGGCTGGAACCTGAAGTACGCTTTATCTCAGCCCAGGGTGAAGTTAATGCAGTCGAGGCCCTATCATGAAAGATATCACTATTCCTCTGCGTCTGATTGCCATTATCGCCGACGGCGAATTTCACTCGGGTGAGCAGCTTGGCAGTGATATGGGCATGAGCAGGGCGGCAATTAACAAACATATTCAAACGGTTCGTGATTGGGGCCTGGATATTTTTACCGTACCGGGTAAAGGCTACCGACTGCCGGCACCAATTCAGTTATTGGATCGCGACAAGATTTTGGCCGGTTATCCGCAAGGCAGGGTTGAGGTTCTTTCGGTTATAGACTCGACCAATCAGTATCTGCTTGAACGTATTACCGAGCTGCAATCCGGTGATGCCTGTGTCGCCGAATATCAACAGGCGGGACGCGGCCGTCGTGGGCGCAAATGGGTATCCCCCTTTGGCACCAATCTTTATCTCTCCATGTACTGGAAACTGGACCAGGGACCGGCCGCCGCCATGGGGCTTAGTTTGGTGATTGGTATCGTTATGACCGAGGTCCTGCAACGTCTGGGGGCTGCCGATGTGCGCGTGAAGTGGCCCAACGATCTCTATCTGAAAGATCGCAAGCTGGCGGGTATCCTGGTAGAACTTACCGGTAAAACGGGCGATGCTGCACACCTGGTGATTGGTGCCGGGATCAACCTGCGCATGCGTGAACCCGCTACCGATGTGATTAATCAGGGCTGGATTAACCTGCAGGAAGCCGGTATTGATATCGATCGCAACGAGTTATCTATTACCCTGTTGCAAGAGTTGAGTGCCGGACTACGTGAATTTGAACAACAGGGTTTGACGCCGTTTATTCCACGCTGGCGTAATCTTGATAATTTTCTCGACCGTCCGGTTAAATTACTAATCGGCGAAAAAGAAATACAGGGTATAGAGCGGGGTATCGATCAGCAGGGCGCACTATTACTGGAACAGGACGGTGAAATTAAGTCCTTTATCGGTGGCGAAATATCCCTGCGCGGTCAGTAACAGCCTTTATTGCCAATAAGCTACAGGGGGATTCACTCTCCCCCTTTGCAGCATTTTTATTTCCTTAATCTGACATTCTCTACCGCATGATTGGCGCTTTTGGTCATAATCAAGCTGGCGCGTTCCCGAGTCGGTAAAATATTTTCTTTTAAATTCAGACCATTAATCTCATTCCATAGCTGGGTGGCAATCTGCACTGCCTCTTCTTCCGGAAGTTGAGAATAGTGATGGAAATAAGAGTCGGGATCGGAGAATGCGCCCTGACGGAATTTCAGGAAGCGATTGATATACCAGCTCAGTAATAGATCTTCCGGCGCATCGACATAAATTGAAAAATCAACAAAGTCTGAAACGAATACGCGATGCGGATCGTGTGGATAATCCATCCCGCTTTGCAGAACGTTTAGCCCTTCCAGGATTAAAATATCCGGTTGGTTGATCACTTTATTGCCGTCGGGAATAACGTCATAAATCAAATGTGAATAAACAGGGGCACTGACATTTTTAGTGCCTGACTTCACCTCGGAAACAAACTTGACCAACTGATGGATATCGTAGGACTGAGGGAAGCCTTTTTTCTTCATGATCCCCCGTTCCTGCAGCATCTTATTGGGATACAGGAAACCATCGGTGGTGATCAGTTCAACGCTGCGATGCTCCGGCCAACGGCTTAATAACGCCTGCAACACGCGTGCGGTGGTGCTCTTGCCCACGGCTACGCTACCGGCAATACCGATAACGTAAGGGATTTTCTGATTATTGGTGCCCAGGAACTGCTCAAGTACGGCCTGGCGGCGCAGGTTTGAACTGATATAAAAGTTCAACAAGCGCGAAAGTGGCAGGTAGATCTGCGCCACTTCTTCAAGAGACAGGTCCTCATTGATGCCTTTCAGCTGCATGATTTCCGCTTCTTTGAGCGTTAGGGGCACTGAGTCACGCAGGGCTGCCCACTGAGTTCTGTCGAACTGTAAGTAAGGAGTAGCCAAAGATAAGTCTCTTTTATCCATAAGTTAAAGTCTGCCTGTTAGCGCAGGTCAGGAAAGGCGCTGCACGCCAACTCCAGACAGTAAACCAGCTGACCATTATAGACAGCTTGTTTTCTGTCGTAGACCTTTTTCTTATTTGCTTATCTATTTTTTTGATTCGGGTAAAAGATTTTTGAGAAAAACATGAAAGTTTGGTCTGTGATAACGGGTGCATCAGGAGACGTCGATACACCCGGTTTTGCTAGCCTACCCGCTGTTGCTGCATGGAGGTTTCCGGGATCAGGCGCTTGTAATAGACCATTTCACGAGCGGGATGGCTGGAAGACGAAGTATATTGCGTCGGGCGTTTACCGGAGCAGCTATAGCCCTGGGCGCGATAGAAGGCCTCCGCCGGGGTGCCCGCTTCGATATCTAACGACAACACTCCCTTGCGCAGGTTAAAGGCGGTTTTTTCCAGCTCGCGCATAAGTTGCTTGCCAACCCCCTGCCTTCTGGCCTTGGCGTGTACCAGCAGAGTGGATACCGTCCCCTCCTGTTGTGAGGTTGCTGCCGGGGTTAAATCCAATTGCACTGTGCCGACCAAGCCATGTTCATCACGGGCAATCCACAGCAACAGTTGATTGGTGGACATTGCCGGGCGCAGGTCGTGGAAAAAGTCCTCTGCTTCTTGCTGGGCGACCTCGTGCGGGAAACCCAGTGCCGCTCCCTGAGCGATCGCGTCATTTAGCAGATGGGCCAGCTCCTGGCGGTATACCGGCAAGGTTGCCGCATTGAGTAAAACAATTTTCATATTCGCTTCTCCAAAACGGGATGTGGGAGTATGGGTGTCTGTATTACTCTCATCCCTGACTAGGCTCCCTGATTAGGCAGTACCATTGCAATAATCGCGCCAATCCAAAAGGCGTTATATAACAGGGGATGGCCAGTTTCAGCAGGGGAAACGCGTCACTAAAGTGTGCGCCAAATCACCTTTTTGGTGCAGAGCCTGAAATTAGTGCAGCAGAAGCGACTGAGGTGAGGTCTTTTATCATGGGCGGTGAATATTATTGGCAGAAAACAGAGACTCTTGCGGCGACAAAAGCCCTATCATTGCCTGCTCTTTAAGCGATTAAACCAGCAAAATGCGCAGGAAATCGCTTTTTTGCATAAAACATGAGCGAAAGAGCAATTATCGCAATTTTTTTGTTGCATACCCCGCCGAGTCTCCCTAGAATGCGCAGCACTTGATGCCGGCATAGCTCAGTTGGTAGAGCAACTGACTTGTAATCAGTAGGTCCCGAGTTCGACTCTTGGTGCCGGCACCATTCAAGTACTAAAAATTAGGTGGGGTTCCCGAGCGGCCAAAGGGAGCAGACTGTAAATCTGCCGTCATCGACTTCGAAGGTTCGAATCCTTCCCCCACCACCATCTTCCTCCGCGAGGTAGAGACAGCGAAAGCTGAGTTACCACCGGCGGAGAGAACGATGAAAGTTTATCACCTTGAGTCTCAGTGCACTTCAGTCAAATGAAGGAGTAAAGGGTCTTGAGGTAAAGGTGCGGAATTAAGTGTTTCATCGCCTTGTCCCCACCTTGATGTTCTTCAGAAAAATCAGGTAGCCGGGTTCTAGGATGCGGGCATCGTATAATGGCTATTACCTCAGCCTTCCAAGCTGATGATGTGGGTTCGATTCCCACTGCCCGCTCCAACTAACTAGATGTGCTGATATAGCTCAGTTGGTAGAGCGCACCCTTGGTAAGGGTGAGGTCGGCAGTTCGAATCTGCCTATCAGCACCACTTCTAAATTCTCCCCCCTGATTTTCTTTCTGAAACTTAATTCAAACAAGCAATTGCTTGGTTGATGTGGTGATACCACCGATCTAACCGTGTCTCAGAGGGACAATCGATGTCTAAAGAAAAGTTTGAACGTTCTAAACCGCACGTCAACGTTGGTACTATCGGCCACGTTGACCACGGCAAAACTACCCTGACTGCTGCTATCACCACCGTACTGGCTAAAACCTACGGCGGTAACGCGCGTGCATTCGATCAGATCGATAACGCACCAGAAGAAAAAGCACGTGGTATCACCATCAACACTTCACACGTTGAATACGATACCCCAGCACGTCACTATGCGCACGTTGACTGCCCAGGACACGCCGACTATGTGAAAAACATGATCACCGGTGCTGCCCAGATGGATGGCGCGATCCTGGTTGTTGCTGCAACTGACGGCCCTATGCCTCAGACCCGTGAGCACATCCTGCTGGGTCGCCAGGTTGGCGTTCCTTACATCATCGTATTCATGAACAAATGCGACATGGTTGATGATGAAGAGCTGCTGGAACTGGTAGAAATGGAAGTGCGTGAACTTCTGTCTGCTTACGATTTCCCTGGCGACGATCTGCCAGTGGTTCGCGGTTCAGCGCTGAAAGCACTGGAAGGCGAAGCAGAGTGGGAAGCTAAAATCATCGAACTAGCTGGTTACCTGGATAGCTACATCCCAGAACCAGAACGTGCGATCGACAAGCCATTCCTGCTGCCAATCGAAGACGTGTTCTCCATCTCTGGTCGTGGTACCGTTGTGACCGGTCGTGTAGAACGCGGTGTTGTTAAAGTTGGCGAAGAAGTAGAAATCGTAGGTATCAAAGACACCGTTAAGTCTACTTGTACCGGCGTTGAAATGTTCCGTAAACTGCTGGACGAAGGTCGTGCAGGCGAGAACGTTGGTGTTCTGCTGCGTGGTATCAAACGTGAAGACATCGAACGTGGTCAGGTACTGGCTAAACCAGGTTCAATCAAACCACACACCAAATTTGACTCAGAAGTTTATATCCTGAGCAAAGATGAAGGCGGCCGTCATACTCCGTTCTTCAAAGGCTACCGTCCACAGTTCTACTTCCGTACAACTGACGTGACCGGTACTATCGAACTGCCAGAAGGCGTTGAGATGGTAATGCCTGGTGACAACGTGAACATGATTGTTACCCTGATCCACCCAATCGCGATGGATGACGGCTTGCGTTTCGCAATCCGTGAAGGCGGCCGTACTGTTGGTGCTGGTGTTGTTGCTAAAGTTATCGCTTAATTGCTGATAGTTTTTTGTCACTTTACGTTGACGCAATAGACACTAAAAGGGCATCATTCGATGCCCTTTTCTACGCTTTAGCGTCAGAACCTATCTCATCAGCGATTTTTAAGTCATAATCATTGGTGAGATAGGCTCTTAAACATGGCGTAAACACCGAGCGTGTATTCTTATCTGGCAAAGTCGTTGCAGCAAGGCAGACAACGAAGGCATCTGTGAGCTTACTTTGGTAAGCGATTGGGTGAGTTCGATCCGCTAACGCAGTTGCCGCTTTAGGCAAGTAAGGTAAGAGCATCAATCGGTTTGGTTTGCCTCGCAATGCGAGGCAAAGTTGTTTGTTCTGATTCATTGTGACGGGTTGGTTTATGAGTGCGAATACCGAGGCTCAAGGGAGCGGGCGTGGCCTGGAAGCGGTTAAATGGTTAGTGGTAGCCGTTTTGTTGGTCGCAGCTATTGTCGGTAACTATTATTACCGTGCAGAAAGCCTGCCGTTACGTGCATTGGCAGTGGTTGTGGTGATTGCTATTGCTGGTGCAGTGGCATTGATGACAATTAAAGGCAAAGCGACAGTCGCTTTTGCGCGCGAAGCACGTACTGAAGTACGTAAAGTAATTTGGCCTACACGCCAGGAAACATTGCATACCACATTGATCGTGGCCGCTGTTACCGCAGTGATGTCACTGATTCTTTGGGGCCTGGATGGCATACTGGTCCGTCTGGTATCCTTCATCACTGGCTTGAGGTTCTAAAATGTCTGAAGCACCTAAAAAACGTTGGTACGTCGTTCAGGCGTTTTCCGGATTTGAAGGCCGTGTAGCCCAGTCGCTGCGTGAGCATATCAAACTGCACGACATGGAAGAGTTGTTTGGCGAAGTGATGGTGCCTACCGAGGAAGTGGTTGAAATCCGCGGTGGTCAGCGTCGCAAGAGCGAACGTAAATTCTTCCCGGGTTATGTGCTGGTTCAGATGGTGATGAACGACGCCAGCTGGCATTTGGTTCGCAGCGTTCCGCGCGTGATGGGTTTCATCGGCGGCACCTCGGATCGTCCAGCACCAATCAGTGATAAAGAAGTTGACGCCATCATGAATCGCCTGCAGCAAGTGGGTGATAAGCCGCGGCCTAAAACGCTGTTTGAGCCGGGTGAACTGGTTCGCGTCAACGACGGTCCTTTCGCCGACTTCAACGGTGTTGTTGAAGAAGTCGATTACGAAAAAAGCCGCCTGAAAGTCTCTGTCTCCATCTTTGGCCGTGCTACACCGGTTGAGCTGGACTTTGGACAGGTCGAGAAGGGCTAACCCCCTCCCTGTGTACCTTCGGGTCACGGGGAAAAAATCTCCAGTTTCAGGTGTTGTATGAGGCGCGAAATTGAACTATAATTTCGCGCCTTTTGTTTCTATGGGTGTAGGTGATGTTGGCACCGCCAATGTCGTCAAGCCGCGTAGAACGTATACTTAAGCAAGTATCAAAAACAACGGGGAGCCTCTTCAAACAGGCGCTATTACCCAACTAAGGAAATTAACATGGCCAAGAAAGTACAAGCCTACGTCAAGCTGCAAGTTGCAGCCGGCGCTGCTAACCCAAGTCCACCGGTCGGTCCGGCACTGGGTCAGCAAGGTGTTAACATCATGGAATTCTGTAAGGCGTTCAATGCCAAGACTGAAAGCATTGAAAAAGGTCTGCCGATCCCTGTTGTTATTACCGTTTATTCTGACCGTTCTTTCACCTTCGTTACCAAAACGCCTCCAGCAGCAGTTCTGCTGAAGAAAGCGGCTGGTATCAAGTCTGGTTCCGGCAAGCCGAACAAAGACAAAGTAGGTACTGTAACGAGCGCTCAGGTTCGTGAAATCGCAGAAACCAAAGCTGCGGACATGACTGGTTCTGATGTGGAAGCTATGGTTCGCTCCATTGAAGGTACCGCTCGTTCCATGGGCCTGGTAGTAGAGGGATAAGAAATGGCTAAGCTGACCAAGCGCATGCGCGTGATCCGTGACAAAGTTGATGTGACTAAACAGTATGACATCAACGAAGCCGTTGCCCTGCTCAAAGAGCTGGCTACTGCTAAATTCGTAGAAAGTGTAGACGTTGCCGTTAACCTCGGTATCGATGCACGTAAATCTGATCAAAACGTTCGCGGCGCAACCGTACTGCCACACGGCACCGGTCGTTCTGTTCGCGTTGCCGTCTTCACCCAGGGTGCAAACGCTGAAGCTGCTAAAGCTGCCGGCGCTGAACTGGTAGGTATGGAAGACCTGGCTGACCTGATCAAGAAAGGCGAAATGAACTTTGACGTTGTTATTGCTTCCCCGGATGCAATGCGCGTTGTAGGTCAATTGGGCCAGGTTCTCGGTCCACGCGGCCTGATGCCAAACCCTAAAGTTGGTACTGTAACCCCTAACGTTGCTGAAGCGGTTAAGAACGCTAAAGCAGGTCAGGTTCGTTATCGTAACGACAAAAACGGCATCATTCATACTACCATCGGCAAGGTTGACTTCGATTCTGAGAAATTGAAAGAAAACCTGGAATCACTGCTGGTAGCATTGAAGAAAGCCAAGCCTTCACAGGCAAAAGGCGTTTTCATCAAGAAAATCAGCCTGTCCACCACCATGGGTGCTGGTCTGGCAATTGATCAAAGCGGCCTGACTGCAGTAGTTGCCTAACTTTAAAAGTTAGTTAAGAACTACTTGCTTTTATCGCTTTACGTGGGCGATAGATTTGTCTAGAATCTATCCCCCGTTCGTTTTTTAAAAGCGATAAGTGTTTCGTTAACGCGAAACCAAGAATTTTTCGGTTGGAGCCTGGCCTATCCAGGCCTCCGTCCAAGACCGCAGGTGTCCCGCAAGGGACTTAATCCTTCCTGCGTAGACGGTGACAGAGCCTGAAGAAAATTTTCTTTTTTTAAAGATATAGTCTTTGCTGGATTCTCTGCTCACCGTGTTTGAACGCCTGTTTCCGATCCCGGTTACAGGTGATGTGAGTTCCGGGGGTTTTTCCCCGGCTAAATCCAGGAGCTAAAGCTAATGGCATTAAATCTTCAAGACAAACAAGCGATTGTTGCTGAAGTCAACGAAGTAGCCAAAGGCGCGCTGTCTGCGGTTGTTGCGGATTCTCGCGGCGTAACTGTAGATAAAATGACTGAACTGCGTAAAGCAGGTCGTGAAGCTGGCGTTTACATGCGTGTTGTTCGCAACACCTTGATGCGTCGCGTCGTTGAAGGTACTCCTTTCGAGTGCCTGAAAGACACGTTTGTTGGTCCTACCTTGATTGCATTTTCTCATGAACACCCAGGCGCTGCTGCCCGTTTGTTCAAAGAGTTTGCGAAAGCAAATGCAAAATTCGAGGTTAAAGCTGCGGCCTTTGAAGGTGAGTTGATCCCTGCGGCTCAAATTGACCGCTTGGCAACTCTGCCAACTTACGATGAAGCAATCGCACGCCTGATGGCAACCATGAAAGAAGCCGCTGCCGGCAAATTGGTTCGCACTCTGGCTGCACTGCGCGATCAGAAAGAAGCTACTGCTGCATAAGCAGTCTTTCTTGTCTCGTAGTTACGCTTACGTATAAACTATTTCTGATTTCTAGGAACACATTGTCATGTCTATTACTAAAGACCAAATCATTGAAGGCGTTGCAGCTCTGACTGTAATGGAAATCGTAGAGCTGATCGCTGCGATGGAAGAAAAATTCGGCGTGTCTGCTGCTGCCGCTGTTGCTGGTCCTGCTGCCGCTGCTGAAGCTGTAGAAGAAAAAACTGAATTCGACGTTGTACTGAAAGGTATCGGCGCGAACAAAGTTGCAGTTATCAAAGCAGTTCGTAGCGCAACTGGCCTGGGCCTGAAAGAAGCTAAAGATCTGGTTGAATCTGCACCAGCATCTCTGAAAGAAGGCATCAGCAAAGACGACGCTGAATCCCTGAAAAAAGCTCTGGAAGAAGCTGGCGCTGAAGTTGAAGTTAAATAAGCCACTGCTTTCTGAGTGCAGTCTGTTTTAACTAACAGACTGATGGCTGGTGACTTTTTAGTCACCAGCCTTTTTGCGCTATAGAGTGTCAGTGGTGTTTCACACTGTTTGACCACTGAACGACTCCAATATTTATTTCTATCTACGCCTTAATATATTGACGCCCCTTGCTGCAGCTCATCTGCAGATAATGCGCAACGAAATGATTTAAGAGTGATAGAAACGGGTATTGCGGAAGGTGTTTCGACTTTCCGATCGACATAAACGGTGTTGCATGAACTGTCCACCCGGGCAGACAAGATTGGGTCACTGATCAGCGAGCTGAGGAACCCTATGGTTTACTCCTATACCGAGAAGAAACGCATCCGTAAGGATTTTGGTAAACGTCCACAAGTTTTGGACATACCTTATCTCCTTTCTATCCAGCTTGACTCGTTCCAGAAGTTTATCGAGCAAGATCCGGAAGGCCAGTACGGTTTGGAAGCTGCATTCCGTTCCGTATTTCCTATCAAGAGCTACAGCGGAAACTCTGAGCTGCAATACGTTAGCTACCGTCTTGGTGAGCCGGTATTCGACGTTAAAGAATGCCAGATCCGCGGTGTGACGTATTCCGCGCCATTGCGCGTGAAACTGCGCCTGGTAATCTACGAGCGCGAAGCACCAGAAGGTACGGTTAAAGACATCAAGGAACAAGAAGTCTATATGGGCGAAATTCCGCTCATGACCGAAAATGGTACCTTTGTGATTAACGGCACTGAGAGGGTTATCGTATCTCAGCTTCACCGTAGTCCTGGCGTATTCTTTGACAGCGATAAGGGTAAAACCCACTCATCGGGTAAAGTGCTGTATAACGCACGTATTATCCCTTACCGCGGTTCATGGTTGGATTTCGAGTTTGACCCGAAAGACAACCTGTTTGTACGTATTGACCGTCGCCGCAAATTGCCAGCGACCATCATTTTACGTGCACTGAGCTATACCACAGAACAGATCCTCGATATGTTCTTCGAGAAGGTGACTTACCAGATCCGCGACAACAAGTTGCAGATGGAGCTGGTACCTGAGCGCCTGCGCGGTGAAACAGCTTCCTTTGATATCGAAGCTGACGGCAAAGTCTATGTTGAAAAAGGCCGCCGCATCACTGCACGTCATATTCGTCAGCTTGAAAAAGACGAAATTCATCTCATCGAAGTTCCTGTTGAATACATCGCAGGGAAAGTCGTTTCCAAAGACTATATCGATACCAATACCGGTGAGCTGATCGTCCCTGCGAACATGGAATTGTCTCTGGACCTGTTGGCTAAACTGAGCCAGGCCGGACACAAAACCATTGAAACGCTGTTTACCAACGACCTCGACCATGGTGCTTACATGTCCGAGACCGTGCGCGTCGACCCAACCAGCGATCGCTTAAGCGCGCTGGTTGAGATCTACCGCATGATGCGTCCTGGTGAGCCGCCAACTCGCGAAGCTGCGGAAAGCCTGTTTGAGAACCTGTTCTTCTCTGAAGATCGTTATGACCTGTCTGCTGTCGGTCGTATGAAGTTCAACCGTTCTCTGCTGCGTGATGAAATCGAAGGTTCAGGTATCCTGAGCAAAGACGACATCATCCAGGTAATGAAAAAACTGATCGGCATTCGTAACGGCCAGGGCGAAGTGGATGATATCGACCACTTGGGCAACCGTCGTATTCGTTCTGTCGGCGAAATGGCTGAAAACCAGTTCCGTGTTGGCCTGGTGCGTGTAGAGCGTGCAGTTAAAGAGCGTTTGTCTCTTGGCGACCTCGACACCCTGATGCCTCAGGACATGATCAACGCCAAGCCGATTTCGGCGGCGGTGAAAGAGTTCTTTGGTTCCAGCCAGTTGTCACAATTTATGGACCAGAACAACCCGTTGTCCGAGATTACGCATAAACGCCGTATCTCTGCATTGGGCCCGGGCGGTTTGACCCGTGAACGTGCTGGCTTCGAAGTTCGAGACGTTCACCCGACGCACTACGGTCGTGTATGTCCAATCGAAACGCCGGAAGGTCCAAACATCGGTCTGATCAACTCCTTGTCTGTGTATGCACAGACCAATGAGTACGGTTTCCTGGAAACCCCTTACCGTCGCGTTCGTGATGGTCTGGTGACTGATGAAATCAACTACCTGTCTGCCATTGAAGAAGGCAACTTCGTTATCGCTCAGGCGAACTCCAACCTGGACGAAGAAGGCGGCTTCATTGAAGACCTGGTCACCTGTCGTAGCAAAGGCGAATCAAGCCTGTTTAGCCGCGACCAGGTAGACTATATGGACGTATCTACCCAACAGGTTGTCTCCGTTGGTGCTTCATTGATTCCCTTCCTGGAACACGATGACGCCAACCGTGCATTGATGGGTGCGAACATGCAACGTCAGGCGGTTCCTACTCTGCGTGCTGACAAGCCGCTGGTGGGTACCGGTATGGAACGTGCTGTTGCGGTTGACTCCGGTGTTACTGCCGTAGCCAAACGTGGTGGTACCGTTCAGTACGTGGATGCATCACGTATCGTTATTCGTGTTAACGAAGACGAGATGAATCCGGGCGAAGCAGGTATCGATATTTATAACCTGACCAAATACACCCGTTCTAACCAGAACACCTGCATCAACCAGATGCCTTGTGTGAATCTGGGTGAGCCAATCGAGCGCGGCGACGTGCTGGCAGATGGCCCATCAACAGACCTCGGTGAATTGGCGCTGGGCCAAAACATGCGCGTCGCGTTCATGCCTTGGAACGGTTACAACTTCGAAGACTCCATTTTGGTGTCCGAGCGTGTTGTTCAGGAAGACAGATTTACCACCATCCACATTCAAGAACTGGCGTGTGTGTCTCGTGACACCAAGCTGGGGCCTGAAGAGATCACTGCCGACATCCCTAACGTAGGTGAAGCGGCACTGTCCAAGCTGGATGAATCCGGTATCGTTTATATCGGCGCTGAAGTGACCGGTGGTGACATTCTGGTCGGTAAAGTAACGCCAAAAGGCGAAACTCAGCTGACGCCAGAAGAGAAACTGCTGCGTGCGATCTTCGGTGAGAAAGCGTCTGATGTTAAAGACTCTTCTCTGCGTGTACCAAACGGCGTTTCCGGTACGATTATTGACGTGCAGGTCTTTACCCGCGATGGCGTGGAAAAAGACAAACGTGCGTTGGAAATCGAAGATATGCAACTGAAGCAGGCGAAGAAAGACCTGACTGAAGAACTGCAGATTCTGGAAGCTGGCCTGTTTGCACGTATCCATTCAGCATTGGTTGCTGGCGGCATTGAAGCTGAGAAGCTGGCCAAACTGCCTCGCGATCGCTGGTTGGAACTGTCACTGACCGACGAAGAGAAACAAAACCAGTTGGAACAGCTGGCCGAACAATACGACGAACTGAAGTCGGTCTTTGAGAAAAAACTCGAAGCCAAGCGTCGTAAAATCACCCAGGGCGATGATCTGGCACCAGGCGTGCTGAAAATCGTCAAAGTGTATCTGGCCGTTAAACGTCAGATTCAACCGGGTGACAAAATGGCTGGTCGTCACGGTAACAAGGGTGTTATCTCCAAGATCAACCCGATCGAAGATATGCCTTACGATGAAAACGGCACGCCGGTAGACATCGTACTGAACCCACTGGGCGTTCCGTCTCGTATGAACATCGGTCAGATTCTGGAAACCCACTTGGGTATGGCCGCGAAAGGTATTGGTGAAAAAATCAATGCCATGCTGAAGAAACACGAAGAAGTTTCCAAGCTGCGCGAGTTCATCCAGAAAGCGTACGATCTGGGCGATGACGTTCGTCAGAAAGTCGATCTGACCACCTTTACCGACGACGAAGTGCTGCGTCTGGCTGAGAACCTGAAAAAAGGTATGCCAATCGCGACACCAGTCTTCGACGGTGCGAAAGAGACGGAAATCAAGCAACTGCTTGAAATGGGCGGTATTCCGACCTCCGGTCAGATCACACTGTTTGACGGCCGTACCGGCGAGCAATTTGAACGCCAGGTTACTGTCGGCTACATGTACATGCTGAAACTGAACCACCTTGTTGATGACAAGATGCACGCTCGTTCTACCGGTTCTTATAGCCTGGTTACTCAGCAGCCGCTGGGTGGTAAGGCGCAGTTCGGTGGTCAGCGCTTCGGTGAGATGGAAGTGTGGGCACTTGAAGCATATGGTGCCGCTTATACCCTGCAGGAAATGCTGACCGTTAAGTCCGATGACGTGAACGGCCGTACCAAGATGTATAAAAACATCGTGGATGGCGATCATCGGATGGAACCAGGCATGCCGGAATCCTTCAACGTATTGTTGAAAGAAATCCGTTCCCTGGGTATCAACATCGAGCTGGAAGACGAGTAAGTTTGCAGCAGATATCTCGGATTGCGGGCAACTGCCTGCAATCCGAATTATGGCCGCATACTCGCATTCGCACTGGTCACAGGGGCACCTGCCTGTTTACCAATCAACACAGGTGCCTAACAGGTCTAACCCGACGGGAGCCAATCCGTGAAAGACTTACTAAAGTTTCTGAAAGCGCAAACTAAGACCGAAGAGTTTGATGCGATCAAAATTGCTCTGGCATCGCCAGACATGATCCGTTCTTGGTCTTTTGGTGAAGTTAAGAAGCCAGAAACCATCAATTACCGTACGTTCAAACCTGAACGTGACGGCCTTTTTTGCGCCCGTATTTTTGGGCCAGTAAAAGATTACGAATGCCTGTGCGGTAAGTACAAGCGTTTAAAACACCGCGGCGTGATCTGTGAGAAGTGCGGCGTTGAAGTGACCCAGACCAAAGTACGCCGTGAGCGTATGGGCCACATCGAACTGGCTTCTCCAACTGCCCATATCTGGTTCCTGAAATCGTTGCCATCGCGCATCGGTTTGCTGCTGGATATGCCTTTACGTGATATCGAACGCGTACTGTACTTCGAATCCTATGTGGTGATCGAAGGCGGTATGACCAACCTGGAACGTCGTCAGATCCTGACTGAAGAGCAGTATCTCGACGCACTGGAAGAGTTTGGTGATGAGTTCGACGCGAAAATGGGCGCCGAAGCGATCCAGGCCCTGTTGAAAAACATGGATCTGGAACAAGAGTGCGAACAGCTGCGTGAAGAGCTGAACGAAACCAACTCTGAAACCAAGCGCAAAAAGCTGACCAAGCGTATCAAGCTGCTGGAAGCGTTCGTACAGTCTGGCAACAAGCCAGAGTGGATGATCCTGACCGTGCTGCCTGTGCTGCCGCCAGACTTGCGTCCATTGGTTCCGCTGGACGGCGGTCGTTTCGCTACGTCGGATCTGAACGATCTGTACCGTCGCGTAATCAACCGTAACAACCGTTTGAAACGCCTGCTGGATCTGGCTGCGCCAGATATCATCGTGCGTAACGAAAAACGTATGCTGCAAGAAGCGGTAGATGCTTTGCTGGATAACGGCCGTCGCGGTCGTGCAATTACCGGCTCTAACAAGCGTCCGCTGAAATCTCTGGCAGACATGATTAAAGGTAAACAGGGTCGTTTCCGTCAGAACTTGCTGGGTAAACGTGTCGACTATTCAGGTCGTTCCGTTATCACCGTAGGTCCATACCTGCGTCTGCACCAGTGTGGTCTGCCGAAGAAAATGGCTCTGGAACTGTTCAAACCGTTCATCTACGGCAAGCTGGAACTGCGTGGTCTTGCTACCACCATTAAAGCCGCCAAGAAAATGGTTGAGCGCGAAGAAGCTGTCGTTTGGGATATCCTCGACGAAGTTATCCGCGAACACCCGGTACTGCTGAACCGTGCACCAACCCTGCACCGTTTGGGTATCCAGGCGTTTGAACCTGTTCTGATCGAAGGTAAGGCAATCCAGCTGCACCCACTGGTTTGTGCGGCATACAACGCCGACTTCGATGGTGACCAGATGGCAGTACACGTTCCGCTGACGCTTGAAGCTCAGTTGGAAGCGCGTGCCCTGATGATGTCTACCAACAACATCCTGTCACCAGCGAACGGCGAGCCAATCATCGTTCCTTCTCAGGACGTTGTATTGGGTCTGTACTATATGACCCGCGACTGTGTTAACGCCAAAGGCGAAGGCATGGTTCTGACTGGACCTAAAGAAGCCGAGCGTATTTATCGCGCTGGCCTGGCCTCTCTGCATGCACGCGTAAAAGTGCGTATTACAGAAGAGATCAAAAATACTGAAGGCGAGTCAATTCACCAGACGACCATTATCGATACGACTATCGGCCGCGCCATCCTGTGGATGATCGTACCTAAAGGTCTGCCGTTCTCTATCGTTAACCAGCCGCTGGGCAAAAAAGCTATCTCCAAAATGCTTAACACCTGTTACCGCATTTTGGGCCTGAAGCCGACCGTTATTTTTGCTGACCAGATCATGTACACCGGTTTTGCTTACGCTGCCCGTTCAGGCGCGTCAGTCGGTATCGATGACATGGTTATCCCGGCCAAAAAAGCCGAGATCATCGAAGAAGCAGAAACCGAAGTTGCCGAAATCCAGCAGCAGTTCCAGTCTGGTCTGGTAACCGCCGGCGAACGCTACAACAAAGTGATCGATATCTGGGCCGCAGCCAACGAACGTGTTGCCAAGGCAATGATGGAAAACTTGTCTGTTGAAGACGTTGTCAACCGTGACGGCGTAGTCGAACAGCAGGTCTCCTTCAACAGTATCTTTATGATGGCCGACTCCGGTGCGCGTGGTTCTGCAGCTCAGATCCGTCAGCTGGCCGGTATGCGTGGCCTGATGGCCAAGCCAGACGGTTCCATCATCGAAACGCCAATCACCGCGAACTTCCGTGAAGGGTTGAACGTACTCCAGTACTTCATCTCAACCCACGGTGCTCGTAAAGGTTTGGCGGATACCGCACTTAAAACGGCTAACTCCGGTTATCTGACCCGTCGTCTGGTTGACGTGGCGCAGGATCTGGTAGTTACCGAAGATGACTGTGGTACCCATGAAGGTATCCTGATGACGCCGGTTATCGAAGGCGGCGACGTTAAAGAACCACTGCGTGAGCGTGTTCTGGGCCGTGTTACGGCTGAAGACATCCTCAAGCCGGGTACGGCGGACATTCTGGTTCCGCGTAACACCCTGCTTCACGAGAAGACCTGTGATCTGTTAGAAGAGAACTCCGTCGACAGCGTGAAAGTGCGTTCAGTCGTAAGCTGCGAAACCGACTTTGGTGTTTGTGCCAACTGCTACGGTCGCGACCTGGCACGTGGTCACATCATCAATAAAGGTGAAGCGATCGGTGTTATTGCAGCACAGTCCATCGGTGAGCCAGGTACTCAGCTGACCATGCGTACGTTCCACATCGGTGGTGCGGCATCTCGTGCGGCAGCAGAATCCAGTATCCAGGTTAAGAACACCGGTACCTTGAAGCTGAGCAACCACAAGCACGTTACTAACCCTAACGGCAAACTGGTTATCACTTCTCGTAACACCGAGCTGAAATTGATCGACGAATTCGGTCGTACCAAAGAAAGCTATAAAGTGCCTTACGGTTCTGTCATGGCTAAAGGTGACGGTCAACCTGTTGTTGGCGGCGAAACCGTTGCTAACTGGGATCCGCACACCATGCCAGTTATCACTGAAGTGGGTGGTTTCATCCGTTTCGCTGATATGGTTGATACCCAGACCATTACCCGTCAGACCGATGATTTGACCGGTTTGTCTTCGCTGGTGGTTCTGGATTCTGCAGAACGTACCGGTAGCGGTAAAGATCTGCGTCCGGCACTGAAAATCGTTGATGCCAAAGGCGACGATGTATTGATCCCAGGTACTGATATGCCTGCTCAATACTTCCTGCCGGGTAAAGCGATTGTCCAGTTGGAAGATGGTACTCAGATCCACCCTGGTGACACCCTGGCGCGTATTCCTCAGGAATCCGGCGGTACCAAGGACATCACCGGTGGTCTGCCACGCGTTGCCGACCTGTTCGAAGCGCGTCGTCCGAAAGAGCCTGCCATCCTTGCTGAAATCAGCGGGATCATCTCCTTCGGTAAAGAGACCAAAGGTAAACGTCGTCTGGTAATTTCTCCGTTGGATGGCAGCGATGCTTACGAAGAAATGATCCCTAAATGGCGTCAGCTGAACGTGTTCGAAGGTGAAGTTGTGGAACGTGGTGACGTCGTATCCGACGGCCCGGAATCTCCACACGACATTCTGCGTCTGCGTGGTGTGCATGCGGTTACCCGTTACATCACCAACGAAGTGCAGGAAGTTTACCGTCTGCAAGGCGTTAAGATTAACGATAAACACATCGAAGTTATCGTTCGTCAGATGCTGCGTAAAGGCACCATCGTTAGCGCGGGTGGCACCGACTTCCTGGAAGGCGAGCAGGCAGAAATGTCTCGCGTTAAAATCGCTAACCGTAAGCTGGAAGCTGAAGGCAAAATCACGGCAACCTTTAGCCGCGATCTGCTCGGTATCACCAAGGCATCCCTGGCGACCGAGTCCTTTATCTCTGCTGCATCGTTCCAGGAAACAACGCGTGTTCTTACTGAAGCGGCAGTTGCCGGTAAACGTGATGAACTGCGCGGCCTGAAAGAAAACGTAATCGTTGGCCGTCTGATCCCAGCCGGTACCGGTTACTCTTATCATCAGGACCGTGCTCGCCGTAAAGCCCTGGGCGAAGTGCCTGTTGTACCGACAGTTAGCGCTGACGAAGCAACGGCTAACCTGGCTGAGTTGCTGAACGCCGGTTTTGGTAATAGCGAAGATTAATTTTTGCTGTTAACCAGACTGATAAAACCGCTCTTCGGAGCGGTTTTTTTTTGCCTGTATTTGTCACCTTGCCAGACTTCCGCAAAGCTATCTATCCCCTCCAGGCCATCGACTCGCCGTTCGCCAGCAAAACACCAATAGCGCTCTGCGTTTTATACCAAGCCCCTATCCTGACAGTTACAGCCTCCTGCCGAAATGGGTATCCCAGTCTTTCCAAACCGGTTGCAGACCGGCGTCGATAAGTGCGGCGGCAACACTCGCCGGTGTGCGGTTATCATGGGGAGAAAACTGTTCCAGCTCCGCTTTTTCATCGGCATAGCCACCTGGCTGGGTTTTGGATCCGGCGCTTACGGTGGTGATCGCCACCGGAACAACATGATCGCGAAAGTCAGGGGATTCCCGGGTCGATAAAGAAAGCTCGATATCGGGGGCAAACAGACGAAAAGCGCAAATCAACTGCACCAGCTGTTTTTCGTTAAGTATCGAGGCCGGCTGGATCCCTCCGGCACAGGGACGCAGACGGGGAAACGCCACCGAGTAACGGCTTTGCCAGTAGGTTTGCTGTAGGTAAAACAGATGCTCAGCCACCATATAGCTGTCGGTACGCCAGTTATTCGACAGGCCAAACAGTGCGCCAAGGCCGATCTTGTCGATCCCCGCCCGTCCCAGGCGATCCGGCGTCTCCAGTCGCCAGAAGAAATCCTGTTTTTTACCGCGTAAATGATGCAACGCATACGTGGGCGCATGATAGGTTTCCTGATAAACCAGCACACCGTCCAGCCCAAGGGTTTTCAGTTCGCCATACTCTTCCTGCGCCAGCGGTTGGACTTCCATCATCAACGAGCTAAATTGCTGACGGATCGCCGGAATATGACGGCGAAAGTAATCCATTCCTACCCTGGCGCTATGCTCGCCGGTCACCAGCAGCAAATGTTTAAAGCCCAGTGCATTGAGGGCATCGCATTCTCGCGCGATCTCCAAGGCATCGAGGGTTTTACGTTTTAGCTTGTTACTCATTGAAAAACCGCAATAAGTACAGTCATTGGCACAAAGATTGGACAGATACAGTGGAGCAAAAAAACTGACCGTATTACCGAAGCGCTGACGGGTCAATTGCTGCGCTTTCTGGGCCATCGGCTCGAGATAGGGCAATGCCGCCGGGGAGATCAGCGCCATAAAGTCTTCGCGGCTGACGTGTGACGCATTAAGCGCCCGTTCGACGTCGGCGGGGGTTTTACTGTTGATACGTAGTGACAGATCGTCCCAGTCGAGCGTCTCCCAGTGCTGCTGAAAGCCGGTACCTTGAAATTTATCCATCTCAGATATTCTCCAGAAAGCCGGTCAGCGGGCTGGAAGCCTTGGCTTGTAGCGAACGACCGCCAAGGCCACTGACCCGTGCCAGACGGCCAGCTTCAACCGCCAGTTTGAAGGCTTTGGCCATCGCCAGCGGATCGCCGGCCACGGCAATGGCGGTATTGACCAGCACGGCATCAGCGCCCATTTCCATCGCCTCGGCGGCGTGGCTGGGTGCGCCAATACCGGCATCGACCACCACGGGGATGCGGGCCTGCTCAATAATAATGCGCAGAAACTCACGGGTTTGCAGCCCCTGGTTTGAGCCAATAGGCGCACCAAGGGGCATTACCGCAGCGCAGCCGACTTCTTCCAGCCGCTTGCATAACACCGGATCGGCGCTGCAATAAGGCAGCACCACAAAACCCTGTTTTACCAGCATTTCTGCCGCCCGCAGGGTTTCAACGGCATCGGGTAACAGATATTTGACGTCGGGATGGATCTCGAGTTTTATCCAGTGGGTGCCTAACGCTTCCCGCGCCAGCTGCGCGGCAAACACCGCCTCTTGCGCAGTTTTCGCCCCCGAGGTATTGGGTAACAGGCGCAGGCCCAAAGCCTGTAACGGTATAAGGATGTCATCGCCGCCGCGTTGCAGATCGACGCGTTTCATCGCCATGGTGACCAACTGTGAACCCGACGCGGCAATCGCCTGCTGCATCAACCCGGCGCTGGCAAATTTTCCCGTTCCGGTAAACAAGCGGGAACTGAATGTAACATCAGCAATTTTTAGCATTTTCATCCTCCGGCAATCGCCTGAAAAATAACCACCTCATCACCTTCTGCCAGCAGATGGGCCGTCCACTCTGGACGCGGCACAATCACCTGATTTACCGCCAGCGCACAGCCAGTGGCCGACTGTTCCAGCCGCGCCAACAGGGTATGCAGTGTCAAGGGGGAAGCAAAATCATAGGGGCTGTCATTTACGATGATATTCATGACAGCGATCCGCAGGCCGGGCACTGAGGCGTACGGGTGAGCTGTAGCGAGCGCCAGCTTTGCTGTTTGCCATCAAACAGGCGCAGCTTGCCGCTCAGTGGGCTGCTGCCCCCGGCGAGCATCTTGATCGCTTCCAGCGCCTGAAGGGTGCCGATCACTCCGACCACCGGACCCAATACGCCAGCGGTGCGGCAGTTACGGGTTGGTGTATCGAGATCGGGATACAGGCAGCGATAGCAGCCGTGGGAATAGGGCGGCTCTATCACTAACAGTTGTCCGCTAAACCCCACAGCGCTGCCGCTAATCAGCGGTTTTCGACTGTCGATACAGGCTTGGTTGATGGCATGACGGGTAGCCATGTTATCGCTGCAATCGAGCACCAAATCGACCTGTTCTACTCTGGCCCGCAGATTGTCGGCATTCAGCCGTTCGGTGACGATTTCGCAATGACAAAGCGGATTCAGTTTTTGCAGTTCGCGCTGGGCAACCTGCGCCTTATGGCTGTCGGTATCGGCGGTACGATAAAGGATCTGCCGCTGCAGATTGGACAGATGCAGTATATCGTCATCGGCCAGCGTCAGATGGCCCACGCCCGCCGCCGCCAGATAGAGCGCCGCTGGCGAACCCAGACCACCAAGACCGACAATCAATACCCTGGCTGCCTGGATTTTCTCCTGCCCCGCCATGCCAATATCCTCCAGCAACAACTGGCGGCTATAGCGCATAAACTCATTATCGTTGAGCATCTTGATCATCCTGGTAAGGACACAGTTGCATCAGTTGGCGGGTGGCCGCCTGCCAGTCGGCCGCCAGCGTAATGGCACTGACCACCGCCACGCTGCCGACGCCACAGGCCATCACCGCCGGTACGCGGTCGAGGCTGATACCGCCGATCGCCACGGTGGGATAGTGGCCGTTTAACTGCCGGATATGATGCGCCAGCTCCTCCAGCCCCTGCGGTGCCGAAGGCATGGCTTTGGTCTGGGTCGGGAAGATATGGCCGAGGGCAATATAGGAAGGACGCACAGAGATGGCGCGGGCCAGCTCGGCATCATCATGGGTTGAAACCCCCAAACGCAGCCCGGCCTGATGGATCGCCAGCAGGTCGGCTGTATCGAGATCTTCCTGGCCCAGATGGATGCCGTAAGCCTGGTGCTTAACCGCCAGTTTCCAGTAATCATTGATAAACAGCCTGGCCTGATAGTCGCGACCCAGCTTGATGGCGGCGACGATAGCGGGTTCTACCTGCTCGTCGGGCAAATCTTTTATCCGCAGTTGCAGCGTTTTCACGCCAACGGCCAGCAATTTTTCCACCCATTGCAGGCTATCGACCACCGGATAGAGGCCCAGTTTGTAAGGGACCAGCGGGAAAGGCGTGGCGGGAATATTCATTTTGCCACCCCGGCGTTATTTGCCTCGCTCGGATGATAAAGCTCACTGCCACGTTCACGGAATTGCGCCGACATCTGCGCCATACCCGAGTCAACGATGTCAATGGCCACCGCCTTGGCTTCCAGCGCGGCGGCATAGTCGCGTACTTCCTGGGTGATTTTCATCGAACAGAATTTAGGTCCGCACATGGAGCAGAAATGCGCCACTTTGCCGGACTCCTGCGGCAGGGTTTCATCGTGATAGGCACGGGCAGTGGCCGGATCGAGTGCCAGGTTGAACTGATCTTCCCAGCGGAATTCAAAGCGCGCTTTGGACATGGCATTATCGCGGATCTGCGCGCCGGGATGCCCCTTGGCCAGATCGGCCGCGTGGGCGGCGATCTTGTAGGTGATCAGTCCCTGTTTGACATCCTCCTTATTGGGCAGGCCGAGATGCTCTTTGGGGGTGACATAGCACAGCATCGCGCAGCCAAACCAGCCGATCATCGCGGCACCAATGCCGGAGGTAAAGTGATCGTAGCCGGGGGCAATATCGGTCGTCAGCGGGCCAAGGGTATAAAAGGGCGCTTCGTGGCAGTGCTCCAGCTCTTCGGTCATATTGCGGCGGATCATCTGCATCGGCACATGTCCCGGTCCTTCAATCATCACCTGCACATCATATTCCCAGGCAATTTTGGTCAGCTCGCCCAGCGTATGCAGTTCGGCAAACTGCGCTTCATCATTGGCGTCATAAATCGAGCCTGGACGCAGACCATCCCCCAATGAGAGGGCGACATCATAGGCGGCACAGATTTCACAAATTTCACGGAAATGCTGATAGAGGAAATTTTCCTGATGATGGGATAAACACCATTTCGCCATAATGGAACCGCCGCGCGAGACAATACCGGTCAGGCGTTTGGCGGTCATTGGTACATAGCGCAGCAGCACGCCAGCGTGGATGGTAAAGTAATCCACCCCTTGCTCCGCCTGCTCCAGCAGCGTATCGCGGAACATTTCCCAATGCAGATCTTCGGCAATGCCATTGACCTTTTCCAGCGCCTGATAAATCGGCACCGTACCGATGGGCACCGGGCTGTTACGCAAGATCCACTCACGGGTTTCGTGAATATAACGGCCAGTGGAGAGATCCATTACCGTATCGGCACCCCAGCGGGTTGACCAGACCAGTTTTTCCACCTCTTCTTCAATCGAGGAAGTTACCGCCGAGTTACCAATGTTGGCGTTTACTTTCACCAGGAAATTGCGGCCGATAATCATCGGTTCAGATTCGGGATGGTTAATATTGGCAGGGATAATGGCACGCCCGGCGGCCACTTCATCACGCACAAACTCAGCGGTGATATTGGCCGGCAGATGGGCACCAAAACTTTCACCTGCGTGCTGTTGACGCAACACCTCGCCGCGAATGCGCTCACGGCCCATATTTTCTCGCAGCGCAATATATTCCATTTCCGGAGTGATCATACCCCGGCGGGCATAGTGCAACTGGGTGACGCACTTGCCGGCCATGGCTTTACGCGGGCGGGGCAGATATTCAAATCGCAGATGATCCAGTCCGTCATCGGCCAGACGCTGCTGGGTAAAACCGGAGCTCACCTGCGACAGTTGTTCACTATCCTGGCGTTGTTCAATCCAGGCAGTTCGCACTCTGGCCAGTCCGCGATGTACGTCGATCTCGGCCTGGGGATCGCCATAGGCACCGGCGGTGTCATACACCGGGATCGCTTCATTATCAGTAAACTGCGGGGCGTCTTTTGTGCCGCCCACCATCGTTGGGCTAAGCTGGATCTCGCGCATCGGCACCTGAATATCGGCGCGGCTGCCCTGTAAATAGATACGTCGTGAGTTAGGGAAGGCCATACCCTGGAGGCTGTCAATAAAGGCCTGCGCCTCGGCGCGCTGCTGGCGACGGTCACGGGGCTTCTTCTCAGTGGAGACGACGGGATGTTGGGTGTTCGACATAGCAAATTCCTCGTTATTGGCGAAAGGGAACGTTGCTTGTCAGGAGGTTTACGGCAGGAGTAAAGCGGTATCTCTGAACTTGTTCAGCGCGCGATAGCTGCGAGCAGAAAAGCCAGACGCAATAAATTACTCTTGTTCCCTTCGCGGGTACTAACCCGATCAGGTTCCGCGGATCCCGAATTAACGGTCTCAGCCTGGCAAATTTCCATCACAGGAAGCTTGCACTAGGCACTCCGACAAGAATGGGCCTCTGACTGCGAGGCCGTATTAACAAGCCTCAATATACGAGGCCGATTTTAAAACACAACCCTTTAAAGGGGATGTCACAAAACTATTACGCAGGACGTGCTAATTCGGCATGATCGGCCACCGGCGCCAGCGGCAGAATATGGGTGTCGAATGCCAGGGCTATCAGCTTGTCTTCGAGCACAAAACGCGCATCGAGTGCCTCACCGATATCTGATAATGCGTAATGGAAAGCAAAAATATTGTCATCATCAAAATTGCTTTCTGTACAACTATCGTGAAATGCCATGATAGTGGCGGTATTCACTTCCAGTGCCGGATAGATTTTTGCTGCTTCCTGGGCAACGGGCCCCTGGGAGCCATCAACTTCTTCTACTATTCTGTGATAGAGATGAAAGTGTCCTGCCGAAAGGTAGTCCACCAGATGATGGCAAAAATTATCTAAGTCTTTTTCATTAAGCGGAGTATGTTTTTCTTTATTTGGTTTCATACCCACCAGGGTGCAATAAGAAACCAGCAGGTCTTTGCGCGCGCGCAGCCATTTATCGATTAACTCATTACTGCCACCAACCCGTTGGGTCAGTTTTTCCAGACGATTGAGCATGGTTGACTCCGAGAGCAAGTAGAGAAAAAAACCAAATGTTAAAGATTACTAATACTGGTAACTTTATTTCCCAGATTGTCAGTGTAGTCGAGGTTATGCAATAACAATATGGAAATACAAATCACAGATCAACACCACGGCTGGTGGATCATCAGCTTTGAAGGCAAATTATGGCTTCCTGAGGGTACTTTGCCCTTTGGATCGGCCACCGAGTTCGCGCTGGCAGATCTCACCGGTCGACAGATCGGCGAGTGGCAGGGATCGCCGGTGTGGATGATCCGCAAGAGCATGAACGATCATATGGCATCGCCACGACAGCTACTGGATCAGGATCGCGGCTTGTTTCAACTGGTCGGTCGCGGCGTACAACTGTCTGAATTCTATCGATCCCATAAGTTTTGCGGTTACTGTGGCCATCCCATGCACGTCAGTAAAACCGAGTGGGCGGCGTTATGTGGTCACTGTAAAGAGCGTTATTATCCGCAAATCGCCCCCTGCATTATCGTAGCGATCCGCCGTGGTGACGAGATCCTGCTGGCTCAGCATATTCGCCATCGCGGCGGTGTACATACCGTATTGGCAGGTTTTGTCGAAGTCGGCGAAACGCTGGAAGAAACCGTTGCCAGAGAAGTAATGGAAGAGAGCAATATCCGGGTGAAAAATGTACGCTATGTCAGCTCTCAGCCCTGGCCGTTCCCCAACTCGTTGATGATGGCTTTTATGGCCGATTATGACAGCGGCGATATACGCCATGACCCGAGTGAACTGCTCAATGCTGGCTGGTATCGCTTCGATGCTCTGCCGCTGCTGCCGGCAGTGGGCACTATCGCCCGACGCCTGATTGAAGATACCGTGGTTCTGTGTCGTGCCCACGCCGATTCTCAGGATTGACGTGTTACAATAGCGATCATATTTATCAGGCACCTGACGCGGTCAGGTTGCCGGACAGGGTCAATGAATAGCCCGTAAAGGCCAGCAGATTATTAAGGATCTTGCCAAGAATGAATGAGTTAAAAAACGATCGCTACCTGCGCGCATTATTACGTCAACCGGTAGATACCACCCCGGTATGGATGATGCGCCAGGCTGGTCGCTACTTGCCAGAATATAAAGCGACACGTGCACAGGCGGGCGATTTTATGTCGCTGTGCAAAAATGCCGAGCTGGCCTGCGAAGTCACCTTGCAACCTTTACGTCGTTACCCGCTGGATGCGGCGATCCTGTTTTCCGATATCCTCACCATTCCCGATGCCATGGGACTGGGGCTCTATTTTGAAGCTGGCGAAGGTCCGCGCTTCTCTGCGCCACTGACCTGCCACGCCGACGTGGCCAGACTGCCGATCCCCGATCCGGAACAGGAACTGGGCTACGTGATGAACGCCGTACGCACCATTCGACAGAACCTGCACGGCGAAGTACCGCTGATCGGTTTTTCCGGTAGTCCCTGGACGCTGGCCACCTATATGGTGGAAGGGGGCAGCAGCAAGGCCTTCACTAAAATCAAAAAAATGATGTACGCCGAACCTGCTACCCTGCATCTGCTGCTCGATAAACTGGCGGACAGCGTTATTTTATATCTCAATGCGCAAATCAAGGCCGGTGCGCAGTCGGTAATGGTGTTTGACTCCTGGGGCGGCGTGTTGACCGGCCGTGACTACCTCGAGTTTTCGCTGCATTACATGCACAAGATTGTCGATGGCCTGATCCGTGAGAACGAGGGACGCCGTGTGCCGGTTACCCTGTTTACCAAAGGTGGCGGCCAGTGGCTGGAAGCCATTGCGGCTACGGGTTGTGACGCACTGGGTCTCGACTGGACCACCGATATTGGCGAGGCTCGTCGCCGGGTGGGGGATAAGGTTGCCCTGCAGGGGAATATGGACCCGTCAATGCTCTATGCCGCGCCAGCGCGCATTGAACAGGAAGTGGAAACCATTCTGGCCAGCTACGGGCAGGGTGAAGGTCATGTCTTTAACCTCGGTCACGGTATTCATCAGGACGTCCCCCCTGAAAACGCCGGGGTGTTTGTTGAGGCTGTCCATCGTCTTTCTCGTCGGTACCATCTGGCCTAAACGGAAAACGAGATGATCGATACCGGCGCAATGCGTGAAGAGCAACGGCAGAAAGCACTGGATATTGTGCTGGAGGATCCGCCGCAGGGATTGCTCCCGCACTATATTGCCGGTGCCGATGTCGGATTTGAACAGGGGGGCGAGATCACCCGCGCAGCTATTGTAGTGCTGCGTTACCCCTCCCTTGAGCTGGTGGAATATCAGATTGCCCGTATTGCCACCACCATGCCCTATATCCCCGGCTTACTCTCCTTTCGCGAATGCCCGGCATTGTTCGCCGCCTGGCAACAACTGCAACAGCATCCTGATTTGCTGATGATTGATGGCCAGGGGATTGCTCATCCCCGCCGACTCGGCGTGGCCAGTCATTTTGGCCTGATGATTGATGTGCCCACCATCGGCGTGGCCAAAAGCCGTCTTTGCGGTCATTTTCTGCCGCTGGGCGACGACGTGGGGGCCACTCAGGCGCTGTGGGATCAGGATGAACAGATTGGTTGGGTGTGGCGCAGTAAGCGACGCTGTAATCCGCTATTTATTTCCCCGGGACAGGGGATCAGTCTGGCTTCGTCGTTATATTGGGTTAAACAATTAAGCCGCGGCTATCGCCTGCCTGAGCCAACACGCTGGGCTGATGCCGTTGCCTCCAATCGACCAGCATTTCAACGCTGGCAACGCCTGAGTGGCAATCTTTAAGAATCCAGGAATAGGGATCTGCTGTAAATTCAGGTAAACTCCCGCCCAGAAAAGTTAATGAGAAAAAACCATGTTACGTAATCCGATTCATTTGCGTCTGGAAAAGCTGGAAAGCTGGCAGCATTGGACGTTTATGGCCAGTCTGTGTGAGCGGATGTACCCCAATTACCAGATGTTCTGTTTGCAAACCGGATTCGGTGAGCCACAGATTTATCGCAAAATACTCGATTTGGTATGGGAAACGCTTGTAATCAAAGATGCAAAGGTTAACTTTGACTCTCAGCTTGAGAAGCTGGAAGAGGCTATCCCCTCTTCTGACGACTATGATATTTACGGCGTTTACCCGGCTATCGATGCCTGTATTGCCTTGGGTGAGTTGATTCACTCGCGGTTGAGTGGTGAAACCCTGTCTCATGCCGTAGCGATCAGCGAGACTTCTATTCGCACCGTTGCCATGCTGGAGATGACTCAGGCTGGCAAAGAAATGACCGATGAAGAGCTGAAAGTAATACCTGCTATTGAAGAAGAATGGGACATCCAATGGGAGATTTTTCGCCTGTTGGCTGACTGTGAAGAGCGCGACCTTGAATTGATAAAAGGGTTACGTTCTGACCTGCGTGAAGCCGCTGTGAGTAACATTGGGATAAATTTAACGCAATAAGGCAATAAAACGTGATTTAACGCCTTATTTGTCGTACCCGAAGGCTTCACATCCGTACCCTGTCTGGTCTACATTTGGGGTGCGAAAAAAAAGTGGCTATCGGTGCGTGTATGCAGGAGGGTGCTGTCAATCGGCATATCCGTCGCACTCGATGCTTTGCAAACGATAAACACACTGTAAAGGATAACTTATGAACAAGACTCAACTGATTGATGTAATTGCTGACAAAGCCGATCTCTCTAAAGCTCAAGCTAAACTGGCTCTTGAATCTACTCTGTCTGCAATTACCGAGTCTCTGAAAGAGGGTGAAGCTGTACAATTGGTTGGTTTCGGTACTTTCAAAGTCAATCAACGCAACGAACGTACTGGTCGTAACCCGCAGACAGGCAAAGAAATCAAAATCGCTGCTGCAACTGTTCCAGCGTTTGTTTCTGGTAAAGCTTTGAAAGAAGCTGTTAAGTAATTGCTTGCAGTGGAAAGAATAAACGGGGGGCCACGCCGGCCCCTTCTGTTTATCGCCACCAGACTGATAGCCAGTTTACTGGCTTTCAGTCTGGTAGGATGCAGTTCCCATAAAGATATCCCTCTCTTTAGCGCCAGCGGCTATATCGCCGATCAGGGCATTAATCGCCTGTGGCGTGAAGACGACGACAAACACAATCCGCAAACCCTGATTAATATCTACAGCCCCTATTACGGTAAAGATACGGTGATCACCCGTTATGAATACCTCGATGGGCAGCTGCATCTGATTAAAGAGAGCCACGCCGCCTCGAAAAACCTCGGTATCATCCTGCGTTTTGACCAGGAAGGTAACGTCAGCTTTATGCAGCGGCAATTGTCAGAGGGCAAAGAGAAACTCTCTGCCGATGATATTGAGCGTTATAAATATCAGGCTGAAAAAGTATTAAGTCTCAGTGAGACACTACGTGCGGGTAATGTACGCCTGGTGCAGGGGCGTTGGCGTCAAGGGGTGATCACCACCTGTGCCGCCGAGCCGGTTACGCTAAGTTTGAATATTCGCTCGCAGGTCTGGCTGGCAAAACGCGCCGCAAAGTCTAACGACAAGCTCGGTCTCGCCTGGTTGACCGCCCCGGAAGGCAATGAGTTACTGCTGGTAGCCAACGAAGACTTCTGTATCTGGGAGCCGAAGGCGGGTCAGCTCAATTAAAAAGCCCGTACTTGACGGGCTTGATGGCTAGGTGGCGGGATTATTTACCTTGTTCGCGGGCAATCGCTCGATAGCCGATATCTTTACGACAGAAACTTCCCTGCCAGCTAATATCCTGCCCCAACTGATAAGCCCGTTGCTGAGCGGCGGCTACCGTTTTACCTAATGCCGTTACACAGAGTACGCGGCCACCGTTGGTCACCACCAATTCATCCTGCAAACGGGTTCCGGCATGGAACACCTTACCGTCTGGCACTTCTTCCAGCGGCAGACCGTGGATCTTCTCACCGTTGGTATAATCGCCAGGATAACCGCCAGCCGCCAATACCACACCGAGCGCCGGGCGCGGATCCCATTCCGAGGTCACCTGATCCAGACGACCTTCGGCACCGGCAAGGCACAGCTCAACCAGATCAGAGCGCAGGCGCAGCATAATCGGCTGGGTTTCCGGATCGCCAAAACGGCAGTTGAATTCGATAACTTTCGGCTGACCGTCGGCAGAGATCATCAGACCGGCATACAGGAAACCGGTATATACATTGCCTTCCGCCGCCATACCTCGCACCGTTGGCCAGATAACCTGGTCCATCACGCGCTGGTGGATTTCGTCAGTCACTACCGGAGCCGGTGAGTAGGCACCCATGCCGCCGGTGTTAGGGCCGGTATCGCCATCACCGACACGTTTATGGTCCTGGCTGGTGGCCATTGGTACCACGTTTTCACCGTCGACCATCACGATAAAGCTGGCTTCTTCGCCATCCAGGAACTCTTCGATCACAATACGGTGTCCGGCATCGCCAAAGGCATTACCGGCCAGCATATCGGTGACCGCAGCTTCTGCCTCGGCCTGGGTCATGGCAACAATGACCCCTTTACCGGCGGCCAGGCCATCGGCCTTGATTACAATCGGCGCGCCCTTGCTGCGCAGATAGGCGAGAGCGGGTTCCACCTCGGTAAAGTTCTGGTAGTCGGCGCTTGGGATCGCGTGACGGGCCAGGAAATCCTTGGTAAAGGCTTTCGAACCTTCCAACTGGGCGGCAGCCTGGGTTGGGCCAAAGATTTTCAGACCGGCGGCGCGGAAAGCATCGACCACGCCGATCACCAGTGGCGCTTCCGGTCCGACAATGGTCAGGCCAATATCATGGCTTTGGGCAAAGGCCAGCAGGCCGGCAATGTCCGTGGCCGAGATGTCGACGTTTTCCAGCAGCGGTTCAAGAGCGGTACCCGCATTGCCTGGCGCGACATAGACTTTATCTGCCAGCGGTGACTGTGCTGCTTTCCATGCCAGCGCATGTTCACGCCCGCCGTTACCGATAATTAAAATATTCATTCGAAGACTCCGGATAAGCAGGCACCGAAGTGCCTGCTGGAAGAATTAAGCACAGCAAAAAATTAATGGCGGAAATGGCGCATATCGGTGAACAGCATAGCGATACCGTGTTCATTGGCCGCAGCAATCACTTCATCATCACGAATTGAACCACCCGGCTGGATCACACAGGTGATACCCACGGCGGCGGCGGCATCGATACCGTCGCGGAACGGGAAGAATGCGTCAGAGGCCATCACCGAACCGGCCACTTGCAGGCCTTCGTCAGCCGCTTTGATACCGGCAATTTTCGCCGAATAAACGCGACTCATCTGACCGGCACCAATACCGATAGTCATTTTGTCACGGGCATAGACAATGGCGTTGGATTTAACAAACTTGGCGACTTTCCAGCAGAACAGCGCATCTGTCAGCTCTTGTTCTGTCGGTTGACGAGTGGTGACTACGCGCAAGTCGGCGGCACCCACCATACCCAGGTCACGATCCTGCACCAGCAGGCCACCGTTAACCCGTTTGAAATCCAGACCGGTTTGACGTTCCTGCCACTGTCCGCAAGTCAAAACGCGAACGTTCTGTTTGCTGGCGGTCAGCGCCAGGGCTTCTTCAGTAATGGAAGGGGCGATAATCACTTCCACAAACTGACGGCTGATAATGGCTTTTGCCGTGGCAGCATCCAACTCGCGGTTAAAGGCGATGATACCGCCGAACGCCGAGGTCGGGTCGGTTTGATAAGCGCGCTCGTAGGCGTCAAAAATATTGTCGCCTACTGCAACGCCGCAAGGGTTGGCATGTTTGACGATAACGCAGGCCGGTTCAGCAAACTCTTTCACACATTCCAGGGCGGCATCGGTATCGGCAATGTTGTTATACGACAGCGCCTTGCCTTGTAACTGTTGCGAGGTAGCCACGGAAGCCTCAGAGACATTCTCTTCTATATAGAAGGCGGCCTGCTGGTGGCTGTTTTCGCCGTAACGCATATCCTGTTTCTTCACATAGCTCAGATTCAGGGTGCGAGGGAAATGGCCGGAAGGCGCATCGGTATTGCCGTGGTACGGCGGTACCATGGTGCCAAAATAGTTGGCGATCATGCCGTCATAGGCAGCCGTATGTTCAAAAGCCTTAATGGCCAGGTTGAAACGGGTGGCCAGCAGCAGGGAGCCTTCGTTGGCATCCATCTCTTCTATTATAGCGGCGTAATCGCTGCTCTTGACCACAATGGCCACGTCATTATGATTTTTGGCCGCCGAGCGCACCATGGTCGGGCCGCCGATATCAATATTTTCTACCGCATCTTCCAATGAGCAGTCCGGACGCGAAACGGTGGCGGCGAATGGATAAAGGTTAACAACGACCATATCAATCGGGTCGATAGCATGTTGGCCCATGATCGCATCGTCTTTACCGCGACGGCCAAGGATGCCACCGTGTACTTTCGGGTGCAGAGTCTTGACACGTCCATCCATCATTTCCGGAAAGCCGGTGTAATCTGAGACTTCGGTTACTGGCAAACCTGCGTCAGCAAGCAGACGGGCAGTGCCACCCGTGGACAGTAAATCCACGCCACGTTGAGAAAGGGCTTGGGCGAATTCTACGATACCGGCTTTGTCAGAAACACTGAGCAGGGCGCGGCGGACAGGACGACGTTGTTGCATGGTGGTTTTATCCCTTGGCTTTGGAGTCGCAATATAGAGCGTTACGTGAATTCAATTCTCGTTTTCCTCTCTCTATATAGAGACTATATAGCTGAAAAACGCTGGATTGGATTCAGATAAGGTTCCGCAAACGCCATAGGCGTCATTATTGCAGAGAGTATTGGTAAAATCAGACGCGCGAAATTGTAGCGAAAACGATTGCGTGATGCTCGTCAAATTTCAATTTCAATATCCTTTGTGGATAACTTTGTGCACAACCGGGTATAAACAGGGGTTTTGCTGTGTAATACAGCAAACAGTATATTTTGTTGAAATTAGGGGTTGCGACTCCCCGGAAACTCCCTATAATGCCGCTCCATCGACAGGGAACAACGTGAACAACATCACGAAGTTACCGAGTCGGAAAGAATAAAAAAATGATGATGACCGCGAAATTAACGGTTGACATCAAAAGAGGAAAGCGTAAGATACGCCACCTCGAGCTAGCGCCAAGGCGGCTAACTCACTGCTCTTTAACAATTTATCAGACAATCTGTGTGGGCACTCACAAGACGATATCAGCCACTTCGGTGGCAAAAAATATCAAGTCTTAGAGTGACCAAGCAGTAATTCATT
>NZ_JAADJU010000002.1 GCF_012933545.1 Rouxiella aceris | reverse complement strand
TTTGGACAAGGCGCAGGATTCCAAAGGAGGCGCGCCTTCGCCTCCTTTGGGCGGTCTGGGCCGCCGCCCAGTGAGCGCAGCGAATGCCCTTGACCTTGACCTTGACCTTGACCTTGACCTTGACCTTGAGGTTAAAAGCAAATTTGCAATTAAAACCCTCCCCTCATAACCAATTGCCTTTTAAGTAAAAAATTGACATTTAAGCCCCTTTTAAATTCACACCAACTTGTACAAAGATAATAAATTTGTACAAGTTTATAAAATACGTCTAGAGTTAGAAACAAGATCGCTAAATAGTTGGAATATTCTTATGTCTTTGTACAGCATTGGTGAAGTCGCACGTATTTGTGGCATCAATCCCGTGACGTTGCGCGCCTGGCAACGGCGCTACGGGCTGCTTAAACCGCAGCGTAGCGAAGGCGGCCACCGTCTGTTTGATGACCAGGATCTCGAAACTATTCAAACTATTCTCGCCTGGATCAATCGCGGTGTCCCCGTCGGCCAGGTTAAAGCCTTGCTTGAAGGCACCCTGTCGCCACTGCCCAGCGGCTGGTCGCAGTCAGAACAGCGGCTTTTATCCGTTTTACAAGAAGATAAAGGCCATAAACTCCGACAGACCCTAACGGAGTTAGGTCGTGACTATCCCGGTGAAGGCCTGGTTAATAACGTTCTGCGTCCACTGCGCGCTCGGCTGGCAGCAAAGGGATCAACGTTATTTTTGCGTGGCTTGCTTGATGGCGCACTGATTGAACACGCCGTGATGTGCATGAATGCCGCGCGAAAAAATCCCGGGATAAAAGTGTTATTAATCGGTTGGGGTGAAATCGATCGTATCGAGTTATGGCTGGAGGCCATCGCCCGCAGCCAGCAGGGTGTACAGGTTGAACTGTTACCGGAGCCGTTTGAGGACCCCTACCTCGATGGCGTCAAGGCACAGCAGATCCTGATTTGGGCCGAAGGTCGTCTTACCGGCGTACAACGCAACAAGCTAAGTCAGTGGCAAGAAATGGGTTTACCGGTTTTATTGCTCGGCAGCGCAGCGGTACTGTTACAAACCACGCAACAGGATGCGTCAGCGCACTGTCCCGAAGATGGAGGATATCCCGATGATCCACAGCTTACCTGATGGCATACCGCGTGTTAACACCACGCTTGACCGGTTGATTGAGTTTTACCGTCGCCTGGATCACAGCCAGCTTCCCCAACTGTCGCGGCTCTATCATCAAAATATTGTGTTTATTGATCCGGTTACCCATCACATCGGCGTCGATGCGCTGGAGCGTTATTTTGCCCAATTGCTAACCCAGACCAACTACTGTCGGTTTGATATCCAGAACGCCTTGAGCAGCGGTGATGAAACCATGTTGATATGGCGTATGACCTACTCACACCCTCGATTAAAAAGGGGCAAAGAGTTGGTGATCGACGGCAGCAGTCATCTGCGTTTTAACGAAGATCGCGTCATTTACCAGCGTGATTACTATGATTTAGGCGCCATGCTCTATGAGCATATTCCACTGCTGGCAAGCGCAGTGAAAGCCGTTAAATCGAGGTTAGCAGAATGAATCATGTATTGATCACCGGCGCCAGCTCAGGTATTGGCAAACAACTGGCATTGGACTATGCCGCAGAAGGCTGGAAAGTCACCGCCTGCGGACGCGATAGCCGACGTCTGGAGGAAATGGCGGCCCAATCGGCACAGATCTACACTCTGGCCTTTGATATCACCAATCTGGACCAAACCCGTCAGGCGCTGGCCTGGATACAGGCTGACCTGGTGATCCTCTGCGCGGGCACCTGCGAATACCTTGATAACGGCGTGGTTGAAGCCGAAAAAGTTTTGCGGGTGATGACCACCAATCTTATGGGCCCTATTAACTGTCTGGATGCGCTGTTACCGGGGATGAACGCCGGTTCGCGCATCGCACTGGTGGGTTCAACGGCCTCACTGGTTCCCCTGCCGCGCGCCGAAGCCTATGGTGCCTCCAAGGCCGCATTAGCCTACTTTACCCGCAGTCTGGCCCTGGATCTTGCCCCGCGCGGCATCGATCTCTCGCTGGTGATGCCGGGCTTTGTAAAAACCCCACTGACCGAGCGCAATAATTTTCCCATGCCGATGATGATCAGTGTGGAAAAAGCCTCGGCCTTTATTCGCAAAGGTCTGGCGCGTGGAGTCAGCGAAATCGCCTTTCCACCGCTGTTTGCCTGGCTATTGCGCGCGATAGCCCTGTTACCCCACAGCGTACAAACACGCTTGGCTAAAAGATTGGTAAGGTAAATTCCGTATGAAAATTGCCATTATAGGCAGTGGTATTTCCGGTCTCAGTTGTGCATGGATGTTATCGCAACGTCGACCTGAGCTTGCAATTACCGTATTTGAAGCCAATGCGACGCTCGGCGGGCATACGGCAACGCTGGATATCGAAAAAGATGGGCGGTCATACGCTATTGATACCGGATTTATTGTTTATAACCAAAAAACCTATCCCGGTTTTATTGCCCTTCTCGACCAACTGGGGATCAAAGGTCAGCCGACGGAAATGAGTTTTTCCGTGCATAACCCGGACAATAAGCTGGAATATAATGGCCACAGCCTTAATTCGCTGTTTGCCCAGCGGCGCAATCTGTTCAAACCCCGTTTCTGGTTTTTCCTGCGTGAAATTCTGCGCTTTAACAACCTGTGCAAGCAGCGCCTACATCATCCCAATAATGACGAAGATACCCTGGCGGATCTGCTCGACCAAAATGGCTTTTCGTCATTTTTTGCCCTGCATTATGTCCTGCCAATGGGCGCGGCCATCTGGTCTTCCTCCCTCGATGATATGGCGGATTTTCCATTAAGCATGTTCCTGCAATTTTTTGAAAACCACGGCCTGCTCGATGTCAGCAACCGCCCACAGTGGATGGTGGTTCCCGGCGGTTCACGCGAATATATCCGCCGCATGCAGGAAAAACTGCCTGCCACTGTGCAACTTCTGACCAGCACCCCGGTGCTGTCCGTGACGCGCAGCCAAGAATCTGTGACGCTAAGCAGCGCCCGCGGCATTGAAACTTTTGATCAGGTTATATTTGCCTGCCACTCGGATCAGGCATTGGCGTTGATCCACTCGCCGACGGATAACGAACGGGAAGTACTGGGCGGTCTGCCCTACCAGTCCAACGAGGTGATACTGCATACCGATATCAGCCAGTTGCCGGTAACGCAGCGCGCCTGGGCCAGCTGGAACTATCGTCTGCCCGCCAATATTGGCCTTGGCCGTGAAAATCTGATGGTGCCGGGAGGTGCTAAACCAGCCCATAGTCAGGATCGCGCCTGCGTGACTTACAATATGAATATCTTGCAGGGTATCAAATCGGAACACACTTTTTGTGTATCACTCAACCCGATTACCCCAATAGATGAAAGCAAAATCCTGTTTAAAACCCAATATACCCACCCGGTGATTAATCTCTCCAGCCACAAATTTCAGCAGCTGCGCGGCTGGATCAATGGCCACAACCGCAGTTGGTTCTGTGGCGCTTACTGGCAAAACGGCTTTCATGAAGACGGGGTAAAAAGCGCCGCCGATGTGGTCGAAAAATTGCTGGCGACGGAGCAGGTATGAACAGCGCACTCTATGTCGGCGACGTGCGGCACCGTCGCTTCAAACCCATCAGCCACCATTTTGACTACCGCATTTTTATGGCGCTGATCGACCTCGATGAGTTGGATCAGTTACCTGCCAGCGGCATCACGCTGGAGCATTTTTCGGCGGCGACCTTTAAGCGCAGTGACTACCTCGGCGGCGGCGATATTAAAACCACGGCACAGCAGCGCATCCAGGCGTTAACGGGCGACCGGCTTAGCGGACGGGTGATGCTGCTGACCCAGCTCAGGTATTTCGGTTGTTATTTCAATCCGGTTAACTTTTACTATCTTTATGATAGTAAAGATATTTTACGCTGGATACTCGCCGAGGTGCGCAATACGCCCTGGAATGAACGGCATACCTACGCGGTGCGGCCGGACGGCTCCTTACCGGTAGAGAAAACCTTCCATGTCTCCCCTTTTAACCCTATGGATATGGTTTATCACTGGCAATTGACGCCACCGGGAAAACAACTGCGGGTGCATATTGCCACCCACCGCCAGGAACGGGAATTCGATGCCACGCTGTCGCTGGTTTACCAACCCTTGACCCGCAAAAATCTGCGTCGACAACTGTGGCGTTTCCCCTTGATGACGGTCAAAACCGCGCTAGCCATCTATTGGCAAGCCGTGAAACTGTGGCTGAAACGTGCCCCCATTTATCCTCACCCTCCAGTTGAGAAGGATTAATCCATGAATTCATCGGATATGCGACTGACCCGGCAGCAGGTCGGCAGTCAAGGTCGCAAAGGCTCACGGACATTGATTTTAAAGATGTTAAAGCAGCTACGCGGCGCTGGCCTCACGTTACTGGAGCAAAACAGTGAACCGCTGTTTTTTGGCGATGAACACGCCACGCTGCAAGGCCAGATTGAGGTGCAGGATCAGCGCGTGTATCGTCGCGTTCTGCTGGGCGGCAGCATTGCCGCCGGTGAAAGCTATATCGATGGCGACTGGACTACGCCCAATCTGACGACGGTGCTGCAACTGTTGGCTGAAAATCTCAGCCTGGTGGATAAAATTGAATCCCGTCTCAGTTGGTTAAGTTCACCGGCCCATAGTCTGATCCACTTTTTCAGACGTAATAGCCCGGAACAAGCGCGCAAAAACATCTCCGCTCACTACGATCTGGGCAACGATTTTTATCAGGGTTTTCTCGATAACCAGATGCTGTACTCCTCGGCCTGGTATCAGGAAAATGCCATGACGCTGGAACAGGCACAAGAGGCCAAAATGCGCCGTCTGTGCGACCAGTTGGCATTGCGCGCCGAAGATCATCTGCTGGAAATTGGTACCGGTTGGGGGGCGATGGCTGAATTTGCTGCCCGTGAATACGGCTGTCAGGTGACCACCACCACCATTTCCCGCGAGCAGTTCGAGTTTGCCAGTCAGCGTATTGCACAAGCCGGGCTTAGCGATCGTGTTACTGTCTTATTTGAGGATTATCGTGTTCTCAATGGACAATATGACAAACTGGTGTCGATCGAAATGATTGAGGCCGTCGGTAAACGCTATCTGCCGACCTTTTTCAAACGCTGTCACGCCCTGCTCAAGCCAAAGGGCCGCATGGCATTGCAAGCCATAACTATCGCCGATCAACGCTATAAACATTACAGCCGCAACGTCGATTTTATCCAACGCTATATTTTTCCCGGCGGTTTTTTGCCGTCAATTAGCGCCATGACCGACAGCATGAGTCGCCACACCGGCCTGGTGGTGCGCGACCTTTTTGATATCGGCAATGACTATGCGCGCACGCTGCACGAATGGCGTGAACGGGTGATCCATTACTGGAATGGCCAAAATGCCCGCTATACCGATGAGCGCTTTCGTCGGCTATGGCTGTTTTATTTGTGCTATTGCGAAGCCGGTTTTCGCGCCCGCACCATTAGCACAGTGCAACTGACCGCCGAGCGCCGCGGATGAAGTCCCCACGCTTCTGGTTGCTGACCATCGGCTTTGATCTCTGGTGGGCGCTGGCAGTCTGGGGGCGTGAACGGGTAGAAATAGTGCTGGTAGTTGGCGCATTACTGATGCTGTTCCTTACCCCGGCCCCGCGCCGCAAATGGGTGCTACTCGCCAGTGTGCTGGGGGTGGCCATGGACAGCCTGTGGTGCGCGCTGGATGTTTTATCATTTGATCATAGCCGTCTGGTTCCGCTGTGGATGCTGGCGCTGTGGCTGAGTTTTAGCGCCTGGTGGCTATGGTTTTGCCCACAGCTGTCGCTGCGCTGGCCGTGGCTGGTGTTGCTTGGTGCAATCAGCGGTCCACTGGCCTATTTCTTTGGCATGCGTCTGGATGCCATGCAGATTCATACTTCCGCCGTCGCGGTTTTTGCACTTCTATCCCTCGGGTGGGCCTGTTTTCTGCCATTGATTAGTTTGCCCGTTATTCTGAGGATCCTGCGATGAAAGCTTTGGTTATCGGTTTATTATTAATGTCCGCGAGTGCCCCGGCGATCTGTGCTCAGGTCGCCAGTTGGTCGTCCTGGCCGGTCACCGGTTCTGCCAAACTGACCTGGGCTTTCCTGGATGTTTACAACTCCGAACTGCGCACACCGTCCGGAAAATATCGACCCAATGAATGGCCGCTGGCGCTGGCGGTCAGCTATCTACGCGATATCAGCCGTGAAGATTTGACCGAGGCTACCGCCGATCAGTGGAAAGCTCTGGGTCTGCTCGATGAAGCCAATCAGCATCATTGGCTGGAGGCCGTGCAGGCTATCTGGCCGGATGCCACCAGCGGTAATGAAATCACCTTTTTGGCCGACCAGCACGGTGGCCAATTCTATTATCAGGCCGATAAACAGCATGCCATCGTACCGCTGGGTCAACATTTTAGCCCGGCGTTTCGTGATGCCTTTCTGGCCATTTGGTTGTCTCCCTCAACGCAGTATCCGCTGCTGCGTCTGGGGTTGATCGGTCCCCGCTAAACAAGGAGTCGCTATGCTGAAGGCAAAGAGTTATATCCGTTATCTGTTGTTGGCTGTGGTAGCGCTACTGGCCGGTTGCAGCGCGAAAATCGATGACTATCAGGGTACACAACCGCATTTTGATATTTTCAGCTATTTTCAGGGAGACAGTCGCGCCTGGGGCATGGTTCAGGATCACAGCGGCAAACAGACGCGACGCTTTGCGGTGGTGATCCACGGCGAGGTGGTAGCGGATACCCTCACCTTGCACGAAGACTTTACCTATAATGACGGCGAAAAGCAGACGCGAGTCTGGCATATCCGCCGCCTGGCCGACGGCAGCTATAAGGGCACCGCCGGAGATATTATCGGCGTAGCGGTAGGCCGTGGGCAAGGCAATGCCTTTAACTGGCACTACGTGATGGATGTTACCTCAGGCGGCAGCAGCTATCGTCTGACCTTCGATGACTGGCTGTTTATGCAGGACAATGAGCACGTCTTTAATGTGACATCGCTGAAGAAATTTGGCGTCGAAGTCGCCAAAGTGACGCTATTTTTTGACAAAAAATAGTCGGCTATGGGCCTGCGATTAACCGACAGGCCCAAAGTCAGGCATTAAGCTTCCTGCTTTTCCAGCGGTACAGTCTTGGCTTTAAACAGCAGACGGCCCAGCGTAACCAATAATACCGCGCTCAGGATCACCGCCAGGGCCACCCATTCGACCCGCGACAGCGACTCACCGGCAAAGCCGATGCCCAGCAGCACGGCAACAATCGGGTTGACATAGGCATAGCTGGTAGCGATAGCCGGTCTGACGGTTTTAAGTAAAAACATATAGGCGCTGATGGCGATCATCGAACCAAAGACCATCAGATAAGCCAGGGCAAGAAAACCACTGGCCGTCGGCATCTGGGTTAAATGTTCGCCACTCAAACGACTGATAACCAGCAAGACGACTCCGGCAACGATCATCTCTGCCGCCCCGGCCATCAGACCTTTAGGCAAGGGTAAACGGGCACTGAGTACCGAGCCAAAGGCCCAGCTCAGCGAGGCAATCAGGATCAGCAACGCGCCCCAGGGATTACCGCTCAGATTGCTGCCAGTATTTAGCAGCACAATACCAAACAGACCAATGGCCACACCGGTCCATTCCAGACGGCTATTAGGCATGCCCAGTAAACGGCTAAAACAGAGAGTAAACAGCGGCACGGTGGCGACCATAACCGCAGCAATTCCCGATGGCACATCAAGATGCTCGGCGACGGTCACCAGACCATTACCTATCGCCAGCAACAGCACGCCGATCACCCCGGCCGCCAGCCATTGACGCAGAGCAGGCACCCGATGGCCGCGCAGCAGCAGAAAAGTAAACAGAATCACCCCGGCGACAAAAAAGCGGATCCCCGCCATCATCAGCGGCGGCCAACTTTCCACCCCGACGCGGATCACCAGATAGGTCGATCCCCAGATAAAATAGAGCGCAAACAGCGCGCCGATTAATGGCAACAGCGTACGAAAGGTAGAACGAGACATAATTTTTACTTATCGCAGAAAAATCAGAGGTCGATAGTTAACGCTATTGGCCGGAGAAGGAGCAAGTTAAACTGTGCTATTGTCGCAAAATGTTGCCGCCCGGTTGCATAATATAAATCTTATGGCACTTTTTACGCTCATACGCACAAATTATGCCTGTGTCCAGGATGATAAAACCCTTATAATCTTCCCCCTGCTTTTTTAACAAAAACGGCGAAAATGAATAGTCTCGGAAAGAAAATTTTAATTGCCCTGTTCGGGCTGATGGCAATAGGCGCTATTGGTGGTGTGATGGTGGCCGGTTATGCCATCGTGATCGAAGAACCGGTAGCCATGCCCGCCAGCGTTCCCGCTCAGACTCCTGCGACTTCGTCCTCCAGCTCCTGATCTTTGGCTTTCCCGCAGTCAGTGGCTACTGCCTGCCCCTGCGGCGAGCCGCTTTTCCCTGCCCGCACCTTTGCCGTTGCCACAATGCGCCAGCGTTGAACGCAGCGGATAATTTCCTGTGATAGCTGTCCTCTTTTGCTTATTTAAGCGCTTTTTTGCAGATAAATCCGGTCTGGATCAATGCACGAACGAGTAAATCTCTTCATAAAATGAATCTGTTAGCAAAATATTTCCCTTTAGCTCAGGGCAGAAATGCGCGGTTTAAAAACCAATTGAGCAGAATGGAGTAGACTTGAAAGACAGGCTTCGCTGTTGTGAGGCTGACCCGAGGTTTGCTGAAGTTAAGGGCCAGAATAACGCCACACCAAGCGGCACATCATTCATCCCGTATGGAGACCACTATGACGATTCGCACCCAACCGAGAAAGATCACCGCAGCCGTGGTGAGTAATCCCCACCAGTTGCATTTTCGGGAGATGCTGATAAAAGCTCCGCGAAAAAATGAAGTCGGTGTGCGGATCCTGGCCTGTGGCATTTGCCATACCGACCTGGGCTTTATGGCCGAAGGCACGATCCTCGGCCACGAGGGGGCCGGTATTGTTGAACAGGTGGGCAGTGAGGTCACCGCGGTAAAACCGGGCGATCATGTGGTGCTTTCCTACCAGTCCTGTGGCATCTGTCCGGCGTGCCAGCAACAGCAACCCTTTAACTGCGAACACTTCTCCAAACTGAATTTTGGCTTCCAGCGTCTGGACGGCAGCAGCGCCTATCCCGAGGGTGTGCAGGGCCACTTTTTTGGTCAGTCGGCTTTTGCCAATTACTGCCTGGTCACCGAGCAGAATCTGGTGAAAGTCGCCGATGATCTGCCGCTTTCGCTGCTGGCACCTTTGGGTTGCGGCATACAAACCGGGGCCGGTACCGTGTTTAATACTCTCAAGGTACAAGCGGGTGACAGCCTAATGGTCATGGGCACTGGCACGGTCGGACTGGCAGCGATTATGGCGGCTAAGGTAGCGGGGGCGAAAACCATTATCGCCGTTGACCGCGATCCTGCCAGACTGGCGCTGGCCATCAAGCTGGGCGCGACCGAAACCATTAACTCCGACCAGGAAAGTGACCTCACTACCCTGTGTCCGCATCTTAATCACGTGATCGATACTACCGGCATCGGCCATCTTGATGAGCTGGGCCAGGACGTATTAAAAGAGGGCGGCACCCTGGTGCGTCTGACTGGCTCCGCCGGGGAGACATTTACCCGCGGCAGAAAGGCAATTAGCGTGATCCAGGGAGATTCGGTAGCACAAACGTTTATTCCCAAGCTGATCGAACTTTGGCAACAGGGCCGCTTTCCGCTGGAAAAACTGATCACCTATTATCATTTCGATGATATTAACCGGGCGCTTCAGGACAGCAGAAATGGCAAAGTAATCAAAGCGGTACTGGTTTGGGATTAAAGCTTATGCTTCCTGGTTGTAAGTTTATTACTACAAATAACTTGTGATACAGGCGTCTGGACATCTATGCTGCCTTTTTAAACCTATTAAAATGTGCATATAACGATGACAGACGCTATTGCGGCCTCTCCCGCCGCCTCTTCAGGGTACAACACGCCAGCCAACACCGGTGACAAACCGGTATTGATCCGTTCCGCCGCCGATATCACCAGTTTAGTGAATCAGGGCGCGACCAAACTCAGCGACGCACGCGTAGTGATAGCTATTGCACTGGGAGGCGTTTTCCTCGACGCCTACGATCTCGGTGGTCTGGCCTTTGGTATGAAAGATATCACCCGTCAGTTTGGCTTGACGCCGTCCGGTGCCGGGCTGGTCGCTTCAGCGATTACCCTTGGCGCAATCGTTGGCGCACTCTTTGGTGGTTATCTTACCGACAAGATTGGCCGTTATCGGGTATTTATGGCCGATATGTTCTTCTTTGTGGTCGCCGCTATTGCCTGTGCCTTTGCCCCTAATGAGTGGGTACTGGGAGGGTCACGTTTTGTGATGGGCGTCGGGGTGGGTATTGACCTGCCGGTTGCCATGGCCTTTCTGGCGGAGTTTTCCAAGCTGTCGGGACGCGGCAACAAGGCTTCTCGTGTGGCGATGTGGTGCCCCACCTGGTATGCGGCTATTAGTATTTCCTACTTGCTGGTGCTGCTGCTCTATGCGGTGCTGCCTGCCGACAAGACCGATATTCTCTGGCGTTTGATCCTCGGCTTTGGTGCCGTACCGGCGCTGGTGATCATTGCCATTCGCCATCGTTATATGAATGAATCACCGGTGTGGACCGCCAATCAGGGCGATCTAAAAGGGGCAGCGGCGATCCTGCGTCGTTCTTACAATATTAATGTCGAAGTGGCGGAAGATGCCGATCTGCAACCCCAGACTCAGGTACGTAAAGCTGCATGGCGCAACTATGGGGTGCTGCTGAAAGGGATCTATCTGCGACGCACAATTCTTACCACGGTGATTTCGCTGGTATCGCCGTTTGCCTATAACGCAGTGGCCTTTGGTTTGCCGGTGATCTTGTCAACCTTCCTGGCGCAGTCATTGATGAGTACCATTTTGTTTTCGTTGGGACTTAACCTGTGCTTTGCTTTTGTCGGCGGTCTGCTGGCGGTACGTTTTGTGCCTAAACTGGGTGCCTGGAATATGACGGTCGTCGGTTATGTTCTGCAACTGATCGCCATGGTGGGTCTGGCGCTGGTTGGCCGTCCGGCAGACAGCGCGCAGGCCGCCATTTCCATCGGCATGCTGGCGTTGTTCCTGTTTGGTCAGGGTTTTGGTCCCGGTTCGCACACCATGACGTTTGCCTCACTGAGCTATCCGACTTCGCTGCGCGGCGTTGGTGTCGGTTTTAACCAGATCCTGGTACGCGCCAGTTCCACCGCCTCGTTGTTTTTGTTTCCGGTATTGAGCGCCGCACTGGGCACCGGTGTGTTCTGGGTGATTGCCTTTGCACCGTTGTTGGGCCTGGTTATTCTGCTGGCGATCCGTTGGGAGCCGTCAGGGTATGATGTGGATGCGGAGGACTTTGAGGTTAGGGTTGGGGTTGGGGCTTAAAAGTCAATTGGCTGTGAGGGAAGGGTTTCGGTTTTAATTGCAAATTTGCTTTTAGCTTCAACTTCAAGGTCAAGGGCATTCGCTGCGCTCACTGGGCGGCGGCCCAGACCGCCCAAAGGAGGCGAAGGCGCGCCTCCTTTGGAATCCTGCGCCTTGTCCAAATTGAACAGTGTCGTGCCCTCGGTTCGAGTTCTTTCCAGTGACTTCAGTGTGTGGCCTAAACCACGCCGCTTCGCGGTCCCTTCACTCGGTCGCGAGCCAAAAGCGTCTCGCTCCACGTCGCTCAGCGTAGGTTTTGAATCGGCCAGGAAACATTTAAAGCAAAACCGGGATTGGCTTAAATGACAATTTTTGGTTTTAAAGTCAACTTCAAGGTTAAGGTCAAGGGCATTCGCTACGCTCACTGGGCGGCGGCCCAGACCGCCCAAAGGAGGCGAAGGCGCGCCTCCTTTGGAATCCTGCGCCTTGTCCAAATTGAATAGTGTCGTGCCCTCGGTTGTAGTTCTTTCCAGTGACTTCTGTGTGTGGCCTAAACCACGCCGCTTCGCGGTCCCTTCACTCGGTCGCGAGCCAAAAACGTCTCGCTCCACGTCGCTCAGCGTAGGTTTTGAATCGGCCAGGAAACATTTACGGCAAAACCGGGATTGGCTTAAATGACAATTTTTGGTTTTAAAGTCAACTTCAACTTCAAGGGCATTCGCTACGCTCACTGGGCGGCGGCCCAGACCGCCCAAAGGAGGCGAAGGCGCGCCTCCTTTGGAATCCTGCGCCTTGTCCAAATTGATAAGTGTCGTGCCCTCGGTTCGAGTTCTTTCCAGTGACTTCTGTGTGTGGCCTAAACCACGCCGCTTCGCGGTCCCTTCACTCGGTCGCGAGCCAAAAACGTCTCGCTCCACGTCGCTCAGCGTAGGTTTTGAATCGGCCAGGAAACATTTACGGCAAAACCGGCAACATCAAAGGTCAACAGCGAAAGACAAAAAGACAAAAAGACAAAAAGACAAAAAGACAAAACAGTAGTTTCTGAAACCGCATGGTGTGCATAGTTGGCTGGCACATTCAGAGACGGCGCCGCGCGAAGCGGAGGGAGACGCTTTTGGCTCCCGACCGAGCAAGGGGACTGCGTAGCAGCGCGGCTCGTGCCACGCTGGGAGTCACTGAAACATAGCCGGTAATAGGCAGCAGACGAATCAATAACACCAAAAGGCCCAGGATTGTTAAGGAGCGGGCCAGCGCTCCTTAACTCGGTTCGGCACTGCGGGTTAAGTGACCATTGCAATTATAAAACCGAAACAGCTCCTCATAGCCAATTGACTTTTAAGTAGTAAATTGACTTTAAAGCAAAATTGCCATTTACGCCACCACCGATGAACGCGGTGCAAACTCCCCTCTGACGCCATTCTCAAGCAACATCGCCACCAGCTCATAACCGCCGTTAGGCCGACTTTGTGCATAGGCCAACTCGCTGGCAAATATCGGGCTCGCCCATAACAGATTGACCGGATCGCCATAACAGCGCGGTAATGCCCACGCTCCACGCGACGCACCCAGGGCTGCGGAAATGATATGCCCCTCATAGCCCAAAGGCGCGACAGGTGATAACAACGTGTGTCCTTCACCCAGCCAACTCAACGTGTTCCACGGGAGTTGCGCATACTCGGAAAGCGCGCTGGCCATCTGCACCGCATTGGCTTCGTCGACATACTCTTTGCCCACAGCGAACGCCAGCTCAATGCGACGATGATTTTCAGCATCATCGTTAAAAAGCAGCTCGATCTGCGGCATCGGACGGATACTCATGCCAAGCGTGAAAAAGTAATAATTCTCCTCATCCTCATGCTGAGAAATCGCCATCGGCGGCCAACTGCCCTGATCAATGGCATAATACTTTACCGCCGGACCAACGCGCTGTTCATAGCAGCTAATAAAATTACGCTGAATTTTAGGCCAGGGATTATGATCCTCATGCTGCCAGTCACGCCAGAACTGGCGAGTTTTATCCGCCTGGGCATATTGTCTGTTGGTGGAAGCGGAACCGAGAGGGAAAGTCAGTGGGTTTTGCTGGATACAGGCAGCGGAATAGCTAACGGAGTGATCGATATACAGACTCCAGCCGGGGATCACCGCCAACAACAGCCCCTGATACCACAGCGCAGCACCGTCGTCGCTCTCATTCCACAGGATCTGGATATCGGCAGGATCAAGAGGGGCTTCGGCATCCACGCTGCGACAATACTCGGCAGCCAGCATCGGAGGCAACCCCAGCTGCATCGCCTGCGTATCATCCTCTGGCGGAGCAGGAGAAAGATTGCGTACCCAGCAGCCGCGCATACGCGGGAAGCGATCGCGCAGATCCTCACGGGGGTAAATATAGAGATAAACAACGCGGTCGTCCTGTTCTACCATCGCAACCAGGGTTTGTTTATCATTGCTCACTTCGGCAAGTATTTCTGTCTGGCGCATACTACCTCAATAGAATTAAGTCGCGGCTTATACTGATTGAGGTAAAGTGTAGAACGTCTTAACTGGCAAGATAACGGGCAAAAATCCCAAAAAACCACGCAAAGGCCTTGAAAAGGCCGATTTTTGTGTCCTCCCCGGTTTACGGCAGGCGTCCGACGCGCCGCATGGCACGATGCCACGAACCGTTTCTCACCGCCCAGCGTAAAACGTTACCCACCCGACGCATGGCAAAATCGATGCCTTTGCGTTGCCATGGGAATAACGATATACCCAACTCATCCAACGCCCAGGACGGTAATAACTCAATGCCTGACCAAACCATCAGCTTGCCAACCGGTACCGCAATCCGGCTTGGTGCCGGGGCATTTTTCAGTATTGCCACCACTTCTCGCGTACGCTGGTCGCAGCGTAAAACCGGACGCATGCGCTGGAAATAGGCCTCGACTTCCGCCACGCTGGTCGGGATTTGACTGCCGCCCAGCCCCGCTACCACGCAAGCAACTTCGCGATAGTACTGATCCTGACTGGCAAGACTTAAATTGGGATGGCGATAGCGCATATAAGACTGGAGAAAACTATAAGATTCCGCCACATGCACCCAGACGAGTAGATCGGGATCGCTGGCCGCATAGGGCTGACCATAAGGATCTACGCCGGTGACTTGCAGGTGAATAATTTTGACGCGTTCGATTAGCCTTTGTGCATCGGCTAATGAAGCAAAAGTGGTACCCGAAACAAATTGGCTGGTACGGCGTAACCGCCCCAACATATCCTGACGAAAATTTGAGTGATCCCAGACTCCCGCCAACGCCAGCGGATGCAGCATTTGCAGCAAGAGCGCACTGACGCCACCGCAAAGCATGCTGGAAAAATCACCGTGAACGCGCCAGGCAAGGGTATCAGGACCAAATAATCCGCAATCCCCCTGAGGCTGCTCAAAATCAATGCCTCCCAGCGCCAGGCCAGAAATACTCATTACCTGGCGCTCTATGCTCTTACGCAACCCTTCAGTAAAAGGCATGACTCGGTGTTCTCATTAAATAATCAGCCTGCCACAATCCGAACGGGTTGAAAGTTACCCATATCACCACTGCGCCGTTGTTTAGTGCGTACCCGCGTCCTGCATAGGAACGCTGCGCAGCTGCGGCCATGCATGCATCAGAATATCGACAATGCGTCCCAGCTGTTCGGTATCAGCCCCGTCACGGGCCTGCACCGACATACCTTGCACAAAGGTGGCAATGTATTTGGCCAGTAACGAGCTGTCGGTGGCATTGGGAAACTCACCGCTTAGCTTTCTCTTTTCGAAAAATTCAAACAGCGTCCGCTCTTGCGCCAGATGACGCCCACGCAGCATCTCGGCAATATCCTGAGAAGCGGCAGACATACCGGAAGCGGCATTGATAATAAAGCAGCCGCTCGGCGTCGAGCAGTCGGTAAACATTTCTGCCGTTGTACGCAGATATTTTTCAATGACCTGTTCAACGGATAAATCCGGCCTGCTAAGCAGACAGAAACTCTTTTCGTAAAAGGTTGCCAGATAATGTTCTACTGCTGCGCGAAACATCCCTTCTTTATTGCCGAACTCGGCATATAAAGTTGGGGCTTTCGCACCTGTTGCTTCGACCAGGTCAGCCAATGACGTGGCTTCATAGCCGTGACGCCAGAACAGGTTTAGCGCTTTACTCAGAGCAGTTCCGCGGTCGAACTGTTTTGGGCGACCACGGCATTTCCGGACCAGTGCCGTCTGTTCAGTGCTCATACACCCTCCTTCCATCACCCTTGTGATGACAGTTAATAAAATATATTAACGATCATTATTAAAAATAGTTGCGCAGATGTCCAGTAGAGATTAACATTAAATTATCGAGCGATAACTTAATCACTCCCAACCAGCAATTCATTAGCAAATAAACACAAGCCAGGACGTAACATCATGAGAAACTTGAAATTAATCCTTGCAGTTATGGCATTAACCGCGCTGCCGGTTACCCAAGTTGCCGCACAGCAGGTTATCATGGTGCCCGTGCAGAGTCAGGAAGTGGCGATGGTGAATGTGACCGGTGACAGTAATTTATGTTCACCGCATGCCGCCTTGGACAGAAAGCCCTTGCAGCCGCATATCCCCAGCTCGCCCACCATGCCGCCAGCGCCTGCTACTGCTCATAACCCGCCTTCAGCAATATATAACTGATTAGGCGCAGAGCAGACAGCAGCTCTCGGTTAAAGACCCGGCGAATTAAAATTAGGAGGTAGCGAAGTCAGGCTGCCTTCTTTTTTTCTGCCGATCAGCCACCAGCAGGCATCTTGCCGGGTTCTTTTTTAACATCCCCCTGCCGCTACCTCAAGATTTTGTTAGCGGCTGTTAAAATAAACTTTCTCAGCCAAAAATCCGAATGCTGATTTTGACTATCTATTGCCAGTTAACGACAAAAAATCATCAACTTTAGCCTGCTGCCAACATGCGTATTGCAGCCTGTCGCTTTGCCCCTTTACCTACAGCTGGTAACTCGCGCCAGCCATCACCGCACAATTAGTTAACGATTACTAAAAAAATATATTGCGCAAATTCTCATCCGCCTCTATCATTTAATTATCGAACGTTAATTAATAACGACGAACAAGAAATTCAATGACGACCCGCTGCCTACAGCGGTTCTGACAACCCTTTAAGAGACTGTAATGATGAAAAACCTGACTAAAGCATTTGCCGTTATCGCCCTGACCACCGCGTCATTCGCAACTTTTGCTGCAACCGAAGTCAACGCGGCCCCTACTGGCGCACAAAGTATTGGCGTCGTGAGCGCGACTGGCGGTAATGACCTGACCAGCCTGGAAAACAAACTGGCCGCTAAAGCCGCACAGCAAGGGGCAAGTTCATTCCGCATTATCTCTGCCGGCGGTGACAACCATATGTACGGCACGGCGGAAATCTATAAATAACCGCTGGCCGTTAGCACAATTAGTTAACGATTAGTAAATAAATAAGTTGCATCAAACCGAACCCAAGCTTAATATTTAGTTAACGAGCGATAACTAATGTCGCCGACCAAATATTAAGCGTTACGAAAACAGAATAGGAATTAAGACAATGAAAAACCTGACAAAAGCATTTGCCGTTATCGCATTGACCAGCGCTTCATTCGCTACCTTTGCCGCTACCGAAGTTAACTCAGCCCCTACGGGTGCACAGAGTATTGGTGTCGTTAGTGCCGCAACCAACAGCGGTGACCTGGGTACCTTACAGGGCAAATTAGCCGCCAAGGCCGCGCAGGAAGGGGCAAGCTCATACCGTATCGTCTCTGCCGGTGGTGAAAATCATCTGTACGGTACTGCTGAAATTTATAAATAACCGTCACAGTGGTAAGTAGAAGAGGCGGCATTGGCCGCCTTTTTCGTTTTATGCGTCCTTTAATTTCGCCATCATCTCAAACCCAAAGCCATTTAACGTCACCGCACAATTAGTTAACGATTGATAAAAAAATAGGTTGCACAGTTTGTCATCAACCTCTATCATTTAATTATCGAACGTTAATTAATAACGACGACAAAAAATTTAATAACGAACCGGTGACTAACATCGTTCGGATAACCCATTAAGAGACTGAAATTATGAAAAACCTGACTAAAGCATTTGCTGTTATCGCCCTGACTACCGCGTCATTCGCTACTTTTGCCGCTACCGAAGTCAACTCAGCACCGACCGGCGCACAAAGTATGGGTGTGGTCAGCGCTTCAACCAACAGCAGTGACCTGAGTACGCTGCAGGGCAAATTGGCCGCTAAGGCTGCACAGGAAGGGGCAAGCTCATACCGCATCGTCTCTGCCGGTGGTGAAAATCATCTGTTCGGTACCGCTGAAATTTATAAGTAACAGCACAGCGTCCGCACAATTAGTTAACGATTATTAAATAAATCACTTGCAGTAAACAGAACTCTGGCTTAATATTTAATTAACGAACGATAAGTAATATCGTCGAGCAAACATTAAGCCCCATAAAAACAGAATAGGAATTAAGACAATGAAAAACCTGACTAAAGCATTTGCCGTTATCGCACTGACCAGCGCTTCATTCGCTACCTTTGCCGCTAGCGAAGTGAATTCTGCACCGACTGGCACCCAGAGTATTGGTGTCGTCAGCGCTTCCACCAACAGTGGTGACCTGAGTACGCTGCAGGGCAAACTGGCCGCTGAAGCCGCACAGCAAGGGGCAAGTTCATACCGCATCGTTTCTGCCGGTGGTGAAAGCCATATGTACGGTACTGCAGAAATCTACAAATAAGCCGAATATTGGCTGATAAGTATTACGCATCGTTCGTCGGCAAAAATCATTGGTCAGACGAGATGTTTCGGACAGAAATAAACGCTTAATGAACACCACACGAACGGCAAGCATGCCGTCATGGTAGTTAAGCAATGACGAATACGAGGATTAAATTATGAAAAACCTGACTAAAGCTTTTGCTGTTATCGCACTGACCAGCGCTTCATTCGCTACCTTTGCTGCTACCGAAGTGAATTCTGCACCGACTGGCACCCAGAGTATTGGTGTCGTCAGCGCTTCCACCAACAGTGGTGACCTGAGTACCTTACAGGGTAAACTGGCCGCACAAGCCGCACAGCAAGGGGCAAGTTCATACCGCATCGTTTCTGCCGGTGGTGAAAGTCATATGTACGGTACCGCTGAGATTTATAAATAAGTCTGACAGCAGTAAGCAGAAGAGGCGGCCTGAGCCGCCTTTTTCGTTTCTGTTGTTCTTTCGGGTGCTATGCCAGGCTAGTGTGACGAACTTTTTAACTGCGCATCTTGCTGATGCTGTTCAATGGCCAGGGCAATCAGCTGCGAGATCAGGCTTGAGTAATCTATACCGCTTGCCGCCCACAGTTTTGGATACATACTGATATTGGTAAAACCTGGCAGGGTATTGATTTCATTGATCACCACCTCCCCCTCTGGCGTTAAAAAGACATCGACCCGCGCCATTCCCCGACATTCCAGCACCTGAAAAGCTTCTATCGCAATAGCGCGAATACGGTCATTAACCTCGGCGGGCAAATCGGCAGGCACTGCAATAGAAGCGCCCTGTTCATTAATGTATTTGGTGTCGTAGGAATAAAACTCATCATGCAGGATCACTTCGCCACAGTTGCTGGCCTGCGGACGATCGTTGCCCAACACCGCACATTCGATTTCACGCCCTTTAATCGCCGACTCCACTAACACTTTATGGTCAAAGCTAAAAGCGGCATCCAATGCCTGCTGATAGGCTTGCGCATCTTTGACTTTACTGACCCCTACGGACGATCCCTGATTAGCCGGTTTAATAAATAACGGCAAGCCAAGTCGTTGCACAATCTGATCAAAGCTATAGTTGCTGCGAGTACGCGGCGTCAGGCTGACAAAAGGTGCCACCTTCAGCCCGGCATCGCGCAGCAGCCGCTTGGTCACATCTTTGTCCATACATACTGCCGAACCCAGGACACCAGAACCGACATAGGGGATATTGGCCATGCGCAGCAAACCTTGCAGTGAACCATCTTCACCCAGGGTGCCGTGAACAATTGGGAAAATAACGTCCAGCTGAGATAAGGCATGGGCATTTTGCGTATCGATCAGCTGATTCTGCTCAAGGCCAGGAACCAGAGCAACCTGCTGGTTTGAACGATTTAATTCGATCAGCGCCGGATCCTCGGCATTGATCAGATAATTACTGACATCATTGATATGCCATTCGCCTTGTTTATCGATACCTAACAAAGTGACATCAAAACGTTGTTTATCTATGGCATCAACGATATTACGGGCGGATTGCAAAGAGACTTCGTGTTCCGATGACTTGCCGCCGAAAATAATACCCACACGTAATTTACTCACCCTAAACTCCTTAACAACGCTTGCCCTAAGCGGCCTGACCGGCCAGGCAAACTCTTACTTAATCGACAATAAAAAGTTTTGCCCCGATGGGCGTAGACGACTGATGGGCTTCTGCATGATCCGCCACCTGATAGCTCATTCCCGGCGTGAGGACAAACGAGCGACCATCTTCAAGACGTGTATGCAGTTCCCCTTGCAGACAAAATAAAACATGTCCTTTTTGACACCAGTGATCGGCCAGATAGCCAGCCGAATACTCGACCACTCGGACGCGAACAGGCTGCGACTCATCACCAAAGTGCTGTGTGCGCCACAGTGCCATGCCGGTTTCTCCCGCATGTTCGGTAGGTTCAATGCGACTCCAGTCGGTAGTGACAAAGGGGATCGATGATAATTTCATATCAGGCTCATTAAAGTGGGGGTTTCCAGCATAGAAGTGAATCGCCGGGCAATCAATCCGCTTAAGCGGCTATATTCACGGTAACAGGAAATGTCTGGCTGCAAAGTTAGGTAAAGCACAGCTTTTACCCAGAAAATGTGACCTCAGCGACTAAGCTTATAAGTCAGCTTAGTGGTTCGCCGCAGAGAAAAGCTGAATTTAGCACCTCAATTCATACTCAGAGAAAGCGCACTAATGGCCTCTCCAGGTAGCAAAAAAGGAGCAATTCATGCCTTATCAAACAATTAATCCGTTCAACAACCAGCTTATCAAAGAATATCAAACACATAACGACGAGCAGGTTGAACAGGCCCTGGCAACGGCACATCAACTGTATAAATCCGACTGGGCGCAGGGCGATATGCAACCCCGCCTGCAGGTGCTGCATAAACTGGCGGAAGTGATGACCTCACGCAGTGAGGAGCTTGCCAAGGGGATCACGGTAGAAATGGGTAAGCTGATTGAACAGAGTCGCGCGGAGATAAAAATCTGTGCCGCTATCGCCAGTTACTATGCCGACAATGCCGCCGAGTTTCTTAAACCGGTGCCTTATCCTTCCAGCCTCGGCGAGGCCTGGGTGGAACATCATCCTATTGGGGTGATTATGGCGGTGGAGCCATGGAACTTCCCTTACTATCAGTTAATGCGCGTTCTGGCACCTAACCTGGCAGCAGGTAATAGCGTAATGGTCAAACATGCCAGTATTGTACCGCACTGTGCCGAAACCTTTGAAAAACTGCTGAGTGAAGCCGGTGCGCCTAAAGGGGCCTACACCAATCTGTTTATTTCGCAAGATCAGGTCGCCACGCTGATTGATGACGATCGCGTACAAGGGGTGGCGTTGACCGGTTCCGAAAAAGCCGGGGCGGTGGTCGCAGCCCGAGCGGCAGGAAAACTGAAAAAGTCTACGCTGGAACTCGGTGGTAACGATATTTTTGCCGTGCTGGATGATGCTGATATTGATCACGCCGCCAAAGTCGGTGCTCAGGCAAGGATCGCCAATGCCGGTCAGGTCTGTACCGCCGCAAAACGATTTATAATCCACCAGAAGGTGGCGGATGAGTTCCTTAAAAAATTCACGCAACACTTTAGCGAACTGAAAACAGGCGATCCGCTGGACAGCAAAACCACTCTCGGCCCGCTCTCTTCGGCGCAGGCGCTAAAAACCCTAAGTAAACAGGTGAGCGAGGCGGTGAAACAGGGTGCCAAACTGCATTACGGCGGTGCGGCAGTCACTAATAATCCGGGGAATTTCTTTGAAGCTACCATTTTGACCGGAATCACCCGTGATAACCCGGCCTATTTTGCCGAGTTCTTCGGTCCTGTTGCCCAGATTTATGTAGTAGAAAACGATGAGCAGCTGGTTGAACTGGCCAATGACTCGCACTATGGCCTGGGTGGCGCGCTGTTTACCCGCGATTTGGCTCGAGCCCGCAGGCTGGCCTCCAAAATCGAGACCGGTATGGTCTATGTCAATTCCGCGACCGATACGGCACCAGAACTGCCTTTTGGCGGCGTGAAACGTTCTGGATTTGGGCGCGAGTTGTCGGATCTGGGCATCAAGGAGTTTGTGAATCAGAAACTGGTAGTTCTGGCAGCGAAATCGTAGGTACAGCAGATAGAAAACGGGGCCAGTTGGCCCCGTTTTATTGGTGATCAGGGTTCGCGGTAAAGCTTAATCTTTGACCTTTGGCTCTCTTCGGAGGTAAACAGCGCAATTTCCTCGCCAACAATATATCGGGCGCGCAACAGCGCAGAAATCTTGTCCATGGCCATCACTATCACCACCAGGATCAGGGTAATAAACATCACCACATCCCAGTTCCATAAGCGCATATTCTCGGCATACACCAGACCTACGCCCCCCGCGCCGACAAAGCCCAGCACCGCAGCGGAACGCGTGTTAGATTCAATCTGGTACAGCGACAGCGCCAAAAAAGTCGGAAAGGACTGGGTAAAAATACCAAAGCGATGAGTTTGTAACGGATTGGCACCCAATGCCCGCAGACCACGACTGGGAGAACGATCCACGGCTTCATGCCCCTCGGCAAAGAGTTTACCCAGCAGCCCCAGATCTTGCATCACGATAGCCAACACCCCGGCCAGCGGCCCCATCCCTACGGCACGAACAAAGATCAGCCCCCATATCGCCATATCCAGTCCGCGCAATAGATCCATAATGCGGCGAACAACCAGCGAGATGGGGCGCAGCAGCGGCGTCGACATCACGTTTCTTGCCGCCAGAAAAGAGAGCGGCAGCGCCAGGAAGGCGGCAGTCACTGTTCCGGCAAAGACAATGGCCAGCGTAATGGCTATCTGCGAAAAGTAGTACATAAACGGCCAGTTGGAAAAATCCTGCCAGACAAACATACGCAAAAAATAGCGACCAATTTCCAGGCAACCGTGAGAAAACTGGGCAAAGGTAATGCCGTAAAAACGGAAAAAGAGCAGGTAGTAAACCACCACTGCCAGGGTGCTCAGCGTCAACAAACGCAGATAACGGCGCTGGGCAGCAAAAAGTTGGGGATGCTGTTGCTTGATATGGGCAACGTCAGCAGCGGTTGGCGAATCTGTCAGCATTAGAATGTTCCTTCCACAATGTATTTACGCAGCTTGCCGGAAGCAAAGTCCATCAGCGAGACCACCAGAATAATCAGCAACAACGTCATGCTCACCTGGTCATAGCGGTCCAGTTTGATTGAGGTCATCAGTTCCTGGCCGATCCCCCCCGCCCCCACCAATCCAAGAATGGTCGACTGACGGAAATTGATCTCCAGGCGCATAAAACTGTAAGAAAGGAAAATGGGCTTTACCTGCGGCCAGAGGGCAAAGCGCATCCTTTGCAAGCGACCTGCGCCACAGGCTTTAAGCCCGCGCACCGGTTTATCGGAAGCGGTTTCAATTGACTCATAGAAAAGCTTGCTCAGGCTGCCCACGGTATGCAGCGTCAAGGCAATAAAACCCGGAATAGCGCCAATACCAAAGGCCATCACACACATTACCGCCCAGGCCAGTTCCGGCATGGTACGTAAAAAGGCCACAAAGGTACGCACGCTGAATTTCAGCCATTTTGGCGAATCGGTGTTACCCGCAGCAATAAACGCCAGTAACACGGAAAGTGCGGTGGAAAGCAGCGTCGATGACAAGGCCAGTTGGAGGGTTTCCCAAATCAGCGGCAGCTGGATCGGCAACCGATAGCCCCAATAGGCCAGCGAACCTGGTGTATGACCATCGGCAAAGAGTACCGAGAGATGCAACACCGGTACGGTTTGTCCGATATAGTCAAAAAAACGAGGAGCATTGACCACAATAGTTCGTAGATTAAGCTCAGAAATATTTCCCGCCCATAAATAAAGGACTAGCATCAATCCAGACCAAATCAGCGCCTCTCGTTTTTGCTTGCTGCGTATTTGCTGGTAATAATGATGAAATTCAGTATTCAAAATAAGGCTTCCATGGTTGAACAGAATAATTATCCAGCGATCGCATTAAGATAAAAATCACGCGCCCTTTGCAGGCGCGTGATTAAAAATTAATTAAGCCAAGCATAACGCCCTGAATAATTAACGACCGCCTTTGGTCAGTTCTTTCTTCATATCAATAATTTGTTGATAATCTGCCAGGCTGGCCGGACCAATATGCTGGGTACCACCGACCGCTTTCACAAAGCAGGCATGATTTTCTTTATCCAGTTTATTGATAGCAGCCACAACTTTGGCTTTAAAATCGTCTGGCAGATCGTGACGCACTAAAATTGGCCCATTAGGAATTAATGGCGACTGCCAAATGATGCGGATCTGTTTCATCAGGTCCGGATGGTCCATGCGGATCATACGACCAAAGGCACCGGAGGTATAACCGGTATCAGCATTGCCAATCATTGATGACCAGGCAACAGCACCAGCGAACTGACCGTTCAACACGCCAAGAATGTCTTGCTCATGGCCGCCAGAGAAGGTGGTGCTGGAAAAGAAGTGCTGATAGCTGTCGTCGGTAGAGCCACCAAACTGCTTTTTAAAGGCTGCGTTGGGGATCAGATAACCGGAGGTAGAATCAGGATCGGCAAAGCCAAAGGCGGTGCCTTTCAGATCTTCGAGCTTTTTATAAGGGCTGTCGGCTTTAACCAGCACCACGGAGTGATAACCGCGAGACTGATCGGTATCATCCACCAGAATCCCTTCGATATCGACAGCCTGTGGATTATTAAGATAGACAGAAGCAAACGACGATGGCGACATGCTTAATACCATATCAACCTTGCCGCCAAGCAGGCCCTGGATCACGCCAGAATAGTCGGAGGAATTACGTAATTTGGTATCGACATTCAGTTCTTTATCAAAGAACTGTTTTACACACATATTATCGCCGATTTGCTGGGTGGCGTTCTGACCGCCAAGAATACCTAAATTTAATTCTTTTGGCGCATCCGCGGCCATACTATTTATTGCTGCCATTGAACCTGCAACAAATACCGCCAGACGTAATAGCTTCTTCATGTAATAGGAACCTTGTGTAGAATGATTGAATTTAAATGAAGTAGAAATAAACAGAACTCACAAATCTTAATTTATTGTCGGTGATTAACCGGTAACGCCTTCGTTTTCTTCGCCGTAGAGCTGCTGTAAAATATCATCGGTCAGACAATCTGGATGACCGTCATAAATAATCTCGCCGTGAGCAATGCCTATCACCCGACTACAGAAATCCTTGACCAGCTCAACGGAATGCAGATTGACCATTACCGCGATCTTTTCTTCACTGATCTTCTTTAACGCATTCATGATGCGCAGGGTGTTTTTGGGATCCAGGGAAGCAACGGGCTCATCGGCAAGCAGAATTTTTGGGTTCTGCATCAGCGCACGACAAATAGCCACGCGCTGCATTTGGCCGCCCGACAGATTTTCGGCACGCTGCAGAGCATGCGGCAACATATGCAACCACTCCAGCAAAGAGATGGCGCGGGCGCGGTCTTCGTCGTCAAACTGATTAAAAAAGGATTTTAATGTCGTGGTGTGGCTAAGACGCCCAAGCAGCACGTTAGTCAGCACATCCAGACGAGGAACCAGACAAAAATCCTGAAAGATCATCCCGCAGCCAGAACGCCAGCGACGCAGCGCTTTACCCGTCAGTCCGGCCAGCTGTTGCTGTTCACCATTATCGTAATGACAGACCACGCTGCCTTCACTGAGCGGGATAGTGCCGTTTAATACATGCAGCAGGGTTGACTTGCCGGCACCCGAGCGGCCGATCACCGCGACAAATTCGCCGGCATGCAGTTCGAAATTAATATTATTAAGCACGCGAGAGCCTGATTTGTAGGACTTAACCAAACCTTTCACGTCCAATACTTTGTGCTGATGCTGTGGCTGAGCCTGAGGAAATTCAGCCTGTGCCAGCTTAAGTTGAGCTTGCGCCATCATGCTGTCTCCGGTTGCTTACAGATTCTGAGGTCCATTAAGCGCGACAACTATGACAGATTGATGATGTTTAGATGGCTGAAAGATGACCTGATGGCGGAATTAGGCCTATGATTATAGCCGACAACATTTGCGTTATGGCACGCTGCATCATGGCGATAAGCTGACTCAATAACTCCGCTCGCGAGTCAGTGCCGAACGCCAACTATCAGGTCAGTTTACGACAGGGAGAGAAACATGCCTTATCAGCCTCATTCTGCATCGGTCAACCAGGCGGCACTGATTGATCAACTTAAAGGGATCGTCGGCCAGCGTCAGGTTCTGACCACGGCGAGCCAGACAGAGCGCTACCGTAAAGGGTTTCGCTCCGGGGGCGGCAACGCGCTGGCGGTAGTTTTTCCGCAAACGCTGCTGCAACAGTGGCAACTGCTTGAGGCCTGCGTCGCCGCCGATACCATTGTCATTATGCAGGCAGCCAATACCGGGTTAACCGAAGGTTCTACGCCAAGTGGCGACGATTATGATCGCGATATCGTCATTATCAGCACGCTAAAACTCGACGATATCCAACTAATTAACGACGGCAAACAGGTGATTGGTTTTCCGGGCAGCACACTCTATAAGTTGGAAAAAAAGCTAAAACCGCTGGGGCGCGAGCCGCACTCGGTGATTGGTTCTTCATGTATTGGCGCATCGGTGATTGGCGGGATTTGTAATAACTCCGGCGGCTCGCTGGTCAAACGCGGCCCGGCTTATACCGAAATGGCACTCTATGCCCAGATAGACGCTCAGGGGAAACTCAAGCTGGTCAATCATCTCGGTATCAATCTGGGTACCACACCGCAAGAGATCCTCACCCGGCTGCAACAGGGACAATACAGTGAAACGGATATTGCCTACGACGAACGCCAGGCCTGCGATCATGAGTATGCCGAGCGCGTACGTGACGTAGATGCCGACACCCCTTCCCGCTTTAATGCCGATAGGCGACGGCTGTTTGAAGCCTCCGGCTGTGCCGGCAAGCTGGCGGTGTTTGCCGTCAGGCTGGATACTTTCGAGGCCGAAGCCCAGCAACAGGTATTTTATATTGGCACCGACAGCACCGCGGTATTAACCGAACTACGCCGCCATATACTTAGCCAGTTCACCCATCTGCCGGTAGCCGGGGAGTATATGCATCGCGATATCTTTGATATCGCCGAAGTCTACGGTAAAGACACCTTTGTCATGATCGACAAACTTGGCACCGACAAAATGCCGGATATGTTTACCGCCAAAGGCAAATTGGATGCACAAATCAGCAAGGTGCCTTTTCTGCCGAAACACTTTAGCGACCGCGTAATGCAGTGTCTGAGCCGCGCGCTGCCCAATCATCTGCCCGCAAGAATGAAAAAGTACCGCGACCGTTTTGAACACCATTTATTGTTAAAAATGTCCGGTGATGGCGTGGCCGAGGCACAGAGCTTTCTGACCCATTTCTTTGCCGATCGCGATGGCGATTTTTTTGTCTGCACTGCCGATGAAGGCAAAAAAGCCTTTCTGCATCGTTTTGCCGCCGCCGGTGCTGCCGTGCGTTATCACGCGGTTCACGAGAAAGAAGTCGAAGATATACTGGCACTGGATATCGCCCTGCGCCGCAACGATAGCGACTGGTTTGAAACCCTGCCGCCGGAGATTGATCAGCAGTTGGTGGCCAAACTCTATTACGGCCATTTTATGTGTCATGTCTTCCATCAGGATTATATCGTCAAAAAAGGGGTCGACAGCCAGGCGTTAAAACACCAGATGCTGGCGTTGCTCGATGCCAAAGGGGCCGAATATCCGGCAGAGCACAATGTCGGTCATCTCTATCTGGCCAAGCCGCATTTGCAGGACTTTTACCAGCAGGCAGATCCGACCAATAGCTTTAACCCTGGCATAGGTAAAACCAGTAAATTAAAGAATTGGCAGAAGGATAACGGTCAGTAATGAGGTTTACCGCGCTCGCGGTTTTTGCCCATTTTTGATGAAATGTTTAGCCGTCGGGTGTTGTGCCAGCAACGAGCAGAAATTATCTTTATTGCTAAACCACCATCCGACAGGCAGAAAACATGGACAGATTCAGTGCCTTTATTAACAGTTTCCTAAAAAAGCAGTATCAGTCACGCTGGCATTTTCTTTATCAAAAAGGATGGCCGCACGTGCGCAAAAATCTTGCTCAGCTCGATCGCCAGCTTAACCATCGTTGCCAGCTTTTTACCCACAATGGCTGGCAACAACAAGCCAAAGAGCTGGCCACGATCAAACATGACCAGGGTGACTGGTATAACTTTACTACCGGCCCGCAGGCGGTCAATCTCCACAACTTTAGCTGGGATCACGCCACAGAAGGTTTACTGATTTTGCAGCGGGCTCAGTTGGCGTTTTATCTGCATCACGAAGGCTGGATCTGGGTTTGCAAAAATCAAGAGCAACTCAGCGGCAAACTGCTGTCGTGGCCGACTGAGACAGAAGACTTTCGCTAAGCGCTTTTTACGCCCGTTGCCTCCGTAACCATGGTTTTCGCCCGCTATCCCTGGTGTTCATCATCCTCTATTCAGTTGAAAAAAATCCCCGTCAGAACGCATCCTGACGGGGATTGATAACACAGCAGGCAACCTACTTATTACATTGCCCTATTTATAACAGTGTCGATCCGTAGCCCCACATAATCACCGTTAGCGCCAGTAACAGTTCGAGCACCAGTACCCCCATCGCCAGGGTGGAGCTGGAGAACAGAAAACCTTCGCGATGATCAATATCCAGAAAATTGGGGATGCCGAGATACAGTAGATAGCCGCTGTAACAAAGCCCTATCAGACCAACAAACAGACATAACCAAACCATGGGGTATAACGCGACTATCCCACTTAGAAACATCGGCGTAGCCACATAGCCCGCAAACACAATACAGTTATTTAGACTGGGTCGACTTTCATAGCGACGCGCCATCGAATAGATGATGCGCCCCATCAGCGCCACGGCGCAAAGCATCAACAAATAGAAAGTGACAGCGATGGTCGCCGCCATCATCACGCCGATTTTCTGGGTCTGACCGCCGCCAAAGTCCCAACCGATTTGTGTGGTACCGATAAACGAACAGACCACCGGAATGGCGGCCATCAGCAGAACATGATGAGAATAGACGTGAGAGACTGACTCATGCTCACGATGGATAAGTTGTAATTCCGGACCGGGGCGCGACATCAACCCCCAGACATGATTGATCATAGTATCCCCCTCACCCGCTGAAAGTCACCGACAGCGGGCAGTGTGCAATCCTTTTACCCTGCTTGACCACCCTATGGCAGAAAGAAAAGGTGGCGACCTAATAAGAGTATAGTTCGCCAAACAGACCATTTCGGATATTTTTTGTACTGGCAAGTACCTGTGACAGGGTGTCGGAGGGTAAAATATCTCCTCAGCCAGTTAACGCAGACGGTCATTTCCCCGAGACTCCCTGGGATTAGGCCTGCGCATAGACATCCGGGCGATCTTTTTGCAGACAGTAAAAAAAAGCAGCTGTCCCGACCTGAAAAATTCCTTTTAATTTAAATAAGTTAGATGTTTTTATCTTAATCGAAAAACAAGACTTAACTAAAATTATCTTTCTCCTTTTGTGATGCAACGCAGGGGCGACTAACGGCTTTCATTCCTGTTGTCACAAGGAGGTTTTGCCAGGCCACAGAGCAGCCGCAATGGGAACCCCGAACGATATTTTCTGCTTAAGGCGATAAATTATGCCGTGCGGAGACGCTGTCAGAGGGGCAGAAATTGAGGGAAAAGGAATTTTTAGCGACAGCCGCTATACTTGAACAAAGAATATCATGGAGTTAGCCATGGCTATTCTTGGGCGTCACCACTTAAGGAGAGAATATGAAAATCATTTTATGGATCATCGCCATTATCTTTATCGTCGGTCTGCTGACCCTCACTGGCGTATTTAAACTGCTATTTTAAACGCTTACTTTGCTGCATCCCCTGCTCTAGCCTGTCCTGCCCGGCATCATGCCGGACAGGCTATATCTGCGAGTTAGTCTGCGGACTGCTCAATAGTAGGCTCGGTACGCTGCTGATCTTTCTCTTTACGATAGGTTTTCGCAATCTGCGGCACCGCGGCATTTTTTCCGGTTTCCATCCAGGTACGCAGGCGGGCCGCATCGGCAAAGGCGGTAAATTTGCCAAAGGCATCCAACACCACCAGCGTGACAGGTCGTCCGTTAATCAATGTGCGCATGGCAAGGCAGTGTCCCGCCTGGTCGGTATAGCCGGTTTTGGTCAGCTGAATACTCCATTTCGGATTCATGATCAGATGATTGGTATTACGGAATGGCAGTGCATAAGATGGATGGCTAAATACTGCCGTTTTTTCCTGCGTGGTGCTCAATTCCCCCATTAATGGATACTGGCGAGAAGCCAGCAACAATCGCGTCAAATCGCGTGCCGTCGAGACATTATTAATAGACAGACCGGTAGGTTCAACGTAATGGGTATTGGTCATGCCTAAGGACTTAGCCTTGGCATTCATGGCACTAATAAATGCGTCATAGCCGCCAGGATAATGCGCAGCCAGGCTGGCAGCAGCACGGTTTTCTGAGGACATCAGCGCCAGCTGGATCATCTGACGGCGGGTAATTTCACTGTTGAGTTTTACGCGGGAGAACACGCCACGCATCTCTTTGGTATTATGAATATCAACCGAGATCACTTCATCGAGTGACTGTTTGGCGTCGAGGGTCACCATTGCCGTCATCAATTTCGTCAGAGAGGCAATTGGCCTGACCTGATCGGGATCGCGGGAATAAATCACTTCGTGAGTGTTAAGATCAATCACCATGGCACTGCCGGAAGCAATTTGAACCAGGGGAGCAACAACCGGCTGATTCTTCCTGCTCGCCAGGGCGTCTACAGGCATCATCATGCTTGCATTCAGGGCTAAAAAGCTCAATACCAAAAGACGGATTTTCACATGCATTGCTCTGTATTTAAAAAAGTTGTCATCAATAGGACGGCGAATACTGCCGGCGAATTATAAGTGAGGAAAATTCCTGACGCACTCGGATTTTTCTCGGGCATTTGTGACAAATTCTGTCACAACAGACTTATTACAGCCCCATAGAGTCTGTGATGGAGAGTAAGTGAGCACTTTCGTCTTCCCTCTCCCCATCAACCATCAATTTAAAGCAGCATAAGGTTTGTAAAAACCCTCGCCCAGCCAGTGATAATTTTCCGGCACGGTGGCCAGTTTCTTACGCTGATAATTTGCCGCCTGGCTAACGTCGCCTTTGCCGCTGTAAACCGCGTAATCCGGGTATGGATAGACCGGTCGCGACGCAGCATTATCGGCAATCGTCTCGAGCTTCATATCCCCTTGCGGTTTTTTAGTGATCATTTTATTTTTCTGCTCAGATGCCACCATATAAGTCAGCACGCTATCCGGCGCAATCCCCTGTTCAACCCAGTTAAGCATCGGCGTGAGAAAATCCACCATACTGGGTCCTTCACCGGTGGAACAATGGTACAAACCAGGCAGCATATACAGACGTTCAAATTTATCCCGGGTGACTAACCCGAGTGTCTCCCCCAGAGCCTGATGATAGGCCAGGGTATTAAGCGGCGAAACACTGGGATCTCCCCAGCCATGCCAGAGGATCAGCTTGCCACCGGCGGCATAAAAGGGCTGCAGATTGGGATTGGTTGCATCATAGAGCGGATGCAGCTTGCTTAGATCCGCCAGCATCTGCGCCGTCTGTTTCACCTCTTTAAGGGAGAAACTGGCCGGAGGATTTTTTTCGTAATTGAGGTATTTCAGCGTCGAAAGTGCAACCGACTCGCTGTAATTAAGATCCCCGGTCTTTTTGGGGACGAAAATACCGGCCCAGGCCAGCTCAGATCCGGGCAGCGGGCCACCGACGGTGAGCCTCTCCAGGCTTTTGGGATCGCGGGGGCCGTCATAAAGTCGATGCAGCGTGGCTAATTGTGTGTCAGATAAACAGTTGTGACCGTTGGCCGAGCCAGGCGCCAACCTGGCGCAACTAAGTACAGCGGGATTAAAATGACAGCTTTGCGGGTCAGCGATCAGGCCATCCACCTGACCATCTTGCGCATCACATTGCGCCAGTACCGCATTATGGATCAGCGGCAGCTGTGCCGCGGTAATCACCGCTTTACCGTTGGCATCGGTATTGGATTGCGCTTGCCATGAGTGATAGACGGCTTTCTGCACCTGAAAATTATTGGCAGCAGCCCCGGCGACAATACCGTTAAAATCAGCCGGATAACGCTGCGCTTCCATCAGCCCTTCACGTCCACCGTCGGAGCAACCGCTGAAATAGGCATAGGCGGCTTTTCGCCCATAAAAGGTCTGGATCAGTTGCTTGGTAGCCACTGCCGTCAAATGCACCGCACGATAAGCGAAATCCCGGCGTTTTTGAGGATCGTTACCAAAATTGATATCGCCAAGAGCATGCCCCATATCGGTAGCGGCAATCACAAAACCATTGCTGTCGAGAGGGAAGCAACCTGCTGCGCCATCAAGCTGAAGTTGGATGCGGCCACATAAACCGCCGCAGCCCACCTGCAGAAAGCGTTGCTGCCAGCTATCCGTGGGTAATAGCACCTTAAAAGTGATTGCCGGTTTCAGCACCCCTTCTACCTCGCAGAAGTTGGCATCCTTGACTACTTCTTTTGCCGAAGTCACTTTACTGCCTGCGCCACCTATGGCGCTGAGATCGACGCTGGCCAGCTCGGCACAATCAATAATCGGTGCCACAATCGCCAGCTGACGTGGGGGTTTCTGACCCACTGGCTGATTTGGCATAGTCGCCGCATGGGCGCAGGAACCGAAAAAGATGAAAAACAGTGTGATTATGGATAGTTGCCGCCAGCGGCGACAAGTCTCAGTCGTCATCATCCGTACTTCAGCCTTAGTTAAATATCAATATGAACCCTATTTATAACAGCAAATAATACGATTGGAATACTCAGACGGTATTTATGCGACAAAAATCCGAACCAAGATATCTTTATCAGTAAGAAAAGTTGATACCGCCACACTAAAAGTATCTACCTGTACGGTCACTTAACCAAAATTACCGACAGAGTAATGGCCAGCCTGGTTATCACAACTGTTTATGTAATTCATCCACCGCCCGTATTGCATGGCAGTGATCATCATATGCAGATATAACGGTCGTAAAGTGCTGTGTTGCGGAGCCGGCTGACAACGCCAGAAAGCTGGCTTATCGCGGCAAAAGTAGAGACTGTGTTGATAGCGTGAGGCGTCAATCTCAAAGGTGTAAAAAAAGTCCAGCATCAGTTCCAGCCCTTGTTGCCAGGATAAACGCAGCGCCTTATTAATCTGAGTATCAACAGTGAGAATGGTCGCGCCTTTAAAAAAAGACGGGGAATTATAATAATCAACCATCTCAAAAAGTGTATTAATATCTGCCTTCATAATGACTAAATAGCTCCTGTTAACCGTCATCATTGCAAAAGAGATAATAGATTGCCCTCTGGCTGGCAGAGTCATTTAGATAATTGGCGCTCTTCTGTTTTGCATGCTCGCACCGTCTGCTCTCGGTGCAAATATGACTCGCTATCCGGTCAGGAGTTCTCGGTAAACAGGCTATTTTCGCCAGGATAACGCAATCCCGGCATTTCCTTTACGTGGCAGCGCTTAAAGACGCCGGATAGCCGCAGCAATCGCGGCCGAGGTGGATAACGCCCTGACTTCGCTAAACACTTCACTGGCTTCCACGTACTCTTTACGCAGATAGCCCAACCATTGCTTGATGCGTGCTACATGATACAACCCGGTATCGCCTTGTTTTTCAAGGTGGGTATATTTCTGTAACAGCACTATAACCTCGGGCCAGGGCATTTTGGGGTGGTTATATTTTACCACTCGACTGAGATTTGGCACATTCAAGGCTCCACGGCCAAGCATGATCGCCTCGCAACCGGTGATTTGCATGCATTGCTGCGCGCTGGCATAGTCCCAGATTTCACCGTTGGCGATCACCGGAATGGTCAGCCGCTGACGAATATCAGCAATGGCCTGCCAGTTAATACGCTCGGCTTTGTAGCCATCTTCTTTGGTTCGACCATGAACGGTCAGTTCAGTGGCTCCCGCCTGCTGGACGGCGTCGGCAATCTCAAAGCTTTGCGCCAGGGAGTCCCAGCCAAGACGCACTTTCACCGTTACCGGCAAATCCTCGGGCACGGCGGCGCGCATGGCTTTTGCCGCCTGATAGATCAGTTCGGGATCTTTAAGCAAGGTTGCCCCGCCGCCGCTGCCATTGACCATTTTGGAAGGACAACCACAGTTGAGATCCACCCCAAACGAACCCAGCTCTACGGCACGCGCAGCATTTTCGGCCAGCCATTGCGGATACTGCCCGAGCAATTGAACGCGCACCAACGTGCCCGATGCCGTGCGGCTTTGCTGCCTGAGCTCCGGGCAGAGACGATAAAAAGATTTCACCGGCAGCAGTTGATCGACCACGCGCAAAAACTCGGTGATACAGAGATCGTAATCGTTCACTTCACTCAGAAGCTCGCGCACCAGCGGATCCAGTACGCCTTCCATTGGTGCCAATAATACTCGCATAGCCGTTCAACCCTTAAAAATGAGGCGCAATAATACGGGCGAACGGCTTGCCAAGGCAATGGGCAGCGGGACTTATCGTTACGGTTATGCTACCAGGGGCTCTCTGCTTCGCTCCCTGTCGCAAAACTGACTGGCGTTATATCGGGTGTAGATGGCGCACTTCTATTACCACATTATGTTGTGCCAGTTGGGTTAAGGCAGCATCGACCTGGTTGGCATTATCAACGTCAAGATTGGCATCCCATTCGTCCAAAAATATCACCTTGCCGGACATCCCATAGAGCTGTGCTAATTGCGATAATTTTTTCTTGCCCGTTGAATCGGCAATTCCCCTCTTGCCTATTTCAATATTAGGTCCGAGGTACAGCGCTTCCTTATAGCGGCTCTTCATATATTTTAATAGAGTCGATTTTCCGGCACCATTGCTACCGGTGATCAGAAATCGCCCGGCCATCCCTGTGGCGGCAAAGTCCCACTGTTTAAAAACAGCAGCCGGGATCGTCTCGCCGCTAGACAAGTCAATAATAGAGATCTGCTGCTCATCAATGTTTTTTTCGTAATCATAGCCTTGTAGATTATCGACAAAGGCAGCCAGGTTTTTTATCTTGTTTTTTAACAGGATCACCTGCCCGCTGCTCATGCTGGCGGCGTGGATATTTTGAAATAATTGCAGCGTTCTCGGTAAAACCGCTACCAGCGAACCAATAGCAGCGACGTCATTTATCACCTGTTGATAGGAGAAAAACACCAGGATCGGGATGGAAATAAGAATGGGTAGACAGGATATAACCTGCTCCAGAATTTTATAGGCCTCCATGCGTTGAAAATATTTGCCGACCTTGTGCTGCGAAGCAGCAAAAGCGGACTTTGCGGCAGCGGAGTCACCAAAGAAGACGTTGTCCCAAATATTGCTTACTGCATTAAGGGCAGAAAGTTTTTTATATTGAATGCTGTTGGCCAGCAGATGGATCTTGTTTTTTGACAGAAGTAAGAGCGCCACAGACAATAGCATGCAAATAAATATTACCCCGGCCAACTCGGCACCGAGCACAAAAAACAGTGCCACCACGGTAAAAAGCACATTAAAGTAAACGGCGATAATCTCCACGCTGGCAAAACCTGCCTCATCCAGAGTGCTTATTGCTTCGCCGCTAAGCCACAGATTGGTCTTGGTTTTGTTTTCCTCGGTGGATAAATAATGCCTGGCCGCGATATGCCCCAAGGTATGTTGATAATATTTCTGCCATAAATCATTAGAGAGTTTGACTCTAAAAAACAGCGATACCGCCCCTAACAGATATGCCAAAAAGATCAGCACAAAAAAGATGACCACGTAATGAAAGGCAGTCATGGGGCGATTGGCGATGTTCGCACCTGCCTGGCCAATGATATAGGTTGATGCGCCAATTAATATTTGCTGAACAAAAATAAGTCCGACGGCAAGCAGAAAGAATTTATTGGTGATCACTTTATTCATTGCTGCCGCTACTCACTGATTGATTCTTTGAAATAATGCACAGACGGTCAGTAAGGCTCGATAAGAAAATCCGGCGCTGGTTAGCAGACATTTTTAAACCCCTCCAGTACGTTTCTCTTTTGTAATAATATAATAAAAATAGACGTTACTTATAAAAGGAGAGTATTTAATTTAACAAAGCAGAAAAGTAAAGCAAGAAAAATAAACATTCAAATTCTGTATGATCTATTTTTAATAATAGATTTAATAAATATATAAATACGATAGAGAAAAAATGTAAAACATTAGTGTCAGTTAACATGATGATAAATCAAGGAGATTAACGGCGAATTACAAAGGGAAAGGTTTAATAAGATAATAGAAGTTTTACCCTGTCGACAGCGCGATCGGAGGGTAAAAAAAAACCGCCTTGATAAAACCGGCGGTTTTTTATTTTATTCAGCGATTACTCGCCAGAAGGTTTACGACTGCGTCCTGCTGGCGCGCCGGTACGACGTTGGCCGGCATGTGCTGCGCCTTGACGTGGCGGACGGGCTGGACGGCTTTCGCCGGCACCATTACCGCCGCTGCCAGAGCGAGGACCGTTTCCGCCCGGGCGTGGTGCGCCGGAACGTTGACCACCGCTGCTTTGACGCGGTGCGCCACGGCTGCCCTGACGACCGTTAACGATCGGCTCGGCTTTGATTGACGGATCCGGCTCATAACCAGGCAAGGCAATGCGTGGAATCTCAATCTTCAGCAAACGTTCAATATCACGCAGCAGTTTATGCTCGTCGATACAAACCAGTGACATCGCTTCACCGGTAGATTCGGCACGACCGGTACGGCCGATACGGTGAACATAATCTTCTGGCACGTTAGGCAACTCATAGTTGACCACGTGTGGCAGTTGGTCGATATCCAGACCGCGAGCAGCGATATCCGTGGCTACCAGCACACGAATGCCACCGTCTTTAAAGTCGGCCAAAGCGCGGGTACGTGCACCCTGGCTCTTGTTACCGTGGATCGCCGCAGCGCCAATGCCATCTTTATTCAGCAATTCAGCCAAATGATTGGCACCGTGCTTGGTACGGGTAAAGACCAGCACCTGTTTCCAGTTACCTTCGCCAATCATCTGCGACAGCAGTTCTCTTTTACGACGCTTATCAACAAAGTGAACGCTTTGCTCAATTTGCGATGATGCCGTATTGCGACGCGCGACTTCAACAGACGCCGGGTTGGTCAGCAGTTTGCTCGCCAGGCCTTTGATCTCGTCGGAGAAGGTGGCGGAGAACAGCAGGTTTTGACGCTTGGCTGGCAGTTTGGCCAGTACGCGACGGATATCATGAATAAAGCCCATATCCAGCATACGGTCCGCTTCATCCAGCACCAGGATCTCGACTTTTGACAAGTCGACAGCACGCTGATGTTCCAGATCAAGCAAACGGCCCGGTGTTGCCACCAGAATATCAATGCCGCCGCGCAGTTTCATCATTTGTGGATTGATGCTCACGCCACCAAACACCACCAAAGAACGCAAAGGCAAATGTTTGCTGTACGCTGTCACGTTTTCACCGATCTGCGCCGCCAGTTCACGGGTTGGCGTCAGGATCAGTGCACGTACCGGACGCCGACCTTTGATTGGTACGGCAGTCTGAGAAAGCAATTGCAAAACGGGCAAGGTAAAGCCAGCGGTTTTACCGGTACCGGTTTGTGCACTGGCCATCAAATCGCGGCCTTGCAATACAACAGGGATTGCCTGTTGTTGAATAGGCGTAGGATCGCGATAGCCCTGCTCTTCAACAGCACGCAGAATGTCGGCACTTAAGCCGAGAGTATCAAATGACATATAAAGAAAAACTCCAATCCACTCTAACCCGAACAGGTTCGGTGCAGTTTCAAGAATGGATGATCAGACGAGGCAAATGAGGCATTACCACGAGGATTCGGCACAAACTGCAGTGCGCCAGTTGCAGAGATTCTAACAGATATCACAGCGCAGCGCGCATTTATATGATTCAAGCTGTAAATGAGTCAGGCAAAATTCATTGGCGACAATATTTTATGCGGCAAATACCCGGGCTATTGTTATGATAAGGTTAAATATATCCCTACACACAGTGTTGCAACTTTTTGTGATCCTTTTAAAGCCTTAGCTTGCTATGATTCAGCGGGTAAACTATTTCATCAATAAGGTCATGCCCTCCCCCCATGGAAACCTGGAAACTTAATTTAATTTCTGTCTGGTTAGGCTGTTTTTTTACCGGCCTGGCGATGAGCGAAATTCTGCCCTTTCTTCCGCTGTATATTGAACAACTTGGCGTCCACGATCATCAGGCACTGAGTATCTGGTCAGGTCTGGTATTTAGTGGCACCTTTCTGGTCTCTTCGGTAGTGGCGCCCTTATGGGGCAGTCTGGCGGATCGTAAGGGCCGCAAGCTGATGCTGCTGCGCGCTGCTCTGGGGATGGCCATCGTTATGGTATTGCAGGGCTTTGCGCAAAACGTCTGGCAGCTATTTATTTTCCGCACCCTGATGGGGCTGACCTCCGGCTATATTCCCAACGCCATGGCACTGGTGGCCTCACAGGTTCCGCGGGATAAAAGTGGCTGGGCGCTGGGTACGCTCTCAACCGGACAGGTGGCCGGAGTGATTATCGGCCCGTTGATCGGCGGTTTTATGGCCGACCATTTGGGCCTGCGTACGGTATTTTTTGTCACCGGCGGACTGCTGTTTACCAGCTTTCTGATCACCCTGTTTCTGATAAAAGAGCGGGTAGTACCAGTCAGCAAAGCCAACCGCCTCAGTGGCAAAGCAGTTTTCACCTCGCTGCCCTATCCGATGCTGATCCTCAGTTTGTTTGTTACCACCATGATGATCCAGCTAGCCAACGGCTCTATCAGCCCCATCCTGACGCTATTTATCCGCAATCTGTCGGATAATAGCGAAAATATCGCCTTTATCAGCGGGGTTATTGCTGCAGTTCCCGGTGTTTCTGCTCTGCTTTCCGCCCCCCGATTGGGTAAACTCGGCGACCGTATTGGCGCTCACCGCGTGCTGATTGCCGCGCTGATATTCTGCTTTGTACTGTTTTGCCTGATGGCAACCATCAATACGCCGGTACAACTGGGGATACTGCGTTTTATGCTCGGCTTTGGCGACGGCGCCTTAATGCCAGCGGTGCAGGCATTGCTGGTAAAATACAGCAGCGATCAGGTCACCGGCAGGATCTTCGGTTATAACCAATCCTTTATGTATCTGGGAAATGTCGTCGGTCCGCTGATCGGTTCCAGTGTTTCCGCCATGATGGGTTTCCGCTGGGTATTTCTGGTTACCGCCATTTTGGTGCTGTTTAATGCCGCCCAAGTATGGTGGAGTTTTCGAAAACTGCCCGCTAATCGACGGATATAATTATTTTCACGCCAGAATATTATTGAATCGGGCAGCGCAATAAGCGTGCCCGCCATAAATGCTTAGCAGGTTTGAAGGTGCTGACAGTCGGTTGCCTTATTGGGATCACTAACTTCTTTAATGGGAACAATATATCCACCTCTAATACAAAAGGCCAAAATTATAATTACGCTGTGGTTCTTTCATTCCACGCATCAGTATACTGAATATTACCATCTACATACTTCCAGGTAATTTTTTCATAATGTAGCGCTACACTTTCCATATGACCAGTACCCGGGCAATTACGTGTATCATGCATCATTGGCGTTACTGAGATTACTTTTACCATTTCAAGTAAAATATTGAAATATTCAACTTCTTGCCCAGCATTATCGATGCAATACCATTTAATCTCCGCTGATTGCAAAGTTTGCCCGGTAGCAGCCGCTTTGTAGAGATAAGGGGATGAGGGATCAATTTCCTTTTCAAACTGAAATGGCGCATGTTGTCGTGTACCAGTAAGTCTCCCGGTATGAGGGTCCGTAGGAATACTAAGATTATGGTGTATCCCTCTCAGTTCTATACTGCCTTCACGATCCTGAACATCGGAAGCGCCCTTGATAGCTGCGCCGCCATCGTCTTTAAGCCATAAATGAACCGGTACCGCCATTGTTAATGCTCCTTGCATGTAATTAATCGTATAACCATCTACCCGCTTTAGCTGATTCTATTAACATACCTATAGTAAAATCGGGTACAGGAATAGGATCTATTTTCTTAAATGGGTTCCATGTAAAAGGTAAATCAGGATAATAAGTTTCAATAATAAAGTTAGCTTTTTGGACATTAAACTCAGAAAAAAAGTTATCCATTAAATCTTCAGCCTCCCCTACATCAAGTTCTAAATGGGTGTCAAGATCGGTCTCAGCAGTTAAGACTTTCTGTTTCTTCTTATTATTAAATAAATATGCCCCAGTATAAGATCGTACAAGTGCATAGATTCGTTGTTCAATATCATCATCTACCATATTTTATCGTTACCTCGTGCAATCCTGTTGTAGTCACGAATGGTACAATAAGTTATCTGAGTTACATCGGTAACAAGAACGACTTGACCAATAAGTGGGATTGTACGTCCTACGAAGGTGCTTATTTTTGCAACCATCCTCTTTTCTACAGTCCATGGTGTATATCCTCCGACCCAAGTAGGTAACTTTATTCCAAACGGGAATGTTGCTTGCTTAAATACACGCCTTGCACCTACAGAAGCACGGGAAGTGCCTTTTGTAGCACCTCTCGGCTTGCCTCGGGTAGAAAGACTTTTCCTACCGTAATAGATAGCACTTACAGCCGCAAAATCAGCTATCCCCAGGCCAAACTGATCAACTGTATTTTCACAGAAAATCATAAAAAAAAGCTCGCCTGCGGTAAGATTAGACTTACCGGCATAGAAGTAGGTGCCATTAAGTTCCTCAACCGTATCCATCTCTTCCCTTGTAATGTATCTCCCTGTTATCTGCTGATGATAAAATAGAGCTCGTTACTAAAGGAAGGGGAAAATAACTGCAAAATATCTGAAAATTAATTATATAGTGGAATAACTAATATATCCGATTAAATAAAATCACGCTTGTCAACGCAGCATAAGATGAAAAAAAACCGCTAGCCAAGGCTAACGGTTTTTTATAATCAGCAGCGACAGTTATCTTCTGTTGCCGAAAATACGCAACAGCATCAGGAACAGGTTGATAAAGTCCAGATACAAGGTCAAAGCGCCGACAATGGAATACTTACGGAAGCTGTCTTTGTCATCAACGGATAACTGCTCACCCATGTTTTTCAGTTTCTGGGTGTCATAGGCCGTGAGTCCGACAAATACCACTACGCCGATATAAGTCACCGCCCACATCAGCGCAGAACTTTTCAGCCAGATATTAACCACTGAGGCCAGCACAATACCGATCAGCGCCATAAACAGCAGACTGCCCAAACGGCTAAGATCGCGCCTGGTGGTGTAACCATAGAGGCTCATGGCACCAAACATACCACCGGCAACCACAAAGGTGCTGGCAATAGAAGATCCGGTATAGACTACAAAAATACTGGAGAGCGTTAACCCGGTCAGCGCCGAATAGAGCATAAATAGCCCGGTTGCCACACTGCCAGTCAGGCGATTAACCATGCCTGAAATAACAAAAACCAAACCTAGCTGCAGAATAATCAAGCCGAAAAAGGTGATCTGGCTTGAGAAGATAAATCCCAGGATCGCCGGGGAACGTGAAGCGTACCAGGCCACGAAAGCCGTCAGCAGCAAACCACAGGTCATCCAGCCATAAACCTGAGCCATATAGGCCTGGATACCGCTGTTTGCGCGTTCTACTATCGAACCATTAGAGCGTGGATATCGATCCATGATGCTTACCTCTTGCATGGAGGACAAAAACAAGGCTGCAATTACAGCCTACCGGTAGCCTAAGCCTACCACAAAAAACAGCGAATGCGCGTGTGCCACATAACTGGTAAACAATTGGTTTATCTAGCCAGATATCTTTACATTCGGTGCAGTTTATTGGCGTTGTAATGTTGTCCGCTAACTCATAGATCCCGCTGAGCTTACACCAGTAAGTGATGCGGGTGAGTAAGCGCTGCCAACACCGCTACGGCGTCAAGGACGCAGGGGGTCCCCAAAGCCATTGGCGTTGTAGCAAGGCGGCAAGCGAACGAATCCCGCTGAGCTTACACCAGTAAGTGATGCGGGTGAGTAAGCGCTGCCAACACCGCTACGGCGTCAAGGGCGCAGGGGACCAGCGTTGCGCGGCTTGCTTATCACTTTCCCGGGCATCCACCCAACGATCCCCCTGCTCCGTGGCCTCGCGTTTCCAGAAAGGCGCGCGGGTTTTGAGGTAGTCCATAATAAACTGGTTAGCCTCAAAAGCCATGCTGCGATGGGCGCTGGTTACGCCGACAAAGACTATTTCATCGCCGGGGAACAGCGCACCCACCCGGTGATAAACGCTAACGCGCTGTAACGGCCAGCGTTGACGGGCCAACTGCACAATCTCGTCCAGGGCCTTTTCGGTCATGCCGGGATAGTGCTCCAACGTCAAGGCGCTGACGCTATCACCCAGGTTATGGTTGCGTACTTTGCCGGTAAAGGTGACCACGGCGCCGTCGGCGTCGGACTGCGCCAACCATTGATATTCATCCCCCACGCTAAAAGGCGCGGCAGCGACGGTAATGCGGGTTGCTTCCATCATTCAGCCTCCGGTTACCGGTGGGAAAAATGCCACTTCATCACCAGCCTTCAGCACATGGCCGGACTCGACCAGGGTCTGATTAACCGCCACCAGCAGCTTGCCCGACTCAAGGGCCAATGCCCAACGGTCACCGCGCTGGCAGAGATCCTGACGCAGGGTTTCAACGTCAGAGAAGTCGGCTGGCAATTGCAGGCTGCCAGTACCCACCAGTTCACGAACCTGGGCAAAAAACAGTATATCGATCATTGTTCCGCCTTAAAGTCACCTGACTTGCCGCCACTTTTTGCCAGCAGACGTATGGGGCCCAGCACCATATCTTTCTGTACCGCTTTGCACATGTCATAAATGGTCAACGCCGCCACGGAGGCTGCGGTCAGCGCTTCCATCTCGACGCCGGTTTTACCCTGCAGGCGACAAAGAGTCTCAATGCGCACGCGGTTGTTTTCGGGCTGCGCCTCGAGTTTAACCTCTACCTTGGTCAATAACAGAGGGTGACAAAGCGGGATCAGATCCCAGGTTTTCTTGGCAGCCTGAATACCGGCAATACGTGCCGTGGCAAAGACATCCCCTTTATGGTGATCGCCTTTAATGATCATCTCCAGCGTGCTGGCGGCCATGGTAACAAAAGCCTCGGCGCGCGCTTCACGGACGGTTTCCGCTTTGTCGGAAACATCCACCATATGGGCATCGCCGGAGGCGTTGATATGCGTCAGAGTAGACATAGTTGCGTTTACTTTCTTACGTGAGGAATAAAATTACAGGGACGATTACGCGCATCAAGCTGGGCAGAAATAATATGCTCCCAGGCCATTTTGCAGGCAGAGGTCGACCCCGGCACGGCAAAAATCACCGTTTGATTGGCCATGCCAGCCAGGGCACGAGACTGAATGGTGGCGGTGCCAATATCTTCAAAGGAGAGCATGCGAAACAGCTCGCCAAAGCCCTCAATTTCGCGATCAAACAGCGGTTGCAACGCCTCGGGGGTATTGTCGCCGGCGGTAAAGCCGGTCCCGCCGTTAATCAGCACTGCGCCAATACTGTCATCGGCGATCCACTGGGAGACGATGGCCCGGATCTGATAGCGATTATCTTTGACGATCTGTCTGGCCACGACATGATGGCCCGCCTCGCTGGCCGCTACACGCAGATATTCCCCGGAGCTGTCTTCGGCCTCGCCACGACGGTCGGAGACGGTAAGAATTGCAACGGAAAGCGCCTGAAATTCACTGCTGGCTTTGCTCATACTGTTTTCCTTGAGACTTTATTTTGCTGTTCACTATCCGCCCACAGCGGATATTAGCCGCCAATAAAAGATAAATTCTGCGTGATGCCGGTATTGCCCTGATGCAGGAAGTGGGTCTGTTTTTTACGCCCCAGTCCGCCCTGAATACGATCCATCAAGGCTTGCTGCTGCCAGTCTTCTGCCAGCAGATCGCGCAGCGGAATACCCTGGTCGCCAAACAGGCACAGGTGCAAATTACCAAGGGCTGAAACGCGCAGACGGTTGCAACTGGCGCAGAAATCTTTCTCATACGGCATGATTAAGCCAATTTCGCCGAGATAATCGGGATGAGTAAACACCTGCGCCGGGCCGTCGCTGCGGCTGCGTGCCAGCAGCTGCCACCCCTGCTGGATCAGTTGAGCACGGATCACCTCACCAGAAACGTGATGCTTGCGGAAAAGTGAGCCGCCGTCGCCGGTTTCCATCAGTTCAATAAAGCGCAGTTGGATTGGGCGATCTTTGATCCAATTGAGAAAGCTTTGCAGGCTGGAGTGATTAACGTCGCGCATCAGTACGGTGTTGACTTTGACTTTGCTGAAACCAGCAGTAAAGGCGGCATCAATGCCGTTCATCACTTCGCGGAATTTGTCCTGGCCGGTAATGGCATAAAACTGGCGGGGATCGAGACTGTCGACGCTGACATTCAACCCGGTCAACCCGGCGTCACGCCAGGTGCTGACATCCCGCGCCAGGCGATAACCGTTGGTGGTAACAGCCAGTTGGCGGATCTGCGGGTTTTCACGAACGGCGGCAATAATCTCGCTAAAGTCGCGACGCAGCGAAGGTTCACCACCGGTCAGACGGACTTTTTCAGTGCCAAGATGAGCAAAAGCGCGGCTGATACGCCGAATTTCGTTGAGCGAAAGGAAGCTTTTATTGTTGTGCCCCTGCGGCTTATAGCCATCAGGCAAACAATAGGTGCAACGGAAATTGCACACGTCAGTAATCGATAGGCGCAAGTAATAGAACTTGCGCGCAAATGCGTCAGTTAATTGTTGCAACGTTAACACCTTTCCAAATACGGGAGATGCGGGCATTTCTGCCTTGCACCCTGGTGACTCAAGGTCACGGCCAAAGCACCATATTGCTCGGTCAACGCAAGATGACAGGTAAAAAATCATCGGCGCAACGCGAGGAACAACTTAGGTGCCAGGGCTAGGAGTTCAGTTCGGACCATCGCAGCGGAGGATCAGAACGTGGGTTGTAGTCGACATTGTAACGCCGCAAAAAGCCGATCGCCAAGGCCGTTTTTCGCTATGTATTTTGATATATAACGGTTTTTTCAGTTAAGCAAACTAAAAACATCTATGAAATCAAGCGCATTTTTAAGGTAAATCTGACCGCTTAGCGAGATAACAACTTTATACAAAATTAGGTAAAATTGTTTCAGCACGTTTTTTTCTACCCCGGGTTGCGAAAATTACCGCGCGTCAGCGTGAGTTGAGGCTACAGCCAGTTCCACGGGTAACCGTTTGAAAGCTCACATTAGGAGTGATATGCGCAATCGCACATTGGCCGACCTGGACAGGGTAGTGGCATTAGGAGGCGGCCATGGGCTGGGACGCGTCATGTCGTCCCTCTCTTCGCTCGGATCCCGTCTGACCGGTATTGTTACCACCACCGATAACGGTGGCTCAACCGGTAGGATACGTCGCTCGGTAGGGGGAATTGCCTGGGGAGATATGCGCAACTGTCTTAATCAGCTGATCACCGAACCCAGCGTCGCCTCGGCGATGTTTGAGTATCGCTTTAGTGGCAGCGGCGAGCTGGATGGCCACAATCTGGGCAATCTGATCCTGCGCGCCCTCGACAGCCTCAGCGTTCGCCCGCTGGAAGCGATGAATCTGGTACGCAGCCTGCTGAAAGTCGATGCGCAACTGATCCCGATGTCGGAGTTGCCGGTAGATCTGGCGGCGATTGATGCCGCAGGCAATCTGGTGCATGGCGAAGTGCAGGTCGATCGGCTGTCCCATGTCCCGCAACGGCTGCTACTGGAACCGGAAGTAACCAGTACCCACGAGGCGCTGGAAGCCATCAGAGAAGCGGATCTGATCCTGATTGGTCCCGGCAGTTTCTTTACCAGCCTGATGCCTCTGTTGTTGCTTAAGGATCTGACCAGCGAGTTGCGGCGCAGTCGCGCGCACCTGGTTTATATTGGCAATCTGGGGAAAGAACTCAGTCCCGCCGCCGCGTCGCTGACGCTGCATGACAAACTAAATATGATTGAACAGCAGATTGGCCGGGCGGCAATCAGTGCCGCCATCGTCGGTCCGGCGGTAAAACTGGGTGATGCCAGTCAGCGCCTGATCGTGCAGCGCCCTTTAGAGGCCCGGGATATCCCGTACCGCCACGATCGTGAACTGCTGCGCCAGGCGTTGGAAGAAGCGCTGCAACGTTTACACTAAGCGATTACTGGCTTTTGGGTTTGTTGGTCAGCAACGGATGGTTGTTCCACGGACTGTCGGCAGCCGGTTTGGCGCTGCTGACTTTTTTGGCCGCCGGGGCTGGCGCACTGCGTCTTTTGCTTTTACTGCTCATATCCGGCTTGAGCAGTCCCTCGACGAAATCAAGATAGAGCGTCTCCACCTCTTTACGCGCCCAGGGGGTACGTCGCAAAAATTTGAGGCTGGATTTAATGCTCGGATCGCTTTTAAAGCAGTTGATATTGACCTGCCCTGCCAGCGCCGGCCAGCCAAAATTGTCCACCAAAACAGTGAGCAGTTTTTCCAGCGTAACGCCATGCAGCGGATCTTTCGGTTGGTTTTCGGTCATAGCGCAACAGCCACAGGTGAAGTTTTCAGGGCGCGAAGTCTACCACTCGGCCCGGCAACATGAAAGATAGCGGTATAAACTGCACCGATCTTCTGCTGCCGGTGGCCATATGGCACGCAAATAAACTCAGGATGCGGCAATAAACTGCTCACGTAGCGACTGCAACTCGTCACGGGTTCGGGCCGCCTCTTCAAATTCCAGATTCTGCGCATGCTGATACATTTTGCTTTCCAGCTCGCGGATACGCTGTTCCAGTGCCTTGGGAGTAAGGGTTTTAAAGGTCGCTGCCGCCTGGGCGTCACGCATTTCTTTGTTTTTCTTGAATTTAGGCTGACCCAATTGCAGGATGTCGCCGATTTTCTTGTTCAGCCCTTGCGGCGTAATGCCACGTTCAAGATTATAGGCTTGCTGCTTGGCGCGACGGCGTTCGGTTTCGCCAATGGCTTTTTCCATGGATTTGGTGATCTTGTCACCATAAAGGATCGCCTTGCCATTGAGATTTCGTGCCGCACGACCAATCGTCTGGATCAGGGAACGTTCGGAACGCAGGAAGCCCTCTTTATCGGCATCGAGAATGGCCACCAGCGACACCTCAGGCATATCCAGGCCCTCACGTAACAGGTTGATACCCACCAGCACATCAAACTCGCCCAGACGCAGGTCACGGATGATTTCGACACGTTCGACGGTGTCGATATCAGAGTGCAAATAACGCACCTTCTCGCCGTGTTCTTCAAGATATTCGGTCAGATCTTCTGCCATGCGTTTGGTCAGGGTAGTGACCAGCACGCGCTCATTGAGCACCACGCGTTTGCGGATCTCGGACAGCAGATCGTCAACCTGAGTGGTGACCGGCCGCACTTCGATTAACGGATCGAGCAATCCTGTCGGCCTGACCACCTGTTCAACCACTTCGCCGCCAGATTTTTCCAGCTCATAGTTCCCCGGCGTTGCCGAGACATAAATACTCTGCGGCGCCAGGGCTTCGAACTCTTCAAAGCGCAGCGGACGGTTATCCAGTGCCGAAGGCAAACGAAAACCGTATTCCACCAGCGTCTCTTTGCGCGAGCGGTCACCTTTGTACATACCGCCGATTTGCGGAATGGTCACGTGAGATTCATCGACAATCAACAGGCCATCAGCCGGCAGGTAATCAAACAGCGTTGGAGGCGGCATCCCCTCGCCGCGTCCCGAGAGATAGCGGGAATAGTTTTCGATACCCGAGCAATAACCCAGCTCATTCATCATCTCCAGATCAAACTGGGTACGCTGAGAAATACGCTGCTCTTCCAGCAGTTTGTTATTGGCCAGCAGGAATTTACGGCGATCGGCCAGTTCGACCTTGATCTCTTCCATCGCCTGCACAATTCGTTCACGCGGCGTAACGTAGTGGGTTTTTGGATAGATGGTGAAACGCGGTACTTCCTGCTGTAGCTGACCGGTAAGGGGATCGAACATCGACAGACGCTCCACCTCATCGTCAAACAGCTCCACGCGCAGCGCCAGGTCGTCTGACTCGGCCGGGAAAATATCGATCACTTCACCGCGCACGCGGAAGGTACTACGCTGAAACGCCTGGTCGTTGCGGGCATATTGCAGCTCGGCCAGACGGCGCAAAATCGATCGCTGGTCAATGATCATGCCCTTGGTCAGGTGCAACATCATTTTCAGATAGAGATCGGGATCGCCCAGGCCGTAAATCGCCGACACCGAGGCCACGACAATAACATCTCGGCGCTCCAGCAGCGCCTTGGTGGCCGACAGACGCATCTGTTCGATATGTTCATTTACCGAGGCATCTTTTTCGATAAAGGTATCGGAACTGGGCACATAGGCTTCTGGCTGGTAATAATCGTAATACGAGACAAAATACTCCACCGCATTCTCGGGAAAGAACTCTTTCATTTCACCGTAAAGCTGCGCCGCCAGGGTTTTGTTAGGGGCCAGCACCATGGTGGGCCGGTTGAGATCGGCAATCACATTGGCCACGGTAAAGGTTTTGCCGGAACCGGTTACGCCCAGCAGGGTTTGGTGTGCCAATCCGTTTTCCAGCCCTTCTTCCAGGCTACGTATCGCTTCCGGTTGATCGCCAGAAGGTTTGAATTCGGAATGTAGTTTGAATACTTTGCTCATGACGGCTACCTGAGAAGAGAACGCGTGACACCGGCGAGGAGGATCAGTATGGAAGACTCCTGCATCTTGTCAAATGGGTTACCGGACTATGATACTGGATATAAAACCAGCTTCAAGCGCGGATTTTGACATTAGCTGGCCGGTTGCACTTATTTAGGTTAGCGACAGGCATTGATCTTCCCCACCACGGAACATTTATCCCCAGATTCTGGCGCGAATTAACTTTTCGAATTAGGCCTGGCGAATATTTCGCCAACCACAACCTCCCCGATAGCTCTCTATTGATTTTAAGTAATCCACTGAAAAACAATGATTTCATTAAAAAGCTGCGAATACGGGCAAACTAAGCTCAAGCCGCGTCCTGACTCGCGTGCAGCAACTTTTAGCACGCTCATGCACATGGTTATCCACAGGAATGGTGGATAAGTCACAACACCCCGCTTGCGGCGGGAGCTGACCAAAATTGACATTTAGTGCTTAACCGGCTGTTCAGGGCTTTTTTTAGTTATTTTTTCACACTTTTCTTTCTTTATATATTCAGAATTGACCTAGAAAAGGGCCTTCTTTTAGATTGCAAATTGCAGATGTGCATCTCAACGGCACTTTTCTGCTCGATTTTGCGGGTTGACTTGCACCAAAATTCGCATTCATGGCACTGGTAAAGTGCAGCAGTAACTCACCGCTTTCTCACAACACATTAACTTTGATAATACATCGCTGTTTCCCCCCCTGCTGCGGCCTTCTCCCCCCTGAATCCGGCCCCTTTAAGAGTTATCTCTGGAAACTTGGCCTAAGAGTTGCAGTATTATCCGGGAGGTCATCTGACAGACTATTTGTCGGATAACTTAATACAAACTAATTCTCTGATTTTTAGCCAACAGTGAATGCTTTTAAGGCAAAAAAACGTCAGTTTTAGCCATTTATCTCTGCAAGATGGCCGTTTATCACCTGTTCATGCTGTGTAAATACGAGACTTAAACGGAATTTTATCCTGTGTTGGCAGGTCTACGGCATCAAATCAATGTCAGAACGATGACAGGGGCCGTCAATGTAGTGTTCGGCGTCAAGCCGGTAAGTGAGGAACATCTGATGCTAAGCGTAAAAGCAGTTAATCAATTTTATGGGCAAAACCATACTCTGTGGGATATCGATCTGGAGCTCCATCGCGGCCAGTGCAACTGTCTCATTGGCCGCAATGGGGTGGGTAAGACCACGCTGGTCAATTGCATTATGGGCCATTTGCCGGTAAAAAGCGGCAGCGTAACCTGGCAGTCAGCCAATGAAGAACCGCAAAATCTGCTGGCGCTGCCAGTGGAAACCCGGGCATTGATGGGCATTGGCTATGTTCCGCAGGGTCGGCAAATATTTTCGCAGATGAGCGTTGACGAAAACCTGCAAATTGCGCTGATGGCCGGCCGCAATAAAACCCGCCGCATCCCCACACAGGTCTACGATCTCTTTCCTGTTCTCAAGGCGATGGGCGCGCGCAAGGCAGGAGAGCTGGATGAGCACCAGCAGCAACAGCTGGCCATTAGCCGGGCGCTGGTGCTGGAACCGGAACTGCTGATCCTCGATGAACCGACACAGCGCACCAGCGAAGCAATGGAGGCGAATATGGGCAATATTATCCACCGCCTCAACCGCGATCTTGGCCTGACGTTGCTATTGGTGGGCCATAAGCTGCCGTTTATTCGCAGCGTAGCCGACCGCTTCTGGCTAATGGACGGCGGGCGCAATGTTGCGCAGGGCACCATGGCGCAGTTGGATGATAATCTGGTGAAAACCTACCTCAGTGTTTAACTGACGGTCAGCAGAGCGTCCAGCGTCAGATAACGACCATGATCAGCAAACTCATGAGGTTGCAGATACGGGATCTCGCCTAACATTGGCGCAGGCAGCATACGTTTTAACGTGGCAACATAAGCCTGATGATGCTTCCCCGTTTCTTCGACGTCATTGGCAATCCATCCCGCCAACGTCAATCCGCTATGCCGGACTGCCTGGGCAGTAAGCAGTGCATGATTAATGCAGCCCAGCCGCATACCCACCACCAGGATCACCGGCAGTTGTTCCTGAGCTACCCAATCGGCAAAGGTCTGCGTAGCATTGAGCGGCGTAAACCATCCCCCCGCGCCTTCGACCACAACCCAATCAGCCAATGGCTCCAACTGACGCAACCCCTGTGACAAGGTCTCCAGGGCGATCGGCCGTCCCTCCAGTTCGCTGACAATATGTGGCGAAGTGGGCTGCAAAAAAGTGCAGGGGTTTACCTGCTGATAATCCAGAGACACGCTGCTGTTGGCCTGCAAGGCCAGGGCATCGCTATTGCGCAGGCCAAGGGCGGTCACCTCACTACCCGAGGCCACCGGCTTGTAGCCTGCGGTGGTAAAACCGGCCGCGGCCGCCGCCTGCAAAAATGCGCAGGTGGCCACGGTTTTCCCCACTTCGGTATCGGTGCCGGTGATAAACCAGCGTTGTTGCTGCATTGCCGGATTTAGCATACTGAGTTATTCACAATATAAAATTCCGTAGACCAGACGGTAGGTCAGCGGCAACTTACCCTCCTGGCGCACATAATGTTTTTCCAGACTGGCCAGACGCTGCCGTCCGCCCAGACCACCCAGGCGTCCGCCCTTGATATGGGTGGCACCAATCCCCTTAAGGGATCGCATCAGGCTCATGGCATCGGCAAACAGCGCGGTATGCTGGCTGAACTCAACGTGATGGCGAAAAGGCGCACAGGCTTCGGCAATTTTATCCGGAGTCAGAAAGCTGTTGACGTGGGGACGGCCGTCGACTTTCATCCACGCCTGCGACAGTTGATTTAACGATCCTTCCGCCAGCGTGGAAAACAGCACCACGCCGCCAGGACGGGTCACGCGTTCCAGCTCGCCAAGCGCGCGCGGTAAGGCATTGCACCACTGCACGGCCAGATTACTAAAGCTGATATCCACTGAATTATCGGCCAATGGCAGCCTTTCGATATCACCCGGCACATAGTGATCCGCCGATTCCAGTTCTTGCGCGCGCAGCAGCATCCCGGCGGAGATATCCAGCGCGGTGACAGTTTTGCCCATTTCGCGCCAGCGGCGACTGAAATATCCCGTGCCGCAGCCGGCATCCAATACCTGGTTGCCGAGAGGCAGGTTCTGCTCGCGGGCCAGGGCCAGCAAACTTTCGCCGCTCTGGCGCTGCAACTCGGCAGCCTGCTCGTAACTTGCGGCCGCGCGACTAAAGGCATCGGCGACCGCTTTTTTATTGACTAATTCCGTGACTGCACCCATTAAGGGACTCCAGCAAAATATCGATATCTTCCGGCTGATGGGCAGCCGTAATGGTCAGGCGTAGACGCGCAGTGCCCGCGGGCACCGTCGGCGGCCGAATGGCTGTGACCCACAAACCACGATCACGCAGCCGTTGCGCCAGGGCCAGTGCTGACTGATTGTCGCCAATAATCAGCGGCTGGATGGCGGTCGACGACGCGGTGAGAGCAAACGCCAACTGACTGGCACCGGCGCGAAAACGGCTAATGTTCGCCGCCAGTTTATCACGCAGGTCATCCGCTTGCTGAATACATGTCAGCGCCGCCTGCAAGGCACAGACTTGCGCGGCTGGCATGGCGGTACTGTAAATCAGATGGCGGGCAAACTGCAGCAGGTAGTCTGCCGTGGCGTCGTCGCACAGTATCGCCGCACCGCTGCAACCAAAGGCTTTACCGAAGGTCAGCACCAACAGTTCCGGCCGCACCTGCTGCTGCCAGCAACTGCCACGTCCCTGCGCGCCCATCACCCCGACACCGTGGGCATCATCCACCAGCAGCCAGCTGCCGTGTTGGCGGGTCAAGGCGTGCAGCTCAGCGAGGGGGGCGGCATCGCCATCCATACTGAACACCCCTTCGGTGACCGTCAGGGTCTCCCCCGCCAGCGGTTTTTCCAACAAGCGCTGCAAGGCTGCGGGCTGATTATGCTGAAAACGCCTTAGCTGCGCCGGTGAGTGCACCGCCGCTTCCAACAGCGAAGCGTGGCTAAGCTTATCGGCGAGAATGCGATCTTCAGCCTGCAACAGGGCAGCCAGTACCGCCTGATTGGCGGCAAAACCGGAAATAAACAGCAGTGCACGCGGATAGCCCTGCCATTGCGCCAGTTGTTGTTCAAACTGTTGATGCACCAGCGAATAACCGGTGACATGCCCCGAACCACCGCTGCCGACGCCATAAAGGGCGGCACCGCGCTGCCAGGCGGCAATCACCTCAGGATGTTGCGACAGGCCCAAATAGTCGTTAGCGGAAAAATTCAGGTAACGACGTTGATCCTGGGTTAGCCAGCGACTGCCGCCACCGGCATTGGGCAAGCGCTGACGAAAAGTGCTGGCCAGTCGGCGTTCGGCAAGCGCCTGGTCGATACGGGTTGTCCATGACATCGTCGGTTAGCGCGCCGCGTTATAGAATTGATCGTTGTCGGCGGTGATCAACTTTGCTGTCAGGGCATCCTGCTGCTGGTTATCGCCCATCTCGGTGGCCGTCTGTTGTGGATTCAACCCCAGCTTGGCGAACAGGATCAGATCCTTATCTTCTGCCGGATTTGGCGTGGTCAGCAGTTTGCAACCATAAAAAATGGAGTTGGCACCGGCCATAAAGCACATTGCCTGGGTCTGCTCACTCATCTGTTCACGACCGGCGGACAGGCGCACGTAAGAGCGCGGCATCATAATGCGCGCCACGGCGATAGTGCGGATAAAATCAAAAGGATCGACATCGGCATTATCCGCCAGCGGCGTGCCTTTTACTTTCACCAGCATATTGATCGGCACGCTTTCCGGTGGCACCGGCAGGTTGGCCAACTGCATTAATAGTCCGGCGCGATCTTTTACCGTCTCCCCTAAACCGACAATGCCGCCGGAGCAGACTTTGATACCGGCCCCGCGCACTTCCTGCAGCGTATCCAGTCGTTCCTGATAGCTGCGGGTGGTAATGATATTGCCGTAAAACTCCGGCGAGGTATCGAGGTTGTGATTGTAATAATCCAGACCGGCACTGGCCAGACGCTGCGCCTGGTCACCGTTGAGACTGCCGAGAGTCATACAGGTTTCCATGCCCAGCTGCTTGACGCCCTGCACCATTTGCTCGAGATAGGGCATATCGCGATCGTGGGGATTTTTCCAGGCCGCCCCCATACAAAAGCGGGTCGAACCGGCCGCTTTCGCCTGTCGGGCCGACTCCAGTACCTGTTCAACCTCCATCAGACGTTCGCTTTCCAGCCCGGTTTTATAGCGTGAACTTTGCGGACAATATTTGCAGTCTTCCGGGCAGGCACCGGTTTTGATCGACAACAGGGTACTGACCTGCACCTGGCGCGGATCAAAGTGCTGGCGATGGATCTGCTGGGCGGCAAACATCAGTTCCAGAAAAGGTTTTTCAAATAGCGCCTGGGTTTGCTCATAGGTCCAGGGGGCGTGGGTGGTCATGGCGACATCTCCGGGAAAAGGGTGATCTAGCGCGGCGGTTTACGAGGGCGGGCGGCATAATGTGACCACCAATGCGCCGGATCAACGCTGTGCGCTATCGACATTGCTGCTATTTTTGCGCTCGCCAAAAATTCTGCGGGCGATATACTGTCAACCATTCTTCAATTATTTTAGTTTACGGTCAACGTTATATTTTATTTTTGGTTGACAGAAAACCCGTAAGGAATGTGCATGACCCCCGCCGATCTCGAATTTGACCAACGCCATATCTGGCATCCCTATACTTCCATGACCCAGCCGTTGCCTACCTATCCGGTGGTGTCAGCACAAGGGGTGATGCTTAAGCTGGCCGATGGCCGACAGTTGGTTGACGGTATGTCGTCATGGTGGGCCGCCATCCACGGTTATAACCACCCGACCCTGAACCAGGCGGCCATTGAACAAATTGGTCAGATGTCTCATGTGATGTTTGGCGGTATTACCCATCCCCCGGCAATAGCGTTGGCGCGACAGTTGGTGGCGATCACCCCTGAGGCACTGGAGTGTGTGTTTCTGGCTGACTCGGGATCGGTGGCGGTAGAAGTGGCGCTAAAAATGGCCATGCAATACTGGCAGGCGCGTGGCGAAAAAAGGCAGAAAATGCTGACGCTGCGCCACGGCTATCATGGCGATACCTTTGGCGCCATGGCGGTGTGTGATCCACAAAACTCGATGCATAGCCTGTATCAGGGCTATCTGCCGCAACACCTGTTCGCCCCTGCGCCGCAGTGCCGCTTTGATCAACCCTGGGACGCGGCAGATATCGCCCCCTTTAGTGCCTTGTTGGCTGAACATCATCGCGACATTGCCGCGGTGATCCTTGAACCCGTGGTGCAAGGCGCGGGTGGCATGCGCATTTATCATCCCGAATATCTGCGCCAGGTGCGCCAGCTGTGCGACGGTTACGGTATTTTGTTGATTGCCGACGAGATCGCTACCGGCTTTGGTCGCACCGGTAAACTCTTTGCCTGCGAGCACGCCGGCATCAGCCCGGATATTCTCTGCGTCGGCAAAGCGCTGACCGGTGGCTATATGACCCTGTCCGCTACCCTGACCACCCGTCAGGTGGCCAATACCATCAGCAACGGCGAAGCGGGATGCTTTATGCACGGCCCAACCTTTATGGGCAATCCACTGGCCTGTGCCGTTGCCAGTGCCAGTCTGTCGCTGCTGGCGGAAAATCACTGGCAGCAGCAGGTCAGGGCGATTGAACAACAGCTGACGGTCGAACTGGCACCATTAAGGCAGCATCCGGCGGTGGCTGATGTACGGGTGTTGGGGGCAATTGGCGTGGTGGAAATGTGCCAGCCAGTGGATATGGCGCGGCTACAACAGCACTTTGTGGCGCAGGGGGTGTGGATCCGGCCATTTGGCAAGCTGATCTATCTGATGCCGCCTTATATTATTAGCGCCAAGCAGTTAAGCCAACTGACCCAGGCGATAGCCGCTTCGCTGGCCGAGGAATAGCCAGCCGCGCGGCAATCATCAGGCATACACCAGCTGTCGCGATGCCGACAACAAAGCGGCCAGCCGTTCACGGCTTTGCTGTGCCTGCTGGTTGAGAAAATCGATCGCCACCCGTAGCGCCGGGCTGGGATTATCTGGATACAGCAATTGGTAAGACGCGCCGCTGGCGACACAAAGACTGAAAGGTGCAATCACCCGCCGGGCCAGCAGATCGTCTTCGATTAGCGTTAAATCGCCGATCGCCACGCCATAACCTTGCAACGCCGAGTTAATCGCCAGATCAAGGGTATCGAAATGCTGGGATTTACTGGAAGGTAACCCCGGCACACCGGCAGTTTTTAGCCACAGCAGCCAGTCGCGGCGATCGCGAGTGGGATGTAACAGGGTTTGCTGTTGCAAATCTGCCAGCTTTACCTCTCTCCCCTGCCCGGTCAGCAAATTCGGCGCACAAACCGGCGTCAACACTTCATCAAACAGATGGCTGGCAGTAAGACCATGCTCAACCGGTCGGCCAAAGACCACCGCCGCGTCAAAATGCTCGCTGCGAAAATCCACGCCGTGGGACACCGAGGCCGTCAGCTCAATCTGCATATCGGGACGATCGTTTTGCAGCTGGATCACACGTGGCAGCAACCAGCGCATAGAGCAGGTAGGACACTTGATGCGCAGGGTATCGGGATGGCTGACCACCCGTTGCAGCGCTTCGCCCATTTGCAGCAACGCCTGCTGAATCGGTGGCAATAGCTGTGCCCCGCGCGGTGTCAGGCTTAATCCTCTGGCCTGACGAACAAACAACGGATAGCCCAGACGCGCCTCCAGGCCTGCGATCTGCCGACTTACCGCTCCCTGGGTAATATGCAAAAGTTCGGCGGCCCGCGTCAGATTCTGAGTTTGCGCAACGATAACAAAGGTTTTCAGCCAATTTAGCGAAGGCAAATTGGGCAAGGTGGCGGCGCTAAAATCAGGGAATAGGCTCATTGCAGTGCAGGCTCCAGCCATGACGTCAGATCATGGCAAGTATGACAAATTTTCTATTGTGAGCACAGCGAAACTATTGCTTAATCGGCTGTCATCCTTTTGTCTGTTCCCCATTGCAGCCGGTTGTTTAGCCGTCGTTATCAGGAGTCCGCATGAAGAGCGCCATGTCACCCCAGTCGAAATTACCCGATGTCGGTACCACGATTTTCACCGTTATTGGTCAATTGAGCGCCGAGCATAATGCCCTCAACCTGTCACAGGGGGCGCCCAATTTCTCATGCCAACCGGCACTGATTGATGCCGTGGCGCAAGCCATGCGCGCCGGGCATAACCAGTATGCGCCGATGAGCGGTCTCGCCGCGCTGCGCCATGCACTGGCGGCCAAGGTGGAAGCGATCTACGGCTGCCATTATGATGCCGACAGCGAAGTAACAGTGATCGCCAGCGCCAGCGAAGGGATCTACTCGGCCATCAGTGCGCTGGTACATCCGGGCGATGAAGTGATCTATTTTGAACCGGCTTTTGACAGCTATTCACCGATTGTGCGCCTGCAGGGGGCAACGCCGGTGCCGATTGGCCTGTCGCTGGAAGATTTCAGCATAGACTGGGATGAAGTGGCCAGCGCCATCAACAGCCGCACGCGGATGATTATTATCAATAGCCCGCACAACCCGACCGGCGCTATTTTGCAGCAGCAGGATATCGATCGCCTAACCGCCCTGACTCGCAACAGCGATATTATTATTTTATCCGATGAAGTCTATGAACACGTGGTGTTCGACGGTCATCGTCATGAGAGTATGGCCCGCCATGCCGAGTTGGCTGAACGCAGCGTGATTGTCTCCTCGTTTGGCAAAACCTACCATGTCACCGGCTGGCGCGTAGGCTATTGCCTGGCACCGCAGGCGCTGATGGAAGAGATCCGCAAAGTCCATCAGTTTATGGTCTTTGCCGCCGATACGCCGATGCAGGTGGCCTTTGCCGAAGCACTAGCCGATCCGCAAAGTTATTTGGGCCTGGCCGATTTTTATCAGCATAAACGTGATTTACTGGTCACGGCACTGCAAGGCTCGCGTTTTGAGCTGCTGCCCAGCTACGGCAGCTTCTTTATGCTCGCCAGATTCAGCCACTTCAGCCCGCTTAGCGATGATGAATTTGTACTGAGCCTGATCCGCGATCACCAGGTTGCCACCATTCCGCTGTCGGCATTTTATCACCACAACCAGCCAACGGGCCTGATCCGCTTGAGCTTTGCGAAAGACGATGAAACGCTGTATGAGGGCGCACGCCGCCTGTCAGGCGTATAAAACAAAACTTCTCTGGAGCCGTAATAATGAAAAAATTGAAAAGCCTGCTGCTGTTAGGTTGTGCCGTTGCCTCTTTCTCTGCCCTGGCCGATAGTGCCAGCATCAAGTTTGGTCTGGAAGCGCAATACCCGCCCTTTGAATCCAAATCAGCCAGCGGCGAGCTACAGGGTTTTGATATTGATCTCGGCCACGCAGTTTGTGCGGCGGCCAAAGTGAAGTGTGAATGGAGCGAAACCTCGTTTGACGGTTTGATCCCAGCCCTGCAGGCGCGCAAATTTGACGCCATCAACTCGGCAATGAACGTGACCGACAAACGTCGCCAGGCGATTGATTTCACCAATGTGATCTACCGTGTACCTACCAAACTGATCGCCAAAACCGGCTCCGGCCTGTTACCTGACGCAGCGGCGCTGAAAGGCAAACATATTGGTGTGCTGCAAGGCTCGATTCAGGAGAGCTTCGCCCAGGCCCATTGGGCACCAAAAGGCGTGGATATTGTCTCCTACCAGGACCAGAGCCAGGTCTATCTCGATCTGACCTCCGGACGTCTTGATGGCACTCTGGTACTGGCCCCGGCGGGTCAGAACGGCTTCCTCGATCGTGCCGACGGCAAAGGCTACAGCTTTGTTGGCGATGCGGTGCGCGATGACAAGATCCTTGGCAGCGGCATTGCTTTCGGTCTGCGTAAAGGCGACACAGTCAATAAAGCCAGACTGGACCAGGCGATTGCCAAGGTCAAACAGGATGGCGTAGTCAGCCAACTGTCGAAAAAATATTTCGGCGATATCGATGTAAGCGTTAAATAATTACCCTCTCCATCGGCTGGTGCGGCCTGGCTGCGCTGGCTGTTTTTTTGCCTTGCCGTCGATGTAGCATAAAGTAGCCAGACAACCCCTATCCCCTCCGCCCTATACTGTCTCCCTTATAATCCCTGCCTGACGACCTATACTTGGTTGCAGTGGATAAATTTCATCATGCCAAGGAGTCTGTATGTCTCAGAATCAATCTGTTAATCGCCGTATTGTTTTGGCTTCACGCCCAAAAGGCGCCCCGGTGGCCGCAAACTTTCGTCTCGAAGAGCAGCCGTTGCCCTCCCTTGCCGCAGGCCAGCTATTGCTGCGTACGGTTTATCTTTCCCTCGATCCCTATATGCGCGGCCGTATGAGCGATGCCCCGTCTTATGCAGCACCGGTGGCTATTGACCAGGTGATGACCGGCGGTGCTGTTTCTCGCGTTGTGGCCTCGAACGATAAAAATTTCAAAGCCGGTGACTGGGTGGTGGCCAGCAGCGGCTGGCAGGACTATGCCGCCATTGACGCCACGCTGGTGAGAAAACTCGAAGGCGCAGCGCTGAAGCACCCTTCTCTGGCCTTGGGCGTACTCGGCATGCCCGGTTTTACCGCCTATATGGGACTGCTGGATATTGGCCAACCGCAAGCCGGCGAAACGGTAGTGGTTGCCGCCGCCACCGGCCCGGTCGGCTCGCTGGTCGGACAAATCGCCAAACTGCAGGGCTGCAAGGTGGTGGGCATTGCCGGCGGCGCGGAGAAATGTCGCTACGCCGTTGAGCATTTTGGCTTTGATCACTGTGTGGATCACCGCGACCCGGCGCTGGCACAGCGGTTGCAAGAGGCTTGCCCGCAGGGAATTGATGTCTATTTTGAAAACGTCGGTGGTGCGGTATTTGACGCTGTGCTGCCGCTACTTAACACCAAAGCTCGTGTGCCGGTTTGCGGTCTGGTGTCGCAATACAATGCCGAAGGCTTGCCACAGGGGCAGGATCGGTTAATGTTGCTAACCAGCACCATTTTAAGAAAACGACTACGGGTGCAAGGTTTTATTATTTTTGATGACTATGGCCATCGCTATGGCGAATTTGCCAAACAGATGGGGGAATGGTTCTCTGCTGATAAAATCAAATTCCGCGAACATCGGATACAAGGGCTGGAAAATGCCCCGCAATCCCTGATTGAGCTGCTTGAAGGGAAAAACTTCGGCAAAGTGGTGGTACAAATTGGCGAAGAAAACGATTAAGTCCCGATCACCTGCTTAGATTGACAAGCGTTAGCTAACATCTTGGGAGCGATGATATGAACATACTGATTGTATTGACTTCACACGATAAACTCGGCGATACCGGTAAAAAGACCGGTTTCTGGCTGGAAGAGTTTACCGCGCCCTATTACCAGTTTCTCGATGCCGGAGCAGAGACGGTGTTGGCCTCCCCGCAAGGCGGTCAGCCCCCTCTCGATCCGAAAAGTGATGAGCCAGACGCACAAACGGCCAGCACTGAAAGATTCCGTCAGGATAAGGACGCCCAGGCCGCCCTGGCCCATACCCGCAAGCTGGCAGAGATCGATGCCAACGAGTTTGACGCCATTTTTTATCCCGGCGGACATGGCCCACTATGGGATTTGGCGCAAGACCCGCACTCTATCGCACTGATCCAGGCGTTCTGGCAGGCAGGAAAACCGGTGGCTGCCGTGTGCCATGCGCCAGGGGTATTGTGTCAGGTCGAAATCGACGACATTCCGCTGGTTAAAGATAAACACGTTACCGGCTTTAGCAACAGCGAAGAAGAGGCCGTTCAGCTCACCGATATTGTGCCTTTTCTGGTGGAAGATGAGCTGAAGAAAAATGGCGGCGAATACAGTAAAGCCGCCGACTGGCGTCCTTATGTCATGGTTGATGGCAAGCTGATCACCGGACAAAACCCGGCGTCTTCCAGCGCCGTTGCCCAGGCGTTATTAAAAATGCTAGGCTCGGTCTGAAGCAACAAGCGATTGAAAGATAACGTCACACAAAGAGGTTTGCATGGCTTTTACACTACAGAGCACCGATTTACGCGATGGCGAAAAGATGCCCAACGCCCAGGTTTTTAATGGTATGGGCTATGAGGGAGAAAATCTTTCGCCCCAGCTGAGCTGGGATAATCCTCCCGCCGGCACCAAGAGTTTTGCCATTACCTGTTACGATCCCGATGCACCCACCGGCTCTGGCTGGTGGCACTGGGGCGTAGCCAATCTGCCCGCAGATCTGCGCAGCCTGCCCACCGGGGCCGGTTCTGGCCTGCCGGGTCTGCCCGCCGGATCGGTACAAACCCGCACCGATTTTGGTAAAGCCGGTTACGGCGGCGCGGCGCCACCACAAGGTGAACACCATCGTTACCAGTTCACCGTCTTCGCCCTCGACGTTGCCACGCTGGAAGTGGACGAACAGAGCAGCGGTGCTTACCTCGGCTTTAACCTGCATTTTCATACGCTGGGCAAAGCGGGTCTGACGGTGATCTATAGCTAAATGCGAGGTTAAGGGCTGCAACAAAGATGCAGTTTGGGTCCTGACGGGTATATGATATCAAGATCCCGGTATTTTACCGGGAGACGGACCCTGACGCTCAGCAGCGCGTTCTGCTTCGTTATCCGTGTGTTTAAAACCAGCGTATTTTTAAAACAACTAAGTGGTTAGCCCGGCTGACCGCTTTTTTTGTTTATCAAGGAGTCAGACACAGTGAAAATTTCCAGCTTGTCGCAAGCCTGCGCCATTTTATCTGCCACATTGGTGCTGTCAGCCTGTAGTCACAGCCAACAAGGCGTCTCTACCCAGATCGCACCGGGTACTGCGGCACTGCCTGTTCTTAGCGCTGATGAAGCCAATAACTTCACCGCCAAATCCTATCTGGCATTCGGTGGTCCTTCGCTGCAGGTGCAACAACAGGGCTGGTCCCCTGTGCTGGCCAAAACGGACGGCATTAGCACCGAATTTGTCGTCGGTCCGAAAAAAGGCGTAGACGGTGCCGCCTACACCACGGTTCAGCAGGCGGTAAACGCCGCGCTAAGCAAGCATAATCACGGCGAACGTGAATACATTAAAATTCTGCCAGGCACCTACAGTGGCGCAGTCTATATTCCCGCTGGTGCACCGCCAATCAGCCTGTTCGGCACCGGTGACAGCGCCGATCAAGTGGTATTGCAACAAGGCCTGGAAGCTGCGGTCACACCGGCAGCCTATCGCGCCACGCTCAATCCTCATGGCGAATTTCTGCCCGGCGATCGCGCATGGTATATGTTCAATCAGTGTGGCAAGCAGCCAACTGACAGCATCGGCGTAAGCTGCAGCGCTACGCTGTGGTCACAGGCCGCCGGTCTGCAACTGCAAAACCTGACGATCAGCAATAGTCTGCAAGACAGCAGCGATGCCGCTTCCCACCCTGCAGCGGCGCTGCGCCTTGATGGTGACCAAAGCCTGCTGGACAACGTACATGTTTTGGGTCGCGAAAATACCCTGTTGCTGACCACCAGCGATATCAAGAATCAACCGGTCACTCAGCGCTACAACCGTGTTTACGTGCATAACAGCCTGATTGTCGGCGACGTCGATTACGTTACCGGTCGTGCCAACGCAGTCTTTGATCATGTGGAATTCCATACGGTCTCCAGCCGTGGCGTGAAACAGGCCAACGTCTTTGCGCCGGTCACTCCGGCCAATATCTCCTACGGTTTCCTGGTCATTGACAGTAACCTGACCGGCGATAAAGGCTTTAGCGGCGAAGGTGCAGCACAGAAAGCGCTGCTGGGTCGTTCCGTCGATCTCGGTGCCGAAAAAGGTGGCTATGTCCCAGGCCAGACGCCAAATGGTCAACTGGTGATCCGCGACAGCCAGATTGATGGCAGCTATCACCTGCAACAGCCATGGGGTGAAGCGGCTTATTCAGAACGTCCGTTCAGTGGCAATATTGCCCCGAACCGTAATCTGAATGATTCAAGCTTTAACCGTTTGTGGCAATATAACAACGTGTTCGCCGGGGCAAAATAATCCCTGATCTGCCGTTATTATAAAAACCCGCCAGACTGCAAAGTCTGGCGGGTTTTTATCGGCTAAATATTAGTGATGCAGGGTAATAATGGTCACCCACATCGGTCCTTTACCCACCGGATAGGTTTTCAGCAGGCTGAGCTCGCCGCTATTTTCATCAATACGCGCCACTTCAATGGCATCGGATTTCTGACCGGCAGTAATCACATACTGACCGCTGTGATCGATATTAAAACCGCGCGGCTGCGTCTGGGTGGCATGGTGTGATACCAATTCCAGTTCGCTGCCATCGTGGGACACCTTCAGCACCGACAACAGACTTGATCCGCGATCGCAGGCATAAAGATAACGGCCGTTGGGGGTAATGTGAATATCCGCAGCCCAGCGTTGACCGCTATAATCTGCCGGTAAAATATCCAGTGTCTGAATGGCATGATATTCACCGCTGGTGACATCTTTTTGATAGACATCGACGCTGCTGTCCAACTCGTTCACGCAGTAGGCAAAATGCTGATTCGGGTGGAACACCATATGGCGTGGACCCGCGCCCGGCTGCGTGCTTAACTCGGCAGGCTGGTGCGCAGTGGCCTCACCTTGCAGACTAAAGTCGTAAAGGCGGATATGATCTTCTTTCAGCGCCGGGATCATCAGCAACTGATTGGTCGGATCGATATTGGCAGAGTGCGGCGCCTGCAGATTTTCCAGCACCTGCTGCGCGGCCAGCGCTACGCCGTCGGCTGCAATGGGGTTGATACTGACGTTATTAAAGCTGTAAGAGGCGCTGAACAGAAAACGCCCCTGTAAATCCATCCCCAAATGCGTGGGGCTGCCGGGCAACGGTGCCATGCCCGCCTGTTCCAGTTTGCCATCCTGGCCAATGCGATAAGTCAGCACAGCAAACTCCGGACGTACCCCGACATACAGATGACTGGCATCCGGGGCCGCCACCATAGGCTGAACCTGACCGGGAACATCAACCTGTTGCAGTAGCGTCAACTCACCGTTGGCAGCAAGGTCAAATGCATGAATTTGTTGACTGTCCGGGCTGGCCACATAAACGACTTGTTTCATTTTATCTCCTGATTAAAGCGGGATCGGCGTGCTAATTATAAGACCGTCGGTCGGCAAATGCCTTAGTTAATCTTGACTCAAGTTAACAGGCTATCCGCGAGAAGACATTAGCCCTTGATGCGAGGTTTTAACAGCTGGCATAAAGGTGTACCATCGAAAACCTTAATTTTATGCCATGACCATCTGCTGGAACCGCCCATGACTTATCGCGTTATCGCGCTCGATCTCGACGGCACACTGCTTGACCGTCAAAAACGTATTCTTCCGCAATCGCTTTCTGCACTGGCTGACGCACGCGCCGCAGGAATTAAAATCATCGTCGTGACCGGACGCCATCATGTGGCTATCCATCCGTTCTATCAGGCGCTGGAACTTGATACCCCGGCGATTTGCTGCAACGGCACCTATCTCTACGATTTTCAGGCCAAAAAAGTACTCGCCGCCGATCCGCTGGACAGCGCCAAAGCGCAGAAAGTGATCGACCTGCTGGATCACTATGCGATACACGGTCTGCTGTATGTTGATAATGCGATGCTGTATCAGCACTCCAGCGGCCACGTTGAACGTTCCATCGCCTGGGGTAAATCGCTGCCAGAAGGCCAGCGTCCAACCATCATCAAGGTCAACAGCCTGCGTGAAGCGGCAAACGAGGCGCAGTCAATCTGGAAGTTTGCCACTTCTCATCAGGATTTAGAGGCGCTGCAGGCCTTTGCACAACAGGCTGAAAATGAGCTGGGACTGGCTTGCGAATGGTCATGGCACGATCAGGTTGACGTTGCCAAAGGCGGCAACAGTAAAGGCAAACGCCTGCAACAGTGGGTAGAAGCCCAGGGTATCAGCATGGCTGACGTCGTCGCCTTTGGCGATAACTACAATGATTTAAGCATGCTGGAAAGCGTGGGACTGGGTGTTGCGATGGGCAATGCCGACGAGGCGATTAAAGCCAGTGCCGCGCTGGTGATTGCCGACAATGAACAGCCGGGCATTGCCGAAGTGATCCGCAGCCGGGTGCTCTAAACGCAGGTTAACGGGTTAGCAGGCGGTGTGACAATACCGCCTAGTCACTACGACTTAACGACACGCTTTTGATCTGTGCATAGAGCCATTGGCCGGGACGGATCAGTAATTCGTCACGCGCCCATGGCGTAATTTTGGCCCACAGCACATGGTCGGCCATCGCCAGTTTCACTTCCACCGCATTGTCTACGTCGATCACTTCCAGCACTTTCGCCGACAGAATATTACGAATACTGCTGTTATTGGCGGTGGGTTGCAGCACCAGCGACACATCCGCTGACTGCACGCGAATACGCATCGGCGTTCCCGGCGGCGCATCGACTTTGGAGATCCACAGCCGCTCACCGCCCAGCGCCAGCGCCGTCATCTCATAGCGCGGGTGATGCTCAAGCACTTTGACATTAAGTACGCTGCTCTGCTCTTCGCGCGGCAACCAGGGACGCATAACGCTGCTGGCCCACACCTCTTCAACCTCGCCAAATGCCAGCACTTTGCCCTTATCAAGGATTAGCACCTTTTCGGCCAGGCTGAGAATTTCATCCATGCTGTGAGTGACATATAAAATCGGGGTACGCACCTGTTGCGCCAGACGTTCCAGATAGGGCATCAGTTCGCGCTTGCGTGGCAGATCCAACGCCGCCAGCGGCTCATCCATCAGCAATAACTCAGGGCCGCTCAACAAGGCACGCCCTATGGCCACCCGCTGTTTTTCGCCACCAGAGAGCGTGAGCGGGTAGCGATTTAACAGTGAGTCAATACCCAGCAACTGCACGATATTATCAAACTGCGCACGCATGCCTGACACCATGCCATATTGCAGATTGCCACGAACCTTATAATGCGGAAACAAGCGGGCATCTTGAAAAACATAGCCAATCCGCCGTTTCTCGGGGGCGATAAAAATGGCTTTACGCCGTTGCGGATCGCGCAGCGACAGAATACGATCGTTAAGCACAATCGAGCCGCTGTCCGGCCGGGTCAGACCGGCAATAGCGTTGATCAGCGAGGTTTTGCCTGCACCCGAGAGACCAAAAATGGCGGTAATGCCGCTTTCCGGCAAATCGGCAGTAACCTCAAGGGAGAGATCGCCCACTTGCTGAGTGAAATCCAGAGATAACATTAACCCCCCAAACGCTTACGGCTTCGCCGGGCAAGCAGATCAGAAATCATTAAGGCAGCCAAAGAAAGCAGAATGGCCAACAGGCAGAGTCTGCCCGCTGCGCCTTCCGCTCCCGGCGTTTGAATCAGGGTATACATCGCCAGCGGAATGGTTCGAGTTTCGCCAGGGATATTGGAAACAAAAGTAATGGTGGCACCAAATTCACCCAGTGAACGGGCAAATGACAAGACAATACCGACAATAATACCAGGCAGAGAAAGTGGCAAGGTAATGGTAAAAAATACCTTCCAGGTCGAGGCACCCAGGGTTTTCGCCGCCTGCTCAAGCCGCAGATCAATGGCTTCCAGAGACTGACGAATGGCACGGACCATTAACGGAAAGGCCATCACCGCCGATGCCAGCACCGCCCCTTTCCAGCTAAAACTGACGCTAAAACCAAACCAGTCATACAACCACTCACCGATCCAACCTTTACGCCCCATGATCACCAGCAACAGATAGCCGATCACCACCGGGGGTAACACCAGCGGTAAGTGGATAATGCTGTCAAACAGGGATTTGCCCGGGAACCGGCAACGTACCAGTACCCAGGCAGTCAGAATACCAAGCGGCAGACTGCCTATCACCGCCAGGCTGGCGATCCTGAGACTCAGTATCACCGCCTGCCACTCATATTCACTCAATATCATTAGCGTGGGGTAAATCCATATTGTTTGAAAATGGCACCGGCAGCAGGGGTTTTCAGATACGCAAAGAACGCACTGACTGCCGGGTTTTCATGACCCTTGACAATGGCCATCGGGTATTCGACCGGCTTGTGGCTGGACTCTGGAAATACGCCGACAACCTTCACTTTTTTACTGGCAATGGCATCTGAGCCATAAACAATGCCCAACGGTGACTCTTGACGTTCCACCAGCGCCAGGGCACTGCGCACATCACTGGACGGCGCCAATTTCGCCTCCAGCGCTGACCAGGCACCAAGATTTTGTAATGCTTCCTTGGCATAAATACCGGCAGGGACATGGGCCGGGTCACCCACGGCTAACAGGCTACCATTAAGCAGCGTCACCCACGGAGTTTGTTTATTAATTTCAATCTTGTTCAGTTTACTGTCTGTAGCAGCGACCAGCACCAGTTGATTACCTAACAAGGTATAGCGAGTATTGTCGACCATCAACTGTTTACTGACTGCATAATCCATCCACTGCTGATCGGCAGAAATAAACAGATCGGCCGGTGCTCCCTGCTCCAGCTGTTTTGCCAATGTCGAAGAGGAAGCGAACGAAGAGACCACTTCGACTTTTTTATCTTTCTGATACTGCGTCGCAATATCCTGCAACGCATTGGTCAGCGAGGCCGCAGCAAACACGGTAATTTTTTCCGCCGCCTGTGCCTGGCTAAACACACCCGCCGCCAGCACCGCAACCGTTAAACCTTTACCCAGAGTAATACGCATCGAGTTTTCCTTTATTAGTGATGTTAATCAGAACGCTGTATAAGCGGCAATATAACGTGAAAACTCGTGATCGCATAAAACTTATCGGCAAAGTTCGGCGTAACTTGAAAGGATTTGATCGGGCGCAATAAACAAAGAAAACCCGGCGCAGTGGCCGGGCGGATGCAGCATAAAAGCGGTGGGGATTAAGATTTGTGTTCGCTGCGTGTTTCTTTCGGGTGACCGACGTTGGAGATCAGGTTAAACAGTTCACCCATGCCATAGATAAGCCCGAGAATAACGGCGATAAACACTGGCACCATAATGACTGCAAACAGCAAACTCTCTAGTAGTTCTAACATAAAGGCCTCACTCTGCTGGCTGAAAACGCCCTGAAGGCGAAAGCAAAAACTCTGTAAGCAATCTTAACAGTGAATTTGTACAATTACTTTAGCTATTCGCCAACTGACACGCATATTGCGTGAGCTTGGCGGTTTAAGAAATAACGAGGATCGGCGACAATGCGCGCCTCCTTCTGTCACTGGACCCAAATTATGCAAGCCGAAATCCTGTTAACCTTAAAACTTCAGCAGCGTGTGTTTGCCGACCCGCGGCGTATCGAGCTGCTTAAACAGGTTAAAAATACCGGCTCAATCAGTCAGGGCGCCAAGCTCGCCGGCATCAGCTATAAAAGCGCCTGGGATGCCATTAACGAGATGAATTTGCTGGCAGATCAAACGCTGGTAGAGCGTAATACCGGCGGTAAAGGCGGCGGCGGTGCCCAGCTGACCCGCTACGGTGAACGCCTTATTCAGCTTTTTGATTTACTGGGACAAATTCAACAAAAAGCCTTTGATGTACTGAAAGATGATGGCCTGCCTCTCGACAGCTTGCTGGCGGCCATTGCACGTTTTTCACTGCAAACCAGCGCCAGAAATCAGCTGTTTGGTACGGTGATTGAACGTAATCATCAAGAAGTGCAGCAACATATTAATGTGTTGCTGGCCGATGGACAGACGCAGCTCCGCGCCGCCCTCACCCAACAAAGTGCCGATCGACTGTCACTGTTGCCAGGCAAGGAAATTCTGGTATTGATCAAAGCCCCGTGGATCACCCTGAGTTATCAGCCAGACCATGCCGACAACGCGCTGGCCGGTAAGGTCCAGAGCATTCAGCAAGGGGCAGACAATTGCGAAGTGCTGATCGCCTTAAACGCCGGTGAAGTGCTCTGTGCAACGGTGCCTACGGCGCAGGTCAGCGAGCTGGCACTGCAAGAAGGCGCGCAGATCTATGCCCTTTTCGATGCCGATAAAGTGATAGTCGCCACTCTCTGTTAAAAAAGAGATTACTATTCAATATCTTGCATTTTCAGCGTTGATAATTTGCAGAATTGTCAATTGACTTAACCCGCCGATCCGCTTATCCCTGAAAAGCGTAATGCGCCCTTTGCCGCCAGGATGCAGACCAAAACAGCGCTCTTTGCGGAGGTAGCGGCAATTTGAAAGATCAACGGGTTAACAGGCAAACAAGAGATGACATCATTAACCATATCCCAGGCTATTTTCCGGCTTAGTGATACTCGCACATTGTCACTGGCGGAACTGCATTTGTCACAGGGCGAGTCCTGGGCGTTTGTTGGTTCCAACGGCAGCGGAAAATCAGCGCTGGCGCGGGCAATTGCCGGTGATTTGCTGTTGCTTAACGGCGAGCGCCATAGTGACTTTAGCAATATTGTGCGGCTCTCTTTTGAGCAGTTGCAAAAATTGGTCGCCGACGAATGGCAGCGCAATAACACTGACATGCTAAGTGCCGATGAAGACGATACCGGACGCACCACCGCCGAAATTATTCAGCATCAGGTCGCAGATGCCACGCGCTGCGCAACATTAGCGGCACAGTTTGGTATTGCCCATTTGCTGACGCGTCGCTTTAAATATCTTTCTACCGGCGAAACGCGCAAGACGCTGCTGTGTCAGGTATTAATGCAACAACCGGACCTGTTGGTGCTGGACGAACCCTTTGACGGTTTGGATGTTTCTGCTCGCCAGCAGTTGGCCGACACCCTGGCGCAGCTGGCCGCCCAGGGGCAGACCATGGTGCTGGTGTTAAACCGTTTTGATGATATTCCAGCCTTTGTGCAGCACGTTGGCGTGCTCGCCGACTGTACGTTGGCCTCGGTCGGCCCGCGTGAACAGGTTTTGTCTGACGCCCTGATTGCGCAGTTGGCCTATAGCGAAACACTGGACGGTATGCCGTTGCCGGAGACCGAAGATCCCCCTCGTCAGGTGCGACCTCCCGAGGGCGAAGCTTTGATTGTGTTACGCAATGGCGTAGTGCAATACAACGATAAACCGATTTTACACGGTCTGAACTGGCAGGTTTCCCCTGGCCAGCATTGGCAAATTACCGGGCAAAATGGCGCGGGTAAATCGACCTTACTCAGTCTGATCACCGGCGATCATGCACAGGGGTACAGTAATGACCTGACGCTGTTTGGCCGTCGTCGCGGCAGCGGAGAAACCATCTGGGATATCAAGCGTCATATTGGTTACGTCAGCAGCAGCCTGCATCTCGATTACCGCGTCAGTTCCAGCGTGCGCAATGTGATTTTGTCTGGTTTTTTTGATTCGATTGGGATTTATCAGGCGGTTTCCGATCGTCAGCAGCAGCTGACCACGCAGTGGCTGGAGTTATTGGGTTTGGCTGGCAGCACTGCCGATCTGCCTTTCCACAGTTTATCCTGGGGTCAACAGCGTCTGGCACTGATTGCCCGCGCCTTGGTGAAGCATCCGGCATTACTGATCCTCGACGAGCCTTTGCAAGGTCTCGATCCGCTGAATCGTCAATTGGTACGCCGCTGGATAGATATTTTGATAGCCGAAGGCCGCACGCAATTACTGTTTGTTTCCCACCACGCCGAGGATGCCCCGCAATGTATTACCCATCGGTTATCGTTTGTGCCGGAGGGGGAGATTTATCGTTATGAAGTAGAGGTTTTGGCTTAAATGACAATTTGTGGCTTAAAAGGCAATTGGCTGTGAGGAGTTGTTTCGGTTTTAGCTTAAATGACAATTTCTCATTTTAAAATCAATTGGCTTTAGAGGAGCTGTATCGGGTTTGGCTTAAATGGCAATTTTTGGTTTTAACGTCAATTAACTCCGAGGAGCTGTTTCGGTTTTATAATTGCGGGGGCAGCTTAACCGACTGTGCCGAACCGAGTTAAGGAGCGCTGGCCCGCTCCTTAACAATCCTTGGCCTTTTGGTGTCTTTGATTCGTCTGCTGCCTATTACCGGCTATGTTTCAGTCACTCCCAGCGTGGCACGAGCCGCGCTGCTGCGCAGTCCCCTTGCTCGGTCGGGAGCCAAAAACGTCTCCCTCCGCTTCGCGCGGCGCCGTCTCTGAATGTGCCAGCCAACTATGTAAACAGTGCCGGTTTGGCTTAAATGGCAATTTTTGGTTTTAAAGACCATTGGCTATGAGGAGCTGTTTCGGTTTTAGCTTAAATGGCAATTTATGGCTTAAAGTCAATTAACTCCGAGGAGCTGTTTCGGTTTTATAATTGCAGTGGCAGCTTAACCCGCTGTGCCGAACCGAGTTAAGGAGCGCTGGCCCGCTCCTTAACAATCCTGGGCCTTTTGGTGTTGTTGATTCGTCTGCTGCCTATTACCGGCTATGTTTCAGTGACTCCCAGCGTGGCACGAGCCGCGCTGCTCCGCAGTCCCCTTGCTCGGTCGGGAGCCAAAAACGTCTCCCTCCGCTTCGCGCGGCGCCGCCTCTGAATGTGCCAACTAGCTATGTACTTCGTACCGGTTTGGCTTAAATGGCAATTTTTGGTTTAAAGTCAATCGGCTATGGGGAACTGTTTCGATTTGGGCTTAAGTGTCAATTTTTGGTTTTAACGTCAATTAACTCCGAGGAGCTGTTTCGGTTTTATCATTGCGGGGGCAGCTTAACCGACTGTGCCGAACCGAGTTAAGGAGCGCTGGCCCGCTCCTTAACAATCCTGGGCCTTTTGGTGTTGTTGATTTGTCTGCTGCCTATTACCGGCTATGTTTCAGTCACTCCCAGCGTGGCACGAGCCGCGCTGCTGCGCAGTCCCCTTGCTCGGTCGGGAGCCAAAAACGTCTCCCTCCGCTTCGCGCGGCGCCGTCTCTGAATGTGCCAGTAGACTATGTAAACAGTGCCGGTTTGGCTTAAATGGCAATTTTTGGTTTTAACGTCAATTAACTCCGAGGAGCTGTTTCGGTTTTATAATTGCAATGGCCACTTAACCCGCTGTGCCGAACCGAGTTAAGGAGCGCTGGCCCGCTCCTTAACAATCCTGGGCCTTTTGGTGTCTTTGATTCGTCTGCTGCCTATTACCGGCTATGTTTCAGTCACTCCCAGCGTGGCACGAGCCGCGCTGCTACGCAGTCCCCTTGCTCGGTCGGGAGCCAAAAACGTCTCCCTCCGCTTCGCGCGGCGCCGTCTCTGAATGTGCCAACTAGCTATGTACACCATACGGTTTCAGAAACTACTGTTTTGTCTTTTTGTCTTTTTGTCTTTGCAGTTGACCTTTAATGTTGCCGGTTTTGCTTTAAATGCTTCCTGGCCGATTCAAAACCTACGTCGAGCGCAGCGTTGAGTGACAACAGCCTTACCGTTGGCACGAAACCAAGCGAGAGGACCGCGCAGCGGCGTGGTTTAGGCCACACACAAATGTCACTGGAAAGAACTACAACCGAGGGCACGACACTGTTCAATTTGGACAAGGCGCAGGATTCCAAAGGAGGCGCGCCTTCGCCTCCTTTGGGCGGTCTGGGCCGCCGCCCAGTGAGCGCAGCGAATGCCCTTGACCTTGAAGTTGACGTTAAAACCCAAAATTGCCATTTAAGCCAATCCCGGTTTTGCTTTAAATGTTTCCTGGCCGATTCAAAACCTACGCTGAGCGACGTGGAGCGAGACGCTTTTGGCTCGCGACCGAGTGAAGGGACCGCGAAGCGGCGTGGTTTAGGCCACACACCGATGTCACTGGAAAGAACTACAACCGAGGGCACGACACTGTTCAATTTGGACAAGGCGCAGGATTCCAAAGGAGGCGCGCCTTCGCCTCCTTTGGGCGGTCTGGGCCGCCGCCCAGTGAGCGCAGCGAATGCCCTTGACCTTGAAGTTGACGTTAAAACCCAAAATTGCCATTTAAGCCAATCCCGGTTTTGCTTTAAATGTTTCCTGGCCGATTCAAAACCTACGCTGAGCGACGTGGAGCGAGACGTTTTTGGCTCGCGACCGAGTGAAGGGACCGCGAAGCGGCGTGGTTTAGGCCACACACTGATGTCACTGGAAAGAACTACAACCGAGGGCACGACACTGTTCAATTTGGACAAGGCGCAGGATTCCAAAGGAGGCGCGCCTTCGCCTCCTTTGGGCGGTCTGGGCCGCCGCCCAGTGAGCGCAGCGAATGCCGTTGACCTTGACCTTGACCTTGACCTTGACCTTGACCTTGACCTTGACCTTGAAGTTAAATTCAAATAAAAAATTTGCAATTAAAAACCCCAATGTATGCGATTACACCCCACAGCCATCAACGATACCTTAAGTCAAATTAGCATTTCACTCCCCATAGTATCCCCCCCTTGCCAGTGCTAAACTATACAGTGTAAACGATTCCATTTTAAAAGATGGATCACCTTTTTGCGCGCGACAGCGTGTTATTGTTATCGGCATCATTACCTTTAAGGAGTCCTTATGTACGTTCTTGTTACTGGTGGTAGCGGTTACATAGGTAGCCACACATGTGTTCAATTAATTAAAGCGGGCTATACGCCAATCATTCTGGATAATCTTTGTAACAGCAAAGCCAGCGTTTTAGAGCGCATCACTACTCTGACGGGTAAAACCCCTGTGCTTTATCAAGGCGACATTCGCGATCGTGCCTTGCTTGATACCATTTTCCAGCAGCATAACGTGCACTCCGTGATTCACTTTGCCGGGCTAAAAGCCGTCGGCGAATCCGTGAATAAGCCAATGGAATACTACGATAACAACGTTTATGGCTCCCTGGTGCTGGTTGAAGCCATGCGCGCAGCTGGCGTGACCAATCTGATTTTCAGCTCTTCGGCTACCGTCTATGGCGATCAGCCAAAAACGCCTTATGTCGAAGACTTCCCGACCGGCACGCCGTCAAGCCCATATGGCCGCAGCAAATTGATGGTTGAACAGATCCTGCAAGACCTGCAGCGCGCCGAACCGCAATGGAGCATCTCGCTGCTGCGCTACTTCAATCCGGTCGGTGCCCATCCGTCAGGCTTGATGGGCGAAGATCCGCAAGGCATTCCCAATAATCTGATGCCGTTTATCGCTCAGGTTGCCGTTGGTCGTCGTGAATCACTGTCCATCTTTGGTAACGACTACCCAACAGAAGATGGTACCGCCGTGCGTGACTATATCCACGTCGTTGACCTCGCCGATGGCCATCTGGCTGCCATGAAAACCCTGCACAACAAACCAGGTGTACATATCTATAACCTCGGTGCCGGTATCGGCAAAAGCGTGCTGCAGGTAGTCAACGCATTTAGCGCAGCCTGTGGCAAACCGGTGAGTTATCAGTTTGCCCCACGCCGCGCCGGTGATCTGCCTGCCTACTGGGCCGATCCGACCAAAGCCGCCAATGAGCTGAACTGGCGCGTCAGTCGTACGCTGGAAGATATGGCCGCCGACACCTGGTTGTGGCAATCCAAAAACCCACAGGGCTACCCGGATTAAGGAAGAATGATGTCTAGCTTTGACCCGATTGAACATCCACATCGGCGCTACAACCCACTGAGCGATCAGTGGGTATTAGTCAGCCCACACCGTGCAAAACGCCCCTGGCAGGGCCAGCAGGAAACCCCGTCACAGGAGACGCTGCCCGCGCACGATCCTGACTGTTTCCTGTGTCCGGGCAACACTCGAGTAACCGGTGACGTTAACCCTGATTATCAGGGTACGCACGTGTTTACCAATGATTTTGCCGCTCTGATGCCCGATACCCCCTTTGCTCCCGAGAGCGAAGATCCGCTTATGCGCTGCCAAAGCGCACGCGGTACCAGTCGGGTGATCTGCTTTTCTCCCGATCACAGCAAAACGCTGCCACAGTTGTCAGTGGATGCGCTGGAAAAAATTGTTGTGACCTGGCAGGAACAGAGTGCCGATTTGGGCAAAACCTACCCTTGGGTGCAGGTATTTGAAAATAAAGGTGCGGCCATGGGCTGCTCCAATCCTCATCCTCATGGTCAAATCTGGGCCAACAGCTTTCTGCCTAACGAAGCGGAACGGGAAGACCGTCTGCAAAAACAGTATATGGCGCAGCACGGCAGCTCAATGCTGGTGGACTATGTGCAACGCGAACTGGCCGATGGCAGTCGAACAGTAGTGGAAACCGAACACTGGCTGGCGGTGGTCCCTTACTGGGCAGCATGGCCGTTTGAAACCCTGCTACTGCCGAAAGCACCGGTACTGCGTATTACCGAACTGACCGAGGCTCAACGCCACGATCTGGCGCTGGCGCTGAAAAAGCTCACCAGCCGCTACGACAACCTGTTCCAATGCTCATTCCCCTACTCAATGGGTTGGCATGGTGCTCCCTATATCGACGGTGACCTGTCGCACTGGCAGTTGCACGCACATTTTTACCCACCGCTGCTGCGTTCAGCAACGGTGAGAAAATTTATGGTCGGCTATGAAATGCTGGCCGAAACCCAACGAGACCTGACCGCCGAACAAGCCGCCGAGCGGCTGCGCGCAGTCAGTGATGTTCATTATCGTGAAGCCGGAGTGAAATAATGGAATTAAAGAACAAGACGTTAAAAATCTTCGAAGACGCATTTGGCTACCCGGCAACCATTACCATTAAAGCCCCCGGCCGCGTCAATCTGATCGGCGAACATACCGATTATAACGACGGTTTTGTGCTGCCCTGCGCCATTGACTATGAAACGGTAATTGCCTGTGGGCAACGTAATGACCGCATCATTCGCGTAATTGCTGCCGATTACGATAATCAGCAAGACAGCTTCTCGCTCGACGAGCCGATTGTCAGCACCGCGTCTCTGCCCTGGGCAAACTATGTGCGCGGCGTCATCAAGCATCTGCAACTGCGCAATGGCGATTTCTCCGGCGCCGATATGGTAATCAGCGGTAATGTGCCGCAGGGCGCAGGGCTAAGCTCTTCCGCCTCCCTGGAAGTTGCCGTCGGTCAGGCGTTGAAATCCTTGTACGATCTGCCGCTGGACGGCGTGCAGTTGGCGCTTAACGGTCAGGAAGCAGAAAACCAGTTTGTCGGCTGTAACTGCGGCATTATGGATCAGCTAATTTCCGCGCTGGGTAAAGAAAACCACGCTCTGCTGATCGACTGTCGCAGCCTGGAAACCAAAGCAGTATCGATGCCAACAAATGCCTCGGTGGTGATCATTAACTCCAACGTTAAACGGGGTCTGGTCGACAGCGAATATAATGCCCGCCGTGAACAATGTGAAAGCGCGGCGCGTTTCTTTGGTGTAAAAGCCTTGCGCGATGTCAATCTGGCGCAGTTTACCGCCACCAGCGATAAACTGGACCCGGTGGTAGCACGCCGTGCGCGTCATGTGATCACCGAAAACGATCGCACCCTGGCCGCTGCCGATGCGCTGAGCAAAGGCGATCTGCGAGAAATGGGCGTATTGATGGCGCAGTCTCATGCTTCAATGCGTGATGATTTCGAAATCACCGTACCGCCTATCGATGCGCTGGTAGAAATTGTCAAATCAGTGATTGGCGATCAAGGCGGCGTGCGTATGACCGGCGGCGGTTTTGGTGGCTGTATTGTGGCGCTGATGCCGAATGAACTGGTCGATGCGGTGCGTAAAACCGTGGCGCAGCAATACCATGCTAAAACCGGTTTCAAAGAAACCTTTTACGTCTGCCAGGCCTCCGAAGGAGCCAGCGTATGTTAAAGCCAGTGGACACCCAGCGAGCCCCCGATGGTTCGCCTTTTCAGTTGGTCACGCTAAAAAATCCTTCCGGGGCTACGGCAACCTTTATGGATTGGGGTGCAACCTGGCTCTCTTTTGTTCTACCGTTGAGCAACGGTGAACAGCGTGAAATGCTGTTGGGCTGTCAGGATCCCGAATCCTACCTCCATCAAAGCGCCTATCTGGGCGCGACCGTGGGGCGTTATGCCAATCGTATTGCACGCGCCCAGTTTCAGATCGACTGCAAACCGCATCTACTGGTGGCCAATCAGGGTGTGCACCAGTTGCACGGCGGCCCTGAAGGTTTTCACGCCCGTCGCTGGAGCATTACCAGTTACAGCGAGCAGCAGGTCAGTTTTCAGCTGTTTTCACCCGATGGCGATCAGGGTTATCCCGGCGATTTGACGGCAGAAGTCCAGTATGTGCTCACCGACGATAATCGGATTGAAATCAATTACAAGGCACAGGTAGACAAGTTGTGTCCAGTCAATCTGACCAATCATGCCTACTTTAATCTCGATGGCGAAGGCCACGACGCCCGTCAGCAAAAGCTGCAGCTGTTTGCCGAACGTTTTCTGCCAATCGACAGCGACGGCATTCCCTGCGCCGATCTGACGACAGTGGAAAATACCGGCATGGATTTCCGCACGCCTAAAACGCTGGCGCAGGATTTCCTCAGCGATCGCGACCAACAGCGGGTCAAGGGCTATGATCACGCCTACCTGCTGTTTCCTACCTGCAACGCCAATGATAATCCGGCGGCGCATCTGTGGTCAGCGGATCAGTTGGTGAAAATGACGGTGTTTACCTCTGCCCCTGCCTTGCAGCTGTACAGCGGTAATTTCCTCAACGGTACCCCTAACCGCAGCGGTGGCGAATATGCCAACTTTAGCGGCGTGGCGCTGGAGAGTGAGTTTTTACCGGATAGTCCAAACCATGGCACCTGGCCACAGCCAAGCTGTTGGATAAAACCGGGACAAGGCTATCATTCTTCAACGGTATATCAGTTTTTTGCGCTGTAACTGAAACAGGCCCGCGTGGCGATCCGCGCGGGCCTGTTTAGGTCACTTAACCAGCTTGTCGGTCCTGTCCGCCATCAAAAATCAACATTTACCCCCAACTGGAAGCTTCTGCCTGGCTCCACGGCCAGCGCCTGATTTTGCTTGTCCTGATTGGTGGTATTTTCAATATCACGGCTGCTGAGATAATCCCAATATTTACGATCGGTCAGATTGTAGATCCCGCCGCTGATTTTAACCGTCGGCGTCACCCGATAGTAAGCGGTCAAATCCACCAGACCATAGCCGGGAATACGCATATAGGTATTGGTGGCGTCGGTCAGCGCGCTGCCATTGTTACTATAGGTCTCTCGATTGGTGGCCTCGGCCCGCTTGCCGCGCTGGAAGGTGGTGGTGATGGCCGTACCATAGACCTGCGAAGGATCGTCCCAGGCCATGCCAATCACTAACTTCATAGGCGCAACGCTGTCGAGGTCGACGTATTTATCCCCGCTGTAGCTGGATTTCGATTTCCCCTGGTTATAACCCACAGCAACGGTGGTGCTCAGCCCATTCAGTTGCTGATACCAGGTACCGTAGTTGATTTTGCTGGTCAACTCTCCGCCATAAATATAGGCACGATCGCGATTGGCGGCTTGATAGGCGATATAAATATTGCCCGGTATATTGCCAAAAATGTCAGGATTGGCACTGCGCGTATAGCGGTTATAGGCAATAAAGTTTTTATAACTGGTGTAGAACACTGACCCGCTAAAGGTAACACCCGGCGTCGCTTCCCCTTTCAGTCCCATCTCGAAGGAGTTGCTGGTTTCGGTTTTCAGATCGTTATTGCCGATCAACGCATACTGCTGCGTCCCGGCATAGGTGGATCCCAGGTTCCAGGTGCCATACAGATTACTGGCATCCGGGAATTGCGCGCCGCGCTTATATTGCAGATAAGCGGTCAGCGTTGGTGACAGATCGTACAACAAGCTTAAGGATGGCAGGATCTGCGTATCGCTATTGCTACCGCCATACAGGGCCGCCGCCTCATCTGCGCTAAGGGCTCCGCTGGACAGGCTGTCAAAATTGCTGGCTTTGGTGTGTTGATACACCGCCCGTAATGCCGGCACCAGCGAGAGGTCGTGGCCGCCAACATCCCAGGTCATCTTGTCCTGCACAAACCCGCCCAGCTGATAGCTGCGGCTATTGGCTTCCGGTTGCATAATCACCGTGTAAACAGACGATGGCGGATCCTGGCTGAAAGGACGCTGGGTATTGATTTGTTTACCATTAAGACCGGCGCTGAAATGATGGATCCCCCACTCTTTCGCTGCCCGCGTTTCAAAACCGTAAGTGCGGGTATTGTAGTCAGACTTGACGCTCTGGTAATCACCCGCCGAGGTGGTCGGCATATAGGTATCGTCGTGGGCTTGCGCGTTTTGCATATAAACGCGGGTATCCAGTTGATCGATGGCGCTGAAATTGCTCGGCGTCCAGCGATCTTTCAGACTCAGGCTCCAGCGGCGGGTATCGCTTTGCTGTTGCGCATTGCCAAGCACGGCGCTGCCAGCGGTATTCCAGGTATCGAGACGACTGTTCAGGGTTTTGTCGTAATAGTCGGCGCTCGCCGTAAACTGATGTTCATCGTTTGGCTGCCAGATAGCGCTGCTCAATAGCGCCGTCGAATGCCAGTTAGCGGGAAATGCGCTGACGCTGCCGCTATTATTACGCGTTTGCTGACCATTACGCTGGCTGAGCACAAAGATCCCGCGCAGGATTTCATCGCCTCCTGCCACCGTCAGGCCGTTATGCCAGTTGCGGTTGGCAGAGTCATAGTCGCTTTGATAACCAAAGTAGTGGTGTTTGTTGGGCGACAAATAGTTGTCGGCAGATTTTGGCTGGAAGGAGACCGATCCGCCAATCGAGCTATTGGCGTTATCCGCCGCCGTGGTGCCGGATTGAATATCTATACCCTCATACATATAAGGGTCGAGGTAATCGCGACCGATACCAAAGGTTCCCAGACCGGTACGGCCAACATAACTACGACCGGTAGCATTGGGCAGCGGGATGCCATCAACATCAATACCGACCCGATTACCTTCCATACCGCGAATGTTGTAGCTGCTATAGCCGCTGCGATCAAAGCCGCTTTTGCCTGCCGAGGAACCACCGGCAGAATGGGGGGCAGACACCAAAGGCTGGTAGCGCATAATAGTACCAAAATCGTTGCCGCCGCTGCGTTGCATATCCGCCGCGCTGATATGGGTGGCAGTACCGGCTTTTTTCTCGACCTTGGGTGACAATACCGTCATCTCTTCGCCAGTTTCACTCTTTTTAGCTGCAGCTGGCGGCGTTTTATCGTGCGACGCCCCTTTGGCCACCAGCGGCGGAATGGCACTGCTATTTTCTGCAGCAACGGCATTGAGAATTGAACTGGCAATCAAACTTAAGCAAAGAAGGCTGTTGAGCGGGCGCGTTCCTTTGTGTGTAGACATAAAAAAAACCTTAAAATAATAGGATTATTATTTTGCTCAGCAATTGTTAACCAAATAGCAAATGAAACAACACCCTGTTATTAATCAGGATTTAATGACGCAATATTTTGTAATGAAAATGATAATAATTATCATAATCATTCGTGTCAATGTGCAATTGTATCCTCCGCGTTATAAAAAAATGGCGATGATGGCGGAAATTTTGTGAGTTAACCCGGCATGAAACGGGGATTTTCCGGCAAAACCGAGCGGGGCATCTACGCTTACAGAGTGTCCTGGCAATCAGGGCGTCATCAAGGAAAGGAGTGAACTATGCGTTTAGCTGTTCTGTTATCTTTAGTTGCTACACTTTGTCTCGGCGGGAATGTACTGGCGGCCGAGACCGCAAAAGCGCCCTCCCCGGCACAGGCGGCACAACGTCAAAAAATGACCGATTGCAATCAACAGGCAACCACGCAAAATCTCAAAGGTGATGAACGTAAAACCTTTATGAGCCACTGCCTGAAAGCCGAAAGTAAAACCCCGGACAAAGCCATGTCAACGCAGCAAAGCAAGATGAAAAGCTGTAATGCCGACGCAAGCAAAAAGAATCTGAAAGGCGATGCGCGCACCACTTTTATGAGTCAGTGTCTGAAAAAAGCCGCTTAATTTATTGTGACGAAAATGCAATACCACCACGCACAGGCAGAAGACTCTGACTGTGCATTTCGTTTAATGATTGCCGTATCAGGGGCTCAGGACATATAATGATAACCGTTATCATTGGAATTTCAGTAAATTGAGGAGTTTAGCTATGGCTGTAACCAAGCTGGTTCTTGTAAGACACGGCGAAAGTGAGTGGAATAAAGAAAACCGTTTTACTGGTTGGAAAGACGTCGAGCTGTCAGACAAAGGTCGCACTGAAGCCAAACAAGCAGGTCAACTGCTGAAAGATGAAGGCTTCCATTTTGATTTCGCTTATACCTCTGTGCTGAAACGTGCCATCCACACGCTCTGGAATATTCTGGACGAACTGGATCAACCGTGGTTGCCGGTAGAAAAATCCTGGAAACTGAACGAACGTCACTACGGTGCGTTGCAGGGTCTGGATAAAGCTGAAACCGCGCAGAAATACGGTGACGAACAAGTAAAACAATGGCGTCGCGGTTTTGCCGTTACTCCACCAGAACTGACCAAAGATGATGAGCGTTTCCCGGGCCACGACCCGCGTTATGCAAAATTGCGTCCTGAAGAATTGCCATGCACCGAGAGCCTGGCGCTGACCATCGATCGCGTTATTCCTTACTGGACTGAAGTGATTAAACCACGCATTGAAAGCGGCGAGCGCGTTATCGTTGCCGCTCACGGCAACTCACTGCGTGCGCTGGTTAAATACCTGGATAACTTGAGCGAAGACGAAATTCTTGAGCTGAATATCCCGACCGGTGTTCCACTGGTGTATGAGTTTGATGAACAATTCAAACCTATTAAACACTACTACCTGGGTAATGCCGACGAAATCGCGGCAAAAGCGGCTGCAGTTGCCAACCAGGGTAAAGCGAAGTAATTGCCACGGCCTGCGGGCTGAGGATCGCCAGAATGCCGGCTTGCCTTTGGGCAGCCGGCTTTTTTTATGCTGACGTCCGAATTTATTATTTTAGTTGGGCGGGCGTTTAAATAGATTGCATTATTTGCTACAGCGAAACGACAGTTACGCAATAAATTAAACCAGGCAGTTAATATATCATTTCCCCGGCCTCTATAACGACAAAGTCCCAACCTTGCGGCCAGGACTTTGCTGTGCGAGAGAATTACGCTATCTCGCAATACGCGGTGAGGATTACCCTTTAGCTACAACAGGTAACCTGACGGGGCGCAGGAATTAACCGCGACGCTGTTTGACCGCCTGCGCCAGATTACGTAGCAGGATCTCGGTGTCTTCCCAGCCAATACAGGCATCGGTCACACTCTGACCATAGGTCAATGGTTCACCGGTATCCAGACTCTGGCTGCCTTCCACCAGATGGCTCTCGACCATCACGCCGATAATCGCCTGCTCGCCCTGGGCCAACTGACCACAGACATCTTCACAGACTTCCATCTGTTTCTTAAACTGTTTACTGCTATTGGCATGACTGAAATCAATCATGATTTGTGCAGGCAGGCCGCCTTTTTTCAGGCCTTCTTTTACTTCTTTCACATCTTGCGCGCTGTAGTTTGGCTGTTTGCCACCGCGCAAAATGATATGGCAGTCACCGTTGCCGCTGGTGTTGACAATCGCGGAATGGCCCCATTTGGTTACCGACAGGAAGCAATGCGGCGCACCGGCAGCATTGATGGCGTCGATAGCGACTTTGATCGTGCCATCGGTGCCATTTTTAAAGCCCACCGGGCAAGACAAACCGGAAGCCAGTTCACGGTGAACCTGAGATTCGGTAGTACGTGCGCCAATAGCGCCCCAGCTCATCAGATCGGCCAGATATTGCGGGGTGATCATATCGAGAAATTCGCCCGCAGCCGGTAAGCCGCTGTCATTAATATCCAGCAACAATTTACGCGCAATGCGCAGCCCATCATTAATCTGGTAGCTGTTGTTCATTTGCGGATCGTTAATCAGCCCTTTCCAGCCCACTGTCGTACGCGGTTTTTCAAAGTAGACACGCATCACCACTTCCAGCTCACCGCGCAGCTCTTCGCGCAGAGTCAGCAGGCGTGAGGCGTACTCTTTTGCCGCTTTCGGATCATTAATAGAGCAGGGACCAATTATCACCAACAGACGATCATCATTACCTTTCAATATCTTATGGATAGCGTTGCGCGCCTGGGAGACGGTCTTCGCGGCTTTATCCGTCGCGGGAAATCGTTCCAACAAAGCTACTGGCGGCAAAAGTTCCTTGATGTCTTTGATACGTAAATCGTCGTTTTGATAATTCATAACTGTTCCATTGGGTATTTCATAAAAGGACGGATCTCTATTCTAAGCGCGTCCAATCTAGCCGTATTGCGTACTGCTGTAAATCCGCTTTCTGCGATTATCGGGCATTTATCTTATTGCGAAGCTGCAATCATAAGCTAAGCTTTTACATAAGCAAACATTAACAAGCTTAAATGGTTTACTTACGATGGACAAGCTGCCGACAGCCTGTGTATCAGCTTGCAAATAACTGGTTATGAAAAATATATTTTTCATAATGTTAACTTGCATTTCGTTTGCTAATCCCAAGATAAAAATTGCCCTCAAGCGTAGTTTTAAATACGTTTATATTGTCGATATTGATTAATAAATCTAAACATTTTGCGTTTCTGATTATTTAGACGATGCAATGACAAATACCCCAAGATGGAGATGAGGATTATGAACAAGCTCGCGATGATACTTCTTGCCACAGGTTTAGCCTTGAGTAGTGGTGTTGCATTAGCAGAAGGTACTGATGCCGGTTCCAACAACGGCAATGCCAACGAAAGCGGTGGCGCAGGGTCGATTCAGAAAATTGCCCCCAATTCGGTTGATAACAGCAAAATCAATACCTCCGATACCAACACGGCAACATCCAAACACCACAAAACGACCAAAATGCATAAAAAGACCAGTAAAAATACCGACCATAAAATTGCTATCTGTAAAGATGGTCGCTGCCCGAATCAAACTCCGGGAAGTAAACAATCTGCCGAAACCGGCAACTGATTTTATGCCGTTCTGATCTGGCAGGGAGTGCCGACTCCCTGCCACCTTTTGACGATTTCCCCGCCGTTTCTGGTCAATAGCGCCATTTGCAACCGTCCAGGCTTAAGTTATTCTAAAGCTCTTTCTTTGCACTGAGCTGACTATGCCAAGGCTACTGTTAGTCGATGACCATCCTTTAGTTGAAGTGGCGATCGCCGCCGCGTTACAACGCGCTGACCGCGACTGGGTCCTCGACAGTGCGGCTGATGACATCGAGGCCATGGCTCATATGTCACGCTGTGCCTATCAATTGGTTATTCTTGATATCGGCCTGCCCCAGGTTGATGGCTTACAGTTGCTCAAACGGCTGCTACGCCACTATCCGGCGCAACCGGTACTGATTTATACCGCCCAGGAAGAAGAGGTCTACGCGCGTTTGGCGTTGGCTGCAGGAGCCAGTGGCTTTATTAATAAAGGCCAGCCGATGCAAGAACTGGTAAAAGCCTTTGAAGTGCTAAGCCAGGGCGGCAAATACTTCCCCGCCTGGTTAGCGACAGACAGCGATGACGGAAGCGAGAGTGATGGCATCACTTCGCCGCTCACGCCGAAAGAGTTACAGATTATCGGCTTGCTGGCGCAGGGACATTCCAATCTGCAAATTGCCGAGATGTTGACCATCAGCAATAAAACCGTCAGTACCCACAAGAAAAATATCCTGCGTAAAACCGGCGCTAATAATTTGTTTGAATTGGCGGCGGTTTATAAAGAACTGCAGCATTTATGAAATGGCTTAAGCTGCTTATTATGGTAATTGGCGTCTGGGTCGCCAGTTATTGCCTGGCCTCTCCCGCGGTCCCTTATCATCTGGTCAGCAACCTGACGTTGCCAACCGATCTGTTGCTTAACGGCGTCGCCAATCCCTGGCGCGGCAAAACTCTGCGCGTTGGTATCCTTAGCGATAACAGCAGCCCTTACAATATTATTATCGATAGTGATTATTACGGGCTGAATGCCGATTACCTGAACTATGTGCAACAGGTGACCGGTATACGCTTTATGCTCAGCGGCTATGACTCCAGTGATGCCCTGTTACAGGCATTGCAACAGGGGCAAATTGACCTGCTGTATGGCATGCCTGACAACCCGCTGCCGCCGGGCATCTGGGCCAGCAAAGCCTATTATGTCAGCCCATTGCGCGTGCTGCGCAGTCGGCAGAACAGCCGCCAAATCATGGTCAATTCCCCTGCGGCAGAGATTGCTATCAGCAAGATGACCGGCATGCAGGCCTACCACAGAATTAACCAACTAAGCCAACATATTCAGTCGTTTGATAATAACCTGCAGGCGATCTACTCGCTATTGAATGGCAAAAGCGACTATATGATTGTCGATGAAGCCAGCGCCAGTTTTATTATTGACCAGCTGCAACTGGGGCAAATTTATCAGGTAGAGACAGCGCTCAATTTCGGTAATTTATCGTTTATCTTCGCCAGCCGAGATCAACCGCTGTTAACTATGCTCAATCAAACACTGAGCGGCACCCCGATGGAGGTGATGAACCAGCTACAGGGGCGCTGGAACAAACCGATCCCCAGTTATCTCGATACCGGCAATGCAGCCTTGACCCCGATGGAGAGTCAGTGGGTAAAACAGAATCCGGTGGTCAGCTTTGCAGCAATGGACAATGATTATCCCTTTGTTTATCGCGGCTCAGACGGTCAGGCGCACGGTTATGCCATCGATATTTTAAATATAATTGCGCAAAACAGTGGGCTGCGTTTTACGCCGGTGTGGTCGGCGAATGCCGAACAGTCCGACCGCGACGTCAGCCAGGGAAAGGCACTATTTCGCGCGGTATTGCCGCTCTACCAGCAGACCCGGCAGCAGTATGAAAGCAGTATGCCTTTTCATCGTTCACTGTGGGGTGTGTATGTCGCGCAAGCCAGCGGCAATATCTCCACCTGGCAGGATCTGCATGCCAAACGCATAGGGGTGGTGCGTGGCGATCTGGCAGGGGCGCTAATCCCGGCGGATCAGGAGGTGAGGATCTTCAATGACAGTCCGGCACTGTATGACGCGCTGGCTCAAGGCCAGATCGACGCGCTGGTCGACAATATCGTCACCGCCAATTTCACTGCCCTGTCGCGCTATGCCGGGGTGATCAAGCTGGCGTTTGCCGCCAATAATATTTCTTATCCTATCGCCTTTGGCGTCGATAAAAACCAACCCCTGTTGTTGAGTATCCTTGATAAGAATCTGCAACAGATCCCGGCCCAGACCTTGCAATCACTACGTGATGAATGGCTAAGCGATCGTCGTAATCTGATTGATGCGGTCAACGATAATCGCATGCAGCCGCAGATGACCGGGTTGCTGATCCTGTTGGCGGTGGCGGTAGCCGTACTGCTGATTATTCTGGCGCGTCGCCTCTATCTGCAGCGCAAAGACAAACATGAGCGCCAACGGCTGGAGATCGCCCGTCAGGTAGCAGAGCAGGCCAACCACGCCAAGAGCCGTTTTCTGGCCACCATCAGCCATGAGCTGCGCACTCCCATGCATGCTATTCTTGGGCTGTTGGAGCTGGAGCTAAAAACCTCGCCTCGCGTCGGGGAGAATATTCCGTTGGTTTACAGTTCGGCGTCGTCATTAATGAATCTGCTTAACGACCTACAGGACTATGCACGCCTCGACAGCGGCACGTTAACCCTGTCACCTCGCCCGTTGCTGCTGGATCCGTGGCTAAATCAGCTGGAAAAACTCTTTATCCCGTTGATTGGTCAGCGCCCTATCACCTTCAGGCTAGAACGTGCAGGTCCATTGCCAGAGGCGATTGTCATCGACAGCGACCGCCTGATGCAGATTATGAATAATCTGATTGGTAATGCCATCAAGTTTACCTCTGCCGGTACCATTAGCGTGACGCTCAACTGGCAAGCAGCGGATACGCCAGACGGCGTACTGCGCATTGACGTGGTCGATAGCGGCAGCGGTATCGCCTTGCCGGAGCAGGACAAGCTGTTTCAGCCTTTTTATCGCGCCGCCGGGGCGCAGCGCATTTCAGTACAAGGCAGCGGACTGGGTCTATCGGTCTGCAAAGAGATTGTCGAGACAATGTCTGGCACCATCACGCTGACCTCTACCCTCGGTGTCGGCACCCGGGTGACCGTCACTCTGCCGGCGCCCCGCCTGCCGCCAGGAGCCATCGCCGAAGCGGCGCCAGCGCTTGAACCTCAAGGACAACAAGAAAAACCAGGCTTTCCATTGCGGGTTGCCGCCATTGACGATCACCCTACCAATCTACTGCTTATTCAGCGTCAGTTGCTGATCTGCGGCATTCATGCCGAGGTGTTTGAAAGTGGCAGAACCTTTTTGCAGGCGCATTATTTGTCGCCCTTTGACCTGTTATTTATCGACTACAATATGCCACACCCCGATGGCGTCACCCTTAGCCGCCTGATCCGACGTCAGGAGCAGCAACTGGGTCGTCAGCCGTGTCATATTGCCCTGTGTTCGGCCGATGTTCAGGAGTTTACCCGTTTGCCGGTCACCCCGCTGAAAGTGCAGGATTTTGTCACCAAGCCCATTGCGTTGGCGGCCATTGAAGATATTTTGACGCGGGTACAACAACAGCAGCAGCAAGATTTGGCGTCGCTGGACAGCGCCATCAAAGAGCGCGGAAATCAGGATCCCCGGTTGGTGAAACGCCTGCTGGATACCCTTGAGCAAACGCTGAGCGAAGACGGGCAGCGTTTGCTACAGGCCTATCAGAAGCGGGATAGCGCGGCGATGGGCAAAGCGGTGCATCGCATTAAAGGCAGCTTGCTGATACTGGGTGAAGCAGAACAGGCGGCGCGCTGCCAGCAGCTTATCGTCCAGTGTCAGCAAGGCAAGATAACGGAACAAGCCTATAATAAGGTTATCAATCCATTACAGGATCTGCTGCGCAAATTGCATATCCTGCGCGCAGCAGCCGCTGCCGCAACACATTGATCCGCCGCGTCCTCTGGCGCTCAACAATAAGGAACAACATGACAGCCCAGTCTCTTTTACCTGAGGATAGAAATAGCCGCCGTTTACTGTTGGCTTTTTTGGTGACCCTGATCTTTATGGTGGCCGAAGTGCTTGGCGGCTTTATCTCCGGCTCGCTGGCCCTGCTGGCCGATGCCGGTCATATGCTGACGGATGCCGCAGCGCTGTTGATGGCGTTGCTGGCGGTGCGTTTTGCACGGCGTAAAGCCAACGCCCGCCATACCTTTGGCTATTTGCGTCTGACCACCATGGCCGCCTTTGTTAATGCCTCGGCGCTATTACTGATAGTGATATTGATCCTCTGGCAAGCCATTCGCCGCTTTATGACCCCTGAACCAGTGCTGGGCGGCACTATGTTGGCGGTGGCTATCGCCGGGCTGTTCGCCAATCTGCTGGCTTTTTGGTTACTGCATCAGGGGGAAGAAAAAGAGAATATTAATGTGCGGGCGGCAGCATTGCATGTGATGGGTGATTTGCTGGGTTCGGTCGGGGCGGTAGTGGCTGCGCTGGTGATTATGAAAACTGGCTGGACGCCAATTGACCCTATTTTATCGGTAGTGGTTTCCTGTCTGGTACTGCGCAATGCCTGGGGTCTGCTGCGGGAAAGTTTTCATGAACTGCTGGAAGGTACGCCGCAGGAAATTGATATCGACAAGCTGCGCAAAGATCTATCGCTGGCGATCCCGGAGGTGCGCAGTGTACATCATGTTCACGTCTGGCAAATCGGTGAGCAACGCCTGATGACCCTGCATACTCAGGTGATCCCCCCGCACGACCACGACGCGCTGTTAGCCAGAATGCAACACTACCTGCGAGAAAAGTACCGCATCGGCCATGCCACCATCCAGATGGAGTACGGAACCTGCGAAATGCCCGACTGTAATCTTAACGAAGGGCTGACCAGCGAGACGGGCCACGCCCATCATCATCACCACAATCACTCGCATTAACCTCATCATGGGCCCGCCAGGGCCCATGGTTTCTCGGTCAGGCATTGCCCTGAACGCGTAATTTCAGGCCAGCGGCAAAATCCAGCATACGGTTTAACGGGATCAGCGATTTAAGTCGCAAGCTTTCCTCCACTTCGACTGCATGCTGGCTTCCACCCTGCTCCAATCCATCAGCAATGGCTTTCAGTCCATTCATTGCCATCCACGGACAATGGGCACAGGTGCGGCAACTGGCACCTTCACCGGCGGTTGGCGCGGCAAACAGCTCTTTGTCGGGACAGGCCTGTTGCATTTTATAAAAAATACCGCGATCGGTGGCCACAATCAGTCTGTTGTTTGGCAACGTTCTGGCGGCCTGGATCAGTTGACTGGTGGAGCCCACAGCATCTGCCATTTCGACGATGGCCTGTGGCGACTCTGGGTGCACCAGCACAGCCGCATCGGGGTACAAGGCTTTCATGCGGGTCAACGCCTGGGTTTTAAACTCGTCATGGACGATACAGGCGCCCTGCCAGCAGAGAATGTCGGCTCCGGTCTGTTTACGCACATAATTACCGAGGTGGCGATCCGGTGCCCAGATAATTTTCTCACCCAGACTATCCAGATGCTCAATCAGTTCGACGGCGATACTTGAGGTGACCACCCAATCGGCACGGGCTTTCACCGCCGCTGAAGTATTGGCATAAACCACCACAGTGCGATCGGGGTGACTATCGCAAAAATCAGAGAAGGCCTGTTCGGGGCAGCCTAAATCCAACGAGCATTCGGCGTGCAGCGTCGGCATCAATACGGTTTTTTCCGGACTGAGAATTTTGGCGGTTTCGCCCATAAAGCGTACCCCGGCGACCAGCAGGGTCGAGGCCGAGTGTTGGCTGCCAAAGCGGGCCATCTCCAGGGAATCGGCGACACAGCCTCCGGTTTCCTCCGCCAGCGCCTGGATTTCGGGGTCGGTATAGTAATGAGCCACCATTACCGCATCACGCTCTTTAAGTAACCTTTTAATTTTTTCTTTATAAAAGTGTTTCTCAGTGTCGTTTAAGCAGGCCGGTTTGGGAGGGAAAGGATAAACCGCCGCGTTCAGGTCCAGGATATCGCTCATTACTCATCATCTCATCACGCCGTCAACATCAGGCTTGGAAGCAGGGTCAGCCTTTAGCGGGCCGTTTGTTTTGTATGCTAAACAAAATACTCTGATATCGGAGAAAAGTCGCTGTAATTTTGCTCTTATGAGGAAATTTGTTTAAGTGACTTAAAATTTAACAAAGGAATGGAGGATGGGACAGGGCATAGCAAGGAGAAGGAGGGGGATGGTACACCTGGCTCCGACGAAAAATATTTTCTCGCCCCTTAAAACGCAAAAAACGCCATCAGGCGCTTTTATCAATGTCTTAAACTGTTGAGGTGTGAGCGGTATCTCTTCACGCTAACCTGCTACAGAATATTATGCCTTGCGACTTAAACAGTGGTGGGTCGTGCGGGATTCGAACCTGCGACCAATTGATTAAAAGTCAACTGCTCTACCAACTGAGCTAACGACCCTCTGTTTACTGTCTTGCTGCTTTGCTGCCTTACTAAAACGTTCTCGATACTAAACAGTGGTGGGTCGTGCGGGATTCGAACCTGCGACCAATTGATTAAAAGTCAACTGCTCTACCAACTGAGCTAACGACCCTCTGTTTACTGTCTTACTGCTTTACTGTCTTACTAAAAACGTTCTTCATACTAAACAGTGGTGGGTCGTGCGGGATTCGAACCTGCGACCAATTGATTAAAAGTCAACTGCTCTACCAACTGAGCTAACGACCCACTGTTTCTGCCTAAAATGCTTGCCGCGGTAACCTGTTACAAGTTGTCTGGGCAACGGCGGCATATATTACTAATATATCTCGGCAGTGCAACTTAAATTTAAGGATTATGACCTGACTGCTTGTTCTTCAAGCACTCAGGCCCGAAAAGTAGGCAAAATGCTCACTTTTCGGGCCTGAATAACAAACTATTCTGCAGACAAACGTTTTTGCGCAAGCTTGGCGGATTCAGTATTTGGGTACTGTTTAACGACCTGCTGGAACACGGCTTTTGCTTTATCGCTCTGGCCCTTCTCCTGCATGATCACCCCAACCTTAAACATGGCGTCTGGGCTTTTCGGTGATTTCGGGAAATTTTTCACCACTACTGCATAAAAATATGCCGCATCATCTTTCTTACCCTTGTTGTAATACAACTGGCCTAACCAATAATTGGCATTAGGCAGGTAAGTCGATTTTGGATACTGCTTGATAAAGGCCTGGAATGCAGAAATGGCCTGATCGAAATCTTTCTTATCCAATGCCAGTGAAGCTGCGGCATTGTAATCGGTATTCTCGTCACCCGTGCTCGCCGGCGCAGCGTTGGCGGGTGCCTGGGCAGCAGAACCGGCATCAGCAGCGGAAGCGCCTGCTGCGGCACCTGCAGCTGCGGCATTCGCACCAGCAGAACCCTGGCTACTTAACGTATCCATCTGTTGGTAGATTTGCTTTTGACGATCGGTAATCTGGCTCAACTGGTATTGGTTTTCCTGGATTTGCCCACGAAGACTGTCAATATCACGTTGATTGTCAGAGAGTTGTTGCTGAAGTTGAGTTAATAGCTGGCCTTGACCGTTAGAAATACGTTCAAGGGTGGTGACTCGATCTTCTACCGAGCCTGAGCCGACATTACTGATTGGCGCCGAGGCAGTAGCGGCCCAGGGGGCCGCTACGCCAACCAATAACGACAGACTCAACAAGTGATGTCTGAAGTTACCGCTCATGCGATTCTCTTAGTATACCAGTACGGCACGACGGTTTTTGGAGTAAGCCGCTTCGTCATGACCCAGTACAGCTGGTTTTTCTTTACCGTAAGAAACGATAGAGACTTGGTCAGCAGAAACGCCTTTACCCTGCAGATACATTTTAACTGCGTTAGCACGACGTTCACCCAACGCGATGTTGTATTCAGGTGTGCCACGTTCATCGGCGTTACCTTCAACAGTCACTTTGTATGACGGGTTGCTACGCAGGAATGCAGCGTGTGCATCCAGCATCTGAGCGTATTCAGAAGAAACATCGTATTTGTCTAAGCCAAAGTAAACGATGTTGTTCTTCTGCAGTTGTTGCATCTGCAGACGAGCTTGTTCTTCTGAAGACATGTTGCCGCTTTCAGTACCAGTGCTAGCGCCCATGCCAGATTGGCCATTGTCTGCGCTTTTGTGTGAACTACAAGCAGCGATTGCCAGTACAGGCACAGCCAGCAGCAGCCCTTTTAGCACTTTATTAAGTTGCATCTCTTTGATCCTTTTTTATAATTTGCCATACATATTTACACATGCATCACAGGTACGGCGACCAGGCAGGAAATGAGACCTGACCATCGGTAGCCGGAAGACGCGCTTTGAACCGCCCATCAGTCGAAACCAACTGCAGCACCTTACCTAGCCCTTGAGAGGAACTATAGATAACCATGGTGCCGTTTGGTGCGAGACTAGGCGTTTCATCCAGGAACGTGTCCGTTAATACTTGAACGGCTCCCGTTTCCAGATCTTGTTTGGCGATGTGTTGGCTGCCGCTATTTGAGCTAACCATTACAATGAATTTCCCATCGGAGCTAACATCTGAGTTCTGGTTCTGAGAACCTTCCCACGTCAGACGCTGAGGCGCACCGCCATTAATATTCACTTTATACAACTGAGGACGTCCGCCCTGATCCGAGGTAAACGCCAGGTTCTGGCTGTCTGGATACCAAGTCGGTTCAGTACTGTTACTGCGTCCATCAGTCACCGGGCTGATTTGGCCAGATGATAAATTCATAACATACAGGTTCAGGCTGCCTGATTTAGACAATGCCATCGCCAGTTTGGTGCCATCCGGAGAAAAGGCTGGTGCCCCGTTGTGACGCGGGAAGTCAGCGATCTGTCTGATAGCGCCATTGGCCAACGTTTGCACAACCAGCGCAGAACGTCCGCTTTCAAAACTCACATAGGCCAGCTTGCTGCCGTCTGGCGCCCAGGCCGGGGACATCAGTGGCTCAGGTGAACGATGCACCACAAATTGATTGTAGCCATCATAATCCGCTACGCGCAGTTCATATTTGAAGCTGCCGCCGTTGGTTTGCACCACATAGGCAATACGCGTACGGAAGGCACCTTTAATACCGGTCAGTTTTTCAAATACTTCATCACTGGCGGTATGGCCGGCATAACGCAGCCATTCTTTGGTGATTTTATATTGGTTCTGAGCCAGAACTGCACCTGTAGCACCAGAAGTATCAACCAACTGGTAATTTACCAGATAGCCACCGTCAGCGCCTGGCTGGATCTGTCCGACAATAACGTCGTTAACACCCAGTGCACTCCACGCAGAAGCGGTGACTTCTGCTGCGGTACTCGGTTGTTGCGGCATACGCGCAGCATCAATCGGGTTAAATTTACCACTGTTTCGCAAGTCGGCAGCAACGATGCTACCAATATCTTGCGGAGGAGTCCCCGGACCGGCCCATTTAAAAGGCACCACGGCGATCGGGCGAGCGGAATCCACCCCCTGGGTAATCTCGATGCGAACTTCCGCATGCAACACCGAAGCCCACATCATCAAAAGGCCGAACGCTACTCGAATTGCCTGTTTCATTGTATCTCCCTTATCTGGACTCTGAGCCAAAAAGAAATCTTAAGCCCCGCAAGAAGCCTTCACAAAAGGCAAAGCAGCCGCACAGACTATTCCCATTTTCCGCGTGGGGAAAGCGCGACTGACCGCTATTTTAACTTGTTCTGACACCTGCGGAACACGACTTCTGACCGGCTAATTCTTCCCGCGATAAATTAGCAGAATTTTAACAAACCAATGCACACAAAACTATATAAACACCAGATAAGCTATGGAAAATATCCTAAAAATTGATATTTTCGACCTTTTTATCATCTTGTCCATAGTCAGGGTGGTCGCAGGCGTCGTTATTCATATTCCCGCGACCTGCAAACACCCCTTGCCTACCCTACTTATCCAAGACGACTCACTGAGGTTTAAAGTCTAGCGGTGCATTCTTAAACACATCATAAACTGCTGTTGTTGGCGGTTTCGGGATACGCGCCTGTTTCGCTGCAGCCATCGCGGCCTGACAGAGAGCAGGATCGCCACCCTCGGACTGAATATTTATCAGCGTGCCATCTGGTGCCAATTTAATGCGTAGCGTACAGGTCTTACCGATATATGACTGGTAGTCATAGAATCGGCTCTGTATAGCAGCCTGTACCTGACCTGCATAGTTGGAAATATCTGCGCCAGATGCGCCACTTTTCTTACTGCTTCCCTGGCCTGCCGGAGCACCACCGCCACCTTTAGGCGCATTTTTGGAAGAAGCCAGACCGCCAAACAAATCATCAACATCAGAAGACTCTTTAGCTGCCGCTGCGGCGGCTTTCTTCTTGGCCTCGCCGGCTGCCTTGGCCGCTGCGGCTTTGGCTTCACCCGCGGCTTTGGCTGCGGCTGCCTTGGCTTCCGCGGCTTTAGCATCGGCGGCTTCTTTGGCTGCCGCAGCTTTCGCCTCGGCAGCAGCCTTGGCAGCTTCGGCTTTCGCTTCAGCAGCGGCTTCTTTGGCTTCTTGTGCAGCCGCCTTTTTCTCAGCGTCTGCCGTCGCTTTTTCTTTTGCAGCTTCAGCTGCCTCAGCCGCCTTCTTGGCTTCGGCCTGCGCCTGTTTCTTCGCTGCGGCAGCGGCAGCGGCGGCAGTAGCTTCTGCTTCTTTCTTGGCTTCAGCTTCGGCTTTTTTCTGAGCATCGGCCTGGGCCTTCACGGCTTTATCCGCTTCGGCTTTCGCTTTGGCAGCCGCATCAGCCGCTTGTTTCTGCTGCTCTTTGGCTTTCGCCGCGGCATCTGCTGCCTGTTTCTGCTCGGCAGCTTGTTTTTGTTGCTCGGCTGCCTGCTTTTGCTGTTCTGCTGCTTGTTTTTGCTGCTCAGCGGCCTGTTTTTGTTGCTCTGCCGCCTGCTTCTGCTGCTCTTCAGCCTGTTTTTGCTGTTCGGCTTTTTGCTGTTGCGCAGCCTGCTGGGCTTCTAAACGCTCTTTCTCCAGCTCTTTTTGCTGCTGCTGTTGTTCAGCTTGCTTCTCTTGCAGTTCTTCGGCCTGTTGTTCAGCTTTTTTCTGACGCGATTGTGCAGCACGTTGTGAATCTGCCTGTTGCTGCTGCTCGCGGTTGTATTGATCAACCACGGCACCGGAATCCACCATCACGGCATCAATACTGGTACCACCGCCGCCGCCGCTCATACTGGTGTCCTCTTCAAGAGAACCCCAAATCAACAGGGCTATCAATATGATATGCAGAACGACCGAAACAATAACGGCGCGTTTGAGCTTATCGTTTTGTTCAGTTGCAGTTGCCTTTACCAAAATAGATTTCCCAACACAGGATTGCTAAAGCCTGGTCCGCACACGTCTGCCCTCTTCTGTACTTATCATATTGTCAGAGAGTGCTATTACTTCACGTCCACGAACCAGGTTTAAAATAAACGTTACCCACTGCCCAAGGATCAGATCGGTTGTGTCATCAAACCTACAGATTTCACACCGGCCTGATGCAGCAAATTCAGCGCCTTGATAATCTCATCATAGGGCACTTGTTTCGCCCCACCGATCAGGAATACGGTCTTCGGATTAGCCTGTATACGTTTTGTTGCTTCCGCAACAACCTGCTGCTCCGGCAGTTGTTCCATTCTCTGATGGTCAACAACAATGGTGTATTGGCCTACGCCAGCCACTTCAATAATAACCGGGGGGTTATCATCCGCGGATACACTTTTAGAGTCAGTCGCGTCTGGCAAATCGACTTCTACGCTTTGCGTGATAATGGGCGCCGTAGCCATAAAGATCAGCAACAGAACCAACAACACATCAAGCAGCGGAACGATATTAATCTCAGACTTCAGTTCGCGACGATGACGACCTCGTACTCGAGCCATGCTGTCCTCCCTTAATTGCTACTTTCGCGAGAGAAAGCCTGACGGTGCAGGATAGCCGTGAACTCTTCCATGAAGTTATCGTAATTTTGTTCGAGTTTGTTAACGCGCTGATTCAGGCGGTTGTAAGCCATAACCGCAGGGATAGCCGCAAACAAACCGATTGCCGTGGCAATCAGTGCTTCGGCGATACCCGGTGCCACCATTTGCAACGTAGCTTGTTTAACAGCACCCAAACCGATAAAGGCGTGCATGATCCCCCAAACCGTACCAAACAGACCGATATACGGGCTAATAGACCCTACGGTGCCGAGGAACGGGATGTGTGTTTCCAGGGTTTCCAGCTCACGGTTGAAAGAGATACGCATGGCACGGGAGGAGCCTTCAATGACCGACTCCGGCGCATGGCTATTGGCACGGTGCAAACGGGCAAACTCTTTAAAGCCGGAATGAAAAATCTGTTCGGTACCCGTCAGGCTGTCACGACGTCCCTGACTTTCCTGATATAAACGAGACAGCTCAATACCAGACCAAAATTTATCTTCAAAGGCTTCAGCTTCACGGGTTGCCGCATTCAAGACCTTCGTTCGCTGAATGATAATCGCCCAGGAAGCAATTGAGAAACAGACCAAGACAAGCATGATCAGCTTGACCAGAATGCTGGCCTTTAAAAATAAATCCAAAATGTTCATGTCAGTCACTGCTTAAACTCCGCGACAATAGACTTAGGAAGCGCTCGTGGCTTCATTTGATGTGGATCGATGCATGCAATTAACACTTCTGCAAAACTCAGAAGGTTTCCACGCGAATCAAGAATTCGTTGTGCAAAGGTAAGAGAGGCCCCCCGAATAGCGGTTATCTCAGTCTGAACATCCAGCAAGTCGTCAAGGCGTGCGGGTGACAGATACTCAACCGTCATACGGCGAACCACAAAAGAGATATTTTCTTCCAGCAGCTTACGCTGGTGAATATTGCGTTGGCGCAACATTTCTGTGCGAGCCCTTTCAAAAAAGGCGACGTAACGGGCATGGTAAACCACGCCACCTGCATCTGTGTCTTCAAGAAAGACACGAACAGGCCATCGGAACAACGAATTACTCACTCTACATCCCGTATTGCAATTTGACGGCACTACTATACGCAAGTGATTTAAGGTTTGGAATGGGTAGCGAGTCTTGATTGAAAATAATTATGGGCCAGAACGGCCCATAGAAATGGCAATGTCAGGTTTTTGTAAATCATGTAAAAAAATATACCAACCCGACAAGCAGAATGACCGCGGCCAGCAGGGGTGAAAACAGGGTTTTCCACAGGGAAGACGCAGGGCGAAACCCCAGTCCGTGGACAATCCCGCTGCACACCGCCCAAATCAGCACAATACCTTGCCATACAGCGAGGTTGCTGGTTTGCGAGGCAAATTTTGCCGGATGCCAAAAAACACACCCGGCCATCACCAGTGCCAGTACTAATGAAAGGGCCCGCAAGGGGCCCTTATCAGTAATAGCGTAGAACTTATCCGCTATCACACTCATTATTTTACATCTTCTGCTGCTTTGCTTTCTTCACTGTGTTCCAGCGCCAGGGCGGTGATAATGCCCACAGAGCAAGCCAGAAGAGTTCCAAGTATCCAGGCAAAGTACCACATGGTTTAGGCTCCCGTTATCATTGAATTTAGTACAAAGAATGCTTGTTGTTTTCGATGTAAGTCTTGTCGAGACGTCCAAACATCTTGTAATAAGCCCAGCTGGTGTAGATCAGAATGATCGGCACAAAGATGCAGGCAACCACAGTCATCACTTTAAGGGTTAATGGACTGGAGGTCGCATCCCACATGGTCAGACTGGCATTCGGATTAGTGATAGACGGCATCACAAACGGGAACATGGTCACACCGGTGGTCAGGATCACACAGGCAATGGTCAACGATGAAGTGACAAATGCCAATGCCCCTTTATTGATTTTTGAGAACAAAATGGTCAATAAAGGCAGGATCACACCCAATGCCGGAATAGCCCACAGAATCGGCATGCGGTTAAAGTTGAGCAGCCAGGCACCCGCCTGATGAGCAACAGTTTTACGCAGTGGATTCGACTCGGCGGCAGTGTTAATGGCAGAAGTCACCACATAACCGTCAATCCCTTTCACCAGCCAGATACCGGCGAGCAGGAAGCAAACCATCATCACCAGGGCAGAGATCTGTGAAGCGGTACGGGTGCGCAGGTGCAGCTCACCGGTAGTACGCATCTGCAGATAGGTCGCCCCCTGGGTAACCAGCATGGTCAGACTGACAATACCAGCCAGTAAACCGAACGGGTTCAACAGTTGCAGCAGATTGCCGGTGTAGAACAGGCGCAGGTATTCATCGATATGGAAAGGCACACCCTGTAACAGGTTACCAAAGGCCACACCGAAGACGACCGCCGGTACAAAGCTACCGATAAAGATGCCCCAGTCCCACATGCCACGCCAACGTTTGTCGTCAACTTTGGCACGGTAATCAAAGCCCAGCGGACGGAAGAACAAGGCGCACAGCACCAGGATCATCGCCGCATAAAAGCCTGAGAAGGCGGCAGCATAAACCATTGGCCAAGCGGCAAACAGCGCGCCGCCGGCGGTGATCAGCCACACCTGGTTGCCATCCCAGTGCGGGGCGATGGCGTTGATCATCACACGACGATCGGTATCCGTTTTGCCGATAATGCGCACCAGAATACCGACGCCCATATCAAATCCATCGGTGACCGCAAAGCCGATAAACAGCACACCAATCAGTGCCCACCAGATGAACCTTAATACTTCATAGTCAAACATAAGTGGTCTCCCTATTACCGTGCATGCTGTACAGAAGCGGCTGGTTGTTCAAAATGATAACGGCCGGTTTTCAGACTGCTTGGACCCAGGCGCGCAAACTTGAACATCAGGAACATTTCCGCCACCAGGAACAGCGTATAGAGTCCGCAGATCAGGATCATTGAGGACAGCACGTCACCGGTAGTCAATGAAGAGTTGGCCACTGCCGTTGGCAGAATTTCACCAATCGCCCAGGGTTGACGGCCATATTCGGCAACAAACCAGCCTGCTTCAACTGCAATCCAGGGTAATGGCAGAGAATAGAGCGCCGCGCGATGCAGCCAGCGTTTTTGACCAATTTTGCCGCGGATAACGGTAAAGAAGGACAAACCGATAATCAACAGGATCAGGAAGCCACAGGCGACCATGATACGGAAGGCAAAGTACAGCGGCAGAACGCGTGGAATGGAATCTTTGGTTGCCTGCTGGATCTGGGTTTCCGTCGCATCGCTGACTTTTTCGGTATAGCGTTTTAACAACATGCCATAGCCGAGATCCTGTTTGGTTTTCTCAAAATCGCTGCGAACCGCCGGATCGGTGTTACCCGAACGCAATTCTTCCAACAGGGTGTAAGCCTTGATACCGTTTCTGATACGTACCTGGTGCTGTGCCATCAGGTCGCGCAGGCCAGTCACTGGTGTATCGACTGAACGCGTAGCAATCAGCCCCAGCAAATAAGGAATTTGCAGAGAATATTCATTCTCCATTTTGTCCTGATTTGGCAGTCCGATCAGCGTAAAGTTGGCAGGTGCAGGTTGGGTATCCCACTCGGCTTCAATAGCAGCAAGTTTGGTTTTTTGTACGTCACCCATTTCGTAGCCAGATTCATCACCCAACACGATAACGGACAGCGTGGCAGCCAAACCAAAACTGGCAGCGATGGCAAAAGAACGCTTGGCAAAAGCGATATCACGTCCTTTCAACAGGTAGTAAGAGCTGATGGCCAGAATAAATACTGCCCCAGTCACGTACCCTGCCGCCACGGTGTGCACAAATTTAACCTGTGCGACCGGGTTCAGCACCAGCTCAGAGAAGCTGACCATTTCCATACGCATGGTTTCGAAGTTGAAATCAGACGCCACCGGGTTTTGCATCCAGCCGTTTGCCACCAGGATCCACAGTGCTGACAGGTTAGACCCCAGCGCAACGAACCAGGTGACGGTCATATGCTGAACTTTGGTCAGGCGATCCCAGCCAAAGAAGAACAAACCAACCAGCGTTGATTCCAGGAAGAATGCCATTAAGCCTTCGATGGCTAACGGCGCGCCAAAGATATCTCCGACATAATGTGAGAAATATGACCAGTTGGTCCCGAACTGGAATTCCATGGTCAAGCCAGTGGCCACACCCAGCGCAAAGTTGACTGCAAACAACTTGCCCCAGAACTTGGTCATATCCTTATAGATTTGTTTGCCAGAAAGCACATAAACCGTTTCCATTATTGCCAACAAAAACGCCATACCCAGCGTAAGTGGTACAAACAGAAAATGGTACATGGCAGTTAAAGCAAACTGTAAACGCGACAGCTCAACGATATCAAACATCTTAACCCCTTGCTCCTCGGAGGAAGACTCCAAATTGCGACTCTCTGACGTATCAAGCCTGAATACGCCTCACAACTACCAGTAATTAACCTGCTGTTTTAAAATCATTTATTTATAAATCCCCCTTTTTTGACCGCCCCTGTTCACACGTTGATCCCGTTGAGGATCGCAGTCTTGATGATTGTGGTTTAAAAGGAGGAGGAATGATGCGGCAAAAGACCCACTTCATTCATAATAAATATCTTTCTTAGTACTCGGCTAATATTACGCTACTAATTCCATACAATAAATAGGCCTTTTTGTGCGCCAAAGCCAATTTTCTGTATACAGATCAATTCCTGCTATTTCTTTCATTTATGGCGTGAATTGATCCAGAGCAATTTAAGCCCTTCTTGCATTTATTTCCAGAGTATTTATAAAAAATCCAGGAAATTAAAACTGATAGTGTTAACAGGTAGATCGTTTGTTTTTTATTTATCTACTCTTGTTAAATAAATGTAGTATATAAGTTCCAAATATCCGCATTATTTTCCTCAAAACGCTGTTTTAAATATTTAAAACACGCATCTTGACATAGATCATAAAAAGTTCATTTTATTATCAAGCCTAGTCTATTTCGTGCAAAGCCGCTAATTCAGAACGAGATAAAGCTCGCCAATATTCAGTTAAAAAAAAGGCCATCTGCAAGCAGATGGCCTGGTTATCACCCTTGACAGTTACTGCGGCAGCACAGCTTTTACTGCCTTGCCAATATCTGCCAGGCTGCGTACCGTCTTGACACCAGCCGCTTCGAGGGCTGCGAACTTCTCATCCGCTGTCCCTTTACCACCGGCAATGATGGCACCGGCATGGCCCATACGCTTGCCTTTAGGCGCAGTCACGCCGGCAATGTAGCCGACCACCGGCTTGGTAACGTGTTCCTTGATATAGGCAGCAGCTTCTTCTTCTGCATTACCGCCAATCTCGCCGATCATCACAATCACTTCTGTTTGTGGATCTTCCTGGAACAGCTTCAGAATATCGATAAAGTTTGAACCCGGGATCGGGTCGCCGCCAATACCGACACAGCTTGACTGACCAAAACCATAATCCGTGGTCTGTTTTACCGCTTCATAGGTCAGGGTGCCTGAACGGGAAACAATCCCCACTTTGCCAGGCTGATGAATATGGCCGGGCATAATGCCAATTTTGCATTCGCCTGGGGTGATAACACCCGGGCAGTTGGGGCCAATCATGCGTGCGTCGCTTTGATCAAGCTTCATTTTGACCACCAGCATATCCAGCGTCGGGATACCTTCGGTGATACAGATAATCAGTTTAATGCCCGCATCAATAGCTTCGAGGATCGAGTCTTTACAGAAAGGGGCCGGCACGTAGATCACCGATGCGGTCGCGCCGGTGGTTTCTACCGCTTCACGCACGGTATTAAATACCGGCAGCCCCAGATGTTCAGTGCCGCCCTTGCCTGGCGTTACCCCACCGACCATTTGCGTACCATAGGCAATCGCCTGCTCGGAGTGGAAAGTGCCCTGGCTACCGGTAAAACCCTGGCAGATAACTTTTGTATTCTTATTGATTAAAATCGACATTATTTACCCTCCACGGCAGCAACAACTTGCTCTGCCGCATTGGTCAGACTGGTTGCAGCAATGATGTTCAACCCGCTGTCTGCCAATTTTTTGGCACCCAGTTCAGCATTGTTCCCTTCAAGGCGTACGACCACCGGTACGCTGACGCCAACTTCCGCCACGGCACCGATAATACCGTCGGCAATCAGGTCACAGCGGACAATACCGCCGAAGATATTGACGAACACGGCTTTGACTTTTTCGTCAGAGAGAATGATTTTAAAGGCTTCGGTGACGCGCTCTTTGGTAGCACCGCCGCCAACGTCAAGGAAGTTGGCCGGTTCACCGCCGTGCAATTTGACGATATCCATGGTACCCATTGCCAGACCGGCACCGTTCACCATGCAGCCAATATTGCCATCGAGGGCAACATAGTTGAGTTCCCACTGTGCCGCCTGCGATTCGCGGGCATCTTCCTGGCTATGGTCACGCATTTCACGCAGTTCCGGTTGGCGGAACAGGGCGTTACCGTCGGCCCCCAGCTTGCCGTCAAGGCAGATCAAATCGCCAGCCTGGGTCACCACCAACGGGTTGATTTCAATCAGCGCCAAATCGCGCTCCAGGAAAATCGCCGCCAGACCCATAAAGATCTTGGTAAACTGTGCAACCTGCTTGCCGCTCAGACCCAGCTTAAATGCCAGTTCACGGCCCTGATAAGGCTGAGGTCCGGTTAAAGGGTCAAGGGCGACTTTGTGGATCAGATGGGGCGTTTCTTCCGCCACTTTTTCGATCTCGACACCGCCTTCCGTCGACGCCATAAAGACAACGCGACGTGAACTGCGATCGACTACGGCACCGAGATAGAGTTCTTTATCGATATCCGTTGCCGCTTCTACCAGAATTTGGTTCACCGGTTGGCCATGGGCATCTGTCTGATAGGTCACCAGACGTTTACCCAGCCAGTTTTCAGCAAAAGCACGGATCTCTTCTTTGCTTTTCACCACTTTCACGCCGCCCGCTTTACCGCGACCGCCAGCGTGAACCTGACATTTTACCACCCACGGACCAGCACCGATTTTCGATGCAGCCTCTTCCGCTTCACGCGGGGTGGAGCAAGCAAAACCTGTAGGGGCAGGAAGGCCATAGCGCAAGAAAAGCTGTTTCGCCTGATACTCATGTAAGTTCATGATGTTCTATCCATCCATTTCAGTAGGTTGCAGGGTAGCCATAACTACCCTGCACTTATTGTTATGTATCCGCTGCGCTGGCGTACTACACGTCCAGCAGCAAACGCGCCGGATCTTCGAGCATTTCTTTAATGGTCACCAGGAAGCCGACCGATTCACGGCCATCCACCAGACGGTGATCGTAAGAGAGTGCCAGATACATCATCGGCTGGATCACAACCTGACCATTGACGGCCATCGGGCGATCTTTAATGGCATGCATCCCCAGAATCGCACTTTGCGGTGGGTTGATGATTGGCGTTGACATCAGCGAGCCAAATACGCCGCCGTTGGTCACGGTAAAGTTACCGCCGGTCAGCTCTTCAACTTTCAGTTTGCCATCGCGGCCTTTCACTGCCAGTTCTTTGATTTGTTTTTCGATATCCGCCATGCCCAGAGTATCGACATCACGCAGTACCGGCGTTACCAGGCCGCGCGGGGTTGATACCGCAATGCTGATATCGAAGTAGTTGTGGTAGACCACATCTTCACCGTCGATAGACGCATTGACTTCCGGATAACGTTTAAGCGCTTCCACAACGGCTTTCAGATAGAAAGACATAAAGCCCAGACGCACACCGTGGCGTTTTTCAAAGGCTTCGCCGTATTGCTTACGCAGATCCATAATCGGCTTCATGTTGATTTCGTTAAAGGTCGTCAACATGGCCGTACTGTTTTTGGCTTCCAGCAAACGCTCGGCAACGCGTTTACGCAAGCGGCTCATTGGTACGCGTTTTTCGCTGCGCGCACCCAGGGCTGCTGCCGCTGGCGCTGCCGGTTTGGCGGCGGCGGGTGCTGGAGCTGCTTTAGCATCTTTGCCGGTTTTGGCAATATGCTGCTCGATATCTTCGCGGGTCAGACGACCCCCTACACCGCTGCCTTTAATGGCGTTGGCATCGAGGGAGTGTTCGGCAATCAGGCGGCGGATCGCCGGGCTGAGGGCGTCATTGGTCTCTTCTTCCAGGGCAGCGGTATGGCGCTGTGCCGGAGTCGATTCCTTGTCTGAGCTTTTGGCCTGGCTGGGTTTGCCAGAGCTGTCGCCTGGGCGCAGGCGGGCGAGGATTTGACGGGAAAGCACGGTAGCGCCTTCGTCTTCAAGAATAGTATCCAGGATACCAGATTCACTGGCCGGGACTTCCAACACCACTTTGTCAGTTTCGATTTCAACCAGCACTTCATCACGCTCAACGCTGTCACCAGGTTTTTTGTGCCAGGTGGCAACCGTCGCATCCGCAACGGATTCAGGTAGGTCAGGGACCAGAATATCTACGCTACTCATTATCAATCCTTATGCTTAAACTTTTATCCCCGCCGTACCTGGCGCAACTGCTGTCTCAGCGGCAGCGCCAGTGACTTTGGGTGTCAATACGGCTATTGAACGTTCAGTGCGTCATTCACCAGCTCTTGCTGCTGCTTCTGGTGAACAGACAAATAGCCCACAGCAGGCGAGGCTGAAGCCGGACGTCCTGCGTAGCGTAAAGAAGCACCAAATGGCACAACTTCACGGAAATTGTGCTGACTGCAGTACCAGGCACCCTGGTTGAGCGGCTCTTCCTGGCACCAGACAAAATCATGTACGTGCGCATACTGCTCAATGACGCTTTGTACCGCTTTGTGCGGGAAAGGATAAAGCTGTTCGATACGGATGATGGCAACATCGGTTTGTTCGTTTTTGCGGCGCTGCTCCAGTAAATCATAATAGACTTTGCCGGAACACATCACGACGCGCTTCACTTGTTTTGCATCCAGCTCATCAACTTCACCAATCGCCGGCAGGAAACTGCCGTTGGCCAGTTCATCGAGAGAGGATACTGCCAGCGGATGACGCAATAATGACTTCGGTGACATGACAATTAACGGACGACGCATACCACGCAACGCCTGACGACGTATCATGTGGTAAACCTGAGCCGGTGTTGACGGAATACACACCTGCATATTCTGTTCGGCGCAAAGTTGCAGATAACGCTCCAGACGTGCCGAAGAGTGCTCTGGTCCCTGCCCTTCATAGCCGTGCGGCAGCAGCATGACCAGACCGCACATACGGCCCCATTTTTGCTCGCCGGAGCTGATGAACTGGTCAATCACTACCTGGGCACCGTTGGCAAAGTCACCGAACTGCGCTTCCCAGATAGTCAGCGTACGCGGTTCTGCGGTGGCGTAGCCATATTCAAAGGCCAGTACCGCTTCTTCCGACAAGACCGAGTCCCAGACATTAAACTCACCCTGGCTGTTGTGGATATTGGCCAGTGGCACATACACCGAGCCATTGGTCTGGTTGTGGATCACCGCATGACGGTGGAAGAAGGTGCCGCGTCCGGTATCTTCGCCGGAGAGACGAATAGGAATGCCTTCATCAACCAGCGTGGCATAAGCCAGGTTTTCCGCACCGCCCCAGTCGAACAGTTTTTTGCCTTCGGCCATATCGGCACGGTCACCGTAAATCTTGGCAACGCGAGCCTGCATTTCAATGGTGTCGGGAACATGGCTGACGCGTCGCGCCAACTCTTGCAAACGTTTTGGCTCAACGGTCGACGGATAGACTTCGTCCCACTCATGGTTGAGATAAGGAGACCAGGTGAAGGTATGCATATCATTGGGGCGCCACTCGGCGACCACACACTCGCCGGCATCCAAGGCATCACGGTACAGGTTGACCATTTCCGTGGCATCTTCGAGGCTGGCAACGTTTTGTTCGGTCAAAATGTCAGCATAGATTTTACGCGGCGTTGGGTGTTTCTTGATCTTGTGATACATCAACGGCTGGGTAGCACTGGGTTCATCGGCCTCGTTATGGCCATGACGACGGTAGCAGACCAGATCGATCATTACGTCACGCTTAAAGGTGTTACGGAAATCCAATGCCAGGCGAGTAACAAAAGCCACCGCTTCAGGGTCATCGGCATTGACGTGGAAAATCGGGGCCTGCACCATTTTGGCAATATCAGTACAGTATTCGGTAGAACGTGCGTCTTTTGGATTGGAGGTGGTAAAACCAACCTGGTTATTGATGACGATACGCACCGTACCGCCCACTTCATAACCGCGAGCCAACGACATGTTCAGTGTTTCCTGAACCACGCCCTGACCGGTGATCGCCGCATCGCCGTGAATGGTGATTGGCAACACCATATTGCTGCGCGCTTCGTCCAGACGGTCGCGGCGAGCACGTACCGAACCTATAACTACCGGGCTGACAATTTCCAGATGCGAAGGGTTAAAGGCCAGCGCCAGATGCACCATACCGCCTTCGGTCTCAACATCAGACGAATAGCCCATATGGTATTTCACATCGCCGGTACCCAAATGCTCTTTATGTTTACCTGAGAATTCGTCAAACAGGTCTTGAGGCTTTTTACCCAGCACATTGATTAATACGTTCAGACGTCCGCGGTGCGCCATACCCAGAACCACTTCACGGGTACCGTTTTTACCGGCATGGCGGATCATCTCTTTCAGCATTGGCACCAGTGCATCACCGCCTTCCAGCGAGAAGCGTTTGGCACCGGGGAATTTGGCCCCCAGATAACGTTCCAGCCCTTCGGCCGCGGTCAATTCACTAAGAAAGGTTTTCTTTTCGGCATCGCTAAATTTGGCACGACCCACCACGGATTCGATACGTTGCTGGATCCAACGCTTCTCATCGGTATTGGTGATGTGCATATACTCGGCACCAATAGATCCACAGTAGGTTTGTTTCAGCGCAGCATACAAATCGCCAAGCTGCATGGTCTCTCTGCCAATGGCAAAGGAACCCACATTGAACGTTTCGTGGAAATCGGCTTCTGACAAATGGTGATACGCCGGATCGAGATCAGCGACGGTTTCCTGTTTCCATAAACCGAGGGGATCGAGATTGGCATGCTGATGGCCACGGAAACGGAAGGCGTTGATAAGCTGCAACACCTTGACCTGTTTGGCATCGGTTTGCGGATCGCTGATCGCCGAGTTATAACGCGAAGCGTCTTTCGCCAGACGGCGGAAATAGTCTCGGGTTTGTGAGTGAAGTTGCTCCGGTTGCACACCGACTGTCGGTAACTGGGTAAAAATGGAACGCCAGCTATCGTCAACGGAACCAGGATCGGTTAGGTAGTCTTCATAGAGCTGCTCTATGTAAGACTGGTTCGCCCCCGCCAGATAGGAGGAATCCAGCCAGGCCTTCATTGCGCCATTCTGCATCGTGATCCCTTAAGCTTTGAAAGCTTTAGTTTTCGCCGTGGTTAATAAAATTACCGTAATACCTGACGTAATGACCTATCCCGTCGATCTTTCAAGTTGCAGATGCGTTGGCTGCCTTCACTCACTTCAGTCACGTAGCTTGCTTTGCGACTGAAGATCCGTCCAGTTGCGCCCGGCTGCACCTTGATATCTATGGAATATACATCCAGTAAAACGGTTTTCCATATAACAGTTCACTTTACCGACTCCGGGTTTACCTCCGCGCTGCGGGAATTTCCCCCACTCAGTAAACATAGGCTGTTTTGTCGAAACAGGCTGTATGTTCACCTCAATCGCGCAGGTTTACTGCTCTTTGTCTGGTCAAGGAACCTCCAAAAGCCGGCGTTTTGCTGGCACTCCGGCTTTTGGTGTTTCCCTGCGAACTGCTTAACGCCCGACAGCGTACTCCCTGCTACCAAACTATCACGCTTTATCGAGAAATATCATTCGCTTATTTCAGTTGCTAACTTGGACAATTTTGTTGCGTTTTTGTTACCACCAATTTACTTAATATTAGCGGGAACCTGGGTTCCCGCTAATCTGCTGGTCGCCGACTCAGGCACCGCGTTGTAGCAACATCGACTTGATATGGCCGATGGCCTTGGTCGGGTTAAGTCCTTTCGGACAAACACTGACGCAGTTCATAATGCTGTGACAGCGGAATACGCTGAAAGCATCGTCCAAACCATCAAGTCGCGTCTGCGTCTCGGTGTCGCGGCTGTCAATCAGGAAGCGATACGCCGCCAACAATCCCGCCGGTCCGACAAATTTATCAGGATTCCACCAGAATGACGGGCAGGAGGTAGAACAGCAGGCGCAGAGAATACACTCGTACAAACCGTCCAGTTTTTCCCGTTCCTCTGGCATTTGCAAGTGCTCACGCGCCGGAGGATTTTTCCCATCATTCAACAGGTAAGGTTTAATCTTCTCATACTGCTTATAGAATTGTCCCATGTCTACCACCAGGTCACGCACAACCGGCAAACCAGGCAGAGGACGGATGACTATTTTCTTGCTTCCGTGACGCAACGCAGAAATTGGCGTGATGCAAGCCAGGCCGTTTTTACCGTTCATATTGACACCGTCAGAGCCGCAAACGCCCTCACGGCAAGAACGGCGAAAAGAGAGTGTCGGGTCCTGTTCTTTCAGCTGGATCAAGGCATCCAGCAGCATCATGTCACGGCCTTCTTCGGCTTCCAGCACATAATCTTTCATGTACGGAACGTCGTCCACGTCCGGGTTATAGCGATAAATCGAAAATTCGAGTTTCATAATATGCTCCTGCTCACCGTTCGATAAAGGCGCGGACTAGTAAGTACGTGCTTTCGGCGGGAATGCCGCGCGCAGCTTAGGCTTCATATTCACCTCACGGCGCGTCATGCTTTCGCTTTCCGGTTGGTAAAGCGTGTGGCATAACCAGTTGGCATCATCACGATCCGGGAAGTCGAAGCGGCTATGGGCACCGCGGCTCTCAGTACGATAATTGGCAGAAACCGCCGTTGAGAACGCTGTTTCCATCAGGTTGTCCAGCTCGAGACACTCAATACGCTGGGTGTTAAACTCGGTGGAGGTATCATCCAGACGGGCACTATGCAGACGTTCACGAATGGTTTTCAGCTCTTCCAGCCCTTTTGCCATCGCATCCCCTTCACGGAATACCGAGAAGTTATGCTGCATACAGGTCTGCAGGTCTTTACGAATGGTGACCGGATCTTCCCCGGAACGGGTATTGTTCCAGCGATTCATGCGCGACAGCGATTCATCGATATCTGACTGACTGGCATCACGACTGGCGCCCTGCTCCAGCAGCGACTCTTTGAGGTGCATACCGGCAGCACGCCCAAACACTACCAGGTCAAGCAGCGAGTTGCCGCCAAGACGGTTGGCACCGTGTACTGATACGCAGGCGATCTCGCCGACGGCAAACAGCCCCGGGATCACCACATCTTCGCCTTTCTCGTTCACCCGCAGCGCCTGACCGGTCACTTTGGTCGGAATACCGCCCATCATATAGTGGCAGGTCGGGATCACCGGAATCGGTTCTTTGATCGGATCGACGTGAGCAAAGGTGCGTGACAGTTCGAGAATACCCGGCAAACGGGACTCCAGCACTTCTCTGCCCAGATGGTCGAGCTTCAGTTTGACGTGCGGTCCCCACGGCCCTTCACAGCCGCGACCTTCACGAATTTCGATCATAATCGAACGGGCGACGACATCACGTCCCGCCAGATCTTTGGCATTGGGTGCATAACGCTCCATAAAGCGCTCGCCGTCTTTATTGAGCAAATAACCACCTTCACCACGGCAGCCTTCGGTAACCAGTACCCCGGCCCCGGCGATACCGGTAGGGTGGAACTGCCACATTTCCATATCCTGCACCGGGACACCCGCGCGCAGTGCCATGCCGACGCCGTCACCGGTATTGATATGAGCATTGGTGGTTGACTGGTAAATACGACCGGCACCGCCGGTAGCCAGCACCGTGGCTTTCGCCTTGAAGTAGACCACTTCACCGGTTTCAATGCAGATGGCGGTACAACCGACAATGGCGCCGTCCTGGTTTTTGACCAGATCCAGGGAATACCACTCAGAGAAAATTGTCGTGTCGTTTTTCAGGTTTTGCTGATAGAGCGTATGCAGCAAGGCGTGACCGGTACGGTCGGCAGCCGCTGCAGTACGTGCCGCCTGTTCGCCGCCGAAATTTTTCGACTGGCCACCAAACGGACGCTGATAAATTTTACCGTTATCCAGACGGGAGAAAGGCAGTCCCATATGTTCCAGCTCGAGAATGGCTTCCGGCCCGGTGCTGCACATATATTCAATGGCATCCTGATCACCGATATAGTCGGAACCTTTGACGGTGTCATACATATGCCATTGCCAGTCATCTTCATGGGTATTGCCCAGGGCAACGGTGATCCCGCCCTGTGCCGATACCGTATGAGAACGGGTTGGGAAAACTTTGGATATCAGGGCGCAAGACAGCCCCATTTGTGAAATTTGCAATGCGGCGCGCATACCTGCACCACCGGCACCGATCACTACGGCATCAAACTCTCTGACTGGCAGATTCATTGATTAAGCTCCCCACACAACTAATGTTCCATAAAGTAGATAAACCACTAACGTGACAACGATGGCCAATTGCAGCACCAGGCGCACAGCGAGGGGTTTGACGTAGTCCGTTAGCACCTGCCACATACCGATCCAGGCATGAACCAGAATCGACAGCAATGTCAGCAAGGTGAATACTTTAGTGATGGAGGATGCGAAAAAGCCGTGCCAGACTTCAAAGTTGATCTCCTGAGCCATGGCGACAAAGCCAATAATATAGAGAATATACAAAGTGATTACGATAGCAGCCGCACGAAGTAGCAACCAGTCATGAACGCCATTACGTCCCAATGCAGAAACATTGTTTACCATACGAGTACTCCCGCCAGCACTGACAGCACAAGGGTAAGTCCGAAGGCGATGTGCGCCGAACGGGTACCCGCAGCCAAACTCTCTTCGATAAAGCCAAAATCCATCAGCAGGTGGCGAATGCCGCCGCAAACGTGATAGGCCAGTGCAGTGAGAATGCCCCAGAAAATGAACTTGACGAACAGGCTGTCCATAATGTCGGCAGCATGCGCGAATCCTTCCGGAGAGGAAAGAGACGTACCAAGCAACCAGAGGAGGATACCCACAGCAACGAAGGTTATTACGCCAGAGACACGGTGTAAGATGGACGCTATCGCAGTAACGGGAAGCCGGATCGTTTGCAGATCCAGATTGACAGGTCTTTGTTTTTTCACGGTTTTGCCCACACAGCTCATAGAGCCTGTTCAGTCACTCCTGCGGGGGTACGGGCAACGCAAAATAAGCGGCAAAGCCGGTTTACACAATAACTGGAGTAAAAGGGCATTGTGTGCTTGTTTTAACACAGCAGACCGAGCGCAGTAGATCATGAATGGCGCTTATTATTTTCCATCCTCCGGCCTGGGTGGAAATCAGACAGCGTTAAGAACCAAAGGCTCTTACAACACGCGCTCAAACATCGACATCCATTGTGCTTAAACGGCGCGTATTCTTTAACGCTGGGTGCTCCTACTTCAGGGTATTCCGGAGACCTTTGAGGAGTATAGGGTTATCACATTCCTATTACAATTACCCTACAAACTGTTTGGTCACATTTCTACGAAACAGTGAGTTAGCTCTCATTTTTCATATTGTACACAAAATAAATTATGTCATTTGACATCGTGACAACATTTCTATTACAACTAACCTATTGTTTATGCCTATGACTCACCTCAGTTCAATACATACACTTCCCAGCAACGCCGACTTATGCAAAAGTGTAGGCTGTGTAATTAATCACACTTGTCGTAGGTAGAGCAGAAGAAAAGAGAATACTGGTCTATACCCTCAGGATCATAAAGGGCAGAAAAGCGTTAACTTACTTAATGAATCCGCAGGATTAATGAAAGTGGTGATCGCCGCTGCAACTTGAAAAAAAATGAAGGGTATATTGGATCGATAACAACGATGAATGCCGCCTGTCCGTCGCAAAACCGCAAACATTGGCAAGCGTATGGCTTTGCCCTACGCTTGACACAGGAGCGCGGAAAAAGACTTCACATAATAATGGCGGTGATGTCACCCGCAGGCAGTTCCGGCTCTCTTGTAGATCGCGGACAGAGTTGTTAAAGATTATTAAAATAAGGCGCTAAGGAGACTGTAAATGGCTGATAAGAAAGCGACACTTACCCTACAAGGTCATGATCCTATTGAACTTAACGTGCTTACCGGCACCTTGGGTCAAGACGAGATTGATATACGCCCCCTGGGAGCAAAAGGTTTTTTTACCTTTGACCCCGGCTTTACTTCTACCGCATCCTGCGAATCCAAAATTACTTTTATCGATGGCGATGAAGGCATTCTGCTGCATCGTGGCTTCCCCATTGACCAACTGGCACTGAACTCCAACTTTTTGGAAGTCAGCTACCTGTTGCTGTACGGCGAGCCGCCAACCCAGAAAGAATACGAAGATTTCAAAACCATTGTGACTCGCCATAGTATGGTCCACGAACAGATCACCCGTCTGTTCCACGGTTTCCGTCGCGACTCGCATCCTATGGCGGTGCTCTGCGGCGTAACTGGCGCACTGGCTGCCTTCTATCACGATTCCATCGATGTAGAAAATGAACGTCATCGCGAGATTGCCGCTTTCCGCCTGCTGTCGAAAATGCCGACCGTTGCAGCGATGTGTTATAAATATTCCATCGGTCAACCATTTGTCTACCCACGCAACGATCTCTCTTATGCCGGTAACTTCCTGCATATGATGTTTTCGACCCCTTGCGAAGAATACGTGGTAAACCCGGTCCTCGAAAAAGCCATGGACCGCATTTTTATTCTGCATGCCGACCATGAGCAAAACGCCTCCACCTCAACCGTGCGTACTGCCGGTTCGTCAGGTGCCAATCCGTTTGCCTGTATTGCGGCCGGTATTGCTTCCCTGTGGGGACCCGCTCACGGCGGTGCCAACGAAGCCTGTCTGAGAATGCTGGAGGAGATCAGCACCGTTGAGCATATCCCTGCATTCCTCAAACGCGCGAAGGATAAAAATGATTCCTTCCGCCTGATGGGCTTTGGTCATCGGGTTTACAAAAACTACGATCCGCGCGCTACCGTGATGCGTGAAACCTGTCACGCCGTGCTCGAAGAGCTGAACATGAAAGACGACCTGCTGGAAGTCGCCATGAAGCTTGAGCATATTGCTCTCAACGACCCATACTTTATCGAACGCAAACTCTACCCGAACGTTGACTTCTATTCCGGTATCATCCTGAAAGCCATGGGGATCCCATCGTCAATGTTTACTGTGATCTTTGCGATGGCGCGTACCGTGGGCTGGATCGCCCACTGGAATGAAATGCACAACGATGGCGTTAAAATCGCCCGCCCACGTCAGCTGTATACCGGCTACGCCAAGCGCGATTTTACCTCACAGGTTGATGACAAATAAGCCGTCTGCTTCGAGTCAGCTAGCAGTCTGTTCAGCAGTAAAAATAAAGCCCCTGACCGCTTGCCGGTACAGGGGCTTTTTTTATCTCAACCATTAACATCACTCAGATCTGGCATCGCGGACAAAAGAAAAAAGGACGCGACGAGACGCTGTTTTTGACAATGGTACCGCCGCAGCGCTCGCATTGCTGGCCTTCGCGGGCAAACACCTTAAAGCGAAATAATGCGCCGTGATGCGCCGTTTCATCCATGGTACCACGCATGGCATAGGAGTGACGGGCAATAGACAAACAGGCGCTGGCCAACAGCGTGAGCCGATCGTCCGCAAGATCTGCCGGTTTATGGCTTGGCAGCAAGCAGGCAAGCCAGAGGATTTCGGCGCGCAGATAGTTGCCCAGTCCGGCCAAGAATGCCTGATCCAGCAGCAGACCGCCAAGCTGACGATGATAAAAACGCGTCGACAGCAAGCGGGCTTTTACCTGCTCAACGTCAAGCTGATTATCCAACACATCGGGGCCAATGCGCTGTAAAAATGGGTGCTGATTGACTTCTTGCGTCGGCCAGATTTCGATCTCCGACGCGCTGTATAACAAGATGGCGCTTTCCGTGGTAGCCAGTTTTACCCGCAGTGAACGTTTACCGTGATCGATAGTATCGCCCTGCTTAAACACCCGCCAGACACCGTACAGCTGATTATGGCTATACATCGTCAGTCCCTGACTAAAGTGCGTCAACAAGGCTTTGCCGCGGGTTTCAATGGCAGTCACCCGCTCGCCGATCAACGGCAACTGATAAGGCTGCAACCGGGGAAAAGCAAACCATACCTCGGTCAGTGGCCGATCGATCACCGCCTGCTGTAACCGGTCAGCAGCACGACGGATCTCGGGTCCTTCAGGCATTAATGAGTCGCCCCCTCGGCAATCGCCAGATCCTGTTCGGTATGCAGGGCAATGGCAATAGTCAACTCCAGGGCTTTCACCACGGTATTAACTGACATACTGGCCGCTCCCGGATGCCTGGCTGCCTGCTCGGGTAAATAAGGGATATGAATAAATCCGCCTTTTACCGCCTTGCAGTTGCCTTGAGCCAGACGATGCAGCAAGCCGTACATCACATGGTTGCAGACATAGGTGCCTGCCGTTTGCGAAACCATAGCGGGAATGCCCGCCTCGCGCAGACCGCTCACTACCGCTTTGATCGGCAACAACGAAAAATAGGCGGCCGGTCCCTCGGCGACAATCACCTCATCCACCGGCTGTTGCCCGGCATTATCAGGAATACGGGCATCGATAACGTTGATAGCGACCCGTTCGACGCTGATCTCAACGCGCCCTCCCGCCTGCCCGACACAGAGCACCATCAGCGGATCGACCTCATCAATGGCACTGTTCAGGGCCTCAATCGCCTTGCCAAAGACACAAGGCAACTGGCGAACCACAATATTCACCCCGGAAAGCTGCAGGTCATTTAACTTTTTGACCACTTCCCACGACGGATTGACGCGTTCACCGTCAAAAGGCTCAAAACCGGTCACTAATACTTGTCGCATCGTTGCTCCTCAGGCGCAGAAATTACCCCGCGCGAACCTGGATATTCTTTTCGGCAAAGGCGGCACGCAGGCTGCGGGCAAAGGCCAGCGCATGCTCACCGTCCCCATGTAAACAGACGGTATCGGCCTGGACCGTTACCGGTATGCCTTCACAGCTGATCACCTGCTTATTCAAAATCATAGCTAATGTCTGCTGTAAGGCCAGCTGGTCAGTTTCGATGATTGCACCGGGTAGGCTGCGGGGAACCAGGTTACCGTTACTCTGGTAGCGACGATCGGCAAAGACTTCCTGACGGGTCGCCAGTCCCAGCCGTTCACCGGCACGGATCAGCTCGCTGCCCGCCAGCCCCACCAGCCGCAGCGTGGGGTCGACATCCTGTACCGCGCGCGCAATGGCATCGGCCAGTGCCGGCTCGATTGCCGCCTGGTTGTACAACATACCATGGGGTTTGACATGCACCATGCGGCCGCCCTGCGTGCGGGCAATAGCTGCCAGCGCGCCGAGCTGATAGGCCACCTGGGCATAGACCACATCAGGCGGCAATTGCATGGCGTTACGACCAAAGTTCTCCCGATCGGCATAGCCCGGGTGAGCGCCAATCGCCACGCCATACTGAATCGCCCAGCGCACAGACTGCAGCATGGTCGGTGCATCCCCGGCGTGAAAACCGCAGGCGATATTGGCCGAACTGACCAGTTGTAATAACGCCTGGTCGTTGGCACAGCCTTCGCCCAGGTCGGCGTTCAAATCAACGATCATGTAATCCCCACTTGATTTGATCGATAAAGTGGTTCTGCTCATAGCGCGCCTGCTGCGCCTCTTCGAGCGAACATTTGACAAAATGCACCGGCATGCCGAGACGAATTTGCGCCAGATGATAGAGGTCGGCTTCGATCACACAGGCAATACGCGGATAACCGCCGGTGGTCTGCGCGTCGGCCATTAATACAATCGGCTGGCCACCGTGCGGAACCTGGACCACCCCCGGCGTCAAGCCATGGGACAGCATCTCGCGTCGGGTCTCACGCACCAGCTCATGGCCATGCAGACGATATCCCATACGGTTACTTTGCGGGCTCAGTTGCCAGGAGGTACGCCAGAAGGCGTCACGAGCTTCGGCGCTAAATTCCTGATACTCGGGTCCGGGCAGCGCGCGAATACGGTTACCAAACAGCAGTTGTTTTACCCCGAGGGATTTTTGCGGTTCGTTCTGTGCCTTACCCACTGACAGGCGATCGCCCTCTTTTAATGCCCGTCCAGCAAATCCGCCAAAGCCGGCGGTAAGATCGGTACTGCGCGATGCCAGCACCTCGGGCACCTCAATACCGCCTGATACAGCCAGGTAACTGCGCATACCGCGCATCGGTGTTTTAGTGGTCAGGATCTGTCCGGCCTTGACCGGATAACGCCAACCGGTCCATAGCGACTGGCCATCAAGTTCGGCATGGCAACCTGCGCCGGTCATGGCGATCCAGCATTTGCGGGTAAATTCGACGCTAAACTGCCCGAGAGTGATCTCCAATGCGGCGGCGTTTTCTTCATTGCCCACCAGCAAATTGGCAATGCGCAGCGCAGGAATATCCAGTGCGCCGGACAGGCTGACACCGAGCTGGCGATACCCATTGCGCCCCAGATCCTGCACGGTAGTCAGGATCCCGGCTCGTAAGACTTTTAACATACGCCCTCCTTTTGCGGCACAAAGCGTACCCGATCGCCGGGGCGTAACAATGTCGGTAAGTGATGTTTAGGGTTAAACATCGCCAGCGGTGTAAGACCAATCAACTGCCAGCCGCCGGGGGTAACCAGCGGATAAATACCGGTCTGACTGCCACCAATACCGACGCTGCCCGCAGCTACCGTCAGTCGAGGTTCCGCATGGCGTGGGGTGGCCAACACTTCTGGCATCCCACCGAGATAAGGAAAACCGGGCTGGAAACCGAGAAAATAAACTACGTATTCGGCACCGCTGTGACAGGCCACCACTTCGCGCGGCGACATACCGTTATGTCCGGCAACATAGTCGAGGTCGGGTCCACTTTTGCCCCCATAGATCACCGGAATTTCAATCAGCCGTGATTCCGGTAGCACTGCCTGGCTCTCTTCCCACCAGCGCTGTAAGCGTTCAATAGCATCGAGGGCAGAAGTCTGCGGGTCTGTCAGTAATACGGTTAAATTGTTCATGCCGGGGATCACTTCCCGCACATTGGGATAATCGACCAAACGCTGCGCCAGTCCCCAAATTCGCTGCTGGCTGACCAATGAAACCGGCGGTTCCAGTTCCAGCACCACTGCGCTTTCACCTAACAAATAACACCGTGCTCGTTGCACTTTATGACTCCTAAGCCACAGAATTTCTACAGATAAAGATAACGTTATTTATGCGGTAGCGATATACCAAAGGAGGGGGCTTAAATGGCAATTTTTGGTTTTAAAGCCAATGGGCTTTAGAGGAGCTGTTTCGGGTTGGGCTTAAATGGCAATTTCTTGGCTTTAAAGTCAATTCACTCCGAGGAGCTGTATCGGGTTGGGCTTTGGCTTAAATGGCAATTTGTATTTTAAAGTCAATTGGCTATGAGGAGCTGTTTCGGGTTGGGCTTAAATGGCAATTTCTTGGCTTTAAAGTCAATTAACTCCGAGGAGCTGTTTCGGTTTTATAATAGCGGTGGCAGCTTAACCTGCTGTGCCGAACCGAGTTAAGGAGCGCTGGCCCGCTCCTTAACAATCCTGGGCCTTTTGGTGTCTTTGATTCGTCTGCTGCCTATTACCGGCTATGTTTCAGTTACCCCCAGCGTGGCACGAGCCGCGCTGCTGCGCAGTCCCCTTGCTCGGTCGGGAGCCAAAAGCGTCTCCCTCCGCTTCGCGCGGCGCCGTCTCTGAATGTGCCAACTAGCTATGTACACCATACGGTTTAAGAAACTACTGTTTTGTCTTTTTGTCTTTTTGCCTTTCGCAGTTGACCTTTGATGTTGCCGGTTTTGCAGTAAATGTTTCCTGGCCGATTCAAAACCTACGTCGAGCGCAGCGTTGAGTGACAACAGCCTTACCGTTGGCACGAAACCAAGCGAGAGGACCGCGAAGCGGCGTGGTTTAGGCCACGCGCAGGGGTCACTGGAAAGAACTCAAACCGAGGGCACGACACATATCAATTTGGACAGGGCCCGGGATTCTCAAGGGTGCGGGCCCTGGCGCATCCTTGAGGCGGTCTGGGCCGCTGCCCAGTGAGCGCAGCGAATGCAGTTGACGTTGACCTTGAAGTTAAAAGCAAATTTGCAATTAAAACCGAAACCCTTTGCTCGGAGTAAATTGACTTTTAAGCTATAAAGGCGCTCTGGGCCGCCGCCCAGTGAGCGCAGCGAATGCCCTTGACCTTGAAGTTGACCTTGAAGTTGACCTTGAAGTTAACCTTGACCTTGAAGTTAAATTTAAAAACAAAAAGAACTCCTTAAGGTCCTCCCCCTAAAGAAAACCCTCACGCCGGATTATCAATATCAATAAAACTCACCTCCAAACCATATTCCGCAGCCAGCCACTCCCCCAATGCCTTAACGCCGTAACGCTCACTGGCATGATGGCCGACAGCAAAGAAATGCAGGCCCATTTCGCGGGCAATATGAATGGTTTGTTCCGACACTTCACCGGTAATAAAAGCATCGACACCAAAGTCCGCCGCCTGCTGAATAAAGCCCTGGCCACCACCGCTGCACCAGGCCAGACGTCGAATGCGCTCAGGTCCGCCCTCGGCGCTGTGCAATACCTGACGACCCAACTGCTGCTCAATAGTCTGCCGCAAACTGTCAGGGGATACCGCTGCCGGCAAATCACCATAAGGCACCAACGGCATCACTTCGCCCAACACCTCGATGCCGAATAACTGCGCTAATTGGGCGTTATTGCCCAACTGCGGATGAGCATCCAGCGGCAAATGATAACCGTAGAGATTGATATCATTAAGCAACAGCGTTTTTAAACGCTTGCGCTTGATTCCACGCACCGCCGCCGGTTCGTTTTTCCAAAAATAACCGTGATGGACAATCAGCGTATCCGCCTGATGTGCCACCGCAGCATCAAGCAATTTCTGGCTGGCAGTGACGCCGGTAACAATACGTTTTACCTGGCGCGCGCCTTCAACCTGCAATCCGTTGGGAGCGTAATCTTGAAAACTGGCCACCGCCAACTTCTGGTTGATAATGTTTTCTAATTCAATATTGTTCATAAAATTCTGCTCACTCAGGCCAGACAGAACAGCAGGCTAAAAGTGCTGACTGTCGCCCTGCTGCATAAAAATAAAGTTTACGCCGAGGCGATCCCCTTGTTCAAGTTGACGGCGGATCTCGGCACGCGGATCGACACCCGCCAGCAAACTCGGTTTGATATGGCTGATCACCACCTTCAGCCCCTTCAGAGAGCCGGCACCGCCAGCATATTGCTCAAGCTGGGTTAACTCTGTCAGCAATAGCGCCGGCGTCAAATGACCAAACAGCTGGGCGTCGGGCGTTTCATCGACAAAGGAGGTTTCGATAATTATCCCCTTTAGCCGACGCTGCCTGATCTCGTCAGCTAATACTCGCCAGATGGCATTAAGATCGCGAGATTTTTCCTGCTTGTCGGCCCCGGTATCACCAAAGAAGGCAAAAGATTCATTTTCGCGGCTGATCAGCAGCATAGAAGAGGTTACGCCGCCGTGGCTTAGGGGATAGATCACCCCATCCAGCCCGCTGGACGAGAGAGAAAAGCGTTGCCCGGGCCGGGGAGCATTCAGACGATAAGTGCCTAAGCGTTGACCGCTACCGGCATCGGTAAAATTCGGCCACAGCTTCCAGTTAAAAACGTACTGGCGCAGCGCAGAGATGGTTTCCGCGGAGCCGTAAATCGGTTTGCGACTGTCCTGGGGGGAGGCAATAATCAGACCGGCAATATGATCAAGATGGGCGTGGCTGATAAAATAGCCGCTAATCAGATTACGAAATACCGCGCCTTGCGGGGTCAGCGGGGCGGAATTTTCTGCATTGACCTCGGGAAAGCTGCCTTTGGCCAGCGCCTGCTCAATGCCCGGTAACACCGAGCCAGCGTCCAGCGCCAGATAGCGCGGCTGGCTATCGCTGCGGATCAGATAGGAGGTTAAATTGCCTTCCTCAACCCCGCCGTTAACTCCCAGCGCCACCACCTGAAAACCGGCATTGGCACTAAACGCGGCGCAAAATCCTGCGCCGAGTAGCAGTATCCGGGGACCAAATCGGTTTGTCATCACATTGCTCCATCTGCTGTTTATCCTTGATCCCGGCCATGCTCAGGGAAAATCCCCGCAACAAAACCGGGAGATGACCTTACTCGTCAGGCTGGGCGCGTTGCTTGGCCGCTTCAAAGGCAGCCAGAGTGTCTTTACGCGCCACGGCATGATCGATAATCGGCAGCGGATAGTCTAGCATGCGGCGCTGTTTTTCTGCCCAGCGATGGGGTTGATGGATGGCTTTCTCCGGTACCTCGACCAGCTCCGGCAGCCAGGTCTTTATAAAATGCCCTTGTGGGTCAAAACGTTCACCCTGGGTGGTTGGGTTAAAAATGCGAAAATAAGGTGCCGCGTCGGTGCCGGTAGAAGCTCCCCACTGCCAGCCACCGTTATTGGCGGCCAGATCGCCGTCCAGCAGTTGCGACATAAAGTAACTTTCCCCCAGCCGCCAGTCGATCAACAGATCCTTGACCAGAAAACTGGCGACAATCATCCGCAGGCGGTTATGCATCCAGCCGGTGGCATTAAGTTGACGCATAGCCGCATCGACAATTGGGTAGCCGGTTTTGCCCTGTTGCCAGGCCAACAGATCCTGCGGGGCATGACGCCAGCGCACACCATCAGTCCAGGCAACAAACGGACGGTGTTTGCACAACGCGGGCCAGGCCACCAGCAAATGACGATAAAACTCACGCCATATCAGTTCATTCAGCCAGCCAAATGCGCCGCCGTCAGTTCGCTCCAGCACATCGGGGCACTCGGTACGCAAACGGTTAAAACACTGGCGCGGCGACAGTACGCCAATGGCCAGATAAGGGGAAAGTGAGCTGGTGCCATCGACGGCGGGCAGATCGCGCTGCGCAAGATAATCACCGACGTTTTCACGACAAAAGCGTCGCAGTCTGGCCCGCGCCGCCTCTTCGCCAATCGGGAAATCCCCTTGGCTTTCCTGCTGTGGATAATCAAAGGGTTGCAGAGCAACCAGCGGCGGTTGCTGCCCGTTGCCCCTAACTGCGGGAGCGGGTAAAGAGCGGGTGTCGGACTCGCTCAATCGCTGAAGAAAAGCCCGCCGAAAGGGAGTGTAAACTTTATACATATTGCCGTCGCCGGTGGTCACCGAACCCGGCGGCAGCAGTAAACTGTCGTCAAAACGATGGACACGCACCTGCGCGGGCAGTGCGCGATCCAGCGCCGCATCGCGCTGAACTTCGTTGATTTCCACCTGATTATTATAGAAAAGTGCATCAACGCCCTGCTGACGGATAAACCTTTGCAGCCAGTCAACGCTGTCAGCAAACAGCGCGCACTGCTGGTAATAAAGAGGGATCCCGCGCTCGGCCAGCGCCAGTTGCAGCGCTGCCAGATGCTGGTAAATAAAGCTCGCCTGCCTTGGTGCCATTTCATGGGCACGCCATTGCTCTGGCGTGGCGATATACACTGCGATCACCTGCGCATCGGCATCTTCGCAGGCGGCAAATAGCGCACGATTGTCGGTAACGCGCAAATCATGGCGAAACCACACCAGATGAGTGGCCATAACAGCAATTCCTTATGATATTAATGTCCGTAGCGTAAACGCAGCGCCTCGGGGTAAGGCTCAAAATAGCGCTGCTGCTCCAAATAGGCGTCAGGATATTCTGCCATATAGTGCTTAAGCAGGGTAATGGGTGCCAATAGCGGCTGCACCCCCTGACGATAACGGTCAATAAGCTGGGTCAGCTCCTGACGCTGTCCGCTGCTAAGCTGTGTACGGAAGTAACCTTGTACATGCATCAACACATTGGTGTGGTTACGGCGCGTGGCTTTATGGGTCAGCAGGGCCATCAGCTGGTTACGATATTCGATAAAATAGTCGTCCAGCGAACTCCATTTATCCATGCCCGCCACAAAGCGTCCCAGTTCACGATACTGTGGCTGAGAATGGGACAGTAATGCCAGCTTATAGCGACTGTGAAAAGCCATCAGCTTGCCGCGAGATAATCCGGATTTACGCAGCATGCTCAATTCATAAAGGGCAAACACCCGCTCGACAAAGTTCTCGCGCAGCACCGGGTCGTTCAGCCGCCCATCCTCTTCAATCGGCAGCCACGGCAGTTGTTTTTGCAGCTCGGCGGTAAACAGGCCGACGCCGCTTTTACGACAATCTTTACCATTGGCGCTATAGACCCTCACCCGCTCCATGCCGCAGCTCGGCGATTTGGCGCAGACAATATAGCCGCACAGATGCTCCAGCCCGGCCACGCGCTGCTCGGAAAATGCCTGCATTTTCTCGGTCAGATCGACGCTGGGATCGTTACTCAGACACATGCTGATGCTGTCTTCCTGTTTAACCAGCCGCAGCGCCGGGCGCGGGGTGGGTAAACCGATAGCCATTTCCGGACAGATGGGTTCAAAACGGACGTAAGGTGCCAGTTGCTCAACGGCAAACGCCAGACGTTTATGGCCGCCGTCAAAGCGGACATTGTCTCCCAGCAGGCAGGCGCTGATGCCAATAGGAATTAGTTCACTCATATGCGGCTCCATGCGGTTTTTTTTATATGAAATATCTAACAAACATCATAAATATATTCATTAAACTTATACAGAAAATTCACTTTGTACAAGTTTAATGAATTATAACAAACCGGGAGATCTGTGCAGAAAAAGCGGTGGGAAATGTGGGCGATCACATGAAATAAAAACGGCCAGAGGTTTCCCCCTGGCCGTCAGACTGTTGCCAATCAATAAAAATCTTGAGCAGCAATTTCCGACTGCGCCAGCCAGACCGGTTTATCGCTGGTTTTTACCCAGACACGGTGTAAATAGCTGTAAAAACGAGCGCGGTCAGCGCGAAACAACATCACCGGCAGCGCCAGGATCCCGACCAGGACAACCAGGCTACGGCGTAGCGCCATGCGCGGCAGAGAATAAGGCGTGTAATCAGACATCAAAGGTTCTCCCACATGACCAGTCTGACATCCTCAAAGGGCTGGCGGACAGAGACTGGCAAAGTTCATCGTTCGTAAATTAAGCAAATTTTAACGCGATTGCTGTAATTTTACTACTCATCTGACCACTTATTTGCTGGCAAATAGCACAAAAACCCCCTGTATCAGGTAATAAAGTTACACCATTGTTAATTAAACACCCTATCAAATGTTAAAATTCACCACGCCGCCATTTTTATACTTTTTTTACACCCGCCCCGCGCATTTTTTCAGGTTCTTTAGAAAGAGATTTTTATACTCACTGCCACAAAGTCCCTCCCGCCAACCATGGCAGAGGGAAGCATAACTAGGGGGTGGTTTGTGAATATCGGCGTAATCTGCGGCGCACTGCTGGTTCTATTGTTGATCGGCTATTTAGTGTATGCCCTGCTCAATGCGGAGGAGTTTTAAATGGCTGCTCCGGCGTTTTTATTGATTGCCAGTTTTATGCTGGTGTTGCTGTTGCTGTCTCATCCACTGGGCAAATTTATCGCCGGGTTGATTGAGGGAGAAACCGGACCTTGGGTACGCGGCTTTGAACGGCGGGTATTAGGTCTGGCGGGAACCCATGATGCCGAAATGAACTGGAAACAGTACGCACTGGCTATTTTCAGTTTTAACCTGTTGGGGATAGTGTTACTTACCGTCATTTTGATGTTGCAGGGCGTGTTACCGCTCAATCCGCAACAGTTCCCCAGCCTCTCCTGGGACCTGGCCTTTAACACCGCGGTCAGCTTTGTGACCAATACCAACTGGCAGGCCTACAGCGGCGAAAGCGCATTAAGCTATTTCAGCCAGATGGTGGGATTAACGGTGCAGAACTTTCTGTCGGCTTCCACCGGGATTGCCGTCGCCTTTGCGCTGATCCGCGCCTTTGCTCGTCCTTCCGCCAGCACGCTGGGTAATGCCTGGAGCGATTTACTGCGCATTACACTGTATCTGCTGCTGCCTATCTCTTTGCTGCTGGCACTCTATTTTGTCAGTCAGGGTGTACTGCAAAATTTTGAAGTCTATCAGCACGTCACCACGCTCGAAGGGGTGCAGCAAACCTTGCCGATGGGGCCAGTTGCTTCGCAGGAAGCGATTAAAATGCTGGGGACCAACGGCGGCGGCTTCTTTGGTGCCAACTCGGCACATCCGTTCGAAAACCCGACGGCGATGACCAATATGGTGCAAATGCTGGCCATATTCATAATCCCTTGCGCGCTGTGCTTCGCCTTTGGCCGCGTGGTGGGTGATAACCGTCAGGGCCATGCGCTGCTATGGGCCATGTCGCTGATTTTTGTCGTGGCGGTGGTGGCGGTCATGGCGGCAGAGTTGCAGGGTAACCCGCATCTTTCAGCCCTCGGTGCCGACAGCAACGGCAATATGGAAGGTAAAGAAATGCGCTTTGGCATTCTGGCCTCCAGCCTGTTTAGCGTAGTCACCACAGCCGCCTCCTGTGGGGCCGTTAATGCCATGCTCGACTCCTTTACCGCTCTCGGCGGCATGATCCCAATGTGGCTGATCCAGATCGGTGAAGTGGTGTTTGGCGGTGTCGGCTCTGGCCTGTACGGCATTCTGCTGTTTGTGCTGCTGACGGTGTTTATTGCCGGGTTGATGATTGGTCGTACGCCGGAATACCTCGGTAAAAAAATCGATGTCTTCGATATGAAGATGACAGCATTGGCGATCCTGGTTTCACCGACGCTGGTGCTGCTGGGCACCGCGCTGGCCCTGGTCACCCCTGCTGGTCTGGCGGGCATCCTTAACCCCGGCGCTCATGGACTGTCTGAAGTGCTTTATGCCTATTCGTCTGCGGCCAATAACAACGGTAGCGCCTTTGCCGGCTTAAGCGTCAATACCCCGTTCTATAACCTGACACTGGCGGTGGCCATGTTCTTTGGGCGCTTTGGGGTGATCCTGCCGGTACTGGCGATTGCCGGTTCGCTGGTAGCCAAAAAACGTCAACCCGCCGGCAACGGCACCCTGCCCACCTCGGGACCGCTGTTTATCGGTCTGCTGGTCGGCACTGTGTTGTTAGTGGCGGCACTGACCTTTATTCCGGCGTTGGCGCTGGGCCCGGTGGCTGAACATTTACAGGTATGGCTGGCACAGTAATGCCGGGTCTGCACCTTGTTCCGTCCAACAGAAGTCCTGAAAATATTGATAGAGATAATACGATGACTCGCAAACAACGCGCCCTGTTTGAACCAAGGCTGATCCGCACCGCGATCCTCGATGCGATAAAGAAACTGGACCCTCGCGTTCAGTGGCGTAATCCGGTGATGTTCGTAGTCTATTTGGGCAGTATCCTGACCGGTCTGATCTGGCTGGCAATTTTGACCGGAAAAACCCAGGGCAGCCTGGGCTTTACCGGCAGCGTATCGCTATGGTTGTGGTTTACCGTGCTATTTGCCAACTTTGCTGAAGCACTGGCCGAGGGACGCAGTAAAGCGCAGGCCGAAAGCCTGAAAGGGGTGCAAAAAACCAGCTGGGCGAAAAAACTGTATGAACCTCGTCGGGAGTCACCGCCGATCAAAGTGTCCGCTGATAGCTTGCGCAAAGGGGATTGGGTCTTAATCGAAGCCGGGGATACCGTACCCTGCGATGGTGAAGTGCTCGAGGGGGGAGCGTCGGTAGACGAAAGCGCCATTACCGGCGAATCCGCACCGGTGATCCGTGAATCCGGCGGTGACTTCTCCTCAGTTACCGGTGGGACGCGAGTACTGTCTGACTGGCTGATTGTGCTATGTACCGTCAATCCGGGAGAAACCTTTCTTGACCGTATGATTGCCATGGTAGAAGGCGCGAAACGTCGCAAAACCCCTAACGAAGTGGCGCTGACCATTTTGCTGGTGGCGTTGACCCTGGTGTTTGTGCTGGCTACCGTCACCCTCTATCCTTTCTCGCTGTTTAGCGTCAGCGCCAGCCAGGCGGGGATGCCGGTGACTATTACCGTGCTGGTAGCGCTATTGGTCTGTCTGATCCCAACGACTATCGGTGGCCTGCTTTCGGCCATTGGCGTAGCGGGGATGAGTCGCATGCTGGAAGCTAACGTCATTGCCACCAGCGGGCGCGCAGTAGAAGCCGCCGGGGACGTCGACGTGCTGCTGCTGGATAAAACCGGCACCATCACCCTCGGTAACCGGCAGGCGGCACAGTTTTTACCTGCACCACAGGTTGATGAGCAGGAACTGGCCGACGCCGCCCAACTGTCGTCGCTGGCGGATGAAACGCCGGAAGGACGCAGCATTGTGGTGTTGGCCAAACAGCGCTTTAATTTGCGCGAACGGGATATCCACTCCCTTAATGCCACCTTTGTGCCCTTCTCGGCACAAACGCGGATGAGCGGTGTGAATATTGGCGATCGGGTGATCCGTAAAGGTGCGGTTGATGCCATTCGTCGCCATGTTGAATCCAATAACGGCCACTTCCCCCCTGCTGTAGAAGGCCTGGTGGAAACGGTAGCGCGCAAAGGTGGCACACCGCTGGTGGTAGCTGACGGTGCACGGGTATTGGGCGTGGTAGAGCTGAAGGATATTGTCAAAGGCGGCATCAAGGAACGTTTTGCCGAACTGCGCAAAATGGGCATTAAAACGGTGATGATCACCGGCGATAACCGGCTGACCGCTGCCGCCATTGCCGCCGAAGCCGGGGTGGATGATTTCCTGTCCGAGGCAACGCCGGAAGCCAAACTGGCGCTGATCCGCCAGTATCAGTCGGAAGGTCGCTTAGTGGCCATGACCGGCGACGGCACCAACGATGCGCCAGCGCTGGCGCAGGCTGATGTGGCCGTGGCGATGAACTCGGGAACTCAGGCCGCCAAAGAGGCGGGAAATATGGTCGATCTCGACTCCAACCCGACCAAGCTTATTGAAGTGGTGCATATCGGCAAGCAGATGCTGATGACCCGTGGTTCGCTGACCACCTTCAGTATTGCCAACGACGTGGCAAAATATTTTGCCATTATTCCGGCAGCTTTTGCCGCCACCTACCCGCAGCTTAATGCGCTGAACGTGATGCATCTGCACTCGCCTTCGTCAGCCATTATGTCGGCGGTCATTTTTAATGCCCTGGTGATCATCTTCCTGATCCCGCTGGCGCTGCGCGGCGTCAGCTATAAACCGATGAGTGCGGCAGCGCTGCTGCGTCGCAATCTGTGGATTTATGGCGTGGGCGGCCTGTTGGTGCCGTTTGTCGGCATCAAGCTGATCGACCTGCTGCTGACCGTAATGCAACTGGGCTAACCTGAAAATAGAAGGCTAATAACATGACCACCGCAATTCGTAATCACTATTTTCGCCCGGCACTGGTACTGCTGGTGATCTTCACGCTGATCACCGGCGTGGTCTATCCGCTGCTGACCACCGCCTTATCGCAGTTGCTATTTCGCGACCAGGCTGACGGTTCTTTGCTCTTTGCCGCAGGAAAACCTGTTGGTTCGGCCTTGATTGGCCAGTCTTTTTCCCGGGCCGATTATTTTTGGGGACGACCTTCCGCCACCTCGGATAGCGCCTATAATGCCATGGCATCCTCAGGCAGCAATCTGGCGGTCAGTAACCCGGCACTGGATAAAGCCATTACGGAACGCGTGGCGGCGCTGCGTGCGGCCAACCCCACCAGCCCGGCGGCGATCCCCGTCGATTTGGTGACCAGCTCGGCCAGTGGACTGGATCCACAAATTTCCGTCGCGGCAGCACGCTGGCAGGCCCCACGTGTTGCCTCCGCGCGCAAGATAAGCCTGGATCAGATGGATAAATTAATTGCAGAAAACACCAGCGCCCCGCTTTTGGGCTTTACCGGACAACCGGTGGTCAATGTGCTGCAATTGAATCTGGCCCTCGATCACCTGACCTCTCAATAACAAGGCAGTAGTATGGTAGATGAAGATGTTCAACGCCCTGACCCGGACAGCCTGCTGGCGCTGGCCAACGAAAAGCCGCGCGGTCAGTTAAAGATCTTCTTCGGAGCCTGTGCAGGCGTAGGCAAAACCTACGCCATGCTGCAAGAGGCGCAGCGACTGCGCGCCACCGGGCTGGACGTGGTGATCGGCGTAGTCGAAACGCACGGTCGTAAAGAGACCCAGGCCATGCTGCCTGGGCTTGATATTTTACCCCCCAAGCGCATCAGCCATCGCGGACGACAACTTAGCGAATTTGATCTCGATGCCGCCCTGGCCCGCCATCCGGGCCTGATATTAATGGATGAACTGGCGCACACCAATGCTACCGGCTCTCGCCATCCCAAGCGCTGGCAGGACGTCGAAGAGCTGCTTAATGCCGGTATAGATGTCTTTACCACCATTAATGTGCAGCATCTTGAAAGCCTGAATGATGTGGTCAGCGGCGTCACCGGGATTATCATCCGCGAAACCGTGCCCGATCATGTCTTTGATCAGGCTGATGAAGTGGTACTGGTGGACTTACCGCCGGACGACCTGCGTCAACGCTTGAAAGAGGGCAAAGTCTATATTCCCGGCCAGGCTGAACGCGCCATTGAGCACTTCTTTCGCAAGGGCAACCTGATCGCCCTGCGCGAGCTGTCGTTACGGCGTACTGCCGACCGGGTTGACGATCAGATGCGCGAGTTTCGCGATACTCATGGTGCCGATCGCGTCTGGCATACTCGCGACGCCCTGCTGTTATGTATTGGTCACAGCAGCGGTAACGACAAGCTGGTCAGAGTGGCTGCCCGTCTGGCGGCGCGACTGGGTTGTAGCTGGCATGCGATCTATGTCGAAACCCCGCGCCTGCACCGGCTACCGGAAGGCCAGCGGCGGGCGATTTTACGCACGCTGAAACTGGCCCAGGAACTGGGAGCTGAAACCGCCACGCTGTCAGAACCCCACGAAGAACGAGCTATCCTGCGCTATGCTCGTGAACATCATCTGGGCAAGATTGTGATGGGCCGGCGCAACGAGCGGCGGCTAAAATGGGGGGCAACCCTTACCGAACGCCTGGCGAAAATTGGTCCCGAACTGGATTTACTGATTGTCAGCATTGACGATACGCCAACGGCAGTCGGACGCAAAGAGCAGGATCCACGCAGCTTTAGCGAACGTTTTCGCCGCCAGTTGCAGGGCTGTGGCGTCGCCGTCGCCATGTGTGCATTGATCACCTATGTCTCGCAGTGGCTTAATCCCTTCTTTGATCCTGCCAACCTGATCATGGTCTATCTGCTGGGGGTGGCCATCGTTGCGCTGTTCTATGGCCGCTGGCCCTCAGTGTTGGCCGCAGTTATTAACGTCGCCAGCTTTGATCTGTTTTTTGTCGACCCACGCGGCTCCTTTGCTGTTACCGATGCACAATATCTGCTGACCTTTGCCATTATGCTGATCGTCGGCATACTGATCGGTAATCTCACCGCCGGGGTACGCTATCAGGCACGGATTGCCCGCCACCGGGAGATACGTGCGCGACATCTTTATGAAATGTCCAAAGCGTTGAGTCAGGCAATGACCCCGCAGGCTATTGCCCAGACGGGGCGGCATTTTATCTCCAGCACATTGCATGCCAAAACGGCTATTTTGCTGCCACAGGAGGAAGATGGCCGCAATCTGCAACAAGCCGAGGTCGCCGCCGGACAGACCATTATCGTCGATCAGGCCATTGCCCGCTGGAGCTTTGACAAACAGTCTCCCGCCGGTGCCGGTACCGACACCTTGCCGGGTGTCCCTTATCAGTTGATGCCGCTGGTTGCCTCCGGCAAATCTTTCGGTTTGCTGGCGGTGGAGCCAAATAATATTCGCCAGTTGCTGGTGCCGGAGCAGCAACGTCTGCTGCAAACCTTCACGGTATTGATTGCCAATGCCCTGGAACGCCTGCACCTGGCGGCAACCGCCGAGAGTGCGCGACTGGAAACCGAACGGGAGCAGTTGCGCAATTCACTGTTGGCAGCACTGTCCCACGATCTGCGTACCCCATTGACGGTGTTATTTGGTCAGGCCGAGATCCTTACCCTGGATTTAGCCAGCGAAGGCTCGGCACACGCCCCGCAGGCCAGCCAGATCCGCCAGCAGGTGCTGAGTACCACCCGGCTGGTCAATAACCTGCTTGATATGGCACGTATTCAGTCCGGCGGCTTTAATTTACGCAAAGAGTGGCAATCGATAGAAGAGATTATCGGTAGCGCGCTGCGTATGCTGGATCCATTGCTGAGCAATCATCAGATACTGATTGATCTCCCTGCGGAGATACTGCTGGTTAACTGCGACGCCAGCCTGATCGAACGGGTATTTATCAATTTGTTGGAGAACGCCCATAAATATGCCGGTGTCCAGGCCACAATCAGCATTAAGGCCCGAGCCAAAGAAGATTGGCTGGAGGTCACCGTAGCGGATAATGGTCCGGGGATCGTGGCCGGAGCGGAACAACGTATTTTCGAAAAATTCTCGCGCGGTAATAAAGAGTCGGCTATCCCTGGCGTTGGCTTGGGTTTAGCTATTTGTCGTGCCATTATTGATGTCCATGATGGACGTATCTGGGCAGAAAACGATCCTCATGGCGGCGCTAAATTCTGTTTTCTGCTGCCGCTGGAGACACTGCCCACCATTGATCCTCAAGATTTTGAGACGCCAGATGCCCAGGGCTGGCTTCTTGAAAACCCGGGGATCACCGACTGATTAGCGAGGAACCGTGACCACATCCCCTGCTCATATCCTGATAGTTGAAGATGAAAAAGAGATCCGACGCTTTGTTCGTACTGCGTTGGAAGGGGAAGGCATGAAGGTTTTTGAGAGTGAAACCTTACAGCGCGGGCTGATTGAAGCAGGCACCCGCAAGCCGGATCTGATTGTGCTCGATCTCGGCCTGCCGGACGGTGATGGCCTGGACTATATTCGCGATTTGCGTCACTGGAGTACCATCCCGATTATTGTCCTTTCGGCGCGGACCAGCGAAGCGGATAAAATTGCCGCCCTGGATGCCGGAGCCGATGACTTTTTAACCAAACCTTTTGGCGTCGGCGAACTGCTGGCGAGGGTACGCGTTTCTCTGCGTCGCCATACCGGGGTGCAGCAGGAAAGCCCGTTAATCGGCTTTGCCGACGTGACTGTGGATCTGATTAACCGCCGCGTGCAGCGCAACGGTGAAGATCTGCACCTCACCCCGATTGAATTCCGTTTGTTGGCCGAGCTGCTGGCCAACAGCGGCAAAGTGATCACCCAGCGCCAGTTGCTTAGCCACGTCTGGGGGCCGAACTACGTGGAGCACAGCCACTATTTACGCATCTATATGGGCCATTTACGGCAAAAACTTGAGCATGACGCCGCCCGGCCTCGCCATTTGCTGACAGAAACCGGCGTTGGCTATCGCTTTATGCCCTGAACCCGCTATACCCATAGCTGATTTTTATATCTAAATTATACGCATAAAAAAAGCGCTGTATAAACAGCGCCCAGACTGCCGACAAAGTCCGTTATTAGGGAGAGTACACCGTTGGGGTCGTAGCGGGCTTGCCCGCCGGAGCGCCCCCAGGTGTGCTATGCCCGGGTATCTCGATCATCAAGACGACTTTGTCATCAAACTCAGCACTGTATAAACAGCGCTGAGTTTGAGATGGTTTCAGAGTCGAGAATTATTTGGCGTTAGCCAGCACTTCGCTGACGATATCCACGGCTTCTTTCTCGATTTGCTGCCGATGTTCAGCGCCAAGGAAGCTCTCACAATAGATCTTGTAGGCTTCTTCGGTACCGGAAGGACGGGCGGCAAACCAGCCATTTTTGGTCATCACCTTCAGACCGCCAATGGACGCGCCATTGCCCGGTGCCGCAGTGAGACGATCGGTGATCGGATCCCCCGCCAGCGTATCGGCTTTGACCTGCTCCGGCGAGAGTTTGGATAGCGCCGCTTTCTGAGCGTGGCTGGCCGGGGCCTGAATACGGTTATAGCTCGGCGCACCAAAGCGGCTGGCCAGTTCATCGTAGTGCGCCTGCGGGTTTTTACCGGTTACTGCGGTAATTTCTGCCGCCAGCAAACACATGATGATGCCATCTTTATCGGTTGACCATGGGGTTCCGTTAAAGCGCAGGAAGGAAGCCCCCGCGCTCTCTTCGCCGCCAAAACCAAAGCTACCATCGTACAGACCATCAACAAACCATTTGAAACCCACCGGCACTTCCACCAGTTTACGGCCCAGATCGGCAACCACACGGTCGATCATCGCACTGGATACCAGCGTTTTACCGACGGCAACGTCAGCGCCCCACTGTGGACGATGCTGGAACAGATAGTTGATGGATACCGCCAGATAATGATTAGGGTTCATCAGGCCTTTTGGCGTAACAATGCCGTGACGGTCGTAATCGGGATCGTTGGCAAAAGCCAGATCAAACTTGTCGCGCAGCGCCAGCAAACCGGCCATTGCCGATTCCGACGAGCAATCCATACGGATCACGCCATCATGGTCGAGATGCATAAAGCGGAAAGTCTGGTCGATAGAATCATTAACCAGCGTCAGATCCAGCTTGTAATGCTCGGCAATACGCTGCCAGTAAGCAATGCCCGAGCCGCCCAGCGGATCTACGCCAATCTTCAAACCGGCACGCTGAATAGCTGGCATATCAATGATATCGGTCAGGCCTTCAACGTAAGGCTGCACCAAATCCTGCTCATGCAGATGACCACCCTGGCGGGCTTTATCTAAAGTCTGACGATTAACGCCTTGCAGATTGGCGGCCAGTAAGGCGTTGGCGCGTTTTTCAATCACCGAGGTCAGATTGGTATCTGCCGGGCCACCGTTTGGCGGATTGTATTTGATACCGCCGTCTTCTGGTGGGTTATGTGAAGGGGTGATAACGATGCCGTCCGCCTGTGCCTTATGCTGCTGGTTGTAGGTCAGTATCGCGTGTGACACGGCAGGCGTTGGGGTGAAACCATTGTCTTGCTGCACAATAACGTCAACGCCATTGGCAGTCAGCACTTCCAGCACGGAAATAAATGCCGGTTCAGACAGCGCATGGGTGTCTTTACCTACGTAGCAGGGGCCCGTTGTGCCTTGCTCTTTGCGCACTTCAGCAATAGCCTGCGCGATCGCCAAAATATGGGATTCATTGAAACTGTGACGCCCTGCGCTGCCACGGTGTCCTGAGGTACCAAATTTTACCGCATGAGCCGTGTTGGCCGGGTCTGGTTGCAACACGTAATACTGAGACGTCAGTTGTGCAACGTTAATCAAATCGCTTTGCTGGGCGGGTTGCCCGGCACGGGGGTGATTAGCCACTGGCACTTCTCCCTGATGCTGAATTAAAGGGTGCCGCAAACTTTATCGGTGAGTTCCACAGGGAACTGCATCAATTGCATGATATGTTCGACCATGCTGCGTTTACGACCTGTGTTGGTATTGGTGATCACCCAGTACGGCGTTCCTGGAACGTGTTTGGGCTTGGTATGGATGCCGTTTTGCAACAGCGTTTGCTGGTCACCGGCAAAATAGGTCCGCGTGCGACCATGCAACGAATCGGTGGCAACGGCAAATTCTTTAGGGTCAAGATTGTACAAGGTAGACAGGATCAACATAAAACGGTTAACCGCTTTGGTTTGATCGGCATAATCATCGGAGAGCAGCAACTCACGCACCGCACGCACGCGATCGCGTGGCGTGTTGGCCACCACAGCGCTTTTTTCCGCTGGCACAGCGCTGGTTTTGGCTGGAGTCTGAATTTCTTGCCCAGCAGTGAACTTCAGCATGCGCCGCAAAATATCCGATGCACTTTCACCAATATGCTGAGTGTGGCTTGCGATATAGCGGTATAGCTCTTCATCAACCTCGATCGTTTTCATCTTTATCCAGTACTGTTTTTCTACTTAATTTATTCAAAGGATTATACAAATTAAACTGCGCAAACAAAAAGGCGAATTCGCGCCAAAAGAGAAAAAGCAGATAAATACCCATCTGTTTTGACTCGCTGTGCGCATTGCTATATCCCACTCAAGCATCTGACAGAAAATCTTCTGCAACTCATGATAACCTAATGAGATCCTTACCTGTAATAAATGTCTGTACGGACCTTGCCATGAACTTACACTATCGACTGCAACCTTGTGCCAATCCTGACAGCCAGGCATTGCCCATTATGCTGATTCACGGCCTGTTTGGCACCCTGGATAACCTCGGCGTGCTGGCGCGCGATCTGCAACAACAGCATGCCGTGCTGCAGGTTGATTTACGCAATCATGGGCTTTCACCCCGTTCGCCGGTGATGACCTACGCCGCCATGGCCGAAGATCTGCTGCAAACCCTGGATGATGCCGGTATTGCAAAAGCGATCATCATTGGCCACTCCATGGGTGCCAAGGCTGCCATGGCGCTCACCGCCCTCGCCCCGCAACGGGTGGATAAACTGGTGGTCATTGATATGGCCCCGGTGGATTATGCTATTCGCCGTCACGATGAAATTTTTGCCGCACTCAATGCCGTTACCGCCGCGGGTATTAGCGACCGAACCGGGGCGGCGCAATGTATGCGCTCTTTTATCAAGGAAGAGAGCGTGATTCAGTTTTTGCTGAAATCTTTCCAGCAAGGTGACTGGCGCTTTAATGTCCCGGCACTATGGGCAGAATATCCCCATATCATCGGCTGGAATGAAGTGCCCGCCTGGCCGCATCCGGCCCTGTTTATTGCCGGTGGTTTATCCTCATATCTACAGGATAGCTATCGCGCGGCGATTATGCGTCAGTTTCCGCAGGCCAGGGCGCACGTTATTGCCGGCAGTGGCCACTGGGTTCATGCTGAAAAACCCGAGGCGGTGCTGCGCACTATTCATCGCTTTATTGATCAACCATAAAGGCGTCAGCCGGATAAAACTCGGCAGTGAAAGGCGGGACTGTACAAAAAACGGCTAATCCTAATAACTTAGCGGGTTTTCAGGGCAGTTAGGCGTTGTGGGGAGATAGGCACTGGGGTATGATTGCGCGCTGTAATTTTGCCCCCTGCGCCGGGTGTGTTTTTCCAGCGTGTCAGGCAAATTGGGTTAGGGTATATAGGCTGTATCACGCCTGGCCTGAAATGTGTCAATCACCTCATCGCAACAGAGGTTTATACCTGAAATAACCGGGTATCACCGCTTTTCGATGTAACTTCCCTAGTTGTATCGCTACCTATGGCAAAAGAACAACTGGATCGCACGACGCTCGATCTGTTCGCTGAGGATCGCCGTCCGGGACGTCCAAAAACAAATCCGCTTTCCCGCGACGAACAGCTGAGAATTAACAAGCGTAATCAGCTTCGCCGTGACAAAAACAACGGTTTACGTCGCGTAGAACTGAAAATTAATGCTGAAGCTGTCGATGCATTGAATAAGCTGGCGGAACAACGAAATATCAGTCGCAGTGAACTGATTGAGCAGATGCTGTTGGCACATTTGCATACTCAGCAAGACTAAGCTTGCCTTTATGCTGGCTATAATGGCGGCGTTGACGGACTGATGGCGGGTAACCCTTAGGTTACCCGCACGTTACTCAAACCTGCTGACCCCATTCGCGGTTAAAATTTCTCCCAATTATCCTGGGTTTTCGACGATGCCAGCAGCAGATCAGGTTTGCGCAGCGACTGCACCTCTGGTCTTCTTAACTGTCCAACCTGACTTATCGAATCCTGCAATTTAAAGGTCGCCACGGCCTGACTGAGCATTCCCGCCTGCTCTTCCAGAGAGATGGCTGCCTGCGAAGCCTCTTGTACCAATGCGGCGTTCTGCTGGGTCACGCTGTCCATCTGCGTAACCGCAATCGCCACCTGGCTGATCCCTTTGCTTTGCTCATCGGATGCCGAGGCTATTTCTGCCATAATATCCGTTACATGCGCAATGGAACGCACCACGTCCTGCATCGTCTGACCGGCATTTTCCACCAGTGCCGAGCCATTATCGACCCGCGTAGCCGACTCTTTGATTAACTGTTCAATTTCCTTGGCGGCCTGGGCGCTGCGCTGCGCCAGATTTCTGACCTCGCTGGCCACCACTGCAAAACCGCGCCCCTGTTCACCAGCTCGCGCCGCTTCAACCGCCGCGTTTAACGCCAGAATATTGGTCTGGAAGGCAATGCTGTTAATCACCGTGGTAATTTCGGCGATTTTCTTCGAGCTGCCGGAGATATCTTTCATGGTTGCCACCACATCACCAACAATTTTCCCGCCGCGTTGCGCGGTATCGGAAGCTTCAACGACCAGTTGGCTGGCATGGTGAGCGTTATCGGCATTGTGTTTTACGGTAGCAGTCAGTTGCTCCATACTGGCGGCGGTTTCTTCCAGCGCCGACGCCTGCTGTTCGGTACGTGAAGAGAGATCGTTGTTACCGGCAGAAATTTCAGACGCGCCCTGATAGATACTATTGGTCGAGTCACGGATGGTCTGTACGGTATTGATCAAACTGTCTTGCATGGCATTAAGCAGCGGGATCAGTTTACCGGCACAGTTTTTACCAAACTCGGCCAGGTGCTGAGTCAAATCCCCGCGGGCAATCATCTCAAACTGGGCACAGATTTTGTTCAGCGGTTTGACCAGCGCCATCACCAGATAACGGTCAGTGACCAGCAGCAGCAACATGCCAACGACAAAGGCCGCCATAGTGGTGAACTTGGTCATATTGGTCACATGGATCGACAAGTCCTGCGCCTGATTAAACTGATCGTCAATGTAGACACTGAGTTTACTGATTGAATTACCAAAATCGCGACTCAGCGGTGGAACGGTATTGTTGGCAAGATCGGTATAGGCGGTAATATTTTTGCTGGTAGCCGCCTGAAACAGCGGATCAACACCCTGATCCACCAGCTTTTGCCAGTTATTCAGCAGTTCCTGTACCCGGCTGTCTTCAATGCCCTGATGCGAGGTACTCTTAAAATCCGCCAGCGCTTTTTTCAGGCCATCGAGCGTTTCTTTTGTCGGCGCAAAAATCTCCGGGCCAGAATCGGGTTTTGCGCTCAGAGTGCCCATGGCGCGGCTTAAACGGGTTACGGTACGGAAATATTGATCATTGCCTTTATTAATTAATGTCAAATTATCAACCAGTGAACTGCTGGTTTCAGAAGTGTGGATCAGACCGTTCAAAGAAGACACGGTGAAAGCGGAGACTCCGCCCCACATCAGGCAAAAAAGCCCCAGAATCGTTAATAGTGCCTTACGAACGGTAATATCTTTTAAAAATTGCACGGTGCCTCTCCCGAAACATGACTGTTTCCGTGGTGTAAATGAGGGAGGATACTGAGGATCTGGCACTATGGTCCGTGAAGGCAGCACAGCAGACAAGAATAATTCTCAGTACATCGATTTCATTATAATGTTGAGAAAGCTCTCGGGTGATCTATCGGCGGCACAAAACAAAACTTCATCGTCTAAATGGCTATTTTTTATTTCTGCGGGAAACCTCGTTTTTTGAAAGGATATAATTGATTAATGTCGATGTTTCCCCCTGATCGAGGTTTCAGGACGTCGAGCACACAAAGGCGATAACGCTTGCTGGAAATGCCCGATAAAATACGGGTTATCAATCAGGTTAGTCACGAGAATAATGTTCTCAGTACGCTGAGTTTGTTATCATCCAGCGTCTATTGACTCGCGCGCCGCGGACGTAAAAACAGACTCTATGAGTCTATTGCAGAACAAGAGGTTAGATAAGCTTATGGCAGTAGTAGGTATCTTCTTTGGTTCCGACACCGGAAACACCGAAAACATCGCAAAAATGATCCAGAAACAGTTGGGCAAAGATGTGGCCGACGTACAGGACATCGCTAAAAGCAGCAAAGAAGATCTGGAGAAATACGATATTCTGCTGATCGGCATCCCAACCTGGTACTACGGTGAAGCACAGTGTGACTGGGACGACTTTTTCCCTACGCTGGAAGAGATAGATTTTGAAGGTAAGCTGGTAGCGCTGTTTGGCTGCGGCGACCAGGAAGACTATGCAGAATATTTCTGTGATGCCATGGGCACCGTTCGCGACATTATCGAACCCCGTGGGGCGGTGATTGTGGGCCATTGGCCGACCGAAGGCTACCATTTCGAAGCCTCAAAGGGACTGGCGGACGATAAACACTTTATCGGTCTGGCTATTGACGAAGACAGACAACCCGAGCTGACCCAGCAACGGGTAGATACCTGGGTTAAACAAATCAGCCAGGAATTGAGTCTGTCCGAGATTGTCGGTTAATCTCACTAAAAGACCAAGGCTCTGAATCCGTGACCTTTAGGGTGAAAGGGCCTGGCTATTACTGAAATTAACATTTTATCGGCTACAAAATTGTAACTTTCGCCGGTATCAAGGTACACTTAGGTTATCTGTTTTTATCGTTCGGGCCATTATTCAGGCTGCTATATCTTTATGGTATAAACGATCTTTGTTAACAGCCCACCGTTTTCATTTAGTACCGGCAGTTCTATAATGGAACGTTAAATTTTTGTGCCAATCGATGCATAGGCCAGATACCCCGACAGGTTGCAGTTGCAGCAAGGCAGCAAACAGACACATCGCGATTATCTTACCCAGGTAAGTCATGGTGATGAGTGATGTAGCCCACGCAGCATCTGCTTCCAATATGACGGGTATACAGATGCCTTAACGTGATTAGCTAAGCATAGTGACAGGACAGAATCCGCATGACTGACAACAACACCGCACTGAAGAAAGCCGGCTTAAAAGTCACGCTTCCGCGCCTGAAAATCCTGGAAGTGTTACAAGCTCCGGCAGGTCATCACGTCAGTGCGGAAGATTTATATAAAGAATTAATTGATATGGGCGAAGAAATTGGTCTGGCAACGGTTTACCGCGTGCTTAACCAATTTGATGACGCCGGCATTGTTACCCGCCATAACTTTGAAGGCGGCAAATCAGTCTTTGAACTGACCCAGCAACATCACCATGACCACCTGATCTGCCTTGACTGCGGTCGGGTGATCGAGTTCCGCGACGAGTCTATCGAAGCCCGTCAGCGTGAAATTGCCAAAGCGCATGGTATTAAATTGACCAACCACAGTCTTTATCTTTATGGCCACTGCGAATTGGGTGATTGCCGCGAAGATGAAACCCTGCACGGCAAAGGTTAATTTTTCGGCTCAGAGCTGATTATAAAATCACCGCTGCAAGGCGGTTTTTTTATGCCTGCAATTTGTGCCCGGCAATAATCAACACGACTTTGTTACCAAACAAAAAACGCAGCCGAAGCTGCGTTTCAGACTACTGACAAAGTCCGTTATTAGGGAGAGTGTACCGTTGGGGTCGTAGCGGGCTTGCCCGCCGGAGCGCCCCTAGGTGTGCTATGCCCGGGTATCTCGATCATCAAGACGACTTTGTCATCAAACTCAAACGCAGCCGAAGCTGCGTTTCAGACTGCTGACAAAGCCCGTTATTAGGGAGAGTGCACCGTTGGGGTCGTAGCGGGCTTGCCCGCCGGAGCGCCCCTAGGTGTGCTATGCCCGGGTATCTCGATCATCAAGACGACTTTGTCATCAAACACGTTTTTAATCAGTCAATCCTGTGCACCCTTAAGCGACAGGTTTGCTTTCCCAGGTGTCACGCAAGCCAACGGTACGGTTAAATACCAGGTGGTCAGCGTTGGAATAAACGCTGTCGGCACAGAAGTAGCCTTCACGTTCAAACTGCAGGCTTACGCCAACGGCGGCGTCGGCCAGGCTCGGTTCAACAAAACCATGAGCAATAACCAGCGACTCAGGATTGATGGTGGTCAGGAAATCTTCCGCCTGGCCCGGGTTAGCGACGCTGAACAGGCGATCGTACAAACGGAATTCCGCCGCTTTGCCTTCAGATGCCGATACCCAATGGATCACGCCTTTGACTTTACGGCCATCAGCCGGGTCTTTGCTTAACGTATCGATATCATAACTACAGAAAATCGTAGTGATATTACCCTGATCGTCTTTTTCAACACGTTCAGCTTTGATTACGTAAGCATTGCGCAGGCGCACTTCTTTGCCCAGAACCAGACGCTTGTACTGCTTGTTGGCTTCTTCGCGGAAATCCGCCTGATCGATATAAACCTCGGCGGTAAATGGCACTTCACGCGAACCCATTTCAGGTTTGTTCGGGTGATTTGGCATTTTGACCCACTGCACGGCATCACCGGTAAAGTTCTCAATGACCACTTTAACCGGGTTGATCACCGCCATGGCGCGCGGGGCGTTTTCGTTCAGGTCGTCACGAATACAGGACTCCAACGCCATCATCTCGACGTTGTTATCTTGTTTGGTCACGCCGATACGACGGCAGAACTCGCGAATAGAGCCTGCGGTATAACCACGACGACGCAAGCCGGAAACGGTCGGCATACGCGGATCGTCCCACCCCTCAACAATCTTGTCGGTTACCAGCAGGTTCAGCTTACGCTTGGACATGATGGAATATTCAAGATTAAGGCGAGAGAACTCATACTGACGCGGATGGCATGGGATGGTGATGTTATCCAATACCCAGTCATACAGACGGCGGTTGTCCTGGAACTCCAGAGTACAGAGTGAGTGGGTGATCCCTTCCAGCGCATCGGAAATGCAGTGGGTGAAATCATACATCGGATAGATGCACCACTTATTGCCGGTCTGATGATGCTCGGCAAATTTGATGCGATACAGCACCGGATCGCGCATCACAAAGAACGGTGATGCCATATCGATTTTGGCGCGCAGGCAGGCACTGCCTTCAGCAAACTCGCCGTTGCGCATTTTGGCAAACAGCGCCAGGTTCTCAGCCGGCGTGCGGTCGCGGAACGGGCTGTTTTTACCCGGTGCCGTCAGGTTGCCACGATATTCACGGATCTGCTCCGGTGACAATTCATCGACATAGGCCAGGCCTTTTTCGATCAGCTCAACCGCATAGTGATGCAGTTGATCAAAATAGTCAGAGGAGTAATGAACCTCGCCGCTCCACTCGAATCCCAGCCACTGCACGTCTTTTTTGATCGACTCGACGAACTCGATATCTTCTTTTACCGGATTGGTGTCATCAAAACGCAGGTTGCATTGGCCCTGATAGTCTTGGGCGATACCAAAGTTCAGGCAGATCGATTTTGCATGGCCAATATGCAGATAACCATTTGGCTCAGGGGGGAAACGCGTGACGATGGCGTTGTGTTTTCCCGATGCCAGATCTTCATCAATAATCTGACGGATAAAATTTGTTGGGCGGGCTTCAGCCTCACTCATTGTTGAATTCCTCTACGCGAACGAAAGCTCGAAAGACTAACCGCATATGTTCCAACAAGCCACGCCGGGAAACAACCCTTAAGTTCCAAATTTGGATTTATAAAAAGTTTTTTTCTCTTAAAGCACCGACACGGCCGGTAAAAATAAAAAAACGGGAAGAGATTTCTCTCTTCCCTCCCTGGTCTTAATGCCACCCGGACTTATTTTGCCTGGATTTCATACAACACGCTTTCACCAGCCACCACGGTACCCGTGGCCAATGTTGCCAGACCAGAGTAATCGTCCATATTGCTGACCACGACAGGGCTAATCATCGAACGTGCATTGGCATTGAGATACGCCAGATCCAGCTCGAGGATCGGCTGTCCTGCGGTAACCGTTTCACCCTCTTCCACCAGGCGAGTAAAACCCTGGCCGTTAAGCGCAACGGTATCAATACCCATATGCACCACCACTTCTGCCCCTGCTTCCGTTTCCAGACAGAACGCATGATTGGTGTTAAAGATTTTGACCACCACGCCGTTAGCCGGTGCCACTACAATTTTACCGGTTGGGCGGATTGCCACACCGTCACCGACGGCTTTGCTGGCAAAGGCTTCATCAGGCACCTGAGCCAGAGCTACCACATCACCGGTGATTGGCGAAACCAACTTTTCAACGATCGGTTTATTGCTTTTGACTACGGCCTGCACCGGACTCTCTGCCACTGCGGCAGCCGTTGGAGCAGCGGTTACTGCTGCCACCGGCCCCGAAAGCATTACGGTACGCATGGCACCGGCAATGATTTCAGCACGCGTGCCGACAATCACCTGCACACTCTGTTTATTCAGACGAATAACACCGGAAGCCCCCAGGCGCTTGGCCAGGGTTTCGTTAACCAGCCCGGAGTCTTTAACGTTAAGACGCAGGCGGGTAATGCAGGCATCAATACCGGTGAGGTTTTCAGATCCACCGATAGCGCTGATATAACGACGTGCCAGCGCGGCGGTTTCATCGGCCTTGCTGCTCGCCGGGGTTTCCACATCGACGTTATAACCGTCGCTCTCGTCACCAGCTACGGCCAGTTCACGCCCAGGAGTTAACAGATTGAATTTCTTGATGGTGAAACGGAACACCACGTAGTAAACAACAAAGAACACCAGACCCTGAGGGATCAGCATATACCACTGGGTAGCCAGCGGGTTACGCGAAGAGAGCACCATATCCACCAGACCGGCGCTGAAACCGAAGCCGGCAATCCAATGCATGCTGGCAGCGATAAATACTGATACACCGGTCAGCAAGGCGTGGATGAAATAGAGCACCGGGGCAACGAACATGAAGGAGAATTCCAAAGGTTCGGTGATACCGGTAAAGAAAGAAGCAAAGGCCGCCGCCAACATGATACCGCCGACTTTTGCCCGATTTTCCGGGCGAGCACAGTGGTAAATAGCCAGTGCTGCACCAGGCAAACCAAACATCATGATTGGGAAGAAACCAGCCTGATAACGACCGGTAATGCCCACGGTAGCTTTGCCTGCGTTAATGGATTCCTGACCACCGAGGAAGTTTGGAATATCGTTGATACCCGCTACGTCGAACCAGAACACGGAGTTTAGTGCATGATGCAGACCCACCGGGATCAGCAAGCGGTTAAAGAAGGCGTAGATACCGGCACCCGCAGAACCCAGATGCTGGATATGCATACCCAGAGTCACCAGACCGTTAAAAATCAGCGGCCAGATATACATCAGGATAAAAGCCACCAGGATCATCAGGAACGAGGTGAGGATCGGTACCAGACGGCGACCGCTGAAGAAAGACAGTGCCTTCGGCAACTCAACATGACTGAAGCGGTTATAGAGTTCGGCTGAAATAATACCGACCAGGATACCGACGAACTGGTTATTGATTTTGCCAAATGCAGCCGGAACCTGAGCCAAAGGAATTTTCTGGATCATGGAAACTGCTGCCGGAGAACAAAGTGTGGTTAACACCAGAAAACCGACGAAACCAGTGAGTGCAGCAGCACCGTCTTTATCCTTGGACATGCCGTACGCGACGCCGATAGCGAAGAGTACTGACATATTCTCAATGATTGCCGAGCCCGATTTGATAAAAAACGCCGCCAACGCATTGTCGCCGCCCCAACCTACCGGATCGATCCAATAACCTACCCCCATCAGGATTGCTGCGGCGGGTAGTGTAGCAACCGGCACCATCAAGGCCCGGCCAATCTTCTGTAAATAACTAAGTATATTCAACTTTTCCCCCTATTCGCCCTGCGACGAATCACCAAAAGTAGTTTAATTAGAATGATGACCACCCAGCTTAAAAACACGAAAACCTTAACGCACTGACCTCACACTGCGGAGTGTAAAAAAATTATTTCGTATCGCAAATTAAAACCTCGTTTTTTGTGATATTTATCACCAAAAACCGCTCTTAAGAAGCCATAACGCTAGTCAACTTGCAAAACTTATTTTATCATTAAAAAAATCTAGGCGGCATTGTGCCAATCACTCAGGTTACTGAGCCAAGGCTGTCGCCAGCGTAAAACCTTTAAATTATATATCTCACGTCAAACCAGACGGCGATATAAATTATATGCAAGTTCTAAAACTCAAGAGGTGTTTGATGAGACTTATTCCCCTGAATACTCCCGCAGAAGTTGGCAAATGGGCTGCACGTCATATTGTTCAACGTATCAACGCATTCAAGCCAACCGCAGAACGTCCCTTTGTTCTCGGCCTGCCTACCGGCGGGACACCGCTCGAAGCTTACAAACATCTTGTTGCTATGCATAAAGCAGGCCAAGTCAGTTTTAAAAATGTGGTAACCTTCAACATGGACGAATATGTTGGCCTGCCGCAGGAGCACCCGGAAAGCTACCATACCTTCATGTACCATAATTTCTTTGATCACGTTGATATTCCACGCGAAAACATTAACCTGCTCAATGGTAATGCGCCGGACGTCGATGAAGAGTGCCGTCAGTACGAAGCAAAAATTAAGTCCTACGGCAAAATTCACCTGTTTATGGGTGGCGTGGGCAACGACGGTCATATCGCGTTTAACGAACCCGCTTCATCTCTGGCTTCGCGGACACGTATCAAAACACTGACCCATGAAACCCGTATCGCCAACTCGCGCTTTTTTGATAACGATGTGGCACAGGTGCCGAAATATGCCCTGACCGTTGGCGTGGGCACCTTGCTTGATGCCGAAGAAGTGATGATTCTGGTTAACGGCCATGCCAAGGCGCAGGCTCTGGAAGCGGCAGTAGAAGGCAATATCAACCATATGTGGACCATCAGTTGCCTGCAACTGCATGCCAAAGCGGTGATCGTATGTGACGAACCGTCCACCATGGAACTGAAAGTGAAAACCGTTAAATACTTCCGCGAGTTGGAAGCAGAAAACATGAAAAATCTTTAATTTTCTATTTAGACTGTCAGTCAGTCTGGCCGGATAATTTCAGGATGCAGGCAGCCATGCCGCGCATCGCCGGGGCAGCCAACGCAAGAAACATGGCTGCCCGCCTGAAAGGCCAGGGATATGAATCGCGTAGCAAGGGGGGTCAAGATGTACGCATTGGTTGAGGGCCGGATTTATACCGGTCATGATATTCTGGATAACCACGCGGTAGTGATTGCAAACGGGGTCATTGACTGTGTTTGCCCGACCGCAGAGTTGCCGGCAGACATGGAAACGCGCAGCCTGCAAGGCGCAATTCTTGCCCCCGGATTTATCGATTTGCAGCTTAACGGCTGTGGTGGTGTGCAGTTTAACGATTCACTGTCAGCGATCTCGATCGAGACATTGGAAATCATGCAGGCTGCCAACCAAAAGTCAGGCTGTACCAGCTTTTTACCCACCCTGATCACCTGTAGCGATGACTTTATGAAGCACGGTATCCAGGTGATGCGTGCTTATCTGGCGAAACACCCGCATCAGGCACTGGGTCTGCACCTGGAAGGGCCATATCTGAGCCTGGAGAAAAAAGGCACACATAATCCGGCATTTATTCGTCAGCCAGAAGCCGAGATGATCGATTTCCTGTGCGCCAATGCCGACGTTATCAGTAAAATCACCCTGGCACCGGAGCAGGTTGAAGATCACTATATCCGCCAATTGGCCGATGCCGGCATAGTGGTTTCCGCCGGGCATTCCAATGCCAGCTATGAACAGGCGCGTCAGGGATTTGCCGCCGGCATTAGCTTTGCCACCCATTTATACAATGCCATGCCAGTGATCTCCGGCCGCCAACCAGGTCTGATGGGGGCAATTTTTGATACCCCAGAGGTCTATACCGGGATTATCGCCGACGGCCATCACGTCGCCTGGGCCAGCATTCGCAACGCAAAAAAACTCAAAGGCGACAAGCTGGTACTGGTCACCGATGCAACAGCGCCAGCCGGTGCTGATATTGAACAGTTCATTTTTGCTGGTAAAACAATATACTATCGGGATGGACTCTGTGTTGATGAAAAGGGTACGCTCAGTGGTTCTGCCCTGACGATGATTGAAGCGGTGCAAAACAGCGTTGATCATGTCGGCATTCCATTAGACGAAGCACTGCGTATGGCGTCACTTTATCCCGCGCGTGCTATTGGCGTTGACGCCACTCTGGGCAGTATCGAAGCCGGAAAAGTCGCCAACCTGACCGCCTTTACCCATGACTTCAAGATAACCAAAACGCTCGTCAACGGTGACGAGGTATGAAAATTTAAAGGGTTTGGAGAGTAATTCCATTGATGAACACTGGCGGGCAGACACAAATCGGCAACGTTGATCTGGTTAAGCAGTTAAACGGCGCGGCCGTTTATCGTCTGATTGACCAACAAGGCCCCATTTCACGCATTCAAATTGCAGAACTTAGCCAGCTTGCTCCTGCCAGTGTCACCAAAATCTCCCGTCAACTGCTGGAGCGCGGGCTGATCAAAGAAGTAGATCAGCAAGCCTCCACCGGCGGACGCCGGGCTATCTCCATTATTACCGAAACTCGCCCTTTTCAAACCGTGGCAGTGCGTCTGGGTCGTAATGACGCCACCATCACCTTGTACGATCTCAGCGCCAAGGTACTGAGCGAACAGCATTACAACCTGCCAGAGCGCACGCAAGAGACGCTGGAAAACGCGTTAATTACCGCTATTGCCGAGTTTATTGAGCATCATCAGCGCAAAATCCGCGAGTTAATTGCCATTGCGGTGATCCTGCCCGGTCTGGTAGACCCGCTAAAAGGCGTGGTGCGCTATATGCCGCATATCAGCGTCAGTAACTGGAAACTGGTGGATATTCTCGAAGAAAAATTCAAGGTCACCAGTTTTGTGGGTCACGATATTCGCAGCCTGGCACTGGCGGAGCACTATTTTGGGGCATCTCGCGACTGTCAGGACTCCATTTTGGTTCGTTTACATCGTGGTACCGGGGCCGGGATACTGGTTAATGGACAAATTTTCCTCGGCAGCAACGGTAATGTCGGGGAAATTGGTCATATTCAGGTCGATCCCCTCGGCGAACGCTGCCACTGCGGCAATTTCGGTTGTCTGGAAACCATCGCCGCCAATTCAGCGATCGAGAACCGGGTGCGTGGCCTGCTCACCCAGGGTTACCCGAGCAAGCTTTCGTTGGATGACTGCTCCATTAGCAGTATTTGCAAAGCCGCCAACCGTGGCGATCAACTAGCCTGTGAAGTGATTGAATACGTTGGCCGCCATTTGGGGAAAAGCATCGCCATAGCCATCAACCTGTTTAATCCACAAAAAGTGGTGATCGCCGGCGAAATCACCGAAGCCGACAAGGTGTTGCTGCCGGCCCTGCAAAGTTGCATCAATACCCAGGTATTGAAGGATTTTCGCCGCAACCTGCCAATTGTCACCTCGCAGCTGAATCATCGTTCGGCGATTGGTGCTTTTGCATTGGTGAAACGCGCCATGTTAAACGGTGTGTTACTGCAACGTCTGCTGGAAATCTAAGTCCGAATTCCCATGCTATGCTCGCCACAGTCCGTCAGCGGTATGACCCTATGGAATCATGTCGCGGCCTACAGCCCCGGACGCTGAGTCTGGCGTTAAGTTCAGTTCGTCAACCTCGTGATGCTCTCCCGACAATGATGCCCTCACAGTAATTGAGTTAGTGAAAATATGACCATAAAAAATGTAATTTGTGACATCGATGGCGTACTGCTTCACGACAATACGCCGGTGCCAGGCGCCGACCTGTTTTTAGCGCGCATCCAGGAACAGAATATGCCGCTGGTGATCCTGACCAACTACCCTTCGCAGACGGCTCAGGATCTGTGCAACCGCTTTGCTTCTGCGGGACTGGAGGTACCGGAAAGCGCCTTCTTTACCTCGGCAATGGCCACTGCCGACTTTCTGCGTCGTCAGGAAGGTAAAAAAGCCTATGTGATTGGCGAAGGTGCGCTGATCCACGAGCTGTACAATGCCGGTTTTACCATTACCGATATCAACCCCGATTTTGTAATCGTCGGCGAAACCCGCTCTTACAACTGGGATATGATGCATAAGGCGGCATACTTTGTGGCCCATGGGGCCCGCTTTATTGCCACCAATCCCGACTACCACGGGCACGGTTATGTTCCCGCCTGTGGTGCGCTATGCGCTCCTATCGAAAAAATCACCGGTCGCAAGCCGTTTGTGGTGGGTAAACCCAGCCCATGGATTATCCGTTCTGCACTGAATAAAATGCAGGCCCACTCCGAAGATACGGTGATCGTCGGCGATAACCTGCGTACCGATATTCTGGCAGGCTTTCAGGCCGGTCTGGAAACCATACTGGTGCTGTCAGGGGTATCTACCCTCGACGATGTGGAAAATATGCCGTTTCGCCCGAGCCATATCTACCCTTCCGTGGCTGATATCGACATTATTTAATCCTTAGGCGCATCTTGTTGTTTTCCTCGTTACCAGACGCGATGGCCGGAAAAAATCTTTTCCGGCTGATTAATCCCCACAGTCATACGCTTCTCTTATATGCGCCATTTTTTTGCATAATCGATAATTTTAATACCATTAAAATGACAATCCGCTAAGAATTGAGGCAGGTCAACCAACTATTTTTCAAGCCAGCACTAAATTGCTTGCAAAGGCTCGCGCTTTTACGCATTTTCGTTATTAAGCACGCAGCGTTGTTGGCCATAAAATCAGAATTCGACAAGGCTGCCCGGTAATAACATCAACATTTTTCGTCTGAGAAAAGCCGTTAGGGAGAGTTATATGTGTTCTATATTTGGTGTGCTCGACATTAAAACCGATTCCGTCGAGCTGCGCAAAAAGGCGCTTGAGATGTCACGCTTGATGCGTCACCGTGGTCCAGACTGGTCAGGTATTTTTGCCAGCGACAAAGCCATTCTTTGTCATGAGCGTCTGTCGATTGTTGATGTCAACAACGGTGCTCAGCCTCTGTACAACGAAGCACACACTCACGTTCTGGCGGTTAACGGCGAAATCTACAACCATCAGGCACTGCGTGCCGAACTGGGCGACCGCTACAAGTTTCAGACCGAATCCGACTGTGAAGTGATCCTGGCGCTGTATCAGGAAAAAGGCCCGGCGTTCCTTGACGAACTGCAGGGGATGTTTGCCTTTATCCTTTATGATACCGAACAAGATGCCTACCTGATTGGCCGTGACCATTTAGGCATCATCCCGCTGTATATGGGTCATGATGAACACGGCAACATGTATGTCGCCTCTGAAATGAAATCACTGGTTCCGGTGTGCCGCACTATTAAAGAGTTCCCGGCAGGCAGCTATCTGTGGAGCAAAGACGGTGAGATCAAGGAATACTATCATCGCGACTGGTTTGACTTTGAAAACGTCAAAGACAACGTGACCAACAAAGAACAACTGCGTGACGCGCTGGAAGAATCCGTTAAAAGCCACCTGATGTCTGACGTGCCTTACGGTGTGCTGCTGTCTGGCGGGCTGGACTCTTCGGTTATTTCCGCCATCACCAAGAAATTTGCCGGTCGCCGTATCGAAGATAAAGATCAAAGCGAGGCCTGGTGGCCGCAGCTGCACTCTTTTGCTGTCGGTCTGGAAGGCTCTCCCGACCTGCGCGCGGCACAGGAAGTGGCCAACCATTTGGGCACCGTGCACCATGAAATCCATTTCACCGTACAGGAAGGCCTCGATGCCATCCGTGATGTGATTTACCACATCGAAACCTACGATGTGACTACCATCCGTGCTTCCACGCCAATGTATCTGATGTCGCGTAAAATCAAAGCGATGGGCATCAAAATGGTCCTGTCAGGCGAAGGTGCCGACGAAGTCTTGGGCGGCTACCTTTATTTCCATAAAGCGCCAAACGCCAAAGAGTTCCACGAAGAAACCGTACGCAAGCTGCTGGCACTGCATATGTATGACTGCGCTCGTGCCAACAAGGCGATGTCAGCCTGGGGTGTTGAAGCTCGCGTACCTTTCCTGGATAAAAAATTCCTCGATGTGGCCATGCGTCTCAATCCAAAAGATAAAATGTGTGGCAACGGCAAAATGGAAAAACACATTCTGCGCGAATGTTTTGAATCCTACCTGCCGCACAGCGTGGCCTGGCGTCAGAAAGAACAATTCTCTGACGGCGTCGGCTACAGCTGGATTGATACCCTAAAAGAAGTGGCCGGACAGCAAGTGACCGACCAACAGCTTGAAACTGCCCATTTCCGCTTCCCGTATAACACGCCAAGCTCGAAAGAAGGCTATTTGTACCGCACCATTTTCGAAGAGCTGTTCCCGCTGCCAAGCGCTGCCGAATGCGTACCTGGTGGCCCGTCAGTGGCCTGTTCTTCAGCGAAAGCCATTGAGTGGGATGAGTCATTCAAGAACATGAACGATCCATCAGGCCGTGCGGTAGGCGTGCATGAATCGGCTTACACGCCCGTCGCTTAATGCGGGATAAGATGTTGATACTACGGGCCTGAAAGGGCCCGTTTTTTTTATTATAAATCTTTTAAAAATCTTATCCTTTGTTGCTTTTATCGCCATAGTGGTCATAAGCCACACAAATGGACGTCGTCATGGCTTTTTCGTCAAAAAACTTGTTGACGCAAAACGACCATATACGCATAATGCGCCCCGCAACGCCGATGAAGGTTGAGCAGAAAGAAGACGGCTACGTAGCTCAGTTGGTTAGAGCACATCACTCATAATGATGGGGTCACAGGTTCAAATCCCGTCGTAGCCACCATTCTTTTTTTTGTTTGCGGGAGTGGCGAAATTGGTAGACGCACTAGATTTAGGTTCTAGCGCCGCAAGGTGTGCGAGTTCAAGTCTCGCCTCCCGCACCATTTCAAGCTCGGTTTGCACGGATGGGGTATCGCCAAGCGGTAAGGCACCGGTTTTTGATACCGGCATTCCCTGGTTCGAATCCAGGTACCCCAGCCAATTTTTTTCATTGTCAGGTTCTATGAACTCGTCAGTGAAATAAAACCCTAGTGAAAGAGACGTTGCTCGGTGCCCTGGTGGTAACAGAGTAGACTGTTGGGGTATCGCCAAGCGGTAAGGCACCGGTTTTTGATACCGGCATTCCCTGGTTCGAATCCAGGTACCCCAGCCAATTTCGCCAGGTTAAGCTTTTGATTTTTATTATTAAAATAGAAATAAAATAGCTTGCAATAAAGTTTTAAGTAAGTAGAATTTGGCTACGTAGCTCAGCTGGTTAGAGCACATCACTCATAATGATGGGGTCACAGGTTCAAATCCCGTCGTAGCCACCATTTTACTTTACTGGTTATGAGTAAGCGTTAAACAAGTAAGAAACACCATTGGGGTGTCGCCAAGCGGTAAGGCTCTGGTTTCTGATACCAGCATACCCAGGTTCGAATCCTGGCACCCCAGCCACATTTAGAAAAGCTCGCTTCGGCGGGCTTTTTGCTTTTCTGCTTCCAGAGAAATTTATCGTTGTTGTTTGTGCGTTTGGTGGCAACGTGGTCTTCAGGATCGAGATACCCAGGCAAACCCGCCACCACCCCAACAATTTTCTCCCTGCTTACAGCCCGAGGGCATATTCCAGCGCTTTCGACTTCAGCTTGCCGGCACGCTGTGCCGCCATTAACGCCAGATTACGCAGCACCCTCACCGGCGGCAGACTGTTGCTAAAGGCGGTATAAAACAGATCCATGCCACTTTGCATCATCAGGTTATCCAGGCGACGACGGCGTTGATAGGCAAGCAGCACCTCTTCGCTCCACCAGACTTGTCCGCTGTCTTTGGCTTGTGCCACCACATCCAGCAAGGCCTCAACGTCACGATAACCGAGATTCACCCCCTGCCCGGCCAGCGGATTGATGGTATGAGCCGCATCGCCCACTAGCACCAGACCCGGCAAAACGTAGCGCTGTGCATGGCGACGCACCAACGGGAAGGAACCTGCCGTCAGCGCCTTAACGCTGCCCAGCCTGGCCGGGAAGGCCTCAGTAATAGCCTGGGTTAGCTGTGGCATGGTCAGGGCTTGTAGCTGGCGGATACGCTGCGGACTGTCGTACCACACCAGCGAGGCGTGGTTGCCCCACAGCGGCAGAAAGGCGCGCGGTCCGGACGGGAAAAACTGTTGCCAGGTGACATCCCGATCTTTTGCTTCGGTTTCGACATTAATCAGCATACAACTTTGACGATATTGCCAACCGTCGATACCCATTCCCGCCTGCTGACGCACCAGTGAATGGGCACCGTCGGCCGCCACCACCAGTCTGGCCGTCAGACACTCACCGCCAATTAAGTGCAGCGACCAGCTCAGATCGGCATTTTGCCGCAACTGCTGCAATTTATGCGGGCAAAACAGCGTGACGTTCTCCAACTGCTGCAGTTGTTGCCATAGCGCCAGTTGCAGCAGCCGATTTTCCAGCATAAACCCCAGTTCGGGCAAGGCTAGCGCCTGGGCGTCAAAGACCACTTCCGACCCCGATAGCTCCCAGGTTTCCAGGCGACGATAAGGAGCAAAACGCATCTTCTCTACCCCCTGCCAGGCACCAAGCCTGGTTAGCAACCGCACCGAGGCGCAACCGATGGCCGAGATACGCAAATCGATGGCATCGTCAGCAGCAAAGGGAGCAGGAGCCTGATCTTCAATCACGGCAACGCGCAGCCCCTGACGGGCAAAACCCAGCGCCGTTGCCGCGCCTACCATGCCGCCGCCGACAACAATCACTGCAAATGACTTATCTTCTGTATTCATTGTTTTCTTCGTTTTTCATTGGGTAACAGGCGTCACCGGCCTGGCGTATTGGCCCGAATTGTAGCGGATTTCTCATGAGTTTTCCGAACCTGCGCAGGATGACCGTCCGCCGATCACCTGCCGCTGGCAGGCCAGACTCGGCAAGATGAACGCTATCGCATACTGGTCACTCAGCGCCTGAACGATTACAATACCGCACTTGAACCTCGCCGCGCAGTATCCGTAGTGCAACGCACCGGCTTTACTGTAGAGTCTATTCGCAACCGCAAATGTTTTCTAATAGGCTCTAAGGCGGTACCCACATCGCATTTACCCAAAATAAAATGCCGGGTATTTTCTTTAACGCTTTCACTTTTGAGTAATGGCAAGTCGATGAATAAAAAATTGCATATCAAAACCTGGGGCTGTCAGATGAATGAGTATGATTCATCCAAAATGGCAGACCTGCTCAGCAGCACACACGGTTTCGAACTAACTGAAAACGCGGAAGAAGCTGACGTTCTGCTGCTTAACACCTGTTCAATCCGTGAAAAGGCGCAGGAAAAGGTATTCCATCAACTCGGCCGCTGGAAAACGCTGAAAGAAGCCAATCCTGATTTGATTATTGGTGTGGGTGGCTGCGTCGCCTCGCAGGAAGGGAAAATGATCCGCCAGCGTGCGCATTATGTCGATCTGGTGTTTGGCCCGCAGACCCTGCATCGCCTGCCGGAAATGATCAACCATGTGCGTGGCACCAAAAGTCCTATCGTTGATGTCAGCTTCCCGGAAATCGAAAAATTCGACCGCTTGCCTGAGCCGCGCGCCGACGGTCCAACGGCCTTTGTCTCCATTATGGAAGGCTGTAACAAGTATTGCAGTTTCTGCGTGGTGCCTTATACCCGCGGTGAAGAAGTCAGTCGTCCCAGCGATGATATCCTGTTCGAAATTGCCCAACTGGCGGCACAGGGTGTGCGTGAAGTCAATCTGCTGGGTCAGAACGTCAATGCCTACCGCGCGCCGGGTTTTGATGGCGAAATGTGCAGCTTTGCCGAACTGCTGCGTCTGGTGGCTACCATTGACGGCATCGACCGTATTCGCTTTACCACCAGCCACCCGATTGAATTTACCGACGACATTATCGAAGTCTATAAAGATACGCCGGAGCTGGTCAGCTTCCTGCACCTGCCGGTCCAAAGCGGCTCTGACCGCATACTGACCATGATGAAACGCGCACATACCGCACTGGAATATAAAGCGATCATCCGCAAGGTCTATGCGGCACGTCCGGGCATTACCATCAGCTCTGACTTTATCGTCGGCTTCCCGGGTGAAACCGAACAGGATTTCGAGCAGACCATGAAGCTGATTGCCGATATCAACTTTGATATGAGCTACAGCTTTATCTACTCCGCCCGCCCAGGTACGCCAGCGGCAGATATGGTTGATGATGTCAGCGAACAAGAGAAGAAACAGCGTCTCGCACTGCTGCAACAACGTATCACCCAACAGGCGATGCGCATCAGCCGCGCCATGGTGGGCAGCGTGCAGCGTATTCTGGTGGAAGGCACCTCGCGCAAAGACATTATGGAACTGAGCGGTCGCACCGAAAACAACCGTGTCGTCAACTTTGAAGGTACGCCGGATATGGTGGGTAAATTTGTCGACGTAGAAATCGTCGACGTCTATACCAACTCGCTGCGAGGCGTAGTGGTGCGCACGGAAGATCAGATGGATCTGCGTCTGCACGAGTCTCCGGCGTCAATTATTGCCCGTACCCGCAAAGAGAATGAGTTGGGTGTCGGCATCTACCAGCCTTAAGATTTTCTAATGCAAGTAAATAACAGGGTGCTTCGGCGCCCTGTTTTGTTTTACCACTCAGGGCCACTGATGCAGGCTTCGGCACAGGTTTCAAAGGGTAATGAAAGATTCAGTTAGTGGTCTTTTATTTTTCGAGACAGGCCGCATATTATAAGTTAAAGCACAAAAGAACCCTGCTTGACGGGGGAATATTTCAGTGCTGGCATGTATGATTAGGTATCAGGCACATCAACAGGCCCAGAGTGGCCCAGAGGAATAGTTTGAACGTTGTAACACAAGAGATTTTGCTGGAGCCCGAAGATAATCAGCGTCTGTTGAGTCTGTGCGGGCCGTTTGATGACAATATCAAACAACTGGAACGTCGGTTGGGCATTGAGATCAATCGTCGTGATAACGCGTTTAAACTGGTCGGCAAAAGCCTGACTGTCGCTGCCGCGGCCGATATTTTACGCGACCTGTATGTTGATACCGCCCCGTTGCGCGGCGAAATTCAGGATATTTCCCCTGAAAGTATCCACCTGGCCATCAAAGAGAGCCGGGTATTGGAACAGACCGCCGAGAGCGTACCCGATTACGGCAAATCGGTGATTATCAAAACCAAACGCGGCATGGTTAAACCGCGCACGCCCAACCAGGCGCAGTATATTGCCAATATACTCGACCATGATATTACCTTTGGCATCGGCCCGGCCGGTACCGGTAAAACCTATCTCGCCGTGGCTGCTGCTGTCGATGCTCTCGAACGTCAGGAAGTGCGGCGCATTCTGCTGACCCGTCCGGCGGTAGAAGCCGGTGAAAAACTGGGCTTCCTGCCCGGCGATCTCAGCCAGAAAGTGGACCCCTATTTGCGTCCGCTGTACGACGCCCTGTTTGAAATGCTGGGCTTTGAAAAAGTCGAAAAGCTGATCGAACGCAACGTTATCGAAGTGGCACCGCTGGCCTATATGCGCGGACGCACGCTGAACGATGCCTTTATTATTCTCGATGAGAGCCAGAACACCTCCATCGAACAGATGAAAATGTTCCTGACCCGTATTGGCTTTAACTCCAAAGCGGTGATCACCGGCGATGTGACGCAAATCGACCTGCCTCGTCACCAAAAATCTGGCCTGCGCCACGCCATTGAAGTGCTGTCGTCAGTTGAAGAACTGAGCTTTAACTTTTTCCATAGCGAAGATGTGGTGCGTCATCCGGTGGTGGCCCGTATCGTTGTTGCTTATGAAGCCTGGGAAGAGCAAGATCAGCAGCGCCGCGACGACATTGCCCGCCAACGCGCGCACGAGTCAAATTCCATTAATTCACAGCATTCTGCATAACAGAGCAATACATGACCCAGGTTATTCTCGATTTACAAATTGCCAGCGAAAGCAGCGAAGGCTTGCCCGCAGAGAGCGATTTTCAGCATTGGCTGGAAGCGGTGCTTCCCCAGTTTCAGGAAGAGTCAGAAGTGACGGTGCGTATTGTTGATGAAGCGGAGAGCCAGCAGCTAAATATGACCTACCGCGGCAAAGACAAATCCACCAATGTGCTCTCTTTTCCTTTCGAAGCACCTCCGGGGATGGAGATGCCTCTGCTCGGCGATTTGGTCATTTGTCGCCAGGTAGTAGAGCGAGAAGCGCAGGAGCAACATAAGACACTGAATGCGCACTGGGCGCATATGGTTGTTCATGGCAGCCTGCATCTGCTAGGGTATGACCATATTGTTGATGAGGAAGCAGAAGAGATGGAAGCCATCGAGACCGAAATCATGCAAGGTCTTGGCCATCCGGACCCTTATCTGCTGCTGGACGACTAGCCACACAACAGAATTATTTCTATACCCAATGGATTTCAAGTTGCAGCCAACACCGCTGCAGCTTGAAAAACCAAGGGGATAATACCCGATGATATGTCCAGGTATGGACATAATCCCATTTACTAACAAGAGTATATCTAACCCGACGCCATGAGCGATGACCATCCACAAAATAGCGACAGCCCCAGTCCCAAGAAGGGCTTCTTTTCCCTTATTCTTAGCCAGTTGTTTCACGGTGAACCTAAAAACCGTAGCGATCTGGTTGAGCTGATCCGTGATTCCGAACAAAACGATCTGATCGACCCCGATACCCGTGACATGCTGGAAGGCGTGATGGATATTGCAGAACAGCGCGTGCGTGACATCATGATCCCTCGTTCACAAATGATTACCCTGAAACGTAATCAACCTATCGAAGAGTGCCTCGACGTCATTATCGAGTCTGCCCACTCTCGTTTTCCGGTGATAAGTGAGGATAAGGACCATATTGAAGGCATTTTGATGGCAAAGGATTTGTTGCCATTTATGCGTTCTGCATCAGAGCCGTTCAGCATTGATAAAGTGCTGAGGACCGCTGTGGTGGTACCGGAAAGCAAGCGCGTTGACCGCATGCTCAAGGAGTTCCGTTCACAGCGTTATCATATGGCTATTGTGGTTGATGAATTTGGTGGGGTCTCTGGTTTGGTGACCATCGAAGATATTCTTGAGCTGATCGTCGGCGAAATTGAAGACGAATATGATGACGAAGAAGATCTCGATATTCGTCAGCTTAGCCGTCATACCTATACCGTACGTGCCCTCGCCCCGATTGAAGATTTCAATGACGTGTTTAATACCAACTTTAGTGATGACGAAGTCGACACCATTGGTGGTCTGGTAATGCAATCATTTGGCCACCTCCCGGCACGTGGCGAAACTATCGAAATCGACGGTTACTTATTCAAAGTTGCGATGGCAGATAGTCGACGTATCATTCAGGTTCACGTAAAAATCCCGGACGACGCGCCGCAACCGAAACTGGAAGCTTAATTTATTCATGGCAATATCATTCTTGTACTCAGTAGAGTGCGATACACAGCAAGGCGGCACGAGCACGCATTTCCAGGCAATTGGCCCAGTCAGTGGCCGGGAAAGCCGGAAAAAAAGAGAACAATCAACACTGCCGTGGTTGGCAATATGATGGGTCTGTATCAACGCCAGTGGGTCAGAGCGCTGCTGGCGATTTTATTCGGCGCCTGCGGTACGCTCTCTTTTTCGCCCTATGACTTCTGGCCGGCGGCAATTGTTTCGCTGTTTGGCCTGCTGGCGGTAACCCTCGATCGACGACCAGGGCAAGCCTCACTGCTGGGCTTTTGCTGGGGCCTCGGCCTGTTTGGCAGCGGCGTCAACTGGGTCTATGTCAGTATTGCCACCTTTGGCGGCATGCCGGAAGCCATCAACCTGTTTTTGGTGGTGTTACTGGCCGCCTATCTGTCACTGTATACCATGCTGTTTGCCGGTGTGCTGGCCAAGCTGTGGCCAAAAACCACCTGGTGGCGTTTAGCGCTGGCAGCCCCGGCGCTGTGGCAGGTTACCGAGTTTTTACGTGGCTGGGTACTGACCGGCTTCCCGTGGTTGCAGTTTGGCTACAGCCAGATCAACGGTCCGCTAAAAGGCCTGGCCCCACTGGCGGGGGTCGAAAGTATTACCTTTGTGCTGATGTCGCTAAGCGGTCTGTTGGTGTACGCCCTTTACCAACGTCGCAAACTGCCGGCGGTGATTGCCCTGGCGATGCTGTTGCTGCCCTGGCCGCTGCGGCAAATACAGTGGTTTACTGTGCTGCCAGAAAAAAGCGTGGATGTCGCGATGGTGCAAGGGAATATTCCCCAATCCATGAAGTGGGATCCCAAGGCGCTGATTTCCACGCTGCAAGCCTATCTCGACGAAACTCGCCCTTATCTGGGTAAAGCACAACTGATTATCTGGCCAGAATCGGCAATCCCCGATATCGAATCCGATCAGCAAGAGTATCTGACCATGATCGACGATCTGGCCCGCTCTCATCATAGCAATCTGATCACCGGTATTGTCGATTTTCAACGCAGCGATAAGGGAAGCTATACCTATAACAGCGTGATCGCCCTCGGCGAACCAGAGCCTTACCGCTATCCTGACGCCAATCGCTACAATAAGTATCACCTGGTGCCTTTTGGCGAATTTGTGCCGCTGGAGAGCCTGCTGCGTCCGCTGGCACCGTTCTTTGACTTGCCAATGTCCTCCTTTAGCCGCGGCGACTATGTACAACCGCAGTTGCACGTCGGCGGCATCAATCTGACGACGGCAATTTGCTATGAAATCGTGCTTGGTGAGCAGGTACGGGAAAACTTCCATCCTGATACCCATTTCCTGCTGACCGTCTCTAATGATGCCTGGTTTGGTCATTCGATTGGTCCCTGGCAGCATTTCCAGATGGCGCGCATGCGGGCCGTCGAGCTGGGTCGTCCATTGCTGCGCAGCACCAATAACGGTGTCACTGCGGCAGTTGACGCCGAAGGTAACGTGATTGCCGAGATCCCGCAGTTCACCCGTCAGGTGCTGAACGTGCAGGTCACGCCAACGCAGGGCATTACGCCTTACGCGCGGGTCGGTTTCTGGCCGGTATGGATCCTGACGCTGTTGTGTGCCGCTGGCGCGCTGATTTGTGCACGACGTCAACGGTCACAGATCTAACTCAGCGATAAACCGCACTGAGGCAGGGGCATAACAATATGCCCCTGCCTGTTTACAGTGCAGACCCGGTAACCAGGCCGGTGTCAGCCACGTTTTCTCCTCTCCCCTTGCACTATAGCGTCGTTTTCGCCGGCAATTTCACCGCAGTTAATTCGCTTAAACGTCCTATCTGGCACGTAATTTGCTATATCTCTTTAAGAGATCGCTTATTTAAAACTTATTTTCGCTTACTGCATCGTTTTGACACATTTTGCGCAATAAGTAATCACCAAACAGGTGCAAGAGTCATTTATTGCTTGAATTTGGTGCGCGCTCAGTCTCAAAAAAGAAACATATTAATTTCACTCTCTTCACATTACGCTATCTTCTCAATGCAGAGTTCGTAATGTAGAGCAGCAGTGAGCAACATAGCGAAAGTCTGTACCGAGGTTATTGGTGTTGTTGCTGCGGGAAAAATGCCCCTATCAGTAATACTGGCCAAGAGGGTCAGTGGGAATGCACCGCGCCGCCGCAGGGCCAGGCCACGAGATATAACCCGGTTAATCTTTGATCCTTCACGAAGGATCCATTACTAAGCAAAGGAGTTGGACCATGCAAATGCGTAAACTGGTGTTGTCGGTCATGCTGGCAAGTATCGCCGCAACGAGCCTCGCCCATGCCGAAGACCTGACTGGTACGCTGAAAAAGATTAAAGATAACGGCGTGATCGTTGTCGGCCACCGTGAATCCTCAGTGCCTTTTTCTTATTACAACAATGAGCAAAAAGTGGTGGGCTATTCGCAGGACTTTTCCAATGCCATCGTTGATGCCATCAAGAAAAAGTTAAATGCGCCTAATCTCCAGGTCAAAATGCTGCCAATCACTGCGCAGAACCGTATTCCATTGCTGCAGAACGGCACTTTCGACTTTGAGTGCGGTTCCACTACCAATAACCTGGAACGTCAGCAACAGGCTGCTTTCTCGGATACCATTTTTGTTATCGGCACCCGTTTGCTGGTTAAAAAAGGGTCTGAAATCAAAGATTTCACCGATCTGAAAGGCAAAACTATCGTTGTCACCTCAGGGACTACCTCTGAAGTCCTGCTGCATAAGCTCAACGATGAGAAAAAACTGGATCTGAAAATCATCAGTGCCAAAGATCACGGCGACTCATTCCGTACGCTGGAAACCGGTCGCGCTGCGGCCTTTATGATGGATGATGCGCTGCTGGCCGGCGAACGTGCCAAAGCGAAGAACCCGGATGACTGGGTCATTCTCGGTACGCCGCAGTCGAAAGAAGCTTATGGCTGTATGCTGCGTAAAGACGATGCGCAATTCAAGAAACTGGTCGACGATACCGTGGCCCAGGCCGAAACCTCTGGTGAAGCCAGCAAGTGGTTTGATACCTGGTTTAAACAGCCTATTCCGCCAAAAAATCTGAATATGAACTTTGAACTGTCTGACGATATGAAAGCCTTGTTCAAAGCTCCAAACGATAAAGCGCTCTAAAAGTAACAACAATACCCCGGCAGCGGGGTACCTGGCAGCAAAGGTTCGACTACTGGCGGACAACGAATTCGCTTGAGTCGGTACCGCTCAGTTGCCACGGTGCCAAATGGCGGGGTATGTGATGGTGTCCTGACAGGGCAGACAGGCAGAATGCGGGGTGGTCGTTCCCCACCCCGCCATTCTTTTACGCTCAATAACACCCGACAGTTCACGTCATCACTCATGGGGTAAGTTCTTACCCAATTTACGGAGTTTGTTATGTCTACAAGTTGGAACTGGGGTATTTTCCTGCAACAAGCCCCATTCGGAAACACCACCTATCTCGGTTGGATCTGGTCGGGTTTTCAGGTCACGGTTGCACTCTCACTTTGCGCCTGGGTTATCGCCTTTTTCGTTGGCTCGCTGTTCGGTATTTTACGCACCGTGCCTAATCGTTTTATTGCCGCACTTGGTGCCTGTTACGTGGAGCTATTCCGTAACGTGCCGCTGATCGTGCAATTCTTTATTTGGTATCTGGTGGTCCCGGAATTACTGCCGGAAAAAATCGGTATGTGGTTCAAGCAGGGTCTGGATCCCAATGTGCAGTTCTTTATCTCATCGATGGTGTGTCTCGGCCTGTTTACCGCCGCACGCGTCTGTGAGCAAGTGCGCGCGGCAATTCAGTCGCTGCCGAGCGGGCAACGCGCCGCGGGTCTGGCAATGGGTCTTACCCTGCCGCAAACCTACCGCTATGTGCTGCTGCCCAATGCCTACCGCGTAATTGTGCCGCCTCTTACCTCGGAAATGCTTAATCTGGTAAAAAACTCGGCGATTGCCTCCACCATAGGTCTGGTGGATATGGCCGCGCAAGCGGGGAAATTACTCGATTATTCGGCTCACGCCTATGAGTCTTTTGCCGCCATTACGCTGGCCTATGTCCTCATCAACGCGGTCATTATGCTGATAATGCAGCAGGTCGAACGCAAGATCCGCCTGCCGGGCAATATGGGGAGTAAATAATTTATGTACCATTTCGACTGGAGTTCCGTGGTCCCCAGCCTGCCCTATCTGGTCAACGGCATGGTGATTACCCTGAAGATTACGGTGATTGCCATTGTCTTTGGCATCCTGTGGGGCACCCTGCTGGCGGTGATGCGTCTGTCGTCAATCAAGGCAGTCAGCTGGTTTGCCCGTATCTATGTCAACCTGTTCCGCGCCGTGCCGCTGGTGATGGTGCTGCTGTGGTTTTATCTGGTGGTGCCCAGCTTCCTGCAAAAAGTGCTCGGCCTGTCGCCAAAAAGCGATATTCGCCTGATTTCGGCGATGGTGGCCTTTGCCTTGTTTGAAGCGGCCTATTACTCGGAGATTATCCGCGCCGGTATTCAAAGCATCGCCCGCGGTCAGGCTTCTGCCGCGCTGGCGCTGGGCATGACCCATTGGCAATCCATGCAGTTGATCATTTTACCGCAGGCTTTCCGCGCCATGGTGCCTCTGCTGCTGACCCAGGCCATTGTGTTATTCCAGGATACCTCGCTGGTGTATGTTCTCAGCCTGGCTGACTTCTTCCGTACCGCGACCAATATTGGTGAGCGCGACGGCACACAGGTAGAAATGATCCTGTTTGCCGGTTTTGTCTATTTTGTTATCAGCATCTCTGCTTCTTTGCTGGTGAGCTTTTTGAAGAAAAGGACCCTTTCATGATTTCGCTGAAAAATGTCTCTAAATGGTACGGCCACTTCCAGGTACTGACTGAATGCAGTACCGAAGTCAAGAAAGGTGAAGTTGTGGTGGTCTGTGGTCCTTCCGGTTCTGGCAAGTCAACGCTGATTAAAACCGTTAACGGGCTGGAACCGATCCAGAAAGGCGAGATCCTGGTTAACGGTATTGCCGTTAATGATAAAAAAACCAATCTGGCGCAACTGCGGGCGAAAGTCGGCATGGTGTTCCAGCATTTCGAACTCTTCCCTCATCTGTCGATTGTCGACAACCTGACGCTGGCGCAGGTCAAAGTGCTAAAACGCGATAAAGCGGCGGCCAGAGAGAAGGGATTAAAATTGCTTGAGCGCGTTGGCCTGTCTGCCCATGCCAATAAATTTCCGGGACAGCTCTCAGGTGGACAGCAGCAGCGCGTTGCTATCGCCCGAGCACTGTGTATGGATCCTATTGCCATGCTATTTGACGAACCTACCTCGGCGCTCGATCCGGAAATGATCAATGAAGTACTGGACGTCATGGTGGAACTGGCCAACGAAGGCATGACCATGATGGTGGTAACCCACGAAATGGGCTTTGCCCGTAAAGTGGCTAACCGGGTGATCTTTATGGATGAAGGCAAGATTGTTGAAGATCGTAATAAAGACGATTTCTTTAATAACCCTGAATCTGAACGTGCCCGGGACTTCCTGGCGAAAATCCTGCACTAATCTGCCGGCAGTTGCCGCTGCGGCCAGACCGGCCACAGCGGCAATGATTGTCAGCAAAGTCTGCTATCAAGGTTCAAACGGTTGGCGAGAAAATTCATCGTTGCCGCATTTCGGACACTTGCTAAGCACTTCCGGCGTATAGACCGCCAGATGGAAATGGCACTTTTCACAGACCAGATTCCCCAAACCGACCACCTCACCGCTGTGATACACGCCATGATGGGTCACGTCTTTTAGTACTTCTTTCCATTCCAGTTGGGTTTTATCAGTAATATCGGCCAGTTCCTGCCACAGACTCTCCTTGATCACCCGCATAAAAACGCTGTCATCGTCATCGCTATCGTCAACCGGCGTCGCCACCCGGGTAGCCGGATGATGCTGGTCATAGAAATGGGCAAACTCCTGCAGGTCACGCCGTACCGAGTGCGTCAGTTGATCAATTTCGCTCTGTGCCAGCTTACCTTCGCGCTGTAAACGTTCCCGCGCCTCGCCCACCAATAACTCAATATCACGTTCACCTTCCCGCAGGCGTGACGTCAGTGTGGTCATCAGTTGGCGATAGTCGTGCTCTACATTGTTCATAGCTTCCCCTTGAGTGCGACTTTCCAGTCAGGTGTATCCTTCATCTGTATGCGATCATTTTAGTCGTGAATCGTCGATTGCGACGGATACAGACCACAGTTTGCACGTCGCATGAAAAATATTCGCCGTCTAAAGTGCATAAAAAGCCTCTCGCAGGTCGCTTGGTGTTGTTGCCCTTGCCGCTTATCAGCTATGCTATGCGGCTATGTTTGAAACTATTGTTATTAACGAAATAAGGCTACAGATGTAGCTGTTTTTCACTCACAGGACCATCGGCCGCCATGCAAGAGCAATACCGTCCAGAAGATATAGAGACTCAGGTTCAACTTCACTGGCAAGAGAAGCAAACCTTTAAAGTTACCGAACAGCCTGGCAAAGAGAAGTATTACTGCCTCTCCATGCTGCCTTACCCATCAGGCCGTCTGCATATGGGTCACGTGCGTAACTACACCATCGGCGACGTGATTTCCCGCTATCAGCGCATGCTCGGTAAAAACGTCCTGCAGCCGATCGGCTGGGATGCGTTTGGTTTGCCCGCAGAAGGCGCGGCCGTCAAAAACAATACGGCACCAGCTCCCTGGACTTACGAAAACATCGAATACATGAAAAACCAGCTTAAATTGCTGGGTTTTGGTTATGACTGGGATCGCGAACTCGCCACCTGCAAACCGGAATATTATCGCTGGGAACAGTGGTTCTTTACCCGTCTGTATGAAAAAGGTCTGGTTTACAAAAAGACCTCGGCGGTCAACTGGTGCCCTCATGACCAGACGGTACTGGCTAACGAGCAGGTTATTGATGGTTGCTGCTGGCGTTGTGATACCAAGGTGGAACGTAAAGAGATCCCACAGTGGTTTATCAAAATCACCGCCTATGCCGACCAACTGCTCAACGACCTCGATACGCTGGAAAGCTGGCCTGAGCAGGTCAAAACCATGCAGCGTAACTGGATTGGCCGCTCCGAAGGCGTAGAGATCACTTTTGACGTTGAAAACAGCGCCGAAAAGCTGACGGTCTACACCACTCGTCCCGATACCTTTATGGGCGCCACCTATGCCGCCGTGGCCGCTGGCCATCCGCTGTCACTGCAAGCCGCTGCTACCCAGCCTGCACTGGCCGCCTTTATCGACGAATGCCGTAATACCAAAGTGGCCGAAGCCGAAATGGCGACCATGGAGAAAAAAGGCATGGATACCGGCCTGTTTGCCGTGCATCCACTTACTGGTGAAAAAATTGCCATCTGGGTCGCCAACTTTGTGCTGATGGAATACGGCACCGGTGCGGTAATGGCCGTTCCGGGTCACGATGCCCGCGACTGGGAATTTGCCAACAAATACGCACTGCCAATCAAGGCCGTTATTCTTAATGCCGATGGCAGCGAGCCTGACGTGCAAGCGGCAGCGATGACCGAAAAAGGCGTGCTGTTCAACTCTGGCGAATTTAACGGACTGGACCACGAGCACGGCTTTAATGCCATTGCCGACAAGTTGGTCAGTCTGGGCGTTGGCGAGCGTAAAGTGAATTACCGCCTGCGCGACTGGGGTGTGTCACGTCAACGTTATTGGGGTGCGCCAATTCCGATGATCACCCTGGAAGACGGTACTGTGATACCGACGCCGGAAGATCAACTGCCGGTCGTGCTGCCGGAAGACGTAGTGATGGATGGTATCACCAGCCCAATCAAGGCCGATCCCGAGTGGGCAAAAACCACCGTTAACGGAATGCCGGGCCTGCGTGAAACCGACACCTTTGATACCTTTATGGAATCGTCCTGGTACTACGCCCGTTACACCTGCCCGGATTACGATAAAGGCATGCTGGATCCGGCGGCGGCCAACTACTGGTTGCCGGTTGACCAATATGTCGGCGGTATTGAACACGCCATCATGCACCTGATGTACTTCCGCTTCTTCCACAAGCTGATGCGTGATGCCGGTCTGGTCACCTCTGACGAACCCGCCAAACGCTTGTTGTGCCAGGGGATGGTGTTGGCTGATGCCTTCTACTACCTGGGTAATAGCGGTGAACGTATTTGGGTATCACCGGTTGATGCTACCCTGGAACGCGACGAAAAAGGCCGTATTGTCAAAGCTACCGATCCTCAGGGCCGTGAGCTGGTGTACGCGGGCATGAGCAAAATGTCCAAGTCCAAGAACAACGGTATCGACCCGCAGGTAATGGTTGAAAAATACGGTGCTGACACCGTCCGTCTGTTTATGATGTTCGCCTCACCGGCAGAAATGACCCTTGAGTGGCAGGAGTCTGGCGTAGAAGGGGCAAACCGCTTCCTGAAACGCGTATGGAAACTGGCCTTTGAACATTCACAAAAAGGCGCAACCACGGCACTGGACGTTGCCAGCCTGAGTGTCGAGCAAAAAGACCTGCGTCGCGATCTGCATAAAACCATTGCCAAGGTGACCGATGATATCGGCCGTCGTCAAACCTTTAACACCGCCATTGCGGCCATTATGGAATTGATGAACAAAATGGGCCGCGCGCCGCAAGACAGCGAACAGGATCGTGCGTTGATCCAGGAAGCCCTGTTGGCGGTAGTCCGTATGCTCTATCCGTTCACTCCACACGTCTGCTTTGCACTGTGGCAGACGCTGGGTGGTGAAGGTGATATCGATATCGCGCCATGGCCAGTCGCTGACGAAAAAGCTATGGTAGAAGACTCTAAACTGGTGGTTGTGCAGGTAAATGGTAAAGTACGAGCCAAGATAACCGTTGCCGCAGACGCGACAGAAGAGCAGGTTCGCGAATTGGCGGCACAAGAACATCTGGTCGCAAAATATCTGGATGGGGTTACCGTACGCAAAGTAATCTACGTCCCAGGCAAACTGCTTAACCTGGTAGTGGGTTGAGTCAAGGAGGAGTTGTGCGACATCGTATTTTGATGCTGTTGCTGGGTGCTGTCGTACTGGTGACCTCGGGCTGTGGATATCATCTTCGCGGCACCACTAACGTCCCGGTCGAGCTGAAAACCATTACGCTTAACAGCTACGATCCCTATGGTCCGCTCACCCGTGAGGTGCGTAATCAGTTAAAACTGAGTGATGTCACCGTGGTAGAGATGAATACCGCTCTGAATAGAAAACTGCCAGAGCTGCGTCTTGTTGGCGCAAGTCTGGGTCAATCTACGGTGTCTATCTTCCAGGACGGGAAAACCGCGGAATATCAGTTGGCGATGACGGTCTCTGCACAGGTGCTGATGCCGGGTAAAGATATTTACCCGCTAAGCGTGACGGTCTTCCGTTCTTTCTTTGATAACCCACTGGCAGCGCTGGCAAAAGACGCTGAACAGGAAATTATCCAGAAAGAGATGCGCGAACAGGCAGCCCAGCAATTGATTCGCAAACTGCTGACGGTTCACGCCGCAGAGCTTGTGAAGAAAGAGCAAGTGTCGGGTAAGCCTGAAATCATCAGCGTGGGAAAATCGACCCCGGTTAGTGATCCTGCGAAATGATCCGCATTTATGCTGAACAACTTGCCGCGCAGCTCCGAGAGGGGCTGCGCGCTTGTTATGTATTATGCGGTAACGATCCGCTACTGCTGCAAGAAAGCCAGGATGCCGTGCGTCAGGCCGCCAATGCGGCAGAATTTAATGAACACTTCAGTTTTATTCTTGATGCCCATACCGAATGGGATGCCATATTTAGCAGCTGTCAGGCGCTGAGTCTGTTTGCCAGTCGCCAGACGCTGACCTTAATGCTGCCGGAAAACGGCCCATCAGCCCCAATGGCTGAACAGCTCACGCTGCTGGTCAGTCTGCTGCATGATGACATTTTACTGATCCTGCGCGCCAACAAACTGACCAAAGGCCAGGAAAACAGCGCCTGGTTTAAAGCGCTCAGCGATCGCTGCGTGTTTGTCACCTGCCAGACGCCGGAACAGGCGCAATTGCCACGCTGGGTGGCCAAACGCGCCAAGGCGCTATCACTGGAACTGGATGATCCGGCCAATCAGCTGTTGTGCTACTGCTACGAAGGCAACTTGCTGGCGCTGTCGCAGTCGCTGGAAAGGCTTGCCCTGCTCTACCCGGATGCCAAACTGACGCTACCACGCGTGGAACAGGCAGTGTTTGATGCGGCACATTTTACCCCTTACCACTGGATTGACGCGCTGCTGGCCGGAAAAAGCAAACGCGCCTGGCATATTTTGCGTCAATTACAGCAAGAAGACAGCGAGCCGGTTATTTTATTGCGCACCGTACAGCGTGAACTGTTAATGCTGTTGAATTTACGACGCAAAATGGACCAGATGCCGCTGCGCAATCTGTTCGACCACTATAAAGTGTGGCAAAACCGCCGCACTCTGGTCACCCAGGCCCTGCAACGTTTATCGGTGCAACAGCTTAATCAGGCGGTGCAATTGCTGACGCAAATGGAGATCCGCCTGAAACAGGATTATGGTCAATCGGTCTGGCCTGAGCTGGAAAGTCTTTCCATGCTACTCTGCGGCAAAGCGCTGCCCGTCAGTTTTATTGATGCAGGCACCGGCCAATGAAGAGTGAAAACTCACTGATGGCGCTGTTTGGCGGCACCTTTGACCCTATCCATTACGGTCATTTACGCCCGGTAGAACAATTGACGCAGGAGATCTGCCTCGAAAAAGTGATACTTCTGCCCAATAATGTGCCGCCACACCGTGCGCAACCCGAGGCCAGCGCCGCGCAGCGTCTAAAAATGGTGCAGCTGGCGGTTGCAGGTAACTCATTGTTTTCAGTGGATGATCGTGAATTACAGCGCGATACGCCGTCCTACACCATTGAGACACTTGAAACGTTACGTAAAGAACGTGGCACTGACCATGCTTTGGCGTTTATCATTGGGCAAGATTCATTATTGACGCTTTACAAATGGCATCGCTGGCAGTCATTGCTCGATGTCTGCCATCTGGTGGTGTTGGCTCGTCCGGGATATCCCCGTCAACTGGCAACACCAGAATTACAGCGTTGGTATGATGCGCACACAATTGAAGATGCCAGTCGGCTCAGGCAATACCCTCAAGGCTTTATTTATCAAGCCAATACTCCACTGCTGGATATTTCTGCGACAGAAATCCGTCAGCGCCGTCATGAGGGCCGCGATTGCTCAGATTTACTTCCCTTCTCCGTTGAGCGCTATATCGAATCACAGGGGTTATACCGCGCATAGCCAACGCGTGTTATACTTCGCCGCTTAATTTTCGACTCCAGCTCACTCACTCCCCAGGGGGAACCTTTGCAAGGTAAAGCGCTCCAAGAATTTGTTATCGATAAAGTCGATGACCTTAAAGCTCAAGACATCATTGCTATCGATGTTGTGGGTAAATCCAGTATCACTGACTGCATGATTATCTGCACCGGCACGTCCAGCCGTCACGTGGTTTCCATTGCCGGTCATCTGGTTGAAGAAGTAAAAGCCGCAGGTCTCGATGCCATGGGTGTGAAAGGCATTAACGAAGCTGACTGGGTGGTGGTTGACCTCGGTGAGGTGATCGTTCACGTTATGCAGGCAGAAAGCCGTCAGCTCTACGAACTTGAGAAGCTTTGGGGTTAATTCGTGAAACTGCAACTCGTCGCCGTAGGCACCAGAATGCCCGATTGGGTGCAGACCGGCTTCACGGATTATCTTCGCCGTTTTCCCAAAGACATGCCATTTGAGTTGATCGAAGTCCCCGCGGGTAAGCGCGGGAAAAACGCCGATATCAAACGTATTCTTGAAAGAGAAGGCGAACAAATGCTGTCAGTGGTTGGAAAAGGCAATCGTATTGTTACGTTGGATATTCCAGGTACCCCCTGGGAGACGCCACAGTTGGCCCAACAGCTCGAACGCTGGAAGCAGGATGGCAGAGATGTCAGCTTGCTGATAGGCGGTCCTGAAGGGCTGGCACCAGCATGTAAAGAGGCTGCGGTTCAGAGCTGGTCGCTCTCGCCGCTGACGCTGCCCCACCCTTTGGTTCGGGTTCTGGTCGCCGAAAGCCTTTATCGTGCCTGGAGTATTACCACTAATCATCCGTACCATCGCGAGTAATCGGTTGGTCAATATCAGCAGCACTGTGAATTAAGTAGTGGGATGAAAATAGATCGTAACCCCTTTCGCGACTATACGGCTGAATCAGCCCTGTTTGTGCGCCGTGCACTGGTGGCGTTTATTGGTATTGTGCTGCTCAGTGGCATACTGGGTTACAATCTCTACACACTGCAGGTGGTGCGTTTTCAGGATTATCAAACGCGATCCAATGATAACCGCATCAAGCTGATCCCTATCGCGCCAAGTCGCGGGATCATCTATGACCGCAACGGTACGCCGCTGGCGCTTAACCGCACCATCTATCAGCTCGAGATGATGCCGGAAAAAGTCGACAACGTTAAAGCCACGCTTAATGCGCTGATCCCCATTGCCGATCTGACCCCGGAAGATCTCGATAACTTTCAAAAAGAACGCAAACGTGCGCGCCGCTTTACGTCTATTGCCATTAAAGTTGGCCTGACGGAAGTGCAGGTGGCGCGTTTTGCCGTTAACCAGTTCAATTTCCCCGGCGTTGAAGTCAAAGGCTATCAGCGCCGCTACTATCCCTATGGGTCGGCCTTGACCCACGTCATCGGTTATGTTTCAAAAATTAACGATCGTGACGTTGAAAGGCTGGATAAAGACGGTATCCTCGCTAACTATGCCGCCACGCACGATATCGGCAAGCTGGGTATCGAACGCTATTACGAAGACACCTTGCATGGCAAAACCGGCTATGCCGAGGTAGAAGTCAACAACCGTGGTCGCGTGATCCGCCAGTTGCATGAAGAACCGCCGCAAGCCGGGAAAGATGTGACGCTAACGCTGGATCTGCCGCTGCAAATGTATATTGAAGAGCTGCTTAGCGGCAGCCGCGCCGCCGTGGTGGTCACCGATCCGCGCGACGGCAGCATTCGGGCGCTGGTCTCTAACCCGAGCTACGATCCGAACCTGTTTGTCGACGGTATTTCCAGCAAGGACTACAACACCTTGCTCAACGATCCCGACCGACCATTGATTAACCGTGCCACCCAGGGTGTCTATCCCCCGGCGTCCACGGTGAAACCTTATATCGCCGTGTCATCGTTAACCGCCGGGGTTATTAACCGCAATACCTCGCTGTTTGACCCGGGCTGGTGGCAACTTCCCGGCTCCGACAAACGTTTTCGCGACTGGAAACACTGGGGTCACGGCCGCTTGACCGTCACCAAAGCGCTGGAAGAGTCCGCCGATACCTTTTTCTATCAGGTGGCCTACGATATGGGGATTGACCGCTTGTCTGAATGGATGAGCAAATTTGGCTACGGCCAATATACCGGTATCGACTTGTCGGAAGAGCGTAACGGTAATATGCCGACTCGCGACTGGAAGATGAAGCGCTTTAAAAAGCCCTGGTACCAGGGTGACACCATTCCGGTCGGTATCGGCCAGGGTTACTGGACCGCAACGCCCATTCAGAATATGAAGGCGCTGACGACGCTGATTAACGACGGTAAGGTCAAAACGCCGCACCTGTTGCTGCATACCCAGGAAGGCAATATCAAAGTACCTTATCAGCAAAAGGAAGATACCCAGATTGGCGATATCCATTCCGGATATTGGGAACTGGCTAAAGACGGTATGTTCGGCGTGGCCAATCGCCCCAACGGTACCGCCCGCAAATTTTTTATGGATGCACCGTACAAAGCGGCGGCAAAATCCGGTACGGCACAGGTTTATGGTCTGAAAGCCAACGAAACCTATAACGCGCATAAAATCGCCGAGCGCCTGCGTGACCATAAGCTAATGAATGCTTTTGCGCCTTATGACAACCCGACGGTTGCCGTAAACGTGGTGCTAGAAAACGGCGGTATAGGGCCGGCAGTCGGGACCATTACCCGACAGATCCTCGACCATATTTTATTGGGCGATAATACGACTAAATTACCGGACGAAGCCCCTGCTCCGCCTGGAATCGAAGGTGATTAATCAACAATGACTGAAAGCCAACAAAAAGGGTCGCTGTGGTCCAAACTGCACATCGACGTCACGCTGCTGCTTATCGTTTTGGCCCTGCTGGCCTATAGCGCCTTTGTTATCTGGAGCGCCAGCGGTCAGGACATCGGCATGATGGAGCGTAAAATCGGACAGATTATTGGCGGGTTGATCATTATGCTGGTCATGGCTCAGGTACCGCCGCGCGTGTATGAAAGCTGGGCACCCTACCTGTATGTCTTTTGCCTGTTCCTGCTGGTACTGGTCGACGCCTTTGGTCAGGTAAGTAAAGGCGCACAGCGCTGGCTCGATCTCGGTGTAGTGCGATTTCAACCCTCGGAACTGGCCAAAATTGCCGTGCCGCTGATGGTAGCGCGCTTTATCAACCGCGATATTTGTCCACCGTCATTGAAAAATACCGCCATTGCGCTGGTGATGATCTTTGTGCCAACGCTGCTGGTCGCCGCGCAGCCGGACCTCGGCACCGCCATTTTGATTGCTGCTTCCGGTATCTTTGTGTTGTTTCTGTCGGGCATGAGCTGGAAGCTGATCGCCTGCGCGGCGATCCTGGTCGCCGCCTTTATCCCGATACTGTGGTTCTTTCTGATGCATGATTATCAGCGCGACCGAGTGATGATGCTGCTTAATCCGGAAAGCGATCCGCTGGGTGCCGGGTATCATATTATTCAGTCAAAAATCGCCATTGGTTCCGGCGGTTTTGCCGGTAAAGGCTGGCTGCACGGAACCCAGTCGCAGCTTGAGTTTCTACCCGAACGCCATACCGACTTTATTTTTGCCGTACTGGCCGAAGAGCTTGGCTTGGCGGGCGTTTTGGTGTTATTGGGACTTTACTTATGCCTGATCACCCGCGGTCTGGTGATTGCCGCCAAGGCTCAGACCACCTTTGGTCGAGTGATGGCGGGAGGGTTAATGTTGATATTCTTTGTTTATGTCTTTGTTAACATTGGCATGGTGAGTGGTATAGTCCCGGTGGTTGGGGTACCTTTGCCCCTGGTTAGTTATGGTGGGTCAGCACTGATTGTGTTGATGGCTGGGTTTGGTATCGTCATGTCGATACATACTCATCGAAAAATGTTATCGAAAAACTTATAGGGGTGAGCAATGCGTAAGGAGTGGATAGGGGCGATTATCGCCGGGCTGCTGTTGAGTGCCTGTAGTTCATCAGACAACCAGCCACAGCAGCAAGCTCCACAGCCCGCCTATAATGGGCCGGTCGTCGAGATTAGTGGGGCAGATCCGGTGTATGAACCTTACAACACCCGCGCCAACCAGGATTACAGTGCCAACGGTGATAACTATAAAATCATCAAAGATGCCACCAACTTTACGCAAAAAGGGATGGCCACCTGGTACGGTAATGAGAGCGGCACCAACGTCACCGCCAGCGGTGAAACCTTTGATCCGACAGCAATGACCGCCGCACACCCGACTCTGCCGATCCCGAGCTATGTTCGCGTTACCAACCTGGCCAATGGCCGCATGTTAGTAGTGCGTATCAACGATCGCGGTCCTTATGAATCAGGCAAGATTATCGATCTGTCGAAAGCGGCGTTTGAACGGTTAAACCTGACCAACAGCACCAAGGTTAAACTGGATATTATCAACGTTGCTCCTGACGGCACGCTATCCGGTCCCGGCACCATTGGTACCACGGTAGCCAAACAGTCCTATGCCCTGCCATCGCGCCCGACTCTCGGTTCCAGCGATATGGGCACGCCAATGCAGGCCCCGGCCTCAATGCCGGTGAATGGCGCCGCGGTCAAGCCAATCGATAACAGTACGCTCAGCGTGCCTAATAACACCCCATCCAGCTTCGATCACAATCTTGACAGCAATGACAGCAATGTCAGTAATGGCAATAATGTGAGCTCTGATAACAACGCCAGTAATGGCAGCATGGGCGCTGGTGGTGGTGGCGGTTTTTTACAGGCTTCCAAACCGGTGCCTGCACGACTGCTTGAAAGCAACGAACCTGTCGCACCAGCGGTTGTTGCCCCGGTGATGGCACCAACGCCCGTCCACACTGCGCGGGCCGCAGCGGCCCCTGTTGCCGCCGCACCGGTAGTGGTAGCCCCTGGCGTTCGTCAGACATCGTCTGCCGCGGGGGGGTATATGGTACAGGTGGGCGCATTGGGCAATCCGCAAAATGCCCAGTTGTGGCAAAAAACCCTTAGTCAGCGCTTTGCTGTTCCGGGAAAAGTGCAAACCAGCGGCAATATGTACCGCGTACAGTTAGGGCCATTTAGCAGCCGCCAGCAGGCAGCTAAACTGCAACAACGTCTGGCCAGCGAAGCGAAACAGCAATCCTTTGTGGTTTCTGCCTCTTCGCTGTAATGGACGATGCCAGGGATCGATGGGTATAGAGCGTTAAGGACGACGCGTATTTCCAGCTGTAAAAATAAGTAAATGCCGGCAAGCCACAGTATTGACGGATGTCTGACCGGGTCAGTTCTGCTATAGTGTGGCACGTTTTTTAATTTACCTTTACGGATGTTGTTGTCTCAATCATGAAATCAGTTACTCCTTCTCGTTTCGTCAAGGGCATTGCACTTGGCACCGTTATGACTTTAAGTGCAGCGTCTGCCGCTTTCGCCGACGATGTAAATCTGAAAACGATGATCCCTGGCGTTCCGCAAATTGATGCTGAAGCCTATATTCTGATTGATTACAACTCGGGTAAAGTGCTCGCTGAAATGAACGCCGATGCGCGTCGCGATCCGGCCAGTCTGACCAAAATGATGACCAGCTATGTGATTGGCCAAGCGATCAAGTCAGGCAAAATCACCCCCACCGATATGGTTTCCGTAGGTAAAGATGCCTGGGCCACCGGCAACCCGGTATTCCAGGGCTCGTCGCTGATGTTCCTGAAACCGGGCGATCGCGTAGCGGTTTCCGAATTGAATCGCGGGATTATCCTGCAATCAGGTAACGATGCTTGTGTGGCCATGGCCGACTATGTCGCCGGTAGCCAGGACGCCTTTGTCAGCCTGATGAACAACTACGTTAATGCACTGGGTCTGAAAAATACCCACTTTGGTACCGTGCATGGCCTCGATGCCGAAGGGCAATATAGCTCGGCGCGCGATATGGCGCTTATCGGCCAGGCGCTGATCCGTGATGTTCCGGAAGAGTACGCCACCTACCGCGAAAAAGAGTTCACCTTCAATAATATCCGCCAGATGAACCGCAACGGCCTGCTGTGGGATTCCAGCCTGCAGGTTGACGGTATCAAAACCGGCCATACTGACGCTGCGGGATACAACCTGGTGGCGTCCGCGACCGAAGGCCCAATGCGCCTGATCTCCACGGTAATGGGGGGTCATACCTATAAAGGCCGTGAAGTAGAAAGCAAAAAATTACTGACCTGGGGCTTCCGTTTCTTTGAAACCGTAGCGCCATTGAAAGCAGGCAAAGAGTTTGCTTCTGAACCGGTCTGGTTCGGTAATAGCGATCGCGTCGAGCTGGGCGTAGATAAAGACGCCTTTCTCACCATCCCACGCGGCCGTATGAAAGATCTGAAAGCCAGCTATGTCCTCGACAATAGCGAGCTGCATGCACCACTGCAAAAAAATCAGGTGGTTGGCAGCATCAACTTCCAGCTTGATGGTAAAACCATCGATCAACGCCCGCTGGTAGTATTAAACGAAGTTAAAGAAGGCGGTTTCCTTGGCCGCATCGTGGATTACATCAAGCTGATGTTCCACCACTGGTTTGGCTAAGCCAGCCCGCAAGATTACGGCAATATCGCCTGCGGGGCTTGAAAAGCGCAGGCTTTAACTCCATATATTTGCGATATCAATCTACTCCCGCTGCGGCGGGAGTTATACTTAGTAGAATCCAGTCCAGCCATAGCCTTTACGTTGTCGCTATTGAGGCAACCGAGAAGACAAACTCAGAAGATTTTATGCAGCAGCAAGGCATCCTCTATGGGGAAAGGCCAGCAATATTGAATGATACCGCCAGGCAACGGCAAGCTGAATGATGATGAGTACAATGGTCAGATAACCTAATCAGTCACCACGCGGGAGTGCCCATGAAAACCAAACTTAACGAACTGCTCGAATTTCCCTGTACCTTCACCTATAAAGTGATGGGTCTGGCGCATCCCGAGTTGGTTGACCAGGTGGTGGAAGTCGTGCAACGCCACGCCCCCGGCGATTACAACCCCAAGGTCAAGCCAAGCAGCAAAGGTAATTATCACTCGGTGTCTATTACCATCACTGCCACGCATATCGATCAGGTAGAAACCCTGTACGACGAGCTGGGTAATATCGAAATTGTGCGTATGGTGCTGTAATTCCCAAGCGTCAGCAGAGATCGGCGTAATCTTCCGCTATTACGCCGTTCGTCGGCCCCTTTCTCTTCAATGAAGATAACTGCCGTGCAACAAGAAAAACTGCAAGAACGTATTACCCTGCGCCAACTTGGCCTGCAAGAGTACGACCCCGTCTCCCGTGCCATGCACGACTTTACCGATCGGCGCAGTGCCGAGACTCAGGATGAAATCTGGCTGGTCCAGCACCCCAAAGTCTTTACTCAAGGCCAGGCGGGTAAAGCGGAGCATCTGCTTTTTCCTGGAGATATTCCGGTGATCCAAAGCGACCGCGGCGGACAGGTGACCTATCACGGACCCGGTCAGCAGGTAATGTATGTGATGATCGATATCAAGCGCAGAAAAATCGGCGTTCGCCAACTCGTCACCGCGCTGGAGCAAACCGTGGTGGAAACCTTGGCCCATTTTGCTATTGAGGCCTATCCACGCGCCGATGCCCCAGGGGTCTATGTCGATGGCAAAAAAATTTGCTCACTCGGCCTGCGCATTCGTAAAGGCTGCTCATTACACGGCCTGGCGTTAAATATTGATATGGATTTAGAACCCTTCCAGCGCATCAATCCCTGCGGATATGCCGGTTTGCAGATGACCCAGGTCAGCCAGCAAAAACCGGGTATCACCCTGGATAACGTCATGCCGATATTGGTTAAAGCCTTTATTAAACAGCTTGATTATCGGCAGGTGGATTATCAACCCTGGCAGCCAGAAGACTATATATTGCCTGCTGTCAGCCAATAGCACGCATAAGCAAAGAATTTACATCCAGGCAACATAGCAAAAGGTCGGATTACCTGGCACGGCAGAGTAATAAAAATAATTTTATTATCATAAGGTTAAAAAAAATTAATCACTACCAGCCCGGTGTTTCTTTGTTCCGGGTGGTAACATAATCGACAATTATCTGCCGTTATCAATGTTTGAGGGGCTGAATGCGATAGCGCTTCAATGATATAATTTCTGCATAATTTCTATTTTTTTTGATGAAGCAGCTAGTTCATTGAATCTCATAAAAAATCTCGCCCGGCGAGAGACGATACTGGAACCTGCAAGATTATGAGTAAACCGATCCAAATGGAACGCGGCGTCAAATATCGCGATGCTGATAAAATGGCGTTAATCCCGGTGAAAACTGTGGTAACTGAACGGCAGGAAATGTTGCGTAAGCCGGCATGGATGAAAATCAAGCTACCGGCCGACTCGTCGCGCATTCAGGGCATTAAAGCTGCCATGCGCAAAAATGGCCTGCACTCGGTGTGCGAAGAAGCCTCCTGCCCTAACCTGTCAGAATGTTTCAACCACGGTACGGCGACCTTTATGATCCTCGGTGCCATCTGTACCCGTCGCTGCCCGTTCTGCGACGTGGCTCATGGCCGCCCGGTGGTGCCGGACAGCAATGAACCCGAGAAGCTGGCACAAACCATTGCCGATATGGCACTGCGCTATGTGGTGATCACCTCGGTTGACCGCGACGATCTGCGTGATGGCGGCGCACAACACTTTGCCGACTGCATCACGGCGATTCGTGAAAAAAGCCCGGCGATCAAGATCGAAACGCTGGTGCCGGACTTCCGTGGCCGTATGGATCGCGCACTGGAGATCCTCAGCGCAACGCCGCCGGACGTATTTAACCATAATCTGGAAAATGTGCCGCGCATCTATCGCCAGGTACGTCCGGGCGCAAATTACGAATGGTCGCTGAAACTGCTGGAACGCTTTAAAGAAGCCCATCCAGAGATCCCAACCAAATCCGGCCTGATGGTGGGATTGGGTGAAACCAATGCCGAGATCATCGAAGTAATGCGCGACCTGCGTCGTCACGGGGTAACCATGCTGACCCTGGGGCAATACTTGCAGCCAAGCCGCCACCATTTACCGGTGCAACGCTATGTCAGCCCGGAAGAGTTTGATGAAATGAAAGAAGAAGCCCTGGCGATGGGCTTTACCCATGCCGCCTGTGGTCCTTTTGTTCGCTCCTCTTACCATGCCGACCTGCAGGCAAAAGGTATTGAAGTCAAATAATCGTACTGGCCCAGGGGGCGGGATAGCTGTCCCCTCATTAGCTGCCAGAGCGCAATAAAAAACGGCTGCCTGATTTCAGGTAGCCGTTTTTTTACACCCTTGCGAGCCGTAACGCGTTAGTCTTTATGTTCTACGCGTGGTTCTACAGGTTGTGCATCAGTTTTGGCAGCAGGTGCGGCGTCGTCATTCATGGCTTTTTTAAAGCCTTTCAGCGCTGCACCCAGATCTCCGCCAAGTGAACGAAGTTTGCTGGTACCGAAAAGCAGCACAATCAGCACGCCGACAACCAATAGTTTAGTAACACTTATTTCCATAGATACCTTCTTTACACTGATTGCTGAATTATACAGCGGAGAAAAATTGTCGCGTTTGACGACCTGAATGCATTGACCCACAGTAACGACTTTTACAGGTTCATTGAATGCGCGAAGCCAGGTTAAATGTAACAAAATGGGTCAGCGCCACAGCTTGCTGTACGTATTCTAACCATACTCGCCATTATGAGCCTCTGCGGCTGCGCGATAAAGCATTTCTTTGTTTTATTACTTCTACGCCGATTTCTCTACGCATAACGTGAGCGTTACGCGCTTCTCTGTTTTGCTGATATGCAGCAATCGGCAGTCGTTGCTCAAGAGGGGTGAAACGGAAATCATGCCGTCATTATACGCCCACCAGCGGTAGTGAGACAAACCTTGCGTGCTGGCTTTAACATATATTCAACATCACCCAATAAAAAGGGTGAACCTGGATAAAAAGGCTGACCTTTAGGGTCATTTATCCAGGCCCACCCTGCGGTTTAAACACGGTGAGTTAAATAAAACGGCTGAGGAAAGCCTGGAAACGCGGATGCTGCGGGTTGACCAGCACGCGATCGGCCGGTCCCTCTTCGATCACATAACCGCCATCCATAAAGATCACCCGGTCGGCAGCCTCACGAGCAAAGCCAATTTCGTGGGTCACGACAATCATGGTCAAGCCCTGATCGGCAAGACTGCGCATGGTGGCCAGCACTTCCCCCACCAGCTCGGGGTCAAGGGCCGAGGTCGGTTCATCAAACAGCATCAGTTTCGGCTTGATGGCCAACGCACGGGCAATGGCCACGCGCTGCTGCTGACCACCGGAAAGGTGACGCGGATAGGCGTCGGCTTTATCGCTCAGCCCCACTTTCTCCAGCAATTCACGGGCATAGGCTTCGGCTTCATGACGGCTTTGCTTATGCACGCCAATAGGGGCTTCAACAATATTTTGCAATACAGTCATATGCGGGTAGAGATTAAACTGCTGAAACACCATACCAATATCCCGGCGCTGGCGGGCAATACCGCGTTCGGACAGTTTGCGCAGATGATTGCCGTGCAGTTCATAGCCTATCTGCTCACCGGCGACCATAATGGTGCCGCGATCGATATCTTCCAGATGGTTGATACAGCGCAGAAAAGTAGACTTGCCGGACCCCGAAGGCCCAAGGATCACCACCACTTCACTGGGATTGACATCCAGATCGATACCTTTCAGCACTTCGTTATCGCCATAACTCTTATGCACGTTACGGGCGCTAACCAGTGGCAGCGACACAGCCGCTGGGCTAAGACTCATAAGTCCTCCTTTCGAGCAAGGCCAGGTTGGTTAATTACCGGAATGGCTTTCTCTTCACCGTTCGACTGACGGCGTTTAACCGCCACGGTGCGACGCGTGCCTTTCGAGTAGTAACGTTCAATCGCCGACTGCCCGAGGTTCAATACCGAGGTGATCAACAGGTACCAGATCACCGCCACCATCAGCATCGGCACCACTTCAAAAGTACGATTATAAATCGTCTGTACCGAGTACAGCAGATCGCCCATGGCAATCACGCTGACCAGGGAGGTGGCTTTGATCATGCTGATCAATTGGTTACCGGTTGGCGGAATAATGGAACGCATCGCCTGAGGAATAATAATCCGTCGCAGTGCCCGTCCCCGACTCATGCCAAATGCCTGAGCGGTTTCTGCCTGGCCGTTATCCACCGACAGCAGCCCGGCACGGATGATCTCGGCCATATAGGCCGCCTCATTCAGCGCCAGACCGGCAATAGCGGCAGTCAACGGCGTGATCAGATCGTTGGTATTCCAGCTGGCAAAGGTCGGGCCGATAAACGGCAGGCCCAGGGCCACATGCGGAAACAGCGTCGACATGTTGTACCAGAACAGCAGTTGCACCAGCAGCGGCGTACCGCGGAAAAACCAGACATACAGGCCGGATAGACGACGCAGCAACAGGCTCTCGGACAGACGGCCTACCGCCAGCAGTAAACCAAGCAGCGTGCCAAGCAGCATGGAGATCACTGTCAGGCCGAGGGTTACCCCCAGGCCGCGGATCACCGTCGCTTCGGTAAACCACTTGGCGACGACGTGCCACTCAAAGTTCGGGTTATGGGCGACGCTGAGGATCACATCTGCGGCAATAATCAACACGACGATCCAGGAAACCCAACGCCCGTAATTGCGCGGCGCCTGTGCAAACTCAACGTTACGTCGTGGATCTTGCGTATAGTCGTCCTGGTCTACCGGCTTGGAACTATACGTTTTCTCAATCATTTAGTCGGTTTTCCCAAGTTGATCCCAGGAGCTGGCAGCATGTTGCCTTCCAGGCCCCATTTTTTCATGATGATGGCATAGGTACCGTTGGTGAACAGTTCCTGATACGCCGCCAGCACCACCTTGCCGATTTCAGAATCTTTCGGTACGACCGTACCCTGGAAGATATCGTTAAAACCGTTGGATTTCCCGGCACCCGCCAGCGTCAGCTGACCATTAGACTGCTGGATAAAATAAGAGAGGGGCGCCTGAGAAGAGAAGAAGGCATCGGAACGTTTGGAACGCACGGCCAGGATCGAGGTTGGCTGGTCGGTAAAGGATTGCACGGTGATCGCCGCTTTGCCCGCTTTGACACAATCCTCAGACTGCTGCTTGATCACTTTCTCTGCCGAGCCCGCCGCCATTACCGCAATGCGTAGACCACAGGTATCCGCCAGGGACTGAATATTATTCGGGTTGCCGTTAGGCACAGCAAAGGCGACGTACTCTTTAACGAAATCGATAAAGTCATTTTTCGCCTGACGCTCCGGGTAATCGCCAATCGGACCGATACCCATCTGATAACGCCCCGAAGAGATCCCGGTCAAAATACCGGACAGACCGCTGACTGAAGCGTGTTCAATTTTCACCCCCAGCAGTTGCCCCATGGAGGTTGACAAGTCAGCACTGGCACCATCTAACGAGTTGGTACCGGTCACGATTTCGTAGGGAGGAAACGAACCGTTGTTTACCGAGGTCATCACCCCCGATTTTTGGATGTCGGCAGGCAATTGGGCATGCAGCGCCGGGTCCATTTTTAGCACCGGAATTGAAACAGTTTCAGCAGCAAAGGCATTGGCAGAAAGTAATGCCGCAGTGAGAACAGCGGCACGACGAAATTGTTTTACCATCATTTTCTGGTTCCTCTGTGTAAAAGTTGGCTTAGGTGTTGTGAATGTTGTAAGTGTTATGTGCTTCTTATAGTTGACACCTTCCCTGGTGTGCTTATGTGTTACTTGGTCTAACACGCCTTGATTTTTTTACCGCCACTTTGGCGCCTGAGTGGTGGCTGTTTGAAAGACGCTCCCTGGTGTTGGTGGCGTTTTTTACTGCTTTAGCGACGAGACCGCGTTAGGTTGACGCGACCACGACGTTTTTTCTTTTCGGCAATCGACTAACGCAATTGCGGGGTATCAAAACAACGGTTTTCCAGCACTGGCAGCACCTTACGGGCGTGGACCAGACGGTCGCGGTCAATGTCGGCAAAGACCAGTGCCGGGGCTTCTGCGGCACGGGCAATGGCCACACCGAGCGGATCCACCACCATGCTGTTACCGATATTACGTTCACCGCACTCGCCGACGGCAACGATATAGCTGGTATTTTCCAGCGCACGGGCGGTGACCAGCACTTCCCAGTGCATCTCTTTCAGCGGGCCTTTCACCCAGGCGGCAGGCAGAACCAATACCTCGGCACCGTCTAATACCAGGCGACGCGCCAGCTCAGGGAAACGCACGTCATAACAGGTCATCAGGCCAATTTTAAAGCCCGCGACCTCGACCAATGGCGGCACTTCAGTACCCGGGGTGACATTTTTCGACTCTTTATTGGCAAAGGCATCGTACAGATGCAGCTTGCGATACTCAGAAATAATTTCGCCATTACGTATTGAAATCAACACGTTCCAGGCACGACCATCGGGTGCTGGCGTATGCACGCTCATCATGGTGGTCAGTTGATTGCCTTTACTGGCGGCCACCAGTTGGCTGACAAAAGGACCATCCAGCGGCTGGGCGGCTTTCAGCACCAAATCGGGATCGGTGATATCGCGCGCCAAAATGCCTTCGGGTAACACCAGCAGATCGGCACCGGCTTGCAGTGACTTGGCCATCAGTGACAGGCAGGTTTCGACATTGGCTTCCCACTCGCGGGAAACAGCAAACTGACCTAATGCGACTTTCATTTTGACTCTCCTACAGTGCTGTTCACTGAAGATTATTTGGCGTAAGCCGGAAATAAGTCCGCCGGCGTCAGGCGTTTGGCGGTGATGCCTTGCACATAAAGCTCGTGGGCAAAATCATCGATCATTTTTTCGTTATGGGCGAAACCGTTGTCATTCCAGGTCACCGGTAAATCCAATACTGTGCGGCGAATATCATCCAGCAACCAAGGGGTGGTATCGGCATATTTGGCGCGCTTATCCATCCACAGCCGGTAAGACTGGTCGATAATATCGCTGAGCGCTGCCGCCAACTCCGGATGCGCGGCGGCGACCTCGGCTTTGATCGCCAGAATATGCATGCCCGGTACATAGCCGACGCGGTTGAAATAGTCGACTTCGGACTGACGGAAATCAGGCTGCAACTGACGGAAACCGGAACCCGGCTTAAAGAAACCGTCAGGCATAAACGGGGTAAATACCGCATCCAGCCAGCCCTCTTGCAGCAACTCCATCATTGGGCGCTCACCGGGGCAGGCTTCGATACGCCCTTCGCGACCAAAGCCATTAAGACGGTCAACAATGGGATGTGCAGCGGTCAGACGGCCTGCGTACCAGTAAGCATCGTCGATGCCTACGCCATCAACCCCCAGCACGGTGCGGGTCCAGGTGTTGCCCGAGTCTTGCCAGCCGGTTAAACCGATACGTTTACCCGCCAGCTCGGAAATTTTGGTCAAGGGGCTGTCAGCACGGGTGATAATGCAACGCTGACGGAAACCGCGCATCAGAAAGTGCGGTACGGCCAACACATCGTTCTCACCGCGAGCACGCCCTTGAGCATAGCGACTAAAGGAAATTTCTGCCGCATCGTAATTATCATTGCTACCCAGATCGCCGACCAAAGTACCTACGCGATCGATTTCAAGATTGAAGCCTTCGGGTTTAATATCGCCCAACGCCAGCGGGGTAAAATAATCCCAGTCCCGCACGGCCAGTCTGATGGTCATCACCACGTTTTTTCCCCTAATGTCTGCCAAATTGCTATTCACAAAAACTGCCTGCCTGCGCGGAGACTGATCACAATTATTGGGTCTGTGATTATTTTATCGCCTCCGTTGACTAAGTTTGATACTAATAGCATAAATTAATATGTACAATAGAATCTTTGTTACTGAACAAAAGGGGATGAAATGGGTGTCAGTCCGCGAGAAAAAATGCTTGATGCACAATGGTTTGCCGGTCATTTACAGGATCGTTCCATGCGCGGCATTGCTATTGAGACCGCTGCGATGATCCGATCCGGAGTGATTGAAATTGGCACGCATTTACCTGCAGTCCGTGAGCTGGCGCTGGCACTTGGCGTCAGCCCGGCGACAGTATCGGCGGCCTGGGGGCAATTAAGACGTCAAAAGGTGATCGCCGGCAGGGGGCGCAATGGCGTCTGGGTCTGTGGGGATACTCTCTCTCCGCGTCCTGCACGTTTCGAGAAGATTGGCAATTTTGGTGACCATATCATTGCTGATTTGGCATTATCTTCACCCGATCCGCAATTACTACCCAAGCTGGATCAGGCGCTGCTTAGTGGCGTTGAGGCTGACAATCTCAACAGCTATCAACGAGAGGCCATCTCGCAAGTGTTGCTGGATGCCGTTAAACCGAGCTGGCCCTATCAGGCCGATGCCTTTATGGCGGCCGACGGCGGTTTTGATGCCATGAACCTGACGCTGCAAACGCTGATTATGCAAGGATCGGTGGTGGCCATTGAAGATCCGACCGCCACCCGCTTGCTGGATATGCTGGATAATATCGGCGCTCAGGTGATCCCGGTAAAATGCGACGAATTTGGTCCAGTTCCCGAGTCATTGCAACAGGCGCTAAACAAAAATCCTGCCGCCTTTATCTATCAACCACGTACCCATTCGCACTGTGGTCATGCCATCAGCCCGGCACGCCTGGCAATACTGGCCGAGATCCTGACACCCAGTCAAACGCTGATTATTGAAGATGACGGCATAGGTCAACTCAGCAACTTTCCTGCGCAGAGTATGGGAATAGTGCTGCCCAAACGCACCGTCCACGTGCGCTCCTATTCCAAGGCTTACGGGCCGGATCTGCGTATGGCGGTGATTTCCAGCTCCCACGATTTAATCAAGCAAATCAAATCATTCCGTAATTTTGGTGCCGGTTGGTCGAGCCGTATTTTGCAACATGCCCTGGCATGGCTGATTAAGGATGCCTCCACCCAACAAGGGATTGCCCACGCCAAAACCGTCTATGCCCAACGACGGCAGGCGCTGGTTGACGCTCTGGCGGCGCGTGGTCTGACCTTGCCTAAACGCGAAGGACTGGCGGTGTGGATCCCGGTTCCCTCAGAACAGTTTGCTCTGGTCACTCTTGCCGCCCGCGGCATTGCGGTATTGCCCGGCGAGCGCAGCCGCATTGGTCCTGGACAGTTTATTCGTGTCAGCACCAGCCAGTTACAGCTCGACCAGGTGGAGATTATTGCCGACGCCATTATTCTGGCAATGGGGTAAGGCGGTGAGTTTCAGCGGCAGTGTTTGATAAAATATTTCGGGGATTCCTGATAACCTGCGCGCGCATAAAACTGATGGGCGCGTAAACGGCGGCTGTGACTGTGTACTTCCATACGGTCACATCCTCGCCCGGCAGCCAGGCGTTCGGCGGCATCAAGTAATTGCTGGCCGACCCCTGCGCCGCGCTGACCATCGCTGACACATAAGTAGCTGACACGGCAAAAATCTCCCGCCAAAGGTAATTGCGCAATAAAATGCAGTGAAATAAAACCGCATACGCTATCGTCAATCACCGCCACCAACAACCGGCTGTCGGCATTGGCCTGCATGCGGGCAATCTGTTGGCGAATAAAATCTTCACTGGCCGGGTAATCCAACTGAGCAAGCAACTGCACCAGTATTGGGGCATCGGCGGCGACGGCATCACGAATCAACATAGCAATCCTCACTGTTTGTCATTTTGTGATCGCGCGCGCAATTGCGGGGCGCACGCTAATTGGGTAAAATTGGTTTTGCATTATTCAAGCAGTTGGAGATGACATTCCTCCCAAACCGCCTTTATCGGCTAATGATGTCTACGCAATCTCATTGAGAGGTTCGTAGCATGACGCCGGAACCTTTCTGAACATTCACTCAATCCTGTTGAAAGGCTTTTATGTTTAACACATTACTTGCAGTTTTTATTGGTGGCGGTATTGGCAGCGTCGCACGCTGGTTTGTCAGCTTCAAACTTAACGGCACTTCCCCGCTGCTTCCCGTCGGCACCCTGGTGGTTAATTTGGTAGGCGCCTTTATTATTGGCCTGAGTATTGCGGTTTTTAACCGTATGACTCACCTGGATCCGGTGTGGCGCATCCTGCTGACCACTGGTTTCTGTGGCGGCCTGACCACCTTTTCCACTTTCTCGCTGGAAGTGGTGTATATGTTGCAGGACGGTCGTTTTGCCGCGGCGGGCCTCAATCTGTTGCTTAATCTTGCCGGCTCGCTGGCCATGACCATGCTGGCGTTTATGCTGGTCAGTTGGTACGGCGGCCAATAATTTATCTCTGCAGTGTCACACTTTTGTAGTGGCGCTAATGTTTCCTTAATCTTATGCAGAGATACTAGCCTCAGTTTATGACAACACCATGTTTGGATATTCTGAGGCCATTTATGTTTTCACTTCCCGCCACCTTTAGCGAGTTTGTCACGGCTGCTTTTTGCCTGTTGGTCGTCCTGGCTTTTCTGCATAGTTATTTACTTTAATCAATAAATTCACTGACTCAGTGCCAATGCTCTGGGTCAAATGCCCCTGTTTAGCCCCCGCACTTCACCAGGCAATTGCGCTGATCCACGGCCAGCCAGCAGCTGAGTGGCTGAATGCCGTCTGCGGGAAGTGTCAGCGATAAATAATACAATTATTTACCTTGCTACCTATCTTGCCTATAATTGAGAATGAGCGTTCACACTTCTTATCTCTGACGGCTTAGCCGCCATTATGTCTGGATGTAAGAAAAGAACATGACTTCCACTTGTCAGGTGCCGTTATGCATCCCGCTAATCATACGAAAGATCAACGCGTTTGTGCCCGCAGGGACCAGATCATTGCCGCCTCGCGACTCTGTTTTCGCAAGCATGGTTTCCACGGCGCGGGTATGGCGGAAATTGCCCGACTGTCGCAGCTTAGCGTCGGTCAAATCTATCGCTACTTCGTTAATAAAGACGCCATTATTGAAGAGATTGTGCGGCGTATTGTCTGCAAAAAAATCCAAATAATGACCGGTGATGCGCATAATCTAAAGCAGATGGCCAGCAATCTGGCACACCGCGTGATCGGCATGCAAAACGTCGATTACAGTCAGGTTGATTGCCCGGAACTTAGTCTTGAGCAAAATGAAATTGATCATGCGCTGATGCTGGAAGTCACTGCCGAAGCTACCCGGAACCCGGTAGTGGAAAAAATTCTGCGCGATGCCGATGCCAAACTGTTTAGCGAGGCCAAAAGTATGATGAGGCCCTACTATCCGCAAATGCCGGAAGAACAGTTTACCGCGCGGTTGGAAGTGCTGGCGGTACTCTGTGAAGGAACAGCATTCCGCCGGCTGACCCATAAGCATGCTGATGCAGAAACGCTTAGAGCCATTTATATTCAGTTATTTAATACCCTTTTTACTGACTATTCTCCCCCCCATACAGCGGAAAATTAATGAACGACCATCTTGTAAAAAAGCGCCTTGGCTATGCCATGGTGTTAGGTTCACTGGCAGCACTCGGACCTCTTTGTACCGACCTTTATCTCCCCGCCCTGCCTGATCTGGCCAGTGAATTGGCCACCACGACCGCTACCAGCCAGTTAAGCCTGACCGCCGGTTTACTGGGGTTGGGTGCCGGACAGTTAATCTTTGGACCTTTAAGTGACCGCCTCGGCAGAATGCGTCCACTGTTGTTCTCGCTGGCTCTTTTACTGGCAGCGTCTATCTGGTGTGCCGTGGCTCCCACCATCGATCAGCTTATTGTCGCACGCTTACTGCAAGGACTGGCCGGTGCCGGTGGTGCGGTGCTGTCGCGCGCCATTGCCCGCGATCTCTATAATGGCCATGATTTAACCAAGTTTTTTGCCTTGCTGATGCTGGTCAATGGCCTCGCGCCTATCGTGGCACCGGTGGTCGGCGGCGGACTGCTGAGCTTTTTAAGCTGGCGGGGAATTTTTGGCGCGCTGGCGATTATTGCGGTGTTACTGTTTATTTTGTCGGCTGGCAAACTGCACGAAACCCTGCCTGCACAACGCCGTTCACACGGCGGCGTAGCGGCGATGGCGAAATCGCTGGCGGCGCTATTGCATCACCGTCAGTTTATGGGACTTTGCCTGACCCAAGGCTTTATTCTGGCTGGCATGTTTGCCTATATCGGCGCTTCGCCCTTTGTATTGCAGCAAATTTATCACCTTAGCCCGCAGATGTTCAGCTTGTGCTTTGCCTTAAACGGCGTGGGGCTGGTGTTTGCCGCGCAAATTTCTACGCGCCTGAGCCTGATGTGGGGTGAACTGGCGCTGGTGAAAATCGGCCTGGCAATTGCCGCCGTTGCATCACTGCTGTTGGTGATAGCTGCAGCAATGCATGCACCGCTGATCGCCTTGCTGATCCCGCTGTTTTTCTCGGTGATCACCATTGGTATTATTGGCCCTAATGCCGGTTCGCTGGCCATGCAAAGTCAGGGGAAAAATGCCGGCAGTGCCTCTGCGCTGCTTGGGGTATGTATGTTTGCCCTTGGGGCTGCCAGCGTACCGCTCACGGGATTGGGTGGCACTTCGGCGTTATCCATGGCAGTGACCATCTGCGGCTGCTTCTTTATTGCGATTGTTATCTTTGTGCTGTTGGCGCGTCCCGCTTTCGCCAGGCAATCCTGAGTGACCGGCAAAAAAAAACCCGCATCAGCGGGTTTTTCAAAATCGGCTAGAGTTAGATAGCGATAACGTTAGCAGCCGACGGGCCCTTGGCGCCATTGGTGATTTCGAACTCTACACGCTGGCCTTCAGCAAGGGTCTTGAAACCGTTGCTTGAAATAGCAGAGAAATGAACGAAAACATCTTTGCTGCCATCTTCAGGGGTAATGAAACCAAAACCTTTTGATTCATTGAACCACTTAACGCTACCTTTAATCTTAGACATCAAACTTACCTTTACGTGAATGTAAGACACAGAATGTGTGTCAAATACAGTACAGCAATAGATTCAGCTTTTGTCCAGAAATCTGATTGCAATAAGCGATAAAGCTCTCACTCTTTGCCTTCTCGCCATCTTTCATTCTGCCGGATGGCGATTTTTTAGCGATCAAAACGGTTTTGCCTTAGAAAAAGGAATCGTCGTCGTCGCTGTAGTCACTGTTATCACTGTTGTCAGCGCCAAAGAAACTGTCGTCCGAGCCATTTTGGAACGCTGAATCGTTATTGTTATAACGCGGGTCATCCCAGGAGTTATCACCGCTTAACAGCGGATCGGTAGCAGGATTAAAATTCTGTGCCGGAGCAGTCTCTTCAAAAACGTTAACAATTTCCTGTGGCTTACTGTGGTTAAACATACCAGTCAGCATATCGGCCAGCATCACGCCACCTGCCACGCCAGCAGCAGTTTTTAGAGCACCACCAATAAAGCCGGAACCAATAGGGGCAGCCGCTGCCGGTGCTGCCTGTGGGGCAGGCTGGGCGGCGTTATTGTTCCACGGATTGTTGTTGGTACCGGGGATCGGTGCACTGCCAGCAGAGGATGGCGCATTTTGTGGCTGGCTGCTACCGCCGCCAAAAAGGCCCGCCAGGAAACCACTGCTTTGTGGTCGGCTGTTTTGCGCCTGGCTTTGCAGTTGTGCTACTTGCTGTTGCAGCTCCTGCACCTGGGCATTCATCCGTTTAAGGGCCGCTTCCTGAATGATCATCGATTGAGCCATATAATAAGGCGCTGAAGGCTGCTTACTGATATAGGACTGTATAACGCGCTCAGCTTCCGCGTCGCGCGGTGCGGTATTAGACTCGGCCTGTTGTAAACGACTGAAAAGACCGTCAATTAAACGCTGTTCTTCGGATTGCATGGAATCACCTTATCACTGTTTGTTATTGGCCATAGCTAAGTATGGCCAAGTCTGTCACCTACACTATTACAAATAGTTTCATCTATGTATTAGTTGAGTGTCAACAAATGTGACCGGCGTAAATTTATGTCGCTTTATTTGTGATCCTGCCAGCCAAAGATAAAGTTTTTATCCGGTAATGCAGTGAAATTACGAATAATTTGATGATAGCTATTGGCCGGATCGAGATCGGAAAACTGCTGCGGATAAATAAATTTGGCCAGATATTCCATGCCGACAATATTGTACGGATGGTTATAGAACTGGTGATAAAGCGCATAGACGCGATGATCCATCACCGCCGGGACCTGCGCGACGCCGGTGCGTGAAATCAGCGTTTTGGCCTGCTGATCGACTTCCGTCTGCGTGGCACCGTAACCGAATGGCATCATCTGGCTTTGACCATTGCCGGTATGTTTTGAGCCGGACATAATATAGACGTCAGGTTTCATGCTGATCACTTTCTCCAGCGAGACATCACCAGACTCGCCAGGCAACAGCGCCGAGCCGATATTTTTCGCCCCTACTGCCTCAATCAGTTTGCCCCACCCGGCTTCGCCATGGGTAAAGCAACAGGAGTCAGAACGACCCGCCAGCGGTTCAATAAAGACATTAGGGCGATTTTTAACGGCGGCAATAGCATCCTGAATATGCTGATAATGCGCACGGTAAAAGGTGGTATAAGCCTGGGCATTGGCTTGCTGATTAAGCACGGTGCCTAGCAGATCGATACTTGGCGCGGTGTCTTTTGCCGGATCAAGGTTGTAGTCAATAAACAGCACCGGAATGTGCAACGCCTGTAACTTTTCAATCACTCCGGCCTGTTGCAGAGAGGATTTGGCACGCAGCTGGGCAATCATCAAATCGGGTTTTTGCGCAATGACGCTTTCCAAATCCACCTGGCCTTTATCACTAAAGCCCATATCGAGGATTTTGCTCGCCTCAGGCCATTTGCCCTTAAGCAAGTCCCAGGTACCGGCATCGCTGTTTTTCAGCAAGTTGTTCCAGGCAATCACCCGCTTGAAGGGGTCATTTTTATCCAGCACCGCCAACGATAGAATATCGCGGCCATCCTGCATAATCAGGCGCTGCGGCTCTTTATTGAAGGTAATTTTCTGACCGGCGATATCAGTCACGGTCAACGGATAATTGGTAGCCAAAGAGGCAAACGAAGTGGCCAGCAGGCCAGCAACGGCAAGCACGCGCGCGGTGTTTTTCAGCATGGTGGATCCCGAAAGTTTAGAGATAAATAGAAATGATTCTAATAACCATTATCAAATAATTCAGAGGGGATAATAAACAGTAAGCTTACCAACAGGCAATGCCTTTACCGGCAAAACGGCGAGTTAACTATTGCAAAATATGACGAAAAGGTAAGGATTTTGCCTTGCTGACGAGTCACGTTCCCGACAGCAAGGAGGTATGTCCGCAACTACAGCAAATAGCTCAGCAAAAACTCGCTAATCATGGCCATTTTAAACGCCTTCTGCGCCTTATCGGCGGCAGCACTGTGGCCACCGGCGGTATTTTCGTAAAAATAGACGTTTTCAATACCCAATTGCTGCATTTTAGCCGCCATCTTCCGCGCATGACCCGGTCCTACGCGATCGTCACTGGTGGCAGTAGTAAACAACACTGCCGGGTAACGTTTTGCCGAGTCAATATTGTGGTACGGAGAAAACGCCTGCATAAAGTCCCACTCTTCTGGCCGTTGCGGATCGCCATATTCGGCAATCCACGAGGCTCCTGCTGAAATCCGGGTATAGCGCTGCATATCCAGCAGCGGTACTTCACAGACAATAGCGGCAAAAAGCTCGGGATAACGGGTCAACATATTGCCCACCAACAGGCCGCCGTTGCTGCCCCCCTGCGCCGCCAGATGGGCTGCGGAGGTGATATTACGTGCAATCAGATCCTTGGCTACCGACGAAAAGTCCTCATAGGCACGCAAACGATGCTGCTTTAACGCCGCCTGGTGCCAACGGGGACCATATTCGCCACCGCCGCGAATATTGGCGACGACAAATATGCCTCCGCGTTCCAGCCAGGCCAGTCCCATGCTCCCCAGATAGTAAGGTTCAAGGGAAACTTCAAAACCGCCATAACCATAGAGCAAGGTGGGATGGCTACCATCGAATTGCAGATCCTGAGCAGCAATCACAAAATAAGGGATCCGCGTACCGTCGTCGGACGGGGCAAAATACTGGCTGACCTGATACTTTGCACTATCAAAGTGGCTGGGATCCTGCTTGATTATCGCTGCCGCCCGCGGTCTGTCCGCTGGCAAGGCCGCCGGGTTTTCTTCGCCTAAGACCCCATAGTAGAGCGCGGTGGGTTGCAGAAAACCGCTGACGGTCATAAAGAATTCATTACTCTGGTCATCAATAGCTACTGCACTGATTTTACTCAGATCCGGGGCGTCGCCCAGGCCCTGGCGCTGCCAGCGCCCCGCGGCGGGCCGCAATACTTCAAGGCGATTAACCACATCTTCCATCACACTAAGGATCAGATAATCGCGAGTGGCGGAATAGTTATCCAACGAGGTGGTCGCCGTGGGGGTAAACAGCGTGGTGAACTGGCGATCCCCTGCCATAAAATGGGCAAAGTCTATTGCCAGCAAGCTACCGGAGACATAGGTTGCGCCGCCTGTCGTCCAGTCTGTGGCCGGGCTGACCAGCAGCCATTGCTGCCAGTGGCTAAACTTGGCATCCTGCGGAATGGCAATCGGCAGCGGCCCTTGCTGCGGGTCGAGTAAAAAGACTTCACGGTGATAGAAGTCGATCATTCTGCCGACAATATTGCGCTCATAGCCCGGGGTGTCATCGTGATAGGCAATCACCGACATATCCGTCGGCTGGGCCATAAACTGCGTTTCGGCCTCGGCCAGTGCCGTACCGCGCTGCCAGATTTTGGCGATGCGCGGATAACCCGAAGTGGTCAACGCATCAGGACCAAAATCACTGGCGACAAACAGACGATCGCGATCGATCCAGGAAACCCGGCTTTTGGCCAGCGGTAAGCTAAATCCCTCGGCGACAAAACAGAGATCGGTCAAATCAAACTCGCGGATCACACAGGCATCGCCGCCGTCCGGCGAAAGATGTAGCAGGCAACGTTGATAATCCGGTGCCAGTACCTGCATACCGTGATAGACCCACTCCTGCCCTTCGGCTACGCCAAGTGCATCGATATCCAGCACGCTTTGCCACGCGGGCGACGCGCTGCGATAGTCGTCGAAATGGGTACGGCGCAACAAACCGCGAGGATTTTTCTCATCCTGCCAAAAGTTATAAACATCATTGCCGTATTTACGCACCATCGGAATTTGCGTGGCAGAATTCAGGCAAGCAAAGAGTGCGCTGCGCAAATGGGCAAAGCCTGGAGTTTCGGTAAAACGGCGGCAGGTTTCCTGGCTTTGCTGAATGGCCCAATCTATGGCGGTCTGACCCTTTATCTCTTCCAGCCAGACAAAATCGTCGCGAGGATCGCTCAAAGGCATGCTATCTGATGACATAAAACGTGCTCCTGCAGGTTACGGCTGGCCGGTTAAGGCATTGCCAGGGCTTGGCTCTTCACCCGATGTTGTGTTTGATGATAGCGGGTTTCAGCCAGGGCGTTTTGATGAAAATACGTGACAGTCGGCGCGGGCAAGGGATCGGCTTTTACCCCCAGCATCATCGGCACCGACAGTTCCGGCAGCATCGATGGCGGGTTATGCCCCTGATTGATATCGATGGCTTCCCCCATGCGCTGCAAGACTTTATGACCAATATTATTGGTCCAGTTAAAGCTGTTTTGCAGCACGACCACGGCGGTTTTATGCCGCGTATCCAGCCCGATATAGCTGGAGAAACCGCCAATAAAGCCCACCTGATAGGTGATTTTCTGCTGGCCCACTTCATCGACAATCCAGGCATTGGCCGCCGCTTCGGTGGTGCGCTCGTAACGCACCCGCAGCGAGTCGCGCAGTGCCTGATCCAACGCGTGATAGCCGGTAGGATGCAAATGAGCACGCGCATAAGTCAGCAAATCGTCGGCATTGGTATACAGCCCGGCAGCACCGACCATCAGCGAAGAAAAATGCCAGTCGGGCACCGCATTACCGCGACGGATAAATTTTGGCTGGTCACCGGCATGGCCTAATGCCCGTCGGTCATAGCCAGGCAGTAAACTCGGCTGATAGCCAGTATGGGCCAGCTTAAGCGGGCCGGTAATATTCTCCGCCAGCAGAGTTTTAACCGTTTTGCCGGTGCGCAGTTCAAGAATGTAGTCCAGCAGACCGTAACCAATATTGGAATAACGCGGTGCACGGTCGGCCGGGGCGCTGAAGTCGGCGAGATAATCCACCAGACTGCGGCGATCGAGCGCCTGATAGAAATTATCGCCGGTGAACAGATAGCGCACCATGCCACCCAGCATTTCCGGGGTCATCATCTGCCGCGGCAAACCTGATGTATGGGTCACCAGTTGCAACAGGGTAATGTTGCGGGCATCGGGGCTAAGAGGGGTGGCCTTCGGCAGCAGACTGACCAGGGTTTCATTCCACTGGAATACCCCCTTTTGCACCAGCAGCGCAGTAATTTCGGCAAGAAACCCCTTACTGACCGAGGCGACAGCAAACAGCGTCGAGCCATCCACTTTGCTGCCATCAGGTTGCCCGGTGACACCATAGCCAAAAATTTGTGTATGTCCATCGGGGAACAGCACGCCAACCACCAGGCCCGGCGTCTGCTTTTGGTCAATCAGCGGTTGTGCCAGACCGTTAACCTCAGCGGCCAAATCACCGCTTCTCGCCAGCCGCTTTCCTTGCGCATTACTGGTATCGGTTTGCATTTTCGATAAGGTACTGCATGCACTCAGCGAGCAAAGCGTCAGGCACAGGCAAAGCGACTTTATCGAGCAATATCTTGTTATCACCTATTCAACGCCCGTAGTGAAGTTCCTTTTCCCCGTTGCAATGCAGGGGGTTGACGGCAATTTGCGATCTGCCGGAGACAGCAGACAGCGAAAAAAATTTGCGCCAAACCTGCCAGTTAACGCCGTAGGATACCCTGAATCAGGCCGATCTTCACTAAGGCCGCTTCTGAAATCTTCAATAGCGGCCAATCTCCTCGCCTGCCAACGTTTAGCTCAGTAAACCGGCACCGACATTAATAGAAAGCCCCAGAATCGCCAGATTGAAAATAAAGGACAAGACCGCCTGCAACAGCGCAATGCGTCTGACGGCGGTATTGCCGGTAGCAACATCTGCCGTTTGAGCCGCTACCGCGATGGTAAAGGAGAAGTATAAGAAATCCCAATAACCCGGCAGTGGCAGTTTGTCGGGGAATAACAGCGCTTTTTCGGTTTTGGATCCATGCAGGTAAAACATATGGGCATAGTGCATGGCAAAGGCGGTCGGTAACAAAGACCAGGAAACCACCAGCGTGGCCGCCGTCAGGGCAATATGCTGGATCTTGTCGCCCCCGCTCAGGTGTTTCACCGCACCAAGCTCAAACAAAATGGCCAGGATACTGACCAGACAGGTAACGCAGAGCAATGCCAGCACCGTTGCCGCACTTTCGTCCTGTGCGCGGGCAATGCGGGCAATCCCCGGCGCGGGTGTGCGCAGCATCAACCACCACAGCGAAAACAGATAGAGCCAGGCCATGACATTCCAGGCTATCAACAGTTTTTGCACCAGTGGCTGGCTGGCAGGCAGAAGAAAGAAGCAAACTATCGCCAGCAGAAGAGCGACCAGCAGTCTCGGGCGCACCTGGTAATAGTGTTTAAGGGGATGTAATAGATTCATTTTTACCAAAGAGTTAACGGATAAGCAGTAGCTTAACTGTAGACCGCTTTGACGAGGATACGAAGATGAAAAAAATGCCCAAATTATCTCGAGCGTTACAGGCGACTGTCAAAGTCCGTTTTTAGGGAGAGTGCACCGTTGGGGTCGTAGCGGGCTTGCCCGCCGGAGCGCCCCTAGGTGCGCTATGCCCGGGTATCTCGAACTTGCAGACGATATAAAAACGCCCGGATCTCCCCGGGCGTTTTAGCAAGTTTCTAACGATTAAAACTTACTCTTTTTTGGCATCAGGCAAGGCATAGGCAATAATATAGTCACCCAGCTTGGTGCCAAATGAACCATGACCACCGGCCGCGATCACCACATATTGCTTGCCGTTTACTTCATAAGTCATCGGCGTCGCCTGGCCACCAGCCGGCAGACGTGCCTGCCACAGTTGGTCACCGTTGCTCATATTAAAGGCGCGCAGGTAGTTATCCGCCGTTGCCGCGATAAAGAAGACGTTACCCGCCGTTGAGGTCGGCGCCCCCAGCATTGGCATCCCCATTTTAAACGGTAATGGCAGTGGTGAGCTGTCACGAACGGTACCAATGCGTTTTTTCCACACGATATCGTTGGTTTTCAGATCGACCCCGGAGATATAACCCCATGCCGGTTGTTTACATGGCAAGCCCAGCGGCGACAGGAAGGCATTGAGTTCAACGCCGTAAGGCACGCCGTATTGTGGCTGAATACCCGACTCGGTACCGCTACCGCCTTTGCCATCGGCCGGTGGCTCCATCGGATTACCCGGACCACGCGGGATCAGTTTTGAGGTAAACGGCAGTGCAATCGGGTTGGCAATGGCCAACTGACGGTCGGTGTCGACGGAAATACCGCCCCATTCGAACATACCCAGGTTACCCGGGAACACCAGCGTGCCCTGCTCGGAAGGCGGCGTAAAAGTGCCTTCGTAACGCAGACGGTGGAACATTACGCGGCACATCAACTGATCGTAGATAGTCGCGCCCCACATATCCTTGCCGGTCAGCTTGGCCGAAGGACGGAAGGTAAGATCAGAGAAAGGCTGGGTGGCAGAAACATGGTCACCCTTGGCTGCGCCCTGCGGCACCGGTTTTTCCGGGGCAGGCACCACCAGTTTGCCATCACGGCGATCGAGGACAAAAATATTACCGGTTTTGGTCGGAACATAAACGACCGGAACCTTGTTGCCACTCTTGTCGTTGATATCCGCCAGCGTCGGCTGGGCCGGTACGTCCATATCCCACAGATCATGGTGCACGGTCTGGTAGAACCAGGCCAATTTACCGGTGGAGGCATTAAGCGCCAACAGACCACTGGCATAACGCTCCATATCTGGCGTGCGGTTACCGCCCCAAATATCCGGAGTTGCTACGCCGATAGGCAGATAGACCAGATCCAACTGACGATCGTAGGCTGCAGGAGCCCAGGAGTTTGGCGAGTTGGCAACAAAGTTCTGCCCTTCACCAGGCAGCGTATTAGGCTGCGCACTACCGGGATCAAAGGCCCACAGCAGTTTACCGCTATTAACATCAAAACCGCGGATCACCCCGGAAGGCTCTTTCGTGGAATAGTTATCGGTCACTGCACCCGCCACCACAATCACATTGTCGGTGATCACTGGCGGTGAGGTTGGTTCATAGTGACCCGGGGTGGCGTTTGGCATATTGTTTTGCAGATTCAGTTCGCCGTTATTGCCAAAATCGGCACAACGCGCACCCGTTTCGGCATCGAGGGCAAACATGCGGCCATCATTGACCGGCAGAATAATACGACGAGCACAAATGGCCGGTGCCGAACCGCTGGCAGGTGCCTGCGCCGAGGCGGGGGTCTCATGATAAGAAACACCGCGACAGGTCACATGCTGAAAGGTCGGGTTAGGTTTCAGTTGGGGATCAAACTGCCACTTTGGTTTACCGGTGGCGGCATCCAGCGCAAAGAGTTTCTGGTGCGGAGTACACAGATAAATCATATCGCCAATTTTGATCGGCGTAACTTCATCGGTGATTTCACCCGGATCGTTGGCGGTTTTCATATCACCGGTACGGAATGACCAGGCTTCAGTCAGTTGCCCGACGTTTTTGTCATTAATCTGACTCAGCGGCGAATAGCGAGTACCCGCCTGCGTACGGCCATAAGCTGGCCAGTCACCGTCGGCGATACCACCAGCAGATTTGGCGGGGGCCGCATCGGCGGCATTAATAGTGCCGTTGATTTCCTGCGGATCGTTAAATACCGCATAGGCCAGAACCAGGACGGTGATCGCCAGCGAGGTGGCCAGAGCACCACGAGCAAAGGCATTTTTGCTGCTCATCTGGTTATAAACGAAGGGTAACAGGATCCACAGTCCGAGGAAGAAGGTCACGTCCAGACGCGGCGTCAGCGCCCAGAAGTCAGTGCCCACTTCCCATACACCCCAGATAGTGGTCGCTAACAGAAAAATGGCATACAGCAATAATGCGGCTGCACGGCGGCGATACAGCATCCAGGCAGTGACCAGCAGAACCACGCCGGCGATAATGTAGTAGACAGAGCCGCCAATGGCAGTCAGCCATATTCCGCCGACCAGGAGATATAATCCGCTTAACGCGGCGAACAAAGCGGTGATTATTACGACAATGCGTGATAACGAAGCTTTCGTTTGCATATTATTACCTTACAAGATTTTATTGTCTTCGATCGCCCACACCCTGGCGATCTTAAAAACATTCGGCATAGCCCGGAATGTCCTTCCCTGCCCCCATCATCCCACTCCCCGCTAAATAGGGGGAAAAGGCCAATGGGCGCTCGGTTCTTTACTGCCGCTACCCTTTGCCGCCAGCGGGATGGCTGGCAAAAAAAGGCAGCGGCGAAGAGAGTAAGTGAAATTAATTATTCAAAAGTATAGGTAAGGGTGGCGCCGCCGCCCCAATTTCTTCCGGCCGCCGGTTCAAAATAGCGGCCATTACTTTCATTGACGATCACCGAACCGACGTAGTGGCGGTCGAACAGGTTATCGACGCGGCTAAACAGATCCAGCGACCAGTTATCCCGCCAGTTAAGGCGATAACCGGCATTGACGCCCGTGACGGTATAGGCCGGGGCCTGCGCGGTATTGTCGTCATTCGCCTGGATATTGCTCATATAGCGAATATCCGCGCCGGCATGGAAACCTTCCGGCGGTGCCCACTCCAGGGAGGCATAGCCCATATTGCGGGCAATCCCCGGCATGCGGTTACCGGCAGGCACCACTTCATCTGCCGTGCAACTGGTGCTGGCGCAAACGTCGTTACGATATGTGGCATCCAGCAGCGTCCAGGCCATACGTACCCGCCAGTCCATAGCCAGTTGCTGATCGAGCGACAGCTCCAGCCCACGACGACGGGTTTTTCCGGCGTTGGCATAGCTGGTGCGGCCGCCGCTGCTGGTGGCGACCACCAAATCATTGTCGGTGTCAGTCTGGAACACCGCGGCGGTTAGTAAGCCGTCGCCGATACGCGTTTTACTGCCCATTTCCACGGTATTGCTGGTGGAAGGTTGCAGATTGATATTCAGGCCGGAAGCACCATCGGGGCGATAGGAGAGCTGGTTGATGGTCGGCGTTTCAAATCCGCGACCCGCCGAAACATAGAGGTTCCAGGCCGGGGTCAGCGCATAGTTGAGGGAGCCCATCGGCAGCATTTTGTGATAGCGCGTACTGCCGCTGTCATCGCCGTTGCCCTGGGTAATGTAGTAATCTTTGGAATCAAAGCTCACCGTGCTATAGCGCATCCCGGCATCCAGCGTCCAGCGCGGCGTCAACTTCCAACTGGTCTGCAAATAGGGATCCAGGTTCCACATGGTGTTCTTTTCATTGCGGCGCTCATTGCCTTTCACCCCATAGTCCGGCACGCCATTGTCGAGGGTATAGTTTTCATAACCCTGGCGGCGCTCGGTCATGGTTTCATAATCCAGTCCGCCGGTCAGCGTTACCGGCACCGAACCCAGGTTACCGTCATGCTTCCAGCGGGTATCGATGCCCTGATAGCTCCGTGACAGCACGATCACCCCACCGGAGTGCGCCGGATTTTTCTGGGCAGACATCGGGATCGACTGGTATTGCGTGGTGTGGCGTTCCCCCTGATAGGTCATGATGCTGAGCTGATCGTGCTCACTCATATCACGCTGGTAGCGCAGACCGAACTGGGTCTGATCGATAGTCTTGCGCGTGTTGTACTGGTCGGCACGGGGCGACTGGGTTGGGTTGGCTTTCCACTCGGCGTCGGTCAAGCCACCGGGGTCACCGGCGTCCACGGTGACACTGTTAAACATCAGCGTCAGTGTGCTGACATCATCGATCCTGACACCAAGTTTGCCATTGCCGAGATTTTTGCGCGCCGAGCTGTCATCGCGAAAACCCTGGGTGGTAAAACGCGAAGCAGAAAGGGTGTAATTGACATCCCCGGCGTGAGTGCCATCGCCGGTTGCCCCGCTGGCTTTGACGCTATTGCGAAAGGAGCCATAACTGCCGTAATAGGTGCCCACCGAAAGTTGTGTCGGCTGGCTGCCACTTTGCGTATCAACATTGACGACACCGCCGGATGCGTTGCCATAGAGCGCCGAAAACGGCCCGCGCAGCACTTCAATTTTGTCGGCAGAATTGAGATCGATATTTGAGGTCTGGCCCTGCCCGTCAGGCATGGTCGCCGGGATACCGTCCACATACATACGTACGCCGCTGACGCCATAGGTCGAGCTGCTGCCAAAACCGCGTACCGACAGTTGCAGATCCTGCGAGTAGTTTTGACGGTTTTGCACTTGCAGTCCCGGCACCGCGCCCAGGCTTTCTGACAGGTTGACCTGAGGTTTGCTGCGGCGAAGATCGTCGCCATCAATAACGCTTACCGCCGCCGGAGTATCAAGCTCCGACAGGCCGCTCTGCTGCTGTTTGATAATCATCAGCGTCGAGTCGGAAGTTGAGGCAGGCTTAGCGGCAACATCTGGTGTTGCAGGCTTGACGGGGGTTGCTGCAGTTGCGGCATAGCTGACGGAAAGCGGCAGTAAAAGCGACGATAGAACGCCGATGGCAATGGGGGTTTTGTTATTCACTGAAAGATTTCGATTTATAAAGTTAAGTCTGACAACGCCCCTCTCAATGGCTGTGGCATTGAGAACAGGCACAGGATCCCAGGCGCGGTTTCACGCTGGCGCTCAGGAAAATTCCAACATGCACCTAGTATATACATAACTTTACAGATTGGTGTTATTTTAAAAAATATAGCATCTTTGGTTAACAACCATAATTTTAAAGGTTATTGGCGAGTGTGGAATATGTATTACCCTGCAAGTGTAAGCGATTACACTGCCGCTAAAAATAATCATTCATTAATGGCATTTATTTAAAAACGGCTTTTCAGTTATTGAAACCGCCTGTACTTAATTAAAATAATTCAATAAAAACAGAGCACTAAAAAAACCTCCGCGACAGAGAGCTGTTCAACAAAATTCGGGAAATAGATCCCTCGGTTATTTGGCGCTGGAACAATAATCAGCAATGATGATTTCATCGGCCCACAGCTGCCACGAGCACCCGCGGATATTGCCCCAGAGGTGTAAACGCTCACGGCGGATTTTCTGCAAATGCGGGGCATTATTTGGCGTAATAACGTCGATAAAAAATCGAGGCCGACAACCACGGAAAGTAACAAACAAGGCTAAGCAGGCAACAGCTTACGTGGATGGTCAGCAGGTATGGCGGCCTGGTCAGGAAAATTGCCGGTTATTTGTACATTCTGTAACTTAAGGAAACTATAACCTCCTACAACTAAAACTGGCGCGTGATAAAGTCTATCTATCCACTGATAAGCGCCTCTTATCAGCACCAGGGAAATTTATAACTAGACCGTTAAGCTCATACTCTCCCGCTTCGGCGGGATTTTTTTCCGCCCAAAATGGCGGCACAGCGGGCCATAAAGATCGCGCACGCCAACAGTGGTTAATTAACCGGCTTTCGTCGGCAAAATAAGTGCCGACACCGACAAAAGAGCCACGCCGGGGTAGACGTCCCGCTGACAAACATAGACCATTAGCACTATATAATGAGCTATTCGGGGCTCCAATGAGCGACTCGCAGCAAAATCACCCCGTGCGTAAGCACCCACTACGACTCAGTACCTCAGTAATACTGATGATCAGCGCCGTTATCATCTCGGTGTTACTGGTTGTGCACATTCTCTATTTCGTCCAAGTCAGCAATGTCACCCGCGACGGCGTTAAAGACAAAGCGCTGGCGGTGGCCAGAACGCTGGCCGACTCCCCCGAAATCAAACTCGCCCTGGCTGGCAAGCCGGAAAATAGCGTTATTCAGTCCATCGCCCAGGCGGTGCAAAAAAGAAATAATTTGCTGTTTGTGGTGGTGACCAATATGGACGGCATTCGTTTTTCGCATCCCAATGAGGATGTGATTAACCACCATTTTATTGGCGACGATATTAATCCGACCTTGCTCGGTAAAGAGAATGTGTCGATCAACCATGGCGTGCTGGTCGAAGCGTTACGGGTTTTTACACCGATATTTGACAATCAGCATCGGCAAATCGGCGTGGTGGCCATCGGTATTTCCCTGAGCAAAGTGGCTGAACAGGTCAATCAGAGCCGCTGGAGCATTCTATGGACGGTATTATTTGGCACGCTGGTTGGCGCGCTGGGCACCTATTGTCTGGTAAGAATGCTAAAACGTATTCTCTTTGGTCTCGAACCTTACGAAATCTCCACGCTGTTTGAACAGCGTCAGGCCATGTTGCAGTCAATAAAAGAGGGGGTGATCGCCGTCGATGAGAGCGCCCAACTTACGCTGGTCAATCAGGCGGCGTCGCAGATTTTTCAGGAAATGGGTACCGCGCTGACCAGTCGCACTGACGATATCGGCACATCACAACCGCTGATTGCCAATCTGCGCGAGGTATTACGCAGCGGCGTGCCACAGCGCGACGTAGAGATTAATTTCAAGGGGCGGGTATTACTGAGTAACAGCGTGCCGGTACGCAGCAACGGCGTCATTATTGGCGCTATCTGTACCTTCAGGGACAAAACCGAAGTCAGCCAGTTGATGCAGCGCCTGAGCGGCATGGTAAACTACGCTGATTCGCTACGCGAACGCTCCCATGAGTTTATGAACAAGCTGCATGTTATCCTTGGCCTGTTGCATCTCAAGAGCTATGCGCAGCTTGAAGATTACATTATGAAAACCGCCAATAACTATCAGGCAGAAATTGGCTCTTTGCTGCTGCGCATCCAGTCGCCGGTGATTGCCGGTTTTATATTAAGTAAAATCAATCGCGCCTCGGATACCCGCCACCGACTGACTCTAAGCGAAGACAGCCAGTTACCGGATAACAGCAATGAAAATCAGGTAGCGGCACTGATTACGGTATTGGGTAACCTGATTGAAAATGCCCTGGATGCCCTCGAGCAACAACCTGATGGTGAAGTCAGCGTGTTACTGCACTATCAGAATGGCTGGCTGGCCTGCGTAGTCAGCGATGATGGTCCCGGTATTCACCCCGATTACCTGGAGGCTATTTTTGAAAAAGGCTTTTCGTCAAAAGGCGAAGAACGCGGCGTAGGGTTATTCCTGGCAAAACAACAATTAGAGAGCCTTGGCGGCAGCATAATCGTCGAGTCCGAACCCGACGTCTACACGCAATTTTTTGTACAACTTCCCTGGGATGCTGAGAGGATAACCCCATGACCAATGTCCTGATAGTCGATGATGATGCCATGGTTGCCGAGCTGAATCGCTGCTATGTCGGCCAGATAGCCGGGTTTACCTGCTGTGGCACCGCCTCGACCCTGCAGCAGGCAAAAGAGATGATTTTCAATAGCCCACAGGCAATCGATCTGATTTTGCTGGACGTCTATATGCAGCAGGATAATGGCCTGGATCTGCTGCCGGAACTGCGTAATGCCAAACGGCCGATTGATGTGATTGTGATTTCATCGGCAGCCGACGCCGTGACCATCCAGAAATCGCTGCACTATGGCGTGGTGGATTATCTGATCAAACCTTTTCAGTTCTCGCGCTTTGAAGAAGCGTTGACCGGCTGGCAGCAGAAAAAGACGCTGATGGAAAATCAGCAATATTATGAACAATCGGATGTTGACCGTCTGATCCATGGCGAGAGTCCGGCGGTGGCCGAGCAGACAAAACTGCCAAAAGGATTGACGCCGCAGACGCTGCGTACCCTCTGTCAGTGGATTGATGCCCATCCCGCCAGCGAGTTCTCAACGGACGAGCTGGCGAATGCGGTCAATATCTCGCGGGTGTCCTGCCGAAAATATCTGATCTGGCTGGCGCAATGCCATATTCTGGTGACCAGCATTCATTATGGTGTCACCGGTCGACCGGTCTATCGCTACCGTCCGCAGCCAGAATACTATTCATTGCTCAAGCAATATTGCCAGTAACCGCTCCCTCACCCGAGGTGCAGGTCGCAGCCTGCCCTCGTCGTTACTTCAGCCGATAGCGGTCATCCAGCAACTCAAAGGCAAACTGCCGCTGTGAAGAGCAGATCACCTGCCGATCGCGGGTAACAAAAATCGCTTCGATCTGCGGGACGTTAGCCAGATGGGCCAGCCCCTGTTCTACCCCCATGCCATACAGCAAGGTCGTGTAGATATCGCCGTCGATGGAGTCATCGCAAATCACAGTGACGCTATGCAGTTCGTTATCCAGCGGATAACCGGTGCGGGGATCGAGGATATGGTGGTAACAACGGCCCTGGTGTTGAAAGTAACGTTCATAGACGCCGGAGGTCACCACCGACTTATTGACCACGTGGATCACGCCAATCAGCGCATCGGCAGCGGCAAAGGGGGTTTTCAGGCCGATGGCCCAGCCCGACGGTGTGGCATTTTCCTGGTTAGTGTGCGAGGCACCCAGCGTTTGCACATTGCCACCAAGATTGATCAGCGCCTGTTCAACGCCCTCTTGCCGCAGAAAATCTCTCACCACATCAGCGATATAGCCTTTAGCGATCGCCCCCAGATCAATTTCCATTCCGGCTTGTTGCAAAAACACCGACTGCGCCTGCTCATCGAGGATCACCTGCCGGGGATCGGTCAGGGACAGTAACGCCTGCAAGTCACTGGCCGGCGGCACACTATTGCCGCTAAACCCAATTTTCCAGCGTTTGACCAGCGGACCGATAGTAAAGTTAAAAGCACTGTCAGGCAGCAGACTGACCGCTTTTGCACGTTGGATCAGGGTAAATACCGGCTGACTGACCGCCACCGCATGGCTGCCCGCCGCCAGATTGATGGCCATAATGTCGGAATGGGGTCGATTGACGGTGAGGATATTTTCTTGTTGCTTGATTAAGCGAAAAACGCGAGAAGCCAGACTTTCGTTATGTGCAAACAGTTTGAGCAGAATGGGCGAACCCATCAGTACCGCGGAATAAGCATAAACACGATCGTCTGGCAGCATGGGGAACACCTAACACAGCGAGGACATTGCCGCCCGCGCCAGAGTTAGCTGGCACAGGCGGGATTAATGTTAGCGCAAGGCGTAAGAGGCCGCGCTACGTCCAGCCAGAATACCGAAGATGATAATATCCGCAACCGCATTACCGCCGATGCGGTTACCGCCGTGGATCCCGCCGACCACTTCACCGGCCGCATAGGCCCCTTTGATCACCTGTTGCTGACCATCGAGCACGGAGGTTTCGGTGTTAATGGTGACGCCGCCCATGGTGTGGTGCACCCCTGGGGCAATACGAATGGCGTAGAACGGCCCTTCGTGGATTGGCTGACGTAACGCAGTTTTACGGCCAAACTCTTCATCGTTTTGTTTTTCAACAGCAACGTTGAAGCTTTCCAGCGTGGCCAGCAAGGCATGATGATCCATGTCCAGCTTGGCGGCCAGTTCGCGCGGTGACGGAGCACTGATCACAAAGCCACGGGCAATATATTCATCGGCCGCTTTGTTTTTCGTCCGCACCTGTTCGTCGAACACCACGTAGGCAAATTTTTCCGGCAGCGCGATAATCTGTGCTGAAACTTTGTCGCGTGTTTCCATTTCATTAAAGAAGCGTTTGCCCGCCTGGCTGACCAGGATAGCACCGCCGCCGCGAATGGATTCGGAGATCAGATAAGAAGTACCCTGTTCAACCGTTGGGTGGATCTGGATCTCGCCCATATCAACGGTGCCGGCACCAATTTTTTGCAAAATGGCGATGCCGCCACCGGTCGCGCCCTGGTGGTTAGTGGTGACAAACCCTTCCAGATCGGGACGGTAATTGACGACCATTTCGCTATTGGCGCTAAAACCGCCGGTCGCTACGATCACGCTTTTCGCCAGCACGGTCAGCGCTTCATTCTCATCATTAAGCAATTCAACGCCGCTTACCGCACCGTTTTCATAACGGATCTCGGTTACTGAAGTATCAAGCATGACATCGATATTGCGTTTGTTGAGATTCTTCACCAGGCCGCTGATTAAAAAGCCGCCGACGGCGCTGCAGTCTGCCGGACGGTGGGTACGGTCGATGCTCATCCCGCCGGTGATGGTGATATCGCTCAGCTCAATGCCGTGATCTGCCAGCCATTCCACCGCCTGCGGGGCAGTTTCGACAAAGGTTTTCAGCAACACGGTGTTGTTCTTGAATTGGCCGCCTTTCAGGCTTTCCTGGTAGAACAACTCTTTGCTGTCGCTAATGCCTTTCAGTTTCTGGTAGCGGGTTTCGGCGGCATTCATACCTACCGAGGCTTTGATGGTGTTGCCACCAATGGTCGACATTTTCTCGACAATCAGCACGCGAGCACCTTCGTCGCAGGCCTGGATGGCGGCTGCCAGTCCGGCACCGCCGCTGCCCACCACGACAACGTCATAGCTTTGTGGCGCAGACAAGTTGCCGCCTTCTTCCAGCAGTTGCGCTTTACAGGATTTAGCCAGCGCTTTGGAGACGGCTTTTTTCAGCGCCTCACTCTGGGTAGTGGCACCGGTAACCGCATCAACATGCGGGCTGTTGGCATCAAGGATACGTGAGCGAATGATTTCAAAGCTGGTGGTGAACTCAACATCCAGATCGCTATCATCGGCCAGGGTAATATCGGCAATGCGGTCGGTTTCCAGACTGACGTTAATCGCTACCTGGCAGCTATCATCCTGAACTTTTTCCTGGAAAACCCCGGCTTTGAATTTCTTCGAGGTCATGCTCATATCGCGGATCATCGCGTCAACCAGCGAGAAACGCCATAAAGGTTCTGGAATATTCAGCGCTTCACGCTTGCTGCTGTCGATAAACAGCTCGAGTTTCTGGCCGTTACTGATGCGTTCGGCCCAGTCAGGATAGGCGATACAGGCTTTACCCACGGCAACCATATCGTAGCCGTGTTCCATTGCCAGCTCGGCATCTTCTTTATTGACGATACCGCCCACGCCCATAACCGGAATACTGGCCAGCGTTTCTGAGCGCATAGCCACATAACGGTCAATCAGTGGCGTAGGATCGGTGGTATCGACAATGGACGGACGCAGGGTATAGCCGACAGAGAAGTGCAGGTAGTCCAGACCGCGCGCGGCAAGTCTTTCCAGCAGATACATGGTATCGGCAAAGCGGATCCCCGGAACTTCCAGCTCTTCTGGCGAGAAGCGATAACCGATAATGAATGAAGGATCGGCATATTCGTTGGCCATGCGATGGGTGATTTCCAGCACGGCCAGGGGGAATTTGGCGCGATTTTCGCGGCTGCCGCCCCACTCATCGTCACGCTGGTTGGAGTTAGGTGAAAAGAATTGCTGGATCAGATAGGTATTGGCACCGTGGATTTCCACGCCATCAAATCCGGCCTGGATCGCACGACGAACGCCTTCACCAAATTTATTGATCATGCCTTCCACTTCAGCCGTGGATAAGGCCACCGGGGTTGCGGCACCATCACGGGGAGCCGCCAGGGCACTCGGGGCTACCGGCGACTGACCGCCGATCAGCTTAGGTTCGCTCATACGGCCGCCATGATAAATCTGCAGCACCGCTTTCGAACCTACGGATTTAATGGCTTCGGCAATTTTTGCCAGGCCGGAAATTTTGAGATCGTTATCAATACCAATAGCGCCAGGGAATGCCAGACCTTGATCGTCAACAAAACAGCATTCCACAATCACAGTGCCGATGCTGCCGGCACGCGCACGATAATACTCCACCAGTTCGTTGGTGACGGTACCGTCGTAAAAACCGGTGCAGGTGGTCATAGGTGCCATCAGCAGACGGTTTTTAAGCACCGCGCCTCGTGGCAGGGTAAAAGGACTCAACATCCGATTATTGGTATTCATAATAATTAACTCCAACTATAAGCGATTAGATTCTGCGAATTCTTTCGGTATCGGATTATTATTTATTAATTCTATTTCGTGACCGAACTCATACCTTTAATATAAATATAATTTTAATTTCAAAACCGCTTACATTAGTTAATTAACTATTTAACCATTACCTGCTTGATTACTTTATTAAATATTTGTTAATACTCAAATTAAACGATCACATAGTTTTAAATTAATATCTCCTTTCCCTTTAACTCAATCCTAAAGGTTACATTTGCCGACAGATGCCTGTCAGCAGCCCCATGTGCCAAGGGTTGTTTAGCCGCAGGGTAAACCGCTGCACAGGAGACCGAACGCCCTGAGTTGTCTTTTTCCCTGTCTCTTTAGATTTTTCACGCAAAAATCCCCCCTCGGTCGAGCAATTGCAGGCAAAAAAATGCGGCAATAAAAACAAAAAACCAACTTCCTTTTTTTACAACTTTAAAAGTTTAAATATCACCGTATTTTTGTTGATCGAGATCAACAGTAATAAATATAGAAAACGCATTATATTAACATTTATTGCTTCTTATGGGCCATTTCACCGGCCAACCATAAATAACAATAACGGCGCAAGCCGATGTGGTACTTAAATAACTAAAAAAAGTAAGAAATAGCAGAATAAAAAACCAGAACCGGCATGATCTTACCTATGCATCATTAAAAGAATTCTCAACTACTCGTAGACAAAAAAAATGAAAGAACTTACAAAAACGACGGTTACAAAGCCGGAAAGCAAACCTGCAGGAGGCAAAAAAAATCGCCTGCTGTTTATGTTGCTGCCCGTGCTGGTTGCAGTGTTGTTGTTACTCGTTCCGGTCCCACACGGATTACAACCCTTTGCCTGGCATTTCTTTGCCATCTTTGTGGGTGTGATCGTCGGCTTGATTTTTGAGCCACTGCCAGGTGCCGTTATCGGCCTGACAGGCGTGGTGGTTATCGCCCTGGGTGGCAAGTGGTTGCTGTTTAGCCCGGAACAACTTGCCGACCCTAAATTCAAACTCGCTGGTCAAGCCTTTAAATGGGCAGTAAGCGGCTTTGGCAACTCAACGGTCTGGCTGATCTTTGGCGCATTCATGTTTGCGGCCGGCTACGATAAGACCCAGTTTGGACGCCGTCTGGCGCTGATCCTGGTAAAATATCTTGGCCGTCGCAGCCTGACTCTGGGCTATGCGATCACCTTTGCCGATCTGTTGCTGGCACCTTTTACCCCCTCCAATACAGCCCGCAGCGGCGGCACAATCTACCCGATTATTGCCAACCTGCCACCGCTGTATGGCTCCAAGCCAAATGACCCAAGTTCGCGCAAAATTGGTTCCTACCTGATGTGGGTCGCCATTACCGCCGCTTGTATCACCAGTTCAATGTTCCTGTCTGCTCTGGCACCTAACCTGCTGGCGCTGGCGCTGGTGAAAAGCATTGTCGGCATCAACATCTCCTGGGGCACCTGGTTTATTGCGTTCCTGCCGCTGGGCGTACTGCTGATCCTGGCCATGCCGTTACTGGCCTACTGGCTCTATCCGCCAGAAGTTAAAATCAATGATGAAGTGCCTCGTTGGGCGAGCGCGGAATTGGTAAAACTCGGCAAACTGACTCGCAATGAAATTCTGTTGTTGGTATTTGTCTGTTCAGCCCTGTTGATGTGGATTTTTGCCGCCGACTGGATTGAACCGGCACTGGCTGCCTTACTGGTCGTCACCCTGATGCTGTGGACCGGCGTTCTTAACTGGAACGATATCACCAGCAACAAACCGGCCTGGAATACCTTTGTCTGGTTTGCCACCCTGGTCGCCCTGGCCGATGGTTTGTCCAGCACCGGCTTTATTAGCTGGCTGGGTAAAGAAGGCGGTGCGCTGATGACCGGTATTTCACCGAGCGTCGCCACTATCGTGCTATTGCTGGCGTTTTATTTGTTGCACTATCTGTTTGCCAGCACAACAGCACACACCACCGCATTGTTACCTGCTATGCTGACCATTGCCTCGACGATCCCTGGTATTAATATGCAGGTATTCTGCCTGCTGATGGTAACGTCACTGGGTATTATGGGTATCATTACACCTTACGGTACTGGGCCAAGCCCGATTTACTACGGCAGCGGCTACTTGCCAACCGCCGATTACTGGCGCCTGGGTACCATTTTTGGTGCCATCTTCCTGGTTGCTCTGTTGGTGATTGGTTATCCGTGGATGACAATGATGTTCTGATAACCAGCCAGGCTGCGTGATTGGCCTGGGCCTGGTAGTAAAACTCCCCCGTTGCCTGCCCGCTCCACCGGGTTGGCAACGGGCAGAACGAACAAGATGTCGCCAATGGTTTTTCCCGAAAGTCCCCGGACGGATGGCGGCAATAACGGACTAAGTGAGAAAAAAATGTCGAATAAACCTTTCCATTATCAAAATCCCTTCCCGCTTACCAAAGACGAAACCGAATACTATCTGTTAACCCGTGACCATGTATCAGTCAGCGAGTTTGACGGTGAAGAAATCCTCAAAGTTGCCCCGGAAGCCCTGACCCTGCTGGCACAACAGGCGTTTCACGATGCCTCGTTTATGCTGCGCCCTGCCCACCAGCAACAAGTGGCCTCTATTCTTGATGATCCACAGGCGAGCGAAAACGACAAATATGTCGCGTTACAGTTTCTGAGAAACTCGGAAATCGCCGTTAAAGGCATATTGCCGACCTGCCAGGATACCGGCACCGCGATTATCATGGGCAAAAAAGGCCAGCGCGTGTGGACCGGCGGTGGTGATGAAGCCCACCTGTCACAGGGCGTGTATAACACCTTTATTGAAGATAACCTGCGCTACTCGCAAAACGCCGCGCTGGATATGTATAAAGAAGTGAATACCGGCACCAACCTGCCTGCGCAGATTGACCTCTACACCGTAGATGGCGATGAATATAAATTCCTCTGCGTGGCCAAAGGCGGCGGTTCAGCCAATAAAACTTACCTCTATCAGGAAACCAAGGCGCTGCTGAGCCCGGGTAAACTGAAAAACTATCTGGTAGAGAAAATGCGCACGCTGGGTACCGCAGCCTGCCCGCCGTACCATATTGCTTTTGTTATCGGTGGTACTTCCGCTGAAAGCACGCTGAAAACCGTCAAACTGGCATCTACCCATTACTATGACGGCCTGCCAACCGAAGGTAACGAACACGGTCAGGCTTTCCGCGATGTGCAACTGGAACAGGAACTGCTGATTGAAGCGCAGAACCTGGGACTGGGCGCGCAGTTTGGTGGCAAATACTTTGCTCACGATATCCGCGTAGTCCGTCTGCCACGCCACGGCGCATCTTGCCCGGTAGGTATGGGTGTTTCCTGCTCCGCCGACCGCAATATCAAGGCTAAAATCAACCGTGACGGTATCTGGATTGAAAAACTGGAAGATAACCCAGGCCAGTATATTCCAGAAGCGTTGCGTAAGCAGGACGAAAACAATGTGGTGCAGGTTGATCTTAACCGCCCAATGAGCGAGATCCTGGCGCAGCTGGCCGAGTATCCGGTATCGACCCGTCTTTCTCTAAGCGGCACCATTATTGTGGCCCGCGATATTGCCCATATGAAGCTGAAAGAGCGTATCGACAACGGTGAAGGTCTGCCACAGTACGTTAAAGATCACCCGATTTATTACGCCGGTCCGGCCAAAACCCCAACGGGTTACGCTTCCGGTTCGCTCGGCCCGACCACCGCAGGACGTATGGATTCCTACGTTGATCTGCTGCAAGCCAACGGCGGCAGCATGATTATGCTGGCCAAGGGCAACCGCAGCAAACAGGTGACCGAAGCCTGTCACAAACATGGCGGTTTCTACCTCGGCAGCATTGGTGGCCCGGCAGCGGTACTGGCTCAGCAGAGCATCAAACATCTGGAATGTGTGGAATACCCGGAACTGGGTATGGAAGCTATCTGGAAAATCGAAGTTGAGAACTTCCCGGCGTTTATCCTGGTGGATAACAAAGGCAACGACTTCTTTGAGCAGATCCAAAACAAACAGTGTGCGAACTGCCTGAAGTAACAGGGTTTCGCTAAGCTAAAGGCCTGCCAGTGATGGCAGGCCTGAGTTTGATGACAAAGTCGTCTTGATGATCGAGATACCCGGGCATAGCACACCTAGTGGCGCTCCGGCGGGCAAGCCCGCTACGACCCCAACGGTGCACTCTCCCTAATAACGGACTTTGTCAGCAGTCTGAGGCCTGCCAGTGATGGCAGGCCTTTTTTATTGGCTGACTATTCCGATCCCCCCTCCTTGAGCGGGCTACGACATCATATAAATCATCACGCCCTCAGTCACAATGCCCACCGCCGTACCCAGCAAAATAGAAGAAGAAGCCGACTCGACATAGGTATCACTGCGCACGGCAAACATGCCGGCGGCAATCGCCGAAGGGGTGGCACCAATAATCACCACCTGCTGCATCAGAGTATGACTTAACCCAAAGGCCAGTCCAGCGGCGGCCATCATTGCCGGTTGGATCAAATTCTTCATACCGATATTGGTAAAGGTATGCAGATTCAGCGTAGGACGTTCACCAAAGAACAGTAATCCCAGAGCAAACAAGGAGATGCCGCCCGCAGTTTTGCCCATCATCTCTATGGATGAAGTCAGCAGTTCAGGAATTTTAAAGCCCGTCAGGCTCATAATCACGCCAAGTATCGGGATCCAGACAATGGGATTGCGCACTGCTTTCAGCAGATTTTGCAGGATCATGCTTAGCAGACTGCCTTCCTGTGCCAGGGCATTGTTTTTATCGCCCATGCGGATCAACACAATGGTCAACGGGATCATCAGTACGCTGGTGATCAGATTACCAATCAACACGCCGAGAAAACCTTCCGGCCCTATCAATACTGCCAGCACCGGCGCGCCAAAGTAGGCCATATCAGGAAACGCACAAACCAGCGACTGAATGGCACTGGTTTTGATATCGTGGCGAAACATAAAGCGGGAGATGCACAGTGTCAGCAGATAAGAGCCCATCAGCCCGATCACCAACACCGCCATAAACGACAGATTCTGTATTTTAGAGGGGTCGGTGTGCAAAGCACCGACAAATAAATGCAAAGGTAACGCAAAACGAATAACCACGGTGGCCAATACCGTTGCATCCTCGCGTTTCATATAGCCGACTTTACCGCTTAGCCAGCCCAATACCATCACAAAGACCAAAGGGAATAAAGAAGATAAAAGTAATATTGGCATGGAGTGACCTTTTTTATATTTAATAAGATGGGCAATGTTTATATCGATTAACTATCTTATTAAATGTGATAATCATCACAGCCATTTAAATCGAGATAATGACAATAATTAATTAAGTAAATAAATAAAACAAAATATAATAATTACAACAACTTACAGTAAAACACAGATATTGCGTGACGGTTCGTATAATTCTTTAGATAACCTGAAAAATTCAATAACAAAATGAAGGATGCGATCACAGAGTAAGTATATAAAGACTTAAGTAATTTAAGTAAGCAGTAACTGACGCCGTCACGTGCTATAAAAAATACAAATAAGAATATTGTTAATAAACATTGATCGCTATGGACCAATGTGAGGATTATCCTCATACCAAAATAAGAAGTCTTCTTTACGGCGACAAGTCCTGAGGCTGGACAATCGCCTTGGGAATTAACTGCAATATATTTGCAGTCCAAATTTATTGAGGTTTGACTGATGTTGAAAAAACGTCCACTTTATACACACTACACTGGTTCATTGTTACTGGAAAACCCGCTGCTTAACAAAGGCTCAGCCTTTAGCCGCGAAGAGCGTCTGGCCCTGAATCTGACTGGTCTGTTACCTAATCAGGTCGAGACCATCAGTGAACAAACTGACCGCGCTTACTCACAGTTTTCCGATTTTAAACGCGATATCTCCAAGCATATTTATTTGCGTAATATCCAGGACACCAACGAAACGTTGTTCTATAACCTGGTTAATTCCCATCTCGAAGAAATGCTGCCGATTATTTATACTCCTACCGTTGGTGAAGCTTGCGAACACTTTTCGGATATTTATCGCCGGGCACGCGGGTTGTTTATCTCCTACCCCGACCGCGAACATATTGATGAGATGCTGCAAAACTTCTCCAAGAATGATATCCGCGTCATTGTAGTTACTGACGGTGAACGCATTCTCGGACTGGGCGATCAGGGCATTGGCGGTATGGGGATCCCTATCGGCAAGCTCTCGTTGTATACCTCCTGCGGCGGGATTAATCCGGCCAATACCCTGCCTATTATGCTCGATGTCGGTACCAACAACGCCCAGCGCCTGGCGGATCCTTTGTATATGGGCTGGCGTCATCCACGTATTACCGACGGGGAATATAACGACTTTATCCACCTGTTTATGCAGGCGATTAAAGCCCGTTGGCCGGAAGTGTTATTGCAGTTTGAGGATTTTGCACAAACCAATGCCATGCCACTGCTGGAACGTTATCGCGATGAGCTGTGCTGTTTTAACGATGATATTCAGGGCACCGCCGCCGTGACTCTCGGCTGCCTGATCGCCGCCAGCCACGCGACGGGTACGCCGCTTCGTGAACAACGAGTGACTTTCCTTGGCGCGGGCTCTGCCGGTTGCGGTATTGCCGAAAAAATCATTGCGCAGATGATTGCCGAAGGGGCGAGTGAAGAACAGGCGCGCGGCCAGGTATTTATGGTCGATCGCTTTGGTTTGCTGACCGATGATATGCCTAACCTGCTCGATTTTCAGCGCAAGCTGGTGACGCCACGAGAAAATATCAACCACTGGGCCGTGGATAAACAAAATATCTCCCTGCTCGACGTCGTGCGCAACTCCAAGCCGACCATTCTGATTGGTGTTTCCGGTCAACCAGGATTGTTTACCGAAGAAATTATTCGCGAGATGCATCACCACTGCCATCACCCGATCATTATGCCGCTGTCCAACCCGACTTCCCGCGCCGAAGCCCGTCCGCAGGATGTTATTGCCTGGACCGAAGGTGCAGCACTGATGGCCACCGGCAGCCCCTTTGCTCCGGTGCACTATCAGGATCGTACCTATGAGATCCCACAGTGTAATAACGCCTATATCTTCCCGGGACTGGGTCTGGGTATTCTGGCCGCCAAGGCACGACGTGTGACCGACGGCATGTTGCTGGCCGCCAGTCAGGCGCTGGCCGGGCTTTCACCGCTGGCCACCACCGGTAAAGGTTCGCTGTTACCGCCGTTGGCCGATATTCAGCAGGTGTCAAAAGTGATCGCCGCCGAAGTCGCTCGCGTTGCCCAGCTTGAAGGTGTTGCTCCCAAAGTTTCTGCCGAGACGCTAAATACCCGACTTGCCGCAGAATTCTGGCAGGCCAATTATCTACCTTATAAGCACTCTTCGTTTTAATCGCTACGTCAGGATCGCTTAGCCGTTACTGAGGTAGCGGCAAGTTTGATCTTGGCAATCGCCATCTATGCGCATAGCCGATCTGCTATGCGCTTTCAGCTCAACACCGCCAGCATCAGTTATGCCTGTTCTGCGTAACTGTGTTCCTTTGCCGGAAATGAACCCTCTTTCACGGCTGCCACATAACTGCGCAGCGCGGCCTGGATACTCTGCTGACCATCCATAAAGTTGCGGACAAACTTCGGAGCCCGTCCAGTCAGGCTAAGGCCGAGCATATCGTGCAATACCAGAACTTGCCCATCGGTATCGGCACCCGCACCAATGCCAATTACCGGCACGGACACCGCCTCACTGATCGCTTTCCCCAGAGAAGCTGGCACCGCCTCCACCAGGATCATGGCAGCCCCCGCTTGCGTCAGTTTGATCGCCGCATCGATAAGTTCCTGCGCCTGTTCTTTTCCGCGGCCCTGCACTCTGAAGCCACCTAATACATTAACCGACTGCGGCGTCAGGCCAATATGGCCACAGACGGGCACACCGTTGCGCGTCAACTGGTGAACAGTTTCACAAAGCCACTCCCCCCCCTCAAGTTTGACCATCTGTGCTCCGGCCTGCATCAGGCGACCTGAACTGGATAACGCCTGCTCCGCGGAGGAATAGGTCATAAATGGCAAGTCGGCGATAATAAAGCTGGTGGCATTGCCACGCTTGACACTGGCCGTGTGGTACACCAGATCATCCAGGGTTACAGGCAGCGTACTGTCATGCCCTTGCAGGATCATACCCAGGGTATCCCCGATCAACAGCATATCCACGCCAGCTGTGCTGGCTTCATAAGCAAAGGTCGCGTCATAACAGGTCAACATGGCAATTTTTTCGCCGGCTTGTTTCATTTTTCGCAAATGCGTCAGGGTGATATTAGTCATTTTTATTTTCTCAAAACAAACGTTCAATAAATAACAGCAGCGCAATAACCATCATCAGAACACCGGAAATCTGGCTGACCCGCAACGCTGCTCGTGGACGAGTTTTTAATACCAAACTGGCGCCATATCCCACCAGCAGATAGACCACGGCGCAACTGCCAACATGTATCAAACCCAGCATGGCCATTTGTAGCGGAAGCGGCCAGGCCCCCTGCGGATCGGTAAACTGCGGCAAGAGGGCCATAAACAACAGAAAAACTTTTGGGTTAAGGCCGCTGATACACAGACCTTTTAGCGCCCACCGAGCACTTGAGCGCGTCTCCCCACCCTGCCAGGCCACAGGCAGAGAAGGCTGACGAAGCAGGCCAATTCCCAGCCACAGCAGGTAAGCCGCACCAGCCAGAGTTAGTGCGCTCATCACCGAGGGTACGTTGGCAATAAAAGAACCTACTCCCGCGGCGACAATAAGGGTGGCAATCAGATGACCGCACAATAATCCGGCCACCGCCGGAGCCACCATACGACCATTGATCCCGGCTGAGATGGCATAAGCCCAGTCTGCTCCCGGTGTAATAACAAACAGAACAGAAACACCCCAGAAAGCGGCAAACAGACTTAACGCCATAGAGCTCACATCTCCACGTAGTAATATCGGCATTGATGGTAGTTTCGCCTCAAGCCATTTGTGGAAAGAATATCTTTATATAGTTAGAATGTGCTGCCAATATTTGCTGTAACAATCGACAAAAAGGGGAGTTAATTGCTAATGGACAGGATTGACCGCAAGATCCTTGCTGAGCTACAAGCTGATGGCCGACTTTCCGTTACCGAGCTGGCCGAAAGGGTTGGTCTGAGCCTGTCTCCCTGCCATCGCCGGGTAAAGAGCCTTGAAGAGAGCGGAATAATTCGCGGTTACAGAGCTCATCTTGACCCAGTCAGTCTGGGATATAACTTTTCCGCAATCGTATTTGTGGGTCTTCCGCAACTTGGGTGGAAGAAAATAAATGAAACTTATTAGTTAACAAGGATCTAAGTTGTTTTAAGTTAGGGACAACAAATGACTTCACTTCAGGCTCTGTTACAGTTGCCGCGCGGATGGCAGGTCGTCCAACAAATCACTAGCCCACTCGGGGTGAGTATCAATCTCCGGGCTACCCGGAAATCAGCCAATTGCCCTGAATGCCTGAAGCGCAGTAGTTCCGTACATAGTTGCCGACGGCGGCGTATACAGCATCTTCCGTGCTCAGGACAAACGCTTTATCTAACCTTTGCTGTCCGCCATTGGTACTGCCGTAACCCGGCGTGCTCGCGTAAAATCTTCACTGAATCTCTGGTCCCTTTCGCTGGTTCTAGGCAGCAATCCTCAGAGGCTCTGCAGAATTTACAGCATCAACTGGGGTTAATCGCCGGTGGCGAGGCCGGGAAGCGGGCCGCAACAGCCACCGGTATCCAAACCAGCGCTGATACTCTGTTGCGCAGAGTGGTTCAGGCGTCTGAACCAGTACAAGCTGTAACCCCGCATGTAGGGATCGATGAGTGGGCATGGCATCGTGGTCATCGATATGGCACGTTGATCGTCAATCTTGATACTCATCGCCCTCTGGTACTTCTTCCAGGACGCGAACAACGTGCTTTGGCGACCTGGTTCAGAAAATATCCGGAAATACAGGTTGTCTCACGCGATCGCGGTGGCATCTATGCGATGGCCGCACGTGATGGTGCTCCGCAGGCCAGGCAGGTCGCCGATCGTTGGCACCTCCTGAAGAATATTGGTGACGCATTGGAACGGATGATGTACCGGCATATGCCGCTGATACGGCTGGTTGCCACTGAACTGTCGCCCAAAAAGAATGATCCTGAAGTTCAATCAGCAACCTCACCAGTACTTCTCCTTCCGGAACGGATCAAGCAGCAAAGACGTGAAAAGCGGCATGAACGTTGGGTGGAAGTGAGCTCACTCCATAAAAATGGGTGAGGGATCAGGGAAATATCTCGTATCACCGGGTTATCGCGGGTGACTGTTCGCCGATGGATACAGTCGGTTACGTTCCCTGAGATGTCAACTAGGCCACCGAAGGCGAGCCTTCTTGACTCATGGCGCGTCTGGTTGGAACAACAACGGGAAAATGGTAACCATAATGCCAGCCAGATATGGCGGGAAATGGTGACTATGGGCTTCACTGGCAGTGAAACAACGGTCAGAGATGCCATTACCAAATGGCGGAAGGGGGTTACAGATCCGATCATTGCTTCAATCCGTCTTCCCTCAGCCTCAAGGGTAAGCCGCTGGTTGATGCCCTGGAGAATAATCAGAGGGGAAGAAAACTACGCATCACGGTTCATCGGGTTGATGTGCGAAAAAGAGCCTCAGCTGAAAATGGCACAGCAGCTGGCACTCGACTTTTACAGAATGCTGAAAACGAAAAATAAAACACTGTTAAACCCGTGGTTCATCAACGTAAGCGAAAGCGGACTTATTGATCTGCAACGGGTTGCTGCAGGAATGGAATCTGATGCAGCAGCAATAGTTGAAGCTATCTGTTCCAGGTGGAGTAACGGAGTTGTTGAGGGGCATGTAAACCGACTGAAGATGTTGAAACGCCAAATGTATGGTCGTGCCGGGTTCGAGTTGCTGAGACGGCGAGTAATGAGTCCTCTTGCATGATCAGATCCACCCAAGTTGCGGAAGACCCACTTTTGCACCGTTGGTGATAATTCAATCATATTTTGCAACCAGTCTTTTAAAGACTCTGGAATACCCGTAGATGTCTGACCACTTTCGTTGTCAGACATCTTCATTCTGTTATTTGCCAGGCACAATCAGAACATCAAGCTGTTCTGCCAATTCGAGCACCGCGGTAAATGTCGCAGAGTCTTCCGTGATACTGAGAGAATCACCACTCTGTTGCAGCACCCCAGTATTAACCCTGTCACCAAAGAGCACTATCGCCTTTGCCGAGTCATCTTGTCTTGAAATCCAGACAAGCCCCTGTGCCTCCGGGCATTGGCTATAAATCTCTTTGGCCCACAGCCGTGTCACTGGGTACTGATCTTTCTCTGTATCAATCAGTTCATTGCGTGTTATGCCCAGTTTTCGCAGTGGGACGCTGGCCAGGTCAACCAACGTTAAGTCTGAAGTCGTCTCGACAATGGAATGCACAAGCTGGATAAGTTTGCCTTTATCGACAGTTTTGAATCCGGGCACATAGGGCACATCGTGGAATGCTGTTTCCATCAATGCACAATTTTGGGTAATCCCCGCATAAAGCGTCGGGATTGGCACCCCTTTACTATTCTGTATCGGGCTAAAACGTGCATTTCCCCCCATGCTTGGATTGAACTGCACGGCGTTATATTGTTGGTCATGAATACGATGCAGCACCGTACCTGCGGCCAGCGTGGTTAAGCTGATGTTCAGTGTACCCTGCGGTTGTGGCGTCACTCCTGCGGTGCGGTTCGGTAGGCGCTTGGTTGAGGTTGACGCCGCTAACCTGGGAGGTTTAACCATGTAAAACCCCTTCTACCTCGTCCCTGGCTGCCGCAATAACACGTTCAGGCTCAACGGCCAGCAGATCCTGTGGACGCTTTCCCCCCAGAAAACTGTTAACCGACATGAACCAGAAAGCCATGCCCCAACCATCCTTCTGCCCTGAAAATATTTCAATTATCTGAGCCATGACCTTCAAGGGCCGATAGTGTGTGTTCTTATCCAGGCCATAGTCAGGAAAATAATCGATTCCCCTGTGGCGGATCGCAAAGATTTGCCCTGCTTTTTTCCATTTGTTCGGTTGGACGCTGGGATTGGTCAAGCTTAAATCAGCTAGTTCTGCTAATTCCAGAGCCGTCAGCCAGTTGCCGCTGTCTAGCACCGCTTTGCGGGCACGGGTCTGCATACCGGCTTCTTTCATGATATGTGGCGCGACCGGGTAACTAGGTAACAATACATCGGCAAGGCGATCGAGTGATTGCTTCTCTTGGCGTTCCTTAAAGACCTCGGCCATCGCCGCAGCCATATTGGATAAATTATCGACCAGTATCTGAATGGTGGCCGCATCGTCAATATGATCAAAGGAAACGGCTAAAACACGACCCGCCTGTGATGTTCCCAAGTGGGTCTGCACTTCTTTCGGGGTCCCAACCAGCGTGGAAAACCCTGGATTATTTGAGGTACGCATGACTACCCTCCCGGTTATTTAGATTATTTAATCTTCTCATAATCCTAATAACCTTTCAAGCTGTCGCGGAGTGGGGCATAAGGACAAGGACGGGCGATCTGCGCATAGTCTCCTGGATAATCAATCATCGCTAAGGCGATTCATGAAAACGGGAATACTTCCGCTCGGCCTGCTGGCCACAGTACTGCTCACTACCTGCGGTGCCGACGCTGCCTCGCAAAATTTTGAATGGTTCAAGACGCATGACAAGGAACGCCAGGCCAAAATTGAAGAATGCAAAAAAGCGACTGATCCGCGCGGGAACGAAGATTGCCGAAACACCATCGACGCTAGCTTCGCCAGTGGCACGTTTACCAAAAGCTAAGGAAAAATCTGCCAGGCCATCTTTATTTTTTACAATTTTATCAAAAAGTTAGACAATAAATGATGGCAGTAAACCGTTAGAAAAAGCCATTATCTCTTTATAAGACAATAGCCGATCCTGTTTTAGCGCGGTTAACCCTTTTTTTGCGATACCTGGCTACAGGGTGGAATATCAATAGGTTACAGGATGAGAAGAAAAAAGGGTCTAAGCGGTTCGGTTAACTGCCAGCCTGGGCGGCAATAAATGGTGCGGCTTTCATTATGCCGGCGGCGGGCTGGTGTTGGGCAAGCTGATTGGCCATCCAGGTCATATAGGGATCCACATAACTGAAAAACGCCTGATAGCCGCTGCACAGATAATTGCGCTGATGCTTGCCCTCGGGAATTAGGCGGTGTTTTGGGCAGCCGCCCTGGCAGGCAAAACGATACTGGCATTGTTGGCACTGGGCAGATTTCGGCGTTTTTTGGTTGCCGAACTGGCGCTGCTGCTTGCTGGCCGCCAGTCGCGCCGGGGAGTCGGTCATAATATTGCCCAGACGATGTTGCGGTAAGACAAAATGGTCGCAGCTATAGATATCGCCGTTTTGTTCCATCACCAGCGATGCACCACAGTTAGCACGCATAACACAAAGGTCGGGAGTCTTTCCGGCCCACGCAGCCAGGGTGTTATCAAAAATTTGCACAAAGACCCGTCCGACATCGTGGCGAACCCAGTGATCAAAAATGGTGATAAGAAAGTTGCCGTAGGCCTCGCCAGATACCGACCAGGGCGTTACGCGCCCCTGCTCAAGGCAGATTGTTTCGCCAAACCGCTCGGCCGCCGCCAGTCGCTCGGGGAGCACTTCAACAGCGGGGATAAACTGCACAAACTCGGCCCCCAGTTCACTGGTCAGAAAGCGGTAAACCTCCAGCGGGTAACGGGCGGTTTGCTCATTGACCACCGCCAGCAGATTAAAGGCCACGCCCGCCTGGCGTAAACGCGCCACCCCGTCAATCACCCGCTGAAACACACTGCCGCCGTGAGCGGTTTTTCGCATGGCATCGTACAAATGCTGTGGCCCATCTACCGACACCCCCACCAGAAAATGATGTTCGGCCAGAAAGGCCACCCAGGCGTCGTTAAGCAGCACGCCGTTGGTTTGCAGATTATTGACGATGCGCTTGCCATTGGCGTACTGCTGTTGCAAAGCCACCACCCGGCGGTAGAAATCCAGCCCGGCCAGCGTGGGTTCGCCACCTTGCCAGGTAAAGGCCACCTCGTTACCCGGCGAGCTGGCGATATACTCTTTGATAAATCGCTGTAACAACGGTTGCGACATCTGTCGGGTATCGGCCTGCCGTTGCAGCACCGTCTGCCCTTTGGGCAAATAAAAGCAGTAATCGCAGACCAGATTACAGTGGTAACTGGCAGGTTTGGCCATCAGATGAAACGCCTGACTCATACTCTGCCCCCCTGTTTTCTGGCAAAGCTGGCAGAGAGTCGATCGAGCAGCATCGCCATCAGCACCACCACCAAACCGCTTTGCAAACCCAGACCAATATCCAGTTGCTGAATACTGCTGAGGATATCGTTGCCCAAACCACCGGCACCGACCATTGAGGCAATAATTACCATCGACATCGCCATCATAATGGTCTGATTGATCCCGGCCATAATTGCCGGCTGCGCGGCGGGAAGCTGGACTTTCCACAGCAGCTGCCACGGCGTACAGCCAAAGGCCAGCCCGGCTTCAATACGCGCGGCGTCAACCTGGCGGATACCGAGGTCGGTCAGACGCACCACCGGCGGCATAGAAAATAAGATAGTGGCGAAGATCCCCGGTGGTCGCCCAAGGCCAAACAGAATAGTAGCCGGGATCAGATAGACAAAGGCTGGCATGGTCTGCATAAAATCCATCAGAGTGCGCACCAGACTGCCCACCGCCGCACGTCGGGCGCTGCAAATGCCGAGGGGAATACCAATCAACAGGCTAAAAAAGGTTGAGGAAAGGGTCAGCGCCAGGGTGATCGAGGCATGTTCGCTATAGCCGCTATAAACAATATAAAGGGTGGCCAGCAACGCAAAAAGCGCGAAGCCCTTTCCGATACGCCACAGACCAATGGCTACCGCCAGGAACACCAGTCCCCAGGGCGTTAACCAGCCGGTCAACATTTCCAGACCACCGGCAAAGCCGTCAATACCTGCCGACAGTCCGTCAAAAAAACCACCGGCATTGAGCAGCAAGGCGTGAATACCGCTGTCGATCTGCCGACTAAAATCCAGAGGATAGGCCATAGATTTATCTACTCAGGTGACTGCCAGACATCGGCGTAAGATTCGGCCAACTGCCAGCGCGAGGTATCCACGCCAGAGAAAAAGTGCCGCACATAGGGAGAAGCAGGGGCATTAATAATATTTTCCGGAGTGCCAACCTGCACCAGCTTGCCTTCCTGCATAATGGCAATGCGCGTACCCAGCCGTAACGCCTCTTCCATATCGTGGGTGACAAACACCACAGTGCGTTGCTGCGCCTGCTGTAAACTGAGCAGCAGTGACTGCATCTCGCGGCGAATAATAGGATCCAGCGCCGAAAAGGCTTCGTCCATCAGCAATACCGCCGGATCAATCAGTAACGCTCTGGCCAGCCCGACGCGTTGCTGCATACCGCCGGAAAGCTGATGCGGATACTGGTCACAGACCTGTCCAAGCCCTACCTGCTCGAGCATGGTTTTTGCCCGCGTGTGCCGCAGCTCGCGACTTATCCCCGCCACCTCCAGGCCAAAAGCGACGTTATCCAATACCGTACGCTCGGCAAACAAGGCAAAGGACTGAAAGACCATGGCGATCTGTTTGCGCCGCAGGGCGATCATCTCGCTGGCCCGCAGGCTGTTCAGTGCCTGTCCCTGAAACAGCACTTCCCCCGCAGTGGGCTGAATAAGAAAATTCAGCGTGCGTAACAACGTTGATTTTCCCGATCCAGAGAGTCCGACAATAACAAAAATTTCACCGGGATTGATCTGTAAATTAATATCACTTAAAGCATTGACCGGTTCGGCGACTGATGCACGGGAAAATAGTTTCCTTTTAGCACCTGCGGAATAATTTTTAAAAACATGGCGTAATTCAATTATGGGTTGCGGCATAGTGGCATCATATATTTTAGAAAACCCTTACACGCTAACCTAAATATCAAAAACAGGTTACGTCTTTTAAAAAAATCGATAGATAAATTTCGCATTAGCTTATTCATCATTCGGCAATAGCGCCGTTTAATGATGAAAATTCCAAGCTTCATCCAATAGCCAGCGGGTGACTTTTTCCTGCTGCGCGGACGCCGGTTTATTGCCTGCAGAGATCAAATAATACCCCCGTTCGGTGCGCACCTGCGCCCCGCAAACAAACAACTGTTGGCTGGCCAGCAGAGCGGAAATCAGCGGCCGCCAGCCAAGGGCGATACCCTGCCCTTCGAGCGCTGCCTGGATCACCAGCGAGTAGGCATTAAAGGTGCGTGAACCGGCCTGCGCCGGGAGCGCCACACCCTGCGCATGGAACCAGTCCTCCCAGGTTAACCAGCGCTGTGGGCGGGTTTCTGGCAGTTTTAATAAAGGGTAATTGAGTAACGTTTCTGCTGCCGGGTCGCTGCCAATTTTTTGCATAACATCATAATTGCAAACGGGAATAACATCTTCGGGAAAGAGCTTCTGCGCATGAGTTCCCGGCCAGTTGCCACTGCCAAAGTAAATGGCCAGATGGGCATTGTTATCGCGAAAATTGTAGTCGTTCGGTGAGGTGGAAACCTGCACCTCCACGCCGGGGATCAGTGCCTGTAGCGCGTTCATTCGCGGCATTAACCAGTAGCTGGCAAAGCCCATATCGGTGTCAATGCGCAAGGTACTTCGCTGGTAGCGAGTGCGTTCAATCTGCTCGCTGATATCCATCAGACTGGTGCGGACAATCTGGTAAAGGGCATTACCGGAAACCGTTAATTGCACCCCGCGATGTCGCCTTTCAAATAGCGGTCCATTAAGTAAATTCTCCAGCATTTGGATACGCTGACTGACTGCCGGTTGAGAAAGTCCAAGTTCATTTCCGGCAGCGGTAAAATTACCGTGTCGTGCCGCCGCTTCAAATACTACTAAAGCCTGTAAAGGGGGTAATTGTAATTTCCCTGCCATAATGTCACCTTATGCCTTGATAATTTAATAACCTCTTCACAGGAACAAAAAGGCATGCGATAAAAATATCACACATTGATTATTAAATTTATCTTCAGGCTAGTGAATGCTTATAAATAAACCGAATATCGTTATTCTTATGGCCGATCAGTTAACCGCCGGGGCACTGCGCACTTACGGAAATAACGTCAGCCTGACGCCGAATATTGACCGTCTGGCCAGCCAGGGGGTGGTGTTTGAATCCGCCTATTGCAACAGCCCGCTGTGCGCCCCTTCCCGTGCCTCGCTGATGACCGGGCAGTTTTTGTCGCAACATGGTGTCTATGATAACGCCGCCGAGTTCCCTGCCGACTCGCCGACCTTCTGCCACTATCTGCGCGAGCAGGGATACCAGACCTGGCTTTCCGGTAAAATGCATTTCTGCGGTCCGGATCAACTGCACGGCTTTGACGAACGGCTGACCACCGATATCTATCCGGCCGATTTTGGCTGGACGCCGGACTGGCGGCATCCTGAGCGCCGTCTTGACTGGTATCACAATATGAGTTCGGTGCTGGAAGCCGGGGAATGCGTGCGCACCAATCAGCTCGATTTTGATGACGAAGCGCTGTTTATGGCGCGTCAACGCCTCTATGACGCGGCGCGAAAACCTGAAGATCGGCCATTTCTGCTGCTGCTTTCGCTGACCCATCCCCACGATCCCTTTGCCATACCCCGTCGTTATCTCGAGCGTTTTCAGCAGGAGGAGATCGATCTGCCGCAAACCGGCATCAACGATGTGGAAAATGATGCCCACTCACAGCGTCTGCGCGCCATGTATCAGTTAGAAGAGGGTCAACTGACCGAGGAGCATATTCGCCGGGCGCGTCATGCCTATTACGGCGCGCTGGCCTATGTCGACGACGGCTTTGGCGAAGTGATCCGCACGCTGGAAGAAACCGGCCTGGCAGAAAATACCATTGTTTTTGTTATCGCCGATCACGGTGAAATGCTCGGCGAGCGCGGGCTATGGTACAAAATGACCTTTTTTGAAGGGGCATCGCGGGTGCCGATGATCGTGCATAACCCCAAACGCTTTGCACCCCGGCGCGTCGCGCAGAACGTGTCACTGGTAGATTTGTTACCGACATTCACGGAGCTGGCAGGCGGTGCAACGCGGCTGCAGCATCCGGTGGCACCACTCGACGGCCATAGTCTGCTGCCCTACCTTAATGGTGAAAATGGCCCGGATGAAGCCTGTAGCGAGTATCTGGCGGAAGGCGCGCTGGCCCCGATGCTGATGATCCGCCGCGGCCCGTGGAAATATATCCATTCCATGACCGAAGCACCGCAGTTGTTCAACCTGCAACAGGATCCGCTGGAGCGTCACAATCTGGCCACGCAACCGGCCTATCAACAGACGATGCAGGGGTTCGCCAACGAAGTCGCCTCGCGCTGGGATCTGGCCGCGCTCAATAAGCAGGTACTTGCCAGCCAGCAAAAGAGATTATTTTTAACCGAGATCGCCGGTCGCGATGCCATTCCACAGTGGGATTTTCAGCCATATCGGGCGGCATCCCAACGTTATATTCGCAACCACCAGACGCTGGATGAGCAAGAAGCTTTTGCCCGTTATCCGCGCCCTTCACACCCAGCAGGAAAATAATGATGATGATAAAAAGACTCACCACACTTATGCTTCTGGCCAGTGCCAGTTTGCTGCCGTTAAGCAGCTTCGCCGCAGATGAGGCACGCTGTGCCACTGTTAATCAATCCGACCCGGGCTGGACGGATATCGCAGCCACCAATGCGGTGTCCGGCGTGGTGCTCAACGCCCTCGGCTACCAGCAAAAAGTGCAAAACCTCTCGGTGGCGCTGGCCTTTCAGGGCCTTAAAACCGGCCAACTGGATGTGTTTCTCGGCAACTGGATGCCAGCACAGGCACCGGTGATCGGCAAATTTACCGAGGATGGATCGGTAAAAGTGGTGGCTGCCAACCTGCCAGCGGCCAAATTTACCCTGGCGGTACCGGATTACGTGGCGGCGGCGGGAGTAAAAGACTTTGCTGACCTGCAAAAATATGCCGATAAATTTGAACACAAGATCTACGGCATCGCCCCCGGCGCACCGGCGAATCAGAACATCAAGAAGATGATCGACAAACATGACTACGGATTGCAGAACTGGGACCTGGTGGAGTCCAGCGAAAGCGGTATGTTGGCGCAAGTCACCCGCGCGGTAAACCGCCAGCAGTGGATCGTGTTTCTTGGCTGGGAACCGCACGCCATGAACACACGTTTTAAGCTGACTTATCTTAGCGGCGGCGACGCCTGGTTTGGTCCACATTATGGCAGCGCAACGGTTAATACGGTGACGCGCAAAGACTTTGCCAGCCAGTGCCCGAACCTTAATCGCTTCTTTACCCAGTTGAAATTTGATGTGCCGCTGGAAAATGCCATTATCACCCGCGTACTGGATGATAAACAAACACCGGAAGCGGCTGCCCGTGTCGAACTGGCAAAACGTCCGGAGTTGCTGAACGGCTGGCTTAACGGTGTCACCACCCGCAGTGGACAACCGGCGCAAGACGCGGTGAAAAAAGCGTTAGGTATCTAATAGAAAAAGGCCGCAGTTATTCAAGGAATAAGAGCAAAATCCTCTTATTCCTTACTGCGCCTTTTCAGGATCGAGGTTAAAAATATCCTGGATGGCCCAGGGTACTGTTTTTTTTAGATTGGCTTGCGGCATCGGCTTGCCCAGCAGATAGCCCTGGCCGATATCGCAACCCAGCTCCTGCAGACGAATAAGTTGGCTGACGTGTTCAATGCCTTCGGCTACCACTTTTACGTCCAGCGCGCTGGCCAGAGACAGAACGGCAAGAATAGCCTTTTCCTGTTTTCCATTAAGCTGAAAGGTATCGATAAAACTTTTATCGATTTTTAGCTTATCGAAGGGGAAATTACACAGCTGCGACAGGCTTGAGTAACCGGTACCAAAGTCATCAAGAGCAATGTTAATCCCTTCGTCTTTCAGCTTTCTGAGCGTCAATCTGGCGACATTGATATCGCGCAGCAGCGCAGTTTCGGTGATTTCAATTTCCAGGCGTTCGGCGGGGAATCCGACCTCAGCCAGTATGCTCATAATCCTGGTTGCCAACTGTTTATCAGACATCTGGATAGGCGAGATATTAAATGACAACGTAATATGGCTTGGCCATTCGAGGGCATCACGACAGGCCAGGCGTAACAGTTGCTCGGTCAGCTCGGTGATATTGCCGGTTTCTTCAGCCAGGGCAACAAACTGATCGGGCGGAATAAAGTTGCCCGGGGTAATTTCCCAACGGGCCAGCGCCTCAAAACCGATGGTTCTTTCGGTTTTAAGATCAACCAGCGGCTGGTAGTAAGTGACAAATTCTTTATTTGCCAAGGCTTTTTTGAAATCATGCTCACGCTGAGCTTTCGCTAAAAATTCAGCCTGCATCAACGGGGTATAGGCTTTAGCCTGGTCCCTGCCCGATTTTTTGGCAAAACTCAGTGCATAATCAGAGTATTGAATAACTCTTCTCAGATCGGCACCGTCTTCAGGGAAACGGGCGAAACCGATATTGGTCCCAATATTAAAGGTGATGGCATTGATATGGATCGGGCTGCAAATTTTTCTTATCACCCGCTCGGCGAGCTGGGCCAGATCGGTATTGTCTATATTGGGTTTTAAAGCCAGCAGTTCATCACCTGCCAGCTTATAGACATTATTGGGGAACATGTATAACAGCCGCTTGGCAATAAGCCGTAATATTTCAGTACGATGGTCGCTGCCCAGCAGGTCATTGATATCTTTGTAGCGGTTGATCACAATACGAAAAACCGCGTAATTGGTTTGATCATTACAGCTTTCGCCGCATGAAATGAAATTTTCCAGCTGCTTTCTATTGGGGAGTTCTGTCAGAGGGTCATGTTGCGAGATCCACAGCAGATTTTTTTCTGCTTCAATGCGCCGGGCAATCTCTTTAGACATTTTTTTAATTTGAATCAACGAATAGAATAAACCCACAAACCCCGTAACAATCAAGGCAATAAAGAGTTCATCGGCGTTGTATTGCTCATATTTTGCAAAAAATGCGAACAAATGTTCACGACCATCAAACGTGGAAGAAAGAATATAGAGCAATATAAACAGGCTGAACCCGATAAGGATTTTACCCCTGAAATGCTTACGAGAAGTCGGCAAAATATCACGCCCTTAAGATAAATTTCATCCAGAAAGCTTGTCGTTTTACTGACAGCTTCACCTTAGTTCAGCAACATGTCAGCACAATGCAGCCTCCATACGGTTCTTAATAGCTTATCGGCAAAAAATGTATAATGTTTAGCCTGGTGGCATAGGCTTTATCGATTCAGCTATAGCGCCTCGTTGTTTGTATGCGCGGTCATGTCTGGCACTGATTGAGCGCTCGTTAACAACTTTTCAGCCAAAGAATAAGCTTGCTCAACGATCCTCTTGCAGACTGATTGGTCCACATTACGTTAGCGGTGCCCGCCGAGAGTATTTTAATTGCTATTAGTTATTATATCACCGGCATTAACTACACACAGATTATATTATCTCTATGACGTTTATCATATTTTGTGCTTAATGTTATTGCAACCCTGCCACTCGCAATTAAGCGTCATTTATCGGCAGGAACGATAACTATTTTTGGCCTGTAACGACGCTCGGCACACACAGCAATACATTACAACTACCTGCTCGCAGCTCGTTCATAAGTTAATACCTCCGTGAAAATCCCCCAAAGCAACCCATTAACCTCAACACTTTGAAAATAATAACAAAAAGATAAAACAGCCTTCATGCGGTCATAATAAAATATAAAACAAACCACCTCCCTGGCCCCAACCGCTTATTTTTGCAGAGATAAATATTTAACTATTTGCTCATCCACAAAGCATTGTTTGACCTAGTGTAAATATAAAAGCAATAAATTTGAGTTAAGTACATTAGACAAATAACTATTATTGTCCACACTCAATAGACAAGATTTTTGTGGTTATATCCCGTTTTCCAATCTGTCACTCACTATCATTGATTAAGGAATAAATATGGATGTTTTTATTGGTACTATCTTGCCATTTGCCTTTAACTACCCTCCCGTTTATTGGGCATCATGCAATGGGCAAACCCTTCAGGTTAATCAATATCAGGCGCTTTATGCGCTAATCGGTAACTATTATGGGGGAACGGCTCCTGCCAACTTCCAGTTGCCGAATCTCTGTGGGCGTATGCCTATCGGTACCGGACAGGCAGCACCTAACCCTACAGGCAATACCAATTTCAACATTGCTGCCACTGGCGGCCATGAAACCGTTACCCTGCTGAGCAGCAATTTGCCTACCATGCCGCTACCTGCCCATACCCATGGTTTAACGCAAGTCGCGGTCAAATTTCAGGCTGCCGGTGTCGCCACCCCGGCAGCACCCGCCGCTCCCGCCAGCGCGCCCAGTGTCAGCAACCCCTATCTGGGGGCGTCGGGCGGCGGTACCGGCCTAGCCAATATTTGGTCCACGGCGTTAAGTTCCCCGGTGGATGTCAAGGGAGCAAGTCTTTCTGGTAGCACCGACAGCGCCACGGTCAATCCGGTACCCGGCAGCAATACCCCGGTTAATCTGCTGCCTCCTTATCTGGCACTGAATTTCTGTATTGCCTTGCAGGGCCTATACCCGACCCGAGACTGATCGAGAGCTGGCTACTGAGTATATTTAATAAGGAGAAAAGGATGCTGGATAAGATTTGTAGCGACGACTTTATGCCGCTGCTGGGTCAGACTTGCTATTTGCATGCTGCGCCCTACCCGGAATTGGCGTTACAGGTGCATGCAGTGCGCCAAAATCCACGGGCGCAGAATCCCTATCTACAAGACAATCGCGTGCCTTTTATTGTCGAGTTGACCGCTGACCCATTAACGCCATTGGTTGATGTAGTGGGACAACTGCGCTTACCGGCATCGGCAAGCACAGCGCAGAAGATACTGGAGGATATTAATATCAGCCGCACCGGCGCGATGGGACGGGATAATCAGTTCAGCTATTTTCAGCTAATTTTTAACTAGAACGTTCTGGCAGGGGCAACTCTCCCCTGCCAGCCTCAACCCGCGCCGACGAAAATCTTGTTACGCGCCGGATACCACAACCATTTATTGGCCATTTCAGCGCAGTCCTGCGGAACAAAGCCTAATTCGCGATATAGCCGTTGTGCCTGGGTATTGTGCTGCCATACCACGGCGGCCAGTGGACAGCCGACTCGCTGTGCCGCTTGCTGCAACCCTTGCAGCACCTGTTTGCCATAGCCTTGCCCTCGGGCTTGCGGCACTATGGCAAGAAAGATGATACGTACTTCCTGATGGCCAAAATCGACCATCACCACACCCAACTGGCTGTGCTGCTTTTCGATAATAAAATGCATGGCATTGGGGTTGTTTTCACCACTGCCCATGGTCATGACCTGCCATTGTTGCTGCTGTACGCTGGCGATCAGCTCAGGGCTGCCGTCAATCAACAACAGATCCGGACGGGCGCTATGATAAATCCCTTCGATAAAGGGTGCATCCGTCGGCTTTGCCGGCCGTAAAACCAGATCATGACACAAAGTAGAAAAATTAACGTCAGCTGACATCTGTCACTCCTTGCCTGAGACAATTATCGCGTACGGGCGGAGGGGGAAGTGCCTGCCCGCGCTTATCCGTTACACCCCGGCCTCACTGCCCACCGCTACCGCCAGCCGCCGCCAGCCCTGTTGCAGCAAACTATGGGGAGTGACATGTAATCTCGCCTTGCCGGGTAATTCCCGCAGTGGCGCAATGTGTTGCTCGCAAGACTCCAGCGGAACGCGAAATACGGTCGTCAGCGGTTCGATCGCTTGCCCGCGCAGCTCGCTGGCGATCGGTCCACCGTAAATTGACGCCATCAAAGGTTGCTCCAGCGTGTTCTGGTTCAGTTTATCAACCTGCCCAAGACGACAGGTTATTGCCGCGCTATCGCCACTGTCAGCAATAAAACGCGCAATATCGCCAGGGTGTAAATCACCGACGTTTTCTTCGTCGACATACACTTCGCCGCGCACGCCCTCCAGGCCCACGACCTGTAATAATCGCTCCCCCTGGGTCACGACGGTACCAGTGCGCAAGGCGTCGCTGACATCGGCAATACGTCCGGCAAAGGGCGCAATTAATGTCAGGCGATCGCGCTGCTCTTGCAGGCTGGCTACCTGCTGTTTTGCCGCCAGCAGCAGCGTGGTCAGTGTGCCGCCTTTATTGCGCAAATCATTGTTAAACGGCTGCTGTGTCACTTGCCAGGCGAGGCTGGTGGCGATCACTTTCGCCTGCGCCAACTGATATTCCAGTGCCGGAGAAGAGAGGATGGCGAGGATCTGCCCTGGCTGTACCTGTTGCCCCTCTTGCACGCGGACATCGGCCACATCGGCAGCTTCAGCGGCGTATAACCCCTGAGACTGCGCTGCGCCGATCACCGCCGGACTGGAGATATCGCCGTGCCACGGCAACACAAAAAATAGCACCACGGCGGTCAGTAATGCCGCGCTGCGCCAGGTTCTTCCCTGCCAACGCAAGTCGGCACGTCGCCGCCACCAGACCTTCAGTTCGCCGAAGATCGGCCTGACAATAAACCAGCCTAACTCCACCATCAGCAATATTGTTCCCAATGCTTTGAAAAAGACGTGATAAACCAGAAAGGCGATGGAGGTAAACACCACCAGCCGATACAACCAGGTGACCCAGGCAAAAATCAGCAGAGCACGCTGCCGGGATGCCGGGAAATACTCCGGCGGTGGGTCGTCGAGGCCCAGCAGGCTGCGGCGCAACTGCCAGCGCGCCAGGGCAAAGGCGCGGGCATGCAGGTTAGGCATTCCCCACCAGTCACTGAGCAGAAAATAGCCGTCAAAACGCATAAAGGGGCTGGCATTAATCAGTAATGTTGCCACCCAGGTGGTGGTCGCCAACAAAAAAACTCCAGCACGCAGCGGGCCATCCGGCAGAAAACACCATAACAGCGTGGCACAGACTGCCAGCGTCAGTTCCGCCAACATGCCGGCGGCACCAATCAACAGGCGCTGGCGGCGGTCAGGCAGTTTCCAGGCATCGTTAGTGTCGGTATACAGCACCGGCAACATCACCAGAAAAGCCACCCCCATCGCCGGTACCCGACAGCCGAAATAACGGGCGGTAAAGGCATGGCCAAGCTCGTGCACCACTTTTGCCAGGCTGAGGGCGACGGCAATCCCCAGCGCCGCGCTCCAGCCGGCATAGTTGGCAAAGGTATGAGTAAAAGCATCCCAGCGCTGGGAAACCAGTACCAGTCCGCTGACCATCACCGCGGCCATCAGCCACCAGAATAATGGCCGATAAACCAGGCTTAGCCAGGGCAACAGGCGTTGCAACAGCTTGTCGGGGCGGACCAGAGGAATGCGGATAAACAGATAGTGTTTCAGCAACCACATCAGCGCCCCGGCCTTATGTTGCTGATGCCATTGCCAGAGACTGTCGCTTTGCGTCACTTGCAGCAGCTGATTGCCACTTAAAAAACGCAGCAGTTGCTGGAGATCGTCATCGCCGAGTTGCAGGGTGGTTTCGGTGTTGACCCGTGCCAGCAAAGCAGAGGCATTGCCCAGCGACCAGCGCGATAACAATTCGAATCCGGCCCATCCCAGCAGATAAAAGCGGTTGGCTGCCGGGTCGTGCAGCAACCAGCCGGGTGAACCGTCCGCCTGCAACGGGCCATTATGCAGGGTTAATTCCTGGCGCAAGGCGGGCAGTTGCGGATTGTCCATCGATCACCATCCCAACCATTGCCGTGCCGCCGTTAACGGGCGACGCAGCAGGTAATAACAGAGCGGTACCCTGTCGCCATATACTCTGGCGGTGCCCATTTGTCCGAGCAGCGGTAATTTTTGCTGGCTGTCAAAACGCGCCTGCATACGGTAAGCCAGCAAATTACTGTCGTTGACTTCCGCCTTATAGGCAATACGCACCAGGGTGGCATCATAGGCATTTAGCGGCGAGGCATTGGGATAGAGAGTGACCGGGCTTCCGGGGCGCAGATCGACGGCGTCGGCGGCGGGTAACCAGGCGGTCAGCTCGACCTTGTCCGGATCGGCCAGGGTCATGACTTTTTCCCCCAGGGTCACCGCTTTGCCTTGCCAGTCGTTGCGATCGGAAAACACCACCACGCCATCGCGGGGAGCGGCAACATGCAGACGTACCACTTCCCGTCCGGCATAGTCGGCGCTGATATCCTTGGCTTCCAGCCGGGCTTTACCCTGGGATAACTCCAGCCGGTTTTTATCATCGGTCACCGCCATCTGGGCGTTGACGCGAAAACTCTCTTTGGCCGCCAGGGCTTCCTGCAGGGCCAGCGCATATTGCCCGGCCTGAACCGTTTCATCCAGCGAGAACAAGGCATCGCCTTTGGCCACCCGCTGATTGGGTAACACCAGCACCTTGTCGATCACCCCGGACAGCGGCGCACGCATAAGTAGCGGTTCACTGGGGACCACTTCCGCATGGGCCAGTACGCTCATGCGTACCGGGAAAAAACAGACCAACAACGGCACCATCAGCCAGGCCTTACGGTAACGGCCACCCTGCAACCAGGCCAGGGCAACGCGCCGCCAGTTGCGGCGCGGGGCATATTTGCTCAGGGCATGTTGATAACCGTGAGCCAGCTCCTCTGCCAACTTGATTTCATAATCGCTCCATGGCTGCTCACGGGCTAAAAACAGTGCACCATATTCTCCCAGCGACAACCACAGGCCATACTCGGGTAACCAGGCTGACCATTCGCTGGCCAGCTCATCCGGCATGGAAGTGGCATCACAACAGTGGCTGTTGACCTGATGGTCAAGCTGTTGCGCCAAATGGGCAAACAATTTGTGCAGCCATTGCAGATAGGGGGCGGTAGGGTCGGGATCCGCCAGGCCCGACAGGCTGGCAACATGCCGCCGGAGGCCTTCGGACCAGAAAGCGGCCTGGCGATAAGTGAGTAATTGTCGGGTTTCGTTAACCATCACAAAACCCAACTGGGCACTCCCCTGACACTCCCTTGCCCGATGTAACAAGTGCAGTAAAATGGCCAGCGACTGATTGTGTTCCTGTTCCATGAATACCCTATTTAAAACTTGCCCAGCCACTCATGCCCGACAGCAGTCTATCCGCCTTGCCATCAATGGTGCCAATGGCAAGAATGGTCTGACTCACCGGATCAATTTGTGCTCCCAGCTGTTTGATTTTAGCCGGGAAACTTTCGCCCAACTCATCAATGGTCACGGAAAAATGACTGCCCGCTTTTAACCGGGTCAACCATTTTGACGGCACCAGCATCCGGATCTCCAGCGATCCCGAGTCAACGATATCCAATATCGGCATCCCCGGATTGGCGTACTGGTAAACCGCGGCCTGACGTTTGGCTACCCGTCCCTCAAAGGGCGCGGTAATCACACATTTTGACACCACGCTTTGCATATAGCTGGTATCTGCCGCCGCTTCTTCGGCTTTACCTTTCGCCTGGGTCAACTCCAGTGAGCCGACCGAGTTATATTTCGCCAGTTGGTTATTGACCTTGACTAACTGGTTGGCGGCTTCCAGTGCCGCCTGCGCCTTGCGTAACTGCGCGCGATAGGTGCCGCAGTCAAACTCGATCAATGGCTGCCCGCGATGAAAGCTCTCTCCTTCTGCCACCGGCAGCGAGGAAATTTTGGCGGCGATCTCACCGGAAAGCGTGACGGCATGAGGAGAGATCAACTGCATCCGCACACCTTCTCCGCCGGCATCGCTGGCGGGTTCGGCAGACGCCGGTGCGTTAGCGGCACTGGCGCTGCCCATGGCAACAGTAAGAGTGGCGCCGATAAAACTGCAGGCTATCCATAGTCGGCGATATTTCATTGTTTTTCTCCGGCAATGGTTTTCTGCCAGTTGCTCTCAACGCCGTTAAAAGCTACGCGTAATGAGGCCAGATCGTAGCCTCGGGTATTATTCGGCAGCGGATCTAACCCCAGGCTGGATCCCATCTGACCATAGGCATTCTGCAACGCGCCATAGGACTGGTAGAGGCGCAGTGATGAAAAGACCGCATTGGCATCGGCCAAAATCCCCTGCAACTGCGCCGAGGCACCGCTGGCGACGGCATTGCGCGTCTGTTCATAAATGGTTTGATCCACCTGACTCAACTGTTTCTCCAGCGCGAATTGCTGCTGTTTGCCGGTGAAGTCAAGATAGGCAATATGCACCTGGCTCAAGACCGCCATACTCAGTGCAAGACGTTGCGCTTCGGCCACATCCACCTGCGCCTTGGCCGCTTCGGTGATCGGCACGGCACTAAACAGGTTCAGCAAGTTCCAGCTGATACGCAGACCGGCATTACTCCAGGTGTTATTGGTGAGGAATTTATTGCTGTCATATTGTGTACCGACGCTAAATTCTACGCCGGGCAACAGCTTGGCAATTGCCTTGCGGGTCTCCATGGCGCTGATACGCTGAGTGTAGTTGGCCTCGACAATTTCAGGACGATTGAGCAGAGCCATATCTTCCATCTTGTCCAACGGAATATTCAGCTTGGGCAACGGCATTTGGTCGGGGACGGCAATCGTGAAATCCACGCCCGGCGAGACATTCATAATGGCCGCCAGGCGAGGTTTGGCCTGCCCCAGCGCACTGCGGATCGCGGTCATCTGGCGGATAACATCCAGCAATTGCCGTTGGTAAGTCAGTGCCTCCAGCGGCGAGCGTAATTTCAGTTTTTCTACTTGGGTCGCATCCGCCAGCGCCGACTGCGCCTGTTGCAACAAGGTATCTATTCGTCCCTGCAACTGTTGGGCACCCGCCGCCTGCCACCAGGCGTCACGGACTTGCTGCACCAGTTGCTGCGCGACTCGGCGTTTACGTTGTTCGAGGATCAACACACGATCGGCCTGCTGCTGGGCGGTGTAATAGCTGACACCAAAATCCAGCACATTCCAGCTCAGGCTGAGATCCATCGCGCGTTCACGCTTTTCGGTGGAAATAGAAGGCGCCAGTGACTGTTCACCGGTGGCAATATTTTCTGACGAAGAGGCACTATCGTTACTGCGTGAGGTATACCCGGCCGAAGCGACCAGTTTCGGTAACATATCCAGATTGGAGAGATCCAACTGGCGTTGTCCCATCGCCTCTTCCATCAACTTGACCCGGTAGTCGAGGTTATATTTCAACGCTCGCGCCATGGCATCTTCCAGGGTCACCGGGGCCGATATCCGCTCCTGATGGCCAAACATCGTCACTCGGTCGGCCGCTGCGCTAGCCTGACGTTCCTGTACCGTTAATGGATGTGGTTTCACCGTACAGCCGGCTAATATCAACACCATGGCCAGCGGAAGAAGTTGAAAACCACCGATAGAGCGCTTTGCGTGTAAATTGACCTGCATGCTGTCATCCCTCTTTATTTTTATTAAAGTCCAGCGTGTCGTTTTAATGTTTAAACCCTTGCTACCTTTAGCTTGGGGTATTTCGCTGTAATAGCGCTCTGGCCGACTGCAACAAACTGCTGTGATGCTGCTCAATCTGTTGATCCAGACCGACTTTGCCTACCGGTACCGGGCGACTGGCCGCCGAAGGTACTGCCGTTTTCTGCCCGACATTCAAAATCATATGACTGCTGCCACTATGGCCGTTTTTATCCACGACCTTGATATCGATGGAGATCGGCGCACGCTGCCCGGCAGGCACCTGGCCGGAAAAACGGCCAGTGTTGGCATCGAAGGTGACCCAGGAGGGTAACGGCTGGCCATTACTCTGTCTGACCGAAATACTCAGGCTGGACATTGCCTCTCGGGTCATGATGGTGGCGGGCGGCAGGGCAATGCTGAATGACTGGCCAGAAACCAAAGGGACTGCACCGATCTCCGGATTGACCTGCAAGGCTATTCCCGCTGCCGGTAACTGACTGCTGATATAAGCTGGCGTAGCAAGAGAACCGGATGAAATATTAAAACCGCCGCTGTCGAAGGAGGTTCCGCCGATCATCACAAATGAGTTGCCCATTGGCGCAGCGCGTCCGACATCGGATAACGGCGCTTGCCCGATAGCCGAACTTAATGTCGTACCGGTATTGACCACCGCTGCTGAAACAATATTCGGCGTATTGGGGACTCGCGCCAGACTGTTATCGCTGCTTATCGTCTGAGGGACCGCCAATGGCGGTATCGGGGCGCTGACAATATTTTGCACCGGCGCAACAACCGGCGTTGATGTTGTCGGCGGGGTCGTCGGTTGTGTTGTCGGCGGAGTTACGGCAGTGATTTGATAAACCGGTGCTGACAGGCTGCCAGTAAGCAAATTGCCGGCAATATCGCTGACGCTGCCGCTTTTCAGCAGCAGTGACAGCGAACCGCTGCCGCCGATATTGTTCAGCACAATTTGATAGGTGGTGGCATTCAGTTGAGTGATCGACGCTATTGTCCCCTGGGCGCTGCCGCTGGTGATCACACTGAGATCATCGACGGTTAACGCCGCCACTGACTTGTTGAAGACCAACTGGTAAGAGAGAGGGCCGGCAGCACTGTTTAAGGGATTCAATGCGCTAAAACTCTCTATTTGCGGTGCGCGGGTATCGACCGTGATATTTCCCGGCGCGGACAGGGCGCTGATATTGCCCGCCGTATCGGTGACTGTGGTGCGCAGACTGTGATTGCCATCGCCAAGCGGCGTGGACAGGTTATAGCGCCAGGATCCGCTTTCATCCGCCGTCGTTGTCCCCACCGCGACACCGTCAATATAGACAGTGACGCTGCTGTTGGCTTCGGCAGTGCCGGTCACCGTCGGCTGGTTATTGCTGGTAATGCCATCGCTGTGGCTGCTGCCGGTATCGCTGCTGGTGCTTAACTGCACGCTGCCCGGGATGGCAGGTACCTGGGTATCAATCGTGATGGTACGCGCAACCGACTGGGCGCTGCTATTGCCCGCCGTATCGGTGGCGGTGGTGCGCAGACTGTGATTGCCATCGCTCAGCGGCGTGGACAGGTTATAGCTCCAGGCTCCGCTTTCATCCGCCGTCGTTGTACCCACCGCCTCACCGTCAATATAGACAGTGACACGGCTGTTGGCTTCGGCAGTGCCGGTCACCGTCGGCTGGTTATTGCTGGTAATGCCATCGCTATGGCTGCTGCCGGTATCGCTGCTGGTGCTTAACTGCACAGCGCCCGGCGTTGCCGGTAACTGGGTATCCACGGTAATGGTGCGCGGGGTCGATTGGGCGCTGCTATTGCCCGCCGTATCGGTGGCGGTGGTGCGCAAACTGTGGTTGCCGTCGCTCAACGGCGTGGCCAGGTTATAGCTCCAGGTTCCGCTTTCATCCGCCGTCGTTGTACCCACCGCCTCACCGTCAATATAGACAGTAACGCGGCTGTTGGCTTCGGCATTGCCGGTCAGCGTCGGCAGGTTATTACTGGTAATGCCATCGCTATGGCTGCTGCCAGTATCGCTGCTGCTGCTTAACTGCACAGCGTCTGGCGTTGCCGGTAACTGGGTATCCACAGTAATGGTGCGCTGTACGGACTGGGCGCTGCTATTACCTGCCGTATCAGTGGCGGTGGTGCGCAGGCTATGAGTGCCATCGCTCAACGGCGTGGCCAGGTTATAGCTCCAGGCTCCGCTTTCATCCGCTGTCGTCGTGCCCACCGCCTCACCGTCAATATAGACAGTGACGCTGCTGTTAGCTTCGGCAGTGCCGGTCACCGTCGGCTGGTTATTGCTGGTAACGCCATCACTGTTGCTACTGCCAGTATCGCTGCTGGTGGCTAATGCAGTATTTAATGGGGAAGCTGGCGTGGAGGTATCGATCACCAGTTGATAGCCCGTGGAAAAACCACTGCTAACACCGCCAATGGTGGCGGTGGCCGTAATATTGTGCGTCCCTTCAGCCACGCCGCCGCTCAGGTTATAACTCCACTGACCGCTGCCATCGGCGGTGGTGGTGCCAACAGAGCTACCGTCAACCCACACTGTTACCGTGCTGCTTGATTGCGCGGTACCGGTCAGGGTTGGCGTCACATCGTTGGTAATGCCGTCGTTTTGGCTGCTGCCGGTATCGGTCGGCGCAGTCAATCCGCCCACGGTCGGTACAGGCAGTGCCATGGTCAGGCTGCGCACCATACTGACACTGTTTTTGGTACCGTCATTCACGGTAAAGGCAATAGTGCGGGTGGCGGTATTTGGCGAGGCGGAAGTATCCTGATAGGTGACAGCTTGCAAGGCCGCTTGCCATTGGGCCACCGTTGCCGTGGCACCGCTGGAACTTAAGGTCATTACCCCGCTGCCGGCGTTATAGCTGGCGGCAATATTGCCGTAGAGACCGGTATTGTTATTGGTAAAGGCCAGCACATCCTCGCCGCTATGGAAATTACCGCTAATGGCCACCGTTGCACTGGCCAACGTACTATTATCACGATCAGAAAGGGTCAGCGCGCTATCAACCACCAGCGGCGACAGACTACCAAGCGTATAGTTAACGGGGGTTGCGGTGAGGACAACAATCGGCGTTTGGTCAACGGCGGCTACCGACACCAGACGAGTGCTGCTGGCACTGTTTTTGACACCATCATTGACCATAAAACTGACAGTGCGCGAGGCGGTGACAGGCGTTATCGCGGTGTCGATATAGGTAACGGCGCGCATGGCGGCCTGCCATTGCGCCAGCGTTGCTGTTGCTCCGCTGGAGGTTAATGACAGCACACCAATACTGCTATTGTAACTGGCAGAGATATTGCCAAAAGTGAACGCGCTGGTATTGGTAAAGGCCAGGACATCTTCTGCGTTATGGAAATTACCGGTGATTGATACCGTGGCGCTGGCTAATGTGCTGTTGTCGAGATCTGACAGCGTAATGCCGCTATCCACCGCCACGGGCACAGAGGCCGTATTATCTCCAGCCGTAAAGGCGCTGCTGCCACCACTGGCAGTAACGATCGGCGTTTGGTCAGTGGCAGTAAGCGTGACCTGCCGAGTGGTGGTGGCACTGCTTTTGCTGCCATCACTCACCACCATCGAAATAGTTCGCGTGGCGGTACTGGGAGTCACAGCCGTGTCGGTATAAGTCACACTGCGCAGTGCGGTCTGCCACTGCGCTACCGTTGCGGTGGCACCGCTGGAACTAAGGGTCAGCACTCCCGTAGCGCTATTATAGGAGGCGACAATATTTCCGAAGCTCAAGGAACTGAAGTTGGTAAAGGCCAGCACATCCTCCCCGCTGTGGAAATTGCCGCTTATCGACACGGTTGCGCTGGCAAGGGTGCTGTTATCACCATCAGAAAGGGTCAAACCACTGTCGACGACCACCGGTGTTGACGAGACATTATCACCGGAGACAAAGGCACTGCTGCCCCCGCTGGCGACCACAATCGGGGTTTGATCAACATCCGTTACCGTCACCGTACGCGTCACCGCCGAACTGTTATTGCTGCCACTGTCACTGACCAGAAAACTTACCGTCCGCGTGGCGGTACTCGGCGTCACGGCGCTATTGCTATAGGTCACCGCACGCAAGGCGGACTGCCATTGGGCAATGCTTGCCGTAGCACCACTGGAGGTTAAGGTCAGTACGCCGGTGGCGCTGTTATAACTGGCGGAAATATTACCGAAGGTCGTACTGTTGCTGTTGGTAAAAGACAATATATCGTGGCTGCTGTCCAGATTACCGCTGATGGTTACCACGCCACTCGCCAGGGTTGCGCTGGCGTGGTCAACAATGGTCAATCCGCTGTCTATTGTTACCGGGGTTGAACTGGCATTATCCGCAGCAATAAAGGCGGCACTGCCACCGCTGGCCGTCAACAGTGCGGCATTACTTATCGCCACACTAAGGTTGGCGGTGCTGGTCTGCCCATGTCCGTCATTTACCGAAACCTGAACCGTGCGCGTGGCATTATTGGGGCTCGAAGCGCTGTCTGAATAAACCAGTGCCCCCACCAATGAGGAAACCCGTGCCGCAGTGGCATTACTGTTAAAGGTAATAATCAGATCATGGCCACTGACCCCGTCACCATTGCTGGCAATGGTACCAATCGCCACGCCGCCAACCGATACTGTGCTGCCCACGGTGGTGCCACTGCTTAACGTCAATGTGCCGCTGGTGTCTACGCCCAGCACATCTTCGCCACTCTGACCATTGGCAGAAATATGCACGGTCAGATTACCGCTATTAAAATTGCTGGAATCGCTGTCGGTGACCAGTGCGGCAGTGCCGGTATCAAGATGCACCGCACCACCGCCGGCGGCGGCGGCAAAGGTGCTGCTGTCACCGTTAAGGTTAGCGATAACCGGTGCCACATCGGCGGCCACAGTGACGCTCTTGGTTACCGTCGAACTGGTATAGGTCGCATCGCTAATGGAAAAACTGATGGTTCGGGTCGCCGTTGAAGGAGACAACGAGGTGTCCCGATAGGTCACGGCTTCCAGAGCAGCCTGCCACTGATTATTAGTGGCGGTGTTACCACTGGAAACAAAGCTTAATACCCCGGTGCTGCTGTTATAGCTGGCGACGATATTGCCGTAGGTCGCCGTGCTGGTATTGGTAAAGGCCAGCACATCCTCGCCGGAATGAAAATTACCGGTGATCGACACGGTAGCCGAAGATTGTGTCGTGCTGGCCGCGTCAGACAACGTCAAACCACTGTCTACTACCACTGCACTCCCGTTCCCGGCACTATAGGCACCGCTGCTGGCACTGGTAATCAGAGCCGGCCCAAAGTGAAAATTGGTGGCATTAATGGTGTCAAAGCCGAGTGCTCCGTACACGGTAGTGCCGGACACACCCTGAATAGAGAAAGAGTCGATATTTTTAAAGGCGCTGTTGGCTGACACATCAAAGGTGGTGTAATTTCCATTGACCATTACATCAGTGACAATGAGTGTCAGGTTGCCAACCTGCTGGCCATTGAGATAACCAATCAGTTCGATTGAGCCAGTGTTACCACTGCTTAACGTTTGGGCAATAACATTGACGGAATTCAGGGTAAAGGTACTGCCGTCATTGGACTTGACGCTGAAATTGGTGATGGCGATAGCGCCATCACTCGCCCCATCAAGGGTGTCGTGAGGGGTTTCCAGATTGTCGGTTAATATGGCTGCTGAACCATTAGCTGCGCTGGCCAGGTTCAAGGTAAAATCCCAACCGCTCACATCAGATGCCGTTACCTGAGAACCTGCCTCATTAGAGATGACGTTCTGAGACAAGCTAAAGGTGGTACTCCCCGAGACCGGCCGGGACAATATCCCGTCGTAAGCAGAAAGATCGAGAGTAGCCACATGCAGGGTATCTGTGCCGTACTCCAGCACCGAATCGCCCCCGGCAGCAGTGCCCCCGGTGGCATCCGTTGAACCTGCCACACTGCGCTGCGTCTCCTGCGCCAACGCATTAATCAACGATACCCCCGTAGTGCCTGCGGCAATATCACAGCCATACAGTAGAATATCGCCCCCTGGTGCCAGTGACTGACCGATGGCCGTCAGCTCACTTTGGTGACTGGCCACATTGGCGCTGGTAATTTCAAGGGTACCCAGCATCAGATCATTTTGTTCGCCGTGAGAGATAATATGCATTGCGCCATAACCGCTATGGGTTGAGGCCCACTGCGCAATTTGGGCCAAACCATCACTGTTACTGTCAAGCACCACCACTTCATAGCTGGAGGGGAGTTGGCTGATAATGGTTTGATAATTGGCAACATCAGATTCGATAAACACCACTTGCGGCGCACTGGCAACGGAATGGGTGGTACTGGCATCAACCACCGCACTGGCGATATCCGCGCTGGCACTGTCGGTGGTGGTATGTGCTGCGGTGCTGGCGTCAGAGACGGCGACGGCGGTGGTGGTGTTTGCGGCCGTCGTGGTATCCGATTTACTGCTGGTGGCAGCGGCGGCGCTGGCCTCCGCCGTAGTGGTCGTTGCGGTGGTTACCGAGCTGGCAGAAGTGGTGGTGCTGGCCGCACTGGCTGTACTGGTTGTGCTGGTTGTGCTGGCTGTGCTGCTGGCAGTGGTACTGGTATCGCTAGCCGCGACGTGAGCGGCGCTACTGGTATCAGCCGTATCCTGAGCGCTATCGGCATGATGTGTGGCACTGGCATCTACGGTGGTAACGGCCACACCGTCAAACATCATGCGCGGTTCCAACACCTGTAACCAAAGTCTGTTTGTCGCTGCCGGTTGTGCCGGTTTACTCACATTGGGTTGCTGCTTTGCCGCTTTCCACCACACCATAAAGCCTCCATCCGCCGATGGCTTGAGAAATGTCATTACCCCGTAATCGCTCAGGTTTTCTCCTGCCGACCCGTTAAGCTACCCGGGGTATGGATATGTCACAATTCATTAATTATTTTAAATGATTGTTATGATTTTAACTTTATATAATAAAAATCGTGTAATGAAACGATACCACTTCACTTTTACATAAAAAAATTGTTTGCAATTACATTTTCAGAGTTAATAACTTTTTATTTTTATTAATGGAGCATTAAATGTCATTAATGAAATATAGGAACACTTTATTTTCTGTTTTTCAGACTGTATCCTCCGCTTAACGCCAGCAATTTCACTTAAGTTAAAGCAATAACTTTACCCGTCCGCGCTAGCCGTAAAGAGGGATGGAATAAGATGAAAGCTACGCCTTTCCACAACAGAAACTGCGCCAGACGGGTAATTGGCCTCTCCCCTTGTTATCATCAGCTATACAAGGCATTGCCAGCAGAATCGCCGCGGTCCGCGGCTGGCATATTCAATTATCTATGGGGGAGTTTATGCTCGATCACATCTTTTTATCGGTGAGTAATCTGGAGAGATCAGTTGCATTTTACACCGTAGCATTGGCTCCACTCGGTATCACCAGCCGCGTTGACTATGACGGCAAAGACGGACCGGCGGGGCACCCGGATCTCAAAGGCTTTGGCGCCAATGGCCGGATATTTTTCTGGCTGCGTGAAGGCACAGCGGCAGGAGGGGCTACCCATGTGGGTTTTGTGGCCAATAGTACCGAAATAGTGGATCAGGCCTATGCGGCGGCAATCAAAGCGGGAGCCACGGACAACGGCGCGCCAGGCATCAGACTTTACTATGACCCGCGCTATTATGCCGCCGGGGTTATCGATCCCGATGGCTACACGCTGGAGTTTGTCTATAAAAGCTGGCAGCACTAAGCATGCAGCAACCTTTTCTATAATAAAAACTCCACCTCACCCCAGTTATAGGTGGCCAGCGCCAGCCGGATCTCTCCACTAACGGCACCATATCGGCAGTTGCTATGAGAAATAAAATAGTCCCTTACTCCGGGCGGCAGTTTCTCGGCTTTGTAACGTAGCAGCGTGGTATGCCAGAACTCCGGCGGCGCATCCTGGCCCGGATATCTTTGCCGTAACGGGGTTTGCCATTCAGAGGCACGCAGCGCGTCCCAGAACATCTTCCTGTTTTTCTCTGCTTGCTCACCGGGAATTCCGGCTAACAGCAACTGGTCAGGAAGCGCCACCAGTTGCAAATCCGCCACGGCGAGTTCGCGGTTTTCTACCGTTTGATTAAATATTGCGATTAGATTGGCGCCAGGAGGCATATCGCGAGCATGGGGATAGCGCGCAGATGTTATCGCCAGAAAGGTGAGATGGAAATTTTCTTCACTCATCACCTCGGCAAGGGGGTCTGCCGCCGTCAGGCAACGGATATCATTGAGCAGTGACTTTATTACCGGGTTAAGGCTGGGTTGTATCCCGCTGGTCAGGGCTTTGAGGTCCTGGGGATAGAATGATTTGCCAACCTGTTGCCCATTGTTCTCCGGCGTTATCAGCCACTGCTGAAGGGTATCCCGAGAGCGACGGGCGTAAATATTTTCCAGAAAATGATGGTTTCGCAATTTCTTCCCCTGAATCGCCATAAGTCATCGTATTTGGCTGCCAATATGCGCTTGTTGCAATCTGATAAGGATGTATTTTAAAGGCAGCCTCGATAGAATGTTCAGATTGCCAAAATTTTTTGCGTGACGCAGCATGCCGAGCGTTTGTCCCATGCCCCCTGCCGTTAAAATTATCTTAATTGCACCCAACGTTAGGATTGATGTATGCCGCTTTCCATTCAGTCTCTTGCCGCGATAGCCATAGATTTGCAAACGGGGCTTACGCGTCGGGATCACTTTACGCTGCTGGTCAGTAGCTTACGCCAGTTGCTTAACTGCGATGCGACAGCGCTTTTGCGTTTCGAAGCACAACAATTCCGCCCGTTGGCCATTGATGGCCTGACCCAGGACGTTCTCGGTCGCCGTTTTGCCCTGGATCAACACCCGCGCCTTGAAGCCATTGCACGCGCGGGTCATGTGGTGCGATTTCCGGAAGATAGCCATTTGCCGGATCCTTATGACGGTCTGATCCCCGGCCACGATAAATTAAAGGTTCATGCCTGTATTGGCTTGCCGCTTTTTGCTGACCAGAATCTTATTGGTGCTCTGACCTTCGACAGCCTCAACCCACGGCAATTTGATCAATTTAATGATGAAGAGCTACAGCTTATCAGCGTACTGGCCGCGGCGGCATTGAATAACGCGCTGCTGGTTGAAACCCTGGAAAAACAATCGCTGCCCGATTTTGTTCAGCAAATCAGCATTGCCCGTGACGGCGGGGAAATTATTGGCTCCTCCCCGGTTATGCAGCAACTGAAACAAGAGATCGGCATTGTTGCCGGTTCGGACCTCAATGTGCTGATCTCCGGCGAAACCGGTGTCGGCAAAGAGTTGGTCGCCCGCGCCATACATCTTGGCTCGGCACGTGCGGCACATCCTCTGGTCTATCTTAACTGTGCGGCATTACCGGAAAACGTCGCCGAAAGTGAACTGTTCGGCCATGTCAAAGGGGCGTTTACCGGCGCTATTCAACATCGGGTAGGTAAATTTGAGCTGGCCGATAATGGCACGTTATTTCTCGATGAAATTGGCGAGCTGTCATTATCCCTGCAGGCCAAGCTGCTGCGAATAATTCAGTATGGCGATCTGCAGCGCGTCGGCGATGACAGCATGAAACGCGTCAATGTCCGTATCCTGGCAGCAACCAATCGTGAGCTTAAGCAAGCGGTGGTCAGCGGCCAGTTTCGCGCCGATTTATACCACCGACTCAGCGTCTTCCCCGTTGTGGTGCCGCCATTACGCGAACGGGTTAGCGATATCCCGCTGCTGGCCGGTTTTTTCTGCGAGCGTTATCGCATTAAGCTGGGATTGACACAACTGGTGCTGAGAGGAGACGCCTTAACAGCGCTGGAAGGTTATCCGTGGCCGGGGAATATCCGTGAGCTGGAACATGCCATTTATCGTGCGGCGGTACTGGCCAGGGCAACACAAAATGGCGGGGTAACCGAATTATTACCCCTGCATTTTAATCTCAACAGCCAGACAGCGCCCGAGCAGCAAGATAACGAGATGCCGCCAATCCTGGTCCAGGGCGATCTGGCAACCCTGACCGATCAGTTCCAGCGCGAGGTGATCCGCAAGGTGCTGACGGCATCGGATATGAACTGGGCCGCCACCGCGAGGAAGTTGAATCTGAATAGCGGCAATTTACACCGACTGGCAAAACGGCTGGGGTTAAAATAGCGTCAGACTGTTGGCGAAAGCATTAGTCCACTTTTTTCGCCAGCAGTGTCGCAAACTGCAGTTTTATTCTTTCGCCCTTGCTGTCGGTTTTATGCAACTGCCCGGCATTTTCGTTATATTTGAGAATATCCCAGTGCTGATAGTAGCTTTTTAGCTCCCCTTCCTTGAAGGTAAATGAAAAGGGTAACGGACAAGGGTAATCCGTGGTATCCATGGCGGCAACAATCAAATTATAGCCCCCAGCCTTGGTGGCGGCTTGCATATTCTCAATCAAGGACGGGATGCTTTCCCGGTTGAGAAACATAAAGACAACCGTTGATAAAATAAAGTCATAATTACCGGAAAATTCCAGTGAATTTAAATCATTAACTTGCGCCGAAATATTTGTCAGGCCTTCAAGAGTAATTAACTCATTGACCCGTGCGATACTTTCCGCGTTTTTATCCCAGGCAGTCACATCGAACCCCTTAAGGTTTAGATAGAGCGCATTACGCCCCACGCCGCACCCCAGATCCAGCGTTTTACCGGGAGTGATAAATTCTGACGCAGAAACGACCTCGGAGTGAGTGGCGGTCAGCTGGTACTTACGCGAGAAATAGTCTTCGGCCCGGCAGCTCAGGGTTTGTTGGCAACGGATATCATCAGAAAAAGAGACAATGCGATACTTTTGCAGAGGAGCGATCATCATATCATCTGAATCTGCCCGAAGAGACTGCTGGCCAAGGCTTTCGCCAGTGGCGGAAAGGTTTTCAACTATTAATGAACCCTGCTCAACAGATAAGCTTGCCCATACCCCATCCTCATGCTGGCAGCCAGTTAACAACGCCTCTGGAATATTGGTACTATTCCAGAGGGGCAGTGTGTTATATGACCATAATGCTTTCATTGCTGCTCCTGGGTTTTATAGGAATTATTCAACGTTTTTAATAAAACAAACGCCTGCTTCATATGATCTTCACTGACAATAAAGGCTCGTAACTGCTGTTGACGATCAAATCCTTTGGCAATTATACCCTGTGCTTCGGCCAGGATAGTCCATTGCAAATCCTGGCGCTGAGTTTCCCCGGCCAGTTGCATGGGCATAGCTGGGGTCTTCACTTTAATCAGCATCGGCGGCAGTGTTAACCCGTCGCGGGTGCCGAGTAAATTTTTGGCTAAGGTAATGGCACCAAACTGGATGGGTTGCAGGAATGGCAGTAATTGACCATTAATTTCCGCGCAGTCACCCAGCGCATAAATGTTCTCTGCCGAGGTCTGTAAACAGCTATCCACCAGAATGCCACGATTTACCTGCAAACCCGCCTGTCGGGCCAGTTTGCTATTGGGCCGTAAGCCGACGGCGGAAACAGCCGCGTCCGTCAGCAATTGCCGCCCGTTACTTAGGGTGGCCAACAGCCCTCCCTCCGCAAGTTGCAGACTGACCAGTTGCTGATTAAGCAGCAGTTCAACCCCCATCTGTTGCAGGGAGCATTGCAGGCGGCTACTGACCTCGACCGGCATAAGTGACGATAACAAGCTATTGGCCTGATCGATAACCGTCACCTGTTTACCTGCACGGCACATATCCATTGCCAGCTCACTGCCAATCAGGCCGCCGCCGAGGATCAATACCCGTTTCGCCGACAACAGACGATCTTCACACTGACGGTATTCCTGCTGGCTGTTGAGCGTCAGCATATGTTGGTGACCCGCTATCGGTGGAACAATAGCGGATGCCCCGACGGCTAATACCAGCTTATCGTACTGCCAGCTGTGCTGCTGGCTGGATACCCGTTGGCTTGCGGCATCGATGGCCATGACCCGCGTGTTGCTATGCAGTTGCAGATTATATTGTTGTGCAAAGCTGACCGAGGATCCCCTGGTCAGCGCATCTGCCAGTTGTTGCTGGCTGATAACATGGCTGAGTTCCGGTTTGTTATATTCATCGCAGCTATCGTCGGCAATCAGCGTAATAGGAACATGGCTATCTTGTTTGCGCAGATTTTTCACCAGCTGACGGGCAGCAAAACCGGATCCGATGATCACAATGCCGTTATTCATTTTGCTTCCCCTGGCAGAGGATCAAAGACCTCTTTACCCATCGCACATTCCGGGCATAAGAAATCATCCGGGACATCCTGCCAGCAGGTACCAGGCGCAACCTCCTGCATCGCCTCCCCTTGTTGTGGATCATAAATCCACAGGCAGACACTGCACTGCATACAGGGCCCCAACTCTGCACTTGCCGCGTTGTCGGCTAAAACCACGGTGTCCACCGGTTGCGGAGTCTGTGCGTCGCTGGCTGCCAGCGGGCTGACGGGGGTTTGTGCGACTGGTGCTGGTTCCGGTAACAAAGGTTCCAATGCCCATTGGCGGGCAATATCACGTCCGTGTTGACGACAGAGTTCCAGATTGTCACGGTCGGGACGCCACTTGGCTTTCAACGCCAGCGAGGTTTCAAAACCGCAATCCATCAGACGGGTCTGGATACGATCTACCGCCCCGCCATTCCAGCCAAAACTGCCGAATGCGGCGGCTTTCTTATTACGAAAACGCAGGCCTGCCAACTCTTCCAGCATGCCGGCGACCTTCGGCATCATCACATTGTTCATGGTCGATGAACCAACCAACACACCTTTGGAACGGAAGACGTTAGTGAGAATTTCATTCTTGTCATGGCGAGCCACGTTAAAGATTTTAACCTTTACCCGCGGATCGGTTTCATTGATACCTTGGGCAATTGCATCCGCCATCATACGAGTGTTATTGGACATGGTGTCGTAGAAAATCGTGATGCGATCTTCCTGATAATCCGCTGCCCAGGCGAGATACTGATGCACAATCTGCGTCGGGTTATCCCGCCATACCACGCCGTGTGAAGTAGCGATCATATCGACCGGCAGATTAAAACCGAGAATTTCATGAATTTTGGGTGCTACCAGACGGCTGAACGGCGTAAGAATATTCGCGTAATAACGCTGACACTGTTCAAACAGTTCGTTCTGATCAACTTCATCATTAAACAGATGCTCATCGCAGTAATGCTGACCAAAAGCGTCATTACTAAACAGCACTGCGTCGCCGGTGATATAGGTCATCATACTGTCCGGCCAGTGCAACATCGGGGTTTCTACAAAGATCAGCTGTTTATTATTGCCGATATCCAAAGTGTCGCCGGTATGGACAATATTAAAATTCCATTCCGGGTGATGATGATGGCCATTAATGGAGTCGATACCATTGGCGGTACAGTAAATTGGCGTGTTGGGAATGCGTGACATCAGCTCAGTCAGGGCGCCGGCATGATCTTCTTCGGCGTGGTTGATAACGATAAAATCCAGGGTATTGAGATCGATTTCCTCGGCCAGCGCCTGGACAAACTCGCGACTGAATTTATGATCGACGGTGTCGATTAACACGGTTTTTTCTTCGCGGATCAGATAGCTGTTATAGCTGCTGCCACGCAGGGTCTTATATTCAGTGCCATGAAAATCGCGAACTTCCCAGTCACGTTGCCCAACCCACTGGATGTTGTTTTTTACCTGAATCGCCATGTTAGTTACCTTTAATGATTGATTTAATAATCGATACATAGAGATAGCAAACGGCGTGCCAGCATTTATCACCTTGATTTTAAATAGTTTTAAATTTAATAATGTCAAAATGACAATGCTGATTTATTGTCATTTTGACTGTTACAGTGTCTTTTTGACAGTTGCAAGGCCTAGCCTAACGCTGGCGACACTTGCAACGGGAAAAGGTTAAAGCGCAACGCCTCCGGGACCAAAGGCTTCACTGTGTATTCTCTCTACGGGAATGCAAAGTTCCAGCAATGACTCTCTTTGCTGCTGCATAAAGGGGGCTGGGCCACACAGGTAATAATCGGCATCTTTGGGAAGATAACTTTCCGGCAATTGCTTGAGATCGAGTCGGCCTTGCAGATGGTAGTCTTTACCGAGGATATCTTCAGCTACCACATTTTCATAAGCCACAAAGGCATGGAGATGAGGGTTTTCATTGGCCAATGCCTGAACCTCTGCGCGCATCCCATGCACATTGGAACCGCGAGCGGCATGGATAAAATATATCGGTTTTTTAACCTGGTTGACGCTGGAGAAATACGCTTCTGTTTTGCCCGGCAGTGTGTGCTCATTTTCTGTCGAGGATCCGCCAGTTACTAACTGATTTAGCATAGCAAGCATGGGGGTTTGCCCTATCCCTGCGCTGATAAACACATTGCTGTTATCAGCATTGACCAGGAAAAAGTTTCCGCAGGGTGCACTGAGTTCAACCCGGTCGCCTTCTTGTGCTACCTGATGCAAGGTCGAGGAGACATAGCCCGGGTTATGATCTTCGGTACGCGCATACTCGCGTTTAACCGAGATGCGCAAATATTCCCCCGAGGGGCTATCGGATAAACTATATTGACGTGGCTGCTTAATGCCAAGCTCAGGGACCATAATACGTAAAGTGATATACTGCCCTGGCTTATATAACGGTAATGGCTTGCCATCCTCGGGTGTCAGATAGAATGAAGTAATTTCATCACTTTCATTAATCTTGCTTTTAATAATAAAATTGCGCCATCCCAACCAGCTACCAGCGGTTGTTTCGTGCTCGCTATAAATGGCTTTTTCCGTGGCAATAAATAAATCAGCAAGCTGTCCATAGGCTATTGCCCAGGCGCTTATTAACGGATCATCCATCGAAATGGCCAGCACTTCGCTGATAGAGTGAAGCAAGTTCTCGCCGACAATAGCGTAATCCGGAGCCTGAATATTTAAACTGACATGCTTATTACATACCAGCTCAATGACCGGTGCCAGTACGCTGGGATCGTCGATATTTTCCGCATAAGCCAGTACCGCCCCCGCCAGGGCTTTTGCCTGTGCTCCGCTGCGTTGATTCCCCATGTTAAAGGTTTCTTTTAACACAGGATTATTGCTCAGCATACGATTGTAAAAATACTCAGTCAGCGCCACGCCGTTTGCCCGCAGTACCGGAACTGTCGCCTTTACTAACTCTTTCTGCTCTTCGGTTAACACTATGCACCTCACTCCACAACAAAAGATGCATTTAAAATACATCTTTAATTTTATTATTACAAGCCTCAAACAAATATTGATTTCTTAACATTCCAAAGAGGGATTAATAACAAAAACAGCACAGAGAATGATGTGTCAAAAAAATTGCACATAGAGGCAGATTGAATACCAAAAGAGGGGTAAATCAATATACTACTTTATAGATAGAAGGCCTATTCTGGCAGCCATTGATTTTGTGAGATAAAAAAACTACTATTTGTTTAAACTTTATTTGAATTAAAAAAATGAACAATTCTGCTGTTAGAACCCCCCCTCTTCGTCTGAATTTACCCGCTGGTTATTTTGGCATGGTGCTGGGCACCATTGGCGCCGGTTTTGGCTGGCGTTATGCCGCCACTATTTGGCCGGTGCCGATGATAATTGGTGATGGATTAGTGGTAATGGCGACGCTTATTTGGTTGCTGCTTGCCTGCGCTTTTATATACCGCTTAGTGCGTTTTCCTCACAGCGTAAAAGCGGAAATCGAACATCCGCTAATGAGCAGTTATGTCAGCCTGTTCCCGGCGACTACCATGCTGGTGGCGATGGGGATTGCGCCCTGGTGGCATGCACTGACTGTTGCCATGTTTGTCGCCGGGGCCGTCACACAGTTGGTCTATGCCGCCTGGCAAAGTGCCGGACTGTGGCGAGGAAAACACGATCATGAAGCCACTACGCCGGGGCTCTATCTGCCGACCGTGGCCAATAACTTTATCAGTTGCATGGCCTGTGGGACGTTAGGTTATCACGACCTGGGTCTGCTGTTTCTGGGGGCGGGGATCTTCTCCTGGCTCAGTCTGGAACCGGCCATTTTGCAACGGATGCGCAATCAGGGAGAAATGCCCATAGCGGTACGGACCTCGCTCGGTATTCAACTGGCCCCGGCGCTGGTGGCATGCAGCGCCTGGCTGGCAATCAATGGCGGCGAAGTGGATGTATTGGCAAAAATGCTGTTCGGCTACGGTCTGTTGCAATTGCTGTTTATGATCCGCCTGTTTCCCTGGTATCTGAAAAGTCCCTTTAATGCTTCGTTCTGGAGTTTCTCATTCGGGCTTTCGGCCCTTGCCACCACCGCCCTGCATCTCGGCCATGCCGCTACAGACGGGATATTACCGGTGCTGGCACTGCCCCTTTTTGTGTTTAGCAACTTTCTGATTAGCTTGTTGTTTATGCGCACAGTATTATTATTGCTTAAAGGAAAACTGCTGGTCTTTACCCGGATAGGCTCTGGTTTATAAAAAATTAATAAGGGAGAAACAATGAATAATAAAGCGAATTTTTTATGGATAAAAAAACTAACCGCTCTGTTTAGCTTCTCTTTAACGGTGTTACTGGTATCCTTTTCATCGCTAAAAATTGTTGGCGAGGGAAACACTCTGGTAGACATTTCCTTATCTTGCCTTGTTTTTATTGGCTTTCTCGGCCTGTTTAGAATAATAAGAAAATTTTTAATTTGGTACTTTTAATGCACACAGCATTATAAAAAAGTTTGTATTTATATTGCATTGAAATACTCTCAAATTTACCGGTAACTGTCTGGGCCAGCTTAAGCGGCCCATTAATGAGTTACAACGCTCTGATCAATCGGGCTGGATTACCGGCATAAATGCCCTTCACCGTTACCGGCTTGACCACCACACTGCCGGCACCTATCACTGAACCACTGCATATTGCATCGGTTAAAATTGTCGCACCGCTGCCAATGCTGACATTATCGCCAAGGGTAATGTTAATCCAATTGCGCGCATCCGCATCCGGCGCACCACACTTAAACAAGTCATTGGCAAAGGTGACATTGTGGCCAATAAAGCAGTTTGCCCCCAGGGTGACATTCTCGCAAATAAAGCTGTGTGACTGCACACGACTGCCGCGACCAATCACACACCCTTTCTGAATTTCGACAAAAGGACCGATAAATACATCGTCATGCAGCTCGCACTCATAAATATTCGCCGGACTCATCACTCTGACGTTATTTCCGCTAGTCACATCCCGTATTTCACAATTAATAATTTTCATAATCGATCCGTCGTTTATAACGAGTTAGCAGATAAAAATGGCTCTTGGATTGGCTAGTTTAATGCACGGGCAAGTTTGTGCAATATTGATTTGGGTTATTTAAATACATTCACCACACTTAACATTTTTAACAAAAAAACAAATAAACGCCAGAGGACGCAACGAAACCCTGGCAGACCCCAGGAGCAACACCACCCCTTGTATTGCTGTAAATTTTATCAAAACAGGGGGCTAAAAGAGCAGAAGAACTAAAACCGATGCACCTGCGGAAACATTAATTTTTTTTCATTTTTCTGCTAAAGGTTTCGACGGGTATGCCGATAGGTATCTGGTGTTTTATGGATAAAGCTCCCCCATGTACATGTTTATCCTTATTGAGACATGCCTGAATGAGATGGTAAGAAAATCGTTATTGATAATAACAGCGCAAAAACGATTATAAATCGACCACCATTGTAATATTGACAAATCGCACAGACCTCTAACAAATTTTTTACATCAATAATATCGATGGGCAGCACAGTGACGTCCAAAGCTGCTCTATTTGCTAATTTAAGGATAAAACAGATGGTAATTAAGTTTAAACATAGCGCAACCTGTCTTCTGGTTTCTCTCACCCTGCTTCTTAGTGGCTGCGCTAATACTGGCAGTACTCTTCTGTCTGACACCAAACCCGATGCCCGACTGACCAGCGGTGAACAATCCAAATTTTTCACCGCTTCCGGCGCGCAAGGCTGTGCCGTAGGTGCTGTTGCTGGTGCTGGTATTGGTGCACTGGCAGGTTTAGCAGCAGGAAACACTAAAAAAGTTGTTGCCGGTGCCGCTATTGGTGGTGCTGCCGGATGTGCGGCTGGTTTTGCCACCAACTACTACCTGGATAGTCTGAAGAAAAATTACGCCACGACTGCAGATCGCCTGCAAGCGATGGGTAAAGACATCAATAAAGATACCGTCAATGTGGAAACAGCATCTACTGCAATGAAAAAAGTCATCAGTGAAAACCATGCCACTCTGACCAAAATTAGCCTGCAAAAAGATAAAGCCGGATTTGATAAAGCTGGCGCGGCTAAAGACCTGTCTCAAATTGATGCCAACATCAAGGAAATGAAATCACAAATCAAGGCGATGAACGAAACAAAAGCCGGTTATAAAGTGGCTCTGCAGGCACAGAAGGCAACGACAGCAGCAGAAAAAGCCAAGCTAGCAACACTGACCAAAGAAAATGACCAACTTAGTGCTCAAATTAGTGCGCTGGAATCAGAAGCGAACGGTTTGTACAGTCAGCGCCAGGCTATTTCTCTGGGTTGATGATTGCGGGCCGGTATTATTATCGGCCCCCTTTTACGGCTATTTTGGGCCTCGCAATTTTATTAAGTTGCCCCTGTTCATGGACGGCTTTATGAGAAAATACATCCTACTCGCACCATTCTTGCTTGCCGGTTGTGCAACCACCCCGCAGGACTGCGATTTACATGCGCAAGATCCCAGCTTTATCACCAAGTTGAACTGCGCTACCTCTGGCGGTTACAGACAAAAAGTTGACGAGAAAGAGCAACAAGTCCTGCAAAGCCAGCGTGAAAATAAGCTCGCTAAACAAGATCTGGCAAATACGCAAAGCAGAGAACTCGCCTCAAGTCAGCAACTGGAAAATGAGCAAGCCAAATTAACGGCTGTCCGCTCAGATCTGGCGCAGACGTTGAATCGTCTGCAATCAAGCAAAGTTCAAAACAAACAACGCCAGCAAGAAATTAGAAAACTGCAAGAACTGCAACAGCAATCTCAAAAAGCGAATAGTGATAGTGAAATTGCCGTTATTGAGAAAAAAATTGCTGACGCCAAAAAGAGAATTCAGGCGCTTGAGCAGGCAAATACGCTTCACTAAAAACGCAGCCGACGTGGCGAGCGTTGATGGCCGTCACGTTGCATAAAATGGACCAAGAGATAGCAGTGACCTAACAATACTGATATCGCTTACTGGTATGCCGCCAGTCCTCTATGAAGTGACTGAGGCCAACGGCAATAATAATGATTCTGGGTTATGCAACGATTAATAACTGCAGCGCCAATTGATAATTCTACGCTGGCAACTTACGAAGAAACGGTCGCGATTATCCGCCGTCATCTGCCACCGTCTCTTGCCCTACTCTTTGCTACTGCACGTCAGAGTGCTGAAGGCAATCTTGAGTGGTGGACAGAGCGCCAGGGGCTGGCAACACCACTGTCAGCACTGAGTGATACTGAACAGCTTAGAGTACAGAACAAGCGCCAGCAATATCAGGATATCCTTGCAGGCCTGATTAAGCAGCTTGCCTCCCGCGGCGAGGATAAATCCGCTGATGCCTTGCAAATGTTGCTCACCCATTCTCAAGGGCTAAGCTGCTATGGCGTCGGTGGCGAGCCTGTATTGATCAACTGGGCAATTCCTGTGCAGCAAACGCCCATGCCGATTGCCTCGGCATCCTGGCAACGACGCTTACTGCCCTGGCTGTTATTACTGCTTTTATTGGCCCTGCTGGCGCTCGCCTGGTGGTGGTATCGGCAGCATACTTATAATAACCCTCCAGTAGAAACGCCCGTCGCGCTTTCCCCGGCACCCTCCCCTACTCGCTTAACTCAGGATAACCCCAGCATAAATCTGGCGAAGCGTAAGGACTTTGGGAAAATTAAAGCCAATCTGACCTGGCAACAAGGTGCGCACCAACAACCCATTGATCTGGATATCGCAGCATTTGTTCGTTTTAAAAATGGCAAAAAAAGCGGCGTCGAGGCACTGAGTAAATTTCTCGGTAACTACGACAAACCACCTTATATGTTGTTGCAAAAAGATATGCGTGACGGCGACGACCAGGATGGTGAATGGCTCTTCATCAACGGAAGCAACTGGCAGGATATTGATGAAGTGTTGATTTATAGCTTTATCTACGGTGGCACAAATAACTGGCAGGGCACCAATGCCACCATCACCCTTTATGTCCCCGGTCAGCCGCCGATAAGCTCCACCCTGGTTGATGGCAACGAACGCAATAATGTCGCTGCGATAGCCAGATTAAAAAATGTTGATGGTGACATAAAAGTTGAACGCCTCAACAGTTTCTTCCCTGACCGGGAGTCTTTAGACAAACATTTTGGCTGGGGCTTTGAATGGACGCCTGGGGCGAGAAAAAATTAGCCGCACTCACTAAGAATTGCATTAATTCACAGCCTTACAAGGATTAGACGATGCGAGATTCGATTCAGGGACCCCTATTACGTACAGGGCATAACTCTTCATTTAAGGCGCTTGGTGAAACCGGCTACCCGGTGTTCAAAATGGCATTTCAGCTTCGGGAAGCCATATACCGTCTCGATGCCGGACGCGATCTGGCCCGCCACCTCGCCGTACCGCAAAACGATCAGGGAGGCGATCGAACCGACTGGTATAGCAGCTTTCCCGGCGACGTTGTTCCCTGGAGTGGGGCAAGCGAAAGCGAACGAGCCTCTGCACGTCAGCAATTCAATGAATTCCGGATAGCGGTACAAGCATTAAGCGAACAACAGCTTAACGCTGAACAGAGTGGAACAGGCGGCGATCGCCGGGTATTTGCTCAGCTATTGAAGTCAGTTATCCATTTCCCCGATTATGATTTTGTCTATCTGGTTAACGGGGTGCTGGTTATTACCTTTTGGGGATTTATCCACCCGACAGAAGGGCAGCAGGATCCCATGCATTGGTTGGAGCCCTCCTCTGTACCGCTGTCAACGCCGATTTCCGCACCTATCCAGCCGGTCGTACAGTCAGCCATCACGGCAACATCATCGACAATACCGCAAGTGGAGACGGCTACCCGAACCCGACGCTGGAACTGGCGTTGGTGGCGCTGGCTGCTTTGGTTACTGTTAGCTCTGCTGTTTCTGGCTGTTTTGCTGGGATTGCTCCGTGGTTGTGCACCCTCACTCTCATTACCGGGCCTGCCAGGTTTATCCGGAGATAAAACCCTCTCGCAAGCCGTCGGCCACGCTAATACCGGCAATGCCTCAGATGTGAATGTTCCGGCCACTGCCGATCTGAATGTGCAAAAACTGACGGCTGAGAAAAACGCAGGGGCAGAGATCACTGGTGGAGTAAAAAGTGCAGTGGCAGACACCAGCGAGGGAGAAAAAACCATTTCAGGCCAGCCACTAGACGCCGGGCACCCCGTTAATCCTGACACCTCTTCCGCTGCGGATGCCAGTAATCTCCCCAGTGACAAGCCACAACCGTTGAACAATACCGAAAACGGCGATGTAACCAAATCCACTGACCCGGTTCAACCGGCTCGCCAGGATGCTCAGAACACGGGATCTCAGCAACCCGCTAACACGGCCAACAGCCAACCGCCGGCAACCCCGGCTCAGGGAAAACCGCTGACACTGCCGCCTAACCTGCGGGACGGCCCGGCTCGGTTTCTTAATGGCCAGTGGCGGGCCAATGGCGGCATCCAGGACAAGCTCACCGGTCGTCCGCTGCAGTTGCAATACAACTTTGAACAAGGCAATGGCACCGTCAGTGTGCGCCAGTCCAGTGGCGTAACCTGCACCGGTTCAGCCAAGGGCAATTTGCAGCAAGGTGCCCTTAACATCACGCAACCCGAACAGATGACATGTAGCGACGGAACAAATTTCATCGTTCCAAACATACAGTGCAAATCACCAGAGTCTGGTCGCGCAGATTGCGTCGGCAGCAACGATGGGGACAAAACCTTCCCTATTCGCATGCTTCAACCCAACACCTAAACCGGGGCGGATTAAATTATGTTGCCTGAGATTGTTTCTTTTGATCGTCAAATTACACTGGTCGGCGACTCCGGGATCCAGTTTATGGATTTTGGCCTGGCCCTCGGGCGCCTGCCTGCCGGTGAATTTGTCAAACTCGCTAACGGTGTGCTTACCCGTCTGATCTACAACGAGCAGCGCGATTACTATTTCTATCAACCGACGCCTGACAATATTGAGAAGGCCAAAAGCCAGTACGATATTCCCGTTGAACAGAGCCTGAAATTATTTGATGGCACCTGGTTGCCTCTCCCCGTATTTCGTTTTAGTCCGCCGAATATTTATCAGGAAGGACCACTCAACTGGGCACGTTTCCGCTTGGTGAAACTGGCTGAAGCCGATATGGATGGCCATACCCACCGCATGACGGTGGCTATTGACACACGTATCATGGCCAAACAGCACACCACAGCAGACCTCAGCCCAAATCAAGAGGACGTGAATGCGGGGGCGACATTTGCCGTGGCGACGGCGACATATGCCCTCAACTGGTATCTGACCCAGGATTGGGTAAAGGACTGGCTCAAAGAAGTGTTTAAAGAAGCCAGCAAAGGCCGGGACATTGACGAGCGTGAACAAGAACTCGCTCAGCAATATCCATTGGCTCACTACCTCAATCTGCTGTCATTGATGGCCACTCCGCTAGAAGGTCTGCAAGCTCAGACAGAGCCAACTATTGCACTGCCGCAATTTCGGATGATTGCCAACCGGGAAACCAACGCCATCAAGCCGATATCGGTCGATTTGATCCTCGATGTCGGCAACTCCCGTACTTGCGGCATTCTAATCGAAGATCACGGACAGTCTGGCTCGGGTCTGACGCAAAATTATGTGTTAAAACTGCGCGATCTCAGTTCTCCCGAACAGGTGTATACCGAACCATTCGAAAGCCGGGTGGAGTTTTCACAAGCCTTTTTCGGCAAAGATCACTGCTCGGTACGCAGCGGCCGCCATGATGCCTTTCAATGGCCGACCATTGCCAGAATCGGTGGTGAAGCCAGTCGCTTAGCGGCACGCCGCCGGGGCAGCGAAGGCTCAACAGGCATCTCCAGCCCCAAACGTTACCTGTGGGATGAGAAATTTTATGGTCAGGGCTGGCGCTTTAACGGCAGCTATGTACAAGACACCAATCCGCTCGCCACAGCAGCCCCGTTTGCCAACTTGATCGATGAAAGAGGCGAAGCACTCCATACCATTGAAGATGAGATGGATCGCATTCCGGTCTTCACACCTCGCTATTCACGCAGCTCTTTAATGACTTTTATGCTGTCTGAAGTATTAACCCAGGCCATCAGCCAGATTAATAGCCCGGAACAGCGTATTCGCCAGGGACATGCGGGGATCCCACGTCAGTTGCGTCATATCATTCTTACAGTACCGCCTGGACTGCCAATGGCTGAACGCTGCATCCTCGACGAGAGAATGCGTCAGGCGGTGGGTTTGGTGTGGAAATCCCTGCGCTGGCACACTGGCGAAAATAATCCTTACGATGATGAAGTAGAGACAACCCATCAAGGGAACATCAAGATCCCGCTGCCCAAAATCCGCGTCGAGTGGGACGAAGCCTCTTGCGCTCAGCTGGTATATTTATATACCGAGATCAATCAGAATTTCGCCGGTCACCCGGAAGAGTTTTTCGACACCATCGGCCGACCCGACCGCAAAGAGCGAGAAACCATCACTATTGCCTCAATCGATATCGGCGGCGGGACAACGGACCTGGTGGTCACGGACTATCGCCTGGATCGCAATGGTTCATCCGGTGGCGGAGCCAATGCGCATATCATTCCACACCAGCGCTTTCGTGACAGTTTCAAAATCGCAGGCGATGATATTCTGCTTGATGTGATTCAGTCCTACGTGCTGCCAGCCTTTGAGCAGGCGCTGCATGAAGTCGGGGTGTTCTCGGTCGAAACCCTTATGTCTCAGCTGTGTGGTTCACAAAATATTAGCGCAGCCGAGTCAGTGTTACGTCAACAGCTTTGTTTACAGCTGTTCGTCCCCCTGGCTCTGCATATCCTGAGCTGTTACGAAAAATATGACCCGCAGGATGAGCAAAACCACCAGCTGATCAATCAGCGGGTCAGTGAGTTGCTGCCAGCGGGTAGCATCCGTGAAGAAGTCGAGGGTTTTGTCCGCCGTGAAATACAAAAGGCTGGCGGCCCCAATGACTTCAAATTGGGTAATATCACGCTGGACTTGCCACTGGTGAAGATGCACAACGATTTGTGCTCGGGTAAATTCAGTATCGATAAAATCCTCACCGCGTTGTGCGAGGTTTTATCCTGCTACAACTGCGATCTGCTGCTGCTGACTGGCCGACCGTCGCAATTGCCGGGTATTCAGGCCATCATTCGTCGTAATCTGCCGTTACCTCCAGGGCGAATTTTAGCGCTGCATGGTTACCAGACCGGCACCTGGTATCCGTTCCATAAAAACGGCCATATCGACGATCCCAAAAGCACCGCCTCCGTGGGCGCAATGTTGTCACAGCTGTGTGCCAACCATAGTATTCCCAACTTCCATTTCCGCACCTCGGCGCTTAAGCCCTATTCGACCATTCGCCATATCGGCATCATCGATATGGATAGCCTGATCCGCGATGCCGATATTGTTTACCGCCACATCCATTCGGAAAATGGCCAGATCAAATTGCCGTCGATAACAAATGACGCCGGGGAGACCACCACGCAGAGCATCATTATGCGCGGCGATCTGCGGTTAGGTTACCGTCAGCTGGATGCCGAGCGCTGGACCGCGGCACCGTTATATACCCTGCGTTTTAGTGAAGATGGCCGTAGAAAATTCTCTGCGGCGACATCGTTGGACAGCGGTTCACCTTATCTACAAGTAAGACTGACCGTTGCAACAAACCAAGCTAAGCAAGCGCGCAAATTAGGGCTGATCAGCGATCGCCTGATAATCGCTGATGTGAGCAGCAACACCGACAAATCGTTTAACAAGAACGACGTGGAGCTGGAGCTCAATACCATGCCCGATACCGGACTCATTGATAGCCGGCACTGGCTCGATAGCGGGAGTGTGAAAAAATAATGAACAATGAACAAAATTCCCTTAAACAAGGCTGGTCAGCTATCGCCCGGGGTTGTCAGGATGCACTCGGCTGGGTGGACGCCGTGCGAACGAATTCTCGCCGTCTTGATAACGAAGCAGATAAGCTCAACATCAATTTACTTCGCACGCGCAATCTGGCAAATAGCCTCACACAAGTCGCCACCACGCCGATGACGGTGGGATTTTTTGGTATCTCGCAAGCGGGTAAGTCCTATCTTATTTCGGCGTTGGCGGCCGGCAGCAATGGCCAACTGAAAGCACAGTATGGCAACCAGCAGGTAGACTTTATCAAACAGGTGAACCCTGTAGGGGTGGGTAAAGAGGCTACCGGTCTGGTCACCCGTTTCACCAAACAGATACCCGAAACGCCGGCGGGCTACCCTGTTCCCCTGCGCCTGTTTAGCGAAATAGATCTGGCAAAGATTCTGTCCAACGCCTGGTTTAAAGACTTTAACCACGAGCAGTTGAGTTATCAGCTTGACGAATCCCGCATTGAAGAGCGCCTGCGCCCCTACCTGCAACGCGCAGGCCAGAGTAACGCATATAATGGGGTTAACAGCGAAGATGTCGTGGCATTGTGGGACTACCTCAACGCCTCCTTCAAAAAATCGGTAGAAAAGCTTGAACATGCCTACTGGCCCCAGGTGCTTAAAATCGCGCCGACGCTAAGTGTAAATGAACGGGCGGACCTCTTCTCTCTATTGTGGGGGGAGCTACCCGAGCTGACCGAAGTTTATCGATCCCTGGCGAATGTGCTGACAAAACTTAACCACGCTGAGATGGTATTTGCTCCTCTGGAAGCTCTTACCGATCACAGCAGCGGCAGTATCATGAACGTCGATAGCCTGAGTCGTCTCGGTTCACATCAGGATCGCAGTGTCGACATACGCTACTGGAAAGACAGCCAGCAGATCGGCAGCGCCACCTTGTTACAAGCTGAGTTGGCAGCGCTTACTACCGAGCTTATTTTCCCACTGGCCGAAGTTGCCAATGGCAGCATAATGGCGCAGGTCGACTTACTCGACTTCCCCGGCTATCGCTCACGTCTACAGAAAACCGAACTGAAAGGCCCCGATCAGGATGGTCTTAGCCCAATAGCGCAACTGCTGCTTCGCGGCAAAGTGGCCTACCTCTTTGAGCGCTACACCGATAACCAGGAGATGAATGCTCTGGTGGTCTGCGCCAACTCGGTGAGACAAAGCGAGGTTACGGATGTCGGCCCGGTATTAACCCGCTGGGTGGAGAAGACCCAGGGCAAAACCCCGCAAGAGCGAGCAAAAAGCAAACCAGGATTGTTCTGGGCCATCACCATGTGCGACAAGCGCATCTCCGACAGCTTGCAGCATACGGAAAGTCAGTTGAAAGATGGTATGGAAGGCATGCTGCTTATCACTCTGCTTGAAGGCTTTAAAGAGTTCGACTGGCTAACGGAATGGACCCCGGGTAAACCATTTAATAACTGCTTCCTTGTGCGTAAACCCGGAATGGATAACGCCTTCCTCACGCTGGAAAGCGGAGCTGATAGCGAGACGCTAAAAGAAGTAGCTCTCGCTGAACGCTATCAAGATGTGCTCGACAAAATGGGCAGCATCTTTATCAATGAGAAAATCGTTTCTCGTCATGTTGCCGAACCACGGGACGCATGGCAAGCCATGCTTAGGCTAAACGATGGCGGCGCATCTCGTCTTAGCGAGGCACTGCACGGCGTAGCCAATCTGGATTTTAAATTGCAACACCTGCATCAACAGTTGCTGCAGTGTCGCCATGAGACAGGCGATCAACGACTCGGCCGCTGGTATGAAAAAGACGGCGACGACAAGTTAGTTAAGAAACAAGCCATTGCCAAAGAACTATGGCAAGGTTTATCCGTTTGTCCGCAAAGTATGGGGGAAATGATCGGTCGCTTGGATCTCCCCACTTATGAACTGAATAATATCTATCTGAGCATTCGTCAGCAGGATCCCGAACCGCATGCCACGATTGATCATCCGCAAAGTACATACTCTCCCAGTCCGTTTGGAGATAACCCTTTTGCAAACAATCCCTTTGCCAGTTCGCCCGTCGAGGATCAACCTGTCGTTATCGAATCAACACCCGCGCCGCAAAGAGTGGGCCAGGATGACGAGTTTGCCCAGCTTGCATTCAAGGCCTGGGTCGCCCACCTGAGAGAATTACCGCAGCAAACCCGACAATGGCAACAGCTTGGTATAAACAGTGAAATGGTGAATCTGCTCTGTGAAGAGCTGATCACTGCCGCCACACGTCTGGATCTCGAGGGTGTATTGAAACGGGCACTGGCAGGCCAGGAACAGGCAGGTACCAGCCGTAGCCAGCTTATGGCTCGTCAGGTGCTGCGGGCCCAGTTGGCGATACGTGATTTCATTGCCTGGTTCGGTTACCTCTCGCTGCCGCAAGAACAGGTTCCCAATAGCTATATTGGTGAGAAAAATAAAGTTTTTATCCAGCAGAAGCCGCTTATCAATGATGAACTGCCGCAACTGGCACCTCTTGCTCCTCAACCCGGAGTTTCCTACATGGGGGACTGGCTATCGGCCCTGATGACCATCATTTTGGACAACGCGGGTCATAGTGCTACCCGCGATATTTCCGTCGAACATAACCGAGACCTTGGTCTAATTATCAGCCAATTGAAACAAGAGAACATGCCATGCTAGCTAAAATCATCGCCAGCCAACCAGCGGAGCCAGGGATTGCGCAATTGATGATTCGCCTGCGCGGCGAACAAGCCATATTACCTGACCTGACTTTTACACTGTGCAACAATGAGCAGAACTACTTGCAGCCTGATGCCAGCTGGAGCCCGGCCCCACACTGGTTTACCATTAATGGCGGCTACCAGTTAGACACGGGTAGCGGTTTTCGTATTGGTTCAACTCTGCTTGACCCGCTATTGGCAAATGCCAGCCAGGTACAAATCCAGGTTAAGCTGGTATCGGGGGAAATACGTAGCACCACGTTACAACTGGCGCGCGATGAGTTGCTCTCATCCGAAGCCCGCGGTCAGACCGGTAATTACAGCGGAAGTAGCGTATTAAGCGCACCACAATCCGAGCCAGTAATGGTTCCCCCCGACGTTGTGGAAACTGAGCCAACGCCGTTACCGGCAATGTCGGCACAGGCTGAGCGCAAACCAAAACCGGGATCATCCCGTATTCCAATGATAGTCGCCGCCCTGTTGGTGTTGTTGATTGTCGCAGGAGCGCTATGGTGGTTTTTAGGGCGAGGGGCCGCTACCAACATTCCCGCGAAAGTAGATAAACAGCCCGAAGTCACGGCGGCTGCGGCTTCGCCAGCCACAGCAGCAAATAAACCGACAGCAGGCGAATGTTCACCGGCTAACCTCAATAGCCAAAGCGAACTCGACTTCGTACAAAATTGCGTGCAGCAAAAGCTCGACAGCAACAAGCTGCTGGCCATTATTCAAGCGGCTAAAGAAGCGAAGAAATGTGGCGTCGCGCAACGCCTGTACGCCAACCGGGCACAGGGCGGTGACAGCCAGGTGGCGCTCGCTTACGCAAATGAATATGACCCTAAATTTCATCAACCAAGCGAATGTTTCAAAAATCCAGATGCTGACACCGCAGCCTACTGGTATGAAACCGCATTGCAATCTGATCCGAATAACCAAAAGGCCAAACAACGCCTTGAGGAGCTGAAGAAATGATGAGTAAGTCTCTTTTTCGGCTGGCTCTGCCTTTGTGCGGCCTGCTTCTTGGCAGCCACGCGCTTGCCGCTGATGGCGACAAGCCGCTACTGCAAGAAGGGAAAAAAACCTTATATCAACGGGTGCTCACCACCCCTGGCTGCAAACTGGGTAAAACTGCCGGTGATGATAAAGGCGAGTTACAACCGGCCTTTAGCAGCCTTTACGTTTATCAAAAAGCCGATGCAAATGGCCAAGGCTGGGTCAAAGTCGGCCCGGACAGCTATGGAAAAACCATTGGCTGGTTACCGCAATCATGCACCGTTGACTGGAAAATGCAGTTGACCCTGGCCTTTACTAACCCGGCTAACCGCGACCGCCTGTTATTTTTCAAAGAAAGAAAAAGCCTTGACGATATCCTCGCTGCCCCCGACCCGGTATCTCTGATTGCGCCACTACGCGCCAAGCTGAAACGCGAGGGTCACGCAGAGGGTGTATTGGCCCAGGAACCCGAATACTTTGTTGATATGCAGAAGCAGTTTTATCTGTTGCCCATTTTGAGTGGTGAAGAGGTCATGACTGAAAGCGGGTTCTACACGCGTTTACTTAACGTTGCCTCTATCAGCAAGGCCGATCCCAATGCCAAACATGAAGATAATGTCAACCAACTCAAAGGGTTTAATGCCTCGATTGTCTTCGTCATTGATTCTACCCTTTCAATGGGTCCGTACATTGAGCGCACCAAAGAAACGGTGAACAAGATCTACGACAAGATCAAACAAGAGCATCTGCAAGAACAGGTGAAATTTGGACTGGTTTCGTTTCGCTCAAACAACAAAGTTGTGCCGGGACTGGAATATAGAACAAAGATATATGCCGATCCCAATCAGGTAAAAGATGGCGAAGATTTTCTTAAGAAGGTCGCCGATCTGAAAGAGGCCAAAGTCTCCAGCGCCTTATACGACGAAGACAGTTATGCCGGCGTGCTATCCGCGATTGACGACATTGACTGGAGCCCGTTCGGCGCGCGTTATATGGTGTTAATCACCGATGCCGGGGCAATTGAGGGGGGAAACAAACTGTCAGGAACAGGTCTTGATGCCAAACAGCTGCGGCTGGAAGCGGGCAACCGGGGTATTGCAATCTATACCTTGCACCTGAAGACACCCAGTGGCAAAGATGACCATGCCAAGGCCGAAGGTCAGTATCGCGATCTCTCCAACTTTGACAGCACGCAGTCAAACCTTTATCAGGCAGTGGATGCCGGTGACCTGAAAACCTTTGGTCAGCAGGTTGATACCCTTGCGGCGGCTATTACCGAACAGGTCAAGTCAGCCTATATGGGCGATCCTGCCATCGGCAGCGCGATCTATTCCAAAGATGATGGCAAGAAGCCGACGCCAGAGCAGAAATTACTTGAGGATACCGCGTTAATTGGTCATGCCATGCAACTGGCCTACCTCGGTAAAAAGAATGATACCCAGGCACCGCTGGTGTTTAAGGCCTGGATCAGCGACCGCGATCTGATTAAGCAAAACATTCCCACCACCGACGTTCGCGTGCTGCTGACCAAAGGTCAACTGAGCGATTTGAGCGACGCAGTGAATCAGATCCTGCAAGCTGCTAATGAAGGCATGATCTCCCCCGCCAAAATGTTTGAGCGACTGCGAACCATCGCCGCAACCATGGGTGCCGATCCCAACCAGCTCAAGCAGCAGGACAATACTAAAATCAATGATCTTGGCGTGTTAGGGGAATATCTCGCCGACCTGCCGTATCGCAGTGACGTCCTGAACCTTGATGAAGAGACCTGGAAGAGCTGGGATGGTTTGTCACAGGAGAAATTTATCCGCACCCTGTCAGCGAAGTTGCGTTACTACCAGAAATATAATGCCGATGTTGATCGCTGGGTTGAACTCGCAAAAGGAAGTGATCCCCGCGATCGCGTCTACCCGGTACCACTGGAAATGATGCCCTGATGCTACACATTGAGGATTTGTGTGTAGTGCGTGGTCAGGGGGATCTGGCTCACCGTGTTTACCTGCCGCAGCTCGAGCTGCGGCCAGGCCAGGTGATGGCGGTTACCGGCGAAAGTGGTTGTGGCAAAAGCACGCTGCTCGAAGCTATCGGCTTATTACTGCGTCCCAGTCACGTAGGCCGCTTCGAGCTGAGTGATAGCAATCAACAATATGATGTCGCTACATTGCTCAACAGCAATCAGCAAACAGAACTGGCAGACATTCGCGCACGCCAACTTGGATTTGTACTGCAAAATGGCGGCCTGCTGCCCTACCTGACAGTGCAAGACAATATGCGGTTGCCATGTCAGTTGCTCGCCAGAGTGCCAGACAAAACGATGCTGGCGAGAATCACTGATACCCTGAAGCTGGGCCCCCTGTTGTCTAAATATCCGGCACAGTTATCCTTTGGTGAAAGGCAGAGAACCGCCTTCGCCCGCGCCCTGTTACACCGTCCGGCGCTGGTGCTGGCGGACGAGCCCACTGCGGCGCTTGATCCCTACAATGCCCAGCAATTGTTTAGCCTGTTTATCGATCTGGTTTGCCAGGAGGGCATGATGGCACTGGTGGTTTGCCACGACTGGCCGCTGGTACAGCGTTTCAATTTACCTTGTCTTATCGCCCGTCCTGCCCCGATTTCTGCCAACCATGCTGATGCAGAAGGACAAGCTCAGAGGGGGACCTATTTTGCCTTATAACCGTATCCTGCTCCTTGGTCGTCTGGCGCTACAAGACCTGTGGCACGATCGCATTATCTCTTTTTGTATCACGTCCTCACTGGTAGCGGTGATCGCCCCTCTGCTGCTGCTGTTTGGTTTGCGTTTTGGGATTGTCAGCCAGTTGCAGGATGATCTGGCAAAAGATCCCCGTAACCTTGAAATCCGCATGCTTAGCAGTGGCAGCTATGACCAGGGCTGGATAGAACAACTGCGTCAACGGCCAGATGTCGGCTTTGCCATTGGACAAACACGTTCCCTAAATACCCTTGCCGACCTGCAGACGGACAGTAGCCATTTTATTGAAAATGCCGAGGTGATCCCTACCGACGTCGGCGATCCGCTGTTGGGCAGCATTGAGATCCAGCACGATAATGATGTCGTCCTGACACAAGAAGCCGCACGCAAACTGGCCGTCAAGGTCGGGGATACGGTCACCTTACGGGTGAGCCGTCAGCGTGAAGAACGTCAGGAATGGGGGCGAAACAGCCTGACGGTGGCAGGCATTTTACCGCCGACCTATTTTAACCGCACGGCCATATTTACCCAACCCGCGCTGCTACTCATGCTCGAACATTTCAGAGACGGCTATGCTATTCCCGCCCTTGGCATTAGCAGCGGTGATCCCTTTAGCAATAAACCGCCGCTGTATGCCCGTGCCAGATTGTACGCCAAAGACATTGATCACGTTGCCAGCCTCGAAGGCGATCTGAGAACACAACGCATCGAAACCGCCAGCCGTTTGGCTGATATTGAGAATGTAAAAAGCATTAATCGGGTGCTTGGCGTCATTTTTAATACCATCGCCGCCACGGCACTTGTCGGCTGTATTGCTTCTCTTATCGGTTCATTTATCGCCAACGTTGATCGCAAACGTAAACATATTGCCGTTTTGCGCCTCCTCGGTTTTACCGGCCCGGCGGTAGGGTTATATGTGATGTTACAAGGCTGCCTGCTCAGCCTGCTGGCTTACGCGGGCGGCTACAGCATCTATCTAATCGCCAGCCAGGTCTTTAACCGGGCGCTCTCCGGTAGTCGGGCCACCGGACAAATGCTTTGCAAAATTACGCTAGAGCAGAGTGTGTTAGCGATGGTAATGACGGCAGTCGTTGCACTGCTGGTTGCCAGCATCGGGGCCTGGCGAGCCATTAATATTGAACCTGCGCAGAGCCTGCGCGAAGTGTGATCTTTTCCCCTTCATTTTCAATTCAACTTATGATTTGCGGAGCTTGTTCGTGAAATTTACTCTGTCCCCTTTACGGTACTGGTTAGTTGTTGGCCTGCTCGCCAATATGTCGCCTGTTCTGGCCGCTCCCTGGGCAAGCAATACTTACAATCCCAAACCCGATGACGAAGATATTGTCCTGCCCATGCCTTGCGAGGGGTCGATGGTTTTTCGTCGCGTCGAGATACCCGTAGCTGGCCCGCTTGATGATCTGCCCATCACGCTAGGGCAAGATGGCGGGGATTGGGGGGTCATCGAACATAGTTACCCGACTTTTATCGCCGGTAGCTTTGCGGATGACAAAAAAGGAAAAGGACGTTATTACCTGATGGCCAAATATGAGCTCACCGCTTTGCAATATAAGGCCTTAACGGAGGGGAGTTGCCCCACTCCCTCACGCATACTCAGCGTACCTGCAACCGGAATGAGCTGGTTCGAGGCGGTTGCGGCGGCCGATAAATTTAACCAGTGGCTGCGCACCAATGCCATCGACAAGTTGCCAAAAGAAGATGGAGCGCCAGGTTTTTTGCGGCTGCCGACTGAAGTTGAATGGGAATTTGCCGCCCGGGGCGGGCTGAAAGTCAACAGTGCCGAGTTCCGCGATGTGCATTATCCAATGGATGATATTAAAAACTATGAGTGGTTTTCAGGGGATCAATCGTCCAATGGCAAAGTGCAACTCATTGGCCTTCTCAAGCCTAATCCTCTGGGTCTTTATGACATGCTGGGTAATGTCTCGGAAATGATGTTTACGCCCTTTTATCTCAACAAGCTGAATCGCTTACACGGTCAGGCCGGGGGCTACGTCGTGCGTGGCGGGAATTTCCAATCTAACCAGTCAGACATCCGTAGTGCCACCCGCAAAGAAGTTAATTACTACAACGACGCAACGCCATATATCAGTAAGAGTACCGGCCTGCGTTTGGTCTTGGTCGCGCCGACCATTACCTCTCAGGATAGAGTTAAACAACTCGAAAAAAACTGGGAGACGCTGGGCGCTGAAAACCCGAATACCGAAAAGAAAAAAGATGATGACAAAGACACCGCCAAAGCACTGGGCAGTCTTGCCTCTGGTGTCGACGATGCGGCTCTGAAACAAAAACTGAAAGATTTGGAAAATCAGCTCCGCGCCAGTAATCAAAAGCAGCAGGAAGATCGCGCCCAGTCGATCCGTGCCAGCCTGAACTTAGGTTCTTTCCTGTGCACCAAGTTGCAAGATGATGGTCGCTTCCTCGATTTCTTAAATCATAACTACGAATTGCTGTGCAAGGATAAAGACGCCAGCGATGCCAATTGCACCACCCGCAAAGCCAAGCTTGGTGAACAAAGCGATAGACTTCAGCAGCTTACTGGTTACTATGCAAGCAGTTTGGTCGATTCCGCAACCCTGTACGGACAGGAAGGACTTAAACCTGAAGTCTCGGTCTTCGAACAAATGCTGACACTTAATAAACGTCTCTCCGGACTTAAACCGTTCCTGGCCGCACACTGGCAAAATCAGCAAAAATACCTGGAAAACGGCAAGATCGATACCGCAGGCTGGCTGCAAAACTGTAAGCAGACAGCTGGAAGTAATTAAGCTTTTTATTGTACAAGCCTGTTGAAGACACTCAATTATGAAATGGATCACCAATATATTACTGGCAATTACACTTCTAGGATTGGATTGGAATATAGCCAATGCTGCCGATGAGCATCGCTATATAAGCATTCGTAATACCGATAGCATGTGGACACAAGGGGTTTGTTCGCTGGCGTTCAGACTGGATAATGGCGGAGCGGGTGAATTCAGTAATCTTTCCATTACATTACAGTTAAGGGACAAAGCAGGCAATGCCCTGAGCGAAGGTATATTGATCGTTCCCCCTTTTGGAGACAGTGATGCCACCCGTTCCGTTGACGCCGCAACCGAGTTCAGTTGCGAGACGGTCGAAAATGCCAGCGCCATTGCCATTACTCAGGCAGTCGAACAGCGTGGCAACAACACTTTAGTCAAGCTACCGCTATCTACCTTTGATCCACAACGCTACCAACCATTAAAGATTGTACTCAGTGATAATCCTTAGTCCGGTATAAGATTTATTAACCCAAATGCCCCCCATACTACGGGGCCATTTCTATTTCTGTCACTGGAAAAGGCTGACTGTAAACATTCGGTTAGTACTCGTCAGAAATGACTCCCCTTGGTGTTTTCTCAGTATTTATGTTGTTGTCGATTAGGTCTATGGTGCTTCGACAATTTTAGCCAGGCAGGAAGATATTTTCTGGAATTTCCATTACCCGCCCCATAAATCAAACACCGCCCTCATGGGATAATATATTTTCATCACCGTTAATACTGCATTTGGATAAACATTTAAAATGTTACATTTATTTACTGTATCCTAATACTTATCCCATATCCGTCATAATTGTTCTTCAGTTTACAAGTTACATCTATCGCACTTACTGTCTAGCTGAACCAAACAAAGGTTTTTGCCGTACCATTCAGATTGCAGCATGAAGACCTCTGAATGCCTGTTATTTAGTAGGATAATTCCTAGCTATTATTTATACTCATAAGTGCTATCACTTGTCTGTATAGTAGTTGGATATCAAAATTAAGAGTAAGAATAGGCCTAGTTCAATAAAAAAAACACAAGATCGAGACATTCTTATATTAAATACATAAAAATTTTAATAAAAAATCCACTTGCAAATTTCATTAGTGCTTCTGTAAAGTATAGGCCACGTATGGGTTACCATCAGTAAAATAAAATAATTAATTAGAGTTATATGCATTTTTATACACAGCAAAGGTATATTGAGAGGTTTTTGTGAAAAGTAGCCATATTGATGCCCATGCTATATGCGGATTCTGTAAAAGTAAATTAACTGATAGCAATAATATATGTTCGCATTGTGGCGCTAAACTTATTAGAAGATATATTGACAGACCAACGAGGATTCTGATTTTATATTTAAGAATTATTCTTACATTAACCTCTGCCTTTTTAATTTTATTACTATCTCAGAACCTTAGTTTTTTAGTGGTATCTATAATTCTAACACCGCTATTCATTTTTATTTCTTGGGTTTTACCTTGGTTTTTATTTAAAGTAAAAAACAGGAACAACAAAATCTGGAGGAGAGGATAAGACATACACTTCAGATGATAATGAATTTTATATAAATCTGATTGAGGTAATTTATTTCCCTCTCGGTGTTTTTTGACTTAAACGCCGCAGGGAAAACCTACGGGTTTCAGAGCATGAGCTGATTGTAAGTGCCCCGCTAAAAAGAACGATTTATTTTTGGCGTTTCCAGCATCTTTTAAGGCATACGTCCATGTTTCGCTCTTTACCGACTGTCAGATTTAATCGTGCCGTAGTACTGAATCAAGTCGCGGCTAATTACAACTAATGCCCGGTAAATAACGTATTTAAAGCCTGCAAAACAGAGTCTGATGCCTACGTAAATTCCTACCATCAATAAGAGATACAGCGCTGAACAACATGCGTGAAGCGCTAATTTTCACAACTGATCCCCGGATGAGACACGCCATCGCTGAGTATTAGATCGATACCCCCCGAGGCAAGCAAGTCAGGTAAGGCGATTGGCGTGGCTTTAATGCTACCGCAAGCCGAGTTTTATGTGAGCGGAGATTTGCAGCAAATTCTAACGGCATCAGGTCTGGCTAATACACCTAAGCGAATGACTCCGCACATTTCCTTCTCCCCCTTTAATTCATTCTGTAAAGATCTACTGGCAACAACAATGTATCGGTTACCAATGAAATGGGGAGATCGATTAAAGCGAAGAGTAGAAAATGAGACTGGAGAAATTTTCCATCCAGCTGGGTCCCCGGGTATATACCCTTTTGCGGACTGCTAAATTCATTGGGATAGAAACTGGGAATACCTGTGCGTCCAAATATTGTTCCGCACCCGCTTAATAATAAAATAAAAGCAATAATAGAGACTGGTTTAACGACTTTCATCATTGTTACTCTCCTTGTTAAAAGACTTGTAATTCAGGCGTTGATTTGTCCCACCCTTAATATTTATTTAGATTAAATCATCGGCTTTGGCATATTCCATTACAGTAAAAACCCTTTCCTCCTCTCTTTTATTAGGTGCGACCCGGCTTTTCTGGCCGCAGGATAAGGTCCCAGGCGCAATGGCGTTTTTTATTGAGAACTCCCTTTACTAAAACGCTCTGAAATTTCGGCTGGCAGTGTTTCGGATATTTTATCAACACCCAAGACATTGGACTGAAAACCAGCCATTACCATCAACACAAATGACGTTCCGGGTTTTCGTTCAGTGGTGTAGTTTTGTGACGTAGCTGTCACGTTATAGTTTTTTTGTTTATCCGAAGGAGTAAGAACACCCGCACCTTGTAGTATAAGGCTGCATTCAGAAATATTTTCTCTCTCCAGATCTTCTTTATCGACAGCGATAACAGGTATGAATTGTGAAGAATCATTGCTTGCTACCATTGCCATATATCCGCCAGTAAATTTCTTTTTGATATAAAGGTCTGCAATGTTTTCGATTTTATAACTTCCCTGCATATCGGGACATGATGAATGGGTGCTTGTCGTTCCGCAACCAGCCTGCAAAAATGTCAGCACAGTAATAATTTTTATTACAGTTCGTTGATTCATTATATTCATCCTTGCTTATCCACAGATAATACCAAGTCCGGATTGCATTGCATGCGATCCTAACTGGTATAGTTTTTTACTTCCGAAAATTTATTGGGAATGTTTTGCCAAGGGTTTCTTCCGAAGAAGTTAACCAGCCATTTGGTCTACTCACAGAAATCCACGAAGTATCATGTTTTCCCCAGTAACTGGTATCACTGATGTCGTTGTCGCGGGGACGAAGAGGGTGTTTTTCACGAAAAGTGGAAAATGCACCAATGGCGAGAAGCCTTTCCTGCACCTGTTTAATCATGACGAAGCAACGCTGGTAGAGCGCATCGTCAATTGTGATGGATTGCCCGTTTCGGGCTGCGAGCGTTAACAGCCAAGTATCCTGCATTAGCATATCGAGGGTACTGACAGTTATGTTGGAAACTGAAGAATGCATTGGCACCATCCTGGTAGCGTTGCGTGTTGCTAATCCTTTAACTCTGCATGGATTCAATAACTTATTGCTTTTGCGTAAGCCTATGTGCTGACTTGTCGCGAAAGATTGAGCTGCCATCCCGTTTGGAGATTGGCTAAACCCTACATGTAGTGATGAATTTATAGTCAGTTATACCCCCATTTGCATGTTGATTTCAATAGATGTCGGGATCAATGAGATGTGGCTGAAAGCCTGGCATGAGAGGGATTGGTGGACTTTGAGAGACGTTAGGAGACGTTAAAATAAGTAGAGGTGGTACGCCCTACAGGGCTCGAACCTGTGACCTACGGCTTAGAAGGCCGTTGCTCTATCCAACTGAGCTAAGGGCGCATTGTAGTGCAAGGAAGCAGTACAGCGGATCCGGATTATACGGGCAGTCGAGGTCGAGTCAATGCCTTTTATGCTTACTGCTTAATGCCTGAACGATTTTACGCGGTTTTCAGACAAACCAGGCGAGGAAAGCGGTTAGATTGAATAAATTTCAATGATTAAGCCTCCTCGCCAGTCAGTGCGTTAGTCTTCTTTGGCGTCAACGGCAGCGCGGATCACCCGTGCCGAGGCCAGATAGGCAATATTTTCATAACTTGTCAGCTCAGGCTGCAGCCGCTGCACCACCCCGCCGCCGCCAATAATCGCCGGTTGGCCAATATAGACTTTTTGCGTATCGTCCCAGGTTGCCACCGGATAAACACTATTGGCATCAGACAAGACGGCATCCACCAGCCGTGCGGTGGCGGTAGCAATACCAAAGCTGGTCCAGCCTTTGCCTTGCAGGATCTGCCATCCGCCGCCGCGTACCGCGGTGTCCATTTCCGCCCAATCAACGTCGCGATCCCCGGTCAAATCCGCTACCGGGCAACTGCCAATGGTCACGGTGCTCCAGGCAACAAACTGCGATTCGCCGTGCTCACCCATCACAAAGCCATTAACGCTTTTGGGGTCGACATTAAAGAACTCGCCCACTACCCGCTTCATGCGTGCAGTATCGAGGGAGGTGCCGGTGCCAAATACGCGGGCGTGAGGCAAGCCACTGCTTTGCTGAATAATTTGGGTGATCACATCGCAAGGGTTGGTGATATTAATAATCACCCCGTTAAATCCGCTGGCGATGATTTTTGGCACCACTTCACGCACCGCAGCGCGGGTTTCCGCCAGCTCTTCCAGGCGATTTTCACGCAGCAGCGTTTTGGGGCCGACGGCAATAACAATCACATCGGCGTCGCCGAGTGCGGCATAGTCGTTGGCGATCACCGCCACGCGTGAGCGCGTCAATGAAGCCATATCGCGCAGTTCCAGCGCCTGGCTGGCAGCCTTTTTTTGGTCCTGATCAATCAACACCAGGATGTCACACAACCCCTGTGTGACTAATGAGAATGCAGTATCGGCACCGACATGCCCCGCGCCGATAATGCCCACTTTACGCGTCATGATTGTGTTCCTTTTATCAACATCTGTAGCGATTTTCTCTCTGTCACTCTGGCAAAGAGGCCATGAAAACGATTAACTTTGGGTCGTTTTTCAGCCAAATGCAATGATAAAAAAATCATAACTTACGAATCTGCCGAACATTTTTTGCTGCGCGTGCTAAAAAAACGGCGCGTTGCCAATGATATGTTGTGCTTATTATGATTCAACGCCTGACAGCGCGCGCAGCTTCTGCCAAAATAGGCGCATCCCCCCGTAATTATTAATTGATGGATTTCTTCCCAGATGGCAGCAAAGATTATTGACGGTAAAACGATTGCGCAGCAGGTCAGAAGCGAAGTTGCTGAGCAAGTGAAGCTACGCCTGGCGCAGGGTAAACGTGCTCCCGGGCTGGCCGTAGTGCTGGTGGGTGAAAACCCGGCATCACAAATTTATGTGGCCAGTAAACGCAAGGCCTGTGATGAGGTCGGTTTCCTTTCCCGTTCATACGATTTGCCTGTCACCACCACCGAAGGTGAGCTGCTGGCGCTGATTGAGCAGTTGAACAATGACAGCGCAATAGACGGTATTTTGGTACAGCTGCCGCTCCCGGCGGGCATTGATAATGTCAAAGTGCTGGAGCGCATCCATCCCGATAAAGACGTAGACGGTTTCCATCCTTATAACGTCGGCCGCCTGTGTCAGCGTGCCCCCAAGCTGCGTCCCTGTACGCCGCGCGGCATAGTAACGCTGCTGGAGCGTTATAATATCGATACCTTTGGCTTAAACGCTGTGGTGATTGGTGCCTCCAATATCGTTGGCCGCCCGATGAGTATGGAACTGCTGTTGGCAGGTTGTACCACCACGGTCACCCACAGATTTACCAAAAACCTGCGCCATCATGTCGAAAACGCCGATTTATTGGTCGTTGCCGTCGGCAAACCGGGCTTTATTCCAGGAGATTGGATCAAACCGGGGGCGATCATCGTTGATGTCGGTATTAACCGTCTGGAAAGTGGTAAAGTAGTCGGTGATGTAGAATTTGAAACGGCATCTCAACGCGCGGCGTATATCACTCCGGTTCCCGGCGGTGTTGGCCCGATGACCGTAGCGACTCTGATTCAAAACACCTTGCAGGCATGCGAGGAATATCACGATGTGACTTCACAATAAGACAGGATGACATGGAAACTTTTTATCTCGAATCTCACCCGCACGTAGAACTCTGCGACCTGCTCAAATTTATGGGCTGGTGTGAGAGCGGTGCAGCAGCAAAAGCGGTGATTGCCGAAGGCCTGGTTAAGGTCAACGGTCAGGTAGAAACCCGCAAGCGCTGCAAAATCCTGGCCGACCAGCAGGTTGAATTCGCCAGCAGTAAGATGGTGGTGAAAGCCTCCGCGTAATCAGCGATGTCTGCCTACGCAAAAAAGCGGCGATTATTCAATATAATCGCCGCTTTTTTATTGCTTGTGGCAACCGCTCGCCCCCCGCTCACCTACTCAACCAAGTGACCGGGGTCAGCCCCTGCGGCGCGAAGGAGGCAGGGGATCTATTTGCGACGCCAGCTGGTACCTTGCGGCCCATCCTCCAGCACAATGCCCATCTCATTTAAACGATCGCGAGCCTGATCGGCCATTGCCCAGTTTTTACTGGCACGGGCATCGTTACGTTGTTTGATTAGCGCCTCGATCTCGGCAACTTCGCCGTTATCGTCGGATTGCGCCCCGGATTGCAGGAACTGTTCAGGATCCTGGGTCAACAGTCCCAGCACCGCAGCCAAACGGCGCAACTCTGCCGCCAGGCCATTGGCAGCCTCGAGATTTTCCGTTTTCAGACGGTTAATATCGCGGGCCATATCAAACAGCACCGAATAGGCTTCCGGCGTATTGAAATCGTCATCCATAGCGGCACGGAAACGGGCTTCAAAGGCTTCGCCACCCTTGGGCTCAACGTTGGCGTCGGTACCGCGCAGCGCGGTATAGAGGCGTTCCATTGAGGTGCGGGCAAGTTTCACATTCTCTTCGCTGTAGTTCAGCTGACTGCGATAGTGGCCAGACATCAGGAAATAGCGCACGCTTTCGGCGTCGTAATATTTCAGAACGTCGCGCACGGTAAAGAAATTATCCAGCGATTTCGACATCTTCTCACGATCGATCATCACCATACCCGAGTGCATCCAGGTATTTACGTAAGGACCGTCATGGGCGCAGCTCGACTGCGCGATTTCATTTTCATGATGCGGGAACATCAGGTCAGAACCGCCACCGTGAATATCAAAATGCGAACCCAGCTGTTTGCAGTTCATGGCCGAACATTCAATGTGCCAGCCCGGACGGCCTTCGCCCCAGGGTGAAGACCAGCTTGGCTCACCGGCTTTTGACATTTTCCACAGCACAAAGTCCATGGGATTGCGTTTGACATCGGCCACTTCCACGCGGGCTCCGGCCTGCAGCTGATCGAGATCCTGGCGCGACAGCAGGCCATAATCCGCATCGCTCTCAACGGAGAACATCACATCACCGTTCACCGCCACATAGGCATGGTTACGATCGATCAGACGCTGCACAATCTCGATAATCTCGGCAATATGGTGCGTGGCCCGCGGCTCGGCATCGGGTGGCAAAATGCCCAATGCGGCGAAATCGCTATGCATTTCGGCGATCATTCGCGCCGTCAGGTCAGTAAAATCCTCACCGTTTTCAGCGGCACGTTTAATGATTTTATCCTCAATATCGGTGATGTTACGCACATATTTCAGTGAATAGCCTAAATAACGCAGATAACGCGCCACGACGTCAAAAGAAACAAATGTCCGCCCGTGTCCAATATGACAGAGGTCATAAACCGTGATCCCACACACGTACATGCCCACCTTTCCGGCATGAATTGGTTTAAATTCCTCTTTCTGGCGACTCAGGGTATTAAAAATCTTCAGCATCGAGCTATTCCATCTGTGTTATGGGCAAAAGTTATGGCTAAAAGTGTGTGTGTCGGGGATTTTTATCCCCCAAGGCATTACCACCCCCCCGGCAAAACCACGGCGGCAACGGCTTGTTGAACAATAGGTTCATAATATAACGAAAACTTCGCAGCGGAAAAGGCATAAGCCGGATGATACGCATATTGTCTGCTTTTTAGGGTTATAACGTCCCCCTCAGAACAGTGGCCGGCTGGCAACTGACACACCAGACAAAAGCAGGGGCTGACGGCAACTTTTGAGTTATGGTATAAGAAAAGGCTATAGTACTGCCTCATTAATGAGTAAACACTAACAAAAGCAGGATGATTATTATGGTCACTTTTCACACCAACCACGGCGATATCGTTATCAACACCTTTGCTGACAAAGCGCCAGTCACCGTTGAAAACTTCCTGAACTATTGTCGTAAAGGGTTCTACGACAACACTATTTTCCACCGTGTCATCAACGGTTTTATGATCCAGGGCGGCGGTTTTGAACCCGGCATGAACCAGAAAACCACCGATGCACCAATCAAAAATGAAGCCAACAACGGCGTGAAAAACACCCGCGGTACGCTGGCAATGGCACGTACCAACGATCCACACTCCGCTACCGCACAGTTCTTTATCAACGTGGTTGATAATGATTTTCTGAACTTTAGCGGCGAAAACTCACAGGGTTGGGGCTACTGCGTATTTGCAGAAGTGACCGACGGCCTGGACGTTGTAGAAAAAATCAAAGCCGTGCCGACCGGTCGTAGCGGTATGCACCAGGATGTACCAAAAGAAGACGTGATCATCAAAAGCGTTACCGTTAGCGAATAACGCGACGCAGGAATGACAACGCTTTTTATCGCAGATATTCATCTTTGCGCACAGGAACCGGCAATTACTGCCGGTTTTCTGCGTTTTCTTCGCCAGGAAGCGGCGCAGGCCGATGCGCTCTATATTCTTGGCGATCTGTTTGAAGCCTGGATTGGCGACGACGATCCGCAGCCGTTACATACCCAGATTGCCCAGGCACTCAATCAGTTACATCAACAGGGTGTACCCTGCTTTTTTATTCACGGCAATCGCGACTTTCTGCTCGGCCGCCGTTTTGCCCGTGACAGTCTGATGACGCTGCTGCCAGAAGAGAAAGTGCTGGAACTCTATGGCCGTCGTATGGTGATTTTACACGGCGATACGCTGTGCACCGATGATGTGGCTTATCAAAAATTTCGTAAAAAGGTGCACAAGCCGCTGATCCAAAAATTGTTTTTGTGGCTGCCCCTCAAGTGGCGACTGGCGATTGCCGCCAAAATGCGCGCCAACAGCAAGGCGTCAAACAGCCAGAAAGAGATGGCGATTATGGACGTCAATCCCTATGCGGTGGTGCGCACCATGCAAACCCACGGCGTGCAGTGGATGATCCATGGTCATACCCATCGACCGGCCATTCATGAAGTGATGCTTGGCGAGACGGTGGGACATCGCGCCGTGCTGGGTGCCTGGCATCAACAAGGCTCGATGATCAAAGTCAGCGCAGACGGCGTGGAACTTATCCACTTCCCGTTCTGATCTTGCCCGCTCAAACTGCCCCTTAAAGTGGGACCCCGCTGTGAAAACGGAACTGTTCGTCAGGTGACAAGATCAGTTCCGCCTCTACCCTACCCAATTCCTGTACCCGCTCGCTGATATCCTCACCGGCATACTGCTGCGCCAAGGCCAGATAATCTTTAAAATGCCGCGATTCAGAGCGCAGCAGCGAAGTATAAAAGCGCGACAGCGTCTCATCGAGAAAGGGCGCGATTTTGGCAAAACGTTCGCAGGAACGCGCCTCAATATAAGCGCCAATAATCAGCCGATCGACCAAAAGATTGAGATCGTCATGGTGGCGCGAATGTTTTAGCAAGCCATTGGCGTAACGCGAGGGAGAGAGTACGACGTAGCTGATATTGCGCTGCTGCATAATCTCCACCACCTGTTCAAAGTGATGCAACTCCTCGCGCGCCAGACGGGCGGCACAAAACAGCAGCTCGGTGCGATCGAGGTAACGGGTCATCAGACTCATGGCCGATGCGGCGGCTTTTTTCTCACAGTTGGCGTGATCAATCAGCATGATATCCTGATTCTCCAGGGCGACATCCACCCAACGCGCTGGCGTCTCACAGTGTAAAAAGTCATAAATAGGGGCCAGCAAATCCTGAGTCATAGCATGGTTTCCGATAGCATTATTTCTGATAAAGTTTTGGACAATCCGTTCTGCGCTGATTATACAAAGTCATTGTCGGCTTCTCACCTGTTTACGGCGACGCAACCGTTTTCCTTGCCGATTTGCCGTGGTATGATTTGCGCCCTCTCGGCCAGATAATCATTTTTGTTTATTCCGTTCTGTGCTGAACGCCACGCGTTTTAGCAAAAAAATAGCGAATAAGCCGCCCGTCTGGCAACGCTTGCATAATCACAGGAGCTTTACAGGCATGACATCCAACGTTACCCCGGCCAAAATCGCCATCGTCATGGGGTCTAAAAGTGACTGGGCAACCATGCAGTTCGCTGCTGACGTCCTCACAACGCTGAATATCCCTTTTCATGTCGAGATCGTCTCCGCGCACCGCACGCCGGATAAACTGTTCAGCTTTGCCGAGCAGGCATCGGCCAACGGCCTGGATGTGATCATCGCCGGTGCCGGCGGTGCCGCGCACCTGCCGGGGATGATTGCCGCCAAAACGCTGGTTCCGGTGCTGGGTGTACCGGTGCAAAGCGCGGCACTGAGCGGCGTTGACAGCCTCTACTCCATTGTACAGATGCCGCGCGGGATCCCGGTGGGTACGCTGGCGATTGGTAAAGCCGGTGCCGCCAACGCCGCGCTGTTGGCGGCACAGATCCTGGCGCTGCACGATAAGCCTATCGCGCTGGCGCTGGCGCAATGGCGTCAGGCACAAACCGAAGAAGTGCTGAACAACCCCGACCCACGGGAGGAAGCATGAAACCAGTCTGCGTACTAGGCAATGGCCAACTGGGTCGTATGCTGCGCCAGGCAGGCGAACCTTTGGGTATCGCCGTCTATCCGGTAGGTCTGGATGCCGAACCTGAAGCGGTACCTTTTCAAACCAGCGTGATCACTGCCGAAATTGAACGCTGGCCTGAAACCGCCTTAACCCGCGAACTGGCAAGCCATACCGGCTTTGTCAACCGCGATATTTTCCCGCGCCTGGCCGATCGCCTGACGCAGAAGCAGTTGCTTGACCAGTTGGGTCTGGCCACTGCGCCGTGGCAACTGCTGGCCGATGCCGCAGAATGGGCGGAGATTTATCCGCGCCTTGGCGAGCTGGCGATCGTCAAACGTCGCGTAGGCGGCTATGACGGCCGCGGTCAATGGCGTTTTCGTCAGGGGGAAGAAGTCACCCTGCCGCAAGAGTGTTATGGCGAATGCATTGTCGAGCAAGGGATTAATTTCTCTGGCGAAGTTTCACTGATTGGCGCACGCGGGCACGATGGCAAGACGGTGTTTTATCCGCTGACCCATAATCTGCATCAGGACGGGATCCTGCGTACCAGCGTTGCCTTGCCGCAGGTTAATGCCGCGCAGCAACAGCAGGCAGAATCAATGCTGTCGGCGATTATGCACGAACTCGGCTACGTGGGCGTGATGGCCATGGAATGCTTTGTGGTTGATGGCGGCTTGCTGATTAATGAACTGGCACCGCGGGTACATAACAGCGGGCACTGGACGCAAAATGGCGCATCCATCAGCCAGTTTGAGCTGCATTTGCGCGCGATCCTCAATCTACCGATGCCAACTCCAGTCGTCAGTACGCCGTCGGTGATGGTCAATTTGATTGGTACCGATGTCAACACCCAGTGGCTGAGCCTGCCGCTGGTGAATCTGCATTGGTATGAAAAAGAGGTCAGAGCCGGACGCAAGCTGGGACATCTTAATCTTAACGATGCCAGCCCGCTGCTGCTGAAAGATAATCTACAGGCGCTGGTGCCAATGCTACCGGCAGAATATGCCAGCGGTATTGCCTGGGCACTGGAAAAGCTGTGATCCGTTAAGCAAGGGGGCATTCGCCCCCTTGAGTTTGATGACAAAGTCGTCTTGATGATCGAGATACCCGGGCATAGCACACCCAGGGGCGCTCCGGCGGGCAAGCCCGCTACGACCCCAACGGTGCACTCTCCCTAATAACGGACTTTGTCAGCCGTCTGAAGGGGGCATTCGCCCCCTTGCTATCAACCAGGATAACGGCGGAACAATGCCTTCCCGCGTAATAACCTGATCCCCAGCCAGCCACCGCATAAAGACAACAACAATGCGCTGGTCAGCGGCACCGCCCACCACAGCACCTTATTCGGCTGCCAGGGGAAATCGAATACCTTACGCTGCAACAGCCATAACGCCGCTTCGGCACCAATCGCCGCCGCCATTCCCGCCACCAGTCCCAGTACGGCAAACTCACACCATAGGGTACTGCGCAGCAGCTTTTTGCTGGCACCGAGGGTTCGATACACCACTAGCTCTTGCCGCCGCTGATGCATACCCACCTGGATCTGCGCCAACAGCAGCAATCCGCCACAGAGAATAACCAGGATCACCATCACCTCCAGCGCCCGGCTGACTTGCTGCAACACATCGCCGAGCTGGCCGAGAATGGCACCGATATCAAGCAGGCTCAGCGTCGGGAACTGCCGATTGAGCGCCACCAGCAGCGGACCCTGTGGCTGATAGTGGAAGCTGGTCAGCCAACTCTGCGGCTGACCATCGAGGGCACCTGGCGGAAAAATAAAGTAAAAATTGGGGCGCAGACTGTCCCAGTCAACCTTGCGCAGGCTGGTCACTTTGGCACTAAAATCCTGGGTATCACCGCTAAAGGTCAGGGTATCGCCCAGTTTGATACCCAATCTGCCGGCAATGCCGTCATCCATCGACACCTCACCGGCTTTTGGCGCACCCGTGCCGGCCACCAGCTGATTATGCGCCGGCAGTCCCTGCATCCAGGTAAGGTTTAACTCACGGTTGAGCGCCTCACGTCCGGCGGCATCGGGTGGAACCAGATCTGTCGCCAGTTGCTGATTAATTTTGTTCAGCCTGACGCGCACTATCGGATAGAAGGTATCGGGCTCAACATGATTTTGCCGCAGGAAATCCTTCACTTGCGGTACCTGCTGGTCGGTAATATTAAGCAGGAAATAGTTGGGACTGTCTGGCGGCAACTGTTGTTGCCACTGACCAAGCAGGTCGCCACGCAGTACCAGCAGCAACGCCAGCAACATAAACGACATGGAGAATGCCGCCAGTTGACTGAGAGTCACCCAGGGCTGACGCAGCAGGCGGTTAATGGCCAGACGCAGCCCTAAATGGCTAACGGTCAGACGTTTTAACAGCAACAGACTCAGCCAGCCAATGCCGCCCAGCAACAGCGAAAGCACCACAATCCCCGCCAGCAAAGACCACAGCAGCGCACTGTTGCCCACCAGCGCCACCAGCAGCAACACCACGATCAGCATAATCAGCGGCAAGAAGTAACGCAGTGGCCAGACATTGGCCACCACATCCTGGCGCAGCACCCGCAGCGGCAAGGTAGCCAGCAGTTGGCGATAAGGCCGCAGGCCGACCAGCAACGAGATCACCAGCAGCGCGCCCATCGCCCATAGCCACGGCCAGGCCCCCGCCGCCGGTAATTGCCCCGGCAGCACCGGTGCCAGCATTTTGAGCAACAGTGCCTCAAAGGCCAGGCCAATCAGACTGCCCGCCAGCCCTGCCAGCAGCAGAACCGCCAGCCACTGGCCAATAATCAGCTTTTGCAGCGCCCGCCGTCCGGCACCGAGCGTTTTTAGGACCGCCACCAGATCGTAACGACTGCGGCAGTAATGGCTCATGGAAACCGCCACTGCGGCAATAGACAGCATCAGGGTCAGCAGCGCAGAAAGGGTTAAAAACTGCTGTGAACGCTGCAAGGATCGACTTAGCGCCCCGTCGGACTCTTCCATGCCATACCAACGTTGATCGGGTCGCAGCAAGCCTTTGATTGCCTCGCCATAGCGCTGGATATCCTTGGCCGAACCGGCAAACATATAACGATAACTCAGACGACTGCCGGGCTGGATTGCTCCGGTTTTGTCGACATCCGCCAGATTGATAATCACCCGAGGCGCGGTTTGGAAAGGATTAAAGCCAGAATCTGGCTCTTGATTGATCACCCCGGCAATGCGCAGCGTGGTATCGCCGACATCGAGATTATCGCCGACTTTCAGGTTAAGCAGCGCCAGTAGACGCGGCGCAACCAGCACCGTGCCCGGCTCGGCTTTGACGCCCGGCGGCTGGGTATCGAGCTTGCCATAGAGCGGATAGGCCAAATCGGTGGCTTTAACATCGGCCAGCTGCGGCGTATTGCCAGCAAAAGTCATGGTCATAAACGACAGCTGACGGCTGACTTTTAGCCCCTGTTGGCGGGCATCGTCGAGCCAGGCCTCAGTAATTGGTCGGCTGGACTGCAGAACGCGATCGCCGGCAATAAATTCACGGCTTTGCTCGCTCAGTCCTTTGTCCATCCGATCGCTGATACTGCCCAGTGCCAGCACACAGGCCACCGCCAGCGTCAAGGACAGCCAAACGATCAGCAGCGAAGGCGAACGCCACTCGCGCCAAAACCAGCGCCAGATCATGCGTCCTCCCACAATTTTCCGTCACGCAGGCGCAAGCGTCGCTGACAACGCGCCGCCAGCCGTTCGTCATGGGTGACCAAAATCAGCGTGGTGTGATTATCACGATTAAAGGAGAACAACAGATCGGCGATACGCTCCCCGGTCTGGCGATCGAGATTGCCGGTAGGTTCATCGGCAAACAGCAGTTTTGGCCGTCCGATAAACGCCCGCGCCAGCGCCACCCGCTGCTGTTCGCCGCCGGAAAGCTGTGCCGGTAAATGGTGCAGACGTTCGCCCAGTCCCAGCTGTTTGAGTAGCTGCAGCGCCTGCTCACGGCTGCTGGCATCGCTTTCACCGCGCAGTAACGCGGGCAGTTGGACATTTTCCAACGCATTTAATGTGGGTACCAACATAAAAGACTGAAAGACAAAGCCAACGTTTTTGGCACGCAGCGCCGCCCGCCCTTCTTCGTTAAGGGATACCAGGTTTTTCCCCAATAGCCGCACCTCACCGCTGCTGCCATCGTCCAATCCGGCAAGGATCCCCAGTAACGTCGACTTTCCCGAACCCGACTCGCCGATCAGCGCAATAGTCTGAGCGGGTTTGACAACCAGCTCAACACCGGACAGGATGGAGAGCCGATGCTCACCCTGACCGACGTGTTTACTAAGATGATGAACTTCAAGTACGTTTTCCGCTGGCATCTTCCCTTCCTTCTGTTGATGGGAATGTTAAGTTTTCGCGCTATGGCGGCTGATACGCTGCTGATTGTAGGCGACAGTTTAAGTGCAGTTTACCGCTTGCCGGCAAACACCTCCTGGCCAACGCTACTGAATACTCAGTGGAAAAAGCGTGGCGGTATGCCGGACATTGTTAATGCCAGTATCAGTGGCGATACCTCGGCGCAAGGTCTGGCGCGTTTGCCTGGGCTGCTGCTGCAGCACCATCCACGTTGGGTGCTGGTAGAACTGGGTGCCAATGATGGCCTGCGCGGTTTTGCGCCACCGACCATCAGCCAGACGCTGAGTCAAATTATTGACCAGGTAAAACAGGCCAAGGCACAGCCCTTCCTGATGCAAATTCGTCTGCCGCCAAATTACGGTAAACGTTATGGCGACGCGTTTTACGCGATCTATCCCACCCTGGCCAAACAGGCTGACATTCCTTTAGTTCCATTCTTTATGGAGCAGGTGGCGATCAAACCGGAGTGGATGCAGGATGATGGGCTTCACCCGAATCAGGCAGCCCAGGATTTTATTGCCGACTGGATGTCAGGCAAATTGGCACCTTTGGTGACTCATCATTGAGTAAACCATAATCTCCATATATTAGGGGGCCTTAACAGGTAAAGTTATGCAAAAAACGGTATTGATTACAGGTTGCTCCAGTGGAATTGGTCTGGTTGCGGCACAAGATCTCAGAAATCGAGGTTATCGCGTGCTGGCCACCTGTCGCAAAGCGCAGGATATCGACAATCTGCGCCAACTTGGTTTTGAGACCATTACGCTGGATCTCGACGACAAACAAAGCGTCGCCGCAGCCGCCGCGCAGGTGATCGCCTTAACCGGTAACCGGCTTTATGGGTTATTTAACAACGCCGGGTATGGCGTTTATGGCCCGTTGCACAGCATTAGCCGCGAACAGTTTGAACAACAGTTTTCCAGCAACCTGTTTGGCACCCACCAGCTCACCCAGTTGCTATTACCGGCCATGCTGCCACACGGTGAAGGGCGTATTATTCAGACCAGCTCGGTAATGGGCCTGATCACCACGCCAAATCGCGGGGTGTACGCCGCCAGTAAATTTGCGCTGGAAGCCTGGTCGGATACCTTGCGCATGGAGCTACACGGTAGCGGTATTCAGGTTAGCCTGATTGAACCCGGTCCGCTGCACAGCAACTTTACGCAAAACGTCCAGCAGGCACAGTCCGACAAACCGGTAACCAATCCGGGCATCGCGCAAAGATTCACCCTGGGCGCAGAGGCGGTTTTACCAAAATTGCGCCATGCTTTGGAAAGCCCGCGAGCCAGATTGCGCTATCCGGTCACGCTGGTCGCCCATGTCTTGTCACTATTACGCCGCCTGCTACCGGCTCGCGTGCTGGATAAGCTGCTTAGAAGTAACAGTTGAAATATAATTTACCGCCAAAGCCGTGAGAAGCCGCGCAAATGCATGCCATGCCAAGGGCAGTGGGTTGAAGAATCATGGCGTTGCCCCCATCTACCCGGTAAATGGAACGGACGAGAGAGAACAGAATTTATGCTTGCACAACCTTTAGCAGTCGAAATTAACGAGTCAAATCTTCATCAAACGCTGGAACAGTCCATGACGGTGCCGGTGATGTTTTATTTCTGGTCTGAGCGCAGTCAACACTGCCTGATCCTTGGGCCGATCCTGGACAAACTGGCGGCAGAATATGCCGGGCAATTTGTGCTGGCCAAAGTAGACTGCGATGCACAGCAGGCAATTGCCGCCCAATTTGGTTTGCGCTCTATTCCGGCGGTCTATCTGTTCCAGGACGGCCAGCCGGTTGATGGCTTCCAGGGACCGCAGCCGGAAGAAGTGATCCGCGAACTGCTGAGCAAAGTGCTGCCAAAAGAAGAAGAGCTCAAGGCAGCGCAGGCCACCGCGCTGATGCAAGAAGGCAAGATGCTGGAAGCATTGCCATTGCTGAAAGACGCCTGGCAGCTCAGCCAGCAACGCAGCGATATTGGTCTACTGCTGGCAGAAGTACAAATTCAGCTTAACCGCAGCGATGATGCCGAGGCAGTGCTGGCCACCATTCCGTTACAGGACCGTGATACGCGGTATCAGGGACTGGTCGCTCAGATCGAGCTGTTGAAACAAGCAGCGGATACCCCGGAAATTCAGCAATTGCAGCAGCAGATTGCCGAAGACCCGCAGAACGTCGAGCTGGCGGTGCAGTTGGCGCTGCAATTACATCAAGTGGGACGTAACGAAGAAGCCCTTGAGCAATTGCTCGGCCATCTGAAAAAAGATCTCGCCGCCGGTAACGGCAGTGCGCGTAAAACCATGATGGATATCCTGGCAGCCCTCGGTACTGGCGATGCATTAGCCGCCAAATACCGCCGCCAGCTCTACGCCCTGCTTTACTGATCGTCCACCGCGTATTTTACGCACGCTGTTTTTCTCTCTCGGGAACAGCGTGCTTTTTTCGTGACCTTCCTCCCTGTTTCTCTTTCTCGTTTCCCCTTTAGTCGTATTCTCCCCGCCCAAATGTGCGATGATTTACCGGTGGCAGTCTTGTCTGCACACAGGGAAAGGTTTTACTGACCTTTTGAGATATCTCATTACAGGAGTTGCAACTATGCTGACGTTTATTCCCGTGGTCATCGTTCTGGCGTTGATTGTGGTCTTTGCGGGCATCAAAATTGTTCCCCAGGGCTTTCAATGGACCGTCGAACGTTTTGGCCGTTATACCAAAACCCTGATGCCCGGCTTGAATCTGGTGGTGCCGTTTATGGACCGCGTGGGCCGTAAAATCAATATGATGGAACAGGTGATTGATATTCCGCCCCAGGAGATTATCTCCCGCGATAACGCCAATGTGGCTATCGATGCGGTGTGCTTTATTCAGGTTATCGACCCGGCACGCGCCGCCTATGAGGTCAGTAATCTGCAACAGGCAATCGTCAATCTGACCATGACCAATTTCCGTACCGTGCTCGGTTCGATGGAGCTGGATGAAATGCTGTCACAGCGCGACAGCATCAATGCGCGCCTGCTGCATATTGTCGATGAAGCCACCAATCCGTGGGGGGTGAAAATCACCCGTATCGAAATTCGTGATGTGCGACCACCGGCCGAGCTGGTCTCGGCAATGAATGCGCAAATGAAAGCCGAGCGTACCAAACGTGCCGATATCCTCGAAGCTGAAGGGGTAAGACAGTCGGCTATTCTGCGCGCCGAAGGGGAGAAACAGTCACAAATCCTCAAGGCTGAAGGTGAACGTCAGTCCGCCTTCCTGCAGGCAGAAGCCCGTGAGCGAAGCGCCGAAGCCGAAGCCAAGGCAACACAGATGGTTTCCGCCGCCATTGCTGCCGGGGACGTACAGGCAATCAACTATTTTATCGCGCAGAAATATACCGAAGCGCTGACCAAGATCGGCTCGGCCAATAACAGTAAAGTGATTATGATGCCGCTGGATGCCACCAGTATTATGGGCTCCATTGGCGGTATTGCCGAATTACTGAAAGAAACCAAAGGCGGAAAATAATGCTGCAACAGCTGACGGCAAGTCCGCATCTGTTCTGGTTGTCGCTGGGTGGTCTGCTGCTGGCGGCAGAAATGCTGGGTGCCAGCGGCTATCTGTTGTGGAGCGGCGTCGCGGCGGCGCTGGTTGGTCTGCTGATTTGGCTGATCCCGCTACCGTGGGAGTGGCAGGGGGTGGCTTTTGCGCTGTTTACGGTGATCGCTGCCTTGCTATGGGCCAGTTGGCTAGAGCGTAAAGCTTACGCTGACGCGCCCAATGGCAGCCTCAACCAGCGCGGGCAACAAATGCTGGGCCTGCATGGCCGCTTGCTGGAACAACCGGAAAATGGCTTTAGCCGCATCCGTATTGGTGACAGCACCTGGCGAGTCAGTGGTGCCGAAAACCTTAACATCGGTGACGAGGTGGAGGTAACCGGTGTCGAAGGCAATACGCTGCAGGTGATTCACAGCACCACGGCCCGCCAGATTTAACCTTTCGCACGGCAACCCTTGGTGCTGCCGTGCTTTTTCTGCTGCGTGATAGCGGGCAAACTCCGTCACGCACTGCCTCCGGGCAGGTTACTTATGGCAGCAGCCACTTAGATTATCGATAATCGGGCAAAAAGCGCCATCATCACCGGGACAAGCCTCGGCTAGCGCAAGTAAGCGCTCACGCATGGCTTTCAATTCTTCAATATGCAGGGCGATCTCTTGCGCTTTTTGCAGCGTGCGCGCTTTAACATCGGCGCTATGCCGCTGCGGGTTATTAAATAACGCCACCAGCTCCTGACACTCATCGAGGGTAAAGCCTACCTGTCGCGCCTGACGTAATAGCGTAAGTTCTTCAATATGTCGCGGCGCATAACTGCGATAGCCGTTATCGCTGCGCATAGGCGCGGTGACCAGGCCCTTTTCCTCATAAAAGCGGATCGCTTTACTGGTTAACCCGGTTTTTTTTGCCACATCGCTAATATTCATATTGCCTCCGTTACCTTCCCTTCACTGGAAGGTTATCGCAAAGTTGGCGGATGCGCATTATGAATTTTTAATAGCTGCATAAGGGGATTTACGCTGAGTGGCATGGGGGGCGGCATAACCATTGAAAAGGACTTAGTGTTCTCTAACTTATCCTTGAGAGGCGGTTCCGACCCTTAGTCATAAAGCCAGTTAGAAAAAATCAATACTTCCTTTATTCAAGAAGCATATCCGCCATCCTGGCGCTATAAATTGCCATTGCGAATACTTAACCCCTTGGTTAGCTGACGGGCAATATTTACGGCAGTTCGCTCTACCGTATGATATAAACATCCCGCAAGCGCAGCGGAGATAATAATACAAAATAGCAATGCCAGTAACGGATAGGCCGCTGCCCATGCCGCCGTCACATGAAAAGCAAATAATGTGTCTATCACCAGCGGATGCAGCAGATACAGCGAATAACTCACCACACCAAGCCAAACCATTATTTTGGATCGAATGGGTGACAAAAAAGCCAGGATCATAAAGAGTGCCAGCGCCGTACTCCATGAGCCATACATACTAAACAGCCCCACGTCCTGTGTCCGTACATAAACAATCATTCCCATCGCTGGTAACAAAACAAACCAGCCGAGAGCAAGAATGCCTGTGGCGAATTTATCGGCACGATTCATTTTGCCAATAAACCACAGACGCAGCGCAGCGCCCAAAAACATTACAGAAAAATAGCCAGAGAAATTACCCCAGTTCATATTGAGTGCGCCAGGTAACGGATGATTGTCTGCAGTTCCGCCATGGGCATCACTGACATGCGAAAGATTGGCGAACTCAATAAAACGATGGGCAAGCGTGGTGACGCCGGTCCAATAATCGAGATAAAACACAAAAATGACGAAGAAAAATGCCGAAGCTGCCAGCAAAAAAGCCGGTTTCTCCAGCAAGTGACAACAAAATGCCAAATAGACCATAACGTAAAAAATCAGCTCAACCTTCAGAGTCCAGTACACCCCCTGGATATTCTCAAAATGCATGAAGTTTTGTAGCATGGTGATATTGGCCAGGATTTGCCGAAGGCTAAAAGTTGTATCGAGGAATAGCCATTGCGCGAGGATAACGGCACAGATAGAGACCCAGTAGGCGGGATAAAGTCGAAAGAATCGCCTGATCCAGAAAACGCCCTTATGCTCTCCAGGCTGCAAGCTGCCGGGGATAACAAAGCCGGATATCGTAAAGAACAGAACCACCCCAATACGGCCGAAATCAAGGACCTGCACATTGCCAGCCAAAGCTGAACTGGCAGCACCACCGGGCAATCCGGTGTAGAAATGCATAATGACTACGCACAAAGCGGCTATCGCACGTAAAGCATCTATATGGTGCAAGCGATTATTCGCTGGCAAGCGTTTCACGTTGAAATTCCCCTTAAAAATTTTCATTAAAATGTGCTGCATTCGTCGAGGGTGGATTGCCGGTAAATGACCGCGCGGTTAAGTTGCCAACCTGACAGGTAAGGAAGGATTATAGCGAGCGTTACAAGTTAAACAAAGGCACTTCCAACAACCTTGCCTGCCAGATAATATTCAAATGACCTCAACGTTGCTCCGCTGGCAAAATAGTGAAGAGTATGGACAGGTTTTGCTCCCTTTCACCTGCGAGAAAACTGCCACCCAGAGCGGTTTTCTCATTTGCAGCAGAAGAAGCCATATACAAGGCAAAAGTAACCCAATAAGATAACTCTCGATCATGGTTGAGTAACCTGTAATTTATAGATCTTGCTAAACTCGCTGCCGCTGGCCAACATATGTCCATATAATGCTCCCCCAATAGTGATTTTTATTACTCCAGTTTTATTTGGTACCCCATATATTTCAATGCAATTATGATCGTTAGTATCCGTTGTTTGTTTTGTAATCCGCCAAGAAGGTAATGGGCAATAACGTAGGGCAATTCCTGAATCATTAGGAACAACAGACCCTAAAATCCACTTAGGTCCCCCCAAAGCCCTACCACCCAATATATTGACTCTTAAATAATAAGGTTCTCCCACTGTTGCAGGTTTTAAATTTTCGCCATCAGGAAGAAATTCCGCTCTTGGACTGCAGGCGATTATACAGAATAAAATAAATACAAAAGCTATTTTCAATGACCACATGTTTATTTTAGCGGTTTAAAAACCACTCCTCCAAAAAACGAATGTGTGATAGCACAATTCATACGGAAAAATAATTTCAAGAAGAACCTTCCGGTGGTTTTATCTTGATTGTATAGGTCTTATCGAATTCCCCTGCCCTTGAAAACATCCCCCCAGCCAAACCACCATATACCCGCACTTTAACTATCCCTGTTTTTATTGGCACCCCTCTAATTTGTAAACAATTATTCCCCATTTTATCATTACAATATTGCATTTGTAGTCCGATATTATCTGGTGTAATATCACCGGCAATCACCTCTTTACTATGTAAATCATAAGAAAGAACACGACCACCAAATATATTTATCTGCTCGTAATATGGCACTCCAAGCGTAGCATCATTAAGTTTACTTTTTTCTGGAGTAAAACTGGCTTGCAAAGTACATGCAGATAAGAGAACTAACGAAGAAAGAAGTAAAATTTTCCTCATATTATCTTAGCGGTTTAAAAACCACTCCTCCAAAATCGCTTGTTAAAGACATATTTTCTCGGTTTTACTTTGACTGCCAACGCTTCGCTATTTTCATATTTATATTATTTAGTACTCCCTTTCTACGGAGGGGGGTTACCACTTAGTTAGCCACCTCAGAATTATGGCTGAATAACTTGTAATTTATAATTTTTGCTAAATTCTCTAGCGCTAGAAATCATACTCCCATACATTGACCCGCTTATAATAATTTTCACCTCGCCATTTTTTATGGGTGTTCCGTATATTTCAACACAATTATAATTATTACTATCCTTAGGTTGCATATTAGCAACTTCCCATTCTGGAAGTTGGCAATGCCGTAAGAAAATACCATTATTATCCGGAATAGCCAAACCTGCTATTTTCTTAGGCCCTCCAATAACACCGCCGCCCAAAATATTAATTTTTAGATAATAAGGTTCTCCAACCTTGGCGGGTTTTAAATTTTCACCATCGGGAAGAAACTCTATTCTTGCATTACATGCACTTATACAGAATAAAATCAATGAAAAAACAGTTCTTAATAACCACATATTTATTTTAGCGATTTAAAAACCACCCCTCCAAAAAAACGATTAATTAAAAAAGATAGGTTTTTACCACTCTTTATCTGTTCACGCACTTGACCCCATGAAAACAGATTTAGTTGCACCATCCCTGCATGATCTTGAGTTAGCGGACCTTCCCAGACAATCCAGTGAGTAGGTACGGTTAATAATGAACTCCCACTATTAAGCAGGCCATCATTAATTAATGTGACAACTTTATATCCTTTTCTTGCATATTCATTTAACTCATGAACTCCTTGTATACCGGCTTGTGTTATGCCAACGTTACTAAATACCATTTTATAGCCCGCTTTCTCAAACCACTCGGTCAATATTTGCCACATAGTGACCCCGGCAAATGGAGAGTCGAGAGTATCAAAGCTAAGAAGTGCATTTTCCGAGTCTCTCAGACTAGCCATTGTTATCCAATCAAGCCCGGATATTCTGTTATATCCATCAGGTGTATAGAATAAACCAGAAGGATGACGACAGCCCTCACTCGGCAAGATCTCAAGTTGGCCGATTTTGGTTTTCCCGTAACGCCATAGTTCCCACGCAGCCTGGGCATAAATGTCGGGTCGATCCTTTTGCAGACAGTAAAAAAAGGCTGCCGGGCCGCAAACGCTGGCGTTACCTTGGGTAGGAAAAGACCAATGATTTAATCTGTCGCTAATATCTCTTTCAATTTTGTTTTTTTCAAAAGGATCGCGGGGGTCGCCAATTGGATATTCCTTGGCAATAAAAGGCCTTTCCGGTATTGATATTTTTACGTCCTTTGTTTCTCCGCCCTGGCTTACCGGTTTCGGGATGCCGATTGATTCAAAATAACAGGGATTTTCGCGCTTAACCGCCGACCAGGCTTTGCCGTTGGCAAACTCTTCCAGCGTATACATATGGGTAAAGGGAGCAAGGGAAACACAGATGGTCTCAAGCAGGGTTGTGCGATAAAGCGTAACTTCCATAATATAGATTGTAGAAAGGGGATCATTAATATCGTCGGTGGCATGACGCTGGGTTTCATAGTTCCCCTGCAAGGGTTGCTGTTTTACATCTACCAGGGAATATTTATTTCGCCTGGAGTCCATCCGGTAAATACATAAGTCGTACAACAAGTAACTCGGCGCAATGTTAGCCCTAATACGGGTACTGAGATGATACACAGGCATAATTAATCCTTTAATAGATGCAGGCTGGTATGTTCAGCAGATTCAATAAAATGCCATGCCGTTAAGCCCTGAGCGTCCGTAATTCCCGTTTCCCGGTGCCCCTGAGGAAACAACAACATATAGCGGCAATTCAGCTGCAAGTGACCATGGTCATCGCTACAGCGGAAACGGATAGCATGACGGCAAGGCAGATCCTGCGCGGCGGTTTTTTGGTTAGCCTCCTCGCCAACCCGAGGCACTACCGCAGTAGCAGCAGTATTAGTAAAGACATGGTCAGTGACGGCGGTTTGCTCTTCCTTTTCATAGCAATCAACAATGGAATTAATAAAGGTGGCGCGACAGGGGCAGGAACTGATGCTATCCAGGGTTCCGGCCAGCATTTGTCCCTCATCCCAGACATCCTGAACTCCGCCGCAAATTTGGAAGCGCCCGGAATGTTTGCCGCAGGATACTGCATCGCCATCACGGGCGGTGGGTACGCCATACCAGCTAAAAGTTGGGTCACCAGTCAGGATCTCGCCGCCACAGGAGGTTTTATCGCCCACACGAAGAAAAAATCCCATCGCCATAGATTAAATTCCTTTTAATTTAAATGGGTTATGTGTTTTTATCTTAACCAGGCAATAATACTTAACTCAAATTTTCTTTATTACTTTGTGACGCAGCGCAGGCTCGACTAAAGGGTTTCGATAATACAGCTATCGGTCTCTGGCATCTGATTAAGCGGGCGGTGATGCAGGTTGAGAAGCGTATCTATGGCATTGAGCAGAAAGAAAATCACCCAACACTTTTATTGCTAATACTTAGGGAGATTTATAGGTCTTGACCTTCCCCTTGCAGGAAGGTTTATTCTACATCACTTATCACACCAGCCCTCGGCTACAACCAACCGGGCCTGTCTCGCCCAAAGGAAATGATTATGAGCAATACCACCATTTTGACTTTGCAGGGTTTGTCCTGCGGTCACTGTGTAGCTTCGACGCGCAAGGCGCTCGAAGCGGTAAGCGGTGCCGCAGAAGTGGAAGTTACGCTGGATAAGGCAGTAGTGACTGGCGATGCCAGCAGCCAGAGCCTGATTGCGGCAGTAGAAAATGCCGGTTATCACGCGCAGCTGGTAACGGAGGGGTCGTCCCCAAAATCTGAGCCGCTGACTCTGCCTGAATTCTCCGAGCCGGAACATCAGTCAGCGGCCTCCTCTTCTGTTCCGGCCCCCCTGATTAACCAGGACAGCAGCGACGCTGACAGTGTGCAGTTGCTGCTTAACGGCATGAGCTGCGCCAGTTGCGTCAATAAAGTCCAGCGCGCGTTACAGAGCGTCAGCGGCGTCACCCAGGCCAGCGTCAATCTGGCCGAGCGCAGTGCCCTGGTCAAAGGGGCAAAAGATCCGCAAGCGCTGATTATCGCCGTTGAAAAAGCCGGTTATGGCGCGGAAATTATTATTGATGAAACCCTGCGTCGCCAACGTCAGCAACAGACGGCGCGGAGCAGTATGATCCGTTTTAGCTGGCAGGCAGCCCTGGGTCTGGCGGCTGGCCTGCCACTGATGGCCTGGGGGTTACTGGGTGGCGATATGATGGTCACCGCCAGTAATCAAAGCGGCTGGCTGATCGTCGGTCTGGTGACGCTGGCTATTATGGTTATCGCCGGTGGACACTTTTATCGCAGTGCCTGGAAAAGCCTGCTGCACGGTAGCGCCAATATGGACACCCTGGTATCCCTGGGTACCGCCGCCGCATGGATTTTTTCTTTTATGGTTACGCTGTGGCCGGACGTCTTCCCAATGCAGGCGCGGCATTTATATTATGAAGCCAGCGTGATGATTATCGGCCTGATCAATCTGGGTCATGCGCTGGAACAGCGCGGACGCCAGCGTTCTTCGCAGGCACTTGAACGTCTGCTGGATCTGACGCCGCCCACGGCCAGAGTGATTGACGAACAGGGCGAAAGCATCCGTCCACTTGCGGAGGTGACAGCGGGTATGTTGCTGCGCCTGACTCCCGGTGATCGGGTGCCGGTTGACGGCGAAATCCAGCAGGGTGAAGCCTGGTTTGATGAGGCGATGCTGACCGGTGAACCCCTGGCCCAGCACCGCCGCCGCGGCGAAAAAATTAGCGCCGGTACACAGGTAAAAGACGGCAGCGTGCAGTTTATCGCTCAGGCGGTGGGTGGCCAAACCACGCTATCACGCATTATCAAACTGGTGCGTGAGGCGCAAGGCAGCAAGCCGGAAATCGGCAAGCTGGCGGACCGTATCTCCTCGGTATTTGTACCCATTGTGGTGTGCATTGCGCTGTTTAGCGGCGCGATCTGGTACTTTTTTGGCCCGCAGCCGCAACTGATGTACAGCCTGGTGATTGTTACCACGGTGCTGATTATCGCCTGTCCTTGCGCGCTCGGTCTGGCGACACCGATGTCGATTACCGCCGGTGTCGGTCGCGCCGCCGAGTTTGGTGTACTGGTTAAAGATGCCGATGCGTTGCAAAAAGCCAGCACCCTGACCACGCTGGTCTTTGATAAAACCGGCACCCTTACCGAGGGTAAACCTCAGGTAGCGGAGATCCATCTGTTTAACCAGTTTAGCGAACGCCAGGCATTAAGTTGGGCGGCGTCGCTGGAGCAGGGTTCCCATCATCCGCTGGCGCAGGCGATTGTCGAAAAAGCCCAGGGGATGGACAAAGTGTTGGTCGAGAATTTCCGTACGCTGGGCGGGCTGGGAGTTAGCGGTCAGTTGGCTGAGCAGTCGTTACTGCTCGGTAATCAGGCCCTGCTGGAGCAACAGCATATCGACTGTAGTGATGCCGAGAGGTTACTGACCAGCCAGGCGACAGCGGGTATGACCCCGGTATTGCTGGCGGTTGATGGCAAACTGGCGGCGCTGTTTGCCGTGCGTGATATGCTGCGCGCCGACAGCGTTCAGGCGCTGCAACGTTTGCATCAGCAAGGCTATAAGCTGGTAATGCTGACCGGTGACAATGCGCTGACCGCCAGAGCCATCGCGCAACTGGCCGGGATTGATGAGGTTATCGCCGGTGTGCGTCCTGAAGGCAAAGCCGAGGCCATCAAGGCGTTGCAGGTACGCGGGGAACAGGTGGCAATGATTGGCGACGGCATAAATGACGCCCCGGCGCTGGCGCAGGCTGACGTTGGTATCGCCATGGGCGGTGGCAGTGATGTGGCGATAGAAACCGCGGCCATTACCCTGATGCGCCCCAGTCTGCACGGCGTCGCCGATGCACTGGCGCTGGCCAAAGGCACGCTGCGTAATATGAAGCAAAACCTGATGGGCGCTTTTGTTTACAATGTGATCGGTATTCCCATCGCCGCCGGTGTGCTGTTTCCCTTTACCGGCACGCTGCTTAGCCCGATTGTCGCCGGGGCGGCCATGGCGCTGTCGTCGATCACTGTAGTGGCCAATGCCAATCGTCTGCTGCACTTCACCCCCAAACCGCAATAGCCGGTGGCAAAACTGGCGATAGCCTAAGGATTATCGCTTATTCAGGACATTCTCCCTGTTACCCGCGACAGTGACGGGTTAGCATAACGGCAATGGTAACAGGGAGACTACGCATGATATCGCATCTATTTAATCGACTGGCTCGCTGGTTCGGAAGACTCTCTCCCGCACAATACCCCTACCCGGCGGTGGACGTCAGTCTGCCGGGCGGACGCTATTTTCATCTGGTCGGCAGTATCCATATGGGCACGCAAAATATGGCGCCGCTGCCCAGGGAGCTGACCTACAAAATGTCTCAGGCCGATGCGCTGATTGTCGAAGCGGATATTGTCAACAATGACTCGCCCTTTGGACAACCCGATGACCTGCCGCCGCTCAGCGAGCGCGTTAATGCCGAGCAATATGAGCAGATCGAACGCCTGTGCGAAGAAATGGGCACCTCGCTCTATCGCCTTGCCAGCCTGCCGTGCTGGCAGATTGCCCTGACGCTGCAAGCGGTACAGGCACAGCGTTTAGGTCTGCGCGGCGAATACGGTATCGATTTCCAGTTGCTGACCGGTGCCAGAACGCAGGGCAAAAAAGTGATTGAACTGGAAGGGGCGCAACAACAGTTGACGCTGCTACAGCAGTTGCCCAATGAGGGGCGGAGTCTGCTTGAGGATACGCTGACGCACTGGCACACTAATGCTCGCTTATTACAGACCATGATCGGCTGGTGGCTGGAGCGCCGTCCTTCTATTAATATCGATCAACTGCCGGCGACCTTTGGCAATACGCTTTATGATGTGCTGATGCACCAGCGCAACAAACAGTGGCAGCAACGGCTGGAAGCGATGCCGGCAGGAAATTATGTGGTGGCCGTTGGCGCACTGCATCTTTACGGTGAAGGAAATCTTCCCGGCCTGTTAAAACACAAGCCTTCGGCATAGCCTCGCCGGGTAGCACGCAAAAAAATGGCCAATATTTCTATTGGCCAGTCAAAGAGGAATTTCATTTTTATTAATTATCGCGGCAGCATAGAGTCCTTGAGGGATCCATGCCGGCGCGCGTAGGGTAGCAATGAGAGCGCCTGCCTGGCAACTCTCAATTTGCTTAAATTACGCGCTCAATGATTAAAAAACATGCTTTACTCTTTAGTATCAGACGATTGAGCTCTGTGATTATTTTTTATCCAATCGAGACAGGTTCGCAGTTAGCCTGCATTTATTAAATGGAAATGCAAAATGACCCCCGCCGTTAAACTGTTAGAGAAAAATAAAATCAGTTTCACCCTGCATCCTTACGAACACAGCAGTGATGAAACTCACTTCGGTGAAGAAGCGGTAAAGAAACTCGGGCTGGATGCCGCTCAGGTTTATAAGACCTTATTGGTGGCCTTAAACGGTGAGGCGAAAAATCTGGCGGTGGCGGTGACACCGGTGGCTTCGCAGCTGGATTTGAAAAAAGTCGCCAAGGCGCTGGGGGCAAAAAAAGCCGATATGGCCGATCCGCAACTGGCGCAGCGAGTGACCGGTTATCTGGTGGGGGGCATCAGCCCATTGGGTCAGAAAAAGCTGTTGCCGACGGTGATCGACAGTGGCGCTCAACAATTTGCCAGCATTTTTGTCTCCGGCGGCAAGCGCGGTCTGGATATTGAGCTGGCGGCAGAGGCACTTTGTGTATTACTTAATGGCCGCTTTGCGGATATTGCCAAACAGGATTAAAACAGGATAACCATGACCGACCAGAGCCAGGCAAAAATAGCCACCAAAAGCAGCGCGTTAAAAGGCACCGTCTACTCGGTGCTGACGGCCATCAGTGTCTCTCATCTGCTTAACGATATGCTGCAATCGCTGATCCTGGCGATTTACCCGCTGCTGCAGCATGAGTTCAGCCTCAGTTTTACCCAGATTGGCATGATCACCCTGACCTATCAGATCACCGCCTCGCTGCTGCAACCGCTGATTGGCCACTATACCGACAAGCATCCGCAACCCTACTCGCTGCCGGTGGGCATGGGCTTTACCCTGGCCGGTCTGCTGTTGCTGGCGGCGGCGCAGAGTTTCCCGGTGATCCTGATTGCCGCCGCGCTGGTGGGTACCGGCTCCTCGGTGTTCCACCCGGAATCTTCGCGGGTGGCACGTATGGCCTCCGGTGGTCGTCACGGTCTGGCACAGTCGCTGTTTCAGGTGGGGGGTAACTTTGGCAGTGCCCTCGGCCCGTTACTGGCGGCGCTGCTTATTGCCCCTTATGGCAAAGGCCATGTTGCCTGGTTCTCGCTGGCGGCGCTGTTAGGGATGATTGTCTTGTTGCAGGTCAGCAAGTGGTACAGCCATCAGCAACAGTTGCTGAAAAAACGCGGTCCCGCCGCCGTGGTCGTTAACCGACTACCGCCGCGCACCATTGCCTTATCCCTCGGCATTCTGCTGTTGCTGGTGTTTTCCAAGTATTTTTATCTCACCAGTCTGAGCAGCTATTACACTTTCTATCTGATCCATAAATTTGGTGTCTCCATCCAGGATGCGCAGTTTCATCTGTTTGCCTTCCTGCTGGCAGTCGCCGCAGGCACCATCCTCGGTGGCCCGATAGGCGACAAGATTGGCCGCAAGTATGTGATTTGGGTCTCCATCCTCGGGGTCGCGCCCTTTACCCTGCTGTTACCCCACGCCAATCTGTGGTGGACCAGTGTACTCAGCGTGATTATTGGGCTGATCCTCGCGTCGGCGTTCTCGGCGATCCTGGTCTATGCCCAGGAGCTGATCCCCGGCAAGGTCGGTATGGTATCAGGGCTGTTCTTTGGACTGGCGTTTGGTATGGGGGGCGTGGGTGCCGCGGTGCTGGGTTATGTTGCCGATAAAACCAGCATTGAACTGGTTTATCAAATCTGCGCTTTCCTGCCGCTATTGGGTATTTTTACTGCGTTTCTGCCGGATGTGGAAGGTAAAAACCGCTAACACGCGTTGCCCGCTGTCTGACACTTGTCGGGCAGCGTCGGCCGCCCTCGCCTGCGCCTTTTGGCTTACAACGAGGGCGGCCTAATCAGCAAATCAGCGCGCCCAGTAGGACTCCTCCAGACTGTCTTCCCGTTCTGGCAATCCCCGGCTTAGCCGCGGCGAGTGCTGGTTTAATACCTGATAACTGACCCGGTTAGCGTATTTACATACCTGTGCCAGCGAAGAATAGGTCAGATAGTCGCGCGGATGTTTGCTGGAATTGGGTACCGAGTTACGGTGGAAGCCGTTGGCGGCAATATCATGCAGCAGCGCCGACAGCGCGCCATCCCCGGCACCGTTGGTGTTCATGATTTTCTCCGGCCCGCCCATATAAGGGGCGATATGCGAGAAAATACGCAACGGCTGGGTACAGCTTTCGCGACGCATGGCGCGGCTAAACTCATACTGGTTAAACTCGGCAATGGCTCCCGGCAGCAGCGGATGTTGCGTTGCCCGCTTAAACTCATCCTCAGTGTAGCTGCCCATATACAGGCCGCTTGGCCCGGCGGTACACAACACCAGATCCACCCAGTCCAGCGCCTGATTGGTCGCCATAAGCGGATCGCTCAAGCCGGTCAAGGCACAGGCTTCATCTTCGTTCATCGCCAATATCGCCACATGCTCACGAATAAAATCACGCCAGCCTTGCGGATCTTCGGCAATCACGTATTGCGTGCCCAGGGTCAAAACCACCGGCACCTGATATTTTTTGGCGTAAGCGATGGCCTGCATGGTCGCTTCCGGCATGGGATCCCCGGCGGCGCCGCGCAGCAGATACGAGGTCAACACCAGGGCCGATGCCCCGGCGATCACTGCTTCGGGAATGCTCTCGGCACGCAGCTTGTTCATATGACCGGGGCTGATGGCAAAGGTGCGTTCGCCGCTTTCATTAATCAGGGTAAAGCAGCGGCCAATGGCCCCGTCCACGCCCTGCAGATAATCAAGATCGGTGCGGCTGGAGGTATTACACAGATAGCGATAGGCATAGCTGCCGATTTTAACGTTGCTGCACATAACGCCCAGCAACACCGAACGGTCATCGGCCAATACCGAGTAGTTATGCAGAGTATTGCCAATGGTACCCCCGGCAAACTGATGGGTGATCAGCGACTGGCTGGTCAGTTCCTGATACAGCAACTCGGCGCGTTCGTCGTCAATCAGACTCGACTGTCCGGCGATCAGCCCGTAGCGGGCAATAACCTCATCCTCTACTCTGGCTTCAATATCCACCAGCGTCTGGTCAATACCGACAATATAAGAGGCGACGGTATCGGCGTCGGGCTGCATGCTTTGCAGCATAGAGTCACGCAGCAAAGGGTCGCGGGCACTGACCGGGAAGTAGTGTTTGGATTTACGTTTACCGGGAAATTTCATGGCGATGAGTTACAGGAAATGGAAACAGGGCGCGATGTTATCATAAGCCATTAGCCTGCTATAGGGATCAAGCCGCTGTCTTGTCGTGCGGGCACTAAAACAAGGCGGTTGCCACTCTCCGCCTTGTTTAATCAATGCCGGTTAAAAGTGCTGGGTGACCAGCTGCTGCAACAGGTCGATATGCTCGACGCGATCGTTAAGAGCGGCGATATATTCAAATTTTTCACCGCCGGCATGGATAAATATTTCGCGGTTTTGTTCTTTGATCTCTTCGAGGGTTTCCAGGCAGTCGGAAGCAAAGCCCGGGCAGATCACCTGGATATGTTTTACCCCCTGAGCGGGCAAAGTCGCCATGGTTTTATCGGTATAGGGCATCAGCCAGGGCTCGCGGCCAAAACGCGACTGGAAGGTGACCATCAGCTTACCGGCGGGCAGTTGCAGCGCCTCACTCAGTGCCTGCGCGGTATCCTGACAGCGCTGCTGATAGTCATCACCCAAGGCAACATAGCGTTGCGGAATGCCGTGGAACGACAGCAGCAGGCGGTCCGGCTCGCCGTGCTCGGCAAAGGATTGCAAAATACTGGTTTTCAGCGCGGCGATATAGGCCGGATGTTCGGCGTAGTCACGAATAAAGCTGATTGAAGGTAAACGGCGCTGTTCTCTAAGTACCCGCGCCACGCCATCAAATACCGATGCGCTGGTGGAACAGGAGTATTGCGGATAAAGCGGCAGAACCACCATATGGCTGACGCCCTGTTTCAGCAGGCGATCAATACTGTCTTGCAGGCTTGGCTTGCCGTAGCTCATTGCCAGTTCCACTGGCGTATCGGGCAAGCGTGCCGCCAGCGCCTTTTGTTGCCGCCGACTAAATACCATCAGCGGCGATCCCTCTTCCATCCATACCGACTGATAGAGTTTGGCAACGCGCGGCGAACGAAACGGCAGGATCACTCCTCGTAAAATCGGCCACCAAAGCAGTCGACTGAGATCAACCACGCGTGTATCACTTAAAAACTCAGCCAGATAACGTTTTACCGCCCCGCTAGTGGGTGCTTCCGGCGTTCCGAGATTAACCAGTAAAACACCGAATTTTTTCTGCATCATGCTGAATTCCCTAAAATAATAGCGATAAAATAAATCGACTGTGCCTGCGTGCGCATCCATTGTAACCAAACACTGACAAATCGAAACCGATAACAGCAAATGGCATTAACAATCAATGCGATTGGAAGTGGGGAGAGAAGGATAAAAAAAGGCGGCCGAAGCCGCCCTGATACCTGTAACTCGCTGCGCGGGATTAACCGAGGATCGCCGCCAGTTCGTCGCGCACTTCAGAAACTTTCTGCGTGCCGTCGATTTTAACGTATTGGGTATTGCCTGCTGCGGCTTCTTTGCCGTAGTAAGCCACCAGCGGTTCGGTCAGGTCATGATACTCGACCAGACGTTTACGCACGGTTTCTTCCTGATCGTCTTTACGCGTCGTCAGTTCTTCACCGGTGACATCGTCTTTATTTTCCACTTTTGGCGGATTAAATTTAACGTGGTAAACGCGACCAGAAGGAGCGTGTACGCGACGGCCAACGATGCGATCAACGATCAGTTCGTCAGGGACATCAAATTCCAGCACGAAGTCTACCTTGATACCGGCTTCTTTCATGGCATCAGCCTGCGGAATTGTGCGTGGGAAACCGTCAAGCAGGAAACCGTTGCGGCAATCTTCCTGGCTAATACGTTCTTTAACCAAGGCAATAACCAGCTCATCGGTGACCAGTTTACCGGCGTCCATAATTTCTTTTGCTTTTTTGCCGAGCTCACTGCCGGCTTTAACAGCTGCGCGCAACATATCACCAGTAGAGATTTGCGGAATACCGTATTTCTCCATGATGAATTGCGCCTGAGTTCCCTTACCTGCGCCCGGAGCGCCCAGCAGAATGATACGCATTGCGTAAATCCCCTTGCATGTAATTTTTATAAAGAGTCGAAAACGATCAACCATACCATTCTGCGCCCCCTTCCTCAAGAAAGGGGCTTAGGGAGTTACTTATAATGCTATAGCAGCCTGCTTTTTGACCCGTAAGGTTTGCGATATGACAGCCATAATAATAATCCCGCCGCCTACCACGGCATGCAGCGTCGGAGCCTGCTGCAGGAACAGATAAATCCATAACGGAGCCAGCGCCGTTTCCAGTAGCAGAAACAGACCGGCATTGGCCGGGGGCACATAGCGGGTAGAAAGTGAGATAAGCCCCATGGCGACAGGAATAATCAACGCCCCTTCAATAACCAGCCATCCCCACTGCCCGGCATGCAGCGCCAGCAAAGGGGTGACCAGACCACTACCGGCAAACAGAGAAACCACTACCGATGCCAGCACGCCACCCAGCGAAGGCAACGCCAGCGTGCCTTGCTCCACGCGCGAGGCAAAAATAAAGGCCAGAGCCATACACACCGCAGTCGCCAGGGCAAAATAGTTGGCGCTGCCGTCATAGCCGGACTGGCGGCCAGTCATGACAATCACCACCCCCAACATGCCCACCATCGCCGCTCCCATTAACGAGCGGTCGATTTTGGTGGCGAAAAACAGCCGTGAGATAATTGCCGAAACAAAAGGCGTTGAGGAAATAATCACCAGTACAGTAGCGATATTGCCACGATTAAGGGCGTTGACAAAGCAGGCCGATGCCGCGCAAAAAAACAGCGCGGGCAACAGATTCTGCCGGGTGATCCAGGGCACGCCCAGTACCGCCCGACTCTTTGGCCACAGCCCCCAGACAGCAAACATCACCGCCCACATCAACACCCCGCGCAGCACCACAATCAACCAAGAGTTATCCACCGCCATCAGGCGAATAAACAGCGAATCCGTGCTGAGAATAATGCCGCCGAGAATGCCAATCAGGTTACCGTTTACCACAGTATTTCTGTTCATCTTATATTCCATAGTTTTGAAATATCTTCAAAAACGCTGGCGGTACAGTCTACCGAATCACCCTTATACCCGCGGCTCCAGCGGGATAAGCGCAATGTATCGCTGTGTTCAAAATAACTGCCGTTAAGCGCTTTTACCGTCTGCTGCTGTTGTGCCGAAAACGTTGGCACACGCAAACAGCAAAACGGCAGTCCCGGGGCGTTAACCGAGCGCAGACGATCGCCGTCCGGCAGGCCGATATCAATAGGATTAATGCTGGCCACATTGAATGGCCGCCAAAGCGGGTCTTCGAGGGTGGTCAGCGCCATCTCCAGGGGGGTCGGCGACATTGTGGAGCCTTCAAACAGCCGTAATTCGCTGCGCAGCAGCATGCTGTAGTGTTCGGGACGCACGGCGATCAACGTCAGACCCACCGCCACCGAAGCATGTTTGTGCAGTGGTGCCAGAAATAGCGATCCGTGTTCAATCAGGTCGTTATGGCGGTTGGTGGCAAAACTGTGCGAGGCATCCACCACCACGCGGTTTTGCCGTTGATTCAGCGGGTTAACCTCGCCGGTATAGGGATTAACGTGGGTGACAATATGCACCCCGCTATTCTCCATACCCGGTGACACCGAATGCGCAAACAGCTGGTCAATGGGCAGATAGTGTTGATGTCTGGCCAGCGATAAGGAGATTTGCTGCTTATGTAACAGATGGGACAGAATGGCCAGCCCGACGCTGACCGACTGCACCATAAACACATCGTATTTTTCCAGGCCATAAACTTCACTAAGCTTTTCCCGTAAGGTCTCGCGTAGCTGGTTCACTTTTTTGTAAAAGTGGCTGCCGTGATGCGCCTGGAGCTGGGGTGATAATGATGAAGGGTCCATTAGTCAATCAACTCTTTTTGATAAAGCAGCGGTAAGACGTTGTCGCGAAACACCGAGGCGACACCCACTTCACAAGGAGGCTTACGGTAGTTCACCCAGGCAATTTCGGCGATCTCCGAGCTGGCCACCGGCTGACCCACCACTTCCACCTGATAGACGTGATTTTCGATGGCCACGGATTCAAACTCCGCAATGCCATGAAACAGGCCAAAAGGTCTGATTTCTGCGGCTTCGACATTCAGCTCTTCTCTGATTTCGCGTCGCAGGCAGCTAAGATGGTCCTCGCCCTGCAGGGGTTTCCCCCCTGGTGAGATAAAAATAGTGGTGCCTTGTTTTCGGGTCAGCAACAGAGATCGGTTGCGGATAATAATGGCGGAACATTTGATGATGGTTTTCATCGCAGACTCCTCTCAGGCGGCTTCAGCGGGCGAGCTGGCCACTTTCTTGATCAGATTCAGGCTTTCCCCGGACAGGAACTTGACGATATTTAGCGCCAGCGGCGTTTTTTCTCGCAGATAGGCGAGGATGGTATCGTCACTTGGTGTAGAGAAACTGTCGCCAAAAATACTCACCCCTTCGAGGGATTTGGTCGAGATCCCCAACTGCAACAGGCGATATTTCACATCGTCGGAAGATTGCGCAAATTCATATATGGGTGAGTGATACTGAATGCCGAACTCTTTCATAAAGTCGACCAGGAATTCTTTTGCCACCAGCCGTTGTTCCGGGAATTCCTGTTGATAATGGGTGATACCATCATTAATAACTTCGATATCATGACGGTGACAAAAATCAATCAGGTGGGCATGGATGGCTAATTTTTCCCCCAGCAGTACCAAATTTTTTCTATATTTAAGAATGTCACCTTCAATATTTTCAATGGCCAGTGTACGGAAGGTACCGCTTATATCCTCTACGGTATGAGCTACCACCAAGTCACCAAAACGATTTTTAAGTTCTTCAACCCGATGAGAAAGAATGCCGCGGTGCAGCGAGCATCCGCTGTTAGCCGAGTAGAGGTGCACCGGGATACCTTGTAACATCAGATAACAAGCTGCCAGCGAACTGTCGCGGCCACCGGTAAACATAACGAGCTGAGTCTTTACGGAAGTATTGTTCATATTGATCCTCAATATTGATTGAAATACCCGTGCCATACGGCACATTGAGAAGCGAAGTGGGGTGTCCCGGCAAGTTTTATTTACAGAACTTCATCACCATCCTGGTGAATCATGTTGGGACAACATGGAGACTAAAGCGTTTTTTCCGCGTAAGAAAATGATATAAACAGACAGACAAGTTGAGATTATCTAACAAGGTGGCCCTATGTCCGATCTCCCTTCATTGCGCGCATTACACTATTTTAAGCAGGCGGCAGTATTTGAAAGCTTTAGTGCCGCGGCTGAGTCATTAAATGTCACTCATAGCGCCATCAGCCACCAAATAAAAAACCTGGAAAGCTGGCTGGGCACACCATTATTTAAACGCACAGCTGGAAGAGTTTATTTAACGCAAGACGGGGAAGTTTTACGAAAATGTTGTGAACAGGTATTTAGAAATATCGAGATGACCTGTAAGCAAATTAAGGCTCGGGAAGAAAATAATTTAATTATCTCCTGTGCACCGAGCTTTTTATCGCAATGGCTTATTCCGCGTATCAGCCGTTTTTCGCAGCGCCATGAGAAAATTGCCTTAACCTTTCAGACACATGTCAATATTGAAAATATATTTGATGAAAGGACGGATATTTTAATTAAGAGTAATGAATCGCCACTGTCCGAGGAGATCCAGGCCACGCTTATCACTGTGGATTATATTGGTCCGGTATGCTCACCGGATTTCCATCATCGTTTCACTTATGAAACCGACTTCGCGACCCTGCCCTTGCTACATGCTGATACCAAAATTAACGCCTGGCAGGAGTGGGCAAGAAAAACCAATACCCGCGGCGATTTTGTCTCGGGGAAACATTTTGATAATCTCACGCTGGCGATCCAGGCGGCAAAAAATGGCCTGGGGATTATTATGACACCGCAAATTCTGGTTAAAAAAGAGATCCAGGAAGGCAGTCTGATTGCGCCGTTAGGCTTTGCCGAGGTCGATCGCGCTACCTATATGTTGGTTAAGCGTTCACGCAGCCAGGAGCGGGAGATCGGTCTGTTTCGCAGTTGGTTATTAGAAGAAGCCAGCCAGGGATAGCAGGCCGGTGCACAATGAAAAAGGCCCCATAAAGGGGCCCTCTAGAGTACCTGAGGTAAAGATTAAGCTTGCAGCAGTTGGTTCATACGACGGATAAACAGGTTAGGATCTTCCAGTGTGCCGCGTTCGGCAAACAGCGCCTGATCCAACAACAATTCAACCCACTCGGCGAACTGGCTGTCGTCGCTTTCGTTGGCCGCACGTTTTACCAGGGCATGCTCAGGATTAAGCTCAAAGATATACTTAACTTCTGGCGCATCCTGACCGGCAGCGGCAAACAGTTTGGCCATTTGCGTGCTCATTTCGTCGGAACCGGTGGTCACAATCGCCGGAGTATCCGTTAAACGCTGGGTTAAGCGCACTTCTTTGACGCGATCGCCCAACAGGGTTTTCACGCGCTCAACAAAAGGCTCCAGCGCTTTCTGCGCCTCTTTTTGCTGCTCATTCTCTTCATCGGCCAGTTTGTCGAGAGACTCATCGGCTTTGCTGACTGACTGGAAGGTTTTGCCATCAAACTCGGTGAGATAGCTCATCATCCATTCGTCGATACGGTCGGACAGCAGCAGAACCTCGATACCTTTTTTACGGAACAGTTCCAGATGAGGGCTGCTCTTGGCGGCGGCATAGCTGTCGGCGGTAATGTAGTAAATCTTGTCCTGCCCTTCGACCATGCTTGCCACGTACTCTTCCAGCGACAGCGTCTGCTCGGAGGAGTCGTTACGGGTGCTGGCAAAACGCAGCAGTTTGGCAATAGTTTCTTTATTGCTGCTGTCTTCTGCCGGGCCTTCTTTCAGTACCAGACCGAACTGTTTCCAGAATTGCAGGTATTTTTCAGCATCGTCTTTCGCCAGTTTTTCCAGCATTTGCAGAGCACGCTTGCTTAACGCACTGCGCAGGTTCTGGGTAACGCGGCTGTCTTGCAGAATTTCACGCGATACGTTCAGCGGCAGATCGTTGGAGTCGATCAGACCACGAACAAAGCGCAGGTAGTTCGGCATAAACTGTTCGGCTTCGTCCATAATAAACACGCGCTGCACATAGAGTTTCAGGCCGTGTTTATGATCGCGATTCCACATATCCCACGGTGCCTGCGAAGGGATATACAGCAGGCTGGTATACTCCTGCTTGCCTTCTACGCGGTTGTGGCTCCAGCTCAATGGATCGCTGAAGTCATGGGAAATATGCTTGTAGAACTCTTTGTATTCGTCTTCGCTGATTTCTGCACGACCACGGGTCCACAGCGCCTGAGCCTTGTTGATCTGCTCCCAGGTGACGCTGTCGTCGTCTTCCTTGTGGGTTTCAACTTCAACCGGCAGGGCAATATGGTCGGAGTATTTGCTGATAATCGAGCGAACACGCCAGTCATCAAGGAACTCGTCCTGATCGGCGCGCAGATGCAGGGTGATTTCCGTACCGCGATCGGCTTTTTCATTATCGGCAAGGGTATATTCGCCTTCGCCTTCCGACTCCCAGAACACGCCTTCTTGCGGGCTTACGCCAGCAGCGCGGGTACGCACGGTAACTTTGTCGGCGACGATAAAGGCCGAATAGAAACCAACACCAAACTGGCCGATCAACTGGCTGTCTTTCGCCTGCTCGGAACCGACCGATTGCAGAAAGGCTTTGGTACCGGATTTGGCAATGGTACCCAGGTTGTCGATCACTTCGTCACGGGTCATACCAATGCCGTTATCGCTCAACGTCAGGGTACGTTTCTCTTTGTCGAAGGACAGACGAACGTGCAGCTCGGCATCGCCTTCATAAAGTTCAGGTTTAGACAGCGCACAAAAACGCAGTTTATCGGCGGCATCCGAGGCGTTGGAGATCAGCTCACGCAGGAAGATTTCTTTATTCGAATAAAGCGAGTGGATCATCAGGTGCAGTAATTGTTTTACTTCTGACTGAAATCCGCGGGTCTCTTGTCCTTTCATACTCATCAAATACCTCAATCAAACTGTTTGCGTGGTTAAAACACAACTGTATTGAATAATGATTTTGATGCATGGTCATAGGCTTAGCGATTGGCCTGGCGACGCGATGCAACAAAAACAGTTAAAACAGGCTGTCAAAGAGATGGGGTCAGAAATTGCGGATTCAAGAGGAACAGGCAAGGAAATCGTAAAGCACTGCCGCAGGGGTAGCGCGCTAAACCTGGAGGGGGCAGCAGAACAGCAAAGAGAGCCAGGCAGAAACAGGCTTATTCATCCCCGGGCACTGGCAACAACCGAGCTCCCGGGGTGAACAAGCGCAGCCACGAGCGCGGCGCGTAAAGCATAAAGGACTAGAACTTGAAAGGCAGACGTCCCGCCAGCGAATGGGACAGCGTGGTGCCATCGACCATTTCCAGCTCTCCGCCGACCGGTACGCCATGGGCGATACGGCTGGCGAGCACACCATACTGACCACACATCTCGGCAATATAGTTGGCGGTGGCTTCCCCTTCGACCGTCGGGTTGGTGGCGAGGATCACCTCCTGAATGCTTTCGCTCTCCAGTCGCTGTTCCAGCCGCCCAAGACCAATATCGTCAGGACCAATGCCGTCGAGGGGGGACAGATGCCCCATCAACACAAAGTAACGTCCCGAAAACTGGCCGGTTTGTTCGACGGCATGAATATCTGCCGGGCTTTCTACCACACAAATCTGACCGTTTTCTTTCCGCCGTGGATTGGCGCAAATGGTACAGATTTCCTGTTCGGTAAATGTCCGGCAATCGGCACAGTGGCCAATTTCGGACATTGCCCGGGTCAGAGACTGCGCCAGCCGCATGCCGCCACTGCGATCGCGCTGCAGTAGCTGGAATGCCATACGCTGTGCTGACTTGGGGCCAACGCCCGGCAGACAGCGCAGCGCCTCCATTAATGATTCAAGGAGTGGGCTGGTTTGCATCAGAATGGCATCTTAAAGCCCGGTGGCAACTGCATGCCGCCAGAAACGGTTGCCATTTTTTCTTTTTGGGTTTCATCAATGCGACGTGCCGCATCGTTGAAAGCCGCAGCAACCAGATCTTCCAGCATGTCTTTGTCATCTTCCAACAGGCTAGGATCGATTTCAACGCGACGGCAGTTGTGCGCGCCGTTGATGGTCACTTTAACCAAACCCGCGCCAGATTCGCCGGTCACTTCCAGTGCCGCGATTTCAGCCTGAACCTGCTGCATTTTTTCTTGCATTTGCTGGGCCTGTTTCATCAGGTTACCAATGCCGCCTTTTCCAAACATATTCATCTCTCTCTGCGTCGGGCCGCGTATGTGCACCATGCTCCTACTGCGGCAGTTAAATGGGGCGGATACTTTCTTCATCCAGCTCGGCGTCAAAGAAACGACGCAAAGTCTGAATATTATTATCCGCGATAATCGACTGACGCGCCTGCGCCAGTTTTTCTTCGTAAATTGCCTGTCGCCATTCAAGCGGCGTTCTTACTGCCTGATCGTCATCTTCAATCACGCTGAGCGTCAGCGCCGTTTGATAATGCGTCACCAGCGCCTCGAGCAGCGTTTTTTGCGCCGTTGGCGAATTCAGATGGCGCTGCGCAGAACGCAAATGCAAACGTAAAGTCGCCGCATCCGGGCGTTCCAGAAAGGCATTAAGCGCCAACTGCTGTACCAGTTTGGGTAGCGTCAGTTGGTGAATAATCGCTGCCCATTCGTCGCGTTCAATCGCCTCTTCTGCCAGACGAGCTGCCAGTTCCGGCGATTTTTCATGTTCCAGCGCGGTGCGCAAGGCTTTCGGCGTTGCCACCGGTTCGTTGATGACTTCCGGCTCGTTTACCGCTTTCCAGCGATAAGCCTCTTTTTTTATCGGTGCTTCTGGTGACTTTTTAACCGCCGCACCGCTGGCACGTTCCAGTGAACGCTCGGTAACTGAAGCCAATCGCTCCAGCACCGAGTTGGCCGGCTGCGCTTTTCCAGGCGCCGCCGGCTCAGCTTTTTTTGGGGACGACGTTCCCTGCTGACGACGTAACTGTGTTCTCGCCTGTAACAGCTGCGCCGTCGCGTCGGGGAGACCAACGTTAGGGGTCGCCGGAGGCGACGGTTCTCCGATGTCTGGTGGTGCGCTTTGGGCGACCGGCGCGGAAGGGGCGCTGTCCTGGCTCGGCGACGGTAATGGTCCATGCCCTTGCGCCACGCTAACGACCTGCGGCTCGGCAATCATCACTTTGGGATGAAACGCCAACGCACGCAGCAACGACATCTCGACGCCCATACGTTTATCCGGGGCGAACGGCAGATCTTTGCGCCCCATCAGTAAGGTTTGATAGTAAAGCTGCACATCCGTTGGCGGAATAACCCGCGCCAGCTCGCGCAGCCGTTGTTCTATTGACGCGTAATGGTTATCCAGCACCGAGGGCAACAACTGCACCATCGCAATACGGTGCAACAGCGCCAGGGTCTCCACCAGCAACGTTTCCCAATCCACGCCGCGTGAGGCCGCCTGGTCAACCTGCGCCATCACTTTGGCACCGTCAGCGCTCACCAGCGCTTCAATAATGGCCAGCGGTTGCTCGTCATCGAGCGTTCCCAACATTTGCGCCACGGTTTCGGTGGTCACCTGCCCTTGCCCCATGGCAATCGCCTGGTCGGCCAGACTGAGGGCATCACGCATACTGCCGTCGGCAGCGCGGGCCAACAACTGTAAGGCGCGGGCTTCGCTGGCAATCTGCTCGGCCTGCAACACCTTGTCCAACTGGTTGCGGATCTGCTCCACGTCCAGGGCCTTTAAATGGAATTGCAGACAACGGGAAAGGATAGTGACCGGTAATTTTTGCGGATCGGTGGTAGCCAGCAGAAATTTGACGTGGGCCGGTGGCTCTTCCAGCGTTTTCAACAGCGCGTTAAAGCTGTGACGCGAGAGCATGTGTACTTCGTCAATCAGGTAGACTTTGAAGCGCCCTCTGGCTGGTGCATATTGCACGTTATCCAGCAGTTCACGGGTGTCTTCGACTTTGGTGCGCGAGGCGGCGTCTATTTCGATCAGATCAACAAAGCGCCCCTGTTCGATCTCGCGACAATTGTCGCACAGACCGCAAGGGGTAGAAGTAATGCCGGTTTCGCAATTCAGGCCTTTGGCCAACAGACGGGCAATGGTAGTTTTACCCACGCCACGGGTGCCGGAGAAGAGATAAGCGTGATGGATACGCCCAAGCGACAGGCCATTGGCCAGCGCAGTCAGCACATGTTCCTGACCTACTACGTCAGTAAAAGTTTGGGGGCGCCATTTACGGGCAAGAACCTGATAGCTCATTAATACCGGAGAAGTCGAGTGATCTGTAGAGTTATGCTATCACAGCCTCGCCCGTACGAGCGAGCGAGACCTTTTTATATCCCACGGCCTTCAGCATGCCGGCAGTCGCTACCGGCAGTCCCCTGAAGGACAAAAAATATTAATGGCCAGAGAAGCAGACCAGGCTATAACAGGTAATATCCAGACCGTTCAGCCGCTTTTCGCCGCCGAGTTCTGGCAAGTTGATGATAAAGGCGGCATCGGACACCTCACCGCCCAGACGACGGATCAGCTTGGCCGTCGCTTCGATGGTACCGCCGGTAGCCAGCAGGTCATCAATCACCAATACCTTGTCGCCAGGCTTGATGGCATCGGTATGAATTTCCAGCTTATCGGTGCCGTACTCTAACTCATATTCTTCGCTGATGGTTTCACGCGGCAATTTGCCCGGCTTACGCACCGGGACAAAGCCTACACCCAGCGCCAGTGCCACCGGCGCACCAAACAGAAAGCCTCGCGCTTCGGTGCCCACCACTTTGGTGACACCGGTGTCGCGAAAACGCGCGGTCAACAAATCAATACTGGCCTGATAGGCCGCTGGATTTTCCAGCAAACTGGTGACATCACGGAACAGTATGCCCGGCTTCGGGTAGTCAGGGATGGTTTTGATACTGTCTTTAATAAACTCAAGCTGCTGTGCAGTAGCGGTCATAACGGTAGCGCTCATAATAAAGGCCTGAAAAAGCGTCGATTTATACTTTAATAGTCGCGAAGCAACAGCGATCCCATCACGCCTGCCGATAATCATCGACAGCATAAATAAGTAACAGAAAGCGAGTTCAGCAGACTATTCAAGAAAGTAAGTTGGGAGACGACCGACGGTCAAGACGCCCAAATCTATGCAAAGCCACTTTAAAAAGCAACCCACAGCCGGACATGATCGCCTTTTTTATTGCTTTAGGTCAACCACCGGGAAGCACCACATGATGATCAACAACACACAAAGCATAATCTGCACCAGTAATGCAGCCACCACTGCCGCCAAAATAGGGCAAAACGGCAAGGGTAACCAACTACGGGTAGCTTGTTTCTGGCGGCTTTACAGGTAAGCTGGTATGTCAGGCGTTGTCGCGCAATGGTGCGCGCGCAGCCTCTGGCCTCAGGAGAACCCCGGTGAGTACGCAAACCTTGTTGCAATCCCTTGAGCAACAGATTGAAAATCTGGCTCGGGAAATAGAGCCTATTGCCCATACTCCGGCGCAGCAGGCACGCTTTGATGTCACGCTTTTTGCCAGCAAAGGCACGCGATTACGCGAATATCTGGCGGAGGTGCGGGTCAATTTTGCCCAGCTGTGTCAGGTGGTGGCCGAAAACAGAAGTGCGCAGGTGGCCTTTGTGGCAGAACGTCTGGTGTCACAAATTACTGCCCTGCAACGGGAACTGGCTACGCAAACGCTGAGAAATGCCGATAAACAAAAAGAGCGCCAGAGCAGCGATTTTTACAGCAAGCTGGTGGAGCATCAGCAGTTTGAACGGCGATTGATGGCGATGATCCAGGATCGGGAAAGCAACCTGGGCAAACTGGCCACCTTTAGCGAACAGCAGCTGATGCAAAAGGAACTGGCAGCACTGGAAGGTCGACTAATGCGTTGTCGTCAGGCGTTAATCAAGATAGAACGCAGCATCGAGCGACAGGAACGGGGTTTTTGAAGCGGTTATCACAGAATTTGAAAAATACCATCGGTATTTGAGTCAAAAACTCTATACTCGTAATTCAATATAGCCTAGTTGGTTAAATTTGTTTAAACACGGTTAAATAAAAACCAACGCTCAAGTAAAACTGGAACGCTTATGTCCGTAGAAAATGCACCTCCCGAACTGCAGTTGGCTGTCGATTTGATCTACCTGCTGGAATGTAATGAAATTGCACCCGATGTTGCGCTGGCGGCACTGGAGATTGTGAAACGTGACTATCAGGAAAAGCTCAGAAAGAGTGCAGGCAGCTTGTCCGTAAGCTACCTGTAAATTATCCCCCTCAGACCAGGGTACCCTCACCTGGCGATGGCAACGGGCGGTTGATTTCCTGAACTTCATTACCGCTGTTGTTGTGCAGATACACTTCCAACTGATTGAACGCAATATTGATATTATTTTCACGGCACAGCCGGTCAATACTGCGGTTAAGCTCATCCACGGTATAGCTTCTGTCACGCAGTTCACGCACATACAGCCGCAGCTCATGATCCAGCGTGCTGGCGCCAAAGTTGAGGAAGAACACCTGCGGAGCAGGATCGCTCATTACCCTCGGGTTATCATGGGCCGCCTGCAGTAACACCTCTTTGACCTTATCCAAATCCGAACCATAAGCTACGCCGACTTTAATCAGTACGCGGGTGACCGTATCCGACAACGACCAGTTGATTAAGCGTTCGGTGACAAACGCCTTGTTGGGGATAATGACTTCTTTGCGATCAAAGTCCGTCAGCGTGGTCGCACGAATGCGGATCTTGCTGATCGACCCGGAGAAGGTGCCAATGGTCACGGTATCGCCGATACGAATCGGGCGTTCAAACAGGATGATCAAACCGGAAACAAAGTTGGCGAAGATCTCCTGCAAACCAAATCCCAAGCCTACCGATAGCGCCGCCACCAGCCACTGTAGTTTATCCCAGGAGACGCCCAGCGACCCAAGGGCGGTAATGGCACCAATCACCGTAATGGCATAGGTCAGAATGGTGGTGATGGCGTAAGAGGTGCCCTGACGCAGCTGCAACCTCGACAGCACCAGCACCTCTAGCAAACCTGGCAAGTTGCGGGTGAGCACATAAGCAATAATGATCGCCGCAAAGCCGAGCAGGAAATTGCCCAGGGTAACCGTCTGCTGCACCACTTTGCCTTCAATGCTTGCCGAGTAGTGCCACATGGAAATACTGTCGAGATAAGAGATCACCGTCAGTAGATCCGACCAAACCCAGTAGAAGATCGCGGCAAAGACCATAAACAGAGCCATAGTGGTTAAACGCAGGGTTTGCTGGTTGATCTGATCCAGTCCCAATGGCGCTTCTTCTACCGGCTCTCCCCCTTCGGCCCCCTCTTTGACATTGCTGGTCTGCCGACGCGCCAGTGCACGCCGATAGGCCAGACGACGTGCCGCCACGCTTAATCCACGCAGCGCCGTCATGCCGGTAATATTCCAGATAATCAACAGATAGAGGCTGTCCAGCCAGCGACCAGACAAGCGCAGGGTAGTATAAAAATAGCCGGTGACCATCAGGCCGATAAAGAATAATGGCGCCAGCGCAATGACCGTCACCGCCACCAGCCGCACATTGTGCGAATTCTTTTCCCGCCAGCCGTCGCGGAACATCGGGAAAATCAATACCGTTAACACTGCCAGCGTCAGAAACACCAGGATCTGGCCGATAATGTCATCCACCAGGCCCAGCGGCGCTTTTTCGCCACGTACCGTCCAGAAAATTAGCGGCAACATCGCCAGCGACAGACGAATAATGGAACGACGATAGTGGGCGCAGGTTGCCGCCGGGATAGAAAAGTGCCGTTCGTTAACGCCACGCGGTGCCAGGGAGCGGTAGCAAAAACCCATCACCAGCTGGAACACGGCAAAGCGCTGCGCCAGGGTCCATAAAAAATCGTTGGCATCAATATCGCACACCGATAACCAATAGCCGATCGCCAGGGTCAGCAGCACGCCGGGCAATACCAGCATCAGCACCAACAGCAAGGCTTCTGGGGTATGCAATTGGGAATCGCGTTTCAATTGGCCAACGTCGCTGCTCAGTTTATCAATACGCTGGGCAATGGCCTTGCGTCGCCATAGCAGGATCAAAATGGCCGCCAGCAGCGGCAAGGTTACCGGTAAGGCATGCAATGCCCCCAGCATCAGTTCGCCCAGTGGCATCCTGAGACTAAAGCCTTTGAACTGATGGCGGATATTTTCCGGCAACGACTTGATAAACGCCCAGTCCATCGGCTTGTTACTGCTGACCCAGAAAATCTGTTGCGTCAGGGTACTGTTTAGCGATTGGTTAATACTCAGTAGTTGCTGTTGATTAATCTGCAGGCTGATCGCCAGCGCCAACTGATTGCCCAGCTGCTTGTTAAGCTGATCCAGCAAGGAGCGGCGAACATCAACAATCTGCTCCAAGGCATCGCTGATATCCTCGTTGATCGATTCTTTGCTGTTTTTGGTCAGGTTTTGAATGTAATCGTCGCCCTGGAACAGTTCGTCGCGCTGCTGGTTAATATTGAACTGTTCGAGGCGCAAATCGGCAATCTGCGTACTCATATCCGTCATCAGGGTGGCGGTAGGCTGATTGTTTTGCTGCTGTTGATAAAGAATGCGCGAGAGTAACAGGCTGCCTTTCAACTCGGTGATTTGCTCTTTCAGATCGTGCTCAGACTGCGAGGAACGATCGAGCCAGTTTTTCACCGTGATATTTTGCTGTAGCAGCTTGTTGCCTTCCTCCGTAGAGGTGATCAGCCGCTGACTCAGATCGCGGTTAATACCCAGTTCCTGGCTGACCAGCGGGTCTTTTTGCAGATCGGTGGTATCGCCCGGCGTTTGCGCCTCTTTTGCCGTGCGTTCGGAGAGCGTTAAACGCTTGCCATTAACCACGTCTTGCAGCAACTGGGTGAACTTCTCCAGTTGGTTGATATGACCATTGGTGTAATCACGCTGTTTCTGCAACAAGTCCTGCAAAGTGGTATTGGCTTGCAGGTTATTACGCTGCAGGTCGATTTCGGCATTCAGCAGCGCCTGCTCGGTAACCAGCATCTGTTGCTGCGAGCTGCGTAACTCCTGCTGGTTAGGCGACATGCCGTTAAGCTGATTGCGGATGTTTTGCAGGCTTTTGGAGTAGCTGTACATGGCATTCTGCACACGTTCAGGCTGGGTTTGCAGCGTAATCAGTTGCGTATTAAAGGTCGACAGATCGTTCTGGGACGCTTGCAGGTCATCGAGGGTATCTCCCAGTCGGCTTTCCAACTGACGCAAGGAGAGCGAGGCCAACTGACTCTTGGTGGCGGCATCATCGCTTTTGTCTTGCAGTTTGCTCAGACCTTCGCTGGCAATGCGCAGTTGATTAGGAGCATCGGCGAGCTGCTGCTTTAACTGGCTCTGTTCCTGTTTGACGCGATCGAGGGCATCGAGCAACTCCAGGGTGTGAAACAGATCCTGCTGGGTCAGTTTCTCCGCAGGCGTAGGTGTTTTCTGCCGATTAAGGGCATCCAGCTGATTTTGCACTTCACTGCGGGTAGGAACATCCATGTTTCCGGCAGCCATCGCCAGAGAGGTGGTCAGCAAGCCGGCAAAAAACACCAGGGCAATCAGCCAGCATAAGAGCATCCCCGCATAAGGCTTGCGGACGGAACGGACGGTAAAGCCACAAAAGTCAGCAGATCGACTAAACATAGTTAACTTAATTCAAAACAGGATAAACAATATTAACACGACAATAACCATCAACGCACCGCAGGATAACGTCGCAAACCGTCAGAGTTGTAAAATTTTACACAGCATTGAGACAAGAGAGGGTCAACGAAGGAAAGCGGGAGGACTGTGTCCCAACCTGGCGTAATATACGGCGAATTTTCGCCCAGCCAATGCCGCAGCTTGATCCGGGATAATCTGTTTATTAATTACTTTTAATCAAGCTTGGACATAGTGCTAACATCTCGATATAAGTATCAATAAAATCGCCGGCCTGATTGTAGAGATCAAAACTTTCTGGCATAAAAAGCCAGTTCTCCATCAGTCCGGTAATATAGGCGCGCAAAATGATGGCCGCCTGGCGGGTATGCAAATTTTTCGGCAATTGCTCCTGTTCAATGCAGCGATGCAAAATGCTTTCAATCTTGCCATAACCTTCCATATACAGAGCCTTACGCGCTTCATGAACGGAACTCATCTCCCCAACAAATTCACATTTGTGAAATATGATTTCCATCAGCGAACGCCGTGAAGGGTCAGACGCCGTAGCACGCAATAAATAAACAAGAATTTCGCGCAGCACGCGCAGAGGATCGTCAGGAAACTGTAACTGATACTCGAGTTCAAGGGCGTGAACTACGGACTCGCAGTCCTCCCAAACGCCGTTGAAAAGCTCTACCTTGTTTTTGAAATGCCAGTAGATAGCACCACGAGTTACCCCGGCTGCATTGGCAATATCTGTCAGGGACGTAGCAGACACACCACGGGCAGTAAATTGCCTGATAGCCGCGTCCAGAATCTGTTGTCTTGTTTCTTGCGCCTGGGATTTGGTTTTTCGTGCCATAGGATATGGTTTTAAGGGAGTTTGATTTACATACATTCATGAATGTATGTAACATAGCACGCCCATACTAAAAACGCAGCAGTGGATTGAGACGCTTAGCATCCATTAAACAATTTAAAAATCGGACACTTGAGGTTTATTTATGAACAAAAACAGAGGGTTAACGCCTCTGGCGGTCGTTCTTATGCTAGCCGGTGGTTTAGCACTTACAGGATGTAACGATAAAAAAACCGAGCAAGGAGCTGCCAGAGCCCCTGAGGTGGGTGTCGTCACTCTGAAAGCAGAACCGCTGAATGTCACCACCGAATTGCCAGGACGCACGTCCGCTTTCCGTATTGCCGAGGTTCGTCCGCAGGTAAGCGGTATTATTCTCAAACGCAATTTCGTCGAAGGCAGCGAAGTCAAGGCGGGGACCTCTCTTTACCAGATAGATCCGGCTACCTATCAGGCCGCTTATGACAGCGCCAAAGGCGATCTGGCAAAAGCCCAGGCCAGTGCGCAAATTGCCCAGGTTACGGTTAATCGCTACAAGCCGTTGTTAGGCACCAATTACATCAGTAAACAGGATTACGACACCGCCGCGTCTACCGCGATGCAGGCAAATGCCTCGGTGATCGCCGCCAAGGCAGCGGTGGAAACGGCGCGCATCAATCTGGCTTACACTAAAGTACTTTCGCCAATCAGTGGCCGTATTGGTAAATCCACGGTGACCGAAGGCGCGCTGGTTACCAGCAGCCAGACCGATGCCCTGGCCACCGTACAGCAGCTTGACCCTATCTATGTTGACGTTACTCAGTCGAGCAATGATTTCCTGCGCCTGAAGCAGGAACTGGCCGACGGTACGCTGAAACAGGAAAACGGCAAAGCCAAAGTGGCACTGATATTGGACAACGGTAAAGAGTATCAACAGCCAGGTACATTGGAATTCTCTGATGTTACCGTTGATCAAACCACCGGCTCCATTACCTTGCGCGCCGTATTCCCTAACCCACAAAACTCGCTGCTGCCAGGCATGTTTGTACGTGCCCGTCTCGACGAAGGTACCAACAACAACGCCCTGCTGGTTCCGCAACAGGGGATCACCCGCAATCCGCGTGGCGATGCCACTGCCATGGTGGTGGGTGCCGATAATAAAGTGGAAGTTCGTACAGTGACCACCACGCAAGCCATTGGTGATAAATGGGTAGTAACGGCTGGTCTTAAACCTGGCGACAAAGTGATTGTCACCGGTCTGCAGAAAGTCAAACCCGGTGCTCAGGTGACAGTACAAGAAGTCAATCAGAACGCACCTGCTGCAGAAGCGACGAAGTCTTGAAAAGGAGCCGGTAACACATGGCTAAGTTCTTTATAGATCGCCCGATATTTGCGTGGGTTATCGCCATCATCATTATGTTGGCGGGGGGACTGTCGATCCTGAAGTTGCCTATTGCGCAATACCCTACGGTAGCGCCACCGGCCATTGAGCTGACGGCCTCCTACCCAGGTGCCGATGCGCAAACGGTGCAGGATACGGTCACCCAGGTTATCGAACAGAATATGAACGGTATCGATAACCTGATGTATATGTCGTCAACCAGCGACTCCTCGGGTGCGGTTCAGATCACGCTGACCTTTGCTTCCGGTGCCAACGCGGATATCGCCCAGGTACAGGTGCAGAACAAACTGCAGTTGGCCATGCCGCTGTTACCGCAGGAAGTTCAGCAGCAAGGGATCAAGGTTCAGAAATCAAGCAGCAGCTTCCTGATGGTGGCGGGCTTTGTTTCTGATGGCGCCATGACGCAGGAAGATATTGCCGACTACGTGGCTTCCAATGTCAAGGATCCTATCAGCCGTACCGCCGGTGTTGGTGACGTTCAGCTATTTGGTGCGCAGTACGCCATGCGTATCTGGATGGATCCGAACAAACTCAATAACTACAAACTGACACCGGTCGATGTGATCAGTGCCATTACCGTACAGAACAACCAGATTGCCGCCGGGCAACTGGGGGGCACACCGCCGGTTCCGGGACAACAGCTCAACTCGTCAATTGTTGCGCAAACACGTTTGAAATCGGCTGACGAATTCGGTCAGATTATTTTGAAAGTGAATCCGGACGGTTCGCAGGTTCGCCTGAAAGACGTAGCTGACATCAAGCTCGGTGGTGAAAGCTACGATGTGATTGCCCGCTTTAACGGACAGCCTGCCGCCGGTCTGGGGATCAAGCTGGCCACTGGCTCCAACGCGCTGGATACGTCATCAGCCGTGAAAGCCTCACTGGCCAAATTGCAGCCCTTCTTCCCTGCGGGTCTGAAAGTGGTGTATCCGTATGACACCACGCCATTCGTTAAAATCTCGATTCAGGAAGTGGTCAAAACGCTGGTTGAAGCCATTTTGCTGGTGTTCCTGGTGATGTACCTGTTCCTGCAAAACTTCCGCGCCACGCTGATCCCAACGATTGCCGTGCCGGTGGTATTGCTGGGCACCTTTGCCATCATTGCCGCCTTCGGCTACTCGATCAACACCTTGACCATGTTTGGTATGGTGCTGGCCATCGGGCTGTTGGTGGATGATGCCATCGTGGTGGTCGAGAACGTCGAGCGTGTCATGTCCGAAGAGGGCCTGCCACCGAAAGAAGCCACCAAAAAATCCATGGAACAGATCCAGGGCGCACTGGTGGGTATCGCCATGGTGCTTTCGGCGGTATTTATTCCCATGGCCTTCTTTGGGGGCTCTACCGGGGTAATTTATCGCCAGTTCTCCATCACTATCGTTTCGGCGATGGTGCTGTCTGTACTGGTCGCTCTGGTGCTGACCCCGGCGCTGTGCGCCACCATGCTTAAACCTGTTGCCAAGGGCGACCACGGCCAGACCAAGGGCTTCTTTGGCTGGTTTAACAAAAAGTTTGAGCAAAGCACCCACCATTACACTGACAGTATTGGCAACATCCTGCGCAGCACCGGACGTTATCTGGTGATTTACCTGCTGATTGTAGTCGGTATGGCGTTCCTGTTTATTCGCTTGCCGACCTCCTTCCTGCCGGAAGAAGATCAGGGCGTGTTCCTGACCATGGCGCAGTTGCCAGCGGGGGCCACGCAGGAGCGGACGCAGAAAGTACTGGATGAAATCACCCACTATTATCTGACCAACGAGAAAGACAACGTTAACTCGGTATTTACCGTTAACGGCTTTGGCTTTGCCGGACGTGGACAAAACACCGGTATCGCCTTCGTCAGCCTGAAAGACTGGTCAGAACGTAGCGGTGCCGCCAATAAAGTCGGCGGTATTACCGGGCGCGCCATGGGCGAGTTCAGCAAAATCAAAGATGCCATGGTATTTGCCTTTAACCTGCCAGCGATTGTTGAGCTGGGTACGGCAACCGGCTTCGACTTTGAGCTGATCGATCAGGCTAACCTCGGACATACCAAGCTGACTCAGGCGCGTAACCAGTTATTGGGGATGGTTGCTCAGCATCCTGACCTGTTGGCGGGCGTTCGTCCGAACGGTCTGGAAGATACACCGCAGTACAAGCTGGAAATCGATCAGGAGAAAGCTACCGCCCTTGGCGTATCTATCTCTGATATCAATACCACGCTGGGTGCGTCGCTGGGTGGCAGTTACGTCAATGACTTTATCGACCGTGGTCGCGTGAAGAAGGTCTATGTTCAAGGCGATGCGAAATTCCGTATGCTGCCTAAAGACATCGAAAACTGGTACGTTCGCGGCAGTTCAGGTCAGATGGTACCGTTCTCTGCCTTCTCTACGGCAAAATGGGAATACGGTTCACCGCGTCTGGAACGTTATAACGGTCTGCCTTCGATGGAAATCCTTGGCCAACCGGTTCCGGGAAGAAGTAGCGGTGAGGCCATGGAGATGATGGAGTCTCTGGCGGCCAAATTGCCAACCGGCATCGGCTTTGACTGGACCGGTATGTCCTATCAGGAACGCTTGTCAGGTAACCAGGCACCGGCGCTGTATGTTATCTCGCTGATCGTGGTGTTCCTGTGTCTGGCGGCCCTCTATGAGAGCTGGTCGATTCCGTTCTCGGTGATGTTGGTGGTGCCTCTTGGGGTCGTCGGTGCACTGATTGCGGCAACCATGCGCGGTCTGAGCAATGACGTTTACTTCCAGGTGGGGTTGCTGACTACCATTGGGCTTTCGGCCAAGAACGCCATCTTGATCGTCGAGTTCGCCAAGGACCTGATGGACAAAGAGGGCAAAGGACTGATTGAGGCCACGCTTGAAGCGGTACGTATGCGTTTACGTCCGATTCTGATGACCTCACTGGCCTTTATCCTCGGCGTTATGCCGCTGGTGATCAGCACAGGTGCTGGTTCTGGTGCGCAGAATGCGGTAGGTACCGGCGTAATGGGCGGGATGATCACCGCAACGCTGCTGGCGATCTTCTTTGTTCCGGTGTTCTTTGTGGTGGTTCGCCGCCGCTTTGGCAAAAAGAACGACGAGCAAGCGCATCCTCATCCGGTGCACACGCCAGACCATTAATCTCTGATTAATTGACCGATCTTAAGGCCGCGCAAGCGGCCTTTTTTATTATGCTGTTTCCCCCCCTTCCCGACTCTTACTCTAAAAAATTTAAAAAGCCGCTTGCTGCCTAAAAATAACCCGTGCATAATATTGTTATGTTATAATATTCCAATGAGGCAATTATGCGCGAAAATATTCATCCTGCTTATCGCACCGTGGTCTTTCACGACACCAGTGCCGATGAGTATTTTAAAGTGGGATCAACCATCGCCACCGACAGAACCATCGAGCTGGAAGGCAATACCTTCCCTTATGTCACCCTGGATATCTCTTCTGCGTCGCATCCTTACTACACCGGCAAGCAGAAAGAGTTTTCCAAGGAAGGCAGCACCGCGCGCTTCCAGCAGCGCTTTGGCCGCTTTCTGGGTAAACCATAAACCGTGAGATTGCAGTAAACGACGGATACACCATCAGGGAAACTATCATGCAGGTACTGAGTTCATTAAAATCAGCCAAAAATCGCCATGCGGATTGTCGCATCGTCAAACGTAAAGGCCGCCTCTACGTTATTTGTAAAAGTAACCCGCGTTTTAAAGCGGTTCAGGGCGGAAAGAAAAAGCGCTAACCGTCTGGAACGCTGCGTATAAAAAAAGCCCCGTTGCTTGCCCAACGGGGCTTTGTTGCGTGCTAAAGAAGTGGAAAATACCTCCCCGGTCTTACAACGCGGAGAGGTGAACGAGCTTATTTCATACTGGCGACAATGGCGGTTACATTGTGTTTAAACGCTTTCTCATAGGTGGTAGCCGGGCCGGTTGGGCCCGACAGCGCTTCGGGATACAGTTCGCCTCCCGGCTGTGCGCCAGTTGCGGCAGCAATTTGTTTAACCAGGCGCGGATCGGTTTGATTCTCGATAAAGTAGGTCTTCACCTTTTCATCTTTGATCTGTTTGATCAACGACGCCACGCCGCTGGCACTGGCCTCTGACTCGGTGGAGAAACCGACCGGTGCCATAAAGGTGACATGATACTCTTTGCCAAAATAGCCAAAAGCATCGTGGCTGGTCAGGACTTTGCGTTTATCCTGGGCAATACCGCTAAACTGTTGCTTGGCCCAGCTATCGAGCTGTTGTAAACGCTCGATATAAGCGCCGCCTTGCTGACGAAAATAGGCAGCATCTTCCGGATCGGCAGCGATCAACGCATTCATCACATTGGTGGCGTAAATAACGCCATTCGCCATGCTGTTCCAGGCATGAGGATCGGTTATCGTCTTGCCTTCATCCACCATTTGACGAGTGTCCACCCCTTGTGAGGCAGTGATCACTTTACCGTGATAGCCGGAAGCGGCGATCAGGCGATCCATCCAGCCTTCCATCCCCAGGCCACTGACAAATACCAGGTCAGAGGTCGCCAGCGATTTGCTGTCCTTGGGGGCCGGTTCAAAACTGTGCGGATCGCCGTCCGGCCCCACCAGACTGGTGACCTTGACATGCTCGCCACCGACTTCCTGGACGATATCACCAAGAATTGAAAAACTGGCAACGGCGTTGACCGTTTTGGCCATCGCCAGCGGGCTCGACAGCAGGGCAGCTACTGACAGAGCAACGGGTAAAAGTTTCATTTCCACTCCTTTATTGATACTTCTTAACGTCGCGAGGCGGTTAACATGCCGCCACGCGTTCCAAATAATATTGAAATAAAGAAAATTACATTGGCGCTTAACACAATGGCCGGACCAGCGGGCAGCGACGCGTAATAAGACCAAATCAGCCCTACCACGCTCGACAACATACCAATCAGCATGGCAATCAGCAGGGTATGCGGTAAGTCGCGTCCCCAAAAACGCGCACTGGCCGCTGGCAGCATCATTAAGCCTACCGACATCAAGGTGCCGAGGATCTGAAAGCCCGCCACCAGATTGACCACCACCAGCGCCAGGAAAATTCCCTGGATCAGGGCTAACCATTTGCCGGAACTGACGCGTAAAAACAGCGCATCAAAAGACTCAACCACCAAAGCGCGATAAATAGAGGCGAGGATCAGCAGGGAAACAGTGCTGATCGAGCCGACCATCAGCAACGCATGGGAATCGATAGCCAGGATCGATCCAAACAGCACATGCAGCAGATCGACACTGGATCCCTTGAGTGACACCAAAGTGACGCCCAGCGCCAATGACCCGAGATAGAAACCGGCAAAACTGGCATCTTCTTTCAGTTGAGTACGGCGACTGACCACTCCTGAGAGCATGGCAACTGCCAACCCGGCGATAAAGCCGCCCACGCCCATGGCCACCAGCGACATACCGGAAATCAGATAGCCAATAGCTGCTCCAGGCAATACCGCATGACTAAGGGCATCGCCCACCAGGCTCATCCGACGCAATAACAGGAAGACCCCCAGCGGGGTGGCACTGATGGATAAGGCCAGACAGGCAATCAGCGCACGGCGCATAAAGCCAAACTGGACGAAGGGATCGACCAGCAGATGAAATAGCATCATGAAATAGCGCTCCGCTGTTCACTGAATTCATCGGCCAGCACGCAGGCATGGTCGCGATGGGGAAAATGGCAGAGCACTTCATCGGCCGTTCCCCACAGATTCTGTTGCGGGCTTAAAAACAGCACTTCAGGGAAATGTCGGGCCACCATAGCGATATCATGCAATACGGCAATCACCGTTTTTCCCTCGTTGTGCCACTGGCGGATAACCTCCAGTAATAGCTGCGTGGTTTGGCTGTCGATACCGGTGAAGGGTTCATCGAGCATAATCAGCGGCGCCTGTTGGATCAGCAGCCGGGCAAACAATGTCCGTTGCAACTGCCCGCCTGACAGCTCCCCAACCGGGAACTGACGCATTGCGCTCATCCCGACAGTCTCAAGTGCGGCCAGCACCTGCTGTTCAGACTGACGGCTTATGCCGCCAAACAAACCGCTCTGTGGCCAGCAGCCCATCGCTACCAAATCAAAGACGCTGATGGGAAACTCGCGGTCGAGTTCGGCCTGCTGGGGTAAATAGGCTAACTGCGGACGTTTGTTTTTGCCCGCCGCACCGTTAAAGGTAAGGGTGCCGGAAATCGCTGGCTGCAAACCGGCCAGCGTTTTGAGAAAGGTCGATTTGCCTGCACCGTTAGCGCCAATGACCGCAGTAAGCGACCCGGCGCTGATGCGACCACTTAACGGCATCGCCACAGCGCGTCGTTCGTAGCCAACTTCAAGCCTGGAAATGTTAATCATGGTAAAGAGATGGCCCAATAGATCCCGCACCACAAAATTGCCAGTAAAATGAAAGCAATAGCACAGCGGGATAGCGCAGAAAGGGTGAAAAGTGTCTTAGTCATAGCCAATTGCCCAAGTAATGTTATAATATAACAACACATCTGAGATGACTTTTCAAGATAGCAGACAGCTATCATGGGCCAAAAAGGCTGGCGTATTGCGCCTGGGTTAAGAGTTGGCTGGGATCTTACAATGAGCACATTTACAGCAACTTGCGAAAGAACCAGCGGTTATATGGATAAAATCAATATTTATCATTAAGTTAAGCATATAACGATAGCGAAAATATTTTATTGTCATGCAACATTTAAACAAAAAAATATGTAATAATTAACTTGTTAGCCTTTTCTGATAAGATAACGCCTATGAAAAAATGCATCCCTTATGTTTCTCAGGGCAAAGAACTGAGCACGAAGGAACTTAAGCAGATAATAGAATCTAATATTGCAGTGATTGAAGTAGCATTAACTGCTGGTTTAGCTTATTACTCATATAATGCGCACTACACACCTGGTTCATTAGTGATCCAGAGTATTTCATCACTGAATAATCAATCATATTCAATGAGTTACAGTTATGAATGGACGGTTTTCAATGGTTGCCTCGATCTAAACGCAACGGAAGAGGCCAATGAGAAGGTGTCATTTATCGTCAAACCTGACGGGCTGGAGTTTGATATAATTGATTTCGACCCTGCCAGTAGTGAAAATGAATTGTAAGTTTCCGTAATAGGTTTGCATATTTTTCCAAAATTAGATTATATTTACATTGTGTCAGTGATATTACGTCATCATCAACATCCTCCGACGAGATAATGACTTGTGGTTATCGACCATCAAAACATGTACTTTAATTTCTAATCGGGTTAGTTTGTTTTTAGCAGTCCCTGGTTTAGCCTGGATTTTGTTGTTTATCTACAGTTTTTTTGTTTACTCACATAGTGTTATCAACACCGAATGACCATTACGGAGGGGATGATATGGATGAGTACTCGCCTAAGCGACATGATATTGCACAACTGCGGTTCCTTAACGAAAATTTGTATGATGAAGGAATTGCCACACTGGGGGACAGTCATCACGGCTGGGTCAATGACCCTACTTCTGCCATCAATTTGCAGTTGAATGATTTGATAGAGCATATTGCATCTTTCGTAATGAGCTTTAAAATAAAATACCCGGACGAAACCGACTTAAGCGACCTGGTGGAAGAGTATCTCGACGATACCTATACCCTGTTTAGCAATTATGGAATTAACGATTCTGATTTACGTCAATGGCAAAAAACCAAGAAACGACTATTCAGAATGTTCTCAGGGGATTATGACTGCACCCTGATGAAAACTTAAAAGACAATTTAATAAAGTATTTAGATACATAATGAAAAGGCCATGATGAACAAAATCGACTATTTGATGCGTTTAAGAAAATGTACGACAATTGATACGCTTGAACGTGTTATTGAAAAGAATAAGTATGAACTTTCTAATGATGAACTCGAGTTGTTTTACTCGGCAGCCGACCATCGTTTGGCGGAGCTAACGATGAATAAGCTGTACGATAAAATACCGACGGCAGTGTGGAAATTCGTACGCTAAACTTTTCGACCATGACCTCATTGAGCCGATATTTGTCGGCTCAATGCTTTTAAATGGCGCCACGCAAGGCCGTGCTGCTGTGCATCTGCTATTTATTTAATCACCACTGCCGAAAGAAAACATTTGCGTTGCTAATGTTTCCGCTCAACATCTCTCCGGATAATAGCCTTTAGCTTCTCCACCCTGGTGGCTAATCATCCACTGTTTTTATCTGGTTACGAAAAGCCTGTAATAAATATTGAAAACATTGCTCCGTCAAAGGGGAACGTAACGGTGAAATTGTCCGCATCATGGCGATAGTTCTGGTTAATTCCGGTTGCTGCAAATAGACCACGGTTAACTCGTCATCGTTAAGCGTGGAGGTATAAAGCTGCGGCAAAATAGCCAATGCCAGTCGCGATCGCACCAGACCGTATAAGGTTTCCTGGAATTCAACCTGATAAGCGATATCCAAGGTTAAACGATGACTCTCAATCAACGAATTAACCAGCCGATTAATATTTCCTTTAAGGAATAGCGCAATTGGCCGCCGGGATAAATGCCGCCAGGGCAAATGATGGCTCTCCGCCAACGGGTCATCCTTTCGCATCACCACCACAAAAGGATCTTCAAGCAGCGGGAACACTTCAATACTGTCTGGCACTGAACTGTCGAGAGAACCCAACCCGAAATCAATGGCCCCCTTTTGCAACTCCACCAATAATCGGTCATTGGTCAGATCGTGGAACTCGACGCGCAAACCGGGAAACCGCGTGGCCAAAAGTGCGGGTACCGCCGGAAACAGCAGCGTGCTAACCGAAGGCACCAGACCAATACGCAAGGTACCATCCCCGCCCTGCGCCATAATTTGCTGCATATCTTCGAAGGTGTTATGGGCAATATTCAGCAACCGTTCGGCATAAGGCAAAATCGCCAGCCCCTGTTCAGTCAGCGTCACTGCCTGTGCCGTACGGTTAACCAGCTTACTGCCCAATACCGACTCGATTTGCCGCAAGGCGCTGCTTAACGCCGGCTGACTGATCGCCAGACGATGTGCCGTGGTGGTAAAGCTGCGCAGCTGCGCCAGGGTGACAAAATACTGGATCTGTTTGAGCGATAAGGCGGGCAGCCTGCGCCAGGGTTCAGACATAACTCTCCTTTAGTCTTTAATACTGAGCAAACGATGGCGTCAGCATAACCCCTTCTTATCCACTGATAAAATAAATCATCTGTCAAATAGCGCCCCGGCTGCCTACATTAGGGTCCTCCTTATAGAAAGATAAAAAATCATGACGACACAAGCTTCAACTCTGTCACTGCGTCGCCGTGCAGTTCAGGCGGCATTGGGGCAGATCCCTTTTGATCGCCTGCTGAGAAATGCGCAACTTATTGATATGGTCACCGGCGAGATCCGCCGTGTGGATATTGGTATTACCGGCACCATGATTGCCAGCGTCCATCCCTGTGGCGATAACTTTCAAGGGGTTGTTAGCGAGGATCTGGCCGGTGCCTATCTTGCGCCAGGGTTAATTGATACCCACGTTCATGTTGAAAGCTCCCACCTGCCCGCGCATCGTTATGCGCAAATTGTCGTGGCACAGGGGACAACCACTATCTTCTGGGACCCGCATGAATTAGCCAATGTGCTTGGCGTTGAGGGCGTGCGCTACGCCGTGGCATCGAGCCGTAATCTGCCGCTGCGGGTGATTTGCGCTGCCCCTTCCAGCGTTCCCTCAACGCCGGGACTGGAAACTTCCGGTGCTGATTTTGGCGGCGAGCAAATGACCACTATGCTCGCCTGGCCAGAAGTTGCCGGAGTCGCCGAGGTTATGGATATGCACGGCGTCCTCAACGGCAGCGATCGTATGCTGGAAATTCTTGCTGCCGGGCTATGCAGCGGCAAGCTGATAGAAGGTCATGCGCGTGGTTTAAAGGGGGCCGAGCTACAGGCTTATCTCGCTGCTGGCGTCAGCTCCGATCATGAGCTGACTTCGGCAGAAGACGCGCTGGAAAAACTTCGCGCCGGTTTAACGCTGCAAATCCGCGGATCCCATCCCTATCTGCTGCCAGATATTGTCGCGGCGTTACAAACGCTGCCTCATCTGTCGTCACAGATCACCTTATGCACCGACGATGTGCCCCCGGATTTTCTGCTGGAGAAAGGTGGCATGCTGGCCCTGGTTAATACGCTGATTGCCTGCGGCCTGCGGGCCGAGGAGGTATTGCGGATGGCCACGTTGAACGCAGCGCTGCGTCTGCAACGTAACGATCTCGGGCTAATCGCTGCCGGGCGCACCGCCGACTTTTTTACCTTTGATTCGCTGGTAAATATTCAACCCCTACAGGTATTTGTCGCCGGTGAATGCGTTGCCGAACGCGGCCAAATGCTGGCAGAGGTCCCCGCCGCCGCCCCCGGGTTACTGCCGCCGCGTGACACCATGCATCTCGCCCCACTACAGGTTGCAGACTTTCAGTTGAATATCCCCGGTATTAATCACGGCAAAGCGCGGCTCAGACATATCAAAGGTGCCCGCTTTACCCAGTGGGGTGAAACGCTGGTGGACGTTCATCACGGCGTCGCGATGATCCCCGCCGGGTTTAGCCTGATTTGGGTGCAACATCGGCACGGCAAGTATCTCGCTAAACCACAAATTGCATTGCTGGAAGGCTGGGGCGAACTCCGTGGTGCCATTGCCACCTCCTATTCCCATGACGCCCATAACCTGGTGGTGTTGGGTCGTGACCCAGCGGATATGATGCTGGCGGCGAATCATTTGATCGCCTGCGGTGGCGGGATGGCGCTAAGTCAGCAAGGCAAACTGTTGGCCAGCGTTGAGATGCCGATTGCCGGAATGCTTTCCGATCTGCCCGCCAGTGAGTTGGCGGCTCAGTTTAAGCAACTGCGTGAGCGCAGCGCCGACATTGCCGACTGGCAACCGCCTTATCGGGTATTCAAGGCCATTGAAGGCACCTGTCTGGCCTGTAATGCCGGTCCGCATCTTACCGATTTGGGGCTAACGGACGGTACAACTCGCCAGATTATTGACCCTATCCTCGAAGTATGGGCAACAGCAGAATAAATCACAGCGTCTGTCGTCAGGCGCTGATAACAATTTATACGTTTTTTTTCAGGGGACTGCCGCATGACCGAGACATCCGTAAAACAAGCGCCGGCGCTGGCCAGCGAAAGCTGGCTGCAAAGACGATTCAAGCTTCAACAACGCCAAACCACGATCAAGACCGAATGTCTGGCGGGGATCACCGGCTTTTTAGCCGCGGCCTATCTGTTGGTGGTGATCCCCGGCCTGCTGGCCGTCGGCGGCATTGATAAAGGGGCGGCGCTAACCGGCACCATTCTGGTGCTGGTATTCGGCAGCCTGTTGATGGCGTTTTACGCCAATCTGCCTTTTATGGTCGGTCCCGGCATTGGCGGATCGGTGCTGGTGGGCATCACGCTGGCGGGAGACGGTATTAGTTGGCCGATTGGCCTGGGGATTGCCTGTTGGTCCGGCATTCTGTTTTTTGCCCTGACCGTGCTGGGGCTGCGCGAGGTCGTCACCCGCTCGATCCCGGCGTCGATCAAACTGGGTCTGACGGCATCCATTGGTATTTTCGTGGCGCTACTGGGCTTTCGCAATGCCGGGCTGGTACTCGCCAATGCCAAAACTCATTCACTCGGACTTGGCGACTTTACCTCTCCCGGTGCGCTGATTGCCCTGGCTGGCCTGCTGATCGCCATTGGCCTGCAGGCGCGGCGGGTGCCTGGTGCCATATTATGGGCCATACTGCTGGCCACGCTGGCCGGTATCCCTGTTGGTATTACCTCACTGCCGACACAATGGATCGCTCTCCCCCATACCCTCACCCCGCTGCTGGGGAAAATTGATCTGTTAGGTGCCGTCAATATTGCCTTCCTGCCCTTCCTGTTTATCTTTTTTGCGTCGGAGTTTTTCTCGACCATGGGCACTACACTGGCGGTGGGGGGCGAAGCCGGTCTGTTGGATCAACAAGGGAATATGCCGCAGATCAACCGGCCGTTTATGATTGACTCGATTGCCGCAGCGCTCGGTCCGCTGCTGGGAATACCGGCAGCAACGGCGTTGATTGAATCCTCAGCCGCGGCCGAAGCCGGAGGCAAAACCGGGCTGACAGCGCTGGCCGCCGCCGTGATGTTCCTGTTGACCCTGGTGTTAACACCCATTGCCCTGATGATCCCCAAAGAGGCCACCGCGCCAGCATTGATCTTAATCGGCCTGAATATGTTCAGCGGCCTGCGCAAAGTCGATCTGGGCAATTTTACCGAGGGACTGCCGGTTCTGATGATGGTGATGGCAACGCTGATTGCCAATAGCTTCGGCACAGGTATTGCGGCAGGCTTACTGTTTTATGTGGCAATCAAGGTGGTGGCAGGAAAGGGACGCGAAGTACCGCTCAGTCTTTATCTGCTGGCGATCCCGCTGGTCTACTATTTTGCGACGCTGACGCATCATTGATAAAAACGAGGCAGGGCTGAAATTGGTGGAGGCCCTGCCAGCTACATCCCGGCACACACGACACCTGCTATGGCTGCTTCCTTCCGGACCTGACCTGGTTAACAAGTTAGCGTTGCGGGAGAACCAACAGGGCCTCCATTGACGTTGACGGCTTCCAAACTGCGAAGCGGTGGGCATTATCAGCGATGCCCCTGCCAAATGCAAGTTAACTGCCGACAACCGTCGTTTTCTTATACAATCATCGCAGATTATTTTCGCCAGTGAGCTGTGCATGTCTGAAATCGACAATTTCCGCCAACGGGTTTTTCATATTATCGCGGCCATCCCCCTGGGACAGGTCACCACCTACGGTGCTGTAGCGCGTATGGCTGGCTCTCCGCGTGCGGCGAGGCAAGTAGGTGGCGTATTAAAAAAGCTGCCGCCAGGCAGCACCTTGCCCTGGCATCGGGTGGTTAATCGCCATGGGGAGATTTCATTACAGGGGGAAGATTTTAAACGACAGCGTCAGGCGTTGCTGGCCGAAGGCATCATCTTTGCGCAAGGCAAGATAGATCTGCTGAAATATGGCTGGCAAGGCTGAGTCAGAAGATTGGCTACTCGACATAAAAAACAGCGTCTGCATGGCAGACGCTCAGACTGCTGACAAAGTCCGTTATTAGGGAGAGTGCACCGTTGGGGTCGTAGCGGGCTTGCCCGCCGGAGCGCCCCTAGGTGTGCTATGCCCGGGTATCTCGATCATCAAGACGACTCTGTCATCAAACTCAGCGTCTGCATGGCAGACGCTGTTTTTATCTTGCCCGACTAACGATAGATCGTTAGTACATTGGTTGCGCAGGCGTGGTACTTACCGGTGCAGGTTGACTCTCTAACCCGGGATTACTCGGATTACTCAACGGCCCCAACGCGGATGGCTTGGTGGTAACCGGCACTGAGGCCACTGGCACCAACTGCAAGTCAGCGCGGGTACCCTGCGCACCGTTAATCACTTCTTTAATATTATCGGTAATAAAGGTCATTTGACCGTTAACCGTGATCGCCGCACTCAGGATGATATGAGCGTTGGGCTGAATATCCTGTGGGTTATACGGCAGTATAAAGCTGAAAGGTGCCTGCTTACCTTCGGTGCGCGCCACTTTTTGCGCAATAACACGTGAAGGGGCATCAGCCATTGAAGCATCTGACAAGGTAACGGTTAATACCGCATCCGGCGGTAACGCAACGCGTTGTGAGATATTGACGATACCGGAAACATTAGGTCCGGTAATAGCGGGCTGAGTTGATGGGCTCGCTGAAGAATTTGGTGGGACTGGCGGCGGTGTCTGTTGATGTGTAGCACAACTTGCAAGAGCTAAGGACAGCGCGGTTCCACCTACTATCTGCCAAAATTTCATTGATGGATCTCCTTTTTTATTATCATCTTGTCGACGTCTGGTTCTATATGCCGATTTGATTGGAGTAGTAGTTTTGACCACTCCTGCTAATAACTATGGCACATAAATCTGGGATCTTCCTTCCCCTGAGATAATTTACACTTTTCGTGACAAAAAGTATCCACTATCATAAATTGAATAAATCTCGCTATGACAGCGGGTTAGTAGCGATTTGCCGCCAGAAGGTTCCATTGGGCACTCTGGCATTATGAGAACATTCTGAACAGAAAAGACTAACCTTTACTTCTGGCGTCGCGGTTATAGCCGGTATTTGCAAAGGCATCTGGTCATGTCTTTTGACCCTATCGGCAGATTTATTTAGGGTATAAACAGTTAACTTTCACGAGGCCACCTATGAGTCAGGCATTACAAAATCTACTGGATTTGCTGAATCTGGAAAAAATAGAAGAAGGGTTGTTTCGTGGCCAAAGCGAAGATCTCGGCTTAAGACAGGTTTTTGGTGGTCAGGTGGTTGGTCAGGCGCTATATGCAGCCAAGCAGACAGTGCCCACGGATCGCGGCATCCACTCTTTTCATAGCTACTTTCTGCGGCCTGGGGATAGCGCCAAGCCGATCGTTTACGACGTCGAAATTCTGCGCGATGGCAACAGTTTCAGCGCCCGCCGGGTAAAAGCGGTACAGAATGGCAAACCCATATTTTATATGACTGCCTCTTTCCAAAGTCAGGAACCGGGATTTGAACACCAAAATACCATGCCCGATGTGCCGGCACCGGAAACCCTGCTGTCGGAATCCGATATTGCCAAAAATCTGGGCCATCTGATCCCGGAAAAAGTCAGAGAAAAATTTATCGGCCAAAAGCCGATTGAAATGCGTCCGGTTAAATTTCATAACCCGCTGCAGGGGCAAAAAGAGGAGCCGCAGCGTGCCGTCTGGTTTAGAGCCAATGGAGCAATGCCGGACGATTTACGCATCCATCAATACCTGCTGGGCTACGCGTCTGACTTCAATTTCCTGCCTACCGCGCTACAGCCGCATGGTATCGGTTTTCTTGAGCCAGGCATGCAAGTCGCCACCATCGACCATTCAATGTGGTTCCACCGCCCTTTCCGCATGGATGAATGGCTGCTGTACAGCGTTGAAAGCACCTCGGCGTCGGGCGCTCGCGGTTTTGTCAGGGGGCAGTTCTATACGCGGGAAGGGATATTGGTGGCGTCAACGGTGCAGGAAGGGGTGATCCGCCAACGGCAGACGCCGTAGAATTTTAGCGCCGACATAACCCAAGGTCGTCAATTTACAGCAAAAATGCACATGAAAAAGGGGGCGATATTATCGCCCCCTTTTGCTATCTGCTCATTACCCGTTAACAGGCGATGAGTTTAGCTTATTGGTTGTAAGCATTTTCGCCGTGGCTGTTTACGTCCAGACCTTCACGTTCCTGTTCTTCAGGAACACGCAGACCGACGATCATATCAGCGACTTTGTAAGCGATAAAGGCAACAACGCTTGACCAGACCAGCGTGATAATAACGCTCAGCAGCTGGATCCACACCTGGTGACCCATGGTAACGCCTTCGGCATAACCGGTGCCGCCCAGTGAGCTGGCAGTAAACACGCCAGTCAGCAGACAACCGACAATACCGCACACGCCATGCACACCGAACACATCACAGCTATCATCCACGTTCAGCCATTTCTTCAGGGTAACAACACCCCACAGACCAGCTACGCCACCAATCAAACCGATAACCAATGCACCACCCACGCCGACGGTACCACAAGCCGGAGTGATGGCAACCAGGCCAGCAATGGCACCAGAAGAAGCACCCAGCAATGAAGGTTTACCGCGAACCATCCACTCAATCAGCACCCATGACAGGATTGCGCCCGCAGTTGCCATTACCGTGTTCAGGAACGCCAGGGCTGCTACCGCGCTTGCTGCACTGGCAGAACCGGCGTTAAAGCCGAACCAGCCCACATACAGGATAGAAGCACCGGTAAATACCATTGGCAGGTTGTGTGGTTTAAATGCTTCTTTACCGAAGCCCGCACGTTTGCCCAACAGATAAGCACCAACCAGACCAGCGCTCGCGGCGTTGATATGCACAACGGTACCACCGGCAAAGTCCAGCGCGCCATCTGCGGCCAGGAAACCATTTGCCCACACCATATGTGCAATTGGCAGATAAGAGAAAGTCAGCCAGATAACAGTAAAGATCAGCACCGCAGAGAAACGCACACGTTCCGCGATACCGCCAACCACCAGCGCAACCGTAATGGCGGCGAAAGAGCATTGGAAAGCAACGTGAATAAACTGCGCAAAAGTGCCGCTGACCGACGTCAGCGTAATGCCTTTAAGCATGACATTGCTGAAGCCACCGAAGAATGCATTGCCTTCGCTGAAGGCTACGCTGTAGCCATAAAGCATCCACAACACGCAAACCAGAGCAAAAGTGACGATGACCTGAGTCAACATCGACAATACGTTTTTCGAACGCAGCAAACCGCCGTAAAACAGTGCCACGCCTGGGACGGTCATAAACAGCACCAGTGCAGTACAAATCATCATGAAGGCATTATCAGCGCCATTGGCAACCGGATCGGCCGCCATTGCCAGCGTTGGCAGCATGGCTACTGCAGCCAGCCCCATCATGGATAAAAGTTTTTTCATTATCAATCTACCCCTATTACTCTAAATATAAGAGTTCTAATATCCCGAGCCTGTAATTACAGTGCTGCTTCGTCGGTTTCGCCGGTACGGATGCGAATAACGCGTTGCAATTCAGCAACGAAAATTTTGCCATCACCGATCTTGCCGGTGTAGGCCGCTTTACTGATCACATCGATAACTTCATCAAGTTGATCATCAGCGATTGCGATATCAATTTTTACTTTTGGAAGAAAGTTGACGCTGTATTCAGCACCACGATACAGCTCTGCATGTCCTTTTTGGCGACCAAACCCTTTGACTTCAGTCACGGTCAGCCCTTGAATTCCTACAGCAGACAGTGCTTCACGCACGTCCTCCAGCTTGAAAGGTTTGATCACCACAGTAACCAGCTTCATTTTGCCACTCCTCGAATTAAGAGCTTATCGTGATGAGACTCACGCCCGATACGAGATGGTTAAAGCAAAGGCTGTGCCATAGTTGAATAGAAGTGATGATTCAGCAAATTAACCCCGGCTAGCGGCATTTTCGGATTAATCACCGCAGCAAGAACCTGGGTTGTTTGCGGTTTTAAGCCATAAAACCCAGTGAGGAAAGCACCATTTTGGTGCATTCCATGCCATAAAGGTGCATAGCAGTGAGAGGTGACAAAGGCTTTGCCTGATGATGGTGCGAGAAGTGAAAAACAACGGCAAGAAAAACTGGCTGACCGACCTCCCTTAGAGAGGTTGGACAGCCATCAGGTCAGTTCGGCGGCGACAGCGCGACTTGTTGCGAAGAAGCTAATTCCTCGCCAACCAGTTGTAACTGATACATTTGATAATAGCGGCCTTTTTGTTGTAAAAGCTGTAAATGGCTGCCCTGCTCGACCGCCTGACCGCGATGTAAAACCAGAATATTATCCGCCTCGACAATGGTGGAAAGTCGGTGGGCAATGACCACCAGGGTAGTTCGTTGCCTGATCGCTCGTAGTGCACGGGAAATGGCCTGCTCAGTGCCCGAGTCAATATTGGCCGTTGCCTCGTCGAGGATCAAAATCTCCGGCGCTTGCACCAGAACGCGTGCCATCGCCAACAATTGCTTCTGCCCGACGGAGAGATTGTTACCCTGTTCCCCAAGCCGGGTATGGATACCTTCAGGCATTAAGCGCACCAGCGGTGCCAATTGCACCGTTTCCAGCGCCAGCCAGGCCTGTTGTTCATCGACATCGCGACCGAGAGTAATATTGGCCAATACCGTATCCGCCAACACGACCGGGTCCTGCTGCACCATGGCGACACCTTTGCGCAAGCAGGCATGAGACAGCGAGGTCAACGAACGCCCATTGAGCAGGATCTCCCCCTTGTCCAGCGGATAGTAGCCCATCAGCAAATTGGCCAGTGTGCTTTTACCGCTGCCGGTATGGCCCACCAGGGCGACAAAACCACGGGAGGCGACCTGCAGTGAAATATTTTCCAATACCCATTTGCCTGGCTGATAGGCAAAACTCAGATCGCGGATAACAATGTCACCGCCGGTCAACGGTTGACTATCCTCGCCATACTGTTGCTGAACACGATCCATCAAGTCAAAAATGCGTTCTCCGGCAACCACCGCCTGCTGCAGGATCGACTGCTGCGAGGTCAAGGCGATCAACGGCTCATTAAGGCGTGAAAGGTAGTTGATAAAGGCATAAAGCACCCCGACGCCAATACTGCCTTCGGCACTAAAGCCAAACAGCACCAACAACCCACAGAGGATCAGCGATGCAAACAGACTAAGCAAAGGCCGCAGCAAAAAACCTTCCAGCTTCAGCGTCTTCATGCGCGCCAGATAATGAGACTGGCTGGCACGACTCAGGCGTTCACCAAAACGCTGCTGCTGACGGAACTGTTGCACCACCCCCATGCCATTAATAACTTCGTTAAAGCCATCATTGATATCAGCCAGATAGCTGCGTACCTGGCGTACCACCGGCGTGCTGTATATTTGATAGAGTGCCATCACCACCAGCACTGCCGGGAAAATACATATGGCAACCAGCGCCATACGCCAGTCGAGTAAAAACATCGCTACCAGCATGGCGCCGATCAGCGCAATGCTGCGCAGTACGGTAGAGACCACGGTAACGTAAAGATCGCGGATCACTTCAGTGTCGTTGGTGACGCGCGAAATCAACTGCCCTACCGGTTGCGTATCAAAAGCGCTTAGCGGCTGGCGCAGCGCCGCATCCATCACGTCGGTACGTAGGCGTTGCACTACCCCCACCGCCGCGCGGTTAAACAACAGGGCCTGGGAATAATGCAGACCTGCGGCGAGGATCTGTAAAAACAGAAAACTGAGCGCCAGCACGCTGACCATTGCCAGCGGCATATTGCCCTTGGCGACAAAGTTATCGATAAAATAGCTGATAATGATCGGCCCCAACACCTCGGCGGCGGCGGCGACCCACAGCATAATCACGGCAATAGCCAGCGGGCGGCGGTAGGTTTTACCGTAGACCAGCAACCGTTTGAGCGTTGGCCATATTTTGGTTTTTTTGACGCCTTGGGCGTTAGCTAAAGTGGCACTCATGAGACCAGAGGCTCCGCTTGGGCAGGAACATCATCCAATGCCGCTTCAAGTTGCTGATAACGATACATATCGCGGTACCAACCGGCAGAGACTGCCAGGCTGTCATGGCTGCCGCGCTGTAGCAGATGACCGTGGTTAAACACTAAAATTTCGGCAGCATCAACCAGGGCAGACAGGCGATGAGCACTGATAATCACCGTTTTGCCATCGCCCCACTGGCGTAAATTTTGCAGAATTTGATGTTCAGTGCGACCATCAACCGCCGAGAGCGCATCATCAAGGATCAGGATCTCTGCATCAAGCAGCAACGCCCGGGCAATGGCAATACGCTGTTTCTGCCCGCCGGACAGCATCACACCGCGTTCACCCACTTCAGTCTCGTATCCCTGCGGTAATCGCAAAATATCTTCATGAACGCAGGCTTTTATTGCCGCCTGTTCTATTTCTGCACGGGTGGCATTGGGCCGCCCCAGGGCAATATTTTGTGCCACAGTATCGGAAAACAGAAATGGCGTCTGGCTTACCACTGCCAGCCGAGAGCGCCAGTCGTCAAGACGGATCTCGCTTAAGGCGATACCCTGATAGAGGATCTCCCCTTCGCTGATATCAAACTGGCGTTGCAGCAGGGTCAACAGCGTACTTTTCCCTGAACCGGTGGGGCCACAAAGCCCCAATATCTGGCCGGGCGCCAGGCGAAATTGCACATCGTGCAACGCGGGCACAGGGTTTAGCGGATAATTGAAACGGGCAATATTCACCTCGAGCACACCGCGCTCGGCCGACAGCGTGCGGGTACCATCCACCACCGACGGGGCTTCCTGCAACAGGCTGCGAATACGACTATAGGCGGCGCTACCGCGTTCGACGATATTGAACATCCACGCCAACGCCAACATCGGCCAAATCATCAACCCCAAATACATAACAAAGCTGGTCAGTTGTCCAAGGGTCAAATGACCATGAACCACCATCCAACTGCCGCCGCCGATGGCAATCATATTGGCCACGCCAATAGAGACATAAATCGTCGGATCAAAACGGGCATCGACGCGGGCAACGTGCAGATTTTTAATACCGGTATCAGCGGCCACCTCAGCAAACTGCGAGGACTGATGGTTTTCCAGACCAAAGGCTTTGATCATGCGAATGCTGGTCAAACTCTCCTGCGCCTGGTCGTTTAACGAGGAGAAAGCCGCTTGCGCAACTTTAAAACGCTGGTGAAGCTGATCGCCATAGCCTTTAATCACTATCGCCATAATCGGCATCGGCACCAGAGAAAGCAGGGTTAACTGCCAGCTGATCTGCGTGGCCATCACCACCAGCACCACCAGTCCCATCACCAGGGAATCCACCAGCGTCAATACCCCTTCCCCGGCGGCAAACACCACACGGTCGACATCGTTGGTGGCGCGGGCAATCAGGTCACCGGTACGATGACGCAAATAGAAGGCGGGATGCTGGCGGCTAAGCTGCTGATAAAAATTTTGTCGCAGTTCAACCGCGAGTTGATAAGAGGCACCAAACAGCAGCACACGCCAGACATAACGCAGCAGATAGACCAAAATGGCCGTAGCCAGCATCAGGCCAAGCCAGGCAAAGAGTTTGCCGGTCGACAGAGATTTCGCCGTGACACCATCAATAATAATACCAACCAGTTTTGGCGGTAATAATTGCAGCACGGCAATGATGATAAGAAGCGCGACGGCCCCCAGATAACGTTGCCATTCGCGACGGAAGTACCAGGCTAATTGGGCAAACAGTCTCACGCAGATTTTTCCATTTTTTGTTTTTCAATTTTTATTAAGTGCAGGGGCTGTACTGCAGGTATGCGAGATATCGTATACAAGCTCTAGGATAATACCTATCACCGATCTCATCGATACTATTTTTTCACTTAAAGAGGCAAGTGGGTGGTGGACTTGATCCTTTCCATGGCAAAGCTTGAGGTCACGTCGAGTAATCCCGGTACGGCATTAACCAGCTTTTTATAGAAGTTGTCGTAGCTTTTCATATCCGCTACCTGCACTTGCATCAGATAATCATACTCCCCCGCCATACGATAAAACGACAACACTTCGGGAAAAGACTCAACCTGTTCGACAAAAGCCTGATACCACTGACTGCTGTGCTGCTGCGTTTTGATCAGCACAAAAGCGGTCAGGCTGAGGCCCAGTTTTTCGCTGTCCAGCAGCGCGACTTTGGCGCGGATGATCCCTTCTTCTTCCAGCCGTTTGATCCTTTTCCAGCAGGGGGTGGTGGTCAGATTGACCGCCTCGGCCAGCTCATTAAGGGAAAGCGTGCAATCTTCTTGCAACAGCGCCAGCAGCTTGCGATCAATTTTATCTATCATATCGGCCCCATGGAGAAAATCTTTCTATAAAATTGCCTTTTATGATTAAAAATAGCAACTTTTTTCCCGAGCGAGCGAGGTAATCTATGGCCTATCCTGTTTATTTGTTGTGGACGCGAGAATGACCAACGCCTGGGTAAAAAATGCCATCAAAGAGATCGACGCCGATTTTCAGCGCTCCGCCGATACTCATCTTATCCGCCTGAATATTGCCGATTTCCCCGGGATTTCACTCTACCTGAAAGATGAAAGCACCCATCCGAGCGGCAGTCTAAAACACCGTCTGGCACGCTCGCTGTTTTTATATGGCCTGTGCAATGGCTGGATCAAAGAGAATACGCCGATTATCGAGGCCTCCTCCGGCAGCACCGCCATCTCTGAAGCCTATTTTGCCCGACTGCTTGGCTTACCCTTTATTGCCGTGATGCCTGCCTGCACCGCACCGCGTAAAATTCAGCAAATCGAGTTTTATGGTGGCCGCTGCCATTTTGTCGATAACTCCGGCCAAATTTATGCCGCATCAGAACAACTGGCCAAAGAGTTAAACGGCCATTATATGGATCAGTTCACCTACGCCGAACGCGCCACTGACTGGCGCGGCAACAATAATATTGCCGACAGTATTTTCCGTCAGATGGCTCGGGAACCCCATCCGGTCCCCCGCTATCTGGTGATGAGCGCCGGCACCGGCGGCACCTCGGCTACGCTGGGACGCTATATTCGCTATCAGGGGCACCAGACCGAATTAGTGGTAGTCGATCCGGAAAACTCGGTGTTCTACGACTGCTTTGAGCAGAAAACCCGTAGCCTGACCGCTCAATGCAGCAGCAGAATTGAAGGTATTGGTCGTCCGCGGGCCGAACCCTCTTTTATACCCAGTGTGATTGATCGCATGCTGCGAGTGCCGGATGCGGCCAGTGTCGCCACCCTGCATTGGCTGGAAAAGATACTGGGCAGAAAAGTCGGTGGATCCACCGGCACCAACGTCTGGGGCGCACTACAGTTGGCGGAAGAGATGCGTGAAAGAGGAGAAAAAGGCGCGATTGTCACCTTGCTATGCGACAGCGGTGAACGCTACCTGCACACTTATTATAATCCGCAGTGGATCAGTGAAAATCTTGGCGATCTGACGCCGTTTAACGACAAACTGCAGGGATTGCGCTAAGGGATTTGGCTGACAGTAACAGCGTTCAGCTAAAAAAAACCGGCGTCAATTATCTGTCTGACGCCGGCAAGGCTGGAGCACCTTAATATTCGGGGGAATAGGTGAGGTGTTGTGAGGTCAGCCAAGGTACTAACATATACATCAATACGGAAGTTGCGCTTTAGCGATTTATCGAACGGGCCATACGGCTATAGGTATGGCGGATACCGCGGATCGCCACACTGTAGGCCATAATATTTTCCGGCAATGCCATGCCGGTGTAGCCGGTATCACCGATATGATGCAGGTCGGTACCGGTCATTTTGCACATCAGGGCAATTTGGCGGATGGTCTCAACGCTGGCGCCTTCCTGGGAGGTACCAATGGCCGTCAGGGTCATCGCTCCCAATTGGTGGGCATGAGTCACCAGTTGTTCTATATATTGCTGGCTGATACCCGGGACAGTACCGGGCGCAGGCAACAGCACAATATCGGCACCTTTGGCCACAAAAGTGCTGACATCTTCACAGGTAATAATTTTCTCCCCGCCACGAGCCAAAATTCCCGCCGCATGCATTTTGCCAGCGACTATCACCAGGCTGTCACCAGCTGCCTGGCGGATCTCCTGCAAACAGTGGCCGATAGTTTCATTACTGATGCCATTACCGGGATTACCGGTTAACACCACAAACTTTGCCCCCAACTCCACCAGTTTTCTGGCATTCTCGGCGGTGGCTAGACGCCCCTTGGTGGCCGCCCAAAATTCACCATGCGTATCTTTAAAGTCGGGATCGACCGCTTCCAGATTGACGCCAATCACTCTGCCCGTCAGGCGTTGCAATTCACGCAGGCAATGCTCGGGGGCAATACCGAGCGGCAATCCCTGGATCTGCGGCTTATCGACATCAAACAGGTTCAGCAGCAGTAAATCGGCCCCCTGGCTGGCGGCCAGCTCGGCATTGGTGATCCCCATTAACATTGGCTGCACGGCACCAATAGTTTCGCTGATCAGGATCCGTCCTTCACTGGCGCGCAATGACTCCAGTAATCCCTGGCGATCGATATATGCCAACTCTGACGCACAACAATCGAGATAACGTTTATGCATGGTCTAAAGCTCCCTGGGTTAACACGAGGTAATAATAAAATAGCGGTACACCACCGCCAGACAAATAAAAGTCAGGCAAAAAGTATCGCTTGTTATATGCTGAACAAATAGTGAGGTCTTGTAAAAAACAGTTCCGGATTTATTATGCGTCTGCTTCATCGTCTTAACCAATACCAGCGTTTGTATCAACATGTCGGTCCAACTTTGCAGTCAACAACCGTCGCCGAGCTGGCGGCTATTTTTTTCTGTAGTGAACGTCATACCCGCACCCTGCTGTCCCAGTGGCAACAAGCGGGTTGGATTGACTGGCGCGCTCAGGCCGGCAGGGGCAAACGGGCACAGATTACCTGCCTGAAGACGCCGGAGGATCTGCGCAGCTCCTGCCTGCAAAAATTGTTAAACGAAGGCGATCATTCGGCGGCACTGCAACTAAGTCAGCTCGATCCACGGCATCTTAACGCCCTGTTTGCCCCGCATCTTGGCGGCCAATGGCAAGCCGATGCGCCAACCTTGCGTATTCCCTTCTATCGCCCGTTACAGAACCTCGATCCGCAAACCCTGAGCGGCCGGGCAGAACAGCATCTCGCCCATAGTCTGCATGCCGGTCTGACGCGCTATATCACCGGCGTTGCCACCCCACAGCCCGATCTTGCCCACCACTGGCAAATCCTCGAGCAGGGAAGCGTCTGGCAATTTTTTCTGCGCAGCCAGCTTTACTGGCATAACGGTGAACCGCTGTTGGTGGAACAACTCTGTCAGCTATTTGCGCGCCTTCGCCATACGCCCCGGGGCCAACACAGCCTGGCCAACGTTGTCGAAATCTCGCAACCTTATGCCCTATGCCTGCAATTCAGGCTAGATACCGCCGATTATTGGTTGGCCCATCGCCTGGCGGATCTGAGTTGCCTGCTGTTTCATCCGGACGATCCGACCCTCGGTGCCGGACCTTTTAAACTGGCGCATTTTGCCCCCGAGTTAGTCAGGCTGGAACAGCACCCTTACTACCATTTGCAGCATCCTTATCTGTCAGCCATTGAATTGTGGATCTCCGCCCAGCTTTTTGCTGGCGAGCCAAAGGTTAGTTGCCAGCATCCGGTAAGCATCTTCCCTGGTGAAAGCAGTGAACTAGCCCGCCTCAGTCCGGTGAAACGCCGTACCAGCCTGGGTTTCTGCTACCTGGCAATTAACCTTAAAAATCGCCATCTCAGCGTGGCGCAGGCACAAAAAATTATCGCCTTGATCCAGGACTCTGGCCTGCTCGACAACCTGCCGATTGATCCTTCGCTGGTAAAACGCAGCCGGGAGATCCTTCCCGGTTGGCCGCTGCCCGCACGTCAGACATCGCAGCAGGATCAAGTCAGGCTACCGGCGCAGCTGGCGTTATTGTTTCATCCGCCGGTTGAGCTGGAATGGATTGCCGAGGCGCTGCAAGCGCTGTTTGCCACCGAGGGATGTCAGTTGACAACGCAGTATCATCCTGGACGGCTTTGGGACAACGGCGAACATCTCGCCAGCGTAGATTTGCTGCTGGGCGATCGGCTGATTGGCGAAGCACCGGTAGCCACCCTGGAAAACTGGCTACGTCAGGATCCGCTGTGGACGGAGATCCTTGACAAGAACGATCTGCAAGAACAACAGTGCCGCCTGCTGGCGATCCAGCAACAGCCCTGCGCCACACAGCGAGAAGATCACCTGCGGGAGCATTTTCAGCAATTAATGCAGCAAGGCAGTATCACCCCGCTGTTTAACTATCAATATCAGGTTAGCGCGCCTCCGGGGGTGAATGGCGTCGAGCTTACCGCCTGGGGCTGGTTTGACTTTTGTCAGGCCTGGTTGCCGCCGCCGATGGGTATCGCTTAGGCATTGGCGGATTTTTACTATTAACCCATGCAAAACGTCAGTAACATAATGGCTTCTCACGCTGCTGCTCAAGCACCAGCCTGTAACGGAATAATAAGGTATTGATGATGAAAAGAGCCGTTGTGGTCTTCAGTGGAGGGCAGGATTCAACCACCTGCCTGGTACAGGCGCTGACAAAGTATGATGAAGTACATTGCATCACTTTTGACTATGGCCAACGCCATCGTGCCGAGATCGACATTGCGCAAAAATTGTCGGTTGAGCTTGGAGCCAAGGCGCATAAAGTGCTGGATGTCGGACTGCTCAACGAATTGGCAGTCAGCAGCCTGACCCGCGATAATATTCCCGTGCCACAGTTTGGCGAAGGCGCAGAGAATGAGTTGCCCAGTACTTTTGTTCCGGGACGCAATATTCTGTTTTTAACCCTGGCGGCGATTTATGCCTATCAGATCCAGGCCGAAGCGGTGATCACCGGCGTCTGTGAAACCGATTTTTCCGGTTACCCGGACTGCCGGGACGAGTTTGTCAAAGCCCTGCATCATGCGGTATCGCTGGGTATTGCCCGCGATATTCGCTTTGAAACGCCATTGATGTGGCTCAATAAGGCAGAAACCTGGGCGCTAGCGGATTATTACGGCAAGCTGCCGCTGATCCGCAACCATACCCTCACCTGCTACAACGGCATTGCCGGCGACGGCTGTGGCGAATGTGCCGCCTGCCATCTGCGGGCCAAAGGCTTGCAGGAGTATCAGCAAGCGCCTGATGCCGTTAAAGCCAGTCTGAAGAAAAAAACAGCCCTCGCTTAATTGGCTTGGCAGATTGATTGCGGCTCTCTCAACGAGCCGCAATCCCGACTTGCCGAAATATTTACTCCCCCGCGCCGTTAGTCACTGCCCTGCTCTAATTCCCGCAGCTTTTCTCTTAGCTCCCCTTGCAAGGGCAGCGCCTTTTGCGTAGCCAGATCGATACAGACAAAGGTCAACAGCGCATCCACCACCGGCTCGCCGGCACAGGTAATGATCTGGCGCAGCACCCCGCTTTTGTCGTTGAGCTGCTCAAGCTGACTGTCTATTTGCAGCACATCGCCCAATACCGCCGGCTTGCGATAATTGATATTAATGTTGACCAGAATAAAGGCGATATTTTTTTTCAGCATCCACTGGAAGCCCGGCGAATCGTCGAGCCACTCCCAGCGCGCCGTTTCGAGGAACTCGAGATAACGGGCGTTATTGACGTGTTGGTAAACATCAATATGAAAACCGCGAACTTTAATAAATGTTTGCATGGTGATAAGGCCGCTCCTGATAGCCACCGAGCACGGTACTCTGCCGCATCTCGCCAGCACTGAGGTAAAGAGATATTGTTATGGGCTGCAGACCAATTCGTTATCGCGCGACGCCACAACTGGTCCGACTTCTTTTAGGGTAGCAGAAGACCGCAGCGACAATATTTTGCGCATCATCGCCGCGATCGCGGTCACAATTTCAAACGGGATTGATTCCGTTGAAATAAAGAGGGTCCAATACCCGGTACTTCTTGCAGTTGTTCTATCTGGGTAAACGGCCCCATCTCGCTGCGATACTCGACAATGGTTTGCCCTTTTTTAAGTCCGACACCGCTCAGTACTCTTGAGAGCTCCTCGGCGCTGGCGTGATTGAGGCTAACCTTCTCTTCTTCTGTCGCGCTGGCTTCCGTGGTTTTAGCCGAGACTTTGCCCGCCTTTTTATCCTCGGCAGCCGCTTTCTCTCCTGCGACGGCAACAGGCGGTTTTAGGTTTTTTTCGTTTGCAGCCTGGGTGCTCAGTGGCACAACGCCCATGCCCAAAGCCAGAAGCAGAGTGGTCATTGCTATTTTACGCATGCTGTATCCTCCATGTTGTTGACAGCATGGATAGCGTGCCGCAGTTGCCTTGTCGGCACAAATAGCAGAAATCAGAAATGGAAAAGGCCGCGAAAGCGGCCTTTGGTTATTGCAGGTAGTAACAACAAATTCTGGTGAAACCTCGCACTTTTACTGATTCTGTGCGGCGTTACCAAACTTGATTTTTGCCTGCTGACGCAGGTTGCCAAGCAGAGCGTCAAAGGTATTATTTGACGAGGTCTGTTGCAGTTCCTGGTTAAACTGCGCCGCTTCGGCTTCAGGCAATTTACCCTGATTGACCGCGGTCAGTTTAATCACTACCGAGTTGCCTTTGGCATCTTGCGACACACCGTAGCTTGGTTTATCCGCCGTTGGCTGTGGCAGGGCATAAACGTTTTGCTCAAAATCCGAAGGACGAGCGCTGCGCTGTACTTTTTGCACATCACCAAAAATCAGACCTGCGGCTTTCAAGGCATCATCGCCTTTGCCTGCTTGCAGCGCCGTCAGCAGTTTTTGTGCATCGACACGGGCCTGATCTTCGGCTTTCTGACGTTTTACCAATTCGGTGACTTGCGCTTTAACTTCGGCAAAAGGTTTAATTCCCGCCGGTTTATGTTCGTTAACACGCAGTACAAAGGCACGGTCACCGTCAACGGTAATAACGTCCGAGTTACTGCTTGGTGCGCCATCGTGGCCAATCAGCGAACCGTCAAACAATGCCTGCACTACCGGTTTGAAGTTGATGGCAGCAGGAATATTCTGCTCGGTGAACCAATCGGTATGGGATGCTTTGATACCCGCTACCTGCTCTGCAGAAGCCAGTGATTCGTTGTCATTGCTGGCAGCATCACTCACTTTTTGTTGCAACGCGTAGTAGGCATCCAGCGCTTTCTCTTGCTTGAGCTTGTCAACAATGCTGCTGCGCACCGCTGCCAGCGGTTTCACCTGTTCAGGCATAATGTCATTCAAACGCAGGATAAAGAAGCCGCTGTCTGACTTGATCACGTCCGACGTCTGGCCTTTGCTGGTCAGGTTGGCGTTCTTGAATTCAGGCAAGGTGGTTTCAGGTTCCATCCAGCCCAAATCGCCGCCCTTCTTACCGCTGAGGCTATCGATAGACTTGGCTTTTGCCAGTTGGGCAAAATCACCACCCTTTTTAAGTTGATCGGCTATCGCCTGGGCGCTGGCCTGATCTTTGGTCACAATCACGCTATAACGGCGACGTTCAGGCTGGCCAAACTCGTTTTTATGCTGGTCGTAATAAGCACTGACGTCGGCGTCATTCACCGGCGTTTTGTTCAGCATGGCAGTAGCATCCATCTCGATATAGCTGACTTTGAGTTGTTCAGGGGCAATAAAACCATTTTTATGTTGGTCATAAAACGCCTGTACTTCGCTGTCACTGGCCTGCTGTTTGGCAGCCAGTGCAGCGGTATCAAAAGTCGCAGTATGCACTTCGCGCTCTTGCAGCAGCAGCTCAGACATGGCTTTGGTTTCGGCAGGCAGAACAAAATCTGACTCACCGTAGGCCTGCGCCAGTTGCTGGCTGATCAGTTGACGCTTCATCAACTGCGCAAAATTGTCAGCGGTATAGCCCATGCCTTGAATGGTTTGCAGGTATTTGGCGTTATCAAACTGATTATTGGTCTGAAACTGTGGAGTAGCCAGAATGGCATCTTTGATTTGCTGATCGCTGACCGTGACGCCCAATTTTTTAGAATATTGTTCAAGCAAGGTGACGTCGATCAGATTACCCAGCGATTGCTGACGCAGCTGTTGCATATAGCCTTCGCTACCGGCCAGGGCCGCAAACTGATCGCCAAGCTGTTGCTGTAAACGGCTGCGCTGACTTTGTACCGCTTCTTCCAGTTGTCCACGGCTGATTTCCTGACCGTTTACTTTGGCAGCGTAGTCATTTGACCCGCCGATTAAGTAATTGCCTACACCGGTCAAAACAAAAGATAAAACGATCAGACCAAGAATAATTTTGAGCGCGACGTGATTAGCTGCCGCGCGTAAGTTGTCCATCATAGTGAAGCAACACTCCGCTGTATTTTGGGTTTAAAACTTGGGCTGCGGGTTAGGACCCACGCTCCCTGTGACACCCTTCAGGGTGCTGCACATAAACTGCATGTTTACACTGACACTTTGTTTTGATGGGTGTTCAAAAGAATCACTGCCAACAGGCAACGTCGAAAAAATTAACGTTTTGCGTCCATTATCAAACCGCATGATCCACTTTCTTTGCACTCTGGCCGTCAGGCTAAAGTAAAAAAAGCGCATCTCGTCGATGCGCCTTATCTTACCTTACCAACCCTGTGACGTCAGGTTATTGTTTATTACAGATAAAGTAATTATCCGTTTACCGCATCTTTCAACGATTTACCCGCACGGAAGCCAGGTACTTTCGCTGCCGGAATACTGATTTCTTTACCGGTCTGCGGGTTACGGCCAGTGCGAGCTGAACGCTCACGAACTGCAAAGGTGCCGAATCCAACCAGTGCAACATCTTCTCCGGCTTTCAGAGAGTCTGTTACCGATGCAAGCACGGCGTCCAGCACACGTCCAGCGGCCGCTTTAGAAATGTCCGCACCGGCTGCAATTTTGTCGATCAGTTGTGACTTGTTCACGTTTTCATCCCCTTTAAAATTCTATCGTCATGCCGAAACTTTCCCTACGGAATGACAGCGCAGCTGTTATATCAAGCTTGTCAGGGGTATGCAAGCTACCCAGAGCCCGTTGCACCTCTCCTGACAGGGATCTAACTTAACGGCACAAAAAAATGCTGGCAAGTGGGAATTCACTTGCCAGCATGAGTTTTACTTACACTTTATGCCTTAGGTCACTATTTTGCCGCAACCGGCAGTGCGCCAAAGGCTGGATTCTGCAACGCGAGGTTCAAGACATCGTCGATGCGCTTCACCGGGTGGATCTCTAAATCAGCAAGAATGTTGTCCGGGATCTCTTCCAGATCACGCTTGTTGTCATCAGGGATCAGTACTACTTTGATGCCACCACGGTGCGCGGCCAGCAGTTTTTCTTTCAAACCGCCAATCGGCAACACCAGACCACGTAAAGTGATCTCGCCAGTCATCGCTACATTGGCACGCACCGGATTCCCTGTCAGGCAGGAAACCAGCGCGGTACACATGGCAATACCGGCACTTGGACCATCTTTTGGCGTCGCCCCTTCAGGTACGTGGACGTGAATATCACGTTTTTCGTAGAAATCAGGGTTGATGCCCAGCTTGTCGGCACGGGCGCGAACCACGGTCAACGCCGCCTGGATAGATTCCTGCATCACTTCACCCAGAGAACCGGTGTAGGTCAGCTTACCTTTACCCGGTACGCAGGCCGTTTCAATGGTCAGCAGCTCGCCGCCCACTTCTGTCCACGCCAGGCCAGTGACCTGGCCGACGCGGTTTTCGGTGTCAGCGCGCCCATAATCCACTTTCTGCACGCCGAGGAAGTCTTTCAGGTTGTCACCATTAATCACGATGTGCTTAAGGGTCTTATCCATCAGCAATTGTTTCACCGCTTTACGGCACAACTTGGAGATCTCACGTTCCAGGTTACGTACCCCGGCCTCACGCGTATAGAAACGAATGATGCCGATAATGGCGCTGTCTTCAACGGTCAGCTCATTTTTCTTCAGCGCATTGCGTTCTATTTGTTTCGGTAACAGGTGCTGCAACGCAATATTGAGTTTTTCGTCTTCGGTATAACCGGAAAGACGGATCACTTCCATACGGTCCAGCAGCGGTGCCGGGATGTTCATGGAGTTGGAGGTCGCCACAAACATAACGTCAGACAAATCGTAATCAACTTCCAGATAATGGTCGTTAAAGGCGACGTTTTGTTCAGGGTCCAGCACTTCCAGTAAAGCAGACGCCGGATCGCCACGCATATCCGACGACATTTTGTCGATCTCGTCGAGCAGGAACAGCGGGTTCTTGACGCCAACTTTGGCCATCTTCTGGATTAATTTGCCAGGCATAGAACCAATATAGGTACGACGATGGCCGCGAATTTCCGCTTCATCACGCACACCACCCAGCGCCATACGGACGTATTCACGACCGGTAGCACGAGCAATCGACTGCCCGAGGGAGGTTTTACCCACCCCAGGAGGCCCAACCAGGCAGAGGATAGGTCCTTTGATCTTGCTGACGCGTGTTTGCACTGCAAGATACTCGAGGATGCGATCTTTCACCCGTTCCAGACCAAAGTGATCGGTATCCAGGACTTCCTGTGCCTTACGCAGATCTTTTTTCACTTTACTGCGCGCGTTCCATGGCACCTGAAGCATCCAGTCGATATAACCACGAACAACGGTAGCTTCGGCGGACATCGGCGACATCATTTTCAGCTTTTGCAGTTCAGCTTCGGTTTTTTCACGCGCATCTTTTGGCATTTTTGCCGCTTCGATTTTGCGTTTTAGCGCTTCGTGTTCGTCAGGGGCATCGTCCATCTCACCCAACTCTTTCTGAATGGCCTTCATTTGCTCATTCAGATAGTACTCACGCTGGCTTTTTTCCATCTGTTTTTTGACCCGATTACGGATACGTTTCTCAACCTGTAACAGGTCGATTTCCGATTCCATCATCGCCATCAAATATTCCAGACGTTCGGTGATATCGAACATTTCCAGAACCGACTGTTTGTCAGCCAGTTTCAGTGGCATATGCGCCGCAATGGTATCCGCCAGACGGGCAGCATCTTCAATGCTGTTCAGTGAGGTCAGGACTTCTGGAGGAATTTTTTTATTCAGTTTGATATAGCCTTCAAACTGATTAATTGCCGTACGAACCAGAACTTCCTGCTCGCGCTCATCTACCGCTGGCGATTCAAGGTATTCGGCTTCGGCAGCAAAATGCTCGCCACTGTCGGACAGGGTGGTGATCCGCGCGCGCTGCAAACCTTCTACCAGTACCTTTACGGTGCCATCTGGCAGTTTCAGCATTTGCAAAATGGACGCGACAGTACCTACCGAGAACAGATCGTTGATCCCCGGTTCATCGGTCGATGCTTCTTTCTGCGCGACAAGCATGATTTTTTTATCATTATCCATTGCCGCTTCAAGACAACGAATCGATTTTTCCCGGCCAACGAACAACGGGATCACCATATGCGGATAAACCACCACATCGCGCAGCGGCAATACGGGGATATCTATGCGTTCGGAACGCTCAGGGTTCATAGAGCTCTCTCTTAGTTTAGCTTCCGCCAGGTTAAGGAAACCTCGTGAAACACGAGTCAGCGGGTTTCAGCAAGTAGTTAACTGAGTATATGGGGATGAATATCCGACATTCAACGACAAGAATGCGAGGAAAAAAAAATGGGGGAAAAAATCCCCCATTTATCAACTAACCGGCTGGTTCAATTGGCTAATTATTCACCAGAAGCTTGTTGAGCCTCAGGTTTGCCATAAATCATCAGCGGTTCTGATTGCCCCGCAATCACAGACTCGTCAACCACGACTTTGTCTACACTGTCCAGGGATGGCAGATCGTACATCGTATCCAACAAAGCAGCTTCTACAATCGAGCGCAGGCCACGAGCACCGGTCTTGCGGTCCATTGCTTTTTTGGCGATGGCCACCAGTGCTTCCTCACGGAATTCGAGCTCGACACCTTCCAGATTAAACAATGCCTGATACTGCTTGGTCAGCGCATTTTTTGGCTCTTTCAGGATTTGGATCAGCGCGTCTTCACTCAGTTCGCTCAGCGTTGCAACCACTGGCAGACGACCGATAAACTCAGGGATCAGACCAAATTTGATCAAATCCTCAGGTTCAGCCTGGGCCAGCAATTGACCTTCAGTTGCTTTCTCTGACTTGCCTTTTACCACGGCACCAAAGCCAATACCGGTGCTGGTGTTCAGACGTTGTCCAATCACTTTGTCCAGGCCTGCAAATGCCCCACCGCAGATAAACAGAATTTTTGAGGTATCAACCTGCAAGAATTCCTGCTGTGGATGTTTGCGTCCGCCCTGTGGAGGAACAGCGGCAATGGTACCTTCGATCAGTTTCAGCAAGGCCTGCTGTACGCCTTCACCCGAGACATCGCGGGTAATGGACGGATTGTCAGATTTACGAGAAATCTTGTCAATTTCATCGATATAGACAATACCGCGCTGCGCTTTCTGCACATCATAGTCGCATTTTTGCAGCAGTTTCTGAATGATGTTTTCGACATCTTCACCCACGTAACCCGCTTCGGTCAGCGTGGTAGCATCTGCCATAGTGAAGGGTACATCCAGGAAGCGCGCCAGTGTTTCTGCCAGCAGCGTTTTACCGCTACCGGTTGGCCCGATCAGCAAAATATTGCTCTTGCCCAGCTCAATACCATTGCTGACATCGCCGTTACGCAACCGCTTGTAGTGGTTATAAACCGCTACTGCCAGAACTTTTTTCGCCGGTTCCTGGCCGATAACATAGTCATCAAGGTGTTCACGAATTTCGTGTGGTGTCGGCAACGCGCTGCGTTCGCGATGCGGTGCAACTTCTTTAATCTCTTCGCGAATAATGTCATTACATAAATCGACACATTCATCGCAGATATACACTGACGGCCCGGCAATCAGCTTACGCACTTCATGCTGGCTTTTGCCGCAAAAAGAGCAGTACAGCAGCTTTCCTGAACCGTCTTTGCGCTTATCTGTCATCAGTAAACCTCTTCTTTAATATCTGTCCCGCAGACAACACACGGCGGTACGACCATTTAACACAACAGACATGGCACTCAAATTGACGCATGGCTGATGCCTATTGAACATATCACTCATATTGCCCTTCACCGGTTGGTGGCAAGGGCAAGGGCAAGGATCACATTATTCAGTTTCAGTTACTGGCCCGACTTAACGGGCAAGCATAACAACCCAGCAACTGACAAACGTCCGTATGAGCTTAATTATAGACCATCGCGCCATAGATTCAGTCAATCAGAGCTCGCCGCGATGTGTCATGACTTTATCGACTAAGCCATACTCTACAGCCTCTTGCGCCGACAGGAAACGATCTCGCTCAGTGTCATGCTGTATTTCTTCAAGGGACTTGCCGGTATGGTGCGCCATCAAGGTGTTCATACGATGTTTCACTTTCAGAATTTCTCTGGCGTGAATATCGATATCCGTCGCTTGTCCCTGGAAACCACCCAGCGGCTGGTGAATCATCACCCGCGAGTTAGGCAGACAGTAACGCTTGCCCTTGGCCCCGGCAGTCAGCAGGAATGAACCCATTGAGCAGGCCTGTCCCATACAGATAGTGCTGACATCAGGCTTGATAAACTGCATGGTGTCATAAATCGACATCCCCGAGGTGATCACGCCGCCTGGTGAATTAATATAAAGGTAGATATCTTTTTCCGGGTTTTCGGCTTCGAGGAATAACATCTGGGCCACAATCAGGTTCGCCATATGATCTTCAACCTGACCGGTCAGGAAGATGATGCGTTCTTTCAACAGGCGAGAAAAAATGTCATAAGAGCGTTCACCGCGTGAAGTCTGCTCTACAACCATCGGTACCAGGGCCATGTTCGGCGCAAATTGTTCTCTTTCACCACTGTATGACATAACCGTCTCCTAATAGAATTCTCTTTAGCGCGAGTTGACTCCGATTCTACTTGAGATAAGCAATGATGACTATGCTCAAGCGGCCAAGTCGCTACATACACGGCTGACGGTTGTTATCAGTCAGAAGCTAACAGCAAAATTCCCTTGTCTACCCTGCTTCTTTCAGAATGCAAACAAGCTGGCTGGCTGCGTGCTGAAAGCAAATTAGGTGCATACCCTAAACAATTGGGGAAGGAAGGTAATATTTCAAGGTCGTCGGGAAATTCTTTTATCCCCCTGTTCTTATTTTGCAGGAAAATGGCTCATTTGGCGTACCCACTGGCTTTTTTTTGGGTATCACGCTGATAAATATAGTGCAAGCTCATCTAAATATAGTGCACTTGCGATCGAAAAAACCAACAAAAAACGCTTAAATAAGAAAATAAAAAGCCCGTAGTGAAAACTACGGGCTTGTTGACCGCCGATTCAAAGAATCAGTTATACCGTCCGCTTAATCTCAAGCCGGGGTATTTTGGTTCATCAGTTCAGTAAAGGTCGTGGTTTTTTCAGTCACTTTGGCTTTTGACAGCAGGGCTTCGACGGCTTGTTCTTCCAGCGCGACGTTACGCATGTTGCTCAGCACTTCTTTATTTTTGCTGTAGAACTCGATCACTTCCTGCGGATCTTCGTAGGCAGAAGCCATCTCTTCGATCAGCGCTTTAACGCGTTCTTCATCGGCTTTCAGTTCATTCTGGCTGATAACTTCACCCAGCAGCAAACCGATAACCACACGACGTTTAGCCTGCTCTTCGAATAACTCACGTGGCAATTCCAGCGCTTGTTTTTCGTTGCCGCCAAAACGCTGAGCTGCCTGGCGACGCAGAACGTCAACTTCGCCGTCAACCAGTGCCGCTGGCACGTCGATTTCGTTAGCATTAACCAGACCATCAATCGCCTGAGTTTTGATGCGGTTACGTACTGCGCCTTTCAGCTCACGGTCCATATTTTTACGGACTTCAGCACGCAGACCTGCCAGAGAACCATCAGCCACGCCGAAACGTTTGATGAATTCTTCAGTCAGTTCTGGCAACTCGCGTTCTTCAACTTTTTTCAGAACGATGGCGAACTTGGCTGATTTACCTTTCAGGTTTTCAGCGTGGTAATCTTCCGGGAAGTTGACGTCGATGGTGAACTCTTCACCAGCTTTATGACCAACCAGACCTTCTTCAAAACCTGGGATCATGCGGCCCTGGCCCATGGCCAGTACGAAATCAGAGGCTTTGCCGCCTTCAAATTCTTCACCGTCGATAGAACCACTGAAATCAACAGTTACGCGATCTTCAGCTTTAACAGCTGCGTCGGTTTCTTTCCAGTCAGCCTGCTGCTTGCGCAGAGTTTCCAGCATGGTATCAACGTCGGCATCGTTAACTTCAACAACAGGTTTTTCTACTTCGATGCTTTCCAGACCTTTCAACTCAATTTCTGGATAAACTTCAAATTCTACGGAGAAGTTGAAGTCTTCACCCAACTTGTATTCACCAGGAATATAGTTAGGTGCGCCAGCTGGGTTGATTTTTTCTTTGATGATGGCATCAACGAAGCTGCGTTGCATTACATCGCCCAGCACGTCCTGACGGACATTGGCGCCGTAGCGTTGTTCAACGATGTTCTTTGGTACTTTGCCCTTGCGGAAGCCATCGATACGAACAGTTTTAGCCGCTTTGGCCAGTTCGCTGTTCACTGCTTTTTCGATACTTTCAGCAGGAACAGTAATAGCGATACGGCGACCAAGGCCTTGAGTGGTTTCAATAGAAACTTGCATCTTGTTACCTCAAAAAAATCACAGTGCTCGGTCAATCCCGAACCGGGACGCATCAAGCAGAACCCAAGCTCAGTGTTCGAGAAAGTCCCGAAACCATTCCGGAAAAATAAGACGCGACATTATAGCGGCGCAACGGCAGCGAGTCGAGGACGGTTATCTCATAGCCTGATTCTTCATGGCCCGTACGCGATGGTCCTCGCTCACCTGCGAGGTCAATCCCTCGAAAAACACCCCGTTGCCAAGCCTGTTACTACCTTGCCGTCAGCCTTTATCATTTTGCATAAAATCATCAAACAAAAACGGCCCGCAGGCCGTTTCGAAATTCGCCTCTACTAATACAGCAACTCGGGGGCAAAGTTCCAGAGATACTGCCGATTAATAGAGTTTTAGTGACAATTTTGCCTGAAATGGCGCATTTCAGGCTAACGTACCCGCACCACGGCAAGGAGGGGAAGCCGGAATGGTATCCTGCAACCCTTCCCACTCTTTCGAGGTGTAGGTGTGTAGCGCCAGGGCATGGACACTGCCAGCCAGTTCTTCGGACAGCACGGCATAAATGGCACGATGACGAGAAAGAAAACGTTCACCGACAAATTTATCGCTCACCATTACCACTTTAAAATGACTCTCCGAACCGGCCGGCACATTATGGCGATAACTCTCATCGGTGACCCCCAGGTGCGCAGGTTCAAAAGCTGCAGCTAACTTTGCTTCTATTTGTTCGCGAATCATAGCCATCTCCTTAAAAACACTCTTGCAGAGAACTGCGCCCAACTATTTCGCCGTCTTATCTTAAATAATAGGCTGTTTTTTGGTTTATTCTTTCGTCGCAGAAAGAAATTATTGCCTGTACGAACAAAATCCAGCCAAGACATCCAAAAATGCTACAAGCCAGCCAGGTAATGGTTTCGCTGGCACCGTTTCGGGTCAGTAAACGGGCCATCTGCAATCCATTAACACAATTGTAACCCAAAAAATGACAGTGAAGGGGGTTTGAAAAACAGGATAATAGGTCAAATAACGCTTTTTTTGCCTGCTGCAGATAAAATCATCATTTCCGCGGTCCAATACCGTGGCACGCTAAACATGCGCAATGCTATGATGTCGACAATTTTACACAGAAAACACGCCAACTCTTTACTTTGAAAAGATGGAAAATTGAAAAAATGACCTTATTGAAGAAAATTCTTTTCCCTGTGCTGGCATTATTTATGCTTGCAGGTTGCGCTACCAGCAGCAACACCCTGAACATTTCACCAAAAATTGCCTTGCCGACCCAGGATCCAACGCTGATGGGCGTCACTATCAGTATTAATGGTGCGGATGTGCGTCAGGACAAAGCGCTGGCCAAGGTTAACCGCGATGGTCAGTTGATCACGCTGACGCCTTCACGCGATATGCGTTTCCTGCTGCAAGAAGCGCTGGAAAAACAGATGACCGCACGCGGTTATATGGTCGGTCCACAGGGTACCGTTGACCTGCAAATCGTGGTCAATAACCTGTTTGCCGATGTGCAAGAAGGTAATCTGCGTTACAACATAACCACCAAAGCCGATATCTCCATTATCGCCACCGCAAAAAATGGCAACAAGCAGGTTAAAAATTACCGCTCAAGCTATAACGTTCAGGGCGCCTTTACCGCGACCGACGCCAAAATCACCAACGTGATTAACACTGCACTGGGTGATGTGATTTCCGATATGGCTCAGGACACCAGCGTTAGCGACTTTGTAAAAGCCAACGCGCGTTAAGATCTCGACACTGCCCGGTCTCGCCGGGCAGTTTCCTGTCGTTCACTGGCCCTTCCCGACCAATCCTTCCTTTATTATCCCTGTTTATCCTTTATCATGCCTTTGCGCTCTTCTTTCAATGGCCTGCTGGAACACGGATGCAATGCTGAAACAATACCTGAAAATTTTCACCCAACGGAATACGGCGATCCTGCTGTTGCTCGGTTTTGCCTCGGGTTTACCGCTGGCTCTGACTTCCGGCACCCTGCAAGCCTGGATGACGGTGGAAAATCTCGATCTCAAAACCATTGGTATCTTTTCGCTGGTTGGCCAGGCTTATGTCTTTAAATTCCTCTGGTCGCCAATGATGGACCGCTATACCCCCTCGTTTTTTGGCCGCCGCCGGGGTTGGTTAATCATTACGCAACTGCTGCTAGTGGTAGCCATTTTCGCCATGGGCTATATGGACCCGGCCAAAGATCTGTTTTGGCTGGCGGCGCTGGCGGTATTGATCGCTTTTGCTTCTGCCTCGCAGGATATTGTTTTTGACGCCTATAAAACCGATTTGCTTAGCGCGCAAGAACGCGGCAACGGTGCGGCGGTGTCGGTACTGGGTTATCGGCTGGCGATGCTGGTTTCCGGTGGTCTGGCGCTCTGGCTGGCCGATCGTTTTCTTGGCTGGCAACATACCTATTGGTTAATGGCACTGCTGATGCTGATCGGCGTCGCCGCTACCCTGTTTGCGCCGGAACCGGAGGTGGATCGACCGGCACCTGCCAGTATCGAGATCGCCATCGTCGCCCCGCTGAAAGACTTTTTTGGTCGCAATAATGCCTGGCTGATTTTGCTGTTGATCGTGATGTATAAACTGGGTGATGCCTTTGCCGGTAGTCTGAGTACCACTTTTCTGATCCGCGGTGTCGGTTTTGATGCTGGCGAAGTGGGTCTGGTGAATAAAACGCTGGGCCTGCTGGCCACCATCGTCGGCGCCCTGCTGGGTGGGGTGTTGATGCAGCGACTGAGTCTGTTTCGCGCTCTGATGCTGTTTGGTATTTTACAGGGGGTGTCCAACGCCGGTTATTGGATCCTGGCGATCACCGACAAACATCTTTACTCGATGGGCGCGGCGATTTTCGTTGAAAACCTGTGTGGCGGCATGGGGACAGCGGCGTTTGTTGCCTTATTAATGGCGCTATGCAATAAATCCTTTTCCGCCACGCAGTTTGCCCTGCTCTCCGCGCTGTCCGCCGTTGGGCGCGTCTACGTTGGCCCAATAGCCGGCTGGTTCGTTGCCGCCAATGGCTGGCCGCTGTTCTATCTGTTTTCTATTATTGCTTCGCTACCCGGTTTAGTGCTGCTGGGGCTATGTCGCCAAACCCTGCTGCATACCCAGGAGAGCGAAAACTTTTTACCGCGCATCTACTTTGCCAGGGCCTATCGTTGGGCGCTGCGTCTGCTTCTTGCGGGGAGCGTCCTGGTCGCCTGCTGGCTGCTGATGCTGATCAGCGACGGTCTTAACTGGACTCCGTGGTCAGCAATGGCAACAAAAATTGTGCAATTGGGCAGTATATTTTGCCTGACAGGCATTGTCCTTGGCAGTATGCTGGATTTTCTGGCTTTACGTCGCCAGCAACGAATCTAAGTACTTTCTGGCTATGATAAAAATCTCGGCTACACTGGATTTAATCGTTGCGACTTTGCTCCGATTTTCGCCCATTTTTCAGGTGCACAATGATGTTTATTCTGAAACCATACCGTTGTAATCAGGTTAATGATTTGAATAAATCACGTTAATTTTAGATATTCCGTAACACAAATATAATATTATTTCCGGCTACCCTATCGTCTTAAATGCAATTTTTTTTCATCTTTTTTTTAATTTAATTTTCACTACAACACAACATTTTGTTTACATAATTAATACCTATGATGAACATTAAACAAAGGCACTCAAAATCCATACTGGTGCTATACCTTGTTTTTGTTCCAGATAGTGTCACAGTGTGACGCAACATACTGTTGCCACAAGGAAATTGTCACTTACCGTAACATTTGTGACTTCGTTAACATAAAGTGTTAGACACACGTTTACACTACCTGAAGCGTGTTTACAGTACTGCAACCTTCCCGTAAAATGCCCGCACACATGAAGCGACAATAGAGCCCTGTTATTGAGGTCGTTAGATGAGACTTAAGAAATACAATAAAAGTATTGGGATGTTGTCTATATTTGCATCCACTGTAATGTTAAGTGGCTGCAATACGGCACTGATGGATCCCAAGGGAGCAATTGGACTTGAGCAAAGAACGCTGATTCTGACGGCGATCGGATTAATGTTGATCGTTGTTATACCAGTAATCATTATGGCCTTTGCTTTTGCATGGAAGTATCGCGCTTCTAATACAAACGCCAAGTACAGTCCTAATTGGTCACACTCCAACAAAGTTGAAGCCGTCGTCTGGACGATTCCAATTATCATTATTGCCATCCTGGCAACGATAACCTGGAAAACCACCCATGCGCTTGACCCGTTCAAACCTATCGTCAGCAATGAAAAACCGATGACCGTTGAAGTGGTCTCCCTGGACTGGAAATGGTTGTTTATCTATCCGGAACAAGGTATTGCCACGGTTAACGAATTGGTTATCCCTAAAGATGTACCGGTTCAGTTCAAAGTGACGTCCAACTCGGTAATGAACTCGTTCTTTATCCCGCAGTTAGGTGGACAGATTTACGCGATGGCGGGTATGCAGACTCAGTTGCATTTGATTGCAAATGAAGCCGGTACCTATAAAGGCATCTCGGCAAGCTACAGTGGTCGCGGCTTCTCCGGTATGAAGTTCAATACCATTGCGACACCGACTCGTGCCGATTTTGATTCGTGGGTTGCCAAGGTCAAGCAAGCGCCAAATCAATTAGCGACAATGGATGATTTCAAAAAACTGGCCGCCGACAGTATCGACAACCCAGTCGAATACTTCTCTACCGTGCAGCCGGATATGTTTAAAGAAATCATTGGCCAATATTCGCATGACATGAAAATGCCAGGTGGCCAGACTATGCCTATGCCAGCCGGCACAGACATGAAAGGCATGGATATGGGTGATAAGTCTCACACTGCCGGAGCCGGGGAATAAAAGATGTTCGGAAAACTAACGCTAAGTGACATTCCATTCGACGTACCAATCGTCATGGTGACTGTTGCCGCAATTATCCTCGGCGGTATCGCCGTGGTGGCGGCAATTACTTATTTCGGTAAATGGAAGTATCTGTGGTCTGAGTGGATAACCTCCGTCGATCATAAAAAACTGGGCATCATGTACATCATCCTGGCGATGGTGATGCTGATCCGCGGCTTTGCCGATGCCATTATGATGCGTAGCCAACAGGTTATGGCGTCAGCCGGCAGCCCTGGCTTCCTGCCACCTCATCACTACGACCAAATCTTTACCGCGCACGGCGTGATCATGATTTTCTTCATGGCAATGCCGTTCGTTATTGGTCTGATGAACGTGGTAGTACCGCTACAGATTGGTGCACGTGACGTTGCCTTCCCTTTCCTGAACAACATTAGCTTCTGGTTTACCGCTATTGCTGTGGTGCTGATCAATATCTCTCTGGGGATTGGTGAGTTTGCACAGACCGGTTGGTTAGCCTATCCGCCGTTGTCAGGTAAGTTATACAGCCCGGGCGTGGGGGTCGATTACTGGATATGGAGTCTGCAAATATCCGGTATCGGGACCTTGCTGACCGGTGTTAACTTCTTTGCCACCATCATGAAGATGCGTGCGCCTGGTATGCCGCTGATGAAAATGCCGGTATTTACCTGGGCTGCACTGTGCACCAACGTTCTGATCATTATTTCGTTCCCGATCCTGACCGTGACCATTGCACTGCTGACGCTTGACCGCTACCTGGGCACCCATTTCTTTACCAATGATATGGGCGGCAACATGATGATGTACATCAACCTGATTTGGGCCTGGGGCCATCCGGAAGTGTATATCCTTGTTCTGCCAGTGTTTGGTGTGTTCTCTGAAGTTACCGCCACCTTCTCGAAAAAACGCCTGTTTGGTTACACCTCGCTGGTATGGGCAACCATTGCCATCACCATCCTGGCGTTCGTGGTTTGGCTGCACCACTTCTTTACCATGGGTTCAGGTGCCAACGTCAATGCCTTCTTCGGTATTATGACGATGATTATTTCTATCCCGACCGGGGTAAAAATCTTCAACTGGCTGTTCACCATGTATCAGGGTCGTATCACGCTGAACGCGGCAATGCTGTGGACCATTGGCTTTATCGTCACCTTCTCGGTGGGCGGTATGACCGGTGTGCTGTTGGCAGTGCCTGGCGCCGACTTTGTGCTGCACAACAGTCTGTTCCTGATTGCCCACTTCCATAACGTCATCATCGGCGGCGTGGTCTTTGGTTGCTTTGCCGGCCTGACCTACTGGTTCCCTAAATCTTTCGGCTTCACGCTGAACGAAAAATGGGGTATCCGTGGTTTCTGGTTCTGGATCATCGGCTTCTTCGTTGCCTTTATGCCGCTGTACGCTCTGGGCTTTATGGGTATGACCCGTCGTCTGAGCCAAAACATTGATCCACAGTTCCACACCTTGCTGGTGGTGGCTGCCTGTGGTGCCGCGCTGATTGCCTGCGGTATCCTCTGCCAGTTCATCATGATCTTTGTCAGCATCCGTGACCGTGAACAAAATCGCGATCTGACCGGTGACCCATGGGGTGCACGTACTCTGGAATGGTCTACCTCTTCTCCACCTCCGTTCTATAACTTCGCCATCGTGCCGCACATTCACGACCGTGATGAGTTCTGGGACATGAAAGAGAAAGGCACGGCATACAAGAAACCCGCCAAATATGAAACCATCCATATGCCTAAAAACAGCGGCGCAGGTTTTATTATCTGTATGTTTACGCTGGCGGCAGGTTTCGCGGCCATCTGGGACATCTGGTGGCTGGTGATTGTCGGCTTACTGGGTATTGCCATCTCCTGGATCTGGAAAAGCTTCGATGAGGATGTTGATTATTACGTCTCGGTAGAAGAAGTTGAGCGTATTGAAAACCAACATTATGAACAAATCAGCAAAGCGGGCGTGAAACATGTCAACTGATTCTCTGACTAACCATAGCGCGGCCCATGCAGAGCATGGGCACCACGATGCGGGTGAGACCAAAGTCTTTGGCTTCTGGATTTACCTGATGAGTGACTGCGTACTCTTTGCAAGTCTGTTTGCAACTTACGCAGTACTGGTACATGGGACCGCTGGCGGTCCTTCTGGTAAAGATATTTTTGAACTGCCATTCGTTCTGGTAGAAACCTTCTGCCTGCTGTTAAGTAGTATTACTTACGGCTTCGCTATGCTGGGCATGAACAAAGGCAACACCGCGGCTGTTAAAGGCTGGCTGTTCCTGACCTTCCTGTTTGGTCTCGGCTTTATCGGCATGGAACTCTATGAGTTCCATCACCTGATTGCCGAAGGTTTTGGTCCGCAACGTAGTGGCTTCCTGTCTGGCTTCTTTGCGCTGGTTGCCACCCACGGTCTGCACGTAACCTGCGGTCTGATCTGGATCCTGGTGATGATCGTCCAGGTAAGCCGTCGCGGTCTGACCAGCGTCAACCAAACCCGTCTGATGTGTCTGAGTCTGTTCTGGCACTTCCTTGATGTGGTCTGGATTTGTGTATTCACCGTAGTTTATCTGATGGGAGTCCTGTCATGAGCCATTCAGCAACCTCCCACGGCGGCGCAAGCCACGGTAGCCTGAAGTCATACATGATTGGCTTCGTTCTGTCGGTTATCCTGACGGTTATCCCATTTGCAATGGTAATGAGCGATAGCGCATCACACTCATTAATCGTGGGAACAGTCGTCGCGTCGGCAGTGATCCAGATTGTGGTGCATCTGGTGTTCTTCCTGCATATGAATACATCGTCAGAAGATCGCTGGAACCTGGTGGCCTTCCTGTTCACCGTTGTGATTATCTTTATCGTCGTTGTTGGCTCCCTGTGGATTATGTATAACCTCAACGTCAATATGATGGTCAGTTAAAAGCCGAGCTGCATGTGATGATTAAGAAATACCTGCAAGTAACTAAACCAGGAATTATTTTCGGTAATTTAATTTCTGTCGTCGGGGGATTCCTCCTTGCTTCCAAAGGAAGCATCGATTTCCCTCTCTTTCTCGCTGCTTTTGTTGGCGTCTCCTTGGTTGTCGCCTCGGGCTGTGTATTTAACAACTACATTGACCGTGACATCGACAAGGTAATGGAAAGAACGAAGAACCGAGTTCTGGTAAAAGGACTTATAACGCCGAAAACCACCCTGGTTTACGCGACTATCCTGGGTATTTTGGGCTTTGTGTTGCTGTACTTTGGCGCTAACCCGCTGTCTATGTGGTTAGCGGTAATGGGCTTTGTGGTTTATGTCGGGGTTTATAGCCTGTATATGAAGCGCAACTCCGTCTACGGCACACTGATTGGTAGCTTATCCGGCGCAGCGCCGCCGGTTATCGGATACTGCGCCGTCAGCGGCCAGTTCGATACCGGCGCGTTGATCCTGTTATCGATCTTCAGCCTGTGGCAGATGCCGCACTCCTATGCGATTGCCATCTTCCGCTTTAAAGATTATCAGGCAGCAAATATTCCGGTTCTGCCGGTGGTGAAAGGGGTGGCGGTTGCCAAACATCATATTACCGTCTATATCCTGGCGTTTATGATTGCCACCCTGATGCTGACCCTCAGCGGTTATGCGGGTTATAAATACCTGATCGTCGCCGCCGCAGTCAGCGTGTGGTGGCTGGGTATGGCCCTTAAAGGCTATAAAGCGGAAAACGACAGTATTTGGGCGAGAAAGCTTTTTGTTTTCTCAATCATTGCTATCACGTCGCTAAGCGTAATGATGTCTATCGACTTCAATACCGCCGCCCCAAATAGCATGCTGACCTACGTCTGGTAAGCCCTTAGGCTGCCAGGGGCAGGAAAAGAGATTCACACCATGGCCGGTAGCGATACTGGCCATTTTTTTTGTTTTTTCTCACTGCGTTATCTGCTCTGCCATTCGTTCCTTGGCAGGGTTTCTCGCCGCCTTGCGAAAACGGAAATATCTGCTAAACATCGAGCAATTTACCTGCATATAAAAAAGACACTACAATGTCGCTGTTTGTAATTTTGAGGTAGCAATGAACGATAATCAAATGACCCGGCAGGAAAGTCGGGCTACCTGGGGTCTTGGCACCGTTTTCTCATTACGCATGCTTGGCATGTTTATGGTTTTACCCGTTTTGACCACTTACGGCATGTCGTTGGCGGGAGCCTCTGAAACCCTTATCGGTATTGCCATTGGGATTTACGGTCTGGCACAGGCCATTTTCCAGATCCCTTTCGGGCTGCTTTCCGACCGTGTCGGGCGTAAGCCGCTTATTATTTTCGGGCTGTTGATTTTCACCCTTGGCAGCCTGGTTGCAGCCATGACTGACTCTATCTGGGGGGTGATCATCGGTCGTGCCCTGCAGGGTTCCGGCGCGATTGCGGCGGCGGTGATGGCTCTGCTCTCGGATCTGACTCGGGAACAAAATCGCACCAAGGCGATGGCCTTTATTGGCATCAGCTTTGGTATTACGTTTGCCATTGCCATGGTGTTGGGTCCGATCATCACCCATGCATGGGGTTTACATGCGCTGTTTTGGGCCATTGCGGTGCTGACGATTGGGGGGATTATTATCACTGTTGCCGTGGTGCCCTCCCCTGCCACTCATATGCTTAATCGCGAGTCGAGCATGGTCAAAGGCAGTTTCAGCAAGCTGTTGACCAACACTAAATTGCTAAAGCTCAACTTTGGCATTCTTTGTCTGCATATTTTGCTGATGTCGAGTTTTGTGGTGCTGCCACAGGTGATGGCGCAAGCCGGATTTCCGCCGAGCGAACACTGGCGCGTCTATCTGGTGACCATGTTGATTTCCTTTGTGGCGGTGATTCCGGTGATTATTTACGCCGAGAAAAAGCGCCATATGAAGCAAGTGTTTATGGCCTGTGTGTTGGTCATTTTGCTGGCCGAGCTGGTGCTATGGTTTGCCGGTTATCATCTCTGGGTGATCGTGGCCGGTATTCAGCTGTTTTTTCTGGCGTTTAACGTGATGGAAGCCATTCTGCCTTCGCTGATCAGCAAGGAATCGCCAGCTGGATATAAAGGTACTGCGATGGGTTTGTACTCCACCAGCCAGTTTATTGGCGTGGCCATAGGCGGCAGTCTGGGTGGATTTATTTTTGGTCATGCCGGTGCCGGCGCGGTATTTATCGCCTGCGCGGCAATTGCTGTAGTGTGGTTCCTGGTCAGCGCCACCATGACAGAACCGCCTTATGTCAGCAGTCTGCGCATTACGCTTTCTGAACAGGTCGCCAACGACGCAATGCTGGAAACACGCATTAAAGCGCAGCCAGGTGTAGCGGATGTGGTGGTGGTGGTGGCAGAGCTCAGTGCCTATGTGAAGGTGGATACCAAACAGACCAACAGGCAGGCATTAGAGGCGCTGGTCAGCCAATCCTGACGAGGGATTGTGGATTGTGGATTGTGCTGCGCGCACGGCGTGGGGTAAGTTTTAGGCTTAAATGGCAATTTTGCTTTAAAGTCAATTGGCTTTAGAGGAGCTGTATCGGGTTGGGCTTAAATGGCAATTTTTGGTTTAAAGTCAATGGGCTATGAGGAGTTGCTTCGGTTTTAGCTTAAATGGCAATTTCTTGGCTTAAAAGACCATTGGCTTTAGAGGAGCTGTTTCGGTTTTATCATTGTAGTGGCAGCTTAACCGACTGTGCCGAACCGAGTTAAGGAGCGCTGGCCCGCTCCTTAACAATCCTGGGCCTTTTGGTGTCTTTGATTTGTCTGCTGCCTATTACCGGCTATGTTTCAGTCACTCCGAGCGTGGCACGAGCCGCGCTGCTACGCAGTCCCCTTGCTCGGTCGGGAGCCAAAAGCGTCTCCCTCCGCTTCGCGCGGCGCCGTCTCTGAATGTGCCAGCAAGCATGTCTTAAATGGCAATTTTCTTTTTTTTAAATCAATTGGCTTTAGCGGAATTGTTTCGGTTTTAGCTTAAATGGTAATTGTTGTTTTAAAACCAATGGGCTATGAGGAGCTGTTTCGGGCTGGGCTTAAATGGCAATTTATGGCTTAAAGTCAATGGGCTATGAGGAGCTGTTTCGGTTTTATCATTGCAGTGGCTACTTAACCTACTGTGCCGAACCGAGTTAAGGAGCGCTGGCCCGCTCCTTAACAATCCTGGGCCTTTTGGTGTCTTTGATTCGTCTGCTGCCTATTACCGGCTATGTTTCAGTCACTCCGTGTGTGGCACGAGCCGCGCTGCTGCGCAGTCCCCTTGCTCGGTCGGGAGCCAAAAACGTCTCCCTCCGCTTCGCGCGGCGCCGTCTCTGAATGTGCCAACTAGCTATGTACGTCGTACGGGTTTGGCTTAAATGGCAATTTTTGGTTTTAACGTCAATTAACTCCGAGGAGCTGTTTCGGTTTTATAATTGCAATGGTCACTTAACCCGCTGTGCCGAACCGAGTTAAGGAGCGCTGGCCCGCTCCTTAACAATCCTGGGCCTTTTGGTGTTGTTGATTTGTCTGCTGCCTATTACCGGCTATGTTCCAGTCACTCCGCGCGTGGCACGAGCCGCGCTGCTGCGCAGTCCCCTTGCTCGGTCGGGAGCCAAAAACGTCTCCCTCCACTTCGCGCGGCGCCGTCTCTGAATGTGCCAGTCAGCTATGTAAACCATACCGTTTCAGAAACTACTGTTTTGTCTTTTTGTCTTTTTGTCTTTCGCCGTTGACCTTCGATGTTGCCGGTTTTTCAGTAAATGCCGCTTGGCCGATTCAAAACCTACGTCGAGCGCAGCGTTGAGTGACAACAGCTTTACCGTTGGCACGAAATCAAGCGAGAGGACCGCGAAGCGGCGTGGTTTAGGCCACACACAGAAGTCACTGGAAAGAACTACAACCGAGGGCACGACACTTATCAATTTGGACAAGGCGCAGGATTCCAAAGGAGGCGCGCCTTCGCCTCCTTTGGGCGGTCTGGGCCGCCGCCCAGTGAGCGCAGCGAATGCCCTTGACCTTGAAGTTGAAGTTGAAGTTGAAGTTGACCTTGACCTTGACCTTGAAGTTGACTTTAAAAGCAAATTTGCAATTAAAACCTCCCCACTGCCAATTGCCTTTTAAGCAAAAATTGACATTTAAGCCCCCCCTTAATCCCGGAAGTTCTTAAACTGGAATGGCTGACCCAATTCACCGCCGCGCACCAGCGCCATTACGGCCTGCAAATCATCACGCGCCTTGCCGGTAACGCGAACTTCGTCACCCTGGATCTGCGCCTGGACTTTCAGCTTGCTATCTTTGATCAACTTGACGATTTTCTTGGCCAGCGCGCTCTCAATACCGGAATGCAGCTTGGCATCCACACTGTAGGTCTTGCCGCTATGGTTCATCTCTTTGGGGATATCCAAAGAGCCGCCTTCAATACCGCGCTTGGTTAGGCTGCTGCGCAAGATATCCAGCAGTTGTTCGACCTGAAAGTCAGACACGCTGGCAACCTTGATGCTCTCGTCTTTTTCGTTTAATTCAAAACTGGCTTCAACATTGCGGAAATCCCAACGGTTTGCCAGATCGCGAGTGGCGTTATCTACCGCGTTGCGCACTTCCTGCATATCAATTTCAGAAACAATATCGAAAGATGGCATTAAAGCTTCTCCCTTAAATTTATCAGTACATATACCCGATCGAGAACCAAATACAGGGTATCCAGGTTAAGACATCTAATGTCCGTGATGGCAGACATAATACCGCCTTACACTGCGGATGCCAAAAACAAGCCATACACGCAGACCGCGGATGATTCTTTTCTCGGCGAAAACGCCAGTTCCGCCTTTGTCTCCTTGACCAACTCGGGTAAAAACAGGAACTCGACGCCATCCTGCGATACCAATAAAATAAACATTACCCCCGCGAAGCAGACCGTGGTGGTTTTGAGCGATTTAATGGCAAATTTGCACAGCAAAAGTGTGATATATGACACAAATGTCTATACTTATGGTTATAACTTATGACGCCATCGGTGGTGAGCAGATGGCGAAAATAAACGCGCGACTGGAGACATAATGAAAATAACCGTACTCGGCTGCGGCGCGTTGGGACAACTTTGGCTATCGAGGCTTTATCAGCAAGGACATGATGTTCAGGGGTGGTTACGCATTCCTCAACCTTTTTGTGCCGTCAATGTGATCGCTCCCGATGGCCAGGCATTTAACCGTAATTTGCCGACCAACGATCCCCAGCATTTGACCGAAAGCGAATTGCTGCTGGTCACATTAAAAGCCTGGCAGGTGTCCAGTGCATTGCGGCAGCTTTTGCCGTTGCTGAATAAAAACTGCATTCTGTTGCTGTTGCATAACGGCATGGGCACCGTTGATGAGCTTGCCGATCACCGGCAGCAGATTTTACTCGGTGCCACCACCCATGCAGCACGCCACGAGGGCAATGCGATTATTCATGTCGCCATGGGGATCACCCATATCGGCCCGGTCAACTCACGCGGCACTGCGTCGAGCTCTCTGGCCGATCTCCTGCATGAAGCTCTGCCCGATGTAGCCTGGCATAACAATATCCTGCCGTCGCTGTGGAATAAACTGGCGGTCAACTGCGTGATTAACCCGTTAACCGCCCTCTACGGCTGTCCCAATGGCGCTCTGCTGGCTTATGGGGATCAGATTGAGAAAATCTGTGCCGAAGTGGCTGACGTGATGGCCATCGAGGGTTACCAAACCCATAAAGACTCGCTGTTAAGCCATGTTTATCAGGTAATTGGCAGCACCTCGGCCAATACATCCTCTATGTTGCAGGACATTATTAACCAGCAGCATACTGAAATTGATTATATCAACGGCTATGTTATCCGCCGGGGACGCAGCCACGGGTTGCAGTTGCCGGAAAACAATAAATTGTTCGATATGATTAAACGAAAGGAAAATGATTATGAGCGTTTCGGCTCTGGTATGTCTGGCGCCTGGTAGCGAAGAGCTGGAGGCGGTCACCGCCATCGATCTGTTGGTGCGCGCTGGTATTCAGGTCACTACTGCCAGCGTGGCCGGGGACGGTAATCTGCAGATCCGCTGCTCGCGCGGTGTGCGTCTGTTGGCGGATGTTGCCCTGGTTGATGTCGCCGACGAAGACTATGATGTCATCGTTTTACCCGGTGGTCTCAAGGGGGCCGAGTGCTTTCGCGATAGCCCGCTGCTGGTCGAAAAAGTCCGTCATATCAATGTTACGGGCAAACTGGTGGCGGCGATTTGCGCCGCACCGGCGCTGGTTCTGGAATACCACGATTTATTTCCGGTGGGCAATATGACCGGTTTTCCGGGGCTTAAAGACAAGATCTCGGCAACGAAATGGATGGAAAAACGAGTGATGTTTGATCCGCGGGTCAACCTGTTGACCAGCCAGGGGCCAGGCACCGCCATCGAGTTTGCGCTAAAAATAATTGATCTGCTGGTAGGTAAAGAGAAAGCCGCCGAGGTCGCCGCCCAGTTGGTGCTATATCCGGGCATATATAATTATCAGGATTAATGGCTAAAAAAAGGATTGCCGATGGCAATCCTTTGAGTTTGATGACAAAGTCGTTTTGATGATCGAGATACCCGGGCATAGCACACCTAGGGGCGCTCTCCCTAATAACGGACTTTGTCAGCAGTCTGGAAGGATTACCGATGGCAATCCTTTTCCGGGTTATTGGCGCTTACGGACGATAAACCTTAACGTTGGTATAACCCTGCTCACGCAGGTACAGCGCCTGCAGACGACTCATCACTCCGCGGTCGCAATACAACAGATAGGTTTTGCTCTGGTCGAGAGAAGCAAAGGCACCGCTGAGCTTATAAAACGGCAGCGGCACAATCTCTACGCCAACCAGCGCTAGCGGGCTCTCATCCTGTTCATCCGGGGCACGAATATCCAGCAGAATATCGCTGGCAGCAAAGTCGGCAACGGTCTCGACTTCGGCCACTTCCTCGCGGGTTTCCTCGGCAATGGTGCGGATATCCTGATTTTTCGCTTCGGCGATCACTTTCTCCAGAATGGAGAAATCGAACATCTGCTCTTCTGCTTCAATCTTGCCTTTAATGGCTTTAACCGTCGGGCTTTTCGAAATCACACCGCAATATTCCGGCATGGTTTTGGCAAAATCTTCGGTGCCAATCTGCCGGGCAATATCAATAATGTTCTGTTTATCGTAGGCAATCAGCGGACGCAGGATCAGCGTATCGGTAGCGTTATCAATCAAACGCAGGTTGGAGAGCGTCTGGCTGGAAACCTGGCCGAGAGCTTCACCGGTAACCAACGCCTGCACGCCATAGCGCTCGGAGATAGCGGAGGCGGCGCGTACCATCATACGTTTCAGCACCACGCCCATTTGCCCGTCTTCGATTTTTTCGAGAATTTCGCCGACCACGGGTTCAAAATCGATAGCCACAAAGCGTACGCGGTGTGAACTGCCAAAACGGTTCCACAGATAATAAGCCACCTGCTTGACGCCGATTTCGTGCGCTGAACCGCCCAGATTAAAGAAGCAGTAATGCACCCGACAACCGCGACGCATCAGCATGTAGCTGGAAACGCCGGAGTCAAAGCCGCCGGAGATCAGCGACATCACATCTTCCTGGGTACCAATCGGGTAACCACTCAATCCCTGATAACGGTGCTTGATCAACACCAGTTGGTCATCATTGATCTCAAGCTTGACGGTCACTTCCGGATCGGTCAGGTTCACTTTTGCCGAAGCGATATGCTGATTCAGTCCACCGCCCACATAGCGCTCGACGTCACCGGAGCTAAAGCTATGGATACCGCGGCGCTTAACGCGTACGCAAAAGGTTTTCCCTTCCAGTTCATCGCGATAGGCTTCCAGAGCCTGTTCAAAGATATGATGCACATCGTTGAAAGGCCGATCTTCGACCTCCAGAACGTGATGGATCCCTGGAATACGGCACAACAATTCCACAATCTGATCGTGTTTGCTTTCGTCTTTGCTGCGAACTTCGATATGATCCCAGTGGCGCACTACGGCCAGGGTCTCATCGCTGGTTTTCACAATGTTACGAATGCTGCTTGCGAGTATTTTAATAAAGCGCAAACGCACAGATTGGCTCTTGATGGTGATTTCTGGAAACAATTTAATGATAAACTTCATGGCAGTCTTTTGTTAGCGGGTGAGAATACTGGGTCGTAAGTATATGAATATGGATCTAGAATTATATATTGGTAAGCAAGGAAAGGCTTGATAGCGCATTTTTAGGCCACCAGCAACCATGCCATTACCCGATATGCAACGCCGATAACGCCTTGCGCCGCCGGCAATATTGCTTACCAACAGATTCTGCGGCGCGGAGTATAACATTTAAAACGAGTACTTTGCGCGCAAAAGCATGCATCATATGCCGGGAGAAGTGATTATCCCGCCGCATCCGGCACAATGCCGAATGAGACAGACAGAGTGTAGATAGCCGGGTTATTCGCGTCATGGTTATACTACGGTTACCAGACCTTCGATATTGAAAGAGAATTATGCCAAAAAAAGCTGCACCACCTGCCAATTTTGAAACAGCACTGGCTGAACTTGAACAAATCGTCGCTCGCCTTGAATCAGGAGAGCTGCCGTTGGAAGACGCGCTCAATGAGTTCGAGCAGGGCGTTCAGCTCGCCCGGCAGGGACAACAGAAATTGCAGCAGGCCGAGCAGCGGGTGCAAATCCTGCTCGACAGCGATAGCGAAGCCCCTTTGCAACCTTTTACACCGGAAGCCGAGTGATCCCTGATGTCCGATAGCCAACACCCAAGCGAAACCTCGTGCTTTAACGATCAGCGCAAAAAACTGCAACAGCGTGTCGATGACATTCTAGAAGCCCAGATTGCCGGCTTGCCCTTTGCCGACAGCGCCCTGGTTGCTGCCATGCATCATGGCGCGCTGTTAGGCGGTAAACGCCTGCGCCCTTATCTGGTGTATGCCAGCGGACAACTGTTCAGCCTGGAGTTATCCAGCCTGGATGCCCCGGCAGCTGCCATTGAGTGTATTCACGCCTATTCGTTGATCCATGACGATCTCCCGGCCATGGATAACGACGATCTGCGTCGCGGTCAGCCTACCTGCCATATCAAGTTTGGTGAAGCCAATGCCATTCTGGCGGGTGATGCGCTGCAAACGCTGGCTTTCTCCATTTTGGCCGATAGCGCCATGTCGGACGTCGCCGGTGAAGATCGCCTGGCAATGATCTCCGAATTGGCCCGCGCCAGCGGCGTAGCGGGCATGTGTGCCGGACAGGCGCTGGACCTCGCTGCCGAAGGACAGCCCACGGATTTAGCGGCTCTCGAATTGATCCATCGGCATAAAACCGGCGCGCTGATCCGCGCTGCCGTGCGTATGGGTGCCCTGGCGGCCGGTGCGCGCGGACGCGCTGTGTTGCCGCTGCTCGACCGCTATGCCGAGGCAATAGGCCTGGCATTTCAGGTTCAGGACGATATTCTCGATGTGATTGGTGATACCCAAACCCTGGGCAAACGTCAGGGCGCCGATCAGCAGCTCGGCAAAAGCACCTACCCGGCGCTGTTGGGGCTGGCTGGCGCACAGGCCAAAGCCCGCGATCTTTATCAGGAAGCCGTTGATGCCCTTGACCAGTTGGCCGCGCAGTCTTACAACACGGCACCCTTGCTGGCCCTGGCCCGCTTTATTATTGAACGCGATAGTTAACTACTGACATTCCCAATAAGACTGGCATGGCCGTGCGATAAAATAACCGCACGCGATGATCCGCAAGGGGCATTACCCCGGCCGCAGCCATGACAAGTCCCGAGTGAATGGGCCGTTGAACTACTTATATGAGCAACTGATGAGTCTTGATATAGTCAAATACCCAACGCTGGCCATGGCGGAGAATCCTGAAGAACTCCGCTCGCTGCCCAAAGAGAGCTTACCCAAGCTTTGCGATGAACTGCGCCAATATCTGCTGGCCAGCGTCAGCGAATCCAGTGGTCACTTTGCCTCCGGTCTCGGTACCGTCGAGTTGACGGTGGCCATGCATTATGTCTACAACACCCCCTTTGATCATCTGGTCTGGGACGTGGGACATCAGGCTTATCCGCACAAGATCCTCACCGGCCGTCGCGATCGCATTTCGACCATTCGGCAAAAAAATGGCCTGCATCCTTTCCCATGGCGCAGTGAGAGCGAATACGACGTGCTGTCGGTCGGTCACTCCTCGACGTCGATCAGCGCCGGGCTGGGCATGGCCGTTGCCGCCGAACGTGAAGGCAAGGGGCGGCGCACCATTTGCGTGATTGGCGATGGTGCCATTACCGCAGGCATGGCATTTGAAGCCATGAACCATGCCGGTGATATCAAATCCGATATGCTGGTGGTGCTTAACGACAATGAAATGTCGATCTCGGAAAACGTCGGTGCGCTAAATAATCACCTGGCACAGCTGCTGTCTGGCAAGCTCTATTCCCGCCTGCGGGAAGGCGGCAAAAAGGTGTTATCCGGTATTCCGCCGATCAAAGAGCTGATCCGTCGTACGGAAGAGCATCTGAAAGGCATGGTAGTACCGGGTACGCTGTTTGAAGAGTTGGGTTTCAACTATATCGGCCCGGTTGACGGACATGATGTGCTGGCGCTGACCCAGACGCTGAAAAATATGCGAGGCCTGCAAGGTCCTCAACTGCTGCACGTGATGACGCGTAAAGGCAAAGGCTATGCCCCGGCAGAAAACGACCCTATCAGTTGGCATGCGGTGCCAAAATTTGATCCGGCCAGCGGTACGCTGCCAAAAAGCAAAGAAGGTCTGCCGACCTATTCGAAAATTTTTGGTGACTGGCTGTGTGAAACCGCAGCTGGCGACAGCAAACTAATGGCAGTCACCCCGGCAATGCGCGAAGGCTCGGGGATGGTTAAATTTTCAAAAGCCTATCCACAGCAATATTTTGATGTTGCCATTGCCGAACAGCACGCGGTGACCTTTGCCGCCGGTCTGGCCATTGGTGGCTATAAACCAGTGGTAGCGATCTACTCCACCTTCCTGCAGCGGGCTTACGATCAGCTGATCCACGATGTGGCGATCCAGAACCTGCCGGTGCTGTTTGCTATCGATCGCGGCGGCATCGTCGGGGCTGATGGACAAACGCACCAGGGTGCCTTTGATCTGTCGTTTTTGCGCTGCATTCCCAATATGATCATTATGACGCCAAGCGATGAGAACGAATGCCGCCAGATGCTGCATACCGGTTATCATCACCAACTTGGGCCTGTTGCGGTTCGTTATCCACGCGGAACCGGCACCGGTGCTACCTGTGAACCCCTGGTCTCATTAGCGATCGGTAAAGGGGTGACCCGTCGTCAGGGGGAAAAAATTGCCATTCTCAACTTTGGGACACTGTTGCCGGAAGCACAACAAGTGGCGGATAAACTCAACGCCACGCTGGTGGATATGCGTTTTGTCAAACCGTTGGACGACGCGCTGATCCTTTCACTGGCTGCCAGCCATGATGCGCTGGTGACGCTTGAAGAGAACGCCATTATGGGTGGTGCGGGCAGCGGTGTGAACGAGCTGTTGATGGCCAAACGCCTGATGGTGCCGGTATTGAATATCGGTCTGCCCGACCTGTTTGTTCCACAGGGTACCCAGGACGAAATCCGCAGCGATCTCGGTCTTGATGCCGCCGGTATTGAACGTCAGATCAACGACTGGCTGGCCTGATCGGCCCTCCCCCTCTGCTGACCATATAGAGGGGGAAAGCGGCTTACTGCGCAGTTTGTCTTCCTGATTTTGCTGTTTCCCCCGCAGACTGAGCTACAGTTAACAGCAGGTTTGAACTGTTAAAGTCAATGCGGGAGAAATCATGCAATTTACACAACTTGGCACCACCGGGCTTAAAGTCTCACGCCTGTGTCTGGGCTGTATGACCTATGGCGAGCCATCACGAGGTAAACATGCCTGGACATTGCCGGAAGAAAGTAGCCGCCCACTGATCAAACAGGCGTTGGATGCCGGCATTAATTTCTTTGATACCGCCAATAGCTATTCCGATGGCAGCAGCGAAGAAATTGTCGGCAAAATTCTGCGCGAGTTTGTCCCTCGCCAGGACTTCGTATTAGCCACCAAAGTGTTCTTTCCCCTCTCCAACCTCAAGGGCGGCCTGTCTCGCGCGTCGATCCTGCAATCCATTGATGATAGCCTGCGCCGCCTGGGTACCGACTATGTCGACCTGTTGCAGATCCATCGCTGGGATTACGACACGCCAATAGAAGAGACACTGGCGGCCCTGGACGAGGTAGTGAAGGCTGGCAAAGCGCGATTTATCGGTGCGTCCTCGATGCATGCTGCTCAATTTAAACAGGCGTTGGATATTCAGCAGCAACAAGGCTGGGCTTCGTTTGTTTCCATGCAGGATCAATACAACCTGATCCAGCGGGAAGAAGAAAATGAGATGCATCCATTGTGTCGGGAAAGAAACATTGCCGTGCTGCCCTGGAGTCCCTTGGCGCGCGGACGTCTGACTCGCCCGTGGGGAGAAACCACTGCCCGCTCGGTCTCCGATGAAGTGATCCCGACGCTGTATGGCAATAGCGAGGAGGCCGATAGAAAGATAGCGGAACGGGTGGCGAAAATTGCCGAAGACCGTCAGGTGTCCAGAGCGCAGATTGCGCTGGCGTGGATATTGAGCAAACCGCTGGTAACGGCGCCGATTATCGGTGCATCCCGTGCCGAACATCTTGACGACGCCATCGCGGCGCTGGATATTCGGCTAAGTATTGAAGAGATCGCCGAGTTGGAAATGGCCTATCAGCCGCATTTGCCTACCGGCTACCAATGATCCGGCCCGTTTGCCAGGACATATAAAAACGGGCGTCGGGATAATACTCCCTGACGCCCGCTCTGTGACTATTTAACCGGCAATACTCAAAACAACCCCAGCGGCCAGTAATGTCCGATCAGATAGATAATTGCCGCGGCAAATACCCCGGCCACGACGTCGTCAATCATGATCCCCATCCCGCCGTGCACGTTACGATCGAACCAGCGGATCGGCCAGGGTTTCCAGATATCCAGAATGCGGAATACCACAAAACCTGCCACTACCCACTGCCAGTCATTGGTCGGCAGTGCCATCAAGGTGATCCACATACCGACAAACTCGTCCCAGACAATGCTGCCGTGATCGTGCACACGCATGTCTTTGGCGGTCTGATGGCACAGATACACGCCGATGCAGATACTGAACATCACCACCAGCGAATAGACTTGCCAGGGCAAGTAGGTCAACAGCAGCCAAAAAGGGATAGCAGCCAGGGAACCGGCGGTACCCGGTCCGACCGGGAATAGCCCGCTGCCGAAACCGGTCGCCAGCAGATGCCAGGGATTACGCAGATTGAGGCGTTTTTTTGCCGCCGCCATATCCAGCGCATCATTACCGGTTCTGCCCTTATGGCGCATTGGCCGCTTTTTATTGTCGCAGTTAGCGCGGGTGGTCACTGGTCCATCTCTTGGGCGAAATGATCATAACCCTGCCACTGTAGCTCAACGCTTTCGCCCGAGCGCAGGTACTTGATGCCTTCGGAAAGCGGTGCAATCTGCCCCACGCAGGTAAAGCGTACCCCTAAATGTCCCAGCGCCACTTCCAGCGCGCCGCGATTGATTTCCGGCACGGTAAAGCATAACTCGTAGTCTTCACCGCCAGTAAGCGCCCACTTGAGGGCTTGCTCGGCATCAACGTACTGTTGCAGCTCAGGCGAATAAGGCAGCAAATCCAGATCGAGACGTGCGCCGCAGTCGCTGGCTTTAAGAATATGTTTCAGGTCGGAAATCAGACCGTCAGAGATATCAATTGCCGAGGTGGCTAACTGACGCAAAGCTTGCCCCTGCAAGACACGCGGTTGTGGGCGTAAATGGCGCTGTATCAGCAGCTGACGGGCCTCGGGGTCGGCAACCTGCAACTGGTCCTGCAAAATCGCCAGACCGGCTGCGCTGTCACCCAGGGTGCCGGTAACGAAAATCCAGTCACCGACGCGGGCACCGCTGCGTAACAGGGCGCGCCCGGTCGGGATCAGTCCCTGAATGGTCAGCGTCAGGCTGAGCGGACCGCGGGTGGTATCACCGCCGATCAGCTGCATGCCATAATAATCAAGTTGAGCAAACAGGCTGTCGCTAAAGGCTTCCAGCCAGTCGCTATCGACAGCGGGCAGCGTCAGCGCCAGAGAAACCCAGGCGGGATCGGCGCCCATGGCAGCCAAATCGCTAAGATTAACCGCCAGTGCTTTATAACCGAGATCTGCCGGTGAAATCGTTTTGAGGAAGTGAATCCCTTCGACCAGGGTATCGGTACTTACTGCTATTTGTTGCTTGTCCGCGACAGTCAGCAAGGCGCAATCGTCGCCAATGCCTAACTGTACGTCCTGCCGAGCCGTTCTGTAACGGTTGAAATAGCGCGCAATTAAATCAAATTCGCCGCATGCCATAGTATTATTCCAATAATTACGATCCTGCGTTTTTCAGAATGCATTAAGGCCGGATATCCGGCCTTAAACAGTCATTTTTCCGCTATTTTTCAACGACAGGAAACACCTGCCAACTGAAATTTATAGGAGTATAGCTTAGTTAACAGATTAGCCGATGATCCCTCACCGAAACATCAACACCCGGACTATCTCGCCAAATTAATCATAAACACCATTATTTTCAGCCAGAGGTCTTAGCGGGTGAGGCTGCTTACTTTTTAGTACGAATATGTGGACCTGCTTTGTCCAGTACGCCGTTAACAAACTTGTGGCTGTCTTCTGCGCCAAAAGTTTTCGCCAGTTCGATGGCTTCGTTAATCGCCACTTTATAAGGCACGTCCTGACGTTTGCTCAATTCAAACAAAGCCAGACGTAAAATTGCGCGTTCAACCTGACCCAATTCTTCGAGCTGACGAGAAAGGTACGGAGCCATCAGCGCATCGAGCTGATCGGCCGAGGTGGCAACACCAGACAGCAGCTCACGAAAATAGGTAATGTCGACATCTTTGACATCCTGCTCGGTCAGGAACTGTAATTCAACATCGGCAATGTCATTTTTAGACAACTGCCAAGAGTAAAGCGCTTGAACGGCACATTCACGGGCGCGGCGACGAGCAGCAGGTTTCACGGAATTCCCCTTAACTAGATTCAGGCCTTGATGGCCTTGATAACATTGATCATTTCAAGCGCGGTCAGGGCAGCTTCTGCACCTTTATTACCGGCTTTGGTTCCCGCGCGTTCGATGGCTTGTTCAATGCTTTCTGTAGTCAGCACACCAAAGGCAACAGGGATTTCGCTGTTCATGGCAACGCTGGACAGGCCAGAGCTGCATTCGCCAGCAACGAATTCAAAATGGGCGGTGCCCCCGCGGATCACGGTACCCAGGGCAATGACAGCATCGTATTTTTTGCTGTTGGCCAGGACACGGGTGGCAAGTGGCAGCTCATAAGCGCCAGGAACCCAGACCACGGTGATGTTGTCATCAGCAACCTGACCAATACGTTTTAACGCATCAATCGCGCCGGAAAGCAGGCTGTCGTTGATGAAGTTGTTAAAACGGGCAATCGCGATGGCTACTTTCGCGTTAGGAGTAGCGACAACACCTTCAATAACGTTCATAGATTTTCCTTAGAATGGCTTAAATCGTTAAATGTTTTATAACTTCATTAACACCGACCCAGCCCATGCTTAGCCGCAGGGGGGCGGATTCTATCATATTATTCCCCTGCTTGGACATGCGGTTTTGTAAACCCGTGCAGACGAGAAAAATATTTTCGGCTCAGTCGCCTGTCTGCCAGCGACTGAGCCGAGGATCAGGGCGCCAGTTTCAAACGCAAGCGCAAATCAGAACCAATTTGTCGCACATCGCTAAACGCAAAGGCGGGGGCATCGGCGAGATGCTGCAAACCCGGTAGCTGGCATAAACCGCGGGCGTTATCGCCCAGTAATTTCGGGGCCAGATAAATAATCAGTTCATCGACCAGTCCCGCCTGCAATAAGGCACCGGCCAGCGAGGCACCGGCTTCGACCCAGACGGAGTTCACCTGGCGTTTGGCCAGTTGCATCATCAGTAAAACCAGATCGATGCGGTTATCGCGACCCGGTACCAGCCACTGTTCTGTGCCTTGCGGCCAGTGGCGATCGTCGGCGGTGAGTCGCGCCAACAGGGTTTCCCCCGGCTGCTGCACCAGTTTATGCTCTGGGGTAACGCGATTCTGACTGTCGATAATAACGCGTAATGGCTGACGCACACCGGCAGCGGAGGCAAATTCGGCAGGATAATGGCGTTGCGTTTCTTCCCCCAGCTCGCTCCAGCGTACGGTCAGGGAAGGATCGTCAGCAAGTACCGTGGCACTGGAACTGAGGATCGCCGAGCTTTCTGCGCGGAAACGCTGTACGTCCTGACGGGCAGCGGCTGAAGTGATCCATTGGCTCTCTCCTGACGCCATGGCGGTTCTGCCATCCAGCGAGGCGGCCATTTTCAGTTGCACATAAGGAAAACCGGTGCGCATACGTTTTAGAAAACCGAGGTTAACCGCTTCTGCCTGGCTAAGCATCAGGCCACTGCTGACCTCGACACCGGCCTGTTTAAGACGATATAAACCACGACCGGCCACTTCAGGGTTGGGATCCTGCATCGCCGCGACTACGCGTGATACACCGGCTGCCAGCAAGGCATCGGCACAGGGCGGCGTCCGCCCATGATGGCTGCAAGGCTCCAGGGTAACGTAAGCGGTAGCGCCACGGGCGCGTTCCCCGGCCATGCGCAAGGCGTGGACTTCAGCATGCGGACCACCGGCCTGCAAATGAAAACCTTCACCGACAATCTCGCCGTCACGCACAATAACGCAACCGACGTTGGGATTGGGAGTGGTGGTAAAGCGTCCCTGGCGTGCCAGTTCAAAAGCCCGCGCCATATAGTGGTCGTCGCTTAACATAGCCTTTCCTGTGCTTAATCCTGGAGTCGGGCGATTTCTTCGCCAAACTCACGAATATCTTCAAAACTGCGGTACACCGAGGCAAAGCGGATATACGCCACCTTATCCAGGCCCTTTAGCGCATCCATCACCAGATTGCCGATCATGGTGGCAGGAACTTCACGCTCACCGGTGGCACGCAGCTGGGATTTGATATGACTGATGGCCATTTCCACATCGTCCGAACTGACGGGACGTTTTTCGAGGGCTTTCAAAAAGCCGCGGCGCAGTTTATCTTCATTAAATGGTTCACGGATCTCGCTGCTTTTAATGACGCGCGGCATTACCAGTTCCGCCACTTCAAAAGTGGTGAAACGTTCATGACACAGCAGACACTGGCGACGACGGCGTACTTGCGATCCATCCCCTACCAGGCGTGAATCAATAACTTTGGTGTCAACAGCGGCACAAAATGGACAATGCATAAAACTTCCTGCTGGGAGAATACCTGATCGTTAGTTTAGCGCGAACCGGGCCGACAACAAAGGCTGTCGCAACTTTGCCGCGCGATCATGGTAAACTTTCGCAGCAGCCGGTGCGCCGCATTTGATGCTCAAGGAGCATGGCGCAACACCGCCTAATACATAAATTGCAGAAAAGGACCTCCGGTCAATGACACCCTCTTATCGTGCCATATTTGCCCTTACCGCCTTGTTTAGCCTGGCGGGTTGCGCGCAACAGAACCCACAACTGCCAGCATTAAATAAAGAAATCAAACAGTTGAATCAAAAACTGACCACCCTGACCACGTTGGCCAGTGCGTTGGAACAGCAGACCCAGCTTAATCGCCAGTCGACCAGCGGTGCCTATATTCTGCCTGCGGCGCAATCCCCAGCCCTGTTAAACAGCGATTTTGGTCAACTGAGTCTCTCGCTGAGCAATGTGACCTCCGATACCATGGGCACCAGCGGTCTGCTGCTGATTAAATCCACCTCAGGTAAACCACTGCCCGCCTTTAGCGCCACGCTGGACTGGGGACAGCTCGATCAGGTGACCGGCAAACCTTTGACTGTCGATATGCAAACACAAACCATTGAGGTCACGCCAAGACTGTTACCGGCAAGCGAACAGAGTGTCGAGGTCCGCTTTAGCAATATCGCCCCTGAAAACCTTGGCTTTGTTCATTTGCATCATCTGACGGTAATACCGACCGCTGCCGAAGTCGTCGCACAGCAACCCTGATGCGCTAAACGTGCCAAAAACCAGCCTCAAAATCGGGGCTGGTTTGCGTTTTGATCGAGAGACAGGGGCATAGCGCCCCCAGACATCGCCGTGGCTTTCAGACGGGCAACGGACGGAGGAAACCCTGCCTAGAATTGACGTTGCATAACCAGATAACCGTTAAACCTGATCGAACAGTCGATATCGCTGAGCAGTGACGAGGTAATAAAACTGTTTAGCTTACCCTGCTTATTTTCATAAGTGATTTTAATAATGAGATTGGTGCTGTCACTCCACAGTGCCTTTTCTTTTTCGTTGAGAGATACCGGGCTATCATCATAAACAGCGCCCTCTCGGCGCTTTTGTAACGCCTGGGCAATAAAAAAGGCTACGGGTTGATCAGTTACTTTTGAATATAAAAACTCGACGCTGGTTTTCTCCGCAACAAAGCTGTCCCTGGGCAACCGGAAGTCCTGCTCCATCGCTAATGTCATATGCTCAACAATAGTCGGACTAATAGTCTGGCACTTCGGCCCGCCGTAGGCCAAACAGGCTGGAGAAAGAATAAATAAAAATAAAAACACCGCAGCTTTCATAGAGTTCCCTTTCTATTGCATTAGGTTATATATTGGCAATTATCGACAAGAGTGAATAATTGTAGTAATTAAATAACTAAAATTCTTTTTCTACAATCAGGTAACTATTTAATCCGCCCGCACAGCCTGTGTCACTGATCAGCGTTGAAACGATAAAAGTATTATGTTTACCTTCGATATTTTCATAGGTTAATTTTACGATAACATTTTTAGTATTATCGACCTGGTAAAACTTGGCATCCTCGGCGGTTGGTTTTTTATCTTTGCTGCTGTCGCCGTGATCAAGGTGGTTTTCCCTTTCGGCCAGGTACAGCGCCAACTTATCGCTCAGCGGCGTTGCATAGAGTAGTTCCACCTTGGTTTTACCCAACACAATACTTTCCCTGGGGATTTTAAAGTCATTTACCATATTGCCGATCATATCACCCACGATATCTTCATCCAGGGCATAGCAGCCAAGATAAATATTCTCGGCCAGACAACAAGGTGATGCCACTAAAGCCGCCGCGAGCAGAATCGATTTCATTTGACTATCAGCTCCCGATCTTTACTTTCCCATATAAATTCCCGATAAGCTCGATCGGCGACAATACAGCCTTCAGAGGCGGTGCCTTTACCATTATCTCCATGGATCAGAAAACCGGCACGACCACACATCTTGTTTGTCGAATAGGGTGCCAGGACTAATACATAAACACCCGCGGTTCGATGGCGCTGCTGTTTACCACTGATAGTATATTTGCCACGGGGTAAAGGGCCTTTATTTAACAGGCATTCAAATTTGCTATCATCTTTATAATCTGGCGCACCGGCATACATGGCATAAAACTTAAATTCGCCATTGAGGTAAAAGGCTTTTTTATTGACTTCGTAAACCCAGGACATACTATCACTCCTTTGTAATAATAATGGCGCACGCGGCGCCATTCAGTTTTATGCGCGCTCTTTCCATGAGTCGCTGTGCTGGATATTACCGTCACAGTATTTCCAGGTAATTTTTTCATAACGCAGGGTCACCGATTCCAGATGATTCATCTTCTCATTGGTTTTTACGTTATGCATAATCGGATTAATGGAAACAATTTTGACGCCTTCAAGCAACATATTAAAATACTCCTCCTCCTGCCCGGCATCGTTAATTCGGTACCATTTTACTTCAGCCGATTTTAACGTCTGCCCGGATGACACCGCTTTGTAGAGATAAGGACTGGAGGAATCGAACTCTTTCTCGATCTCCATGGCACTATGTTGCCGGGTGCCGGTGAGTTTTCCGGTGTGGTCATCAGTGGGGATTGCCAGCCCATGCATAAAGCTGAGTACTTCAATACTGCCTTCTCGCCCCTCAACATCGACCAGACCTCTGATCTCTGCTCCACCGTCGTCTTTTAGCCACATATAAGCCGGAATAGCCATGGGGTAATGCTCCTTTTACCTTGATTAAACGTCATATTATTTAATCTCTGCTCCCCCGGCTTTTCATTAGACGTTGTGGTAATAAGCGCGCTATTTCAGTCATTACTCAGGTTTTCCTCACAAAAACCCGCCCTGAAATTGCCTGCACTGCGCCATGCCTTCCGACAATATAAAAAGGCCCCGCAGTTGCCTGCGAGGCCTGAGTTTGATGACAAAGTCGTCTTGATGAGCGAGATACCCGGGCATAGCACACCTAGGGGCGCTCCGGCGGGCAAGCCCGCTACGACCCCAACGGTGCACTCTCCCTAATAACGGACTTTGTCAGCAGTCTGAGGCCCCGCAGTTACCTGCGGGGCCTTTTACCTACAGACGCTGTCAGCGTCCGGCAACAGCTTAAGGCAGAATTGAGGGCTGGTCGGCCCCTTCTTTCTCGACTTTTTGCTGCAGCATATGTTCGCGTTTCATACCCAGTTTAAGTGCCAGGGCAGAAGCGACATAGATGGATGAAACCGTACCGATCGATACACCGATCAACATCGTCAGCGAGAACCCTGCCAGCAAGGCACCGCCAAAGATATACAGCATCAGTACCACCATCAGCGTCGTTGCCGAGGTCATAATGGTACGACTCAGCGTTTGCGTCAGGGAGACGTTCATGATTTCGTAAGAGTTACCGCGACGGATCTTGCGGAAGTTTTCACGAATACGGTCCGATACCACGATACTGTCATTCAGCGAGTAACCGATAACCGACATCAACGAAGCGACGATAGTCAGGTCAATCTCAATGCGGAACAGCGACAGCACGCCCATTGTGATCAGCACGTCATGCGCCAGGGCGATAACCGCCCCCAGTGCCAGACGCCATTCAAAACGGAAACCGACGTAAATCAGGATACAGATCAGCGCGATTAACAGCGCCATGCCCCCGGCCTGTGCCAAATCGCTGCCGACGCTGGGTCCGACAAACTCAATACGCTTAACGCTTGCACTTTTATCTACATCGGCATTAATCAGGGCAATAACCTTGTTGCCAAGTTCCTGACCGGCAGAGTCTGAAGCCGGTGGCAAACGGACAACAACGTCGCGGCTGCTACCAAAGTTCTGCACCACCGGATCCTTGAATCCGGCTTTTTCCAACGTTCCACGCATGTTATCGAGGTTGGCAGGCTGCGCCAGGGTAATTTCAATTACCGTACCACCGGTAAAATCGAGACCCCAGTTAAAGCCGCGAACGCCCATCATGGTGATGGATGCAAGTAACAACAGGCCGGAAATACAAAAGGCCACGTAGTCCCAGCGCATAAAGTCATAGACCTTACGACCGTAGTTCAGTTGTTCAACAGTATAATCTTGCTGTGCCACAACGTACTCCTTAGATAGACAGCTTTTTAATGCGTTTGCCGCCATAAAGCATGTTGACGATGGCACGAGTACCGACGATCGACGTAAACATTGAGGTCGCCACACCGATAGCGGTGGTGATAGCAAAGCCCTTAATCGATCCCGTACCGACCGCATACAGAATAATTGCCGTAATCAGCGTGGTCACGTTGGCATCGATAATACTGGAGAACGCACCGCTGTAACCTTCATGGATCGCCTGCTGCACGGAACGCCCGTTACGCATTTCTTCCTTGATACGCTCATTGATCAGTACGTTGGCATCAACCGCCACCGCCAGCGTCAAGACGATCCCGGCAATACCCGGCATGGTCAGTGTCGCACCCGGCAGCAGAGACATGATGCCGACAATCAGTACCAGGTTGACGACCAGCGCCGTGGTCGCAATCACACCAAACTTGCGGTAGAACACCACCATAAACAGAATGGAAGCCAATAAGCCCCACAAACAGGCCTCAAGACCCTGAGTGATGTTTTGCGCACCCATGGTTGGACCGATAGTACGTTCTTCAACAATCTGAATTGGCGCAATCAACGCACCGGCACGCAGCAGCAAAGACAGCTGACGAGCCTGGTTAGGATCGTTGACCCCGGTGATACGGAAGCTGTTACCAAGACGAGACTGAATGGTCGCGACGTTGATCACTTCTTCTTGCTTGGCCAGGATAGAACGACCATTGGCATCTTTTTTACCGCTGTCCTTATACTCCACAAACAGGGTCGCCATCGGCTTACCGATATTGTCCTTGGTGAAGTTGGACATGATATTGCCGCCCGCGCTATCGAGAGAAATATTAACCTGAGGTTGGTTATATTCATCCTGACTTGAGGTGGAATCGGTAATATGGTCACCGGTTAAAATCACGCGCTTGTACAGCACAACTGGCTGTCCTTCCTGCATGTTTTTAATTTCGCTGTCACCCGGTACACGTCCGCTGGCTGCCGCGGTGGCATCCACGTTAGTGTTAACCAGACGGAATTCCAGCGTAGCGGTAGCACCCAAAATCTCTTTGGCGCGCGCCGTGTCCTGAATACCTGGCAGTTCAACCACAATACGGTCAGCGCCTTGACGCTGAACCAGCGGTTCGGCAACGCCCAGTTGGTTGACACGGTTACGCAGAATATTGATGTTCTGCTGTACCGCGTACTCTTTGGCTTCGCTCAGGCGATCGTTGGTCATTACAATGCGTACAGCATTGTCGCCGCTGTTGCTCAAGACCAAATCACGGTGGCGAGGAGACAGGTAGCTGGTGGCTTTATCGCGGGTTGCGGCATCACGGAAAGTCAGTTCAACACCGTAGTTGTCAGTCTTGCGAACCGTAGCATAAGGAATGCTCTGGTCACGCAGATCGCTACGCATGTTGTCCATCGTCTGCTCTTGCAGCTTGCCCAGCGCAGTATCCATGTCGACTTCCATCAGGAAGTGCACACCACCACGCAGGTCGAGGCCCAGCTTCATCGGCTCGGCGCCCAGCATGCTCAACCAGGTCGGCGTTGCCGGTGCCAGGTTCAGCGCAATGACGAATTTGTCACCCAGTGCAGTGGAAAGCGCATCACGCGCGCGCAATTGCACATCAGTGTCTTTAAATCGGGCAAGAATCGAGCCGTTTTCCAGCGCAATAGACTTGCTATCGATTTGGTCTTTAATCAGTACATCTCTGACTTGGTCCAGCGTTGCAACACTGGCGTCCGAACCTCGAGCGCCAGTAATTTGAACAGCCGGATCCTCACCATACAGGTTGGGAAGCGCATAAAGCAGACCGATGATGATGACAAAAATCAGCATCAGATACTTCCACAAAGGATAACGGTTTAACACGGCAGTTCCCTTCGGGAAAATCGAAAAATTAAAGCGCCTTCATCGTACCTTTCGGCAGAACGGCAGCCACGAAGTCACGCTTGATCATCACTTCCGTGGTGTCGTTAAGCGCAATTACAACGTAACCAGTTTCAGCTACTTTGCTTACGCGACCGATCAAACCACCGGTAGTCATGACTTCATCACCTTTACCGATGGAGTCCATCAGTTTTTTGTGCTCTTTGGAACGTTTTTGCTGCGGACGCAGGATCATGAAATAGAAAATCAGACCAAATACTACCAGCATGATAACCAGAGAGTAAGGACTTCCCTGTGACGGTGCGCCAGTAGCTGCGACGGCATCAGAAATGAAAAGACTCATTTAAATTCCCTCATTGTTGTTATAAAACACGTTGTGATTAAATAATAAAAATTCTTTGAAATCCGAAACTTAAATCGCCCCACTCTAAAAAGCGAGGCCATCATGGCAAAGAAATCAGAAGTTTAAAGGCGGAACTGCCTTGCCTTGTCGCTCGTAAAAATCTGTCACAAACTGCTCTAATTTACCCTCTTCGATAGCCTGGCGTAAACCGGCCATCAAGCGCTGATAATAACGCAGATTGTGGATCGTATTTAGTCGCGCGCCCAGTATTTCGTTGCAACGGTCGAGATGATGCAAGTAGGCGCGGCTGTAATTGCGACATGTGTAGCAATCACAGTGCTCATCGAGGGTCGCGGTGTCATCTTTATGCCTGGCATTGCGGATTTTCACCACACCGTCGGTCACAAAAAGATGACCATTACGGGCATTACGCGTTGGCATAACGCAGTCAAACATATCAATACCGCGACGAACCCCTTCGACCAGGTCTTCAGGTTTGCCAACGCCCATCAGGTAACGTGGTTTATCTTCCGGGATCTGCGGACAGACATGCTCAAGGATACGATGCATATCTTCCTTTGGCTCACCGACTGCCAAACCGCCCACAGCGTAACCATCAAAGCCGATATCTACCAGCCCTTTTAATGATACATCTCGTAAATCTTCGTAAACGCTGCCCTGGATAATACCGAATAACGCATTGTTATTTTTCAATTCGTCAAAACGGTCGCGGCTGCGTTTCGCCCAGCGCAGCGACATTTCCATCGAGCGCTTGGCGTAATCCCAGTCGGCCGGGTATGGGGTACATTCATCAAAAATCATGACGATGTCCGAACCCAGGTCGTTTTGGATCTCCATGGATTTCTCTGGGCTGAGGAATACAGGGTCACCGTTGATCGGATTACGGAAATGTACGCCTTCTTCTTTAATCTTGCGCATCGCGCCCAGGCTAAACACCTGGAAACCGCCGGAATCGGTAAGAATAGGGCCATGCCAGTTCATAAAGTCATGCAGATCGCCATGCAACTTCATGATTTCCTGCCCGGGACGCAGCCACAGGTGGAACGTATTGCCCAGCAGGATTTGCGCGCCGGTCTCTTTAACTTCTTCCGGGGTCATACCTTTTACTGTGCCGTAAGTACCGACGGGCATAAAGGCAGGCGTCTCAACGACGCCACGGTCAAACACCAGACGCCCGCGACGTGCGCGGCCATCGGTGGTGGATAATTCATACTTCATATTGCCTCCAGTATCAGAGAAACAGTCTGATAACGTATCCCCGTCATCCTTGAAAATGCTGGGGTGACTCCACGGTCGTACAACCGGGAAAATAAAGCCCGCATGCCCAATCGGCATCCAGGCCGTTAATCACTGGCCAACCACTTCACGCGGCGCCAGCGGATTACGGTTGATGAACATGGCATCACCATAACTAAAGAAACGATAGGCCTCGGCAACCGCCTGATGATAGGCGTTGAGGGTATTTTTATAACCGGCAAACGCCGAAACCAGCATAATCAGGGTGGATTCTGGCAGGTGGAAGTTGGTGATCAGCACATCAATCACCTGATATTCATAGCCGGGATAGATAAAGATGCGGGTATCGCCAAAGAACGGGGCGATCAGGCCGTTTTCGCAAGCCTGGGCGGCACTTTCCAGCGAACGGACGGAAGTCGTGCCGACGGCCACCACGCGGTTACCGCGCGCCTTGCAGGCAATCACGGCATCCACCACGCTCTGCGGCACTTCGGCATACTCGGCGTGCATAATGTGTTCTTCAATGGTATCGACGCGTACCGGCTGGAAGGTACCGGCACCGACGTGCAGCGTGACAAAAGCCAACTCCACGCCTTTGGCCTGCAGGGCATCCATCAGCGGGCGGTCGAAGTGCAGACCGGCGGTAGGTGCTGCGACCGCACCCAAACGTTCGCTATAGACCGTTTGATACAATTCGCGGTCGGCTTCTTCGTCCGGGCGGTCAATATAAGGCGGCAGCGGCATATGGCCGATTTTATCGAGCAGCGTAAACACATCGCGCTCATCATCAAACTGCAGTTCAAACAGGGTATCATGACGCGCCACCATGGTAGCGCGGACATCTTCCGCATCGCCAAGCAGCAACTCGGCGCCGGGCTTGGGGGATTTGGAGGCGCGAACGTGCGCCAGCACGCGGTGGGGATCTAATACCCGCTCCACCAGCACTTCAATTTTGCCACCGCTGACTTTGCGGCCAAAAACCCGCGCCGGGATCACGCGGGTATTATTAAATACCAGCAGGTCGCCGGGATTAAGCTTATCGAGAACGTCAGTGAAAATACCGTGCGTCAATTCGCCGGTCGGCCCATCCAGAGACAATAAACGACAACCACTGCGCTGGGTTTGCGGATAGCGGGCAATCAGGGACTCAGGGAGTTCGAACGAAAAATCGGCAACGCGCATAGCTGTACACTTCCACTTGATAACCAAAAGACGATTTAACCCGCCGGGTTCAGGTTTGCGGCAGCAACGGACTCGTCAACGCCCGGGCGCTTGCATGACCCAAGTCGGCGGGGTAAACGAATCTGGCCAGCACAGCAGTCACCAGAAGCAGGACAGGTATAAAACAGGCGGCTTAGTCTAGAGCTAGCAAGGGCCAGCTGCAAGCTTTCCCCCTGAATAAATGGTGACTAAAACCTGCGTCAGGCAGGATATCTGCTTAATTTTCCGCTGCAGCACGGTCAATTGCGGCGGCAGGCGTATAACCTGCGGCAAAATATGCGCCACTGCACCTTGTCAGCCAAAGAGGTTATACTGACTTTATGAATTTTCTTGCCCATCTCCATCTGGCCCAACTGGCCGACAGTTCGCTGCTGGGAAACCTGATGGCGGATTTCGTTCGCGGCAACCCGGACGAGGTCTACCCGCTGGCGATTTCGCGGGGCATTCGCATGCATCGCCGCGTGGACGTAATGACCGACGCGCTGCCGGAAGTCAAAATCGCCCGCGGCTACTTTAGCCCGCCATACCGTCGCGTGGCCCCCATCACCCTCGACGTGGTATGGGATCATTTTCTTTCGCTGCACTGGGACCGACTCTGTCAGGACACCGCGCTACCGACCTTTATCGACCAGTGTCGTCTGTCCATTGAACCGCATCTGGCGACCACGCCGGAAAGATTCCGCCATTTAAATGACTATCTTTGGTCACAGCGCTGGATGGAACGTTATGCCGATCTGGCGTTTATTAAACAGGTGTTGCAGGGCATGGCCAATCGCCGCCCGCGCCTGGCAGCGCTGGCTGGTTCATTTGATGATATTGAAAGCAATTATCCGGCGCTGGAGCAGCTATTCTGGCAGTTTTATCCGTCGATGATGCAGCAGGCGCAAGCGCAGAAAATATAGCGATAAGCTATCTGCGATCGCCATCACACTGATAGCTCAATGCTATCTGATCGATTGGTGCGATGGGGTTTATTCACTCTGTCGTTGCCCTTATACTGAGAAACGATTTCATTATCCCTATTCACTTACCCACATCCTGACGTCATTGACGCTATGGCAGCGCAAACACCGCCGTAGTGACAGATAGCAAGGGATCCAATAGGAGTTATTATGGTACTGGTTACTCGTCCGGCCCCTGATTTTACCGCAGCAGCAGTATTGGGCAGCGGCGAAGTTGTTGAAAACTTCAACTTCAAAAAACATACAGCGGGCAAAGCCACCGTTATCTTCTTCTGGCCAATGGACTTCACTTTCGTCTGCCCTTCAGAGCTGATCGCTTTCGATCACCGCTATGAAGAGTTCCAGAAACGTGGCGTAGAAGTTGTAGGTGTTTCTTTCGACTCTGAGTTTGTGCATAACGCATGGCGCAACACCCCAGTTGAGAAAGGCGGTATTGGCCAGGTAAAATACGCCATGGTTGCTGATATCAAACGTGAAATCCAGAAAGCCTACGGTATCGAACATCCGGACGCTGGCGTTGCCCTGCGCGGTTCTTTCCTGATCGATGATAAAGGTATCGTTCGCCACCAGGTAGTCAACGATCTGCCACTGGGTCGTAACATCGACGAAATGCTGCGTATGGTTGACGCGCTGCAATTCCACGAAGAGCACGGCGAAGTGTGCCCGGCTCAGTGGGAAAAAGGCAAAAAAGGGATGGATGCTTCACCAAACGGCGTGGCTTCTTACCTGAGCGAGAATGCGTCAAGCCTGTAATTGATTACAGTTCCCCCGCAGGCAAGTCGGCGGGTATCAACGGTCAGCTTATGCTGGCCGTTTTTTTTTCTCTCTCCTCAGCCCCCCCCGTGGTTGTACATCTCCGCAAATCCCCTTGCATTTGTAATTAAAATGTTAAATAACATCTACGCGTATTGCGCAAGCTATGTCGGTGGCAACCAGGTTTAACAAGATTGGCCTGCCCTTTGCATTGCACTGTGCGGACGTTGCCTCGAAAAGCAGCGTCCGGCGATATCGCCTAAAAAGCATTATCACATAACAACCTACAGGTTCAGGAAATCACACTGACAGGGTGTACACAGGAGTTTTTATGTTTTTCAACCAATGGAAAAAACCGTTAACCGTGTTGGCATTATTGGTCAGCGGCACCTTGCATGCTGCCTCTAATCCCGCGGTAGAAGCCAAAAACGGCATGGTGGTCACTTCACAATATCTGGCGTCCCAGGTGGGCGTGGATATTCTAAAAATGGGCGGCAACGCGATTGATGCCGCAGTCGCTGTCGGCTATGCCGAAGCAGTGGTCAATCCCTGCTGTGGCAATATTGGTGGCGGGGGCTTTATGACCATCCACCTGGCCGATGGCAAAGATACTTTTATCAACTTTCGCGAAATGGCTCCTGCCGCCGCCAGTGCCAATATGTACCTTGATGAACAGGGTAATGTTAAAAAAGGCGCCAGCCTGTATGGCTATCTGGCAGCGGGCGTTCCCGGCACGGTACTGGGACTGGATACAGCTCAACGTCAATACGGCAAACTGACGCGGCAACAGGTGATGGCTCCAGCCATCAAACTGGCGCGCCAGGGATTTATCCTCACCCGTGCGGATACCGATATCCTCGATACCAAGACCGCGAAATTTAAAGAAAAGCCGGAAGTAGCGAAAATCTTCCTGCGTAAAGATGGCACTGCGCTACAACCGGGCGACAAATTGGTGCAACAGGATCTGGCCAACACCCTGGAAGCCATTGCCAAGCGCGGGCCGGACGCCTTTTATAAAGGCAAAATCCCTGCCGCCGTTGAAGCCGCCGCCAAAAAAGGTGCGGGTATTCTCACCGCCGCCGATTTTGCCAATTATAAAGTTACCGAAACCGCGCCCATCACCTGCAGCTATCGCGGCTACAAATTTGTTTCCGCGCCACCGCCAAGTTCCGGTGGTGTAACGCTATGCGAAACGCTAAATATCCTCGAAGGCTATGATCTGAAAGCGATGGGCTTTAACTCGGCGGCATCGATTCACACCTTGAGCGAAGCCATGCGCCACGCCTATATGGATCGCAATACTTTCCTCGGGGACCCGGCCTTTGTGAACAACCCGATCGATCGTCTGTTGAGTAAAAGCTATGCCGACGAGATCCGTAAAAAGATAGCAGCAGATAAAGCTACGCCGTCTGCCGAGGTGCAACCGGGGATGGAACCTCATGAGAAACCGGAAACCACGCATTACTCGATTGTCGATAAGCAGGGTAATGCCGTTTCTACCACCTACACCATCAACGGCTTATTTGGTGCTATAGAGATTGCGCCGGGCACCGGCTTCTTCCTTAATGATGAGATGGATGACTTTACCAGTAAAGTGGGCGAGAAAAATCTCTATGGTCTGGTGCAGGGCAGCAAAAATGCCATCGCCCCCGGTAAGCGCCCACTATCGTCGATGAGCCCGAGTTTAATCACCAAAGACGGCAAAACCTTTATGGTTCTTGGCTCACCCGGTGGCTCGCGTATTATCACCATTACGCTGGAAACTGCCCTTAATGTCATTGATTACGGTATGCCACCACAGGAAGCCGTCAATGCCCCGCGCATTCACCATCAGTGGTTGCCCGACGAAGTCTATTACGAGCAGCGTGGTGTCTCGGCCGACAGCCTGAATCTGCTGCAAAAAATGGGCTATAAAATGGTCGAGCAGACACCCTGGGGGGCAGCAGAACTGATTATGGTGGGTTTACCGGGCGCAGCAGGCGTAACGCCACAAAGCTCGGGTAATGACTCGGCGGTATCGGGGAAAGTGCGTGAAGGCTATCTGTATGGTGCCAACGACGTGCGTCGCCCGGCCGGTGCAGCAATAGGTTATTAAATAAAAAGGGGTAAGCACTTGCTTACCCCTCAGACTGCTGACAAAGTCCGTTATTAGGGAGAGTGCACCGTTGGGGTCGTAGCGGGCTTGCCCGCCGGAGCGCCCCTAGGTGTGCTATGCCCGGGTATCTCGATCATCAAGACGACTTTGTCATCAAACTCTTGGGTAAGCACTTGCTTACCCCTTTTAACCGGTTAGCCGCGTTTTTTATCGCGAGAACACTTGAACCAGTATCCCAGCAGCAGCACCACGACCCAGATGCCACCGGCATACAGCGACACGCGGGTATCCGGGAAGTAACCAATCAGCCCGATGATAAAGAACAGGAAGATAATGGCAAAAATCGAGGTAAACATGCCACCGCGTAGCGGGAACGCCAGCTCGGAAACCTGTTGACGGCTTAGTTGACGACGAAAACCGATCTGAGCAAAAAGGATCATAATCCACACCCAGACAGTGGCAAAGGTGGCCAGTGAGGCAATCACCAGGAACACATTTTCCGGCATAATGTAGTTAAGATAAACCGCCACCAGCAGTGCCGCCATCATCACCAGAACGGTAACCCACGGAATACCGCGACGGGAGACCTTGCTGAACATTTTCGGCGCTTGCCCCTGCTCGGCCATACCATGCAACATACGACCGACGCCAAAGACATCGCTGTTGATCGCCGACAGTGAGGCCGTGATCACCACAAAATTAAGAATGCCCGCCGCCACGGTGATACCCATATGCTGGAAAGTCAGCACAAAAGGACTGCCCTGGGTGCCCACCTGATCCCATGGGAAGATAGACATGATGACAAACAGCGTACCCACGTAGAACACCAGAATACGCCAGGGAACAGAGTTAATGGCTTTGGGGATGGATTTTTTCGGGTCTTCTGCCTCGCCGGCGGTGATACCGATAATTTCAATGCCGCCGTAGGCAAACATCACCAACTGCAACGACAGCACCGTGCCCATTATCCCCTGACTAAAGAAACCGCCATGGCTCCAGAGATTGTGGATCCCGGTCGGTTGCCCGCCGTTGCCAATGCCCCAGAAGATAATGCCGAAACCGGCAATAATCATAATGATGATGGTCAGCACTTTAAAAAACGAGAACCAGAACTCCAGTTCGCCAAAGACTTTGACACTCATCAGATTGATGCCGCCGATAATCAGCACCACGCTCAGTACCCACATCCAGTGCGGGACGTCCGGGAACCAGACGCTCATATAGATACCGAATGCGGTAACATCGGCAATGGCCACAATCAGGATCTCGAAACAGTAGGTCCAGCCGGTGATATAACCCGCCAGCGGTCCCAGATAGTCTTGGGCATAGCGCGAAAATGAGCCACTCTGCGGGTTATGTACCGACATTTCCCCCAGCGCACGCATAATAATAAACGCCATGATGCCACCGACCAGATACGCCAGCAGCACGCTTGGCCCGGCCATTTTGATGGCATCTGCCGACCCGTAAAACAGACCGGTGCCAATCGCTGACCCCAACGCCATAAAACGAATATGGCGGGTACTCAATCCACGTTTAAGTTTGGTCGCCGTAGTATCCGGCGACAGTGTCTCTAGAGATTGTTGCATTTGAAAATTCCAAATCATTAAGCACGGTCGAAACACAGGTAACGAGTCTGCCCCGCTATCCTCTGCCAATGAAAAAAGCCACGGAAGCAATTCCGTGGCCTGAACTGGCTAAAACGTAATCAGCAGCATCGTCGCAACGACACTGCCGATTACTGTTACTGATGGGCGGTAACGCTGCGGGCACCGCTCATTTTGTCAAAAACCCCCACTAGCAGCAACATCAGCACGGACGGTGGCAACCAGGCCAGTCCTTGCGTTGCCAACGGCAGATGTGCGGTCCATTCCGGCAATATCGCCTGGAAGGTTGACGCCTTGATGGCATCAATAATACCGAAAATCAGGCTAACCAGCATCACCGGCGCAACAATACGCGTCGAGCTATTCCACCAGCGGAGCGTAAAACTCAACACCACCAGCGCGATACATGGCGGATAGATAGCGGTCAGCACCGGAATAGAGATCTGGATCAGATGGCTCAAGCCCAGATTGGAGACCAGCATTGAGAACAGCCCCAGAATAAAGACCAGGGTTTTATACGACAGTGGCAGATATTGCGAGAAGAACTCGGCACAGGCACAGGTCAGGCCAACGGCAGTGACCATACAGGCGATAAAGATCAGTGCGCCAAGGAACAAGCTTCCCAGGTTACCAAAGGTATGCTGCACATAGGCATGCAGGATCACCGCGCCATTTTGCGCATCAGGCACCAGTGAGGCGCTGTTCTCACCCAGCTTGAACAGGCTGAGGTAAACCAGTAACAGACCAAGACCGGCAATCAGTCCTGCCAATACGGTATAGCGAGTAAGCAGTTTGGCATCGGCCACGCCACGGGAACGCGCGGCGTTGACAATCACGATACCAAACACCAGCGCGCCCAGCGTATCCATGGTCAGATAGCCATTCACAAAACCGTTGGAGAAAGGCAGAGCTTCATAACTTTCTGTTGCCGGCAACGGCGTACCCGCAGGCCAAAGCACAGCGGCAATACCGAGAATAGCCAACGCCACCATTTTCATCGGTGCCAGGATATGCCCTACGGTATCGAGCAAACGGCCCGGATACAGGGAGATGGCGATCACCAGCGCAAAGTAGATCAGGCTGTAAATCATCAGCGCCATATTGCTATCACCGATCAGCGGAGCGATACCGACTTCAAAAGAGACGGTGGCGGTGCGCGGTGTGGCAAACAGCGGGCCAACGGCCAGATAGCAGACGGTGGCCAGCAGCAAACCGGCTTTGCGACCGATAGGCAAACTGAGCGCATCAATGCCGCCACCAACGCGAGCCAGGGCAATTACGGTGATAACCGGCAGGCCCACGGCAGTGATCATAAAGCCAGCGGCTGCCCACCAGACATGGTGACCAGCCTGTAATCCGACCATCGGTGGGAAAATGATATTCCCCGCGCCGACGAATAAAGCAAAGGTCATAAAGCCCAATGCCAGAATATCTTTGGTTGTTAAACGATGACTCATGATAGATGTCGTGATGCCTGTGCAATGAATTAAAAAAGTGTCCTGATGCTGGCACCCGGCTCAATGCTTTGAGGATGATCCCTGGCAGGCCTATACCCTTCATCTTGCAAGCGGCAGAGTATGTCTGTTAACACCCTGCTGTTGAAATATGTGAGGTATAGATTGCTCTATCCAGCGATCCAGCATGAGCGGAAAACGCCTGACTATGAGTAAAAAGACGTTGTTATGCAGGGGTGATACGGATGACAGCGGCGATAAGGTACGCTTTTATAGTGTATGAAGGCAAGTCTGGATCAAAAAAGCAGAGCCTTACACCAGATTTAAGGCAATAAGCAGTAAAATACACCAGATTTAAACAAAAAAGCGCCACATGATATGAATCATTTTTGAGCAGATCAGGTACAGTTTAAGCTTAAATTAAATAAAAAGTGCGTGAAACCACCACATTAGGGTCATTTCATGCACAGTTATTTGGTCCGTGAAGATCGCCCAGGAGCTATTCCCCCCAGACCCCCAGGAGCTTACATCAGTAAGTGACTGGGGTGAGCGAAGGCAGCCAACGCCCCTGCCGCGTGAAAGATGACGGGTATTACCAGATGCGCGCAGCCAGATCCACTACCAGCTTCAGCTTTTGCCACTGCTCAGCCTCGGTGAGACTGTTGCCCTCTTCGGTTGAGGCAAAACCACACTGCGGGCTGAGGCAAATCTGATTGATATCGAGATATTCGGTAGCTTCGTGCAGGCGCTTTTCTACGTCGCTGGCTAATTCCAGTTCACCGGTTTTGGTGGTGATCAGACCCAATACGGCTTGTTGCTGACCTGGCTTGATAAAGCGCAGCGGCTCAAAGCCTCCGGAGCGTTCGTTATCATATTCCAGAAAGAAACGATCGACATTGACGCTGCCAAACAGGATCTCGGCGACGGGCTCATAGCCGCCTTCGGAGATCCAGGTAGATCGGAAGTTGCCGCGACAAACATGCAGGCCGATGATCAGATCGTCCGGTTTGCCGGCAATGGCTTTATTGAGTACGCGGGCATAGGTCTTGGCCAGCTCTTCTGGTGAATCACCACGGGCAATGATCTGTTTTTTCTGATCGTCAGAACAAAGGTAGGCCCAGACGGTATCATCCAGTTGCAGATAGCGACAACCGGCGGCATAAAAGGCGTGGATGGCGTCGTGATACACCTGGGCGAGATCGTCAAAATAGTCATTAAGATCCGGGTAGACATCTTTTACCGCATCGCGGTTATAACGAAAATGCATCACGCTTGGACTCGGGATGGTCATTTTTGCCACTGCATCGCCACTGACACTTTGCAGAAAGCGGAAATGCTCCAGCATCGGATGGTCGCCAAAAGCCAGTTTGTCGGTCACTTTAATGCTGCGCGCCTTGGTCTGCACACCGTTAAACTGAATCCCCTGCTCGGCGTCATAGCCCTCAACGCCCTGCAACCCTTCAAAAAAGTCGAAGTGCCACCAGGCGCGGCGAAACTCCCCGTCAGTAACCACTTGCAAACCGGCCTTGCGTTGCTGTTCTACCACCAGGCGAATTTCGGCATCTTCTACGGCACGTAACTGCCGGGCGTCGATTTCACCGGCTTTAAATTGTTGGCGCGCATATTTCAGCGCCGCTGGACGTAGAAAACTGCCCACCACTTCGGCACGATAAACGGGATTTGACTGGGACATGATTTGGCTCCTGGAAAACGCAACAACGCTCTCGGCGTTAATGCCATCAATAAAGACTAAACCGCGCCATATTCAGGCGGTATTAGTTAACAATGTGAATAATTACTTAATGTTACATCTAGACTTCTGGATGTCCAAATGGCTTTAAGCTTATGCTGCCATGGCTTGGCGAAGGCAACAAACGAGTAATTTTCACGTTATATGAAAAATATTCATGTTATAGGTGCAGGCTTTCATGTTGTCACACAAACCAGGAGGGAAAGCGCAGAAAAGAAACGGGCCGCAAACGGCCCGTTAATAACAAAGGATCAGGATTTGCTTCGACTCTCGTTACCCACAGTCGCAGGAACGATCAACCGACTGGGCAGCGTAAACATAAAACGTGTTCCCACACCGATTTCACTCATAATATCCAGACGGCTGTGATGATGGCTAAGGGCATGTTTGACGATGGCCAGTCCCAGACCGCTACCGCCGGTTTGTCGCGAGCGCGCCTTGTCTACGCGATAAAAGCGCTCGGTCAGCCGTGGAAGATGCTGAGGGGCGATGCCAGGCCCGTTGTCACTGACCTGAAACTGCGCCCCTTGCGCCGTTTGTTGCCAGCTCACTTCCACTCGCGTTCCGGCCGGGGTGTGGTTAACCGAGTTATAAACCAGATTCGATACCGCACTACGCAGTTGGTCATTATTACCAAACACCTGCAACTGCTCGTTTACCTTGAAAACGACCTCATGCCGCCCATTACTGAGGGTTTGCACTTCCCGCTCCAGCATGGTCAGCATTGCCGGAATATCTACCTTCTCCTGCAAATCAATATTAGTGGCGGCTTCTATCCGTGACAGTGTCAACAACTGCCTGACCAGCCCGTCCATGCGACGCGTCTGCTCTTGCATGGTATCCAACGCCTTGCTGCGAAACGGCTCTTCCAGCTTGGCCTCTTCCATCATTTCAAGATAGCCCTGCAATACGGTTAATGGCGTACGCAGTTCATGACTGACATTGGCAAAAAAGTTTCTGCGCGCCCCTTCCAACTGACGCATCTGCGTCACATCACGGGCGACCATCAACAGTTGCCCCTCGGAATAAGGCATGACGCGAAATTCAACACAATGTTCATTGTTGAGTTGCAGAGTTAAAGATCGCGTAAAGTCGCGGCTTTGGATCCAGTTGCGTAGTTCTGGATAGCGCAGCAGGTTAAACAGATGCTGCCCATTATCCTCTGGCCAGCGAAAACCCAGCAGTTCTTGTGCCAGACCGTTACACCAGAAAATATTGCCCTCCTCCGTCGCCAACACCACCGCATCCGGCAGTGATTCGGCACCGCTGCGAAAGCGTTTAATCAGCAATGCCAGCTCGCGGCGTCGGCGCCGGTTACGCATCTGCATCTGATTCAGGCCATAAAACAACGGCTCCCAGCTCCATAAACCGCTGGGGGGGGTGATGCTGCGGTCAAGCCACAGCCAATGGGAAAGTTTAAGTTGATTGAAGTAGTTCCAGCCGAGTGCTGCCAGCAAGGAAGCCAGCAGAAACCAGGGCAGATACCCTAAAAAAATGGCGAGGATTAATCCGGGTAAACAGAATAAAAACAGTTCACCGGCCAATCGTTTCCAGGATAAGCGTTCTAACACACAGATTCTCCGCTGTGGCGATATATTCAACAACTCTCAGGGAGCGAGGTGACCGTTCCCCAGACGCAGCTCAGCGACCGGGTGATTGTCAATATCGCTGCTACTTGAAAGATGAGATCTGATTAGTAGCGGGTTGAGAAACGATAGCCTGTTCCACGGACGGTCTGGATCATCCGGTCGTGGCCGCTGGTTTCCAACGCTTTGCGCAGGCGACGTATATGAACGTCAACTGTGCGATCTTCAACATATACGTTAGTGCCCCAAACATTATTGAGCAACTGCTCCCTGCTGTAGACGCGCTCAGAGTGGGTCATAAAGAAGTGTAATAGCTTGAATTCGGTAGGTCCCATATCCAGCGCCAGTTCATTGGCCATTACGCGATGTGAAGAAGGGTCAAGGGTTAAGCCTTGCATATCAATCACTTCCTCGACAGCCATTGGTGAAATGCGCCGCATTACCGCTTTGATTCTGGCCACCAGCTCTTTTGGCGAGAAAGGTTTGGTAATATAGTCATCGGCACCGACTTCCAGCCCACGCACCCGGTCTTCTTCTTCGCCGCGCGCGGTCAGCATCATCACCGGGATATCGCGGGTCAGGGCTTCGCGTTTCAGATGCTTGATAAACTGGATCCCCGATCCACCGGGCAACATCCAGTCCAGCAAAATCAGCTCCGGGTAGGGTTCAATCAACCGATTGATCGCCGAATCGAAATCTTCCGCTTCTATAGCATGATAACCGTTTTGCTCCAGGACAAAGCAAACCATTTCACGGATCGGTGCTTCATCTTCCACAACTAATATGCGTCTAGCCATTTGATAGCCTGCCAATAAGTTAGCGAACTTAATTTTGATTTCGGGCGCCATTATGCGTCACTTTTGTGACAGATTTATGAAAAAAAAGCCAGATCTGCGCTAAGTGTAGCCAAGTCGTCACATTCAGCTTACAGCTTGTCATAAAACGTATTTCTCAACGACAATCCCCGGGGTGGCCGTTTATACTGGCCTAACGCGTCCCCCTGTCACCCTTATCACCAAGAGAAGCTCATGCGACTGATTCATACCTCTGACTGGCATCTGGGTCAGTATTTCTTTACCAAAAGCCGTGCAGCGGAACATCAGGCGTTTCTGCACTGGCTGACTGAACAGGTCGAGCTGTATCAGGTTGATGCGGTGATTGTCGCAGGGGACATTTTTGATACCGGCTCGCCACCCAGCTATGCCCGCGAACTTTATAACCACTTTGTGGTGGATTTGCAGCGTACTGGCTGCCAACTGATTGTACTGGCCGGTAATCATGACTCCGTTGCCACGCTCAATGAGTCGCGTGAGCTGCTGTCCTGTCTGAATACGCAAGTGATTGCCACCGTCGGTGACAGTCTGACAGATCAGCTATTAACGTTAAAACAACGGGATGGTCAACCCGGTGCGGTGCTTTGCGCCATTCCCTTCTTGCGCCCGCGCGATCTGTTGGCCAGCCAGGCAGGACAATCCGGCAGTGAGAAACAGCAGGCATTGCAACAGGCCATTGCCGCGCACTATCAGGCTCTGTTTCAGGCAGCACAGGCGCGGCGTGATGAACTCGGTTTGCCATTGCCGATTATTGCCACCGGCCATTTGACGACCGTCGGTGTCAGCAGCTCTGACTCGGTAAGGGACATTTATATCGGCACGCTGGATGCCTTTCCGGCGCAGGCCTTCCCCGCCGTGGATTATGTGGCGTTAGGACATATTCATCGCGCGCAGAAGGTGGCAAAAAGCGAGCATATTCGCTATAGCGGCTCCCCGATCCCGCTGAGTTTTGATGAATGCGGTAATGAAAAAAGCGTCTATCTGCTCGATTTTAGCGCCGATAAACTGACAGAGGTTACCCCGCTGCTGGTTCCGCGTTTTCAGCCGATGGCGATCGTCAAAGGCACGCTGGCCGAAATAGACAGTCAACTACAAAGCTACGCCGAGGATCCGCAGCAAAAAACAGTATGGCTGGATATTGAGGTCGCCACTCAGGATTACCTCAGTGATATTCAGCGACGGATCCAGGCCATCACCGAGACGCTGCCGGTAGAGGTGGTGTTACTGCGGCGCAGTAAAGAGCAGCGTCAGCACAGTTTGCAGCAGCAGGAAAAAGAGACTTTGCAAGAGTTGAGCGTTGAAGAAGTCTTTGCACGCCGGTTAGCGCTGGAAGAGAGCGAGGATGCGCCGCGTCAGCAACGCGTCCAGACCCTGTTTAGTCAACTACTGGCCCAGGTTGCCAGCGGTCAGTCAGCGGGAGATGACGCCCTGTGAAAATTCTCAGTCTGCGTTTAAAAAATATCAATTCACTGGAAGGTGAATGGAAAATCGATTTTACCGCCGAGCCTTTTGCCAGCAATGGGCTGTTTGCCATTACCGGACCGACCGGTGCCGGTAAAACGACCCTGCTTGATGCCATCTGTCTGGCGCTCTATCACCAAACGCCACGCCTGGATGTCTCGCCCAGCCAAAATGAGCTGATGACCCGTCACACCGCCGAATCCCTGGCAGAAGTGGAATTTGAGGTTAAAGGTATCGGCTATCGCGCCTTCTGGAGCCAGCGACGGGCAGGTAACTCACCCAGCGGCAATTTGCAGGCACCGAAAGTGGAACTGGCGCTGCTGGCCGACGGCAAGATCCTCGCCGACAAGGTGCGCGATAAATTACCCGCCATCGCCGCCCTTACCGGGCTGGATTTTGGCCGTTTTACCAAATCCATGTTGCTCTCCCAGGGGCAGTTTGCCGCCTTTCTTAATGCCAAAGCCAATGAACGGGCCGAGTTGCTGGAAGAGCTGACGGGAACGGAAATCTATGGTCGTTTATCGGTAGAAGTATTCGACCGGCATAAACAGGCGAAAATTGATCTCGATGGTCTGCATCAGCGAGCTGCGGGGATCGAACTGCTCAGCGAAGAGCAGCGGCAGTTGCTGGAAAATGAATTAACCGGACTGGGCGAGCAGGATCTGTCTCTTAGCCAGCAATCGGCGCTGCTGCAACAGCATCTGCACTGGCTGCAACAGTGGCGACAGTCACTACAGCAACAACGGCAGTACCGGCAACAGCAGGCGGAGGTCGAGCAGCAATATCAGCAGGCGCTGCCCGAGCTGCAACGACTGGCGCGCAGCGAGCCTGCCGAGAAACTTCGCCCGCTGTTCAATGAGCAGCAGCGTTGTCAGCAACAACAGCAACAGCTGCAGCAACAGAGTCTGCAGTTAACACAGCAGCAAGAGCAACAACTGACGCAAAAAGGCGGCTTACATCAGGCGTACGAACAGGCAAAGCTGGCGCAGCAGAAACAGCAGGCTGAACAGCAACAGCAGCAACAACTGATAGAAGAGCAGATTTTACCGCTGGATAACCAGATTGTCGGCCTGCTCGACATACAACGCCAACAGCAGCAGACCTACAGCCAGCAGCAACAGCGATGCCAGCAACTCAATGAACAGCTTGCGAAAACGCTCGGCGATCAGCAACAACTGGCGCAAAAAAGTCAGGATTTTCAGCTACGCCAGACGGCGCTAAGCGTGGCACTCAATCAGCAAATCGCGCAGCAAACTGCGCTGGAAACCGGGCAGCCGCAAGCCGCCGCCCGCGCCAGACTCGAGGAGTTGAACAAGCTGCGACCCAGCCGTCAACAGATGGCAACCTTGTCATCGCTTTATCAGCTTCAACGTCAGCGGATGGTGGTGCAGCATCAGGAATTCACCCGACAACAAGCACAGCTTGCCGAGGCGGAAAAGCGGCTTGCAGACATCCGCTTGCAATTCAAACAGCAAAAACTACACCTTGTCGATGTTGAGAAATTGCTCGAGCAAGAACGGCTGATCATCAGTCTGGAAACCGAACGCGCTCGCCTGCAAACTGACCAGCCTTGCCCGCTGTGTGGCTCGACGCACCATCCGGCGATCACTGCCTATCTGGCGGTGGAACCCTCGAAAACGCTGCAGCGGGTGGAGAAAATGCGTCAGGAAATTGAGGTATTGCAAACCTCCGGTACCGAGCTGCGTACCCGCAGCGAAGATCTCAAGGAGCAACAACAGCGACTGCAACAGGTAATAGATCAAGATGAAAGGCAACAGGTAGAGCAACTATTGCAATGGCAGCAGATCAGCGCACCGCTGAAGTTGACCTTTGGTTTGCCGGATGCCAATGCGATACAGCAGTGGCTGACCAGTTGTGATCGGCAAGAAGAGTGCTATCAGAGAATAGTTCAGCAACATGAGCAAATCGCGCAGGCGGTTCATCAGGCAAGGGAAGCGCTACTGTTGGAACAGGATAGACAGCACCAGGTGCAACAGCAGGTAGTGCTGTTAAATGAGCGTGCAGCAATGCTGCAAAAAAATTACAGCGAGGCACAGCAACTCCTGAACGAGCAACAGCAACTGCTGGCACAGAGCGAACAGGCATTATCGCAGCTTCGCAACACAAGGCAGACCCTGTTTGGCGATCGGCAAATTGCCGAGGTACGCGAGCAATTGCGCCAACAACAGCTTGCCTGTGAGCGGACACTAAGTCAGGTCAGCGAGGCATTACAGGCATTGCAACAGCAGTTGGATCAACGCACTGGCCAGTTGGAGAACCTGCAACAAGCACAGCGGCAAAACGATCTTCAACGGCAACAGGCGCAACAGCAATGGCAAGCAGGACTGAACGCCAGCGAATTCAGTGATGAGCAAGAGATGCTGGCGGCGCTGCTGGAACCGGCGCTCAGGCTGCAGATCCAGCAACAGAAAGATCAGTTACAACAGCGCCAGACCCAGGCGGCGACCTTGTTGAGTCAGGCTGGCGAGACGCTGCTACAGTTGAAACAGTCGCAACCGGCAGGTGTGGATGAAACGCAAACCGACGAGGCCACACTAAGCGCAAGCCTGGCAGAGCGGGTGGCACAGCTGCGCCACCTGCAGCAGCGACAGGGGGAACTTCGCAGTCAGTTGGCAAGCGACCGGCAACGGCAAAGTGGCCAGCAGGCGCTGTTTGATGAAATCACCCGTTCCCAGCAACACTATGACGACTGGAGCTATCTCAATCAGATTATGGGTTCCAGTGATGGTGCCAAGTTCCGACGATTTGCTCAGGGATTGACGCTGGAACACCTGGTCCATTTGGCTAATAAACAGATGGACAAACTGCATGGCCGTTATCTATTGCAGAGGAAAAGCAGTGATGCCCTTGAGCTGGAAGTGGTCGATACCTGGCAGGCGGATGCGGTACGCGATACGCGAACATTATCCGGTGGAGAGAGCTTTCTGGTCAGTCTGGCGCTGGCGCTGGCGTTATCGGATCTGGTCAGTGATAAAACCCGCATCGACTCATTATTCCTCGACGAAGGCTTTGGCACCCTCGATGCCGATACCCTGGATACAGCGCTTGATGCGCTGGACAGCCTGAATGCCAGCGGTAAAACCATTGGCGTGATCAGTCACGTGGAAGCCATGAAAGAGCGCATCCCGGTGCAAATCAAAGTCAGAAAAGTGAACGGTCTGGGTATTAGCCGACTGGACAGCCGTTTTAGCGTGGATGGCTGATTATCATGGACCGTCGAGCAGCGCCCGGCGGTCCGTTTTTTACTTAACCCGCGATCTTCTCATCCGTGCCGCTGATACAACTCAGCCTGGAAAGCAAAATCACACTCGTTAGCAGCACAATGTATTCCACCGAGGTTAATACCACGTCGGTCATACCGTAGAGCAGCGCCGACAGCGTTACCACCGAGACCGGATTGAGCAGCAAGCCAGAAATGCCATTGCGGAAAATCAGCCGTCCAAAAAAGAACAACAGCGTCAATATGCCAAATATCCCCGACAGGGAGGCGTTCTGAATAAACTCGTTATGCAAATGGACATCAATATATTCCAGCGCCCACGAATTCTGCTGATTATGACTGTCTAAATAGGCTCTGATGCGCGCATTACGGGTATTCTCGGTTTCCCCAAATGGAGCCTCTTTAAAGGTCATAATGCCCATTTTCCACATGGTAAAACGGGAACCTAAAGAAGTACGGTCATTGCCCTGCTGGTAAAGGTGGACTTCATCAAAAGTGCTATCGACGCGCATCTTGACCATCGACCAGCGTGAGCCCACGCCGGCAACCACCATCAGCAGTAACAGCAGCGCCCCCAGCGACATCGGCGTCAGTTTTTTATCCTGCCACAGCGAAGCCAGCACCAGCAAAACGGCAAGGAAAATATGCAGCGCCATCGCCGAGCGTGTTTCCGTCAGGAAAATCACCGCCACCGACAGCAGCCCCATCAGTAATAAAGCGAGGTATTTTTTTGATGAAGTGCTGTGCCGGGCAATCAGCGTCATTAGCGCCAGCGACAATGCGCTGTAAGCATAGGCGGTCATGGTGGCTCTGTTGATGCCCAGAATAATACGATCCTGGGAGGTGAACCCCTGCCAGACTGCGTAGGCACTGGAGAGCACAAAGGCCGTGGCCAGTGAAATCATTGCCCAGCGTTTAATCGTAATACTGCGCAGCATACCTTTTTGGCATCCCCAGCAGACATACAACGCAATCACACCCGCTAAAAACCAGCGCTTGGCCGGGGTAAACAGCAGCCATTCGGCGGTCTGGTAGTGCAATGAATAGTAAGCAAAAAGTGACCAGATAGCATACAGCGCCGCCAGTGCAAACAGTGGCAAGGCATAACGCGAAGCACGACATACACTCCGAAACTCCCGGTAATTTACCGCCACACCCACAACCGAAAAATAGCTGCAGTAGTAGAAGATCACCCGGCCGGTTTTTTCATGAATAAAGCCGCCAGGCAAAATACACAGCAAAAGAACCAGTACGACAATAAACAGATAGTAATTAAATTTATCTCGTCCAACTAAACCTGACGCCATTCTCATTTCCCACGGTAACTGCTTTGCAATTTTTATGGCGGTATTACGCCATAAAAATATTCAGACCGCCATCATCGAAATCAGAATCGATTTTTAATCGACTGATCTTCTTGTTGATAAGCGGATAAAACCCTTATCAGCCGAGGTGGTTAACGGTATCTATCGGGGCTGATGCGCAGCCCATCGTTAAAGCAACTCATTGTTTATAAGGAAAAACGCCCCTGCGGCCATAACCAGGCAGCACCGCGAACACCGCTGGAATCACCGTGCACCGCTTTGCGGATCGGCGTTTCACACTCACCGCCAAATACCCACTGTTTGATTAACAAAGGCAGAGTCTGATAGAGACGATCGACGTTGCTCATACCACCGCCGAGGACGATAACGTCCGGATCAAGAATATTGACCACATTGGCCAATGCCTTGGCCAGTCGGCGTTCATAACGTCCCAGCGCCAGCTCGGCAATGGCATCATCCTGCGCCACCAGCCGAATAATCTCCGCCCCTTTCAGACGCTGTCCAGAGAGTCGGAAGTAATCTTCCATAAAACCGGTGCCCGAGACAAAAGTTTCGACACAGCCGATTTTTCCGCAGTAACAGGGGACTTCATGCTGGAAGTGAATTTCATCGTCATCGGGCCAGGGTAAAGGATTATGTCCCCATTCCCCGGCATTGCCATTGCCACCGGCATGCGCCACGCCATCAAGAGCAATCCCGGAACCGCAACCTGTGCCGATAATCACCGCAAACACCGTTTTTTGGCCGGCACCCGCGCCGTCGGTTGCCTCGGAAACCGCCAGGCAGTTGGCATCATTGGCAATGCGCACTTCACGACCGAGCAGCAGAGCCAGGTCCTCGTCCAGTTTTTGTCCATTTAACCAGACTGAATTGGCATTTTTTACTTTGCCGCTAAAGGGCGACAGGGTTCCAGGAATGCCTAGCCCTACGCTGCCGCGGTGTCCGGTGGCCTGTTCAGCATCCGCAATCAGATCGGCAATCGCCTGTAACGTTCGCGGATAATCATTATGTGGAGTATCCACCCGTTTGCGAAACAGCTCCTGCCCTTCATCTGACAACGCAATCACTTCTGTTTTCGTCCCACCGAGATCGATTCCTATACGCACAAGCTGTCTCCCCTGCCGACTATTTTTACCCATAAGCTTATAACAATATGGCTCAAATGCAGCGTTAATGATAAACGCTCTCTATTGAAGGCCAACAATTTTTTGTTAACGACTGATGGCGCTCAATTGGTTATCATGCCGCCCTGCTTAGCATTTATTTTTGCGCATCGAGCGTGACGAGACAGGGATAACATTATGTTATGGTTTAAAAATTTACTGGTTTACCGCTTAAGCCGTGAAATCTCACTGTCTGCTGATGAGATGGAAAAACAGCTTGCCGCCTTCACTTTTACCCCATGCGGTAGCCAGGATATGGCAAAAACTGGCTGGGTTTCACCTATGGGTTCTCACGGTGGCGATGCCCTGACTCACGTCAGCGGCGGACAGATCCTGATTTGTGCGCGTAAAGAAGAGAAAATTCTGCCCTCTCCGGTGATCAAGCAGGAGCTGCAGGCCAAAATCGAGCAAATCGAAGGCGAGCAACATCGTAAACTCAAGAAAACCGAAAAAGATTCGCTGAAAGACGAAGTGCTGCATAGTCTGATGCCGCGCGCTTTTAGCCGCTTCAGCCAAACCTTTATGTGGCTCGATACCGTTAACGGTCTGATTATGGTTGATGCCGGCAGCGCCAAGAAAGCCGAAGACATGCTAGCCCTGCTGCGCAAAAGCCTGGGTTCATTACCCGTAGTACCGTTAACCATGGAAAACCCTATCGAGCTGACGTTAACCGAATGGGTACGCTCGGGTCAGACGCCAGCAGGTTTTACCCTGCAGGACGAAGCGGAGCTGAAAGCGATTCTGGAAGACGGTGGCGTGATCCGCTGCAAAAAACAGGCCTTGGTCAGCGACGAAATTGCCACCCATATCGAAAATGGCAAAGTGGTGACCAAACTGGCGGTTGACTGGCAGGAACGTATTCAGATCGTGTTGGCCGATGACGGCAGCATCAAGCGTTTGAAATTTGCCGATGTGATCCGTGAACAGAATGATGATATTGACCGCGAAGATTACGCACAGCGTTTTGATGCCGATTTTATTCTGATGACCGGTGAACTGGCGGCATTGATTAGCAATTTGATTGAAGCCCTGGGCGGCGAAGCACAAAAATAATCCTCCCCTAGGGGGAGGTTAACCTGCAGCCAACACAGCAGATTGCAGGATGAAGGGTATTGCTTACGCGCAATACCCTTACCCCATCACTTACTTCGACAGGTACTTACACAAATAAGAACTGGTTTCGGCAACCTGCAGGTTAAACTCGCTGTTTGCTGGTACGTAAAAAGTTTCACCCGGTGTGAAACGTTGCCAATCTGGCGAACCTGGCAATAATACGGTTAATGAACCGCTGACTACGGTCATCTCTTCCGGCTTGGCGGTACCAAAAGTGTACTCACCCGCTTCCATCACCCCAACGCTGGCAGCACCGGTACTGTCGCTGTCGAAACCAATCGACTTAACTTTCCCGCTAAAATACTCATTATTTTTCAACATAGATTGGCCCTTCGCGATACATTTCAGAAACTCCATATTATGGGCAGAGGCAAGCTTCTGTCACTGATTTTTATTGTCGGATGAGTGACAGTCGACTTGCCCCGCAAAGCGGCAAGTCGCCGATTGATTTTAGCGTCGTCAACTGCCATTGTGGGCAATTGTCCCGGTTTTGATCAGCCGTTGTCAGGGCGGTGGTTTTACATCAGCAGCTCTGAAGCCAGTTTGGCAAGCAGGGTATTAGACAGCATTACCGGCACATCCAGCTGCTTTTGGATAATATCGCAATGGGCGTGCTGGTAGCCGATACAGTCCAGCACTACCACCTGAGCCCCCTGGGCGCGCAAGGAGAGTGCGGCATCGATTAACCCTTGCTCATCGTCAAGGTAAGGATTGGCCGCCGCAAAACAGGGTTTCTTGGCCAATTTTAGCCACTTGCCAGCCTGGTTTTCAATTTGCGAGGCGGCCGGGACAACAATCCCGACCTGGTTGTTACCGACAATAGCGCCAATCAACGGCGGGATAATACGGTCAGGTTCAAGCAACATCGCCTGCCGGGCACGCAGATGATGAAACTCATCGGTGCCGAGCAACAAAATCGTGTCGCATCCTTCGCCTTCCAGCCAGTTAATTTTTTGCTGTAGTGCCTGCTCAACGCGAGCAGATGACAGACTGATCTGCGAGCCGTCCAGCAGGCAAGAGACCAGCATGTCCTCCCCTGACTCGGGGGAAAAATCCTGTTCAATTTGTTCTCGCGTCATGCCGTCGAGCAGACCGGTATGGGTGACCTGTTCAGCAGGAAGGTATTCATCCAGTAACGGCATAATGCCACTGCGCGGGGTCTGACCTACGGTCAAGGTAACAAAGGAAGTGATCATCTTATTAGTCTCTGCTTTGCGGGTGACGCAAGCTTCCATACAGCGACAACAACAGGTGGTATTCATCAGCATCGAAGAATTGGCCGGTGCCGTGTCCAGACTCTTTTGCCACTTCAATGGCAAATTTCGTCACTAAAACAGTGTCACTTGTGTGGTTTGCGTCAGTCGTGCAAACGGGTCGACAACATCCGCACCTTACAAGGGCAGGTTTTCGCACCAGGTAAGTCTGTGCGGGGTTGTCGCACCATCATGACACTTGTTCTCTAATGCTCGCGGCAGGTGTCGAACAGACACAACTTCCAAAACAACCGCGTATTTGCTGGCTTTATTTGCAAGCCTACTTATTTATTAATATGGCTCACAGGAGCCCTGGTGTTGACACAATATTCTACTTGTCTGACAGACCTCTCTTTTTGCGACGAGCTATCAGGCTCTGACTAACTTCATTGCCAATATTCATCGCCCAACTTTTCGGCAAGTTGCCGAGTGACCGACACTATCCCTTCACGTATCCCCGCCGGTAAGGCATCGCCATCACGCGGCGAAGGAAAAGATAACCCCAAACCTACCATCTCATTGCGGTGCTTATTGGCAATACTGGTTGCCAGACCGCTGATCCCCTGCAGGGTTTCGTTATGGGCAAAAGACCAGCCGGTTTCGCGGATCTCGGACAGACACTTGAGTAAGGCATCCAGCGTCTGTGGCGAGTTGGGCGAGTTCACCCGATAGCCTTCTCGATAACGTGCTATCACCTGTTGGTCGCTATATCTGGCCAACATGGCGCGACCGATAGAGGTTTCTGCGGCAGGCAACAAACTGCCTGCCGGGGTGATAACCTGTAAATAAGTACGCCCCGGGAACATGCGCATCACCATAATGTCCCGATCCTCAAGCATCGACACATAGCCGGTGCATTGAGTCTGCTTGCTAAGCTGCGCCATATAGGGAGAAGCGGCATCCACTAATGGCGTACAGAGGTAATGGCTGGAGACCGCCAGCAACAAGCGACCAATCTTGTACAATCGCGAGTCAGGATCCCTTTCCAGCAGCCCCTCCGTCTCCATGGTCACCAAAAGGCGCGAAACGGTGCTTTTTGGCATTGCCAACTGTTCGACAACATCACTGAAAGAGAGACCAGGATGCCCCTGTCTGATGCCCTTTTGCGAAAAGAGCTTAAGCACTGCGGCTGCGTTTTCTAGTGTTGTCACAATTCGAGTTCCACTATTAGGAACTGAGTTCCTGATTAAGTGAAACAAAAATTAATGCTGATACGGTTTAGCGTCAAGCAGTTTATTTTTTTCTAAGGTGCTAGCGGCAGTGAATCATCTCTCTCCACGGAGTATCGCCGGGACAGCTTACTAACAAATTATTCACAACCAGTTATAAACGCCAAAAATATAGCTAATGACGATTTTTTGCTCTATTTTATCGACAAGAGAAACGTTTCGATGGCGGTAAAAAAGGCAGTTGATAATAAGGCGCTGCCCGGCGTTTGGCAACAGGCAGCCCCCTGACCTGGCTAGCTGATACTTTCATCCTCATAGCGGCGCTTGGCGTCTTCCGCCTCTTGCCTGGTCTCGTGCTCACTGATTAACGTATCCGGCTTGGGATGGTCGGCACGCAGTTGGTACCAGGTTTCCGTCTGACCAGGCTGCCCTTTTTCAACGGTGATAATGTCAGCTTTGCGTGGATAAGGGGGTTTGGTAGGCATAGATACTCCTGTAAATAATGACGAGTATCGCTAAGTATAGACGGTCATTGATCTTTGCGGCAGGAGGCGGCCAACGCCTCCTTTCAGCTTGGGGAAGGGACAGATTATCGCGCGATTTGCAGCGCAAGAACGTCGAGGATATCGCTCACAACCACAGAAGGGTTTTGCGTACCGTCCATAATAAAATGGGCAGCTTCCTGATACAGGGCTTCACGCTCGTTGAGCACTTGCGAGATCTCTTCATTAATGGGTTTACCGGTCAGCGTAGGACGCTGGTCCTGCAGGGGGGCATCTTCAAGACGGAGCGCCAGGGTGGAGGCCGGAGAGCGCAGATAAATTACCGTCCCCTTCTCGCGCATAAACTGCCGATTTTCCGCTGACAAAATGGCCCCGCCGCCGGTGGCCACTACGGTATTAGGCGCGCTGATATTTTGTAGTGCCTGAGTTTCACGACGACGAAAACCTGACCAACCTTCACGGGCAACAATGTCGGCAACGCTCAGCTGCGAGGTGTGCAGCAAATAAATATCGGTATCAACAAAGTCATACTGCAACACCTGTGCAAGCGCCCTGCCGACCGTTGTTTTACCTGCGCCACGAGCGCCTATCATGAAAATGGGTTGCGTCATTACCGCTATCCTTATGTGCCAGGAAACTCTTTGAACCTAACGTAATAAAAACCGCTAGCTGTCTTTAAAACAGAGAAAAAGCCCAATCCACGGATCCCTCACCGCTGACAACGCCTGATCATCAGGTTCACTCTACAATTTCAAGCTTGGCATCATACCGATAAAAAATAAATTGGCAATCCCTGTAAACGGGGTGTAAAAATAAATTTACATGACAATGTATTGAATTATATGGGCTTACATATATATACCAGTGCCGGTGGAAAGTTTTTTACTACACGAATTTTTTTCCAGGTGAAATAGCGCGATAACATCTTTTCCGACAAATGACTGTACTGAAACTGAATCATTACCCCATTGTTCTCTTTCAAGCGCTGCTGTGTACGCTGCAAAATTCTCATACTGGTACGCACGGGAATAGAAAGCAGTGGCAGGCAAGAAAACACCACATCAAAATCACCCGCAAGATGCTCAGCCGAGTGAGCCATGACTTGCAAACGCTGATCGTCGAGCATATTGAGTTTATGGACAAAATTTGGCTGTATTTCAAAAGCCTGTAGCTGGGCATCGGCGCGCATAGTGTCAAGAATGCGTTTGGTCAGCACACCATCTGCGGCACCGAGTTCGGCAATGTTCAGCGTTTTGCTCCAGTCCACCTGATTTAACATCGCCCGACACAACCACGGCGAAGAAGGTGCCAAGGTCCCGACAGTGCGTGGTGAAGAGATAAAGTTCTGCAGATAGGAAAACTGGTTCTTGATGGTTATTTTTGTTGCATTGATAGTTAGTCTTGTTGCATTTAGCATGTTTATAACCCCCTGGGGAAGTAGACCACTATCACACCAAAAAATTCTTAATGAACAAGCAATAACATCCATTATTTTTAGACAGGTTTGCAGCGCACTTTCTATATAAGAAACATCTTAATTATTGGCGTGTTCATAAACTTCGGGCCTAATAGAAAATAAGCCCTCGTCGTTAGCTTACATTTTTTAACTTGGGATGAAAACGAACGATCGCATAAGCAGGAAAAGGCAATCTGTGGAATAGTGAATGAAATGGCTTACGGGAAATATAGCGGATATTCAAACAAAGAGTAATAAAAAAATCTGCAAAACGTCAACCGGGGAGTACAACCGTCAGATGCGATTTAGCAGGGCAAGCCCTTGTCGCACCTGACGGATAATTACAGCTTATCGATAGAGCTCAACGCTGGCTCTTGCCAGACTTGAATCTCCCGGTGTGCTGATACCAATTACCCGGTAATGGCTGGCACCGGCTTCTTCGGCTTTTTCATTCATGGCCGCCTTCAGGCTTAAGTCGGCGGTATTATCCTGGCGGACATCCACCACGCCAAGGGACTGATAATTGCTGCCTTGGGCCTGAGCATCGCTGATTTGTGTTGCTGCCAGAGCAGAAAAAGATGCGGTGGTGATCAGTGCTGCGGCAAATAAAGGTAAGATTTTCATGATTAACGCCTCGATTGTAAATTATTGGGCAGGTTGCTGTTGCTTAATAACAGGATGTGCTCCTGAACTCATTATCAACAAAGCAATGCAAGGCGACGTCATGGCAAGTAAAAAACATTAAGTTTTATGACGAAAATATGGAGGAAATGATAATAAAAATTTCATAACAATTGAGCGAACAGCAAGGTAATAAGGTGTTGTGCAGGCCAGGAGAAAAGCGACAGCAGGGAATGGACAGTCTCCCCCCACACTCGCATACATCGACGTCTGATAGCAATCGCTGTTATGATTCTTTTAAGGGTTTTAATTGTAAATTTCGCTCTAGGGTAGACGCAGTTGATTCACATTGCCTGCAAGCTGTTAACAGGCCTGAACCCTATATTTACCAGGACGCCGTTGCCAGTAACGGATGTCGCCAATCTTTCAGGGAGTCTCTATGGCAGGAACCAGCCTTTTGGCATTAATCGACGATATCGCCTCTATTCTTGACGATGTCGCCGCCATGAGCAAAGTGGCGGCAAAGAAAACCGCCAGTGTATTGGGCGATGATTTGGCGCTCAATGCGCAACAGGTTTCCGGGGTCAAGGCAGACCGAGAGTTACCTATTGTCTGGGCAGTGGCGAAAGGATCGCTTATCAATAAAGCCATTCTGGTGCCTCTGGCGCTGTTGATCAGTGCCTTTGCCCCCTGGGCCATCACCCCGTTGCTGATGATTGGTGGCGCTTATCTATGCTATGAAGGCTTTGAAAAAATCGCCCATAAATTACTGCCGCATAAGCCTGAATCTGTTGCGGAAAAAACCGAGGCCAGCGCCGGGGAAAAGTCATCGGCAGATGCGGCCAAAACGGAAAAAGACAAAATAAAAGGGGCTGTGCGGACCGATTTTATTCTCTCTGCCGAAATCATTGTTATTTCCCTGGGTACGGTGTCGTCTGCCGCCTTTATCGACCAGGTGATGGTCATGGTGACCATTGCCGTGGTGATGACTTTTGGCGTCTACGGACTGGTGGCCGGGATTGTAAAAATCGACGATGCGGGTCTGTATTTAAGCCAGCTCCGCGGTGAAGGCGCTTTTATGTCGGTGGTACGGCGCAGCGGCGCGACTATTGTCAATGCCGCTCCCTTGCTGATGAAAACCCTGTCGGTGGTGGGTACCTTTGCGATGTTTTTAGTCGGCGGCAGTATTATCAGCCACGGCCTGCCTTTTATACATCATCTGCTTGCAGACCTGACCGCCGGCCATCAGGGATGGGTTAATTCACTGATAACCGGCGCGGCAGATCTGCTGGTGGGTATTCTGGTCGGTGCCATAGTGCTGGCGGTAGTGCTGGTGACCAGCCGACTATTTAACAAAAAAGCCTGAATTGACGGGCCATCACCTGGCCCGTTACCCGTTTATTTGCCATAAGATCTAGCTGCGGCTGCCTTCAATCAGCACAATATCGGTCTGGAAGGTGCCATCAGGCTGAATGGCAAAGTAGTCAACCACCTCTTGCGAAGACACTTGCTGTAACTGGCGAATGGCCAGCACAAAATGTTCTGGCGTGCTTAATCTCGCGACCCAGCTGGAGAATTCCAGCGTCAGTCTGTCTGTCGACAATTGGCTAATGCGCAAACCGGCCTCATTAAACATCTGCAACCATTCGCCGGTGGCATAGCTGCGTACGTGCGAGGTATCACGCAGTTTCTCGACGGTCTGCAAATGCACGTCGAGCAGCGGATGTCCCGGTGAACAGGTATCCATGATAATCACTTTGCCGCCAGGTTTCAGTACGCGGCGAACCTCACGCAGTGCCTGGCCGACATCATGCCAGTGGTGCGCCGAATAGCGACTGATGACAATATCTATGCTGCCATCGGCAAAAGGCAAACACTCGGCGTATCCCTGCTGCACATCAATATTATGCAATCCCTTTTCTGCCGCAGCCTGCCTGACTACCTCAAGCATCGGTTGTGACAAATCATAGGCGATCACCGAGCCGACAGCACTGGCTGCGGTAAAACTCGCATGCCCGGCCCCGCAACCCAGATCCACCACCCGCGCCTCGGGGTAAGGTGCCAGCAAGCTCGCCAGTTGCCGCAAATCGGCCCCCTGGGCATGGACCTGACTGGTTAAATAATTTCCGGCATGTGGGCTAAACTTGTGATTTACATCTTGCGTATGACTGTTTTTATTATCCATTGCGTTTCTCTTTATCGCGGGGGAACAGGCGTAAAAACACTCTACACCTGGCCCTATACGGGTACAATATGACCATTTATACTGGTATGAGTTACTCCCTGGTTAAAAAACGAGTGTGCTGATGACCACCATTGATCCTTTGACCGGCCCCAAAGCCTTAGGCGCATTCTTACGCGCTCATCGCGAACGTACCACACCAGAAATGGTAGGATTGCCTCAGGTGTCCCGGCGCAGAACCAGCGGTTTGCGGCGGGAAGAACTGGCACAAATCAGCGGTATCAGCACCACCTGGTATACCTGGATCGAACAGGGACGGGAGGTTTCTATCTCTGCCGCCGCCCTTGCCCGACTGGCACAGGCGCTACGCTTACGCCCGGCGGAACAGGAGTACCTGTTTACGCTGGCCGGGGTGAAAAACCCCCAGGCGCGTCCTGCGGCCCAGGCTGCCGATAGCCACCTGTCCCATTGTGTGCATCTGCTTAATTGCCCCGGCTACCTGATCGACAGTTGCTGGAATATGCTGGCATGGAATAGTCATGCCGGGCAGCTGTTTGCTGGCTGGCTGGAACGCGATCCGCAGCCAAATTTGCTGCGTTTTATGTTTCTCCATCCCCTGGCGCAAACGCTGCTGATTGACTGGGAGGCCAGAGCACAGCGCGTAGTGGCCGAGTTTCGTGCCGAGACCAGCCATTACGCCCATTCCGAGACTCTTCGACAGTTAGTCCTGACACTACGCGAGGAAAGCAGCGTATTTAATCGCTGGTGGACGCAGCAAGAAGTGCTGGCCCGCCAGGGCGGTGAACGCCGCTTTCAGCATCCGCTGCGTGGCCAGATTTGTTATCACCAGCAAACCCTGGTGCCGGCGGGCAGCAGTGAACTTCGTCTGGTGATGCTGGTTGAACAAAGCGAGGATCGGCACGTCAGCTAGTGGCGGTAGAACCGTTAATTGACATCCTCAGTGAGGATATGTGAGTCTGCCTGATAAGGTTAACAATATGAATCGCAGGGGATCATCAGGTATGTTTAGTCGACTGATTTACCAGGATGCCAGTCTGGAAATTCGTTTTCCTAATGAACTGGAAGCGCCTTTACATTTCGATGCCATACACACTTCGATCCGCGAGATCGGCGTCTGGGAAAGCTGGTGCAGCGAAAACTATTGCCTGGAAGACAGCCGGCAATACCTGCTTGATTCCTACGTTAAACGCCAACGCGGCCAGGAATATCGCTTTTGTCTGTATGAACTGGACAGTGGCAGGATTGTCGGTTCAGTGGCCATTAATCGTATCGTGCCGGAATATAAAACCGCCAATATAGGCTACTGGATCCGCAGCGATAGCACCGGCCGTTCGCTGGCCGTCACCGCCGTCAAGGCCATAGCCCGTTTTGCTTTTGACGAACTGGGCATGACGCGCCTGGAGATTGTTGCCATGTCCGGCAATCTACGCAGCTGTCGCGTGGCCGAAAAATCGGGTGCCGTGTCGGAAGGCCTGCACCGTAATCGTCTTTACCTGCGCGGGCAACCTCGGGACGCCTGGGTCTACTCCCTGATACCCGGCGATTTACCGTAATAACGCCTCCGTATAACGCATACTCACTACAGGATCAGCACTATCATGAGTTCATCTATCGTTTCAACCGACTGGCTGGCTGCGCATCTTGAACAACCTGGCCTGGTTATTATCGACTGTCGTAAATCCAAACCGGGGATCACTCCGGCGATTGATTTTTATGGCAACTATCTCGAAGCCCATATTCCCGGCGCGATCTACGTCGAAGTCGATGCCATTTCCGATTGCACCACCGGGCTGCCGCATATGATGCCGAGCGCAGAAGCATTCAGCCAGTCGATGAGCCAGCGCGGCGTCAGTCATGACAGCACGATAATTGTCTATGATGAGGGTGATCTGTTTTCCGCTCCCCGCGTTTGGTGGATGCTGACCAGTTTTGGCGCCAGCAACGTACGTATTCTCGACGGTGGGCTCAATGCCTGGCTCAACGAGGGCAAGCCGTTGCATAGCGGTGAAGAAACGCTGCCGCCTGGACATTTTATTGCCCGCTTGCAGCGCGAAGTGGTGGTCAACGCTGCGCAAGTAAAACAGGCGATCGGCAATACACAGATTATTGACGCCCGCTCGCTGGGCCGTTTTAAAGGCGAAGCGCCGGAGCCACGCCCCGGTCTGCACGGTGGGCATATTCCCGGTAGCCTTAGTGTGCCCTTTACCGAACTGACCGAAGCGGGTCATATCAAGTCACCGCAGGCGCTGCAAGAGACCTTTACTCGTCTGGGGGTTGATATTACCCAGCCGACCATCGCCAGCTGTGGATCCGGGGTGACTGCCGCCGCGCTGCTGTTTGGCTTGCATTTACTGGGATCGGATCAGGTGCAAATTTATGATGGTGCCTGGGCGGAATGGGGTGATATCAACGAAGATTATCCGATAGAAACCCATTAATATCAGTCCGCAGGCACCCGGCCTGCGGACAATCCCCCCTGGCCTGACACTCAGAGCAAAGCGCCACCGGAAACTTCGATACGCTGGCCATTGACCCAACGATTATCTTCGGAAAGCAGCGCTGCCACCATCGGGCCAATATCATCCGCCACGCCCGCACGCCCGAGGGCAGTGATGCTGGCAACCATTTGATTGACCTGTGGGTTATCTCGCACCATGCCACCGCTAAAGTCAGTCTGAATCGCCCCCGGCGCTACCGTGTTGGCAGTGATGTGGCGTGGACCCAGCTCTTTGGCGAGATAACGGGTAAAGACTTCCAGCGCCCCTTTCATTGCCGCATAAGGACCGCTCTCGGCGACGCTGAAACGGGTAAGTCCGGAGGAAATATTGACGATCCGCCCACCGTCATTAATCAATGGCAACAGTTGCTGGGTGAGAAAAAAAGGCCCTTTGAAGTTGACCTGATAAAGTAAATCCAGCTCTGCTTCCGCGGTGTTTTGCAGCGAATTATGGTGAGAAATCCCGGCATTATTTACCAGATAATCAAAACGCTCGGCGCCCATTTCACTCAGCACCGTTTTCACCTGACTGACAAATTCGGGAAAGCGTTCTGTGTTGCCGCTATCGAGCGCCAGGGCGATGGCCGGGTATCCGGCAGCAGCAGTGGCAGCTACCACCTGCTCGGCTTCTGCCCGATTGCTATGATAAGTAAAAATGCTGCGCACACCTCTGGCAGCAAGAGCAAGCACCGTACTGCGGCCAAGACCGCGACTGCCGCCAGTGATCAGGGCAATGGCGTTTAGGGTGGTATGGGTCATGATTATTTCCTTCTCGAGTGTGGACAGTGATAATGATCATAAGCGGCCCGCCTCTCTCTGCCCATGCCGATAAGCAGCGAGTTCTTGCCCAATCCCACCTGCACGCGTAAATTGCCAATAACGATCATCAGGAAAATCGGCATGCGTGAATTAACTCCATTGTGCGAAGCTATCGAGGAGGTCATTGATCAGCGAGGCGGGCAAAGTCCCTGCTTTAGCGAGATCGACGGTCTGATCCTGCTACGCTCACAGCCCCACCGCCATCCCAGCCATCTGGTGCATAAACCCGCGCTATGCATCGTGGCGCAGGGCAGCAAATGGACCAGTTTTGGTGATGAACGTCTGACCTATCGCGCTGGTGAAGCGATGCTGGTCAGCGTTGAAATGCCCGGCAGCAGCCAAATTATCGACGCCAGCGCAGAAGCGCCTTATCTGTGTGCGGTGATCACTCTTGATCTGGCGATCATGAGCGAGGTGTACCACAGTATGCCCACCCCGCCTGCGCCACCGGCCAGTACAGTGAACGCCGCGCTGGTACTTTCCCTGACGCCAGCGTTGATTGAGTGCGTTATGCGCGCCCTGAAACTGCTCTCCTCACCTGCCGCCATTACCGTGCTTTATCCGGGAGTGATGCGTGAACTCTGTTATTGGCTGCTGGCCGGACCACAGGGGGCAATGCTGGCACAAAGGGTGTTGGGCGGGGAACGCAATCATCGGCTGATTGCAGCGGTGCATACCATCCGCGATCATTTTGATCAAACTCTGCGTATCGACGATCTGGCAAATGCGGCAGGATTAAGTGCCACCGCTTTTCATCGTCAATTCCGGGCGCTAACGTCCATGACCCCCGTGCAATTTCAGAAAAAGATCCGCTTGCTGGAAGCCCGCAATTTATTGTTATCAGGAGAGATGTCAGCGGAGAACGTAGCTTTTCGCGTGGGCTATGCCAGCGCATCACAGTTTAGCCGGGAATATGCCCGCTTATTTGGTGCGCCGCCGCGTCGTGATATCAGCAAGTTACAAAACCAGCTGAAGGCATAAATACTAACCGGGTGATGGTGCCAGATAAAAAAATGCCCGCCATAAAGGCGGGCAGAACAAACTCATCTGACAGAGAGAGATTTCTTACTTCCGGGGCATTTCCAGTCAGTATTGTAGATCGAATTGGTGAAAAATATGTTACTAAAATGTAATAAAATGCGATCTACTGTACCCGCGAAGTATTGCCTAGCTTTTAAGATCCTTTTTTAGTGCCGCGTTAAAGGCATCTTCATCACAAAAGCCTTGCTTATCAACCGGGCAACCGGCGATTTCTAATACCACATGATGCAGACTATTTTTTGCGCCATAGGGGCCGTTGTTACGTATTTGTTTCGCAGTAGGGTAAATATACTCAATTTTCATCAGGTTTTTAGCCGCTTTTTTATCGTACCAGCGCTGAAATACTACCGCCCCGCTGATCGGCGTACGCTCATACTGCCCCGGCAAGCTGTAATCCTTGCTCTTTAATGCCGCCAGCAAAGAAGCAATATTGGAATCATGTCCAACCAACAGCGTAACCCGCGCTTGCGCCGCCGCCTGTTGATCGGCAGTTTTTGCCTGGGATTTATCCAGGGCACCGGCAATAAAGGTCAACAGAGGCGCAGCGGCATTGGCGGCAATAGCCGGTGACCCAAACAGCGTTTCATGGTAGAGATTTTTCAAATCCTCCAGCTTGCGCCATTGCTCCGCGCTGGTGACTTTTCCCCAGGCAATCTGCCTGGGAGCAAAACCCTCATAGTATTGCAGCATAAAGGCATCGCTGGCACCGGTTGCCAGCCGCAGAGGGCCGGTGATCCCCGGCTCTTTGCCCTGGGTCAATACCACGGCAGAAGGCTGTGCTGCCAGGTCGCAGGCTTTATCTTGTTTACAGGCTTTGCCATTGCGGTAATCCAGCACCTGTTCAAGCAGCGCATAATTGGGTTTTAACCGCTGGTTTAAGCCGTCAATACCACCCTGCCCGGCGTGTTGCGCAATGGAGGCAAGAGCATCTGCTTTAAATTTATCGCTGATTTCAGCAGTAATAATCGGATTAAATACCGGGTCCATAGTGCCGACGGCAACCCGATTGACCACTGGCACATCACAGCCGGGAAAGGCACCGCTGACAAAATGTTTTGCGGTATCAATAGTGCGCGGCAGGCTGTTGGCATAGGTAAATAGCTGCCCCTTCTCAGGGCAGCCTTTCACCGGCAACAGTTTGTTGTCACTGAGCCAGGTACGGAAATAGTGCCCTACCTGCTCTTCAACCTGTCCGCCTTTCGGGGTCAGCAATCCCCCCGGGGTCTGCCATACCGGCCAGGTATGTGGCGTCGCTTCAGCCAGTGCATCACCGTAATTCACCAGCGGAGCACGAATGCCATGGCGACTCATGATTAACACCTGCTGCAGTTCAAGATTGCCAGTGGCCGCAGCAGCAGGTAAAGCAAGGGATAATACACAGGCCAGAGCGGTTAAGGCCTTATTGCGGGGGGATAATGTCACGCGCTTCTCCTTGGGATTGAAAGTCCTGCTTTGATATAACAAATAATCAACAAACAAGAATAAGCATAGAGCTTTGCGCTGCGATCGGGGGAGATCTCGCTCACAGCGCAAAGGTGGCAGAGAAAAGAATCAGAATTGAAATCTTACCCAGGCAAAAAATACGTTGCCGTTATTATGGGTACCCGGAATATAGGTCGCCTGAAAGGTAAAGCGATCATAACCTACCGAGGCCAACGGCAGGATCAGTGGCAGAGGTATATAGTTGTAGTTATCCCGGGCAGTAATGGCGGCAGTATAACCCAGGCCTAATTTAAACTCCGGGTCTTGCAGCGGACGCCATATTTTTTCATAGCCATAGCCACCGATAGGTTCCCATTTATTAAACGAATCCTTAAAAGCCATAAAATACAGGCCGTGCCAGTCACCGTTTTCATCATAACGGGAAATACCGTAACCACCGCCCCATGGGCGTTCGTTATAACGATCGATTTTTGCCCGATCGTAGGTGGCACGATTATGCCAGGTAATGGCGGGGAAATAGAGATCCTGATGTTGGGGCGACTGCCAGGTGGTAGCAACATCGTTTTTCCAGGAGCTCCACCAGCGATTAAACCCGGAATGGGTGGCAGACGATGTGTTTTCACTCGTCTGTACAGGGGCTGCAGCTTCTGCAATTACCGGGGTGATAAGCAAGCAGAACAATAAAGACTTAAGCATAATATTATCGATCAACATAAATAAATAAAAAGGAAACTATTCAACTGTTGAATGATACCCCACTACTTATTTAACAATCATAAACGGAAGTTTAATATATAAATACTTTTATGCTAACTTATTGAAAGTTATTACAAATAAGTAATGATCATTAAGATAAAATGATGTTTTTAAGATAAATCTCACAACACCCCTTCCTGAAAATAATATTTTTATAAGCAAATATCATAACCATATCGCTATTTTTCCCATTGCCGCTAAGGGATCAATCGCGCTCAGCTAACTCCTGGATACTCTTTTTTGCGCTTGCCCATACGTGAAAAACACCATAATGGAAAGGGTAAGGTGGTAATCAATAATATCCACAATAAGGAGTAGACGGAATCCACCCCGTCATTTTGCAGGTTAATAAACAGTTTTACCGGGATACCCTGGGGGAAATAACAGAACACCAGCACAATGCCAAACTCACCAATGACCCTGACCCAGGCAATAGCCAGACCGGTTGCCAGCCCGCGAGAAGCAATCGGCAAGGTCAGTTTGCTCAGAATATGCCAGCGTGAGGCCCCCAGCGTTTTGCCGGCCTCTTCGACATCATGGGGCACGCCTTCAAAGGCAGCGCGGGCAGACATCACAAAATAGGGCAATGCGCCGTAAACCTGCGCCAGCACAAAGGCAGCGGCATTGTTGGTTAATGATATTCCCAGCCGCGACAGCCCATCACCAAGCGAGCCGTAAGGCCCGTACACCGAGACCAGCAGGATGCCCATCGCCAACGGCGGGGTAAGCAAGGGGACCATCACAAAGGCTTCTACCCAGGAACGCCAGCGACTGTCGCTGCGCGCCATCCACAGCGCCAGAGGGATGCCCAGCAGGATAATGATCGGGATAGAAACGGCACTTAGCCCCAGGGAGACAGTAACGGAATGCCAGTCACCATAAGCCAGATGGAATCCGCGCCACGGCGTGACCGAGATAAGTGTAATAAAGGGAATAGCTAACAGGGCAAGGGCCGGAATGGCCAGCCACAGACTGATCATCCGGCGTCACCTTGGCAATAGATTGCCGTTATCTCGGATCGAAATAACGGCACAGTCAGGAAAAGGTCAACTTAATAACCCAGGTTAAAAGTCATGGCCTTTAGGCTTGTCATAACCATTTTCCTGGAAGATTTTTTGCCCTTCGGCACTCTGCATAAAGGCAACAAAGCGTTTTGCAGCTACCGGGTTAGGCGCATTTTTCAATACGGCTGCATAGAACACCAGCGGTTGCGTATGCAGGGTTTGGTCTTTACCGTTATGATCTTTGACGGCAAAACTGACCGTGTCATACCATTTCGCCGACATCTCCGGATTGCTGAGGTTGATTTCATCCGGCAAAGCGATATAAGGCAGTTTTGCTGAACGTGTTGCGCTTTCATAACCGGAAGCAGCATCCACCTGACCGGCTTCCAGACGGGTCAATAATCCGCCTTCGGCCAATACCTGTTGCGGGTTGTTGACCTCACCCAGCACCTTTTTAGCCAACCCGGGCTGCTGATAATATTTTTCAGCCAACATCATGGTGAAAATAATATTTTGCCCCTGCGGATCGGTGGCAGCATCGGTACGGCCAAAATGCAGCCCCGGTGTTTGCAGCACTTGCCACCAGGGTTTAGCCCCGGCCTGATGATCTTTTATGGCGGCAAACTGCTGGGCAAATTTACCTTTCGGATTGTAGGCAATCACCATACTGGTACTGGCTACCGGCACCGAGGTATCCACCAGACCGGCTTTTTTCAGCACGTCGATGGGTCCCGGGGTGATAGAGACGAAAACATCAGCCACCACTTTTTTGGAAGCGAGCAGATTGGCCATACCGTAAGCCCCTTGCCCCTGCCCTTGATAATTGAGCTTTTGCGCTTTGGCAAAGGTTGGCCCCAGGTACTTATCCATGACCACGCCCATGGAACCGGCGTAAGTGACGTTGATATTGTCAGCCGCCTGAACAGCAAGACTCGCGAAGGATAAGGAGCACAACAACAGGCCGGAACCGGCTTTTTTCAGTTTTTGATTCAGTGTAAACACAATATGCCACCGTTATGTATGATGATACATAACGATAGGACGGCACAGCGCGTGAGATCAAGCGACTTTAACAGGGCAAATGTAAGCAAGGCTGTCAAAAGTATTCCTGGTGTTGCAAAAGATGCATAAAAAAATCCACAGGCCTAAGCGCTGTGGATTTTTATTATGACAACCGGCCGATCACTTAGCCAAGTTGCTTACGCGCATTGCGGAACATGCGCATCCATGGGCTATCTTCACCCCAGGCATCAGGATGCCAGGAGTTGCTCACGGTGCGGAAAACACGCTCAGGGTGAGGCATCATTACGGTGACACGTCCTGACTGGTTGGTAACCGCGGTAATACCGTTGGCCGAACCGTTCGGGTTAAGCGGATAGTTCTCGGTGACATTACCGTTGTTGTCCACAAAACGCAGCGCAACCAGATTGGCGTGCTCCAACTGGGACAAATGCACCACATCACGCACTTCTACGCGGCCTTCGCCATGAGAAACGGCGATTGGCATACGAGAACCCGCCATGCCTTGCATCAGCAGAGACGGGCTGGCGGTGACTTCAACCAGGCTAAAACGCGCTTCAAAGCGGTCAGACAGGTTACGCACAAAGCGTGGCCAGTGCTCGGCACCCGGGATCAGCTCTTTCAAATTGGACATCATCTGACAGCCGTTGCAAACGCCCAGTGCCAGGGTTTGCGGGCGATGGAAGAAATCTTCGAATTCATCACGCACCCGTTGATTAAACAGCACTGATTTCGCCCAGCCTTCACCGGCCCCCAGCACATCACCGTAAGAGAAGCCACCGCAGGCCACCAGCGTATGGAACTCTTGCAGATCGCGACGTCCGGCCAGCAAATCACTCATATGCACGTCAACCGCGTCAAAACCGGCACGGTGGAAGGCAGCCGCCATCTCAACGTGCGAGTTGACGCCCTGCTCACGCAGTACCGCCACTTTAGGACGGGTGTTGGTGGCAATATAAGGGGCAGCAATGTCTTCTGCCGGGGCGAAGGTCAGTTTAACGTTCAGACCCGGATCGCTATTGTCTTTTTTGGCCTGATGTTCCTGATCGGCACACTCAGGGTTATCACGCAGGCGCTGCATCTGCCAGGTGGTTTCCGCCCACCAGGTACGCAAGGTGGTGCGACTTTCACTGAACACCGGCTGGTTGCCCGCGGTGATCACAAAGCGATCGCCAGACTCGACGCTGCCCAGATAATGGCTACAGTCCGCCAGACCATGACTGGCCAGCAGCTGTTCCACTTCTGCACGCTGCTCATTACGTACCTGGATCACCGCGCCCAACTCTTCGTTGAACAAGGCAGCCAGCGCTGACTCGCCAAGAGCGGCGATATCAACGGTCAACCCGCAGTGGCCGGCAAAGGCCATTTCCGCCAGGGTCACCAGCAAGCCACCGTCTGAACGGTCATGGTAAGCCAGCAGTTTCTGTTCGCTAACCAGCGCCTGCATAGCATTAAAGAAGCCAGCCAGTTGCTCGACATTGCGCACATCTGCCGGTTTCTCACCAAGATGGCGGTAAACCTGCGCCAGCGCTGTAGCGCCCAGTGCGTTATGACCGGCACCCAAATCGATCAGCAGCAGTGAGCTGTCGCCTTTATCGGTACACAGCTCCGGCGTCACGGTGTGGCGCACGTCTTCGACACGGGCAAAAGCGGTGATCACCAGCGACAGTGGCGAGGTCATCTCCCGCTGTTCGCTGCCTTCCTGCCAGCGGGTTTTCATCGACATCGAGTCTTTACCCACCGGAATGGTAATGCCCAACGCCGGACAAAGCTCTTCGCCCACGGCTTTCACTGCCGCGTAAAGACCGGCGTCTTCACCCGGGTGACCGGCCGCTGACATCCAGTTGGCAGAAAGTTTGACACGTTTCAGGCCGCCAATTTCAGTGGCTGCAATGTTGGTCAGTGCTTCACCTACCGCCAGACGAGCAGAGGCGGCAAAGTCCAGCAAGGCCACTGGCGCACGTTCGCCCAGTGACATGGCTTCGCCATAGTAGCTGTCGAGGCTGGCGGTGGTAACCGCACAGTCGGCTACCGGGATCTGCCAGGGTCCAACCATCTGATCGCGCGCGACCATGCCGGTTACCGAGCGGTCGCCAATGGTGATCAGGAAAGTTTTCTCAGCGACCGCAGGCAGATGCAACACGCGATGCACCGCATCGGCAATGGATATCTGCTCTGTCGCCAGCGTATCGCCCAGCGCTTTCAGCGTCTGCACATCGCGGGTCATTTTAGGGGTTTTGCCCAGCAGCACATCCAGCGGCATATCAATTGGCTGATTGTCGAAATGGCTGTCTTCCAGGGTCAGATGCAGCTCTTCGGTGGCTTCACCAATCACGGCGTAAGGGGCGCGCTCGCGGCGGCAGATGGCAGCAAACTGCTCAAGCTGCGCCGGAGCCACGGCCATTACATAGCGTTCTTGTGATTCGTTGCACCAGACTTCCAACGGGCTCATGCCCGGTTCGTCGTTAAGAATATCGCGCAGTTGGAAACGACCGCCGCGGTTGCCATCACTGACCAGCTCTGGCATGGCATTGGACAAGCCACCGGCACCGACATCGTGGATAAACAGGATCGGGTTGTCTTCACCCAACTGCCAGCAGCGGTCAATCACTTCCTGACAGCGGCGTTCCATTTCCGGGTTATCGCGCTGTACGGACGCAAAGTCCAAATCAGCGTCAGACTGGCCAGAGGCCATAGAAGATGCCGCGCCGCCGCCCAGACCGATATTCATCGCCGGGCCACCGAGTACAATCAGTTTGGCTCCAACGGTGATCTCGCCTTTTTGCACATGGTCGGCACGAATATTACCAATGCCCCCCGCCAGCATGATTGGCTTATGATATCCACGCAGTTCTGAGCCATTATGGCTGTTGACCTGCTCTTCATAAGTACGGAAGTACCCCAGCAGCGCCGGACGACCAAACTCATTGTTAAAGGCCGCGCCGCCGAGAGGGCCGTCGGTCATGATTTCCAGCGCGGTGACAATGCGGTCAGGTTTACCAAAGTCCTGCTCCCAGGGCTGTTCAAAGCCGGGGATACGCAGGTTGGACACCGAGAAACCGACCAGGCCGGCTTTTGGTTTGGCACCGCGACCGGTCGCACCTTCGTCACGGATTTCGCCACCGGAACCGGTAGCGGCACCCGGCCAAGGGGAAATGGCCGTCGGGTGGTTATGGGTTTCTACCTTCATCAGGATATGCGCATCTTCCTGATGGAAATCGTAGACACCGCTGGCAGCGTTGGCATAAAAACGGCCGACTTTTGAACCTTCCATCACTGCGGCGTTGTCTTTATAAGCCGAAAGGACGTAATCGGGGGTCTGCTCAAAGGTGTTTTTGATCATTTTGAACAGCGATTTAGGCTGTTCTTTGCCGTCGATAACCCAGTCGGCATTAAAGATTTTATGGCGGCAATGTTCGGAGTTGGCCTGCGCGAACATATACAGCTCAATGTCAGTCGGGTTGCGACCCAGTTGCGTAAAGGCGTTAAGCAGATAATCGATTTCATCCTGCGCCAACGCCAGACCCAGTTTGATATTGGCCTGCTCCAGCGCGACGCGACCGGCACCGAGGAGATCAACGTGTTGCACTGGCGCGGGCTGATGTTGAGCAAAAAGTTTTTCAGCTTCATGCAGATCGCCAAACACCGTTTCCATCATGCGGTCATGCAACAGTGCGGCCAGTGACTGCCATTGTGCTTCAGTCAGCTGTGGTGCCTGGATATAAAACGCCAGACCGCGCTCAAGACGCACAACCTGAGACAACCCGCAGTTATGGGCAATATCGGTGGCTTTTGAAGACCAGGGAGAAATGGTGCCCGGGCGTGGCGTGACCAGGATCAGGCGGCCAACGGGAGCATGTTCAGCGAGAGAAGGACCATATTTGAGCAGGCGTTGCAACTTGGTTTGTTCGTCCGCGGTCAGCGCAGCGCTGACATCGGCGAAGTGTACGAATTCGGCATAGAGCTCGTTAACCGGAAGCTGTGCTTCCTGAAAACGGGAAAGCAGTTTGTTAATGCGAAAAGCCGACAAAGCGGGCGAACCACGCAGTATTTCCATAATCAAATATTCTCTCGTCTTCGAAGCAACTGACCGTAGTGCTTCATTGGGCGCAACAGGGGGAAAACGCGGGCTATTATAGAGAATCCTCGGGCGCGACGAAACCGTTTGCGCAGGGAATATTAATAATAGCTTTACCCACACAGTTTACATGGTCAATCAGGAATAAAGTTGCAGATTGCCGTTTTGTTGAGCAAAATGCGTCGACACTGGGAATTTAGCCATATTTTTTACACTGTTTTAGCTTATTACAATAATAGCGCCGCAGAGAGATAACTATTTGACGCGCATAAAAATTACCTACTTGATCGTTGGTCTTATCACCCTGTTGCTGGCGCTGGCCTTATGGCCCAGTATCCCCTGGCAACGCGGGTCGGGAGACCAACTGCAAAATATCCTTTCTCGCGGAGAATTGCGCGTCAGCATGCTCAATTCTCCACAGACCTTTTTTAACGGACCTGATGGAGATCTGGGATTTGATTATGAATTAGCCAGCCGCTTCGCCGACTATCTTGGCGTAAAGCTGGTGATCACCCCGCGAAAAGACGTGGAGCAGTTGTTTAACGATCTGCAAGACCATAAAGCCGACGTACTGGCGTCGGGGCTGATTTACAATCCAGAGCGTCTAAAGTCATTTCGCAGCGGGCCGGAATATTATTCGGTATCCCAGCAGGTGCTTTATCGACAAGGATCGGCGCGCCCAAAATCCTTTGCCGATATTAAAAATTCTCTGGTGGTCTCTGCCGGTGCGGCCCATATCGACACTCTGGCCAGCGCCAAGACAAAGTTTCCCGATCTCAACTGGGGCGTAACCCACCGCTATTCGCCGTCGGAACTGATGCAACAGGTCGCCCAGGGGAAACTCAAATATACAATGGGGGATTCGGTTACCGTGGCGCTGCTGCAACGGGTTTATCCCCGTCTGGCGGTGGCCTTTGATGCCACTGAGGATGAGCCGGTTACCTGGTACTTCAATAAACAAAATGATGACGACAGTCTCTATGCCGCAATGCTGGATTTTTTCAACCAAATCGCAGAAGACGGCACGCTGGAAAGGCTGGAAGAGAAATATCTCGGCCACGTCGGCGATTTTGACTTTGTAGATACTCGAACCTTCCTCAACACCATTGATAGCAAGCTCTCCAGCCTGCAGCCGATGTTTGAGAAGTTCGCCGACGGCATCGACTGGCGCTTGCTGGCCGCCATTTCCTATCAGGAATCACACTGGGATCCCGAGGCTACCTCAGCGACTGGCGTTCGCGGTATGATGATGCTGACTCGCGCCACCGCCCAGGGGCTGGGAGTGGATAACCGCCTGGATACCGAGCAGAGCATTCGCGGCGGCGCGCGCTATCTTAATCACCTGATTGATTCACTACCGACCAGCATTGTCGAGGACGATAAAGTCTGGTTTGCGCTGGCAGCCTATAATATGGGTTACGGCCATATGCTCGATGCCCGGCAACTGACCGTCGAGCAAAAAGGCAATCCGGACAGCTGGGTTGACGTCAAACAGCGCCTGCCGATGCTCAATCAGAAGCGCTACTACAGCAAAACCACTTATGGCTATGCCCGCGGCACCCAGGCTTTCAATTATGTTGAAAATATTCGCAAGTATCAGATCAGCCTGGTGGGCTATCTGCTGGAAAAAGAGAAACAGAAAGCGCAGGCCGCCGCCTTGCAGGCGCAATTGGGAGCCGGTTATCCCACGGTGAAACCCAGCGAATTAAAAAATGCCGGCGGCTGATGCGACGGTAATCTTAAGGAGGGTCGGAAGCAGCGCGCTGTGCCAGTTTCAAAGCTTTATGCTGACAGCGGCGCAGGCGGAAAAACTCGCTTAGCTGCGCCGAACACTCCTCAGCCAGCACGCCGCTGCAGATCTCGATTTGATGATTCATACCGGGATGGCGCAAGACATCGAGCAGGGATCCGGCTGCGCCGGTTTTCAAATCGCTGGCACCATACACCAGGCGACGAATACGCGCGTGCACCATGGCACCGGCACACATCACGCAGGGTTCCAGGGTGATGTACATCACGGCATCGAGCAGGCGATAGTTGTTCACCACCAACCCGCCTTGCCGCAGCGCCATGATTTCCGCATGGGCAGTAGGATCATGATAGCCAATGGAACGGTTCCAGCCTTCGCCAATCGCCTTGTTGTCCAACACCAGCACAGCCCCAACCGGCACTTCGCCTTCGTCCTGCGCTTTGGCAGCCAGAACCAGCGCACGCTGCATCCAGTACTGATCGCTGTATTGCTCTGTCACGTAAACCTCACCCCTATAAAAACGGCCGCTATCATATATCGATTTGCGTCGTCTTACTCTAATTGCTGTAACTCACCTTGCTTACTGACCCGAAACCGGTGTTCGCAAAAGAACAGCAATGGGTTGTCCTGCTTACTGTCACTATAGCCGCTATACAGCTTTAGGGGGGAACCGAGGCGTTGCTCCAGCTGCGAGACCTTCTCTTCGCCGAGACAGCGTAACGGCAGCACCCAACCGCCACGCGCGCGGGCAATGCGGCTGCCCACCAGTCGCACCCGGGGTAAAAAAGGCGAGCTATGGTAAACCTGCTGCACCAGATGCTCAGGTGAACCGGTGATCAGCCACACTTCGGCATCGTCGCGCTCCAGATAGTCACGCAAACGCATTTGCACCACCGGAAAGGCCACCACCTGCTGGCGAAACCAGTTTACAAAACGCAATTCGAGATCCTTTAAATGCGCTTCGCTATGACCAAAAGTAATGGCCCACAGCAGCAGACTCATCGGCCAGCGCTCAGTACGGCCAAAAAGCACCATACCAACGGCGACAATGGGCAGTATAGGGATCACCAACAGCAGATTTTGCGGCATTCTCCACAGTAAAAAGCGCATAAAGGAGCCGAACATATCCTGCTGATGCAGCGTGCCATCAAGATCAAAAAACACCACTCGTCGATCCGTTTTCGCGCTCAATGCGTTACTCCTCGGGATCGTTGAATCCCATCAGCCAAGTAAAAATAAAGCCAGCCACCATGGTGATCAGGGTTCCTGCCAGATAGAGCATCACTTTACCGGAGATAATGGTCAGCGCCAAAGGTAAACCCGAAATGCCAAAGGTGATCACCGTGGCCACCTTCCAGTAGCAAATTAGCGCCCCTCCCACCGCTCCGCCGAGACAAGCCGCGATAAACGGACGCCCCAGGGGCAGGGTCACCCCAAAGATCAACGGTTCACCAATGCCAAGGATACCGACCGGCAATGCCCCTTTGATCACTTTTTTCAGGCGTGCGTTGCGGGTTTTCATCAATATGGCAATCGCAGCCCCCACTTGGCCGACACCGGCCATCGCCAAAATGGGCAGCAGCGGGTTGGCACCGTGCGCCTGGATCAACTCGACATGGATCGGCACCAACCCCTGATGCAGACCTGACAATACCAGCGGCAAAAAGGCCCCGGCCAGCAGCGCGCCAACCCATAAACCGCCGCGATCGATAGCCAGATTCACCCCTTGCGCAATGGCATCGGAAATCACGCCCCCCAGTGGCTGCAGGATCACAATAGCCAGGGTGGCAGTGATAAGCGTGGTCAATAACGGATTAAGGATCAACTCCACCGACTCGGGCAGCCACAATCGCAGACGTTTTTCGATCCAGCACATCAGCGCCACCACCAGCAATACGGCAATCACCCCGCCGCGTCCGGGTTGCAACGCCTCGCCAAACAAGGTGATCTGTGCCAGTTGCGGACTGGAAAGGATCCCGGCCATCACCCCGCCCATCGCCTGTGAACCGCCGAATACTCTGGCAGCATTGACCCCGACCAGTATATTCATAATGGCAAAGACGGCACCGCCGAATACCGCCAGCAGGCCGAGAATATTGGGATAACTCAACGCCAGGCTGCCAGCAATATCAGGCCGTTTCAGCAGATTGATAATGCCCATAATCAGCCCGGAAGCGATAAACGCCGGGATCAGCGGGATAAACACATTGGCCAACTGACGTAACATCCCGCTCATTGGCGCACTATATTTGGCTTTGGCCTGCGCCTTATTGCGGGCCATCTCCCCGGCGACACCAGGCGACGGTTGCTGCTGGCCGTTGCCCTGCATCTGAATGCGCATGGCATCGACGACCCTGGCAGCCGCACCAGGACCCACCACCAGCTGATGCTGATCCCCCTGCTTAACGTAGCCTTTAACGCCTTCCAGTTTTTTAAGGGTGGGGAGATCCAGTAACTGTTCATCACAAACTTCAATTCTGACCCGAGTCATACAATTTTCAAGTTTATTGATGTTACTTTGACCGCCGACGCCAGTGAGGATCTGCGCTGCCAGTCCCCGGATATTGTCCGTTGCCATATATTCTCCCCTTAAGTATTAGCGCTGAGGGTTGCCCTGGCGCCAGTGAAAAATCATACGTCCGCCAGCGCCGCGCGCAGAAATCCCTGATGTTTAATCAGCCGTTCTCGCGCCTGACTGGCGTCGATCTGCGCCAGGATCATCAAAATAGCCGGTTTGACCTCATAGGCGGTCTGCTGTAATGCCGCTTCTGCCTCACTGCGTTGCGCACCAGTGGCCTCCACTACAATGCGGCAGGCGCGATCCACCAGCTTGTGATTGGTGGCTTTAACATCCACCATCAGGTTTTGATAAACTTTGCCGGTTTTTACCATGGCACCGGTGGAGATCATATTCAGCACCAGCTTCTGTGCCGTACCCGACTTCATGCGCGTCGAGCCGGTCAAAGCTTCCGGACCGACCACCGGAGAAATAGCCACCTGCGCTTCCCGGGCGATAGCCGAGCCCGGATTGCAGGAGATCGCCACAGTCGCACAGCCGAGACTGCTGGCATAACGCAACGCGCCAATTACATAGGGCGTTCGCCCCGAGGCGGCCAGGCCGACCACGGTATCCACCGCGCTAAGTTGAATGTCTTTTAAGCCCTGTTCGCCGAGATCGGCATTATCTTCAGCGCCCTCGACGGCTTTTAGCAGCGCGCCAGGACCGCCGGCAATCAGGCCGATCACCATGCCATGAGGCACACCGAAAGTCGGTGGACACTCGGAGGCATCCAGTACGCCAAGGCGTCCGCTGGTACCGGCACCGAGATAAATCAGCCGCCCCTGCGCCTTAAAAGAAGCCGCAGCCAGATCAACCGCCTGGGCAATCTCCGGCAAAACCTGCTGAATGGCCAGCGGCACTTTGCTGTCTTCCTGGTTAAAACAAGTGACCATCTCCAGCGTGGACATTTCATCAAGGCGATACGTGGCCGGATTACGGGTTTCTGAAACCAAAGCACCTAAATTCATACTGACCTCTTGAATATTTAATTCTAAATTATTTATCATATTTGAATATTTTATTCAGCAAAGCGAGTTTTTTTTTGCTAGTTTAACGTCACTAGCAAGCCACCAATCTCAGGACCGGGCACCATGAGCAGTATGATCCGTATTCGTCAGATTTATCCGCAGCTGGCAGAAAACGACAGAAAGCTGGCGGATTTTCTGTTGGCACAGCCCGACCAGGCGCGCCATTTAAGCTCGCAGAAGCTGGCCGATCTGGCGGGTGTCAGCCAATCAGGCGTGGTGAAGTTTGCACAGAAACTGGGTTATAAGGGGTTCCCGGCCCTGAAGCTAGCGATGAGCGAAGCGCTGGCGGCACCGCGCAATGACCAGGTGGTCACCGTGCATAACCATATTCTCAGCAGCGACAGTCTGTTGACCGTTGGCGAAAAACTGCTGGCCGAGAAACAATCGGCACTGCGCGCCACGCTGGATATCAACAGTGAGCAACGCCTGCAACAGGCGCTATTTATGTTGTCCAACGCCCGCAAAATTGTGCTTACCGGTATTGGTGCCTCGGGGCTGGTGGCGAAAGATTTTGCCTATAAGCTACTGAAGATTGGCATTACCGCCATTGCCGAGTCAGATACCCATGTGCTGCTGGCTACGGTGCAAGCCTTGTCAAAAGAGGATCTGCTGGTGGCGATCTCCTTTAGCGGCGAACGCCGGGAGATCAATCTGGCGGCAGAAGTCGCCAGCCAGAGCGGTGCACAAACGCTGGCGCTGACCAGTTTCTCGCCCAATAGCCTGCAACAGCGGGCTGCTCATTGCCTTTATACCCTGGCTGAGCTGCCGGTCACCCGTGGCGCGGCCATTTCGGCCACCACCGCGCAATACTCGCTGACCGATATTTTATTTATGGCGCTGATCCAGCAAGATACCGCCCATGCACCGGAACGTATCCGACATAGCGAAGATTTGGTGAAAAAGTTGACCTGATCCAGATCAGCGAAAACCACACCCAGGGCTTATCTGCCACCTGAACTCTGTTATAATTCACGGCCAGAATATTGATAAGAGAAAACCATGGCCCTGCTAATCACACACAAATGCATCAACTGCGATATGTGCGAGCCGGAATGCCCCAATCAGGCCATTACCATGGGCAGTGAGTTTTACGAGATCGACAGCGAACGCTGTACGGAATGCATTGGCCACTACGATACGCCAACCTGCCAGAAAGTGTGTCCGATCGATAATACGATCATCATCGATCCCCAACATCGCGAAAGTAACGAACAACTGTGGGATAAATTTGTGCTGCTGCATCATTGATGCACGGGGGTGAGTTCCCCAAACCCTTAGCGAAATAAGTGTCTGGGGGAGTGGTTCACAACCCGCGCCTGCGCTAAATTCAGTTTTCGAGGATCACCGTGGCACAGGCGTAATGGCGCTCATCGGCCAGCGTAACATGCACCGATCTGACGCCAAACTCGGCAGCCATTTCTGCCGCCCGATGGTGAAAAATCAGATTGGGTTTGCCCAATGCATCATTGACCACTTCAAACTGCTCAAAAGCCAGTCCATTGCGGATGCCGGTACCCAGGGCTTTTGCCGCCGCTTCTTTGACGGCAAAACGTTTGGCCAGAAAACGCACCGGTTGCTGATGGTGCTGATACTGCTGCCACTCACCGTCACTTAAAATGCGTCTGGCCAGCCGGTCACCGCTGCGTTCAACCACCGCTTCGATACGGGCAATTTCGACAATATCGGTACCCAGCCCAAGAATAGCCATTAGCGGCGAGCTTCACGCAGCAGGACTTTCATCTCCCGCACCGCAGCCGCCAGGCCGTCAATCACTGCCTGACCGATAATCGCATGGCCGATATTCAACTCGTGCATTTCTGGCAGTGCCGCAATCGGCAGCACGTTTTTGTAATTCAGACCATGCCCGGCGTTGACTTTCAGCCCCTTGGCAACGGCATAGCTGGCAGCCTGTTTAATACGCTCAAATTCCGCCTGACGATCCCTACCTTCTGCCGCATCGGCATAGGCACCGGTGTGGATCTCAATATAGGGCGCACCAACGGCAACGGCGGCATCAATCTGACGGACATCGGGATCGATAAATAATGACACCAGAATACCGGCGTTGGACAAGCGTTCGACAGCCACGGTCATTTTGTCTTTTTGCCCGGCAACATCGAGGCCACCTTCGGTAGTGACTTCTGCGCGTTTCTCAGGCACCAGGCAGCAGAAATGCGGCTTGATCTCGCAAGCAATACCGACCATTTCGTCAGTAACGGCCATTTCCAGGTTCATTCGCGTCTGGATGGTGTCACGCAAAATTCTTACATCGCGATCGGTGATATGACGACGATCTTCGCGCAAATGGACAGTAATACCGTCGGCACCCGCCTGCTCGGAAATAAACGCCGCCTGAACCGGATCGGGATAAGCGGTACCTCGCGCGTTTCGCAGCGTCGCGATATGGTCAATATTAACGCCCAACAATAACTCAGCCATGAAAATCTCCTGTTTTTAGCTCTGTGCTAAATATCTCATAAACAAAATCAGTCGGCAGTACTTTCGGCGGGAGGGAGCGGTTTTTTCAACACAAACTGACGAAACAGCTCTCTGCTTTTCAACGGCTTACCGCCAAGATAAGGTTTAAGTGCCATACGGGTAAAACGTTTTGCCGCCTGCAAGGTTGCCATATCCGGGAACTCACGGCTGGCCAGCGCTTTGAGATCGCGCCCGGTAAAACTGTAATGGTCGACCACCAGGCTGGCAATAAACCCTTTCTCTTCCCGATAACGATAGGTCATGGTATCGCTGACCTCTTCACCGCTGCCCGCACAGTGGAGAAAATCAACGCCGTATCCCAGGTGCTGTAATAACGCCAGTTCAAACTGACGCAGCGCCTGTTCCGGGGAATGACTGGCCGCCGCAAGATTTTGCAGGCAATTAAGGTAATCAAAGAATAGTGAAGAGTAATTGGTTTCTTGCTCAAGAACGCGGGAAACCAGCTCATTGACATAGAGCCCGCTGTAGAGGATGGAACCAGAGAGAGGAAGTGCCATTGATACCGGTTCAGCGCTGCGCAGGGTTTTGACTTCTCCGCGGCCGCTCCAGCGAACCAGTAATGGCGTAAAAGGCTGTAAACAGCCTTTTAGATTGGAACGGCGGCCACGCGCACCTTTTGCCAGTATGCGTACCCGCCCTTGTCCTTCAGTGAATAGATCCAGCATCAGGCTGGTTTCACTGTAAGGTCGCCCATGCAAGACAAATGCGCGTTGCCAGCCTTCCATAGGCGGAGACCTTATAAGTCGTCTACATAACCCAGACTGCGCAGCGCACGTTCATCATCTGCCCAACCGGATTTGACCTTGACCCACAGCTCAAGGTGAACTTTCGCTTCGAACATGTTTTCCATGTCCTGGCGTGCTTCAGTGCCGATGGTTTTGATCTTCGAGCCTTTATTACCGATAACCATTTTCTTCTGGCCTTCACGCTCGACCAGGATCAAACCGTGAATATCGTAGCCGCCACGTTCATTAGTGACGAAGCTCTCAATTTCTACCGTGACCGAATAAGGCAATTCTTCACCCAGGAAGCGCATCAACTTTTCACGAATGATCTCAGACGCCATAAAGCGCTGTGAACGGTCGGTGATGTAATCTTCAGGGAAATGATGCACGGCTTCTGGCAAGCGCTTGCGCACCAGCGTGGCAATGGTATCGACATTAATACCTTTTTCCGCAGAAATAGGCACGATGTCGACAAAGTTCATTTGCTCACTAAGGAACTGCAAGTGCGGCAGTAACTTGGATTTATCGGTGACGTTATCAATTTTGTTGATCGCCAAAAGCACCGGGCTTTTGATATCACGCAGTTTATTCACTACCATTTCGTCATCGGCAGTCCAGTGGGTGCCTTCAACCACAAAGATAACCAGCTCGACATCACCAATTGAACTGCTTGCAGCACGGTTCATCAGGCGGTTGATTGCTCGTTTTTCTTCGATATGCAGCCCCGGGGTATCGACGTAGATAGCCTGGTATGGACCTTCGGTATGAATACCCATGATCCGGTGACGCGTGGTTTGCGGTTTGCGTGAAGTGATGGAGATCTTTTGCCCCAACAGTTCATTTAGCAAGGTCGACTTACCGACGTTAGGTCGGCCGACGATGGCAACAAAGCCACAGTAATTCTTTTCTTCGCTCATTCAAGCTCCAGCTGTATCAGCGCTTGTTCCGCTGCCGCCTGCTCGGCTTTACGGCGACTTGAGCCGGTACCTACCACCGGTTGATTCAAGCCACTGACCTGGCAGTGGATGGTAAACTCCTGGTCGTGCGCTTCTCCGCGAACCTGCACAACCAGATAAGAAGGCAACGGCAGATGACGACCTTGCAAAAACTCCTGTAAACGGGTTTTTGGATCTTTCTGCTTATCACCGGGACTGATTTCATCGAGACGACTACGGTACCAATCGAGGATCAGCCTTTCGACGTTCTGAATATCGCTATCCAGGAATACGCCGCCAATGAGTGCCTCCACCGTATCCGCGAGAATAGACTCACGGCGGAAACCACCACTTTTCAATTCGCCAGGGCCTAATCGCAAACATTCGCCGAGGTCGAATTCACGCGCCATTTCAGCCAGGGTATTACCACGCACCAGCGTAGCGCGCATCCGGCTCATATCGCCTTCATCAACACGAGGAAAACGATGATAAAGCGCATTGGCAATAACAAAACTAAGAATTGAGTCGCCCAGGAACTCTAACCGCTCATTGTGCTTGCTGCTGGCGCTGCGGTGCGTCAGTGCCTGCATCAAAAGATCCTGCTGTTGAAAAGTGTAGCCCAGCTTTCGCTGAAGCCTGTTTATTACGATGGGATTCATGAGTTACCAATAGATCAAGAATGCGTCAAAAACTTCAGCATACGGAACAGGCCTGCTTTGCCAAAAGCCAATCCAAAGCTGTTTCGTTTGCAGTGGCTCCCTCTATTTTATCGAGGAGCCAACTTTTATCGCTCGAAGAGATATTCTACAACGAGTGGGAATATAATGCTGCGTTTATATATTGGCTATAGCCGTAATACTTCAAGCCGCATCCTGTTTGCCATTACTCCGCGACCTTGTGCGGGTGATGCCAGGATGCCACTCGAGGTATTTCGGCTATATAGACACAAAATTAATGAAGTCCACCAATACGGTTTAAACGTATACCCGTTGGCCATTCACCTTCTTGCTTCGTAAAGCTCATCCAAATACCGGACGCTCTGCCCACCAGATCTTTTTCTGGTACAAAGCCCCAATAACGGCTGTCAGCGCTGTTATCACGGTTATCGCCCATCATAAAATAATGACCGGCGGGAACAACCCAGGTACCCAAAGGTTGGCCAGGCTGTTGATAATAGGCGCCTAACTGGTCACGAGCACCGGGAACCACCAGGATATTATGGGTGACATCACCCAGCGTCTCTTTGCGGGCTAGTAAACGAACGCCGTCCTGCGGCACTGAGGCAGCAGGATCGGTTTCAAAAAAACCGCTGCTGGCTTCGCCACCGGCAGAAACACGGCCAAAGGTTTGCACAAAGGCACTGGCTTCGCTGGCGCTGTAGGTCACTGCCAGGGCTTTATCGCACGCCTGACTGCTATTACAGGCCGGTTGCACGGTAACTTCCTTGCTGCCCGCATCGTAAGTCACACGGTCACCCGGTAAACCTACAAGGCGCTTAATATAATCCAGTTGCGGATTCAGGGGATATTTAAATACCACCACGTCACCACGTTTTGGCTCACCCGTTGGAATAAGCTTAGTCTGGGTAATAGGATCCTTTAAGCCATACGCATATTTTTCGACCACAATAAAGTCGCCAATCAACAGTGTAGGCATCATTGAACCGGATGGGATTTGGAAAGGTTCGTAAATAAAAGAACGAACAACAAATACCACCAGCAACACCGGGAATACCGAGGCACAGGTTTCCACCCAACCTGGCTGCTTTGCCACGTTGCTCAAGGTTTTTTCGTCTACTGCGCCGGCAGTTTCGAGTTTCAGGCGCGCCACTTTCTCCCGACGAGCAGGAGCAAGTTTAAATCGGTCCAGACACCAGATGATCCCTGACACCAGCGTTGCCAGCGCCAAAATCAGAGCAAACATGTTAGCCATTCCTACTCCTTGACTTACTTATTAAAGGCTTACTTTCCGTCTTTACCTACGTGCAAAATAGCCAGGAACGCTTCCTGTGGTAATTCAACATTACCCACCTGCTTCATGCGTTTCTTGCCATCTTTTTGTTTTTGTAAGAGTTTCTTCTTACGGCTGACGTCACCGCCATAGCACTTGGCCAACACGTTTTTACGTAACTGTTTCACGGTAGAACGGGCAATCACGTGATTACCGATCGCTGCCTGAATGGCAATATCAAATTGCTGACGCGGGATCAGCTCTTTCATTTTTTCGACCAGATCACGACCACGATACTGTGAGTTCTCGCGGTGGGTGATTAATGCCAGGGCATCTACACGTTCACCGTTAATTAGAACATCAACGCGCACCATATCTGAAGTCTGGAATCGTTTGAAATTGTAATCGAGCGATGCATAGCCGCGCGAGGTTGATTTCAGACGGTCAAAGAAGTCCAGCACCACTTCGGCCATTGGAATTTCGTAGGTCAACGCCACCTGATTGCCGTGATAGACCATATTAGTCTGCATACCACGTTTCTCAATACACAAGGTGATCACGTTGCCCAGGTATTCCTGCGGCATCAGCATATGACATTCGGCGATCGGTTCGCGCAGTTCGAGAATGTTATTTAGCGGCGGCAACTTGGAAGGACTGTCGACATAAACCGTCTCACCTGCCGTGGTTTCCACTTCGTAGACTACTGTGGGTGCCGTAGTGATCAGTTCAAGATCGTACTCACGTTCAAGACGTTCCTGAATGATCTCCATGTGCAACAGACCCAGGAAGCCACAGCGGAAACCAAAGCCAAGGGCGGTGGAGCTTTCTGGTTCATAGAACAGCGAAGCGTCATTGAGGCTTAATTTGCCCAACGCATCGCGGAAGTTTTCGTAATCATCGGAGCTGATCGGGAACAAGCCGGCGTAAACCTGCGGCTTCACTTTCTTAAAGCCTGGCAGCGCTTTATCTGCCGGCTGGCGAGCCAGGGTCAGGGTATCGCCGACCGGTGCGCCCAAAATATCTTTGATGGCACAAACCAGCCAACCCACTTCGCCGCAGTTCAATACTTCGCGATCGACACGTTTTGGCGTAAAGATCCCCAGACGGTCGGCGTTATACACCTGGCCGGTGCTCATTACCTTGATCTTGTCGCCCTTGCGCATGGTGCCGTTTTTGATACGCACCAGCGAGACTACGCCGAGGTAGTTGTCAAACCAGGAGTCGATAATCAACGCCTGCAAAGGGGCATCTGCGTCGCCTTGTGGCGGCGGAATATCGCGGACCAGACGTTCCAATATATCCGGCACGCCTACCCCGGTTTTTGCCGAACAACGCACGGCGTCAGTGGCATCAATACCGACGATATCTTCGATTTCCTGCGCGACGCGATCGGGCTCGGCAGCAGGCAGGTCAATCTTGTTCAGCACAGGAACGACTTCAAGATCCATATCCAGCGCGGTATAGCAGTTGGCCAGGGTCTGAGCTTCGACACCCTGTCCGGCATCAACGACCAGCAGCGCGCCTTCACAGGCGGCCAGTGAGCGAGAAACCTCATAAGAGAAGTCCACGTGCCCCGGAGTATCGATAAAGTTGAGATGATAGATTTCACCATTCTTGGCTTTATAGTCCAGCGTCACGCTTTGCGCTTTGATGGTGATGCCGCGTTCACGTTCAAGATCCATAGAATCAAGAACCTGAGAGGCCATTTCACGATCGGACAAGCCACCGCATATCTGGATAATACGGTCAGAGAGTGTCGACTTACCGTGGTCAATGTGGGCAATAATGGAGAAGTTTCTTATGTTCTTCATTTATAGATCATTTTCTCTAATTGATAGCGCTTAAACCTTTATCATGGACACAGCTAAGGACTCAACGCCAAAACTCGCCACGCAAATATGGGCGCATCTTACACTGTATGCCGGTTCCACGAAAGGATGCTATCTATGCAATACAGGAGAGATTTGCCGTTTAAGGCAGATAAGTGCCCTTTTCTGAGCAACAACCCGCGACGGCGGGGATAAAAAACGCGTCGCGCACGCCAAACAAGTCCTCGTTTTGCCCCCTCAGACAGAACCACGCGCCGAGGTGACGGCAAACCGGGATATTTCCCGCGTCTGTGGCTATTTATTGTAGCTGACGGAAAGCCCCGCTTTAGCGATCAATTAATTAAATTGAATGCTATTTAGCGTACTGTCGCCAACTTGCAACCCCGACAGACAGTTTAGGAAAATGCTCATTTACTAAACAGCGCAATTATCATTAACTACCTGTTATAAAAATAAATTTGTTCGATGAATTACCCATTAGCATTAATTAATTATTTTATATTTTAAAAATCAAACGGTCACAAGGTTAATGTCATGATCAATGAAGGTCGGCTGCTTAGCCGGCATGGTTTTGCAAAGGCAAACTCGTGGATCACCCTGGTGCTGGCTGCGCTGCTGATGGTGGCAGGAGCAGTGCAACTGGTGTTGCTGCTGACGTTTGGCAAAAATGGCTACTTCGGGTTGCAAACTATCCTGGCTTCAACCATGTTTAGTATTGCTCTCGGCATTGTGCTGTTTGTTTTACGCCAGTTTATCAAGCCCAGACAAATATATCAGCTGTATGAAAACGGCGTATTAGTGATTTCCAAACCGGATAATAAAAATAAATTCATTCCTTTTGAACGAATTAATGATATCTATCGTTTTCGTACTGGTAAATATACTTTAAAAATATTAAACGCCATGGCTTTTCGCGAAAATGCCGAAAAATCATGGCATAAAATCTCGCCTAATATTGCTCATGCGGACCGATTAATCGAGATTATAAAAAATGAACAACTGCTATTTCGCGGCCCTCAAGCACTGACCATTCTGGCACAGGACGGTACGGTAACTTTTAGCTACCTGACTGAAAGTGAAAGTAAAGTAAGACGTTTTTTGCGCGGTAATTTTTTATTGATGAATGAAAAAAAGCTGCGGCTTTCGGCGCGCAAACTGGATTCTGATGACGGTCATCATATTGCCCTTGAAGATATCCACTTTATTAGCGGCGGCAGTAACAGCCAGCTGATCAAGTTGCTCGACAGACATGGCCGTACACTCTTTTCTCTGCCTTATACCTCATTGTTCAGCGCAGATCTGTTTATCGCGCTGATCGAGCATATGATCCAGAATCGCATCCCGATCCGCAGTTAAACCACAGACTTTACCTAGAGATGCTCAGGATTTTCAGGCTGGAAACGAAAAGCGGTCGGCGGTAAGCCAACCTGTAAAATAACCGGTTGATACGCCTCTTTATCCGCGACTTTTGCCGCCAGATAGCGAGCTGCCGCAAAACCAAGGGCCCCTCCCACCAGCGCACCAATCAACGCGTAAATATCGCCTTTCAGCAGCCACTGCAATATGCCGCCCCCCGCGATAACACCAAACAAGGGGGTCATATAGACCAGTAGCGCAGAGCGCAGCAGACTGCCTTCCATAATACCCAGTTCGACCTTCTGACCGGGTTCAAGTGGCTCGGCAATAGTGACCTGCAGATTATGCTCCGTCTGCGGGCCGAGCTCGTTGAGCACACGTGCACCACAGCCAGAACGCGAATGACAGCCGCTGCATCCTGCCTGCGTTTCACAGCGCAATTGTGCAACACCATCTTGCCACGAAATCACCGTGGCCCATTCTTTCATCATGGGGATACCCTGTCTGTGACGCTAAGTTGCCAACTCTTTATTGACCTGAGAACAGGATACTATCAGAAATACGTTTGGCTGTAGAAGGTGGTAACTCACCGACAACGGTTATCTCATTGCCATTACGCACTTCAGTCTGCACGGTTCTGCGACCCTGACGAACAATCTGCTCCGCCGTAACATTATTGGTCGGATTGACATTGATCGAGAAGCTAAAGAGTCCATCGCTATACAATCTTGATTCGATAGTGACCGGCATATTAGGCAAATTGCGTTTGCTGCGCGACACTTCTTTTACGCCCTCGGGCAACCACTTGGGTTCCCAGCTAAATTCGGCTTTGTCGACATCAGGAATGCTAAGCACCGGCGGTAAATTGGCCTTTTCCAGCCCGGTAAAGGCTTTATCAACCTCAGGATCAACGGTAATCGAAATTACGCGAAATTGCTCAAGCGTCTCACCGTCACGATCGAGCAGATCAACGCGCAAAGGCAGTTTATCTTTTTCGTCGATCCAGATGATATAGCTAAAGCGGGTGCCGTCTCTTGAAACCACGCGGATCACTTCACTTGAGCGATCGGCAGCACGCGCCCGGCCTACGGCAATAAAATCGTAAAAGCGGGAGAGAGTATTGATGTCGCTAAAGGCCAATTCCGGCAGAGAATCGACGATATGATCGCCAGCCAGCGTAAATGGCTGTAATCCAGTTTCGAAATAGCTGATGTCTTTGCCACGTTGTACCACTTCACGACGCGGTCCATCCATTAACAGCAAATCGGCAAGCTGTGTTCCTCCTTTGGATTTTACGTGGCGATAACGATATGAATCGATGCCTTGCTTCGTGATGCTGATAAAGGCAATTTCATAATTCAGTGACTGACTGGCAGCACTCATCTGTTGCAATAACGCCTCGGGAGCAGGAGCTGTCTCAGCCGAGGCGGTATGTGTAGTGAGCAGGCTGCACGTCATAAGGGAAACGGCATACCAAAATTGCTTCATTACTGCGTTTGCGTTCCTAAAGACTGGTTACCTGGGACCTGAATAGCAGCTTGCTGCGGAGTGGTTGACTCCAGCTGCAGCTGATCAGAATGCAGTCTACGCTGCAACTCATAATCTTGCAAAATAGCATTAATGCGCTTGCGCTGTTCTTGCATATTTTGCGGTCCGCTGGCGGTACTCCCTTCATTTGGCACACCAAAGCTCACTGGAGAGGCTTTGCCTATCATGGGTAGTGTGTTGAATGCCGGGGTTTCAGGGGATGCACCTGGCACCTCTGACTGGCTGTAATGCTGCACACCGACGATAACCGCCAGGGATACGCAAGCAGCAACGCCGATTTGGGTGATCTGGCTGGCCCACGGACGCACCTTGTGCCAGAAAGGAAGCTTCTGCCAGGTATGCGATAGTGGCTGTGATTCTATAACAGAGCCAGGGACAAGCTTGGCTGGCTCATTTGCCAGTGCCGCGGCCACACGATCTGCGATATCCAGATGCACAACGTTACCAATGTCACCACGCAAGGTATCGCGGATCAAATGATAACTCTGCCAACTTTTCTGAAGCGTTTTATCGTTTGAAAGCGAACTCAAGAGTTCGGAGTCAAGCGCTTCACCATCCATCAGAGCCGAAAGCTTTTCTTTCTGCATGCCTAAGTACCCTTCCTGTGTCCGCCATCACTAACGCTGAATCAGCGGTTGAACTTTATTATCAATAGCTTCTCGAGCACGGAAAATGCGGGATCTTACCGTGCCCACCGGGCAATCCATGATGACGGCTATTTCTTCATAGCTCAAGCCATCCAACTCCCTCAGGGTAATTGCCATCCGCAAATCCTCAGGAAGCGCTTCAATAGTCCGAAAAACAATCTGTCGCAACTCTTCTGACAACATTAAGTTCTCAGGGTTCGAAATTTCTTTTAACGCATTGCCGTTTTCGAAGTTTTCGGCTTCGATGGCATCGACATCACTTGAAGGTGGACGACGCCCCTGGGCAACCAGGTAATTTTTGGCCGTGTTGACGGCGATTCGATATAACCATGTGTAAAAAGCACTATCACCACGGAACGAATCCAGAGCACGATAGGCTTTAATAAAAGATTCCTGAACCACATCAGGCACATCGCCCTGTGGAACGTAGCGGGAAACAAGGCTCGCCACTTTATGCTGGTAGCGGACAACCAGTAAATTGAACGACTTTTGATCACCTTTCTGGACCCGCTCGACCAGAACCTGATCCGCTAACTGCTCGCTCATCCGAGGTAATCTCTCCCCAAAGCCATCTCCACGCTATTAATCGTACTGCCAGCTTTCATCTTTATTTTCCTGAGCAAGTACTGCTTGGAGTTCAAACAGAATGTTAAGTTCCATGAAACACAAAGTTTTCTATCAATGTATCTATCCATATCTCATGCTCGTGGCTTTTGCCAAGCCATTTAGGCTAACATGAATCTCCCTCTTCTTCTGCAAACATCATAAGTTATGCAACCTTCATCAGACTTTGTTAGTGATGTATTAATTATCGGCAGCGGCGCCGCAGGGCTTTCACTGGCCTTACGCCTGGCTGACCACTGTAAAGTTACCGTTCTGAGCAAGGGACCTCTTAACGAAGGGTCCACTTTCTACGCACAAGGCGGAATTGCCGCCGTTTTCGACGAAGCTGACAGCATTGATTCTCACGTAAACGACACGCTGATTGCCGGTGCAGGACTCTGTGATAAAGAAGCCGTTGAATTTATTGCCGGCAATGCCAAACACTGTGTGCAATGGCTAATCGATCAGGGTGTCCTCTTCGATACCGAAACCCATGGTAGTGAAGAAGAACGCTACCACCTGACAAGAGAAGGCGGCCACAGCCACAGGCGCATTCTCCATGCCGCTGATGCGACAGGTAAAGCAGTAGAAACCACGCTTGTAGGGAAAGCAAGAGCCCACCCCAATATTAGCGTAAAAGAGAACTACAATGCGGTTGATTTGATTACCTCCAGCAAACTGGGGTTACCGGGTACTCAGCGGGTGGTCGGTGCCTATGTCTGGAACCGCCAGATCGAGCAGGTCGAAACCCTGCGCGCCAAAGCCATTGTGCTGGCGACCGGTGGCGCGGCCAAGGTCTATCAATATACGACCAACCCGGATGTTGCTTCCGGTGACGGCATTGCCATGGCCTGGCGCGCGGGTTGCCGCGTGGCCAATCTCGAATTCAACCAGTTCCACCCTACCTGCCTGTATCATCCCCAGGCGCGCAACTTCCTGCTTACCGAAGCATTGCGCGGCGAAGGTGCCTATTTAAAACGCCCGGATGGCACACGCTTTATGCCCGACTTTGATCCGCGCGGCGAACTGGCACCACGGGACGTTGTTGCCCGCGCCATCGACCATGAAATGAAGCGGCTGGGTGCCGACTGCATGTATCTGGATATCAGCCATAGACCGTCAGAGTTTATCCAGCAGCATTTCCCGATGATCGACGAAAAACTGCGCTCACTGGGTATCGATCTGACCAAAGAAGCCATTCCCATCGTCCCGGCAGCGCATTACACCTGCGGCGGCGTAATGGTAGACCAGCATGGTCGAACCGATATCGACGGTCTTTATGCCATTGGCGAAGTCAGCTATACCGGGCTGCACGGTGCCAATCGTCTGGCCTCCAACTCGTTGCTGGAATGTGTGGTCTATGGCTGGTCTGCGGCAGAAGATATTCTCAAACGCCTGCCGAATACCAAAATGCCAAAAAGTTTGCCCGCCTGGGATGAAAGTCAGGTAGACAACTCTGACGAGCAAGTGGTGATCCAGCATAACTGGCATGAGTTGCGCTTATTTATGTGGGACTACGTGGGGATTGTGCGTACCACCAAACGTCTGGAACGCGCGTTGCGTCGCATTAATACCTTGCAGCAGGAAATTGATGAGTACTATGCCAATTTCCATATCTCCAACAACCTGTTGGAACTGCGCAACCTGGTTCAGGTCGCGGAGCTTATCGTACGTAGCGCCCTGGCCCGCAAAGAGAGCCGTGGTTTGCATTACACTCTCGACTACCCGGACCAACTGGCCGAGCCTTCGCCGACCATTTTACAGCCTTAAGCCTCAATACCAGCCGTCACGCTGACGGCTGGTCATTTCTCATCTCAGTAGTTCAGATAAAAATCGGCAATCAGTTGGCGAAACGGCTGACTGTAGACATTCATTTGTTCCCGTAACGCCAGCTCCTGATAATCAGGTTGCGCATATGGCTGTCTGGCTAATGCCAACAGCATGCGGTTCAAGGGTTTGCCGGGCCGGTCGCGGATATCCACTCGCGCCCGGGTAAACCACTGTTGCTGCTGTGCGGCCTGTTCAAAGCCCAGCCCGATATCATAGGGCAACACCACACAAAATATCCCCGTCGTCGCCAGTAACCTGCCCGCACAGTCTAGCAATGCGTCGTGGGTCAGGGTTTCGGTATAGCGTGCGGCATTTCTGGCCTCATCGCGACAGGCAACGGCCGACGCAAAGTAAGGGGGGTTGCTGACGATTAAATCGTAATGACCGGACGCGTGACCGGCAAAATGATTGATATCTTCGGGAAATACCGATAATCGCCGCTGCCAGGGAGATTCACTAAAATTTTCCCGTGCCTGCTCGGCCGCCGCGCTCTCCAGCTCAACGGCATCGACGACAACGCGGTCCGCCGTGCGTTGCGCCAGCATCAGCGCCACCAGGCCGGTGCCGGTACCAATATCGAGAATACGACCGGCATTGGCCACCGGTGCCCAGGCACCAAGCAACACACCGTCGGTGCCGACTTTCATCGCACAGCGATCGTGGGCAACAAAAAATTGTTTAAAGGTAAATCCGTCGCCACGTAACGACTTGGTGCTGCGGGCTGCTGTCACTCGGTTTTCCTGTAATAATCCCCCGGAAATAACGGGGTTAATGGCATAATAGACTAAGCATAAGACAAAGCTTTACGGAGTAAAAGCGACCCTTTGCGCTTAAATAGGTGAAGATCGCGGCCAACACGTCTATAATCGGCGCCCCAAGTAGAGGTAGACCATGACTGTAACGAATTTTTCCGAACTCGAACTCGATGAACGCTTGATCGACGCGCTTAGCGATAAAGGCTATAGCCGCCCCACTGTTATTCAGGCAGAGGCCATTCCGCCTGCGATGGACGGCCGCGATGTGTTGGGTTCGGCGCCTACCGGCACCGGCAAGACCGCAGCATTCCTGCTGCCTGCACTGCAACACTTGCTGGACTTTCCGCGTAAAAAGTCTGGTCCACCACGTGTTTTGATCCTCACCCCAACCCGTGAGTTGGCGATGCAGGTTGCCGACCAGGCTCGTCAGCTGGCCGCGCATACCGATCTGGATATCGCGACCATCACCGGCGGTGTGGCTTATATGAATCACGCTGAAGTGTTTAGCGAGAATCAGGATATCGTCGTCGCTACCACCGGACGTTTACTGCAATATATCAAAGAAGAAAACTTCGATTGCCGCGCAGTGGAAACACTGATCCTCGATGAAGCAGATCGCATGCTTGATATGGGATTTGCGCAGGATATCGAAACCATTTCCGCTGAAACCCGCTGGCGCAAACAGACTTTGCTGTTTTCGGCCACGCTGGAAGGCGAAGCCATTCGTGAGTTTGCCGAACGCATTCTTACCGAACCGGTAGAGATCGAAGCCGATCCTTCCCGCCGCGAACGTAAAAAGATCCTGCAATGGTATTACCGTGCCGATGACTTGCAGCATAAAACCCAACTGTTGTGCCATCTGCTGAAACAGCCTGATGTCACCAAGTCGGTGATCTTCGTGCGTAAACGCGAGCGCGTACATGAATTGGTTGCCTGGTTGCGCGAAGCGGGCATCAACTCCTGTTATCTCGAAGGGGAAATGGTTCAGGTCAAACGTACCGAAGCCGTCAAGCGTATGGTCGAGGACCGCATTAACGTGCTGGTTGCCACCGATATCGCTGCCCGTGGTCTGGATATCAACGATATCAGCCATGTATTCAACTTCGATATTCCGCTGACTGCCGATACCTATCTGCACCGTATCGGCCGTACTGGCCGCGCCGGTCGCAAAGGCACGGCGATTTCGCTGGTTGAAGCCCATGACCATTTGCTGTTAGGCAAAGTTGGCCGTTATCTGAATGAACCGCTGAAACCGCGCGTGATTGACGAGTTAAGACCAAAAACCAAGGCGCCGAGTGAAAAAACCACCGGCAAGCCATCGAAAAAGGTTTTGGCAAAACGCAAAGAGAAGCAGCAAGAAGAGAACACCAAGGCCAAGGTGAAAGTCAAAGTACGTCACCGCAACAGTAAAAACGTCGGTAAACGTCGTAAGCCTAAGCCAGAAGAAACCAATTCGTAACCACGAGTTATCGTTTTTTGGTTATAAAAAAGCCGCCTTTCAGGGCGGCTTTTTTGTGGTCAATCCCGGCACATTGGCTCAGAGATTACAGGCTCATAGTAAAAGTACGAGCGATAACGTCACGCTGTTGTTCTGGAGTCAGTGAGTTAAAACGCACGGCATAACCAGAGACACGGATGGTCAGCTGTGGGTATTTTTCCGGGTGTTTAACGGCATCTTCCAGCGTTTCACGGCGCATCACGTTGACATTAAGATGCTGGCCGCCTTCAACACGCACGGTAGGTTGAATTTCCATTGGGATTTCACGGTATTCGAACTTTCCGAACTCACCAACGGCAACGATCTGGTCTGCTTCGTAACCGGCTTTGGCACAGATGCAACGCGCCTCGGCTTTATCGCTGTCTAACAGCCAGAATGAATTTTTCAGCGCTTCGTTGTTTGCTTCAGTAATTTGGATCCCAGTGATCATGATTTTCTCCATTCTTTTATAAGAGATCTGGTAAATGACTGCGGCTGTTTTTACACCACAATCCTTCTTGGTATCTGTCTTGTATAACAATAGTGCGAGAAGGAAGTTTTGATAAATATCAATTTTTACAAGGGTAGGATTTTACCCAGGCGGCAAATTAATGTTTTATATCAATATTTCCACAGCGAAAATTTCAACTATTTTTGTAAATAATCAAAAAAAGTGAGCAATATCACGTTAGCCCTTGGGACAAAAAAAACCGAAGAGTATCGCTGTTCGCCATCAGCAGGTAAGCTACAGCTATTAAAATTTCGTAGAAAAGGAGAGCGAGAATGACAACCCAGCTCACCTGGCACGATGTAATTGGCCAGGAAAAACAACAGAATTACTTTATTGATACCCTCAAGTATGTCGCTTCCGAGCGCGCCGCAGGGAAAACCATCTATCCCCCGCAGGACGAAGTGTTTAATGCCTTTCGCTCAACGGAATTCTGCGACGTTAAAGTGGTGATCCTGGGCCAGGACCCCTATCACGGCCCCAATCAGGCACACGGTCTCTCTTTTTCGGTGAAACCGGGGATCCCTGCGCCCCCCTCGCTGGTGAATATTTATAAAGAGCTGGCGACAGATATTCCCGGGTTTGTTCGTCCTAACCATGGCTATTTGCAAAGCTGGGCCGAGCAAGGGGTGTTATTGCTTAACACCGTACTGACCGTCGAAGCGGGACAGGCTCACTCCCATGCCAAACTCGGCTGGGAAACCTTTACCGATAAGGTGATCAGTACCCTGAATACCCATCGGCAGGGGGTGATATTTTTGCTCTGGGGTTCACATGCGCAGAAGAAAGGCAGCATTATCGATGAGGCGCGGCATTTGATATTAAAAGCCCCGCATCCTTCGCCGTTATCGGCACATCGCGGCTTTCTGGGGTGCAAGCACTTCTCAATGACCAATCAGTTGCTGGAAAAACAGGGTCTGGCTCCGATTGACTGGACACCGCGCCTGCCCGAGTCATTGGCATAGTGCGACAGAAGCTATAGATATAAAAAAGGCACCAGAAAGGTGCCTTCAGACTGCTGACAAAGTCCGTTATTAGGGAGAGTGCACCGTTGGGGTCGTAGCGGGCTTGCCCGCCGGAGCGCCCCTGGGTGTGCTATGCCCGGGTATCTCGATCATCAAGACGACTTGGTCATCAAACTCAAGGCACCAGAAAGGTGCCTTAGGTATCCGAGGGTGCCTGTAAATATCTGGATCAGGCTTTGGCTTTGGACACCGCGACCATTGCCGGACGCAGCAGACGTCCATTAAGGGTATAGCCTTTCTGCATCACCATGATGACATGGTTTGGCTCAAGTTCTGCCGACTCCATCAAGGTCATTGCCTGGTGCAATTCAGGGTTAAACGGCACATGAACATCGGCAACCACTTCAAGACCAAACTTATGTACCGCATCCAGTAATGATTTCAGGGTCAGTTCTACGCCTTCGATCATTGAGGTCAGCTCGGCACTTGATCTGTCGGCCAAATCCAGCGCGCGCTCAAGGTTATCGATAACCGGCAGCAATTCAGCGGAAAACTTCTCAAGAGCAAATTTATGCGCTTTTTCAATATCCAGCTCAGTACGACGACGAATATTTTCGACTTCGGCCTTGGCACGCAGCAGGCTATCACGCTCACGTTGCTGAGCATCTTTCAACTGGGCTTCTAATTCGGCAATACGGGCATCACGCGGGTCAACGACGTCAGCCGCCTCAGTTTCCGCTTCCGCTTGCAGCTCTAGTTCCTGATTCAGTTCATCCGAGACTTGCTCGTTAGGCGTCTTTTGTTCTTTACTACTCATGAATCTCTCCGCGTTTTAGCTTTAGTCTTGCTAGTTGGCTTATTATGGGGATCAAAACCGGGGTTTCAAGGGCTGTTATCTTAGTTACAAACCATACTCCAGGTGTCATAGATGCGGTATCAAGGATAATCAAAGCAATGAATAAAAAATTTGAGTGTATTGGAATCGTTGGACATCCCCGCCACCCTTCCGCGCTTGCTACCCATGAGATGCTCTATCACTGGCTGATTTCCAAAGGCTATAACGTCCTTGTGGAAAGCCAGGTGGCGCAGGAATTATCCCTGGAAAACCCGCAAACAGCTACTCTGGCTGATATTGGCAAACTGGCCGATCTCGCCGTGGTTGTCGGCGGCGACGGCAATATGCTCGGCGCAGCCCGGGTGTTGGCCCGTTATGATATCAAGGTCATTGGTATTAACCGCGGAAATTTAGGTTTTCTGACCGATTTAGACCCGGATAATGCCCTGCAACAGCTCGATGATGTGCTCAACGGAGAATACATCAGCGAGCAGCGCTTCTTGCTGGAAGCCATTGTACGCTGTGGCGACCAACAATGCCGCATTAGTACGGCGATTAACGAAGTGGTTCTCCATCCGGGAAAAGTTGCCCATATGATTGAATTTGAAGTCTATATAGATGAAAAATTCGCATTTTCGCAACGTTCTGACGGTTTGATAATCTCCACGCCGACCGGCTCTACCGCCTATTCGTTATCGGGAGGTGGCCCGATCCTTACGCCGACACTGGATGCCATTGCCCTGGTGCCGATGTTCCCTCATACCCTGTCGGCTCGCCCGCTGGTTATTAATGGCAACAGCACCATTTGCCTGCGCTTCTCGCATATCAGCAGTGATCTGGAGATCAGTTGTGACAGTCAGATTGCCTTGCCAATACAGCAGGGAGAAGAGGTAATTATTCGACGCAGTGATTACTATTTAAACTTAATCCATCCGAAAGACTATAGTTATTTCAATACATTGAGCACAAAACTTGGCTGGTCGAAAAAATTATTCTGATTTTTTTATGAAATCAGAGCTGCCAGGGCTTTACTGTATATAAAACCAGTTTATACTGTATGAAATCACAGGCATGTTGTTTTGTACAGGAAGGTGTCCATGCTAGCGCAATTAACTATCAGTAACTTTGCTATCGTTCGCGAGTTGGAAATTGATTTTCATGCGGGTATGACAGCAATAACCGGTGAAACTGGCGCAGGTAAATCTATCGCTATCGATGCCCTCGGCCTCTGTTTGGGCAGCCGGGCCGATGGCAACTCGGTGCGACTGGGTACCAGTCGGGCCGATGTCTGCGCCCGCTTTACCCTGGCTGATACCCCTTCTGCAAAACAATGGCTGATCGATAATCAACTTGATGATGGCCAGGACTGCCTGCTGCGCCGCACCATCAGTGCCGACGGACGCTCTCGCGGCTTTATCAACGGCACCCCGGTTCCCTTGTCGCAACTGCGCGAAATTGGCCACCACCTTATTCAGATCCATGGCCAACATGCCCATCAGTTGCTGGTTAAGCCGGAGCACCAAAAACAGCTGCTCGACGCCTATGCCGCACAATCCTCTTTGCTGGCGCAAATGCGCGCCGCCTATGAAAACTGGCACCAAAGCTGTCGTACACTGGCGCAGTTTCAGCAACAGGTGAGCGAAAGAGAATCCCGCCGCCAGTTGCTGCAATACCAGCTTAAAGAGCTTAACGAATTTGCGCCGCTGCAGGGCGAATACGAGCAAATCGATGAGGAATACAAGTTGCTGGCTAACGGCGGGCAACTGCTTTCACTAAGTCAAAGTGCGCTCTATCTGCTCAGCGACAGTGACGACCATAATATTAGCAGCCTGCTGTATACGGCAAAAAACAAGCTGGCGGAACTGGCAGAACTGGACGAAAAAATGCAGGGCATTATCGTCATGCTGGATGACGCCTCAATCCAAATCAGCGAAGCCAGCGACGAATTGCGTCACTACAGCGAAAAACTGGAGATGGACCCAAACCGCTTGTTTGAACTGGAACAACGTCTTTCGCGACAAATCGCCCTGGCTCGCAAACATCATGTCAGCGCAGAAGAGCTGCCGGAGCTGCATCGTCAGTTGCTGGAAGAACAGCGGGCGCTGGATGAGCAGGAAAGCAATCAGGCCGAACTCAGTGATAGGGTCAATGTTCACTATCAGCAGGCCATCGACATTGCGCATTCGCTGCATCAACAACGCCAGCACTTTGCCGATGAGTTGACCCAACTTATCACTCAGAGCATGCAAACCCTCTCAATGCCTCACGGGAAGTTTAATATTGCGGTACAGTTTATGCCTGAGCATTTGAGTGCAGAAGGCGCAGATCGCATTGAGTTCCAGGTGACTACCAACCCTGGCCAACCCTTGCAAGCCCTGGCCAAAGTGGCCTCAGGCGGTGAGCTTTCACGTATCGCCCTGGCGATTCAGGTCATCACCGCACAGAAAATGGAAACCCCGGCGCTGATTTTTGATGAAGTCGATGTCGGTATCAGTGGCCCAACAGCGGCAATTGTCGGTAAACTATTGCGCCAGTTAGGTGAGTCGACACAGGTTATGTGTGTTACTCACCTGCCTCAGGTGGCCGGTTGCGGGCATCAGCACTATTTTGTCAGCAAAGAAACTGACGGTGAAGTCACTGAAACCCAAATGAATCGGTTGGATAAAAAAGCACGTTTGCAGGAATTGGCCCGACTGTTGGGAGGGAGCGAAGTCACGCGAAACACCCTCGCCAATGCAAAAGAGTTGTTAGCGGCGTAAAAACCTCAACTTTTTTACATTTCAGCGGTCATACTGGTGCCCTGCAAAGGTTTCAAACTGATGAAAGGTCTATTATCATCGGCATCTTATGCCCTAAAGGAATGTAAAGACTATGCGCTGTAAAACGCTAACTGCCGTCGCTGGAGCTCTGTTGATGCTGACCGCCGGTTGTTCAACTCTGGAAAAGGTCGTTTATCGACCAGATATTAATCAGGGTAACTACCTGGCTCCTGCGGATGTACAGAAGATCCATACCGGGATGACCAAGCAACAAGTTGCTTATATTCTGGGTACGCCAATGATGGATGATCCATTTGGCAATAACACGTGGTTCTACGTGTTCCGTCAACAGCCTAGCCACGAAGATGTGACTCAGCAAACGTTGACGCTGACCTTTAACGAAGCCGGTGTGTTAACCAACGTGAGTAACAAACCAAAGCTCGAAGATAAACAATCCTGATAACCCGGTTTTGATGCGCTGTTGTCATCAGCCAGGGATCCTTTTTCAGGGTAAAAAAATAAGGCGCTATCAGCGCCTTATTTTTTAGAGCGTTCAGCCCTTAATCTGCGAAGTTCTTTGGGATCGGCAATCAATGGTCGGTAGATCTCCACCCGATCGCCATCGTTAACCAAATCATTCAGCTTTGCCGGTCGGCTATAAATACCCACCTTATTACTTTTCAGATCGATCTCAGGACGCAGCTCCAGCAAGCCGGAGGCCACTATCGCCTGTTCGACACTGCTACCTTGAGCCAGTCGCACCGTTTTTAAATACTGACGGTCAGGTAAGGCATACACGACCTCGACGCTAACATCAGACACTGTAAACCTCTTTCGCTCGTTTGGTAAAAGCCTGCACCATGCTCCCAGCCAGCTCTTTGAAAATTTTACCAAAGGCCAGTTCAATCAGCTTGTTGGTAAACTCAAAATCCAGGTTCAACTCGACCTTGCAGGCTTCCGGACTTAACGGCGTAAAGTGCCAACCGCCCATCAACTTACGAAACGGACCATCAACCAATTGCATATCAATACGTTGGTTATTGGTTAAGGTATTTTTAGTGGTAAAGGTTTTACTGATCCCGGCCTTGGCAACATCAACGGCAGCCGTCATCGAACCATCGGTTTGCGCGATGATACGACTTCCGGTACAGCCAGGCAGAAACTGCGGGTAAGCATCTACATCATTTACCAGGTTATACATCTGCTCCACACTAAAGGGCACCAGCGCAGAACGGCTTATTTGTGGCATATCATTTTCCAGGTTTATAAAACATACCGATCATATCATTTATCATGCCTTGGGCAAAAAACTCGGCGAAGATAAAGCACAAGCGGCGAAAAACTGCATAACCCCACCTGAGGGGATTTCATTCGCCCATGCTTACAGTATAATAAGTATCACTATGACAAAGAAAAAAGCACATAAACCCGGTTCCGCAACCATTGCCATGAACAAGCGCGCACGCCATGAGTATTTCATCGAAGATGAAATCGAGGCGGGTATTGCTCTGCAAGGTTGGGAAGTAAAATCACTGCGTGCTGGCAAAGCCAACATTGCTGATAGTTATGTGACCTTCAGAGACGGGGAAGCCTTCCTGTTTGGTGCCACCATTACACCGCTGAACGTTGCTTCAAGCCATGTTGTCTGCGAGCCAATGCGTACCCGTAAACTCTTAATGAACAGACGTGAACTCGACAAGCTGTTTGGCAAGGTAAACCGCGATGGCTACACGGTGGTGGCGCTGTCCATGTATTGGAAAAACGCCTGGACCAAAATCAAGATTGGTCTGGCAAAAGGTAAACAAGATCACGACAAACGCGATAGCGCCAAAGATCGCGAATGGGCCGTTGATAAAGCACGTATCATGAAAAACGCCAAACGTTAAGCTGCTGGCTTAATAGGGTAAAGTTCTGGTATACTGCTAACAGTTCTTTGGGGCTGATTCTGGATTCGACGGGATTTGCGAAACCCAAGGTGCATGCCGAGGTGCGGTGGCCTCGTAAAAAACCGCAAAAAAAATAATTGCAAACGATTCGCAATTCGAACCTGCTGCTTTAGCAGCTTAATCAGTCTAATACACTGAAGGTCCCCTTTCTCCCTAGCCTCCGCTCTTAGGACGGGGATCAAGAAAGGTCAAACCCAAAAGAGCTCGCGTGGACATCCTGCCTGGGGTGAAAGCGCTAAACCCAATCAGGCTAGTTTGTTAGTGGCGTGTCCATCCGCAGCTGACCGGCGAATGTAATGATTGGACTAAGCATGTAGTGCCAACGGCGTAGTAATTTCGGACGGGGGTTCAAATCCCCCCAGCTCCACCAAATTAGATAGGACAGTGACCGGACAAACTCATATAAACCAGTAACTTATGAGCGAGACAAGGACTACGCACTGACACCATCGAGACAGAAAAGGATACGTAAAAGATACGCGACTCCTTTTCGATGAAAGAACCTCTGCCACCAGCGGAGGTTTTTTTTCGTCTGTAGCATACATGACGCCGCGGAAGTGAAACTATTCGCGTGTGCACCTTTTTTATTCACTACCTCGGTTCACCGCCTGCTCGGCGGCCGGAAGCTCGCTGGAAGAACACGTAGCTGCTCGGCATTATCCAGTCTCGCGCCTCGCCCCGATACACCACTTCAAACCCCAGCTCTTTCCCGCCCATGTTGCACCCACAAATAACTGTTTATGCATACAGTATAAATGCAAGATCTTTGGGTTGTAAATGAGCATGGCTGCACCAAAGAAAAAGGCCACGGTTAAACGCGGCCTATTAAATGATGTTGCTATCAATAATTAGTAAATTTTTTCATTGACCTGCTCCCCATTGATTAATACACCGTGATGTTAGTAATGTCTTCACTAGTAACGTGAGGGCATCCATATGAAGAAGCGTTTTTCTGACGAACAGATCATCAGTATTCTCCGCGAGGCCGAAGCCGGGGTTTCTGCCCGGGAACTCTGCCGCAAGCACGCTATTTCTGACGCCACTTTCTACACCTGGCGCAAGAAGTTTGGCGGCATGGAAGTTCCTGAGGTGAAGCGGCTTAAGTCGCTTGAAGAGGAGAACGCCCGACTCAAGAAGCTGCTTGCCGAAGCCATGCTGGATAAGGAGGCGCTTCAGGTGGCTCTTGGGCGAAAGTACTGACGACGGACCAGAAGCGGGAAGCCGTGATATTGATGTGTGATGCGACCGGTCTGTCGCAACGTCGTGCCTGCAGGCTTACAGGTTTGTCCCTGTCGACCTGCCGCTATGAAGCCCAGCGTCCGGCTGTTGATGCACTTTTATCAGGGCGTATCACTGAGCTGGCACTTGAACGCAGACGTTTTGGTTATCGGCGCATCTGGCAGTTGCTGCGTCGGGAGGGCCTTCACGTTAATCACAAGCGAGTATACCGAATTTACCACCTTAACGGACTGAGCGTAAAACGCAGACGACGTCGTAAAGGGCTGGCGACCGAACGGTTCCCGCTTCTGCGCCCGGATGCGCCGAACCTGACCTGGTCGATGGATTTCGTTATGGACGCGCTGGCCACCGGTCGCAGGATCAAGTGCCTGACCTGCGTGGATGATTTCACGAAGGAGTGCCTGACAATTACCGCCGCATTCGGGATTTCAGGCGTACAGGTCACGCGTATTCTCGACAGTATCGCGCTGTTTCGTGGCTATCCGGCGACGATAAGAACCGATCAGGGACCGGAATTTACCTGCCGCGCACTGGACCAATGGGCCTTTGAGCATGGAGTGGAACAGCGTCTTATCCAGCCGGGCAAGCCGACTCAGAACGGATTTATTGAGAGTTTTAATGGACGATTCAGAGATGAGTGCCTCAATGAGCACTGGTTCAGCGATATGGTTCATGCCAGGAAAACGATTAATGACTGGCGGCAGGATTATAACGAGTGTCGACCACATTCATCGCTGAATTACCTGACGCCGGCTGAATTTGCAGCGGGCTGGCGAAACGGGAAATTTGAAGAAAAACCAACTGACATTACTAACTGAAGGTTGTATCTAATCCTGGGGGCAGGTCAGCCTGGCTTGGCCTTATTCCACGACAGCATTCGAGTGGGGACAGGCAGGTGCTCATGAATATGACGAAGAAAGGCGATAAGCATCTACGTACACTCTTTATTCACGGTGCCCGTGCTGTCGTCAGAGTAGCAGCAAATAATAATGACGGATATTTAAACCAATGGGTTAACCAGTTAAAAGAGCGAAGGGGATTTAATAAAACCACCGTCGCAGTGGCAAACAAGAACGCCAGGATTATTTGGTCAATTCTTCGGCACGAAACAGAATATCAACCAGCAGGAATATGATACTTACCTTATTAAAGTTGCAGCGTACTGAAAAATGGTGACAGGTTGCACCTGCACAATCGGAACCTGACCTGTATAATGGCCCTAGAGGCCGTCCAGTTGTTGAGGCGATTGTACGCGGTTCCCCATTTGGGCACAGGTTTCCCTGATGCCGGATAGATGTAAGCAACAGCCTAAAACCAAATTCAGTGCTTGCAAAACGGAGGTAGTCCATAGATATATAGGGTAGCTTCGGATATTCCTTCCATCTGTGCAACCGCGGCCACGGTCATGTTGTAAGGGGGAAGTAATTTCGCCAGTCTTGCAGCCTTACGCTCCGGAGAAATACGTTTCATTTGTCACTTCATCGCCCTCAGGTATCTTTTTCAGAGGGGGTGACAACTATTCTGACACTGAGGGGGCTGTACTATCTGATAAATTTCACATGTAAAAACATTGTAAAAGGATGGCATGTCATGTCGAAAACATCCCATACCAAACAGCGGCTACCATCGCTAAGATAATAAAATCTTAAAAAAATGAGAACGCCTACATTTTAAAAATAATATTTTTTTCCTCGTTCCCAAAAAGCTCTTTTTGAAGCTGAGTAAGTAACTCTGTCAAAGATTCATGTAAATAACGAGAAAACCGTTCATCAGCTAAAGAGGATTCATATATATTGGCTGGGATAAAACGTTTCATTTCTTGGTGAAATTTCCCACCAGATATAATCTCTGCTAATGAGTCAATCCGAATCTGGAGCTTATCTTCAAAACCATCGGTCTTGTAATCTTTAAGTTTTTTCTTTACCAATTCAGAATTCAAATTTATGGATTGCTGCTTTAGCCATACCAGATCCCAAATATCTCGATATCGGACATACTTCGTTGTTGCTGGTAAAGAAACTAGCTTATCGGCCATAACCTCTTCAAGGCTTTCAACGTTAATTAAAGTATCATTATACCCATCGGGTAAAGCGGAATAATTGCGGGTTAACGGCCTTACTGAATTGGTATAAGCTGGAATATTAGCTACTTCAATTTTAATTCGCTGCCTGGGCATATCTCGTCGCTGAGGTGAGGTCGTAACTGAAATCTGCCATTTATCGACCTTAACCTCTGAATACTCTGGCTCTGTACGTAATTCTTCTGGTTCTTTGACCGTTACGTCCAATCCATATCTGGCCCCTAAATAGGCTTCAATACAATTTTTCATATCAACTAAATCAGCAGAACAGAACTCTAATCCGCCTGCAAAATCCAAGTCCTCACTAAAACGATTTGAGCCATAACACAGTCTGAGTGAAGTTCCTCCTTGAAAAGTCAGCTTCTGTAGTAACCCGGCTTCTGACAAACAAAAAAGAATGTCATAGTGTAGAAGTTCCTTTTCAACAACAGGGCGTAAAGCCGACAGCCCCTCTTGCTGAATCATCTCCTCTACTAACATATCGAAATCAATACGCTTAGGCATCTGCAAGCTCCATTTTATTTATCAAGTGTGTATTTCGTCCTACACGCATTAAATCTCGCGCAGCTGTCTGTTTCTTAGCAAACTTGATTGGGGAGTTAGTCTGAATGGTCCCGGTGAGGATGTCGCCAACGGAACGAGCAGTATGCGTCAATTCGATTACACCCCAAGGAGTTTTATACTCTCCAGAACGCCCTGTTGTCATAGCGGTGAGCCGCCCAATAGGGACCTGAGAAATAACACCATATTGTGAAAGGGCAGACTCAAGACTCGTATAGTTATATTCTCCACGACGCATAGTCTTGAGAATATGCTCTAAAATATAGCTATCTTTAGCTGCATGTTCATATACATAAACACCCTGTACAGCTCGAGTTAGGATCTTGCTATCAACTAAACGTTTGATCGATGCCTTAAGGGCTCTGGGGGATTCATAAGAGAAAATTTTCTCCAGGTCTCGCAGATGGAAAACATAGCGTCCATTGCGACTAAACTCATCAAGTGTGGCCATTGCCGTAAGTTTGTTCATACCATACCTCTACAGAAAAGACTCTTTTTAGGGTCCTTAGTGTAAGGATAAACCTTATCAATGCATTATGTCTACATAAAAGACACTTTTTTGAGTCCTTTCTGTAGACATAAAATGGACAAAGCTAAGTACTCGAGTAACATTTGATAAAACAAAACCTAACGTTTAACCCTACTGACCACCTCTTCAGTGATGCTCAAAGAGTTCGGGCCAAATTACAAGAAGTGGCACACCAAACAAGGTGCACAGAACAACCTGACGTTGAAAGAGGTAAACAACGGCAAATGGCCGACGTAGTGCAACGCCCCCAACAGCCTGGTAAACCTAAGACCGGTAACTATCAGTCTTATATTATGATTAGCACTGTAATCCTTTACTCAATGGACTGAAAAGTACATTATTAAGAAATAATACTCTATGATCTCTTCTTGCTAATAGGCCTATAAAATGGATGTTCTGCAAACTGGTGGATTTGTTGTAAATGTACTAACCATGGTAGTTGCTATTGGATCATCTGCAATTAGCTATCTTGTTTATAAAGATAGTACATCGCCGGATGTTATTGTATATCTCGAACAAAACAATGATGCAAAAACCATTTTAAATATCGTCATAAAGAATATTGGAAAGAGTGCAGCCAAGGATGTGAAATTCAGTTTTGACAGATTATTGCCTCACAGGGCATTCCATGGCGATGCCCGTACTGACATGAAGGATAGTGCATTTATTACAGGTATCCCATTTTTGGCCCCCGGATCAAGTCGAGTATTTATGTTCGGTGATTTCAAAGGAATTAAAAACTTCATCGGTGACGAAAAAATAAAAGTCACTACTACTTTTAGCAAAGCAAACAGCAGGAATCCATTATCTAGAAAAATCGTTAATGAGAGTTATATTGAAATACTGTCTATGGTTAATGTAGACGCCTCTGATAATAGTAACTGTCGTAAAATAGCCGATAATTTATCCAAAATCGAAGAGGCATTGGTTAAGCTTAAGTAACATTATTGGACACTTTCAATTGATAAAATGGCAACTCAAACAATCTTTGATTGTAAAGGTATTCAGCCATTGGACTACCTTTAGGCCTACCCTACATATCTGAACTCACCGTTATTGCTTTATAAACATCAAGCTAGCCGAAAAATTACGCTTCCCCCAGCCCGGTTATTACCAGATAAGTCCGTTGAAGTACGGAAAGCCCGCATCCCTTCCAGGTTTGTGGGCTTTTTGGTGTCTGTAGAAGTCCGAAGAGATCCACCTGAAACCGGCGTCTATTGGTATAAGTTTATTGGTATACGCTAAGAGACCATCCTTACCTGTCAAAGCCTGACCATCCTGAAGTGCTTTCAGGGCTTTATCTAAACCGAAGGGTTGGAACATGTGTCACTCCTTTTTGGGTATATATTATTGGAATAACACAGAATTTCTAACACTCCCTCCTTTTTTTAGCAAAAAAAGCAAGAAACGATAGCCCAACATTACCATCGTTAGCTGCTATTTTTGCCTCACACGTTTTAAAGATTTTGTCCTTTATGCTTGATCTCATTCTCCCCTCAGCCTTGAGAGCGAATCGCTGTGTACCCGTATTACAATCAAGCCGTTACACTAATACCTTTAGCCCATGCTTTTGCACGACTGACAACAATTTTAACGATAAGCCATTAGGGCGCTTTGTGCCCGTTTCCCACTTCTGAATGGTTGAAACACTGGTATTGAGATAGCGTGCAAAGACAGGTTGGCTAACATTTAACTTTTCACGCAGTTCTTTAATCTCATTAGGAGCAAACTCTGCGAGGTTTTCAATGCATGCCTCATCGAAGCTACGCATAGTTTCACGAGGGATAGCATCAACACTAAATAACCCTGAAGCAGCGCTATGGATTGCTTCGAACGCCTGGCTCTTAAATTTATTTTTTGCTGTCATGGCATATCTCCACTAATTCATTATTCTTTATCAGTTTTTTAATTTCCTGTTCAGTAAGGCCCGAATAACTCTTTGCCAGCTCACGGAAACCCGTCAGTTCCTTACCACTGATATTCGCCATATCCTGTTTAGCGTAGAGAAAAGTATAGAACCAATGCGTTCCACCTTTAGCCAGGATGATAGCTCGATCTCGGTTATGATTAAGGCGCTTTTTATAGACTCCCCACCCAAGTCATCTCCTTTTTCTTGCTTCACTGCCTCGATAGCAAGACATAATTCGCTATCTTGGATTGCATGTGACCTGGCTGCTTTGGTAAACCATTTCGTTTTAAATACACACATTGAGCCGACATCCTGTTAGCCATTACTATAGCACTAAGTGATACACTACCCTTTTTATGGTCAAATTTAAAACGATTCGTCGAGTCAAATTTAGCTTCTTGTACTGCGTCCATGCTGAGTGCACGAACAGCATTGGCAAGCTAAAATCGCGAATAGCGTCAATATTGTCCCCAACCGTGGTGACCTTTCTGAGTTTTTTCAAAAGAGTCATGGTTATTACCTTCAAATCGGCAAAGGCGTAGCCAAATAAACCGGGTCTGAGCGTACTTATTTGACATTTACGCTACTGGCTCATGCTGCAATACCGTTGATGCTATAATCGCCTGAAGCAATGCGGGCATTGAGTAATAACGCCCCAGTGCCCCACTAAATTTGTCATGATGACAATCTTCGGTCACCACCAAGGTTTTCATCCCAGCGGCCTGCGCCGCCTGAAATCCACTCTGGCTATCTTCAATTACCAGACAGTCAGCTACCGGGAGATGCAGTTTACTGGCAGTGGCGAGATACACCGCCGGATGCGGTTTTCCGTGCGCCTCGTCATCGGCACTGGAAATCACCTCAAAATAGTGCCAGAGCCCTAGTTTACGAAACACAGCATCAATCACCTGGTGGGATGATGACGTCGCCAGCGCGAGGCGATAGCCCTGTTGCTGAAAATAGGTCAGTGCTGCATAAATACCCTGCATCGGCTCGCCATGGGTGCTGATAAGCGCGGTAACATGGGCAATGATCTTTTTTTCCAGCTGTGAGGACACCCCAATAAGGTCAAATTTTTCGCACCAGACACGTGCGATCTCATCCAGACGCTTACCTTTCGTCAACGTCTCACACTCAGTTGCATTGACTGTTACATCGTAGTCGGCAAGCGCCATAATCTGCGCCTGCTGCCAGAAGGTCTCTGAGTCAATAATGACGCCATCCATATCAAAAATGACTGCTTTTATATGCATATTTATCACTCTTTTGGGGCTGGCGGCTCTCCCCGCCAGCCAACTGACATTACGAGATTTGCACGTTTTTTGCGGTACTGATTGCACGGGTTTCGTTGCTCTCAAATCCTGGCTGTTCGACACGAATGTAGGCACACAGGAAGAAGGCAAGAACATACAGCGTGGTATAGGCTACAACGACACCTATCGTGCTGAAGTATGGTAATACAATCACTGCAATCGCCGGTGCAAGGAAGTTAGACAGGCCAGCAGACAGGTTGTAGACCGAAATCGCCGCCCCTTTGTGCTTCGGTTCCAGTGCCGGGAACACCGCAGCCATCGGCACGAATGCAGCCACAAAGATCCCCAGTAAGATGGCCGGAACCAGTGCCATAGCGAAGTTATGTCCGAAGTACTGCGGGATGTAGTAAAACGCCAGACTGGAGAGTGCCATGCCCACACAACCGAACCAGCGCACGACTTTCATCCAGCCCATTTTCTCCCCCAGAATGCCCCAGAAGACATTGGAGAAAATGGTCGTAAAGAAGAAGACCGCCCACACCTGCAACCACTCCGAGGTGGTGAACCCCAGTTTGTCAACGAACATCATCGGCATGACAATCGCAAAGCCGAACAGCGACAGGGTATTAATGATACGCACCATGCTGGAGAGCATAATGTTACGGTTGGAGTAAATCAGTGTGGCTGCACGGCCCAACTCATTGAACTTCTCGCGGGTGGTCAGATTCTGCATATGATGCGGTGTCTTAATATGACGCATGGAAACTATCGCAATCAGGCCACCTGAGATACAGAACACCAATGCCATCCATAGGGTACCCAGTTCCCCAATATGCGGAATAGTAAAGCTGGGAATATAGCTACCGAATACACCGATACCGATAGAGTAAACCGCCCAGAACCAGCCGAGTGCGGAGCTGACACCATCGCTTTTCACGTTATGGACGATGGCAACGATGAAGGAATACAGGAACAACGGATAGGCAAATCCACGGATACCATAGAACAGCAGCATAAGCCCATAGTTAGCGTGGCCCAGACCAAAGGTCAGGAACAGCACGTGGAAAACACACCATATCAGAAAGCCGATAAGCATGGTTTTTTGCGGCGTAATAATCTCCGCCACTACGCCAGAAACCCAGGCTGAAAGTGCCGCAGCCAGGCCGTACAAAGTAAACGCGAAAGACGCTTCTGCCGGTGTGAATCCCAGCTCGGTAATATAGTGCGACAGAAATGCCAGTTCAAAACCATCGCCGGTCATAAATATCGCGATGGCAATATAACCCCATATCAGATTCAGGGGTAAACCGAACCACTGTTTATTATTCAAAGACATACTGACCTCGTTTTTAGGGTACAGGAAACCACTCCGACATATTTGCCGGAGGGTTTTTATGATTGAAGTTAGTGTTTCCGATAATTCAGGTCGTTTACGTACAAGGCTTTAAACTGTGCATACCGTTGCATAAGCGTTTTATGGCGTTGGGCATCGGCAGACCAGGTTTGATAAATTTCTGGTTTTTCACAAACTTTGTTAAGTGGTTTTCCTGCTGCCAGGCAAGCCAGGCGAGCGGCACCCAGTGCACCACCGGTTTCCCCGCCTTTGTGGGTGACCACCGGCATATTCAGAATATCGGCCAGTAGCTGCGCCCAGAACGGGCTACGTGCGCCGCCCCCCACCAGTGAGCACTGGTCGATACGGGTTCCACTTTCCTGTAATACCCGTAATCCGTCGGCAATCCCAAAGCTGACCCCTTCCAATACCGCATACCCCATCAGTGCACGCTGGCTGGAGTGGGTTAACCCCTGGAACATCCCTCTGGCATCAGGATCGTTATGCGGTGTGCGCTCACCGGAAAGATACGGCAGGAACATCGGTGCATTGGCCTTTTCTTGCGCACTGAGTTGCGCTATCTCTTCGAGCAATGCCACTTCGGTCACCCCCACCAGGCGGCAGAACCATTGCAGGCAACTGGCCGCACTGAGCATGACGCTCATCTGATGCCACAGATTGGGCAATACGTGACAGAAAGCATGTACCGCCGACTGCGGTGCCGGGCGGTAAGCATCCGTGACTACAAAGAGCACACCGGAGGTTCCCAGTGAGATAAACGCATCTCCCGGTGAAACGGCGCCAACACCGATCGCACTGACGGCATTATCACCGCCACCTCCCGCCACAATCACCGACGCATTTAACCCCCAGTGTTCGGCAATGTGCGGATCCAGCTTGGCAGACAGGTCGCAGCCCTCGACCAGTGCCGGCATATGACGTCGTGACAACCCGCATTTTTCCAGCAGTGCATCAGACCAGTCGCGTTTCTCAACATCCAGCCAGAGCGTCCCGGATGCATCTGACATATCGGATATTTTTTTGCCGGTCATTTTGAAACGCAGATAATCTTTCGGCAGCAATACCGTATCAGTACGTTTAAAATTCTCCGGTTCATGGCGGCGGACCCACAGCAGTTTCGGTGCCGTAAATCCAGGCATGGCCAGATTGCCCGCTATCTGATGCAACTCCGGGGCGATTTCTTCGAGCTCGGCACACTCCAGTGCGCTGCGGGTGTCGTTCCATAGAATGGCAGGACGAATAACTTCACCGGACGAATCCAGCAATACTGCCCCGTGCATCTGTCCAGAAAGCCCAATCGCCTTGATAGCCTGCCAGTGCTGACCGCATTTTTCCCGCAACGTACTCATCAGATAATCCGTCGCTTCCCACCATTCCTGTGGCGATTGTTCTGACCAGTGTGGATGGGGCCGCTGAATACTCAGCGGCACACTATGGGTGGCAACAACGTCATTATTTTCGTTAATGACCAATGCCTTGACTTCAGACGTGCCTAAATCGATCCCTAAATACATAGCTACCTCTCAATGCATCAGTGAGTAAACTGCCGCGATCTTCTCACGCAGGAGCGCCGCGAAGTCTTCACGTTCAGTCAGCTCGCCAAACAGCGCTTTATCGCTGGCATAGACCGCAATAGGGTCGGCGGCATTAAACATGCTATGAACCGCCTGCGCATCGAGAATGCCGTCCTGGTATTCGTACGGCAGAGTGCCTTTATGCCACTGCTCCATAAAGACGAAGAACAGCGCTGGCAGCATGGCGGTGGCTTCCGGGCGAGCTCCGCGCTGATAGCATTCCAACAGCGTCGGGGCAATCATTGCGGGTATTTTCGAGAAACCATCGGCGGCGACGCGCTGGTTGGTATCTTTGATATACGGGTTAGTAAAACGCTTCAGTACCACATCACGGTATGTCGGAAGATCAATACCGTTATCGCCAAGGCACGGGATCACATCTTCGGTCACGTAGCGGTCGGCAATAGCATAAATGTAATCAGTCAGAGTGCTCTCATGGATATACTGCTGCCCGACCAGGGTGCCAGCCCAGGCAATGCAGCTGTGAGATGCGTTAAGGATGCGAATTTTCGCCTCTTCATAAGGGATGACCGATTCGACCATTTCCACTCCCACGGCCTCAAAATTCGGACGCACATCGCGGAAATTGTCTTCCACCACCCACTGAATAAAGGTTTCACCCATGACTGGCGCTTTGTCTTCGATACCGGTTTGCGCCTTGATGCGCGCAGGAAGATCTGCTGCCGGACGCGGCGTGATGCGGTCAACCATGGTATTGGGGCAAGTTGCGTTAATCGCCAGCCAGTTAATCACTGCCTGTTTGCCGGTTAATTGCAGGAACTCAATCAGCCCATCATGAAAACGTTCACCGTTATGGCGCACGTTATCGCAGTTGAGCAGGGTTAACGGCCCGGCATTATTTGCCATACGCTGTTCGAGAATACGAGTGATCGTACCGTAAATCGTTTTGCAGCCACCCTGCAGATCGCAAATCAGATCGGCATTGGTGGTTTCCAATTGATGGTTGGTTTTCAGATAGTAACCGCCTTCTGTCACGGTAAAGGCAATCACTTTGGTTTGTGGCTTCGCACCTTCATCAATTAACGGCTGTAAATCTTCCTGCCAGGGCAGCAGTTTCTGGATGGAAGTGATCTCTTCGTAAACACGCTCGCCTTCCGGGCTAACAGTTTCAAGGACATAGCGGCCATTTTGCGCCATCAACGTCTCTACAACCCGCTCAGAATCACTGCGAATATTGCCTGCTGCAATGTGCCAGGTGTTATAGCCAGAAGCTATCAGACGATGTAAATACCACGCCTGATGTGCACGATGAAAAGAACCCAGACCGATGTGAAGCCAAGTGAATTGATTGTTCATGTTCTGCTCTCCATTGAGGTTGTGTGACTTACTGTATCTGGTCATTTGAAGCCAAAAAGATAGAGTGATCACAAAAGAGCAAAAGACCAACAAAATCACAATTGATCGATTCTGAGCAACTACTTGCCTCACAACTGAACTACCACCAAAATGCGCTATCAGGACGGTAGATTTACCTTGTGACCGTATTTTTAAGGCAGAAAACCATGAATAAAGAAGATGATATCAAGCTGGATCAGAAGGTACGTGCCGCATGGATGTATTACATTGCTGGTCAAAATCAGAGTGATATCGCCAGTCTGTTGGGCACATCCAGGCCAGTGGTACAGCGACTTATCGCGGCAGCAAAAGAGGAAGGTATTGTCTCTATTGGTCTGCATCATCCGGTGGCGCAATGCCTGGATTACGCAAAATTATTGCAGGAAAAATATCAACTTATCGATTGTAATATCGTTCCCGTGTATAGCGAAGAGAGCGTGCTGGACAGTGTTTCGTTCGGGTGTTATCAGCTTATGGCCCGTTATCTGCGCGATGATAAGCTCAAAATCATCGGCATCGGTTCCGGGTTGACGCTTAAAAAAACGATTCAGCGTATCGACTTTCACAGCCTGAACACGCGCTGTATCGCGCTGATTAGCGCCATGGACAGCAATGGTCAGTGTAACTATTACGATGATGTCCCTCTGCTGCTGGCACGAAAAATTCAGGCAAAATATTACCAGTGGCCCGTGTCACGTTATGCACAATCCGTCGATGAGCATACACAGTGGTGTTCCAGTCGCCTGTTTCGCAGCGTGAATTCTGTGGCTGAACAAGCCGACGTGATTTTTGTCGGTATCGGTTCGTTAAGCATACAAAGTCCGATAGTTAAAGATGGCTTTATCAATCATGAACAGCTCGATGAGTTGAAAGAACTGGGGATCATCGGTGAAATTCTCGGCCGCTTTATTGATGCCCAAGGACAGGTAGTGGATTGCGAAATCAACAGCCTGATAACCAGTTACGACATCCGTCAGAACCAGTGTCCGCGTATCGCAGCGGCCTACGGTGAAGATAAGCGCCCGAGCGTTCTGGCGGCACTGAAAGGTGGGTGGATCAACGGATTGGTCACAGATGAACACACCGCTCGCTGGCTGTTGACCCGATGAATGACACTGTTACAAACTTGAGCCTGATTTGATGGTGGGGCCTGAGGGTCAATGAGGTAAAAAAACCACGCTTAATCGCCTCGCGACAGCAAGCACTAATGGAATGGACGCTCCACATGGCGGGTTAGAGTGAACCCTGGATTAGGGAGGCATATCCCCCAAGCCCCTCTAATCCTGTGGATTGACTTCCAATGGACACACTAAGAAGAGGACATGGCATTCCCCAGCCTCGCGGAAAGTGAAGCGGCGATATTTACCAGCTTATTGCCAATAGTCTCGATGGTGGAGGCTGCCGCTTCCTGTTCCAGCATACTCACGGCCAGACCCGCCACCACTTGCCCTGAAAAGTCATATACCGGAGCGCCAATACAGAACATCCCTTCACGGATCTGTCCGTCATCGACCGAGTAACCGCGTTGGCGGACCACGGCCAACTCCTGCAAGAGGGTGGTAAGTGATGCCACGCTGCGGGCAGTGAGCGGCTTAGGCCAGCCAGTTTCAAAGCGACGGCAGATATCCTCATCATTCAAGGTGCTGAGAATCGCCTTACCTGTTGCGGTAAAAGGGGCCGGCAGGCGCATCCCGATCCGGAATGTAAACCCCAAAGCGGCTTTGCTGTTGGAGCACGCGACGTAAACCACTTGCTGACTGTCTAATATCGTCATAGTTACAGTGAAATCACTCAATTCGCGTCGATCTTGCAGGAGCCGCTGGAATTCCTCGACCAGATCTGTCTGACCAATAAAGGCATTAGCCCAATTCATCACTCGCCCTCCAACCCGGTAGGTCCCGGCATCGGTACGAATCAACATTCCCAAATCCACCAGCGCGGCACATAAGCCATGTGCAGAACTTTTAGGCAAGCCCAGTAATGTCACGATCTCAGTAAAAGTCGGAGGTGTGGGAAGTTTGCTGACTGCATCCAGAATCTGTACGGCGCGGCGTAATGCGGGCGCACTGCTTCCGGGGGTTTCTGTCTCTGTATTTTCCGGCATAGGTCTCACTTTTTAACAGTAATTTGACGTTTAATTAAATTTTGTGCCACAATTCTATATAGTGAATTTAGTTCAATATACTGAACTTGTAAATAAAAATTCCTCTGTCAGGAGGGGAAATATGCTCGATTTACGCGATCCATCGTTATTCAAGGAAAGGTGTTTGCTCGTTGGAGAATGGCGTCCTGCCACCAACGGCGCAACGTTTCCAGTAACAAACCCGGCCACGGCTGAAATCATTGCCCATGTCCCCCAGCTTGAAGGGGCAGCAATTGAAGAGGCGATTATCGCAGCGCAGCGCGCATTTTTGCTCTGGCGCGAGAAAACGGCTAAAGAGCGTTGCGTGATATTACGTCGTTGGTTTGACCTTATCACTGAAAACAGCGCTGACCTTGCCGCCATCATGACCGCGGAGCAGGGAAAACCGTTGGCCGAATCTCGTGGCGAAGTGGCGTATGCCGCATCATTTATTGATTGGTTTGCCGAAGAGGGGAAACGTATTTACGGCGATGTGATCCCTTCGCCACAGGCCGATAAACGACTGGTGGTACTCAAACAACCCGTCGGTGTCTGCGCCGCCATTACCCCCTGGAATTTCCCCGCGGCCATGATCACCCGTAAAGCCGCACCAGCTCTGGCCGCTGGCTGCGTCATGATCGTCAAACCTGCAGAGCAAACGCCGCTGACCGCATTCGCGTTAGGCGAACTGGCGATGCGCGCCGGCATCCCGGCCGGTGTGCTGCAAATCGTTACTGGCGATGCAAAAGTCATCGGCAATGTATTAACGAAGAGTGAAGTCGTCAGAAAACTCTCTTTCACCGGTTCAACGCAGATCGGGCGCTTGTTGATGGCACAGTGCGCACCTACGCTCAAGCGTATTTCTCTGGAGCTAGGAGGAAACGCCCCCTTTATCGTCTTTGATGACGCTGACATTGAAGCCGCCGTTGACGGTGCCGTACAGTCCAAATTCCGCAATGCCGGTCAGACCTGCGTCTGCACCAACCGTTTTCTGGTGCAGTCGGGGATTTACGACCAGTTTGCACAGCGTCTGGCAGAGCGTGTCAGAAGTTTGACCGTAGGCAACGGCGTTGATGCCGGCGTTCTGATTGGCCCCCTGATAGATGAAGATGCCGTCGCAAAAGTAGAGAGCCACATTCAGGATGCCAAAGATAAAGGGGCAGAAGTAGTAACAGGCGGCAACCGGCATAGCTGCGGTGGGCTATTTGTTGAGCCAACGGTGATTGTTAACGTCACTCGCGACATGCTTATCGCGCGGGAAGAGACTTTTGGCCCTGTTGCCCCGCTGTTCCGTTTTGATACAGAAGAAGAAGCGGTAGCAATGGCCAATGACACTGAGTTTGGTCTGGCGGCTTATTTCTTTACCGAAAACAGCAAAAGAATGTGGCGGGTTGCAGAAGCACTGGAGTACGGCATGGTGGGTCATAACACCGGGCTTATCTCCAATGAAGTTGCACCGTTTGGAGGAATGAAACAGTCAGGGATCGGCAGAGAAGGCTCAAAATACGGTATCGACGAATACCTTGAGATCAAATATTTCTGCACATCGGTAGGGTGATCCTTGCGTTTTACGGTTAACACTCACCCACATTTATTCACCAGTAAAGAGGGAAAGTATTATGTCAGATGCTATGCAACCCTTTGAATTTAGAACAGTGCCATCGATGCTAGTGGAATGGTCAGGCGCACAGCGCCTCGGGGAGATCCTGTCACCGCGTTTTACTGCCCGTAAAGCACTGATCGTAACGGATGGGGGATTAGTCAAAGCCGGTTTGCTAAAGCCGATCGAAAAAAATCTGCACGACAGCGGTTTCGATGTCGTGGTTTTCGACCAGGTTATCGCCGACCCACCGGAAGCCATTGTCCTTGAAGCCGCACGTATCGCACGGGACAAGCACATCGATATTGTGATTGGGCTTGGTGGTGGTTCCTCGCTGGATGTGGCAAAGCTCACGGCGATACTGGCGCAGTCGGAACAGGAGCTCAGTGGGTTATACGGTATTGATAATGTTTTGGGCGAACGATTACCGCTGGTGCAAATTCCAACGACGGCGGGTACGGGGTCGGAAGTGACCAATATTGCGATTCTTACCACCGGTGAAACAACCAAAATGGGCGTGGTTTCCCGCCAGCTCTATTGCGACTTTGTTCTGCTGGATGCGGAGCTTACCGTTGGACTGCCTGCGACACATACCGCGGCGACGGGTATTGATGCGATGGTACATGCCATCGAGTCTTACACCAGTAAGCACAAAAAAAATCCGTTATCTGATGCATTAGCCCGGGAAGCTTTACGCCTGATCTCACAACATCTGGTCACGGCCTGTCATGACGGTTCGAACCGACAAGCCCGCGAATCCATTCTATTAGGTGCAACACTCGCCGGTCAGGCTTTCGCCAATTCACCGGTCGCGGCGGTACATGCGCTGGCCTATCCGCTCGGCGGTCATTATCACATTCCTCACGGCCTCTCGAATGCACTGATGCTGGGTGTGGTATTGCGTTACAACGCCAAAGTGGCGGCACCTTTATATGCGGAACTTGCCGACGTACTCAATGTGGGAAAAAAAGGAGATATACCGACGCGTTGCAACGCGTTTATTGATGCAATGATCAGCATCATGGATGAAAGCGGTGCGCCGAGACGGTTACGCGACGTCGGGGTGAAAGAGGATACGCTGGCCTTGCTGGCTTCAGATGCGATGAAACAGACCCGTCTTCTGACCAATAATCCAGTCGAGGTAAAAGAGGCTGACGCTTTGGCGCTTTATCAGCAAGCCTTTTAATCATCTCGCCAACACCCTACGAAGTGAAACGTGAAAGGACATAATAAAATGACCGATATTCGCCTATATATGTTTCAAACCGGCTCGCTGAAGTGCAAAGTTCACAATATCAAAATGAATCAGGGAAACGGGGCTGATTATGAAATCCCCGTTCCGTTTTTCCTGCTGACTCACCCTAATGGACATACGCTGATTGATGGCGGTAATGCCGTTGAAACCGCCACCGATCCTAAAGGGTATTGGGGAGGGATCACCGAGGTTTATTGGCCGGTGATGAATGAAGATCAGGGCTGTGTCGCGCAGCTAAAAAGTATGGGGATCAATCCCGAAGATATTCGCTACGTCTTACAGTCACACTTGCATCTCGATCATACCGGTGCGATTGGCCGATTCCCCAATGCGATACACATCGTTCAACGCAGGGAGTATGAGTACGCCTTTACTCCTGACTGGTTTGCTGCGGGAGGGTATATTAGAAACGACTTTGACCGGCCGGGCCTGAAATGGGAATTTCTGGAGGGTGAAAGCAATGATTTCTATGATATCTATGGCGATGGAACACTGAAAACGGTGTTTACTCCCGGCCATTCGCCTGGGCATCAATCAATCCTGGTCAACTTACCTAATTCAGGTCCGATGCTGCTGACGATTGATGCAGCCTATACAACGGATCACTGGGAAGAGAAAGCGCTGCCAGGATTTATGTCTTCAGCCGTTGAGGTAGTGCATTCAGTGCAAAAAATGCGCATGTTAGCGAGCCGGACAAATGCACAAGTAGTGACAGGCCATGACCCCGATGCCTGGAAAACCTTCAGGCACGCACCTGAATACTATGATTGACAGGCAGTTATCACACTGAGTGAATATTGAATATCACCCAGGAAAGCAAGGTGCTTTTCATTTTTGGAGAGCACCTTATTCAGCAGAGATGTAGGAGGCTGACGCTTTCACCCTCAATAATTCGCGTAAATGTTGTACATTGTTTAAGGGGGGTTGACCAAGGCACTGAAACTAGAGGTCACATCCCCTTGGTATGCAACCGCCCTGTTGGCAACATCGTTGTCCCCCTACATCAATACTTACGAGGACTCCCCCTCAATTTTATCAACACACTTCAGAATGTATTAAAACCCAGAAATAACTGTTTATGTATACAGTTACTTGACCTTTATTCTGGGTTAAGTTAGTGATAAACTATCACTAGAAAATCCCTTATGGAAATGGCATCGCACATGAACGAGTTAGAGTTACTTGCCCAAAACCTGATCGCTCAGAACGAAAAAGATCAGCAAAATAAGCTAGAAGAAGATAAAGCGTTAATCAAAAAACTCGTTGAAATCTATGATCAAAAGTATGTTGCCGAGGCTCTGCGCGCAGTTAGCCACAACGACTGGACTCGTGAAACACTAAACCGCTGGCTGAACGGTAAAACCGCACAGAAACCATTTACAGCACTTGAAGTGAAGATGCTGAACCGGCTTTTGCCTGAACCACCGAAAAACCATCCGAACTATAATTTCCGATTTATCGATCTTTTCGCAGGTATCGGTGGGATTAGAAAAGGATTTGAAGACATCGGTGGCCAGTGCGTTTTTACCAGTGAATGGAACAAGGATGCTGTGCGCACTTATAAGGCAAACTGGTACTGTGACTCACAAAACCACAAGTTCAACTCTGATATTCGAGAAATAACGCTAAGTGATAATGATAAAATAAGTGAACAAGAAGCATACGATAATATTGATCGTGAGATTCCTGATCATGATGTTTTGTTAGCAGGTTTTCCTTGCCAACCTTTTTCCCTTGCAGGTGTATCAAAAAAGAACTCTTTGGGTAGAGCTCATGGGTTTGAATGTGAGACACAAGGTACTTTGTTCTTTGATGTAGCCAGGATTATTGCATCTAAAAAACCTGCTATTTTTTTACTAGAAAACGTAAAAAACCTTAAAAGCCATGATAAAGGAAATACGTTTCGTGTAATTATGAATACACTCGATGAATTAGGCTATATTGTTTCCGATGCTGAACACATTGGTTCTGATGACCCCAAAGTTATTGACGGAAAACATTTCCTGCCTCAACATCGTGAGCGAATTGTTTTAGTCGGATTTCGCCGAGACCTTAACATTGATAAGGGATTCACTTTACGAAATATAAAAAATAGCTACCCGTCTCGCCGACCAACAATTCATGAAATTCTGGATGAAAAAGTAGAAAATAAATACATACTCTCTCCATTATTATGGAAATACTTATATAATTATGCAAAAAAACACCAAGCTAAGGGTAATGGCTTTGGTTTCGGCATGGTTTATCCTGAAAACCCTGAGAGTGTTGCACGAACTTTATCTGCCAGATACCACAAAGATGGGTCTGAAATACTTATAGACCGTGGATGGGATATGAATTTGGGAGAAATAGATTTTGATGATAAGAATAATCAGGAAAATCGTCCAAGAAGATTAACTCCTCGAGAATGTGCTCGGCTGATGGGATTCGAGTCACCAACAGGCACTCAATTCCGAATTCCGGTATCAGATACTCAGGCATACCGTCAGTTTGGAAACTCTGTAGTTGTTCCAGTATTTGCAGCAGTAGCAAAACTTCTTGAACCTTATATTGCTAAAGCTATTGAGCAAGATAAAAAGAAAAAGGTTGCGTAACTAGTATGGCTGACGTCCATAACCCTGCCACTCGCAGCAAGAACATGAAAGCGATACGGACTTATGGCACAGCCATCGAAAATACTATATCTGATGTATTATCAGAGTTAGGATTCGACTATCTTATTCAAGTAAAAGATCTGCCAGGAAGGCCCGATTTCGTTATAAGCTCTCACCAAAAAATTATATTCACTCATGGATGCTTTTGGCATCACCATAATTGTTACCTTTTCAAATTACCAGCTACTCGTACCGATTTTTGGCTGAACAAAATTAAAAGTAATATTGAAAGAGATCGAATAGTGAATGAAAAATTGATTAATAATGGATGGAGCATATTAATTATTTGGGAGTGTGCTGTCAAAGGCAGACTAAAACTATCACGAGAAGAATTATCAGCAAGAGTTGAAGAGTGGATTTTTTCGAGTAATTCATCGGCAGAGATAGATACTCATGGTATACATATTCTGGATATTGGGAAAGCCATTTAGACTTATTGATAGCAATCGAAAGCTTTCCCTGTTTTAAAAATCCAGTCTGACTTAACCAGCCTGGTGAATTTGATTATATATCTTTATATAATTCAGATAGTTCGGATATAAACTCACCAAGAGTCATAAGCTCATCTCGGATTGCTTTAGGATACTTCTCATGCAATGCTGCGGGCACTACAAGTTTGACTTGCTCTTGCTGCATTTCCCGAAATTGTGCTACTGAAACCCCTTCCTGGAGAGTAAATAAATGAATATTACCTATTCTGTCGGCCTCGTTGAGAATTTGTCTCCAGCGGTCTTTACAGGTTGTTTTCACTGCAAGCATTCTGAGGTTTTCGTCTGGAAAATTGTTGTTCTGATAAGCTACGGCTGAAGGGAAAAGAAAATCTGGTTTTTTATTACCTTCGGTCACAGCCTGAGTAGCAAAATGCCGCAGCCCATGTTCAGTAAATAGTTTTTCCAGGTGTATCTCAAGCGACTTCCCTGCACGAGATTTCCTACGGTTACTAACAGAATTTGCCATTTCAATAAATTCATTAACTGTTTCAAAGCCTTTACGAATTTTATCCAGGACATTTATTTCCTCAACCAAGAGGAAAATTTCATATTCTACACGCCGCCTGTCAAGAAGTTGCATATCAGGATCGGCATTACCCTTATTATAGTAATCGGCAGCATAAATAATAATATCCTTCCCAGAGGGGAACTTTTCTTTCCACAAATCCGGAATTTTATATTTAACATTTGGAAGATCTTTAACGGGTGCATAACCTCCGAGGATTGTATTAGCGTTTCCATGTAAATAATTTCCCGGGATAATCTCACCAAGTATGGATTCAACGATATCTTCCTCAGCTGAATTTTTACATACCCAGACGTCGACCTGACTAGCATCACTGCCTTCAATTAAATCAAAAGCCAAAATCGCAATAGTGCCAGTATTTTCGGGATCCTGGAGAGGACTACCTCCCCATCTGGTTATTCGTTTCTCATTTCTTGTCCCGCCAAAGAACTTACTGTTGTAGTAAATTGCTCTTGGGGTAGAATTAGAACATTGGTGGGAGGAAAAATGAGCATTTATAAAAACATCAGGATTTTTTTCACGAATATGGTTAATTGAGGGAAAAAGTTTGTCAACGACTTTAAATGGTATATAAATTCCGACCTGATGCCCCCCTGTTGCTCCGGTGTCGTTTGCCGATAGTCGCTTTATGAATAAATAACTATTTTTTTCTGTATTTTCCATCAACCAAGAATGTATGTCAGACATTAAATACCCCATAAAAATATTTTAAGTAATGTATCACTATACCGTCAGTTCGGCATATAGAATATATTTAACATGCTAAAAACCATACAAAGCTGCATTTTTGATAGTACTATAACTTTTTTTTAAGGGTCAATCCCCACGACTAACTTCGCACACAGAACTCTAAATTTATATCAAATTTTCATAGACATTTAGCTAAAAAATGCCATAGAACGTGATAAAAGAACGAAATTAACCACTGATAAGCATCGATGACATAAATATTTACTCTTAAGCAGTTATAGGTTACTAACCGAGTGCAGTTAAGTTATGGGAACTGACAGAAGAAGACACTCTCAAACCACCCGCCAACGGCCATTCTTGGTCGCGCCTATACGCTTGATTTTTTGATTATCCGGCAATACTTTTAGATGTCGCTCAATGGTCCGCGAGCTGATAACCAGTTCTGTCGCAAGCTGAGCAATGGTTAGCATCGGTTTGTCGGCCAATAAACCCAGAATATTTTGCGCCGTCTTACTTAACTTGGCTCGGTTTTCTTCCGACATTTCTTCCGACAGTTTGTCGTAGGCAAATGCTTTCCCTGCAAGCCCTTCGGCTAATGCTTCACGCAATTTATCCAGCATAAAGCTGATAAATGCACTGCAGTCACTAACCCGGTCGCACTCACCGAGTACGCGGTAATACTCCTGCTGTTGGTTGTGGATTAAGGTTTCTACCGGCAACCATGCCAGCTCTGCTCGCCATTCACTAAGAATTAACCTTTGCCACAGACGGCCCATTCTTCCGTTGCCATCAGCGAATGGGTGAATAAATTCAAATTCATAATGAAAAACACAACTTGCAACCAACGGATGGATATCCGTATGTTGTAACCAATGCAAAAAATCGCTTAACAAGCGGTATCGTTAACACTCGAGTATTTATAGCACGCTCTCTGCTTAGTGCCGCAAAAACACCTGCTAAGCTTTCAATTGCGCCAAAATTGCTGCATTCATCTGTACTTGGCTATATGGTTGAACCAGACTTTGCGCGGTTGGCTTTGGTTTAGTGGTATTTTGTATATTAATCAGTTGATCTTTGACAATTCTCAGTATACAGGGAGAATCGATCGGGGCAGATAGCACACTCTTTAACTTTTCTAATTCTGCGAGAAGTGACATATTCTTTTTCTTCACTGCTTTTTCAATTAATGGGTATATTTTATCTCTGATAACCCGATCAGCCTCCAACTCAAGATCAATAACTTTAAAATGCTTTATGGCAATATCTACCACTGTCCCACCAAGATTGGTATTGTCCTGATTGGTGCGAAGTGCGGCGGCCAGAGAATGATCATTCTGTGAAATCAGCAATTGCGCAATGGCTTGTGCTTTCTCCTGTTCTTTTTGAGAATCATTGCCGGAAGGGAGTAATGCATCAAGTTCATGGCTCAATTTTTTCAACACGCTGATATTGTGATGAGTATTCTTGACATGTAAAGATTTACTCGCTTCTGTAATCGCATTGCGCGCACTCAGACGTAGTTCCATCACGTTATCAAGGAGTTCACAGCCAATATCTCGGCAGGACTCTTCATTTGAGCAGACTTCAGTAAACAGCTCTTCTGGCATATTCAATAAAAATTCATGCATTGATGAAAAATGATACTCGGGCTTGATTTGTGCGCGCGAACTTAAATATTCCAAGGTATTTTGATAGGCATTTGCCTGTAATTGCTGTCTTATTTTTTCGGACATATTGAAATTCAACGTTCCGCTGATAAAACCACTATAATCCTTGCCATTGACGAAGGAATTAATATTAACGATATTATTACTCGCCATTAATTCAATGGTTTTTTCGTTGACGTAACCTACAGGATAGCTATTTTGTTTCGAGCCGGTTATATTTTTAGCGAGAAAATTTTCTGTTGCGTCGCGTGTGGCTAATGGATTTATTAGCGGCTCGCCGACTCGTATAGAAATACTCGTATCCTCAAACATTTTATTGCCATAACCCATCAGCGGTTCCATAAAACGCGGGGAGAGCATGTTTAAGACATAACCGCCGTCGGCTTCGTTTTTATTATTGGTATCATGCCTGTCAGCGGTTATGGCACTCGACGTTGCGGAGATACGCGCGATATCCTGTTCCCGACATCCTGGACTGTCGCTATTGTATAGCCGAAGCCCATCCTTACCCGAGGTGGTATTAATAACGAGTCGCTTAACCCCGCGGACGCCATGATCCTGCAACTGAGCCAAATCTTGAAAACTGACACGTCCTAGCGGAGAATTGAGTTTTTCATGAATATCTTTCACCGCATCAGGGATCTGCATATTTTCATCCAGAAATTTATTAATGCATTTCAAGACACTCTTTTTAGCCATTTCAGCCAAAAAATTTTCCAGTTTCTCATAGGTGCTAAAAACATATCCCCCCGTCATTATTCGCAATAAGGAAGCCCCTAGCGAGCTGTTACGCGCCGACTTGCTGCCAAGAATAACTTTACTGGTCAAGTTGAAAACTTCTTGGGTAATATCATCGGCAGACATCCCTGTGGCCACGGCCAAAGCGAGGATAGACCCCGCCGAGGTTCCTCTGACTTCGCGAATATCAGCTAAAGCGCCTACGTCTTCCAGTGCAGAAATAGCACCAGGGTATGAATATCCCTTAGCGCCCCCACCGCTAAATACTAATCTATGCAAAGGCGAGTTTTTTTCTAAAACAACCCTGATATGGCCATTCTCATCGGAAAAAACAGACAACCCCCTGATGCCAAAACCTCTTAGCACCGTGCATTCATTTGGCTGGTCGTAGTCAACTTTAACTGCAGGCACCTCTACAGCAGGCTGTGAAGAAGCTTTATCAATTTTATTTTTTTCATCATAGAGATAGAACGCAGGTTGCTGTGCGGTGCCCCCCGAAATTGCCTTTGACATGTTTAAAATCCATTTTAATCATCATGCCATAAAGATTGCCACAAGTGCGGGCAAGGTCCTTTCAGATTAAGAGAAAAACTATAGGAAAATGACATTCTCACAGGTCAGTCAGGGTGCTTAAAGTTATATAGCCTGAGCCTGCAAGCATCATAGACAACACTGTGGTAAGGAGGGTAAACGCCACCACATGCCGGAAAAAACAGGCGGCGTAAATACCTTCATATGTATTCGAACTGACCAGACCGTATCGCCTATGGGTAAAACACCGTTCTCCAGAGCGGTGAATATCACATTTTTGCCATGATCAGCGCAGAATTAAAAAGCTTTCTCAGAATGGTCAGATTATCGCTCTGGTTGTTGGCGATGAAAATTTGATACACCTTGGCATCCCATTCCCATATAAACCCCATGCCGACATTGTCACTCTCAAAAGTACATTTGGCCGCAGGGTTAGCCATACTCATCACTTGTTCCCAAGACACTTTTTCTTCTTCACGTTTTGCAGCCATTCCCTACTCCTTATCGTGCGGTCTTCTATCCACTTATCGTACACGGGGCCTATTAAAAGGCAATCGAGCAACGCGTTGAAAACGCTAAGACGATGAATTTATTTCTATCAGATTTTACGTACTTGCCTATTGCGCTAAAGACTATAGGAGATCACTGGCACTTTCGCCCTCTCTCAGCCAAATCATCTCCACACAGTCGAGATAGCTTTGGGTTGAAGATGAGAAATATTTGCCATTGCTGACAATGCTAAATCCCTGTTTTTGGTAAAATCCTACCGCATTGGGTGTAGAAGACAGGGTCAATTGGTTTATCCCCTGGCTTTTGGCCTGCTGTTTGATGGCGGCGATAATAGTCGATGCCAGCCCACGCCCCTGGTAGGCCGGCAAGGTAAAAATGGCCTCGACGTTACCGGTAATCAAATCCAGATAGCCACAGGCACAAGGTGTATCCCCCGCAGGTGCGGCAATGAGGTAGACCTGATTTTCTTCAATAACCTTGAACATACCGGCGGGCATAGTTTCGGGGGTAAAAGCTTGCAGAGTTTTAGCATCAAAAACCTCACAGCATCCATAACGTAATGCCTGGTTACGTAAGCGCCATAACCCCTGCGCATCTTCTTTTTTAGCGATGCTGATTTTCATTGTCCCCTCCCCTCAGTCACTAAAGATAAAGACGTTTATTGCCAGGAACCGTCCCACCCGTGCAGAGAAAGCCGCCCTGCACATGCTCCCCAACCTTATATTCTTCTTGTTCTATCACTCCCTGCCGGAGCAATAAACTGTTTTTAATACGCATATTTAGATCCCTGGTTTGCTGGGGTATTCTCAAAGTGAATCAATAAAAATGGTACGTATCTTGCTTACCTAAGCTATCTGTTTCTCTCGAGGATCTTTTAATGAAAAAAAGCGCGTTAGTCACCTTACTGGCTCTGGCCTCTTTTAGCTCGCTGGCCAATGCCGACGCGGTATTGCGCTTTGGGGTGGATCCAACGTTTGCCCCCTTTGAAACCAAAGCCGCCGATGGCAGCCTGGTGGGTTTTGACGTCGACCTGGGCAATGCCATCTGCCAGGAATTGAAGATGAAGTGTGTCTGGGTCGAAACCGGGTTCGACAGCATTATCCCGGCGCTGGATGCCAAGAAATTCGATGCGGTGTTATCCGCCATGTCGGTGACACCGAAACGTCAGGCTCAGGTTGATTTTTCAGACATGCTTTACCATATCCCAAGTGTGTTGATCGCCAAAAAGGGCAGCGGATTGTTGCCAACGGCTGACGGCCTGAAAGGTAAAAACATTGGTGTGGCGCAAGGCACCATTCAGGAAGCCTACGCCCAGGCACTGTGGCGCAGCAAAGGGGTGAATGTGGTTTCTTATCAGAACCAGGATCTGGTCAATCAGGATCTGCAAACCGGTCGGGTAGACGCCTCTCTGACCAACGCCGCCGCTGCGCAATCGGGTTTCCTCGATACAGCAGCAGGCAAAGACTTTGCCTTTAGTGGCGAGATGATCGACGACCCTCGCTATCTCGGCGTAGGCACCGCCATCGGGCTGCGCAAAGGGGATAAGGAGCATGTTGATATGATCAACAAGGCGCTGGCGGCTATCCACCAAAATGGCACCTTCGAGAAGATTGAGAAAAAATATTTCAGCTTCGAAGTTTATAATAAAAAACCCTGATTGCCGCCGGCCAGGTTACGCCTGGCCGATGGGCAAAGCCCCTAAACGAGGAGATAAGGATGCTGCAAGGCTACGTTCAGCTACCTGACTTTACCGAGCAACGTGAAGATTTTCTTTCTGCGGCACAACAGGCGGGAGCCAGAGTAACCAGCTATCCCCATCCCCTGGCTGGCCCCAACGGCGAAACACTGGCGACCGATGTTGCCGTGCTCGGTAACCCGCTATCCCCGCGATTGCTGGTGGTGGTCTCGGGCACGCATGGCGTCGAAGGCTATTATGGTTCGCAATGCCAGATTGACTGGCTGAAGGTCAATCACGCCAACGCCCTGCCTGCGGACACCGCCGTAGTAATGATCCATTTGATCAATCCCTGGGGTACCGCGCATCTGCGGCGGGTAAACGAAGACAATATGGATCTGAATCGCAACTTCGTCGATTTTAGCCAACCGTTGCCCGATAATGCGCATTATCATGCATTGCACGATATTTATCTCAGTCAGGATCTTAACGGCCCGCAGCGTGCAGCTGCCGACGATATTATCGATAACTATGCACAGGGTTCAGGTTCAGGCTGGGGCGAGGTGAAAAAAATCGTCGAAGCCGGCCAATACCATTATGCCGACGGAATTTTCTTTGGCGGTCAGCAGGCCAGCTGGTCTAACCTGACGCTGGGCAAAATCATTGCCCACCACCTGTCCCATGCCCAGGCGATGATCAGCTTTGATCTGCACACCGGCGCTGGCGCTTATGGTCATCCAATGCTGATGGCTATCGCCCGGCAAGCCTATCCGATGCTGCAGCAGGCGCGGGATATTTTTGGCCCCTGGTTATATGTGCTGATCACCGGAAAAAATATCGGTAGCGATACCGGCGTTACCGCCACGGCAACCGGCTATCTTTCGCAGTTTATGCTGGATAATCTGCCGCAGACCCGCCTGATCCAGTTAGTCATTGAATGTGGCACCTACGACAGTGAAACCATGCATCATCTGGTTCGCGACGATCACTGGCTGCATCTGTATGGCGATCCGCAAAGTACGCAGGGCAAAAGAATCAAAGGGGAGCTATTTGAAGGCTTCTATCCGCAGGATAAAGACTGGCAGCAATTGGTTAAGCTGCGTAGTCAGCAAATTTTCAGTCGTGCCTTTAACGCACTCTCCTCGCTGTAAAATGCTACGCCCCTGATCAGAGGGGCGTGCAATAACCGTCAGATACGTCCGTAAAAGGTCATTCTGGCGGTTTCTGACAAGGCGATATCCGGCTGTGAATTATAGGCCAAAACCACCAGCATACGGGTGGTATCCCCCTGGGTAGGTGTCACCCGGTGGATGGCATTACGCCCGCGAAACAACACCAGATCGCCGGGTTCAATCGCCAGCTTTTTCGGGGTAATTTGTTGTTCAAGCAATTGCTCGACGCCAGCAAAATTCATTTCGCCTTTATCGGCATCCCGCAGATTTTCGACATATTCAAATACGCCGCCGTCCTGAGGCTTTTGGATCAGCAGGGTAATGGCAAAGGAAGAGTTGTCAAAGTGCCAGCCCAGCTCCTGGCCAGCGCTGGCGTAATGCAGATTGATAGAAGAAAGTTTATCGGCATAGGGATAGAGCTGCTGTTCACCCAGCACCGCGCAGAGAAATGCTCGGAATGCCGGCGCGTCATACAGGGCGCGCAATGCCGACTCGGCGGGGATCTCTTCATCGGTGATACAGCCCTTGGAAGAGACAATCTGCCGGTTGCGCGGATGGGTCATGGGCAGCGTGTCATCGGGTTTCAGCAAATAAACATTGTGATTACTGCTGGTGTAATAAGCCAAGTGACGATTATCGTCCCCTTCCTGCTTAATGGCGGCGAGCGCCTCGGCATTGAGGAAATTATGTAAAACCAGTGCGCCCTTCTCATCCAACCGCTGTTTACACTGCGTCAGAAAATCGGCGTCGAGAATTGGGTTAGTCGAAAAATTAACGATTTTATCCAGTTGTTGCATTATAGCCCTCAGGAATTCATCCGCAGTCAGTTGAATTCACTTTATCGAAGGAGCGGCGGCCAGGGAAATAAAATTATGCGATCTCCCCGGCACAAAGGACACGCTACCAGCCCTGACTGGGCAGACGAGAATTCAGCCCCTGGGGTTTATTTTTTGGCTCAATCACCACATTGCGAAACGACACCGTGCCAGTGGTCGCCATCACCTCGCTGGACTCAATACCGCTAAAGGTCGAGTTGGCAAAGTTTATGCCGTCGATCTCCGCGCCTTTAAAAGACACGATATACATAACCCGTGGGCTGGCGCGGCTGATCACATTGTCGATATTGACGTTACGCACTACCGGTTTATATGGCCCTTTTTCGCCCTCTTCATACAAAAAATCGATGGTTAATATGGCTTCGCTGACTTGTCCGACACGAATATTGCGCATAAAAACGTTTTCGAGTTTGCCACCGCGCACCGCGTTATTTTTAAAGCGCAGCACCCGGTCGAGGTGCGGACTGTCCATCTCGCAATCCTCAACAAAGACATTATAAATATTGCCCGAGCACTCACTGCCCAGCACCACACCACCGTGCCCATCGAGCATTTTACAGCCACGGATCACAATATTACTTGCAGGCTTATTGACCCGGCGGCCATCGTTATTTTTGCCTGACTTAATGGCGATACAGTCGTCGCCGGTATCAAATACGCAGTTTTCTATCAGCACATCGCGGCAGCATTCCGGGTCGCAGCCGTCGTTATTGGGGCCATGGGAATGGATCTGCACGCCGCGAATGGTGACGTTTTCGCTTAATACCGGATGCAGTTCCCACATCGGCGAATTAATTACGCTGATATCTTCAATCAACACATTTTTACAGTGGTAGGGCTGAATAAAGTTAGGCCGCAGAAAATGCCCCAATCCAAAGATCCGCTCTGCCACCGGGGTGCCTTTTTCGCCCATCTGCATCAGCGATTTCATATCGTTAAACTGCCTGACCTGGGTGCCATCGGCCTGTTTCCATGCCCACCAATTGGCTTTACTCGCCTGACCGTCCAGAGTGCCCTTACCGGTGATGGCAATATTTTGCTCACCATAGGCATAGATCAGCGGTGAGAAATTGACACACTCAATCCCTTCCCAGCGGGTAAGCACATTGGGATATTTGGCCGGATCGGTGGAAAATTTCAGCGTCGCCCCGTCGGCCAGATGCAGGTTCACACCGCTTTTCAGCTGGATAGGACCGGTGTAGTAAACACCCGGCGGGATCACCACCCGTCCACCGCCCGCCTGGTGACAGGCAGCAATGGCCTGTTTAATGGCTTCCGACACCTCCTGCTCGGGGTGGTGAATACCAAAGTCGCTGAGCGGAAAATCGCGGGCAGCAAAAACAGGGGCTTTGATTCTGGCCAGTATCGCCGGCAAATCCTGCCAGCCTTCGGCCATGGCTGGCTGCTTGCCCAGGGGGGCAGACGGCATCTTGGGAGAGGCCCCTGCCGGGGTTGTTGTACTCGCTCGCGCCAGAGGAGATAAAAGGCTGGGTCCCAGCGTCAGGCTGGCAGCACCAAACTGCAATAAACGACGGCGTGAAAGCGGTGAATGCGGCTGATAATTTTCTTCAATATCTTGCTTTGCCATTTATGACTCCCTGCCGGTTGGCATTGAACGCTGCAAAAGTTATCACACAAGTCACATTGAAAAAGAGCTTGTTTTGGCTAATAAAACCTAACTTGTTATACAACACCTGCTAAAAACTGCCTGCGGTAAACACCCAGGTTGTGATTAAAATCGCAAAAACGACGCAAGCGGTCTGGCCCCGGTTAGCCACAGCGAAGGGACAAAGGTTGCGATAATGGGGTTCTTCTGTTTGTATAGAAATTCCTACCCGCACGACGAGAAAGCAGATGACCAATATCAATCACTTTGGGCAACCGGTGGGCGACGAGCTTGCCAATAATCAGCCGCGTAAACGCCCTGAACGCAGGACACTGGAAGGTCATTACTGCCAGCTCGAGCCTCTGGACTGTGACAAACACAGTGAGTCCCTGTTTACGGCCTGGCACAGTATTGATGACGAACGCGATTGGACCTATTTCTCCATCAATCGTCCCGCTACCCAGGCCGACTGCAATAGCTATATCAGCCATATTTCACGCCTGGAGGATCCGCTCTATTTCGCCGTCGTCGATCAACGTACCCGGCGCGCCATTGGCGGCGTCTCGCTAATGCGTATTGATGCGGTAAACGGCGTCGCCGAGATTGGTTGGGTGAACTGGTCGCCGCTGATGAAACGTTCCCGCTTTGGCACTGAGGCGATCTTTCTGCTGCTGAGCTATCTCTTCGATACCCTGGACTATCGGCGCTGTGAGTGGAAATGTCATAGCCTTAACGAAGCCTCTAATTTGGCCGCCAGACGTTTTGGTTTTCAGTATGAAGGCACCTTCCGGCAGGCATTGATCAGCAAAGGGCTTAATCGCGATACCTGCTGGTATTCCATGCTCGACCACGAATGGCCAGCGATTAAGACCGCCTTCCAGCAGTGGCTAGGTGAAGAAAACTTCGATGCAGACGGGATACAAAAACAAAAGCTTGAAGCTTTTCAGACCGCTGACAAAGTCCGAGATTAGGGAAAGTACGCCGTGGGGGCCGGAGCGCCCCCAACTGTGCCATGCCCGGGTATTTCGATCAGACAGGCAAGGTTGTCATCAAACTCCTTTTATGCCGATGGCTGATTAATTTTTTTCTTCCCGCTCAAGCAACCTTTTCTTGCGCGCAATCCCCCAACGGTAGCCGCCCAGGGCACCGTTGCTTTTCACTACGCGGTGGCAGGGAATAGCCACCGCCAGCAGATTGGCGGCACAGGCACTGGCCACCGCACGTACCGCTTTCGGCGAGCCAATTTTGGCCGCCACTTCGGCATAGCTTAGCCGGGTACCGAGGGGGATCTCCCGGAGCGCTTGCCACACCCTTTGCTGAAAGGCGGTACCGCGAATATCCAGCGGCAGATCGAGGCCGCTCTCGGGATCATCCACCCAGCCAACGATAATGGCGATACGTTGTTCGAAATCGGCATTATTGGCCAGCAGTTGCGCATGGGGAAAGGTGTCCTGTAAGCACTCCACCAGCGCCTGCGCATCATCGCCCAGTAAAATGGCACAAATCCCGCGACTGCTTTCGGCGACCAGAATATCCCCCAGCGAACAGCGCCCCACGGCAAACCACACCGTCATCCCCTGCCCGCCAGCCCGGAAGGCGCGTGGCGTCATGCCAAGACTGGCCGGTGAAGATGCGTAGAAAGTGCCTGACGAGGCATAACCGGCAGCCAGTATCGAAGTGGTTACCGACTGTTGGTCCGTGAGATTTTCCCGCACACGCTGCTGCCTTTTGGCCAACGCATAGGCCCGTGGCGTCAGCCCGGTAAAAGATTTAAACACACGGTGAAAATGAAAGGCACTCATACCGACCTGACTGGCCACCTGCGCCAGCGTCGGGGTTTTCTCGCTACTCTCCAGCAGGCGACAGGCTTGCGCAACCTGTTCAGACTGTTGTTGGTGCAATGAAATACGCCCCTGACGACAGCGTTTACAGGGACGATAACCGGCGGCTTCCGCCTGCGAGCCATCGCTAAAAAACTCGACGTTTTGCCGGTTAGGTATCCGCGACGGGCAAGCGGGAGCGCAGTAAATTCCGGTGGTTTTCACCGCATATACAAAAGCACCGTCCGCCTGGCTGTCGCGATCCACCACCGCCTGCCAGCGGCGTTCGTCCTGCTCTGCGGTGGTCTGGTTATGTTCATATTTCATGGTGGCTATGGCTCCTTGGCGGCAATATCGCTAACCATAAATCTGCGGCGCCAGGGAAACACTCTATCTCTTGCTTTTTCATTGCGCCATCACTGCGCAATGGGGCGATCGGGGGTAGTTAGAATAAGTTGATAGAATGCCAGATCCAGCCAGCGATCAAATTTATACGCGGCCTGCTTGATCAGCCCCGCCTCAAGAAAACCAGCCTGAGTATGCAGCGCAATACTGGCGATATTACTGGCATCAATGCCGCCAACCAGCGTATGTACCTGGCGTTGTTTGGCTTCTGCGATCAGCGCATTGAGCAAAATTTTACCCAGACCTTGCCCACGATGCTGTGGATGAATATAAATAGAGTGTTCCACAGAATATTTATAGGCGGGCCAGGCGCGGAAAGTGCCATAGCTGGCAAAACCAAGCAGCTTACCCTGCTGGTCTTCCAGGCCAATGACCGGAAAGTTTCCCTTATCTTTGGCGGTAAACCAGGGCCCCATGCTCTCTATCGACCTGACTTTATAGTCGTAAAGGGCGGTAGAATTGAGGATGGCATCATTAAAGATTTCAAGTATAGCCTCGGCATGCTTTTGTTCAGTGCAGGTGATCAGGTCCATGGTATTTTCCTTGCTTGACATCATTCTACTATATTAGAATTAATTCCACAAAAGTAAATAACAGGGAAGATAAAATGTCGATCGACGAAATAATTGCCCAACGGTTATGGCAACTACGGAAAAGCAAAGGTCTGAGCCTGGAACAACTGGCTGAGTTATCTGCCGTAAGCAAGGCGATGATTTCCAAGATTGAACGCCAGGAAAGCAGCCCCAGCGCCACCCTGCTGGGCAAGCTTGCGGCGGGGCTGGGGGTTTCTGTCACCCAGCTGTTGTCCGAAACCCAGCCCGCAGCCAAAAATCTGTGGCGACGAGAAGAGCAAAACAGCTGGCAAGATCCCGATATCGGTTATCTGCGCCGTCAGGTGATGCCACCGGAACCGTTGAACGGTCTGGAAATGGTTGAAATTACCTTGCCGCCCAAGGCACGAGTCAGCTACCCCAGTTGGGGCCACGCATCTTATCAGCAGCAGCTTTGGTTACAGGAGGGCGAACTTAGCGTGGATTATGGCGAGAGCCGCTATGCGTTAAATGCCGGCGATGCTCTGCGCTTTGGCGTCGATGTTGCCGTGACCTATGCCAACACCGGTAACGTCCCCTGCCGTTATCTGCTGGTGATCCATCACCCACAAGGAGTTTTATATGCTCAGGATCAGCCCGACAAGCGTCAGTAATCCGCAGTTTATTGAACTGGTGCGCCATCTCGACGCCTACCAAAGCGTGCTCTATCCGGCGGAAAGCGACTACAGCACGCCGCTTGAGAAAATGGCCGATCACGAGCACTATCCGTTTATTGCCGAGATAGGCGAGTTCGCTGTCGGCTGTGCCTGTCTGTTTATCGGACATAACCGCCTGGCGGAAATCAAACGGGTATATGTCAATGAGAGTTATCGCGGACAAAATATTGCCGCCGCGCTAATGGCCACCATTGAAGCCAAGGCGCGACAGCTGGCACTGCCGCGCCTGTATCTGGAAACCGGGATCGACCATCTGGCGGCAGTCAGGTTCTATCAAAAACAAGGATTTCAGCTAACCGACTGTTTTGGCGACTATAATTACGATCCTTTAAGCGTATATATGGTCAAACCGCTGGGTAGCTTAGCCCCGGACCGAGCGCGGCGCTAAATCCCCTCTGGACGGCGGGCCTGCGCCAGTTTGTTTGTCAGTTCAGCGGCATTGAGTGGTACGCAGTAGCAAGGCATGCCACGCTGAAAACGCCAGCCCTGATGCAGATCTCCGGCATCAACCACGTCAAAACCCATCTGATCCAACAGCGTTGACACCTGCGCTTTGGCAAGAGGATCGTCACCGGCGATAGGCAGCGCGCGACGATCGGGGGTACCGGCGGGTCGACCATCGGTCTCCAGATCCCTGGCATAGATGGCGTTAAACACTTTGACTATTGTTGCCGCAGGCAATTGCGCGGCCAGCATTTCACTGGTGGTCGTTTGCTGCTGATCTAACGCCGGATAATGCCCGTCGCGTTCCACATAATAGTTATTGGCGTCCATCACGATTTTGCCGCTAAAAGCAGCGGCAGGCAGATTGCCAATCTGATGAAAAGGAATGGCGACCAGCACTATTTCGCCAAAGGCAATCGCCTGTTCCGCCGTTCCCACCAGACAGCCCAGCCCGGGCACGGCACTGTATAGCGTCTCGGGTCCACGAGAGTTACTGATCATCACCTCGTAGCCCTGTTGCACACCCAATAACGCCACCGCGCGGCCAATAAATCCGGCTCCCACTATGCCTATTTTCATTGCTGACTCCTTTGATGCTGTTAAATAAATACGCCGTTTTTTTCCTCAGAAACCACTCTATTTAATGATCAATCGGCGATAAACAGGCAAAGTAGAGCGAGTATCGAAAGCATTAGTTTCTAATAGGCGGGGAGTATGGACAGACTAAGCAGCATGGCGGTATTTATCGAAGCCGCGGACAGAGGCTCATTTGCCGCGGCGGGCAATGCCTTGCAGATGTCAGCGCAAATGGTCGGCAAACATATTCTGTTTCTTGAGGAAAGGCTGGGCACCAGTTTGCTTAACCGCACCACCCGGCGTCAGAGTCTGACGGAAGCGGGAAGAGTCTATTATCAGCACAGCAAAAAGCTGCTGGAAGACGCCGAGCAGGCAGACAGTCTAATCGATGCCATGCACGCCGAACCCAGTGGTCTGTTACGGATTAATGCCCCGGTCACCTTTGGGGCCAGTCGTATGACAGCGCTGATCACCCGCTACTTGCAGCAATACCCAAAAGTGCAGGTGGAATTAACCCTCAACGACCGCTATGTCGATTTGATTGAAGACGGCTATGAAGCGGTGATCCGCCTCGGCGAACTTGATGACTCCTCGCTGATTGCCCGCCAGTTACAGCCTTATCAGTGCCTGATCTGTGCCACCCCCGGCTATCTGGCAGAGCACGGCACCCCGCAGATACCACAAGATCTGCAACAGCACGAGTGTCTGGGGTTTACCCACTGGGCGCGTCCCAACTGCGGCGGCGAATGGGAGTTTGTTCACCAGGGAAGAACAGAGCAAGTCAGCGTCGGCGGCCGCTTAAAAATAAGTGACAGCAAGGCGATGCTGGAAGCCGCATTACAAGGGTTTGGCATTCTCCTTGCCGCCGAGGTCCTGGTGCAGGAAGCACTGAGCCAGGGAAGACTGGTGGCGTTATTGCCGGACTACTCCATCCCCGCGCGCCCAATGCATATTGTGTTTCGCCCCGACCGTCATTTGTCGCCCAAACTGCGCAGTTTTGTCGATTATGTGGTGGCCGAACTGGGTTTGCACCCTGAGTCCAATTCGGCAGCCGCCATTTCACGCTGAATATCGGCGAGAATGTTTTGCAACAGCGAGCAGGCGCGATCGCGCTGGCGGCGATACTGGGTGATCATCATCAAGGTAGTTTCCTCACTGGTCTGACGCAGATCGGCCGCCAGTTGCTGCAAACCGGGATAGGCACCGCCGTGATAGCTCAAATCATAGTGAAAATCATCGGTAGAGCTGTAACCCACGCGGTGCAGCTCGGCCGCCAGCCGAATTAACAACGCTTGCCAGCGTTCGGGCTGTGCCGCCGTCAGTTGCGTCAGAGCCTGCGCAGGCTGGCGCAGTGCCAGCAGCCGGGCGGCGATCGGCTGCAGATCAAAACAGGGATCCAGCCGCTGTTGCAGGGTGTTTAACGCCAGCAACATCTTTTGCAGATAATCCGCGACATTAAGCGGTAATAGCGGCTGATGCAGTAAATGATCCAGCCAGTGAACGTGGATTTGGCAGTCACGCCACAGGATCGCCAGATCGACTTTATCGTAGCTGTCATCCCGGGTATGCCACCACCAGCCGCCACCGCTGCCGGGAGAATCACTGGTTTTCTCCAACGGGATCTCGCGCAGGGCAAAGTGCAACGGTATACCGCTGCCCCAAAATGACTGGTCACCCCCTTTACCCAAAGGAGTGATACGCAATGGCGGCTGACCGGTTACCGCCTGTACGGCCTGCTGGAGAAAGTCTGTCAACTCCGCGCCGCTGGCATTGATCACCACCTGCACCGCATCGCGGCAGCCTGGCGAGTCGACGTTGATATGGGCAATACAGTGCTCGCCCAGGACCTGGCGATAGTTATCGGCATACCAGGTGGAACCGCCGTAACGGGCATTGGAATGCCCCGGCCACCAGGCGATGCGCAGACCGCGTCGCAGCGTGGCAGACTGTTGCTGAAAATGCAGCGCCATCGCCACGCAGAGCGCATTACCGGTGGCGTTATCCGTCACTCCCTGATGCCAGGAGTCGTAATGGGAAGACAGCAACACAAACTCATCGCTGTCACCGGCAATGTCGACAATCGGTAGCGAACAGATGCGCACATGTTGTTGCAGCACAGTACGCAGGTCAGCCAGCAGCGGGCCGCTGGTTTGCCGATACAGCTCAAGCAGGCGCTGCCCGTCATGCTGGTTGATGGAAACCACCGGCAAGGTTGGATAGCGCAGGCGATCGTCGGGGGTCGGTGTGCCCCAAATCGGCCCGACCGTCTCCTCATGCAGAGCCGATTCCGCCGATCCCCAGATATGGACCAGACCGACGGCCTGCGCCGCTGACAGCCGCTGGACGTAGTCTTCAAACCCTTGATCGGCAATCACTATCTTGCCTTTAACCTGCAACGCCCACTGCTGCCACTGGCGATCGCTACGGGCGCTGGTCGACAAGGGATCATAAAACAGCGCTGCCCGTCGCCCTTGCGGGCAGTGTGCGGAAAAAGAGCGGGTTTTCGCCGCGCAGTGCCAGTCGGGAAAATCAGCCAATGCCAGTCCGCCTTCCAGCGGATCGCTGAGCAGCAACGGGCACTGTTCCAGCCGGGCATTTAGCCCATACTTTTGCAGCACACTGACCAGCAACGCAGCGGCTCGCTCAGCATCCTCGCTGCCCGATAAACGATGCAAATGGGCAAACTGTTGTAGCAGATCGTCGACGATCGGCATCAGTTGCTGATAGACCGGCGCTAGCGAGGGCATTAGTTGCTACCTGTTGTCTGGTGGACGGCGATATCAAGATCGGCAAAATATTTTGCACGGATCTTGTCCCAGGTGCCGTCGGCAATAATCTTCGCCAGCCCCTGGTTCAGCAAGGTTTTGGTTTTGCTGTCGTCTTTGCGCAACCCGTAGGCAGAACCGATGCTAAAGAGTTTATCGTCGCGCACCTCCGGGCCGGTAAGGGTAAATCCCTGTCCTTCCGGTTTGTTCAGAAAGCCATAGGTGACCGCCACCGCCGGGCTCAGTGCCCCGTCGAGACGACCCGCCGTCAGATCCTGATAGATGCTGTCCTGATCGGCGTAGGCTACCACCTCAACCCCTTTCGGCAGCCAGTAGGTATTGGCATACATTTCCTGAATTGATCCCTGCTGTACGGCAATGCGTTTCCCTTGCAAAGACTCGGCGGTCGGTTGCAGCGCACTGCCTTTATGCACCACCAGCTTGGTGGGGATGTGGTAAACAAAATCGCTAAAGTCGATCACCTTGCGGCGCTTTTCTGTCGCCCCCTGCGGCGAGATAAAATCGACTTTTTTCGCCAGCAACGACGGGATCTCGGCATCAAAACTGGTCACCACATAGTCGCATTTAACCTGCATCGCCTGACAGATAGCGTCGGTGATCTCTATTTCAAAACCGCTCGGCGTCCCTTTGCTATCGCGAAACTGGAACGGAGGGTAGCTGAGATCCGCCGCGACGCGCAGGGTTTCCCCGGCCGCCTGGGCCGCACCGCCAACCAGCGTCAGGGCCAAAAAAACCAGAGAACTTTTTATGATCATTTTCATTTTGTTTATCCAGGTAAGAGCTGCATTTCGCCAATTAGCGTTGGGCTTGCCAGTTCAGGAATTCTTCTCTGACCGCCCGCAGCATGGCCGGGTCGGTAATCAGATCGGCGGCGGTCATCGCCAGGGCTTTGGCCGCCAGGATCATTGCCGCAAGCCCGGCTTCAGAACCTGCCGCCTCGGCAAACTCAGGGGTATGGGGGATAACATCGCCAATGCGCAGATAGGGATGGATCGCTGCGGTGATCTGGCTGACATTGCCAATATCCGAAGAACCGATGCCGCCACTGCGCGGCGGGGGCACCACGTCCACCCCCAGGGTTTCGAGATTGTGTTGAAAGAAGGTCGCCAGTGTCAGGTTGTTATTGCGCTCGGCATAGGTCAGCCCCTCTTCAATGGTCAACTGCGCACCACTCATCGCTGCCGCCGCCTGCGCGGCGGCAAACACTTTCTGACGCACAATATCCAAACCTTTTACCGTAGTCGCACGCATCAGAAATTTGGCTTCGGCATAGGCCGGCACGATATTGGTGGCGCTGCCACCGTCGCTGATAATGCCGTGAACGCGCACGTCATCAGTAAAGAACTGCCGCAGGGCATTGACCCCGACAAAGGTGTGGATCACCGCATCCAGCGCACTGATGCCGTTTTGCGGTGCCGAGGCGGCATGCGCTGCTTTGCCGTAAAATTTAAATACCGCATCTACGCAGGCCAGTCCTCCGCGGGTGACCATAGTTTTATCGCGAGGGTGGAACATCATGACGGCATCATGGCCATCAAAGACTCCTTTTCCCGCCAGCAAAATCTTACCGCCCCCCTCCTCTTCCGCCGGTGTGCCAATCACTTCTATACGGCCATTGAGTTCAGGAAATCCTGCATGCAACGCCAGCGCGGCGGCGACCGAGGCGCTACCAATCAGGTTATGTCCACAGGCGTGGCCGAGTCCGATCAGTGCATCATATTCCGCCAGCAAGGCGATAGTCGGCCCCGGTTTACCACTGTCAAAGGTGGCGCGAAAGGCGGTGGGCAATCCTGCCAGTTGTTCCTCGATCACAAATCCCGCCTCGCGCAGAGGGGCGATCAACGCCGCGCACGAGTCTACCTCGGCAAAACTCAGTTCCGGATGGGCATGGATAGTTAACGCCAACTGCTTTATTTGCGGTGCCAGACGATCAACGGCATAAATAATTTTATTTTTTTGTTCCATATTGGTGCAAACGGTCATGGTATTTCCCTGGGCTGGTGCAAAGCGTGGTGAAAATAGTTTTTATCTTGCTGTAAAAACGGCGTTAATAATATTTATCACCACAAATAGGGGATTTTTTACGCCTCGTCCAATTCAGTGTTTTTATCCGCAGTCACTTCTGTGCAAAAATTCTTTTATGGTTATCGGTGTCAGGCAGGGAAAACAGCATGAATGAAAAAGATTGGCTGATTATTGCCAGCGTCTATCAGCATAAAAATATCACCCGCGCGGCGCAGCAGCTTTACACCTCACAACCGGCATTAAGTTATCGGCTAAAACAGATCGAGCGCAAACTGGCGATCCGGCTATTTGACGAAAGTCAGAAGGGATTGGTGTTCAGCGCCCAGGGCGAGTTTCTGGCGCAGCATGCGCAAAAGGTATTACGCGATTTACAGCAGCTAAAAGAAAATCTGCACAGTCTCGATCATACCCGGCAAGGGGAAATATCTATCGGCGTATCGAGTAATTACGCCGCTTATCGTCTACCGCCGTTGTTGAATCGCTTTCGGCAATCCCATCCTGGCATCCGCATTAATTTAATGAGTGGTTTAAGCGAAGATATTTTTACGCTGTTGCAGCGCGGAGAAATTGATATTGCCATCGTCAAAGATAATTACCACTGGAAAGAAGGTCAGCAATTAATTGATGAGGATGATTATTTACTGATTAGCGAACAGGACTTTGACTTTGCGCTGTTGCCGCATCTGCCACAAATTCGCATCGTGCATGGCCAGCATGTGACGCAGTTGCTGGAACGCTGGTGGAACGCCCATTTCACCCACGCGCCGAATATTGCCATGACGGTGGATAAGCTGGAAGTATGCCTGGGCATGGTCACTCACGGGCTGGGCTACGCCATTGTTGCCAGCTATCTGCCGTTGCCGGAAAAACTGTATCGCCGGGCGATAATCCTGGAGGGAAAAGCGGTTAAAAACCAGACCTGGCTGCTGTATCGTCACCAGATTGCCGCCACGCCGATGATGCAATCCTTTATTCATATTCTGCAGGGCAATGCGCATTAAGCGACGATTTTCGTCTACGCTTAAGGAAAATTAATTGTGGAGCAATGGAGATGACTCAGGATCTTATTGGTGTCGGTATCGGTCCTTTCAATCTCAGCCTGGCTGCCATGAGTCAAGACAGCGACCAGCTACAAAGCGCTTTTTTCGATGCCAATCCCACCTTTAGCTGGCACCCCGGCATGCTATTACCTACCGCCACCATGCAAACCTATGTGTTGCAGGATTTGGTGACCACCGTGGCGCCGCGCAGCGAATTTTCGTTTATTAATTATCTGGTTGAGCGCAAGAAGATTTATCGTTTTCTGGCGACGGAACAGCTGATCATCAGTCGCGACGAATTCTCGGATTACCTGCGTTGGGCCTGTGAGAAAATCCCTAATCTGCATTTTTCACAACCGGTAGAAAGCATTGATTTTGATGACCGCAAAAACCTGTTCAACGTACAGACGGCAACGGCAAGCTATCAGGCGCGCAATATCTGCCTGGGCACCGGCCATGCGCCCTGGGTGCCAATAGCGGCACGCCCGGCATTGGGCAAGCACTGTTTCCACGCCGCCGAAATTGCGCTGCGCGAGCCAGATTTTAACGGCAAGAAGGTGATGATTGTTGGCGGCGGGCAAAGCGGGGCCGATATTGTGCTTAATACCCTCGAGGGACATTGGGGCGAACCGGCGCAGTTGTACTGGCTATCACGGCGGCCCAATTTTCAACCGCTGGATGAGTCGATATTCACCAATGAGTATTTCACTCCGGAATACGTTAACTATTTCTATACCTTGCCCGACGATATTCGCCAGCAAGAGATCAAAACGCAAAAGCTGCCGTCTGACGGCATCAGCTACCATACGTTAGAAAAAATCTATCACCATCTTTATCATAGGTTTGATGTGTTGCGCCAACCGAGAAACGTCTCACTGTTGCCGCACCGCACCTTGCAACATATTCACCCGTTGGCTAATGGCAGTTTTCAGGTGCAGGCTAAACACGGTCTGGATCTTTGCGAGGAGTTTTTCGAAGCGGATATCGTCATCCTCGCCACCGGATACCGGCTTGGGCTGCCGGACTACCTGCAACCGCTGCTGGATCGCATTCCCTATGACCGGGAAAAACATTTGCCGCTGGCGGAAAATTTTAATCTGCGCTGGGAGGGGCCGGAGACTAACCGTATTTATGCCGTCAATGCCGGGATCCACAGTCATGGCAGTGCCGAAGGGCAACTGACCCTGACCGCCTGGCGATCGGCAAAAATTGTCAATCATTTACTGGGTTACGCGCACTTTGATATCAGCCCAAGCCACTCACTGGTGCAGTGGTGGCCGGGGAAATAAATCAATGAATTACAGCGTAATTTCACCGTCGATCAGCGTACAGCTTTCACCACCAATCCAGGGTTCCCCCTGAAGATAGGTGACCCTGACCCGACCGTCTCGCTGACGCTGTGTACCCTGACGAACCAGATATTGCTCCGCCGTCTGGCCACCGTCAGGGAAATTCTGTAGCGCCAGCACTCTGGCCAGGCAGGCATTGGCGCTGCCGGTGACCGGATCTTCAATCAGTTGCGACTGCTCAACCAAGAGGGCGCGTACCTCATAATCGATCTCTTCCCCCGACGGATAGGGGCCATAAAGGGCGATACCATCAACCCCGGCCTGCACCTGCAATGCCGCCAACGCGTTAATATCAAGGCGGGCCCGCAGGCAATCCTCGGCACTGCGCATTCTGACTACCAGCCAGCGAATACCCATATTGACGAGATAAGCCGGGGTGTCCGCATCCCGGCTGCCTTCCAGCAAAGTGGCATCGAGCGCAGCCACCCTTGCCGTTGCCAGCGGGGCGATTTCTGCGGGCGGTGCACGAAATGCCAGCCCACCCTGAGCCAACAGACGTACCGGTACCAGACCCACACCACACTCCTGTATCAGCACTCCGGGAGTTTTTGGCAGCCAGCCCGACTCCAGCAGCGCGTGAGCGGTACCCAGCGTCGGATGCCCGGCAAAAGGAAATTCGGTATCCGGGGTAAAAATACGCACGCGATAATCGGCGCTGGCATCCAGCGGCGGCAATACAAAGGTGGTTTCGGAAAGATTGGTCCAACGGGCAAAGGCCTGCATCTGCGCATCACTCAACCCGTGCGCATCAATAACCACCGCCAGTGGATTGCCCAACAGCGGTTGCGCGGTAAAGACGTCTACCTGCTTAAAACGGCGTTTAACTGACATACAACCTGCCTAAAAATTAAGATTAACGAGCGCTATGCGGGTGTGCCTTCAGCTTGAGCAAGTCGACGTAGGCCAGATCCACCAGCTCCTGACGCTCAATCTGCAAACGTTCCAGCAACTCTTCGGCGATAGCAATGCCCTGAGCTTCTGTTTGCTGGTCATCGAGTTCGACTTCAAATTCGAGGAAATCCCCCAACCCGCTGACCCGATCGAGATGCAGCCGCGTTTGCCCCAGTCGGAACAAAGTACGCTGCTTAATGACCCGACCGGCTGTGCCGTAGGCCAGGCTCAGCGTTTCCCGTAGACCATCAGGATCCTCAGTCACCGACAGTGCATAGAAGCTGGTCTTGGGGCCGGCTTTATCGGGGCGCTGATAGAAGATCAGTTCCCCCCGCGAACCGGCCAGGGTGCGCAGTTTCAGGCGACCATGGGGACAAACAAAAAAAGTGTCGTCCTGATCGATAATGTCCGGCACACCGTCCGCCAGCAGCGCGATTTTGGCATAGAGGGCAGAGAAATCATCAATGCGGGCTTTGATTTCGATATTGCGAGCCATGATCACTTCCTTAAAAGAGGGGGAGATTGCCGTTTATCATGCCACGTTCGAGCGCACAGGTCTGCGGGCTAATTGCGGTTGATTAAGCGCAGTAACCCTATAAACTCGTGGCATTACCAACCTGGGCCGGGAGCCAACAGCCAGAATGATATGGATTATGATTGCTGCCTTAGTGGCGGTTTTTGTGGTGGGATATTGGTTTATGACGGCTGATACCCGCAAGGCCAATGACTCGCTGGCCAGCCTGTTGAAAATCAAAGCGGTTTACATTGATTCCATGCTGCTGGAAATGGGGCAACGCCAGAGCGCGATGTTTATCCGCTCAATCAGCGGCGGCTATGCCGAAGAGATCCGCAAAGCGGCCTATATCGTATTTATATATCAAACGTTTATCAAAGATTCGTCCGACGAAAATATTGCCCATTGGCGCAATGTGCTGGTGCGCGCCCATCTTGACCCGCAACTGAGCAGCGAGCATGCCGAACTGGCATTGTTCTATTTTGCCGGACTGGATATTGAACCTTTCGAACTGGCGCAGTTTCGCCGCCGCTATAACGAAACCTTTAATCAACTCCCTTTGATGTAACGCTCTCGCCAAAAACAGCGGGCCAACGCGCCGCTGTTTTTTGGTGGCGGATTATCTAAAAACATTATCCAGATAGTTGGCAAGCAGCTGGCGTGAGCTGAAACCGTGACAAATACCATAATAGGTGGCGGTTTCACTCTTTAAATCCAGAGGGAATTGGGTATACACCTCGCAACTGCGAGAAGAGGCCGTCGGCTCGGCAAATCTTTCGCTGCGTTCTTTTAATGCCGGGTGGATCACCAACGCCGTGCGCCCAAAGCGCGCTTCGCGATTAACATACACATAGTGCTCACCGCGACGGTAACCGTAAGCCTTGTCGTCCACAAAATCCCGTTCAAATCCTGACTTTTCTAATACTCTTGCCACTTCATCGGGCCGTAAATACATGGTTTGTCCTCGCTCTAAAAACCGCAGAGCGACCTTACCGTAATAAAGCAGACAGACAATGCATTTAGGCCTTAATGACGGTTATTTAGGATTTATCTAAGCCGTTCGCCGCATAATTTTGAAAATTATTAATAATTACAGCTGCGCTTGACGCTTTTCAAGCCCCAGCATCCGCAGGGTGATCAACATTGCCAGCAACACCATCAAGGCCGCAGCCAGATAAATTGACGGAGTGCCAAAATGGGCGATCACCAGTCCGGCAATCGGCCCGGTTAACCCCAAACCGAGATCGAGAAATGCCGAGTAGGTGCCCAGGGCGGTGCCCTGATTTTGCTGCGGTACCTGTTTGACCGCCTCGACGCCGAGGGCAGGGAAAACCAGCGAAAAGCCGCAACCGGTGAGCAACGCGCCAATTTGTACGCTAAAGGGATCGAGCCCCAGCCAAATCAGCAGCAAACCGAGGATCTCAATCGCAAAAGAGACAATCGTCACCCGCAGGCCACCGAAACGCGCAATACAATTGGCAAACAGCAAACGCATGCCGACAAACCCCAGGCTGAATAGCGTCAGGGTAAAAGCCGCGCCGTCCCAGTTTTTATCGGCATAGTAGAGGGTGATAAAGGTGGCGATAACGCCAAAGCCAATGGTGCCGAAACCCAGACCAAGACCGTGCATCCAGATCCTGCCCACCACCGCGCGAAAGGCAATACGCTTGCCAGTGACCACTTTAATCGCCGGTTTTGAACAGGCCAGGGCGATGGCCAGCACAGCAATGATCATAATCACGGTCGCCACTCCGGTCAGCCGCCAATGCAGGTTGAGAAACACGCCGAGCGGTGCCCCGACCGCCATGGCGCTGTAGGTGGCGACGCCGTTCCAGGAGATAACGCGCGCGGTATGGATCGGGTTGGTGGCCCCAATGCCCCATAAAATGGTACCGGTCGCGGCCAGACTCTCCCCCACGCCAAGCAACACGCGGCCAACACAGAGAAAAATCAGGCTAAGCCAGGGGGTGGCGGTGGTCAAATCGGCAAAGATATAGAACACGCCGCTAAGACCGCAGCAGGCCAGGCCATAGATCACCACTTTTTTCGGGCCGATATTGTCGGCATAGCGCCCGGCATGGGGACGACTGGCAAGGGTGGCAAAATATTGCAGGCTGATAATCAGACCGGCGAGAACGGAATTGTAGCCCAACTTTCCGTGCACAAATCCCGGTAATACCGCCAACGGCAAGCCAATACTGAGATAGCAGACAAAGGTTGAAATAACGATCGACACAATGCGTTTATTCAACTGCAAATTGGTTTGAAACTTACTTGGGGACATGGACGAGCCTGGACAGAGATCACAATTTGAGGAATTCCCAGCATAAACAGGTTTGCCTGTGCTGCAAATGAAAAAACGTTTTAAAAATGTCATCAAATGTCACATCGCCGTTACCTTTACGGATAAATCCGAACAGCGCCTCGCCAGGCCGCGCCAAAGCTGGGGAAAACCCTGCTGCGTTAGCGGCAATTTCCTTTATTTCCCGCTAAAAAACAGGCCATAAGCGGTGATAGCGCTCACACAATAGAATCATGGACTATGCTTTTAACAGGCCAATAAAAATGACTGTAGTGATTGTGCCTTGGGTTTTTGGAGCAAATGCTTCAAGCATATAGGGCATAAGTACAGTGCCAACAAGGAGAAATTTATGTTTAAGAAAACAGATAAAGTCGAACGTGATATCGATCAGGACGTCAACTTGCTGGCCGATACTTTGGATGAAGTACTGAAATCCGGCGGTTCGAAAACCAAAGAAGAATTGGAAAAGATCCGTGGTAAAGCGGAAGGGGTATTACGTGATACCCGTGCCCGTTTTAATGGCAATAGTAATCTGACGCAGCACGCACGCGATGCCGCCAATCAGGCGTCTAACTATGTGAAGGAAAATCCCTGGCATGGTATTGGCGTCGGTGCCGCAGTCGGTATCGTTCTCGGTGTACTGTTAGGACGCCGTTGAGTGCAGGCCATACTGTGCTCAAAACAGCAAAAGTGTTATTTCCTGTGTCGGGTTAACACGAAAGGGATTTGACCCTCATTAAATCCTTAACAGCAGAGCCGCAAGGCTCTCAGACTGCTGACAAAGTCCGTTATTAGGGAGAGTGCACCGTTGGGGTCGTAGCGGGCTTGCCCGCCGGAGCGCCCCTAGGTGTGCTATGCCCGGATATCTCGATCATCAAGACGACTTTGTCATCAAACTCAGAGCCGCAAGGCTCTGTTTTGTTTTCAAGCCCCCCCCTGCTCCCCTGCTATAGACTTTATCCCTTACGTCTTTACAAAATAATTTCCCCAAAAAATGAAAAACCGCAAGCCAGAGAATACGCGGCCTGACAGCCCTTTGCGTGTAAATGATAACCATTTACATTTAAATCCTACATATTGTGCGGTTGATAAAAACAAACGCTACATCTAGTATTTCATTTATCGCCGGTTGCACCGGGTCGATAGTCACTTCACACCCTGTTTTCATCACCACGGCTGGAAACAAGGCGTGAAACATTGCGTAATGCCAGCTTAAAGAGAAATACGAATCATGAGCATAATCATTTACAGCAAGCCAGACTGCGTTCAATGCTCTGCCACTTACCGGGCAATGGATAAACAGGGTCTCGCCTATCAGGTGATCGATCTGACGCAAGATGCACAGGCTTTAGGGCAGGTTCGCGCCATGGGTTATCAGCAGGTGCCGGTGATTGTCGCCGGTGACCAGCATTGGTCAGGTTTCCGTCCGGATAAAATCTCCGCACTGCGTCAGTTAGCCGATCAGCACTGAGACCGCAATGAATAGCCTGGTCTATTTCTCCAGCAGCTCGGAAAACACCCATCGCTTTGTCGGCAAACTGGGGTTGCCCGCAGTGAGGATCCCCATTGCCGGGCAAGGCAACCTGCTGCAGATGGATTGCCCCTATATTTTGCTGGTTCCCAGTTACGGTGGCGGCACGGTGCGCGGCGCGGTACCGAGGCAAGTGATCCACTTTCTCAATAATGCACAGAATCGTGCACTGATCCGCGGCGTGATTGCCGCTGGCAATACCAATTTCGGCGCAGCCTACTGTCTGGCCGGTGATATCGTCTCGCAAAAGTGCCAGGTGCCTTACCTGTACCGCTTTGAGTTGCTGGGCACACCGCAAGACGTTGCGCGGGTAAAAAAGGGAGTCACTGAATTTTGGCAACGACAGAACGAGCAATAATCGAACCCGGCGTCAGCACGCCTGACTATCACGCCCTTAACGCGATGTTAAATCTGTTCGATGCGGATGGGAAAATTCAGTTTGATAAAGACAAACTGGCCGTCCGCCACTACTTCCTCCAGCATGTAAACCAGAATACGGTCTTCTTTCATAACCTGGCGGAGAAGCTGCGTTATCTGGTTGACGAAGGCTATTACGATGCCAGCGTGCTGCAACAATATGATTTCTCGGCCACCAAGCGCTTGTTTAAACAGGCCTATGCCTGGAAGTTTCGTTTCCAGACCTTCCTCGGTGCCTTTAAGTACTACACCAGCTACACGCTGAAAACCTTTGATGGTCAACGTTACCTCGAACGCTATGAAGACCGGGTGTGTATGGTGGCCATGACCCTGGCCCGTGGCGATACAGCCCTCGCCAGCCAGTTGGTCGACGAAATGCTCAGTGGCCGCTTTCAACCGGCCACGCCGACCTTTCTCAACTGTGGCAAAAAACAGCGCGGCGAGCTGGTTTCCTGCTTCCTGCTACGTATTGAAGACAATATGGAGTCGATTGGCCGCGCAGTAAATTCGGCGCTCCAGCTGTCAAAGCGCGGCGGTGGCGTCGCCTTTCTGTTGACCAATATTCGCCAGGTCGGCGCACCGATCAAACGCATAGAGAACCAGTCATCCGGGGTGATCCCGATTATGAAAATGCTGGAAGATGCCTTCTCCTACGCCAATCAGCTGGGCGCACGCCAGGGGGCGGGGGCGGTGTACCTGCATGCCCACCATCCGGATATCTTGCGGTTTTTAGATACCAAACGGGAAAACGCCGACGAAAAAATCCGTATCAAGACGCTGTCTCTTGGCGTGGTGATCCCGGATATCACCTTTGAACTGGCCAAAAATAACGAAGAGATGTACCTGTTTTCGCCCTATGACGTGGAAAAAGTCTATGGCATGGCAATGTCCGAGATCAGCATCAGCGAAAAGTATCGCGAGATGGTCAATGACAAGCGCATTCATAAAAGCAAAATCAGTGCCCGTGAATTTTTCCAGTTGCTGGCGGAGATCCAGTTTGAGTCGGGCTATCCCTACATGATGTTTGAAGATACGGTTAATCGCAGCAATCCGATTAAGGGCCGTATCAATATGAGCAACCTCTGTTCGGAGATTTTGCAGGTTAACGCCGCCACACTGTATAACGAAGATCTCTCTTATCAGCAGATTGGCAAGGATATCTCCTGCAATCTCGGTTCACTCAATATTGCTGCCACCATGGATTCACCGGATTTTGGTCAGTCGGTTGAGCTGGCGGTGCGTGCACTGACCGCTGTCTCGGATATGAGTCATATTCGCTCGGTGCCCTCGGTAGAACAGGGCAATCATCATTCCCACGCCATTGGGCTGGGGCAAATGAATCTGCACGGCTACCTGGCCCGCGAGCATATCTATTATGGCAGCGAAGAAGGTCTGGATTTTACCAATATCTATTTCTACACCGTGGCCTATCACGCCCTGCGCGCCTCTAATCTGTTGGCCAAAGAGCGGCAGCAAAGCTTTAGCGGCTTTGCCGACTCCGCCTATGCCGATGGTCGCTACTTCGATCGTTATTTAGAAGATATCTGGCATCCGAAAACGGCGCGCGTGCGCCAGCTGTTTGAGCAGGCCGGTATTGCCCTGCCCGGCGTGGCGGAGTGGACAGCGCTAAAAGAGGCGGTAATGACCCACGGTCTGTATAACCAGAATTTACAGGCGGTGCCGCCCACCGGCTCGATTTCCTATATCAATAACTCGACCTCGAGTATTCACCCTATTGTCTCGCCTATCGAAATTCGCAAAGAGGGTAAAATTGGTCGGGTCTATTATCCAGCGGCATTTATGGATCAGGACAATTTGCAGTACTACCAGGATGCCTATGAGATTGGCCCGGAAAAAATTATTGATACCTATGCCGAAGCCACTCGCCATGTTGATCAGGGTTTGTCATTGACGCTGTTCTTTCGCGATACCGCCACCACCCGCGATATTAACAAAGCGCAGATCTACGCCTGGCGTAAAGGCATCAAGACCATTTACTACATTCGCCTGCGCCAGATGGCGCTGGAAGGCACCGAGGTTCAGGGCTGTGTTTCCTGCTCGCTGTAGTCGCTGTTTAACTGAATAAATTTTAAGGAAATGCTATGAGCCCGGTGAATCCCCTGGTGCCTTCAGCGCCGATCAGCAAAGCCATTAACTGGAACAAGATCGAGGACGATAAGGATCTCGAAGTATGGAATCGTCTTACCGCCAACTTCTGGCTGCCGGAAAAAGTGCCGTTGTCGAACGATATCCCCTCTTGGGCAACCCTCAACGCAGAGGAAAAGCAGCTGACCATTCGCGTGTTTACCGGCCTGACATTGCTGGATACACTGCAAAATATCACCGGTGCCCCGGCGCTGATGAAAGATGCGGTCACCCCGCACGAAGAAGCGGTGTACTCCAATATCTGCTTTATGGAAGCGGTACATGCCCGTTCCTATAGCTCTATTTTCTCTACTCTGTGTATGACCTCAGACGTTGATGATGCCTACCGCTGGAGCGAGGAAAATGTCGCGTTGCAAAACAAGGCGGCGATTATTCTGGCGTACTATCACGGCGACGATGCCTTAATGAAAAAAGTCGCCAGCGTATTTCTTGAGTCTTTCCTGTTTTATTCGGGCTTTTATCTGCCGATGTACTGGTCCAGCCGGGCAAAGCTGACCAACACCGCCGATTTGATCCGTTTGATCATCCGCGATGAGGCGGTGCATGGCTATTATATTGGCTATAAATTCCAGCAGGCATTAAAGCTGCAAAGCGAGGAGCGCCAACGGCAGATAAAACAGCAGGCGTTTGATCTGATCCAGGATCTCTATGACAACGAAGTGCGCTATAGCGAAGAACTCTATGACGGCGTCGGCTGGAGCGAGGATGTTAAGTCCTTCCTGCATTACAATGCCAATAAGGCGCTGATGAATCTCGGTTACGAAGCACTGTTTCCGGCCAGCATGGCGCAGGTCAATCCGGCCATTTTATCGGCGCTCTCGCCCAATGCTGATGAAAACCACGATTTTTTCTCCGGCTCTGGCTCCTCTTATGTGATTGGCAAAGCGGTCAATACCGAAGACGAGGACTGGGATTTTTAATAAAAAAATATCCCCGATAAATCGGGGATACCAGGCATCTGACAAAGTCTGTTTTTAGGGAGAGAACACCGTTGGCGTCGTAGCGGGCTTGCCCGCCGGCGCAGCCGCAGCTGTGCTATGCCCCTGTATCTTGATCATCAAGAGGACTTGGTCATTAGCCGATTACTCGGCAATCCACACCGCGTGCTGACCGGGGATATCGCCACGTGTCCAATAGGCCGCTTTATACTTTTTGCCCTGGTAAGTGACATGATCGCCACCGTTGTACGGTGTTGAGGCACTCCATGCCGCCACCTGACTGCTATCGGCCAGTTTCCATGAGCCATCGCTGCCAGGCGCACTGCGCGTCCAATAGGCGGCAATATAGCGCACACCCTGATAGGTCACTTTATCACCCGCCACATAGGTGGCAGCAGATTGCCATGCCGGATATTCGCCGGTCGCCGGGATCTCAGGCTTATCTTCACCGCTGCTCTTGGCTTTCACCGTCACGGTGACAGTCTTTACATCCCTGGTGCCATCGGCACCGGTCACCGTCAATTGATAAACCGCATTGCCGGTAGTATTGGCCGGGATCAGCGCGCGCACGGTAGGTTTGGACAAGGTTGCGGTCCAGGGTTTGCCGGCCGCTTCCTGCAGCCAGAAGCCTTTGGTCAGGGATTTCCATTGCACGGATTTGGCGTTTTTACTGTTTGAACCATCCAGCGTATAGCCCGCCGAGACATCTTGCTCCTCGACGGTAAAGTTGGCAGGGACCACCGCGACCGGGGCGTTAACGTCAGCAGCCTTTACCGCCTTCAACGTTACGGTTTTGCTCGCAGAAATCTCTTTTGCATTGGTGACGGTCAATTTTACCTGCACATCAAAATTGCTGGTCGCCTCCTGTTTCAAACGAATACTGGCTTTACTGCCGGTGTTTCCAGTCAGGATCACTTTGTCGCTATTAGTTATCACCTGCCAACTGTAGCGCAATGACTCTCCACTGGAAGCGCTGGCATCCAGCATCAGATTGCCAGTGGATAAGCGATCGCTGCTTATCTTGATATCGGCCACCGGCTTGGCCGCCTCTTCTGAGCCATTGTCATTGCTGCCATCAAATTTGACATCAATAATCTGGTAGAAGCTATTGCCGGTATTATTAATACGCCAGACGGCATAAATCAGCTGGTTGCCAGTGCGCTCCGGAACATTACATTCATGAGTCACATTGTTTGGCGGGGTAACGCCGGCCATATCTTCCTGGCAAAACGGGGTATCTTCAAACATGCTGCGCGTCAAAGTGGCATTATTGGCATTACTCCAGCCAGGCTTGGTAATGTAATATTTAAAATTGGTGGTCGCATGAGGTGCAGTTAAATACCATTTAATTTGCTGCCATCCCGGCTTGATATTAATACGCTGCCAGTCTGAACGTTCATTATCAAAGGTGGCCGCGCCATACCAGCCGCCACTGGCTATTTTGCCATCTGGCGGGAAGTCACTGGCGGTTTTTGGGGCTTCTACACTCTGCGGCTCATAGGTCACCTGACCACAGTTTTTATTCAGCCCTTTCTGGCAATTTACCGCACGGCTGGCAGGCTGGCTAACATAACCGTGAGCGCTAACGGCAGCCGAATACAAGGCCGCAGAACTTGCGGACAGTGCCACCAGGGTAGCTAAAAAGGTTTTTTTAAATTGTGTCATTTCCATATTCCAAATAGAGAATTAAACAGATGCCAAAAGGTTTTTTAATTAACCGAAATAACGGCACTGGTTAAATAGCTGTCCTCAGCCACATAGATATTATTTATTTTATGTTGTGCAGGGGTCACATCTCCCTCTGTGCTGCGCACCCCGGCGCGAATATCAGCGTGTTGGCCATTAATGGCCTCGGCAAGGATTGCTGACCAGCGAGTTTCTTCCCCGGCCTTGATGGTCACTTTGGTTTCCAGGTTTGGCTCTTCATCCGCGCCAAAGAAGCGGGCACGCACGACATCCCCGGCTTTAACAGCGATTGGCATATCGATGGTGGCGATCTCTTTTTGCCAGTTGACCAGCTCTGCAGGGGCGACCTGCCCCGCCGACTTCGCCACCTTGACATCGATAATGTTATACAGACTTTGCCCATTGGCCTGATCCGCTACGGCATAGATCAACTGATAGCCCTCACGCGGCGGTAGCTGGCAATGGTGGGTGATGATGCCTTGCTGGATCTTTGTCTCATCGCCGGACGCCTGACAGAAAGGAGCGGCGGCGAAGCTGGCAGTCGTCAGACGATGTTTGCTGTCGAGGGTGTGCTGCCAGTTTGGTTGGGTGATGTAGTATTTCCAGCCGGTAATAGTAGAAGGGGAAGTGATTTGCCAACTGATATCCAGCTTACCGCCCGCTATGCTGTTTTTTTGCCAGCGGGTGGCACTCTCGCTATCCAGGGCCTGATAACGATCCAGCCCGCCACTGGCAATGGCGGAGGGTGGAAAACCCGTCGCCGTGGTTGCCGACTGGATTAATGCCGGTTGAAAGGCAGCAAAGTCGCCACAATTCTGGTTCTCACCGGTTTGACACAAATGTGCCCGCGCCGCTGGGGAGGAAACATAACCACTTGCTGCGGCGCTATGGATGGACATAGCACCAACAGGTGCCAGAGCAACCAATACAGCCAGTGTTTTTACGGGTAAAAGTGCCATCTCTTTATCCTTATAGAAAACAAAAATTACGTCCTTAAACCAACCCATTACGACAAAGAGGGTTTTCGACAGAAATATTCCGAAATAAAATGGCATATTGTTTGTTGAGAATGTTGGAGTAAAAGACGAGAAATTTCTGCTGCGTTAGAGGATAGAGAAAGTGCTGCCATTACTCAGGGGCTGAACGCTCAGGGACATCGCAGGCGGCAAAATAATCGCACAGCAATAGCCAACCTATTTTGCTGTTATCGGCACTGCAAACATGAAACTCACAGTGCAATATTTCTCGTAACCAACTGTTTTATCACTTGGCCGATTTAGCCAAAAATCCAGAAAAATCCCCCACCTATTTCCCGCAATGAGCTCAGGGCTACTTCCTTATTTACAAGTAACCGTTAGTCGCATTTCTCATCAGCGACAGGCAAAAAAAACGCCGATTATTATCCCCATAAGCACCTAACGAAAAAAATATCAAAAATCGACTTTTTCAGCTTATTTGCATCGTAATAACCACTCTTGCAAGGCAAAAATAAAATCATAAAAAACATACAGATATAACAAAATCACTCTATTAATCAACCAGGGAAAATATTCAAAAAACACTCAACAAGAGTAATTGCCATTTCAAATAATAATTAATATAGCTTGATCCGCAAATATCCCTTGCCGGGCAAGGGCTGAGAGACGAAGGATAATAATATAATCAGCACATTCCTAATTCTTAATCAAAATGAGTGAGACTTGTCTCAGAATCTGAGTGTGTTAGGGTATAGGCCGCTTGATATTCCGCTGACAGGAAATTTTATCACCACTATTCAAACAACAGTATTTGAAATACGACCAAGGAAACGAAAAATTGCATGGCAATTAAAATCGAAGTAAAGAACTTATATAAAGTCTTTGGCGAGCATCCTGAGCGAGCCTTTAAGCTGATAGATTCCGGCAAGGGTAAAGAAGAAATTTTTGAGAAAACGGGTCTGTCACTTGGCGTAAAGAACGCCAGTCTGGCCATTGAAGAAGGCGAGATTTTTGTCATCATGGGGCTTTCCGGTTCCGGAAAATCGACCATGGTACGCCTTCTCAATCGTCTGATAGAACCAACCCGTGGCGAAGTGCTGATCGATGGCGAAGATATTGCCAAAATCTCCGAAAGCAAGCTGCGCCAGGTGCGCAGAAGCAAGATCAGCATGGTTTTCCAATCCTTCGCCTTAATGCCGCACCTTAACGTGTTAAACAATACCGCCTTCGGTATGGAACTGGCCGGGGTGCCGACGCAGGAGCGCAATGAAAAAGCGCTCGATGCCCTGCGTCAGGTCGGCCTGGAAAATTATGCCCACTCCTACCCCGACGAGCTGTCCGGCGGCATGCGCCAGCGCGTTGGCCTGGCCCGCGCCATGGCAAATAATCCTGATATTTTATTGATGGATGAAGCCTTCTCGGCGCTGGATCCGCTGATACGTACCGAAATGCAAGACGAGCTGGTCAAACTGCAATCACTGCATCAGCGCACCATTGTCTTTATTTCCCACGATCTCGATGAAGCCATGCGCATCGGCGACCGCATTGCCATTATGCAGGGCGGCGAGGTGGTGCAGGTGGGGACACCGGAAGAGATCCTCAATAATCCGGCCAACGATTACGTACGCACCTTCTTCCGTGGTGTCGATGTCAGCCAGGTATTTAGTGCCAAGGATATCGCCCGTCGCCGTCCGGTGACGCTGATCCGTAAAACCCCGGGTTTTGGACCCCGCGCAGCCTTGAAACTGCTGGAGGATGACGACAGGGAATATGGTTATGTGCTTGAACGCGGACAGAAATATATCGGCGTAGTGTCGCTGGATTCGCTCAAAAGCGCGCTAAAAGAGAACCGTTCGCTCGACAGTGCCCTGCTGGAATTACCGGCACCGGTACCGGCTGACATGCCACTGAGCGAGCTGATTTCTCAGGTCGCCGCTGCACCTTGTGCCGTGGCGGTGGTTAGCGAAGAAAATAACTATATTGGCGTTATTTCCAAAGCCATGCTGTTGCGGGCTCTGGACAAAGAAGGGGCGACAGAATGATGCATTCATCAAGTAATTCTATCCATCATGCGGCAATGCCGATGCAAACCGTGGTTCAACATGCTCAGGCAGCACAGGCAGCCGATGCGGCCAGCGATCCCTGGGCCACACCGACGCAGACCGCAGCGCCAACCGATGCCGCGGCCACCAGCAGCGATCCTTGGGGCGGCAGTGACGCCGCCACCAGCACCACCCCGGATGCCGGTCATCACGCCGTGGCGCAAAACAGCGACAGCTGGCTGAACGTCGCGCCAGAACAGCATCAGCACTTCAATATTCTCGACCCGTTTCATAACACGCTGATCCCACTGGACCGTTGGGTGACCGAAGGGATCGACTGGCTGGTGATGCACTTTCGCCCGCTGTTTCAGGGGATCCGTGTACCCGTGGATTTTGTGCTCAGTGGTTTTCAACATAGCCTCGAGGCCCTGCCCGCCCCGCTGGCGATGCTGATTTTTGCGCTGATTGCCTGGCAAATGGCCGGTCTGGGCATGGGTGCCATCACCCTGGTTTCGCTGATTATTATTGGCGCCATCGGTGCCTGGTCACAGGCGATGGTCACGCTGGCATTGGTGCTGACTTCGCTGTTCTTCTGCGTACTGATCGGTCTGCCGCTTGGTATCTGGCTGGCACGCAGTAAAGGGGCGGCCAAAATTATCAGACCGCTGCTCGATGCCATGCAGACCACCCCGGCCTTTGTCTATCTGGTGCCAATTGTCATGCTGTTTGGTATCGGTAATGTTCCCGGCGTGGTGGTGACCATTATCTTTGCCCTGCCGCCTATCGTCCGTTTGACGATCCTGGGTATCAAACAGGTACCGGAAGATCTGATCGAAGCCGCCGAATCCTTTGGTTCCAGCCCCAGTCAACTGCTGTTTAAAGTTCAATTACCGCTGGCCATGCCAACCATTATGGCCGGGATTAACCAGACGCTGATGCTGGCACTGTCGATGGTGGTGATCGCCTCGATGATCGCCGTTGGCGGTCTCGGTCAGATGGTATTACGGGGGATTGGCCGGCTGGATATGGGTCTGGCCTCAATTGGTGGCGTGGGTATTGTCATTCTGGCGATTATCCTTGACCGCCTGACCCAGGCCCTGGGCCGCGACCGTCGTAGTAAAGGCGGACACCGTTGGTTTACGCATGGCCCTATTGGCCTGATAAGCAAACCTTTTATTAAAAAAGCTTAAGGACACCATGACTATGACGCAACACTTATCCAACAACAGCCTGTGGGCGATCGTCGCCCTGACCACTTTTAGCAGCACTGCCGCTTTTGCCGCGGATTTACCGGGTAAAGGCGTGACCGTAACGCCGATTCAGAGCACCATCAGCGAAGAAACCTTTCAGACCAAAGTGATTGATAAAGCGCTGGAAAAACTGGGTTACAACGTCCAGCCCATTCGCGAAGTCGATTACAACGTCGGCTACACCACCATTGCCGCAGGTGACGGGACCTTTATGGCCGCCAACTGGATACCGCTGCATGACAGCATGTATAACGCCGCCGGGGGCGACAAGGTGTTTTATCGTCAGGGAACCTATGTTACCGGCGCGGCGCAGGGTTACCTGATCGACAAAAAAACCGCCGAGCAGTATCACATCACCAATATCGCGCAGTTAAAAGATCCCAAAATCGCCAAACTGTTTGATACCAACAACGACGGCAAAGCCGATCTGACCGGTTGTACCCCGGGCTGGGGTTGTGAAGCCGCGTTGAATGCCCAGATTAGCGCCTATGGTTTGACCGACACCGTGCAGCACAATCAGGGTAACTATTCGGCGATGATTGCCGACACCATTACCCGCTACAAAGAGGGCAAACCGATCCTGTATTACACCTGGACGCCTTACTGGGTCAGTAACGTACTGGTACCCGGCAAAGATACTGTCTGGTTGCAGGTGCCGTTCTCGGTGATCCCCGGCGAGAAAAATGCCGATACCAAACTGCCTAACGGCAAGAACTACGGCTTCCCGGTCAGCACCATGCATATTGTTGCCAATCTGAAATGGGCACAGGCCAATCCGGCGGCAGCCAAACTCTTTGCGATTGCCAAACTGCCGCTGGCGGATATCAATGCGCAGAACGCCGCCATGCATGCCGGTAAAAGCTCAGAAGCGGATATCGAAGCGCAGACCAACGGCTGGATCAAAGCGCACCAGGCAACCTTTGATGGCTGGATCAACGAAGCCACCGCGGCTGCCACAAAATAAACCTGCTATTTTAATCATCGCCATAAGGCCGGGTGTCAAAACCCGGTTTTTTTTATTTTTTATCCCAGTCAACGGGTTGTTCCCTCTGGCGTTTAGCGCTGTTCTGCAAAAAATAAGCAACAAGAATACTTCTCACGGTAATTATTCATTGGATTATCAGTTTTACTCACGGATACTGGCAACCTGAAACCTGCATTAATATCGACTTATTTAACGAAAAAAGCCTATGACAACTGCAAGCCAACATCCGCTATCGATCCTGACTCCCGGTCTTATCCTGTTGATGTCCATCGCCACTGGCCTGGCTGTTGCCAGCAACTACTACGCCCAGCCGCTGCTGGAAACTATTGCCCGGGAGTTTCATTTATCGGTCAATCAGGCCGGTTTTATCGTTACTACTGCCCAGCTTGGTTATGCGTTTGGCCTGTTTTTCCTGGTGCCGCTCGGCGATATGTTTGAACGGCGCAGTATGATTGTGGTGATGACCTTACTTTCTGCGGCCGGTCTGCTGATCATCGCCAATGCTTCATCGATCACCATGATGCTGATCGGCACCGCGCTGACGGGGCTGTTTTCTGTCGTCGCCCAGGTGCTGGTGCCGTTGGCTGCCACCCTGGCGGAACCGGCACGCAGGGGCAAAATCGTCGGGATGATTATGTCAGGCCTGTTGTTGGGGATCTTGCTGGCACGCACCGTGGCCGGTCTGCTGGCCACACTGGGTGGCTGGCGCACTGTCTACTGGGTGGCCAGCCTGTTGATGACGATAATGGCAGTGGTGTTATGGCGCACGCTGCCGCGCCACCCACAGCATACCCAGCTTAACTATCTGCAGTTGATGAAATCGATTTTTACCCTGTTCTTTTTTACCCCGGTGTTACGTACTCGCGCGTTACTGGGCATGTTTATCTTTGCCAATTTTAGCATTATCTGGACCTCGATGGCCTTTCTACTGGCCGGGCCCAACTATGGCTATTCCGAAGGGGTGATCGGCCTGTTTGGCCTGGTCGGTGCCGCCGGTGCCCTGGCGGCAACCCGCGCCGGGCAGTTGGCCGATCGCGGTAAAGCCGCGTTGACCACCACCTGCGGGCTGGTGCTGTTACTGCTTTCCTGGCTGGCTATCGCCTACGGGCAGCATTCGGTGATCTCGCTGATTATCGGCATTATTTTGTTGGATTTGTGTGTGCAAGGCGTGCATATCACCAACCAGACGGTGATTTATAAATCGATGCCAGAAGCGCGTAATCGTCTGACATCCGGCTATATGACTGCCTATTTTATTGGCGGTGCGGTGGGTTCGCTGGTGTCGGCTTTTGCCTTTCAACGTGCAGGCTGGAATGGCGTTTGCACCGCCGGGGTGATTTTCTGCGTGATTAATCTGCTGATCTGGCTGCTGGGTCACAAGCATAAAATTGCCTGATTTTGCCGATAAACCAGAAACACATTGCCAGTGTGATAATCACGCCCCTAATTAGCATGCATATAGTTCTTTACGAAATTTTTTAACCTAAAGGGTGTCAAGAGTACTAACAGTCTGATATTATTTTCAGCATAAATTATACGCGAACGAAACATATTCCTTTAGCCAGTAAACATAATTATGCACAGCAACATCGCTCAAGAACATGCGTCAGCGCCTCGCGTTTCCACTTTTGCCCAAGGCATTTTTGACAGCTTGCCCATTGTTATTGGCTACCTGCCTGTCGCTTTTGCTTTTGGGTTAAGCGCCGTCAAACTGGGGTTTTCGCCCGCCGAGAGTCTGCTGTTTTCCATTTTGATTTATGCCGGTGCCAGCCAGTTTGTGATCACTGCGCTGCTTAGCGCTGGCATGTCGTTGTGGGTATCGGCTCTTACCGTGATGGCGATGGATGTGCGGCATATTTTGTATGGCCCCTCGTTGCGCAGCCGCCTGGGGAAAAAGATCAATGGGCCAAAAACTGCCATCTGGGCCTTTGGGCTGACCGATGAAGTCTTTGCCGCGGCAACAACCAAGCTGATCCGTGACCAGCGTAGTTGGAGCGCCGAGTGGATGTGTGGGCTTGCCCTCTCTTCATGGATTGCCTGGGTGATCGGCACTGGCGTTGGCACGCTGTTCGCCAATGGCCCGCTGGAAGCCTACCCGGCGATAGAAGCCTCGCTCTCCTTTATGCTGCCCGCGCTGTTTTTGAGTTTTTTACTGGCCGCCTTCAAGCGTCAACACAGTCTGGTGTTTATTGCCTCGTTAACCGGGGCACTGGCTGGCCTGATTTTTTACTCTATCCCTGTCGCCATTCTGTGCGGCATTGGTGGCGGTTGCCTCGCATCGCTGCGAAAACCGTCCCCTTCCACCTTGACCAGGAATGTCACTGATGAGCAGTAACGTGATTATTGTCTGCCTGGTAGTGGGCGCGGTGAATTACCTGTTCCGCTATCTGCCATTGCGCCTCGGTGCCGCGCGTAAAACCGCATCATCCACCCGACCTGCATGGATAAATCGGGTGTTGGACAGCATAGGTATTGCCTCAATCTGCGCGCTGCTGGTGGTCTCGAGCACGCCGGATATCCTGCGCGATGCCCATAGATTGCTGCCAACTCTGGCAGGTTTTGTGGTGCTGGCACTGATGTTCTGGCGCAGTAAAAGCATCATCTTCTCCACCCTTGCCGGCGCCGTCTGTTACGGGCTGGTCTTCAAAATCATGCTGCTCTCTGGATAAAAAATCTTAAATTACCGTGGTCAAGTCCGCCTGGTCACAAAATAAAAAGTATGGCACCTGCAACCGTTATGAGATGACACGAATAGCTAACTATTTCGTCGATCATAACATTTACATTATTAATTACACTGGTTACTATCTCAATTGTAACTAATGAGGTTTCTCACAATGGAAAGTTCATTCGCACCTATCGAACACATGTTAAATTACCGCGCTAAAAAACAGAAAGATTTCCCTTATCAAGAAATCCTGTTGACGCGTCTGTGTATGCATATGCAAAGCAAGCTGTTGGATAACAGAAACAAGATGCTGAAAGCCCAGGGGATCAACGAAACGCTGTTTATGGCGTTGATCACGCTGGATGCCCGGGAAACGCACAGCATACAACCTTCAGAACTGAGCGCTGCACTGGGGTCGTCTCGTACCAATGCGACCCGCATTGCCGATGAGTTAGAGAAGCGCGGATGGATCGAAAGACGTGAGAGCGATAATGACCGTCGCTGTCTGCATTTGCATCTGACTGCAGACGGAGAAGCTTTTATTCAGAAGTTGTTGCCACCTCAGCACAAAAGTTTGCATTTTCTCTGGTCAACCCTGGATATCGAAGAGCAAAAACAGCTGGAAACGCTTACGCGCAAGCTGTTGACACGCCTCGACCAGATGGATGCAACCTCAACACAATAACCTACTATTTGTTCAGGTAATTAAGCCATGTCACTTCCAGTCAGCTGGAGCTTTACGCCGCTGTTTGCTGTTTTATTGTTGGCGGGCTGTGCTTCCAGCAATAATATTGCACCTCAGTCCACCTTGCTGGATAACCAGCGGTTGAATTTGGCGCAGCACAAAGTCAGTTCATTGACCATCAGCCCACAGTGGTGGCGGAACCTGCAAGATCCACAGCTTGATAGCTTAATGACCGAAACGCTGCAAAGTTCGCCGTCGTTACGCCAGGCCGCGGCACGCGTGCGTGAAGCGCAGAGCGTTGTCGGCGAAGCCAATGCAGCCAATGGTCCTTATGTTGATTTAAACGCATCAAGCAATCGGCAGAAAATCTCTCAGAATACCTTCCAGCCTTTCCTTGGTGGCTATCCCGGCAATCCGGTGTATGAGACCACCAATAATCTGGGTGTCAATCTGAGCTACGAGTTTGACTGGTGGGGTAAATATCGTAATCAGGTCAATGCAGCCAAAGCCCAGGTGGACTCCGCCCGTGCCGAACAGGCACAGGCCGCGCTGACCTTGTCGAGCTCGGTGGCTGCCACCTACTACCAGTTGCAAAGTAACTATGCCGTACTGAAAGTGCTGCAGCAGGAAGTCGATAATAATCAACATTTGGCCGATCTGCGTAAAGCGCAGTATCAAGCCGGTGTTTACGGTATTGATATTCCTCAGCAAACCCAGGCCCAGGCGGATAGTGCCAAACAACAGACCATTGAACTGCAATCGCAGATCGACCAACTGAAACACCAGTTGGCGGCGTTGGCAGGCAGAGGCCCGGATGCCATGGACCATTTGCATGCCGTCGATCTGCCGGGTGACAGCCTGCTGGCACCGAAAGGCGAGCTGACCCTAGAGCTGCTGGGCAAGCGTCCCGATATTGTCGCCCAGCGCGATCTGGTGGAGTCTTATTCCCAGCGCATCCAGGCGGCAAAAAAAGAGTTTTACCCCAGTCTGTCGATCAGCGCCTTTGCCGGTTTGAGTTCGACCAACTATGGCAATACCAGCCCGAACCTGCTGGAAGCGGCCAGCCAGGCGTGGAATATCGCCCCGGCCATTTCGCTGCCCATTTTCCATGCTGGCGCACTGCGCAGCAAACTCGGCGAAGAATCGGCGTTATATGACCAATCCGTTGAATCCTATAACCAGACATTGTTAAACGCTATTCAACAAACTGCCGACGCCATGACCGTGCAAAAAAGCTCGGCAAGCCAGCTGCAGCAAGCCTTATCGGCTGAGAAATCCATGCAGGATGTCTATCGCGTTGCCAATGCCCGTTATTCAGCAGGCACTATCGGTCGCGATCAACTGCTCACCAGCCAGGCACAACTCCTGCAACAGCAACAGGCTGCGTTAAATGCCGCCAGCCAAGTCTTGCAGGCAAAAATTAGTTTAATCCGTGCGTTAGGGGGCGGTTATCAGGCCCCAGCCGCGGAAACAAAAGCATAATAAAGAGACCCAGCGTGGAGAAAAATATGAGCGCAAACGCGGCAGATCAGCAGCAGACCCCGCCACCAGCAAGAAACAAAAAGAAAACGCGCAGAGTCGCCCTGCTCCTTTTAACCGGATTTTTTGTCATTATCGCCATTGCCTACCTGATCTACTGGTTTTTGGTGTTACGTCATTTTCAGGAGACGGATGATGCCTATGTTGCGGGTAACCAGGTGCAGATTATGGCCCAGGTCTCCGGCAGCGTAACCGACGTTAATTTTGATAGTACTGACTACGTCAAAAAAGGCGATCCGTTAGTGGTGCTGGATCCGACCGATGCCGAACAGGCCCTTGAACGGGCCAAAACGGCGCTGGCCAACAGTGTGCGCCAGACGCATCAGTTGATGATCAACAGCAAACAGTTTCAGGCCAATGTCGGCCTGCGTCAGACCCTGCTTAGTCAGGCCCAGGCTGACCTGAAACGCCGGGTGATCCTTGGCAATGTCGACGCCATTGGTCGTGAAGAGTTGCAGCATGCCCACGATGCTGTCGATAGCGCCAAGGCGCAGCTTGACGTCGCCGTACAGCAGTTGAATGCCAATCAGGCAATGGTGCTCAACACCCCGGTGGCGCAACAGCCACAGGTGCTACAGGCTGCCGCTCAGGTTCGTGATGCCTGGCTGGCGCTGCAACGCACCAAAATTGTCAGTCCGGTAGACGGTTTTGTTTCTCGCCGCAGTGTGCAGATTGGTCAACAGATCAATCCTGCTACCGCACTGATGGCGGTGGTGCCGGCGGAACATATCTGGGTGGATGCCAATTTTAAAGAAACCCAATTAGCCAATATGCGTATTGGCCAGGCGGCGACCGTGGTCAGCGATATGTACGGCAATAACGTGGTCTATCACGGCAAAGTGGTGGGTATGGATATGGGCACCGGCGGGGCCTTCTCATTGCTGCCAGCCCAGAATGCCACCGGCAACTGGATCAAAGTGGTACAACGTCTGCCGGTACGTATTGAGCTGGATGCCAACGAAGTGAAACAGCATCCGCTGCGAATTGGTCTCTCTGCCCTGGTCAATGTGGATACACAAGATCGCAACGGCCTGATCCTCGCGGATACGGTACGCTCGGCACCTTTGTATCAGACTTCGGCCCTGACGTTAAATCTCGCACCGGTTAACGCCATTATCAATGACGTTATCAATGCCAATGCGGGTTGAGTTGATCGGAGGCCATCATGGCTAGAAAACCGCTGGAAGGTGCACCACTCGCCTGGATGACAGTGGCGCTGGCAATGGCTACCTTTATGCAGGTGTTGGACTCGACGATCGCCAACGTGGCGATCCCGACCATCGCCGGTAACCTGGGGGCGTCAAACTCCCAGGGTACCTGGGTTATTACCTCGTTCGGGGTCGCCAATGCGATCTCGATCCCCATCACCGGTTGGCTGGCAAAACGCATCGGTGAAGTGAGGCTGTTTTTGTGGGCCACCGGGCTGTTTGCCGTTGCCTCATGGCTGTGTGGTATTTCCAGCAGTCTGGAAATGCTGATCTTCTTCCGAGTGATCCAGGGCGTGGTGGCAGGTCCACTGATCCCGCTATCACAAAGTCTGTTGTTAAATAACTATCCCCCCGCCAAGCGAAGTACCGCCCTGGCGCTATGGTCAATGACGGTGATCGTCGCCCCGATCTGCGGCCCGATCCTCGGCGGTTATATCAGTGATAACTATCACTGGGGATGGATCTTCTTTATCAACATTCCTATCGGCATTGTGGTGGTCTTGCTGACGCTGAAGACGCTGAAAGGTCGTGAGACCGAGACGCAGATCAGACCCATTGATACCATTGGCCTGGTGTTACTGGTGGTCGGCATAGGCTGTTTGCAGATCATGCTCGATCGCGGCAAGGAACTGGACTGGTTTAGCTCGCCGGAGATCATCACCCTAACCATTGTCGCCGTGGTGGCGCTGTCGTTCCTGATTGTCTGGGAGCTGACGGATGACCACCCGATCGTTGATTTATCGTTATTTAAATCGCGAAACTTTACCATTGGTACGCTCAGTATCAGCCTGGCCTATATGCTCTACTTCGGCTCTATTGTGTTATTGCCGCAGCTATTGCAGGAGGTATTTGGCTATACGGCCACCTGGGCGGGTCTGGCATCGGCGCCGGTGGGGATCTTGCCGGTGGTGATGTCACCGATCATCGGCCGCTTTGCCCATCGTCTGGATATGCGCTGGCTGGTAACCTTCAGTTTCATTATGTATTCCGTCTGTTTTTACTGGCGTGCTTATACGTTTGAACCGGGAATGGGGTTTGGTGCCTCGGCGTGGCCGCAGTTTATTCAGGGGTTTGCGGTAGGTTGCTTCTTTATGCCATTGATAACTATTACGTTATCAGGCTTGCCTCCTTCGCGGATGGCGGCAGCATCGAGCCTTTCAAACTTTACCCGTACTCTGGCGGGTTCGATCGGCACATCGATCACCACCACTATGTGGACCGATCGGGAATCTTTGCATCATACGCATATGACCGAAAGCATCACGCCGTTTAATCCGGTGGCGACGCAGGCCTACTCGCAGTTGCAAGGTATGGGGATGAGCCAGCAGCAGGCCTCGGGCTGGATCGCCCGGCAGATAACCGATCAGGGGTTGATCATCTCGGCCAACGAGATCTTCTGGGCCGCCGGTGGGGTGTTTATTATCCTGCTGGTTGTCGTCTGGTTTGCCCGCGCCCCGTTTACTGCAGGCGGTGAAGGCGGCGGCGCGCACTAACGCTAGCGCTTGCTTGATAAACAAAACGGACGCCATTGGCGTCCGTTTTGTTTGATGACAAAGTCGTCTTGATGATTGAGATACCCGGGCATAGCACACCTAGGGGCGCTCTCCCTAATAACGGACTTTGTCAGCAGTCTGAACGGACGCCGTTTTTACTAGACCCGACGCCGATCAGGCCTGGTTTTGACGCCACCATTCGGCCAGCAGAATACCGGTTGCCACCGAAACGTTCAGGCTTTCTACTTTACCGGTACCGCCGATGGAGACGTTGAGGTCACCCTGCTGCCAGGCGCTATCGGACAAGCCGTCGCTCTCTTCACCCAGCACCAGCACCATTTTGGCCGGCAGTTCAGCTTTACCCAGAGCCGTACCCTTGTGACTGGAAGTGGTCACAATGGTGTAGCCCGCTTTACGGAAGCTGGTCAGCACATCAACAAAGTTATCGGCATTGATCGCTTTAATATGCTCAGCGCCGCCTTCGGCAGTGCGCACCGCCGCGCCAGATTCCAGCTGTGCCGGATCCTGGATCAACATGCCATTGATACCAAAGTGGGCGCAACTACGCATGATGCCGCCGAGGTTATGCGGATTACCGACATTCTCCAGCGCCAACACACAGTCTTTTACCGGTGCAGTTTGCAGATAGGTTTCTGCATCCAGTCCCTGACGTTTTTTAATCAGGAAGCAGACGCCACCGTGGTGCTCGGTCCCCGAGGCTTTAGCCAGCTCTTCGTCTTCGACAACATGGTAGGCTTTGCGGTTGGCCGCCATCCAGCGCAGAGCTTCACGAAAACGCGGGGTGACTGACTGGATAAACCAGGCGCGCACAATAGAGTCAGGACGGCTGGCAAACAGCGCCTGACAGGCATTTTCGCCGTAAACACGGGTCTCTTCCTGACGCTGACGACGCAGTTGATCGGGATCGATAAAGCTTTTGCCGCTAATACCACCGTGATCCGGCGCTGACTCATCGTCAGGAGCACGGGAAACGGTTTTCCACGGTGAGGAGTTTTCCCACGGTGAAGAAGAACCTGCGCCTTCATTGTCACGAGCAGGACGAGACGGACGAGGCGCACGTGAGTCACCCCGACGTGCATCCGGACCGCGAGATTCACCGCGTGAATCGCTGCCGCGACGCTCGTTGTTGCGACCTTCAAAGGGACGGGAAGCCGGGCGAGCTTTATCGCCAGGACGTCCTTTATTACTTGCAGGACGTTTATCGTTATTTCGGTTATCGCCGTCGTCGTCACTGCGGACGTACATCACTTTGACTTTGCCGTTCTTGCCATTAAAGGAATCGTTCATTATTTTCTCCACCTACGCGCTGGGCGCGAAGATTACCTGATGTCTGAGTGGTAAGCCACTTGCTTTGCACCAAAAGCTAAAAACTATCGTATCCATTGGATAAATCGCATTGTTCAGCCTCTGAGCAGACGCCATACTGATCACATATCTCAGTATCCTCATCACCCGCCAGGCTCAACGGTGACAGGATAGACGTCTATTACAGAGGCTAAACTTATGAATACGATTTGCTCATCATGCCAGGCGACGAACCGCTTGCCTGAAGACCGAATTGACGACGGAGCCAAATGTGGTCGCTGTGGTCAACCCCTGTTCCAGGGGGAAGTCGTGCACGCAACGGCAGCGACTCTGGATAAATACCTGCAAGACGATCTGCCGGTAGTTATTGATTTTTGGGCACCCTGGTGCGGCCCTTGCGTCAACTTTGCGCCCATCTTTGCCGATGTCGCGCAAGAGCGTGCGGGTAAAGTGCGTTTTATCAAGGTCAATACTGAAGCAGAACCTGAACTCGGTGCGCGTTTTCGTATTCGCAGCATTCCGACTATCATGGTGTACAATCAGGGTAAAATGGTCGATATGCTTAGCGGAGCTATGCCTAAAGCACCATTTAATAATTGGCTCAATGAATCATTGTAACGCATAACGACATTTACGGCCCATGCATTGTCTGATGGGCCGAGTTATTTCTGCTCTCTTCCAGCTCACCTTGTTGCCTTGCTTTATGCCGTGCGCAGAATGAAGGGTATATACCGCCGTCTGACATCTGATTAGAATAGCGGATTTACCGCAGCAGGACCTTTCATGCCAGACAATGCCGTACTGCGACTGCGCAGCCAGCGCCTCGCCAAATCTACCCGCCCCTATCTGGCCCGTGGCTCGCGGGTGATCCGCTGTCAGTCCTGTCTGCTGCCGAAGAGAAACTGTCTCTGTGGCCGGATCCCGGCACAGTTGGCCAATAGCCGCTTCTGCCTGATCATGTTTGATACCGAACCTTTAAAACCCAGCAATACCGGACGATTAATTGCTGATATTCTGCCTGATACTCAGGCGTTTATGTGGTCACGCACCGAGGTGGATCCCCAGTTACTGGCGGCGATTGCCGATCCAACGCGCCAACCCTATGTGGTTTTCCCCGCCTCCTTTGCGGACGCGCCACGCCAGGTATTTACCGAAATTCCCGCCAACAGCAAACCGCCGTTATTTATTATGCTCGATGGCACCTGGAACGAAGCGCGGAAAATGTTCCGCAAAAGCCCTTACCTCGACGGATTCCCGGTTTTTTCACTGGATGTCAGCGCCAGGTCAAGCTATGTGCTGCGCGAATCCCCCCGAGACGACCAGCATTGCACGGTAGAGGTCGCCGCCGCCTTGCTGGCAAAAGCGGGGGATATCGCCGCGGCGGAGAGCATGTCGGCGCTATTTACTTTATTCCGAACACAATATTTAGCCGGAAAACCTCATCAGCCAGTGCAGCAACTCACAGCATTGGGGGATGAAAGCCTCTAAACTCCGGGTAACGTAATCAGGCTGTGGCCCCACTGAGGACACAGCCAGACAGGAGACAGGATGAGCCAACGCGGGTTAGAAGCCTTATTACGCCCCAAATCCATTGCCGTGCTGGGCGCGTCGGATAAACCAGGACGTGCCGGTTATCTGATGATGCGCAATCTGCTGGGCGGCGGCTACAAAGGTCCGGTGCTGCCGGTGACCCCCGCCTGGCGCTCGGTATGTGGCGTATTGGCCTATGCCAACGTTGCCAGTTTGCCGATGACGCCGGATTTGGCGATTATCTGCACCCGAGCCGACCGCAACCTGGCCCTACTTGAACAGCTTGGCACGCGCGGCTGCAAAACGGTGATTGTGCTCTCTTCCCATCCCCGGCAATTTGCCGAGTTAAAAAGCACCGCCCAGCGCTATGCCATGCGCCTGCTCGGCCCCAATAGCCTCGGTCTTCTCGCCCCGTGGCTGGGACTCAATGCCAGTTTTTCCCCGGTGCCGATCCTGCCCGGAAAGCTGGCGTTTATTTCGCAGTCCGCCGCGGTGGCCAATACCATTCTTGACTGGGCGCAGCAGCGTTCGATTGGTTTTTCCTATTTTATTTCACTGGGTGACAGCCTGGATATTGACGTCGACGACCTGCTCGACTTTTTAGCCAGAGACAGCAAAACCAGCGCCATATTGCTGTACCTCGAACACGTCAGCGATGCCCGCCGCTTTTTATCCGCCTCACGCAGTGCATCGCGCAATAAACCGATCCTGGTGATCAAAAGTGGACGCAGCGCGCAGGCACAACGTCTGTTAAACAGCCCCCTAAGTCTGGATGCGGCCTACGATGCCGCCATCCAACGTGCCGGCTTGCTGCGCGTGCAGGATACCCATGAACTCTTTACCGCCGTTGAGACGCTAAGCCATATGCGCCCATTACGAGGTGAGCGCTTACTAATAATTAGCAACGGCGCTGCCCCGTCGGCCATGGCCCTGGATCAGTTGCTGCAACGTCATGGCAAGCTGGCGACTCTCAGTGAGGAAACCAGACAGCAGCTCGGTGCGCTGCTGGCCGCCAATATCACGGTAAGCAATCCGCTCGACCTGCACGACGATGCCAGCCCTCAGCTTTATAAGTCAGTGCTTACTGCGCTGTTAGATAGCCAGGACTATGACGCCCTGTTAGTGATCCATGCCCCTAGTGCTGCGGCACCGGGCACGCAGACTGCCGAACTGGTGATCGAAGCGCTACAGCAGCATCCACGCGGCAAGCGCGTCACCCTGCTAACCAACTGGTGTGGCGAATTCTCCTCCGTCGACGGGCGTCGCCTGTTTAGCGAAGCGGGAGTCCCCACCTACCGCACACCGGAAGGCGCGGTAACGGCATTTATGCATATGGTGGAATATCGCCGTAATCAGAAACAGCTAAAAGAAACCCCGTCACTGCCGCTGGATTTGAATAACAACACCGACGTGGCGCATCGACTGATCGGGCAAGCACTGAGCGAAGGTATCACCCGCCTGGATACTCATGAAGTGAAGGATATTTTGCAGGATTACGGTATGGCGGTGCTGCCCACCTGGATTGCCGGCGATAGCCAGGAAGCCGTGCGTATTGCCGAACAGATTGGTTATCCCGTAGCCCTTAAACTGCGCTCGCCGGATATTGATCACAACTCGGAAGTTCAGGGGGTAATGCTTTATCTGCGCACCGCCAGCGAGGTGCAGCAAGCCGCCGAGGCTATTTTCGACCGCGCAAGGCAGGCCTTTCCTCATGCCAAAATCAATGGCTTGCTGGTGCAAACTATGGCCAACCGGCCCGGCTCGCAGGAACTGCGGGTAGTGGTGCAATATGACCAGGTGTTTGGTCCGCTGATTATGTTGGGTGAAGGCGGTATTGAATGGCGTCCTGAGCAACATGCGGTGGTCGCTTTGCCGCCGTTAAATATGGCGCTGGCCAGATATTTGGTACTGCAGGCGCTAAAGAGTGGCAAAATACGCCAACGCAATGCGCTGCGTCCGCTGGATATCCCGGCGTTAAGCCATTTGCTGGTGCAGGTGTCCAATCTGATTATCGACTGCCCGGAAATCACCGAACTGACCATCCATCCGTTATTGGCGTCCGGCAGTGAACTGACCTTGCTCGACGTATCGATCCAGCTCAGCCCCTGTAGCGACGATCCGCAATCGCGCCTGGCAATCCGCCCTTATCCGCAACAGTTGGAAGAACGCGTCATTCTTAAGGATGGATCGGCTTGTCTGTTCCGGCCGATCCTGCCGGAAGATGAGCCGCTATTGAAAGCCTTTATCCAAAAGGTGACCAAAGAAGATCTCTACTATCGCTACTTCAGTGAGATTAACGAGTTCACCCATGAGGATTTGGCGAATATGACGCAGATCGACTACGATCGAGAAATGGCGTTTGTTGCGGTTCGCGGCCAAACCCATGATATTGAGATCATTGGCGTCACTCGGGCAATTTCCGATCCCGACAATATCGATGCCGAATTCTCGGTATTGGTGCGCTCCGATTTAAAAGGGCTGGGACTGGGCAGACGGCTGCTGGAGAAGATGATCGTCTATACGGCAGATCACGGTATTCTACGGCTGACCGGTATTACCATGCCCAACAACCGCGGTATGGTTGCCCTGGCCAATAAGCTGGGTTTTGACGTTGATATTCAATTATCCGAAGGTATCGTCAATCTTTCACTACCATTGCAAACCGCTTTTGTTAGCGCAACGACGGAAGAATAAGTGAATTTCTACCGTGCCTTTTTACAATGAAATGACAGGATCTGACAGATTTAGGACCATCCCTTAGGCAAATTTACGCACATCAGGGGTGACTAATGGTATTATCGACCGATTGTGCGGTCTGTTTTATTTGCCCAACGTCATGAAAAGTTGCAGCAAGGCAGTGAGCAAGTGTCGCTTATGCCCTGTCACCGCAACGATAACGGGTGACCCTGGACCGCAATTGCCATTCAATGAAGAGAGAAGAAGCGCACTGTGATGTTGTCAAAATTTAAACGAAACAAACATCAACAACATCTTGCTCAACTGCCAAAACTCCCCCAATCGGTTGATGCTGTACAGACCCTGTACAGTCCCGCAGATTTCCGTTCGACGCTGCTCGAAGCCATTGCCAACGCCACCCAACGGATTTATCTGGTTGCACTGTACCTGGAGAACGATGACGGTGGACGAGATGTATTATCTGCACTGTATGCCGCAAAGCGCCAGCGTCCGGAATTAGAGATCAGCATACTGGTTGACTGGCATCGCGCACAGCGCGGACGTATTGGTGCCGTCGCCGCCAATACCAATGCTGATTGGTATTGCCGTATGGCCCACGAAAATCCGGGCGTTATTGTGCCGATTTATGGTGTGCCGGTGAATACCCGTGAAGCGCTGGGTGTTTTGCATCTTAAAGGCTATATCGTTGACGACTGCGTGATTTACAGCGGCGCCAGCCTGAATGATGTCTATCTGCATCGTCACGATAAGTATCGCTACGACCGCTATCATTTGCTGACCAATCCGCAGTTGGCCAATACCATGGTCGATTACATTAAGAAATCGCTACTGGTCGCCAGTGCGGTGCAACGTCTGGATCGCGAAGATCGTCCGAAAAGTCCGGAGATCAAAAATGAGACGCGCCAATTCCGCCAAAGCCTGCGGGATTGCAGTTACCACTTCGCGGATCAGGCCTCAGCGAACGAACTGGCGGTAACGCCGATGGTCGGCCTGGGTAAACAGAATACCCTCAACCAGACCATTTATCATTTGATGGCCAGTACCGATGAAAAACTGACGCTGTGCACTCCCTACTTTAATATGCCGGCCCTGCTGGCGCGTAATATTATGGGTTTATTGCGTCGCGGCAAACAGGTTGAAATTATCGTCGGTGATAAAACGGCTAACGATTTTTATATTCCGCAGGACCAGCCGTTTAAAATTATCGGCGCACTGCCTTATCTTTATGAAATCAATCTACGCCGTTTTCTTAGCCGTCTGCAAAAGTTTATCGACAGCGGTCAGCTGATTGTTCGTCTGTGGAAGGATGGCGATAACAGCTACCATCTCAAAGGGATATGGGTCGACGATCGCTGGCAGTTGATCACCGGTAATAACCTGAATCCGCGGGCCTGGCGACTGGATCTGGAGAATGCGATCCTGATCCACGATCCCAATCAGGAGATGCTTGGCCAACGTCAGCTAGAGCTGGAGCATATTCGTCGACATACTGAAGTGGTTTCGCATTATATGGAACTGGAAACCATTCCTAATTATCCGGTAAAAGTACGCAAGCTTATCCGTCGTCTGCGACGTATTAGGATCGATCGCTTAATTAGCCGAATTTTGTGATCCGCCCGTAGCCTGATCCTATTAAGCCCGAGTATCTACCCGGGCTTTTTTATTAAAAAAATTCATTCAAATTACGACAACAGGCATTTTACTCCAGCGGTCCACCTAAAATGGTTTCGCACATCCCTGCCAGAATGCGCTCTCCGCTTTCCTGCCTGAGATCCTGGTACCACTGCTCGGTAACCGCCATTTCTTTACCGTGGGTAACGTCACAACGCTTACGGGCCTTGAGCACCAGATCTTTTACCCGATATGCCCGCTTTTGCTGATAACGCAGCAACGCATCTTCAATGCCCAGCGAATGATTTTGCAGCATATTAGCCAGCACCACTGCATCCTCCATGGCTGCACAACCCCCCTGGCCAATATCCGGCGTGGTACTATGACCGGAATCGCCAAGTAGTGCCACGCGGCCTTTAACCAGCTGCATAAAGGGATCGATATCGTGGATCTCTACGCGGTTGGTGGTCTGGGGATCAATCTGGGCGATCAGCTTCTGCACCGGATCTGCCCAGCCGGTGAAATAGCGCCGTAAATCGTCGCGAACCGTGCTGCGATCTTCGGCTAAACCTTTGGCCAGCGGTACATCAAAGAAGAAATAGAAACGGTTGCCGCTGACCGGCATCAGCGATACCCGTTTGCCTTCGCCAACAAAAGTGGTCCATTGATCGGCGGGAGCAATGCTTTCATCAATAGTTACCAGGCCGTTCCAGTTAACGTAACCGGCATAACGACGTTCGGTTGTATGCCCGAGAACATACTCGCGGACAGTGGAATGGGTACCATCGGCGGCGATCAGCAAATCACCAGTAGCCGAGCTGCCATCGTCAAACCAGGCGGTAACGCTGTCGGCATCCTGGACAACGCGCGTTACGCGTTTGCCAAATTGCACGCTATCGCGGCCATAGGTGTCGAGCAACATGTTCTGCAACTCGGCGCGCGCCACCGGATAAGGTTGTTCACCCACGCTGTCGATCAGCGGCTGCATGCTGAAACGCGTCATGGTCTGGCCCTGCCGGTAGTCTTTATACGCCATATAGCGCATTTGCCCGCCCAGCTCACGGATCGCCTCTTTCATACCAAGGTAATTAAGGCATTTCACCCCGTTTGGCCAAATGGAAATTGCCGCCCCCACCGGCTTGATCTCCTTTACTGCCTCGTATACAGCAGTTTCGATACCAAAACGCTTGAGCGCAATCGCCGCACATGCACCGCCAATACCGCCACCAATCACGATTGCTTTCATTTTTCTCTCCTCTAAGTCTTAAAGGAAAAGCAATTTCTGTACCAGAAAGCGGATTGGCAGCGAACGCCTTGTATACAATCTTAAGGGAAAGGATCAACAGCTATGGGCGGGAATATTGCGCTAAAAACAGGCAGAGAGTGGCCGTAATGATCCAGCCTGGTGCGGAGAAATAGTTAACCATATTGTCTTGCAGGCGACTCACCCAGTCCGATTTTAGGGAGAGTGCACCGTTGGGGTCGTAGCGGGCTTGCCCGTCGGAGCGCCCCCAGGTGTGCTATGCCCGGGTATCTCGATCTGCAAGACAACCTGGTGAGCGGTAACTCAAGCCAGACTCCCGTTTTTTCTGTTATTGCAGACAGCAAAAAGCCCTGTACGTCAGTACAGGGCTTTCCACTTATTTGATGCCTGGCAGTTCCCTACTCTCGCATGGGGAGACCCCACACTACCATCGGCGCTACGGCGTTTCACTTCTGAG
>NZ_JAADJU010000019.1 GCF_012933545.1 Rouxiella aceris | reverse complement strand
ACGCTGGGGGTAACTGAAACATAGCCGGTAATAGGCAGCAGACGAATCAACAACACCAAAAGGCCCAGGATTGTTAAGGAGCGGGCCAGCGCTCCTTAACTCGGTTCGGCACAGCGGGTTAAGTAGCCACCGCTATTATAAAACCGAAACAGCTCCTCTAAAGCCCATTGGTTTTAAAACAACAATTGCCGTTTAAGCCCAACCCGAAACAGCTCCTCATAGCTAATTTGTTTTAAAACAGAAAATTGCCATTTAAGCCCACTTTAAATATAAGTCTGCTATATATTCAGTTTAGTTGTTTCTTTTATTTCCATAGTTAATAGATCTCGTAAAGTTATTATCTTCCTGCATGGTTAAAGATTAATTCTAGCAAAGTTAATCCCCGGTGGTATTGGGTTTATATCTTTTAATATCTATAGGTAATCCGATTTTTAGCAAGATCACTGCAATTTATGTATTGATATTTCTTATAAAATGACTATTTAAACGGCCATTTAATCGTGTGGATAAACGGTATTTTTGTGGTGGTTCCATTTTATTTGTTGTTTGTAATATTTTGTTACAATCTAGCGGCTTTAATTATTCTCTCGAAGTTTTTACACTCCACTCCATAGATATTTATTTGAAGTTAACTTTTTAATAAATATCTAACTATCAAGTTTTAAATTAATAAACTAGCAGTCAGTTCCACATTGATTCTATTAATAAACTCGATTGCGAAAATTATAGAAAATGATATATGAGTAACTGATGTAAGTAACATCAATATATTTATATATTCACGAGGATTATTAATCTTACAACAAGGATAAGTATGTCAAATTCATATCAAAATGAGATCCCCAAGGCTCGCGTTAATATTAAACTGGATCTTCATACCGGCGGTGTACAGAAAAAAGTCGAGCTGCCGCTAAAACTGATGGTGGTGGGTGATTACAGTAATGGACAGGAACAGCGCCCACTGTCCGAACGTGAGAAAGTGGATATTAATAAAAACAACTTCGACAGCGTGTTGGCTAAGTTTCAGCCTCACCTAAAGCTCACCGTCGCCGATACCCTGAGCGGCGATGCTGATACCCAGGTAGCACTTCGTTTTCGCGAAATGAAAGATTTTGAACCAGAACAGGTGGCGCGGCAGATCCCGCCGCTGCGCGCCATGCTGGCAATGCGTAATCTGCTCCGCGATCTGAAATCCAATCTGCTGGATAACGCTACTTTCCGTCGTGAACTTGAGATCATTCTGCGCGATGACGCCCTGAGTAATGAACTCCGCGCCGAGCTTGCCGCTCTGGCCCCCCAGCAGCCTTAATCTCATGCCTTCTCAGGTGATAAGGAAATTACTGATGTCGATACAACAAACCGCTGCACCAGTCTCCACTGCCAGCGTACAAGAAAAAACCGGACAGGGTGTTTATGCCTCTCTGTTTGAGAAAATTAATCTTAATCCGGTGAGCCAGCTTAAAGATCTCGATGTATTTCAACATACCGATGCCTTGTCGGAAGCGTCCACCGATGAGCGCGTGACCGCAGCCGTTGGCGTATTTCTGAATTTGCTCAAGCAGTCAGCGCAGAAAGTTGAACGTCTGGATAAGAGTCTGATAGACGGGCATATTGCCGAGCTGGATGCACAAATTAGTCGCCAGCTTGATGAAGTAATGCACCATGCCGAATTTCAACAGGTGGAATCGACCTGGCGCGGCTTGCATACTCTGGTATCGCAAACCGACTTTCGTCAGAATGTGCGTATTGAGCTGCTCGATATCAGTAAAGAACATTTAATCCAGGACTTTGAAGACGCCCCTGAAATTGCACAAAGTGGTTTCTATTTTCAGACCTATATTGAAAATTACGACACCCCGGGCGCAGATCCCATTTCCGCCACAATCTCCAATTACGAGTTTGATCGCAGTGCCCGCGATATTGCCTTGTTGCGTAATATCTCACGGGTGGCTGCGGCAGCACATATGCCATTTATCGGCTCCGTCGGCCCGGAATTCTTCGGTAAGAAATCAATGGAAGAAGTGGCTGCCATTAAGGATATTGGCAACTACTTCGACCGCGCCGAATATATCAAATGGAAAGATTTCCGCGATTCCGATGATGCCCGTTATATTGGCCTGACCATGCCGCGGGTATTGGGGCGTTTACCTTATGGCCCTGATACTTTACCGGTGCGTAGTTTTAATTATATTGAAGAGGTCAAAGGGCCGGACCACGAAAAATATCTTTGGACCCACGCTTCTTTTGCCTTTGCTGCCAATATGGTGAAAAGCTTCGTTAAAAATGGCTGGTGTGTGCAAATACGCGGACCGAAAGCCGGGGGCGCGGTGAGTAATCTGCCCATTCACCTCTATGATCTCGGTACCGGCAATCAGGTGAAAATCCCGTCGGAAATAATGATCCCCGAAACGCGTGAGTTTGAATTTGCCAATCTGGGCTTTATTCCGCTTTCTTATTATAAAAATCGCGATTACGCCTGCTTCTTCTCGGCCAATTCCTGCCAAAAACCAGCGTTGTACGAGACGGTCAATGCCACGGCCAATAGCCGCATTAATGCGCGCTTACCTTATATCTTCCTGCTATCGCGTATTGCCCATTATCTCAAGCTGATCCAACGCGAGAACATTGGCACCACCAAAGATCGACGACATCTCGAACTGGAGCTCAATACCTGGATCCGTAGTCTGGTAACCGAAATGACTGACCCGGGCGATGATTTACAGGCTTCGCATCCACTGCGTGATGCCCGGGTGACGGTAGAGGATATCGAGGATAACCCTGGCTTCTTCCGCGTCAAGCTGTACGCAGTACCGCATTTTCAGGTCGAAGGCATGGATGTCAATCTGTCACTGGTTTCGCAGATGCCCAAAGCCAAAACCTGAGTTCCTCCGCTACATAAATGCGATACCCCGAGCCGCTGGCGCAGTGCTAACTCGTGCTGCCGTGGTCAGGGCGACGGGTATACCGTTTGCAATACAAGGAAGTGTCCATGAACATTTTTCGTCCCGTATGGAGCGAGGGGGCCTATTTATCCCCGCAGCAGTTTCAGCAGGAGTCGCAATGGCAGGCCTATCTTACCGATTGTGCTGCACATATTTCCGTGGCGCACCCCTGGGGCGTCTTGCATTGCCAGCTTGACGAAGCTCTGCTTGGCGTTGGGCGTCTGGCACTGCAGCAACTGATTGTACGCTTTGCTGATGGTACGCTGATCAACAGCCAGGTCGCCGATCTGCTGCCGCCTCCCTGTGAATTGACCTCCCTGAGCGGACGCGAGTCGGCTACGGTCGTGCTGGCACTGCCATTGTTAAGTGCCCAGGGCAATAATATTGGTGGGGAAGGGCAAGGTGATCGTCCGCTACGCTTTGGTCGGGAATGGATCAAGGTACAGGATTTGCTCGGCGAAGGATGCAGCGAGATCGCGGTACTGCGTCACGCGCTGAGTCTGCGTTATGAGCACCAGGAAAATGGCGAATACCTGACTCTACCCTTACTGCGGCTAGTGCGCGACGGGCAGGGCAAGTGGCAGCAGGATAAGCAGTTTGTTCCGCCGCTGTTGGCTTTTTCTGCCAGTTCCTGGCTGGTTAATCAATTGACACAGTTAACGCTGCGCATTGGTGCCAAGCGTCGCCGTTTGATGTCACTACGCCGCGAAAGTAATCAGCGCATGGCTGACTTTGCCGTTGCCGACGTTTCACTGTTTTGGTTACTCAATGCTCTAAACAGTCACGAGCCGATCCTCAATGAGGTACTGAACCATCCGCAGCAGCATCCTGAGCGTATATACGCAGAGTTGACGCGCCTGGCGGGTAGTTTGCTGACCTTCTCCCTTGAACACGATATTGATGCCATCCCGGTTTACGACCACCTGGTGCCAACCGCAGTATTTCCCCCGTTGTTTTCCCTGCTCAATGTATTGCTTGAGGCCAGCCTGCCGTCTCGCGTAATGCCTATTGAACTGAGTAAAGACGGTGCTTACTGGAAAGGTGATCTCCTCGATCCCCGCCTGCGGGAGGAGGCAGATCTTTACCTCTCGGTGCGTTCTACTTTACCGGCCTATGAAGTACAGGCGCAGATCCCCTTGCAGTGTAAAGTCGGCAGCCCGGATGACGTGGCCGATGTCGTTAATGTGGCATTGAGTGGTGTACCGCTGATTACCTTGAGTCATGTGCCGGCGAGTATCCCGATACGACTTGAAAATCAATATTTTGCTCTGGATCTTAATAACGATGCTGCGCGCGCCATGTTAGCGGCAGGTAGCTGTGCCTTCTATGTGCCTGGCACTTTGGGTGAGATCCAGCTGGAACTCTTTGCGGTGCTACGCTCATGACCTTTTCAACTGAACAACATAATGCGATCGAACAACTGTTATATCCGACCTGGTTATGGGTGGGGCAGTTGCGTAATGGCTGGCAGATTGGTGATAGCCACGGGTTTTATCGCAAAACCTGCGAGTTGATAGAGCACACGCAAAGTGGCCTTGGCAAGCTCGGTCTGGCTGACAGCGACATTGAACATATTGTCTATGCGCAGTGCGCATTGCTCGACAGCACGGTAATGAACCGAAAATCCCAGGATATCGGCTATCAGGAGTGGCTGAATACCCCGCTACAGGTGAAATTTTTTAAAACCCTGGGGGCGGGTGAAAACCTGTGGCAACGCATTCGAGGCGTCTTGCGGGAACCTTCGGCCAACCCTTATGTCCTCGCCTGTTTTCATCGGGTGCTATTGCTGGGTTTTAGCGGCCAGTATCGCGAGGAAGATGCCCCCGATCGGGCGGCGGTGATCAAGGATCTTGCCCTGCGGGTACCGCCCTACAGTCTCTCCCTCGACGCACCCAATATCGTGCAAACCGTCGGTCGCAAAGCACCGCACTGGATGAGCTCGCTAACCTGGCGTGGCCTGCTGGCTGCCGGCATCTTGCTGATGCTGTGGTGGAGTCTGGACCATCAATTGCAGTCGTTAATGCAGCAATTACTGTCGTAAGGGGCAAAGGCATGAATGTGCTATTACAGCGCCTGATGGCCATCGGCGCGGCCGGGTTGGCGCTGCTGTTGATTTGGGTCTATTTCCCTCTGCTGCCGCTGACGCGTTGGCTACTGACTCTGGCGGTCGCAGCACTGCTGGCCTTGATCACCATCTCTGAATGGCGAAGCAGGCGACAGTTTATGCACAGCGCTGCCGGACTGACATTACCCGCAGAGTTTGAAGGTGCGTTGGTACTGGTCTGTGGCGACAGCGAAGGGCTGTTTGCACCTGGTGAATCCACCCGGCGCAGCAAACAGGGGATCTATTTGGCCATGGCCACCCCCGATCAGCTGCTCGCTACCGTTAACTGGCTGGTTGCCAGTCAATCATCACGTTTGCCACAGCTATCGCTGATGCTCAGTGTGATACCTGAGCAACAGGATGATGAAGCAGTGTTTCGCGGGCAATTGCATCAGTGGCGTGCTGCCATTGGGCAATGTCGCCGCCGCTTACCGCAGTTGAACCTTTTACTTTGCGGCTACTTCAGCGCACCGATAGTCGGCGTTGCTACGCCGTGGTTTGTCAGGGATGTCCAGGGCACCACTGTCTGGCAGGACGACTGCCTGGCACAGCCGCTTAGCGAGTGGATGCAGCAGAACAATGTTGCCGAGACCTTTAGCCAGACGGTATGGCTCGATAGCGCACTCAGTTGGCTTAATAAACTGGTAGCTGATGAATTACAGCACCCGAGAACAGCGCTGCCTGCGGTAGAGATTAACCTGCTGGCGGTAACCTTCAGGCAGGGAACTGCGCGACCAGACAACTTGTGGCAACAATTTTTGCAACGTAGCAGCCTGCTTTGCGCCCCGGCCGCTTGTCACCATGCCAGCCGGCTGCCGTTCCCCGATTTATTGCTGACAATATTGCCACAGCGGCCCGGTTTTACTGCAGGACAACAATTAGCGCTAAACGGCGGTACCTGCCTGAGCCTGTTTCTTATCTGCGCAATGCTGGCGAGTTTTATCAATAACCAGCGGCTTATCCGCACCATCAGCAGCGATTTAGATAACTACCAACAACTAAGTGGCAATCCTGCTGCACCTAAATTACAGGCTCAGCAGCGCTTGCGGGAGCATGCACAAAAGTTAATGCGCTATCAGCGTCAGGGGGAACCGCAGCAGTTGGCAATGGGACTGTATCAGGGGGGAAAACTGCTGCCGCGAGTACAACGCGCAGTCGCCAACTGGTCACCACCAACGCCGCCCGTGCCCAAGCCTCAGGTAGTTGCACCGGCACCGCAAACGCTGCGTCTGGATACCTTGTCCTTGTTTGATATCGCCAGCGCACAGCTGAAACCCGGGGCAACCAAAGTGCTGATCAATGCGCTGGTCAATATCAAGGCCAAACCCGGCTGGCTGATTGTTATCGCGGGTCATAGCGATGCCACCGGTCATGCGCAAAAAAACCAACAACTTTCCCTGGCGCGGGCCGAGTCGGTACGTAACTGGATCCTTGGCATGAGTGATATTCCCGCGCGCTGCATTGCGGTGCAAGGCTATGGTGCCAGTCAACCGATAGCCAGTAATGAAACGGCGGCAGGGCGCGCAGCCAACCGCCGGGTAGAGATCCGTCTGGTGCCGGATAGCGGGGCATGTCTTGCTCCCGCTTCGACAGCAGACAGGTAAAAACGTCACCTTGCCAGGTGACACCATTTAACTAAAAAAGGAGCTTTATATGGCCATTCCAGTCTACTTGTGGCTGAAGGATGATGGTGGTGCGGATATCAAAGGGGCCGTTGATGTACAAGGCCGTGAAGGCAGCATCGAGGTGGTGGCACAGGATCACAAACTGTACATCCCTACCGATAACAATACCGGCAAGCTGACCGGTACTCGTATTCATACTCCGTTTATTTTTATCAAGGAGATAGATTCATCTTCCCCCTATCTCTATAAGGCGGTGACTACCGGTCAGACCCTAAAAACGGCGGAATTCAAATGGTATCGCATTGATGACGCCGGTCAGGAGGTGGAGTACTTCAACACCCGTTTAGATAACGTCAAGGTGGTCAAAGTCGCGCCGAAAATGCATGACATCAAGGATCCCTCCAAAGAGAAACATAACCATCTGGAGGAAGTAGAACTCCGCTACGAGAAAATCACCTGGACCTATAAAGACGGCAACATTATTCATTCCGACGCCTGGAACGAACGTTCTACGGCCTAGCACTGACAAGCAGACGGGTAACCGTCTGCTTTTTTATTTTCGGCTGAGCGGCGGCAGTTTGGCGTTCGCCGTGAGGTATTTACATTCTCCCCCGCTAACCTAATGGACCTCGGTTTACGGTCAGGGGCGGTAGCGTGCCGCAGACCGGACCCTTTGGCTTTCCAGTTTTCTCTATAAAGGAAGAGTTTATGACCACCCATTCAGCACATCTGTTACGCCGCTTAAACCCCTTTTGTGCCCAGGCGCTGGCGGCAGCGGCGACGCTCTGTCAGACCAGAGCCCACGCCGAGATCACCGTGGAACACTGGTTGTTAAAGTTATTAGAACAGGGTGAAGGCGATATTACAGTGATTGCTCGTCGCTACGAATGGGATATGGATACGCTATGGCAGGAGTTATTGGCCCATCTGGATACTTTGCCGCGTAGCGTACAGAGCAAACCACAACTCTCATCCGCACTGCAGCAGTGGATCCAGCAAGCCTGGCTGACTTCATCGTTGCAGCAAGATATCGACGCGCTGCGATCTGTTGATTTACTCAGAGCATTGATGGCACAGCCGCGTCTGTTATCCACTGACAGCGTCTGGCCGTTACTGAGTTTAACGACCAGCCAGCTCGACAGATTGGTACCGCTACTGGACCAACAGTCAGAGGAGCGGCCCGAAGTGCAGCAAAGTGCACAGCTATCCGGGATGGAAGCAACAAACGTGCTTGATACCCCCGCGCCAGCGGGCACCGCTAACGTCGGGCTGCAGGCGGCGCTGGATAAATTTACTCTCGATATTACCGCCAAGGCCAGAGCGCAACAGATCGACCCAATTTTTGGTCGCGATAGCGAAATCCGCCAGATGATCGACATCCTTTCCCGCCGTCGTAAAAACAACCCCATTTTAGTGGGGGAGCCGGGGGTCGGTAAAACCGCTCTGGTGGAAGGGTTGGCGCTGCGGATCGTCCAGGGCACGGTACCCGACAGTCTTAAAACCGTTACTGTGCGTAGCCTGGATTTGGGGTTGTTACAGGCTGGTGCCGGGGTGAAAGGCGAATTTGAACAACGATTAAAAAAAGTGATTGAAGCGGTACAGCAGTCCGCAGCACCGGTACTGCTATTTATTGACGAAGCCCACACCCTGATTGGTGCCGGCAATCAAAGCGGCGGTGCCGACGCGGCCAATCTGTTGAAACCGGCGCTGGCACGCGGCGAACTGCGCACCCTGGCGGCAACCACCTGGTCAGAGTACAAGCAGTATTTTGAACGAGATGCGGCGCTGGAACGTCGTTTTCAGCCCGTTAAAGTCGAGGAGCCGAACGACGATAATGCCTGCCTGATGCTGCGCGGCTTGAAAGAACGATATGCCAGCCATCACGGCGTTCATATTCAGGATGCTGCCATTAAAGCAGCGGTGACGTTGTCACGTCGCTACCTTGCCGGTCGTCAGTTACCGGATAAAGCGGTCGACCTGATCGATACCGCCTGTGCCAGGGTGTGCATCAGCCTGAAAAGCCCGCCGGAAGCTTTGCTGCAGGTCAGATCCGAACTGGACGCATTGATGCGAGAACAGCAGGCGATTGCCGATGATCAGGCATTGAGTCTGCCGGTTGATACTGGTCGCCTGGAGGATATTGCATTGCGTATCAGCAGTCTGGTAGAGCACGAGAGCGAACTTGCGCAAAAGTACCAGCAAGAACTGGCCCTAACGCAACAATTGCTGGCACAACGCCAAAAGGGCAGCGATGCCAGCACCTGCAGCGAATTACGTCAGCAACTGGACAAACTACAGGGCAGCTCACCGTTGTTATCGCTGGATGTCGATGTACGCACTATCGCTCAGGTGGTAGCCGACTGGACCGGCATTCCGTTGGGCAGCCTGTTAAAAGATGAACAGACCAACCTGTTGCAACTGGAAGATCAGTTGACCAAACGGGTGATTGGGCAGCAAAGCGCCTTGACCGCCTTGGCCCAACGCCTGCGCGCTGCCAAAACCGGTCTCACACCGGAGAATGCCCCCCTTGGTGTTTTTCTGTTGGTCGGTCCTAGCGGTGTAGGCAAAACGGAAACTGCGCTGGCGTTGGCCGATTGCCTGTTTGGCGGCGAAAAATCACTGATCACCATCAATCTGTCGGAGTATCAAGAGGCCCATACCGTTAGCCAACTAAAAGGCTCCCCGCCAGGTTATGTCGGTTATGGACAGGGCGGCGTATTAACCGAAGCGGTGCGTAAACGTCCTTACAGCGTGGTGTTGCTTGATGAGGTAGAAAAAGCACATCGCGATGTGATGAATCTGTTCTATCAGGTATTTGATCGCGGCTTTATGCGCGATGGCGAAGGGCGAGAAATCGATTTTCGCCATACGGTGATCGTGATGACCGCCAATCTTGGCAGCGACATTCTGTTACAACGCCTGGAACAATGGCCCGAAGCCAGCGAAGCCGAACTGCAAGAGTGTCTGCGACCCGTTTTGCGGGATCATTTTCAGCCAGCCCTGCTGGCACGGTTTCAGACGCTGATCTATCGCTCGCTGGGAGAAGTGGCCATGCGACAAATTGTCGATATCAAGCTGAGGCAGGTCGCACAACGTTTGCAACGCCATTACGGACTCGCCTGCCATATTGACGCTGGGCTAAGTGAGCTGCTGGTGGTCTCTTGTTTGCTGCCAGATACCGGTGCACGCAATATCGACAGCCTGCTTAACCAACAAATATTGCCGGTGCTGTCGCAGCAGCTGTTGCAGCGCCAGGCGCAGCAGCAGATGCCCTCTGCCTTGACGTTAGGCTATAGCGAAGACCAGGGGATCACGCTGACTTTCGAGGATAACTAAGATGGCGCAATCCTTTATTAGCCCGCCGCAGTCTCCTCTCGGTGAGGGGCTTAATCGTTACCAGCTGGAAGTTGCAGGTTGCGAAGCCTGGCTTGACGTTGAATCCTTTAGCGGCTTGGAACAGCTCAGTGAGACTTATTGCTATCAGATCCGTTTTACCAGCCGTGAGCAGGATATTCCACGCGAGCAGATGCTGCGCCGCAGCGCCAGCCTGAGTATGCAATCGCCGGGAGAACAGCTGTTTGATGAGCTTTTGCCGCCGCAGGTACATAAACGAGTGCATGGCGTGGTTACCGATTTTCGGCGTTTGTCCGCCTCAGCCGATGAGGCAACCTACTATATCAGGCTGGAGCCATACTTTGTGTTGCTGGGCAATCAGCACCGTAGCCTGCGTTTTTTTGTCAACCAGTCAGTGCCGGAAATTGTGGCGCAAATCCTTGGCGAACATCAGCTCAAAGGCTGGGAATATGAGTTTCAGCTAAAAAACAGCTACCCACGGCGGGCGCAGGTCAACCAGGTTAATGAGAGCGACAAGGCCTTTATTGAACGGCTGCTGGCGGAAGTGGGGATTTTTTACCGCTTTGTGCTGCATCCCGATACCCTGACCGAGATTATGCTGTTTGGCGATCGGCAAAGTTGCTACCAGTTTGGCAAAACCCTGCCGTTGCGCAATCCGGCCGGGATGAACGATGGCGCAGCCGACAGCGTCTGGGGGCTGACCGTACGTCATAAAGTGGTGCCGCACAGCGTTCAGGCCAAAGATTATAACTATCGGCTGGCGTACCATCCTTTGCTGTCGGATCCGGCAGATATGACGCGCGGTGACGGTGAAGGTATCACCTATGGAGATGTCTACCACTATCTGCCGCGCCATCTTAGTCAGGGGGACAGTATTATACCCGACCCGGAAACGGCCAATTTCTGGGCGCGACTGGAACACGAACGTTACCTCAGTGCTCAGACCCGGCTGCGTGGACAAAGTAATGACCCGCAACTGGTCCCCGGCCAGGTGCTGGCCGTCAGCGAGGCGGGTCTCTATCCTGCTTTGCCGCAGGTGTTTCAGGGGGAGATGGTGATCACCCGAGTGCGTTTTAACGCCAGCCGTTCCTCGTCGCTGCAGTTGCGTTTTCAGGCCATGCCCTTTAGCGAAACCCTGTGCTTTCGTCCGCCGCTTAAACCTCGTCCTGTGGTACACGGTACCCTAACGGCGCGGGTCACCAGCCCGATAGATAACGATCGCTATGCCCATTTGAACCAGGACGGACTGTACTGGGTGAAGTTTGACGCCGATCGTGACGACAAAGCGGCGGGTTATGAAAGTATGCCGCTGCGTCTGGCAAGACCTTTTGGTGGGGATACCTATGGTTTTCACTTTCCTCTGATCCAGGGCAGCGAAGTGGCGGTGGCTTTCCATCAGGGCGATCCGGACCGACCCTATATCAGCGCCGTGCTGCACGATTCGCAACATCCCGATCTGGTAAATAATCGCAACCATACTCGCAATGTGCTGCGCACCTGGCGTAATAACAAACTGCGCATGGAAGACCGGGAAAACGAGGAGCATATCAAGCTCAGCACCGAGTACCATAAATCGCAGCTAAATCTTGGCCATAACGTCGATGCCAGCCGCAAACTGCGTGGTGAAGGGGCAGAACTGCGCAGCGACGGCCATATCGCCATCCGCGGCGGCAAGGGCGTATTTATCAGCGCCGACCCACAACCGCAGGCGCAAGGGGAAATGTTGGATATGGCGGGGGCGATCGGCCAATTGCAGCAGGCACTAAATTTAACTGAATCTCTAAGATCGGCGGCAGAAATTGCAAAAGCCGAATTGGCAGATTTGCAGACGCAGAAAGTATTGCTGAGTGAGACCCTGACCGAACTCAAGCAAGCAGCGTTGCTGCTCTCCGCCCCGGCGGGTATTGCCCAGACTACAGCAAAAAGTGTGCAACTTGCAGCGGGAGAAAATATCACCGCAGTTAGCGGGAAAAATACCGACTTTAGCGTACTAAAAGCCTTTACCGTGGCGGCAGGTGAAAGGATCAGCCTGTTTGCGCAAAAACTGGGGATCAAGCTGTTTGCCAGCAAAGGGAAAGTCGAAATTCAGGCGCAAAGTGATGAACTGACGCTGGATGCATTAAAGGATATTCGTATCTCGAGCTGCGAAGGCAAAATCGTAATCAGCGCTAAACAGGAGATTTTATTGGTCAGCGGTGGCGGCTATATCCGTATTGGTGATGGCAAAGTCGAAACCGGAGCGCCCGACCAAATTATTCAGCGTGCAGCGGTATTGCAGAAATTTACTGGCCAGAGCGCCAGTGAGATGGCGCAGAAGTGGGATAAGGCGGATTTTGGGGTAACGCCCAAAGCAGTACATATATATGACGGAAGCGCCTTAAAAAATCAAAAAATGATATTCAGGTCTGAAGACGCTATTGAACAGTTGTTATCGACGGCTCACGATGGAAAAAGCCCACTACAAAAACAGGCAGGTATAGAACGGAGCACTGTCAAGTTTAGTGATAAGGAGTAATCAATGAGTGAGCATAATCAAAATGAAGTCACCATCATTCCTGAATATGATGATAACGGCACGGTTAATTATCACTTGCCAAATGCCAAGACAGATAAAAACTTGGTCGCTGTTTGTCCCAAGGTGGCAGATAAGGTTATTCCCGTTATATTTATTCCAGGAGTAATGGGAAGTAATTTAAAGGATAAAAATGGGAGGGAAATTTGGCGTGCAGATTTTTATAAAGGGTTAGATATGATTGGCTGGGGTTTTAAAAATGGAAAAGAGAGAAAGGAATTATTGAATCATAAAACAACGTTTGTAGATGGTAAAGGTAAAATATTATATAACGAACAGGTGGATAGTATATTCCCTTCGCGCAAAAAAAGGGGATGGGGTACAGCATTATATTTAAGTTATGGCGAAATGCTTGAAGCATTACAATTTATGCTCAATGATCAACATCTTCTTCTTGAAAATCTTGCTGGCACCACCAAACATTTAACCTCTCGTCAACAGCTGATTGGTGAAAATATGGGAGCAGAGCTAGGGGAAGAACCATTAACTGATGAGGAAGTAAGACATAGTTATGAGTTTTTATTTCCATTACACGTTTTTGGTTATAACTGGTTGCAGTCTAATAGTAAATCGGCACAAAAACTTGATGAGTTTGTTTCTGATGTCCTGGCGCTGTATTGCGGCCGGCTAGCAGTGGAAAAAGTCATTCTTATTACTCACTCTATGGGAGGATTAGTGGCACGTCATTATTCCGAAAATATGGCAGGGCGCAACAAAATCCTCGGTATTATCCACGGTGTTATGCCCGATCTTGGTTCACCCGCGACATATCGCCGCATGAAAACCGGTGAGCGAGGACTCTTTGGTGCCATTATTGGCAGTAATGCGGAGGAATTGATGCCTGTACTGGCTCAGTCACCAGGCCCATTACAATTATTGCCTGGTAAGGCTTATGGTTCAGGCTGGCTAAAAATCAAAAGTGATGGGAAAATACAAAGTAAGCCTCAGGAAGACCCATATGAGGAAATCTACCTAAATGAACAGGACTGGTGGCGTCTTTGTGAAAAGGCTTTACTATTGGGTGACGAAGAAAAAGAATGGGGTAAATATATTGAGAATATTAAATATAATGTAAAAGTGTTTATTGAAGAATTGAATGGTAAATACCATCCTCAAACTTGGGCTTTTTATGGTGCCGGCAGTGAACACCCTTCTGAAGAAAGTTTGACGTGGTATGAAAGGCCTTATAAATTACCTTTACCTACTTACCGGGAATCGGCAGGGAAAAAATTTGAGCTGACTTCATCGGCTAGTCCCGGGGATGGTACTGTGCCGGTAAAATCTGGGCGTATTGGCTGGTCAGGTTTGCGTAGCTTGCTGGCAACTAACGTCGATCACGAAGGTGCTTATGCCAGTAATATTCGAAAGGGGAAGGAAACTTCGTTGACGCTAAAATTTACGCTGCGCGCCATTGTCAAAATGGTTCAAAGTGTACCAGGGACAGGAGGCAATTAATGGTGATCAAAAAAATTCTAATACTAATTGCTATCGTTGGCAGTTGCTGTGCTGCCGTATGGGCTTATTTGCACCGTGATATGTCATCCTTACCTCTAAACGCAAAGGAACAACAAATGATTGATACCTTATTTGAAAAAACAAAACCGCAATGTATTGGTCGCTATATATATCAGGTTCCGCTGTCATTTGCGAATGACATGAATGATGGCGCAGAAATCAATGAAATAGAGATAAGCAGTGAACGTCTCTATCGTCCTGTTTTTGAACAGCGCATCCGATTAAGAGAGCAAGAGTTAAAAAATGAAAAAACGATGAATCCCAAAAACGCTCCCTACCTTAAACAAGTAATACCGTTAAAAAATCTGGATGCTATAATATTTGATAGTAATAGAAATAGTTTTGGACCTGGGTATGGCCGTACTCTGGAAGCACATTTGTACTCCAATGGTGTGGCATTTACCGTAACAACCGATATTATGGATTTCTCAGACCCCAAATTTCATCAGGATAAACGTGAGTATTTAGCCGCTGGAGCAAGAGAACAGTTTCTTGATAGCAAATATACTAAGCTAGCAGAAATGCAGAATTTATTGTCTCGTTTAAAAGGGCGAAAAGATGATGAAGTACCAACTGAGGCTGGTACTTGTATTGCTGAAGGGTTTATTGCAGATAATAACCAAAAAAACAAAGAGGAATTTCATATTCGTTATACATTTGATGATTTTATCTTTGCAGCAAAGAGTTATACTACGTTAGTTACAGGAGACACTCTCTTTGAGCGTAGCAATGATATTGAGCCTATATTACGTACTACTGGCTACAATACTATAAGGAAAGGTAAGTTCTCTTTACCGGGTCTTGACGCACAAGAGTGGTTAATAAGCGGAAAACAAGAAGTAAACGATCGGCAAGTCAATGCGTACAATTTTGTCCTTTATGCCAACGAGAAAATGCCAGATTATCATCATCCTGTGTTATCAATAATACTGCATAATTCCAGCAAAGACACCAAAACATACAGCAGTGAGCAATTGGTCGAAATATGGGATCGAATTATAAAAACATTTCAGTTGCGCCAGGGGGCATTTTAGCTTTTTTTCAAATATTATCCTTTAATAAATTCTTATGTCTAATAAAAGTTTCCATCATTATATTACTAACAGTAATAGGTATTTATAGTTTATTGTTATATCTAAAGCCTTATCCAAGGAATATGTTCTTAACTGAAGAACAGCAACGAAGACTAGCTAATTTGATTAAAAATCCAACTATACGCTGTATTGGACAGTACTTAATCTTTCTACCTGAAAACTTCTTTGCCTCTAATGGATTGGTTATTATTGATAAACAAAGGATCGAAAGAAAAAGAGAATACCTCCCGGTGTTTTAGCAACATATCGAGCGGCGTTAAGAAAAGTTAAAAAATCATTTTATAAAGAAGATTTACCTTACCTTACTTTATCTTAAAGATATTTATCCATTGCCTTATGAAATATTGTAGCAGTAAAGTTACCAAAGAGAGGGATAATTATGGGATGGCCTATCCCCGCAATTCCAGATCACGTTGTTTTACCTCGACCCCGTTATGGCGTGTGGTTAAGCATTCTCGCTGTAATGTCGATTGTTGGCCTGCTGTCAGCGTTATTTATCGGTGATATTTCTGATTTTGGCCAGTTAATATTTTACGGGGCTGTACCGGCATTATTGCTTTGGATGTGTTTTTTTGGTGCCAGGCTTAATCGTTACCAACAATCTCTGGCCTCGGCATATACCTGGGATATGGAAACGCAGCAAACAAAAACAGAATGGCAACAATGGAGTCGTCGCCAGTTGGCGATTGTGGCAAGCGTAATATTTACACCAGAAGAACAGGGAATAGCTTTATTATTGGATGAGCAAGGTGAAATCCCGATGTATCCCCAAAAGGCCAGACCACTTTTTGGTCCTTTGCAAGATTTATCTGCGCACTTGACTGAGGTAGATCAAGGGCTGGAGCAACAATGTTCAGGGTACCGTCACCAGTTGCGGAAAATTTATCTGCTACATGCCAACCCAATTCAGGAAAAATCGATCTTGAAGGCGGTGACTAACCAATGGGGACTGTTGCCGGAACGGGTTGCGACTATTGAAGATATTCCCGAACTGCAGCAACAAGTGCAGTGTAATGAGCTTTTTCTTTTGCTCTGTTTACAACATTGGCCGAATCACATCCCTCAGAAATCCAGTGAGTTTATTTCTGCTCAGTTGATTACCTCTCCTGCTTTTGCGCACAGTCAGTCGCTACCTGTAATGGCTGGGATGGGCCGCATGATGCCGCTGGATACGGGAAAACTGGTCGAAGATTTAGTTATGTTATTCGACTATAACCAGATTGATAATAATAAATTACCGCATATATGGCTGGCTGGTGAGACTGAAAATACTGCCTTAGATATTGCCACATTTACAAGTGATCGTAAGTTGGATTTGCCCAATAAGTGGCCACTGCATCGCATCAATCTCTCATTTGGCCCGGCGGGGGAGCTTTCTTTTGCTCTTTCTCTGGCCATGCTTGCTGAGGCTGTTAGCAGAACTAATCAGGATCAGTTAGTTATCTGTCAAAATCCGCAACAGCCGGGATGGCTATGCCTGGTGACCAGGGAGTTATTTAATGAGTAATACAAAAGCATTATCTTTGTCACGTTTCGGACTGGCGGGTTATTTGCTGATGATTATTGGGTTGGCAGGACTGAGTGCTTTTCTGCTGTTCACTCATTCAAATTTGTTCGAAAAATTTGCTATTGGCAAAAATACATTGTGGTCTATTTGGGGCGGAATTTTTACTGCACTTTTTCTGGGGCCACTGTGCCTGCCGGGTTGGTTGCGTCGTGGGATAGCCATCAAACAACGTGTATTTAAACCCGACGGTCCCGGCAGGACATCCGCTGATGCTAAACCAGAAGGTTCAACTGCATTATTGGGTGATATTAAACCCTATCTCCGCAATCAACACGGCCCTTTCTGGCGCAAAAGAACGCGAATTCTATTGCTGGTGGGCGAGCAGGCGGCGGTTGAGGCCATTGCGCCGGGATTAACCAGCCAACTGTGGCTGGAGGGTGAGGGTACAGTATTGTTGTGGGGTGGGGAGGTGACCGAGTTGCCGCACAGTCCTGTTTTAAGCGCCGTGCGTCAACTGCATCGTCGACCACTTGACGGGGTGGTATGGGTCACTGACGGTTTTAGTCAACCGCTGACAGGACAGGCACCGCTGCCGGAGCCACTGATCGCTGAATTGACGGCGGACAAACTGGATAGCATAGCTCGTGCGCTTACGGCAAGTTATCAGCAATTGGGTTGGCAACTGCCACTGTTTGTCTGGGGCCTGCAGCATAGCCGCTGGTCACAGGACGGGCGTAAAACCCAGTCGGTGGGTTGTCTGCTGCCGCCAGGCTGCCAGCCGCAGACCCTGACGGCCAGTCTCACTTCGCTGACGCCGCAGTTGATTGCACAAGGTACGCAGCAGCTAATGCAGGACTCACGCCATGATTTTTTACTGCGGCTGGCATGGGATCTGTTACAGGGCGGTATTGAACGTTTAACCGCCGGACTGGCGGCGTTTCTCGGTCCCTATCGACCTTTGCCGCTGGCGGGCGTGGTGTTTAGTTTGCCACTTACTGGCAGTACGCGCAGCGCTGCCCATAGTTGGGGAGCCGATAATAGCTGGCAAATAGTACTTGAGTCGTTAACTCGCTTGCCCGCAGGATTATTTCCTCAGCGTACCGGTGGAGTCTGGCGTAAAACTGCAGGCAGTTGCCTGCTGACTATTACCCTACTTGCCGCCGGGGGATTGCTGGTCTCCTGGTTTAGCAATCGCCAGTTAATTACTAGCAGCGTCGAACGAGCAAAAGCGGCCAGCGCTGAGGATCTGCCGCTGGAGGAGCGTCTTAATCAGCAATTGGCTCTGCAACAATCAATAGCTACCTTGCAGCATCGTCAGGTCAGTGGCGTTCCCTGGTATACACGACTGGGATTAAGTTATAACAACGCGTTGTTACAGGCGCTGTGGCCACGCTATGCCCATAACAATAGTTTGCTAATCCGCGATCAGGCTGCGGAAATTTTACGGCAACAACTGGCTGAGCTGGCTGCCATGCCTTCTGACCGGCCTCTGGGGGCGGCGCGGGCGAAAAAGGGTTATGACCAGTTGAAGGCCTATTTGATGATGGCGCGCCCGGAAAAAAGTGATCCCGCCTTTCTATTACGTCAGTTGCAACAAAACTGGCCACAGCGCCAAGGAGTGTCTGTTGGTTTGTGGCAGGCGTTAGCGCCGCCGTTGCTTGGCTTTTATAGCCAGAATCTGGCCAGCCATCCGCAGTGGAAAATCCCTCTCGATAATGGCCTGGTCAGCGATGTACGCAGGATCCTGCTGCGTGAAATGGTAGTACGCAATGCTGAAACAACGCTATACCAGACTATGTTGCAGCAGATGGCAAAAAATTATGGCGATATGCACTTGGGTCAGATGATTGGCGATACCGATGCCAGACAGTTGTTTAGCACCCATGCGGTAGTGCCGGGGATCTTTACCCGCAGCGCCTGGGAAAATGAGGTATCCAGTGCCATCGACAAAGTGGTACGTCAACGCTGGGAAGAGATTGACTGGGTACTCAGCGACAGCCAACGCGGCCGCAATGTCGCTGATTCGCCCGAGGCGCTAAAAGCCCGCCTCAGCGAACGCTATTTCACTGATTTTGCCACCAGTTGGCAGGGGTTTCTTAACAGCATCCAGTGGCATCAGGCACAAACGCTCTCAGATGCTATTGAGCAACTGGCGTTAATGGCCGATTTCCGCGAGTCGCCGCTGATCGCGCTGTTTAATACTCTGGCCTACCAGGGAAGCACTGGCCAGAGCGGCGAGGCGGTGGCCGATTCTCTGGTGAAGTCGGCGAAAAATCTGCTTAACAGGCCGGAGCCTGTGGTAATCGACCAAAGTCGTGGTTGGCATGGTCCGCTGGACAGCACTTTTGGCCCGCTGCTGGCGCTGATGGATAACGCCAATACCAGCCAAGGCAGTATCCCGCTTAGTTTACAGAGCTATCTTACTCGGGTGACGCGTGTGCGCCTTAAGCTGCAACAGATCACCAGTACGGCCGATGCGCAGGTGCGGATGCAGGAGTTGGCGCAAACAGTTTTCCAGGGTAATGGTGTGGATCTGACCGAGACCCGTGACTATGGCAGTTTGCTTGCTGCTGGTTTGGGGCAACAATGGCAAGGTCTCGGGCAGGCGCTGTTTGTTTCGCCGATGGAGCAGGCCTGGCAACAGGTATTAATGCCTACTGCTCGCAGTCTGAACGAACAATGGCAGGCGGCGATTGTCAATGACTGGCAAAAGGCGTTTAGCGGACGTTATCCTTTTAATGCTGTCGGCAGCGACGCCTCTTTGCCGCTGCTGTCGCAATACCTGCGCGCCGACACCGGACGGATCCAGCGTTTTCTGGAAAGTCGTCTGGCAGGCGTACTGCGTAAGGAAGGAAGTCGCTGGGTACCCAACAGCAGCAATACCCAGGGGCTGACCTTTAACCCGGAATTTTTGGAAGCCGTCAACCTGCTTGGCTACCTGGCCGATGTGGTGTTTGTTAATGGTGAAGCCGGAATGCATTTTGCACTGCGGCCGGGCACCGCACGTGGCGTGGTACAGACCGACCTGCTGATCGACAATCAGCCGCTTAGCTATTTTAATCAGTTGCCGGTCTGGACGCAGATGAACTGGCCCGCTGATACCTCGGCGCCCGGCGCGAGTTTACGCTGGATCAGTAACAAGGCGAGCACCCGTATCTTTGCCGAACATCCTGGTCACTGGGGACTGATCCGCCTGTTGCAACAGGCACAGGTCACCGCCAATCCCGGCGTGGCAAGCGGCTATACTCTGCGATTTACCGCCCAGGATGGTTTACCTCTACTCTATGAGCTGCGCACTGAACTAGATGAAGGCCCGCTGGCACTGCTGCGCCTGCGAGGTTTTGTGCTGCCTAAACAGATATTTTTAACCCGGGACAGGGCAGAGAAAGGACATTAATAAATAAGTGCCAATAAGATAAACGTCAGAAGGGAGCATCATTCTGCATAATTAAATTATATTTCATGTAACTTAAATCAATCAAATATTAATAGGTGAACTAAATGGAAAATAAAATTCAACAGACTTCTGCGGCATTTAATGCCATTTCATGGATTGCCATGATTGGTGGCGTAATTGTCTACCTTATTGGCTTATGGAATGCCGAGATACCCTTTAATGAAAAAGGGTATTATATTGCGGTGTTGGTACTTGGATTGTTTTCTGCCATTTCACTACAGAAAACTGTTCGTGACAGAATGGAAAACATCCCAACCACCGATCTTTATCACGGCGTTTGTATTTTAGCCTTCTTGATTTCGGTGATCCTGCTGGTGGCCGGACTATGGAATGCCTCGTTATTGTTAAGTGAAAAGGGTTTCTATGGTGTCACCTTCTTTCTTGGCTTGTTCGGCGCGGTGGCGGTGCAGAAAAATGTTCGTGACGCAGTGAATAAGCGTGAGGGATATATATCGACATCGACAATTGAGCCCGACGATAAAGAATATTGATTTTATAAGCCTGTTTTTAATAAATTTTATTCGAGCAATAAAATAATTGATTTTTATTGTTCGGTTATTAAGCTGTCAGTAATGATTGGGGCGAGTTTTTTAAATAAAAACAAACATGTTGCTATTCAGTAGCAAGTTAATAAATCATCTTAATTAATAGATTAAAGTCGGTAAGGAAAAACTATGCCCATATTAACGGCTCTTGCAAATAACCTGCTGCCTACAGGGGATGCCCTGGCGTTAGCGGTGGAACAGGCGGCGCTGTGGGAAAAATGGCTATTACCAGTTAGCGAGGAAAACCCACTTGGCGAAGATCCCGCTTATCACGATGATTTTCAATGTCTGCGCGAGGAGGTCAATAAGCTCTCGGGGTCGGATACGACGCGGGTGTGTCAACTGGCGCAAACCCTGTTAATCGACTGCGGCAAAGATGTGCGGGTGGCGACCTACTATTTATGGGCGCGTACCTGGCAGGATGGCGATGCCGGCTTGGCCGATGGGCTGGCACTGCTAAGTGGATTGCTGGCCAGGTATGGCGAGAAACTACTGCCAACGCGTGCGCAGAGTCGAAAAGTGGCGCTGGAATGGCTGGCGGCAAGCAAAATGCAGGATGCGCTGGCACGCCATCCGGAAGTGGCATTACCGGATTTTGCTCGCGCGATAGCGGCGCTGTGCTGGATGCAAGCCAGCCTGCGTCAATGGCCGGAAAGCTGCCGTCCTTGTCTCGACCCGCTGATTGGTATGCTGGAAACTCGCCTGGCGCGGGCGGGGGGCGCCAATGCGCTGGTGCCCCAACAGGCGGTCAGTGGGGATGAGAGCGGGGCGGTAGCCACGGCACCAGTCAAAAACATTCAGTCGGGGCGTGACCTGCTCGAGCAGGGTAAGGTGCTGGCGGAGTATTTGCATGACCAGCCGCAGGGCGGTTTGGCCAGCGCCCGGCTGATGCGGGTATTACGTTGGGATACGGTGTATCAATTGCCACCGCAGGACGACAAGGGCAATACGCGTTTATTGCCGCCTCGCGGGGAGCTGCGCGGTAAGCTCAAACGTCTTTACGCCCAGAAAAACTGGCTGGAACTGTTGGACAAGGCCGGCAGTATCTTCACCCAGGGAGTCAATCATTTTTGGTTGGATCTGCAGTGGTACAGTTGTCAGGCACTGAAACATGCCGGGCAGCCATACGCTGACTGGGAGGAGGTAATTGCTCAGGATCTGCGGCTGTTGCTGCTGCGTCTGCCAGGCCTTGAACTGCAAAATTACAACGACGGTACTCCCTTTGCCGATGAGGCGACGCGTATCTGGATCGAGCAACTGATCAATGAAAATGCAAAGGGCTGGTCGCCGCCAGAGAAGGTCGCCAGTGACAACAGCAATGAGGTTCTGGGGCTGGAAAGTGAACTTCTCGCCCAGGCAGATAGTAGCGGTATTGAAGATGCTTTTAAATGGTTGCTACAAGTTCAGAATATACGCAGTCTGCGCCAGCGTTGGTTGCAACGGCTATTAATGGCGCGGGTAGCGGAACAATGCGGCAAGAATGAAATGGCGTGTTGCCTGCTTGCCGAACTCAATCAAACACCCGCACAACTCAGTCTGGCCGACTGGGAGCCAGAGCTGCTATTTGAAGTGCGTGCCAGTTTATTAAAGCAGCTTCGCCTCCGGCAGCAACGTAATGACGGCGATAAGCAGCAAATTCAACAGCAGATGGAGACGCTTTTGGCGGGGCTGGTGGCGATCGACCCGGCGCGTGCGGCAGTGTTGTGCTAGTGCGCCCTATTGGCGATCTGACGGGAGTATTTGGCACTACCAAAGGGTCTGTTCTATTACAGGGAAGGTGGTATGGAAGATTTGACACTGCGTTACTATGAAGCAGAAATGCGTTATCTGAGAGAAGCTGCCCGGGAGTTTGCCCAGACGCACCCCGACCGGGCAGCCGAACTTAATCTGGATCGGGTTGGTGATGTCGATCCTTATGTTGAACGACTGTTCGAGGGCTTTGCCTTTTCGATGGGGCGCCTGCGTGAAAAGCTTGATGACTCTGTGCCAGAGTTTACTGAGGGATTGGTCAGCCTGCTGTGGCCACATTATTTGCGCACCATCCCGTCATTATCGATTGTGCAATTCACCCCCGTTATTGATCAGATGAAAATGAATCAGACAATTCCTGCCGGTTTTCAGGTGCTTTCCGAACCGGTCGGTCCCAGGCAGACGCTGTGTCGCTATCGCACTACGCGTGAGCTCCGCCTGCATCCCTTGCAACTCGAACAAGCACAAATGCTTACCGAGTCCGATGGCCGCTCGATGCTACGCCTGCGTTTTCAACTCAGTGAAATGATAGCGCCTGGCCAGGCTGATTTTAGCCGTCTCAGTTTCTATCTTAACGCCGACACCCCGGTTAGCGCTGCCCTGCATTTGGCGTTGACCAAACGTCAGGCTGCAATCTATTTCCGCGTTGCAGGCAGCATCGATCGTCAGCCCTTCAACGGCTATTTTTCTCCTGGCGGCTTTGCCGATCATGAAAGTTTATGGCCCAAGGGGGACAGCGCCTTTAGTGGCTATCAATTGCTGCTGGAGTATTTCACCTTTCGTGAGAAATTTATGTTTGTACAGCTTAATGGCCTGGAGCAAATGCCGCTGGCGCCAAAAACGCCGTGGTTTGAGCTGGAGGTGGTATTTAGCGAGCTGTGGGATCATCAACTGCCGCTGGCCAGCGGCAATATCTGTCTGCATGCGGTTCCAGTGATAAATCTGTTTACCATTGAGGCCGATCCGCTGGTGGTTGACGGTCTGAAAAACGAATATCTGCTGAGGCCACGTCGTCTGCAGGATGGACATACCGAGATCTATTCCGTTGATAATGTCAATGGCTCGTCGCGCAGCGAGACAACGCAATATGCGCCCTTCAGTAGTTTCCGCCATCGCGGCGGTATGTTACGTCATAGCGCCCCGGAGCGTTATTATCACACCCGGGTTAAACGTGGCCCCTCCGGTCTGTACGATACCTGGTTAATCCTTGGCGGCCAGGCGTGGGAAGACGACCGGCTGTTTTTACATGAAACCTTGTCGTTGCAAATCACTGGCACCAACGGCCAGTTACCTCGTAAGGCGCTGAATAGCGCGCAGATAAATCGCTGCGAACAGTCGCTACCTGTGCAGGTCAAGGTAAAAAGCCTCTGTTCTCCGACTTTACCTTGTTACCCGCCGGCAGAAGATCGCTTCCACTGGCGGATCATGAGCCACCTGGGATCCAATTTTTTAAGCATGATCGCCAGCGCCGAGGTGCTGCGCGGCACCCTGGCACTGTATGACTGGCGCGATGATGAAATGACCCGCCGCAAGCTCGAAGCTATTGTTGATGTAAAACAGCATCTGATCACCCGATTTGAGCAGGGTTTTTTACTGCGCGGCAGCGATATCGAAGTCACACTCAACAGCGAGGGGTTTAGCGGCGAAGGGGATATCAATCTGTTTGGCGAGATGCTTAACCGCTTCTTTGCGCTATATGCCGATGTTCATCTTTTTACCCAACTGACGCTGATTATTCAACCTAGCGGAAAGGCTATTCGATGGAACGAAAATCACCGCCCACGCATCCCGGGCTAATCGGACAACTGGCCCCCTATGTTGCCAAAATCAACTTCTACCGCTTTTGCCAACTGGTAGAGCAGGCCATGCCCGCGGACAGCAGTCTGGGAAGTGACAGCCATCTGCGTGATGAGCCGGTGCGCTTTCATCCTCATCCCGGCATGGGATTTCCGGTTAGCGAATTAAAAGCACTCACTTACGATAGTGAACATCCGACCCGTCCCCCCCGGGTAAGTACGCAGTTTCTCGGACTCTATGGCGTTGAGTCGCCATTACCCAGCTGTTATATCGATGATATTGCCCAGCAACAGGAGGGCAGCGATGCGGTCAGTGATTTCCTTGATATTTTTAATCACCGCCTGACCACCCAGTTTTATCGTATCTGGCGGAAATACTCCTATCCGGCAAGCTTTGTCACTGGCGGCAAAGATGAGACCTCGCAATATTTATTGGGGCTGGTGGGTCTGGGGATACCGGGCACCGAAAAACAAATTGGTGCGCCGATTTCGCGATTTCTGGCGCTGCTGTGCACGCTGCGCTTACCGACACGTACTGCCGAAGGTATTGGCGCTCTGGTCAGTTTGCTGGCGTGCCATACCCGGGCAGAAGTTTGCCCGCACGACCCTGTGAAAGTCTACGTCAGGCAGCCGGTGCAGCTCAGCGAGCAACGGCGCGTCACGTTGCAACAACGACCGGTATTGGGGAATAGCAGTATCGACGTCAACAGCCAGTTATTACTCAAACTGCATTGCGAAGATCGCGACGAAATCGAAGCCTGGTTACCTGGCGGCCCTTTGCTGCAGGATCTTCAGGGATTATTGCATGTGTATCTTGGTGCACGTTATCAGGTACGTCTGCAACTGGTGCTACCCAGAGAGGCGCTGGCAGATGCGCAATTGCATTCGATGCCGACACCTCTTGCGCCACGACTCGGGTTGACCGCGGTGTTGCGCGATACGCCGTCGTCCTTATCTTCGCAAAATCCACGGACCCTGACCCTGAATCTGGGACGTTATCAGGGGTTGGCCCCCAATCCACATCCTATTGAGGCTTCTGATGGCAATTACCGTTTTTAAATCTCTTCTGCCGCTATTAGTGATAAGCAGCCTGCTGGTCGGTTGCGGCCTGACGCAAAAAGTCTCCGATGGCACCATATCAACAACCAAAGCTATTTTTTACAAACAGGTAAAAACCCTTCATCTGGATTTTAATGCCCGTCATGCCAGCAATAACAATCCACAGGGAGAACCCCTGGCCACCGTTGTGCGTGTTTACCAGCTCAGGGAACGCAAGGCGTTTGATACTGCCGATTACCAGCAACTGTCCGACGTCGATAGTCAGGTTCTGAAAGCGGATTTGCTCGATCAGCGCGATCTCAGGGTGCAGCCCAATGGCAGCGCAGCACTGGATATACCGCTGGATCCGCAGGCAAAACATGTGGCAGTGATGGCACTGTTCTTGTCACCGGAAATTGCGCAAAACAGCTGGCGCGTGGTTATCGACCGCGCAGACCTCGATCCTGATAAGCCACGGGTTATTGAATTGCACAGCCGGCAGGTACAACTTAAACCACTTAATAAGGAGTGAACCATGTCGCCAAACCTTGGGCCTTCATTGTATGAGGTATTAACACAGAATTTTAGCGGCGGTCTGCCCATGCAGCAAGTCAGTGAAGAGGACCGCCGCGTGTTATCGGTGCTGGATAATCTGCAACGTCTGTTTAATAGTCGCGCGGGACAACTGGCGCACCTGCCGGACTATGGATTGCCGGATATGAGCCAGATCCTGCAGGGGATGCCCAGTTCGGCCCAGGAGTTGTTACGACGTCTGCGGCAGGTGATCAGAAAATATGAGCCGCGGATTATGCGCCTGGATATTGTGCTGTTGCCACAAACTCAACCCGGTCAACTGGCCTATAGCCTGGAAGCAGAACTCAAGGGAATGGGGCAGGTGCGTTTTGGCACCTTGTTTACCGCTGAAGGAAAAGTATTAGTGCGCCATCTGCGTCAGCAGCAATGGCTGGCCCATAATAATCAGGAACCGTGATGACAGACTCTTATGACGCTAACTTACGCATCGGCGGCGATCCGCGTTCGCTAAGCGAATTTACCCTGTTATGCCACGAAATAGGTAAACTGACCCATCCGGCACGGCCGGACGTAAACTGGCATCAGGTTGAGCAATTATGCCAGGGATTGTTTCAGCAAAACGGTGTGGAGCTGCAAACGGCCACCTATTACTGCTTGGCCCGAGCGAAAATTGCCGGTTTGCCTGGAATGGAGCAAGGACTGACGTTGGTGGCCGAACTGCTGGTGCAGCAGTGGCCGACGCTATGGCCGACACAAACTCCCGCGCGTTTGACTCTTCTTATCTGGCTGGCGCAGCGTTTACAGCAGGTGTTACGCATTGCCGATAGCGAGCGTGACGACATGGCCAATATTTACCGTATGGAAAAGTTGCTGACGCGCATGCTTGAACAACTCGTCGCCAGAGAGCTTGAACCCATAAGTCAGCTTGAAGACCTCTGCCAGCAACTGAAAAACCGGGCAAAGCGCCTGGAGCGTCAGCGTGCCGAGCAGGGGATCGTTCCGCTCCCGGTCGCGCCTTTACCGACAGTTGCCCCCATCGTTCCGCATTTTTATGTTCCCCGTCAGGCGGGAGACCGTCGGCAAGCCGCTGGTCATTGGTTGTCACGGCAATGGCCGGGTTTGCTTACCGGTATCCTCGGGATGGCCCTGCTGTTGGGCATTGCCTGGTGCTGGCAATGGCGCGCCAGCGATCCGCTGAAAACGGCGTTGCTGGCAGCAACCCGTCCGTTGCCTGTGACGCTGGCGCCGCTGGAGATACCAACCAGCTCCGCCGCCAGCCTGGCCGAGGAGATCGTCCCGCGTATGGCGCAGCAACTTGATGGTCTTGCACGGCTATCGCCGCTATGGGCACAAAACTATGCCCGTCAACAGGTGCGGCAGGCGCAGCGGTTGTGGCCGCATAATCCCCAGGTATTGCTGCTTACTCAACGCTGGCAACAGCAACGTGCGGCGAAGGCTTTTCCCGTTGAACGTCTGGCGGGCTGGCAACAGGCGCAAAGTGGCCTGCAACAGCTGGCCGATCGGCTAAACGCGCTGGATGAGCCGAAAAAACGCTATATGACTGTGTCCGAGCTGAAATCGGCGGTATTTGCCATCCAACAACCCTTGCTGGTTTCACCGCCGCTGGAAGAGTTATTAAGACAACTCGATCAGCAGCGGCAGCAGCAAAAGATGGAACCGGCATTGTTAAATGAAATAGATGCCAGGTTCGTTCAGTTGCTTAACCGCTATGCACTGCTAACGGACGAAGGGGGATAACGGCGGAGTGGGCAACTGGTACATTTCGGGACGCCGGTCGTGCAACAATTGATTAAAATCGTTCCAGTTGCGATGACGCGGGGCATCCGCCAGATTGACCGTAGCCAGCAGGATCTCCGATTGATGCTCACTGGCGGGGCCGGCCACCGGCCAACCGGTATAGCTGACGATCAGGCTTTGCCCGATAAAAGGCTGCTCCCTTTCTGTTCCTACCCGGTCGGCGGCGGCAATAAAAATGGAATTACTGTGCGCTGCCGCCATCACCAGAATATTGGCCATGGCTTCACGTTGGGGATCCTGACCGGGGATCGGCACCCAGTTGGTAGGAACACAGACAATCTCTGCGCCCTGCAGTGCGGCCATTCGAAAACTCTCAGGAAACCAACAGTCATAACAAATATGGCAACCAAGGATGCCAAGTGGGGTGGAAAACACCGGAAAACCGAGGTTACCGGGTGCAAAATAGAGTGCTTCATCAGCCCATAAATGGACTTTACGATAGCGGCCAATCAGTCCCTCAGGGCCAATAATTACCGCCGAGTTATACAGACTCTGTCCATCGCGTTCGGTGATACCAGCAACCAGATAGATGTTCAAGCGCGCGGCACAGGCCATCCAGGCCTGGGTTGAGTAGCCTTCGGGAATGGATTCCGCCAGCGAAAAGGCTTCAGCACGTGAAGTAAACACATAACCGGTATTACATAATTCCGGCAGCACCAGCAGGTTAGCCCCCTGCGACGCCGCCTGCTCAATCATGGTGATACTGGTAGCGACATTGCGTGCGGTGTCGCCAAAATGGGGTTCCATCTGAATACAAGCCACGGTGATCGGGGCTTCGGCGTGTCGAGGTGCCATATCACAATCTCCGCTGCAGAGAAGTTATCAGTCCACCGTCGGCTGTTTTTGCGTCAGCCAGGTGAGCATATTGATTAATAGCTGTTTGTAGCCTGGCCAGTCAATAAAGTTCTGCGGTAACCAGTGCGGGCTGATATCTGAAGTCCATGCCAGCGTCCGGCCTTGATGATACTGACCGGTGACCAACAGCGGATGTCCGCCGAGAGCGTCGGGCAGGCGGGCAAGCACCTCGGCGTGCTCTTTGGCGATCACCTCATTGGCACCAAGCAGCAACGGCCACTCACCGTTAATCTGCGCAAATAACGGATGACTTTGATGTTCTTCGGCGATCTGCGGCTGAAAACCCTGCGGGACTTCTATACGATCGTCATAAGGCAGACAGGTCACCGGCAGCGCCTGCTCAACGGCAGTGCGGTGCCAATGGGCTTTACCGTCGATCCCCTGAAAACTGAGGTAACCACCAAACATTGCCAGTGCGCCGCCTTGTGCCGTCCAGTCGCGCAGAACATCGAGCCGATTGGCTACCGTTTTGCCATGCAGCCAGACGTCAGGATGCAGCAACAGTGAGTTGGCACCAATATCGGATAACAAAATGGCGTCGTACTGATTAAGTTCTTGCAGGGTAAAGGGTAAGTCTTCTACCGCCTGATGCGCCGCCATATGAGTCAACGTAAACTCACTGCCAGCCAGCGCGGCAATAATCGCTTTGGCACCGGAGTGAAAGGTGACGCTGCCAAAGGCATCGAACCCCTTGTAATGGGTGGCGGCGCTGACCCAGGTCTCGCCAACCAATAAGACGTTTTTTTGCGACATAACTGTTCTCCATTTAATGACTGGATCATTATTGTGCCGGTTTGCACCGCAACAGGGCATGACAGAGATATTTATCGAACCGTTTCGATAAATATAATTGTCATCTATTTGCTTATTATTCAAGCTAAAAAATAATTAATAAATCAATTGACATAAAATATTGAACCGTTTCAATATGCAGCAGATCGTTTAATAATTCCCCTAAACTGCCGGAGAAATGAACATGAAAAGACGTACATTTTTAGCTGGAACCGTTTTGGCTGGTGCAACACTGCTTAGTACCTTGTTGCCGGCGGTGGGGGGGATAGCCACGGCGTCGGCCGCGTCCTTGACCAAAGTCACCTTTATTCAGGAATGGCCAGTAGCCGATGGCTTCTGGATCCCGTGGATCCTCGGTAAAGATAAGGGTTTCTACGCCCAGGAAGGTATCGATCTCGAGATTGTGGCACCCCCGACGGTGGCAGATACCATGAAGTTTCTCGGTACCGGGCGGGCCAATGTCGCCTTCACTACGGTAATGGATATTATCTTTGCCAAAGAGCAGGGCGCGCCGGTGGAAGCCATTGGCCGCTATGGCAAAGAAAATAACTGGGGGGTGATTAGCGAACAGGGTAAACGCTATACCGTCGCCGAGTTAAAAGGTAAAAGCGTGGGTATCTATAACGATGCCTGGACTAAAGCCCAGCTGGCCCTGATGCTGAAAAGTGCCGGCCTGACCCTCAATGACGTAAAAATGGTCACCGCTGCCGATGATACGGTACCTTTGTTATTACAAAAACGCGTGGATGTGATCACCGGTATCACCAATGCCGAAGGCACCGAAATGACCACCACCGGCAAACAGCAGCCGGAGTTTTTACCGGCTATTGCTCACGGGGTGCCCAATACGCCGATCTTTATGTTTGCCGGTAACCAGCAGTGGTTAAAGGCCAACCCGCAACTGGCCAAGGCCTTTATGCGCGCTACCGAAAAAAGTATCGCCTATGCTGTCGCACATCCTGATGAAGGTGTACAGGCATTTGCCACCGCCTACAGCAAGGCCTACGATCCTATCTATATCAAACAGCAGTGGAGCGATACCATTCCCCTGTTGTCACCGGTTGACAGTAAATCTCTGCAGCTTGATGCCGCCATCTGGCAAAGTCTGCTGACCGCCATTAAGGCAGAAGGCATTGTCAAGGCACCGTTGCCGGCGGATCAATACTTCAGCAATCAATATCTCCCATAAGGAGGTCGTATGACCACGACTTCTGCTATTACCAAACCGGCCTGGGACTATCGTCCCGGGCCGGACATTGCCTTTACTGCCCCGGAGGGACTGCGCGCCGCGCAAAAACTGGCGAAAGCCGCCGCATTGGTGGGGGTTGCCGCTGCGCGCGCCGGGATCCGCGAAGTAGAGGTTGAACAACAGGTACACACCTATCTTCAGCAACAGGGCGCGGTGGGTATCTGGACTATTACCAACGTTGGCCTTGGGGAAAACACCCGGGTTTGTTTCCCTACGCAAGGGCCGGGAGAGCAGATTGCCGGCGAGCAGGATGTGTTGATGGTGGATGTGCACCCCATCACCGCCGATGGCTCCTGGGGTGACTGTACCCGCTGTGCGATTATTGGTGATTACCCTGAGGCTACACAGGCGCTGCGTGACCTGGAGCGCATTCACTATGAAACCCTGGCCCTCTGTCGGCCAGGTATGCCAGCCAATGAGCTGTTTGCCCTTTCTCATCAGCGGTTGACGCAGGAAGGCTTTATCCTGCTGGATTTGCTCGGCAATATTGGTCACTCTTTGACTGCCGGAGCCGCCTATACCCAGGGCTTTATCGACGCCGGTAACGCCACTCCGATGTGGGGGGCCTGGGCGATAGAGCCTTTTGCCCAGCGCGGTGAGGTAGCGGTGAAAGTGGAAGATCTGCTGTGGTTTGGACGCGAAGGTTGCGAAATTCTTTAAGACGTTGGCAGGGGATTTCCTGACCGCAAGCAAAAGGTGAGTTATGACCTACCCCAAGTTGTCACTGCAACAGGTATCAAAGCGTTTTGGCAGTATGACGGCGCTGGCAGCAACAGATTTAAAGGTTCAGGAAGGTGAGTTTGTTTGTGTTGTTGGCCCCTCGGGCTGTGGCAAAAGTACGCTATTTAATCTGATTTCTGGCGTACTGGCCCCCGATGCGGGGCATATTTTGATTGATAACGTTGAGGTCACCGGCAGCAGCGGTCATGTGGGCTATATGCTGCAAAAAGACCTGCTGTTGCCATGGATGACGGTGATCGACAATATCGTCCTCGGCGCTATCCTTAACGGCGGGGCCAGTCATCAGCAACGGGCGGCAGGGGTGGCATTGGCCGAGCGTTACGGTCTGGGCGAATTTATCAATCACTATCCCGCTGCGCTGTCCGGTGGCATGCGCCAACGGGTAGCCTTGATGCGTACTCTGGCGATGCAACATGAAATTATGCTGCTCGATGAACCTTTTGGTGCGCTGGATTCGCAAACTCGCCTGTCAATGCAGCAATGGTTGCTGACCGTCTGGGCAGAACAAAAACGCACAGTGATTTTTGTCACCCACGATATTGATGAAGCGGTCTACCTGGCGGACCGGGTGGTGGTAATGTCGCCGCGACCGGGGCGTATTCGCGAAATATTACAGGTTGATATCCCACGGCCAAGGCCACTCTCCTGCCTGACCAGTCCGGAGTTTACCGTGCTTAAACGTCAGATCCTTGATCTTATCTATAGCGAAAACGCGACACAGGATGCTCTTGCCCATGACACTCGCTCGTAAGTTGCTGTTACCTTTAGGCGGTCCGCTGGCGGCGTTGCTTCTGGTATTGCTGGTATGGGATCTGTCAGTACGCATCTACCAGATCCCGGCCTATGTTTTGCCGTCGCCGGAGCAGACCTGGGCACATATGCTTGACGATCTGCCGACCTTATTGGATGGTTTTCAGATCACCTTTGTCACTTTTTTAATGGGCTTTGTTTTAGGTGCCGGTGCGGGTTTTGTGTTTGCCGTGCTGATGGATGCCACTCCCTGGATCCGCAGTATTCTGTATCCGATACTGATCGCCAGTCAGGCAGTGCCGGTGATTGCCATTGCCGCGGCGTTAACCATTTGGCTGGGCTTTGGCCTGGCACCCAAGTTGGTGATTGTGGCGCTGGTGGTGTTTTTCCCGGTGGTGGTCAATGTGCTTGATGGCCTTAATTCGGTGGATAAAGATATGCTGAATCTGGTGCGCTCGATGGGCGGTTCACGGCTCAGTATTTTTCGTTACGTCAAACTGCCTGCCACTTATACACCGCTGTTTTCCGCGTTAAAACTTTCCGCCACCTTCAGCGTAACCGGTGCGGTGATCGGCGAGTGGACGGCTTCCACCAGTGGCGGGCTGGGGGCCTATCTGTTGCAGGCCAATTCGCGTCTCAACACTGCCGGTACCTTTTCCGCTATCGCCTTTCTGGCCTTGCTGGGCGTGGTCAGCTTTTTACTGGTGATCCTGCTTGAGTATTTTATGACGCCCTGGCGTTCGTCTTCCACCGCCCATCGCTGGTCGAGACGCTATTGGCGTCGCCCATAACGCTGCTTTTAAAACCAGGTGATGCTATGGATCCGTTGTCTGCTAAAACCGAGGCGACTGGCGCTGCGCGCGCCACTATTCGCGACGTGGCTCGCCTGGCCCATGTCTCTATTGGCACGGTAAGTGCCGTGATTAATAACAGCGACCGCCCGGTGGCTGCCGAAACGCGTGCCCGGGTATTACGCTGTGTGGCGCAGCTTAATTTTGAGCCTAACTCTGCTGCCAGAAGTCTGAAGCATCAGCGGGTATCCTCTATTGGTTTTATTGTGCCCGATCTCAGTAATGCCTTTTTTGCCGATATCGCCGCCGGGATTCAGCAAGTGCTGGATGGCATGGACTGTCTGTTGGTGCTGTGTATGACCTGGTCTGATATGCAGCGTGAAGAGTACTATGCAAAAGTGCTGCGTACGCAGCGTCTTAGCGGAGTGATTTATCTTTCTGGTACTGGCTTACCCAGTCCTTCGTTGCTTAATCTGGCGAAGAAGGGGGCGGTGGTCTTTGTTGACGAATGCTTGCCTGGTGTCGATCTGCCGTTTGTTGGCTCGCAGAATTTGATTGGTGCTCGCAGTCTGGCGCAGTACGTGCTGGACCAGCAACACCATAGGTTAACCATCGTCAGCGGCCCGCGGGGTTTATGGACTAGCGAACAGCGTCAGGCCGGTTTTCGCGAGGCCTTTGCCGCCGCGGACATTTTACCTGATTCGGTGCCAGTGATCCGCGGCGACTACAGTGAACTTTCCGGACGACAGGCCGCCGATGAGATTGCCGCGCTGGCGGTAGATCAGCGCCCCACGGCGGTGCTTTGCGCTAATGATTTAATGGCTATTGGTTTTATTCGTCGTTGCCAGGAGTTGAATATTGCTATACCCGGGGATATCAGCGTAACCGGTTTTGACGATATCCCCGAGGCGCGATTGCTAACGCCAGAGCTGACCACGGTACGACAACCCGGTAAAGCTATGGGTCAGGCTGCGGCGCGGCTATTATTACAGGGCATTGGGGAACCGCTGACGGAGCCATTGCAGCAGGATTTTGTGACTGAGGTATGTATTCGGGGTTCCGTGGGGAGGGCCGTTTAAAAACGGCATAAACTTTTTTAATTAATTTTGGTCAAGATCAAGGTCAACTTCAAGGTCAAGGTCAAGGTCAAGGTCAACTGCATTCGCTGCGCTCACTGGGCGGCGGCCCAGACCGCCCAAAGGAGGCGAAGGCGCGCCTCCTTTGGAATCCTGCGCCTTGTCCAAATTGAACAGTGTC
>NZ_JAADJU010000018.1 GCF_012933545.1 Rouxiella aceris | reverse complement strand
CAGATTGTCTGATAAATTGTTAAAGAGCAGTGAGTTAGCCGCCGTGGCGCTAGCTCGAGGTGGCGTATCTTACGCTTTCCTCTTTTGATGTCAACCGTTAATTTCGCGGTCATCATCATTTTTATTCTTTCCGACCCGGTTACTTCGTGATGTTGTTCACGTTGTTCCCTGTCGATGGAGCGGCATTATAGGGATCCGAATTTATTCCACAAGTGTTTTCTGATCTTTTAAATCTAACTGCCTGTTTTTCGCTCCCTTCGTGGATATCTTGCCCGATCGGATTATTTTATCGACGATCCTGCGGGGCAAAACTTTGTATTCCTCGATCCTCGGACTATATTGCCCAGAGGTAAAGGATCTCTTATGAAGGAAACAAGGTATGGCAGAGGTGTTACGTTCGTATAAAGGAAGTCGCCCGAAACTTGGCGATCGCGTGATGGTCGATGCCACCAGCGTGATCATCGGTGATGTCGATCTGGCAGACGATGTGAGTATCTGGCCATTGGTGGCTATTCGTGGTGACGTTAATCATGTCGTGATTGGCTGTCGCAGCAATGTGCAGGACGGTAGCGTACTGCATGTCACCCATCAGTCCCCGCATAATCCCGAAGGTTACCCGCTGATTATTGGTGAGGATGTGACTGTCGGTCATAAAGCCATGCTGCATGGCTGCACCGTGGGCAACCGGGTGCTGGTCGGCATGGGATCCATTGTTCTCGATGGTGCGGTAATAGAAGATGATGTGATGATTGGTGCCGGCAGTCTGGTGCCGCCCGGTAAACGACTGGAGAGCGGCTACCTCTATCTGGGCAGTCCGGTCAAACAGGCGCGTGAACTGACCACAGAAGAACTTGCCGGTTTAATCTACTCAGCCAATAACTATGTGAAATGGAAAGATGACTATTTATCAGGGGAAGATAAATAGACCCAGCCCTGCTCATTAAAATCCTGATTGCGGATACGCTGCTCGAACTCTTCTTCAAGATCCCAGCGATGTTCGCGGAACAAGGCCAGCGCTTGCTCCGGCGTGGTGGCAGCAAAACGCTGCTGCATCACCGCCAGGCTGATCGCACAATGGATCTGAAAGCCATCGGCCAGGGCAGTGAAAACCACCGCCCCGCTGTCAGGATCACAATATTCCAAATCAGAAAACAGGATCCCCTGGTTCACCCGGCAAGATCCTGTTTCAACTGTGCCAGCACTGGCGCGATCTCCGGCATAACCCCATGCCATAAATTAAATGCATGAGCGGCTTGCCCCACCAGCATCCCCAGCCCATCGGCAGTTTGCCCGGCACCCTGCTGTTTAGCCCAGGCAATAAAGGGCGTTGGACCCGCCTGATAGAACATGTCGTAAACGCGGGTATGGGCATTGACCACCGTAGCAGGCAACGCAGGTACTTCGCCCTTAATGCCGGATGCCGTGGCATTAATGATCAAATCAAAACTCTGGTCATCAAGTTCATTAAGCGGCAATGCGCTGATATCACCTTTGGCAGCGAAAATACCCTGCAGGTGTTGCGCTCGTTCAAAGGTGCGGTTAGTCACCACCAGGCGACAGCCATAGGCAAGCAGTGGCAGGATCACCCCGCGCGCTGCGCCGCCCGCCCCCACCAGCAATACGCGATCGCCGTGAGCAATCATCCCCAGACGTTGCAGATCGCTCAGCATACCGATGCCGTCGGTGTTATCCCCCAGTATCCGTCCATCATCGAGCTTTTTCAGGGTATTGACCGCACCACTAAGGGCGGCACGCTCGGTCAGCTCATCTGACGCGGCATAAGCACGTTCTTTAAAAGGCACCGTAATATTGGCTCCTTTTGCTCCGCTGGCAAAAAAATCGCGCAGCGTGGCTTCGAAGGCCTCATTGGGGGCCAACACCGTGCCATAGTGCAGGGCAATACCGGTTTGTTCAGCAAAAAGAGCGTGGATACGCGGTGATTTGCTATGACTGATGGGATTACCGAAAACAGCAAAAGAGGACATAACAGACTTTCCTTAACCCTGACGTATAAGTTCGCCGGTGGCAGCATCTCTGATTTCAGACGGATTCTCGCGTCCGCCAACTGCCCCATCCAATACCGGAAAATCTTGCCCAAACTGCTGTCTGACGGCATCAGCCGTTCGACAAGGGGGTTGGCTGCTAAGATTGGCACTGGTTGAAACCAGCGGCTTACCATACTGGCGACAAAGTTCTTTGACTAAAGGGTGATCGCTTACGCGGACTGCAAGAGATGTAAAGCGCCCGGTGAGCCATTGCGGCGTGGTGGGTTTGGCAGGCATCACCCAGGTAACCGGCCCCGGCCAGCAGGCAAAAATTTGCTCGCGACGTTCGGCACTCAGTTGAGAATCATCGATATAGGGCAATAATTGTTCATAGCTGCCGGCAATAAGGATCAGGCCCTTATCTCTTGAACGTTGCTTCAGTGCCAGCAGAGCCTCTACGGCCCGCTCACTGTCAGGATCACAGCCAAGACCGAAAACCGCTTCGGTGGGATACGCCATCACCTGCTCATCCCTTAATACCTGCAACAGGGAGGTCATATTGGATTGTTGCTCTTTATTCATGTTGATTATTCTGCGTTTGCTACGGCTTTACCGCATAACTTACTGGCACAAAAGAGTTTCACTCCCTGCGCCGTTTTCTTTTCCATTAATAATGGATATTGGCAATATTCACAGCAGCCAGCCACTGGCTTGTTATTAATGGCAAACTGACAATCGGGATATCTGTCACAGGCGTGAAAGGCTTTGCCAAATCTCGACTTGCGTTGCAGCAGATGCCCCTGACCGCACTGCGGGCAAGCTAAAGATGTCTCTTCTGGTTTATCGATAACTTCCGTATGGTCGCACTCGGGATACTGAGCACAACCAATAAACATACCAAACCGCCCCTGACGCAAAACCAGAGTGGACTGACATTTGGGACAAAGCTGCCCGTCGAGCACTTTAACAATATGGCCATCGGCCTGCGCTTTTAACGGGCGGATATACTGACATTCAGGATAGTTGGAACAGCCGAGAAAGGGGCCGTGGCGACCACTACGGATCACCAAATCGGCCCCGCATTCCGGACAGATTTCATTTTGCTTCCCGGCAAAAAGCGCAGCTTTTGTCATACTCTGTGTTTTACCTGTTATCTGTTAATGCAGATAACCTTCATTAACATCAAATAATAGCTCTTCCATTTGCTGATAAGCGCTTTCATATCCTGGAATATTAAAGAGAACCATCAGCACGACCCATTTGAGATCTTCAAGATCGAACTCATCGGTATCGAGAGCCATAACGCGATCGATGACCATCTCCCTGGTATCGACATTCAGCACTTTGATCTGTTCCAGAAACAACAAGAATCCCCGACAGCTGACGTCTAATCGACTTGTTTCCTCATCGGTATAAACCCTCAGCGCAAAAGGATCCGCATCCAGCAAATAAGACGGTGTACCGCCCTCTTGCAGATCGGCAAGTTTTTCAAGCCAATTTAACGCGTTGTGGATATCGGTACGATGAAATCCGGCTTCGGTCAAATCAGCTGTTAACCTATCTTGGTCGACACTCATCTCCGCTTCGTTGTGAATGTATGTTTCAAATAAGTACATTAGTACGTCGAACATGGCCTGCCCTCCTAATTCGGACATAGCCGCCGGGTACAGCTGCGATCCATCCTGCTAACTCCAGTTCGAGTAGTTGAGCTACTACGACTGGCACAGGTTGGCCGGCACGTTCGGCGACGACGTCAACAGGTGTCACCTCATATCCTACGTTAGCCAACACATCGGCAAATGGCAATTCAAGTTCGGTATGTTCCGCACAAATATTCACTCCTGACGCGCTTTTTCGCTTGAATGCTCCCGAATCGGCAAAAAATGAGCCATTCTCGACCGGCAACCAGGTCAGTCCACTGCCAATCTGCTCGGCAATATCCTGCGGATCCGTGACCAGATAGGCGCCTTGTTGGATTAACCAATGCGTGCCCTGGCTGTTGGGATTATCCAGCGACCCCGGCAGAGCGAAGACTTCGCGACCTTGTTCCAGGGCGCAGCGAGCAGTAATCAATGAACCGCTGCGTAGTGAGGCTTCGATAATCAGTACTCCGACACTCATCCCGCTGATAATGCGATTTCGCCGTGGAAAATGGTAAGGCAGCGGGGCCGCGTTGAGAGGAAACTCGGAAACCAGTGCGCCGCCCTGTTGCACAATGCGGTCCGCCAGCGCGCGATGGCTGCGGGGATGGAGATGTTGCAGCCCACTGCCGAGGACCGCAACGGTTTTACCCGCGGCCTCCAGGGTGGCCTGATGGCAGATACCGTCAATACCTATTGCCAGCCCGCTGGTAACGGTGAAACCGCAGTTAACCAGCCCGGCGGCAAAGTAACGCGTCCAGTGCTCACCGTAATAGCTGCAGTGGCGACTGCCAACTATCGCCAACTGCGGCGTTGCCAACAGAGCTGGCGGCCCCTGGACATAAAGCACTCGCGGGAACGATGCGATGTGCTTGAGTAGCGGCGGATAGTCGGGACTGGTACAGGGAATAAGGTGATGGTTCTCCCGCTCAAGCCAGGCCAGCGCGGCGGGGACATTCAGCGTACCGGGGTGAAAATAGGCATTAACCTGCTGATCATCAAAGCCAAAATAACGCAGACATGCCGCGCTGACAGTACTCTCTGCCACCAGCCGATCGGCCAAATCACCGAGCTGTATGGCGGCCAGCCCCTTGACTGCTGATAGCCTGAGCCACACTTCCTGTTGTGTCATAGCGCTTCTTCCTTGTAAAACGCCGCCCTGGCGCTTTGCTCAATTGATAGACGATGCTGTCAATCGGAGCGGGAAATGTCTAGAATAGGAGTTATATATCGTCAATCCATAGAAGAAAGATCCCGAGATTTATGTCCGTATTACATATATTGCATTTCCCAGACGACAGGCTTCGCATTCACGCTAAACCAGTCAAAGAAGTAAACGCCCATATTAAGCAGATCGTGGATGATATGTTTGAAACCATGTATGCCGAAGAAGGGATTGGACTGGCGGCGACTCAGGTGGATATTCACCAGCGCATCATCGTTATTGATGTGTCAGAGGATCGCGATCAACAGCTTGTACTGATCAACCCTGAACTGCTGGAAAAAAGCGGTGAAACAGGGATTGAAGAAGGCTGTCTGTCTATCCCCGAACAACGTGCTCTGGTGCCTCGCGCAGAGAGAGTCAAAGTGCGCGCGCTCGATCGCGAAGGCAACCCCTTCGAACTCGAGGCCGATGATCTGCTGGCAATTTGTATTCAGCACGAAATGGATCACCTGGTTGGCAAACTGTTCGTTGATTACTTGTCACCGCTGAAACGTCAGCGTATCCGTCAGAAGATGGAAAAAATGGCAAAACTCAACGCGCGCGACTAATTATCCGAGCCAGTTTTTTATCGCTGGCTATTTTTTACAGACTCTTTTTACAGGACATGGGCTTTGCGGATCATCTTCGCCGGTACACCTGATTTTGCAGCGCGTCATCTCGACGCGCTTTTAACATCTGAGCACCAGATCGTTGGCGTGTTCACTCAACCCGATCGTCCCGCTGGCCGGGGAAATAAACTGACAGCAAGTCCGGTCAAAGCCCTGGCATTACAGCATGATATTCCGGTATTTCAGCCCAAGTCTCTGCGCCCTGAAGAGAATCAGCAGTTAGTGGCCGAGCTGGCAGCCGATATCATGGTGGTGGTGGCCTATGGCCTGATTTTACCCAAGGCCGTATTGGCCATGCCAAAACTGGGCTGCATTAACGTGCATGGTTCATTGCTGCCTCGCTGGCGCGGTGCGGCGCCGATCCAACGCTCACTGTGGGCTGGGGATGCGGAAACCGGTGTGACTATCATGCAAATGGATGTCGGCCTCGACACGGGCGATATGCTGCATAAGGTTCACTGCGCCATTGAAGCGCAAGATACCAGCGCTACGCTATATGCCAAACTGGCCGAGCTGGGCCCGCAAGGTATGTTGCACACTTTGCAGCAACTGGCACAAGGCAGCGCCAAACCCGAGGTTCAGGACGAATCTCTGGTTACCTATGCCGAAAAATTAAGTAAAGAAGAGGCTCGCCTTGACTGGTCACTGAGTGCCGAGCAGCTTGAACGCTGCATCCGCGCCTTTAATCCATGGCCGGTAAGCTATTTTATGATTGATGAGCAGCCAGTAAAAGTCTGGAACGCGCAGGTTATCAACGGCGAACAACAGGCGCATCAGCCGGGCAAAATTATCTCAGCCGATAAAAAAGGCATCCAGATTGCCACCGCGCAGGGCGTACTAAATATTACGCAACTGCAACCGGCAGGTAAAAAACCGATGTCCGCCCAGGATCTGCTGAATTCACGCAGTGAATGGTTTGCTCCTGGCACAATTTTAGACTGAGAACACCATTTCGCCCTTGTCCCTGTGGTTAGCGCCGCCAAGGGGCGGGGTCTGGACATTGACTCTTTATTTATGCTGACTGAGGTCAGCTTTTTTGACTATGAAAAACACATATAACCTCCGCAGCATTGCTGCAAAAGCAATCGGCCAGGTTCTGGATCAGGGACAGTCTTTATCCACCGTTCTGCCAGGCTTGCAGAAAAGTATCGCCGATAAAGACAGAGCACTGCTGCAAGAACTGTGTTTTGGCACATTACGCGTGTTGCCCCAGCTGGAATGGTGTCTGCAGCAGTTGATGGCCAAGCCATTAACCGGCAAGCAGCGCCCGCTGCACTATCTGATGATGGTCGGGCTGTACCAGATGTTGCACACCCGCATTCCTGCCCATGCCATCCTGGCGGAAACCGTGGAAGGTGCCGTAGCATTAAAGCGTCCGCAGTTAAAAGGACTGGTTAACGGCGTATTACGTCAGTTCCAGCGCCAGCAGGTTGAATTGCTGCAACGCATGGAAAACAACGATAGCCGCTTTTTACATCCAAGCTGGCTACTGAAACGACTAAAACAGGCTTATCCTGACCAGTGGCAGCAAATAGTCGAGGCCAATAACCAGCGTCCGCCAATGTGGCTGCGAGTAAACCGACAACATCACAGCCGCGATGCCTATCTGGCACTGCTGGCACAAGCTGATATTGAAGCCTTCCCGCATCCAGAGTATGGCGATGCTTTGCGTCTGACGACCCCTTGTGCCGTGACTTCATTGCCGGGTTTTGAACAGGGTTGGGTAACGGTACAGGATGCCTCGGCGCAGGGCAGTGTCGATCTGCTGGATCCGCAAGATGGCGAAACGATCCTCGATCTATGCTGCGCGCCGGGTGGCAAAACCACGCATATCCTCGAAGTGGCACCTAAAGCCCATGTGCTGGCGGTCGATGTTGATAAACAGCGACTGGTCAGGGTCAACGAGAACCTGCAACGTCTTGGGCTACATGCACAGGTTAAACAGGGCGATGGCCGTGAACCGCATATCTGGGCAACAGGACTGACCTTTGACAAAATCCTGCTTGATGCCCCCTGTTCTGCCACTGGTGTGATCCGCCGCCATCCCGATATCAAATGGCTGCGCAGAGACAGCGATATTGCCGAACTGGCGCGGCTGCAGGCAGAGATCCTCGAAGCCATTTGGCCGTATCTCAAACATCAGGGGGTGCTGGTGTATGCCACCTGCTCTATCCTGCCGGATGAGAATAGCCAACAGATCTCATCGTTTTTAGCCTTGCATGCCGATGCACGCCTGGTAGAAACGGGCGATATTGCACAACCAGGTAAGCAAAATCTTCCTGATGCACAAAGCGGTGATGGCTTCTATTACGCTAAGCTGATTAAAGGGTAACGTCATCCCTTTGACGTAACGACACTTAAGGCAATACAGAGAGTGCGATGAAAATAATAATTCTCGGTGCTGGCCAGGTCGGCGGTACGCTGGCAGAAAACCTGGTGGGTGAAAACAACGACATTACTATTGTCGATACCGACACCACGCGTTTACGTCAGCTGCAGGATAAATTTGATCTCCGCGTGGTTCAGGGGCACGGCTCACACCCGCGCGTATTGCGCGAAGCGGGCGCCGAAGACGCCGATATGCTGGTCGCAGTGACCAATTCCGACGAAACCAATATGATTGCCTGTCAGATAGCCTACTCGCTGTTTAATACACCCAATCGAATTGCCCGTATTCGTTCGCCGGAGTATATCCGTGAATCAGAAAAACTCTTTCACCCGGAAGCGGTGCCTATTGACCATCTGATCTCCCCCGAACAGTTGGTGATTGATTATATTTACAAGTTGATTGAGTACCCGGGCGCATTGCAGGTAGTGAATTTTGCCGAAGGCAAAGTCAGTATTGCCGCCGTCAAAGCCTATTATGGCGGCCCATTAGTCGGTAATGCCCTTTCTGCCATGCGCGAACATATGCCACACGTTGAAACCCGCGTGGCGGCGATATTTCGTCAGGACCGGCCAATTCGGCCGCAAGGCTCGACCATTATCGAAGCTGGCGATGAAGTGTTTTTTGTGGCCGCCTCGCAGCATATTCGTGCGGTAATGAGTGAGTTGCAGCGCCTGGAGAAACCCTACAAACGCATTATGATTGTCGGCGGTGGCAACGTCGGTGCCGGACTGGCCCATCGCCTGGAGAAAAACTACAGCGTTAAGTTAATTGAACGCGATCAGCAACGCGCTGCCGAGCTGGCCGAGCTGCTGCAAGATACTATTGTGTTCTACGGTGATGCTTCCGATCAGGAACTGTTGGCCGAGGAGCACGTGGAGCAGGTCGATGTATTTATTGCCATCACCAATGATGATGAGGCCAATATTATGTCGGCAATGCTGGCCAAACGTATGGGGGCCAAAAAGGTCATGGTGCTTATCCAGCGCAGCGCCTATGTCGATCTGGTGCAGGGCAGCGTTATTGATATTGCCATTTCGCCACAACAGGCCACCATTTCAGCGTTACTGGGCCATGTGCGTAAAGCCGATATTGTCAGCGTGTCTTCACTGCGACGCGGTGTGGCCGAAGCCATTGAAGCCATTGCACACGGTGATGAAAGTACCTCGAAAGTGGTTGGACGCACGGTGGAACAAATCAAGCTGCCACCGGGTACCACCATTGGTGCCATCGTCCGCGGCAACGAAGTGATTATCGCCAAAGGCAGCAGCCGCATTCAGCAAGGCGATCACGTAGTGATGTTTATTACCGACAAAAAATTTGTTCGCGATGTAGAAAGGCTGTTCCAACCAAGCCCATTCTTCTTATAACCACGGCGAGAGGCACCATGCATACAGGCAAGTAACCGATTATGCGTAACTTTATTAGCGGAGATGCGCTAAATAGTCTTTACTTTGTTTGAGATGTTTTTTGGATTTGCCAAGGAGTAATTTATGAGTTTTATGAAAGAGTTTCGTGAGTTCGCCATGCGTGGCAACGTTGTCGATCTCGCTGTCGGTGTGATCATTGGTGCAGCATTTGGCAAAATTGTTTCATCGTTAGTGGCTGACATTATCATGCCACCCTTGGGCTTACTGATTGGCGGCGTTGATTTTAAATCCTTTCAACTGGTCTTGCGTGAGGCGCAAGGGGCAGCTCCGGCAGTGGTGATGAAATACGGCGTATTTATTCAGAATATCTTTGATTTCATCATTGTTGCCCTCGCTATTTTCTGCGCAATTTCATTGATGAATAAATTACGTAGAAAAGAGGAAGTGGCGCCTGCAACCCCACCGAAACCTAGCGCTGAAGAGGTTCTGCTGACCGAAATTCGTGATTTGCTGAAAAACCAGCAGACACCAAAGCTGTAAAATAACGAACGCCATCGCGGCTAACGATGGCTTTTTTATTGGCGAGTATAAAGCAGAAGAGCAGTGTTAAATCCTTTAGGCCGCAAGCGGAATAAAAAACTTAACACTGCCCTCCCAATTTGCCCCTTTGCCGTTTTTATCTTTGCGGCGATAGCTGCCCTTACCTTTCAAATTTTTCTCTACGCGTTGGCGGAATAATGGGTCGTGTAACAGTGCCTGCAACGCGTTGTCCTGAATAACACCTTTCTTATGCTGATAATGACTCATAGTGAACCTCGTTCGGTGAATAAGTAATAGCCCTGTGGCCAGGTGCACAATTTATGCGCTATTGGCCTGATTTGCAATATCCCCACTGGCGCCATTTTCCAACGCCTCAATAATTGAACAACTCTGACTGGAGTGCGCGCCACCACAACAGGCGGCACTTAAGCGCTGCAACGAATCACGCATGCGGATCAGCTCGCTCAGTTTATGCTCGACCTCAGCCAGGCGACTATCGACAATCTCCTTTGATTCCTGACAAGTATGATGTTCTGGATCGATACGGATCGACAACAGTTCACTGATCGTTTCCAGAGTGAAGCCGATGGTTTTTGCATAGCGAATAAAGCGCAGACGTTGCAGATCGTGGTCGCCATACAAACGATAGCCGGCATCACTACGCTCCCCCAGGGACATCATGCCCTGTTTTTCGTAGTAACGGATAGTGTCTGGCGTCACTTCCGCCAGCCTGGCCAGTTCGCCAATCTTATACATTTTTGCCGCCATTAAATTTTGCCTGCATCTTGTGGTGATAACTTTTGCTATCGAGAAAATCAGTGCTCATCCCGGCCTGCTGCAGACGCAGTTTGAGAACCATCAAACGTTTTTCTGCCTGCTGCTGAGTAGGGGCATCGGCAGAAACCTGCTCCAGCAATTGCTGTAAGTCTAACGCCTCTTTTCTGTCGAGCAGTTGCGCAGGAAGGTAACCGGCATTTTTTAATATGCGATAGGCAACTCTCAGCTCCTCTGGAACAGCGCTATCATCATCTAATAACAGAGGTGCCCCTGCGCCAGGCAGGTTATCAAACTCGCCTTTGCTTTGTGCGTCGAGAATACGCCTTTCGGCCCATTGGTCACTGAGTAACATATCAGCCTCCCGGAGGCAAAAATAACAGCAGTGAAACAGCATAGCGCGACAAGATGAAAAAGCGTAGAGGGAAGGGAAATGCGGGTAAAATTCGGACGTAAAAAAACCGGGCAATTGCCCGGTCTTTTCATGCATCTACAGATTATTCAGCAGTTGCTACTTCTGCGCTTGACTCTGCACGATCAACGAGCTCGATGTAAGCCATCGGCGCATTGTCGCCTGCACGGAAACCACACTTCAGAATGCGAGTGTAACCACCGGCACGGCTCGCGAAACGCGGGCCCAGTTCATTAAACAGTTTTGCCACGATCTCGTTATCACGAGTACGGGCGAATGCCAGACGACGATTTGCAACGTTGTCGGTCTTGGCAAGAGTAATCAGCGGCTCAACAACGCGACGCAGCTCTTTCGCTTTCGGCAGGGTCGTCTTGATTATTTCATGACGAACCAAAGAGCCGGCCATGTTACGGAACATAGCCTGTCGGTGGCTGCTGTTACGGTTCAGTTGACGACCACTCTTACGATGGCGCATGACCTTATCCTTCTCAGTAAAACCTTAACCTGTGATCCGGTTACTCGTCAGCAATACTTGCTGGTGGCCAGTTTTCCAGGCGCATGCCCAGAGACAAACCACGAGAAGCAAGTACGTCTTTAATCTCGGTAAGAGATTTTTTACCCAAGTTGGGCGTCTTAAGAAGCTCAACTTCGGTACGCTGTACCAGATCACCGATGTAGTGGATTGCTTCTGCCTTAAGGCAGTTAGCAGAGCGGACAGTCAATTCCAGATCGTCAACAGGGCGCAGCAGGATTGGATCGAATTCCGGCTTCTCTTCTTTGACTTCTGGTTGACGTACATCACGTAAATCAACAAAAGCTTCAAGTTGTTCAGCAAGAATGGTTGCCGCACGACGGATCGCCTCTTCAGGATCGATCGTACCGTTGGTTTCCATTTCGATAACCAGCTTGTCCAAATCAGTACGCTGTTCGACGCGGGCAGCTTCAACATTGTAGGCTATACGCTCTACAGGGCTGTAGCATGCATCGACTAACAGACGACCAATTGGGCGCTCATCTTCTTCCGAATGAATTCGGGCAGACGCCGGCACATAACCACGACCGCGCTGAACTTTGATACGCATACTAATAGCAGCGTTTTCATCGGTCAGGTGGCAGATCAAGTGTTGCGGCTTGACGATTTCGACATCACCATCATGGGTAATGTCGGCTGCAGTCACAGGGCCAATGCCAGACTTATTCAGGGTAAGAATAACTTCATCTTTCCCTTGAACTCTCACCGCCAGCCCTTTCAGGTTGAGCAGGATCTCCAGGATATCTTCCTGTACGCCTTCTTTGGTGCTGTACTCATGCAGTACACCATCAATCTCAACCTCGGTCACCGCGCAACCCGGCATGGATGAAAGCAGAATACGGCGCAGTGCGTTGCCTAAAGTATGGCCAAAGCCACGCTCTAATGGCTCAAGGGTCACCTTGGCGTGCGTCGAACTGACTTGCTCGATATCTACCAGGCGCGGTTTTAGAAACTCTGTCACAGAACCCTGCATTGTGTCCTCTCTTTGGTACTAAGCTTTACTTAGAGTAAAGCTCGACGATCAGGTGTTCGTTAATGTCAGCAGACAGATCGGTACGTTCAGGAATACGTTTGAACACACCTTCCATCTTAGCAGCATCAACTTCAAGCCAAGTCGGCTTTTCACGCTGTTCAGCCAACTCCAAAGCGGCCTTCACGCGAGATTGCTTTTTAGCTTTCTCACGGATGCTGACAACGTCATTCGGAGATACCTGATAAGAAGCGATGTTGACAACGCGACCATTTACCATAACAGCTTTGTGGCTAACTAACTGACGTGATTCTGCACGCGTAGCACCAAAGCCCATACGGTAGACAACGTTATCCAGACGACCTTCCAGCAGTTGCAACAGGTTTGCACCGGTGTTGCCCTTCAGGCGGGCTGCTTCTTTATAGTAGTTACGGAACTGACGCTCCAGAACACCATAGATACGGCGAACTTTTTGCTTTTCACGTAACTGAACACCATAGTCAGACAGACGCGGTTTACGCGCACCGTGCTGGCCAGGAGCTTGTTCAATTTTACACTTGGTATCGATCGCGCGAACGCCAGATTTAAGGAATAAATCTGTGCCCTCACGACGGCTAAGCTTGAGCTTAGGACCCAAATATCTTGCCATTTTCTCTCTCCAACAAACCTAAAAGCAGCGTTATACGCGACGCTTTTTCGGCGGACGACAACCGTTATGAGGGATAGGAGTCACATCAGTAATATTAGTGATGCGGAAACCAGCCGCGTTTAACGCGCGGATAGTAGACTCACGACCAGGACCAGGTCCTTTAACCATAACTTCCAGATTCTTGATACCGTATTCTTTCACTGCATCTGCGCAGCGCTCTGCCGCAACCTGAGCTGCGAACGGAGTGGATTTACGAGAACCACGGAAACCGGAACCACCAGCTGTTGCCCAACCCAAAGCATTACCCTGACGATCGGTAATAGTCACAATGGTGTTGTTGAAAGACGCATGGATATGAGCCACGCCGTCAGAGACTTGTTTTCTTACACGCTTACGTGTACGAACAGGTGCCTTTGCCATTTATTCAATCACCCCGATTATTTCTTGATCGGTTTGCGCGGACCCTTACGGGTACGTGCGTTAGTCTTGGTACGCTGACCGCGTACTGGAAGACCACGACGATGACGCAAACCACGGTAAGTCCCAAGGTCCATAAGACGCTTGATGCTCAGGGTGACTTCACGACGCAGATCACCTTCAACAATGAACTTGGCAACTTCGTCACGCAGCTTTTCGATTTGCTCTTCAGACAGCTCACTGATCTTCACATTTTCAGCAATACCTGATGCTGCACAGATAGCCTGTGAGCGGGTTTTGCCGATGCCGTAGATCGAAGTTAATGCGATTACGGTATGTTTCTGATCAGGAATGTTAATGCCTGCTATACGGGCCACTATGCACTCCTACTATTTTATACGGCAACACCATTCTGAAAAGCCCGTTTTCAGGATACTCAAATAGTGTTGCAGCTTACATACAAAAGATTGGCTGGCTAATCTAGCCAGCTCAACCCAACTTTGCAAGAAAAATATGCGAGATAATCAGCCTTGACGCTGTTTATGCTTCGGTTCTGCGCTGCAGATTACGCGAACGACACCGTTACGCTTAACAATTTTGCAGTTACGACATAATTTCTTGACGGAAGCACGAACTTTCATTTTTACTCTCCGTAACTTCGCAAACACACCAGATTAGCGGTTATAGCCTTTCAGGTTTGCTTTCTTCAATGCAGACTCGTACTGACTTGACATCATCAGAGTTTGCACTTGAGCCATAAAGTCCATGATGACCACAACTACGATAAGCAGCGATGTGCCACCAAAGTAGAATGGAACTTTCATTGCATCACGCATGAACTCCGGGATAAGGCAGATGAAAGTAATGTATAACGCACCTACCAGGGTAAGGCGGGTCATTACTTTATCAATATACTTCGCCGTTTGCTCTCCCGGACGAATTCCTGGTACAAATGCACCGGACTTCTTCAGGTTATCTGCTGTCTCACGTGGGTTGAAAACCAACGCAGTATAAAAGAAACAGAAGAAGATGATTGCAGTCGCATAGAGTAACACATAAAGCGGCTGCCCAGGCTGCAAATACAGCGAAATTGTTGTCAGCCAGTTCCAACCAGTTCCGCCACCGAACCATGATGCTATCGTGGCCGGGAACAGAATGATGCTGGAAGCAAAAATAGCAGGAATTACGCCGGCCATATTCACTTTCAACGGTAAGTGTGTGCTCTGTGCTGCATAAACACGACGACCCTGTTGGCGTTTGGCGTAGTTAACGACAATGCGACGTTGACCACGTTCCATAAACACAACAAAGAACGTCACTGCAAACACTAATACTGCAACCAACAGCAACAGGAGGAAGTGCAGGTCGCCTTGCCTCGCTTGTTCGATAGTATGGCCTACAGCTGGCGGGAGACCCGCTACGATACCAGCAAAGATAATGATCGAAATACCGTTACCGATACCACGTTCAGTAATCTGTTCGCCCAGCCACATCAGGAACATTGTCCCGGTAACCAGACTCACAACTGCAGTAAAGTAGAATGAAAAGCCTGGATTTAACACCAGGCCTTGCATACCAGGCATATTCGGTAAACCGGTAGCAATACCGATTGACTGAAATACGGCTAATACCAGCGTACCGTAGCGGGTGTACTGACTAATCTTGCGACGGCCAGCTTCCCCTTCTTTCTTTATTTCTGCCAGGGCAGGATGAACCACCGTCAGCAGCTGGATAATGATCGATGCCGAAATATACGGCATGATACCCAGGGCAAAGATTGAAGCACGGCTAAGAGCACCACCAGAGAACATGTTAAACATTTCAATGATGGTGCCTCTTTGCTGCTCGAGCAATTTAGCAAGTACAGTGGCATCAATACCAGGGATCGGAATAAAAGAGCCGATACGGAAAACGATCAGCGCACCGATAACAAACAAAAGTCTGCGCTTCAGCTCGCCAAGTCCACCTTTAGCACTTTGAAAATCTAATCCCGGTTGCTTAGCCATCAGCTCACTTATTCCTCTATTTTACCGCCAGCAGCTTCGATAGCAGCACGAGCGCCTTTGGTGACACGCAGACCACGCAGGGTAACCGCACGACCGACTTCGCCTGAAAGGATGACTTTCGCGAATTCGATCTGGATACCAACTACGTTAGCGGCTTTCAGCGTGTTCAGGTCGATAACGTCGCCTTCCACCAGAGCCAGCTCAGACAGACGAACTTCTGCCGTGATCATAGCTTTGCGGGAGGTGAAGCCGAATTTCGGCAAACGACGATATAAAGGCATCTGACCACCTTCAAACCCACGACGTACGCCACCGCCAGAACGTGAGTTCTGACCTTTGTGACCACGACCGGAAGTTTTACCCAGGCCAGAACCAATACCACGACCTACACGCCTAGGCGCTTGCTTGGCACCGTCAGCCGGAGACAGAGTATTTAAACGCATCTCTTACTCCTCAACCTTAACCATGTAGGAAACCAGATTGATCATACCGCGGATAGCAGGAGTATCCTCGCGCTCTACGGTGTGACCAATACGACGCAGACCTAAACCAGTCAGAGTTTGCTTATGCTTAGGCAAACGACCGATGCTGCTTTTTGTTTGAGTTACTTTAATAGTCTTCGCCATGGTTATTTCCCTAGAATTTCTTCGACGGATTTACCACGCTTGGCAGCGACCATTTCTGGGGACTTCATATCTTCCAGGGCAGCAATAGTTGCACGAACCACGTTAATCGGGTTAGTAGAACCATAGGCCTTGGCCAATACGTTGTGTACCCCTGCGACTTCCAGGACGGCGCGCATTGCACCACCGGCAATAATACCGGTACCTTCAGAAGCCGGCTGCATGAACACACGAGAACCCGTGTGAGCACCTTTAACAGGGTGCTGCAGGGTGCCGCTGTTCAGCGCGACATTCATCATGTTGCGACGGGCTTTTTCCATCGCTTTTTGGATCGCTGCCGGAACTTCGCGTGCTTTGCCGTAGCCAAAACCAACGCGACCGTTACCATCACCAACTACTGTCAGTGCGGTAAAGCTGAAAATACGGCCACCTTTTACGGTTTTAGATACGCGGTTTACCGCGATCAGCTTTTCCTGCAGTTCGCCAGCTTGTTTTTCGATGTGTGCCATCTTACACCTCTACCTTAGAACTGAAGGCCAGCTTCACGGGCAGCATCTGCCAGTGCCTGGACTCGACCATGATATTGGAAACCGGAACGGTCAAAGGATACTTTCGTGATCCCTTTTTCCAACGCGCGTTCAGCAATAGCTTTACCTACAGCTGTAGCAGCATCTTTGTTACCGGTATACTTCAATTGCTCAGTAATCACTTTTTCTACTGTAGAAGCAGCGACTAATACTTCAGAACCATTAGGTGCAATCACCTGTGCGTAAATATGACGCGGGGTACGATGTACCACCAGACGTGTCGCACCCAGTTCTTTGAGCTTGCGGCGTGCGCGGGTCGCACGACGGATACGAGCAGATTTCTTATCCATAGTGTTACCTTACTTCTTCTTAGCCTCTTTGGTACGCACGACTTCGTCGGCGTAACGGACACCCTTGCCTTTGTAAGGCTCAGGACGACGGTAGGCACGTAAATCTGCAGCAACTTGTCCAATCATCTGCTTATCAGCACCTTTCAGTACGATTTCAGTTTGAGTAGGACACTCTGCAGTAATGCCTTCCGGCAGCTGGTGATCGACCGGGTGAGAGAAGCCTAAGGCTAAATTCACCACGTTGCCTTTAACGGCAGCACGATAACCAACACCAACCAGTTGAAGCTTTTTAATGAAGCCGTCGGTAACACCTACTACCATTGAATTCAACAGTGCACGAGTGGTACCCGCTTGGGCCCATCCGTTTGCAAAGCCTTCGCGTGGAGCGAAAGTCAATGTGTTTTCTACCTGTTTAATTTCAACGGCGTCATGGATAGTACGTGACAGCTCGCCGTTTTTACCTTTAATCGAAATTACCTGACCGTTGAGTTTTACCTCTACGCCGGCAGGAATGACGACGGGTGCTTTTGCAACACGAGACATTCTTTCCTCCCGATTAAGCTACGTAGCAGATAATCTCGCCACCAAGACCAGCCTGGCGAGCTGCACGATCGGTCATAACACCTTTAGAGGTAGAAATAACAGCGATCCCCAAACCGGCCATAACTTTTGGCAGCTCATCTTTTTTCTTATAGATGCGCAGACCAGGACGGCTGATACGTTGAATGCTTTCTACCACTGCCTTACCCTGGAAGTACTTCAGTACTAATTCCAGTTCAGGTTTGGTGTCGCCTTCGATTTTAAATTCTTCAATGTAGCCTTCTTCTTTCAGCACGTTGGCAATTGCCACTTTCAGCTTCGAGGAAGGCATGGTGACCGCAACTTTGTTCGCGGCCTGACCGTTACGGATACGGGTCAGCATATCCGCGATCGGATCTTGCATGCTCATCTGTCATTACTCCCGTGATTCAATTGGTGACAATTACCAGCTAGCCTTTTTAAGGCCCGGAATTTCACCGCGCATAGCGGCTTCACGGACTTTAATACGGCTCAACCCGAACTTCCGCAAGAAAGCGTGCGGACGACCAGTTTGACGGCAGCGGTTACGCTGACGAGACGGGCTGGAATCACGCGGCAGAGTCTGCAGCTTCAGAACGGCATCCCAACGATCTTCGTCGGAAGCGTTCACGTCAGAGATAGTCGCTTTCAGCTCAACGCGTTTAGCGAAGAACTTACTAGCTAATTTCACGCGTTTGACTTCGCGTGCTTTCATGGATTGCTTAGCCATTAGTAACCCTACCTTACTTACGGAACGGGAAGTTAAAGGCAGCCAGCAGAGCGCGGCCTTCATCATCGGATTTCGCAGTAGTGGTGATGGTAATATCCAAACCACGAACGCGATCGACTTTGTCATAGTCGATTTCCGGGAAGATGATCTGTTCACGCACGCCCATGCTGTAGTTACCACGGCCATCGAATGACTTAGCGGACAAGCCACGGAAGTCACGGATACGTGGAACAGCAATAGAGATCAGACGCTCAAAGAATTCCCACATGCGTTCGCCACGCAGGGTTACTTTACAGCCGATCGGATAGCCCTGACGGATTTTGAAGCCTGCAACTGATTTGCGTGCTTTGGTGATGAACGGTTTTTGACCGGAGATAGCTGCCAGATCCGCTGCTGCATTATCCAGCAGTTTCTTGTCAGCGATCGCTTCACCTACACCCATGTTCAGGGTGATCTTCTCGACCCGAGGGACTTGCATGACAGAATTGTAACCAAACTCAGACATGAGTTTTGTTACGACATCGTCTTTGTAGTAATCATGCAGTTTCGCCATCGTACTACTCCAAATTACTTGATAGTTTCGCTATTAGATTTGAAGAAACGGACTTTTTTGCCGTCTTCGAATCTAAAGCCTACACGGTCAGCCTTACCGGTTGCCGCGTTGAAGATAGCAACGTTAGAAACTTGAACAGCAGCTTCTTTTTCAACGATGCCGCCTGGTTGGTTCAGGGCCGGAACAGGCTTCTGATGTTTTTTAACCAGGTTGATACCTTCAACAATGACCTTACCAGAAGACAGGACATTTTTTACTTTACCGCGCTTACCTTTATCTTTACCGGTAAGCAGGATAACTTCGTCATCACGACGGATTTTCGCTGCCATGGTTCGCTCCTTAGAGTACTTCTGGTGCCAGAGAGATAATTTTCATGAACTTCTCATTACGCAGTTCACGAGTTACCGGCCCAAAAATACGCGTGCCGATTGGCTGCTCGCTGTTATTATTTAAAATAACGCATGCATTACCATCGAAGCGAATGACAGAACCGTCCGGGCGACGAACACCCTTCCTGGTGCGCACCACTACCGCCTTCAGCACGTCGCCTTTCTTCACCTTACCACGTGGAATTGCTTCCTTGATGGTAATTTTGATGATGTCGCCAACGCCTGCGTAGCGACGGTGCGAGCCACCCAGAACCTTGATACACATTACGCGACGTGCACCGGAGTTGTCGGCCACGGTCAGCATAGTCTGTTCTTGGATCATGTTAGTGCTCCGCTAATGTCAACTACAACTTATCAGACCCGAGAATAGGTCATTAAGAAATCCCCACAAATGAGGGCGCAGCATTATAACACTGCTTCCTGATTATGGGTAGAAAAAATAAACGGCTCAAAACATGAGCCGTTTATCCATTTTCGAGAGGCTGATTCTATTACAGAATCGCTTTCTCTACAACGCGAACCAGTGTCCAGGACTTAGTCTTGGACAGCGGACGGCATTCGCTAATTTCAACGACATCGCCGATACCGCATTCGTTGTTCTCGTCATGTACGTGCAGCTTAGTCGTACGTTTGATGAATTTACCGTAAATTGGGTGCTTCACAACACGTTCGATCGCAACAACAATGGATTTCTCCATCTTGTCACTGATAACACGACCTTGCAGAGTACGGATCTTGTCACTCATTACGCACCCGCCTTCTCAGTCAGTAAAGTCTTAACACGTGCAACATCACGACGCACTTGTTTCAACAGGTGTGTTTGCTGCAGCTGGCCGCTGGCCGTTTGCATGCGCAGATTGAACTGCTCACGCAACAGGTTCAGAAGCTCAGTGTTCAGCTCTTCCACGCTTTTTTCGCGCAGCTCTTGTGCTTTCATTACATCACCGTCTTAGTTACAAAGGTGGTTTTGATAGGCAGTTTCGCTGCTGCCAGCTGGAATGCTTCACGCGCCAGCTCTTCAGGCACACCGTCCATTTCGTACAGGACTTTACCAGGCTGGATCAGGGCAACCCAATACTCAACATTACCCTTACCTTTACCCATACGAACTTCCAGTGGCTTCTCGGTGATCGGTTTGTCCGGGAATACTCGGATCCAGATCTTACCTTGACGCTTAACTGCACGGGTCATCGCACGACGTGCTGCTTCAATTTGACGAGCAGTCAGACGACCACGGCCAACAGCTTTCAGACCGTAAGTGCCGAAGCTCACATCCGTACCTTGCGCAAGACCACGGTTGCGGCCCTTGTGCATCTTACGGAATTTTGTACGCTTTGGTTGTAACATCAGCGACTCTCCTTACTTGCGGCCTTTACGCTGCTGCTTTTTAGGTTGAGCAGCCGGTTCCGGTTGTTCAACTGCAGCCATACCACCCAGGATCTCACCTTTGAAGATCCATACCTTAACGCCGATTACACCGTAAGTGGTGTGCGCTTCAGATGTGTTGTAATCGATATCCGCACGCAGTGTATGCAACGGAACACGACCTTCACGGTACCATTCGGTACGCGCGATTTCAGCACCGCCAAGACGGCCGCTTACTTCAACTTTGATACCTTTAGCGCCAAGACGCATTGCGTTCTGTACTGCACGCTTCATAGCACGACGGAACATAACGCGACGTTCCAGCTGTGAAGTGATGCTGTCAGCAACCAATTTTGCGTCAAGTTCCGGTTTACGGATCTCGGCGATATTAATCTGTGCAGGAACGCCAGCGATATCCGCTACGACCTTACGCAGTTTTTCGACATCTTCACCTTTCTTGCCGATAACGATGCCAGGACGAGCGGTGTGAATAGTCACACGGATGCTCTTCGCTGGACGCTCGATAACGATGCGAGAAACGGAAGCTTTCGACAATTCCTTAGTCAGGAATTGACGAACTTTAAAGTCGCTGTCCAGGTTGTCAGCGAATTCTTTGGTATTCGCGTACCAAGTAGAGTTCCAAGGTTTGACAATACCCAGTCGAATACCATTAGGATGTACTTTCTGACCCATTGCTAGTCTCCAGAGTCTCAGCGATCGGACACAACCACAGTAATGTGGCTGGTGCGCTTCAGAATGCGATCTGCACGACCTTTAGCACGCGGCATAATGCGCTTCATGCTTGGGCCTTCGTCTACGAAAATCTTCGAGACTTTCAGATCATCGATGTCAGCGCCATCGTTGTGTTCTGCGTTAGCAATGGCAGACTCCAGTACCTTCTTAACCAAACCAGCAGCTTTCTTGTTGGTATAGGCCAGAGTTTCCAGAGCTTGCGACACTTTCTTACCGCGGATCAGGTCTGCAACAAGGCGAACCTTCTGTGCAGAAGAACGAGCGTGGCGATGTTTAGCGATAGTTTCCATCTCTTCCTCCTACCTTAGCGCTTTTTAGCTTTTTTATCAGCCGCATGGCCGCGATAAGTACGAGTCGGCGCGAATTCACCCAGTTTGTGACCGACCATTTCATCGGAAACGAACACCGGAACGTGCTGACGACCATTATGGACAGCGATGGTCAAACCGATCATGTTTGGAAAGATCGTTGAACGACGGGACCAAGTGCGCAAAGGCTTCTTGTCTCCGCTTTCCACCGCTTTCTCTACCTTCTTCAGCAAGTGCAGGTCTATAAAAGGACCTTTCTTGAGAGAACGTGGCATGGCTTATCCTCTAATTATTTTTTACTACGGCGACGTACGATGAACTTGTCAGTACGCTTGTTGCTACGGGTCTTCTTACCTTTGGTCTGAACGCCCCATGGTGTTACTGGGTGTTTACCAAAGTTACGACCTTCACCACCACCGTGTGGGTGATCGACTGGGTTCATCGCAGTACCGCGAACGGTAGGACGAATACCACGCCAACGTGCAGCACCTGCTTTACCCAGGACGCGAAGCATATGTTCAGAGTTACCGACTTCACCAACGGTGGCGCGGCAATCAATCTGAACTTTACGCATTTCGCCAGAGCGCAGACGCAGAGTTACGTAGGAACCATCACGAGCAACGATCTGAACGTAGGCACCAGCAGAGCGAGCCATCTGGCCGCCTTTACCTGGTTTCATTTCTACGTTATGAACCGTTGAACCTACTGGGATGTTGCGCATCGGCAGGGTGTTACCTACTTTGATTGCGGCATCAACGCCAGATTGGATCTGGTCACCCACTTTCAGGCCTTTCGGCGCCAGGATATAACGGCGTTCGCCGTCTTTGTACAGAACCAGCGCGATATTCGCGGAACGGTTCGGATCGTACTCCAGACGCTCAACCACTGCTACCACACCGTCTTTGTTGCGTTTGAAGTCAACCAGACGATAATGTTGCTTGTGGCCACCACCGATATGACGGGTAGTGATACGGCCATTGTTGTTACGGCCACCGCTTTTGCTCAATTTTTCAAGCAGCGGGGCAAAAGGTTTACCCTTATGCAGCTCAGGGTTAACCACTTTAACAACGTGGCGACGACCCGGAGATGTAGGTTTACATTTAACAATTGCCATTGTTCTTACTCCTCCGACTTACTCTGCGCCGCTGATGAAGTCCAGATTCTGGCCTTCTTTCAGGGTGACGTAAGCTTTTTTCCAGTCGCTACGACGACCAACACGCTGTCCGTGACGTTTAGACTTGCCTTTAACCAGCAAAGTGTTTACGTCTTCGACTTCGACTTCAAACAGTTTCTTAACCGCAGCCTTGATTTCGGCTTTGGTTGCGTCGAGGGCAACTTTGAGAACGATGGTGTTGTTCTTTTCCATCGCAGCGGACGCTTTTTCAGAAACGTGCGGCGCGCGCAGCACTTTCAGCAGACGTTCTTCACGAATCATGCCAGCATCTCCTCAACTTGCTTCACAGCATCAGCAGTCATAACTACTTTGTCGAAGGCGATCAGGCTTACTGGATCGATACCTGCTACATCGCGAACGTCAACCTTGTACAGGTTGCGTGCGGCCAGGAACAGATTCTCGTCGACTTCGCCAGTGATAATGAGCACGTCTTCCAGAGCCATGTCTTTCAGTTTCTGTGCCAGCAGCTTAGTTTTAGGCGCTTCTACAGAGAACGTCTCGACAACGATCAAGCGATCTTGACGTACCAGTTCGGACAGAATGCTTTTCAGCGCGCCGCGGTACATCTTTTTGTTTACTTTTTGACTGTGGTCCTGTGGCTTTGCAGCGAAGGTTACACCACCGGAACGCCAGATCGGGCTCTTAACAGAACCTGAACGCGCACGGCCGGTACCTTTCTGACGCCATGGTTTCTTACCGGAACCAGTTACTTCAGCACGGGTCTTCTGAGCGCGAGTACCTTGACGGGCACCTGCTGCGTAAGCAACAACAACCTGGTGTACCAGCGCTTCATTGAAATCACGCCCGAAGGTAGTTTCGGAAACAGTCAGCGCGCCTTGCGCGTCTTTCACTACTAATTCCATTCCTATCTCCTCGACGTTAAGCCTTAACAGCAGGTTTAACGATCAGGTTGCCACCGGTAGCACCCGGAACAGCACCCTTGACCAGCAGTAGGTTGCGCTCAGCGTCAACACGTACTACGTCCAGGCTTTGAACGGTTACACGTTCGTTACCCAGTTGGCCTGCCATTTTCTTGCCTTTGAACACTTTGCCCGGAGTCTGGTTCTGACCGATAGAACCCGGAGCGCGGTGAGACAAGGAGTTACCATGCGTAGCATCTTGAGTACGGAAGTTCCAGCGCTTTACAGTACCAGCAAAACCTTTACCTTTAGATGTACCAGTAACGTCTACTTTTTTAACGTCTGCGAAAATTTCAACGCTAATGTCTTGACCTGCAGTAAATTCTTCACCTTCTGCAAGGCGGAATTCCCACAAACCACGGCCAGCTTCTACGCCAGCTTTAGCGAAGTGACCCGCTTCTGGTTTGGTTACACGGTTAGCTTTTTTGCTACCAGTAGTAACTTGGACAGCACGGTAACCGTCGTTTTCCAGATCTTTGATCTGAGTAACGCGGTTTGTTTCAATTTCGATAACGGTTACTGGGATAGAAACGCCTTCTTCTGTGAAGATGCGAGTCATACCCACTTTCTTACCGACTAAACCAATCATTGTTTCAACCTCTCAATCGCTCAATGACCTGATTAACCCAGGCTGATCTGCACGTCTACACCAGCAGCCAGATCCAGACGCATCAGAGCATCAACGGTTTTCTCGGTTGGCTCAACGATGTCAACCAGACGCTTGTGAGTGCGAATTTCATACTGATCGCGCGCATCTTTATTGACGTGCGGAGAAATCAGAATGGTAAAGCGCTCTTTGCGGGTCGGCAGCGGGATTGGACCACGAACTTGCGCACCAGTGCGCTTCGCAGTCTCAACGATTTCCGCAGTTGATTGATCAATCAAACGATGATCAAACGCTTTCAGGCGGATACGGATTCTTTGGTTCTGCATGAGACCAGAGCTCCAATTATTTTAAACGTAAATGATTACTCCTCGTACCCATTTCGATTGATGGGAGAGTGTAATCGTTCTTCACATAACCCCCATATCGGGAGTATTGTTTGCCAGGCGGTTACTTTGCCTGACAACTAATTCGTTAGAATTAGGCTTACCAATATTAGGTAAGCCCGCGCATTATACGTAAACAGGGCCAGGAAGCAACCTATTCCTGACAATAAAGTGGTTTTATTTCGTACTGCCTGCCCCTTGCGATCTCTGGCCAAGATTAGCGACTGCCAGCCTTTTCATTGCATCCCCTTGTGCGATATTTCGCCCGATTTCTCTTCGCCGCTATCAAGCGGGATAATTATCCGTTGTTTTCCCCACCTCGATGAGTAGCCTCTTTCGCATCATGTCCAATCACGATGATGCGAATAAGGATATTCCATGCTGCCTGAACTCTGCCTGCAGACTCCCTTGCGCGGTAACCCCGCGTTTCATTTCATGCTATGGACTGCCGGCCTCTTTTACGGGCCGGTTATTTGGTCGGTAGTTTGCCACTTGTGCACTGCACGCCATGACGGGGTTTCCCGCCGGACACGGCTGTTGCTTGCCCTGCCAGGTGCCAGCCTGTTTCTATTACTCTCTTTTCTGTCGGCTCCGCTGTGCATCCTGATCGCGACTCTGCTGTTACTGAGTTTTTTACTTGTCCTGAGTCTGATTGATCTGCATTGCTATCTGTTACCCGACAGCTTAACCCTACCCCTGTTATGGCTGGGCTTACTGAGTCATGCCCTGTTGCTGCCCAACCAACTGGCAGATGCCGTCTATGGTGCAGCGGCGGGCTACGGTTGTTGCTGGATAATTTACTGGTTGTGCAAGGCGATAACCGCAAAGGAGGGATTAGGCTATGGTGATTTTAAACTGATGGCGGCATTGGGAGCCTGGGTCGGTTGGCAACAGTTACCGCAGGTGGCGATAATTGCTTCATTTACCGGTGGAGTGGTCTACTGCTTACGGCTGGGTTTTTATAAGAAACGCGGTGAACTCCCTTTTGGTCCCTGTCTGGCCACCGGGGGAGCACTGGTCTATATCAGCCAGCATTTTACTTTGCCTGGCTGATCGCCGTGACTCGACACATTAATAAATAGCTACGGGTGCTTATTGTGCCTGCTCTTTTAACTGCGACTGAATATAATTTTGCAGACCGATGCGAGCAACCAGATCAATTTCAGTTTCCAGCCAGTCGATATGGTGTTCCTCGTCGGCGAGGATCGTGATCATCATATCGCGGCTGACATAATCATGGACCGAATCGGCATAGGCGATCGCTTCGCGCAGATCCCTTGCTCCTTCCAGTTCCAGAACCAGATCGGACTTAAGCATTTCCTCAACGTCTTCGCCAATATTCAGTTTGCCGAGATCTTGCAGATTGGGAATACCTTCCAGGAACAGGATACGCTCGATGTAGACATCGGCATGTTTCATTTCATCAATGGATTCGTGGTATTCAATGCCATTAAGGCGCATTAAACCCCAGTTTTTGAACATTCTGGCGTGAAGAAAATACTGATTAATCGCTACCAGCTCGTTACCCAGCAGCTTATTCAGGTGCGCAATGACTTTTTTATCGCCTTTCATAGGTATACCTCTCCGCTCTCGTTCTATGAAGTGTAGAACCGGTCAGCGCAGAGTCAAAAAAATAGCCCTACTTTTTGTTAGGCGACCTCAATCATCATCGGTGCATTTTCTTGCTCCTCGATCAGGATCTCTCGAGCTTGTCTGATACATTTACCACAGTCAGTACCGATGGGTACCAGGTTACGGAGCTGTTTCATCGTCTGTGGCTGATGCTGTTGAATGACCTTGCGGATCACTTTGTCAGAAATGGCATTACACAAACACACGTACATAGAAGAACTCAATATTTAATCAGTTCCCATAACTGTAAATGGGAATCGTTTTTATTTCAATTCCGCTTTGAAAAATTTACATAAAAAAAGGGCGCCGAAGCACCCTTTTTATTTGCAGCAATTATCAGCGATTAAGCGATAACTTTAGCAACAACGCCAGCACCAACAGTACGGCCGCCTTCACGGATTGCGAAACGCAAGCCGTCATCCATCGCGATTGGGTGGATCAGGGTAACAATCATGTTCACGTTGTCACCAGGCATTACCATCTCAACGCCTTCTGGCAGTTCGATAGTACCGGTCACGTCAGTTGTACGGAAGTAGAACTGTGGACGGTAGCCTTTGAAGAACGGAGTATGACGGCCGCCTTCATCTTTGCTCAGGATATAAACTTCTGAGTCAAATTTGGTGTGTGGTTTGATTGAACCTGGTTTAGCCAGTACCTGACCACGTTCGATGTCTTCACGTTTGATACCACGCAGCAGAACACCAACGTTCTCGCCTGCACGACCTTCGTCCAGCAGTTTACGGAACATTTCAACGCCGGTACAAGTAGACTTAACGGTGTCTTTGATACCTACGATTTCTACTTCTTCGCCAACTTTAACAACACCGCGTTCTACACGACCGGTCACAACGGTACCACGACCAGAGATGGAGAATACGTCTTCGATTGGCAGCAGGAATGGCTTGTCGATCGCACGTTCTGGTTCTGGGATGTAGCTATCCAGGTAACCAGCCAGTTCGATGATTTTAGCTTCCCACTCTGCTTCGCCTTCCAGTGCTTTCAGCGCTGAACCGCGAACCACTGGCAGATCGTCGCCAGGGAAATCGTAAGCAGACAGAAGTTCACGCACTTCCATTTCTACCAGTTCCAGCAGCTCTTCATCATCAACCATGTCGCATTTGTTCATGAATACGATGATGTAAGGAACGCCAACCTGGCGACCCAGCAGGATGTGCTCACGGGTCTGAGGCATAGGGCCGTCAGTTGCAGCAACAACCAGGATCGCGCCATCCATCTGGGCAGCACCGGTGATCATGTTTTTCACATAGTCGGCGTGTCCTGGGCAGTCAACGTGCGCATAGTGACGTGCTGGGGTATCGTATTCAACGTGTGAAGTGTTGATGGTGATACCACGTGCTTTTTCTTCTGGTGCATTATCGATCTGATCGAATGCACGAGCGTTACCGCCGTAGGTTTTAGCCAGTACGGTGGTGATAGCAGCAGTCAGGGTAGTTTTACCGTGGTCGACGTGGCCGATAGTACCAACGTTGACGTGCGGTTTGGAACGTTCAAATTTTTCTTTAGACACGGATATATTCCTTACTCTTATGCTCTCCCCTCAAGGAGAGAGCACTGGATCAATGTGTTAAACCCGAAAGCTTATTTACCACGGGCTTCGATAATAGCTGTAGCAACGTTGTTCGGCGCTTCGGCGTACTTCAGGAACTCCATGGAGTAAGAAGCACGACCCTGGGTCTGAGAACGCAGGTCTGTAGCATAACCGAACATTTCAGACAGTGGAACCTGGGCACGAATAGTCTTACCAGTTGCAGTATCTTCCATACCTTCGATCATACCGCGACGACGGTTAAGGTCACCGATCACGTCACCCATGTAATCTTCAGGGGTTTCGATCTCAACCTTCATGACTGGCTCCAGCAGAACTGGTTTAGCTTTTCTGAACGCTTCTTTAAACGCGATAGAAGCGGCCAATTTAAACGCCAATTCAGAGGAGTCGACGTCATGGTAAGAACCGAAGTGCAAACGCACTTTAACGTCAACAACCGGGTAACCAGCCAGAGGGCCAGATTTAAGCTGCGCCTGCAGACCTTTATCAACCGCTGGGATAAATTCTTTAGGAATTGAACCACCAACGATATCGTTGACAAATTCGTAGCCTACACCGCCAGGTGCCAGTGGCATCATATCGATAACCACGTGACCATACTGACCGCGACCACCAGACTGCTTGGCGTGTTTACCTTCCACGTCCGTAACGGTATCGCGGATAGTTTCACGGTAGGCAACCTGCGGTTTACCAACGTTAGCTTCAACGTTGAATTCACGACGCATACGGTCAACCAGGATATCAAGGTGAAGCTCACCCATACCTGCGATGATAGTCTGACCTGATTCTTCATCAGTCCATACGCGGAATGATGGGTCTTCTTTAGCCAGACGGCCCAGAGCCAGACCCATTTTTTCCTGGTCAGCTTTGGTTTTCGGTTCTACTGCAACAGAGATAACTGGCTCTGGGAATTCCATACGCTCAAGGATGATCACATTGTTCGGATCACACAGAGTGTCACCAGTTGTCACGTCTTTCAGACCGATTGCTGCAGCGATATCGCCCGCACGGACTTCTTTGATCTCTTCACGCTTGTTGGCGTGCATCTGAACGATACGACCCAGACGCTCACGCTGCGCTTTTACTGAGTTCATTACGGTGTCGCCGGAGTTAACAACACCGGAGTACACGCGGAAGAACGTCAGGTTACCCACGAATGGGTCAGTTGCAATTTTGAACGCCAGAGCAGAGAACGGCTCTTTGTCGTCAGAATGGCGAACTGCTGGAGTGTCTTTACCGTCGTCCAGGATGCCGTTGATAGATTCAACGTCAGTTGGTGCTGGCAGATACTCGATAACCGCATCCAGCATTGCCTGTACGCCTTTGTTTTTAAACGCAGAACCACAGGTAACCAGAATAACTTCGTTCCGCAGAACGCGTTGACGCAGAGCTGTCTTGATTTCTTCCTCGGTCAGCTCTTCGCCGCCCAGGTATTTGTCCATCAGCTCTTCTGAAGCTTCAGCAGCAGATTCAACCAGGTTCTGGCGCCATTCGGTGGCCAGCTCTTGCATATCAGCCGGGATCTCTTCGTATTCGAAGGTCACGCCCTGGTCTGCATCGCTCCAGTTGATTGCTTTCATTTTCACCAGGTCAACAACACCGGTGAATTTTTCTTCCGCGCCGATTGCCAATTGCAATGGAACCGGGTTAGCTGCCAGGCGAGATTTGATCTGGCCTACAACTTTCAGGAAGTTAGCACCCATACGGTCCATTTTGTTAACGAACGCGATACGTGGAACTTTATATTTGTTGGCTTGACGCCATACGGTTTCAGACTGTGGCTGAACACCGCCAACAGCACAGTAAACCATTACCGCGCCATCAAGAACACGCATGGAACGTTCTACTTCGATGGTGAAGTCAACGTGTCCTGGGGTGTCGATGATGTTTACGTGGTGTGGTTCAAACTGTTTGGCCATACCAGACCAGAAACAGGTGGTAGCAGCGGACGTGATGGTAATACCACGTTCCTGTTCCTGTTCCATCCAGTCCATGGTAGCTGCGCCATCATGAACTTCACCAATTTTGTGGTTTACACCGGTGTAGAACAGAATACGTTCGGTAGTCGTTGTTTTACCGGCGTCGATGTGAGCACTGATACCAATGTTGCGGTAGCGCTCAATGGGTGTTTTACGAGCCATTTGATTCCTCTATTCCTAGGGCGTTCAGATTTAGTTAATCCAAGCGGGTGAGCTGTTACCAGCGCCCGCTTGGTTAGCATATACCCAGCATATTTCAAATCGCAGTTGCGTTGGCTGCCTTCGCTTATCCCAGATCACTTACCTGAATAAGCGCCCGGGATTCATTCAGTTGCCGCCTACCCGCAACCTGAAATCTTTTGGGTATTACTACAACTGGTGATTACCAGCGGTAGTGGGCGAACGCCTTGTTGGCTTCAGCCATACGGTGAACGTCTTCACGTTTCTTAACAGCAGTACCTTTGTTGTCTGCAGCATCAGAAAGTTCGTTCGCCAGGCGCAGAGCCATGGATTTATCACCGCGTTTACGAGCAGCTTCAACGATCCAGCGCATTGCCAGAGCATTACGACGAACCGGACGTACTTCAACAGGAACCTGGTAAGTAGAACCACCTACGCGGCGGGACTTAACTTCCACGGTCGGACGGACGTTGTCCAGAGCGACTTCGAAAGCTTCCAGGCTGTCTTTGCCACTGCGCTGAGCCAGGGTCTCAAGAGCAGTGTAGACGATTGCTTCTGCAGTAGATTTTTTACCATCTACCATCAGGATATTTACAAACTTGGCCAGCAGCTCGGATCCGAACTTAGGATCTGGCAGGATTTTACGTTGACCAATGACGCGACGACGTGGCATGGGAATACTCCGTTGTTAATTCAGGATTGTCCAAAACTCTATGAGTTTATTTTGACAGTAATGTGAAAATGTTTGGCCTTACTTAACGGAGAACCATTAAGACTTCGGCTTTTTAACGCCGTATTTAGAACGAGCTTGCTTACGGTCTTTAACGCCTGAACAGTCCAGTGCGCCGCGGACGGTGTGGTAACGCACACCTGGCAAGTCTTTTACACGACCGCCACGGATCAGGATCACGGAGTGTTCCTGGAGGTTATGACCTTCACCGCCGATGTAGGAGGTAACTTCAAAACCGTTAGTCAGACGAACACGGCAAACTTTACGTAATGCGGAGTTCGGTTTTTTTGGAGTGGTGGTGTACACACGGGTACAAACGCCACGTTTCTGCGGGCAGGCTTCCAGCGCTGGAACGTTGCTTTTAACAACCTTCGTAGAGCGTGGTTTGCGTACCAGCTGATTAATTGTTGCCATTAAAAAGCTCCTGGATTTTGTTTCATAAACTGCTTTGTAAACACGTAATAAATCGCCCCACAATTAGCAAAGGCCAATATGGGGACGCAGAATTTTATTGCTGACCCACGAGGGTGTCAAGAAATATACAGCATTTACGCAAATCACCACGCAATATGCTGCATATGCTGTTCGGTCAATTCAACGAATCCAGTATAGTCGATCGGCGTCAATTTGTCCGAAATTTGACCAACCAAACCCCTGGCCTGCAGATCCTCGGTCAGGACATATACCGGGCATTGCAGTTGAGTGATATGGGGCAACGCCAGGCTGTCTTCAAGACCGGCAATAACGCCGTCCTGCATTAACAGCAAAGCATCCCGCTCGCAAATCATGCGAACAAGTGCAGGTAAATCACATTGTTGAGGCGAATGTGCCAGTGTAAAAAGCATTATCTGTCCCTGCTCAAAAGGTCATTATCACATCATAGGAAATCAGATGCTGGCGCAGGATTTCGGGGGAAAGCTTTTCAACATCAAGGACCCAATTGTTGATATTGGACAGTCCCCGCTCTTTGAGCGATGCTTCACAAACAAAGCACTGATCGACATCGTAAAGGGGTAAAACACCGTAAGTGGCGATGTAATTGCGTGCCAAAATTTTTTCTGGCTGTTGACCCGGAAGTAGCTGTAAAACGCCATCGGCAACAAAAAACACGCCAATATCTTCGCTTAATGCCGAGGTAGCGAGCAAAGCATCCAGCCCTTCCCTACCCGCTGAACTGCCGTGAGGCCCCTGAGAAAAAATAAAGGCGACCTTCTTTTTCTGGTTTTCTGCCGTCATGTTTTGGTCCGATCCCTCGTTATCATTGCACCAGAAATTAAAATTGCACCAGACGATCGCAAACCAGCGAAGCTTCGGCCAGGCTGCCTAATCCGGTCAAGGTAAATCCGGGTTGCAAATTGGCGCGCACATCTTCACGGTTAGCGGCTTCATCGGCATCAATCACCCCGCGTCGCAGTGCCGCCGCTACGCAGACATTCAAGGCAATCTGATGGTCAGCCGCCAACCGCTGCCAACTACGCACCAAATCAAATTCGTCGGAAGCGGGCAAACAGAGCTGATTGCCATTGAGCACACCTTCACGATAGAAAAAAATGCTGTCAAGTTGGTGTCCTCTGGCCACCAGCGCCAAAGCAAACTGATAGGCGGCACTGGCTTGCTGGGTGCCATAAGCCGGCCCGGTGACCATAATGCTATATCGCAATATCAACGCTCATTCCCCACGGGTTCGCCACTTTTGAACTGGCGAATATACAAATAGACCGTGTGTTTGGAAATATTCAGGCGGTCGGCAACCTGATTAATGGCATCTTTAATATCAAAAATGCCTTTCTCATAGAGATTGAGCACAACCTGGCGATTCTTGGCATTGTTGGTCACATTGCGATCGGCGTTCACTTCCTCGATGGTAAATTCGAGTGTCTGCGCAACCAGATCGTCAACCGACGAAGCAAAGTTTACCGATGGTGCAACGTCCTGCGTTTCTGGCGGGATAAAAGTTTGCATAATCTGTGAGAAAGGCACATCCAGATTCATGTTGATGCACAACAGTCCGATAACGCGCTGTTCGCCATTGCGGATGGCGATGGTCACCGACTTCATCAGCACACCACTTTTCGCACGGGTGAAGTACGCTTTTGAGACGTTACTGTCCGCGCCGGTCATATCATGCAGCATACGCAGCGCCAAATCGGTAATCGGCGAGCCTATTTTACGTCCGGTGTGTTCCCCATTGGCGATACGAATAGCCGAGCATTTCAGATCTTCCAGAGAATGCAGAACTATTTCACAGTGTTGACCAATCAGCATGGCCAGACCATCCACCACGGCCTCGTAGGAGGTCAGGATTTCATGGTCGGTTACACTAAAAGGACGTTGGTCCAGCAAATCCAGTTCACCGGTTTCGCCATTGAAAAGCGAATTAGACATTGGAGCTACCACCCTCTACATCGGAACCTTACTCATTATCTGGAGCAAGGCTCACCATTCAATCTCAGCAGGCCATTACTGTATCAAAGCTACAGTGGAAAGGTCTTTACGATTACTCAAGATAGTGACGTTAAGCTTGAGCGCGAAAGTCGTCAAGTTATCATCATAGAGTAACCCCTGCAAAAGTGGGGAAGAAGCCGTTAAAAAGCGGCGGCCCAAAAAAAAACCGTCACACAGGCGACGGTTTCTGGAGAAAAGTCAGAAAAACTTATTCTGCTTTGGTGGCGTCTGCAGCGTCAGCCGGTTTAGTGGCGTCTTTTGCATCTGCTTTTGGTGCCGGTTTGATATCCAGCAGTTCTACTTCAAATACCAGAGTAGAGTTGGCAGGGATACCAGGGACGCCAGTTTTGCCGTAGGCCAAAGCCGGTGGGATAACCAGCTTGATCTTGCCGCCTTTCTTAACGTGTTTCAGACCTTCGGTCCAGCCTGGGATCACACCGTCAAGACGGAAAGACAAAGGCTCACCGCGGGTATAAGAGTTATCGAACTCGGTGCCATCAGTCAGAGTACCTTTGTAGTTGACTACCACGGTATCGCTGTCTTTAGGTGCATTGCCGGTACCTGGTTTATCAACCTGATACAACAGGCCAGATTCGGTTTTCTTCACGCCTTTTTCTTTGGCGAAGTCAGCGCGGAATTTGTCGCCTTTGTCTTCGTTGGCTTTGGCGTCAGCTTCCATTTTTTGCTGGGCAGAAGCTTTTACACGCGCTTCGAAAGTTTGCAGTGTTTTTTCGATATCAGCGTCAGACAGTTTGCTTTTGCTGGCAAAAGCGTCCTGAACACCGGCAATCAGCTGGTCTTTATCCAGTTTGATGCCCAGTTTCTCTTGTTCTTTCAGCGAATTGTCCATGTAACGGCCAAGTGATGCACCCAGCGCGTAAGCAGCCTGCTCATCGTCACTTTTAAATTTTGCGGGTTCTGCTGCCGCTGGCGCAGTCGCTGCTGGTGCTGCTGGTGCAGTTGCGGTGGTATCCGTCGTCGCTTTTGCAGTGTCTTCTGCCATAGCCTGAGTCGCACCCAGGGCAAGAGCCATAGTGGTCGCGAGCAGCGTTACTTTAAACAGTGATTTCATCCATTTCTCCAAGACTTGAGGGTCTTTGCCTCAAGTAACAATTACGAAAGTTCGCCGGTTAATATAACTGTCCCTGTCAATAGATGACAATCTCTATACTTACCGAACGCGCCTAACTCTGACCTTTTTTGCTTCAATAAGTTTCTGGCAAGGCGGCAAAATCGGCTTGGCCGAGTTTTTTTGCGCTATTGCGGGTAGAATATGGCGTCAAGTCTGCCACTCCGGCAGCCACCCCTTACCCTGCAGCACTCAAGGCACCCTATTATGGAACATAATTCATTTGAACAGCGGCTTGAAGCGCTGGAAAGCAAACTGGCTTTTCAGGAAGTGACTATCGATGAGCTCAATCAGATTGTGACTACGCATCAGTTGGAAATGAGCCGTCTGCACGACCATTTGCGTTTACTGACCGATCGTTTACGTGCTACGCAGCCCTCAATGATTGCCGATGCCTCGGAAGAAACGCCACCGCCGCATTATTGATAGCTTGCAGTGTGCGGAAAAAATGCAGCATGGCAGCAATAAAGCTGATAAAAAAGGCGGCCAAGGCCGCCTCAGACTGCTGAGAAAGTCCGTTATTAGGGAGAGTGCACCATTGGGGTCGTAGCGGGCTTGCCCGCCGGAGCGCCCCTAGGTGTGCTATGCCCGGGTATCTCGATCATCAAGACGACTTTGCCATCAAACTCAGGCGGCCGAGGCCGCCTGAGTTTGATTGTCGCTAATGACAATCAGTGGCAACCGCAGCCGCCGTTACCGCCACAGCCGCCTTTGCCATGTTCATGGCCTTCTTCGTGGCCGTGACCACCGCAGCAACCATCACCATGCTCGTGGTCGTGACCGTGGTCATGACCGTGCTCACCGTGAACGTGGCCATGAGCCAGCTCTTCTTCGGTCGCTTCACGGATAGCCACAACTTCAACGTTGAAGTTCAGGTTCTGACCGGCCAGCATATGGTTGCCGTCAACCACAACATGGTCGCCGTCAACTTCAGTGATTTCTACCGGCACTGGACCCTGGTCCGTATCGGCCAGGAAACGCATACCGACTTCCAGTTCTTCAACGCCCATGAATACTTCTTTTGGTACGCGCTGAACCAAATTTTCATCATAGTTGCCGTAAGCGTCATTGGCGCCAACGTGCACATCAAAACGGTCACCCACTGCATGACCATCCAGCGCGTTTTCCAGACCGGAAATCAGCGAGCCGTGACCGTGCAGATAGTCCAGAGGTGCGCTTACTGGTGATTCATCAACCAGCACGCCGTCTTCTGTACGTACCTGATACGCAACGCTGACAACCACGTCTTTTGATACTTTCATGATAACTCCTAACGTTGAAAACTAAATTTTGGCGAAGATTGTAGCGGAAAACCACGCCTCTGTACCGAACAGCATAAAAAAAGGTGCGCCATAACGCTACTGCGGATGGAAGATGCCAATCACCTGTTCTTCTGGTCGTACATGTCGCGCAACCTGCTCGTCAGTCTGCCGTTTGTGGTGACCACACTTGACGCACTCCACGACTTCCACTTGATCTTCCTGCCATAACATCAAGGTATCCAATGCTTTACATTCTGGACATACGGCACCGGCAATAAAGCGTTTACGGGTTGTAGTCATAGTCTGTCTCTCCTGGACCTCAGCCTGTCGGCACCGCACCCGGCACCGACAGATGAAATTCTTTACAAAAAAATATTCAGAAACTTCTGTTACCCGGCAGTTGCCAGGGGCTTATTCGTCATCGTCCCAGCCGTCAATACGCCGCCGCTCGTTGTGCATCTCGTTTTGAAAGATATCCTCCAGCTCGCGACGAGCCTCTTTCACCCGCGAGATTTGGGCGACATCCCCTTGCACCTGCGGCACCAGCTCACGCAACATGCGCATATCCAAACGACGGAAGTGCTGCTGCGCACGATAGGCGTGATGCGGATGCATACCCAGGGTAATCAGCGCTTTTTTCCCCAGCTCCAGCGCACTGGAGAAGGTTTCTCGGGAAAAATCCTTCACCCCGGCCTGCAACAGTTCATGAGCCTCTACGCGCCCCCGTGCACGCGCCAGAATACTCAAATGGGGAAAATGCTGTTGGCAAAGATGCACAATCTCCATGGTATCCTCCGGCTCATTGCAGGTGATGACAATGGATTTGGCTTTTTCGGCACCGGCAGCACGCAGTAACTCCAGATTGGTGGCATCGCCGTAATAGACCTGATAACCAAAGGTGCGCATTAACCCCACGGCGCTAATATCGCGCTCCAGTACGGTAATGCGCATTTTGTTGGCCATCAGCAAACGGCCAATCACCTGCCCGAAACGCCCAAATCCGACAATAATCACCTGTGGCTCGTTATCCTCCACAAAGTGCTTTTCATCGCTCTCTTCCTGAGCGTTATAACGACGGAATAATATCCTGTCGATGTATTTCAGCAGCAGCGGCGTGGTCATCATTGAAAGTGTGACCACCACCAATAGCAGCGCCAACTGCGACGACGAAATGACTTTCGACGCGGCGGCAGCCGAGAACAACACAAAGGCAAATTCCCCGCCCTGACTCAGCACACCGGCGAACTGCAAACGCACCGAGGTGCGTAAATCAAACAGCCGCGCCAGCAGGTAGAGAACACCACCTTTTACCAGCACCAGGATAATCACCCCGGCCAGCACCTGCAGGATATGGGTGTAGAGCACCCCAAGATTGAGCGCCATGCCGACTGAAATAAAAAACAGCCCCAGCAACAGCCCCTTAAAAGGCTCAATGGCGATCTCCAGTTCGTGCTGATATTCACTCTCTGCCAACAATATTCCGGCGAGGAAGGTCCCGAGGGCCATCGAAAAACCCAGCGCCTGCATAAACAAGGCCGAGCCCAGCACCACCAACAGCGCAGCGGCGGTAAACACCTCGCGCACTCCCGAGGCGACAATCAGCCGAAAAATCGGCCTTAACAGATAACGGCCGCCCACCAGCATGCCGACAAAGGCCAGCACTTTCATACTGATCATTTGCCAGTCGTTGCCCCCGGAGGAGGCACCGGCCAGCACCGGGATCAGCGCCAACGCCGGGATCACCGCAATATCCTGGAACAGCAGTACGGCAAAACCGAGCTGGCCCCCTTCGTTGCGGGTCATTCCCTTATCGCGCATCAATTGTAGCGCCATCGCTGTTGAAGACATGGCCAGGCCAATACCGCCAATCAGCGCCGCCTGCCAGTCAAAATTCGTCAGGTAGAGCAGGCAGCCCAATACCATGGCAGTGAGGATCACCTGCCCGGCACCGACGCCAAATATCTGCCGACGCAGTTGCCATAGCTTGCCCGGATTCAGCTCCAGCCCGATGATAAACATCAGAAATACCACCCCCAATTCGGAAAAGTGCAGTATTTCATCTACGTCACGAATAAAACCCAGCCCCCAGGGGCCAATAGCGATACCGGCCAGTAGATAGCCTAATACCGCGCCTATTCCCAGGCGTTGAGCAATAGGTACCGCCACAACGGCAGCAAACAAAAACAGCAGTATCGCCGTCGGTAAATTCGAACTGTCGATAGTTATACTCCTCCGTTGGGCATAGGAGATTGCAGCCATTCGCCGTAAGCTTGCGCATGGCTGTGCAATATTTCCGGCTTCTGACGTCGCGCCCAATAGATAATAATTGGCGTCATCCAGTGCATATGACACATGGCGGCGGTCAGTTCAAAGGGCAGTAAAATATCGCTCATCGGGTAGCGGTTATAGCCGCCGGGTTTATAGGCTCCCTCGGGTTCGCCGGTGGTCACCACCGAGCGCCAGTATTTACCGCTTAACGCCGTGCCGCCGGCACCGCTGGCAAAACCGCGGGCCAAAACACGATCCATCCACTCCTTGAGCAGGGCAGGACAGCTGTAAGTATAAAGAGGGTGCTGAAAGACAATCACTTTATGTTCCCGCAGCAGTTTTTGCTCGTAATGAATATCAATAAAAAAATCGGGATAATGGGCGTAAAGGTCGTGGACAGTAACGTTCGGCAACTGCCGCGCCCTGTCGAGCAAAATACTGTTGGCCACCGAATCGGGTGATTCCGGGTGGGCATAGAGCAGCAAAACCTTGGGTGGCTGCGGCATCAAAACCTCCAAAGCGTCGTCAGGGTGCAATTTTTCGGCTACCATGCTTCGCAAATACCAATAGGGCGTTCTTCTATATCCCATTGCAGTCCGCGCCATTGGCGCGATGCAATCGCAAATATGACAGGTATACGTCTTGTTTAACGTAGAATGATGACAATTAATTTAACATACTCTCAACGACACGGCGCTTTATGATAGTTTTCTCATCGTTACAAATCAGGCGTGGCACCAATGTCCTGCTTGATAATGCCTCTGCCACCATCAACCCAGGCCAAAAAGTCGGCTTAGTGGGGAAGAACGGCTGCGGAAAATCGACCCTGATCTCCCTGTTAAAAGACGAAATGCACGCCGATGCGGGCAACCTGACCTTTCCGTCCAACTGGGCGCTGGCCTGGGTCAATCAGGAGACGCCCGCGCTTGATGTCCCCGCCATGGAGTATGTTATCGACGGCGACCGCGAGTTTCGCCAGTTGGAAGCCGAATTAGCGACGGCAAACGAGCGGGATGATGGCCATGCTATTGCCACCCTGCATGGTAAACTCGACGCCATTCAGGCCTGGACCATTCCGGCCAGAGCCGCCAGCCTGCTCAGCGGACTGGGGTTTACCCAGAATCAGCTGCAACAGCCAGTCAAATCCTTCTCCGGTGGCTGGCGCATGCGTCTGAACCTGGCACAGGCGCTGATTTGCCGCTCGGACCTGCTATTGCTTGATGAACCGACCAACCACCTCGATCTCGATGCAGTGATCTGGCTGGAAAAGTGGCTCAAAAGCTATAACGGCACGCTGGTGCTGATTTCCCACGACCGTGATTTTCTCGACCCTATTGTCGATAAAATTCTGCATATCGAGCAGCAGAGCCTCAATGAGTATACCGGCAACTACTCCTCATTTGAGCGTCAGCGCGCCACCAAACTCGCCCAGCAACAGTCGCTGTTTGAACACCAACAGGAAAAAGTTGCCCACCTGCACAGCTATATCGACCGCTTCCGCGCCCAGGCAACCAAAGCCAAGCAGGCACAGAGCCGCATAAAGATGCTTGAGCGCATGGAGCTGATTGCCCCGGCTCACGTTGATAATCCTTTTCAGTTTAGTTTCAGGTCGCCGGAAAGTCTGCCCGACCCGCTGCTGCGCATGGAAAAAGTCAGCGCCGGTTATGGCGACACCACCATCCTTGATTCAATCAAGCTGAACCTGGTGCCGGGATCGCGTATTGGTTTGCTCGGGCGCAACGGTGCCGGTAAATCGACGCTGATTAAGCTGCTCGCCGGTACCATGCCACCGTTACACGGTGATATCGGCCTGGCCAAAGGGGTCAAACTGGGTTACTTCGCCCAGCACCAACTGGAGTTCCTGCGCGCAGAGGATTCGCCGTTACAGCATTTGACGCGTATGGCCGAGCGTCAAACCGAACAGCAGTTGCGGGATTATCTTGGTGGGTTTGGTTTCCGCGGCGATAAAGTCACTGAAAAAACCGAGCGTTTCTCCGGCGGCGAAAAAGCACGTCTGGTGCTGGCGCTGATTGTCTGGCAGCGCCCTAACCTGCTGCTGCTCGATGAACCGACCAACCACCTCGATCTCGATATGCGTCAAGCGCTGACCGAAGCCCTGATCGACTTTGAAGGCGCCATGGTAGTGGTCTCCCATGACCGTCATCTGCTGCGCTCAACCACCGACGATTTGTATCTGGTCCACGGCGGCAAAGTCGAGCAGTTCGACGGCGATCTGGAAGATTACCAGCAATGGCTGGTAGATATTCAGCGTCAGGAAAGCCAACAGGATGCGCCGGAAAAAGATGCCGGTGCCAACAGTGCGCAATCACGCAAAGATCAGAAACGTCGCGAAGCCGATTTCCGCAACCAGACCCAGCCAATGCGGAAACAGATCGCAACGCTGGAAAAACAGATGGAAAAGCTGAGCAGCGAACTGGCCGGCGTAGAAGAGAAGCTGGCTGACGCCGCCATTTACGATATCAGTCGCAAAGCGGATCTGACCGCCAGTCTGCAACAGCAGATCAAGGTAAAAAGCGCGCTGGAAGAGGTCGAGATGACCTGGCTGGATCTCCAGGAACAGTTGGAGCAGCTGGCACAGGAATTTAACGCCGAATAACGCCGCAATCTGTATCGTCTGGCTCAAAGGTAAAAGAGGCATCCCGCAAGATGCCTCTGACAGCTCACAAAGTCTGTTTTTAGGCAGAGTACACCGTTGGGGTCGTAGCGGGCTTGCCCGCCGGAGCGCCCCCAGGTGTGCTATGCCCGGGTATCTCGATCATCAAGACCACTTGCAAGATACCTCTTTTGCCCGCAGTTAACGGGCGAATACTATCGCCAAATCAACAGCACACAGGCGGCGGTCAACAGCCCCATCGCCACATTAAAGCTGTACCAGGCGCGACGACTGCGCAGCAAACGGCCGATCACCGTACCAAACCCCAGCCAGATCAGCCCTGACACCAGATTAACCATAAACATCCCCAGGCTGATGGCCGCGATGGAATGATTATAGGCCGCACCTTCCAGGCTAAAGCTGGCCACGGCCCCCAACCCCATCAACCAGGCTTTGGGATTGAGAAACTGCAATAACCAACCCTGATACAGGCGGATCGGTTTGGGCGGCGCAACGTCTGTTTCCAGTTTCTCATAGGCCGAGGTGGCAATTTTCCACGACAGCCACAGCAGATACAGGCTGCCCAGCACTTTTAAAATAGTATGCAGCGACGGGTAGACCAAAATCAGACTGCCCACCCCAAAGGCCACCAGCAGCAACATGCTTTGCATGCCGAGCATAATACCCAGCATCAACCACAGTGAGCGGCAAAAACCGAAATTCGCCCCCGAGGTGGTTAACAGCATATTATTTGGACCGGGGGTGATCGCCGCTACCCATAAAAAACCAAGCATCGAAAGAAATAAACCAAGTTCCATGTAAATGGGTGCTCCTCACCCCGACCATTGCGCAATTAGCAGTGAAGCTATCAGTGTGATATTGATAGGTAGTGTTCCGCAATAAGAATCTTTTCACAGCATGACTGAAAATTTCCGCCCGTTGCCGGGTGCCGGCAATCCACATCTGCAAACACTGTTACCCAGACTGGTGCGCAGGCAGGTAAAACTTACCCCATTCTGGCAGCGTCTCGAGCTGCCCGACGGTGATTTTATCGATTTGGCCTGGAGCGAAGACCCGCAGTTCGCGCGGGATAAACCGCGTATGGTGTTGTTTCACGGTCTGGAAGGCAGTTTTACCAGCCCCTACGCCCATGGCTTACTTGATGCCTGGCGCACCAAGGGCGGGCTGGGGGTGGTGATGCATTTTCGCGGTTGCAGCGGCGAGCCCAATCGCCTGCAACGCATCTACCATTCCGGGGAAACCGAAGACGCCCGCTATTTTCTTGATTGGCTAACGCGCACCTACGGCGCCGCGCCCACCGCGGCGGTGGGCTTTTCTCTAGGTGGCAATATGCTGGCCTGTTATCTCGGGCAAGAGGGGGAAAAGTGTTCCTTACAGGCGGCAGTGATTGTTTCCGCCCCCCTGATGCTTGAACCCTGTGCTTATCGGCTGGAGCGCGGATCCTCCCGCTTTTATCAGCGTTACCTGCTTAATCAGCTAAAAGGCAACGCCAGACGCAAGCTGCTGAAATATCCGGGGACGCTGCCGGTAACGCTGGCACAGCTCAAAGCCATGCGCCGCATCCGTGAGTTTGATGATGCCATTACCGCCAAAGCCCATGGATTTAACAATGCGCTGGACTATTACCAACGCTGTAGCGCCATGCCATTACTCCCCGCCATCAAAGTGCCGTTACTGATTATTCATGCCAAAGACGACCCTTTTATGACCGCAGCAGTGATCCCCGACGCGCAAGCACTGCCGCCTGGGGTAGAATATCAGTTGACCGACCACGGCGGTCACGTCGGTTTTGTATCCGGCAGTTGGCGTCATCCGAAAATGTGGCTGGAACAGCGCATTCCCGACTGGCTGCTGCCGAAGTTAATCCCCATGCAACAAATTGAGAAAAGACCAACAGAAGATGATCATTCCCTGGCAAGAACTGGATCCTGAAACGCTAAACGGCGTAATTGAAGCTTTCGTCCTGCGTGAAGGCACCGACTACGGCGAGCAAGAACGTACGCTGTCGCAAAAAGTCGACGATATTCGCCGCCAGCTAAAAAGTGGTGACGTGGTACTGGTTTGGTCAGAGCTGCATGAAACGCTAAATATGATGCCGCGCGGCCAGTTTCGCCCCGGTCAGGAAGAGCGCGAAGAAATGTAGCTATCATTACCAGTGCCGGGGGATTGTTTCATCGCGTCAGGCCCGCGGCAACGCCAAAACTTACGCAGAGATACCCTATAATTTATCGCATAGATATGGTAACAATAAGCGTAATTATGCACCGCTTATCATGCGACTGTCGCCTGAAGATCTCAGAAAACAGTCAGGCAGACGCGACCTGTAGGGAGTGAAGACTTACCATGTCAGCTAAACACCCAGTTATTGCCGTCACCGGTTCAAGCGGTGCCGGTACCACCACCACCAGTCTGGCGTTTCGTAAAATTTTCCAGCAGTTTGGCCTGCACGCTGCCGAACTGGAAGGGGACAGCTTCCACCATTTCACCCGTCCGGAGATGGACGCAGCCATCCGCAAAGCGCGCGATCTGGGACGTCATATCAGCTACTTTGGTCCCGAAGCCAACGACTTTGCGCTCCTGGAACAGAGCTTTATTGAATACGGAAAAACGGGTAGCGGCCGTTCGCGCAAGTATTTGCATACTTATGACGAAGCGGTGCCCTATAACCAGGTGCCGGGGACCTTTACGCCGTGGCAGGCGCTGCCGGAACCCACCGATATTCTGTTCTATGAAGGCCTGCACGGCGGCGTGGTCAGCCAACAGGTTGACGTCGCCAAACACGTCGATTTACTGGTGGGCGTGGTGCCGATCGTTAACCTGGAGTGGATACAAAAACTGGTGCGTGACACCGGCGAGCGTGGACATTCGCGCGAAGCGGTAATGGACTCGGTGGTCAGATCGATGGATGACTACATCAACTACATCACACCGCAATTTTCACGCACCCATATCAACTTTCAGCGCGTGCCGACCGTGGATACCTCCAATCCCTTTGCCGCCAAAGCCATCCCTTCGCTGGATGAGAGTTTTGTCGTGATCCACTTTCAGGGGCTGGATCAGATCGATTTCCCTTATTTACTGGCCATGTTGCAGGGATCTTTTATCTCACATATCAATACGCTGGTGGTGCCCGGGGGAAAAATGGGGCTGGCGATGGAGCTGATTATGGGGCCGCTGGTACAGCGCCTGATGGAAGGCAAGAAAATAGAATAAGCCGGTACACGGCAACACACACCGCACCACCAGGCGCGGTGTGCCTGACTTGAGCCGATTATTCAGCCTCAATCAGTTCAAAGCTGTGGGTAATAGTCGCCGCTTTACCGAGCATCAACGAAACCGAGCAGTATTTTTCGGCCGACAGGCTGACCGCACGTTCCACCGCTTTGTCGGTCAAGTCTTTACCGGTGACCACAAAATGCAGATTGATATGGGTAAACAGACGCGGTGCTTCTTCACGGCGTTCCGAAGTCAGTTTGACTTCGCAGCCCTGCACCTCGTTACGACCTTTTTGCAAAATAGACACCACATCGATCGCACTGCATCCCCCGGCAGCCATCAGCAACATCTCCATTGGACTGGGTGATTTGTCACCGGCATTGCCGTCCATAATAATCTGATGTCCCGACGATGATTCCCCCAAAAAGGTTAACCCTTCGACCCATTTTACTCGTGCTTTCATTTCCTTTCTCCGCCGGCAATTTTCAAAACAGACTACCCTTTAGCCCGGAAACTGGCAATGGAACTCGATCCGCATCATGCTGAAGCGAGACAACACAAGACACATCTTCAAACCTGTGCTACAAACAAAGCCGAAAAGTAACTTTCCAACAAGTTGCGGCTAGGTATTTTAGGTGCAAACAGGATTACCGTGGTGATAATGCCAATTTTTAGCTGAATTCACTTCACCTGCCGCTTGCAGCATTGCTGGTCAGTTCATATGCTAAAAGAGCGCGAAGTAAAAAATCGCCGAACAGGGAACTCTGAGCCCTGTGATTTGGGCAGCGATAATAACAGAGGATAATAGCTAATGGTTCTCGGCAAGCCACAAACAGACCCCACTCTCGAATGGTTCCTGTCTCACTGTCATATACATAAGTATCCATCTAAAAGTACGCTGATTCACCAGGGTGAAAAAGCCGAAACGCTGTACTACATCGTGAAAGGTTCGGTCGCCGTACTGATCAAGGATGAAGAAGGCAAAGAGATGATACTTTCCTACCTTAACCAAGGTGACTTCATCGGCGAGCTGGGACTCTTCGAAGAAGGACAGGAACGTAGTGCGTGGGTCAGAGCGAAAACTGCCTGCGAAGTAGCGGAAATTTCCTACAAGAAATTTCGCCAGCTGATCCAGGTTAATCCAGACATTCTGATGCGTTTGTCCGCACAGATGGCAAGCCGATTGCAGATAACCTCTGAGAAAGTGGGTAACCTCGCTTTCCTGGACGTCACAGGTCGTATTGCACAAACCCTGCTTAATCTGGCTAAACAGCCCGATGCCATGACCCATCCAGATGGTATGCAGATTAAAATTACTCGTCAGGAAATCGGTCAGATAGTCGGCTGTTCACGCGAAACTGTTGGTCGAATTCTAAAAATGCTCGAAGATCAAAGTTTGATTTCTGCTCACGGTAAAACGATTGTCGTTTACGGCACACGTTAACTGTTTTAAAACGGCGCGACAGATATCTGCCGCGCCGTTTTTATCTGCGCACTTCCCCCAAGCCGTTGAAAAATTCATCTAAATAACCCTACACTTTGTATAAAGTTTATCCCTCTGTGGCCGATACCCATTATCAAGGGGTGACCACTGAGTTGTAGACAACCCCATCTGAATTTTACTTAAACTGGGGAAGGTCGTTATGCGTTTAACTATCCGCGCTCGCCTGATCGGTATTGTGAGCCTGTTGTGTGTTCTTCTGATTATCGCTGCCGTTTGGGGCATTATCGGTTTGCGTGCCGCTGACCAGCGCGCTGCCACCACCTATCAAACTGAACTTTTACCGCTACAAACTACCTCACGTCTTTTTCGCACCGCACAGTTACAATCCGCCACCTTATTTGAAACGCTTCGCTACTGGACCGATGCCAGCGAAGTGGACAAACGATTACAAAAAATCAGCCTCTACAGTGCGCAGATTGCTGATGACCTGAAAAGTTTCACTACCATGCCACGGGTTCCGGGAACCGAGGCACTGAACAGCAAACTGATGGCCGATCTGAATGACTATCAGACCGTGCTGAACAAGGCAGGGGAACAATTAAAAGCCGGCAACCCTTCCGCAGCGCTGGTGATAATCGAAACCAGCCTGCGTAGCGACAGCGAAGCGTTGCAACAGGGCATTGACCAGCTTGACCAGCTAATGCGCCAACATGCGCAGCAAAACTACCAGGACAGCGCCAGCTCCTACCAGCTGGCCCGTAACAGCCTGGTGGTTATTCTGGCTGGCGGCCTTTTCCTGGCATTCCTTGCCGGCTGGCTGTTGGTCCGCGCCATTGCCAGCTCGGTCTCCAGCGCCCGAGAACTGGCAGAGTCCATCGCCGATGGTCAACTCGACCATAATATTACGCAGTTTTCTCACGATGAAATGGGCGAAGTTATGCGCTCACTGGCCACCATGGATGTCCGCCTGTCGGGTATTGTGCGCGAAGTTGGTGAAAGCGCCTCGGCGCTCAATGATGCAGCCCACCAAATGGCAGCAGGCAACGATGACCTGTCGGCACGCACCCATACCCAGGCCAGCTCGCTGGAACAAACCGCCGCCAGCATGGAACAGATGACAGCCACGGTGAAACATAACGCAGACAATGCCGCGCAGGCTAATGAACTGGCGATGTCGGTGCGTGAGCAGGCTCAAAATGGCAGCAAAGTGCTCAATGATGCTGTGGCCGCCATGCGCGAAATTGAGTCATCCAGTAAACGTATTGCCGATATCAACCGCGTGATTGATGAAATCGCCTTCCAGACTAACTTGCTGGCACTTAACGCCGCCGTAGAAGCCGCACGGGCCGGTGAACAGGGCCGCGGGTTTGCCGTCGTCGCCTCAGAAGTGCGTCAACTGGCGCAGCGCTCATCGAAAGCCGCACAGGAAATTAAAGAGCTGATCCAGGCCAGCGTCAGCAAGGTCGATACCGGCAGCACACTGGTAATACGTTCCGGGGAGATGCTTGAGGAGATCAATGGCGGCGTTGCCCGCGTGGTGGCAATTGTCGGCGAAATAGCCGTTGCCAGCCGCGAACAGTCCAGCGGCATCGAACAAGTCAACCTGGCGGTGATCCAGATGGACAGTGCCACTCAGCAGAATGCCGCCTTGGTCCATGAAGCCAGCGCCGCCAGCCAGACGGTGAGCCAGCATGCTGGCCTGCTGGTGGAAAAAATGGCCTTCTTCCGCTTACAGGATGACGGTAAGAGCCGTTTACCAAAGGCCGGAACCGCGCCACTGGCTCTGGCCAGACCCGCCATGAAACCGGTGTGGGAGTAAGAAACCATTATGCGCAAATCAGCCCTATTAGCTCTGCTGCTTGCTCTGCCCCTCGGCGCACTGGCAGATACCACCGTGACTATCGCCACCATTGTGAATGGCGATATGACGATTATGCAGCAGCTATCGCAATCCTTTGAGCAAAGCCACCCTGGCATTCATCTCAAATGGCAGGTCATGAGCGAAACCGAACTACGTCGTCAAAATATGGAGGCGATGAGCAGCGGTAAGCCCGGTTTTGACGTGATCACCGTCGGCACCTATGAAGCGCCGCTTTGGGGCAAACGCGGTTGGTTAACCCCGCTCAATGCCCTGCCTGCCGATTATCAGGCTGACGATTTACTGAAGCCGGTGCGCAAAGCGCTGTCATGGAACGATACGCTCTATGCGCTGCCCTTTTACGGCGAAAGCAGCATGACCTATTACCGCAAAGATCTGTTTGCGGAAAAAGGGCTGACCATGCCGGATAACGTCAAATGGAGCGATATCAAACAGCTGGCCGCCAAACTCAACGATCCACAGAAAGGCATCTACGGCCTGTGCCTGCGCGGTAGCCCTGGTTGGGGCGACAATGTCGCCATTATCGATACCATGGCCAACAGTTACGGCGCGCAATGGTTTAACGGCGACTGGCAGCCAATGCTTAACAGTCCCGAGTGGCGTCAGGTACTGCAGGATTATGTGCAGATGGTCCACGACTATGGCCCGCCAGACACACCAAAGAACAGTTTCAATGAAATTCTGCGTCTGTTTGCCCAGGGAAAATGCGCCATGTGGGTAGACAGTACCGTGGCGGCCGGGTTGCTGGTTAATCCACAGATTTCGCCGGTAGCCGACAAAATCGCCTTTACCTCGGCACCCAGCCAGGTCACCAGCAACGGGTCAAACTGGCTTTGGGCCTGGGCGCTGGCGGTGCCGAGCAACGCGGCAAATAAACAGCAGGCGATAGAGTTTATCAGTTGGGCCACCTCCCGCGCCTACATCAATCAGGTCGCGCAGACGGTCGGCTGGGGGTCGGTGCCGCCAGGCAGCCGTATCTCAACCTATGAGCAGAGTAGTTATCTGAAGCTGGCCCCTTATGCGCAACGCGTACGGGCGGCGGTGGAAAGTGCCACCGTGGACCAGCCAACCCTGATGCCGGTGCCTTACCAGGGGGTGCAATATGTCAGCATTCCCGGTTTCGACCAGATGGGCAATATCGTCGGCCAGCAAATTGCCGATCTGCTGCAGGGTAAGCTGACGCTGGATGAGACTTTAACGCGCAACCAGGAAGCGGTAGCCCGTATCTACGCGGCAACGCCTCGCTAAACGCTATACCCCGCCGGGTGCTGTTACGGCACCCGGCATTTCCCACCCCACCAATGAACACTATTTCCTCGCCAATGCATTGAAATAACAGGATCCAAAAGCTACTCTTTGAGGCTTACCAGCAAGATGGCTGAGGCCATACCGAGCGCCGATAGACATTACCTCTCTGATATTCACGGGATCTGATATAGACAACCTATGACGCTGTGGCGAAAATGCTTTTATCACCCCGAAGTCAACTATGCGTTACGACAGACGCTGGTGCTTTGCCTGCCTATTGCCATTGCTCTGTTGGTTGGCCAGCTGCAACTCGGCCTGCTTTTCTCTCTGGTGCCTGCCTGCTGCAATATCGCCGGTCTGGATACGCCGCATAAACGCTTCTTTAAACGTCTGCTGATTGGCGGTGCGCTGTTTGCCATCAGCAGTATTTTGCTGCAACTGATGCTGGAAGACTGGCACCTGCCGCTGCCGTTGATTATGCTCGGTCTGTCGCTGGTGCTGGGCGTGACCGGCGAGATCAGCCCGCTGCACGCCCGCCTGTTACCCGGTGCGCTGGTAGCGACCATTTTTACGCTCAGCATGGTCGGCACAGTGCCGGTGTGGCATGCGCCTTTGCTGTTTGTCGTCGGTACCGCCTGGTATGGTCTGTTTAACTGGCTGTGGTTTCGTCTGTCAGAAGAACAGCCGATGCGCGAGACCCTGAGCCAGCTCTACCTGCAGTTAGCCGATTATTTTGAGGCGAAATATAGCCTGCTGACCCAGCATACCGACCCCGATACCGCCCTGCCGCCACTGCTGAAAAGACAGCAGCAGGTGATCGATTTGATTGCTCTCCTCTATCAGCAACTGCATATGTTGCCAACCCATGGCCATCAGCATCATCAGCGGTTGTTCCGTCGTTTTCAGGTGGCCCTCGATTTGCAGGAGCATATTTCCGTCAGTCTGCATCTGCCGGCAGAGGTACAAAAGCTGGTGGAGGAGAGCCATGCCGAAGCGGTGATCCGCCGCAATGCCCAGGTGATTGCCGCCCGTCTACGGGTGCTGGCTGACGATATTCTCTATCACCGTTTATCCGACCGTTTCTCAATGACCAACGAGTTGGCGGCGCTGGAAAAAATTGCCTCACGCTATCGTGACAACCCGGTGGGGCAATTTTGTTATTACCATTTCAGCCGTATTGCCCGCCTGCTGCGCACCCAGCGTCCGCTTTACCGCCGCGACCTGATGCAAACGCAAACTCGTCTGCCGTTCTGGGCGGCGCTGAAAAGCTATCTGTCGTTTAAATCCGCTGCGCTGCGTAACGCCGCACGTCTGGGGGTGATCCTGGCCATCGGCAGCAGTCTGGGACTGTTTTTCAATTTGCCCAAACCCTATTGGATACTGTTGACCACGCTATTGGTCAGCCAAAACGGTTATAACGCCACCCGCGTACGTATTCAGCACCGTGCCCTCGGTACACTGGCAGGGTTAATCGCTGCCGCCGGTCTGTTGCAGCTTGCTCTGCCGCAAAATATCACGCTGTTGTGCATGCTGGTGATCACTCTGCTCTCCTACACGGTATTACGTAAAAACTACGGCCTGGGGGTGATTGGTCTGACGGTTACCGCGGTCTACACTTTGCAGCTACTGGCCTTAAACGGTGCACATTTCCTGTTACCGCGGCTGATTGATACGCTTATTGGCTGCGCGTTGGCGTTCGGCGGTGCCATTTGGCTATGGCCGCAATGGCAAAGTGGTCTGCTGCGCACCAATGCCCATCAGGCGCTGGAAAGCGATCAGCAGGCCATTCGCCTGTTATTGCAGGAAAACCCCGACCCGGTACAACTTGCCTATGCGCGGATGAAGGTCAACCAGGCACACAATACGCTATTTACCTCGCTGAACCAGGCGATGCAGGAACCGGGGTTTAATTCCCGTTATCTGACCGATATGCGTTTATGGGTAACGCACAGCCAGTTTCTGGTCGATCATATCAACGCCATGACTATTCTCGCCCGCGAACACTATATGTTGACGCCCAAGCTGGCGATGGAGTATTTGCAAACCTGCGAAATTGCGCTGCAAAGCTGTCAGCAGCGTTTAACCTACGATGGACCAAGCAGTGAAACCACGCTGTTTAACGCTCCCGAGTTGGTTGCCGATATGCCGGTTACCGAGATGGAGCGCCATCTGCGCCGCATACTGGCGCATTTGAGCGCTATGCATACCATATCGTCGTTGGCGTGGCGGCAACGGCCGCATCATGGGATTTGGTTGACAAGGAAATAATTAGGTTGGGGCTTAAATGGCAATTTTGGGTTTTAAAGTCAACTTCAAGGTCAACTGCATTCGCTGCGCTCACTGGGCGGCGGCCCAGACCGCCCAAAGGAGGCGAAGGCGCGCCTCCTTTGGAATCCTGCGCCTTGTCCAAATTGATCAGTGTCGTGCCCTCGGTTCGAGTTCTTTCCAGTGACATCGGTGTGTGGCCTAAACCACGCCGCTGCGCGGTCCCTTCACTCGGTCGCGAGCCAAAAACGTCTCGCTCCACGTCGCTCAGCGTAGGTTTTGAATCGGCCAGGAAACATTTAAAGCAAAACCGGCAACATTAAAGGTCAACGGCGAAAGACAAAAAGACAAAAAATCTTTGTCTGAAACGGCACGGTGTAGATAGTTTGCTGGCACATTCAGAGACGGCGCCGCGCGAAGAGGAGGGAGACGTTTTTGGCTCCCGACCGAGCAAGGGGACTGCGCAGCAGCGCGGCTCGTGCCACGCTGGGAGTCACTGAAACATAGCC
>NZ_JAADJU010000017.1 GCF_012933545.1 Rouxiella aceris | reverse complement strand
AAAGCGTCTCGCTCCACGTCGCTCAGCGTAGGTTTTGAATCGGCCAGGAAACATTTAAAGCAAAACCGGCAACATTAAAGGTCAACTGCAAAGACAAAAAGACAAAAAGACAAAAAGACAAAAAGACAAAAAGACGAAACAGTAGTTTCTGAAACCGTATGGTGTACATAGCTAGTTGGCACATTCAGAGACGGCGCCGCGCGAAGAGGAGGGAGACGCTTTTGGCTCCCGACCGAGCAAGGGGACTGCGTAGCAGCGCGGCTCGTGCCACGCTGGGGGTAACTGAAACATAGTCGGTAATAGGCAGCAGACGAATCAAAGACACCAAAAGGCCAAGGATTGTTAAGGAGCGGGCCAGCGCTCCTTAACTCGGTTCGGCACAGCGGGTTAGGTGGCCACTGCTATTATAAAACCGAAACAACTCCTCATAGCCCATTGGTTTTAAAACAACAATTACCATTTAAGCCCAAACCGATACAGCTCCTCTAATGCCAATTGACGTTAAAACCAAAAATTGCCATTTAAACCAAACCGGTACGACGTACATAGCTAGTTGGCACATTCAGAGACGGCGCCGCGCGAAGCGGAGGGAGACGTTTTTGGCTCCCGACCGAGCAAGGGGACTGCGCAGCAGCGCGGCTCGTGCCACGCTCGGAGTGACTGAAACATAGCCGGTAATAGGCAGCAGACGAATCAAAGACACCAAAAGGCCCAGGATTGTTAAGGAGCGGGCCAGCGCTCCTTAACTCGGTTCGGCACAGCGGGTTAAGTAGCCACCGCTATTATAAAACCGAAACAGCTCCTCGGAGTTAATTGATTTTAAAGGCACAAATTGCCATTTAAGCCCAACCCGAAACAGCTCCTCTAAAGCCAATAGCCCTTTAAAGCAAAAATTGATATTTAAGCTCAAGTCTAAACAGCACCTCATAGCCTATTGACTTTAAAAAAGAAAATTGCCATTTAAGCCCTAACCCTTACGCCTCAGGATATATTTTTTCCTTGCTCTCGCATAAATCCTCAATCAAACAAGATCCACACCGTGGCTTCCTCGCAATACAGGTATAACGCCCGTGTAGAATAAACCAGTGGTGACAATCGAGCTTAAATTCGGCAGGAACGACTTTGATAAGCTTCTCTTCTACCTGCTCGACGGTGTCACCCGGTGCAAAGCCGGTACGATTGCAGACCCGAAAGATATGCGTGTCAACGGCGATGGTTGGCCAGCCAAAGGCGGTATTTAATACCACGTTAGCAGTCTTGCGACCGACACCGGGCAGGGCTTCCAGTGCAGCGCGATCTTCAGGCACCTGGCCGTTATGCTTATCCAGCAATAGACGACAGGTTTTAATGACGTTTTCAGCCTTGGCATTAAACAGACCAATGGTCTTGATATATTCCCGTACGCCATCAACCCCCAAATCCCACATTTTTTGCGGCGTATTGGCTACCGGGTAGAGCCGGGCGGTGGCTTTGTTAACGCTGACATCGGTAGCTTGTGCTGAAAGCAACACGGCAATCAACAGCTCAAAAGGGGTGCTATACACCAGCTCCGTGGTGGGATGCGGATTGTTATCCCGCAGACGCTCAAGAATAGTGCGGCGTTTTTCCTTGTTCATCAGGCTTCCCCGGTGTTTCCCTGTGGTAATTTATTGGCCGCACGTACCGCTTTGCGCGTTTTCATCCGTTGATCGATCAGGTATTTTCCCGCCAGAAGCATACCCAGGCCAATAAAAGCGCCCGGCGGTAACATAGCCAGCAGGAAGGGGTTATCAAGATGGATCACTTCGACACGTAGTACTTTTGCCCAACTGCCCAGCAGCAGATCGGCACCGTTAAACAGTACCCCTGAACCAAGTATTTCGCGCAGCGAGCCAAGCACAAACATCGCTGCTGTTGCACCCAAACCGGTCATCATGCCATCCAGCGCAGCCAAAGGCACCGGACTGTTGGCCGCCACCGCTTCGGCGCGACCAACCACTATACAGTTGGTGACAATCAGTGGAATAAAAATACCCAGCGCCTGATATAAACCAAAGGCGTAAGCATTAATCAACATCTGCACGGTGCTGACTACTGAGGCAATGATCAATACATAGATCGGAATACGAATTTCATTCGGCACCCAACGACGGAATGCCGAGATCATCGCGTTGGTACAGGTCAGTACCAGGGTGGTTGCCAGCCCCAGCCCCAAGGCGTTGGTCGCGGTAGAGGTCACCGCCAACAGTGGGCACAGGCCAAGCAGTTGCACCAGCGCGGAGTTATTGGTCCATAACCCCTGAACAATTATCTTTTTGGCTTCACTCATCGCGTGCTCCACAAGGTGTCAGGTGGGAAAGCTGCGCAGGCACAGTTTCAATAAACAAGGTGGTCCGTTTAACAGAGCGTACTACCGCGCGGGGGGTAATGGTGGCACCGGTAAACTGGTCAAACATACCGCCATCCTTCTTCACCGCCCAGCGGCTGTCATTGCTGCCATCCACCATAGTGTTGGCAAAATGCATGATCCAGTCGGAAACCCTGGCCTCAATTTTATCACCCAGCCCTGGTGTTTCATGCTGCTCCAGCACCCGGGTGCCATATACCTTGCCATGAAAATCAGCCGCTACCAATAGTTGGATTGCCCCCGAGTAACCGTCCGGTGCCGTGGTTTCAACTGCCGCGGCCACAGGCTGGCCATTTTTTCGCGCCAGATACAGGCGATGTGGCGCGTTATTACCGAGAGCGTTGTCTGTGACGTTGTAACATTCTTGCTGCATATTGTTGTCATAGACGCTGGCAGGGATAACCTGATCAAACAGTGTTTTTTGCTGTAATAGCGCCTGATGCTCAATGGTGGGTTTGGTCAGCAGATTGACCACAGCCGTCATGCCGGTCATCAGGGCGCCAAAAAAGGCCAGGATCAGACCATGGCGACGCATTGTTTCTAACATACTCTTTCCTTAGCGATGGCCATAGACGCGGGGCTGGGTATAGTGGTCAATCAGCGGCACGGTAATATTGGCCAGCAATACAGCAAAGGCGACGCCATCCGGATAGCCGCCATAGGTGCGAATTAACCACACCAGCAGACCAATCAAGGCACCAAACAGCAGTCGGCCTTTGGGTGTGGTTGACGCCGTTACCGGATCAGTGGCGATAAAGAAAGCGCCAAGCATGGTTGCTCCGGAGAACAGGCCAATCACCGGCGATGCATAACTGCCGGGGGCCAATAGCCAGGCCAGACCGCCGCAAAAAGTCAGCATCAACAGCATGCTGGCGGGAATATGCCAGCTGATAATCCGCCGCCACAGCAAAAACACGCCTCCGGCCAAAAAGCCAAGGTTGATCCATTGCCAGCCCAGACCTGCCAGGGTGCCGCTAAATATCGGCTGTTGCAGCACCTGCTGCACGCTATGGCCCGAGCGCAATCCGGTTTTAAAACTGTCCAGCGGCGTTGCCTGAGTGATCCCGTCAACGCTCATTTGCAATTGATAGGCAGTCATATGTTGTGCGTCATGGCCGCTAAAAATGGTCAACAGACTGTCGATAAATCCCACTGGATGAGCCTGCATACTGTCCGGTGGCAACCAGGTAGTCATCTGCACCGGGAATGAGATCAACAGCACCACATAGCCAACCATGGCCGGGTTAAAGGGATTTTGTCCCAAACCGCCGTAAAGTTGCTTGGCAATTACAATAGCAAAGAAAGTACCGATAACGATCAGCCACCAGGGCGCCAGAGGTGGCAAGCTAATACCCAGTAATACCGCAGTCAGCAGCGCCGTATTGTCACCGAGACGTTTAGCTACCGGCATTTTACGTAATTGCAGAATGGCGCCTTCGGTCAAGAGGGCAATCACAATGGCCAGCGCCACCTGGATCAGACTGCCAAAGCCAAAGAACCACACCTGGGCGATAATGCCGGGGATGCAGGCCATAACAACCATTAGCATAATGGCGCTGGTACTCTGCCGATTATGGGTAAAAGGGGAACTTGCGATTCTAAAGGCCATCTATTCCTCGTTGGACATTTCGCTCGACAATGTCTGAGCTTGAGCGGTTTTACGGGCCTTGACTCGGGCGATTGCTGCGGCTACGGCAGCTTTTCTGGCATCGTTTTCCACCGCAGATATCTCCGCCTGGGGGTCTGCATCTGGTGCGGTTTTTTGTGACGCCGTCACAGATGTGGGTGCCGAAACAGGCACCGCAGGCTGTTCGCTCGCTGGCAGCTGTTTTTTAGCTTTTGCCCGGGCAATAGCTGCAGCCACCGCGGCTTTGCGCTTGTCATCGGCGGAGAGGTTTTCTCCCGCTGGCGCCGCCTGAGCGGATGCCTCTGGGGTTTCAAGACCCACTTTTCTGGCTTTGGCCCGGGCTATGGCTGCGGCAACTGCCGCCTTGCGACTGTCGCCCTCAACAGGCATCTCCGTTGGGGATGAGATAGCTTCACTGGCCACCGGCATCTCGACCTGTGCTGCCGCTTTTTTCGCTTTGGCACGGGCTATGGCAGCCGCTAATGCCGCCTGGCGAGGATCGACCTCTACCTTCACTGAGCGGGCCGGTTTGCCCGGGGCTGCCAGCGCGGCTTTACCGGCTGTAGCCGCTGTTTGCGTCAGAGCAGTAAAACGCCCTTTGGTCGCAGGTTGCGGGCTATCGGCAAGTTTGACTTCGGCTTTCTTATGGCGTTCTTCGCGCGCCAGCTTGTCACGTTCCAGGCGTTGTTGCCTGGCTTCAAAGCGTGCCTTGGCTTCAGTTGCGCGGGCGGCTTCCAGATCCAGCGCGCGGATCTCGGCTTTTTCCTGACGGTAGTATTGAACCAGTGGAATATTACTGGGGCAGACATAGGCACAAGCACCGCACTCAATACAATCAAACAGATGGTGATTGCGGGCTTTTTCATGTTCCTGACCGCGGCTAAACCAATATAACTGCTGCGGTAACAGCCCGGCAGGACAGGCTTCAGCGCATAGACTGCAACGAATACAGGCTTCTTCGGCAGTGGGCTGACCCATTTCGCTCACTGACGGGGCCAGCAGACAGTTACTGATTTTTACCACTGGAACATTCAGTGATGGCAGGGTAAAGCCCATCAACGGGCCACCCATAATCACCATTTTATGATTATCCTGTGGCGAAAATTCGCCTTCCCGCATAAGATCTGCCACCGGTGTGCCCAGTCGTGCCCAGACGTTACCCGGTTTTTTCATCGACTCACCGGTAAGGGTAACCACACGTTCAATTAACGGCTCGCCATCGATCACCGCACGCTTGATAGCGTATACCGTACCGACGTTTTGCATTAATACGCCAATGGCCGATGAGTGTTTGCCTTTGGGCACTTCTTTTCCGGTAAGAATGCGTGTCAGCTGTTTGGCACCGCCGGACGGATATTTGGTCGGCACTACCCGCAACTCAATGGTGACGCCCGGATGATTTTCGTTGGCAATAGCGGTTTTTAATGCGGCAATGGCCTCTGGCTTGTTATCTTCAATGCCAATCAGTACCTGCTGTGGAGCCAGCATATGGCAGAGAATACGCGTACCCTGCAGGATCTCGTCGGCATGCTCCTGCATTAAACGATCGTCGGCGGTGATATAGGGTTCGCATTCTGCTGCATTAAGGATCAAGGTACGGGTTGTATCGAGGCTGCCCTGAATTTTGCTGGCGGTGGGAAATCCCGCGCCACCCAGACCGGCAATACCGGCCTGGTGGATCACCTGATTAAGTTCACTGGCAGAAAGCTGGTGATAATCGTTAATCAATACACGCTCACCCCAACGGTCTTCACCGTCGGCAGTAATCAATACACACAGCTCCTTCAATCCAGAAGGATGGGCGGTAATATGCGGCTCAATGGCGGTGATCACCCCGGAAGTAGGGGCATGAACAGGCAAAGTGCGACCGCGTCCGCAGGTCAATGGCTGGCCTTTGGTTACCCGATCACCGGCTTTGACGCAAAGTTCGCCTTCCGGACCCAGATGTTGTTGCAATGGGATAATAAAGCGCTCAGCAAGAGGCAAGCGGCGCAGTGGCACCCGGCTTGACTGGGTTTTCATTTCCGGAGGATGGATCCCGCCGTCAAAGTCCCAGAGTTTGTCTTTTTTGAGCGCAGCAAACAGATTGAACATGTTACTCCGCATGAATAATTTGCACCGGAATGGTCTTCATATCCCATTTCCAGTTCGCGGTGGTGGTTTTAATCGGCAGCATTTCTATGCAGTCGGTTGGACAGGGGGCAACGCAAAGGTCACAGCCGGTACACAAGTCAGACACTACGGTATGAACCGCGCGCGTCGCACCGACAATGGCGTCGACCGGGCAGGCCTGAATACATTTGGTGCAGCCAATACAGTTACTTTCATCGATATAGGCGACTTTGCGTACTGGCACAGCTTCTGCTTCATCGCCGTCAAGCGGCTGTGGCTCTACGTTAAGCAAGGTGGCCAGTTTTAGCATTACCGGCTCGCCTCCGGGCACGCATAGATTGATTTTCTCACCGTTGGCGACGGCCTCGGCATACGGCTTACAGCCTGGAAAACCACATTGTGCACACTGGCTTTGCGGCAGAATATCGTCAATCTGATCGATCACCGGATTACCTTCCACCGCGAAGCGGCGTGAGGCATAACCCAGCAATAATCCGAACACCAGTGCCAGGGCACTGAGTGCAGCAATCGCAACCCATAATTCAAACATTAGAATTTCACCAGCCCGGTAAAGCCCATAAAGGCCAGAGACATTAGACCAGCGGTCACCAACGCAATGGACGAACCGCGGAAGGGGGCGGGAACATCAGCAACCACCAGGCGCTCACGAATGGCAGCAAACAGCACCATCACCAAGGAGAAACCAAGGGATGCAGCAAAGCCGTACAGCGCCGATTGCATAAAGTTGAGTTGTTGATTGATATTTAACAAGGCAACGCCCAGCACGGCGCAGTTGGTGGTGATCAACGGCAAGAAGATCCCTAACAGACGATACAGCGAAGGGCTGGTTTTACGCACCACCATTTCAGTGAACTGCACTACCACCGCAATCACCAGAATAAAAGCCATGGTACGTAAATAGACCAGGCTTAGCGGCATTAAAATAAAGGTGTTCACCATCCACGAGCAAATATTGGACAGCGTGATCACAAAGGTGGTCGCCAGCCCCATGCCGATGGCCGATTCCAGTTTTTTGGACACGCCCATAAAAGGACAAAGGCCAAGAAACTTAACCAGAACAAAATTGTTTACCAGCATGGTGCCAATAAACAGTAATAGGTATGAAGTCATGATAATGCCTAGCGCGATAATAGAGTAAACCGTCTTTTCCCTTGTTTTTCAAATTCCCACGGCGTTGATTGCCGGGCAAAACTTGAGCTCCAGGGGGAGAAGATTATTGAGTAAATGTCTCTTTAACCCGACGAGAACGTTTAAAATAGGGCACCAACAGCGCGGCGGCCAACAAAGGCAATAGCAGATTGCGTACCGCCATCTCGTCATTAATTGGCGAAAAAGCAAAGGCTTTAATCGCCAGCAAAACGTTACATAACAACCAAATAATAAACATCTTCGGTAGCGATGTTACCCGGCGACAAAATTGGCAAAGTACGATAACGGTAAATAACCCCATGGCTAATGTGGTCACTACCGAGAAATACCATTGCAAGGTAAATGCCTGGGAGTTGGTGATTAAATATTCGCGTGATTCAGGGCTAAATAAAGCCATTGAATAAAGCAGCAGCATCAACACCACACTCATCAAGGTGACAATCAGGTAGGCCATCGGAGCCAATAGCCAGCCGCCAATGCGCTGATAGCCAAGATTTTGAGACATAAAAAACCTTATTTCAATCATGTTGATGACAATCTCGTCCATGGAAAAGCCGCGTAAACCGACTGGCAATGGGCAGAGATTCAGACATTCAAGGGGCGCTAGCTTAACGCGGGAAAGGATTCGTCGCTATCGTGATCATGTGATTGCTATGCAACAGCGTAAAAAATAACACTTTTGCCTTAAAAGCGGGAATGGGTGCTCATGGATTTTGCACTACAACCGACAGTAGCGGCGGGAAAGGCGGAGACAAGCTCCGCCTGGTTGCCTTAACTTTCGGATCCGTAGGCCAAAATAACCGCAACCTCAGTGTTACCCCGTTTGATATGCAATTCGCACAGTGAATCACGCACCATCCAGGCGAAAACCAGCACAGTAAGACAGCTGGTGATCCAGCACCAAAGTACAATTTTTTGCGGCATAATGGCCTCCTTGTCCTTGCTTTTGAGCAGTTAAGAAGCTACCGTTATGTTGTGTATGCATAAGAGTGGCCTCGGGTTGATTAACATCGATTCGGGGCCTTTCTCTTTCTGCCGTTCACTCAATGCTCCGGACAGAAAGATCCAGAGCACCCGCAGTAATTCTACCGACAGTATCGCCATTCATCTCAGCTATTTTGACGAAAAAAATCAATCAATAGCATTGAAAAACATCAAGTTATAAATGAATTCAATGGGTGGGTGATTTGTATAAAGGAAGGGAATGGGTGCTCATGGATTTTGCACTACAACCCACAGTAGCGGCGGGAAAGGCGGAGACAAGCTCCGCCTGGTTGCCTTAACTTTCGGATCCGTAGGCCAAAATAACCGCAACCTCAGTGTTACCCCGTTTGATATGCAATTCACACAGTGAATCACGTACCATCCAGGCGAAAACCAGCACAGTAAGACAGCTGGTGATCCAGCACCAAAGTACAATTTTTTGCGGCATAATGGCCTCCTTGACCTTGCTTTTGAGCAGTTAAGAAGCTACCGTTATGTTGTTGATGCATAAGAGTGGCCTCGGGTTGATTAATATCGATTCGGGGCCTTTCTCTTTCTGCCGTTCACTCAATGCTCCGGACAGAAAGATCCAGAGCACCCGCAGTAATTCTACCGACAATATTGCCGCTCACCTCAGCTGTTTTGACGAAAAAAATCAATCAATAGCATTGAAAAATATCAAGTTATAAATGAATTCAATGGGCGGGTGATTTGTATAAAGGAAGGGAATGGGTGCTCATGGATTTTGCACTACAACCGACAGTAGCTGCGGGAAAGGCGGAGACAAGCTCCGCCTGGTTGCCTTAACTTTCGGATCCGTAGGCCAAAATAACCGCAACCTCAGTGTTACCCCGTTTGATATGCAATTCACACAGTGAATCACGCACCATCCAGGCGAAAACCAGCGCAGTAAGACAGCTGGTGATCCAGCACCAAAGTACAATTTTTTGCGGCATAATGGCCTCCTTGTCCTTGCTTTTGAGCAGTTAAGAAGCTACCGTTATGTTGTCTATGCATAAGAGTGGCCTCGGGTTGATTAACATCGATTCGGGGCCTTTCTCTTTCTGTCTTTCACCAATGCTCCGGACAGAAAGATCCAGAGCACCCGCGGTAATTCTACCGGCAGTATCGCCATTCATCTCAGCTATTTTGACGAAAAAAATCAATCAATAGCATTGAAAAACATCAAGTTATAAATTATTTAACCTGAATCAGCGACTACACAATTTGTAATAGACTTCATTCCAGCGCAGCTGATTTTTAAAATCTGCCAGCGTAGTGGCGTTATCAATGACCAGCAGTTCAATATTATGCAACTCGGCATACAGCCGCAGATAATCGATGTCCAGCGCCTGTGAAAATACCGTGTGATGGGCACCGCCGCCGAGGATCCAGGCTTCTGCTGCCGTGGCCAGAGAAGGTTGTGCCTTCCAAATGGCGCGGGCAACAGGCAGCTTAGGTAACGGCTTAGGTTGTTCAATGGTATCTACCAGGTTGACCAGCAAACGGAAACGGTCACCCATATCGATAACGCTGGCGTTCACTGCCGGACCTGCCGGGGTAGAGAAAATCAGACGTGCCGGATCGGCTTTGCCACCAATGCCAAGATGCTGGACATCAAGCAGCGGTTTTTGTTCTTTGGCAATAGAAGGGCAGACTTCCAGCATATGCGAGCCAACCACCAGATCGTTGCCTGCCTGGAAGTTATAGGTGTAATCCTCCATAAATGAGGTGCCGCCTTTCAGACCTGTGGACATCACTTTCATAATGCGCAGCAGGGCAGCAGTTTTCCAGTCACCTTCGCCACCAAAACCATAGCCTTTCTGCATCAGTCGCTGCACGGCCAGACCTGGCAGCTGTTTCATGCCATACAGGTTTTCAAAGTTGGTGGTGAAAGCCTTGAATTGCCCCTGTTCCAGAAAACGGGTCATCCCCAGTTCAATACGCGCAGCATCCAGCAGATTTTCGCGCTTGTCACCGTGAAGTTTTACTGCGTCGGTTAGCTGGTAGCTGGATTCATACTCCTCAATCAGCGTATCAACATCACCACGGCTGACTTCATCAATCACGCTGACCAAATCGCCAATGCCGTAGGCACTAACGGTATAGCCAAATTGCATCTGTGCGGCGACTTTATCCCCTTCGGTGACGGCTACCTGACGCATATTATCGCCAAAGCGTGCCACTTTCAGTTGCTGACTCTCATTTTTGGCGGCGGCAACGCGCATCCACTGTGCAATGCGGCGATGAGTTTCCTGATCTTGCCAATGGCCGGCGACCACTGAATGCTGCTGACGCATACGGGCACCAATAAAGCCAAACTCACGGCCACCGTGCGCGGTTTGATTGAGATTCATAAAGTCCATATCCATGGTTTCCCATGGGATCTCGGCATTGAACTGGGTATGAAACTGCATCAGCGGTTTATGCAGAATACTCAGTCCGGCAATCCACATTTTGGCCGGGGAAAAGGTGTGTAACCAGGTAATCAACCCGACGCATTCGTTATGATAATTCGCTTCACGACACAGGGCGGTGATTTCGTCTGGCGTGGTAGCCAGCGGTTTCAGAACCAGTTTGATCGGCAGGCCAGCCTGGCTGTTAAGACCATTGACCACTTTCTCTGCGTTCTCTTTTACCTGACGTAAGGTTTCCGGGCCATAAAGATGTTGACTACCGATAGCGAACCAGACTTCGAGTTGTTTAAATACGTCCATTCTTCTACTCCTGACGATTAGCGATAACGATAAGCCGCTGGCGCGAAGCCAGCGCGAAAATCAAGACGGATTGGCGGCGGCAAACAGCGGTTCCGAGGTCTGACACCATTTTTGATAACGTTCATACAGGCGCTGATATTGCGCAGCGCGCTGCGGATCGGGCAGCAGCGTTTTTTCGATGGCACAGGCCATCTTGCTCTGTGCTTCAGGAACCGAGGCAAACTCACCGGCGGCACAGGCGGCAAAAATCGCGGCACCCAGTGCACAGCACTGATCGGAAGCGACGATTTGCAGTGGACGGTTCATTACGTCAGCACAAACCTGCATGATCACGGGCGACTTGCGGGCAATACCGCCGAGGGTCAACACGTTTTCCACCGGAATATCCTGTTGTTCAAAACATTCCATAATGGCGCGTGCGCCAAAGGCGGTAGCTGCAATAAAGCCGCCAAACAGTTCAGGTGCCTTGGTGCCGAGATTGATATCGGTAATGACACCTTTCAGACGCTGATTGGCAAAAGGGGTACGACGACCGTTAAACCAGTCGAGCACTAACGGCAGGTGGTCGAGATTAGGTTTGTCTGCCCAGGCGCGGGTTAAATCGGCGAGCAGCGTTTTTTTCATCATACTGACTTGCGGTTGCAGCTCGGGATGCGCCGCTGCCAGTTGTTGTAATGGCCAGCTCAGCAGTTGGCTGAACCAGGCGTACATATCGCCAAAGGCGGATTGTCCGGCTTCCATACCGACCATACCCGGCACGACGCTGCCGTCAACCTGACCGCAAATCCCGGCGATAGCGCGATCGCCTACACGTTCTTTATCGGCAATCAAAATATCGCAGGTGGAGGTCCCAATCACTTTGACCAGGGTATAAGGCTGGGCACCGGCACCGACGGCACCCATATGACAGTCAAATGCCCCGCCGGAGATAGCTACGCTGGCAGGTAAGCCAAGGCGTTGCGCCCACTCCTGACAAATTTTGCCTACCGGTTTTTCTGCGGTTTGCGTATCGGTAAACAGCGGGTAAGGCAGATCTTCTACCAGGCAGGGATCGAGGGCGGCAAAGAAGTCGCGAGGAGGAAAACCACCCCACGAAGGATGCCAAAGCATTTTATGACCGGTGCTGCAACGACCACGGGCAATATCCTTCGGCACGGTGGTGTTTGACAGCAGGGCCGGGATCCAGTCGCACAGTTCAATCCACGAGGCGGCAGCCTGGCGAACGGCGCTATCCTGACGGGAAACATGCAATATTTTTGCCCAGAACCATTCGGAGGAGTAAACGCCACCGATATAACGTGAGTAATCAGGAAAGTCGCCGCTGCGGCACAGTCGATTGATCTCTTCTGCTTCATTAATAGCAGTGTGATCTTTCCACAACACAAACATGGCATTGGGGTTTTCGGCAAATTCGGGACGCAATGCCAGAATTTGTCCATATTCGTCAATGGGGGCCGGGGTAGAGCCAGTGGAATCTACGCCAATGCCAATGATGCGGGCGCTTTGCTCAACGCCAAGGCGCTGCACCAGATTCTTGATGGCCGATTCCATTGCTTCTATATAGTCGAGAGGATGATGGCGAAACTGATTATCGCCCGCATTGCAATAAAGGCCTTCCTGCCAGCGTGGGTAATAGACCACATCGGTATCTATTTCTTTGCCGCTATGGCAATCCACAGCCAACACGCGGACCGAATCGCTGCCAAAGTCCAGACCAAGAGCAATTGCGCCTTGTGCCATGGTGATTTCTCCAGAGGTTAAAGGGGAAGCCAGAAAACAACACTCTGGCTTTTGCTGTTGATAACCATAGGAGTCTCTGAGCCAAGGCAGTGAGGAGACATTTGCTGGAAGTATGTACTTTTCTGCTCCCTATTGGGGTTATGTGAAGCGGGTCATAAAGTTAACCCTTGGTTAAATTTGCTGAATCTATGGAGGAAATGGCTGTAATTTTTAATTGTGATAGCGCTCTACATATTAAGAAACTATTCCCGCTAAAACTGATCTCGACTTAACTCAATCCATTGATGAACTCACGTATCATGAGGTTTATAAGTGGATTTTAAAGAAAATACCCTACTGATAGCGTTTTCATGCCAGCGGCAAAAACCGTCGGTAACAACAATAAAAAGTCGGAGAGCATCATGCATAAATTCACTAAGGCATTAGCAGTGGTCGGATTGGCTGCTGTTATGTCACATTCAGCTATCGCGGATACCCCAAAACTGGGTTTCCTGGTTAAGCAGCCAGAAGAACCATGGTTCCAGACTGAATGGAAATTTGCTGATAAAGCAGGGAAGGATCTTGGTTTTCAGGTAATTAAAATTGCCGTCCCTGATGGTGAAAAAACGCTTAATGCGATTGATAGCCTGGCAGCGAACGGCGCAAAAGGTTTTGTTATCTGTACCCCGGACCCGCGCCTGGGGCCAGCCATTATGGCCAAGGCACGCAGCTATGATCTGAAAGTTATTGCCGTCGATGATCAGTTTGTAAACTCGAAAGGCAAACCGATGGAAGAAGTGCCATTGGTAATGATGGCGGCAACCAAAATCGGTGAGCGTCAAGGGCAAGAGCTGTATAAAGAAATGCAGAAACGCGGCTGGAAAGCGGCTGATACCGGCGTAATGGCTATCACTGCGGACGAACTTGATACGGCGCGTCGTCGTACTACCGGTGCAATGGATGCACTGAAAGTTGCAGGCTTCCCGGCGGCGCAGATTTATAAAGTGCCAACGAAATCCAACGATATCCCCGGTGCGCTGGATGCGGGTAACTCACTGTTAGTTCAACATCCTGAAGTGAAAAACTGGCTGATCCTCGGCATGAATGACAACACCGTATTAGGTGGCGTGCGTGCAACAGAAGGCCAGGGCTTTAAAGCGGCTAACGTGATCGGTATTGGTATCAACGGCGTTGACGCGGTAAGTGAACTGTCTAAAAACGAACAAACCGGCTTCTTTGGCTCACTGCTGCCAAGTCCGGACGTTCATGGTTATAAAAGTATTCAGATGCTGAATGACTGGGTAACCAAAGGCGTAGAACCCCCTAAATTTACCGAAGTGACCGATGTTGTTTTGATCACTCGTGAAAATTTCAAAGTAGAACTGCAGAAGAAAGGTCTGGGTAAATAAGCGTTGAGCGCTGAATAACCACCTTGTTTGAGCATTAAACCTGCTGCGAAGCGGAAAGCAGTCAAGGAACGACCGCTTTCTGTTGCGCAGCAGAACAGGTTCAGACAAGAGGAAACAGGTCATCACACCTCAACATATTGACGCATGATTTTTGAGAAAGGTTGCTGCTATGTCTTTACTCTCTTCAACATCGACCGCCACGCTGGCTCCTACGCTTGCTGAGTTTGATGTCCGCGATCCTTATTTGTCATTTCGCGGTATTGGTAAATCTTTCCCCGGTGTCAAGGCGCTGGATGGCATCAGTTTTGACTGTTATGCCGGACAGATCCACGCCCTGATGGGGGAAAATGGTGCCGGGAAATCGACGCTGCTGAAAATCCTCAGTGGTAACTACAGTCCGACTCAGGGGCAAATCCTGATCAAAGGGCAGCCGGTAACCTTTAATCACACTACCGAAGCACTGGATGCCGGTGTGGCCATTATCTACCAGGAACTGCATCTGATACCGGAAATGACGGTAGCCGAAAATATTTATCTCGGTCAGTTGCCAAGCATTCGTGGCTGGGTCAATCGCAAGCTGCTGCGCTATGAAGCCAAAATACAGCTGGATCACTTAGGTCTGGATATTGATCCTGATACCCCGCTTAAATATCTTTCTATCGGTCAGTGGCAGATGGTGGAAATTGCCAAGGCGCTGGCTCGCAATGCCAAAATTATCGCCTTTGACGAACCGACCAGCTCCCTTTCAGCTCGCGAAATTGAGCAGCTTTTCCGCGTTATCCGTGAATTGAAGGCTGAAGGTCGGGTGATCCTTTATGTCTCTCACCGCATGGAAGAGATCTTTGCGCTCAGTGATGCCATTACGGTTTTCAAAGACGGCCGCTTTGTGCGCACCTTTGATGATATGCAGCAAGTGAACAACGAAAGCCTGGTACAGGCGATGGTCGGGCGTAACCTCGGTGACGTCTATGGCTATGAACCGCGTCCGACCGGTGATGTCCGTCTGCAACTGAATGCCGTAAAAGCGCCAGGCGTGAAGTCGGAGATCACTCTTAGCGTCAAACAAGGGGAAATTGTCGGCCTGTTTGGTCTGGTCGGCGCTGGTCGCAGTGAACTGATGAAGGGATTGTTTGGTGGGACCAAGATCACCTCGGGTCAGGTATTGCTCGATGGCAAGGCGATCAATATCAGTACGCCAATTGACGCCATTCGCCAGGGCATCATGCTTTGTCCTGAGGATCGTAAAGCTGACGGGATAATTCCGGTACATTCGGTGCGCGACAATATCAATATCAGCGCCCGACGGAAAACGGTGAAAGCCGGTTGCCTGATTAATAACGGCTGGGAAGTGAGTAACGCCGACAAACAGATCAAGTCACTGAATATTAAAACGCCGGGTCCTGAACAGTTGATTATGAATCTGTCCGGGGGCAATCAACAGAAAGCCATTCTTGGCCGTTGGTTATCCGAAGACATGAAAGTCATTTTACTCGATGAACCTACTCGCGGCATCGACGTCGGTGCCAAACACGAAATCTACCATGTTATCTACCAGCTGGCTAAACAGGGTATTGCGGTGCTGTTTGCTTCCAGCGATCTGCCAGAAGTACTCGGCCTGGCGGACAGAATTATCGTAATGCGCGAAGGCGCAATTTCAGGCGAACTGTCTCACGAGCTTGCGACAGAAGAAAAAGCATTGGGTATGGCCATGTTGCGCACCCCAGAATTAACACCGGATGCCGCCTAAGGCGGACCCTGAGCAGGAGTTTAACGATGTCCAGTATGACAACAAATTCAACCAAACCTGAGCAACCGAATGTCGCTGCACGCGGCGGTCAAAGCCTGATGCGTATCTGGGACAGCTATGGCATGCTGGTGGTATTTGCCGCGCTGTTTATAGCCTGTGCCGTTTTCGTGCCCAATTTCAGCTCTTTTATCAATATGAAAGGACTGGGATTAGCGATCTCCATGTCTGGCATGGTGGCGTGCGGTATGCTGTTTTGCCTGGCTTCCGGCGATTTTGACCTCTCTGTGGCATCTGTTATTGCCTGTGCCGGGGTGACCTCCGCGGTAGTGATCAATATGACCGGTAGCCTGTGGATCGGTGTCGGTGCGGGTCTGTTACTAGGGATTATTTCCGGTCTGGTCAACGGTTTTGTTATTGCTCGTCTGAAAATCAATGCGTTGATCACTACCCTGGCAACCATGCAAATTGTGCGTGGCCTGGCGTATATCATTTCCGACGGTAAAGCGGTGGGCATTGAAGACGAACGTTTCTTTGAACTGGGCTATGCCAACTGGCTGGGTTTACCGGCACCCATCTGGATCACCATTGGTTGCCTGATTGCCTTCGGCTTGCTGCTTAACAAAACTACCTTCGGCCGTAATACGCTGGCCATTGGGGGTAACGAAGAGGCAGCACGTCTTGCCGGTGTCCCGGTAGTGCGTACCAAGATTATTATCTTTGTTTTGTCCGGTCTGGTATCGGCAGCGGCGGGGATTATCCTGGCTTCGCGTATGACCAGTGGTCAACCGATGACCTCTTTGGGCTATGAGCTGATCGTTATCTCTGCCTGCGTACTGGGTGGGGTATCTCTGAAAGGCGGTATTGGTAAAATCTCTTATGTTGTTGCCGGTATCCTGATCCTGGGTACTGTAGAGAATGCCATGAATCTATTGAATATCTCGCCATTTGCCCAGTATGTGGTGCGTGGTCTGATCCTGTTGGCAGCGGTAATCTTTGACCGCTACAAACAAAAGGCCAAACAGTCGGTGTAAACGATTCCAGTTTTTTAAATGGGCCTTTAGAACGAAAAATGCCGAGAAAAGTGTATTTCCTTCACATTTCTATAACGCAGTCGGGCAGTAATTTTATTGCCCGATAGAATTGAATGACCAGGCGTGATGATTTCAGGAGGCCCGATGTATCACCGCATGATTCAGGACCAGCAGTCGAATCCCTTACTCCCCGGATACAGTTTTAATGCGTATCTGGTTGCCGGTATGACCCCCATTTTGGCCGATGGGCCGCTTGATTTTTCCATCGATCGTCCTGGCGGTATGAAAGGCTTTATTCTTAACCTGACCGTCAAGGGGCAGGGCAAGGTGTTTGACGGTGATGACACCTTTTACTGTAATCCCGGCGACTTACTGCTTTTCCCTCCGAAAGCGCGTCACCTGTATGCCCGTTCGGCCAATAGTGACTGTTGGTATCACCGCTGGGTCTATTTCCGTCCTCGGGCCTACTGGGCCGACTGGCTGGAATGGCATACCAAAACCCGCGATGTCGGCCGCTTGTCGCTACCCAATAACACGCTGTTGCTGGAGTTTGACCGTTTGTTTGCCAATATTGAACAGACGCAAAAATCCGGGCGTCGATTTGGCGAAGAACTGGGTATGAACCTGCTGGAGCGTCTGTTGCTGCGGGCGATGGAAGAAGACCCTCAAAGTCCGCAAAAGATTATGGATCCGCGGGTGATTGAAGCCTGCCAGTTTATTACCGGTAATCTCGCCGGTGAGTTGCGTATTGACGAAGTGGCGCGCCATGTCTGCCTGTCACCTTCGCGGCTGGCACATCTGTTTCGTGAACAAGTGGGCATCAATATTTTACGCTGGCGCGAGGACCAGCGGGTGATCCGCGCCAAGCTGCTGCTGCAGACCACCCAGGAGTCCATTGCTACTATCGGCCGGGTGGTCGGTTATGACGATCAGCTCTATTTCTCCCGTGTCTTTCGTAAACGTGTTGGCGTTAGCCCCAGTGATTTCCGTCGTCGCAGTGTCGAAATTAATTATCCGGCGAAACCTTATCGTTCGCATCCCTGGCCGGAGCATGAAAACGCTGCCACCTATCATTTCTAAACTGCTATTCTACGCTGTAAGTATCCCGTCTGATCTCAATTGGCTGCCCATGTGCGGCCAATTGGCTATTTAACACTTGTGACCTCCGTCTGACTGGTGTCAATATCAGTAATATTTGACTAAATAAAAGGAGCTATATCATGTCTTCACCTCTACGCGTTGGGCTTATTGGCTATGGTTTTGCTGCGAAAGTCTTTCACTCGCCACTGCTTGCCAGCACGCCGGGATTTGAATTTGCCGTGGTGTCGAGCAGTGATGCGTCAAAAGTCCATGCCGACTGGCCTTCCGTTACCGTGGTCGATTCGGCAGAGAAAGTTTTTGCCGATCCGAGCATCGATCTGGTGGTGATCCCAACGCCTAACGCTACGCATTTCCCTTTGGCGCGCCAGGCGCTGGAAGCGGGCAAGCATGTCGTCGTTGATAAACCTTTTACCGTCACCCTGGAAGAAGCCCGTGCGCTGGATATTCTGGCCAAAGAGAAAGGCAAGATATTGTCAGTCTTCCAGAATCGCCGCTGGGATTCGGACTTCCTGACCTTGAAGACGCTGTTGGCAGAAGGTTCACTGGGCGAGATTGTCTATTTCGAATCGCATTTCGATCGCTATCGTCCGCAAGTGCAGGTGCGCTGGCGCGAGTCTGCCGAGTTGGGCAGTGGTATTTGGTACGACCTGGGTGCGCATTTGCTCGACCAGGCTGTTCAACTGTTTGGCATGCCGGACACCATCCAATCTGACCAGGCGTTACTGCGCCCTGGTGCACAGGCGGTTGACTACTTTAATACCGTGCTGACCTATTCTTCTCGTCGTCGTGTGGTATTACACGGCACCGTGTACGCTGCAGCAGAAAGTGCCCGCTATATTGTTCAGGGTGAAAAGGGCAGCTTTGTCAAATTTGGCCTCGACCCGCAGGAAGAGCGCCTTAAAGCCGGCGAGCGCTTGCCAAAGGCAGATTGGGGCTTTGACCAGCGCGATGGTGTCGTGACCCTGGAGCATGAAGGTGTGCTGGCCCAGAAAACGCTGCCGACCATCCCTGGCAATTATCCGGCCTACTACACGGCTATCCGTGACGCCATCAACGGCCAGGGTGAGAACCCGGTGACCGCTGAACAGGCTATCCGGGTCATGGAGCTGATTGAATTGGGGATGCAGTCAGCACAACAGCAGAAAACGCTGGCAGTACCGAAATAAGTTCTCCGAATTATCGGGTAGAAAATTAACGCCCCGTTCGGGGACAAGGAAAAAGTTTCATGTCTTGGTTTCAGCGTCTGCGCATTGATAAATTTTTATTGGTTTTGGTCTCGGTGGTGGTGATTGCCTCGTTTTTCCCTTGCGAGGGGATAGTTAAAGTGTTTTTTGAACACCTGACCACCGCCGCCATTGCCTTGTTATTCTTTATGCACGGCGCCAAGCTTTCCCGTGAAAATATTGTGGCGGGTATCAGCCACTGGCGTTTGCATATTGTGGTGTTTCTTAGCACCTTTGCGCTGTTCCCGCTGCTTGGTCTTGGCATGAAATGGTTAGTCCCGGCGGGTGTGTTAACGCCAAGCCTGTATATGGGTTTTTTATATCTTTGTGCCTTACCGGCGACGGTGCAGTCGGCGATTGCCTTTACCTCGGTAGCTGGGGGCAATGTTGCAGCGGCAATTTGCAGCGCTTCGGCCTCCAGCATTCTTGGCGTGTTTCTGTCACCGGTGCTGGTGGGCGTCCTGATGCATACGCAGGGAGGGAGTAGCGATACGCTGCATGCCATTGGTGCCATTATTTTGCAACTGATGGTGCCATTTGTTATCGGTCATCTCTGTCGCCCGCTAATTGCTGCCTGGGTGGCGCGGCATAAGAAGATTGTTAATATCACTGACCGCTCATCGATTTTGCTGGTGGTGTATGTCGCTTTCAGCGAAGCAGTGGTGCAGGGGATCTGGCATCAAATCAATGGTTGGTCGTTGCTGGCGGTTTTAGGCTGTTCGCTGGTGTTATTGACCATTGTATTGTTGATCAATACCTGGGTAGCCCGGGCTTTTGGTTTTAAGACGCAAGATGAGATCACTATTGTGTTTTGCGGCTCCAAGAAAAGTCTGGCCAACGGTATCCCCATGGCGAATGTACTGTTTCCGGCTTCAGCGGTGGGGGCTATGGTGCTGCCATTGATGATCTTCCATCAGGTGCAGTTAATGGTGTGTGCGATACTGGCACAACGCTATGCCAAGAAAACCGCCAGAGAGCAGGCACAGCGCGAGGCGACCGAGGCAGCCAATCAATCATAGTGGGTAACGGCGTACCATTATTTTCAGAAGCGGAATAAATATATCACCAGTTTCCTGGTGATATATTTTTTGCTGCGGTTTTAATCTCTTTCAGTGCGGTAATAAACTTATTGAAAGGGGTAACTTTGTCGTAAACCTGAAACATATAGAATAAACAGTTGGCCAGTTCAGGTTAATCATCCCATCAAGCCAGCACTTTGGCTCGCAGACGCTGTTTGTCCGCCTCACTTAAAAAGGCCATGGTCAGCCCGTTTTGCTGTGCCTGACGAATTTCTGCCGGCGTTAATCCGGCTGCCGGGGCCGCGACCTGATATTCGTGCGCAATTTCAATGCCCTGAACCGCTGGATCGTCGGTATTGATCGACGCCAAAACGCCGTGACGCAAGAAGGTCGCCAGCGGATGTTTTGCCAGTGACGAGACGGTACTGGTTTGAATATTGGAGGTCAGGCAAGACTCGATACCAATCTGGTGCTTGGCCAGGAAATCCAGCAACGCCGGATCTTCCGCCGCTTTGACACCATGGCCAATACGCTCGGCACCTAATTCACGGATCGCCTGCCAGATGCTTTCCGGACCTGCCGCTTCGCCGGCGTGCACAGTAATATGCCAGCCAGCATCGCGGCCGCGGTTAAAATGGTCGAGGAACAGACTGCCCGGGAAACCCAGCTCATCACCCGCCAGATCCAGTGCGGTGATCCCTGCTTTATGGGCCAGCAGGCCATTTAACTCTTGCAAACAGGCTTCTTCACCAAAAGTCCGGCTTAAAATACCGATCAGGTTGATATCAATATCATGATCCTGACAGCCGCGACGGACGCCGTCGATCACCGCTTCAACCACGCCGGCCACCGGCAACTTATGATTCATCGCCATATAATACGGAGAGAAGCGCAGTTCGGCGTAGTGCAGTCCGGCCCTGGCGGCGTCCTCGACATTCTCCTGAGCCACGCGACGGCAGGCATCCAGGGAACCTAAGACTGCGACACCCCAGTCCAGTTTTTGCAAAAAGCTGACCAAATCAGGGGCGGTTTGCATGACCTGAACATGTGGCCGCAGTGCTTCCAGCTCATTGGCAGGCAGCGACAGACCGAACTGGCGGCCTAAATCAAGGATGGTCTGGGCACGGATGTTGCCATCCAGATGGCGGTGAATATCAGTAAGGGGGAGATGAGAGTCAATCATTGGCAGCACCCATTTTTGGTTGTCATAAAAGTGCATCATTATAGCGTTTTCGAGCGGTAGTCAAAAGGCGACGCAAAGTGCGTCGCCTGTTCGCTTACTGGGCGGGTTGTTGCGGTGCCTGAGGAGCGCCAAAGACACCAAACAAGCCGGCGAACTCTTGCAGCGTCATTTTTTGACCATTGAGATCGACCTGATTGTCGGCATAGTGGAAGCTGCTGGTGATGGCATTATTCTGCAAGCTGGTGAGCTTGAACATTTGTCCCATCGCCGCCAGACCCTGTACCTGCTGTTTAGCCAGTTTTTCGGCGTCATCACCATTGTAGCCTTCAACTCTCGCCGTTTGCGTGGTCAGCTCGGTGGCCATATCAAGCGGGATGTTGAGCTTGGCATCGAGGCTGCCAATATATTGTGAGATTAATTGATCTTCAGTCTGTGCCGGTGTGGCGGCCTTAGACGGATCTTTTAAATCAAGTTGCAAAGTGAAAGTACTTTCGCCTTTACTGTTTTTCCAGCTTAAAGGCTGAATACTGATACTCGGGTTACCTTTCAGCAACAGCGGCAGGTTGGACATCAGCAAGGCTGCAGCCTGTTGTTGATTGGCTTCGGGATCGCTTTGTTCAGATTTTTGCAGCAACTGCATGGCCTGTTGGTTATAGCTGTCGGAAAACTGTTTCAATGCCTGACCATCAAGCTTGTCGAGTTTGACCATCAGCTTGCCGGAACCAAAATCAGTGCCCTGAATTTTCAGTGAGTCCAGCTGGTAGTCGATTTGACCCTTGAGGTTTTGCTGGTCTTCACCAAAATCGGTCTTCATGCTGAAACCGCTAAGCTGTGCGGCATCTTTGCCATCAATATTGACGATGGCGTTATCCACGCTGAGTGCCTGTTTACCGATACCAAGCTGGAATTTACCCTGGGTAGTATCCGTGCTGAGTTTGATGCCAGATAGCGTCACTTTTTCAACCTGTCCCCACTGGTTAGGAGAGGTAAATGCCAGGCTATTGCTCTTGGCGTCCAGTTTTACCGCCGCCATATCTTTTGCTACATCCAGGTTCAGCGTTGCGCCAGCAAATTCCAGATTGCTGGTATTTTTCTGATAGTTGACCGGGATGATGTCGATTGCTGAGGCGGTATTACCGTTATAACCAATGCGTGTTTCGGCAGTGACCAGGGGTTTGCCCTGAGTCACGGCAAACAGATCTTTCAGCGTCGGGGTGTTTTGCAGCTCGGAATGAACAGAAGCCATACTTGGCACCAGGTTGAGTTTCTTCAACTGTGCTGCCGGGAAAGGACCGTGGTCAATTGTTTCCAGGAAGGCGATTTCATCACCCGGACTCAACAGGTTGTCAGGGGATGTGCCATCCGGCTGAGCGGCAAAGCGTACGCTGCTGCTGAATACGCCGCGATGATAATCCTGATACACCAGTTTCAGACCGGCATGCGGGTAATGGGTTTTCAATTGTGTGTTGGCATCGGCGACCATGTCGGCCATATGTTGTTCGAGCAATTTGCCGGTATACCAGGAAGCGCCTGTCCATGCCGCGCCAAGTACCACAATGACGCTCACAGCGACTAACGATTTTTTCATTGTTCTGTTCATCCTTTTAAATATGAGCTAACAGCCCATCAGTGATGGCTAATGGGATCTGTTGGATCACTAAAGTTATAAAATTAACCGCTTACGCTGCTTTATTGTGGTGGAACAACCGGCCATTTGGCAAACATTTCGCGAAAATGCCTGAATTATGGCCGGTATTGACCCAGAGGGATTAGGCTAGCTGATTAAATACGCGGGCAATACGACCATTTCCGCTGGCAGTAACCGGCGACTCATTGGCTGGAATATAGCAGGACTCCCCTGGATGCAACACTACCTGTTGCTGACCTTTATCGAGAATAGTCTGACCTTCAAGGCAGAAAATAATCGCTGCGCTATCCTGGGACATCGGCTGAGGGGCGGCACTGAGGTTATGCAGCGAGAACGCAAAGTCCTCCACCGGGATCGGGAAGCTCAATTCGTTGCCGCGCTGCACCGGCTGGGTTAACAATGTATCCGCAGCTTTGGCTTCGAACTTCAAATTGGCCAGCAATTCGGGGATATCGATATATTTGGGGGTCAGCCCGGCGCGCAGCACGTTGTCGGAGTTGGCCATCACCTCCAGCGCAACACCGTTAAGGTAAGCGTGCGGGGTCTCGGCATACAGGAACATACCCTGACCCGGCTGGAGAGTGATCACATTGAGCAGTAATGGCGAGAAGAGGCCGCTGTCATCGGGATAATATTGCGCGATATTGCGAATGGTGTCCCATGGCTCGCCGTGCTGGCTGGCCAGGGCGTTTTTCAGAATATCCAGCGCCAGTGATTTGCTTTCCCCTGACATGCTGAGTAACGCGGCAAACAGGGTTTGCAAATGCTCAACGTCCGGGTGCAGCAGAAAGCTGGCGATATCCGGATGGGCGCCGGCAACCGGCTGCAAAAGTGACTGAATATCAGTAAGTTCACGGAAGCCATTCATGGCAGCAAAAGGTGTCAGCGCAAAAACCAACTCGGGTTTATGGTTGGGATCTTTATAGTTGCGCTCAGCAGCATCAAGTGGGATACCCGCCTGGTTTTCTTTGTCGAAACCCACTATCGCGGCACTTTTGCTGGGATGGACCTGAATAGACAGCGGCTGTTCGGCACAAAGTACTTTAAACAGAAAAGGCAGCTCGCCAAAGCGTTGTGCCACCTTATGGCCCAGATTACCCTCGAGATCGGCGGCAATCACCTCGCGCAGCGCCAGAGTCTGGCCTTCCTCGTCGGTTACCGATGAACTGCTTTTCGGGTGCGCCCCCATCCACAGTTCTGCCATAGGTTTACCTTGCGGGTTGGCAATGCCGTAAAGATTACTGAGTGCGTCAATACTTCCCCATGCGTAATTTTGTACGTTGTTATGCATCTTTTGCATTTTTTTGTCCTGCTAATCAGAGAAATTGCTGACTAGTAAACAATGACTAAAGCGGAATAAGCAACCCAATATGGAGAAAAAATGCGGTATAGGCAGGTTCTGATTATTCTTAACGCAAGTAAGGTCTGTATCACCGAGGTCTCTTCTATAATCCATTAGTTAATGGCAAAACCTTTACCCCGTTGGCTTGCCGCCAGGGTAAAGGTTTTGCAGCGGGAAAAATATACCGCCATCAACAGCCTGGAAGCGTCAATGCAACCCGGCAACCAGTCACTCATTTTATTGAATAATCCTAAACTAAGGAGCAATTCATGGCCGCTTATCGCACCGAAAAAGACTCAATGGGACCGATTGAGGTGCCTGCCGATAAACTCTGGGGGGCGCAGACGCAGCGATCCCTTGAGCATTTTCGTATTTCGCAGGAAAAAATGCCTACCGCGCTGATCCATGCCCTGGCTTTGACGAAACGCGCGGCTGCCAGCGTTAATATCGATCTTGGTCTGCTACCTAACGAACGGGGAATGGCAATTATTGCCGCTGCTGATGAAGTGCTGGCGGATAAGCATACGTCGGAATTCCCGTTATCCATCTGGCAGACGGGTTCCGGTACTCAGACCAATATGAATATGAATGAGGTGTTGGCCAATCGTGCCAGCGAAATCCTCGGTGGCGAGCGGGGCGAAAGCCGTTTGGTCCACCCCAATGATGATGTCAATAAAAGTCAGAGTTCAAACGACGTTTTTCCCACGGCCATGCACGTGGCTGCGGTGCTGGCTGTCCGCGAGCATCTGTTGCCGGAATTGGACCAGTTGCAGCAAACGCTGGCAGATAAGGCGGTGGCCTTTAAAGATATCGTAAAAATCGGACGTACCCATTTGCAGGATGCCACGCCCTTGACCCTGGGACAGGAGATCTCCGGCTGGGCGGCGATGCTGGTGCATAGTCGACAGCATCTCGAAGCCAGCATTGCGCATATGACCGAACTGGCATTGGGAGGGACGGCGGTGGGGACCGGCCTGAATACTCATCCGCAATACGCGGTTCGCGTTGCCAGGGCGCTGGCAGAATTGACCGGTCAGCCGTTTGTTACTGCGCCAAACAAGTTCGAAGCGCTGGCCACCTGCGATGCCCTGGTGCATGGTCACGGAGCCCTTAAAGGCCTGGCGGCGTCACTGATGAAAATTGCCAATGACGTACGCTGGCTCTCTTCCGGGCCGCGTTGCGGTATTGGCGAGATTGCCATCCCCGAAAATGAACCGGGTAGCTCCATCATGCCAGGTAAAGTCAATCCGACTCAGTGCGAGGCGATGACCATGCTTTGCGCCCAGGTCATGGGTAATGACGTAGCGGTGAATATTGGTGGTGCCTCAGGTAATTTTGAGCTGAACGTCTTTCGTCCGTTGGTGATCCATAACTATCTGCAATCGATCCGCTTGTTGGCCGACGGTATGCGCGGTTTTAATCAGCACTGCGCCGTGGGTATTGAGCCCAATCGCGACCGTATTGCCCAGTTGCTCAATGAGTCATTGATGCTGGTTACCGCGCTAAATACCCATATCGGGTACGATAAAGCGGCAGAAATTGCCAAGAAGGCCCATAAAGAGGGGCTGACGCTGAAAGCCTCGGCGCTAAAACTGGGTTATCTGACCGAGGCGCAGTTTGATGAATGGGTTAAACCTGACGAGATGGTGGGCAGTATGAAAAATTAACTTGGCGAGCGCCGATCGTTACTGCAAGTGACGAGGCTAACCAGGCGCTGTTGATTGGTCACAGCGCTTTTAATTTCTACACCGGCTGATCGGTATACAGATGCAGTCGTTTGATTAGCAGATTGAGCGGTTGCGAGTCTGGTTTGTACTTATGTTTAATACTGTTGGCATCGTAATCGGTTAATTCGCCAAGCTTGGGCAATGGCATCCCGGCATCACGCAGGTAGAGTGCAATCAGCGGGGAAGGGCACGGATGCTGCACCTGTTTTTGGCTATTGCGATACCAAACGCGGGCAATCGGCTGCACTTTAACCGGACGTTTGATTTTTAAAATGGCGTGTTCTGGCAGGTTTTGCACATCCATTATCTCGCGGCTGATATTGGCCGCCCACTCCTCGCGGCTATAAGGCGGCACCGCCCGTCCGGCATTGAGGCTTTTTTCCAGTTGGCACAATAACTCATCGCGACGCAGGTTTTTAATAATATGTTTATTCGCCCAGCCAAAACGTACCGAATCCGGCTGTAACAGATAACTAATGGAGCGATAGGCATTAAGCGTAATTAATCCGCGTAAGTGGCTGTGGACAAACTCAAAGCGTTGTTCAGCAGGCAGGCCGGACTCTACGGTCACAATATGCTCCAGCTCGCTTTTGAGTTTGTTCACCTCCTGAATCAACAGCTGTGCCGCCTGGTATTCCGCCTGATCCACCGCATAGCACAGCACCCCGGGGAGACGCACCGCAGCTTTACTGCTGATATTGTCGCCATTGTGATGGATAAACAGTTTTTGGAAATGGTGCAATGCCAGCTGGTGGGCGCTATCACCTTGATGTGGGGTGACGGCTATCTGTAATGCCGGATTATGTTCGTGGCCTTTTTCAATTTCAGGTAAAGAGAACACCCGCGCCTGCAATAGTTCCAGCTGATTAAGAAAACGCGTCAAATCCGTAATCGACAGTTCCAGCTCGTTAAAGCATTCGTTCATGCGCAAAATCAAATCATAACTCGCCATTAGCTCTCCTCTTAGTTACAACATACATTATAGTAGAGAAACCTGAAATGTGCACACATCGGCATTGAAATTAAGTCAGTCAAACAGAGGGTGGGGCAACAGGCTGTCGATAAAGAGGCGAGGAGGCGAGCCACAAACGTGGCCCGCAAAAACATCATAACAGAGAGATTAGCCGCGAATAATACGTGATTCCGGCAGGCGCATCAGGCGATACCCGATAACAATCGCCAGCAGTAGCATCACACTGATGTACAGCGTAATACCGTTCCAGGCAAAATTCTTCCAGAACAATCCGCCAAGGGTACCGGCGACGCTGGAACCGGCGTAGTAACAGAACAGATATAACGATGAAGCCTGACCTTTGGCACGTTTTGCACGCCGGCCTATCCAACCACTGGCCACCGAGTGGGCAGCAAAGAAGCCGGCAGTAACCATCGCCATTCCGATAAATACCAGCAAAACCGAGCTAAAGGCGGTGATCAAAATACCGGTCAGCATCAATATCAACGCACCGATTAACACCGGTCCTCGGCCATAGACTGCGGTCAATGCCCCGGCTTTGGGGGAACTGTAAGTGCCCATCAGATACGCGAGTGAAAGTACGCCAACCACTGCCTGACTCATATAATAGGGCGAAGCCAGCAACCGGTAGCCGATATAGTTAAACATGGTGACAAAACTGCCCATCAGCAGGAAACCTTCGGCAAACAGTAACGGCAATCCACTGTCACGCCAGTGCAGTTTAAAATTGATCACCAGCTTGTGCGGGCGCAGGGAACTGGCGCGAAAATGTCGAGAAGCCGGGAGGATCTTCCAGAACATGCTGGCGGCAGCGAGCGCGAAGACACCGATAAAAGCAATAGCCACGCGCCAGGAGACAAAGTCGGTCAGGACACCGGTCAGCAGACGGCCACTCATCCCGCCGATGGAATTACCGCTGATATAAAGCCCCATCGAGAATGCCACCACGCTGGGATGGATCTCTTCACTCAGATAGGTCATGGCCACGGCAGCGACGCCACTTAGCGACAAGCCGACCAGCGCACGCATCAGCAAAATGGCATGCCAACTGGTCATTACCGAACAAATCAGGGTACAGATAGCCGCCAACATCAAGCCGACGACCATAACATTCTTACGGCCCACCGCATCGGAAATCGGTCCGGTGAACAGCAGACCAATTGCCAGCAGCCCGGTGGCCGCAGAAAGCGACAGGCTACTGGTGGCGGGAGACACACCAAAACTTTGCGATAGCACCGGCATTATCGGCTGCACGCAGTAAAGTAAAGCAAAGGTGGCCAACCCGGCGGAAAACAGCGCTAGCGTGACACGGATAAACTGTGGGGTACCGCGTTTGATAAAAATGTTCTTGGCTGGTATTGAGACTTGCGGGGTAGCAACGTGCAGATCGTCATCATTTACCGATTGGCCTGCCGCGGTAGTCGCGCGCTGCCGACGAGTGATGTTCACTTTAAATCCTTAGTAAAATATATTTGTTGTATTTGCATGGAAATTTTAAAAAATTTTACGCAAGATCCTTTTTTTTATCTAATATATTAATCAGTGTATTTTGATACTTTAAAGATATCATTGGAGATTAAGTGAGCAATATCGAATTACGGCATTTGCGCTATTTTATTGCCGTTGCTGAGGAACTGCATTTTGGTCGTGCGGCCGAAAAACTCAATATTTCGCAGCCACCTTTAAGCCAGCAGATACAAGCGCTGGAGGCACAGATTGGCGCGGTATTACTTTACCGTAACAATCGCAGTGTGCGTTTGACGCAGGCGGGGGAAATGTTTCTTAAAGAAGCGAAAAGCATTGTTGCCAAAGTAAATGACGTCTCTGAACAAGCGGCGAGGATCCATCGGGGGGAAGAGGGTAATCTCACCATCGGACTGACCTCATCCTCGCCATTTTTAAAGAAAATATCCCGAGCATTCAAACGCTTCAGAATGTTACATCCGCAGGTAAATATTCGTATTGTCGAACTCAACAGTCAGCAGCAGATCTCCCCCCTGGTGGCCGGTACCCTGGATCTTGGCGTGATGCGCAATGGCGAGTTGCCTGATGTACTTCAGCACCGTGTGCTTCGCTCTGAGCATTTGGTGGCAGTAGTGCCAGCCGAGCATCCCCTTAATGACTTGCCGGCGGGGGAACTGACCTTTTCTCACTTGGCGGATCAGCCTTTTGTTTTCTTCTCGAAAGATGTCGGCACCTCGCTATATGATGACATTCTTCAGCGTTTGGCCAAAGCCGGGATCACCCCTTTTATCACCCAGGAAGTGGGAGAGGCATTGACTATTATCGGACTGATATCGGCAGGGCTGGGAGTGTCCATTTTACCGGCTTCTTATAAGCGTATTCAGGTTGACGGCGTCCAGTATCTTTCCTTTAAAGATGAGCAGGTTGATACCCAAGTTTGGCTGGTCAGCCATCGTTATCGCCCGCTTAGCGCACCGGCATCTGTACTGGCACAAATGATGATGGAAGAAGTTGATTAGCGATATGTCCTGCGGAGATAGTGCGGTTTAATTGCAATATGTGCACTAAATCACATATCGAATCAAATAGTTGAAGATATATAACAAAAAACAGACTATAAGCTCTACTATTTATTTCGAAGCGCGAAAAATAGCGGCAACAGTGAGGCAGTTGAGTGATAGTGGAAGGGCAACCGGGACATATTGATCAAATCAAGCAGATCAACGCTGGTACAGTTTACCGACTGATAGACCAGTTTGGTCCTATTTCGCGTATTGAGCTGTCCAAAAGGGCGCAACTTGCGCCAGCCAGCATTACCAAAATTGTGCGTGAACTATTACAGGCACACCTGGTTCAGGAAACCGAATATCAGGATCCCGGCTGCCGTGGCCGTCCTGCCGTAGGATTGATCCTCGATACCCAGGCCTGGCATTATCTTTCTGCACGCATCAACCTGGGTACGTTAACCCTGAGTTTACGTGATTTAAGCAGCAAACTGGTGGCAGAAGACTTATTGCCATTGCCTGCCGATGACCCAGAACCCTTTCTCGATCGTATCGTTGGCCATATTGACCAATTCTTTATCCGTCATGCGCGAAAACTGGAACGTTTAACCGCTATGGCTATTACCTTGCCAGGCATGATTGACGCCGCGCGCGGTATCATTCTTAAAATGCCTTTTTATCCGGTTGAAGCCGTACCTTTAGGTCCCACCCTGGCGAAACGCAGTGGTTTGCCGGTTTTTGTCCAGCATGATATTGCCGCCTGGACCAAGGCGGAATCGCTGTATGGTGCTTCGCGGGGTTTTCGCAATGTCATTCAGGTGGTGATTGACGATAACGTCGGGGCAGGGGTGATCACTGGCGGGCAAGTATTACACAACCGTAGCAGCAGTGTGGTTGAAATCGGCCATACCCAGGTCGATCCTTATGGAAAACGATGCTATTGCGGTAATCATGGCTGTCTGGAAACCCTGGCCAGCATCGACAATATTCTGGAACTGGTCAAACAGCGCCTGAGCGTGGCCAATCAATCACTGCTCAACGCCTTGCCTATCTCAGTGGAAAACCTGTGTGATGCCGCCAATCGCGGTGATGCCCTGGCAAGAGACGTAATTATCGGCGTTGGGCAGAATGTTGGCCGCATTTTGGCAATAATGGTCAATCTTTTCAATCCAGAAAAAATCCTCATTGGATCGCCGCTCAATTTGTCAAAAACAATACTTTTTCCCGCCATTATGTCCTGCATTCAGCAACAGTCCTTGCCGGCTTACAGTGAGAATATTCAGCTTGAATCCACTCAGTTTTTTAATCATGGCACCATGCCCGGTGCTGCACTGGTTAAAGACGCTCTGTATAACGGTTCGTTATTGGTAAAACTTTTGCAAGGGTAAAAATTTACCTTTTCCTCACTGACTGGACACAATCTTGAATGTTCAGTCAACAAAACATTGCGCTAACGCAAACTGTTATACCCGTCTATCACCTAGACTTTAATAATATTAAGTCAGTCTCATTGACACCGCAGGATCTTTATCTGCGGCAATTTATTAAATGGAGAGATCCTGGAGTAAATTACACATGTTAACGCACTTTTTTGTTACGGGTACGGATTCCCGTGTAGGTAAAACCATCGTTTCCCGCGCATTGTTACAGGCAATGATCGCGCAGGGAAAAGTTGTGCTGGGCTACAAACCTATCGCAACCGGTAGCCAGGAGTTGGCTGATGGTGTACGCAATAAAGATGCGGTAACCCTACAGAAATCCTCTTCTGTTTCCTATCCTTTATCAAGAATTACTCCTTATGCCTTATCGGACGAGGATATTTTCACCAGCCATTTGCCAAAGAACATCTTTGAACAAATGACCGACGGTTTGCATTTTTTGCGGCAAGAAGCTGAAACGGTGGTGGTTGAAGGATGTGACGGCTGGCGCACGCTGATTACGCCAAAACGGCGTTTTTCTGATTGGGTGGTGCAACTGAATATGCCGGTGATCCTGGTTGTCGGTATTCAGGAAGGCTGCGTGAGTCAGGCATTATTGGCTGCCGAAGCAATTATCGCCGATGGTGTTCCATTGTTAGGCTGGGTAGCCAATCGTATTAACCCATGTTTGGCGCATTATGCAGAAACCATTTCAGCCATAAGACAGAATATTAAAGCACCATTATTGGGCGAAATCCCTTATTTACCGCGGGCGGAATCCCGTGAAATGGCACAATATTTAGATCTGTCACTGCTCAACGAACTTTCTGTAGCCTAGTCCTTGGGATCGCAATCCGCAGACACGCGGGTTGCGATCTCGCCTGTTCTTATTACTCCTTTGCATAACGTTATTACCATTGTTGTTATTGCACTCGACTGCGGACTCCTCTTGCCAAGCCTGGAGAGCTTGCCAAACATAGCCTGACGCCTTAATCAATAAATACCGCTGTAAATAATGCACCTCAAAAAAAACCACCATATTGAAAGTAAAAATAGCCTTTTAAATAAAAAATTGACGAGGTGTCTTGCCACCCAAACAATATTACTGCACATTAAGCCTACAGCGTTCTCTGTTGAGGTGCTTAACCGGAAGGTTTTTAAATTAATTTAATGTATTTAAATTACACAAATCTAAAAATAACTGGATTATTGAATTATTATTTTTGTTATATAAAACAGGTAATGATTGCGTGCGGTTGATAATGGCGCGAGCGGTAAATGCCCTTGTCGCTTGCGGTAGTTTTTGTCTAAAAACACCTTTAATTGCAAGGAAGTTTAGTGATGTCGATAAATAAAACGATAACCATAGGTTGTTATTTGTTTAGTCAGTTACGAAAAATAGGCGTGCGGCATGTTATCGGATTGCCTGGGGATTACAACTTACAATTAATAGAACAGATAAATCAAACCAGTGAATTATCTTTTGTGGGTACCTGTAATGAACTCAATGCTGCTTATGCCGCCGATGGTTATGCCCGCCTTAATGGCATTTCTTCGCTATTAACGACCTATGGTGTTGGCGATCTTAGCGCTATTAATGGCGTGGCAGGGGCTTATGCCGAGCATGTTTCAATGGTGTGTATTACCGGTTCACCGCCGAGCCATGTGAATGCCAATCATTTGTCTACGCATCACAGTACCGCCGACGGTAATTTCAGCAATGTATTGAACTGTTTTAAAGAGTTCACCGTAGCCCAGACCTGTTTGACTTATATAAACGCGGTAGAGGAAATAGACCGTGTTCTTCGCGCCTGTATCCGCGAGCGGCGACCGGTTTATATCCAGATACCCTCAGATATCGCTTATCTGCAAGTAACTATTCCGCAAGCCGCAATCGCCAGGTCAATATGTCCTGACAGCAGTGAGCCAAGGATGCTCCAGGATGTGGTAGCGCGGCTGTTACCGCGACTCGGGGCGGCGGTAAAACCGGCGTTTTTACTGGATATTGATGTTGAACGCTATCAGCTGAAAGCCGATATTCAGTATCTGGCCGAGGTGCTAAATATTCCAATGATCGCCCTGTCAACGGCTAAATGCGTGGTTGATGAGAGCCATCCCCGTTTTTATGGTACCTATAGCGGAGCCGCATCGACCCGGCAGGTAAGAGAGCGAGTCGAGGAGTCTGATTGCCTGATCGCTTTCTCTCCGCGATTTATTGATATTAACTCCGCTTTATATAGCTGCAAACTTCCCGATGATACCATCTATGTCAATCCGCAAAATGTGTTATGGCAAGGCCAGGCTTTTCCCGGTTTACGTTCTCGCGATCTCCTTAACTGCATCATTGAAACACTGGGGATTCAATATGTCCCACAATTCCCGCGCCCATCCCAAAGCCAAAATACCGCGCTTGTACTTGCGATGGCAGAAAAAAAGATTACGCACCATTATTTTTGGCAGCGAATGAGTCATTTTTTTCAACAGGACGATGTTGTGGTCGCCGAGTGTGGTACATCTCATATTGCACTAAGTTCTATACCCATGCCCGAAAATGTCTGTTTCCTTTGCCAGCCGGTATGGGGAGCTATTGGATATACGTTGCCAGCCCTGCTGGGTTCTTTACTGAGTAATGCCAGCAGGCGACATATATTATTTATTGGTGATGGCGCATTTCAACTGACGGTGCAAGAATTATCTACCATTCTGCTTTATGACTTTAACCCGATTATCTTTCTCATCAATAACAAAGGTTACACCATTGAGAGGCACATTTTAGGCTCAGGTGCAGAATATAATGAAGTTGCCGACTGGTCCTACACTGAACTTGCTGGCTGCTTTAATAAAAAACATACCGCGTTCACCACTATTGTCAATAATGAAGTTGAACTGGAATACGCACTAAAAGCCTGTGAAAAACAGCGTCGACTCTCATTTATTCAAATCAATTTCGACCCGCTTGATTGCCCGCAATCACTTAAGTCTTTTGGCAAAATGATTGCCAATTTCGATTATGGCCCCTATGGCCCGCAATAAAAGTTCGTGCTTACACTCGCCATCAAAACAGGGAGGATCAAATGATTATAAAAAGGTTATGGAAAATATTTCAGGCTATTTTAGTGGCGACCGGTTTGGCTTGCTGCATTTGCGCGCAGGCTGAACCTAAAAGAGCAATGGTTGTAATCAAACGCGACGAGTACGGTGTACCCCATATCTATGCCAGTGATACATATCGTTTATTTTATGGTTATGGCTATGCACTTGCCGAGGACCGCCTGTTTCAGATGGAAATGGCCAAACGCAGCACGCAGGGGACCGTTTCGCAGGTGCTGGGAAAGAAATTTGTCGTTTACGATCAAGAGGTGCGGCGCAACTACTGGCCAGCGTCGATCCATCAACAAATCAGTGCCTTGTCGTCAGCAGAAAAAGATATTCTCCAGGGGTATGCCGACGGCATCAATGCCCAGATTAAGCATATTGCCCGCCATCCCCGCGATTTGATGCCCAGGCAGTTTAATGACCTGGGTTTTACGCCGCAAGCCTGGAGTGCCTTTGATGTCGCCATGGTGTTTGTGGGCACCATGGCCAATCGTTTCTCTGACGCCAACAGTGAAATTGATAATCTGGCGCTGTTAACGGCACTTGGCGACCGTTATGGCGAAAAACGTGCGATGGGCCTGTTTAATCAGCTCAAATGGTGGGTGCACCCTGATGCCCGGACCACCATCGCCCAGTCCGACGGGGCTTATTCTGTTGCGCCAAAGGGCAAGCTAGCGCCGATGGTGTATCGTCTGCCACGCTTTGATTCACCGCCGCCAATGCTGGAACGTCTTGCCAGAGGAGATGATGGCCGGTTGCTGGCATTGACTGCCGATGCTAACCGACAGGAGATCGCCAGACAGTATTTGCATAGCGGAAGCAATGGCCTGGCGGGTTTCCCGACTACCAGTAATATCTGGCTAATCGGTAAAAAAAAGGCCCGCGATGCTCAGGCTCTGTTGCTAAATGGTCCGCAATTTGGCTGGTTTAATCCGGCTTATACCTATGGCATTGGCCTGCATGGTGCCGGCTTTAATGTCGTCGGTAATACGCCTTTTGCTTATCCCGCTATTTTATTCGGGCACAATGACAAAATTGCCTGGGGTGCCACCGCAGGATTTGGCGACAACGTAGATATTTTTGCTGAAACCGTTGATCCGCAGCGGCCAGATTATTATCGCCACAATGGCCGATGGCTAAAAATGCTTAGTCGCACTGACACCATTGATATTAAGGATAGCTTGCCACAGCAGCTAAAGGTCTACCGCACATTGCATGGGAATGTGATCAGGTACGATCCCGCGACGCATATCGCATATAGCAAGGCGCGGGCCTGGGAGGGGCAGGAAGTCGCCTCGCTGATGGCCTGGGTTTTCCAGATGCAGGCGAGTAATTGGCGGCAATGGCAGCAGCAAGCTGCACGCCAGGCATTAACCATCAATTGGTATTATGCCGATGTGCAGGGAAATATTGGCTATGCGCATACCGGCGCTTATCCGCGGCGGCGGGCAGGGCATGATCCACGACTGCCGGTGCCGGGCAGCGGCGAGTGGGACTGGCAGGGCATCTTGCCTTTTAAAAGCAATCCGCAGATCTATAATCCACCCTCAAACTATATTGTTAACTGGAATAACTCACCACAGCAGGGCTATCCGGCCACCGACCTGTTTGCATTTCTGTGGGGTCGCGCTGACCGGGTTGATGAGATCGATCGACGTATTGCGGCCAGACCGACACTCGATCGCCACGATGCCTGGCAAATTTTGCAGGAAACCAGCCGCAGCGATCTCAACGTGCGCTTATTTTTGCCTTTTATTGTGCAGGCTACGCAGGGACTGCCCGTAACGGATCCACGCCGTCAGTTGGCACAAATACTGAAAAACTGGAACGGGAAAAACCAGCTAAGTGCTGATGGTCGCAGCTATACCCAGCCCGGTTCAGCCATTATGGATGCCTGGCTGACGAGTATGCTTGACCGCACTCTGGGTGCCGTGGTGCCCGCACCTTTTGATCTTTGGTATCGCGCCAGCGGGTATAAAACTACGCAGGATGGGCCAACAGGTTCGCTTAATATCAGCACGGGCAGCAAAATTTTGTACGAAGCGCTGCAAGGTCCGCCTTCGGCACCGGTACAAGAGATCGATCTGTTCCAGGGGCAACCGCCAGAGGCGGTGGTTAGGGCGGCACTACAGCAGGCGTATCAGCAGTTGACCGAGCGTTACGGCACATCGGTGGTTGACTGGAAATCCCCGGCCATGCATCTCACCTTTAGAGCCAATAATTTTTTAGGTATCCCTCAGGCAGGGAGTAAGGAAGCGCTACACCAGGCAGAATATCAAAATCGTGGGACGGCCAATACACTCATTGTGTTATCGCCGTCACTGGCACCCGGCAAAATCCGGGCCTTTGATGTCGTTGCTCCCGGGCAGAGTGGGTTTATTGCTCCCGACGGTGTTCGATCGGTACATTATCAGGATCAACTAGGCCTTTATCAGAATTTCAGCTATAAGGCGTTGTGGTTAGATAGAATCAATGTGCAAGCACATAGCCGTTCACAACAACAACTCAGTGTGGAACGTTAAATCTGCCCCGCCAAATCATTACGTTATCGTCAAGGAGAAGAGTTATCGCCAGCAATACCTTACCCGATACGCCGGTCGACAATCGTCATCGTCCGTTGATACTGATTGCCTGCATGCTATCAATGTTTATGGCGGCCGTTGAAGTGACTATTGTCGCCACCGCAATGCCAACGATTATCGCCGATCTCGGTGGTTTCAGTCTGCTGGGCTGGGTCTTTGCCATCTATCTGCTGACCCAGGCCATCACTGTGCCTATTTATGGCCGTCTCGCCGATCTCTATGGCTGTCGTCACATGTTTTTCATTGGCACACTGCTGTTTTTAGGCGGGTCAGTGCTCTGTGGTTTTGCCCCCTCACTAATATGGATGATCGCTTTCCGCGCATTACAGGGTTTGGGGGCCGGGGCAATAACTCCCGTTGCGACCACGCTGATCGCCAATATCTATGGTCCGCATGAGCGAGGAAAAGCCCAGGGCTACCTGGCCAGTGTCTGGGGAATTTCCGCTATCGTTGGGCCACTGCTGGGTGCTTTTATTGTTCAGCATTTTCACTGGAACATTGTGTTCTGGATTAACGTACCGATTGGCATTATCGCCATGTGCATATTGGCTCGCTATTTACCCGTCGATGAGCGCAGAAAGTCCCACTCGCTCGATTTGATCAGTACAGCGCTGCTGTCATTAGCGGTTGCTGCGCTGTTGCTGGCTTTGCTACAGGCGGAGTCACTGGGTTACTACTCTGTGCTGCTGATCCTGCTGTCAGTGGTCGCCACCCTGTTATTGGTTCGCCAGGAGCGTAAAGCCCTTGAACCGCTGTTTCCTTTGACACTATGGCAAAATAAGGTCGTGGTAGCCGGTAATATCGGCGGCCTGGTGATCGGCGCGACCATGATGGGCATTAGCGCCTTCTTGCCCACCTATGTACAGGGAGTGATGGGGGGGACCCCATTGCAGGCGGGGACCACGCTGGCATTAATGTCGCTGGGCTGGCCTTTGGCAAGTACGCTAAGTGGCAATTTGATGCAGGCGTTCTCCTACCGTTTTACCCTGCTGTCAGGGGCAGTATTATTGGTCCTGGGCAGTTTGACGCTTTTGTTGCTGACACCGAATTCTGGGTTGTGGTGGGCTAGAATCGCAGCCTTTATGATTGGGGCCGGCATGGGACTGTGCAATACCACCTTTTTGGTGTCGGTACAGAACTCGGTGGCTACCTCAGTTCGCGGGATTGCCACCGCCTCCACCTTGTTTACCCGTATGCTGGGCTCTGCCCTGGGAACGGCGATGCTTGGCGCTATGCTTAATGCCAATTTGCACCACCGTTTGCCGACTTTTGGCGATCCGGTACAAATGCTGATGGAGAAGTCACAGCGACAGCAGTTATCAGCCGTACAGCTAACAACGCTGGTCGAACAGGTATCACTTTCGTTGCACTGGGTGTTTATTCTTGCCGCCGGGGTCTCTTTTTTAACCTTTGGCGCGGCCTGGCTTATTCCGGCAGGGCATCGGCCTATCGCCGGTAAATAACTGGTGCGGGTGGGGGCAAAGAAAAAGGCGCAAACCGCAAGGTTTACGCCTTTTCAAATATAAGACAACGACCGCTTATTGCGCTGTGGCATCCTGGCTGCTGCCAGTTTTAGGACTGGCTGACGTCTCGTCAGAGCCATCTGCTAATTTGCTGTAGACAATTTTTTGCGTGTCATTATCGCAATGACCGACCACCTGACCGCCAGCTTTATCAGCCTGATCGTTGGCCACGATATCCAATTTAAAACCGGATTCAGGCACGCCGTTAGCCACAATTTTCTTGGTAATATCCGCTTTAACGCTGTCGCAGGAGGCGATGGCCGCCAAGGGTGACAGCGTTAAAACAGCCAAGCCGACCAGCAGAGTCTTGTTCATGATTTCGTCCTTTTTTGAAAAGCTTGAACGCCAAGTTTAGCAGCTAAATACCATCCCGGCAGGGCGGTTATTAAGGTGCCAGCATTTCACGACCGGTTCTGCGGTCAAGACAGCGCTCGGTTTTTGCTTCCCAATAGGCATTAACGTTTGGACTGGCATTACATCTGTCATGGAGTTCGAGGGTACGATCGTACTTGGCATTGTCTTTGATTTGACGATTGATTTTCTGTTCACGCAGGGTGCGAGTGGCATTCCATTGCTCTTTGCTTTGGCGGGCATCTTCGTTAGAAGCAGCATTGTTGCTTGACCCGCCAAATACGCAGGTGCCACCGGCACAGTTCGTTTCGGCATGGGCTGCAACCTGCCAGCTTCCGGCAAGGACCAGAAAAGCGACGGGTAGCATGCGACGTAGCAGTCGAGAGGTAACTGTTGTATTCATTGGTTCATCCTTATAAGTTTACAAATCGCGCGCGCGATTAGCGGAATTATAACATCCTGGCCAACAACGTCATCTGCTCGCGTTTGGCCGGTTGATTAATCATTGAACTATAGACATGAGAGAGAAAGATGCTTAAAACCACGCTGCTTTTTTTTGCCACCGCATTGGCAGAAATTATGGGCTGTTTTTTGCCCTACCTGTGGTTACGCAAAGGCGCGAGTATTGGGTTATTGCTTCCGGCTGCGGCCAGCCTGGCGCTATTTGTCTGGTTATTAACCCTGCATCCGGCTGCCAGCGGCAGAGTTTATGCCGCCTATGGCGGAGTTTATGTAATGACGGCACTGCTGTGGCTACGTTATGTCGATGGCGTAAAACTGGCCACCACCGACTGGTTGGGGGCGGCTATTGCATTGCTGGGCATGTTGATTATTATTTCCGGCTGGAAATCTTAATCATTGCTGGCGGTACCCCCTAAAATAAAAAGGCACTGCGGGGGGCAGTGCCTGAGAAAGTCAGCAGAGAATTATGCGTCGCGATGCACGCGCAGACCGGCAAGAGATTGATTGACTGGCATCATCTCCAGGGTGTTGATATTGACATGGGCAGGCAGTGTGGCAACCCAAAACACCGATTCGGCAATGTCTTCGGCGGTCAATGGGTCGGTTTTGTCATAAGTCTGACCCACTTTCTCTTCGTCACCTTTAAAGCGTACGCTGGAAAACTCGGTACCACCGCACAGGCCCGGTTCGATATTGGTCACCCGCACCTTGGTACCAAACAGATCGGTGCGCAGATTAAGGCTGAACTGACGTACAAAGGCTTTGGTCGCGCCATACACATTGCCGCCAGCGTACGGCCAGTTGCCGGCGGTGGAGCCGATATTGATCACATGACCAACATTGCGGGCAACCATTCCCGGCAACAGTGCGCGTGTCATATAGACCAGGCCTTTGGTATTGGTATCGATCATCGTTTCCCAGTCATCAAGAGAGGCTTTATCGGCGGTCTCCATTCCCAATGCCAGACCGGCATTATTGACCAGCACATCAATTTTTTGCAGATTAGCCGGCAATGAGGCAATAGCCTGCTCGACAGATGCACGCTCGGTCACATCCAGTTGCACGATGTGTAATGCGTCACCCAGCTCGGTTTTTAACGCTTGCAGACGTTCTATACGTCGTCCCGTAGCAATCACCTGATGACCGGCATTAACAAATTTACGCGCAATTGCGGCACCAAATCCGGCTGTCGCGCCGGTAACAAAAATAATCATCTCTGCATTCCTTTAATAATAAGCCCTGCTGGCAGGGTAAAGTTTACAACATCAGGTTAGGGTTAGGGCATCGCGTTGCCGGCTGCCGCTTTATTTTTTCAAATAAGGCGCAATCAGTGATAAATCCGCAGCCGACAAACGGTCGGATGCAGTTTGTGCCTGGTGCCAGTATGGGTAGAGTAGTGGCAACTGACTGACTTTATCCAGCCTTTCGAGTTCATCACTGGCAAGAGTGAGCTGGGCAGCTTGCAGATTATCCTGCAGCTGTGCCTCACTGCGAGCACCGACGATCACTGAGCTTACCAGCGGTTTCGACAGCAACCATGCCAGCGCAATCTGCGCTGCCGACACGCCGCGAGCATCGGCTATTTCCACCAGCACATCGACAATATCATAGAGCGCGGTTTCGTCCCGCACCGGTGGTTCTCCCCAGTCGGCAAGATGGCGGGTGCCTTGCGGCTGTGGCTGATTACGTCGATATTTTCCGGATAACAATCCACCGGCCAGCGGACTCCAAACCAGCACGCCCAGCCCCTGATCGTGGCTTACCGGCAGCAGTTCGTACTCTGCCTCACGGGCCTGCAGCGTATAGTGGATCTGTTGACTGACCGGACGGACCCAGTGGTTGCTTTCGCTGACGCCAAGAGTTTTCATTACATGCCAGGCCGAAAAATTAGAGAGTCCGACATAGCGAACCTTGCCGCTGGTAACTAAATCTTCCAGCGCGCGCAGGGTTTCCTCCAGCGGTGTCTGACCATCCCACTGATGCAATTGGTAGAGATCGATATGATCGCTATTCAGTCGTTTCAGGCTGGCTTCGCAGGCACGTAAAATATGATGACGTGACGAGCCGCGATTGTTTGGACCATCCCCCATCGGAAAGCGCGCTTTGCTGGCAATCAGCACGTCATTGCGCTGCTTGCCAAGGGCTTCACCGAGGATCTCCTCGGATAAGCCGCCGGAATAGACATCGGCAGTATCAAATAAATTGATACCTGCTTCGCGACAGAGGGCAATTTGCCGACGCGCGTTGGCGACATCGGTTTGCCCGGTTTTGGCAAATTTACCTTGACCACCAAAGGTCATGGTTCCCAGACTGAGGGCCGAGACCTTGAGTCCTGAACGGCCAAGTTGACGATATTCCATCTTCTGTCTCCTTACCTGTTAATGTTGCGTGGATTTTTCGGGTGTTCTATCAGATTCTGAGTGCGTGGCCGCACTTTTTTTTCTTTTGCGCCGGATTTCATCCCCATCGCTGGCTCCCAGCGAGAGACTATCCAGCATCCCCAGCAGAGCAATTATGGCGATAAGAATAAAAGCCAGCCTGAAACTTCCCAGCGAGATGCCAGAGTTTGCCGGGGCAAAGTGTTCAGCAATGCGCAATGTCAACGCTCCGATGGCAATCCCCAAACCGGAGGATAGCTGCTGGGCAGTATTAAACAAGGTATTGGCACCGCTCATTTGCGTGCCCGGCACCTGAGAAAAGGCCAGGGTATTAAGCGCAGTAAACTGCATTGAGCGGGTCATGCCGCTAATAAACAATAAAATCAGCGTCAGCGCTGTCGGTACCGCAGGCGTAAGAAAGGCGCAGGCGACAATCGTCAGCGCATTTAAAAAACCGTTGACCAGCAGCGTAGTTCTGAACGGAAAGCGAAATAAAATTGCCGAGGTAAAAGGTTTCATTGCCAGGTTACCGGCAAAGACCGCCAATACCAGCAAACCGGCATCAAAGGCGCTCATACCGTAGCCTAACTGAAACAGCAGCGGCAACATAAAAGGCAGGGCACCAATGGCTATGCGGAATAAAGAACCGCCAATAACTGTGACAGCGTAACTTTTTATTTTCATGGCTACCGTCGGCAACAGCGGATGCGCCGAATGCTTCGAGTGCCTGATGGCCAGACCGCCAAGCAGCAGACTGGTAACTACCCAGCTCAACGGTAACCATAGCGTCGCGCTGCCTTTATTAAACAGATCCAGACCAAATATCAGCCCAAAACAGGTCGCGCCGGTCAGCAAAAAGCCCAACAGATCGAAAGGCACCCCTTTTTCTCCTGACTCGGCGGGGATCAGCTTAAGGCTAAACAGCAGGGCGATAATACCGAGAGGAACATTGAGGATAAAAATCCAATGCCAGGAGGCATAGGTAGTAATAAAACCGCCTAATGGTGGCCCAAGGATCGGTGCTACCAGTCCCGGCCAGGTAATGGTAGCGATAGCACGGATCAGATCCGACTTGGCGGTATTACGCAGCACCACCAGCCGACCAACCGGCACCATCAGCGCGCCGGCAAAACCTTGCAACATACGTGCGGCAGTGAAAGTCGGTAAATTGCCACACATGGAACAGAGCACTGAAGCCAGGGTGAATAGAATAATCGCCAGCGAAAAAACCTGACGGGTGCCAAAACGATTTGCAATCCAGCCGCTGGCCGGAATAAACACCGTCAACGTTAAAATATAGGCCGAAACACCAATATTCAAATCAACCGGATGCTCACCAAAGGCTCGTGCCATAGCGGGCAAGGCGGTGACAATTACCGTAGCATCCAGGTTCTCCATAAAAAATGCGCCAGCCACCAATAAAGGCAGCGCAGAACCCGCTGGCAGGCTAAGTGTTTTCATGGGCAGGCTGTCGCAACAGAAAGGGAAACTCGGCAAATCACTATTAATAACTCCCTGAATAGAAGCCAAAACTTGCCGGGCAGAGGCATTACCCGGCAAGTGAAGTCAGCTTTTGAGCATAGCGCATCGGGGAGAGGGGTCAACCACCAGCCTGTGACAGAATGTGTGATCCTGGCACAGGCGGTGAGCTTAACTTTCTTGCAAACGTTCCCCGCTTGCCGCGTCAAAAAGATGGATCCCTTCACTGCGTGCTGCCAACAATAGAGGCGTCTCCAGTTGAACTCGCGCCCGACCGGCGCACTGCACATGCAAAGGAAAACCACACCAGTCGATATGCATCAGGCTGCTTTCACCGGTAACCTCCAGCAGACGCAGCCTGGCCGGGGGTTGCTTGCTATGCTCGTGCAGATAAATATCGTGCGGACGCAAGCCCAAGGTGACCGCCTTGCCCTGCGCCTGTTGTGCGCTCTGCTGCCATTTTTTAGGCAGGGCAAACCACAGATCCCCGCATTGCACACCAATTTCGCCATCCTGTTCGCCAAAGGTGCCGTCAAACAGATTCATTGGTGGCGAGCCGATAAAGCGGGCAACAAAGGTATTCACCGGCCGATCGTAAATCTCCAGCGGTTCCCCTTGTTGCACGATATAACCGTCTTTCATCACCACAATACGGTCCGCCAGCGTCATGGCCTCGATTTGATCATGAGTGACATAGACGGTTGTGGTACGAAACTGTTGATGTACCGATTTAATCTCCGCCCGCAGTTCCATACGCAACTGGGCATCGAGATTGGACAATGGCTCATCAAACAGGAACACCTTTGGACTGCGCACTAACGCCCGACCCATGGCGACGCGCTGGCGCTGTCCACCGGAGAGATCTTTCGGCAGGCGTTTTAGCAGATGATCAATGGCCAGCACTTTCGCCGCCTGCAATACCTTGGCCTGTTGCTGCGCTTTGGGTACTCGCTTGACCTGCATATGAAAGGCCATATTTTCTTCCACCGTCAGATGGGGGTAGAGCGCATAGCTTTGGAATACCATGGCAATATCCCGATCGGCCGGATCGAGATCGTTAATCTGCTGCTTATCCAGCAAGATATCGCCATCTGAAACCGACTCCAACCCTGCCAGCAGGCGCAGCAAGGTAGACTTGCCACAGCCGGAGGGGCCGACCAGGACAGTGAAACTGCCGTCGCTGATGGTCAGATCGAGGGGCTTCAATACCTGATGTTTGCCGTAATTTTTGGCCACGCGAACCAGTTCAACACTCGCCATTTATTTTGTCTCCTGATTGTCGGCCTGCTGCGCGCAGCCAAACAGTGTTTGCCAGTCCGCATAGTGACGCGGAGAGCTGCTGATGGCTGCGCTGGCGACTCGAATGCCCCATTGCAGCGCGGTGGCCGCGTCCTGTCCGTAGATTAGTGCCGACAGATAGCCCGCGTTAAAGCTGTCGCCTGCGCCAATGGTATCGACAACCTGCAGGGTTTCGGCTGCCTGATGCAGGTGCTGCTCGCCAGACCAGCAGTGCGCGCCGTCAGCACCACATTTGACCACACAGCGGGCATTGACCGGCATCATGGCCAGCAGTCGGGCAGCGGCGGTGGGCAGACTATCGCTATCGCCGACCCCACAGGTTTCTACTTCGTTAAGCAGCAGCGCATCGCAATACCTTAGCCAGGGGTAAATCTGCTGACGCAGTGAGTCGCTCCAACCCTGCGGAGGCCAGCCACTGTCAACGGCGACCTGATAGCCGCGCTGTTTCAGTTCAGCCAGTAACAGCGGGTAGTCGCTAAATAACGCCGTACATAAAAAGGTGCCGCACAGCAAGACCCAGTCGTCTTGCCTGGCAGTCAAGGGTAATTGTTGCAGCACATCCTGTCGGGTCAGACGCACAATATGCCCCTGATTACTGAAAAAAGTTCGCTCATGGTCGGGGTGAGTCACGCCAAAGGTCAGCGAGGTCTCACAGGCATATTGCGGCCAGTGTTCGGCGCTTGCGGCAAACAGTTCTGCCAGCCAGGGGGTAAACTGATCCTTTCCCTGATTGGCCACCAGACGATGCGGGGTGCCAAGGGCGGCCAGCGCCAACGCGCAGTTACCTGCCGAGCCGCCGGGGCGCAGTGAGCTGCTTTCCAGCATGGCTTCGGTCCCTTTCTGCGGCCACTGCTGCAGCGTACTCATAATTAAATCAACGTTCAGATTACCGACGACATAGAGCGTGGCCTGAGTTTCAGGTTTATTCATACAATTCTCATTTCTCTGCATGAGGGATATCAGCCTTTGCTACCACCGCTGGTCAGGCCGCTGACCAGGGTTTTCTGTAGCCATAAAGCAATAAATAACGGTGGTACGGCGGCGAGGATCCCCACGGCGGCAATCAGGCCATCATCCGTTGCCCGTCCGGCGGTAAAACCGGCAATGGTTACCGGCAGCGTCTGGGCATCGATATTGTTGGTAAACAGCAAGGCATAGAAAAATTCATCCCAGGCCAGCAGCCAGCCAAACATCGCCGAGGCACCCAACGCCGGTTTGGCCAGCGGCAGGGTGATGCGCAGCAACACCTGCCAGTAGCGCAGTCCGTCCAGACGCGCAGCTTGTTCGATATCCAGCGGCAGGGCGTCGAACTGGTTTTTCAACATCCAGGTGAGAAACGGCAGGATCATTGAGCAATAGACCAGGATCAGCCCGAGATGCGTATTAAGCAGGCTGATTTGTTCAAGGATAAAATAGAGCGGCAATACAAAGGCAACCGGTGGCACCATATAAATGGCCAGACTGCCATACAGCCAGCCCTCGCGCCCGGGGTAGCGGGAAAAACTAAACGCTGCCGGGATCGCCAGTAACAGCGAGATCAGGGTCGCGCCACAGGCGACCAGCAGACTGTTGCCCAGTGCGTGCAGAAACAGCGCGCCGGGCTGCCCGGCTTCAAGGGTTAACAGACTGAGGTAACGACTGAAATCCCAACGATCTGGGATCCATTTTAGCGGTACGCGGGCCAGATCGCTGCTACTGCTGACGCTCATTAAAAACAGCCACAGCATCGGCGCCAAGATGGTTACCGCCAATACCAGCGCGGCGAGATAGCGCAGCACAATACGCGATTGCTTTTTCATTCACTGGCTCCCTGTTTGCGCTGGCGCAGCAGCAACAGCATATAAATTGCGATCAGCAGCGTGCAGATCAGGGTCATTAAAATGGCGTAGGCGGCACCGCTGCCGGCACGCAAATAGCTAAAGGACTCCTGGTAGACAAAGAAACTGACGGTTTTGGTACTGTCGAGCGGACCGCCACGGGTCATAACATAAATAATGTCAAACACCTTAAAGGCATCAATGGTACGCAGGATCAGCGCCACCGCCAGCGGTGCGGCAATGGCCGGGAAAGTGATAACCCGAAAGCGCCGCCAGGCCGAGGCACCGTCAAGGCGGGCAGCTTCAAAGAGATCTTCCGGAATGGTTTGCAAGGCGGCCAGTGTCAACAGGGTGATCAGCGGGTAGTTTTTCCAGATATCGGCAAACATTACAGCATTGATCGCCGAGTCCGGCGAACCCAGCCAACTGCGATAGTGATCGATCACCCCAAGCTGAGTCAGCAGGGCGTTGATACTGCCATAATCGGGATTAAAGTTAAGACGCCACATGGTGGCATTAACAATCGTCGGCAGTGCCCAGGGCAAGATCACCAGGACCCGCAATGCGCTGCGACCCCAAAAGGGCTGATTGAGCAACAATGCCACCAGTACCCCAATCACGCCTTCAATAAATACCGAGACAAAAGTGAAATAGAGCGTACGCCACAGCGCCGCGCGGAAATCCGCATCGCTTAAGGCATAGATAAAATTGTCGCTGCCCACCCAGGCCGGAGCGGAGCCGTCACCAATCAGTCCGGCATCGGTAAAACTGAGCCAGAGCGTGCGGGCCAGCGGCCAGGCGGTCAGCAGAAACATCATCACCAGCATGGGTGCCAACAGCACCCATGCCTGACGACGCTCACGTTGTGGCAAACTGAGCATAGTCATTCCTTAGCGTATACGGTCTGCACTTTTGGTGGCTTCTGCCATTGCATCCTGCGCTGCCACCTTGCCTTGCAATACGCTTTGCAGGTTTTGCTGCAAAATGGTCGACAGCTGAGAGTAGCCAGGGGTGACCGGACGCGACAGCATCACATTGAGTGAGGTTTTCGCCGCCGCGATCAGCGCTTGCTGGTCTTGTTGTACCGCCGGATCGTCGTAAGAGGACTTCCAGATCGGCAAGCTCAGTTTGGCGTATTTGTTCTGCACCGGCTGCGAGGTCATATAGGAGATATATTCCCAGGCCTGATCGCCATGAGTACTGGCCTTGGCAATGCCAAGTCCCATGGAACCATTCACGCCTGACGCCTGACCGGCCACTTCACCAGGGGCAGGGACGACACCCACATCACCGGCCACTTTACTTTGCTTGGGATCGTTGGCCATGTTGTACATATAGGTCCAGTTAAGGGCAAAGGCGGCATCGCCGTTGGAGAAGGATTTCCGCACATCTTCTTCCAGATATTCGCGGGAGTTGGGATTGGTCAGACCTTTATCCAGGGTATCTTTCATATAGCTGATGGCCTTCATCGCGCCCGGATTGGTGAAGTTGAGTTGGCCATTTTGATAGAAATCGCCTTTAAAGGCAGAAACCAGGGTGGTGTAATCGCAGATCAGCGCCTCGGATTGCGACCAGCTCCACACCAGCGGATATTTGACAATATCTTTCTGCTTGAGGATTTCTGCCTGTTTTTCCAGCTCTTGCCAGGTGGTTGGCGGCGCGGTGATCCCGGCCTTGGCCAGCATGGCTTTGTTATAGTAGAGATATTTGGTATCGAGGATCCACGGCATGCCCCAGCGCTTATCTTTATAAGTCACGGTTGAAATAGCACCGTCAAAAATTTTCGCGGACTGCTCTTTGCTGATGCGAGAGGTAACATCTTGCAGCAAACCGAACTTGGTAAACTCGGCGGGCCAAATGGCGTCAAACAGCACCACGTCATAGCCTTTGTCACCGGCACCGCGAGCGGCGACGATCTTGTCATGCAAAGCTTCGTAGGGCACAAACTCCAGATTGACCTTGATATCCGGATGGGCCTTGGTGAAATCGGCGGTCATGGCGCGGATATCGCTTTCGCTGTAGGCGGCCTGGGTCATAAACAGCGCGCTCAGAGTGGTCTCTGCCAGTGCATGGGCCGAATAGCCAAAGGCGAGGGCCGACAGCACGCACAGGGTGGTGGCAGGGCGTAATCTTTTGATCATCATCTCTCTCCGGTTTATGTTTGGTAGTGATTTGCTATTAAATCAATTTGATTGCTTTAATGGTCGGCAAAATCTTAACCCTTTACTGCAACGCCTTCCTGGCTGACGTTTACCTTCTCGTCACGACAACAGACTGCGACTCCATAATTAACATGTTATTAACACTGCGCGTTGTGATGCCGTTGGCATTAATAAAATCAATTTGATTGCCTTAATCGCTGGCAGCATACTGACTTCAGGCTTCCCATAGTGCATAGGCAGTGATGACAACTTCTGGTACTAACCTCGAACATGCTCGAGCTCACAATCGTCGCGTGGTTATTGAAGCGATTCGTCTTAACGGCGAGTTAACCCGCGCCGAGCTTGCCCGTTTAACTTCATTGACACCGCAAACGGTTTCCAATATTGCCAGCGAGCTGGAGCTGGCGGGGATTCTCTCCTCGCACCTGCCGCGCCGCGTGGGTGGAAGAGGGCAACCCGCCACGCCCTTAACCCTTAACCCCGACAGCGCCTATTCCATCGGTATCCACCTTGACCATCAATCGCTGTTGGTGGTGTTGGTTGATCTCACCGGCAATGTGCGCTTTCGTCGTCTGCTGTTGGTGCAAAAACCACAACCAGAACCAACCCTGCAGGCGATTTTGCAAATCTTGCAAGAAATGCGCCAGGATATAAAAATCGACTGGCACAAGATGCTGGGGATTGGCATTGTCATGCCGGGTCCGTTCGGCGTCGAAGGGATCTCTTCCCTGGGACCAACGACCTTGCATGGCTGGGATAATATTGATGTCGAAGCCCGTCTGAGTGCGGCTACCGGTTGGCCGGTTCGGCTGGAAAATGACGCCACGGTGGCGGCCATTGGCGAGCGATTTCACGGGGTTGCCAAGCAACTAAATTCTTTTGTTTATCTCTATATCGGTACCGGCCTGGGCGCTGGAATTTTTACCGATGGCCGAATTTACACCGGGCATGCACACAATGCGGGCGAAATAGGGCATATGGTGGTGCAACCGGGTGGTCGCGTCTGTTATTGCGGCAATCATGGCTGTCTGGAGCGTTATCTCTCGCTGCAGGCGGCTTACGAAGGTTGCGGTCTCGATCCCTATGCCGCCATGCCGGAAGATTTGCTCGACGTGGACGAGGCACTATTTGATCAATGGCTGGACAGCGCGATTCAACCAGCCTGCCAGGCAATCAATATCATGGAGTGCGTTTTTGATGCACAAACCGTGATTATTGGCGGCATGATGCCGCAACCGCTGGTTGAAAAACTGATTAAAAAACTGACGCCATTATACCGCTCGGTGCGCAGCCGTTATCCCAATACGATGCGTGTCCGTATGGGGATGACCGGAATTGATACCCCGGCGCTGGGTGCCGCCGCGCTGCCAATTTTTGATGAGTTTAATCCGCAGTATGAGGTGCTACTGAAATAACCTTATAGCGCAATAAGATGCGCACGAAGCCTTGCCATATCCTCTTCGATTTCAGGTGCTTTCATGACATTGAAGCAACAGAATGATGGCAAGATTTCCGCACCGCAGAATTTATAGTTTGCGGTATTGGCGACGAACACATCTTCAACTGTCTTGCCGGCAAACAAGTCCTGATCCCTGTCGCCAAATGCCTCTCTTGGGGCATTCCACGTCAGGGATAACATATATTTCTTGCCCTGCATCAGCCCGCCAGAACCATATTGTTTACTTGGGTCTTCCCGCGTCCGGCCATCGCCGGTCAAAAAGCTTCCCTGGAACATACCCGCCGTAAAAACCTCATCAATATATTTTTTATAAATCCAGGGTGCCCCGAACCAGAACACTGGCGACTGCAGGATGATTAAGTCGGCCCAAACGTGATTCTGTACTTCGCTGTCAATATCATAGCCTGACTCGATATCGGTTTGCCGCACTTCGTAGCCGCGCTTCGCCATCTCCTCGCTGATAATGTCAGCCATGGTATGGTTCAACTTGCCTGTCGAAATCTTTTCATAAAACTGGTGGGCGTTAATTAGCAGTAGGTGTTTCATCTTATTCCTCTGTGGATCGTCCTTATTGCACTGCAGGGAAGTGTGGCGCAGAGAAGGAAGAAATCGTTTGCCAAATTTGCCTCTATTCTTGCCTGATCTGACGTTTCGTAATCAATCCAGAGATCATCATCATCCGGTGATGCTAAACTTTAGTCTTGAAGTCGCGGAAGAAATCTAACGCTTTTTGGAGAGGATAAACTCGTGTTGCAAACGCAGCAGAACGTTGGCGAACTTGCTTGCCTGGTTGACCATATTGCACAAACCGATGGCGACTACGGCACGCAAATTCCCTCATTGACACTGTATCGTCGCAGTAGCGCGACCGCACCAATGCCCTGCATTTATGGTCTGAGTCTTGGGCTGGCGGTGCAAGGCAGCAAACGGGTTACCCTGAATGATGAGATCTTTGACTATGCTGCGGGTCAATCCCTTATCACTAGCGTGGATCTGCCGGTAGTGTCTTATGTCACTTGTGCCAGCTCCAGCGAACCCTATCTGGGTATGAGGCTAGAGCTGGACGCTCGCGTTATTGCACAGTTGGCTACCGAGATGGAGTTTTCAACACCCTTGCAGGTTGCCACGATGCGAGCGATGTCGGTCGTAACGCTGGATAAAGCCTTAACGGATGCCCTTGCCCGATTAATACGGCTTTTGGCTGAACCGCAGCTCATTCCGGTTTTGGCTCCCTTGATCCAACAAGAGATCGTCATCAGGCTGTTGAACGGGGTACATGGCCCTAACCTGCGCCGTCTGGTTGCAGTTGGCTCCCCGAGTCAGCAGATTGCCAGAGTGCTTACCTTGCTGAAACAACATTATACGGATGATGTGCCGATGGATGAGCTTGCTGCTAAAGCTCATATGAGTCCTTCCACGTTTCGCCAGCATTTTCACGTGGTAACGGGCATGAGCCCCTTACAGTATTTGAAAAATCTGCGGTTGCAGGATGCCCGGCAACTGATGCTTAACGAGAACCTCGATGCGGGCAGCGCGGCATTGCGTGTAGGGTATGAAAGCGCAACTCAGTTTAGTCGCGAATATAGCCGGTTATTTGGTGCGCCGCCGAATCGCGATATCAAGCGCATTCGGACATCATTCTGATCTATTCGTGGGTATTGCAGAAGAATATCTGTCTGAGAGTGGGGCTGCGGTTATTAACGTCGAACAGGGAAAAGTATGGCAAAACATTAACCGCAAAGAAGGTTTAAGCCCCCATTCTCAGGGGCTTAAACCAGTTTTGACGGCTTAGATATCCATCTGTGTTCCCAGTTCGATCACGCGGTTAGGTGGAACCTCGAACAAATCGGGAGAGCGTAATGCGTTGCGCGCCAGCGCCAAAAACAGTTTGCCGCGCAGGCGTAGCAGCCACGGACGTGGACCGACAATCAATGCCTCATGTGACATAAAGAATGAGGTTTCCATCATGCGGCAGTTTAGCCCTTCGACGGCACAGCGATGGAAAATACCTTCCATATTCGGTGTTTCCCGCCAGCCATAGCGTGCTACCACTTGCCAGAAAGACGGCGACAGCTGTTCGATAGTGACACGCTGCACGTTGGCAACATAAGGCACATCCTCGGTGCGAATGGTCAGCAATACCACACGTTCATGCAACACCTTGTTATGCTTCATATTATGTAACAACGCGGTAGGGATGACGTTTACTACGCGCGATAAGTAGACAGCGGTTCCCGGTACCCGCACTGGCGGATTTTTTTCCAGCGAGGCGATCATTGCCTGCAAGGAGTTACCGTGTTCGGAGAGACGGCGGATGACGTTAAAGCGCTCGCTGCGCCAGGTGGTCATCACAATCAGGAAGGCTGCGCCAATACAGATAGGGAGCCAGCCGCCGGCAAAGATTTTAATCAGATTGGCGCTAAACAGTGGAATATCAATAAGCAGCAACAACGCCAGTAACAGCGACACCGCCCAGCGATTCCAGTGCCAGTTTTTGGCCGCCACAATACAGAACAATACCGAGGTTAGCGCCATGGTACCGGTGACGACAATACCGTAGGCCGCGGCCAGATTACTCGAACTTTTAAAGCTGGCAATCACCACCAGAACGGCGAAATAGAGCATCCAGTTAATTGCCGGAATGTAAATCTGGCCCGATTCCATGTCTGAAGTATAAATAATACGCATCGGCGGCAAATAGCCCAGTCGCACTGCGTGACGAGTCAGTGAGAACACCCCGGAAATTACCGCCTGGGAGGCAATGACCGTAGCAAAGGCAGACAGCAGTAACAGCGGGATCAGCGCCCATTCAGGTGCTAACAGAAAGAAGGGGTTTTTAATGGTTTCGGGATGTTGCAACAACAGAGCACCCTGACCAAAATAGTTCAGCAACAAAGAGGGTAACACCACCACAAACCAGGCAATACGGATCGCTTTGCAACTAAAATGGCCCATATCCGCATACAGAGCTTCAGCCCCCGTAACGGACAGCACCGCAGCACCCAAGGCAAAGAATGAAATAAGTTTATATTTCACAAAGAAGTTAAATGCCCAGTAAGGGTTCAGTGCCTGCAACACTTGCGGGTAGTCAATAATACTGCGCGCACCCAATACCGCCAGGGTCAGGAACCAGATCATCATCACCGGCGCGAACAGTTTACCAATACTGCCAGTCCCCTTTCTTTGGATAACAAACAGCAGGGTCAAAATGGCAATAGAGAGCGGAACTATATAGGTATCAAGGGATGGTGCGACAATCTCCAGCCCCTCAATCGCCGACATCACTGAGATGGCAGGGGTAATGACGCCATCACCATAAAAGAAACTGCCGCCAATCAGGCCCATTAACACTACTAGCGTCATAAAGCGCGAATCAAGGTTACGTCCCGCCAATGACATCAAGGTCAATATGCCACCTTCACCGGCATCATCAGCGCGCAACACAAAGATTAAATACTTTATTGAAACGACAGTAGTCAACAACCAAAAAATCAGCGATAAAAAACCAAAAACTGACGCTTGGCTGACACCAATCCCCCAATCACCTGCCAGACATTCGCGCAAGGTATACAGTGGACTGGTACCAATATCCCCATAGACAACGCCAATCGCGCTGAGGGTAACTACTGCAAGCGACTGTTTATTATGTGCGCCCATTCTTTCCCCATTAGAGTAAACAACGCGCTGCGCTTTAATAGTGCAGCGCTGCACCTCAATTAATCATTTTCTTAAAGAAAAATTCAATCATCTTATGTTGAGCTATATCTTGATGATTTTTAAAGTGTAGTTCTGTTTTTCTCTCGACGAGAGCAAATAAATAAAATCTTAATGTTCAGCAAGATAAAACAATCAGACCAAATGAATCAACCAAGTGGTCAAACTGCTGGCATAGGCCTTGCTTGAAGGGACGGGACTATAGCAAATCTTACTTTGTAAAAATACCAAACCAGATCAATCGTACCCGATAAATATAGGTAACATTATGACACTAATTGTAACACGTGCTCTCTGTGGTAATTTCTTTGATATTTGCGGTATTGCTGAACAAGCGGCCGATATTGAGGGCAAGGCGCGTTATATCGAAAATGGCATGATGTTATTAAACGGCGGCACGATCGTCTGGCTTGGCAATCGCGAAGAAGGGGAACGTATTCTTGCCGATAACGATTGTACGATCCCGCTGGATGATTATAGCGAAAAATTGATTATTCCCGGTTTTATTGACACCCATATTCACTATCCGCAAACCGAAATGATCGCCGCCTTTGGTGAACAGCTGCTGGAATGGCTGGATAATTATACTTTTCCTACCGAGGCGCAGTATCACGACATTGAGTATGCACAGAAAATGTCGCAGTTTTTTATTCAGCAATTGCTAACCAATGGTACTACCACGGCATTGGTGTTTGGCACCGTTCATCCGCAATCGGTGGATGCCTTGTTTACCGTAGCCGCCGCCCTGAATATGCGCTTGATTGCCGGTAAGGTCATGATGGACAAACACGCGCCAGCGGCGCTGCTGGAGACGCCAGAACAAAGCGACCGCGATACCCGTGCGCTGATTGCCCGCTGGCATAATCATCAGCGCTTGAGTTATGCACTGACACCGCGTTTTGTGCCCACTTCGTCCCCGGAGCTGCTGGAGAAAGTACGGCTTATCAAGCAGGACTATCCGGACATTTATCTGCAAACTCATTTGAGTGAAAACCGCGAGGAGATCTCCTGGGTAAAATCACTGTATCCACAGCATGAGCGTTATCTGGATGTTTATCATCACCATGAGCTAACCGGTTCACGTTGCGTGTTTGCTCACTGCCTGCACCTGGAGCAGGAAGAGTGGGACTGTCTGAGTGATACCGATTCGAGTATCGCTTTTTGCCCTACCTCCAATTTATTTCTCGGCAGTGGTCTTTTTGATCTTAAGGCTGCCTGGCAAAAGAAAATTCGCCTCGGAATGGGTACCGATGTCGGGGCAGGTACTACCTTCAATATGCTGCAAACCCTGGCAGAAGCCTATAAAGTCGGGCAGTTGCAGCACTATCGCCTGTCTGCCTTTGAGGCCTTCTATCATGCGACCCTTGGCGGCGCCCGTGCACTGCATCTGGATGATAAAATTGGCAATTTTGATGCGGGGAAAGAAGCTGATCTTGTGGTGCTCGATCCCGGGGCAACTGCCTTGCAGCAATTACGCGCGGCTAATAGCAAAACCCTGGCAGAGAAACTCTTTGTATTAATGACCCTCGGTGACGACCGCAATATTTACCGCACACTGGTTGATGGCAACGTGGTCTACCAGCGTGATAATTAATCAATAGTAAATAAGGCCCGTTAGCCGACATGAGGGGGACGGGGCCAAAATAAGGCAAAACAAGGAATCTGTGCACCAATATGAACAGTGAAATCAGCAGCAGCCGCGGGCGTATTGCCCGTGAACGCACCATGGAAAATATTCATGCTGCCGCCATCGCCGAATTTAGCGAGAAGGGGTTTCAAGGGGCAACGACGCAAGCGATTGCGCAGCGTGCCGGCATGAAAAAAACGCAACTGCATTACTATATTAACGGTAAAGAGGAGTTGTATGAGGAGCTATTGCAAAAGGTGTTGCAGGTCTGGGCGGATATTATCCAGTTTGACAATAGTTTGATTGGACCGCAGGCGGTGCTGAGCCGCTATATTCGTAACAAGCTGGATTTTTCCTTTAGCCAGCCGGCGTTATCGCGCATTTTCACCAGCGAGGTACTGAGCGGCGGCCATTATTTGCAAAAGTATTGGCCTGGTGCCATTGAAAAAATCATAAATAAAGAAAATCTTATTAAACAGTGGGTTGCGCAAGGGTTAATTCGTCCATTGGATGCCCGCTTATTTATCATGCATATCTGGGCGGTGACCCAATACTATGCCGATTTTGCTGTACAGGTTAACCAGATGTACGGCGATATCAGCAACGCGGACAGGCAACAACATATCATTGCCGAAGTAACCACCCTGATCCTGCGCGGTTGTGTTGTCTGATCCGCAGTATCAGATCAAGGTTCCGGCAAAGCCTCACTTAAATCAATTAACATTCCATAAACATCATTGGCATCAATATTGCTTATTTTTTAACTATAATTTGACCAGTTGTACAAATCGATTGGTCGAGATGTATCGGCAAACCGATTCATCTACAGGTAGCCTGTCGGCAATCGGCAACGGCAGTAAAATCTAAGCAGGGTATGTCTATGATCCAATTTTTATTAAATGACCGCATACATCGGGAAAGTGCACTTCCAGCAGATACCACCGTATTGCAGTTTTTGCGCCGCGATGCCGGACGCTGCGGTAGCAAAGAAGGCTGTGCCTCCGGGGATTGTGGCGCTTGTACCGTAGTGGTGGCTGAAGTGCAGGGTGAGAGCCTGCGTTACACCGCTATCAATGCCTGTCTGACCTTTATTTCCGCTCTGCAGGGTAAACAACTCATCACCGTGGAGGACCTGAAACATCAGGGCCAGTTGCACAGCGTGCAGCAAGCGATGGTGGATAATCATGCTTCACAATGCGGATTTTGCACCCCTGGTTTTGTGATGTCGGTATTTGCATTGCAGAAACAGCAGCAGGCTGCTGCTCGCGCGCCAGAACGCGACGATATTCTGCATGCGCTTTCAGGCAATCTTTGTCGCTGTACCGGCTACCGACCCATTGTCGATGCTGCCTTGCAAGCCTGCCAGCAGCCAGGCAACGATCAGTTTGACCAGCGCGCGGCTTTTACCCTACAACAGCTACAAGCGCTGGCCCCGGCAGAAGATCCGCTGCTGTTTCCGGCCAGTATTGCCGAGCTTGCCGAGGTTTATCAGGCTAATCCGCAGGCCAGACTGTTGGCCGGTGGGACAGATCTGGCGCTGGAAGTGACCCAGCGTCATCATCGACTGACGAAGCTGATTGCCCTTAGCCAGATTGCAGAAATGAAAACCGTCGAGTTGCATCCTGAACATATTGCTATCGGTGCAGCGGCGACGCTAAGTGCTTGTCTGTCGCCGTTGGCCGCTGAGTATCCCGATTTTGCAGCCCTGCTAACGCGTTTTGCCTCGCAGCAGATCCGCAATCAGGGCACTTTTGGCGGCAATATCGCCAACGCATCCCCCATTGGTGACAGTGGACCGGTACTGCTGGCCCTTGGCGCGTCGCTACTTTTGCGCTGCGGTGACCAGCAGCGTCTGTTACCCCTTGATCAGTTTTATCTCGGTTACCGACATACCGCCCTGCAACCCGGTGAGTTTATTGAACGGATTATCATCCCTCGCGTACCTGCCGAGTCGGCGCGGGTGTTAAAAGTCTATAAAGTCTCCAAACGCCTGGATGATGATATTTCGGCGGTGTGCGGCGCATTTCATATTGAAGTGCAGGACGGTCACGTGACTTATGCACGCATTGCCTTTGGCGGCATGGCGGCAGTTGCCAGGCGTGCCGAACATTGTGAACAGCTGCTGCTAGGGCAGCCCTGGCAGGTATCCAGCGTTGAACGCGCCGGTCAGGCATTGTTGCAGGACTATCAACCCATCAGCGACTTTCGCGCCAGCGATTCCTACCGTATGCAGGTGGCCATCAATCTGTTGCGCCGTTGCCTGATTGAAACAACCAGCCCGGAAACCTTAATGCGGGTGACACAATATGTCTAAATCTCAGATAATCGCCTCACAGCAAGAGATGGCCGAGCGTTTTCGCGCCGGTTTAACCAGTGGCGTCGGCAAAAGTATGCGCCACGAAAGCGCAGACAAACATGTCAGCGGAGAAGCGCTGTATATCGACGATCGGCTGGAGTTTCCCAATCAACTGCATCTGGTGCCGCGCTTAAGTGATGTTGCCCATGCCGACCAGTTACAAATAGATATCACTCCTTGCTACGCCATTCCTGGGGTAGTGAAAGTGATCACCGCCGCCGATGTGCCGGGCGATGGCGATATTGCTCCGTTAACGAGCGGCGACCCTTTGCTGGCGCAGGACACCATCGAGTATTACGGCCAGGTGTTGTTGGTGGTGGCCGCCACCACGCCGGAGGCGGCGCGACTGGCGGCAGCGGCGGCGGTGATTAGCTATCGTCCGCTGGCGGCCGTATTAAGCGTTAAACAGGCGTTGGCCGAACAGTATTGGGTCGAGGCACCGCATCAGCATAAGCGTGGTGACTCCGCCGCCGCGTTGGCACAAGCCCCTTATCGTCTGCAAGGGGAGTTGGAGATTGGCGGCCAGGAGCATTTTTATCTGGAAACGCAGATCGCCTCGGCGATGCCGGGCGAGGATGGCGCGGTATTGATTTATAGCTCTACCCAGCATCCCACCGAGGTGCAAAAACTGGTGGCTTCGGTACTGGCTTTACCGATGCACAAAGTGGTGGTTGATATGCGCCGCATGGGCGGCGGTTTCGGTGGTAAAGAGACGCAGGCGGCAGGCACCGCCTGTCTGGCAGCACTGGCGGCGCATATTACCGGTAGACCGGCAAAAATGCGGCTCTCGCGTCAGGATGACATGATGATCACCGGCAAACGCCACCCTTTTTATGTCAGCTACGACGTGGGTTATAACGCGCGCGGCAGATTACAGGGCATTGAGATCACCCTGGCGGCCAACTGCGGTTATTCTCTCGATCTCTCGGGTTCCATTGTCGACCGCGCCATGTTTCATGCGGATAACGCCTATTATCTCGGTGACGCGACCATTACCGGTTATCGCTGTAAAACCCATATTGCTTCCAATACCGCCTATCGCGGTTTCGGTGGCCCACAGGGCATGGTGGCCATTGAGCATATTATCGATCATATTGCCCGGCAACTGGGTCTTGATCCCCTGACGGTGCGCAAAGAAAACTATTACGGCGGTGAGGGGCGCAATATCACCCATTACTATCAAACCGTTGAACAAAATCTGCTGCATGAAATGACCGACGATCTTGAACGCAGCGCCGATTACCAGGCGCGCCGGGCGGCGATCCGGCAATTTAATCAGCTCAGCCCCTATCTGAAAAAGGGACTGGCATTGACGCCGGTGAAATTTGGCATCTCCTTTACGGCCAGTTTTCTTAATCAGGCCGGGGCGCTGGTGCTGGTCTATACCGACGGCAGTATCCAGTTAAACCACGGCGGCACAGAAATGGGCCAGGGACTAAATACCAAAGTAGCGCAGGTGGTGGCAGAGGTATTTCAGGTGCCCTTGTCACAGATCCAAATCACCGCCACCGATACCGGCAAAGTGCCCAATACCTCACCCACGGCGGCGTCATCCGGTGCCGACCTTAATGGCAAGGCGGCGCAAAACGCCGCAGAAATCATTAAAGCGCGACTGGTCGCCATGCTGATGCACAATTATCAGGCGCAGGCGGCGGATATCGCCTTTAGTAACGGTCAGGTACGGGTAAAACAACAGTATTTCAGTTTTCAGCAGGTGGTACAGGAGGCCTGGTTAAATCAGGTGCCGCTTTCGAGTACCGGTTTTTATCGCACGCCAAAAATTTTTTACGATCGCAGCAAGGCAGCAGGCCATCCTTTTTACTATTTTTCCTACGGTGCGGCCTGCGCCGAGGTGCTGATCGATACCCTGACCGGAGAGTACAAACTCCTGCGCGCCGATATTCTGCATGATGTCGGAGACTCACTGAATCCTGCTATTGATATTGGTCAGGTGGAGGGCGGTTTTGTGCAGGGTATGGGCTGGTTAACCACGGAAGAGTTGGTGTGGGGGGAGGATGGCAAGTTACAAACCAGTGGTCCGGCTGGCTATAAAATTCCGGCTATCGGCGATGTACCGCAAGATTTGCGCGTTAAGCTGGTTGAAAACCGCAAGAACCCGGAAGAGACCGTCTTTCACTCCAAAGCCGTCGGTGAACCGCCATTTATGCTGGGGATTTCCGTCTGGTGCGCATTGAAAGACGCCATTGCCAGCCTGGGGGATTATCAGCTACAGCCACAACTTGATGCCCCGGCCACCCCGGAACGGGTGCTACGCGGCGTGATGCAGATTCAGCAACAACGGTTGGCGATGAGTGACACTGTCACTCACACCACGTCCCTTAGTCTGAGCTAACGCCGGAGGTCATATGCGCAACGATGAATGGATTAGCCAACTTGCTCAGTTGCACCAGCAAAGAACCTCCTGTGTGCTGCTGACTCTGGTTGAACATCAGGGTTCGACGCCGCGCAACAGCGGCTGCAAAATGGTGGTGACCGCCGACCAACAATATTTTACGCTCGGTGGCGGTAATCTTGAGTATCAGGCGATCGCTATTGCGCGGGAAATGCTGCAAGCGCAGGCACAGCAAAGTCGCCTTGAGCGTTTTAATCTTGGCGCACGTCTCGGCCAATGCTGTGGTGGGGTAGCCACGGTGCTTTTGGAGCCGCTGTGCCAGCAACAGCCAGTGGTGGTTGTCTACGGCGCGGGCCATGTCGGGCGGGCGTTGATCGCCATTTTGGCTACCTTGCCTTGTCGCATATATTGGGTTGACTCTCGCGCCAGCGCCTTTCCTCCACAGGTTGATCCGCAGATCAGTTGCATTAGCGATGAAGATCCTGCCGCCACCGTACAGCAAATGCCCGCAGGCAGCTATTTTATGGTGTTAACGCACGACCATCAGTTGGACCTGCTGTTAAGTGAAAAGATTTTACGGCGTAATGATTTCAGCTACTTTGGCCTGATCGGCTCGCTGACCAAGCGTAAACGCTTTGAATATCGCCTGGCGGGCAAGGGTATTCCACAAGGAACTCTGGATAAAATGCGTTGCCCGGTGGGACTGCCTGATGTGAAAGGTAAACTGCCAGCCGAAATCGCCGTGGCGATAGCCGGTGAGTTTATCGCTGCTTATGGATCAGACCCTAATCCGTTGTAAATTAGTCGCGCCTGGCCAGCAGCAAGGCACCTTGCAGCACATCCCCCAGCGGTTTTCTCAGTCGCCGCCGCGAATTGGGGGACAGATAAGGCGTAATAGGATTGGCAATGCCACCGAGCAGGCTGACTTTGCCTTGCTGGCTGCGATTGATTAAAAAAGCCAGCAGGTCGTCGATATCGGCGGCAAGCTGATCAATCAATTGCAGGGCAAGGTTATCCTGCCTGGCGGCATAGTCAAAGATTAGCGGCGAGAAGCTTGCCCATTGGCTGGGCGTCGCGGTACTTGCCCACAGCTGCATACGTTCGGCATCCTGTTCAAACTGCGCCATTAATGCCTGGGTCAGCGGCGTATGCGTGGTGAGGCCCTGATGGCAAGAGAGGGCCAGTCGTAATGCAGTGCGTCCCAGTTGCGCGCCGGACCCTTGGTCGGCAAGGGCAAATCCCCAGCCACCCAGCGAATGAAATTGTTGGCCGTCAAAGGCGGTGCCCTGACTGCCGGTGCCGACAATAAGCACACCGCCACATTGACCAGTGTGCGCGCCCAGACAGGCTACCTCGAGGTCAGAGACTACGCGATGTTGCATAAAAGGCATCGGCCAGGCCTGTGCCTGTTGGCGAATGCGGCCAATATGGCAGCCAGCAAAGCCAAAGGCTGCCGAAGCCTGACATTGGGCATCCAGCGATAAGCCGGCATGAGTAAAGGCCTGCTCCACGGCGGTTAATGCCGCTGTTATGGCTGCAGAAGAATCGAGCGCCAGCGGGGTTGTTTTGACGCAGCTATTGGCCAGTTCATTACCCTGACGGTCTGTCAGTCGTACCCGGCACTGGTAACTTCCGGCATCGATGCCGACAAAATATTCTGCTTGCAATAAGATCGCTCCCACCTGATGCCCGGTATAAAACTTCTCCGGCTGCTGAAGTTTCTGAACCCTGTAGAATCACCAAGATAGGGTAAAAAATCGGCAATCGCAATGCGAATAAAAACCGGGAAATAACATTAAAATCAAATAGTTTAATATTATTTATCTATTGGCGTGGCGGGGTCATTTATCAACAGATTACCGGGCAGCATTTTGTCGGTTTATTGGTGAGCACCGCCCGTATCGGGGCGGTGTTGTGATGGGGGGATCGCCGGAATTAATCGAAATAATGCCCCTGTTGCAGATCTTGCAATAGCGTGGGCTGCGCTGTTTCCCAGCCAAGGCGCGAGCGAGTCAGCGAACTGGAAGCGGGAACGTCCATGGCAAAAAAATGTGCCAACCAGGTGAAATGCTCAGCAGCACGTTCGGCTGCCACCGAAGTCACCGGTAAATTAAGCTGTTGACCGATAACTTGTGCAATCTCGCGGGTGGCGATACCTTGCTCCGCCACACCGTGGAACACTGACCCGGCGGGGGCCTGTTCCAGGGCCAGACGATACAATTTTGCTGCGTCGAGCCGGTGTACCGCTGGCCAATGGTTGTTGCCATCGCCAATATAACCCGACACGCCTTGCTGTCTGGCAATGGCGATCAGCGCAGGGACAAAGCCGTGATCGCCATCGCCGTGGACCGATGGCGGCAAGCGAATAATTGACGCGCGTACGCCACGCGCCGCCAGTGCCAGAGTCAGCGGTTCAGATGGCGCACGCAATTGGCCCGCTGACTGCATATCCACTGCATCGCGCTCTGTACCGAGACGCCCCTGTCGCAATAGACCAATACCGGAAGTGATCAGCAGGGGCTTATTGCTGCCTGCCAGCGCATCACCCATAGCGGTAATGGCCTGAATATCCGTCTGACAGCTCGCTGCAAATTGCGTAAAATCGTGAACGAAAGCCGTATGGATCACACCATCGGCCTCTCTGGCTCCTTGCTGCAGGCTGGCCAGATCATCGAGACTGCCGCTAAGGGCTTCGGCCCCCGCTGCTTGCAAGGCGGCAACAGCGGTGGCCGAGCGCGCAAGCCCCACCACCTGATGCCCGGCACCAATCAGCTCTTGTACCACCGCTGAACCAATAAAACCTGTTGCTCCGGTGACAAATACGCGCATAAGAAATATCCTCTTGGGTTGGGTGAGTTAGCTATGTTATAGACGAGTTTGTCCCCCGGAAAAGACGTGACGTTATACGGGTATAATGACTAATAGGGTAAACAGGTTAACAATGTCAGATCAGAATCTGCTGGGAAACTATCTTAAAGATCGCCGCAGCAAGCTCGATGCCGCCAGTCTCGGCTACTCCATGACGCGCCGCCGTACGCCGGGCCTGCGTCGTGAAGAGGTGGCGCTGCGCGCTAATGTCAGCACTACCTGGTATACCTGGCTTGAACAGGGTCGCGAAGGCGCGCCGTCAAGCGAGGTGCTGGAGCGGCTGGCACAGGCGTTGGTATTAAGCGAGGTTGAGCGCGATTATCTGTTTTTGCTGGCGCAAAACCGTCTGCCGCAACTGCAGAATCAGCCGGAAATGACCGTCTCCCCGCAGTTACAGCGCTTGCTGGACGCCATGGAGACTATCCCGGCTTTTATCAAAACGCCGGACTGGACGGTGGTGGCATGGAATCGTGCGGCAGCATTGGTGATGGCAGACTATGCCAGCATGCCGGTGGCGCAGCGCAATATTTTACGCATGCTGTTTAGCAATCCGCGCAAACAGGCCAGTATGCCGGACTGGGATAAGGTGGCACGTTTTGTGGTTGCCACTTTCCGCACCGAAACCGCCCGAGCGGGCATGAGCAGTTCAATCCAGGCCTTGGTCGACGAATTAAGTGCGCTAAGCCCGCAGTTTCGTGAGCTGTGGCTCGATCAGGACGTCAGCAACCATGGCGAAGGACGTAAGGCGATCTATCATGCTACCCGGGGCATTATTCATCTGGATTACTCCTCCTTTGCCGTCGATGGCAGCCCCCATTTGAGTATGGTGGTCTACAATCCGGCCACCGAGTATGACAAAACCGTGGTTCGCGAGTTGCTTTCTACCGCCGCACCAGCACGTCTGGCGGTGTCAAAAATAACCTGATATTTACCGCGCAGGGCGGTTTTGCAGCTTGATAGCCGTCAACATTACCGCCAGCGTCAATATTACCGCCAGGCTGGCCATCGCCATACCGTCGCCCACCGAACCTTGCTCGAACTGACGCCAGACAAAAACCGACACGGTTTCTACCCCGGCAGGTGCCAGTAATAGTGAGGTGACCAACTCGCGCGAAGCGACCGCAAAAACCATCATCATTGCCGCCAGCAGACTGGGCCACACCAGCGGCAGCAGGATCAGCCGCAAGCCTTGGGCCGCACTGGCCCCGTGAACCCGCGCTGCTGCCTCGAGATTGCTGCCAATCTGTTTTATCGCAGCGCTAACGTAGCGCACGGGATAGGGCAACAACAGGCAACAGTAGGCCAGCAATAATATACCCCAGGTGTTATAAGGCGTCAGCGGCCAGAAACGGCGATCCCAGGCGAGTATCAATCCAACCCCGACGACGATCCCCGGTAGTGCAGCGGGAAACAATGACAGCGCGTCAATAGCCCGGGCAAAACGCACTCGCTGTGCCACCACCAACCATGCGGCCAGCAGGCCGACCGCGCCGACAATCAGCGCCGTGGCCAGCGCCAGACCAAGACTGGTACCCAGTGCCGCCAGCGCATCGCCCTGTCGATCAAACAGCGCGCTAAAATGGCTGAAGGACAAATTGTGCCACTGTAACCCGCCAGACAGCGTGCGGGTCAGGGCGGTGACCAGCATTGAGGCCAGAGGCATTGCTACCGCCAGCAGCGCTACCAGCGTAAACAATAGCATTACCGGATAGCGGGCCGCGCCCAATGGTCTTGGCACCACGGGTACCGGCTTGCCGGAAGTGGTTTCGACGTTACTGCCGACGGTCAGACGTCCTTGCAGGGCATAGGCTACACAGGCAATGGCCACCAGGACTACCGAAAGCCCGGCAGCACCGGGCATATCAATCGGCCAGTCCGCCAGCCTTTGTTCGATGCCGGTGGTCAGCACGGCAATGCCGCTGCGCGTACCCAGCGCGGCGGGGACGCCATACTCTTCAATTGCCAGCGTAAAGGCCAGCAACAGGCTGGAGGCTATCGCTGGCAGGGCCAGCGGTAAGCTAACACGCCAAAAAGCACGCCAGGGGCCAGCACCGTGTACCCGAGCGACGTCCGCCAGTCTACTGCCGCTGGCAGCCATGCTGCGTGAAACGGCAAAATAGACTACCGGAAAGACATTCAGCGTCATCACTGCCACCATGCCCGGCAGGGAAAACAGCAAGTTGTTCAGATCGATGGCCGAGAGTTGCTCGACATAACCGCGAGACTGCAGCGCCAGCATCCAGGAAAGGGCGGCCAGATAAGGAGGGAATAGAAAGGGGATCAAAAATAACGCATCCCACAGGGCAGCAAAAGGCAACGCAAACAAGCCACGTAATGCACCCAGCGGAATGCCGAGCAGCGCACTGCCCAGCGCGACACCGGTTCCCAGTTGCAGCGTGCCCGTTAATAACCCGGGAAAGCGTGCATCGGCAAACAGTCTGGCAAAGGCGCTAAAGGGCGCCGCAAAGCTGCCGCTGTTAAGCTGCGGGAATACCGCCTGCAACAGTACAAAGCTTATCGGCATGGCCACCAATAACAGTAGGGCTGCGCCGGTAAACAGCAGCAGCATATTTTTGTTCATTTCAGGCTCCGGGCGAGACAGCTATTACTTGCTGGTAAACAGCGCAGCAAATTGCGCAAGGATCTGAGTGCGATCGCTGCTGTCGACGCTTTCCTGAGGTAACAGTTTCAGCGATTTAAACAGCGGACGTTGCGCATTGACATCGTCGCGCGCCGGCATTAACCAGGCATCGGCTACCAACTTTTGGCCTTCAACCGACAATACATAGTCGACAAAGGCTTTAGCCTGTTCCGGCTGCTTGCTGCTTTTAAGGATCATCATCGGACGCGGGGCGATCACCGTGCCACTGGACGGGAAAATGACTTTGATGGTTTCACCTTCCTGAACGCTGTTATAGGCGACATAATCTACTGCGCCAAACACTGCGGCTTTTGCCCCTTGCAGTACCGGCGTTAATGCCTGGGCATTGGGACCGGCCATAATCATGCCGTTGGTTTTTAAGTCGGTAAACAGCTGCCATGCCTGTTGGCCGTAGGCATTATGCAGACCGATCAGCAAATCCAGTGAGGCACCGGAGAGGGACGGGTCGGGGGTGGTAACCAGGTTTTTAAATGCCGGTTGTGCCAGATCGCGCCAGTCTTTCGGTTCCGGCGTGGCACTTTTGCTATTCCAGACAATCCCCAGTGCCGAAATCCCCTGTGCCACGTAGTAAGGCGATTTAAAGGCGGCTGGCACCTGGGCGGCATTCGGGCTTTGGTAGGCCAGCAGCCAGCCACGTTTTTCCAGACTGGTGGCGGTATCCCAGGAGGCCGAAATCAGTACATCCGCCTGGGGATTAGCCTGTTCCGCATCGAGGCGGGCCATTACTTTGCCGGTAGTAGCCTGAAAAACATCCACTTTGACGCCGGTTTGCTTTTCATAACCGGCGGCCAGTTTTTTGGCCAACGAACCTGGTCCGGCAGTATATACCGTCAGTGCCTGAGCACTGCAGCTGGCGAGAACAACAGAGAGCGTCATAGCAGTTAGTGATCCTGTTTTGAATAGTGAAGAGTGACGAAAGGCAGGCAATATGTTCATGTGAATTCCACCAAAAGTTAGGCAACAAAAGGAGAAACAGCGGGTTTTTGCAGATAATCAATGCGCTCGATAACACCTTGCTTCATACGGGCAATGGCATGAGCCAGTGCCTCGGCCTCCTGCTGATCGTGGGTGACATACACTGCCGTGGTACCCAGCTGGCGCAATAACACTGCCATCTCTGTACACAGGGTTTCGCGCAGGTCACGATCCAGATTGGACAGGGGTTCATCGAATAACAGAATCTGTGGCTCGGCGACAATGGCACGCGCCAACGCTACACGCTGCTGCTGACCGCCGGAGAGCTCGTATGGACGGCGCTGTTCAAAGTCGGCCAGGCCCACCCGATCCAACGCCGCCAGTACCCGCTGTTGCCGTAACGGACGGGCGATGCCGCGCATCTGCAATGGAAATGCGACGTTTTGCGCCACTGTCATATGGGGCCATAAGGCATAATCCTGAAACACCATGCCCAGGTCGCGCTTTTCCGGCGGCAGACTAAAACGACCATCCACCACTTTCTGCGTACCAAAAAATACCTGACCGGCATCGGGATGCAGTAATCCCGCCAGTAATTTGAGCAAAGTGCTTTTACCGCAGCCGGAAGGACCCAGCAGGGCAATAATGGTTCCTTGCGGCACCGTCAGGCTAAGGTTATTTAATACCGTATTGCTACCAAAGCGGTGACAGACGTTTTCCACGCGAATGGCTGTTGCCGGAGGAGTCAGTGGCATGGGCTGGTCGCCTGTTGCCGGGGACCGCGTGCGGGTGTCATCAGGCAGACAAGCGCCAGCGACCAAGTGATTGGGTGCGTCATGGGAACTATCCTCTTTGGGATTTATAATGTAGCCGTCAGCCTAAAGGGGGTTTATGACGCCCATATGACGTTGCCTTGATGGGCGAGTTGGCTGGATAAAGGTTGCACCCTGCAGCTTGCTTGGCTACTTTATTGATTAAGCAGGCTATTACCAATCGACTTGCTGCCATGACCCGGTTCTAAGGATGGTACTCACCTGTAACTTGCTGGAGATCTGATGAAAATTATCGTGATAGGCGCCGGGATGATCGGCGCGTCGTTGACCTGGGAACTGACGCAGGCCGGACTGGCGGTCACCGTGATGGATGCAGGTGAAGCGGGTAAGGGCACCAGTGCCAACTCTTTTGCCTGGGTCAATTCGCACAGTAAACCGCCAGCCGCCTACCATCGCTTAAATGCCGCGGGGATGCAGGCGCATCGCGAGCTGGCCCGACGTTTTGGTCAGGCCCCCTGGCTTAATTTGTGCGGTTGTCTGGAATGGCGATCGGCAGACCAGCAGCAGGCCATGGAGGATAATCTCCATCAACTTAAACAATTAGCCTATCCCGCAGAGCGGATCAACGCGCAGCAATTACAGCAGTACGAGCCGCAACTACGGCTGACGGGTGACGAAGGAGTGATAGGCTGGTTTCCGTCAGAAGGCTGGCTGGATACTCAGCAGTATATCCAGCAATTACTGCAGGCCAGTGCGGCCTCGGGTGCCAAAATAGTCACCGGCAGTAAGGTGATGGAGATAGTGCAATCAGGTGACACTGTCACGGGTGTGCGCACTGCCGATGGTGTCTTTCATGCTGCCGATCTCACCATCAATGCCAGCGGACGCTGGTCAGACAAACCGCCTTACCATGGGGCGCTGGCAACGAGACTGGCACCTACCACCGGTATTCTTATTCGTGTTCCTGCCGACTGTGTTCCGGTCAGCCATATTATGGCCACGCCGCTATTTCACTGTCGTCCGGATGGTGACGGTGTCACCTTGCTTTGCCCCAACGAAGGGGTCTATGACATTGATGAAACCACTTCTGCCGCTGAAGTTAATCGTCTGGCCGAGGATATTCTGCGCCATGCAAGCCAGGTATGGCCCAAACTCAGTGAACTCAAACCAGAACAGTATCAGGCGCGCATGGGTATTCGTGCTTTACCCGTTGACGGTTACCCGCTGGTTGGACCGACTGCGGGGATTAACGGCTATTACACCGTGGTGACTCATAGCGGCGTGACACTGTCACCATTGCTTGCCCGCCTGGTGACGCAGGAAATCCTCGGCACACCGGCCAGTGAACTTGACGACTATCGCCCGGGACGTGAGGTAACAGACTGAAATGGAAGAAATTAATCGCTGCTCCTGGGCACGGGATGATGTGCTGATGCAGCAGTATCATGATCGCGAATGGGGCGTGCCGTTGACTGACAGCCGGGCGTTATGGGAAAAGCTGATGCTGGACGGCTTCCAGGCGGGGTTATCCTGGCGCATTATCCTTAAAAAACGTGAAGCGCTGCGCCAGGCATTTTGCGGTTTTGAACCCACTTTAGTGGCGGCTTTTACCGCCGAAGATATTGAGCGGCTGGTCGTCAATCCCGAGATTATTCGTTCGCGCAGCAAAATCACCGCAGTGGTCAACAATGCCCGCGCCTTTTTACGTATGCAGGCGGCGGGGGAAGATTTCTCGTCATGGATTTGGTCTCGAATTGGCGGCAAACCGATCCAGCATCTCGGGCCGATCCCGACCTCCAGCCCACTTTCTACACAAATCTCCAAAGAGTTAAAACAACGCGGTTTTAGTTTTGTCGGCCCGGTGATTGTTTATGCCTGGATGGAAGCAACGGGGCTGATTAATAGCCATCATCCGGACTGCTTTCGACGGTCTGTAGGATAAAGGTCAGTGTCTATACTGGCTATTCAGCCTGATGCGGGGCGGTTTTACCCTGAAAATATTTACGATATTGCGCCGGGCTGGTATTAAGCTGGCGGTAAAACGCGCGTCTTAGTATATCAATACTGGAATAACCGCACTGCGCGGCTATTTGCTTGGGAGTGAGCGTGGAGGACTCCAGCATAAAGCGCGCGTGGCTGATTTTTTCCTGTTCGAGCCATTCCCCCGGGCTAATGCCCAGTTCCTGCGTAAACAGACGCGACAGATGACGGGAACTGATACCCATATGTTCGGCCATTAGCTGCACGCTAAACACCTGGGGCAAATTCCCGGTCACCCAGCGCTGCAGATCCTGCAACGCCGAGCGGCCACTGAGCGAGGTTCGACCCAGTCGGCTAAATTGCATCTGGCCACCAGGCCGTTTAAAGAACATCACCAGTTGCGCCGCAACACTCATTGCCACCTCGCGCCCCATATCTTCCTCAACCATCATCAATGCCAGATCCAGACCCGAGGTGACCCCGGCGGCAGTGCGCAGTGGGCCTTCAGCGATATAAATGGCGTCGGCATCGACTTGAACGCCGGGATACCCTTTGCATAAGGTATCGGCAATTGCCCAGTGGGTGGTAACACGATGACCGTCAAGCAATCCGGTTGCCGCCAGCAGCAATGCCCCGGTACATACCGAGCCAAAACGCTGACTCTGTAAGGCACGTTGTTTGATCAAGTCTACTAGCAAGGATGGCGGGGTAAAACGGGCAATATCCGGGGCACCTGCCACCAAAAAGGTATCCACCGGCTGATCGGGGCGATCGGTCATTAGTGCAGTCGCCAGCAGACCAACGCCGGAGGAGGTGACAATCGTCATATCCTGCCAGGCCAGTACCTCAAGCTGATAGATACTGCGGCCCAGCTGTTGATTGACTTCGGCAAAGACATCAAGCGGGCCGGAAACATCCAGTAACTGCACCCCGGGGATAGCCAGGATCTGCACCTTTTTGATCATTCGCCTGCTCCTGTGTCTGTACGCGTCACAATGTCTCTTATCGTCATATTAATACGATTGAAGACATTATGCCGCTACTTTAGGCTATAAATCACAGCTTACCTCGTAACCGACAGGAATAAATCATGACACTGAATATCAATGGCATCCGCATCCCCGATAGTCTGATGACGCGCCAGGCCACCGAACTGGTTCGCGATTGCGAATCCGATCTGTTATTTCATCACTCAAGCCGGGTGTACTACTGGGCCGCGTTGGCCGGGCAACAACGTAAGTTGCAGGTTGATCATGAACTGCTGTATATCGGCTGTATGTTTCACGATATGGGGTTGACGGCGCATCATTGCAGTTGTGATAAACGCTTTGAAGTGGATGGTGCCAATGCCGCACGTGACTTTTTACAGCAGCATCATATTGACCAGGCGGATATCACAAAAGTCTGGACTGCGATTGCATTACATACCACACCAGGCATTCCGGAATTTATGGATCCGGTGATTGCCTTGGTCACGGCTGGCGTAGAGATGGATGTATTGGGTATTAACTATGACGGTTATGACGCGGATAAGCGTGACGCCGTGGTTGCTGTCCATCCACGTTCGCCGCAGTTTAAAGAAGATATTATCAATACCTTTTATCAGGGGATAAAAGACCGGCCGCAGACCACCTTTGGCAATGTCAAAGCGGATGTGATCGCCGATAAAGAACCTGCATTTGTCCGCGGTAATTTCTGCTCGATTATTCGTGGTTCGCAGTGGCCGGCTTAATCACCCTTACAAAGGCTGAATTCAATCATATATAACTCGGTGATCCCCGGGTAAATCTCGCCGATCACCTTTTTCAATTCGTCCAGGGTCATATTTTCCTGGCGGGCCTGGAGCTCGGTGAGCTGGTCATAGCGGATAGGGGTAACGGATTTTACCTCGATATGACAAAAGAACAGGTTATCTTCATAACGCGCCACGCTGACTTTATCCCCGGCGGCATAGTCGGCGTCACTTTTATCACGCAAGGTAATGGTCTTGCGTCCGGCAAGAATGTCGGCCTCAAAACGCTGGTAGAAGGTGATATTTTTCATCGCATGCTCTCCGTGCGGGCTGCATCAGGCTGAATTGGGGGGTTATTAAAGAAAATCTAATTAAGTCGCGGGTCAAAGGCAAAATCCAGCCGTTTGACGCTGGCCAAACTGCCGGCATAGAGCGCATGTTTCGGATTTAGCATTACGTTATATTCAGTCGGCACCAGCGTCGAGGGTACCATCAACCCCAGAGATGAGTGAGACGTTAACCATTCACTGCCAATATCCATGGTGCTGGTTGGTGTTATCACATCCCGCCAGTTTTCTGGCAAGGACACCGCTTCCAGGCGTTGGATCTCCTTTTCGTCCACTTCAATACTAAACAGCGAATAGGCAGCGAGGATATCGTCATCATTAAGATGTACCAGGATCTCCAGTAACGCCAGAGAAACACTGGTGGCCAGATAGACAGCGGCAATGCCCTTATGATTCCAGCGGCCGCCAAACTGCTGGGCACCATAGCCCGTCCAGGCGCTATCGGCAAAATGCGATTTACTTAGCCGATACAAGATCAAGAGGGAACGCCGTGTTCAAGACGACCAATCAGATCGAGTACATCCAGCGCACCGCTTTCGGTATCTAACAGGGTTACCGGTGCCACGTCTCCCAGACCACGAACCGGATGGGTCATCCATTGCGCGGCTTTATCGCGATGGCCTTCAAAAAGCTGCACCGCGGCATCCATTACCCGCACAAAACGGGCAATACATTCACTCTCATCGGCGGTAAACATGCCGTCACCGGAGCGGCGGCGGGCATAATTGCGCTGTGAGATACCGGCAATGCGCAAAATCTCCGCTTTCGGCAGCGAGGACCACTGCTGAATGGAATCTACCACGCCAATGGCAATGCCCTGACGCAGGGTTGAGGTCAAGTGTGCGCCGCGGCTGGCCGGAAAGCCGATAAACCGCCATAGATCGTCAGGTTTGCTACTCTGTGAAGGAATAAATGTTCTCATAGATCACCTCCCTCCGGGATTATGATTAGTCAAATGACATAGTTTACTCTATGCCATTTGTCAGAAAGGTGCAACGACTGCTCAAAAAAACAGCCAGTGGCTTTCAATCTTTATCCGTGGAGGACGATAGTGCCGCTGAAAAACGCAATTCGCGCAGCAGTGCATAAAAGCATACCCCAATCATCAATGCCCGCTCTGTCGTACCCTGTAGCACAACGTGGATCCACGGCATCAGTTCCGGCGTAACGGCATAAGAAGGCTGGTTGCTTAACGCCAAACTAATAGTATAAGAGAGATAACCTATAGCCAAAATGGTGAGAGTATTCAGCGCAATCAGACCGAGATAGAGCAGTATCTGTGCGGAAGGGCGCGGCATACCCTGGCGAAAAATAAAGTAGCAAATAATGATAAAGGCAAGAAACACTACCAGTCCCGGTATCGGTGGGATCACAAAGGCATTAAAGAAATAGCTGGCAACGCTAAAACCTTGCTGCTTATTCTGCTGGTAAACCGTGGACAGCGCATGGACCGATGAGAAGATTTTATGATTGAGCAGATAAAAACAGATTACCCCCCATACCAAAGGTGCCCGCCAGCGGGTGATCATAAACCTCAAGCTTGTTGCCATATTACGTCCTCTACCCAATCTAAAAAAAGAACAATAGGATAACAACCAGGCGCAAAGGCAAACTGAGAAATCCTTAGATTAAGAATATTAAAACATTCTAAGGTTGCAACCTTATGACCTCTGGCTTTTACAGCGATCCGCTGCTAAATTAGGAAGCGATCGTTTCCCAAACAATACAAGGCCACTATGACTCAACATCTTCACAGCGCAGAACGCGGTCGTCCGCGAGAGTTTGATATGGATAGCGCTCTGGATAAAGCCATGGTGCTATTTCGCGAAAAAGGCTTTCAGGCGGCAGCCATCAGTGAGTTGGGGCAGGTGATGGGTCTGACCGTGGGCAGTATCTATAAAGCCTTTGGCGACAAAAACCGGCTGTTTGCAGCAGTATTTGCGCGTTATCTTGCCCAGCGCCACGCCGCGCTAAAAGATCGCATTGCAGGCAAAACTAACGGCCTGGAGAAAATAGCTGCGTTAATTGACTTCTATCTCGACTCTGCACAGGAAGTTGAGGGGCGACGTGGTTGCCTGGTGGTGGGCAGTACTGTCCAGTTGCAGATTTTCGCGCCAATGCTGGTCGCGCAGGTAGAGCAGGCGGTTTCTAGCCAACAAGGTTATCTTGCGGCCTTGATTGCCGAGGGGCAGGCAGATGGTTCCATCTCGTCCGAGATTGATGGTGAAACAGCAACCTCGCTGCTGCAAAGCCTGCTGTACGGCCTGCGGGTGGCCGGTAAAGTGGCAAACCCGGGTGATCATCAACGTACTATTGCTATGGCCTTGAAAATATTGCAGTAAAAATTTATCCATTTAGGAAGCGATCATTACCTAAATAAATCTAACCAGAGAGGATCTATGCAGCCGATAACGAGCACGAGCCAAGCGGCGATGACCCAGGTACAGCCCCTGGCATTGACTGATACTGCTTTGCCCGGTTTTACTCATCGCTATGCCACCGTCGACGGAGTGAGAATACATTATGTTATTGGCGGAAAAATTGACGGAGAAGTGTTGCTGCTGTTAGCGGGTTTCCCGCAAAGCTGGTACGCCTGGCGAAAAATCATGCCTGCCCTGGGGGAGAAATACCGGGTTATTGCCGCCGATCTTCCAGGCCAGGGTGACTCGGATCTGCCCAACGATGGCTATGACACTCAGTCGCTGGCAACCAGGATGCATGGTGTTTTACAACAACTGGGCGTTGAACGTTACTATTTAGCTGGCCATGATATTGGTGCCTGGGTGGCCTGGACTTATGCCGCGCTGTTTGGCCAGGAGATAATAAAACTGGCGTTGTTGGATGCTGGCATCCCCGGAGTAACCTTACCTGAGACTCTTCCCCTGGCGGCGGATAAAGCCTGGCGCACCTGGCATTTTGCCTTCCACGCCATTGCCGATCTGCCGGAGGCGCTTATTAGCGGGCGGGAAGCGGTGTATTTGCAGTGGTTTCTTAAAAGAAAAACAGCCAACCCACAGGTATTTACTGACGAGGATATGGCGGAATACCTACGAATTTTTAGCCAAAACGGCGGACTGCGCGCCGGACTGGCCTATTATCGCGCCATTGAATTGTCGATTGCGCAAAACAGGCAACTGCAATCACAGGGAAAATTAACTATGCCGCTGCTGGCCATCAGCGCCGGGCAGGGATCCATTGCCGATATGGCTGCACCACTGCGACCTTTTGCTCAACAGGTTACTGGGGTTACCATCCCCCATAGCGGTCATTTCCTGCAGGAAGAGCAGCCTGAAGCGGTTAAAAATGTATTAAGTGATTTTTTTAACTCTTAAGTGCATTAAATAGTATAACTTAGACCCAAAAGATATTAGCCATCCGGAAGGCCAGATGTAGGATAAGGTCATTGTCTTTATACGCCAAAATTAAAGGTTCTGAATGAGCGATACCGATATTCGCGTGGTCACCGGCCCCGCAAACTACTTTTCTTTCCCCGGTGCCATTGAGCGCCTGGCGGATTTTTATTCTCCGCAACAACTGCAACATGCCCTGTGGATTTATGGCGAACGCGCCCTGAATGCAGCCCAAGCGTTCCTGCCCAAGGATTTTTCCGATCCGCAGGCGACACGCGTGCTGTTTAAAGCCCACTGTAGTGAGAGTGAAGTGCAGCGTATTTCCGGGCTTGCCGGTGACGATCGTCAGGTCGTGATCGGTATTGGCGGCGGCGCGGTATTGGATACCGCCAAAGTCGTGGCCCGTAAGCTGGGCCTGCCGGTGGTCGCCATCCCGACCATTGCGGCGACCTGTGCCGCCTGGACGCCGTTATCCGTTTGGTATAACGATGAAGGCGTCGCGTTGAATTATGAAATATTTAATGATGCCAATCACCTGGTTCTGGTGGAACCGCAGATAATTTTGCAAGCACCGAAAGAATACCTGTTAGCCGGTATTGGTGACACGCTGGCAAAATGGTATGAAGCCGTGGTGCTCTGCCCGCAGCCGCAAAGTCTGCCACTGACCGCACAACTCGGCTTGAATACTGCACGGACTATTCGTGACATATTACTCAATGAAAGCGAAGCCGCGCTGCAGGCGCAGAGTGAAGGGCAATTGAGCAAACCATTGATCAATGTGATCGACGCCATTATTGCTGGCGGTGGTCTGGTTGGCGGCCTTGGCGAGCGTTATACCCGTATTGCTGCCGCGCACTCGGTACATAATGGTCTTACCGCCTTGCCTCAGACGGATGTGTTTTTGCACGGTACCAAAGTGGCCTATGGCATTTTGGTGCAAAGCGCCTTACTTAAGCAGTTTGACGTGGTCAGCCAGCTTATTGCGCTGTACCAGCGCCTGGATCTGCCGGTCACTCTGGCACAATTGCAGGTGGATATTCACGATCGGCAGCATGTCTCGCGGCTGATTGAGCGCACGCTAAAAGCCGGGGAATCAATTCATCTATTGCCTGACCACCCCAATGCCGAAAGTTTAGCTGCCGCGCTGGAATATGTAGAAAAACAGACGAACTGATCGTCAATTAGCGTCGATGAATCTAATAAAAACGGAGCAGGGTATGCTCCGTTTTTTATTGCATCAAGAATCTATTTGCGGCTAATAATAACCGTTTGCCTTGAAGACGGTGATCCCTGGCTGGTTGCCATAGATGTTACACCGTCACTTATTCTCAACAGGAATTCCCGATGGATCATCCCAGTGCCGAGAACATTATTGATCTCTATGAACACCACGCCGCTGCCTGGGATAACGTCAGGCAGCACCATTTCTATGAGCAGAAGTGGCTGGATAAATTTCGTCACGCCATGATCCCACACGGAAAAATTCTTGATATTGGCTGTGGCGCCGGTAAACCGGTCGCCGAATATCTGATTGCGCAGAACCATGATTTCTGCGGCATTGACGCTTCGCCATCGATGATTAACCTTTGCCGCCAACGCTTTCCACACCACCATTGGCAAGTGGCCGATATGCGACAGCTTGCGCTGCCAGACAAGTTTGACGGGCTGCTGGCCTGGAACAGTTTCTTCCACCTTAAGCGCGACGATCAGCGTCGGATGTTTGATATTTTTCAATGCCATGCCAGGGTCAATGCCATCCTGATGTTTACCAGTGGACCGGCAGACGGCGAAGCGATTGGCACGTTTGAAAATCAGCCGCTTTACCACGCCAGCCTGGCCCCGGAGGAGTACCGGCAGCTATTACATCAGCATGGTTTTAGCGTCATTGATATGCAGGTCGAAGATCCGGAATGTGGTTTACAGACGATCTGGCTGGCTAAATATGATGCAATTAATTTGAGTTAGGAGCGGTTTTTGCTACTATGGGAAAGCAATTAACCATAGGAATTTAAAAGGATTTAATATGAACAGGCAATACCAGCAGATAAGGATCCCTCGGTTTAATGAGCTGGCAAATATCATTAACAATGGGAGGCAATAACCATGGTTAATTTTATAAAAAAATGCTTAAAAACCCAGGCTAAATATATTTTCCTGATCTATATCCCAATGGTTATGGCGTTAATATTGGGCATCGTTATCGCTACTTATTTTTATGGCGTAGCCTTGGCGGCAATTGGGTCGGTAATTGGATTTATCCTCATTGCCATGCTGATTGTGTTTCTTTTATCCCTGTTTTGTTAGCTGTTCAGTGCGTCTTAACGCTATGCCCTTAGTGATGATTATTTATCAAATAAAAACATAAATATAGCAATAATTTATGCAGTTTTCTCATTAATAGTATTGAACCCATTTATTTATGTTATTCAATGAGATAACCATTATTGGTGAATTATATTCATATATGCATGCATTATTAGCTATTTATCAATTGATCCCTGAATGAGAGTATCTAAGGCCTGCACTCTATGCCGATGCATTCACGCTAAGCGGGGCAACCCTGCTGGCTGATAAAAAACCTTTGATGGGAGTCAATATGAACTACAAGAATCTGGGCCGCAGCGGCTTAAAAGTCTCTCCGCTGTGCCTCGGTGCCATGATGTTTGGCGGTGAAACCGATCTGCAAACCTCAAAACGCATTATTGCCAAGGCCGGGGAACAGGGTATCAATTTTATTGATACCGCAGATGTTTATTATGGCGGTAAATCAGAAGAGGTGGTCGGCAAGGCCGTGGCCGCTAATCGTGACGATTGGGTGATTGCCACTAAGTTCGGTTTCCCGTTTGCCAGCGGTCCCAATCAGTTTGGCCAGTCGAGAAAATGGATCCGCCAATCGGTAGAAGCCAGTCTCAAAAGGCTGGATACAGACTATATTGATATCCTCTATTTTCACCGGGCGTTGCTGGATTTACCGCTGGAAGAGGGGGTGCGCGCGATGGGAGAACTGATTAACCAGGGGAAAATTCGCTACTACGGTGTGTCAAATTTCTCGGGTTGGCGCATCGCCGAAATGTGCCGTATTGCCGATCAACTGGGTATTGAACGCCCGGTGGTCAGCGAGCCGTTATACAATATTGTCGACCGTAAATCAGAGGTCGAACAGATCCCGTCAGCGGCCCATTACGGTCTGGGGATTGTGCCTTATAGCCCACTGGCTCGCGGTGTACTTACCGGTAAATATCGCGCTGAAACTCCGCCACCGGCAGATAGTCGGGCAGGGCGTGGCGACCTTCGTATCCAGCAAACCGAATGGCGCCAGGAATCTATTGCAATTGCGCAGAAGATTGCTGACTATGCAGCCGATCGCGGCACAAACTCCATCGCTTTTGCCATTGCCTGGGTGCTCAACAACCAGTATATCTCCTCGGCCATTGTCGGACCGCGGACCGAAGCCCATTGGGATAGTTATATGCAGAGTCTGGACTTTACACTTACTCGTGAAGACGAAGATTTTATCAACTCACTGGTTGCCCCCGGTCATGCCTCGACAGCAGGTTACACCGATCCCGGCTATCCGGTGGAAGGTCGTCTTATCCGTTAATAGCCATTAACGTTTTTCGCGCGCGGCACGCCGGTAAAGCGTACTGCGCGCAACACCCAGAGACTGCGCGGTCTTACTGATATTACCGTTAAAATGTTGCAGCGTTTCGGCAATCAGCCGATGGTCATGCTGCTGCAAAGCCGGGCGTGGTTGGCTATCTTCTAGCGGATAGGGTAATTTCTCGCGGTCGAGAATTTCATTATCATCTGCCAGCGCCAGCAGAACTTTCAGTAAACTACGCAGTTGCCGCACATTTCCTGGCCATGAATGCCTGGCTAACGCGTCCTGTAGCCCGGGTGCCAGTTGGATCCCCCGCCGTTCCCCGCCAAGTTCCTGCCATAGACGGATAATAAAACTGGGCAGAGCAGGCCATTCACGCAATGGCGGAATGGTTAGCGAAAACTCCTGCAAACGATAGAGAAGATCTTCACGGAATTGCCCGGCAGCCACCAACTGAGCAAGATCGCGGTGGGTGGCGCAAATCACGGCAAAATTCACCGGCCAGCTTCGGCTGGAACCGAGCGGAGCGACCTCTTTTTCTTGCAACACGCGCAGCAAACGGGTTTGCAACGGCAACGGCATATCGCCAATTTCATCCAGAAACAGCACGCCACCATCGGCCTCGCGAATTTTACCGATATAGCCAGTTTTACTGGCCCCGGTAAAGGCGCCCGGCTGATAGCCAAAAAGCTCGGACTCAATCAGCGATTCGGGAATAGCCGCGCAGTTGATAGCCACAAATTTGCCAGCTTGCCACTGACTGCGTTGATGCAGCGCGCGACTGACATACTCTTTACCGCTGCCGGTTTCACCATGAATACACAGCGAGACACCGGCATCGAGCAAGCGCACCATTTTATCTGCGTCACCGCGCAGTGAAAACGAGAGATCGGCCGTGTGCTTGGTTGTCGCTGACGAAAAGTGACTTCTTGCGGGTGCATGTAATTGAAAAAAATAGCGCTGTTGATCGCGGGTAACCAGAGGTTGCGGCACCCGGTTGGCTTGTTGCGTACTCTGTGGAAACAGTTGTTGGAAAGTCAGTGTACCCAATTGATTGGCAGTGAGATCCAGCTCGCGCATTGCCTGTCGGTTAGCAGCCGTCAAAATATTATCGGAAAAAATCAGCAGCAACTCATCGAGGTGATCGAGACCCTGCACTTGTTGATGCAGACTCATTAGCCACTGATCCGCATGCAAACTCTGCTTTACCCACAGATATTCGATTTGTTTTGCCGCTTCTTTTACCCAGGCCAGGGTAAAAGGATGGGCGTGATGTGCCGGTCCGGAAATATCCAGCACGCCGGCAATCTGGCCATTCGGTGCTTGTAACGGCATGGCGGCGCAGTAAAGCCCCTGATTGCTGGTGAGATAGTGTTGCTGTCCGTAGATCTCACAGCCATCATCAATTGCCAATGCTGTACCTATGGCATTGGTGCCGCGTCCGCATTCACTCCATAAATTACCGGGGATCAGAGCATGGCGCTGGGCTTTTTGCAGGGCCTGCATCTCGCCGACGGTATTTAATAACAAGCCGCTGGCCTCCGACAGCACCACTACCGACTGTTTATCGACAATTTTCTCCGCCAGCCGTTTGACCACTGGCTGGGCGAATTGCTGTAAGGCGGCATTATTTGCCAACAGATCGGCCAGTTCACCTTGTCGAATACGTGGAAAATCGTCGGCCATACGGTCTAAACCGTAGAGCTGGCTGCGAAACCAGGAGTCACTCAGTAGCGGATTAGGCGTGATTGGAGATGTGCTGGTCGCTGACGAATTTCCCTGCATAGGTAACCTCATGGCGATAGTTGAAGTGTTGCAACATTGTAGCCATGACATTTTGTATATGTTGCGATTTGCAACACAAATGGCGAATTCTCTATTGCTTAATGCGATACAAAATATTAGCCACTGGCTATTTATTTGATAAATATGACTATTAAAACATAGGTATCAAAATGGAAAATTTGGCACGACCGCTGCATTAACAATATTGCAACCGTAAAACCCCCAAGACGAGGTGCTGTGGCGGTTGTCAGTCATCTGATAGCGGTACCCTACATAAGGAGTTTGCCATGCGATACGCACATCCCGGAACCACCGACGCTTTAGTCTCTTTTAAAGCCGCCTACGGTAACTTTATTGATGGTAAATTTATTGAACCGCTAAGCGGTCAATATTTTATGAACACTTCGCCGGTCAATGGCAGTGATATTGCCCAGTTTCCACGATCTGATGCCCGGGATATTGACGCAGCCCTGGATGCGGCTCATCGTGCCGCCGATGCCTGGGGAAGAACCAGCGTACAACATCGTTCCAACTTGCTGCTGCAGGTGGCCGATCGTATCGAGGCCAACCTGGAATATCTTGCCGTGGCAGAAAGTTGGGATAACGGTAAACCTATCCGCGAAACCCTCAATGCCGACCTGCCGCTGGCGGTGGATCACTTCCGTTATTTTGCTGGTTGCCTGCGGGCACAGGAAGGCAGCGCCGCCGAGATCGATGAAAAAACCGTGGCTTATCATTTCCACGAACCATTGGGTGTTGTCGGGCAAATTATTCCCTGGAACTTCCCGCTGCTGATGGCCGCATGGAAACTGGCACCAGCATTGGCTGCCGGTAACTGTGTAGTGCTGAAACCGGCAGAGCAAACACCGCTGGGTATCACCTTATTAATGGAAATAATTGGCGATATCTTCCCGGCAGGCGTGCTTAATGTGGTGCAGGGCTTTGGCCGTGAAGCAGGCGAGGCGCTGGCAACCAGCAAACGTATCGCCAAAATCGCCTTTACCGGCTCAACGCCGGTGGGACGCCATATTATGGCCTGTGCCGCCGAGAACATTATTCCTTGCACCGTCGAGCTGGGCGGCAAGTCACCGAATATCTATTTTGCTGATGTGATGAATGCCGAGTCGGATTTTATCGAGAAAGCAGTTGAAGGCCTGGTGCTGGGCTTCTTTAACCAGGGCGAAGTCTGTACCTGTCCATCACGAGCGCTGATCCAGGAATCTATTTACGGGCCATTTATGGAACGAGTGATGGCCAAGGTTGCCACCATTCGCCGTGGCGATCCGCTGGATACCGACACCATGATCGGTGCGCAGGCTTCGCGTCAACAGTTTGACAAAATCCTCTCTTATATTGATATCGCTCGTCTGGAAGGGGGACAGATCCTGACCGGTGGCGAGCGTGCGGTTATTACCCCGGAACTGGATACTGGCTACTACATTCAGCCAACGCTGATTAAGGGTGACAACCAGATGCGCTGCTTCCAGGAAGAAATTTTTGGGCCGGTGATTGGCATAACCACCTTTAAAAATGAGGCAGAAGCACTGGCGATTGCCAATCAGACACAGTTTGGCCTCGGTGCCGGTGTCTGGACTTGCGACAGCAATCTGGCTTATCGCATGGGGCGCGGCATTAAAGCCGGTCGCGTCTGGACCAACTGCTACCATATCTACCCGGCACATGCGGCCTTTGGCGGCTACAAGCAGTCGGGCGTCGGCCGTGAAACCCATAAAATGGCGTTAAACCAGTATCAGCAAACCAAAAACCTGTTGGTGAGTTACGACACTGCACCGTTAGGGCTGTTCTAAGCCTGTTATCTGTTAAGGAGCGATAAGATGAAAACGATGAAAGCCGCGGTAGTAAAAGCCTTTGGCAAACCTTTGGTCATTGAGCAGGTACCCATTCCCGAGGTCGGACCCGGACAGCTGTTGGTAAAGATTGTTGCCACCGGTATTTGCCACACCGATTTACATGCGGCTGAGGGCGACTGGCCGGTAAAACCACAACCGCCGTTTATTCCCGGTCATGAAGGAGTGGGATATGTGGTAGCAGTAGGCGAGGGCGTAAAGCATATCAAGGAGGGGGATCGCGTGGGCGTTCCCTGGTTATACTCCGCCTGTGGCCATTGCGAACACTGTCTCGACAAATGGGAAACCTTATGCCATTCGCAGCAAAATGCCGGTTACTCGGTTAATGGCACTTTTGCAGAATACTGCCTTGCTGATGCCAATTATGTGGGCATTCTGCCGGAAAACGTTGGTTATCATGAAATCGCGCCAATACTCTGCGCAGGGGTCACGGTTTATAAAGGTCTGAAAATGACCGAGACCAAACCGGGCGACTGGGTGGTGGTTTCTGGTATAGGGGGGCTGGGACATTTGGCCATTCAGTATGCGGTGGCTATGGGTCTTAATGTGGCGGCCGTCGATATTGATGATGACAAGCTGGCTTTTGCCAAACGGCTGGGCGCCAGCGTGGTGGCCAATGCCAGAAATGTCGATCCGGCAAAAGTGTTTCATGAAAGTTTTGCCGGTGCTCATGGCGTATTGGTCACCGCCGTATCGCCGAAAGCCTTCGAACAGGCAATTGGTACCCTGCGGCGCGGCGGCACCATGGTGCTAAACGGTCTGCCGCCGGGCAAGTTTGATCTGTCGATCTTTAATATGGTGCTCGATGGTATTACCGTGCGCGGCTCGATTGTCGGTACCCGCAAAGATCTGCAAGAAGCACTCGATTTTGCCGGACGGCATAAAGTCGCCGCCAATATTGCCGTTGAACCGCTGAGCAATATCAACGATATTTTTGCTCGTATGCATGCCGGTAAAATTGAAGGCCGTATTGTGGTTGATCTTGCGTTGTAGTTATAGTCACTGCCTCTAAATGTAGGTCTTTAAATTATCAGGACAGGTATAGCTTCCACTATTATACCTGTCTTTTTTATTGACTTGCTGGTCAAAAACTCGGGTATCTATCGCAAAGTATCTGTCTGTTTTGCAACATTAATACTCGCATCTGGACGGAAATCGCAGTTCCTGCCGGGCCGTCTTTTCCCAGCTTCTGACCCATGCTTAAATGTCATCAGAGAAGTAAGTCAAAAGGACTGAACATTCTGAATCATGACTAATTTCGATGAGTTTGCTCCATACGGCCATCCGCGTCAGCAGGCCGCGAGATTTGTGGTGGCAGGGGTTGATTATGAAGTGTATTTCACTCAGATAACTGACGAAAACCCGTGGGATTCGGCGGTCGAATTTCCTGAAGGTTTCAGGCTTCCAGAATACGCCAAGCACTTTGACGTTACGTTTGACACGAAAGCGAACCGCCTGTGTAGAACGCCGTTTAGACGAGTCGAAGAACTTCCAGCTGGTGCTGGTACCAGAGTCCTCAAATGCGTTGAAAGCATAATTATTGACCACTATACTACCTTTAATGTCGGGCTTTATACTTTTGCCCCAGCAGATCTGAAACTATCAAGCGTTTACTGCCGATTTGTCATGATGAAGAAACACAAAGGTTCAACCATAGAGGTTGGACTTGAACCAGAGGGAAGGGCAAATGTCTTACGAACGCCAAAATTCTATGAGTAGGCTTGAGCAATATCGTGCTCGCCAGGCTGAGCGCATCGAAGCGATAAACCGTGCCATTGATGAAGGAAGAACTAGTGTTGTGTCATCAGGTGGCCCCGTAGAGGAAATCCCACGCCGTCGTGCTCATCTCACGGCCGTTCACACGGTTAATCCTTCTATGAGCAATGGGGCTTGCAAGGTTAAATAGTCCCGCAAGGGGTTTTATCTTGAACTTATCCTGTAAATCCCGATAACAGTTATGCTGTAGCCGTTTCAACTGGCCATCTGCGTAGTCTAGTCAGCCAGGTGGCGATCCATAATGTTCTAAATAATTTTATGTCGGTTAACTTCGTCCAACGTGAAAAACTCCGCTGCGGTTGCCGCCATGCGATGAATCCCTATGAAATGACACTCTGTGGCGGATATCTTAACTTAGCCCAAAGCGCACATTACAACGTACTTAGCCTCTATTGAGTACGACCTGGAGCGAGCACGCCGCCAACGTGATGCCTGGAAAACCAATGAAGCCATTAACGACCAGGCCAACGATGCCCACAAAACGCCGGATTCTGCCTGATTCTATATTGGTGCGCATAATGTATATTATGTTAAATTGATTACCAAGGTCCTTTACTTCATCTATCACTTTCACACGTAGATAAATCAATAGTTAGAATTTCTGACCTCCTTCTCGTTTCTTTCGTTAGTTTCCAACACTTCTTCCATTGCTACTACTTGACTGGAAACATGCGATTGATTACTGCAAAAAGAATGGCATATTTTCAAATAGACGTAAATTGGATGCTCCGCTGCGCGTAATGCAGAGTCATACCCGGAACCGAAAACGCACTGCCGCCAATCAGGAATTCAACCCAGAGTGCGGCATTGCTGGGATCCCCCAAAAAATCATTGAAATTGTGGAAACCTGAACGTCGGTCGACACTGTCCAGACCCGTCCCATCAATGGCTTTCATCAGCGCAACGTATTCGTCGGTCTCTGCCTCAACACAGCTCAACCAAAGATCTTTCGCCTTCTCAGCCGCTAAGGAACCCAGTGATGTTCCCTGTCCTGCCTCCGGGCGATGGAGGAAAGCCAGCGGTGGGAGAATATTCTGCGTCAGCCTGTTGCCCAGCAGCACGCCACTTACCGCTTCAGCAGACAGTGGTGTACTACCGGGCGCATACTGCCAGGACACCACAAGCAATACAGCCTCGCTGCAAATGTGATGGTCGAGCCAATGATCAATAACCTGTGCCCCACTCCCGGTCAAGAGAAAACGGGTTGTGAAATACCTGACTGATACCCGGCCTGCTAGAAAAGTGCATATGCCTTGTCTTCCGGCACAGAAGATGAATAGCAGCGATGCTATTCCTTTACTGATTCACTGCTATTCTGCCGGGCAAGTTTTGAGATGATATCTTCCAGCGCTGGCTGATAATTTTCTTCTTCAATCATATTTTTGCGGAATGTGCATTTCCTGTCGACACCAGCCGATCGAATGTGCAGTTTGAAGACTTTTTTGTCTTCCTTAATGAGGATGATATCGCTTAGAGGAACCAGACAGGTATCGGAATATATTCCAGGAGTAATAATAAGTTTGTCCTGTAATAAACCGACCATAATGTGTTTTTTTAAACGAATTGAGTTTGACAGTGCCACCACGCCCGCGCAGGCCACTAACCAGCCTGTGCTAACGCCCACAAACACCAAAACTGTGCCAATAACAATGAACAGAATTCCCTGCATCGCAAACTTTGAGGTGGCGAAATTCAGTTCACTGTCGGGCTTGTTACTTTCGCCTGCAACGTAAACCGCCAGGCCATTATTGCAATGTTTTTCAGCGCTGATCAAATAACCGATGATAAATATCAAGCTAACAGGCAGCATAAGTAATGAACCAATAAAGGCAAGTGCCTTGCTCACTTTTGGCAATTTAAATAACACTGGAAGACTGATTATCTGCATAGCAATACTGATACAAAATGGGATCTTCAGATACGAAAAAATATCGAAAAACTTCCTGTCTGAATAACTTAATTCGTCATATACATCTTGTACTGATACCATGCCGTACCACACCACGCCGAACCAGGCAATATTGACAAGCAGCCCAACCCAAACGACTTTACTAATTTTATTCATACCAACTCCAATTTAAGTAAACACACAAAGCAGTTTTTACGATCAATAGCTCACGCATTTTTAAGCAAAAATGCTGTTTTATTTGTACAAAAAAATACTTGCAATGATTTTCCACTGCAGGGGCTAACGAGTGAATTCAATGTAACTATGATAATCCATGTTTATTTTTTAATAGTTGTCTTATTCCCCTTACTTAAATAGATGACCTCATCGTTCGGCTTACCATCCTTCATGCCTGCAATTGTAAGTGTTTTCAACTGCAGCACAGAGTCATTTGCAATGTAAATAATGGTGATGATTTTTTAATTTCGTTAGTTATCATCAAATGAAATGCTCTCAAGCAGTTTCAATGCATCTTTAGGTAGATCTTCACCCTCAACACCCGAAGAATTAACCCCAGAACCACATAGAGCATTGTTATCATGTATCAAACAGAAATAAACGCTCTCACCTACACTTCCATCCTTAAGTTCTGTCATTCTATTAATCGCCATAAAACCAGATGCATTTTTACTTTTAAGCTGGACTAGTGACAGATGATTATTTTTTCCACCATTTACATACGTTGCATCTGGGACTGATTTCCATACTTTATTCTTGTAATCGTAAATTATTTTATTATCAGCACCACTAACACTAATACCTTCATTGTTAACTTGCTGTGCATCATATCCCGCTTCAAAGGCTTCCCCAGAATATAAGCAACTCCATTCTGCTATTGGTGTTTTTTTTTCGAAGTACTCAGCCTCGCACAATTCAGGGAACTTATAATCACTAAAATGCACATTACACGCATCAAAACTTGATGACGAAGAAATCTCTGCGTTAGAGTCTGAGGACAGCGCTCTAATTACTGAAGCATCCTCAGCTTTAGCCACTTGAGCAGAGGCTATAGCGAAAGGGCTAGCACTAATAAAAACTATTATCAATGCATTCATTTAGACGTAGACCTGTCAGAGTTATTTAGTAACTTATCATTCACTTTATTATTCAGACCTATTTCCATACTTTCAAGAGCCTTTAGCACATAAGGGATTTGACCGCTATCTGTGGCAAGACTCCCATAACCACAAAGAGCGCTATAGGTAGAATCTTGAACTAAGCAAAAGTTAATCAGTTCCCCTGCATTTTTATAAGTACCCTTATCATCTTTAGTCAGATTCTTATCAAAAACAGCATATCCTTTAGCATTCTTTGCTTTAATATTGTATAACTCTAATGGTTTGTAAGGCCCATCTTGATCTGAAGGAACTATGTCAGCCATTTTATTATTAACTTTGACCCATAGGGATTTACTTATCGAATAAATAACCCGCTCCTTCATATTTCTGTTATATCCGTCACTGTAAACACTATCGGATGATAAACAGACCCAACTGTTGACAGGGAATTTGCCAATGGAAATACTACCCTCTCCGCCAATATTGTTAAGAGTGGGCGCATGCTCTTTAAATCTTATATCACTGCAACCGCTGGATTCAACCGTATTGTAAGCGATAGACGAATTTTCATTAATTTCGATTACTATATAGTTATCACTATTGAAACTAGTAGGTACGTTTGTTTTAGGAATAATGTCTGCAATGGTGAAATTACAAATAAAAAGGATGATTAAAACAAAATATTTAGTATACATTATTGGCCTGTAGTCTTCAGGCGGATTTGTCTCATCATTTATTGCATGCCAAGCATGAATAAAAGCTGGCCATCTAACTGTTAAAAACCACCACGACCTGGGTTTATTCGTCGTGTAACCTCAGATGCATCAAATTCACGAGCGCCTTATTTGTCCGCCTGAAAGGCGGTAACCAGATTCTGCAGAGTGCTCATTATTCGACTCCGTCCATGTCACTGTTTCCCGTGTTGCCCGTCAGCGCCTGAGCGGTGGCCGCGCTGTCGACGCTGAATATCTGGTCCGGCAGCGTGAAGCCGCGCAGTGCCAGTAACGCCAGGGGACCGCTGCCCAGTTGTGAGCGCAGTACCCACCGCAGGGTGCGACCGTCCGGTGCGGTGAAGCTCATCATCCACTGACTGCGGTCAAGCTGCTGCCGCTTGCCATCATCCAGCCAGCGAATAAAGCCCCAGGTCCCGCTGTAGTCCCCGAACAGACGCGCTCCGGCGTTAATCGTGGTCCAGGTCAGCAGGGTTCCCGGCTTATACGTCTCTCCCGGCCAGCGGAAAGACTGCCAGTCGGTCATCTGATTGAAATAGTGCAGCTTCTGCCCGTCAATGGTCAGTTGGGTTTCCACCACTTGCGGTACAGGACGCGCCTGCAGCTCAAAGCTGATGCCCTGACTGCCGTCGGTAAACAGAATATCCGACAGTTGGCTAAGTTGGTTAATCGCCTGCAGGAAGGCCGGGTTAAAGCTCAGCCCCTGGCTGTTGACCTTATCCGCCACCCACTGGCTACCCTCTTTGTGCAACACTCCGCTGAGCTCTTTGGTCAGGAAACGCTCAATACGTCCGCTGTCCTTGCGCACAAATTCAGCCAGCATCGGCAAAGATGCATCACTTTTGCTGACGGTAAACGGAAAACGTCCGTCGAACGCGGTGTGCCAGTTAGCCACCACGGAGCGACTCCATTTGTCATTCAGGCTCGCCGCCGAGGGCTGAAGCACGGTCTCCCAGGCCTGGGTCAGGGGCTGAACAAACATCGTGCTGCCAAAACCGCTCCACTCTTCGCCAAGGCTTGCCGAAATCAGACTGCCGTACTGTTGAGTGTCGGTCAGGTCCACGCTTTTGCCCTGGAATACGGTCTGCGCCAGGGTCTGCATCATCTCCTGCGGGTCGGAGGCACTGGCCACCTGTTGCAGGCGCAGACGTACGCGGGTGATACGGGTCAGATAGGTCTGCAGGCTCAGGGAGTTGTCAGCCGACATGACGCTGTTGCCTTTGTTTTTCCCCAGAAGCTGAAGCAGCGGACCAAAGGTTTCATCCAGCGGCCCCTGTGGGCCTGACACGGACTGGTCAATCACCGATTTATTTTTTCCGCCGACCAGGTCCTTAGCTGATTTGATTATAGAATCGGAAAGGCCTTCGCTTTGCTGTCCTGTCTGCCCCTGCCAGGCGAGGGTATTCATCAGGGCAATCAGGGGTGACTGGCGCACGTCGCTCATCAGGGTCAGCTGGTCCGTCACATCGGCAATATTGTTGGCCGGATTAAGGCGCAGGCTGTTGAGGAAGCTCAGCCAACTGCCGGCAAAATCGGTGAAATAACGCTGGATCAGACGGGCTTTCAGCGCTTCCGGTGACAGGTCAGCAGACACCGCCTTACGGCTGTCGCTCAGCACCCAGTCGATTTCATCCCGGCGGGAACTTGCGGCCTTTTCGATAGCCTGCTGAATGCCCCCTTCCCAGGCCTGGCGGGTAAACATGCCTGGCACCACCTCCTCGGTGGTAAACAGCCGCCGCGCATCGGTACCACTGGTCATGTCTTCCAGAGACACATCGGCAAAGTTACGTCGCACAGATTTGAGCATGTTCTCATACAGCGTGCTTTCGGCATTGCGCCGTCCAATCTGCTGCAACAGCACCTGGCGACTCTGGCTGACCAGCTGCGCGTCCAGCGTGATTTTCCACTGTGGCTGCTTTGGTAGTTCGGAGATGTAGAAGGCCCACAAATCCGGCGACAGGCTTTGCCACAGGCCGGTTGAGATGTCCATTCGTGTCGGCTGTACGGCTTTCAGGGTCTGCGCGTAATACGCGCCGTCGGCTTTATCCGGATGGGCCATCATCAGCCAGGCTTTCAGCTGGTCATACCCTGGTTTCGCCAGTTGTGCACGCTGGTCGCTGTTGGGGGTTGAGTTGGCCAGCGCGCTGAGCTTCTGCGTCAGGGCGGCATTTGCCGGGTCACGTATCAGGCGGTTGTTCGCCACGCCATACCAGGGCAGCATCGCATCGAGCAGTTGCTGATTATGGTCCAGACCGAAGCGCTGGTACCAGGGGGCACCTTCCTGAGTACGGTGCTGCAGCCGGCCGGCATCATTGCGTAGAGTATGCAGTGCCGTCAGTTGGTAATCCGAGACGGAAGGATGTCCCACCAGGGCATGCGCCTGGTCGGCGACGGAGACGATCTGTGACCGGTTAAACATAAACGACAGCAGCATTCCCGCCCCCCAGACACCAATAATGGTCATCAGCGTCCAGGCCAGCGTCTGCTCCCAGGCCATACCGACACGGTGGCCACGTACGCGGGTGCAGTCGTCAATGATCCCCTGCCAGGTCAACGGCAGGGTCAGTGCATGGCGTTGTGATTCCGGAACATATTTCTTAGCGTCGTCAGATGCAGCACCGACAGTTCCCTCTGACGTGTCAGCGGCTTTATTCTCCGGCAAGCTGAACATCAGGCCACGCAGCGGAATACGTTGTTGGGAAACTGAGAGCCATGGCAACAGTTGCTGAGCCCAACGGGCGATACCGCCGTCTTTAAGGCGCTGCCCCAGGCGCAGCAGGAAGTCGTGACTGTTGTTCTCCGCAACCTGGTTCACACCCTGCGTCCTCAGGGTCGGCAGTATCAACTCAAGCTGACGGATAATATCGTCTTCTTTTGCGCGCAGAGGAAAGCTTGCCCCTACCGCCTGCTCAGGGCGCTTCGCTTGCGACCACTGGCTGTCGCACAGTTGCCACAGCCAGACGGGGGCAGAATAACGCAGCAGTTCGCTGATTTTTTCCAGCCCGCGTAAATCGTTGTCACTGATTTGTGGTGTCAGGTTAAGCGACTGAGGCATGACACGTACAATACCGTCCAGTGGGCGTCCACGACGTAGCTTGCGCAGCTCGGTGTATTTGTCCTTATCCGGCTCAGTGGTCAGACTCCCGCCGTAAATCAGAACAGTACGGTTACCTTCGAGCCACTGCTGTTGTTGCAGGCCAGGAAGAAGTTGATCAATCGCGGCTTCGTCGCCCGTAATCAACAACAGGCGGACTTTGCCACGCCAGTAAAGACCCATACGCGAACGCAGGTGAGCACGTATCTTTCCACAGATCACAATAGCCGGAGAGACAGGGGTGTTTTCATTTTCCCTTTTCTTCTTCTCGTCATCACCGCTGGTCCCGTCGACGAGAGCATTAAACTCCTGTTTGCCGGCACCGCTTACCGCCGCCAGAAGCACAACCGATACGATAAATGTACAAACCGTCATACAGCCGCTAGCAATAAGCCAATAAATTTGCTGCTGACTACCGGCCTCAAGCCCGGCAAGATCCGGATGCTTCCAGACCATGAACGTCGTCACGGCTAACAGTAAAAATACAATCGATGCGACAGCAAGATAGCGGCCTTCCGTAGTCTTCGGTACTAAGGGTAGCTTCACGGATCCATCTCCTGTCGGGAAGCAATCGGGGTAATGAGCGTGCTCCACAGCACATTCTGCGTGGTATCACCGCAGATAATCATCTGTGGTGACTGTGTTTGTCGGGCAATTTCAGTGGCGGCAGCGATGGCCAGCCAGGGGGCTGCGGCTCCGGCATGTCCCATGGACATATCGAGTGAAATGACAGCGTCGTCCGCTACAGACTGTGCAGGATGTGCATTCTGGCACCCAATCACTTCTGCGAGCTGCTCATCAGTGAGTCCGGCAAGCCATAAATTTTTCACGATATTTTCTTTGAGCGGAACGTTATAGGCGGCCATGTTCATCCCCTCGCTCAGTTCACCTGACGGGGCAGCATCTGGCCGGTGCAGCAACGCGACAGGTTCAAGTGAACCGCCCCGGGTTTCTTGGAGACTAAACTTTCAGTAACAGGAGATCCCAAATGAAATCACAATACGCCAAACGCTATCCCCCTGAACTGCGTGAGCGCGCTGTCAGAATGTTGTTGGAAC
>NZ_JAADJU010000016.1 GCF_012933545.1 Rouxiella aceris | reverse complement strand
CTTGTATCAGACGATTGCTGATACAGGTGAAAGAACCGGTGGAGCGGTAGTTCAGTTGGTTAGAATACCTGCCTGTCACGCAGGGGGTCGCGGGTTCGAGCCCCGTCCGTTCCGCCAATTATTTAAATTATGCCTGCTATCTTTAGCAGGCATAATAGTAAGCTCAATTTAGGGGCGTAGTTCAATTGGTAGAGCACCGGTCTCCAAAACCGGGTGTTGGGAGTTCGAGTCTCTCCGCCCCTGCCAGATATTAACCCTTCGCGAAAGCGAGGGGTTTTTTTATGCCTGTCGTTCTGTCACTTTTTATCACCTTTCTGCTTTCTGCCTTTTTTCCCCTGCGAGTACCTAAAGCACGGCTTTCGTGCCTTTTCCCCCTTTTATACCGTCTGATTATTGCGCTGTTTTAGCTGAATACATGTACGAATCGGTTGTTAATCATCTATGTGACCCTGCTCATACCTCCTTTTTTGCAATGTACTAAAACTAAGAGTCGCCTGGTGATGCATCCGCTCACCTGTGACACGCGGTTTTAGTCAACCTCTAAGCCACACCCTACAAGTCACAACAAAAAGTAGCTCAGACTACATACGAGGATAGAACAATGTATAAGCGTTTATTATTGGCAGCAGCGGTCGCAACGGCATTTTGTGGGGCCGTGCAAGCCGCGCCTTTAGTGGTCGGTTTCTCCCAGATCGGTTCTGAATCAGGCTGGCGCTCTGCGGAAACCAAGGTATCCAAGCTGGAAGCACAAAAGCGTGGCATTACCTTGAAAATTGCTGATGCGCAACAAAAACAAGAGAACCAAATCAAGGCAATACGTTCATTTATCGCCCAGGGTGTCGATGCCATTTTCATCGCTCCGGTCGTGGCAACAGGCTGGGCACCGGTACTGACGGAAGCCAAAGAAGCCAAGATCCCGGTGTTCCTGCTGGACCGCACCATTGAAGTCAGCGATCCCTCTCTCTATACCGCCGCTGTGGCATCCGACAGTGTGCATGAAGGCAAGGTAGCAGGGGATTGGCTGGTAAAAGAAGTGGCGGGCAAGCCCTGTAACGTCGTAGAACTGCAAGGGACGGTGGGGGCCAGCGTGGCGCTTAACCGTAAAAAAGGTTTTGCTGATGCCCTGACTGCGGCACCCAATGTGAAGATTATCCGCTCTCAATCCGGCGACTTTACCCGCAGTAAAGGTAAAGAAGTTATGGAAAGCTTTATCAAAGCCGAACAAAACGGCAAAAACATCTGCGCGGTCTATGCACATAACGATGATATGGCCATTGGTGCCATTCAGGCCATTAAAGAAGCGGGTCTGAAACCGGGTTCGCAGATCAAGGTGGTTTCCATTGATGGTGTACCGGATATCTATAAAGCCATGCTTAACGGCGAGTCCAATGCTTCCGTCGAGTTGACGCCGAATATGGCTGGCCCGGCCCTTGATGCGCTGATTGCCCTGAAGAAAAACGGTACGCAACCGGCAAAATTTATTCAGACAGAATCTATCCTGGTGCTGCCAAATATGGCGCAAAAAGAATATGACATGAAAAAAGACATGGGCTACTAAGGCCATCTAACGGCTCTGCCATCTGGCAGGGCCGCTGTCATCATCCCATTTTGCCCAATTTGCCGTTACTGTGCGCATGCCGTCGGGGTAGAGAACCAAATGGAAAATCTTCAGTCAGAAACCTTACTTGAAGTCCGCGGTTTGTCCGTTGAATTTCCGGGAGTCAAGGCGCTGGAAAAAGTCGATTTCACGCTATATCGCGGCGAGATCGTCGCTTTATTGGGAGAGAACGGCGCAGGAAAATCAACGCTGATCAAAGCGCTGACCGGGGTGTACAAACGTTCGGCCGGTAGTGTCTACCTCAATGGTCAACCGGTTGAAGCCATCAATACTGCTCACGCTCAGGCACTGGGTATCGGTACGGTTTATCAGGAAGTCAATCTGCTGCCCAACATCTCCGTGGCGGCCAACCTGTTTATTGGACGTGAACCCACGCATTTCGGACTGGTCAATCAGCGTAAAATGGATGACCAGGCGCGAAAGCTATTGGCGGGATACGGTCTTGATCTCGATGTCAGTCAGCCACTGTCAAACTACTCCATAGCCATCCAGCAAATCGTCGCCATAGCCCGGGCGGTGGATCTTTCTGCCCAGGTACTCATTCTCGATGAGCCAACGGCCAGCCTGGATGCCAAAGAAGTCACCATGCTGCTCGATATCCTCAAGCAACTCCGCGATCGCGGTATGGGCATGGTATTTGTCACCCACTTCCTCGATCAGGTATACCGCATCAGCGATCGCATCACCGTGTTGCGCAACGGCAAACTGGTGGGTACTGCCGCTACCGTTGATCTGCCGCGCATGGAGCTGGTACCGATGATGCTGGGCCACAGCTTTGATGAGACCCTGCTTAAACGCGGTGAACATCGTGCAGTCACCGGCGAGCCGCTGGTTGATTTTAAAAATTATGGTCGCCGGGGTTTGGTAGAGAATTTCGATCTTAGCGTCAGACGCGGCGAGATCGTAGGCCTGGCGGGTCTGCTCGGATCCGGGCGCACGGAAACGGCGCAACTTATTTTTGGTATAAAAAATCACGATACCGGCACCGCACGGGTCAACGGTCAGGAGGCCACCATCCGTACACCGCGTAAAGCGGCAAAAATGGGGTTTGGCTATTGTCCCGAGGACCGTAAGACCGACGGTATTATCGGTGCTGCCAGTGTGCGTGAAAACATCATTTTGGCCTTGCAGGCGCAGCGCGGCTGGTTACGGCCATTATCGATGAAAGAACAAAGCCAGATCGCTGATAAATTTATCAAACTGCTGGGCATTCGCACGCCGAGCGCGGAGCAGGAAATCCAGTATCTATCAGGGGGTAATCAGCAAAAGGTGTTGTTATCACGCTGGCTGGCCACCAATCCGCGCTTTCTGATTTTGGATGAACCGACCCGCGGTATTGACGTCGGCGCACATGCAGAAATTATCCGTCTGATCGAAAAACTCTGCGACGAAGGCCTGGCCCTGCTGGTGATCTCCTCCGAGCTGGAAGAGCTGACCGGTTATGCCGACCGAATTGTTGTGTTGCGCGACAGGCGACATGTTGCGCAAATCGAGCAGGACCAGATTTCGGTTCCAGCCATCATGACCGCGATTGCGGTTCAATAAGGGGATATCCATGCATAACAGGAGTCTGCCGATGACGGGAAGGCCGCGGAAGGTTCGTTGGGTATTTCCCAAAGGGGCCACACAGGTAGGGGCATTTCTGGCTATTTTAATTATTGATAGCCTGGTTGCGCCCGGTTTCTTTACCATTCATCTCCAGGATGGCCGCTTGTTTGGCAGCCTGGTTGATATCTTTAATCGTGGCGCACCGGTCGCGCTGCTGGCACTGGGCATGACGCTGGTGATCGCCACCGGTGGCATTGACCTCTCGGTGGGGGCAGTGATGGCCATTGCCGGCGCCACGGCTGCCACCATGACGGTGCAGGGGTATCCATTAATCAGCGTGTTACTGGCGTCGATAGCCGTCGGCGCCGCCTGTGGGCTGTGGAATGGCTTTTTGGTGGCGGTACTGCAAATCCAGCCGATTGTCGCCACCCTGATGCTAATGGTGGCCGGGCGCGGTATTGCGCAACTGATCACCGAAGGACAGATTGTCACCTTTGAACATAATGGTCTCTCGCAGTTGGGCAGTGGCTCGCTGTTGACCATGCCGATGCCGGTAATTATCGCCCTGGCGATGCTGGTATTGCTGTGGTTATTAACGCGTAAAACCGCGCTGGGGCTATTTATCGAGTCGGTCGGCATCAATGTGCGTTCCTCCTATAACGCCGGGGTTAACGCACGTCTGGTGTTGATCTCGGTCTACGTTATCTGCGGTATTTGCGCGGCGGTGGCGGGGGTGATTGTCACCGCGGATATTCGCGGGGCAGACGCCAACAACGCCGGGTTATGGCTGGAGCTCGATGCCATCCTGGCAGTGGTGGTCGGCGGTGGCTCATTATTGGGTGGCCGTTTTAACCTGCTGCTGTCGGTGATTGGCGCGCTGATTATTCAAGGCATGAATACGGGGATCCTGCTGTCAGGATTTAAACCCGAATTCAATTTGGTGCTCAAGGCCGTGGTGGTGTTAGCCGTGCTGGTTATTCAGTCACCCCGAGTCTCCCTTGGCAGCTTATTTCGGAGGAAAGAGTAATGCTGAAACGTAATCTCCCCTTGCTGATCACCATTCTGGTGTTTATTGCGGGGTACGGCTACTGCTTTACCCAGTTCCCCGGCTTCGCTTCCGCGCGCGTGGTTTGCGACTTGCTGACCGACAATGCGTTTCTGGGCATTGTCGCCGTGGGCATGACCTTTGTGATCTTGTCGGGCGGTATCGACTTATCCGTCGGGTCGGTCATTGCCTTTACCGGCGTCGCGCTGGCCAAATTGATTGGCGACTACGGTATTCCGCCGTTCTATGCCTTTGCCATCGTGTTGGTGATGGGGGCGCTTTTCGGCGGTCTGATGGGCTGGATCATCGATACCCTCAAGCTACCGGCGTTTATCATTACCCTGGCCGGTATGTTCTTTATCCGCGGCATGAGTTTTATCGTTTCCGAAGAATCCATCCCTATTAATCACCCGCTGTATGCCGAACTGGCTAACTATGCCTGGAAGGTTCCCGGTGGCGGGCGCTTTACGCTGTTAGCGCTGGTGATGCTATGCGTGGTCGGGGCCGGGATTATCCTGGCTCACCGTACGCGTTTTGGTAACAGCGTCTATGCCATCGGCGGTAACACCATTTCGGCGGCGCTGATGGGCGTTCCGGTCAGGCGTACCACCATTGCCATCTATATGCTGTCGAGTACGCTGGCGGTGTTGTCGGGCATTATTTTCTCGCTCTATACCTCTGCCGGCTATGCGCTTGCTGCCAGCGGCGTCGAGCTGGATGCCATTGCGGCGGTGGTGATCGGCGGCACCTTGCTAAGCGGCGGGGTGGGTACGGTATTGGGCAGCTTGTTTGGGGTCATGATCCAGGGGTTGATCCAAACCTACATCACCTTTGACGGTACATTAAGCTCATGGTGGACCAAGATTGTGATGGGGATTTTGCTGTTTATCTTTATCGCACTGCAAAAAGGTATGGGCTCCTACTGGCTGATCCGCCGAGCCCGTCACCCACAGCTTAAAACCACGTGATTGACGGCGAACGTGCCGCTAAATCACGGTTTCCATCGGGGTTTTAAGCAATTGTCGTATCAGGGTCTGTTGGTCGCTGTTTTGCAGCCAGACGGCATACAGCGGCCTGACCACCGGTGGAACATCGGGATACGCCGACAGCTGTTGTGGATAGTCTTTCTCCCAGTGACTCGGGAGAAAGGCGCAGCCTCCCGTTGTTTCCAGCAACTGGCGCGTCAGGTGTGCCGAGGTGGTGGTTAACACCGGTTCCTGTTCGCTGGCCTGCATTCTGCTCTCCTGTTGTGGAAAGTCCGCCCCCCATTCCAGTCGGATATACGCCCCCTGAGCATTTTTTTCCTGTTTTGGTGAGGAAAAAAGACGTAACGAAAAATTACCTAACAGCTGACTGGCGAGCTCATCCATCTTTGGCGGCTCGGTGGTAATCAATAAGTCGAGCTGTCTCTCATGCAACTGTTTGACCAGCGATTGGCGCAGAGCCACCCGAGCTTCCAGGCGAAGTGTGTCACGTTGCTGGTATAACGCCTCAAGCCAGGGGGTAAGGTACGCCTCCCAAAGCGATGCCGTGGCACCAATCGACAATTCTGCGTGCTGTAAGGAGCGTACAACCTCTTTTTTTGCCAATTGCCATGTTGACATCAGGTTTTCTGCGTAAGGCAGCAGACGCTCTCCTGCGGGCGTCAAACGGATATTATTTCTATGGCGCGTAAACAAATTTGCACCCAGTTGCGTCTCCAACTGGCGTATGCGAAAGCTCACTGCTGACTGCGTCAAATAGAGAGATTCAGCTGCCCGACCAAAGTGACGAGTTCTACTGACCTCCAAAAAGGTTTTCAGTAATTCCGTGTCCACCGCTATCTCCAAAAATTTTTGTCGTTAAGATTTAAATGTTTTGTTTTACAGAATGTCAAGCCTATCTAATACTCCGCGCCATAAACAGCACGACCATGAGAGAATTAGGAGCGTGTCAGATGGCGGAAAGCTTCACCACGACAAATCGTTTTTTTGACAATAAACATTACCCTCGCGGGTTCTCCCGGCATGGCGATTTCACCATTAAAGAAGCGCAATTGCTAGAACGTTACGGCTATGCTTTCAACGAGCTGGACATGGGAAAACGCGAACCGGTAACCGAAGAAGAAAAGCTGTTTCTGGATGTTTGCCGCGGTACCCGCGAGCCAGCTTCCGATGCTGAAAAAGTGTGGAATAAATACATTATCCGCACCCGTCGCCCGAAGAAATTTCACACGTTGTCAGGCGGAAAACCGCAAGCCGACGCGGTGGAAGACTACACCGAAAGCGACGACTAACAAAACGGGGCTTGTCCCCGTTTTTTTATGCCAGATTTTTATGCAAGGTTAACAATAGACGATCCATGCAACGATAGCTTAGCGCTTCCGAAAGTTGTGCTTTTTCAATTTGCGACTGTTGATTGAGATCGGCCAATGTTCTGGCCACCTTCAAGATCCGATGCCACGCCCGTACCGATAATCCCAGCTTTTGTAACACACTTTCCAGAAACTCTGCATCTTCCGGCGCTAATTTACAGAATTGCTGAACTTCACTGCTGCTTAAATAAGCATTCAATTTTCCCGCTCGTTGTTGCTGTCGCTCCCGCGCGGCTATCACTCTGGCGCGGACATGTGCGCTATTTTCTCGCGCCGTGCCTGCGGGGTATCTTTGCTGCTCACTAAGCAAGCCGGCAGGTAACAGCGGCACTTCCAGGGAGAGGTCGAAGCGATCGAGAAACGGGCCGGACAAGCGACTGAGGTAACGCAGGATCTGCTGCGGTGGCGTTCTGTTGTGCGGTCCCTGATAGTGCCCGGTAGGGCTGGGATTCATGGCGGCAATCAGTTGCATACGCGCCGGGAAATCAACCTTGGCCCGGGTGCGTGAAATGGTGATTTCTCCGGACTCCATCGGCTGCCGCAGCGCATCGAGGACTTTGCGGTCAAACTCCGGCAGTTCGTCGAGAAACAGAATGCCATTATGCGCCAGGGAGATCTCGCCGGGACGTGGAATACTGCCGCCGCCCACCAGGGCGTTAAGGGAAATGCTGTGGTGCGGGGCGCGAAATGGCCGCTGACGCCAATTGACAGCCTGCTGTTCCGGGCTGTAGACCAGACTGGCAATGGCCGCCGTTTCCAAGGCCTCTTGCTGGGTCAGCGGCGGGAGAATACCGGGTAAGCGGCTGGCCAGCATGGTTTTGCCGGTGCCCGGCGGTCCCAGCAGCAGCAGATTGTGGCCGCCCGCTGCTGCGACCTCCAGCGCTCTTTTGGCCTGCTCCTGCCCGATGATATCGCCGAGATCCCCGGCTGGTGGTTCACCAATCGGCGAGTGATGGCTTTCTACTGCCCGCAACTCGCCACTGCCTTGCAGGAAAGCGCACACCTGCAGCAGATGATCGGCAATCCACACCCTGTTCTGTTCGAGCAGGGCCATCTCTTGCTGATTGTCCTGCGGCAAAATCAGCCGACGCCCCTCATTGTGGGCGGCAATAGCGGCCGGGATAGCGCCATAAACGCCGCGTAACGCGCCAGAAAGCCCTAACTCACCGATAAACTCATATTGCCCTAGCTTGTCCGTTGCAAGCTGCTCAGAGGCCGCCAGAATGGCTAGCGCGATCGGCAGGTCGTAGCGCCCCCCTTCCTTGGGCAGATCTGCCGGCGCGAGATTGACGGTAATGCGCCTGGGGGGAAAGCTGAACCCGCAGTTGATTAGGGCACTGCGCACGCGGTCTCTGGCTTCTTTAACCGTGGTTTCCGGCAGACCGACCAACGTCAAGGCTGGCAAACCGTTGCTGATATGAACTTCGATGGACACGCTCGGGGCGATCACGCCCAAAGATGCCCGGGTATTGACCACGGCCAGTGACATGCCCGCCTCCCTGTGCGCATGAAAAACCCATTATGACCAAAGCGGCGGCTGGCGAAAAATAAGCAAAATCTTCCTCTGCGAGCACGATTCTGTTTTTTATCTGCAAGCCAGACTGTCGCACATTTTCCTGCGAGACCCCGCCCAAAGTGCTGCAACAATCCTTAACATTTCGCCTTTATTAGATACAAATTAGCGACCTAATAATGTTGCCGGTTATTTGTCTGCGGTGTATTAATTAATATGTTTTTAACAAAAAATAAACAAATACATCTTAGCCAAGACACTGTTTTGCCGCCGAGTATCCATAGTGAATAACCCACTGATCGGCGGCGTTACCCCTACCTCTGCAAATAAGGTACATCACATGTTTGGATGGACTTCCCGGCAACGTCATGTCGCCATTGCCAGCTTTTTGAGCTGGACGCTTGATGCCTTCGATTTCTTCCTGCTGGTATTTTTACTCAGCGATATCGCTGGCACCTATCATGTTGATATCAAACAGGTGACGCTGGCCATTCTGTTGACGCTGGCGGTCAGACCTGTCGGTGCCTTACTCTTTGGTCGCGCCGCCGAGAAATATGGCCGCAAGCCGGTGCTGATGGTCAATATTCTGTTTTTCTCGTTTTTTGAACTCTGCACTGCCGCCGCCCCCTCGCTGGCGGTTTTTCTGATCCTGCGCGTGATGTATGGCGTGGCGATGGGCGGCATCTGGGGCGTGGCATCATCGCTGGCTATGGAGACCATTCCCGATCGTTCCAGAGGGCTGATGTCGGGGATTTTCCAGGCGGGTTACCCCTTTGGTTATTTGCTGGCGGGTGTGGTCTACGGTCTGCTGTTTAGCAGCCTGGGTTGGCGCGGTATGTTTGTGATCGGTGCGGCACCGATATTGTTGCTGCCCTATATCTATTTCAAAGTACAAGAGTCGCCGGTCTGGCAGGCCGCTCGTGAGCGTAATGAAAGCACTGCGCTGTTGCCGGTGTTAAGAAGCCACTGGAAACTCTGTGTCTACCTGGTGATCCTGATGGCCGCTTTTAACTTCTTTAGCCACGGCACCCAGGATCTCTATCCGACCTTTCTGAAGGTGCAACACGGATTTGATGCCCATACCGTCAGCCTGATCGCCATTGCCTATAACATTGCGTCGATAATCGGTGGCGTTTTCTTTGGTTCGCTCTCTGAACGCATTGGCCGCAAAAAGGCGATTATCATTGCCGCCTTGTTGTCGCTGCCGGTGCTGCCGCTGTGGGCTTTTGCCGGGGGATCCTGGAGCCTGGGGCTGGGGGCGTTTCTGATGCAGTTTATGGTGCAGGGTGCCTGGGGGGTGATACCCACCTACCTCACCGAACTGGTGCCAGCCAATACTCGCGCGGTTCTGCCCGGTTTTGTTTATCAGTTGGGTAACCTGCTCGCCTCGGTGAACGCGACGTTGCAGGCGGGCATTGCCGAAAGTCACGGTCATAATTACGGACTGGCGATGGCGATGGTCGCCGGAACGGTCGCCATTGTGATCGCCGTGCTGGTATCTTTTGGCCGCGATACCCAGGGCAAGGTGATCAGTGCCGCATCAAATGCTAAAACCGCCGATCTGCGCTCGAGAGCTTGATATTGCTGATGATTTTATGATCTTTGCCGCCGTGCGTCGGAATAATAACGCAAGAAAAGTGTTGTCATTACTTAGCTAACTGTGATAACTCTGTAGGCAATCGTTCGTAAGAAGACTAATTGAAACCAAAAATGAAAGCCCTTCTCCAAGTCCTAACCCTAGTCGTGATTAGCGTGGTGGTGATTATTATCCCACCGTGCGGGGCTGCACTTGGACGAAGAAAGGCTTATTAAACAAGCCTGAACCTGAAAAGAACCCCCGCACCGAAAGGTCCGGGGGTTTTTTTTGGTCAGGTCAAAACAAGGCGAGAAGAAAATATGACCAACAGCATAATGTTCTGCGCTTTTAGCCAAAAGGCAGGAGAATAAAGATGAATGGAGCACAGTGGGTAGTACAAGCGTTGCGTTCGCAAGGGGTGGATATGGTTTTCGGCTATCCTGGCGGAGCAATCATGCCGGTATACGATGCACTCTATGACGGCGGCGTGGAACACCTACTGTGTCGCCATGAGCAAGGCGCGGCGATGGCGGCTATCGGCTATGCCCGTGCTACCGGCAAAGTGGGGGTCTGTATCGCCACTTCCGGACCGGGTGCTACCAACCTGATCACCGGCCTGGCCGATGCGCTGCTGGACTCTGTCCCGGTAGTGGCCATCACCGGTCAGGTAGGCTCCGCCTTGATTGGCACCGATGCTTTTCAGGAAATCGATGTGCTGGGTCTGTCGCTGGCCTGTACCAAACACAGCTTTTTGGTGGAGTCGCTGGAAGCTTTGCCAGAAATCATGGCAGAAGCCTTCGCTATCGCCAGCAGTGGTCGCCCTGGCCCGGTGCTGGTAGATATTCCCAAGGATATCCAGTTGGCGGTGGCGGATTTGGCTCCGCACCTGATGCCGGTTGAACAAAAAATGGCACACCCTGCCGCCGAGTTGCAGCAGGCGTATCAAATGATCGCCGCGGCAAAAAAACCGATGCTGTATGTCGGTGGCGGTGTCGGCATTGCGCGCGCAGTACCGGCACTGCGGGCGTTTATGCGCACCACTGGTATCCCTTGCGTGGCTACGCTGAAAGGGCTGGGCGCCGCGGATGCCGCTGACCCCTGTTATCTGGGGATGCTGGGCATGCACGGTACCAAAGCAGCCAACCTGGCCGTTCAGTCCTGCGATCTGCTGATTGCCGTCGGCGCGCGTTTTGATGACCGCGTGACCGGCAAGTTGAACACCTTCGCCCCCCTGGCCAGCGTGATCCATCTGGATATCGACCCGGCAGAATTAAATAAACTGCGTCAGGCCCATGTGTCTATTCAGGGGGATTTGACCACGCTGCTGCCTGCTCTGGAACAGACGCTGGCGATCAACGCCTGGCGTGATGAAGTCATGACGCTGAAAGCCGCCGGTGAGTGGCGTTATGATCATCCCGGCGAGGCGATTTACGCGCCGCTGCTGTTAAAACAGGTTTCCGATCGCAAAGCCGCCGATACCGTCGTGACCACCGACGTCGGCCAACATCAGATGTGGACCGCGCAGCATATGACCTTTACCCGCCCCGAGAATTTCATCACCTCCAGCGGGCTGGGCACCATGGGCTTTGGTATCCCCGCCGCGGTGGGTGCGCAGGTTGCCCGTCCCGATGATATGGTGATCTGCGTGTCGGGCGATGGCTCTTTTATGATGAATGTGCAGGAGCTGGGCACCATCAAGCGAAAACAGTTGCCGCTGAAAATCCTGCTGTTGGATAACCAGCGATTAGGCATGGTTCGACAGTGGCAGGAACTGTTTTTTGATGGACGCTTCAGTGAAACCAACCTCTCAGATAACCCCGATTTTATAACGCTGGCCAGCGCATTTGATATCCCCGGCCAACGTATCAGCCGTAAAGACCAAGTCGACGCTGCCCTGGACGCTTTCTTCAATAGCGAAGGCCCTTATTTGCTTCAGGTTTCCATCGACGAAAATCAGAATGTCTGGCCGCTGGTGCCACCAGGCGCAGGCAACGAAACCATGTTGGAGAAAATGTCATGATGCAGCATAACGTCTCAATTCAGGCCCGCTTTCGTCCGGAAGTGTTGGAGCGCGTACTGCGCGTGGTTCGTCATCGCGGATTTCAGGTCTGCGCCATGAATATGAGCCCGATGGTGAATAAAGATAATATAAATATTGAATTGACCGTTGCCAGCCAGCGGTCTGTAGATTTACTGTCTGCACAGTTAAGTAAACTTATGGATGTCGCCTGCGTCGAGATCCAACAGCCAGCATCACAACCTATTAATCAACAAATGTGCGCCAACGCGTGAGTAAGGAAAAGAACAATGACTACCAAGAAAGCTGATTTTATTTGGTTCAATGGCGAGATGGTTAAATGGGAAGACGCTAAGGTTAGCGTGATGTCCCACGCGCTGCACTACGGTACGTCGGTATTCGAAGGCGTTCGTTGCTACGACTCGCACAAAGGACCTGTGGTTTTCCGCCATCGTGAGCATATGCAGCGTCTGCATGATTCTGCAAAAATCTATCGATTCCCGGTAAAACAATCAGTTGAAGACTTAATGGAAGCTTGCCGCGCCGTTCTGCGCAAAAATGATCTGAAAAGCGCTTACATTCGTCCTCTGGTTTTCGTTGGCGATGTTGGTCTGGGTGTTAATCCACCTGATGGTTTTGACACCGACGTGATTATTGCCGCCTTCCCATGGGGTGCCTACCTCGGCGCAGAAGCGCTGGAAAACGGTATCGATGCCATGGTCTCTTCATGGAACCGCGTAGCGGCTAATACCATTCCTACTGCCGCCAAAGCCGGGGGTAACTACCTCTCCTCACTGCTGGTGGGCAGCGAAGCACGCCGTCACGGTTATCAGGAAGGTATTGCCCTGGACGTCAATGGCTACGTTTCCGAAGGTGCGGGCGAAAACCTGTTTGAAGTCAAAGACGGTATTCTGTTTACCCCTCCGTTCACCTCGTCAGCGCTGCCGGGTATTACCCGTGACGCCATTATCAAGCTGGCGAAAGATCTCGGCCTTGAAGTCCGTGAACAAGTGCTGTCACGCGAATCCCTGTACCTGGCAGATGAAGTCTTTATGTCCGGTACCGCCGCAGAAATTACCCCGGTGCGCAGCGTAGACCGTATTCAGGTCGGCGCAGGCAAATGCGGTCCGATCACCAAGCAAATCCAGAATGCGTTCTTTGGCCTGTTCACCGGCGAAACTGAAGACAAATACGGTTGGTTGGATCAGGTTAATCCATAATTTAAGTCTGCCTGTCATCATGTCCGTGGCCCAGGCGCTGCACCATGAGATCGGGTAAAGAGTTGGCAGGTGGCGGTCTCGTCGCCTGCACATAAGAAATAATTGGAGTAAATAGAGCATGCCTAAGTACCGTTCCGCTACCACGACTCACGGCCGCAATATGGCTGGTGCCCGCGCATTATGGCGCGCCACCGGTATGACCGATGACGACTTCGGGAAACCTATTATTGCCGTCGTAAACTCATTTACCCAGTTTGTCCCTGGTCACGTGCATTTGCGTGATTTGGGTAAGCTGGTGGCTGAACAGATCGAAGCCTCCGGCGGTGTGGCCAAAGAGTTTAACACCATCGCCGTGGATGACGGGATTGCCATGGGTCATGGCGGCATGCTGTATTCACTGCCTTCACGCGAACTGATCGCCGACTCCGTGGAGTATATGGTCAACGCCCACTGCGCGGATGCCATGGTGTGTATCTCTAACTGCGACAAAATCACCCCGGGAATGTTGATGGCTTCGCTGCGCCTGAACATTCCGGTGATTTTTGTTTCCGGTGGACCGATGGAAGCCGGCAAAACCAAGCTGTCTGACAAAATCATCAAACTGGACCTGGTTGATGCCATGATCCAGGGGGCCAACCCGAACGTCAGCGATGCCGACAGCGAGCAGATTGAACGTTCTGCCTGTCCGACCTGTGGCTCCTGTTCCGGGATGTTTACCGCCAACTCAATGAACTGTCTGACCGAAGCGCTGGGCCTGTCTCAGCCGGGCAACGGTTCATTGCTGGCCACCCATGCCGATCGTCGCGAGCTGTTCCTCAATGCCGGTAAACGTATTGTCGGTCTGGCCAAGCGCTACTACGAAAACGACGACGAAAGCGTGTTGCCGCGCAATATCGCCAATAAGGCGGCGTTTGAAAATGCCATGACGCTGGATATCGCCATGGGCGGCTCCACCAATACGGTACTGCATCTGCTGGCGGCGGCGCAGGAAGGCGAAGTGGACTTCAATATGTCCGATATTGACCGTCTGTCTCGTCAAGTGCCGCACCTGTGTAAAGTGGCGCCCAGCACCCAGAAATACCATATGGAAGACGTCCATCGCGCCGGTGGCGTATGGGGCATCCTCGGCGAGCTCGATCGCGCCGGTCTGATGCATCGTGATGTTAGCAATGTGTTGCAAATGACCCTGCCGGAAACCCTGCAGCAGTACGACATCATGCTGACTGAAAACGAAGACGTGAAGAAAATGTACCGTGCCGGTCCTGCCGGGATCCGCACCACCAAAGCCTTCTCGCAGGACTGTCGCTGGGACACCCTGGATAACGACCGCGCCGAAGGCTGTATCCGCAATCTTGATCACGCTTTCAGTCTCGACGGTGGTCTGGCGGTGCTGTACGGCAATATGGCCGAAGACGGCAGTATCGTTAAAACCGCCGGTGTTGATAAAGGCAGCCTGACCTTCCGCGGTCCGGCTAAAGTCTACGAAAGCCAGGACGCTGCCGTTGAAGCCATTCTCGGCGGTAAAGTGGTCGCCGGTGACGTGGTAGTGATCCGTTACGAAGGGCCGAAAGGTGGACCGGGCATGCAGGAAATGCTCTATCCCACCACCTATCTGAAATCCATGGGATTGGGCAAAGAGTGCGCGCTGATCACCGATGGCCGTTTCTCCGGCGGTACCTCCGGCCTGTCGATCGGCCACGTTTCTCCGGAAGCGGGCAGCGGCGGTCTGATCGCGCTGGTGGAAGATGGCGATATGATTGCCATTGATATTCCTAACCGCAGCATGGTGCTGGATGTTGCCGACAGTGAACTGGCAGCGCGTCGCGAAGCCGAACTGGCGCGTGGCGACAAAGCATGGACGCCTAAAAACCGTCAACGTCAGGTTTCTTATGCTCTGCGCGCTTATGCGCTGTTGGCGACCAGTGCCGACAAAGGAGCAATTCGCGACAAGAGTAAGCTGGGAGGCTAACTGTCATGGCGGTATCACAACCTTTGCCCGAGCAACCCAGCGGTGCAGAATATTTGCGCGCGGTGTTGAGCGCGCCGGTTTATGAGGTGGCGCAAGTCACCCCGTTACAAATGATGGAAAAAATCTCGACTCGTCTGGGCAATACCATTCTGGTCAAGCGCGAAGATCGTCAGGCGGTGCACAGTTTTAAACTGCGTGGCGCCTATTCCATGATTGCTGGCCTGACCGAAGCGCAGGCGGCCCAGGGTGTGGTAACGGCCTCTGCCGGCAACCATGCGCAGGGCGTGGCCTTATCCGCCAGCCGCAAAGGGATCAGGGCACTGATTGTGATGCCGGTGGCGACCGCCGATATCAAAGTGGATGCCGTGCGTCATTTCGGCGGTGAGGTACTGCTGTACGGTGCCAACTTTGACGAAGCCAAAGGCAAGGCCATCGAGCTTTCGCAAACCATGGGCATGACTTTTGTGCCACCGTTCGACCATCCGGCGGTGATCGCCGGACAGGGAACGCTGGCCATGGAGCTGCTGCAACAGGATGCGCATATCGATCGGGTGTTTGTCCCGGTGGGTGGCGGCGGTCTGGCGGCAGGGGTGGCGGTGCTGATCAAACAGCTGATGCCGCAAATCAAAGTGATCGGTGTTGAAGCCGTTGACTCTGCCTGCCTGCGCGCGGCGCTGGATGCCGGTGAGCCGGTCGATTTGGCGCGTGTCGGGCTGTTTGCCGAAGGCGTGGCGGTCAAGCGAATTGGTAATGAAACCTTCCGTCTGTGCCGTGAATACCTTGATGATGTGATCACCGTAGACAGTGATGCCATCTGTGCGGCGGTCAAGGATCTGTTTGAAGATGTGCGTGCCATTGCCGAGCCTTCCGGGGCGCTGGCACTGGCCGGTCTTAAAAAGTATGTGCAGCAGCATAATATTCAGGGTGAGCGCTTGGCGCATATCCTGTCGGGGGCCAACCTCAATTTTCATGCGCTGCGCTATGTCTCTGAGCGTTGTGAACTGGGTGAGCAGCGTGAAGCGCTGTTGGCTGTGACCATCCCGGAACGCAAAGGCAGTTTCCTGCAGTTTTGCCAACTGCTTGGCGGTCGTTCGGTTACCGAATTCAATTACCGTTACGCCAATGCCGATAACGCCTGCATTTTTGTCGGTGTGCGGTTGACGCGCGGTAATCTTGAGCGTAAAGAAATTATCGAACAACTGACTGAGGGCGGTTACCAGGTGGTGGATCTCTCCGACGACGAAATGGCGAAACTGCATGTGCGCTATATGGTCGGCGGCCGTCCCAGCAAACCTTTGCACGAACGTTTATACAGCTTTGAGTTTCCGGAATCGCCCGGCGCATTGCTCAAGTTCCTGCATACCCTGGGCACGCACTGGAATATTTCGTTATTCCATTATCGTAGCCACGGCACCGATTTCGGCCGGGTGTTGGCCGCGTTTGAGCTGACCGAGCAAGAGCCGGAGTTTGAAAAGAACCTGTCGGCGCTGGGTTATGATTGCCATAACGAATCGGAAAATCCGGCGTTTCGCTTCTTTTTGCAGGGATAGTCAATTTTTTTAGTGTTATAAACCAAAGGCAGGGAAGGCGTATGAGTTCCGCGTTTACAGGTTTCAGTCAGCAAGGGTTGAATTTTCTTCAGCAGGTGCGGATTGAGAACGATAAAGAGTGGTTTGAAGCAAACCGCCATATTTATGACCGGGAGCTGCTTACGCCGTTCCGCAACCTGGTGGATGCCCTGAGCCCCACCATGTTGACCATCGACCCGCAGTTTGAAACCCGTCCTGCCATTGGTAAAACGCTGTCGCGTATCCACCGCGACACGCGTTTCTCACACGATAAATCCCGTTACCGCAGCCGTATGTGGCTGACCTTCAAGCGTCCCAGTAAAGACTGGAAAGACGCACCGGTCTATTTTTTTGAACTCGGTCCCGACATGTTGCGCTATGGCCTGGGATATTACAGTGCCAACAAGCCGACCATGGATCTGTTTCGCCATACCCTGACCCGCCAGCCGCAGGCCTTTCTCGAGGTGGCCGACTGTTGTCGTCCGCCATTTGAGCTGGTGGGCGAGAGCTATAAGCGGCCCTTGGTCAAAGAGCAGGCGGCAGAGATTGCCACCTGGTATAACCGTAAGTCGTTTGCCATGATGGTGACCGATAGTCAGGTTGACAAGCTGTTCCATCCCCGGCTGATCACGGAGTTGGCAGAAGGTTTTCAACAGCTGGAACCGCTTTACCAGTGGCTGATGCGGGTGGAAACCATGAAACAGGTCGATCCGGCAGATCTCTGATGCCGCCCGCCGATCTAGCGTAACAGCTGCCAGAACGCGGCGATCAGGGGTTCATCAAGGCGTTTTTTCTGTACGCAAACCCCCAGCGGTAAAGGGGCATCCATGGTCATATTATCCATTACCGAAATACGGTTACGGATCGGCTCGGGGCTGTTTTCCAGCACCACGCCGGGAATAAGGGCCACGCCGCAGCCGAGCGCCACCATCGAGACAATGGCTTCATGGCCGGAAACGGTGGCGTAAATCAGCGGATTGGTCAGTTTGTGATGGCGAAACCAGTTGTCGATGCGTTTCCGCGCCGGTCCGTGCTCCGGCAGAATAAAAGGAATCTGTGACCACTCAGGCGTTGGTTGGCTGATCTGGGTACGTACGGCGCAGGGTAACGAGGGGGCAATCAGGATCATCGACACTTCGCCAATGGGCATAAAGTCTATACTGATGGGCAGCACCTCCGGATGTCCGGCAATGCCGAGATCGGCATCGGTTGACTGCACTTTCTCTACCGCGTCGGCGGCATCACCGGTGGTCAGTTTGATCTCCACCAGCGGATGCTGGGCGCGAAAGCGGTCCAGGATCGGCGGCAGATGACTATAGGCGGCAGTGACCGAGCAAAACAGGCGCAGTTCACCGCTAAGGGTGGGGCCGTTTTGCCCCAGTGCATGACGCAGCTGCTGATATTGCAGCAGAGTCTGTTGCGCAAAAGTTTTGAGCTGTTCACCGGCGTGGGTTAACTGTACGGTACGATTATCCCGCTGAAACAGCGTCTGCCCCAACTCTTCTTCCAGTCGCTGAATTTGTCGTGAAAGGGTGGAAGGGCTGACGTGCATGGCTTTGGCCGAACGCCCGAAATGGCGGCTTTCGGCAAGATTGAGAAACAGTTTCAGATCGCGTAAGTCCATAAAGATTTCCAGGTCCGGTCATGTGAGGCAAGTGGCGAAATTGCGGAATGTTTAACCGTTGCATAAACTGCAATATCATTTTCGTAATATATCAATTTAAGCAATGCCACGCATGACATATAGTGTTTTTACCGCGTCCTTCGGCTAAGCCGATGAGACAGCAAAATAACAGCATCTAACCTCGAACGGAGTTTTACCATGGCTAACTATTTCAACACATTGAACCTGCGTCAGCAGTTGGCGCAATTAGGCAAGTGCCGCTTTATGGCACGCGATGAATTCGCCGATGAGGCGAGTTTCCTGAAAGGTAAAAAAGTGGTGATCGTTGGCTGTGGCGCCCAGGGCCTTAACCAGGGTCTGAACATGCGTGACTCCGGTCTGGATGTTTCCTACACCCTGCGTGCAGAAGCGATTGCCGAGAAGCGTGCTTCATGGCGTAAAGCGACCGAAAACGGTTTTAAAGTCGGCACCTACGAAGAACTGATCCCGCAGGCTGACCTGGTTGTTAACCTGACGCCGGACAAACAGCATAGCGCGGTGGTTAAGGCCGTTCAGCCGCTGATGAAAGACGGTGCAGCCCTGGGTTACTCCCATGGTTTCAACATCGTTGAAGTCGGTGAGCAGATCCGTAAAGACATTACCGTCGTCATGGTAGCGCCAAAATGTCCGGGTACCGAAGTGCGTGAAGAGTACAAACGCGGTTTTGGTGTGCCTACGCTGATCGCCGTTCACCCGGAAAACGATCCTAAAGGCGAAGGCATGGCCATTGCCAAAGCCTGGGCTGCGGCTACCGGTGGTCACCGTGCCGGCGTTCTGGAATCCTCTTTCGTTGCAGAAGTGAAATCTGACCTGATGGGTGAGCAAACCATCCTGTGCGGTATGTTGCAGGCGGGTTCACTGCTGTGCTTCGATAAGCTGGTTGCGGACGGCGTTGATGCGGCTTATGCCGAAAAACTGCTGCAGTTCGGTTGGGAAACCATCACCGAAGCGCTGAAACAAGGCGGTATTACGCTGATGATGGACCGTCTGTCCAATCCGGCGAAACTGCGTGCGTTCGCCCTGTCTGAACAGCTGAAAGGCATTATGGCACCGCTGTTCCAGAAACATATGGATGACATCATCTCCGGTGAATTCTCCGGTGGCATGATGGCTGACTGGGCGGCTGACGATGTCAAATTGCTGACCTGGCGTGAAGAGACTGGCGCGACGGCGTTTGAGAATGCACCACAGTTTGCTGGCAAAATCGCTGAGCAAGAGTATTTCGATAACGGCGTGCTGATGATTGCGATGGTAAAAGCCGGTGTTGAACTGGCCTTCGAAACCATGGTGGCTTCTGGCATTATCGAAGAGTCTGCTTACTACGAATCACTGCATGAGCTGCCGCTGATCGCCAACACCATTGCCCGTAAGCGTCTGTACGAAATGAACGTGGTGATCTCCGACACGGCTGAATACGGTAACTACCTGTTTGCCAATGCGGCAGTGCCGTTGCTGAAAGAGTTTATGACCACGCTGCAAGCCGGCGATCTGGGCAAAGCGGTCGCTACAACTGAAGTGGATAACGCCCAGTTGCGTGATGTCAATGAAGCTATCCGCAACCATGCCATTGAAGCCGTAGGCCACAAACTGCGCGGTTATATGACGGATATGAAACGTATTGCGGTTGCCAGCTAATTTACTGCGTTAACGCACCGACAATATAAAAAGACAGGGCAAATACCATGCCCTGTCTGAGTTTGATGACAAAGTCGTCTTGATGATCGAGATACCCGGGCATAGCACACCTAGGGGCGCTCCGGCGGGCAAGCCCGCTACGACCCCAACGGTGCACTCTCCCTAATAACGGACTTTGTCAGCCGTCTGAGACAGGGCAAATACCATGCCCTGTCTTTTTTTATGCTTTGGCTAAGCCGCGACTTAGTTGCGGTAAAGCACTTTAATGATGTGATAACCGAACTGGGTATGCAGCGGGCCAGTAGGTTCCAAAAGCGGGCAGGAAAAAACCACTTTATCAAACGCTGGCACCATGGCACCTTGCTTAAATTCGCCCAAATGACCGCCCTTGCGACCAGACGGGCAGGTGGAGTGCTTTTTCGCCAGTTTTTCGAAATCTGCGCCGTTTTTCAACTGGGTCAGAAGCTCTTGAGCCTGCTGTTCTTCCTTTACCAGGATATGTAATGCTGCCGCTGTTTTTGCCATCAGTAGACCTTTAGATAAAATAACTATTCAGGGGCGTAATGTAACATCTGCAACGCCGGATGTGGAATGCGCGATGCCACCCAGAGTCGATTCGCCGACGTTTTTGCCTGTCATGCCCGCGGCGAGTTTCTGCTACAATCCTCCTCCCGCGTCCATCAAGTGAGCAAATTTACGCCATGCGATTAAACCCTAGTCAACAACACGCCGTCGAATTCGTTACCGGACCTTGCCTGGTTCTGGCCGGTGCCGGCTCGGGCAAAACGCGGGTGATCACCAATAAAATTGCCCATTTGATCCGCGTCTGTGGTTATCAGGCCCGGCATATTGCCGCCGTGACCTTTACCAATAAAGCGGCGCGCGAAATGAAAGAGCGCGTGGCACAAACGCTGGGGCGCAAAGAGTCACGCGGTCTGCTGATCTCCACCTTCCATACCCTGGGTTTGGAAATTATCAAGCGAGACTATGCGGCGCTGGGCATGAAAGCCAATTTCTCGCTGTTTGACGACCAGGACCAGTTAGCCCTGCTCAAGGAGTTGAGCGAAAAGTGGCTCGACAATGACAAGACGCTGTTACAGCAGCTGATCTCGACGATCTCCAACTGGAAAAACGATCTCATCGATCCGGCCGGGGCCGCGACCCTTGCCCGTTCCGAACGCGACAAACTCTTTGCCCACTGCTATGGCCTCTATCACGACCATATGCGCGCCTGCAATATTCTCGATTTTGACGACTTGATCCTGCTGCCTACGTTATTATTGCAGCGTAACGAAGAAGTTCGCGAACGTTGGCAAAACAAGCTGCGTTATTTGCTGGTGGACGAATATCAGGATACCAATACCAGCCAGTATATGATGGTCAAGCTGCTGGTCGGCAATCGCGCCCGCTTTACCGTGGTGGGCGATGACGATCAGTCGATCTACTCCTGGCGCGGCGCGCGGCCACAAAATCTGGTGCTGCTGAAAGAGGATTTTCCGGCATTACAGGTGATCAAACTGGAGCAGAACTATCGCTCCACGCAGCGTATCCTGAAAGCGGCGAATATTTTGATTGCCAATAACCCGCACGTCTTTGAAAAGCGCTTGTTTTCCGAGCTGGGCTACGGCGAGTCGCTGAAAGTGATCACCGCCAACAATGAAGATCACGAAGCCGAACGGGTGGTCGGTGAGCTGATTGCCCATCACTTTGTCAAAAAGACGCAATACGGCGATTACGCCATTCTCTATCGTGGTAACCATCAGTCGCGGCTGTTTGAAAAAATGCTGATGCAAAACCGCATTCCCTATCGCATTTCCGGCGGCACCTCCTTTTTCTCGCGCCCGGAAATCAAAGACCTGCTGGCCTATTTGCGGGTGTTGACCAATCCCGACGACGACAGCGCCTTTTTGCGCATTGTGAATACCCCGCGCCGCGAGATTGGGGCCGCTACCCTGCAAAAACTGGGGGAGTGGGCCAATCAGCGCAACAAAGGTCTGTTTAAAGCCAGTTTTGATTTGGGACTCGGCCAATACCTGACCGGACGGGGTCTTGAATCCCTGCAGCGTTTTACCCACTGGATGGGCAATATTGCCGAACTGGCGGAACGCGAACCCATTGCCGCCGTGCGCGATCTGATCCACGGCATGGACTACGAAAGCTGGCTGTTTGAAACCTCGCCCAGCCCCAAGGCCGCGGAAATGCGTATGAAAAACGTCAATCAGCTCTTTAGCTGGATGACGGAAATGCTCGAAGGGACCGATCTCGATGAGCCGATGACGCTGACGCAGGTGGTCACCCGCTTTACGCTGCGCGATATGATGGAACGCGGTGAGAACGACGAAGAGCTGGACCAGGTTCAGCTCATGACCTTGCATGCCTCCAAGGGGCTGGAGTTCCCCTACGTCTTTCTGGTAGGGATGGAGGAGGGGCTGTTACCCCATCAAAGCAGTATCGATGAAGATAATGTCGATGAAGAGCGCCGTCTGGCCTATGTCGGCATTACCCGCGCGCAGCAAGAGCTGATATTCACCCTCTGTCGTGAACGCCGACAATATGGCGAGTTGATGCGCCCGGAGCCAAGCCGTTTCTTGTTGGAACTGCCTCAGGATGATTTGGCGTGGGAAAGTGAACGCAAGGTGGTTTCGCCACAAGAGCGAATGCAGAAAGGGCAAAGCCATCTTGAAAAAATCCGTGCGCAGTTGGCCAGTGCCAAAGCGGCCAATCAGTCTGCTGGCAAGGAGTAATGCGGCGCGGTCAAAAGAAAACAGGGAGTCTTGAGACCCCCTGACATTTATTGGCTGGCTTCTTCGATAAATAGCGGCCAGTGGACATAACTTTGCCAGTGGCTTTCCTGTTCCAGCTCCTCGGCGCGCAGTGGGTGTTGCTCCAGCCAGCCGAAAGGTACCAGTACGTTTAGCTCATCGTCATTGGCCCGCAGGCGAACGGCTGGGAGCGTATCGTCACGGCGACGGCTGGCAAAAATAATCGCCAGACGCATAATACGGCACAGTCGCTCAGCTTGACGCGGAGGCAGGGCGTTTTGCTGATTGAGCAACGGCAGATCCAGGTTATTGCTCTGGTTTTGCAGCAGCGTCGCCAGCAGTTTTTTCTGTGCCGGAGTGAATCCCGGTAAATCGAGATGGCGAATCAAATAAGCGGCATGGTTCTGCGACTGTTTGAAGTCGACACTCAGTCCAATCTCATGGATCAGACAGGCGCTGGAGAGCAGTTCGCGAGCGCGGGCATCCAGTTGCCAGGCACCGGAAACCTGGAGCCAAAAATTTTCTGCCAGTTGCGCAACACGATTGGCTTGTTCCACATCGAGCAGGTAGCGGCGTTGCAGATTGTGCAAGGTACGCTGACGGATATCCTGTTCCACCGGCAGATGCAGCATTCCGTAAACCAGTCCTTCGCGCAGCGCACCGCCGGCCAGGGTCATGGTTTCGATATTCAGGGTTTTAAAAATCGCGATCAGGATCGACAGACCACTTGGGAAGACCAGTGCACGCTCTAGTGTCAGGCCTTCGATTTCCAGTTCTTCCAGTTTGCCGCATTGAATGGCGCGCTGTTTAAGCTGTTGCAGTTTGGCCAGCGTAATGCGTTCGTCCATCCCCTGGGCGACCATGATTTCCTGGAGCGCCTGCACCGTGCCGGAAGCCCCGACGCAAATTTGCCAGCCGTTGGCGATCAATTCCGGGGCAATGGGGCGGATCATTTCGCTGGCAGCCAGCTCGGCCTGTTCGAAATTTTCCTTTGCCAGACTGCGGTCGGCAAAATAGCGTTCCAGCCAGGTAACACAACCCATGGAAAGACTGAATAAAGTATTGGCCTGCGCACCGGATCCGGTTACCAGTTCCGTACTGCCGCCGCCAATATCCACCACCAGACGCTGATCGGGTCCGCCGGTAGTATGGGCAACACCATGATAAATCAGCCGCGCTTCTTCTTCGCCGCTGATCACCTGGATATGGCAACCCAGGATCGTTTCAGCCACCGTTAAAAACTCGTCGGCATTACTTGCCAGGCGCAGCGTTGCCGTGGCTACCACGCGAATTTGCTCACGCGGAATATCCTGCAGCCGTTCAGAAAATAATTTCAGGCATTGCCATCCCCGCTGCATGGCCTCGGCGGAAAGGTGGTTGTTTTTATCCAGTCCGGCAGCCAGACGCACTTTGCGTTTTATTCTGGCCAGCGTCTGAATACTGCCTGCCACCTCACGGACCACCAGCATATGGAAACTGTTGGAGCCCAGATCGATCGCTGCATAAAGTGAGGTGGAACTCAGCATAATTTTCAGCTCGAACGTTTGCGGTTATTGCGTGGGGCGCTGCTACCGCGTCGTGATGATGATGATGAATTACGGCGTGGGCCGCTGCCATTGCGTGAACGAGCCAGGCGTTTTGGTGCCGGCAGATCAGTCAATAATGCATCGCTGTTGTACTTACTGACCGGAATACTATGGCCGGTGTAGGTTTCGATTGCTGGCAGATTAAGCGCATATTCTTCACAGGCCAGACTGATGGAGAAACCACTCAGCCCTGCGCGACCGGTACGACCAATGCGGTGAACGTAATCTTCACAGTCGTCTGGCAGGTCATAGTTGAATACGTGCGTCACGGCCGGGATATGCAGGCCACGAGCGGCCACGTCGGTCGCTACCAGGATATCGATATCACCCTTGGTAAAGTCTTCGAGTACGCGCAGACGTTTCTTCTGGGCGACATCGCCGGTCAATAAGCCGACGCGGTGTCCATCGGCGGCCAAATGACCCCAGATATCTTCACAACGGTGCTTGGTATTGGCGAAAATAATGCAACGGTCTGGCCATTCTTCTTCAATCAGCGTCTGCAGCAGGCGCATTTTTTCTTCATTTGAAGGGTAGAACAGCTCTTCCTTAATGCGGTGACCGGTTTTTTGTTCCGGCTCGATTTCAATCGACTCGGCATTGTTCATATTTTCGAAGGCCAGTTCTTTTACGCGATAAGACAGGGTCGCGGAGAACAGCATATTGAGACGCTCGGTGGCCGGTGGCATGCGGCGGAACAACCAGCGTATATCTTTGATAAAGCCCAGATCGAACATGCGATCGGCTTCATCCAGCACCACGACCTGGATTGCACCCAGATTAATATGGTTCTGTTTTGCATAATCAATTAACCGGCCAGTGGTGCCGATAAGGATATCAACGCCACTTTCCAGCACTTTAAGCTGTTTGTCGTAGCCGTCGCCGCCGTAGGCCAGACCGAGTTTTAGTCCGGTCGATTCAGATAATGCTTCGGCATCTGAGTGGATCTGGACGGCTAATTCTCGGGTTGGTGCCATAATTAAAGCACGCGGCTGATTGGTCTGACGACCCTCTACAGCGGGGTGAGAAAGCAGATAATGGAAAGTAGACGCTAAAAAAGCCAGCGTCTTGCCGGTACCGGTTTGCGCCTGACCCGCAACATCACGTCCTAAGAGCGTGATAGGCAGTGCGAGTGCCTGTATAGGTGTGCAGTAATGAAACCCTTTCTTTTCAAGGGCTTCGACTGCAAGCGGGTGCAGGGCGAAGTCGGAAAACTTCTGTTCGGTTAAGTGTGTTTTGCTCATAGTGTGGTAGAATATCAGCTAACTATTGCTTTACGAAAGCATATCCGTTGAAATAAACATGGTGAAATAGAGTCAACCTACTGTTGGTTAATGCTACATCAACAAGGTAAAGATAAATCCTTTGGAGTAGAACATGAGCGATAAAATTATTCACCTTTCTGATGACAGTTTCGACAAAGACGTTTTAAAGGCCGAAGGGCTGGTATTGGTCGATTTCTGGGCAGAATGGTGTGGTCCATGCAAGATGATTGCTCCGATCCTGGACGAAATTGCCACCGAGTTCGAAGGCAAGTTGACTATTGCCAAGCTGAATATCGATGAAAATCCAGGCACTGCGCCTAAATACGGTATTCGTGGTATCCCTACTTTACTGCTGTTTAAAGACGGTGAAGTGGCGGCAACCAAAGTCGGTGCCCTGTCTAAAGGTCAGTTGAAAGAGTTCCTGACGGCAAATCTGTAAGCGATTGAAGTGACCGATACCAGGCGTTTGGTGGTCGACGTGTGTTTTTCACACTGACCGCTAGACGCCTGTCAAGAAGCGTGATAAGTTTATCCTCACTGCATATTAGAGCTTACCTGTAGTTTGATTCTAACGTTTTACTCTGTGTCGAAAACATCTGCCCATACAAAGTTGTTTTAATAAACCTGCTTGTATAGAAGTTAAGTTGAACTGGCGATGTGCTTTGACAATCTAACGGTTTTGACAAAATCGGCTTTGAGACACCTTCAATATCAGTCTGCCCTCTTTCAAGAAATAGTCCGCGAGCATTTGCCGTGAACTGAAATCAGAAGCTGCGAATTGAGTGTCTATACCCAAAAGCATTTGAGTTGCAGGTAGGCGGTAACTGAACGAATTCCTACACGCTTACTCCGGTAAGTGACGGAGTGAGTAAAGACAGTCAAAAGCCCTGCGTCTTGATGGATGAAGGGTATTACCCAAAAGCATTCTAGATGCAGGTAGGCGGCAACTGAGCGAATCCCCCGGAGCTTACTCCGGTAAGTGACTGGGGTGAGTAAAGGCAGCCAACACCCCTGCGTCTTGAAGGATGAAGGGCATATAAACAGGCATGGATGACCCTGCCTTCCCCATTCACGACAGATTTTCGAGACATACCCCGAGTTTAAGAACCCACCATTATGAATCTTACCGAATTAAAGAATACGCCGGTTTCTGACCTGATAACACTCGGCGAAAATATGGGACTGGAAAACCAGGCCCGCATGCGTAAGCAAGACATTATCTTTTCAATATTGAAGCAGCATGCCAAAAGCGGAGAAGATATCTTCGGCGACGGTGTTCTCGAGATATTGCAGGATGGATTTGGTTTCCTCCGTTCCGGAGACAGCTCCTACCTCGCAGGTCCCGACGATATCTACGTTTCTCCCAGCCAAATCCGCCGCTTCAACCTTCGTACCGGTGACACCATTTCCGGTAAAATTCGCCCGCCAAAAGAAGGCGAACGTTATTTTGCCCTGTTGAAAGTTAACGAAGTCAACTACGACAAACCAGAAAACGCCCGCAGTAAAATCCTGTTTGAAAACCTTACTCCACTGCACGCCAACTCACGTTTGCGTATGGAACGCGGTAACGGTTCAACCGAAGATTTGACCGCGCGCGTACTTGACCTGGCATCACCTATTGGCCGCGGCCAACGTGGTCTGATTGTGGCACCGCCGAAAGCCGGTAAAACCATGCTGCTGCAAAATATCGCGCAAAGCATCGCTTACAATCATCCAGATTGCGTACTGATGGTTCTGCTGATCGATGAACGTCCGGAAGAAGTGACCGAGATGCAGCGTCTGGTCAAAGGTGAAGTTATTGCTTCGACCTTTGACGAGCCGGCCTCTCGCCACGTTCAGGTTGCCGAAATGGTCATCGAGAAAGCCAAGCGCCTGGTTGAGCACAAAAAAGACGTGATCATCCTGCTCGACTCCATCACTCGTCTGGCTCGTGCCTATAACACCGTGGTACCGGCATCAGGTAAAGTGCTGACCGGTGGTGTTGATGCCAACGCCCTGCATCGTCCAAAACGTTTCTTTGGTGCGGCACGTAACGTTGAAGAGGGCGGAAGCCTGACCATCATCGCTACCGCGCTGGTAGATACCGGTTCGAAAATGGACGAAGTTATTTACGAAGAGTTTAAAGGTACAGGTAACATGGAACTGCATCTCGCGCGTAAAATCGCTGAGAAACGTGTGTTCCCGGCAATTGATTACAATCGCTCCGGTACCCGTAAAGAAGAGCTGCTGACCACCTCGGAAGAACTGCAGAAAATGTGGATCCTGCGCAAAATTATCCATCCAATGGGTGAAATTGACGCAATGGAATTCCTCATGAATAAATTGGCCATGACCAAAACCAATGATGAGTTCTTCGACATGATGAAGCGTTCGTAATTTTACGCGCGTAAATCTCTAAAAACGCCACGCTTAGACGTGGCGTTTTTTGCTTTTGGTCGCTACGATGTGTTGTGATTATGCGTCTTTGACATCAGTATCAGATAACATCCGATAGCCAAAACCGGCATCGTTCAGTATTTTATCGCTGACTAAAAACAGAAAGGAAGGATCCTGCGGAATAAATCAACAGGCTCGCTATAATCCGAATCTTCACAATGGGATATGATTATACCCGACAGCTTTGGACATGCAGACAGTGAATCCGCTGTATGAATGAAGGATTAAGGGAAAAAAGACCGTGAGGTTATTATGACGGCTGCCACACTCCAGACCGAGCTGCCTTATCATTTATGCCGATTTATCATTAATGCAGAGACGTGTTAACTGTGAATTTACTCACTACGAGTACTGAACTTGTCATTATTTTCTTGTTTTCATTTGTCTTTTTGTTTTTGGCCAGGAAGGTCGCCAAAAAAATAGGATTAGTTGATAAACCGGATTTCCGCAAACGCCATCAAGGCTTAATTCCCTTGGTCGGTGGTATTTCTGTCTATGCCGCAATCTGCTTTACTTTCTTTATCAGTCAGTCGCAGATCCCGCATAACCTTATGTATCTTGGCTGTGCCGGATTATTAGTATTTGTCGGTGCGCTTGACGATAAATTCGATATCAGTGTAAAAATCCGTGCTTTTATTCAGGCGCTGGTTGCCGTAGTGATGATGGTACATGGCGATCTGATGCTGCACGATCTCGGGCAAATTATGGGCCCCTTTCCGCTGGTACTTGGTCCCTTTGGCTATCTGGTAACGCTGTTTGCCGTCTGGGCGGCGATAAACGCCTTTAATATGGTCGATGGTATCGATGGCTTGCTTGGCGGCTTGTCCTGCGTGTCCTTTGGCTCCATCGGCATTGTGATGCTCTATTCGGGTAACTATGTGCTGGCGATGTGGTGTTTTGCCATTATTGCGGCGATAGTGCCTTATATCTTGTTGAATCTCGGTGTCTTTGGCCGCCGCTATAAAGTGTTTATGGGCGATGCCGGCAGTACCCTGATTGGTTTTACCGTTATCTGGATCCTGCTGCAAAGTACGCAAAGCACCCGTGGTTTTCCGCATCCAATGGTCCCGGTGACCGCCCTGTGGCTGATCGCCATTCCCCTGATGGACATGATTGCCATCATGTATCGCCGTTTGCGTAAAGGGATGAGTCCCTTCTCCCCTGACCGGCAACATATTCATCACTTGATCATGCGCGCCGGATTCTCTTCCCGTCAGGCGTTTGTGCTGATCACCCTGGCCGCAGCGCTGCTTGCCGCCATTGGCGTGTTGGGCGAACATCTTAAAGTGCCTGAATGGCTGATGCTTGCGCTGTTTCTGTTGGCTTTCATGCTCTATGGTTATTGCATAAAACGAGCCTGGCGCGTGGCGCGCTTTATCAAGCGCATTAAAAGAAGGCTGCGCCGTCACCCTGCTAACTAATGTTGCCTGCCCTGATGGTCCACCCTAAGCGCGGCGGGAGAGTGACAGTCTGCTGAAAGGTGAGCGCTGCTATAACTTATTTGTTCAACGAGTTGGTGAGAATGATGAGATCAGAGTCAACGCCTGCAAGGCGAGATCTCGCTCTGGATAATGAGCTGGATATTCGCGGACTGTGCCGGACGCTATGGCGGGGGAAAGGCTGGGTTATAGGTTTGGCCCTGGGATTTGCTCTGGCGGCATTGCTGATTACCCTGCTGATGAAGCAGGAGTGGAGTTCGACGGCGATCACCGATAAACCGACGGTCAATAATCTGGCGTCTTATTTCTCTCAGGAGCAGTTCCTGCGTAATCTGGATGCCAAAAATACCCTTATCCCTTCCACTGACCAATCCTCGATTTCTGACGGTGCCTATAATGAATTTGTTATGCAACTGGCCTCGTATGATACACGACGTGATTTTTGGTTGGCAGACCCCTATTACATTCAGCGCAAAACCGGCGATGACCGTGGCGATGCCCTGCTGCTCGATCAGCTGATTAATGCGATCCAGTTTACCCCCCGCGATGAGAAAAAAGTCCTTAACGACAGCATCAAACTGACTGCAGAAACTGCCGCTGATGCCAATCAGTTGCTGCGGCAGTATATTGATTTCGCCAGCGAGCGCGCTGCATTGCATCTCTATGAAGAGATCCAGGGTGCCTGGGCGGCTCGCACACAATCGATGAATGCCCAGGTCAAGCGTCAGGAAGCGGTGGCGACGGCCATTTATAACCGTGAGCTTAATAACACTCAGCAGGCTTTGAAGATTGCTCAGCAACAGAATATAGACCATAGCATGACCGATGCCGCCCCCAATCGACTGCCGGATCCCGATATGTTTTTGCTGGGAACGCCGATGCTGCAGGCGAGATTAAAGTTATTGCAAGCTTCCGGCCCCGGTTTTGATATTGATTACGATCAGAACAAAGCCATGCTGGCGACGCTCAATGCCGGACCGGTGCTGAATGAAAAATTCCAGACCTACCGCTATCTGCGCACGCCGGAAGAACCGGTAAAACGTGATAGTCCGCGCCGCGTATTTCTCATGATAATGTGGGGCGTGGTGGGGGGATTGATCGGTGCCGGAGTGGCGCTGGTGCGCTGCCGACCGACTGCTGCCGAATAAACGATTAGCCAATGATAGTGATAAATAACCGGGTGCCCATAATGCGTCCGCTCCGCAGGAGATCGCTGCGTCTGTCAAATAAGGGAGTGCCTCAGTGAAAGTATTAACGATTTTTGGTACCAGGCCGGAAGCGATTAAAATGGCACCGCTGGTGCATGCTTTGGCTAAGGATAATGCCTTTGATTCCAGAGTCTGTGTTACCGCCCAGCATCGAGAAATGCTGGATCAGGTTTTACAGCTGTTTGCTATCAAGCCGGATTATGACCTTAATATTATGCAGCCTGGTCAGGGACTAACGGAGATCACCTGCCGTATCCTGACCGGACTCAAGCCGGTGCTGGAAGAGTTTAAGCCGGACGTGGTGCTGGTGCATGGCGATACCACCACCACGCTATCCGCCAGCATGGCGGCGTTTTATCAGCAAATTCCTATCGGCCACGTTGAAGCGGGCCTGCGTACCGGCGATCTGCTTTCGCCATGGCCGGAAGAGGGGAATCGCTGCCTGACCGGACATCTGGCCAACTGGCACTTTGCACCAACGGAAACCTCGCGCAGTAATCTGTTGCGTGAAGGGATCAACGAGAGCGGGATTGTGGTTACCGGCAATACGGTGATTGATGCCCTGCTGTGGGTGCGCGATTTGATTGCCTACTCGCCGGAACGCGTTGCCCATTTTGCCGATAACTTTAGTTTTATCGACCCGGAAAAGAAACTGATCCTGGTGACCGGCCACCGTCGTGAAAGCTTTGGCGGCGGTTTTGAGCGTATTTGCAACGCCCTGGCACAAATTGCCCGCCAGCATCCCGAAGCGCAGATCCTCTATCCGATGCATATGAATCCACAGGTTCGCGAACCGGTGCAGCGTATTTTACAGGGTATCGATAACGTGGTGTTGATCGAGCCGCAGGACTATTTACCCTTTATTTATCTGATGGACCGGGCCTATCTGATCCTGACTGATTCCGGCGGCGTGCAGGAAGAAGCGCCATCGCTGGGTAAACCCGTGCTGGTGATGCGTGATACCACAGAACGACCAGAAGCCGTTGATGCCGGAACCGTTAAGCTGGTGGGCACCGATACAGCGACCATCGTCAGAGAAGTTTCCACATTGTTAAGCGATAGCGAGGCGTACCACACCATGAGCCGCGCCCATAATCCCTATGGCGACGGCCACGCCTGTAGCCGGATTTTGGCTGCTTTAAAGAACCACCGAGTAACATCATGACCCTATCAAAGATCGATAACCCTGGTCGGAGTCGTTCCTTCCAAACCATTTCGGTGATCGGATTGGGGTATATCGGCTTGCCGACGGCGGCGGCATTAGCCTCCCGCCAAAAGCACGTTATTGGTGTTGATATCAACCAACACACCGTGGACGTTATCAACCGCGGAGAAGTGCATATTGTTGAGCCCGAGCTGGATAGCCTGGTAAAGAACGCCGTCGAGCAGGGCTATCTGCGGGCCGTGACGCGACCTGAGCCTGCCGATGCGTTTTTAATTGCCGTACCCACGCCGTTCAAGGACGGCCATCAACCGGATATGGCCTTTGTCGAACAGGCGGCGCTTTCTCTGGCTCCGGTATTAAAAAAAGGGGATTTGATTATCCTCGAATCCACTTCGCCGGTCGGGGCTACCGAAAAAATGGCCGAGTGGCTGGCGCAACAGCGTCCTGACCTGCGTTTTCCCCAACAGGAGACGCAAAATCCGGATGTGAATATTGCCTATTGTCCGGAACGCGTGTTGCCCGGCAAGGTGATGGTTGAGCTGATAAAAAATGACCGGGTGATCGGCGGCATGACCCGGCAGTGCTCGCTGCGCGCCAGTGAACTCTACAATGTATTTCTGTTGGGCGAATGCGTGATCACCACCTGCCGCACTGCCGAAATGTGTAAGCTCACCGAAAATAGCTTCCGCGATGTGAATATTGCCTTCGCCAATGAACTGTCGATGATTTGCGATGCGCAAGGCATCAACGTCTGGGAGTTGATCCGGCTGGCCAATCGTCATCCGCGAGTGAATATTCTACAGCCTGGTCCCGGCGTCGGCGGACATTGCATTGCCGTCGATCCCTGGTTTATTGTTTCTCAGCACCCCGATCTGGCCCGTCTGATTTATACCGCGCGGGAAGTCAACGACCATAAGCCGTTCTGGGTGGTGGATAAAGTCAAAGCGGCGCTGGCCGATTGCCTGACCGTTACCGGCAAGCGTGCAGCCGATATCAAGATTGCCTGCTTTGGCCTGGCGTTTAAACCCAATATTGACGACTTGCGCGAAAGCCCGGCGGTTGAAGTGACGCAACTGATTGCCGACTGGCATGCCGGTGAAACCTGGGCGATTGAACCTAATGTCACCCGGTTGCCCGCCATGCTGGCAGACAAAGTCACTTTGCAGCCGCTGGAGTACGCCCTGGCCCATGCCGATTTGCTGGTGATGCTGGTTGACCATACGCAGTTCAAGCTGATCCCGAGTCAGCAGATCGCACAGAACTGGGTCGTCGATACCAAAGGTGTGTGGCGTTAAGTCTGCCGTTATTGGCCTGCAAAAGCTCAGGGGGAACCATGAACAATGACGCAATTCACGGGCAACTTGATTATCTGCAATGGGAGAGCGAGTTTTTTTTCCAACCCACCGCGAAATTGACGCTGGACTCTGCCGGGCCGCTGCTGACGCGCAAAGCGTTGAGTGCCTACCCCTTGGTGCAGGTTAAAGTCCCGGCTGCAGATAGCTCATCGCTGGACGCTTTGTATTATCTTGGTTTTCAACTGGTCGAAGGCGAGATAGATTTTGCGCTGAATGTACCTGATGCCGCCATACCGGTGACCTCCTGTCAGCTGGCCGTGGCGCAAGATATTGTGCGGGTCAGCCAACTGGCGGGCAGTGCCTTTCAGCTAAGCCGTTTTCGTGCTCCCTGGTATCAACCACGAGATGCCGGCCGCTTCTATGCGCTGTGGGCAGAAAAAGCCATTCTTGGTACCTTCGATAGCCACTGTTTACTGCTTAACGCACCGGATGGGCAACTGTTGGGCTTTGTTACCCTGCGTGCCGACGAGAACCATAGCGCCCGGATCGGCTTGCTGGCGGTGCAACCCCAGGCAACCGGCCGTGGTATTGGCAAGCAATTAATCCACGCCGCCTGGCAATGGTGCCGGGAGCACAATATTGCGCAGCTCAAGGTCGCCACGCAAACCGGCAATATTGCCGCGTTAAACCTCTATCGAACATGCGGCGGTGTGCTGACTCATTCAGCCTACTGGCTGTACAGGTAATATTATGATCCCCTTTAACTCCCCGCCGATTGTTGGCAGCGAACTGGACTATATGCAGCAAGCGATGGGCAGCGGCAAGCTTTGCGGCGACGGCGGATTTACCCGCCGCTGCCAACAGTGGTTTGAGAAAAACTTCCACAGCCCGAAAGTGTTGCTGACGCCATCCTGTACCGCGTCCCTTGAGATGGCGGCCATCTTGCTGAATATCCAGGCGGGCGATGAAGTGATTATGCCCAGCTATACCTTTGTCTCCACCGCCAACGCCTTTGTGCTGCGTGGCGCGCACATTGTCTTTGTCGATATTCGCCCCGACACCATGAATATGGATGAAACCCTGATTGAAGCGGCCATTACCGACAAAACGCGGGCGATTGTGGCGGTGCACTACGCCGGCGTTGCCTGTGAGATGGACGTCATTATGCAGCTTGCCGAAAAGCATCATCTCTATGTGGTGGAGGATGCGGCGCAGGGAGTGATGTCGACCTATAAAGGGCGGGCGTTGGGGACGATTGGCCATATCGGCTGCTTTAGTTTTCACGAAACCAAAAACTACACCGCCGGTGGCGAGGGAGGGGCAACCCTGATTAACGACCCGGCGCTGGTGGAGCGTGCCGAGATCATCCGCGAAAAAGGCACCAACCGTAGCCAGTTCTTTCGCGGTCAGGTGGATAAATATACCTGGCGTGATATTGGCTCCAGCTATCTGATGTCGGATCTGCAGGCGGCCTATCTGTGGGCTCAGTTGCAGGTGGCGCAGGAAATCAATCAGCATCGTCTGGGCCTGTGGAAACAGTATCAACGCGCATTGCAGCCTTTACAGGACGGCGGATATTTACTGTTGCCGACGCTGGCGCCTCACTGTACGCACAATGGACATATGTTTTATATCCGGCTGCCCAACGTCGAGACGCGCGATGCCTTGATCAGTTATATGAAAGAGGCGGAGATCCTCACCGTATTCCACTATATCCCGTTGCACTCCTCCCCGGCGGGCCAGAACTTTGGCCGTTTCTGTGGCCAGGACATCTATACCAGCCAGGAAAGCAGTCGACTGGTGCGACTGCCACTGTTTTACAATATGAGTGATGTGATGCAGAAAACGGTGATTACCACGCTGCTGAGTTTTTTCGCCTGATATGTCGCTGGCGAAAGCATCACTCTGGACCGCCGCTTCTACGCTGATAAAAATTGCAGCCGGGTTGCTGGTGGTCAAATTACTGGCCGTTGCCTTTGGTCCCGGCGGTGTCGGTCAGGCGGGTAATTTTCGTCAGTTGATCACTGTGCTGGGCGTGCTTTCCGGAGCGGGGATATTTAACGGCGTCACCAAATATGTCGCCGAGTACCAGCAGCAGCCGCCAAAATTAAAAGCGGCTTTGGCGACAGCCTCGACGCTGATCCTGGTTTTCTCCACCCTGTTGGCAGTGCTGTTGCTCGGCGCTGCCGCCCCTGTCAGTGTGCTGTTATTTGGTCACCCTGATTATCAGACCGTGGTGCGGGCAGTAGCCTTTATCCAGATGGGGATCGCCTATGCCAATCTGTTTCAGGCGATTTTAAAAGGCTATCGTGATGCGCGAGGCAATGCGCTGGCGGTGATCGGCGGCAGCCTGATCGGCTTGCTGGCCTATTGGCTCTGTTTTACCCTCGGTGGCTATCGCGGCGCGCTGGCCGGTTTTGCGCTGGTGCCTGCGCTGGTAGTGATCCCCGCCGGGTTTAGGCTGTTGCGCCATCCGACTTTTTCGCTGCGCTGGCTGAAGCCGGGATGGGACGCGGCCATTGCCCGTCAATTGGCCAAATTTACTCTAATGGCGGTGATCACCTCAGTGACGCTGCCGGTGGCCTACGTGATGATGCGTAATCTGCTGGCCGCGCACGACGGTTGGCAGGCGGTGGGGATTTGGCAGGGGGTCAGTAGTATTTCCGATGCCTACCTGCAGTTTATCACCGCCTCCTTTAGCGTCTATTTACTGCCGACGCTGGCCCGACTACAGCGTAAAGAGCAGATAGCCCGCGAGATCGTCAACGCCTTGAAATTTGTATTGCCGGTGGTGGCCGCTGCCAGCTTTACGGTCTGGCTGCTGCGGGACCTGGCCATTAGCCTGCTGTTTACCGCGCAGTTCAGCGCCATGCGCGATCTTTTCGCCTGGCAACTGGTGGGGGATGTGCTAAAAGTCAGCGCCTATATTTTTGGTTACCTGGTGATCGCCAAGGCTTCGCTGCGCTTTTACCTGCTGACCGAGATCAGCCAGTTTCTTATGTTAACGCTGTTTTCTCATTGGTTGATCCCACTTCATGGCGCACTGGGAGCGGCACAGGCTTATATGGCCACCTATATTATTTATTTTGCCCTGTGCGCTATCATTTTTGTTATTTACTGCAGGCGAGCATGACCAGGCTGATCCACGTTCTGGGATCTGATATCCCACACCATAACCAGACTCTGTTGCGCTTCTTTAATGAGGTGTTGCTGAACCATATCCCCGCCGAGCAGGTGCGGCATTTTATGGTGGTCAGCCGCGATCCGCAGGCGTTTAGCGCCTTTCACCCTCTGGAGATTGCGGTATTTGCCGACAGAAAATCGCTGGCGCAGGCGGTGGTCGCCAAAGCGCAGGCCGACAGGCAGTGCCGTTTCTTTTTCCATGGGCAGTTTAATGCCGCCATTTGGTTGGCGCTGCTTAGCGGCAAAATCAAACCCCGGCAAGCGCTATGGCATGTTTGGGGGGCCGATCTCTATGAAACCGCCAGCGGCCTGAAGTATCGGCTGTTTTACTGGCTTCGCCGTCTGGCGCAGGGATGGGTGGGGCATATTTTTGCCACTCGTGGCGATCTTGCCTTCTACCAACAGCGTCATCCGCAGGTGCCAGCATCATTGCTCTACTTTCCGACGCGGATGGATCCCGCGCTGACCCTCCCCGCCGATACACCGCCGCCCGCAGGCCGACCACGGGTGCTGGTGGGCAACTCCGGGGATGCCAGTAATCGTCATATCGAGGCTTTGCGTGCCCTGCATCAACAGTGGGGCAGCGAGTTAGAAGTGGTGATCCCGATGGGTTACCCGGAAAATAATCAGTCCTATATCGCCCGGGTCAGGCAGCAAGCCCTGGCGCTGTTCCCGGCGCAGAACGTACAACTCCTCACCGAATCGATGGCTTTTGGTGACTATTTGCAGATGTTGAAAAGCTGCGCCGTCGGTTATTTTATCTTTGACCGCCAGCAGGGGATTGGCACCCTTTGCCTGCTGATCCAGTTTGGTGTGCCCTTTGTCTTAAGTCGCAAAAATCCCTTCTGGCAAGATATGGCCGAACAGCAGCTACCGGTGCTATTTTACGGGGACGAGCTTGATGCCGCGACGCTGGTGGAGGCGCGCCGTCAATTGCTCAACGCCGATCGCCAGAATATTCTGTTCTTTAGCCCGAACTATATTCAGGGTTGGGTACAAGCATTAGCAACGGCTGCGGGAGTGGCATTATGACGCTGGCACAGTTCGGTGGATTGAGCGTTGTCTACGCCTTGTCGCTGCTGTTTATTTTGACCCTGACCTACCGGGAGTTCCGGCGGGTGAGGTTTAGCTTTAACCTGTTTTTTTCCGTGCTCTATCTGCTGACCTTTTACTTCGGCTTTCCACTGACCTGTCTGTTGGTGTTTGAATTTGACGTTAACGTGGTACCCGCGGCCTATTTGCTGCAAGCGATGCTCTCCGCCACCTGTTTTTATGCTCTCTATTATGTGGCCTATAAAACGCGTTTGCGCAAACCCCGGCAAGGCCCCGCTCGCGAGCTCTTTACCATGAACCGGGTAGAAACCCACCTCAGTTGGCTACTGATGGCGCTGGTGGCCTGGGTGACGCTGGCGATCTTCTTTATGCACAACGGCTTTTTGCTGTTTACTCTGACGTCCTATAGCCAGATTTTTTCCAGCACTGTTTCTGCGGTGGCCCTTAAGCGTTTCTTTTACTTCTTTATACCGGCGATGCTGGTGGTCTATTTTTTACGCCAGAACAGCCGCGGCTGGTTGATGTTTCTGGCTACCACTCTGGGGTTTGGTCTGCTGACTTACATGATTGTTGGCGGTACCCGGGCCAATATCATTATCGCTTTTGCACTGTTTTTGTTTATTGGCATTATCCGTGGCTGGATCACCCTGTGGATGTTGTTGGTCGCCGGAGTGATGGGAATATTGGCCATGTTCTGGCTGGCGCTCAAACGCTATAACCTCGACGTTAGCGGCCCGGAAGCCTTTTATACCTTCCTCTATCTGACCCGCGATACCTTTTCGCCGTGGGAAAATCTCGCCCTGTTACTGCAAAACTATGACAAGATCAGCTTTCAGGGGCTGGCACCGATTATTCGTGATTTTTACGTGTTTATTCCCGCCTGGCTGTGGCCTGGCCGACCGGCAGCGGTGCTCAATACCGCCAACTACTTCACCTGGGACCTGTTGGACAATCATTCGGGGTTGGCGATATCACCGACGCTGATTGGCTCGCTGGTGGTGATGGGCGGCGTGTGGTTTATTGCCCTCGGTGCCGTGGCGGTCGGCTTGATTATCAAATGGTTTGACTGGCTCTACGCCCTGGGAAAAAACAGCCTTAACCCTTATAAAGGGGCGATCCTGCAAAGCTTTTGTTTCGGTGCCGTCTTCAATATGATTGTCTTGGCCCGAGAAGGTGTGGATGCCTTCTTTTCACGGCTGCTGTTTTTTGCGGTGGTTTTTGGCCTTTGTCTGCTCGTCGCCAAACTGTTGTATTGGTTATTTGATCGAGCCGGATTAATAAGAGTGCGTTCTGCCCGATTGCCCGAGATGGATGCGCCGATCGCGACAGAGCCGTACGCGCGCGATAAAGGAAAACAATGAGTGCAACTCCCATCCCCAGCTATAGCATTCGTGGTATAGATTTGCGGGGATTTCGTAATATGGCGCAATGCCTTGATCATCTGATTAGCGAGCATGAAGTCAAAAGCGGAACCTTAATCGCCATTAATGCCGAGAAAGTGCTGGCGGCAGAGAACGATGCCCAATTACGGGCGCTGATCAAGGAAGCCGACTATAAATATGCCGACGGCATCAGCATTGTCAGATCGATTGAGCGCAAATATCCCCAGGCGCAGGTCGAGCGGGTGACCGGTGCCGACCTGTGGGAAGAGATCATGCAGCGCGCAGGGCAACTGGGAACACCGGTGTTTCTGATTGGCGGACAACAAAGCGTGCTGGCGCAGACCGAGTCACAGCTGCGGGCGCGCTGGAAAGTCAATATTGTCGGCAGCCAGAACGGTTATTTTATGCCTGACCAGCGTGAGTCGCTGTTCGAGCGGGTCAAGGCCAGTGGCGCCAGGATTGTTACCGTCGCCATGGGCTCGCCGCGTCAGGAGATCCTGATGCACGATTGCCGTAAAATCTACCCCGAAGCTTTATATATGGGCGTTGGCGGCACCTATGATGTGTTTGTTGGCGTGGTTAAGCGCGCCCCCAAAATCTGGCAGCGCTGGGGACTGGAGTGGTTTTATCGTTTGTTGCATCAACCTGCTCGCCTGCCACGTCAGCTTAAGCTGCTCAAATATCTGTTCTATTACCTGACGCGTCGCCTGTAAGCTACTCTGCCTGGTCCGGAAAATCCCCGGGCCGCTAATCCTCTCTCGCCATTGTTTCGCTTATATTTTCCGCTGATCCATTAATTTGCGTAATCCTGTTTGCAACTGACGGCAAAATACGAAACCATACCGCCCGTTTTATCCCCTCGGTCGTGGCACTGGCATATCTCGATGCGGCTGACATGACCTGGGTATAACAGCCCTTACCGTGGGCCATAACAATAATATTCCGGGCAACCCGGAAAAAAGAGCAAGCACAACAAACTGAGAAACAGAGGATTTATGTCAAGTAGCGAAGAGAAAAAGGGACTCCATCGGGGTTTGGAAGCCCGTCATATCGAACTGATAGCCCTGGGTGGGACTATTGGCGTTGGACTGTTTATGGGCGCAGCCAGCACGCTTAAGTGGGCCGGTCCCTCGGTATTGCTGGCTTATATTTTGGCCGGGGTTTTTGTCTTCTTTATTATGCGTTCCATGGGCGAGATGCTGCATCTTGAGCCGGTAGCCGGTTCTTTTGCCGTTTATGCCCATAAATACCTTGGCCCCTATTTCGGTTATCTGACCGCCTGGAGCTACTGGTTTATGTGGATAGCCGTGGGCATATCAGAAATCACCGCCATTGGGGTTTATGCCCAATACTGGTTCCCTGAGCTACCGCAATGGATCCCGGCGCTGATTGCCGTGGCTATCGTTGCCAGCGCCAATATGGCGGCGGTCAAGCTGTATGGCGAAATGGAGTTCTGGTTTGCGCTGATCAAAATCACCACCATTATCGTGATGATTGTTGTCGGTGTGGCGGTCATTTTCTTTGGCCTTGGCAACCATGGTCAGGCGATTGGCTTTGAAAACCTGACCGTACACGGCGGATTTTTTGCCGGTGGCTGGAAAGGCTTTTTGTTTGCACTCTGTATTGTGGTGGCGTCTTATCAGGGGGTCGAACTGGTCGGTATCACCGCCGGTGAAGCCAAAAACCCGCAGGTCACCCTTAAGCGTGCCATCAACAACATCTTATGGCGCATCCTGATTTTTTACGTCGGTGCCATTTTTGTTATCATCACCATCTTCCCATGGAATGAAATGGGCACCCACGGTAGCCCGTTTGTGCTGACCTTCGCCAAAGTCGGTATTACTGCTGCGGCAGGTATTATCAACTTTGTGGTGCTGACCGCTGCGCTTTCTGGTTGTAACAGCGGTATGTACAGCTGTGGACGTATGCTCTATGCCCTGGCCAACAACCGTCAGTTGCCGGCCTGTTTAGCCAAGGTATCAGCCAGCGGTGTGCCGGTGTACGGTATTGCCGTCACCATACTCTGTCTGCTGGTCGGCTCATGCCTTAATTATGTGATCCCCAACCCAGAGCAGGTGTTTGTCTATGTCTACAGCGCCAGCGTATTACCGGGTATGGTGCCGTGGTTTGTGGTGCTGATTAGCCAACTGCGTTTTCGTGAAGCTCATCGCGCTGCGCTGGCCAGTCATCCGTTTAAATCCATTCTGTTCCCTTATACCAACTATCTGACCCTGGCTTTCTTGCTGTGTGTGTTGGTGGGGATGGCAATGAATGACGATACCCGGGTTTCTTTGCTGGTTGGCGGCATTTTTATCGCTGCCGTTTCGGTGATTTACCTGGCGCTGGGCATGAACCGTCGTAGCCAATAATCAATCGGATCCGTTAATAGACAGGGTGGGGAAGGGTGAGATGCCTACTTTTAGCGCATAATGGACAAAGCGTAATCAAACGCAACATTTCCTTTAAAAAGCACTAGACAGCATGGCATTAAAACCGTAGTATCCCCACCCGCAACGGCGCTACGCGCCCGTAGCTCAGCTGGATAGAGCGCTGCCCTCCGGAGGCAGAGGTCTCAGGTTCGAATCCTGTCGGGCGCACCATTGATTTCGGTCAGTTTTGCGCAAGAGTTGCGGTGGTAGTTTCTGTACGTGAAGAAGTAGCAATGGTGGCTATAGCTCAGTTGGTAGAGCCCTGGATTGTGATTCCAGTTGTCGTGGGTTCGAGCCCCATTAGCCACCCCACTTTCTTACCTTGAAAGTGTTGAGAAAGACCGAATATTTTGTGACAGTGCGAAGGTGGCGGAATTGGTAGACGCGCTAGCTTCAGGTGTTAGTGTTCTTACGGACGTGAGGGTTCAAGTCCCTCTCTTCGCACCACGCAAAATGATTTGGCAAGCTATGAAACGATAGCAGAACAACAGGTTGTAAAAGCAGTACATCGGCGAGTAGCGCAGCTTGGTAGCGCAACTGGTTTGGGACCAGTGGGTCGGAGGTTCGAATCCTCTCTCGCCGACCAATTCAAACAAAAAGCCCCGCAGCAATGCGGGGCTTTTTGTTTGATGATAAAGTCGTCTTGATGATCGAGATACCCGGGCATAGCACACCTAGGGGCGCTCCGGCGGGCAAGCCCGCTACGACCCCAACGGTGCACTCTCCCTAATAACGGACTTTGTCAGCAGTCTGAAAGCCCCGCAGCAATGCGGGGCTTTTTGTTTTTCTATTTTGGCGATCCTGCACGCGGCGCACTTTTGTTTTTTCTGAAACTGACAGTTCTTTTCTAAATGCGTCCTTTTGCTGGGCGCTGGATCACTGAAATCCTCAGCACGAAAACGTTATAAATCCCGGGTTCATAAGAACGGAATCTTTTGTATTTCATAAAATTGAAGTACAACACCAGGGAATAACGCGTATGAAAATAAATAGACTTTGTCTGCTGGCCGCCTGTTCAATCATTTCCTCCTCCGCGTTGGCGGTGCCGCGCTTAACAGACCAGGCCTCGATCCCCGCCGTGATCTCTGCCATGACCCTGCAGGAAAAAGCCGCATTTGTGGCAGGAACCGGGATGAATGCGGCCAATGATGTTGCCGGTGCTGCTGGCTCTACCTTGGCCATTCCTCGTCTGGGTATTGTGCAGATGGTTTTTGCCGATGGCCCGGTGGGGGTCAGGCTGGGCGCCGGTCCCACTGGTGGCGAAAAACGCTTTGCTAGCGGTTTCCCGGTTTCTACCGCCATGTCGGCAACCTGGGACCCGGCGCTGATTTATCGTGTCGCCGGGGCGATTGGCGATGAGGCGAAAGCTTACGGGGTCGATTTAATGCTCGGCCCGGCGATCAATATTCAGCGCAGCCCAATCAATGGTCGCAATTTTGAATATTTTTCTGAGGATCCGCTACTCAATGCCCAAATTACCGCTGCCTATATTAATGGCCTGCAGGCGCAGGGGGTGGGGGCAGTATTAAAACACTTTGTGGCCAACAATCAGGAGACGCGGCGGCAAACCATCAATGAACTGATTTCCGACCGTGCGCTACGCGAGATTTACTTTCCGGGGTTTGAATACGCCATGGCCCATGCCCAGCCCTGGGCGGTAATGAGTTCCTATCCGGCCATTAACGGGACTCCGGCGTCACAAAACCCCTGGTTGCTAAAAGAGGTTTTGCGCAAGCAGTGGAAATTCAATGGCTTTGTGATGTCTGACTGGTATGGCGTCACCGATCCGGTTCGCTCACTGCTGGCAGGTAACGATCTCAATATGCCAGGCGGAGTATCCAAAAAAGAGACGCCGTTTATTCGTCGCAACAGTAATCCCAACGACGTGGTATTAGCCGCCTTAAAATCCGGTGAGATCAGCGAAAAACAGATCGACGAAAATATCGCCAACATTCTGCATGTACTGATTAAAACTCAGGCCTTTAAACATCCGTCAGCGCAACGCGGTTCGTCGCCAAATAACCACTCGGCGCTGGCGCGGGAAGCGGCGGCAGATTCCATGGTGCTGCTCAAGAATAAGCAACAGACGCTGCCCATGGTCTCCTCCACGCGGGTTGCCGCCTTTGGCAAAAATGTGGGTAATTTTTATGTTGTGGGCGGCGGCAGTGCCGAGGTGAATATCGATCCTCGCCAAAGGGTAGATCTGCAAGAGGGTCTGCGTAATAGTGGATTGACGCTGATCGACAGTATCGATAACCGTCCATTGGACGAAAACGCGGCGCAGAGCGCCATTACGCGGGCGGCGCAGCAAAGTGATATCGCACTGATTTCTATTGGTCGCAACTCGTCAGAGGGCGCTGACCGCTATTCTATGGCAATGCATGCCGATGAGTTGGCCATGATAGAAAACGTCGCCGCCGCCTTCCATCAGCAGAATAAAAAAGTGGTGGTACTGCTTAATATCGGCTCGCCGATTGAAATGGCTTCCTGGGATAAATTTGCCGATGCCATCCTCCTGACCTGGCAACCGGGTCAGCAAGCGGGCAATGCGGTGGCCGATATTCTTACCGGCAAAGTCAATCCGTCTGGCAAGCTGCCGCTGACTTTTCCTAAGCGTTATGAAGATACGCCGAGCTTTGGCAATTTTCCCGGTAATAGCCATACGGTCAACTATGGCGAAGGGATCTACGTCGGCTATCGTTATTTTGATAGCAAGCAGATTGCCCCCATGTATCCCTTTGGGCATGGTCTTTCTTACGCCACCATCGAGTACGGCACCATCAATCCGCAGAACCCGGTTTTCAATATCGACAAGCAAGAGCAGGTCGAGGTGACTATCAGCCTGTGGAACAAATCCAGGATCGCCGCAAAAGAAGTGGTGCAACTGTATGTGCATGATAATGCATCCCGTCTCGACCGTCCTGTTCAGGAGCTTAAAGCCTTCCATAAGGTATCCCTCGCAGCGGGGCAGCATAAAAATATCAGCTTCGCCCTGGATAAGCGGGCTTTCTCCTATTACGACAGTGACAAAAATGACTGGGTGCTGGAGCCGGGGCGCTTTACGCTGCGTATTGGCCAATCCTCAAGAGATATTCGTGCCGAGGTGCCGTTGCAGGTGATCTCTGCCACGACGGCTTTTAGCTTTAATACCCCGTGGATTGATGTGCAAACTTACGAAAAAGCGGCCACGCTGGTGGCACAGGTGATCGGGGATGATGCGACGATTAGCTGGATCCAGGGCCAACCTACCCTGGGAGAAAAGTTGGATCAGGCGTTACAGCAACAACCGGAACTGGCCAACGATGCGGCTAAACGGCAGCAGATTAAGCAGGATCTTTTGCAACGCATAAATGCACTGTAACGATATGGCGACACATTGGCTTAACTTGCTGTTTTTCCTTGATTAAATAGCAATAGTGACATGCCTTCTGTGGCTGCTGTGTCGGCCATCTGTAAAGACTGTCGCTGCAAGGAGACATTTATCTTGTTGATATTAATGAATAAGAAAAACAGAGGTTAGCACTGTCGCTGTCTGGCGACAGCCTCGGAGAGCTGGAAAGCGGGTCTGACATTAGCGAGAAAAAAACGCAGAGAACAGTGAATAAATATATTTAATAAAATCAATGTATTAATTTATTTTTCGCTTGTTTTTTCTGTCATCTGTAAATATGGCATGCTACCTGCATTGCTTTAAGGGTAGATGCCCACTCCAACCTCTTATGATAGCTTGTCTTCATAAACCTGGGAGTGACGCAGAGCCAATTTACAGTGTCTCTTGTCTATCTGACCGATAATCTTTTGGTTATCAACCAGCAGGCAAAACGTTGAGTGTGACACTAACCCATGTTGTCTAAGACCTGATTTTTTTTATACACTTGCCTTCACGGCAAGTGTTTTTTTTTGCCTGTCATTTACCGCCCATGTCACGCTGGCGGGCAAAAAAAAGGCCCACCTGAGCGGTGAGCCCTGGCAGATTGATCGCAGTTACTGCGCTGAATGATTAATGGTTAGCATCAGTCCCAGGCGACGCATTTCGGCGGCCTCTGCCGGTTGATGCAGTTTATCCAGCGCATCCGCCAGCCAGGCATAATCATAGGGGTCTGGTCGCTGATCCAGCGCCTGTTTAAAGGCTTCGCTGGCCTGTAACCATTCGCCATGCTTCAACAGAATTTGCCCCAGCGTGCTGGTAAGCAAAGGCGTTGCGCCCTGCTGTTTAATCGCCTGACGCAGAAACTTCTCGAGCTGTTCCGGGTTGCCAGAGCGCAATTTCGGCATCATCGCCACCAGACGTTCATCATAGTGGCGTTTCAGACCGTCGAGGATCACTTCCTGCGCCAAATCCTGGTCGTTGCACTTAATCAGCTGCACGGCCATGGCGACCTGCAAGGCGGCTTCATGACGGGTTTTTCGACTCTGGTTTTTCCACCAGCGCTTCAGACCTTCACTGCCTTCTTCAGCCATCAACTGATCCATCATGCCGATATAAGCCTGTTCCTGTACCCGCTGCAGCTGATCTTCATCGTAAATCTCGGCTTTCGAGATAGAAGGCAGAATTTCCAACAGGGAAGCGTAAGCTCCGGTACGCATATAAGCCTGCTCGGCCAGGCGCAAAATCTCCGGGTGGCGTGGCGACAACCCAAGCAGCCGGTCAACGCCATGGCGGGCGGCATGGATCTCTCCCTGCGCCAGTTGGATGCGTACGCGGGTGATATCCACCGGTAGCTGATCGGTATCGGCAATTTCAGCCGCCCGTTCCAGATACTGATTGGTACGGATCTCATCACCACGCTGCGATGCCGCCTCGGCTGCCAACAGATAGTTGACCATCGGTTGTTCGGCGTGGTCGGCATGGCGGGCCAGCAATTTTTCCATCTGACGATGGTCGCCTTCGGCCATTTTAATCATTGCCTGCCGGGTATGTTTACGGGCCTTGGAACTTTTGCGGCCGATAAACCAGCCGCGGGTGCGGGCACCGGTGCGGAAAATACGTCGTAGCAGCCACTCGATCAAAAACAGCACCACAAACAATACAATGGCCATAATCACCAGACCGGTGACGCTGGTTTCCACATTGTAGTTGTCGGTCTGGATTAATACATAGCCCTGGTGGCCGGCCAACATCGGGCCGACGACAATCCCGGCGATAACAAGCAGAAACAGCGCGAGAACACGTAGCATAGGTTATTCCCCCTGTGCGCTGGTAGTCGCAGCGGGTTGCTGAAGCAGATTACGCACACGCGTTTGCATCAGTTTTTCCAGCATTGGCTGGCTTTGCAACTGATCCGGGACATTCATGGAAACGGATTGCTGGCTTAACGCATCCAGATCGGCAAGAAAGGCCTTGGTGGTGGGGTCTGAGCCATCAAAATAGGCGCGCACCCAGGTGGATACGGTTTCCAGCGACTGTTTGTAGATTTCATTCTGATGGCGCGGTACCGCTTGGGCGGCAACCAGCAGGCGCGAACGAATGTTTTCGCGCAGATAGATATCCTGATTGGGTGCCAGCAACGGTTCGGCGCTGGTATCGCGACGGCGGATGGTGATGAAATCCGACATAAAGTTATGCCAGCTTTTGCTGAGATTCTGACGCCATTGGGCCAGCGAGCCTGAAAGCTCATCGCTGTCACTGTCCATCGGCGATTCATCATGGTTGTTATCAGCCAGGCGAAGATTGTCGACCTGATTGGACAACTGATTGACCTTGAGAATAATGCCGTCGAAATCCACCTGGGTTACCGCCGACAGACTGCCCACGTCGGCGTTGATCGCTTTGCGCACTTCAATCAGGCTGGGATCATTCATATCCGCCAGGCTGGCGTCGGCACTTTTCAGCAGCGCCGCGGCGGTGGTGACGTCCTGATCGCTCCACAGTTTTCTACCGGCCAGTTTCACCAGGAAGTCCGCCTGCGACAGCATCCAGGTTTTGGCATCGCTGCCGGAAATAGTGGCGACTTTATCCTGCAGTTCATTTAACTGATGGCTAAAGGCCGCCTGTTGCCGCGAGGCTTCTTGTCCGGCTTTATCCTGCTGGCCCAACAGCGTTGCAATCTGTTGTTTATCTTGCAGTTGGCTGTTCTTGAGATCGGCAAGTTGCGCCTGCAGCGCCTCATTGGCGGCGATTTCCGCTTTGGCCTGTTGATGTCCGTGATAATAAATTCCGGCACCAAGGGCAATCACCAGCGCAATGGCGATCGCGCCCAATATCGGTCCGCTGCGTTTCTCTTTGGGCACCGGTGCGCGGAAATCAGCATCTGGCTGTTGGGCGGTCTCAACCTTGATATGGTTGTCATCGACCTTTGCGGAAGGATTTTTTTGTTCCGTCATGTTGGCACATCCCTTAGTCAGGTTATTTTAATGCACGGATCAGCGCATCATTATCTGCGCTCTCTGCAACCCTGATGGTTTGCCAGCCAAGTTGGCGGGCCAGGGTTGCCAAACGTTCACTGACCACTACCAGCGTACAGCCCAAAAGCCAGGTGCTGCGATAGTAATCAGGAACTAACGTATATAACTGTTGTAACATTTCACCGCTGGTCACTACCAGAGTATCAACCCCGGCCCGCTGCCAGCTCGAGCTTTGTTCACTGCCGTGATAATAAATCGGGCTACGCCGGTAGCACTCACAATAGGTGACCTTGACGCCGCGCGCGGTAAGCGTTTCTGCCAGCAGCTCGCGACCACCGTCGCCGCGCAGGATCACTGCGCTACGGCCTTCCAGTTTCTGCAAGGCCGGTAACTGCAACATGGTTTCGCTGGTTTGGCCATCCTGCGGATAAATTATCGGCAGACTGCTGGCGCGATGCATCAGCAAGCCGGTCGTTCTTCCTATAGCATAATAGCTTACAAAGTCAGGCCAGGTTTGCCCCTGTTGACGTAGTGCGCGGTCGGCGTAGTTCACCGCAAACTGCGAAACAACAAAAACCAGATCCTGCGGCTGTAATGCCGAGAGCATTGCCGGCAATTGCGCAAGCTGGTCACCCGGTGAAAATTCAATCAACGGCGAGTGATAAGCAACCCTGCCCAGGGTACGCAGTCGCGCAACCAGCTGTTCTCCAGCCGGGGAGGGGCGGGTCACCAGAATAGTCATTTCGGGGTATTGCCCTGATAGACGGCCTGCAGGATCTCGCGTGCGCCGCCGTTTAGCAACTCTTCGGCCAGGTCGATACCCATGCTTTCGGCTTGTGCAGAAGGTCCGCGCCGTTCACCGCGCACCATTCGGCTACCGTCCGGCGCACCTACCAGTGCTCTCAGCCACAGGGTATCGCCCTCTAATTCGGCATAACTGCCAATGGGAACCTGGCAGCCACCTTCGAGACGCATATTCATTGCCCGCTCTGCGCTAACCCGCAATGTGGTTTCGCGATGGGCGAGGGGGGCCAACAGCTGACGGGTGTCGAGATCGTCGAGGCGACACTCAATACCGACCGCGCCCTGGCCAACGGCGGGCAGGCATTGTTGCGGACTCAGTGCGCAACGGATACGCGATTCCAGCCCCAGACGCTTGAGACCGGCGACGGCAAGGATAATGGCGTGATAGTCGCCGTTATCCAGTTTGGCCAGACGCGTGCCGACATTGCCGCGCAGATCGCGAATTTGCAGGTCCGGGCGCTGCTGGCGTAATTGGCATTGACGGCGCAGACTGGAGGTACCGATAATACTGCCCGCAGGCAGTTCATCCAGGCTGGAAAAGTGGTTGGATACCAGCGCATCACGGGGATCTTCGCGTTCGCAAATGGTAACCAGGCCGAGTCCCTCGGGGAATTCTACCGGCACATCTTTCATCGAGTGCACGGCAATATCTGCCCGACCTTCGAGCATGGCCAGCTCGAGTTCTTTAACGAACAAGCCCTTGCCGCCAACCTTTGCCAAAGGGGTATCGAGAATAATGTCACCACGGGTGACCATTGGCACAAGCTCGACCTGTAAATCGGGATGAAAGGCCTTCAGCTGGCTTTGAACATATTGTGCCTGCCACAAGGCCAAAGGGCTCTGACGAGTGGCAATTCGGATGATTTTGTCTAACATGCTTGTTACCATTTTGATATTTCGCCGACCATCCTACCACCGACAGTGGAAGGCTGTCAGCGATCGATAACGTAGTCAGAGGGGCGAAACGGTGTGGCAAGAAAATTTGTGGCCTGCCGTGACAGCAAGTAAAATGTAAAAGTGTGGAAGATTAATTGTGGTGCGTTACTTCCTTTACGGTCAATCAGCAAGGTGTTAAATTGATCACGTTTCCAGCAATATTCCGTCAAATACTTACTTCAAATTAAAGTTTCTTAAAACTAATGGCGGATTTGGTAACGGGGTTGTTTGTTGACACTGGAAAATCAGGCGAAAAGTCTTGTACCTCTACATCGAGACATTAAAGCAAAGATTGGATGCAATAAATCAGCTACGCGTCGACCGCGCGATAGCGGCTCAGGGGCCCGCTTTTCAGCAGGTCTATAGTTTGTTGCCCATCTTATTACATTATCATCATCCACTGATGCCGGGTTACCTCGAAGGTAAAGTGCCCCACGGCGTCTGTATTTTCACGCCTGATGCAAGCCAACAAAGCTACCTGGATGACCTCGAAGAAAAATGGGGCAGTCCCTTTGAACCGGTGATAAAAGGCGAATTGCCGATCACCGGCGTCTATACCATGGGCAGTACCTCCTCCATCGGCCAAAGCCAGACTTCTGACTTGGATATCTGGGTCTGTCATCAATCCTGGCTTGATAATGAAGAACGCAACCGTCTGCAGCAGAAATGCAGCCTGCTTGAACAGTGGGCCGCGTCGCTGGGCGTGGAAGTCAGCTTCTTTATGATTGATGAAAACCGCTTCCGTCATAATGAAAGCGGCAGTCTCAGCGGCGAAGACTGCGGCTCCATGCAACATATTTTGCTGCTCGACGAGTTCTATCGTACCGCCGTGCGTCTTGCCGGTAAGCGTATTCTGTGGAATATGGTGCCGGGCGAGGAAGAGGGCAACTATGACGAATACGTCCTTTCGCTCTATTCCCAGGGTGCATTAACGCCCAACGAATGGCTGGATCTCGGCGGTTTGAGTACGCTGTCTGCCGAGGAGTATTTCGGTGCCAGCCTGTGGCAACTGTATAAGAGTATCGACTCCCCCTATAAGGCGGTATTGAAGTCGATGCTGCTCGAAGCCTATTCCTGGGAATATCCCAATACCCAACTGTTGGCGATGGATATCAAACAGCGCCTGCATCAGGGGGAAATCGTCTGCTTTGGCCTCGATGCCTACTGCATGATGCTCGAGCGCGTAACCCGCTATTTAACCCAGATTGAAGATCACACCCGCCTTGATTTGGTGCGTCGCTGTTTCTATCTCAAAGTGTGCGAAAAACTCTCCAGACCGCGCGCGGCGGTGGGCTGGCGTCGTGAAGTATTGACCCAGTTGGTCAGCGAGTGGGGCTGGAGCGAAGAGCGTCTGGCGATCCTCGACAACCGCGCCAACTGGAAGATTGAGCGAGTGCGTGAAGCGCATAACGAACTGCTTGATGCCATGATGCAGAGCTACCGTAACCTGATCCGCTTTGCACGGCGCAATAACCTTAGCGTCAGCGCCAGTCCGCAGGATATCGGTGTGCTGACCCGCAAGCTGTATGCAGCCTTCGAAGCCCTGCCGGGGAAAGTGACGCTGGTCAACCCGCAGATTTCGCCGGATCTTTCCGAAGGCGATCTCACCTTTATTCATGTGCCCATTGGCCGCGCCAATCGCACTGGCTGGTATCTGTATAACCAGTCTCCGGTAATGGATGCCATTGTCAGCCATCAACCGCTGGAATATAACCGCTATCTCAACAAGCTGGTGGCCTGGGCCTATTTCAACGGCCTGCTGACCTCCGCGACGCGGCTGCATATCAAGAGCAGCAACTTGTGTGATATCGCCAAGTTGCGCGAACTGGTGGCCGATGTGTCGCAGCATTTCCCGCTGCGTCTGGCGGCACCGACGCCGAAAGCCTTATATAGCCCGTGCGAAATCCGCCATCTGGCGATTATCGTCAATCTCGAACATGATCCCACCGCGGCGTTTCGTAATCAGGTCGTGCACTTTGACTTCCGTAAGCTGGATGTTTTCAGCTTTGGTGAACAACAGCAATGCCTGGTCGGCAGCATCGATCTGCTTTATCGCAACTCGTGGAATGAAGTGCGTACGCTGCATTTTAACGGCGAGCAGGCGGTGCTGGAGGCGCTGAAAACCATTCTTGGCAAAATGCACCAGGATGCGGCGCCCCCTGAGGAAGTTGAGGTCTTTTGCTACAGTCAGCATCTGCGTGGCCTGATCCGTACCCGTATTCAACAACTGGTGTCGGAGTGTATTGAGCTGCGTCTGTCGAGCAAACGCCTTGAACCAGGTCGTTTTAAAGCGGTCAGGGTTTCCGGGCAGACCTGGGGACTGTTCTTTGAACGTCTGAGCGTCTCGGTGCAAAAGCTTGAAAACGCCATTGAGTTCTATGGGGCGATTTCCAACAATAAGCTGCACGGTTTATCGGTGAAAGTTGAAACCGACCAGGTACATTTACCTTCGGTGGTCGATGGCTATGCCAGCGAAGGCATTATTCAGTTCTTCTTTGAAGACAGTAATGATGATGGCGGCTTTAATATTTATATTCTCGATGAATCCAATCGCGTGGAGGTTTATCATCACTGCGAAGGCAGCAAAGAAGACCTGGTGCGCGACGTCAGCCGTTTCTATTCGTCCTCCCATGACCGTTTTACCTACGGCTCAAGTTTTGTGAATTTTAACTTGCCGCAGTTTTACCAGATTGTTCCCCTCGATGGGCGAACTCAGGTGATCCCATTTCGCACCAACGTGCTGTCTCACCTGTGCACCACTTCCCCGGACGGTGGCGCAGAACCCGCCAAATTGGCCCAGCAGTTTCAGCTGCACTGATACTGCTGCCGACCCAGTTTAAGGTTCAGGGGATCTCTGCCAGCGGCGAAGCGACTGTCAATTTTTGATAACCGATTCCTATTGCTTTTCAAGATCCACCTGCGATTATAGAGAGCTTGGATGGTGAATCGCAGATCCGCTTAAAATGAAAACGATCAAAATGAAAAATTCGCATATGAAAACAGCATTACGCTGGTCTTTGACCTCAATGGTCTTGTTTGTACTCTCTGGTTGTGGATTAAAAGGACCGCTGTATTTCCCCCCGGCGCAAAAGCCGGTCGCAGGTAAAACAGTTGTCACCAACGCTGCTGCTGACGGGCAAACCGGTGTCTCTCCGGACAAAAACGCGCAGAAAAACGGCACGATGCAACAGTTCTAACGGCGTTGCCGAATTGTTCTGTGCCAGAGGTTAACGCAGGCCGCTGGTGGCACGCTTTTAAGTCAGGGGATCATTGCGTTTGGTCATCGCCAGCGTGACTGAAGCTGCGGCTTCTACGCACAAGAGCCGATGACCAGAGGCCAAGCGGAGTAATATATGCAGTTCGCTAAAATGCACGGATTGGGCAACGATTTTATGGTTGTTGATGCCGTCACTCAAAATGTTTACTTCTCGCCCGAATTGATCCGCCGCCTTTCCGATCGCAACCGTGGCGTAGGCTTCGACCAACTGCTGGTGGTTGAGCCTCCTTACGATCCCGAATTGGATTTCCATTACCGCATCTTCAATGCCGACGGCAGCGAAGTGATGCAGTGTGGCAACGGCGCCCGTTGTTTTGCCCGTTTTGTGCGTATTAAAGGGTTGACCAATAAGCGCGATATTCAGGTGAGCACGCAAAATGGACGGATGACCTTGACGGTCACCGAGGATGAGCTGGTGCAGGTGAATATGGGTGAACCCATCTTCGAACCGCAGCAGATCCCGTTCCGCGCACCCAAGGCAGAAAAAACCTATATTTTACGCGCAGAAGAGCACACCGTACTTTGTGGTGTGGTCTCCATGGGCAACCCGCACTGTGTGCTGCAGGTTGACGACGTGGTCACCGCCAGCGTGGAACAAATTGGCCCGCTGCTGGAAAGCCATGAGCGTTTTCCCGAGCGCGTCAACGTCGGTTTTATGCAGGTGGTTGATCGTAACAGCGTTAAACTGCGGGTTTATGAACGCGGTGCAGGAGAAACTCAGGCTTGCGGTAGCGGAGCCTGTGCAGCAGTGGCCATTGGTATCCAGCAAGGGCTACTTGCCGAAGAGGTTCAGGTGGAACTGCCAGGCGGCAGTCTCGACATTCGCTGGAAAGGACCGGGACATCCGTTGTATATGACCGGCCCGGCTACCCATGTTTATGACGGATTTATTCATCTATGAACAATCTTGATGGTCAGGTTGCAAGCATCACCGAACTCGACGATGAATTGGTAATGCAGTATTTGCTGCAACACCCGGATTTCTTTATCAGAAATGCCCGCAGCGTAGAGCAAATGCATGTCCCGCATCCGGTGAAAGGCAGTATCTCACTGGTTGAGTGGCAACTCGGACGTCAGCGACATCAGATTGCGCAGTTAGAAGAAGAAATTACCCTGCTGATGGAACAGGCGACGATCAACGAAACTCTGTTTGCCCGCTTGATCGAGCTGCAAACCAATCTGGCCGATGCTTCCAGCCTGCAGGATATGCTTAATCGTCTGCAACGCTGGGGGCGGGGTTTTGGTTTGGCGGGTGCCAATGTGCGCTTGTTTAACGAAAGCTGGCGCATTGGTGCTCCTTCCGATTTTACCCATCTGGGGCTGTCTCGCAGCGCTTTTGAAGCATTGCGCATTCAGCGACTTGGCGATAAGCATCACTTCCTCGGTAGCCTTAATGGGCCAGAGTTGTTGCTGGTTTTGCCACAGGCCAGGCAGGTCGGGTCAGTTGCGCTGTCGCTACTCGGCGAGAATGGCGAGTTGGGAATGCTGATTTTCAGCAGCCGTGACCCGCAACACTACCAGCCGGGTATGGGTACGGTGATGCTTAACCAACTGGCAAGAATGTTGCCTGGGCTGCTGTCACGCTGGATCGAACGCATATGACCCCCGGCGACTCGCCACTGCTCCCTGCGGTCGAGGCATTTTTACGGTATTTACGGGTTGAGCGCCAGCTCAGTCCACTGACACAAAGCAGTTATCACCATCAGCTACAGGCACTGATAGTCATGGCCGATGCGCTGCCGCTTACCGACTGGCGCGATCTGGATGCACCAAAAGTCAGAATGCTCACCGCACGCAGCAAACGCGCCGGTCTGGGGGCCGCCAGTCTGGCACTGCGCCTGTCGGCATTACGCAGTTTCCTTGACTGGCAGGTGCATCAGGGTATCTTGCACGCCAATCCGGCGAAAGGCATCTCCACCCCGCGTGCGCCGCGTCATCTGCCAAAAAATATTGATGTTGATGAAGTCAATAAATTGCTGGATATCGACAGTAACGATCCACTGGCGGTGCGCGATCGCGCCATGCTGGAAATCATGTACGGCGCGGGTCTGCGTCTGTCGGAGCTGGTGGGTATTAACCTGAGTCATATCGATTTACCCTCTGGTGAAGTCTGGGTAATGGGTAAGGGCAGCAAAGAGCGCAAATTGCCGATTGGCCGCACGGCGGTTCTGTGGATAGAACACTGGCTGGCACTGCGCGACCTGTTTGGCCCACAAGATGATGCCCTGTTTTTATCCAATCAGGGGCGGCGTATCTCCACCCGCAACGTGCAAAAACGTTTTGCCGAGTGGGGGGTAAAGCAGGGGGTGAACAGTCATATTCATCCGCATAAACTGCGTCACTCCTTTGCCACTCATGTGCTGGAGTCGAGTGGCGATCTGCGTGCGGTACAAGAATTATTGGGCCACGCCAATCTCTCCACCACCCAGATCTATACCCACCTCGACTTTCAGCATTTGGCGTCGGTGTACGATGCTGCCCACCCCCGCGCTAAACGAGGAACATCCTGATGAAGTTTTACCGCGCCCGCCAACAGATTGAGGCGATAACCTTCGACCTCGACGATACGCTTTATGATAATGGCCCGGTGATCCGCCGCACTGAAGCGGAAACCATGCAGTTTTTGCGTCAGTACCATCCGGCGATGGCCGATATAGATGCCCAGGAGTGGAGGGATGTGCGCGCAGAACTGCTGGCCCGCGATGCGGAAATTTGTCATGACGTCACCGCCTGGCGGCATCAGGCACTCTATTGCGCCATGTTACGCCGCGGTTTGCCCGAAGAGCAGGCGCGGGTCGGTGCCGAGGCGACCATGCAGCATTTTGCCCACTGGCGTAGCCAGATCGATGTGCCGCAGGAAACCCACGATACCCTGAAGTTACTGGCGACCCGTTGGCCGTTGGTGGCCATCACCAACGGCAATGCCAACCCCGATCTTATCGGCCTGTCCGACTATTTCCAGTTTACCCTGGTGGCCGGTCGTGATGGCCGATCCAAACCTTGGGACGATATGTACCAACTGGCAGCAGAACGTCTGCAACTGCCACTGGCGCATATTCTCCACGTCGGCGATGACCTGACCACCGACGTGGCCGGTTCGGTTCGCTGCGGCATGCAATCCTGCTGGATCAATCTGCGCGCCGGCAATCTGATGCAGATTGGCGACAGCCGCCTGTTGCCGCATATGGAGATCTCGCAGCTCGCCTCGCTGACCCTGTTGCGCTAACCGTCCCCGCCCCTGGAGAAGGCCAGGCTGTGCCTCTGCAATGGCCGACCATTTAGGTGTATAATTCGCGCAGCTAGCCTTCTTGATAAAAATACTGTATATAATAACAGTAAAACTTCGCGGGTGGCAGGAACTTAAGGCTCCTCACCCCTGTATGTCTTTCTTTACCCGGACAAACGGTGCTTATGGACGTTTCTGACCTGCTCGACAGCCTGAATGAAAAACAACGCGAAGCCGTAGGGGCCAAACGCTGCAACCTGCTGGTATTGGCCGGTGCGGGCAGCGGTAAAACCCGTGTTCTGGTGCATCGTATTGCCTGGCTGTTATCGGTTGAAAACTGTTCTCCCTATTCCATTATGGCGGTGACCTTTACCAACAAGGCCGCGGCTGAAATGCGCCATCGTATCGAGCAATTGATTGGCACCAGCCAGGGCAGCATGTGGATCGGTACCTTCCATGGTCTGGCGCACCGCTTGCTGCGCGCACACCATCTTGACGCCAATTTGCCGCAGGATTTTCAGATCCTCGACAGCGACGATCAGCTGCGCCTGCTCAAGCGCATTGTCAAAGCGCTGAATATTGACGACAAGCAGTGGCCGCCGCGTCAGGCGATGTGGTACATCAACGGCAAAAAAGATGAAGGCCTGCGGCCACAGCATATTGAAAGCTATGGCAACCCTATTGAAGCCACCTGGTTGCGTATCTATCAGGCCTATCAGGAAGCCTGCGACCGTGCCGGACTGGTGGATTTTGCCGAACTGTTGCTGCGCGCCCATGAGCTGTGGCTGAATAAACCGCATATTCTGCAGCACTATCGCGATCGTTTTACCAACCTGATGGTCGACGAATTCCAGGATACCAACAGCATTCAATACGCCTGGATCCGTCTGCTGGCCGGTGAAAACAACAATGTGATGATCGTCGGCGACGATGACCAGTCGATTTACGGCTGGCGCGGTGCGCAGGTGGAGAATATCCAGCGTTTCCTTAAGGACTTCCCCGGTGCCGAAACCATCCGTCTCGAGCAGAACTACCGCTCAACCAGCACCATTTTGACCGCCGCCAACGCCTTGATTGCCAATAACAACGGACGCATGGGCAAAAACCTGTGGACCGAGGGGGTCGAGGGCGAACCCATCTCCCTGTACTGCGCCTTTAACGAACTGGACGAGTCGCGGTTTGTGGTCAGCCGCATCAAGGCCTGGCAAGACAACGGCGGGGCGTTAAACGATTGTGCCATTCTGTATCGCAGCAACGCCCAGTCGCGCGTACTGGAAGAAGCGCTGCTGCAAATGGCGATGCCTTATCGCATTTATGGCGGCCAGCGCTTCTTTGAACGTCAGGAAATCAAAGACGCTTTGGCTTATCTGCGCCTGATGGCCAACCGCAATGACGATGCCGCCTTTGAACGCGTGGTCAACACCCCGACGCGCGGCATTGGCGATCGTACGCTGGACGTCGTGCGCCATGCCGCCCGCGATCGGCAACTGACCATGTGGCAGGCCACGCGCGAATTATTGCAGGAGAAAGTCCTCGCCGGACGCGCCGCGGGCTCACTACAACGCTTTATCGAACTGGTCGATGCCCTGGCCCATGAAACGGCGGATATGCCGTTGCATGTGCAGACCGATCGAGTGATCAAAGATTCCGGCCTGTTTATTATGTATGAGCAGGAGAAAGGCGAGAAAGGCCAGGCTCGTATTGAAAACCTTGAAGAACTGGTCACCGCAACACGCCAGTTCAGTTACCAGGACGAAGATCAGGACCTGATGCCGTTACAGGCCTTTCTCTCCCATGCCGCGCTGGAAGCCGGAGACGGACAGGCGGATGCCTATCAGGACGCGGTACAGTTGATGACCCTGCACTCCGCCAAAGGGCTGGAGTTCCCGCAGGTGTTTATCGTCGGTATGGAAGAGGGGATGTTCCCGAGCCAAATGTCGCTGGATGAAGGCGGACGTCTTGAGGAAGAGCGGCGCCTGGCCTACGTGGGGGTCACCCGCGCTATGCAAAAACTGACGCTGACCTATGCCGAAACTCGCCGTCTTTACGGCAAAGAGGTTTACCATCGTCCGTCGCGCTTTGTCGGTGAGTTGCCGGAGAACTGCGTGGAAGAGGTGCGTTTGCGCGCCAGCGTTTCACGCCCGGTCAACCATCGCCGTATGGGCACGCCAGTCAATGAAAATGACAGCGGCTTTACCCTGGGGCAACGGGTGCGTCACCCGAAATTTGGTGAAGGCACTATCGTCAACCTCGAGGGCAGCGGCGAGCACAGCCGTCTGCAAGTCGCTTTCCCTGGTGAGGGCATCAAGTGGCTGGTTGCCGCCTATGCCCGCCTGGAGGCGGTGTGATCTAAGGGTTGTGCCGGTTATCCGCTGTTTGTGCGCCTGCTGCCGGAGACGATATTGACTCCGGCAGTGGGCGTAGTGTTAAAACGCCAGCTTGTCGCCAACTTTTGCCTGCGCATACCAGGCCAGCGTCTCCTGAACATCGTCCTGGCCTTCCACCGGGCTGCCCGGGAAACTATCCTGCTCGGTCACCGGGCGATAGGCACCCTGTTTGACTTCAAAAATCACCCCGCCCTTATCCAGTGACAGCACGCTGTGCCAGGTGTTGGCGGATATTTCCAGCAGACGCGTCTCTTCGCCGAGCAGCAGTCGGTCAATGACTTCTCCTTTTTCATCATACACCAGGACCACAAAACGCCCGGCCAGTGCGGTCAGCATTTCCCAGGTGTGGGGATGGCGATGAATACGCACATAAGTACCCGGCTCCATGGCGATTGCCAGCCGTTGCACCTCATCACTGACATCGGGATGGAGGTTCAGGTTGCTGCGCAGGCGAGGAGATTGGGCGGCAACCTGTGCCAGTTGGGTCAGGGTGTTACGGTCGATCTGCTTAATCATTATCAATCCTGAAAATAGCGTCAAAAAGCATGGGTCCACAAAGTGGCGTCAATTAGCTGAGTGTAGCGAAAAAGATCTCGCCAGGTAAGCGCGCAGGCCAACCGCGGGTGGTTGAATATTATGCCGAAATGTTGCGGAATTAGGCGCGTAGGCGGTTGACAGCGTTTTTCTTCTCGGCGTAACATGCGCGCACTATTATCAATGAGGATTTCCGCCTTGGACGCACCCAGTAGATACTGGCTCAATAACCTGTTTTACAGGTACTACTTCTAAGGCTGTCCTTAACGTTGATGGCCTTATACCCGGTAATTTCGGGTAAAGAGCGGCGTGAAATCCAGCGATTTCGCCAGTGCTCTACAGGGTTGTCAGCGACCGATTTTGTCGCTGTGAGTCAGGCCTGAAACGGGTCTGAAACATAACGGTGATGTTCACCTGTGTTTCCCCTAGTGCTTCAATGCGTTGTCTATACCAGTCACCCTTAGGGAGAACGGGCACATGCTGAGTGCTTTTAAATTAGATAACAGCCGCTTATCCCGTCTGGAACTGGATGAAGCAGATAGCGATCTCACCACCTCGCTGTGGGTCGATTTAGTGGAGCCAGACGAACTGGAGCGCGAGCGTGTACAGCTGGAGCTTGGGCAGAGTCTGGCCACCCGCCCCGAACTGGACGATATCGAAGCGTCAGCGCGTTTCTTTGAAGATGAAGACGGGCTGCATATTCACTCCTTCTTTTATTTTGAAGATGCCGAGGATCACGCAGGCAACAGCACCGTTGCTTTTACTATCCGTGATGGCCGCCTGTTTACCCTGCGCGAACGCGAACTACCGGCGTTTCGTCTCTACCGTATGCGCGCCAGAAACCAGTTGTTGGTCGATGGCAATGCCTACGAACTCCTGCTTGATCTATTTGAAACCAAAATCGAACAGCTGGCGGACGAGATCGAAAATATTTACAGCGATCTGGAAAAGCTTAGCCGGGTGATTATGGAAGGGCATCAGGGCGATGAGTATGATGCCGCGCTGTCGACCCTCGCCGAGTTGGAAGATATTGGCTGGAAAGTACGCCTCTGTCTGATGGATACGCAAAGAGCGCTCAATTTCTTGGTGCGCAAGGCACGTCTGCCCGCCGGGCAGTTGGAACAGGCGCGCGAAGTGCTGCGCGATATCGAATCGCTGTTGCCACACAACGAATCGCTGTTCCAGAAGGTTAACTTCCTGATGCAGGCGGCGATGGGTTTTATCAACATCGAGCAAAACCGTATTATCAAGATCTTCTCGGTGGTGTCCGTGGTCTTTCTGCCGCCGACGCTGGTGGCCTCCAGCTATGGTATGAACTTTGAGTTTATGCCTGAGCTGAAATTCACCTTTGGTTATCCTGCCGCCATTGGCCTGATGCTCCTGGCCGGTCTGGCACCCTATCTCTATTTCAAAAGAAAGAATTGGCTTTAATGACTCTCTTCCCCCGCTGCCAAGGGGGAAGGGCAAAAGCTATCCATTAGCCTGATAAATATGCTAAACCTATCCCTTCTGTTTATTTAACGTAGATACGTGCAATGTCGATGGAAAGGATGGCTGCCGCCGGCCAGTGGTTTATTCTGGTTTTTAGCTCCCTGCTGCTAGGCTTTATCTTTCAGTACTACAATGTTCCCGCCGCACTGTTGCTGGGGCCAATGATTGTTGGCGTGGTGATGGGCCTGCTAGGGGCGACGGTACGTATTCATTCTCTGATGTTTAAAATTGCTCAGGGGGTGCTGGGTTGCATGATTGCACAAACCCTCTCTCCTGCAATTTTGCCCCCTTTGCTGCATGACTGGCTATTGGTGCTGGCGGTGCTGATTTGCACCTTGCTGGCCAGTGGTCTCTCGGGGTGGCTGTTGGTAAAATTTAGCGACTTACCCGGTTCCACCGGTGCCTGGGGTTCTTCGCCTGGCGGTGCCAGCGCCATGGTGGCGATGGCCGGTGATTTTGGTGCCGATGTGCGACTGGTGGCATTTATGCAGTATCTGCGCGTCTTGCTGGTGGCCACCGCCGCGGCTTTTGTTGCCCGTATCAGTATTGGCAATCCGCTCTCCACCGCCGTGGCCATTGACTGGTTCCCCTCTCTGCAATGGGGTTTGCTGGCCACTATCTTATTGGCGCTCTCTGGCGTCTGGCTGGCTCCCAAGCTGCGCATTCCTTCCGGTGCCCTGCTGATCCCGGCGGTGGTGGGTGCCGCTTTACATTCTACCGGTACCCTGGTGATGCCGGTGCCGGAATGGTTGCTGGCCACTGCCTATACTTTTATTGGCTGGACCGTGGGGCTGCGCTTTACCCGTCCTATCTTTAAACTGGCATTGCGCACCCTGCCGCAGATGGTGGCGTCCATTATTGGCTTGATGCTGATTTGCGGTGGCATGGCCTGGGCACTGACCCGGCTGATTGATGTCGATATGTTGACCGCCTATCTGGCAACCAGCCCGGGCGGGCTGGATACCGTGGCGATCATTGCTGCTGGCAGTCACCATGTCGATCTGTCGTTTATTATGGCGATGCAGACACTGCGTCTGCTGACCATTATTGTCAGCGGGCCGGCGATGGCGCGCTTTATTTCACGGCGCGCCGAACCTTCACCTTCTTAACTGGTACTGATGGTGCAGCGCGTCGTAAATAAAGCAGCCGAGACCCGCCCAGATAAAGGCAAAGGTCAGCAACTGCGAGGGATTGACCGACTCGCCGTAAAAGGTTACCGCCAGCAGGAACATCAGGGTTGGCCCGAGATATTGGAAAAACCCCAGCGTTGAGAGCTTTAAGCGGCTGGTTGCTGCGGTAAAAAACAGCAGGGGAACCGTAGTAATAATCCCGGCGGCGGCCAGCAGTAAATTCAGCGACAGCGCATTGGCAGCAAGATTGCTGGTGGCCGAGTGGGCAATGAAAAACAGGTAAATACCTGCCGCCGGCAGTAACCACATGGTTTCAATCAACATGCCCGATTGCGCATCGACGCCAATTTTTTTACGCATCAGCCCGTAAAAGGCAAAGGTCAGAGAGATACCCAGGCCGAGGATTGGCAGCGAACCCAACACCCAGAGTTGTACCACCACCCCGGCAAATGCCAGCACCACCGCCAGCCATTGCAGACGTCGAAAGCGTTCACCAAGAAACAGCATACCCAATAAGACGTTGACCAGCGGATTGATAAAGTAGCCGAGGCTGGCTTCCAGAATATGGTCATGATTGATCGCCCAGATAAACAGTAACCAGTTGCCGCCAACCAGCAAGGCGCTGATCAACAGCATGCCGACTTTTTTCGGGGTGGCCAACACCTGGCGTACGCCTCCCCAACTGCGGCTTAGTGACAGTAAAAACAGCATAAAGAAAAATGACCAGATCACCCGGTGGGTAAGGATCTCTTCGGCGGGAACCTGTTTGAGCAACTTAAAGTAAGCCGGGGCGATCCCCCAGATACAGTAGGCAATAAAGGCAAAAATTACGCCCTGACGGGTGCGTTTGGCATCCATGACAAATATCCTGAAGCAAGTGGGGCATTAGCCAACCAAATAGGTGGCCGTGGCGGTGGCGATGTGCACACCACGCTCATTATGCAGATCTACGCGCGCAACCGAGATTTTATTTCCGGCACGAATCAGCGTACTGCTGGCAATAAAGTTATCGCCGCGTCCCGGACGCAGGTAATCGACGCGCAAATCGATGGTACCCATTTTCGATAACCGCTGACGCAGCTCAGGTTCGAGCAGAGGATGGTCGGGTTTGTCATGGCGGATAAGCGAACTGTTAACACACACCAGACCGGCGGCGACATCCAGCACGGCAGCAATCACCCCGCCGTGTAAAATTTTTTGCGCGGCGTTGCCAACCAGTTTGCCATTATTTTTAAAGGTTAGCTCAATATAGCCAATATCCAGGCGCTGTATTTCCAGGCCCAACTCGCGGTTAAACGGCATATCATAAACAAAAATATCGCCAATCAACTGGCGGGCAGCATCGTGACTCAAGGGGATTGCGGACATGAATATTTCCTGATGACGAATTGATAGGAAGATTCGTTAATTGTGAATTAGTTGTTGATTTTATGCCTCGACATAGGCGATTTCCAGCCCTGTCATGCTATCGCCTTCATCTTTCTCCCTGGATGTTGCCAATAGATTGATGGCGCGTCCTGACACCCTCGGTTCTGCCTCCTGAACTTTGAAAGCTGAATGTTTAATCATTCCGAATTTAATTTATGTGTAAAATGAATCTGGCTTTTAAAAAATTTAAACAAGTATCAGTGTTGCCGCTGACCGGCAAAAAATTTGGGGGTAATGGAAGGATGCGTAATTCTTGGGCGGTTGGTGCGGTGATAATGGCTGCGCCATTACTCAGCTATGCTGATGAAGCAACGATTCAGAAAGTGCATGATACGCCCAGTGTGCGTGGCAGTATTATAGCCAGTATGCTGCAGGAACATGATAACCCGTTTACGCTTTACCCTTATGACTCAAACTACTTGCTTTATACCTACACCAACCATATCAATAAGCAGGCCATTAAGTCCTATGACTGGGCGGATAATGCCAAGCGCGATGAGGTTGAGTTTCAACTGAGCCTGGCCTTTCCTCTGTGGCGCGGTATTGCCGGGGAAAACTCGGTGCTGGGTGCGTCTTACACGCAAAAGTCTTTTTGGCAGCTCTCCAACCGTGCCGAGTCCTCGCCTTTTCGGGAAACCAACTATGAGCCGCAGTTATTCTTAGCCTGGGCTACGGATTACGAGTTCCTCGGCTGGACCCTGCGTGAAGCCGAGTATGGGCTCAACCATGACTCCAATGGCCGTTCGGATCCCACCTCGCGCAGCTGGAACCGGGTTTATGCCCGTTTTATGGCGCAGCACGGTGACTGGCAGGTAGAGATAAAACCCTGGTACCGTATTCCAGAAAGCCAAAATAATGATGATAATCCCGACATAACCAAGTATATGGGTTACTACCAGCTTAAAGTAGGTTACGCCCTGGGCGAAAGTGTGATTAGCGTGACCAGCCGTTATAACTGGAATTCCGGTTACGGCAGCGCGGACTTGGGCTGGAGTTATCCAATTTCACGCCATGTGCGCTTCTACACCCAGGTGTCCAGCGGCTACGGAGAGTCATTGATTGACTACAACTACAAGCAGACTCGCGTCGGTGTTGGTATCATGCTCAACGATATGATGTGACCGACCGATCGGCGCATGCCAGGCCCGGCGCTATGTTGATGTTATCTAAAACATAGTAGTCGGGTGTCATCAATATTGGGGATACGAGTGTCAACGGCGGCAGTGTTAAATAAGGAGTTGCTGGCAGAACAGGTGTTGCGCGATACCTTTGGTTATCAGCAATTTCGACCGGGTCAGCAAACGATCATCAATGCAGCTATCTCCGGGCAGGATTGCCTGGTAGTGATGCCAACCGGCGGCGGCAAGTCGCTGTGTTATCAAATCCCTGCGCTGGTGATGGACGGCCTGACGCTGGTGGTCTCGCCGTTAATCTCTCTGATGAAAGATCAGGTCGATCAACTGATGGCGGCTGGTGTTGAGGCCGGTTGCCTCAACTCGACCCAGACTCGTGAACAACAACTGGAAGTGATGGCCGGTTGTCGCAGTGGTCGCATTAAAATGCTGTATATCGCCCCCGAGCGCCTGACCATGGGGGATTTCCTGGAGCAGTTGCAACAGTGGAATCCGGCGATGCTGGCGGTGGACGAAGCGCACTGTATCTCGCAGTGGGGCCATGATTTCCGTCCCGAGTACCGCGCCCTCGGTCAGCTAAAATTACGTTATCCGCAGTTGCCGGTGATTGCGCTCACCGCCACCGCCGATGATGCCACGCGTAGCGATATTATTCGCCTGCTCGAGCTGAACGATCCGCTGGTGCAGGTCAGCAGCTTTGACCGCCCCAATATTCGCTATACCCTGGTGGAGAAGTTTAAACCGCTCGATCAGCTGTGGCGCTTTGTGCAGGATCAACGGGGTAAAAGCGGGATCATCTATTGCGGCAGCCGGGCCAAGGTGGAAGACACCGCCGCCCGTTTGCAAAGCCGGGGTATCAGCGTCGGGGCCTATCACGCCGGTCTGGACAATGAACGCCGCTCTCAGGTGCAAGAAGCCTTTCAACGCGATGATTTACAGATTGTGGTCGCCACCGTGGCTTTTGGCATGGGCATTAACAAGCCCAATGTGCGTTTTGTGGTGCACTTTGATATCCCGCGCAATATCGAGTCCTACTATCAGGAAACCGGGCGCGCCGGGCGTGATGGCCTGCCCGCAGAAGCCGTGCTGCTGTACGATCCGGCCGATATGGCCTGGCTGCGGCGCTGTCTCGATGAGAAACCTGCCGGTGCGCAGCAAGATGTGGAACGCCATAAACTGAATGCCATGGGCGCTTTTGCCGAAGCGCAAACCTGTCGCCGGTTGGTATTACTCAATTACTTTGGCGAAGGTAAACAGCAACCCTGTGGCAACTGTGATATTTGCCTGGACCCGCCCAAACGCTACGACGGCTTAATGGACGCGCAGAAGGCGCTCTCCTGCGTCTATCGCGTCGGCCAGCGCTTTGGTCTCGGCTATATCGTTGAAGTGCTGCGCGGGGCTAATAATCAGCGTATCCGCGAATATGGACACGATAAGCTGCCGGTCTATGGCATCGGCCGCGAGCAAAGTAATGAGCACTGGATTAGCGTGGTGCGCCAGCTGATCCACCTCGGGATGATCACGCAAAATATTGCCATGCATTCTGCGCTACAGTTAACCGAGGCCGCCAGGCCGGTATTGCGCGGCGAAGTACCCATGCAGCTGGCGGTACCGCGTATTCAGACATTAAAAGTGCGCAGCAGCCATTCGCAAAAAACCTATGGCGGCAATTACGATCGCAAACTCTTTGCCAAGCTGCGTAAGCTGCGTAAATCGCTGGCCGATGAGGGTAACGTCCCGCCTTATGTGGTCTTTAACGATACCACGCTACTGGAAATGGCCGAGCAGTTGCCGGTCAGTCCCGGCGAGCTGTTGGGGATCACCGGCGTGGGTCAGCGCAAGCTGGAGAAATTTGGTCGGCCGTTTATGGCGGTGATCAAAGAGCATATTGATAACGGTGACGATTAATCGGTTTGCTCGGTTGATGTCGTCACATACTCGGTCTTGCAGGTTTCATCAGGGAGAATGTCAGTTATGTTAATGCTATTTTTAACCGTTGCCGTGGTCCATTTAGTCGCCTTATTGAGTCCGGGGCCAGACTTCTTTTTTGTTTCGCAAACGGCGGTAAGCCGCTCGCGTAAAGAAGCGATGATGGGCGTATTGGGTATTACGCTGGGGGTGCTGATATGGGCGGGCGTTGCGCTGATGGGGCTGCACCTGCTGCTGCAAAAAATGGCCTGGCTGCATCAGATTATTACCGTTGGTGGCGGCTTGTATCTGTGCTGGATGGGCTGGCAACTGTTGCGTTCTGCACGGGCCAAAAAATCAGCCACAGCGACAGATGAGCAGCCGGTGGTGTTACCGGCACGTGGCAAGACATTTATGCGCGGCCTGTTGACCAACCTGTCCAATCCGAAAGCCATTATCTATTTTGGCAGCGTGTTTTCGCTGTTTGTTGGTGATAGCGTTGGCGGCGCTGAGCGCTGGGGGATTTTTGCGCTGATTTGCCTGGAAACCCTGGCCTGGTTCTCAGTGGTGGCGCTGGTGTTTGCCCTGCCGGTGATGCGCCGTGGTTATCAACGGCTGGCGAAATGGATTGATGGCGTGGCCGGGGTGTTATTTGCCGGTATTGGTATCCATTTGATTATTTCCCGCTAAGGATTCACCCCAGGCATACCTATTGCTGTGCGCCTGGGGTGAGTGCTGTTTGTACCACCGGTCAGATTTTGCGTGCCGAAGCCAGCAGTAAACCGACCAGCACAAACAGCGAACCAAAAATCCGATTTAACAGCGTCATCTGTTTGGGTGCCTTGATCCAGCCGGCAATGCGTTTGGCCAGCGTGGCATAACCGATCATCACGATAATATCGACAAGCACCGTCGTTACGCCCAGCACCACATACTGCGCTGCCTGCGGCTGATGCGCGATGATAAATTGCGGAAACAGGGCGGCGAGAAAGACAATGCTTTTCGGGTTGGTGAGATTGACCAGCACCGCGCGTTTAAACAGTTTGCGGCGCGGCATACTGCCCGACAGGGCTTTTAAATCAATGGCCCCGGCGGCGCGCCACTGCACAATACCGAGCCAAATCAGATAGGCGGCACCCAGCCATTTCAGGATCTCAAAGGCGAGCAGCGACTGGGAGATTAACGCCCCCAGACCAATGCCAACCAGCACGATATGAATCGACAGGCCCAGCTGCAATCCGGCAATAGAAGCCACCGCCCCGCGATAGCCGTGGCTGATGCCGGTACTCATGGTATTGATGGCACCGGATCCCGGTGACAGGCTTAAAATCGAGGTCGTCAGCAGATAGGTCAGCCACCAATCCCATGTCATTGCATTACTCCCTGAGTTTAGGTTGCCGGAGCGGTTTCCCCCGGCTGGAAATCTATTGGAACAGGTCATTTTGTGGCACAATACGCTATTGTTTGAACTTGCGCTACGTCCCGAAATTACTTATTTCTTCATACGGTTTATTTGCTCCTGGAACACTCGATGTCATCAAATTATGAGCAGTGGTTAACCCGAGAGCGCGGATTTTCCGCCTTTGCCACCGGGCCATTACTGGACTTCTGGCAGGGAAGGGAAGAAGCAGAGTTTTTGGGGGTCGATGAGGTGGCGATCCGTTATGTCCGCTTTTGTTCACCCGAGCATGATAAAGTCATCCTGGTGTCCACCGGACGTATCGAAAGCTATGTAAAGTATCCTGAACTGGCTTACGACCTGTTCCATAGCGGCTATGATGTGATGATTGTCGATCATCGTGGTCAGGGACGTTCCGGGCGTCTGCTGGACGATCCCCATCGTGGCCATGTTCAGTCTTTCGACGACTACGTGACGGATTTGGCGACCTTTTACCAGTTGGAAATTGCCCCGCGGCAGTACGCCAAAAAGTTTGCCTTGGCCCACTCGATGGGCGGCGCCATTCTCGCGCTGTTTCTTGCCCGGCAACCCGACAGTTTCGACGCTGCGGCGCTGTGCGCGCCAATGACCGGCATCTATATTCGTATGCCCGGCTGGCTGACGCGACGTATTCTCGACTGGGCGGAATATCGCCCGCTTTACCGCGATGGCTACGCGCTCGGCACCGGGCATTGGCGTCCATTGCCTTTTGTGGTCAATCGCCTGACCCACAGCCGGGAACGCTATCGCCGCAATCAACGCTTTTATGCCGATTATCCCGAACTGCAGGTCGGCGGCCCCACTTATCATTGGGTACGGGAAAGCCTGCAGGCGGGGATACAAATTCTGCAAGAAGCCCAAAATATCACTACACCGCTATTATTATTGCAGGCGAGTGAGGATCATGTTGTCGATAACCGATCCCACCTTGCCTTTTGTCAGGCCATGGCCATTGCCGGACATCCTTGTGAAGGGGATAAACCCTTGGTCATTGAAGGCGCGCGCCATGAGATCCTGTTTGAACGGGACGATATGCGGGCACAGGCGTTAGACGCCATCCTGCGCTTTTTTGCGCGACAGAAGTAGGCTGTGCTTGATGCTGATACAGCCTGACCCGCGTGTCACCGCGCATAACTCCACCAGAGGTTAGATCTTACCGCTATGTATCATGTTGTTGCTTCCGATTTAGATGGCACCCTGCTGTCACCCGACCACTCCCTGAGTCCATTCGCCAAAGAGACCCTGCAACTGCTGACCCAGCGGGATATCCACTTTGTCTTTGCCACCGGCCGTCACCACGTTGATGTGGCGCAGATGCGCGATGGCCTGGGGATCAGCGCCTATATGATCACTTCTAACGGTGCTCGCGTGCATAACACCGACGGTGAGCTGATCTTCAGCCATAACCTCGACGCCGATATTGCTGAAGATCTGTTTGGCATTGTCCATCATCAAGCCGACATTCTGACCAATGTGTACCGCAATGACGATTGGTATATGAACCGCGATCGTCTCGATCAGAATGATTTCTTTAAAGAATCCATCTTCAAATATAAAGTCTATCAGCAGGGGATGCTGGAGACAGACGGCATCTGCAAGGTCTATTTTACCTGCGAAGACCATGAAAAACTGCTGCCGCTGGAAGCAGCAATCAACGCGCGCTGGGGCGATCGGGTCAATGTCAGTTTCTCATTGCCGGTCTGTCTGGAAGTGATGGCCGGTGGCGTATCCAAAGGGCATGCGCTGGAATACGTTGCCAAGCTGATGGGTTATTCGTTAAAGGACTGCATTGCTTTTGGTGACGGGATGAACGATCTCGAAATGCTGAATATGTCCGGTAAAGGCTGCCTGATGAGCGGCTCATTGCCACGTTTGAAAATGGCGCTGCCGGATGCCGAAATCATCGGCTCCAACGCCGATAACGCGGTTCCCCATTACCTGCGCAAAATGTATTTAAACCCGTCGCGCTAGGGGTAAAGCGCGCGGAGGGAGACCCTCCGCGTGCCAAGTGCATAACAAAACGCTTATTGCAGTTTCAAGGTATTGACGATGGCCTGGGCATTGGTCTGCGCTTGCTGCTGATCGTCCGCAGGCACTGTGATTTGCATGGTCATCAGATGATTGGCAACTTTAGCCAGCACGATAGACGAATAGGCTTTCTGACCGGCTGCATTGATCACGCTGTCAAACTGTTGCAGCGTTTGGCCGTTGATCTGAATGGCCTTGTTGCTGACCACCTGCAGATTGGTATCACGGGCGCGCTGTTGCTGTTCAAGACGGTTGGCCAGCACGTCGAGGGCGTCCGGCGTATTGTCGCCTAAAATCACGATCACCGCTTTCTGTCCGCTTTTATCGGCATAAACATGCATATTATTGGCTTGCGTACCCAGCTTACCGCTCTGGTCGCTCATGCCTTGTGGTAACGAAAAGATCACTTTACCGTCAAGCAGGCTGATAGGTTGCACAGGCGCTGCGGCTGTGGGTGTCGCCCCTTTGTCCGTCGAAGCGGTTTTATTGTCAGTTTTGCCATCGCAAGCTGCCAGGCCAGTGACCAGCAGTGTTATTCCCATAATCCGGGCTAATTTGTGCATAGGGCTTCCTTTAAGTTTCACGCATCCTATCCCGGTTACGCTAAGAGATAACCGGGATAGCTTATTGACTTCATGGCCTTTATGGCACCCTATTCAAGAGCGAAAAGCAAGTCAGATATTGGCGGGTTTTCTGGCATCCTGAAAGGATACCGCTTCGCTTTTACCGGAATCAGCCAGGCGCTTAAGCAGGACATTGAGCAGCATACCGTACATTGGCAGGAAGAATATAAGACAAATCAGCAATTTGAAACTGTAATCCACCAGCGCAATTTCTACCCAATATTGGGCCATAAAGGCGTCGCTGCTTTTGTAAAAAGCGATAAAGAAGAACGCCAGCGTATCGCTGATATTTCCCAGGAACATCGCCGCCGTCGGGGCAACCCACCAGCTGTTGCGCTGACGCAGGCGGTTAAATACCTGAACATCGAGGATTTGCCCGAGCACATACGCCATAAAGCTGGCGCTGGCGATACGAGCGACCATCACATTCAGACTGCCCAGTGACTCCCACCCTTGCCAGCTCCCCTGAAAGAACAGCGCAGAGATAAAATAGGAAATCACCAAGGCCGGCATCATAACGCAAAGGATAATGCGGCGCGCCAGCGGGGCACCAAAAATCCGTACCGTCAGATCGGTAGCCAGGAAAATAAAGGGAAAGGTAAAGGCTCCCCAGGTCGTGGTAAACCCGAAGATCGATACAGGTAACTGCACCAGATAATTACTGGAGGTGATAATGGCGATATGGAATAGCGATAGCCATATCAACGCAATAAAGCGCTGTTGTGCGGAAAAAGCGTACATAGATTGTGACCTTTTTAGTGGTTGGGGTGAGGGAACCCAATAACTCGACTGATTAAACGCTGTACAAAAAACGGTGATTTTACTACCGCGGCGCGCATACTACCCTTTTCCGGGCCGTTTGCGCAACTGCAATGATACGGCAGGACAGTGGCGCTTGCACTGGCGAATTTGCCGGGTAAACTGACGCGGCTTACTGTTTGAAAGGGGAGAGCGTATTAATGACAGATCAATTTCAAGAGGCAGATCACCAGTTAGATGCCCTGGGTTTACGTTGCCCCGAACCGGTGATGATGGTGCGTAAAACCATCCGTAAAATGCATGACGGGGAAACCCTGCTGATCCTCGCCGACGATCCGGCAACTACCCGTGATATTCCCGGTTTTTGCCGCTTTATGGAACATACCCTGCTTGCCGCCGACACCGGGCAGTTGCCCTACCGCTATCTGCTGAAAAAAGGCATGGCCTGAGTTGGTGACCAAGTGGTCTTGCTGATCGAGATACTCGGGCATAGCCTGCTACTTTGTGCTTAACGTCTCTATTGGCGGTCATTGCCTGGTCCATAAAAAGTCTATATTTGAACCTTACGCTGTCCGCTTGCGCAAAAGAGGTGTGTAGGAGGCAAATACCAACGATTAGTTTTGTCAAAAAGCACGCCGCTGCCCTGGATCTCTCCGAACCTATTCTGGTTACCCAAAACGGGGACCCTGCCAGCCTGCAGGATCCCTTGCTATTACGATCTTTTCCTCAGCAGGCGCAGCGCATTGGCGGTGACCAGCGCGGTGGCTCCGGAATCGGCCAATACCGCCAGCCACAGACCGGTTAGACCCAGCAGCGTCGTGACCAGAAACAGCGCCTTAAGACCCAGAGCAATGGAGATATTCTGACGGATATTGGCGCGGGTTGCCCGCGATAACCGGATCATCTCCGCCAGCCCGTTCAGGCGATTATGGGTCAATGCCGCATCGGCTGTTTCCAGCGCCACGTCGGTGCCACTGCCCATGGCAATACCAATTCGTGCCGCCTTCATCGCCGGGGCGTCATTGATACCGTCGCCGACCATGGCCGTGACCTGCGTCTGGCTGATTTCGGCCACCACCTGCACCTTATCTGCCGGTAACAGTCCGGCGCGGAAATCGATCCCCAGTTTCTCGGCTATGCTACGTGCTGCCAGCGGGTTATCCCCGGTCAGCATCAGCGTCTTGATGCCGAGACTTTTCAACGCCGCCAGGGCGCTAATGGCATCGTCTCGCAGCTTGTCCTGCATTGCCAGCAAACCGAGCAGGCGCTGTTCTTCCATCACCACAACCACGGTTTTACCCGCCGCTTCCAGGGCACTAATCTGCGTCACAACTTCGTCGGTCAGGGTCGCATGCGGCAGGTGCTTGGGGGCGGCAACCAAAATACGCTGACCATTAACCCAACCTTCGACGCCAATACCCGCCAGTGCGCGACGACGTTCGGCCACCAGCGTCTGCTGTGGTGGCGCGGCCTGAATAATGGCTTTAGCCAGTGGATGGTGCGATCCAGCTTCTACCGCCGCTGCGACCGCCAGCAGATGTTCTATGGCAATATCTGCCAGCGGCAGTGTATCGGTGACCACCGGCTTGCCTTCGGTCAGGGTGCCGGTTTTATCCAGGGCAATAGTTTCTACCAGCGCCAGTTGTTCCAGTGCCGCACCGCCTTTAATCAGTGCTCCCTGGCGGGTGGCCGCGGCCAACGCAGAAGTGATGGCGGCAGGGGTTGAGATCACCAGAGCACAAGGACAACCAATCAGCAGCAGCGTTAACCCGCGATAGATCCAGGTTTCCCACGGCAGTCCCATCGCCAGCGGTGGTATAAGGATCACCAGCAGCGCCATCAGCATAATCGCCGGGGTGTAATAGCGGCTAAAGCTATCGAGAAAACGCTCAATCGGCGCACGGCGCTCTTCAGCTTCTTCAATCAGTTGCAGAATGCGGTCAATAGCGCTTTGCCCGGGAGCGGAAACCACCTGCAACTGCGCCACATTGTCGACACACAAACTGCCAGCCGGCACTTTCTCACCAGGCTGGCGCTCTACCGGCATGGATTCACCGGTGAGGGCGCTCTCGTCAAAGCTGGCTGCGGCCTGTAGCAACAGCGCATCTACCGGCAGACGACCACCGGCCGCCACTTCGAGGATATCACCGGGACGCAGGCTGGCAACCGGCACTGATAGCAGCTTGCCAGCGACGATTTTTTGCGCGCTGTCGGGGATCAGCGCCATCAGACTCTTCACACCGCTACGGGCACGATTGGCGGCAAAAGCTTCCAGTTTCTCGCCAATCATAAACAGCAGCAGCACCATGGCAGCTTCGGCAGTCGCGCCAATAAATAGCGCACCGATGGCGGCAATACTCATCAAGGTTTCAATAGCAAAGGGGCTGCCGCTGCGGGTCAGTTTGATCGCCTGGCGCAGCACCGGCCACAGACCGACCAGGGTGGTCAGTGTGAAGGCGAGGGTGCCCCACTGGACATTGACCTGCGCCAGCAACGCACTAAGCAGCATCAGCAAGACCAGCGCAATCAGCGTGGCATTTTCTTTTAGCCAGGAAGGTGCTGCAGCAACGGGGCCTGCGGGGGTATCAAGGCTTTGTAGTGTAAAACCGGCAGCAATAACGGCCTGGCTAATCTGTGGGGAAATATCCTGCTCGCTATCGACGATCAGTTTCTCGGTAGCGAATAGCACTTTGACCTGGCTGACATGGGGCAGATTTTTGACCGCATTCTCGATTTTACGAGCGCAGCTGGCGCAATCCATACCTGACACCAGCCAGCTAAAACGCCGGGTATCAGCCTGTTCTGTGGCAGTTGTCGCGGGACCTTCTTCGTCACCGCCGCCGTCATCATGGGCGTTGCTGCTACAGCAATCCCCTTTTGTAGGTGAGTGCTCACTAGATTCACTGCTGCAACAGGATGCGCCCGCGACCGGGGCTGAACCACTGCAACAATCCACCGGATGCGGGCCTGCTGCCGGCATCGGCGCCATTGACCGAAAAGTGGGCGCACGAGAGGTTGAGGAGTGGCAGCTTGCGCCGCAGCTTTTTGAATGTTGATGCTGTTGGGGTGACATATTGCCTCCTGAAGCCTGGGGTTAACCACGAATATCAGGAGTGTACACCCTGGAGTTGACTCCAGGGTCAAGGCAAAAATCGACGGTTACAGGTACAGCGAACGGACGATCAGAAAATGACCACCAAAATAGCAGGCAGCGACAATCGCATCCGCCGCGCGGAATTTGAAGCGATAGTGGCTAATCATCCACACCGTGTTTGCCAGCAGCAGCAGCACGCTACCGGCCAGCAGCGAGAACGCCAAATCGGTGCTGCGGGCGAAATATTGTTCCCCGGCAACCCAGACCATCAGCAACGACATGGCGATAAAGGTCAGAATGGCCCAGCGCATTTCCTCCAGTCGTGTCCAGATAATCGCCAGCAGCACAATCCCCACCGCCAGCAGGATCACTGGCAGCGGCCAGAAGAAAGTAAAACTCATCTGACTGGCAAAACTCAGGGTATAGAGCAGATGCGACAGGAAAAAGGCGCCAATGGCGTAAAGAAAGCGTTCCCGGGGCAACAGCAGCAGGGCGTCGGCAATCAGTGTCACCATCAGACCCAAAACGATCAGGTAGCCATTGGTGGTCAGCACCGGCGCACGCCAGGCTAACAGTAACAGCAGCAGCAGAGTGACGGGTTTGAACAGCCAGCCTTGCCAGCGCGGACCACGATAGCGCGCATCGACATACAGCCAACCAGAAAGAAATACAGCAATAAACGGCCAACTCATTGTTTATCCTTATTTAATAAAAGAATGCAAAGAACTGCCAAATGAAAGCCTGAAACTCAGGTTCTCTTATCCCTTTAGTGTAGGAGAGGCACGGGGGGGCCGACAATCTTAAAAGAGGCTTAAAATTATGCTGAACAGTTTGTCTGCGAGATTGCAGGCCTGGATATAGTAACGCCGCCTGCGCTTTTGCACTATGTCTAAGCAGCAGCGTTGTAGGAGATTGAGCGAGACAGGCGCAGGTCATTCCTGACCCACGCCTGATTAAAAAGGCATTACTTTTTTGGCAGTGGCGGCTGTTTCTTTTGCCAGGCTAACAGTTCAAACACGCCGAACAGAAAAATTCGCAGCTGCAGGCCGGCACCGAGCGGTTTTTGTTCTTTCCCCTGTGTGGCTTTGAGCAGCATGACCTGTAGCCCATGCATAAAGAACATAAATACCATGGCGACATCGAGGAAATATTTCATCGGCTTGGGAAAGGGATGAACAATATTCATCAGCAAAAATGCCCAGATGCATAGCATCAACAGGCGACCAATATTAATCAACATCTGACTGCTCCTGTGGCGACGCGTCAACGGCAGGTGTAACGTCGCGGTGATATAAGCGATAGGCAACTTGTCCGGCAATCTTTTCCCGATGCAACCGCCAGTTGGCGGGCACCGGCAACGTGCCGTGTTCTACTTCTGATTCAATATATATCCAGGCTTCTTCGGCCAGCCAGCCATTGCGATCGAGCAGGGCAATGGTTTCTTGCAAAATACCCTGGCGAAAAGGCGGATCGAGAAACACCACGTCAAATGGCGTACCGCTCTTGGCCAGCCAGTTTAGCGTATTGACGTTGATCACCTGCCCGTCCGGCGTATTGAGCAGGGTTAAATTACGTGTCAATTGCTGGGCAACCGGGCGTTCAAATTCCAGTAAGGTGGCACTCCCCGCGTAGCGAGACAGCGCTTCAATGCCCAGCGCACCGCTGCCGGCAAAACAGTCCAGGCAACGCGCACCCTGGATCACCGGAGCCAGCCAGTTGAATAAGGTTTCCCTGACGCGATCGGTGGTCGGCCGCAGTCCTGGGCTATGCGGTACCGGCAGCTTGCGTCCACGCCATTTGCCGCCAATCAGACGGATTTGGCCAGCAGCCGGGGTTTGCGGTTTTTTTGCCATAATTAATCGGGTTCGGTAAATGTCTTTCTAATGGTTAAGAATACGGGTTTGGGGGGCTATTCTACCGGTGTGACACATTTGGGCAAATGTTGTCTGCATCTCTTTAGGCAGATTGATGGCTAGTTGATTGTATGGGCAGTGGAAATCATCATGCGGACGTGTTGCGGTAAAGGGAAAGTGATAGACTCTGGTTATTACCCTATTGATTATCCGTTCGTCGAGAATTAACGGCGTGGAGTGAAGTTGTAAAATGGCAAAAGAGAAAAAACGCGGTTTTCTATCCTGGTTTGGCCGTGGCCGCAAGGAAGACGAACAGCCACAAGAAGTGGAACCTATTGCGCAATCTGAAGTACCTGCTGAAGAACCGGCAGAATCGGCAGATATCCTGGCTGACGAGGCGCTGACGGCCACGTCGGATGCCGAAGCGATCGCGCCTGAACAGGCTGCCCAGTCATTGGCGCAGGACATTGTCCGTGTTACCGAGCAGGTCGCCGAGCAGCAGGCTGAGTTGCCCGCAGAACCGGAAATCGAGGTGCAGCAACCGCTGCCGGTAGCCCTGGAACCGTTGATCGTCACTCAGGTCGAACAGGAACGTCCCAGCAAAGAGGGCTTCTTTGCCCGGCTTAAACGCAGTCTGGTCAAAACCAGACAGAATCTGGGATCGGGCTTTATTGGCCTGTTCCGCGGCAAGAAAATTGACGACGATCTGTTTGATGAACTGGAAGAGCAACTGCTTATTGCCGACGTCGGTGTGGAAACCACCCGTAAAATCATTACTTCGCTGACCGAACACGCCAGCCGCAAACAGCTAAAAGATGCGGAAGCGCTGTACAGCAAGCTGAAGGAAGAAATGTCCGAAATATTGACCAAAGTGGAGAAGCCACTGGATGTCAGCGGCAAAACCCCGTATGTCATTCTTATGGTTGGCGTCAATGGCGTGGGGAAAACTACCACCATCGGCAAACTGGCGCGTCAGTTCCAGGCTGAAGGCAAGTCGGTGATGCTGGCCGCGGGAGATACCTTCCGTGCTGCGGCGGTGGAGCAGTTGCAGGTTTGGGGTCAGCGCAATAACATTCCGGTTATCGCCCAGCATACTGGCGCAGACTCCGCCTCGGTGATTTTTGATGCCATTCAGGCGGCCAAATCTCGTAAGGTCGACGTATTGATCGCCGATACGGCAGGGCGTTTGCAGAATAAAGCGCACCTGATGGAAGAGCTGAAGAAGATTGTCCGGGTCATGAAAAAACTGGACGAAGACGCCCCCCATGAGGTTATGCTGACGCTGGATGCCAGCACCGGCCAGAACGCCGTCAGTCAGGCCAAACTGTTTGATGAGGCGGTAGGTTTGACCGGCATTACCTTGACCAAACTCGATGGTACCGCCAAGGGCGGGGTGATTTTTGCCATCGCCGACCAGTTTAGTATCCCTATCCGCTATATCGGCGTGGGTGAGGGGATTGAAGATTTAAGGCCGTTTAAGGCTGACGATTTTATTGAGGCACTTTTTGCCCGAGAGGATTAATACGGATGATTCGCTTTGAACAGGTCAGTAAAGCTTATCTAGGCGGACGACAGGCGTTACAAGGTGTCGATTTCCATATTCAGCAGGGCGAGATGGCCTTTCTGACCGGTCACTCTGGTGCCGGTAAAAGTACCCTGTTGAAATTGATCTGCGGTATTGAACGCCCGAGTGCCGGGCATATATTTTTTGGCGGTCATGATATCAGTCGTCTTAAAAACAGTGAGGTGCCGTTTTTGCGGCGCCAGATCGGCATGATCTTTCAGGATCACCATTTGCTGCTCGATCGCACGGTTTACGACAATGTTGCCATGCCGTTGGTGATTGCCGGTGCCAGCAGCGAAGATATTCGCCGTCGCGTGTCGGCGGCGCTGGATAAAGTCGGCTTGCTGGATAAGGCCAAAAATTTCCCTATTCAGCTGTCCGGTGGTGAACAGCAGCGTGTCGGTATTGCCCGCGCCGTGGTCAACAAACCCGCGGTGCTGCTGGCAGATGAACCTACTGGAAATCTGGACGAAGTGCTGTCGGAGGGGATTTTGCGTTTGTTTGAAGAGTTTAACCGTGTCGGTGTTACCGTCTTGATGGCAACGCATGATATGGCGCTGATAGCCAGTCGTCGTTATCGCATGATGACCTTGAGTCAGGGCAGGATCGCCGGAGGTGCCTACTATGGCGAATAGCCCGCACCCGGCCAGAACGGCGAAAAGCGCACGAATGTCGAAGAGTAAGGCATTGCAGGGCGGATGGCGCGAACAGTGGCGTTATGCCTGGGATAACGCGGTGCAGGATATGCTGCGTCAACCCTTGGCCACGCTGTTGACCATTATGGTGATTGCCATCTCGCTGACTTTGCCTAGCGTCTGTTATCTGGTATGGAAAAACGTCAGTCAGGCTGCCGAACAGTGGTACCCAACTCCGCAGCTTACGGTCTATCTCGATAAGTCACTGGATGATGATGCCGCAGAAAACGTGGTGAAATCCCTGAAAGCCGAAGCCGGGGTTGATAAAGTCAACTACCTCTCTCGCGCCGAAGCAATGGGCGAATTCCGCAACTGGTCGGGATTTGGCGGTGCCATGGATATGCTTGAGCAAAATCCATTGCCGGCGGTGGCGATTATCACCCCGAAAATGAATTTCCAGGATGCCAAAACCCTCAATAGCCTGCGCGACCGCGTGGCGGCGGTGCAGGGGGTGAACGAAGTGCGTATGGATGACAGCTGGTTTGCACGGCTGGCGGCCCTTACCGGGCTGGTCGGGCAGATTGCTGCGCTGATCGGGCTGCTAATGGTGGTGGCGGTGTTCCTGGTGATCGGTAACAGCGTGCGGCTGAGCATTTTTAGTCGCCGCGATACCATTAATGTTATGAAACTGATCGGTGCCACCGACGGCTTTATTTTACGGCCATTCCTCAATGGTGGCGCGATGCTGGGCTTTTGTGGGGCCTTCTTGTCGTTGATCCTGTCAGAAGTGCTGGTGTTCCGGCTGGAGGCGGTGGTGACCCAGGTGGCATCGGTATTTGGCACTACCTTTGATATCCATGGTCTGGCGTGGGACGAAAGTTTGCTGCTGTTATTGATCTCGGCAATGATCGGTTGGATCGCCGCCTGGTTAGCAACCGTGCAACATTTACGTCGATTTACACCACAGTAATAATTTTTTGGTATACTCTTCCCTTGTAGCTGTGGGTTGTGCTACGAGGGTGAGCACAATTTCCCAATCATTCCCCCTGAACTTCGCATACAGTCATTAGCCCGCAAGGCGCTAATGAATGAACTTTGAGTGAGTTTCAGGGTCGAATCAGCAGCCAATGTGATAGGTTCTACGCTGTAGCATGGTATGCATTCCATGACAGCGTTAAAAATAACCGAGTAATTGAAGTTGCAGCCCTGGTGGCTGGGCTTCAAGTGAGAAAGTGAACCACCTTCTTACTTTATGTTATGAGAGGCTTTGAATGACCAAAGAAATGCGAACTTTAGCTTTAGTTCCCCAAGGTAGCCTGGAAGCCTATGTACGGGCCGCCAATGCCTATCCTATGCTCACCGCAGAGGAAGAACGGGCACTGGCTGAACGGCTGCATTACGAGGGCGACCTGGATGCCGCTAAGCAGCTTATCCTGTCTCACCTGCGCTTTGTTGCTCATATCGCCCGTAACTATTCCGGTTACGGCCTGCCGCAGGCAGACCTTATCCAGGAAGGCAATATCGGCCTGATGAAAGCGGTTCGCCGTTTTAATCCTGAGGTCGGTGTCCGTCTGGTTTCCTTTGCTGTGCATTGGATCAAGGCAGAAATCCACGAATACGTCCTGCGTAACTGGCGTATTGTGAAAGTGGCCACCACCAAGGCACAACGCAAGTTGTTCTTTAACCTGCGCAAAAACAAACAGCGTCTGGGTTGGTTTAGCCACGAAGAAGTCGAGCACGTTGCCCGCGAGCTGGGAGTAACCAGCAAAGATGTTCTGGAAATGGAATCGCGCATGGCGGCCCAGGACATGACCTTTGACCCAACGCCGGACGATGAACCGCGTGACGGTCAGGCAATGGCGCCAATGCTCTATTTGCAGGATAAAAGCTCCGACTTCGCCGAAAGCATCGAAGAAGACAACTGGGAGCATAGCGCGGCAGACAAACTGACCTTTGCAATGGAAGGCCTTGACGAACGCAGCCAGGATATTATCCGCGCTCGCTGGCTTGACGACGATAACAAGTCGACCTTGCAAGAGCTGGCCGACAAGTACGGCGTATCCGCAGAACGTGTGCGTCAGCTAGAAAAGAACGCCATGAAAAAACTGCGCCTGGCTATTGAAGCCTAACGTATTGGCGTAAAGCGAAAAAAGCGACCTCCAGGGTCGCTTCAGACTGCTGACAAAGCTCATTTTTAGGGAGAGTACACCGTTGGGGTCGTAGCGGGCTTGCCCGCCGGAGCGCCCCTAGGTGTGCTATGCCCGGGTATCTCGATCTTCAAAACCACTTTGTCATCAAACTCAAGCGACCTCCAGGGTCGCTTTTTTTATACCTGCAATCTACGAAGGGCGAGTTTTTAACCACTGTCCGGCAGTCAGATGAAAACCGCAGGCCTGCATAAAGGCGTGCAGCACACTCTCTTCGCTGCTGGCATCCATTGACCAGTGGCTTATCTCCGGCAGTTGCTGCTGCAGATCTTCCAACAGATACAGCCCGACGCCACGACGGCGGGTCACCTCGCGCACGGTTAAATCACTCAGCGTTCCCTGAGTGGCGTTAACCGACACTTTGACTGCCGCCAACAGCCGGTCGTTAAAACGTGCGGCAAAAATCATCCCTTGCTCATTGATCCAGCGTTGCCAGTCCGCTGCCTGCTGCTGCGGCCAGATTTTTGCCAAATCACTGAGATCCTGCGCGCTAAGGCTACTGAGTTTTACTATGGTTAATTTCATGGTTGAAGAAAAAATCACGAAGAAAAAAGGGCAGAAAACAGTGTACCGGATCGCAGTAATTTCGGGGCGTAACTTTTTTTGTACAGTAACAGGTTGAAAATATTTTTTCGATCGCCGTATAAAAGACAAACGGTGGCTTAATCAAAATTAAGCAGTTTTAACGGCTGATAGTTGGCGTTTTTGCCGCGTATTCACCCAAATAAAATTCTGTTTACACCTCTTGTTTCGGCATCGGCGATTTGATTTGCAGAGGAATATTCCTGTTTAATAACGTGATAAATAAGCTCTTATTTAAAAATAAGACAAAATAAGCCGCTAACTCATTCTAACTTATAGTGAAAACGAAAAGTGACCATGTTTTAAGCAGGCGTCAAAATCCAACAGCACATCATCATCAATCGATAAGACGGGGTAGTCAGGATGAAATTAACGAAGGGTAAGATCTGGTTGGCAGGCTGCGTTGCCTTGGCAATGGGCCATTCAGCAATGGCGAAAGACATTAAAATTGCCATTGTCGGTGCCATGTCCGGACCGGTTGCCCAATACGGCGATATGGAATTTACCGGAGCCAAACAGGCGATTGCCGATATCAACGCCAAAGGCGGCATCAAAGGCGACAAACTGGTCGGCGTCGAATATGACGACGCTTGCGATCCAAAACAGGCGGTTGCCGTCGCCAACAAAGTGATCAACGACGGTATCCATTACGTTATCGGTCACCTGTGTTCTTCTTCAACCCAACCGGCTTCTGATATTTATGAAGACGAAGGCGTGTTGATGATCACTCCGGCTGCCACCAACGCCGATCTGACCACTCGTGGTTATAAAATGATTATGCGTACCACTGGTCTGGATTCCGATCAGGGTCCAACGGCGGCGAAATACATTTTGAGCGCCATCAAGCCGCAGCGCATCGCCGTGATCCATGACAAACAACAGTATGGTGAAGGTCTGGCGCGTTCGGTTCAGGATAGCCTGAAGAAATCCGGCGGCAACGTGGTGATGTTTGAAGGCATCACCGCGGGCGACAAAGATTTCTCCACGCTGGTGGCCCGTCTGAAGAAAGAAAACGTCGACTTTGTTTATTTCGGCGGCTATTACCCGGAAATGGGGCAAATTCTGCGTCAGGCCAAACAGGCTGGCTTAACCGCCAAGTTTATGGGACCTGAAGGCGTAGGCAACTCCTCATTGTCGAACATTGCCGGCGCCGCCTCTGAAGGCATGCTGGTAACCCTGCCAAAACGTTATGACCAGGTTCCGACTAACCTGCCGATCGTTAATGAGCTGAAAGCCAAGAAACTGGATCCAACCGGACCTTTCGTCTGGACCACCTATGCCGCCTTGCAGGCTCTGACCACCGGTATGACCCGCAGTGGCAGCATGGAACCGGCTGAAATCGCCAAAAACCTTAAATCAGCCCCTGTTGATACCGTAATGGGTCCGTTGAGCTGGGATCAGAAAGGCGATCTGAAAGGCTTTGAGTTTGGTGTTTTCCAATGGCATGCCGACGGCACCTCAACACCAATTAAGTAATTGTTTCGCTATATAGCTGTTATCCCTGCATTTTGCAGCGTAGCGGTTATATGCCTTAAGTCATTAAAAGACCTCTGGTGAGGTAAGCGCACCCCTTGGAATCTTCCCGAGGGGTGTCTGTTTCTGGCCGCATAGACCCGTAACGCCTCGCCTTAGGCCGCATTTTTTGCGCATCAAGGGTAGGGTATGTCAGAGCAGTTTCTTTATTTTATACAGCAGATGTTTAACGGCGTAACGCTAGGCAGTACGTATGCGCTGATTGCCATCGGCTATACCATGGTTTACGGCATTATCGGGATGATCAACTTCGCCCATGGCGAGGTGTATATGATCGGCAGCTACGTCTCTTTTATCGTGATTGCCGCACTGATGATGATGGGGATTGACGCCAGCTGGTTGCTGATTGGTGCCGGATTTATTGCCGCCATCGTTATTTCCAGCGCCTACGGCTGGAGCATCGAACGCGTCGCCTATAAGCCAGTGCGTAACTCCAAGCGTCTGATTGCGTTGATTTCCGCCATCGGCATGTCAATTTTCCTGCAAAACTATGTCAGCCTGACCCAGGGCTCTCGCGACCTGGCGTTACCGAGCCTGATCACCGGGCAATGGAAACTGGCCGAGACCAACGGTTTTGCCGCCACCATTAGCACCATGCAGCTTACTATCTGGATTGTGACTTTTATCGCCATGTTGGCGTTGACCCTGTTTATTCGCTATTCCCGCATGGGCCGCGCCTGTCGCGCCTGTGCCGAAGACTTGAAAATGGCCAGCCTGTTGGGTATCAGTACTGACCGGGTGATCTCGCTGACCTTTGTGATCGGCGCACTAATGGCGGCGGTGGCGGGTGTGCTGCTTGGCCAGTTTTATGGCGTAATCAATCCCTATATCGGTTTTATGGCCGGTATGAAAGCGTTTACTGCGGCAGTATTAGGCGGCATCGGCAGTATTCCCGGCGCCATGATTGGCGGACTGATCCTGGGCGTGGCAGAAGCGCTGACCTCGGCCTACCTCAGCACCGAATATAAAGATGTGGTTTCCTTTGCGCTGCTGATTGTGGTGCTGTTGGTATTGCCTACCGGTATCCTCGGTCGTCCGGAGGTTGAGAAAGTATGAAACATCTCAATCTGCTTAATGCACTGATTTCATCCCTGGTGTTACTGGTGCTTGCCTCCTTTGTGATGGGCATGCAACTCAGTCTCGATGGCACCCATTTGGTGGTGCACGGTGCCGACGCCGTTCGCTGGTACTGGATTGCTGCCGGCTGCGCCATCGTCTTTGTCTTCCAGCTTTTTCGCCCGTTGTTACATCGCGGACTGGGAAAAATTTCCGGACCAAACTGGGTATTGCCAAGCTTTGACGGCTCAACGCCAAAACAGAAATGGCTGGCCCTGGCGATGATCCTGGTGGCTATCGCCTGGCCGTTTATTGTTTCCCGTGGCACCGTGGATATTGCCACGCTGACGCTGATCTACATCATGCTCGGCCTGGGCCTGAACGTGGTGGTGGGATTATCGGGTTTGCTGGTGTTGGGTTATGGCGGCTTTTACGCCATTGGTGCCTACACCTATGCGCTGCTCAATCACTACTATGGCATCAGTTTCTGGGAAGCCCTGCCACTGGCCGGTCTGGTCTCTGCCGCTTTTGGCTTCTTGCTGGGGTTCCCGGTACTGCGCTTGCGCGGTGACTATCTGGCGATTGTCACGCTCGGTTTTGGCGAGATTGTACGTATTCTGCTGCTTAACAATACCGAACTCACCGGCGGTCCCAACGGTATCAGCCAGATCCCGAAACCGACGCTGTTTGGCCTCGAGTTCAGCCGTTCAGCGCGGGAAGGGGGCTGGGATACCTTTAGCCACTTCTTTGGCCTGCGTTATGACCCCAGCGACAGGATTATTTTCCTGTATATGGTGGCCTTGCTGCTGGTACTGCTGACCTTATTTGTTATCAACCGTTTGCTGCGTATGCCACTGGGCCGCGCCTGGGAAGCCCTGCGCGAAGACGAAATAGCCTGTCGCTCACTGGGCTTGAATCCAACGCGCATCAAGTTGACTGCCTTTACCATCAGTGCGGCCTTTGCCGGTTTTGCCGGTACATTGTTTGCGGCGCGCCAGGGGTTTGTCAGCCCGGAATCTTTCACCTTTGTCGAATCGGCATTTGTGCTGGCGATTGTCGTCCTGGGCGGTATGGGATCGCAGTTTGCGGTGATCCTGGCGGCCATTTTGCTGGTGGTGTCCCGCGAACTGATGCGCGATCTCAATGAGTACAGCATGTTGCTGCTCGGTGCCCTGATGGTACTGATGATGATCTGGCGTCCACAAGGGCTGCTGCCGATGAAGCGTCCACAACTGAAACTGAAAGTCTCGACTGAAAACGCTGCGAACCAGGGAGAGCAGGCATGAGTATGCAATCTTTGTTGTCCGTAGAAGGACTGTCGATGCGTTTTGGCGGCCTGCTGGCGGTAAATAATGTCGCGCTGGAGCTTAACCAGGGAGAGATTGTTTCGCTGATTGGGCCAAACGGCGCAGGCAAAACCACGGTCTTTAACTGCCTGACCGGTTTCTATCGCCCGAGTGCGGGCACCATCAAGCTGCGCGAACAACATCTGGAAGGCTTGCCTGGCCAGAAAATTGCCCGTATGGGCGTAGTGCGTACCTTCCAGCATGTGCGCCTGTTCCGCGAAATGACGGTGATCGAGAATTTGCTGGTTGCCCAGCATCAGCACCTGAAAAGCGGAGTATTAGCCGGACTGTTTAAAACACCGGGATTTCGTCGCGCCGAAGCCGATGCGCTGGATCGCGCTGCGCAATGGCTTGAACGCGTTGGACTGCTGGAGCTGGCTAACCGTCAGGCGGGCAATCTGGCCTATGGTCAACAGCGCCGTCTGGAGATTGTGCGCTGTATGGTCACTCGCCCGGAAATATTGATGCTCGACGAACCGGCGGCGGGGCTTAACCCGCGGGAAACCGAAGAGCTAAATCAGCTGATTGCCGAGCTGCGTAACCAACACCAGGTTTCTGTGCTGCTGATTGAACATGATATGAAACTGGTGATGGGTATTTCCGACCGGATTTATGTCGTTAATCAGGGAACACCGCTGGCACAGGGTACCCCCCATGAGATCCGTAACAATCCTGACGTGATCCGTGCGTATTTGGGCGAGGGCTAACAGATGTTGTCATTTAATCAGGTATCGGCCCAGTACGGCAAAATTCAGGCACTGCATGAAGTCAGTCTGCATATTAACCACGGCGAGATAGTGACGCTGATTGGTGCCAACGGCGCGGGTAAAACCACGCTGCTGGGGTCGCTGTGCGGCGAGCCACGCGCTTCTGCGGGTTCCATTGTATTCGAGGGTCAGGATATTACTCAGTGGCCGACAGCGCGCATTATGCGCGGTGATATCGCCATTGTTCCCGAAGGGCGTCGGGTGTTTTCTCGCATGACGGTGGAAGAGAATCTGGCAATGGGCGGCTTCTTTGCCGAACGCTCGCAGTATCAGCAGCGTCTGGAGCGAGTGTTTACCTTGTTCCCGCGGCTGAAAGAGCGACGTGCCCAGCGTTCCGGCACCATGTCGGGCGGTGAGCAACAGATGTTGGCCATTGGCCGGGCATTGATGAGCCAGCCGCGTTTGCTGTTGCTCGATGAGCCCTCTCTGGGCCTGGCACCGATTATCATCCAACAGATTTTCGATACCATCCAGAAACTGCGTGAAGAGGGGATGACCATCTTCCTGGTAGAGCAGAACGCCAACCAGGCGCTGAAGCTGGCTGACCGTGGCTATGTGCTGGAGAACGGTCATGTGGTGCTGGAAGATACCGGTGCTGCGCTGTTGGCCAATGAAGCGGTGCGCTCGGCTTATCTGGGCGGCTAAGGGATAGTTATTGTTGAAAGGCTTCTCCTACGAGGGGCCTTTGAGTTGATCACTCAGTCGTCTAAAGCACCTCCTGCAGGTGCTTTTTTTTTCAGTTTTTTTGCCGCCGCTCGTCACTCTGCTGTCACATTGTCGTCATCAAAGCATTATTTTTCTGTCATTGACGCGTGTCATGTTAGCTCCCGACCCTATGAAATCATTACACAACAGCATTTCATTATTGCTCTTTCAGGAGAAAAGCATGCTCAAGCAGGCTGCAACAAAAACCACACTCTGTCTCGCACTGGCATTGGCGTTTAGCGCCCAGGCGATGGCGGTCACTGAAATACCTTTCTGGCACTCCATGGACGGCGAGTTGGGCAAAGAAGTCGACTCCCTGGCCACGCGTTTTAACCAAACCCACGCTGATGTAAAAATTGTCCCTGTTTACAAAGGGAAATACGATCAGAGCCTGGCGGCGGGTATTGCAGCTTATCGTACCGGCAATGCGCCAGCGATCCTGCAAGTGTATGAAGTGGGTACTGCCACCATGATGGCCAGCAAAGCCATTGAGCCGGTGTACCAGGTTTTTGCCAATGCCGGTTTGAAACAGGACGTTTCCCAGTTTGTGCCGACGGTTTCCGGTTATTACTCCGATTCGCAGGGGCGTTTGCTGTCCCAGCCGTTTAACAGCTCTACACCGGTGCTGTATTACAACAAAGACGCCTTTAAAAAGGCCGGTCTGAATCCTGACCAACCGCCAAAAACCTGGCAGGAACTGGAGCAGGATACCGCCAAACTGAAAGAAGCCGGCATGAAGTGTGGTTATGCCAGCGGCTGGCAGGGCTGGATCCAGATTGAAAACTTCAGCGCCTGGCATGGCTTGCCTATCGCCAGCAAAAACAATGGATTCGATGGCACCGATGCGGTACTGGAATTCAATAAGCCAGAACAGATCAAGCATATCCAGCTGCTGCAGGATATGAACAAGAAAGGCGAGTTCACCTATTTTGGTCGCCAGGACGAATCCACCGCCAAGTTCTATAACGGTGACTGCGCCATGACCACCGCCTCTTCCGGCTCACTGGCCGATATTCGTCAGTACGCCAAATTTAACTACGGCGTAGGCATGATGCCTTATGACGCTGATGCCAAAGGTGCGCCGCAAAACGCCATTATCGGTGGTGCCAGCCTGTGGGTGATGAAGGGCAAAGATGCCGCTACCTACAAAGGCGTTGCCGAATTCCTGCAATACCTGACCACCCCGGCTATTGCCGCCGAATGGCATCAGAAAACCGGTTATCTGCCGGTGACGACCGCCGCCTATGAGCTGACCAAACAACAGGGCTTCTATGACAAGAACCCGGGCTCAGATGTGGCAACTCGTCAAATGATGAACAAACCGCCACTACCTTTCACCAAGGGTCTGCGTTTGGGCAATATGCCGCAAATTCGTACCATTGTTGACGAAGAGCTGGAAGCGGTGTGGAGCGGTCAGAAAACGGCAAAACAGGCACTGGATGAATCGGTACAACGAGGAAATCTGCTGCTGCGTCGCTTTGAAGCGTCGGTGAAATAACGACCACCGCGTTTGGCTGGCAGATCACCGGGCAGTGCCTGGCAAACTTACGGGGGGGGCGAATTCCGTAAGTTGCCAGGCGCTGCCTGTTTTATCCCGCCGGCATTCACCTGTCCCGATCTCCGCTTTTTGTTCTGATGAGTAATTGATGATGAGTACACACCGTCCCGGATTCGGCTGTAGCTGGCTGCCTTACCTGCTGGTTCTGCCACAGTTACTGATTACGGCGATTTTCTTCCTGTGGCCTGCCGGTCAGGCGCTGTGGTATTCGGTGCAGACGCTGGATCCCTTCGGTATCTCCAGCCAGTTCACCGGGCTGAGTAACTTTGAGCAGCTGTTCCAGGATCCCTATTATCTGGCCTCGTTTTATACCACGCTGAAATTCAGCTTTATGGTGGCGTTTTTTGGCCTGGTTATTTCTCTGCTACTGGCTGCCATGGTTGACCATATCATTCGCGGTAGCCGTATATATCAAACCTTGCTGATCCTGCCTTATGCCGTGGCGCCCGCCGTGGCCGCCGTGCTGTGGATGTTTCTGTTCAGCCCAGGCCTCGGTTTGATCACCCACTATCTGGGGATGCTCGGTTATAACTGGAATCACGCGCAAAACAGCGGCCAGGCGATGTTCCTGGTGGTGCTGGCCTCCATCTGGCAACAGACCAGCTATAACTTTCTGTTCTTTCTTGCCGCCTTGCAGTCGATCCCTCGTTCGCTGGTGGAAGCCGCGGCCATTGACGGTGCCGGTCCTGTCCGTCGTTTCTTTAACCTGGTGCTGCCGCTAATCTCGCCGGTGAGCTTCTTCCTGCTGGTGGTTAACCTGGTGTATGCCTTCTTTGATACTTTCCCGGTGATTGATGCCGCCACCGGCGGTGGCCCGGTGCAGGCGACCACCACGCTGATTTACAAAGTCTATCGCGAAGGCTTTACCGGGCTTGATCTCTCCAGTTCCGCAGCACAGTCGGTGGTATTGATGGTGTTGGTGATCGCCCTGACCTTTATTCAGTTTCGCTTTGTTGAGCGTAAGGTGCGTTACCAATGATCGAGAACCGCAGAGGCCTTGATATCTTTTGCCACCTGGTGCTGATTGTCGGTGCACTGATGGTGCTGTTTCCACTGTATGTCGCCTTTGTTGCCGCCACGCTGGATAACAAAGAAATCTTTAATGTGCCGATGACGCTGATCCCCAGCGGCCATCTGTTTGAAAATATTCGTACCATCTGGAGTCAGGGGGCAGGCAGCAACAGCCCGGCCTTTGGCCCGCTGCTGCTTAATAGCTTTGTCATGGCTTTGGGGATTACCATCGGCAAGATCTCCATTTCCATGCTCTCGGCATTTGCCATTGTCTATTTTCGCTTTCCCCTGCGTAACCTGTTCTTCTGGCTGATTTTTATCACCTTGATGTTGCCGGTGGAAGTGCGTATTTTCCCTACGGTGCAGGTGATCGCCAATCTGCATATGCTCGACAGTTTTACCGGTCTGACGTTGCCGCTGATGGCTTCCGCCACGGCGACCTTTTTATTCCGTCAGTTCTTTATGACCTTGCCGGACGAACTGCTGGAAGCGGCGCGCATTGATGGTGCCGGGGCGATGCGCTTTTTCTGGGATATCGTGCTGCCATTGTCGAAAACCAATCTGGCCGCGCTGTTTGTGATCACCTTTATTTATGGCTGGAACCAATATCTGTGGCCGATCCTGATCACCAGTAGCCCTTCAATGGGGACGGCGGTGGCGGGAGTCAAAAGCATGATTTCCCTTGGCGACGGAACTACCCAATGGAATCAGGTCATGGCCGCCATGATCCTGACGTTATTGCCACCCCTGGCGGTGGTGCTCCTGATGCAGCGCTGGTTTGTGCGCGGTCTGGTAGACAGTGAGAAGTAATTTAATATGGCAAATTTAAAACTCCAGGCAGTGACCAAGTCTTACGACGGCGAAAATCAGATTATCAAGACCATCGATCTTGACGTGGCCGACGGTGAATTTATTGTGATGGTGGGACCGTCAGGCTGCGGTAAATCGACGCTGCTACGCATGGTCGCCGGTCTTGAGCGCATCACCAGCGGCGATATCTATATCGATAACGTGCGCGTGACCGAACTCGAACCCAAAGACCGCGGCATTGCCATGGTATTTCAAAACTATGCGCTGTATCCGCATATGAGCGTATTTGACAATATGGCCTATGGCCTGAAAATTCGTGGTTTTGGCAAGGCGCAGATCCTGGCGCGGGTAGAAGAAGCCGCGCGGATCCTGGAACTGGGTCCGTTATTAAAACGCAAACCGCGCGAACTCTCCGGTGGCCAGCGCCAGCGTGTGGCAATGGGCCGCGCTATTGTGCGTGAACCGGCGGTATTTCTATTCGATGAGCCGCTGTCCAACCTCGATGCCAAGCTGCGGGTGCAGATGCGTCTTGAGCTGCAACAATTGCATCGCCGTTTGCGTACCACCAGTTTATATGTCACCCACGATCAGGTCGAGGCGATGACCCTGGCTGAGCGAGTGATTGTGATGAATAAGGGGATTGCCGAACAGATCGGTACGCCGACCGAGGTCTACAAACGACCCGCCAGCCTGTTTGTTGCCAGTTTTATTGGCTCTCCGGCGATGAATTTACTGCCGGGACAACTGACCAGTGATGGTACCTCGCTGGTGATGGAAGGGGGTTTTGAGCTGCCATTACCGAAAGCGCGACCGGAATGGGGTGGCCGTGAGTTGACCTTGGGGGTACGACCGGAGCATATTCAGCTGACAGAGGATGCGACAGCCGGAATTGCCATGGAGCTGAAAAACCTCGAGTTGCTGGGTGCGGATAATCTGGCCCACGGCGTTTGGGCGGAAAGCGGGGTCGTGGTGCGACTGTCCCATGAAATTGTCCCTGCCACAGGTTCACAATTACGTTTGGTTTTACCCGCACAGGCGCTACACTTTTTTGATTCAAAAAGCGGATTACGGATGGAATGAACATGACAGTTTGGCCTTATCCACGAATTGTTGCTCATCGCGGTGGCGGTTCTTTGGCCCCGGAAAATACGCTGGCAGCGATAGATGTCGGTGCGCAGTATGGCCACAAAATGATCGAGTTTGATGCCAAACTGGCGCAGGACGGCGAAATATTCCTGCTGCATGACGATACTCTCGATCGCACCAGCAATGGTTGGGGCGTGGCCGGGGATCTCAGTTGGCAACAACTGGTAAAACTCGATGCCGGCAGTTGGTATGGCAGTGCGTTCAGCGGCGAAAAACTGCCGCTGCTGGCGCAGGTCGCCGCCCGTTGCGCGCAACATAACATGCTGGTAAATATCGAAATTAAACCGACTACCGGGCTGGATGAAAAAACCGGTACCGAGGTGGCGTTGGCTGCTCGCGCGCTGTGGAAAGACCAGGCGGTAGCGCCGCTGCTTTCCTCGTTTGAGTTTGACGCACTGGTCGCCGCCAAAAAAGCCGCCCCTGAGCTGCCGCGGGGATTGCTGATCGACGAATGGCACCCCGACTGGCAAGCGCTAACCGATGAACTGCAATGCGTGTCACTGCATCTTAACCACAAGCTGTTGAACGCCGAACGGGTAAAAGCCATTAAAGATGCCGGGCTGCATATTCTGGTTTACACCGTCAACAGCCCGGATCGCGCGCGCGAGTTAATGGGTTGGGGCGTGGACTGTATCTGTACCGACCGCATCGATCTTATTGGGCCGGATTTTGTTTAATCCGCGACGATGAGCAAAGTAAAAAACGGCGCTGATATAGCGCCGTTTGAGTTTGGTGACAAAGTGGTCTTGAAGATCGAGATACCCGGGCATAGCACACCTAGGGGCGCTCCGGCGGGCAAGCCCGCTACGACCCCAACGGTGTACTCTCCCTAAAAACGAGCTTTGTCAGCAGTCTGAAACGGCGCTGATATAGCGCCGTTTTTTTGGGAAATTTTTTGTGCACTAAAAAAAACAGCTTATGCTTTGCTTGGGAGGAAAGTGATATCTACCCAATATTTTTTCGGGTTAGATTTATCGATAAAAACCGTTAGCTCTTCGCAGGAAATATACTCCGCGGGATTGAACCAGATGTTTTGGCTATTAAACACGTAAACACGATTTTCCTGCATATTATGCCATTGGCAAACAATCTGCCACGGGTTGCGCCCATTAATAGTGATTGTCTGGTTTTGTTCAATACTGGTTATCTTGGCTTTAACCGGTGTGCCATTATGCTGTAGCTTTTTAACTTTGTTGCCTGATAAACGGGTAATAAAGCGACTTATAATTAACGGAAGCATGAAAACCACCGCAAAAATGCCAGTAATGATGGCACCTGCCCATAGCTCAAAGAAAGTATCTATTTTGGCATTTTCGGGATTATCGATCTGATAAATAATCGGTACTTTTTCTCCCACGCTGTAATGCGCCGGGTTGCTGCCGCTGGCAGACTCAATAAGCTGAGGTGTGTGGTGGCTATCTATAAAGGTTAACTGTGGATAATAGAAAATTTTATCTTTACCGTTATCTTGTGAGTATTTTTCAATAAGTTTAACGACAGTGCCTTCAGTATGCTGTGCGCTGGCGGTGAATTTTATGGTATTCACTATTTGCCAGGTAGTAAATAGTAGTAAAATCAACCCTAATATAGTTGATATAAGTTTTAATTTTTTCATTAAAATTCCATTTTAATAAATTTAATTTAGTGGGGGAGGTGTTTTGTAAATAGATAGCCGTTGATGGCGAGCGAATAATATATTAGATAATTACCAGGGGCATGACAAGACGCGAATAATATCAATCCCCGCTTTCCTTATTAAAAGGAAAGCGAGAAAGAGATCCGCAGGGAAGAAAAACAGGCAAATCAGCCATTACTAAGGCGTTTGTTGTAATTTCTGCTGCAGCAGTTGCTGATTGTTGTCGAGCTGATTTTGTTGCAAACGCTGCTGATCGTTTTGCGACTGGGCTCGTAACCGCTGTTGCTGCTGCTGTTGAGTAAACTTCATATCTTGTTGCAGCTGGCGTTGATGCAACTGCTGGTCGCTTTGCATCCGTTGCTCCATACGTTGTTGCGATGGATTGATCAGCAACTGCTGCTGTTTTTCGATTGGTGTCTGGGTGATCGCGGCAAAACCCGACGCAGGAAGCAGCGTCAGCGCAATCACCATGCCATAAAGACCTTTCATCATCGCTTCTCCTGTTTGATAGCTCTGTTAAGTGTACGCCATCCCGAGGCCGACAATATGTCTTTCAGAGCCATGCTTACCCGCTTTTCCTGACGGCACTCGACTGTACACGGGCGATAAACGCGGTTGATTGTGTTTTTATTAACCACATGTACACTTATTTTGTTGATATCTGCTTTGCAACTTCCGCTACAATCAAATCCTATCCTGGTTATTGGGCTGTAAATCGTGCCATTACTTATTATTACCACCATTCTGTGGGCCTTTTCATTTAGCCTGATTGGCGTCTATCTTGCCGGTCAGGTCGACAGCGTTTTTTCCGTGCTGGTCCGTTTGGCGCTGGCGGCGCTGGTCTTTCTGCCGTTTCTGCGCTGGAAAGGCTATCCGATCAAAACCTTGCTGTTGTATATGGCGGTGGGAGCCATGCAGCTCGGCATCATGTATCTGATCAGCTTCGAGGCCTATCTCTACCTGTCGGTGCCGGAGTTCCTGCTGTTTACCGTGATGACTCCGCTGTATGTCACGCTGATTTATGACCTGATCAGCGGTCGCCGCATTCGGATGGGCTATGCGTTAAGTGCTCTGCTGGCGGTAGTGGGCGCGGCCATTATCCGCTACGACCATATTAGCGAACATTTTATCATTGGGTTGCTGTTGGTGCAGGCGGCCAATATCTGTTTTGCCATCGGCCAGGTAGGCTATAAGCGGTTGATGGAAACCCATCCCATGCCGCAGCATACGGCGTTTTCCTGGTTTTATATCGGCGCGCTGATCTGTGCGGTGATTGCCTGGGGCCTTTGGGGCAATCCCCATAAACTGCCCACCACCCATTTACAGTGGGGGATTTTGATCTGGCTGGGCGTCGGGGCTTCGGCACTGGGCTATTTTATGTGGAACTATGGTGCCACCCAGGTAGACGCCGGTACTCTGGGTATTATGAATAACTTCCATGTCCCGGCCGGGTTATTGGTCAATCTGGCTATTTGGCAGCAACAGCCGCACTGGCCAAGCTTTATTCTTGGGGCGGCAGTGATAATGTCTTCGCTATGGGTGCACCGCCATTGGGTCGTGAAGCGTCACGGACAAACGGCAGATGATCGCAAGCATGCTGTCGCGCCGAACGAATAAATGCCTCGGTAACCGGTTGGCGCTGCTCACCGTCGCGCACGGCGGCGTACAACCGGCTCCATAAGCCATCACCCAGGGTCTTGGTGACCACCAGACCCTGTCTCTCAAAACTTTCTACCACCCAATGCGGTAGCGCGGCAATACCCATGCGGGCCGACACCATCTGGATCAGCAGCAGTGTATTATCGACACTCTTTAATGCCGGGCTGACCCCTGCCGGTTGCAGGAAGTGGCGCCAGATATCCAGACGCTGGCGCTGTACCGGATAAATCATCAGGGTTTCGCTGGCGAGATCTTCCGGCAGGATCTGCGCTTTTGTCGCCAAAGGGTGATCCGGTGCCAGCACCAGGCGCACTTCAAAATCAAACATCGGCGAATAGTGCAGGCCACTGCGCGGCAGAATATCCGAAGTCAGCACAATATCCAGTTCACCTTGTTGCAGTGCGGGCTGTGGGTCAAAGGTTACGCCAGATTTAAAATCCATCAGCACCTGCGGCCAACTGTGATGAAAGCTATCCAGCGCCGGCGTCAGCCACTGAATACAGCTATGACATTCGATGGCAATCCGCAGCGAGGTCTGATGCGGTTCATGACATGCCTGCAATGCCTGCTGAATTTGCGGCAGTACCTGCTCGGCCAGTTGCAGCAAAATTTCCCCCTGCGGCGTAAATCGCAGCGGCTGGCTTTTGCGCACAAAGAGTCTGAAACCGAGACGCTGCTCCAGATCGCTAAATTGATGCGACAGGGCAGATTGGGTCTGGTGCAGCTGTGCCGCTGCGGCGGCAAGAGACCCGGTGTTACGCAATGCTTGCAGCGTCCGCAGATGTTTCAGTTCGATCATGAGAGTCCTTCACTGTCACTGTGAATAATTTGCGCTTGTACAATATACAGTACCTGCGGATTATAGATGTGTAAACATCTGGATGGCTAAATGGGAATTTAAAGATGACGATACTGAATCACACTCTGGGTTTTCCGCGCGTTGGTTTGCGTCGTGAACTGAAAAAAGCACAGGAAAGCTACTGGGCAGGTAACTCAACACAAGAAGAGCTGCTGGCCACCGGACGCGAACTGCGCGCCCGCCATTGGCAACAACAACAACAAGCCGGTGTCGATCTGCTGCCGGTCGGCGATTTCGCCTGGTACGATCATGTGCTTACTACCAGCCTGCTGCTGGGTAACGTCCCGGCTCGTCATCAAAATGACGATGGTTCGGTCGATCTCGATACGCTATTTCGTCTCGGACGTGGTCGCGCCCCTGGCGGCAAACCGGCCGCCGCCGCTGAAATGACCAAATGGTTTAACACCAACTATCACTATATGGTGCCTGAGTTCGTAAAAGGCCAGCAGTTCAAGCTGACCTGGACGCAGCTGCTGGACGAAGTCGACGAAGCGCTGGCCCTGGGACATAACGTCAAACCGGTGCTGCTGGGCCCCTTAACCTATCTGTGGCTGGGTAAAGTCAAAGGCGAGCAGTTTGACCGTCTGTCGCTGCTCAATGATATTTTACCGGTGTACCAGCAGGTGCTGGCCGAACTGGCAAAACGCGATATCGAATGGGTGCAGATTGATGAACCTGCGCTGGTGCTTGAGTTGCCACAAGCCTGGCTGGATGCCTATCAACCGGCTTATGCCGCACTGGCAGGTCACAGCAAACTGCTGCTGACCACCTACTTTGACAGCATTGGCCACAATCTGGAAACCATCCGTCAACTGCCGGTACAGGGTTTGCATATTGACGCCGTTGCCGGTCACGATGACCTGACTGCCGTTGCCGCCGCACTGCCCAAAGAGTGGCTGTTATCGCTGGGGGTGATTAATGGCCGTAACGTCTGGCGGGCCGATTTAAGTACCTGGCTGGAACGCCTTAAGCCGCTGGCTACCGGGCGTCAACTGTGGCTGGGCAGTTCCTGTTCACTGCTGCATAGCCCTATCGATCTCAGCGTTGAAACGCGACTGGATGATGAAGTCAAAAGCTGGTTTGCCTTTGCTCTGCAAAAGTGCGCCGAACTGGCCCTGCTGACCGAAGCGTTAAACAACCCGACGGCGGCGACGCTCGACAAACTGGCTCAATACAGTGCGCCAATTCGTGCTCGCCAGCAGTCTACCCGGGTACATAATGCGGCGGTCGACCAGCGTCTGGCGGCGATCAGTGCCCATGATATTGAGCGTGCAAGTCCTTATCCGCAACGTGCTGCGGCGCAGCGTGCGCGCTTTAACCTGCCGGCCTGGCCGACCACCACCATAGGTTCATTCCCGCAAACTACCGAGATCCGCGGTCTGCGTCTGGACTTTAAACAGGGTCGTCTGGATGGCAAAAACTACCGCGTCGGGATCAGCGAACATATCAAGCAGGCGATTCAGGAACAGGAACGTCTTGGCCTGGATGTGCTGGTACACGGTGAAGCCGAACGTAACGATATGGTTGAATACTTCGGCGAACACCTTGATGGCTTTATCTTTACGCAAAACGGCTGGGTGCAAAGTTACGGCTCACGCTGCGTAAAACCACCGGTAATCATCGGCGACGTCAGTCGTCCTGAAGCCATTACCGTGGAATGGGCGAAATATGCCCAGTCGCTGACCGATAAACCGGTAAAAGGCATGCTGACCGGACCGGTAACCATCCTTTGCTGGTCATTCCCGCGGGAAGATGTCAGCCGTGAAACCATCGCCAAACAGATCGCCCTGGCCTTGCGCGACGAAGTGGAAGATCTGGAAGACGCGGGCATTGGTATTATCCAAATCGATGAACCGGCACTGCGCGAAGGGTTGCCGCTGCGCCAGTCCGAATGGCAGGCTTATCTGCGTTGGGCGGTAGATGCATTTAAACTCAACGCCGCCATTGCCAGTGATGATACGCAGATCCATACCCATATGTGTTACTGCGAATTTAACGACATTATGGACTCCATTGCGGCGCTGGATGCGGATGTTATCACCATCGAGACCTCCCGTTCAGATATGGACCTGCTGGAATCCTTTAAAGATTTCGAGTATCCGAATGAGATTGGACCCGGTGTCTACGATATTCACTCGCCGAACGTGCCAAGCGTGGAATGGATCGAAGCGCTGTTGCGTAAAGCCGCCGACCGTATTCCTGCCGAACGTCTGTGGGTCAATCCGGACTGTGGTCTGAAAACCCGCGGTTGGCCGGAAACCCGTGAATCGCTGGCGAATATGGTCAAAGCCGCCCAGCGTCTGCGTGGCGAAAAAGTCTGAAGATAGTGTCTTACTAACGAACTCCCCGGGCGCTTCGGCGCCCTTTTTTATTGATTTGGCCGTGGTATTCGTATTTTGTAACCTCTTTATCTCCCCCCTTCATTGCCTGCTGTCCCTTGCCTGCGCGTACTTTGCTACCCCCTTGTCAGCAGTTTGCCTCGTTATCACCGCATTTTGACTAAGCTTAAAGCAGTGCAAATAGTGATTTATTAATGCAACCGTCAGGAGATAACCATGACGCGATTTAAAGATAAAGTGGTAGTGGTAACCGGTGCCGGTTCGGGGATGGGCGCAGCGACCGCCCGGCGTTTTGCTGCCGAAGGTGCCATTGTGGTGCTGGTGGGACGCACCGAGACCAAACTGGTCAAGGTCGCCAATACGCTGGAAAGCAGCCGTTTTTATGTGCACGTGGCCGATATCTCTTCGCCGCAGGACGTCGAGCGCCTGGCGCAGGTTGTCGAGGACAAGTTTGGTCGTGTCGATGTGTTGGTCAATAATGCCGGCGTGGTGGTGCAGGGCCAGGTCGATGAGGCCAGTATCGAAGACTGGAAGAAAATTATTGATATCGATCTCAGCGGTGTTTTTTACTGTTCACGCTTTTTTATGCCAGCCTTAAAGAAAAGCCGCGGCAATATCGTTAATGTCTCTTCCGTTTCCGGACTGGGTGGCGACTGGGGCATGAGTTTTTACAATGCGGCCAAAGGCGGCGTCAGCAACTTTACCCGTTCATTGGCCATGGACCACGGAGTCGATGGCGTACGCGTCAATGCCGTGTGCCCGAGCCTGACGCTGACCGATATGGCCGGAGATATCAAGGATAACCAGGCATTGCTGGCAAAATTTGCCGAGCGTATTCCGCTGGGACGGGCGGCACAACCGGAGGAGATCGCCGATGTGATTGCCTTTCTGGCCAGCGATGATGCCCGCTTTGTTACCGGCGTCAATCTGCCGGTTGACGGTGGCCTGAGCGCTTCTAACGGACAGCCGAAACTGGCCTGATAGCAACACCACCCCACGATGAAGACACCATATAAAAAGGCCGCCGTCAGCGGTGACTGACGGCGGCCTTGATATTATTGAGAGCTGTCTTACTTCACGCCATTTTTGGCGAACCAGGCCAGCATCCGTTGCCAACCGTCGGCGGCCGCTTCGGCATCATAGCTTGGGCGGTAGTCGGCGTTAAAGGCATGACCGGCCTGCGGATAGACCACGATTTCGGCATCGGCATTGGCGGCACGGATCGCCTGGCGCATGCTTTCGACGGTATCCAGCGGAATGCCACTATCCTGACCGCCGTACAGGCCTAAGACCGGCGCGGTCAGGTCGATGGCTTCATCTATCGGATGCGTCGGATTAGTCAACGTTTTATTACCGACCAATTTGCCATACCATGCCACTCCGGCCTTGAGCTGCGGGCTATGCGCGGCATACAGCCAGGCAATGCGGCCACCCCAGCAGAAGCCGGTGATTGCCAGCTTGCTGGCGTCGCCACCGTGCAGAGAGGCCCAGTGGGCACTGTGATCGAGATCTGCCAGCACCTGCTGATCCGGCACTTTACTGACCAGCTTGTCCAGCAGCTCGCCAATATCGCTATATTGTGTTGGATCCCCTTGACGGAAATAGAGTTCAGGGGCAATGGCCAGATAACCCTCTTTTGCCAGACGCCGGCAAATATCGCGAATATGTTCATGGACCCCGAAAATCTCCTGCACCACTAACACAATGGGCAGTTTGCCACTAAAGCTGGCCGGGCGGGCCAGATAGGCAGGCAGATCTTCACCCTGTGACGGGATAGTGGTTTCCCCGGCATGCAAACCTTCACTATCTGTATAGACAGTCGTGGCAGAAACCGGCGTTACGGCAGGAGAGAAACTGGCAGGTGCTTGTTTTAGTTCTATTGTTTCTTCTTTTCTCATTGCAGTCTCCATACAGGGATAAGGACTATTTTTTCCAAAATAAATACTGCGATTTTAACTATAAGCGATAACGCCAGCACTTCAACCGAGCGGCCTGTTCTATAGTTTAGGCCATAGATAAGATGATTAAACAGCAATGTAATCCAGCGCAGTGGCGAATAGCAGGTAATGCTGTCTGAAAAAACGTCACCTCACTGATTAAATGTGAGTTTAGTCACAATTTTAATGTATGCAATGATAGTTGCGGTTTTGCTTAGCGATGATTATCACAAAATTGGCCGGTAATGCGCGATAAAGTAGCAGGGTATTCCTCTGTGAAGTGATGACCGAATAAAAACACGACCCGAATTATAAAGGAGTTAATTTATGTCTCAGTCTGACGTTTTTCATCTTGGCCTGACCAAAAGCCAACTACAGGGTGCCACGCTGGCCATCGTCCCCGGTGACCCTGAACGTGTTGAAAAAATCGCAAAACTGATGGAAAACCCGGTTCGCCTGGCTTCTCATCGCGAATTTACCTCATGGCGGGCAGAACTGGACGGCAAAGCCGTGATTGTCTGCTCCACCGGGATCGGCGGACCTTCCACCTCGATTGCTGTTGAAGAGCTGGCCCAGCTGGGGATCCGTACATTTTTACGCGTCGGCACAACCGGTGCCATCCAGCCGCATATTAACGTTGGCGATGTGTTGGTCACCACCGCGGCAGTCCGTCTTGACGGTGCCAGCCTGCATTTTGCGCCGATGGAATTCCCTGCGGTGGCCGACTTTACCTGTACTACCGCACTGGTGGCGGCAGCCAAGGAAGTCGGGGCTACCACCCATATTGGCGTGACCGCCTCTTCGGATACCTTTTATCCTGGCCAGGAACGTTACGATACCTACTCGGGTCGCGTAGTTCGCCGTTTCAGAGAGTCGATGAAAGACTGGCAGGAAATGGGTGTGATGAACTATGAAATGGAATCCGCCACCCTGCTGACCATGTGTGCCAGTCAGGGATTGCGTGCCGGTATGGTGGCCGGGGTGATCGTCAACCGCACCCAGCAGGAAATCCCCAATGCCGAAACCATGAAACAGACCGAAAGCCATGCCGTGGCCATTGTGGTTGCGGCTGCACGTCACCTGATTTAATTCTGATTTTTGCTGACTACTGCTTAATCAGGGCTGCCTTCCGGCGGCCCTGAGTTTGATGACAAAGTCGTCTTGATGATCGAGATACTCGGGCATAGCACACCCAGGGGCGCTCCGGCGGGCAAGCCCGCTACGACCCCAACGGTGCACTCTCCCTAATAACGGACTTTGTCAGCAGTCTGAGGGCTGCCTTCCGGCGGCCCTTTTTTTATCTCCGCGCCGCTATCTGTTATGGTCATCCGTGCTGCTATCCTTTGGTTTTTCACTGCCGGTGCGGCATGACCCGCATCCTGGTTACTTTCAATGAAAAGGTCTTTTTAGTTGTCAGCAAAATAGAGGCGGTAATTTTTGAGCATTAACGAAGTTATGCAATACACCACGGAGTTTGTCCGTCAACATCAGGCCTGGGCGGTACCGATTGTCTTTTTCCTGGCCTTTGGCGAGTCACTGGCTTTTCTCTCTTTACTGTTACCGGCCACGGTGATCCTGTTGGGCGTCGGCGCACTGATCGGCGAAGCGGGTATTCCATTCTGGCCAATTTTTGCCGGTGCGGCGGCGGGGGCATTTTTTGGTGACTGGCTCTCTTACTGGATTGGCTTTCACTACCGCGATCGTGTGCCTCATCTTTGGCCCTTTACTCGCCATCCGCAAATGCTGGCGCGCGGACACGCGTTCTTTGAACGCTGGGGGATGCCAGGGGCTTTTATCGGCCGCTTTTTTGGTCCCTTACGTGCCGTAGTGCCGCTGGTTGCCGGAATTTGCGGTATGCCTCAGCGTTACTTCCAACTGGCCAATATTACCTCGGCGCTGGTATGGGGATTTGGCATCCTGGCACCCGGTGCCTTTGGTATTCAATGGCTCAGCCACTGGTTTTAAACGCGCAGGGGCGGGTCTGCGTTCTGTTCTCGCGAGCTGTCTCGCAAAGTGAAGGTGGGTCAGTAAAAAGCATCTGGACATCCATACAGTATGCATTTACCTTGACCAACAACAGACTCAGATAGAGAGAGAACCCGTGGATATCAGCCTTATTTACGCGGCAGGCAGCGGCCTGGTTGGCCTGTTCCTCGGCTGGTTATTGTCCAGCCTGCGGCAACAGCAGCGTCAGGCCGACAGCGATACGCGTTATAAATTACTCGAACAGGCGCAGATGCAGCTCAACAGCGAAAAAGAGCGTCTGCAGCAGGACCTTTTGCAGCTAAGACAGCAGCAGCGAGATAACGAAATCGAACTGCGAACGCTGCACAGTGCACAGGCGGCCAGCGTCGAGAAATTGCAACTGCTGGCCCATTGGCAGAGTGAGTGCGAACAGCTTAATCAGGAACTGCGGGCGCAGCGAGAAATCAACAGCGCGCAAGAGGCAGAGCTGCGCGAAGTGGCCACGCGTCTCGACGAAACGCGGCTGGCGGCCGAAGATAAGCAGCGGTTGTTGATCAACAGCGAGCAGCGTCTGAATAGTCAGTTTGAGAATCTGGCCAATCGTATCTTTGAGCAAACCGGACGCCGGGCGGATGAACAGAACAAACAGAGCCTCGATAAACTGCTGTTGCCACTGCGTGAGCAACTCGACGGTTTTCGTCGCCAGGTGCAGGACAGCTTTGGTCAGGAAGCGCGTGAACGCCATACCCTGACCCATGAGATCCGCAGTCTGCAACAGCTCAATGCCCAGATGGCGCGTGAGGCGCTCAACCTTACCAAGGCGCTGAAAGGCGATAACAAAACCCAGGGCAACTGGGGCGAAGTGGTGCTCAGTCGGGTGCTTGAAGCCTCCGGTTTGCGCGAAGGCTATGAGTATCAGACCCAGGTCAGCGTACAAACCGAAGAAAACAGCAGAATGCAGCCCGATGTGGTGGTGCGTTTGCCGCAGAGCAAAGATGTGGTGATCGACGCAAAAATGTCGCTGGTGGCCTATGAACGCTATTTCAACAGCGACGACGATCTTGAGCGCGAGCTGGCGCTTAATGAGCATATTGCCTCCGTGCGCGGCCATATGCGTTTATTGGGCCGCAAGGATTACCAGCAACTGCCGGGATTGCGCAGCCTGGATTATGTATTGATGTTTATTCCGGTTGAACCGGCCTTTCTGGTGGCCATCGACAAAGAGCCTGAGTTGATTAGCGAAGCCCTGAGTCACAACATTATGCTGGTCAGCCCGACCACCTTACTGGTCGCGTTGCGGACAATTAGTAACTTATGGCGCTACGAGCATCAGAGCCAAAATGCCAAGCATATTGCCGACAAGGCGGCGCGGCTGTATGACAAACTCAGACTCTTTGTTGATGATATGCAGTCGATGGGGCAGAGCCTCGATAAAGCACAGGTAAGTTATCGATTGGCAATGAACAAACTTGCCCAAGGCCGTGGTAATCTTATTGGTCAGGTCGAAGGATTCAGGGCCTTGGGGGTTGAAGTTAAACGACCTATTAACCCGGCGCTGGCCGCAAGGGCGCGCCGCGAGGACGATCCGCAACTGCAGGCATCCCTTGATGAGGTCGACGACGGTGAACAGCCAGAATCTCCGGCGCAAGAGGACGAACTGCGAGATAATGACCCTCTTGCGGCAACGCAGGACAGTGTCGGATCGCAAAAACACTTTTAATTTGTTTTGCTCGGCGAGCGAACAATAATACCGCGCCTTGAACACCGCGTGCGGCGCTAACCGTATCGGTGATGGGGCTTTCTCCGGGGTTCTGATACACTTTCCCCAGGCGATATACTGAATAAGCAGGCAGAAACATGGAAAAGCAGACGCAGGAAAAAGATGTAAATCCTTCAGAAACCACACATTTTGGGTTTCGTACCGTAGCCAAAAATAATAAAGCAGAGATGGTGGCCGACGTTTTTCACTCTGTGGCCGCGAAATATGATCTGATGAATGACCTGATGTCATTCGGTATTCATCGTATCTGGAAGCGTTACACTATCGATTGCAGCGGTGTACGTCGCGGCCATCGCGTACTGGATCTTGCCGGTGGTACCGGTGATTTGACCGCCAAGTTCTCTCGCCTGGTTGGCGAAGAGGGTCAGGTGGTGCTGGCCGATATCAACGACTCCATGCTGAAGGTGGGGCGCGAGAAAATGCGCAACAAAGGCATCGTTGGCAATGTCAGCTACGTACAGGCCAACGCCGAAGCGCTGCCTTTCCCGGACAACTATTTCGACTGCATTACCATCTCTTTTGGGTTGCGCAATGTGACCGAAAAAGAGAAAGCGTTGCGCTCCATGTTCCGTGTGTTAAAGCCGGGTGGCCGTTTGCTGGTGCTGGAGTTCTCCAAACCGGTGCTGGCGCCACTGAGCAAAATTTATGATACCTATTCGTTCCATGTGCTGCCAAGAATTGGCCAGATGGTAACCAAGGATGCCGAGAGCTATCGTTATCTGGCGGAATCTATCCGTATGCACCCGGATCAGGAAACCCTGAAAGGCATGATGGCCGATGCAGGCTTTGAGAACGTGACTTATAACAACCTCACCGGTGGCATTGTTGCGCTGCATCGAGGTTACAAGTTCTGATATGGAAATGCCGATGTTGTTGACTCCGTTATTGACTGCTGCCATTGAGACTGCTCTTAATCAATTGCTGTTCAAGGACCGCAGTATGAAGGCCGCGAGGCTGCGTCTGGCTGGCAAGGTTTTGCGCATTGATCTGCAGGAACTGAGTTCGCCGCTGACGCTGATTTTCTCGGAACAAAAAATAGACGTTGTCGGACAGTGGGACGGGGAGGCAGATTGCACTCTTAACACTCGCCTTGTTGTGCTACGCAAGTTACGCGATCGGCAACAGCTTGCGCCGCTGATCCGCAGCGGTGAACTGGTGGTGGACGGTGATATTCAGGTGGTGCAGCAGTTTGCCGCACTGCTGGATATGTCAGAGTGGGAGCCTGCGGAACTGCTGGCACCCTACATCGGTGATATTGCCGCGCAGAGTCTCAGCCAGGTCTTCGCCGGCGGTTTTCGCTTTCTGACCTCGGGGGTGAAAAAGCACCAGGACCAGTTGGCCCAGGCCCTGACCGAAGAGTGGAAACTGGCACCGGGAACGCTGGAAACTGCCTGGTTTGCCGATGAAGTCTCGGCGCTGGAACGCCAAATCAATGCGCTGGAAGCGCGTTTACTCAAGCTTGGGGAGACTCCATGACACCAGGTGAAATGCGCCGCCTGTATCTGATTATTCGGGTATTTCTGACGTACGGACTCGATCAGCTGATCCCCAAGATTAAATTGACCCTGCCGCTGCGACTGGGGCGGTATCTGTTCTTTTGGATCCCCTTCCGTCATAAAGAAAAACCCTTGGGTACCCGTCTGCGTCTGGCCCTTGAAGAGCTGGGACCGGTGTGGATCAAGTTTGGTCAGATGTTATCGACCCGCCGCGATCTGTTCCCTCCCCACGTTGCCGATCAGCTTGCCCTGTTGCAGGACCATGTCGCGCCTTTTGATGGTGCCTTGGCCCGCAAGCATATTGAGCTGTCACTGGGTGGTCCCATTGAAACCTGGTTTGATGATTTTGATCAGAATGCACTGGCATCAGCCTCTATTGCCCAGGTCCATACTGCGGTTTTAAAGGAAAATGGCCAACAGGTGGTGCTGAAGGTGATTCGCCCGGATATTATGCCCATCATCAGGGCAGATACCCGTCTGATGTCACGGCTGGCGGGTTGGGTACCGATGTTGTTGCCTGACGGGCGTCGCCTGCGTCCGCGCGAAGTGGTCAAAGAGTACGAAAAAACGCTGTTTGATGAGCTGAATCTGCTGCGTGAAGCAGCCAACTCCATTCAACTACGCCGCAACTTTGAAGACAGCCCGGTGCTGTATGTTCCTGAAGTTTATCCCGATTACTGTAGCGAACGTTTGCTGGTAATGGAGCGGATCTACGGTATCCCGGTGTCGGATGTGGTCGCCCTGGAAAAACAGGGAACCAATATGAAACTGTTGGCCGAACGCGGTGTGCAGATATTTTTCACCCAGGTATTTCGCGACAGCTTTTTCCATGCGGATATGCATCCTGGCAATATTTTTGTTAGCCACAAAACCCCGGAAGACCCTTGCTACATCGCTATAGATTGCGGCATAGTTGGATCGCTGAACAAAAATGATAAGCGTTATCTGGCTGAGAACTTTATTGCCTTCTTCAATCGGGATTATCGCAAGGTAGCCGAGCTGCATGTCGATTCTGGCTGGGTTCCGCGTGATACCAACGTTGAAGAGTTTGAGTTTGCCATCCGCACCGTCTGCGAGCCTATTTTTGAAAAGCCGTTGGCAGAAATCTCTTTTGGCAACGTTTTGTTAAACCTGTTTAACACCGCCCGGCGCTTTAATATGCAGGTGCAGCCGCAGCTGGTGTTGCTGCAAAAAACCCTGTTGTATGTTGAAGGCCTGGGCAGGCAGCTCTATCCTCAGCTTGACCTCTGGACCACGGCAAAGCCTTTTCTGGAAAGCTGGATCCGTGACCAGGTGGGACTGCCTGCAATGGTTCGTGCCTTCAAAGAGCGGGCGCCATTCTGGATTGAGAAACTTCCTGAACTCCCTGAACTGGTGTATGACAGCTTAAAACAGCATCAGCTTTTGCAGCATAATATTGAGAAACTGAGCCATCAGTTACAGACGCAGAACGAACGTCAGGGTCAATCCCGCTATCTGTTTGGCGTCGGTGCTGCGTTACTGATTAGCGGTACGGCTTTGCTGCTTGGCAAGATTGAGGTTTATCCGGTATGGCTGATTGCCGCAGGGCTGGTTTCCTGGATTGTCGGCTGGCGACGAACCTGCAAGACGGAATAAACCCGACAGATTTTACGTTGGCCGAGGGTAATACCCCATCATCATTGATCTGTCAGCGTCAACAGCTTGGGTAGCAACCAATAAGTTTAAATCGTGCGTTAACCATACGATTGGCAGTAACTTCTTGTTATATTGAGGTGAATATCATGGCTGGAATAAGTATGACGCAGTTGCTGGTCATCGCGGTGATCGTGGTACTGCTGTTTGGTACCAAGAAACTGCGTGGACTGGGTAGCGATCTTGGTGCCTCGATCAAGGGCTTTAAAAAAGCCATGAACGATGACGATAGCAGCAAGACACCTAAAGAAACTGCAACAACCGGGTCTGATGCAGACTTTTCGGCCAAGTCTATTGCGGGCAGCAAGCCGGAAACGAAAGCAGACGAAACTAAAAGACAAGACAAAGAGCAGGTATAAGCCGTGTTCGACATTGGGTTTAGTGAGCTGTTACTGGTATTTGTGATTGGTCTGGTGGTGTTGGGACCTGAGCGTTTGCCCGTGGCGGTAAGAACGGTGGCGGCCTGGATCCGCACACTACGATCGATGGCAGCATCGGTGCAAAATGAGCTGAATCAGGAGCTGAAACTGCAAGAGCTGCAAGATAGCCTGAAGAAAGCAGAAGAAGCCGGGTTAAAAAACCTGTCGCCTGAAATCAAATCCTCTATCGACGATTTGAAAGAAGCGGCCTCTTCCATGAAGCGCTCTATTACGCTGGATCTTGATCCTGCTGACAAATCTATCGCCGCAGCCAAAGATGAGGGTAATACCATTCATAATCCGCTGTTGAAAGATGCCACAGCCCATTATGAAGAGGGCGTTTCGCCCGCGTCTGCCGATCAGGTTGCCAGTGCACCGGTGGTTACGCCAGAAAGCACCATTACTGCTGACGTTGCGCCATCCGCTGGTATTGCTTCTGCACCGGCAAGCAAGCCAATAGAATCGCCCGCGGCGGCTATTGATAGTCAGCCTGCGGTGAAAACGGCTCCTTCTTCACAACCAACGGGTGAACGCTAAATATGGCAGTTGATGATACACAACCGCTTATCAGTCATTTGATTGAGCTGCGTAAGCGCCTGTTGAATTCCATTATTTGCGTGATTGTGGTTTTTTTGGCACTGGTTTATTTTGCCAACGATATCTACTACATGGTTTCAGCACCGCTGATCAAGGTGATGCCTTTGGGATCGAGCATGATCGCCACCGACGTTGCCTCGCCATTCTTTACGCCTATCAAGTTGACGATGATCGTCTCGGTCTTTGTCTCGGCACCTTTTATTCTCTATCAGGTATGGGGCTTTGTGGCACCGGCGTTATATAAGCATGAACGTCGGCTAATGATGCCGCTGCTGTTTTCCAGCTCTATCCTGTTCTATATCGGCATGGCGTTTGCCTATTTCCTGGTGTTCCCTTTGGCATTTGCCTTTTTTGCCAAAACCGCACCGGCAGGTGTGCAGCTCGCGACGGATATTAACAAGTACCTCGATTTTGTGATGGCCATCTTTATGGCATTTGGCGTGTCGTTCGAAGTGCCTATCGCCATTATCCTGCTGTGCTGGACCGGGGTGACCACGCCTGCCGATCTGCGCAAGAAACGACCTTATGTGCTGGTCGGTGCTTTTGTCGTCGGTATGTTGCTGACACCGCCTGACGTTTTCTCTCAGACGCTATTGGCGATCCCCATGTACTGCCTGTTTGAGATTGGCGTGTTCTTTGCACGTTTCTATGTCGGCAAAAAACGTCGTAGCGATGACGACGATGAGGCTGACAGCGAGCCAGATGCATCGTAAGTCATTTGCCGATTAATAAACCGTCCAGTTGGGCGGTTTCTTTTTTGAGAGACGCTATGTTTGAAATCGGTCTGAATTTAACCAGTAATCAATTTGATAAAGATCGTGCCGAGGTGGTGTCACGGGCCAAGTCGGCAGGTCTTAGCGGCATGTTGATCACCGGCACCTCCCTTGCAGAGAGCCATCAGGCGCAATTGCTGGCTACGCAGTATCCTGACTTTTGCTGGTCGACTGCCGGTGTCCATCCCCATCACGCCAGCTCCTGGGATCGGGAGGTTGAGCAGGCATTACGCGAGTTGGCTCAGGCTCCCCGCGTGGTGGCGATAGGCGAGTGCGGACTGGATTTTAACCGTAATTTCTCAACGCCAGCCGAGCAGGAAACGGCGTTTAGCGCTCAGCTGGCCCTGGCTGCCGAGCTGGAACTGCCGGTGTTTTTACACTGTCGCGACGCTGCCCCGCGTTTTAGCCAGCTGTTGCAACCCTGGCTCGATCGTTTGCCGGGGGCGGTGGTTCACTGCTTTACCGGCAGTCAGCAAGAGCTGGAAGACTATTTATCTCTCGGCCTGTCTATCGGCATCACCGGTTGGGTCTGCGACGAACGTCGCGGGCTGGAGTTACGGGAGATGTTATCGTTGATCCCTGCCGAACGTCTGCTGCTGGAAACCGATGCCCCCTACTTGTTGCCGCGGGATATGGCCGATAAACCCAGGTCACGGCGCAACGAGCCATGTTTTCTGCCGCATATCGTCGCACAGGTGGCACGTTGGCGAGAGCTGGATGAAGAACCGCAGATGCTGGCGAAAATAACCGACGAAAATGCGCGTCGGTTATTCAGACTTTGAGTCATAGTAGGACAGGGCGGATACGTACTCAGATTTTCTGGAATTGGGTGTTGCCGAGGCTTTGTTTTACCTGTTGATTAAGCAGATTCAGCAACAGATGAGAACGCCGCTCGCCGTCTGGTTCGGTATAGATAGCCTGCAGGCCCTCAAATACCCCATCAATGATTAATACGCTATCGCCGGTATGTGGCGTTTCCGGGTCGCGGACTTCGGGCAAGGGTTGATTAACCAACTGGTCAATCACCGCAGGATTGACCATGGCAAGCTGAGGTCCAAACCGGACGAAATGACTTACGCCACGGGTGGCGCTGATCGTCGTGGTATGGATTTTTTCAGGATCAAATGAGATAAACATGTAGTTTGGAAACAAAGGCTCATCTACCAGGGTACGGCGACCACGGACGACCTTCTCTAACGCGATCGTGGGCACAAGACATTGAACCTGTTGACGTTCAAGGTGCTCCTGAGCACGAACATGTTGACCTCGTTTGCAATACAGTAAATACCAGCTTTCCATTATTGGGTTTCCTCTTAACTAACCGGATGAGGATAACAAAAGCTTTAATGGATAAATAGCCGCGCGTGCAGCGCCTGCCGGACTGCAATGGTAACATCAGGTCTGACAGTAACTTTTGGAGAAAAGTAATGGAATTGTTCTTACTGAGTAACGGTAAGCTTTCAAGCGACAGTGAGCCCTTGGATTATGCTCATGAGCAGATCAAGGGGTTGTTGAAGTCTCGCAATATTACCTCTGCCGTATTGATCCCTTATGCTTTGATCCGCAGTGATTACGACGCCCGGGCGGTTGAGCTTGAGCATGCGCTGGGAATTAAAGTCGGCAGTATCCATCATGCCGGTGTCCCGGCTATCGCTATCGAACAGGCACAATGTATTCTGGTCAGCGGCGGCAATAGCTGGATGTTGAACCAGATGCTGCATGAGAAAGACCTGATCGTTCCTATTCAACGCGCGGTGCGTGAACGAGGCATTCCTTATATTGGCTGGAGCGCGGGTTGTAATGTCGCCACGCCAAGTATTCGTACCACCAATGATATGCCGGTGCGTAACGCGGTAGTATTGCCTGCGTTGGGTCTGTTCCCGGTACAGATCAATCCTCACTATACCGATGTGCAGGTTAGTGGTCATATGGGCGAAACCCGCGACGATCGACTGACCGAATTCTGCATGGTTAACACCAGTGAGTCGGTGATTGCCCTGCGTGAAGGCAGTATGTTGCACATTTCCGGCAATGACCTGCGGTATTACAGCGCCAAAGGCGAAGGCTTTAAAGTGTTCCACTACGGTCATGAGACCAAGGAGTATGTGGACACGCGAGCACTTTCCGGTCTTGTTCCCTTCAATTGCCTTTAATAGCATGGTCAAATTGAACAGCGGCGGATAATCCGGTCTGTCGCGCCGCTGATGTTGCGAAATTGAAAAAAGCAGCCACAGCGGCCGACAGGCTTTATACTGCCTCCTAAATTTGGTGATAAAACTTATAATGACGTGCCTCGTATGAAATATCGTGACCTACGTGACTTCCTTTCTTTGCTGGAAAAACAGGGCGACCTCAAACGCATCACTCAACCTGTTGATCCTTACCTCGAAATGACGGAAATTGCCGATCGCACCTTGCGTGCCGGTGGCCCGGCGTTGCTTTTTGAAAATCCCAAAGGCTACGATATGCCGGTGCTGTGCAACTTATTTGGCACGCCCGACCGTGTTGCCAAGGGCATGGGGCAAGATAACGTCGGCGCACTGCGTGAAGTGGGCGAACTGCTGGCTTTTTTGAAAGAGCCTGAGCCGCCGCGCGGTTTTCGCGATTTCTACGACAAAATGCCCAAGTTCAAACAAGTGTTGAATATGGCCACCAAATGCCTGAGCTCCGCTCCTTGTCAGGAGCAGGTCTGGCAGGGTGAAGACGTCGATTTGGGCCGCATTCCGGTTATGCACTGCTGGCCAGAAGATGCCGCACCGCTGATCACCTGGGGCCTGACGGTCACTCGCGGACCACATAAGGTACGGCAAAACCTGGGCATTTATCGCCAGCAAGTATTAGGTAAAAACAAACTGATTATGCGCTGGCTGTCGCATCGCGGCGGTGCGTTGGACTTTCAGGAATGGTGTCAACAAAATCCGGGGCAACGTTTTCCGGTGGCGGTTGCACTGGGTGCCGATCCGGCGACCATTTTAGGTGCCGTGACGCCGGTACCTGATACCTTGTCCGAGTATGCGTTTGCCGGTTTACTGCGTGGCAGTAAAACGGAAGTGGTCAAGTGTATCTCCAACGATCTCGAAGTCCCGGCCAGTGCGGAAATCGTATTGGAAGGCTATATCGAGCCGGGGGAAATGGCGCCAGAAGGCCCTTACGGCGATCATACCGGCTATTATAATGAAGTAGATAATTTCCCGGTTTTCACCGTAACCCATATCACCCAGCGTAAAGATGCGATTTATCACTCCACCTTTACCGGAAGACCGCCCGATGAACCGGCGGTATTGGGCGTGGCATTGAATGAAGTCTTTGTGCCAATCCTGAAAAAACAGTTCCCGGAAATTGTCGATTTTTATCTGCCGCCGGAAGGTTGTTCATATCGCCTGGCCGTGGTCACCATGAAGAAACAATATCCCGGGCATGCCAAACGCGTGATGATGGGGGTCTGGTCATTTTTGCGGCAGTTTATGTACACAAAATTTGTTATTGTGTGTGATGACGACATTAATGCCCGTGACTGGAAAGATGTGATTTGGGCCATTACCACCCGAATGGATCCGGCACGTGATACGGTTCTGGTTGAAAACACGCCCATCGATTACCTTGATTTTGCCTCGCCGGTTTCCGGATTGGGTTCCAAAATGGGGATGGATGCCACTAATAAGTGGCCGGGCGAGACCGATCGCGAATGGGGACGTCCGATTGTGATGGATCCTCAGGTGTGCCAACGCGTTGATGCTATCTGGGACGAGCTGGATATTTTTAACACCGGCAAAACCACGAAATAACACCGATGTACCTGTTTTACTTATTGCAGCCGCGCGGTCCCGTTGCGCGCTGCCTTATTATTATGCCGGTATCGAAGGGTAAACTGTCTGTGTGCTATGTGCAGACGATGTTTGCTACCAGTTGAGATCTGATGACCCTCAGAGGGAATGCATGACCATAATGAGCTGTAAAGTGTCCTCGGTTGAGGCCATCACTGACACTGTGTATCGGGTTCGCCTGCAACCGGAGTCATCTTTTTCATTCCGTGCCGGACAATATTTGATGGTGGTAATGGATGAGCGAGACAAACGCCCGTTCTCTATTGCCTCGGTGCCTTCAGAAACCCAATTTCTGGAACTGCATATTGGCGCATCTGAGCTAAATCTCTACGCCATGGCGGTGATGGACCGCATTCTGAAACAGCCGACCATTGAGATCGATTCCCCGCACGGCGAAGCCTGGCTGCGGGAAGATAGCGAACGCCCTTTGCTGTTGATCGCCGGTGGCACCGGTTTCTCTTACGTGCGTTCTATTTTGATCACTGCCCTGGCGCAACAGCCCAATCGCGATATCGCTATCTATTGGGGCGGGCGCGAGCTCAAACATCTCTATGATTTGGGTGAGTTAGAGGCGCTGAGCGTGCAGCATCCTAATCTGAAAGTGATCCCGGTGGTCGAACAGCCGGAAGCAGGATGGACGGGAAGAAGCGGCACCGTGCTAAGCGCGGTATTGCAGGACTTTGACTCGCTGAGCGAACAGGATATCTATATTGCCGGTCGTTTTGAGATGGCGAAAATTGCCCGCGAACGCTTCTGTGCCGAGCGCGGTGCGCTGGAAGAACGCATGTTTGGCGATGCCTTTGCGTTTATCTGATTAGGCAAAAAAGCCCGCCCTGACGGGCGGGAAGACGGCAACTAAACTCTTTCAAAAACCGTAGTGATCCCCTGGCCCAGACCGATACACATGGTCGCTACGCCAAACTGCACGTCTTTGCGTTCCATCAGATTAAGCAGGGTGGTGGCAATGCGTGCGCCGGAACAACCCAACGGATGGCCAAGGGCAATGGCGCCACCGTTGAGGTTGACCTTCTGCTCCATACTGTCCAGCAGGCCGAGATCTTTAATACAAGGTAGCGACTGGGCGGCAAAGGCTTCGTTGAGTTCAAACAAACCGATATCCGCCAGCGTAAGTCCGGCACGTTTAAGCGCCAGCCGGGTGGCGGGAACCGGTCCGTAGCCCATAATTGACGGATCGCAGCCGACCACCGCCATGGCGCGGATCTTGGCGCGGGCTTTCAATCCCAGCGCAGCGGCACGCGACTCGCTCATGATCAGCATGGCCGCCGCGCCGTCGGATAGCGCCGAAGCACTACCGGCAGTGACAGTGCCATTTTGCGGATCGAACGCCGGTCGCAGCGCGGCCAGCGACGCAACCGTGGTTTCCGGGCGTATCACTTCATCGTAATCCAGATTGATTAACATACCCTCGGCATCATGACCGTTGGTGGCGACAATCTCATTGGCAAAATGTCCGGCAACCGTGGCCGCGTGAGCGCGCTGGTGGGAGCGAGCGGCAAATTCATCCTGCATCTCACGGCTGATATGGTGCATTTTGGCCAGCATTTCTGCCGTCAATCCCATCATACCTGCGGCTTTGGCCACGGTGCGGCTTAGACCGGGATGAAAGTCGACGCCATGATTCATCGGCACATGCCCCATATGCTCAACGCCACCAATCAGGCTGATATGAGCATCGCCAACCATAATCGCGCGGGCGGCATCGTGCAAAGCCTGCATCGAAGAGCCACATAGCCGATTGATGGTCACCGCCGGCACACTGTGCGGGATCTCAGCCAGCAGTGCGGCATTGCGACCAATATTAAAACCTTGTTCCAGCGTTTGCTGCACGCAGCCCCAATAGATATCGTCGATATCGCCAGCCTCAAGTGCCGGGTTGCGCGTCAGCAAGGCACGCATCAGGTGCGCGGATAAATCTTCAGCGCGAACATGGCGGAAAGCGCCGCCTTTAGAACGGCCCATCGGGGTGCGGACCGCATCGACAATCACTACATTTTCCATGGTTTCGGTCCTTATGCCTGTTGGCCGTTGTGCAGATCGGTCAAGGGTTCGGCGTGCGGATAATAGCTTTCGTTGGTCTCGGCCTTGTGACGCAGTCCGTCTGGTGCCTGATACAGCGGACCAAGATGGGCATATTCTTGCGTCAGTTGCACATACTGGCTGCTGCCGAGCGTATCCAGATAACGGAACACCCCGCCGTGGAAAGGAGGGAAGCCGATACCATAGACCAGCGCCATATCCGCCTCGGCGGGGCTGGCGATGATCTTCTCTTCCAGACAGCGCACCACTTCATTAATCATCGGGATCATCATGCGCATAATAATTTGCTGCGGCGTAAATTCTTTGGCCGGCGGATGCCCGCTTGCCAGCAGTGACGTCACCTGTGGATCCGTTTCTTTGCGAGGTTTGCCCTTGCTGTCTTCGCTGTAGCGATAGAAGCCCTGCTGATTTTTCTGACCAAAGCGCTGGGCATCGTAGAGGATATCAACCACATCGCGATAATCCTTGGCCATACGGTCAGGGAAACCGTTGGCCATCACCGCCTGGGCGTGATGCGCGGTGTCGATCCCCACCACATCCAGCAAATAGGCCGGACCCATTGGCCAGCCGAACTGTTTTTCCATCACTTTGTCGATCTGCTGGAAATCGGCACCGTCGCGCATCAACAGACTGAATCCGGCAAAATAGGGAAAGAGTACGCGGTTAACAAAAAATCCCGGACAGTCGTTGACCACAATCGGTGTCTTGCCCATGGCCGAAGCGTAGGCGACAACGCGTGACAGCGTTTGCTCAGAGGTTTTGCTGCCGCGGATTATTTCAACCAACGGCATGCGATGCACCGGGTTAAAAAAGTGCATACCGCAGAAATTTTCCGGGCGTTGCAGCGCCGCGGCCAGGCTATCGATGGGAATGGTGGAGGTGTTGGAAGCGAGTATTGCCTGCTCATCGAGCAGCGCTTCTGCCTCGGCCAATACCGCCGCTTTGACTTTGGGATTTTCGACCACCGCTTCCACCACGATCTGTGCCCGTTCAATGCCGCTATAACTGAGGGTAGGCTGGATGGTGGCCAGGATTTTTGCCATTTTCAGGCCGTCGATCTTGCCGCGCTGCAACTGTTTATTCAGCAGTTTGGCCGCTTCGTTGACGCCGAGGTGCAGTGATTTATCACTGATATCCTTCATAATTACCGGCACGCCTTTCAGCGCCGATTGATAGGCGATCCCGCCGCCCATAATCCCGGCACCAAGCACCGCCGCCTGTTGCGGTTTTTCATTGCCAGCGGCCAGCTTTTTCGCTTTGCCTTTAACAAATTGATCGTTGAGGAAAATCCCCACCAGGGCGCGAGCTTCATCGGACTGGGCGAGGGGAACAAAACTGCGCGTTTCCAGCACCAGCGCCTCATCGCGCCCCATTTTAGCGGCAGCTTCAATGGTTTTCACCGCGGTCATCGGTGCCGGATAATGTTTACCTGCGGTTTGCAGCACCATGCTCTTTGCTACACTGAAACACATTGTCGCTTCGATAGCGCTGAGTTTAAGCGGTAGCAGTTTCGGTTGGCGTTGTGCCTGCCAATCCAGTTTGCCCGCAACTGCCTGGCGCAACATATTCAGCGCACACTCATGCAGTTTGTCGGCGCTGACTACGGCATCAACCAGTCCAAGCTTAAGCGCTTCACTGCCGCTGATATCTTTACCGGCAGCAATAATTTCCAGCGCGCTGTCTGTCCCGAGCAGGCGCGGCAGACGGACCGAACCGCCAAAACCCGGCATAATGCCAAGGCGGGTTTCCGGCAGACCGATGCGACTGTCCGCCGTGGCAATACGAAAATCGGTGGCCAGTACACACTCGCAGCCGCCACCCAGGGCGTAACCGGCAATAGCCGAGATTGTCGGCACCGGCAGATCCTCAAGGCGATTGAAAATACCGTTGGCAAAGCCCAACCACTGATGCAGTTTTTCGCTTGGCGCATTAAACAGCGACAGAAACTCGGTAATATCGGCACCTACAATAAATGCCGGTTTGGCAGAGCTAAGTAGCAGCCCTTGCAGACCGCGCTGTTGTTCGAGCACGGAAATCGCTTCGCCCAGACTGGCAACCGTCCTGGTATCGAGCTTATTGACAGAGCCTGGGGCATCAAATACCAGCTCGGCAATCCCCTCTTCGAGCCAGTGCAGGTGCAGTGTTTCGCCTTGATAGAGCATGTCTCTCTCCTGAATCATCGGTGACGATCTGGTATGACCAGATGAATGGAGTGTGGTTTTTATGTTAACGAAATGCAAATCAGTTGATTGTATTTTGCAGGCAAGATCACAAAGCTTGCGGGGCTACGGCCTGCGGCTGGCTGTGATAAGATGCGGCAATGTTTTGCACTTATCGTATGTATCTAAGTAAGGACAGGTTGATGGAATCGCTCGCTACACTTTATAAAGAACATATCGCCGTTTTACAGGCGCGTGCGCTGGAAATTTTGCAACGCAACCAACTCGATGCTCTGCTGATCCACTCCGGTGAATTGCAGGCGACTTTTCTTGATGACTACAGTTATGCCTTCAAGGTCAATCCACAGTTTAAAGCCTGGGTTCCAGTGATCCAGGTTCCCAACTGCTGGCTGTGGGTGGATGGGGTCAATGCCCCCAAACTGTGGTTTTACTCTCCGGTCGACTACTGGCACAGCGTTGAGCCGCTGCCGAATTCGTTCTGGACGCAAGATGTGCAGGTACATGGCCTGACCAAACCCGACGACATCAAGAAGCAGCTGCCTGCGGACTTATCGCGCGTGGCCTATATCGGCTATTGTCAGGATCGGGCGCTGAGCCTGGGCATTACCGCTGACCATCTTAACCCGCAAGCAGTGCTCGACTATTTGCACTATCATCGTGCCTATAAAACCGACTATGAAGTGGCTTGTATGCGCGAAGCGCAAAAAGTGGCGGTTAGCGGCCATCGCGCGGCGCAGGAAGCATTTTTGTCGGGGATGAGCGAGTTTGATATCAGCATGGCCTATCTTACCGCCACCGGCCATCGTGAAACCGAAGTGCCCTATGGCAATATTGTTGCCCTGAACGAGCACGCCTCGGTATTGCATTACACCACCCTGCAACATCAGCCGCCTGCCGAAATGCGCAGCTTCCTGATAGATGCCGGTACCGAATACAATGGCTATGCCGCCGATCTGACGCGGACCTATGCCGCCAACGCGGACAGCGATTTCGCCGAGCTGGTAAAAGACCTCAATCGCGAGCAGCTTGCGCTGATTGACAGTATCAAGCCGGGCGTCAGCTATACCGACTATCATGTGCAGATGCACCACCGTATTGCGCGTATTCTCAAGGCACATAAGCTGATTGTCGATATCAGTGAAGAGGCGATGGTCGAGCAGGATCTGACCGGACCTTTCCTGCCGCACGGTCTGGGGCATCAACTGGGTTTGCAAGTGCATGATGTCGGTGGCTTTATGCAGGATGAGAACGGCACCCATCTGGCGGCACCGTCGCAGTATCCTTATCTGCGCTGTACCCGCATTATTCAGCCGGGTATGGTCTTGACCATTGAACCGGGTTTGTACTTTATTGAGTCGCTGTTGGCCCGGTGGCGCGATGGCAAGTTCAGTAAGCATTTTGCCTGGGACAAGATTGAGGCAATGAAACCTTTTGGTGGCATTCGTATCGAAGACAATATTGTTATCCACGATAATCGTATTGAAAATATGACGCGTGATTTGAAACTTGCCTGATGCAGCCTTATCCCATTCCCGCTCAACCTGTTGAGGTCAGCGAAGAGATAAAAAAAAGCCGCTTTATCACCTTGCTGGAACCCACCCCAGGCGTGGAAGCGGCCAAGGCTTTTGTGCAGTTGATTAAAAGCCGGCATCCTGCTGCGCGTCATCATTGCTGGGCTTATGTTGCCGGACCGCCCAATGATTCGCAGCAACTGGGCTTTTCCGATGATGGCGAGCCTGCCGGTACCGCAGGAAAACCAATCCTCGGCCAGTTGATGGGCAGCGGTATTGGCGAGATCACCGCCGTGGTGGTGCGTTACTACGGCGGTATCAAATTGGGCACCGGGGGATTGGTGCGGGCCTATGGCAATGGCGTGCAATTGGCACTGGCCAGTTTACCGATAAAACAAAAGGTGCCGCAGGCCGAATTTTTGCTGCAATGCGATTATGGGCAAATCGCCATGATTGAGACCTTATTGCAACAGGTCGGTGGCAGCATATTACAAAGTGAATATGGCGCAGCAGTAGATATCCGTCTGTCGTTGCCAGCATACGAAGCGGCAGAAATTGTGAACCGACTCTATAACCTCAGTCGTGGTTCGCTGCTTCTGCAGCCTGTTTGATCAATTTATCGCATTTTATTTGCAGAGGAATGTGGCCGCATGCATTTTCGTGCCATAACCCGAATTGTCGGGGTGCTGGTTATTCTTTTCTCGGGAACGATGATTATTCCCGGGATAGTGGCATTAATTTATCGAGACGGTGCGGGTCGCGCGTTTAGTGAAACGTTTTTCGTTGCACTGGCTATCGGTTTGCTACTGTGGGCGCCCAATCGTAAACAGCGCAGCGAGCTGAAACCGCGTGAAGGTTTTCTGATTGTGGTGCTGTTCTGGACCGTGCTGGGTAGCGTGGGGGCTTTGCCTTTTCTGTTCTCCGAACGCCCCAGCCTGACGGTGACCGACGCCTTTTTTGAATCCTTCTCCGGTCTGACTACCACCGGCGCGACCACCCTGGTGGGGCTGGACAGCCTGCCGCACGCCATCCTGTTTTATCGTCAGATGCTGCAATGGTTTGGCGGTATGGGGATCATTGTGCTGGCCGTGGCTATTTTGCCCATACTGGGTGTCGGCGGGATGCAGCTTTATCGCGCCGAAATGCCGGGTCCGTTGAAAGATAACAAGATGCGCCCGCGTATTGCCGAGACGGCCAAAACGCTGTGGCTTATCTATCTGCTGCTGACCATCGCCTGTGCCTTTTCGTTATGGGGCGCCGGTATGTCGGCATTTGATGCCATCAGCCATAGCTTCTCGACTATTGCCATTGGAGGTTTTTCTACCCATGACGCCAGCATCGGCTATTTTCATAGCGGCACCATCAACACCATTATCGCCATCTTCCTGCTGATCTCCGGCTGTAACTACGGTCTGCATTTTGCCTTGCTGAGCGGTCGCAATATCAAAGTCTATTGGCGAGACCCGGAATTTCGCATGTATATGGGGGTGCAATTGACGCTGGTTGTGATCTGTACCTCGGTACTGTGGATGCACGATACCTACAGTTCCGGGCTGACAACCTTGAATCAGGCATTCTTCCAGGTCGTTTCCATGGCCACTACCGCCGGCTACACCACCGACAGTATTGCCAGATGGCCGTTGTTTTTACCTATCCTGCTGCTTTGTTCCGCTTTTATCGGCGGCTGCGCCGGCTCTACCGGCGGCGGGCTAAAGGTGATCCGCATCCTGCTGTTGTATCTACAGGGCTCACGCGAGCTTAAAAGGCTGGTGCACCCTAACGCGGTCTATACCATCAAGTTGGGTAACCGGGCATTGCCAGAACGCATCCTGGAAGCGGTATGGGGATTCTTCTCCGCCTACGCGCTGGTATTTATTATCAGTATGCTGGCTATTGTGGCCACCGGGGTGGATAACTTCTCGGCTTTTGCCGCCGTCACTGCCACCCTTAATAACCTCGGGCCAGGCCTTGGCGTCGTAGCGGACAACTTTGCTTCAATGAATCATGCGGCAAAATGGATACTGATTTTGACCATGCTGTTTGGTCGCCTGGAAGTCTTTACCTTATTAGTGTTGTTTACCCCAACGTTCTGGAAGGAGTAAGCAAACCATGGATCCCTTACGTAGAAAGGAGACGGCGATGAAAGCCCTGGTGCTTTATGCAAGTCGAGATGGACAGACCCATGCAATCGCTTCTTATATAGGTAGCTGCTTAAAAGAGGGTGCGGACTGTGAAGTGATGGATCTGCAAGATGCCGGTCAGATTGATTTGAGCAGCTATAGCAAAGTGATGATTGGCGCGTCGATTCGTTATGGTCATTTTGCGCCTGTGCTCAACAAGTTTATCAAGCAGCATATTGTTGAGCTTAACGCGATGCCCTCGGCTTTCTTCTCCGTTAACCTGACGGCGCGTAAACCCGAGAAGCGCACACCGCAGACCAATGCCTATACCCGTAAGTTTCTTTTAGCTACACCCTGGAAGCCGACGCTGTGCAATGTCTTTGCCGGTGCGTTGCGCTATCCGCGTTATGGCTGGTTAGACAGAGTGATGATTCAACTTATTATGCGTATTACCGGTGGCGAAACGGATACCAGTAAAGAAGTGGAGTACACCGATTGGCAACAGGTAAAACAGTTTGCTGCCGATTTTGGCAAACTAGCGGTGAAAAAATAGCGGTAATGCTGGCTACCTGTACGTTTCGTAGAAAAAAGAAACGTTTGGCAAATTTATCGAAATTAAGGGTTGCGGCCTGCTGAGAAGTCCCTATAATGCGCCTCCATCGACAGGGAACAACGTGAACAACATCACGAAGTAACCGGGTCGGAAAGAATAAAAATGATGATGACCGCGAAATTAACGGTTGACATCAAAAGAGGAAAGCGTAAGATACGCCACCT
>NZ_JAADJU010000015.1 GCF_012933545.1 Rouxiella aceris | reverse complement strand
GAGGCGAAGGCGCGCCTCCTTTGGAATCCTGCGCCTTGTCCAAATTGAACAGTGTCGTGCCCTCGGTTGTAGTTCTTTCCAGTGACATCGGTGTGTGGCCTAAACCACGCCGCTGCGCGGTCCTCTCGCTTGATTTCGTGCCAACGGTAAGGCTGTTGTCACTCAACGCTGCGCTCGACGTAGGTTTTGAATCGGCCAGGAAACATTTACGGCAAAACCGGCAACATTAAAGGTCAACGGCGAAAAACAAAAGACAAAAAGTTTGCGGCTGAAACGGCACGGTGTGCATAGGTGGTTGGCACATTCAGAGACGGCGCCGCGCGAAGCGGAGGGAGACGTTTTTGGCTCCCGACCGAGCAAGGGGACTGCGCAGCAGCGCGGCTAGTGCCACGCTGGGAGTCACTGAAACATAGCCGGTAATAGGCAGCAGACGAATAGACAACACCAAAAGGCCCAGGATTGTTAAGGAGCGGGCCAGCGCTCCTTAACTCGGTTCGGCACAGCGGGTTAAGTAGCCACCGCTATTATAAAACCGAAACAGCTCCTCGTAGCTCATTGACTTTAAAACCAAAAATTGCCATTTAAGCCCAAACCAAAACAGCTCCCCATAGCCAATTGACTTTTAAGCCAACAAATTGACATTTAAGCCAAACCGGCACTGTTTACATAGCTGACTGGCACATTCAGAGACGGCGCCGCGCGAAGCGGAGGGAGACGTTTTTGGCTCCCGACCGAGCAAGGGGACTGCGCAGCAGCGCGGCTCGTGCCACGCTGGGAGTGACTGGAAAATAGCCGGTAATAGGCAGCAGACAAATCAAAGACACCAAAAGGCCCAGGATTGTTAAGGAGCGGGCCAGCGCTCCTTAACTCGGTTCGGCACAGCGGGTTAAGTGGCCACTACAGTTATAAAACCGAAACAATTCCTCTAAAGCCAATAGCCCTTTAAACCAAGAAATTGCCATTTAAGCCAAAACCGTACGATGTACATAGCTAGTTGGCACATTCAGAGACGGCGCCGCGCGAAGCGGAGGGAGACGCTTTTGGCTCCCGACCGAGCAAGGGGACTGCGCAGCAGCGCGGCTCGTGCCACGCTGGGAGTGACTGAAACATAGTCGGTAATAGGCAGCAGACGCATCAACAACACCAAAAGGCCCAGGATTGTTAAGGAGCGGGCCAGCGCTCCTTAACTCGGTTCGGCACAGCAGGCCAAGTTGCCACCGCTATTATAAAACCGAAACAACTCCTCATAGCCCATTGACTTTAAACCACAAATTGCCATTTAAGCCCAAACCAAAACAACTCCTCTAAAGCCAATTGGTTTTAAAACAGAAAATTGCCATTTAAGCCCAAACCAAAGCCTTGCCTGATGGCAGCGACTCCGGTAAAGTCGCCCCCCTTCTTTGGCGTGGGGAACTGTGATGTTTATTGGATTTGACTACGGGACAGCGAATTGCTCAGTTGCCGTGATGCGTGATGACAACGCAGAACTTTTGACGTTAGAAAATAACGAGGTCTATCTCCCCTCCATGTTATGCGCTCCCACGCGTGAAGCCGTGTCGGAATGCCTGCATCGCCATTGGCAAGTGCCGACGGGAAGCGATGAAAATCAGCAATTGCTGCGACGTAGTATCAGCTTCAACCGTGAAGAGGATATTCAGGTTGCCAGCAACAGTGTGCAGTTCGGCTTACAAGCACTGGCGACCTATATGGAAGACCCCGAAGAAGTCTACTTCGTGCGGTCCCCCAAATCCTTCCTCGGGGCCAATGGGCTAAAACCGCAACAGATCGCGCTGTTTGAAGATCTGGTCTGCGCCATGATGTTCCATATCAAACGTCAGGCGGAATCTGTCTTACAACACAGCATTGAACAGACGGTGATCGGCCGTCCCATCAACTTCCAGGGCATGGGCGGCGATGAGGCCAACCAACAGGCGCAGGGCATTTTACAACGCGCTGCCGCACGTGCCGGCTTCCGCGATATTGCCTTTCAATTCGAACCCGTAGCCGCCGGACTGGACTTTGAAGCCACGCTGACCGAAGACAAAACCGTATTGGTCGTCGATATTGGCGGTGGCACCACCGACTGCTCAGTGCTGCTGATGGGACCAAGCTGGCGCGGCAAGGCGGAACGCCAGCACAGTTTGCTGGGCCACAGCGGTTGCCGCGTTGGCGGTAACGATCTGGATATTATGACCGCCTTCAAACAGCTGACACCGCGATTTGGTATGGGCGGCGAAACGCAAAAAGGCATTGCCCTGCCTTCTCTGCCCTACTGGAATGCCGTAGCGACCAACGATGTACCGGCACAGTTCGATTTTTACAGCGCCGCGACCAGTCGTTTACTGCGCGATATGATCCGCGATGCGGCCAACCCAGACCGGGTCAAACGCCTGCTGAAAATTCATCAGCAACGGCTAAGTTATCGTCTGGTTCGCGCCGCAGAAGAGAGCAAAATTGCGCTGTCAGAACGTGAAAACGTCACGGCATCGTTGGCATTTATTGAAGCGGGTCTGGCAGAAAATATCAGCCAGCAGCAACTCAGTGAAGCCATTGCCCAGCCTCTGGAACGTATTCAGGAGCAGGTCAGCCTGGCACTGGCTACCAGCGATATTACGCCGGATGTGATCTACCTTACCGGCGGCAGCGCCCGTTCACCGCTGTTGCGCAGCGCACTGCAGGCGCAATTACCGGGTATTCCGCTGGTGGGTGGCAATGATTTTGGCTCGGTTACCGCAGGCCTGGCACGTTGGGCGCAAACCTTGTTTCGTTGAAATCGGGTAAGGGGTGCATAAAAAACGCCGGCATAAGATGTCCGGCGTTTTTTTATGCCAACAACTTATTTAATAAGCACTGGCCTGATTTAATGTCTCGATGTCAGCGGCTGTCAGCTGCAACCGGGTTGCCAGCGCAAGATCTTGCAGTTGCTGTAGCGAGGTAGCACTGACGATCGGTGCGGTGATCCCCGGTCTGAAGATTAACCAGGCCAACGCGACCTGGGTAGGGGAAACCTGATGTTTTTCCGCTACCGCATCCAGCGCCTGAAGAATTTTTATCCCGCGAACGTTAAGATAACGTTTCACAACATTGTCACCGCGCTGGCTTTTGCCGGCATCTGCTGCCGTGCGGTACTTACCGGACAAAAATCCGCTGGCCAGCGCATAGTAGTTGATCACCCCGACGTGATTGTCGGTGATCACTTTTTCCAGCCCCGCTTCATAATCCTGACGATCGTAAAGATTGTATTCGGGTTGCAAGGTTTCATAGCGCGCCAGCCCGTGATCTTTTGATACCTGCAACGCCTCGGCAAAACGCGGGGCACTGTAGTTAGAGGCACCGATAGCCCGCACTTTGCCCTCTTTGATCAGCGAGTCAAACGCCGCCAGCGACTCGGCCAACGGGGTATCGGCATCATCATCATGCGACTGATAGAGATCAATATAGTCGGTTTGTAAACGCTTAAGGGAGGCTTCGACCGCCTGTTTGATATAGCGCGGCGATAACCCCACCAGCCCTTCCCCCATCGGCTTGCCGACTTTGGTGGCCAGAATAATTTTGTCACGCTTGCCGCTAATCTTTAACCAGTTACCGATAATGGTTTCCGACTCACCGCCGTGGTTGCCCGCCACCCAGCGTGAATAGACATCGGCAGTATCGATAAAATTAAGCTGGTGATCCAGTAAGGCATCAAGAATGCTGAACGAAGTCGGTTGATCGATGGTCCAGCCAAAAACGTTGCCGCCAAAGGTCAGCGAAGGAACCTGGATGCCTGAACGCCCCAATTCTCTTTTACTCATTATGCACTCCTTTCGTCGATGATTAGCCATGTTAACCCTGCTCCTGGCAAGGTGCGCCGCAGTGGGCGGCCTCTTGAAATCCATAGGAACTATTTACTTAGTCTACTAACCTTAGCATCCTGGCGGGTAAATATTCAGTCATCATCACGGGTATTTATTGTCACCAAAGGAAAGGGACTCCATATTTCCTCCATTTTTTATGCGTCCCCAGTCGTTAAACTTAAGCCTGCTATCGATCTGCGTTCTGTGACCGGGCTAACGGACAGCTTATGGCTTGCCCTGCGTCATGCATTTCCGCTGGTATTGTGTCCGAGAGACAGGGCAAACTTAAACCGCGATTAAAGACATACTTTTAGGCAATAAACATCCATGACCGAAGATACCGGCACTACTCTACCCATGTCAGTTCGCTGGCAGCTTTGGATTGTTGCCTTTGGCTTTTTTATGCAGTCGCTGGACACCACCATCGTCAATACCGCCCTGCCGTCAATGGCTGTCAGCCTTGGCGTAAACCCGTTGCATATGCACAGTGTGGTAGTGGCCTACGTACTGACCGTGGCGATGATGCTCCCCGCCAGCGGTTGGCTGGCAGATAAAGTCGGCGTCAAATGGATTTTTTTCTCGGCGATTGTGCTCTTTACGCTGGGTTCACTGCTGTGCGCACAATCCACCACCTTGCAACAGCTGGTGATGTCACGCGTGGTGCAGGGCATTGGCGGGGCAATGATGGTCCCGGTCGGGCGCCTGACGGTGTTGAAAATTGTCCCGCGCAGCGAGTATATGGCCGCCATGACTTTCGTTACGCTGCCCGGTCAGGTCGGCCCCTTGCTGGGGCCGGCGTTAGGCGGATTTTTGGTGCAATATGCCAGTTGGCACTGGATCTTTCTGATCAATCTGCCGGTGGGGTTGGCGGGCTGTATTGCCACCTTGATGCTGATGCCAAACTATAAAATGCAAACCCGACGCTTTGATCTCAGTGGCTTTATCTTGCTGGCGCTGTGTATGGCAACCCTGACGCTGGCACTGGAAGGGAATAAAGGCCTGGGGCTGTCCACTCCGCTGCTGGCGGTGTTGGTGATCGTCGGTTTCGCCTCACTGGCTGGCTACTGGCTTCATGCCCGGGGAAATCTCTCCGCCCTGTTCTCACTGCGACTTTTCCATACACCAAGCTTTTCCATTGGCCTGAGCGGCAGTTTTCTCGGCCGTATTGGTAGCGGTATGCTGCCATTTATGACACCGGTGTTTCTGCAACTGGGTATGGGCTTTACCCCGTTCCACGCCGGATTAATGATGATCCCCATGGTATTGGGCAGCATGGGGATGAAACGCATCGTCGTCAGGCTGGTCAATCGACTCGGCTATCGCCGTGCACTGGTCAGCGCCACACTGCTGCTGGCACTGATCACTCTATGTATGCCGTTGGTGGCCATTTATGGTGCTTACTGGATGATCCCGGTGGTGCTATTCTGCCAGGGTATGGTCAACTCGCTGCGCTTCTCGTCAATGAATACCCTGACACTGAAAGATTTGCCGTCGCGACTGGCCAGCAGTGGTAACAGCCTGCTGTCGATGATTATGCAACTGTCGATGAGTCTGGGGGTCAGCGTGGCCGGACTGCTGATTGGTCTGTTTGCTCATCAGCAAATGATGCCGGGCAGTCAAACGATGCACACTGCCTTTATTTACTGTTATTTATGCATGACGCTGATTATCGCCCTGCCTGCCTGGGTATTTTCGCGCGTGCCCGATGACACCAACCGCATCACGCGTTTAGCGCGCGACAACACGGCAACCTCTACTGAATCTGCGAGCAAAACATGAAACCAGGCATTACCGCCAAACTGTTTCTGGCAATATTTCTGACCAGTAGCCTGGTGATGGTTACCATGAACTGGGGCGTTCGTATGAGTTTTGAACGGGGTTTTATCGACTATATCCGTCACGGCAATGAACAGCGGGTCGAGATGATTGCCGACTACCTCGAGCAACAGTATGAACAGCACGGCAACTGGGATTTTTTAAAAAATAACGATAAAGCCGTTTATCAAATGATGCACAGCTTTGACCAGAATGAAGAGCATAGTCAGTTATTGCCGCCGCCGGGATGGCGCACCAAATTCTGGATCCTCGACAGTAACAACCAACGCGTTGCCGGTTCTGATTCGACTATTCCACCAGACCTGTTGAGTACCGGACGTAAAATGACCGTCAAAAGTGATTTTATCGGCACCGTGGTCTCTACGTCGGCGGAGCGTCTGACGCGTAATGCCGATATCAACTTTGATCAGCAACAGCGGCGTACCAGTTGGATCATTATGGGCTTTACCACCCTGCTGGCGGCGGCAGTGACCTGGCTGCTTTCTCGCGGTATGCTGGCTCCGGTCAAGCGTCTGGTCAAAGGCACCCATCAACTGGCCGCAGGCGACTTTAGCAGCCGGGTGGAAGTCGGCACCCAGGATGAACTCGGCAAGCTGGCCAATGACTTTAATCAGTTGGCCATTTCGCTGGAGAAAAACGAGCAAATGCGACGCGCTTTTATGGCTGATATCTCCCATGAACTGCGCACGCCGCTGGCGGTGTTGCGCGGCGAACTGGAGGCGATGCAGGATGGCGTCAGAAAAATGTCGCTGGAGTCGCTGGCCTCGTTGCAGTCGGAAGTCTCACTGTTGACCAAACTGGTGGACGATCTTTATCAGTTGTCGCTGTCAGACGCCGGAGCCCTCGCCTACCGCAAAGAAGAAACGGATATTGTGCATCTGATCCAGCTCGCAGAAGCCGGTTTCCGCGACCGTTTTCATGCCAAGGGATTACAGCTCGGCAGCCATCTGCCCGACAAGGCACCGATATTTGGCGATCCGCAGCGGCTGTCGCAACTATTTAATAATCTTTTAGAAAATAGCCTGCGCTATACTGATGCTGGCGGTGGGCTGGAGATTATTGCCATTCGGCGTGACAAATTTTTGCGCATCGCCTTTCAGGACAGTGCACCAGGGTTGAATGAAGAACAACTGCGACGCATTTTTGAACGCTTTTATCGTACAGAAGGGTCGCGCAATCGTGCCAGCGGCGGTTCTGGTCTGGGACTGGCAATTTGCCAAAATATTGTCGAAGCACACGGCGGCAAGATCAGTGCCGAGCACTCCCCTGCCGGCGGCGTGCGTATCCTGCTATTGCTGCCGCTTTCACTTCCTATCGGACAAAGAATGTAATGAACGAGTTAGCCAATGCTGATATTCAGCCACTGAAGATCCTGATTGTTGAAGATGAACCCAAACTCGGCCAACTGCTGGTGGATTATCTGCAGGCAGCAGGCTACGCAACGGAATGGCTGACCAACGGCAATGAAGTGGTGCCTCTGGTGCAATCCAATCCGCCAACCATGATCTTGTTGGATCTTATGCTGCCCGGCATTAGCGGGTTAAGTATTTGTCGCGATATTCGCCAGTTTTCCGATATTCCCATTATGATGGTCACCGCCAAAACCGAAGAGATAGACCGCTTGCTGGGGCTGGAAATTGGTGCCGATGACTATATCTGCAAACCCTATAGCCCACGCGAAGTGGTGGCACGCGTTAAAACCATTTTACGTCGCTGTTATCGCCCGGCCGAGCCATTGGCAGAGGGTACGGGACTGCATATCGATGAAGGCTGTTTCCAGGCGCATTATCAGGGCGTTGAGCTGGATCTGACCCCTGCCGAGTTCCGCCTGTTAAAAACCCTGTCGATCAAACCTGGCTACGTATTTACCCGTGAAGCTCTACTGAATAATCTCTACGACGATTATCGTGTGGTGACCGACCGGACCATCGATAGCCATATTAAAAACCTGCGCCGCAAGCTGGAATCCATCGACGGTGACAAAGCCTTTATCCGTGCCGTATACGGCGTTGGCTACCGCTGGGAGGCCGAACCTTGTCGGCTGACATAAGGCTGTCGACCTGGTCACATTTTCGTCTAAAAAAGCGTCTGTACTCTGGGTTTACGCCTGTTTTAAATTTGCCTTAAGCTATACTCAATCGTGGACGATGCAACGATAGGAGATATTTTTATGGCAACAGGTCATTACGATCTTAAAAAAGCGAAGAATGGACAGTTTCACTTTAACCTGAAAGCCGGTAACGGAGAGATCATACTGAGCAGCGAAATGTATGCCAGTAAGGCTTCTGCTGAGAATGGAATTTCTTCGGTACAGATTAATGCTCCTGACGAAGACCAGTATGAAATCAAGCCCAGCAAAGATGGTCAGCACTATTTTGTGCTCAAGGCGAAAAATCAGCAGGTCATCGGTGTAAGCGAAATGTATGCGGCAACCAGTGCTGCTCACAAAGGCATGCAATCTGTGGTCAAAAATGGACCCAGCACTGACATTCGCGATCTGACAGGTCATTAACGACTGGCGAGACGCTGTTCGTAAAGAACAGCGTCAAATTTGATCTCGATCAAGTTTGTTCTTAGTAGCCATCCTGCCCCCCTGTTTTTCCTGTTTTTCATCGCTACAATTCCGCCCTTTCGCCGCCGCCTATCGGGTAGTGGCCCTGACTTGTGATCAGACTGAGAATATCTATGTTTACTCCGGAATTGCTCTCTCCGGCCGGCTCGCTTAAAAACATGCGTTACGCCTTTGCTTATGGCGCTGATGCTGTGTATGCCGGTCAACCACGTTACAGCCTTCGCGTCCGTAATAACGAATTTAACCATGAGAATCTGGCGACGGGCATCAACGAAGCCCATGCGCTCGGTAAAAAGTTCTACGTGGTGGTCAATATCGCGCCGCACAACGCCAAATTAAAAACCTTTCTGCGTGATTTGCAGCCGGTGATCGAGATGGGGCCAGATGCCCTGATTATGTCCGATCCAGGTCTGATCATGATGGTGCGCGAAGCTTATCCGCAAATCGATATCCACCTGTCGGTGCAGGCAAACGCGGTAAACTGGGCAACGGTGAAGTTCTGGCAGCAGATGGGACTCAGTCGCGTGATCCTCTCCCGTGAACTGTCGCTGGAAGAAATAGCCGAGATCCGTAAGCAGGTCCCGGAAATGGAACTGGAAGTGTTTGTCCACGGAGCACTGTGCATGGCTTATTCCGGCCGCTGCCTGCTGTCGGGCTATATCAATAAACGCGATCCCAACCAGGGAACCTGCACCAATGCCTGCCGCTGGCAATACAAGGTGCAGGAAGGCAAAGAAGATGATATCGGTAATATCGTCTTCCAGCACGACCCTATTGCGGTGAAACAGCTGGATGCCGAACCGGCACTGGGTATCGGCCAGCCAACCGATCGGGTGTTTATGCTGGAGGAAGTACAGAACCCAGGCGAACCAATGAGTGCCTTTGAAGATGAACACGGCACCTATATCATGAACTCCAAGGATCTGCGTGCCATTGAACACGTTGCCAGCCTGACGCAAATGGGCGTGCACTCGCTGAAAATTGAAGGCCGCACCAAATCCTTCTATTACTGCGCTCGTACCGCCCAGGTCTATCGCCGTGCCATTGATGACGCCGTAGCCGGTAAACCCTTCGATCCTTCGCTGCTCACCACCCTTGAAGGGTTGGCGCATCGCGGTTATACCGAAGGATTCTTGCGTCGTCATGTGCATCAGGCGCAGCAAAACTATGACTACGGGTTTTCCGTCAGCGATCGTCAGCAGTTTGCCGGCGAGTTCACCGGTCAACGCGGCACGGGTAACAATAGTGGCTGGGCCGAGGTGGATGTCAAAAACCGCTTTGTGGTCGGCGACAGCATCGAAATCATGACGCCAGAAGGCAATATCCAGTTTTATATCGATCAGATGCAAAACAAAAAAGGGGAACCGATCACCGCAGCGCCGGGAAATGGTCATATCGTTTATTTACCGATCCCCCAGGATGTCCCTTTGGCATTCGCTATTTTATTAAGGAATCTGGTTAATAGCGATACGCGTAATCCTAACGTTTAATTAACATAATAAATGCCGTCGAAAAACGGCATTTATTGTCGTTTTCTTTTCAAAAAGTAGAATCCGATCACAACGCCAACCCCTCTATTTCGTTACTATTCTTCCCGCAGCAAATTCAGAATGAAAAAGAACTGAATAAATTAATTCATAACCACCTCTTCGCCGGCTCAAACACCCTTGAGCTGGCAAATTTTATTTTAAAATAATTAACAGCCCCAATAAAAAAACCAATTAATAAAAAACATAAGTGCAATAAGTAAATAAAACCCGTCATTCCCCGCCGACCATAATTAAATTCTTCGCCATTTTCCCTGAAAATTCTGATGGCTATTGCCCTTGATGATCATCTATGTTTATAGCAAAGACGGCAAAGCTAAACGCCAAAGATTGCCTGCGATAAACCTGGAGGGAGCGATGGGTGCCACACCACAAGCACTACTGATTTTAAATGGAAAAGGTGCAGATAACGAGCTGCTGCGCCAGGCCGTTGCGACACAACGTAACGCGGGCGCGGCACTCGCCGTTCGCGTGACCTGGGAACACGGCGATGCGGTACGCTATGTCAACGAAGCAATAGAACTGGGTGTCGAGACGGTTATTGCGGGCGGTGGTGACGGCACCATTAATGAAGTGGCGACGGCATTAATAAGTCATAACACCAACAATCGCCCGGTGCTGGGTATTCTCCCCCTCGGCACTGCCAATGATTTTGCTACCAGTTGCAGCATCCCGATGGAGATGGATCAGGCACTGACCCTGGCGATACACGGCCGCGCCACGGCTATCGACCTGGCGCGGGTAAATGACCAACGTTACTTTATCAATATGGCCACTGGCGGGTTTGGCACGCGCATTACCACCGAAACACCGGAAAAACTGAAATCGGCACTCGGTGGCGTCTCCTATTTTATCCATGGGCTACTGCGGATGGATACGCTCAAAGCCGATAGCTGCGAAATAAGCGGACCAGGATTTGCCTGGGCCGGTGAAGCGCTGGTAATCGGCATTGGCAATGGTCGTCAGGCCGGGGGCGGACAAGAGATCTGCCCACAGGCGCTGATCAACGACGGTCTGCTGCAACTGCGTTTGTTGACCGCCGAAGAGCTGTTGCCAGCATTTTTACGTAGCCTGTTGAATGGCGAAGAGAACAAAAATATTGTCTCTACATCGCTGCCCTGGCTGGAAATCCGCGCCCCCCATGATATGACCTTTAACCTTGATGGCGAACCTTTGACTGGCACTTTTTTTCGCATTGAAATCCTTCCGGCAGCATTGCAATGTCGCCTGCCGCCGCACTGTGCGCTACTCGGCTAGCACAGCAGACGCCCTGGCCTGCGGCGTAAAATCCGCAGGCTGACCAGCCCCCCCAACTTACGCGGTTATTTCTCCATACTGGCGCTTGCTCGCCTGATTGCCTATTTATTCCAGCCCCTCGCCGCTAACCAGTTGCCCATAAACTGTGATCTTCTCCAGCAAAAAACGATCTACATACTTGTATGGTAGATAGGTAAGGGCGTATTTTTTCAATAACGCTTAACGCAGTGTTATTGCATAACGGAATCTTTGATAACGGCGATATGCCGCCAGGCGACAAACCGGGCCTGGGTAGCAAATTTGATGAAAACTGGCAGCGAAATATTGCTATGGACCTGCCTATCTGCCGGTCGTCCGTCTTGAAGACGGCACATTTTTGGAGCTGGTAAGCGAGATGAATACCATGAAAAGTATTGTAATTGAACAACCCGGAAAACTGGTGATCGAACAACGCCCGCTGATGGAGCCGGCACCGGGTGAGGTCAGGGTAAAAGTCAGCTACGCCGGGATCTGCGGCTCGGATGTCCATATTTATCACGGCCATAACCCTTTTGCCAAATACCCGCGAGTGATTGGCCATGAATTTTTTGGTCATATTGATTGCGTGGGAGAAGGCGTCGATCCCGCCCGTATTGGCGAACGTGTTGTCGTCGACCCGGTGGTGAGCTGTGGACACTGCTATCCTTGTTCCATTGGCCGTCCCAACGTCTGCACCACACTGCAAGTGATTGGCGTGCACCGTGACGGCGGCTTTAGCGATTATGCCGTTGCCCCGGCCCAAAATGCCTATGTGGTACCGGCAGCGATCCCCGACCGACTGGCCAGCATGGTGGAACCTTTTACCATTGCCGCCAATATCACCGCTTTTTTGCAGCCGACGCCGCAGGATATCGCGCTGGTATACGGTGCCGGTCCTATGGGCCTGACGGTTATCCAGGTGCTGAAGGGCGTGTACGGGGTACAACAAGTGATTGTCGTCGACCGAATTGACGAACGCCTGGCCATGGCCCGCGATAACGGTGCCGATTTAACCCTCAACAATCTACAGCAGTCGGTTGCCGAACAGCTGGCCACGCAGAATTGTCGACCTACGCTGGTGATTGATGCCGCCTGCCATCCGAGCATTTTGCAGGAAGCCATCAACCTGGCCTCTCCGGCGGCGCGTATTGGCATGATGGGTTTCTCCGGCGAAGCCAGCAGCATTACGCAGCAAAGCATTACCAGCAAAGAGATCTCGCTGTTCTCTTCACGGTTGAACAGCCATCGCTTCCCGCAGGTGATCGCCTGGATGTCAGAGGGCAAAATCGATGCCGAAAAATTGGTGACCCACTGCATGCCTGCCCATCAGGTGGAGGCCGCCATGCTGCTATTTGAAAAAGACCAGCGGGCCTGCTGCAAAGTATTGCTTGAGTTTTAGTTTTCCCGGTGCAGGGCAGTATGGCTGACCTGTACCATTTTACATCATCAGAGTCGATTTAACTTTTAGCTGAAATACCCCTACACCCAAGGTCTCTGCTGTTGCCGCTTACTTAGCCGCAGCATCAGGCACTGAGGATAAATAACTAAAACAAACCCTACACCGCTGTTATTGCCAATGCAGCCGTACCCAGGCAATAATGACAGGTATAAGTGGAGCCACTCATGTTTAAGAATATACGCTGGATTATTGTATTCCTGCTGTGTCTGGTCTACATGATCAATTATCTCGATCGCGTCGCCCTGTCGATTACGGTGCCGATGATCGAAAAAGAGCTGACTATTAATCCTGAACAGTTTGGGATGATATTTGGCAGCTTCTTTTTTGGCTATGCCATATTTAATTTTATCGGTGGGCTGGCCGTCGATAAATTCGGTCCTACCCTGGTTATGGGGCTGGCCGTCGGCCTGTGGTCAATATTCTGTGGTATGACCGCCATCGCCACCGGTTTTTATTCCATGCTGATCCTGCGGGTATTATTCGGTATGGCCGAAGGCCCGATTTGCGCCTCGGCAAATAAAATGATCAATGGCTGGTTCCCCAAAAAACAGGCGGCCACCGCCATGGGCTTTTTAAGCGCCGGCTCCCCTCTCGGCGGGGCAATTGCCGGGCCAATTGTCGGTTATCTGGCGATTGCCTTTGGCTGGCGTCCGGCGTTTATGATCATTGCCGCCATCGGCATTGTCTGGATGCTGGTGTGGTTCTTTACCGCGGCAGATAATCCTGAAAAGAGCAAAAATGTCAGCGAACGCGAACGTCTGCTGGTTAGCCAGTTAAAAAATGAAAAAATAAGCGAAGAAGAAGATTTGGCGCAGTCGGCGCATAAACTGGGCTACTACTTGCGCCAGCCAATTATTCTGGTTACCGCTTTTGCCTTCTTTTGCTACAACTATATTTTATTCTTCTTCTTAAGCTGGTTCCCGGCCTATTTAGTCCAGGCCCATGGCTTAAATATTAAAGAGATGAGTTTGACGACAGTTATTCCATGGATTGTCGGCTTTATTGGTCTGGCATTGGGTGGCCTGATTTCCGATAAAATTTTCAAGATCACCGGTCGCTTATTATTGTCGCGCAAAATCGTACTGGTTGTCAGCCTGTTGGCCGCCGCCATCTGCGTGGCATTAGCGGGCGTGGTCAGCAGCGTGGTTCCGGCCGTATTGTTAATGTCAGTGTCGATTTTCTTCCTGTACACCACCGGTGCCATCTACTGGGCGATTATTCAGGATGTGGTGCATAAATCAAAAGTCGGCAGCGCCAGCGGGTTTATTCATTTAATCGGCAGCGTATCCGGCATTATCGGTCCCGTTGTTACTGGCTTTATTGTGCAGAATACCGGCCATTTCGATAGCGCGTTTATTCTCGCCGGCGGCGTTGCGGCACTGGGTGCCATTCTGGTGTTCTTTGTGGTCAAACCACCAAAACATCTGCCACAAACCCGTATCTCCCACTCTTAATCCTCCCCAACCCCGACCACAGGTCGGGGTATCCCTTTACCCGACCTGGCCCTGGCCCTGGCTTACCATCAGGCCAAAGCAGAGCGAATAGATATATCCGCTTCACCATCGCAAAACCGTGTGGAAAGTCATGCTATTATGCTGCTATCTCATTCTCGGAATATCGTCTCCGCCATGTCAGGATCATATGAATTGATAGCAAACGTACCGGTAAATCAGCAAATTTACCGTACCCTGCGCCAGGAAATCGTCGCCTGTGTGATACCGCCCGGCGCCTTCCTTTCCGAAAAGGAAATTTCGGCACGTTTTAACGTTTCCCGCCAACCGGTGCGCGAAGCATTTATCAAGCTGGCCGAAGCCGGGCTGGTGCAGGTATTACCGCAGCGCGGCACCTTTGTAATGAAGATTTCCGCCAAGCGTGTCGCCGATGGGCGTTTTATCCGCGAAGCGCTGGAAACCGCGGTGATCCGCCGGGCAGCCAGTGTGGTGACCGATGAAGACCTGGCGATACTGGCGCATAATCTGCAACGCCAGGAACTGGCGGCAAAAAGCCAGCAATCCCAGGAGTTTTTACAGCTTGATGATGAGTTCCATCGCCTGATTGCCGAGATTATCGACTGTCGTCTGGCCTGGGAAACCATTGAAAACATCAAAGCCACCATGGACCGCGTGCGTTTCTTTTCCCTCAGCAATGTCTCGCCGCCGGAAAACCTTATCGCCCAGCACTATAATATTTTTGCTGCGCTCCAGGCGCGCAATCCCGATGCCGCTGAGCAGGCATTACGCGTCCATCTGCAGGAGATGATTTTCTCCATTACGCCGATTGCCCAGCAGAACAGTGAATGGTTTGAAGTCGAATAATCCAGCGGATCGCAAACAGATTGCGATCCAGCCCACGATTCAGACAGTTCGCCGACAAGCTGTATAACAACTTAAGGTAAGATATAAACCATTACCTTCTGGCAGGATACCCGCGATGTCTGTTACTGACGATTTGGCCCCCTCACTGCAAAAACTTTATTACTCTGCAGAAAATACGCTGCCACTCTCTCATCTGGATGAAGAAAAAATTTGTCAGATTGCCCGCGATCTCGACAGCGCCGGCAGTGATAAAGAGCATTATGTCACCGGCTGGATGGGACTGAATTCGGTGGTGTTGGTCAGAAGCTATCAAAGCAAACGCGGCAGTGCCGACGGCATTGTGCTGACACGCGGCGATAAATATCGTCTGAGCGTACAATCGGTGATATTTCGCATTCCCAAACCTTTGCTGTGGATCACCTTCCGCCGCCGCCCACGCACCATGAAAGTGATCACCTATAGCCGCCTGGATGAAATGCACAATGGCTTGCAGCAGTATCACAATATTCAGGAGCCGCAGCTAAAAGAACAACTCGAAGCCGACTGGCGCGAGATAAACGACTATCTCGGCATGGCCTGCTGGCAGCGCGAACACGATCACCCGGTGTGGAATAGTTTGCAGCAACAGCTCAACGCTGAGCGCCTGGTGGCACTTTGTGCCCATGATTTTTTCGATACCGCCAAACTGCAAAAAGACGGTGACTTTGAAGGCCGCTGGCAGAAAGGATTTTTTATTGGCCGCCGCAGTGACGGTGCCGCCGTGGTGCTGCTCTCCTGGCAGCATCCGGAAACCCAGGAGATGGCCAGCTATCTGTTCGAGATCCTTAAAAAGAGCACCGGCCCTACCCGACTGCGACTTTCACTGCGTCCACGCAAGCAGGAAAAATTCTATCCGCTAAATCCTTTCGATGTGCAACATCTGCAAGATGCCTTGCAGATGTTTGAGCAGGCGGAAAGCGCCATGGCGACCGCCGTTCCTACCCTTCACCACCAGCGGTGAAAATGGTGCACCGGGCCGATGCCCTCGCCCACTTGCAGGGTATCAGCCTGCATTAAGGCCTGTTGCAGATAGCCTTTGGCGGCGCGTACGGTGTCCGGCCAGTTGTCGCAGCGCGGTCGCAAAGCCGCCAGTGCCGCCGAAAGCGTACAGCCGGTGCCATGCGTATTTTTGGTGGCAATTCTCGGTGCGGTAAAACGCTGACGATAATCTGCCGTCATCAACCAGTCGGGACTTTCGCTGTCACCCAGATGCCCGCCCTTGATCAATACCGCCTGACAGCCCATCGCCAGCAACGCCTCCCCCTGTTGACACATTTCATGCTCGTTACTGGCCACCGCGCAGTCGAGCAGTGCCGCCGCTTCCGGCAGATTGGGGGTGATGATCGACACTTGCGGCAGCAACCATTTGCGTAGCGCCTCCACGGCATCGGGCGTCAGCAAGGGATCGCCACTTTTCGCCAGCATCACCGTATCGAGCACTACCCAGGCTGGCGCTTTTTCCAGCTTATGGTAATAACGCAGACGCTCGGCGACAGCCTCGACAATTTGCGTGGTGGCCAGCATGCCGATTTTGGCACTGTCGATGCGTACATCGCTCAGCACCGAGTCAAGCTGCGCGGCGACAAAGTCAGGATCAATCTGATACACCGACTGCACCCCGCGAGTGTTTTGCGCCACCAGCGCGGTGATCACACTGGTGCCATAGGCTTCCAGCGCCGAAAATGTTTTCAGATCTGCCTGTACCCCTGCGCCACCGCTCGGGTCGGTACCGGCAATAGTCAGGGCATTAATACGCTTCATGGCTGCCCCTCCGCGCAGAGCTGCGATTGATCGAGATGGTATAAGCCATCCAGGAACGCCGGGGTAAAACTGCCAGGACCGTTGGCCTGCCGACTGGCTTGCTCTCCGGCACAGGACATCACCCGACAGGCAGCGGCAACATTGGCCAAGCGATCACCGGGTAAGGAAACAAAGGCGGCAACCACCGCAGATAACGCACAGCCGGTGCCCACCACTCGGGTCATCAACCGATCGCCACCGGGTACCGCCCATTGCTGTTCGCCGTCGCTGATATAGTCAATTTCGCCGGTCACCGCCACCACGGCACCAGTTTGACGGGCAAGCTGTTGCGCCGCAGGCAATGCCGCCAGTGAGGTATCGGCGCTGTCTACACCCCGCCCCGCTGCCGCCAGGCCGCTGAGCGCCATAATTTCAGAGGCATTACCGCGGATCGCCGCCGGACGCAGCTGCAGGAGATCCCGACAAAAAGCCGAACGCCAACCAAGCGCCCCGACGGCAACCGGATCAAGTACCCAGGGTTTTTGCGCACCGTTGGCGGCATGGATCGCCGCCAGTATGGCAACGGATTGAGGTTCGGTCAGCGTGCCGACGTTAATCAATAAGGCACTGGCAATGGCGGCGAATTCCGCAGCTTCCCGGGGATCGATAACCATCGCAGGCGAGGCCCCAAGGGCCAGCAGGACGTTGGCAGTAAAAGATTGCACCACGTCATTGGTAATACAGTGCACCAAAGGTGAAGCAGTACGCAGTTGTTGTAAGGCGGCCACGGCCGTTAAGCCGGGTAAAACGCGAGGTCGAGTGGTCATATTACTCCCAACCGGCGATCAAGAAGGGGTACCGGTTGAGATACCACGACTTCCCTACGCTGGCATTATCCAGATCAGGTGGTACGGGTATTTCTCAGCCTTCACAAAGAAGGGCACCCCGAGTCATTAGCAATATATATCTTGTTGGATCAGCTTACGGGAAGCGGTGGCATTTGAAAAGAATTAACCGGCCCTGAGTCAGCTTCAAACAGCGCTAAACTTTGCGGGGAGATCAATAACCGCCGAAGAAATATGCAAAATAAACATCTGATAGTTTATTGTTGCAGAAGATAAAACTCCCTCTGGCGATTACTGAGAGCTAGCACAACACAACCGTCCTCTTTATATGTTATGAGTGATACATATCATAAATGGGTCATGACCGAGGGGATAACATTAAGGACTTTGGTCTGTAATCATCGGCGAACTGCACCTGGTCTACTTAAACAGACTCAACCAGGGACCGGCGTTGCAGAACAATTGGTCTGTGCCAAGGTTTTTGATTTGGGGTTGGCGCGCGATCTGGAAGCGCCCGGCATCTTGCCCCGCCTGTTTGAAGTCCGTGCCGTAGATGCCCTCGGCCAGCTTCCACGGGAAAACGTTAGCGAATTTCTTTCCGGCCTGTTGATGGGCAGCGAAGTGCGAGCATGGCCTCTTGCTTCGCCTTATCTCAGGTCATTACGCTTGTCGCTCACCCTTCGCTACCCGCGAGCCTTTGCACTGAAGGGACAAAGCACGCAAGTACTTAGCGGCGACATAGCATTTTAGGCAGGTAAAAGGAGCTTCACTCATGCAATGGCAAACTAAACTTCCGCTTATCGCTATCTTAAGAGGGATCACCCCGACTGAGGTACACGCCCATGTGGCAGCTCTCGTTGAGGCCGGGTTTGAAGCCATCGAGATCCCACTCAACTCGCCACAGTGGGAAGTCAGCATTCCCGAAATGGTGAAGGCCTTTGGCAATAAGGCACTGATTGGCGCGGGTACCGTTCTCAAACCGGAACAAGTTGACCAGCTTGCGGCAATGGGATGCCAACTGATTGTGACGCCCAATGTTAACCCTGAGGTGATCCGTCGGGCCGTTAAATACGGCATGACAGTCTGTCCCGGCTGTATAACGGCTAATGAAGCCCTGGAAGCGTTGGTTGCGGGTGCACAGGCGTTTAAAATCTTCCCGTCCTCGACTTTTGGAACGGAATATATCACGGCGCTGAAAGCCGGTTTACCCCGCGATGTCCCCGTTTTTGCCGTAGGTGGCATCACCACCGAAAACCTGGCGAAGTGGATCCATATTGGCTGCACCGGTGCCGGACTTGGCAGTGATTTATATCGCGCCGGGCAAAGCGTTGAGCACACGGCGCAACAGGCGGCGGCATTTGTCAAAGCCTATCGCGAAGCCGTGCAATAAATTGACCAAACTCACTCCTGTTGCTTAACCTCCTCGCGAGCATGTTCTGCAACTGAAAGCGACCAAGGTTTGGCCAAGACCACCGGCATCTGGTGGTCTTGGCGACTTACAGCGTGGTAACGCTTAAAAACTAGTGACCGGCCAGCGCCATATGCAGAGTTTCCATACTCTGATGTAACTGATGGGCTTCAATTTGCCCCGGTGCGGATGGCGTGCCTAACATGCCGAAAGTAAGATCATCGCCAAATACTTCACCTGACAGACGAGATACCGCACCCAGTCCCCCCATCGACATGGTCAGCAGCGGTTTGCGCGAATAGTTGTCACGAATTTGTGCCGTTGCATCCATTAAGTTGACGACATCTTCAGGATTATGGGGCATCACGGCAATTTTCAGAATATCAGCCCCCATCGCATCCTGCTTGCGCAGGCGAGAGACGATATCAGCCACAGGCGGGGTTTTATTAAAGTCGTGACTGGACATCACCACCTTGATACCGGCTTTATGGGCCGCCGCCACCACTTGCTGAACCACCTTCTGGTCACGAAACATTTCCACGTCAAGAATATCGATAAAACCCTCTTTGATCAGTGACAAATAAAGATCGCCATAGGCTTTGTCGCTGATGGCTTTCATACCACCTTCCGCCTGGGTACGAAACGTCAGGATCAAGGGTTTACCGTTAACGGCCGCGGCGACCTGTTTGCCCAGCTCGCCGACTTTCGCCGCGTTAGTGGCAAAATCGAGATAATCAATGCGGTATTCAATCAGATCGGCATCAGCATTTGAGCCAATGGTTTTCGCCTGCGCCAATACCTGGTCCGCCGTAGTGCCGGTGGTCGGGATGATTATTTTCGCCATTCCCGTACCAATGACCGTATGACGAATGGTGATCGCCTCAGCATGACGTTGTACCACCGCCGCAGCGGGAGCACTGGTTTGCGCTGCCATGGCCATCGTCGGTAAGCTCAACAGCAGTGCCAGGGCGACTGCACTTTTAGTAAATCTCATCATAGTTTTCCTTTTGACCGTCATAACTCGCCGGTCAGATGGCCTTAGCCACCTGATGACGTTATTTTTTTAGTTGCAGGGAATGCAGTCGTTAAGGAGGGTGTGCGCTATGACTTAATTATTTCAGCGCGGTCGGCGTACTTAATGGCGAAGTGGCTCCATCGTTGGTGGTCGCCGTTGCGGTAACATTCGCCACTGGCAAATCGGCAGCAAGGGTCATTTTTTCGTGGATCACTCCTTCACCTTTGGCATCGATGGCCACCATCTGATAACCGAGGTAATGTTCCGCTTCATCCATGGCAGATTTGCTGTTGGAGAAGAACTCAACGCGATACAACGTATTGGCTTCGCCTTTCACCTGTCCGTCGATCGTCAGGTCATTCTGCTGACGGCTAACATGGGTAATCAAAGGCGCATGCTGGTCTTTATTCGGCGTTTTTTCGCAGTCTGCTGATTTACCATCAATAGCGCAGATTTTTTCCAGTTTACTGGTGTCATTACTGATGCCACCACCGCGATTGCCGATAAAGGCGGCATGCTCCAGACCCGGCACATTAAAGATAATGGCACCGGCATATCCCGGCAGACAACTGCCGCCGGCAAAGCAACGATTCACCGGTTGTCCGTTACCCACCATGATATTGGCGGTAATACGGTTAACCGCCGGTCCGGTGATACGGTTAATACCAAAGGTGTGATTGGGTCCTGGTTCCCCCTGCGGACGCACTGATACCGCGACCCGGTTGCCGGTCATAGTATTGCCATCCACAATATTGCCCGTACCGCTTAGGGTAACGGCAGAAGAGAGGTTGCTGAAGGTATTACCGGCGATATCGTTACGGTTGCCCCAGTTAAGTTGCACACCGTCGGAATAATTTTCGAAATGGTTGTGGATCACTTCGTTGTCATTGCCCCACAATATTTCCAGCCCCTGCGATGGCTCTTGGTTATGTACCTGGTCGGTGGTAATAAAGTTATCTGCAATCAGGTTAAATGATGCACCGCGCGTGGTTTCCATGCCATCGCCATTATTAATAAAGGCATTGCGAATAATTTTATTACGCTCAGTGCTGGTCGTGGTGGAATTTCCTTTGCCATCATCGCCGGTCATCATAATACCCGCACCGCCATGATTCCCCACAATACGGCTGTCCTCAATCACATTGTCTTTGGCGCGGTTGATTAAAATGCCAATACAAAAATTACGGACTTCCAGTCCCTGTAGAGTCACATCATGAGTATCACGTAAAACCAGTCCTGGCATGGTGGTGGTGCGAACATTGGCACCATATTGGCCACTGACTGCCCCTGGACAGGATTGCGGATCGCTGCCTTTAATATAACCGGAGCCATCAATGGCGGCATATTTGCCATTGCGCAGCCAGTCAAGATTAATAATCTCTACCGGTCCCTGTACTGCCGGCAGAGGTTTAAGCGGTTTAATAACCAATGGCTGATTATTCGGCGACTGAAGTTCTATACGGTAATGGCCTGGATTTTGATTATTCTTATCCAGCGCCCAGCGCAAGGTTCCGGCACTGCCATCATCCGCGGATGACGTCACTGTTAATACTTCAGTTTTTACTCCTTCCGGCGCGATAGTCGTATTTTCCGCGGCGAAAGTGGTCAATGGCATCACTAATGCCACGGCCAGGGAAAGTTTATTTCTGATCATGATATAACCTGTTTTTTATTAGATAAACATTCGTTATTTCCAGTCCCTGGACCCCGGTTATTCGCAGAAAAAATGCCACAGTCAACCAACACAGGTGATAAATCACTAATGCGCAGTAGGACAACCCTGTTTTCTGCAATAACATTTTTCCTTTACCGCTGTTTTATCTAAGCGGGTGAGCATTTATATCTTTTAAAAAAAACTGCTCCACAGGCTGGAGATCGGCATGGCAAGCAGCAGCGCAGGCAACATATTGGCCACCGGAAATATTTTGATGCCGCAAATGCGAAAACCTGTGGCAAACATTAATACCCCGCCAACGGCAGAGAAATCGGCCTGCATTGCCGGCGTGGTCAGCGGTAGAATAAATATTGCCCCATAGGCCAGCAGCAACTGAATAATCAATTGCGGTACAGCAACCACGGCCACGGCAAAACCGAGGGTGGTGGCGAAAATCGCTGCGGTAAACAGGTCGAGGAATGACTTGGCGATCAGTACGCTGGTATCTCCGGTCATGCCTTCATGCATCGAACCGAAAATCCCGGTGCCGCTGGCACAAAACAGCACAATAATCGCCACGTAACTTTGCAGGAACTGTTCCTGAGAAGCCTGATCGCTGGCGTCGGATTTAACAAACAGTTCCACAAAGCTGCGCGCTTTGCTGCCCAATTTGCCAATGCCCTTCTCCAGGTAGCAAAGTTCACCCAGCAAGGCCCCCAAAATAACCGACAGCACCATCACCGGCATATGGCTGACCTTTACGACCAGAACAACCCCCATACACATTGAGGCAGCGCCAAAAATCAAAGGCATAGACAAACGCAGCCGTTCAGGCAAACGCGTACTGAGCAATGCGCCGACAATACCACCAATCAATACGGCAGAGCCGTTGATATAAGGTCCAATAATCACGAGTCTTTTCCCCTGGTCATTAATTGCATATTTTCCCCCCAGCGCGGCAGATCGGCACAGTCAAGATCCAACAGTCCCAGCGCCCGGGCCACGCTATGCGCAATAATCTCTTCAACACTGCTCGGCCTGGCGTATAGCGCTGGCACCGGCGGAAAGATAATGCCGCCGCATTCGGTCACTTGCTGCATATTGCGCAGGTGGACGGCATGCAGTGGCGTTTCTCGTACCATCAGCACCAGCCGACGACGCTCTTTAAGCACGACGTCTGCCGCCCGCGTCAGCAGGTTATCGGTCAGGCCGTTGGCGATAGCGGCCAGGGTATGCATTGAACAAGGCGCAACCAGCATACCGAGCGTTCGAAATGATCCGCTGGCAATGGCCGCTCCCACCGCGCGGAAGGGATACACCACATCCGCCAGCGCCATCACATCCGCTTCGCTAAGCGTTGTTTCATGTTCCCGGTTGAGGTGACCCGCCGGAGAAATAATCAGATGCGATTCGACATCAAGCTGGCGCAGATAGCGCAGCGCCTGGACGCCGTAAGAAAATCCGGACGCACCGCTAATGCCAACAATGACGCGCGGTTTCCGCGGTGTTCGTAATGCAGACCCTGACATGCTGTCTCCTTATTTTTTGTTAAAACCCGGGATAAAGCGGTTCACATCCACCTCGAGAAACTCGCTGCGCTGGAAATTCGCTTTCAGGTTGTAAGGTACTGTGCAGTCAAAAATGGTTTTGCAGGCAATACCGTGGTCGCGGATCGACGGGCTAAAGGCCGGATCGGATGAAGGGTCAAGCGGGTGGCAGCGTACACCGGGAATAAAGACGGTGCTGACATCACCCTGATAGCGGGTGGTCATCGCCCAGATCACGTCATTGAGGTCAAAGATATCGACGTCTTCATCCACCAGCATGACGTGTTTAAGCTCGGAGAAAGCGGCAAAAGCCAGCAGTGCGGCCTGGCGTTGACGACCTTCGTCAGCCGGGGTGCGTTTTTTCACCTGTAGCACCGCCAGATATTTACCGGTACCCGGTGTTGGACAGTGCACGCTCTGTACAAAGCCCGGCAGTGCACGTTCAACCATCTGCAAAATACTGGCTTCGGTGGGGATACCCGCCATATTGGTATGCTCATCGCTTGGCCCAATACAGGTTTGCAGGATCGGATGGCGGCGGTGAGTAATGGCTTTGACTTTAATAACTGGAACCTGCGCCTGTGCGCTACCGGTGTAACCAGGGAATTCAGGCATGGCTTTACCGGTATCGGTGTTTTGATCTTCTCGCACGCGATAGTTCGGTAGCAGTTCACCTTCGATCACCACTTCCGCGTTGGCAATAGCGCGAGCATTTACCGTCAGACACTCGGCCAGCTCTACCGCCTGCTTACGCAGACTACCGGCGATAGAGAGTTCGTCAAAACCCAGCGGGGTGGTTGGCGGCTCAAAGCAGGCACCGATTTCAATGGCCGGATCGACACCGATGCTGATGGAAATTGGCAGCGGTTTGCCAGCGGCTTCCGCTTTTTGGCGGAAAGTATCGAGATGGCGGCCCGGCACAAAGTACATGGAAATTTCGTCTTTGCTCTGCACGCACAGACGGTGAATAGTCACGTCATGTTCGCCGGTTTCAGGATCCGCGGCGTAGCACATGCCGAGAGTGAAATAGGGACCGGCATCTTCCGGGGTATTGGTAGGCGCAGGCAGGATCTTCAGGATATCAAAGTCCGCATCGCTGGCCAGATGAACCACTTCCTGACACACCGCTTTTTCGCGAGGAATAACAATAGGTGCGATGGGATCGGCAACGGAATCCTTGAGCATAAACGCCAGGTTTTCCGGGGTGGTACCAAACAGGCGCGCTACACGTTTGCGTGAAGAGAGCAGACCTATCAGCACGCGCATATCGTCATAGCCTTTGACCTTGTTAAAGATCATCGCTGGTCCGATTTGGGTTGGACGTTTAACCGTGCCATGTGCGCCGACGTAGCGGTATACCCCGGCTAACTCGGCAATAGGATTAACGGGTTCATCGGTGTAGATCAGTTCGTCATCGTACTGGCTTAACAGCTCCAGTGCGGAACGGAGATCCGTCACTTTTTTCTGTACTTCAGACATAGCAATGCCCTCTGAGTCAGGTAATCGGCAATTCAGCGGTATGTATAGCCCCGCCGCATTCTGGCAATAACGACCGAAAACTCAGTGCCCGTGCACTGACCTTTCCTGCCGTTGCCCGCACAGTTTCAGAGGAATACTGATAAGAGTCCAATAACAATACCCGGCACTTTGATAAGGTATTACTATTAGGGAAACGTACTGGAGAACCTATGGACTACCGACAATTACAGTCATTTGTGGTGCTGGCAGAAGAGCTGCATTTTGGCAAGGCGGCACTGCGACTGGGTATTGCCCAGCCAGCATTAAGCCTGCAAATCAAAGTGCTTGAACAGGCACTGCAAATCCCGTTGTTTACCCGCGATCGGCGCCATGTTGCACTGACCTTTGAGGGGCAGCAACTGGTGGAGGAAGCGCGTATTGCCATTAATCATTACGATCGATTTCTCGAAAATGCGCGCAGTTTACGGCTGGGATATAAAGGACAGCTAAAGCTCGGCTACGTCGGTTCTTCGATTCTTGATCCGGCCTTAACGCTGTTAATTAATGGTTATCGCAAGCAGAAACCCGATATCGAGATCGTGATAGAAGAACATAATGTTCACGAACAACTTACACTTTTACTAAATTACCAACTGGATGTAGCGCTGGTTCGATCACCGGTGCCGCAATATCCGGAACTTGACTATCTCGATGTGGCTACCCGGCCACTGATTGCCGTGCTGCCGCGCAATCATCCTCTGGGTCAGGAAAAGAAAATCGCACTCTCTGCCCTGTCGTCCTTGCCATTTCTTATCCAGAAAGACCCTCCCGGCGTCGGTCTTGGATGGTCGGCGATGAATGCCTGTCAGCAGGCGGGATTTGTCCCGCAGAAAATCCAGTTTACCCGCGATGTCTCTGTGGCCATCGGTCTGGTATCGATGGGAATGGGGGTGACGCTGGTGCCGGAAACCCAAACCTCCGTGATGATCCCCGATGTGAATTACTGTTTTCTCAGCGAAGCGGCGGCTACCACAACGCTGACCTTAAGCTGGCAGCGGCATGTCAAAAATAAAGCGGTGACTGATTTTATTCGTTATGCCCATGAGCTGACTCATTCGCTGCATGCAAAGGCAAAGAGTTAATCGCGGCGAGGCAAAAATCGCTCCCGACCCCAGGCCTGAAAAAATAAATTATCTTTTTATATCAATGCAATATTGGCATCACTACCCGGGTGATATTGATGCCTTTTAAAGCAATCTGCGAATTTGTGAACTGACTCACCTTCACCTTTCAGTGAATGCCAACTGCCATTTCTTTGTGGCAGTGGCCGGAAGGCCCGCCCGCCAGACACTTCTTAAACTACTGCTCAACCGCTGTCTTGCTTTGCACTTATCCCGGCATAGGCAGCGCCATCACTTATCTCTTCACTGATACCTGTCTCGCTATATAACAAAAGGTCTAGGGTAATGAACAGTTCGATTGTTTTAGGGATCATCTGGCATTTGATAGGCGCGGCCAGCGCAGCGTGCTTCTACGCACCATTTAAGCAAGTCAAAAACTGGTCATGGGAAACCATGTGGTCCCTGGGCGGCTTCTTTTCATGGATCATTTTGCCATGGGCAGTCAGCTATGCGCTGTTACCTGACTTCTGGGCCTATTACGGTTCATTCAGTTTTATGACGCTGCTGCCGGTATTCCTGTTCGGCGCCATGTGGGGGGTCGGTAATATCAACTATGGCCTGACCATGCGCTACCTGGGGATGTCGTTGGGTATCGGCATTGCCATCGGTATTACGCTGATTATCGGCACGCTGATGACACCGATCCTGCAAGGTAAAATCGGTTTGCTTTTTGGTACCCTCGGCGGCCAACTGACGCTGCTTGGCGTAGTTGTCGCCGTGATTGGGGTGGCGATTGTCAGCTACGCCGGTTATCTGAAAGAACAGGCGCTGGGCATTAAAGCCGAAGAGTTTAATCTGCGCAAAGGGCTGATTCTGGCGGTAATGTGCGGCATTTTCTCTGCCGGTATGTCTTTTGCCATGAGCGCTGCCGTACCTATGCATCAGGCGGCGAAAGCGTTGGGTATTGACCCGCTGTATATTGCGCTGCCAAGTTATGTGGTGATTATGGGCGGCGGTGCCATCGTCAATCTGGGATTCTGTTTTATCCGCCTGGCAACCCGCAAAAATATTTCGCTAAAAGCCGATATGTCGGTGGCCAAATCGCTGCTTTTCGCCAATATCATTTTTTCGATTATTGCCGGCATTATGTGGTACCTGCAATTCTTCTTTTATGCCTGGGGACATGCCAGCATTCCTATTGAATATGACTATATGAGCTGGATGCTGCATATGAGTTTCTATGTATTGTGCGGCGGTATTGTCGGTCTGGTATTAAACGAATGGCGCGGCGTGGGCAAAAAACCGGTGCGTATTCTGTGCCTTGGCGCGCTGGTGATTATTCTGGCGGCCAATATCGTCGGGCTGGGTATGGCGCTGTAAATAAAATAGCGCATAACGGCAGGCGGGTTGCTGCCGTTATGCTCATTGCAACGGGAAAGATATCAGGAAAGATTGACCACCGCCGATGGTTGCATAGGCGCTTTACGCAACTGAGTGATAAAACGTTGGCGATAATCACGTGGCGAAACACCGCAGGCACGATTAAACACCACGGAAAAGTAATTGCTGTCGTCAAACCCGCATTCCGCCGCCACATCGCCAATAGTCTTATTGCCATAACGCAACAAACTCATCGCCCGGCAAATCCGCAGTTGGCGCAGGTAATGAGGAACACTCATCCCGGTATGATGTTTAAACAAGGCGCGCAATCCGCGAGAGCCGAGCTGATGCTGCTGGCAAAAACTGTCGAGGTGGAAAGGTTCGGCAATGCTGGCCCGCAGTGCCATCAGCAACAGATCCAGTTGATGGGCATCGGGCAGTGCGCCGCTGTTGGGCTGATGGCGAAAACGCAGCAGTAGCAACGCCAGTTGCATCAGCAGGGCTTCACTTAACTGTACGGAAAGCGGCTCCGACTTCATGCACTCCTTGGCCAGTTCATCCACCTTGTCACGCAACACCGCCATCCCCAGCGTACTTAACCGCCAGTAACGCTGTTCCTGGCTGGCATGTTCCCCCAACAATAGCTGCTCCCAGTCGGCGGTCAGCCTGAAACGCTCACGGCAGTACAGCACGTTATCCAGCACCAGGCCGTTGACCGACTCATAGCTGTGGCGATCTTTGGCGTTGATATAAAACAGATCACCGCAGGTAATGGGATAAGGAATATCGTTCCAGATATGCAGGCCATTGCCGCGCCAGACAATCACCAGTTCATCAAAATCGTGATCGTGGCAGGAAAAGTCTGCCTGAGGATGACGTTCTTCCACCATCACCGAATTGATACCGGTAAGAAAAAAATCATTTTTGGTCAGTTTCAGTGACATAACAGCGATCTCGGTACCCAGGGCAGCAAATAAGCCAAGCGGCGCAGGGGCAGATGACCACTGGCCGCGAACGATGCCGCTTAACCTACTTGATCACGCATAAGTTTTGGCGACACAGAAAATTCCCGACGGAACTGGGTCGAGAAATGGTTACTGTCACTAAATCCGCAGGCATAGGCGATATCCGTAATACTCTGATCGCTCTGGTATAAGCGCCGACGCGCTTCCAGCAAACGTAAACGGTTAAGATAACGCTGTGGCGTCATGCCGGTGTAGTGTTTGATCTGCCGATGCAAGGTACGCAACGCCAGCGAGAAACGTTCTGCAGATTCCGTCCAGTTAACTTCTTCACTGTAATGTGACTGTAGCCATTGCAACAGTTGATTGACCCGGTTTTCGGAGGTATCTCTCAATTGTGGCTGGAAGCGCTGCTGATAGAACAGGATCAACAGTTGTAAAAACAGACTTTCGCGAATAGCGATAGCGCCCATATCCACATTATCGGGCAGCGCAGCCAACTGGGTAACGCACTGCAATACCTGCTGTAGCACCGGCGGACTGAGTTGCCAGTGAATCTGTGTCGGGTAGTGGTGATCCTGCGGCAGAAAGTTGTCGATATCCTGGATAAAGCGAAAGGCTTTGGGCGAACGGAATAACACATTGGTCAGCCGCAGGTTGTCGACATTTTCAAAAAGATGGTGATCGTTGGCACGCACAAAACAGGCGGTGCCCGCGGTCAGAATATAGGGAATATCATTAAAGATATGCACCCCCGACCCGCTTTCCACCAGCATAATCTCATGAAAGTCATGGTAGTGCTCCGGGAATGCCTCTTGCGGCAGGCGTCGTTCGACCGTGACGGTCAACTCTGGCGCGGCAAAATAATCATCCCCTTTTAGTAACGTCATTTCTCGCCTCCGGTTAGGCAACAGTATAGGGCTTTAGAAAAAGCCTACCCCGCATGCTGCGGCCTTACCTTCAAACCGTGGCAGTAAAAACGCTATCGCCGGTCGTTTTTTCAAGATTCAACCGGCTTTAATACGGTTCTGCGGCCAAGGTCACAATCCCCCCCAGCCACTGCTGCAACGTGCGGTTTTCCGCGCAAAAAGCCAGCTTTGCAGCGAACTGTGATCTGCCTCGCATCTACCTTTTTAATGCTGCCATTCCGATAAAACCGGTGGCAGTCACCGGAAGGTGTCTGTCCCCTGCCCCTCCTACACTGGCCAGCATATTCACTAAGGAATGGCCGCTATGACAACTCACTATCTTGCCGCAATTGACCTTGGCGCTTCCAGTGGCCGGGTAATGCTGGCGACGTTTACCCGTTTGCAACCCGACTCGGCGCCCACGCTGACACTGCAGGAAATTCACCGTTTTCCCAATAATCTGACGCGTATTGACGGTCACGAAACCTGGGATCTCGATGCCCTTGAACGGCATATTCGTGAAGGCCTCAATCGTCTGGATGCCTCCGGTATTGCCCTCGATGGCATAGGTATCGATACCTGGGGGGTGGATTACGTGCTGCTGGACGAACAGGGTCAACGCGTGGGATTACCCATTGCCTACCGCGACTGCCGTACCGAAGGGGTGATGGCGCGCATGGAGCAGCAGCTTGGCCGTCAGACTATTTATCAAAAAACCGGTATTCAGTTTATGCCGTTCAATACCTTATATCAGTTGCGGGCGCTGGCCGAGCAACAGCCGGAAGTGGTGAGCAAAGCCGCGCATCTGTTAATGATCGCGGATTATTTCCACTACCGTCTTACCGGCAACATGAACTGGGAATATACCAACGCCAGCACCACGCAGTTGCTAAATATCACCACCGGCGACTGGGATGACGACTTGCTGAAACTGGCTGGGGTGCCTCGCCGCTGGCTGCAAAAACCCACCCAGCCGGGCAATAGCCTCGGCGAGTGGCATAGCCCGCGCGGACGCAAGGTGCCGGTGTTTGCCGTCGCTACCCACGATACCGCCAGCGCGGTGGTTGCCGCTCCCCTTAGCAATACGCACAGTGCCTACCTCAGCTCGGGGACCTGGTCGTTAATGGGCATTGAGAGCCAGAAGTTTTTCAATCATGCCCAGGCGCTGCACGACAATATCACCAATGAAGGCGGCATTAACGGCAGCTATCGGGTGCTGAAAAATATCATGGGACTGTGGCTGTTTCAGCGCGTCTGCCGTGAGTTGAATGTGCAGGATTTACCGATTTTGATCACCCAGGCGAAGGCCATCAAGCCATTCACCTATCTGATTAATCCCAACGAAGACTGCTTTATCAATCCTTGTTCGATGGTCACCGCCATCCGCGAAGCCTGTCGGCAACAGGGTGGTCCGGTACCCGACACCGCCGCCGAATTGGCGCGCTGCATTTTCGACAGTCTGGCCATGCAGTATCGCCAGGTTTCGCTGCAACTGGCGGCGTTACAGGGCAGGCCGCTGGACAATATTCATATTGTCGGCGGCGGCAGTCAGAACCAGTTTCTGAACCAGCTCTGCGCCGATGCCTGTCAGCTTAACGTCAGCGCCGGGCCGGTTGAGGCCTCGACCCTCGGCAATATCGGTTGCCAGTTAATGGCGCTGCATGCCGTTGCCGATGCCGGCGAATTCCGCCGCATTGTGGCCAACAACTTCGAACAACACCACTACGTGCCCCGCACTCACGCGGACTTTTCCACTCACTGGCGCCGTTTTCAGGCGCTGTGTCACACCAATGAGGAACTTGCTGTATGACTTCATCAATCGACAACGCATGGGCGCTTGCTAAAGAACGTTTTGCTCAACTGGGCATTGATGCCGAAGCCGCAATCAAACAACTCGATAGCCTGCCGATCTCCATCCATTGCTGGCAGGGGGATGATGTCGCCGGCTTTGAAAGTTCACAAGGTGGCCTGACCGGCGGTATTCAGGCCACCGGCAACTATCCGGGCAAAGCGCGCAATGCCCGGCAGTTACGCGACGATCTGGAACTGGCTATTTCGCTGATCCCCGGCCCTAATCGTCTAAATTTACATGCTATCTATCTGGAATCTGACCAGCCGGTGGCGCGTAATGAAATCGAACCCAAACACTTTGCCGGCTGGGTCGAATGGGCGCAGAAGAACCATCTTGGTCTGGACTTTAATCCGTCCTGCTTCTCGCATCCGCTCAGTGCCGACGGTTTTACCCTGTCGCACACTAATCCGGAAATCCGTCGCTTCTGGATCGAACACTGCCAGGCCAGCCGCCGCGTTTCTGCCTCTTTTGGCCGCGCGCTGGGTACGCCGTCGGTCATGAATATCTGGATCCCGGACGGCATGAAAGATATCACCGTCGACCGTCTGGCTCCGCGTCAGCGCCTGATGAGTGCTCTTGATGAAGTTATTGCCGAGAAATTCTCCGCAAATGAACATATTGATGCCGTCGAAAGCAAGCTGTTCGGTATTGGTTCAGAAAGTTACACCGTCGGTTCCAACGAATTCTATCTCGGCTATGCCGCCAGCCGTGGGACTGCACTCTGCCTCGATGCCGGGCATTTCCATCCGACCGAAGTCATCTCCGACAAAATCTCCAGCACCATGCTGTATGTGCCACGGCTGCTGCTGCACGTTAGCCGTCCGGTACGCTGGGACAGCGATCACGTGGTGCTGCTCGACGACGAAACTCAGGCTATCGCCAGTGAAATAGTGCGTCACAAGCTGTTTGACCGTGTACATATCGGCCTGGATTTCTTTGATGCCTCCATCAACCGCATCGCCGCCTGGGTCATTGGTACGCGCAATATGAAAAAGGCTTTGCTGAAAGCGCTGTTGGAACCGACGGAGTTACTGAAAAAACTGGAAGTCGAAGGCGATTACACCGCACGTCTGGCCTTGCTGGAAGAACAAAAATCGCTGCCATGGCAGGCGGTGTGGGACAGCTATTGCCAGCGTCACGACGTCCCCGTCGGTGGCCAGTGGCTCGACAACGTGCGCCAGTACGAAACTCAGGTATTGGCCAAACGCTAAGCCTTGCCGATACGCATTCACCCTATTGGTTATTTGCAGGAAAGAATTGATGAAAACTTTATTTAGTTCGTGGTTTGTAGCAGGCATGGTCAAAGCGACCACCGATATGTGGCTGAAAGGCTGGGACGAGCGCAACGGCGGCAACGTCAGCATGCGCCTGACGGCGGAAGAGGTAGCGCCTTATCTGCAGGATTTTTACCCGCAGCCGCGTCAGGTTGAACTCAGCCAGCATGCACCGGCGTTGGCCAATGAATATTTTATTGTTACCGGCTCCGGCAAGTTTTTCCGTAACGTGCAACTGGCACCGTCGGAAGCGCTGGCCATTATCCAGCTCGATGGGCAAGGCACCAGCTACAAAATCCTCTGGGGACTGACCGCCGGTGGCTTGCCGACGTCGGAACTGGCCTCACACCTGCAGTCACATGCCGTGCGCAAACAGGTTAGCCAGGGTAAGGATCGGGTGATTATGCACTGTCACGCCACCAACCTGATTGCCCTGACCTATGTACTGGAACTCGATAGCGCCAAAATCACCCGCGAACTGTGGGAATGCAGCACCGAATGTCTGGTGGTGTTCCCCGAAGGCGTCGGTATTGTGCCGTGGATGGTCCCGGGCACCGACGGTATTGGTGCCGCTACCTCGGATCAAATGCAGCATCACAGTCTGGTGCTGTGGGCCTTCCACGGTATCTTTGGCTGCGGACCAACGCTGGATGATGCTTTTGGACTGATCGATACCGCCGAAAAATCTGCTGAAATTCTGGTTAAAGTCCGTTCTATGGGCGGGAAAAAGCAGACTATCAAGACTGAGGAATTGATTGCTCTTGCCAAACGTTTTGAGGTCACGCCTTTCGCTGCCGCATTGAAAGCCTGATGGGACGTTTACACAGCGACCAATAATCCAGACCCGGGGACTCAGGCAATCCCCGGCGTAATGGACGGCAAGGACGGCGAACGGTGTCTCTGCGGAGACAAATCATTTGATATCAAGAGGGATTTTTCTATGAGTTTTATGCTGGCATTACCCAAAATCAGTCTGCACGGCCAGGGCGCGATCGTCGATATGGTGGCCATGCTGGCAACCCGACAGCCCGGCAAGGCGCTGATTGTCACCGACGGCCAGTTAGTGGAACTGGGCTTGCTTGACGGCTTGTTCTCGGCGCTGAAAAGCGCGGCGCTGCCTTATGCATTATATGGTGGCGTGGTGCCCAACCCCACTTCGGCGGTAGTTGATGAGGGCTTCCGTCTGTATCAGGAAAATCATTGCGATTACCTGATCGCCTTTGGTGGCGGCAGTCCGATTGATACCGCGAAAGGCATCAAAATCCTTACCGCCAATCCCGGCCCGGTAACCCGTTATTCTGGCGTCGGCAAAGTCAGTAAACCGGGAGTGTTCCTGGTGGCGATCAATACCACCGCCGGTACCGCCGCTGAGCTTACCAGCAATGCGGTGATTATCGACAGTCAGCGCAAAGTTAAAGAGGTGATCATTGACAGTAATCTGATCCCTGATATTGCCGTCGACGATCCGGCGATTATGCTTAAGATCCCCGCCGGCGTTACCGCCGCGACCGGGATGGATGCCTTGACGCACGCCATTGAAGCCTATGTTTCTGTCGGCGCGCATCCGTTAACCGATCCTACGGCGTTGGCGGCGATTTCCACCATTACGCAATGGCTGCCGCAGGCGGTGGATCATGGTGATAATCTCGAAGCCCGCGAGAAAATGGCTCAGGGGCAATATCTGGCCGGTATGGCGTTTAATAGCGCCGGTCTTGGGCTGGTACACGCACTGGCACATCAGCCGGGTGCCACGCATAATCTGCCGCATGGCGTCTGTAATGCCATTCTGCTGCCGATTGTCGAAGAGTTTAACCGAGCCTCGGCGCCCCGGCGTTTTGCCGATATCGCTCGCGCCATGGGCGTCGAAACTCAAGGGCTGAACGAAACCGAGGCCAGTATCGCGGCAATTGCTGCCATTCGTAAACTGTCGCTGCGTGTCGGTATTCCTTCCGGCTTTAAAGAACTGGGGATCCGCGAAGCGGATATCGAAGACTGGCTCGACAAGGCGCTGGCTGACCCTTGTGCACCGTGCAATCCGCGCACAGCCAGCCGGGAAGAGGTGCGCCAGTTATATCTGAGCGCCCTGTGATTTAAATCGTTATCAACAACCGGGAGGCCAGGGTTACTGGCCTCTTTGCTTTCAGGAGAATAATCATGATCAGAAAATCCTTCGTTATGCAGGTAAATCCCAATGCTCACGCCGAATATCAGCGTCGCCACTCGCCAATTTGGCCGGAGCTGGCAGAAACCCTGAAAGCCCATGGCGCCCACCATTACAGTATTTTTTTGGATGAAAAACGCCATCTGCTATTTGGTTATGTAGAAATCGAATCGCAGGAACGATGGGATGCCGTGGCCAGCACCGATATTTGCCAGAAGTGGTGGCAACATATGGCCGACGTAATGCCTGCCAATGCTGATAACAGCCCGCTTAGCGACGATCTAAAACCGGTATTTTACCTCGACTGAACCCCACCCGCGCCCCGGCGGGTGCGGATGTTTTACGGATTTCCCCCTCTTGCCCCTGTTAGTTGCCACTGGACTATCGCTGTAATAGTTTTTCAAAATAGCGCCAGCGGTGCATTATTTGGCTATTATCTTGGTTATTACCGTTAGCTTAATATGTTACCAGGAGCCAGCATTGCCTATCCGCCCTTATCAGGAAACTGACCGCCCTTTCTTACGCACCCTCTATTTAGCCGCGCGCAAAACTGCCTGGACCTGGTTAGACAGCAGCAGCTGGCAACTGGAAGATTTTGACCGCGCGGTATTGGGCGAAAAAGTGATCGTGGCCGAGACCGACGGTAAAATTACCGGCTTTGCCTCGATTTTTAGTCAGGAAAATTTTCTGCATAATCTGTTTGTCGCCCCACAGGCGCAGGGTCAGGGAGTCGGCAGCCAGCTTATCGAGGCGGTAGAACAAAGTTTCACCCGCACCGGCGCGCTAAAATGTCTGGTAAAAAATAAAACTGCCGTTGCCTTTTACCAACATCGCGGCTGGGAAATTATCACTACCGGTGATAGCCCAAAGGGTGATTATTATCTTTTGCATTTTCGTGTTAAACGGAAAAATAACAGCAAGTAATTTGCAAGCTGGCAACACCGCAAATATCCTGATGCATTAGCCAACGGGACAATCATTAAGTTCACCGGATATTAGTGCCAGCACTTATTTAAATCAGCAATAATAAAATTAAAAAGTCCATTTCATTTAGCTTTTGTTTATTAAATCCTGCAATCATTAAAAAAAACGCCGTTATAATCCTTGTGTTAAACCGACAACAAGGATGTCATTTATGGCGATACCCGTTTATCTCTGGCTATATAACCATAGCGGTGCACTGATTAAGGGCGATGTGGATATTGAAGGGCGCGAAGGTAGCATTGAAGTACTGGAATTAATGCATACCGTTGAGCAAACCATCGATAATGCCAACGGAAAAATTACCGCCAAGCGGCAACATAGTGGCTATGCCTTTGAAAAAGAGATCGATACCACCTCCCCCTATCTATATCGCGCCCTGACCTCAGGAGAATCATTTAGCAAGGCGGTATTTAAGTTTTATCAAATTAACCACGCCGGTGAAGAACAGGAGTACTTTCGCACCACGCTGGATCAAGTTAAAGTCAGTGATATTGAATCCTTTTTTGCTATCCAAGAGGATAACAATATAAGTCATAACCACCATGAATATATTGACCTGGCCTTTAGCAGTATCACCTGGCACTATCTTGATGGCAATATCACCCATACGGACCAATGGAATAAAAGGACTTAATTATGACCTGGGAATATGATGTAAGAAATGCAAAGTTTTACAAAGATGGTGTATTCCAGTTTGAAGCCAAGTACGCAGGAGCGATCGGTTATTATAATAATCCGGACCAGGAGTGTGTAAAAAACAAAGGACCACTACCACGAGGTAGATACACTATTGGCGCACCTTATAATTCCACCAAAACTGGCCCCTATACATTACCATTGATACCTGATAGCTCAAACAATATGTGTGGCCGCGATGAATTCCGTATACATGGTGATAGTGGTAAACATCCTGGCGCTGCCTCAGAAGGTTGTATAGTTACAGATTTTAACACTCGTAGGGATATATGGAATAGCAATGACAGGGAGCTCCTTGTAAAATGAAAGCATTTGTTACTATTTTACTCTGTGGATTGCCATTTTATAGCTTAGCCGTAGCCAGCAACCCTTGTGCTGTCGCAAGATCATCATTAAACATCGATATGATGAATGCTATGCAAGAAGATCTAGGCATTAGCCAAGATCTTCTTGTAAAAAATAAAACCAAAGTAAAATTAATAGCCAACGAGCCTATCAGCAAAGCTTTTGCGGAGCAATTAGCTAAAAACGAACAATCTAAATATAAGTACCTTTCTTACGATGAATTACTGACCACCTATACTGAAGATGAGCCAAGAAATTTGATTATTAAATATACCTATTTTAATAAAAATGGTAAGGAGAATATTTTTATCGCCTCATCCTTTGTCAATAATAATGAATGTTCCATAGGCTTTAATGGTTATGTCACCGTTAAACGAGAGTTTTAGACTTGCTTTCACCTCAATAGGGGAGGGATCCCCCCTATTGACTACATCAATAATAGTTATTCAAAGCTGTCTAAAATAAAATTTACAATAAAATTACTGGTTTTTCTTCGAACTTTAGCCAGGGAAATTATCGCTACCGGCGATAGCCCAAAGAGGGATTATTATCTTTTTCGCGTTAAACGGGAAAATCACCGTCATACACATTACCATTGCTCAAACAATATGTGTGGCCGCGAAGAATTCCGTATTCATAGTGATAGAGGTAATCACCCTGGTGCTGCCTCTGAAGGTTGCATTATTGCAATCGAATCAAATCGTATAACTATCTGGGACAGCGGCGACAAGGAGCTGATTGTTAAATGAAAAACTTCATAGCAATGTTTCTCATCGGCATTTCATCTAATGCCTTTGGATCTATGGTTAATCCATGCGTAGTTATAGGCTCAACTGTTGACATAAATTTAATACAAGCTATGAAGCAAGATTTTGGTATACATGAAGATGATATTTTAAAGACTAAAACAAAACTTGAGATAATTGATAACCAGCCTGTCACTAAACTATTAGCAGCGCAAATGGCAAAAAAAGTCGTAGACCAATTTAACTATGTCGATTATGACGGGATGCGTAATGCGTTTATGGAATACAATGCCAGAAATCTTATCGTTAAATACACCTATATAAACAAACAGGGAAAGGAGAATATTTTCGTAGGTTCATCAATCGTTGATGATGAAGAATGCTCGGTAAATTTCAATGGCTACATTACCGTTAAACGAGAGTTTTAGACTTGCTTTCACCTCAATAGAGGAGCAATTCCACTCTCCTGGGGATTATCTCAATGATGGTTATTTAAAACCTTTTAAAAATAAAATGGAATTTTTTATAAAATGAAAATCATGATGATTCTATTTCTAACTGGGATTTCTTTTAATAGCCTTGCTGTTAAAAATAGCCCGTGCGCAGTGGTAGGATCAGCTGATATCGATTTAATGCATGCAATGCGTTATGACTGGGGAACCAATGATGATCAAGATATCATCAAAAGTAAAACAAAAATCACTCTTATCGATAATCAGCCTGTTAGTAAACTTTTAGCTGAACAAATGGCTAAAAAGGCTATTGAAAATTTAGATTATGATGATTTTGAAGGTATGAAAAATGCCTTTATGGAGTATAACCCCAGAAACCTGATTGTAAGATATAGTTTTGTAAACAAGGAGGGGAAGGAGAATATATTAATAGGCTCATCAATTGTTAATGATGAGGAATGCTCTGTAACTTTTAATGGTTATATCACCGTTAAACGAGAGTTTTAATCGAGGCTTATAATAACGTGGGAGTACGCACTCCCACGCTATTCCTTGCTTGGGCTACCAACGGGTGCCAAATACGCTGGCCAGCTCATCAAGGTTCTGCTGGGATAAAGGCGCAGGTTTTGTCTGCTGCATCATCCACAATCGTGCAGTCTCTTCCAGCTCTTCGAGGGCAAATCCGGCTTTGGCTACCGAGCTTTCCCAGATCACCGGCCCGAGACGTTCCAACATCACGCCGCGCACCTGGCTGGCTATTGCCGCCACTTGACTGGCCACCTCGGCCGCTCCGGGGCGACAGTAAGCGATCAGTGGGATTTTACCGACCTTCATCACTTGATAAGGGGTGATAGGCGGCAGGATCGCTCCCTCACTCCATACCCCCGCCAGCGTCAATGCCACCAGCGCGGTAGAGTGGGTATGCAGTACGCCACCAACATCAGGATTGTTATCGTAAACCTGGCGATGCAATAACAGTGTCTTGGATGGCTTGAGTCCCGAGATCCATTCACCGCTGGTGCTTACTTTGGCAATAGCTGCCGGGTCAAGTCGCCCCAGGCAGGCATCGGTCGGCGTGATCAACCAACCATCGTCTAGTCTGGCGCTGATATTCCCGGCAGTCCCTACGATATATCCCCGCTGAAACAGGCTGGCGCCGGTTTCGCAGATTTCCTCACGGATCTTATTTTCTGCAGACATGTTTTCTCTCCCAATGCACATGTTTTACCGCACTGCGGGGGTGAAGAGTAAGGTCGCTTATTGACTCAGGGTCATTCGACATTTACTACGTGTAGTTTCACACCTTCATTCTGAATACTGACTTGATCTTCCACCGGCAATAACGAGTCGGTAATGATCTCTTTTATTTCCGCCAAGGGGAAAATATTATATTTGCCATACTTGCCATATTTACTGCTATCGCTAATCAGGATATTGCGACGTGAGACATTGACTACAGCCTGTTTGACAATGGCTTTGCCCTCATAAGGGGTTGATACGCCATGGCGGAGATCCCAGGAACTACTGCTAATAAAGGCAATATCAATATTCAGTGATTTTAAAAAAGAAGCGGCACAAATTCCCACCGTGGAGTAATTGCGTTTATCCACCTCGCCGCCAATATGAAAAAGATTAACCTGCGGCTTATCCATTAAATATTGTGAAATCGAAAAGTCATTGGTGATCACTGTTAAATGAAAACGCTGCGCCAGACAGCGGGCAATTTCAAAAGTGGTGGTACCGGCGTCGAGATAGACCACCAGGCCATCCTCCACGCAGTTGGCAGCATATTTACCCAATAATATTTTTCTACGGTGATGCAATTGCGCCTTATCGTTATAGGCCAGTTCCTGACGCAATGCCTCATTAAGCTTAAGACCGCCACTCACCCGGGTGATCTTGCCTTCTCTTTCCAGCTCTTCGACATCACGACGAATAGTCATATGCGATACGCTCATCAGGCTGGCGAGAATATTGATCGCCGCCACCTGATTTTCATGCACATAGCGAAAGATAAAATCACGACGTTCTGTAGGCAGCATAAGGTTATCTCACCGGTTGATTATCAGCCACAAAATAGCAGACCCTCAGTCTCCACGCAGGGTTTTCACCGCCCTGGCAAAAAAATCCTCGCCGCCAAAGTTGCCAGATTTCAGCGCCAGGGCGATGGGCTGCGCACCTGAGGAAACCAGTACCGGCACACCGGTATCAATCTCCGGACCAATGGTCAACGCCCCGAGATCCAACGCACTGACCACGGCACCTGAAGTTTCGCCACCGCCAACCACGATACGACGAACGCCAGCAGCAACCAGTTTACGAGCAGTGTCGGCAAACAGGTTATCCAGCGCCTGCGACACCTGCATTTGTCCGTACTGTTGCTGAGCGGCCATCACCGCAGCGGTATCTCCCGAGGAGTAAACCAGTGGCGCTTCTCCCCCATGGCCGAGAATAAAGGCTACCAATGTTTCACTGGTCACCCTGGCGGCTAATACATCGTCAACAGCAATCATCAATACCGGATGCTGGCGGGCATGGATAGCTATCTGTTTACGTGTGGTATTGGAACAACTGCCGACCAAAATCGCCTCGGGACCGTCAATATGGGGCACAGCAACCGCCGAACCGGTCGCTTCTCCGCGAGCAATAAAGTTATGCGCCAGCCCCTGAGCAATCGCCGAGCCGCCGGTTAGCAGACGCACCCCGTCGCAGGCGCGGCCAATGGTCACCAGATCCTGGTCATCCAGAGCATCAACCACGGTCAGCCGTTCACCCCGCAGAGCCGATGCCGCCAAGGCATCAATCAGCGATTGCGGTCCGGCAGCAACCTGCTGCCAGGCAATATGGCCAATTTTATTTACCGACTGAACCGCCAACACCCGGCGAATATCAGCATCTTTCATCGGCGTCAGCGGATGATTTTCCATACCCGACTCATTAAGCGGCTGATGGTGAACAAAAAGGTGTCCCTGATACAGAGTGCGGCCCATTGCCGGAAAAGCCGGACAGACCACCACCGCCGACTGCTGCAATAACGCCGCCAGAGCATCTGCCACCGGGCCGATATTGCCTGCGGCAGTAGAGTCAAACGTGGAACAATACTTAAAGACGATCTGCTTACAACCCTGATCGAGCAACCATTGGCAGGCCGCCAGAGAGGTTGCCACCGCCTCGCTGGCGGCGATGGAGCGACTTTTCAGGGCAATCACCCCGGCTTCTATCTCGGCACTGGCCGCCTGTTGTGGCACACCGAGATACTGTGCCGTTTTTAATCCGCCTTCCCCCGGCAGCCCTTTGGCCAGAGTAATGGCAATATCACTTGCACCGGTAAAGTCGTCGGCAATCACCCCTATCAGCATAATTTCGGCTCCCTGCTTGCCTCAAGCAACCTTCTTACGCGTTTTACCGCCGCGTGGGGGGCGGAAAGCACCGGGATAGTGCTAGCCTGAGACACCGCATCCCAGGCGCGAGAGGTGGAGAAATGTGCCAGCATAATGGCATCACAATCCGCCAGTTGCGGCAGATGGTCTACCAGCTGTTGGTTATGTCCGGCAACATCTCCCTGCTTAAGGCAAGTCATCGCCTCTTCCACCAGCACGGTTTTCAGCGTCGCTTCACTGCCAGACTGATCAACAAAATCGCGAAACTCCTGCTCCATCGGTGCCACAGCCGGACCAAAAGTCGCCAGCATACCGATACGTTGGCCGCGGGTGATCGCCTCACGGAACATTGCCTCATTCGGTTTTAATACCGGCACCGGCAGCAAGGCAGCCAGCTTGTCCAGCGCCGGGCCAAAGGCAGAACAAGTGGCCAATATGGCATCGGCCTTCATCTCATAGCCATACTGACCGAGACGCACAAAGCGCTCGATAATCTGCTCATTGAGTTGCTTTGCCCGGGCCAGATCAATCGACAGACCATCATCGAGCAGATTAACAATCTCCGCTTCTGGCCAGAGGGCGTTAAAGGCATCGTGAATGGGCTGCATGGCAACCGGCGTGGCGTGAAATAATACAATTCGGACGGTCATGGCGCCTCCAGATTTCAGCTATTAAACACCGGATCCAGCCCTTTCGCCTGATAAGCGCGACTGGCCTGTGCCGACTGTAAATGTCTGAGAAAATCTCGACATAGTTCAGGTTGGCTGGCTGTTTTAAATAGGGCTGCCGAGAACGCAGTCGTCTTTTGCACGGCTTCCGGCAGACGACCAATGACTTCGATACCGGGCACCACCAAAAGCTCGCTGACCTGTTGCACCGCCAGGCTGGCCTCGCCGGAAATCAGTTTTTCGGCAGTAAAGCCTTCGGGAATAGTACTGGCCCTGGCATTGACCGCCTCGGCAATGCCGAGTTTTTCGATCATGGTATTAAAATAGATACCGCTGGCACCGCCGATAGAATAAGCCACCGAGCGGGCAGCAAGCAGCGTGGCCACCAGCGCCTCGGTGGTGGCGATATCGGGATGAGGCTCACCGGCTTTCACCGCCAGACCAATACGCGATTCCACCAGTTCAATGCGGCTACTGCCATCGACAATCCCGGCAGCAATCAGCTCATCCATCGCCCCAACGGTAACAATGGCAATATCGCTGCGATAGCCGTCACGGATATTATCCATAATCACCGTAGTCGGAGTCCATTTAACCTGCACGGCATGGCCCTGTTGTTGCCAGGCTGGCAAAATTTCCGCATCAAAGGGCGAGCGGACCACTAATGCACTGATAATCTGTATTGCCGTTGAATTATTCATTGCTGATTTATCTCGTGATTTACCAGGCCAGCACCCTGCGTGAGGGTACGCAGGATAAAACCTGTCAGGTGATGGTGAGTATTCACATTGTATTTAACGATAATTCACAAATATAGGCGCAATATCGCATTTTTCGCGCACAAATCACGCGCATTAAACTCACTCAACAAACTGAATTTAAAAGTAAAAACATCAAATAATGCGCCATATGTAATTCACAAAACGCTGTGAATTTTTGTAACCGGTAAAAAAACGTGCCTTAGCAGTAGCTAATGGCTAAAAAACAAAGGCCAATGTCAGCGGTACCGTCACCAGGGCCAGAATGGTGCTGACCATAATGGCAAAGGCGGCTTTTTCCGGATGGACGTCCAACGCAGCCGCCACGGCGGCAATATTTCCGGCCAGGGGATTACTGGCTAGCATTACCAGGACAATTTTCTCGGCATAGTTGAGGTTAAAAAAGTAAGTAAACAGAGAAATAATTACCAGAGTATAAAGCCCTTGTTTCCAGATAATGGAATAGGCGGTAAATTTCCAGTCAGGGATTAATTTTTCGTATCGGGCTAAAGACAGACCAATAACCATCATGCCCAAAATACTGTAACCGCCTGTAAAGCCATTCAATCCGGAAGAGAGAAATTCCGGCAAGTGGAAACCAAAATATTTGACAATAAGTGCCAGAATAGTGGCATGCAGAGTCGGCATTTTGGCTACCATAATCAGGCTTTTCCTGACCGAATAAAGGCTGCGCGCGGTAAGATAAAAGGCCATGGTAAATTCATATATTGTCGAAGCGACCTTGCAAAACACAATAATACCGATGGCAGCAGCCCCACCCTCTTTACCGTGCAACAGACCGATGGCCAAGGGCAACACAAAATAACCGACGTTACCCTGCCCACCGGCGGCGGCAAACAGATTGGCGCGATTATCCTTCCAGATTCGCTGCCCCACCCATAGCGCCAGCACGGCTGCAATGCAGGAGACCACATAGAACAAGACAGAATAGCCGACATAACCAACGTTAGCCGGCGAGTCGAGGATCAAGACAAAGCTGACAATCGGTGAGAAAATGTAGATTAATAAGGTCGAAATATCTTTACTGCTGATTTTGAATTTTTTGCCAACGTACCAGCCGAGCAGCGACACGGCGATAAGAAAGGCTACACGCTGGAATATATCAACAAACATGACGTTCTCCTCATAAACATATAATAGTTTTTAGCGTTAGCATTTATGGGATGCAGACAATATCACCTGATGCCATTTCTGATGGAAATTATTCTTATTTCTTACCAGGCGATTTAGCACACTTAGGCACTTTCACTGGTAATACTTTTTTATTTACGGCTGGTTTCCCTGGTCGGCAGTATTGGCACCCAAACATTAAGTAGCAGCGAAATAAAGTATGATTATTATTGGTGATGGGGATTCACATTGAAATGATGATTATCACACTTCCCGGCGAGGATTTAACATGGTATTTACATGTTTATGATAATGATTTTTATCAGTTTTTAGCGTTAGACAGCCCGGGTATAGGCTTCACACACCCCTGTGAATGCTGTGTTTAATTGTGAATTTATCTCTCCGGTCACAGCTTTTCACGTGATGCCAGGCCATTAACCTTATCAGCCCGGCGTTGAGGGGGTAGCCATGAAATAACACCAGCAGGGATAAAACTGCTGGTGTTTTAGCGATAATTTACTGTTCGCCGGGAGTAAATACCCGCAGACGATGCCCATCCGGGTCTATGGCGACAAAGGTGTAACCAAAATCCAGTACTGTCGGGCTCTGGATAATCGCTAATCCAAGTTGGCACCAGCGACTATAAATTTCATCGACACTGGCACTATTGCTGACGGCAAAGGCCAATTCGCCGCCGCCGCCGAGAGGGTCATTTACTGCAGTTGAAGGCTCAACGGTATGCCTTGACCATAAGCCCAGCTTGACACCGGACGCCAGTACAAACATGGCAAAGGTTGCCGAGAGTTCAACAGGCGCTTTACCCAGTAGGTCATGGTAAAACTGCGCACTGCTCTCGGGGCTGTCAACGTATAGAATGATAAAATTGTGATCTGTCATTGGAATGCTCCGCATAGATTGATAAACAAACCGGTTAAGCTCCCCGGCGTATTCCATGCTAGCCGCACCTGCTGCCAATTTTTGTCAGTAGTCGCCACTTACTGCGGAGCAATACCTTCTCTTGCCCGCCACTCTTTTAACAGCACCTGGCGTCGGCGCGGATAACGCGTTGCCAGCATGGTCAAGGATAAGATGCGGTCGGTGCGAAAATGGCGAAACTCCTGACGTAATTCACACCAGGCCACCAAAACATCAACCTGATCGAAATATCCCAGGGCAAAGGGCCAGATACAGCGCTGTGAATCGCGGTCATTAAGATCGCGATAGTGAATATCCAATTTCCGCTCGGCCTTGATTGCCCGGCGAATATCCGGCAGCCAGGCCACTGCTGACGTGGTTTTACTGTCAGGACCCACAAGTAAGGCGGATGAATCCAGCGAATGACGCAGCGCCTCAGGCAAAACGGCGGCAATGCGGGTAAGTGCCGACGTGGCGGCCGCACTGAGCCGGCTATCACCGCGGGCCGCCACCCAGCGCGAACCCAATACCAGTGCCTCGATCTCTTCTTCAGAGAACATCAGCGGCGGCAGCATAAATCCCGGGCGTAAAACATAGCCGAGACCCGCTTCCCCTTCGATATTGGCACCTTGTTGTTGCAGTGTGGCGATATCGCGGTAAAGCGTACGTAGGCTGATATCGAGTTGCGCAGCTAATTGCGCCCCGGTGACAGGAAAGCGATAGCTACGCAGAAGCTGGAGCAAATTCAACAGGCGTTGAGTACGAGACATAGCGTATTTTTAGCGCGAAAAGGGGACGTTGTTGCCATCATATCAGATCAATTACCGACCGGGTGTGAAGTCAGCTAAAGACTTTCACCGCGATACCGCAATAAATTCAGCAGCGAAAAACCATTGCTTATTTAATAGGATTAAATCACCACAACGTAATAAATATATATAATAAATTGATGAGAAATAATTTTTCATATTAATATAAAATGTATTATTTTACCTTATTGATTTAATAACTTTTTTATAAAAATAAAACATAGAACAGCAGTCAATATAAATAAATTCAGGTTTTAATTAAAAACTACCCTATGGTATAGTTTTTTCACCCCCCCTATTTTAGAGATATTAATATGAGTGAGAGTGAATTAATTCTGCCTAAAATGCTAACCCGTACCCTTGATCAATTACCGGCCCCTTTTTTTATCCGAGATAAAAGCCTGCGTTTTATCTATGCCAATATGGCACTGGTAAAATTTGTTGGCTTACGTTCTGCCGATGCCATTATCGGCCGACTTGACGATGAAATTCCCGCCAGTCTGTTCGATAATCCGGAATCTGCCAAACATTGGCAGGAACAAGTAAAATATGTAGTCAATACCCAAAAACGCATATCCTTACTGGAGGTACACCCCGGTGCGGTTGATTCTCCCTATCTGTCAAAGAAGGTCCCTTTCTATAGCGAAGACAATCAATGTGTCGGCATGGTCGGTTCAATCAAGTATTTGGAAATATTTAGTTCTAATGATTATATTCGCGGACGACTGCCCGGTTCGCTTTTGCTTGAAAAACCTGACGAATTATTTACGGAAAAAGAGTGTGAAGTCATTTTTTTAAAGCTTCAGGGTATGACCAGCAAAAGTATTGGCGATATGTTGTGTAAATCATCACGTACTATAGAAAATGCTTTGCAGCGTATCTATTCAAAGTGTGGTGTAAGCCATATTGATGACTTCACTTATTTTTGTGAGCAACGAAACTTACACCGTTATCTGCCGCACAGATTTCTTGATCCTAAACGATATAAGTTTGAAAACGACAACCACTCGTGGTAACAGTCCGAGATAAGACTGCTATTTTATAATAAGCTCCGGCCATTATCAGGTAGGAGCTACTCCACAATTCAGGTACCTTTTACTCCCCGCAACATGCCCTACCCTGCCACTATTTGCCCATCAGTAATTATCGCCCCAACACCAGGTGCATTATTTACATACCGTGCAATATAGTGCGGAGCCGTGGTCAACAGGCAAAAATAACGCTGCAAACTTGCCCCCCCAGGGGCCTCCTGGGGGGGATCTATCTTTAAAGGCAGTAACAGCCTCCGCAACATCGAAGCAGTCACTGATTAATGGCTGCGCATCCCCGCCGCCATCATTAATAAACGAAATACCGAAGCCACCGCAAACAAAGCCAGTACGCTGCCAAACCAGATCATCGCCAGCCAACCCAGCCGTTTCCAGAAAGGCTGCTTGATCACCGTATTATCATCCATTTCTCTGATTAACTTTTTCATCGCTGCCTCCGTTATCAGTGATAGCCTTGCTCAGGAGTGACTTTTCCACGGAAAACGTAGTAGCTCCAGAAGGTATAAACCAGAATGACCGGAATAATAAACAGTGCACCAACCAGCATAAATCCCTGACTTTGCGGCGGTGACGAGGCTTGCCAGATTGAAATTGACGGTGGAATAATATTCGGCCAAATGCTGATACCCAGCCCGGTGTACCCCAGAAACACCAATGCCAACGTCAACAGAAAAGGAGCATGGTGAGACTGACGGTTTACCGCATGAAGCATCCACCAGGAGACGAGCAAAACCAGCAGCGGTACCGGCAGAAACCAAAACAGGTTTGGCCGGGTAAACCAGCGAGCCGCAATGTCGCCATGAGTCAGCGGCGTCCAGATACTGATCACTGCCAGGATCGCCAACAGGGTAAATAACAAGGGTTTGACGCTGTTGTGCATATTTTGCTGCAACGCCCCTTCGGTTTTCATAATCAGCCAAGTGCAGCCCAGCAGGGCATAGGCGACAATCAACCCAAAGCCGCAGAACAGATTAAAAGGGGTCAGCCAGTCCAGTGTGCCCCCTGAGTAGGCGCGATCAACCACCGGAATACCGCTAATTACCGCCCCCAACACGACTCCCTGACAAAAGGTTGCCAGCACTGAGCCGCAGATAAATGATTTATCCCAAATGTGCCGTTTCTCTGCACTGGCTTTAAAACGAAACTCAAATGCTACGCCGCGAAAAATAAGGCCAAACAGCATTAATGTCAGCGGGATGGTCAAAGCATCGAGGATCACCGAATACGCCAGCGGAAAAGCACCGAATAGCCCCGCTCCGCCGAGCACCAGCCAGGTTTCATTACCATCCCACACCGGCGCAACGGTATTCATCATCACATCGCGCTCATGCTCCTCCTTTACCAACGGAAACAACAAACCGATCCCGAGATCAAAACCGTCCATCACCACGTACATCATCACGCCAAAGACGATAATCAAAAACCAAATCAGCGGAAGATCAATACCCATTTCAGACTCCTTTACCTTCGTCGTTGAGCGGTTCCTGGATAGCCGACAGTGGACGTGCCGGTGTGCGCGGTTGCCCTGGTCCACCGTGTTCCTGACTCTTGCCCTCATGAGCCTGTGGCCCTTTACGGATCAGCTTCATCATGTAGAGATAACCCACGCCGAACACCGATGAATAGATGGCGATAAACAGCAACAGGCTGATACTCATCTGCATCGCGCCGTGGTTTGATACCGCATCTTTGGTGCGCAACAGGCCATAAACTACCCAGGGCTGACGACCAATTTCCGTGGTGAACCACCCCGCCAATAAGGCCAGCAAACCTGATGGACCCATCAGTAAGGTAAATCGCAGGAACATTTTGTTTTCATAAAGATTGCCGCGCCAGCGCAGATACAGGCTCCACAATCCCAGGAGAATCATCAACATACCCAAGCCGACCATAATGCGGAAGCTGTAGAAAATGATCGTGGAGTTCGGGCGGTCTTCTTTGGCAAAAGATTTCAGCGCCGGGATTTGCTGCGACAAACTGTGCGTCAGGATCAGGCTGCCCAGATAAGGAATTTCCAGGGCGTAACGCGTCTCCTCACGGTCCATATCCGGATAGCCAAACAGGATCAGCGGCGAAGGTTCGCTGTCTTTATTCTCCCAGTGGCCTTCAATGGCGGCAATTTTCGCTGGCTGATACTTCAGGGTATTAAGCCCATGGGCATCACCAAGCAACGCCTGAATGGGCGAGACGATCAGCGCCATCCATAAGGCCATTGACAGCATGGTGCGCATTGCCGGCGTATTGCGACCTTTCAACAAATGCCAGGCGGCAGAAGCGCCGACAAAAAATGCCGAAGAGAGAAAAGCGGCGGTGGTCATATGCAACAGGCGATAGGGGAATGACGGATTGAAAATCACCTGAAGCCAGTCGATGGGGATAACCTGATTATTGACGATGGCGTATCCCTGTGGCGTATGCATCCAGCTGTTAGATGCCAGGATCCAGAAAGTCGACATCAGCGTTCCCAGTGCCACCATGCAGGTAGCAAAATAATGCAGAGCGGGGCCGACGCGATCCCAGCCGAATAACATAACGCCAAGAAAACCCGCTTCGAGGAAGAAAGCGGTCAGCACTTCATAAGTCAGCAACGGACCGGTAATACTGCCGGCAAAGGAGGAGAAAACACTCCAGTTGGTGCCAAACTGATAGGCCATTACCAGCCCGGAGACCACGCCCATGCCAAAGTTGACGGCAAAGATCCTGGACCAGAAATGATACAGGTCGCGGTATTCTTCCTTTTTTGTTTTCAGCCACATGCCTTCCAGGACTGCCAGAAAACTGGCCAGCCCGATGGTAATGGCCGGAAAAATAATATGGAAGGAGACGGTGAAAGCGAACTGTATACGTGCAAGTTCGAAAGCATCCAGACCGAACATAAAACCTCTTTATTTTTACAGATGATGCCGTTAACCCAAGCTTAAATGCAGGCACTACAATTGGCTATTTTTCACCCAACAGGTTAAGTATAAGTGACGGGAATGGGGTTTTTTGGAAATAAAATCAGAAGGGAATTTAACCATACTGCCAATATCTATAACAGTAACAATAATATGAAAATAAACTATAACAGTTTATAGAAAGGGACTGTTGGCAAGGCAATAAAGGATGCCTCACCGGGTTAAATTTGGTGCGCAAGAAGGGACTGCTAAAAAAACGACCACAAGGATAACTCCCTGTGGTCGTTGGATAAAAACTTGCCTTATCTTATCGTTGGCAAAAACCACCAATCTTTACCGCGATTAGAATCGGATACAGCAGGCCCCTTGCTCGGCACCGGACAGTTGCGTACGCAAGGCACTAAACAGTTCTCGGCCGCAGCCAATATGTTCGGCACGCAGATCCGGTTGATAAGGCAGGCGGCGGGCCAGTTCACTTTCATCTACCAGCAGCTCTAGTTCGCCGGTACGACCATTGACGCGGATCATATCGCCGTTCTGCACTTTAGCCAGCATGCCGCCGGTATAAGCTTCAGGGGTAACATGAATGGCAGACGGCACTTTGCCGGAGGCTCCCGATAAACGGCCATCGGTGACCAGCGCCACTTTAAATCCACGATCCATCAACACACCAAGGGGTGGCATCAGCTTATGCAACTCAGGCATGCCATTGGCCTGCGGTCCCTGGAAACGCACCACTACCACACAGTCATGGTCCAGCTTGCCCGCTTCAAAGGCGGGCACAATGTCATGCTGACTTTCAAATACCACCGCCGGAGCTTCAATAATCTGATTTGCAGCCGGTACCGCAGAGGTTTTCATTACGGCACGTCCCAGATTACCGGACAGCACCTTGGTGCCACCATGGTGTTCAAACGGCTGAGCAATGCTGGCAATGACTTCATTATCCAGCGATTTATCCGCACCTTCACGCCAGGCCAGCTTGCCATTATCCAGCCATGGCTCTTTGGTATAGCGATCCAGCCCAAAACCGGCGACGGTATTGACGTCCTGATGTAGCAGGCCGTTTTTCAGCAGTTCTCGCACCACCAGCTGTACGCCGCCCGCGGCCTGGAATTGATTGATATCAGCCGGGCCATTAGGGTAGATACGACATAATAAAGGCACAGCATCCGACAACTCGGAGAAGTCATCCCAGTTGATAATAATGCCCGCCGCCGCCGCCATCGCTACCATATGCATAGTCAGATTGGTGGAGCCACCGGTAGCCAACAGGGCAACAATGCCGTTAACCAATGTTTTCTCATTCATCAACAGGCCAAGGGGCTGATAGTTGCCGGTGGTTTCGGTCAGACGAGTCACCTGACGTGCAGCCGCGTCGGTCAGCGCGTCACGCAACGCGGTTTCCGGATGAACAAAAGATGCCCCCGGCAGATGCAGGCCCATCACTTCCATCACCATCTGGTTGGTGTTGGCAGTGCCGTAGAAGGTGCAAGTGCCAATGCCGTGATAGGAAGCGGCCTCCGCCTCCAGCAATGCCTGACGGTCAACCTTGCCTTCGCTATACAGCTGGCGTACCCGCACTTTTTCTTTATTTGGCAGGCCGCTGCTCATTGGTCCGGCAGGTACAAATACCGCTGGCAGATGGCCGAAAGAGAGCGCCGCCATCACTAATCCCGGCACTATCTTGTCGCAAATGCCCAGGTACAGTGCGCCATCAAACATATTGTGCGACAAGCCAATGGCGGCAGACATGGCAATAATATCGCGGCTCATCAGCGATAATTCCATGCCATCCTGCCCCTGAGTCACCCCGTCGCACATCGCCGGTACACCACCGGCTACCTGCCCGACGGCACCGACGGCTTTCAGCGATTCTTTCAGGCGCTGCGGATAATGCTCGTAGGGCTGATGGGCAGAAAGCATATCGTTGTAGGCGGTGATAATCGCGATATCACTATGCACCATGTTTTTTAAGGCATTTTTATCATCAGGCTGACAGGCGGCAAAGCCATGCGCCAGATTACCGCAAGCCAGTTGGGCACGGTGTACCCGTTGCGAGCGTGCCGCCTCCATGCGCGCCAGATAGGCGGTACGGCTGGCTTTGGAACGATCGATGATGCGTTGTGTTACACGGGAGAGTGTCTCGTTAACCATAGCGTCCTCACAGTATTTTTAGAGCAAAGTAAAAGCAATCATGCCGATGATGCCACCGGTGGTGCCCAGAATGGTTTCCATCACGGTCCAGGTCTTTAAGGTTTGCAGCTCGCTGGCACCGGTAAATTTGCCAAATAACCAAAACCCGGCATCATTCACATGGCTCAAGACAATAGACCCGCCGGTAATACAGATCGCCAGCGCCGCAAGCTGCGCGCCGTTAAGCCCCATCTGATGGGTAACGGGCAGCACCAGACCCACGGTGGTCAGGCAGGCCACGGTGGCCGACCCCTGAATAACGCGAACAACCGCAGCGAGAGCAAAACAGGCGACGGCAATAGGCAAGCCGGTGCCGATCATCGCATCACCAATTGCCGGACCGACGCCAGAATCCACCAGCACCTGTTTAAATACGCCACCGGCACCGGTCATCAGCAGGATGATCCCGGCCGGTTGTACTGCGGCAGAACAGATAGCCAGCGTTTGTTCGTTGGTCATACCGCGCGGCTTTGCCAGACCGTAGATCACAATCAGACAGGCAATCAAAATGGCGGTAAAGGGATGGCCGATAAACTCCAGCCACTGCTGCAATGGCGTACCCGGAGTCACCAGACGCGCACCTATGGTTTTCATTCCCACCAACACCAGCGGACAAAGGATCAACGCCAGGCTCAGCCCAAAGGACGGCAGATTATTGGTATTCAGCACCGGTGCGTTTTCTTCTTCCGGCATCGGCCAGTTAACAAAGCGGCTGATAAAGTTACCGTACAGCGGACCCGCGACCAACATACCGACAATGGCGGCGACCAGGCCGATGGCAATCATCCAGCCAAAATCCGCGTTAAGCTGAGAAGCCAATAACATAGGGACCGGCCCAGGCAGCAGGAAACAGGCCGAGGCAGCGACACCGGCAAACAGCGGAATAGCCAGTCTGACGATATTGCCGTCAGTACGGCGGGCAACGGCAAAGACAATGCCAATCAGTAACACAATGGCCACATCAAAGAACAGCGGCAAGGCGCATACCAGTCCGGCAATGCCGAGGGCGTAATGGGCACGGCTTTTACCGAAACGATTCAGCAAGTGGGCGGCAATTTGGTCCAGCGCGCCGACTTCATGCAATATTTTGCCAAACATCGCCCCGAGCGCCACCACGATGGCCAGAAAACCCAGAGTGCTGCCCATGCCTTTTTGCATGGTATCGGCAATGGTCAGGATTGGCATGCCGGAGAATATCCCGGCAGCAATGGAAACCAGCATCAGGGCGACAAAGGCGTGCATACGCACCTTCATCACCAGGAACAGCAGTAATAAAACCGACCCGGCTGCGGTACCGACTAAAGTAATGGTATTCACGCACAACACTCCTGTGCCTGGAAACTCTGGATATGTTGCAGGGTTTCGGCGATCACCGCGTCCAGCGGTTGATTGATATTAATCGCAACCACATCGTGCTCTTCAACGCCGGGCTGTTCCAGCGCGGCGAACTGGGAAATCAGCATGGAGGATTTAAAAAAGTGACCTTTCCGCGACGCCATACGTGCTTCAATCACCGGAAAATCGCCATGCAGATAGATAAAGGAGAGATTGCTGTTCCCGGCGCGCAGACGATCGCGATAATGTTTCTTCAGCGCCGAGCAAATAATGATCGAGACATTATTGGTGCGTTGCATGGCAAATGCCGCGTCATTAAGGGCTGCCAACCATGGCGCGCGGTCTTCATCATTGAGCGCTTCACCTGCAGCCATTTTAAGAATGTTACTGCGCGGGTGTAAAAAGTCACCATCAAGGAAGCCGGCAGACAGTTTACTGGCCACGGCATTGGCAACGGCAGATTTCCCACTGCCGGAAACCCCCATGACGACGTAAATGCGATTTTGATTATTGGTCACGACTGAGCTCCAAGGCTGAATAGAAAGTGCTAGATCCCGGTTAACTGCAAAAAACGCCCGACTGGGCTTTTTCTCTGCAGACTACACTGTTACCTTTATCTTCATTGTTACCGGTAACATGTTATCGGTAACATTATCAGAGCAATTTTTCCCGCTGACAATCGGCTTCAGGAAGTGAAACGAATAACTGTGATCGTGTTCAAGTTTATTCATCGCCAAAGACACAATTTTCGTGCGGAGATTAACAGATACATAACAAAAGTGGCGGGAAATGCGAACTTTACGACTTTCGGTGAGAAGAGCACCTGCCTAGTCCGCTTAAGCAAACCGTCTATGCAATATCAGACGAACTGCGAGAAGTTATGGTTATTTTTATGATCACATCGAGGTTTTCGAGTTTGTGCACTTTTATTTATAATGTCCTTCGTTACTATTTTGTACATTGTAGCCAATATTACAATTAGTTACATAATTTCAAACTAAGGATGACGTTTGTTAGAATGTCGGTGTGACCGGACTTCAATTGGTAATCAGGTTCTGAATTTACCTGGGATAAAATCGAATTTGAACTTGCAGGGAGGAGAAAGCATATGAAGATGAGACTTTGAAAATGTATTAATAATGATTTTTTGTAAATTACTTAAATTTTCAGAGAATAAAGGAATGTTTTTCTAAAGGAATTAGTTATGTATCATAGTAATTCAATAATTACCTCTCTGCAGGCTGACAAAATTCTTGCAGTGAAACTTGAAGAAGCGCTGACAGGAGTTAAGGATAACGTTGTTGCCAATCTGAAACAAATGGGTGATGGCGTAACACGAGCATCATACTATGCATCTTGTTTCACTGAGAACTATCAGGATGTTTGTTCTAAACTAAAACATGAAGATGTCAGGTTTATAGCTGGAGTTATTCAATTAATTAAAGACAGAAATGTTATTTTTGAAATGATTCGCATATATATTGAAATACATTTCAAAAATAAAAATGAAGGAAGAGCACAACATGTTCTTCGTCAACTTGTCAGTTCAGGAGTGCACATATCATCAACTGGACTTACCAATCGATTATTAATTATTGCTATAGCCACAGCAATTTGTCAGAGCTATAGTTTTAACGCAATTATTAATGAGCGTATTAACCGAACCAAATCAATAGTTTTTAAAGGCAGCGTGACTTTAACGGCTGTTACTCTAAATTTATATGGTTTAGTCCAGGAAGCAGCAAACTGCGCAGACACCTTAAAAAAATTCAATGCATTTTACTATAGTGCATTATATGAACGAAATCTTGAAATGATGTATTTCCTTATTGAGCCAGTTATCACCAGAAGTCCTTATTTAAACCCCATGCTTATTTCAGATGATGAACTTGTTCATTTAATCATAAAGTTAATGAGGTGAATCATGAAGTTCTTTAAAGAGTGGATTAAAGAAGAGCTGATATTATTTTTATGGGGATGGGGTTTTTTATTATCCATCATTATTTTTAGTATGTTTGCAGTATCTTGGTTTCCTGATATTGCCATAAACTTAATAGGATTATTTATTCTTTCTGTTTTTTGTTTCCATATTTTTCTTTGGTATAAATGTAAAAAGAAATGAAGAGGATATTAATGTATGTCAAATCCGGCACATTTATGGTTAACAGATGAAAATGATTCACCTATTGTTGGTTCTTGCCTGATGCCTGCTCGTCTCGGTTCAATTGAGCTGCGTTCTGTTAATCATCATGTTTGCTTACCTGCAGATAACAATTCGGGGCGACTAACTGGAACAAGGATTCATACTCCGATCAAAATACAAAAAGAATTCGACAGAACGACACCTCTACTTTTTCGTACCCTTTGTGAAGGGCGTCTATTAAAAACTGCGATGTTGAAAATGTATAGGACTAACGACGCTGGAATTGAAGTTGAATATTTCAATATTTTGATGGAAAACATTAAGATTACCGCAATTACTCCAAACTTACATCCATCTGGAATGACCAGTACGCACTTGGAGGATATTGAATATCGCTATGAAACAATTACTTGGAAATATACAGAAGGTAATATAATTTACAGAGATACATGGAACGATCGCACAATAGCATAACGATTTCTGGTATTGCGCATTGAAGTTTTATGATTGTGATTACGTTCATAAACCCGCGGTAAAAACAGCGGGCTTATCGACGGTCTTAAGCCTGGGGAGTAAAGATCTGGCCACAAAACTGGTGGATAAGTTGACTTACCTCATCAGGTGCCTCCAGCATCGATAGATGACCGGTGCCCGGCAAAATTACCATCACTGCCTGCGGAACACGACTCAGCAGCTCTGCCCGCAGTAAGTCTGGCGTATCGACGCGATCCAATTCACCGGCAATCACCAGAACCGGTACCGCGATCTCGCTAACCGTAGCCGAGATATCTTCAAGGCTTGTCGCGCGTGGCCAGGCAGCTTTTGCGGCAGGTGCTCCCCCCAGGCTATCGGCAATGGCGAATTCTCGATCCTCACCCGACAACGTTCTGGCCGTAAGCATATGATCGAGCGTGGCTTCCACCGCTTGGCGACTATTATAGGCTGCAGCCATTATATCCCTGGCTGGTTGCGGCATAGCCATAGGCTGCGGTGGTGAGGGAGCAACAAGCACTAAGCCCATCAGCCCCTCGGGACGACGGGAGGCCATCAGTTGCGCGACCTTGCCACCCATCGAGTGACCCACAAGCAGATAACGACGAAGTCCCAGCGCCTGGATAACCCCTTCGGCATCTGCGGCAAGGTCGGCGAGTCCGTAGCCATCTGCGGGCGCATCGGACTGCCCCCAGCCGCGATGGTCGATGGCAAGGCAATGAAAATCCCGGGCAAGCTGTTTAGTAACATGCCGCCATGTGCGAGATGAGCCCCCCCAGTAATGCAGGAACACCAGAGCGCAGTCCCCACTCCCCTGCTGCTCAACATGAATAGATAGGTTATTGGTTGCGACTTTCATTTTCGGTCTCCAGTCCAAGGCAACCCGCCGGATCGCGGGCAGACTCACTATAGCGACCATCAAGATATGTGATAATCTCCTGATTATTATCGTTAACTGATAATGCAATTATCATATGGAGACGCAATGGACCGATTGACCAGCATGGCGGTATTTGTTGCCGCCGTCGAAGGTGGCAGCCTGGTTGGCGCAGCGCGGCGCTTTGGCCTCTCCCCCTCCATGGCCGGCAAACATGTTTCTGCACTGGAAGATCACTTGCAGGTACGACTGCTGCAACGCAGCACCCGATTACTGACCCTTACCGATATCGGCAGGTCATATTATCAGCGCTGCAAAGACATTATCGAGGCAGTGGAGCAAGCGGACAGTGAGGCACAAAACACCCAACAAAGGGTGCAAGGCCGTCTGTGTGTGGCCGCGCCCGCAACCTTTGGTGCCCTGTATCTGGGCAATGTGGTAGCTGGCTATATGGATAACTATCCCGAGGTCAGGGTAGAAACCGTGCTGAGCGATCACTATGCCGATCTACTGGCAGAAAGTATCGACGTTGCCATCCGCATCGGCACCCTGCAGGATTCGGATCTTATTGCACAACGACTTGCCGATTGCCAAATGTTGCTCTGCGCTGCGCCGTCCTTTCTGCAAAAGTTCGCCGTGCCCCCAACGTTGGATAACCTTCGCCAGGCTCCGAGGCTGGCCTTTAATAACGCCGTTTCAGCCGGCGACTGGACGCTGGTTGACCCGCAGGGCAATAGCCATATTATCGACGGACCTTTGCGACTGGCGGCAAACGATATGCAAATCCTGCTGGCGGCAGCCCTCGAGGGAGCAGGTATTGTTTACGGACCCGACTTTGTTTTCGCCCGGGCGATCGCCGAAGGCAAGCTTCAGGTTTTGCTGACAGATCATCAGACCACGCGACTGGCCATTTATGCCGTCTACCCATCAAGACGCCATATTTCGTTGAAATTACGCTCTTTTGTCGAGCACTTAAAACAGAGTTTTGGCGACACGGCTCCCTGGGATCGGGCATTAATGAAAGCCAGGCAGGATGTGACCACTGCCAGAGACTTATCCGCACCAGGCGCTGTATAGCAGTGCCGCCCCGGAAATAAACAGCAGCAGGTCAATCACTATGTCGAAGGTCCTGGCAGGAAATTTCAACAGCAGCGACTTGCTGCCGACAGTGCCCAGCATAATACCTGCGCCGACTAACAGACCTTGCAGCGCGGTTTGCCAGGACAGTGCATCCTGCGCGACAAAGGTGCCCACCTTGCTGCTATAGAGTAACAGTGCGCTGGCGGCTTCGGTTGCCAGAAATGCACCGCCGCGTAAACCATAGGCGGTGAAAACGGGCACACTCATCGGACCGGTGGAAAGCACCAATCCGGTCAGAAAACCGATGCCAGCGCCGCACAGGCTCAGTTGCACCAGCGACAGCCGCCGTTGCGTTTGGTGTAAATATCGCCTTAGCGGCAGCATGCCCCAGAAAAACAGCCCCAGCGCACAGTCGATGATCCAGGCAGGCAGCGCAAGCAGCGTATGTGCACCAAGCGAAGCCGCTGGCATACCAAATAGTGCATAAACAACTGCGGCACGCCAATCGATCTGCCGCCACCAGACCACCATCCGTGACAGGTTGCCAATAATGGCGGCTATCGCCATAACGGGCATCGCCGCTCGGGGGCCAAAGGCGTGGACTAACATTGGCAGCAGTAATAAAGATGACCCGGTACCGATCATGCCACTCAGAGTCCCCGCCGCCAGAGCGAGTAAAAACACGTATAGATAGATTTCCACGGCATTCCGCTTTTGCTGGTAAAGCCGCTACCTTAATCAGTGCCTTTGTTTCATACTATCGATAAATAATCCCCATAACTGATACTAAAAGTCACAGATGAACAAGCGACATCTACCGCCTCTTAATGCTCTGCGTATCTTCGAAACTGCCGCCCGCGCCAGTAGTCTGAGTGCGGCTGCCGGGGAACTGGGGATCACCCATGGCGCCGTCAGCCGCCAAATCAAAATGCTCGAAGAGTGGCTGGGCCAGCCGTTGTTTACGCGTCAAGGGCAGCGCAATATCGCCACGGAACATGCGCGGGCCTTCGCCGCCGAGATCAGCGCCGCTTTCGATCTGATGGGCGATGCAGCCGTGCGCTTCGGCAGAACCCCGAGTACCCGCGTCATCAAGGTCAATACCCAAACCACCTTCGCCATGCGCTGGCTGATCCCGCGGTTACCGGCATTCCATGCCCTGTATCCCGATATCGAAGTCTCGGTGGCAACGTCGAACAGCACTGAAACAAAAAGCCTGCCCGCTTTCGATGTATTGATCCGCCGAGATCCTCTTGAGCGTCCAGAATGGCGTCATTTCGCCAAGCGGCCATTATTTGAAGAGAAACTGACCCTGATAGCTTCGCCCGCGCTGCTGAGCCGACAACCTGTGGTGGACCTGAAGGACCTGGCGAGCCAGGTGTTTGTTTCTGCGCACACACGAGTGGGAGAATGGGAACGCTGGCTGCAAGCCGCCGGGATAGCAGATCTGCGCCCACAGCGCTTTCAGCGCTTTGACCACTATCATGTGGCCCTGCAGGCGATAGTCGATGGCCTGGGCGTGGGAATTGGCGGGCTGCCAACACTGGCAAACGACCTCAAGGCAGGCAGACTGGTTGCTCCTTGCGCCATTACCCTCAAAGGCAGCAAGTATGCAGCCTGGATCCCTCCTGATGTCGACAAGTCGCAGGCACTTAATCACTTCCTTGACTGGCTTGAGCTGCAAGCGGCGGTGGAGTGATCTTGGGGTTCCCTGCCGTGATTGCCGATCGCGGTGTAACAAAGTGAACATGTTAAATTTTTTAATTTATCAACGCGGGTTAATAACCGGAAATATAGGGATACCAGACGTAAATCTACTCTTTTTAAACCATTAAAACCCATCAGCATTACCCATCCCCTGATTATACAGGGCTGCAGCACCCTTGCTGTTTGGCGCTAATGCCCCGTCTGGTGTACTGCGATTAACAGAGGACGATATTATCAACGCTTTACTATTTAATGGCAGCACCTCGTTATATATATATTTATATTGCGAAAAAACCAACCGAAAAATAAATTCTCTTTGGCATAACAACACATAAAAATAACTAATATATTATTGCATAGCTCATCCGTTATTAATCCTGGGGCCCAGACTGCTGTGAATTGAGATTTGAAATATGTAATTTGCGTGTTTGTTCAAAGAAATAAAAACCATTTAAAGAGTAAGGTTATTATTGAATGCAAACCTGCATTTATATAAGTGCCTAACTTATGAAAAAAATACTCAATATATCGGCCAGCACAGGGGAATTATCCGCCTTACCCAGTCTGTTTTCATGCTCTGACTGGCACGGTGTCGGGTTGTTACTCCGTGACTTCTACATGTTTCCCCAGGCGGACACACTGCCGCAACTAATTAATAAAATTGAAAAATACTGTCGTGCACAGGTCACTTTCCCGCTACTGAATCTCAATGACGATTGGCGGGATGCAGAATACGATTTCAATCGCCTGTTTGTCGGACCACAGGCCTTGCTTGCCCCGCCTTATGCCTCAGCCTATCTGGAAACGGAACCCCAATTAATGGGCAACAGCACGCAAGAAATACGCGGACTTCTGCATGCGCTTGGTTTATCGGTGCGCGATGAAAATCAGATACCTGATGATCATATTTCTTATGAGATTGAACTCTGCCTGGTACTGATCAAGCAGGCTCCACAACAGCCTATATATCAAGAAGCGCTGGCCTGGTTGGTCAGCGATCATATGGGCCATTGGCTGCCTAAATTTATCGCCAACAGCGAGAACCAGGCACAAACCCCTCTGTTATTGGCAATCACCAGGGTGTTGTCACTTTGGTTTAATGATTTGCAACGGAGAATATCATGACAATTGATGAAGTTGAATTTCCCGGCAGGCGGTTATTTATAAAAAGAATAGTTGCCGCGGGTGCAGTTTTAGCGTTACCAGGCGGTTTTCTGCTCCCCCGGGAGGCGATGGCGCAACCCCCTATTCCCTATAACCCGAAAAATTACACGATTTACCGCAATGCCTGTCCACGCAACTGTTTTGACACCTGTAGCCTGAAAACCTACGTCAAGGATGGAATAGTGTCCTACGTTGAGGGAGCCAAGGAGTCCACCTTTACCCATGGCATGCCTTGCGTGAAGGGGCTTACCTATCCGCGGCGTGCTTATAGCCCCGACAGGATCAAATATCCGATGATCCAGGACGGACGTGGCACAGGGAAATGGCGGCGCATCTCCTGGGATGAGGCGATGGAAAAAATCGCCAGCAAGATGTTGGAAATCAAGAAAAAAGATGGCTCGCTGCTGGGGCTGGCATTGACGAAATACTCCGGTAACCTCGGCATTATGAATTACGGTGTTGAAGGGATGATGAGTTCGCTCGGCTACACCACGCGGTTTGTCGGCACACCCTGCTGGCCAGCCGGTATCGACGCCCAGAGCTACGATATGGGCGATATGTGGTGCAATGATCCCGAGGATTTGGTCAAGGCAAAATATATCATCATCTGGGGCGCTAACCCGGCCTGGTGTTCCATTCACACCATGAAATACATCTATAAGGCGCGCGAGCAAGGTGCCAAAGTTGTCGTTATCGATCCCCTGCTTACCCAAACCGCAGTCAAGGCCGATCTCTATCTGCGGGTGCGTCCCGCATCGGATGGCGCACTGGCGCTGGGCATGGCGCGCCACCTGCTGGACAAGGGGCTAGTGGATCAGACATTCGTTAATCAATACGCCTATGGCTTCCCCGAATTTGCCCAATATTTACGCGACAATATCACCGTGGAATGGGCGGCGGAACAATGTGGTCTGCCCACCGATATCATCCGCCAATTGACCGAAGAGTTCGCTGCCGCCAAACCGGCCACGATCTGGATCGGTTACGGCATGCAGCGACATATCAATGGCGGGACCAATGTCCGCGCCATTGACGCCTTCGTCGCCATGACCGGCAATATCGGGCTGGAAGGCGGCGGTGCCCGTTACGGACATCTGCAAACCTGGGGATTTAATTATTACGCCATGACGCAGAAAGCCCCGGACGGCTCAGTAGGATTTGTCGGGCCACAGGGCCCCAAAGGCGAATTCGACTTCGCGGCCAAAACTGCCGTGCAGTACAGCGACCGCAGCCTGAATATCAACAAAACCGCCCAGGGAATACTCGACGCCAAGGATCCGCCAATCCGTATGCTATGGGTCTCATGCAAGAATCCCTTCTCGCAGGACTTTGATCGCAACAAAATGCAGCGCGCTTTTGAAAAGCTGGAAATGGTGGTCTGCGTCGATCAGTTTTTCAATCAGACCGTTGAACAGGCGGATATTGTTTTGCCGGTCACGACCCTGCTGGAAGAGTGGAATATCTCGGTTTCCTACTGGCACTACTGGCTTTCCATTAATCAGCCAGCCATCAAGCCGATGTATGAGAGCAAAACGGACCTCGAAATAGCGGCAGCGCTGTCCCGGGCCATGAACAGACTAGCGCCGGGTTCCTGCACTTTTCCTCAGCAGGTCGACAGCCGGGAATGGGTAGGAAAAGAATTTAACGACAGTATTTACAAAATGTTTGGGATCTCCTCCTGGGAGGAGTTACTAAACGGACCGGTCAAAGCCAAACTCGACAATAGTGCCGCCTGGCATGATCGCAAATTTAAAACTAAATCCGGAAAATACGAATTCAAATCAGATCTTTGCCAGCAACATGGCTTTACGGCATTGCCCGAATTCAAAGCGGGAAGGGAAAAGACATTACCTTTCCATTTATTTACTCCCCATACCCTGTTTGGTATCCATTCGCAATTTATCAACCTGGACTGGACACAGGTGTTTTACCCGGAACCCTTTGTCTATCTCCACCCCGATGCCGCCCGCAAGAAAGGTATCGCCGAAAATGATTGGGTCAGGGTGTTCAACCCGCTGGGCGAAGTGGTGGTCAGAGCGCAGTTGACCAGGAATGTACCGACAGATTTTCTGGTGATCTACGAGGCATGGTTCCCTAAAAACACCTTCAATGTACAGAACGTGGTGGATGACACCTCATCCGATATGGGGCAAATGAAAACCGGGGCGCCGGGCTCGGCGATCCATAGCCAGTTCGTCGATATCGAAATTACCCACGCTCCGGTTAGCAAGGGAGGGATTACCGTATGAGACGCGCATTTTTAGTCGACAGTAACAAGTGTATTGGCTGTCGAGGTTGTGCCATGGCGTGCAAGAGCTTCAACCAGCTCGAACCGGAGCTGTTCTGGCGCTATGTCTATCCTCTTGATGCCACAATTTATCCGCATGAGGAACGGGCATTTTACTCGCTGGCCTGTAATCATTGCGAACATCCGGCCTGTCTCGCCGCCTGCCCGGTAGAGGCCTATAGCAAAAGAGCCGATGGCGTGGTGGTACATGACCCGGAACGCTGCATTGGTTGCAAGAACTGTATCCGCTGCTGCCCTTATGGCGCACCGCGTTATAACCAGGAGACCCGCAAAGCAGAAAAATGCAGCCTGTGTTACGAACGTCTGGATGTTGGTCTGTTGCCGGCGTGCGTCGAGGCCTGTCCGGTCGGCGCGCTCAGCCTTATTGACCTCGACAGCAACGAGCTTCCCGCCAATGCCGTGCAATACCCACCGGGATACCCCAAGATGCCCGAACTGAATCCCGGCACCCGATTTATCATGCCACATCTGCCACAGCAGATAGGAGACTGATTATGGAAGAGTATCAACTCCCGTTGGTGATCTTCACCTCGTTAAGCCAGACGGCAGCGGGTATGGCGATATTTCTCGCCTGGCGGCGTTGGGCCACCGGAAACCGGCCCCAGCGTAAAGGCTGGCTGGTCATCGGTATTATCTTGTTTATTTCGCTGATCGGCGCTGCTTTTCACCTTTCCTATCCCTTCCAGGGTTACTACGCATTAATCAATATCAAACAGGCCTGGCTAAGTCGCGAGATCGTCGCAGTCGGCGCCTTCGCCGTGGCGATTGCTGCGGCATTTCTCAGTAACGGCCATAAACTGGCGGTACTGGCTGCCGCGCTGTTTGCCATGGTACTGGTTATCGTGCAGGGCATGACTTATGCCGCACCGGCGATAACCGCCATCGCCAACGGTCTACCGATGGTGTACTACTTCCTGACGGTGTGGGTGATGGGCGCAGCCTGTATCCCACTGCTGGACGAGGTGCCGTCGTCGTCCCTGTTACGGCAAGGGATCCTGCTGTTTGTTTTATCGCTGATTATCGCCCCGCTAATCTGGAGCAGCGGCGGCACTATTATGCAAATGACGGCAGGAAAATGGAGCAGTTCGCTCTTTTTCTGGGGCAGTATTCTGTGCTTTATTCTGACTTATTTTCTTTCGCTGCCTGGCAAAAACCGGGTGCCAATGGCGGCTGCGGCTGCGCTGGCGGCGGTGCTGCTAAGCCGCCTGGCCTTTTTTGGCGATACCATCAGCACCATAGTCAATATCGGTCATCCTTATTAACGCACTTCCCGTCGGCCTGGTGCCGACGGATTTTCAGGGCAGGCGCGTATGTTACTGGCGGTTGCCCTGCGTTCTATAGTTACTTTGCGGATACGCGATCCAGCCATTGCAAGTAACCCTGGTCGGAACCTTCAGGCAAATTCCGGCGATGGGCCAGAAACTCTTCCTGCATGTCGAATATTTTCCATACCAGCGGTGCCAACTTGGCAGCCGGGCTATTCATTTCTTCGGCATCGTGCAGCAACTTCAGACAGCGTTGCCTATATTCAGCCAGTGCCGTCGACCGATAATCAGAAGCTTTACTCAACCCAGAGATAGCCATCAGCTTTGGTACATGTGCCGACGGCCAATGCGACAACATGTTAAACGGCCAATCAAGCATCGCCCTCTCGCCCCACAATGTGGAGTGAGGCGCATGTTTATCTGCCACCAGCGTCAGCGTAAAATTCTGCGCCAGTGCGCTCAGATAAATTGGCATTACCTCAACAGCAGGACACTGGTAGAACGGATCCAGCGGCTGCTGACGTTTGAGGCCAATGTGAGCAAGCAAACGTTGTTCAAGATCCAATACCAGAGCACCAAGCTCGGCATAAATTGCCTGACCACTTTCGCAAGCTTGCTTCACTCGCCGGGTGCAATCCCAGAGAATTAAGGATATTTGCCACTGACCCTGTTCATTTTCACCAATACAGCCTATTTCCCCCGTCACAAAATACTTCATCGTCGGTGGCACAAGGTCGAAAAGAATATTTTCGTCGATCTGACTTGCGAACAGCGCAGGTCCCGCCCCCTCCACGATGTGGAAATAGTTTTGGGTCGAGTAGTTGCTCCAATAGTGAGTGGCTTCGGCCAGATAGAGTGGAATAGCACGAGTTAATCGTCCAACATCATCTTCGCGCTGAGATTCGGAGGCAGATGTGTCGTTGCTAATTTTTGACAGCGCGAAGAAGCCTACTTTTGGTGCATCCTCATGCTTTTGTTTGAACAGCCAGTCGGCCTGGCATAAGCCATAGTGCCAAATTGGCTGCGTGAAAGATAAGATTTGAATATTCAGATTTTGGACATCAATTGGCGTACTTTGCGCCGTTTGCTTGTGTATCTCATGAAAGGCCTGGGCAAACTCGTCAAGATACTGTTTATAGGGCACTAAACCCAGTGGATACATGCGGGCAAGCAGCTTTTCACCTTCTTCGGCATTACCAAGCTGCTGGTAGGCTTGCAGTAAGTTCATGCCGACCCTGGGATCATGTTTATGCTCGTCATAGACCGGAGCGAAAAATTCGACAATCAGCGGGATCTCATCATTATTGCCGAGGTCTCTGGATATCATCACCATTGCGCGATCATCGCACAGGCCACTGGCCATCACTTCGGCGTATAAGTCGCGCGCAACCGCCACTTGGTTGTTTTCCAGATAATGACGGGCCAGCCAGCATTTCGCTCGCCAACTGCCAGGCAGAGCCGCTACCGTGCGCAAGGCCTTCAGATAGGCCGCCTCCCCACCCCGTTCCCGCTGCGTGGTTGCCCACCACATAAAACCATTTTCCAGATTGGGTTCAGCCTGTATCGCTCGCCAAAGCGTCTCATCTGCGCGAGTGTCGTCGCCCAACTCGGCAAATACTTTGGCCAAATTGTTGAGCAAGGCTCCCGTCTCACCGACTTTGGCTATGCCTGCACGCAGGGTATTTTCTGCGGCAGCGAACTGGCTGTTATTCATCAGCACAATGCCCTGAATAACGTGGCAACGTTCGGGATTAGGATCAATCTCTACCAGACGTTCGGCGGCCGGTAGCAAATCGCTGGCAAAACCATCGTTCAAGCCGGTCAAGATCGCATCGTAAAGTTCGGCGGGGTTGTCCCATTTTTGCTGCAGCGAGGGCAGGAATATTTTTTCTCGCCACTCACTGCGGGTGATATGGAATTCTTTCCCGTTGACATCATAGGCAACAATCATCTCTTCTTTTGCTGCCGGAGAAGATGAAGCAGAGTTTGGCGCAGAATCGGCATTGGCAGGCGCTTTATTTTTTTTGCCGCACAGGGCTGAGAGCAAACGTTTCAACATAATTTAAGTCGTGACCATCGGTTGTTGGTGATACAGGTTTTCTCACGGCCAAAACTTACTCTGCCGTAAATAAATCGATACTTATCCGGCGGGATTTTCTAGCCAATACATTGAAAGGGTCGATGATTAAATCCAGGGCAGGCAAAATGTACCAGGCGCTAAATTGCCATAAAAATAAGAGCTACTCTTTGAATAGCATCACGTTAATGGGCATGATGAGCTGCACAAAATCTGAATTTACTGTTTGATGGCTTGCCTGTTGGCAACCGAGAGTTGGAGTATGAGATACGTTGCGTTAACGGGGCAGAACGCGCCTGCCCCTGGCTTGCGATCAGTGCTTCACGCTGTCGATAAAGGTGCTACGGGCAGTTTTCGATCCCAGACGCTCGGCTTCATTTAACAGTTTCAATGCCTTGTCTACGTTACCGGCTTTAACCGCCTTTTTAATGGCGTCGTTGAAGTAGGTTTCAGAGTCATCGAGCATCGGTTCGCCGGGTTTCGCGCTGGCCGGTACAGCCGTCGCCGGCGTTGTGCTGCCAACCACTACCGGCGCTGCCGCCGCAGAGGTAGAAGACGAGAAGATTTGGCCAATCATCACATTACCGCTCTTCTGTTCAGCAATCACTTTCAGGCTTAATCTACCGGTTGGCGTATGGCGTGCTATCGGGTCCGGGATATCCGGTATGGCATTACCCACGCCTGCGGCAAAGGCTTTTGCCGGGTTAACCATCTGCGTGGTCTCAGCGAGATCCTGACGCGTGGTGTAGATCAGCAGGAAAATTTGTCTCTGCCCCAAGGCTGGCGTCAGCTTCAGGGTGCCCTCAAGACGGTCGCTGGAAACGATGCCCGGCTGCTGATACGGGAAGTAGCTGGAGGGATAAAACGCGGCCGGACGCATCTGTTCATCCAGCACTAATACATTCGGGGCATACACCGTTTTACCGGTGGCAATACTGCTAACGGTGATCTCAAGGGATCCTCGGTCCGCAGGCAGTGCATATGCCGCCACAGCCCCTTGAATATCGCCCTGATTAAGGGTTGCGCTGGCTGTGCCAAGCGTCACATCCTGCGTCACGGGTGTCACCAGCGGCGTCCATGAAAGACGGTGCAACGCCTGGCTTGAGATCGCCGGTGCGGTATTCACATCATTTTGTGCGGCATACACCACCGCAGGCACGGCTCCCAACAGACTCAGCGACAGGCACAGTGACAGCAGATTTTTTCTCATTATTGTTTCCTTTTGATCGCCATAAAGGCTGGCGGCTATCCAGGGATATACCGCCAGCCAGCACTTCTTAGCTCATGTGAAACGGGGCTTTTCCCAAGCTTTTTCGTGTTGCCGCAAGGCGGCAAGCGACCAAGTCCCCGAGAGCGCAGTTCACCAGGTGACAGGGGCAAGGCCGCGCGGCCTTCGCATCAGCAGCGCGAAACAGCAAGGAAAAAGTTACCACCAGATTTCCATTTGTGCGCCGAAGGTCACTTCGCTGTCTTTACCACGGCTGAAAGTATGGGCACTGGTATCGCTCATGGCTAAACCATTGCTGGCGCCGGTGTCGGTATCATATCCCCATTTCTCATCCCAGTTGGCGTAGGTCGCAAACACACGGAATGCGGGACGTGACAAGATACTGTTACCGGCCTGCCACTGCTGGGCCAGCGTTACTTTGTACTGACCATTTTTATCTCCGGTGCGCTGAGATTTCACGTTGTCGTAACCGACTTCCAGCAGGGTACTCATAATTGGCGTCCATTTGTACATTGGACGCACACCCATAGTGTACCAAGTGGTGCCGTTGTTGTTATCACGGTCAACGTCTTGATACATCGCCACATACATCAGGCTCCAGGTGTCGTTGAAATCAATCGCACCGTGGTCAAGCACGCGGATCATGCTGCCGTTGTTGTTGATCGATGAACCGTTAGAGTGGCCATTGGCAGCACCCTGACCCGGATCGGTCATAGCGTCGGCGGCATACTGCACCACAAACTTGTTGAAGCCGTTGTAAATGCTTTGCGTGTGTTCCGCTGTCAGCATGAAGCCGTCTTTGGTGGCATCATCTGCCAGTGTGTAGCCATTACGGGCGTTGGCACGACCGTAATCTACCCCCAGCTCCAGCTTGCCGCCCGGGTTAGTGTTCAAACCTGCCAGACGCACGTCAAACACATCATTTGAGGTAGCGACTTCTTTACGCTGGTTAGCGATATAGCCAAACGACCCACCGCTTTCGGTATTACGGGTGGCGGCCAGAGACAGCTTACCAAAGCCAAGATCGATATCTTGCAGACCGGCACCAGGACCTGAAATATCCCAGTAGTAGAAGTCGATCATATGAACGTCGTGACGTTGATAGTAACGCTTACCGGCCCACATGGTGGATCCCGGCAGCCATTCGATCAGGTTTTTCCCTTTCACGTTTGCTTCACGGAAAGCCGGATCCGTTGACTCCCAGTCATTCTGCTGTGAAACGGAATAGGCCACGTTAGTGTCGAAGTAGAAGCTCTTGTCTCCTTCTTTCCACACTTCCTGACCCAATTTCAACTCGGCGTAGGTCTCACATTCGTTACCCAGACGGTATTTACTGTCAGCACCAGTCGCTTTGAAACATTGCTGTTCACCGCCGCTGCCCGTCCAGCCAATGCCCGAACGCGCATAACCGGTAAAATCAACCGCCATCGCTTGTGTAGAAAGGATACCAGCAGCCACTGCCAGCGAAAGGGAAGCAATACGCATTGTTCTCATCATTTTCTCCTGTAGGGGATCGCGTGCTTTCAAACGCCGAGTTCCGGGTGTAACCGGCGACATGCTGTTCCATCCTCACGGAACAGATGACAGCGGTGTGGCGGCAAACCGATGGCGAATGTTGCACCTTCTTCTACCAGCATCACGTCATTCTGGCGGTATACCAGGTTCTGACGTATGGCCGGAATTTGGATGTGAATCTGTGTTTCGTTACCCAGTTGCTCCACCACCTGCACCTCACCGGAGAGGGTGACTTCGGCCACGTCGCATGGCAGCAGATGTTCCGGACGGATCCCCAGCGACAGATTGCTACCGACGATGACGTCGGTGCCTTCCACCGGAAGCCAGACCTGTTGGCGATTGGGTAATTCAATCTGTACTCGTGCGGGTTCGGCACCGGTGACTTTGACCGGCAAGAAATTCATCTTTGGTGAGCCGATAAATCCGGCGACAAAGCGGTTGGCAGGGTAGTGATACAGCTCCAGCGGCTTGCCGATCTGCGCGATATGCCCGGCGTCGAGCACCACAATTTTGTCGGCCAGCGTCATCGCTTCAACCTGATCGTGCGTCACATAAATCATGGTGCGCTTCAGACGCTTATGCAGGCGGGAGATCTCAATACGCATCTGAACGCGCAGGGCGGCATCAAGGTTCGAAAGGGGTTCATCCAGCAGGAAAACCGTCGGTTCAGCCACCAGGGTACGGCCAATCGCCACGCGCTGACGCTGTCCACCTGACAGGGCTTTTGGGCGACGATCCAGTAAATGGGCCAGTTGGAGAACCTCGGCAACCTGGTTCACCCGCTGATTGATCTCTGCTTTTTTCGCCCCGGCCAGCTTCAGCCCGAACGACATATTCTCCGCCACCGACAGGTGGGGATAGAGCGCATAAGACTGAAACACCATGCCAATACCACGCTCGGCGGGTGGCACTTCATTCATACGCTTATCGCCAATCTTCAACTCACCGGAGGTGATATCTTCAAGACCGGCAATCATCCGCAGAAGGGTTGATTTACCGCAGCCGGAAGGCCCGACAAACACGACGAATTCGCCTTCTTCGATCTCCAGATTGATATTGCTGGAAATCACGGTGCTACCAAAGGCTTTGTAGACGCTGTTAAGGGAAACGCTCGCCATCCTGAACTCCTGTACTTGCTGCCAGCGAGAAAACTCGATGCAACAAAGAGTGAAGGATTAGACGTTAAGCGTAATCACCCGTAACAAAGTTTTTCACGGTGGAGGCGCAGGGAGGACGACGGCTCCCTTAAGCAGGGAGAAAGTTCACGGCAACTGGCATATTCGTGATCGGAGTGGCAAAAAATGAAGCGGAATGTCGAGTCATGGACCACATAACGACTGAGAGTGTCGACGGGATCACACTCTGAGACCCGGGGGCGTAGAGGGGGGGATGATGAAGCCTGGCCGGGTTGAATCCACACTTGACGCCGTACCCTGTCATTATGTCTCTGACAAGCGCAATACCGACTCCTAACAGGAATAAAAAGGACTGGATTATGACTCTCAGCAACAAGGCTCCTTTCATTAAAAAAGTTGTTAAACATACCCTGACACTGACCGCACTCGCGACGCTGGTGCTCTCCTCTTCTGCGTTTGCCAAAATAGAAGAAGGAAAACTGGTTATCTGGATCAACGGTGATAAAGGCTATAACGGCCTGGCAGAAGTCGGTAAGAAATTTGAAAAAGATACCGGCATTAAAGTCACGGTCGAACACCCGGATAAACTGGAAGAGAAATACCCACAAGTCGCGGCGACCGGCGGTGGCCCGGACATCATCCTCTGGGCTCACGACCGTTTTGGCGGTTACGCACAGTCTGGCCTGCTGGCTGAAATCAGCCCGAACCAGGCCTTTAAAGACAAACTCTTCCCGTTCACCTGGGATGCCGTCACCTTTAACGGCAAGCTGATCGGTTACCCGGTGGCAGTAGAAGCGCTGTCGCTGATTTACAACAAAGACCTGATTAAAGAAGCGCCGAAAACCTGGGAAGAGATCCCGGCACTCGACACCGCCCTGCGCGCAAACGGTAAAAGCGCCATTATGTGGAACTTGCAGGAACCCTACTTCACCTGGCCTATCATCGCCGCTGACGGGGGTTACGCTTATAAGTATGAAAACGGCAAGTACAACATCAAAGACACCGGCGTGAACAACGAGGGGTCTAAAGCAGGTCTGCAGTTTATTATCGATTTAGTGAAAAACAAACACATCAACGCGGATACCGATTACTCCATCGCCGAAGCCGCCTTTAACAAAGGCCAGACGGCGATGACCATCGACGGCCCGTGGGCGTGGTCAAACCTTGACAAGAGCAAAATCAACTATGGTGTCACCCTGCTGCCAACCTTCCATGGCAAAGCTTCCAAACCGTTTGTGGGCGTACTGACCGCAGGTATCAATGCTGCCAGCCCGAATAAAGAACTGGCGAAAGAGTTCCTGGAAAACTATCTCATCACTAACGAGGGGTTAAGCGCCGTCAACAAAGACAAACCTCTGGGCGCGGTGGCACTGAAATCCTACCAGGAGAAGCTGGAGAGTGATCCACGCATCGCTGCTACCATGGCCAACTCGAAAAATGGTGAAATCATGCCAAATATCCCGCAGATGAGCGCCTTCTGGTATGCCGAGCGCAGCGCCATCATCAATGCGGTTAATGGCCGCCAGACCGTTCAACAGGCACTGAAAGACGTAGAGACCCGCATTACCAAATAGTGTGATTGATGTCGTTCAGGTATTGAAATACACGGCACGGAGCAAACCAGCTCCCTGCCGTTACTACAAGGATAGCCCCTATGCCAGTAGCCCAAACCGCTCAAAAAAAATGGCCGTTGAGTCAGGTGATAAAATGGCTGGCCATCGGCCTGCTCGCCTGCTTAACCGGTTATCTGATCGTGCTGATGTATGCGCAGGGTGAATACCTCTTTGCCGTTCTGGCCCTGCTCCTCTCCAGCACCGGCCTTTATATTTACGGTAACCGCCGTGCCTATTCGTGGCGCTATGTCTATCCTGGCCTGGCCGGGATGTCGTTATTTGTATTGTTCCCGCTGATTTGCACCATCGCCATTGCCTTTACCAACTACAGCAGCACTAACCAGCTGACGTTTGAACGTGCGCAGTCGGTGCTGATGGAGCGTGAGTATGAGGGTGGCAAGGCACTGAACTTTGCCCTCTATCCGGCAGGTGATCGCTGGCAGCTAACACTGACGTCATCAGATAACAGCGAGGTGCTGGTTTCCCCGCCTTTCGCCTTCAATGCTTCCTCGCCACAAACCCTGACCATGCTCCCCCAGGCTGCGCCTGCCGGAGACAAAGCCGGGCTGCGCGTGATCACCCAAAACCGCCTGGCCCTTGGCCAGTTAATGGCCAAACTGCCTGATGGTGAAATGCTTAGAATGAGCTCTCTGCACCAGTTCTCCGGCACTCAGTCGCTCTATCAACTGAATAAAGAGAACCAACAGTTAACCAATGCCCAGACCGGTGTCGTTTATCGCCCAAATAAAGAGACGGGTTTTTATCAGGCGATTAACGCACAGGGCGAATGGCAGGCAGAAAAGCTGAGTCCCGGCTTTACCGTCGGCATCGGCTGGAAAAATTTCCTGCGCGTGCTGCACGATGAGGGTATCCAGAAGCCCTTCCTGTCGATCTTCGTCTGGACGATTGTTTTTGCCCTGCTTACCGTGGTACTGACCGTTGCCGTTGGCATGGTGCTGGCCTGCGTGGTGCAGTGGGAGGATCTGAAAGGCAAAGCGGTGTACCGCATCCTGTTGATCTTGCCCTATGCGGTACCAGCCTTTATCTCTATTCTGATTTTTAAAGGGTTATTTAACCAGAGCTTCGGGGAAATCAACCTGATGCTAAACGCGCTGTTTGGCATTAAACCCTCGTGGTTTAGCGACCCCTGGACCGCCAAGGGTATGATTATACTGGTCAATACCTGGCTGGGTTACCCGTACATGATGATCCTCTGCATGGGACTGCTGAAAGCCATCCCGGACGATCTTTATGAGGCCTCGGCAATGGACGGCGCTACACCGATGCAGAACTTCTTCTGCATTACGCTGCCGCTGATGATCAAACCTCTGACACCGCTGATGATCGCCAGCTTTGCCTTTAACTTTAATAACTTTGTATTGATCCAACTGCTGACCAACGGCGGGCCGGATATGCTGGGCACCACCACGCCAGCCGGCCATACCGACCTGCTGGTGAGCTACACCTACCGCATCGCCTTTGAGGGCGGCGGTGGACAGGACTTCGGGCTGGCGGCTGCGATCGCTACGCTGATCTTCCTGCTGGTGGGTATGCTGGCTATCGTTAACCTGAAAGCGTCACGCATGAAATTCGACTAAGGAGAAACAGATAATGGCAATGGTAAAACCGAGGTCGCAAAAAGTCAGACTGCTGGTAACGCATCTTTTATTACTCTGCTTTCTGGCGCTGATCCTGTTCCCGCTGCTGATGGTCTTCGCCATCTCACTGCGACCGGGGAACTTCGCCACGGGCAGCCTGATCCCGGATCAGATTTCATGGGATCACTGGAAACTGGCATTGGGGATCGCCGTCACCAACAGTGACGGCAGCCTGACCCCTCCTCCGTTCCCGGTCATGCTATGGCTGTGGAACTCGATTAAGATCGCCGGCATCACCGCCGTCGGCATTGTGTCGCTTTCCACCACCTGCGCCTATGCCTTTGCCCGCATGAAGTTTCGAGGCAAAAGCTCGCTGCTAAAGGGGATGCTGATCTTTCAGATGTTCCCGGCGGTGCTGTCGCTGGTGGCGTTATATGCCCTGTTCGACCGCCTTGGTATTTATGTGCCGTTCCTCGGACTCAATACCCACGGCGGGGTGATCTTCGCCTATATGGGCGGTATCGCTCTGCATGTGTGGACCATTAAAGGCTATTTCGAAACCATCGACAGCTCGCTGGAGGAAGCCGCCGCACTGGATGGTGCCTCGCCGTGGCAGGCTTTCCGCCTGGTGCTTCTGCCGCTGTCGGTACCGATTCTGGCAGTGGTGTTTATTCTGTCGTTTATTGCCGCTATCACCGAAGTGCCGGTGGCGTCGCTGCTGCTGCGTGACGTGAACAGCTACACGCTGGCGGTGGGAATGCAGCAATACCTTAACCCGCAGAACTATCTGTGGGGTGATTTCGCGGCCGCCGCAATCCTCTCAGCCATCCCAATTACGGCGGTGTTCCTGATTGCCCAGCGCTGGCTGGTGGGGGGCCTGACGGCGGGCGGGGTGAAAGGCTAAGGCTATAAGAACGTAGACGCTTAATCCCAGCGATGGGTGTATGACTTGTTAGAAACCCTGTGTCTTGGGCGGCTGAAGAAGCCGCCCTTTTTTTCTGTAAAAATCTTATCTGATAAATAGTATGTATATCGATCGCAGTAGATTTGTATGATTTTTAGTGACGTCCGGCCCACCTCAGACCAACCCCATCCCTGCGTTCATTGTGCTCTCCATGGGTATAAACAACTACGCCCTGGCGATCGCTCGCAACCTGCTAATGCTTCTGATTTTTACCCAAAAAAAAGGGTTCCCCCCCACCGGGAGAAACCCTTTTCCAACTGCGTTAGCCTCAGATCACCGACACATTACGCCGCCGTTTATCAAGGTCTTTAATCAGCTTATTAACCTGCTCGTCGGCGAAGATCTCCGCCAGCGTATGTGAAAGCTTACGCCGCCAGTTGGGATATTCACTGCTGGTGCCCGGCACGTTGACCGGCGAGTCCATATCCAGCCAGTCCTCTGGCTGCAGCCCAAGCAGCGCACAGGCGCTGTCGGCAACGTAGCGCTGTAAACCACGACTGATCACCGGCGTCATCGCCATCAAATCGGCGTGGCGTCCGGTTTTCTTCGGAATACAGTCATAATGATGCAGCCCATCGAGCAGCCCCTGACGCGCCCGTGCGCGGTCAAGATACAGCTCCTGCAACACGCTCTCATCACGATACAACCCAAGCGTTTTCCCCAGCGTCAGATCGTCAGCCTGCCAGTAGCCACGCAGCGTCGGCAGATCGTGGGTGGTAATGGTCGCCATCGCCTGTATCGGATACGACTGCGGCGCACGGAAGTTATTCTCTTCATCGCGCTCGAAATAGAGCACCTTGTAAGAGTAAACCCCACCCTCACGCAGCTTGCTGACGATCTCCACCGGCACCGTGCCCAGATCCTCACCGATCACCATACAGCGATGACGCTGGCTCTCGAGCGCCAGGATCGCCAGCAGATCGTCAACCGGATAATGAACGTAAGCCCCTTTATCCGCCGTCTCACCTGTCGGGATCCACCACAGGCGCAGCAGCGCCATCACATGGTCAATGCGTAACGCGCCGCAGCTGGTCATATTGGCCCGCAGCAGATCGATAAACGGCTGATAACCGCGTTTTACCATCACATGCGGATCCACCGGGCGTAGATCCCAGTTCTGCCCCAGCGGGCCGAGGATATCCGGCGGTGCGCCTATCGAGGCCTTCAGGCAGTACAGCTCACCATCACCCCAGGTCTCCGACCCACCGCCAACCACGCCGACCGCCAGATCGCGGTATAGCCCCAGCGGCATCGCCTGTTGCTGGCTGGTGAGGTAGCATTTCGCAAACTGCGTCTCTGCCAGCCATTGCAACCACAAATAAAACTCCACCTCCTGCGTATACTGCTCGCAGAATGCACGTACCGCCGGGCCGCGCGCATCATGGTATTGCTCAGGCCAGTGATCCCAGCCCAGCGCCACATCGCTCTCTTTGGCGAGGTGTGCGTACAGCGCATCAAAGGCCGCCTGCAAATAGAGGCTCTCGCCGCCCTGGCGGATAAAGCTGGCCAAGGCTTTGACCTGCGTATCCTGCGGTTTACGCCCAAGGAAATGCGCGTACGCCAGTCGCAGCCCTTCAAGTTTTAGCGGCATCACTTCGACGTAATCCACTGCCTCAGTGGCGCGCACCGCCTCTACGCGCTGCCGCGTCTCTGGCAACTGCCACCAGCGCTGTGCCGCCTCGCTCTGCCTGAAATCATCCACTGCGCCGACGTCGATATAGATCACATTCAGCCAGCGCCGCGATGACGGACTGTAAGGACTGGCCGCTGCCGGGTTGGCCGGATAGAGCGCATGAATGGGGTTCAACCCGACAAACGCACCACCGCGTTGGGCAATGTTTTTCAGCAGCAGATTAAGGTCGCCAAAGTCACCGATACCCCAGTTACTCTCCGATCGCAGCGTGTAGAGCTGCACGCAGGCACCCCACAGCTTTTTCCCGGCCAGCAGGGCATCCGGTTCATAGCAGCGCTTCGGGGCGACAATCACCCGACATTCCCAGCTGTGCGCATCTTGCGTCAGGGTGAGTTGGTGGTAGCCTGGCGGGATTTTCCCCGCCAGCGCCAAGGTCATCTTGCCACTGATGCGGCCACGCCGAGTGGCCCCGCTCTCCAGCTGTAATGCCCAGTGGTATTCCCCGTCGCCCTCTATCGGCAGCGCCAGACGCTGGCCAGCGACAAAGACTTTTACCGCCGGTAGCGGAGTGGAGCCCTGACGGCGCCCTATCTCCCAGCCCATCGCCGTTAACAGCTCGCGTTTGGTTTCCGGCGCAATCGCCTGCTGCTGGCCGTGCGCGTTAATAAATCCGGAGGAGATCCCCGCCTCCCTGGCAGCCTGTTCCAGCGTGTTGTTCTCCATGGGGACTCCTTAGCGTTTCGCCTGCCAGATGCGTTGCTGATAATCACGGATTGATCGATCAGAGCTGAACATGCCGACACGGGCGGTGTTGAGAACAGTTTTGCGCGTCCATTCATCGCGATGGCGATATAGCACATCCACTTTCTCCTGCGCGGCGCAGTAATCCGCAAAGTCGGCCAGCACCAGATAAGGGTCGCCGCCGTCGAGCAGACTATCGAGCATTGGGCTGAACGCCTGTTTGTCGCCGTTGCTAAAAAAGCCGTTTTCCAGCTCTTTCAGGATACGGTCCAGATGCTTATCCTTTTTACGGATTTTCAGCGGATCGTAGCCTTTAGCCTGCAACGCTTTGACCTGATCAACGGTGTTACCGAAGATAAAAATATTCTCTGCGCCCACCTGTTCGGCGATCTCCACATTGGCCCCGTCAAGGGTACCGACGGTCAGTGCACCGTTCAGCGCCAGTTTCATATTGCCGGTACCGGAAGCCTCTTTACCTGCGGTGGAGATCTGTTCGGAGATATCTGCCGCCGGGATCATCAGCTCAGCCACCGATACGCGATAATCCGGGATAAACACCACTTTCAGACGATCGCGCACCAGCGGATCGTGATTAATCTTCTCGGCGACCTGGTTGATGGCGTAAATAATGTTTTTCGCCAGGTAATAGCCCGGTGCCGCTTTGGCGCCAAACAGGAACACGCGCGGCACAACATCCCTTTGCGGGTTATCACGCAACTGACGGTAGAGCGACAAAATGTGCAACAGGTTGAGATGCTGACGTTTGTACTCATGCAGACGTTTGATCTGCACGTCGAAAATCGCATCCGGATTAAGCGTCAGTCCCATCACCTGCTTCACGTACGCGGCCAGTTTAACTTTGTTATCACGCTTGATTTGCTGATAGCGCTGGCAGAATGCCGCATCATCGGCGAAAGGCTCCAGCCCTTGCAGCGCATCCAGATGGTTCACCCATTCGGTTTTCAGCGTCTCATCAATCAACGATGACAGCGCCGGGTTGCACTGTTTTAACCAGCGACGCGGCGTGATGCCATTGGTGACGTTATGGAATTTGTTCGGCCACAGTTGGTGGTATTCCGGGAACAGATCCTTAACCACCAGCTCGGAGTGCAGTGCTGCCACGCCGTTTACCGCAAAACCGCTGACTACACACAGGTTGGCCATGCGTACCTGTTTGTTCTGATGAACCGAGAGTTTTTCCCATACGCCTTTGTCACCCGGCCACTGTTTTTCCACCACTTTTTTAAAGCGGGCGTTGATCGCCTTGATCAGTGAGAAGTGGCGTGGCAGCAGGCTGCGCACTAATTTTTCATCCCAGCACTCCAGCGCTTCCGGCATCAGCGTGTGGTTGGTGTAAGCAAAGGTCTTCTGCACGATCGCCCAGGCCGCGTCCCACTCCAACTGATGCTCATCGATCAAGATGCGCAGCAGTTCCGGGATGGCAATCGTTGGATGGGTATCATTCAACTGGATCACCTCATACTCCGGCAGATCCTGGATTTTGCGCTCAAGGAAGTGATGACGACGCAGAATATCCGCCACTGAGCAGGCGCACTGAAAATATTGCTGCATCAGACGCAGGCGTTTACCGGCATCATGATTGTCATTCGGATAGAGCACTTTGGTCAGCTTCGCCGCGTCGATCCCTTTCTGTTCCGCTTTCAGGAAGGCCCCTTCGTTAAACAGGGTGAGATCGAACGGATGCACGTCGGTGGCCTGCCACAGACGCAGCGGCTGAGTTACGCCATTTTTATAGCCCACCACGGGCAGATCCCAGGCTTCGCCGCGCAGCCTAAACGCAGGCTGCCACTGCTCTACACCCTGCGCATCTTTTACCAGCTTGCCGCCGAATGCCACGTCGACCGACAGCGTGCTGTTGTGGTTGAACCACGGATAGCTTTCGCGATGCCAGTTATCCGGCGCTTCCTGCTGCTGGCCATCTTTGAACGACTGGCGGAACAGACCGTACTGATAATTTAAACCGTAACCGGTAGCCGGCTGGCCAACGGTGGCCATTGAGTCGAGGAAGCAGGCAGCCAGACGCCCCAGCCCACCGTTACCCAGCGCCGGATCGGTCTCCTGCTCCAGCACATCGGCCAATGCTACGCCCTGTTCTTTCAGCGCCTGGTTCACCGTTTCATACCAGCCGAGGTTAATCAGGTTGTTGGCCGTCAGGCGTCCGATCAGAAATTCCATGGAAATATAGTTCACATGGCGCTGCGGCTGTTCCGTCGTCGCCGGTGCAGGCTGCGCGTTGAGCTGCTCGGATAAGGCGGCACTGGTCGCCTGCCACCACTGGTGCGGCGTCATATCCTGCGCCTGCTGTAAACCGAACCCCTGCCACTGGCGTTTAAGCGCGGCGGTAAACTGCGTTTTATCTAAGGTCACCTGCATCACATGCCTCTTTATTCGGGAATTTGTCGGGAAAGTGGGTTGTTTATCGTGCCTATGCTGAAGCCATGTACCCTGGGCAACATCCTCCTGTCAGCGATTAGACAGGGAGGAGAAACGGGGCGTAGCCGTGGGAGGGGGATGCTCAGGAGGAGTGGTATAAAATTTGTTTTAAGAAATGTGATGCAGAGCAAGTTAACAACATGTAAATACGTAACATTGTTGCATTCGATGTTTCAAAGGAGGAATTTAGGAAAAGAATTAATTACACGCTGCGAAATAATTATAACGCCCCCTGACTACCGTCAACAGAATCGAATAAAATGCTGATCCCATCAAAATTGAGCCGCCCGGTGCGGCAGCAAAATACCGTGGTTCGTGACCGATTACTGACAAGGCTTTCGGCAGCGGCGCATTATCGTCTGACCCTCGTCGCCAGTCCGGCGGGATATGGCAAGACAACGCTGGTCGCCCACTGGGCTGCGGGTAAGAGCGATCTGGGCTGGTATTCTCTTGATGAAAGCGACAACCTGCCGGAACGCTTCGCCAGTTATTTGATCGCCGCCGTGCAGCAGGCTTGTGGCGGCCACTGCGTGAAAAGTGAGGCACTGAGCCTCAAGCATCAGTACGCCAGCCTGCCAGCGCTGTTTGCCCAGCTGTTTGTTGAGCTCTCCGACTGGCACCGCCCGCTGCTGCTGGTGATTGACGATTATCATCTGATTTCCAATGATGCGATCCATGAAGGGATGCGCTTCTTTCTGCGGCATCAGCCGGAAAACCTCTCGCTGGTGGTGCTTTCGCGTACCGTGCCGCCGCTGGGTATTGCCAATTTACGCGTGCGCGAGCAGCTCCTTGAACTGAATGCTTCACATCTGGCATTTACTCATCCTGAAACGCAGCAATTTTTCGACAACCGCCTGAAAGATCCCATCGATCAGGCCGACAGCAACCGCCTGTGCGACGACGTTGCCGGTTGGGCTACCGCTCTACAGCTGATTGCCCTGTCGGCACGCCAGTCCAGCACGCCTTCACGCCAGTCCACCCAGCAGTCAGCCCGTAAACTCTCCGGGCTGAACGCCAGCCATCTCTCCGACTATCTGGTGGATGAAGTGCTGGATCGCGTGGATGCGTCAACCCGTGATTTCCTGCTGCGCTGCTCTCTGCTGCGTTCAATGAATGACGCGCTAATTGTGCGCCTGACCGGGGGCGACAATGGCCAACAGCGCCTGGAAGAGTTAGAACGTCAGGGCCTGTTTATTCACCGCATGGATGACACCGGCGAGTGGTTTAACTTCCATCCACTGTTCGCTACCTTCCTGCGTCAGCGCTGCCAGTGGGAGCTGGCGACCGAACTGCCTGCCATTCACCGTGCCGCTGCCGAAGGCTGGCTGGAACAGGGGTTCCCGGCGGAAGCCATTCATCATGCGCTGGGTGCCGATGATATCGATATGCTGCGCGATATCATGCTGCAACACGCCTGGTCGCTGTTTAATCAGAGCGAACTGGCGCTATTGGAAGAGTGCCTGGCCGCACTACCCTACGACCGGCTGATCCAGAGCCCTAAGCTGGTGCTGTTGCAGGCATGGCTGGCGCAGAGCCAGCATCGTTACGCAGAGGTCGAGACCCTGCTGGCACAGGCCGAAAGCGAAATGCTGAAGCACAATATCGTGATGGAGCAGGATTTAACCGCCGAGTTTAACGCGCTGCGCGCGCAGGTGGCGATTAATGATGGCCGCCAGGATGAAGCAGAACAGCTGGCCGCCGAGGCGCTGCGTTTTCTGCCGTATGAAAGTTATTACAGCCGCATCGTCGCGACCTCCGTCACCGGAGAGATCCAGCACTGCAAAGGCGACCTGGCCCGTGCCCTGCCGCTGATGCAGCAGACAGAACAGATTGCCCGCCGCCACGAAGCCTATCACTATGCCCTCTGGGCACTGTTGCAGCAGAGCGAGATCCTGATCGCCCAGGGATTTTTGCAGGCCGCCTTTGAGATGCAGGAGCGCGCCTTCGAACTGGTACGCGAGCAGCACCTTGAACAGCTGCCGATGCATGAGTTTTTACTGCGCCTGCGTTCACAACTGCTGTGGTCGTGGTCACGCCTGGACGATGCAGAAGAGGCTGCGCGCCAGGGACTGGAAGTGCTGATCAACTTCCAGCCGCAGCAGCAGTTACAGTGTCTGGCAATGCTGGCCAAGTGCTCGCTGGCGCGCGGACAGCTCGATAATGCCCATCATCATTTACAGCGCTGTGAGGCGCTGCTGAAAACCGGTCAGTATCATATCGACTGGCTGACCAACACCGATAAACCACGGGTAACCTACTGGCAGATGACCGGGGATAAAGCAGCCGCCAGCCAGTGGCTGCAACAGGCGCGTAAACCTGATATGGCGGATAACCACTTCCAGCAGGGCCAGTGGCGCAATATTGCCCGCGTGCAGATCCTGCTTGAGAAGTTTGATGAAGCCGAAGTGGTACTGGATGAGCTGAATCAGCATGCCCGTCAGTTGCGCCTGACCAGCGACCTGAACCGTAACCTGCTGCTGAGTAATCTGCTTTACTGGCACACCGGGCGCAAAGGCGAAGCACAGCGCGCGCTGATTGAAGCGCTGGGGCTGGCGAACCGCACCGGGTTTATCAGCCACTTTGTGATTGAAGGTGAGATGATGGCCCAGCAGCTGCGTCAGTTGATCCAGCTTAACCTGCTGCCCGACCTGGAGCAGCGCCGGGCGCAGCTGATCCTGCGCGAGATTAACCAGCATCATCGCCATAAGTTTGCCCACTTCGACGAAGGCTTTGTCAATAAGCTGCTGACGCATCCACAGGTGCCAGAGCTGATCCGCACCAGCCCACTAACCCAGCGTGAATGGCAGGTTTTGGGGCTGATTTATTCCGGCTACAGCAATGACCAGATTGCCGGAGAGCTGGCCGTGGCTTCCACCACCATCAAAACCCATATCCGCAACCTCTATCAGAAACTGGGCGTGGCGCACCGCCAGGAAGCGGTACAGCAGGCGCAGCATCTGTTGCAGGTGATGGGGTACGGGGCATAAGGCATCTAGTCAGCCATGACACAATAAAAGCGGCGGGAGATCCAGGATGCAGAAACTGCAATCTATCGATAGCGGGAGATTGTAGATACTGAATATCGCTGCAGAAATTCGATTATCACAGACTCAATGCTGCTCTCACCTGCGGGCTTTCAAAGGCTGGTGCAAGCGCCTTGATGTCTTTCGACGTCATTCCCAACTCCGAGGCAAGAGGGCGCCATCTGTCTGCAATGATTTCCGCCATAACCCTGAGAGCCTCGCGAGCTTCACCCTCGTCGATATTGAAGAGCGGCGCCGCGTCCAGTACCTCTAAAATGTTGAGTTGATTCCCATGAATATCGCTTATGGCAGTCTTAAGGGTGCCGCCAACTAACGGGTCGGGATTAATATCATAGGCGGGGGAAAGAGCCCAGCGATTGGCCGTTCGGATGAAGCCGTGATTACGCAGATGATCGTCTGTATTCTGGATCAACACAGAATAAGCCATACGAGTCCAAAGCTCGACCAAATCATCACCAGCACCATTTATCAACATCAGCTCTGCTAACGAGGCATAGTTTGATGGCTCAGTCCCTGCTAACCCCATAAAAGTCTGTGCCGTGATAAAATGGATACGACCAGGGGTTTTAACATCTTCGTAAGTTCGATCAAAACGCTTGATTAAAGCAACCGGAAATTGGCCGGCAACGACAAGTAGCTTAGCTTCAGCAACCGTCATTCCTATTTCACCAGCGAGACGAAGTGTCAGTACTTCGGCACACGCCATATCGTATTCATCGCCCATCTTAGGCAACTTCGCTATCCAGATAGTCTGGTCCTCTGCACGCACATTTACTTTTGGTCGCGCGCCGCCTAACGAGCCTGCAGCATCAAGCAATATTTGTCCGGCAAGCAACTTTGCCCGATTTTCACGATAATGGGCCGGATCTACCTCAAAGGCGCGAGCCTCATGAATCATAGTCTCGAGTTCAATGAGCCGTGGTATGGAATAGGCATTTTCCCCAGTCCGGGGTTGGGCCAGAGGAAGCGCATCCGGCGCATCGCTCTCATAAAAACGAAGTGCGCCCGAACGCAGGAAATCGTCGACCCCAATTAGGTACTCGAAATCATTCATTGCGCGACCGCCATTTGCTGCACGCATAATCGCGCGCCCCCAGGAATCAGGCGTGCTATCGGCGATCGGCATCACAAGGGGCGATGAATTTCCCTGCAGGCTCGCCGATGCAACTATCTGGCTGCGCGGCATAAAAGGAGCAAGATCAAAGCCTTCCGGATTATCGATCCAACTCTGTGCATAGCGAAAAACGGAGTTCTGTCGTATTCCGTCGACATTGAAATCCAACTGTCCGACCAGGTCTTGATTATCCATCCAAACGTAAAGTCTTTGCCTCATATCAATTCTCTAATCATGAGCCAGAAGAGTCTCGTGCAGCTTTTAAGCGAGATAGCAGCGATGATGTACGCCCTGACGGACTGACCACCAACGTCCTCTGATTTCCCTGCTCCTTTGTTTCTACAGCAGATTCTGTCGATTTCTTAGTAGCCGCTGTACCTGACGCTCGTGTCACTACCTTCGACCCCGACCGTAACACGACATTCGCTTTGACATCTTTATGGGGCGTTATGGTGTTTTGCATAACATTTTCACGCAGCATAGACAGACCGATGTCGTCATTACGCATGTCGATCAAATTACTCAAGAGATCAAGCTTTCCAAGAACAGTGAGCACCATCGCAAGCGTGTTGAGTGAGATACCGGCACAATTACCACTCTCAAGTCGATGTAGAGTAGAGCGCGAGATACCCGCTGAGTTTGCAAACCTATCAGCAGGGATGCCTCTTACTCTACGTGCAAATTCGATGTCCTTGCCTAATTTGGCCAAGGCGGCTTCGGTCGAGGGCCGTACAACTGAGCCTTTTGTCCGACGAAGTTTACTCATATTTTTTTCTTCGAGCATCTTAACCTCACTCAGCTACGTCTCATCTGTGATACAAATAATCATAACATCGAAGGAGTAAATCTCGCAAAATAAGGTTAACCCATTGTTCATCTGTCTCATCTGTGAGTTTGTAGCTATCATCGGCACGACACAATATCCGCTAAGATAGGTGGAGTTAGATCCTCTTCGAAATCAGCCCGTGGCGAATGGCTGTTGTACCCACTCCCAATAGGCACACTATGTTATTGCATATAAATGATTACCATCTCAAAAAGTGTGTGGAACTAAAACCGGAGGGACTACAGTACCGGTTGGCAGAAACGGGCTGATCTATGCCGGATTTCCAGTTTTGGGCGGAGCAGAATAGTAGGGTAGTGTCCGTATCATGATTATTCCCATGAAAAAACCGTGTTTCCCGTTGCTAACAGCTGCCAGAAAGTGCCAGATACCAAAACAAAAAAGCCCGCTGTTACGCGGGCTTAGAGGGATTTCACTGCTTTTACGTGCAGGCTGTTGCCAGACGTTAAATTATTCCCACTCAATCGTCGCCGGTGGTTTACCGGAGATATCATAAACAACGCGGGAAATACCGTCGACTTCATTGATGATGCGGTTAGAGCAGCGACCAAGGAAATCGTAAGGCAGATGTGCCCAATGGGCGGTCATAAAGTCGATGGTTTCTACCGCACGCAGCGATACAACCCAATCGTATTTACGGCCATCACCCATAACGCCGACCGAACGCACCGGCAGGAAGACGGTAAAGGCCTGGCTGACTTTATGGTAGAGATCCGCTTTATGCAGTTCTTCTATAAAGATAGCATCGGCGCGACGCAGCAGATCGCAGTACTCTTTCTTCACTTCGCCCAGCACACGGACGCCCAAACCTGGACCCGGGAACGGATGGCGGTAAAGCATATCGTACGGCAGACCCAGTTCGAGACCGATCTTGCGCACTTCATCTTTAAACAGTTCTTTTAATGGCTCAACCAGCCCCAGCTTCATCTCTTTTGGCAAGCCACCGACGTTGTGGTGTGACTTGATAACGTGCGCTTTACCGGTCGCCGAAGCGGCAGATTCAATCACGTCAGGATAGATGGTGCCCTGTGCCAGCCATTTAACGGCGTCTTGTTTACAAGCTTCTTCATCAAATACTTCAACAAAAACGCGGCCAATGATTTTACGTTTGGCTTCTGGTTCGTTTTCCCCCGCCAATGCCGACAGAAAACGCTCTTCGGCAGCAACGTGGACAATATTGAGACCAAAACGGTCGCCAAACATTTCCAGAACCTGATCGGCTTCGTTTAAGCGCAGCAGGCCGTTGTCGACAAATACGCAGGTCAGGCGATCGCCGATGGCACGGTGCAGCAGCATGGCGGTAACCGAGGAGTCTACGCCGCCAGACAGGCCGAGGATCACATGGTCGTTACCAATCTGCACACGCAGGCGTTCAATAGCGTCTTCGATGATTTTTGCCGGCGTCCACAGCGCTTCGCACTGACAGATGTCCATAACAAAACGTTCAAGAATACGCAGGCCCTGACGGGTATGGGTCACTTCCGGGTGGAACTGCACGCCGTAGAAGCGTTTTTCTTCGTTGGCCATAATGGCAAACGGGCAGGTATCGGTGCTGGCTACGGTGACAAAGTCAGACGGAATAGCGGTCACTTTATCGCCGTGGCTCATCCAGACGTCAAGCAGCGGTTTGTTATCAGCGCTCAGTGCATCTTCGATATCGCGGATCAGTGCGCTCGGGGTCTGAACTTCAACCTGCGCATAACCAAATTCGCGCTCGTTAGAGCCTTCAACCTGGCCACCCAACTGCATAGCCATGGTCTGCATGCCGTAGCAGACACCCAGAACAGGCACGCCCGCCTGGAAAACATAATCCGGTGCGCGTGGGCTATCTTGTTCAGTGGTGCTTTCCGGGCCACCTGACAGAATAATACCGTTCGGGTTGAACTCACGGATTTGGGCTTCGGTAACATCCCATGCCCAGAGTTCACAATAGACACCCAGTTCACGCACGCGGCGTGCAACCAGTTGTGTGTACTGAGAGCCGAAATCGAGGATAAGAATGCGATGCTTATGAATATTTTCACTCATGCGGGTGATTTTCCAGAGCGGTTAAATTTTTAAAAAAAGTAGCTGGTATCTCGATCATGGAGTGGGAAGTGCAAATGAAATCGGGTGAAAAGCACAGTTTACCGCAAGGTAAATCGGCATTTTCGCCCGATCCCCACGTCGTATTAGCGACGTGCCGCCACTCCGAAAGGGATCAAGACCCCATACGGTAGTTCGGTGACTCTTTGGTGATGGTCACATCGTGCACGTGACTTTCCTGAATACCGGCACCGCTAATACGAACAAATTCAGCCTTGGTGCGAAGTTCCTGGATAGTAGCACAGCCGGTCAGACCCATACAGGAGCGCAGACCACCCATTTGCTGATGCACGATCTCTTTCAGGCGACCCTTGTAGGCCACGCGACCTTCGATACCTTCCGGCACCAGTTTGTCAGCGGCATTATCGCTCTGGAAGTAACGGTCTGAAGAGCCTTTTGACATGGCACCCAATGAACCCATACCGCGGTAGGATTTAAATGAACGTCCCTGGTAGAGTTCGATTTCCCCTGGTGATTCTTCGGTACCGGCCAGCATTGAGCCAACCATAACGCAGCTTGCACCGGCAGCAATGGCCTTGGCAATATCACCCGAGAAGCGGATACCGCCGTCGGCGATAACCGGGATACCGGTGCCTTCCAGCGCTTCAACGGCGTCAGAAACGGCAGTGATCTGTGGTACCCCTACACCGGTAACAATACGGGTAGTACAGATTGAGCCTGGGCCAATACCGACTTTAACGGCGCTGACACCGGCAGCCACCAGCGCCAGAGCACCGGAACCGGTTGCTACGTTGCCGCCAATGATTTGCAGGTCAGGATATTTGGCGCGAGTGGCGCGAATACGGGACAGTACGCCTTCGGAATGACCGTGAGAGGAGTCGATCAGCAATACGTCAACGCCAGCGGCCACCAGCGCATCGATACGCTCTTCATTGCCTTCACCGGCACCGACGGCTGCACCTACGCGCAGGCTACCCTGTTCGTCTTTACAGGCGTTCGGTTTACGTTCGGCTTTCTGGAAGTCTTTTACAGTGATCATGCCCAACAGGTGGAACTGAGCATCAACGACCAGCGCTTTTTCAACGCGCTTTTCGTGCATTCTCTGCAGCACGACTTCGCGCGCTTCGCCTTCTTTCACCGTAACCAGACGTTCTTTCGGCGTCATCACGGCGGTGACAGGCTGTTCCAGATCGGTGACAAAACGCACGTCACGGCCGGTAATAATACCGACCAGTTCGTTGTCATCAGTCACGACCGGGTAACCGGCGAAACCATTGCGAGCGGTGATTTCTTTTACCTGACGCAGGGTGGTAGCAGGCGTCACGGTGATAGGATCGGCAACGACGCCGCTTTCATGCTTCTTAACGCGGCGAACTTCTTCGGCCTGACGTTCAATAGACATGTTCTTATGGATGAACCCAATACCCCCTTCCTGAGCCAGAGCAATAGCCAGATTCGCTTCAGTCACGGTATCCATTGCTGCAGACAGCATAGGAATATTGAGACGGATTTTAGCGGTCAGCTGAGTGCCAAGGTCTGCGGTGTTGGGCAGTACTGTGGAGTGGGCTGGAACAAGGAGGACGTCGTCGAACGTTAGTGCTTCTTTTGCGATACGTAGCATGGGCAATATCTCACCAAGGTGGATGCGGAAAAGATAAAATATTGCAGCGAGAGTATACAGGTAGTATGGGGTTTGCTCTAGTACTATTTCACATTTCTTATAAAAAACTCTTGATTACCTCTGTTGGGCATGTAGTATCGATTGATTAAGTCTCTGTTTTCGAATTTGATCTGGGTCACATGTCGCTACCTTCTTCTCCGCCAATCTTTACCGTAAGCCGCCTCAACGAGACGGTCCGACAATTGTTAGAGAACGAAATGGGTCAGGTGTGGCTAACCGGTGAAATCTCCAATTTCTCGCAGCCCTCTTCCGGTCACTGGTACTTTACCCTTAAAGACGCCCGTGCCCAGGTGCGCTGCGCCATGTTCCGCAATAGCAATCGCCGTACTACCTTCCGACCGCAAAACGGCCAACAGGTGCTGGTACGCGCTGCCATTACCCTGTACGAACCGCGCGGTGACTACCAGCTGATTGCCGAAAGCATGCAGCCGGCCGGTGACGGGCTATTGCAACAACAGTTCGAACAGTTAAAGCAGGCGCTGTCACAGGAAGGTCTGTTTGACGCCGCACATAAGCAACCGCTCCCCTCGCCGGCTAAATGCGTTGGGGTGATCACTTCGGCCAGCGGTGCTGCATTGCACGATATTTTGCAGGTGCTCAAACGCCGTGACCCGTCGCTGCCGGTTGTGATCTATCCAACGGCGGTACAGGGCGTTGATGCCCCACTGCAGATCGTGCGCGCCATTACCCTGGCTAACCAGCGTCAGGAGTGCGATATCCTGATTGTCGGCCGCGGCGGTGGTTCACTGGAAGATTTGTGGAGCTTTAACGACGAACGGGTTGCGCGGGCGATTTTTAACAGCCGTCTGCCCATTGTCAGCGCCGTCGGCCATGAAACTGACGTCACCATTGCCGACTTTGTTGCCGACCTGCGCGCACCAACGCCTTCTGCCGCGGCAGAGCTGATCAGCCGTAACCAGCTGGAGCTACTCAGGCAGATCCAGACGCAGCAGCAGCGACTGGAAATGGCAATGGACTATTATCTGGCGCAACTGACGCAACGTTTTAGCCGCCTGCATCATCGTCTGCAACAACAGCATCCACATCTGCGGCTGGCGCGCCAGCAAACGGCACTGTTTAAACTGCGTCGTCGCCTGGATGAAGCCATGCAAAATCAGCTGCGGCGCCTGTCGCGTCGCTGCCTGAATCTGCAACAGCGCCTGGCCCAGCAACAGCCGCAACGACGTATTCATCAAACCCAGCAGCGGGTCCAGCAACTGCAATATCGTCTGCAACAGGCACTAAGCACGCAACTTGCTGCCAGCCGTCAACGCTTTGGTACTGCCTGCACCCGGCTGGAGTCCGCCAGCCCGCTGGCCACGCTGGCACGTGGCTATTCGGTCAGCACCACGCCGACCGGCGAATTATTGAAAAGCACCAGCCAGCTTAGCGCCGGTGACCGACTGAAAACCCGCCTGGAAGACGGTTGGGTGGAAAGCGAAGTGGTGAATATCACCCCGCTTACAGCCCGGACCAGAACAACCCGCAAAAGTAATAAATAAGTCAGCGCCCTGCCCGATTATCAGGGATCCCCGGAACATGGGCGATCCCTGTTAGTAGACCCGTTAAATGTTGATCGCGGTATTATCCAGGGATCTCCTCGGCCAGCGGTTCACGCGACCATATTCTGTGTTTCTGCAACGCGGCAATAAACTGTTGTATCAGCGGCTTGGTATCATCATGCACAATAACGCCTTCGTCAGGTTTCGGCAGTGGCAACGATTGATATAAGCGGACACCATCCCCTTGCAGCGCAATAGGTTTAAGGTGCTTAAACGCCTGCAGCAGGTAATTTTTGGCATTGCCGTTTTTCATTAAGGTCGCCACGCTCTCCTTGCCGGTGACCACAATCACCGCATCAACCAATACCGAAGGATTACCTTCAATTGTGCCGTCAACGGCAATGTCCTTGCCCTGCAGCGTTTTGATATTCCCTAAATGCGGCGCAAAAATTTTGCTATGCACTCCCTGCGCAGTAAGTAATTTTTTAATTTTCGCCAGCGAATCACCGCAAATACCGTCCGCTCCCAGAATAGCCACCTGTCGTGATTTCACCGGGTACTGTTTCTGTGCATACAGACTCAATGCGGCATCCGTTTGCAAGCCATTAATGGCACCGGGGAGCGCATGCTGCAGTTGTTGTTTGGTAAGCGAAAGCCCGAGATTGGCGGCCACCCTGGCGGCTAGTGTATGGTCGATATAGGTAAGCTGATCGACCACCCTTTCGCGTATCCACGGACGCACAACCTTACCCAGCTCAAAACTGAAACCGCCGACAATATGATCTCTCTCCGTCTCGGTCTGGCTGAGCCAGAACAGGCGTGGCTGCGAATAATAATCGGCAAAGGAGTCACTGCGGTGGCGAACCTTTTCACCCGCTAAAGGCTGCGGCGAGGTAGAAAATCCGCCGTTTTCTTCAGCCACCGGGGTTTCACGCGGCCAGTTATTATTAATGGAGTTAGGTTCATAATTGGCAGTGCCGGAAATTGTCATACGGTGCATGCCATCACGTTGATTATTGTGGAATGGGCAAACCGGTTTATTGATAGGGATTTCATGGAAATTCGCGCCCCCCAGTCGACTGATCTGCGTGTCGATATAGGAGAACAGCCGTCCCTGGAGCAAGGGATCATCGGAAAAATCCAGGCCAGGAACGATATTGCCGGGACAAAATGCCACCTGCTCGGTTTCACTAAAATAGTTGTCCGGATTACGATCGAGGATCATTTTGCCGACCAGTTGCACCGGCACCAGAGATTCGGGGATCAGTTTTGTTGCATCGAGAATATCAAAATCAAACTTGTGCTCATCCTCTTCGGCAATGATCTGTAGCCCTAATTCATACTCGGGAAAATCCCCGGCTTCGATTGATTCCCATAATTCACGCCGATGAAAATCAGGATCTCGCCCCGTCAGTAACTGCGCCTCATCCCAGATCAGCGAAGCCGCACCACACACCGGTTTCCAGTGAAACCTGACAAAATGGCTCTTGCCCTGGGCATTTATCATTTTAAAAGTATGAATGCCGAATCCTTCCATCATCCGATAACTGCGTGGTATGCCTCGGTCCGACATCGCCCACATGACATTATGCAGGGTTTCTGGCTGTAGAGAGACGTAATCCCAAAAGCTGTCATGGGCGCTTTGTCCTTGTGGGATCTCATTATGCGGTTCGGGTTTTACGGCATGGACAAAATCGGGAAATTTAATCGCATCCTGGATAAAAAATACCGGCGTGTTGTTCCCTACCAGATCGAAGTTGCCTTCCTGGGTATAGAATTTGGTGGCCCAGCCGCGAATATCTCTGACGGTATCGGCGGAGCCGCGCGATCCTTGCACCGTAGAGAAACGCACAAACACCGGTGTGCGAATCTCGGGATCCAATAAAAATCCCGCTTTGGTCAAGGAGTCCAAGGGTTGGTAAACCTGAAAATAACCGTGAGCTGCGGCACCGCGCGCATGCACGACTCGTTCAGGTATGCGTTCATGATCGAAATGGGTGATCTTCTCGCGAAGAATAAAATCTTCCAGCAAAGTCGATCCGCGCACACCGGCGGTCAAGGAGTTCTGATTATCAGCAATCCTCACCCCCTGGTTGGTGCGTAATGCCTGATGCTCTGGTTGATCACGCACGCTATCCAGCTGCGCTAATTTGGCATTGGTCGCCTTGGCGTTTTTCATTGAGCCTGCGGCCATGGGTTCTTCCCCTGGCGGACTGATGGCTTTCCTGGGCTTTAGCGACACGCCTTTAGGGGCAGTATCATGTAAATGAGGCGTCACGGATGAAGCGATATTTTTAACAGCAGCGCCTTTCCGTTTTCCTTTCTCGTCTGACATTACGACACTCCTTTAACCAGAAACAGAGGGTGTTAATAAGAGTAGGGGCAATTTCCTACACCACCCAGTATAGGAAACAATTTGACTTTAGGGAGCAATCAGACCGTTGCCGCCCTCAGGGAAAGTGCGGTTGGCAACGGAAAATTGGCGGGATATCAGGCGTTGGCAGCGGAAAGAGAATACGATGGATCGGCGCAGTTAATCCTGTGGCAGATAGTGGTATAGCACCGCTTTTTTAGAAACCAGCCCGTGTCCGTGCTGGCAAAAATAGTCAACGGCACCGCAGGCTTTTAACACCTGTAACGGCTGCTGACACTCGGGGCAAAATGCCTGTTGTTCAAAGTGGGTGTGGCAATCCTTACACTGATAGCCAGTACTGACCGGGTCAAGGATACCGCCACATTTTGGGCATATTGATTGCATGCGCGCCTCTGTTGATGATTTATTGAATATTAAAGGCCTACATTCTAGTGCTCTTGGGTCGACCAACAAAGCCAAACTTAAGAAAGCACCGGCGCATGGGCATCCATGTTGCCGATATGTGCGGTTATCAGCCTGTTCAGGGGATCATACAGTGCGCAATATTTTCACCTTAAGGTCGATAATGAAAAACCACGACATCAATACAAACAATCTCTCCATTATTTCCCCGACAATTTTACGAATGTTTTACTTGCAACTGGCACAAAAAACCACCTTGCAGGCGTATATTATGGAAGTAAGAATGGAGTATTCCCCAATAAACTCAGTTTAGATATTAATGGCCTGGTTAGGCTAAATTCTAAGCTGATTTAATGGCGTTTTATGTTTTTGCTGCACTCACAGGTGAAGGTCAATTATGAAAAAGCTCACTTTATTTTGGGTTTTTGCAAGCGTGCTGGCGGGTATAAGTGTAACCAACTTATCCTATGCTCACGGCGGATATTATTATCATGGCTATGGTGGCCCGCGCGTGGTGGTGGGTGTCGGTCCTTATTGGGGGCCGGATCCTTATTATTACGGGCCACCGCCTTACTACGGTCCGCCACCGGTGGTCTATGTTGCTCCACCTGAGCCGCAGGTTTATGTGCAGAAATCAGCCCCCGCCAATGCCTACTACTGCCGCAAACCGGTGGGGTATTATCCTCAGGTCCCGCGCTGCCCATCCGGCTGGCTTAAAGTCGCGTCTTCCGGAAATTGAGATTGTCACTCTTTGAGGTCAAGTTAATATGAAAATCTTTGCGTACGCGCCAGTGACAATGGCTTTGGGAGTCGTACTTTTAGCGGGCTGCGTTAGCCCGCCGACCGGGCCAAATGTCACCGCGTTACCTGGCACAGGTAAAACCTATGAGCAATTTATGGCTGATGACAATATTTGCCAAAATTACGCCAGAGGTCATCTGAATCAGGCTACCCAGCAGGCCAATAATAATGCGGTGAGCAGTGCGGTAGGTGGCACCTTGATTGGTACCGCAGGCGGGGCCTTACTGGGTGCAGCTTCCGGCCATGCCGCCGCCGGGGCAGCAATAGGTGCCGGTAGCGGACTGTTATTAGGCAGCGCCATAGGCAATGATAATGCCATGCAAAGTAATGGCGATATCCAGCACCGCTATAATAGTATTTATATCCAGTGTATGTATGCCAAAGGGGACAGAGTCCCTATGCCTGCCGGTTCTATACCTGCAAGCGCGTCTGAGGTGCCTCCTGATTATTATCCGGCAGACCGTAACGTCCCCCCTGATTATTATCCGGCCGCCAACCCGGATGTCCCTCCTGATTATGTGCCGTAACAAGCCATGACTTTTCAGGTTGGCGAATAAATAAAAATATCCCTACTGTTATTTTTAACTGTATTCCACCCAGGTGGAATACAGTGCTATTTACACAGGAACCTGGCGGCTTATTTCAATAACCCTGTCACTGGGCACGTGATAATAATCGGTAACATGGACACCATTACGCACCATAAAGGCAAAAATATGTCGTTGCCAGGCAGGTAGTCTTTGTTTACCTTCACGGCGAATGATATTTTCATGCCCCATATAATAAGTCACATTCTCCATATCCAGCTCAAGATCACGCACTTCCTGGTAGCCCAAAATTGCGGCAACATCCGGTTGTTCGATAAACCCATAGTGTGCAATAACATGCCAGAAATCTGGCGCGATTTTAGTAATTTTCAACCTTTCATGGTGCGCAACGCGCGGAATATTATCGATAAAAATATTCAACGAAAGCACCTGGGCATGCAGCGAACCATTACGCATCACATGCCATCTCATCACCGCCGGCGTGCCACCAGAACGGGTCAAAAAGATCGCCGTGCCCGGCACGCGAGGAATTTCGTTGTGTCTGACTTCCTCAAGAAAATCCAGTACCGGCAAGGTCTTCTCATTGATAATACATGAAGCAGCCTTGACGCCATGATGCCAGACCAGCATTACGCCATACACCACCACGGCAAACAGCAGTGGAATATAGCCGCCGTCAAATATCTTGACCATATTGGCAATCAGGAAACTGAGATCGACAATAAAAAAGATCCCGGCCACCAGCAGACTGACCGGCAAGCTCCAGCGCCATATTTCGCGCATAGAAACAAATAACAACCCGGTAGTCATAATCATGGTGAAAGAGACGGCAATGCCATAAGCGGCAGCAAGATTATCGGAAGACTTGAAGAATAGAGTGAGAAATACCGTCACTATCATCAGCATCCAGTTAATGCTGCCAATATAAATTTGTCCGTAGCTTTCGGCCGAGGTCTGTTTGATGCGTAATCGAGGCAGCCAGCCAAGCAATATGGCCTGGCGAGTCATGGAAAACGCCCCGCTAATAATCGCCTGACTGGCAATGATGGTGGCCAGGGTGGCTAAAATGACCAATGGGATCAACATCCAGGACGGGCAAAGGCGGTAAAAAATATTCTGTGTGACATCCGCCCCGGACAGGATCAACGCCGCCTGTCCGGCATAGTTCAGCAACAGGCTGGGAAATACCAATCCAAACCATGCCAGCCAGATGGGACGTTTACCAAAGTGCCCCATATCGGCATACAAGGCTTCAGCGCCGGTAACACAAAGAAACACGCCACCAAGAACCAGAAAACTGCTGAATCCTTCCGAGAACAGAAAACGGATGCCATAAAGCGGATTCAGGGCATATAGCACGGCGGGATGCTGAGCTATCCCCCATATTCCCAGAGCAGCAATAACGATAAACCACAGCGCCATAATCGGACCAAACAGCCGGCCAATGCGTGAGGTGCCTATTGCCTGGATAGCAAACAAACTGATCAGGATGACTATGGTAAGGGGGACAATATAAGGCTTTGACTCTGGCAGGATCATATTTATGCCCTCCAGCGCGGAAAGAACAGAAATTGCCGGTGTAATGGCCCCGTCACCATAAATCAATGCTGCGCCAAATAATCCGGCAAAAATGACCAGCGGGCGGCGGTGCTTTTTATTGACCAACAACGACATCAGGGCCAATATGCCGCCTTCTCCGCGGTTATCAATGCGCATGGCAAACATGGCATATTTAAGCGAAGTCACGATAACCAGTGTCCAGAAAATAAGCGACAACAGGCCAAGAATAAGTTCAGGTGAAGGTGCTTCTCCCGATAAAAAAAGCACTGTCTTCAGAGTATAGAGCGGGCTGGTGCCAATATCGCCAAACACTACACCCAGTGCACCAAAGGCCAATAATTTTATGCTGCCTGTGGTTTTTCCTTCATCTTCGGATTGAACGCCAACGGACATCGTGCTTACCTCTCCAGGGATCCATGTCAATGCTATCAATACATTAGACCAAATTCCGTCGGATTGTCGGCATTAAAAAGAGTAGCAATCACAATAACCATAAATATGTCACAAGCTGCCATTAAACTTTTTGAAAAATTTAACGGTACACTGAGCGAATGTGAGCAAAAATTTAATATATCTGTACGATAATGGCGCCCCAGAGCCAGGTCGTTTTAGAGAAACATATAGAAGAGAGCGTTTATGAACTTCCGATTTAACGCAAATTCCGCCAACTGGCGCTTGCTGCCCAACCTTTGGGATGCAGTGGCTTTTCCACTTATTATCTGTCTGATTGCCATGATTGCGGTGGCATTCCACCAAACCCTGTTGCCAATAGATAGCTTGAAAACACAGGCTATCTCTCTTGACCCGGAAAATCTGCCGGAATATGCCATGCGCACCACGCTGCGTATGCTGGTGGCTATGCTGGCATCGCTGCTATTTAGTCTGATATATGGCACCCTGGCAGCTAAAAGCCGCCGGGCAGAAAAGGTCCTGGTGCCAATCCTCGATATCCTGCAATCGGTGCCGGTGCTGGGCTATATCTCCTTTACCGTGACCTTTTTTATTGCCTTGTTTCCTGGTCGGGTTCTCGGCGTCGAACTGGCCGCGATATTTGCCTTATTTACCAGTCAGGCATGGAATATGACCTTTAGCTTTTATCAGTCAATGCGTACTGTTCCGCGCGATCTGATCGAAGTTTCCCGCGGTTTTCACCTGACTGCCTGGCAACGGTTCTGGAAGCTGGATGCACCTTTTGCTGTGCCGGGGCTGATTTGGAACATGATGATGTCCATGTCCGGCGGCTGGTTCTTTATTGTCGCCTCTGAAGCCATCACCGTGGGCAACAATACCTTTACCTTACCGGGGGTCGGCGGCTATCTGGCCCAGGCGATTTTAAGTAAAGATATTCATGCCGTTGGCTGGGTATTGCTGACAATGAGCATCGTTATTTTGGCCTACGATCAATTGCTGTTCAGACCGCTGGTCGCCTGGGCCGATAAGTTCCGTATGGAAAATACCCGTTCAGATAAGGCTCCCACCTCCTGGCTGCTGGATCTGCTGCGCCAGACCCGTCTTATCCACCAGATTTTAACGCCGCTGGGGCTGTTATTCTCCACTATCGCCCGTATCCCACTGCGTCTGCCGAAACGCAAGACCGTCACCGTAGGGCGTCCACAGAAAAATAGCTCACGAGCAGGAGATATTATTTGGGGTGCCTTTATTATTCTGCTGACCTTATATGTTGCATACCGGGTGATCAGCTATGCGCAAAGTGGGGTGTCGCTCAATGAAGTGGGTCATGTATTGCTGCTCGGCCTGATTACCTTATTGCGCGTAGCGGTGCTGATCCTCATCTCCTCGCTTATTTGGGTGCCGCTCGGCGTAATGATTGGTTTGCGCCCTGCCCTTGCCGGAAAAATACAGCCGATAGCCCAGTTTTTGGCCGCCTTTCCCGCCAACTTACTGTTCCCGGTATTTGTGATTGCCATTGTCCACTTCCACCTAAACCCGGATATTTGGCTGTCGCCGCTTATTGTCCTCGGCACTCAGTGGTACATCCTGTTTAATGTCGTCGCCGGTGCCTCCGCCTTTCCTAATGACTATCGCGAAGCCGCGGCCAATTTCCATATCCGTGGCTGGCAATGGTGGCGAAAAGTGATGCTGCCCGGCATTTTCCCCTATTATATCACCGGCGCTATCACCGCCTCGGGAGGCGCCTGGAATGCCAGCATAGTGTCAGAGTTTGTGCAGTGGGGGGATACTCAGGTGACGGCCCATGGGTTGGGCGCTTATATTGCCAAAACTACCGCTGCGGGTGATTTCCCGAAAATCATTCTGGGCGTTGCCGTGATGTCGCTATTTGTGACGTTATTTAACCGGCTTCTTTGGCGGCCATTATATGCTTATGCCGAATCCAGATTCCGTGCAGATTAAGGACAATTTTCCATGCAAGAAAGTCAACAAATGTTAAATTCTGCTCAGACCGCCAGAAAGCCAGAAGTACGTAAAGAGATCCTGGCGGTGAAACATATCAACCATGGGTTTGATAAATCTCACGGCGAAGTGCTGATCCTCGATGATGTCAATCTGACCCTGCACGAAGGGGAAATCGTCGGCTTGCTGGGGCGTTCTGGCTCAGGAAAATCAACGCTGCTGCGCATTATTTCCGGTCTGATCACCCCGAGTTCCGGAGAGGTAGATTACCTCGGCTCGCCGCTGGATGGCCCGGCCAAAGGTGTAGCGATGGTCTTTCAGACCTTTGCCCTGTTCCCCTGGCTGACGGTGTTGCAAAACGTTGAAGCCGGGCTGGAAGCCTTGGGTGTGGCTACCGCAGAGCGCCGGACCCGCGCGCTGGCCGCCATCGACCTTATTGGCCTCGACGGCTTTGAAAATGCCTACCCGCGCGAATTATCCGGCGGTATGCGTCAACGCGTCGGCTTCGCCCGTGCCCTGGTGGTCAATCCCACGCTGCTATTGATGGATGAGCCTTTTTCGGCGCTCGACGTATTAACCGCCGAAACGCTGCGTACCGACCTGCTCGACTTATGGAACCAGGGACAAATGCCGATCAAGTCGATACTGATCGTCACGCACAATATTGAAGAAGCGGTGTTTATGTGTGACCGCATTCTGGTTCTGTCGTCTAATCCGGGCAAAGTGGTCGCCGAGATCAAGGTGCCCTTCCCGCATCCGCGTAATCGACTGGATCCTACGTTCCGTCGTCTGGTAGATGATGTCTATGCCAAAATGACCGCCAGACCGACCAGCGAAACGGTGAAAAAAGGCCTGAAACTGGGCACCTGGTTGCCGCATGTGTCCACCAACCTGATCGCCGGTCTTATTGAGACGCTGGCCGCCGAGCCTTACCACGGCCGCGCCGATATGCCGGATATTGCCCGTACTTTGCATCTGGAAGTGGATGATCTCTTCCCCATTGCCGAAGTTTTACAGTCTCTGGGCTTTGCCGATGTCCGCGAAGGGGATATTTTTCTTACCCCTCCGGCGCGTATTTTTGCCGAAGGCGATACCCAGCAGCGCAAGGTGATGTTTGCCGAGCATTTGCTACGCTATGTTCCACTGGCGGCATTGATTAAAACGGTGCTGGATGAACGCCCTGGCCATCGCGCACCGCGGGTACGTTTTGAACAGGAGCTGGAAGATTCGCTTTCCGACAGCGCAGCCAAAGAGACACTGGACACGGTGGTAAACTGGGGACGTTACGCCGAAATCTTCTCCTATAACGACCAAACCGAGTATTTCAGTCTGGAAGACGTAGAATTCTGATTACCGGCCGCTGATAACAAAACGCCCTGGGGTAGCGAGCTACCCCAGGGCGATATCACAATCAGCTACAGCACATATTCATGTGCTGTTCAGAGTGACTTATTTCTTCTTCAGGTGAGTCATCAAACGTTTACGCTTCCGCAACTGGTTCGGGGTCAGGGTATTACGCTTACCTTCAAACGGGTTTTCCCCTTCTTTGAATTGAATGCGAATTGGCGTACCCATAATCTCCAGTGAACGACGGAAATAGTTCATCAGATAACGTTTGTAAGAATCAGCCAGGTCTTTCACCTGATTACCGTGGATCACCACGATAGGCGGGTTATAACCCCCGGCGTGGGCATATTTCAGCTTCACGCGGCGACCGTTGACCAGCGGTGGCTGGTGATCGTCGGCGGCCATCTGCATGATGCGGGTAAGTAAGGAGGTACTTACTCGCTTGGTTGCACAGGTGTAGGCTTCGTTCACTGATTCAAACAGATTACCTACACCGCTGCCGTGCAGGGCAGAAATAAAGTGAATACGCGCAAAGTCGATAAAGCCGAGACGCAGATCGAGGGTATCTTTAATCTGGTCACGATTTTCCTGGCTCAGGCCGTCCCATTTATTGACCGCAATAACAAGTGAGCGCCCACTATTGAGAATAAAGCCCAGCAGGGACAGATCCTGATCGGAGATCCCTTCGCGGGCATCAATAACCAACAGGACGACGTTAGCATCTTCAATCGCCTGCAAAGTTTTGATAACCGAGAATTTCTCAACGGTTTCGGTCACTTTGCCGCGCTTACGCACCCCGGCAGTATCGATCAGCACATATTCGCGCTCATCGCGTACCATAGGAATATAAATGCTGTCACGGGTCGTGCCCGGCATGTCATAAACTACGACGCGCTCTTCGCCAAGAATACGGTTGGTCAGCGTGGACTTACCAACGTTAGGACGACCCACGATAGCCAGTTTGATCGGCAGACCGGTTGGATCGAAATCGTCTTCGACGTCAGCGGGAATTTCATCGTCGTTTTCACCAAGCTGAGCTTCCCAATAAGCGGCATTCGCTTCTTCTTCGCTCAGTTCCACTTCTTGCGGCTTTTCGCCAACAAAAGGGATCAGCACATGTTCGATCAACTGCGTCACACCGCGACCGTGAGAGGCAGCAATCGCATAAACCTCACCCAGTCCCAGTGAATAAAAATCACCGGTGGCGCTATCTGGATCCATACCGTCGGTTTTATTGGCCACCAGGAAGGTCGCCTTTTCGCGACTGCGCAGATGCTGGGCAATACCCTGGTCGGCAGGCATCACGCCCGCGCGGGCATCAACCATAAACAACACAATGTCTGCTTCTTCGATAGCCAACAGCGACTGGCCCGCCATACGGGTCTCAACGCCGTCCTCGGTGCCGTCAATGCCGCCGGTATCGACAATAATAAACTCATTGCCCTCGATTTCTGCACGACCATACTTGCGGTCACGCGTGAGCCCGGGGAAATCCGCCACCAACGCATCACGCGTCTTGGTCAAACGGTTAAATAAGGTGGATTTACCCACATTCGGGCGCCCAACTAGCGCGACGACAGGTATCATTTTTTGAAGCCTCATTTTTTTACAGCTTGAGATGTCTAGGGCCCAGAGGCGTTAAACATCTATTTGCTTTAATGCAAATTATTAAAATTCAATATGTTACAACAAAAAGGGCAAGCCCGTTCTCGCTGCTATCAGAATACGAAACGGCCCCTGAGCAATTCAGGAGCCGTTTGATGGCTACGCGATTATACCCTAGAACGCGAAGTCTATTGGGTATATAACCGGAAATTAGCGCGTAAAGGAGTAAACCTCACCGCCTTTCGCCTGCACGACCAACTTGTCGCTCGCCACAATAGGCGCGCTCAACAAACCGGAACTGTCTACTTTCTGCTGGGCGACAAAGCGACCATCATCGGTATTCAGCCAGTGCAGGTAACCTTCGGCATCACCTACCACGATATAGCCATTATACAACACAGGCGCAGTCAGGTTACGGTGAAGTAACTCACTCTGCCGCCAAATGCTGACGCCGCCCTGGGTGTTCAGTGCCATCACGCGGTCATCCTGGTCAACCATATAAATACGATCGCCTTCGACGATAATATTATTGACCGAGCCAACATCGCGCTTCCACATTACCTGACCAGAACGCAGATCCATGGCCACTAGACTACCGTTGTAGGCTACGGAGTAAACAACCCCGTTAACTACCACCGGCGTGGTATCAACATCGCTCAAACGATCGATTTCCGTCGCACCGCTCGGTTGAGAGATACGTTGCTGCCAAATCATCTGCCCTTCTTTGAGCATAACAGCACTGACGCGACCATTGTCACCGCCAACAATCGCGGCGCCAAAGGCTACCGCTGGCGCCGACTCACCACGCAGTGACAGCGTTGGCATATCGAGGTTGGCGCTCCACTGGATAGTACCATCGATTTCACTGAGCGCCTGCAGCAGACCATTGCTGGTGTGGACCAGAACCAGGCCATCGCTGACTACCGGACGGGAGATCGCCTCACCGGCGACTTTCGTCTGCCAGAAGACTTTGCCATCCGCAGTATTTAACGAATAAACAATGGCTTTCTCACTGCCGATATACAGATGGGCACCGGAAACACCAATACCACCAGAAAGCTGCGCTGAAAGATTACCGGAGAAGAAACCCTGGCTTTCAGAAAGGTTAACTTTCCATTTTTCTTTACCACTGTCCGCATCCAGCGCCTTCACGACACCAAAACGATCGGCTGCGTAAATGGTGTTGTCCAGCCAGGCCGGGTGCAGATGCGAGTAAATATCGCCAACGCCGTCACCGACGGAAGTGCTCCACACTTTCGTTGGCGTAAAATGATTTTCTACTTTTGGCAGTGGAGACATTTTGACTACGTCTTCTTCGCCGTTAAACCAGGAACAGCCGCTCAGCAGGGCAACAGAAACCCATCCCACCAAGAGTGTTTTACGCAATTGCATCGGGGTTCCCCTTAGCTGGATAAATTGTTCAATTTCATACGCAGCATGGTTAGCAGCGTTTGAGATGGCTTGGAGTCAAGGCCTTTACTGTAGGCATCCCTGGCACCTTTGGTATCGCCCTTGGCTAACAGGACATCACCGCGGACTTCTTGCTGCATTGCCATCCAACCGTCACCCTTGACGTTGTCGAGGGTTTTTAGCGCGTCATCCAGCTTGTTTTCCTGCAACTGAACACGTGCCAGGCGGTAATTGACCATCGATAATAAATTGTCATCTTTTGCATGCTGGCTCGCCAGAGTCAGTTGTTTTTCGGCATTGGCGAAATCTTTGGCTTGTGCAAAATGTTCGGCCAATTGCAGCGCAGCAAAAACGCCGTAGCTGTTGGTATTACTCTGTGCAAACTTCTCTAAATTGGCAACGCTGTCGGCTTTGTTATCGACTAACGCAGCGCTTGCCTGCTGGAATGAAGCAGAGGCTTCCGTCAGAGCGGTATTCTCATGAGATTGCCAATAACGCCATCCACTTAAAGCAGCAATACCCAGTACGATACCAATTGCCAGTGCTTTACCGTTTTCGGCAAAGAAGTGGCGAACGGCATCAACCTGTTCATTTTCAGTGGTATAGACTTCCACGGTGTCCTTCTCCTTAACCTAACATCGAGGCCAGACGCACAGCCAAATCGCTCTGCGCCAGCGTTTCTTGCTCACCACTTTGCAGATTTTTGACCACTACCTGCTGAGCCGCGACTTCATCCTCACCTAACACCAGGGCGATACGCGCCCCCCATTTGTCGGCGCGGGCAAATTGTTTTTTAAAGTTGCCGCCGCCGTAGTTAGTCATGACTTTTAGTTCCGGCAGCGCATCACGGATAGTTTCCGCCAGTTGCATGGCAGCGCCCTGCGTACCGACACCAGAAGAGATCACATAAGCATCTACCGTTGCCGGTGCTTTAAAATCGGGATTCACTGCCTGCACCAGCAGAACCAGACGCTCAAGCCCCATGGCAAAACCTACCGCCGGGGTAGCACGGCCGCCCAGTTGTTCAACCAGACCATCATAACGCCCACCGGCACAAACCGTACCCTGAGCACCGAGACTGGTGGTTACCCATTCGAATACTGTGCGGTTGTAATAATCCAAACCACGTACAAGTCGCTGATTAACCGTATATGGGATACCTGCCAGGCTTAAAAGTTCACACAGACCGGCAAAGTGTTCACGAGATTCGTCATCGAGGTAGTCCGCCAGCTCAGGGGCATCATTGAGTAATGCCTGAACCTCTGGATTTTTTGAATCGAGAACGCGCAGCGGATTGCTGTACATACGACGTTTGCAGTCTTCATCGAGCTGTTCTTTATGCTGCTCAAGGAAGGCCACCAGCGCATCACGATAACCGGCACGCGCTTCCAGGGAACCGATAGAGTTAAGCTCAAGTGCCACATGATCGGCAATACCCAATGCGCGCCACCAGCGGGCGGTCATCAGGATCAGTTCGGCATCGACATCCGGTCCTTGCAGACCAAACACTTCGACACCCAGCTGATTGAATTGGCGGTAACGACCCTTTTGCGGACGCTCGTAGCGGAACATCGGTCCGATGTACCACAAACGCTGCTCCTGATTGTACAGCAGACCATGTTCAATACCGGCTCGCACACAGCCAGCGGTTCCTTCAGGGCGCAGGGTCAGGCTTTCGCCGTTGCGGTCTTCAAAGGAATACATTTCTTTTTCAACCACGTCGGTGACTTCACCGATTGCGCGTTTGAATAACGGGGTCTGCTCTACAATCGGCATACGAATTTCGCTGTATCCGTAAGTACCCAGAACTTGTTTGAGCGTTCCTTCAATGCGCTGCCATAACGCAGTGTCTGCAGGCAGATAATCGTTCATGCCGCGAATGGCCTGCAATTTATTTACAACGTCAGTCTTTGCCACGTCAGTTCTCTATCGTTTTCTATAAAAATGAACCCGATTATAGGTTTTTTGTATCCTGAGGTTCAATGCGGATACGTCAACACCTTATATCGGGTTCAGTTCAATTCAGCCCACAGGGCAGGCGCGCCAACACTGCAGCGCGAGCTCAGGTTACTTTTCGAGATGATTGATAACAATGCGCTTACTTTGATCCATCATTGCCGCTTTGGCACGGATCTTCGCTTCGAGCTGATCGATCATCTGCTCGTTATCAAATCGATCTCTTTGACGCACACCGTCTTCGTAGAAGCCGCTTTTATTATGGCCGCCGGTGACACCCAGGGTGGAAACCAGCGCTTCACCAGGTCCGTTGACCACACAGCCAATAATAGAGACATCCATCGGCGTAATAATATCTTCCAGCCGTTGCTCCAGCGCGTTCACCGTACCTATTACGTCAAACTCCTGACGGGAACAGGTAGGACAGGCGATAAAGTTGATGCCGCGCGCGCGAATGCGCAAAGACTTGAGAATATCAAAGCCTACTTTGACTTCTTCGATCGGATCGGCCGCCAGCGAAATACGCAGGGTATCGCCGATCCCTTCCGACAACAGCATGCCCAGACCAATTGCCGATTTTACGGAGCCACTGCGCAGGCCACCGGCTTCGGTGATCCCCAGATGCAGCGGCTGATCAATACGGGCGGCCAACAGTCGATATGACTGGACGGCAAGAAATACATCAGAGGCTTTCACGCTGACTTTAAACTGATCAAAATTGAGACGATCGAGAATATCAACGTGACGCATGGCCGATTCGAGCAGCGCTTCCGGTGTAGGTTCACCGTACTTTTCCTGGATGTCTTTTTCCAGCGAGCCGCCGTTCACGCCAATACGAATAGGAATATTTTTGTCGCGGGCGCAGTCGACTACCGAGCGGATACGCGATTCATTACCGATATTGCCGGGATTAATGCGCAGGCAGTCAACGCCGTATTCGGCGACCTGCAGGGCAATACGGTAGTCAAAATGGATATCGGCAACCAAAGGCACATTAACCTGCTGTTTTATCAGCTTGAAAGCTTCAGCAGCGTCCATGGTTGGCACAGAAACACGAACAATATCAACGCCAACACGCTCAAGCGCTTTAATCTGAGCGACGGTGGCAGCGACATCAGTGGTGCGGGTGTTGGTCATTGATTGCACCGCAATAGGTGCACCATCACCGACAGGCACCTTGCCGACGTAAATCCGGGTTGATTTGCGACGGATAATGGGTGCTTGGTTATGCATGTAGGCTCTCCATTGTTGCCAGTGTCTTAAACCCGTTTATTACCACGGTATCTGAAGCTGCAGCAAGAGAGAGAAACTCGCTTGCTGCAACGTTCATCACCAGACAATCTCTTCTCGCCAGAAGATCGGGTTCAGTATAAGTCTGCCAGATTATTCAGCAGCCAAAGTCAGACGAGCAACACGGCTTGATTTTACAAAACGGCTGAGATCAACCGGCTTACCTTTGTACTGGATATCAACGGCACCTGGTGCACCGATTTTCAACTTATACGGCGCAGTACCTTTCAAATGCAAGGTCTCTCCCCCTTTCTTGACGCCACTGAACAGTGTTTTTCCAGAGGCATCATCAATCTGCAACCAGCAGGCTGATTTAAAAGTCATAATAACAGCATCTGCATCAACCGCAGCGCCGTTGGTTTGCGCATTGCCGGTAGGCAATGTGGAGGATGAACTCTCAGCCGGAGCGGGCTGGCTAGTAGAAACCGCAGCAGGTGCCTGATTCTGCGTAGCGCCGGAATTTTCCGTCGCCTCTGGTGTGGTATTCAGCGGCACGCTGTTTTGCGCCGGAGCGGACGAAGCATTATTCGCCTGATCGGCAGCAGCAGCCTGGTTTTGCGGTGCGGCATCACCATTACTTAAAGTAACAGACTGTCCCTGTGTTTTATCCTGATTCAGTTGCGCAGTCGATTGATCTGCCATATTGGCAATCTCTTCCTGCTGCGCCTGATGGTTTTGCCACCACCATGCACCGGTCAGACCGAGAACCACCAACACCACCAGCCAGGTAAAGCCCATCAGCCAGCCATCGCGTTTTTTGCGTGACTTGCCTAGTGAAACACCCCGCATGGAAGCAACTTTCGGCACTTTGATCGGCGCTTGTTTGCCAATCAGTGATACCAGTTCCTCTTCAGGAACATGAACCAGTTTCGCGTAAGAACGGATATAACCGCGTAAGAAAGTCGGGGCCAAATCGGCCGGGGTGCTTCCTTCTTCAATTTGGCGAATGGTGGAAACTTTCAGACATAGGCGTTCTGCAACAGCCTGATGACTGAGTCCCAACTGTTCGCGAGCTTGACGCAGGCGTTCGCCCGCCGTCACTGTGGTACTTTTTTCTTGAGAGGCTTCAGTATTCATTAGCTAAGAACTGCTGGTACTGTTGGGATTGTGGAAAATTCCGCGCAAGCTGCTTTCCATAACGTTGGACGCCTTCTGGATTGCCGGCTAACGCCGCGAAACGAATTTGCAACATAAGACTGTCAGCACTGGCTGGCAGAACATGTTGATAAACATCCAGTAATAGTTGCGCCTCGGCGCGTTTCCCTTCTTTAAACTGCCTGTTGGCCTCAGTCAGCAACGGTGCACCTTTATCGGGATCGTGTTTCAAAGCCCGACTTAACAACACTTTTGCCTCATCATTCTGATTGGCCTTCAGAAAACAGTAGCCCGCATTTTCCAGACTGTCAGCAACCTGACCTGAATCAGGTAAGTTGGCAGCGGCGCTAAACTGCTGTTGAGACGGTACATACTGCCCTAAACTACACAAAAACGCACCGTAATTATTCAGGACAGTCCCATTTTGCGGAGCAAGCTTTAACGCTTGCTGGTAGCGGCTTTGCGCAGCATCGTTATTGCCGTTTTTTTGCGCGTACAACGCCATTCCCAGCTGGGTACGATAATCTTCCGGGGCAGCATCAACTGCCTGTTGCAGATTGTCTTTCGCCGCTGGCATGTTTCCCTGCGATAAATAGTCCATCCCCCGCTGGAGCCGGGTTTGCGGCATACCGGAGGTCGTCTCGACCGGCGGCGGCCTGGAGCTTGAACACCCTGCCAACAGGCAAAGCGTCAGACTGGCTGCAAAGAGACCTTTCCACTGCTGCATCATCGCCATGCTTAATTCCCTTTATCCCCATCGTACTGAAAGCTGCGACGGCGAGGGGCATCACCTGCCTGCCCTCGCCAGTAACGACAGGTGCCTGTCTGGCCCCTGTCGCTTGCCGCATCCTGGAATCTATTGGGTTGATTAAATAATTAGCTAAAGATCAAACCGTTTTGATCATAATAGGCTCGCCGGCCATTTTTTTCTTCAGTGTACGCTTGGTGCGGTCAATCACCTCACCCGCCAGTTGACCACAGGCGGCATCAATATCATCACCACGGGTTTTACGTACAATCACCGTAAAGCCGTATTCCATCAACACCTTGGAAAAACGGTCAATGCGGCTGTTGGAACTGCGCCCGTAAGGTGCTGCCGGGAACGGGTTCCATGGGATCAGGTTGATTTTGCACGGCGTGTCTTTCAGACGCTCGGCCAGTTCGTGGGCATGTTCCGTGCCGTCGTTGATATGATCCAGCATGACATATTCAACGGTTACGCGCCCCTGGTTGGCATTGGACTTGGCCAGGTAGCGGTTTACCGAAGCGAGGAACATATCGATATTGTACTTACGGTTAATCGGCACGATCTCGTCACGGATCTGGTCATTAGGCGCATGCAAAGAGATCGCCAGGGCCACGTCAATCATATCGCCGAGTTTATCCAGTGCCGGTACCACGCCTGAAGTCGACAAGGTCACGCGACGCTTGGACAAACCAAAGCCAAAGTCATCAAGCATAATTTCCATGGCCGGGACCACATTGTTCAGGTTGAGCAACGGCTCCCCCATCCCCATCATCACCACGTTGGTGATAGGACGCTGACCGGTCACTTTGGCTGCGCCGAGGATTTTGGCCGCACGCCATACCTGGCCGATAATTTCCGACACCCGCAGATTACGGTTAAAGCCCTGCTGAGCGGTAGAGCAGAATTTGCACTCCAGCGCACAACCAACCTGAGAAGAGACACAGAGCGTGGCGCGGTCACCATCCGGGATATACACGGTTTCAACCTGCTGGTCACCCACCTGGATAGCCCATTTGATGGTGCCATCGCTGGAACGCTGTTCAACGGCCACTTCCGGCGCACGGATTTCTGCCACGCTTGCCAGCTTGTTACGTAGCGTTTTGTTGATATCGGTCATTTCCTCGAAATCATCGCTACAGTAATGGTACATCCACTTCATAACCTGATCCGCACGGAAAGGTTTTTCACCCATTTTGATGAAAAACTCACGCATTTGTTTGCGGTTCAAATCCAGAAGATTAATTTTGGCGCTGACTGGCGCAACGGCATTAACAACCGTCTCTGCACGAACAACGTTCAGGGAGTCGATTTCAGATGAGCTCAGCTCGGGAGGAGTTAATTCAAAGGTATTCATAACGGACATAATTTAGGTTGGCCTCGTTGTTACACTTTATGGCTCGAAAGGAAGTGCGGGTTGGTAAAAACCCACCAATGCTGCACACATAATATTACTGCGCGATCCGACATGCAAAAATGCCACGCCGAATGTAAAAATGCGCCCCGACGAGCTTCACTCATTCGGGGCGCAACATTGTACAAATTTTAAGGCTAGGTGGCTACGACTGGAACACCGTTAACGCAAATTTATTCGTTCAACGGATCAGTAGTGCCGAAAACGACCGGATACCAGACGTCTTAACGCGGGCAGATTTCGCTGTCGTTGAAGAAGTAGGCGATTTCGCGCTGTGCAGATTCTACTGCGTCAGAACCGTGAACGGCGTTAGCGGTAAAGCTGTCGGCATAATCGGCACGCAGGGTACCAGCCAGAGCGTTGGCCGGGTTGGTGGCGCCCATGATGTCACGGTTGCGCTGCACGGCATTTTCGCCTTCCAGCACCTGAACCACGATCGGGCCAGAGGTCATAAATTCAACCAGACCGTCAAAGAACGGACGGCCCTGGTGTTCAGCGTAGAAGCCTTCGGCTTGTTCTTTGCTCAGTTTGATCATCTTGCTGGCAATGATTTTGAAGCCGGCACGTTCAAAACGCGCATAGATAGCACCGATATCGTTATTAGCAACGGCGTTAGGTTTGATAATAGAAAAAGTACGTTCGATAGCCATAAAAACCTCTGTCTGACTTATAAGTGGGGCCGGTTAAATTAATGTTGAAGATTAAATGTTAACGCTGCCGGAAAATGGCGCAGATTATAGGGTGCGAAGTAACGCTTGCCTACACTAATCACAACATTTAGTTAAAAAATTGTGCAGTTGATTCACGTTACTGCACAAAGCATTCATTTTTTATAAAGATTTGCATCATTCTGCCGTCAGATTCAGTGCGCCAAGTAGTAGCCCACTAACGCTGGCTACTCTAAAAGATGCGGTTCGATCCGCGCTTTTCAATCTGTTAGCCATGAAAAAAACCCGCATAAGCGTTTTCTGTCTGCCGGTTGCCAAGACTCAAGCAACAAAATTTGACCAAATGTAAAAATATAGATAAATTGTCAAATATGAAAACTCAGCGCGACCTTCCCCAACCCAACCAGGCTCTGTTAAGCCAACTTGAGCAGATAGCCAAAGGCATCGGCGAAACCTTTGCGCCCTTTTGCGAAGTGGTGGTGCATGATTTGCTCGATCCCCAACACGCCATCTTGTCGATCCACAATAATCTGTCAGGTCGCCAGGTGGGATCGCCGGCCACCGAGTTGGGTCTGGCACGCATTGCCGATCCGGTTTATCCGCAGATTATCGCCAACTATGACAATCGCTTTGCCGATGGACGTCGGGCAAAAAGCACCTCGATTGGCATCAAGGATGAGCAAGGCCGCTATGTCGCCGCCCTGTGCCTGAACGTCGATCTCAATATGTTTGGCACGCTGCAAAATATGCTGACGCAGTTTTGCCAGACCGGCAGCAGCGCAATCAAAGAGACGCTGGATCCGGCCAATGGCGAAACGCTCCATGACTATATTGACAAGTTTGCCGCCAGCCGTGGCAAAACGCCGCAGGGACTCAAAGCCCGGGAGCGTCGCGAACTGCTGGCAGAATTAAAACAGGCCGGTTACCTTGAAGTACGTAAAGCCATCGACACAATCGCCCGACATTTAGGCGTCTCGCGGGCCACGCTGTATAACGATGCCAAGTCTGCTCTTACGCTGCCATGACATTAATGGCAAGCGGGCCACGCTTTTTCACTGCAATCACAGAGGGAAAAATGATCATACTTCCAACTTTTGACGATGTGTTGGCAGCAGCACAGCGCATTGCCGGTTTTGCTCACCCGACGCCGGTGATGCAATCTATCCTGCTCAACCAGGCGCTGGGTGCCGAGATTTTCTTTAAATGTGAAAATCTGCAGCGGATGGGAGCCTTTAAGTTTCGTGGCGCATTTAACGCCCTGTCAAAACTGGATGCCACACAGCGCAAAAGAGGCGTGGTGACTTTTTCTTCCGGTAACCATGCTCAGGGGATTGCCCTCTCGGCCTCAATACTGGGGATCCCGGCAACTATTGTGATGCCTTACGATGCTCCCGCCGCCAAGCGGGCGGCGACACGCGGCTACGGCGGCACTATTGTCGAATATGACCGCTATACCGAAGACCGCGAAAGCATTTGCCAGCAGTTGGCCGAGAAACATGGTTATGCGCTGATCCCGGCCTACGATCATCCCGATGTTATTGCCGGACAAGGCACGGCGGCGAAAGAACTGATTGAAGAGGTGGGCCCGCTGGATGCGCTGTTTGCCCCGCTCGGCGGTGGCGGCCTGCTGGCCGGGAGTGCCCTGGCGACACGGGCGCTTTCTCCCGAATGCAAAATTTATGGCGTTGAACCCGAGGCGGGTAATGACGGCCAGCAATCGTTACGCAGCGGAACCATCGTGCATATCAGCACGCCCAAGACCATTGCCGACGGTGCACAAACGCCACATCTTGGGCACTACACTTTCCCGATTATTCAACGGGACGTCAGCGATATTTTCACCGCTAGCGATGATCAACTGGTAGCCAGCATGGCCTTTTTTGCCTCACGAATGAAACTGGTCGTGGAACCTACCGGTTGTCTGGGGCTGGCGGCGGTGTGCCATCAGGCCGAATCTTTGCGCGGCAAACGCGTCGGCATCCTGATCAGCGGCGGCAATGTCGATCTGGATAATTACTGTCGTCTGCTGGCCGCCTATTCCGGCGATGGCGGACCAATGCTATGAGCGATAAAAACATGCCCCAGACCCTGAATATTCATAATCAGCCGACGCCTTTTCTGCTGCTTAACCGCGACAAACTCGAGCGTAACGTCGCCCACTTGCGCCAGCATACCGATCGTCTTGGGGTGCCGCTCAGGCCGCATTTGAAGACGGTCAAATCGGTAGAGGCAGCGCGGCTGATCCTCAGTAATGGCAATGGCCCGGCAACGGTTTCTACGCTAAAAGAAGCGGAAGTCTTTGCCGCCGCAGGCTGCCACGATCTGATTTATGCCGTAGGCATTGCGCCACAAAAGCTGCCGCGCGTCGTGGCACTGCTTAACAGCGGGACCGATATTAGCGTGATCCTTGATAGCGTCGAGCAGGCACAGGCGGTTGCAGAATTTTCCCGCCAGACCGGTGTGGCCATTCCGACGCTGATTGAAATTGACAGCGACGGCCATCGCAGCGGCGTTGCCCCCGGCGATCCCCTGCTGATTGAGATTGGCAATATCCTGCATCATCGGGGGGCGGAGTTACGCGGTATTATTACCCATGCTGGCGAGTCCTATCACTGTAAAACGCTTCCTGCCCACCAGGCGATGGCGGAGAAAGAGCGTGCCGCAGCCGTGGCCTGCGCCGAAGCATTGCGTAAAGCGGGCCTGCCCAGCCCGGTAGTCAGCGTCGGCTCGACGCCTACGGCGCATTTTAGCCAGGATCTGACCGGGGTCACCGAGGTGCGCGCAGGTGTTTTCACCCTGTTTGATCTGGTTATGGAGGGTGCCGGTGTCTGTCAGACTACGGATATCGCCGTATCGGTAGTCGCGACGGTAATCGGCCATCAGCGGCAAAAAGGCTGGATTATGGTGGATGCCGGCTGGATGGCGATGTCGCGGGATCGCGGGACATCGGCGCAGGCGGTGGATCAGCGTTACGGTATCGTCTGCGATATGGCAGGAAAACCGCTGGCGGATTTACTGATGGTTGACGTTAATCAGGAACACGGCATTCTCGCCCTGCGGCCGGGCAGCCAGCAAACATTGCCTGAACTGCCTTATGGCAGTCGGGTGCAGATTTTACCCAACCACGCCTGTGCCACTGTGAGTCAGCACGCCGAGTTTGCCGTGGTGCGCGACGGCAGTGACGAGATCGAGGCTTGCTGGCCGATTTTTCGCGGCTGGTAAAGCACCGCAGACCTCAAGCCGAGACAGTTATAGCAGTAGAGAGAGCACAATCAGGGCGCTCTCTACTGTTCAATTAAATCTGGCCTCTCACTTCTGGTAGCAACTCGGGATGATGATCCAGAACCCGCAATAACTTGATAATTGCAGGGTGAGGCTGCGCTTTACCATTTTCATAACGTGAAAAAGCATTAACGCCACCGCCAAAAATCTCACTGGCTTCTTTCTGCGTGAGGGCCAATTTTTTGCGAACCTGCACGATGTATTCTGGTGCAATGGTTTCTGCCATCACCTTGGCTTTAAATACCTTAATCTTTGCCAGGTAAGCCATAGACTGCTGACGATCCATAACCACTTCACCACACTGTGGACAGTGTTCCCCTTCTGCTTCGATCGCTGTTTTATGACCACGGAATGAGTAAGGGACATATTTGATACCAGACTCAAGTTCTGCACCGCCACACACGGAACATTTCATATTATTTCTCCTTGAATGAGACGATCAAAACACCCTTGCTGACGGTTAATTTCATATAAACGTCACCACATTTCAGTTTCGGTCGGTACACGTCCTGCCAGACAGTATGATCCAGATAGGTGGTCATACTTTTAAAAAAATCAGTCGACCGCAATTGCAAAATAACCTGGCATATATCATCAAAGGTCAACCCCAAATCATCAGCACCATTGAGTGCCGAAACCGTGGCTTTTACCTTACCTTCAGCGACGAGTCCCTGGACGATATGAAGGCGGGTGTGCGGAGTTCTCTTTTCCATGATCCCTCTGACAAGCTGTTTTACTGCCAAAAATATAACCTCAAAGGTTAGTTTTTGCCACTAAAAATAACCTTTGAGGTTAATTAAATAGAGAACACCCATAGTAGTAACCGTAAAGGCAGGCCACGCGCGGGCCTGCCGCCGACTCAGGCTTTGCCGGAAGAAGGGATAATATTGCGCAGCCAACTGCCCCATTTGCGCTGATAAAAAGGCTGAGTATGGCTGACCAGATAGTGACTCAGGCCCCTTTCTTTCTCATTGATAATGCAAAAATCCACCGGGCTGTCGTCTGGCAGACTTTCGCTGGCCACATTGCCCGCTTCACGGATCAGGGCATCCACTTCCGCCTCGCTGCCATCGGCTTCGATCCCCACCAGCAAATTAGGCTGCGGATCGAGATTCTTATCGTGGATCAGTGCCAGAAATGCCCGGCGAACCGGCTTTTTCTGGCTAAATAGCGTGGTGAGGGCATCGACCATCGCCGAAGGGTAAACTTCGGGCTGACCAATCAATAACTGGCTTTCAGCATCCAGCACCAGCTCGGTGGGCGCACTGAGACCGCCGGTATTGAGCAGCAGGGTAATTTCGCTGGGATAAAACTCTTTGCCGTATTCGGATTTGGGGTTAAGGAACAACTCCTCGCCCTGGGTCATTTCAAATAGGATCCGCGCCGGTAGCGCCACAAAACCCTGCTCGTCCTCGCTTTCCCCGGCCGCTGCGCGTTCCAGCACCGCCACAGACGAGAAAAAAGGGATGATCGAGCTGCCGTCCTGTTTTTCCCAGTGCAATAAATTCAGTTCACTGCCGTGGGCGATCTCAACGGGACTATCGATGGTTGGCTGTCCGGCATCACCTAACACCCATACCGTTGCCTCCAGTAACGCCTGATAAAAAGCCGGGCGATAAGCCGCCTGAGTAACAGACAACCTCAGCAGACGCTCAAGCTCATTTTCATCCGGCTGTGCAGCCGCAGGAATGTCGTGCGGAACGCTCATCTTTTTCTCCCTCACTGAGCATATCGACTGGACCCTGGATCCAGTTAAAAACGGGGCGCTTGCCAGCGCCCCGATTGATGATATTACCTGACACTGCCGCCATGGCTAAGCTTAGGCGGCAAGGGTTTTACTTGGCTTTGGTCAACAACAGGTTGGCGATGGTACGCACCCCCAGCCCGGTGGCACCGGCAGACCACTGATCGGCGGCACTTTTACGATAGGTGGCAGAACAGTCGATATGTAACCAGCCTTTCTTATAGCCTTTGACAAAATGCGACAGGAAAGCCGCCGCGCTGCTGGCACCGGCGGTATTGGCTGGCGCGGCAATATTATTCAATTCAGCAAAATTGGACGGCAGATGACCACGGTGGAACTCCGCCAGCGGCAAGCGCCAGAAAGGTTCGTGCTCCAGCTCGGCGCTGGCCAGCAATTCGGCAGCCAGAGCATCATCAAAGCTAAACAGCGCATGATAGTCATTGCCCAAGGCGGTTTTAGCCGCGCCGGTCAGCGTCGCGGCATCGATCAGCAGCTCAGGGTTCTGCTCTGCGGCATCGATCAGGCCATCGGCCAGCACCAGACGCCCTTCGGCATCGGTGTTCATCACTTCAACGGTTTTCCCGTTGCGATAGCGAATAATATCACCGAGCTTCAGTGCGTTGCCGCTGACCATATTGTCGGCGCAGCACAGATACAATTTAACGCGTTTATTTAAGCCACCGGCCGCGGCCAGGGCCAGCGCACCGGTCAGCGTCGCGGCGCCGCCCATATCGGCTTTCATGGAATCCATGGAGGCACTCGGTTTCAGGCTATAGCCGCCGGTATCAAAGGTGATACCTTTACCGACCAGGCAGGCAAACACCGGTGCATCGGCATTGCCGGTAGGGTTGTAATCCAGCGACAGCAGAACCGGTGGACGATCGGAACCACGACCAACGCTGTAGAGGCCGTTGTACTCTTTCTCGCGCAGCTCTTCGCCTTTGATAATGCGGTAGCTAACGGAGTCTTTATATTCACACAGCAGATCTACCGCGCTACGAGCCAGTTTTTCCGGGCTAAGATCTTCTGCCGGTTTATTGATGGTGTCACGCACCCAGTCAATAATCGTCAAACGCTGTTGCAGGGTTTTCTCGTCGTCGGCTGACAGCTCGGCCCATTCCACGCTGCGGCTGCCTTTCGGGCCGCGAAAACCTTGCCAGAACGCCCAGCTATTTTCCAAATCCCAGCCATCACCGGCCAGTTTGACTTTTTTTACACCCTGGCCATCAATACGGCGCGCCGCACGAGCAATAGAAGATAAGGTATCTTCCGCAGAAAAATGGATGGTCATGCCAGCAGAGTCAGTGCTCAACAGCGCTTTTTCACCCCAACGGGCATCCGCAGGTTGTGAAGACAATAGAACGGGCATTACATCGCTAGTAATCGTTTTGTTGGTCATAACAATACTCCTGATTATTCTTATACCCTTTATCTTGCAAGTTGCCGTAGGGCACTGCCCGAAATTTAGCGGGTAAATCTTCAATGATTAGCGTGAGAAAGTTCGCGCAGGCGGCTTATAGATTTAGCGATAAGCGAAATACTGTAGTCGATCTCTTCTTCGGTGGTAAAACGCCCCAGTGAAAAACGGATGGAGCTGTGCGCCAGCTCATCGTTGAGTCCCAGCGCCTTCAGTACATAAGAAGGCTCCAGGCTGGCAGAGGTACAGGCCGATCCTGAAGATACCGCCAGATCCTTTAGCGTCATGATTAGCGACTCACCGTCAACATCAGCAAAGCTGACATTGAGGATATTAGGCGCACGCCGGGTTTCACAGCCGTTGAGGAACACATCCTTGATTTGCGCAATCCCCTGCCACAAACGGTCGCGCAGTTGTGCCAACCGGGGAGCTTCATCGGCCATTTCCAGCCTGGCGATACGATAGGCTTCCCCCATACCGACAATCTGATGCACCGGCAGCGTACCGGAACGCATACCGCGCTCGTGGCCCCCACCGTGGATCTGCGCCTCAATGCGCACCCGTGGCTGGCGGCGAACATAAAGCGCGCCTATGCCTTTCGGTCCATAAATCTTATGGGCGGAGAATGACATTAAATCCACCGGCAACTGGCTGAGATCAACCGGGATCTTGCCAACGCTTTGCGTGGCATCGACATGAAAAAGAATACCACGCTCACGGCAAATCGTACCTATTGCTGCAATATCCTGGATCACGCCAATTTCATTATTCACATGCATGACCGACACCAGCACGGTGTCGTCACGCAGGGCATCACGCAACTGTTGCAGATCGAGCAAACCATTGGCCTGCGGATTAAGGTAGGTGATGGTAAAACCTTCACGGGCCAGTTGCTCGCAGGTATCGAGCACGGCTTTATGTTCGGTGGTGCTGGTGACGATATGGCGGCCTTTTTGTTGATTGGCCAGCGCCGCACCTTTAATTGCCAGATTATCCGACTCGGTCGCGCCCGAGGTAAAAATCACTTCGCGCGGATCGGCATTGATTAGCTCGGCAATATTGTTGCGGGCAACATCCACCGCCTCTTCGGCCTGCCAGCCAAAACGGTGGGAACGGGAAGCCGGGTTGCCAAAAGTACCGTCCAGCGTTAAACACTGCATCATCTTTTCGGCTACGCGTGGATCGACCGGCGTAGTGGCCGAATAATCGAGATAAATCGGTAATTTCATGGCGAAGTTGCTCCGTACTGCGCGTTCGAAAGTGAACGTGAAAATGTCATCATTGATGCTAGTTTAAAACGGCTTGGCTACCGGTTAAAAGGTAAATCATGCCATAGGCGGGAGAGAGAGCAGAATAAGCTTATTTGGCGGTAATTTTCGCTGGCAGATAACAAAAAACCGGGCGACAAGTGGGCATTGATCGATAATCAATGCGCTTGTGCAACCCGGTCATTTAACGGCAAAAAGTTTGCCGTGGTGATACTGCCTGCATATCGGTCAAAGAGCCGAGATTACGCGCGCAGATTCACATTGATAGTGTCTTGCAGACGGCCATTTGGCAGACGACGGGTTTCGCCGTTCTGACGATCTGCCACTTCCATCACTTCCTGGCTGTTAACCAACTCGCCGAGGGTGATGTCATTAAGGAAGCCGCTAATGCGCTCGCTCAGATCGCGCCACAGGGTGTGGGTCAGGCAGCGCTCGCCGCCCTGGCAACCTTCTTTGCCCTGACAACGGGTAGCATCAACCGACTCGTCAACCGCAGTGATCACTGAACCAACGGAAATTTCACCGGCATCACGCCCCAACAGATAACCCCCGCCTGGACCGCGTACGCTGGCAACCAGTTCATGCTTGCGCAGACGGGAAAACAGCTGTTCGAGATACGAAAGCGAGATGCCCTGACGTTCAGAGATGTCGGCTAAAGGCACTGGGCCTTCTTGAGAATGCAGTGCTACGTCGAGCATAGCAGTAACAGCATAACGGCCTTTAGATGTCAGTCTCATAACATGATTACCTGTTCGTGAAATTCAAAATATCATTGGGGGACAACATAAAATGAAGTCTGACATTCCATACTAATTTAGTCAACTATTTAACCCAGTAATTTACTCAAGTATTATACATACCCATCCCGGGGCGATAGCTGACCGAAAATCTGGTCGCTAACCCATTGAGCAAGAGTAGACAACGGATAGCTCGACTTAGTGCTTGTCGTTATCGAGTTTATCGACTGAGGTTAAAATACCGCGCAAAATATTTAATTCCTGGGATTCAGGACGGGCACGGGTAAACAAACGACGCAGCTTACTCATCACCTGGCCCGGATGAGCCTGACGAATAAAGCCGATTTTCAGCAGTACCTGTTCAAGGTGCTGATAGAAGCGTTCGAGATCGTCCACCAGAGGATAAGGGGTTTCTTCATAGACCACCGGCGGCTTGGCGGCTTCAAGCTGATTAAGCCACGCAACACGAACCTCGTAGGCAATAATCTGTACTGCCATCGCCAGATTGAGCGAGCTATATTCCGGGTTAGCCGGGATACAGACATGGAAGTTACACTTTTGCAGCTCTTCGTTGGTCAGGCCAACGCGTTCACGACCAAATACCAGCGCAACCGGCGCGGTCAATACCGCTTTGGCGCTGTGTTCACCGCATTCGCGCGGTTCCAGCATTGGCCATGGCAAGGTACGAGAACGGGCACTGGTGCCAATCACCAGGCTGCATCCGGCCAGCGCTTCATCCAGCGTATCAACAATGGTGGCATTGCCAATCACATCACTGGCACCGGCAGACAGCGAAATCGCCTGCGAATCGGGTTTGACCAGCGGATTGACCAGATAGAGGTTGGATAACCCCATGGTTTTCATAGCGCGGGCGGTGGAGCCCATATTCCCGGTATGGGAGGTTTCAACCAGGACAATGCGGATATTGTGTAACATACAAACTCTGAGCGTTGCGGAAAATCACAACAGTTTATCACAAACCGCCGCCCCGTGATGATTTAGCCAATCCTCTGCAAAGGTTATTATGTCAGGCGTCGCCAAAGTGATTGGCGTTTGTCGCAAGTGTTGCTATACTGCGCGCCGTTTCCCGTTCTTTAACATCCTAGTTGGAAGATATCCATGCATCCGATGCTCACCATCGCCGTGCGCGCTGCGCGCAAGGCCGGTAACCTGATTGCCAAAAATTACGAAACTCCAGACGCTGTAGAAGCAACGCAGAAAGGCACCAATGATTTTGTTACTAACGTAGATCGTGATGCAGAGCATATGATTATCGACGTTATTCGCAAGTCATACCCAAAACACACCATTATTAGTGAAGAATGTGGTGAGTTGGTTGGCGAAGATCAAGATGTACAATGGATTATTGACCCACTGGATGGCACCACCAATTTCGTTAAACGTTTCCCTCATTTTGCAGTTTCTATCGCCGTGCGCATCAAAGGCCGCACTGAAGTGGCGGTAGTTTACGATCCTATGCGTAACGAACTGTTCACCGCGACCCGCGGTCAGGGCGCACAGCTTAACGGTTATCGTCTGCGCGGCACCAACGCCAAAGATCTCGACGGCACCATTCTGGCGACCGGTTTCCCATTCAAAGTAAAACAGCACGCCAACAGTTATATCAATGTTGTCGGCAAGTTGTTTACCCAATGTGCCGACTTCCGCCGCACCGGTTCTGCTGCGCTGGATCTGGCCTATGTGGCCGCTGGTCGCGTTGACGGTTTCTTTGAAATCGGTTTGAAACCCTGGGATTTCGCCGGTGGCGAACTGATGGTTCGTGAATCTGGCGGCGTGGTTACTGACTTTGTTGGCGGCCATAACCATTACTCTTCAGGGAATGTCGTTGCCGGTAACCCACGCGTCGTTAAAGGTATTCTGATGACCATGCGGGATGAGTTGAGCGAAGCTCTGAAGCGATAAGAACTGGGTTTTTAATAGCGAATGTGGCTTAAAGTCAATTTTCTTTTTAAAGTCAATTGGCTTTAGAGGAGCTGTTTCGGTTTGGGCTTAAATGGCAATTTTCTTTTTTTAAAGTCAATTGGCTTTAGAGGAGCTGTTTCGGTTTGGCTTAAATGGCAATTTCTCATTTTAAAATCAATTGGCTTTAGAGGAGCTGTTTCGAGTTGGGCTTAAATGGCAATTTCTCATTTTAAAATCAATTGGCTTTAGAGGAGCTGTTTCGGTTTGGCTTAAATGGCAATTTCTCATTTTAAAATCAATTGGCTTTAGAGGAGCTGTTTCGGTTTTATAATAGCGGGGGCAACTTAACCCACTGTACCGAACCGAGTTAAGGAGCGCTGGCCCGCTCCTTAACAATCCTGGGCCTTTTGGTGTCTTTGATTCATCTGCTGCCTATTACCGGCTATGTTTCAGTTACCCCCAGCGTGGCACGAGCCGCGCTGCTCCGCAGTCCCCTTGCTCGGTCGGGAGCCAAAAGCGTCTCCCTCCTCTTCGCGCGGCGCCGTCTCTGAATGTGCCAACTAGCTATGTACGTCGTACCGGTTTGGCTTAAATGGCAATTTTTGGTTTTAACGTCAATTGGCTTTAGAGGAGCTGTTTCGGTTTTATCATTGCAGTGGCTACTTAACCTGCTGTGCCGAACCGAGTTAAGGAGCGCTGGCCCGCTCCTTAACAATCCTGGGCCTTTTGGTGTTGTTGATGCGTCTGCTGCTTATTACCGGCTATGTTTCAGTGACTCCCAGCGTGGCACGAGCCGCGCTGCTGCGCAGTCCCCTTGCTCGGTCGGGAGCCAAAAGCGTCTCCCTCCGCTTCGCGCGGCGCCGTCTCTGAATGTGCCAGTAAGCTATGTAAACCATACCGTTTCAGAAACTACTGTTTTGTCTTTTTGTCTTTCGCCGTTGACCTTTAATGTTGCCGGTTTTGCAGTAAATGTTTCCTGGCCGATTCAAAACCTACGCTGAACGACGTGGAGCGAGACGCTTTTGGCTCGCGACCGAGTGAAGGGACCGCGCAGCGGCGTGGTTTAGGCCACACACCGATGTCACTGGAAAGAACTACAACCGAGGGCACGACACTGTTCAATTTGGACAAGGCGCAGGATTCCAAAGGAGGCGCGCCTTCGCCTCCTTTGGGCGGTCTGGGCCGCCGCCCAGTGAGCGCAGCGAATGCCCTTGAAGTTGAAGTTGACTTTAAAACCAAAAATTGTCATTTAAGCCAATCCCGGTTTTGCTTTAAATGTTTCCTGGCCGATTCAAAACCTACGCTGAACGACGTGGAGCGAGACGCTTTTGGCTCGCGACCGAGTGAAGGGACCGCGAAGCGGCGTGGTTTAGGCCACACTCAGAAGCCACTGGAAAGAACTACAACCGAGGGCACGACACTTATCAATTTGGACAAGGCGCAGGATTCCAAAGGAGGCGCGCCTTCGCCTCCTTTGGGCGGTCTGGGCCGCCGCCCAGTGAGCGCAGCGAATGCCCTTGACCTTGAAGTTGACCTTGACCTTGACCTTGAAGTTGAAGTTGAAGTTGAAGTTGACCTCAACCTTGACCTTGAATTTAAAAGCAAATTTGCAATTAAAAACCCTTCCCTCCTGGCAAATTGACCTCAAAAAAGAAAATTGCCATTTAAGTCAAATCTGTGATCTCAGTTGTAAGCCGGTGTAAAAGCGTGAGCGGTAGCGCGTTGAATAGCCGATGATTTGCTATGCTAAAGGCGATATTAAAAAACTATTATAGAAGGTGATATGAGCCTGGACACCTCCTCCGTGCCTGAGCTCTCCGCTCAACAACGTCGCTGCAACCTATTGTTGATGCTGTATGCGCCGTTACCGGCGGTACAACTGGAGAAAGTCAGCCAGATTAATGGCGTGGACCTGAAGACCACACAGCAAGATGTTGCGCAGCTATCTCTTGATATACAGCGTCTACATCAGCTGGAAATTGTGACGAGCCACGACCATCACTGCCGGTTGCAGGGAGGCTTGCTCAATCAACGGCTGTGCCTGATCCAGTATCTGCGACGAGCTATCCGCAGCAATCCCAATTTTATTCATCAACATTTTACACCACTGTTTACTCGCCATCTTGCTCAAACCGCTGATTTTGACAGCAGCCGCTATGATCGCCAGTTTCCGACGCTGATCACCACGATATCCCGTCAGTTGCACAGAGAGTTCAGCAGCCGCGACGAGCAATTCTTGCATATCTACCTGCAATATTGCCTGTGGCAAAACCTTGAGATCCCTCAACTACAGCTCTCAGACAGCCAACAACAATGGTTGCGCAACAAGCCGGAATTTTCCGCTGCATCGTTGATCTTTAGTCAGCTGCAAAAACTGTTTAGCAAAGGGATTGCCGAGTGCGAACGGGACTTTTTTACTCTGTTGCTGACCTTGATTAAAAATCATAGCTACGACAGTTCTGGCTCGCGGGAAGACCAAAAGTTAATGCATGCTATCCGGGAACTGGTAGCCAGTTTTCAGGAAGTGTCGGGAATGACCTTTAGCAGCGATCGCGGTTTGATCAGCCAACTGTTTGCTCATCTTGGGCCTGCCATCGAACGCTGTCGTTTTGATATTGGCGTCGATAGCCAGTTGCAAGATGAGGTCAACCGCATGTATCCACGCCTGATGCGCACCACGCAAGATGCACTACAGGGTTTTAAGCGCACTTATGATATCGAACTATCGCAGGAAGAAATCGGCCTGGTCGCAGTCAGTTTTGGTGCCTGGTTGATGCAGGGTAACGCCCTCGGCGAGAAACAGATCCTGCTGCTGACCGGCAATAATCCGCAGTTAGAGACAGCGGTGGAACAGCAGATCCGTGAAGCCACCTTGTTGCCGTTAAATATTAAATACCAAACGCTGGAAGCTTTTCATCAACAGGGCGCACCGGGCGGCGTCGCTATGATCGTCACCCCTTACGCCACACAAAGCACCGACGCGGATCCGCTGATTATTCATACCCAATTGCCATTAACCAAAGAGCAGCGCAAAAAAATACGCTCTCTGTTGGAAGCTCATCAGTTTTGAGCCGGCGTCACTTGCGGTCGCAGGAACAGTGCCGGAAGTGCCACCAGCGCCATCACCCAAAACAATCCGCCATGTAGAGTGGCAAACAGATAGCCCGAGACCATGGTCATAACGGCAATACCCCCGCCCATCGCCAGCGCCGAATAAATCGCTTGCAGGCGGATCACCTGATCGCGCGGGCGTGAAGCAATAAAGCGCATTCCTGCCAGATGACAAACGGTAAAACTGCCACAGTGCAGCAGCTGTATCACCAGCAACCAGGGTAAAGCGATAAACTCCCCCATCATAACCCAGCGTACAATGCCGCACACGGCAGAGAGCAGCAGCATATTACGCGCCGACCAGCGGCGAAACAGGCGTTGGCTAAAGGTGAACACCACAATCTCCGCAACGACCCCCAATGACCATAAATAGCCTACGGTGGCTGCCGAATAACCGGCATCCTGCCAGTAAATGGCGCTGAATCCGTAGTAGGCGGCATGGGCTCCCATCATCAACGTGACACAGAGCAAAAAGCGCCAGACCGCCGGTTCGGCCAGCAGCACTCGCCATGGCGTTACAGGTCCACGCGCCTGCCGATCCTGAGCAATGGGTTTTACGCTCGGTTGCAGCAGCATGCCCAATAGCATGGCCACAACCCCGGCGGTCAATGAATAGAGAATGGCATTATGTCCATAGACCGATACCAGCTTGCCGGTCACCGCCGAGCCGATAACAAAGGCAATCGATCCCCAGACCCGCACCTTGCCGTAGTCCATGGCGATCTGCCGCTGTAGCGTCCCCGCCAGGGCATCGGTAAGGGGAACCAGAGGACCGAAAAACAGGCTAAATCCGGCAATATTGATCATCAACCAGGCCCAGCCGTTGCCAAACCAATAGCCGACACTAAACACCAGGGTCAACAACGCCAGTATACGAAGCCCGGTAACCAGATATGCGGGATCTTTAATAGCAGGAGAGATAATCAGCGTGCCGAGAAAACGTGCCACCAGACCGGCACCGAGCAGAAGTCCGATACTTTCCGAGGAGATACCCTCCCCTTTTAGCCAAATACCCCAGAAGGGCAGAAAGATACCGTAACTGTAAAAATAGGTGAAATAGCTAAGCGCCAGCCAATATGTAGAACGCAGTACCATAGTGCCTCCGGATTGAAGCGCTACTTTGACAGAGCTTACCAGAGCCAGCAATCTCAAAATCTGAGAAAAAACCAATAAAAAAACGGTATTGAAAACAATACCGTTTGAGTTTGATGACAAAGTCGTCTTGATGATAGAGATACCCGGGCATAGCACACCTGGGGGCGCTCCGGCGGGCAAGCCCGCTACGACCCCAACGGTGCACTCTCCCTAATAACGGACTTTGTCAGCCGTGTGAAACGGTATTGAAAACAATACCGTTTTTTAAGATCAGCCTATTTCAGTGCGAAATTATGCGTAGACCGGGAAACGGGCGCAGATATCGAGCACTTTTTGTTTTACGCGTTCAATAGTGGCTTCGTCGTTCAGGTTATCCAGAACGTCACAGATCCAGCCAGCCAGTTCACGAACTTCAGCTTCTTTAAAGCCGCGACGGGTTACTGCAGGGGTACCAATACGCACACCTGAAGTGACAAACGGGCTTTTCGGATCGTTTGGCACACTGTTTTTGTTCACCGTGATATTGGCACGACCGAGGGCTGCATCGGCTTCTTTACCGGTCAGACCTTTATCCACCAGATCCAGCAGGAATAGGTGGTTATGAGTACCGCCGGAGACCACTTTGTAACCGCGTTGCAGCACAACATCAACCATTGCTTTGGCGTTGATCGCTACTTGCTGCTGATAAGCTTTGAACTCGGGTTCCATGGCTTCTTTCAGTGCCACGGCTTTACCGGCGATAACGTGCATCAACGGACCACCCTGACCACCCGGGAACACCGCAGAGTTCAGTTTTTTATACAGATCTTCGTCACCGCCTTTCGCCAAAATCAGGCCGCCGCGAGGACCGGCCAGAGTTTTGTGCGTGGTAGTGGTCACGATATGGGCATGAGGAACCGGGTTCGGATAGACGCCAGCGGCAATCAGACCGGCAACGTGGGCCATATCCACAAAGAACCAGGCATCGATGCTGTCGGCAATTTCACGCATTTTTGCCCAGTCAACAATACCGGAGAACGCGGAGAAACCGCCGATGATCATTTTTGGTTTATGCAATTGGGCCTGACGCGCCAGATCTTCATAATCGATATTGCCGCTTTCGTCGATACCGTAAGGCACCACGTTATACAGTTTACCCGACAGGTTAACCGGAGAACCGTGGGTCAGGTGACCGCCGTGGGCCAGGTTCATACCCAGAATGGTATCGCCCGGTTGCAGCAGTGCGGTATAGACCGCAAAGTTGGCCTGTGAGCCAGAGTGCGGTTGAACGTTGGCATAATCGGCACCGAACAGCTCTTTGGCACGATCGATTGCCAGTTGTTCAACGATATCAACGAATTCACAGCCGCCGTAGTAACGCTTGCCAGGGTAACCTTCGGCATATTTGTTAGTCAGCTGAGAACCTTGAGCCTGCATCACGCGTGGGCTGGTGTAGTTTTCTGACGCAATCAGCTCGATGTGCTCTTCCTGACGTACGACTTCCTGCTGCATTGCATGCCACAGTTCGGCATCATAATCGGCAATGTTCATTTCACGCTTTAACATCTGCATCTCCTGACTCAACAAACTTAAATAAACGCCCCTAACGGGTTCTGGCGCACAGTGTAAACTGTTTCCCCCCGGTTGGGATAGCCTCAGTATCAGCTTTTTAAGCAAACGATTGGCTATAGACGGCACAAGGCTTTGATCCGTTAAATACAATCGGCATTCAAGCGAGTTTTCTTCACATTCATATGTGAAATCTTCAGCTTTGTGAGATATCCCGCAAGCGGACTGCAAGAGGGTGACAGACGATGGCAGGTATGGCGAGGCGAAAAAGGACAGCGCATCCAGGGTCGAGATAAGCCGATCTGCAATATCAGGCGGTGTATGGCTACACCGCCTGGCCAGCGACAGAAAACTGCCGCCGGAAAGAATAACTGCCCTATTGCCGACGTTTTCTCCGCGAGAAGAAGAAAGCAATCAGTACCACCACCACCGCACCAATAGCCGTTGCATATTGGGCGATGGCCAGTAGCGGAGAAGCTTTACCTCCTGCACGCAACTCTTTTACCCGCTGTTCGCTAACCTGGACTTGCGGGTTGCCAAACTGCTGCAATAGCTGATTACTTAACACCGCGACCTGATGGTCCGACAACAAGTGACCAAAGGCTGGCATCGCCACATCCTTCACTTCTGGCCCGCGCTGCACACCGTTAAGGATAGCCATGACCAGATTGTCGGCATTTTCATGGCCCAATGCGGTGTTATGCAGCAGCGAAGGCAAGCCACCGTCGGGACTGCCCTGGCCGCTTGGCTGATGGCAACTGGCGCAATAGCCATCATACACCTGCCAGCCGGTCATGCTGTCAGCCTGGGCGGGACGCGCCACACCACGCAGTTGTGCCAGATAAGTCGCCGGTTGTCCCCAGCTATCGGCGGACTGTGCCTGACCGGGGCTACTCTGCGGCGCAGTCTGTTTTAACCAGGCAGCAATCGCCTGTAAATCACTGTCGCTCAGATGGCTGAGGCTATGATCGATAGCTTCGGCCATCGGCCCGGCCGCCTGCGCTTTCCCAGCAGCATGACCGCTCTTCAGATAATCGACAATCTCGCTATCGCTCCAGCTACCAATGCCCGCTACCGCATCGGAGGTGATATTTGGCGCGTACCAGGTACCCAGACTACTGCCAGCCAATGCCTGGCTCCCCTGCTCTGCCATCAGGGCATTACGCGGCGTATGGCAGGTGCTGCAGTGTTCCAGTGCCTCGGCCAGATAAGCCCCGCGATTGATCTGCTGACTTTTGCCCGCATCGGCGACAAAGCGCTGGTTATCAAGAAACAGCAAATTCCAGCCAGCCATCGACAGTCGCACATTAAAAGGGAAAGGCAGCGCAGTTTTCGTAGCGGCGCTATCCACCGGCGCAACACCCTGCATAAAATAGGCGTACAACGCCTGCATATCTTCGTCACTGATCTTGGCGTAAGAAGTATAAGGCATCGCCGGATAGAGATTGGCACCGTCAGCACGTACCCCGCCGCGCACTGCTCTGGCAAACTGCTCAAAGCTGTAGTTGCCAATGCCGTGGCTTTTCGATGGGGTGATATTGCTTGAGTAGATGGTCCCCAGCGGCGTTGCCAACCCCAGACCACCGGCAAAGGGCTGACCACCGGCTACCGAATGGCAAGCCACGCAGTCACCGGCAGTGGCAATATACTCCCCTTTTTTAATCAACTGTTGCTGATCGGCGCTTAATGATGCCTGTGCCGCGACGCTGCCAAATCCCAGCAATAACGCCAGCAATGTCGCTACCTGCTGACCAGGCTTAATCTTTTTAAATATCATGATGATCAGTCCTATAGCGCAGTTTTCGCGAGATGATCGGCGGTACGCAACCCTAAAGCCACGGCGGTAAGCGTGGAGTTAACGGTAGCGGAAGTCGGCATCACGCCGGTGCTGGCAATAAACAGATTTTCGTGATCGTGGCAGCGGCCAAAGGCGTCGACCACCGAATCATGAGGATCGTTGCCCATACTCATGGTGCCGGTTATATGCTGGTTGTTGCCATAAATGCCGGGCTTGCTAAAGCGCAGATTGCTGCCGCCCATTAATTTGGCAATCTTGGTGTACTCTTCCACCGCCCGCGCCATGCCTTTATGTACATAGTCACTCATATGGTAAATCACGCCCGGAGTGGGAATACCCAGCGCATCTTTACGGTCGCTTAATACCACGCGGTTTTCAGGATCGGGCAGCAACTCCATAACATTTTTCAAACTCATCTGATGGGCGGCGCGATAGTTGATTTGTTTATCCAAATCAATACCGTAAACCCCTTCCGCCAGCAAGGCACTGGTGGCCGACAACACCTGAGAGGCGTTGGAGATATCGATACGGAAAGAGGCATAGTCTGAGCGGAAGGCACCATCGCGCAGGCTATTGATCGATCCCGGGCTCATGGGACCACGCCCCGGCCACAGCGGCTCGTCGCAATCAAAGGTCAGAGAGTTGCTGGGGTGATCCATTAGATTGCGACCGACCGTACCTGAGCTGTTGGCCAGCCCCTGTGGATATTTGTCGCTGGCTGATAACAGTAACAATTTCGGGCTTTCAATGCCGTTGGCGGCCAGCACAAAGTTCTTCGCCGTGACTTTATGCGTGCCTTTGTCGGGATCGTAATAATGCGCAGCGACAATGCGCCCTTTCTCATCGTGCTCAAGGCGATAGACCACGGCATTGGCAATCAGTTTTGCCCCTGCGTCTTCGGCGGCCTGAGCGGCGATGCCGCCATGATACTGCGCGTCAATCGGGCAGATAGGCATGCAGTTATTGTTGCCGCAGCAGGCAGGACGACCATCATAATTGCGGCTATTGCGCGCGGTGGTATTGACAATCACCTCATAGCCGCCCGGTGCCAGACGCTCGCGAAAACGCTGTTGCAACCAGGACTCGGCCACCGGCTCCATGGGGAAAGGCTGACTGCGTGGAGAGCCGTTGTTGGGCGCACCCGAGACCCCCATTTTCACTTCGGCCTCGTAATAAAACGGCTCTAGCTCATCATAAGATATCGGCCAGTCGCGACCGACACCGTACAGGGTATGGATTTTCATATCATTAGGTAATACCCGCCACGCCTGCGCCGCCCAGTGCCAGGTGGTACCGCCGACCATGCGAATATATTCAGCGGCATAGGGATAGGGGCCCATCTGCACCAGATAATCGTTACTTTGCGGTTTATACACCGGGTGCGGCGACCATGGCGAAAAAGGATAAGGCGACATAAAGTCATTTTTGCGCGGCGAATTACGGAAATTTTCGGTGATGGCACCGCGATCAAAACGCGGCCCGGATTCGAGAATAATCACCGAAATCCCCTGTTTGGCCAGACGGTGAGCCACCAAAGAGCCAACGATCCCCGAGCCGATCACCACAACGTCGGCAGAATAGTTATCAGTCATGTTTTTTGCCTTTATGCAGGTTTTTTAGCCCAGGTACCATAGGCACCGTAAGCGTAGCTGGGAGGGTTTAAGTGATCGCTCACGCTGATATTCATTAACGCCTGCTCATAGGCGATGCAGATAGCTTGCGCGCCCTCACCCACCACGCCGATATACCAGGCTTGTAAAATACTGCGCGGAAGTTTGCTTAATGCCGGTTGTTCAACATCGAGAACTTTTTGCAGGTCGCTGGCGGCCAGGCTGCGACTGGAGATAAAGCTCTGCAGCGCCTGAACCTGAGCGGTGAAATCGGGGTACAGACGCAATAGCGCCTGGTAATAACGCTCGGATAGCGTGGCATCCAGCTGCATATGGCCAGTCAAATAACGGGAGATCGACTGAAAATCGTTTTTGGCCTGCGGCAATCCGGCAACAGGTGCCGCATAAGCCGGATTGAGCAGCATTTTATTGATTAACGGCACGGATAGGACGGCAAGGGCGCCGCCTAAAAACAGGCGTCGGGATATTCGCGAAGGCGGTTGTCCCTGCGCAAGGAGCTCATTGTCTGACATTACTAAAGCCTTCTCACTGTTATGCGAAAAAAAGCGGCAGTCGTTCCTTCCCAATCGGGAGGTCGCTGTCATTTAATAACACCCTGGAATAGTTGTTATGGGTGAAAACCACATATAGGACAGAAACTAAGATTGGTATAACAAGAAAATGTGATATTACTCTCATTCTTAGTCAATAGTCATATAAAAAACCCATTTTATTTACATAAAACAAACATAAAGCACGGAAAATTCATCAAAAACAGCGCCTAAATTTATTCATCAAATTCCAAAATAAATTTTATTATTGTTTATCAATGAGCTGGGATAATAGCCCTAATTATAAGCGGTATAATAAATTGAGCAAAAAATGGACAGGTGTCGCAGCTGGGCAGAGAGGGGGTAATCAATAAATCTGAGGGAAAGGCGCAGGGGAAACGTCGGGCCGGAGAGATCCAGCCCGTCAAAGCGTTAGATCGCTTCTTCGTCTTGTTCACCGGTACGAATACGCACCACACGAGACACGTCAAAGACGAAAATTTTACCATCGCCAATTTTGCCGGTCTGCGCCGTGGTCATAATGGTTTCAACGCAGGTATCCACGATATCGTCAGCCACCACGATTTCGATCTTCACTTTAGGCAGAAAATCCACCATATACTCTGCGCCACGGTAAAGCTCGGTGTGCCCTTTCTGACGACCAAAGCCTTTGACTTCGGTGACCGTCATCCCGGTAATGCCCACTTCGGCCAAGGCTTCACGTACATCATCTAGCTTGAAAGGTTTAATAATCGCATCAATTTTCTTCATGGCATGCCCTTTTTTTATCCGTTTGCCGCTGCTTTTGCCAGGCAGCAGCAAGATTGTATGCTTAGCTTTTGGGTGCCAAAGGCACACGCAGGCGCTTAAGGTATCATATCCCCGCGATCCTTCAAGGCGGCGAGGAAATATCCGATTTCTAAATATTTATGACGCTTTAAAATCGTTGGCTTCCAGTTCATGGCGTGAAAGCAGTTTGTAGAACTCGGTACGGTTACGTCCGGCGATCCTCGCCGCCTGCGTGACGTTGCCATGAGTGATCTGTAAAAGCTTGCGCAGATAGTGCAATTCAAAGGTGTTTCGGGCTTCAACAAAGGTTGGCAGCGCCGTATTTTCCCCTTCCAGCGCCTGTTCAACCAGCGCTTCGCTGATGACTGGCGCAGAAGTTAAGGCCACACACTGCTCGATAACGTTCACCAACTGGCGAACATTGCCAGGCCAGCTGGCGGCCATTAAACGCCGCATGGCATCGGTCGAAAAACTGCGTACAAAAGGTTTATGACGCCCTGCCGCTTCGCGTAACAGATGATTGGCCAGCAAAGGAATATCTTCTGCCCGCTCATTTAACGCCGGCAGTTTAAGGTTGACCACATTAAGACGATAGAACAGATCTTCGCGGAACTCGCCTTTTTCCATCGCTTTCGGCAAATCACGGTGCGTCGCGGAAATAATGCGTACATTGACATCAATATCATAGTTGCTGCCCAGCGGACGCACTTTACGCTCCTGCAAAACGCGCAGCAGCTTGACCTGTAACGACAGCGGCATATCGCCGATTTCATCCAGAAACAGTGTGCCGCCATCCGCCGCCTGAAACAGTCCTTCGCGACTGCTGACCGCACCGGTAAAGGCCCCTTTGGCATGACCAAAGAGTTCGGATTCCAGCAATTGCTCCGGCAAGGCGCCGCAGTTAATGGCGATAAAGGCATTTTTGCCGCGCGGACTGGTGCGGTGGATGGCCTGCGCCAGCACCTCTTTACCGGTACCGCTCTGCCCCTGGATCAACAGGCTGACATCCGACTGCGCCACCATTTTGGCTTGCTCGAGCAGGCGCAGCATCAACGGGCTGCGGGTGACAATATGTTCGCGCCAGCTCTCGTCGCCGGCAGGGATGGACAGCGCCAGCGCTTCGTCAATGGCCTTATACAGGGCATCGCGATCAACAGGTTTGGTCAAAAAACCAAACACGCCCTGCTGAGTAGCTGCCACCGCGTCGGGGATCGAGCCATGTGCGGTAAGAATAATTACCGGCATACCAGGCTGAAACTTCTGGATCTCGGCAAATAGCGCCATGCCATCCATTTCATCCATGCGCAAGTCGCTGAGCACCAAATCGATACGTTCACGACGTAACAGCTTCAGCGCTTCTTCGCCACTTGCCGCGGTAGTGACCTGAAAACCTTCGCTTACCAGACGCATGCCCAGCAGTTTTAACAGACTGGGATCGTCGTCAACCAGCAATAAACTGGCATTTCTTCGTACGGTCATTTATCTCCCGTCGCTTTTGATTGTGTTGCTTTTGCGGGCACATAGGTGTCGGTGGCAGTATCATTTTTGCTGCGACCACTGCCGGCTGGCGCACTGTCGTTATCGGGCAACTCCCCCTGCAATTGCTTGCGCGAAGAGAGCTGACGCTCGATATCAGTCAAATTTTCCAGTTTGCGGCGGGTATCCAGCAGACTGGCTTGCAATACCTTCTGTGCGTTGCTCATCTCTTCAAACCGGGCCTGATCGGCGAGTTGCTGGCGCGCATTACGCGCTTTTTCGTCCTCAAAGGCCACCAGCAATGACTGATGCTCCCGCCAGAGTTCCAGCAAAGGACGGATGGCTCCCGGGATCTGGCTGCGATAACCGTTCACTTTGTCCAGCAGCACCCGACGTTGTGCGATATCGGCATCGGAACTTGCCTCTAAAATGCTTTGCTTGAAATTGTTTGCCCAGCCTGCGGAGGTGAGCTGGCCGATCTGATAATGCGCCTGGGCCGCACTCATGCGATCGGCACAGTCCATCGCCCGCAGCCAGTAAAGCCCATTACTCATGGTATTACTGTCATCGAGCATCCACAGCGTTTCACAGGGTGCCATGCGAAAATCCACCACTTTGCTCTGGGGGATCACATCTTCCACTGGCTGATAAAAGCGATCGCTGCTGTTGTGCATACAACCGGATAGCAGTACCGGCGTTAACAGCACTGCCGGGCGCAGGCACCGGACCAGCAGGCGTTTTGCCCGCCGCCATTGCGCTTTCAAGTAGCCAATGCGGCAAAAAAATCGTTTATGCATGGTTCAATTATACTCGGCTATAGGTTTCCGGCGGCTGATGGCAACGCAATGCGAAAACAGACGTCAGCATAGTCGACTTCCACCAAATTCAGTTCACCCTGCATACGTGTTATACAGTCTCTGGCAATGCTTAACCCTAATCCGCTACCTTTCACTGCGCCTTTACGCAGTTGGCTGCCCTGAAAAAAGGGTTCAAATATCATCGCTCGTTCAGCGTCGGGGATCGGCGTGCCGGTATTTGCCACATCAATCATGATACATGGGCCATCTTGCCAGCTGCGCAGCCAAATGTTACCGGATTCAGCGCCATAGTGCACCGCATTGGAGTAGAGATTATCCAATACGCGCATCAATAAAATAGATTCTGCCCAGCATTCTGTCGCATCGGTGTGGATCTCGGTATTTATCCCCTTGCTTCGTGCGGTCAGACTATGAGCTGCCGCCACGCTTTGCAGGAGTTCCGGCAGATTGACCCGCTCTTTATCAGTGACCACATCGGCCAGTCGACGATTGTAATCCAGCAACTGTTCAATCAGCGTTTGCAGATGACGGCTGCTGCTATTAAGAATGGTTACCACCTCTTTCTGGTCGAGAGTCAAGGGACCGGCGACTTCATCGCGCAAGAGTTCGGTTCCCTCGCGCATGCTGGCCAGCGGTGTTTTTAGCTCATGAGAAATATGCCGCAAAAACTCATGGCGTTGTGACTCAAACCAGGCCAGACGTTCACTCAGCCAGATAATACGCTTGGCCAGCGCGCGTATTTCTCTCGGGCCGCGAAATTTAGCGGCACTGCCAGGCGCTCGTCCTTCCCCCAGCCGGTTAATCATACGTTCGACGCCCTTCACCGGTCCGATAATCATACGGGTAAACAGCACCACCAACATGCCGCTGAGCAGAAACAGCACCAGCGCCTGCCAGCCAAAAAATTTGCCGCGAGAAGCAATAGCGTGTTGCAGTTGCTGACCACGCGAATAAATCACCTCACGGGTGGCGTGTACCATTTCGGCATTGGAACGCGAGAACTGCTCCAGTCGCATCGAGGCATCGGCCTCTGGGGCATTATTTTGACATTTAAATTCCGCAAGCTGAGTCAACAGATCGCGCAAATTTTGATAATAGCGAACATCAGGAAGAACGGAGGCATGGGCATCCAGCATCTGTGAATACTGGCGACGTTGATTCTGGTACAAGGTGGAAAGCGAGGCATCGCCAAGGACGCAATATTGCCGATAGCTGCGCTCCATTTCGAGAGCAATACTGGTCATCGCCTCACTACGTCGCGCATCAACAATGGTGGTGCGATTGATTTCGGCCGCCTGCTTGCTCAGATGATTCAGACTCTCATAGGCCTGATACGCCAAAATCAGCAACGGCAGCAATACCAGCAGAAAGGCCATTAACACCAGCTGTCGAAGCGAGCCAGGGAATAAACGCCATTTTTTCAAGGAAATCATCTCACGGTTAATCAAGTAGCAGATACCGAGCCTGGCTTATGGCCACAGCGGTAACAGGTCGATTTATCGCACCCAGACTAGCTGAGACGAGGAAAAACGGCCAGTAATGGCTGATAATGCGCAAGAAAATAGTGTCGCAGGTAGCCGCAACTTGCAGAAGGATAAGGATAAAGCTGAGGGAGTTAATGAATCGCCCCGCAGACCTCCCCCAGGGGAGAGTCTGCCGGACTGAAGAGGTGGTGCCTCACTCAACGTGTCGTTCGATGCTTGATAAGATTGCCGAAGCAACGATATCGGTCTGGTGAACGATAGGCACCTTTTCTGTGGCGTCATTCGGATGTTATGAGCGCAAATAACGGACAAGCCGCCAAGGCATTTATAACTGATTGAATGAGCAACTGACAAGAATATAGCAGGAAACATGCCAACTTAAAAAGTTTTATTACAATTCATTGTTATTATTATGAAATAAAGTTTTTAGATTGAAAAATGCTCTTCTTGCAGGCTAAAGATTCGTTTAAAAACCCGACGCACCGTCGTCAAAAAGAGACGCTCAAGTCATTTAAAATAAATTAATATATTTATCATAAGGTTAAATGTCGTTAATTAGAGACGGTTAACGTTCATGCTGTCGCTTATTACCGACAGCCTGTTCTGCGCTGCCGGTGACCCTGATTATTGACTATGAGAAGTTGGGCTTAAATGGCAATTTTCTTTTTAAAGTCAATGGGCTATGAGGAGTTTTTTCGGTTTTATAATTGCGGTGGCCACTTAACCTGCTGTGCCGAACCGAGTTAAGGAGCGCTGGCCCGCTCCTTAACAATCCTGGGCCTTTTGGTGTTGTTGATTCGTCTGCTGCCTATTACCGGCTATGTTTCAGTGACTCCCAGCGTGGCACGAGCCGCGCTGCTCCGCAGTCCCCTTGCTCGGTCGGGAGCCAAAAACGTCTACCTCCGCTTCGCGCGGCGCCGTCTCTGAATGTGCCAACTAGCTATGTAAACAGTGCCGGTTTGGCTTAAATGGCAATTTTTTGGTTTTAAAAAGGCAATGGGCTATGAGGAGCTGTTTCGGGTTTTAGCTTAAATGGCAATTTTTTATTTTAAAATCAATTGGCTTTAGAGGAGCTGTTTCGGTTTTATAATTGCAATGGCCACTTAACCCGCGGTGCCGAACCGAGTTAAGGAGCGCTGGCCCGCTCCTTAACAATCCTGGGCCTTTTGGTGTCTTTGATGCGTCTGCTGCCTATTACCGGCTATGTTTCAGTCACTCCCAGCGTGGCACGAGCCGCGCTGCTCCGCAGTCCCCTTGCTCGGTCGGGAGCCAAAAGCGTCTCCCTCCTCTTCGCGCGGCGCCGTCTCTGAATGTGCCAGTCAACTATGTAAACAGTGCCGGTTTGGCTTAAATGACAATTTTTGTCTTAAAAGACCATTAGCTTTAGAGAAATTGTTTCGGTTTTATAATTGCGGGGGCAGCTTAACCCGCTGTGCCGAACCGAGTTAAGGAGCGCTGGCCCGCTCCTTAACAATCCTGGGCCTTTTGGTGTCTTTGATGCGTCTGCTGCCTATTACCGGCTATGTTTCAGTGACTCCCAGCGTGGCACGAGCCGCGCTGCTGCGCAGTCCCCTTGCTCGGTCGGGAGCCAAAAACGTCTCCCTCCTCTTCGCGCGGCGCCGT
>NZ_JAADJU010000014.1 GCF_012933545.1 Rouxiella aceris | reverse complement strand
CTTCACATCATTCATAATGAATTACTGCTTGGTCACTCTAAGACTTGATATTTTTTGCCACCGAGGTGGCTGATATCGTCTTGTGAGTGCCCACACAGATTGTCTGATAAATTGTTAAAGAGCATGCCGCTGTTCCGATAGAATCTTATGCGGCGCGGGAGGCGTATATTACGTTTTCCCGCTGAAGAGTCAAGAAATTATTCATTCTTTTCTCTTCCCAACCCGGCGACTTGTCAGTCGTTGTTCCCGGTCAGTGGAGGCGCATTATAGGGACTTCTCAGAAGGCCGCAACCCCTATTTTCCAATTCTTTTACTGACCGCTGAATGTTTAAGCAAAAGGCGTTTAAAGCGGCAATTCCTGGATGCTTCTTAAGCCATATGACTGCAAAACAGGCAGCAATCCGGCAGCCTGCGCATCGAGCTTTATACAGTAGGCGATGCTTTCTATTTCGCTGTCGGCTTTTTTCTCCGGTATGGCACTAAAAGCGGTCTCAATAAGCCAGTGGGCACGACGAGCAATCGCCGAACCTGAGTCAATCATCCGGGTGCCATCGGGCAGAACCTGTGCCAGCTCGTCATGCAGTAAAGGAAAATGCGTACATCCCAACACCACAGTGTCAGGTGGTTCGCGCAGTTTCAGCCAGGGATGCAGGATCTTCTTCAATGCAGACAGAGGGACTTCAGCGCCGTGCAGTTTGGCTTCCGCCAGCTCGACCAGCTCCGCCGAACCCAGCATCAGAATTTTGCAGTCAGTGGCAAAGCGGGCAATCAGGTCATGAGTATAAGGACGCTGAACGGTCGCGCGGGTGGCCAGCAACCCGACAATGCCATTACGCGTAAGCTTGGCAGCAGGTTTGATTGCCGGGACAACGCCCACTACCGGGCAGCTAAAGCGGCCACGCAGCGCCGGTAAGGATACGGTGCTGGCGGTATTGCAGGCGATAATAATAATAGAGAGAGGATGCCGTCGGGCAACGGCACTGACAATTTCCAGCACCCGTTCGACAATAAAGGCTTCCGACTTTTCTCCATAAGGAAAAGCGACATTATCGAAAGCGTATATATAGTGCAGGTCCGGCAATAACTGCCGGACCTCATGATAGACCGATAACCCGCCGACGCCTGAGTCAAAAACCAGCGCCGTCGGGCGAGCCGGTATCAAGGCGTTATCAGAAGGTATAGCTTCCAGAGAGGTAGTACTCACGTCCTGGTGTTGCGTAGCCATAAACCGTCTCGTAATCTTTATCAAAGAGGTTGGCAATTCTACCACGAACAGTCAGGTGAGATGTAACAGGATAAGAGGCGGCCAGATCCCATAAGCTGACACCGCCAAGCTTAACGGTCTGATAGCTGTTGAAGTCCTCATCATAACGCTCGCCGAGATAGTGATAGGTCACTGCCCAGTCAATTTGCGCGACCTGCCAGTCCAACTCATATTTGACCTGTTGTTTGGCGCGACGCAGCAAGATTTCATTGGTCTGTGCATTACGTGCATCGACATAGTCATAGGAGAGTTGATGGGTAAACATGCCGGTATCAAATGATGCCGTCGCCTCAACGCCTTTGATTTTGGCTTCACCGATATTGTAATAACGGTAAGTCGTCGGATCGCTGTCAATCAGGTTGGTGATTTCGTTTTTATAACCACTTACCCGCCAGGTTACCGGACCGGTCAGCCCTTCAACACCGCTTTCCCACTGCTTGCTCTGTTCCGGACGCAGGTTGGTGTTACCGTAAAATTCACTGTAAACCTGACCCAGGTTAGGCGCTTTATACGCCGTGCCATAAGAAGCAATCAGGCGATAACCATCAATAAACTCCCAGGCAGCGCTGCTTTGCCAGGTAGAGTGTTGACCAAACTGCGAGTTATCGTCACTGCGCACGGCACCTTCCAAAGTCACCGGACCAAACAACTGTTGGGTGGTGGCATAAACGCCGGTATTACGCTGCTCAAAACCCTGATCCAGATAATCGGTGCCCGGCGTTGTGGTTTGCTTCTGCCAATCCAGGCCACCGCTGACCGTACCGTGCCAAGCCTGCAGCGTATTGCCCCATTGCAGGTTGTATTGTTGGATATCATCCAGGGTCGCCGAGCTATCGTACTGGCCGTAGCGTGGATCGTAGTTATAGGTTTTGCTGTGACTGTAGCTGCCGCTCAACTGGGTGGCATAAATCCCGGCGTTATAACGCAGTCCGGTATCCCAGGTCTGGCTATAAAGTTGTTGTGTGTCAGCCAAGGCGTAAGGTGGGGTATAGCTATAAGTGCCATCGTAGGCGGTACGATTATCAAAACCGTAACCACGAATAAAACCGCTCACATTGTCATTAAAGTTATGCATTAATGACCCATAAAGGGTTTTACTCATAAAGCCGTCGCGGTCAGGCTGGCGTGGATCACCATAGCCATCCGGCAGGTTGGCGACGACATCGGTGCCATGAGTATAGGTATAGTTACCGGCCACAGTCGCGACGGTGTCATCACCCAACTTCTGCTGGGTAGAACCATCGTAGGCTTGATAGCCATTCGATCCCATCCCCGCCGTCAGCGTGGTACCCAGCTTATCGCGCGTGGTAATGATATTGACCACACCACCAATCGCATCAGAACCATACACTGCCGAAGAGGGGCCGCGGATGTATTCGATTTTCTGCACCAGTGAAATAGGGATCTGGCTCAGGTCAGATGAACCGGTGATACCCGCCTGATTTAAACGAATACCATCGATCAAAATTAACACATGATTGGAATTGGTGCCGCGAATAAACATGGAGCTGCTCTGCCCCATACCACCACTTTGTGCAATATCCACGCCCGGCAAGCGACGCATTACGTCAACCAGGGATTTGGATTGCCATCTATCTATTTGCTCACGAGTGACCACCGTCGTCGGTGCCAACACGCTGGAAACTGGCTGCGGAAAACGATTGGCGGTAACCACCATATCGCTGCTGTCAGTTGATGATTTGCTGTCTTGCGCCCACCCCGAAAAAGCTGTGACAGATAACACTGTCAGCAGCACCTGCTTTTTAATTGTCATATAAACGCGCATCCAAACTCAATTGGCGGATGCCGCAGAAAATCATTAACGCTAGTTCGCGACGTTAATGAAAAATGCGACGTAAATCAGGCAGGTCTTCGGGCTCAGGATTTGTTATTCATCAAAACAATAAATAACACCGGGCGATGACTTCCCATCCTTATATAAGGACAGTGTCTGCATACTCTGCATTCGCCGTGCTTTCCCCATACCGCTGCGCGACAGCTCCGGATTCACACCGGATTCCCTTTTAACTCAATAAATGAGGCCTGAGGCGAATCCTACGATCAACCCATTTGGAAATCTAGACTTCCGTGGCAATGAGGCAAACAAAATACGACAACGCTGGACTTAAGGCCCATATTCCCTACAATCAGCGGCGAAACCTGGCTTGTTGTGCAAAGTTCACCCATTGATCACCGGTAAGACGAGAAAACAGATGACCCCCGAAAAACTGCCCATTGAACACTATGACGACCAACTGGCGGAAAAGACCGCCCGTCTCACGGCACTGATGTCGCCATTTAATGCGCCCGAGGTCGAGGTATTCCGTTCTCCGATCAGTCATTACCGTATGCGCGCCGAGTTTCGCGTCTGGCATGACGAAGGCGATCTCTACCACATCATGTTTGATCAGCAAACCAAGGCGCGTATCCGCGTCGATCAGTTTCCGGCCGCCAGTGAGTTGATCAACCGCCTGATGCCGGTATTGCTGGCCGCGATCAAGGCCGAACCGGCATTGCGCCATAAGCTGTTCCAGATTGACTACCTATCGACGCGCAGTGGCAAAATCATTGCTTCGCTGCTCTATCACCGCAAGCTGGATGACCTGTGGCAACAGGCAGCTACCGCTTTGCGCGACGGTCTGCGCCGCGACGGCTTTGACGTGCAGTTGATTGGCCGTGCAGCGAAAACCAAAATCATGCTCGATCAGGACTATGTCGATGAAGTGCTGCCGGTGGCGGGACGCGAGATGACCTATCGTCAGGTGGAAAACAGTTTTACCCAGCCCAATGCTGCGGTAAATATCAAAATGCTGGAGTGGGCACTGGATGCCACCGCCGGTTCACAGGGCGACCTGCTGGAACTGTATTGCGGTAATGGCAATTTCTCTCTGGCGCTGGCGCGCAATTTTAATCGCGTATTGGCCACAGAAATCGCCAAGCCGTCAGTAGCGGCAGCACAATTTAATATCGCCGCCAATCAGATTGATAATGTGCAGATTATTCGTATGGCGGCGGAAGATTTCACCCAGGCAATGAATGGCGTACGTGAGTTCCGTCGTTTACAGGGTATTGATCTTGGCAGCTATCAGTGTGAAACCATTTTTGTCGATCCACCGCGCAGCGGTTTGGACGATGATACGGTGAAACTGGTGCAGGGTTATCCGCGTATCCTTTATATCTCCTGCAATCCCGATACGCTTTGCGCCAATCTGCAAACCTTGCAGCAAACGCACCGCATCAGCCGTTTGGCGCTGTTTGATCAGTTCCCTTATACCCATCATATGGAGTGCGGCGTTTTACTGGAACGTATTAGCGCTTAAAAGCCGGCCACGCGCACTTGGCTAACCGCTGACCCCCATAATTAACTATATTTTAATTGTGGGGATCAATGCATTAATCAATTGGTCAAAATGTGGGGGCGTGATTAGCTCTTGCCGGATAAGATCGACAGGTTTTTGCAAACGCGACCTTGTTTGCTGCATAGCTAAGGATTGCAAAAACGCTATTGTTTTATTTTTTGTCATTGGTCACCCTTGATACAACTCACCTACTGTCAACTACTCTCGATCGTCCTCATCTTCATCCTCAAATGACTTCTTAATAGAAGTAGCCAGCACTTGCAGAAACTGGTCAAGTTGCGGATAACTCCCCACTATATAATCAAAACCAATTCTGTCGCGGATCTCAAAATGATGATTGCTTTTATCGAAAATCAAAATATCCAGATCGGTTGAGCCCATCAGAACATAACCGTCATAGATCTCAGGGAAGGGAAGATAATCGAGAATTCGTCTAATATCCTGACTATCCTTGCCTTCATCATGAAAACCATACAGGCGTACTCCATTAATGTCGAAGCCATTTAACAGGCAAAGAAAAGGCAGATATTGACAGGCAAATTCCTGTCCTCCTAATGCTACCAGATCGTTAAAAACGACTTCTGGTGGTTGGGGCCAGGCCTCCAATAAACCGAGGTTAACTTTATACCCGAAATGAGCATAAGTGATTAGCTCTTGCCGGATAAGATCGACAGGTTTTTGCAAACGCGCCATTCTTTGCTGCATATCTAAGGATTGCAAAATCTTAATGATTTCACTTTTGTCCATTCAGTACCTCCAGGGATAGATAACACCGTGTGATACCGCCAGGCGATATAAAATTCATCCTTTTTTAATTGTTACTATCACCATGCCGAATACTTAATTTATTTAATAAAATTCAATAAGATAAAATCATTCAGCTGTTCAAGAAAAACATATCATGGCCAGAAACGCAACAGGGCAGCCCGAAGGCTGCCCTGTTTATATTAGTCTTGTGACGCAAGGTCAGAGGTTATTGGCTTTACGTTTCTTCAATCGGTAGACAATCCAGAAGACCAGCACCACGCAAAGCACCGAAGGGGCAAAGTTGGAGCCCAACTGTGGATACTCGGCACGCACAATGGTGCTATACAGCATCAGACCGAGCATAAAACAGGCAGCGGCCAGCATCGGCATACCAAAAGGCATTTCACATTTTTGATAACGCAGGTGCAAACAGTAGACCGCCAGAACCAGCGCGATAATCGGAAAAATTGAAAAGGCCACCACGGAACTGAATAACGCATCAAAGGAGCCGTTAATTGATAATCCGGCAATCAGAGCCAAAACCAGGGTGCCATTATCCTGGCGTGGTTGTGCTGTCATCTTCTCATCCTCTTTTATAATCACGTGACGCTGCCGCCGGTCAGGCCACAGCCTCAATCACTTTGGGTGATCTCGTCGTTAATTGATGTGCTTGCAGTACGCTCTTGCTGACGACGATACCAATAGTAGGCACCTTTGGAAATCATCCTCAGTTGCAAAACCAGACGCTCTTCAAGCTGGCGGCGCTGGGGAAGATCGACATCCAGCGCTTCGGCACCGGCGTTAAATACAATGATCACCATCGCTTCGGCCTGCGCTTCGGTAAAGCTGCGCGGCATATGGTTTTCGAGTTGCAAATAGTCGGCAAGTTCCGCAATAAAGTGCTGAATTTCACGGGCGACGGCGGCACGAAACGCCGCAGAGGTACCTGAACGCTCGCGCAGCAACAAACGAAAGGCGTTTGGATTATTGCCGATAAATTCCATAAAGGTAGAAACGGACGTGCGGATCACACTGCCGCCTTTAGCAATGCGCTGTCGAGCCTGGCGCATTAACTGACGCAGCATCAAACCACTTTCATCAACCATAGTGAGTCCCAACTCATCCACATCACGGAAATGCCGATAAAAAGAGGTCGGCGCAATTCCGGCTTCGCGAGAAACTTCCCGCAGACTTAAACTGGCGAAACTGCGCTCGGCGCTCAGTTGGCTAAAGGCCGCCTCAATCAGTGAGCGGCGCGTTCGCTCTTTTTGTTGTGCTCTTACGCCCATGACCTTCATCCGATAGTTTCTACTTACTTATTCGCGGGAATTCGCTTCACTATAACAAATTTTTTCGCTACGACCGTTATACTAAGTTCAGCATAAAGTTCTTCCGGATGTTGCTGCATTCCCACGATTTGATCACCAATCGTTGGGTAAAAAGGACTATGATGTTACATTCTCGTTGTTATTTTGTATAAAAATAGGTTACTCAACCATGCAACAGAACTCTCATTTTGATGCCATTATCATTGGCTCGGGCCCAGGCGGTGAAGGTGCTGCTATGGGTCTGGTTAAACAAGGCGCCAGAGTGGCCGTTATCGAACGTTATAACAACGTCGGCGGCGGCTGTACCCACTGGGGAACCATTCCATCGAAAGCACTACGCCACGCCGTCAGCAGAATTATCGAGTTTAACCAAAACCCCCTTTATAGCGACAATTCCCGAACACTTAGCTCCACGTTCCCCGATATTCTCCGTCATGCCGATTCGGTAATCAATCAGCAAACCCGTATGCGCCAGGGATTTTATGAGCGTAATCAGTGCAAGATTTTTGCCGGGGATGCCAGCTTTGTTGATGCCAATACCGTTAGCGTGCGCTATGCCGACGGCACGTTGGATTACGTTACCGCCGACAATATCGTCATTGCCTGTGGCTCACGCCCCTACCGTCCTGACAGCGTCGACTTTAGCCACCCGCGCATTTATGACAGCGACTTGATCCTTGAACTCAGCCACGAACCCCGCCACGTTATTATCTATGGCGCCGGGGTAATTGGCTGTGAATATGCGTCCATCTTCCGCGGTCTGAACGTCAAGGTTGACCTGATCAACACCCGCGACCGACTGCTGGCCTTCCTCGACCAGGAGATGTCCGACGCGCTCTCTTACCACTTCTGGAATAATGGCGTGGTGATCCGTCATAACGAAGAGTTTGAGAAGATCGAAGGCGTCGACGATGGCGTTATTGTGCATCTGAAGTCAGGCAAAAAAGTAAAAGCCGATGCGCTGCTGTATGCCAACGGACGCACCGGTAACACCGAGGCGCTGGGTCTGGAAAACGTCGGTCTGCAAGCCGATAGTCGTGGTCTGTTAAAGGTCAACAGCATGTACCAGACGGCGCTACCGCATATTTATGCGGTGGGTGATGTGGTGGGCTATCCCAGCCTGGCCTCTGCCGCCTACGACCAGGGTCGCATTGCCGCACAGGCAATGATCCAGGGCGAAGCCAAAGTCCATCTAATCGAAAATATCCCCACCGGCATCTACACCATTCCGGAAATCAGCTCCGTAGGTAAAACCGAGCAGGAACTGACGGCAATGAAAGTGCCTTACGAAGTAGGTCGCGCGCAGTTTAAGCACCTGGCGCGGGCGCAAATAGCCGGGATGAACGTCGGTAGCCTTAAATTACTGTTCCATCGTGATACCAAACAGATCCTGGGTATCCACTGCTTTGGCGAACGCGCAGCCGAGATTATTCATATCGGCCAGGCGATCATGGAGCAGAAAGGCGAAGGCAATACTATCGAGTATTTTGTTAATACCACCTTTAACTATCCGACGATGGCAGAAGCCTATCGCGTGGCGGCATTAAACGGCTTAAATCGGCTTTTTTAACGCCAGGGCGTCCATATAGGTTTGCATATGGATTTTAATGGCTTCGGCCAGCTGTTCATAACGTCCGCGCAGCGGGGAACCGGGGCGATACACCAGAGCAATGGTGCGCTTTGGTTCCGGCTTGTCGCAGGTGAGATAAGTCACGCCGTCGCGGCTACGTTCATGGGGAACAGCCAGGGCAGGCAATAAGGTAATACCGCTGCCCGCGGCCACCATATTACGCAAGGTTTCCAGACTGGTGGCACGGAAATGGGTGTCTTCTTCAGCGCCCGCCTGGAAACAAAAACCCAGTGCCTGATCGCGCAGGCAGTGACCATCTTCCAGCATCAACAGTTTTTCGCCGGCCAGATCGCTCATTGCCACTTTATCGCGAGAGGTCCAGGGATGTTCGTCATAAATTGCCAGCTTCATCGGCTCGTCAAATAACGGCACTTCAATAAAGGCTTCGCTTTCTTTTACCAATGCCAAAATGGCACAGTCGAGTTTACCGCTGTCGAGCTGCGCCAAAAGTTGATGTGTCTGCGCTTCGTGCAGATACATTTCGAGTTTGGGAAAGGTTTTATGTAACGTTGGAATAATTTGCGGCAACAGGTAGGGGCCGACGGTGGGGATCAAGCCGATATGCAGCGGACCGGACATTGCCTCCCCTTGCTGACTGGCCATCTCCTTGAGGACCTTCACTTCACGCAGTACCGTGCGCGCCTGGTCAACCAGCAGCAAACCGGACTGGGTAAAGAGCACCTTGCGGCTGGTTCTTTCCAACAGCATCACGCCAAGTTCATCTTCCAGCTTGCGGATCTGACCGCTTAACGTTGGCTGGCTGACGTGGCAGGAATCCGCGGCGCGACGAAAATGCCGAAATTCGGCCAGCGCCACCAGATACTCCAAATCACGTATGTTCATAATTTCTCCCTGTTATGACCGTCGTAAGCGATAGTCAGTATCGATAGATAAGATAGCAATCAACGATTATATCTATCAAGACTATTCGTGAATAATGCTTTCCAACGAGACGGCAATGCCGAAACAAAATTTTCTTAAATATAAATAATGAGGGTTAAGCATGTTGACCAGCCGCGAAGGAAAAACTGTACCACAAGTCACATTTCATACCCGTCAGGGTGATAAGTGGCTGGATATCACCAGCGATGAGCTGTTTGCCAATAAAACCGTGATCGTTTTTTCTCTGCCGGGAGCCTTTACCCCGACTTGCTCTTCCAGCCACTTGCCACGTTACAACGAACTGGCGGGCGTCTTCAAACAGCATGGCGTCGACAGCATTCTTTGTGTCTCGGTTAACGATACCTTTGTAATGAACGCCTGGAAAGCCGAGCAACACGCCAACAATATCAACTTTATTCCCGACGGTAACGGCGAGTTCACCAAGGGCATGGACATGCTGGTTGAAAAAGCCGATCTGGGCTTTGGTCCGCGTTCATGGCGTTACTCCATGCTGGTACGTAACGGCGTGGTGGAAAAAATGTTTGTTGAACCCAACAAACCCGGCGACCCGTTTGAAGTCTCTGATGCCGATACTCTGCTGAAATATCTGGCACCGGACTATAAAGTCCAGGAATCGGTATCAGTCTTTACCAAGCCTGGCTGTCCGTTCTGTGCCAAAGCCAAACAAATGCTGCAGGAACGCGGTATTCCCTATGAAGAAGTCGTATTAGGTAAAGATGCGACAACCGTAAGCCTGCGCGCAGTCAGCGGTCGCTCAACGGTGCCTCAAGTCTTTATCGGTGGTCGCCACATCGGGGGAAGTGACGATCTGGAGCAATTTTTTGCTTCCTGATTAAAAAAAACATAAATTTATAATAAGATTTTTGGGCGGGGAGATTTCCCCGCCTTTTTATTTAATTAATGAGAAACGTTATTTACTCTCTACCAACCATCCGGCTAAATATAAATAACAATTATCACACCTCATAAAATCAATACTTCCCACGCATTGACTTAATTAGTCGTCTGCTTTATAACCCTCATCACATTACTAATATGACAAGCTGTATATTATAACCTGCTTATATTCGCCTTGCCGGCTATTAATTTATATTCATGGAGTGAATATAATAAATATGAAAAATATAATAAATTTATTTCTGCTATTGATCGCACTGTGTCTGATCCAGGGATGTGACAACTCGGCCAGCGAAAGTTTCCAGGGATATATTGAAGGGGACTTTACTTATATCACCGCAGATACCCCGGGGAAACTGACCGAAATCCCGGTGAAACGCGGTGAGCCGGTTGCCGTTGGCGCGGTACTTTTTCGTTTGGATAATGAAGACCAACAGCTTGTTTACCAACAGGTGGCGCAAGAGTTGGCCGCTGCCATTGCAGAAAAAAACGACTTGCAGGCGGGGTTACGTCCCGAGGAAATCAATATATTGCGCGCGCAATTAAAGCAGGCGCAGATTGCGGCCAGCCTGGCCAAATCTAAATGGCAACGAGAAAAAAGCCTGGCAGATAAAGGTGCCCTGCCGTTTTTTAGCCTGAAGGTTACCCATAATGACTATCTGCAGAAACAAGCCATTGTCGATGAGTCGCAGAGCCGCCTGCAATTTAATCTGCTACCAGCGCGCGAACAGGCACTGGCGGCCAAAAATGCTAAAATCGCCGCCCTTGAGGCACAACTGGCGCAGGTTAAATCTACATTAAATAAGCGCCAGGGCCTGAGTCCGATCGCCGGACAAGTGCATGACATCTATTTTACCCGCGGTGAAAATGTCGATACCAGCCATCCGATTATTAGCTTGCTCGTCCCGCACAATATTAAAGTGCGTTTTTATATTCCGCAGAAATTGTTGCACGACTTTAAACCCGGTAATGAAATTCTGGTCAGCTGTGACGGTTGTAAAAAAGCCGTGCCGGTTAAAATTGATTATATTTCCACAACCGCCGAGTTCACCCCGCCGGTAATATATAGCCAGAAAAGGCGCGAAAAAATGCTGTTCCTGGTTGAAGCCAGACCCGCTCCCGATCAGGCTTTTACCCTGCACCCCGGTCAGCCGGTAAAGGTCAGCAAAATATGAATAATCTAATTATCGATATCAACGGGTTAAATAAATACTTTGCGGCGGAGCATATCGTCAAAAATCTGACGGTACAGGTGGCGCAGGGAGAGATTTTTGGGGTTCTGGGTCCCAACGGCAGCGGAAAAACCACCGCTATCCGCATGATGTGCGGGTTGCTCTCTCCCAGTTCGGGACAAGGGCGTTGTATGGGCCTGGATATCATCAAAGACAAAGAGAAAATCAAAAAATCCGTCGGCTATATGACGCAATACTTTTCCTTATGGGGGGCGCTCAGTGTACGTCAGAATCTGACGTTTGTTGCCCGCATGTATCAACTCCAACACCCCGATGCCAGAGTGGAAGAGGTCATGGCGCAGTTTGCTCTGACAGAGCGCCAGCATCAGCTGGCCCGCACGCTGTCGGGAGGCTGGAAGCAGCGGCTGTCACTGGCCGCCTGTCTGATCCACTCCCCCAAGGTGATTTTCCTTGATGAACCCACCGCAGGCGTTGACCCCGCCGCGCGGCAGGTATTCTGGCGTGAACTTTATCGGATTGCCGCCCAGGGGGTAACCATATTAGTGAGTACCCACTATATGGATGAAGCAGAGCGTTGTAACAACCTGGCCTATATTGCCAAAGGCCGGGTGCTGATCCAGGGCAAACCCAATGACATCATTAATAGCCAAAAGCTGTATAGCTGGGAAATTGCCGGCCGCGATTTGCCGGCACTGGAAAAACGGCTGCTGGCCAATACCGAGATAGCCCATGTCTGTCAGCGCGGGAATTTACTTTATATCACCGCCAGGCAGGAGCTGCCGCTGGCTGAGATGATCGAAAAATTTCAGCCGGGTTACCAGATTTGCCGCTGCCCACTAAGCCTGGAGGATATTTTCTCTTGCCTGAGCAAAGGATCCACATTAATTGAGGCCTGTTAGGTGAAGACTTTTTCCTGTGACCGCGTTCGCGGATTGGTGGTTAAAGAACTGCAGGAACTGTGTCGCGACTATGTCAGTCTGACACTGATCCTGCTTATCCCTCTTATCCAGCTACTGATCTATGGTTTTGCCGTCAATACCGATGTGCGCCAACTGCCAACGGTGCTGATTAATAATGACAGTGGCTATCTCAGCCGCAGTTTTGTACAAGGCATGGTCAATACGGATTATTTTGATATCTTGCCCGGCGAATACAATGAACAGCAGGCACAAAGAGTGCTGCTGCAAGGCAAGGCCAGTTTTGTTATTACTATTCCTTCCACCTTTACCAGACAGCTGCTGCGCGGTGAGGTCCCTGACCTATTGGTGCAGGCGGATGCCGTCGACGCCGTGACCATCAATAACGCGGTGAATGCCATGCAAACGCTGCCGCAATATATTATCGCCAGCAATTTGCCGGGTGGCTTAAGGAGCGAGGATAACCACGACAAGATAAATATCAATGTGCAGAAGATGTTTAACCCGGAGCTGATCGAACAGTTTAATTTTATCCCGGCGGTATGCATCTGTTTACTTAACAGCGTGCTGGTACTAATGAGCAGCCTGTCAATCATCAAAGAGAAGGAGACCGGGGCGCTGGAAAATATGCTGGTCTATCCTATTTCCCCGCTGGAATTTATTATCGGCAAAATGGCACCCTATGCCATTATCGGGATAGTCGAAGCCACGCTGATCTTTTCTGCAGCTTTCGCCGCCTTCCACTTACCCTTTCTCGGCAGCATAGTGCTGCTGGTGCTGGTGATCCTGATATTTATTATTATCAGCCTGACCATTGGCGTAATTATTTCCAGCATTTCAAAAACGCAGCTACAGGCGATGCAGTTTTCCATCACCTATTTTTTGCCGTCGATTATGCTTTCCGGTTTTATCTCGCCATTTCAGGGCATGCCGCACTGGGCGCAGTTGACAGGCAAACTGTTACCCAGCACCTATTTAATGCGGATAAGCAGAGAGATTATTATTAAAGGCGTGAGTTTTGCCGATATCTTGCCCGACGTACTGGCATTAATGGCGATGATGCTGATTTTGCTTGCCTTGGCTCTGTATATTAAGCGCAGGACATTAGATTAATAGTCACTCCCTCGGCGACCTGCCAAGGGAGGACTATGGCTAGCGCTTTCAGCCTAAACGTTTTTTGGCATCGGCAATAGCCTGAGCCACTTGCGCAGGTGCTACGCCGCCTTTGGCACAGCGTTTGTCCAGGCAAGATTGCAGTGCCAGGATCGGATAAACATCGTCACCAATCACACTGCTAAATTTCTGCAAGTCGGTCAGGGTCAGGGCTTCCAGCGCCTTACCCTGTTGCATGGCTTCGACTACCGCTTCGCCCACGATATGGTGTGCTTCACGGAAAGGCACACCTTTGGCAACCAGATAGTCAGCCAGTTCAGTGGAGTTGGCATAGCCCTGTTCTGCGGCTTCTTGGCAACGCGGGCGTTTCACCTGCAGGCCATCGAGCACCAGCGCGGACATTTGCAAACAATCCATCCAGGTATCCAGGGCGTCAAACAGCCCTTCTTTGTCTTCCTGCATGTCTTTGTTGTAGGCCAGCGGCAGACCTTTTAAGGTCATCATCATGCCGGTCAAGGCACCCTGTACACGGCCACATTTGCCGCGGATCAGCTCCAGCGCATCGGGGTTTTTCTTTTGCGGCATCAGTGAAGAGCCAGAGGTCACACGGTCAGACAAGTCAATAAAGCCCGCTTCACCGGTATTGAAGAAAATCAGGTCTTCGGCAAAACGCGACAGATGCACCATGCTGATCGAGGCGTTAGATAATAATTCGAGGATATGGTCACGATCAGAAACACTGTCGAGACTGTTGCGTGTCGCCGAAGCAAAGCCCAACCAGCCGGCAAGTTGCTCACGGTCGATAGGGTACGCGGTACCGGCCAATGCGCCACTGCCCAGCGGGCTGACGTCGAGACGGGTCAGGGTATCCTGTAAACGGCTTTCATCGCGGGCCAGCATTTCCACATAAGCCAGACACCAGTGCGCAAAGGTTACCGGTTGTGCACGTTGCATATGGGTATAACCCGGCATCACGGCATCATGATTGGCCTGAGCGGTCTCCACCAGCGCCTGTTGCAATTGCTGCAGCGCCAGTTGCAGTTCAACAACCTGAGTCTTGCACCAGAGTTTAATGTCGGTCGCCACCTGATCGTTACGGCTGCGTCCGGTATGCAGTTTCTTGCCCAGAGTACCGACTTTATCAATCAGCTTCTGTTCAACCCAGCTATGAATATCTTCGGCATCGCTTTCCAGAATGCTGCGAGGATTGGCGCGTACCTCTTCGAGCAATACATTGAGCGCCGCTTCCAGCTGTTGCTGTTCCTCGGCAGTCAGTACATTTACGGTGACCAGCGCTTTCGACCAGGCTACCGAGCCCACGATATCCTGCTCAGCCAGTCGATAATCAAACCGCAGTGAGTCATTCAATTCTTTGAAACGCTGATCTGCTGCCTGACTAAAGCGTCCGCCCCACAATGCCATGATAATGCTCCCGAGCTTAAATTTTTGAACAGTGATTGTTGCTGAGATGCAGGCGTGCAAAGGATATTGCACGCCTGATACTGCGCGTGGTGCTGTCGCTTATTTTTTCTTGGCGTTCAGCGCACGAATACGTGAAGAGAGTGAGAACAGACGGATAAAGCCACCGGCGTGGCTGTGGTCATACACTTCATCTTCACCGAAGGTAGCGAACTCTTCAGAGTACATGCTGTTAGGTGATTTTTTCTGAATAGCAGAGGCGGTGCCTTTGTACAGTTTAACGATCACTTCACCGTTAACGTCCTGCGCCAGGGAATCGGCGGCTGCCTGGATTGACTCACGCAGCGGAGCAAACCAGCGACCATCATAAACCACATAAGACATTTCCAGGCCCAACTGCTCACGCCATTTGAAACTGTCACGGTCAAGCACCAGCTGTTCTACGCCGCGCAGTGCCGCCATCATAATGGTGCCGCCCGGGGTTTCGTAGCAACCGCGAGACTTGATGCCCACCAGACGGTTTTCAACGATATCGATACGACCAACGCCGTGTTTCACACCCAGGGTGTTCAGGGCTTCCAGACATTTGAACGGGCTCATTTCCTGGCCGTTAACCGCCACGACTTCACCTTTGACCACTTTAATGCTGACCATTTCGGCTTCGTTTGGCGCATCTTCAGGGGCAACGGTCCAGGCCCAGCAGTCTTTGTTAGAAGCATTCCATGGGCTTTCCAGCACGCCACCTTCGGTGGAGATATGCCAGGCATTCTCATCACGGCTGTAGATTTTTTCCAGCGAGGCAGTGGTCGGGATATTACGCTCTTTCAGATAGTCGAGCAGCGCTTCACGGGAACGCAGATCCCACTCACGCCATGGTGCCACCACTTTCAGCTGTGGAGCCAGGGCGGTGTAGGTGGTTTCAAAACGCACCTGGTCGTTACCTTTACCGGTTGCGCCGTGGCACAGGGCATCGGCACCGACTTTCAGCGCCAGCTCAACCTGCGCTTTGGCGATCAATGGACGGGCCATTGAAGTACCCAGCAGATAGCTGCCTTCATACAGCGCGCCGCTTTTCAGCACCGGGTAGACGTAGTCTTTGATAAACTCTTCACGCAGATCAACAACGTGACATTCAGAAGCACCGGTACGCAGCGCTTTTTGTTCGATACCTTCCAGGTCGGCCTGATCCTGACCAATGTTGGCAACGAATGCCACCACTTCGCAGTCACCGTAGTTCTCTTTCAGCCAGGGAATGATAGCTGAGGTATCCAGACCCCCGGAATAAGCCAGAACAATTTTGCTGATGCCTTTAGTTGCTGCCATGATAATTTCCTTAAAATATCTGTCTGCGCGCTGATTTTTCAGCGCTTAAATAATGGGTTACGGATCGGGCGCACAGAGTCAGTACGCCTGAGCCAGGCTTAAGCCAGAATACGTGTGCCGATGGCGACGCCGTTAAACAGCGCGGGCAATTGCTCGGCATGACGCCAGCTGGCGATATCAACCGGGCGTCCTAACGCGCGCGCCGCATCGAGAGCAGCATGCACTTTAACAATCATGCCATCGGTAATAATGCCGTGCTCAATCATCTCTTCGGCTTTGGCGGCGGTGATTTCCGGCATACGTTGACCTTTGCCGTCGAGGATGCCGCTGACGTCCGACAACAGGATCAGATCGGCACCCAGCGTTGCCGCCAGTGCTGTAGCAGCCTGATCGGCGTTGACGTTCATCAGTTCACCTTCGGCGGTAATGCCGATGGAACTGACAATCGGCAGATAACCGGCCGCGGTCAGGGTGTTGATCAGGGTAGGAGAACCGACTTCGGCCTTGCCGACAAAACCGAGTTCTTCATTAAGCTGGGTAACGCTGACTGAACCACCGTCGGCCAATGACAGGCCCACCGCGTTGATATGGCTTTTTACCGCCCAGGCCAGCAGCGTTTTATTGGCACTGCCCGCCAGCGCACCGGTGATAATATCAATCTGGTCGGCAGGGGTAACACGCAGGCCGGCTTTTTTGACGACCGGCAGATTAAGCCGTTTCATCAGTTCATCCACCAGACAACCGCCACCATGAACAATCACTAGCGGGCGCTGATATTCTTTGCGATAAGTGACCAGTGCCATGAACAGACGCTCAAGCGCTTCTTCATTGTCCAGTAACACGCCACCTAATTTAATGACTAACGGATCCATAGCTGTTTGCGCCTCAACCTATTGATTGCCCTGTCGCCTTGCAAACGGCTTCAGGTTGAATTTGGTTTAATCTACCATCCCTGTCGCGCTGAATAAACGCTCAGGGCGGGATATTAATATGAAAATAATCTGTAACTGATGCTATAACATTTTGTAATCAGGCCACTTTATCAAAACAGTGACTGGGTTTCCGGAAAGCCAAACCGCAGATTAAGACACTGGATAGCCTGGGATGAGGCTCCTTTCAGCAGATTATCTTCTGCCGCGACCACAATTAGATGTTCCCCCTGCACTGCAAAGCCGATATCACAAAATGGCAAACCGACCACGTTTTTCAGCGCCGGGACATCTTTGCTATATAAACGTATCAGCGGTTTTCCCTGATAGGCGTTGTGATAAGCCTCAGCCACGTCCTGCGCGGTGACACCGGCTTTCAACCGGCAAGTGATGGTCTCAAGGATACCGCGCGGAAAATTGCCCAGGTGCGGGGTAAAGATCACCGGAATACCTAAATGGCTGCTGATTTCCGGATGGTGGCGATGATTGAAAATACCGTAAGGTTTCAGGCTGACTTCGCAGAAACTGTTACCCAGGCTGGCTTTACGCCCGGCACCACTTACACCACTGGTCGCGTTGATCACCGGCCACTGGTCGTTATTGAGCAACTGGTTATCCACCAGCGGCTTCAGCGCCAGCTGCGCCGCCGTGGGATAACATCCCGGCACTGCAATCAGCTGCGCCTGCTTGATCGCTTCTGCCTGCCATTCGGCCAAACCATAGACCGCCTTTTCCAGCCAGTCGGTATGCTGATGTTCAAAGCCATAATATTGGGTATAGAACGCCGGGTCGTTAACGCGGAACGCGCCGGATAAATCAAAGACCACGCAACCGGCGGCCAGAAACTGCGGGGCCAGATCGTGGCTGACTTCATGGGCGGTGGCTAAAAAAACCACGTCGACGCCTTTTGCCGCTTCGGCGACATTTTCTAATGGCAAAACAGGCAGATCGACAATGCCTTTAAGCTGAGGGTGCAAGTCGGAAAGCAATTTTCCTGCATCTGCACTTTGCGCTGAAACCGTTAAACCGGTTATGTTCATATGTGGGTGACGATTCAGGTAGAGCGCGAGTTCAGCTCCGGCATAACCGCTTGCACCAACAATCAGCGTATTCAACATGGGGTCTGGTCACCTTCTCGGCGTGATGTGCGTAATGTCTTACACAGCGTACGCTTTATAAAATTGTGGACTTGCGATGTTTCGACATCAGAAGCCCGTGAAATTCAGCCAGTTTGTGCAGTTGTTGCTCTTGTGGAGAACCCGCTGTTTTTGGGGTTTCCTTACGAACCGGCTTAATGTATTTTTATTCACATTAAATGCATGAATATTTATATTACCCTAACCAAAGGCTGTCAACAGTGAAGATGAAATTACCTCCATTTATTGAGCTATACCGTGCGTTAATTGCCACGCCGTCGATCAGTGCCACCGACAGCGCACTGGATCAGAGCAATGAAACCCTAATCAACTTGTTGGCAGGCTGGTTTGCCGATTTGGGGTTTAAAGTGGAAATCCAGCCGGTGCCTGATACGCGTAATAAATTCAATATGCTGGCCAGTATCGGTGAAGGCGCTGGCGGCTTGCTACTCGCCGGACATACCGATACGGTACCTTTTGACGATGGCCGCTGGACCCGCGATCCCTTTACCCTGACGGAGCACGAAAACAAGCTCTACGGTCTGGGTACTGCCGATATGAAGGGCTTTTTCGCCTTTATTCTCGATGCGTTGCGCGATATTGAACCCGAGAAACTGAGCAAGCCGCTGTATATCCTCGCCACCGCCGATGAAGAAACCACCATGGCCGGTGCCAGCTACTTTGCCCAAACCTCGTCCCTGCGTCCTGACTGTGCAATTATCGGTGAACCCACCTCGCTCAAGCCGGTTCGTGCCCATAAGGGCCATATCTCCAATGCCATCCGTATCGTCGGTCAGTCCGGCCACTCCAGCGATCCCAGCCGTGGCGTTAATGCCATTGAACTGATGCACGACTCGATCACCCATCTGATGGAACTGCGCAATACGCTGAAAACGCGCTACAACCATAGCGGCTTTGCCATCCCTTATCCGACCATGAACTTTGGTCATATCCACGGTGGCGATGCCCCCAACCGTATTTGCGCCTGCTGTGAACTGCATATGGATATTCGCCCGCTGCCAGGCTTGACACTGTCGGATTTGGACGCCTTACTTAATGAAGCGCTGGAACCTGTCAGCAGCCGCTGGCCTGGTCGTCTGACCGTCGAAGCCTTGCATCCGCCGATCCCGGGCTATGAGTGTCCGCCGGACCACCGTCTGGTTCAGGTTGTTGAGAAACTGTTGGGAACAGAAACGGAAATTGTTAACTACTGTACTGAAGCGCCCTTTATACAGCAACTTTGCCCGACGCTGGTATTAGGTCCAGGCTCTATCGAACAGGCCCATCAGCCGGATGAATTTCTCGATACCGCCTTTATCAAACCGACTCGCGAGCTGATAACACAGGTTGTCCACCACTTTTGTCATCATTGATAGAATAAAACAACACAACTAAAGGGGGCATCTGGCGATGCCCTTTGATATTGTACAAACCAGCTAATTAGCTGCACTAATAACCTGCGGGCTGTAATTAAATTTCAGCGACTTTAGGAAAATTGGCGTTTTTCTAATGAGCAGAATAGGTTTTTTGCGGTAAGTTCCTACAGGCAAACCTTGTCCGACAATGAGCGATGCCGCCAAAGTGCCCTGAACGGGCCATGGGATAGGACATTGCCGAGTGGCATTGGATGACTGAACATCGCCATGAAGGCCGGATAGACAGAGGCGTTAGCGCCTTACGGGTGAAAGTTATTTACAAGATATAAAAATCATACAAAGAAACGGGTCAGGGGTTATATGAACGAACAATATTCCGCAATGCGAAGTAATGTCAGCACGCTGGGCAAGCTGCTTGGAGATACGATCAAAGATACGTTGGGAGAGCATATCCTTGATCGCGTCGAGAAGATCCGTAAGTTGTCCAAATCCTCACGTGCGGGTAATGAAGCCGATCGTCAGGAATTGCTGACAACGCTGCAAAATTTATCCAATGACGAATTACTGCCTGTTGCTCGCGCCTTCAGTCAGTTTTTAAATTTGACCAACGTGGCCGAGCAGTATCACAGCATCTCCCCGCACGGTGAAGCCGCCAGCAATCCTGAAGCACTGGCGCTGCTTTTCGATCGTCTGAAATCTAAAAATCTTTCGGATCAGCAATTACGTGACGCCGTTGAAGCGCTGTCTATCGAGCTGGTTCTTACCGCGCACCCGACGGAAATTGCCCGCCGCACCCTGATCCATAAACTGGTGGAAGTGAACAGCTGTCTGAAACAGCTCGACCATAACGATCTGGCCGACTATGAACGCAAGCAGATTATGCGTCGCCTGCGTCAGCTTATCGCCCAGTCATGGCATACGGATGAAATCCGTAAAATCCGCCCTTCACCGGTGGATGAAGCCAAGTGGGGCTTTGCCGTCGTTGAAAATAGCCTGTGGGAAGGGGTTCCGGCTTTCCTGCGCGAATTCAACGAACAGCTGGAAACCTCGCTGGACTACAAAATGCCGGTAGAAGCGGTACCGATCCGCTTTACCTCCTGGATGGGCGGTGACCGCGACGGCAACCCGAATGTGACGGCGGAAATCACCCGTCGCGTGCTGCTGCTGAGCCGCTGGAAAGCCACCGATCTGTTCCTGCGCGATGTGCAGATCCTGATCTCAGAACTGTCGATGACCGAATCGACGCCAGAACTGCGTGAACGCGCCGGCGGCGAAGAGGTGGTAGAACCTTATCGCACCATCATGAAAGACCTGCGCGGTCAGTTACTGTCGACCCAGGTTTATCTGGAAGCGCGCCTGAAAGGCGAGAATCTGCCGCAACCCAAAGATCTGCTGATGCATAACGATCAGCTGTGGGAACCGCTGTATGCCTGCTACCAGTCGCTGCTGGCCTGCAATATGGGCATTATCGCCAACGGCCAGCTGCTCGATACCTTGCGCCGCGTACGTTGCTTTGGTGTGCCACTGGTGCGCATCGATCTGCGTCAGGAAAGCACCCGCCATACCCTGGCCATTGCCGAAATCACCCGTTTCCTCGGTTTGGGCGACTACGAGAGCTGGTCGGAAAGCGATAAACAGGCATTCCTGATCCGCGAACTGAATTCTCCACGCCCACTGGTGCCGCGCCACTGGACGCCAAGCGCCGACACCAAAGAAGTGCTGGATACCTGCCTGGTGGCCGCCGAAGCGCCAGAAGGTTCGATTGCCGCTTATGTTATCTCCATGGCGCGTACCCCGTCAGACGTGCTGGCCGTGCATTTGCTGCTTAAAGAAGCCGGTTGTCCGTTCGCCATGCCGGTCGCCCCGTTGTTTGAAACGCTGGAAGACCTGAACAATGCCGACGAGGTTATGACCCAGTTGCTAAGCATTGACTGGTATCGCGGCGTTATCCAGGGCAAACAAATGGTGATGATCGGTTATTCCGACTCCGCCAAAGATGCCGGTGTGATGGCAGCCTCCTGGGCGCAGTACCGTGCGCAAGATGCCTTGATTAAAACCTGTGAGAAAGCCGGCGTATTACTGACTCTGTTCCATGGTCGCGGCGGCTCTATCGGTCGCGGCGGTGCACCGGCACATGCGGCCTTACTGTCACAACCACCAGGAAGCCTGAAAGGCGGCCTGCGTGTCACCGAACAAGGCGAAATGATCCGCTTTAAATTCGGTTTACCGGAAGTCACCATCAGCAGCCTGGCGCTCTATACCGGAGCGATCCTCGAAGCCAACCTGTTACCACCACCAGAGCCGAAAAAAGCCTGGGTGGATATCATGGAGCAGCTGTCTGAGGTTTCCTGCAAAATGTACCGTGGCTACGTGCGTGAAGATAAAGACTTTGTGCCTTACTTCCGCTCCGCCACCCCGGAACAAGAGCTGGCGAAATTGCCGCTGGGTTCACGCCCTGCCAAACGCCGCGCCAGCGGTGGTGTAGAAAGCCTGCGCGCCATTCCGTGGATCTTCGCCTGGACGCAAAACCGTTTGATGCTGCCAGCCTGGCTGGGTGCCGGTGCCGGTCTGCAAGCGGTGGTGGATGCCGGTAAACGCGATGAGCTGGAGTCGATGTGCCATGACTGGCCGTTCTTCTCTACGCGTATTGGTATGCTGGAAATGGTCTTTGCCAAAGCCGACCTGTGGCTGGCGGAATACTACGATCAGCGTCTGGTCAGCAAAGAGTTGTGGCCACTGGGTCAACGACTGCGTGACCAGTTAAGCAGCGATATCAAGGTGGTTCTGGCTATCTCCAACGATGACCATTTGATGGCTGATTTACCGTGGATTGCCGAATCCATTGCGCTGCGTAACGTCTACACTGACCCACTGAACGTGTTGCAGGCCGAACTGCTGCACCGTTCCCGTGAGCTTGAGGAACAAGGCGAGCTGGATGCGCGGGTAGAACAAGCGCTGATGGTGACCATTGCCGGTGTGGCTGCCGGTATGCGTAATACTGGCTAGCAGGTCGTCACCGGTTTATGCGGTAGCAGTTGTTCCCCGGTTAGGGTATCAGTTAAAAAACCGGCCTGATGGCCGGTTTCAGACTGCTGACAAAGTCCGTTATTAGGGAGAGTGCACCGTTGGGGTCGTAGCGGGCTTGCCCGCCGGAGCGCCCCTAGGTGTGCTATGCCCGGGTATCTCGATCATCAAGACGACTTTGTCATCAAACTCAAACCGGCCATCAGGCCGGTTTTTTTATATATCTGCAGCTAATCAGGCAGAAGCAATCTCAGGTCGCACACCCAGCGTATGGCAGATGGCATAGCTCATCTCGGCGCGGTTAAGGGTGTAGAAGTGAAAATCTTTCACGCCTTCGCGGCTAAGGATTTTAACCATGTCCATGGCGATATTGGCCCCCACCATTTTGCGCGTCTCGGCATCATCATCCAGACCGGCAAACATGCTGGTCATCCAGTTAGGTACGCGCACATTGGTCATGGTAGCAAAACGTTGCAACTGTTTGAAGTTGGAAACCGGCAAAATCCCCGGCACGATTTCAACGTCAATGCCCGCCGAGGCGCAGCGATCGCGAAAACGCAGATAGCTTTCCACATCAAAGAAAAACTGGGTGATGGCGCGATTGGCACCGGCATCAATTTTACGTTTCAGGTTGATCAAATCAGCCTGGGCGCTCTTGGCCTCGGGGTGCACTTCGGGATAGGCGGCCACCGAAATATCAAAATCACCCACCTCTTTCAGCAAATGCACCAGATCAACGGCGTACATCTCGGGTTTGCCACTGTTAGGCGGTAAATCACCGCGCAGCGCCACAATATGGCGAATGCCGCTTTGCCAGTAATCACGGGCGATTTGACGCAATTCATCAGGGGTAGCATCCACGCAGGTCAGATGCGGCGCGGCTTCCAGACCGGTACGCTCTTTGATGCCCTTGATAATGCTGTGTGTACGATCGCGCTCACCAGAGTTAGCTCCATAGGTGACGGAAACGAATTTCGGCTTCAGGCTGCTGAGCCGATCGATTGAATTCCATAACGTATTTTCCATTTCGGGGGTGCGTGGCGGGAAAAATTCGAAAGATACGTTAATCTGCCCCTGTAATTCGGCCAGATTCTGGTTCAATGCTTCGCGCTGATTGGCGTGAAAAAAGCTCATCGTTTTCTACCTCGTGCATCACTTGGTGTTATCCCCGCCTGACAAGCGTGAATAATTTGGCTTATTTAAATTTAAGCGTCTAGACGTCTAAACGTATAGATAGAAAATGACGGAAGTCGCCTGAAGAGTCAACTCAAAAATGCATTCGCGTTATGATTAATCTTCACCCAAATTGAAAGAATTTCAAGTTGATTAACGGAATGAACATCCCCCGGTGCAAATAAGCACAGGGGGAAAGAGCCTTACAGCAATTGTGCCAGACGGTTAAGATCGGACTGAATCGCGCCTGCGGTCACGTCACGACCGGCACCCGGTCCGCGGATCACTAAAGGATTGTCACGATACCAGCGGCTTTCGATAGCAAAGACGTTGTCGCAAGGCAGCAAAGAGGCCAGAGGATGGTCTTCACGCACCGCCTCGACCCCGACTCGCGCTTTGCCATTGGCATCAAAACGCGCCACATAGCGCAGCACCAGACCCATCTCTCTGGCGGCTTCAAGGCGTTGCAGCATTTGCTGGTTAAGCGCCTCTCCCCCTTCAAAGAATTGATCCACCGAGCCACTTTCACAGTCTGGCGGCACCAGCGACTCGACGCGCACTTGATTCGGCTCGATATCGTAACCGGCTTCGCGCGCCAGAATGACCATTTTACGCATCACGTCCTGACCCGAGAGATCGACCCGCGGATCAGGTTCGGTCAGCCCCTGTTGCCAGGCAAGATCCACCAGCTCGGTAAACGGCTGGGTGCCATCAAACTGCAGAAACAGCCAAGATAGCGTACCGGAGAATATCCCGCTGATCGCCAGAATGCTGTCACCGCTGTCGCGCAAATCGCGCACCGTATGGTTGATTGGCAAGCCTGCGCCGACGGTAGCGTTATACAACCAATGGCTCCCGGTCTTGGCAAAGGCATCACGAATTTGACGATAGTTGCTGCTGCACGAAGCACCGGCCAATTTATTGGCGCTGATCACATGAATGCCGTAACTGGCAAAATCATGATACTGATCGGCAAGCTCGGCGCTGGCGGTGACGTCCAGTACCACCAGATCGTCGTAAGGGTGCTCACGCATCCACAGGAACAGTGACTCTTCGTCATGTTCGCAGGCTTCATCAGCAAAGAATGCCAAGGCACGACTGGCATCCAGGCCTTCGTAATTAAGCAGGCTGCGTTTGCTGTCCACCACGCCAGCCAGCACAAATTCAAAGCCGCTGCGGGCGGAGATATTCTTTTGTTCGCGGGCAAACAGCTCCAGCCAGCGCGAACCGATATTGCCTTTGCCAAACAGCATTAAACCAATGCATTTTTCGGCGCGGAACAGGGTTTTGTGCAGACCCTGCACCAAATGCTCCGTTGGCCCCAAGCGCAATACCGCCACCAGGCTGATATCGTCTTCCGCCTGCCAGACAAATTCCACCGGTTGATCTTTCAGTTCCTGATAGAAACGATGGCTGTGCAGCGGGTTTTTACACACCCCGGCCCCCACCAGCGCCACCAGCGCCAGCCCTTCACGCAGTTGCAGACGGCCCGGCAATTCCGCGTCCTGCAAGACCTTCAACGCACTGTTGACCACTTCGGAGGTGTAGCACAGCTGCAACAGATTGCGGTCGGCGTGTACCCCGGTAGCCAGCGGTTTTACCTGCGCCCGGTTAAGCAGCAGTTCCACCTCTTTCTGCGCCAGCGCAAAATCATGTTGCGGAGCAATTTCCAGTTCAATCAGGCAGATATCATCATGACTGGTGACAATCTTCGCTCCGGTACCCGAGGCCAGCACCCGCTCAATACGGGTTGATCCCTGCTCCGGCTGATAGCTGCAACGCAGTTGTAAATCGATATCGCTGCCGGAGACCGGCTGCAGAGTGCGGGTGTGCAACACCGGTGCCGCCAGACGCGCCAGTTCACTGGCTTCGTCCAGACGCAACAGCGGCAGCAGACAGGCGTCTTTCACCTTGCGCGGGTCGGCGCTATAAACCCCGGCGACATCGCTCCAGATGGTTACCCGACTGGCACCGGCCAGCGCGCCAATCTGTGTGGCCGAGTAGTCACTGCCGTTACGCCCCAACAGCACGGTTTCACCGGCTTCATTGCGCGAGATAAAACCGGTGACCACCAGATATTGCTGAGGATGCTGCGCTAACAGCTGTTGCAGCAGCGGATAAGAACGACCTTCATCCACCTGCGGCTGCGCTGCGCGTTCCGCACGCAGAAAATCGCGGGCATCCAGCCAGGCGGCGGGCAGGTCCATTTTCGACAGCAGCGCGGCCATCAGACGGGCCGACCAGATTTCGCCATGGCCGACAACTTCGGCATAGACGGCATCGGTCACCTTGCCATCAAGCAATCCCGCCAGACGTTCAAGATCCTGAATAAATGAGGCAATAAGCGGTTCGGACATTTCCACCGGCACCAGCCCGGTGATCAATTCCGTTTGATAACGGCGCAGCGCTTGCTGCACCTGATGCGCCGAAATACGATCCGTCTGACTGAGCTTCAACCAGCTGATCAGCTGATTGGTGGTGCTGCCTGCGGCAGAAACCACCATCATATCGCCGGGATTGCCATATTCAGCCATAATGCCGGCCACGCGAAGATAACATTTCACATCGGCCAGACTGCTACCGCCAAACTTGTGTAACTGCCGACTTCCTGCCGGCGCTGCAACCGCTATTGCACTCATTGCTTACCTCTTTGCCGCCGCCTGGAAAGCCTGTTCCAGGTCAGCAATTAAATCTTCGCTATCTTCAAGACCGACAGAAATGCGCAGCAGACTGTCGGAAATCCCCGCGGCTTTACGCGCTTCCGGTGCCATTCCGGCGTGCGTCATGGTCGCGGTATGGGAAATCAGACTTTCCACGCCGCCCAATGATTCGGCCAGGGTGAATAATTTTAATTCCTTGAGGAAGTGGCGCAAGGCTGCTTCTTCTCCCGCAAATTCAAAACTTACCATAGCGCCGAATCCGCTTTGCTGACGCCGCGCAATATCGTGGCCTTGATTCTCAGGCAATGATGGATGGTAGAGTTTTTTCACCAGCGGCTGTTTTTGCAAATAGTCGACAATCGCCAGCGCATTTTGTTGCTGCTGTTTGACCCGGACACCCAGGGTGCGCAGGCCGCGAAGCAATAAATAGCTGTCGAAGGCCGCGCCGGTTACACCAATATTATTGCCCCACCAGGCAAGCTCGGTGGCATGCTCGGCGGTTTTGGAGATAACGGTGCCGGCCACCACGTCAGAGTGACCATTGAGATATTTGGTGCATGAATGCACGACCAGATCCGCCCCCAGTTTCAGCGGCTGCTGCAATACCGGGCTAAGGAAGGTGTTATCCACCACCGTCAGCGCGCCAACCTGATGTGCCGCCTCGCAGATGGCCTGAATATCCACCACGCGCAGCAGAGGATTACTCGGTGTTTCAATCAGCACCAATTTCGGTTGCTGCGCCAGCGCATCCGCCAGTGCCTGGGGATTGCCCTGATCGACAAACAGCACGCGGTAAGCGCCACGCTTGCTGAGGCTATCGAATAAACGGTAGCTGCCGCCGTAGCAATCATGGGGAGCCACCAGCAAATCGCCAGGTTTAAGAAACACAGTACACACTAAATGAATGGCAGACATACCGCTGCTGGTTAACACCGCTCCGGCACCGCCTTCAAGATCGGCCAAAGCGCGCTGGGCTATATCGCGCGTAGGATTACCGCGACGGGAATAGTCATGCGCCCGCGGTTGATTGAAGTCGGCAAAATTATAGGTGCTGGAGAGAGTAATAGGCGGGACAACACAGCCATATTGTTGGTCGATATTGAGTCCACTGCTAACCGCGATAGTGCCTTGTTTGAGCGTCATAGTGTTTCTCCCTGACGGGATAAAAGAGGATAAGGGCTAAAGATTAACCGCCCGAGAGATAGACGTCAATACATCTGGACATCTAAACTTCTTTGCGTATAGATTGAGCAATGCAATAATACCCGCTAAAATTATAGCGGTATGATGGATTGTACCGGTACAGGGGGTGAATTTGGCCCAACCTGGAAAAAATATCTCCTGGCAGTAACCTACCACCGGTATCCGCTGACAAGATAAACAGCAGTCCGTCCAGGATGATAACCATTACCCGAGCACTTACTGCGATAAGTGACTGGACAGCCAGCGCACCTGCCACGTGAAAGCGAAGGGTCGATACCCGGCTTCCGGTATGACGGGTGTAGTGAGAACTGCGGAAATCGGGCATACTCCCCGGGTTTTCAGAATATTATTTTTTTTGATAAATTTAAGGTGTCCCATGGCTGAGTGGAACGGCGAATATGTCAGCCCTTACGCTGAACACGGTAAAAAAAGCGAACAAGTTAAAAAGATTACAGTTTCGATTCCTCTAAAAGTACTGAAGATTTTGACGGATGAGCGCACGCGTCGTCAGGTTAACAACCTGCGTCACGCCACCAACAGTGAACTGCTGTGTGAAGCTTTTCTGCATGCCTTTACCGGCCAGCCCCTGCCGAACGACGAAGACCTGCGTAAAGAACGTAGCGATGAGATCCCGGAAGCGGCCAAAATCCTGATGCGCGAGCTGGGTGTGGATCCTGATACCTGGGAATATTAAGGAAGAAATTCAGGGCAACAAAAAAGGCGCCACCGGCGCCTTTTTTGTTTTCGAGCAAAAACTTATTTGCTGCTCGGAACGCTGAAACGCTTGTTGAAGCGGTCAACGCGGCCACCGGTAGCGACTTCACGTTGCTTACCAGTGTAGAACGGGTGACATTCGCCACACACGTCCAGGTTCAGGTTGTGACCCACGGTTGAGTGAGTATTGATCACATTACCGCATGAACAAGTTGCAGTAATAGCTACGTAATTAGGGTGAATACCTTTTTTCATGGGAAAAACCTCTTTTAGGCCGCGTCGCTATCCAACCCTGTTTCCGTCGGACACCACACGTAGTGTTAATGAATAGTTCGATGATACGGAATGTATCAAAGGCGGCAAATCATACAGAATATAAACTGGCCGCGCAATGATGTTCATGCAATCCCAGCCACACAGTGTACACTATCTCGTCATTTTTTTATAGTCTGGACCGCCAATGCCCGTTGCTCACGTTGCTCTACCCGTCCCCTTAAGTCGCACATTTGATTACTTATTACCTCCGGGTATGCAGGTTGTCCCCGGCTGTCGGGTAAGTGTGCCTTTCGGCAAACGTGACGCCATCGGGATTGTGACCGCCGTCAGTGACAGCAGTGAGTTTCCGATGGAAAAACTCAAGCCGGTGGCCGCAGTGATCGACGCCACCAGCCTCTATACCCATGACTTATGGCGCGTGCTGCACTGGGCGGCGGACTATTATCACTTTCCGCTGGGCGAAGTGTTGTTTCATGCGCTGCCGGTGTTGCTGCGCCAGGGCAAAGCGGCCGAACTCGCGCCGCTGTGGCAGTGGTTCGCCACCGAACAGGGACGCGCCACGCCGTTAGCCAGTCTCAAGCGAGCACCCAAGCAACAGCAGGCAATGGCTGCCTTGCTGCAAGGCAAAATTTACCGTCATCAGGTAAGCCAGCTTGATCTGAACGAGGCCGCACTGCAGGCGCTGCGCGCCAAAGGGCTCTGCGATCTGCAAGGCGTTGCCCCCGTCGCCCAGGACTGGCGCGACAGTTTCGCCGTGGTCGGTGAACGCCTGCGACTGAATACCGAACAGGCCACCGCCGTAGGTGCCATTCGCAGCGAAGATCAGCAGTTTTCAGCCTGGCTGCTGGCCGGAGTCACCGGCTCGGGTAAAACCGAAGTCTACCTCAGCGTGCTGGAAAATATTCTGGCACAAGGACGACAGGCGCTGGTGATGGTGCCTGAAATCGGCCTGACGCCGCAGACTATCGCCCGCTTTCGGGAACGCTTTAGCGCTCCGGTAGACGTATTGCACTCTGGTCTCAATGACAGCGAACGCCTGGCGGTCTGGCTACGGGCCAGAAACGGCGAAGCGGGCATTGTGATCGGTACCCGCTCCTCATTGTTTACGCCCTTTGCCCGTCTCGGCGGCATTATTATCGATGAAGAGCATGACAGTTCTTACAAGCAGCAAGAAGGCTGGCGTTATCACGCCCGCGATTTGGCGGTTTTGCGTGCCCATGAAGAGAATATTCCCATTATTATGGGCTCGGCCACTCCGGCGCTGGAAACGCTACACAATGTGCAGTTGGGCAAATACCGACAGCTTACGCTGACCAAGCGCGCCGGCAACGCCAAACCGGCAGTGCATCATTTGCTGGATCTGAAAGGCATGGCGTTAAAAGTCGGGCTGTCTCAACCCTTGATTCAGCGTATGCAACAGCATTTGAAAGCCGATAATCAGGTGATGTTGTTTCTTAACCGACGCGGCTACGCCCCGGCGCTGTTATGCCACGAATGCGGCTGGATTGCCGAATGCCAGCGCTGCGACCACTACTATACGTTTCACCAGAACCAGCGGCAGTTGCGCTGCCACCACTGCGATAGCCAGCGGGCAGTACCTCAGCAGTGCCCACAGTGTGGATCCACCCAGTTGGTCTCCGTCGGCGTGGGCACCGAACAGCTTGAGAATGAACTGGCGCCGCTGTTTCCCGATACGCCGATCACCCGCATCGACCGCGATACCACCAGCCGTAAAGGTTCGCTGGAACAGCATCTGGCCGAAGTGCATCGCGGCGGCGCGCGCATTCTGATTGGCACGCAGATGCTGGCCAAAGGGCATCATTTCCCGGATGTAACGCTGGTGTCACTGCTCGACGTGGACGGGGCACTGTTTTCCGCCGATTTTCGTTCCGCCGAACGCTTTGCGCAGCTATATACCCAGGTTTCAGGGCGTGCCGGACGTGCCGGTAAACAGGGTGAAGTGGTGCTGCAAACCCACCATCCCGACCACCCCTTGCTGCAGGTTCTGCTGCAACAGGGGTATGACGCCTTTTCAAAACAGACACTGGCCGAACGCAAAAGCGTATTTTTACCGCCGTTTACCAGCCATATTCTGTTTCGCAGCGAAGATCACGACAATCAACAGTCGGCGATGTTTTTACAGCAACTGCGCAACCTGCTGGAAGCCAGCCCGCTAAAAGACGATGCGCTATGGATCCTCGGGCCGGTACCGGCTCTGCAGGCCAAACGCAGCGGCCGTTTTCGTTGGCAATTGTTGCTGCAGCATCCCTCCCGTCGGGTACTGCAGCATTTGATCAAAAGCTCGATGCCATTAATCGCCAGTTTGCCGCAGGCAAAAAAAGTGAAATGGACCCTCGACGTTGATCCCATAGATAATTAACGCAAAGAACGGCTTTTTTTTGGAATAAGGTACAAAAAAACAACAAAAGTGACATTTATTGCGTAATTAGGTAATTAATCCTAGTCACATTCTGTTTAGAATGTGATGTGCTATGCGAGCAGTCTGCTGGCAGGCAAAAACGCACGGATGCTGCAGTCACTATAAAAATAAACATCCATGATGTCGTGTCAGTTTGATGCAAATGCAAGGAGAGATGCGTTGGATCAGAATAGAGTCATTACTAGCGCCACAATGAAAGATGTCGCCGAACAGGCGGGGGTTTCTACCGCGACAGTATCAAGAGCCCTGATGAATCCCGAAAAGGTTTCAGCACCCACGCGCCAGCGGGTTGAACAGGCAGTGATCGCCGTGGGCTACTCGCCGCACTCTTTGTCCCGTAATCTCAAACGCAATGAATCCCGCACTATTTTGGTGATCATCCCGGATATCTGCGATCCCTTCTTTGCCGATGTGATCCAGGGGATCGAGCGTACCGCCGCCGAACACGGCTATCTGGTGTTGATTGGTGACTGCGCGCAGCAGAATCAGCAAGAAAAAACCTTTATCAATCTGATCATCACCAAACAAATTGACGGCATGCTGTTGCTCGGCTCCGATCTGCCGTTTGACGCCAGCAAAGAAGAGCAGCGCAATCTGCCGCCGATGGTGATGGCCAACGAATTTGCTCCGGAACTGGAATTACCGACGGTGCATATCGATAACCTGACCGCCGCCTATGAAGCCGTGCACTATCTGCTTGGGCTTGGCCATCAGCGCATTGCCTGTATTACCGGCCCGGAAGCGATGCCGCTATGTCAATATCGGCTGCAAGGCTATATTCAGGCTATCCGCCGCAATGGCTTGACCGTTGAAAGCCAGTATATCGCCAACGGCGACTTCAGCTATGAATCGGGGGCACTGGCGCTGGCCAAATTAATGAGTCAGCCGACACCACCGACGGCCATTTTCTGTCATAACGACATGATGGCCATTGGCGCCATGTATCAGGCGAAAAAATTAGGGCTACGTATCCCGCAAGATTTGTCTATTGTTGGGTTTGACGATATCAAACTCAGCCAGTTTTACGACCCGCCGTTAACCACAGTGGCACAACCACGATTCCAGCTTGGCAGAGAAGCCATGTTACTATTGCTGGAACAGCTTAACGGCCATTCGGTGCAAAGCGGTTCACGACTGCTCGACAGTGAACTGATTATTCGCGGCAGTACCGCTGCGCCCAGATAACAGTGACGTTTCAGGACCCTGTAAAATGACGTACTTCTTTAAACATAACGACACAGCGAAACGATAGTGGCACAAAAAGACTATGTGAGCCGTGGACGCTCAGGAGCACGGCGGAAAAAAAGTACCAGCCGTAAAAAAAGCAGTTCCCCGATGATCCCCAAAACCATGGTGGTGTTTGCCGTTGCCGTGGTGGTGGTATTTATTGGCGGCCTCTACTTTATCACCCATAACAAAAGCGAAGAGGCCCAGATCCTGCCTGCGCATGCCCCGCGCCCGGGCAATGGCTTGCCGCCCAAACCGGCAGAACGTTGGCGTTATATCAAAGAGCTTGAGAATCGTCAGATGGGGGTACAAACGCCAACGGAGCCGACTTCGGGCGGGGATGTCTCATCCAAGACACAGCTCACGCCAGAACAGCGTCAGTTGCTTGAGCAGATGCAGGCCGATATGCGTCAGACGCCAACCCAGCTCTCGGAAGTGCCTTATAACGATCCGACGCAGGTTTCACGGACACAGGCGGCGAAACAGCAAAGTAGCCAGCCAACCTTTATGCAACAACCGGTGAGGGCACCACAACCCCAGCCAACCCCGACACAGCCAAGACCGCGGCCAGTGCAGGTGGCACCGCAGGCAACAATCACCCAGAGCAAGCCGGTGGTTACCCAGCCCAAACCGGTGGTCGTTCAGCCGAAACCTGTTGTCACGCAACCCAGGGCGATGATCACCCAGGCGAAACCGGAACATATCAAACCGCAGCAACCGGCTAGCGTACAAGCAGCGCCGGCAGCGGCTCCGGCAGTTATTGCCGAAAAACCGGCCGAAAAGCCTAAAGAAGCAGAAAAACCGAAAGATCAGCCAAAATCACAGCGCTTCCTGCTGCAGTGTGGCTCATTCCACGGTACCGATCAGGCCGAATCCTATCGTGCCAAACTGGCATTTGAAGGGTTTGAAGGGCGCGTCACCACCAGCGGTGGCTGGAATCGTGTGGTGATCGGCCCCTACAATAACCGCGCGGGCGCTGACGGCACCCTGTCGCGTTTGAAAAATTCTGGCATTACCGGCTGTATTCCCCTCCCTGTCGGGGGTTGAAAACCCACATTCTTCCCCAATCTATATTTACAATATGCCTCGCGCGTTAAGCTGACCTGATCAGGGCCAGCTTAACGCGCCGGGATCTTTTCCGTCTGCAACGAGGAACCGCTCGTGACAACAATTGTATGTGTACGCCGTAATGGCCAGGTGGTAGTCGGTGGTGATGGCCAGGCCACCATGGGCAATACTGTAATGAAAGGCAACGTCCTGAAAGTGCGTACCTTTTATAAAGATAAAGTGATCGCGGGTTTTGCCGGCGGTACTGCTGACGCGTTTACCCTGTTTGAACTGTTTGAGCGCAAACTGGAAATGCATCAGGGTCATCTCACCAAGGCGGCCGTTGAGCTGGCCAAAGACTGGCGAACTGACCGTATGCTGCGCCGTCTGGAAGCGCTGCTGGTGGTTGCCGATGACACCGAATCACTCCTGATTAGCGGTAACGGCGATGTTATCCGTCAGGATAATGGCCTGATTGCCATAGGTTCAGGCGGTCCCTACGCCCAGGCAGCAGCGACCGCACTGCTGGAAAATACCGAGTTAAGCGCCCGCGAAATTGCCGAGAAGTCGCTGAATATCGCCGCTGATATCTGTATTTATACTAACCATAACCTCAATTTCTTAGAATTGCCCTGCAATCCTAAAGCGTAAGGATCTTAGAATATGTCTGAAATGACCCCACGCGAGATTGTCAGCGAGTTAGACAGCTACATCATTGGCCAGGACAAAGCAAAGCGCGCTGTGGCGATCGCCTTGCGTAACCGCTGGCGCCGGATGCAGCTTGATGAAGCGCTGCGTCACGAAGTGACACCCAAAAACATTCTGATGATCGGCCCGACCGGTGTCGGTAAAACCGAAATTGCCCGTCGTCTGGCAAAACTGGCCAATGCTCCTTTTATCAAGGTCGAAGCGACCAAGTTCACCGAAGTGGGCTATGTAGGTAAAGAAGTGGATTCAATCATCCGCGATCTGACCGACTCCGCCGTTAAAATGGTGCGCCAACAGTCAATCGAAAAGAATCGCTTCCGTGCCGAAGAAATGGCCGAAGACCGCATTCTTGACGTGCTGATCCCCCCGGCCAAAAACAACTGGGGCCAGCCGGATGAAACACAGGAGCCTTCTGCGGCACGTCAGTCTTTCCGCAAAAAATTGCGCGAAGGTCAGTTGGACGATAAAGAGATCGAAATCAATCTGGCAGCGGCACCTATGGGCGTGGAAATCATGTCGCCACCGGGTATGGAAGAGATGACCAATCAACTGCAATCCATGTTCCAGAACATGGCCGGTCAGAAACAGAAAGCGCGTAAGCTGAAAATCAAAGAAGCTTATAAACTGTTGGTCGAAGAAGAAGCGGCCAAACTGGTTAATCCGGAAGAGCTGAAAGAACAGGCCATCGAAGCCGTAGAACAGCACGGTATCGTGTTTATCGATGAGATCGATAAAATCTGTAAGCGTGGCCAAAGCTCCGGTCCGGACGTCTCCCGTGAAGGGGTTCAGCGCGACCTGCTGCCGCTGGTGGAAGGCTGCACCGTCTCCACCAAACACGGTATGGTAAAAACCGACCATATTCTGTTTATTGCTTCCGGGGCATTCCAGACCGCCAGTCCATCCGATCTGATCCCGGAACTTCAGGGGCGTTTGCCGATCCGCGTAGAACTTCAGGCATTGTCTACCGAAGATTTTGAGCGCATTCTGACGGAACCCAGTGCCTCTCTGACTCACCAATATCAGGCACTGATGCAAACCGAAGGTGTCAGCGTGACCTTTACCCCGGATGGTATTCGTCGCATTGCCGAGGCAGCATGGCAGGTTAACGAAACCACCGAGAATATCGGTGCTCGTCGTCTGCATACCGTTCTTGAGCGTTTGATGGAAGATATCTCCTATGACGCCAGTGAAAGCAACGGTATTTCAATAAACATTGATGCAGATTATGTTCGTGACCACCTGGACGCACTCGTTGCTGATGAAGATCTGAGCCGTTTCATCTTATAATTTATCTATACCTTCGGTGGTAAAAAAGGAGGCATACGCCTCCTTTTTTATGCTGCCGATCCCATCCGATACGTACCTTCAGCGGATAACGCCAATTATGAGCTCTATAACCTGCACCAGCCCGGCCAGTGCATGGCTTGAAAGTCTAAGACTACGCACTCTGCCTCTGGCCTTTGCTTCAATTCTTATGGGGTCGGCCGTTGCCAGTCTGCAAGGCAGTCTGAAACCGTCAGTGGCGCTGTTGGCATTGCTTACTGCGGGCTTGCTGCAAATCCTGTCCAACCTGGCCAATGATTACGGCGACGCCGTAAAAGGCAGTGATACTCCAGAACGCGTGGGTCCACTGCGTGGCATGCAAAAAGGGCTGATTACTCAGCAGCAGATGAAACGCGCCATCAAATTGTGCATTGTGGCCGCCGTGGTGGCTGGCCTGGCATTGATTGCCGTCGCCTGCCAGAAACCCAGTGATGTACTGGTGTTTTTAGTGCTGGGATTACTCTCCATTGCCGCCGCCATTACCTATACCGTTGGCACACGACCTTACGGTTATATGGGGCTGGGCGACCTGTCGGTGCTGATCTTCTTTGGCTGGATAAGCGTCGGGGGGACCTACTATCTGCAGGTTGGCCGGCTTGACCTGCTGGTTATGCTGCCGGCGACCGCCTGCGGTTTACTGGCGGCGGCCGTGCTCAATATTAATAACCTGCGCGATATCGAAACGGATCGCCAGCATGGCAAGAACACGCTGGCGGTGCGCCTGGGTCCGCATAAGGCACGAGGCTACCACCTGCTGTTATTGGTGGCCGCACTCGCCGCACTGGCCGTTTTTTCCCTGCTCTATCTTGATAGCTGGAAAGGCTGGCTGTTTATCCTCGCCGTGCCCATGCTGGTCAGTCATGCCCGCAAAGTTATCACTGCGAAGACGCCTGAGGGCGTGCGCCCCTTGCTTGAAGGGATGGTCAAAGCTGCACTGCTGACTAACGTCCTGTTTGCTGTGGGACTTATACTGAGCTGACTGGACAGTTTTTATCCGGACCGCTCAAATCGTCGTCATCAAAACTTAACATTTGATGATTTTGCCAACATCAACCAGAAAGGGATATACTGAAAGCTCCCGCGAGCCACCAGATAAAAATCCTATGAAATACGATACTTCAGAATTGTGCGACATCTATCTTGAAGAAGTGAATGTCGTTGAACCCCTGTTCTCCAACTTTGGTGGACGTACTTCATTTGGCGGGCAGATCACCACGGTGAAATGCTTTGAAGATAATGGCTTACTGTATGATTTGTTGGAAGAGAACGGTCGTGGCCGTATTCTTCTGATTGACGGCGGGGGGTCGGTACGTCGTGCGCTGCTTGATGCCGGTCTGGCACTGCTGGCATTGCAAAACGAATGGGAAGGTATTGTGATTTACGGTGCCGTGCGCCAGGTCGATGATCTCGCTGAGCTGGATATTGGTATCCAGGCTATGGCGGCCATTCCTGCCGGTGCCACCAGCGAAGGTATTGGTGAAAGCGATATTCGCGTCAATTTTGGCGGCGTAACGTTTTTCTCCGGCGATCATCTCTATGCCGACAATACCGGGATTGTGCTCTCTGAAGATCCCCTCGATATCGAGTAAATCTCAGGGTAGCAGATAACAAAAAGACGCAGCATGCTGCGTCTTTTTGCTCTGGCAAAACTTGCCAAATAGCCAGGTTAGTGGCGATGCAGACCTAAGGGTCGACACTGGTACTCCACAGATTTCAAGACAGATCGGCGCAAAATCCACCCACGCCCACGGCCATGAAAGCTATCGGGGTATTTAGACTTCTTCCATTTTGCCCAGCAGTGAGCGCAAACGCTCTTGCCAAACAACCTGTTCTTCTTTCAACTGCGTATTTTCACGAACCAGAGACTCCTGGTTACCATTGGCTTGCTGAACCTGTTGCGCCAAATTGGTGTTCTGTTCTTTCAGCTCTTCGATTTCCATCTGTAATAAAGTAATGGTATCAATCGCTTGCTGAACTTTAGTTTCTAGTTTCTCAAATACTTCAAATGACATGTCTTAATCCCCTTATGTTCGCAAGGCGTACATCTTTTATGTTCTGCCACATCGTCCCGACGCAGCTCAAAAATTCAATTATCTTGATCCAACGAAAGATGCATCCTGACCCAAGTGAAGGTCGCAGCCCTCGATGGCATACAATCGATTGAGATGATAACTATCGATTGTATGTAGGCAACCTTTCCCTGTCTAGCAACATACAGGCTACGCACGTAGTCTGTTGCAATTTTAATGTCGCCACCATCAGCATATGCCTAAAAATCGCTTAATCGCCAAGCAGTTTCTTCATTTTGTTTCTGTTAAGGACGCATTTTGCACGCCCGTAGCGGTCAATCAGGTAATAATTGCGCTACTTTTACGAAGTCGCCTACCTGTTTAGGGTGAGTAATCCACGCAAAAAACACTCGAATTCGCTCATTTTCATGACGCAGTACACACATTTTGATTTCGGTATTTCTCGTTTATGTTCGTTAACGATAAATTCACATTACAGACTCATTCTACGTGAGATGTAAAAAATACATAACAAAGCATAAAAGCAATTAATCTTAAACTTACCCTAACAACCATCCTTATATAGGATCCGATTATGAGCCAAAACATCAGTTCCACAATCAAAGGGCAGTGTATCGCAGAGTTTCTGGGAACCGGCCTGATTATCTTTTTCGGTGCCGGCTGCGTAGCGGCGCTAAAACTGGCTGGTGCCAGCTTTGGCCAGTGGGAGATCAGTATCATCTGGGGCCTCGGCGTATCAATGGCCGTTTACCTGACCGCCGCCATCTCCGGCGCCCATCTCAATCCCGCCATCACCATAGCGCTCTGCCTGTTTGCCAACTTTGACGGACGCAAAGTTTTGCCTTACATCGTTGCCCAGGTTGCCGGGGCATTCTGTGCCGCCGCATTGGTTTACGGTCTCTACTACAATCTGTTCTTTGATTTCGAGCAGAGCCATAACATGGTGCGCGGCAGCGTTGAAAGTCTGGATCTGGCCGGTATCTTCTCTACTTATCCAAACCCGCATATCAGCGTGTTGCAGGCGTTTCTGGTTGAAGCGGTGATCACCGCCATTCTGATGGCACTGATCCTGGCATTAACCGACGACGGTAATGGTGTCCCGCGTGGTGCCCTGGCTCCGCTGTTAATTGGTCTGTTGATTGCCGTTATCGGTGCCTCTATGGGTCCGTTGACCGGGTTTGCCCTTAACCCGGCCCGTGACTTTGGTCCCAAGCTGTTCGCCTATTTTGCCGGCTGGGGCAAAGTTGCCTTTACCGGTGCCCGGGATATTCCTTACTTCCTGGTGCCGATTTTTGGTCCATTGGTAGGCGCATGCCTCGGTGCTGTCGGCTATAAAGCCTTGATCAGCAACCACCTTCCTCAGGCAGTGTCGGAAGCCGAAGAAGCGGTACCGCAACAGACGCGCCGCAAGGCCTGACCGTTGCCACTGATTTCAAGACACCCGGTAGAAACTGTTCCATCGCAAACATTGCAGGACATAATTATGACGACTGACAAGACACACCAGAAAAAATATATCGTTGCCCTCGATCAGGGTACCACCAGCTCCCGCGCAGTGATCCTTGACCACGACGCCAATATCGTTAGCGTCTCACAGCGTGAATTCTCCCAGATCTATCCCAAGCCGGGCTGGGTTGAGCATGACCCAATGGAGATTTGGTCGTCACAGAGCTCAGTATTGGTGGAAGTGCTGGCCAAAGCCGATATTGATTCTGACCAAATCGCCGGTATTGGTATCACCAACCAGCGTGAAACTACTATCGTCTGGGAAAAAGAGAGCGGCAAACCGATTTATAACGCTATCGTCTGGCAGTGTCGCCGCACCGCAGATATCTGCGAGAAACTGAAAAATGACGGTATGGAAGAGTATATCCGTCATAATACCGGTCTGGTGGTTGACCCTTATTTCTCCGGCACCAAACTGAAATGGATCCTCGACCACGTAGAAGGTTCCCGTGAACGCGCCAAACGTGGCGAGTTGCTGTTCGGTACCGTCGACACCTGGCTGGTGTGGAAAATGACGCAGGGACGGGTACACGTCACCGATTATACCAATGCCTCGCGTACCATGATGTTCAATATCCACAGTCTGGAGTGGGATGAGCGCATGCTCGAAGCGCTGGATATTCCTCGCGAAATGCTGCCGGCAGTCCGTCCTTCCTCCGAGATTTACGGTCAAACGAACATTGGCGGTAAAGGCGGCACCCGTATTCCTATCGCCGGTATCGCCGGTGACCAGCAGGCGGCGCTGTATGGCCAGCTCTGCGTGCAACCGGGAATGGCGAAAAACACTTATGGAACAGGCTGCTTCCTGCTGATGAATACCGGCACCGAAGCGGTAGTTTCAAAAAATGGTCTGCTGACCACCATCGCCTGCGGCCCACGCGGCGAAGTCAACTATGCTCTGGAAGGGGCGGTGTTTGTGGCGGGTGCCTCTATCCAGTGGCTGCGCGATGAGCTGAAAATTATCAGCGATGCTGCCGACTCGGAGTATTTTGCCACGAAAGTAAAAGACACTAACGGCGTATACGTGGTCCCGGCCTTTACCGGTCTCGGTGCCCCTTATTGGGACCCGTATGCTCGAGGTGCCATTTTTGGCCTCAGCCGCGGTGCCAATAGTAACCATATTGTGCGCGCCACCCTAGAATCCATCGCCTATCAGACCCGTGATGTGCTCGATGCGATGCAGGCTGACTCAGGCGCTCGTTTGCAGTCGCTGCGCGTAGATGGTGGCGCAGTGGCCAATAACTTCCTGATGCAGTTCCAGTCCGATATTCTCGGCACCCGCGTAGAACGTCCGCTGGTGCGCGAAGTCACCGCACTGGGTTCGGCTTTCCTCGCCGGTCTGGCGGTCGGTTTCTGGAACGATCTGGAAGAAGTGCGCAGCAAGGCGACCATTGAGAAAGAGTTCCGCCCTGGCATTGAAACCACCGAGCGCAACTTCCGCTACAAAGGCTGGCAGAAAGCCGTGGCCCGCGTGCGCGCCTGGGAAGATCACGAATAACGACTCAACACTGACCGATCTCTTGCCCATCAAACTCCCCCCCAGCGGGGAGTTTTTCTTTTTTGCCCCCCTCGCTATGATAAACTTTACCGCCTGAGACGAGCCTGTGCTCTCCCCCCTCATTTTTCTCAACACGGATTTATCCATGAAACGTGAATTAGCTATCGAGTTCTCCCGCGTAACAGAAGCTGCCGCCCTTGCCGGTTACAAATGGCTGGGTCGTGGCGACAAAAATCTGGCCGATAACGCCGCCGTGCAGGCGATGCGCATTATGCTTAACAAGGTCGATATCGACGGTGAAATTGTTATTGGCGAAGGTGAGATTGATGAAGCGCCAATGCTCTATATCGGTGAGAAAGTGGGGACCGGGAAAGGGGATGCCGTCGATATCGCCGTTGATCCCATTGAAGGCACCCGTATGACCGCCATGGGCCAGGCCAATGCGCTGGCGGTGCTGGCCGTTGGCGATCGCGGTTCATTTCTCAATGCGCCCGATATGTATATGGAAAAACTGGTGGTTGGCCCGGCAGCAAAAGGCAGCATTAATCTCGATTTGCCGCTGGCGGAAAACCTGCGCAATATTGCTGCCTGCATGAATAAACCTCTGGATGAACTTACCGTTTCCATTTTGGCCAAACCGCGCCATGACGACATTATTCGCGAAATGCAAAGCCTCGGTGTACGGGTATTTGCTTTCCCGGACGGTGATGTGGCCGCGACAATCCTCACCTGTATGCCGGAAAGTGAAGTCGATGTGGTGTATGGCATTGGCGGCGCACCGGAAGGGGTGATCTCGGCGGCGGTGATCCGCGCGATGGACGGCGATATGCAGGGCCGTTTACTGGCAAGGCATCATGTCAAAGGCGATACCCCGGAAAACCGCAGACTGGGTGAAGACGAGCTGGCGCGCTGCAAGCAGATGGGCATTGAAGCAGGCAAAGTGTTGCAGCTCGATGATATGGCGCGCAATGATAACGTTATTTTTTCCGCGACCGGCATTACCCAGGGAGACCTGCTGGCGGGTATCAGCCGTCAGGGAAATCTGGCCACCACCGAGACACTGCTGATCCGCGGTAAATCTCGTACCATTCGCCGTATCCGCTCAACCCATTATCTTGACCGCAAAGACCCGGCGCTACACAACCTGATTATCTAGGCCAGTCTATCAGGCAAGCGCTCTCGCCTGCCTGATAACATTTAATCGATAATTCTTCTGTAGAATATGGAATAACATCAGCCAGTAATATCAATCCTTAACCTAGCGGAGTGAGAATCGATGGCTGAATGGGTAACAGGTAAAGTGACAAAGGTGGAACACTGGACAGATAACTTGTTCAGCATCGTTGTTAATGCTCCCGTCAACAGTTTTGCTGCCGGACAATACGCCAAACTGTCGCTGGAAATTGAGGGTGAACGGGTACAACGTGCCTACTCCTTTGTGAATGCACCGAGCAATAGCAACCTGGAATTTTATCTGGTGACCGTGCCAGAGGGTAAACTCAGCCCGCGGCTACATGCGATGCAGCCAGGTGCAGAAATTCAGATCACCAAAGACGCTGCCGGCTTTTTTGTTATCGACGAAGTCCCGGAATGCGATACCCTCTGGATGCTGGCCACCGGCACCGCCATCGGCCCTTTCCTGTCGATATTGCAGGAAGGCAAAGGCCTTGAACGCTTCAAAAATATTGTACTGGTCCATGCCGCGCGTTTTGCCGCAGACCTGAGCTACCTGCCGCTGATGCAACAGTTGCAACAGCGCTATAACGGCAAACTGCATATCCAGACCGTGGTCAGCCGTGAACAGACCCCGGGTTCCCTTAGCGGACGCGTACCGGCGCTGATTGCCGACGGTTCGCTGGAAAGCGCCGTCGGATTGAAGATGGATGCCAGCGACAGCCATATCATGCTGTGCGGCAACCCGCAGATGGTGCGCGATACGCAGCTGATCCTGAAAGAAAGCCGCGATATGCGTAAACATTTACGCAGAAAACCCGGTCATATGACCAGTGAGCATTACTGGTAAACATGGCGACAGAAAAGACGTAACTTATGAGACAAATTTTCCCTTTGCAGCTGGCATCCGCGCTACTGTTGCTGATCCTCGGCAGCAGCATGGTCCTGGCCGATCCCCCCCAGGAACGTCCTGCTAACGAGGAGGTTCCCAAAGCGCCCTATCTGATGCCGGGCGCGCCAACGTTTGAAATGACGCTGGTGAATTTTCGCGAAAAATATAATGCTGCCAACCCGACGCAGCAAATTGGTGAATTCCGCGCCATCCCCGATAAAACGGACAGTGCGCTGTTGACGCGCGCCGCCAGCAAAATCAACGAAGATCTCTACGCCTCCACTGCGCTGGAAAAAGGCACCGGCAAAATTAAAAGCCTGCAGATCACCTATTTGCCCATCAAAGGACCGGATGAAAAGGTCGCCCATGCCACGGCAATAAGTTATATGGCCAACCTTATCCGCCAGTTTGACGCCACCCTGACCCCCGCGCAAAGCCAGGACAAAATCAATAACCTGCTGGATAAAGGCAAGGGCATGCAGTTTTATCAGCAACAGGTCGGGGCAATACGCTATGTGATTGCCGACAATGGCGAGAAAGGCCTGACTCTGGCGGTAGAACCGGTAAAACTGGCGTTGTCTGAACCTTAATCGCCAACGGTTAACAGGATGCGGCGCGCCATTTAATGACGAAAAGCAAAGCCTTTCGGTTTAATCCTCTCTATACTGTTTAGCAGGTAATCTGCCGGTTTGGCAGAAATTTTAATCGACAATCGCGTCCCCTTTTGGAGGAAAATACATGCGACATCCATTAGTGATGGGTAACTGGAAACTGAACGGCAATACCCACATGGTTAACGAACTGATCGCCGCTTTGCGTGCAGAGCTGAGCACCGTTGAAGGCTGTGGCGTTGCCATCGCACCACCGGAAGTGTATCTGTCTCAGGCAAAACATGCGCTGTCAGGCAGCCGTATCGTGCTGGGTGCCCAGAACGTTGACAGCAACCTGTCAGGTGCTTTTACCGGTGAAATTTCTGCCGATATGCTGAAAGATGTTGGTGCAAAATACATCATTATCGGTCACTCAGAACGTCGTACTTATCACAAAGAAAGCGATGAGTTGATTGCCAAGAAATTTGGCGTTCTGAAAGCCGCAGGTCTGACTCCAGTGCTGTGCATTGGTGAAACCGACGCAGAAAACGAAGCGGGTCAAACCCAGGCCGTTTGCGCCAAACAACTCGACGCCGTACTGTCGACTCTGGGTGCAGAAGCGTTCCAGGGCGCGGTTATCGCCTATGAACCTGTTTGGGCTATCGGTACTGGCAAATCAGCGACCCCTGCTCAGGCACAAGCGGTTCACAAATTTATCCGTGACCATATTGCCAAACAAGACGCTGCTGTGGCTGAACAAGTCATTATCCAGTACGGCGGTTCTGTTAATGCTGCCAATGCAGCAGAGCTGTTCACTCAGCCAGACATCGATGGTGCACTGGTCGGTGGCGCTTCACTGAAAGCCGACGCCTTTGCAGTTATCGTCAAAGCGGCCGCTGCTGCCAAAGCCTGATTAATCGCTGATTATTTAGGCTAATAAAAAACCCCGCGCTGCGGGGTTTCAGACTGCTGACAAAGTCCGTTATTAGGGAGAGTGCACCGTTGGGGTCGTAGCGGGCTTGCCCGCCGGAGCGCCCCTAGGTGTGCTATGCCCGGGTATCTCGCTCATCAAGACGACTTGGTCATCAAACTCAAACCCCGCGCTGCGGGGTTTTTTTATCCTTTGTCCACTTAGCGCTTATTGATCTCGTCGTAGACGCCGCCGTTGGCAAAGTGATCTTTTTGCGCAGCGGTCCAGCCACCGGCAACCTGCTCAACGGTATAGAGTTTAATCGCCGGGAATTGCGCGGCAAATTTCTTGGCAATTGCCGGGTCGCGCGGACGATAGTAGTTTTCAGCAGCAATCGTCTGGCCTTCTGGCGAATATTCGTATTTCAGGTAAGCATCCGCCACTTCGCGCGTTCCGCGTTTATCAACAACCTTGTCGACCACTGAAACGCTGGGTTCTGCCAGAATGGATTCACTTGGGTAGACCACTTCAAACTTGCCTTTGCCAAGTACTTTGTCCGCCAACTGCGCATCGTTTTCCCAGGAAATCAGCACATCACCAATGCCACGCTCAACAAAAGTATTGGTTGCGCCGCGAGCACCGGAATCCTGAACTTCGACATTCTTAAACAATGCACGCAGGAAATCCGTTGCCTTGGCTTTGTCATTGTTGTTGTGATGCAGGGCATAACCCCAGGCTGCCAGATAGTTCCAACGGGCACCGCCGGAGGTTTTCGGATTTGGCGTGATCACCGAAACACCCGGTTTGATTAAATCTGACCAGTCGTGAATACCTTTAGGATTGCCTTTACGCACTAAAAACACAATCGTCGAGGTGTAAGGCGCGGAGTTATCCGGCAAGCGGGTGATCCAGTCTTTGTTAATACGACCACGTTCAGCAATAGCATCGACATCCGACTGCAACGCCAGGGTGACCACATCAGCTTCAATGCCGTTGATTACCGAGGTCGCCTGCTTACCGGAACCACCATGGGATTGACGCACGGTCACCGTATCACCGGTTTTGGCCTGCCAGTATTTACTGAACGCTTTATTGTACTGCTCATAAAGCTCACGCGTTGGGTCATAAGAAACATTGAGGATTTGGATATCTTTAGCTATCGCCCCCGCTGTCACCAGTATTAATGCCAAACCTACAGCCAATTTCCGCATTGCTTCTCTCCCGGCGAGTGATTTTAGTCAGATTGATTCATTGAATCAGTTTGATAAAGCCTGCCAGAGAAAGAGAAAACTAATAAAGAATAAAAAAGTTCTATCTATTCACTTTTGGAATATGACATCGCCGGGCGTAAAAAAGCCCTCACGGTGGAGGGCTGATTTGGCAACGCGACGATTAATAGAGTTTTTTCGCCGTTTCCCACATTTCGGTTTTAAACGGACGCTTCATATTTTCGATGGCATCAATGATGTCATGATGCACCAGCTTCTCGTTCTGCACACCGACGCAGCGACCACCGTAGCCCTGCAACAGCAGTTCGATGGAGTAGGCACCCATACGTGACGCCAGAATACGGTCATAAGCCACCGGCGCACCACCACGTTGAATATGTCCCAGAACCGTAGCGCGGGTTTCGCGTTTGGTTTCTGTTTCAATATGACGTGCCAAATCGGCGATATCGCAGATATGCTCGGTAATGGCTACGATAGCGTGTTTTTTGCCTTTGGCGATGCCGCCTTTGATTTCTTCAACCAAATCATCGCGGTTAAATTCAACTTCAGGGATAACGATAAATTCGCAACCACCAGCGATAGCCGCCGACATGGTCAAATCACCGCAGTAACGGCCCATCACTTCGACGATGGAGATACGCTGATGCGAAGAAGAAGTATCGCGCAGACGGTCAATCGCCTCAACAACGGTTTCCAGAGCGGTGAAATAACCGATGGTGTAGTCGGTACCGGCCACATCGTTATCGATGGTACCTGGCAGACCAATACATGGGAAACCCATCTCGGTCAGACGCTTGGCACCCATATAAGAACCGTCGCCACCAATAACCACCAGGGCATCGATACCGCGATTCTTCATGTTCTCAATTGCTTTGCCGCGTACCGCTTCATCACGGAATTCAGGGAAACGAGCTGAACCCAGGAAGGTACCACCGCGGTTGATAACATCTGAAACGCTGTAACGATCAAGCTGCTTCATGCGGTCTTCATACAGTCCAAGGTAGCCGTCGTAGACACCGAAAACCTCAAGGCCTTCCGTTAGTGCCGCGCGCACCACGCCACGTATCGCCGCATTCATGCCTGGGGCATCGCCGCCACTTGTCAGTACACCGATTTTTTTGATCATGACTACCTCTGAACTTGTAGATGCAATTTCTTAAGAATTCTTGAGCATACCTGCCACACCTGGCCCTTGGGGCAATGTTTCAGGATCTTTGCTTCGATGCTCAAATCATATAACACAATGCTAAAACTGAATTGATTCAGGTCAGCTCGATCCGCTTAATTAAGAGCTGTTCACTGCAATTTACCGTCTGGCTCCGATTATACAAGTCTCGCGTTACAAACCTTATAGGGAAATTAAAGTTCTTTGAGAAGCGACTGAATTTTGTCAGCAATAGGGCCGTATGCTCTAAGAATAGCACTGTTCATCACGACATCTGACTGATAACGCAACATATCTGTTGCATAGTGTTAAAAAACAGATTTTCTGCCGAAATGCAAAGCGTTGCGGAAAAGCGATCGAGGCGGGGCGTAAAATGGCAAACACCCTGTTGACGGCAAAAAAAACCCCACCTCGAAGGTGGGGAAAGACAGGGATGGTGTCTATGGCAAGGAAAAGCAGAGATTTACTCGTTACTATTACTACTTGGCTTCTGGGCAGAAGTCGGTTGTACACCAGAAAGTTGCGCGGATAGCTGTTGCATACGCTGCTCATGTTTCTGGTTTAGCACATTTTTCTGTTCCGGGGTCAGGAGGTTAAACATCAGGTTACGTATGCGGGCCATTTCTATCTGGCGGTCCACCTGTTCCTGCGCTATTTTCTCCGCCTGAGCTCGCACAGCGGTTTGATCAAAATGTTCTGCGGTCACCAGCTTATGCATGGTTTCCATTTGTTCTAAATTAACCTGCGGCGCGTCTTTACGAGCCTGATGCATAAGATCACGCATTTGTTGGCGTTGCTGTTCGGTAAGATTAATTCCATCGAACATCGTGTTACGTCTATCCAACATATTGCCATCATGAGCTAAAGTATCTGCAGGCACCAATTTCGCGCTTTCAGCCAAGGCTACACTTGAACTAAGTGACAGCATTGAGGCCATAAGCATTGCAGCCACCTTACTCATCACGAACTCCTATATCATTTCGCTTAACGCGAATCATTGAAAAGCAGTCTAACCCTGGAGCTGCAAACTAGCGTCAGTGCATGTAAAACTACGTAAAGTCATGGAATAGCGGCAATTGATGACGTATTTTGCGTCTAGAGGTAAACACAATGAATAAAATTTTGTTAGTTGATGACGATCGTGAACTGACTTCACTGTTGAAAGAATTGCTTGAAATTGAAGGATTCAGCGTTGTTGTTGCCAATGACGGCGAACAAGGGCTGGAGAAACTCGACGCCAGCATCGAATTAATATTGCTCGACGTAATGATGCCAAAGAAAAATGGTATCGAAACCCTGAAAGATTTACGCCAGCGCCATCAGACGCCGGTGATTATGCTCACCGCCCGTGGCAGCGAGCTGGATAAGGTTCTCGGCCTTGAACTGGGGGCGGATGACTACTTGCCCAAGCCGTTCAACGATCGTGAACTGGTGGCGCGTATACGTGCCATGCTGCGTCGTTCCAACTGGAGTGAACAGCAACAGGCGGGGGAACATAATAGTTCACCCAATCTCGAAGTGGACGGACTACAGCTTAATCCGGGTCGCCAGGAGGCCAGCTTTGACGGGCAACCGCTGGATCTGACCGGTACCGAATTTACCCTGTTGTATCTGCTGGCCAAGCATCTTGGGCAGGTAGTATCGCGTGAGCATCTCAGCCAGGAAGTGCTGGGCAAACGCCTGACGCCTTTTGACCGGGCTATCGATATGCATATTTCCAATCTGCGTCGTAAGCTGCCGGACCGCCAGGATGGTCATCCGTGGTTTAAAACGCTGCGTGGCCGCGGCTATCTGATGGTATCAGCTACATGATCAACAGCCTTACCGCGCGCATATTTGCCATCTTCTGGTTCACGCTCGCGCTGGTGCTTATGTTGGTCCTGATGGTCCCCAAGCTCGACTCGCGCCAACTGACCCCGTTGCTTGACAGTGAGCAACGGCAAGGGTTAATGATTGAGCAGCATGTCGAAGCCGAACTGGCTGGCGATCCGGCCAATGACCTGATGTGGTGGCGCAGGCTGTTTCGGGCCATAGACAAATGGGCGCCACCGGGCCAGCGGCTCTTGCTGGTTACCAGCGAAGGCCGGGTTATTGGTGCACAGCGCAACGAAATGCAGATCGTGCGTAATTTTATCGGCCAGTCTGATAATTCCGACCGTCCCAAGAAAAAGAAATATGGCCGCGTTGAAATGGTCGGCCCCTTTGCCGTCCGTGATGGTGAAGACAACTATCAGCTCTACCTGATCCGCCCGTCGGGCAGCGCTCAGTCCGACTTTATCAACCTGATGTTTGACCGCCCGTTGCTATTGCTGATTGTGACGATGTTAATCAGTTCTCCTCTGCTGCTATGGCTGGCCTGGAGCCTGGCCAAACCGGCGCGTAAACTGAAAAACGCCGCCGACGATGTGGCACGCGGCAACCTTAAACAGCACCCCGAACTGGAATCCGGGCCACAGGAATTTCTGGCCACCGGTGCCAGCTTTAATCAGATGGTCAGTGCGCTGGAACGTATGGTAACCGCACAGCAGCGGCTGATTTCCGATATTTCCCATGAACTGCGCACCCCGTTGACGCGTTTGCAGTTGGCCACGGCGCTGCTGCGCCGTCGACATGGCGAAGGCAAAGAGCTGCAACGTATCGAAACCGAAGCCCAGCGGCTGGATGGCATGATCAACGATTTGCTGGTGCTCTCCCGCAGTCAGCACAAAAATGAGCTGACTCGCGAGCAGTTAAAAGCCAACGAGCTGTGGGCCGACGTTATTGATAATGCGCAGTTTGAAGCCGAGCAGATGGGCAAAACCCTGGAGGTGACCGCACCGCCTGGGCCATGGAAAATCATTGGCAACCCCAACGCCCTCGACAGTGCGCTGGAAAACATTGTTCGCAATGCCTTGCGCTATTCCCATCATCATATTGCGGTCAACTTTACCGCCGACAGTGAAGGGATCACCATCATGGTTGACGATGATGGTCCTGGGGTCAGCGAAGAAGATCGCGAACAGATTTTCCGCCCTTTCTACCGTACAGACGAAGCGCGAGATCGCGAGTCAGGCGGCACAGGTTTGGGGCTGGCGATTGTGGAAACGGCAGTACAGCAGCATCGTGGTTGGGTAAGAGCCGAGGACAGTCCGTTGGGCGGTTTGCGGCTGATTATCTGGCTGCCGCTGCAGCAACGCTGAGATTCTGTTATTCTGCGTCCCTCATGAGAGAGAGGGGCGCGAGCCGCATGCTTAACATCATTTTATTCGAACCAGAAATCCCACCGAACACCGGTAACATTATTCGCCTTTGTGCCAATACCGGCTGCCAGTTACATCTGATTAAACCTATGGGTTTTGCCTGGGATGACAAACGGCTACGCCGTGCGGGGCTGGACTATCACGAATTCGCTCATATCAAGCATCATGACAACTATGAGGCGTTTCTGGCCAGCGAAACCCCTGCCCGCCTGTTTGCCCTGACCACCAAGGGGACACCGGCGCACAGCGCGGTTGCCTATCAGCAAAATGATTATTTGCTGTTTGGCCCGGAGACACGGGGTTTGCCCGCAACAATCCTCGATAATCTGCCGCCGGAGCAAAAAATTCGCATCCCAATGCAGGCCGAAAGTCGCAGCATGAATTTATCCAACGCCGTATCGGTAGTAGTGTACGAAGCCTGGAGGCAATTGGGCTATCCGGGGGCGCTAATTAAAACGCTGCCGGGCAATCTTTAAGAAAAAAGCAGAAACGGCATGCGAACGCCTGCCGTTAACAATCAAATCCCGTCGCCAAACTCAAAACCCTGATTAATCCCGTTAAAGTGCTGGTTCATATCCATTGAAGGTTTTTCGCTTTCCGGACGCCCGACGATACGCGCAGGTACGCCAGCGGCGGTGGTATGCGCGGGTACAGACTGCAAGACCACTGAACCGGCACCTATTTTCGCACCTACGCCGACCTCGATATTGCCAAGGATTTTCGCCCCGGCACCAATCATCACACCTTCACGAATTTTGGGATGACGATCGCCAACGGTTTTGCCGGTCCCGCCGAGAGTGACCGATTGCAGGATGGAGACATCGTTCTCTACCACCGCCGTTTCGCCGATCACAATGCCGGTGGCATGGTCGAGCATAATGCCACAGCCAATACGTGCGGCAGGATGAATATCGACGCCAAAGGAGACGGAGATCTGGTTCTGAAAATAGATTGCCAGTGCCTTGCGGTCCTGCTTCCACAACCAGTTGCCAATGCGATAGGCCTGCAGCGCGTGAAAACCTTTCAGGTACAGCAGCGGCGTAGAGAATTGATCAACGGCAGCATCGCGGGAATGCACGGCCAGAATGTCACGGGCCGCCGACAGCGTCATTTGCGCGTCGTTACGGTACGCCTCTTCCACCACTTCACGGATAGCGATGGCGGGCATAATCGGATTGCCCAGTTTATTGGCCAGAATATAGCTCAGCGCGCTGCCAAGATTTTCGTGTTTAAGTAATGTCGCATGGAAAAAGCTCGCCAGCATAGGTTCACACTCAGCCAGCGCTCTCGCCTCTGATTTTATGTTGTTCCAGACCAGTTCCAACTCTTCTGACGACATCACTTTTCCTTACAGCCAATAAAATAAAGGGCAGTTCCCTTTATCTTTCAAGTAACAGAAAACCTGCCGGCAGATCTTGCCGGCGGGCAAACAGTATGAGGTATCAGCGGCTGGTCAGTTCGTCTTTACTGGCTCGAGCCAGCAAACTGGTTGCCGCTTCTCGCGCGTCTTTACCGTTGTACAGCACCTGAAAGATTTGTTCGGTAATGGGCATTTCAACGTTAAAACGCTGCGCCAGGGCACGAACTTCTTTGGTATTACGATAACCTTCAACCACCTGGCCTATCTGATCCTGAGCACTCTGCACATCGTGCCCCTGTCCCAGCATGATACCAAAGCGACGATTACGGGATTGGTTATCGGTACAGGTTAGCACCAAATCGCCTAACCCTGCCATGCCCATAAAAGTAGAAGGTGAAGCCCCTAATGCCGTTCCCAGACGGCTCATTTCAGCCAGTCCACGGGTAATTAACGCCGTGCGGGCGTTGGCACCAAAACCAATGCCGTCGGACATGCCGGCACCAATGGCGATAACGTTTTTCACGGCACCGCCAAGCTGAACGCCAATGAAATCGGGATTACTGTAGACGCGGAAGCTTTTGCCGCAGTGCAGCAATTGCTGCAGGTCTTCGGCAAACTGGGCATCGGTGGAAGCCAGGGCAATGGCGGTTGGCAAGCCCGCGGCCAGCTCTTTGGCAAAGGTCGGTCCGGACACCACGGCCAGAGGAATAGTGTCACCCAGGGCTTCGCGCGCGACGTCCTGTAACAGACGCCCCGTTTCTGCCTCCAGACCCTTGGTGGCCCAGACAATACGCGCATCGGCACGCAAGAAAGGTTTGATTTGTCGTAGCACATCGCCAAAAACGTGGCTTGGTACTACCACCAGCACATCGCGACTTGCCGCAATAGCTGCCGCAAGGTCTGTTTCCAGAATCAAGGTTTCAGGAAAAGTGACATCAGGCAAAAATGCCTGATTGCAACGAGCAGCCTGCAATGCCTGAATGTGCGCAGCGTTATGACCCCACAGCACCACAGAGTGGCCATTTCTGGCGAGGGTAATGGCTAAAGCGGTGCCGTACGAGCCGGCACCGATAACGGTCATTGAAGCATTGACAGTTTTCATCAGGCATCCTGATGTGGCTGTGCACCTTCGGTTTCTGACTGCTGTTGCAGATAATTCATAAACAGCGCGTCAAAATTTACCGGTGCCAGATTGAGTTGCGGGAAGGTGCCGCGTGAAACCAGGCTGGTGATGCACTCACGCGCGTATGGGAACAGAATATTCGGGCAATATGCACCCAGGCAATGCGCCATCTGAGTACCATCAATACCATCGATAGAGAAGATGCCGCCTTGCTGAACTTCGCACAGGAATGCTGTTTCTTCGCCAACGCTCGCAGTCACGGTCACACGCAGGACAACTTCAAATACGCCTTCGGCCAATTGGCTGGAAGCGGTGTCCAAATCCAGTTTGATCTCCGGTTCCCACTCTTTCTGAAAAACCTGCGGTGCGTTTGGAGCTTCAAAAGAGATGTCTTTGGTATAGATACGTTGGATCTGGAAAGTCATCTCTGTGTTGTTCTGTTCTGACATGAAAAAATTACCCTTAAGTTAATTATAGTCCTTGTTAACACCCGCCTTTATACGCAAAAGCGCGCCCTCTGCTAAAGCAGAGGATCAAGACCACCACGAGCATCGAGTGCGTGTAAATCGTCGCAGCCACCAATGTGCTGTCCGTCGATAAATATTTGAGGAACAGTAGTACGGCCACTGCGTGCGATCATCACTTCACGCTGTTGAGCATCACCATCGATGGCAATTTCGCTAAAGGCTGCGCCCTTGCTGTTGAGCAAGGCTTTGGCACGATGGCAATAAGGACAGGTCGCTTTGGTGAAGATTTCAATCTTAGCCATATCACACCTCAGAATCATGTAGTTGGGATAGAGAGTATTCTTACTTGCCGCGAGCCAATGGCAGATTTTCACCGCTCCAGCCTGCAATGCCTTCTTTCAGGGTGTAAACACGCTCAAAACCGGCGGTGACCAGACCTTCTGCGGCAGCACGGGAAGTTTGACCATTGGCACAGACAACAATCACTGGCTGCGCTTTATGTTTGGCCACTTCGGCCAGATTGTTGCTTTTAATGTCTGCAGTCAGCAGATTGACCGACGTGGAAATATGACCTTTGCGGAACTCTTCACGCGCACGCACATCCACAACCACGGCATCTTCTTTATTAATCAGACGCGTCGCTTCGCCGCGGGTGATCTCTTTGACTTTGGAAAAACGTGCTTTGACCGTGGTAAAAATCACGGCAATCAGCAGGGCAACCCACGCCAGGCTCAGAACCGGGTGCGCGCTAATAAATGGCATAATGTCTTGCAGGGGTAGAATGTCTTGCATGGGGTGTAGCAACTCCCGACAGTTAAGGGAAAAATCAAGGCTAACGAGTATACCCTGCGGATGGCGCAATTACAGCCCGAATGCGCCGCCTATTACCATAAACTGAGGCATATCCCGAAAAAATCAAGGGAGCATTCCTTAAAATAATCCCGGACATTGCGCTTACTTTGATCTCCCTGCGCTATTCTCCTTTGCGCGCTGATATAGAATTTGCCAGCAAAAGTGGGAATAGCCGCGCAGATCTGCTCTGCATGCGCAACTGACGCCTTCTGCGAGCCTATTCAACATTTAAACTTATCAAGTAGAGGGTATTGCAATGTCGGGTAACAAAAAACCAATGGTTCTGGTGATCCTTGATGGCTACGGATATCGCGAAGAACAACAAGATAATGCGGTGCTCAATGCACAAACGCCGGTTATGGATAAACTGTGGCAAACCTGTCCCCACACGCTGATTGCCGCTTCCGGCCTCGATGTCGGCTTGCCTGACGGGCAAATGGGCAACTCGGAAGTCGGCCACGTCAATCTGGGTGCCGGTCGTATCGTTTATCAGGATCTGACCCGTCTCGACAAAGAAATCAAAGAAGGCGAGTTCTTTGCCAACCCAACGCTGGTCGGCGCAGTCGATCGCGCGGTAGCCGCCGGCAAAGCGGTGCATATCATGGGTCTGCTGTCCGCAGGTGGCGTTCACAGCCATGAAGATCACATTATGGCCATGGTCGAACTGGCCCAGCGTCGTGGTGCCAAAGCCGTCTATTTGCATGCATTCCTCGATGGCCGCGACACGCCGCCACGCAGCGCAAAAAGTGCGTTGCAACGCTTTAGTGACAAATTCGCAGCACTGGGCTGTGGTCGTATCGCGACGATCATTGGCCGCTATTACGCCATGGACCGCGACAACCGCTGGGACCGCGTGCAACTGGCTTATGATCTGATGACCCAGTCGAAAGGCGCTTTCCACAGCGATAACGCCGTGCAGGCACTGGAAGCCGCCTACGCCCGTGACGAAAACGACGAATTTGTTAAACCGACCGTGATCCAGGCCGCCGGCGAAGCCGATGCCAGCCTTAATGACGGTGACGCGCTGGTCTTTATGAACTTCCGCGCCGACCGTGCACGCCAGATCACCCGCGCCTTTGTTGAAAAAGAGTTTGACGGCTTTGCCCGTGAAAAAGTGATCAACTTTGGTGATTTCATTATGTTGACCGAATACGCTGCCGACATTTCTGCCGCTTGCGCTTATCCACCGGCTTCGCTGAAAAACACCCTCGGCGAATGGCTGATGGATCATCAGAAAACGCAACTGCGTATCTCGGAAACCGAAAAATACGCTCACGTGACTTTCTTCTTTAATGGTGGACTGGAACAACCTTTCACCGGCGAAGAACGTATTCTGATCAAATCACCAAACGTGGCAACCTACGATCTGCAGCCTGAGATGAGCTCTGCCGAGCTGACCGACAAACTGCTGACCGCCATTGCCAGCGGTAAATATGACGCCATCATCTGTAACTACCCTAACGGCGATATGGTTGGCCATACCGGTATCTACGATGCAGCGATTAAAGCGGTAGAAACCCTGGATAGCTGTATTGCCAAGGTTGTCGATGCAGTGAAAGCCGTCGATGGTCAGTTGCTGATCACCGCCGACCACGGCAATGCCGAGCAAATGCGCGATCCGCAAACCGGTCAGGCACACACTGCCCATACCAGCCTGCCCGTTCCATTGATCTACGTCGGTAAAGCGGCCGATGCCATCGAAGGCGGTAAATTATCTGATATTGCCCCGACCATGCTGTCGCTGATGGGCATGCCAGTACCGGCAGAAATGAGCGGCAAACCGCTGTTCATTACCAAATAGTCGACGCCAGGTCGCCAACCGGCGGGGCTTTGCCGCCGGTGAATACCTGACGAAAACAACCTATTTAAGGTGTATCAGCCACGGCTGGTACGCCTTTTTTGTTTGTGCATCAGCCTGTTGATTAGTGCTACGATAAAGGCTCACGTGATCAGATTGTCTATCATCCCTGGGTCGGCAAGCGGAAAAAAGTTTGAGCAAATCTATTTATTTTAGTTTGATGAGAAAAGTCCTGTCCGGTACAGCACTGATCGTCTGTGGCGTCCTGCTGGTTCAGCCACGGATCGCTTTTGCCGATGAAACCAAGGACCAACTCAAAGACATTCAGCAAAGCATCGCCGATAAAGAAAGAAGCGTTCGCGCGCAAAAGCTGCAACGTGGATCCCTGCTTGAACAATTGAAATCACAAGAAAAAACCATCTCGGCTGCCAGCCGCACCCTGCGTGCAACCGAGCTGACTCTGGCCGGGTTAAACAAAGATATTAGCGGCCTGAACGCCTCGATCGACAAACTGCAAAAACAGCAAAAGAGCCAGGAGAGCATTCTCGCCAAACAGCTCGATGCCGCCTTCCGATTAGGCAAACAGAACGGACTGCAACTGGTGTTAAGCGGAGAAGAGAGTCAGCGCAGCGAACGTCTGCTGGCCTATTTTGGCTATTTTAATCAGCAGCGTCAGGAGAATATCGAGGCGCTAAAAAAGACGCGCAGCGACCTGGCGGAACAACGCGTCACCCTGCAATCTAAGCTGGTAGAGCAGAAATCGGTGCTCGCGGCGCAACAGAGCCAGCAGGAAAAACTCGAGCAGGCGCTGGGGGCTCGGCAAAAAACCTTAACCTCGCTGGAATCAGCTTTACAGAAAGATGAAGAAAGCCTGGTGGAGCTGCGTGCCAACGAAACCCGACTACAGGATAAAATCGCCGCCGCCGAGCGCGCAGCACGCGCACGTGCCGAACAGGAAGCCCGCGAGGCAGCTGCGGTTAAACAAAAAGAACAGCAGGCCAAATCCAAGGGTTCCACCTACAAACCGACGCAAAGCGAACAGTCTTTGGTGTCGCGTACCGGCGGCCTTGGCCGGGCGGCAGGACAAAATATCTGGCCGGTCCACGGCTCGATACAACACCGATTTGGTGAACAGCTCCAGGGCGAACTGCGCTGGAAAGGCATGGTGATCGCCGCTCGCGCTGGCACTGATGTCAAGGCCATCGCCGATGGACGCGTACTGCTGGCAGACTGGTTACAGGGTTATGGGCTGGTTGTGGTGATCGATCACGGCAAGGGCGACATGAGTTTGTACGGCTATAATCAGAGCTCACTGGTCAATATTGGCGAGCAGGTGAAAGCCGGTCAGCCAATTGCCCAAGTGGGTACCAGCGGTGGTCAAGGTCAGCCGGGCCTCTATTTCGAAATTCGTCGGCAGGGTCAGGCCGTTAACCCACAGCCGTGGTTGGGAAGATAACATTGCAATATAAAAAAAGACGCTTAGTGACGTTATGCGCGGCGCTGGCATTCACTCTGGATGTTCAGGCAGCCAAACTGGCTATTCTGTTTGATGATTTTGGTTATCGGGCTCAGAACGAAAATCAGGTGCTGAAAATGCCAATCAATGTCTCGGTTGCCATTTTCCCCAATGCGCCTGATTCCCGTCAAATGATGGAAAAAGCTCACCAGCAGGGTCGCGAGATCCTGATCCATCTGCCAATGGAGCCTATCAGTAAACAACCGCTGGAAAAAAACACGCTGACACCGTCAATGAGCAGTCAGGAAGTCAGACGCATTGTCGATCAGGCGATTGCCGATATCCCTTACGCGGTGGGTATCAACAATCATCAGGGCAGCAAAATGACCTCCAGCCTGAGCGGCATGCAAAATGTCATGCAGGCCATGGCACCTCATCACCTGTTCTTTCTCGACAGTATGACCATTGGCGGCACGCAATCAATGCAGGCCGCGCAGGGCACCTCGGTCAAAGTAATAAAACGCAATGTCTTTCTGGATGATGTGCAAAACGATGCCGAGATCCGCCATCAATTTGCTCGCGCCATCGCCATTGCCCGCAGCAGCGGCTTTGCTATCGCCATTGGGCATCCGCATCCCAGCACTGTCAGTGTGATCCAGCAAGAGCTGGCTAACCTGCCGGGGGATATCCAACTGGTACGCCCAAGCGATTTGTTAAACGCGTCGGTCAGCCATATGCCACAACCGGCATTCAAACCTGTTATTCCGCCTAAGCCGCAGCCTAAAGGTATTCGTACCTGTGCGCTTAAACAGCCGATCCCGCCGGTCTATGCCACCGCCATGTTTACTGTATTGGCCGAGAGTATTGAACAAACTCCGGTGGTTAATTTTATTGCGCGCCAATGGCGGGATTGGGGCACAGCGCCTGCGCAGGCAACACCGCCGGCGCCTCCCGCTGAAGCACCGAAAAAACCCTGATATAACAGGCTGGTCTGCGGTTGATAGAGATCTGTTGAATTTCTGTCCCCGACTACCAGTCTAAAATCACCTTGCCTGATTGTCCTGAGCGCATCACGTCAAAGCCCTGCTGAAAATCATCAATGGCAAAATGGTGAGTAATAAGCGGCGTCAAATCCAGGCCAGACTGCACCAGCGCCGCCATCTTGTACCAGGTTTCGAACATTTCCCGCCCGTAAACACCCTTGATAAACAGTCCCTTAAAAATCACCTGCTGCCAATCGATAGCCATATCTGCGGGAGGGATCCCCAGCAGCGCAATACGCCCGCCGTGGTTCATGGCCGCCAGCATTGAGCGAAACGCCGGTGGCGCACCGGACATCTCCAGCCCGACGTCAAAACCCTCCGTCATCCCCAGCTCTGCCATCACACTGCCCAGATCCTGCTGAGCAACATTGACCGCCCGCGTCACCCCCATTTCCCGCGCCAGTCCCAGACGATACTCATTCATATCGGTGATCACCACGTGGCGCGCACCGACATGACGACAAATGGCCGCCGCCATAATGCCGATGGGCCCGGCACCGCAGACCAGCACATCCTCGCCCACCAGATCAAACGACAAGGCGGTATGGACCGCATTGCCGAGGGGATCAAAAATTGCCGCCAGGTCATCGGAAATATTGTCGGGAATTTTGAAGGCGTTAAACGCCGGGATCACCAGATATTCGGCAAAGGCGCCGGGACGGTTGACCCCGACGCCCTGGGTGTTGCGGCACAGATGCGTACGTCCGCCGCGACAATTACGGCAATGTCCGCAGGTGATATGCCCCTCACCGGAGACGCGATCGCCGAGCTGAAATCCTCTCACTTCCTGGCCGATAGCCACCACATTGCCAACATACTCATGCCCAATCACCATCGGCACCGGGATGGTTTTTTGCGACCACTCATCCCAGTTATAGATATGCACATCGGTGCCGCAAATCGCCGTTTTGCGGATTTTAATCATAATGTCGTTATGACCCAGTTCAGGCAGCGGAGACTCGGTCATCCAGATACCCTGCCGGGGGAAAAGCTTGGCCAATGTTTTCATAAATGCTCCTCGATAAAATGCGTCAGGTCATTTTGATCACTTAGTGGTGAGCCAACACGCCGAGTTCTCTGCCGGTTTGGATAAAGGCTGCCACCGCCTGTTCAATCTGCTCACGGCTGTGCGCGGCAGACATTTGCGTGCGAATTCGCGCCTGTCCGCGCGGCACCACCGGATAAAAGAAGCCGGTAGCAAAAATGCCCTGTTGCTGGAGACGGCTGGCAAATTGTTGCGCCAGTTGTGCCTCACCGAGCATCACCGGAATAATGGCATGGTCGGCACCCGCCAGTTGAAATCCGGCCTGCGACATCTGCTGACGAAACAGGCTGGCATTGTCCCACAAGCGTTGGCGCAGGGCCTCGCCCTGTTCCAGCAACTGCAATACGGCAAGGGAGGCGCTGACAATGGACGGCGCCAACGAGTTGGAAAACAGATAAGGCCGCGAGCGCTGTCTTAGCCATTCGACCACTTCCCGGCGAGCGGCGGTATAGCCCCCCGACGCGCCGCCCATGGCTTTGCCCAGGGTGCCGGTAATAATATCGACCCGCCCCATCACCTCGCAGTATTCATGGCTACCGCGCCCATTGGCACCAATAATGCCCACTGCATGGGAATCATCCACCATCACCAGCGCACCAAATTCTGCGGCCAAATCGCAGATAGCACGCAGGTTGGCAATCACCCCGTCCATGGAAAAAACGCCGTCGGTTGCTACCAGGATGTGCCGTGCACCGGCTGACTGCGCCTGCTGTAAACAGGCTTTCAATTCGGTCATATCATTGTTGGCGTAGCGATAGCGCTTGGCCTTGCACAGGCGAATACCATCAATAATGGAGGCATGATTCAAGGCATCGGAAATGATCGCGTCCTCTTCCCCAAGCAGCGTTTCAAACAAACCGCCGTTTGCATCAAAACAGGAAGAGTAAAGAATGGCATCCTCCATCCCCAGAAATGCCGCCAATCGGTTTTCGAGGGTTTTATGAATATCCTGGGTGCCGCAGATAAAGCGTACCGATGCCATACCAAAGCCGTGGCTGTCCAGCCCCTTTCTGGCAGCCGCAATCACCTGGGGATGATTGGCCAGCCCAAGATAGTTATTGGCGCAGAAATTGATGACCTGGCTGCCGTCAGCCAGAGTAACCAGCGCTTGCTGGGCTGAAGTCAGGATACGTTCGTGTTTAAAGAGTCCTTCAGCACGCGCCTCGGCGAGTTCTGCTGCCAAACGATCGTAGAATGAAGCAGACATGAGATTATCTCCTGAAATAACGTTTTCAACAGAGAGACTACTCATTGCATGGCGGAATAACGAGCAACCCAGAGGTTAAATGTCATTTTTGCAGCATATGTCACGGGCACACATTAGCACTTACCACATGAAACGAATCAGATAGCTTACCAATGTGAGTCAGCTAATGAAGTGTTATGATACAGACAACTCAATGGCCAGGCATGGTGCCCGGTCGCTAATCAAGAATAAGGTGATCCCCATGATTATCGTCACTGGCGGTGCCGGTTTTATCGGCAGCAACATTATTAAATCGCTTAATGATATGGGATATCGCGACATTTTAGTGGTTGATAACCTTAAAGATGGCACCAAGTTTGTCAATCTTGTCGACCTGGATATCGCCGATTACATAGATAAAGAAGACTTTATTGCCAGCATTATGGCCGGTGACGACCTGGGCGATATCGACGCGGTGTTCCATCAGGGTGCCTGCTCTTCCACCACCGAGTGGGATGGCAAATATATGATGGACAATAACTATCAGTATTCCAAAGACATTCTGCATTACTGTCTGGATCGCAGCATTCCGTTCCTGTACGCCTCTTCCGCGGCGACCTACGGCAGCCAAAATGCCAACTTTATTGAAGATCGCCAGTATGAGAAGCCTTTAAACGTCTACGGCTATTCCAAATTCCTGTTCGATCAGTATGTGCGCGAAATTCTGCCGCACGCTGAATCGCAAGTCTGCGGTTTCCGCTATTTCAACGTTTATGGTCCGCGTGAAGGCCATAAAGGCAGCATGGCCAGCGTGGCCTTCCATCTGAACAATCAGATCAAAGCCGGTGAAAACCCAAAACTGTTTGCCGGTAGCGAACAGTTTAAACGCGACTTTATTTACGTGGGTGACGTGGCTGCGGTTAACCTGTGGTTCTGGCAAAACGGTAAATCCGGCATTTTCAACTGCGGCACCGGCCGTTCCGAATCCTTCCAGGCAGTAGCAGACGCGGTGCTGGCATTCCACCAGAGCGGAACTATCGAAACCATTCCTTTCCCGGAAAAACTGAAAGGTCGCTACCAGTCATTTACTCAGGCCGATATGACCGCGCTGCGTGGAGCGGGCTACGATCAGCCGTTCAAAACCGTAGCGGAAGGCGTCGCCGAGTATATGAGCTGGTTGAATCGTTAATTCAAGGGATCAGTTAACGCGATGAAAACGCTGGTCATTGGGCCCTCTTGGGTTGGCGACATGATGATGTCGCAGAGTTTGTACCGCACGATCAAAGCCAATAATCCCGAGGCCGAGATTGATGTGATGGCACCTGCATGGTGCCGTCCACTGCTCGACAGGATGCCTGAGGTCACTCAGGCGCTGGCGATGCCGTTAGGTCACGGGGCACTCGAACTGGGTGAACGTCGTCGCCTGGGGATCGCGTTGCGCAAGGAGGCCTATCAACAGGCGTTTGTGCTGCCCAATTCATTCAAGTCGGCCCTGGTGCCTTTTTTTGCCGCCATTCCCAAACGCACCGGTTGGCGTGGTGAAATGCGCTACGGCTTGCTCAATGATCTGCGTACCCTCGACAAGGCCGCCTTTCCGCTAATGGTCCAGCGCTACGCTGCGCTCGGCTATCCGGCGGCACAGATAAAATCCGCCGCCGACTTGCCGCCGATACTTTGGCCAAAGCTCAGTGTCAATCAGACCGAAATTACCACGGTCAAAGAGTCTTTTGCCCTCACCGGCGAACGTCCGCTGATTGGTTTTTGTCCCGGGGCAGAGTTCGGTCCGGCCAAACGCTGGCCGCACTATCACTATGCCAGCCTCGCCGCCATGCTGATTGAAGCAGGCTATCAAATCGTGCTGTTTGGCTCGAACAAAGACCATACCGCCGGTGAAGATATTCGCCAGTTGCTGCCGCCCGATGCCGTGGATCACTGCCTGAATATCGCCGGGAAAACCACGCTGGACCAGGCAGTGGTATTAATCGCCGCCTGCCAGGCAGTAGTCAGCAATGATTCAGGCCTGATGCACGTGGCCGCGGCGCTCGATAAACCGCTGGTGGCACTCTATGGCCCGAGCAGTCCCGATTTTACGCCACCGCTCAGCCATCAGGCCCGCGTGATCCGACTAATTAGTGGCTATCACAAAATACGTAAAGGCGATGCCGCCGAGGGCTACCATCAAAGCCTGATAGATATTCAACCCACACAGGTGTTCAGCGAGCTGCAACAACTGCTGGTTACCTCCAAGGAGCGGGAATGCGGGTTTTAATTGTTAAAACGTCGTCGATGGGTGACGTTTTACACACGCTTCCTGCGTTGACTGATGCCATGCAGGCGCTGCCGGGCATCACTTTCGACTGGGTGGTAGAAGAAGGTTTCGCGCAAATACCGAGCTGGCATCCGGCGGTCGATCGGGTGATCCCGGTGGCGATCCGTCGCTGGCGTAAACACTGGTTTGGTGCAGAAACGCGGCAACAGCGCTGTGACTTTAAACGCCTGCTGCAATCACGCACTTACGACGTGATTATTGATGCACAAGGCCTGGTGAAAAGCGCAGCGCTGGTCACCCGTATGGCCAAAGGCAAAAAACATGGGCTGGACAGCAAAAGCGCCCGCGAACCCTTTGCCAGCTGGTTCTACGATATAAGACATCATGTTGAGAAAAAACAGCATGCGGTTGAACGTATTCGCGAGCTGTTTGCCAAAAGCCTCGGCTATCAGAAACCGACAACCCAGGGTGATTACGCCATTGCCTCACGGTTTCTTGCCACCTTGCCAGCCGACCACGAAAAGTATCTGGTCTTTCTGCATGCCACCACTCGCGACGATAAACACTGGCCGGAAGAAAACTGGCGGCAGTTGATTGGTCTGTTGGCCTCTACGCCGTTACGCATTAAGCTGCCGTGGGGAGCCGAGCATGAACATCAGCGAGCGCTGCGTTTGGCGGAGGGGTTTGATCAGGTCGATGTATTACCCAAACTGAGTCTGGAAAAAGTGGCGACTATCCTGGCTGGTGCCGAGGCTGTGGTCTCGGTGGATACCGGCCTGAGTCATTTGACCGCGGCCCTCGATCGGCCCAATATTACCCTGTACGGCCCCACAGATCCGGGCCTGATCGGCGGCTACGGACAAAATCAGACGACCTGTCGTCCGCTGCAGGGTAAGGCGATGTCAGCTATCACCGCCGCTCAGGTAAAAGATCTTTTGGATAAGGAGCGAATGAGTCGTGGGATCTTTTTTTAAACAACTCTATCGCTATACGCACAAGCGTCCTTTTCGGCATAATGAAAATCTGTGGCCCTATATGCGAATTTCCCGCGCTTCCAGCGGAGAAATTATCAGTCTTAACTTTCGTGGTCAGACAGTACCTATTGTAGATTTATCCTCGTTAGCTGCGGCGCACAGTGGGCCGATCATGCTGACCGCCACCGGCCCCTCGGTAAAAGACATTCGCTTTAAAACGCCCGCCAGCTTTCCTGCCATGGGCGTAAACGGCGCCTGGTCATTAGGTAACGTCGTCGATTTCAGATTCTATGTGATTGTCGATATGGGATTTTTTGACCAACGTCCGGAAATGATTGCCGAAATTGTGGCCGATCCACAGCTGACACTGTTTACCACCGCCCACGGCATTGCCCGCATTATTGACCGACTTTCCCTGGCCAGGATCCGCTGTCGGCTGGCGCTAATCGAAGATGCCGCGTTCAAAATCTTTCAGCCGAAGATACCGGCCAGCGAACTGGGACGCTGCTATGCCAATGTGCGCAGCGCCTCATTTGCTGAAAACAGACCGGATATTGGCTTTACCACCGATATCCGTCATGGTGTATTTGATGCCGGCACCGTCGCCTATTGGGCGCTGCAAATCGCCGCCTATCTGGGTTTCAGCGAAATGTATATCGTCGGCCTGGATATGAATAACTTCAACAAACCAAGGTTCTACGAAGCCGAAAACAATAAACTGCCCACCTTCCTGGCGGAAAACCTCGAAGATTTAATCGTTCCGGCCTTTACTCATGCCAGCCAGGTATTAAAAAAGAAAAATATCCGCGTGGTTAACCTGTCAGTACACAGTGCCATCTCAAGCCAGATCTTTGAGAAGGCCGATTATCACCAGGTTTTTGGCTAATCAGTTCGTTGGCAACAGCGTGGTGATCCGCTGCTGAACTTCTTCGGCAGAGATAATATCCAGCGGCTGTTCTTTGACTGTTGCGTCCAGACTTTCCACCTCGGCCGACACCCACATAATTTCATGCAGTTGGGGATCCTGATACGGCCCGGTATATTTGGGAACAGCGGTGACAAACAGACTGACGGTTCTGGTTTTTAGCGCCACGGCCAAATGCAGAGGTCCGGTATCACCGGTGACCAGCACGTCCATATTTTTGATAATGCCCAGCAGTTGGGGCAGGCTGGTTTTGGCAATATAGCTGACCACGCGCTGTTTTTCCGTGTCTGACAAGGCCGCGAGAAAGGCTTGTTCATGGTCCTTCTCTTTTTGCGTACCAATCAACACCACTTCATATTGCGGTCCCAGGGCCAGCAGCGATTTTGCCAGCGCAACAAACTTTGGCACCGGCCAGCAACGCAATTTCTCGGAGGCCCCCATCTGAAAACCGATAGTAATTTTGCCGGATTCTTTTTCAATCAGCGGAAAATCAACGGGGATAAACATCTCTTTATTGCTGCTGTCACAACCCAACAACGCCAGCAGATTGAGTTTGCGCTGGATCAGATGACCATCGAAGCCGGTAATATAATGTGCCAGCCAGGGCTCGATTCCACTGGGCCGATCGCCATAGACGTCTTTGACCACATACTCGCAGCCCGACAGTACGGCGCTGATCACGTCATAAGGTGGTTTGGAATGCAGAATAACCGCCAGCTCGGGTTGGTTTTTGCGTAGCGCCTTAATCACCCCGCCGATATCCCGTACTTTTTCATCCCAGTAGATCACATCATCAAAATAACGACTATTGGCCACCAAGCCTTTGTTTTTATGGCTGGATACCAAGGTAATAAAAGCGTGGGGATAACGATTTTTTATCGCGCGGATCGCCGGAGTATTAAACATCAAATCCCCCAACGCCGTAGTCGAATAGATAACGATACTGGTAAAGATACGCGTGGGCTCAAAGGAATCGCGGGGTTTTAATCGACCAGAAAACAAGGTGTACAACTGTAATACCTTGTTTGCCAAAGCTGTTTTCCACTTCTTAGCCATCTTAATTCACTTTCCGCTGATAATATTCTGACAATGTTAACCCTACTGTGCGTTCGCTCAGCCAGCTAAACAGCTGTTCGAGGTCGCGATAAAGACCTTCGATTGCCGCATCATTTTTAAAGGTCGGACTCCCGCCTGGCATAAACTCCGACGAATGCAGCATAAATTCCACGTAATCTTGCCCATTAGCCAGACTACGCGCAGCAACGGCTTTCATTTTTTCCAGATTGCCACCTGCTGGCCGCAGCCACAACGCAGACGGCGAGCGTTGTTTACCCCGCAGGGCATCGTAGCCCTGTTTCAGGCGGTTCATCAGCGCTGAATGCTTGAGATGAATGCTCATCGGCACTTCCAGCAGTGGTGATTGACCGGCACGGCGAATATCTGCCGGATCGATAAAATAGGCCTCGCTGGGAAAATGCCGATAATCGCTGCCGCCGACGCCTTGCGGATCACCCGGGGAAAATGCCCAGTTGACGTGCGGGGTCACCGAGCAATCTACCTGATAGCCATATTCCAGCAGCAGCGCGGCGTAATATTCGTTAAAAGCCCAGCGCCCGGCGCGATGACTGCGCATTTTGGTCTGGAAGGCATCTTCCAGCAGCTTAGTCATATGGTCGACTTTGGCTCGCATCTGCTGTTGGGGATATTCAATCAGATAGGGCTTATGACGCCAGTCATCAGCGGTTAATGGCGTGAGCGGCGGACTGTTCCAGGCATGCAAATGCATCCCGACTTCACCGGCATCGCGGCGGATCACATCGCTGGCAAATTCAACGTATTGCGCATCCATGGCCATCTCATAGTTGGTGAGATACACAGGCTTGAAAGCATATTTTTCACAAAGCGCCTGAAAACGCGGCAAATATCGCGTGTTCTCCGTGGAGATACTGTCGTGATTTTGCCAAAGATTGTCGCCTTCGGTATCAATTGTGATAATAAATGCCGGTTTTTTCATAAAAAAATGCCCGATGAAAACATGATGACGTTTTCCAGAATCATGGTGAAGTTAGCAACCAGTATCTCTTCAGGAAAACCAAAATAAGCTGGTTATTCGACAACAATTAATCAATTTTGTTGTCTATTCTTTGACATTTTTCCCCCCAAGGCAAGAAAGGTCTGGAAGAGTAGCCACATTCTTCCGGGTCCATTAGAATCTATAGCCAATAGATTGCAAGCATAGCGTCGGCCCCGATCGCCAGTCCGCCTGCGAACCTGCAATAGAAAAGATAATCGGCATATGCCTAAATCCTTGAATAGCGATTAAAAGATGACTCAGGTTTCAGCGACGCCAACCTCGAAAACACCGCAGCGTATTCTTATTGTCAAACTCCGTCATCACGGCGATATGTTGTTGACCACGCCGGTGATCAATACGCTGCATCAGCATTATCCTGATGCCGAAATTGATATGCTGATGTATCTCGAAACCCGGGACATGCTGGCCAGCCATCCGGCTCTCCACCAGCTGTTTACCATTGATCGTCAGTGGAAAAAACAGGGTGTCCGCGCGCATATGGCGCACGAAATCAGGCTGGTCAGGCAATTGATGCAGCGCAAATACGACCTGGTGATCAATCTTGCCGACCAGTGGCGCAGTGCGATTGTGACGCGCTGTACCGGCGCGCCTGTCCGTCTGGGATTTGATTTCCCTAAACGTCGCGGCAAGATCTGGCCCTTCTGCCATACGCAACTGATTAGCACCGCTGACCATCAGACTCTGCATACCGTCGAACAAAATCTGGCGATCCTCGCACCATTGCATCTGCAGCCCCTGGTCAGTACTGCCACCATGAGCTATGCCCCGCAAGACAGGCAGGTGGTGGATCAGCTGCTGCTGGACAACCGAGTCAAGATCCCCTTTATCGTGGTACAGCCCACTTCCCGCTGGTTTTTCAAATGCTGGAGCGAAGAGAAAATGGCGGCAACCTTTGCTGCTTTAGCGGCCAAAGGCTACCCCATTGTCGTCACCGCCGGACCCGATCCGCGTGAACTGGAGATGGTGGCGCGCATTCTCGCGCTCTGTCCCGAGGTAAATGTCATTTCACTGGCCGGAAAGCTAACGCTGCGCCAACTGGCGGCCCTAATTGACCAGGCCGCACTGTTTATCGGCGTCGATTCCGTGCCGATGCATATGGCCGCTGCGCTGCAAACGCCGCTGGTTGCGCTGTTTGGCCCGTCAAAACTGACGTTCTGGAAACCCTGGCAGGCAAAAGGCGAAGTGATTTGGGCCGGTGATTTTGGCCCCTTGCCCGATCCCGATGCTATCGATACTCATACCGACCAGCGCTATCTCGACGCGATCCCCACCGAGGTAGTCATTGCGGCGGCAGAAAGGTTACTCCCATGAAGCATTTCAGACTGGCGCTGGTTCGCCAAAAGTATCGTCCCGATGGCGGGGCAGAAAGATTTGTCTCCCGCGCCCTGGAAGCCCTCGACAGTCAGGATCTTGAGCTAAATGTGATCACCCGCCAGTGGCAGGGCGAGATTAAACCCGGCTGGAAAGTCCACCTGTGCGATCCCTGGAAATGGGGCCGCATCAGCCGCGAACGCGGCTTCGCCAATGCCGCCCGCCGTCTGTGGCAGCAAGAAGCCTTCGATTTGGTGCAGAGCCATGAACGTATTCCGGGTTGCGATCTGTATCGTGCCGGGGATGGCGTCCATCGCCGCTGGCTGGAACAGCGGGCGAGAGTATTACCCGGCTGGAAAGGCAAACAGCTGTTTGCCGACCGTTATCACCGTTATGTGATGCAGGCGGAACAGCAAATGTATGCTGCTCCCGAGCTGAAAGCGGTGATTTGCAATGCCGAGATGGTGAAACAGGAAATTATCCGCGAATTTGCCGTACCCGCCGCCAAGATCCACGTGATTTACAACGCCATCGACAGCCAGCGTTTTTTACCCCCAGGCGAAGCCGAACGCCATGCGCTGCGTCTGCAATATGGCATCCCGGTGGCGGCCAGTTGCCTGATCTATGTCGGTTCCGGTTTTGAGCGCAAGGGGCTGGCGGCAGCAATAAAAGCGGTGGCCAATACCGATCGCCATCTGCTGGTGGTGGGTAAAGATAAAGACGAGAAACGCTATCGCGCGCTTTGTGCCACCTTGGGTTGTAGCCAGCGGGTGCATTTCTTCGGTATGCAAAACCAGACGCTGGCCTTTTATCAAATGGCCGATGCACTGCTGCTGCCAACGCTGTACGACCCTTTTCCCAACGTCATTTTAGAAGCCATGGCCTGTGGACTGCCGGTGATCACCACGCCAACCTGCGGCGGTGCCGAATTTATTACTCAAGGCGTCAATGGCTACGTGTGTGATGCCCTGGATATAGCGGCGTTACAGCAGGCGGTGATGGCTCTGCCACACCAGGCGTTAGGATCGCTGCAAGGCGAAAAAGCGCGAGAAAGAGTGCTCGACAGCACGCCACAGCGCCTTTCTTCGCAACTAATCTCTCTGTATCAGGAGTTGCTTGGCTGATGCGCATTCTGTTTATTATTGATGGCCTGCCGGGCGGCGGTGCTGAAAAAGTGGTGCTGACCCTTGCCGAAGGCCTGCTGCGTCAAGGCCAGCAGGTCACACTGTTTTCACTGCGTGACGTCTGCCACTATCCGTTGCCTGCCGGTCTGGATTATCAATTAATCGCCGACCACTGTCGCACACCCTGGCGCAAACTGACCGAGCTGTCCCGCCGCGCCGCGCAGCTTGATAAAGCGCTACAGGCTGCCGGTAGCTTTGATTTGGTATTATCCAATCTGCATAAGACCGATCGCATTGTGGCCAAGAGCCGGGTGCTAGCCACGGAAAAAGTGTGGTTCTGTCTGCATGGTATGTTTTCACGCTCTTATCTTGGCCATCGGCGCGGTTTTGACCGCTGGCTAAAACAGCGAAAAATCAGAGCGGTCTATCAGCAACGTAATCTGGTGGCGGTGTCGCAGGCGGTCGCCGATGATATCGAGCAGCAGTTCAACCTGACGCCCTCGCAGCTGCGGGTGATTTATAATCCTTTTGATATCGAGGCCATTGAGCAAGCGGCAGAGCAACCCTGTGAGATGGCCGGGATGGATTACCTGATCCACGTCGGGCGTTTTCATGAAGGCAAGCGCCATGACCGGCTGATTGAGGCCTACGCGCAAAGTGGCGTCAGCGCGCCGTTGCTGCTGGTCGGACAGGGAACGCCAGCACAAACAGAGAAACTCAAGGCGCTGGCCAGCCAATTAGGTGTGGCCGAACGCGTGATTTTTAAAGGTTTTCAGGCCAACCCTTATCCTTATATTCGCCACGCAGCCCAGTTGATTTTAAGCTCCGACAGCGAAGGCTTTGGCAATGTGCTGGTTGAGGCGCTACTGCTCAATACGCCAGTAGTCAGCACCCGCTGTCCGGGAGGACCGGCAGAAATTCTCACCGGTGAATTGGCGCGCGGCCTGGCAGACCTCAACGCCCCGGCGCTGGCCGACAGGATCCGTGATATCTACGAAAATCCCCCGCTTATCGACCGCACACGCCTGGCGCGTTTTGACCTGTTGGCGATTTGCCAGCAATATAGCAGTCTGATAAAAAACCCCTAGCGACAAACCAAGTCGTCTGCGGCGAACAGCACCAGGGAGAAACAGGATCGCTATCCTGTTGATTCCTGGTAGCTCCACGGCAACGACGAATAAATGATAGCTTTAGCCTCGGTTAAAACTTAGAATTCGGCCTTTACCATCAGATTTTACGGAAATTATGTTACAAACGCTGTATACCGTTCTTCTTTACCTCATCCAGCCACTGATCTGGGTCCGTCTCTGGATGCGTGGTCGCAAAGCCCCGCTTTATCGTAAAAGATGGGCGGAGCGCTATGGATTTTGTCGAGGTAAAGTGGTGGCGGACGGCATTATGTTGCATTCGGTTTCCGTTGGCGAAACGCTGGCCGCCGTGCCGCTGGTGCGCGCGCTGCGCCACCGCTATCCTTCGCTGCCTATCACCGTCACCACCATGACGCCTACCGGCTCGGAACGCGCGGTATCCGCCTTTGGCAAAGATGTGAATCACGTCTACCTGCCTTACGATCTGCCTGGCTCAATCAATCGCTTCCTTAATGAAGTTCGCCCCAAGCTGGTGATCATTATGGAAACCGAACTGTGGCCCAATCTAATCACCGCCCTGCATAAGCGTGAGATCCCTTTGGTGATCGCCAATGCGCGTCTTTCCGCACGCTCGGCCAAAGGCTATGGCAAGCTGGGCAAGTTTATTCAGGGGGTGATGAAAAAAATCACCCTGATTGCCGCGCAAAATGCCGAAGACGGCGAACGTTTTATTGGCCTTGGCCTGAAACGATCGCATCTGGCGGTAACCGGCAGCCTGAAATTTGATATCTCGGTTACTCCCGAACTGGCAGCGCGCGCACTGACCCTGCGTAGCCAGTGGGCCTCGCGCCGCAAAGTGTGGATCGCCACCAGCACCCACGAAGGCGAAGAGGCCATGTTGCTCGCCGCCCACCGCGAGCTGCTGAAAACCTTTCCTACCCTGCTGCTGATTTTAGTGCCGCGCCATCCGGAGCGTTTCCCGGTGGCCTGTGACTTGACGCAAAAAGCCGGTTTGACCTTTATTCAGCGCAGCAGCGGGGAAGTACCTACCGCGCAAACTCAGGTGGTGATTGGCGATACCATGGGCGAACTGATGCTGCTCTATGGCATTGCCGATCTCGCCTTTGTTGGCGGCAGCCTGGTTGAGCGCGGCGGCCACAATCCGCTTGAAGCCGCCGCCCACGCCATTCCGGTGCTGATGGGTCCACATACCTTTAACTTTAAAGATATCTGCGCCAAGCTGGCTCAGGCCGACGGCTTGATTACCGTCAGCGACAGCGCCTCGTTGGTGAAAGAAATCTCCACGCTGCTGACCGATGAAGACTATCGTTTATACTATGGTCGCCATGCGGTTGAGGTACTGCGCCAAAATCAGGGGGCATTACAGCGTCTGCTGCAACTGATGGAGCCTTATCTTCCTATTCGGAGTCACTGATGCCTGTCAAAAAACGCCTGTCGGTGGTGCTGATCGCCAAAAACGAAGCCTCACTGCTGGAAGAGTGTCTGCAATCGGTCGACTGGGCAGACGAAATCATCCTGCTCGATTCCGGCAGCAGTGACGGTACTCAGGAACTGGCTCGCAGTCTTGGCGCCAAGGTATTTGCCAACACTGACTGGCAAGGCTTTGGTAAACAGCGACAACTGGCGCAGACACACGCCAGCGGCGAGTATATTTTGATGATCGATGCCGACGAGCGGGTTTCGCCCGAACTGCGTCAATCCATTGAACGCTGCCTGCAACAACCCGATGAACATACTGTCTACCGGCTTGGCCGACGCAATCTGTTTTTGGGTCGTTTTATGCGCCACAGCGGCTGGTATCCCGATCGCGTCAATCGCCTGTATAAAGCCGATAAATTCCGCTACAACGATGATTTTGTCCATGAGTCGCTGAATACCGGCACGGCAAAAATTGTCGATCTCGACGGCGATCTGCTGCACCTTACCTGCCGTGATTTTTTCGCTTTTCAGCGCAAACAGATGAACTACGCCGAAGCCTGGGCCAAACAGCGTTACCAGCAAGGCAAGCGCTGCAGCTACTTTGCCATTATCAGCCATACGCTGGGGGCGTTTTTTAAAACCTGGATCCTGCGCGCCGGTTTTCTTGATGGTAAACAGGGGCTGGTGCTTGCCGGGGTGAATGCCCAGTATACTTTCAACAAGTATGCGGCCCTGTGGGCGTTTAGCCATCAACTGCAAAAAAGTGAGCCATCATGAGCACCAAGGCAATCTATCCCGGTACTTTCGACCCCTTTACCAACGGTCATCTGGATTTGGTGACCCGGGCCTCGCTGATGTTCGACGAGGTGATCCTGGCTATCGCCGCCAGCCCAAGCAAAAAGCCGCTGTTCACCCTCGATGAGCGGGTAGCGCTGGCCAGCCAGGCGACGGCCCATTTGCCCAAGGTGAAGGTGATGGGGTTTAGCTCACTGATGGCAGACTTTGCCAGACAGCATCAGGCCAATATCCTGGTACGCGGTTTACGCGCTGTCTCGGATTTTGAATATGAAATGCAGTTGGCCAATATGAATCGCCATCTGATGCCGACGCTGGAAAGCGTATTTATGATGCCGTCAAAAGAGTGGTCGTTTATTTCATCGTCGTTAGTCAAAGAAGTGGCGCGACATGGGGGGGATATCACGCCCTTCCTTCCGGCCCCAATCACCAAGGCCTTGCTCGAGAAGATCGCGGCAGGTTAATGCTGGCAGCGACGGCAAAAGAAAGTGCTGCGCTGCGCATGCTTGCTGCTTTCAATCAGCGTACCGCAAACGCGACAGGCCTCCCCGGCACGGCCATAAACCTGAAGCTCCTGAGCAAAATAGCCCGGCTTGCCGTCTGACTGCAAGAAATCCCGCAACGTGGTCCCCCCCTGCTCAATGGAGCGGAGCAACACCGCCTTAATGGTCGCCACCAAAAGCGCGTACTCGGCCAATGACAGCGAGTTTGCCGGGCGATCGGGCAAGATACCGGCCACAAACAGCGATTCACTGGCGTAGATATTGCCGACCCCCACCACCAGTTTGTTATCCATCAGCCAGGGTTTAATGGCTGACTTCTTGTTTTTGGATCTGTCACGCAGATACTCGGCGTTAAAATCCTCGCTTAGCGGCTCTGGCCCGAGATGTGACAGCACACTGCTGCCTGCCAGGTCCTGACACCACAGCCAGGCACCAAAGCGGCGAGGATCGGTATAGCGCAGCACATGGCCGCTATCCATCACCAGATCCACATGGTCATGCTTGCCAGGTTCGGTCTCTTCCGCCAGGATACGCAAACTGCCGGACATGCCGAGATGAATGATAATCCATCCACTATTCAGCTCCACCAGCAGATACTTGGCGCGTCGTTGTACGCTCAGTACCGGTTGGTCGCTCAACGCCATGATTTCTTGTGACACCGGCCAGCGCAGGCGGCTATTACGCACCACGGCATGCATAATGGTATGGCCAACCAGATAGGGTTCTATGCCCCGCCGACTGGTTTCTACCTCTGGTAATTCTGGCATAGCCTCTCCCGCATCCAATGTTTCAACCATAGTCATGCCATTCTACGGGCATAAAAAAACCCGGCCAAGGCCGGGTTTTTAGATAATCCACTAAAATTATTTAATTTTAGCTTCTTTGTAGATCACGTGTTGACGGACAACTGGATCGAATTTCTTCAGTTCCAATTTTTCCGGCTTAGTACGCTTGTTCTTCGTGGTGGTATAGAAGTGACCAGTACCAGCAGAAGAAACCAGCTTGATCTTCTCGCGAACACCTTTAGCCATGTTTCAGTTCCTTTCCTTAATACTTCTCACCACGGGCACGAATTTCGGCCAAGACCGTTTCGATACCCTTCTTATCAATCACGCGCATACCTTTAGCAGATACACGCAGAGTTACAAAGCGCTTCTCACCTTCAACCCAAAAACGATGGGAATGCAGGTTTGGCAGAAAACGGCGTTTGGTCGCGTTCATTGCGTGGGAACGGTTGTTACCGCTCACCGGGCGCTTGCCAGTAACTTGGCAGACTCGGGACATGTGTCTATTCTCCAAAAATCAAATCAGCTCGAGCTTCGTATAGGGTATGGCCGCCTCGTCAGGCTTTGAGAGCCCATCTCAGCAAACTCCACTGAGAACCGACTCACTGTCGTCGGGTAAAAACCAAATCATCAGGTATGAAACCTGCTGAGATAGGCTCTTAACGCCAAACCCAAGATTCTCAAAGGTGGCGTAGTATACGCTCTAGAGCGTAAGTGCTCAAGTCCCGAACAGCTAAAGATCCCAAAGGATCTTCAAAAAGAAGTCTAAATCCAACCGCGCTCGGCAAAAGATACCGTTTCACCGCCCCCAATCACAAAATGATCAAGCACGCGAATATCGAGCAGTTGGCACGCTTTTATTATCTGTTCGGTTACCCTTCTGTCCGCAAAACTGGGTTCCGCTTTGCCGGACGGGTGATTATGCGCCAGAATCAGCGCCGCCGCATTAACCTTCATCGCTTCACGTACAATTTCGCGAGGATGAATTTCGACGCGGCTAATGGTACCAGCAAACATCTCCTCATGGCGAATAACACGGTGTTGATTGTCGAGAAAAAGTACTAAAAACACCTCTCTTTCACGATGAGACAGTAAATTCTGCAAATATTGGCGGGTGACCAGCGGGTTAAGCAGGGCATTTTCCCGCGCAAGCTGACAGGCATAGCGCCGCTGAGAAAGTTCGGTCACCGCCGAAAGCTGGGCAAATTTGGCAGCACCCATGCCATGAAAGCTGGCCAGCGTCGAATAATCGGCGGCCAGAATTTCATAAATCGAGCCAAAATGCATGATCAGACGCTCGGCCAACTCCAATACGTTCATGCCGCGCACGCCGGTATGTAAAAAGATTGCCAGCAACTCACAGTCCGATAATGTTTCTGCACCAAAGGTGATCAGTTTTTCTCTGGGACCTGCGCCAGATTGCCAGAAGATTTTATGATTTTTCATCCCCCCACTCCTTGTGAGTCAGGATTGTCTCATAGCCGGATAGCCAATGGTTTTATGAAAATTTACCCTGCGAGATATCTCGCAAAACCGCCGGAGCTCTCCTTAATAACGAAAGCGTATAGCTGTCATGAATGCGCATTATGCTAAAATATCGCCTCTTTGGACTTTCAATCGGACAATCATGATGACGGGACTTTCCGGCAAACATATTGTGCTTGGCGTCAGCGGCGGTATCGCCGCCTACAAAGCACCGGAGCTGGTACGGCGTTTACGCGATCGCGGAGCAGAAGTACGGGTAGTGATGACAGAAGCGGCCAAAGCTTTTATTACCCCGCTCAGTTTGCAGGCCGTTTCGGGTTATCCGGTCTCTGACTCGCTACTCGATCCTGCTGCCGAAGCGGCCATGGGGCATATCGAACTGGGCAAATGGGCCGATCTGGTGATTATTGCCCCGGCAACGGCAGATCTGCTGGCGCGGATGAATGCCGGTATGGCCAACGATCTGCTGACCACCGTCTGCCTGGCCACCGCCGCCCCCGTCGCGGTGCTGCCGGCCATGAACCAGCAGATGTATCGGGCAACCATTACCCAACAAAACCTGCAGCAATTATCTGCCCGCGGCACACTGATCTGGGGGCCAGATGAAGGTAGCCAGGCCTGCGGCGACGTCGGCCCGGGTCGTATGCTCGACCCGCTGGTTATCGTTGCCATGGCGGTTGAGCATTTCTCCCCGCAGCAAGATCTGCAACATCTGAAGATTATGGTCACCGCTGGCCCGACCCGCGAAGCCTTGGATCCGGTGCGTTATATCAGCAACCACAGTTCTGGCAAGATGGGCTTTTCTATCGCCCAGGCCGCGGCGAAACGCGGCGCACAGGTCACGCTAATTAGCGGTCCGGTTACCCTGCCGACACCACCCAATGTGACGCGTATAGACGTGACCACCGCATTGGAAATGCAGGCGGCCGTCAATCAGAGCGTGGCTTCCCAGCATATTTTTATCGCCTGCGCCGCAGTGGCGGATTATCGCGCCCTGGCTATTGCTGACGAAAAAATCAAAAAACAGGGTGATGAAATCACGCTGAAAATGGTTAAAAACCCTGATATTGTCGCCGGGGTAGCCGCCATGCAACATCAGCGGCCTTATGTGGTTGGGTTTGCTGCCGAAACCCAGAATGTGGAAGAATACGCCCAACAAAAACGCATCAGGAAGAATCTTGACCTGATTTGCGCGAATGATGTATCACTTGCCGGGCATGGTTTTAACAGCGATACCAATGCCCTGCATCTTTTTTGGCAAAATGGCGATCTGCGTTTACCGCTTAGCGATAAACAGCAGCTTGGCCAGGCTTTATTCGACGAGATTGTCAGCCGTTATGATGAAAAAAATAGACATTAAGATCCTTGATCCGCGCATCGGTAAAGAATTCCCTTTACCGGCTTACGCCACCCCTGGCTCTGCGGGCCTGGATCTGCGGGCAATTTTGGATACCGCCGTGGAGCTGCACCCGGGTGAAACCACCCTGTTGCCTACCGGTCTGGCGATTCATATTGCCGATACCAATCTGGCTGCGGTGATCCTGCCGCGTTCCGGTTTGGGTCATAAGCACGGTATCGTATTGGGTAATCTGGTAGGACTTATCGACTCGGATTATCAGGGGCAGTTGATGGTATCGGTATGGAACCGTGGGCAAACCAGCTTTACCATTGAGCCGGGCGAACGTATTGCGCAGATGGTGTTTGTTCCTGTCGTGCAGGCCGAATTCAATCTGGTTGAAGATTTTACCAGCAGCGAACGCGGCGAAGGTGGCTTTGGCCATTCTGGACGCCAGTAAGAATCTGTTCAACATCGCGGTGCAGGGCCGCAGGATATTGAACAGATCCTTGTTTATATCAAACCGATACAATAAAAAATTACTGATTTCCAACCACTTTTAGCGGTCGGGCGCTTTGCCCGTTACCACTCTAAGAATGAAGGGTCTATAAGCTGCGCGATCTGCCGATCGCCGCGGCAATTGTGCGGTTTTCGTATATTTTGAGCCGTTTTTAGCAAGGGTCTATTCAGGCATGGCAGAAAAAGAAACTACTAAAAGGAACCGGCGCGAGGAGATTTTGCAGGCGCTAGCGCAAATGCTCGAGTCCAGCGATGGCAGCCAGCGGATCACTACGGCAAAACTTGCCGCCAATGTCGGCGTATCAGAAGCTGCACTTTACCGTCACTTTCCCAGCAAGACGCGGATGTTTGACAGTCTGATCGAGTTTATCGAAGACAGTTTGATCACCCGTATCAACCTTATTCTGCAGGATGAAAAAGATACGTTTAACCGGCTTCGTCTTATACTGTTGCTGATCCTGGGCTTTGCCGAACGTAATCCGGGGTTGACCCGCATTATGACCGGGCATGCGTTAATGTTTGAACAGGAACGCTTGCAGGACCGCATTAACCAGTTGTTTGAGCGTATAGAAGTACAGCTTCGCCAGGTGCTACGCGAAAAGAAAATGCGTGAAGGCAGTGGATTCAAAACCGACGAAACGCTGCTGGCCAGCCAGTTGCTGGCACTTTGCGAAGGCCTGCTGTCGCGCTTTGTTCGTTCCGAGTTCAAGTATCGACCAACGCAGGATTTCGATACCCGCTGGCCGCTAATTGCCGCACAACTGCAGTAAATGCAAAAAGGGCCATTGGCCCTTTGAGTTTGATGACAAAGTGGTTTTGAAGATCGAGATACCCGGGCATAGCACACCTAGGGGCGCTCCGGCGGGCAAGCCCGCTACGACCCCAACGGTGTACTCTCCCTAAAAATGAGCTTTGTCAGCAGTCTGAAAGGGCCATTGGCCCTTTTCTTATATCAGCAGAAGAAAGTTAAATCCCGTACTGCTGTTGGTAGGCACGTACAGCCGCCAGATGATCGGCCATCTCGGTTTTCTCTTCGAGATAATCAATCAAATCAGCCAGCGTAATAATGGAAATCACCTTGCAGTGATAATCCCGTTCTACTTCCTGAATTGCCGAGATATCCGCACGTCCCCGCTCCTGGCGGTCGAGAGAGATCAGTACGCCAGCCAGCGTTGCCTGGTGGGCATTGATAATTTCCATCGATTCGCGGATCGCGGTACCGGCGGTGATCACATCATCCACCAGCATCACTTTCCCCTGCAACGGACTGCCAACCAGCGTACCGCCCTCGCCGTGGTCTTTGGCTTCCTTACGGTTAAAGCAGTAAGGCACGTCGCGCTCATGCTGCTCAGCCAGCGCCACCACGGTGGTGGTCGCAATAGGAATACCTTTATACGCCGGGCCAAACACCAGATCAAAATCGATGCCGGAATCGATCAGCGCTTCGGCGTAGAAGCGACCAAGCAAAGCCAGATCGCGCCCAGTATTAAACAGACCTGCGTTAAAAAAGTAGGGGCTGATACGGCCTGATTTCAGGGTAAATTCGCCGAATTTCAAAACCTGCTTGTTCAGTGCAAACTCAATAAACTGGCGCTGATAGGCTTTCATGGGTGCTTCTCCTCGTCTTAAATTTGATGACTATACCCAAAGGGATACAGACGTTGTGACCATAAAAAAGGCGACTCATGGTCGCCTTAAAAAATTATTCTGCTGCCAGGACCGCTCTCTGCGCCTGGAAAATCGTTTCGATCCCCCCGCGAGCCAGGGTCAGCAGGCTCAGCAACTCTTCGTGGCTGAAAGGCTCGCCTTCTGCGGTACCCTGCACTTCGATCATCCGGCCGTCTTCCATCATTACCACGTTCATATCGGTTTCGGCTGCCGAGTCCTCGACATACTCCAGGTCACACAGCGCTTCGCCTTTGACAATACCGACGGACACGGCCGCCACCAGACCTTTCATTGGGTTGGTCTTCAGCTTTTTAGCCGCAACCAGCGCATTTAACGCATCAGCCAGTGCCACACAGGCCCCGGAAATGGACGCGGTACGGGTACCACCGTCGGCCTGCAACACGTCGCAGTCGAGAGTAATGGTGAATTCACCCAGCTTTTTAAGGTCGACCGCCGCACGCAGTGAACGGGCGATAAGACGCTGGATCTCCAGAGTACGTCCGCCCTGTTTGCCTTTTGCGGCTTCACGGGGATTACGACTGTGGGTTGAACGTGGCAGCATGCCATATTCTGCGGTGATCCATCCCTGGCCCTGGCCTTTGAGAAAACGAGGAACGCCCTCTTCTACCGTTGCGGTGCAAAGAACTTTAGTATCACCAAATTCCACTAACACAGAACCTTCAGCGTGTTTAGTGTAGTTTCTGGTCAGGGTAAGGGGGCGTACTTGTTGTGCATTTCGGCCTGCTGGACGCATGGGTTGTTCTCCGGCTCGCAAATCATGATTGGCTGCGCATTATACGGGCTTCGTGAGGTAATGCCTATCATGACCGCTGCAGCGAGGCTATAATCCCTTCATCTTTACATTAACAGGTAAACAGACATGATCCGTAGTATGACCGCTTATGCCCGACGTGAAATCAAGGGTAACTGGGGCAGCGCAGCGTGGGAACTTCGCTCCGTAAACCAGCGTTATCTTGAAACCTATATCCGTCTGCCCGAGCAGTTCCGCGGTCTGGAGCCGGTTATCCGTGAACGCATCCGCGCCCGACTGACCCGCGGTAAAGTTGAATGCAATCTGCGTTTCGATCTTGACCCCAGCGCCCAGGGCACCCTGCAACTTAACGAAAAGCTGGCAAAACAGCTGGTCGAAGCCGCGCAATGGGTCAAGATGCAAAGTGATGAAGGTGAAATCAATCCGCTGGATGTACTGCGCTGGCCGGGTGTGATGCAGGCCGAAGAGCAAGATCTCGATGCCATCAGCAATGAACTGCTGCAGGCGCTGGAAACCACGCTGGATGACTTTATCAGCGCCCGTGAAAGCGAAGGCGCATCACTGAAAACGCTGATTGAACAACGTCTTGACGGCGTCAGTGCCGAAGTGGTCAAAGTCCGCGCGCAGATGCCAAATGTATTGCTATGGCAGCGTGAACGCCTGGTCAGCAAACTGGAAGACGCGCAGGTACAGCTGGAAAATAACCGTCTGGAACAAGAGCTGGTGCTAATGGCACAGCGCGTTGACGTCGCCGAAGAGTTGGACCGACTGGAAGCGCACGTTAAAGAAACCCATAAAATCATGAAGAAAGAAGAGGCCGTAGGCCGTCGCCTGGACTTTATGATGCAAGAATTCAACCGTGAATCCAACACCCTGGCCTCCAAATCAATTAACTCCGACGTCACCACTTCGGCCATTGAGCTGAAAGTGTTAATTGAACAGATGCGCGAGCAGATTCAGAATATTGAGTAAGCAATTACGAGAATGCATCAGCTAGCATAAATCCTAAAAGCCCGCACCATAGCGGGCTTTGTTGTCTCTATAGACTCGCATTATCACCAGAATTTAAACGGTATCGCATCAATGACGCCGATTAGGAACAAGAGTATTACAATATGCTACTGGAGGGCGTTACGGTTATCTCATTTAATCCGGGAATGCCTAATACCAAAATGTCAGAAATGTCGGGCGCAAACCATACAGAAATGGTTTCTCTGATGTATGAAAAGATCACACACAAATATTGTGATGGTAATGTACAGCATTCAGATAGCTGGAATGAACGATAGTTAAAAGGGGTATCCGCCCCTTTATCAATCAAAAACGAATCCCAACAAGGTTATAACGATGTAAAAAATAATCACGCATACTACTGCCAGGGCAAAAGTTTTCATTACACAAGAGAGGAACCACTTCGTAAACGGCCCAACAGAAAATTCTTTATTGTAGAGATTAACTGCAAGTGTAATTAAAAATGAATACACAACGATGGAAACTGATGCAATGAAATAAATGCATACTTCATCGTAAATATTCATGATTGCTTCCCCCATTCCTTCAACACCAAATACCTTGGCAAGAAAATGGATGAAATCCCAACTGATTATATTTTCACTAATGTTGAAATAAAAATCTATCCTTGCACATACATAGAAGACAAGAATATAAAAAATAAATTTAACAAGCTTACGGACAAGTAGTGCCATTTGCTATTATCTCTATTTTTCCATAAGCATAAGCTTCGAGCCAGGTATCGGCCCTACACTTGGCAGTGTGGGCACATGCTCCTTTGTTTATGTAAGCTCCCTGCCCTGAAAACGCCATGAAGGTGCCTATACCGTAAATGGTCAGAGGCGAGTAGTCTGCCCCATTGATGATGAACTTCCCTTGTATTGTCATCCGTCGCAAAACTCCATTTGATAAACCATGTTTATTATAGGGGTAAGTGTGATATTTTAAAGTGGCATTGACTAAAAAGCAGTTTAAAAACGAGGTCTGTGCCAGTGGGCTAAAAAAAGATTTGATAATGGGAGGGTGGGTTAAACGTTTTGGCTGCCATCTGTTACGGGCTGCCCGCCCCATCGTATTTTTCCGCACGTAAAATAAGAATCAAATTTTATGATCGTTTTTATCCGCGATATGTGATCAATTTTAAGTTGAAACCTATCATGGGAGGATTTATGACTATTCGCGCAAGTGGTGCCGGACGTAAGAAGAACGTTGTTCAATTCTCTTAAAAAGCGGGTGAATTGAAAAAATGGATAAACATAAAATCAATCTCCTCAAAGGGAATAGGAAACGATGGCAGTTCTTAATAAAGAATAATATAGGAACAGCTTTCCGCTGATTAAGAATATTCCACGTTAGCCTGAACTGCGTGAAATGGCCAAACCATCCGTGGCTTTTTATTACTGCTCGGCAACAAAATAAAAAGCCCGAACATTGTGTCGGGCTTTTTGACCGCCGCTTATTGCGGTTTATATCGGGACGGCGATCGCTACTCCTGCGCCCCCGGTAACAGCAACGGATTAATGCCGCTACAGCGGTAACCACGCGTCTCCATTTCCATATCGAGAAGCAGTGAAGCCAGGCTGTCAGCCATGGCGTCCACCTCACTATCCTGTTCCGCATACAGCGCCTTCAGATAGCTATGACAGGTATCGCAGCTTTCCGCTTTTACCACGGCATTGGATTTATCAATCGACCAATACTCCACTTTTTCATCCTGCGGGCAAACGCTACAGGTGCTACGCACCTTATGCCATTGGCATTCGCACAGTGAACAGTGCAAATAACGCAGGCCTCGCGGTTCCCTGGCATGGATCACACTGGCGACCGGCGGACTGCCGCACAGCGGACAGAGCTGGCGTGACTGACCATAATCGGCAGAGGGCAGAACAGTGGTGGCGGCAGCCAACTGCGTCCAGTAGAGGCTGATAGCCGCCCAGATAAACAGGCTATCGGTAGCGCTAACCTGTTGAAACTGGCCGTTAAGCAGTTCACTGGCCCAGCGTTGGCGATCTGCTCTGGTACTGTCACGCAGTGCCCGGGCAGCAGGACGCACATGGTCAGGTGCCGTGGTCAGCATCTGATCAAGTATCGCGTCCAGCGCCTGTTGCCAATATTCGCTGTCCAGCCACGCCGTGCCTTTCAGTGACGCAGAGGCAGCGGCTTGCTCGGCTAAGGCTGCCGGAAGCGGGAAGCGCTCGCAGAAGGCCTGCTGAGCCTCCACCAGCGCAGCGCTAAACAGCAGATAATCTGCCATCGACGCATTGGCCGCCAGTCCGCGCAAGCGCGCCGCGCGCCCGGTGTAACGGGTTAACGGCGCACTGCGCAGTACATAAGGGATCGGACCGTTTTGTGAGGCAGAAGGAGGCGTGATCATGATCTATCCTTCGCCTGTTTAGCCATCAGCTTGCGATACCAGCGAGGATGGTGTTTCCTCGCCCACGGCTGCGTTACCCGCCCCTGCACCATGCCGCGAATCGAGCCTTTAACCCAGAATGCCATATAGACATGGATCAGGATGGCATGGATAAGCACAATGGCCGCCGTGGCGTGGATAAGTAAACAGACGCGAATCAGCGGGATAGGAAAATACCCGGCGAAAAAAGGTCGCCAGATAATCACGCCGGTAATCCCCAGCACCGATACCAGGCCGATAATGCTCCAGAACATCAGTTTTTGACCGGCGTTATATTTGCCGACGTCAGCGACCTTATGCTCATTGCCTTTCAGCACTTCGACAATATTCTTCAACCAGGGAATATCTTCCCGCTCTGGAATATTGTGTTTAACAAAGCGGAAAAACATCACGATCAGCAGGCAGAAGATGGCAACGCCAAAGAAAGGGTGCAGGATGCGCCCCATCTGCGGAGTACCAAAGGTATCGGTCAGCCATTGCAAGGTGGGGAAAAACAACGCCATACCGGACAGCGCCACCAGGATAAAGCTGATCACCACGCACCAGTGGCAGGCACGATCGATAAATCGAGTGCGCAATATTTCAGGCTGCTTACTCATGGATATCCTCCTCTGATTTTTCCAGTTCTTCGGTATTTGGCCCAATGCCGACATAGTGGAAGATCAGGCTGGCAAAGGTGGCAATAAAGCCGAGTGCCGCCACCGGTTTGAGCACGCCTTTCCACAAATTGATTGGCGTGGAAATAGAGGGATTTTCCGGCAAGCCGTGATACAACCCTGGCTTATCGGCATGGTGCAGAACGTACATAACATGGGTGCCGCCCACGCCTTCCGGGTTATAGAGCCCGGCATTAGTGAACCCGCGAGATTTCAGTTCGGCAATCCGCGTGGCGGCCAAATCCAGCATATCCTGTTTAGTGCCGAAATTAAGCGCACCGGTAGGACAGGTTTTGACACAGGAAGGCTCCTGACCCACCGTGACCCGATCGACGCAAAGCGTACATTTATAAACCCGGTTATCCTGCGGATTAAGGCGTGGAATATTAAACGGACAGCCAGCGATACAATAACCACAGCCAATACACTGCTCTGACTGAAAATCCACAATGCCATTTTTATACTGGATGATCGCCCCGGGGGATGGACAGGCCTTCAGACAACCCGGATCGCTACAGTGCATGCAGCCGTCTTTACGGATCAGCCACTCCAGCTTGTTGTGCTCATTTTTGACTTCGCTAAAACGCATCACCGTCCAGGCTTTGGCGCTCAGGTCGGTGGGGTTATCATAAATACCGACGTTATGCCCCACTTCACTGCGAATATCGTTCCATTCTGAGCAGGCAACCTGACAACCTTTACAGCCAATACAGGTGCTGACGTCAATCAGCTTGGCCACTTCCATTTTAAAATCACGAGCCTGCGGTGGCGGCGTGAGATCGTTGGTGGCTGAACGTTTGATAATATCCTGAGATTGCATTGACATAAGCGCCTCACACCTTCTCAACGTTGACTAAAAACGCTTTATATTCCGGCGTTTGCGAGTTCGCTTCACCAATACTGTGCGTCAGCGTATTGGCCAGGAAACCTTTGCGGGTTGCCCCGGTAAAGCCCCAATGGCAAGGAATACCCACCGTTTCGATCTGTTCCCCGTTGACCGTCAGCGGATGCAGGCGCGCGGTCACGACCGCCTTGGCCCTGATATAACCTCGTTGTGAAGAAACACGGATCGCATCCCCGGTAGCAATGGATTTTGCCTTTGCCAACTGTTCACTGATTTCCACAAACTGCTCTGGCTGAGCAATGGCGTTGAGCAGAGCGTGCTTGGTCCAGTGACGGAACAGTTCGGTAATGGAATAGCTGGTGGCGACATACGGGAAATCCGCAGCCTTGCCTAACGCCTTCTTATCACGAGGGAAAACGCGAACTACCGGACTTGATACCACCTTAGGATGCAGCGGATTGGTGCCGATCGGCGACTCCATTGGCTCATAGTGTTCCGGGAAAGGCCCGTCCACCATTTTATTGAGCGAGAACAGATGACCCAAACCGTCCGGTAACATGATAAATGGCGACACTTTTTTATCTGGTGCGCTATTAACCGGGAAGTCAGGAACATCCAGTCCGTGCCAGCGAGTACCATCCCACTCCAACAACGGACGTTTCGGATCCCAGGCCTTGCCGGACGCATCCGCAGAAGCGCGGTTATACAGAATGCGGCGGTTGGCCGGCCATGCCCATGACCAACCAGAAACAGAGCCCAGCCCGGAAGGATCGGTATTGTCGCGGCTGGCCATCATATTGCCCGCTTCCGTCCAGCTGCCGGCATAGATCCAGCAAAAACTGGCGGTACTGCCGTCGTCTTTCAACTGCGCAAAGCTGGCGATCTGCTGACCTTTTTTCAGTACCAGTTTGCCCTGGTCGTCAAAGATATCCTGCAGTGCGCTGCCGTTGGCTTCGCGCGCCACCTCTTCAGGCTGCGGATCGGTGGGATCACGGTAGTTCCAGTTCACACTGAGGAAAGACTCAGCCGCTACGCCCCCTTCATTTTGATAGAGTTCGCGCAGACGGGTAAACAAACGCCCGAGGATTTTGGCATCGTGCAATGCCTCTCCCGGCGGGGCTACTGCTGCCCAGTGCCACTGTAGCCAACGAGAAGAGTTGGCGATAGAACCGTCTTCTTCCGCAAAACATGAGGAAGGTAAACGGAAAACCTCGGTCTGAATGGCAGCACTATCGACGTTGTTAAACTCCCCTTCGTTTTGCCAAAAGCTGGCACTTTCCGTCGCCAGCGGGTCGATCACCACCATATATTTGAGTTTTGAAAAAGCCTGAGTGGCTTTGTTTTTATCCGGGAAGGCCGCCAGTGGATTAAAGCCCTGAATAAGATAGCCATTCATTTTGCCATCCAGCATCAGCTCGGCCTGGGTGGTCACATCGTAGCTTTTATCCCACTTCGGCAACCAGTCAAAACCCCAACTATTTTGTGCCGTCGCCTTGTCGCCATAAATACTCTTCATCAGGCTGACAAAGAATTTTGGCGTATTTTGCCAGTAGTTGACCTCACCGGCGCTAAGCGTTGCGGGAGTGATGGCACCGAGAAAACTTTCCAGCGTGGTCTGCTTTTCGGAAGGCAATGGCATATAGCCTGGCATATTGAGGGAAAGCAGCCCGAGGTCGGTGTAGCCCTGAACATTGGAGTGACCGCGCAGAGCATTAATACCGCCGCCAATCATGCCGATATTACCGAGCAGCAGCTGGATCATCGCCGCACAGCGGATAATCTGCCCGCCATTGGTGTGATGCGTCCAGCCAAGGGCATAGAGAATACTGGCGGTTTTGTTGGTGACGCAGGTGGTGGCCAAAGTCTGGCAGACGGTAAGGAAATCTTCCTTCGGTGTACCGCAGATATTGACTACCGCGTCGAGGGTATAGCGGGAGACATGTTCTTTCAGCAAATTCCACACACAGCGCGGATGCGTTAAGGTTTCATCACGTTTTGCCTGACCCTTTTCATCCAGCTGATACTGCCAACTGGTGGTGTCGTAACGGTGGGTTGTCTGGTCAAAGCCACTGAACAAGCCTTCGGTAAAGGCGTAGTCATCGCGCACCAGCAAAGTGGCATTGGTATAGGATTTCACATACTCATGCTGGATCTTGTCATTTTCAATCAAATAGTGGATCACGCCCAGCAGGAAGGCGGCGTCGCTGCCCGGACGGATCGGCGCATAGTGGTCGGCTACAGCGGCTGAACGATTAAAGCGCGGATCAACCACCATCACCTGGGCATTATTGTGCTTCTTGGCTTCGATAACCCACTTGAAGCCCACCGGGTGCGCCTCCGCCGGATTGCCACCCATAATCAGGATGACATCCGCGTTTTTAATATCAATCCAGTTATTGGTCATCGCTCCGCGGCCAAAGGAAGGCGCCAGAGCGGATACGGTTGGACCATGGCACAAACGCGCCTGATTCTCGACGGCCAGCATGCCCAGGCCACGAGAGAACTTATAGTCGAGAGCGCCGGTTTCATTACTGGCGGCGGAGGAACAGAGCATACCGGTGGTCGTCCAACGGTTAACGACCACACCATCTTTATTCTTTTGCTGGAAATTGGCATCGCGGTCGGCTTTCATCAGCCGTGCAATGCGATCTATCGCCTCGTCCCAGCCAATGCGTTGCCATTGGTTTGAACCCGGGGCACGATATTGAGGGTACTGTAATCGCTCCTCGCTATGAATATAGTCGATAAGTCCTGCCCCTTTGGGACAGAGTGAACCTCGACTGACGGGGTGATCGGGGTCACCCTCGATATGGAAAATAGCGTCACGGGCATTTTTTGCCCCGTCACCCAGACTATAAATCAGTATTCCGCAGCCTACTGCGCAGTATGTACAGTTATTCCGTGTCTCTTTGGCTCGCAGCAACTTGTAGCTGCGCGGGGCAGCAAGTGCAGTTGCAGGTGAAAAGCCCAAAGCAGCAAGCGTGGTACCTGCCATCCCTCCAGCGCAGATCTTGAAAAAACCTCTTCTGTTGGTCTCTATCATTTCATTGCTCACTATTTTTTTTATTATTAGAGCTATCGACCATAACAAGGTGGATAAAAACACTATTGCGTTAGATCAATAAAAAAAATTCTTATTATTTATAAAGTATCGCAGCCTGACTTTATTACTCATTTAGGATCAGCTTCACACCCCCAATGGTGGCGTAATGCTATAAGCCAGAAGGGATGTACGCGATTTATCAGGTAAGAGCACCTTGCACGGCCAAGCTATAATGCGTACATGGACTGAGTGTCAGTTCTCCGCAGCCCCGTGAGGATAGCGTATGCAGTTGTTACCGAGTGTGACAATGGCATGCGCAGAGATTGACGGCATCCCCTTTACCCCTTATATCAGTCGGAGAGTTTGTCTCTGTTGAGTGTTTGACCCCTGAGGGGAATGAAATGAAGAAGCTTGCTGTATCACTATTGACCCTGAGCCTGCTTTCACCGCCGCTGGCACTGGCACATGGGGGACATGGTGGTCCCGGACATGGATTTAATATCTTACCCGATGCCGCTGTTGCCGTGGTGATTGGTGGCTTGACCTACTGGGCACTAAACGGAAATTATTACCAGAAACAAGGCGATGATTACGTAGAAGTCAATGCACCGCCGCAGGATACCCCGCCACCGCCTGACTATGATGCTGAACCGCAGGAATATGATTCTGCGCCGCCAGACCTTACCCCGCTTGATTTCCACGGTGAACGTTTTTACGTTAGCCATGGTCATTATTACAAGCGCGATCCTTCTGGCGACTTTTATGAAATCCCTCGACCAGAGGGTTTATAAAGGCGTAAAAAAGCCCGCTTAACATGAACTGTCCAACTTTATGGGGTCAGTCCATTAATAGCGGGCTTTTTACTTATTGTCAGCGGGCAGAAGGAGACTTAGTCTTCCCAGCGCTTAAGCAATACACAGGCATTGACGCCGCCGAAGCCAAAACCATTGGATAAGGCATAAATAATGTTATGCGCTTGCGCCGTGTTACCAATGATATTCAAGCCTTCTGCTGCCGGATCTTTATTCTCAAGATTCAGCGTTGGCGGCACGATTTGATCGCGGATAGCCAGTACGGTGAAGATGGTTTCCAGACCACCCGCCGCGCCAAGCAAATGCCCGGTTGCGGATTTGGTGGAGGTGACAGCCAGCTTGCCGTCGGTACCAAACAGGGTTTTTATGGCGTTGATTTCACCCAGGTCGCCAACCGGCGTTGAGGTGGCATGGGCGTTAAGATGGTCAACCTGCTCAGGTTTAATGCCTGCCTGGCGCAAAGCAATTTTCATTGCACGACCCGCACCATTGCCATCTTCGGCACCGGAAGTCATATGGTAGGCATCACCGCTGGTGCCGTAACCGACGATCTCGGCCAGAGGTTTGGCACCACGCGCGAGCGCGTGTTCCAGCTCCTCAATGACCAGCATGCCAGCCCCTTCGCCCATAATAAAACCATCGCGCGCACTATCAAAAGGGCGTGAAGCTTTTTCAGGCTGATCGGTATGGCCGGAAGACATGGCTTTGGCAGCCGCAAAACCGCCAAGGCTTACGGTATCAATGGCCGCTTCCGCACCACCACAAATGGCAATATCGGCCTCATCGTTACGGATCAGACGTACTGCATCACCGATAGCCTGCACCCCGGCCGCACAGGCGGTCACCGGTGCGCCAATCGGCCCTTTAAACTGATGCTTGATCGACACCTGACCAGAAGCCAGGTTGACCAAAAATGAAGGCACCGTAAAAGGCGACAAACGTTTTGCGCCACGGCTATCGTTGGTTCTTACCGCATGAGCAATGGCCGGGAAACCACCAATACCGGAACCGATAACGGTTGCAGTGCGCTCCTGTTGTTCCGCCGTTTCTGCCTTCCAGCCAGCGTTTGCAATCGCTTTATCCGCAGCAGCCATAGCGAACAGAATAAAACGGTCCATTTTCTTTTGGTCTTTCGGCGCAACGTGCTGATCGACATCGAAGCCGGATTCAGGATCCTGCTCGAGGGTTTGTACCTGGCCTCCGATTTTTACCGTCAGCGTCTCGACGATCTCATCCGGCAATACACGGATACCTGACTGACCAGCCAAAAGCCTTTTCCAGATTGTATCGATATCACAACCGAGCGGGCTCACCGCCCCCATACCAGTAATTACTACGCGACGATGAGTCATAAAAATTCCTCTAAGGATCATTCTGTTTAGGTTGAGATGAGGGGAACACCCCGGGCATCTCACAGCATCGGTATCCCTGATAAGCGGACAGCGCGAGAGCTGGAATTATTTAAATAATAAGTAACGAGTCACGCGGATGGAAACTTGTCACTTCTTTACTGCCAGTGCGTTTACCTGGCCAGACTGCGTAATACCAAATTGGTGATCACGACGACACGCTCTTCCAGTTGCTCAGGCGTTTTCTCTTCAAGCATCAACGGATGCGAAAAAGGCGTCATCACACTGGCAATTGCCATACAGACTTCATCAATTGGCGTTTGGCATTCAAATTCACCGGCTTCGCGCCCCTCGGCAATCACCTGTTTAATAATGCCAAACAGCGCCGCACGGTGATTATTGGCCGAGCTCCAGTGATTTGCCGCTGCAACAGCGGCAATGTCATGCAACTTTCTTTCTTCGAAAAACAGCGCCAGACTTTTTCTCATCAACGAAGTGAAGATATCGCGCAGACGCTCGGCGGCACTTTGCTCACGCCGGGCAATAGTGCGCAACGCATCATCGATCTGCCCCAGGGAATGGCTACATACTGCTTCGCCAATTGCCTGTTTCGACTCGAAAAACTTGTAAATATAGGCACTCGACACCCCAATTGTCTTGGCCAGGTCAGCCACCGACGTTTTGGCATAGCCATAGTGACGAAAATGATCCAGCGCAGCCTGAATGATCTGCTGGCGGCGTTCATGCATAGCGGGCCCGCGCAGCGGCAATACCACCGGTGTTTCGGGTTTCATGCTGTGCTCCTGGACAAAAAAATAAAAATGTTGGTCGCTGCATCAGCGGTTAACAGGTGACGAATATACACACTCGTAACCAAGCAAGTATACTTAATTTTCGTTTAATCCCTTAAAAAACGTCATTATCAGCCAACACCCTTCAACATATTCACTTTATTTAATCTAATGTGAATACAGAAAGCATGATGAAAAAATTAGGCTAAAATGCACTATATACAGCATGACAAGATAAGATTAACTAATTCGATTGCCTTGCCAAAAGAAAAACTCAGTCGAGACGCTAAGCAAAGGTCACTACCCTATAGTCAGTAAATCTCTTTGCATTCTCGACTGGCGAAATCTTATGTTGCTCACTGTTCTTTATATTATTGGTATTACCGCAGAAGCCATGACCGGCGCACTGGCGGCGGGTCGCCGGAAAATGGATGTGTTTGGGGTAATTATTATTGCCTCGGCTACGGCAATAGGCGGTGGGACCGTGCGAGATATGGTGCTAGGCCACTATCCGCTAGGTTGGGTAAAACATCCGCAATATATTCTTATTGTGGCAGCGGCGGCGATCCTGACCACCTGGTTGGCCCCGCTGATGCGGCATTTACGTAAACTGTTTCTGGTACTGGATGCGCTGGGGCTGGTGGTATTTTCCATTATCGGTACCCAAATTGCCCTGGATATGGGCCACCCGCCCTTGATTGCCTCTATTTCCGCAGTGATTACCGGCGTCTTTGGCGGCGTACTGCGCGATATGCTGTGCAATCAAATTCCGCTGGTGTTTCAGAAAGAGATTTATGGCGGGATCTCATTTGCCGCCGCCTGGCTATATATCACGTTGCAATACTTCTCCTTGCCACAAAATATGGTGGTGATTGTCACCCTGCTGGCAGGTTTTATTGCCCGACTTATCGCCCTGCGCTTTAAACTTGGCTTACCGGTGTTCCACTACCCCGACTCGGATCATCATTAACCCCGTGCTTTTGGTGCTGGACGGCCATGGGTTCTCTGCCCCTCTGCCGAGGAGTATCTTGTCATCGTCGGCAAAGCGCTGGCTAATCAAACGCTGGCAACTGCTGCTGATGTAGCGTCGCCATCATCGTCACCACGCAGGGATGATGCAGAAAGCGCTGGATTTGCCGGGCGTTTTTCGGCCCTATTCCCTGGCCCGTCAGCCACTGTTGTTCGCTGAATTGCTGCAACTGCCGCCAGCTCATCCGTTGCGCCATTGGCAACCCGGCCGTGGGAAAACCGAGGGCCGACAGCCAGCGACGCAGGCTTTGCTGGCGAGAGAGCTGAATTTGCGCCACCAGTTTTTGCGCCTGTTTGCTGCCAACCCCCGGCAACTGGGCCAATTGCTCTTCGGTCAGGAAAAGCCAGTCAATTAATGAATCAAGCAACCGGGCATCGAGCAATTTCTGCCATGTCGCAGGGCCAAGGCCAGCCATATTCAACCCCTGCGGACCACTGAGCCACACCAGCCGCGAAAGAAACTGCGCGCGGCAACCCTCCACCGGGGTAAAACAGGAGAGAAAGTCCAGCGGCGGTCCCTCAGGTTCTATCGCTTTATCGCGAACGGCTACGCGCCAGACCACCTCGTCGATACGGGGTATCCCCTGCCCGGCAAGACTGACCGCCACCCGATCACCAATAACGATATCCCAGGCTTTTAGCCGCTCTGGCGAACCCAGGCTCACCCTCGCCACCCGCTTGTCATCGAGAGTAACCGGCTCCAGCAGCAGTACCACCGAGCGCTTGCCACTGCGCCCGACAGAGAGTTCAATCCCGGTGACATCGGTAATTTTCTGCACCACAGGATATTTCCAGGCCACCGCCCACGATGCCGTTTTGTTTCGCCACAGCCGCCCCTGGGGTTCCTGTTGCTGGCGGATCACCACGCCGTCGGTAGCAAAAGGCAGTGCCTGCTGATACCAGGACTCTCGCCATTGACTGACCTGCTCCAGACTGCTCACCGGTTGGGTAAATTTTTGACTAAGCGGAAAACCCAACTCGTGCAGTTTTTGCAAACGTGCCGGCATCGTCTGTGGCCCGTCTGGCCATTCCCAGATAAACACCCCGATTTGCTGCATAATGTCTGGTGATAATGTGCGGCGCATCAGGGCACCGGCAACTTTGGATCTGGCGTTCAGCCCGCCGGAGAGCTTTTGTTGATGACCGTTCATCAGCAAAAAAAGCTCGCCCTGCAACACCAGTTGCCCGGAGGTATCGGCAATTTCTTGTGGTATAGCCGGGATATGGCGGCTTTTTGCGGTCCAGTCCTGACCGTATTGACCATCGCCGCGGCTTAACATGGTGGTCAGACGCCCTTGCTGATAGACCAGCGTCACCGCTATGCCGTCAATTTTGGGCTGTACCCATAAATCCTGTTTGCCGCGCATCCATTTGGCCACCTCTTGCGCGGAGGGCATTTTTTTCAGGCCGGTATGGGCAACAGGGTGAAGGTTTGGCTCGTTACTTTTGGGGGGATTGAGCTCACTGACCGGTTTTTTGGCGCATCGCAACCAAAACCGCTGCTTTTCGCGTAAATTATCGTAGACCGCATCTTCTATCAGGCTGGTGCCCTGTTGATGATAGGCAATATCCCAGCGCTGCAGTTGCGCCGACAGTTGGGCAATCTCCCGTTCAAGCCGCTGTGATGACCAATCGGGGCAGACTACGGCCGCTGACGAATAGTTAAATAGCGAAATAAAAGCGCAAAAGATCAATGTAATAAGCGTTAGGTAGCGCATGGCAACTCTCCTTGTTTCGCCTATTCAACGCATTTTCCTTTTGCTCTGCCAGACGTAATGCGCACAGCCGGGAGAAACCGCAGCACTTTATTATCCCACTAAACAAATTGTCATTTTTAAATGGAATCCATCCCGCAAAAAAGTTACTTGCCACTATTTTCTGGTGATTACTTGCGTTGAAATGCGTGTGAACGCTGCACCGAAAGCGGTGAACGTGTATACTGTGCCGAAGATCACTCTTCTGTATCTCATTTCAACCCAATCAGCTGAAACGTCATCATGGTCCAAGGCACGCTATATATTGTCTCCGCCCCCAGTGGAGCAGGTAAATCAAGTCTGATACAGGCTTTACTGAAAACTCAACCGCTCTACGACACGCAGGTCTCAATTTCTCATACCACCCGTTCTATTCGGCCGGGAGAGAAAGATGGCGAGCATTACTTTTTCGTCTCTAAAGACGAATTCTGCGCAATGATCGAGAATGAGGCGTTTTTAGAGCACGCTGAAGTGTTCGGTAACTATTACGGCACATCGCGTAAAGCCATTGAGCAGGTATTGGCTTCCGGGGTTGATGTCTTTTTGGATATCGACTGGCAGGGCGCCCAGCAAATTCGCCAGCGCATGCCGCAGGCACGCAGTATTTTTGTGCTGCCACCGTCAAAAGATGAACTTGATCGCCGCCTGCGTGGACGCGGTCAGGACAGCGAAGAAGTCATTGCCAAACGTATGGCGCAGGCCGTGGCCGAAATGACACACTTTGCCGAGTACGACTATTTAATTGTGAATGATGATTTTGATTTGGCTTTGTCCGATCTTAAAACCATTATTCGCGCCGAACGTCTGCGACTGAGCCGCCAAAGGCTTCGTCATGACGGATTAATCACCAAACTATTGGCAGACTGAAGACACTTTCAGTATTATGCCCAGTCTTTCGTCACCCTGTGGAGTAGCACATATATGGCACGCGTAACTGTTCAAGACGCTGTAGAAAAAATTGGTAACCGTTTTGACCTGGTGTTGGTGGCTGCTCGTCGCGCACGCCAGCTGCAATCTGGTGGTAAAGATCCACTGGTCGCTGAAGAAAACGACAAAGTCACCGTTATCGCCCTGCGCGAAATCGAAGAAGGCCTGATCACCAATCAGATCCTCGACGTACGCGATCGTCAGGAACAACAAGAGCAAGAAGCCGCCGAAATCCAAGCGGTCACCGCTATCGCCGAAGGCCGTCGTTAATTAACCTGGCGGGTCAAACTTGTACATCTTTGAAAGCCTGAATCAGCTGATTCAAAAATACCTGCCAGAGGAGCAAATCAAGCGCCTCGTGCAGGCATACCTCGTTGCGCGGGACGCGCACGAGGGGCAGACACGTTCGAGTGGCGAACCTTATATCACTCACCCGGTTGCCGTGGCCTGTATTCTGGCTGAAATGCGACTCGACCATGAAACGCTGATGGCCGCGCTGCTGCATGATGTCATCGAGGATACACCGGCCACTTACCAGGACATGGAGCAGTTGTTTGGTAAAACCGTTGCCGAATTGGTTGAAGGCGTTTCAAAGCTCGACAAGCTCAAGTTCCGCGACAAGAAAGAAGCCCAGGCGGAAAACTTCCGCAAAATGATTATGGCGATGGTGCAAGACATCCGCGTCATTCTGATCAAACTGGCGGACCGTACCCATAATATGCGCACCCTGGGCTCTCTGCGCCCGGACAAACGTCGTCGCATTGCCCGTGAAACGCTGGAAATTTACAGTCCTCTGGCACACCGGCTGGGTATTCATCATCTCAAGACCGAGCTGGAAGAGCTGGGTTTTGAAGCGCTTTATCCCAATCGCTATCGCGTCATCAAAGAAGTGGTGAAAGCCGCGCGCGGTAATCGCAAAGAGATGATCCAGAAAATCCTTTCCGAGATTGAAGGACGGCTGACCGAAGCGGGCATTCAGTGCCGGGTCAGCGGGCGCGAAAAACATCTGTACTCGATTTACTGCAAGATGCACCTGAAAGAACAGCGCTTCCATTCAATAATGGATATTTACGCCTTTAGGGTGATCGTCAAAGAACTCGATACCTGTTATCGCGTTCTCGGGCAGGCGCACAGCCTTTACAAGCCGCGCCCTGGTCGGGTCAAAGACTATATTGCCATTCCCAAAGCCAACGGCTATCAATCGCTGCACACCTCGTTAATCGGCCCCCACGGGGTACCGGTTGAAGTCCAGATTCGCACTGAAGATATGGATCAGATGGCAGAGATGGGTGTTGCCGCCCACTGGGCATATAAAGAGAATGGCGAGAGCAACAGTACCACGGCACAAATTCGCGCCCAGCGCTGGTTGCAGAGTCTGCTCGAGCTACAACAAAGTGCCGGTAACTCGTTCGAATTTATCGAGAGCGTAAAATCCGATCTCTTCCCTGATGAGATCTACGTCTTTACTCCGGAAGGTCGCATCGTTGAGCTGCCTGCTGGTGCCACGCCGGTGGACTTTGCTTATGCGGTGCATACCGATATCGGTCATGCCTGCGTTGGTGCCCGCGTCGACCGTCAGCCTTACCCGCTGTCACAGCCTCTCAACAGCGGTCAGACCATCGAAATTATCACCGCACCCGGCGCACGTCCAAATGCCGCCTGGTTAAACTTTGTGGTCAGTTCAAGAGCGCGGGCCAAAATCCGCCAGATGCTGAAAAACCTCAAGCGTGATGATTCTGTTTCCCTGGGTCGTCGTCTGCTTAATCACGCCCTGGGCAGTGGCCGCAAGTTAAGCGACCTGCCGCCGGAAAATATCAAGAAAGAACTCGATCGCATGAAGCTCGGCGCAATGGACGATCTGCTGGCCGAAATTGGCCTCGGCAATGCCATGAGCCTGGTGGTAGCTAAAAATCTGATGGGCGACCAATCCAGCATGGCGTCGTCAGGTTCACGCAATCTGCCGATTAAAGGCGCCGAAGGCGTGCTGATCACCTTTGCAAAATGCTGTCGTCCAATCCCCGGTGACCCCATTATTGCCCACGTTAGTCCGGGTAAAGGCCTGGTGGTGCACCATGAGTCCTGCCGTAATATCCGTGGTTACCAGAAAGAGCCAGAGAAGTTTATGGCTGTCGAGTGGGACAATCAGGATCCCGAGCAGGAATTTGTCGCTGAAATCAAAGTGGATATGTTCAACCATCAGGGTGGACTGGCCAATCTGACGGCGGCGATCAATGCGGCACAGTCAAATATTCAGAGTATGAGCAGCGAAGAAAAAGACGGTCGTGTCTACAGTGCGGTTATTCGCCTGAGCACCCGCGACCGCGTTCATCTGGCCAATATCATGCGTAAAATTCGCATTATGCCGGACGTTATTAAAGTCACGCGTAATAGAAACTGATCGATGACCCCCGAACGTTATGCGCGCATACGCGAGATGCTGGCAGCCCGCCAGCCGGACCTGACTCTGTGTATGGAGCAGGTTCACAAACCGCATAACGTTTCGGCGGTGATCCGCACCGCCGATGCCGTTGGCGTCCATGAAGTCCATGCCGTCTGGCCAAGCAGCCGGATGAAAACCCAGGGATCTTTTGCCGCAGGCAGCAATAGCTGGGTTCAAGTTAAAACGCATAAAACAATTCAGGACGCCGTTGCCAAAATGAAGGCGATGGGCATGCAGGTGCTGGCCACCAATCTGTCGGAAAAAGCGGTAGATTTTCGCACTATCGACTACACGCGCCCGACCTGTATTCTGCTGGGTCAGGAAAAAACCGGAATTACCCCCGAAGCCCTTGCTCTCGCCGACAGTGATATCGTGATCCCGATGGTCGGTATGGTGCAATCACTCAACGTGTCGGTAGCCTCTGCGCTGATTTTGTATGAAGCCCAGCGTCAGCGTCAAAATGCCGGCATGTATCAGCGAAAAACCAGTCTGCTTAAAGAAAAAGAGCAGCAGCGGCTGCTGTTTGAAGGCGGCTATCCGGTCCTGGCTAACGTTGCCCAGCGTAAAAAACTGCCGCGCCCCTTTATTGATGACGGTGGCAACATTGTCGCCGATGACGCCTGGTGGGCCGCCATGCAAATGACGGTTGCCAGATGAAGGGCCGCCTGCTCGATGCCGTTCCGCTTACCTCACTGACGGGCGTTGGCGCAAGTCAGGCAGAAAAGCTGGCAAAAATTGGGCTCGAAACCATCCAGGATCTGCTGCTGCATTTGCCGCTGCGCTATGAAGACCGCACCCGCCTTTACGCCATCAACGATTTATTGCCCGCCATTTTTGCCACGGTAGAAGGCGAGGTGCTGCGTACTGACATCAGTTTTGGTCGTCGACGTATGCTGACCTGCCAGATTAGCGATGGCACCGGCATAGTAACGCTGCGCTTTTTTAACTTTAGTGCTGCCATGAAAAACAGCCTGGCGACCGGTCGTCGGGTGACCGCCTATGGTGAAATCAAACGCGGCACCCACGGCGCGGAGATTATCCATCCTGAATACCGCATTCAGGGGGAAAACAGCGAAGTGGTATTGCAGGAGTCGCTGACGCCGGTCTATCCGACCACCGAAGGGATCCGCCAGGCAACGCTGCGCAAACTGACCGATCAGGCATTGGCGCTGCTTGATAGTCAGCCCATTGCCGAGCTGCTGCCGGAAGAACTTAGCCGTTCGCTGATGCCGCTGTCTCAGGCCTTGCATCTGTTACACCGCCCGCCTCCCGATATGCAGCTTGCTGACCTGGAAAAAGGCCAGCATCCGGCACAGCGCCGTCTGATTATGGAAGAGTTGCTGGCGCATAACCTGAGCATGCTCGCCGTGCGGGCGGGAACGCAAAGCTATAAGGCCTTGCCGCTGGTTACCAACCCGGATTTGATTCAGTCATTTCTCGCCTTGTTGCCCTTTAGTCCCACCGGTGCACAGCAGCGGGTAGTTGCCGAGATTGAACAAGATCTCGCCAAGCCCTTTCCCATGATGCGTCTGGTTCAAGGTGATGTTGGCTCGGGTAAAACCCTGGTCGCCGCCCTCGCCGCTTTATGTGCCATTGCGCAAGGAAAGCAGGTCGGGTTAATGGCCCCCACCGAGCTGTTGGCAGAACAACATGCCAATAACTTCCGCCAATGGTTTGAGCCGCTGGGTATTCAGGTGGGCTGGCTGGCGGGGAAACAAAAAGGCAAAGCGCGTCTGGCACAACAAGAAGCTATCGCCAGTGGTCAGGTATCGATGGTGGTAGGCACCCATGCCATCTTTCAGGAGCAGATCCAGTTCTCCGCCCTGGCATTGGTGATTATCGACGAACAGCATCGCTTTGGTGTCCACCAGCGTCTGGCGCTGTGGGAAAAGGGCAAGCAGCAGGGGTTTCATCCGCATCAGCTGATTATGACCGCCACCCCAATCCCGCGCACCCTGGCAATGACCGCCTATGCCGATCTCGATACCTCGGTGATCGATGAACTGCCCCCGGGTCGTACGCCGGTGACTACCGTGGCCATCCCTGACACCCGGCGCAGCGATATTATCCAACGGGTTAAAAGTGCCTGCCAGGAAGAAAATCGTCAGGCCTACTGGGTCTGCACCCTGATTGAAGAGTCGGAAATGCTCGAGGCGCAGGCGGCAGAAGCCACCTGGCAAGGGCTGAAAGAGGCGTTGCCAGATTTAAATATTGGTCTGGTTCATGGCCGCATGAAAGCGCAAGAGAAACAGGCGGTGATGCAGGCCTTTAAGCAGGGAGAGATCCAACTGCTGGTAGCCACCACGGTGATCGAAGTTGGTGTCGACGTGCCCAATGCCAGCCTGATGATTATCGAGAACCCGGAGCGACTGGGTCTGGCGCAGTTGCATCAGTTGCGTGGCCGCGTTGGCCGTGGCGCTGTCGCTTCGCACTGCGTGCTGTTATATAAAACCCCGCTGAGCAAAACGGCGCAAAAGCGTCTGCAAGTCCTGCGCGACAGCAATGATGGCTTTGTTATTGCCCAGCAGGATCTGGAAATTCGCGGCCCCGGCGAACTGCTCGGCACCCGCCAGACCGGTAGCGCCGAATTTAAAGTCGCCGATCTGCTGCGCGACCAGGCAATGATCCCCGACGTACAGCGCATTGCCCGCCATCTGCAACAACAGTACCCGGAGCATGCCCGGGCATTGATTGAACGTTGGCTGCCCGAGCGCGCACGCTATACCAATGCCTGATCCCGCCTGACCACAAACCGGCCCGTTAGCCCATCAGCGCAGGAAATACCGGCAACAATAAATAAAGCTTAATCACAATGGCATTGGCGATATCAATAAAGAACGCGCCGACCATTGGCACCACCAAAAATGCCAGATGCGAAGGCCCGAAACGGCTGGTGATCGCCTGCATATTGGCGATAGCCGTCGGCGTAGCTCCCAGTCCAAATCCGCAGTGACCCGCCGCCAATACCGCCGCATCGTAATTTTTGCCCATCAGACGATAGGTCACAAAAATGGCATACAGCGCCATGACCAGCGTTTGCACCAGCAAAATCGCCATCATCGGCAGCGCCAGCGCGGCCATTTCCCACAGTTTCAGACTCATCAACGCCATTGCCAGAAAAAGTGACAAACTGACGTTACCCAATATGGACACAGCGCGATCAAATACGCGGTAAAAACCCAACCATGCCAGCAGGTTACTTAATATCACGCCGACAAACAGTACGCAGACAAAGGTCGGCAATTCAAAAGCGGTGCCGGAGAGCTGCCGTGCAATATGACTGCCGGCACTCAGACAGATGGCGATCAGCGCCAGCGTTTCGACCAGCACCAGCGGAGTGATCATGCGACCGACAGTCGGTTTTTCAAAGGCGCTGGGATCCTGCAAATCGTCGGGGGTACCGTTTGGGGTGGCCGAGTGTCTGACCAGATAACGCGCCACCGGCCCGCCAATCAGGCCACCCAATACCAGACCAAAAGTGGCACAGGCCATTGCCACTTCTGTGGCACTCTCAAATCCGTAGCGCTCGCTAAACACTTTGCTCCAGGCAGCGCCGGTGCCGTGTCCTCCTGATAGGGTAATAGACCCGGCCAACAGGCCCATCAGCGGATCGATACCCAAGATTTTGGCCATGCCCAGGCCGATGGCGTTTTGCAACAATAGCAGACCGAGGACCACCAGCAGCAGCATCACCAGCGATTTGCCGCCAGCGCGCAGGCTGGCCAGATTGGCGTTCAGACCGATAGTGGCGAAAAAAGCCAGCATCAAGGGTTCGCGCAGAGAGAGGTCAAAAGTGATTTCCCAGTGAAACAGCTGATTGAGCAGCAGCAAGACCAGTGCCACCAGCAAACCGCCCGCCACCGGCTCGGGAATGGTGTACTTTTCGAGGAAAGAAACGGATTTTACCAGCTTACGGCCCAGTAGCAGGACCAGGGTAGCGGCAACCAACGTGCCGTAGGTATCGAGGTGTATCATTAAAGAACTCCATATCAAAAAATATCCAAGAAAATTAGTAGATTAAAAATTTTTACTTTTAATAAAATCTCCAGGAAACGGAATTAAAAGATAGATCTCCCCATAGAATCAAGGGAAATAGCATTAAAATGCTGGTTTTGTGCGTAATGACCAATAAAAATGCCAATGGCAAACGATTGCTTTTATTGTCAATATCATTAAAAATGCCCGCTTTGCCGCTTAGGGTGCCAAAAATGACCACAGGATCCGCCGTGCCAGAGACACTGCGCCAATCATCAGAACCAACACGTAGCAGTGAATTGATTTATCGATTAGAAGACCGTCCACCGCTGCCACAGACACTGTTTGCCGCCTGTCAGCACTTACTGGCGATGTTTGTTGCGGTGATCACCCCCGCACTGCTGATTTGTCAGGCGTTAGGTTTACCGCAACAAGATACCCAACACATTATCAGCATGTCTTTGTTTGCCTCGGGCCTGGCGTCCATTCTGCAAATCAAAACCTGGGGACCGATCGGTTCCGGGCTGTTATCTATCCAGGGCACCAGTTTCAACTTTGTTGCTCCACTGATTATGGGCGGAATGGCGCTGAAAAATGGCGGCGCCGATGTGCCAACCATGATGGCAGCGCTGTTTGGTACCCTGATGGTGGCATCCTGCACCGAAATCCTGTTGTCGCGCGTACTGCACCTGGCACAGCGCATCATTACTCCACTGGTTTCCGGTATTGTGGTGATGATTATTGGCCTGTCGCTGATCCAGGTCGGCCTGACCTCTATCGGCGGTGGCTATGCCGCCATGAGCAACCACACCTTTGGTTCACCGAAGAATCTGCTGCTCGCCGCTGTGGTTCTGGTGGTGATTATTGCCCTTAACCGCCAGCGCAACCCCTATCTGCGCGTCGCCTCACTGGTGATCGCCATGGCAGTAGGTTATGTGGTGGCCTGGGCAATGGGTATGCTGCCGACACTAAGTCCTGCCACTTCCGGGCATTTGATTACCATCCCGACGCCGCTCTATTACGGGCTGGGTTTTGACTGGAATCTGCTGATCCCCCTGATGCTGATCTTTATGGTCACCTCTCTGGAAACCATTGGCGATATCACTGCGACCTCTGACGTATCAGAGCAACCAGTTAGCGGTCAGCTGTATATGAAACGCATCAAGGGTGGTGTGCTGGCCAATGGCCTCAACTCGATGCTGTCTGCGGTGTTTAATACCTTCCCCAACTCCTGCTTTGGCCAGAATAACGGCGTGATCCAGCTGACCGGCGTCGCCAGTCGCTACGTGGGTTTTGTGGTGGCATTAATGCTGATTGTGCTGGGTTTGTTCCCGGCAGTCGCCGGTTTTGTGCAGCATATTCCTGAGCCAGTACTTGGCGGCGCGACCATTGTGATGTTTGGTACCATTGCTGCATCCGGGGTGCGTATTGTCTCCAGAGAGCGTCTCAATCGCCGGGCGATTATGATTATGGCCTTGTCATTGGCGGTCGGTATGGGGGTATCACAGCAACCGCAGATCCTGCAGTTTGCCCCGGACTGGCTGAAAACCTTGCTCTCCTCTGGTATTGCCGCCGGTGGTATTACGGCCATTGTGCTTAATCTGGTCTTTCCCCGCGAGCCGTAAGCGCGGATAAAAATCCCCGATTCGACCATATCCGGTAAACTTCAACGGCGGAAAGACGCGTTCTCCGCCGTTTTTTATCGTCTGTTACATGCTAACCTATTGAGAAAGATTGCTGATTACGGCATAAACAGTTGTACGCTTTTCCAACTTACCCAACGGATATGGATTCAGACGATGAAATTTATCGGTAAACTTCTGCTGACAATACTCCTGTTGTTGGTACTGGCAATCGTCATCTTGTATGTCTTGCTGCAAACGCGCTGGGCAGCCAGCTCACTTAGCCGCTGGATCAGCGAGCGCAGTGAATACCGCCTGACCATTGAGCAGGTGACTCATACCTGGAGTACGCCCAGCCGTATTACTCTTTCCGGGGTAAAGTTTGGGCAAAAAAACCAGCCCGACGTCCTTGATGCCGGTGAGGTGGATCTCGACCTGAGCTGGCATCAAATTACCGACCCACGCTTTTTTGATCGCGTGGTATTGGTCAATGGCACACTGAGCCTTTCCCCCTCGGCACTCAATCTTCCATTACAGGCCAATACGCTGCAACTCAACAAGATGGCCATGAGTGGTCATCTGGAACAGTGGAAAGTGGACGGTAAAAACGTTAATGCCGGTATTACTCCCTGGCAGCCGGGAAAAACTTCGGTGCTGGGCAGCAATGCCCAGTTCCAGCTCAGTGCCGATACCCTGACGCTGGATGATATTCCTACCGACAATGTATTGATCCAGGGACGTATCGATAATCAGCAGCTTAACCTGACCAATTTCGGTGCCGATCTGGCGCGCGGGCAACTGACCGGTAAAGCCAGCCGCAGCAGTGACGGTAGCTGGACGCTGGACAGCCTGCGACTGAGCAACGTCAGACTGCAAACCTCGCAAACTCTGGCGAGCTTTTGGCAGGAGTTTGTCAAACTGCCGAAAGTGGATATCAAGCGCCTGGACCTGATTGATGCGCGTCTGCAGGGACAAAACTGGGCGTTCAGCGATCTGGATCTGACGGTCACCGATGTCACCCTGCAACAGGGTGACTGGCAAAGTACCGACGGGCAGCTTTCGCTTAATGCCACCGATCTGATTAACGGCAACCTGCATTTTATCGACCCGGTGGTCAATCTGGATTTGTCACCACAGGGTATCGCCATTCGCCAGGTTGGCTCGCGCTGGGAAGGTGGCTTGCTGCGCACCAGTGGCCGCTGGGACCGCGCCTCGCACAGCCTGAATCTCGACGAGCTTAGCGTGGCCGCGCTGGAATATACGCTGCCGCAAAACTGGCGGCAGCTATGGGTCACCGCCTTGCCGGACTGGCTGTCTGAGGTGTCGATCAGCAAGCTCACGGCAAACCGGAACCTGATCATCGATATTTCCCCTGATTTTCCTTTCCAGGTGACCGCGCTCGAAGGGCTCGGCAACAATCTGCTGGTGGCGCATAATCATCAGTGGGGGATATGGAACGGTAAACTGACCCTGAATGGCAGCGATGCCACCTTTAACAAAAATGATGTTCGCCGCCCTTCACTGGCGCTTGAAGCCAACAGTGATGCGGTGAAAATTACCGAGCTGAGTGCCTTTACCAAAGAGGGATTGCTGGAGGCTACTGCTAATGTCAGCCAACAGCCGCAGCGGGATTTTTCTCTGACCATGACCGGACGAGCGGTGCCAGCCAATGTCTTGCAGAACTGGGGCTGGCCGGAATTACCGCTGCAAGGCAATGCCAATCTGCAACTTACCCTGCAGGGTAAAATGCCGGCCAATATCGATTTTAAACCCACCATTAATGCCACATTGCATGCCACCGCTGCCGATGGCAAATCGCTGCAACAGCAAATGAGCAAAGGTGTGGTCAGCCCGTTGAGCCAATAGTTACCCACATCGCCTCACCCGCTATGGGTGAGGCGGTAGGTCAGTCGATGGTTGGTTCGAGAGGCGCACCCGCTCGCGCAGGCAACACCAGATAAGTTCCTTCAAACAAGGCCCCTTCTCCTTCGTCCCCCATCAGTTTGACATCAAGCTGAACACGCGCCCGACGCCCTTTGGCCAGTCGATCCAGATCGCCGCTGATTGAACTGAGGTCGGCAATGGCTCGCGGACGACCGGTGACCGGCGAACTGTAGCGAATATGGGCATCGGCCAGCACAATGGTGCCGCCAAGATGACGCTCACGCAGCAATAACCAAATCAGTCCCCAACCGGTCAGCGTGGCCAGGGAAAACAGACTGCCGGCAAACAGAGTGTGATGCGGGTTCTGATTGCCGGTTTCCGGCATGGTAGTAACAAAGCGCTGCCCGGTGTACTGGCTGATCCTCACCCCCATTTTTTCACTGAGGGGAATATGATCATACCAGGCCTGTTGCAGCTGTCCGCACCAGTCAGGCCGGTGCAGAATATCATCCAGGGTCTCCACTGGTTTAATCATCAAAAAATGGCGCACCGGGGTGGTCTGCGGCGTGGTGATCTCGCCCTGATTAACAAAACCCAGTTTGGCAAAAAATTCTACGGCGTCTTCACGGGCGCTACAGACTACGCGCTTTACCCCCTCCTGACGCGCCACCGACTCCAGGGTCATCGCCACCAGTGTCCCCAAGCCTTTGGCTTGCACCTCGGGATCGACAGCCAGAAAGCGGATAGAGGCTTCATTATCGGCGTTAATATATAACCGCCCAACGGCAACCGGCTCGCCCTGTTCATCGACCACCATTTGATGATGAGCCATGGCATCATAGGCATCACGTTCTGACCCCTCGGGTTGATGCAGAGGTTTACGCAGCATTTCCCAGCGAAATCGATAATAAGCCGCCAATTCTGATTCAGTAACGGGAACTTTCAGGTGATACATAGACAGGTTCTCTCTCAGGCATTGTGCCGTTGCTTCAGACCTGTAACCAGAAGGTCACGGGGCCATCGTTGACCAAAGCCACTTTCATATCCGCCGCGAAACGCCCGGTTTCGGTATGAATGCCTTTGTCGCGACACTGACCATAGAAGTATTGATACAGTCTGTCGGCCTCGGCAGGCGTCGCACCGCGTGAAAAGCCCGGACGCATCCCTTTCTGCGTATCGGCAACCAGCGTAAACTGCGAAACCACCAATAAACTGCCCCCAGCTTGAGTGACATTAAGATTCATTTTGTCGTCACTGTCGCCAAAAATTCGGTAACCGATCACCTTTTCACACAGGCGTTTGGCTTTCTGCTCATCATCGCCCTGCTCAACGCCCAGTAATACCAACAAACCAGGACCAATTTCACCGCAAACCTCGCCTTCAACGGTAACGCTGGCCTGTAAAACTCGTTGAATTAACGCAATCATAACGACCCTATTTCTCCTGAGCGGTGGTTTGCTTATCATCCACCGGCTTCTGACCTTCGCCACGATACTCACCTAGCGTAACGGTGATTTCGGCACCGAGTAACACGATACACCAGCTGACATAAACCCATAAAAATAAAATCGGGATCACCGCAAGAACACCATAAATCAGCTGATAAGAAGGAAACAGCGTGATGTACAGTGCAAAGCCCTTCTTGCCCAATTCAAACAGTAAACCGGCCACCAACGCGCCGATCAGCGCGTCCTTTGGCGGTACGCGCACTGTTGGTACCACGCAATAAATCAGCCAGAACGATCCACAGGAGATCAGCAGGGGCAACACTCGCAACAGGCGGTCGACCAGATAATGGACACCATTAAGGCTTAGCCAGTTAAGGGATAACAGGTAGGAGCTGATGGCAACGCTGGCCACCAGCAGGATCGGCCCCAATGTCAGCACCATCCAGTAAACGGCAAAGGAGAATACAATCGGCCGTTTGCTGTGGCTGTTCCAAATCTTGTTTAATACGCTATCCACAGAGGCGATCAGCAATAATGCGGTAACAATCAACCCGCAGGTGCCGACCGCAGTCATCTTGCTGGAGTTGGCCACAAACTGTTCGAGATAGTGTTGAATGATATTGCCGGTGGCGGGTAAAAAGTTATTAAAGATAAAGGTCTTTAGCTGGTTACTGATCTCGGAAAATACCGGGAAAAGCGCAAATAACGAGAAGACCACGGCGATCAGCGGTACCAGTGAAAGCAGAGAGACATAGGCAAGATGACCCGCCAACAAGGTTAATCCATCGTTGTCGGCGCGCTTAAACAGCATATGGCCAAAATGTACTGCTGACTTTAGTCTCGGATGGAGCCTTGGCATTCTGTCATCCTTGTTTACTCAGGTGATTTGGTTTCCGGAAAAATGGCGTGGCAACGTTTGGTCATCCTCAACCAAAAAGGCCTGAATACCCAGCGCACTGGCCGCATTGACGTTATCGGCTACGTCGTCAAAGAACACCGTTTCTTGCGGACTAAATCCTTCTTTTTCCAACACATGTTGGAAAATGGCCGGATCGGGTTTACGCATCCCCAAATCCTGCGACAGGTATAAGGCATCGACGTTTTGTTCGATTTCGGGATAGTGCACCGGCCAGTGGTCGAGGTGCAAACGGTTGGTGTTGGATAACACCACCACGCGATGCCCCTGCGCGCGCAACTCCTTCATAATCGTAATGACCTCAGGACGCAAACTGACAAAAATAGACTGCCAGCCGGCACTGAATTGTTCAAAACTCAGTGCAATGCCCATCTCGCGGCAAAGTTGCGCAGCAAAGTCTTCATCGCTGATTTCGCCCCGTTCATGCTGCTGAAAGACTTCGCCCATGGTAAAGCGCTCCACCAGATGAGCCAACGGCACCCCGCTGAGCTTACTCCACACACCAAGCACACGTTTGAAATCGATCTCAATAATTACGTTGCCCATATCAAAAATATACAGCATTGCACTCTCCTGATTTCAAAGATGAAGTTTTACTGTAGCGGTAAACGTCGACGCTGAACAGTGACACAGATAGAAGCATAGCGGTTGTTTATTGAAAAAATAGTCAAGCGCATGCTGAAGCCGATCACAATAAGACAAAAGAAATTTCGGTTAATGCCAACGGTCTGGGTAATATAGATAACACCTTAACCAATTAATTTAAAAGGATTTAAAATGGCAATGGGGTATTTTCTTCGCGTGGGTGACAAGACCACCTGCGGTGGTGAGATCCTTAGCGGCGATCCCACTTTCACCTGGAATGGCGTGCCCACGGCACGCGACGGCGATGCGGTGTCCTGTGGCAAGCATTCCGGGCGTTACCAAATTTGCGGCGGCATTCAAGATATCTGGGATGAGGGGAAAATGCTGGCAGGCACCCTTGATAGCATTAGCTCCTGTCCCTGCCGCGCCACCTTTATCAACTCCATTTTTGACAGCAGTGGAAAAATCAAAAGATGCATCCGACTTGAAAGCAGCGGTAACCAGTAATTTTGAAGCGCAACGAATAGGGTTACGCGAAGCAGGGTTTAGTGATGAACAACTGAACCAGGCACATCACGATTTACATCATTTTAATAGAAAACAAGGATGGTATAAATGATGAGAAATATTGTTTTATTAATCAAAAGTTTAGGATTAAGCGCAGAGCAACTTATAGCGAAAAAATTAATACCCACAGATAAGTTTGAATATATGTTTGATGGTGATGACGAGTTTTATTGTGAACCAGAAAATGGCCTTATACTGACATTTAATGATGTATCTAAAATTCTGATTTCCTTAACTATTAGTCTTATTCCGACAGATGAAAACGATACACATATTTATCATGGTGAAATGCCACAGCCATTCTCACTATCGATGGATAGAAGCAAAGTGAGATCGGAATTTGGCGAGCCTACGGAGGTAACATCGGCAACCGAAATACCGACTATAGGTATGGTAGGTGGATGGGATATGTACATTAATAAAATGAATAGATTGTATCCAAACATTCAAATAATTTTCGAATATACCGCGGCGCAGCAAGTTAGCGAGTTGATTTTTAAAATAAATTCAAAGGGTTCCTCGGAATAAAATCATTTCCGGATCATCGTATAATGTTGGCATGTGCAAGAACAAATAAATAAAGCTTGGGAGATATGCACTAATAAACCGACGCGCGTAATAACTAACAGATTGTGCCAGGACGGGTAGCCTAATTCTTCATATCAGCAATGCCACCCATCAAGGAAAGCCAAAGACAGGCATTACATATCTCATTGATTTCTATTAAAAATTGACAATCCCTTGGTCTTTCAGATAGAGATAGACTCTTCATGCCCAGCTGAATGGTGAAAAATTATGCATTGCAAAAAAAAAGCCTGATAAAGGCTGCTCGTTCAGCAAGTACCCCAATAAAAAAGCCAGTCAGCGTTAACTGACTGGCTTTTCACCCAAAGGTTTTATCTAGATAAAACCCTGTTGCTCACCAAGAAGATTAGGCTTCTTTAGGACCACGGGTGGCACGTTTACGATCGTTTTCAGTCAGGTGACGTTTACGAATACGTACAGAGATAGGCGTTACTTCGACCAGTTCGTCATCATCGATGAATTCCAGAGCTTGCTCCAGAGACATTTTGATAGCAGGAACCAGAGTCGTTGCTTCGTCGGTACCAGACGCACGCATGTTGGTCAGTTTCTTACCGGTCAGGCAGTTAACGGTCAGGTCGTTAGAACGGGTGTGAATACCGATGATCTGGCCTTCATACACTTCTGCACCGTGACCCAGGAACAACTTGCCGCGATCTTGCAGACCGTACAAAGCAAAGGCAACAGCCTTACCCTGACCGTTAGAGATCAGCACGCCGTTCTGACGCTGGCCGATTTCGCCTGGACGCACGTCATCGTAGTGACTGAACGTGGAGTACAGCAGGCCGGTACCAGAAGTCATGGTCATAAATTCGGTACGGAAACCGATCAGGCCACGGGCCGGGATCAGGTAGTCCAAACGAATACGACCTTTGCCGTCAGGGATCATGTCCTTAACGTCGCCTTTACGTTCACCCATGGCTTGCATGACTGAACCCTGGTGCTGTTCTTCGATATCCAGAGTCACGTTTTCGAATGGCTCTTGCATACGGCCATCGATTTTACGGTTGATAACTTTTGGACGAGAAACAGCCAGTTCAAAGCCTTCACGACGCATGTTTTCGATCAGAACCGACAGGTGAAGTTCACCACGGCCTGAAACGCGGAATGCATCGGCGTCTTCGGTTTCTTCAACACGCAGTGCCACGTTGTGCACCAGCTCTTTGTTCAGACGGTCAAGGATCTGACGTGAAGTCACATACTTACCTTCTTTGCCGCAGAACGGAGAGGTGTTGACGTTGAAGTACATGGTAACGGTAGGTTCGTCAACGCTCAGTGCTGGCAGCGCTTCGACATTCTGTGGATCACAGATGGTGTCGGAGATATTCAGCTCGCCCATACCGGTAATAGCAATGATATCGCCAGCTTCAGCAAGAGTTGCTTCGATACGTTCCAGACCCATGTGGGTCAGAACTTTAGCCACTTTCGCGTTACGGGTTTTGCCTTCGCTATCAATGATAGTCACTTGCTGGTTAGGCTTGACGGTACCGCGTTTAATACGGCCGATGCCGATAACGCCCACATAGTTGTTATAGTCCAGCTGCGAAATCTGCATCTGGAATGGGGCTTCCATTTCAACTTGTGGTGGAGATACGTGGTCAACAATCGCCTGGTACAGCGGGGTCATGTCTTCAGCCATATCGTTATGGTCAGTACCCGCAATACCCAACAATGCAGATGCATAGATAATTGGGAAGTCGAGCTGTTCGTCGGTCGCATCAAGGTTTACGAACAGGTCAAATACCTGATCCACAACCCAGTCAGGACGCGCACCAGGGCGGTCAACTTTGTTGATAACCACGATCGGTTTCAGACCATTAGCAAACGCTTTCTTGGTCACGAAACGGGTTTGCGGCATTGGGCCATCCATTGCATCCACAACCAGCAGCACCGAGTCGACCATTGACATCACACGCTCTACCTCACCGCCGAAGTCGGCGTGTCCTGGGGTATCAACGATGTTGATGCGGTAGTCTTTCCAATTAATGGCGGTGTTTTTTGCGAGGATGGTAATCCCACGCTCTTTCTCCAAATCGTTGGAGTCCATTACGCGTTCGGTAGCTTCTTCACGTTCTCCGAAAGTTCCGGATTGTTGCAGCAGCTTATCAACCAGGGTGGTCTTACCATGGTCAACGTGGGCAATAATGGCGATGTTACGCAAATTTTCGATCACAGCTTTGCCTCAGGCATTTAGAAATATAGAAATAGCGCGCTATTGTACACGTATTAGGCGAGGTTCTAAACAAGTTCACAAGGATCTCTGTGAAACAACTGAAAGATGGTTACTTTGTGATCCCTTTCACGGTGCAAATCCCCTCATGATCCATGATGGTGCACCATTTTGGTTCACCACCCTGGACCCACTGAACTATAATAGTGCACAAATTCCGTTATGGTGCATACTCGGTAAGAGTGTAAGCCGCCTATAACGGCATTCACACCTATTTCACAGAGTTGGCACAGATTTCGCAATTAAAATTCCAGGGTGCAAAGAGTCTTATCAGAGCAACTAAAAAAGCTGTTTAAGCCACACGCCATTTTCAACAACGTTTGTTTAATCGTTCCACGACGATGACGATAATGAGAAATTCGGGAGAACTAGTATGTCCGCTGAACACGTTTTTGCGATAATCAAGGAAAATGAAGTCAAATTCATCGACCTGCGCTTCACTGATACTAAAGGCAAAGAACAGCACGTTACCATTCCAGCTCACCAGGTAAATGAAGACTTCTTTGAAGAAGGCAAAATGTTCGATGGTTCATCCATCGGCGGCTGGAAAGGCATCAACGAATCAGACATGGTATTGATGCCAGATGCATCTACCGCTGTTCTTGACCCGTTCTATGAAGAGTCAACCCTGATTATTCGTTGCGATATCCTCGAACCGAATACCATGCAAGGTTATGACCGCGACCCACGTTCTACCGCAAAACGTGCAGAAGAGTTCCTGAAAAGCTCAGGCATCGCTGATACCGTTCTGTTTGGGCCAGAGCCAGAATTTTTCCTGTTTGATGACGTGCGTTTTGGCAGCAGCATCTCCGGTTCTCATGTTGCAATCGACGATATCGAAGGCGCATGGAACTCTGCAACCAAATACGAAGGCGGCAACAAAGGCCACCGTCCAGCAGTAAAAGGCGGTTACTTCCCGGTTCCTCCAGTCGATTCATCTCAGGATCTGCGTTCTACCATGTGTCTGACCATGGAAGAAATGGGCCTGGTTGTTGAAGCTCACCACCACGAAGTAGCAACCGCTGGCCAGAACGAAGTGGCAACCCGCTTCAACACTCTGACCAAAAAAGCTGACGAAATCCAAATCTACAAATACGTGGTGCACAACGTGGCACACGCATTTGGTAAAACTGCGACCTTTATGCCAAAACCTATGTTTGGCGATAACGGTTCAGGCATGCACTGCCATATGTCACTGTCCAAAGACGGCCAGAACCTGTTCTCTGGTGACAAATACGGCAACCTGTCTGAAATGGCGCTGTACTACATCGGCGGCATCATCAAACATGCCAAAGCGATCAACGCCTACGCTAACCCGACTACCAACTCTTACAAACGTCTGGTCCCGGGCTACGAAGCACCGGTTATGCTGGCTTACTCTGCTCGCAACCGTTCAGCCTCTATCCGTATTCCTCACGTTTCCAGCCCGAAAGCGGTGCGTATCGAAGCTCGCTTCCCTGATCCAGCGGCTAACCCATACCTGGCATTTGCTGCCCTGCTGATGGCTGGCCTGGACGGCGTAATCAACAAAATCCATCCTGGCGATGCAATGGACAAAGACTTGTACCATCTGCCACCAGAAGAAGATGCAGAGATCCCTAAAGTTGCAGGCTCTCTGGAAGAAGCGTTGAACGCTCTGAGCGAAGACCGTGAATTCCTGACCCGCGGTGGCGTGTTCACCGACGACGCTATCGAAGCTTATATCGCGCTGCGTAAAGACGAGATGGACCGTGTGCGCATGACGCCACACCCAGTAGAATTCGAACTCTACTACAGCGTCTAATACGTTATATCCCACTGCCTTCACTATGCAGGCAGGCAGCAACTCAGTATCCCCCGGCAACTTGCTCAGCAAGCGACCGGGGTGAATAAAGGCAGCCACCTCCTGCATTTTCAGGATAGTGGGTATAGCGGGGAATAAATGGCTGATGTTTACTCCCTGAGTTTACTGTCTGCGCCGCAACTGTCCTGACGATGTGCTGCGACGCGGAGCTAGAGACCGAGATATTTTTGTTGCCGTGGAAATTTTCAGCCCATCTCCGGATGGGCTTTTTTCTCCACGCTCTTTCCTGTGTAACCACCTCTGACCCGACGATGTTGGCGGGTAGCGGTTTAAATGCACCAATCAGGTGCGGGAGACTGCTGTATGGCAACTGGCAAGCTGCCCGATGCTGGGCAGATCCTTAATTCTCTTATCAACAGCGTTCTGCTGTTGGACGACGAATTGGCAGTGCATTATGCCAATCCGGCGGCTCAGCAATTATTAGCGCAGAGTTCACGCAAGCTGTTCGGGACACCCTTACCCGAGCTGGTGGGCTACTTTTCGCTCAATATCGCGCTTATGCGCGAAAGTGTTGAAGCAGGACAAGGATTTACCGACAGCGAAGTCACCCTGGTAGTAGATGGTCGCGCGCATATTATGTCGCTGACCGCTCAGGCTTTGCCGGAGGGTTATATTTTGATTGAGCTGGCGCCAATGGACAACCAACGCCGTCTGAGTCAGGAACAACTTCAGCATGCTCAACAAGTTGCCGCTCGCGATTTGATACGCGGGCTGGCTCATGAAATTAAAAATCCGCTGGGTGGCTTACGCGGTGCTGCGCAACTGTTGTCGAAAGCGCTCCCCGATCCCGCCCTGCTGGAATACACCAAGGTGATTATCGAGCAGGCCGACAGATTACGGAACCTGGTCGATCGCCTGTTGGGTCCGCAGCGTCCGAGCCAGCATATTACGCAAAGCATCCATCAGGTTGCCGAGCGGGTCTGCCAGCTGGTCTCGATGGAGAAGCCGGATAACGTGCAGCTGGTACGGGATTACGATCCCAGCTTGCCGGAACTGGCCCATGACCCGGACCAGATAGAGCAGATCCTGCTTAATATTACCCGCAATGCCCTGCAGGCGTTGGGCGAGGAAGGCGGCACCATTACGCTAAGAACGCGTACCGCTTTCCAGATTACTTTGCATGGTGTGCGCTACCGTCTGGTTGCCCGTATTGATATAGAAGATGACGGCCCGGGCGTGCCTGCGCATCTGCAGGATACACTTTTTTACCCTATGGTTAGCGGTCGCGAAGGCGGTACAGGTCTGGGCCTGTCAATTGCGCGCAGTTTGATTGACCAGCATTCGGGTAAAGTTGAATTTAACAGTTGGCCAGGACACACCGAATTCTCGGTCTACCTGCCTATTCGCCAGTGAGGTTCTTATGCAACGAGGGATAGTCTGGATCGTCGATGACGATAGCTCCATCCGCTGGGTACTTGAACGCGCGCTGACCGGGGCGGGTTTAAACTGCACAACCTTTGACAGCGGCAATGAAGTGTTGGAAGCCATTGCGACTCAAACCCCTGACGTTTTGTTATCAGATATTCGCATGCCCGGCATGGACGGGTTGGCGCTGTTAAAGCAAATCAAGCAACGTCATCCGATGTTGCCTGTGATTATCATGACCGCACACTCGGATTTGGACGCCGCCGTCAGCGCCTATCAACAAGGTGCCTTTGACTATCTGCCCAAACCTTTTGATATTGATGAAGCCGTTGCCCTGGTAGAACGCGCAATCAGCCACTATCAGGAACAGCAACAGCCGCCACGCACTCAACCGGCAAGTGGCCCGACGGCAGATATCATCGGTGAAGCGCCTGCCATGCAGGATGTGTTTCGCATAATCGGTCGTCTGTCCCGCTCCTCCATCAGCGTGCTGATCAACGGTGAATCGGGGACCGGTAAAGAACTGGTGGCGCATGCGCTGCACCGTCATAGTCCACGGGCCAAATCCCCGTTTATTGCCCTGAATATGGCGGCAATTCCCAAAGATTTGATTGAGTCAGAACTTTTTGGCCACGAGAAAGGGGCCTTTACCGGTGCTAATCAAATCCGCCAGGGCCGTTTTGAGCAAGCCGATAACGGCACACTGTTCCTCGACGAAATTGGCGATATGCCAATGGATGTGCAGACACGTCTGTTGCGCGTACTGGCCGATGGCCAGTTCTATCGCGTAGGCGGCTATGCGCCGGTAAAAGTCGATGTGCGTATTATTGCCGCAACGCACCAAAATCTTGAGTTGCGCGTGCAGGAAGGCAAGTTCCGTGAGGACTTGTTTCACCGGTTAAACGTTATTCGTGTGCACCTGCCTCCACTGCGCGAACGTCGTGAAGATATTCCGCGTCTGGCGCGCTATTTCCTGCAGGTTGCCGCCAAAGAGCTGGGGGTCGAAGCCAAAAATCTGCACCCGGAAACCGAGACAGCGCTCACTCGTCTGCCTTGGCAGGGTAACGTCCGTCAGCTTGAAAATACCTGCCGTTGGTTAACCGTGATGGCAGCAGGTCAGGAAGTGTTGATTCAGGATCTGCCTTCCGAACTGTTTGAAAGCGCTATCCCGGAAAGCGGCGGCCAGAGTCTGCCCGACAGCTGGGCTACCTTGCTGGCACAGTGGGCCGATCGTGCCCTGCGTTCCGGTCATCAAAACCTGTTGTCTGAAGCCCAACCCGAAATGGAACGCACCCTGCTGACCACCGCATTGCGCCATACTCAGGGCCATAAACAGGAAGCAGCACGCCTGCTGGGCTGGGGACGCAATACGCTGACACGTAAACTTAAAGAATTAGGCATGGAATAACGCCAGTCCATTGTCTGCTTTACCTGAAAGTCCTGGCCAACTGGCCCGGACTTTTTGTTTTAAACAATAGCCCCCGCCCCCAGCAAAATCGGTCATCATAAATAGGCTGTTACCCCCTAATCTCGGTCAGAAATTAACTTCTCGTTGAATATTGGTTTATATATCGGTGCCTCGCCGCTAAGCTAGCGACATAGCATGGCCATGGATCCGACACTGCCAGTCACTATTCGATTCGCGGTTTTTTCTTTTTTCAAAAATATAGAGTGAGTTATGAACGGGTTATTTGATCAATGGGACTACGTGGTTATCCTGCTGCAAATTATCGTAATTGATCTGTTGTTAGGCGGCGATAATGCGGTGGTGATCGCCCTTGCCTGCCGTAAGTTGCCAAGCCACCAGCGCAATAAAGCCATTGTTATCGGTATGGCGGGGGCCATTGTAGCCCGGGTGATTTTACTGATTATTGCCGTCACTCTGCTGACGCTGCCCTATCTGAAGCTGGTAGGCGGACTGTTGCTATTGTGGATCGGTATCAAGCTGGTGGCCAATCAGGAAGACGAGGGAAATCAGATCGATGCTGGCACCAGTCTGTGGAAAACCGCATCAACTATTGTGGTTGCCGATGTGGTGATGTCGCTGGATAACGTGCTGGCGGTGGCCGCTGCGGGCAAGGGAAATGTGCTATTGGTGGCGCTGGGCGTGGTGATCAGCATTCCGATTATTATCGCCGGCAGCAAGCTGGTGCTGGCGCTGATCAATCGTTTCCCGATGGTTATTATGCTCGGCGGTGCCTTGATTGGCTGGATAGCGGGCACTATGTTGGTTACCGACCCGGCTATCGCCCGGCGGCTCCCCTCTTCCCCCGACACGCTATCTATTTTCGCAGGGGTAATCGGGGCGGCATTGGTGGTGGCGGTCGGGCTTAAAAAAGGGGCTCCAGGCGAAAAAAGCCGTCACTCCTAGGCTTGCATAGCGAACAACCTTGTCTTGGCGATCGAAATAGCCGGGATAGTACACACGGGGGGCGCCGGCGGGCCTGCCCGCTACGACCCCAACGGTGTACTATCCCTAAAAACAGTCTTTGCCCGTTGTCTGCTGTTTTACTCAAATTACCCGTGAAAACTGCTGCTGACGAACCTGGCGACGTAAATAGATATCAAAGCACATGCAGATATTGCGGATCAGCAAACGCCCTCTGGCGGTGACTTTAATGTTGTGCGCGCCGATCTCCAGTAATCCATCTTGCACCAACGGTGCCAGCAGCAGCAGGTCGGGGGCAAAATAGTCGGCAAACACTATCCCGTGTCGCCGTTCAATCACCGCGAAATCCAATTCAAAATGGCAGATCAGCGATTTGATCACATCACGGCGCAGACAGTCATCATCGCTCATCGCCAGACCACGCCATAGCGCATGACCTTGTGCTTCAACCTGCGCATAATAGGTTTTCAGGTCCTTCTCATTCTGCGCATAAGTATCACCGATCATGCTAATTGCCGAGACGCCAAGCCCCAACAGATCGCTGTCTCCCTGCGTGGTGTAACCCTGAAAATTACGGTGCAGCTCGCCATTTTGCTGGGCAATGGCCAGCTCATCCGTCGGACGGGCAAAATGATCCATACCAATAAACTGGTAACCGGCCGCGGTGAGCGAGGCGATGGTTTGCTGCAATATTTTCAGCTTGTCTTCGGCAGCGGGTAAATCGGCGTCTTTGATTTTACGCTGCGCGGCGAACAGCGCCGGCATATGTGCATAGTTAAACACGCTCAGGCGATCGGGATTGAGCTGCGCAACCCGTTGCAAAGTGAGAGCAAAGCTCTCTGGCGTTTGCTTTGGCAAGCCGTAGATCAGGTCAATATTGGTAGAACTGAAACCCAGGGCCTTGGCGCGGGCGATCAAGGCAAAGATAAAATCCTCGTCCTGAACGCGGTTCACCAGCCGCTGCACTTCTTTATTAAAATCCTGAACACCCATACTCAGGCGATTAAAACCTTCGCGGCGTAAATGATCCAGCACATCCAGTTCGATCTCACGGGGATCGATTTCCAGCGACATTTCCGCATCTGGCAAGAAATCAAAATGCTGACGCAGCAAGGCCACCAGGCGACTGATTTGCGCGGTATTCAAATAGGTTGGTGTTCCGCCACCCCAATGCAATTGGCTGACTTTGCGGTGTTTAAACAGGGGCGCACGCCGGGCAATCTCTTTGGCCAGCACATCAAGATACTCTTCCGCTTTATGCTGTTGCCGGGTTACCAGTTTGTTGCAGCCACAGAAGTAACAAAGTTTATGGCAAAACGGGATATGGACGTAAAGGGAAAGGTGGCGCTCGGGATAACGCGTGCTCGCCTGTTCAAACGCGTCATTGCCATAATCAGGGCTGAACTCCAACGCCGTGGGGTAGGAAGTGTAGCGGGGACCTGAATAATTATATTTCTGAATCAGATCCAGATCCCATTCGATTTGTGGTGCTGACATGCTTACTCTCTCGTATCTTGAACATCACGTTAGCGACGCCGTACTGACCGTCGTGCGGGAAGAGGTTGTCTGAACGGCCTCGAAAGGCTGGCTTTACGCAGCCGTGACCGCTGTCGCGACAGGCGCATGAGTCTACATAATAAACAAAATATCGAACACACAAAAAATGTGCCAATAACCAATACAATGATATTCATCTGTATCCAATGGATGGCAAGATGCGCCCAGGCGAAGACAGGATCCGCAAGCACTAACAAGTGGCCGGGATAAGCAAAGACAGTCAACAACGCCACAACCTGAAAGGCGAAGGATATATTATACCCAAAGTCATGGCTATTGCAGCAGGCTGACAGCGAACAACAGGCCGCAGGATGCCCCCGCAACAGGTGCGGTTTCAAACAGGACAGGCGTGTCGCTTAAAAAGAGACGTTAAACAGCTTGGTCTCGGTCAACAGGCAATAAAGCTGGCAGTCGGACTCAACCTCCAGTTTATTCATCGCTCTAAGCTTATGGGCGCTGACCGTTTTAATACTGAGGTTCATTCTGTTGGCGATACTGGTCAAATTCAGTCCCTTGCATAGCAGCCGCAACACTTCCATCTCTTTGAGGGAAACCTCTCGCCCAGAACGATCTCCGCCCTGGAAAAGCGACTTCATCATCCCTTTTTCAACATAAACCTCATTATTCAACACCGAGATAATAACGCGCTCCAGCGTCTTCTCGCAGATATCCATGCTGATATAACCCGTCGCCCCCATTTCCAGAACCTTGCGCATCAGGCTGGGATGCTTATAAGGCGAGATGACAATAATTTTGAGAGTAGGGTACTTTTTAGTCAGCCACTTGATCAGCGCATAACCGTCAAGAGAAGAGATAGGATTACTGTTTTCTTTGGTACTAAGAGAATACCCCAAAATGAGTAAGTCTACCTCATGACTGGAAAGAATATTGACCAGCTCGTTGGGGGTGGCGGTGTCAGCAACAATATTAAATCTTCCCGCGGGATCGTTCCCCAGCTGTTCACCATAATGCATACTGTTGATAAGGGAAATGACTCCCTTCCGGACAAGTCTTAACTCATCAGCAATTACAATGTTTACACTCATACTAAATCCCTAATGTGTTTATATTGTAAATAAACCGCAAAAAAAACCTGAATCATTATAAATAGCCGTACCACATGCGTGACAGTCTGGAATGACCATCATTAAGAAGCTGAAAAATAAAATTAACATCCTGTAGATTTATATAATTTAATCCGCAAGCTGGGTTATTTAATATTAATTATAATATGATGAATATAATAAAAAATAATGCTATTTATTCGCTGTTATTATAAAGGTATATAGCGCGATCACCCACATAAGAAAACTCTTACTTTTTCTTATTAATAATTTATTTTTGACATTTTTCTGGCAAAGGTGCAGAAATATCTTCGTTAACCTTAAACGCCCAGTCCTGATAAGACTTTGCCTTCTCAAAGTTCTTATAATCCTCAGAAAAACCGATTTTCTTCAGTGGCTGTCCCTTATGGGAGGTATGCACCCCAATCCAGCGACCTTGACTATCAAAAATTTTTACCCAATTCGCCTTCTGGGTAAAGGGATCAAGATACAGCCTGCGCAGATGAAACCTGGATTTAAGATTTCTTTTATCAAAAATCAATTGTTCAAAATTAACCGGGAAACAACTGTCCTTATTCCTTATCTCGTCGTTGGGTTTTCCGTCGGTATTGCCCGCGTCACCACGATAACTTTTAATTGCATTACGAATTTGATCGCCTACAAATAACAGCTGCTCTTCCTGCTGTTGACGGAGTTCTGTTGCCAGATGATCCTGACTCTTAAGCAGCATAATGGCCATAATAGTTAACCAGGTGAGCAATAGCAGATAACTAAAACCCGCCTGCGGGTTACCACTGCGCATACTCGCTTCCTTCTGACGATTGCAACGGAGAGCCGCTGTGGACATCAATGATCCTGCCCTCATCATCCTCCTTGACCACCCAGCCATCGCGTTTGTCTGTGGTAGGATCAAGGGGTAACTGCCGCAGATAGTTTTCTTCAACCAGGTCATTCAACGACTCGGGATATTTGCCGGTATCCCTTAAATAGTCATCCAGACTGATACGCAGTACATTAAGATTGTGTTTTAACACCACCTCCCTGGCTCTGGTCGTCTGCTGAAAATATTTGGGCACAGCCACGGACATCAATACGGCGATAATTGCCATTACCACCAATAATTCAATCAGCGTAAATCCTTTTTCACCATTGCGCATAAGGTACTCCGTTCAACCCTGTCTGAGTGCTGCCGGAAGCAACATCATAAACATCTTTGCCACGATCATAATTTCCGGGTTCACTTTTCGAACTGCGTATTCGCCAGGTCTCTTCGTTGCTACGTCCCTCACAGTCACACATAGGGTCGCGGGGAATGCGCCGCAAAAAATAGATTTTCGCCCCGTGCGGCGAAGTGACATCCACCACACCTTTCTCCAGCAGGCTCAGCTCCTTGGGATAACCCGAGTCATCGATGGCTTTTTCACTGCCCAAACGACCTTCTTGTGCCACCTGGTAGTAGCGATCAATCGCCGTGCGGATCTGCCGCAGCGCCAGTTGCAACTCCTGTTCTTTTTTACGCTGGCTATACTTCTCCACTGTCGGCAATGCCGCTGCCGCCAGCGTTGCCAGCAAGGCCAGGGTCACCATCATTTCAATCAGCGTAAAGCCCTTTTGCGCGCCACTCATTGCCGGGCCACTTCATTGGCGCTAATCATCGGATCGGCCAATAAGGCCGGCAACTGCGCGGGCGGAGCCAATTCAGGTAAGCTAAAGTTTTCGGCATTGAGTTTTATTTTGCCTTCTGAATGCAAAATAGTGTTTTGCTCACCCGGCATATCTTCCGTCCCTAATGGAATGGAACTGACGTGACCACCCGGTAAATCCAGATTGCGTTCCAGATGTGGGGTGATCAGCAGCACGACCTCGGTCCGCTGCTTTTCATGGCCTTTACTGCCAAACAAATACCCCAGCACCGGAATTTTATTTAACCAGGGGATGCCGCCCTCACTCTCCTGTTGATCCTGCTTTATCAAGCCAGCCAGGATTTGTGTCTGCCCGTTTTCACTGCTCATCACCGTCTTGGCGGCACGCTTACTGGTGCGATAATTGCCATCTTCCTTAATACCTAAATTACTTAACTCGAAGTTCACATCCATGGTAATACTGCCATCAAGACTAATATCAGGCATCACTTGCAGCTTTAAACCAACATTTTTATATTCAACTTTATCTGATTTAAATTCACTTGAAACAACCGCCGTTTTAATGGGAATTTCTTCACCAATTTCGATCTCGGCCTTTTTGCCATTTTTCACACGAATGCGCGGATTAGCCAATACCTTGGATTTAGATATCAGCTGGCTGACATTGACTTTAATGCCGTCGCCAAGTAACAGGCTGATATTATTTTTACTGAGTCCACTTAGCGGGATATTATTTACCGTTGTGCTACTTTTGCCCTCCTCACCCGTTGTCGTCGGATTTGTTTGCACTCCGATGGCCTCGGGATATTTAATCCCCAGATTAAAGGAGTCCTTACTGGAGATCTCCAGCACCTGGACCTCCAGGGTGACTTCAGCCTCTGGGCGGTCCAATGTCACCAGCAAGCGTTCAGCCATACTGACTGTTTCGCTTGGGGCGCGAATAGTAATGGTATTGGTACGCTCATCCACATGGATATCTTTTATCTTCAGCATATTACGCAAGGCAACATTGACCTCTTTCGCTTTGGCATAACCAAGGAAAAAGGTTTTCACTTCTATTTCGCGATAAATTTTATCTTTTGACTGGCTGGCAGGATAAATCAATAACGTGTTGCCATTGAGGATTTTCTTTCTTAATTGATTTGAAAGCAGCAGCAAATTGATGGCATCTTCCGCCGTGGTGTTACTGGCGACAATGCTGGCTTTGGCGCTGGTCGATACATCGTTATCATAAATAATATTCACGCCAGTCATCTGCGAAATAGTATTAAAAATATCAATAATATTGTGCGAGCGGAAATTCAGCGAAATAGTTTTCTTGAGCTCGGCATTCATCCTGTCATAGGGCAGATTGCTGGCAGAAAGTTTGCGCAGCAGATGATCGCGCAATGCCTTGGCCTGCGGCCAGTTGGGCTCTTCTTCCAATACCAGCTGGATCTTTTGCAGCGCTTGTTCAGGGTTCTGCAAAGCCAGATTGACCGCCTGGGTATAAGTCGCGTTCAGTGCCCGATAGGTACTGATGCGTCGCAACCCCTGCATGGCACGACTGTTACCCGGCTGATAGTTCAATACTTTGCGCCAAAGGTCGGCAGCATCAACATAGCGGTTTTCTTTCAATGCCTGCTCAGCCTGCAGCAGGTAGATATTCACCAACTGTGAGGCCTCTATCTGCTCCCGGCTTTTCAACTCGATATTATCGGGATCCGTTGCCCGCTGCGCGGCCAGCTTTTCCAGAGAGTTAACCAACGCCTGCTGGGGCGTCTCTTTTGCTGCCATCGGGCTATCGGGGACTTTGGTTGTACTACATCCTGCCAGTAATAACAGAGAGATGGCGAGGGCGAGGGGTTTCTTATTTGTCATAATTAAACTTAGGTTCAGATTTCATATCACCAAGGGCCAGATGCAGCTCTTGCATCTGGGGTAACCAAATAAAGGTCAGGCTGTCGGCCGAGACGCTTTTCAACTGCCAGTCAGCCGTCAGTTTCATCCCCGTCCACACCCGCGTTGATGCGCGGCAACTGCGACAGATAATCCACTGCTGGTCGTTCGCCTGTAGCATCAGCGTTCGCTGATGATTGCTCCACCAGGCTCCCACCAATTGAAATGGCAGCGGTGGTGCCATAATCTCAGGCTCCTGATGCAGAGAGGGTTCTTCGGCGATCGGCGCTTCTTTACTTTCCTCCCGCGCGACAGGCTTAATTGCCGAGGGGAAAAGATCGACAAAGTCATCAGACTTGTTTTCCGACACCGGCTGACGGCGGTACAGGTCGGCGCTCCTGGTTTGAGCGGTCTGACTTAGCGGATTAATTACCGACAAAGGCGGCGAAACCGCCTCGTTATCGGCAACCAAGGTGTAGAGCACCAGCAATACGGTGATCAGCAGGGAAATTTGCAGATAGCGTGGCAGTTTCATGCCTCCCCTCCACGCAGCGTGACACGCAGCATAATTTGCAACCCCGTCAGATCGGGGTGCTTGCGGCGCAGGGTTGCTGCATTGACTTTCACCGGCATGCTGGCGGTGAGTTCCCTCAGTGCGAGGTAAAACTGCTGATAATCGCCCTGCAAGGGAATATCCAGTGCCAGTTGTGCCGGATGATCGGCATCGGCGGCAATAAACTGGTAGCGGCTTTCCTGCACCTGCAAATGATATTTATTAAAAATGGCAAACAGCGCCTTCACCTGCTGATACTCGGTGATACTCAGATTGTCTTGCATGGTGGACTGTTCAGCAGAAAGCATCGGCAAAGGCACGCTTAACTCATGTCGGATCTCGTCTAAAGAGTGCTTTTGCATCAACAGCTCAGGACGCAGCGTCAGAGCCCAATACAACACCCCACTCAGCCATATGCCGAGCAGTAACAACGGCAGCGGGCCCATACGTCGATAAAGACAATGTGCCTGCCATTGCAGCCGCAACCAGCCCGCCCGTAGATCTAATGAAGTGGTGAAATTAACCTTCATAATTGAACTCCATACTGAGCGTACCTCTGACTTTCCATGGCGCGTCGAATAGCTTGTCGTTGCTGTGACTCTCCAGTTCGACCTTGCCAGCCAGTTGCTGCAGACGAGCCGTAAAATCCAGCAGCGTATTTACGCTGTCCGTCACCACCTCTATACGCACACGATGCTGTGAGTTATCTACTTCCAGCGAAATCAGGGCGACATCGTCGCGCCGTGCTTTGCCGAGAAGCTGAAACGCCAGCAGATCGGGAGTCGTTTTGACGCTGCCTGACTGATTACGCGCAAAGGCTTTTTGGCTGGTACGGATCTTTTCTGCCGCCTGGCGATGCGCCTGAAGCTGGCGCATATCGACATTAATCTTTTGCTGCAGACGCTGTTGCTCGCTGAGGGTTTGCTGTAGCGCCATCAATAGCGGTATAGCCAGCAGCAGGAGAACAAAGCAGGTTTTGACTGCCAACGGCGGGAGTGCGGTAAATGTTTGCGGCTTCATGGGTTTTCTACCGCCACAGCCGGAATAGGCAACTGCCGGGCGCTTTGCAACCCCTGGTCTGAATAGATCACGTAGCGATCAACCGGCGGCAGTCCCGCCAGGCCATTCGCCGTCTCAAGATGTTTTGCCGTATCGGCCGCCGGGAGATGCAGGGTAAAAACGCTATGCCAGCGGTGTTGATAGCGCAGGGCAAAGCTGCTTTGCCGGGCATCAATGCAGGCGTACAACGCATTGGCGGGCAGTTTGCGAGTCAGCGTCTGACAGAGGACGGCAAACAGGGTACGACAGCCGCAAAAACGTAATCGCCGCCGACGTGCGGCTGCGCGCATCAGCTCAAACAGCGATTTCTCCAGCAAGGCGGCAAAGCCGGGTTTTTGATATTCGCTATCAAAAAATGCCACCCGCAGATCGCCAGTCAGCCTGCCTTGCTGCTGCTGATGGAGAGCCAGGGCAAATTGATCGCGATCGGCGGGCGTAGTCACCCCCTGTTGCCAGGGCACAATCAGATAGTCGAGATAAGCATGATCGAGAATAAATTCCACGCAGTCGACAAATGGCCCGCGCCGGGGAAGTTTACCGAACAAGGTTTCAAGCGCCGCCGCCAGATCGCCGAGGTTTTCCCACGCCGTTTGATGGACCATAGTCGTGCCAAGATAAAGCTGTAGCTGTTGCGGTCGCATAAAAACTTGCCACATCTTAGTGTATTGAAATAACACGTTTTACTTCCTGTAAGGTGGTAGAGCCTTTGAGCGCTGCCTCAATCGCGATATCGCGCAAAGGAATAAAGCCGTCTCTTAATGCGGTGTCACGCAACTGTCTAATCGACGAACGAGCCAGCATCGCCTCTTTCATGGCGTCACTAAAAAACAGCACTTCAGCCAGCGCCAGACGACCGTGGTAGCCGCTTTGTCGACACTTGTCACAACCGCGGCCTTTGGCCCACACGCCCTGCGCCAGCTGTTGCGCTGTCAGGCTCCAGTCCTGGATCTCCTGTTCATCGGGCTGACAGGTTTCCCGGCAGTGCGGGCAAATCTGACGCACCAGGCGTTGCGCGACCACACCATTAAGCGCGGTGATCAGACTGGCAGGTTCTACCTGCATATACAGAAAGCGCTCAAGTACACTAAAGACGCTGTTGGCATGCACTGACGACAACACCACATGACCGGTTAACGCCGCCTGTACGGCAATACCGGCGGTTTCCCCATCGCGGATCTCCCCCACCAATATGATGTCCGGGTCATGACGCAAAATGGCGCGCAGGCCACGGGCAAAAGTGAGGCCTTTCTTATCGTTAACCGGGATCTGCAACACGCCGTCGAGTTGATACTCCACCGGATCTTCGATGGTAATAATCTTGCTTTCTCCGCTGTTCAATTCACTGAGCGCCGAATAGAGGGTGGTGGATTTTCCGCTACCGGTCGGGCCGGTAACCAACACCATGCCGTACGGCATATGGGTTAACTGACGGATGGAGGACAAGGTCTGTTGATCAAAACCCAGGGTCTCGAGACGCAGATTCTGTTCATGCGACTTATCAAGCACGCGCAGTACGGCATCTTCACCATGAATGCTTGGCATTATGGATACGCGGAAATCCACCGCACGCTGCTGGATAAGCGCTTTGAAACGGCCATCCTGCGGGATACGTCGCTCAGAGATATCCATGCATCCCAGCACCTTCAGGCGCGAAATCACTTGTTCCGCCTGCTGGCTGCCAATGCTGCGGGTGATAAAATGCAGTACCCCATCGATACGGTATTTCACCACCAGCCCGTCGCTCACGCTTTCCAGGTGGATATCGCTGGCGCGACTTTGCAGGGCATCAAACAGCGTGGCGTTAACCAGTTTGATCACCGGACTCTGCTCCCGGGAGATGGAGACCAGCGAGATCTCGGTCAACGCTTCTTCCGCTTGTCCTTCTGACTCTTGCTGCCCAAGATGGTCGGTGGTGCGCTGCTGACGAGAAAGAGATTCAAGCTGCTTGTCGACCCATGAGGGCTGACACAGTGCCAGCCGATCGGTATAACGCTGTGCCCACTGCCTGACAGGCAGAGAAAAGGGATCGCTTAACAGCAGATAATGATGATCCTTCAGCCTGAGCGGCAATACACCGTGGGAAATGGCTTCAGCCAACGGCAAGCGGGAAAAATCCAGCTCAGCCAGCGCTAATTGCTCGTTATCCAGCGGGTACAGACCGAAGGCAGCGGCCAGTTTCTCAAGCTGTGCGGGCTGTTCGGCCAGCAGCCTTTCCAGGCGTTCACGGCGTTCAGCTACCTCCAGTGAGAACCAGGAATAGAAATCCTGGTGATCTTTATTCGTAGATGTCATCAGGAAAGACTCCCTGCCATTTCAAAAATCGGCATATACAGCAGAAACACCACCAATCCCACCATGCCGCCCACGATCAACATCAATAGCGGCTCAAACACCTTGCTAAAGGTTTCGATGGCCCGTTCCAGGCTTTCATCATAAAAAGCGGCAATGCGTTCACACATGGCGGGCAGTTCGCCACCACGTTCACCTACCGCCAGTAATCGTGCGGCAACTGGCGTCGTCAGTTGATAACAGTCGAGAGTTTGCGAAATTGCCTTGCCGGCACGCACCTCATTGAGTACCCCGGCAAGCCTTGGGCGGTAGTCAGCAGGCAGCAGCGAACCGGTCATGGAGATGGCGTCGACGGCGGGCATTCCTCCCTGCAACAGCAATCCGAGGGTGCGATAAAATCTCACCAGCACCGTGAGTTCAAACTGCATCTTCAACTGCGGGATACGCATCAACACACCCATTAACGCCTTTTTAATCAGTTGGCTGCGCAGTAAAAAGACCAGACCGGTGCTGGCAAACAGGGTGATAACCAGTAATATAAGCCCTTGTTGTTCAACTAATTTCCCCCACCAGACAATAAATTGCGCACTGGCCGAGGGGTCTTTCATTCCGGCAAACACCACTGAAAAACGGGGAATAATAAAACCGAGTAAAAAAAACATAATCAGTCCACCGACGCTCAGTACTACGCAGGGGTAAAGCAGGGTGGAACGGATGCGTTTGCGCAAAATCTCTATTCTTTTTTCATAGAACTGAAAACGCGTCAGTGCGGTGGCCAACTGCCCGGTCTGCTCGGAAGACGCGACGGTACTTACCAACAACGCGGGGAATAACAGCGGCTGAGCGGCCAACGCCTGGGAGAGCTGGCATCCCTGGTAAAGCTTCTGTAGCAGCATCTGCAGCACCTGACGTTGCATTTCATCGCGACAACTTTCATACAGCGCTTCAATGGCCTCGACAACGACCAGCCCCGCTTCCAGCAACGCCACCAGCTCCTGGATAAACAGGGTCAAGGGAAAGGGTTTTGCCCGCCCGCCCCATTGCTGGCAGGCCTTGATCTTGATGACTAATGCCCCTTCGGCGGCGACCATTGCTTTCGCCTCGTCGGCTGAATTTGCTCTTACGCGTTGTACTGCGCTTTTACCATCGAGCAATAACGTGACATCAAAGGTTTTCATTACATACTCACTGAGGTTTGGCGGCGCGCGCGGTATGCAAACGCTGATAATGGATCCAGACGCGGTTGACATAGCGTTTGCGTAAATGAGCGCGGGCGGGAGAAAATCCGGCGTTATAGGCGCCAACCGCCTCCCAGTTATATCCCTTTTGGCGGATCATTCCGGCCAAAATCCAGGCCCCGCTCATCACACTCAAACAAGGGTTATCAAGTAATTGCCGCTCGGTAATATTAAATTTTTTTAACGCAGGCATATTACGGCTATTAATTTGCATTAAACCAATATCGTAACTTCCATCTTTATTCCGGTTATGGGCCTGTGAATTTAAATTAGATTCAACAATCCCAATAGCCTGGAGCAGATCGGGCTCAATACCATAGCGCACCCCGGCTTCCTGCCAACAATAGGCATTTGCCGGAGAGCAAAAAATAATGGATGCAGCAAAAAAAATAATTCTTAACAAGACTAAAAACCGTAAGTAATTGATTTTCCGTTTATACCGGCCGACGTAATATCCACTTCATAAATTTCATTTTTATCTTTGGCGGGATTATTCCACTGATAAGGGTTTCCCCAGGGATCATTAGGAACCTCCTGACTTAGGTATGGCCCACGCCAGTTGTTTACACCGCTGGGTTGATGCGTCAGCGCCTTGAGCCCCTGGCTGGCAGTGGGATACTGACCAACGTCAAGACGGTATTGACCCAGAGACTCGGAAAGAGATTTCATCTGACTGCGGGCTGTTTTTTCTTTTGCCTGATCCACTTGTGAAAAAAGTTTTGGTCCGACAAAACCGGCAAGTAATGCAATGATCATTAAAACGACCAACAGTTCGAGTAATGTGAACCCCTGCTGGGTATCACGTTTTATTTTTGTTAACTTCATACAATCCTCAGGCGGTATGACTAATGATATAAAAATGAGAATAGAGCGGGTTAGCGCCATTTTTGAGCTAAGTACGCACAGATAATAGAAGAGGCCTCTCATAACAACAGAGAACTAACTAATAAACTTAGAGATTATTCTCTGTTACGTTAAAAAAAATTAACCCTTTAGGGCGAAAGTTCCCCTCGCAACCGCAATGGCGCAAAAATTCATAAAAAAAATCATGGCAAATAGTAACAAATAAATGATAATACCTCACCACTTAAACAATACATTTAAAAAATTAAAATATACATTAATTAAAAGTGAATAAAGGCAATGTTCGTTTTAATACTTTCAATAATAGTCGGTGCTATCATCGGCAGTTTTATCAATGTGATTATCTATCGGCTGCCGAGAATAATGGCAGGAGAAAAAATATCATTGAGTTTCCCGGTCTCACACTGCCCTTTCTGTCACCATCCGGTACGCTGGCGCCATAATATTCCGTTAATTGGCTGGCTATTATTGGCAGGAAAATGCGCCGATTGCCGAGCAGCTATTTCCCCTCGCTATCCGCTGATTGAAGGCTTAATGGCTATCATGTTTGGCTGGGTGATCGCTCATCATGGCCCGGGTATCGAGTCTGCCGTAATACTGTTTGCACTTTGCCTGCTGGTACCGCTGGCCTGCATTGATGCAGCAACCATGCTGCTGCCTGACAGGCTGACCTGGCCGCTGATTATTGGCGGCATAGTGACTGCCTGGGCCGGTGTTGGCCGCGTTGGCTGGCAAGAAGCGGGTATTGCTGCGGTTGTGGGTTTTACTCTGCCCTGGGCATTGTCTTTATTATTTCGCGTGTTTTTTCAGCGGGAAGGAATGGGCAGAGGCGATATGAAGTTATTTGCCGGATTGGGTGCCTGGATGGGTTACGGCATGTTATGCCATATTATGATTGCCTCATCTATTTTGGCCATCCTCAGTGCTTTAATAATATTGAAAGTTAAACCCGGTCAGGCTTTTCCTTTTGGTCCTTATCCCATACTGGTCGCTATTATGGTTTTTCTGTTCTTTTAAATACCGCTATAACAACCCCGTCACTGTTGGTTGAAGAACTTTCTTATTAATGATAAGAAAAAGCTTCAGCATCTAAGCCTATATTCCCACATCTCCCCTCATGTACAACTATGGACAGGGATCGCTCATGCCTATTAAAAACAATCATATTCATTATTCAGCTAAACAATTCACTAGCAAAGAAATGAACTCCCCCACTTATTTAATTAAAAATAAATTAATGAGTCAGAAGCAATGAATATTTTAACGAAGGAACTCCATAGCCAGGCAATACCGCTGCTGACTTCTACGCCCTGGATAGCCTGCATGGTGGCTGTCGCTTTGCCGATCAGTGCCAACGCAACCTCTGAGGTGATCACCATCAGTGCACCATTAACGTCACCGCTGACCACCGTCACATCAACCAAAGCACCTCGTCAGCCGGTACCGGCCAGCGATGGTTCCGATCTATTGAAGTCAATTCCGGGCTTTGCGCAAATCCGCAATGGCGGTAGCAATGGGGACCCCGTGCTGCGCGGCATGTTTGGTTCACGATTAACGGTCTTAACCAATGGCGGTGCAATCTATGGCGGATGCGGCGGGCGGATGGATGCCCCCACTTCCTATATTTCACCCGCCAGTTTTGATCTGTTAACCCTGATCAAAGGTCCGCAGACTGTTATCTGGGGACCTATGGCACCGGCAGGAACCTTGTTGTTTGAAAGTAAACCCGAGTCTGTCAGCCAACCGACGTTTAGCGGAGAGATCAACGCCCTCGCCGGCAGTTTTGGCCGCCAGGATCAAAATATAGATACCACCCTGGGTAATGAGTCCGGTTATCTCAAGCTGGCGGCGGGGAAATCGCGCGCCAATGACTATCGTGACGGCAGAGGCAATCGCGTTCCCAGCCGTTGGGATAAATGGAACGCAGATGTCAGCCTGGGTATCACGCCGGATAACGATAGTCTGGTTGAACTGAGCCTGGGCAGCAGCGACGGCGAAGCACGCTACGGCGGCCGCGCCATGGACGGCGCGCAGTTTCTGCGTAAAAGTGCCGGTCTGTTGCTGGAGAGGCGCAATATCAACGCTACCTTGACCAAGGTGAGCTGGCGCAATTATTACAATCATGCCGATCATATTATGGACAATTACTCGCTGCGCCCGACCGCTGACGATCGGCGCATGGCCTCGCGGGTCGATCGCACCACCTATGGCACGCGACTGGCGAGCACCTGGCAATGGCAGGGTAATCAGCTGATTACCGGTGTCGATGCGCAAAGCAGCACTCACCGTAAAAACGGTATGATGCAATGGCAAAAGAACGCCACCCTGAGCCAGGCTGGATTATTTGCCGAGCTGACTACCGAAGCGGGTATGTCGGGAAAAATCATTAGCGGTGCTCGTGTTGATCGGGTGCAGGCGACAGACTTTCGCACCACAACCACCTCCCGCACGGCCATCCTGCCCGGAGCCTTCACGCGCTATGAAGTGACCGACGCCAAGTGGCCATTGATGGCCTATGTTGGCCTCGGTTATACCGAGCGCACCCCGGACTATTGGGAGCTGTTCTCCAGCGCCGGTGATATTCATCGTATTCGCAGCGAAAAAACCACACAGCTCGATTTCGGTACGCAATACAAAGGGGAAAAACTCGATGCCTGGTTTGCCGGATACCTCGGTCAAATCAAGGATTTTATTGTTTTTGATTATGCTTCACCGGCGAAAATGACCCGCAACGTCAATGCACAGATTATGGGAGCAGAACTGGGGAGTGCCTACTTATTAAGTGAGCGCTGGAAGCTGGAAACTACCCTCGCCTGGGCATGGGGACGCAACCGCAGCGATGGTCAACCGTTGCCGCAAATGCCACCGCTGGATTCAAGGCTGACTCTCAGTTATGCCGGCAACGACTGGAATACCCGTTTGCTGTGGCGTCTGGTCAGCGCACAGCCACGCGTAGCCAATCAACAGGGCAATGTCACCGGCAAAGATATGGGCCCAAGCGCAGGCTTCGGCGTGCTCTCCTGGAACATCGATTATGCCATTACACCGGCGCTGCGCCTGAGCGGCGGCATCGATAATCTGTTCAACAAAGACTATGTCGAACACCTGAATATGGCAGGCAATAAAGATTTTGGCTTCCCGGCGCAGACGCAGTTGCGCGACCCCGGTCGTAATTTCTGGGCTGCTGTACAAATGAAATTTTGACTTAAATATCCAGGTTAAACAAGGAGTAAAGATAGAATGCAAAACAATGGGGCAATAATACCTACGCGTTACGACGGTTTTAGCCGCCTGTTACACTGGTTGGTGGCCATCGTGATTATTTACGCCATGTGCATGGGGTATATATTGCATGCTCTGGAGGGCACGGCTTATTTCCAATTTTTCTCCGTGCTGAATATGACGCTGGGCACCATTGCCACCCCGATTATGCTGGTACGCTTTATCTGGCGTTTCTTTCGCCCTTCAGTACCTTATCCGGCAGAGATCGGCCGTATGAAAAAGAGTTTCCTGATCTTCGCCCATGAAGTTTTCTATCTGACCATTTTTGTTACGCTGGTCTCGGGCTTTTTAATGCTGGAAAAAGGTTACAACCTGTTTGGTTTATGGCCGATCCCCCAACCTATAGAAAACCTGGAAGTTAATCGCTTTTTCTTTATCGTCCACCGTTATGCCTGCATTACCCTGGGCGTGATCCTGGTGGGGCATGTAACTGCGGTGGTCCGTCACTATCTGGCGGGCAAAAAAGCGATTATCGCACGGATGTTCTAAATAATAAGGGCCGGTCAACCATGATGGTCGACCGGCCCTTATATCGCAGCTAAATAACCTTGCCGGTTAGTTGCCGCCTTTCAGCAGACGATACATATTCTCGCCGGCATCTTCGTCTTCGTCGTCTTCATCGCCTAATTCAATACCCAGCAATTCCATCAGTACATCGATGCGATCCAGGGTCTGATCCACATAACTCTGATCTTCGGCGCTCAGGGTTTTCCCTTCGTCCAACAGATCCAGCAAAGAATCCAGACGCGCATCATTTTCCAGCAGGGTTAATTCTTCTTCTGGAGGAAGAGCAGGCTTGGCCTCGACAACAGGCTTGACCACTTTTTTCGCTTTAGGGGCATTATTCAACACGGTTTCCACCACCAGTGGCACCGCTTTTTTACTGCCAATACGTGGATCGGCTTTTTTATCATTGGTCGACGACGTGTTTTTGCCGCCTTCCGGGTTAGCGCGTGAGCCTGGCTTATGGCCACGGCGCTTGTTGTCACGCTTACGTTCGCGAGCTTCGATATCTAGCTCAACACGACTTTTTTTCTTCGTTTTTGACGTCGCGGTTTTGGCGCGCGGGGCTTTCGCTGGCTGGTTCATGGCATCTACTCTTAGGAGTGTTCATTTAGTATAGAATTGCCGCGGAATCTAGCAGAAAGCGCACAAAGAAAAAAGGTAACAAGTTAACCTTGTCGCCTTTTTCTTTTTTTTGATGGCAGAATATTTGTACATCACTGTCCTTTTGTGACCAAAACCTGCCTTCTTTACTTTGCCTGTTGCGCCTGCCTGGCCAGATACGCGATGGGTTCCCAACATCCTTTAACGCTTTGGCGTCCCTGTTTCCTCTCTTGCGTTCATCGCGTAAGAAAGACTTTACCCTAAAGCACTTAAGGCTCAAGATAGCGGGCTGAGTGACTGGGAATATTTACCAGCCAATTAACTCACCACATTGTTTTTTATGAAAATTTATGGCAAAGGTAGAATAAATAGCGTTTTAGCTCGCATTAAAAATGGTAAAACTCTCACAGCTTAATGGCAGAAATCTCAGCTGCTATCATTTCTATGAATGATTTTTCATCATGCGCTTTGTAAAACAGAAACACATCTCACCACTGTTATCGCTATAATCGCCAGCCAGATACTAAAGCCTCACGGAGACGCACGTTTTGAGCAGCCAAACCTACAACTATCATATGACCCATTTCGTTATCAGTGCCCCAGACATCCGGCATCTGCCAAGCGATGAAGGCATTGAAGTCGCATTTGCTGGCCGTTCAAACGCCGGAAAATCCAGTGCGCTCAATACATTGACCGGTCAGAAAAGCCTGGCGCGCACCAGTAAGACACCAGGACGCACCCAGTTAATTAACCTGTTTGAAGTTGAATCCGGGATACGTCTGGTGGATTTGCCAGGCTATGGTTATGCGCAAGTTCCGGAAGAAATGAAGCGTAAATGGCAGCGCGCACTGGGCGAATATCTGCAAATGCGTAATTGTCTGAAGGGCCTGGTGGTTTTGATGGATATTCGTCATCCGCTCAAGGATCTAGACCAGCAGATGGTGCAGTGGGCGGTTGACGTGGGTACTCCGGTGCTGATTTTGTTGACCAAGGCTGACAAGCTGGCCTCGGGGGCACGTAAAACACAGGTCACCATGGTCCGCGAAGCGGTACAACCTTTTATGGGTGATATTCAGGTCGAGGCTTTTTCATCCCTGAAGAAATTTGGTGTCGATAAACTCAGTGACAAACTCAATAACTGGTTTAGCCAGATCCCGCCAGAAGTATTAGAAGAACAACTGTCAGGCGAATAATGGCTTGGCAATAACTCGCCAGCACTGTCAGAGGCAGCCGATCGGCTGCCTTTTGCTTGTTCAGGGATCTCTCCCCTTGCCACGCGGCAAAAAAGTCAGTCAAAAATCCAATAAAAAACGCCCCAGACATAAAATGCCTGGGGCGGCTAAAATATTCAGCCAAATCCGATTACGTGAAGTAAAAGGTCTGAAAGATAGAACATCTTACCTCTGTACCCTACGTCTGAGACTTTACCTCATTTTTTTGCGATGAAAAAGTGTTTTTTGTAGTTTACTTACACAAAAATTGAAGGTTATGCGATCGTACGCATAAAATTACCGCCAACTGATGTTGTTTAATTACAAAATTAGCTTGTTTTATCGTCACTTAGTGAGCTTGATCCCAATTCTCGCCAACGCCGATATCAACTTTAAGTGGCACAGCCAGCGTCATGCTCTCTTCCATCAATCGGCGAATAGTCTCATTGGCCTTTTCGACGTCGTCTTTATGCACCTCAAACACCAATTCATCGTGTACTTGCATAATGATCCGCGCGCGCGGTGCATCAGGCTGTGCTAACCAGCCGGCAACCTTGATCATGGCCCGTTTGATAATGTCAGCGGCCGTTCCCTGCATTGGGGCATTAATCGCCGCACGTTCCGCTGCCTTGCGACGCATGGCGTTGCTTGACTTGATATCAGGCAAGTACAGTCGGCGGCCATCCAGCGTCTCGACGTAGCCCTGTGCGGCCGCCTGCTGACGGGTGCGTTCCATATACTCCAGCACACCAGGGTAACGTTCAAAGTAGAGGTCCATGTAGCGCTGGGACTCTTTGCGCGGAATATTTAGCTGACGCGACAAACCAAAGGCGCTCATGCCGTAAATCAGACCAAAGTTGATCGCTTTGGCACTGCGGCGCTGTTCACCAGAAACTTTATCGAGTGCCAGACCAAAAACTTCGGCAGCGGTGGCGCGGTGGATATCTTTACCTTCAGAGAACGCCGTCAATAGCCCCTTATCCTGCGATAAGTGCGCCATAATCCGCAGTTCGATTTGCGAATAGTCCGCCGCAACAATGCAGTAATCTGCCGGTGCAATAAATGCCTGGCGAATTCTGCGTCCTTCGTCGTTGCGCACCGGGATATTTTGCAGGTTAGGATCGCTGGAAGACAAACGCCCGGTGGCAGTGACCGCCTGATGATAAGAGGTATGCACCCTGCCGGTTTGCGGGCTGATCATCAAAGGCAGCTTGTCGGTGTAGGTCGATTTAAGCTTGGCCAGACCGCGATACTCGAGGATCACTTTCGGTAAAGGATAATCCAGCGCCAGCTCAGCCAACACTTCTTCGTTGGTGGATGGAGCACCGCCCGGAGTTTTCTTCAGAACCGGCAGTTTTTGTTTATCATATAAAATCGCCTGCAGCTGCTTGGTTGACGCCAGGTTGAAAGGTTCTTCAGCCAATTCATGCGCCTTGCTCTCCAGTTCATTTAAACGGATAGCCAGCTCTTTGGAGTGCGCCGCCAAAATATTCTGGTCAATCAGCACGCCGGTACGCTCAATATGCGACAGCAAAGGCACCAGCGGCATATCAATGTCGCTAAACACCTTTTTCAGTCCCGGTTCTTGCGCGATCTTCGGCCACAGTGTCTGGTGTAATTGCAAAGTGACGTCGGCATCTTCCGCCGCATAGGGGGAGGCTTGTTCCAATGCAATCTGATTAAAAGTGAGCTGGTTTTTACCTTTGCCGGCAATCTCTTCAAAGGTTACCGTCTTGTGGCCGAGATAACGATCGGCAAGGCTATCCATATCGTGGCGACCAGACACGCTGTCGAGCACATAAGATTCAACCATGGTATCGAAATCGATACCTTGCAGCTCAATGTCGTAACGCAGCAATACTCCGCGATCGAACTTGAGGTTTTGTCCCACTTTTGCTTGCTTGGGATCTTCCAGCAGCGGTTTTAATTGCGCAAGCACGCTGCTGCGATCGAGCTGGACGGGACAATCAAGGTAATCATGGGCTACGGGGAGATACGCCGCTTTACCGGGGGCAATAGCGAAAGAGAGACCTATCAGATTGGCGGTTAAGGTATCCAGGCCATCCGTTTCGGTGTCAAAAGCAAAAACTTCGGCCTCTTTCAGCCACACCAGCCATTGATCGAGCGTAACCTGGTCGAGAATGGTGATATAGCCCTCCTGAGAGAGCTGTGCTGGCGCTACAGTGGTTTGTTCGAGGCTTTCATCTTGGGCTACAGCACTTTTCTTGCTGGCCGCCACGGGGCCTTTCTTGCCGCTTAACCAGGTACCTTGTTCAACATCGGCCAGCCAGCGCTTAAATTCATAGCGTTCGAATAAGCCTTTTAGCTCGGAAGCATCCGGTGGGCTGACGGTAAGTCGATCGCAGGTGATATCAAGCGCCACATCGGTTTTGATGGTGGCCAACTGATAGGAGAGGTAGGCAACGTCTTTATTATCAGCCAGTTTTGCCGCCATGGTTTTGGCACCACGGAAACTCAGGGTGGCTATCTTGTCGAGATCGCCATACAGCGCATCCAGACCGCCCAACCCCTGCAACAAAGCCTGTGCCGTTTTTTCACCAACACCAGGTACGCCGGGAATATTATCGGAAGAGTCGCCCATCAGGGCCAGAAAATCGATAATCAGCTCAGGAGGTACACCGTATTTCGTTACCACCTCATCCGGCCCGAGAATAGTGTTATTCATGGTATTGATTAAGGTCACGCCCGGGGTAACCAACTGCGCCATGTCTTTATCGCCGGTGCTGATCAAAACGGCATGCCCCGCTTTTTCAGCCTCCAGAGCCAGCGTGCCGATCACATCATCGGCCTCCACGCCTGGCACCACCAACAGCGGCAATCCCATGGATTTTACCATCTGATGCAGGGGTTCTATTTGCGCCCGCAGATCGTCCGGCATAGGCGGTCGGTGCGATTTGTACTCGGCAAACAGCTCGTCGCGAAAGGTTTTTCCTTTGGCATCAAACACCACGGCAACATGACTTGGTTGATACTGCAATAACAGGCTGCGCAGCATATTCAGCACACCGTACATCGCCCCAGTGGGTTCTCCTGCGCTATTGGTCAGCGGGGGAAAAGCGTGGTAGGCGCGGTAAAGGTAAGACGAACCGTCTACCAGGATTAATGGATTTTCAGCAATCTGGACCATAACTCTTCTTTATACGTGGCATGTCATACCCTAAGCATGCCATAGCTGAGGTCAAAGTCGAACCCGGAAAGGAAATTTGATGTTGATCTTGCGCGCTTTCTCGCGGATCCAGCCTGTGGATAAGTTTGTGAGTAAAATTAAAACATATTGAGAGATTTGTGTTGCATATGGCGGAGCTGAACGATATAGGGCTGTTAATCATCAGCTTATCAGCAGCCGTTGCTGCCTTATACTGTCATTTTATTTTAATCATCATTGTGGATATAAATATCCTCAGCAATATTTATTTAAAGAATTCAGCCAGTAAAAATGTAATGTTATCGCCAGCAACTACAGCGAGTGAACAAAGATAAATTCAGGGAAGGGGTGCAGTGAACAAGCCTGGAATAGGTTAATGACGCCGGGAATTATTTGCCGGGTATATAAACGCCAGCACGTAGCTGGCGTTTATATCACTGCTTATTTTTGCGTTGCCAGGAAATTGACTACGTCGGAAAATTGCTTGGAGTAAGCGTCCATAGAGCTGGTATCGAGGCCATTATTTTTGATCTGGTATTTACCGTTTACAAAAATGGATGGCACACCTTGCAGAGCAAAATCAGCAGCGGCTTTCTCTTCCTGAACCACCAGAGATTTAACCACGAAGCTATTTAATGCCGCATCATAGTCCTGACCACTAACGCCAGCTTTAATAAAGACATCGCGAATATCCGCTACTGTTTTCACGGTCTGAGTTTTTTGCACCGCTTCAAACATCAGTGGGCTGATTTTATCTTCAACACCCAATGCCATGGCAACCGCCCAGGCCTGAGTTAGCTGTTTACCCAAAGGTCCAAGAAAATCGACGTGGTATTTCACATACTTGACATCTTTTGGAAGGTTTTTGCTAATGGTATCAGAGACATGCCACACACGTTCAAACTCGTAGCAGTGCGGACAATAGAATGAGAAAAACTCCACTACCTGAGGCTCATTCGCCAGCGGCTTATCTAATGTTGTGTATTGAGCACCATCAGAAAATTGAGCAGCAGAGGCGCTGAACGCCAATACCAGCCCAACGAGTGCTAACATGATTTTTCTGGCAGAAAAAAGGCTCTTCATACTCATCGATCTCCGTTTAAATAATTTTATAAAACTTTTTATATTGCTCAGTACATTGGCATCAGTTGCAAAGGTGGCGCACGCAGTTTATTAATTTGCTCTTTAAATGCCGCAGCCTGACCCAGCCAAAAGTCTTCGTCTTTCATCCAGGGAAAACTTTTAGGAAAAGCAGGGTCCTGCCAGCGACGTGTCACCCAGGCCAGATAATAAACCATACGCATTGCGCGAAGCGGCTCGATAAGTGCCAACTCGCGGCTGTCAAAATCAGCAAACTCACCGTAGGCCTCAAGCAAAATATCCAGTTGAATTAATTGCTCGGAACGATCGCCGTGCAATAGCATCCATAAATCCTGTACTGCCGGGCCATTACGGGCATCATCTAAATCGACAAATATCGGTCCGTCACGCCAGAGAATATTACCCGGGTGACAATCCCCATGTAAGCGACGCGGCTGCCACTCAGAGTGCCAATATTCTTTAATGACCGTGATCAGATCATCGAGGATAGCCAAAAAAGCGGTCCGCTGCTTGGCGGGAATTAATTCACTGGTAGCGAGAACCGTTCTTGGTTCGGTGAGATATTCATCTAAATCCATAGTAGGACGATGAGTAAAAAGATTTTCACTGCCAACTTGATGGATCCTGCCGAGAAAGCGTCCGACCCATTCTAATTGGTCGAGATTATCGATTTCGTACTGACGCCCGCCCACGCTAGGAAACAGCGTAAACATATAGCCATGATAGTGATGTAATGTCTTGCCCTGAAGCATAACGGGCGCAACGGCGGGGATCTCTGCACGTGACAGATCCGCGGAGAAACGATGTTCCTCTTCAATTTGTGCAGCACTCCAACGCTCTGGTCGATAAAATTTGACCACATAGCGTTGGCGCTGTTCATCAAGAAATTGGTAAACCCGGTTCTCGTAGCTGTTGAGCGCGGTTAATCCTGACTCAGCAATCAAGCCCACACTTTCTAGCGCATCAAGGATAAGATCCGGGGACAGCGCATGAAAATTAAATGCAGAATTATTCATAACTTCATTCAGATAGGCCAGAATGCAAAAGGATAGTCTGAAATAGTACCATCAATTTTTAGCCTGTCGCATGAAGTTCACATAAGTTTACATCAATCCTTCAATATCCCTCTGGCGCGCAGAATGGCCGTTTTAAAATCTTCTTCGTAATCCTTCTTCAGGCCAGGGATTTCATCAGTCGTAGCGCTACCGCGCATTTTCAGGTGATAAATCAATGTGTCATCACTCAGGTCGGCAAGGGCACCCTGGTAACCTGCCTCGGTGGCCAGCTTTTGCAAAAACTGTAACAGATTTAAATCTGTGTCTTCTTTCCAGGCCGGATGCAGAAGTTCAATCAATTCATTGATACGATGATCTTTCATAAGGAGCCTCTTCTAAGCTGAGTAGTGATCCAAAGTAGCAGGGTTATTTGACCCTGAACAGAAGGGGGAAAAGGAAAAAAAGTATAATCTGATCCAGGACAATATTTGACGTTACAATCATCATCAGTCAAGACATGGAGATAACATCATGACCGGCAACGCGATTACGGGTGTCATTCTGGCCGGTGGACGCTCTTCAAGAATGGGGCAGGACAAAGGGCTGGTGAAGATTGACGGGCTACCGCTTTTCGTTCATATCGCCAATAAACTGCTACCGCAGGTCGGTACGCTGTTAATCAGCAGTAACCAACATCAGGAACAGTACGCCGAGCGTTTTGCGGTTATTGGTGATATCACCGTCGACTTTGCCGGCCCGCTGGCAGGGATGCTGGCGGCGTTGGTTGCCAGTCAGACAGAGTGGGTGGCGTTTGTCCCCTGCGATGTGCCAGCGTTTCCAGATAACCTGGTGCAGCGTCTGTGGGAAAACAAAGGCCAGGCTCCTGCCGCTTACGTCACCGACGGTGAACGCGCTCACCCCACCCTATGTCTGCTTAATAAAAGCCTGATCCCTCGCCTGCGTGAATATCTGGCGCAAGGGGAGCGGAAAGTTATGCTTTTCTTTGCACAAGTTGCCGCACAGCAGGTGGTTTTTGCTAATCCTGCCGCCTTTGCCAATTTAAATACGCCAGAGGATGTCCAGCTTTGGCAGGCTTCGCTAAGGAAAACGCAATGATCCCATTATTAGGCGTAGTCGCCCGCAGTGGCACCGGTAAAACTACGCTGCTCAAGCTGGTGATCCCTTATTTGCGCCAACACGGTCTGCGGGTGGGGCTGATTAAGCACAGCCATCACGCGGTGGACGTTGACACCCCGGGTAAAGACAGCTTTGAACTCAGAAAAGCCGGGGCAGAGCAAACCATGGTTGCCAGCAGCAGTCGTTGGGCATTAATGACAGAAACGCCGACATTACCCCCCCTGGATCTCTGTTATTTGGCCAGCCGCTTTGATGAGTCGGCGCTCGATCTGATCCTGGTTGAAGGTTTCAAGTATGAAAAGATCGATAAAATCGCGTTATTTCGTCAGGATTCAGGCAAGGATTTAGCGGATATTTTAGACGATTACGTGGTGGCGTTAGCGACTGATGCGCCCTTATCTTTGCCAGTGCAGCAACTGGATATCAATAATATCGCTGAAGTCGGTGACTTTATCATCAGTTGGTTGAAAAATCGGCCTTCTGTTTAAGCTGTTATTCCCTGCCAGTCTTGTTTTTAACGCAATCGCCCAATAAAAAAGCCCCTGACGTCAGTCAGGGGCCGGGAGTGGGTTAACCATATTGTCTTGATGAGCGAGATACACGGGTATTATTGCCGTATTACAGACAGCAAAAAGCCCTGTACGTCAGTACAGGGCTTTCCACTTATTTGATGCCTGGCAGTTCCCTACTCTCGCATGGGGAGACCCCACACTACCATCGGCGCTACGGCGTTTCACTTCTGAGTTCGGCATGGGGTCAGGTGGGACCACCGCGCTAGTGCCGCCAGGCAAATTCGTTTTATTCCAACCGCTTTCCCTTACAGGCAAGCCGCCAGAACCAATCTCGGAACATTGCTGAAAATCTCTCTCTCTCAAATTACAAACACCTTGGGTGTTGTAAGGTTAAGCCTCTCGGGTCATTAGTACTGGTTAGCTCAATGCATCGCTGCACTTACACACCCAGCCTATCAACGTCTTAGTCTTAAACGTCCCTTCAG
>NZ_JAADJU010000013.1 GCF_012933545.1 Rouxiella aceris | reverse complement strand
GAGCGTATCGGTCACATACCACCAGTTGAAGCCGAAAAAGCATATTATGCTTCCAGTGCAAATAATGTTCTGGCAGCCTGAACTTCCGAACTTAACTCTCTCCAAAAAAACCGGTGCGGTTCAAAGTGCCTCCTGTGTCAGGCGGTTGCCAAGAAGCAGTGCAACTGCTGCTTCCGCTGTATTATTCGATACAACCGGATCAACCTGGAGGCCAACAATCAATAACATCGCCTCATCTTTAATGCGGTGATCCAGCCAGTGACTGACTACCCCTGGTCCATTGCTGTCAACATACTCAACAGCGCAGGTTATGCCAATCTCCTGCCAGGCTTCCTGCCAAATCTCCCGAACAGCAGGGAGTGACAGAGATGAAGAGACATCAAGGATGACAGCCAGTGAAGCATTTTCCGGGAACTGATCGACTGGAAGATCAACAATGAGCTCTGAAAGCAGACGTGAGGCGACCAATTCAGGAGTATCTTCTGACTCTGTCGGAATACGGCTCAGCCTATTGCTTTTCTCGTCTTTCCAGTCCGACTGAGAAATGATAATGCTGTGATTATTGAGCATTTCAACGGCAACCGAAGCTTGTTTATCTTCCTGATGAGCGGTAATAAATGTTGTATTCAATACCTGAAGCGCACGACGTGCTTTCCGGGTCTCACGCAAGATCCATTGCTCCCGGCATCTGTCAAAACCATTGGCTTTACTGTCCTGTAATGACCAGACCCACATGCGAAAACCGAAACTGACAATCCAAACAACGACAGGCGTACCAATAGCAAACATCCAGAAGTGCCTGTTATCAATGTAGCGTCCGAATATACGCATAAGGATCACGCTGATGACCAACATTGCCATCAGGACAGCAATCCAACGTGTTTTTTTTGGTGTGACCGGTCGTGGATAACATTCAGGAGGATGCTTTAGGGAGTAAAACATATTTTCTCAGCCAAATAGCTACAATAAAATTTCAAACACTATACTTAACAAGCTTCAAATCAGATGCCCCAGCAAACATTTTGCAAGAGAGCATCTAAGAATCAAACTCATGGAGTTATAATGTTTTGGCTTTCTTACCAGATTTTGACAACTGATATACTTCTTCAATTAAATATTTATTTTTATCCAAAATTAGGTGGTATTCAAAATAATCCATATCAGCGTCTGTCTCTCCAAATCTAGACGGCACTCCTGTTTTAATTATAATCTCTTGATCCTTTTTTTTAGTGCTGAGTATTTTTTCCCTATCAGAAACATGCAACGAGTATTGCCCATAGACATCATAACCAATCCTGCTTGTAGATTGAGTACAATGTTTTTTAAGTAATTTGCTGTACTCATCTTTTGCCTGAAAACTAGCGTCTTCACTTAGATTTTGCGTAGCTTCTTCATTCCACTGCTCATAGTCACTTATAAAATTAATGACTGTCTGCTGAGGAGTCAATTTTGAATTTGAACTCATTGCAAATGCAGAAAAGGTCATCGACACAAATAACACAATTAGCAATTTTAAATATTTCATATTTATTCCTTAATAGCAAAATAATCGGCATCTTGTTCTGTAGAATCGTTAAGCACATACCAAGCGTGCTTAAACGCAGGCCACCTGACGTCCTCAAACGCCATTCTCCCTGGATTTATTCTCCGTGTAACCTCTTCTGCATTGTTATGAGTCGCACCTTGATCAGCCCAAAAGTTTATACTTAATTTCCCTGAGGCTACAAGTCGTCCATTGCGGCCTATATATTTTTGTTTGCTGGACCAGTAATAACCTCCGGCATCAAATGCAAAAAATGCATCCTCTACAATCAGATCATTATGGGGTTCTGTAGTGAAATAATTAGAACCTGAACCTTGCCGATATTCACTGTAATGGCCATAATTAGCCCTTCCAGTTAGGTGAATAGATCCTCGACCTTTAAATCTAGCACCATCACCAGTCAATGTATTCCCTAGCTTATGGCCCTGATCCGTGCCCGGGTCGTAGTGTACAGAAAAATAGTTCGCAGAGCCTAGCTCGACTAAACTATCGAACCGCCCGGTTTCAGCAGCATCTGACCGAAGAAGTGTGAAATCCTGATTGGTGTATTAATTCCATATTTATTTAGTATTTTGGGGAGAGCCTCATTTATCGCCGTTGGACGTTTAACATCCCCTGCACTATTCGTGCCTTCTTCGGTTAAACACTTTGTAAGTTTATCAATGGTTAATGGATGTCGACGATCATAAACAGCCACTGGTGATTTTTGATACTTTCTTACCAATTTAATAATATCGTTCAGACTGAGCCAACTGCAAAGTCTCATGTGAGTAATAAAATCTACAGGGTTGAAATGCCACAATCTTCCGCTACTGAGCGCTTCCGAATCAAAACACAGCGCCTCTGCGTGCTGTTTGAACTTCCCGAAGTCTTCTTACTCATCAGGACCCGCTCCTTCGTTTCCTGCGTACCTGGCATCTGCCATGTTGCCGTAATTACTTTGTGGAAATAAGTTTGCCACCCAATTCATAATTGGTTTTAAATTTCATCATCAATCACCTTTTTTGCTTTTTTTTCGCCCATAGTGCCCGGCTTTGGTCCGGTATTCCCGCTGAGTGGCAGATTCAATGCCATTCGCATCAAGGGTGATATAGCTTTCCCTCGTTAATAGCGACCTGTTTTTTGGCAATAATTTCGATACGGTACTTCAGTACTGACGACGCTGATCTCTCCACGAGCGATGAGTTCCATCAAATCATTATGTGCCTGAATCCTCACCGACCCATGATTCGCTATTTGATCATCCCTACCATTTCCGATCCCGATAAACATATTTTATCTTTATTTAATCTTGAATGAGAGATATGATTCCTTGTAATCCTTAAATAAGGATGGGTCACCTCTACCACTAAAGATGAAATTTATATGATTTGGTAGATCAATTTCTGCTTGAAAGCATTTATCAGTATGATAACCGGCCTCATCTTTATATTTACATGAGACTATCGCGCTCACGCCAGTAAATTCTGTTGTAACATTAATATCTGCCAGGATAGGAGCACCATCAGTAATAGCCTCCCATACCCCGTCATCATTCATAGTAAAATAGTCACTTTCACCACTTGAAGTCTCTCTGCAAATCTTAAGGTAACGACCTGATTGAGCTAACTCGTCCCTAACAAACAAACAATTTTCTTTTTCTTTGAAATTCCATTTGGCAGGAATAGTAATAGTTGAATCTTTAAAGATGATTGACTTATAACTTTCACGGCTATAGCCGGAACAGGGAAAAAAAACAAAAAGGAATATTGCCATAGCCTTCATTTAAATATCTCCCACAATAGAATATGCACTTTGTGTTAATTGATATCGACGGCCAAAAGATTGCTCATCCCACCTGTTTATTACCATGCTCACAGATCTTGAGCTATCACGAGAAACCCCTGCGTCAGCCCTTCTTAGTACGCCATTCTTCGCTACAAATTGCCCTCCAGAATCAATGCAATTATAAGGTATTGTGGATATATTTTGTGGGTTATCGATTACAGGTACTCTCATCCGTGTAGGATTTTGCCACCAATTATTATCGTAATCCGTACGATGCAACCATCCTCTATAAGTCCAATACCCCGTGTAATTTGACAAACCCGTTAGCTGTTTAAATCCTCTTCCGCGAAATTTCATCCCATCTCCAGCATGAGATAAATTTGCATCAATAGCCCTTCTTTGAGGTGAAGTCAATACAGGTCTGTTTCTAGACAAGATACAGCGTTGAGCCAAAGATAAAATCTAACTTCCCCAAAAGGCCTTCCCAAAACAATTAATCAGAAGACAAACCATCTAATATTTTCTTAGGGAAGTGACTCAAGCATTCTTTATCTTTTGCGGATGATATCACGAGGTGATATACGTCCCCTGCAACTCCAATATAAACTATATTTTCATTGCCGTCATGGATCATTATTGTAAAAAAGCCCTCCAGTTGTCTTATTCCCCTTACTAAAATAGATGACCTCATCGTTGGGTTTACCATCCTTCATGCTTGCAACTGTGAGTGTTTTCAACTGCAGCACAGAGTCATTTGCAATGTAAACATTACCATCAATTGTTAATCTATCATCACCATCAGTATAATTAGTACCATCAGTATAATTAGTACCATCCGCACCACTAGTAAACAAAAGAAACGAGTCATCTTTCGAGTATTTCACCTTACTTTCATCAAGAACATCAGTAATAGCACCAGTGTCTATCTTTGCACATAATGAAATCGACTCTTTATTAACTTGCTCACCCGCCGAGTATGCATTAACTGAAAATGCAAAAAAATAACGACAATAACTTTGAGAGTTGAGCATCTCATTTTTGTATATCCTATATTATTGATCTGTAGCCTTTAGGTATTTTTATCATTAACAAACCAAAAGCTTTACCAATTTATATCCATTGATTCAAAAAGTGATTCAACTTCATCTATAAAAGAAATTTTATTCTTCTGCGTGTATTTTATTGGAGTAGAACTATACACTGCAGCATAATTATCTTGCGAGTAAAAATATATGTCCCTGACGATACTGATTGGCTTGTTATTTTTATCCTCGAAGATAACATCTGAAACAACCACACCCCCATTATCTTTTGGAGTGAACTTTATTTTCACAATCGGATTTAATGTTTCAATATACTTATCATTCCCACTCTGCTTCACAATATCATGAATTGTGCTCTTTAATTCATCCTTGTCATATCCATACGTTTTAGTAGATTCATCCCATGTCAGATAGCTTGCTCCACCAGTTGGGTTTGCCTCTGATGTAAGGATGAATGTATCCTTTATTCCTTTGGACTGAATGGGAACGGGTTTATCACGACATTCTGAATCGGAAGACGCTTGCATAATAGCAGAGTAATTAAAGCCTCCGGTGTCAAACTCTATCGTCTTACAATAATCAATATTTTTTGCATAAGTACTGGAAACAACTCCAATTGCAAGAATTGTAGCCAAGGTTTTAATTTTCATATATGTACTTTCAACCTAAAAATTTAACATTGTCATTTGGATAAACACTATCATTTAAAGCGTAAAATGCGTGTTGAAAACAAGGCCATCGGATACCATCTAACCCATTACTCCCGCCATTGACACACTTAGTTACCGCCTTAACTTCTGCATAAGTAGTCCCTTGGTCGGTCCAGTAATGTATGCTCAATGGCCCCCAGTTAACTAATTTCTTATTTTGTATCTTCATTCTTTGCTTCTGAATCCAATAGAACCCATCAGCATCACAACAATAATAGGATGACGATATTAAAATTTCTGCACCTGCTGAACTTATGAATCTCTCGCCGTCGCCTTTATATTTACTATACACTCTATAATTAGTCCTACCTGTTAGTTGTATAATTCCACGACCTTTAAATTTAATGCCATCTCCAACTTGATCGTTCCCAAGCTTTCTCGCAAGTTCGTTTTTATTATAATGCTTTGTATCAAATTCAGGCTCATACTTATCAAAGTATGAGTTTTTCCCTTTTTCTTCACATTCGCTAATCCGGCCCGTTTCGCAATATATCTGTGATAGAAAGTGAGCTAATCTTATTGTGCTATTTACACCAAAACTTCTTATTGCCAATGCCAGGCTCTTTCTCATTTCTGATGGCCGAATTATTACTCCTGTTGATTTTTCTTTCTCTTGATTCAGGTGTTCGATTACTGTTTTTTCCGTCAATCGTCCTTCTTCTCTTAAAGTAGATTCATTCTTTACGGTTTTTCTGATCGTTCTAATAAAGTCTTGTTCACTTAACCAATTACATTTTCGGAAAAAATTAATGAATTCAACAGGGTGTAAATGCCATAGTCTTCCGCCATCGAGAACTCCAGAATCAAAGCACAGCGCCTCTGCGTGCTGTTTAAACTTCCCGAAATCTTCTTCGCTCATCAGGACCCGATCCTTCGTTTCCTGCGTGCCCGGTATCTGCCACGTCGCCGTGTTTTCGGAGGTGCACTGCTCCCAGGGCAGACCGGTCATCAACCATTTATACCTGGCTTCTATTGTGCTTTTTTCCCACTCGAACGGTAAACAGCAGATAAGTCTGCGGCTTTGAGCGTCGTACCTGCCCTCTTCCTGCAACTTTCTGATGATCGCCGAATTACACTGGCTGTGGGTATCTTTGTCATCATCAACCAGCCGCCATCCCGTCCAGTGGGGAAAATCCGCATCGCTAAACTTTTTAATGCCGGGATCGGCAAGATTTACCACCCCAGTTCCACCCGGATAACTGACCGTCATCCATAACGGCGCGTCTGCCGGCACCAGTGTTTCATGGTCAGTATTGATGACCCGACCAAACCGCAGCAACTCAAACCCGGCGCTGGGGCTCTCCTTATAATTCCGCATGGCCGTTTTATAAAGATTGTATTCGTAATCTTCACCATCCGCGTTAACCAGCGGAGTGCCGACGGTTTCAAAAGCATCTTCAGTGCCCGCACACGTCTGGCGCGTCATCATTGTGCAGGCACCCTGGCCGAGGGTCATGCTGGCATACAAAGGCACCGTACTTGTGTGCACTTCGGTCAGACCGACTACGGCAGGCGTATTCTCTGCCGGGCGCGTCGCATAAAACGTTGTGCCTGCTGGCAGGTAGAAATGGATATCACCGTAAACCGCATCGGTGCGGCCATCTTTCGAAATATCCAGATTCTCCGTTTTTCGGCCCGTCAGTTTACTGATGTTGACCTCATCACAGAAAATCTGGAAATGAAATTCATTCTGGCCGTCAGTCATTCCGCAAGAGCCCAGCGGGTCTTTACGGTAGATTTTGGCGTCAGCTTTTATCTCTGCTTCCAGAAACTTCAAATGCATATACAGAGAGTAAAAAACAACTTTACCGTTCTCTCCTGAACCAATTTCTGTCTCATGCTTCAATAAAATATAGCCATCATCCGTTCCCCTTATAGGGGCATATCTCAGTGGAAACTGGTCTCTCTTCTCTGGCGGGGAGGGCTTGCGAAACGATACCACCGTCCCGTCAGCGATTGCCCTCACCTTCTCCGGCGTTGTGCCTGCATCCGTATGCGATATATGGATACCGCCATGCCAGGACTCTGAGGCATTGAGAGGATATCCCCGGCGAGAATTGACAGGCATCATCGCGTCAATCCAGTCGGAGTCAGACTGAGTGGCATTTTTATCTCTCAGAAACGGAGGACTGATAATCATGTTGTGACTCCTTGTCAGGAAAAACTGAAGGTACTGGAGGGTTCGGTCGTTTCAGGTGCCACATTCGGGAAGTCTTTTGGCTCACTGGCCTTATCTTTTCGCCCATAGTGCCCGGCTTTAGTCCGGTACTCCCCCTGAGTGGCAGATTCAATGCCATTCGCATCAAGGGTGATATAGCTTCCGCCACCATTTATCGTGACTTTTTTCTTCGCGGTGATACGAATTTCATCTTCAGTACTAGTGAGACTGAGGTCGCCACGTGCGATCAGATCCATCAGGTCATTCTGTGCCTGTATTTTTACCGGCCCCTGATTCGCGATGAGCTTGATCCCCAGCTTACGAACAAACACGCTCATCGCATTACCGACCCCGATAAACAGATTTTTCACCACGCTGACGTCAGCATTTTTACCCGCCGAGGCAATCAGGTTCTGACTGGCCGACACCTGCAGGTGCCGTCCACTGGTCAAAGCAATACCCTCCGGCGCGCTCAGCAGCAGCACCGATTTTTTGAGGTCTATCAGCTGTTGTTCCAGCAACGCTATCTGTGCCTGGAGATCGGCCGGATTCGCGGTCGCCTTCTGCGCATCATCGGAGATGGACGTCATCTGCTCCCGGGCATCACCCAGATTGCTGACCGCTGGCTGCATCTCCAGCACCTGACCCTGCGCTTTCGCCTGACCGTCCGCACTGATAAACATCCCTTTCTGTGCCCGGATGGCCCCCCAGCTATCGGTTCTGAGCTCAAAACCCTCACCGCGCTTCTGCTTCTCCGCATTCACTAAATGTCCGAGATTCAGCTGACTCTTGCCGCCGTACTCCGTGGAGACCTTGATATGCTCCTGGTCACGGCTGTCATCGAGGCGGATTTTGTTGTTCGCCGGGGTACGCAGGACGTTACGTTTGAAGTTTCGGATAGTGACATGGTCACCGTGCGCCGAGTCGTGAAGTACGCCAGAAATGTACGGTCTGTCCGGGTTACCGTCCTCGAAACCAATCGCCACTTCGGTGCCCGCCAGCAGCGGCAGGTGCAAGCCGTAAGTGTCGCCGGCATACGGGCGGGACTGCCGTACCCACAGGCTCTCGAACCCGGTCTCCCAGTTATCACGGTCAAACAGCATGTTGACACGATAGCGGCCCTCTTTATCGATATGGCCATAGGTGTCATTTTCGGCGGTGCTGGTGACGCGGGCCGGTAAGGTACCGGCCATCACCGGGCGTGAGCCGGGTTCAGGGCGGAAACTAAAATCCGTGCTGTCCGGGAGACCGTCAACATGCACTTCAAAATCGCGGTCGCGGCGGGCATGGGTGGTCATGGCGGTGATCACCACACCTTTGGCGAAGACCTCTGCCACTTCCTTACCGCCGGTGACTTTCAGCAGCATACCCGGAGAGAGCGTCGGACAACTGGTGAAGGCTTGAGTCTGCGTCTGGCCATTCAGGTAACGTTCATGACGGATGCGGGCATAGAACGCCCCCGATTCTGGGGCCGGATTACGGTCATACGTGCTGCCCGCCGTCTGGTAGTTATCCGCGTAGTGATAGGCATCGCCGTAGGTAGTGGCATCCCCGCGGGTCGCATCCACCCGGGTGTTCATATCTTCCGTGGCCTGGCGGTAGTTGTAGTCGCGGGTGCTGACCTGCTTTTGCACCACATGGTGATGACTCTCCATCCCCCACACCGAGTCCACGCCTTCCGAGTGCTGTCCTGACGGCGGGACTGACGGCAGGGTCAGGCCTTTCTCATACCCCTGCTGACCGTCGTAAAACTCCACGACGTCGATGTTCAGGCGTGTGTCGGTGGTAAAGCGGAACCAGATGCCGACCTCACCCAACAGGCGGGTGATAAAGTGCAGGTCATCCTCACCGTACTGCATCACCTGCTCGCGGCGCGGATACTCTTTCGTCAGCGAGAACAGAAAATCCTGACCGCGCATGGTGTGGCGCTCGCGCAAGATTTTTTCCACAATCTGTGGCACCGACATGTCCTGATAGATGGCGTTCTGGTGTGAGCGGTCAAGCAGCGCCAGGCGTGGCCTGAGCGTCAGAGCGTAACGGGTTTCATCCTTTGAGGTGCTGAGGCGTTCAAAGCCGCTGACCACGCCCTGTACGACCCGCACCGGCTGCTGCAGCTTGATGCCGTAACCCTGGTCAACCGGCGCCTGCAGCGTCAGGGAGGCGGCCTTCATCAGCATCATCTCTTTGCTGATGGTATGGTCACCGCTGGTGAATTCAATACGGTAGCTGAACGGCAGGCTCAGGGCTTCCTGGCCCTCAAAGGCCAGCACATCCAGTTCCGCTTTACAGCCCTTCACCGCCAACAGGTGGTGGTTGTGGCTGAATCTAATCGGGGGGTTACTGCTCATTTGTGCACTCCTTGTGTACGGTCAAACGCCAGCCCGATACCCTGTTCCTCATTCCAGCTAAGGCGTAACGACGGTGCTTTATGTCTGGCGGCCATGTGGGTCAGTTGCTGGCTCAGCACGGCAAAATCTGCTGATTGAGTAGGCTGTCGACGTTGCCTGTGCTGGTGTCCGGCAACAGGCAGCCGGCAGTCAGGGCATCGAACAGACTTTCATTGATGTGAGTGGTCAGTCCGTAATGGTGGCTCACCTGCTCCAGCAGTTTCAGTAGCCAGTGTTCTGGCAGGATTTCCCATGACTTTCTCTCTTTATCCGTTCCTGGACACGCTACCGCCCCTCGCTGTTTCCCGTTGTTGGGGACCAAAGCGCATGCGGTCGGGCTGGCAGATTGTGTGATTCTTTGCTGAAAGCCCGCGACTGACAGACGTTCAGCAAAAAAGAAAAAACGGACAGAGAAGCTCTGCCCACTTGCGACTTACGCGGTGGTACGTTCGTTCCAGCTATCGGAATGAATGATGTTGCCGTCTTTGTAGGTCCAGGTGATTTTTTCGTAACGCAGTTCAATCTGCTCGATATGGTGAACGCTGTTGAAATTGTTTTTATTCATGCTGACTTTTTCGCGCTTAGACAATAGCCCTTCTGCCTTGCCATTGCTGAAGTCGCCGACGCTCAAGAGTTTCAGCAGCAGCTCAACTTTCTTTTGGGCACCATTTGTAAACAGGTCTAATTTTATATTTCCGCGTGCGCGAAGCATCTTATTCTGAAATAATTCTGGCATATACATTTACCTCCTGAATAAATCCATTTATCGGATTGAAAGTCACCCTATGAAAATAGGGGCTTTTATTTTAATCAGTGATTTGCATTAATGTAAAGCAGGAAAAGTTGAAAGGTATATTTCAGCAAAATGATTTCTATTTAAGCAAAACTTAAACTCCACGTCTCGTCTAGAATTAAATACAAAAAACCCAATCAGTTAAATTAATTTAAATGAAAAAGTTATTAACCTAAGGATTTTTGTTCACAGAGTGCAGAGAAATTATTAATGTTAAAAAATTCTAAAGTCCGGATATGGACATGCCCTGCAAAAATTCGAAATGATTTGAAAACACCGATTTTCCTACGAAAGTCCGTTACTTCATCTATTACTTTCACGCATAGATAAATCAATAGTTTAGAATTCCCGACTTCCTTCTCGTTTCTTTCATTAGGTACAGAATACATTTTCTTCATATCCATGTTAATCATGGGGTCAATATTGTGTATTCATTAAATCAGTTGGCTATCTCAAGGGACCCTTTCGCTAGACTGTCCAGGACTGGTGTTTGAATGTTATCTGGCTAAGTTTTTTTCGCTGAAACCTGGTTAGTTCGCACAGATAGAGAGGCCAGTTCTGCCAGTTGCTCCTGAGACCAGGCATTTTTAAGCCGGTACTCTTTAACCTTTTCACCAGTGCTCATTTGTGTTTATGCTCCCCGTTTATATTCGATAAAGACATTCTCGCATATAGAGCCTCCTGGAGACACGACACACAGCTGACATCATCATGACAAGACAGCGACAAACTTAATGAAACGACTATCGTTACCTCGCTAAGTTTTTTCGCAGAAGCGTCGTAAGGTATAATAAACTCACCTGTTTCATAAATCTTTTCACGTTAAAAACTTCTCATTAGCATGCCAACTTTTACTAAGTTATAGTACCTCACAGTAATGTACATATTAGTGACTTTAGTTTGGTTGCGTCAAATTATGAGATCTAAATTAATGAATGAAATATTTTTTTCGCATATTGGAAAAAATGAACATATTCAAGAGTATCTTGAAAAAAACTTGGCTAAGTATAGAGATATTAACTACGCTTTTATGGTAATGAGTAAATGGGATATAAATGACATTACTATTATAAGTGATATGCCAGATTATTTTTCAGATATTTACCTTGGTAATAAATATCAAAGTGTAGATCCTATTCTTCTTAACGCACTTAATCGGGTTTCGCCTCTTGCCTGGGATGAGAACATGATGATTAATAATCAATCAAAGTTCGAAGAGGTTTTTCTTTCAGTAAAGCCTTATTATAATATAATTAGCGGGCAAACTTTTGTTTTACATGATCAAAATAATCATTTAGCAGTATTATCACTCTATATTAATAAGTATTTAATGGCGGATATTTATGAGGATGTCACTAAACATAAAGATGCATTGCAGGGATTATTGATAAACGCTCATGAAATGTTACTTTATCTCTATCGTGAGGAAAAAGACAATAAAAGTACAATAAATTGTAAAAAGCTCTCTTCCCGCGAGGCTGAAATACTTTATTGGAGCAGTATCGGTAAAACCTATTCAGAGATTGCATTTATTCTGGGTATTAAATCGCCGACCGTAAAATTTCACATGGGTAATATTGTAAGAAAACTTGGTGTCTCCAACGCCAAACATGCCATTAGGCACTTTTTAATGGAGCACCGAACAGTTTTCTGAAATCATGACTATTGTTTTCACATAGACAATATAAAAGTCGAATCGGGATTCTTTCCTCATGGATAACAATCAATTTTATCTCCCGATCACAAGCTAATGAGTAACCAAGGTGACATAAAAACCGCCACAAGCCAACTATGAGTACAATAAGTTACTTTATTTGAAAATAACGTCATTAACGAGTACTATAGTACGCATAAGTATTCGGAGGTGCTGATGGATTCGTTAACGCTGCAAGCTTTTCTTGATAATCAATGGGTTGATATGGCAAGCATTCTGTTCCCGGACAGTGAGCAGAACGCTTATCGCGTTACTGAAATACACTATCAGTCAGACTATGCCATTGAGAATCTCAACCGTGACGATAGTTATGCCGCCTCTCTTAACCATCCGGTTTCGCTGTTCTTTGAGGACGACGGCACACGCGGCTGGTTAAAGTTTCTCGATGATATTATTCCCAGCGGAGCCAGCAGACGCTATTGGTCAAACTATCTCGATCTGGAAGGATTGACCGTCGACCAGCAAAACTTTGTGTTGCTGAAGCATGGCACGCTGTCACCTATTGGCAATCTACGCATTAAAGAATCATTGCCCGAATACTATCCTTTGGCGGAGACGCTATTTTTTACCGTCGATGATGTCAAGGACAGAGCCGGTGACTTTCTGGATTATGCCCAGCAGCGCGGAGCCGCCGCCGGGGGCGCGACGGGCGCAGGCGGTGAAGCGCCAAAACTGCTGCTGCGATGCAACCCGCAACAGCATATCTGGATCGACACCTATCAAAATGATCCGACCAATCGCGATATTCACTATCTGGTGAAATATCCGCGCGGTGCCAGGACCGAGGTCGATTGCAATATTTTAAGGGCCGAGTTCTATTACTACCATGAACTGGAGGCGATGGGCTTTGCTACCATCCCCACCCAGAATATGCGGCTGGAAGAGGGGCTCAACTACCCTTCCCTCTGGCTGCCGCGTTTTGATGTCTGCTTTGCCGAAAATGGTCAGGTAAAACGGTTGGGCATGGAGTCGGTCTATTCCATCCTGCGTAAATCACCGGGTGTAACCTTATATCATCAAGAAACCATAAGAGCCCTGGTGGAAAAAATCACGCAAAGCAATATGGTGATCGAGCAGGGTTTTTATTTTGACGTGCCCGCATTTGTTATTGAATGGGTACGCCGCGATCTGCTGAATATCATTTTCGGCAACAGTGATAACCATGGCCGCAATACGTCGTTTCTAAAAGATAAAGCCAGTATCAGACTCGCGCCAATCTATGATTTTGCGCCAATGAAAGCCGACCCCGAAGGTATTGCCCGCACTATCAAATGGACACCGCCGTTAGAAGTGGGCGGTGAATACGATTTTATCGGCATTGCCGAATCTCTTGCCGATCTGGTTCCTGTCGATGTGTTGTTGCCGGCACTAAAAGAAACCGCGCAGTTGCTGCTCGGACTACAACAAAGACTGGCGGACCGAGGTATTCCGGCACAGATTCTGACAATGCCCGCCATTGGTTTTGATTTTATTGCCACGAAATTACAACGTTGGGGTTTGCTATGAAACAGCCTGAACAGGGATCCAATTCAGTTCGAGATACCATCAATAAAATTAAATCCAGACAGAGTCTGCAAGAAACATCTGGGCATGATGATGTGGCCAGTACGCCGGTGTTAAACAACGAGCCTAAAGACAACCTGCGGCGGCAAAGGGTATCCAACAACTCCAGGGCGATTGGTACGCAAGAAAGAAAGTCGGCGCTGAATGCCATTATCAAAAGAGTGCTGCTCGGTGAATTGACTCAGGGTCAGGCATTAAAAACTTTGCGCATTGATGTGCTGGGGATGAAACAGGACGCCTTTGCCAAACTGGTTTCTGTCTCGAGAAAAACATTGTCGGAGGTGGAAAATGATAAGGGCAATTATACCTCCGACATAATCAATAAACTGTTCAAGCCGTTTGGCTTACAGGTCGGCCTAGTGCCAAGCTCCCGTCATCTGTTGGCGACACTGTTTAACCCGTCATAATTCTACTGGTCCGGCAAAGAAGATAATGCCTGCCGGACCCTGTTGGCTTAAATCCCGGCTTCGCGGATATCGTGCGCATTGATTGCACCGCTAAGGGTACCATCTTCCGTCACTACCGGAGCGGCAGAAATCTTATACTGCTGAAACAGCGCCTGCGCTTCTGCCGCCAACTGCCCCGCCGATAAGGTAAAGCCCGGAACCGTCATGGCATCTTGTACCGCCGCAGTGATCACGCCGCCTTTCATTAGCCAGCGGCGCAAATCGCCGTCGGTAAATACGCCTTTTAATTTATTATCTGCGTTGGTTATGGCAACCAACCCCAGTCCGGTGCGGGTCAGTTCAAATAGCGCGTCGGTCACCGTTGCTCGGTCGCTGACGCAGGGAATTTTTTCAGCGTTACGCATAATATCGCCAACGCGGCATAGCAGACGTGTACCCAAACTGCCGGCAGGATGAGAGCGAGCAAAATCATGTTCGCTAAAATTACGCGCACGCATCAGGGCAACCGCCATGGCATCGCCCATAATCAGCGTATTAACCGCCGAAGATGTCGGTGCCAGTCCCAACGGACAGGCTTCTTTATTGGCATGAATATTTATACAGTAATCCGCCGCTTCGCCGAGTGGTGAATGCGGATTGCCGGTAAAGGCGATAATGCCCACCGGCAGCGCTTTCAACAGCGGAACGATAAGACGAAATTCGGCGGCATGGCCAGAACTGGAAATCAATATCACGACATCCCCGGCGGTGATCATGCCGAGATCGCCATGCAGCGCTTCTGCAGGGTGCACATAAAAAGCCGGAGTGCCGGTACTGGCCAGCGTGGCGGCGATTTTTCTGCCAATATGACCCGATTTCCCAATACCACTAACAATAACCTTGCCGCGGCAAGCCTGGATCAGCAAACAGGCCTGAATAAAATCATTATTCAGCCGTTCGGCCAGATTGGCGGCTTCGCGCAGTTCGGTTTCAATGGTTTCACGGGCAGCAGTTAACAACAGTTCCTGCATGGCTTAGTCCTCACCGGCAATAATAACCTGGATATTCATATCACGTAATTGCGCCGCGGTTTCGTCAGCGATCCCCTTGTCGGTGATCAGTACATCCACGGAGGCCAGGCTGCAAACCACATTAGGACTGCGACGGCCAAATTTTGAGGAGTCGACCAGCAGAACAATTTTTTTCGCGGCGCGGCACATTGCCTGACTGACGGTAAACACCTCATTAAAAGTGGTTACCCCGGCATTTAAATCCACACCGTCAGCGCCAATAAAAAGAGTATCAAAGCTGAACTGGCTAAATGCCGACTCGGCAAGGCTGCCGTGTAAGGAGGCTGAAGTTCGGCGATAGGTGCCCCCCGGCATCAAAATCACCTGGTCATTGTTGAGCTCGACCAACTCGTTGACGATGCTCAGGCTATTGGTCATTACAGTAATATTATTAAAATTAGCCAGATAGGGTACCATCTGCTGCACCGTACTACCGGCGTCGAGGATCAATGAGTCACCCTCGCCGATCAGTTCTGCCGCACAGTGAGCAATGCGCTTTTTCTTGTCAATATTGATCAGCGTTTTTCTGTTGATAGGCTGATCTCCCTCATCGCGATTCAGCATCACCCCGCCGTAGGTGCGGATCACCGCGCCCTCAAGCTGCAGGCGTGACAGATCCTTACGGATAGTGGTGCCTGTGGTTTTAAAAAAAGCCGTTAACTCTTCTACCGTTGTCGGCCCCTGCCCCTGTAGATATTCAAGTATCTCGGTCTGGCGCTGTTTGGGTTTCATCGCGATATCCTGTTCAAAAAATGAGTGCTTTACCTTTCTCATCCCGAACGACTCAATGCGCGATGCAAAAGGATTAATCTTTCGAAATGAAAGGTATCATCCTTTGTTTGTAATGGCTAATGTCAATGCCTGTCTTAGGGCTTTATTATGCGGAAATATGATATCAGGACTGATTTTAGCCAGTTGCAGCCCCGCCAGTTTAGGTTCGCTGACCGGGCTGGAAAATACCGTCAGGCCTTTCATAACAAAATTGCCGGTCACCCGATTTTGCGAGTCGACGCTAATAGCCATCACCACGCGAGGAACAAAGCGTCCACTTGAACGACCTATGCGAACGACACCATGATCGGCCAACCCGGACAGGGCGCGATTAAAGCGACGGATTTGCAGCCACCCCAGGGCGGTCTGCCCGCTCCAGGCGATACCTGCCAGTAAAAGAAATGCGTTGATAGGATCCATAGCCATACCTTTAAAAAACCGGCAGCTTGCACTGCCGGTATATTGTCAGAACATGACCTGGCCACCGGTTACATTGATGGACTGGCCGGTGCAGTAAGCCGCTTTATCACTGGCGTAAAACAGCAGAATATTGAGCACATCCTGATAGTCGCAGCCGCGTTTAAGCGGAACTTTATCAATGTAGTACTGTTCAACCTGCTCAGGTTCAATACCGATTTTCTCAGCGTACTGCGGAATAAGCGATTGAAACATTGGTGATTTCAACAAATTACCCAACATCAGTGAGTGCACGGTGATACCGTATTCGGCCAGATCCAGAGCGATAGACTGCGTGAGCCCTACGCCGCCAAATTTCGCCGCGCTGTAACCTGAATTGTGTTTGCTGCCCACTTTGCCGGATTTTGAGTTAATCTGAATAATTCGCCCTTTAATGCCGTCGCGGATCATCAGCCTGGAAAACTCACGGGCACAAAGGAAATAGCCGACCAGATTGATCTGTAGCGACAGATCAAAATCATTCAACATAAACTGGGTGATAGGTGCAGCTTTTGCCACCCCTGCGCTGTAAACCAATAAATCAACACGTTTAAAGGTTTCATCAATCGCCCGAGCGAGGGCTTCCACACTCTGCTCATTGGTGGCATCCACTTTAAAACCGGATGCAGTTCCCTCGCCATATTGGCTATTGATCTCGTTTGCGACTTTTTTTGCGTTGGCTTCATTCAGGTCGGCAACGGCCACCCGATAACCGGCATCAACCAGCCCTTCGCACAGATAAGCACCCAGCGTCTGACCACCACCAATAACTACAGCAACCTGATCCATTTTATTTCTCCTGATTATTCACTTAACAAGCAAAACTTCTGTCCTGGCTTGAGCATCGCTGGCGGTATACCGACAACGTGAACCATGCCTGGAAATTCGGCCTCGGTGGCCCCATCAAAACGTATAGTGATATGCCCTAGCTCATGCAGATTCTGCCTGGCTACCTCGCCGATGGCGGTCACCGGGTATCGCTGTTCACCAAGAGTCAGCAGCGAACCAATGGCTAATTTCTCGGCATTATTGATATCGTTGCGGTGAATAAAGCAGTACTCCGCGACATCCTGCGGCGCGCCTTCGCCAAAGGTGATGATGAAATTATCTTCCAGTGATTCACTGGCCAGCGGGCCGACAGCCACAAAGGTTGATTCATAGAGCGTTTTCATAACTTATCCTGCGTTTACTGATAAATAAGTCCAGAGACAGCCCAGGCGACCAGGACGGCGGGCGCACCGGTAAGAAAGCGGCCGACCAGTACGGAAGGAACCCCGACTCTGACCGTATCCTGACGCGCATTGGCCAGTGATAATCCCACCGGGATAAAGTCACAGGCGGCCTGTGAGTTGATGGCAAACAGCGCCGGCAGTGCCAGATGAGGCGGAATGGTACCCAGACCAATCTGCACCCCCACCAGCACACCGATAACCTGTGCGATGACGGCCCCTGGGCCAAGGAATGGAGACAGCAGCGGGAACGAACAGATCAGCGCCAAAGTGACCAGGCCAAAGGGGCTGTTGGCCAGCGGCGTCAGCCCATGGGCAATAAGGTCACCGAGTCCGGACGCAATAATGATGCCGATAAGCGCCGAAACAAACGCCATAAAAGGCAGAATGGTTTTCAACACCGTATCAATGGTTTCTCGACCAGCCTGAAAGAACACCGCCACTACCGACCCCATACCCATGCCGACTTTTGCCAGCAGACCGTCGCTCTGTTCGGTGATCTTCTTGGTGGTATCGTAATCCCCCTTTCTTGGTGCTTCGCCAGCAGGAATATCTGCGGCGTTTTCAGTCCTGGTCTGCGTTGGCTGATCTGATACATCGCTGTATTGGATGTTGTCTGGCCTGACGCCGGAAACGTAAATATCTTCGGTAATAAACTGCGCCAGTGGACCCGACTTACCGGTAGCGTGGATATTGACCGTCGGAATATTGCGCTTTGGATACAGTCCGCAGCGCAAAGTGCCGCCACAGTCGATCACTGCCACGCCAATTTCGTCCGCCGGTGGCTCTCCTTCGCGAAAACCGTCCACCGCTTCCCAACCAGTGAGTTCTTGCAGTCGGTCAACGATTGCCGGACGAGTACCGGCGGTGATGTAAACAATCTTTTTGCCTGGCGTAGCAATTAATGAAAGTGGACCACCCCAACCGCTTTCGCCCTTAAGTATTGTTATTGTGTTAGTCATCGTGCACTCCGCTCTTATAAACGAACCTGACGTTCAAGTTGGATGCCCATCTTTTTCTCAAAGATGGCAGTAGTAAGGTCGGTGACCCAGCCACGGAAGAAATTCATAAACATCCCCACCAGCAGATAGCTGACAGCCAGCGGTCCCAATGGCAGATGCAGCGTAGTCAAGCCATTGGCAATACCGAGATAGACAAACAGTTCACCGGGATTGATATGAGGGAACAACCCGTTCATCGAGTGACAGCTATAGGACGCGGCGGCGTAATAGCTGGGTTTGTATTTTTCCGGCATAAACTTGCCCAGACTGAGAGTCATGGGATTACAAAAAACGAAGGTGCCAATCACCGGGAGCAGCAGATAGCGCGAAACCGGATTACCGGCACAACGCTGGGCCAGATGCTCAATGCGTTTTTGCCCGACAAACACAATCAGCGCATTCATAATGACCAATAAGCTGATTAACAATGGCAGGATCCCTGTCACCATACCGACAAAGACTGTCCCTCCTTTCTGAAACAAACCGATAAACCACTCGGCGCCATGTGTGATGATTTCAATCATTCTTAACCCCTTTATGTAGAGAACAGATAAAGCCTATATATTCACCGCGAAGATAAGTTAAAACTATTTTGAAACCATTAACGCTACAAAGATCACAAAACGATTAGATAATCTTTCGATGTGAAAGATAAGATAAAAGAAAAAAGCTTTCATTTCGATTTTTTAACTACCGTCTGCTATGAAAAATGGCGCGAATGAGAAGATAAAACAGATAAATAAGGGGTTAGCGGCACAGAAAGTGAGACTTCCTTTCTCCTATTGATATGAATTATTCATTAATCTATGGGGTTTAAATTCGAAATCTTGCATAATGAAAGGAAATAGTCTTATCCTCCCCCTGATAACCGGCTTCGTTAAGGAAAAGAAAGAGAAATGAAATCACGCGATAACTTGAATGATTATGTCGCCTTCGTGACCGTCGCTCGGGAAAAAAGCTTTACTCGTGCTGCCGCCCAGCTTGGCGTTTCACAGTCGGCGCTAAGTCATACCATTCGCGGACTGGAAAGCAGTCTCGGCGTAAGGTTATTGACCCGTACCACACGCAGTGTGTCGCCAACCGATATTGGCCTGCGTTTGCTGGATAGTCTCTCCCCACGTTTTGAAGAGATCAGCAATGAAATTGCGGCAATCGGCGATACCCTGGATAAACCGGCGGGGACCATCAGGATCTCGGCCACCGACTACGCTATTCAGACCATCTTGTGGCCCCGGTTGGGTAAAGTGCTTAAAGCCTATCCCGATATAAATATTGAACTGATCAACGATTATGGTTTGACGGACATTGTGGCCAACAGGTTTGATGCCGGAGTAAGACTGGGGGAGCAAGTGACCAACGGTATGATCTCAGTGCGAATTGGCCCTGATATGCGGTTTATCGCCGTTGCATCTCCCGAGTATCTTGGTACTCACGGTATCCCCGCTACCCCACATCAACTGGCAATGCACCGCTGCATCAACTTAAGACTGCCCAGTCATGGCGGTTTTTATGTCTGGGAATTTGCCAAAGACGGTAAAGAGGTCAAGGCTCGTGTCGATGGCCAGGTGGTGTTTAATTCGGTGTACCAGGTGGTCGATGCCGCTATCGATGGTTATGGTATTGCCCATGTACCGGAAGATTTAGTCAGCGAGCAGATTGCGCAAGGCACCTTGCAGCAGGTACTGGATGAATGGACGCCATACTGGGATGGTCTGCATATTTTTTATTCCAGCAGACGGCAATCCTCAAGAGCAATGAACATTGTGATTGATGCATTACGGATAAAGAACGCCTAGCCGGCACAAGCCATAACGACCCGTCGCGATATTTTTGTTATATTGTCAGCCGTTAGCGCCGCGGATCGGCATCTTGCGCCAACATCGTTATGGTGCCTCACAGGCGATCATCGGTTATACGTTTACTAAGTGATATAGAATCAGGCAAATGAAGACAAACACGCAAGATAATCGCCACCGGGTATTACAAGTTGCCAGCGAGATCATTGGTTGCAAGGGATTTTCTGCTGTCGGTTTAAATGAAATCCTAACCGCGTCGGGTATACCGAAAGGCTCCTTTTACCACTATTTCGCCTCCAAGGAAGACTTTGGTGCCGCCATGCTGGAAGACTATTTCAGCAACTATCTTGCCAACCTCGAGATGTTGATGGCGCAGCCGCTCAGCAGCAAAGAAAAGCTGATGAGTTACTGGCTGGGCTGGCTGGATACCGGCGAGGGTGATATCCCCAAGGGACATAAGTGTCTGGCGGTGAAACTGGGCGCCGAAGTCAGTGATTTATCAGTCACCATGCGTGAGGTTCTCCATCGCGGTACAGGCAATATAGTTAAACAACTGGCAAAAATGGTTGAAGGTATGATTGCAGAAGGTGATCTGCTCTCTCCGCCGGAAGGCATTGTAGATTTTGCCCAGGCATTGTACCAGCTATGGCTGGGAGCCAGCCTGATGGGGAAAATGACCAATAATGCCGAACCTTTGCAGGTTGCGCTGCAACTGACTCAGCGGTTGCTACAGCGTTAGCTTTAGCAAAACGTGCGGCTATTCGCAGTAAGACTTACTATCGGATCTGTTTTTCCCTATTCTTTATACGACTGGTCTAATAATTGAATTATGCAACTGGTAGGTCAAGCGGGCAGATCGCAGCAGCGTATAACGACTTACCCTCAATCAGCTAATAAGGTGATATATGAATATTCTGATGATCCTCACTTCTTATCAGCAATTTGGCGGCAAACTATGAGCGCCTATGTGGTTTTTATCCGTGACGAAACGCTCGATGCCGACGAGTTAAGCACTTATGGTACCCTGGCGAGTCAGGCGCGAGGTGATCACCCTATTACCCCCCTCGCCTTTTATGGCGATCTTGAGGTTCTGGAAGGCAAGTCGGCAGAAGGTGTGGTGATCCTGCAATTTCCAACGCTGGAAGCCGCAAAAGATTGGTACCACAGCCCGGCTTATCAAGCGGCCAAAGAACACCGTATGAAAGGTGCTTCCTACCGAGTGTTACTGACCCAGGGAGTGGAGGCTTCCTGATAAAAATGAAAGCCCCCGCTAATATGTGGAGCAGTTTTACTAAAGCATCAGGAAAACTACGTTACACGCTGGTATTCAAGGAAGGATAATCTTCTTATGCAGGTTGGCTGCATCCAGGCTAACCTGCCTTTTGCGGTTTTGGCTGAAAAAAGAGAAGGGATAATTGAGCTCGCCGTCGCCCTGATCTTGTTGTAATAAATAGGTCAGCACCTGATGCTGATCATCAATATCCAGGCTAAGCTCATCACTAATTAATAACTGGCCCTCATACTGCCAATAGCTGGTCAGCGGACCATAAACCAGCAACGGCTTGTATTGCGGATCCATCTCGCGAAAGATGGTGTTGACCAGGGCATCATTTTCGCCAATAAGATTAACTTTGCTACAGTAGACATCGCCCTCGTACGCCAACCCGGGAATATCATCCCCGGCAATTTTGAAAAAATCGGATTTGGTTGGCGTAAGTACTTTGTGCGCGTCTGAAAAATCTTTCGATTCATCAACGCTATAAATTATTTGCCTCTTTGCCCGCATCACCTGGGCATAGCGTTCCTCGCCTGCTGCAGTATTACGTTCACTGTCCAGGCTATGCGTTAAAGCATGAACGATTTCGTGCATCACTACTCGTTCAAAACTATCGGGTTTTAGTTCTACGGCATCTTTGCTTTCGCCCAAATAAAAACTCGGATACTGTTCACTATTGTGCGTCAGGTATTTACCGTTGATGGCGACATACCCTTCTTTATTATCGCTGAAACAATCTCGTGTATTAAAGGCTCGACTCATATGCCAGTCATCGGCCAGCGGGATAACGGTTACCGGCGGTGAGATACCTTGCCCAATCAAAGTTTGCCGCTGATCGAGTATTTTTCTAAAGGTAGGTGATAATTGATAAGCTCGTTGGGTAGCATGTCTGATATTCTCCAGCATTTGCTTTTGCGTCGCGGTAATATTGCCGGAACCCTCTTTAAATACCCTATCCAGCACCGGATGATTAAAATAATGCTGACCATTGAAATACGCCGTCGCTGGCTGCCCCTTATGAAATAAGGCATAGTCATCAAATAGTTTTTGCGGGGTTCTGACGTTGACTTTCTGACGCATGGCGTAGTCAGTTGCACGTTTTACTCGACTATATATATCCTTTTTTACTGGTAACTCAGTTGCTATCTCCACATTTGCCGCTAAATGCCTGGCGTCGTGGTGTTTCGAATTTATATTCATAGGTTATCCCCTTTGCGTAAATACTCCTCGTTCTGGTCCAGACACAAGCATTGCCGCAGCCATAGCTATATGGCTGTCATCTGGCAACGCCTATCCCAGTAAGTTAAGTGGCTAAGCCAGGCGGGGAAGTTCCTCTCTTAGGGGAGTCAGTTCTGGACGGTAGATCAAGAAATTTCGTTATCACGCAGCCTTTGATCGACTCGTCCAGCCTGCTGAGATACTACAGGGTTAATCTTTTTTTCTGAAACTGAATAACACCACTACGATTGCCAGAATAATTAATACGCCACCAGCCAAAAAAGCGATATGGTTTTGTCTTACGAGTAATTCATTACCGGTAAGATTACCTTTAGCGAACTCGGTACATGCCACTAAAATACTTAGCCCCAGCGCCCCCCCGATCTGATGCGCCGCATTTACTATTCCCGAGGCTGCACCTGCATCCCTGGCGTCAACGCCTTTGATTCCCCTGGACGTTAGAGGCGCCATTGCCCCGCCGAGACCAAAGCCAATCATTAGCAAGGGTAAAATCAGCCCGCCAGAAAAAGTAGACTGCTGGGTTAGCAGGCTAAGCATCACCATGCCGGCTAATGACGCCAACAAACTGATTAACAATAGATTTCTGCTACCGACTCGGCCAATTAAGCGATTGGCGTTTAAGGCCACAACAAAGTTGATAATCATAGCGGGTAAGAAGGCGAATCCTGCCTGGCTTGCACTGTAATGCATCACTCCCTGCATAAACTGGGTGGAAAAGAAGAAAAATCCCATGGCAGTACCGATATATAACAATCGTGCCAACCAGGCGCCCGAGCGCTCCAGACTTAGAAATAACCTCAGCGGCATAATAGGTTGACTGGCATGTTTTTCAACTTTTATAAAAAGGATTAGCAGGAGAACGCCCGTAATCAACGCCCCCTCAGTGACGGGACTACTCCAGCCTTGCGTCGCCGAATTAACGATCGCAAAAACCAGGCCCGTCATACCGGCACAACACAAGAGTGCACCAATAAAATCAAAGGCCCCTGAATGTAATTCAGTTTCCGGTATATATTTTTTTGCTGCCAGGATCAGCACTAAACCGATAGGGACATTAATTAAAAATCCCACCCGCCATGAAATAAGATCAGCAACAATACCGCCGATCACTAAACCCACACTGGCAGATAATCCCCCGGCGGCAGCATATAGCGATATTGCCCGAGCACGGGCATGACCTGCGGTAAAGGTTGTTTGCAGCAAGGCCAGAGTGGAGGGGGCTAAAACAGAGGCCCCCACCCCTTGCACGGCACGAGCCGTAATCAGCCATTCGGCACTGGGTGCCATGCCAATGGCCAGGGAAGAAAAGCTAAACAACAGCAGACCGGAGATAAACATTTTACGCCGCCCTATTATATCCCCGGCTCGGGCGCTGAGCAGTAGACCGCCACCAAAGGTAAGCGCATAGGCACTGGAAACCCAGGAAAGTCCCGCCTGGGTAAAACCAAACTGTTGATGGATTTTTGGCAGCCCGGTAATAACAACAGAATTATCGATAACAATCATCATGTAACTAATAAGGATGACAGCTAAAACAATATTGGGGTGTGTAACTGAATTTTTAAGCAATAAATCTGGTTTTTTGCAGGCTGAACCTTTAAGTGGATCTTGTGTAGTACCTCCCCTTATAGTTTTTACAGACTTAATCATTACTTCTCCGGCAGTATAGGCGCTATTTTTTAACATAACCTAGCATCTCTCCGGCCAGTGATTAAGTAGACCAAGGCCAATGCCCCTATGAGCGAAAATCATCAATCAGCCAATTCTTTCTGGGGATTTTTGTAGTCCGTTATCCATTATCCCGAAACAGAGAGAACACCTTGCTGGAGCACTTCTCACTTTTGAGTAAATTTACCCCGGCGACTTAAGACCTCTTACACAATAAATTAGCTATCCGTACAGGCAAGACCCGCCATTGTGATGCATCATGTTGTATAGTATTCACTACTTTTCGCGGTCATTAATTGCTGGTGCTGCGCGCACTTATTTAGGGCGGTATTTTGAATTATCCGATCAACTCCATTAATCATACCTATCTGGGGTCGAGCGTTTATGCCACTTTGCGCGACGCTCTGATCGCCGGTCGGCTTAAACCCAACGATCGTTTGCGTATCCGTGAATTGGCGCAACAGGTTGGCACCAGCGTGACACCAGTGCGCGATGCTATTTTGCAATTGGCAAAAGAGCAGGCTTTAGAAATGCGCACACCTAAAGATATTCGTGTTCCGCAACTCGACAGTATGCAATATAACGAAATACGTTTATTGCGCCTGCAACTGGAAGGATTGGGCGCCGAAAACGCCGCGCGCCATATTGGTGAATATGATTTGCAAAAGATTGAACTGAATATTCAGCAAAACCGTCAGGCGATCGCTGACGAAGATTTAGCTAATGCCCTGCGCCTGAACAGCGAGTTTCACCTGTTACTGGCGCAAAGTGCGCAAATGCCGCTGCTCAGCCAGTTTATTGACAGTCTGTGGATGCGCACCGGGCCGCTTATTGCACAATCCTACGCCTACTTCTCGCAGCGAATGGCCATCGATCACCATCAGGAGATCCTGGTTGCTTTGCGTCATCGCGACGGCGATAAAGCCAGAAAAGCCATTCAGGAAGATATTCTGGATGGCAGCCAGCAAATGGTGGCCTTTCTGGCTGCCAGTCGCAATTAATAGGTTACGCTGTCACTTCTTCCAGCACCTGTCCGAGCGTTTGCAGCAAAAGTTCGGCATGTTGCTGGCGAAATACCAGCGGTGGGCGGATTTTTAAAATGCTGGCCTGTGGCCCGGTGGTGCTAATCAAAATTTGCCGTTGACGCATTTTGTTAACCACCGCGGCGGCTATCTGGCTGGCCGGAGTTTTCTGTTCGTGGCCTAACACCAGTTCAACACCAATAAATAACCCTTCGCCACGAATATCGCCAATAACGGGATATTGCGCGGCCAGCGTGCAAAGCCCCTGTCGCAAGAAACAGCCCACTTCCTGAGCATTGTTCTGTAGTTGTTCGCTGCGCAACACCTGCAACACCGCCTGAGCGGCACGGCAGGAAACCGGGTTACCACCAAAAGTGTTGAAATAGCGCTGCCGTCGGCCAAATTCGGCAAAGAGTTCGGGCCGACCAACCAGCGCCGCCACCGGGTGGCCATTACCCATGGGTTTCCCCAGACTCACCAGATCAGGCGTGACACCGTAACGTAAAAATCCCCAGCGTTGGCTGCCGGTACGGCCAAAGCCTGGTTGCACTTCGTCGGCGATAATCAGTCCACCCGCAGCACGAACCAAGGCCACCCCCTGCTGTACCCTCTGTGCCTCGGGGCTAAAAATACCATCGCTGGAAAAAATGGTGTCAAATAACAGTGCCGCCGGTTTGACCCCGGCCTGGCGCATCTCTTCCAGTGCTTGGGCAATGCTGGCGACCCAGGCTCCAGGTTGCGTACGGTAACTGTCCGGTGCATCGATCAGCCAGACGTTTTCCCCACGTTGAAACCCTTCACCCAGTGCCGGGGAAAGACCGGCCAGCAGACTGGTGACGCCATGATAAGCCCAACGGGTAACCATAATCCCCTCGCCGCCGGTCACCTGACGGGCAATACGCAAGGCCAGATCGTTGGCTTCACTGCCCGTGCAAGTCATGGTGATATTGCGTAGCTCAGGCGGAAATTCACTCAAAAAATCTTCGGCAAATTCGACAATGGCATCATTGAGATAACGGGTATGGGTATTAAGCTGCGCCGCCTGGGAGGCAATGGCCGCCACTACGGCAGGATGGCAGTGGCCCACCGAGGCGACATTATTATAGGCATCAAGATAGGCCTGGCCTTGCGCGTCGTATAGCCAGACGCCTTCGCCGCGTACCACATGCAGCGGCTGATCGTAAAACAGGCGGTAACCGCCGCCCAATAAGCGTTGACGCGCGGCGAGAAGGTTTTGCGAGTCCTGCATAACTATGGCTCCTGATGGTGGCGACCTGACTGGCAGGCATGGCGAAAGAGATTGCTGATCTGAGTAAAGGGGATGGGCATCAGTTGCGCCAGACTACGCCAGGCAGCGGGAAGATTACGCAACAGATAGTCACGATTTTGCGGATACAACACTGCCCGGCGCTGAGGGATCAAAATCGTCAAAGCCAGACGACAGGCGATAAGCGTTGGCAACAGGGCAAACTCGCGGTCAGTCAACGGCAGGCGGGCATGGTAAGCCTGAATAAACGGCAATACGGCGGCAAACAGATCGTCGCCCTGCCCCAACTGATAAGCCAGCGCGGTGGCCAGCTCATTAATCAGCGGCGCCTGTAGCGCATCGCCAAAATCGATAATACCGGCGACCTGATGTTCAGCGGTTACCAGTACATTATGCGGATTGAGATCGTTATGGATAACCTGACGTCGCAGCTGGCTAAGCTGCGGGGCAACGTCCTGCTGATATCTCGCCAGCACCGTTGCCACCGCCTCACGCTGCGCCGGGTCCGCCAGATGCGCAATCCAGGAGGCCATCTGCGGCATCTCGCTAAGATTCCATAATAAACTGCGGTCGGCACCGGGGTGGGCAAAATTGCTCAATGCCAGGTCCAGGCGCGCCAGCGTATCACCGAGATTACGCATTAATGCTGTGGTTCGCGGCATCATTACCTGCGGTGTTCCTGGCAGATAGGTCACCATCCTCAGGGTAAGGCGCTGTTCTCCCATCGGGTAATGGGGTGTAGTTTCACCTTGCAGGCTGGTCACTACGCGCGGCACCGGTAAGGTACTATCCTGACGGGCAATATGTGCAAGCATGGCGCTTTGAAATGCCATCTCGGCGGGCTGCTCGGCGGCATTGATAAAGCGCAGCATATAGCCCTGATTGTTGGCGGTGAGCAGGCGGAAATTGCTGTCACGCTCACCGGCCAAACCGCTTGGCGTCCCTTGCAAGCCATATAGCTCGGCGGCAATCTGTTGCACCTGCGGCAGCGACACCTGAGGCGCATCGCTGGTTAGCAGCGATGCCTCGGCCAGAGGTTCAGACATGTTGTCCTCCATTGACATGGATCTCGGCACCGTTGACATAGGAAGCCCCCGAGGTACAAAGAAAATAGATCAAGGATGCCACCTCTTCCGCCTTGCCCAAACGCTGCAAGGGAACACTGCGTTCAACGATTTCCCGGGTACCGGGAGAGAGAATCGAGGTATCAATTTCGCCGGGAGCGATGGCATTGACCCTGACGCCGTGAGGGCCAAACTCATGGGCCATTTCTCGCGTTAGCGTCGAAAGTGCCGCTTTTGAGCTGGCATAGGCGGCACCGGCAAAAGGATGAACTTTGCTACCGGCGATGGACGTGACATTAATAATGTTGCCTTGTGCCGCTTTCAGCTCATCAAATAAGCCGGTGGCAAGGATCGCCGTAGAGAACAGATTGACGTTAAATACCGAAAGCCAGGTGGCATAATCGGTATTTAACACCCCCAGGCGACCACCGTCCGGGGTTTTTGGCGAGATCCCGGCGTTATCCACCAGGGCATCCAACCTGCCGCCCAGTCGCTCTTTAATCATCGGTAACGCATGTTGCACGCTATCGATATCTTCGAGATCCAAATGGATATGATTGAGAAAACCTTCCGCCCATGGACATTCATCCACCCAGTTCTGGCGCGAGGCGGTAAAGATACGCCAGCCGGCAGCATAAAAGTGCTTTACGGTGGCATGGCCTATTCCCCGGCTTGCGCCAGTCAGTAACAGTGTTTTTTGCTCATTCATGACCGTCTCCCTTTTACTTTGGATGTTTGATGCATCAAAAACAGTGACAAAAAAGAAGACCACTAAGGTCTTCAGACTGCTGACAAAGTCCGTTATTAGGGAGAGTGCACCGTTGGGGTCGTAGCGGGCTTGCCCGCCGGAGCGCCCCTGGGTGTACTATGCCCGGGTATCTCGATCATCACGACGACTTTGTCATCAAACTCAAGACCACTAAGGTCTTGGACGACTTAAAAGCCCATTGTCAGGGAGAGCACACCGCTGGAGTCTTAGCGGGCTTACCCGCCGGAGATCTCCTGGATGTACTATGCCCTGCATCTCAATCTTCAAGACAAGCTGGTCATCAAATGCAAGACCATAAAGCTCATCTTTATAAAATGATAGTTAATGACCGGCCGTAGCGGTACGCAAGCGTTCACCGCGGCGACGTAATAACTCCATCACCAGTAATAAAATCAGCGAAGCGGCAACCATTAAGGTGGCGGCGGCGGCAATCGTCGGGTCAAGATTCTCGCGAATACCGGCAAACATCTGGATCGGTAAGGTGCGCTGACGCGGGCTGGCCAGGAACAGCGTGACCACCACTTCATCAAAAGAGGCCGCAAAGGCAAACAATGCACCGGAGAACACCCCGGGCGCAATCAGCGGCAGCGTGATTTTTCTAAAGGTGTACCAGGGTGAAGCCCCCAGATTGGCAGCCGCCCGCGACAGGTTTTTATCGTAGCTTTTCAGTACGGCAGTGACAGTGATCACCACAAAAGGCACCCCCAGCAACGCATGAGCCAGTACCAGGCCCAGATAACTGTTAAGCAGCGACATACGCGCAAAGAAGAAAAACATGCCGACGGCGATAATCACTACCGGTGCAATCATTGGCGAAATCAAAATCGCCATCACCAGCGATTTGCCGCGAAACTCACCGCGCGTCAGCCCCATTGAAGCCAGTACACCCAATGCAGTGGCCAGCAAGGTTGCCAGAGGGGCGATCAGCAGACTGTTACCCAGCGAACTTAACCACTCGTCAGAATGGAAAAAAGTATGGTACCAGCGCAAAGAAAAACCGTTTAGCGGATAACTCAGGAATGAACCCGAATTAAAAGACAGTGGCACAATAATCAGCACCGGGATAATTAAAAACAGCAGGATCGCCGAGCTGTAAAAATTAAAGGTCCAACGCCACAGTCTGAGTAAGGTATAACCTTTTGGTTTGATATTCATGTGGTTTTCCTTGCTATTAATGTGCAGCCGCTTCGGCTTTGGTACGGGTTACGCGGATATAGACCACGTAAAGCAAGACAACAATCACCAGCAACTGCGTGCCTAACGCGGCGGCCATACCCCAGTTCATGGTGGTATTGGTAAAGAAGGCCACAAAGTAACTGACCATTTGATCGCCCGGCCCGCCCAACAGCGCAGGCGTGATGTAGTAACCAATCGCCATCATAAACACCAGCAGCGCACCGGCAGTGACTCCGGCATAGGTTTGCGGTACATAGACTTTCCAGAAGGCGGCAAAAGGATGAGCGCCAAGGGAGATGGCGGCACGTACATAGTTGGGTGAGATACCTTTCATCACCGCATACAGCGGCAGCACAATAAACGGCAGCATAATATGGGTCATGGAGATATAGACCCCCAGACGATTGAACACCAGCACCAGGGGATGATCAATAATGCCCGTCGCCAGTAAACCGCGGTTGATTAAGCCACCGGATTGCAGCAGTACGATCCAGCTTGCAGTGCGCACTATCAGCGAGGTCCAGAACGGCAGTAACACCAGGATCATTAATAAATTGGCGCGACTTGCCGGTTGTTTTGCCAACCAGTAAGCCAGCGGATAACCCAGTAATACGCAGCAGAGGGTCACCACCATCGCCATCCATAAGGTGCGTAACAGCACCGAGCCGTACAAGGCCTGATCCGCCGGTAAGACTTTTATTTCTCCGCTCTCGACATCAACTTTTCGGTCAAAGGCTGCCAGCAGGTAATAGGCGGTCAGGGGTTTGGCCGCCCGTTGCAGACTTTGCCAGGTGCTAACCTTGCCCCACAGCGGCAAGGCGCTGATTAGCGTCTGACGCAGTGGTTCATTGTTGGCAGGAACGGCACGCAGGGTGCCGGTAAACAGGCTACGATATTGATCGTCTTCGTAGCTCATGCGTTTGGCCACCGAAGCCATTTGCCCGCTACTGCGCATAACACGCAGGTCGGCAACCAGTGCCGAAAATGTTGCTTCATCAGGAACGGATTGGCCGTCCCATTTCGCCAGTCGAGTCAGGGTTTCCGGCATGGCTTGCCCGACTTCCGGGTTTTGCACGCTTTTGATCAGTATTGAAGCGATCGGAAAAATAAAACTCACCACCACAAACAACAATAAAGGCGCGATCAGCAGTAAAGAGCGCCGCGTATACGCGGCCTCTACTTTACGTAACCGCTGACGGAGAGTCGCGCTTCCCTGTACTTGTTCTTCTGGCATCTGACTCGTCAACAATTCGGTCTGGCTCATGGCATTCTTCCTGCATTAATTTCTTGGCTGTCAGCGGATGACTAAAGTTACTTCGCCGCCCAGGCGTTAAAACGCTGCTCAAGCTCTTCGCCGTGTTCGATCCAGAACTTGGTATCCACCGGCAAAGCGCTGGCCAGGTTCTTGGCAGAGGTAGGCAAGTCTGCGGCGGTTTTCGCATCGATCATGGCGGTAACCGAGGTTTCGGTTGGGCCATAAGGGATGTTTTCGGCATAGACTTTCTGGTTTTCCGGTTTATTGGCAAAAGCAATAAACTGTTCTGCCAGTGCCTTGTGCTTGGAGCCTTTGACGATTGCCCAGTTATCGAGGTCATAGAGGCTGTTATCCCAGACCATCTTGAAGTCATGCCCTTCTTTTACTGCAGCGCTGACGCGGCCGTTGTAGGCAGAGGTCATCACTACGTCACCGGAAACCAGCCATTGCAGAGGTTGTGCGCCAGATTCCCACCATTGAATATAAGGTTTCAACTCATCAAGCTTTTTAAAGGCACGTTCCACACCCTGTGGCGTAGCCAGCACTTTATAAACGTCTTCACGTTTCACGCCGTCAGCCAGCAAGGCAATTTCGAGGGTAAATTTGGCGCTTTTACGCAGGGCACGCTTGCCGGGGAATGCTTTCTCGTTCCAGAAATCCGCCCAACTGGTCGGTGCCTTGGCGAGTTTTTTGGCATCATAGGTCAGCACGGTGGACCAGACGAAAATCCCGGCACCGCATTCGGTAACCGCCGCCGGAACATAGTGGCTCTTATCGCCTAACTTGCTCCAGTCGAGGGGTTCAAACAGACCTTCTTCACAGCCACGCACCAGTTCCGGGGTTTCCACTTCCACGACGTCCCAGCCTACCTGACCGGTTTCCACCATGGCGCGGATACGGGCCATTTCACCGTTATATTCACCAGGTTCGATAGTACCCAGGTTTGCGGCAGCAAAAGGTTTATAAAAGGCTTTATCCTGGGCGTCTTTATTCAGACCACCAAAAGAGATCACGGTCAGTGACTCGGCCTGGACTTGAAACATTAAACCGGCGAGCAGTGTGGTCAGTGCAATTTTTTTAAACATGCTGTGACTCCTTGGAGTTAAAAACGGATTAAAGTGGAAAATATTGCCCGTAACTTGCTGTTATAAAAATATGATGCATCATCATTAAGAAAAGCATAAACCATGCCATTTGTACTGATATAGCCAGGCCGGGAGCCGCAGATAGTACCGGGATGGCTAATTTATTACTGCCCCACGGCCAGCGCGCTGGATTAGCGTTGGACTGGCCGCCAGGTGCACTACTAAGGTGCATTGCCATACAACGGACGCACCGTCCGTTGCAATCAGTCGGTTAAAGCGCGGTCAAGAATAGTGAGTGCCTGTTTAAACTGCGCATCCGGAATGGTCAGCGGATAAAGGAAGCGGATAACGTTGCCATACACGCCGCAACTCAGCAGTAGCAAGCCGGCATCCAGCGCCTTGCGTTGATACCGGCGGGTCAATTCGGCAGAAGGTTTGCCGGTCGCTGGGTCCTTGAACTCCACAGCCACCATCGAGCCACGCGCACGGACATCGGCAATGGCCGGGCAGTGACTTTTCGCCTGCTGCAAGACTTCAACCAGCTCGGCACCCAGTCGTTGCGCCCGCTGGCACAGTTGTTCTTCTTCAATAATATCCAGTACCGCCAGTGACGCAGCTACGGCCAGCGGGTTACCGGCATAGGTGCCGCCCAGTCCGCCCGGTTCTGGCGCATCCATCACCGCCGCGCGTCCACTAACTCCGGAGATTGGCAGTCCACCGCCCAGGCTTTTGGCCATGGTGATCAGGTCCACTTTGGCATTCGGGTAGTAGTCCATGGCAAACATTTTGCCGGTGCGGGCAAAGCCGCTCTGCACTTCATCGGCAATCAGCAGCATGCCGTGGCGGTCGCACAGCTCGCGTAAGCCGTTAACAAAGGCTTCCGGAGCGATATTAAAGCCGCCCTCGCCCTGGATCGGTTCAAACAGAATGGCGGCGACGTCTTCAGGATTAATATCGCTACGCAGCAAATACTCAATGCTTTCCAGCGCATCCTCAACGCTGACACCTTGCACCGCATTAGGGTAGCGAGCATGGAAGATGGAGGCCGGGAAAGGACCAAAGCCTTTTTTGTATGGCGAAACTTTGCCGGTCAGCGCCATGGTCAGTAAGGTACGGCCATGAAAACCACCGGCAAAGGTGATAATGCCAGGACGGCCAGTAGCGGCGCGGGCAATCTTCACCGCATTTTCCAGTGCTTCGGCACCGGTCGTAAAAAATGTGGTTTTCGCCGGACCTTCAACGGGGGCAACGCGGTTGATGCGTTCAGCGAGGGTGATATAACTGGCGTAAGGCACCACCTGATAGGAGGTATGGGTAAATAAATCGAGCTGTTCTTTCACCGCGGCCACCACTTTCGGGTGACGATGTCCGGTGTTCAGCACCGCAATGCCGGCAGTAAAATCGATATACTCGCCACCTTCTTCATCCCACAGGGTGGCGTTTTCCGCTTTGCTGGCGTAGAAGTTGCACATCACTGAAACGCCGCGTGGTGTGGCTGCCTTGCGGCGTTGTTCTAATTCGCTATGATCCATTTCTTACTCCTGCCCTTTCGTTGCGTTGAATCATTGATCCAGTTAAATCGTTCGATGCGTTAATCATCACCCTTGCTTTTTAGCGCCAAACCGGTCCTATAATCTAGAACCAGTTCTATTTATTTTAAGGTACCAATTGCGCTCACTCCTCTCAGATCTGATTTTGCACCGGCTGGGCTCCACCTCCGACAGCAACCTCAACAAGCGGTTGTACCAGGCACTAAGGGGCACGATCCTTGACGCCAGTATCGCGCCCGGCAGCCGTTTACCCGCTACCCGCGACCTGGCTAAAGAGTTGGGCATTTCGCGAAATACCGTGTTGGCAGCCTATGAACAATTGCAGGCGGAAGGTTATTTACAGACCCGCGCCGGCAGCGGAACTTTTGTCAATGCCGATCTGCCCGAGGCGGGAATGGGCAGCGTGCAATCCCGTCCGGCCAGTTTGCCGGTGCGCGCCAACGTCAATCTGTCCAAACGCGGTACCCGCCTGCTGGGCAGAACCGGGGTGGCACCGCACCAGTGGGGGGCGTTTATGCCCGGTGTGCCCGATGTCACCCGTTTTCCCTACGATATCTGGCGCAAGCTGCAAAACCGGCTCAACCGCCGTCTGAGTCCGGAATATCTCACCTACTCCCGTCACGGTGGCTGCTCGCCGTTGCAGCATGCGCTGACCGACTATCTGCATATCGCCCGTTCGGTGAACTGCACCCCGGAGCAAATTCTGATCACCGCCGGCACCCATGAAGCCCTGGATTTACTGGCCAAGGTGCTTTGCGACCATGGCGATACTGCCTGGATTGAAGAGCCGAGCTACTGGGGAATACGTAATATTCTCAGTATCAACGGCATTACCATGAAGGCCATTCCGGTAGATGAAAATGGTATGGATCCTGCTGATATCTCAGGCGAAGATGAGACACCGCCCAAACTGATCTGCGTGACGCCTTCGCACCAGTATCCGCTGGGATCGGTGATGAGCCTGGCCCGGCGGCAACGAATTCTGGCGCTGGCGGTACAGCATGGCAGCTGGGTGGTGGAGGATGATTACGACAGCGAATTTCGTTACTCGGGCAGTCCGATCCCGGCGTTGCAGGGTTTATTGCCCGATGCGCCGGTGATTTACATTGGTACCTTCAGCAAAACGCTCTATCCGGCCATGCGCATCAGCTACGTGGTTTTACCGCGCGCGCTTGCGGCCAAGCTGAAGATCGCTCACTCGGAGCTGTATCGCGGCGGCAACGGGCTGGCGCAGTTGACGCTGTCGGAGTTTATTCGCGAAGGTCACTATGGGGCGCATATCCGCCGTATGCGCTTGCTGTATGGCAAACGACGCAACGCCCTGGCGCGGATGATTGAACAGGAGCTGGGAAAGGATTTTCTTTGTGAATACAGCAACGCGGGACTGCACCTGATTTTATCATTGCCAGATGCCATTGACGACGTGGCGCTAAGTGCCGAGCTGGAGCAGAAAGGCGTACTAACTCGCGCCTTATCAGGCTATTACATGTACAACACCCATCGTCGCGGACTGATACTCGGCTACGGCTGCGTGGAAATTCCGCAAATGGAAACCGCTTTTGCCACCATCGTTTCCTGCCTGAAACGCCGTCTGAAAATGCCGGAATAACGCTTTTTGCCTGTTTTCGGTGCAGCCCTGGTGAGTGATATTGGCTTGCCGGGGATTGCATAATCCTGCTGACAGAAAACCGCTTACAAAAAATGCCAAACAGAAAATTACAATAAAAAACATAAACCTGCGGACTCTCCCTCAGGCTTAAAATTTTCATGATTTTGTCAAAAACTACTTGTCAGAACGCTTTTCACAATGGTAAAGATTTTTAATAGCGCCATCCCGCCACGTTCTGCAAACAGGATCATGCATAAATCATGCCGGGTGGTACCAAACATGTGATAGTCAGTTTTCTGGGAGTAACCGTGATGAAAAGCTATGTCAGCTTTAAAAATATCGTGAAGAGCTACGACGGCGATAAGCTGGTTGTTAAAAACCTCAATCTCGAGGTACAGGAGGGGGAGTTTTTAACCATGCTCGGGCCCTCGGGTTCAGGTAAAACCACCAGCCTGATGATGCTTGCCGGTTTTGAAACGCCGACCCAGGGTGAAATTTTACTGCGCGATAAGCCATTACATAATTTGCCGCCGCATCAACGAGATATCGGCATGGTATTCCAGAATTACGCCCTGTTTCCGCATATGACGGTGGCAGAAAACCTGGCTTTTCCCCTGCGCATTCGCCGCCTGAGCAAAGCGGATATCAAAGCCAAGGTTGACCGCATTCTCGATATGGTAAAACTGACACCTCTGGCCGACCGTTACCCGGCACAAATGTCCGGTGGCCAGCAGCAGCGTGTGGCGCTGGCGCGCGCATTGGTATTTGAACCAAAACTGGTATTGATGGATGAACCTCTGGGAGCGCTGGATAAGCAGTTGCGTGAGCATATGCAGATGGAAATCAAGCAATTACATGAAATGCTCGATCTGACCATTGTCTATGTCACCCACGATCAGAGCGAAGCGATGACCATGTCCGATCGCGTTGCGGTTTTCAATGACGGGGTGATCCAGCAGATGGATACGCCCAATAAAATCTACGAAGAACCCACCAACTCGTTTGTGGCGCAATTTATTGGCGAAAACAACAGCTTACTGGCAACCAATGTACAAGCCGACGGCGATTATTACCGCACCAGCCTTGACGACGGCACGCAATTGGCGGCATTAAAAGTGCGTCCGAGCTCGCCGGGCAAAAAAATCATGTTATGCATTCGCCCGGAACATATCAGCGTCAATAATCCCAGCGCAGGTAGCCAGCAGGTAAAAGCCAAAATTCAGCAATTTATCTATCTGGGCGACCATGTGCGAATGCTGACCGAGGTGGCGGGACAGGGTAACTTTATGGTCAAAATGCCGGCGTCGCAGGTGCATGCCGACTGGACTCCCGGCAGTGATGTGATGCTGTCATGGCAAGCCAAAAATCTTAAAGCGTTGGATGTCGTCACCCACTAATGCCCCGCGCAGACGCAAAATAGCTCAAGCGCCGAGGGTATTTTCCCCCTCGGCGTAAGCGTTTTATGCTTTCGGCAAGGCGATAATAAATCGGGTGACTTGCGCATCGGAGGTCACAGTGATGGTACCCCGATGGGCCTGGATAATGGATTTGACAATCGCCAACCCAATACCGCTGCCCTCACCTTTGCGCTGCCGTGAAGGATCGACGCGATAAAAGCGATCAAACAGTCGATCCAGATGCGCCGAGTCAATGGCGCTGCCGGGATTTTCAACAATCAACTGAATATGATCGCTTAAATCCGTTATCCGCACGCTAACCGCCATACCAGCTGGCGTATACCGAATGGCATTGGAGAGCAAATTGCTGATAGCACGACGCAACATCAACGCATCGCCACTGATTGCCACATTTTGACCAAAGCATTGCAGACTGACCTGGCGTTCTTCTGCCCAGGCTTCAAAAAAATCAAAAACCTTGCCCACTTCTTCGCTCAGATAGAGCGTCACCCGCTCCGGGATCAGCAAATTATTATCCGCCTGAGATAAAAACAGCATATCGCTGACCATCTTTGCCATCCGCGAAAACTCTTCCAGATTGGAATAGAGAACATCTTCATACTCTTTGGCCGAACGCGGTTGACTGAGGGCAATTTCTGTCTGGGTCACCAGATTGGTAATGGGCGTGCGCATTTCATGGGCGATATCGGCAGAAAAATGCGACTGGCGGGTAAACACATCCTCGATGCGCTCAATCATCTGATTAAACGAGATCACCAATTGTGCCAGTTCGATAGGGACCTGTTGCGGCGATAAGCGGCTCGACAGATTCTCGGACGTGATGCCCTGTATTTTACGACTTACCTGCCTGATTGGCGCATGTCCCTGATAGACAATAAATAAAATCATCAACACGATTGCCGCACTAATGGCGATGGCAGTCATGATCAGGTTATCTTTCAGTGCCTGGATATAGTGCAGGTGGAAATCTATCGACAACGCAAGCAGCAGATTATAGCGCGTGGGTTTGCCGTCCACCCGGGTATCAATCGCCAGGGCAACAATGCGGTAACTGGCACGGCGCATGACATCATGCGGCATATTCGTCACCTGCGGATCCTGCCAGACTATCACATCACCAATATCCCCGGCAGCATTGAAAGTTACCGAGCTCAATACCTGCCTGAGATCCGGCCCGTCCGGCGACTGATAGAGTGGCTGATTCTGCGCATCGCCAAGATAAATATAACTGTTACGGTGATTCTCTCGGGCGTTAATTAATTGCTGCAGGCGCGTACTCTGCGATTCGTTCTCCTGGCTTAAAATAGTGCGTAACCCGCTGCTTAACTGGCGTAAATCATCAACATCCTGTTCGGCAAAATGGTTCTCAACCGAGTGGATCATAATCCAGGTGAAGATGGCAAAGGCGGCAACCGTTGCCAGGCTGATAAAGGCGGTTAAGCGCGCAGATAAAGATAAAGGACGACGCAACGTTTTATTCGCCATCCGGCGCCTCAAGAACATAGCCAACACCGCGCACGGTGTGGATCAGTTTCGGTTCAAAATCATTGTCTATTTTTGCCCGTAGCCGTTTTACCGCCACATCAATGGCGTTGGTATCACTGTCAAAATTCATATCCCACACCTGCGAGGCAATCAGCGAACGGGGCAGCACTTCGCCGCTGTGACGGATAAAATATTCCAGCAGGGTAAACTCCTTGCTGGTCAGGGTAATTTTTACCCCGCTGCGCGTTACCCGGCGAGTAACCACATCGAGCAGCAGATTGGCTACCTGAAACTGACTTTCCGCCATTACCACTGAACCACGACGCAGCAGAGTACGCACTCTGGCCAGCAGCTCGGCAAAAGCAAAAGGCTTGATCAGATAGTCATCGGCCCCGAGTTCCAGCCCTTTTACCCGGTGTTCGACGGTACCCAGAGCCGACAGCAGTAAAATCGGCATACCCTTGCCCGCCGAGCGCAGCAATTTGACACTCTCCCAGCCATTGATATCTGGCAGCATAATATCCAGCACCAGCAGATCATAATCCGTGGTCATGGCGTAGTGATAACCGGTCATGCCGTTATCAGCCAGGTCGACCACAAAACCGGCCTCGGTCAGTCCCTTGCTCAGATATTCACCGGTTTTAACTTCATCTTCGACGATTAATAGTTTCACGCGTCCTCCCACAGGTACGGTCAGACCATTCTAGTGTTGCGCTCGCTGATATCAACGACTTATCCGCTAAATGACAGCATTGTCATTTTCCTGTCACGGGTCCAACAGAGGCGATCCGTTAGGGTAGCTATCACCACCACCGCTAACCAATAACATCACTCTGTTATCCGGGGCCATTTGACGGGAAGCAACATGTTGACATTAAAAATAATAACGCTAAGCAGTTTATTGATCCTGCAAGGCTGCACTTCCCTTGCTCCGCAGTACCAGCGTCCGGCGTTACCGGTTCCGCAACAGTTTTCTGTTGGCCAAAATGCCCTGGTGACGGCCCGTGGCATCAATGATAGCGGCTGGCATAATTTTTTTACCGATCCGTTGCTAAAAAGCTATATCAGCGAGGCATTGCAGCATAATCCTGATTTGCGCATGGCGACGCTCAAGGTAGCCGAAGCGCGCTCGCAGTATAAAATTACCGATGCCGATCGTTATCCACAGTTAAATGGTGCCACTGACGGCACCTACTCTGGCCCGTTGAAAGGAAATGCAGCAACGTCACGACAATACAGTGCCGGGCTTGATATCAGTTATGATCTGGATTTTTTTGGCCGACTAAAAAACCTGAGTGAAGCGGACCGGCAAAGCTATTTTGCCAGCCAGCAGGCACAGCGCGCGGTGCATATTTTGCTGGTTGCCAGCGTAACGCAAAGTTATTACAGCCAGCGTCTGGCCTTTCAGCAATTACAGGTGGCCAGAGAAACGCTGATTAATTATCAGCAGTCCTATTCCTTTGTGGAAAAACAGTTATTGACTGGTAGTACCACCCTATTGGCACTGGAGCAGGCCAAGGGGCTGATAGCCACCACCCAAGCCGAGGTGGCGAAAAGAGAGGGCGAACTGGCACAGGCTAACCATGCATTATGGCTGGTGTTGGGAAGATCGAGTGCATTAGCCGAAAATAATAGCCAAAGCATCGAACATCTCGATGAAGTGCAGCTCCCCCCTCGTCTCTCTTCAACTATTTTATTGCAAAGACCGGATATCGCCGAGGCCGAACATTTAATGATGGCGGCCGATGCCAATATCGGTGCGGCGCGGGCGGCGTTTTTCCCGTCTATTTCCCTTACTGGTGATATCACCGGCAGCAGCACTAATCTTTCCAGTTTATTTAATGCCGCCAGCGGCATGTGGAATTTTATTCCTAAAATTGATGTGCCGCTGTTTAATGCTGGCCGTAATAAAGCCAATTTATCACTGGCTGAAGTTCGCCAGCAGCAAACCATTGTCACTTATGAACAGAGAATACAAACCGCCTTTAAAGAAGTCGCGGACCAATTGTCATTAAAAGACAGCTACCGCGCCCAACTTTTGGCACAAGAGGCTTATCTGACTTCGTTACAGGTCAGCCTGCAACGCGCCACTGCGCTCTATGCCCACGGTGCCGTCAGCTATATCGACGTGCTGGATGCCGAAAGAAACTTGTTTGCCACCCGACAGGCTATTCTCGATTTGAAATATGCCCGGCAGATCAATGAAGTTAATTTATTTACCGCCTTGGGCGGTGGATGGGTTGAGTAATTACACATTTACCCTTTATCTGAGGAGATATCATTATGCGTCGTTTAATTCAGGTTGCTTTAATTGCTTGCTCTTTAACCACGATCTTTTCTGTCCAGGCGGCGGAACAGGCTGCTTCTTCTGCCGCGCAACAACAGCTGGTGCAGGCACAAGGGGTAGTAAAAGAAATTGATTACCAAAATAGTAAAGTCAGCATTGCCCATCAGGCTATTCCGGCCATTAGCTGGCCGGCAATGACCATGCGTTTTACCTTTGCCTCGGCCAGTCAATTGTCCGCCATCAAGGTGGGCGATCAGGTTAATTTTTCTTTTGTACAGCAAGGGCCTCTGGCTGTGCTGAAAAATATTGCCGTGAAAAACTAATCAATATCGTCAAAACAACAGTGTCGCCGGGCAATTTATTTTCAGCATTGACCAGGCCGCAAAGCGACACTTTATATTTTTGCATATTATAAATTTACGCACCGGTAAGGTAGCCTATGTGTTCTCTCCTTGTTAAACGCACAGCGATAATAATAAGCAGTGTGCTGGTTATTCTGATTATCGTATTAGCTGCTTTTTACTCTATCAACGTTGTGCATAGTAAACCGGCTGTCACTGAGCGTAAGGTACTCTTTTGGTATGACCCAATGAGTCCCAATACCAAGTTTGACAAGCCAGGTAAATCTCCGTTTATGGATATGGACCTGTTGCCGAAATATGCCGACGAAGAGTCTGCCGGTGGCGTTACCCGGCCCGGAGTGCGTATTGATGCTACACAAACGCAAAATCTGGGTATGCGCACTGAGAAGGTACGTATGGGCAAACTGACCTATGCGCAAACCTTGCCGGCCAATGTCAGTTTTAATGAATATCAGTTTGTTATTGTCCAGTCCCGTGCCGAAGGCTTTATCGAAAAGGTCTACCCCCTTACCGTGGGTGACAAGGTAAAAAAAGCCACTCCGCTCATTGAGCTGACCATTCCGCAATGGGTCGAAGCACAAAGTGAATATCTGCTGCTTACCACTACTGGTGGCACGGCTACCCAGGTCGAAGGTGTGCTGGAACGACTGCGACTCGACGGTATGCCGGAAGAAGACATCCAGCAACTGCGCAAAACCAAAACGATACAAACACACTTTACCCTGCGGGCGCCTATCGATGGGGTGATCACCGCTTTTGCCTTAAGAACCGGCATGAATATCACCAAAGACAGCGTAGTGGCGCAGATTCAGGGGATGGACCCGGTGTGGATCAGTGCCGCGCTGCCGGAATCCGTCGCCTATCTGATCAAGGACTCTTCACAATTTACTGTGCAGGTCCCCGCCTATCCGGATAAAAACTTTAAAGTGCAGAAATGGAACACCCTGCCAAGTGTCGATACCGCCACCCGTACACTGCAGGTTCGGCTGCAGGTAGATAATCACGATGAATTGCTGAAACCCGGGATGAATGCGTCGTTAACCCTGACCACACAAAGCCCGGAGATGTTATTGATCCCTTCGCAGGCGGTAATCGATACCGGCAGTGAACAACGGGTGATCACCCTGAACGCCGAGGGACGCTTTGTGCCGAAAGTGATCAAAATATTTCATGAGTCACAGCAAGAAACCGCAGTAAGCGCCGGTCTGTCGGCCGGTGAGTCGGTGGTGATTAATGGCCTGTTTCTGATTGATTCCGAGGCCAATATTGCCGGTGCGCTGGATAATATGCGCCACGACAACGCGGCTATGGCCGATGTCACCCCTCCTTCATCCGCTGCTACTCAGCAATAAGGAAAGAAAAATGATTGCATGGATCCTGCGCTGGTCAGTGGCGAACCGCTTTCTGGTGATGATGGCAACCCTGTTTCTCTGCCTGTGGGGAACCTGGACCATTGTGCATACCCCGGTAGATGCACTGCCCGACCTTTCGGATGTTCAGGTTATCGTACAAACCAGCTATCCCGGTCAGGCACCGCAGATTGTCGAAAATCAAGTGACCTACCCGTTAACTACCACCATGCTCTCGGTGCCGGGAGCAAAAACGGTACGCGGTTTTTCCTCTTTTGGTGCTTCCTACGTTTACGTTATTTTTGAAGATGGCACCGACTTATACTGGGCCAGATCGCGGGTACTGGAATATCTCAATCAGGTACAGGGCAAACTGCCAACCGGTGTGACGCCGCAAATCGGCCCCGATGCCACCGGCGTCGGCTGGATATTTGAGTACGCGCTGGTCGATCGCAGTGGCCAACATAACCTGGCGGAATTACGTTCGCTACAGGATTGGGTGTTAAAATTTGAACTCAAAACTCTGCCGGGGGTAGCGGAAGTCGCGTCCATTGGCGGGGTAGTAAAAGAGTATCAGATCGTCGTTAATCCGCTAAAACTGGCGCAATACGGCATCCGACTGACGGAAGTCAAACAGGCGATTACCGCCTCCAACCAGGAAGCCGGGGGTTCATCGGTGGAACTGGCCGAGGCCGAATATATGGTCAGGGCCAGCGGCTATCTGCAAACGCTGGATGACTTTAATCATATTGTGTTAAAAACCAACGAAACCGGCGTTCCGGTCTATCTGGGTGATGTGGCTCGGGTACAAATCGGGCCGGAAATGCGGCGTGGCATCTCGGAATTAAACGGTGAGGGCGAGGCAGCCGGTGGCGTAGTGATCTTGCGTTCCGGCAAAAATGCCAGAGAGGTGATCTCGGCGGTTAAAGCCAAACTGGAGTCGCTAAAAGCCAGTCTGCCTGCCGGTGTGGAAGTGGTCACCACCTATGATCGCAGTCAGCTCATCGATCGCGCCATTGATAATTTACGCGATAAACTGCTGGAAGAATTTATCGTAGTCGCCGTAGTCTGCGCGCTGTTTCTGTGGCACCTGCGTTCCGCTCTGGTGGCCATTGTGTCGTTGCCGCTGGGCTTATGCATTGCCTTTATTGTGATGCACTATCAGGGGATCAACGCCAATATTATGTCGCTGGGGGGAATTGCCATCGCCGTTGGTGCCATGGTGGATGCCGCTATTGTCATGATAGAAAACGCCCATAAAAAAATCGAAGCCTGGCAACATCAGCATCCCGGACAACCGCTGGACAGCGCCTCACGCTGGCAGGTGATCACTGATGCCTCAGTCGAGGTCGGTCCGGCGTTATTTATCAGCCTGCTGATTATCACCCTCTCCTTTATCCCGATCTTTACCCTCGAAGGTCAGGAAGGACGGCTCTTTGGCCCGCTGGCCTTTACCAAAACCTATGCCATGGCCGGGGCCGCGGGATTGGCAATTATGGTGATCCCGATCCTGATGGGCTATCTGATCCGCGGGCATATTCGTGCCGAAGCCCGTAATCCGTTAAATCGCCTGTTAATCAAACTCTATCATCCAATGCTGATCCGTGTGCTGAACTGGCCAAAACTGACGCTGGGTATTGCCCTGTTGTCGATACTGACCGTTATCTGGCCACTGGGCAAAATAGGCGGCGAGTTTTTACCCAAAATCAATGAGGGGGATTTGTTATATATGCCCTCTACCCTGCCCGGTATTTCTGCTGCGCAGGCGGCAGTGCTGTTGCAGGCCACCGATAAACTGATTAAAACCGTGCCCGAAGTAGCCACGGTATTTGGCAAGACCGGGCGTGCGGAAACGGCCACCGATTCGGCACCGCTGGAGATGGTCGAGACTACCATCCAGCTCAAGCCGCAGTCTCAGTGGCGAGCAGGTATGACGCTGGATAAAATCATCGACGAGCTGGACGCCAGGGTACGTCTGCCGGGGCTGGTAAACCTCTGGGTGCCGCCGATCCGTAACCGCATCGATATGCTGTCCACCGGGATCAAAAGCCCCATAGGGATTAAAGTCTCAGGTAGCGTACTGGCCGATATCGATGCTTCCGCGCAGCAAATTGCCACGGCAGCCCGCCAGGTCCCCGGCGTGGTATCCGCGTTGGCAGAACGACTGGTGGGCGGGCGTTATATTGATGTGGATATCAAGCGTGAAGCGGCAGCAAGATATGGCATGACCGTCGAGGATGTTCAGCTTTTTGTCTCGTCGGCGATCGGCGGTGCCGAGGTGGGGGAAACCGTAGAAGGCATCGCTCGCTACCCGATTAATATTCGCTATCCGCAGAGTTTTCGCGACAGTCCGGAAACCCTGCGCCAACTGCCGATATTAACTGCGCAAAAACAGCAAATCACCCTGGGAGAAGTGGCCGATATCAAGATTGTCTCTGGACCGCCGATGTTAAAAACCGAAAATGCGCGCCCCACCAGTTGGATTTTTATTGATTCACGCGGGCGGGATATGGTGTCAGTGGTCAATGACCTGAAAAAAGTGATTGCCCGGCAAGTCCATTTGCAACCCGGTACCAGCGTCTCCTTTACCGGTCAGTATGAGCTGTTAGAGCGCGCCAACCAGAAATTGACCTTAATGGTGCCGATGACCCTGATGATTATCTTTATTTTGCTCTATCTGGCTTTTCGCCGGGTCAGCGAAGCATTGCTGATTATTGCCAGTATCCCCTTTGCCTTAATTGGCGGTATCTGGTTTCTGTACTGGCAGGGTTTCCACTTATCAGTTGCCACCGGTACCGGGTTCATTGCGCTGGCAGGTCTCGCCGCCGAGTTTGGCGTGGTGATGCTGATGTATTTACGTCACGCCATTGAACAGGATCCGCGCTTACTCGTCGCCGAAACCTTTACGGTACAGGGACTGGACAACGCGTTGTATCAGGGGGCGGTGATGCGCGTGCGACCAAAGGCGATGACCGTGGCGGTGATCGTTGCCGGATTACTGCCGATCTTGTGGGGCACCGGCACCGGTTCGGAAATCATGAGCAGGATAGCAGCACCAATGATTGGCGGCATGATCACTGCGCCGCTGCTGTCGATGTTTATTATCCCGGCCGCTTATAAATTGATCTGGTTACACCGACGTCGAAACTAGGGAACTAGTGGCAAAGCGGTCTATTATGTTAATAATAAAGTGGTATTTACCTTATTCTACTTACATGCTGTTAACTAATAAGCCGCAGCCAGGTTTATTTCCCCTGTGGAGGAATTATGTTTACTGTCTTACGCGCCGATCTGCGGTCACTCTTCGATTATGGCCCGTTTAAAATTCGCCGTATTCATCCCGGGCAGATCCTGCCCGCAGGCGATAATGACGCCTTTGGCCCGCTCAGTGTGATCGACCATGTCAACCTGGGCGTGGGCGCACAGATCAGTCTGCATGAACACAGAAATGATGAAATTTTCACTTATATCTGGCAGGGCTCTATGGTGCATGAGGAGTCCGACGGTCAACGGACTCCGCTTTCGCCAAAGAAACTGATGATGATTAACGCCGGACAAAGTTTTTGGCATCAAGAGTCAACGCCGATTGTGCCGGCAGAAGTGTTGCAGATATATATTCGCCCCGGACAAGCCGATTTGCCTGCCCGTATCCAGTTTGTAAGCCGTCCTGAGGGGATAGCAACCAATCAATGGACACTGCTGGCCGGTCCCGAGGGACAGTCGGCACCGCTGGAAATTCGCCAACAGCTGTTTATTTACGATATCCGCCTGGATCACCAAAGCCAGAGCCCGGTACCGCAGCAAGAAGGATTGGCCCAATGGCTGTATGTGATGGATGGTGAGGTCGCCATCGGTGGCCATGTGCTCTACAAGGGGGATGCAATAGCCAGTGAAAACCTTGCCCTGCCGGTTGTAACCTCGACGGGTAACAGCACCCTGCTCTGTTTTTGCGTCGATCTGGCGGCTAATGTGGTGACGGATGGCACTGTCAGTGGTTTGTAATCGGTTTCGGCATGGCGAACACGTTATTTCACGATGCCGACCAATGCCCCGGCCATAAACATCTCGACGGCGTTATTGACCAGTTGCCGAATTTGATGGCGTTCAAGGGGTTGCGGTTGGCGTTGATAGAGACGAAGTTCCGTTTCCGCAGTCAGCAAAGATAAAAACTGTAGCGCTCTCAACTGCGGATCGGCATCGGCAATTTCTCCCCGCGTCATCGCCTGGGCCAGTAATTTCGCCAGTGCCTCGATACATTGACTGGGGCCGGAACGATAAAACAACATGCCGACATCAGAATGGCTGGCTTCGGCAATAATCATGCGATAAATGGACAAGGCTTCACCGTCATTGGTTAGCACTACCAACATGCTTTCACCAAAGCGCAGCAATACCGTTTTCAGGTCTTCATTCTGCTGTTCTGTGGTCAAAGAGGTCATGGCTTCGGCTAAATGGCCGGTGGCATAAGCCTGTACCACTGCTACCAGCAGTTCTTCTTTTGAGGAGAAGTAATTGTACAGGGTGGCTTTAGATCCCCCTAAACGCTTCGCCAGTTCATTCATCGACGCACGTTCATACCCCGCCTCCTTAAAGAGTTCGGCGGCGGTGGCAATAATGGCGGATCTACGCGCTTCGCTACGGACTTTCATTTTGACTCCTGCAAATAAACCGCCCAGCTTTTCTGCACATGCAAAGGATAACTGTAATGTACGGTTCAGTTAACTCTAGCGCCCGCTGTCCGTATTGTAAACCAAAGCAGAACGCGTAAAACCGGCAAATAAAATCGACGCCTTACAGTGATAACCATACCGGGTTGTACATTTTATTGACAAGAGAATAAAGATCGCACATAAATGTACCGTACTGTACGGTTTATTTAAAAGCGTTTTTCTTCCTTCAATTTAAGGTTCAGCAAATGTGCAAAAACACCAGGTTTTTTCAGGCAGGGATCGTTTTGATGGCTATGGGGCTGCAGGCTTGCGCAGGGACGCAACCGGTCCCCTATAGCGGAATTTCGTCCTCTCCACGGCTACAACCCAACGCGCAAAATGACGCGGGGCATATGCCCTATTTCTACTCCGCACGTCCGGCATGGCGTGAATATTCGCGGGTGATCATTGAACCGGTTGTCATTTACCACGGCGCAGATAATCAGTTTGGCGACGTCACCACTGAGCAGCAGCAAGAACTGGCCGCTTATATGCAAAAACAATTCTCTCAAACCCTTGCCGAACGTTACCAGATCGTTCATCAGGTCAGTGCGGGCACGCTAAGAATAAGGCTGACATTAACGGGTGCGGAAACCACTACCCCGGTACTGGGTACCTTTACCCGCTTTGATCTGGCGGGGGGTCCTTACAATGTCGTGCAGTCAATCCGCGGCAAGCAAGGTTCATTTACCGGTTCGGTCAGCTATGCCGTGGAAATCTTCGATGCAAGCTCGCAGCAGCTTCTCGAAGCCTATGTCAGCAAGCAATATCCTAATGCCTTGAATATCGGTGCCAGTTGGGGCGCGCTAAACGCCGCTGAAACCGGAATTGATAAAGGAGCGGAGCAGTTGGCGGAGCGGATCAACCCTGCTCACTAGAGCGATGGTGTGGTGTGCTACGAGATACAGGCTTTTGTGGAGGCTGTGGCATATTTTGCACAGCTTTCCCGGTCGCTGGCTTGTTTCCACGAAACAGCGCCACGATCATCTCCAGCAACATCAGCCGCAAATAAAACGGCGAATGGCTGTACAGATGCATAACGCGTCGGATTTTGCTCATAAACTCTCTCGTGTGGCATTGCAAAAAATTTAACGTTGCTTTATTACTCAGGTATAGCACAGGCTATACTCCATAGCCAATGCAAAGTTTTCAGAAATTGGTGGTTCGGCACAGTTGGTTTACAATGCTACATAAATTCGCAAAATGCGTATAAGCGGTGAAAATCGTTGAGAAACCAGGAAGCAGGCGTTATGAAAAATAACAAATCAAATCCATTGCTGGACGTAGAAGAACATGCCCAGGGATTTGTGCAAGTACGCGCTGCCCATCGCCGAGAATTAATGGATGATTACGTCGAACTGATTGCTGATTTGATCCGCGAATTTGGCGAGGCGCGCCAGGTTGAACTGGCAGCAAGGCTCGGAGTTTCGCAGCCGACAGTGGCCAAGACCCTGAAACGTTTGGCCAATGCCGGTCTGGTACGCCAGCTTCCCTATCGCGGGACTTTTCTTACCCCTGCCGGTGAGAAACTGGCGCTGGAAAATCGTGAGCGGCATAATTTGGTCGAGGCATTTTTTATCGCCCTCGGCATTAGCCCGGAAACCGCCCGCCTGGACGCGGAAGGTGTAGAACACCATGTCAGTGAAGAAACGCTCGAAGCTTTCCGCCGTTTTACACAACGGCAAAGTCAATCATTATAAATTTTGCTTCGGCTTTTAAGGACATCACACAATGAAAGTCAAAAACATTACTGCCGCTGTGCTCTGTGCTTTTTTCATACCCTTGATGGCCTACGCCAAGCCGGTTGAACAAGTACAACTCGATGATATCATTCAGCCATTGATGACCAAGTTTCAGATCCCGGGCATGGCGATTGCCGTCAGTATTGAAGGCGAGGATCACTTTTATAATTACGGTGTCGCCTCAAAAGCGAGCCAGCAACCGGTGACCCGCGATACCCTGTTTGAAATCGGCTCGTTAAGCAAAACCTTTACCGGCACGCTGGCGACCTGGGCACAGGGTAAAGGCAAACTCAGCTTTGACGATGCAGCGAGCAAATATTTTCCCTCATTGCAAGGCACGGCATTTGACAATATCAGCCTGTTGCATCTGGCCACGCATACCTCTGGACTGCCGTTATTTGAACCTGAGGGGGTGACGACGGATGAACAACTGATGGTCTGGTATCAGCAATGGCAACCGGTGTTACCGGCGGGCAACCAACGTATCTATTCTAATATGGGCACCGGCCTGTTGGGATTGGCCACCGCCAAAAGTTTGGGACAGTCTTTCAACGACGCCATGCAACAGCGCATGTTACCGGCGCTTGGCATGAGCAACACTTATCTGCAAGTGCCAAAAGAGAAAATGGACAGTTATGCTCAGGGCTACAACCGCAAGGATCAACCGGTACGAGTCAGCCCAGGCATAGTGGATGCCGAGGCCTATGGGTTAAAATCCAGTGCCACGGATCTGATCCGTTTTCTGAATATTAATATGCAGGCTGTGCCTATCGACGCAAAATGGCAGCGGGCGGTGAATGCCACCCATACCGGGTATTACCAGGTAAACCAGTTTGTGCAGGACATTATGTGGGAAAGCTATCCGTACCCGACGCCGTTATCAACGCTGACCAATAACAACAGCCCGCGGATAATTTTTGAAAGTCATGCGGCAAGACTCCTTACCCCACCGCAAGCGCCGCAGCAGTGGGCAATGTACAATAAAACCGGTTCTACCGATGGTTTTTCATGCTACGTGTTGTTTGTGCCCGCCAAAAAGATGGCTATTGTTATTTTGGCCAATAAGTCTTATCCCAATATCGCCCGCGTCAAGGCGGCCTACGATATTCTCGCGTTGGTGGATCCGCAGCTCAAACCCATGGAGTAATCCCTGCCAGGAGTATGCTCGACATACTCCTGGCGAGTCACTCTCAAGCAGCATCAAAAGGTGGCTTGCCAGCCAGCAACTGATCGATAACGTTGAGCACGCCCTGTTCATTATTGCTTGTTGTCCGGTAACCGGCAGCCGCAACTACCTGCGGGCTAGCATTGGCCATGGCAAACCCGAACCCGGCGTGCTGTAACATTTCAATATCGTTATCGCTGTCACCAAGGGCGACCACCTGATTGTCGCTAATGCCCCAGCGGGATTGCAGTAATCTGATGCCATTGGCTTTATGTAAGCCAGGAACAATCAAATCCATAAAGCCAAAACCGCTGGAAACCGGCTTGACGATATCCCCCAGTTGCTCATCGAGTTTCTGCACCAGATCGGCAATCCGGTGGTTTTCCATATTCAGCGAGAATTTGAAGATAGTGTCGTCAATGGCATTGAAATCTTCAATGCGTTGTAATCGACGGTAATGATTGGACATTTTGTCGATCACTGCCTGCGGCATGGCGGTTAACGCATAGGCGCTGTTTTTGGCACAAACCACCAGATTGATATCAGGTATGCCGGTTATAACCGCCAGAATGCGTGCGACCTGCTGTTCAGAGAACTGGCCGCAATGGATTTCTTGCCCGGCATCCACCACATAAGCACCATTCTCCGCCACAAAGGCAATTTCCTGGTGGATCTCGGGAAAGTAGTGCAGCAATTGATAATACTGATTGCCACTGGCGACCACAAAACGGATCCCTCGCTGTTTCAACAGAGCATATTGCTCCAGAAAACGCGCCTTGTCGTAGCGCTTATCGTCAGTAAGAAATGTCCCGTCCATATCTACAGCAAACAATTTTATTGGCATGAAGAGTCCATGATCAGTCAAGGGTCAATAGTGATAACGGCGGATATCCCCCGTACTTAACCCGTTATTTTATCAAATGCAGGAATGATCATCTAATCGATTCTCATTTTTAATTGTCACGCTAAGACAACGACAAAAATGTTATGAAACAGTGTACAGACTTGTCTTCATGTGAAGTTAGTGTAATCTTCCGCACGCAAAAATGTGTTCCAGATCACATCAGCACATTACCAGGGTTTGATAACAGGCCCGGATCATTAACCGGCACGTTATTTTCAGTCAGAGACACCCTCCAGGTGGATAATCTGACGGTGATAAGCAACAGGAAGAGGCATGAAAGAAAAATCAATAAGTTACAAAGGGCCATTGGCGCTATTAACGGCGCTATTTTTTATGTGGGGGCTGATCACCTCTCTCAACGATATCCTGGTTCCCCATCTTAAATCCCTTTTTGCATTAAGTTATGTGCAGGCATCGCTGGTCCAGTTCAGCTTCTTTTTTGCCTATTTTGTGATGTCCTATCCGGCAGGGAAAGTAGTCAGCAAACTGGGTTATAAAACCGGTATCATCCTCGGCCTGCTGGTGGCGGCCGTCGGCTGCGCGCTGTTCTATCCTGCCGCCGCACTGCGCTCCTATCCGCTATTTCTTTTGTCACTGTTTATTCTGGCTTCTGGTTTGACCCTGCTGCAGGTTGCCGCCAATCCTTACGTTAACTCCCTTGGCACTGCCGATACCGCCGCCAGCCGCCTGAACCTGACTCAAGCCTTTAACTCGCTGGGCACCACCGTTGGTCCGGTGCTGGGCGGGATGTTTATCCTCTCTGCCGCCGTACTGGGTGCCGATCAGATTAAGCAACTGCAGGGAGATGCACTTTCGCATTACTACGCCGCCGAATCGGCTTCCGTGCAAATGCCCTATCTGCTGCTGACCGCCGCGTTGATCCTGATTGCCCTGGTAATCAAATTCAGTAAGCTGCCGGTATTAAGTAATGAAACCGAGCAAATCCAGGACGGTAAGGATCACAGTCTGTGGCAGAAAAAACACCTGGTGTATGGCGTGATCGGCATCTTTGCCTACGTCGGGGCCGAGGTTTCCATTGGCAGCTATCTAATCAGTCTGCTTGAACGCCCGGATATCGCCGCGCTGTCGGCAATTGACGCCAGCCAAAAGCTGTCGCTGTACTGGGGTGGCGCGATGGTAGGTCGTTTTATTGGCAGCGTGCTAATGACCAAAATCAAGGCTAACCGTTTGCTGGCAATCAATGCCCTGATGGTAGTACTGCTGATCGCCTTAGCCATTGCGGTCCATAACCGCTTTAGTATGTGGGCGATTTTAGCCATCGGTCTGTTTAACTCGATTATGTTCCCGACCATTTTCTCGCTGGCACTCAATAAGCTGGGCGTGATGACGGGGCGTGCCTCGGGGGTGCTTTGTATGGGGATTGTTGGCGGTGCGCTGGTGCCGATCGTTCAGGCTCTGGTTGCTGACCATCTTTCACTGCTGGCCTCCTTTGTGGTGCCGCTGGTTTGCTATCTGTATATCGCCTGGTATGGCTGCCAGGGCTACCGGCCTGCCCACTGACCGACATGGCAGCTCCTTTATTACACAGGGGCTGCCATGGTTGTTTTCATCGGCTTAATGCACCTATTGTTGCCACAGTGAAACAATCACAGAATGTGACGCTGTATACTCGCGGTTTCGCCAAAAATTGGTAGGATGGGTTCACTGATTCGGTAACCCCGAATGTCCCCAACACGAGCAAGTAAAAGGTATGAACATGACTGATAAAAAAATTCAATGGAATGGTGCCTTACAGCCAGAAGCAGTAGAGATCCTGTCAAAAGATGGCGGTATGATCGTCTGCCCGACTAAAGTTGGCTATATCATCATGACCTCAGATGCTAAAGGACTGGATCGTAAATTTGAAGCCAAAGAGCGCAACCGCAATAAACCTGGCGTAGTGCTGTGTGGTTCCATGGAACAGCTGAAACAACTGGCGCAACTGAACCCGGAAATTGAAGCCCTGTATCAACAACACTGGGATAAAGATGTGCTGTTGGGCTGTATTCTGCCATGGCAAGAAGAAGCTAAAGCGCGTATTCCGGATGATGGCTCCAAAACCATGATGATGGACAAACGCGATACCAGCTGTTTTGTGATCAAATTCGGTAAGCCGGGTGAGATCCTGGCCAAAGAACTGTGGGAAAACCACGGCAAATTCTCCTTTGCCAGCTCTGCCAACCCATCAGGTAAAGGTAACCGCGGTAAAGTAGAAGGCATCGGCGAACGTATCGAACAACGTGCCGACCTGATTATCGAAGCCAACGAATATGTGACCTCCATTCAGCCAAACGAAAGCGAGAAAACCCGCTATGAACAAGGCGTTATGGTGTCAATGGTTGATGAAAACGGCAAACTGGTGCCAGAGCAGAAAGGCCAGCGCAATGTCACCCCTTGCCCAATGCTGATCCGCAAAGGTCTGGATGTCGATAAGATCATGTCAATGATGTCTGATATCTTCCTGACCTGGGATTACCGTCAGGGCAACTACTACTAAGTCCTGTCAACGGGTGCCAATGGCACCCGTTACTTTGATACTGCCATAACCTCCCCACCGGCTCTCTGCAAATCAACCCGGATATTTCTGCCGCAGTCTCTTTTCCAAATCGTCCACAAACAATCTGACCCGCGCTGATAGCATATTTTCCGCTTTAAACAACACCCAGGAATGGTAAGTATCCATCTCCCATTGCGGCAATAAGCGCAGCAGTTTGCCTTCACTGACCGATTCTTGCGCAATATAGTCAGGCAAATAGGCAATACCGCCACCGGCAATCGCTGAACTCATTAGCGCCACGCTGTTATTGACGCGAAAACGGCTGCGCACATCAATATCCATTTTTTGTTTGTCTTTATAAAAAGGCAATGAAATGGTGTGGGCCGGGCCGCGAAACAGAATGTAATTATGGCGAGGCAGATCCTCTGGCTTGCTGATAGTAGGCAGTTGCGCCACATAATGCGGGGCAGCATATAAACCCCAGGTGATGGGAATAAGGGCTTTGACCTGGCCATGTTCGGGTTTGGCGCGAGTGATGGCAATGGCAATATCGTAAGGTTCATCGCTCATATTAACCGCGCGATCGGTAAGATCGAGATCGACATTGACGTGAATATTTTGCGCAATAAAACTGTTGAGTATCGGCACAATGCACTGACAGCCAAAGGTAACAGGGGCAATCATGCGCAGATTACCCATTGGCTCTTCATGAAAATGACGAATAAAATGCTCGGCCCCCTGGATCTCATGCAGGATGCGATTGCAGTATTGGTAGTAACTTATACCAACTTCGGTCACCGCTATCTTGCGCGTGGTGCGGGTTAACAGTTGCGCGCCGAGACGAACTTCAAGATTGGCGATCTCACGGCTGACCGACGATTTTGACAATCGCAACGTTTTTGCAGCCTCGGTAAAACTCAGGGTCTCAACGACGCGGGCAAAAACCACCATCGCCGTCAGGTTTTCAATATTGTCCATATTTTGGTCTGTGGGTAGCCAAGGCAGGCACTAAAATAACATAGTTGCTACCGGACTGCGCAAGTCGGCTGGAACTTATTTCGCTAAAAAATAACCCAAGGTGTATAGCCGGACTATAAATTTTTTCTTATATTTATTTATGTTATTTCCAATCATTGACTTTTATTTTCACCCTAAGGTGAAGGTTTAAACACCAGAAAAGGGCCAGGATGAATAATATTCCATCAGCTAATTTGTCAGCAAAAAGCATCCCCGCTTACACTGGGGCGATGGCGGATAAAAGCAATCAGCAAGCCATTAACGAAATAAAAAAAAGCAGCATTACTTATACCAGTGAAATCGCCCCACGCGGCCAACGCTGTAAAAGAGGTGCCCTTAATGGCCTTACCAGTGGTGACTCCTTTTTCAGGCGCTTATTGCTTGGCGGAATTTTAGAGTTTGTGCCCATTTTGCGACATATCAACCCGCAGGGTGCCGCTTATAACCGGTTATTCCCTGCTGCGTCGCCACCAGTCGCCAGCCAGTCCGCATCACCGGTCAGCAGTACCACCACCAGAGCCAATAGCAGTGCATCGCCGCTGCCACCGCCGATCACCAGTACCCGCAATCCGTTTGCTCAAGAGACAATAAGTATCGTAAAAGAAATAAACAGTAACGTCGTGGCAATTATTGCGCAAAGTGAAAGAGTGACGCAAATCAACCGCATGGTGGATATAGCCATTCAACAAAGAAATAATCAAAGACTTAATGATTATCTTGCAGAACTTATTTCACGGGGAAGTGATATTTTCCGACTTAATCATCAATTGACTTATTTAAGGTGCCAATTGCAGCAGCGCTTAAATCAATTAAATCGCACCGTTGAACAGCATACCTTAATTAATACGCTTAATGATTTATTGAATCAAACCCGGGTGTCATTGGGTCAAATCAACACTCTGTCAACCCGAGTCGCCCAGATTCGTCAAAGCATTTTGCACGCCTTAACGGTATGCAACAACGGCAGGTGCTTTAAGCAACGCAGCCAGTGAGGCGCATGGTTGGATAAAAAAACGGGAGCCAGTTTTGGCTCCCGCAATGATGCAGATTAGAAAGGCAACTTAGTACTGATCCAGCAAGGCATAAGGAGCGTTATTTCTCAACGCCGGTTGCGCCAGGCTATTGGCAGCAGAGTTATCGACTTTGAAAATCGCCATGGCTTCAGACAAACGAACCGCCTGCTCCTCAAGAGACTGGGCAGCAGAGGCAGCCTGTTGCACCAACGCGGCGTTTTGCTGCGTTACGGCATCCATTTGTGTGATTGCCATATTGATCTCATCAATACCGGAACTTTGTTCGGTGCTGGCAATGGAAATCTCGGCCATGATATCCGTCACGCTCTTGACGCTGGATACCACTTCTTCCATGGTCAAACCGGCTTTGGCCACCAGATTACTGCCCTCGTCTACTTTCGAGACCGAGTCTTCAATCAACATCTTAATTTCTTTGGCGGCAGAGGCAGAACGCTGCGCCAGGCTACGCACTTCAGAGGCTACCACGGCAAAACCACGACCCTGCTCACCGGCGCGTGCAGCTTCAACAGCCGCATTCAGCGCCAGAATATTGGTCTGGAAAGCAATACCATCAATAACGGCGATAATATCAACAATTTTACGTGATGAACTGTTGATCGCGTCCATGGTATTCACCACTTCGCTGACCACCTGACCACCTTGAATTGCCACGCGAGATGCCGATGCTGAAAGCTGATTGGCCTGACGGGCATTATCAGCGTTTTGTTTCACCGTTGCGGTGATCTCTTCCATTGCTGAGGCGGTTTCCTGCAACGAGCTGGCCTGCTGTTCGGTGCGGGAGGATAGATCCAGGTTACCGGCGCTGATCTCGCCAGACGCTGTTGAAATGGTATCGGTTCCGGCGCGAACTTCAGTCACAATTCTTAGCAGGTTGCTGTTCATGTTCTTCAGCGCATGCATCAATTGTCCGGTCTCATCGTTGGAGGTCACCTGAATATCGCTTCTCAGATCCCCTGCCGCCACGCTTTCAGCAATCTGCACCGCTTTGCTTAATGGACGCACAATCGAACGAGTCAGGAAAATACCAAGAATAATTGCTACTGCCATCGCCAGCAATGAGAACACCAGGGTGACAGAGATGGCCAGAGAGCCTGCTTGCAGAGCTGCATCGCCTTCTGACTGGAGTTGCTGTTCCTGAGATTTGGCAAATTCAGTTGCCAAATTCAGATAGGCATTCTGTGACGCGGTGAGTGAACGCAGCACATAGTTTTGTGCCCCATCAGTGTTCCCAGCTTTTACCAGTGACAGCAACTCTTCTCGCGCCTTATCAAAGGCAACACTGGCGTCTTGCATTGCCTGAATTTTGCTTTTGCCATCTTCAGATGTTTGGATAGCGGCAATATGCTCTAAAATTTTGTGGGTTTTTTCAGTGGCGGTTGCCAGGTCTAAAAGACGCTGGGCATTCAGATCGGGCCTGGTGATATCAAGCACAATACCGCGCGAAAATTTGATTTGATCGTTCACCCCGTCACGCACATCAAAGGCTAGCCTGACCTTCAAATAGCGATCATTAACAATCTGATCAATCGCGTTGTTAATATTATGGATCTTGGTAATGGCAGTCAGGCTGACGATCACTAAAAGCACGATCACCAAACCAAACGCCGCACCCATGCGGACGCCTACCCTCATATTCTTAATCGCTGCCATTCTTACTATTCCTTCTGGAAGTGTGGAAAACTCTCAAGTGCTGCAAGATGTAAAACCAAGGTTGAATTTGCCTTCATTTCATCTTCGGTCACCGAGTGTCATCGTCGGTAAACTGCAATCATCCATGTAACAGAACTAACATAATTCCGCGCAGCGATGCATTTACCAGGCAATAAGCGAGATGATAAATTTGAATAAAATGAAGTAATTGCAGTAACAGATATCGGCTAAGCGGGCTAAAGCTTTAGAAAATAGCGACGATTATGCTAAGGGGGTCACATAATTGGTTTTTTCTTGCGGGGAAAGGGGGTAATTAACCTCCTGCAGACTGCTGACAAAGTCCGTTATTAGGGAGAGTGCACCGTTGGGGTCGTAGCGGCTTGCCCGCCGGAGCGCCCCTGGGTGTGCTATGCCCGAGTATCTCGATCATCAAGACGACTTTGTCATCAAACTCAAGGAGGTAATTAACCTCCTGGTTTTAGTCAATACTTGCGGCGTTGTCGTTAACAATCACTTCGTGACCAATGGCATAGAAATGGCCACCCGCCACATAATGCAAACTGCGCAGTGCCGGGTCAGCCTGATCAAACTGCCAATGTCCCTGTTTAAATACTCGGCTATCGGCCCAGGCTGCGGTGACCTCGGCGATAAACAGATCGTGAGTTTGCTGGTTGTGCGGCTCAGGGATCAGTCGGCACGACAACCAGGCTGAGCAGCCGCTGACAAAAGGCAAATCCTCGCCTTCCATTGCCAATAACTCAACTCCTGCCCGCTGCAGCTTATCAGCATACTGATACAGACTTTCGCTGCCCAACTGATAGGTCATCTCAGCCAAGGCTACCGTCGGGATCTGAATCACAAACCGTTCACTTTTTTCAATCAATTCCCGGGTTTTGGCGATTTTATCCAGTACCAGGGTCAATTTGGGCGGTGAGAAATCCAGTGCACAGCACCATGCTGCCGCCATCACATTATCGACGCCGTTATAGCGGGCTGAAACCAACACCGTGGGTCCATGATTAAGCAAGCGGTAAGCCTTGTCTAACGGCACCGCAACAATAGAATCGCTCATAAGGTTCCTTGTGACTTACCGGGCAGTATTGGGTGGAACCATTAGTCCATGGTATAGCCGGGTTTTTTCACCAGACTATTCATATTGGCCTGGATAATTGGCTGATAAACTTCACTTTTCCAATCGTCGGCCGGAATTTCATGCATCATGATCGAGACCGAATCGTCGCTGCTATTAAAATGCTTTTTCAGCACCGCGATAAGATCATCTGAAATCGCCTGTTGCTGGTCGGCAGTCAAATTACGGGTTATAAATTTCAGATCAACGTGTGGCATACTCTACTCCGCTGTAGTCAAATGTTTTGCTGCCATCTAAGTGGCGATAGCAATAATTTGTACAGCATTTAAATGGGCAAAAAAAGCGTTAACTCTCGGATATCTGTTAGAAATTGTTAGCATAAACTGTCGACGGGCTTTTTCGATGAGCAGAGTGATTCGGGCGGATTTTGTGGCCATTTTTCAGCACAGCAAGTGAAAAAAACATTAATTGTCTGGCGTAGTCGGCTCTAAAATCAAAAGCCCCAGGACGGGGCTTGTATAACCTTCTGCTTAAAATTTTTTCACTGCAGTTACATTGCAGCCAAAAACACTTCCAGGCCTTTATCTTCAATTACATTGATGATACGCAGTGCAGCCTGATTAGGTTTACTTTCATCACGTTCCCATTTGGATACACTTTCCACTGACATACCGGTAGTAAGGGCAAGAGCCGACTGAGACATTTTATAACGCGCGCGCACTTCCCTGATTTGACTGCCGGTCATGGGACGAACTTTAGGGATACTGCGGGCATCAACCGCAGCGTCTATTGCAAAGACAGTTTCGTCATCAACTACGCCCAATTTGTTATAGCGTTGTGCCATACCTTGTATACGTTTCAGACGCTCACTCATCGCATGTTACCTCTATCAGTTCTTTCTTTTTCAACAAGTTTTGTTTCTTTTCTTTCGACATGTAAAGAAATTGGGGGGCTAGCAAGCAATATGCTTCGATTTCATCATCTTCAAGTTCTTTACCCTTCTTCTTTGATAGCTCACTTTTCAGGTACATATCAAAAAAGTAAACATCTGTTCCATTGTTGAAAAATATAATGGAACGAGCACCATCTCGCGGACTCATCGCAGGTAACGCCAGACGTTTTTTGAATGTAAACTTCCCTAATTGATCACCAGTAAGCCCAGACTGTATAGCCTTCGCCGCCTTGCACAAAATTTTATCACTTATGCGCGCCTTTTTACGCTCATCCTCAAATTCAGGCGTTAAATAAATATCCATTAATCCCTGCGCCTCGCACAAATCCGTAATCTTTACTATAGTCATGATTACGGATTTGTGCAATATTCACCCACTAGAAAAAGTGGCAATGACCGGGTTTATTGCACAGGCTCAGATAAAATAATAATCATATTTATAGCTTCAGGCGATCGGCGGTAAGCCGAGATTTTCACGTAACGTCGCATACTCATAGCGTTCGCGGAACAGGCCGCGCGTTCTGAGTTCCGGGATCACCAGCTCAATAAACAGCTCCAACTGCTCGGGAATAATCGCTGGCATAATATTGAAACCGTCGGCAGCGCCTTGCTCAAGCCACAGCTGAAAATCATCGGCAATATCCACCGCGTTACCCACCACCACACGGTGCCCACGGGAACCGGCAGCAATAGCCGCCAGTTCGCGCAGGCTGAGATTTTCCCGCTCGGCCAGATCGGTAAGCAACTTGACGCGGCTCTGCCCACCTTCACCTATCGGCGCGGAAGGCACTGGCCCATCCAGCGGATATTGGCTTAAATCCATACCAAAGCGCGCCGAAAGCTGCTTGATGCCGTTATCAATATCAACCAGCAGATTCAGTTGCTTCCAGGTTTCCTGCGCTTCTTCGCGGGTGCGGCCGACAATGGGCATCACGCCGGGTAAAATTAACAGGTGCTGCGGATTGCGTCCGGCATCTTTTACCTGCTGTTTCTGCCGCTGATAAAAGGTTTGCGCCTCTTCCAGGCTGGCGGCAGCAGTAAATACTACTTCGGCAGTCGCCGCCGCCAACTGCTGCCCATCTGATGACGATCCGGCTTCAATAATCACCGGTCTGCCCTGTGGCGAACGACTGATATTGAGCGGACCTTGCACCTGATAGTGTTCACCCTGATGATTAATGGCATTAATTTTTTCATCAATAAAATACTGGCCACTTTCGCGATTAGCGATCACCGCCCCTTGCTGCCACCCTTCCCACAGTTTAAATGCCACCTGCAAAAATTCATGCGCTTTGCCATAGCGCTCTGCATGATCGGGCATATCATCACGACTGAAATTGCGCGCTACATCGGTAGAAAATGAGGTCACAACATTCCATGCCGCGCGGCCACGGCTGATATGATCCAGGGAGGAAAAACTGCGCGCCAGGGTAAAGGGATCGCTAAAGGTGGTAGAGGCCGTCGCTGCCAGACCGATATGCCGGGTATTGACCGCCAGCGCCGCCAATAAGGTAAGCGGCTCCAGCCGCGCCATGGTCGAGGGTAGACGATGCACATTGGTGGCCAGCGCGTCGCCAACAAAGAACATATCAAACATGCCCTCTTCGGCCTTTTTGGCAATGGCAATCAACCAGTCAATATCCGTTGGCGAGCCAAGTCGCTGAGTTAATCGCCAGCCACTAATATGATGACCGAGGGGTTGTACAAAAAGTCCAAGGCGTAATTTCCGGCCGGTGTTTGCGGTGTTGGGCATGGTTTTCCTTATTTTTTATTGTAATGACGGGCAAGAGGAGGAATATATTTATTCACTAGCGCACACAGGATGAACAGAAAATGATGGTGTAGCGGCGAGTTGATAGTTGGCACTGTAGTAACCTGTCTACCTTATGCTAATAGCTATCTCAATTGATTAAACCCGGCATCTTGCTGATAAATATTACCCATTGATTTTTATTGTATAAATGGATCACTAACGATAATTAAATCCTGCCATTATGCTACGAGAATTAAATAAATAAGCAATAACTTACTGGCTAATTCCTTTTCTAAAATAATCATTAATATAGATAAAATTTAGCTATAGAAATGAAATGGCTTGCAAATTGTGCTGGATCAAAGAAATGATAGGGGCTGATGAGGCTTATTAAAAAAGCATCCGTAGCGGAATGATTTTAATAAATACTATCTCCGCCGACTTTTAATTTCCCCATCAGGTATTACTGAGGCCCTTATGCCATCCCATCCTATCGACTATCTTTTACTGGGTAATAATTTTGGCACAGCAGAAATGCGCGACATCTGGTCGGAAACAAAACGACTGGAAAAACAGATTGAGGTTGAAGTGGCATTAGCGGTAACCGAAGGCGAAATGCAGATTATTCCTGCCGCCGCCGCACATACCATTGCCGAATGCGCCGATGCCAGCAAGCTGGATCTCGCCGTACTGGCCCGTGATGGCCTGCGGCTGAAACACTCCCTGATGCCAACCCTTAACGCTTTGCAACAGCAATGCGGCGAAGCCGGGGAATATATTCACTATGGCGTCACTACCCAGGATATTGTCGATACCGGAACAGTGCTGCAGTTGAAGCAAGCGCTGGCGATTATTGATCGCGATTGCCGGGCGGTTGCTGCCGCGCTTAAGCAACTCGCCGAGAGCCATCAGTACACATTAATGGCCGGGCGCACCCATGGTATGCAGGCACAACCGACCACCTTCGGTTTTAAAGTAGCGGTGTGGCTTGATGAGTTTATTCGCCATCTCACCCGCATTGCGGAAATTCGCCCAAGGCTGTTGACCGGCAACCTGAGCGGCGCAATCTGTACCTATGCCGCGATGGGCCCCGAGGGACCAGAAGTTGAACGACGTACCCTGGAACGCCTTGGATTGCACTGCCCCAATATTGGCTGGCAGGCAGCACGTGACCGTTTCTCGGAATTCGCCTCGGTGGCAGTATTAATTAGCGGCACGCTGGGCAAAATCGGCAACGAGCTATACAACCTGATGCGCACCGAGATCAACGAGGTCGAAGAGCCTTTCTCGGCAGGCAAAGTAGGCTCTTCTACCATGCCGCACAAACGCAATCCGGCAGCGCTGGAAGGACTGGCCAGTCTGACCGCCCCGGTGCTGAAAAGCGCCTCGCTAATGTACGAATCTATGCACGTTGAACATGAACGTGATGCCATGAGCTGGCGTGCCGAATGGCTGGCTCTGCCAGAAATTTGCATCTATCTTTCGGCCCAGTTGCAGAATGCGCAGGGGATCCTTAGCGGACTGAAAGTGAATCAGGCACGTATGCTGGCCAATCTACAACTCCAGGATGGTTTGTTGATGTCGGAAAAGGTGATGTTTGAACTGGGCAAGAAACTCGGTAAGCAGAGTGCACATCACCGGGTCTATCAATGCGCCATGGAGGCTTTTGAATCGCAGCGCGCCTTTAAAAGCGTACTCCTTGAAGATAGCGTAATAAGTGACAGCGTCACGCCAGAACAACTCGATAGCTGGCTGGATCCGGCGCAATACATTGGCAGTGCGGCGCAAAAAGTGGCGCAAACACTGCGCTTTGCCGATGCGTCGGGCTTTCTTTCTCCCCTTTAGGTAACAGGATTAATGGATCTCGAATTTAGACAACTGACCCTTGAAGACAACCATGCCTATCTGACGCTGATGCTGGCCGCCTATGCGCCAATTCGCGAACTGGGGATCCATTTTGATGCCGCCACCGCCGATCTGGCCAGGGTTAACCGCCATCTGCACGATCACGGCGTCTACGCGCTGTCGGTTGATGGTCAAATGATGGCGTCCCTGACTCTGCGCTATCCCTGGGGGCCGTTGCCTGGTCCTTTTGGATTGCCGCATATTGGCTGGTTTGGCGTCCATCCCGCCTCTCAGGGCCAGGGGTGGGGCAAAAAACTGCTGGAGTGGATCGAAGAAGAGATATTACGCAAGCAGCTTAAAGCCCCTGCGGTCTCTCTCGGCACTGCCGTCAGTCATCCCTGGTTACAGGCCATGTATCAAAAACGCGGTTTTATCCCTATGCACCAGGTGGATCTCGGCAAGGGGCATATCACGCTGTATATGCAAAAGATCCTCGATCCTGCTGGCCATCAACACTGGCTATCTGCTCAAACTACCCGCTAACGGCGACCCGATCCGGTCTTGCCCTACAGGAAAACCATTATGAACATCCTTCCTGAACATCAGGACATCGCGCACTTTATTCAGGCCTTTCGCCTTGAAATGCACCGATTCCCTGAACTATCCAACCAGGAATTTGCCACTACGGCCCGCATCAAGGCAGCATTGGCTAAGCATCAGATCCGCATTCTCGACCTGCCGCTAAGTACCGGGCTGGTGGCCGAACTGGGTGATGCACAGTCACCACATTTGGTGGTATTGCGCGCTGATATCGATGCCCTGCCCATTGAAGAACAGTCTGGCGTCGAATATGCCTCGCAACATCCCGGAGTGATGCATGCCTGCGGTCATGATTTTCACGCCTCGGCGGCATTGGGGGCGGCTATTTTGCTTAAACAGATCGAGCATCGCCTGCCCGGTCGGGTGCGAGTGTTGTTTCAGGCGGCTGAGGAAACCGGTCAGGGAGCACCGGCACTGATCGCTACCGGCGCACTCGATCAGGCCAGGGTGATCTTTGGCCTGCATAACGATCCTTCGCTACCGGTAGGCGTGATTGGCAGTAAGGCCGGAGCCTTAACCGCCGGGGTCGATCGTTTTGATATTAAAATTGCGGCCACCGGCAGCCATGCGGCCCGCCCCCATGAAGGTAATGATCCTATTATTATTCTGGGTCAGGTGATAGGCGCGGTACAAACCCTGCTTAGCCGCAATGTACCTTCCGATCACAACGCCGTGGTGTCGATTACGCAAGTCCATAGCGGCACCACCTGGAATGTTATCCCCGATCAGGCCTGGCTTGAAGGTACGGTGCGCACCTTTAACCCGCAAACTCGTCAACTGATCGAACGTCGTTTACGTCAGTTGTTGCAGGGTATTGGCGAAGCTTTTGACGCAAAAATCACCCTTAACTGGCAGCCAGGACCGCCATCGGTGGTCAATGATGCGCAATGGGTTGAGTTTGCGCTGGCTCAGGGGCCGGCCGCCGGTTTTACCGCACGCATCCTGGAAGCCAGTCCGATAGGTGAAGATTTTGCGTTTTACCAGCAACAGATACCTGGCGCATTTATTATGGTTGGCTCCGGCGGGCCTTTTGCCCTGCACCATCCGGCCTTTCGCGTCGACGATCGGGCGCTGTTCCCTGCTGCTGATTATTTACATCTGCTGGCCGTTAATGCGCTGGAAAAGCTGCAATGAGCCAGCAATCTGAGAAGCAACGGCAGATAACCCGGGACCTGGCTGAATGCATAGTTCATTCCCAACCGGACGCAGAGGCGCGAAGCAAAGCCCGGGCCGGCATCCTCGACTTTACCGCCGTCGCCCTGCCGATTGTTGAGGGCGATATTAACGACAGCGGCTTAGCCGCTGTGCGTCAGGTGTTTTATGGCCAAGACGCACAAACCCGGGCGCTATTGCTGGGTTATGCCGGTCATGCATTGGATTTCGACGATTTTCATGCGGATTTTCGTGGCCATCCCAGTACGGTGATCCTGCCGGTGCTGTTTGCCCTGGCGCGCGAGATCCCCGACCTTGTTGGCGAGAAACTGCTTGATGCCTATATTATTGGCATCGAAACCGCAGGCAGACTGGGACTGGCCGCCGGACCTCGCCATTATCTGGCCGGATTTCATAATACTGCCACTCTAGGTACTCTTGCTGCGGCCGCCGCTGCCGCCAGACTGCTTAACGCCAGCGTTGCCGTTACCGCCAATCTGTTGGGGATTGCCGCCACCCGGGCCAGCGGCCTGCGTGCGCAGTTTGCGTCGGCGGTAAAACCGCTGCACGCCGGCTTTGCCGCCCAGTCGGCGGTGATCGCCTGTCAACTTAGCCTGGCCGGGCTGCAAGGACAACACAGCCAGGTACTGGAGGCTTTTCTTGCCAGCAGTGGCGGCGGACAACAGCGGCCAGATCTGCTGACAGCAAACTGGGCCGCCCCCTGGCGTATCGTTACGCCGGGGCTGGAGTTTAAGCCTTACCCCACCTGCGCGGGCACCCATAGCGCTGCGGATGCTGCCCGGCAACTGCGTACCCAGTGGTTACAGTGCAGCGGTAGACCGCTAGCCTCCCTGTACGACGATCTGAACAGCATAGTTGTCACCTTCCCTCCTGGTGGCGATATTGCCGCGTCAGTACGCCAGCCTGGCAGCGGCGTTGAAGCGCGCTTTAGTCTGGAATATGTGATAGCCGCCAGCTTGCTGAACGGGCAACTGAAGCTGCAGGATTTTGCGGAAGGCCCGGTGCAGGCCGATATCGCGGCATTGGCCACTAAAGTCCAACGCTGCGCGGATATCACTGCGCCGCCAGATGAGATAAACCCTGGCCTGCGTTTTCATCAGGTCACGCTTTATCGACAAAATGGCGAACAACTGCAATGCCGCATTAGCCGCCAGCAAAGCCTGGCGATGGGCATTGACCTGCAACAGAAACTGCATAGCTGCCTGCCAACGCGTAGTGATCAGCAAAGGGATGAGATCGCGCAACTGTGCCAACTGACAACGCCCGCTGCCGTACAACAGTTAGCCCAACGCCTCACCACCTTTGCGATTTCCGCCAACAACTAGCCGATCGCCAATGGTCGGAGGCTCAAACGCCCTGACCTGCGGCGGTGTTCCCTGATAACGGGCAATCTCTACCAGGGTGATCTGCCCGCAGCAGCCTTGCGCCAGCGAGGATGTGCCGATATCCAGGGTTAATACATTGGGATTGCCATGACGGCACAAGGGCTGCGCGGCCTGGGGATCTTGCGGGTCGTACCAGGCCCCGGTGGGTAACTGGATCACCCCGGCCATAATCTGCTCACTGATCTCGACGCTGGCCAACACCGCCCCCCGTGCATTACTGATTTTCACCGTATCGCCATCAACGATACCTCGCGGCGCGGCATCTTGCGGGTGCATCCGGCAAACCTCGCGACCATCCCGTTTCTGGTTGACGCTATGCTGGCCGTAGTCCAGTTGGCTATGCAGCCGTGAAGCCGGTTGATTGGCAATCAGATAGAGTGGATGCTTGGCATCAGGTTGCTGCTGTGGCGTCAGCCATACCGCATGACCCGGACAGTCGGCGTCATTAAAATCGGCGATGGTCTGTGAGAATATTTCAATTTTACCACTGGGCGTCGGCAACGGATAACGTTCGGGATCGCGCCGCAATTGACGCAATAGCCTGCCGCCATCTTTAAGCTGCGGCAGGGTTAGCTGCCCTTGTTGCCAGAAAGTGTCAAAGTCCGGTACCGGGATCTGCTGCTGCTGACATTTTTCCTGCATTTGCTGATAAAGATGTTCTAGCCATTGACGCGCAGTACGTCCTTCGGTAAACGCCTGTTCCCGGCCAAGTTTTTTTGCCAGTTCGCTAAAAATGGCATAGTCATCTCGCGCCTGGCCGTACGGTTCAGCCAGTTGTTGCATGGCAAAAAGATGGCGATCCGTTGGCGCGCCGCCGACATCTTCACGTTCGAGCGTCATGGTGGCAGGCAGGACAATATCCGCATGACGGGCAGTGGCGGTCCAGGCCACTTCATGGACAATCAGCGTATCCAGACGGTTAAATGCCTGCCGTAAGCGCGCCAGATGCTGATGATGGTGAAATGGATTGCCCCCTGCCCACCAGGCCAGCTTGACCGTGGGATAGTGCCGGGTTTGCCCGTTATAGCGAAAGGCTTCTCCTGGGTGCAAGAGCATATCGGCAATACGAGCTACCGGGATAAATGCTTCAACGCCGTTTTTCCCCTGCGGCAGTGCCGGGAAAGAGACCTGGTTATGATGTTTGCCATAATGCCCCAAGGCCCCCAGCGCATAACCATAGCCGCCACCAGGCAGTCCCGGTTGCCCCAGTGCCGCCGCCAACACCAATCCCAGCCATACCGGCTGTTCGCCGTGCTCGGCGCGCTGCAACGCGTGAGCTACCGTAATCATCACCCGCTTGCCATAGAGCTCGGTGGCCAGTGCGCTGATCCGTGCCGCGTCAATACCACAAATGTCGGCAGCCCAGGCGGCGTCGCGCACCAGACCGTCTTCTTTGCCCTGCAGATAAGCGACCATTTTGTCCCAACCAACGCAGTAGCGCGCCAGAAAAGCTTCGTCACTCCACTGCTTGCTAACCAGCACATGTAGCAAACCGAGGATCAGTGCGGCGTCGGTTCCCGGGCGAATGGCCAGCCACTCACCCTGTGCTTCTTGGGGTAAATCGGTTTGCAACGGGCTGACCGAGATAAATTGGGTACCACGCCGGGCTGCCTGCTGAATAAAGCCGCGTTCGGTGTGCTCACTTAACCCACCGCTGGCGACCTGCGAGTTTTTTAGCGCCAGACCGCCAAAAGACAACACCAGTTGGCTATGTTCGGCGATCTCCTCCCAGCTCACGCCACGGCGGGCAATTTCATTCATATCACCGACAATATGCGGCAAGATCACCGACGCCGCCCCGGAGCTGTAACTATTGACCGAGCGGACATAGCCACCAATAGTGGTATTAAGAAAACGGTGAACCTGGCTCTGGGCATGGTGAAAACGTCCGGCACTCGACCAACCATAGGAACCGCCAAACACCGCCTGCGGGCCAAACTCTGCCGCCACGCGCGATAGCTCCCCCGCCGCCAGCTCAATGGCCTGCGGCCAACTAATGGCGATATATTCATCCATTCCCCTTCGATCGTCGGGTCCGGGGCCATTTTCCAGCCAGCCGCGACGCACCATGGGTGTGGCGATGCGTACCGGGTGACGTAAGGCGTTAACGAAGTTGTTTAACAACGGGCTGGGATCGGGGTCGCCGGCAAAGGGGGTGATCAGCAGTTTGTCATCTTGCAGTTCAGCGCTAAAAGCGCCCCAGTGGGCGCTGTGAGTCCTGGGTTTTACCGTCATGGCAGAGGAGTGTCCTGGCAGAAAAAGGGCCAACAACGGACGGGGAACCTGAGGGTTCCCTGAGTTTGATGACAAAGTCGTCTTGATGATCGAGATACCCGGGCATAGCACACCTAGGGGCGCTCCGGCGGGCAAGCCCGCTACGACCCCAACGGTGTACTCTCCCTAATAACGGACTTTGTCAGCAGTCTGGGGGAACCTGAGGGTTCCCTTAGAGTACCGTTGCTAAGAAATTGCGCACGCGAAGGTTTTGGCGATCGTCGAGGATCTCCCGGGTAGGACCGGCGGCCACGATCTTTCCCTCTTCCATAAAGACTATATTGTCTGCCACTTCGCGGGCAAAGCCGACTTCATGGGTGACAATCACCATGGTGATACCGGAATGCGCCAGCTTTTTAATCACCTGCAACACTTCACCCACCAGCTCAGGGTCAAGGGCCGAGGTGGGTTCATCAAACAGCATCACCTCGGGATCCATCGCCAGAGCACGTGCAATGGCCACACGCTGCTGTTGCCCACCGGATAACTGTTGCGGCCAGTCATTTTCCCGCGCGGCCAGACCCACCTGCTGCAGTAGCGAGCGCGCTTTCAGTACTGCCTGCTGCCGCCGCTGGTTTTTGACCCGCATCGGAGCATCAATAATATTCTGTAATACCGTGCGATGCGGAAACAGGTTGAACTGCTGAAAGACCATGCCAATCTGCGCACGCTGGGCGGCGATCTGCCGGCTGTTTAATTCATATAGCGCCTGGCCTTTTTGCTGATAACCCACCAGATTGCCGCCAATGCGGATGGTACCGCCGTCGAGCTTTTCCAGATGATTAATACAGCGCAGCAGTGTCGATTTTCCTGAACCGGAAGGGCCTAAAATCACCGTCACCGAGCCTGCTGCAATATCCAGATTAATACCGTCGAGAATCGTATTGCCGGAAAAGCGTTTGGTAATATTGCGTAACTCAATCGTCTCAGCCATTGCTTACCCTCTGGTGGTTGACTGCCAGCGCCAGCGCTTTGCGTTTGATCCATTCGCGCTTTTCCTGGCGCACGGTGCCGCGGCCAAAATAGCGTTCCACATAGTATTGGCCAATCGACAGTACCGAGGTCATCAGCAGATACCACAGGGTGGCCACCAGTAACAGCGGGATCACCTCGTAAGTCCGCTGATAGATAATTTGCGCCGAGTAGAGCACATCCTGCAGCGAAATCACCGAGACCACGGCGGTCGTTTTTAGCTGACCGATCACTTCATTCCCCGCTGGCGGCAAAATAGCGCGCATCGCCTGCGGCAAGACGGTATAGCGAAAGATCTGTCCGCGGCGATAACCAAGAGCACGGGCGGCTTCAAGCTGGCCCTGGCTGACACTCTGGATCCCGGCACGTACAATCTCGGCGGCATAGGCCGACTGGTGCATCACCAGCGCAATCACCGCCGCGCTAAAAGGACTGATCAGCGAATTGGCAGAAGCACTCCATAAATCGCCAATCCAGGGTAAGGACAGCGAAATTTTCGGATAGAGTGCTGCAATGTTGTACCAGAGAAACAGTTGTACCAGCATCGGCACACCGCGAAAAAACCAGGTATACCCCCAGCTGACCGCCACCAGAACCGGATTGGAAGAGAGCCGCATCAAGGCCAGCAGTGTGCCACCGGCAAAGCCGAGCACCACCGAGATAGCCGTCAGTTGCAGCGTCATCCACACCCCTTGCAGAATGGAAGTTTCGGTAAAGCTATGCGCGATTACCGACCATTCAAAGCGTGGGTTATTGATCACCGAATGGCCTACGGCCAGCAAAACAAGCCCAACCAGCAGCGCACTTAGCCAGCGGCCATAGTATTTTTTACTGATAATACGCAGCTCACCCGGCTGCTCGGCTGTAAGCTTGTGCATTAGAAGATCTCTTGGTTGCGTTTGGCTTCTTTGACCGCGCCGTAGCCAATATTCCACTTATCAAGGATCTGTTGATAGGTACCGTCCTTAATCAGCGAGTTAAGCGCTGCCTGAACCGCATCCTCCAGCGGGGACTGTTTGGCAAAGGCAATAGAGACAGGGGCATCGTTAACGGTGATTTGACCGCTCATGGTCAGAGCATCGACTTTGCTTACCTGATAGGTAAGACCTTCATAAGGTCCAAAGAACATGGCGACGCGGCCACTGACCACGGCCTGGACACCCGCAGGTCGATCGGGGAAAACCGCCACGTCGATAGCTGCTTTACCGGCGGCAACGCACTCTTTACTGGCGGTATCCAGACGCAGCAATTGGGTAGTGCCCGCCCCGGCGCCGACCTGCTTGCCGCAGACATCGGCCAACTGGGTAAAGGGGGCAATGTTTTCATCTTTGCGAGAAATAATACCCAGGCGCGATGCATCGAAGTAGCCAATAAAATCCACCTGATCGAGGCGTTTTTGCGTGGCATTGATATTGGAGAGCGCAACGTCATAACGGCCAGATTTCAGACCAGGAATAATATTGTCAAAACCGCCGGTGTCACGCCACTGTACGCTAACACCCAGCCGCTCGGCGACGGCGGTCATAATATCAATCTCCCGTCCGGCCAGGGTTTTGTTATCTTCCTGATAAAACGTGGTCGGTGGCGTATTGGGATTGGTCCCTGCCACGATATAACCACGCTGGGCAATATCAGCAGGCAGTTTACTTTTTAAGGCATTATCGGCCGCAATATGAAAGGTCGTCGATGCCGGGACATTCTGATCGGCTGCCCAAAGTGTCTGTATATTTCCGGCAATAACCAGCGGGAGCAGCAAGTTTAATAACTTCATTTTAATTAAAACCTTTTTCCTGATGAAAATCCGACAAACGGCAGGAATTTATTTTCAGTGCAGGGCTGTCTGCTTACAACTGCTTAAAAAAGCTAAGTAATGCCAGTTTTTCGATAAGGTGAGGGATGTAAAGAAGGGGACCACGGATAGAGATTCTATGTCGAAAGGGATAGCACATCCTCCACAAGCCAGTCATGGAACATTTTAACCTCATTGCGCATGGCTGATTGCTGCGGAGTGACGATGTAATACGACCATTTCAGTGGCCAGCAATGATCGGGATGAAGTTGGATCAACTGCCCTGTCGCTATAAGTTGCTTAACCAGAGTATGTCGTACAATAGCCACCCCCCTTCCGCTCAGGGCTGAAAGAATCACCGCTGAGGTGGAGTTGATATGCAGGCCATTCTCTCTGGCTTCTGGGGCATTCACGGTAACAAACACATCCTTCCATGATGGAAAATCTGCACCGGGATGGGGTGTGTCATCGTGGATCAGTTTCTGCGTGGCAAGCCATTCACTGCAGGCTATTTTTTCTGGTGGCACAAGACGTGGACTGCACACCAATACAGCTTCTTCATCCATCAGCCAGGTTTTATTTATGCCCTGCCAGGTGCCTTGGCCACAGCGGATGCCAATGTCTGCCTCGCCATGTAAAACATCCATCAACTTTTCGGTGACGTTCAGACGCAGGTCAATACCTTCGTGTGTTTCTGAAAACCGGTTTAGCCGCTCCATCAGCCAATTCATCACCAGAACCTGGGATGCGGTGATCACAATAATTGAACGGGAACGGCGACCGCGGAGTTTATTCAAACCGGTTTCCAATTTATCCAGGCCCTGCGTGATGTCCTGAAGGGCATCCTGCGCTTCACTAACCAGGGTGAGACGTTCTTTCCCTGAGCGGGTGCGATGAAGCAGAGGATGACCAACCCAGTCTTCCAGCGCCCGAACAAGCTGACCCACGGCGGCAGGCGTTACGCCCAACTCCCCCGCAGCACCGGTAAAACTGCCATGGCGAGCAGTAGCTTCAAATGCATGTAACCATTTCAGCCGGTTAAGCGTTCGCATTCCAACTCCTAAATTTTGGTTATGCCAGACAGTATATCTCACCAAGATAGATTTTCTTTCCTGCATCGCAATTTCTTCTTATTCGCCGACTAAATTTAACAGTGGCATTCTGGCTTCACACGATGAGGAGCAGGACTTCTCTGCAATGACAATCACCTGTTGTAAAAGAGGCTAACGATGAATGCATTATTTTCCGGTAAAAAACTATTAGTGGTTGGTGGTACCAGCGGTATCGGTTATGAAACTGCAAAACATGTGCTTAAAAATGGAGGCAGCGTCGTGTTGGTCGGTAACCGTCAGGATAAAGCAGAGCAGGCACGTCAGAGGCTGGCTGCTAATGGACAGATTTCCATCATCGTTGCTGATTTGATGACTGAAGCAGGTATGAAGCACGTTGTTGACACCATCAACGCTGAACACAAAGAGATCAGTCTGCTGGTTAACGCAGCCGGTGTCTTCTTTCCGAAACTGTTCATCGAACATGAAGCCGCTGATTACGATATGTATATGAGCCTTAACCGTTCCACTTTCTTTATCACCCGCGATGTCGTACGTAATATGGTTGAAGCTGGGATTAAAGGCTCAATCGTGAATATCGGCTCCATGTGGGCACAGCAGGCTGTCGGTACCACCCCGTCGTCTGCCTACTCGATGGCAAAAGCCGGTCTGCACGCGCTCACCAGAAACCTGGCGATTGAATTGGGAAGTCAGGGGATTCGTGTGAACGCTGTTTCGCCAGCGGTAGTGCATACCCCAATTTACGAAGGGTTTATTGCTAAAGACGACGTAAAAGACGTGATGACCAGTTTTGACAGCTTCCACCCGATCGGTCGTGTGGGTACTGTCGTGGATATCGCTGAAACCGTGGCATTTCTGCTGTCTGACAAGGCAGGCTGGGTCACTGGTGCCATATGGGATGTCGATGGCGGAGTGATGGCTGGCCGTAACAGTCCGCAAGCAGAATAAGTTCAGGGCTTGCTGGCGCTTATCTTGGGTACACTCCCAGGAACAAAAAAATAAGCGACCCGTCGGCTGACGCGATCGCTTATTAAACGCTATCAGATTTACCCATTAACGGAACGGCGGTTCTTCAAAGGTACGCAGTTTGCGCGAGTGCAGCTTATCGCCTTCGGCGCGTAGCAAATCGATGGCTTGAATGCCGATTTGCAAATGTTCCGAGATGGCACCGTCATAGAAATGATTGGCCTGCCCCGGCAATTTGATCTCACCGTGCAACGGCTTGTCAGATACGCAGAGCAAAGTGCCGTAAGGCACGCGGAAACGATAGCCCTGGGCGGCGATGGTGGCACTTTCCATATCTACCGCCACAGCACGACTAAGGCTAAAACGGCGAGCGGAAGCCGAAAAACGCAGTTCCCAGTTTCGGTCGTCGGTGGTCACCACAGTACCGGTACGTAAACGCTGTTTAACTTCTTCGCCGGGCATGCCGCTGACCAGTTTGGTAGCGTCATAGAGCGCCCGTTGCACTTCGGCAATGCTGGGAATAGGAATATCCGGCGGCAATACCGCATCCAGTACATGGTCATCACGCAAATAGGCATGGGCCAGCACATAGTCACCAATCGACTGGCTTTCACGTAACCCGCCGCAATGGCCAATCATCAACCAGGCATGAGGTCGCAGCACGGCCAGATGATCGCAAATGGTTTTGGCATTGGAAGGCCCGACGCCAATATTGACCAGGGTAATGCCCTCCCCATGTTCAGCAATCAGGTGATAGGCTGGCATCTGGTGTTTCTTCCACGCCAGATCGGAGGCGGTAACCGAAGGATCATTGTCCTCAGCGGTAATATAACTTCCCCCGGCGCAGGAAAGCGCCTGGTAAGGTGTGTTCGGATCGGCAATTTGTGCGCAGGCCCAACTGATAAACTCATCTACATAGCGGCTGTAGTTGGTAAATAATATAAACGGCTGCATATGCTCCACCGGCGTACCGGTGTAATGCTTAAGTCGCGCCAACGAAAAATCGGTGCGTAAGGCATCAAAGTGCGAAAGCGGAAAACTATCGGCGGTGGTTGATACGCCGTCAGTAATATCATCACCGATTTTGGCCAAATCGGTGGTGGGAAAATGTAAAGCCAGGCCGGCAGTCATCGAGCGGTCGAGCTGTAGATCCGAACCGTCAATCACAAAGGGATAAGGCATTTCCAGTTGTGACGGCGTCACAATAAAGCTGGCACCGTAATCGTTTTCCAGAATAGTCAGTTGGCTGGCGAGATAGCTGCGAAACAGCTCGGGGCGGGTAATAGTGGTGCTGTATTTGCCTGGACGAACAAATCGCCCATAGGCTCGGGTGCGATATTGCGTTTGCGAGCTACCGTCCCAACTGACTTCCAACTGCGGATAACAGAACAATCCGCTGGCTCGCGCCTGGAGATCGGGCACCGTCCCCTCTTTGATATACAGACTGATGGCATCACGTAATGCTGCCAGTGACGCCTGATATAAGGCTTCAAGGCGGTCGATGGCCTGACTGGCATTTAAATATTGACTCGATCCTGGTGTACTCAAAATAGCTCCTCAACGCAGTTAACGGCTGTCGCGCGTATAACGGCAATCATAGCCTATCGCCGAATGCGCGGCTGCGGATAAGAGGTAAAAAATTTTTGCGATAACGCCAGGTCAACAAACTGCCGCCCTCACCAACAAAACTAAATCAGCAAAGGGCGGACTGGCATCAACAATAGACAGGGAACGGCAACATTAGGCGTCGACAGTGGTTGCTGGCGAAGGCGCAGGTGGGGAAAAGTAAGTCATCACATAAATAGCGTCGGCTTCATTTTCTTCACCCAGTTCGACTTCCTCCTTTGTCTGGGTATCCACAACGGGTGGATTGAGACTTTGTTGCACAACCTCAGCTAACAGCTGCGGCGTGAGGACTGTCTCAGCCGCTAGCGGAGTGCGCTTATCGCGTGCTGGTGATAACACTGATAATTTTTGCTCCAAATGGTAGATAAAACCAACCATCGCATCGGGATGCGGACCCACCAACAGCTGCCAGCGCTCATTTTCATTTCCTGGCTTATAAAGTTCCTTAAAGAACTTCAAAATTGTCAAATTACGCAGCGGCAGATCGGCATGGGAGGTGAAGTCGATATTTTGGTAAGCCATGGCTTCGTTGCTATGCCAAAAGGATCTGAGGTTATTACTCTGTTTGCTTTTTATAAAGGTGATCCTCTTCTGCAGATTTATCGCAAACGCACTGTCATGACTGGCCATACCATAAGCCACATAAGGTGATTTTTGAATATCTTTGAAATTTGTGGCAATTTTACCTGGATCATCAGAGCGCATCCCGCCACCAAAAAAACCGTAATACACTTCTGAGGCCCCACTCGCCCCCGCCTGATGGGAAAGCTCATGCATCAGCAGGCCACGTTTATGGGCAATGCTGCTCAGGGGATCAATCGCCAAATTATAATATACTTCACCGGCCTTGCTGCCTTTTACATAAGTAAATGCCTCGGCATCCATAACTACCCCCAATTTGGCAAGTGGGTTATCAGGCTCAATAAAGAACCGCCCTTGCCGGTCATGCCAGGGTTTAATCAGCGTAATATTCTTATATACTGAGCCGGAATCGAACTTATTGTATACCGTGGCTATTATCTTGCTAAATTTAGACTTTTCCTCCGGGGCGAGCAGGTTGGGATCAAGGTTAAAATAGTCTTTAAAATGCTGCCATCGCGGATCATCCTCTGGCCACACCTTACCGATTTTTCTAAGTATATTTGTAATGCTAATCTCAGCCGACTTAAATTCACTCAATAACCCAGCATAACGAAGTGCTGCCTGCTTATTATTGCGGTCAACCTTTTTATATGTCCACTCATCAGTTTTTTCAATCGAAGGATCAAAAAGCTCAGTGAGTTTTAATACCCGACGATAAAAAGCCCGACTGGATTCTAACTCGGTAAGTTTTTTATTTTCCATCATCTCCTCTCTTTTGAGTTCAAGGAGGGTGAATACTTGCCGTTTTATAACCAGCTGATGTGCGCTTTCAGCGAGGCTGCCGAGCCAGTCAAGTTCGGCGATATACTGGGGGATTTTCGTTGATTCGAGGTGACTCCCCGGCTGATGAAATTTACGATATATTTCAGAATTTTCAGTGGATTGTGACAGTTTCCTGGCAATACTGCGGAAAAAATTACCTGCCAACAGCAGTGAAGACTCATCAAGATTGAATATTCTGCCATTAATAATATTGCCAGCCATTCGTCTTATTAGTGATATCTGCCCATGGGACATCGGAACGCCGCTGAGTACAGAGAAATCGCGGTCACTCCATCCGCCTTTTTCTAACTGGCTTTCGGCAAAATATGACAAAATCTCGGGCTCGCCCTTACCTTCAAGCTGTAAATAAGCGTTAATGATTTCACGTGAAAAGTTTTCGGTGACCAGTTTACGGTCCAGTCTGAATAGCTCCTGATTTATCGCATTGACTTGTATATCACGCTTATCTACCTGTGACAAAGGTATGCCATCATAGTGACCATTGCGCTTACTCTGCTGCATAAAGACTTTACTGCCGTTATCGGCTAATGGCCAAAATTTTCTGTCACTACCGAGTTTGCGATAATGGATTTTTTCATCTTTAGGGTTTTTCATCGCCAAAATATAGTCGTTATTGCTATTGCCGATAGCATATAGCCCCTGGTAAATCATGCCGCCTATATTTTTAACGAATTTTTCCGGACCTTGGCTATGTTGCACCAATATTTGTGATGCTTCTGCGGACACCAACTCAGAAACATTGTCAATCACGACAAAATAGTCACCCGACTTACTTTCATTAATGACAAAGCGTAGATCGCTGGGCATATCATCTTTGCCCAAAACACGATAGTAGCGGCTATTGAGCTCACTGATAATGTCACAACGGAAGTAACTGTCACCTACGGGCAGATAGGCATAACCTCCGCTATAGACAATGCGGCGCGGCGGGGAAAAAAAAGCATGATCCGGCAGTTCGGCATTTGGTTTAACTCGACTGGGAAAACCGGTCGGGGTGATTTCCGGCAGAGGTTCAGCATAATCCTTGATAAAATTAAATTGTTTTTGCAGCGCGACGGCATTTGCCAGTTGATTATAAGACATTTCATTGTTGATATATTTACTGATAGCATTAACAACAATATTGCCATAGACCATATCCTGATGATAAATGCCATCGGCATCGGTGATCCGGGTAAATTTGTTCTCTTCTACTCTGCTGGCATATTTAGCCTGCTGCCCGTGCTCAAGGCTGGGTTCAAACTCCAGCACCAATTGCCCTGGCAAAGCCAGCGAAATGCCGAGCGGATTTTTCCCCTGGAATTCCGTACGCTGCAATACCTTTTTATTTGACTTGATAAAGTCAAGGCGGGGTTTAGGCTGAATTTCACGAGCATTATGGTACAAATTATCAATTTCCAGCTTAATTTGGGCCCCTGAGCCAATATGAGTTGCCGACTGTGAATCACCCTCCTCGTCTGTTCCGGACAGCCACTTTTTCAACCGGTTATAGACCAGTGACTTCACCCCTCCAGTAACGATTTTTCCTGCGGTCACTTCCTCTTTAATGGCCGCCAGCAGAGAAAGGAAACAGGCAGTGGAGTCTGAACCCAAGGCCTCAATTTCACTCTGTTGCTGTAGCGTACCTGACGTGCTGCCTACTTTGATGATATCCCAGGCAGCACTCAGGCAGACCAACGGAGTCATGGCAACCAATTGATTGCCAAGCTCTTTTAAAAAATCCGCCAGGGTAACGCGATCTGGTGCAACTTCAGCCGCTTCCTCGCCACGTTGCCGCGAAGAGAGCCGGAAATTGATCGCATCTTCCGCGACCAATATTTTGATAAAATCACGTTCATTCTCAATCTGTTGAAATGAAGCCAACTCTGCGCTTTCTTGTAAGCGGTAAGAGTTCGGCACATCCGCTGCCATCACAGCTTTTTCTGTCTCGCGTTGTTTTTGTGCCTGATCGGCGGGCGGTATACGCAGCAGTTGAACCGGAGGAAAAGTCGAGGCTGCATTGGCGATAGAAATCACATATTCCCGCGCTATAGCATGGGTACTTTCGGCCGCAGGCGGTACTTTGATGTGATAAGCCAACGAGGTCATGGTCAACTTTTCATTGCCCGTATCTTTTGACGTTAGATAGTAACGGCTTACTGTTACCCGATGTTGTTTGATCGCCTGTACCAGTTGCGTACGTTCAGCGGGTAATAAGCTATCCAGCGCCATACGGTATAAGTTTTTTTCAACGCTCCTCTTTTTACTTAACAGTTCGGCTAGCCGGTGCTCATTTTCTGAGGCCAGCAAGGGTTGTTTTTTATTGTGCTCTATAACCTGGCTGATACTGGCGATGGTCTGAGCATATTCCAGCGCTACCTGTATTTGCGGGTCAACATAGCGATGCAAGCGGGCATAGGCATATTTTAAACGCGCGAGTTGACTGAGCTGACTGCCATGTTCGATATTCCAATGTCCAGCCTGTTGCACCAGCATCTGATCGGCAATCAGACTATTGGCATCCGGGTAGTAGCGAATATTATCAGCGCCGGCCAACGCCAAAGCGCTCGGCCAGTACTTTTCATGACTATCGGCAGGTAAACGCGCGGCACCCATATTATATAAGGTCGCCAACTCACTGGCCAATGGCAGTGCTAGTACTGGCGGTGCAAGCCGTTCAAGCTGTCGAGCCACAGGGAAGAGCTGCTGTAATTTGCTGTTGACCAGTTTACTCACGGCGGGTGCCAGAGTATCAGGGACATCAGCATAGTTTGCTAATACGCTGTTGCCAATCGCCTTTGTCCAGGTGATCTGCCCAAGTGTGGCAAGGGTGGGCTGTTGCAGACGTACCCATTCTGCGGTCTGGTCCAGGATCAGTGGTTCAAGGGGGATCGCGGTGTGCAAAGTTTGATCAACAAGACCAGAGAGAAGATTGAGCAGGATGTTTGCGCGATCGCTACGCGCCATCAATTTGTCAATCAAGGGGCCAGCGCTCTCGTTCAGGCTTAGAGTCCGTTTGACGGCTCCTGCTATTGGGCCGGTCAATAACTGTTTAAAAAAAAAGCGCATCTCTTTAATATTGATATCAATACCGCCGCTATTATTGCTATTTAGCAGACGGTGTATACAGCAAGCGATATCGGCATTGTTAAGCGCCGTTGGCGGCGGCTTGAGCTTTTGTAAGTCGATACCTTCCTCACGAGTACTATCGGCACTTTTCGCCAGCCGAAGATAGGCGCTGATCCCCGATGCCAGAGTGCTGCTGTGGTTGGCAAACAGTTTACCCAGACTGCTGATATAGGTTGCTAACCGCAAGGCATTGGCGGAAGAAACCGTGATGGCAGCATCCTCTTGTGCTAACCATGCCCCACCTACGCCAACGATGTCCATTTGTTGTTTATGGCTTATCTCACGACGTTGCCGGCTTAAATAGTTGCGGATGTGTAGCGAAGTCTTTGGCGAGGGAGCATTACCCGGGATAGGGGATCGGAAAATCCTTTTCGCCGGCGTTACCTGCGGTGACGGCAGGACTGATATATCAGGTCTTTTAATATGTATATCAGACTGATGTTGGTAAATAATATTCATGATATTCTCCTTGGTGATTTAAATTCTATCAAGCCAGCGCCTGCAACAAAAATTGGCGCTTTAAATAAGGGTAAAACCAAATAAGAAATAAAGGAACGCAACAATAGTGCTTTATCACAAGAGTGTATTATTGCTGCCATAGGATCTTATTTACTGGGCTAATCCTTTTTACTCTATAAAATCAACTCACTTTCTGATCTTGATCCGCCAGGAAATAAGTCCGCACATACACAGCCTCAGTGCTAATTTTATAGTCATTATCCTCCGTTTGCTGTTGCTCCTGCGGCGAATTTATTTGCGGTGAAAGTGAAGGATTACTGGTAGATGGCGGTATAAGATTAACCGCGGAAATAGATTGACGTGCAACTTGCCGCAGCAAAAGAGGCGGCAGCAATTTATTTTCTAGTGATTGACTACGTTTATCACGTGTTTGAGAACTTGACGGCTGAGGTTCCGGCGCTGTTGACTGTTTTAGTTTTCCATACATATAGTAAACAAAACCCACCAAGGCATCAGGGTGCGGCCCGGCCATAATATGCCATCTTAATCTCACATTTTGTGGTTCATAGAGTTTTTTAAAAAAGTCCAATACTGCCGGGCTATTACGCAACTGCACGTTTTGCGAACCGAAGTCAAGGAACTGGTAGGTTGCTACCTCTTTCGAATGCCAAAAAGTACTATCAAAATCAATACCTTTATCTTGGACATAATGTAATCGGTTTTGCAAGGATGTCGCAAAATTCAGATCGTTACAGGCCATACCATAGGCAATATAGGGTGACTGCTGAATTTTGGTAAAATTCTCGGCGACCCGTGATGGTTCCCCTACCCGCATTCCGCCCCGAAAGAAACCATAGTAAATTTCATCATGACCGCTGGCCCCCACCTGATGAGCGACTTCATGCAATAATACGGTGCGCTTGTGGGCCTGGTCACTTAGCGGATCGATGGCCAAATTATAGAATACCCGCTTGGCGCCTTTACCCTTTTTATAAGTGTAAGACTCGGCATCCATCGCAATACCAAGAGGAGCATTTTTATTATCTGGTTCAATAAAACGTCGCCCCTGTTTATCATGTACAGGCTTTAAGAGGACAATATTTTTATAAACAGAATCGGAATCAAATTTATCATAGAGTTTTGCCATGATGGCGCTAAAACGTTCCCTTTCTTTTTTAGTCAGTAAATCAGGGTCAATATTAAAGTAGGTTTTAAAGTGTTCCCAACGTGGATCATCACCCGCCCAATCCTTGCCAATGATCTTTAGCATATCGCAAATTGTATTACTCGCTGATTTAAATTCACTCAGCAATCGGTGATATGCACTCGTCTCTGTGGCACTATCATGGTCAACTTTCTTATAGGTCCAGTTTTCGGTTTCTTCTATTGTAGGATCAAAACTTTCTGTTAACTTAAGAAGTGTATTATAAAAATAGCTGCCAGGTGTAAGCTCAGCCTTTTTTTTATTTTCTATAACCTCGCGCTGTGCCTCTTCCAGAATTTTTATCTTTTGGCGCTTTGCCACCAGGCGATGCGCCCTCTCAGCCAGATTTCCCAGCCAATGTAACTCATCGATATAAGACTGAACTTTATTTTTTTCGACTTCCTTTCCTCTATCACCAAACATACGATAAAGCTCTGAACCGGAAGCAGACTGTGACAATTGATAACCTATCTTACGGAAAAAAGTGGCCACATCGGCTAACGAGGGTTCTTCAATGGTGAATATTTTTCCATTAATAATATTGCCAAAAAACTTGCGAATCCCCATTACTTGCGCATATGACATTGGGGTTTCGGTTAACGTAGAAAAATCCTTATCACGCCAGCGATAACCACCGCGGCCTAAATGAGGTTCGGCGAAATGTTTTAATACTTCCGGTTCATTTTTGCCATCAAGAATTGAGTAAGCATTAATAATTTCATCAGCAAAATTATGGTCAATCAACTGACGATCAACGGCTAACAGTTTATTGTGGATCTCGCTTTTGAATAAGTTACTGTTTTCTACCTTTGTAAGTGAAACACCATCATAATGATCATGCTGTCCGGATGACTGCATAAATAGCTTATCCTCCGAAGATAAAGGCCAAAATTTACCATCGCGTCCCATATGTCGGTAGTGTATTTTATTGTCAGCGGGAGAAGTTAGCGCCAAAATATAATCTTTGCTTTTGTTATTAACAGCATAGAGTCCCTGAAAGACCATGTCCCCCGATGTATTGATAAATTTTTCCGGACCATCACCACGATGTGGCAATGATTGCGCCCCTTCATCAGCAACAAGTTTATTGGCATTATCCGATTTTACAAAATAAAAACCTCCACTTGACTCATAAATATTAAACTGTAAATCCTCAGGCATATTTTTATTGCCAATAATTTTAAACACCCGCCAGCCTTCACCATTGACAATCTCACAGCGAAAGTACTTATCCCCAACAGGAATATAGGTTTTTCCTGACTCGTAAATAATCTGTTTACCTGGTGAAAAGGCAGTATGATCCGGTAACCCTCGTAAACTGGTAACCGAAGGGTATTCGGCATAAGCCGTAATAAAATTAAAATGCTTTTGCAGCACCGCCGCGTGCCGCAATTGACTATAAGGGATATCCCCCTGCAGATAGCTGGCAAGGGCCTTTTCGATGACTTTTCCCCGCACCATTTCCTGTTGATAGAAACCTTCAGTATTAGTGAGTTCAGAAAATTTATTCTCGCCAAGACGCGTGGCATACTCACCTGCCCTCACCTGCCGTTCGCCCGAGTTGGGTGCAAACTCTATGACCAGTTTTCCCGGCAAAGCGAGCGACATTCCTGTCGGGACTCTCCCTGTAAACTCTTGCAGACGGTAGGTTGGCCTGGCTAAAGGCAACAAACGGAGTCGCGGCTGTGGCTGAGGCTCCGAGTTTTTATAATAAATATTCTCTATGGCATTTTTCAGCCAGGCATCACGGCCAATATTGCTATCCTCTGACGATAATCGTTCTTTTGCATCAGCGGATATCCAACCCTTGAATTGTTTTGCCACCAGTGATGTCACCTGGCGCTCAATAAATTTGCCGGCGGTGACCTCAGCTTTAAGGCCTCCTAATAAAGAAAGGAAACAGCCCAGCGAATCAGAGCCCACCTCTTGCAGTCGCTGTTTTAATTGTTCTTCGCTGGTCGCACCGCCGGTTTTCACTAAATCCCATATCGCTTCAAGGCAGACTAACGGGGTCATGGAGACCAGTTGACTGCCCAATTCCTTTAAAAAATCACTTAGCTTAACGCCTTGCGACGGAACATCGTCATCGGCTACGCGGCTGGTATGGCTGGCGATTTTAAAATTAATCGGGTCTTCAGCGACCAGCGTCTTAATAAAATCCGTCTCGTTATCTATGGTGGAAAATGCAGATAACAGAGGGGTTTCTTGCAGTCGGTATTGCTTAAGCACGTCAGGATCAAGCACCAACACTTTTTCAGTTTGGCTCTGTCGCTGTGTATCATCGGTAGCGCTGACAGGATCGACACCTAGCATTTGCACCGGAGGAAATGCCGCTGCTGCATAGCTGATAGCCAGCAGATATTGCGGCTGCATGCCAGGTGAAAGCTCCCCGGCGGCAGGCAACACCTTAATAAGATAACCCAGTGACGTCATAGTCAGGTTTTCTGCGCTGGTCTCTTTTGATACCAGCGAAAAACGGTTTACGGTGACGCGTTTTTCCTTGATAGCCTGGCTCAAAAGCTTTCGATCCTCCACGGGTAGATGATCGAAAGCCATATGATAAAGTGCATTTTCAGCCTCAGCCTTTTTTGTTAACAATTCGCTTAAGCGATTGAGATCTTCTGAATCTGCCAGCGGTTCTTTTGCGTTCTGCTGCAAAAAAGTATTGATGTTGCTGACCGCACGGGAGTAACGCAGCGCCTCCTGCATGCGGGTGTCGACGTAGTCATGCAATCGGCCATAACCCTGCTTTATTTGGGCTAATAAAGTTAATCGTCTTGGTGAGTCAGAAGATCGTCGCCCGGCAAGCTGTACCAGCATTTGATCGACAATCTGACTGTTGGATGCCTGGTAGTGCCGGATGAAATCGGCCCCGGCCAAAGCAAACGACCCTGACCAATATTTCTTATGTGTTCCTACCGGAATACAAGCAGCGCCGATGTTGTAGAGCGTGGCTAATTCGCTGGCGAGGGGGAGTGACCGAACGACGTCCGTTAGTCGGTCAACGTCGTTGGCAATGGGGAACAGATTTTTTAATTTAACCTTGATAATTTGCTTAGCCGCTGATTCCTCAGCAAAATCCCAGAGTGAATAACGCGATAATACACGCTGGCTAAGCATTTCACTCCACTGCTTGCCTTTAAGGCTGGCCAGGGAGGGTGATGGCCAACCATTGCCCTGCACCCAATCGGCGGTTTCGTCCAATATCAGATGTTCAAGCGGAGTTGTGGCGGACAGCGCCTGATCAAACAGATCGGCCAGCAGATTGATAACCAGATTTTCTCGGTCAGGCAGCGCCATAATAATCTCAATCAACGCCTCACTCCGGTCTTGCAATCCTAACAGCCGTTTGAACTCCCCCTCCAGTTTGCCCTCTAACAACTGCTTTAAAAAAAAACGCATTTCCTTGCTATTGAGTTCCGACTCATTGCTGATAATGCGATTAATACAGGCCAGAATGTCCTGACGGTCGAGGGTTAACTGCGGGGTTAACGCCTGTAAATCCATACCATCTTCACGCGTACTATCGGCACTGGTGGCAAGTTGCAGATAGGCTCTTATTCCCTTGCCTAAAGTCGCACTATGTTGCTTAACCAGATTGCCCAGACTGTTAATATGTTCCGACCACAGCGAGGCTTTATTAATCTCGGAAGTGAATTTGATCCCTGCGCGCTCGGCCAGTGGGCCATCCTGTGCCATTGCCTCCCTGGGTCGCCGGGATAAAACCGTTTTTTTTCTCAGTAGATTGCCGGTTTTCTGCATGCTCGGTAAGTGACAGGCTTTGTCTGCCAGGATGAGACCATTGTTTGCCCGTAGCACAGGTGCACTGCGCTGCCCGAATCGCCAGGTATTATGCGTCGGGATTTTTTTCTCCATGAGACTGCTCTTTACGTTCGGTGCATCAAATTGATTCCTGCCGGTAATATTCATTTTATGCCCTCGTCAGCCTGATTAATTGTGCCTGCGGTCTTATATGCCAAACAAAAAACCGGCTCCGGGCGAGACGCCTTCTCTTTATGCGACAAAAGTCCATTTAATTTTTGGTGGCAAATTATAGAGGGCCGTTCCCGTGTTGTTGACCGGGGAGCAATAGATAACCACACAACCGCATTGGCGGTTATATCGTCAGGCAAGGTATATCAATGAGTTAAACCAGGTGTCGAGCGAAAAAAATAATCCGTGGCTATTTTAGCAACGGATTATCAGTAGAGTAATTACGGATCGAAACTTATTACTTAAATATTTTCACCATTGCTGGCAATAACCTGTTTATACCAGTTAAAACTTTTCTTTTTTGAACGTTTTAAGCTGCCGCTATGGTCATCGTGTTTATCGACATAAATAAAACCGTAGCGTTTATTGTATTGTCCGGTGGTGTAAGAAACACAGTCAATACACCCCCAGGGGGTATAACCCATTAAATCAACACCGTCCTCAATAACCGCTTTTTTCATTTCTGCAATATGGGCACGCAGATAATCAATGCGGTAATCATCATTAATGGTCCCGTCCTCAGCGGGGATATCCACTGCACCAAAGCCGTTTTCAACAATAAATAGCGGTTTTTGATAGCGTTCATATAACGCATTAAGCGTATAGCGCAAACCTACCGGGTCGATTTGCCATCCCCATTCCGAGGCAGCAACATGCGGATTACGTTTACTGCCATCAACCGACTCAATACTGGCAGCAGTATCTCTGGCCGCAAACTGTACGGCATTACTCATATAGTAACTAAAGCCCAAATAATCGGTACAGCCTTCACGCAGAATGGTGGCATCTTCCGGCTGCATGGCAATCTGGTAGCCTTTAATTTCCCACTCTTTAAGCAAATAAGAGGGATAGTAGCCGCGCATTTGTACATCACCAAACAGATAGCGTTGACGCATTTGCTGTTGTGCAAAGATCACATCATCTGGATCGCAGGACCAGGGATAAATCGGCACCATGGCCAGCATGCAACCAATCTTGAAATCAGGGTTGATCTGGTGCCCGCGTTTGACCACACGGGCGCTGGCGACGAATTGATGGTGCAGAACCTGATACATCGCCTGTTCCGGATTAGGCTGATCGGTAAAAATCACCCCGGAACAGGAGTAGCCAAACAGTGGAATTTTCCAGTTGCGCTGATTATTGATTTCGTTAAAGGTCATCCAATATTTCACTTTGCCCTGATAGCGCTGCATCACCACTTCGCTAAAATGACAAAAGAAATCGACTACCTTACGATTTAACCAGCCGCCATACTCTTTGACCAAATGATAAGGCATTTCAAAGTGCGACAAGGTAATCACCGGCTGAATATTATATTTCAGCAGCTCATCGAACATATCATCATAAAATTGCAGCCCGGCTTCATTGGGTTGCTGTTCATCACCATTGGGAAAAATACGCGACCAGGCGATAGAAGTACGGAAACATTTAAAGCCCATTTCGGCAAACAGCGCGATATCCTGTTTGAAATGCGTGTAAAAATCCACCGCCTGATGATTGGGATAACGGTAACCCGCCTGTACGCCATCGGTCACCACGCGGTCAACGCCGTGGGCGCCACCGGTCAACACATCAACAATACTTGGTCCTTTACCTCCCTGATCCCATCCGCCTTCAACCTGATGCGCGGCAACGGCTCCACCCCAAAGAAAATCATTAGGCAATTGCTTGCTAAACATATCCAATCCTTACTGTGCTAAAAAAACATACGGGTTATCTGATTCAGTATTCAACCTGGTAGTGCAGATCCTCGCCATTACTGCGGATCACCTGCTGGTACCAGAAAAAACTTTTCTTTTTAAAACGCGCCAGATCCTTCAGGTCTTTTTCGTCACGGTTGACATAAATAAAACCATAACGTTTGCCAATTCCCTGATGGGTACTGACCAAATCAATGGCTGACCACGGGCAATAGCCCATCACCTCTACGCCGTCACTGATGGCTTGTTGCAGTTGTTCCAGGTGACAACGCAAATATTCGATGCGGTAATCGTCATAAATCTTATTGCCCGATGCCAGTTCATCGAACGCTCCAAGACCGTTTTCGGTAACGATCAACGGCAGGCGGTAACGTTCGTAGATTTCGCGCGCGGTGATGCGAAAACCCAGCGGATCGATATACCAGTTAAATTGATTTTTCTGCAGATAGGGGTTATCAACCCCCACATAAACACTGCGATCGATGCCGGCCATTTGCTGATCGACCGCCCTGTTCGCCGCCCCGGACTCCGGCTTATCTTTGGCGCTATCTGCACCCACCGTCGCTGAAGCGTAATAATTAAAAGCAATGAAATCAGGCTTGCCCTGGCGCAATAACGCCATCTCGTCGTCGGTGATCTGTGGCAGATAGCCTTTCTCTTTAAGAAAGCTCCAGGCGGTGGCGTTGTAGCGACCAAAACAGGCAAGGTCGAGATACAACCAGTTACGGATAGCGCTAAAATTATTGGCCGCCAGTACATCTTCCGGACGGGAAGTGGCCGGATAGATACAGGAAATATTGGGTGCGGGGCCAATTTTGGCGGTCGGCAACATCTGATGACAGGCAATCATTGCCCGTGCCTGTGCCAACATCATATGGTGATTTTGCTGATACAGCGCCCTTTGTGGGTCCGGCGTATCCGCCGGCAAGGTGCCAATCACCTCTCCTTTAAGGATCATCATATTTTGTTCGTTGATGGTCAGCCAATACTTGACCCGATCGCCATAAAGCCTGAATGCCGTGCGGGCATACTCCTCAAAAGCAGCAATAGTCTCGGGGTTGGACCACCCTCCCTGTTGCTGTAAAGCCCATGGCAAATCAAAGTGGTATAGCGTGACCAACGGCTCAATATGATACTGCCCCAGCAAATCAATCAGACGCTGGTAAAAGGCGACGCCCAGAGGATTGATCTCTCCTGTCCCCTCGGGAAACAACCGCGCCCATGAAATGGAAAAACGGTAAGTTTTCAGCCCCAGTTCAGCAAACAGGGCGATGTCTTCTTGCAGATGATGATAGTGATCGCTGGTTACTTTAAAATCACTTAACTCTGCGTTAAAAACGGCATGGTCGATCACTGAAGGGCCTTTGCCCTCTTCGTTCCACGCGCCCTCGACCTGGTAAGCCGAAGTAGAAGCCCCCCACATAAAGCCCTGTGGGAAAGGGGTGAGCTGTTGATGTTGCATGGTTCCCTCCTGGTTCAGCGATTTTTCAACACTGAAATCTCACGGTGTAAATAAATAATTTCTTCAACCAGTTCACGGCAAAGCATGGCGTTCATCAGGTGATCTTGCGCGTGGACCAGGATCAAACTTACCGGGATATTGCCGACGCCCTCATCGGCACCGATCAGTTGTGTTTGGATCAGATGTGCTTCACGGGCGGCCGTTTTGGCAGCCGCCAGGTGTTGCTCAGCCAGCGGCCAGTCATAGGCCCGGGCGGCGCGCAGCGATTCCATGGAGAAAGAGCGCGATTCTCCCGCGTGGATGATCAATTCCATAATGATGTTTTCAAGTTCCATAATCAGTTCTCCACCGGTTGCAAACTGGGTTCTTCTTGTTCAAGTAATTGTTTTTCATATATTTTGAAAAACGGATAATAGATCAGCGTTGAGACGCAAATCAGCACAGCTACCAGAATAATGGCGCGGAAATCCCAGCCGGTTGACCAGGCGGCACCAATTGGTCCTGGCGTCGTCCAGGGTGCAAGCGAAACCACATGGTTCACCAGGCTGGTTCGGGTGGCGATGTAGGCGATAATGGCGTTGACCAGCGGCGCGGTAATAAAAGGAATAAACAGCAGCGGATTCATTACCACCGGTGAACCAAATATTACCGGTTCATTAATATTGAACATGCTGGGCACCAACCCCAATTTGCCAATCGAACGCAAATGGGCCGAACGGCTGCGCAGATAGAGGAATACCAGCCCCATGGTGGAGCCTGAGCCGCCGATCACAATAAAGAATTGCCAGAATGGCTCGATAAACACCTGGGTCAGTGGCTGACCGGCATTCAGTTCCTGCTGATTGATGCCAAGGTTGGTCAACCAGAACGCCTGCAAAATACCGCCGACAATGACCGCACCGTGAATACCGGCAAACCACAGCAAATGACAAAGCAGCACGGCAATAAGAATGGCCGGTAACGAATCCGAGGCAGAAATAATCGGGGCAAAAATCGACATAATCGCCTGCGGCAATAGCATGCCAAACTGATGCTGAATAAACAGACTTAAAGGAAAAAGCGTAATAAAAATTGCCAGTATCGGGATCAGTAAATCAAAGGACTGCCTGATTTTGGGCGGCACCTGCTCAGGCAATTTAAAACCGATATGGTATTTTTGCAGCACATGCATTAATTCGGTGGCATAGAGGCTAACCAGAATGGCGGTAAAGATCCCCTCCCCGCCTAACGAACCTACCGGCAGCGCGCCATGGCTTTGCGGCGAAGCCACCACCAGAAACGACATTAACGACAGTGACGCGGCCATAAAGCCATTCATTTTGTAACTTTGCGCCAGGTTATAAGCAATGGCGGCGGCAATATACACCGCCATAATGCCCATGGTCATATTATAGGGCATCATAATCTGATCAGAATAACGTGCCACCATGCCCAGCCACCACTGAGCAAAACCCCATTGGCTATCGGCGCCAAATGGCGGGTGGGCAAATAACAACATAAATGAACCGACAATTAAAAAAGGCATCGAAGAGATAAAACCATCTTTGATTGCCACTACATGGCGTTGACTTGAAAGTTTTGCCGCGACCGGGCTGATTTTATTTTCAATTACGCTAAACAATGACTCACTGAGTGTGCTCATTATTTTACCTCATTTGACGCGATCATTTTCAAGGTTTCATTGAGGATTTTTTCACCGTTCATCATGCCGTAGTCCATGGTATTGATCACCACCACGGGTTTGTGCTGCTGGTCGGCAATCGCCTTGAATTCTGCCAGTTTATACTTGATTTGCGGCCCGAGCAGGCAGCAGTCATAGTTTTGAATTTGCTCACTAAACTCCTCAAAACCTATGGCATTGATCTCAACGTCGATATCACTTTGTTTGGCGTATTTTTCCATGCGTTGGACAAGCATACTGGTAGACATTCCGGCGGCGCAGCACAGTAAGATCTTATTCATTTTTTATCCCTCGGTGTGGTGTCGTAATAGAAATATACAAGACAACGCCGTTTCTGCAACCGGTTTCAGATTAGTTAAGCTGATTTGTGATGGCGATCGCACAGAAAAAATACAGATATAATTTTTGTCAACAACACTGGTTTTACTGCTGAATGGGATTATTATTATGAATAAGCATACAATTAAAAATAAATGTACTACCTATTAATTATTGCATATTAATTCAGCAGTTAATAATATCAACTACTGAGGTGTGCAGAAAAAAACACTCATGCTGGTGCAATAAAGCATCGCCCTTTAGCTGATCATCAGATGATTGAATAACTTGTTAGACTCATCAGGAAAAAGGTACGATAGATGAATAAAATGTCTGCTATGGAATAAACAATGATCACCATGCTTGATGTCGCCCTTAAGGCTGGCGTTTCCAAAGCCACGGTATCACGCGTGTTAGCCGACAATAGCTATGTCAGCAAAACAACCCGCGATCGCGTATTTAAAGCGATAGCAGAAACCGGCTATCGCCCCAACCTGCTGGCACGCAATCTGGCAACCAGCAAATCGCAGAGCATCGGTTTGATGGTCAGTAACACGCTGTACCACGGCCCCTACTTTAACGAACTGTTGTTTCAAACCGCGACCATGACCGAAAGCTACGGCCGTCAGTTGGTGCTGGCCGACGGTAAACATAGCGCCGCCGAGGAACGCCAGGCCATCGAGTTTTTACTCGACTTACGCTGTGACGGTATCATTGTTTATCCGCGCTATCTGGATGCCGCGCAGTTATCGCAGATAATTGATGCCTCCTCGAAACCTATTATCATCGTCAACCGACAGCTTGAGGCGAATCCCCGCCACTGTGTCTTTGCCGAGCATCAACAATATAGCTATAACGCCGTCGAGCATCTGATTAAACAAGGCCATCGCGACATCGCTTTTATTACCGGCATTCCGGGATCGCCAACGGCAGAGAGCCGTCTGCGCGGTTATCGACAGGCACTGGAAAAATATAACCTGCCCTTTCGTCAGGCGTGGCTGGAAGAAGGTGACTGGACAATGCAAAGTGGTCTTACGGCGACTAAGGCACTGTTATCCCGCGATATCAGCTTTAGTGCTCTGGTGGCCAGTAACGATGATATGGCCATTGGTGCGGCAAATCAGCTACACGCCGTCGGCAAAGCCATTCCACAGGACGTATCGCTGGTCGGTTTTGACGATATTCAGATGGCTTGCTATTTTATTCCATCACTCAGCTCGGTACGCGTACCGGTGGCCGAGATGATTAAAACGTCATTAATCCAGTTGGTTAATATGATGGAAAACCGCCCTTTAGCACCGTTGCCGCCGTTTCCCGGTGAATTGATAATCCGCGACTCCCTGGGCGCTGGCCCTTATGCCGGATATTAATCGGGTTTTAACCAGGCACCTTCACAAAATAACCGCGTCGCGGCCAGGCTCTGTTGGTGCCGCGCTGGGGCATCCCCCGGTAGCTGGGCCAGTTGCAGCAGCATGGCAACAAAAAACTCGGCCAGCAGCGATAATGCAATATCCTGACGAAATACACCACTTTGCTGCGCCGCTTGCAGATTTTCCTGCATAATCTCGCTTAATACTCGCTGATCGCTGCGACCTTCTGCAGATAACAAAAAAAGTTGTCGGCTGGCTTGTTCATTCTGCGCCAGAAAATTCAGCAGCTTACGAAAGCTCAGGGCAATGCGATCCATCACCTGATTTTCAGGTACCTGCGGATCGATTTTCAGGGTTCTCGCCAGGGTAAATAACTGCTGGCGAAACAGAGCGGTCGGGGTAGCGGTCAAAGGTTGTTCCTGTCTGGCGATTGGAGAGAAGAATTTAGGCTGGGGTTATTATTGTGAGTCACTAAGCCGTTGTCCAGAAACCTTTCCCAAGACTAAAGGGGCTTACCGCATGCCGGCAAGCCCTGCTTGTCACTCTAGTTGCTGGCTATCGCATGCACTCGTTTATCGCGGCGGATTTTACGTTCTTCAAGCACGGCCACCATCGCCATCAGCACAATACAACCAATCGCGGCGCTGTCGAGCGCGGCAAAGGTACCGGCCCAACCGGTCAGACCGAAGACTGGTGTACCATCGGCGATCATTCCCAGTCCCAGCTTGGCAAAGCTGTCACCAATCAGATAAGCGAAGGTACCTTTAATGCCATCGGCGGCACCAATGGCTTTTTTCGGTACAAAACCTACCGCCGCCACGCCAATCAGCAGTTGCGGGCCAAACACCAGAAAACCCAAGGCAAACAGTGAAGCCAAATAGACATACTGATTACTGGCATGCTGATAAACGCCCAGGGTGGCGATAATTAATGCCAGGGCAATACAGGCAACCAGCGCCCGACGGCCGTTCGCCAGATCCGACAACCAGCCCCACAGCAATGTGCCGACCAGTGCGCCCACTTCAAACAGGGTGAAGCCCTGAATCGCCACTTCTTTGGAAAGTTTCAACTCCTGAAAAGCATAGACCGTTGACCACTGATCGATACCGATCCGCACGACGTACAGGAAGATATTGGCGAAGCACAACAGCCAGATCACTTTGTTTTTCAGCACATACTCGACAAAGATCTGCCATTTGCTCATCGACTGATCTTCGGTCTCCTGGTCTTCTTCGCTGATCTCTTCGTCGAACAGCTCTTCCGCTTTGCCCAGGCCGTAAGATTCCGGTGAGTCACTGCCGTAGCGCAGACCAATAAAGCCGACAATCAACGCGATAATGGACGGAAAGATAAACATGCCGATAACGTGCCCACCAAACAGGTAGTTCGCCCCCAGCAACGCTACCCCGGCGGCACCCGCCCCGCCAAGATTGTGCGAGATATTCCACATCCCCAGATAGGTCCCGCGCTTGCGGCGCGGCGTCCATTTGGTGATGGTAGAATAACTGCAAGATCCCCCCGCGCTCTGGAAGAAGCCGCTCAGTGCATAAAAAGCAATCATCATAAACAGGCTGATGGAACCAGCTCCCATACTGGCACTAAATCCCAACATGCAGATAGCAGACAGGATCAGCATAAACGGCAGGAACTGCTTGGTGTTTTTGCCGTCCGCATAGTAAGAAACCAGGGTTTTACCCACGCCGTAGGTGATGGAAAAACCGAGGCCGATCATGCCCAATTGCGTCATACTCAGCCCGTAGGTCGAGATCATGTCATTTTGCGCGATATTGAAATTCTTGCGGATCAGATACATGGTCAGGTAGCCGATAAAGACTACCAGGTAGGACTGCATAAAGGGTTTAAACCACATCTTGCGCCGCACTTCGAGCGGCAGATCCAGGGTCGGCTTACGCACCTGATTTAATAAGGCCAGCATTGTTTACTCCTGATTTGGTTACCTGCGTAATAGCAGGCATTGTAAAAATCAGCAGCCGCTTTGGCCTGAGACAGAGTCGTGGGCAAACCGGGAAAATTTCCTAGTTTTGCGCCTGTCGTAGTAAAAAGGCGAGATGTATCACACTTCACCTTGGACACGAGGTGCCTGGGCATGGAGAAACGGTAACAGCAACAGTGCGGAGATCCCCGCGGCGATGGCAATCACCACAAAGAAACCATTCCAGTGCCAGATATCGATCACTCGCGCCAGCGGCCAACCGGAGAGCGAAGCTCCCAGATAGGCAAACAGGCCAACAAAACCGGTTGCCGCCCCTGCAGCTTCTTTGTGTGAGCACTCCGCCGCCGCCATGCCAATCAGCATCTGCGGGCCAAAAACAAAGAAACCGGTCGTGAAAAAGCAGGCCGCCTGCATCACATAACTGGCAAATGGCATCAGCCATAGCGACCCCACCGAAAGCAGGATCCCGGCAGCAAAAATCAGGTTCATTGGCCCCCGGTTGCCATTGAAGAGTTTGTCCGAACCCCAGCCAGCCACCAACGCCCCGATAAAGCCGCCCAGTTCAAACATGGTGACCGCCGAGTTGGCAGTGACCAGATCCACGCCGAGGGTTTCAGACATATACAGGTTACCCCAGTCATTGATCGCCGCGCGTACCACGTAAACCAGCACATAACATAGCGACAGCAACCAGATATAGGGGTTAGCCAGCACGTATTTATAGAGAATTTCCCGGCGGCTAAGCCCGGCACCTTCTTGCTGCTGAGCAATTTCCAACTCGTCGTGCCGCCAGTCTCCCACCGGCGGCAAACCCACGGTTTGCGGGCGATCGCGCAAACGCCAGCAGAGGAATATTCCGGCGCATATCGCCAAGGTACCAGCGATCATCATACCGGCACGCCAGCCGTAATGCAGCGCCACAGCACCGACCATAATGGGGATCAGCGCGCCGCCGACATTATGCGCGGTATTCCATAACGCCCACCAACCGCCACGCTCGGTCCGCGAGTACCAGGCGGTCAGCAAACGGGCGCAAACCGGCGATCCCCAGCCCTGGAAAAAGGCGTTCAATGCCCATAGCAGCGCAAATGCCCAAAGAGAGGTGGAGAAGCCAAACAGAATATTCATAACACCCGTGGCGATTAGCCCCAGCCCCATAAAATAGCGGGCGTTGGAATGGTCGCTGACAATGCCGGAGAAAAATTTCGACAAACCATAGGAAATATAAAACAGCGTCGCCAGCAGGCCAATATCAGTACGCGCCATTACGCCGCTGGCGATAATTTCCGGTGCCGCAGCATTAAAGCTTTTACGGGTGAAATAAAACAGCGCATAGCCTAGCCAAATGGTAACCAGAATATGTCGGCGCCAGTAACGATAACGCACGTCAATTTCCCCCTGATCACTGATTGGGGAGGGGTTGGCGGGCACTTGCAGAAAAGTAAACATGCTCATCCTTACTTGCTCAGGGGCAAACTGACGCTAACCCGCGTACCGTGAGTACAGGAGATGGCGAGGGTTCCGCCCAGTGCGGTTACTCGCTCACACATACCGGCCAGCCCAAAACCCTGCTGTTCGTAGCCTGTCGGCATGCCGCTACCATCATCTTCAATCACCAGCATCAGTCGTTGATCCTGCTGCCAGCCCTGGAGCGTTACCGCACTGGCGCTGGCATGTTTGACAATATTATTCAGTCCTTCCTGACAGACACGAAACAGCGTGACGCGCTGCCCTTCCGTCAGTTTCAGTTCATCGATTTGCCACTGCAGATGACTGACCACACCGCAGCTTTCCAGCTCCATTTCGCGCATCAGTGAACGAATTGCCTGTTCAAGGGAGAGATCGTCCAACTGTCTTGGCCGCAGCCTTCGCAACAGGCGACGCACGGAATCATAAATCCCCAGGGAGAGCTGCTCGATAAGCGCGCCCCCCTGCTTCGCCCCTTCGTTTCCCGCTGCCAGCCGTTGCACAATTCCTGCCTGAGTGCGGATTGCCGTAATGGTCTGTCCGATATCATCGTGCAACTCACGAGCTACTTCACGCCGCACACTCTCTTCGGTTTCCAGCAAACGTTCAGTCAGTCGGCGGTTGCGCGTCAGCTCGGTTTGCAACGACTGGTTCAGTTCGCGCAAACGTTGAATACCAGCCCCCAACAGCAGCCCGGTGAGGCTTTGGGCCAACAGCGAAAGCAGCAGATCTACCGGATGGTCGTGCCAGGTCTGGCTGGCGATCAGCGCAATAGCGTTCATCAGTGTGGCAATAAGCGCGCCCTGCCAGCCGTAATGCCAGGCCAGAGCAACGATAGGTAACGCCAGACAAAATGGCATAAAGCGGGAAAGCTCAACAGGAAGCGCCAGTTGTAGCCACAGGCTGATCACGAACAGCAGCAAATACCAGATCAGATGGCGGGCGCGCCAGTTCACCGGCTGTGATACCAGCGCAGGCCCCAGCGGTTGCCAGACCGTGCTGGTCAGATAGTGCCATATTACCAGGCAGGTCGGGGCCAGCGTCAGGCCACCGGTTAAGGTTAACAACAGGGCGTTGAATGTTTGCTGTCCCTGTCCGAACCATGGCAGCGATTGTAACAGCGCGGCAGCAACTAGCGCTCCGCCCTGATGCAGCAGGGTACGCCAGTCGCGCTGATGTCGATAACGGGAAGTCAATGCCACCGGCAGCAAGGTTAACAGGCTGCCAACCATCAATAACGGCAAATGTGCCAGTGCCACTTCCTGTCCCAGCCAGCCGAGCATTAGCCACTCCGCCGCGAGCAATACAGGCCAGTAAGCGCGCGGGCATTGCAACATCAACCCCAGGCGCAGACCGAAGGGGAACAGCAATGCCGCCAGTTCTGGCTGTTTAACCAGATGCAGACTGATACTCCACAGGCAAAACCACGCGGCAGAGAAGATAAAAAAGCTGGCAACTACGGCGATAAGCCGCGAGATAAAGGATTGCTTCACCATCCGTCAAACAGCTTCCTTGCCAGCTCGACATCATTGCTGACGCCCAGTTTTTCCAGCAGGTTGGCGCGATGAACGTGAACGGTCTTCGGGGAAAGTCCCAGCTCGCAGGCAATCTCTTTTACCGCCATGCCCTGTGCCAGTTTTTCTGCAACCTGACGTTCACGTCGGGTTAGCGGATCCTGGCGTCCGGCGGCCAGTTTGATGGCAATATCCGGCGTCAGATAACAGCCACCTGACGCCACGGTATGCACGGCGGCAATCAACTCGTCCGGGCTACAACGTTTAGACAAAAAACCGCGCGCCCCGGCATTCAATGCCTGCTCCACCAATGCCGGGCTGTCATGCACCGAAAGCATTATGGTCGCCAGGCCTTTTGGCAGTTGACTCAGTAATTCCAGTCCGGAAATATCCGGCATTGAGATATCGCAGATGCACACCTGCACCCCCCGCCCCGGCAACCCGGCCAGCGCGTCACGCCCACAGCCGAACTCAACCACGACCTGAAAATCCGGTTCCAGTCCCAATAACTGCGCAAAACCCGATCGGACAATAAGATGATCGTCAATAAGGGCAATGGTTATCATCATACTTTCCCTGTGAGATAAAAAAACGCGCCTACCTTAACGATAAGCGCGTTACTGTTCAAGCCGTAAGCAATGCGGGTATTGATCCGGGCAACCAGCGAGGATATCAGGATGCCAGAAAACATAAACCTCGCCGAAGCGAGGTTTATGTTTTCCGTTAGCAGAGCTGCCGCTACATCATCGGTTTGATATGTTGATCAATTAATAAGTTGGTTAGCTCGTCAATCGGAATTTTAGGACAGGAATCACAATAACCCACCAGGTACCAGTGTCCGTCCGCGCATTTTTCGGGGCTCACTTTATAGCTTTCATTGTGCCCCCGATAAAAATCGGCATCGTTCTGTGCACGTTTGCCTGAGTTATCACCGCGAAAAAAGAGTGAAAACTGCTGATTTTCGTCGATATGTTTCTGTCCATGGCGGCTTCCGCCCAGAAGTAAATAATGATATTCAGACATTATTTTCTCTTCTCCTCCCAATAAATTGAATGTTTTTAGCGTTTTTTCACCCGATGTTATAATCCCATCATTATTACCGCAGTTCCTTCACTTCTGCTGCGTCAATTAGTCCGGGTAAATATCAAAAAACAATCACTTTCAGGGGCGAAATAAACGAGCAATTTATCGGTCAGCCTGACTCTGCACCCCTTAAAAAAGTATAGATCAGATCACTCTTAAAAGCAGATTACCGCTCAAATATGTGATTAAAATCACGCTATATTTTGACCGTTTCACTTTGGCGCAGCAAGGTTGGCAAAGTGGATTTTTGCATTTTTAGCCGTCGTTGAAAGAAAAAACTGTCGTAAGATAAATTTATAACCACACCACGAGAAGGGGGCGAATAATGAGTGATTTTGCGCAACATACTTACGATGTACGCCTTGAGTGGGGAATGGCGGCAGTAGAGCATCTGGCGCAGGATGTCGACTGCATTGTAGTGATTGATGTGATCTCTTTTGCAACCTGTGTCAGCATTGCCGTAGACAGAGGCGCCATGCTGTTGCCTTATCCCTGGAAAGACCACTCAGCCAAAGAGTACGCACAGCAAAAAGGGGCCACAGTTGCCCATGCAGAGCGGCGCGTTGACGATGCTGAATTTTCTCTTTCGCCACAATCATTATTAACCTTGCCGGCAGACTACCGGCTGGTACTGCCCTCACCTAACGGCTCGGCCATTACCTTTAAAGCAAAAGAGACTGCAGCCACTATTTTCTGCGCCAGTCTGCGCAACCTACAGGCTACAGCGGCAGTCTGCCAGAAGTTTTCGCGTATTTTGCTGGTACCCTGTGGAGAGAGATGGCCGGATGGTAGCCTGCGCCCGGCACTGGAAGATTTAACTGCCGCCGGCGGTATTGCAGCCGGTTTGCGCGGCAAACAGCTGTCACCAGAAGCGCAGGCCGCCGCTGTGCTCTATCAACATTCTGACCTGTCCCGGCTTAAAGACTGCGGCTCTGCGCGAGAGTTGATCGGTCGGGGATTTGCCCGCGATGTCGACTTATGTTTACAACAAAATGTCAGCAGCCTGGCGTGCATACTGAAAAATGACGCTTTTATCGCTGCTGCTTGAGTGTGCGTTATGTAGCGGAGATCTTTATTTTAAAGCTGGCCAGAAAAGTAATAACGCGGACGGTAGAAATATAACAAGGGCAATAATGATCTCTTCGCCTGCACCATACCCTGCGCGGGTGATGCCGATGATCATATTTGCCAGCACAATGCCGAACCAAAAAATGGCGAGAGTAAAAGGCACCAGTCTCAACAGCATTGGATAGGGCTGAATAAGGGGGCTGATTAAAAACCGGTATGCAGCGCAGGTAAAAACCCCGACTAATAGAAATAACAATGTTCGCATAACTCTGGTCACCCGATTGCAAAATAGCCTGTTTGTTGTCAACACAGACCTGGAAAAAACTCCCGGCCAGCTTCTCGCGCCCTTCTCTGCGTAAGAATAAGGCCGAATGATGCGGATTAACAAGTCCCCCAGGACGATACGCAGGAGAAGCTCTCCGCTGTTTATCTGAATGAGTAAGTTAGGTGCTTTCAGCCATCCCTACTGAGTTCGATTGATATATTAGCGTTTATCTGAGAAGGATAAAGAGAGGGGATTGGATATGATAATTCCAATATTATTAATAATGGAATTATCACAAAGGGAAAGTTAAGCGTTATTTAGCTGCAAGCTACGCCAGGCAGAAGGCGTTTGGTTTTCCCAAAGTTTAAAAGCGCGAAAAAACGAACTCTGATCTTCGTAGCCAAGCAATAAAGCCACTTCCGTAAGATCAAGTTCAGGATCGGCCAGCAATTTATGAGCGCGCGTTCGCCGAACAGTCGACAGAAGGCTGTTGAAACTGGTTCCTTCTTCGCTGAGCCGGCGTTGTAACGTGCGCTCACTGACGCCCATCTCCCTGGATACGGCAGGAATATCAGGACGCCCGGCACTAAGTTGGCGGCCCAGTAACCAGCAGACCGTATCGCTAAATGAGTGTTGATGCTGGTGCTCAACAAGTTGCTGATCGAGGGCCGGTGCCAGCATTGCCAATAGTTCAGCGTTATAGGAAACAAAAGGACGATCCAAATCGGAACGATGCAAGTGCAGGCGATTATGTTGCGCCCCGACACGGACACGACAGCCAAACCAGGCTTCATGTAGCGAAACATCCATTGGGGTATGTCGCAGTTCAACCAGGCTGGCGTTGAGGGCGACGCCAGTGCCGCGCCGCACGATCTCCATCAAGGTTGCTAAACTGGCATCAACTAAAGGCGCAGGTTCAGCCTGTTCAGCGTAAAGCCAACTCAGTTCGATAAAGCATTGATTGTCTTCTTCTTCGAGGTGCAGTTGTTCAGGAATACACAACCTTTTGTAGCGTGCTATACGCAGTAGTGCATCACGAAAATCGCGCGCGTGATAAGCCGCCAGCAGGCTGGGTGGCAACTTCCCGGTGGGCAGTGCAGCAATCAATTTAAGACCGATGCTCGCATCTCCGCTAATATCAAATATCCCCTGCCAGATTGCAAAATACTGGCAGGTAGTGATAGCCCCGGGGTTGGTGAAAACCCCCAGGGGGAGTTGCGCCTGACGAAGTAGCGCAGATACGCTAATGCCCACATTTTCCAACCCGAGCCATAAGACTGCCGGGACTTTAATACGATCAGCAAAATTCTCGGTCATAAATAGGGCTCGGTGATTAATTTATAAAGCCTGCAGGCCGCCATCGATGGAAAGAACATGCCCTGTCACAAACAAAGACTCATCCGATAACAACCAGGCAATACCCTGGGCAATTTCCAGTGGCTCCCCGATGCGTTTAACCGGATGCATCGCTGCCACCGCTGCTTCGTCGAACTGCCCCAACGCGAACAACCCTTCAAGCAGTTCAGTGCGTACGCCGCCCGGTGCCACGACATTAATACGAATATTCCTGGCTGCATATTCCAGCGCGGCTGATTTGCTCATGCCTATAACGCCGAACTTGGTGGCGGCATAAGGACCAAACAGTGGTGAACCCTTAAGGCCGGCGATGGAGCTGATATTAACGATAGCACCGCTATCCTGCTGCAGCATTTGGCGAATTGCATATTTCATTACGTAATAGGTGCCCATCAGGTTGATGTCGACCATGGTTTTGAACACAGCGGTATCCGCATCGGCAAACAGTTTAGCCTCAAGAGAAACCGCAGCGCAATGTGCCAGCCAGTCAATCCGGCCATGCTCAGCCACTACATTATCGATCAGGCTGCGGACCGCCTCTTCATCGCTGACATCGCAACGAATAAACTGCGCCTGGCCGCCAGCGGCAAGAATCTCCTCTACAAGCTGATTGCCTTCTGGCACCCGACGGCCGCTGATAATCACCATGGCGTTTTTTGACGCAAGAAGTTTAGCAGTGGCTTTACCAATGCCGGAAGTTGCGCCGGTAACAAGGGCGATAGGATGATGCATAGTGGAGTACTCCTGTCTGGGATGAGATGTTCAGTCGTGCTGAACCAATATCCATCAGGTTACAGGCTTACTTTGTAGGGGTAAGTAACAAGGCGCGCCACTCTTATTGCATAACGCGCCAATTTTTATCAGCCAGATCGCTTTCTGGTCCAGCTATCATTCCAGAGGCAATACGCGGCTGATTTCCGGGCCATAACCGTTGACTGTCAGTTCACCATTTTTCAGCTCCACCATGGCAAACGGCAGGCGGTCCGCGCCGTCAACCATCCCTTTAAGGGTGATAAAGTCGGTGCTGCCAATACGGGTATAACCGCCCTGGTGATCGTGACCGGCAAAATAGGCCCGCACCTGGTAGCGGCAAAGCAAATCAATCAGGGTGTCACTATTCCACAGATTATGGCGATTAATAGGTGCCAGCGGAAAATGACCGAATACCAGAATGGTTTCTCCCTGCTCACGGGCCTGTTGCAGCGTTTGTTCTAACCATACGAGCTGCTGTTCCCCTACCGCGCCGTTCCAGCTTTGCGCCTGGGGTTGCTGTTGTGCACTAAGCCTGGTCAATATCGCCTCGGCCTGCTGGCGCTCATCGCCGTTGGCCGCGTTGCAATAAAGGCTAATATCGTTGCCATCAATAACAATAAAGCGATAACCAGGCTGACTAAACTGGTAATAGCTTTTTGGCAGCGGCAGCTTCGGATTGTGCGCCGCCAGATTGTCGCTGATCACTTGGGCATCATGATTGCCTATCACCACCGCATGGGGATGACGAAGCCGCTGATACAGCGGCAATAAGGTGGCAAAACTTGACCAGTCACGGTCGACCAGATCTCCCAGTGTCACCACAAACTCAAGGCGTAACTCATTGAGTTCACTAATCGCCTTATCCAGTTTGCCCAGGCTGTTACGGTAAAAGCACTGTTGCGATAAGTTAGCATCGGCGTCGGCATACTGCGGATCGGCAATCAAACCAAAACGTAGCGTGGTTTTGGAATGTGGCAGATTGGCCAACTGCGGCGGTGAATAGAGGGCGCTAACCGGCCCTAATGCGTGACACTGTAACGAAGTTAATGGAAGCGTCATAGCCTGACTCCTGCTTAGCGAATACCTGCGCGCATAAAGGATTGCACAAACTGGCGTTGAAACAGTAAAAACAATAGTAACAGCGGTAATGAGGTCATCAGTGTCGCTGCGCCAATAAGCGCCCACTGTATCCCCTGTTCCGGCGCGGAAAACAGCTGCAAGCCGACGGTCAAAGGACGCACCTTGACTGAATCGGTGATCACCAGCGGCCAGAGAAAATCGTTCCAGTGAAAACTAATGGAAACCAGCGCAAAGGCCACATAGATAGGTTTTGCCAGCGGAATATAGATACGCCGCAAGATATAAAACCGGCTTGCCCCTTCAACAATTGCCGCTTCTTCCAGTACCAGCGGAATACTTTTAAAGGTCTGGCGCAGCAGGAAAATAGCAAAGGCCGAGGCAAAATAGGGCAGCGCAATACCCAGCAAACTGTCGCGTAATCCCAGCGCGCCAATGGTCTGGTAATTTTTAAGGATCAACACATCGGGGCTGATCATCAATTGCAGCAAAATCAGGGCAAAAATTATCCCCGCCCCGCGCAGGCGAAAACGCACCAGCGCATAGGCTGCCAGGGTCGCCAATATCAACTGGCAGACCACAATCATCAATACCAGTAGCGTGGTATTGAGAAAATAGCGGCCAAAGGGTGCCGCTTGCCAGGCATGAACAAAGTTCTCTAAGGTCAAGGGGGCAAACAACCTAAAACTCCCCTGCTCTGCGGCGGGATGAATGGCCGCCCAGACTGCAACCAGAATGGGCAAGAACCATAGCAGCGCCGCCAGACACAGTGTCAGATTCAGACCTGCGCGGCCAAAGGAGAACGCGGCTGGCGGTGCCACTGTTATTGTCGACTTCATTGGTAATGTGCTCGCTTATCCAGTAAATGAAATTTAACCAATGCAATTGAGGCGAGGATCACCAGCAATACGGTGGTCATTGCCGAGGCATAAGGCAGATCCCAAAAACTGAACGCCGTGCGATAGATATAAAACAGTAACAAACTGGTGCTGTTATCCGGCCCGCCGTTGGTCATGGCGATCACCTGATCGACAATGCGAAAGGCATTCATCGACGCATTGATCAAAATAAACAGGGTTGTTGGCATCAATAACGGCCACTGTATTTTACGAAAGAAGTAGTGCCGTGAGGCCCCTTCTATCTCCGCAGCTTCCGCCAGTCGCGGGTCAATTTGTTGCAGGGCGGCGAGATAAAAAATCATAAAAAATCCGGCTTCGCGCCATACCGATACCGCCATCAGGCTATAAAGCGCGGTATGGGGATCCCCCAGCCAGTTAACCGCAGGCAGTGAGAATATCGATAATAATTTATTTAACAGACCCAGTTGCGGGGTGTAGAAAAACAGCCAAAGATTGGCAATGGCCACCATCGGCAATAGTGACGGGATAAAAAATGCCGAACGGATCAGCGCATTACCCCGCACTCGGCGGTTAACCCCCAGCGCCATCAGCAACGCCAGCCCTACCGCCAACGGAATAGTGATTAACGCATAGAGTAAATTGTTGCGCAGTGACAGCAGAAAGGTGTCGTCATCCAATAACGCCCGGTAATTATCCAGCCCGACAAACTGGGCTGGATGTCCATTTCGCGCCGCACTGAATACGCTCTGCCAAAGGGTTGCCAACGCCGGATAGTGGGTAAAAAGCAGCAGAAAACCCACCGCCGGTAAAACCAGCAAATACCCGTAAACTTGCAGCGACACCGTTTTGCCGGGTGCCGTCGGTGCCAGAGAATAGAGCGTACTCATAGCGGCATCCGTTATTGGTAAGGTTTTAACAGGCGATCGGCCTGTTGCTGAGCCGCTGACAACGCCTGCTCAGGGGTTTTGCTCTGCGTTACCGCAGCCTCGACGGCATGGTTTAGCAGTTCCTGAATTTGTACACTGTTATAGGTCGACAGCTCAGGCTGGGAATATTTTAACTGCTCACGCGCCACCAGTGCCTGTGGTACCTGTTGCACATAAGTTTTCATGGCATCCGTCTCCCAGGCCGCAGGCGAGGTTGCGACATAACCGGTAGCAATGCTCCAGCGAGCTGCCTGCTCAGGTGCCGATACCCAGCGAATAAACTCCATCGCTGCCTTTTGCTGTTCCGGGCTGGCATTTTTAAACACATACAGGTTACCGCCGCCGGTCGGGCTGCCGCGCTGAGTCTTCTCCGGCAGCATGGCGACGCCAAACGGGAACTTGGCGTTGTCATGGACGGTGGTCAAGTTGCCGGTAGTAGTGACCATCATGGCAGTTTTACCGTCGATAAAATCTTGCGGTGTCGTTCCCCAGGCAATCGCACCTTTGGGAGAAACGCCCTCTTTTTGTGCCAGGTCGGTCAGCCATTGCAGGGCTTCGACGTTAGCTGCCGTATTAAAGGTTACCGCCGTGCCTTTGCCGTTATCCAGGTGACTGCCGTTGGTGGCTGCGATCCCCTGAAAGTTCCAGTAACCGTTTGGCGTCGACGGGATCTCAATGCCCCACTGTTTAACGTCGCTACCTTCACGCATTACCAGCTTTTTGCCGAACTCCACCACCTGCTGCCAGTTTTGCGGCGCGCTTTCGCCGTTTAATCCGGCTTTTTCGAAGGCCTGTTTGTTCCAGTACAGCACCACCGTTGAACGCTGGAACGGAATACTCCACACCTTGTTCTGGATATGACGAATAAACGCCGGATAGAAACCATCGATCCAGGCTTTACCGGCAGCATCGTTGGCGAGATCACTGACCGGGACAATGGCACCGGCATCAATCAACGAATAGGCTTCAATATCGCCAATCACCGCCATTTGTGGCGCATTACCGCCGCGAAATGCGGTTAATGCCTTGGTCACTGTGGTTGCGTAGTCGCCGGTATACACCGGTTGAATGCTGATATCCGGATGGGTTTTCTCAAAATCCGCCACCAGACTCTCAACGGTATGGCTGATTTTACCGCCCACCGCGATGGGGTAATACATTTGCAGCTTGACGGCATCAGCGGCAAAAGCCGACGTAGCCGAGACTAAAACCAGCGCAGCAGCCAGACGTGACAAGCGAATTGCAACAGACATATTGTTCCCTTCAGCAATGGAGAGTTATAGGTAAAAGATGGTTTGCATAGCCATTATCATTTTAAAAATCGGTACTCAGGCGGGGGTCACACGGCCAGCCGGTTGGTCATCGTCAGAATATTTTCACCAAAGTGGCGGCAGCGTTTGCCGCTGCTGGTTGAGAAAAAATATTGCGCCGCTGGCGACCATTGCAGTCCTATCTGGCTGCCTTCGGCCATTGATTTCATACCGGGGATTTTTACCGTGATGGTCGCCGGAGTTTGCGCCAGGCGGCAGACTACCAGGGTATCTGCGCCCATATATTCCAGACTGATCACTTCACCGTGCAGCGATGCATTTTCTACGGCACAGAGCTGAATATCTTCGGCACGCAGACCCAGGCTAAGCGCCTGATCTGCGGCATTCTCCAGTAGCGGCAACGTCATATCGGCCAGATAATGCTGACGCCCTTCCGCGCGTAGCGGCAGGATATTCATTGGCGGCGCACCGATAAACTGGGCGGTAAACACGCTCGATGGGTTGTTGTATAAGTTGTCGGGAGTATCTTGCTGCTCAATGGCACCGTCATTAAGCAGAATAATTCGGTCAGCCATACTCATGGCTTCGGTCTGATCGTGGGTAACGTAAATCATGGTCAGCCCAAGTTTTTTTTGCAGCGCGCGGATCTCGCGACGCATACTTTGCCGCAGTTTGGCATCGAGGTTGGATAAGGGCTCATCCATCAGACAGAGTTTGTTATTGGCGATCACCGCACGGCCCAACGCCACCCGCTGTTGCTGGCCACCGGAAAGCTGAGACGGCAGGCGATCCAGCAAAGTTTCCAGCTCCATCAATTTGGCCACGTCAGCCAGACGCGGCGCAAATTGGCGCTTGTCTTCGCCCCTGGCGCGCAGGCCAAACAGCAAATTTTCTCGGACGCTCAAATGCGGAAAAAGAGCATAGGACTGGAATACCATGGATAACTTACGCTGCGATGGTGAGAGTCGGCTGACATCCTGCTGCTGAAAATAGATGGCACCGCTATCAGCAAATTCCAGACCGGCCAGGGTACGCAGCATGGTCGATTTGCCACAGCCCGAGGGGCCGAGCAAGGCGATAAACTCCCCTTCCTGCACATCAAAACTGATGTCATTTAGGGCGATTTTTTCGCCCCAGGCCTTGCTGATACGATGAAGTGATAAATAGCTCATAAGCGCTGCGCATCTTTGCAGTGAGTGATGGCCATAAATTAACGAGCTTGTATGTACTTTTTATTAACAGAATATGACGCTTGCACGATGGCCGGAGGCTTGGGTACTGGCAGACCGCGGCCAGCATGCGCTTTATGTAAAACAATTATTGCCGCCATGGACGTAACCTCAGGCGATTTTCCCGCAAATCGATAATACGTGCGGCATTCGCCTTCAACTCGCCGCGTGATAGCACCAGACGCCAGGTGTTTTGGCTGAGATCCGGGGACTGAAAAAAACCCACCACGGCGATAAATTGTGCCTCGGCATGCAAGGGCATCTGTACGCTAAGCTCACGTCCCGGCAGAAATGCCTGTTTTTTATCATTAGGCTGACTTCTGCGCGAGGCTTTATAGGCATCTGAAAGCGAGTTATTAAGGGCTAAAAAGCGATATAGAAGAGAAAAAAGGGCAAAAGAGAGTGGGATGGAAAAATATGGCGATCGCAACCTTCGGTCGCTACAAAAGAAAAACCCCACATAATAATGCGGGGTTCTTTAGCAGTCTGAATCCACGCCGTAGCGTGGATTTCGTTCAGGACTCAAGGGAACAGGGTAACGGCGATTAAGGTTGTTCAATCCACAAGGTTTGTGGATTGGTAAACTCACGGAGACCAAAGTGGGAAAGTTCGCGACCAAAACCGCTTTTCTTAACACCACCAATAGGCACACGCGGATCGGAAAAACTCGGGCTGTTAATAAAAACACCGCCGGTATAGATCTGCAATGCCAGCTTACGAGCCTTCTCGATATCGCGACTCCACAGGCTGCCGCCCAAGCCAAACTCGGAGTCATTAGCCAGACGTATTGCCTCGGCAGCATCCTGTACTTCAATCAACGAGGCGACCGGACCAAACAGCTCCTGGGTAAAACTGGTCATACCGGCTTTAACATTAGTTAACACCGTCGGCGCATAGTAATTACCCTCACCGGCTATTTTCTCGCCGCCAAGCAGCAAGGTTGCCCCTTCTGCCAGCGTGGCCTGTACCTGTTGGTGTAATTCTTCGCGCAGATCGTATCTGGCCATCGGCCCGATATAGGTGGCGGTTTCACGCGGATCGCCGATTTTTAGCGCCTTGACGGCAGCGACAAATTTCTCGGTGAACGCCGCCAGCACTGGCGCTTCAACCAGAATACGTTTGGCGGCAATACAGATCTGCCCATTATTGACAAAGCGACCGGCAATGGCACCTTTAACCGCAGCATCGAGATCGGCGTCGGCCAGCACAATAAAGGCATCGCTTCCACCCAGCTCCATAACGCATTTTTTCAATGCGGCACCGGCCATGGCGGCAATAGCAGCCCCGGCACGCACACTGCCGGTCACGGTGATCGCCGCAATGCGTGCGTCCTGAATACTGGTTGCCACTGCTGCATTGTCGGCATTAATCACCGCAAACAAACCTGCAGGCGCACCGGCAGCGCTAATAATCTCCTGCAATAACCAGGCGCAGCCCATGACATTTGGAGCGGGTTTTAACAGATAGCTGTTACCCGCCAGGATAATCGGCACCGCACCGCGCATCACCTGCCAGACCGGAAAATTCCACGGCATTACCGATAACACCGGCCCCAACGGCAGATAATTGACCCAGGCCTTGTTATCCGGCACCAGAGTTGGCTCAGGGTCGAGCATCGCCGGTCCGTGTTCGGCGTACCACTCACACAGGCTGGCGCTTTTTTCCACTTCGGCCAGACCCTGGCTGATCGGTTTGCCCATCTCCAGCGTCATCATCTCCGCCAGTGCGTTGGCATTTTTTCTTAAACCGGCGGCAATGCTGATTAACAGTGCAGTGCGCGCAGGCAAGGCGCTGTTCTTCCAGCGACTAAACGCCTCGGCAGTTTGTTGCAGTGCGCTTTCCAGTTGGTCTGCACTGGCAAAAGGGTAATGTTTAATGATTTCGCCGCTGGTCGGATTGCGGGAAAAAGCCCCTGTCGGGGTAGCAACTGATTGGGTCATGGATATTCTCTCGTTGGCGGCAAAAAATTGTCGGCACCCTGCAGGTGCATCGCTTGTCTGTAGAAAATCCTATGCTTGTTAAACCTTTTTTTAAAATGAATAATAAAGAAAATAACTGTCTCAATTCGAGAATACCTATGGACCTGACTCAACTGGAAGTCTTTGCCACCGTAGCCGCCGAAGGCAGCGTCACCGCGGCCGCCGAGAAGCTGCACCGCGTTCCTTCCAATATCTCTACCCGCATCAGACAGTTGGAAGAGGAGTTGGGCACCTTGCTGTTTCATCGTGAAAAGCTCAGGCTGCATATTTCCGATCAGGGGAAAACTTTTCTCAGCTATGCCCTGCGTATTTTGGCACTGGCGGAAGAAGCAAAACAGAGTGTTTCCGGTCAACGACCGATGGGTATTTTCACCCTCGGATCGATAGAAAGTACCGCTGCCGTCAGGATCCCGCCGGTATTGGCCCGTTATCATCAGGCCTACCCCAGCGTGGAGCTGGATCTCTCCACCGGTCCTTCCGGCGATATGATTGAGGGAATGCTTAGCGGAAGATTTAGTGCCGCCTTTGTCGATGGTCCCCCACGACATCCGGAGCTTGATGGTGTGGCGGTATTTGATGAGGAGATGGTATTGATTGCGGCACTTAACCATGCGCCTATTCAACGCGCACAAGATATTTCAGGTGCCACCATTTATGCCTTTCGCGCCAACTGCGCCTATCGGCGTCTGTTTGAAAACTGGTTTGCCGAGGATCAGGCGGTTCCGGGAAAAATTTATGAGATGGAGTCCTATCACGGCATTTTAGCCTGCGTGACCGCCGGTGCCGGTCTGGCGCTGATCCCGGCCAGCATGCTGGAGAATATGCCGGGAAAAACCGGCGTACATGCTTATCCACTGGCTAACGAAATGGGAAAATTGCAGATTTGGTTGATGTGGCGTAAGGGGCAGACTTCCGCCAATTTGCAGGCCATGGTCAGTCTGCTGGCAGAAGCGCATTAATTATCTGCCCGGCGAGAGAACACCGTCGCTCACTGGGGTGCAGAGTTACAGCCCGCAGGCTTAAGCACACGTTGGGTCGATGCCGGGTTGTTAACCAATTTATTTATAGGCCTTCGCGGACGTGCCACTAACTCGCCACCACAGTTGGGACACAGCCCGCCCAGGGTGGTTTCTGCACAAGAGACACAGAATGTGCATTCAAACGAACAAATTCTCGCCTCACTTGAAGTCGGTGGCAGATCTTTGTCACAACACTCACAGTTTGGTCTTAGTTCGAGCATACTTATGTCTCCTCTCATAGATGGCCGCGCCAGCCTCCCGAATTATTGCACTTCCTCATGGAAAGCGGCGGTTCTCATCTTCCAGTAGGCAGAAGTGCGGATTGCGTTCTGATCATGACCTTTATCATCAATAAAAATCGTGCGCAACGATTTAATGATACTGGCCTCGGCGGCGCACCAGACAAACCCTTCACCGGCGGGCAAGGCAAAAGACTGCGCCCAGTCAATAAGTTGTTCTGCCGTGTCAACCCAGATGATGTCCACCTGAGCGCGGGAGTCAAAAGCCCGGCGATCGCGCACATCGTGGGCCAGTGCCACCAGGGTCACCTTGGCTTGCGCCGGCAATTCTTCCATACGGCGCGACATGGCGGGAAACGCCGTTTCATCACCAATCAACAGGTGCCAGGCATAATCGACGGGTATCACACGGGAGCCGCGCGGTCCGGCGATCATCGCCTGATCTCCCGCTTTGACATTTTCAGCCCACTGGTTGGCGGGCCCCTCGCCGTGCATGGCAAATTCAATCACCAGCTCTTTTTTCTTATTATCATAAGAGCGCGGCGTGTAATCGCGCATTACCGGCTCAGCTGCCTGGGGATTAACAATAAATTTTATGTGGTCATCAAAAGAAGCGCTGATAAAATCAGCCAGCGTGTCGCCACTCAAGGTAATGCGCTTAAAGTGTGGACTGATGGTTTCGACGCTGACCACATCCAGGGTACGCCTTTTGATTTCATGGCGAATAAGTTGCACACGGCTGGTTGTTTCGTTATTGGTCATAGCTAAAAGATTCCCTTTGGTTGATAATATCAACAATCTACCGAAAACCAGGAGACATTGTCAACTAATGACTAACTCGCATAACGATGATGTGATGTGGTTAATGCATATGATTATGCATCGCTATCGGGCCAGACAATTTGAGCAATTGCGTGACGGCCCGTACAACATCACCCATATGGATGGCAAAGTGCTGGCCTATCTGGGGCGTAATCCTGGCGCCAGCCAGGGCGATCTGGCGCGTTTCATGGAGCGGGATAAAGCGCAAATGGCGCGTTTAATCAAGGGATTGCGTGATAAAGACCTGCTGACCAGCGAACCAGACGCGGACGATCGCCGGATTGTCCGTTTAACCCTGACTGCGCGCGGGGCAGGCATCAAAACCGAGATGCAGCAACAGGGTAAACACTTGTCGCAACTGGCTCTAAACGGACTCAATGTCGAGGAGCAGCAGCAATTACTGGCTCTGGTACGTCGCGTTTATGATAATTTCGAGCAGGTGTGAGCCGCACGTCTGACGAATATGTCGCAGTTTTGCTATCTATTCAGGCGTTTGATTTCCCCTCAGCCACACTAAAATAACTAAAGTAGCAGATATCGCATTATTTTCTGCCCCCAGGCATCTCTTATAAAGGGTCTTTTTTGCGTGGCAAAATTATTTTTACGCAGCGGTAGTTTGGATGATCTCCTGGCATTGGGCGAAAATGGGCAAGCAGTTTATGCCTCAGCCCTTCAGCTTCGGGAAACATTACGCCTTCGGAAAAAGCAGCATATTGCTGACTGTCTGGCTATCCCCCAACCAAATGAACAAGGCGACCGCCTTGACTGGTATGCTCCCGTCGAGGGCAAAGTCACCTCCTGGGCAACCAGTAGTCATAGCGAACGTCAGCAGGCACTGCGTCAACTCGAAGCCTGTCAGACGGAGGTCAGCCAGATCGTCAGTCGGGCGCAGGCTTCGGAAAAATCTTCGCAAAAACTGTTTGGCGCTCTGCTGTCAAAAGCCATTCAGTTCCCCGATCAGAACTATGTCTATTTGGTGGGCGGACAACCGGTACTGACCTTTTGGGGATTCGTCAAACTCGATAAAAAATCGCGCGGCGATGCCCTGGAGGCGCTGCGGCCAACGCAGGACGACGTGGAACCTATCCGCCCGCGTTCAAAAATCGAACTGTCGGCACCGCTAATTTCTCGCCCGGTGGCACCCGCCAAAGCAGCGGAAAAACCGGCAGCGAAACCGATGGAACCCGCTACCGCCAGCAGCGAAACGCCGCCGGTACTGGCGGCCCCTGGCGCAACCCCACGCCGCGGACGTTCGCTGTGGTTATTACCTGCCGCTGCCCTGGCCATTGCCCTGGTCAGCGCTGTCGCGTTGCACAATTATTCTCCGAGTCCAAAACTGGCAGAAGTCAAACCTGCCCCGCAGGTAAATAACGATATCGTTAAAGCACCAGCTCCGGCAGCGATCGCCGTCGCACAGCCGCCAGTAGCAGAACCGGCACCGGTCGCCGCACCGACATTACCGGTGGCGCAAGCAGCAGTCATCCCTGCGCCTGCCGTACCGGCAGAAAAAACCGCGCCACCGGCTCCAGTAGCGATTGCCAAAAATGCCCTGGTGTTACCTGCCGATGAAGTGAAAATTGGTTCTATCAAGTTTCTTGATGGTAACTGGCGGGTAACGGTGGACAGCAAGGACCCATTGTTTGGCAAACCCCCAATGTTTAAATATCAGATTAAAGATGGTATCGGGTTCGCCAAAATCACCTACAGCAGCGGTGTCAACTGTCGGGTACCGGTAACTGCCGGGCTGATGAAATCAGGTAACCTGGTGATTAATACCAAGAGCAAGGCGCGGTGCAGCGATGATACCCGTTATCAAATGCCTCAAATCGTCTGTAGTCAGGATGCGACCGGCGCGGCGGTATGTAATGGCCGCTTTAATAATGACAGCGTCTACCCGATGACGATAAAGCGCGAGAGTAAATGACCATGCTGGCGACAATCACCGACTATAAGCAAAAAATCACGCTGATTCAGAACAGCGGCATCCAGTTTTTGGATTTTGCCTTAAAACCGCAAATTGACAGCCAACTGGCCAATAAATTTGTGCGCAAAAGCGCCAATGGTCCCTTGCTGCGTCTGGCCCTCAATGAGGAAAACGGCAAGTATTCCTTGCCCGGTATCGCTGGCGGCGCACCAGAAATCGTCAAACCCGAGTTTAGTTTTACGCTGGCACAGTCTCTGCATTTGCTTGACCAAATCTGGCTACCGGTACCTTTTTTCCGTTTTAATGCCCCGCGCACCTTTATGACCGGCCCGGATAACTGGGCTCGCGTACAAGTGCTGGCGCTGGATAAACCGGATAACGACGGCAATACCCACCGTATCTGCCTGGCATTCGATACCAAGGTGTACCCAGAAGGTCAGGACAATGAGTCGCTGGCTCCCAATGAAAATGATATCAAAACCGGCCTCAGCTTTGCGCTGGCCTGGCACAATGAAGAATTGGTCGATTTTCTCGATGCTACCTGGGTAGACGGCTGGCTGCGCGAGGTGTTTAGCCAGCAGGCGATGCAGCGTGAAGATCGTTCAGCGAAAACCGTAAAAGATGCGCTGAAAGAGTTTGAATACCAGGCGCACTATCTCAATCTGCTGGAAATGCTCGGTCTGCAGCTCGGGGTGCCGGAAATCAAATTGATCACCAGTACGCTGCAAGAACCGGCGGTCAACGTCGATTTTATTCTCGATGTCGGCAACTCGCATACCTGCGGCATTTTGGTGGAAGATCATCTCGACGAGAATAACGGCCTGAAGCAGACCTATGAGCTGCAACTGCGCGATATGAGCCAGCCGCATCTGCTGTATAACGAGCTATTTGAAAGTCGCGTGGAATTTTCGGCGGTGAAGTTTGGCAAGCAGAACTTCTCGGTAGAAAGCGGCCGCGAAGACGCCTTTGTCTGGCCATCAATCACCCGCGTTGGCCGTGAAGCCACGCGCATTGCGCTGCATCGTGAAGGCAGCGAAGGCTCGACCGGCATCTCCAGCCCGCGCCGTTATTTGTGGGACGAAGAAAGCTATGCCCCCGGCTGGCGTTTCAGCCATTCGGCAACGCAGCACACCGAGTCCCCGGCGACTGCTATGCCGTTGACCAATCTGTTTAACGACGAAGGCGAACCGCTATATAAAGTGGCGCTTGACGAGCGTTTACCGGTATTTTCGCCGCACTATAGTCGCAGTTCAGTGATGACCTTTATGCTCTCCGAACTGCTGGCTCAGGCGTTAATGCAGATCAACAGCGCGGCGCAGCGTCTGAAAATGACCCACTGCAATGCCCCGCGCCAGTTGCGTAATATTATTCTGACCCTGCCTTCGGCCATGCCAAAACCGGAACGCGAGATCTTTCGGCGCAGAATGCACGAAGCCATTGGCATTGTCTGGAAAGCGCTCGGCTGGCACCCGGCTGACGACGATTTTCTTAGCGCCGCCGACAAAAGCAACAGCCTGATCCCGGTTCCCGATGTGCAAATGGAATGGGACGAAGCCACCTGCGGACAAATGGTCTATCTGTATAACGAAAGTCAGGTTAACTTTGCCGGCCGTACGGAAGAGTTTTTTGCCAGTCAGGCCCGCCCTGATAAAGAACTGGCTCCCGGTGAGAGCGTGGGTAAAACCCTGCGCGTGGCGTCGATCGATATTGGCGGTGGCACTACCGATTTGGCCATCACTCAATATTGGCTGGACGACGGTGTCGGCAGCAACGTTAAAATCACCCCGCGCCTGCTGTTCCGCGAAGGCTTCAAAGTAGCCGGTGACGATATTCTGCTGGATGTGATCCAGCTGTACGTCCTGCCATCGCTGCAGGCGGCGTTAAAAAAAGCCGGTCTGGCCAATCCCGATACCCTGATGACCCGCCTGTTTGGCAGCGAAGGTCGTCTCGACGGCCAATCGACCCTGCGCCAACAGGTTACGCTACAAATTTTTATGCCCATTGCCCAGGCGATTCTGGAAACCTACGAAGGCTATGATCCTCTCGATGCCAGTGCAGAAATCGAAGCCAGCTTTGGCGAACTGCTCTTGCAATCACCGACCAAAAAGGTGATCGAGCATATCAATAGCGAAGTCCAGCGCGAGCTGCACGGTCAAGATACGCTGTTTGATATTCTGCAAGTGCCGATGGTGCTCAAGTTGGCAAAACTGCATGCCGAATTCTTGTCTAATCGCATGAGTATCACCCAGCATCTGCGTTCGCTGTGCGAAGTGGTGTCGCTCTATTCTTGCGATGTGTTGCTGCTTACCGGACGTCCTTCGCGTTTCCCCGGTATTCAGGCGCTGTTCCGCTATCTGCAACCTTTGCCAATTAACCGTATTCTGTCGCTGGATGGCTATCACACCAGCGACTGGTATCCGTTTAACAAACAGGGGCGCATCGAGAACCCGAAATCCACGGCGGCGGTTGGCGGTATGCTCTGTCTGCTGGCGCTGGATTTACGTCTCTCCGGCTTCTATTTCAAATCCGGCGACTTCCAGCCCTATTCGACTATTAACTATCTCGGCAAGCTGGATGCCCAGCAAAGCCTGTCCAATGACGATGTCTACTACAGCGATATTGATCTCGACAGCAAAGGCTTTGAACTGGACAAGAAAAACAGTTTCCAGATGCGTGGCTCGCTTAGCCTCGGCTTCCGTCAGTTGGACAATGACCGCTGGCCAGCGTCACCGCTGTATACCCTGTCGATTGTCGATCATGAACTGGCGCGTAAAGTCGCCGGCGATCATACGCTGCGCGTCAAACTGGCGCTGATTAAAGGTGAGGATAACCAAAGCCCGGAACGTTTTACCATTGCCGAAGCGACGCTTAACGACGGCAGCCGGGTACCCACTCACCACTTGCGACTGAAATTAAACACGCTGGGCAATAATGGCACCGGTGCAACCCATTACTGGATCGACAGCGGGAGCGTATTTAAAAAATGAAATCCCTGACCCCGAAACCAGCCGGTACCCCCCTGTCGACACACCTGGCACGGGTACAGCAAGGTATTGAGCAGGCACTTGCCTGGATAGACAATACTCGGCAAAGCGCGACATTACTGGATCTGGAGGCCGACAGCCTGTCGGTCAGACTGCGCCGCTGTGCCAGCCGCACCGCTTATCTTGCCGCCACGGCGCAAAAACCGCTGACCCTCGGATTCTATGGCCAGTCCCGCGAAGGCAAATCCTATTTGATTAATGCACTGGCAACCGATGCCAGCGGCAAGGTTCAGGCGCGACTGGGGGGCAGAACCCTTGACTGTGCGGCAGAGATCAATCTGACACCCCACGCCAACAGTCTGACGCAACATCTGGTCACGCGTTTTACCCATCAGCCAGTTAGCGAGGATAAAGAATTTCCGCTGCATATTTCGCTGCTGGCAGAAGTAGACCTGGGTCGCCTGATCGCCAATCTGTTTTTACAACAGACTGCCGAGCTCGGGAAACCGCTGGCGCTGGATGAAGCGCAAGTGATCGAACACGTCAAAAACCTGCATATGCTGCGTCAGTCAGGCAACGTAGCCGGGATGACCGCCAACGAGGTGGTAGATTTTCAGCAACATATGGCCCGCCACGACCGTCGCCGTCACCGCGTGCTGGCCACCCACTTCTGGCCCGCAGCTATTGAGCTGGCTCCTTCACTGAATATCGAAGAGCGGGCACGCCTGTTCTCGGTACTGTGGAATGAGCAACCGGCGTTCACCCAGGCCTATCGTCACTACGCCGAGGTGCTGCAACATCTGAGCAATGCTCCCGAACTGCTGGCCCCGGTCGCCCTGCTTAACGCCGTTGATCGCGACAGCGAATGGCTGGTATTGCCAATGCAAGACGGGCATAGCGGCAAGGCGGTGTCGCTGACTCTGGATGAGATCACCCTGCTCGGCACAGAATTATGCGTGCCGTTGCACACCCTGACCCGCGAATTTGCCTTCGAGACCGTCGACCTGCTAAATATCCCGGGCTACCGGGTGGCAGATCCGGCGGAAAATCTGCCTTTCGACGAACAGATCCACAACAGCAAACGCAGCTATTTGCTGGAATATTATACCGAGAAACAGGCAATCAATTTGCTGCTGGTTTGCACCGCAGCACGCGCCCGCCGTGACGCCAAGGCCATTGGTAACCTGCTCGACTATTGGGTCAAGCAGACGCAAGGCGAGAATGCGCAAATCCGCAGTCGACGTAAACCTGGTTTGATTTGGGTGCTAACCCCTTTCGATCAGCGTCTGGCAAAAGCACAATATTTTGATGAAGCGGTACAGCGTTATGTCGGCAATCCCGGCGACAGCTGGGGCTCGCTGCTGGCCAGCGACGCCCGCGGCCTGGAACGGATGGTCACCTATCTTATCAGTGAGATCGGCCGTGAAATAAAACGCGAAAGGCTCGATGAGCAACTGCATGAAATTCAGCGTGAATTAACGGATAACCTGCTCGGCAGTTGGGCACAGGCACCGACCGCTGAAGATCCGCAACACAAACAGCGCATTTCCGAAACGCTGCTCAAGGCATTGCAAAGCCGCACCGGTGTTCACGGTGAACTCCTGGAGCGTCTGTTACCTTCAAGGGAAGAGTTGCGTCGGCTTTATCTGCAACAGCAGACACCGCATAGCGCCACGCCTCATGACAGCCCGGCTTTCGAGATTGCCGATCCTTTTGGACTTAATCTGAATATCGATCTGTTTAGCGAGATGAACGCCGAAGAAAACCTGCCGACGGAAAACGATATTGCCACCAAACTGCGTAACCAGACCGATTATGCCTTAAACGTGCAGCGTTACTGGATCAATCATCTGCGTAATCTGCCGGAAAATGCCCCGCTGATTGAACTGCTGGGGGTGGGTAAAGCAACGGTGGAACTGCTGGTCGCCGAGATGATCACCGCCGCCTATCGTCTGGGTATTGAGCAATCACTGGCGCAGGTATTGGGTGAAACGGAAACTAATCTGGCGGAAAGAGAAAGTGCCGCCGATCGTCAGGTTTCGCGGGTACTTAGTGTGCTGGGTGACTTTGTCGCCTGGCTGGGATTTCTTCATGTACCGGAAGCACAGCGTCCACTTAGCCGCGTCAATCGGGGTGCGAAAATCTTCAGTCAACCGGCCAAACAGGAACTCTCCTGGGGTGCCGCACAGCGACTGACCAAGCTGGCGGCCACGCCAACCAATACCACGGCCTTTTATATCTATGACTGGTTAGTGGGACTTAATGAAATGATTGTGCAAAATGCCGGATACTCCGCCTCGCGCGAGATCAGCGACGCGCAGCGCAAGGCGTTGGGTAAGGTGATGGCGATGTTCCGTTAACTGAGCAGATAAATAAAAAAACCTATGACTGGATCTCAGTCATAGGCTCCACAATTGGGAGAACAACACATTCGACAAGATCGGGGAGATCTCAACAACAATACTGCCTACTTCAGGAGAAAATTCATGTGCCCGGTTGCTTATTAGCACAGCTCATTCCAATAGCTGCGACGTAATAAGCGCTGATATTGACTACTTCTGGCGATACCAGGCAGGGTCAATATTACCAAATTCAATACCATATAAAGATCCTGTTACAAGAAGCGAATCCAGCATTTGTGAACTGTCGGCTGTGCTCTGCGAAAAAAATGTCGCCGAACATAGACGTTTTATTTCTTGCCACAAGGTGTTGATTGACAATTTTTTAGCCATCATGCACTCCTTATTTCAGTTGGCGACGGTTGTCACCCCTTGAGTATCAGTAAAACAATAAAACCGAATAAAAGAAAATAACCCTTTGTGCATTAGTTATCGACAATTCGCATAGCGCAGCCACTAAAGGTTTATTCACGACGCAAACGACGAGAAATCACATTGCCCAGGGACTGCAACCCCTGTACCACCACAATCAGCACCAGCGCCGTCGAGACAGTGGCAAAGGTATCAAACCGTTGATAGCCATAGGTGATCGCCAGATCGCCGATACCGCCGCCGCCCACAGTACCCGCCATTGCCGTCGCGCCAATCAGGCCTATGGTGGCGGTGGTTAGTGCCAATACCAGCGAAGCCAGGGCCTCCGGCAAGAGAAAATGCCAAATCGCCTGCAGCGGTGTTGCCCCCATCGACCTGGCCGCCTCGATAATGCCGGGATTGATCTCCAGTAATGAACTTTCCACCAGACGGGCGATATAAGGCGCGATAAAAATAATCAGCGGCACAATGGCACCGGTCGTACCGATGGTGGTATGCACAATAAAGCGGGTAAAGGGAATAATAGAAATCAGTAAAATAATAAAAGGCAAGGAGCGGATGATATTAATAATCGGGTTGATTAGCGCATAGAAAAAACGATGATTAACCAAACCTCCGGGACGGGTGATCACCATAATAATCCCTAAAGGTACGCCAAGTAAGGAGCCAAGAAAAAGCGAGATGCTGACCATAATCAGCGTGTCTTTCATCGCGGTGACAAATTGCTCCAGTGTAATAGCGGTTTCAAACATTATGGCAACTCCTCTACCCGCACACCGGTGCTTTGTAAATAAGTGATAGCCTGAAGTAATAAGCTTTCATCACCGGTCAGTTGGATAATCATAAAACCCAGTACGGTATCTTGTATTTCCGACATGCTGGCAAACAAGATATTGAATTCGACAGCAAAGCGTTTAAACATTTGATGGATCACCGGCTGCCCCGCTGTTTCGCCGACAAATTCCAGACGATAACGGCGCACCTGCTGCTGATGTGGTGACGGGCGGACAATAGTGGCAGGCAGGCTGTCGCGTACCAGCGTACGCACAAAATTCAGCGTGGTGGCATGCTGTGGATGGCCAAATACCGACAGCACCTCACCTTGCTCGACGATGCGTCCCTGCTCCATAACCGCCACTTTATTGCAGATCTTCTGGATCACCGACATTTCATGGGTGATCACCACCAGAGTCAGGTTATATTGCTGGCTGATGCGCTTGAGTAGCAGCAAAATTTGTGTCGTGGTTTGCGGATCCAGAGCCGAGGTGGCTTCGTCGCAGAGTAAAATAGAAGGATTGGTAGCCAGCGCGCGAGCAATGCCTACACGCTGTTTTTGACCACCAGAAAGTTCAGAGGGATAGCTGCCTGCGCGGTCGGCCAGACCGACAAACTCCAGCAGTTCGCTAACACGAGCGGCAATAAAGCTCTTGCTTTTGCCGGCGAGGATCAGCGGGATAGCGACATTCTTCCAGACAGTTTTTGACTCCAGTAAGTTAAAGCCTTGGAAAATCATACCAATATCTTTTTTTATCTCTCTTAGCTGTTTTGCCGTAAACTCGCTTAACACTTTGCCGTTAATGATCACTTTGCCAGCCGTCGGCGTTTCCAGCGCATTGATCAGTCGTACCAGCGTGCTTTTCCCTGCCCCGCTATAACCAATAATGCCGTAAATATCCCCTTGTTCAATTTTTAAATTGATATTATTTAAAGCCTGGGTGGTTTTGCCCTTACGTTGAAAATGCTTGTCAACGTTTTGTATCTCTATCATTGCCCGATCCCAATAAGCTGCCGCCCGGCCATAAGAGTGCGGACGGCTATTATGTTTATTTTAAATAATCAGGTAGCAGATAGCCCTGATACTGCGGATTGCTGAGAATATAGTGTTTAAATTCAGCCGAGTGGTATCCGGCAATAATATCCTGGGCAAACTGTGCGTCTTTATTTTTAGCGGCAATAGTGACGACATTAATAAAACCCTTGACCGGATTTTCAAGCTTGAGGGCAGTATTGAGTTTAATACCGCTGGAAACGGCAAAGTTACCCTGAATGGCACCATAATCAACGTCGGGGAGTGCGCGTACCTGCTGGGCGTTATCCATCTCTTTAAACACCAGCTTATAAGGGTTTTCGACAATATCTTTCTGCGAGAAAGTGGCGGGATCGGATTTGGGCGAAATTTTTATCCAGCCAAGATCCTGCAGCAACAAGGCGGCACGATATTCGTTAGATGCCTGATTGGGAACGGAAATAGTCTGACCGGCTTGTGGAACCTCACCGGATTTATGCTTTGATGAGTAAAGCCCCATCGGCGGCGTCGGCACCTGTACAATGCCAATATTATTGATCCCCAGGCGATCGTTTATCGCCTTGAGATAAATCGGGTGTTGCATGATATTGCCGTCAATCGCGCCGGTATCAACGGCATTGTTGACCTGAATGCCATCACTAAAATCTTTATAAACCAGCGTATAACCTTTGGCCTTTAAAAAAGGTCCGACGCCTTGGGCAAACTGCTCCTGATAGGGACCGGGATTAAATCCCAGCGTAATGGTTTTCTGGTTACTCTCTGCGGCCTGGACGGCACTGCTTAGCGCTAAAAGTAATACTGACGCCAAAATTCTGATCTTGCCTGTCGACATAACAATAAGCCCTTCTCTGTGGTTAGCATAAAGGGCTATCCAATCATATTGCCTGACAGGCACTAACCAATTAAATCTGCATAGCAAAGTTAAATATTAACTAATAAATAACATTTGCACTGCTCGTGGCGTTAAGAAACCAGAATATCCGCATAGTAACGCTCGGCTACATCCGGGTGGGAACGTAAACGACCTTTAAGGTAGTTCCAGCCAACATCACGCAACAGCGGGTTCTGCGGATCGCTTTCCGGGCCATTGGCCTGGGCTGCAAGTTCGGCAGGTAACTGGAATACTGGCACCACCGCATCCAGTCGCGCACCGAGAAAGAAGGCAATGGACAATCGCTCTTCCCCGGCCGCTGGTGCAATCACCCGATGCACAGTGGCTCGCAAATAACCGTTGGTGGCCAGCTCCAGCAGCTCGCCAATATTCACCACAAACGCCCCCTCTATTGGCAGCGCATCGACCCACTGCCCGTCGGCAACTTCGACCTGCAATCCCTTTTGCTGATCCTGCAGCAGAAAGCTTAAAAAACCCGAGTCTTTATGGGCACCCACGCCCTGACTGCTTTGTGCAGCCTCGCGGCCCGGATAGCGGATCAGTTTAATATGTTCATTGGGTTTATCGCCGTACAGTGGGTCAAAAGCGTCCGCAGGCAGATCCAGCGACTCGGCAAAGGCGCGCAGGATTTGCAATGACATGGCGGTCATCACCTGTTGCCATCGCAGTAGCAAAGGTTTCAGCTGTGGCAAGGATGCTGGCCATTGATTAGGGCCTTGCAAGCGAGTCCAGGCGGGCAGATCGTCATGCTGTCGGATAGGCAGACGTTCAGCACCGAGATCAAACTGTTCACGCCAGTCCGGCTGGCCGCGCGTGCGTTCTGACGCAGCACGGTTATAGCCACGAAAATGCGGCGAATGGATCATCGCCACCTGCTCTTTTTCTTGCGTGGGCAGCGCAAAAAACGCCCGTGACTGGTTCTGTACCTGCGCAAGCAGACTGTGGTCGACACCATGATTAATCAGATAGAAAAAGCCGATATCACGGGCGGCAACGCGTAACGCCTGCAAAAACTCGGTGCGCTCTGACGGGCTACCGGTAAGTTTTGACAGGTCAAGGACAGGAATAGAAGAAGCAATTTTGTGATTCATAACCGGCTCCATAGCTAAGTCTGAATTCACTCTATCATCGCGCAACAAGGGGCTTAAAGTACTTAAAATGCATTAGTTATGCAGGATCGAAGACGTTGATTGATCTTCCCCCCTGCTTACTAACTCCCGTCCCTGTTTGTCTGCCAGGCTGATTTAACGCTGTGGCTGGAGAGATGGCAAAGGGTAAAAACACTAGTATGTTGTAACTAAAATAATTCAAAATGCTGCACTGAGCTTCGTGCACCATGATTTATGTTGTGTGCTTCAAAGCGGCCCCCTGCCAGCTTCTCCCCTACGACAGCAGATGTCGCCCAATTCAGGATCCTTTAGCATCCTGCCTGGCCAAATTGTCGCGCTCGGCGAGCATGTTCACCATATCAGCCATATTCTCTGTCCCCCATGTGCATAGCGGGACAATCTTGTCGGCCAGACTTTGTCCGAGCGGCGTAAGCATGTAGTCGACACGTGGCGGGACCTCCTGGTAGTCGGTCCGTAGCAGCACGCGATCGACCTCCAACTCCTTCAATTGCTGGATCAGTACCTTGGCGCTAACGCCGTGGACATTACGTTTGAGTTCGCTATAGCGCTTTGGGCCGTCGAGCAGGAAATAGAGGATCAGCGGTTTCCACTTGCCGGCGATAATGCTTAGCGTAGCGGCGAGGCCGTAAGAATAGCGGCCACCGCATTGTTGAGAACAGTCTGTCATTTCATGGTTACCAAAAGGTGCATACTTGTCCTTAAGTTATCAGAAATGCATACTTGGCTCAAGTAAGCAATTCCCTGCTTTCGTACAACACCTACCAAGGATGCATGATATGAACAGACTAAATGGTAAGACCGCAGTGATCACCGGTGGTGCTACCGGCATCGGCCTGGCAGCAGCAAAACGCTTTATTGAAGAAGGTGCCTTCGTCTTTATCTTTGGCCGTCGGCAGGAAGCGCTCGATGCGGCCATGGCCAAATTAGGAACCCATGCCCGCGCGGTGAATGGCTCGGTCACCAATCTGGCCGACCTCGACCGACTCTACGCGGCAGTAAAGGCTGAACGGGGAACCCTCGATATTGTTTTCGCCAATGCCGGAGCGGGAAGTCAGCTTGCGCTTGGCCAGATCACTGCCGAGCACATTGATGAAACCTTCGACACCAATGTGAAAGGGACAATTTTTACGGTCCAGAAGGCGCTGCCACTGATGAGCGCAGGTGGTTCAATCATCCTGACCGGCTCGAGCGCGGGTACCACGGGAGCGCCGGGGATGAGTGCCTACAGTGCCAGCAAAGCGGCAGTACGCAACCTCGCCAAGACCTGGGCGGAGGATCTGAAAGGTACTGGCATCCGGGTTAACGTGCTGTCGCCCGGGGCGACTGCGACCGACCTGGCGAAGGAAGCACTGGGCGAGGAAGGTCAGAAAATCTTTGCTGCAATGACGCCACTTCTGCGCATGGCCGATCCGGCGGAGATTGCAGCGGCGGCAGCTTTTCTCGCGTCGTCGGACAGTAGCTTTATGACCGCCAGCGAAGTCGCCGTTGACGGTGGTCTGGCCCAACTCTGACCCGCTACGTCTGGCCGGACACTTGATCTTTAAGGACTTGGTCAAGTTTGACTAATTGATCGTAATCGCAAATTTCAATGCAATCTTGCCTTACGGGTCAACAAGGCGAACAGTTTTTCAGGCGGCCGCCGATATTATTGTGTCTTGAAAACCCGCAAGGAGGCCCGTTAACCCATGCTTTCAGACAGTGAGAATCCCCCCTGCATTGGCGATTCCTGACAGTTGGCACAATCAGACAGGTAGCGAGCTGGGGGTTTGCCCTGCGCCTTGCGGAACATGGTGACAAAGCTGCTGGCACTTTCATACCCCAAATCGAGGGCAACCGCCTGCACGCTGGTGCCTTTCGACAACTTCTGCAATGCCAGGATAACATGCAGCTGCTTGCGCCAGCGGTGAACGCTGATCCCCACCTGGTGAGCAAAGGTGCGGCTCAAGCTGCGTTCGCTCATGCCGATGCGTCCGGCCCACTCCGCCAGCGTCGATTTGTCGGCTGGATCCTGTAACATGCCGTCGGTCAACTGACGTAAACGGTTGTCGCGGGGTAATGGCAAATACAGATCTTCAACGCGGGCCACGGACAACTGATCGAGCAATGTATTGATTACATTACCTTCAGCGCCATGCTCATCATAAAGCAACGGGAAATGGGCCGCATGCAAGAGCAGCTCCCGCAACAACGGGGAGACCGATAATGTGCAGCAGGTGGTCGGCAAATTGCGACCTGCTTCAGGTTCGACAAACAGGCAATAACATTGATTGACCCCGGTTCCCCTGGCAGAATGCATCAGGCCACCGGGGATCCACACCGCACACTGGGGCGGAACCACCCACACCCCCTGCTCCAGTTCACAGCTGATAATCCCTTGCAGGGTATAGATCAACTGTGCTTTGCGATGCTGATGCATTTCCAGCTCCCATACCCCGTCCACCCGTGAAGCGCCAAGGGCAATCACCGGTCGTTCGATATCGTCAATAGCAGTACGTTTGCAGTCTATGGTTTCACACTGAATGATCGGCATAGGTTAAACCCTATCTATGATTTGGCTGGATTGGTAAATAATATGGCTGAATTGCGCATTGTAGTCCAGACAACTCGATGGCTAAATGACATGCTTAACGGGGGAATCATCTATGTACCACGAAAGTATTGTCAGTGAACTGCTGGATTGGATTGAACATAACCTGGATCAATCCTTAACCTTAGAGACCATTGCCGCGAAATCGGGCTACTCGAAATGGCACCTGCAACGCCTGTTTAAAAGCTACACTGGTCATACGTTGGGCACTTATACGCGTCAACGTCGACTGACCATGGCCGCGACTGAACTGCGCATGTCACAAAACTCGGTATTGCGCATTGCCGATAAATACCAGTTTGACTCACAGCAGACCTTTACCCGCACCTTTAAAAAGCAGTTTAAAACCACGCCTGCAGTCTATCGTCGTCTGCCTGAATGGCCTAGCTATGGCTTATGTCCCAAAATAGAGTTGGATGAGAGAGTGATGGCACCGCCAGCGGAGGAAGTGGTCGCCGAGGCGCCACTGCCAATACCGCCAGAGCTGGAATGGGTTGGACTAAAAACAGCGATCAACTATCCCTGTAAAAATAGTGCCTGGTCGAACTGGAAATCTTGTCCTCAGAGTGCGATGTCCAAGTCCTGCTGATTATTTTGTCGTCCGGGGGGCTTTCCTCCCCGGCGCACAGGTGCTGTTAACGGCTTACTGCAGCTTCACCGTTTTGCCGGCAGCGTGATAATAGTGACACCGTCACCTGTAAAATTCTTCGTCCCTTAATATCTTGGCCGGATCATGGTCTGCATTATCGCCATGCGGTCGCGTTCAACGCTGGTTTTCTGCATACATTGTGCAAAGGCGTCTGTTCCCGGCTGAAAGCCATACAGAGCACATTGCTGCCGGTCTTGCTGTAACTGGTAGTTTGCCAGACCACAGCCAGATAACAGTGTCACCGCACTCAACACCGCCGCCATCATATAAAATCGCATCATCACCGGGTCCTCCACCTTGGGATTATCATTTGCCAAACAGAGCACAGGTCGGCGGCGATAAGCGACACCGGCCTGTTTTTTTAACGAAATGAAATATACGTGGGGGATATGGCGAGAGGCTATCTGACAAGTCAGGAAAACGGCAGGATATTGACAACTTTCAGGTGAACTGCCAACCCGGGATACCCCTCCCTTTACAATATAAAAGGGAGAGGATCGTGGGTGCAGCTTATTCCAGCGGCTGGAATTTCAGATTGCTCAATGGCTGGACTTTATCTTCACGAACCATTTTGTACTCGGTATTAGGGCCAATCCATTTATTCCAAATCTGGTCAATCTCACCCTGATCGTCCATCGCCTTCAGGCTGGCATTAACTTTGGCCAACAGAGCCGGTTCACCCTGCTTCATCCCAATGCCAATTGGCTCCAGCGCCATTGGGAAAGAGGTCATGGCCAGATCGACCCCCCCCTTTTTGGCCTGCGAGATCATTTTAATGGCGGTCATGGTATTGGTGACAAAACCAACAGATTTATTTTGCTGTAAAGCCAGATAAGCGGATGCCGTATCCTGAAAAGTAATGGCCTTGGCACCGGCCAGATAGATTGACTGTTCGGAGGTGGTGCCCTTGGTGGCGCTAATGCGTTTGTCTTTAAAGAAGCTTTTCGGCTGGTCGGCGTTAGGGCTCTTTACCACCAGCATCTCTTTGGCGACATAGTAGGGATCGCTAAACTGAATTTGCGATGCGCGAGTTTTGGTATAAGCCAGATTGGCGATCAACACGTCGACGCGACCAGTGGTCAATACCGGAATACGCGCTTCCACCGAGGTTGGCATTAAATTAAGTTTCAGGCCCATCTGTTTGGCCAGCGCGGTACAGAGATCGACATCCATGCCCACCAGTTGCCGGGTCTGGGCATCCGGCGAAGAAAACGGCGGTACATCGGAATAGACGCCACAGTTTAACTGGCCCCGCGCCTGAATATCCGCCAGCATATCTGCTTTTACCGCTAAGGTAGTCAGCGCCAGTGGGCTGAGTAATAAGGCAACGGACAGTGTTTTGAGTTTCATAAGCAAATTACCCCTGATGGTGGCATAGCATTAAGTGACAATGTCACGAATTAATAGAAAAAACAGTTATCGGCTGGCTGGCAAAAGCGATAGCAAATCAATGCTGGCGTAAATCACTCAAAAAACGCTGCGCACGTTGGTGCTGCGGTTGTGTAAAAAACTGCGCCGGCGGTGCCTTTTCGAGAATTTTCCCCTCATCCATAAACCAGATAGTGTCAGCCACTTCACGGGCAAAATTCATTTCGTGGGTCACACACATCATGGTCATACCCTCCTGTGCCAGGCCGCGCATAACGCTAAGCACCTCGCCGACCATTTCTGGATCGAGGGCGCTGGTTGGCTCATCAAACAGCATCACCGGCGGTTTCATCGCCAGCGCACGAGCAATAGCCACACGCTGCTGCTGTCCGCCGGAGAGTTGTAAGGGATACGCCTCAGCCTTGTGTGCCAGTCCGACGCGTTCAAGCAACAACATGGCCTCTTTTCGCGCCTGCGACTTGCGGACACCCAGCACTTTGAGCGGCGAAATCATCACGTTTTCCAGCACCGAGAGATGCGGGAACAGATTAAAATTCTGAAAGACAAAACCGATACGGGTGCGCAGTTGATTCAGCCGCGTGCTGCTGCCGTTAATATCCAGGCCATCAAACAGGATCTGCCCGTCCTGGATTGGCTCAAGGCGATTGACGGTACGGATCAGCGTTGATTTACCGGAGCCTGATGGCCCACAGACGACAACCACTTCACCACTGCGAATTTCAGCGCTCAAATCGGTCAGAGCCTGATACGCGCCGTACCATTTATTGACCTGGTTAAATAAAATCAGCGGGATCATTTCGGCTCCTTGATAATAAATTGCGAGGTGAGCGGTGCGGCTATGGCCACCGGCACGGCCCCTTGCGGACGAGTACGTTGACGGGCAATACGTTTTTCCAATGTATTGGCCAGCCAGGTGAGACTAAAACAGATCACGTAATAGCTGAGCGCCACAATGGCAAACACCTGAAAAGGCTTGGTCAACAACTGGTTACTGACCTGATTGGCGGCAAAGGTCAATTCCTGCACGTTAATGACATAACCCAGGGTGCTGTCTTTAATAATCGACACCAACTGACTGATCAGACTGGGTAACATGTTGTACAGCGCCTGCGGCAGAATAATCAGCCGAAAGGTTTTCAAATAACTCATGCCCAGAGCACGCGAAGCTTCGTACTGACCGGAAGGCAAGGCCTGGATCCCGGCGCGGACAATCTCGGCAATATAGGCACTTTCATAGACCACCAGCGTACAGGCCATGGTGGCAAAGCCGTTAATATCGTGCCCCAGCAGCATGGGTACACAAAAATAGGTCCAGAACACCACCATCATCAGCGGAATACCGCGAAAGACATAGACCCACACTGCCGCCGCGCGGCGCACACCGCTAAACGGCGAAATACGTGCCATGGCCAACACAATGCCCAGGGGAAAAGCAAACAGCATGGCGACCACAGACAGCAACAGCGTATTGGCCAGGCCACCCAGCGCCCCGTGCGGATACTGCCCCACCAGAAACAGCATCCAGTATTGATGAACAATCGCGAAGAAATCAGTCATCAGCCCTTACCTCGCCAGCGTGCGCTGAAAACGTTTGGCGATCAGCGCGCCGCCGCCCATCAACAGCAGTGAGAAAAACAGGTAAATCACCGAAGCCACCAGATAAATTTCAAAGGTTCTGAAGGTCTGGTTTTCAATTTCGCGGGTGACATAAGTCAGTTCTGCAACACCAATCACCATCGCCAGACTGGTATTTTTAAACAGCAATACCGTGTGATTGATCAGTGAAGGCAACGCATTGCGTAAGGCCTGTGGCAGAATAATCAGACGCATTGACTTGATATAACTCATGCCCAAGGCGCGAGACGCTTCGGTTTGCCCGTCGGGAATGGCGCGCAGACCGCTGCGAATATCTTCCGAGAAATAAGCCGCCTGACACAGACCCAGTGCCATCAGAGAAAAAATAAACTCGGCGTTCTGATCGTTGATCCAGTTTTGCAGACTTTCCGGCAACAGCGTCGGGATAGCGAAATACCACATCATCAATTGCACCAGCGTCGGCACATTGCGGTGGTAAGAGACATAAATACTGACCAGCGCCACGGCGATACGTTGATGCGACAGGCGGATAATCACCAGCAGCAACGCCAGCACCATGGCAAACAGCCAGGCACCTATCGCCAGCTTTAGCGTCAGCGCAATGCCATTCAGCAACAGGTCGCCATATTGCCCCTGCATCACGGCCGCCAGATCAAAACTATTTTTCACTGTCGCCATTCCGTCCCCCTGTCAGCAAATTAGCGGATACCATCCTCAGCGCACATCACCGGGCCGCATGGTGGAAAGACCGCCCGGCACCTGCAGCGTGGGGGTAATTTCAATATTGCCAATATTGACGGCGACCGGCATTGCCAACGCAAAGGCCACAGTATCGGCAATATCTTTGGCGGTAGGCAGCTCAAAACCGTCAATAAACTGTTTTTTGGCCCCCTCTTTATCGCCGGAGACATTGCCGAAAATATCGGTAGCCACGCGACCAGGACAAATTTCGGTAACGCGCACCCGTTTGCCATAACAGTCGACGCGCAGCTGACGAGAAAGAGCATGCACCCCGGCTTTGGTGGCGTGATAAATCGAATTGCCGCCAAAGTTATAAATCGCCGCAATGGAGGTAATATTGATAATATGGCCGCGATCGCGGGCCATCATTCCCGGTACGGTCAGGCGGCACAGATGCAACACCGCCCGTAGGTTGACATCAATCTGCGCATCGATATATTCCTCTTTGGCATTGGCAATCGAACCGGGATGAGAGATACCGGCGTTATTAACCAGCACATCCACCTCAATTTCACTGCATAGTCGGGTTAGTGCGGCAATATCAGTGACATCAATAACATGAGGAATACAGCCGGTTCGCGCTGCCAGGGTCGCCAACTCACTTTCACGACGCGCCACGGCATGGACAATCAATCCTTCCTGGCATAAACGTTCGACGATAGCTTCACCCATACCGGCAGAAGCGCCAGTGACTAGCGCGGTTTTATAATCAGAAAACGGCATAACAATTCCTCTTAAATAATGCCATTGGCAATCAGGTGGCCAACGGTCGGCATAAATCGAATGTAGCGGCTAACTTAGGCAACGGATAAGACATAAAGGCTGTGTGGCAATAAGGCCCGCTTATGAAGCTTGTCCGTACTGATGTTATTGTTGTTTTTTAATGTTTTTTCCCACTTTCACGGTAGTTACTGTCGCGAAATGGCCCGAATTTCACAGCCTGGCGTCTGTTCTATCTCACGGCGGATTTCTCGCGCCAGCGCTACCGCCCCGGGGGTATCGCCGTGCAGCAAAATAGAACTGACCACCATTGGCATTACCTCGCCTTCGATGCTGGTCAAGGTACCGCTGGTCAGCCATTGACGGATACGGGCGCGCACCTGCTCGCTATCGTCAATCACCGCGCCCGGCTGGCCGCGGCTGACCAGCATGCCGTTACTGTGGTAAGCACGATCCGCCAGCAACGTGCAGGCAACGCGCATGTTGAGCGCCCGCGCTCCCCGTTCAACGGCGTTACCGGCCGTCGTGCTGATAATCAACGCCGGATCAAACGCCTGCACGGCCCGCAATAACGCCAAAGCCAGAGTGTCATCCTCCGCCGCCATATTGCCCAGCGCACCATGGAAACTCATATGGGTTAGCGGGTAGTTATGCACGCGGGCAAAACCGGCCAATGCCCCCAGTTGATAGGTGACGTAATGGGCCAGAGTGCGATGTTCAATCTGCATACGTCGACGGCCAAATCCCTGCAGGTCGGGAAAACCGACGTGAGCACCGAGATCGATCTGGTTCTCTTTGGCCTGCATCACGCTTTCGGCCATGGTCACGGCATCACCGGCATGAAAACCGCAGGCGATATTGGCAGAACTGATAATCGACATCAGCGAGCGGTCATCCGCAATGCGGTAGTCGCCAAAGCCTTCGCCAAGATCGGCATTTAAATCAATCAGTCTCATAACATCCCTCCTGATGCTTTATCCGCGACCGTCGGGGTCAGCCAGAACAACACTTTACTGCGACCCACCTCGTCACCAGGGTTAACCAGACAGCGTGCGATCTCGCCAGTGCCGGGACTGCGCACCGGCAGCAACAGATCGCCCTGCTGTAAAAATCCCAGGCAGTCGCCACCCTGAACGCGTTCCCCCGCTGCTGCTAAAACTTTGCTCTGCATCGGGTGCGATGCCAAAAACACCCCCTTGCCTGCCGCCTTGATGACCACGGGTTTTGCCGATGTCTCTTGCTGCGGCGTCCGCTGGGCGTTATGGGCATCACAACGCATACGCAGCGAAAAATCCTTGCCGCTAATTTCAATGTCTCCCAGACCTGACGCCTGCATGCGACGGGCGATTTGGCGGATTTCGTTTATGGCTATCATCTGCTGCCCTGAAAATATGAAATATCGATCATGACATCACGCTATATGCTGTACCGCGTAGCTGCCGCAATTGTTGCGCTACCTGCTGTAGATAAGCCTGCTGCGTCTCCCAGGCCTCACGCGCCTGGTCATAGTTGCAGGCCACAAAGCGAATACGACGTCCCGGCGGGATCTGCCCCAGCAGCCATAAATCGGCTTCAATCACGGTGGCAAACTTTGGATAACCGCCGCTGGGCTGGGCATCGCTCATCTGGATAATCGGCTGGCCGTTATGCGGTACCTGGATCACACCAGGAACAATGCCATGTGAGCGCATTTCCATGGTTTCCAGCGCCACCAGCGCCTCACCCTCCAGGCGGTAACCATAGCGATTGCTTTGCGGGGTGATTTTCCATGTCTGCTGCCAAAATTTTTCCCGCGAGGCGGCGGTATAAGCCAGATGTTCGGCGGCAGGCAGTACACGCAGGGTCTGCACTTCCGCGCTGATATCGGCAAAACGCAGCCACGGTGAGGCAATGCCAATATCACTGGGTAGTACACGATCCGGCTCTTTTGCCGCCAGCCGATCGCCCTTTTGCAGGCCGCGCCCCTGGTAGCCGCCAAAGGCACCACGTAATTGGGTGCTGCGCGATCCCAGCACCTGTGGCACATCAATGCCTCCCGGCAGATGCAGATAGGCGCGGGCCGAATGGCGTGAAGCGTTAATGGTCAGACTTTGCCCGGCTTTGGCTTGTGCCACCCACCAGGGCGGCAAGCGCTTATCATCCAACAGGATATCGCCATCATTACCGCTGACCGCAAAGGCGCAGTCGCGCAGAAAACGTACGCGAAAAGGGAACAATGGGATTTCGATCGCCGCCGCCTGCGGGTCATTGGCCAACAGCAGATTCCCCAGTTGCAGCGCTAACGGATCCATCGCCCCGGCACGGCCAACGCCGTAATTCAGACAGCCGCTGCGGCCGAGATCCTGAATGCTCGACAGCGCCGTCGTTTTTTCAATTTCAATCATGACAGCACCTTTTCGACCCGAAAACGCAGGCTGTCACCGGGACGTAACATCACCGGCGGCTGGGCCTGAGCATCGAAAAACACAAACTCGGTATGACCAATAGTGTTCCAGCCGCTTGGTCCGGCGGAGGCAGACACCCCGGTCTGCACACCACCAATGGAGACGGAACCACCGCGAATATTCAGCTCCGGCGTTTGTCTGCGCGGCGTGGCCAGGGCGGGATCCATCCCTCCCAGATAGCAGTAACCGGGATGACTGCCCAGGGCATAAATCGGGTACAGCGGTTCCGTGTGGCGGCGAACAATTTCGGCAATACTTAGCCCGGTGTGTTCGGCAACATCACGCATATGCGGGCCGTACTCGCCACCGTAACAAACCGCCAGTTCGATCACCCGCCCTTGCAGGGTCTGTGCCTCGCCGCGTTGCCACTCATCGAGCAGCGCCTGATACAAGGGCGCAAGCTCCTCGGGAGGACGGTGAAAAGTCAGCATCAGGTTATTCATTCCCGGTACCGATTCCGCCACCAACGGCCACTGGGCTACCTGGCTGGATAACGCCCAGATGCGTTGCTGGTTTTCCAGCCCCAACACGCCCGGCGCTTCAAACAGCATGGCGCGACTACCCAATAAGCTGATCGCCGGCTGACTTAGCGTTTCAATAGACATCTCGCGTTTCCCCCGGCGCTATCAGGATAAAGAAGCCAGCCCCAGTTTGAGTCGTGCCAGACCTTCGGCAATGACTTCTTTACTGGTGGCATAGGAGAGACGAATATGGGACTCACCGGCAGCACCGAATTCGCTACCGGGGCGCACGGCAATACCAAATCCGCGCAAAATGGTGACCATCTCCACCGAGGAAACCGCCGCCGAGTAAGATGGAAAACAGTAAAAGGCGCCCTCAGGCTGATTCAGCGTCAGCCCCGGAATGGCACTTAACCCGGCGATCATCAGTGCGCGGCGTTCACGATAAATTTTGTGCATCTCCAGCACGTCCTGATCGCACTCCTCAATTGCAGCCAGTGCCGCATACTGCACCGCCGTATTGACCGAGCCATTAGCCGTGTTATGCACCCGTGCGGCAGCGGCAATCATTGCTGCCGGCCCGGCCAGATAGCCAACGCGCCAGCCGGTCATGGCATAACTTTTTGAGAAGGTCTGACAATAGAGGGTGCGTCCACGGAAAGCGGGAATATCCAGGGCAGAGGTAAAGGGTTGGTCGGTAAACACCAGATCGCTGTAGGCCTCGTCGGCGATCACCAGCGTGTTGCTGGCCTGCACGATATCGCCGAGCGCCATCATTTCTTCGCAGGTATGCACGATACCGGTCGGATTACCCGGATTGCAAAATACAAACAGCTTTGCACCCTGCATGGCCTGTTTCAGCGCAGCAAGATCCCAGTGCAAATCGGCCTGACAAGGTACTGGTACGCAGATGCCACCGGCCATATTGACCAGATCGGCATACAACGAGTAGGTCGGATCGGGGATCACCACGCGATCACCGGGATTGACGATCGACAGGATCGCCGCCGACAGACCACCGGTCCCGCCGTGCGTTACCAGGATTTCTCCCGCCGAGACAGCTACGCCCGAGCGAGCTGCTACCCTGTTGGCCAGTGCCTGGCACAGCGGTTTTTCTCCCAGCAGCGGCGCATAGTGGGTCAATCCCTGCTTCAACGCCCGTGCAGCCGCGGCAATAATACGCGGAGGTGTATCAAAATCGGGTTCACCCACGGCCAGTGACACCATATCCGCAGTGGTCGCCGGTTGCTGAACCCGTAGCGAAGTACGTTCAACGCGAAGCACCGCCTCAGCGGCCGTAAAATCGATTATTGCGTCCTGTTGTGAAACCATGTAGCCCGCCCTCAAGTGTACTCATCAGATAATAACGGCAACTGTAGCCTGCCGTTTTCTCAGTCTGAAAGAGGGTTTCCCTGTGCCGTAATAAGCACGTCTTATAGGCCAGGGAGCACAGTTTAATGAACCAGCATCAATGGACGATTATCCTGGGTACGCTTGACCATCAGTGACAGCAAAATATCTTTCACCGCCTGCGCCGGAGGCGATAAGGCCAGATGGTCGGACATGCAAAACGAGAGCGGAGCCTGAATACCCGGCGAGGTAATGCGTGACAGCCAGATCCCCGTTTGTGTCGCCATGGAGCGCGCGGCGGATTCAGGCACGATGGTGACGCCGAGACCGTTAAGTACCGCGGCGTTCAGGGTTGAAGGGGATTCAATTTCAGCAATAATATTGGCCTTTAACTTTTCGCGCAGCAGGGTCTCATCCACCAGCCTGCGCACCACGTTATAAGGCCGGGGCATAAAGAGATCGTACTTGATCACCTCGTTCAACTCGACAGTGCCTCCCGTTGCGGGCGGGGTTCCCGCACCAACCAAAAACAGCTCTTCCTTCATAAGCGGAACGAATGACAGGCCGTGCACCGCTTTATCGCCATAGATCACCGCCATATCCATGCGGCCATTCATTATTTGCTCACTCATTGGCGAGCCGAAGTTTTCATTAAGATAGAGCACAATAGCGGGATGCCGGGCTTTCACCGCCTGGATTAATGGCATTGCCAGCAGCGAAGCCGCGGTGGAAGGTGCCAGCCCCACTGAAACCTGACCACTTAACGCGCTGCCGGCGTTATCCACCGCGGTTTGCGCCTGTTCACACTGGCGTAAGATAGTCTGGGCATGACTGTAGAGGATTTTGCCCGCTTCGGTTGGGGTCACGCCGCGCTTGGTGCGGATCAATAATTGTTGATCCAGTTCGCCCTCCAACGCTGCCAGTTGCTGGCTTAATGCCGGTTGCGCGATATGTAGCACTTCCGCCGCCTGAGTCAGGCTGCCGATATCGACAATTTTCACATAATACTTTAAACGTCTGAGATTCATCACCGCCCCCACCTGAACTGAAAACCTATGGGGTCAAAGCAATATTCAGGCCAGTGCCGCAGCAACCCGAGACTTTAGCCGCTAATACCCGTGCCATACCCGCGCGCAGACATAAGCAACGGCAATGACAAATTGCCTGTCAGTCTGCGATTACAGGCAATTTGTCCACTTAAAACACCATAATGCACTTTATTAGTGCACTGACCATCAGTTCTGCTTATTGGCTAGCGGGTTTCATTTTCCTTGTTATCGTTAAGGATCAGATTAATTTGCCGCTCATCCATCGCCAGCGCCTGTTCGCGCAGGGCAACTTGGTGGGTTAATTCATTAATACTGTCCACCATTTCTGCGGCCTGCCGCAAATAATTGGTGATGACTCGGAGAGCGACCCTGGCCTCGGGGTGTCGGTCATTCCATGTCTGCAGACAGACCCGCAGAGTGTTTATGACATTTCTGGTTTCTGCCAGTGACTGATTAAGGATGCGATATTGCCGACGATAAGCAGCAAGTTGATCGCTCTCGCGGGCTATTTGCTCATGATTGCGCGTCTGTAGCGTCTCTCTTAGACGATCGATAAACAGGTTGGTTGCGTTGCTCAACGCAGTGGCATGATCGGAGGCAGATTGCAGCATTTGATTGGCTTGTCGCAGCAGATGCCATATGCCACCTACCGGCGGTTGCCGACCCGAAGGTCCTGGGACAGGATCGCCGCCCCCCGATAATCCCACTGACCGCCACTGGCCACGATTATCGAGGTAAACCAGCCCAGTGCGCAGCGGCTGCTGATATCTTCCCAGATGATATAACTCAAAGATATCTGCCTGGCCACTGGGCCTGATATAGGCACTTTGCCCCTGGAAGGTAATTTGACGAAACCCCGGTAATGGCGGTCTGGCAGGTGCCGGGCTAACGGTTGTAGTCGCTTGCGGTGTAGGCACGCCTGGCGCTGTTCGCCCGCCAAATATGCGCCTTACCGCCCCCATAGGATTAATATCCCTGACTCCGGGAATAAACTCCAGAATACCGCCCAGACTCAGTCGCACATACCAGGGGTCACTGGTTTGGATACCATTTAACGTCCCACGTTTTACCCGCCGACTGCGCACAACAAAAACCTCCTGCTGTTGAACGTCAGTCTTATTTTCATTTACGTTTTGCGCATAATAACGATTAATAGCATTTCCCCGATTAAAACTGCCAATTTCCATAATAAACTCCACGCTAATGGTTTTATGATTTAAATATAATCAAATTAACAATACCTGAATGCTTAGTTGGAAACGGCAGTAAAAAGTTTCTTATGCTATAAAATTAATTAGTTAGGCTCACTGAGTTTATTTGCGAGCAGACAGTAAGTTAATTAAAAAAGCGGTTTTTTCAGTAAAAACGAATTATCCTCTTCATTCTCACTGTGTTTATTATCATTGTGGCTGATATCGTCGCCAGCCACGCACAATCCCGCAGCCCGCCATTCACCATGTTGAGTGGGGTAATAAAGCCCGGCCCGTATTGGCTGGTTATATCTGTCCAAGCGGTATAGCTCAAAGATCCCCGCCTGCCTGCTTGGCCTGACGTAGGCACGTATGCCTTTATACTCAATTCTGCGCAAGCCTGGCAATTCCGTACTTATCGCTGCCGCCACAACCTGCCTTTTTTGAGTGGCTTGGGTTATTGCTGGCATTTTAGGTACTGTTTTCGATTCAAGGAGGAGAAAAATGCGCCTGAGAAAAATCCCCATCGGGTTGATATCCCGAAGCCAGGGGACATACTCCATAAGTCCGCCCAATCCCAGGCGCACGTGCCAATGATCGCTGCTTTCAATACCGTTTAATACCCCGCGTTTCGCCCGCTGAGTGCGGACAACATCAGGTTTATGCTGTTGGGCATTTACTTTTTCCTGGTGTAGCTGTGATACCTCATCGTTCGTCACAGCAATTCCCCGTTGAATATGATTTATTTCCATAAACTATTCTCCGCAAATTATTTAATGTTTTAAATATAATTGAATTAATTACTGTCGAATAATTAGTTGCTGACAAGAGTACAAAAGTTTCTCTTGTGTAAAAATTAATCAGCCAGGGTGGCGGTTTTGTCTGACAGAACACCGTACTTTGGTCTAAAATAGCGGTTTTACTATTTATGACGAAAACTTATGACCTATCTCTACCTGTTTATTGCCATTATATCTGAAGTGATCGCCACCAGTTCGCTTAAGGCCTCCGCCGGTTTTACCCGTCTCTACCCTTCTATCGCGGTAGTGGTCGGTTATATCCTCTCCTTTATTCTGCTCTCTTTGGTATTGAAGTCGATGCCAGTAGGGATTGCCTACGCCATATGGGCCGGAATGGGTATTGTGCTGGTTGCCTGTGCCGGTTTTGTCTTTTTTGGACAAAAACTGGATGCCTATGCCATTGGTGGCATGGTGCTGATTATCGCCGGCGTATTGATGATCAATCTGTTATCCAAGACTGCCGGACACTAAAGGCAAGTTGGGCGGGGTTGTTTGCCGTCCGCGCAGGTAGAGGTTATCGCTGCGGCATCTGAGCCAACTGACAACCGAGCTTAAACGGGCGAGGAAGTGAGGCAAAAAATTATTGTAAAACGATAATTTTTACCTATTATCGTTTTACGATAATTTCTAGATAAAGGGATGCTGTAATGGTCAGGACGCAAACAAAATTAACCCGCTGGTGTCGCGCGCTGGAAATCGCCATGCTGGCCGGCATGCTGGTCATGCCACTGCTGGGCCAGGGAATGATCTGGCTAAGCCATCTGTCCCTGGCTTCCGTTAGCCTGGTCAGCTCACTGCCAGCCGATCTTACTCTTGCAGATACCCTGCTCTATTCCGGGGTGTTTTTGATTAGTGATCTCTTAAATGGTTTTATTTTGTTTCAGTTTTATCAATTTTTTAAAAGCATTCGCTGCGGAGAGATATTTAGCGATAAACAAGTGCGAAAAATCCTGCTGGCCGGTATCGGTTTTATTATTATTCCAATCTTAAGCCTGATTAACTCGGTCACTCTATTTTTATTTATTGAAACGCCCTCACAAGCCAGAAACTTCACTTTTACCTCTAATGATATAAGTTATGTGATTATCGGCGCCGGATTAATTATCATGAGCCATATTATTAATCTTGGCAAAAAAATTCAGGATGAACAGGACTTGGTAATTTAACATGCCTATACATGTCAATCTGGACCAGCTCTTAAAAGAGCGACATATTAAAGCCAAGGACCTGGCGCTAGCGATTGATATTACCGAAGCCAACCTCTCTATTCTCAAGAGTGGCAAGGCAAAAGCAATCAGATTCACGACCCTGGAGGCTATCTGTCAGGCACTCAACTGTCAGCCTGGCGATATTATCGAATATATTCCCTAAATACTGATTAACGCCATTTTAATTTTATTAACGAGAAAGCAGCCATAATAGCTGTTTTCTCGCCGCACGCCCATCGCGTTTTAAAGATTATTCATTCAGACTGCATTCAAAGGAATTGATTATGAAAATATCATTACTTAAAAAAATAGCTTTTATTGTTGTTATTGTTTTAATATTTCCGTCACCGTTGCAAGCGAATACGTTATCTTTAGGTTATGCGCAAACTCGCTTTACGCCACCCTCATCAATAAATGATAAAGGCGATATTAACAATAAAAAAGGTCAGGGTATTAATGCACGTTTAAATTATATGATCGATAACGATTGGGGGATAATAACCGCCCTCACCTACACCCAGCGTGAAGGCAAGACCGAGAGCAATAACCTGGGCAAACAGAACCGGGTTACACAAACCTACGGTTCCCTGAGTGTCGGACCCAGCTACCGTTTCAGCCATTTCTTAAGCGTCTACTCAAGCGTTGGTATCGCCGTTACCAATAGTTATCTTGAACAGGAGAACAGTGGCAGCAGGCGACAAAATGGCGGTGGGAAAAAGCGAAGATATACCAGTAAAGAGAACGACTGGGGCGGTGTGGCATCAGCAGGGTTTCAGTTCACACCCGGCGATAAATGGGTGATCGATATCGGCTATGAATATGCCCAACTCAGGGACAATCGTGCCGCCAGTTGGATAGCCGGAGTTGGCTACCATTTTTGACTCCCGATTGGTTATTTAGAGATCGGCCAACGCCTGGCGCAGATTGATTTCGCCAGGTGACGGTTCTTCAAGCTCAAGCTGCGCTTCAAGCTTGATAAGGTGTTCCTGCAATACGGCAACTGCCTGTTGCTTATCACCGGCTTCCAGCGCAGTAACTATGGCCTGATGTTCGGCGGACTGACAAGATGGCACATCATTACGCTGATAAAGTGCCACAATCAGCGAACTACGCACCATGAGATTGGCAAGGATTTCACTCAGCACCTGATTACCACAAATCTCGGCAAGCAGCAGATGAAACTCGCTAAGTTCACGCACAATGGCACGACGATCGCTGGCACTGGTGGCGTCGCGTTCAACGCGCAGTTGGCTGACAACGCGATGCCGATGGCGGCGCATCATATCAGGAGAGATGTTTTCAACAATGGCACGTTCAATCGCACGGCGAGCGATAAAAATCTCCCGCGCTTCTTTGGCCGAAGGTTGAGAAACCATGGCACCACGGTTGGGTTCAATATCGACGATACGCAGCATGGCCAGACGTTGCAGGGCAACCTGGACATGATTGCGGTTGGCGTTGAGGGCATCAACAATCTGCGCCTCGATCAGCCTGCAACCCGGACGTAGCCGATGCTGAGCAATGGCTCTGGAAAGCACATCGACAATGCGCTTGACTTCAAGTTGTTTGGCCGTAGTCGACTGATTGCTCATTGATCCCTCTGTCTGTGAAACCCTTCTGCCTGAGCAGATCCTATGCGCAGCATTATCTGCTTCGCATGGGTTGTGGTCAAACGTGCGACGGTCAGATACCGCAAAATATCCCTGCTCACAGTCTGGCCATAACAACGGACTAAACTAAAGGAAATTAATGACATTTTTATTAACCCCTAATAATGCATTCGCCATATATTCACAACTAAATAACATTTACCGACAAAAATTTTCTTATTTCGTCGCATAGCGCTTTATTTCCAGGCAGGCCTTCGTGTTAGGCTTCATCTTGCCTACAGTTTTTATCGACCTTACTGTGAGATGAGGACTATATGACCCATTATTCTGATAAATTGGCAACGCTGCGTTTTTTACCGGAAAATATGCGCCTTGGTCGCAAATTGCGTGTCTATTCCGATGCGCGTTTTAAAACCATTGGTCTGACTCAGGCACGAGGTCAGGTATTGTTACATCTGCAAGCAGCCGCAGGCAGTTTGCCACAAAGCGAGCTGACGGCATTACTGGAAGTTGAGCATCCCACCGCTATCCGTTTGCTTGATCGTCTACAGGCTCTGGGATATATCACTCGCAGCCAGGGGGAAAACGATCGCCGGGTTAACGATGTCATGCTTACTGAAACAGGGACTGCACTGGCAAATCGGGCCAGTGAGATAAATGATGATATTATTTTGCAGGTAATGGCGGGGGTTTCAATGCAAGATATTGAGCATGCCCGCCAGGTGATCGCGCTGATATCGGCTAATCTTGATAATTTGTAAGCGCGGCGACGCCGCGCCTGGCTGCGAGTTATTGCTTATTTTGATTGCCAAGATAACGGTAGACCACCGCCAAATCACTATCGCCATACCCGGCATTTACCGCTTGCTGCCAAGTCTCGCTGATGCGAGTCATTACCGGCAGTCGACAGGGTCCGCTGGCATCCAGTGCCAGATTAATATCCTTTAAGGCCCAGTTGAGCTGCATCTGTGGCTGATAGTCATTGCTTTTAAACATGGCCATTTTGCCTTTGATATAAGGTGCCGCCAGTGGCCCGCCGTCCAGCACATCCCAAAGTTCATCAATGCTAAAGCCGAGTTGCTGTGCCAGTTGAGTGCTCTCGGCGATACCCTGCATCATGGCAATCAACCACGCATTGACCACCAGCTTCATTTTGGAGGCCCGCCCTGCCTCACCCAGCCATTTCACCGCTTTGGAGATGGCGGCAAATACCGGCTCAACCGCTGCTGCGGCCTGGCGGTCGCCGCTGGCCAGCACCACGATCTGCGCCTGTTCCGCCGGGCCTTTGGTGCCGGAAACTGGCGCATCAATTAATACCACATCGGGGCGCTGTTTTTTTACCAGCGCAATCAGCGCGTCGGTAGCCTCAACGCCAATGGTGCCCATCTGCACCAGTATGCCATTTGGTTTCAGGCCAGCGAGGATACCATCCGTTGCAGTGATAACTGCCAGGGTGGTGGCCCCGTCAGCAAGCATGGCAATCACCACATCCGCTCCGGCCACGGTTTCGCGCGGGTTACTGCCAGCTATCGCCCCGGCAGCAACCAGATCGTCGCCGCGCGACGCTGTTCGGTTCCAGACGTGGGTAGTAAAGCCTTTTGTTAACAGATTGGCGGCAAAAGCGTGCCCCATGGCACCCAATCCTATTACGGCCACTGTCGGTTGCTGGATCATGTTTTTTCCTTTGAATTTGGCTTATTGGCTTAAATGTCAATTTTGCTTAAAGGGTAATTTTTGATTTTAAAGTTAATTTATGGGTTTAAAAGGGTATTGGCTTTAGAGAAATTGTTTCGGTTTGGGCTTAAGTGTCAGTTTATGTTTTAAAGTCAATTAGCTATGAGGAGTTGTTTCTGTTTTAGCTTAAATGGCAATTTATGGCTTAAAGTCAATTAACTCCGAGGAGCTGTTTCGGTTTTATAATAGCAGTGGCAACTTAACCCGCTGTGCCGAACCGAGTTAAGGAGCGCTGGCCCGCTCCTTAACAATCCTGGGCCTTTTGGTGTCTTTGATGCGTCTGCTGCCTATTACCGGCTATGTTTCAGTCACTCCGCGCGTGGCACGAGCCGCGCTGCTGCGCAGTCCCCTTGCTCGGTCGGGAGCCAAAAGCGTCTCCCTCCGCTTCGCGCGGCGCCGTCTCTGAATGTGCCAGTCAGCATGTCTTAAATGGCAATTTT
>NZ_JAADJU010000012.1 GCF_012933545.1 Rouxiella aceris | reverse complement strand
TTCAATTTGGACAAGGCGCAGGATTCCAAAGGAGGCGCGCCTTCGCCTCCTTTGGGCGGTCTGGGCCGCCGCCCAGTGAGCGTAGCGAATGCAGTTGACCTTGACCTTGACCTTGACCTTGACGTTGACGTTGACGTTGACGTTGACGTTGACGTTGACGTTGATTTTAAAACCAAAAATTGCCTTTAAAAGCAAAAATCACCTCTTAAGCCATACCTCTCTTACTATTATATTTTTTCCCTTCACTAACAAACACTTGCCCACGCCCATTATGCTTGGCGTTGTAACAAGCCAAGTCAGCCTGCGCCATATATTCGCTGGGACTGATCTGACCGTTATTCATCAGGGTGATACCGGCACTGGCACCAATGCCATAGACATGGTTATCCCAGAACAGGGTATAGGCGTTAATCTTCTCGATGATATTTTGCAAAATCGGCAGACCTCGCTTGATATCGCAATTAAACAGCAAAATAGCAAATTCATCACCGCCGAGTCTGGCCAGACTGTCGCTGTTACGCAGGTTTTGAAGCATCAATTGACTGATTTCTCGTAATAATTCATCACCCGCCGCATGGCCGGCACTGTCGTTGACCAATTTAAAACGGTCCAGATCGATAAAGGCCAGACAGTGGGTCTGATGTTCGATCTGCGTCAATAACAATGCACTTTTCAGACTTTTTTCAAAGCTGCCGCGGTTGGAGAGTCCGGTGAGCAGATCGTGCGACGCGCTGTAGCTTAACTGGCGCATCAACTCTCGAGATTTACTGACGTTCTGCAATACCAGCACAATGCCAATCGGCTCGTCGGCCAGCGTTTTTAACGGCGATACCGCCAGCTGGACATCAAAAAGGCCGGTATTATTACCATGCAGTATCAAAGACTGATCGAGTGACGCGTGTTGATTTTCCTTGGTATCAAACGGCGTAAAGTCGCTGATCAATGGGCCATCAACGCCATTGCTGATATGCACAATGTGGCTGACCGGTTGCCCCTGCGCCTGCTGCTCGCTCCAACCGGTCATTTTCTCGGCCACCGGATTCATAAAAGTAATGTTCATCGCTTTATCGGTAGAAATCACCGCGTCATTAATGGCATTGAGTGTGATTTGCAGCAGCTCTTTCTCTTCGTGCAAGGCTTCAGAGAGCACCTGGTTACTTTTTTCTGTCTTTTTCAGATCGCTGATATCTTTGACCTGGGCGATAAAATAGAGCGGACGCTCGTCATCGTCCCTGACCAGAGAAACGGCCAGTTGCGCCCATACCATTTTGCCGTTGTGGCACAGGTAGCGCTTTTCCAGGGTGTAGTCTTCTATCACCCCATCCAGCAATTGTTGCAGTGAATAGAGATCGCTATGCAGATCTTCCGGATGGGTAATATCCTGAAAACTAAGAGTCTGCAGGTAATCCGGGTCATAGCCCAGGAGGGTACAGAGTGCTTTGTTGCCCTGGAGAAACTTTCCCTCAGGCGACACCAGCGCCATACCGATTGCCGAGTATTCCATGGCATTACGAAAGCGGTTCTCACTCTCGGTAATATTGGATCTCTCTACCCGCAAAGAGTGCATCGCCAGCGACATGGCACTGACCGGCAGCAAAACCAGCAGCAGAGGAGCAAACAGCAAGCCCTGCCAGATTTTAAGCATATTGGGGTAAACGTTCATAAACACGCTGGCTTGCAGCAAACCCACCATCATGGTGGTGGCAAGGAAGATCAGAAAGGCTTCCAGACGCGGCATACGGATCGCCACCCACAGCAATGGCAGGGTGATAAACGCAAAAGGGAAGGGCAGCCATTTAAGCGCTAAAAAGCAGGAAAACAGCGTAACGCCCAAGGTCAACAAGAATTCACTCAGGCGACCAGAGGCCAGCAGTCGTGCCTTGTCTCCGTGCTTATACACCATCCCGATAGGCGTTAGAACCAACACGGCGACGGCTTCTGACAGATACCAGGTTGTGGCCTGTAGATGCAGTTCATCGGCAGAGCGGTTCATATTACTCAACACCAGCACCAGGGTGCTGAGCAAAGGGGTGAATAACACCGCGATAACCAGAAATTTTAGCCAGTTGCCCAAGCCATTGAGCGGATCGTTACCGGGGAGCGCCCGGCGCAGCAAGGCGGCACCGATCGATGCTTCCAGCAGATTATTAAGTACATAGGGCACGTAACGTAAAAATGGCGTGCCAAGCAGCGTATGGGCGGCAAAAATGCCACAGGCAGCCGCAAGCAGCAGCCCTGGCCATTCACGGTAACGATGATAAAAAAGTACCGTCATCAGCACGGAGGTTGGCAGCCATAGTGCAGCCAGGCTGGAGGAGTGATGAATAATCGACAAACACAGCAAAGCCAATCCGCACTGGGTAATGGCAAGCGTTAGCACGCGTACCCAGTTTATCGGCAAAGGGCTGGATGATTGATACAGGTTTTTATCCACTGTGAAAACCTTTCTCGGCCCGATTAAAACGATCGGGGGATGACGTCATTATTCATTTTATTTTTATGCTCTACACCCTAAGCGAGGCTCGCATGATTATAAATGATTTATCTGTTCTACAGCAGAAAGATTGTCGCTAAACCGAGGAAGATAAAAAATCCCCCGGTATCGGTTAGCGCGGTGATCATCACGCTTGAACCCAGCGCGGGATCGCGGCCCATACGGACCATGGTCAGCGGTACCAATACGCCCATCAGCGCGGCCACCAGCAGATTGAGAACCATCGCCAGCGTCATTACGGCACCCATGGCCAGATTGCCATATAGCAGCCAGGTGACTATCCCCATTAATCCCCCCCAGATTAGGCCATTGATCAGCGCCACGCCAAGCTCTCTGACAATCAAAAAGGGTAAATTACTCAGTTGCACCTGATGCAGTGCCAGGGCGCGCACGATCATGGTAATGGTCTGGTTACCGGTGTTGCCGCCAATACCTGCCACAATCGGCATCAGCGCCGCCAGGGCGACCAACTGAGAGATGGTATGTTCAAACAGACCAATAACGCGCGAGGCAACAAAGGCGGTGCACAGGTTGATTGCTAGCCAGGTCCAGCGATTTTTAACCGCTTTGAATACCGGTGAAAAAACGTCTTCCTCCGGACTTAAGCCCCCCATTCGCCGCAGATGGGTATCGGAGTCTTCGTTGACGAAATCGACAATGGATTCGACGGTAAGACGGCCCATCAGTTTGCCTTTTAAATCGACAACCGGCGCGGTGATCAGGTCGTAACGTTCGAAAGCACTGGCGGCATTATCGGCTTTGTCATCGGCAATAAAACTGGTGGGATCGTCGTTCATTACCTCGGCAACCCGCTGCTGTGGCGCATTAAGCAATATGGTGGTTAACGACAATTCACCTAATAGCAGGTTGCGGCGATCGGTGACAAAGAGTTTATCGCTGCCTTTGGGGATCTGCTTACGAAAGCGCAGATAGCGTTGCACGGTCGCGAGAGTAACATCAGGGCGCACGGTGAGCAGCTCAAAATCCATTAACCGTCCGATGCTGCTTTTACTGAACTTCATCACTTCGCGTACTTTATCGCGCTGTGATGGCTCCAGCGAGGTAAGCACACGACCGGTCAAATCTCTGGGAAGATATTCTGCCAGATAGACCTGGTCATCGAGATCCAGCAGCGCCATGGTTTTAAGCAGGTCCCGGTCGCTCATCTCTTTAATCAGACTATCCCAGACGGTTTCCGATACCTCGACCAGGGCTTTACCCCGTGCGGGGGCATCCACCAGTTTCCAAAGCGCCAGACGCTGGCGTTCCGGCAAGGCTTCGAGAATATCGGCAAGGTCGGCGGCGTGTAACGTTGCCACATTGGCGCTGAGGACCGCGGTCTGATCCATTAAGGTGGCACTGTCAGCACCCTGAGTTTTTTCAGCGAGAATGCTCTCGGCCAACTCATCATTATTTAGCAGTAAATCAAGAATACGACGACGAACTTCCGCCAGTTTTTGCGTGTGGTTCCGGGGTGTTACTGCTGACATCGAGCGTCCTTTTATCTGCTATCGGCAAAGCAATCTGTAAAGAAAAAGAACAGTTACTGCGTGTTATCCGTCTGGTTTTCCTGGTCAACCGGCGCAATACCTTGCTCGGTTTCTGCCTGCTGCAGGCTTTTATGCTGGGAATAGGAACCAATCGTGGCGTAGATAAAGCGGCCAAACAGGATAATAAAACTTATCGTCAGCACGATTTTTGTCAACTTTACGTTATTTCTTCTATGCATAGTGAGATCTGCTGATGAGCCGTGGTGCTCCGAATAGTCAGAAATGAAAGGGGACTGTAGGGGGTAATATATAGCAGAAGGCAATATTCATCCAGATATACCCGCCATGCTCCGCTTTTCATTCCGTACTTTTAATTTATTAATTCATATTAAATTATAAGCTTGCATACTTATTGCTTTTTTTGAACTGTTCTTGGATTATTGCCGGCATGAAGAAGTTTATTGTTTGCTATCAGTTGGTTTATCATAAATAAAAGGATAGGATGGTATTAATTTTGGGGGTTTAGATAACCACAAAAACCGCAGTAATTGCGTGCCTATCCCTTCTTGTCCCTTTCCGTCAGCAATAACCGCAGTACCTGGTGCTGATGGGTGACTTACTAAATCTGTGATTTCTTTTCCTGGTTAACACGGCTGAATAAAGGCTAAACGGGACTGACTGCCGACTGGCACGAGTAAATGATGACCCAATTGATAAAAAAATTAACAACCTGGCATGGGTTACGCCATCATTGGTATGGTTCACCTTTGCTCTGTGCTCTGATTTTGCTGCCTCTCGCCTCATGGCTATCACCGATGCTGGACCTGGAAGATGGTCGTACTTATCTGTTATACCTGCCTCTGGGCGCCTGCGTGGCGCTGTTGATGATGTTCGACTGGCGAGCTATTCCGGGTATATCTCTGTGGCTGTATGGACGTTATTATCTGCTTATTGGCGCAGAAATGGCGCTGTTGTTGACCAGTATCTTTCTGTTTTCTCTATGCGTCGCCTGGGCGGGATACCGTTGGCAGGTGCGACATCGCTGGAGCGCCTCTTTCGGGCTGTTATATCAACCGCTGCGTCGTCTGGTGTGGCTGGTGATTGTATTGCCGACGCTGTTCCTCTTTCTGCTGCAATTAGTTATCGAAAACGGTGCTCTTCCTGGTTATCTCGGCATGGTCAGCGCCAATTTCCTGACACTACGCACTCTGATCAATTATCAGGGGGTGATGCTGGGTATTCTGCTGGAGGGGCACCTTTTTTATATTGTGCTGCGCATCGTCTGCAAACCACGGTATCTGTGGGTGCTGTGGGCAAAAATCAAAACCCAGCGGGTGGCGGGTATCAAACCGGCAGAATTTTTGATTTGGTGTGTGTTGCTGATCGTCATGGTTATTTTACTCTGCATGCGACGGCCAATGGATCCCACCAAAATATTGCTAAGCGATTATACCGTGACCTTATTGTTGCCGGTGCTGCTATTTGGTGCCATTCGCTATGGCTATCATTTTATAACTTTGGTCTGGTCGGTGACCTTGCTGATCCTGTTTCATCATTATCAGGGATTTATTAATCCGAATAATTTCTTTCATAACCTTATCTTTATCTCGGCGCTGATGTTGGTATTTAGCCTCTGCCTGCTGCTGATGTCGGCGATTTCCTCGCGCGAACGTATTTTAATGCACAAAGTCAGCATTGCTTCACTGCTGGATCCGGTATTCCGACTGGCAAACTTGCGGGCATTCAATCGTGATGTCGAAAAATATCCGCGTTCGGTACTGTGCTTTGTTCGCGTTGCTGAAATGGATATTCTCAGTAAAAACTATGGCATGCGTTTGCGTATCCAGTTTAAACAGCAGTTGGTGATGGGCCTGCAACCCCATCTGCAGTCAGAAGAGGGGATTTACCATTTACCCGGTTATGATTTAGTGCTGCGGATGAATCATGAAAATATCGAGGAACGTCTCGATAAGCTGCAAGAATATGTCGATAACTTTCGTTTGATCTGGAATGGTTTACCGGTTCATCCCAATATCGGACTGGCCTGGTGCGTGGTCTATCCTCCCGTCGTCCATATGCCTATTTTATTGGGGGAGCTCAGTGGCATTGCCGAAGTTTCGCTGACCACCGGCAAGCCGGAGTCCAATAAAGTCGACCATAGCCAGGTGCAAGGGGTGATCAAGCAAAAAGTCGAGTTGTTGCATCGCGTGCAACGCTCGCTGGACGATGATCTGTTCGTTTTGCTGGCGCAACCTATCGCCGGGATCCGCGGCGATCGCTACCATGAAATCTTGCTGCGCATGCCGGATGAGCAAGGTCAGATGATTTCGCCGGACCAGTTTTTGCCGATAGTGCATGAATTTGGCCTGGCCTACCAACTGGATATGTGGGTATTAAAACATACGCTGGTGTTTATTAACCAATACCGTCAGCCGTTGCCTAGCGCCCGTTTTGCGGTGAATTTTTCGCCATCAACCCTGTGCCGACCGTCATTTAGCCAGGAGTTTCAGCAACTGATGAAGATGTACCAGGTCGAGCCTTATCAGATTGTGCTTGAGGTGACCGAGTCGCATCTGCTGCAGGACTTCGATTACGCCATGCAGACCATGCGTGAGTTGCGGCATTTTGGTTGCCGTATTGCCATTGATGATTTCGGTACTGGCTACGCCACGTACGATCGGCTGAAAAGTCTTGATGCCGATATTCTCAAAATAGACGGTAGCTTTGTGACCAATATGCTTAATGATCCGCTGGATGAGTTTATTGTCTCGTCTATTTGTCAGGTCGCCAGAATGAAGCGTCTCACTGTGGTTGCCGAGTATGTGGAAACTGAAGAGCAGCAGACGGCATTGCGGGCATTGGGCGTGGATTATATGCAGGGATATCTGATCGGCAAACCGCAACCGCTGTCATCCTTGCTGCCGGGTACGGCGGGGCAATAAAGCACTATAGGCTAGCGGGTAGGTCATTGGCTGACGTACCCGTTACCCTTTTACTCATCTTTTGTGTCGGTCTCGCTATCTTCATCCAGCATCAGTTTCCAGCCGGTAACACCACTCCAGTAGTCTTGCTCACGTTCAAAATCCAGTTGCACCAGGTTGTTTTGCGCCAGAAAACCGGCGGGAAAATACAGGGTCCAATGATTATCATCGGTATGCAGACGCAAGGACTCCGGCGGCGTAGTGGACTGTCGCTGGTTATTTAACAGCGCACCCAGACGCAGCAGTTGGATCAAGGGGAGATAATGTTTTTTCTTGAACAGATTGAGACGCGGTAATTCATCGAGACGTACGGCTTTACGGTGAAAACGCACCAGCGTGGCCAGCAGCGTTTGTTGTTCCTGGGTAAAACCGGGCAGATTGGAGTTTTGCAGAATATAAGCGGAATGACGGTGCATACCGCTATGGTTGATACTGAGCCCAACCTCATGCAGCATGGAAGCCCATTTTAACAGTGACTCCAACTGTGGCTGCACCAGGTGGTTATTTTGCGCCAGCCATTGTGCATAGAGCATTTCCGTGGTTTCCAACACCCGACGGGCCTGCTCGCGGTCAATATTATAATGTTCTGCCAGGCTTTTGGCGGTGCGGCTGCGAATATCCTGATGACGGAAACGTCCCTCCATCTCATACAGCACACCTTCCCGCAGCGCGCCGTCAGACAAACGTAGCTCTTTAATGGCCAGGGCATCAAAAACGCCGCAGAGGATCGCCAATCCGGGAACAAACACCGACTGTCGATCTTCTGACAGGCCGGGCAGACTGAGGGCGCTGAAGTTTTTGTATTTCATTACTTCATCGCTGAGTTGCTCCAGTCGTTCAGGAGTGATCAGGCCATCTTTTTCCCCCATGGCGATCAGCACCTCGTGGGCGGCTTTGATGGTGCCCGAGGCGCCAAGAGCATACTGCCAGCCCTGCAGGCGGTATTGCCAGGTGAGAGTTTCCAGCTTTTGCGCCGCGGCCAGCCGAGCGCGCTTAAAGTTATTGCGGCTAATCTCGCCACCCTGGAAAAACTGCTGGGCGAAACTGACACAGCCCATACGGCGGCTTTCGGCCAGCAGCGGTTCAAAGTCTTCGCCAATCACCAGTTCTGTGGAACCGCCGCCGATATCAATCACCAGCTTGCGGCCTTTTTCTGGCTGCGTATGTTCCACTCCCATAAAGATTAGGCGGGCTTCTTCCTGGCCAGAGATAATCTCAATCGGATAAGGGATCACCTTGGCAGCACGTTTTAAAAAGGCTTCGGCGTTAACCGCCTGGCGCAGTGAGTGCGTGCCGACAATGGTGACATTATCTTCAGAAAACCCCTGCAGACGCTCGGCAAAGAGCGCCAGGCAGTCGAGACCGCGCTGCATGGCTTCTTCGCTGAGGTTATTCTGGCTGTCTAATCCGTCGGCCAGATGTACGCGTTGCTTGAGTCGACCTAACACCTGGAGGGCACCGTTAACGACACGGGCGATCACCATATGAAAACTGTTCGATCCGAGATCGATTGCGGCAATTTCCTGTGGTTTAGCAGTCATCGGGCTATTTAACGGCATGTGTCTCTTTACTCCAAAGTGTCAGGCTGGGTCTTTTGGTGATGATCTAAGATCGCAGTTCAAGGGCTTTCAAATAGTCATAAATTGCCGCCTGTGCACGTACCTTGCGACGATTTCCGCGTGGAACATAACGGTTACTGAGATCTTTATCAATATATCTGGCTTTTACCGTGTCACTGAACTGGATGGCCAACAGATCCAATATACGCTGTTTAAGACGCGGATCGAGCAGGGCGACGGCCACTTCAATACGATAATCGATGTTGCGCGTCATCCAGTCTGCCGAGGAGAGAAATACCTTGGGATCGCCACTATTTTCAAAGACATAAACCCGATCGTGCTCAAGATAACGATCGACAATACTGGTGACCTGGATATTTTCGCTGACGCCGGGAAGGTTAGGGACCAGCGAACACATACCGCGGATCAGCAACCGTATTTTTACCCCAAAACTGGATGCGGCATACAGTCTGTCAATCAGGCCTTTATCAACCAGATTATTTATTTTCAGGGTGATCCCGGCTTTCTCTCCAGCCTGCGCGTTGGCGATCTCTTTATCAATCAGCCCATACAGCATGCTGCGTGAGTTTTGCGGAGAGACCATCAGATGCTCAAAGGTAACAGGGCGGTAAGGGTTCTCGATAAAGTTGAACACCCGTCGTACCTCATTGGTGATCCTGGCATCGGCAGTCAGTAAAGAATAGTCGGTATATAAGCGCGCGGTTTTTTCGTTGAAGTTGCCGGTACCAATATGCGCATAACGCACAATTTCATCACCTTCCTTACGTGAGATAAGGAACAGTTTGGCATGAATTTTCAGTCCCGGTGCAGAGAATATAACGTGCACACCGGCTTCTGTCAGGCGCTTGGCCCAATGGATATTGGCTTCTTCGTCAAATCGGGCCTGGAGCTCAACCACTACGGTGACTTTTTTACCGTTGTGCGCAGCGTGGATCATCGATTCAATAATCCGTGAGTCTTTGGCGACGCGGTAAATATTGATTTTTATCGATATCACGTTAGGGTCAAAGGCCGCCTGACGCAGTAATTCCAGCACATGCTCAAAGGTGTAGTAAGGATAATAAAGTAATACGTCCTGCTCGCGGATGGCCGCAAAGCCATTGCGGAACTTATCAAACCATAAATGCCGCAGACGCGGTAAGGGCTGGTAGACCATATTGGCTTTGCCAACATTGGGGAAGTTAATAAAATCTTTAAAATTATGGTAACGACCGCCGGGGATCACCGAGTCATAATTGGAAATGCCCAGTTTTTCGCGCAGCAGTTCCACCATTTCATCGGGCATATCCCGTTGGTAAACAAAGCGCACCGGCTCGGCGGTTAAACGCTGTTTCAGGCTTGATGACATCAGTTCCAGCAGGCTGGATTCCATTTCCGTGACCAGATCGTACTCGGCATCGCGGGTCATTTTCATCGAATAGGCATTGAGCGCGTCATAATCGAAAAAGCCCTTGAAGATTTCATCAAGGCAATAGCGCAAAATGTTATCGAGCAGGATCATTGGCTTGCGTCTGCGCGGCGCTTCCGGCGGCAGGTTGACAAAACGCGGGACTTTATCGGATGGAATTTCCAGCAGTGCATAGTCGATCTGTGCACCGCGAATAATCTCTACCGCCAGATAGGTGTAGTCATCTTTAAGAAACTGCACCAGATTGGTGTCATGGTTTACCAGAATCGGGGTAATAAACTGACGTAGATGTTGTTTAAAATATTGGCGCAGCCAGTTTTGCTGGTTCTCTGACACCTGGCGTTCGTTGATCAGAAAGATTTGATTGCGGGCCATTTCCAGCAGCAGGTCATTGTACAGAGTGTCAAACTCCTGATCGATGCGCATGACTTTTGCCTGAATTTTCTTCAGCAAATGCCGTGATGCCCCGATAAACCCCTGTTCTTCGCTGATCAGGATGCGACGTTTCAGGTCGGCGAAACGGACCTTATAGAACTCGTCAAGATTGTTGGAGTAAATCCCGAGAAAACGCATCCGTTCAATCAGCGGATTGGTTTTGTCTGCTGCCTCTTGCAACACGCGTTCGTTGAAGGACAACCAGCTCAGTTCTTTATCAATATACAGTTTTTCCTGACCCATTTTCACTCCGTTCATTTAGCCTGAAACCCGGCCCCCCAGGGCACAATGACCCGTCGTGGTTACGCAACAACAGCGAGCATCTGGCCGAATGACTTACTTATCCAAGTGCACCGGTTTTCTCGCTGTGGCAACGCCAATAACGGGATATTGCCCAGCCCGGAGGGTTGCGACCCATTGTCGGGTGCAGCCTAGTATCTACCTGCATTATTGCGAGAGATTGACAGTAAAGTCCAATAGATCCAATGATTTTCCCGCCAGCGACCTAGCGCCACCGCCTTGGCTTCTGTGGGGCGCTGACCAGGGGACAATAATCTCGGACTTTTAAAAATTTAATCCATCGTGGTTATGTTTTATTCGTCGGTATTGGATGGTCATTATGTTGGCAACAGCGAGCAAGGCAATGACATTACAGCACGCCTGCGCCAAGCGCTTCTATTGCCGGGTTGCGGCCTTGAGGGGATTTAAAGGCCTTAAGGTACTCAGGCTGGAAAATGCACATGCGGATGACGCTACGGTATTCCCCATTAACAAAAAACTCCTCTTTGAGCTCGGCTTCTACTGCGAACCCCAGTTTGCTGTAAATATGAATGGCTTTATCATTCTCTTTATCAACAATCAGATAGAGTTTATACAGATTGAGCACCGAAAAGGCGTAATCCATGGCCAGCTGTGCCGCTTCGCTGGCAAAGCCCTGTCCCTGATGGTGCGGATCAATGATGATCTGAAATTCTGCCCGGCGGTGAATATGGTTGATTTCAACTAACTCCACCAAACCGACATGAGTATCTTGAAACTCAGTAATGAAGCGGCGTTCGCTCTGATCGTGGATATGTTTGGCATACAAATCTTCCAGCTCGACATAGGCCTCGTAAGGCTCTTCGAACCAGTAGCGCATCACATTGGCATTGTTATTCAGGCGGTGAACAAAGGGTAAGTCGTCCTTTTCCAACGGGCGCAGTTTTATGCGGTAGGTGCTGGACATAATATTCCTTAATATCTATTCGCCGGGTGTGGCTGCCCCTGATGACGGTCTTGCGCTGATGGAAAGTCGGTTGAGACAGAGAAGTAGCCAGCCACGGACCAGGCGTTAACCGGTTATTCAGCGTTACCCTTCATTGTAGCGGGGATTAAGTAGGGGGAGTAGCCATAAAACCGGCTGCAGGCCGGCTTTCGGATAATAGGCAGCAAAGCACGTACTTAGTCGGCGGCGTAACCCTGAGCGGGCAACACTTTCCCATCGAGCACCGCGCAGTCATCACGCAAGATCAAACGTCCGTCGACAAACCAACTGACGACCAGTGGATAAATATTGTGTTCCTGGGTCTGTACGCGTTCACTGAGATCCTCAGCGCTATCCTCGTCGAAAACCGGCACCTTGGCTTGTAATATCACCGGCCCGCCGTCCAGCTCCTGGGTAACAAAATGCACCGAGGTACCGTGTTCGCTGTCCTGGTTGTCGATAGCCTTTTGATGGGTGTTCAAGCCCGGGTATTTCGGCAACAGGGAAGGGTGGATATTAAGCATGCGGCCAGCGTAACGTTTCACAAACGCCGGGCTGAGAATGCGCATATAACCGGCAAGCACCAGTAAATCCGGTTGATAGGCGTCGATATCTGCCGCCAATGCCAAATCAAAGGCCTCACGATCGGCAAAAGCGCTGGGCGATAACGACTGAGCGGGAATACCTGCGGTTTGCGCACGTTCCAGAGCATAAGCAGAGGCTTTATTACTAAAAACAGCACTGAGCCTGGCGTTGATCCGTCCCTGCTGGCAGGCATCGATGAGTGCCTGAAGGTTGCTGCCGTCGCCGGATACCAATACGACAATCCGTTTCATATTTTTCCCCTTCGCCCTTGACGCCATAGCTGCGTTGGCTGCTCGCTCTCACCCGAATCACTTACTGGTGTAAGCTCATCGGGGTTCGTTTATTTGCCGCCTTGCTACAACGCCAATGGCTTTGGGGAACCCTTCGCCCTTGACGCTATAGCTGCGTTGGCTGCTCGCTCTCACCCGAATCACTTACTGGTGCAAGTGATCCGGGATCGGTTTATTAGCCGCCGTAGCCGGTAATCTTTACTTGATAATCACGCGCTCTGCAGAATCGGACGCTTTAATGCTGCCGATCACCCAGGCTTTTTCGCCATTATCATTGAGCAGGCTAATCGCCTGATCGACCAGATTTGCCGGTAACGCAATCAACATACCCACGCCGCAGTTGAATGTGCGGTACATTTCGTGGCTGCTGACATTGCCATTTTGCTGTAACCAGTTAAACACTTCCGGCCATACCCAGCTTGCTTCATTGATAATCGCCTGCGTATTGTCAGGCAATACGCGCGGGATATTTTCCCAGAAGCCACCACCGGTCAGGTGACAAATAGCGTGAACCTCTACGGTTTCAATCAGTTTAAGGATTGATTTTACATAGATTTTAGTCGGTTCCAGCAAATGGTCGGCCAGCGTTTTACCCGCCAGATCGGTGGTCAATGGATCGGCCTTGCTGACTTCGAGAATTTTGCGAACCAGAGAGTAGCCATTGGAGTGCGGGCCACTTGAAGCCAGCGCTAGCAGAACGTCGCCGTCCTGAACTTTGCTGCCGTCAATGATTTCTGATTTCTCAACCACGCCGACGCAGAAGCCTGCGACGTCGTAATCATCGCCGTGATACATCCCCGGCATTTCGGCGGTTTCGCCACCCACCAGTGCACAGCCAGACTGCTTGCAGCCTTCGGCGATACCGGTAATGACGCTGGCTGCGGTATCCACATCCAGTTTGCCCGTGGCGTAATAGTCAAGGAAGAACAGCGGTTCTGCCCCTTGTACCACCAGGTCGTTGACACACATGGCAACCAAATCGATACCGATGGTATCGTGGCGTTTTAAATCCATTGCCAGACGCAGCTTGGTGCCAACGCCGTCGGTTCCCGAAACCAGCACGGGTTCACGATATTTTTGCGGCAGCGCGCACAGGGCACCAAAACCACCCAGTCCGCCCATGACTTCAGGACGACGAGTCTGTTTTACTACACCTTTAATGCGGTCTACCAATGCGTTACCTGCATCGATATCCACACCTGCGTCTTTATAGCTGAGAGAGGTTTTTTCGGTCACTGCGGGATCCCCACGACGTTTGCGTTTTGTGGTTGAAAAATCAAGCGCGCCAATTCTAACAGTGCAGGCAAACGTTTGCGAGTAGCTTATGCGCTGTGATGACGTTTCTCTACCTATACTCATCGAGCCGCTGATAAAGTTTTCTACAAATCCATTGATCCTTATCAGTCTATTGGCGCTGGCGTTGAAAATAAAAGGGGTTATAATCACGCGATTTTTTTGGCCAACCGCTTTAGGAGAGAGAGAAAATGAAGATCGTTGAAGTGAAACACCCGCTGGTAAAACACAAGCTGGGACTGATGCGTGAGAATGACATCAGCACGAAACGCTTTCGCGAACTGGCTTCTGAGGTGGGGAGTCTGCTGACCTATGAAGCCACCGCCGATCTGGCTACCGAGACGGTGACCATTGAAGGTTGGTGTGGTCCGGTCGAGATTGAGCAGATTAAAGGCAAGAAGATTACCGTGGTACCCATTCTGCGTGCCGGTCTGGGCATGATGGAAGGCGTGCTGGAACATATCCCCAGCGCGCGCATCAGCGTCGTCGGTGTTTACCGCGACGAAGAGACCCTGGAGCCGGTACCTTATTTCCAGAAACTGGCCTCCAACATTGACGAGCGTCTGGCGCTGGTGGTTGACCCGATGCTGGCGACCGGTGGCTCAATGATCGCCACCGTCGATTTGCTGAAAAAAGCCGGTTGTAAAAATATCAAGGTACTGGTGTTGGTTGCCGCGCCGGAAGGTATTGCCGCGCTTGAGAAAGCCCACCCGGATCTCGAACTCTATACCGCCTCTATTGACCGGGGGCTGAATGAAAAGGGATACATCATTCCTGGCCTTGGCGATGCGGGCGATAAGATATTTGGTACCAAGTAAGCATTAGCCGACTGAAAAGTCGGCTTTTTTTTGATTTTTTAGCCGTACTTTTTTACAACACAACAACACTCGCATCCGTAAGGATGACGGGAAAATAATTGACAGAGGGTGAGTTTATGACACGTCGGGTTATTGGGGTTAGCGAGCGTCCGCCATTATTGCAGACCATTCCGCTAAGCTTTCAACATCTTTTTGCCATGTTTGGTGCCACCGTTCTGGTGCCGATCCTTTTTAAAATCAACCCGGCGACAGTACTGCTGTTTAACGGTATTGGTACCTTGCTTTATCTTTTTATCTGTAAAGGAAAAATACCGGCGTATCTCGGATCGAGTTTTGCCTTTATTTCACCAGTATTGCTGCTATTGCCCCTGGGCTATGAGGTGGCGTTAGGCGGTTTTATTGCCTGTGGCCTGCTGTTTTGCCTGGTGGCGCTGATTGTTAAAAAGGCTGGTATTGGCTGGATTAACGTGATGTTTCCGCCAGCGGCGATGGGGGCGATCGTTGCCGTTATCGGCCTGGAGCTGGCGGGCGTTGCCGCCAATATGGCCGGACTGCTGCCCGCTGAAGGCGTGGCCGCCGACAGCACCACGGTAACCATTTCTGTGGTTACCCTGGCGGTGACGGTACTGGGCTCGGTGTTATTTCGCGGTTTCCTGGCCATTATCCCGATCCTGATCGGTGTGCTGGTGGGTTATGCGCTGGCCTACTTTATGGGTGTCGTCAATGTGACGCCTATTCTTGAAGCGCACTGGTTTGCCTTGCCAACCTTCTATACCCCGCGTTTTGAGTGGGTGGCAGTATTGACCATTCTGCCTGCTGCGCTGGTGGTGATTGCCGAACACGTCGGCCACCTGGTGGTAACAGCCAATATCGTCAAAAAGGATTTACTGCGCGATCCTGGGCTGCATCGTTCAATGTTGGCCAATGGCCTGTCTACCGTGCTTTCCGGTTTCTTTGGCTCCACACCAAACACCACTTACGGTGAAAATATTGGCGTGATGGCGATCACCAAGGTGTACAGCACCTGGGTAATCGGCGGAGCGGCAATCCTGGCGATCCTGCTTTCCTGCGTCGGTAAACTGGCTGCGGCAATTCAGGCCGTGCCGGTGCCGGTAATGGGCGGTGTTTCACTGCTGCTTTACGGGGTGATTGGCGCGTCCGGTATCCGTGTGCTGATCGAGTCCAAGGTTGACTACAATAAACCAAAAAATCTGATCCTGACCTCGGTGATCCTGATTATCGGCGTCAGCGGCGCCAAAGTTCACATCGGTGCAGCCGAACTGAAAGGCATGGCGCTGGCTACCGTGGTCGGTGTCTTCCTCAGCCTGCTGTTTAAAGTGATCGATATGTACCGCGGCGAAGAAGAGATTATTGACGTTGTAGACGAACGCGAACCGCCTGCTGTCTGAGATTGACCTTTTGCCTGGCGCTGGCCGTCTGACGATAGCCAGCGCCGCTTTGGCAAAATGTTCTGCGCTTGCCTGATTTTGCTTATTGGCAAGCGAAAGTACAACTCTCGTCGGATCCTATGCTAGAATTCTGCGATTAATAATTTGTGTTAATTTTTTATACGCTTTTTATATAAACAGGTCTGGTCTATGCGCCAGTTTTGGTTGAGGTGCTTCTGAATACGCCGGCACAGCTTTCCCTGCCACTCTATCTTCCCGATGACGAAACCTTTGCCAGTTTTTATCCGGGTGAGAACCCTTCGCTGCTTTCTGCCATGCAAACCGCGTTGCAGCAAGAGCATGGCACTTATATCTATTTTTGGTCGCGTGAAGGCGGCGGGCGTAGCCATTTGCTGCATGCCGCCTGCGCCGAGCTTTCTCAACGTGGCGAAGCCGTCGGTTATGTTCCGCTCGATAAACGCGCCTATTTTGTGCCTGAAGTTTTGGATGGCATGGAGCAGTTGGCGCTGGTGTGTATCGATAATATCGAGGGTATTGCCGGTGATGAAGCCTGGGAAGCCGCAGTGTTTCACCTGTATAACCGCATTTTGGAAACCGGGCGTACCCGGCTGTTTATCACCGGCGATCGTCCGCCGCGCCAGTTAAACCTTGGCTTGCCCGATTTGGCCTCGCGTCTGGACTGGGGACAAATCTACCGCCTGCAGCCGCTGTCTGACGAAGAAAAATTGCAGGCATTACAGCTGCGATCCAAACTGCGCGGTTTTGAGCTGCCGGAAGATGTCGGCCGTTTTTTACTTAAACGTCTCGATCGTGAAATGCGCACGCTGTTTATGACCCTCGATCAACTCGACAGAGCGTCAATTACTGCCCAACGCAAACTGACCATCCCCTTTGTTAAAGAGATCCTCTCACTGTAACGTTCAGGCTGACTGCAACCAAGCCTGAATCCTTTACAGGATAGTCAGCACTTGCTCTGGTGGACGGCCCAGGCGCGCTTTGCCTTGGCAAACCACAATAGGGCGCTCCAGTAGCCGCGGGTGATCGGCAATGGCCTGTAACAGCTGCTGTTCGTTTAACGCGCTATCCCCCAGTTTCAATTCCTTATAAATATCTTCTTTAGTGCGCATCATCTCTCTGGCTGAGGCAAAGCCCAGCTGCTGCTGCAATTTCTTTAGCGTATCCACCGACGGCGGCGTTTCCAGATATAAAATCACATCCGGCTTGATGCCCTTACTCTCCAGCAGTGCCAGCGTTTCGCGGCTCTTGCTGCAGCGCGGATTGTGATAAATGGCGACATCATGTTGCATAACGGTTCCCTATCTTAAATTGAACGTGGCGGACAAAAAGGCCGGATGATAACCGGACTAGCCTTTTTGATACTGCTCGAAGCGTTTTTGTAGCTGACGCAACTGATCGATACGCGCATCGTAGCGGGCCTGATCGAGACTGCCGAGCTTGGATACGGCGCTGGCATTGCTAAGCATACTGATGGCCTGATCGAGGCGACCAATTAACGCCATACTTTCTGCGCGTGCCGCCAGTTCCTGCGCTCGCAACCCCTGCTGTGCGGTGGCCTTGGTCAGCAGCTCCCAGCCGTTGGCATCCTCGGGATGAGCATAAGTATAGCGATAAAGCAGTTGGCTGGCTTTGGCGAACTGATTGCCCTCTACATAGGCATTGGCCAGATTCAGTTGCAGTACCGGGCTTTTACTGCCAGCGGCATTGACTTTCTCCAGCCGGGCAATAGCCTGCGGCGCATGGCCCTGGTCGATATCGATATCGGTCAGCAAATCGATATACCACAGGTTAGCGGGATCTTTATTGAGCATTGGCTCAAGGATATTTCTCGCCTGATTGAAATTTTTGGCTTTGTAAAACAGCAGCGCCTGACCATATTTCGCTGCCAGTTGCTCACGGCTATTCCCCTCGCTTAATTGCTTGATATAGTCGTCGGTCAGCGGATGGTCCTCGCTGCCATACATGCCAAAAATGCGCACTTTCGCAAAGAGGAAATCCTGCGAGGATTGCACGATATGTCGCGCCATCTGGTTGGCGCGGTTGCGGGCGTCGGACAGGCGGCTATCGGGCAGCGGGTGGGTAAGCAGCATTTCCGGTGGCTTGCTGGAGTAGCGGGACTGGTCGGCGAGTTTTTGCATAAAGTCCGGCATGGCTTCAGGATCAAAGCCGCTACGTTGCAATACCTGCAAGCCAATGCGGTCAGCTTCCTCTTCGTTGGAACGGGTAAAGCTGATCATATTCTGTTGCGTCCCGGCCAGCGTGCCGGTGAGCGCCGCCATGCCCACTTGCGGACTGGCAATGGCCAGCAGAATAGAACCGAGTGCTCCCACCCAGGTCAAAGGGGCTTTGCGTTGCTGATCTTCCATGGCGCGTGCCAGATGGCGCTGGGTCACGTGGGAAATTTCGTGGGCCATCACCGAAGCGAGCTGGCTTTCATTTTCGGTATAGCGAAACAGCGCAGCATGCAGCACCACGTTGCCGCCAAAAAAGGCAAAGGCGTTAAGCTCGTCATTGTTGATCAGAAAAAAATGAAACGGAAAGCGTACCGAATAGGCATTCGCCACCAGACGCTGTCCCAGTTGATTAATATAGTCATTAAGCAGCGGATCGTTAATTAACGGCGCGCTGCCGCGCAACTGGCGAACGTAAAAGTCACCAATTTGCAACTCCTGGTCGATAGTCAGCGTTCCCGCTGCCGTGGTGCCCATATCCGGCAGCAAATCGCTATTGTCTGCTCGCGCATAAAATGAGCTCGCGCCGCTGAGGGTTGATACCAGCAGGCCGGTGGTGACTGTAGACCTGACAAACTTTCTCAACTTCAGTTTTAACTGCATTGCCATCAATACCTTTACTTAACGGGGGGAGTTTGACTTGCCAAAGATCCGCACTGCTTGCCGCCATTTTGCCTGCACAGGGCATAAAGCGGGAGGATCTCAATAAGCCTGCCTAAGCCGTTTATCCATGATAAGGTTTCAGTTCACAGCATAACTTGATTCACAACAGCATGTTTTTTTCTGAGGTGTTCTATTTTATCCAAGCGATACAACATTGGAACCACCGTGACTGAGATATCTGTGACAAAAATATACCGAAAAAGAGTGCAGTATTTCGCGTTATATTGTCGTTTTACGGACAAATGCGTCAGCAGTCTGATAATGGAATACAGGAGTTTATTCTGATGCTCGACATGTTATTACAGTGGTACCGCCGTCGTTTTACCGACCCACAGGCTATTGCCTTGCTGGCGATCCTGGTCGCCGGTTTTTGTATCCTCTATTTTCTCAACGGCATTCTTGCCCCGTTGCTGGTGGCGATTGTTCTGGCCTACCTGCTGGAGTGGCCCACGGTGCGTTTGCAGCGTTTGGGTTGCACGCGTACGCTCTCGGTCTGCGTGGTGCTGACCCTGTTTACCGGCATCGTTATGCTGTTGCTGTTTGTTATTGCCCCGCTTAGCTGGCAGCAGGCACTGAATTTTATGGCCGATCTGCCGAGTATGCTCAATCGATTTTACGACCTGGCGGCCACCTTGCCAAAACGTTATCCGGCGCTGGTGGATGCCGGTATTATCGATATGATGATGGACAACCTGCGCGCCCGACTTTCCGGGGTGGGCGAGTCAGTGGTCAAATATTCGCTGGCGTCGCTGGTCGGCCTGCTGACGCTGGCAATTTACCTGATTATTGTGCCGCTGATGGTGTTTTTTCTGCTGAAAGACAAAGAGCAGATGCTCAATGCAGTACGCCGGGTGTTGCCCCGAGAACATGGCCTGGCCGGATTGGTGTGGACCGAAATGAACCAACAGATCACCAACTATATTCGCGGCAAGGTGCTAGAGATGGTGATTGTTGGAGTGGCCACCTATCTGGTGTTCTTTTTTATGGATCTGCGCTATTCACTGCTGTTGGCGGTGTTGGTCGGGCTGTCGGTGCTGATCCCCTATATCGGCGCGATGCTGGTAACCATTCCGGTGATCGTGGTGGCACTCTTCCAGTGGGGCGTGGGGGCCGATTTCTGGACGCTGATCGTCGCCTATCTGGTGGTGCAGGGACTGGATGGCAACCTGTTGGTGCCATTGCTGTTTTCCGAGGCGGTCAATCTGCATCCGTTGGTGATTATTCTGGCAGTGGTTATTTTTGGCGGACTATGGGGGTTTTGGGGGGTGTTTTTTGCCATCCCGCTGGCTACGCTGATCAAGGCGGTGATCCACGTATGGCCTGATGAGCTGCTTAACCAGGAGCCGCAATAATCTGAGGCTGGCAGCCTGAGGATGATAACTGCGAATAGTTGTTAATTAGCCCTGATTAACAGGGCTATTGGTGCTATCAGGCTGTTGCCGAGGCTTATTTGGCGTTGAGATAAGCCATCACGATATCGTGATGATTGCTGGTCTTGAAGTCATCAAACACTTTCTCGACCTTGCCAGTTCCATCAAGCAGGAAGCTGATGCGGTGTATACCGTCATAGGTTTTCCCCATAAAGGTTTTCTCGCCCCAGACGCCAAAAGCTTCGCAAACCTGGTGATCCTCATCAGACAGCAGCGTGAAGTTCAACAGCTCTTTTTCAACAAATTTAGAGAGTTTTTCCGGCTTGTCGGTGCTGATCCCCAGCACTTCTACGCCAGCTTCTTTCAGTTGGTCCATATTGTCGCGCAGGCCACAGGCTTGTACGGTACAACCTGGCGTCATGGCCTTCGGGTAGAAATAGACCAGGACTTTCTGTCCCTGGAAGTCGGCCAGATTAATTTGTTCGCCGTCCTGATCGGGCAAACTAAATTGCGGCGCAGTATCTCCGGCTTTCAGTGGGCTCATTATGTTTCTCCATCTTTATCTTAATGCTGCGGTTTATCTTTATGCTGGAATATCCCTTTATCTTTCAAGGCCGCGATCGGTTGGCGGGGACTTCCTGCCTTGGCTTACAGTGTAAGTTTTTGCCGTTCAGTTCCGTTGCCTGCTTCTCGTATCCTGAAATCTATTGGGTATAGCTGATGACGCTAATACTGCCTTGTGCATTCAATTCTGTACATAGCTGATGGAAGGCTTGCTCAATAATTGCTGCATCGGCATTGGCCGGGCTGTGCGCCGTGATCTGGATGGACAATTGTGCATCAGTGCTGTCTTCGGCGGGCGTAGTCTTGGACGCCAGTTCGGCAATGTTCATCTGGTGAGTGTCAAAAAGATCGGTAAAACGCTCAATCAGATGCGGTGAATCTTTTACTTCAACCTTTACCCACACCGTGGCGGGCATCGGTGGACGCTCATGGGCGCTGGTCCGTTTCATCACGATGAGCAACTCCAGCTCCGCGCCTTTTTGCGGCAGCGTAGACTCAATCAGCGTAATGGCATTCCAGCTTCCGGAGAGGAGCATAATAAACGTAAATTCCTCACCGAGCATGGCAAGACGGCTGTCCTCGATATTACAACCGCAGCTGCTCACCTGACGAGTGATAGTGTTGACAATCCCCGGACGATCGGCACCCAGCGCGGTGATAACCAAATAATGTTGTTGTGGTTGTAGCAAAATTGCCCTTCCTGTCATGCCCTATCGTAAGACTTACTATCGCAGACATGAAAACTATCGCAAACAGAAAAACCATTTCAACTGTAAAAACACATAACATGTTAAAAATCGCTGCCCGGCAAAAATCCGCCGGGCGACAAAAAAACGGCCTGACAGAAAAAAAAACCGGTCGGCGGACGCTTAGCACACGTTGTTTGCTTGCTTTGCCCAAGGGTCAAAAGTACCATGAGTCACCTGTTTGTGGAGGGGAAGGTCAATGTTTACGGGAAGTATTGTTGCACTGGTTACGCCGATGGACGCCAAAGGCGCTGTCGATCGCGAAAGTCTGAAAAAACTGATTGATTATCATGTGGCCAGTGGTACTGCGGCGATTGTTTCCGTAGGCACGACCGGCGAGTCTGCAACCTTGAACCATGACGAGCATGCCGATGTCGTGATGCAGACGTTGGAGCTGGCCGATGGCCGCATTCCGGTGATTGCCGGAACAGGCGCCAACGCCACCGCAGAAGCCATCGCTTTGACCGAACGCTTTGAAAATACTGGCGTTGTGGGCTGTCTGACGGTAACGCCTTACTACAATCGTCCAACGCAGGAAGGCCTTTACCAACATTTTAAAGCCATTGCTGAAAGCACCGCGCTGCCGCAAATCTTGTATAACGTACCCTCTCGTACCGGCTGCGATATGTTGCCGGCAACGGTCGCACGTTTGGCAAAAATACAAAATATTGTCGCCTGTAAAGAGGCAACAGGGAACTTAAGTCGCGTCAGTCAGATCCAAGTGCTGGTTGATGATGAAGCTTTCACTCTGCTTAGTGGCGATGACGCCAGCGGACTGGACTTTATGCAACTCGGTGGTAAAGGGGTGATCTCCGTTACTGCCAACGTCGCGGCACGTGAGATGGCTCAGCTTTGCCAACTGGCAGCGGAAGGCAAATTTGCCGAAGCGCGCCGTTTAAATCAGCGCTTGATGCCGTTGCATCAGCATTTGTTTGTAGAAGCAAACCCGATCCCTGTGAAATGGGCCTGTAAGGCGCTGGGATTGATAGCAACCGATACGCTGCGTTTACCGATGACGCCGTTGACCGATGCTGCTCGTCCAATAGTGGAACAAGCACTACTGAAAGCCGGTTTGCTCTGACCTTCGAAAATCAACGCTGCAGCGTTGAAGGCGAAGGGGATATAACTTTTAGGGATATTTGATGACCTTTTCATTAACAAAACCAAGTTTTCAAAAGTCGACGGTAGCAAAAGTTGTGGGTTTGTCCCTGATCATGCTGCTTGCGGCCTGCTCTAACGATTCACGCTACAAGCGTCAGGTCAGCGGCGATGAGGCCTATTTGCAGGCTGCCCCGCTGCAAGAGCTTAAAACGCCTGGCGGCATGATCCTGCCGTTGCAGAACGGTACTTATGATGTCCCTGCCGGTAGTGTCAAAGGTGCCGTCGGCAAGTCACTGGATATTCGTCCGCCACTGCAGCCGCTGGCGCTGCTGACCGGTTCGCGTGGGCAATACACCGGCGATACGGGTACGGTAATGCTGGAAAACAGTGCGCAAAATAGCGGCCTGTGGGCGCGCGTGGTGAGCATTGTTGAGCAGAAAGGCTTCAAAATTGCCAGCCGAGATGATGCCAACCAGACCTTGACCACCGATATGGTGCAGTGGAACCGTGCTGATGAAGACTTCCAGTATCAGGGCCGCTATCAGATCAGTGTCAAACAGCAGGGTTATCAACTTGCACTGACGGTGAAAACCTTAGAGCTTAAGCAACAAGACAAGACCATCACCACCGCTACCGAAGTCCAGCGTTATACCAGTCAGATGATGAACGCCATCACCTCGGGTCTGGACAAGGTTCAGCAGGATGAGCAAAGCCGTTTTGACAACCGCAAAGTCGGCGAAATCGACGTACAGAGTGGCGCGGATGAAACCGGTCTGCCAGTGCTGATTGTTCGCACCACCTATGGCGCGGTGTGGGAGCGTCTGCCAAATGCTCTGGCCAAAGCGGGGATGAAAGTCACCGACAGCAGCCGTCCGCAGGGTACGCTCACGGTGAAATACTCACCGTTAAGCAACGATGCCTGGGATACGCTGGGTGCAAGAGATCCGGGTCTGACCTCTGGCGAATATAAAATTCAGGTCGGCGATCTGAATAACCGCAGTAGTCTCCAGTTCCTTGATCCTAAAGGCCACGCGCTGACCCAGTCGCAGAACGACGCGATGGTCACCGTGATGCAGGCAGCCTTTAATCAAACCAGTACAGTTTCCAAGTAATATCTGAAGGGGCTACGGCCCCTTTTTGCATTTGCCGTTGTCGGCAAATGTCGACGTTTTACCAACAGTTTCTCGTACCACCAAATGAGTCCTATCACTGGAGTAAGTTAAGATGCAAAAGTTAGCTGAGTTGTATCGCGGAAAGGCGAAAACCGTCTACACCACCGAAAACCCAGACCTGCTGGTTTTGGAGTTCCGTAATGATACGTCAGCACTGGATGGCGAACGTATTGAGCAGTTCGACCGTAAAGGCATGATCAACAATAAATTCAACCATTTCATCATGACCAAGTTAGAAGAAGCCGGCATTCCAACACAGATGGAACGTTTGCTGTCAGATAACGAAGTATTGGTGAAAAAGCTGGATATGGTGCCGGTTGAGTGCGTGATCCGTAACCGTGCTGCAGGTTCACTGGTTAAGCGTTTAGGCGTAGAAGAAGGTCTGGTGTTAAATCCACCGTTGTTTGACTTGTTCCTGAAAGACGATGCCAAGCATGACCCAATGGTCAACGAATCCTACTGCAAGACTTTCGGCTGGGTTAGCGAAGAAAATCTTGCACGTATGAAAACGCTGAGCTACAAGGCAAACGACGTCCTGAGCAAGATTTTTGGTGATGCCGGTCTGATCCTGGTGGATTTCAAACTGGAATTTGGTTTGTACAAAGGCGAAGTGGTGTTGGGTGATGAGTTCTCTCCCGATGGCAGCCGTTTGTGGGATCAAAAATCACTGGAAAAAATGGATAAAGACCGTTTCCGCCAAAGCCTGGGTGGCCTGATCGAAGCCTATGAAGAAGTGGCAAAACGCATCGGCGTTAAATTAGACTAAGTTTCTTTTTTTTAGTCTGACTGCGCAATCGATTACGCGGCGGATGCCGGGGTAGTCAGGCCAGCTTATGGCTGAAGCATGCCGGTTTGCCTGCGTTTCAGGGCGACATACTCTGTCGCCCATTGTTTTCTCTCCCTTCCGCCAAGTGACCTTCCCGTAAGACCTGTTGCCCTTTGCCCCGGTTTTCTGCGCATTGCCCATAGACCTTTGCCCGTCACTAAATAAGCGGCTGGTTTGTTTGATTAATATGATAAATAATCAGAGTTCATTTGATAACCCTGTCCTGACGTGAGCAGCCTCGCCGGGGATATCCTTTCATACTCTGGGAACGTTATGGCTTTTCTCGATCCAACCCTGCTTATTTTGCTGGTTTTTGCTGGCTTAGGCATTATCAGTCACAACTCTGCCGTCACCATTGCCATGTTTTTTTTGCTGACGGTGCGTATTACGCCGCTTAACAGTTTTTTCCCGTGGATTGAAAAATACGGGCTAACGGTCGGCATTATTATCCTCACCATTGGTGTGATGGTGCCTATTGCCAATGGTCGCCTGAGCGCCGGTACCCTGCTGCACTCCTTTCTGCACTGGAAATCAGTGGTCGCTATTCTGGTTGGCGTCGGTGTTTCCTGGTTGGGTGGCCGAGGGCTGACGCTGATGGGGACGCAGCCGCAGCTGGTGGCCGGATTACTGGTGGGCACCGTACTGGGGGTGGCGTTCTTCAAGGGCGTACCTGTCGGGCCGTTGATTGCTGCCGGTATTCTTTCGCTGCTGGTCGGCAAAGGTTGACCTGATGAACGGGCAGCGCCTTACTGCGCAATTACTACCCTGTCAGCAGCAGATGCTACGTCAGGGGATGCGCCGTCTGCTGATCCTCAGCGGCGAGGCGTGTTGGTGCGAGCTGCAGGCATTGCAGATTATCGGCTATTTTAGCGGTGACTGGTGGTGGGTCAGCGATCGGCCTCAGCCAGGGTTTCGTACCGAGGCCGCGACGGCGGTCAGACAGTTGCTGGGCCAGGAGTGCCTGCACGGCGTGTTTGATGCCCGTGAAGGCCTGAATGTGGAGGCGCTGGCGGCCTTTAGCGGGCTGTTGTGTGCCGGGAGCTGGTTGATCATGCTCGTGCCGCCTTGGTCACAGTGGGCCACTCGACCCGATGTGGACAGCCTGCGCTGGAGCGAGCAGCCCACCGCCATTGCCACCCCGCGGTTTATCAACCGTTTTTGCCAGGGCATCGAGGCCGATAATCGGGTGCTACTCTGGCGTCAGCACCCACCTTGCCAGGTGAATATGTTAGCCCCTGCCGTCGATTGGTGTCTGCCCCGCGGCGAGCCCACCCCCGACCAGCAGAGGATCCTTACGCAGCTATTGCAGGCAGAGCAGGGTATTTGGGTACTGACCGCTGCGCGCGGTCGCGGTAAATCGACCTTGGCCGGTATGCTGGTACAACAGTGGCCGGGAAACTGTTGGCTCTGTGCCCCGAGCCGGGCGGCTGGCCAGCGGCTGAGCGAGCAAAGCGGGCAAGCAGCCCGTTTCTGGGCGCCTGATGCGCTGTTGGCTTACTGTGAAAGTGGTGCCCCTGTTGATGCCGACTGGCTGCTGATTGACGAGGCGGCCGCTATTCCCACGCCACTGCTGACCAGATTACTGGTTTTTTTCCCGCGAGTATTATTAACCACCACGGTGCAGGGCTACGAGGGTACCGGGCGAGGTTTTTTGCTGAAGTTCTGTGCTTCATTAGCGCAGTGGCACGATTTACGGCTTGAGGAACCGGTGCGTTGGGCCAGCGATGACCCGCTGGAGACGCTACTGGACGATATTTTATTGTTCCGCGAGCCGCCGGTTTTACCCGCGAGTTCGTCTGATCCTGCGCCGATGACATTTTCACAGTTTGATGCCTCTGCCTGGGATGAACATCCAGACCGCTTGTCGGCGTTTTACAGTTTATTGGCCAGCGCCCACTATCGCACTACCCCCCTCGACTTGCGCCGTTTGCTCGATGCGCCCGGTATGTCCTTCTCCATTGCCAGCCAGGAACAACAGCTGATCGCTGCGCTATGGCTGGTGGACGAGGGTGGGCTTGCACCGTCGCTGGCCCATGAGATCTGGGCGGGGCGTCGCCGACCGCGCGGCAATCTGGTGGCACAATCGTTGGCGGCCCATGGTGGATTTCCCGCTGCCGCCGTAATGCGTTCACGACGTATCAGCCGTATTGCGGTGGTCGCCAATTATCGCCGCCAAGGGGTTGCCCGACAACTGATCGCTGCCCAGCGCGAGTTTGCTGCCGCTCAGGGGCTGGATTATCTGTCGGTCAGCTTTGGTTTTACCGAGGCTCTGGGACAATTTTGGCAGGCCTGCGGTTTTCAACTGGTGCGCGTCGGCAGCCAGCGTGAAGCCAGCAGCGGATGCTACGCGGCAATGGCGATACTGCCGCTGAGTGCCGAGGGTAGTCGGCTTTGTCGGCTGGCAGCAGAGCAGCTTTGTCGCGATCGCGCACAGTTACCCCATGAGGTTGCCGCAATCCTCCCATCGTCAGTCGATTCGGATAATGCGAGATTAAATGAGGCCGACTGGCGTGAACTGGCCGGTTTTGCCTATGCCCATCGTTCGCTGGATAGCAGCCGCAGCGCCTTGCGGCGTTTGTTGGCGTTATCTGACCTTGCCTTGCCAACGTTGCGTGCCAGTGTCGAGTTGCAACAGAGTTTGGCCGCCACGGTAGCGCAGTTTGCGCTTGGCGGCAAAAAAGCCCTGCTTCAGCGTTGGCGTGAAGAGACACAGCAGGCGTTACAACAGCTCGATGCCGGGCTGGCAACGCAATGGCGAGACTATGCCGGTGTATACGCTGACGGTGTGGATTGAAGGCGAGGAGAGCGTCGTTAGGTGGGACAATAGCAGGTGGCGGGGAACGCCACCTGCTAAAACGATTGGCAGAAGTTTACTTCTTTTTATTCTTCGGTAAATCATCGTCGTCATCCCATTGCGCATTATTATCTTTATGCGGCGGGATCTTCGGTTTGTCATTGAGATAGCGTTTGACATCGACACGGTTCAGCTCTTTGATGCCGCTGATAAACATGCCGGCCAGTACAATAAGAACTATCCACCAGTAATCTTTAATCCATTCCATCTCGTCATATCCTTAAAGGGTTATGCCCCGAGCATTGACAGGCTACGGGGTCGATGTCCTGCCATTCACAATAAATTGCAGGAAAATCCTCTCCAGCTGGCTGACTATCCAGTCATAGCCTGCGAGATCCTGACCTTGCCAGGCGGCCAACAGCACCGCCGGGGTCAGCTGTTGTTCACAACATTCCGCCAGCGGACGATAGCTCAAATGCCAGGGTTCAATGGCCACGCCGCCGCGATCCTGATCAAAAGGACGATAAAAGCCAAACTCGGCCATATGTGCGCTTAACCATTGGGTCAACGGGTAAAAATAGCCGCTTTGCTGATATTCCCAGGGTTCCAGCTGGAGATGTTTTCCCGCAGGAAGCAGACTGGGATCATAAATATCCAAATCACTCCCCCAGTGGTGACGGCTGGCTCCGGGCAGCGCCGACCAGCGCAGGATCAGCTCGCCGCGCTGACCATCGTTGAGTTGACTGATATCGACCGGCTGACTGTGACTATCTAATACTGGTCGCTCACCGCGAAATTTGCCATTCCAGATAGCCAGTTGCCGATCAAAGTCACGAAATGTACTGGCCGGTTGCAGATCAAACCCGGCCTTGGCCGCTGCGGACTGTAATGCCGTAAAGGCGCTGACTGCTGCGGCCTGCAGACGGTGGTGATCGTTGAGCCTGACCAGGTGTTCCGTAGTGCGACCGGTCAGCAGCGCCTGGTTTATCATCCGACTAACTGCTCCATAATACGCTGATACATGCGGCTGAGCAGTTGCAGATCGGCGGCATGAACGCATTCGTTTATTTTATGAATTGAGGCATTTACCGGCCCCAGTTCCACCACCTGTGCGCCCATCAAGGCAATAAAACGCCCGTCAGATGTGCCACCGGTAGTTTGCAGATCCGGGGTGATTTCGCAGTAATGTCGTACCGAATTAATCACGGCATCCACCAGCTCACCGCGTGGTGTCAGGAACGGCTGGCCGGAAACTACCCAGTTAAGAGTGTAATGCAGGCGATGTTTATCCAGCAAGGCGGCCACGCGCTCTTTGATTAGCGCATCGGTTAATTCGGTGCTAAAGCGGAAGTTGAACTGGACGTACAATTCTCCCGGGATCACGTTATTGCTGCCGGTACCGGCCTGAATATTGGCGATCTGCATACTGGTTGGCGGGAAGAATTCGTTGCCGCGATCCCACTCGGTGGCTACCAGTTCGTTTAAAGCCGGCATGGCACGATGTACCGGGTTATCAGCCAGATGAGGGTAGGCCACGTGACCCTGAACGCCATGAATTTGCAGATTGGCGGTCATTGAACCACGGCGGCCGTTTTTGACAATATCACCGACGCGGGTGGTGCTGGAAGGCTCGCCCACCAGACAAAAATCCAGACGCTCGCGGCGCTCCATCAGAGCGTTGACCACTTTTACCGTACCGTTGACCGCGCTGGCTTCTTCATCGGAAGTGATCAGAAAAGCCAAACGACCTTGATGATGGGGATTGGCGGCGACAAAACGCTCGGCGGCGACCACCATCGCCGCCAGCGATCCTTTCATATCGGCGGCACCGCGACCAAATAGCATGCCGTCGCGCAGCGCGGGCTCAAAGGGCGGAGTGATCCATAAAGCCGCATCGCCCGTCGGTACCACATCGGTATGACCGGCAAAGGCCAGGGTTTTTCCCTCACCGCGCGTTGCCCAGAAATTAAGGGTATCGCCAAAGTTCATGGTTTCAATATGAAAACCAATCGCCTGCAGTCGGGCGATCATAATGGCCTGACAGCCTGCATCATCAGGGCTAAGGGAAGGGCGGCGGATCAGCTGTTGCGCAAGATCTAAGACCGGACAAATCATTATTTTACCTCCGCAACAAATTGCGCATAGCTTTCAGGTTTAAAACCGAGCAGCGACTGACCGCTGGCGGCAAGCAGAAAAGGACGTTTAATTACCGCAGGGTGTTCCAGCATCAGCGCTTTAGCCGTTTGTTCATTATTGCAAGCGGTACGCAGTGACTCGTCAAGTTTGCGCCAGGTGGTCCCACGCGTGTTGAGCAGCGCTTCCCAGCCCTGTTTATCGATCAACTGTTGCAGCAGGGTGGCATCCAGGCCATCAACGCGGTAATCATGAAAGCGCGCATCAATGCCATTTTCTTCCAGCCAACGGCGGGCTTTTTTAACGGTATCGCATACTTTAGGAGAAAGGCCGTACATGATTAATGTTGGTTCAGAGTGGTTCGTCATGGCGGTTTACCTGTGGAATTTTATCAGGCTGTAGCATACAGATGATCACAAACCATGAAAACCTCAAGAATTTTCAATGATAATCAATTTTTTATCGCGATTTTATTTTTTGTGGCAAAAAACAATGATTCTGTATGTCGTTAAAAATACCGTTAATCGATAATGTAACCAGGTCGAGCACGAAACGGTAGTCATGCTGATCACATGCCCTCAGCCGCAGCAGTACGGGCCTACTTACGACGCGAATTCCCAGACGCAAAACCGGCCGAAATTGATCGTATGGCGAAAGACGTTGCGTCCATCATCATTCCTGCTGATATTCACCAAAAACTCAGTGCCACTTATGGCGGCAGAAATAGTCCTATGCAAATACAGCAAGACTCCAGAGATTTGAGAGCAGCTGTAGAACGAGACATTGAGACCATACGCCCCGAGCTTAAACAGCGTGGCGTAACAGATAGTCAAATCGATGAAGCCAAAGCTAAGATGCATCAATTTAATCAGGAACAGGGATTATACTAATGACCGTTAATGTCGAAGCATTGATTCGCTGCTTAGGTAAGCCGTATCAGGAAATTTTTGATGCCGGATTGATCCCCTACAAGACCAAGCCGACAGGCTATCCGGGAGATCCTGATCTAACATTAAGCATGATGAATGAAGGAATTTACTTAGCTTTTAAGCGAGACGGTACAACGCTTTATTCTATCGAGCTTTTTTTACAGAATCAGAAGAAAACGAACTATAAATTTCCTAATGAGCTGCCATCACCACTACAACCTGAAATGGTGCGGTCTTGGGTGCATTCACAATTCGGGCCTCCTGACAGATTCTTGCCTCCTCGGAAGCGGTTACGCCAAGAGATTGGCTACACAGATTTGTTCACCGTAACGGATTTTCATATTCCTATCAGTATGCAAGTCGATTACGATTTACAGGAGCGAGTCAAAGAGGTGGCATTCTTGCCAACATCAGAACTCCGCTGGTAACAGCCACAACGGCTCCTTTCGGGGCCGTTTTCAGTCCCAATATGCATGTCTCAAACGTTCGGAAATTTTACCCATAAGAAACCTCGAAATAGCTATCTCGACTGATTCTCTCGCAAATGGATAACGTATGCATTTCAACCTTCATCTCTTTTACAGTCTTCGCGTTTAAGAATGTGTCGAAGGTACTCGTCTTTAGTGCAAGAAATGATCGAAATCCTGGCATCTAACCCTAATTGTGAACTCACCCAATGCAAAACTAAATCAGGCAAAAAAATAGCCAATGCTGAGCCGCAAGCCACGGGTTGGCTTGTCAGGCTCAGAGAAATGATGGCACACATAATGCGGTAAAATGGCGACAGGATCCATCCCCGCCTTCGCCCTTGACGCCGTAGCGGTGTTGGCTGCGCTTACTCACCCGAATCACTTAGCGATCTAAGCTCATCGGGATTCATTCGCTTGCCGCCTTGCTACAACGCCAATGGCTTTGGCGGCACCGTTCGCCCTTGACGCCGTAGCTGTGTTGGCTGCGCTCACTCACCCGAATCACTTAGCGATCTAAGCTCATCGGGATTCATTCGCTTGCCGCCTTGCTACAACGCCAATGGCTTTGGCGGCACCGTTCGCCCTTGACGCCGTAGCGGTGTTGGCTGCGCTCACTCACCCAAATCACTTAGCGATCTAAGCTCATCGGGATTCATTCGCTTGCCGCCTTGCTACAACGCCAATGGCTTTGGCGGCACCGTTCGCCCTTGACGCCGTAGCGGTGTTGGCTGCGCTCGCTCACCCGAATCACTTAGCGATCTAAGCTCATCGGGATTCATTCACTTGCCGCCTTGCTACAACGCCAATGGCTTTGGCGGCACCGTTCGCCCTTGACGCCGTAGCGGTGTTGGCTGCGCTCACTCACCCGAATCACTTAGCGATCTAAGCTTATCACCAGGCAGTCGGGAGATCTAAAGCTGCAGTTTTTTACTCATATTATATCCGCTGACGTTAAAGCCCAGATGTTCATAAAGTTTTAACGCCCGTGGATTATTTGCTGCGACACGCAGTCTTATTTCATCGACATTAATGGCAACCAGCTTCTGTTCCATGGCGTTGATCGCCAATTTTCCATAACCCAGACTACGATATTGCGGTAACACATAGAAATCATTAATAAATGCCCAGTTTTTATCATCACTAAGGCGATACCATAAATAACCGACGCGGGTGTGTTGCTGCATGATGCAAAATAGCGACTCTCGCTCATTTTCAACCCCGGCAGGTAAACATAAGGTGGCGATGGCAATCGCAGTCTCGCGGTCATGACCACTGTTATCCTGCAAGTCGCGGGCATAGTCTTCAATAAAATAAGCCTGATAATCGGCAAACTCTTCACTGCGCATTTTACGTAGTTTAATCACGACGGGATGTCTCTTGTGGCGGCAAGGGCGGGATATAGCCCAGTTGGCTCATGCGTGTCAGACCCTCGCCTTCGACAAAGGTCATGGCGGTTAGCAGGGGATAGAAGTGGAAGCGTTGATAAAATTCGATTTTATCCGGCACGGCGTAAAGGATGATTTTTCCCAGCGGAGTGAGATCTTGCATGATGTATTGCATCAGCTGTTTGCCATAGCCGCGTCCCTGAAACTCGGGATGAATGGCAACGTCACAGAGATAGGAGACTGTGGTTAAATCGCTGATGGCTCGTGCGGTAGCCATCAGTATGCCGTTATAAAAACCGAGATAGCGAAACTGGCTGTGTTCAAAGGCGCGCTGTAATTTAGGCAATTCGCGTTTGTTCAGGCCGCTCAGTTCCAGCATGTCGGCCAGACGCAGCCAGTCAACGCTGACAATACTGTCATTGCTGATTATCTTAAAGCTCATTGGGGGGCGATCTCCGCTGTGCAGATGTCTGGCATATGATAATGGCACAGCGGAAAGGGCAGATCACCTTGAATATCAAGGTGATGTTTTACTCTATGCGATCGAGGTCGTCACAGTAATGAATGATGGCGCGCCGGTAGCGGCTGATATCTTCGGCGCAGCTCTCTTCAGTGAGCATAATCAGCAGTTGTGAAACCGCTTGTTTGCAGTGGCCGAGATTATACAGCGTCATGGCACGAAACATTTTAAGATCTTTGGCTTCGGGAAATAGGGCCAGTGCGGCATCAAAAGTCGCCAGCGATTCCTGATAGCGTCCGAGAGCACGATAGGTGCTACCCAGCCCCAGATAAGCATCTTGCAGATCCTGGCCACTCAGTTTGTGTTGGATTGCGGCCTGATAAAAAGGAATTGCCTGTTGCTCCTGACCAAGAACGTCATAGAGTGAAGCAACTTTATAAAGTAATTGAGGATGTTGTGTTTTCTTCGACAGCATGCCCAGTGCGTTTTGTAACGCATCTTCATAACGGCCAAGCCGTTTGAGTTTATCTATTGTTTGTAGCATGGTTCGGTTACCTTGGATCTGACCTACCCAAAACAGGGTACCCTTTATGACGATCTCAGGCAACGTTAACCCAAATTTATCGGATTAGTGCCACTTTTTTTCTAATAATGATTATCGATTTTAAATCCGTGATCGCCGTTTTATTATCGGAATAAAATGTTTGTTTGTTCAAAAAATGCTCGTATAATGCAGCCCTCAATTCAGAGGGGAGTATCATGGTAGAGTACGAGTTAGATATCTGGAAAGACTTTATTGATGCAATGCTGCGTGGCTAATCACCACCGTTTGACAAGATAATAACACGATCTTGTCGTTAGATCCTTTAAACACCCGTGGGACCGAATATAAATATCATTATTTTGCCAGACCGGTTTTAAAATAAAATAGGCGAATGATGAGGGCAATACTTGTTACGCTTTATTTGCAAGTGAAATATGTAAATAAAAACGAGTTAATGCTTAATAGTAAAAGGCGCTAATTATTAGCGCCTTTTTTAATTTCCGCTATTTAGATCTGACTTGTCAGAATTTGCTTCACACTTTCTGGCCCCATCCCGGCCTGCAGCGCAGGCCGGGATGGTTTTTAGGCAACCCGTCAACAGAGTAACCCGACGCCGATTAAGCTGCTTTTAAGGCTCTGGCCGGGTTTCCACGATATCGCCGATCAAGGTTTCCTTCTGTTTGCCAGGAAAACGGCGACGCACCAGAACAAAGAACAGCGGAACAAAGAATATCGCCAACAGCGTGGCCGAGATCATACCGCCGATAACCCCGGTCCCGACAGCATGTTGGCTACCTGAGCCGGCACCCATACTGGTCGCCATTGGCAGTACGCCAAAGATAAAGGCCAGTGAGGTCATCAGGATGGGGCGCAAACGCATTCTTGATGCTTCCAGCGTCGCTTCCAGCAGCACTTTGCCTCGCACGTTAAGGTCGTTGGCAAACTCGACGATAAGAATGGCGTTTTTGGCTGACAGGCCAATAATCGTCAGCATACCCACCTGGAAGTAAACGTCGTTTTCAAGTCCGCGTAACCAGGTAGCCACCACCGCACCAATCACCCCTAACGGCACCACCAGCATGACCGAGAAAGGAATCGACCAGCTTTCATAAAGCGCTGCCAGACACAGGAACACCACCAATAAGGAGATGGCATACAGGGCCGGGGCCTGCGAGCCCGACAGCCGTTCCTGATAGGACATCCCGGTCCATTCCAGACCGATACCGGCAGGCAGTTTGGCCACCAGTTTTTCCATTTCACTCATCGAGGTGCCGCTACTGACCCCCTGGGCGGCTTCACCGACAATCTCCAGCGCGGAATAGCCATTATAACGTTCCAGACGCGGCGAGCCGGTTTGCCAGTGCGAGGTGGCAAAGGCAGAGAAGGGCACCATGGTTCCGCTGGTGGTACGCACATACCAGCGACTGATATCGTCAGGCAACATGCGGAAAGGAGCATCAGCCTGTACATAGACTTTTTTAACGCGGCCGCGATCGACAAAGTCATTCACATAAGTTGACCCCCAGGCGGTACTGAGGGTGCTGTTGATATCGGCAATCGTCAGCCCCAGTGCCTGTGCCTTATGTTGATCGATATCGATCTGTAATTGCGGGCTGTCATCCAGGCCGTTGTGACGCACACGCGACAGCGCCGGATCGCTGGCCGCCATGGCCAGCAGTGAATCACGCGCGGCCATTAGCTTATCGTGGCCGAGGCCGCCGTGGTCTTGCAGCTCCAGGTCAAAGCCGGAAGAGTTACCCAGACCGTTAATGGCAGGCGGGCTGCTGGCAATAATGCGTGCATCGTTATATTTGTTTTTACTGAATTCTTTGGTAGCTCGACTGATAATGTCGAAAGAGGTATTGGCCCCCGAGGTGCGTTGTTCCCAGTCGGCCAGTCGCACAAACATACGGGCGACGTTTTGCCCGTTACCGCCAGGTCCCGAACCAATAGTAGAGAACACCGACAGCACGTCGTTTTTCTCTTTGGTCAGAAAATATTGTTCAACCCGGGAGACAACGTTGGTGGTTTGCTCCATGGTTGCACCAGGTGGCAACTGAATTTGCACGGTGAATACGCCACGGTCTTCCTGCGGCAGGAAGGAGGTGGGTAATTTGACGAACATCACCCCCAGCACCACCACTAACAGCAGATAAACCAGCATATAGCGGAAACCCTGCTGCAAAATCCGGCCAACGCCGCGTTCATAGCGACGGGCGTTTTTATCGAACATCCGGTTAAACCAGCCAAAGAAGCCGCGTTTGCCGTGATGATGGCCCTGGGCAATGGGTTTTAAAATGGTGGCGCAGAGTGCCGGAGTGAGGGTTAGCGCGACAAATACCGACAGCACCATGGCCGCCACGATAGTGACCGAAAACTGACGGTAGATTGCGCCGGTGGTGCCACCAAAAAAGGCCATTGGCACGAAAACCGCCGACAGCACCATGGTGATGCCTACCAGAGCACTTTGTATTTGCCCCATGGATTTTCGCGTCGCCTCGCGAGGGGGCAGGCCTTCTTCGCTCATTACCCTTTCGACGTTTTCCACCACCACGATGGCATCATCTACCAATAATCCAATGGCCAGCACCATGGCGAACATGGTTAGCGTATTGATACTGTAGCCGAACTGATGCAGCACCATAAAGGTCCCCATCAATACCACCGGAACGGCAATGGTCGGGATCAGCGTGGCACGGAAATTTTGCAAAAAGAGATACATCACCATAAAAACCAGCACTATCGCTTCCAGCAACGTTTTAACCACGTCGCTGATCGCCGCTTTGACAAATGGCGTTGTTTCATAGGCGACTTCCGCCTTGAGACCGTGCGGGAAATATTGCGCCAGCTCGGTCAGTTTGGCGTGTACTGCAGCATCGGTTTGCAGTTCATTGGCCCCGGAGGCCAGCTGGACGCTCATCCCGGAGGCGGGTTGTCCATTATAGCGGCTGTCAAAGTTGTAGTTTTCTGCCCCCAGACCAATGGTCGCAACCTGACCCAATTTGACTTCCGAACCATCGGGATTCACCACCAGCGTGATATCACGAAATTGCTGTGGCGTTTGCAACTGCGATTGCGCATTGATGGTGGCATTTAACGCCTGTTTATCAACCGCCGGGGTGCCGCCCAACTGTCCTACGGCAACCTGACTGTTCTGGTTTTGGATTGCCGTCACCACATCAGCGGTAGTGAGCTTGTAGTTATTAAGCTTGTTGGGGTCGAGCCAGATACGCATGGCATATTGGGTACCGAAGGAGTTGATGGTACCAACACCGGTGACGCGACTGATGGGATCCTGGATATTCGACGCGACATAGTCGGAAATATCCTGCTTGGTCATACTGCCGTCGGTGGAGACAAAGGCCACCATCATCAGGATGGTATCACCGGTTTTGGAGACGGTTACCCCCTGAGTCTGTACCGTTTGCGGCAGACGTTTTGTTGCCTGCTGCAGCTGGTTTTGCACCTGTTGCAGTGCTTCATTGGGATCGGTTCCGGCAACAAAACTCAAAGTTATCTGCGCTTTGCCATCGTTACTGCTTTGCGATGACATATACATCAGATTATCGAGGCCCGTCATATTCTGTTCAATAATCTGGGTAACGGTGTTTTCAACTATGGTGGCAGAAGCCCCTGGGTACTGAGCGGTGATACGAACATTGGGTGGAGCCAGGGCCGGATATTGCTCTATTGGCAAATCACTGATTGCCAGAGCACCTGCCAAAGTAATAATGATCGCCAACACCCAGGCAAAAATCGGGCGATCGATAAAAAAGTTAGCCATGCGTCAAAAACCTCGTTGTCATGCCGTCAGGCATGACTAACATCAGGAAATAATAAGAACGTGTGTTTCTGATAAATTAGCCTACTGTTATGCCTTTCAATCCGCCGATATAACAGCATAAATTGATGGACTGCAAACAGGGAAAACCCCTGATAAGCCTCAGCACTTTACCTTTAATCGGCAGATAAAACGTGGAGAAAAAAAGGAGATAATGTAAAAAACAGATTGTGGGTGTGTGCTGCCGGCTTTCATTCCATCATTGGCCTGAGTTATGGTAGCCAAGTACCCTTACTCAACCTCCCAGATAAGCAGAGATCTTCCTTATGCTCAATTCGGTTTTCGCGCGTCGCCTCTATCTTTGTTGGCTGATCAATCATAACGAGCGGCCTAATGTGCCCAAATTAATGGCATTAACCGGTTGGCCACGGCGTACCTTGCAGGATGTGCTGAAAGCGTTACCGGGAATGGGCGTTGAACTCTCTTTTATTCAGCAGGGCGTGCGTAATAACGACGGCTATTATCACATCACTCATTGGGGGCCGTTGGACCCGCAGTGGATCGCCAGCCATTGCCCGCAGTTGCTACTGGCTATTGATCAATCAAACTGAGATCAACCGTCGTGCCGTCAATGCCTGCGGCTGCTCAGGATTTATATTCTAGAAACAACAAGGTGGCCGCCACTCGGGAATGAACCCCCAGCTTGCGTAAGAAATTACGGATATGTACCTTGACGGTCTCTTCTGAAATAAGTAATTCCTGGGCTATCTGCTTATTGGAGAGACCTTTGGCCACCTCGCGCAATACCACAAATTCGCGTTCGGTCAGTTTTTGCAGCGGATTGATTTTGTTTTTTTCGGCATCGAGAGAGTTTTGGATGTTTTCACTAAGGGTGTGTTGACCCTGGGCGGTTTGCAGGATTTGCTCAAGCAGGTATTCCGGTTCACAGTCTTTCAGCAGATAAGCATCGGCACCGGCGTGGATCAGATTGGCAATATCAGCAGGAGAATCCGATACAGTCAGAACGACAATTTTTGCCTGGCAGCCTTCTGCCCGCAGCGAGATCAGCGTTTCCAGTCCTGACAAACCCGGCATATTTAAATCGAGGACAATCAGATCGACAGCGGTGACGCGTGCGGCCATCAGCGCTTCGCTGCCATTGTTGGCGCGGGCAACAACCTGCAGGAGTGGCGAAAGCCGCAGCAATTGCTCAACCGCGCGGATCATCAGCGGATGATCGTCAACAATCATCACCTTATAGCTTGTTGCTGCCATCACTCTTACTCCCTTTCACTGCCCGCTGTCGTCCACAAATATGAGCATACTGGCAATACAATTTTTAGCAATACCGGCGGGCGGCAGAGGGCGGATTATTGTATGTGCCAAGGGAGGCTATTACTGAATAATTGATTTTCATTCCTCCGGTGTCGTTCTACTATGGCAGGCCTGTGTCATTAACTCTCTGAGATGCTATGTCTGCCAAAATTGAAATCCTCAAGAACGAGTTGCTGTCTGACAACTGGTTTACCTTGCGTAATTATACCTATACCTTGGCCAAAAAAGACGGTGGTTCCGTTCGGCATAAACGCGAAGTTTATGACCGCGGCAACGGTGCTACCATTCTGCTATATAACCGTAAGAAAAAAACCGTTCTGCTGGTCAATCAGTTTCGTATTCCAACCTATGTCAATGGCAACAGTAGCGGCATGCTGCTGGAAACCTGCGCCGGTTTGCTCGATGCAGATTCACCTGAAGATTGCATTCGCAAAGAGGCAATAGAAGAGACCGGCTATCAGATTGGCAATGTCGACAAACTGTTCGAGCTTTATATGTCGCCCGGTGGCGTGACCGAGCTTATCCATTTTTTTGCCGCAGAATACGAAGAGGGGATCCGCGCCAATGAGGGCGGTGGCGTTGAGGACGAGGATATCGAAGTGCTTGAGCTGCCTTTTACCCAGGCACTGGCCATGATCAAAACGGGTGAAATCAAGGACGGCAAGGCGGTTATTCTGCTGCAATATGCGCAGATTAATGGCTTGTTCGAATAGGCACCGCGCCGAGCGAAGCCGTGGCTTCGCTCTGGCCCGGGGCAAGTTTGACTATGGCAACGCGAGAGCTACGCCACCTTGATTTTTTTCCCTGACGGACCAGGGCAACACTGACCAGCTGGTGCCTTCACAGGCGCGCATGGCTCGCGCAAATGAGGGGCCAAAATGGATGCCGGCTGGCGTCAGATACCACGATGGGAAATACCAAATTTCGGCATCGGCATAGTCGCACTCATTTTCGCCTTTCGGTTTCTGCATCTCGTTGGCATACAGCTGTTTGAATTGACTAATCAGCCAGGGGGCAAAATTCTTTTCACGGTAGGCGGAATAATCGTCAAAGCTGACGGTATTGGTATTCAGATCGGCATGATCGTCGGCGTACATATAGTGAAACGGTTTATCTTTGCCGACCCACAGAATATCTTCCAGCGAAAGCGGGATACCGGTTTGGGCATTAAGGTTAAGGGGCGAATCGCCAAAGTCGGGATGGGCGCCGCCGCAGTCATAGCTGGTGGAAATCTTGACGCTGACCACCGACGGTGACAGCAGTTCCGGCGTGACCGTCTGTTCGAAATCACCTTTGCCAAACTGGCTGGCACCCAGCATGCAGCTATGATAATCGATCACCTCTTGCCACAATCTGGCCATCATACGCTGGTTAATATTGCTGAGCTGGGCATCGGTATACCCGGAATCGAGAGTAAATAACGACACATTCGACTGCGGCTCATGCCACCATTGCAACGGGTAACCCATAAAGGTTTGTTGTTTGCCTTTCTTGAGCGTCAGTGTGCTTAAGCGCAGGTATTCATAGGGATCGTTATGGATCAGTCGGGTCAAAAAGGCGTCGCTATTGCTTTCTGGCAACTGTACCGGGGTCAAGGCGATCGGCATGATTTTTCCCTGAGGATTTGACCAGGTTCCTTCCCAACCCGCTTGACCGTCAGACTGCAATCGCAGTACCGGACGTGGTGAGTCGTTGAAATCGTCAGTGCCTTCTTGCAGGCTTAATTCACCATCCTGTTCGCTACCGTTTAACGGCAAATCCAAGTGATACTTCTGATAGAAGTAGCGCCCGGTAATGGCTTCAGGCTTATTTAAATCCAGCTCAACAACCACGTCCAACTTGCCGATTGTCCCGGTCAGCACCACGGGAGGATCTTCTGCCATTGCTGCAAAAGACAGCACCGACAGTATCAACAGCATTATTTTGGTTTTTATTATCAGTAAACTAAAGCCGCTACCTTTTGCCATCCCTATAACCCTTTTAAATATACGACTGGTGTGAGGCTATGTCCCTTCATGGGTCGTGACACCGTCGCAGAAAACACGGTGCCATAACAATATGGTCGCCGCTGCACTTATGATGTGCAAAGCCTGATGCCTGGAATACCAGCTCAGGGTATATGATTAAGGGTATAACACGGCAACAAAACCGCTGTCTTCCCCATTTTGCCAATCTCTTGTTTTATGATTTTACTGTAACGCTTTTTGTTGTCTGCGCATCCATTTCATTTACTGGTAAAAAAATGATGCTTTTCGAGCAGAGTCTTTGCACAGCTTAGGTTAATATCTAACTGTTTACTTCGTAAAAGAGCTTAAATGTGATGATACCCAATTGGATAGCCACACCGCTGCTAGTCATGGCAAGCCTGCTGACCGGTTATGTGCACGCCGATCCTCTACAACGAATTTACAACGATTGGCAGGTAAGTTGCGACAATTTAAACCACTGCGCAACGAGAAGCTCTCAAGACAGCCAGGGACTGGTGCTGCAGATTTCCCGTGATGCCGGACCTGAAGGCAAGGGCAGTGTAAGCATTGACTATCAGCGCAACATCGATGAGCAGGCGACGGATATGGCCATTGCCAATCGTCTGCTGCTTAATGGCAAGCCGCTGAATTTTAATCATCGCGAATGGGAGATTGGTAAAAAGCATATTGCCAGTAGCAATCGGCTGGTGGTGAATGATTTTGTCAATTCAATTCGTGATGGCAGCAGTATTCAGCTTGGTGGCAAACTCGATCCGCAGCAAACGTTGCATCCCACCATTTCGTTGAGTGGTCTTAAAGCTGCATTAATGGCCATGGATCAGCAACAATCCCGGGAAGGCACCAAAAGTGCCTGGGGAAGCCGTGGCAACAAGCCATCTTCATCGGTGCCTGCTGCTCCCGTTGCGCCACTGTTACCGCATTTTAATGAACCTCATCCGCTCACGGAAAGCGAAATCTCGGCCATTACCCAGAGTACGGCGAGCAACATCGAAAACAATGATTGCAGTCTCGATCCTGCCGAACGCGAGGTTCATCTTTATGCGCTGAGTAACGAGAAGGCGCTGATGACCGTCAATTGTGATATGGGTGCCTATAACCAGTATGTGCTGGGTTTTATGGTCTCCCGGCAAGCGCCGTACAAGGCCGAAAATTTGGTCTTGGCGATGCCGTTTAAGTCCGGCGAAGACGATCAGCCGCCGGAGTTGATCAACGCCGACTTTGATACCAAAACCGGTATTCTCTCCACTTTTGATAAAGGCAGAGGCTTGGGGGACTGCGGCATTTCTTCCCGCTGGCTCTTTGATGGCAAGGCTTTTCGTTTGGCGTCCTATGCGTCGGAACCCAGTTGTGATGGCTATAGTCGACGCGGGCAGTGGCCGGTGTTATGGATAACGAGGGGGGCTTAAAAGTCAATTTACTCAGAGCAAAGGGTTTCGGTTTTAATTGCAAATTTGCTTTTAACTTCAAGGTCAACGTCAACTGCATTCGCTGCGCTCACTGGGCGGCGGCCCAGACCGCCCAAAGGAGGCGAAGGCGCGCCTCCTTTGGAATCCTGCGCCTTGTCCAAATTGAACAGTGTCGTGCCCTCGGTTGTAGTTCTTTCCAGTGACATCGGTGTGTGGCCTAAACCACGCCGCTTCGCGGTCCTCTCGCTTGGTTTCGTGCCAACGGTAAGGCTGTTGTCACTCAACGCTGCGCTCGACGTAGGTTTTGAATCGGTCATGAAACATTTACGGCAAAACCGGCAACATTAAAGGTCAACGGCGAAAGACAAAAAGATAAAAAGACAATTTTTCCGCTGAAACGGCACGGTGTGCATAGTTGGTTGGCACATTCAGAGACGGCGCCGCGCGAAGCGGAGGGAGACGTTTTTGGCTCCCGACCGAGCAAGGGGACTGCGCAGCAGCGCGGCTCGTGCCACACTGGGAGTGACTGAAACATAGCCGGTAATAGGCAGCAGACAAATCAACAACACCAAAAGGCCCAGGATTGTTAAGGAGCGGGCCAGCGCTCCTTAACTCGGTTCGGCACAGCGGGTTAAGTAGCCACCGCTATTATAAAACCGAAACAGCTCCTCATAGCCAATTGACTTTAAAACCAAAAATTGCCATTTAAGTCCAACCCGAAACAGCTCCTCTAAAGCCAATTGGTTTTAAATAACAATTGCCATTTAAGCTGGAACGGCACGACGTACATAGCTAGTTGGCACATTCAGAGACGGCGCCGCGCGAAGCGGAGGGAGACGTTTTTGGCTCCCGACCGAGCAAGGGGACTGCGCAGCAGCGCGGCTCGTGCCACGCTCGGAGTGACTGAAACATAGTCGGTAATAGGCAGCAGACGCATCAACAACACCAAAAGGCCCAGGATTGTTAAGGAGCGGGCCAGCGCTCCTTAACTCGGTTCGGCACAGCAGGTCAAGTGGCCACCGCTATTATAAAACCGAAACAGCCCCTCATAGCCAATTGACTTTAAAACCAAAAATTGCCATTTAAGCCAAAAAAACGACTCCGATTTTCACCAGAGTCGCTTGCTTGCCATACGCCCCAGCCAGCAGTCTTTAAAAGCACCCGGCTGTTGCTTTAACAGCTATTACAACAGTGATTGCGCCTTCGCCACCACATTCTCTACCGTAAACCCGAACTCTTTAAACAGCAGCTCTGCCGGTGCCGACTCACCAAAGGTGGTCATCCCGACAATCGCGCCGTTCAGGCCAACGTATTTGTACCAGTAATCCGCGATACCCGCTTCCACGGCCACACGCGCGCTGACCGCTTTTGGCAACACAGATTCACGGTAAGCCGCATCCTGCTTGTCAAAGGCGTCGGTACAAGGCATAGAAACTACGCGCACTTTGGTGCCCGCAGCGCTCAGCTTGTCTGCCGCTTCCACAGTGATACCCACTTCGGAACCGGTGGCAATCAGGATAACCTCTGGTGTGCCGTCACAGTCCTTCAGCACATAACCCCCGCGCGCCACGTTGGCCAACTGCTCGGCGCTACGCGGTTGCTGGGTCAGGTTCTGACGAGAGAAAATCAGCGTTACCGGGCCATCGTTACGCTCGATGGCATATTTCCAGGCTATCGCAGACTCAACCTGGTCTGCCGGACGCCAGGTGCTCATATTTGGCGTTACGCGCAGGCTGGCAATCTGTTCTACCGGCTGGTGCGTCGGGCCGTCTTCTCCCAGACCGATAGAATCATGGGTGTAGACAAATACGTTGCGGATTTTCATCAGCGCCGCCATACGTACCGCGTTACGGGCATATTCCACAAACATCAGGAAGGTCGCAGAGTACGGCAGGAAGCCACCGTGCAGCGCAATACCGTTGGTGATGGCGGTCATGCCGAATTCGCGCACGCCGTAGTGAATATAGTTGCCTGCCGCATCGTCGCCGAGAGATTTTGAGCCAGACCACATGGTCAGGTTGCTCGGTGCCAGGTCAGCAGAGCCGCCCAGGAATTCCGGCAACAGTTTACCAAAGGCTTCCAGCGCATTTTGTGATGCTTTACGGCTGGCGATATTGGCCGGTTTGGCCTGCAGCTCTTCAATGATTTTCTGTGACTGTGCCTGCCAGTCAGCGGGCAGTTCACCGTTAATGCGACGGCTAAATTCTGCCGCCAGCTCAGGATGAGCTTTGGCATAGGCAGCAAACTTGTCGTTCCACGCCTGCTCTTTCGCCTTACCGGCTTCTTTGGCATCCCACTGCGCATAAATGTCCTGCGGGATCTCAAAGGCGGCATATTTCCAGCCAAGGGCTTCGCGGGTGGCGGCCACTTCGGCAGCACCCAGTGCGGCACCGTGCGCTTCGTGAGAACCGGCTTTGTTCGGTGAACCGAAACCAATCACGGTTTTGCACATCAGCAGTGACGGTTTGTCAGTAACGCTGCGCGCTTCTTCAATAGCCGCTTTGATGGCATCCGGGTTGTGACCGTCGACGCCGCGCACCACGTGCCAGCCGTAGGCTTCAAAACGTGAAGCGGTATCGTCGGTAAACCAGCCTTCGACATGACCGTCGATAGAAATACCGTTGTCGTCATAAAACGCGGTCAGTTTGCCCAGCTTCATGGTGCCTGCCAGTGAGCAGACCTCATGGGAAATGCCTTCCATCATGCAACCGTCACCCATAAAGGCGTAGGTGTGATGGTCAACCACATCATGGCCCGGGCGGTTAAACTGCGCGGCCAGCGTGCGTTCGGCAATGGCCATACCCACGGCATTGGCGATACCCTGACCCAGCGGGCCGGTGGTGGTTTCCACACCTGGGGTATAACCATATTCCGGGTGACCCGGAGTCTTGGAGTGCAACTGACGGAAATTTGCCAGCTCGCCAATCGGCAGATCGTAGCCTGTGAGATGCAACAGGCTATAAATCAGCATGGAACCGTGGCCATTTGACAGCACAAAGCGGTCACGATCGGCCCACTGCGGGTTGGTCGGATTATGGTTAAGGTAATCACGCCACAGGACTTCGGCAATATCAGCCATGCCCATAGGGGCACCAGGGTGGCCGGAATTCGCTTTCTGCACGGCATCCATGCTGAGGGCGCGGATCGCGTTCGCAAGCTCTTTACGAGAGGACATGTTCTACTCCAGGTGATTACAGTTGCGCGGACAACATATCTTCCAGTTTTTGCTGGTCGACTGCGAACAAACGAATACCTTCAGACAGTTTTTCCACCGCCATCGGGTCTTGGTTATGCAACCAGCGGAATTCTGCTTCGGCCAGCGGAGCCGGTTGATGGAAGGCCTCGGTGGACGGCGTCAATTTGCGTTCTACCGGCGCATTGCTGTTTTTCAACTCTTCCAGCAGATTAGGGGAAATTGTCAGACGATCGCAGCCCGCCAGCGCCAGGATCTGTTCAACCTTACGGAAGCTGGCACCCATAATCACTGTCTGATAGCGGTGTTCTTTATAATATTTGTAGATCTCGCTCACTGACTTGACGCCGGGATCTTTTGCCACGTCATAAGTAGCATTGGGCTCTTTGGCTTTGTACCAGTCATAAATGCGGCCAACGAAAGGTGAAATCAAATAGACGCCGGCTTCGGCACAGGCGCGGGCCTGGGCAAAAGAGAACAGCAGGGTCAGGTTACAGTTGATGCCTTCTTTTTCCAGCTGTTCCGCCGCCTTGATCCCTTCCCAGGTCGAGGCCAGCTTGATCAGAATGCGTGATTTCTCAATGCCATGTTCCTGGTACATGCCGATCAGCTTGCGGGCTTTGGCAATGCACATGCCGCTATCAAAAGACAGACGCGCATCAACTTCGGTAGAAATACGGCCCGGCACGCTTTTAAGGATCTCAAGGCCAATATTCACCGCCAGTTTATCCGAGGCATTGATGATCTGCGTTTCCTTGCTGCCGCCCTGTTTGTGCGCATAAGCCAGCGCTTCCTTAATCAAAGGTTTGTAGTGCGGGATATCGGCAGCTTTCAGGATTAACGAAGGGTTGGTCGTGGCATCTTGCGGTTCGAAATGACGGATGGTTTCAATATCGCCACTGTCTGCGACTACGGTGGTGAATTGTTTCAGTGCATCTAGCTGGTTCATCTCTGGCTCCTTATGAAGAATCGATACAGCATCGTGTTATGACTGTTTAAGTAGGGTACCTAGCCTGCATCATTTAACTAACACTTTGAATGCGCTTTTTCTTATTGTTCTAATGGGTCAGAACGATGGCTTTTAAAATCATCAAGTTAGGCTAAGGTATCGACGTATCCTGCCGTTGTACCTGCTAACTGTAGCAACGCTCAGCGCTATTCAATCTCTTATCATAGTCAATATTTTCGGCTTTGCAGAGCGTCTGGCAACCTGGAAACAGCGTTTACGGGTAAAAATTGCATTTAAATCGAGAGTTTCGAGCCGCTTCAAGGTTTACCATTTTTTGCTCTTTATACTCTAGGGTGTCTCCCCGCCTAAATAAAAAGGAATCGCTAATGGATGATCAATTGAAGCAGAGTGCGCTCGATTTTCATGAGTTTCCCATTCCCGGTAAAATCCAGGTTTCACCCACCAAACCTCTGGCGACGCAGCGCGATCTGGCCTTGGCCTATTCGCCCGGCGTGGCGGCACCTTGCCTTGAAATAGAAAAGGACCCGCTGGCAGCCTATAAATACACGGCAAAAGGCAATCTGGTCGGGGTGATTTCCAACGGCACGGCGGTGCTCGGGCTTGGCAATATCGGTGCATTGGCAGGGAAACCGGTCATGGAAGGCAAAGGGGTATTGTTTAAGAAATTCGCCGGTATCGATGTGTTTGATATTGAAATTGACCAGCACGATCCCGACAAGCTGATCGAGGCCATCGCCTCACTGGAGCCGACTTTTGGCGGCATCAATCTCGAGGATATCAAAGCCCCGGAATGCTTTTATATTGAAAAGAAACTACGGGAACGGATGAATATCCCGGTTTTCCATGACGATCAGCACGGTACGGCCATTATCTGTACCGCCGCCGTACTTAACGGATTACGCATTGTCGGCAAAAATATTGCCGAAGTACGTCTGGTGGTGTCCGGGGCCGGAGCCTCGGCAATCGCCTGCCTCAATCTGCTGGTGGCATTGGGGCTAAAGCGGGAACATATTACCGCCTGTGATTCGCGCGGGGTGATTTATCAAGGGCGCGAAGCCAATATGGCCGAAACCAAAGCCGCCTATGCCATCGCCGATAACGGCCAACGCCAGCTCAGTGATGCCATTCCCGGTGCCGATATCTTTCTTGGCTGCTCGGGTCCCGGGGTGCTGACTCAGCAGATGGTCAAAACCATGGCTGTCAGTCCATTAATTCTGGCGCTGGCCAATCCCGAGCCTGAAATTTTGCCGCCGCTGGCCAAGGCGGTGCGCCCTGACGCCATCATCTGTACGGGTCGTTCTGATTACCCGAATCAGGTCAATAATGTACTCTGTTTCCCCTTTATCTTTCGCGGTGCGCTGGATGTGGGAGCGACGACCATCAATGAAGAGATGAAACTGGCCTGCGTGCATGCTATAGCCAATCTGGCGCTGGCGGAACAAAGCGATGTGGTGGCCTCGGCCTACGGTGACGAAGAGCTGTCATTTGGCCCCGAGTACCTGATCCCGAAACCTTTTGATCCCCGCCTGATTGTTAATATCGCGCCCGCGGTGGCCAAAGCCGCCATGGACTCCGGCGTCGCCACGCGACCGATCGCCGATTTTGCCGCCTATACCGAAAAACTCAATGAGTTCGTCTATAAAACCAATCTGTTTATGAAACCGATTTTCGCCCAGGCCAAAAAAGAGACCAAACGGGTGGTGATGGCCGAAGGGGAGGAGGCGCGGGTACTGCATGCCACGCAGGAGATGATTTCGCAGGGGCTGGGGCGGCCTATTCTGGTAGGAAGACCTGGTGTCATTGCTATGCGCATTCAAAAACTGGGTTTGCAGATTGCTGCCGGTCGCGATTTTGATGTGGTCAATAACGAATCTGATCCGCGCTTTAACGAATACTGGCAAGAGTATTACCAGTTGATGAAAAGACGTGGTGTATCTCAGGAGCAGGCGCGACGCGCGGTGATCGGCAACCCGACGCTGATTGCTGCCATTATGCTGCTACGCGGTGAAGCTGATGCCATGATCTGCGGCACCATTGGCACTTACCATGAACACTATGACGTGGTGGAGAAAGTGTTTGGTTTCCGCGAAGGTGTGCCGGTGGCGGGGGCGATGAATGCGCTGCTGCTGCCCAGCGGCAATACCTTTATTACCGATACGTACGTTAATGACAATCCCAGTGCCGAACAACTGGCAGAAATCACTCTGCTGGCAGCAGAGACGGTCCGGCGATTTGGCATTGAACCCAAAGTCGCGCTGCTGTCCCACTCCAGCTTTGGTACCTCCGACGGAGAAAGTGCGCAAAAAATGCGTCAAACCCTGGCGCTGGTCCGGCAACGGGCACCCGAGCTGGAGATTGATGGCGAAATGCATGGCGATGCCGCGCTGGTGGAGAGTATTCGTCACGATCTTATGCCTGACAGCCCGTTAAAAGGTTCGGCCAATATTCTGATTATGCCCAATATGGAGTCCGCCCGTATCAGCTACAATCTGTTGCGGGTTACCAGCTCCGAAGGGGTAACAGTGGGCCCGGTATTGATGGGTATCGCCAAACCAGTGCATATTTTAACGCCCATTGCTTCGGTCAGGCGCATCGTCAATATGGTAGCGCTCGCCGTGGTCGAGGCGCAGACGGCGCCGCTGTAAATAGCGGCGAATTTCCAGGCCGATAAGCAATAGCATGAACGTCAGGCTGACAGCAGCGGGTATAAGATAAATACTTGTCTTATACCCCAGTTGCAGATGGTGTGTTCCCGGACTTAGCGGTACACCAATAAAACCATTTTCCAGGGCTATCGGCGGTATTTTGTTACCGTCGATAACCAGATAATAGCCAGAATACATGATATAAGGCAGTAGATAGATGCCTGCTTTATCTGCTTCAACAGTAAAATAGGGGAAGCCATTAATAAAATCACTGGGTTCAGTGAGCAGAGGATAACCGCTGTTATTCAGGCTATCGTTAGTTACTGGTAATTTTATACGATTATTGACGTAGTCGTGAAATAACACCGTTGAACTGTATTCAGGGGGAGCAGAAAATATTGCCCCCTGAATTGGGAAAATAACTTGTAATAGCAGAAGGACAGGGAAAGTAGCCAACCAGGTCTTGCTTTTTTTCATCCATCGTAACAGCGGCAGTACGGCATAAAGAGCCAAAATGGCAGTAATGCAACTTAATAGCCGCCAGGAAAACTGCATTAATTGCAGTAGGGTGAATTTTTCTGGTATCCAGGTCCATGAGAAAGCGGGGGTCAGCAATAACATAAGTATACCGGCAATAAGCAGCATTGGTTTTGAAACCCGTTCTTTATCGGTAAATAATGCCGTTAAGGATAAAACAATAACCAAAATGCCTGGACTTAAGAATAACCTATATCCAACGCTTGTGTCAGTGTTTTTGGTGGCAAACAGCAGGTGCCTAAAGCTTACTCGCGTACCATTTATAAATTCATAGGAGTGTTGCATATTGCTGAATGCATAAATATCGGAGTAATGCATATGATACATCAGCGGCAACCAATAAAAGCAGGTGAGTAATAGTACAATTATTGCTGATTTTATTAAAAAAAGGATATTGTCTTTGCTAAATACTTTCTTTGCATAAATTAAAGAGAATATAAAGAAAAAAATCAGGGTGACAATAACGCTGGGGATATTGGATAACAGGATCAGCGTGCCGGCAAGGGGGATCAGTTTGCGATCACTGTTTCCGCTTAATAATGCATTGCAGCCGCGAATAAGCAAGGGCATCAGCGCCATCGCCAGGCATTCGCCGATGGCAAAACGCTGAAAAAAATTACAGAGAAAATAGCTGGAACTGATAAACAGCGTAGCTCCTAAAAAGCCTGCGCTCGTCGAGCCGAACTCTCTTTTTGTGGCATAGAACGCCGAGGCGGCAGCAATAAAAATAATCAGTGCCAGACTGACTTTCATCTGCAATGCGTTATTTTCGACACCGAGAAGAATTAATCTACTGATAAAGAAAACCAGCGTAGTCAGCGGGGGATAGAATGAGCCCCAGGAAAACCCACGCTGATTGCTAGACCAATAGTCAAAAAGTGGCGGGAATTGTTGGTGATCTAGTTGTTGATTAAGTGCCTGCATACGTAACAAATGGACATCCCAGTCATCGCTGCTCCATAAGTTGTGATGCATCATGGGAATAAAAAGTATGATCAACGTCACGAAAAAAAAGACTATTGGCCAAAATTGAGTCGTTATCTTGCCGCGCATTTAATTCCTTTCGTATTAGTTTTATATAGGATTTAAATTATGCGTTGAAGCATTGAATCCTGAATAATAGATTTAATGATAGACGAGGAGAATAAATTCGCAAAACTCACATGGTGTTTTTTATTTTACCATTGACCATATCTACTTTAATGGCCAGGATCGGGGGCAGGAAGAGGTTCTCTGAGGCAGTTTGGCCAGCGGCAAGCGCTATAACGCAGGGGATAATTTTGCTAAAAGCGGGCTTTGTCAGCCATCGGCATTACCCGCTCTTTGCGTCAGTTGGACTTAGCCGCGTTTGGCCTGTACCAGCCATTTGTCCAGCTCATTGGCAAACTGCTGTCGGTCGCGCTGATTGAGCGTGGATGGTCCACCGGTTTGCACACCACTGGCGCGCATGGTGTCCATAAAATCACGCATATTCAGGCGTTCGCCAATGGTCTCGGTGGTATAGCGCTCACCGCGCGGATTAAGCGCCACGCCGCCTTTGGCAATTACTTCTGCCGCCAGCGGGATATCGGCGGTGATCACCAGATCGCCGGGTTCAACCCGTTTGACAATTTCGTTGTCGGCCACGTCAAAGCCGGCTTCAACCCGCAGAGTACGCAAAAAGCGCGAAGGGGGTGTGCGAATGGTCTGGTTGGCAACCAGCGTAACCATCATCCCGGTGCGCTCGGCGGCACGAAATAATACTTCTTTAATCACGTTTGGACAGGCGTCGGCATCAACCCAAATCTGCATTATTCTGTCTCCTGCAGCCAGTCGCGTACGGGTAAAAAATCGCGGTAAAGCGCGGCTTCCGGGCTGTCGGCTTCTGGCTCAAAGCCATACTCCCAGCGTACCAATGGTGGCATTGACATCAATATGGATTCGGTACGCCCGCCGGTTTGCAGGCCAAACAGGGTGCCGCGATCCCACACCAGATTGAATTCAACGTAGCGACCACGGCGGTAGAGCTGGAACTGACGTTGACGATCGCCCCAGGGGAGGTGTTTGCGTCGTTCAACAATCGGCAGATAGGCCTCGGTAAAGCCGTTGCCCACCGCCTGCATAAAGGCAAAGCTTTGCACAAAATCCGGGGTGTTGAGATCGTCAAAAAACAAGCCACCGATGCCACGGGCTTCGTTACGGTGCTTGAGAAAGAAATAGTCATCGCACCATTTTTTATATTTAGGGTAAACGTCGTCGCCAAAAGGCTGGCACAGTCGGGCAGCGGTTTGATGCCAGTGGCGGGCGTCCTGTTCAAAACCGTAGTAGGGGGTTAAATCAAAGCCGCCGCCGAACCACCACACCGGATCTTCGCCAGGCTTTTCGGCAATAAAAAAGCGTACGTTGGCATGACTGGTAGGGACATAGGGATTTAAAGGATGGATAACCAGCGAGACACCCATCGCCTGAAAACTGCGACCTGCCAGCTCGGGGCGATGTGCGGTGGCTGACGCCGGTAGTGTGGCGCCGGAAACGTGGGAAAAATTAACCCCGGCCTGTTCAAACACCTTACCGCCGGTCAATACCCGGCTTTGCCCGCCGCCACCTTCTTCTCGCAGCCATTGATCCTGTTTAAACTGCGCACCGCCGTCGGCATCAGCCAGTTGCTGGCAGATCCGTGCTTGCAGAGACAGGAGAAAGGTTTTTACTTCGGCTATATCTGGTAATGGATTCACAGGCGCACTCATCGGCTCTCGGGCAAATAAGCGTTAAGTATACCCTTATTTGCCCGTTGTCTGGCAGCCTCAGCGCGGTTTTCGTTCGTGAGCGTCGAAATAGGCAAAGAAGTTGACGATACCTTGCGCAATCGCCTGGGCGATCTCTTGGCGGAAGGCACCGGTATTGAGTAACTGCTCTTCATGATGGTTGGTGATAAACGAGGTTTCCACCAGAATCGACGGAATAGACGGCGATTTCAGTACCGCAAAGGCCGCTTGTTCCGTTTGCTTGCTGTGCAAATGATGCACCGGCCGAATGCGGTCAAGCACATGACGGCCCAGCGTCAGGCTGTTTTTAATGGTATCGGTCTGCACTAAATCAAACAGCACCTGTTGCAGATAATTATTGTCTTCTTCCTGGTATTTCGCCCCGGCGACCCGATCGGCGTCGTTCTCTTTATCCGAGAGATAGCGTGCCATGGTACTGCTGGCTCCGCGATTGGATAAGGCAAACACCGAGGCACCGCTGGCTTCCGGGCTGGTATACCCATCGGCGTGGATGGAGACAAACAGATCTGCCTGGTGCTGATGGGCAATCTCTACACGCTGATACAATGGAATAAAGTGATCCGACTCGCGGGTCAATTTCACTTCTATATTGCTGTGTCCGGCAAGATGTTGACGGACATAGTTGGCGATCTCCAGGACCACATGCTTTTCTTTTGAACCGCCGTGGCCTATTGCGCCGGAGTCAATGCCGCCATGACCGGGATCGATCATCACCAATCTTTTGGACCCGGCCGGTTTGGGGGGCGGTGCCACTCGGGTGACGCGTTCGTTCTGCTGCGCAACGGCAAAACGGCTGCCAAAAGAGCCAAAGGCCAAACCCAAACCGGTGAGTAAAACCTGACGGCGGGTGGCAGAACGAGGGAGCGGCTGGAATTGAAGAAATTTATTGAGTGGGTTTAACATCGGTCCACAGGCCTTTTAAAAAGCAGAATGCGGATGTTATATAGTATCTAACCGGCATAATCGACAGGATTACTATTGCTGTTTATTAACAAAGTGTGCTTTTTTAACATTTTATTCGCGCACTCCTCGCGCAGTAGGGCAACCCCCCGTGGTGCCGCGGCTGTCACAGGGTGAGTAAAAAAATCTGCATTGCACAAAAAAACGTTTTCTAGCCGGATAAAAGTCACTATTTTGGTATGGACTATTAAACAGACCCGCGATATACCCTGAGGAGGCGTGCAGTTGTCGCTTCAATGCAACTCGAATTATTTTGGGTATAATCAATAAATAACTTATCAACAGCGGCGAACAGTGATGGAAATTCGCGTATTTAAACAAGATGATTTTGAAGAAGTGCTGACCCTCTGGGAGCGCTGCGATTTGTTGCGTCCGTGGAACGATCCTGAAATGGATATCGAACGTAAGCTCAATCATGATCCTGAACTCTTCCTGGTGGCCGAGGTGGGCGGCGAAGTGGTGGGTTCGGTCATGGGCGGCTACGATGGCCATCGTGGTTCAGCTTATTATCTTGGCGTGCATCCCGACTATCGCGGTCGTGGCATTGCCAATGCGCTGATTAATCGTCTGGAGAAAAAACTGATTGCTCGCGGATGTCCTAAAATCCAGCTAATGGTCCGCGCCGAAAATGACGCGGTGATCAGCATGTATGAAAAACTGGATTATGAAGTGCAAGATATCATCAGCCTGGGTAAGCGGCTGATTATCGATCAGGAGTATTAATCACCCGCCGTTTTTGTCGCTGTTTCCTTATCACATACCTCTTATTCGGTGATAAATAAGGGGTCTATCTGCGCGATCCTCTTTGACCTCTGTCGACTTTTGCCCCGGCCAATGGGGCTAAAAGCGTAATCTGCTTGCCAGCGCTGTCCTGTTGATCATAATAGTCACTCTTCATTGTGAGTTTTCTGTCAGTATCAGGTAATGTTCGTGCCGCTGTGCTGCCTGTTGCGCTGAACAAGATTAAAGCAGACAGTTCTTAAAGGTATCTTGAGTTGCCTTAATTTATGCTGAGCGGAGCTTTGACTCCGCTTGTGCTGAGGTATAACCAGTGTGTCAATATGCCTTACGGCTATATCGCGCACTCAGCTTGGGTTTTCGACGCAGGGGTTTGCGTCATCACTAATTGAAGGAAGATGTTTCCGGGCTATGAATCCTGATGATTACAACAGCCATGGCATGCTGCGTCTGCCGCTGTGGTTCTGGACAATATTGGTCTTACAGGCACGGACCTGGTTACTTTTTGTGATGGCCGGGGCTTCTCGCGTTCAAGGCAACGGTTTGCTGACCTGGTTTTACCCTGACCGCCACGCCTTTTGGTACGGCATCTTTTTAGGTATCCCTCCCGTGCTGATCTTTTTGCTTAGCGGACGTCGCCACCTGTGGCCAAAAATCTGGCAAATGGGCTATTGGCTGCTGTTGGCCGGGATGTTTGTCACCTTTGCCTTGCAAGGGCTAGGCCTGTGGCAATCAATGGATACGCCAAGCCTGCTTGATATTGTTCTTGCCCTGATGGATGCCGGTGCGCTGGCCTATTGGCTACTAAGTCGACGCTTGCGCGCCTGCTTTGATGAGGCACGACGTCTGGCATAGACCGATGTACAAATATCTGCGGCACTTTTTGTCTTTGCCGTACTCCAATAGCCCGACACTGAAAAGGGTGCCGACCCGGTGCCGTCTTGCCAGGGTCACGTTGGCGTCCCTCATCGCTTTACCCAGAAAAATCGAGAACAAGGAGTGTATTACATGACTATCCGCCCACTGTTGCTGGCGTTGCCCCTGGTACTTAGCGGGTGTTCGACCTTGTCGAATATGTCTATGCCGCACATGTCGTGGTCAAGTCTTAATCCGATGAACTGGTTCACCAGCCACCTTAAGGTGAACGAACAGGGCGTCGGTACGCTCACCGCCGATACCCCAATGACCGAAGCTGCGGTTAATGACGGGCTGAATGGCAATTATCATCTGCGTAGCGGCATGTCGATGAGCGATGGCAAAATGCGGGCGTTTTATCAGGCAATGACTGATAAAACCGTGCAAATCACCGTCTCCGGTGCCCTGAAAGGCAAAGTCGATCGCATCGTGGTGAGCGATCCGACCATTGAAAGTCAATGGGGCGTCAAGATCGGCACGCCGTTTAATACCCTGTACAGCAAGGCCTTTGGCGCCTGTCAGAAAGCGCGCGGACTGGAACCTCGTGACGTGGAATGTAAAGCGCCGGACAGTCAGCACGTTAGCTATATTTTCAGTGGCGACTGGCAGGGGCCGGAAGAGCTGATGCCAGCTGACGATGCGTTAAAAGACTGGAAAGTCAGCAAAATTGTCTGGCATGCTGCTAATCCTTAATCCTCTCTGTGCCTTGCGTTGACGCAAGGCATTTTCCGCTAATCCGCGTATAATGCTGCACGCTATATCCGGCGGAATTGCCTTCTGCTGCCTTGTGATCCCATGACCCCGGATATCCCCCGCCTCGGCTTTATACTGCTGCAAAGCCAGAGACCGCCGTCTTTGAAATAAGGATAGATAAATTATGACCCAGATCCAGAGCGGTATTTTGCTGGAGCATTGCCGTTTTGCTATCTATATAGAAGCCAATGTCCAGGGTGACCTGGATGCTATTCGCCAGGCTTGCCGGACGTTTTGCCACTCATTGGCGCAGGTTCAGGCGAGATTTCCTGATGACAGCGTGGGTGCCGTGCTGGCCTTTGGTGATACGGTTTGGCGCGATTTGTCGGCCGGAGAAGGGGCTAGCGAGCTCAAGCCCTTTGTTCCCCTGGGTAAAGGTCTGGCACCGGCAACCCAGCGCGATCTGCTGATCCATATTCAGTCTTTGCGTCATGACGTTAATTTTTTACTGGCTCAGGCGGCACTGGCAGCCTTTGGTAACAGTATTCAGGTTGTAGAAGAGACCCACGGGTTTCGCGGCATTGAAAATCGCGATCTCAGCGGTTTTGTTGATGGCACGGAAAATCCCAAAGGCGAACAGCGCGCCCTGGTGGCCGCCATTGCCGAAGGGGAGCCGGATGCTGGTGGCAGCTATGTGATGGTTCAGCGCTGGAAGCATAATCTTGACCAGTGGCAGCGCTTTAGCGTGGCGCAGCAGGAAGAGATCATTGGCCGCACCAAGCAGACCGATGAGGAACTGCCCGGCGATCTGCGTAAAGAGACCTCGCATCTGGGACGTGTGGACCTGAAAGAAGAGGGCAAGGGGCTGAAGATCCTGCGCCAGAGTCTGCCTTACGGTACGGCAAGCGGTGAGCATGGGCTCTATTTCATCACCTACTGCGCTCGACTGTATAATATTGAAAAACAGTTACTGAGCATGTTTGGTGATTTGGATGGCAAACGTGACGCCATGTTGCGTTTTACCCGTCCGTTGACCGGCAGTTACTATTTCGCACCGTCGCTGACCCGTCTGCAAGCACTGTAATCCGTGCCTCCGATGCGTGGGCCTCAGCCTGCGCATCGGCATCCCCCGCTGTATTTCCTGCTTTTAATCTTGCTCGGTGACTGCCTTATAGCTTTTCATACTTGTAAATCACGAAATAGTATATAAAACCGTTACTGCTCTACCGTCAGTTATAAATACACTGTCACTCTCCGCCATGGTGTTTTCGTTATATGGCAAGGCATCAGGTGGCGAACGCGCGCCGCGTCGACAGTGATTTCAGACTAGGGTAGAGAATGAAAAATATGTGGGTAAAGAATATCACCCTGAAAGGTTCGTTAGCGTTGCTGCTGCTTGGCAGTGCGGCAACCTGTGCCTCTGCCACGGAATTGCTTAACAGCTCTTATGACGTGTCTCGCGAGCTGTTTGCCGCTCTCAACCCGCCGTTTCAACAGCAGTGGGCCGAGCAAAATGGTGGCGACAAGCTGGAGATCAAGCAATCGCATGCCGGTTCATCAAAACAGGCGCTGGCGATTTTGCAAGGACTGAGGGCCGATGTGGTGACCTATAATCAGGTAACCGATGTCCAGGTGCTGCATGACCGCGGCGATCTGATCCCTGCCAACTGGCAAAGCCGTCTGCCGAATAACAGTTCCCCTTTCTATTCCACCATGGCCTTTCTGGTGCGCAAGGGTAACCCTAAACATATTCATACCTGGCAAGACCTGACCCGTGATGACGTCAAACTGGTATTCCCTAATCCAAAAACCTCAGGCAATGGCCGCTATACCTACTTGGGTGCCTGGGGAGCCTTTAATATTGCCGACGGTAATGACACGGCAAAAACGCGCGAGCTGATGTCACGCTTTATCAAAAACGTTGAAGTATTTGATACCGGCGGCCGTGGCGCGACCACCACCTTTGTTGAGCGCGGTCTGGGTGATGTGCTGATCAGTTTCGAATCGGAAGTCAACAATATTCGTCAGCAGTACGGTGCCGACAAATATGAAGTCATTGTTCCGCCAGTGGATATTTTGGCTGAGTTCCCGGTGGCCTGGGTAGATAAAAACGTTGAAAAAAATGGCAGCGAAAAAGCTGCCAAGGCTTACCTGAACTATCTGTGGAGCCCGCAAGCGCAGAAAATTATTACCAGTTTCAGTTATCGCGTTTATGACCAAAAGATCATGGATGCCGAGAAAGCGAATTTCCCTGCCACCCAACTGTTTAAGGTTGAAGAGCAATTTGGTGGCTGGCCGCAAGTAATGAAGACTCATTTTGATACCGGCGGTGAGCTGGACAAATTGATTGCCCAGGGACATCAGTAATGTTGTTGTCGACAAAACGTGTATTGCCCGGCTTTACCCTTAGCCTGGGTAGCAGCCTGTTATTTGTTTGCCTGGTACTGTTGCTGCCGCTTAGTGCGTTAGTTATCCAGCTGTCGCATATGACGCTGGCGCAGTACTGGGATGTGGTCAGCAATCCGCAGGTGATCGCCGCCTATAAGGTCACGCTGCTGTCGGCGGCGGTGGCCAGTATCTTCAACGCCTTTTTTGGCATGCTGATGGCCTGGATCCTGACGCGCTATGAGTTTCCGGGCAAGACTATCCTCGACGGGTTAATGGATTTGCCTTTTGCCCTGCCGACGGCGGTGGCCGGGCTGACCCTGGCCGGTCTGTTCTCGGTCAATGGATTCTACGGTCATTGGCTGGCGCAGTTTGATATTAAAGTGGCCTACACCTGGTTGGGGATTGCCGTCGCCATGGCGTTCACCAGCATTCCTTTTGTGGTGCGTACCGTGCAACCGGTGCTTGAAGAACTGGGGCCAGAGTACGAAGAGGCGGCAGAGACGCTGGGGGCCTCGCGCTGGCAGAGTTTTCGCCGCGTGGTATTGCCCGAGCTGATGCCGTCGCTGTTGGCCGGTACCGCGCTGTCATTTACTCGCAGTCTCGGCGAGTTTGGGGCGGTTATTTTTATCGCCGGCAATATCGCCTGGAAAACCGAAGTGACCTCGTTGATGATCTTTATCCGTTTGCAGGAGTTTGATTATCCGGCGGCCAGCGCCATTGCGTCGGTGATTTTAGCCGCATCGCTGATCCTGCTGTTTGCCATTAACACTCTGCAAAGCCGCTATGGCCGTCGCCTGGGAGGTCACTAATGTCACAGTTGCTCCAGGTCCAGGAAACCGCGCCGCGTCGTATCGACTGGTTAAAGTGGTCGCTGATCGCCGTCGGTATGATTATCTGTGCGTTGCTGCTGTTGGTACCGCTGATTAGCATTTTTGTACTGGCGCTTTCTGACGGTATTGCCGCCGTGGGCAAGAATCTTGCCGATGGCGATATGCTGCACTCTATCTGGCTGACGGTGCTGATGGCGCTGATCACCGTGCCGGTTAACCTGATCTTTGGCACGCTGCTGGCCTGGCTGGTGGCGCGCTTTAACTTTCCGGGACGTCAGCTACTGTTGACGCTGATTGATATTCCCTTTGCCGTCTCGCCGGTGGTGGCGGGGTTGCTGTATCTGCTGTTTTACGGTACTAACGGCCCGCTTGGCGGCTGGCTGGATGCGCACAATATCCAGTTGATGTTTGCCTGGCCGGGGATGGTGATGGTGACGATTTTTGTTACCTGCCCGTTTGTTATTCGCGAGCTGGTGCCGGTGATGTTAAGTCAGGGTAGCCAGGAAGATGAAGCGGCGGTGCTGCTCGGCGCTTCCGGCTGGCAGATGTTTCGTCGCGTCACCTTGCCAAATATTCGTTGGGCGCTGTTGTACGGCGTGGTGTTAACCAACGCGCGGGCCATTGGCGAGTTTGGGGCAGTGTCGGTGGTTTCCGGGTCAATTCGCGGCGAAACCTACACGCTGCCATTACAAGTTGAATTATTGAATCAGGACTACAACACCGCTGGCGCGTTCACTGCCGCCGCGCTGCTGACCCTGATGGCAATCGTCACCCTATTTCTGAAAAGCGGCTTACAGTGGCGCCTGGCGCGCCACAACAACCGTCTTGAGCGGGAGGAAAGCAATGAGCATTGAAATTACAGGTATCAACAAATTTTTTGACCGCACCAAGGTGCTTAATGATATCTCGCTCGATATTCCCTCCGGCCAGATGGTGGCGCTGTTGGGACCCTCTGGTTCTGGGAAAACTACGTTGCTGCGCATTATTGCCGGCCTGGAAAATCAGAGCAGTGGACTGTTGAGCTTTCATGGCAAAGATGTGACTCGCCTGCACGCGCGCGATCGTCAGGTTGGTTTTGTCTTCCAGCACTACGCACTGTTTCGCCATATGACGGTATTCGACAATATCGCCTTTGGTCTTACCGTGTTGCCACGCCGTGAACGGCCGAATGCCGAAGCCATTAAACAGAAAGTCAGCAAACTGCTGGAGATGGTGCAGTTAAGCCATCTGGGCAATCGTTTTCCGGCCCAACTGTCGGGCGGGCAAAAGCAGCGCGTGGCGCTGGCCCGTGCGCTGGCGGTGGAGCCGCAGATCTTATTGCTGGATGAACCCTTTGGCGCGCTGGATGCACAGGTTCGCAAAGAGTTGCGCCGTTGGTTGCGTCAACTGCATGAAGAGCTGAAATTCACCAGCGTATTTGTCACCCACGACCAGGAAGAAGCCATGGAAGTGGCGGATCGCGTGGTGGTGATGAGTCAGGGAAATATTGAGCAGGTGGGCACGCCCATTGAAATCTGGCGTGAACCGGCCACCCGCTTTGTGCTGGAATTTATGGGCGAAGTTAACCGGATTGGCGGCGAGATCCGTGGTTCGCAGTTGTATGTCGGTCAACACCATTGGCCGCTGGCCATTGCGCCATTGCATCAAGGGGCGGTTGATCTGTTTTTGCGACCATGGGAAATGGAAATCACGCCGCACAGCACCCCCCGTTGTCCACTGCCGGTCCAAATTCTGGAAGTCAGCCCGCGCGGTCACTTTTGGCAATTAACCGTCCAGCCGCAGGGATGGCATACTGAGCCGATGGCCGTCGTGCTGTCCGAAACCCCGGACAATCGTGCCCCGCAGCGCGGCGACCGCTACTTTGTCGGCGGCCTGAACGGACGCTTGTATGCCGGTGATCGTCAGCTACAATCGGTTGCGCTCGCCAAGTCGGCCTGATATTTTTAAAATTATTAACAATTCGAGTAGGGCGGTTCTTCCGCCCTTTTTAATGGCTGATACCCATTTATTCATTTTAGAATGGTGTTAATAGCTAATTGATATAAGGCAACCACAGTGAGCACGCTTGAACAATTTATCGGCAATACGCCTTTAGTGCGATTACAACGGCTGTCAAAAGATCTTGATAGCGAAATCTGGGTCAAACTGGAAGGCAATAACCCGGCAGGTTCAGTTAAAGATCGCGCGGCTTTCTTTATGATCGATCAGGCGGAAAAACGCGGTGAAATCACCCCCGGCGATACGCTGATTGAAGCCACCAGTGGTAATACCGGTATTGCGCTGGCAATGATTGCGGCACTCAAAGGCTATAAGCTCAAACTGCTGATGCCAGAGAATATGAGTCTCGAACGCCAGGCATCAATGCGTGCCTATGGGGCGGAACTGCTGCTGGTCAGTCGCGCCAAGGGGATGGAAGGCGCCCGTGATTTGGCCAAAGATATGGAAAAACGCGGGCAGGGCAAAGTCCTCGATCAGTTTAATAACCCCGATAATCCGCTGGCACATTTTACCACCACCGGGCCGGAAATCTGGCAGCAGACGGCGGGGCGGATCACCCATTTTGTTTCCAGCATGGGCACCACGGGCACCATTACCGGCGTTAGCCGTTATCTGAAAAGCCAACGACCTGATATTCAGATCGTCGGCCTGCAACCGCAAGAAGGCAGTAGCATTCCCGGCATTCGCCGCTGGCCGCTGGAATATCTGCCGGGTATTTTCCAACCCGAACTGGTAGATGAAGTCATCGATATGGGGCAAGGCGAAGCGGAAACGACCATGCGTTTGCTGGCGCAGCAGGAGGGGATTTTCTGTGGTGTCAGTTCCGGCGGGGCGGTGGCGGGCGCACTGCGCGTGGCGAGAGATAACCCTGGTGCGGTGATTGTGGCGATAATTTGCGATCGCGGCGATCGATATCTCTCCACCGGCGTGTTTGAATAACCCGAGCAGGCTGAATTTCTTTTCCCCGACGAGAAACTGCTGTCAGCATTTGTTCCCCGGTAAGGCCGGGTAACATGGTCCCCGTTGCGTTGTGCGGCCAAAAGCAGTGATTTGCTATACAAACTGCGCCTTTTTCTGTGACTAAAGCCGGTAAAAGGTAAAAATAGAGTAAATGCTACTGCGGCGTACCGGGATAGAGGTAAAAATGAGCGGAAATCAGTTAGGTGGAAATAAATAATGAAAATTTTGTTAGTCGATGACGATCTTGAACTGGGCACCATGCTTTGTGAATACCTCATTGCCGAAGGATTTGATGCATCACTGGTGTTAAGCGGCAAGGCGGGTGTCGAGGGGGCCATGTCCGGTGAATACAGTGCCATGATCCTCGACATTATGCTGCCTGATATGAGCGGAATTGATGTGCTGCGCCAGGTGCGCAAAAACAGCCGTCTGCCGATCATTATGCTGACGGCCAAAGGTGACAACATCGACCGGGTTATCGGACTGGAAATGGGTGCCGATGACTATATGCCGAAACCCTGCTATCCGCGTGAGCTGGTGGCGCGTTTGCGTGCGGTTCTGCGCCGGGTCGAGGAGCAGCAAGATACCCATTCTGACTCCTCAAGCATTCACTACGGTGACCTGACCTTGAATCCGGCTACGCGTAGCAGCGAGTGGCAAGGGGTCGTGTTCGATTTGACGGCCTCGGAGTTTAATCTGCTGGAGCTTTTGCTGCGTTCTCCGGAACGTGTGGTATCAAAAGATGAGCTGTCTGAAAAAGGGCTGGGTCGTCCGCGCGAAGCCTACGATCGCAGCATCGACGTGCATATCAGTAATATCCGCCAGAAACTGGCGTCGCTGAGTGGCGGTGAAGCAATGACAATCGAGACGGTGCGCAGCATTGGCTACAGAATCAGGTAAGCGCCTGCGCGGCAGGCTATTTTGGAAAATACTGCTGGGCTATTGGCTGACTTTTATTGCCATCACTCAGGTTCTCTGGCTGGTATTTACTTTTTACTACCATCACGAGCCGCCAGAAAGCGGGATCGCCCGACGTTTTGTCAAACTGCAAATCACTTCGGCGGTTTCCACCTTGCATAGCGGCGGCATACCGGCGCTGAATGCGATGATTGCCGACTGGCCGGACAGCGATCGCCGTCTGTTTTCCGTTGAGCCTTCGATGATCCCCGCCCAGGGGCAGAATCTGGATGCGCTTGAGCCGGGCAAAGTGCCGCATGAAGTGGTCGAGTTTGTGCAGGCACCGAATGGGCAGGGTTACCGGCTCCGTTATAATGTTGAGGGGTTGATGGATGAGTATCGACCTCCGCGAGAAAAGCACTTATTTAATATGCCACCTCCATTTCTGTGGATAGGCGGTCTGGGAGGGCTGTTGTTCAGCGCCATTTTGGCCTGGAACCTGACCCGCCCCATGCTGCAAATGCGCAAGGCCTTTGGGCGAGTTTCGCAAGGGGATTTATCAGTGCGTTTGTTTTCAACCATGGGCAAACGCCACGATGAGCTTTCTGATGTGGCACGTGATTTTGACTCGATGGCAGAACGTTTGCAGGTGCTGGTCAAGGCTCGTGAGGAGTTACTGCATGATGTCTCCCATGAGTTGCGTTCCCCTCTGGCACGACTGCAGTTGGCTATTGGTCTGGCACGGCAAAATCCGCAGAATGTCGAAACATCGTTAACACGTATCGAGCATGAAGCAGGGCGGCTGGACAAGATGATCGGCGAGCTGCTGGCGCTGTCGCGTACAGAAAATAACGTAATGCCGGACGAAGAGTATTTTGATCTTAACGGTTTGGTTGCGGCGGTGGTCAATGACGCCTGCTATGAGGCGCAGCTTCCCGGGGTGGAAATTGTGCTCAATAGCAATGTGTCATGCGAACAGGATTATACGGTGAAAGGCAACGCCGAGTTAATGCGTCGGGCGATTGATAATGTGGTGCGCAATGCGCTGCGCTTTTCTGCTCGCGGTCAAACAATCAACGTCTCGCTGTCTACCACCAGCGATAATTATCTGTGTGTGGAAGTGGCCGATCAGGGGCCGGGCGTTGAAGAAGATAAGCTATCGAGCATCTTTGATCCCTTTGTCCGCGTTATGTCACCGCTTGCTGGCAAAGGCTATGGCCTTGGGCTGGCGATCACCAAGAAAGTGATACTGGCACATCAGGGGAAAATTGAAGCGCGTAACGGCTCACCCAGGGGCCTTATTATCGATCTTAAGGTTCCACACTGGAAAAGCTTGATCGCGCAGGGATGATATTGCTGGTAGTGCGGTAGTAACGGAGAAAGCAGAGACAAAAAAAACGGCGCAATCAGCGCCGTTTTTTTATTGGAGTGTCATTACTTTTTGATACGGATGATTGGGGTTTCACCCACCACCACAGTACCAGAAAGTTTGATCAGCTCTTTAATCTCATCCATATTGGAAATGACCACCGGTGTCAGCGTTGACTTGGCTTTTTCTTCCAGCAGGGCAAGATCAAATTCGATCACTAAATCGCCTTTCTTAACGCGTTGGCCTTCTTCAGCGATACGCTTGAAGCCTTCGCCTTTAAGTTCGACTGTGTCGATACCAAAGTGAACAAACAGCTCAATACCGCTGTCGGATTCGATTGAGAAAGCATGGTTAGTTTCGAAGATTTTACCAATAGTACCATCAACAGGCGCGACAATTTTGTTGCCTGTAGGTTTGATAGCAATACCGTCACCCACGATTTTTTCAGCAAAAACAACGTCGGGAACATCTTCAATATTGACAATTTCACCAGACAGCGGCGCAACAATTTCAATTGTGCCAACGTCTTTCTTATCATCAGAAACCAATGATTTTAGTTTATCGAACAAACCCATGATCTTCTCCTAAGCATTAATTTGGGCAGCTTTAAAGCCAACGGCAATTAGCAGAGTGTTTTTTCTTCAATGAACTTGTTAACCAGGTTCATCAACTCTTGCGCCGTAGGTTGAGCCAGAGCCTCTTCTGCCAGCGCCTTCACATCTTCGAAATTTGTATTACGAATGATTTTCTTGATGCGTGGGATAGAGATAGCACTCATGCTGAACTCATCTAGACCCATGCCCAATAACAGAAGTGTAGCACGTTCGTCACCGGCTAGCTCTCCACACATGCCAGTCCATTTACCGGCGGCATGAGATGCATCAATAACTTGTTTAATAAGTCCAAGAACTGATGGAGACATAGGGTTATAAAGATGAGAGATCATTTCGTTACCGCGATCGACCGCCAGAGTATATTGGGTAAGATCGTTGGTACCAATACTAAAGAAATCAACCTCTTTGGCCAGATGATGAGCAATCACTGCAGCGGCAGGTGTTTCCACCATCACACCCACTTCGATAGATTCATCAAAGGCTTTGCCTTCTTCGCGCAGCTGGCCTTTAAGCATTTCCAGCTCACTGTTCAACTCACGAACTTCCTCAACGGAAATAATCATTGGGAACATGATGCGCAGTTTGCCAAAAGCAGAGGCACGCAGAATAGCACGCAGCTGATCGTGAAGAATTTCTTTACGATCCAGGCAGATGCGGATTGCACGCCAGCCCAGGAACGGGTTTTCTTCTTTCGGGAAGTTCATGTACGGCAGTTCTTTGTCGCCGCCGATGTCCATGGTACGCACAATCACTGCCTGTGAACCCATAGCTTCAGCAACGGCTTTATAAGCCTGGAATTGCTCTTCTTCGGTAGGCAGACTGTCGCGGTCCATAAACAGGAATTCGGTGCGATACAAGCCAACGCCTTCTGCGCCATTGCGCTCAGCGCCCGCCACGTCACGTACGGTACCGATGTTTGCACAAACTTCAACCTGATGACCATCCAGGGTGATAGCTGGCAAATCTTTCAGCTTAGCCAGATCGTCTTTTTCAGTGATGTATTGATTTTGAACGCCTTTTAACTGATCAATAATATCTGCCGTTGGATTGACGTAGATTTTATTGTTGACCGCATCGAGGATCAGATAATCATCGTTCTTGACTTGCTGGGTCACATCGCTGGTACCGACAATGGCTGGCAGTTCCAGAGAACGCGCCATAATCGAGGTGTGCGAAGTACGACCACCCAAATCGGTGATAAAACCCAGAACCTTGTTCAGATTCAGCTGTGCAGTTTCTGACGGGGTCAGATCCTTGGCCACCAGAATAACTTCATCCTGAATGGAGCTGAGATCGACAATGGTCATGCCCAGAATGTTTCTCAACAGGCGTTTACCGATATCACGTACGTCGGCCGCACGTTCTTTCAGGTATTCGTCATCGAGCTCTTCCAGGGCCTTGGCCTGGCCTTCAATAACAGAGTAAGCAGCAGCATCGGCAGAGGCATGGTCATCTTTGATGAGGGCTATGATTTCTTGTTCTAGCTCTTCGTCTTCCAACAACATAATGTGGCCTTCGAAGATGGCTTCTTTCTCTTCACCGAAGGTCTGGCCGGCTTTGGTTTTGATCGTTTCCAGCTGTGCTGAAGCTTTCGCACGGCCAGACAGAAAACGTTCAACTTCCTGATCGACTTTCTCAGGAGAGATTTTTTTCCGGTCGATGACAATCTCATCTTCCTTCAGCAGTAATGCTTTGCCGAAAGCGATACCGGGAGATACTAAAATGCCTGAAATCATAACCCTACCTTACTGTTGACTGGTGTTAACTATGCAGAGACCGTTAGCGCCTGGTGGCAAGCATGAGTTAATTCAATGAATTATTTAGTTAGCTTCTACTTTACGGTCTCTCTGACTAAGCTGATTATTCGAGCTCTGCCATCAGTTTTACCAAGTGTTCAACGGCTTTCTGCTCGTCTTCACCTTCAGCAGAAAGGGTGACGACAGTCCCCTGGGTCAGACCTAAAGTTTGCAATTTAAACAGGCTTTTGGCGCTTGCGCTTTTACCGTTAGAGGTCACGGTAATGTCTGAAGTGAAACCTTTGGCTTCTTTCACAAATTGCGCAGCAGGGCGAGTGTGCAGACCATTTGGAGCGGTAATAGTAACTTCTTGCTGGAACATTGATGTTTCCCCAACTTAATTTAAAGTAATGTTGTGGAGCTAAAGTTTAGCTTATCAGCCTGATTTTAGCTTGTGAGATTAGCGCCTGACTATGGTCCAGGGGCAAGCTTCGATGCAACAGAAAAAGCAAAAATTCGCACGCAGGGATAAATCCTTTCACTCCATGCTGTCTCTTTTTCGTTCTGTGACCATTATGCCGCCTTTCACTATACTGTAACAAATCAGTAAATCGATTCAGCTTCCAGTATTTCGTTAGGCGATTAATTTTGCGCATCGAAATAATTGATGCGTTAAATACTAAACCTGGGCGCGAAAATCAATGATGAAGTGGTATAAACTTTGACGCAGTCCACAAAAAAGCACCCAAATAGGTGCTTTTTTAGTCGTTATTTGGAAATGTGGTATTATTGTTGCAATTCTTTTTCTGTAAACAAATCTGCAAACAATGCGGTACTCAGGTAGCGTTCACCGGAAGAAGGAAGAATAACCACGATGGTTTTGTCGGCAAAATCTGCTTCTTCGGAAAGCTTCACGGCGGCCGCGACGGCAGCACCGGAAGAGATACCGGCCAGGATGCCTTCTTCCACCATCAGACGACGCGCCATATCAATGGATTCATCATTGGTGATAAGTGTAACACGGTCAAGCAGGTCCAGGTCCAGGTTACCAGGAATGAAACCGGCACCAATACCCTGAATTTTATGTGGACCCGGTTTTACTTCCTGACCAGCCAGCGTCTGGGTAATGACCGGTGAATCTGTCGGTTCTACTGCCACCAAGGTAATGCTGCTTTTTTTGCTCTTCAGATAGCGGCCGGTACCGGTAATGGTGCCGCCGGTCCCCACGCCGGCAATCAGCACATCCACGTCGCCATCGGTATCTTCCCAGATTTCCGGGCCGGTGGTTTGCTCATGAATTGCCGGGTTGGCCGGGTTGCTGAATTGCTGCAGGATCAGATAGCGTTGCGGGTCGCTGGCCTGGATCTCTTCGGCTTTGGCAATGGCACCTTTCATGCCTTTTGCCCCTTCGGTCAGCACCAGATTGGCACCCAACGCCTTAAGCAGTTTGCGGCGTTCTACGCTCATGGTTTCAGGCATGGTCAGCGTCAGTTTATAACCGCGAGCGGCGGCGACGTAGGCCAGAGCTATCCCGGTGTTACCGCTGGTAGGTTCCACCAGCTCGATATCTTTGGTCAGAATACCGCGTTTTTCGGCATCCCAAATCATATTTGCACCAATACGGCATTTGACGCTGAAGCTTGGATTGCGTGATTCAACTTTAGCCAAAATGCGACCATTGCCAATACGATTCAGGCGAACCAGCGGCGTATGGCCGATTGTTAATGAATTGTCTTCATAGATCTTGCTCATAGCCCGTCCTTTAACTGTACCTTGAAATCAATAAGTATAATTTCATGAAAATAAGAGGAAAACGTAAAAATCATACGCTAACGCGTTTTCCCGTGAAGTAAAGAATTGGTATATGTTATGTGATTCGGAAATAAACTCCTTTGCCGCTGTACCACGGCAAAGGATAGCACGCTGATTATCCATCGATTACCTGCGCTGGCCGGGCGCTGGCAAGCTTTAACCTTAGCGCCCTGCGACGTTGCCAAGGTGATTATTGCGGTAACGATCGACCCACATGGCCGTTGCGCCGCAGACGGCAACCGGCAGAATTAACAGATTCAGTAGCGGAACCAGGGTACAGAGACTGACCAGCGAACCAAATTGCAGATTGTCGATTTTATGGCGTCCCAGGGAACGACGCATATCGGCAAAACTGACTTTATGATTATCGAAAGGATAGTCGCAGTATTGGATAGCCAACATCCAGGCGCTAAAAAAGAACCACAGCACCGGTGCCAGGGTTTGTCCTATTCCGGGAATAAAATGCAGTATTAGCAGTAGTAGGGCTCTTGGCAGGTAGTAGCCCAGTTTCTGGCACTCGCGTTTCATAATGCGCGGCAAATCTTTCATAATTCCCCAGATACCGGCATCGGGCAGCACTTTACCGGTCAGCCGCGCTTCGAGCTGTTCTGCCAACAGCCCGCTAAATGGCGCGGCGATCAGATTGGCCAGCGTACTGAACAGGAAACTGAATACCAGCAAAATGGAAACCACGGCGATGGGCCAGATAACATAGTCCAGCCAGCGCAACCAGGCGGGGACATGACTCATCATTGCCGGGATCCATTGTCCCAGTTGACTGAATAGCCACCAGAAGGCGCCACCCATCAATAATATATTGACCAAAAGGGGGATAATCACAAAGCGGCGGATACCCGGTAACGAGATTAACTTCCACCCTTGAGCAAAATAGTGAACACCGTTGACTTCAGATGACGACATAAAAGAAATTTTCTCTCTAAATTGAATAGGCTGGGCTATCATATCGGTATGATTTTGCACTGACCAGGCACTTGTTGGCTGAAAAGTAGTCAAAAAAGGTGCAGCAATCATGTTTATTGGCATAAAACAGTGTCCAGACTTGCACTTATCAACTCAGGCAAATAAAGTTAGACAGGTGAATGTTTGCCGTGGTGGCAATGAATTATTACCTAATTACATTTAAAATGCAGGTAGACGGCAATTTGGCTCATCGGTGATCACCCAGTGATGCGGGCGAGCAAGGAAAGTTAAGGCTTTCTGCATTTTGCATGATGACGGGTACAGAACAACAGAGATAGCAATGATGCAGGATTTGCGTCTGATATTAATCGTTGTTGGCGCGATCGCCATAATAGCGTTGTTATTACACGGTTTGTGGACCAGCCGTAAAGAACGCTCTTCGCTTTTTCGCGATCGTCCAATTAAACGAGTGAAAAAAGAAAGAGAGCAATCCCCGAGCGAAGACTTCGTTGATGGGGTGGGCGAAGTGCGCGTGCGTGCTGCTCATCCACAAGATGAGCCGGGCCTGGGACGCTATGACGAAAATGAAACATTTGCTCCGATGCATGCGCAACCCAAAGCTGCGCCTCAGCCATCTGTGCAGCAGGCCCCGCAACGAGCTGTGCCACCTCAGGCACCGGTTCAGCAGCCTGCACAACCTGCAGCGGGCTATGATGACCCGTTATTAGGCGGCTATTCGACGCAATCGACTCACGCACCGCGCCCTGAATCGCCGGTGACCTCTGCAGCCCAGCCTGCAGTGCGCACCGCTCCTGTACCGCCTGCGGAAATTCATGCCGATGCAGCGCCGGCGGCGCAAGCCGAACCGCAAGCTTTTCAACCGGCTGAGCCAGAAGCGCCACCAGCCAAAGCCAAACTGCAAGAGACCGTGCTGGTCCTGCATGTTGCTGCCCACCAGGGCGGCGTGATTGGCGGTGAAGTGCTGTTGCAGAGCGTGCTACAGTCAGGCTTTCAGTTTGGTGAAATGAACATTTTTCATCGTCATGTCAGCCCTGCGGGCAGTGGACCCGTGTTATTCAGCCTGGCGAATATGGTGAAACCGGGTTCCTTCGATCCCGAGAATATGTCTGAATTCACCACGCCGGGTATCACCCTGTTTATGATGGTGCCGTGCTATGGCGATGCTCACCAGAACTTTAAACTGCTGCTGCAGTCCGCTCAGCGAATTGCTGACGATGTCGGTGCCGTAGTGCTGGATGACGAACGTCGGATGATGACACCGCAGAAGCTGGAAACCTACAAGGCGCGCATTCGCGAAGTGCTGGAAGCTACGTCCTAGTTTCTGCCGACCGCTAACATTGTTATCTACCTAAAGCTTCCAAGACGCCCTGTTTTGAAAGCTTTAGGCTCCAACCCCCGTATAACGGGGGTTTCAGACTGCTGACAAAGTCCATTATTAGGGAGAGTGCACCGTTGGGGTCGTAGCGGGCTTGCCCGCCGGAGCGCCCCTAGGTGTGCTATGCCCGGGTATCTCGATCATCAAGACGACTTTGTCATCAAACTCCAACCCCCGTATAACGGGGGTTTTTATCTTTATGGTGAGTCATGGCCACAATTCAAGAAGAAATCAATCAACTGCGCAGCCAGCTGCGTCACCATGAATATCAATATCACGTGCTGGATGCCCCGCAAGTGCCGGATGCCGAGTATGACCGGCTGATGCAGACTTTGCGCCAACTCGAAGAACAGCATCCGCAACTGATCACCGCCGATTCCCCCACCCAACGCGTGGGTGCCGCACCGCTTGCGGCTTTTGAACAGGTTCGGCATCAGGTGCCAATGTTGTCTCTGGATAACGTTTTTGATGAAGACAGCTTCCTGGCGTTCTATAAGCGCGTTCAGGATCGTCTGAAAGTGACGACCCCTCTGACCTTTTGTTGTGAGTTGAAACTCGACGGTCTGGCGGTCAGTCTGCTGTATGAAAATGGTGAATTGACCCAGGCCGCCACTCGTGGCGATGGCACCACCGGTGAAAACATTACCCTCAATGTGCGCACCATTCGCGCTATCCCCTTGCGGCTGAGCGGTGACAATATCCCGTCACGCCTTGAGGTACGCGGCGAAGTCTTTATGCCGCAACAGGGGTTCGAAGCCCTCAATAATGAGGCGCGCCGTACCGGTGGCAAGGTGTTTGCCAACCCGCGCAATGCTGCGGCAGGTTCACTGCGCCAGCTCGATCCGCGGATTACTGCCAAACGTCCGCTAACCTTTTTCTGTTACGGCGTCGGGGTGCTGGAAGGCGGTTCGCTGCCTACCAGCCATTTACAGCGTTTGTTGCAATTTAAAGCCTGGGGGCTGCCGGTCAGCGATCGAGTGCAACTCTGTACCGGCAGTGATCAAGTATTGGCGTTTTATCGTCAGGTTGAGCAGGATCGTGCACAACTTGGATTTGATATTGATGGCGTAGTGATCAAAATCGATTCCCTGGAGACACAGGAAAGCCTCGGCTTTGTGGCTCGTGCGCCGCGCTGGGCCACTGCTTTCAAGTTCCCGGCCCAGGAACAGATCACCCAGGTCAAAGATGTGGAGTTTCAGGTTGGACGTACCGGGGCGATTACGCCGGTAGCGCGCCTGGAACCGGTGTTGGTGGCCGGGGTGATGGTCAGCAATGCCACTCTGCACAATGCCGATGAAATTGAGCGCCTGGGCCTGCGCATTAACGATACGGTAATTGTGCGCCGTGCCGGTGATGTTATTCCACAGGTGGTTGGGGTGATTGTTGAGCAGCGCCCAGAAGATGCCCGCGAGATAACGTTCCCTACGCAATGCCCGGTCTGTCATTCCGATATTGAACGCGTGGAAGGCGAAGCAGTAGCCCGCTGTACGGGCGGCCTGTTTTGCGCCGCGCAGCGTAAAGAAGCGCTCAAACATTTCGTCTCGCGCCGCGCCCTGGATGTCGATGGCATGGGCGACAAGATCATCGATCAACTGGTGGAAAAAGAGTACGTCAAAACGCCGGCGGACCTGTTTCGTCTTAGTGCCGGCATTATGACCGGGTTAGATCGCATGGGGCCAAAATCGGCACAGAATCTGGTTGCCGCGCTGGAAAAAGCCAAACAGACCACCCTGGCACGTTTTCTTTATGCCCTGGGGATCCGCGAAGTCGGCGAGGCCACCGCGGCTAATCTGGCTGCGCACTATGGCTCGATTGAGGCCCTGCGCGCCGCTGATATCGACTCGCTCAAACAGGTGCAGGATGTCGGCGATGTGGTGGCCAAACACGTGGTCAATTTCCTGTCAGAGACGCATAATCAGCAGGTGATTGCCGAGCTGCTCAGCCCGGAAATCAATATTCGCTGGCCGGCACCGCAGGTGATCGTTGCCGAGGAAATCGACAGTCCTTTTGCCGGTAAAGTGCTGGTATTAACCGGTTCTTTGTCGATCCTCTCCCGTGATGAAGCCAAAGATCGGTTAACGGCGCTGGGCGCCAAAGTGACCGGCAGCGTATCGAAGAAAACCGATATGGTGATTGCCGGTGAAGCAGCGGGTTCCAAGCTGGTGAAAGCCCAGGAACTGGGGATCCCGGTAATTGATGAAGCCGAAATGATCCGTTTATTAGGTGATTAATTCCTATGGAAAAAGAGGACCTGATTGAGATTGCCAACACCATCATGCCCTTTGGTAAATATCAGGGGCGCGTGTTGATCGATCTGCCGGAAGAGTACCTGCTGTGGTTTGCCAGAAAGGGCGAATTCCCTGAAGGCAAGCTGGGCATGCTGCTGGAAATGACGTTGGCGATCAAGATTGAAGGCCTGCAAGATCTGCTGACCCCCCTCAGGCACGGGGGGCGTGCTTTTCAGGGAAAAACCGAGCGCTGAAATCCGCGCTCGTTATCCTTACTGACCCTTGGCCTGCACTGTTGCGGTGACCAACTCTGACTGGGCAACTTTTCGCTGTTTATCCTGGTAGCGTTTGGCCAGCACGGCACAGGTCATCAACTGAACCTGATGGAAAATCATCAGCGGCAGCACCATCATACCCACGGCGCTGACCGGGAAAAGGATATTGGCCAATGGAATACCGTTGGCCAGACTCTTTTTCGAACCACAAAATACAATGGTGATCTCGTCTGCTTTGGCAAAACCCAGCCAGCGCGCCACATAAGTGTTAATCACCAGGATAAACGTCAGCAGCACCAGGCAAAATGCCACGATAAAGGCGAAGGATCCTACGCCCACCTTATGCCAAATCCCCTGCGTAACCGCTTCACTAAATGCGGTATAGACCACCAGTAAAATCGACGTCCGGTCGGTTTTGCCAATCATCTTTTTGTGTTTTTCCACAAATCCGCCAATCAGTGGCCGCAACAGGTGGCCGGCAACAAACGGCAGCAATAACTGCAGAATGATATGCCACATCTGTTCCAGACCGTTGCCGGTATCGCCCTGCACATGCATTAACAGACTGACCAGCAGCGGCGAGACAAAAATCCCCAGCAGGCTGGATGCCGACGCACTGCACACCGCAGCGGCCACGTTGCCACCGGCCATGGAGGTGAAGGCAATGGCCGACTGCACGGTCGCCGGCAAAATGCACAGAAAGACAAAGCCGGAATAGATTTGCGGGCTGACGTCAACCGGGTGCCACCACTGGAACAGCAGGCCAAGGATTGGAAACAGCACAAAGGTACTGAACATCACCCACAGATGTAACCGCCAGTTATTGCTGCCTTCAAGGATCGCTTTACGCGAGAGCTTGGCGCCATGCATAAAAAACAGCAGGGCGATGGCAAAAATGGTTAAGTCATTGAATGCGTCTACATAAACGCCTTGGGCCGGAACCACGGTGGCGAGTAATACGGTCGCCACCAACATCATGGTAAAACTGTCGGGTAAAAATCGCAGGGCTCTCATCGTTATCTCATTATTTTGTCAAGTCATGGCACTATGGTGAACGTTTCGCGTAGAATTAAAAAATTGATTTATTTAATCCATTTATGAAAAAAATTCATGAACTATTCATTGAAGCAGCTCAAGGTGTTTATCGCGGTTGCGCGCTACGGCGGGTTTAGCCGCACTGGCGAAGCAATAGGCCTCAGTCAGTCGGCGATCAGCCATAGCATCAAGGAGTTGGAAGGGGAGATGGGGGTGCGCTTATTGGATCGCACTACGCGAGAAGTTACCTTGACGGATGCAGGCCGTCGTCTGGCCAATCGCGTCGAACCACTGCTGGATGAGCTTCACGCTATGTTGCTGGATACCCGCAGCTTTGGCACCGAACAAAATGGCCGGGTACGCATTGCCTCCAGTCAGACGATTTCTGCGCATTTAATGCCGCAGTGTATCGCCAGCGGCAGCCAACAGTTTCCTGATATTCAGGTGTTATTGCGCGACCAGTCTCAACAGCTGGTGCTAAACAGTGTACGTAACGCCGAGGTGGATTTTGGTATTGTGATCGATCCCGGTCCGAATACCGATCTCGATAGCGAAGCGATCCTGCATGAGCCTTTTTTATTACTCTGCCAGGAAGATAGCCCTTTTGCGGCGCTCAAGGCTGTTCCCTGGCAGGCGTTACAAAATGCCAGACTGGTGCTGCAGGATTATGCGTCAGGGAGTCGGCAACTGATTGATAAGGCCCTGGCAGAGTTTGGCGTGCAAGCACAGATTGTGCAGGAGATTGGACATCCGGCAACTTTGTTTCCAATGGTAGAGGCGGGCATCGGCATTAGCGTGCTGCCCGCCTTGGCATTGCCTCTGCCCTCAGGCAGTAAACTGCTGATACGGCCATTGGTGCCAGAGGTAAATCGCGCGCTAATGCTGGTTAAACGCAAGAACCGGTCGTTAACCCCTGCCGCATTAGCTATTTGGCAGGTAGTTAAACAACAGGCTCAAGCGTTAACCGATAAGCGCAGCCTACAAGGATTATTATGAAGGATCACAAAACTAACCCTGGTGTCGGCAATTCTTAACTGTGCAATGTTTACTGCAAATATGCTTTCCCGCAGGCTGTAAACCTGAAAGCAGCATCAATTAAACGTAAATGTTGATCTGGTTTTGGGCTGTGGGCTTATTAACGCCTTCTTCAACCGATGATGACTGTGAAGTCGATGATGTCGCAGAAGTTGCTGCAGCAGTGGCAGAAGATGCCGCTGATGCTGCCGCAGTCTGCTGTGACGACTGCGCTTGCTGAGCCTCAAGCTGAGCAATCTGCGCTTCCAGCATTTGGATCTGTTCTTGTAACATCTCCTCTTGTTGTTGTACTTCCTGAGTCGTCTGTCCACTAGAGCCTGAACTAAGTGATTTAACTTCTTCAGACAGCTTTTGGACCTGTTTGGTCAGTTGCGCAATCTGATTCGCAGAAGAACTGCTGGAACCTGATGAGCTAACTGTAATTGTTACGGAACTGACACCACTGATTGATGACATAAGTACCCCCTATAGATGCAATTTTGCATGTAAGGTATCGGCAGCCTGAATATGAGCTTTATTGCCTTTTCAATAACCTTACATTTTGATGTGTAAATCCTGCCAAATCTCGGTCCATTTCTTCTCTGCGGCACGTGCCAGCAGCATTTCGGGTTTGCCGCATTTCGGATTGAGGGTGATGCTAAAATCAAATAACGCATCCACTCCCAGTGGGGCGATAAGTTCAAGCTGTTGATATTCATTGAGCCGCACGCCAATGGCGGTTTCTGTTTCGACCCAATAACTGATGGCTTCACTGCTTGAAGTATAGGGCGGGTGCTGATGCTTGAGGTGCATTCTGGCCTGATTTTTTACCGACCACGGCAAAGGCAGCAGATCGCGCAATCGTTGTTCATACTCGCGGTCAAGGTCTGCGTCCGGCTGTTGTGGGTTAAAATAAATAACATCGATATCGTTTAGCGGGGTGCTATGACGATAATTGTGCAGGCGATCCCACACCAGGTTGCGCACAAATCCCGCCGCCAGGCACCAGTCATCAAGCCCCAGTTGCTGCGCGGCGTTCAACGCCTGCATCCGCATGACATCCTGGCTGATCCAGTCCTTGATTTGCTGTTGTTTCATCGAGATATCTTTCCAGGTAAAGAGAAAAAACGGGTCTCACGGCGTACAGTTATTATAGCCGCCGCCATGACGACTTTGCAGAAACCTTGAGGGTTGTCACAAATTTATCATGCACCTTTTGTGGTCTAGACCAAGGTGCAGTGCGCCAAAATGAAGCAGACACCGGGTCCTGGACGGGTTACAGGTCCGGCCATTAACGTGGTTTTACAATAAAAACAGCCATTCCCCGAGTTGGTACAGCCTTTGCAACAGTGGTGTCGCAGGTTGATCAGTTGCCGGTACTTTGCGGCAACTTTCACTGCGGTGGGCTGGTTAGCCTGATAGATAACGTTTCGAGATACCACAGGGCTGGGGATTGGATATGCAAAATAATAAAGTCACACCCGTTTTAAAACGAACGCTGGGCAGTTTTCACTTGTGGGGGATTGCTGTCGGGCTGGTGATTTCCGGGGAATACTTCGGCTGGAGTTACGGCTGGGCGCAGGCCGGAACGCTGGGTTTTTTAATCACCGCCTTGGTGATTGCAGCAATGTACTGCGCATTTATTTTTAGCTTTACGGAATTGACCACCTCCATTCCGCACGCCGGTGGGCCTTTTGCTTATGCCTATCGCGCTTTTGGGCCGACTGGCGGTTTTATTGCCGGCTTTGCTACCCTGGTTGAGTTTGTTTTTGCTCCTCCGGCGATCGCCATGGCCATTGGTGCCTATCTGAATGTACAGTTTCCTGCCATTGACCCCAAATGGGTGGCAGTCGGGGCATACCTGGTGTTTATGACGCTGAATATTCTCGGTGTCGGTATTGCGGCCACCTTTGAGCTGTTGGTCACCCTGCTGGCGATTTTTGAACTGCTGGTATTTATGGGCGTGGTGGCACCTGGCTTTGACATGTCCAATTTTGTGCATGGCGGTTGGGCGGGCAGTGACAGTTTTAGTCCGGCGGCGTTTTCCGGTATGTTTGCCGCTATTCCTTTTGCTATCTGGTTTTTCCTGGCCATTGAAGGAGCATCGATGGCGGCTGAGGAAGCAAAAGATCCGCAGCGCACTATTCCCAAAGCCTTTATTGGCGGCATCCTGACCCTGACCGTTCTGGCGTTGGGGGTGATGGTTTTTGCCGGTGGCGTCGGCGACTGGACCAAGCTGGCGAATATTAACGACCCTTTACCGCAGGCGATGAAGCTGATTGTTGGCAGCTCCAGCGGCTGGTTGCATATGCTGGTATGGCTGGGGTTATTTGGGCTGATTGCCTCGTTTCACGGCATTATCATGGGCTATTCGCGGCAGATTTTTGCCCTGGCGCGTGCCGGCTACCTGCCTAAACGCCTGGCTTCGGTTAATGCCCGTTTCCAGACCCCGCACCTCGGCATTATTGCTGGCGGCGTGGTGGGTATTGCCGCCATTTTCTCCGACTCGCTGATCGTCATTGGTGGCCAACCGCTGACGGCCAATATCGTTACCATGTCGGTGTTTGGTGCCATTGTGATGTATATCATTTCCATGGCAGCGCTGTTTAAACTGCGTCGCAGCGAGCCTAACCTGATTCGTCCCTTCCGCGCACCAATGTATCCTTTTGCACCTGCGCTGGCGCTGCTACTGGCGATTGTCTGCCTGGTCGCTATGATTTATTACAACACATTACTATTTTTAATTTTCGCCGCCATGATGCTGCTGGCATACGCCTGGTTCCGCGTCACCCATCAGGCGCGTAGCAATGCCGCGCATGATCCGCAGCTCAGTGTATTGCAGACGGCACCGGCTAAAAGTGGTAAGTAACGCGCTTACCAGGGAGTGATATGTACCAGACAACGTTAAGTCATCGCAGCTATCGGTTTCGCGACTTGCGGGACCTGATGGCGAAGGCATCACCGGCGCGTTCCGGTGATTATCTTGCCGAGGTTGCCGCCGAAAGTGCCGAAGAGCGCATGGCGGCCAAAATGGCGCTGGCGGACGTGCCGCTGAAGACCTTTCTGCAACAGATGTTGATCCCCTATGAAGACGACGAGGTGACGCGGCTGATTATCGATAGCCACGACGCCGCAGCCTTTATCGAGATTTCACATTTGACCGTGGGGGATTTTCGCGACTGGTTGCTCAGTGAAACCACCGACTCGCGCGTGTTGGCGCGGGTTGCCAAAGGCATTACCCCTGAAATGGCCGCGGCGGTCAGCAAGCTGATGCGTAATCAGGATTTGATCCTGGTGGCCAAAAAATGCCGGGTGATCACCAGGTTCCGCAATACCATCGGTTTACCGGGACATATGAGCGTGCGTTTACAGCCCAATCACCCCACGGATAATGTGCAGGGGATTGCTGCCAGCATGCTCGATGGTTTGCTGTATGGCTCTGGTGATGCGGTGATTGGCATTAACCCGGCCAGCGACAGTTTGCCGCTGCTGGAAAGCCTGAACTATATGCTTGATGATGTGATCTCGCGTTTCGAGATCCCGACGCAGTCGTGCATTCTTACTCATGTTACCAATACCATCCGTTTGATTGAGCGCGGTGCGCCGGTTGATTTGGTGTTTCAGTCAATTGCCGGCAGCGAAGCGGCCAACAGCGGTTTTGGTATTAATCTGGCAGTGCTTGAAGAGGCGCAGCAGGCGGCATTAAGCCTTAAGCGCGGTACGCTTGGCGACAACGTGATGTATTTTGAGACCGGGCAGGGCAGTTGCCTGTCGGCCAATGCGCATTTTGGTGTCGATCAGCAAACCTGTGAAGCCCGCGCTTACGCCATTGCCCGGCGTTTTTCGCCGTTGCTGGTAAATACCGTCGTCGGTTTTATCGGGCCGGAATATCTTTATGACGGCAAGCAGATTATTCGTGCCGGTCTTGAGGATCACTTCTGCGGCAAACTGCTGGGTGTGCCTTTAGGCTGTGACGTGTGCTACACCAATCATGCCGAGGCGGATCAGGACGATATGGATACGCTGCTGACGCTATTGGCGGCGGCGGGTCTGACGTTTCTTATCGGCGTGCCGGGTGCTGATGACATTATGCTGAATTACCAAAGCACCTCTTTTCACGATGCGCTCTATATTCGCGAATTGTTGGGCCTGAAGCATGCGCCGGAATTTGCCGTCTGGCTGGAGAAAATGAAGATTATCGACGGGGCGGGAAGAATTCGCGATACGCGCGCATCGCACCCGCTGCTCAGTCAGTTGCCGCAGCTGGGAGTGCAATAATGAGCAATGATGTGGAAAAATCCGCGCTGCCGTTGACGCTGGTGCATAGCAATCCCTGGGAGGCATTGCGCAAATTTACCGCTGCCAGAATCGCCCTCGGGCGTTCGGGTGCCAGTTTACCTACCGATGAAGTGATGCGTTTTGGTATGGCGCATGCCCAGGCGCGTGATGCGGTACATCAACCCTTTAACAGCGAAGAGCTGGAACCTGAGTTGCACGCTTTGGGGTTGCAGACGCTGCGCGTGGACAGCGCGGCGGCCGATCGCACCACTTACCTGTGTCGACCAGATCTCGGGCGTAAGCTTTCTGCCTCCAGTCGTGAATTTTTACAGCAGCGCCATGGCGAGCCGGCAGATTTATTGCTGGTGGTGGCTGATGGTCTGTCATCGAAAGCTGTTCATCGTCAGGCGGTGCCGTTGATTACGGCATTATTGCCTTATCTGCGTCAGCTTGAAATAAAACTGGGGCCGGTGGTATTGGCACATCAGTCGCGGGTTGCGCTGGGTGATGATATTGCCGAGGTGATGAAAGCCCGTGCGGTGGCTATTTTGATTGGTGAGCGCCCCGGTCTTTCATCTCCCGACAGTCTTGGCATTTATATGACCTGGGGACCGCATACGCGGCGTCTGGAGTCTGAGCGCAACTGTATCTCCAACGTACGTCCGGAAGGGCTGGATTATCCGCAGGCGGCGTTTAAATTGGCCTGGCTGTTGGAGCAGGCTTTTCATCGTCGTTTGTCGGGGGTTAATCTTAAAGATGAGAGTGATAATCCGGCATTACATGGGAAGATTAGGCCGTTGGATCACGGTGGGGATGTTTTGAATCATCGCATTTGAAAATGGTGATGGGGTTAAGTTTGATTTTGCTTTTAATTGCAAATTTGCTTTTAACTTCAAGGTCGAGGTCAAGGTCAAGGTCAAGGTCAACTTCAAGGGCATTCGCTGCGCTCACTGGGCGGCGGCCCAGACCGCCCAAAGGAGGCGAAGGCGCGCCTCCTTTGGAATCCTGCGCCTTGTCCAAATTGAACAGTGTCGTGCCCTCGGTTCGAGTTCTTTCCAGTGACCCCGGTGTGTGGCCTAAACCACGCCGCTGCGCGGTCCCTTCACTCGGTCGCGAGCCAAAAGCGTCTCGCTCCACGTCGCTCAGCGTAGGTTTTGAATCGGCCAGGAAACATTTAAAGCAAAACCGGGATTGGCTTAAATGACAATTTTGGGTTTTAAAGTCAACTTCAAGGTCAAGGTCAACTTCAACTGCATTCGCTGCGCTCACTGGGCGGCGGCCCAGACCGCCCAAAGGAGGCGAAGGCGCGCCTCCTTTGGAATCCTGCGCCTTGTCCAAATTGAACAGTGTTGTGCCCTCGGTTCGAGTTCTTTCCAGTGACTTCAGTGTGTGGCCTAAACCACGCCGCTTCGCGGTCCCTTCACTCGGTCGCGAGCCAAAAGCGTCTCGCTCCACGTCGCTCAGCGTAGGTTTTGAATCGGCCAGGAAACATTTACGGCAAAACCGGCAACATTAAAGGTCAACGGCGAAAGATAAAAAGATAAAAAGTTTGCCGCTGAAACGGCACGGTGTGCATAGTTTGCTGGCACATTCAGAGACGGCGCCGCGCGAAGCGGAGGGAGACGTTTTTGGCTCCCGACCGAGCAAGGGGACTGCGGAGCAGCGCGGCTCGTGCCACGCTGGGGGTAACTGAAACATAGCCGGTAATAGGCAGCAGATGAATCAAAGACACCAAAAGGCCCAGGATTGTTAAGGAGCGGGCCAGCGCTCCTTAACTCGGTTCGGCACAGCGGGTTAAGCGGCCACCGCTATTATAAAACCGAAACAGCTCCTCATAGCCAATTGACTTTAAGCCATAAATTGATATTTAAGCCCAACCCGAAACAACTCCTCGTAGCTCATTGACTTTAAAAAAAGAAAATTGCCATTTAAGCCCAAAACAAAAACCCGCCGAAGCGGGTTCTTTAAATTTGGTGGAGATAAGCGGGATCGAACCGCTGACCTCTTGCATGCCATGCAAGCGCTCTCCCAGCTGAGCTATACCCCCACGGGTGTTCCGAACTTACTGTCTTATGCTTAACAGCGTTAAGCGACCAACCTGCTCTGAGAAGAAGATTGGTGGAGCTAAGCGGGATCGAACCGCTGACCTCTTGCATGCCATGCAAGCGCTCTCCCAGCTGAGCTATAGCCCCGTTCCAGACACATTAAATCCTGTGAACGGGGCGCATAATATGAAACCCCGCTTAGGCTGTCAACGGCTAAATCCGATAATGTAATCAAGCGCTGAAAAAGACACCAAATACAGGCGATAACAGCGATTTTTTGATCAGTTTGAACAAATCGTGCGCACCTGCAAAGCTTATCGGTCAGACAGAAATAACCTCAGCAATCGCCATTTGTATGATCATACTCATCATTTTTTATAACATGTGTAATTCAGTCTTTAATGCGGTGTTAATAAAGCGTCATAAAATGTTGTGATAAGAGAATTCTCATAATAGACTTCCTGCGCAATAATTCTCACACAAACTATTCGAGTCTACTCATGTCCTTGTATTCACCTAAAGAAATTGCGTCACTCGCCGTTACGGCCGGAGTGAACAAAAGCCGTGCATCTGTCGCCAATTTGTTAATTCTGGGTTTTCTGGCGGGTGCCTTTATCGCTATTGGCTTCCTGCTCGATCTGCATGTAGTAGGGACACTACCTGCATCCTGGGGATCATTCGGCGGTCTGTTGGGCGCAGCCGTGTTCCCGGTTGGTCTGATCCTGACCGTGCTGGCCGGGGGCGAACTGCTTACCGGTAATATGATGACCTTACCTATTGCCTGGTTTGCCCGCCAAATCAGCCTGTATGCTGTTATCCGCAACTGGTTCTGGGTCACCCTTGCCAATCTGCTTGGCAGCATTGCCGTGGCCTATTTCTTTGGTCATGTGCTGGCAATGACCGAAGGTGCCTTTTTGGCCAAAACCGTCGCCACCGCGCAAGCCAAAGTCAGCGCTGACTTTATGCATGCGTTTATTTCAGGCATTGGCTGTAACTGGTTAGTCTGTCTGGCGGTATGGCTGGCGTTTGCCAGTAAAGATGTCGGCGGTAAAGTGATTGGCATGTGGTTCCCGGTAATGGCCTTTGTTGCCATCGGTTTCCAGCACGTGGTGGCCAATATGTTTATCATTCCGGCTGCGATTTTTGCCGGTGCCTTGAGCTGGTCGCAGTATTTCCCTAACTTTGCTGCCGTCTTCCTGGGCAATGCGGTTGGCGGCGCGGGCTTTGTCGGGCTGATGTACTTTATGGCCTATCGCCCTACTGCCGAAACGGTAAAAACCACCTCGCAGTCTCATTAAGTCGTTTCGTCCCGTTTTTACAAGGGCAAATAAAAAGCCAGTGGGGCGTTAACCCGACTGGCTTTTTTACTAATTACAAAAAACCTTATTGCTGCGCTTCACGCTCGGCAATAAATGCCAGCGCCATATCAATACGCGCCAGCGTACGGCTCTGACCAATAGCATGGACGGTGACATCCATACCAGGCGACTGGCCTGCACCGGTCACGGCAACGCGCAGTGGCATACCAACCTTGCCCATACCGACACCCAGCTCGTCTGCGGTGCCCTGAATGGCGTTATGCACATTCTCAGGGGTCCACTCGCTGACGGCGGCCAGTTTGACGCGCACGGCTTCCAGCGGCTGACGGGCTACCGGACGCAGGTGTTTTTTCGCCGCATCGGCATCAAACTCAGTGAAGTCCTGATAGAAATAGTGGCAAGACTCGGCCATTTCTTTCAGCGTCTTGCAGCGTTCACCCAACAGTTTCACCAGTTCGGAGAGCTGCGGACCGGTATGGGTCTCAATCCCCTGCTGTTCCATATGCCATTGCAAATGCGTCGCCACGTATTCTGCTGGCAACGTATTAATGTAATGGTGGTTCAGCCACTGCAGTTTTTCGGTATTGAAGGCGCTGGCGGATTTGCTGACGTTTTCCAGGCTAAACAGTGCCTTCATTTCATCAACGCTGAAAATTTCCTGATCGCCATGAGACCAGCCTAAACGCACCAGGTAGTTAAGCAGGGCTTCTGGTAGATAGCCATCATCGCGATACTGCATCACACCGACGGCACCATGGCGTTTAGACAGTTTCTTGCCATCATCACCCAGGATCATCGATACGTGCGCGTAGACGGGCACAGGCGCGCCCAGCGCTTTAAGGATATTGATCTGACGTGGCGTATTGTTGATATGGTCTTCACCACGGATAACGTGAGTAATTTCCATATCCCAGTCATCTACTACCACGCAGAAATTGTAGGTTGGTGCACCATCGGTACGACGAATAATCAGATCGTCGAGTTCCTGGTTGCTAATTTCGATCGGCCCGCGGATCTGATCGTCAAAAATCACCGACCCTTCCTGCGGATTGCGGAAGCGAACCACACAAGGCTCATCGGCAGCATGATGTTCATGGCTATCGCGGCAACGACCGTCATAACGCGGCTTCTCGTTATTTGCCATTTGCTCTTCACGCAGAGCCTCCAGACGCTCTTTGGAGCAGTAACACTTATAGGCGGTGCCATTTTCCAGCATCTGGTCGATCACTGCGTTATAGCGATCAAAACGTTTGGTCTGGAAATAGGGACCTTCATCCCAATCCAGATTCAGCCAGTTCATGCCATCCATAATCGCATCGATGGCTGCCTGGGTTGAGCGCTCCAGATCGGTGTCTTCTATACGTAACACAAACTCTCCACCCAAATTGCGCGCATAAAGCCAGGAATAAAGTGCTGTACGAGCGCCGCCAACGTGCAGGTAGCCTGTTGGGCTGGGAGCAAAACGGGTTTTGATTTTCATCTGGGAAGCAGCCTTAACTATGTTTCAAATAGACGCCACGCAAAAAACGTGACCATCAATTACTAAAAAGTGGTCGCCATTCTACCACTCTGCACTGAATCCTCAACGTCGATACGGGCAAACTCACGGGCAATCAGCCCGTTGATGCATAAAGAATAGGCTGCATTGCACACTTTTTTGGCGGCTTGTCTAATTTTAAGCCGAACAGTGAATTTTGTTTTTAAAAACCGTTGACTCATTTCGAACTGTCCCTATAATGCGACTCCATCACGACGGGGCGATTAGCTCAGTTGGTAGAGCATCTCCTTTACACGGAGGGGGTCGGCGGTTCGAACCCGTCATCGCCCACCACTCTTTAAGAGTGACCGGTTGTGATAAGTAAGAAGAATTGAGAATTGGGCGATTAGCTCAGTTGGTAGAGCATCTCCTTTACACGGAGGGGGTCGGCGGTTCGAACCCGTCATCGCCCACCAATTCTCAGCAAGCTTCTTGCAAACAGTTTTCAGAAGTGGGCGATTAGCTCAGTTGGTAGAGCATCTCCTTTACACGGAGGGGGTCGGCGGTTCGAACCCGTCATCGCCCACCACTTCTGAAAATTGACATAGCACTAAACAGTGGGTCGTTAGCTCAGTTGGTAGAGCAGTTGACTTTTAATCAATTGGTCGCAGGTTCGAATCCCGCACGACCCACCACTTTAGTGATAAAAAAGGCGCCTAATGGGCGTTTTTTTGCATTTCAGTTTTGGCTTAAATGACAATTTTCTATTTTAAAGTCAATTGGCTTTAGAGAAGCTGTATCGGGTTGGGCTTAAATGGCAATTTCCTTTTTTTAAAGTCAATGGGCTATGAGGAGTTGTTTCGGTTTTATAATAGCGGTGGCCACTTAACCCGCTGTGCCGAACCGAGTTAAGGAGCGCTGGCCCGCTCCTTAACAATCCTTGGCCTTTTGGTGTTGTTGATGCGTCTGCTGCCTATTACCGGCTATGTTCCAGTTACTCCCAGCGTGGCACGAGCCGCGCTGCTGCGCAGTCCCCTTGCTCGGTCGGGAGCCAAAAGCGTCTCCCTCCGCTTCGCGCGGCGCCGTCTCTGAATGTGCCAGTCAGCATGTCTTAAATGGCAATGTATGGCTTAAAGTCAATTAACTCCGAGGAGCTGTTTCGGTTTTATAATAGCGGTGGCCACTTAACCCGCTGTGCCGAACCGAGTTAAGGAGCGCTGGCCCGCTCCTTAACAATCCTTGGCCTTTTGGTGTCTTTGATTCGTCTGCTGCCTATTACCGGCTATGTTTCAGTAACCCCGAGTGTGGCACGAGCCGCGCTGCTGCGCAGTCCCCTTGCTCGGTCGGGAGCCAAAAGCGTCTCCCTCCGCTTCGCGCGGCGCCGTCTCTGAATGTGCCAACTAGCTATGTACGTCGTGCCGTTCCAGCTTAAATGGCAATTGTTATTTAAAACCAATTGGCTATGAGGAGCTGTTTCGGTTTTATAATAGCGGTGGCAACTTAACCCGCTGTGCCGAACCGAGTTAAGGAGCGCTGGCCCGCTCCTTAACAATCCTTGGCCTTTTGGTGTTGTTGATTCGTCTGCTGCCTATTACCGGCTATGTTTCAGTCACTCCGCGCGTGGCACGAGCCGCGCTGCTCCGCAGTCCCCTTGCTCGGTCGGGAGCCAAAAGCGTCTCCCTCCGCTTCGCGCGGCGCCGTCTCTGAATGTGCCAGCAAACTATCTACACCGTACCGTTTCAGACAAAGATTTTTTGTCTTTTTGTCTTTGCAGTTGACCTTTAATGTTGCCGGTTTTTCAGTAAATGCCGCTTGGCCGATTCAAAACCTACGCTGAGCGACGTGGAGCGAGACGCTTTTGGCTCGCGACCGAGTGAAGGGACCGCGAAGCGGCGTGGTTTAGGCCACACACTGAAGTCACTGGAAAGAACTCGAACCGAGGGCACGACACTGTTCAATTTGGACAAGGCGCAGGATTCCAAAGGAGGCGCGCCTTCGCCTCCTTTGGGCGGTCTGGGCCGCCGCCCAGTGAGCGCAGCGAATGCAGTTGACCTTGACCTTGAAGCTAAAAGCAAATTTGCAATTAAAACCCTCTCCTCACAACAAATTGACTTTAAAGCAAAAAATTGACTTTTAAGCCCAAAAAAAAAGGCGCCGAAGCGCCTTCCTTTAAACCAATAACTTGTCTATCGCTTACGCCAGTACCAGCCCTGCAATCGATGCAGACAACACGCTAACCAGCGTTGAGCCGTACAGCAGCTTCAGGCCAAAGCGTGAAACCACGTTGCCCTGATGCTCGTTGAGGCCCTTGATTGCCCCCGCCACGATACCAATTGACGAGAAGTTGGCAAAAGAGACCAGGAACACAGACAGGATACCGACCCCGCGTGGTGACAGGTCGTGCGCCACTTTCTGCAAATCCAGCATCGCCACAAACTCGTTGGAGACCAACTTGGTCGCCATAATACTGCCCACCTGCAACGCTTCGTGGCTTGGTACACCCATTACCCAGGCAAATGGATAGAAGACGTAGCCGAGAACACCCTGGAAGCTGATGCCGAAAATGGTGTTGAACAGGGCGTTAAGACAAGAGATCAGCGCAATAAAGCCGATCAACATCGCCGCAACGATAATGGCTACTTTAAAACCGGCGAGAATATATTCCCCCAACATTTCAAAGAAGCTTTGACCCTGGTGCGTATTGGTCATTTGCAAATCGGCCTCATCTTCAACTTTATAAGGGTTGATTAAAGAGAGTACGATAAAGGTGCTGAACATATTAAGCACCAGTGCGGCGACCACAAACTTTGGTTCCAGCATAGTCATGTAAGCACCGACAATCGACATGGAAACTGTCGACATCGCCGTGGCGGCCATGGTGTACATGCGTTTTTCTGACATTTTGTTCAGAATATCTTTATACGCGATAAAGTTTTCTGACTGACCGAGGATCAGCGAGCTGACGGCGTTGAAGGATTCCAGTTTCCCCATACCGTTAACTTTCGACAATACAGTACCAATGATACGGATGATCACTGGCAGGACACGAAGGTGTTGTAAAATACCAATCAGTGCGGAGATAAACACAATTGGACACAATACATTCAGGAAGAAGAACGCTAATCCTTTTTCGTTCATGCCTCCAAACACGAAACCCGTCCCCTCTGCTGCAAATTTCAACAGCTTTTCAAACAAGTCTGAGAAACCTTTTACAAAACCTAATCCGATTTCAGAATTGAGGAAGAAATAGGCTAATAAGACTTCAATGACTAATAACTGTACGATAAAACGTAAACGAATGTTTTTACGATCACGACTTACCAGTAAAGCCAGTACTGCGACAACAGCTAACGCTAACACAAAGTGCAGTATTCGGGACATGTGTGCTCCAAATTTGAGGCAGGCAATATTTCGACGGACATTTTATGTAACACGTACATTTAAAACGTGATATGCACTGCAAATATAGAAATTAAGTGGCTAAAAAGCAACATTTCCAGCGACATAACACCAAAAGTTAAGATGTTAAGAAAAATACGCAGAAATGGAATTATTGTGCTAGTTTTAATAGAAGCCGTATTAGGTTCTGAGTTTTATAAAAAATGTCTGCATTAGGAAAGCGAGCCACGTGTTTTTGGCTTTTTTGGCTTGTGTGCCCTTTGGCGGTTATCTGCCGCGTTGTTACTGACCCGATTGACTCTGGTTACTGACTTTTTCAGCTACAGGAAGAGGGGAGCAACGCTTTGCCGATGACCAATATCATGGCTATCGAGAGTGTAAAAGCTGTCTGTGTTAACTTAGACGCTTACTCCCTATCAGAGAAATAACCAATACCAATCTAAATGCGCTTGATAATCATTCTCAATTAGATATGATATTTGTAAGTGCAAAAACTGTAAGGGTTAACTGATATGCTGAATAGCCGAGCTGAGTCCTCCAGCCGTTCCTCCCGGAAGATAAAGCTTTCTTTGATGGGGCCTGCCTTTATTGCCGCCATCGGCTATATCGATCCTGGCAATTTCGCCACCAATATCCAGGCCGGTGCCTCTTATGGCTATCAACTGCTGTGGGTGGTGGTGTGGGCCAATGTGATGGCGATGCTGATCCAACTAATGTCCGCCAAGTTGGGTATCGCTACCGGCAAAAACCTGGCAGAACATATCCGCGATCGTTTTCCTCGTCCTGCCGTCTGGGCTTACTGGATACAGGCCGAAATTATTGCCATGGCAACGGATCTGGCGGAGTTTATCGGTGCTGCTATTGGCTTTAAGCTGTTGCTTGGCGTCTCGTTGTTGCAAGGTGCTGTGCTTACCGGTATTGCCACCTTTATTATCCTCGCTTTGCAAAAACGCGGACAAAAACCGCTGGAGCTGGTGATTGGCGGTTTGCTACTGTTTGTCGCTGCTGCCTATATTGTTGAACTGTTTTTCTCCCAGCCCAAGATGTTGGCGCTGGGTAAGGGGATGCTGACCCCTGTGTTGCCGGATCGGGATTCGGTATACCTGGCCGCCGGGGTGCTGGGCGCGACCATTATGCCGCATGTCATCTACCTGCACTCTTCGCTGACCCAACGTTCCAGTCTCAACTCAAAAGCACAACGCTATTCGGCCACCAAGCTGGATGTCGCTATTGCCATGACCATTGCCGGGTTTGTTAATCTGGCGATGATGGCCACCGCGGCGGCGGCGTTCCATTTCAGTGGGCATAAAGGGATAAGCGAACTAGAAGATGCTTATCTGACGCTCTCGCCATTGCTGGGGCATGCGGCGGCTACCACGTTTGGCTTGAGTCTGGTGGCGGCGGGATTATCTTCTACCGTCGTCGGGACTTTGGCCGGTCAAGTGGTGATGCAGGGATTTGTGAAATTCTATATCCCCATTTGGGTCAGACGTGCCGTCACCATGGCTCCCTCTTTTATCGTCATCCTTGCCGGAATGGACGCCACCAAAGTTCTGGTGATGAGTCAGGTATTGCTGAGTTTTGGCATTGCCCTGGCGCTATTGCCGCTGTTGGCCTTTACCGGTAATCGCGAGCTGATGGGAGATATGGTCAATTCACGGGGCATGCAATATACCGGGCGATTGATTGTATTGGTGGTGATTAGCCTGAATATGTATCTACTGGTGGGAATGCTGCTGTAACTCGGTTTGCTGCTGACAAGCATTGGGAGTTATCAAGAGATGATTAGGCGTAGGTCATTGTTGAAACAATGCGATATCAGGCAGATGAGGAAATATCTTGCGGGTTAATGACGCCCGACAGGAGATATCGGGCGTATTTTTACTGCTGATTAATGATTATTACCGCCAGGGCCACCCGGTGGTATCACTCTTTCCTGACCGCCCTGTCCGTGACCACCACCCTGGCCACCCTGTCCACGGTTATCGCCTTGTCCATGACCACCCTGGCCACCTTGTCCATGGTTCTCACCCTGTCCATGGTTCTCATGGCCACCTTGCCCACGGTTATCGCCCTGTCCATGATTATCGTGACCACGGTCTGGACCATGACCGTAATCAGGTCCGCCACGTCCACCTTCAAAATGTGGCTGAGGGTGAGGTCCTTCGCGACGATGGTCACGATGCTCATTCCACCAACCCTGGTCACGCCAGCCACGACCATCCCAGTAATAACCACGCTCATTGCGGTAGCCATAATAGTTGTCGCGGTTTTGCCACCAGTCCGGGGAACGCCAGTCGTAACCGTCCCAGTAATAGCCACGTTCATCCCGTGAGCCAATGCTGATTGATAAGCCAGGCATACTGATGCTGATACCGTCTGCATGGGCGGGGATAGATGCAGGTAACAGGCCGAATAGCAGGGCACCGAGAGCAATTTTCGTTACGGGTAATGATTTCATTGTGTTTCTCCATTCAACCCTGGCCCGTCATCATTCAAGGGCACTGGCGCTGGTTTGCTCGTTGCCGCTTGAGATTTATTGGGTGTATTTGTATTTATTGATGACAGTTATAAGGCCGGGATTGCGGGTAATCTATTGCCCGCAATCCTGTTTTGATTGTTTTACCCAGTTTAACGGTTTACTTACAGTAAGTCCCTGATAGCTTTGTGAACAAAATTTACCAATTTGACGTAAACGGTTACATCAGTATTTTTTCAATATCACTGATTTCCTGTTCACTTAATTGCAAATTGCCAAGACTAATAACCGCATCATCAATTTGGCTGGTTTTACTGGCACCAATTAACACCGAGGTCACTCGATCGCCGCGCAGTACCCAGGCCAGCGCCATCTGCGACAGTTTCTGCCCTCGCGCCTGGGCAATGGCGTTTAGTTGACGCACTTTATCCAGTTTTTCTACGGTGAGCTGTTCAGGTTTAAGAAAAACGCTGCCGCTGGCGGCGCGTGAATCCTCGGGGATGCCAGCCAGATAACGGTCGGTTAATACGCCACCGGCCAGGGGAGAGAAGGCGATCGACCCGACGCCGTTTTGTTGCAGGGTATCCAGCAAGCCACCCTCCACCCAGCGTTCAAACATTGAGTATTTCGGTTGGTGGATTAAACACGGAGTGCCGAGTTTATTGAGGATATTAAAGGCGCGCTGGGCCAGTTCGGCCGGATAGTTGGACAGACCGATATACAACGCCTTACCTTGACGCACGATCAAATCCAGAGCGGCCATGGTCTCTTCCAGCGGCGTATTGGGATCGGGGCGGTGATGATAAAAAATATCCACATAGTCCAGCCCCAGACGCTTAAGGCTCTGATTCAGGCTGGCTACCAGATATTTTTTAGATCCCCAGTCACCATAGGGACCTTCCCACATGGTATAGCCAGCCTTGGAGGAAATAATCAGCTCATCACGCCATGGCAACAGATCTTCACGCAGGATACGGCCAAAATGTTCTTCTGCCGAGCCTGGAGGCGGCCCGTAGTTATTGGCTAAATCAAAATGGGTGATCCCCAGATCGAAGGCATGACGCACCAGTTCACGGCCGGTTTCAAAGCGGGTGGTGTCACCAAAGTTATGCCAAAGACCAAGAGAAATGGCCGGAAGTTTCAGACCGCTATGACCACAACGGCGATAGAGCATGTTTTTATAACGTGCTGGGTTGGCTTGATAAAGCATAGGCATCCTTTATGAGCGAATATCATAAAAATCGTTATCAAGTGTATGCGCTTTCACGCCACTTTGCCGTTGTGTCGATCACAGCCGTTACAATTTGCTGAGCGCGCTAGCTATACCGGTTGCGGATCAAGCAGGTTATCAATAAACCAGCGTCCTGCCGGACCAGGCGGATTGAGCTTTGACCAGACGGCATCAATGGCGATCATTTTCGGCCAACCATTGACGCCAAGTGGCACCAGCAGTTGATGACCAAATTGCGCCACCAGCCAGCGTGGCAAAATCGCCCAGCCAAACCCCTGTTCGGCCATTTCCAACAGCATCAGATAACTGGGGGCCGACCAGGTCTGCCCCTGGGTGTTGGGCGGGGTCTGTCGACCGTAGGTTTGCAGGTAAAGCTGGCGATAGAGGGTTAAATCCTGCTGAGTGAGCTCGGGCATAGTGGCCAAGGGATGGTTTTTGGCAACAAAAATGGCCATTTCCGTGCGATCGGGCAAGCGTGAGTAAGCGATATCGGGTGGATAGCTTGCCTGCACGGCCAGCAAGCCGATATGTGCCCGTCCGCCGTGGATCAGATCGAGCACGTCCTGGTCTTCGGCGATCAGGCATTCAAACTCGATATCCGCATAGCGCTGCTCAAAGCGCCGCAATAAGCTTTCGTAATGGGTTGGTTGATAAGTATCTGACAACACGAAGGTCAGGCGGGGTTCACTTTGCGTCGACAACCGTACCGCCAGTTCATCCAGTTTCTCACTGGCTGCCAGGATCGCCTGGACATGACTTAACACTCGCCGGCCTTGCGGGGTCAAAATTGGTTGCCTGCCATCACGGTTAAACAGGGTGATCCCCAGATCCACCTCAAGATTGGCCACGGCGGTGCTGACGGTTGACTGACTTTTGTGCAGTTTACGTGCAGCGGCGGAGAAGGAGCCGCTGGCGGCCGTTTCCACAAAGGCTAGCAGAGCTTCGGGGGAGTAAAGCATGCGGGTCTCCTGTTAGGTGTTGTCCATCTATTTTATCGATACTTTCTATCTTTTAACTATCTTTATTTTCGATGAGAATGGCGGCATTGAACAGCGCTTTCACCACGTAAAAACTAAAGGTAGAACGGTATGTCAGTATTAAATAAATCCTTGGCCATCAGCCAGGTCAAGGCGAATCAAGCCAACTTGCAGGCGAAAAGACATTTGCCTGAACGTATTTTTCATGCCGTCAGTTTTGAAGCCTTGGCGTTGGTCATCTGTGCTCCCACTGCCGCCTGGCTGCTGGATAAACCGGTGTTTGCCATGGGGGTACTGGCGGTGCTGCTGTCCACCACGGCAATGGTGTGGAATGTGGTTTATAACAGCATTTTTGACTTTTTTTGGCCCATGCAGCGCGTGCCCAGAAGCTGGCCGTTGCGTATTGGCCATGCTCTGGGTTTTGAAGGCGGTTTTATTCTCTTTGGTTTGCCAATAGCCGCAGGTTGGCTGCAGATTAGTTTGCTCGATGCCTTTCTGCTCGAGATCGGTTTCTTTTTGTTTTTTTTGCCTTACACCATGCTTTATAACTGGCTCTACGACAGTTTGCGTCAACGTTGGCTGAGCCGTCGCTGACAGGCCGCTGCGGCGCCTTGTCAACGACGGAGTGCTCGGTTATGTTGGTTTGACCCGCAGGCATAAGGATAAACAGATGAGAACCCTGGGATTGATTGGCGGCATGAGTTGGGAATCGACAGTGCCTTATTACCGGCTGATTAATGAAACAGTCAAACAGCAGCTGGGAGGCCTACACTCGGCGAAACTGGTACTTTACAGCGTTGATTTTTTTGAAATAGAACAACTGCAAATGCAAGGTGACTGGGAAAAAGCCGGGCAGATCCTTGGCGAGGCGGCGCTGGCGCTGAATAAAGCCGGGGCGGAGAGGATTGTGCTCTGTACCAATACCATGCATAAAGTGGCCGATATCATTGAGCGGATTGGTGGATTGCCGTTACTGCATATCGCCGATGCTACCGCCCAGGCGATCCGCGCGCAGCAGATAGGCCGCGTGGGATTGTTGGGCACCCGTTTTACCATGGAGCAGCAATTTTATCGCGGTCGTCTGCAGGCGCAGGGCATTGAGGTTATTACGCCGGATGCTGCCGATCGGGCCATCATCCACGATATTATTTATCAGGAGTTGTGCCTGGGCAACGTGGTTGCCGCTTCTCGCGAGGCGTATCGCCGCATTATTGGCAAGCTGGAACAGCAAGGAGCACAAGGGATTATTCTTGGCTGCACCGAGATCACCTTGCTGGTGGGGGCCGCGGATGCCAGTGTGCCGGTGTTTGATACCACCGTTATCCATGCCCAGACAGCGGCTGAATTCGCCCTCGGCTAAAAAACAGTCCGTTAGCTATTTTATATCACTCTCGCGGGTTTTGCCGTTGCGGGCCACCAGCATCAGCGGTTTGCCTGCCAGGATCATCCAGGCAGGCAACATCACAATGCACAATACCGGCAACAGTTTGATATCAGGCACCACCGCCAGCGCCAGAAACAGGCTTAACCAGCCATCCCGAGTGACCACCAGCACCAACCCCATCACCGCACAGGATACGGTAATTGCCGCCGGCACCGAGTCCACATGATTGTGCAACATCAGGCCCAGCGAAACGCCAACAAATAGCGCAGGAAAGATCCTCCCGCCGCGAAAACCGCAGGCTGCTGCCACGACCAGTGCCGCCAGCTTGCTGATGGTGATAGCCAGTAATTGTCCCAGTGACAGGCTGTCACTGCTTTGCGCCAGCAGCTTCATTTCATCAAAGCCGCGAAACAGGGTGATCTGCCCGCCGATCAGCGCCAACAGACCAAGAACAAAGCCACCAATCCCTAGCATGATGATCGGATTACGCAGGCGATGAAACAGGTGATGCAGATGAGGAAAACACCAGACGGCCAGCATCCCCAGGGCAATCGCCATTAGGGTCACCAGCGAGCCGCTGAGAATATCCACCAGATGGGGCGCGCTATAAGGGGCAAGATTAAGCGAGAAATCCGGCTCAAAGAACAGATTACTGGTCATTGCACCCGCAGCAGCGGCCAGCAATGGCGGAAACAGCCGATCCCACAGCGGCAGATCATTGCTGCTATTCAGGGTTTGCGAAAAGATCAGCGCTGCTGCTACCGGCGCGCCAAACAGCGCACCCAAGGTGCCGGCGGCGGCGAGAATAATCCAGTCTACGGCCGGGACACGCGGCAGAAGACGCGCGCCAGCGGCCACCGCCACGGCGATATTAATGGCGGTGATCGGGTTTTCCGGCCCGAGGCTGACGCCACCGGCCAATCCGATAACTAATGCCAGCAGCAAGCCGGGCAGGGCCACCGGCGGGACCGGCATGCCAATCAGCGATTCGCTGGCCGGATCGGGACCGGCGTGTCCCGGCATATTGCGGATCAACGCACCCACCGCGATACCGGTCAGGGTCAGCATAAACAGCGTCCAGCCCGCAGATTGCGTGTTGATACTTAAAACGTTGGGGATCTTTTGCCAGAGTAATATCTGCAGCGCCTGGGCGAAGCGCATCACGGCGACCAAAATAATACTGCAGCCACAGCCGATCACCAGTGCCGGAATGCCGAAGGTCAACATGGTTTTTGCACGAGGATGTAGCATGCAAGAATTCCCTTATTGTGCTGTTTTTATCCCATCAGCATTTACGCTGTCGATGACTAAAAAAAATCCTGGTCTCGAGAGAATACCCGGATTGTGACTTTGGCCATTACCACCTGGCCGCGTCGTTGCAGTTTGCGATATTAGCGAGTTATTTTGCTCGCCGCCGCTACATATATCACCAATAGGCTAAATCGGCGTTGCAGCATAGGTCAATTACCGCTATTTTGCCCACACTAATGCTTATTCCTCGCCTGTTTCAAGTAACGGCCGCATGGGCATCGCTATGGCGATCGGGCGTGGGATAATAGCGTGCTGCCGGCCGAGTTTTTCCCTTCTGCCAGCGAGCATGTCACAACAGGCTAATAGTCGTTACCGAATGCTCGCCGAAGGCAGGGCAAGCTATTTAATTTTTGCGGAGACCAACATGACCAAATACTCCCTGGTGGGCGATGTCGGCGGCACCAATTGCCGTCTGGCGCTTTGTGCTCTCGACAGCGGTGAGATCTCTCAGGCTCAGACTTTTTCGGGGCTGGACTTCGACAGTCTGGAAGCGGTAGTTCGCCAGTATCTGGAGTCGCAGCATCAGGACGTTGAAGATGCCTGCATTGCTATTGCCTGTCCCATTACCGGTGACTGGGTAGCGATGACCAATCATACCTGGGCATTTTCTATTGCCGAGATGAAGAAAAACCTCGGACTGCAACATCTGGAAGTCATCAATGACTTTACCGCCGTTTCTATGGCGATCCCAATGCTGAAACCGAGCGACTTGCTGCAGTTTGGCGGCAAAAGCCCCCTCGAAGGAAAACCGGCGGTGATTTACGGTGCCGGTACCGGTCTTGGTGTTGCCCACCTGATCCATGCCGACCAGCGCTGGCTGAGTCTGCCGGGTGAAGGCGGACACGTTGACTTTGCACCCAATAGCGAAGAAGAAGACAGTATTCTCGAGCAACTGCGCACCGAAATTGGCCATGTCTCTGCCGAACGTATTTTATCAGGTCCGGGGCTGGTGAATCTCTATCGGGCGATTGTTAAAACCGACCAACGTCAGCCTGAGAATTATGCTCCAAAAGACGTGACCAGACTGGCATTGGAAGACAATCTTGACTGCCGTCGCGCGCTGTCGCTGTTTTGCGTGATTATGGGGCGTTTTGGCGGCAACCTGGCGCTGAATATGGGCACCTTCGGTGGGGTTTATATTGCTGGTGGCATTGTGCCGCGTTTCCTGGAGTTCTTTAAGGCCTCGGGTTTCCGCGCAGCCTTTGAAGATAAAGGCCGTTTTAAAGATTACCTGCGGGATATCCCGGTCTATCTGATCACCCACGATCAACCGGGATTACTGGGGGCCGGCGCTTATTTGCGTCAGTCAATCGGTATGATCATCTGATGATCTCGCCGCCTTCTTTATCATAAGAAGGCGGCACGGATTATAGCCTCATCAATTGCCGGAATTCCTTTACCTTGCTACGACTGACCGGCACCTCAAAATCCAGATCGCTTAAGCGCAGAATATAGGTGTTATTAAACCAGGGCACGATTTCGCGGATCTTGGATAAATTCACACAATATGAGCGGTGACAGCGGAAGAAATACTCTTCCGGCAGTCGATTACAGAGTTCGGAAATATTCATCGGCATGGTGAACTCCTCCCGACGGGTGTAGACCTGGGTTACTTTTTCCTGCGCGGCGGCATAATAAATATCGTTGATATCAGTAACGATAATGCGCTCATCTTTCATCAGATTAATGCTGTGGCTGACCCGATTATTGCCTGTTGTTCCGGCAACCGCCGGGACTTCTGCCTGCTTATCCCGTTTGAAATGCGCCTCCAGCTTTTGCAGCATGGTTACGATGCGCGACTCGTGATAAGGCTTGAGAATATAATCAAAGGCCTCGATCTCAAAAGCTTCAGCCGCATGCTCCTTATAGGCAGTAATAAAAATAATATAAGGCTTATGGCTGAATTTACTGATGTTTTGCGCCAGCAATACGCCGTCGAGAGAGGGAATATTGATATCGAGAAAAATGGCGTCGACCTGGTTGCTTTGCAGGTATTTTAGTACCGCCAATCCATCATCAAATTTAGCAACGATATCGATGCTGCTATGGGTGCTAATCAGATAGCTGAGCTCTTCCTGAGCCAGGAACTCATCCTCTACAATAATGGCTTTCAATGATGTTTTCCCTTGCAAGATGGCCCAGCGCAGGCTGGACAATGTCTACCCGTCGTCATAACGGCGGGCAGGTTGGTGAGGATAGCAGCAAACCCTCTCAGGCTATTTTGCTCTCGGTGGCCGCTTTCCCCTGATCGATCATAAATGAAATTTCCGTGCCGGGCTCCAGGCGGCGGATCTGTAACCCCTGTCCATACAGCAGGCTGACGCGATGATGGACGTTCAGCAGACCGATTTTATTCCCCGGCATCTCGTTATTGGCTACCCGATCGATAACGTCCTGCACAATACCTCGTCCGGTATCTTTTACCGATACTTTAATTTGCTTACCCACATGTTTGACCGAGATGACTACCACTCCTTTACCGCTACAGGGTTGGATACCGTGGACAATAGCATTTTCAACCAGTGGCTGGATCAGCAGGCTGGGGATCGATACCGAGATATCATCATCAATATCGTAGATTACCGTCAACTTGCTGCCAAAGCGCGCCTGCTCAATGGCGATATAATCCTGCACCTGGTGCAGCTCTTTGCGCAGATCGATCATTTCATCGTTCAGTTCCAGGTTATAGCGCAGGTAGCGCGACAGATTAATAATCAACTGGCGTGAGGTATCGGGATTAATGCGAATGGACGACGAGATGGCGTTAAGGGCATTAAACAGAAAATGGGGATTGATCTTGCTCTGCAAGGCGCGCATTTCGGCTTTATTGGCCATTTCGCGCAGCTGTTCGGCGCGGGAGACTTCCATTTGCGTCGAGATAATCTGCGACAGGCCGACCGCCATCACTTTGAGCGAATAGGTAATGCGGTGGGCGTGACAGTAGTAGATTTTTAGCGAGCCGGTGATCACCCCCTGTTCCCACAGCGGAATAATCATCTGTGAATGGATCTGCGGGGTGCGATCCATTTCATCATTATTTTTGATGGTAATGCGGCCGCGGCTAATGGCATCTTTAGTGGTTTCGCTGATGATCTCGTGACCGATATTATATTGTTCGGCACCGGTGCCGACGTAGGCCAGAATATTCTTGGTGTCGGTTATCGCCACCGCATCGGCATTGATATCTTCGCGGATAATATTGCATACCGTTGCCATGGATTCGGCGTTGATATTGCGAAAATAGGGCAGGGTTTTATTGGCGATATCCAGCGCCAGTTTCGCTTGCCGCGCGGCGATCACTTCTTTCTCGTCTGCAACGCTTTGCACCAGCAGAACAATCAGCCCAATCGAGCTGGCGCCGAGGATTAGCGGCGCAGAAATATTCATCACAATATCCAGCCCCAGGGAGAAGGGGCGAGACATCACTAAAATCAGCATCATGGTCAGCGCTTCGCACAGCATGCCCGCAGCGATGCCGACTTTCCAGTGCATCTCTTTTTTAACTTTTAAATTGATATAGCCGGAAAGAAATCCGGCAGTAATACTGGTGATCAGACAGGGAATTGAGGTGACGCCGTGAATATCAATCAGGTAGCGATGGGTGCCCGATATCAGCCCAGTGACAATTCCTACCCAGGGGCCGAACAGGATACCGCCGGAGACAATGGCAATGGTGCGCACATTGATCAGCGATCCTTCAACATTGATCCCCGACAGCGTGCCAAAAATGGCAAACAGAGAAAATATGGCGGTCACCGTCGCCAGTTCCAGCGGCGTATGCGCTTCGTTCTCTTTTTGCAGCAATTTGCGAAACAGATGGGTACGGGTCAGGAAAAACAGACAGATCAACATTAACGCGGCGCGATCAAATACCGCCAGGGTCATATCAAATACGTTTTGCACAACAGACTCTCGATACGATGCGCGGGCATCGTGCTCAATGGGCGTAATCTGAATTATAAGGAAATGCGCTGGTACAGGCTACAAAGAGCAGCATGAAACGACAATAAAGCTGTTTCATGCGATAACGCATGTAAAAATCCCGCATTTTATGGCGTACTTCAGCTTACATGACATTGAGGTACCAGGAGAGGGTGCATGATTACCCTGACAACGTCCCGCTTGACTCTGCGATCTATCGATAGTGCAGACTGGCCGCTATTTTTAGCCCTTTATCAAACCCCCTCGGTGATGAAATATATCGGTGATATCGAGAAACCGGCGCAGGTGCGCAGCCGTTTTGAACAGCGGTTGGGTCGATGGGATAAATATGCCGATTTTTGGCTGTGTCTGGTAATTACCGAACGGGAGACCGGTGCGGCCATTGGCTTGACAGGTTTTTTCCCGGACTGGCGTCCTTACCAGCAGGCCGAAGTGGGCTTTATGCTGTTGCCAGCATATCAGGGCAAAGGCTATGGCCAGGAGTCGCTGCACGAAGTGCTGAACTATGCTTTTAACACCTGTGGTTTTCACCGTTTGCAGGCCAATGTTATCGAAGGCAACATTGCTTCTCGGCGCTTGCTGGAACGTTGTGGCTTTCGCCTGGAAGGCACCCTGCGTGAAAGTTATCGCATGCAGGGGGAGTGGCAAAACGATTGGCTGTTGGCGCTGTTGTGTAGCGACTACGTTAAGGACTAAACGGCAGAAGTAAAAAATTTGTGTAATCTATCGACAGATTTTAGCCGCTGAGATATGTTGATTCATCGGTCCGTTATTGCTGCCCGGCTGGCACCTTAATTGACCCGCGTCGCTCGGATGGTCCGGGCGCTTACGTTACTCGAGGAAAACATGGCTGAATCTACCGCTCCAAAACGTCGTTTCACACGCATTGAACGTCTTCCCCCTTACGTTTTCAACATTACCGCTGAGTTAAAAATGGCTGCGCGACGTCGCGGCGAAGATATTATTGACTTCAGTATGGGTAATCCCGACGGCCCAACGCCGCCGCATATTGTTGAAAAACTGGTCACCGTTGCCCAGCGTGAAGATACCCATGGTTATTCCACCTCACGGGGTATTCCGCGCCTGCGCCGGGCCATTTCCCGCTGGTATGCCGATCGCTACCAGGTGGATATCGATCCGGAAAGCGAAGCCATTGTGACCATTGGCTCGAAAGAGGGGCTGGCACACCTGATGCTGGCGACGCTGGATCACGGTGATACCGTACTGGTGCCTAACCCGAGCTACCCGATTCATATTTATGGTGCCGTGATTGCCGGTGCCCAGGTGCGATCTGTACCCTTGACCGAAGGCGTCGACTTTTTTGGCGAGTTGGAAAGGGCGATCAGAGAGACCATTCCACGTCCGAAAATGATGATCCTCGGTTTTCCCTCCAACCCGACGGCGCAGTGCGTTGAACTCGATTTCTTTGAGCGGGTGGTGGCCCTGGCCAAGCAGTATGATGTGATGGTGATCCACGATCTGGCCTATGCCGATATCGTCTACGATGGCTGGAAAGCACCGTCTATTATGCAGGTGCCGGGGGCAAAAGATATTGCCGTCGAGTTCTTTACCCTGTCAAAAAGCTACAATATGGCCGGATGGCGTATTGGCTTTATGGTGGGCAACCAGGAACTGGTCAACGCCCTGTCACGTATCAAAAGCTATCACGACTACGGCACCTTTACGCCGTTGCAGGTTGCCGCTATTGCCGCGCTGGAAGGCGATCAGCAATGTGTGAAAGATATTGCCGAGCAGTATCGCCAGCGTCGCAATGTGCTGGTGCGCGGACTGCATGAAGCGGGCTGGATGGTCGAGAATCCCAAGGCGTCGATGTACGTCTGGGCCAAAATCCCGTCGGTTTATGCCCACCTCGGTTCCCTCGAGTTTGCCAAACGGCTGCTGGCCGAAGCCAAAGTCTGTGTCTCGCCGGGCATTGGTTTTGGTGACTATGGCGATACCCACGTACGTTTTGCGCTGATTGAAAACCAGGATCGTATTCGTCAGGCGGTGCGCGGCATTAAAGCCATGTTCCGTGCCGACGGTCTGATCCCGCAGAAAAAAACCAGCGGTGATGGTGTTGTGGCAGACAAGAAACCCCTGGTGGATGAGATCTGATAAGCCAACAGACTGCTATATGCCAGCAAATCAACCGGACTTAATGTCCGGTGAGTTTGATGACAAAGTCGTCTTGATGATCGAGATACCCGGGCATAGCACACCTAGGGGCGCTCCGGCGGGCAAGCCCGCTACGACCCCAACGGTGCACTCTCCCTAATAACGGACTTTGTCAGCAGTCTGACCGGACTTAATGTCCGGTTTTTTTATATCTGTAAAAGCGTGTTTTCCATAAATATATCGCAATTTAGCGCTATGCTGACATTCTGTTGATAACCACGACAGTAACTCGTTGGGAGTTGAGGGAAATTTGATGAAAAACCGTTATTCTTTGCTGCAAATCAGCCTGCACTGGCTGACACTATTACTGATTGTTCTTACCTATGCCGCCATGTTGACACGCGGCTACTTTCCTGAAGATCAAAGGCCCTGGGTACGCCTGTTGCACTATAACTTTGGCATTGCCGTCTGGGTGCTGGTATTTATCCGTATCGGACTGCGCCATCGCTATCTCTCTCCACCCATCACCCCGGCTATCCCGCAATGGCAAGCGCTATTGGCAACCCTGATGCACTGGTGTCTCTATCTGTTGTTTCTGGCCTTGCCGATTTTAGGCGTGCTAGCCCTGGAATACGGCGGTCGCAGCCTGGTGTTCCTTGGCTGGCAGGTGCCGCAGTTTGTCACCCCCGACCCTGCGACCCGTTCCTGGATAAAAAACACTCATGAGCTGCTGGCATCCGTGGGCTACTATGTGATCGCCCTGCATGCGCTGGCGGCACTGTTTCATCACTATATTGTCAAAGACGATACCCTTAAGCGCATGATGCCAGGGAAATAAAACGGCGGCGGCGACGGCGAATTGTCAGCAACCCCGGGGTTTTGTCAGCCAGCTTCGATATTTGTTACCGGCCATTGCCAGAGAATAAGTTGTCTGGATGCAAGCGAAGGTGCTGGCTATACTGCTGCAACTTTATTTCTTTGTTATCTGGCCGGAATTCATGAATTTACGTAAACGACTGAGTCTGATGTTCGCCGTATTTGCGGTATCTGTATTAATTGATCAGCTCAGCAAGGCGATCGCCAAGGCAACGTTATCGATGGATGTTGTGCGCGAATACTTTGGCGGCAGCCTTAAACTGGTGCTAACTCATAACGACGGTGCCTTTTTAAGTCTGGGCGAAGCTTTGCCTAGCGCGCTGCGTCATACGCTGTTGTTGATCGGCGTTGGTATTTTTTTATTGGGCCTGGTGATCTACACCGCACTTAACAAACGCGCGGATACTGGCACGATAATCGCGTTGTCGATGGTGTTTTCTGGCGGCCTCAGTAACCTGCTCGATCGCATTATTTATGGCGGCTATGTGGTCGACTTTCTTAATTTTAGCCTCGGCAGTTGGCATACCGGCGTGTTTAATGTGGCCGATATCGCGATTATGGCTGGCGCAGTGATGCTGTTCTTGGTGGGGTTTAAGGGTAAATCGCGTAGTGTTTTGGGATAACGGGTGCGGCAAAGCGCAGGAGATGGCAAGGCAGAATTGAGAAGGCCTCGGGCTGCAGAACAGCGTCGAGGCCACACAGTTCATTGCTACATGAAGAGGCGAACAATTATCTGCTTAACCATTAGTTTAGTAAACAAAAACAAGCCAAAGACCTGAAAAAAAATCTACTGGTGGATTAGTGAGCAAGAGTGATATCCGGCAGATAGGATGGCAACAGAGAGGGGTATGGCGGCTGTTTGACGATTGTCAGCTAATTCACTGTTTATTTAGGGAGTAGATTACCTGGGCAGTAATCAGCAGTAGATCACCTTCCGTGTTTACGCATACCTTTTTCCAGGTTCAGAAAGTATAAAGTAGCGCCACACTGGCTGAAGCGCCGCTGCGTCGAAAGACGATAGGGCTGTCAGCAGCATGATCGCCGAGCCAGATATAGTCGGCAGTAAGCGCGCCTGACCAATGTTTTGTCAACTGATGACTCCAGGTCAGCGTATTGTCTACGCCATAGAATCCCCCGGCTGCCTGGTAGGCCGTATAGCCGCTACGTTCACTTTGCCGGTTGCTGACCCCGTAGAAGGTATTCATATAGCGGCGATCGCCGAAGAGTGCGGCAGACTGGAATGCCAGGGTATCCGTTGCATTTTGTACCGGGATCAAGGTCACCGAGGTTTGGTAGTGTCCGCCCTGGCCGTCACTCAGGGGCAGAGTGGCCTTGCCCTCGATAGCCAGCCAGGACGTCGGAGTCCAGCCAACCGCCAGCGCGGTGTTTACTGTGGCTGCAATATTGCCCATACCTTGCAGTTTGTCTGCGCCGTCCCGCCAGTTTGAATTACGATCCGCTCGCCCCAGGCTATAACCCAGCGTATGTTCCAGATAGAACCCGCTTTGGCTTTGCAGGTCATAACCCAGCCCTTTTAGCGAATCAAAGAAAAAAGCCCCCTTGCGTGCCTGCACAACCGGCACAACTTGCCAATGGTGCTGATCAGCACCGCTATAGCGCGGTGCGCTTTGCGCGGCCAGGCCGACGGAGACATTATCCTCCGCTGCCGGAGCATCATCGGCAAAGGCATTGCAAGTTGAGCTAATTAGTACAAAACAGGTAATGTGCAAGACAAAATTTCTGGTTATCATTGTTACTCCTCTGGACCCAACGTTTAGCGCCTTGATGCGGATTGCGGCCGTATCTGAAACCCGAGTATGCAGAGGCAGTGTCAATAAACTGTCGGGGATTTATGAAGAAACCATCAAGGCAACCACTATGCGAACCAAACGGATCCTGATTATTGAAGACGATGCTGATGCAGCTGACGTCCTCGATGCCTATTTAAAACGTGAAAATTTTGAAGTACTTGTCACCGGTGATGGCTTGTCCGGGCTGGAAATGGCGCAAAGCTGGAAACCCGACCTGATCTTGCTGGATGTGATGCTGCCGACAATGAGCGGCACTGAGGTGCTGGCTGCCGTGCGGCGTAAAAGCATGACACCGGTGATTATGGTTACGGCAATGACCGATATGCCCGATAAAATTGCCGCCCTGCGTTATGGTGCCGATGACTATGTGGTCAAACCCTATAACCCCGGTGAAGTTGTCGCACGGGTGCAGGCGGTGTTACGACGAGTTACATCGTCAGAGAAGCAGACCTCGAGCCTGCGCTGGCAGAATCTTGACGTAGATGCCGAAGCCATGACCGCCGCTATTACCGATGCGGAAGGTGAACAACGCTATCTTGAGTTAACCCCAACCGAATTTACGGTGCTGACCACACTGATGAGCGCGCCGACGCGTCCCTTCTCTCGTCAGTCCCTACTGGAACGCTGCCTGCCGGAGAGTGAAGCGCTGGAAAGGGTGGTGGATACCCATGTTTATAATTTACGCAAAAAACTCGAATCGGCGGGGATCACCAACGTGTTAGTTAACGTGCGCGGTGTGGGATACAGGTTTAGACAGCCATGAGTCGCTTACATTATCAGTCTCTCTGGCGCTGGATTTGTGTGCGTATTCTGGCGCTGGCTATTGGCACCGTGGTGGTGATCGCGCTGTGCATGTGGTTACGCTTTGCCATTGAAAACCTTTGGGTTCTGCATCATATGCCGCTCAGTATCCGCCAGGAGTTTTTACGCTTGCACGGCAACCCGGAACTCAATCTCGTGCGCTTTCATCAGATTGTTGATGAAGGCTGGGGCGCGCGTTATTCCGATCCCTCCATTGCTTCTGCCGACTGGATCATGGTCGGCATTCTGGTGGTGGTGATGATCCCTTTTATTGTGCTGCTGGGATTAAAAGCCGCCCGCCCGCTGTCGGCGCAGTTTAGCCGTCTTGCCGACGCTGCCGGTGCGGTGTCAAAAGGGGATTTTCGCACTCGCGTTGAGCCGGTTAAAAACGCCCCGGCAGAACTTATCCAGTTCACCGAAGATTTTAATATCATGATGCAGCAACTCGCAGGCTACGAGCGAGAGCTGCGGGCCTCGCATGTGGCGATGGCGCATGAGTTACGATCGCCACTGACCGCCGCGGTGGGGCGGTTACAGGGCATGCTGGATGGCGTATTCCAGCCTGAGCCAAAACAGTTGGCCATGGTAATGAAGCAACTTCTGCACCTTAATCGTCTGATTGACGAACTGCATCTGCTTTCCCTGGCCGATGCCGGTCAGCTTAATCTCAGTAAAAGCCAACTGGATCTGGTTGAATTGCTGCGCGAGCGGGTGGCGTGGCTAAAACCGCAGGCAACGGCAGCAGGCATGACCCTCTCCATTACCGCCGAAGGCACTGGCAGCTATCTCGGCGATCCCTTTCGGCTGGGGCAGGTATTTGGCATCTTGATGGACAATGCGTTGCGCTATGCCGCCATAGGCAAAAATCTGGATATCAGATTACAGCGACTGGTCAGCGGTTATGAAATTACCTTTCGTGATTGCGGGCCTGGAGTCGATGCTGATTTTCTGCCGCTGATGTTTGATCGTTTTACGCGGGCAGAATCCTCCCGTGCGCGCCATTCCGGCGGCAGTGGATTGGGCCTTTCTATCGCTCGGGCGATTTGTGAAGCCCATGGCGGGAACGTCAGCGCCTCACTGGCAGAAAACGGTGGTTTGGTGATCAGCGTACGCTTACCGGAGATGCCACCGGCGACACAGTAAAAAATTTTCAACCTTGATGGTTTCTTGATGAAATATCATCAGGATCTGGACAGTTTCTGGATTGAATAGCGTCATATCAATTCAGGAAGAGAGCCATGACCATTACTTTTACTGATTATGCCCGTCACGCGGTAAGACATTTGGCCCTGCCAGGCAGAATAGTACATCTGCTGCCGTGGTTTATTGCGCTGATGTTACTGGCGGTCGGGCTGAGCGGCTGCGGTGACAAGGAAAGCAAGCCGCTGGTGCCCCCTCGCCAGGTTCGCGTGGTGATTGCACCTGAGCCTGCCGCCGCTCGCCAGTATGTCGACAGCGGAGAAATTCGTGCCGCCGATGAGGTAACGCTGGGGTTTCGCCAGGAGGGGCATCTGCTGAATCGCTCAGTTGATGTCGGAAGCCAGGTTGTGACAGGACAAATCCTCGCCACGCAAGAAAATAGCACCAGCCGCAACCAGCTTGACAGTGCGCAAGCTGACCTGAGTAGTGCTCGCGCCGCCGAGCAAGTAGCTTCCCTTAACCTCAAGCGCATGAAGCTGCTTATGCCGCATGGGGCGATTGCCCGCTCCCAGCTTGATACGGCGCAATATGACTGGCAGGCGGCATTATCACGGCGACAAAGCAGTGAGGATGCGCTGAAAAACGCCCGCGAGACGCTGGGTTGGTCGCGTCTGCTTGCTCCTGCTTCCGGCGTGGTGACCCAGGTATCGGCCTCGGCGGGGCAGGTGGTCAGTGCCGGTCAGTCCATCGTTACGCTGGCTGCGGGGGACGGGCGAGATGCCGTATTTGACGTCGCCGATCCGCAACTACTTGCGCAGGCAGCCAATCTCTCTTTTGTTGTTTCCCTGCTCGCCGATCCCACTGTCAGCACCTCGGGACATCTGCGTGATATCAGCCCCCAGGCCGATGCGCAGACGCGGACCTGGCGCGTTCGCGTTACCCTCGATAAACCGCTTGCCGCCCTGGCGCTGGGTGCCAGTGTGCAGGTGGCATGGCAGCAAACAGGGCAAAGTATGATCGCGCTGCCTGCCGCTGCCCTGACCAGCGCGGGCGGTAATCCGGCCATTTTTATCGTTAACAGAAAAAGTCTGCAACTCTATCTGCGCCCTGTTTCCCTTGGCCGTTATAGCACCGAGGAAATTTTTATTACCTCCGGCCTGCAACCCGGGGAAACCGTAGTGGTTGCCGGGGTAAGTAAACTGCGACAGGGCGAGCGCGTCACGCTTGGCGAGGCCAGCGAATGAATCCGCAACCGACTTCTTCCGCCTTTAACCTGTCAGCCTGGGCACTAAAAAACCAACAACTGATCGCTTTTTTTATGCTGCTGTTGATGGCGGCGGGTGTGGTCAGCTATCAAAGCCTGCCGCGTAATGAAGATCCCGCCTTTACCATTAAGACCGCGGTGGTTTCTGCGCAATGGCCGGGTGCCAATGTCCAGGATACCCTCAACCTGGTTACTGACGTTGTCGAGAAAAAACTGCAAGAGACGCCGTACCTGGACTTTGTCGAGAGCAATACCCGCGCCGGTCAGACAGTCATTTTCGTCAATTTGCGCGATAGTACCCCACCGGCAGCCGTGGCCAATATCTGGTACCAGGTACGTAAAAAAATGCAGGATATTACCGCCTCGCTGCCTGAGGGGGTTCAGGGGCCATCAGTCAATGATGAATTTGATGATACCTTCGGCACGATTTATGGTTTTACCGCCGAAGGCTTTACTCCCCGTGAATTACGCGATCGGGTTGATGAGATAAGCCGCAGCCTGATATCGCTGCCAGATATTGGCAAAATCAATGTGCTGGGCGTGCAGGAACAGCAGATGGTGATCAGTTTTTCTCCGCGTCAGTTGGCGGTGATGGGCCTTGATTTGCAGCAGGTGGGCGACGCGATAAAATCGCAGAATGTCGTGGTACCGGCAGGCGTATTACGCAGCGACCGCGAAAATATCTCGTTACGCGTTAGCGGCGCTCTGGCGTCGGAACAAAGTCTGCGGGCGATCACCTTACATATTGCCAACCGCTATATTCCTTTGACCGATATTGCGACCATCAGCCGCCAAAACGCACAACCACCGGCTCCTGCCTTTCGCGTTAACGGACAACCCGCCATCGGGCTTGCCGTTTCTATGGCGGCCACCGGCAATATGCTGACTTTTGGCCAGGCGCTGAATGGGCGCATGGATGACATCCGCAGTCGACTTCCCCAGGGAATAGAACTGGTAAAAGTGGCGGACCAGTCGGCGGTGGTTTCGCAAGCGGTCAGCGGTTTTGTCAGGGTATTAATTGAAGCGATTGTCATTGTATTGGCGGTTTCTTTTGTGTCGCTGGGAATGCGCGCGGGGCTGGTGGTTGCTGCCGCGATTCCATTGGTGTTGGCCATGACCTTTATAGGCATGATGTTTGCCGGTATTGGTCTGCAGCGTATTTCACTGGGCGCGTTGATTATTGCTCTTGGCTTGCTGGTAGATGATGCGATGATCACCGTCGAGGCGATGGTTTCCCGCCTGGAAGCGGGAGACTCACGCTGGCGGGCGGCCAGTTATGCCTTTGAAACCACTGCCTTTCCAATGCTTACCGGCACGCTGGTGATGATTGCCGGCTTTATTCCGGTCGGCTTTGCTGCTTCCAGCGCCGGGGAATATTGTTTCTCCCTTTTTGCGGTGGTGCTTATTTCACTGTTATGTTCCTGGCTGGTGGCCATTCTGTTCTCTCCGCTAATCGGGACCTGGCTGCTGCCGGATCGAGTAAAAATCCACAAGGATAAGCCCGCGAAGATGATGTCGGCCTATCTCTATCTGCTCAACGCGGTACTGAGCCACAGAGCCTTGACCCTGAGCTGTGCGCTGGGGTTATTGGCCCTGGCCGCCTATGCCACCACTTTTATGCAGGGGGGATTCTTCCCGGCCTCTGATCGCCCGGAGCTGTTGGTCAGCCTGACGTTACCGGCCAATGCCTCGCAGAGCGAAACCGAAAGGCAAACCGAGCGGCTGGAAGAGGTGCTAAAAGCCAACCCTAATGTCGCGCATTTCTCCAGCTATGTCGGCTCCGGCGCAGTTCGTTTTTATTTACCGATGGATGTGTTGCTGGCTAATGAGAATACCGCGCAACTGGTGGTGGTAGCCAAGGATCTCCAGGCTCGAGACCAGCTGCGCGGTCAACTTTTAACTCTGCTGGCCCGTGATTTTAACGATATCACGACCCGGGTCTCGCCTTTGGAACTGGGGCCGCCGGTGGGCTGGCCGATCAAATATCGTGTCAGCGGCCCTGATTACAGTAAGGTACAGGCGATAGCCCGACAGCTTGCCGCGGAAATTGGCAACAATCCGCTAAGTCGTGAGGTTAACCTGACCGCCGGTGAACCCGAGCGAAGCATCACTCTGGCTGTCAATCAGACCGCCGCGCGGGCGGTAGGCGTCTCTTCCGAAACGCTGGCGGATCTGCTTAATGCGGTCTGGTCGGGACGAACCATCACTACGCTGAGAGATCGTAACCGATTGATTGACGTGGTGCTGCGGGCAAATGACCGGGAGCGACTGGATATGGCGACGCTGTCGAGTCTGCGCGTCACTACTGCCAACGGTGACAAGATCCCGCTGAGCCAGGTTGCCACGCCGGTATGGGGCATTGACGATCCCATTGTCTGGCGCCGCCAGCGGCTGCCTTTTATTACCGTACAGCTGGATTTGGCTCCAGGATTGGGGGCCGAGGCGGTATCGCAACAACTTTCGCCGTTACTCTCACATCTCAGTGCTTCTCTGCCGCCGGGCTACAGCATCGAGGAGGGGGGCGCGGTAGCGGAGTCGGATAAAGGCAATAGCTCTGTCTATTCCGTGTTGCCGGTCACCCTGTTTGTGATGTTGATCCTGTTAATGGTTCAGCTAAAGCGTATCTCACGCATGTTATTGGCGTTGCTGATGGCACCTTTTGGGTTGATTGGTATTGTGCTGGCCATGCTGCCTACCGGTACGCCAATGGGCTTTGTCGCGCTGCTCGGGGTGATTGCCTTATCGGGGATGATTATTCGCAACGCGGTGATCCTTATCAGCGAAGTGGATAACAATACTGTGGCGGGTATGGACCGAGAAGCGGCAATCATTGCCGCGGCCAGACACCGTTCAAGGCCGATCCTGTTGACCGCCTGTGCCGCCATTCTCGGTATGATCCCCATTGCCGAGCAGGTGTTCTGGGGACCCATGGCTTTTGCCATTATCGGTGGATTGATTATCGCTACCCTGATTACGCTGACCGTCCTGCCGGCGTCACTGAGTGTGGTGATGCAGTGGGAAGATAAGTGGCAAAAAGGTAAAATTTGCCACTAAATCGAGGCGGTCGTTAGGGAAGCGGTATCACCAGGCAGTCAGCTAGCTGATATCGGCCACGGATCCCCGGGCCACCAGGCGTCCGGTCACCGTCTGGCCTTCCGGGATATAGATCGGACGGCCATTAATCAGCAAGCGAATTCGCTGCACACAGATATCCAGCAGCTGTTCCAGGGGATAGGCAATACAGGTTAATGGCGGGTAAAGCAAAGAGGCCAGCGGCGAATCTTCCAGACTTATCAGCGAGACTTCCTGGGGAACGGCAATATTGAACTCGCGTAGCAAACGCATGGCTTCTGCGGCGTAACAATCGCGCTTGGTGATAATTGCCGTGTACTTGGTAAAGCTGTTGATCAGGGTAATCAGCCCTTGTTCGACGTTGTTGTTTGCTGCGACCAGCAGTTGACGATTAAAGGGCAGCGAGTAGTTCTGCAATACATTGCGATAGCCTTCAAGCATTTGCTTACTGGCTTCATCCTGTTGATTATCGATCAGCAAGGCAATATTGCGATGACCTTTGCCCAGCATATAACGACAGGCACTTTCAGTGGCGAAAGCATAGTTATAGCCATGAGTGGTGCTCCCTTCGACCGAATACTCATCAAAGGCGATAAGATTACTGGCGTTTACCTGGCTTTTTTTACCCAGCACCACCACTGCCACACACTGATGCTGCAGATCCTCGATGGTGGGCTGCTGTTCTGCTTCGCTATGGACATACTGCACCAGCAAGGATTTATTAAGGGATTTTACCGCCTGCGAAAGCAGGGGCAGCAAGGCATGGCTAATCCCGGTTTCATAAGCAGGGATAACCAGGCCAACGTAGCTGGATGTCTGACTAGCCAGATTTTGGGCAGCAAAACTGGGGCGGTAGTTAAGTTCTTCTACCGCCCGCAATACGGCCTCACGGCTCTCATCGCGCACGCCACGCGTCCCGGTCAGGACACGTGAAACGGTGGCGCGTGAAACGTTGGCTAACTTTGAAACATCATCTATGGTGGCCATGGTGTCGTCTGTATTACGATTTATCCTCGAATAATAACATAAAAACTAACCAGAATTCGTGCCCTTGCTTGCGCCAGATAGTGGCCTGTGGCTCACCGTTATCAGATGAAGAGAGATTGGGCCTCTCTTCATCTGCCTTAATCAATGGCGACTACGGTAAATTTCAATCAGCTCGGTGACCATTTCTTTGGCGAGCATTGAAGTCATCAAATGATCTTGTGCATGCACCATGATCAAGGTCATTTTGGTTTTGCCTTCCCCTTCATCGTCGGCAATTAACTGGGTCTGCACCAGATGGGCTTCGCGGGCAAAGTGTGTTGCCTGCTGCATTTTTTCGTCGGCATCGCTGAAGTCGCCTGCTTTGGCACTGTTGAGTGCTTCATAACACAGACTACGTGACTGACCGGCGTTAATAATGATCCCCATCACTTGCTCTTCTAATTCCATTACAACCTCTACTTTCTCGAGAGTAACAATCAGGCAGTTTTTGTTTGAGAAGCCACGCGCTGCGGGATATTTCCGCCTTCCTCCTGGGCCAATAGCTGCCTTTCGTAGGCTTTAAAGAAGGGGAAGTACATAAGACCTGAGGTCAGCATACAAATCAGGCACATAATCAATGGACTAAGCGTCCAGTTTGCCGCCCAGGAAGCCCCTATTGGCGCGGGCGTGGTCCATGGCGTCAAGGCGACAACATGGGATACCAGGTCGAAATCTACCGCGAAATAGGCCAGGGTAGCGTTGATCATCGGCACTAATACAAAGGGCAGAAAGAACAGCGGGTTCATAATAATTGGCGCGCCGAACAGAATAGGTTCATTGATATTGAACAAGCCCGGTACACCGCCCATACGACCGATAGTACGCAAATGGGCCGCTTTACTGCGCATTAGCAAAAATGCCAGCGGCAGCGTAGAACCCACGCCACCAATCAGCAGGTAATGGTCCCAGAACCCCTGCACATAAATATGTGGAATAGCGGCACCGGCGGCCAGCGCGGCCTGATTAACCGACAAATTGGCCATCCAGAACGGGTTCATAATGCCCGTGACGATCAGTGCGCCGTGAATACCGGCAAACCACAAGATTTGGCAAACCAATACCGATAGCAGGATCGCCGGGAGCGTATCCGAGGCGGCAACCAGCGGTTTTACCAGCGACATAATCGCTTCCGGGATAATCATGCCAAACTGGGCTTCAATAAACAGATTGAGCGGATGTAGCGTCACCACAACCGCCAGCACCGGGATAAGAATTTCAAACGAGCGAGCGACACCGGTCGGCACTTCTGGCGGCAGACGGATGGTAATATGGTTGCGCTTTAACAAAGCATAAAGTTCAGTGGTATAAATCGCCACCAGAATAGCGGTGAAAATCCCTTGCCCGGAAAAGTAGTCGGTAGAGATTTTTCCTTCATGCAGTGGCGCGGCCACCAGAAAAAAGCCCATCAGTGACAGCATCCCCGAGGTCAGCGGATCAAGGGAGTGATGACGCGCCAGACTGGCGGCAATCCCCACCGAAATAAATAGGGTCATCATGCCCATGCTGAAATAAAACGGCAGCATCAGATTGGCACGGTGGGCTAATGAAAACTGCAGCCAGGCATGGGCGAATCCCCAGGTGGTATCCGGCGAAAAAGGCGGGAAAATAAAGACCATCATAAAGGAGCCGACAATCATAAACGGCAGGGCAGTAATAAACCCGTCACGAATTGAGGTGACATATTTCTGTTGTCCTACCGCACCGGCCATTGGCGTGATTTTGTCTTCAATCACGGCAATTAATTTAGCGTACAGAGAGCTCATGGTTTTTCCTTTACTTATTTTTTTCAATTAATGAAAGGGCAAAGTCTAAAACCGCTGCACCATTTTGCATGCCGTAATCCATCATATTGATGGGCTCGACCTGTATGCCGTAAGTGCTGGCCTGGTTTTGCAGTGTTTTTTGCATGTACTTGACCTGGGGGCCGAGTAATACCACCTGATAATTGCCGACCTCTTGTTCAAACTCAGCAACGCCAAATGCCTTGATCTCCACATCAAGACCGCGAGCATCGGCTTCCGCCACCATTTTTTTGACCAACAGGCTGGTGGACATTCCTGCGGAACAGCAAAGCATGATTTTTTTCATCGATTACTCCTGGCTGGTAGTCACAATGAGCGGACTATAGTTTTATGGATTAGAAACGGAAAGCGCTTTCCGTAAATCAATCCGTTAATTGTGAGCATGATCACCAGATGGGGACTTTCACTTTCAGTTGATGTGGGCGATTATCGCGGCACTTATCGTTCCCTAAAGGTTGCGCCATGAACATTCAGTTTATGAATGTTGCCGTCACGCTGATTGAGCAGCGTGTGACTCCCTTTGCCAATCTGCTTACCCGCAGCCAGCACATTACGGCAATGCGCGAAAGCTTTGCTCTGGCCATGCCCTTTGTGATTATTGGCAGTTTAATGGTGCCGCTGATTTTCCCGCCTTTGGCCATCAACCCTTTCTCCTGGTATGGCGAGCTATATCGCTTACTGCGTCCACTGCTGATGCCAACATTCCAGTTAACCATTGGTCTGGTGGCGATCATTATCGCTTTTGGTGCCAGTGCCAGCCTGGCTAAACAGTACCGGCTACCGGAACGCTTATCCGGCTTGACTGGCTGCCTGGCTTTTTTGATGTTTATCGGCTTTAAAGAAAATGGCGGAACCAATATCTTTTTGGGGGGCATGGGGATTTTTAGTGCGCTGATATCAAGCTTTTATTCTATTGAAATAATAAGATTTTTTTATCGACGAGGCTGGTGTATTCGTTTGCCGGAAGAGGTGCCGTTGATGACGCGCAATGGCTTTCAGTTACTGATACCGCTATTAGTGATTTTGCTCTCTATTACCGTGGTCAATGCCGTACTTCAACTCACTACCGGAATGATTTTACCCAACCTGGTCAGCGCTGCATTTCGCCCGCTGATTATTGCCTCGGATACCTTGACGGCGTTGCTGATTTCATTACTGATTTGCCATTTACTCTGGTTTGTCGGCATTCACGGTGCACTGATTATCACCGGGATCATGAACCCATTTTGGATGACTTATCTTTTTGAAAATCAACAGGCGTTGGCGCAGGGACTCACACCGCTGCCGCATATCTATCTGCAGGGTTTTTGGGATTACTATCTGCTGATCGGTGGCATAGGGTCAACGCTGCCCCTGGTGTTTATGGCCATGCGCAGTCGTTCCCGACAGCTGAAAAGCGTGGGCAAAATCGGTTTTATTCCCTCACTTTTCAATATCAATGAGCCGATTCTGTTTGGTTTTCCGATCATCCTGAACCCCGTCTTCTTGTTGCCCTTTATTGGTGTTCCCCTGGTTAATGCCTGTATTGCCTGGTATTTAACGCACCTTGGGGTGCTCGATCGTACGGTGGCCATGTTGCCCTGGTCGATGCCTGCTCCTCTTGGCGCGGCATGGGCGGCCAACGGTAGCTGGAAAAATATGTTTATGTGCCTGTTTGCCATCTTTAATTCATGGATGATTTACCGTCCCTTCTTCAAGGTTTACGAGCGGCAACTGGCGGAATCAGAAAAAAGCTGATCCTTATCAGCTGCAGACGGCTGACAAAGTCCGTTATTAGGGAGAGTGCACCGTTGGGGTCGTAGCGGGCTTGCCCGCCGGAGCGCCCCCAGGTGTGCTATGCCCGTGTATCTCGATCATTAAGACGACTTTGTCATCAAACTCAAGCTGATCCTTATCAGCTGTTCATTAGTTTTCCATGATTATGTGATGTACATCCAATAACGGAAAGCGGTTTCCATTATTGGATGTACATCTCCTTGCTTGAATCGTAAATTCCTCGTGAGCTGTGTCGCCCAAGGCAATCCGATTTCATTGGGCTTTGATCTGGCTGTTTCGGCATCCCATGGCGACTTTTCCGGGCGTTGTAACCACCCGAATCATTGAGGAGATTATATGACCACCTATTCATTCCCCGAGAACTTTTTCTGGGGCGCTGCCGCTTCTGGCCCGCAAACAGAGGGGACCGCTGACAAGTTGCATCCTTCTATCTGGGATAGCTGGCATGCCAATCACCCTGAGCGTTTTTTTCAGGGTATTGGGCCGCAACAGGTCTGTGACACTTTGTATAAATATCGGGAAGATGTCGCGCTGATGAAAAATATCGGCCTCAACTCTTTTCGCACGTCGATTCAATGGTCGCGACTTATTGAAGATTTTGAAACCGGCCAGGCGAATGAGCAAGCGGTGCGCTTTTATAACGACTATTTTGATGAAATGATTAACCAGGGTATTGAGCCCATGATCAATCTTTACCATTTTGATATGCCGGAAGAACTGCAAACTCGCTATGGTGGCTTTGAATCTGTGCATGTCACCGATCTTTTTGCCCGCTTTGCTGCCACCGCCTTCCGCCTTTTTGGTGAAAAAATAAAGTACTGGACCACCTTCAATGAGCCGATTGTGCCAGTCGAAGGAGGCTATCTGTATGACTTCCATTACCCTTGCAAGAAAGATGGCAAGCTGGCAGCACAGGTGGCTTTTAATATTATGCTGGCCCATGCCAAGGCGGTGAAATGCTATCGCGAGTTGGATCTGGACGGTGAAATTGGCGTTGTGCTCAACCTGACTCCTTCTTACACCCGTAGCGACTCGGCAGAAGACCATAAAGCGGCATGGTATGCCGACTTGCTGTTTAACCGCAGCTTTCTCGATCCCTTGGTTAAGCATCAGTTTCCGCCTGAACTCTGTGAGGTTCTGGCCGCCAATAATTGTTTGCCGCAGGTTAGTAAAGACGATATTGCGCTGATTACCAGCTCGAGCATTGATTTTCTGGGGGTGAATTACTATGTTCCTCGCCGGGTGCAAGCGCGTGAAACCCCTTACAATCTCGACTATTTCACCCCAGAGTTTTATTTCGAAAACTATGTTGACCCTGATGGCCGTTTTAATCCCTACCGCGATAATAACGAGATCCTGCCGCAGGCTATCTATGATATCGCTGCCAATATTCGTAATAACTACGGCAACATCAAATGGTATCTGGCTGAAATTGGTATTGCCATGGATCTGGAGTCAGAGGGACCAGTGCTGCAAGATGGCGTGATTGACGACAGTTTTCGTATTGGTTTAATGGAAGAACATCTGATACAGCTTCACCGCGCCATTGCCGAAGGGGCAAACTGTTTTGGTGTACATCAATGGACCTTTATTGATAACTGGTCGTGGATTAACTCATTTAAGCGTCGCTATGGTTTCTATCGCCTGGACCTGGTTAGCGGCCAGCGGCAAATAAAGCGCAATGCTCTGTGGTTTAAGGCATTGGCACAAAGCAATCAATTAACTACCGAGGATAAATAGTCGTTAGGTGCTCACTGCTTTTGCGCGCCGTATACGCAAGGACTGGTACGGCGTAACAGGATAGGCAGTATGACCCCTGCCTGCGCGATAAACAGGGCGATATTTTGCGGGATCTTGATTATCATCTTTACAGTTCAGCAGCAGATAAACCTTCAGTGAACGGGATTAATTTGGCTTTGGGGTAAATTGACTGGTGCACGATACAGGACCAGGCCGATATTTGGTCGCGCTACAGTAAGGTATTGATATCATCCAGGGCTACTGACTTATAAAGGTAGCCTTGTACTCCGGTAATACCCAGACTGCTGAGCAGGTTGAGTTGCAGCGGGTTCTCAATACCGACAATAATTATCTGACTGCAAAGTTCGCTGATTTTTTCGACGGTAATCGGCCACATCATTGAGCGCGTATTACCCCAATAGAAATTGCGGTCAATTTTGATAAGTTCAAAAAGACCTGCTTGCAGTGCCTCTACATTAGCATGCCCGGCACCTAAATCATCCAGCCATAAGTGATAGCGTTCATGTAATTCACTTAATAATGGATTTTTTAATCCATTGGATATATTGGGGAAGCGTTCGGAAACTTCCAATCGTATAAAATCATACTTATCTAAAATAGTTTTTATCGCATTATCCATTACCAGCAATTTTGCCATGGTGAAATCTATATTGATCGAGCATAATAAGTTATGCTTTTTGAAAAAATGCGATTTCTTGCCAATTTCATGAAGCTGGTTAAGCATTAGTTTGCGTTTATTTTCGATACTAAGTTCTTTGATAAAACTTGCCGAATTCAACTGCTCGTTCGACGTATCGTTAGAACTAAAACGCGTTAATAGTTCAACACCCAAAAGCTGACCATTTACTCTGTAAATAGGTTCACATATGTATTCGCATGACACCCGGATGCTGAAATTTAACATAGTTACTGTCCGTTACCACCGACCTTGACCCTCATTTATTATCATTTTTTTCGGTAAAAGACAAATTATATAAAACCCCATCTTTTGATAAGGCTGAAAATGCGTGGTTTTTTAAGAGAGAATTCTTTTAATTTATTGATTATAAATGGATATTTTTATTTTCTTGATAATGCTCATAAAGTGAGGGTATTTGACTTAATTCTATTTAATTTGACTTAATTTAGATTTTCACCGGCAGGGAGCAAGTTTTCTATTTTAGTTAATAACACCGCTGGAAATAAGAAACCCTGAACGCCATAAATGCCGGTGTTAGTCAGGCTGCGAAATTGAGAGGCAGTTTCTATGCCTTCGACAATAATTTTACTGCAATATTTTTGTATTTCACTCATGGTCGCTGGCCACATAACTGAAGTGCCATTTTCCCAAAAGAATTTCTTGTCAATTTTTACTGATTCAAACTGACTGTTTTTGAGCGTATTAATATTACTAAAATCGACCCCATAATCATCAAGCCAGAGTTTATATATTCGACTTAATTCATTTAGGATGATATTACCATTGACCTTATCAATCCTGGGAAATCTCTCTGATATTTCAAGCCTGATATATTCGTTTTCTTTGATAATATCGCTGATCTCGCTGTCCTCAAGGATCATGAGTGCCATTGCCTGATCAATATTGAGTGAGCAAAATATATTATTGGTTCTAAAAAATAAGGCTTTACGACTAATCGCCTGAAGTTGACTACTGAGTAAGGTGTGTTTTGATTTGGTGTCTAACAAGCTTATAAAGTTTTGAGGCTCAAGTTTTCCCCCGGAAAAGCCACCGGTGAACATGGTCAGCACTTCTACCGCATAAAGTTTACCTTCGGTACTATAAATTGGCTCGCATCTGAATTCACATGAAACTTGAAAGTTAAGATTTAACATTTACCTGCCCATAGTTTCTTCTCTTATAGTTACATCATTGATCACTTTTACCTATTAAAAAAGGATTTTTTACCGTAAAAACCCATGTTAAAACCTATCAATAACGCTATTTTGATCGGAAAAACAACTCAACATATTGATTTTTAGAACTATATAGGAATAGTTCTAAAAGTGCGCATTTTGTTGCGTAAAATAAGTACTTGATTAACCTACTTTCCCCGACTTGAACTCACATCATACCCGTCTTTTTTGTCATTAATTGATTAGGATCTTTTTCAGGGAAAATTTTTTTTGGGCAAAAATTGACCAGGAAGGGGAGTGATAATTTTATGATTGGTTTTACCTCTTATGCTTAGCCTTAAAAATAAACTTTACGCGCTATGACATCACCGACACTTTTTACTGAAGAGCTTTGATAATGCTTAACTTCATCAACGGATAGGAGCAAGATAAAGATCTCTATTGTTCACGCTGAGAATCCATCATGGTGTACAAATATGAATATAAAGGTTTCGAAGTTGCTGCGCAGGTTGCTGAAAGTCCAACGACCTGGCAAGTACGCGTTGATGTGCAGAAATTTGATAATGATGTGGTGGTAAAAGCCTTTCCCCCTTTTGAAGAATCTTTCGCGCGTTCTAATGGCGTGTTAAGTGCCGTATTACATATGAAAAAAATAGTCGAACAGACCATTGATGATTACATCTCGTCAGGGGGGTAAATGCCGCAAGCGATATTAAGTGCACTTAATTGAAAAGCCACGAGCATTTGCTGGTGGCTTTTTTTTGGTGCTATTAGCATGATGGGTCTCTGAGTGCTGCGGCGAAAAGAGATCAGAAAAATGAAATATGCCGATTTATCAATGAATATTCTATTGCTGCTTCCCACGCTGTTTTTGTCCGCGATAAACGGCGCTATAGCGGGTGATACTCGTAGCGTCAGTGAACCCGTGGTCCCGCAAAGCTGCCAGATGCTTAAAGCCAACGGCGCAGCCGATTCGACAAGCTATATTCAGGATGCTCTCAACGCTTGTACCAGCGGCAAGGCGGTTTATCTGACGGCGGCTACAGGCTCTAGCGCGTTCTACAGTGGACCACTCAAGCTGCCATCGGGTGTCAGCCTGCGGGTAGAAAAAGGGGCAACACTGCTGGCTATTGCCAATCCGTCGCTGTTTGATAACGGCAATCATACCTGCGGCACACTGGATGACACAGGGAAAGGCTGTAATCCGTTTATCCAAATAAAAAATGCATCGGGCAGCGGGATTTACGGACCGGGCAGCATTGATGGGCAGGGTAATGCAATCATGACCGGAAAAAGCCAGAGCTGGTGGCAGCTGGCAACGGCAGCCAAAAATAAAAACACCAGGCAGAACGCGCCCCGCTTAATACAAATTGATAACTCAAAAAATATCACGCTCTACCAGATAACCCTGAAGAACGGGCCGAATTTCCATGTAGTCAGTAATAACAGCAACGGATTGACCTTATGGGGGATCACCATCGCGGCACCAGCCAATGCTCGTAATACCGATGGCTTTGACCCTATGGGATCCCAGAACGTTACCCTGATCCACTGCCGCATTAGTACCGGCGATGACAACGTCGCTATCAAGGCCGGTAATGCCAGTTCGGCACATATTTCGATACTCGATAACCACTTTGGTACCGGGCACGGTATGTCCATTGGTAGTGAGATCAATCAGGGCGTCAGTGATGTAACGGTAAACAGCCTGATCCTAAGCGGTACCACCAATGGTTTGCGTATTAAAAGTGACAGTTCACGGGGAGGGAAGGTTACCGACGTAACCTATGAGAATATCTGTATGCAGAATGTCAAAAACCCCATCGTGCTGGACACCCGTTATGATAGCGCCGCCACGGGGAGTCTGATCCCCGAGTATCGCGATATTACCTTTCGCAATCTAAACGTCCTGACTGCCGGGACCTTTACCTTTGCGGGATATAGCGCTAGCAAGCCGTTATCGCTAACGTTAGACAACGTACATATTAGCAAGGGATCTGTCTGGCATAAGCAATACGCCATTATTCAGGGGACGGTGGTGGAAGATGGGGGAGGGAGTTGTGATAACTAAACACATTTTTATATTAATGGCTTATACGCATTAGCTTTTAAGAATTTCAGAGAGAGTGATTTATCTGTGTTTACGCGTTGGGCTGAAGACATGATTATAAATGGTGAAGAGTCAGAGGATCTGGTCATGCTGGCTTCACTTGGCCTGGATCTGTCACCTGTACATGAAGAAGCGTGATGAGCCATGGTTCATCACGTGCAATTGCATATTTGTTCGCAATTATCAGGCCCATCAACATGTTTAACAGAACGAACTGGCAAACTGCGGAGCAGTCGGATGATTAGCTCGCCAGGAATTTATGGCGGGGAGCACCATTTTCTCGCGCTACGGATTGTCGAGATGCTATAAACTAAACACAGGTAATTAAACCATGGATGAGTATATGTCTATCAAAATTATAGAGATTTTACAGTACACATTGAATAAAGGAACTGGCGAAGAATTTCATAAAGTAATGGAAGAGGTTAGTGTTCCTTTACATCTGGCATACGGACTGGATGTTGTTTCCTTCGGCAAATCGCTACATGATCCCGATTCGTATTTTTTAATCAGAGCTTTTGACAGTCTTACGGATCTGGAAAATTCACAAGAAAAATTTTATAAGAGTGCCGAGTGGATCCAAGGGCCGAGAGCAGACATTATCGAACGCATTCAACACTCTCTTAAAACAGTTATTGAATTGCCTATTGCTGCTGTCGAACAACTGCGAACTTGCGGATAGTTAGCTGAAAAACCAGGGATAAGATTTTCCGATGTTCCAGAATGTGGCCAGCGGGAGTGGTCCCAAATTTTGTCGTCTCCGGTAACTTACCGTCCTTGATTTGTGAATAGAAGTGTTTTGATGTAAACCCGGAATCCGTGGTCATGTATTTCATCGTGATTGGCGAGTCTTATTCAGGTAATGCTATTCTCTGAATATCTAAACTGATGGGGAGATGAATGAGTAGATTATTGATTGTTCTGGGGTTGCTGCTGGTTACGTTCGGTAGTTTTGCTGCCAGTGATGACGAAATTGCAGATAGTGATAGAGATGATGCAATTTATGCTGAGTTATATGGTTCATGTACGCGACAGACTTGTCCGCCTGGTTCAACCGTCATTGTAACGGCGACAAAAGGGGATAGTGGTCTTGCCACAACGCCAGACGGTCAGGATTATGATCTTCTTGGGCTCAGAAAAATAAAGTTTATCGTGCTAAGTAACGATGATAGATATCTGTCTTTAGTTAATGTAAAAGCTCCTAGCGGGACTATTTATTCAATCCAAAGAATGTTCCTCAAAAGAAAATAATAAACAATAGTCCTACGACAACCTAGTTATAACGCTGGGTTTTTTATTGCTGTTCTTAAATCAGTAGAAGCCGGGCTTACCGTCAAAGATGTTTGTCGCGAGTCTGCCATTTCAGAATGCCTTTATCGAATGTTTCAATCGAACTTACCGTACAGAAATACTGGATTTCTATCTGTCCAGAAAACTGAATGAAGCACGGGAAATTACAGAGCGCTGTCTGAATGAATACAACACTGAACGCCCATGATGAACCCCGAACACCAATAAATTGCGATAAAAACATATGGAAACTGTATGGGTAATAACATTTATTTTACAGTGGGTTACGAAGAATTATGGAGTGCTATCGAAGGTGTGATGGTGTCCCTACAGGAATCGAATTGAACTTCAATTTATTGAAATTAAATGAATTTATTTTAATTGCTGTATTTTATACCCCTATTTGTACCCATTAATATTACCTTAATAGGTTAGTAGGGGCACCTGTGTCGACGCTTTGATGTGCACGGCTATTTAGGGTTAAAATTATGGACAATACTAACGATAGTATGTGGGATTGGTTCTTCAATTCTAAATCCTTCATCACTGAAGAAAACAAAATTCTTCCCTAAACCAAACGAACTTTCAAAAGCAATACCATCACAACTACTAAAACTCTTAAGAAATTCGCAAAGAAACTGTGTAGGTATATAATCTATACTTGAGCTTTCTGGTTTTACTGGTTTTGATAGCTCATTAGATAAAGTTTCTAGTAACTTGATTATTCCTATAATGGTTATGAAACGAGCTTCATCAAAGGCACAAACTGATAATTTTTTCCTTGGTTGAGTCAGGTCAATAATCGATAATTTTCTATTCGAAATAAAACTTGATATGTATATTGTACTTGTATTATTAGGTCTGACTTCTGCAATACATGTGTTTTTTTGATTGGCAAGATACAGATAGGATATTCCGATAGGATTTGCCCTGCCAGCTGTAGCCTTTTCCTTTGGCGGCATCCTCATCTCTTGTTGAGATAATGGGGTTTCATGTATTCTGGCGCGAAAAAAATCCTCACCTTCATCATATTCGACTTTTAACTGTTCAATTATTTGGAATAAATCACTTTCTGTGTTGCTAATCGTTGGATCAAATAAAGATGAGTAGAGTGTATTCTTGGGGAAAAATCTATTTTGATGTTTAAGTTCTTCTTTAAAATTTTCCCATTCACTGATGTGTTCTTGAAAACCCTGCTTCAAAGTATATCTTTTATCTTCGTAATCCTCACCCAAAACTTCTGATGTCAGGCGTTGAATAGATTTAACATCCCTATTAAAAATATAAAATAGCTCATTTAATATTTCACTTAATGGCAGACCATCATCTGACTCGATTACTAAACCTAAAAATGGTTCAAAAAAACGAGATAGTTCCTTAGGTTCAATGATGAACGTATTTTCTTTACGGCAATGACCACATCTTCCACTATGATGTGCCTTACCAATGAACTCAAATATTTCTTTATCATGAAAGCATTCAGAGCAACAGTATGGCATATACTATCTCACTTTTTTAAATAATTACAAATAGTCTCAATATGATGCTGTACTGTGATTTTTTTGACTAAACCCAACCCAGGGAAATGTTCAGTAATATGCAGTCTTCTTAATTCCTCAATGCCAAAAGTATCATCAAATATCGAAGGGTTTTTATCAATAAAGTGGATAGCATTATTTAATGCTTCTTCAAATTTCCCACCGGGGTTAGCAGGACTATTGCTTGGTGATGAGGAAAAATGTCGTACAAACATTTGCTGACTTTCTTTATCAATATAAGATAAATGGATCGTTACAACATATGCTGGCCCACCAGATTCAGAATATTCAGAGCCAACTATATTGTAGTCACTGAAACCGATAGTATTAGGTCGAAAACTATAATTTGTATGCAACGATGAAAATTTTGACCTGTCTCTGTAATCAGCGTTTCTACTTTTCTTCTGAAAAGGGTCATCGAGAAGAACAATGTTATTTATTTTTTCTATTTCGCTATCCGAGCTATCTGCAGGAACGATATTAAAATTTGATAATGAAAAAATTGCAGGATTTACATCTTCGACTATGTCTGGCACAAATATGGCTTTATCATTTTTAGGTAATTCTTGCAAAATTATTGAGTAGTCAACGATTCCATCTTGAATTTGAATGCATGGAGTAAAATTTAATGAGTTATCTAAAGACAAAAGTCTGGGGTAGAGATTAATGTTTTTAGATTTAAAATCCCCCAGTGAAGGATTGATAATAATTATTGGTTTAATGTTAAATTCATTTATAGACTTTATTGTTTTTACTAAAGGTAAAAGATTTTCTCTTACCGGCTCAACTATAGGTTTAAAAAGATAGTTAGGCAGCTTTGGAGCTAATTCTCTTATCGCTACCAATTCAAACTGCTTACCTCTTATAAATGGAAAGTACATTTTCTGTCCTTATTAATGGCTTGAGTAAGTATTTCTCCGAATGCCAATTTTTTTGATTTTGATAATTTAAAGCTAATTGCTGTGTTAATAAGAGATGGCGGTAATTTACTGACAAAAATAGAATCTGCCTTTCTGTTCATCTTAAGAACATGTTTAAATAGCACTCTTAGTTCCTTTGAACTAGCTTGGTTGAAAATATCAAGACACTGAGAGTATGTGTTCATATTGGATGTTGTTACGGGTTTATTTGTTAAACTCTCGGCCATATAAACATACTCAGGTTTTCTTAACGAACCAATTAGAACTTCTCGATCTATTTCGTGATTATTGATCTTGGCTTTCTTGATCTCTTTAAGAGCACCTCTTACTGTAAACTCTATAACACCAACCTCATCAGGAATACAAGACAATACGTTATTAATGTGGCAACCATCACAAACAACATATACTTTCTCAAAGATTTTTATATATGCTGAAAGCTGATCTTGCAATCTTTTTAAACTATCAAATTTAGTTTTTATTTCGTAGCATGTCGTATGACCGTTAACAATCACACAATCAGCTTTATTGCTTCCGACTCTGAACTCAGAAAGCATTGTGGCTTCTCGAGCAGAATGCCGCCCCAAATAAAGCTTATTAGCTATTGCATTTTTAAAAAAATACTCTGTTTTATAATCAGTCAATAGCTTGCTGAATGCTAGTTCAAATACCTGAGCAACGCGAAGGTTAGGAGTTCGAGGTGTTAAAAAATCGTTCAAGATACGATAGAGAAATGAAAGGTCACCATCGGCTATTTTATTGATAGCCTGACTAGTGAATAGTTGCGCCAAAACGCGGCTATCAACTCGTTTTTTCTCTACTGAAAACATAAAAACACCATCATATTCAATGAACCCAACCATAATGATAGCTCATTTTTTTCTTGCACCTCAACACCTCTTTCCAGATGCTATAGCAATCTTGAATAGCCCCGGGTTTCGTAGACACTTTTTTGCCTCATAATGGAGGCTCAATGAAGGAGTGTTTATGTCAGCCAAAAATTTCACTGAAGAATTCAAAATTGAAGCCGTAAAACAGATTAACGAGCAGGGATACCCTGTTTCTGAGGTTGCGGCTCGACTCGGTGTTTCCACTAACAGCCTTTACGCGTGGATCAAGCGTTACCAAAAACCTGAGCGATGCTATCCAGCTTGAAGTAAAACGTCTCAGACAAGAGCTTAAGCGGGTAACTGAGGAACGCGATATTTTAAAAAAGGCCGCGTACTTTGCAAAAACATCCGGCTGAAGTACGCCTTCATTAAAAAAATGTCGCCCTTTTACGCTGTACGCCGCCTGTGTCTGGTCCTTGGACTTCATTACAGCGGCTATTATCAGTGGCTAAAGCAGCCTAAATCGTTGCGTGCCCGACAGGATGAACGCCAGACAGGCCTCATTAAACAACGGTGGCTTGAAAGCGGTACGGTTTATGGGTATCGGAAAATCTGGCTCGATATGAAAGCTCTGGGTGAACGCGCTGGACGTAACAGGGTTGCGCGGTTAATGAGGCTCGCAGAATTAGCCTCTCAGACTGGATACCGAAAACGACGTTACTACGGTGGTGGAAAACCTTCGGTTGCCAGTCCCAATTACCTTGAACGGCAGTTCGTTGTCCCGACCCCAAATACGCATTGGGTGAGTGACATGACCTATGTAAGGACGCATGAAGGCTGGTTATATTTGGCCGTTGTTCTCGATCTCTTCTCACGGCGGGGTATCGGCTGGAGCATGGGAAGGCGAAGGACAGAAGAGTTAGTGATGGATGCAATATTTATGGCGGTATGGCGACGTAAACCACCGGCCGAGGTGTTGATCTATACAGATCAGGGTTCTCAATATACGAGCGAAAGATGTCAGCATTTTATGACAGCTCACAATTTAAAAAGCAGCATGAGTCGTGGGGGTAATTGCCATGATAACGCAGTGGCAGAAAGCTTTTTCCAGTGGCTAAAACGGGAACGGATAAAGAAACGGATCTATAAAAATAGGGAAGAAGCGAAGGCAGATATCTTCGATTATGTGGAGATGTTTTATAATGCTAAACGCTGCTACAGTGCCAGTGAGGGTCAACCCCCTGCAGTTTATGAAAGTGCCTGGTTCATGAGACACGGAACCGTCTAGGAAATTCGGATCTATTCAGTGATTCACATTACTAATCGAGAAATCTTCACCGTTTTTCAGTTTAAAGTCCGCTTCGGCCTGTCGTACTTCAGGATAAAGGCTAAAAGTCAGCGTTTGTTAAATCGGTAGCAAAGCTGCAAATGTCTGCAAACGATAAGACTTAGCCTGAAATTTGGCCGCCTCACCTGTTGATGAGAAGTGTGAGTAAAATCTTGGGGGTAAAAACTTTACCCACGTTTTCCCCATGATGAACTCTGAACACCAATAAATTGCGATAAATACATATTGAAACTGTATGGGCGATAACGCTTATTTTACAGTGGGTTACGAGGAGTTATTGAGTGCTATCGAAGGTGTAATGGTGTCCCCTACAGGAATCGAACCTGTAACTAGCCCTTAGGAGGGGCTTGTTATATCCGTTTAACTAAGGAGACGGTGCGGCATAAGCAGCGCGGGCACAGTATACCCATTTTTACCTGAAAAATAAGGCACTGCGGGTTTGTTTGCTTAATTCTTGGTCATTTTCCGGCTTTGCGGGTTGTTTGACGATCCTGTTTGCCGTTTTTACGCGCGTGGCTTAAATCGTTTCTAATTTGCGCATGGCTGATTAGCGCAAAGATAAAGGTGCCGCCGATGATATTGCCTGCCAGCGTTGGCAAGGCAAAGGGCCAGATAAACTGTTGCCAGGGCAGGGCACCAGAAAATACCAGATAGAGCACTTCCACCGAGCCGACGACAATATGCGTCAAATTGCCAATTGCCACCAGATAGGTCATCAGCAGGATCAGCCAGATTTTTGCTGAACCGGCACCGGGCAGCATCCATACCATGGTGGCGATTAACCAGCCAGAAACCACGCCGCCAACAAACATCTCACTGGGCATTTTTTCCATCACTTCCTGGCTGATTTGCTGGAAGGCCTGCATCACCTCGGGTGTAAACAGCGGCATAGCGATAAATGCCAGCGAGGCGCAGGCGGCGCCGACGACGTTACCGGCCAATACCACGCCCCACAGGCGAAAAAGAATCGCGAAGTTTTTTGCCGTTGGCTTATGCATCACCGGCAGTACCGCGGTGACGGTATTTTCGGTAAATAGCTGCTGGCGCGCCATAATCACGATAATAAATCCCACGGTATAACCGAGGTTTTCAATAAAGAAGCGAGCGGGGGTATCGGCCAGGCGGGCATGCAGTATGCCTTTGGTCACCAGCGATGCACTGATAGATAATCCGGCGGCAATCGCCGACCACATCAGCGCCAGGCTGTCACGCTCCAGCTCTTTTTCGCCTTCCATGCGGATTTGCTCATGGGTCGCGGCGGCGCGGGAAGGCAGGTTGTGTTCATCGGTTTCTATCTCAGTGCCTTGTTCACTTTCCTTGCTGTCAACGCGAGGGCCGTGAGAGGGGGAACCTTGAGTCGGAGCCGGGTTGTCGCGTCGGTTGATCATTTATTCCCTCGCTGGAGCTTGCAGATAGCCATGCAGTGCCAAGGCGGGTTTACCTTGGCTATCATTTTACAAGCTTAGGTCAGGACGGCTTTTTCTTTGTTGATTTGTTAAATTAAATTTAAAATAAGCGCGACATTGCGGGGTCATTGTGGCTACCGCTGGCGGCGAAAAATGCGCTAAATCGCTGATGGCTGGATAGTAAACTCCGCAGCCATAGCCTACAGGCGTGGTTAGGCTTATGTTATGATACTGTTCCCCATGCCAAGAGACTGGTCCCATGTTTGCAGCGCTTAACCTCAGTTGCGTTCGCGATGAGCGAACCCTGTTTAGCGGCTTGAGTTTTACTATCGAACCCGGTGAGATTGTGCAGATTGCCGGTCATAACGGCGCCGGTAAAACCAGTTTACTGCGTATTTTGGCCGGTCTTGCCAGCCCCGATGAAGGAGAAGTGACCTGGCAGGGGCAAAACACCCGGCGACAGCGTGAGCTTTTTCATCAACAGCTGTTGTTTCTTGGTCATCAACCTGGCATTAAATCTGTATTGACTGCCTATGAGAATCTGGCCTTTTATTATGATGTTAGCAATGGTGACGCCGCGCAGGCGATTTACCAGGCGCTGGAGCAGGTCGGTTTATTAGGCTATGAAGATGTGGCAGTGGCGCAGCTTTCTGCCGGGCAGCAGCGCCGCGTGGCGCTGGCCAGACTGTGGCTCAGTGACGCTCTGTTGTGGATCCTTGATGAACCGCTAACGGCAATAGATAAAGACGGTGTGGCAGCGTTGATGGCCCTGTTTGAACATCATGCCCTACGAGGCGGCATGCTGTTGTTGACTACCCATCAGGATTTGCCGGGCATAACGCGGGAAGTGCGTAAAATTCGTCTGACCAGTGCAGAGCTAGCATAATGTTTATAAAAGTATTGCGCCGCGAGCTGAAAATCGCATTTCGCAAAAGCGCGGAAATTATCAACCCGCTGTGGTTTTTTTTAATTGTGATCACCCTGTTTCCCTTAGGTATTGGCCCGGAGCCAAAACTGCTGGCCCGCATTGCGCCAGGCATTGTCTGGGTTGCGGCTTTACTCTCTTCATTACTCTCCCTTGAGCGTCTGTTTCGTGACGACTATCTTGATGGTTCATTAGAACAGTTGCTGCTGTTGCCTGCGCCCTTAACGCTGACGGTGCTGGGCAAGGTGTGTGCCCATTGGATGGTCACCGGATTACCGCTATTGATTATCTCCCCGCTGATTGCACTGCTGCTGTCTTTGGATTTTCATACCTGGCAGGCGGTGGCATTGACGCTGTTGCTGGGCACGCCGACGCTGAGTTTTATTGGTGCCATTGGTGTCGCTCTAACCGTCGGGCTGCGCAAGGGAGGCGTGTTGCTGAGTTTGCTGGTGCTGCCGCTGTATATTCCGGTATTGATCTTTGCCACTGGCGCGATAGATGCCGCCTCTATGGCCATGCCGATTGGCGGATATTTGGCTATTTTAGGGGCGATGCTGGCGGGCAGTGTTACGCTGGCTCCTTTTGCCACTTCGGCAGCGTTAAGAGTCAGCGTGCAATAGCGCCAAAACTTTGACGATAGGGCGCAGGCGGCAAGAGAAGCCTGCTGATTTTACTTGCGGTTACAATAAGCCTGAAAAAACGCAACCTTTGACTAACATCACACTTCTCGATAGGGAACAATAGGGGCGATACTGAAAAAGTACGCCAGGGGCCAGGCAGCTCGTCGGCATAATATGGCAACAACCTTGGGTTTACGGCTTTGTACGCCCTGTGATTTTAACGTGAGCAATGACAAATAATGTGGAAATGGTTACATCAACTCGCAAAGCCTGAGCGGCTTTACCACCTTTGCGGACGTTTTATTCCCTGGCTGGCCATGGCGGGTCTGGTTTGTCTGCTGATTGGCTGGGTGTGGGGTTTTGCCTATGCACCGCCGGATTACCAGCAGGGCGATAGCTACCGTATTATGTACATTCATGTGCCGGCGGCAATCTGGTCGATGGGCATCTACAGTGCAATGGCTATCGCCGCCTTTATCGGTCTGATCTGGCAAATGAAGATGTCTGAGCTGGCCCTTGCCGCCATGGCACCGGTGGGAGCAGTGTTTACCTTTATTGCGCTGGTCACCGGTTCGGCCTGGGGTAAACCCATGTGGGGAACCTGGTGGGTATGGGATGCGCGACTGACTTCCGAGCTGGTGCTGCTGTTTTTATATCTCGGGGCGATTGCTTTATATCACTCCTTTGACGATCGCCGCATGGCCGGGCGCGCAGCGGGTATTCTGGTGCTGGTGGGCGTGGTCAATCTGCCGATTATTCATTATTCGGTGCAGTGGTGGAATACGCTGCATCAGGGCTCCAGTGATTTTGGCAAAACCATCGATCCCAGTATGCGTTACCCGCTGTTCTGGTCGGTATTCGGCTATTTATTCTTCTTTATTACGCTGACATTAATGAGACTACGCAATCTGATTATCCATCAGGAGCGTTTACGCCCCTGGGTGGCTGCTTTGCTGCAAAAGGAGCGCGGTTAATGAATACTGCATTCCCCACCTGGCAGGCGTTCTTTGCCATGGGCGGTTACGCCTTCTATGTCTGGCTGTCGGTTATTGTCACGCTGAGTGCGCTGTTAGGGCTGGTAATGCATACCCTATGGCAACGGCGGCAACTGCTGGCTGATATTCGTCGTCGTCTGTCGCGCGAACAACGCATTAGTCAGTCGAAAAAATCGGTCGTTGCCGCGCAGCACACGGCGGACCCGGTATCATCGGGATCCAGCCGGGAGAAGTTATTGTGAATCCTCGTCGTAAAAATCGTCTCTACCTGGCGCTGTTTGTGCTGGTGGGACTCGGGCTGGCCATCAGCCTGGTGCTCTATGCGCTGCGTTCCAATATTGATCTGTTTTATACCCCCAGCGAAATTTTGCAGGGCAAAGGCCCGGATCATGAACTGCCTACTGTCGGCCAGCGTTTGCGCATTGGCGGTATGGTGATGCCCGGTTCGGTGAAAAGGGATGATAAAACCCTCGAAGTGCATTTTAAAATTTACGATGCCCGCGGTGCCATTGCGGTGACCTATTTTGGCATTTTGCCTGACCTGTTTCGCGAAGGGCAGGGCGTGGTGGCGCAGGGGGTGATGCAGGAAAACAATGTGGTGATGGCCAAACAGGTACTGGCCAAACATGATGAAAAATATGTGCCACCGGAAGTGGCAGACGCCATGAAAGAAAATCATACCGGACCCGCTTCGGCTTATGTTTCGCCTGTAAAAGGAAGTAGTCAGCCATGATCCCTGAAATTGGCACTTTTTCGCTTTGCCTGGCTTTAGGCCTGTCAGTATTACTGAGTATTTATCCCCAGTGGGGGGCGGCACGGCAGGATCATCGCATGATGGCGATGGCCCGTCCGCTTTCCTATGGCATGTTTGCCTGTATCGCGCTGGCGTTTATTATTCTGGTCCACGCTTTTGTGGTTAACGACTTCTCTGTGGCTTATGTTGCCAATAACTCCAACAGCCATTTGCCGGTATATTACCGGATGGCGGCGACCTGGGGAGCGCATGAAGGCTCGCTGCTGCTCTGGGTGCTGTTACTGAGTTGCTGGACCACGGCGGTAGCGCTGTTTAGCCGCCGCATGCCGAATGATGCCGTATCCCGCGTGTTGGCAGTAATGGGCATGATCACCTCGGGTTTTCTGCTGTTTATTCTGCTGACCTCCAACCCTTTTTTGCGTACTTTGCCCAATTTCCCTATTGACGGCAGTGACCTTAATCCGGTGTTGCAGGATATCGGACTGATCTTCCACCCGCCGATCCTCTATATGGGTTATGTGGGCTTCTCGGTGGCCTTTGCCTTTGCCATTGCCTCGCTGATGGCCGGTCGGCTGGATACGGCCTGGGCGCGCTGGTCGCGGCCCTGGACGCAGGCAGCCTGGGTATTTCTGACCCTCGGTATTGTGCTCGGCTCGGCCTGGGCTTATTACGAACTGGGCTGGGGCGGCTGGTGGTTCTGGGACCCGGTAGAAAACGCCTCCTTTATGCCCTGGCTGGCAGGCACCGCGCTGATCCACTCTTTGGCAGTCACCGAGAAACGCGGCACCTTTAAAGCCTGGACCGTGCTGTTGGCTATCACCTGCTTTTCACTCTGCCTGCTTGGTACCTTTCTGGTGCGCTCCGGCGTATTGGTTTCGGTTCACTCCTTCGCTTCGGATCCGGCACGTGGCATGTTTATCCTCGCCTATCTGGTGATCGTGATCGGCGGTTCCTTGTTGCTGTATGCCATTAAAGGCAATTCCGTCCGCGCGCCAAGCCGTCACGAACCCTATTCCCGGGAAAGCTTTCTGCTGGGCAATAATGTGCTGTTGGTGGCGGCGATGTTGGTGGTGCTGCTCGGCACCTTGCTGCCGCTGATCCATAAACAGCTGGGTCTGGGAAGTATCTCCATTGGCGAACCTTTCTTTAATACCATGTTCACCTGGCTGATGGCACCGCTGGCGTTGCTGCTGGGGATAGGTCCCCTGGTGCGCTGGCGTCGCGATGAGCCGAGTAAACTCTGGCGTCGGCTGGGCGTGGCGCTGCTGGTTACGCTGTTACTCTCTATTCTGTTGCCATGGTTATTGCAGGACAAGATTGTCGGTATGACGGTGGTCGGCATGTTGATGTCGGTGTGGGTGATTTTACTTACCCTGATGGAGCTGCACGAGCGCGCCACCCATCGCCACAGTTTCTGGCGCGGATTGACGCATTTGTCCCGCAGCCACTGGGGCATGGTGCTGGGGCATTTGGGCGTGGCGGTGACGGTGATCGGTATTGCCTTTAGCCAAAACTACAGCGTTGAGCGTGATGTGCGCATGAAGGCCGGGGATAGCGTTGATATTCAGGGCTACCATTTTGAATTTCGCAGTCTGAGCGATATTACCGGCCCCAACTACAGCGGTGGCGAAGCCAATATCGATGTCACCCGCAACGGCAAGTTTATCACCGTGCTGCATGCGGAAAAACGCTATTACAGCGTGGCCCACAGCATGATGACCGAAGCGGCCATCGACGGTAACCTGGCGCGCGATCTTTATGCCGCGCTGGGGGAAGAGCTGGATGATGGCTCCTGGGCGGTGCGTCTTTACTATAAACCCTTCGTTCGCTGGATTTGGCTGGGCGGGATCTTTATGGCTCTCGGCGGCGTGCTCTGTATTCTCGATCCGCGCTATCGTATGACCAAAAAACTGAAACGTCAGGGCAAAGACGCGGCGGAGGAAGTATGAATCGCAAAATCCTGTTTATCCCGCTGTTTCTCTTTCTGGCGCTGGCGGCGGCGTTTTTGCTGCAATTGACCCGCAATGCCCAGGGCGACGACCCTACGCTGCTGGAATCGGCGCTGGTGGGCAAACCTGTGCCACTCTTTAAACTGGAGTCGCTGTTCGAGCCGGGTAAAACTTTCGATCAGTCGGTCCTGCACACCGGTAAGCCGATCCTGCTTAATGTCTGGGCAACCTGGTGTCCAACCTGCCGCGCAGAGCACGATTATCTCAATTCGCTGGCGGCAAAAGGTGTACATGTTATTGGGCTGAATTATAAAGACGATCGCAGTAAGGCGATTAACTGGCTCAATACGCTGGGTAATCCCTATGCCCTGAGTCTGTATGACGGCGACGGCATGCTGGGGCTGGATCTTGGTGTCTATGGCGCGCCTGAGACCTTCCTGATCGACGGTAACGGTATTGTGCGCTATCGCCATGCCGGGGATGTCAATGAGCAGGTGTGGCAGCAACAGCTGCGTCCGTTGTACATCAAGTATGGAGGTCAGGCATGAGGCTGTTATCTCTGTTTCTCGGGCTGGTACTGAGCTTTAGCACGTTGGCGGCCATTGATACCTATCAATTTGCCTCGCCGCAGCAGGAGCAGCAATATCGTCAGTTGACCGGGCAACTGCGTTGTCCGAAATGCCAAAACACTAATATTGCCGCTTCCGACTCGATTATTGCCGCAGATATGCGCAGCAAAGTTTATCAGTTGCTGAAGGAAGGCCAGTCCAACCAGCAGATTATCGATTATATGGTGGACCGCTACGGCAATTTTGTAACTTACCAACCGCCAGTCACTCCCTCGACGCTGATTTTATGGGTGGGACCGGCGCTGTTTGTGATTATTGGCGCACTGGTTATTATTTTACGCGCCCGCGGCCGTTACTCGGTTGAGCAGATATCGTGGCACGATCAGCAGCGTCTGGCACAGTTGCTGGCTGACAACGACAGGAAAGAATCATGATTGTTTTTGCGCTGATCGTTATTACGCTGCTGGTGATGGCCACGGCGTTGTTTATTGTGCCGGTTATGCGCGGTGAACGGGGGGAACTGACCGCCAGTCGCGATGCACTGAATAAAGCTTTCTATCATCATCGCCTGAGCGAGCTGGAGCAAGACGAGGAGCAGGGCGTGGTGACCGAACGTCCGTTGTTTATCCGCGAACTGCAGGAAAATCTGCTTAGTGATATTCCCGGACAAACTGCCAGCGCGGCACGGCCTATTGCACGCTGGACGCTGGCTCCCGGAGTGATATTGTTGCTGGTGATCACCTGCGGTTTTTATCTCTATGCCGGGGGGCTCGGTCAGGTTAGCAACTGGCATCAGGTGATGAAACGCCTGCCTGAGCTGCGCGCGCAGGTGGCGGATGAAAATGCCAAACCGCTGACCATGGCGGATATCCAGGATCTGGGGCTGGGGTTACGCAGCGATTTGCAGGCTAATCCTGATAATGCCCGCGACTGGCTGATGCTTGGCCGGGTGGGGATGGCGCTGAATAATGCCAGCACCGCTACCCAGGCCTTTGCCCGCGCCTATCAGTTGTCGCCTGACGATGTGGATATCAAGCTGGGTTATGCCGATGTGCTGACGCGATCCGCCGATCCGCAAGATAACATTAACGGCGGCAACATCCTGCGCAGTATGCTGGCGCATCAGCAAGGTAATCTGCAAGTATTGAGTTTGCTGGCATATAATGAGTATCAGCAAGGTCATTATCCGCAAGCGATAGGGGCGTGGCAGGTAATGTTGAAGATCCTGCCGGCGGATGACAAGCGTATTGAAATGGTAAAAGCCAGCATTGCCCAGGCACAGGCCAAGTCCGGTATGGATAAGGTCAGGCTGGCAGTCGCCGTAACTTTGTCAGCGAAAGCGCAGCAGCAATTGCCGCAGCAGGGCGCGGTATTTATTTCGGTAACCGATGGTAGTAGTCCTGTGCCGGTGGCGGTGAAAAAGTTGCCACTTAGCCGTTTTCCACTGTCGGCCACGGTGGATGATACTAACGCCATGATGCCAGAGCATTTGCTCTCTTCATTGCATCAACTGCGTGTTCGGGTACGTATTTCGCAAAATGGCCTGGCGACACCCGCCTCGGGTGACTGGTATGGCGAGAGTGCATTGACCGAATTTTCGGGGAATAGCCAGGTCAATATTGAGATTAATCAGCAGGTTCCTTGATTAAGGAACCGAAGCATAAACAGGGAGAACAACATGGACTTTCGCCTGACTGGGCTGGCGTTTGCCACGGTATTATTAATCGGTTGCGCCAGTTCGTCGGATAAGCCGGCATCACTGGTGACACCGAGTGCGACCCCGCCGGCAAAATCGGGTACGGCGGTAGCCACGGATCTACAGAAGGTGGATCCCAAAATACAGGGGCGCAGCGATCCGTTGCAAAGCTTTAACCGTTCAATGTTCAACTTTAACTATAACGTACTGGATCCCTATATTGTGCGGCCGGTGGCGGTGGTATGGCGTGATTATCTGCCTATGCCAGCGCGTAATGGCATGAGCAATTTCTTCAGTAACCTCAGTGAGCCTTCGACCATGGTCAACTATTTTGTTGAAGGCAATGTCTATGCCGGGGCGAAGCACTTTACTCGTTTCTTCCTTAATACCATTTTGGGGATGGGTGGCCTGATTGATGTGGCGACCATGGCAAATCCAAAACTGGCAAAAGAAGAACCGCGTCGATTCGGCAGTACACTGGGTCATTATGAAGTGGGTTACGGCACCTATGTGGTATTACCGGGTTACGGCAGCTTTACCCCGCGTGAAGACGCCGGTGGCATGGTCGATCTGCTTTATCCACCGTTGAGTTATCTGACCTGGTGGATGTCGGCGGGCAAATGGGCCCTCGAAGGCATTGAGACCCGGGCACAGTTACTGGATTCTGACGGTCTGCTAAGAAACAGTGCCGATCCATACCAGTTTGTGCGTGCTGCTTACTTCCAGCGTCATGACTTCCTGGCCAGTGATGGCAAGTTGACACCGCAGGTTAACCCTAACGCGGCGGCAATTCAGGGTGATCTTGGCAGTATCGATGCCCCATAATGGCCGCGATATTTACCGATAATAAAAAAGCGCCGCTATGGCGCTTGAGTTTGGTGACCAAGTCGTCTTGATGATCGAGATACCCGGGCATAGCACACCTAGGGGCGCTCCGGCGGGCAAGCCCGCTACGACCCCAACGGTGCACTCTCCCTAATAACGGACTTTGTCAGCCGTCTGAAGCGCCGCTATGGCGCTTTTTTATTTACCTGTTGTGTCAATCATCTGCAATGACGATAAGTTTATCGATTCACCCTATTTAACGGACTGCCGGATGTTGATAATCAGCGTATAGCCACCAGAAGGGATACGCCATGAACACCTCAGGCATAAATAATTCAAACGAACGCTATTGCTATAGCCGCCAAGGGATGCGCACGCTTAAATTCAGTGCTCATGCTACTAAAACGACCCTGCGTCAGCAGCAGGTACGTTATCTGCCTGGGTTGGAGATCCGCACCACGCGCAGCGGCGATAAAGCCACTGAAACTCTGGGCGTTAGCGTAGTTAATGGTGCACGTATTCTGTACTGGCCGGGGAGAGAGAGTAATCAGATTCGCTTTAGCGTTGCTGACCGGATCAGCAGCAATACTCTGGAACTGGACGGCAACGGAAAAATCATCAGCCATGAGGGTTATTACCCCTTCGGCGGTACCGCGCTCTGGCTAGCCCGCAAGCCGACTGAAGCCGGCAACAAAACCTTTCGCTACTCTGGTAAGGAGCGAGATGCCAGCGGGTTGGTGTATTACGGTTTTCGCTATTACGCGCCCTGGATGCTGCGTTGGCTCAATGCCGATCCTGCCGGCACCGTGGATGGACAAAACCTTTTTGCCATGGTGAGCAATAATCCCGTCTCCTTAAAAGATTTCCTGGGATTAATGCCGGAAGGGAAAAGGAAAACTGACCGCGTATTTCATCGCTTTGATGCCACTTTATATCCCTCGCTGTTTCCCGGAGTTCGTCAGTCAAGACCGTACGAAATTGCAGGATCCGTCCCGGCAAGCAGTCAGCCAGAGAGGTGCGTGGGGGGAGCAGAAAGAATAGCATCCGTTACTGACGCCGCCGGGGCCACAACATCGTTGAAGGCCGGTGCAAGCGGTGATGGCGCAATGCGCAGAGCGGAACCTCTTGCCTATAATCGATCCCTCTCGGGCTCTTCGTTAAGCAGCAGTCTGTATCGATACGATCAGCGTTCGCCCAGGAAAATTATGCGCACAGGATTTGAGGGAACCATGACTGACCCCTTTTTGCATACTTTTGCGACTTTTGGGGAACGAACGGTATTCACCAGCCAATCATTACAGGGGGTAGCGCTTTTTCGCCAAAAAATTGAAGATTCACTGGCAATGAAAAGATCTTATTTCCGGCTCGATAGTAAAAAGCCCTTTTTTTTATATAAAATAAATCCTGTCGGTTTACCTGCCCTGGATTTTTCACGGCAATATTCAATTCAGCAAGATACTTTTATCGAACAGATTGCCAGAGTGAAAGAAAATCGGCTGTGGGGACACGACGATAACTGGCGTATGTCTTACCAATCGATATATAAACAAATTATCAATAATTTTGTGGCCTGTCGGGAAGTGCATATTCAAGGCCCCGTAGCGCCTGACAGAATAAGGGTAGCGATGGCACGACGTTTTGATTACCTTGATTTGGCTATTTAAATAGTCGGCTTGGGTCGGGGAGTGTAAACACTTTCTTGGCGAATGGCGCCGGGTTAGCGGCCGAGGGTAACTCGACCACTAACCCGAGCATTAGCCAGGCAGATTAAAACGCGTAATTAAAGTTTACGCCATACAGCATGGCGGTACCTTTGGCATCAAACTCATAGTTAGGCACGCCATCGGCCACTTTCTCGCTGATATGTACGGATTTGCCGTGCATATAGGAGATGCCAATGTCCACTGAAGCGTCTTTATTAAACGCATAGGTGGTCCCGGCGCTTATCCAGACGCGATCCTGATCCGGAATGGAAATAGTGCGGTTGTCCGCCGGAACCGGGCTATCATCAAAGGCGATACCGGTGCGGAAGGTCCACTGATCGCTGTAGTAGTAGGTGGTCCCTAACGCAATACGATAGGCATCATGATAGCCTTCATGTTTTTCAAACAGCGTATTGCCATTGCTGCCGGTGGCTTTCAGCTCCTGGAATTCACTCCAGCTGGTATAGGCCATGCTGTAATGCACTGCCCATTTCGGCGCGACGCGGTTGTAACCGGAAATCTCCCACATTTCCGGCAAGTTTAGCGTCAGCGCGCCAGGTACCGTGTGACCGCCGGTTCCGCCTGCTGCCACCGGCAGATCGCTGCGGTAGCTGCCATCAAAGTCGATATTGACTTTGGAACGGTAAGTCAAACCGTAGCGGTTATTTTCATCAACCTGATAGAGCAGGCCAGCGTTCCAGCCATAGCCCCAGGCGCTGCCGTCAAGATGTGCTGCGGTAGTGGACGCGGGAATAGTGCCACGACTCTGTAATGCCACCAGTTCCCCGGCGTTGCGTTCAATTTTGGCTTTCGCATACACGGCATCAAAACCGAGACCAAAACTGAAATGGTCGTCAATACGATATGCCGCGCTCAGATTGAGGTTGACCGTGGTCAGGTCGGTTTTACCCGCCAGTGGGCCTGCCGGATAGCTGCTGTTGTATTCGGTGGCCAAACCATAGTTTGAGGTAGCCGAGGTGCCAATTGCCCAGCGATCGTTGACCGGCATAATAAAATGCAGGTTGGGGATCCATTCGCCTGGGGCAATATTGTCGGCATTAGTGCTACTGCCGGTAACCGGCGATTTGCCGCTGACATTGACGTCGGGATCAACGTAAACAAAACCGCCTGAGAATGAAGGACGATCGAACATTGTCATGGTTGCCGGGTTACGGCTGCCTGAGGCGGCGGTATCTGCGATGGCACCTTCACCAGAAAATGAACGACCCAGGCCAGCGGCGGTGTATTCGTTTAATTGAAAGCCTGCTGCATAAAGCTGAGTGGAAACCAGTGCCATTGCAGCTGCCAGAGTGGATCTTTTAAACAGGTTTTTCTGGTTCATGACCAAAACCTCATTTTATGTTTTATAGAACAATGCTACTCGTGGGTAACAAAGAGCGCGGATTGTAGGGTCCGTAACTGACCTAACAAAGCAGACCAGTGAGCGAAGTATAGGTCCGACCTGTACATATGTTGCAATGGTGTTTCACACTTATTTCTACTTTGATTTTAAAAATTGGATCCACTTAACAAAAAAATAACTTTTGGCATTCATTTAACTTACAATTGCAGGCTAATTATTTAGGGCGAAAATAAATATGCTGCATGGCTAATTATTCCCCCTTTAATTTGAATCATTTAAAAGCCATGGCGAAAGTAAGGACTAGCCGTCAGGCCCTGGCAGGAGTAAAATAGCTAACAGATAATCGATATTTTAATGACTCATCACGGCCCGATGGCCAGGCGTGTCCAAGCGCCAGAAGGAGAAAACATGTCTGCTGCACTCGAAGCAAAAAAACCGGTCCATGCCATTAACCAATGCAGCGCACAAGAAACTGCTGCCTGCTGTTGCATTGATGTCGGCACTATCATTGATAACACCGACTGCACGGCTTCTTATCAGCAGCTTTTTGCTACCCGTAGCGAGGCTGAAGCCATGCTCGCCGATCTTACCGCCCGCGCTCGCAAGGCTGAATCCGATCCTTGCCTGATCAATAGCCAGTTTGCCGAGCAGGCAGATGGCGTTGAATTAACCGCCGACTTCACCTTTTGCTGCCAGATTGAATCCATCAATTTCCAGCTCGGCTTGCGTTAAGTATTATTCCGGTCATCCGCGGCGGTGAAAACCGCGGGTGACTGCCGTTTTTGCTCGCCCCTTCCTTACGCTCCCTGCTTGTCCTGTCCTTTGGTTTTATTCAAAAATTTGCTCTTGTTCGCAATTCAATACGTTAGACTTTGCCAAATGTAAACATATGGTTAACACTAACTCATCAGGTCAGACCTGTTCGCGCGGATAAACAGCGCACAGAGAATGCCAAGACATTGCATAAAAACCAAATAAGCCGCTAAGTTATTAACCATTGGCAGTGTGTATCAATCAGGAGCCCCTATGAACAAGGTAATCCCACTGGTGACGCGTCAGGGTGATCGCATTGCGATTGTTGACGGATTGCGTACGCCATTTGCCAAGCAGGCCACGGCTTTTCATGGTGTCCCGGCGGTTGATCTTGGCAAAATGGTGGTCAGCGAACTGTTGGCCAAAAGCGGTATTGACCCAGCCGTTGTTGACCAGTTGGTGTTCGGCCAGGTGGTGCAAATGCCTGAAGCGCCGAATATTGCCCGTGAAATTGTGCTGGGCACCGGCATGAATGTGGCCACCGATGCCTACAGCGTATCGCGGGCCTGTGCGACCAGTTTTCAGGCGGTGGCCAACGTGGCGGAAAGTATTATGGCCGGCACCATTAGCGTGGGTATTGCCGGAGGGGCCGACTCCTCATCGGTATTACCCATCGGGGTCAGCAAAGCCCTGGCCAGAACGCTGGTGGACGTCAGTAAGGCGCGCACTCTCGGACAGCGGCTGTCGTTGTTCAGCAAACTTAAACTGCGCGATCTGTTACCGGTACCGCCTGCCGTTGCCGAATACTCAACCGGCTTGCGTATGGGGGATACCGCTGAACAGATGGCCAAATCCCACGCCATTACTCGTCAGCAGCAGGACGAACTCGCCCACCGTTCGCATCAGCTGGCCGCCAAAGCCTGGGAGGAGGGGCTGCTGGCGACGCAGGTCATGGTGGCGCATGTCCCACCGTACAAGGATGTGCTGCAAAGAGATAACAATATTCGCTTTGATTCCAGCATTGAACAGTATGCCAAATTGCGTCCGGCATTTGACCGTAAACATGGCACGGTCACCGCGGCGACCAGTACGCCGCTGACTGACGGCGCGGCGGCAGTGTTGATGATGAGCGAATCGCAGGCGCGCGAGCTGGGTTTACGTCCGTTGGGCTATTTGCGCAGCTTTGCTTTTGCCGCTATTGATGTCTGGCAGGATATGCTGCTGGGTCCGGCCTATGCCACGCCATTGGCGCTGGATCGCGCCGGAATAACCTTGCAGGATCTTGATCTGATCGAGATGCACGAAGCCTTTGCCGCCCAGACGCTGGCCAATATAAAAATGTTTGCCTGCCCGCAATTTGCCCGCGAAAAGCTCGGTCGCGCGCAGCCAATAGGTGAAATTGACTGGCAAAAATTTAACGTTCTCGGTGGCTCACTGGCCTATGGACATCCTTTTGCCGCCACCGGTGCGCGCATGATCACCCAAACGCTGCATGAACTGCGTCGGCGCGGCGGCAAACTGGGGTTAACCACCGCCTGTGCCGCCGGCGGTCTTGGCGCCGCTATGGTATTGGAGGCAGCAGAATGAATCAGCCATCCCCACTTGTTAGTGAACAACAGCCCGCCACCTCGGCCTTTAGCCTGCGTTTTAGCGAGGAGGATATCGGCATTATTACCATCGATGTCCCCAACGAAAAGGTGAATACCCTAAAAGCCGAGTTCGTCGAGCAAATCAATCAGATCTTGCAGCAGGCCCAGGCTCATCCGCACCTGAAAGGGCTGGTGTTTATCTCCGGCAAACCGGACTCATTTATTGCCGGTGCCGATATCAGCATGATCGCCCGCTGCCAGCAGGCGCAGGAAGCAACAGAACTGGCGCAAAAAGGCCAGGCGATAATGGCGCATATTTCCGCCTTCCCGGTGCCGGTGGTCGCGGCGATCCACGGTGCCTGTCTGGGCGGTGGCCTTGAACTGGCGCTGGCCTGTCATGGTCGTATCTGTTCTGTGGATGACAAGACCCAGCTCGGTTTGCCGGAAGTGCAACTGGGTCTATTACCCGGATCGGGAGGAACTCAGCGGTTGCCGCGTTTGATTGGCGCGCCGCGCACATTGGATATGATGTTGACCGGACGCACTATTCGCGCCAAACAGGCGCTGCGTATGGGGCTGGTGGATGATGCCGTTCCGCAGGCTATTTTGCTGGCCACCGCTATTGAGCGGGTAAAACAAGGACGCAGGAGTAACGCCAGCCTGCCATGGTCAGCACGCTTGGTGAAAGGCCCGCTGGGCAAGGCCTTGCTGTTCCATTTTGTCCGCAAGCAAACCCGCGCCAAATCCCATGGTCACTATCCGGCTACCGAGAAAATTATCGATGTGGTGAAAACAGGATTGGATCAGGGCCGCGGCAACGGTTATCAGGCAGAAGCCAGGGCGTTTGGTGAATTGGTGATGACGCCGCAATCGGCGGCGTTACGTGCGCTGTTTTTTGCCGCCACGGCCTTGAAAAAAGAGTTTGGGGCGCAGGCTGAACCTTTGCCAATAAAAAAAGTGGCGGTATTGGGCGGCGGACTGATGGGCGGAGGCATTGCCTGTGTCACCGCCACCAAGGCCGGGCTGCCGGTGAGGATCAAGGATATCAATCAGCAAGGTATCAGCCACTCCTTAAAGTACAGCTGGGATCTGCTGCAGAAAAAAGCCAAACGCGGTTATCTTAAACGCGCCGAGTTGCAGCGGCAGATGATGCTGATCTCCGGGACCACCGATTATAGCGGCTTCCGGCAGGTCGATCTGGTGATTGAAGCGGTATTTGAAGATCTGGCGCTTAAACAGCAGATGATCCACGAGGTAGAAGAAAATGCCAGCCAGCATACCATTTTCGCTTCAAACACCTCTTCTCTGCCCATTCATGAGATTGCGCGCGGTGCCGCAAGGCCGCAGCAGGTGATCGGTCTGCATTATTTCAGCCCGGTAGACAAAATGCCGCTGGTGGAGGTGATCCCCCATGCGCAGACCAGCGCGCAAACTATTGCCACCACCGTCGCCTTTGCCAGAAAACAGGGTAAAACCGCCATTGTGGTGGGCGATAGCGCCGGGTTTTACGTTAACCGCATTCTGACCGCCTATATTAATGAAGCGGCGCGCTGCTTACTGGCGGGTGAAACTATTGAACATATCGATCGCGCGCTGGTTGATTTTGGTTTTCCGTTGGGGCCCTTACAGTTGCTGGATGAGGTCGGCATTGATGTGGGCACCAAAATTGTGCCTATTCTTGAGGCGGCATTTGGCGAGCGTTTTGCCGCTCCGGCCGGGCTGGAGGCGATGCTGGCTGACGATCGTAAAGGGCGGAAAAATGGTCGCGGTTTTTACCTTTATGCGCCAAAGGGGCAAAAGCGTCGCCACAAGCGGGCAGACCCCTCTGTTTACAAGCTTTTAAATCTGACGCCAAAAAATAAGCAGTCTGCGCAGCAGATTGCCGATCGCTGTGTGGCCTTGATGCTCAATGAAGCGGTACGCTGTCTGGATGAGGGTACCATTGGCAGTGCGCGCGATGCGGATATTGGCGCGGTATTTGGTATTGGTTTTCCGCCTTTCCTCGGTGGGCCCATGCGCTATATCGATAGTCTCGGCATTGTGAATCTGGTAAAAAAGCTGCAATTATTGGAACAGCAATGGGGCGCGCGTTTCGCTCCGTGCGAGGGTTTACTGCAACGGGCAGCGCAGGGACGGAAATTGTATCCCTGATCAATTAAGCGTAAAGTTGATTGTTTTTTAACCGTTGATCCGGCGCAATTTTCGCACTTTCCTGTGATCCTGATCACTGCTTAATTTAGTGTTTCAGGTAAATCTGGAGTATTCCTATTCCGTTTAGACGGAGGATTTGAATACGCATAAGTTATTTGAGTTAAGTATTTTAATCTTATTTAACAAGTAGCCAGAGGCTACAGAGCAGGGCAAAGAGAATGGCGCCTAGTAACAGCGAGATAACGGTCGGGTTGATTATTAAATGACCAGTGCTATTTACATCTCGCGGTGGTTGGTGTAAAAAACAGCGTTTTCTTTGTGATGACTTTCAGGCAAAATGCCCGGCCGCGATACATAGACGGCGCGTTTTGATGATGTAGTGCCCTGCTAGGATGTGGGCGGAAGGGTAATACAGCACGCGAGGCGTTTCTGTATAGCGCTATTTTTGTTAACAAAAGCGGTGCAATATGCAAGTTGTGATTATGCGTCACGGTGAGGCAGCTCTCGAAGCGGCCAGCGATTCAGTAAGACCTCTTACCGATTGTGGTTGTGACGAAACAGTATGTATGGCGTCCTGGTTAAATGGCCGCTCAGTGAAAATTCAGCGTGTACTGGTCAGCCCTTATTTGCGGGCACAGCAGACGTTAGAGAAAGTGCGACAGGAACTGACGCTTCCGGAACAGGTGGATGTATTGCCCGAGTTGACGCCGGGTGGCGATCCTGCTCAGGTTGCCGTTGAGCTTCAGGCGTTGGCCAAAGAAGGGGTCAGCGCGGTGCTGCTGGTTTCGCATTTGCCATTAGTGGGTTATCTGGTGGCCGAGCTTTGCCCGGGACACTGTCCGCCAATGTTTGCAACTTCGGCCATGGCCAGCGTAGAAATTAACGCGGAAACTGGGTTGGGGAGCTTTGATTGGCAGTTCAGCCCATCGCAGGTAATGACCAAAGTTTGCGGGTAGCGCAGACGGCAGGGCGTTTTGCTTGCTAAGCAGGCACCAAGAGTCTGAGGCACAGCTTGCTGTGCCTGAGTTTGATGACAAAGTCGTCTTGATGATCGAGATACCCGGGCATAGCACACCTAGGGGCGCTCCGGCGGGCAAGCCCGCTACGACCCCAACGGTGCACTCTCCCTAATAACGGACTTTGTCAGCAGTCTGAGGCACAGCTTGCTGTGCCTTTTGCTATTTTGACGACCGGCTATTGCTCGGCATTTCTGCTTTTATCATCGAGTTCAATCAGCACCAGCAAGGCGGCATTGCCCCCCAGTTCGCGCGGTGCCTGATGAAAGGCCTCAACGTCAGGGTGTTGTGCCAGCCACAGCGGTGTCTGCTGTTTGAGGATATTTTTACCATGGCCGTGCATCACACAGGCGCAATGCACATGCTCGCGGCGACAGGCGGCGATCAGCGCCCCCAACTCCTGCTTGGCTTCGTGCTGCGTTAATCCATGTAAATCAAGGAACAATTCCGGTGAATAATCGCCGCGGCGCAGTTTTTTTAATTCAAAATGACTGACGTCCGGTCTGATATGCCGTACCGGGCCTTCATTGTCCAACATCGGCTGAAATTCATCAGAGAAGTAATAAGTGGCGTCCACCTGCTCCTGGAGCAGGCGTTTGGGCGAGCTTATCACCTGCGGCTTGCGCAGGGGTTTATGCAAAATTGTATCGTTTTTCAATCGCTTGGTGCCGGGCACCGCCTCGCGGAACAAAGTTAACTCCTCCTTGCTCAGCGAAAATTTTTTCTTCATCGCCATATCATCGTTCGTCACACATTTTGACAGTGTACCTGCTCGCGCCGCGCTTTCTACATAAAAGTCATGGTTAATGACTTTCATTGCCCCCGGCGGCAGCGGCAATTACTTTGGGGATAGCTGCTGATTTGTTGCGGGCTTCGTGGCAAACTATGCGGAAATTTTATGGCTATCTGTCAAGGCCGCCCGCCGTACCCCAGGAGAGAAAATTGGATAAAATATTCGTCGACGAAGCCGTCAGTGAGCTGCATACCATTCAGGATATGCTGCGCTGGACCGTCAGCCGCCTGAATGCCGCTAATGTTTATTACGGACATGGAACGGATAATCCCTGGGACGAAGCGGTGCAACTGGTGCTGCCAAGCGTCTTCTTACCGCTGGATATTCCGGAAGATATGCATACAGCCCGTCTGACGTCCAGTGAGCGTCACCGCATCGTGGAGCGAGTGATCCGTCGGGTCAATGAGCGCGTGCCGGTGGCTTATCTGACCAATAAAGCCTGGTTCTGTGGTATGGAATTCTATGTTGACGAACGCGTGCTGGTGCCGCGCTCGCCAATTGGTGAATTAATCGATAACCGCTTCTCCGGCATTTTGCAGCAACAACCCACGCATATTCTCGATATGTGTACCGGCAGCGGCTGTATTGCCATTGCCTGTGCCTATGCCTTCCCGGAAACCGAAGTGGACGCGGTGGATATCTCTACCGAGGTATTGGCGGTTACTGAGCGCAATATCGAAGCCCATGGCATTGAGCAGTGGGTGACACCGATCCGCTCGGATCTGTTCCGCGAACTGCCTGCACTGCAATACGATCTGATCGTCACCAACCCGCCTTATGTTGACGAAGAAGATATGGCCGACTTGCCACAAGAGTATCGTCATGAACCTGAACTGGGTCTGGCGGCCGGTAGCGACGGCCTCAAGCTGGCGCGGCGTATTCTGGCTTGCGCACCGGATTACCTGACCGAAAATGGCGTGTTGATTTGTGAAGTGGGCAACAGCATGGTACATCTGATGGCCGAATACCCTGATATTCCGTTCACCTGGCTGGAGTTTGAAAACGGCGGTGACGGCGTATTTATGCTGACCAAACAACAGTTGCAGGACTGCGCCGAGCACTTTAGCCTGTATCGCAATTAATTCCGATTTTTCATTAACATAATGGTTAAGGAGCCGTGATGGCAGGGAACAGTATTGGGCAGTTTTTCCGCGTCACTACTTTTGGGGAATCCCACGGTATTGCGCTGGGATGTATCATTGATGGGGTGCCACCGGGCATTCCATTGACCGAGGCGGACCTGCAGCACGATCTCGACAGACGTCGTCCCGGCACCTCGCGTTACACCACGCAGCGCCGCGAAGCTGATGAAGTGAAAATTTTATCCGGCGTGTTTGAAGGCGTAACCACCGGTACCAGCATTGGTTTGATGATTGAGAATACCGATCAGCGTTCGCAGGATTACAGTGCGATCAAAGACGTGTTTCGTCCCGGCCATGCCGATTATACCTATGAGCAAAAGTACGGCGTTCGCGATTATCGCGGTGGTGGCCGTTCTTCTGCCCGCGAAACTGCGATGCGCGTTGCCGCCGGGGCGGTGGCGAAAAAGTATCTGGCACAGAAATTCGGTATCAAGGTGCGCGGTTATCTATCGCAGATGGGCGATATTGCCTGTGAGCTGAAGGACTGGGATCTGGTAGAAACCAACCCGTTCTTCTGCCCGGATGAGACCCGGCTGGAAGCGCTGGATGAGTTAATGCGCGAGCTGAAAAAATCCGGTGATTCCATCGGTGCCAAAATTACCGTGGTGGCAGAAAACGTGCCAACCGGTTTAGGCGAGCCAGTATTTGACCGTCTGGATGCCGATATCGCCCATGCCCTGATGAGCATTAATGCCGTTAAAGGGGTGGAGATTGGTGATGGTTTTGCCGTGGTGGCCAAGCGCGGCAGTGAAAACCGCGATGAAATTACTCCGCAAGGGTTCGACAGCAATCATGCCGGCGGTATTCTCGGCGGTATCAGCAGCGGTCAGCCTATTGTCGCCCATATGGCATTAAAACCGACCTCCAGTATTACCGTGCCGGGTCGTACCATTAATCGTCAGGGTGAACAGGTCGAGATGATCACCAAGGGTCGCCACGATCCTTGCGTTGGCATTCGCGCTGTGCCCATTGCCGAAGCGATGCTGGCGATTGTGCTGATGGATCACCTGCTGCGCCAACGTGCCCAGTGTGGCGATGTGCATTCTACCGTGCCACGTTGGTAAGCGGAAACGAGTCATAGTATGCGAATAAAAATTTTTCTGGCCGCGCTGGCGCTGGCTGCGTCGTTGCCTGCCCTGGCGTCAACCCCGTGGCAGCGCATTGCGCAGCCGATCCCGGGTGCTCCTCAGGCGGTAGGCAGCTATGCCAATGGTTGCCAGATTGGTGCGCAGCCTTTGCCGCTGGACTCGGCGAATTACCAGGTAATGCGTACCGACCAGCGTCGTTTTTACGGCCAGCCCGACTTGCTGACCTTTATCAAGCGCCTGACTGCCGAAGCACATGTGCAGGGGCTGGGTAATGTGTTGATTGGTGATATGGCCATGCCGGCCGGTGGCCGCTTTAGCAGCGGTCACGCCAGCCATCAGTCAGGTCTGGATGTAGATATCTGGCTACAGCTGCCGCGCAGTCGCTGGACTGAGCAGCAGTTATTGACCCCGCAGCCCATTGATCTGGTCAGCCGTGACGGCAAAAGTATTGTTAAAAGCCAGTGGCAACCGCAAATCGAGACCCTGATTAAAATGGCGGCCCAGGATAACGACGTGGTGCGTATTTTTATCAACCCGGCGATCAAGCAGCAGCTGTGCCTCGATGCCGGTAGCGACCGTGAGTGGCTACATAAAGTCAGGCCGTGGTTTGGACATCGCGCCCATATGCATGTGCGTTTGCGCTGTCCGGTGGGCGATCACAACTGTGAGAGTCAGGCGCCTCCTCCTCCGGGCGATGGCTGCGGTGCCGAGCTGCAAAGCTGGTTCCTGCCACCAAAACCGGGAAGTGGTATTGAGAAAAAATCTTCACCGCCACCTTTGCCAGCACTGTGTCAGTCGCTGTTGGACCATCATGTCGGGGCGCTTTAACCGCCGATTTTGATACCGTATTGTCTTATTTTGAGTTATTTGAACACTATGTCATCACAACAAGAACATCATTATCAGCAGCTTATTGATATTTTCGACGGCTGTTTCAGTCAGGAATTCAACACACGCTTAATCAAGGGCGATGATGAACCTATCTATCTGCCAGCCGATGAGCAGGAAGATTTTAATCGCATTGTGTTTGCTCATGGTTACTACGCCAGCGCCATGCATGAGATTGCTCACTGGTGTGTCGCCGGGGCAGAAAGACGCAAGCTGGTAGACTTTGGTTACTGGTATTGCCCGGATGGCCGCGATGCACAAACACAAAGCCAGTTTGAAGTGGTAGAAATCAAGCCTCAGTCTTACGAGTGGATGTTTTGTGCCGCCGCCGGTTTTCGTTTTAACGTGAGCTGTGACAATTTAAGCGGTGACTGCGAGCCGGATCGTATTGGTTTCCAACGCAAAGTTCATGAAGAAGTGCTAAAAAACCTGGAAAAAGGTGTGCCTGAACGTACGGCGCGCTTTATCACTGCGTTACAATCGTTTTACAATACGGCTCCATTGAGTGCCGCGTCCTTTCCGGCACCCCAAGAGCTGGAATAAGATATCCCCTGACTTGCGGGTAGGGGAACGGCAAGATCGCCGGTAAGTAAGAGGAAGGTAGATGATCGCAGAATTTGAAGGGCGTATTTTCGCACTGATTGAAGACATGGTTGAAAGCGCCAGCGATGACGAGCTGTTTGCCAGCGGTTATCTGCAGGGGCATCTCACCGTATCGGTGGCCGAGTCGGAAGCCAACGGTGAGCATAGTTCCGAGCAGCTAAAAGCACGGGTACAAAGTAGCCTGGATAAGGCCATTGAGGCGGGCGAGCTTTCTCCTCGCGATCAGGTACTGGTGTTGAAAATGTGGGAAACCCTGTACCAGAGAGCCTTACCGGAAACCGAACGCTGATCTTTAAATAAAAGGGCCATTCAGGCCCTTTGTGTTTGATGACAAAGTCGTCTTGATGATCGAGATACCCGGGCATAGCACACCTAGGGGCGCTCCGGCGGGCAAGCCCGCTACGACCCCAACGGTGCACTCTCCCTAATAACGGACTTTGTCAGCCGTCTGAAAGGGCCATTCAGGCCCTTTTTTACATCCGGGGTTTAGCCATGATGGCTGACCGGACGTCCTTTCAATAATTTTCTTACCCACATGCGATCGGGATTAAGCGCCGCCAGCGTCTCTGCGTCCAGCGGTTGCGGTTCTCCGGCGATTTGTGCTGCCAGAATTTCGGCGGCCAAGGGAGCCGAACTTAAACCGCGCGATCCCAACGCGCCGAGCAAAAACAGATTGGCATGCACCGGGGTGGGTGCTATCGCGCTACCCCGTTGGCGCTGTTGCGGCAAATCGGCATAGTCGGCAAGCAGTCGGTCATAGTCCGGAACGGCACCGACCATCGGTAAATGATCGCGGGTAGCACAGCGTACGCCGTTACGCGCTTCGCCGTCACTGACATCCACCTCTTGCGGCCAGTCGACTTTGGTTAAACAGTCGAGCAAACGTTGTCGGTTTTGCTGCTGATCCTGGTCACGATAGATGGCCTGCTGCTCTCCGCGATGGTAGCTGGCACCTATACAGTGATGCTGATTATGCGGATTGACTGGCGTCAGATAGCCGTCATAGCACAATACCTGTTTCAGCGCGCTCAGTGAGGCGGTGGTCGGTATATGCGACACCTGACCGCTGACCGCATACACCGGCAGTTTTTCGCTTTGGCTAAACGCGGTGATGGCGGCGCCATTGGCCAGTACCAGCGTTGCATGCTCGCGCGCTGCCTGCTGGGCAAAATGCAACTGCCAGCCCTGAGTTGCCGTCGGGGTTAACTGCGTTACCTGATGATGGTAGTGCACCTTCAGGCCCAGGGTCTGCGCCAGGGCGATAGCCTTGGCGGTCAGCTCGGCAGGGCATAGCCAGCCGCCAAGCGGATAGCGCACCCCGCCGTGGCCGCACGGCAAACCTGCCTGTTGGGTAAACGCTTCTTCATCCAGTGCCGTGGCCAGCGTCGGTGGCCAGTCAGCGGCGAGGATGTTGTCGATTTTGCCCTGACTTTTTTCGTCGTAACCTAATTGCGCTACACCGCACCAATCATGATCAAAGGCAATATTGTCGTTGGCAAACTGAGTATATTGACGTCGCGCAAAGGTGAATGCCTGGGCAAAAAACTGTTCCAGCGCATCATGTCGGCCATTTAGCAGCGGATAGAGCGCTCCCTGGCGATTGCCGGAGGCACCCAGTGCTGGTCGGGGATCGGCGCAGTACAGCGTGACCTGGTAACCACGACGCAGCAGCGACAACGCCAGCAGCGCACTGGCCACCCCGCCGCCGAGAATGGCGATGTCGGCAGGGTGGCTGGCCGCAGGTCGCGCAGACCAGGGCGTGGGATGGGGCGTTAGCGCTGCGGTTTCTCGCCAGCCGCTGAGCATTTCGCGTTTTTTGCCGTGACCTTTGACTTTGCTGACGTTAAAGCCTGCCTGCTGCAAACCGCGGCGGACAAAACCGGCGGCGGTAAAGGTGGCAAAAGTGCCTGCGCTGCGAGTCAGTTGCGCCATTGCGGCAAACAGCGCATCGCTCCACATTTCCGGGTTTTTGGCAGGGGCGAAGCCGTCGAGGAACCAGGCATCCACCTGTTGATACAGGCTGGGATCGCTGTTGGGCAGCAGTTGGGTGACATCACCAAACCACAGGTCGAGGGTGATACGTCCCCCGGCCAACAACAGGCGATGGCATCCGGCAATAGGCAGTGGCCATTGCTGACGCATTTCATCGGCGAACGCCGCCAGTTCCGGCCAGTGGCGATGGGCCATTTCGAGGTCGCTGACCGACAGCGGGAATTTTTCGTAACTGATGAAGTGCAGACGTTGCAAGGTGGACTGAGGCTGCTGTCGCTGAAATTCGGCAAAGCATTGCCAGAGCGTCAAGAAATTTAAACCGGTGCCAAAACCTGTTTCGGCGACGACTAACAGCGGGCGCGGGTGGGCAGTAAAACGGTCAGGAAAATGGTTGCCATGAAGAAACACGTGTCGGGTTTCATCGAGGCCGCCCTGATCCGAAAAGTAGATGTCATCAAACTGTCGGGAAACAGGTGTACCCTGTTCGTTCCACCGCAATTCGGCCGGTTGGATAGGGGAGTATTCCACGTAAAACTCTCTTGGTTCGAGGCTGTGCGCGAAGTTTAACTGTCTGCCTGTCATCACGCAAATTTCGATTCTTTACATTCAGAATTGCTGATCGGACTTGTTCGGCGTACAACTGTACGCTAAAGTGCGTGACGAAATCCCGAATAGTTTACTAGTAAAAGAGGTATTAAATGAAACGTGCTGTGATTACTGGCCTGGGCATTATCTCGAGCATCGGTAACAACAAGCAGGAAGTTCTGGCGTCTCTGCAGGAAGGTCGTTCTGGGATCACCTTCTCGCAGGAATTTAAAGATGCCGGGATGCGATGCAACGTCTGGGGCAATGTGAAACTGGACACGGCTGGCCTTATCGATCGCAAGATTGTGCGTTTCATGAGTGATGCCTCTATCTACGCTTATCTTTCCATGGAGCAGGCGATTGCCGACTCGGGTCTGACACCAGAAATGGTCTCTGACGAACGTACCGGTTTGATCGCAGGTTCCGGCGGTGGTTCACCACGCAACCAGGTTGCGGGTTCTGACGCCATGCGTTCACCACGTGGCCTGAAAGGTGTCGGTCCTTATATGGTGACCAAAGCCATGGCTTCAGGTGTTTCTGCCTGCCTGGCGACGCCTTTTAAAATTCGCGGTGTCAACTACTCCATCAGCTCTGCTTGTGCCACCTCTGCGCACTGTATTGGCAACGCGGTTGAAATGATTCAGCTGGGCAAACAGGACGTGGTATTTGCTGGCGGCGGCGAAGAGCTGTGCTGGGAAATGGCCTGCGAGTTTGACGCTATGGGTGCGATGTCTCGCGGCTATAACGAAACCCCGGAAAAAGCCTCCCGTACCTATGACAGCGCCCGTGACGGTTTCGTCATTGCCGGCGGTGGCGGTATCGTGGTGGTCGAAGAGCTGGAACATGCTCTGGCCCGTGGTGCCCATATTTATGCCGAAGTTGTTGGCTATGGTGCCACCTCTGACGGTGCCGATATGGTGGCTCCATCTGGTGAAGGCGCAGTACGTTGTATGAAGATGGCCATGCAGGGTGTGGACACCCCAATTGACTACGTCAACGTGCACGGTACTTCGACCCCGATTGGTGACGTAAAAGAACTGGGTGCTATCCGCGAAGTGTTTGGCGAGAATACCCCGGCTATCTCTTCTACCAAAGCCATGACCGGACACTCACTGGGTGCCGCCGGTGTGCAGGAAGCGATTTATACCCTGCTGATGGCCGAGAATAACTTTATTGCGCCAAGCATCAATATTGAGACGCTGGACGATGCGGCTGCGGGCATGAATATCATTACCGAACCGACCCAACGTCAGTTGACTACCGTGATGTCAAACAGCTTTGGTTTTGGTGGCACCAACGCCACGCTGGTAATGCGTAAAATGCCAAACGACCGTTAATCGCTTTTGTTTTAACGTTGGTTATCAAAGGCCCGCTTATTGCGGGCTTTTTTGCGTCTATGGTCGGCATCTCAAGGTCTTTTATGCCGCTATGGTGTTGCCAGATATCGCACTAACCCTCTGGCGTAAGCTGTCGGCTTAGGGTAACGTCAGCACCTCTCTCGCTGTTCGAATTCTCGGTGTTTTTAATGATGATACAGGCGTGCAAAACATTATTTCGTCCCTTTCTCCATGACCGATTCCTGCACGTTTTACTGCTGCTTGCTGTTGTATTAAGTCTGCTGCAACCGGAGAAAATCCTTCAGTTTGCCGACTTTATTGACTGGACGACCATTGTCACGCTGCTCGGGTTGCTGTTGTTGACCAAGGGCGTCGAAATCAGTGGTTATTTCGATGTTGTCGGTCGCAAAATGATCAATATCCTGAGCAATGAGCGGGCGGTCGCCCTGTTTTTAGTGGCCGCTGCTGCTGTGTTGTCGACCTTTATGACCAACGACGTGGCGCTGTTTATTGTGGTGCCCCTGACCATCACCTTAAAGAAACTGACATCCTTACCGGTCACCCGGCTGATTATCTTTGAGGCACTGGCGGTTAACGCCGGTTCCCTGCTTACCCCGGTGGGCAATCCACAAAATATCTTGCTGTGGAACCGCTCCGGGCTCTCTTTTGCCCATTTTATTTGGCAAATGTCGCCGCTGGCACTGATCACCTTGCTGGCACTGCTGCTGGTCACCTGGTTTAGCTTTCCATCTCATGCTTTAAAGAAAAAGCAGACACAACCGGGCAGCGCTTTTAATAAGCCGCTACTGTTGAGTTGCGTGGTTCTATATCTGTTGTTTATTGTCTGCGTTGACTTTGGACTGGCGCTTTATGGTTTGGCCGTGGTGTTAATCTGTTTTTTATTGCTGTCGCGGCAGGTATTACTGCGTATTGACTGGCCATTGATTGCGGTGTTTATGGTCATGTTTATTGATGTCAGGCTTATTGTCGGCCTGGGTCCCCTGCAGGCAGCCTTTGGCCAAATAGCTGGCTTGCCGGAGTACGGCCATTATCTGCTGGGGATTGGACTGTCACAGATTATCAGTAACGTTCCCGCCACGATTTTGCTGGTCAATTATCTGCCGGCAAACGCCTTGCTGGCCTATGCGGTGAATGCCGGTGGCTTTGGGTTGGCCATTGGTTCGCTGGCCAACCTGATTGCCTTGCGCATGTCGGGAGAGAAACGAATCTGGCTGACTTTTCACGGCTATTCGTTTCTTTTTCTACTGTTTAGCGGTCTGGTCGGCTGGTTTTTGCTGGCCTGGCGGTAAGCGTTTAAATGACTAACCACAGCACAACAACGATCACCAAAAACAGCACGATCGCCAGTGAGGTCCCACCGCTGGCGCGCATCGACTCCGGCAGCATGGCAATAAAGGGGTTAGCCCACGGCTTGGGCTCAGTACGCGCCACGCGGGTCAACTCCTCGTCCTGACGTTCGCTGCGCGGTGAGCGATCGACTCGCTGGTTAAACAAGACGCCAATCAGATCGTTGATTTGTATTGGTGTTAGCGGGGTATCGGGTGTGGCATTGAAATTGGTGGCCACAAACTCGGTCAGACGATGCTGCTCTTGCGGGGTTGCCGGTTGTTTAAGCACGCTAAGCATGGTTGCCAGGGTCGGCGAGTTTTGCTGGCTGACGGTGATTTTTACCTGTGCAAACTGGGTCAGCAATTGAAAATGCTTTGCCGGAATAGGTTCACCGACTTTTACCCCGACCATCACAAACAACTCCTGCCAGATTTTGGCCGGGGCTTCACCGGTGGCGGCGCTCAGCTTGGCCACCGATTGTTGCAGGCTGCTTTGCTCGGCAGGCAATAGAGCGCGATCCATCACCGCCGTTTGCTGCGGTTGTGGAATGGTCATTTCGCGGGACTGAATGGATACCAGCACAGTTTCGAGCTGTGCGTGGCTAAGCTGACTCAGTACCGTATGACCGTAATTCTGGCGAATAAAATCACTGACCGCCTGGCGATTATTGCCTAGCGGCAAGAGTTCGGTAAGCTGCTGCATCAACTGGCGCGTGGCGTGGCTATCCTGCGCCTGGGTGAGCTTGCCCTGTAACAACGACTCCGCCCGCGGAAACTGGCTGGTGGTTAGTTCACTGTCATGGGCAACGGCCAGATCGTGGCGCAGGGTGGCCCAAATCTCTGGGGATTTCATGGTGGTCAGCGCCATGATCTTGACGATCAGCTTTTCCAGCGTGGTACGCTGCGCTGGCGTCAACGGCTGATTTTCGCCGGGTCCGGCAGGGACTGTTGGGCCGTTGGGCTGAGCCCGATTACCGCCAACGGGTGAGCTTGGGCCACTCAAAGGTTGCATATTACCAGTCCTTGCTATGGAGATTTAAACCCCTCGAGGTGCTGCCTGTTGAGGGAATATAGATGTGTTAAACACTGCGTCGAGCGCATGGCGACGACATCATACCTGTAAATGGCGGCAATCGACATCCCCTTCGTACTTGAAGCCGTAGCGGCGTTAGCTACTCTCACTCACCCGAATCACTTACTGATGTAAGCTCTGGTGTTGGCCTTGCGTTTGCTGACAAGGTTGTCTTCAGTATCGAGATACCCGGGCATAGCACACCTAGGGGCGCTCCGGCGGGCAAGCCCGCTACGACCCCAACGGTGTACTCTCCCTAATAACGGACTTTCCCGCTGCCGGAGTAATATCTTTCATTCTCACTCACCCGAATCACTTACTGATGTAAGCTCTGGTGTTGGCCTTGCGTTTGCTGACAAGGTTTTCTTCAGTATCGAGATACCCGGGCGTAGCACACCCAGGTGCGCTCCGGCGGGCAAGCCCGCTACGACCCCAACGGTGTACTCTCCCTAATAACGGATTTTCCCGCTGCCGGAGTAATATCTTTCATTCTCACTCACCCGAATCACTTACGGAATCAGTTTATTCCGGTGTCACTTCTTTTATCGAGGACCGTCGCGCGCCAAACAGCGGCTTACGCAAGCGCTGGGCCAAAATAACCCCTACCAGCGTGATGCCGCCACCGATAAGGTGATAGCTTTGCAGATGCTCATGTAAAAAGAATACCGCAATAATGGCGGTAAAAATGGGAGTCAGATTCATAAATATGCTGGCAGTATTGGCACCGAGGTGATGCACTCCCTTGATCCATAGAAAAGGGGCGATGATCGATGCCGGGATGCCGGCAAACAGCACCAGCGGCATATTTTGCCGGGTCAACTCGGCATCACTGACCAGTAAAAAATTGGGTATCAGCATTAGCACGCCAAACACAATCTGCATATACAGCGATTGCCAGTTGCCAACCGGGATTGCCCAGCGCTTGGTCAATACGCCATAGAGTGCATAGGACGCAGTAGCGGCAAACATCATCAGTTCACCCACGCCGATACCTTGTTGCAGCAGTTTTTCGGGATGGCCGCCGCTGACCAACCAAACCAGGCCAGCCAGTGACAGCAGACTACCGGCGGCAATTCCCACCGTGGGTACTACGCTGAGCAATACCAGGCTGATCAGCACGGTCAGTAACGGGATCAGCGAGGCGATAATCCCCATAAACAGTGCACTGACGCTGTGTGCTGCGTAATAGGCCAGACTCTGATAGAGCACCATACCCAATAGACCGAGCACCAGAAACTTCCACCAATACTTTTTTATCTCGGCGCGGTTACGCCATACGCCGGGAAGTACAAAAGGGGTCAGGGTCAGCAGCGCGAGCAGCCAACGATAAAATGAGATCGCAGCCGGATCGATGGCGCTGGCCGCTGCCTTGCTGACCACGGCGTTTAACGACCAGATAAGTACTGCAAATAGTGGGAAAAGCAGATTCATAAATCAGTATCCAAGGTTGATAGTCAACAGCGCCTGCGCAACCCTGCGAGACACGCCATAGTGTAATGCGATTTGTTCTCTTTTCTATATTGATTTACAGACATCGTGTGCCGTTAATCGGACAATCGCACGAAGTGGCTCGGCAACCGGGTGACCAAACGGGCGTTGTCCTGTGCATTGGCTATATATAGCGAAAAAGCTATGGCAAAATGGCCGCCCTTTATGGCGTTATCTTTTACGTTGCAGGTGCAGCCACAAATACGACGCGTATATTGTTCATTATTCTTTTTGCAGCGGTAGCGGAGACAAGCGTGAAAATCCTGGTTGATGAAAATATGCCTTATGCGGTTGAGTTGTTTAGCCGGTTAGGCGAAGTTCAGGCCGTTCCTGGTCGTCCCATCCCTAAAGATGCTCTGGCTAACGCCGATGCGCTGATGGTGCGTTCGGTGACCAAGGTTAATGAAAGTCTGCTGACAGTGACGCCGATAAAATTTGTGGGTACCGCAACGGCAGGGACCGATCATGTGGACGACAGCTGGTTGCAGCAGGCGGGGATCGGTTTTTCTGCCGCACCGGGTTGCAATGCCATTGCCGTGGTGGAATACGTTTTCTCTTCGTTGTTGATCCTCGCCCAGCGCGACGGATTTTCCCTGCGCGACAAAACCGTCGGTATTATCGGCGTCGGCAATGTTGGCTCGCGGTTGAATGCGCGTTTGCAGGCACTGGGTATTCGCACCCTGTTATGCGATCCACCGCGCGCGCGCCATGAAGGCGGTGATGCGTTCAGCTCTATCGAGCAACTGGTGGCGGAAGCGGATATTTTGACTTTCCATACGCCATTAAATCAGTCCGGAGTGGATAAAACCTATCACCTGGTGGACGCCGCGATGCTGGCAGCCCTGAAACCGGGCGCTATTTTGATTAACGCCTGTCGAGGGGAAGTAGTCGACAATGCGGCCTTGCTGACCGCGCTAAACGGTGAGAAAAAACTCACTGCCGTACTCGATGTCTGGGAGCCCGAGCCGGAACTGTCGCTGGCGCTACTGGATAAAGTGGCTATTGGCACCGCGCATATCGCCGGATACAGCCTGGAAGGCAAAGCACGCGGCACCACGCAGGTGTTTGAGGCCTATAGCCAGTTTATCGGTCAGCCGCAGCATGTGCCGCTGGCCAGCCTGCTGCCGGCCCCCGAGTTTGCCGAGGTATGCCTGCGCGGTGAGTTAACCGAAGCTAAACTGCTGCGTCTGGCGCACTTGGTGTATGATGTGCGCCGTGATGATGCGCCGCTGCGCAGAGTCGCGGGCAAAAGCGGTGAGTTTGACCGTTTACGCAAATTCTATGAAGAGCGCCGCGAATGGTCTTCGTTGACGGTCCACTGCGATAATCCGCAGACAGCCAGCCTGCTACAGCAACTCGGTTTTACCAGCGACGTTTCCTAAGGTTTTTATCAGGGATGCGCGCCATACTGTCGCATCCTGTCAACGCACCCGAAACGATATCCCGCGGCGGCAGTCAATATTGATGCCGCTTGCTGTAGTACGGCTATTCATAGCTAAATTTAGCGGGGGCGGTGATGACCGTCCCTTTTAGTCTGTAGTTTGAACATTTCTGGAGAAAACCAACATGTCTGATGGCTGGAATATTGCGCTGCTTGGCGCCACGGGTGCCGTAGGTGAGGCGCTACTGGATCTGCTGTCTGAACGTCAGTTCCCGGTTGGTGAGATTTTCCCTCTGGCGAGCGAGCGTAGCGCCGGACAAACCCTTCGTTATAACGGCAAAAGCGCGCTGGTGCACGATGCTGCCGAGTTTGACTGGTCGCAAGTGCAACTGGCCTTTTTTGTCGCCGGTGTCGAGGCTTCGGCCAAATACGCCGAAGAAGCCGCCAACCAGGGTTGTCTGGTGATCGACAGCAGTGGCCTGTTCGCCATGGAGCCGGATGTGCCGCTGGTGGTACCCGGAGTCAACCCCGATGTGCTCTCCCATTACCGCAATCGCAATATTGTGGCGGTGGCCGATAGCCTGACCTGCCAACTATTGACGGCAATTAAACCGCTGACCGAGCTGGCGGGCCTTTCGCGTTTGCATGTCACCTCTCTGCTTTCCGTATCCGCGCTGGGTAAAGCGGCGGTAGACGATTTGGCGGGCCAGAGTGCGCGTCTGCTTAACGGTATTCCGGCCGAAGAGGGCGTATTCCGCAAGCAGTTGGCATTTAACCTGCTGCCGTTGCTGAGTGATGACGAAGGCAGCGTGTTGCAGGAGCGTCGTCTGGTCGATCAGGTGCGTAAAGTGGTGCAGGACGAAGGGCTGCCGATTTCCGTCAGTTGCGTGCAGTCGCCGGTATTTTATGGCCATGCCCAGGTGGTGCATCTCGAGGGATTACGTCCGCTTTCAGCCGAAGAAGCCCGGGCTGAACTTGAACAAATTGCTGACATTAATCTCAGTGAAGAGGATGATTTCCCGACGCAGGTTAGTGATGCCTCAGGCAATGCTTCGTTAAGCATCGGTTGCTTGCGTAATGACTACGGTATTCCCGAGTTGCTTCAGTTTTGGTCGGTGGCGGACAATGTTCGTTTTGGCGGCGCGCTGATGGCGGTGGAAACCGCAGAAAAACTGATCCAGGAGTATTGGTACTGATGTCTGCAGAATTATGCCCTGAGCCAGCACCGAGAGGGGTGGCTGAACGCATTGCGTTAGGGGTTGAGTATCAGGGTAGCAGTTATTACGGCTGGCAGCGTCAGCAAGAAGTCGACAGCGTGCAGGCCTGTGTCGAAAGGGCGTTAAGTCGAGTTGCCGATGCACCGATCACCGTACAGTGCGCCGGACGCACCGATGCGGGCGTCAGCGCTACCGGGCAGGTAGTGCATTTTGATACGCCGGTATGGCGCAAAGATGCTGCCTGGACGATGGGGGTGAATACCCATCTGCCCAAGGATATCGCCGTGCGTTGGGTTAGTCACGTCAGCGAAGATTTTCACGCGCGTTTTAGCGCTACTGCGCGCCGTTATCGCTATGTGATTTATAATCATCGCTACCGCCCGGCTATTTTGCAGCAGGGCATTACCCATGTGCATATGCCATTGGACGTTGAAAAAATGCAGCGGGCGGGGCAATGTCTGCTTGGCGAGAATGACTTTACCTCATTTCGTGCCGTGCAATGTCAGTCGCGCACGCCCTGGCGCTTTATGATGCATCTGCAGGTGAGCCGCTATGGGCATTATGTGGTGGTTGATATTAAAGCCAATGCGTTTGTGCATCATATGGTGCGCAATATCGTGGGTAGCCTGGTGGAAGTGGGGGCGGGCAATCAGTCTGAAAACTGGATGGCCGAGTTGTTGGCTGCCAAAGACCGTAATCTTGCCGCTGCCACCGCCAAGGCAGAAGGTTTGTATCTGGTTGCTGTCGATTATCCTGAAAAATTTGCTTTGCCGAAGGTCACACTGGGGCCTCTGTTCCTGGCCGATTGAAGTCATTTGAGGGAATACCATGGAATATATTCACTATATCATTGATTTTATTCTGCATATTGATGTGCATTTAACCGAGTTGGTTGCACAATATGGCGTATGGGTGTATGCCATTCTGTTTGTGATTTTATTCTGCGAAACCGGACTGGTGGTGACACCTTTCTTGCCTGGCGATTCACTGCTTTTTGTTGCCGGTGCGCTGGCGGCATTGCCAGCCCACAGCCTGAATGTGCATACCATGGTATTTTTGATGGCGCTGGCAGCGGTGGCCGGAGATGCGGTGAACTACACCATTGGTCGGCTGTTCGGTGCCAAATTGTTCGCCAATCCTGATTCGAAAATTTTTCGTCGCAGTTATTTGGAACAAACTCACAAGTTTTACGAGAAACATGGCGGTAAAACGATTATTCTTGCGCGCTTTGTTCCGATTGTTCGCACCTTTGCCCCCTTTGTTGCCGGGATGGGGCATATGTCCTATCGCCATTTTGCCGCCTATAACGTGGCCGGGGGGCTATTATGGGTGTTACTGTTGACCTACGCGGGCTATTTTTTCGGCAACCAGCCCTTTGTGCAGAACAATCTGAAATTTGTGATTGTCGGTATTATCGTCGTGTCGGTGTTGCCGGCGATTATTGAGGTGCTGCGTCACCGCCGGGCTGCGGCCAAGACGCAATAAAGGTAAACCTGATGGTCAGGGGTGACCCTGACCTCGGGCGATATTATTAATTTAAAATTGTTAAACCACTGGATGGAACCATTTTTTTATCCACAGTCTACGGCTGTTATGGTTTAATGAGCGACATTTATGGTCTGTTCCTGCGAACAACCTCCTGATTTCCACGATTTCAGCGGCGATAGCCGAATGAAATTCCGAAATTAATCGAGGGCGGTTTTTGAGTTAAATGCAGGGGACTGGTTACAGCATGAACAGCGAACTGGCGTTTGCCAGGTTCAAACAGAAAGGTCATCGATGAGCTGGATTGAACGAATTCTTAACAAGAGCAACATCTCGCAAACCCGTAAAGCAAGCATTCCAGAAGGTGTCTGGACCAAATGCGATAGCTGTGGTCAGGTGTTATACCGAGCTGAACTTGAGCGTAATCTGATGGTTTGTCCGAAATGTGATCACCATATGCGCATGTCTGCGCGTATGCGTCTGTTCACCTTTATGGATGAGGGCAGTGAGGTCGAATTGGGTAGTGAGCTTGAGCCAAAAGACGTGCTCAAGTTTAAAGACTCGAAGAAATATAAAGATCGTCTGGTAGCGGCTCAAAAAGAGACTGATGAAAAAGACGCCATGGTGGTCATGAAAGGCACGCTGTTTGGTATGCCTATCGTGGTGGCGGCGTTTGAATTCGCCTTTATGGGCGGTTCAATGGCCTCGGTGGTTGGTGCGCGTTTTGTCCGTGCCGTTGAACAGGCGATGGAAGATAACTGCCCACTGGTCTGTTTCTCTGCCAGCGGCGGTGCCCGTATGCAAGAAGCCCTGATGTCGCTAATGCAAATGGCCAAAACCAGTGCGGCGCTGGCTAAACTGCAAGAACGCGGTCTGCCTTATATTTCCGTACTGACTGACCCGACCATGGGTGGCGTCTCTGCCAGCCTGGCAATGTTGGGCGATATCAATGTGGCTGAACCCAAGGCGCTGATTGGCTTTGCCGGACCACGCGTTATCGAACAGACTGTGCGTGAAAAACTGCCGCCGGGCTTCCAACGCAGTGAGTTCCTGATCGAAAAAGGGGCGATCGATATGATTGTTCGTCGTCCTGAGTTGCGTAACAAGTTAGGCAGCGTATTAGCCAAATTGACTGGACGCCCTGAACCTAAAGTCACTGAAGTTCCTGCGGTTAGCGCAAGTGATGCTTCAAGTGATAATCATCAGGATGCCTGACAGGCAGGGATAATAGCCTGTTCGTATAACCTGGGCGGCAAGCCTTTTGCCGCCGTACTGTACCCAAAGTCATTGGCGTTGCAGCCAGGCAGTCAGTGCGAGCCGCGGGCAGCAGTCAGTGATGCGGATGCATTCGTGCAGGCGCCACGTCAAGTATGACGGGTATAAGTAATAAAGGCTGTTATCCCGAGTCCGTAAGCAATTCTGATTGCAAGTACTGACAAAAGGGCATTGCCATGCAAAATATACCTATCCCCCAAGCCACGTCGCCTTTGGCCACGTGGCTTTATTATCTTGAAAATCTCCATTCTCAGGCGATTGAACTCGGTCTCGATCGGGTCAAGGCGGTGGCAACCCGTATGGATCTGCTAACCCCGGCCCCCCAGGTCTTTACCGTGGCCGGGACCAATGGTAAAGGCACCACCTGCCGTACGCTGGAAGCCATTCTGCTGGCAGCGGGGCTGCGTGTCGGTGTCTACAGTTCGCCACATCTGGTGCGTTATACCGAACGGGTGCGCATTCAGGGACAGGAACTGACGCCAGAGCAACATTGCCAGTCGTTTGCCCTGCTGGAGGCGGGTCGTGGCGATATTTCGCTGACCTACTTTGAATATGGCACGCTGTCGGCGCTACAACTGTTTAAACAGGCGGCGCTGGATGTGGTGATCCTCGAAGTGGGCCTCGGTGGCAGGCTTGACGCTACCAATATTGTTGATGCCAATGTGGCTGCCGTCACCAGTATTGCCCTCGATCATACCGACTGGCTGGGGCCTGATCGCGAAAGTATTGGCCGTGAAAAGGCCGGTGTCTTCCGCCATGCGCGCCCTGCGGTGGTCGGCGAAGGCGATATGCCGCATTCCATTGCCCTGGTTGCCGAAGAAAAGGGCGCTCAGTTGCACCGCGTCGGTCAGGACTGGCATTACACCAGCAACAATAATAACTGGCAGTGGCATTGTGCTGGCGCTGACAATTTACCCGCTGTCACCTATGATCAATTGCCGCTGCCCCAGGTGCCGCTGCCCAATGCTGCCACGGCGCTGGCCGTGTTGCATTACTCGAGCTTAAGGGTCAGCGAGGCAGCCATTCGTCAGGGGTTGCAGCAGGCAGCGCTACCCGGACGTTTTCAGTTGGTTAGTGACTCGCCACGGTTGATCCTCGATGTGGCGCACAATCCGCATGCGGCAGGTTATCTGGCCGGTAAACTTTCTGATTTGCCAAGGCGAGGGGGGAAAATCCGCGCGGTTATCGGTATGTTGTCAGATAAAGATATTGCCGGTACGTTGGCATGTCTCAAACCGCAGGTTGATGTCTGGTATTGTGCCCCTCTTGAGGGGCCACGCGGCGCACCGGTTAGCGCGCTGACTGAGCACTTGCCTCAGGCCATGGCCTTTACCGACGTTGCGAGCGCATGGAAGCAGGCGATGCAGGATGCTGATAGTCAGGATATCGTCATTGTCTGTGGATCATTTCATACCGTAGCCCATGTTATGGCTGCGATGGATACGGGGAATACCAGTGGCAAGTAAGTTTCAAAATCGTCTGGTTGGCACCGTGATCCTGGTAGCCTTGGGAGTGATCCTGCTACCGGGTCTGCTGGATGGCAAAAAAAAACACTACGAGGATGAGTTTGCCTCCATTCCGCTGGTTCCCAAACCGGGGGATGTTCAGGAGCAGGAGCCCGCTGGCCCAATAACCCAGTCGTTACCGGCTCAGCCGCCGGAAGGGGCAGGGGAAGCGGTCAATGCCGGTGCTGCCGAGGCGGCTCATGCCGTTGCCTCCTCGCAAGACGCCCCGGATACGGAAACCGAGGTAGCACCACGTGCCCCTGCGGCCAAGGCCACACCTAAAACGCTGACGCCACCACCGGTAGCCGAGTCGCGACAGCAGCAACTGAAAGCGCAGCAACCGCCAAAAGCGGTAACCGCGAAAAAGGCGGAAGCCAAACCGGTAGAGTCACCAAAAGCCGAAACGAAACCGCAGGTTGAGGCAGCAGCCAAACCACCGGCCGAAGCGAAAGAGCCAGCCGCAGAAAAACCGCCGGTGGCCCAATCCTATGTGGTGCAGTTGGGTGCGCTGAAGAATGCCGACAAAGTTAATGAAATTGTCGCCAAACTGCGTTTGTCCGGCTATCGCGCCTATACCCTGCCGGCGACCCCGGTTCAGGGACAGATTACGCGCGTATTTGTCGGTCCGGAAGCCAACAAGCAAAAGCTTGAAGGTTCGCTGGATAAGTTAAAAGATCTTAGTGGTTTGAGCGGGCAAGTACGCGGTTATAGCGCCGCGCACTAAAGGCTGATGACGCCCGCCATGGCGGCGGGCAGCATCGGGCTTTATGCCGTCTGAACAAGTAATAATTTGTTATCTTTTTGCGGTGATTGATGTTTTTTTCACCCTTATGATTAATTTGGCTGACCGGCAGATTTACCCTACGCAAACGTTTTCTTTTTCTGTTAGAATTCGCAGCGATTTGGATGCCGGGCAAGTTGTACCCAGAGTCATTGCCGCTTTTGCGACAAAAACAACGGGTCTTTTCCTGGATGAGAGACTGGATAGAGTGATGGTCTGGATTGATTACGTCATTATTGCGGTTATCGGGTTTTCTGCGTTAGTCAGCCTGATTCGAGGTTTTGTTCGCGAAGCCTTATCATTGGTAACCTGGGGGTGCGCCTTCTTCGTTGCCAGCCACTATTATCCTTACCTCGCCGTCTATTTCACGCGTTTCGAAGACGAAGTCGTTCGAAACGGGATCGCAATTGCCATCTTGTTCATCGCGACGTTGATCGTAGGTGCAATTGTCAACTATGTGATTAGTTCGCTGGTCGAGCGTACCGGACTATCGGGAACCGACCGGGTATTAGGTGTCTGTTTTGGCGCACTGCGCGGGGTGTTGATTGTCTCGGCAATGCTGTTCTTTCTGGATACCTTTACCAGCTTTTCGCACAGTGAAGACTGGAAACAGTCGCAGTTGATCCCACAGTTTAGTTATATCATCAGGTGGTTCTTTGACTACCTGCAGAGCACGTCGAGTTTCTTGCCAAAGCATATCTAGCTTTGGCAGCGCTGATGAGGAAAAGACAACATGTGCGGTATTGTCGGTATCGCCGGTTTTATGCCGGTAAACCAGTCGATTTATGACGCGTTAACGGTGTTACAACACCGTGGGCAGGATGCCGCAGGCATCGTCACCATTGATGGCAACAACAACTTCCGTCTGCGGAAGGCCAATGGTCTGGTGAAAGATGTGTTCGAAGCACGGCATATGCAACGTTTGCAGGGCAACATGGGCCTTGGTCACGTTCGTTACCCTACGGCTGGCAGTTCCAGCGCTTCAGAGGCTCAACCTTTTTACGTCAACTCTCCGTTCGGCATCACCCTTGCCCATAACGGTAACCTGACCAATGCCCACGAATTAAGAAGTACGCTGTTTGAAGGCGCTCGTCGCCATGTCAACACCACTTCTGACTCTGAAGTTTTGCTGAATATTCTTGCCAGTGAACTGGACAGATTCCAGCATTATCCCCTGGAAGCAGACAACATTTTCGCGGCGATTTCTGCGGTGAACCTGAAGATCCGCGGCGCTTATGCCTGCGTGGCGATGATCATCGGTCACGGCATGCTCGCCTTCCGCGATCCGCACGGCATCCGTCCTTTGGTGATCGGCAAGCGTGTGCTTGACGAAAACCGCACCGAATATATGGTGGCGTCCGAGAGTGTAGCTCTCGATACCCTCGGCTTTGAATTCCTGCGCGACGTTGCGCCAGGCGAAGCCGTGTATATCACCGAGAAAGGCCAGCTCTTTACCCGCATGTGTGCTGAAAATCCTCAGTACAACCCATGCCTGTTCGAGTTTGTCTACTTTGCGCGTCCTGATTCGTTTATCGATAAGATTTCCGTCTACAGCGCCCGCCGCCGTATGGGACAAAAACTGGGGGCCAAGATTGCCCGCGAGTGGGAAGATCTGGAGATCGATGCCGTTATCCCGATCCCGGAAACCTCCAACGATATCGCGCTGGAAATCGCTCGCATCCTTAACAAACCCTATCGCCAGGGATTTGTAAAAAACCGTTACGTTGGCCGCACCTTTATCATGCCGGGTCAGCAGGAGCGTCGCAAATCGGTTCGCCGTAAATTGAACGCCAACCGCGCCGAGTTCCGTGACAGAAACGTGCTGCTGGTGGATGACTCTATCGTGCGTGGTACCACCTCACAGCAGATCGTCGAAATGGCCCGTGAAGCCGGTGCCAAAAATGTCTATCTCGCTTCGGCCGCGCCGGAAGTTCGCTTCCCGAACGTCTATGGTATTGATATGCCTAGCGCCAATGAACTGATTGCTCACGGTCGTGAAGTGAGTGAAATTAAACAGATGATTGGTGCCGATGCGTTGATTTTCCAGGATCTGAGCGACCTGATTGACGCTGTGCGTGAAGAGAATCCGGATATCGAGAAATTCGAATGCTCGGTATTTGATGGTATCTACGTCACCAAAGACGTTGATCAGAGCTATCTTGACTACCTTGAAGCCTTGCGTAATGACGATGCACAGGCCTTGCGTGGTCAGCAGGAAGCTGAAAATCTCGAAATGCATAACGAAGGCTAATGGCAAAAAAAAATGCCTTCCCACCGCTTGTCCTGCCAGTCAGGGCAGGCGGTTTTTTTATTCCGCTTTTCCCCTTATTTATCCTATCATCTGCTCGCTGTGGCAATGCGCCCGGCTGTTGCTTGCTAAAGGCTTTTTAATCCGGCAAAGTCATTCGTTAAAATGTTCTGCAGATCCTTAAGGCAGTATTTATGAAACAACTTATTGTTGGCATCTCCGGCGCCAGTGGCGCAATTTATGGGGTGCGTTTGCTCGAGGTGCTGCGTGATGTTGCTGATGTCAAAACCCATCTGTTAATCAGCAATGCCGCCAGGCAGACCCTGGCGCTGGAAACCAACTTCAGTCTGCGTGAAGTTCAGGCATTGGCCGACGAGGTGTACGATCCCCGTGATATCGCCGCCAGCATCTCCTCAGGCTCTTTTAAGACCTCAGGTATGGTCATACTGCCTTGCTCGATCAAAACGCTGTCAGCCATCGCCAACAGCTATAGCGACGGCTTGCTGTCGCGTGCTGCCGATGTGGTATTAAAAGAACGCCGTCCGCTGGTGCTCTGTGTGCGTGAAACCCCGCTGCACCTCGGTCATTTGCGACTGATGACCCAGGTGGCCGAATTGGGTGCGGTGATTATGCCGCCGGTACCGGCGTTTTATCATCGCCCGGTCACTATCGATGACATCATCAATCAGACGGTCAACCGCGTGCTTGACCAGTTTGATATTGAACTTCCCCAGGACCTTTTTGTTCGCTGGCAGGGCAGCCACTAAGTTTTTGTAACCCTTTATGCCCTAAATTTGTACATATTGATAACGATGCACCAAAATTGAACTTTGCTTGTTTTATTTTGGTGCATCTGTGTTTCAATCAACGGCCAAGGTGCAGCGAGCGTATGATTTTGCACAGACATTTTTGGCCGTATCGCACACTAAAGCAGCAGTCGATCAAAGTCGGCACGATTACTGCATAAGTATTGCATAATTATTGCATAGTAGTGAAAGTGGGAAAAAGTTACCGCCACAGACAGGTAACAGAAAAATAAAAGGGTTGTTTCGGCAACCAGACACAACAACACACGATTAATGGCTGAGGGTAATGTATGAAAAAGTTGTTCAAGGTTCTTCCTCTGGTATTAGTACTGGCCAGCGCCGGTAGCGCATTTGCTGCAGCGCCAAAAGCAATTAAAATCGGCACGGATCCAACCTATGCGCCTTTCGAATCCAAGGATTCCAGCGGCAAACTGGTCGGTTTTGATATCGACCTGGCTAACGAAATGTGTAAGCGCGCGGCTATTAAATGTACTTACGTCGAAAGCGATTTCGATGCATTAATCCCATCATTAAAAGCGAAGAAAATCGACGCTATCATTTCTTCACTGTCGATCACCGAAAAACGTCAGCAAGAAATTGATTTCACTGAAAAACTCTACGCTGCCAATGCGCGTCTGATCGCGCCAGCCGGTTCTAAAGTGCTGCCTACTCTGGAAGCATTGAAAGGCAAAAACGTCGGTGTGCTGCAAGGCTCGACTCAGGAAGCTTATGCCAACGCCATGTGGCAGCCAAAAGGCATCAACGTCGTGGCTTACCAGAACCAGGATCTGATTTATGCTGACCTGGCATCTGGCCGTCTTGATGCTGCATTCCAGGACGAAGTTGCAGGTAGCGAAGGCTTCCTGAAACAGGCTGCGGGTAAAAACTACGCCTTCGCAGGTCCTTCAGTTAAAGATGACAAATTCTTTGGCGTGGGTACCGGTATGGGACTGCGTAAAAACGAAGACGACCTGAAAGCCGCATTGAACAAAGCCTTTGATTCAATGCGTAAAGATGGTACCTACGAAAAAATGGCGAAAAAATACTTCAACTTTGATGTTTACGGCGGGTAAGCATTAACTGACAACGTCAGGGAATGCGTTGTCACAGCCGAAGTGACGGCTTGCCCAAACGGGTAAGCCGTTTTTTAAAGCAGAGTGCTTAACCCCTAATCGTTGTTGCTGTTACGGCCTGAGACGCGCCTGCTGCCAATAATAAAGGGCTCTCTCCTGCGAAACACAGTCTGATTTTCGTCAAAGACAGGATACGTACATGCTATATGGGTATTCCCAGGTCATCATCCAGGGCACGTTGGTTACCTTAGAACTGGCACTGTCATCCGTGCTGTTGTCGGTGATTATCGGTTTGATCGGTGCCGGTGGCAAACTGTCCAAAAATCGATTTATTTCGGCGATCTTCGGCGCCTACACCACCTTAATTCGCGGTGTGCCGGACCTGGTATTAATGCTGTTGATTTTCTATGGATTACAAATTGCCTTAAACAGTCTGACCGAATCCATGGGGATGGATCAGATTGATATCGATCCTCTTAGCGCCGGTATTATCACCCTCGGGTTTATTTACGGTGCCTATTTTACCGAGACTTTCCGTGGTGCCTTTATGGCCGTGCCTCGCGGGCAAATCGAAGCCGCAGTGGCCTATGGCTTCAGCAGTTCACAAATTTTCCGCCGTATTCTTTTCCCGGCGATGATGCGTTTTGCGCTTCCGGGCATTGCCAATAACTGGCAGGTTATTCTCAAGGCTACGGCACTGGTTTCGTTGCTCGGTCTTAACGATGTGGTCAAGGCGACGCAGTTGGCGGGCAAGGGCACCTATCAACCTTTCTATTTCGCTATCGTTGCCGGTGTTATCTATCTGGTATTTACTACCTTATCCAATGGTGTTCTGCTATGGCTTGACCGTCGCTATTCACTGGGTGTGAAGAGGGCTGAGCTATGATCGATATTTTGCAGCAATACGGTTTATCGCTGCTGTGGAGCGATGGTTACCGGTTTACCGGTCTGGCGATCACCCTGTGGCTGCTGATTAGCTCGGTGGTGATGGGGGGATTACTGGCGGTGCTGATGGCCGTAGGGCGAGTGTCGCCAAACCGCTGGATCAGTACCCCAATCTGGTTGTTCACCTATGTTTTCCGTGGTACGCCGCTGTATGTGCAGCTCCTGGTGTTTTATTCCGGGATGTACAGTCTGGAAATTGTCCGCGGCAGCGATTTTTTAAACGCTTTCTTCCGTAGTGGTCTGAATTGCACCATTTTGTCTTTAACGCTCAATACCTGCGCCTATACCACCGAAATTTTTGCCGGTGCCATTCGCGCCGTGCCGCACGGTGAGATTGAGGCCGCCAACGCCTATGGTTTTTCGCGTTTTAAACTTTATACCTGCATTATTTTACCTTCGGCGCTGCGTACCGCCATTCCGGCCTATAGCAATGAAGTCATTTTAATGCTGCACTCCACCGCCCTGGCCTTTACCGCCACGGTGCCGGATGTGCTGAAAATTGCCCGAGATATCAACTCCGCCACCTACCAGCCGTTTTATGCCTTTGGTATTGCAGCGGTCATTTATCTGGCTGTGTCGTTTGTCCTGATCACTCTCTTCCGCAAGGCGGAAAAACGCTGGCTGGCGCACGTTAAGCCCCAGTCTTCTCATTAGGCGGGATGCAGTTTTGAAAGCATTAACAGCGAAAACGTTAAACCTGTGCGGGAAAAATCATGTCAGAAAATAAATTAGCCGTCGTGGATTTGCATAAACGTTATGGTGAACAAGAGGTACTGAAAGGCGTTTCGATGTCGGCGAATGCAGGTGACGTTATCAGTATTATTGGTTCTTCCGGATCGGGGAAAAGTACCTTTTTGCGCTGCATTAACTTTCTGGAGAAACCCAGCGAAGGCTCAATCAGCGTCAATAACCAGGATATTCGCATGGTGCGCGATACCGATGGTCAGTTAAAGGTGTTTGATAAAAAACAGCTGCAACTGCTGCGTACCAAGCTGACCATGGTGTTTCAGCACTTTAACCTGTGGAGCCATATGACCGTTCTCGAGAACGTGATGGAAGCGCCAATTCAGGTGTTGGGACTGAGCAAGGCAGAAGCCAAAGAGCGCGCGATCCTCTATCTCGATAAAGTGGGCATTGACGAGCGCGCCCGTGGTAAGTATCCGGTTAATCTGTCAGGCGGACAACAACAGCGTGTTTCTATTGCTCGCGCGTTGGCCATGGAGCCGGAAGTGCTGCTGTTTGATGAGCCAACCTCGGCGCTGGATCCTGAGCTGGTGGGCGAAGTACTGCGCATTATGCAAAAGCTGGCAGAAGAGGGTAAAACCATGGTGGTGGTTACCCATGAGATGGAGTTTGCCCGTCACGTTTCCAGCCATGTGATTTTCCTGCACCAGGGGGTCATTGAAGAGCAAGGCAATCCGGCCGATGTCTTTGGCAACCCGAAAAGTGCGCGTTTGCAGCAGTTTTTGTCTGGCGCACTAAAGTAAGTTACCCCAAAGACCTGCTAACGCTAGCGACGAAAAAAACGCCCGAAGGAACTTTTCTTCGGGCGTGTTGCTTTATAAGGCTAAGGGGTAAAGCAAAAAAATTAACTGACTTTGGTTAAATCATAGAGCTGATGCATATCGCCTTTCAGGTTTTTATAGACTGAACGATAGGTTTTAAAGATCTCGTTATACCTTTCGTGACGCTTGGCGTCCGGGGTAGCGCGTGGCTGCAAGGTAAACCATTGTCTGATCTCATCGGCATTCTGAATGATCCCGGCCGCTTTGGCAGCCAGGAAACAATCGCCAAGCGGAGCCTCCACTTCCTCTTTGATGGTCAGCACCGGATAGCCGGTGATATCGGCAATAATCTGCATCCACATATCGGAGAACGCAGCACCCCCCACCACAATCAGCTCATTGTCCAGCCGTTCGGCGCAGGCTTTGCCCGACTCGATATTATCTTTCAGAGCAAAAGTTACCCCTTCGAGTACTGCACGGTACATATGGTAGCGAGTATGGTACAGGCTTAGCCCCACCAGGGTGCCGGAAGCCTTGGCATCCCAAATGGGACTGCGCTCGCCCATCAGATAGGGCAGAAAGATCAACCCTTCTGCCCCCGGTGCCAGGTCTTGGGCTTTTTCTTCCAGCAACTGATGTACCGAACAGCCTTGGCTTTTCGCCTGCTGTTTTTCTGCGCTACAGAACTGTTCGATAAACCAGGTGACGGAAGCACCAGCCGTAATGGCACCGCCGAAGGTGTAGATATCCTGCTGGGGGTTATTGACGTGCGGCATACTGATCAAGCCATGCCGCGCATCAACCTGATGATTGACAAATCCCCAGCACATGGAGGTGCCAATCATGGCAACGTGGTTACCCGGTGCTACCACCCCGGCCGCCAAGGTGGCGACCGCCGCGTCTACGCCACCGGCAACGATCGGCGTACCGGCGGCCAGTCCGAGCTTGTGCGCCATTTCCGGCAACAATCCTCCCACTATGCCGTCGGAGGGCACCAGGCGCTCCGGCAGCATGGTTTTCGGGATCCCCAGCATTCGGCAGGCCTTGGTGGACCAGTCTCGTTTTTCGATATTATAAACGCCACCAATATTACCGGCAGAGCAGTGATCAACGGCGATTTCCCCGGTGAGCTTGTAGTTGATATAACTATTGGGCGGCAGGAAATAACGGGTTTTCGCCCACACCTCAGGTTCGTTTTCCTTGATCCACAAGATCTTGGTATAACCGTAGTAACTGTCCAGCGAATTGCCGGTGATCCTGAAGAGCTCTTTGGTGTCCACATAGTTTCTGACCCAGTCAACGCGGTCAGAGGCTCGGCGGTCCATCCAGATCAGACAGGGGTAGAGCGGGCGGATATCCTCATCGACCGGGATCCCCGAACCGCCATACAGGCTGCTGATGCACACAGAGGCGATCTGCTGTTTATCGACGCCTGCGTTAGAGACCACCTCCGCCAGCACCTCCAGCGTCGCTTCCAGCCAGACATCAGGCCACTGCTCGGCCCACAAGGGTTTTGGCGTCTCAACCGCATAGCCGCGCGAGGCACTGGCGAGAATACGTCCGTTGGCATCCATCAGAATGCCTTTGGTACTTTGCGTACCGATATCGACTCCAACAACATATTTCATCGGCAAGCGTCCTTAAGGGATCAGCAAAACTTTGACTGACTCGGCACCGTGCGCTTTATGGAATGCCGCTTGCCAGTCATCCAGTGAGTAGGTATCGGTCACCACGCCTTCGGCGCTAAACAGCTTGCGTTCAAAAAAGTCGATCACCGTTTGGTAGCAGTTTGGCCCAAGGTGGGCACCGCGGATATCCAGCTCTTTGCGGTCGCCAATGATTGACCAGTCAACGGTGGCTTCTTCGCTAAAGACGCTAAACTCGACGAAGCGACCCATTTTACGGATCATATTCAGGCCTTGTGGCACGCTCCTTGGGTTACCGGTGGCCTCGATATAGACATCGCAGCCATAGCCGCCGGTCAAGGCTTTGACCTTGGCTACCACGTCTTCCTCCAGCGGATTCATCACCAGATCGGCACCGAATTTCCTGGCCAGCGCCAGGCGTTCCGGGATGGTGTCGAGGACGATCAGTTTTTTAGGCGTTTTCAGGCGAATGGCCTGCACCATCCCCAGCCCGAGAGTGCCGGCACCGGCCAATACCACCACATCTTCAAACTGAATATCGGCACGGTTGACGGCATGCACCGAACAGGCGAAGGGTTCGATCACCGCGCATTCATTCATGGTCAGCGTGGTCGGAATTTTATGCACCCGGCTGGTGGCTTTCAGCAGCATGTATTCCGACATACCACCATCGGCATCTTTGCTTTGAAAACCGTAGATATCGTGTTTTTCACACATCCAGTAATCGCCGCTCTTGCAGAAGCGGCACTTGTCGCAGGGGACGATCTGTTCGGCAATGACCCGGTCGCCGAGGGCTACGCCAAAGTGTTCTAATGCTCCCTCGCCAAAACCGGCGACTTCGCCGTAGAACTCATGCCCTGGCACTACTGGCGGTTTTACCCATGATGGCGCGCTGTCACTTCCCCAGAACATTTGTGCCCCGCCGAAGCAGTGAACGTCTGAGGCACAGACGCCGCAGGCGCTGATTTTTATTAATAGCTCATTGGCCTTGGGAACCGGCAGCGGAGAAGAAACAAGACGGTAGTCGTTAGGGCCATAATTAACTAATTGCTTAATTTGTTGCGGTAAAATATTCATATCGGCTCTCTTCCTTGCTTTTGTGTGTTTTTTAGAAACTAGTTTTATAAAATGTTTACGTCAACATTTTTGTTATTATTTTAGATGCTGGTCACTTTTTAAATTGTATTTATAAACACAAGTTGATCGTTCATTTTAGCTAACCGATTAATTGCTATGGCCAATTCTATTATTTTAACCGGCTATTATGTGACAGCATTCATATTAATGAGACTATTTTATTGACGGAGGAGGGGGGTGATATGCTTACCTTTTTTAGGCAATAAGAAAATAAAACCTCCGGAGAAGTATTAATTAAAATTAATATAAGGTACTGAAATGAAAGTTAATAGCGATCACTGGATGGGACTGCCCACCAATTTGTTATGGGGCTATGTGGCCATTTTCCTGTTTATGACCGGGGACGGTTTTGAGCTGGCGTTTCTCTCCCGGTATATTGTCGAGCTCGGTTTTTCCCCGGCGCAGGCAACGCTGGCGTTCACAGTCTATGGGCTATGTGCAGCGCTGGCGGCCTGGGGTTCAGGGGTTATTGCCGAGGTGATCACCCCGCAAAAAGCCATGCGAATTGGCTTTTATATGTGGGTGGTGTTCCACGTACTCTTTATGATTTTTGGCCTGTCCCATAAAAACTATTATTTTATTCTGCTGTTTTATGGTATCCGCGGACTGGCCTATCCGTTATTTCTTTATTCATTCATTGTGGTGATTGTTAATAATGTTCGCGAGGAGTTAGTTGGCTCGGCCTGTGGCTGGTTTTGGGCAGCATACTCATTAGGAATTGGCGTAATAGGTAGTTATTTGCCAAGTTTAATTATTACACATATTGGCGAGATGAATGTTTTATGGTTTTCATTAGCGTGGGTTTGCGCGGGAGGAATTATTGCTATTCTTTCGCTGAATAATATTAAAGTATCCAATCGTATGATGAATTTATCTACCAAAGAAAAATTCGCTGAAATGAGTCGTGCGGTGACGCTGTTGGCAAGCAACCGAAATATTTTTCTATCCAGCATTGTACGTATTATCAATACGCTGTCGCTATATGGCTTTGCCATTATTATGCCACTGGTATTTGTCGACAGCTTTGGTTTTTCCGTGCCTGACTGGTTGCAGATCTGGGCTATTTTCTTCTTCTCGACTATTGTCTTTAATGTCTTTTGGGGCATTGTCTCGCAGAAACTGGGCTGGCTGCGAGTGATCCGCTGGTATGGCTGTTTGGGTTGTGCGGTGTTTAGTATCACTTTTTATTTTCTGCCGGCCATCTTTGGCGATAACTTCTGGTTGGCAGCGCTGGGAGCGACCCTACTGGGAGCCTCCACTGCCGCCTTTGTGCCAATGACCGCGCTATTTCCGGCGCTGGAACCGGAACATAAGGGGGCGGCTATCTCGGTGTGCAACCTTTCTGCCGGTTTGAGTAACTTTTTTGCGCCAGCCATTGCAACCTTGTTACTGCCTACTGTTAGCGTGATCGGGGTGGTGCTTGCCTATAGCGCCCTCTATATTCTGGCGTTTATCCTGACGCTGTATATCGAGTTTAGCCAAAAGCAGTACCCTGCTGCGGGTAGTGAGCCTCTGGAGAGCAGTGCGACATCCTGAGGTGGTGCAGAAAATAAAAGCGTCCCCACCGAGCGGGGACGCTTGCCTTACTCTTTGGCTGCCAACAGGCACAGCGCGCGGGTTAACTCATAGGATTTTATAAATGAATTAACCGGTAAGAATTCAAATTTTGAATGGAAGTTATGGGCGCCGGTAAAATAATTGGGCGTCAGTAACCCTTTGGCCGATAACGCCGCGCCATCGGTACCGCCACGCATCGGGATCACTTTGGGCGTCACGCCTATCTCTTCCAACGCGGTAAAAATCAAATCGATAGCCTGCCGGTTTTCGCCAATCGCGCTGCTGATATTACTGTAGGTATCGCTGATAGTGACGGACACTTTTGCCGTCGGATATTGCGCGGCAATCATGTTGGCCACTTGCTCGATCTTCTGTTTGCGGGCAGCAAAACTGGCACTGTCAAAGTCGCGAATGGAGGCTTTTAGCGTCGCGGCTTGCTGATTGGCGCTAATATCATTGAACCAGATATAGCCTTCACGCCCCTGGGTTTTTTCCGGTGTCTCCTGACGATCAAACTGGCTAATAAAATCATGTGCCATCAACAGCGGATTAACCAGCACGCCAATGGCGGACATGGGATGGGCGCTGACGCCGGTAAAGGTAATTTCTGCCGAGGCGGCGTTAAAGTTTTCATAGACCACTTCACCCAGTTCGCAGCAATCGATGGTGTAGGCAAAATCGACGTCAAAGCGCTGAAGATCCAGCGCTTTGGCACCGCGCAGACCAATCTCTTCATCGGGAACAAAGGCAACGACAATATCGCCATGGCAATCTTCTGCCTGCAGGTTGGCCAGCAGGGTCATCACCACGGTGACAGCGGCTTTATTATCTGCTCCCAGCACGCTGGTGCCATCGCTGAAAATAATGGCTTCTCCCTGATAGGGCAGGATCTCAGGATGTTCACTGGTGCGCAGCCAGATATCTTGCGCCTGATTAAGGCAGAGGTCTTCGCCGTTAAAGATCAGCGTTTGCGGGTGAATATCCGCAGCTAAGCCGACGTCGACGGTATCAATATGGGTGATAAAACCGATCCGCGGCCCGCCTTTTTTCGTACCGGGTTTAACGGCGGTCACCGTAGCATGCTGATCAACCTGAACGTTTTCCAGCCCCAGCGCAATCAGCTCCTTAGCCAGTAAATTGGCCAACTCTTGCTGTCCTGGCGTACTTGGCAAACAGGTCGCCTTGGCATCGCTTTGCGTGGCTATCGCCAAATAGCGGTAAAAACGTTCTGTGAGTTGTGTGGCAATTTCAGTCGACATTGTGACCTCTGAGTTTTTACATATAAGATTTTCATATATAACAAAGTATTACTAAGCTTATCCTGAATGGTAGTCTGTTTTTGAATGCTGTTCCAGGTGATGTCGCGTATCGGGTGGCACTGTCCCCGACGACCATCGCCTGCACAACCACGGGGCGCCTGACCTGGCGCGTTCGCTATCTTAATGACAGGGAAAAGCATGAAACAGAAAATAGCAATATTGACTACCGGCGTTTTGGCGCTGGCCATGGCGGCCAGTGCTTCGGCTAACACGCTGGTCTATTGTTCCGAAGGCTCACCGGACATCTTTAATCCTCAGTTGTACACCTCAGGCACCAATGTCGATGCCAGCGCAGTGCCGATCTACAACCGCCTGGTTGACTTTAAAACCGGCACTACCGAGCTGATCCCCAGTCTGGCCGAGAGCTGGGATATCAGTGCCGACGGTAAAACCTACACTTTCCATCTGCGCAAGGGGGTTAAATTCCAGAGCAACAAGCTATTTACCCCCAGCCGTGATTTTAATGCCGATGATGTGATTTTTTCTTTTATGCGTCAGAAGGATAAAAACAATCCTTATCATCAGGTTTCCAATGGCACCTATCTTAACTTTGACAGCCTGGATATGAGCAACCTGATCGCCAGTATCGATCGCGTGGATGACAATACGGTACGATTTAACCTCTCGCGGCCGGAAGCGCCTTTTATTGCCGATCTCGGCTGGTATTTTGCCTCGATACTGTCCGCGGAATATGCAGATGCAATGCTTAAGGCTGGCACTCCGCAAAAAGTGGATACCGATCCTATCGGCACCGGCCCCTTTGAGTTAGTGCAGTATCAGAAAGATACACGCATTTTATATGCCGCTTTCCCGCAATATTGGCAGGGCAAGTCAAAGATTGACCGCCTGGTATTTAGTATCACGCCGGATGCTGCGGTAAGAATGGCCAAGCTGGAGAAAAACGAGTGTCAGGTAATGCCGTTCCCTAACCCGGCAGATCTTGATCGGCTGCGTGCCAACAAAGATATTACCTTGCTCAGTAAGTCCGGTCTGAATACCGGCTTTTTATCGTTTAATACCCAGAAAAAACCGTTGGATAATGTCAAGGTTCGCCAGGCATTGGCAATGGCAATCAATAAGGCGTCCATTATCGAAGCGGTGTTTCGTGGCACCGGCACGGCCGCCAAAAATCTGTTGCCACCGGCGGTGTGGAGCGCTGACAACGGCATAGAGGATTATGCCTATTCACCGGAAAAAGCCAAAGCCTTGTTGGCAGAAGCTGGCTATACCGAGGGGTTTGATATCGATCTCTGGGCAATGCCGGTTCAGCGCCCTTATAACCCTAATGCACGGCGTATGGCTGAGATGATCCAGGCGGACTGGGCGAAAATAGGTGTTAAAGCGCATATCGTCAGTTACGAATGGGCCGAATATCAGACGCGGATACGCAACGGTGAACATCAGGCGGCCTTGATGGGCTGGACCACTGCCAATGGTGATCCGGATAACTTTTTTGGTCCGTTATTTACCTGTAAAGCCGCGCAGGGCGGTTCGAACTCGGCCAAGTGGTGTTATCCACCGTTTGATCAGTTGATCAATGAAGCGCGCGTCACCACCGATCATGCCAAACGCGTAACCCTTTACCAGCAGGCCCAGCAGATGATGCACGATCAGGTCCCGGCGGTAATGATTGCGCATTCGACGATTTTTGAGCCGGTGCGTAAAGAGGTATCAGGCTATGAGATTGACCCGTTCGGGAAGCATATTTTTTATCAGACTGAGTTAGTTAAATAATAATTTTGGCTTAAAGGTCAATTTTTGGTTTTAAAGTCAAGGTCAAGGGCATTCGCTGCGCTCACTGGGCGGCGGCCCAGACCGCCCAAAGGAGGCGAAGGCGCGCCTCCTTTGGAATCCTGCGCCTTGTCCAAATTGATAAGTGTTGTGCCCTCGGTTCGAGTTCTTTCCAGTGACTTCTGTGTGTGGCCTAAACCACGCCGCTACGCGGTCCCTTCACTCGGTCGCGAGCCAAAAGCGTCTCGCTCCACGTCGCTCAGCGTAGGTTTTGAATCGGCCAGGAAACATTTAAAGCAAAACC
>NZ_JAADJU010000011.1 GCF_012933545.1 Rouxiella aceris | reverse complement strand
CTGAAGGGACGTTTAAGACTAAGACGTTGATAGGCTGGGTGTGTAAGTGCAGCGATGCATTGAGCTAACCAGTACTAATGACCCGAGAGGCTTAACCTTACAACACCCAAGGTGTTTGTAATTGAGAGACAGAGATTTTCAGCGATGTTCCGAGATTGGTTCTGATGGCTGCACAGAAGAATGTGAAGCGGTTAGAATAAAACGAATTTGCCTGGCGGCAGTAGCGCGGTGGTCCCACCTGACCCCATGCCGAACTCAGAAGTGAAACGCCGTAGCGCCGATGGTAGTGTGGGGTCTCCCCATGCGAGAGTAGGGAACTGCCAGGCATCAAATTAGTTCCTTTTCCCCTGACAAGGAAAATAACAGGAACAAACTTGTATCAGACGATTGCTGATACAGGTGAAAGAACCGGTGGAGCGGTAGTTCAGTTGGTTAGAATACCTGCCTGTCACGCAGGGGGTCGCGGGTTCGAGCCCCGTCCGTTCCGCCAATTATTGCAAAAGCCCTGAATCTTCTGATTCAGGGCTTTTTTGCATTTGCATTTTGTCATTCCCCTGTAACTTGCCTCTTTGCAGCGTTTTCTGTGCTTGTTGCCGTATTCTTTTGAGTGAATACGGCAAACAAAAGCGGGCTTACGGCTGATCGGCTAGGTTTAACTGCACTTTGATATCCTGATCCAGATTGGCTATCCAGCGATTATAGTTTCTATTGATGTTGCCATCGGCCGCATCCAGATTCTGGCTGCTGATGTATTCGATCGTATAGTAGTTGGCAGAATACAGGATTTTGATATTGGCCACATGATCGCGCGGACGTATAGTTGCCAGGATCAGCCCATTTTGCGGTGCCGTCATCTGCCAGCCGCGTTTGGCCCCGGCAATCAAAATGGCTTTCTTGACTTGCTGTGGTGTCCGAGGAACTGATACGCTTTCGGTGACATTATGGATAGGGGTAATATGGTTGGCACAGCCAGTCAGCAAGGAAGCGCTGAGCAACACCGGTAGCAGAAGAGTCGAGTATTTCATTAAATAACCTTATTGAGTGTTTTGTAGACAATATTAGCCCGGATTTTGTCCTGAGCTATCAGCTTATAAGGTACCTAATATTATCTTCAAGGAAAACTCTTATTTAGTTAATGGCTTGGCCTTAATTTTATTAGGTGGCGATAGGTTATACTTTGCATAAAAAAGTTAATAACAATACTCTTAAAGTTATTTATTACATTAATAACTTATTAATTAACGCAGTATGAATACTTTTACTCTGGATAAAGCTAAAATCCTATTTAATATTGTGCAGGGGGAGCCTGTGCATTTGCAGATGCAACCAAGAACAAAGTCTAATAGAGTCTGCTATCCACCAATAGAACGCTGAGAGCGCGAAGAGCATGAACTACGCATTATCTGTACTTGATTGGTTGGCCATCGCGCCGGGTTTAAGCTCTTCACAGGCCTGGAGCCAGTGGGCATCTTTAGCCACTACTACCACAGAATTTTGTGGCGAAATTGAAAAAAGTCAGCGTATTCCGATGATGTCTGCGCGCCGGATGAGTACCGCCAGTCGCCTGGCCGTTGAGGCCGGATTAGCATTATTGGAAAAACATCAGATAGATATGGCGGTGTTTAGCAGTCGACACGGCGAGCTTGAGCGAACTTACAAGATCCTGCAGGTGCTGGCGCAGGAGCAGGCGGTTTCACCGACTGACTTTTCTATGTCGGTACACAACACCGCAGCAGGGTGGATGACCATTACCGCGAAAAATACCTTACCGGTAACGTCCCTTGCCGCGGGACTCGACAGCTTTCAACAGGCAATGGTTGAAGCTCGGGCAATGCTGGCCGTAGAGGGCGTTAAAAAAGTGCTGCTGGTCGATTTTGATGGTGCGGTACCAGCGATATATGGTGCAGAGGCTAATACGCCCGGTTTCCCTTATTGTGTCGCCCTGGTATTAACGTTGGGTGAACAGCTTGAGTGCCGACAGGTGAACACTCAACGCATTGATTCTTTGCCACAAAGCCTCACTTTTTTGCGACATTGGCTATTAAAAAGTACAGAATTTGTGATTGGTGCCGATACCCATCATTGGCAATGGAAACGTGCAGAGTGAAAAACAGGGAAATGACAACATGATACGAACCAGCCCGTTTAATCGTTTGTGGCGCTGGTTGGCGACAGGAATATTTTTTATCTTTTTCGGATTAGGTGGGCTGGTACTTTCACTGTTGTGGTTTACTCTATTAGGCGTGGTGGTACGCGATCCCAAGCGGCTTAATCGCCTTACTTTAAACACCATCAAAAACAGTTTTCGGCTATTCCTTAATTTGTTACGTGCCGTCGGTGTGATGGATTATCGCATTGAAGGCGCAGAGCTCTTTACGCAAGATAAAGGATGTCTGGTAGTTGCCAATCATCCCAGCCTATTGGATTACGTTTTGCTGGCCTCTTGCATGCCTCGCTGTGATTGCATTGTTAAACAGGCGCTGACAAAAAACGTTTTTGTGCGTGGTGTGATTAAATCGGCGGGCTACCTGATCAATTCGGGATCCGAAAGTTTACTCCAGGACTGCGAGCAACGCCTCAGTGCAGGGGGGACTATTCTTATTTTTCCTGAGGGGACTCGATCTGTTCCGGGAAAAGAGATTACTTTACAGCGTGGCGCCGCTAACATTGCTCTGAGAACCGGCTGTGATATTCGCATCGTCCATATTTCCTGTCAGCCGCCTATGCTGACGAAACAGGGTAAATGGTATAGGATCCCGGCGAGTAAACCGCATTTTGTAATAACGGTTAAAAATAAGGTTGTGACCCAGGATTTTATGGCGGCAAGCGACGTTTCCCCGGCACTGGCTGCGAGACGCCTGACTCGTCACCTGCATTCAGCGCTAATCGTTAAAAATAATGAGAAATAAGTAATGGATTCATTAAGTAAAGAAATTAAAATCCTGATCATCGAGACTCTGAATCTGGAAGGGATGACGCCGGAAGAAATAGACACTGAAGCGGCGCTTTTTGGCGAAGGTTTAGGTTTGGATTCTATTGATGCGCTGGAGTTGGGGCTGGCGTTAAAAAATAAATATGGCGTTGTGCTTTCTGCAGAGAGCGAGGAAATGCGTAAGCATTTTTATTCGGTAGAGACCCTCGCGGGATTTATCTCTGAACAATTAAAATAATCCGCTAACGATAACCAGGAATTTTAGAGGGTTTTATGCAGAAGCAAGAAATTTATCAGCAAATTTGTGACCTTTTGGTTAAGTTATTCGAACTTGACGCCGACGATATCAAACCAGAATCCCTGCTGTATGAAGATCTGGATTTAGACAGTATTGATGCAGTGGATTTAGTGGTGCATTTGCAAAAAAGCACCGGTAGAAAAATAAAACCCGAGATGTTTAAGTCAGTAAGAACCGTACAGGATGTTGTAGACGCTATCGACGATTTACTTAAATCGGAACAGCCTTAGTCGTATGACCAGCAGCAGCCCACTCCAGACTTCCCGCCTGGCGATGGTTCTACAGGTGTTGATGGTTCTGCTGATCATTGCTTATCCGTTTGCCGTATGGCTGGGGTTGAATAACTGGGGTATTGGCATTCTGGCACCCATTTTGATAGTGGTGTTTCTGCTGCGGCTGCTCACGTTTCGCGGCAAGCTGAGTCAGTTTACTGCGCTGGGTAAAATCATTGCCCTCTCGGGAGTGATCCTGGCCGCCGCCAGTTGGTTATTGCACGAAACGCAAATGTTGCTCTATTACCCGGTTGCCGTGAATGGTTTTTTATTGCTGTTATTTGGCCAGTCACTATTTTTTCCGCCACCGATTGTTGAGCGACTTGCCCGGCTTGCACAACCTGAATTACCGGTACGGGCGGTGAGCTATACCCGACGTGTCACTCAGGTGTGGTGTGTTTTCTTTATTTTTAATGGTGCTGTCGCGCTTTATACCTGCCTGAGGGGCGATATTGCATTGTGGACTTTATACAACGGCGGAATAAGTTATCTGCTGATCGGTTTATTAATGGGTATTGAATGGATAGTCAGAAAAAGGATCCAGCGTGGTTAGCTTTGCCAATGGAAGAATGGCTGACATCCGCTGCCAGCGACGATCGTCTCGTCGCCTGGAGTCGTACCCAACAATGGTGCCTGGGTGATTTTCGCCGCGATGTCAGCAGGCTGACGCAATCTTTGCAAGCACTGCCGCCGTCGCGTTGGGCACTCTGTTTTACCGACAGCTACTATTTTGCCGTGGCCCTGCTTGCCGTATTGCACAGTGGTCATACTCCGGTATTGCCGGGACATCAACGCCAGTCATTATTGACAGAGCAGCAAGGAGAGTTTGATGCCCTGCTGACTGACGACGATATCCTGGCGCTGTCCTGCCCAACGCTAAGGCTTCCTGCCGAGATATTGCCCGTTCGCCCGGCGTTGCCCGCCACCTTGCCTGCGTTTGCTCCCAATGCCGTACTGGTATTGTTCACCTCTGGCTCGACCGGAAAACCGCAAAAAGTCCTTAAAACCGTTGCCAGCCTGCAAACCGAAAGCCAATGGCTGGCGGAAAACTGGGGCGAAATGCTGCAAGGCAGCCGTGTGGTGGCCACCGTCTCTGCGCAGCATATGTATGGGTTAACTTTCCGCCTGATATTACCGTTGGCCCTCGCGCTGCCGTTTTATAGCCAGACTCTGGAAGTCCATGAGCAACTAGTGTTTATGGCTAATCAGTATCCTTTGATGCTGGTCAGCAGCCCGGCTTTTTTGCAGCGACTGGACGACAAACTGCCGCCTGTTCATTGTCGGCAAATTTTCTCTGCCGGTGGCCCGCTTGCCGCCCGCGAGGCCGCCCGGATCCAGCAGCTTTGCGGCACATATCCCACCGATATTTATGGCACCACCGAAACCGGCGTTATTGCCAGTCGTCAGCAGCGGCAGGCCGCCACCCCGTGGACACTGTTTGCCGGAGTTGAACTTCGTCAGCAAACGCAAGGGAAAATCCGCGCGATCTCGGGATTAATCCCACAGCCAGCAGGCGTTGAACTCAGCGATAATCTGGCACTATTGGCTGATGGCCGGCAGTTTCATTTACTGGGTCGCAAAGACCGCATTGTCAAAATTGCCGAACAGCGGCTGTCACTGGATGAAATAGAAATGCGTCTGTGCCAACTGCCTCAGGTGCAAGAGGCCTGCGTACTGACCATTGATAAACAGGGTCGAACTTATATCGCCGCCGCTATTGTTCTGAGCAGTAGCGGGTTGGCGCAGCGGCAACGGCAGTCACAGACTGCACTGACCGCCACACTGCGTCAGGCACTACGTCCGTGGTTGGCTCCTGTTGCCGTACCACGTTTTTGGCGCCTGCTTCCCGCTATCCCGCGCAACCAGCAAGGCAAACGCAGCTACGCTGAACTACAGGAATTATTTTTATGATGGTGCCGCAGGTTTTGCGCAAGCAGCGTCAGGACAATCATCTGACACTCGATCTTATATTGCCCGCCGATCTTTTCTGGTTTAAGGGACACTTTCCCGGGCAGCCGATTTTACCCGGCGTGGCGCAGATTAACTGGGTGATGCACTATGCCGGGCAAGAGCTGGGCCTTAGCGGGCGCTTTGGCGGATTTGATGTGGTCAAGTTTCAGCAACCCGTAATGCCGCAGCAGCAGATCCGCTTAGCCATCGACTGGCTGGCGGAAAAAAACAGACTGATTTTCAGTTACCACGTTGGCGATCGCCAGGCCAGCAGCGGGAAGATTATTCTATGTCCATAACGCTGCCGCCAAGGTTTAACCCCTGCATCATTATCCCCTGCTTTAATCACGGGGCGATGATGGCCGCTGTACTGGCGCGGCTGACCCCTCTGGCAATGACCTGTATCCTGGTGGATGACGGCAGTGAAAGTAAAACCGCCAATGAGCTGCAACGCCTGGCGGCGCATTATCACTGGGTGATCCTGCATCGCCTGCCGGAAAACCGGGGCAAAGGGGCGGCGGTGATCGCCGCAATGAAACTGGCGGCGGAGCAGGGTTATAGCCATGCCTTGCAGGTGGATGCCGATGGTCAACATCAGCTCGACGATATTCCGCAGATGTTACAGGAAGCGGCAAACTATCCCGATTGGCTAATCTCCGGCAAACCGGTTTATGACAGCTCGGTGCCAAAATCCCGTCTTTATGGTCGCTATGTCACCCATGTCTGGGTGTGGATAGAAACCCTGTCGTTCTCGCTGCAGGACAGTATGTGCGGTTTTCGCGTCTACCCGTTGGCCGCCTCACTGGCGTTGCTGCAACAGCACGGGGTCGGCGAGCGTATGGACTTTGATACGGAAATCATGGTGCGCCTCTATTGGCGCGGGACGCGCAGTCGCTTTATTGCCACCCGGGTGATCTATCCCGAGGATGGGCTGTCACACTTTAATGCCCTCAAAGATAATTTGCGGATCTCCTGGATGCACACCCGGCTGTTTTTCGGCATGTTACCGCGCATTCCCCGGTTATTGCGGATGCAGCGAGGGGAGAACCCGCCGCCGCATTGGTCCAAGACCGCCGAGCGCAAAGGGCTGTGGGGTATGCGCCTGATGCTGGGCGTCTATCGTCTGCTGGGGCGTCGTGCCTTTGAATTGCTGCTCTATCCGGTGATCGGCTATTTTTGGTTAAGCGGACGACGTCAGCGCCAGGCATCGCAGAACTATTTGCAGCGACTGGCGGCGGTAGCTCGCGATCGTCAGCTGGCGTTGCCTTATCCTTTAAGCAGCTTTCGTCATTTTATGCGTTTTGGCGATGCCCTATTGAGCAAGCTGGCCACCTGGCAGGGCGATACCTTATTGGGCCGCGATGCGCTATTGGTTGATAGTGACCGCTGCGAAGCGCAGATTGCCAGCGGTCAGGGCACGCTGATCCTCGCTTCTCATCTCGGGGATATCGAGTCATGCCGTGCTCTCGGTGAGCTGAATAAAAACGTCAAGGTCAATGCACTGGTCTTTACCCAACATGCCGAGCGCTTTAATCAGCTAATGAAAGAGGTTAATCCGCAGGCGAACGTTAATCTGATCCCGGTGGCGAATATGGGCGCAGATACGGCGATTATGCTGAAAGAGCGACTGGATCGCGGCGAATGGGTCGCGATCGTCGGCGATCGCACCTCGGCAGCCGGCTATCAGCGCGGTGCCGCACCGCGGGTGATCTACAGCGAATTTCTTGGTGCACCGGCGGCGTTTCCCCAGGGGCCTTTTATTCTGGCGGCAGCGTTGCGGGTTCCGGTATTTCTGATGTTTGGCATCCAACAACAGCGCAAATTGCATATCTATTTCGAACCCTTTGCCGATCCGCTGCTGCTGCCACGCAGCCATCGGCAGCAGAGTTTGCAGCACACCATTGACCGTTATGCCGCGCGGCTGGAGCATTACAGCCTGCTGGCCCCCCATGACTGGTTTAACTTTTATGATTTTTGGCAGCATCCCGCTGATGTGCCCGTTGACAGAGAGTCTGATTGATATGGCTGATAAAAAAGATCCGCGTTTGTCCGACCCGCGTTTTTCAACCCGCATCGAGATCACCGTGCCCTTTCATGATGTTGATCCCATGGGTGTTGTATGGCACGGCAACTATTTCCGTTATCTGGAAGTGGCCCGCGAAGCGCTGCTGAAACAGTTTGACTATGGTTATCGCGAGATGGAAGCCTCGGGCTATGTCTGGCCGATTGTCGATGCGCGCCTGAAGTACATCGCGCCCGTGCAGTTTGAACAACAGATCATTGTGCAGGCACAGCTGGAAGAGTTTGAGAATCGCCTGCGTATTGGCTATCAGGTTTTTGATGCGCACAGCGGTAAACGTACCACCAGCGGATACACGCTACAGGTGGCAGTGCATATCGCCAGCAAAGAGATGTGCTTTGTCTCGCCGCCGGTGTTGTTGGAAAGAATGGGAGTCAGTTTATAATGCGTTTTCTGATACTGTTTATTGGCCTGGTCACTTTTGCCGCTCAGGCGGTAACCCTGGATGAATTGCAGCAGCGTTTCAGCCAACAACCGGTGCTGCGTGCCGATTTTAGCCAGCAGCGCAGCGTGAGTGGCATGGAGCAAAAGCTTAACTCTGCCGGCAACCTGGTTATCTCGCGCAATGACGGCCTGTGGTGGCAGCAGCAGAAACCTTTTGCCCTCAGCCTGCTGTTGACCAATAGCCGTATGGTGCAGACCATGGCCGGGCAGGCACCGCAGGTGGTGACCGCGCAAAACAATCCGCAGATGTTTCAGTTTAACTCGCTTTTGACCGCCTTGTTTCATGCTGACCACCGGGCACTGGAACAAAACTTCAAGCTAGATTTTAGCGATCGCGGGCAGGGCAACTGGACATTGGTGCTGACGCCGAAGAGCTCACCGCTTAATCGACTGTTCAGGCAGATTGGCTTAAAAGGCCAGACCTTCCTCGAAAATATTGATATTCAGGATATGCAGGGCGACAGCACGCAGATCCGTTTCTTTAATCAACGCACAGAGCCTAAGACGTTAACCGATGCCGAGAAGCAGCATTTTTCATCCTGATCGTCATCGCCGCTTAGCCCAGGGCTGGCTGCTGATTTGTCTGCTGTTGCTGGCGGCACTGTTTTGGCTGTTGCCACGCAGTCAGGTCAATAGCAGCGTACTGGCACTCTTGCCCAGCCAGCAACTGGCCGGTGTGCCTGCGGATCTCTCCATGGCCTTTAGCCAGCGGCTGGACCGTCAGGTGATGTGGCTGGTGAAACCGCCGCAGGACGCACGGCGTAATGACGCGCTAAACGGCTGGCTGACGCAGTTGCAACAGTTGCCCGCATTGACGCAGGTTGAGGGACCGATGGATGCGGCGCATCAGCAACAGTGGGGGCAGTTTTTCTTTAGTCACCGTAATGCGCTGATCGACAGCGCCACGCGGGAGCGCCTGACTGCCGGTGCCGCCACCCAGTCACAGTGGATACTGGCACAGGTTTATTCGGCCTTTGCCGGCGTCAGCGGTAAAGAGCTGGCTAACGATCCGCTGCTGCTGGTACGGGCTTCACAAATGGCCCAGCAGCAAAACAGTGCCGGTATGTCGCTGGACGATGGCTGGCTGATGGCGAAAGACGCACAGGGGGAAAGTTGGTACCTACTTCATGCTGAACTCCGGGCCTCATCTTACGATATCACCAGCAGCAAGCAGATAGTTGGCCAGTTGGCTGCACTTAAGCAGCAATTTGAAGCGCGCTGGCCGGGTGCCGTGGTGTTGCAACGTGGCACAGTATTTTATAGCCACTACGCTAGCGAGCAGGCGCAACATGATATTTCGACGCTGGGACTGGCGTCGGTGCTTGGCGTTTTTTTGTTGATTGTGTTGATGTTCCGCTCGGTGATACCGCTGCTGTTAAGCCTGCTTTCCATCGCGCTGGGTGCGCTGGCCGGGACGGTATTTACTCTGTGGGTGTTTGGTGAAATCCACCTGATGACGCTGGTGTTAAGCACCAGTATTGTCGGTATCTCCGCTGACTACACGCTCTATTTTCTTACCGAACGTCGGGTGCATGGCCAACAGGCTACGCCGCTGGAAAGCCTGAAAAAACTCTTTCCGGCATTATCGATGGCATTGCTGACCACGGTCGCCGCCTATCTGCTGCTGCTGGTGGCCCCTTTCCCGGGTATGCAGCAACTGGCGGTGTTTGCCGCTGCGGGTCTGACGACGGCATGCCTGACGGTGATCTGTTGGTATCCTTATCTGGCAAAACATCTGCCAGTGGGGATAACGCCAGGCCTGACGCTGATCTTGCGCTGGCTGCATGCCTGGCGTCATCGGCAGGCATTGCGCATTGGTCTGCCGCTGGCGGTGCTGGTAGTGGCGGCGATAGGTTGGTCCCGTCTGCAAATCAATGACGATATTGGTCAGCTGCAGGCGCTACCCGCAGACTTATTGCAGCAAGAACAGCAAATTGCTGCGCTGACCGGCCAGTCGAACGATCAAAAATGGCTGGTGGTTTACGGCGACAATGCCGAACTGACCCTGCAGCGTCTGGAAGCGTTGGCACCGCGCCTGCAGCAGGCGAAAGCGGCCGGGGTAATCGCAGGCTATCGCTTGATGGGACTGCCTTCACGGCAGCGGCAGCAAGCGGATTTGGCGCTGCTGGCGCAACGTGCGCCCGAGGTGGCCACCCAGTTGCAACAGGCGGGCCTCAAGGTCAACGAGGCCGATGTTTCACCGCAGTGGGTCACGCCTGACATGTGGACTGACAGTGTGATCAGTCAGGGATGGCGGTTGTTATGGCTGTCGTTGCCGGACGGTCGCAGCGCGGCCCTGGTACCGGTCAATGGGGTGCAGAACAGTGCGGCGCTACAGGCGTTGGCGCAATCGATGCCCGGCGTTGGCTGGGTCGATCGCAAAACCGAGTTTAGCGAACTTTTTGCGCAATATCGTCAGATGCTTTCCTGGCTACTGCTGTTGGCCACCGGGGTGATTGCTGCCAGTTATCTGTGGCGTTTCGGCTGGCGTCACGGGCTGATTTGTTGCGTGCCGACCCTGCTATCTCTGGCGATGGGCATTGCCGCGCTCGGGCTTGGTGGGCACAGCCTGAACTTATTCTCGCTGCTGGCGCTGATCCTGGTACTGGGTATCGGTATCAACTACACGTTATTCTTTACTAACCCGCGCGGCACCCCCACCACCTCGATGTTTGCCATCTTTATGGCGGTGGTCACCACGCTGCTAACCTTCGGTATGTTGGTGTTTAGTGCAACCCAGGCGATCGCCAGTTTTGGCATTGTGCTTAGTAGCGGTATTTTTACCGCCTTTATGCTGTCGCCTTTGACGCTTCCCGGCAAAAAACGAGGAGTAAAAAAATGATTAAGGTCCGAGGATTAGCGATTATCGTATTGCTGTTACTGGCAGGATGCGCGGCGCGACCCAATGCAGATACCTTGCCACAGGCCTGGCTTAAGCCCGGCGTGCGCGTATCACTGCCTGCGCCCATGCTTGACCACAAACTTGCGCAACAGCAGTTGCTGACCGGCAGCGTCAACGGCAAACAGCAGTCATTGCTGGTGTTGCTTAATGCTGATGGCAAAACCTTGCAGCTGGCGGGTTTATCGCCTTTGGGCATTCGTCTGTTTAAAGTGGTTTACGATGCACAGGGGATCCATATAGAGCAGGCGATCAAAATTGCCCAGTTGCCACCGGCCAATCAGGTGCTGGCGGATATCATGCTGAGCTATTGGCCAATCAACCGCTGGCAGCCGCTGTTACCGACGGGCTGGACGCTGGTGGATGAGGGCGCACAGCGTATTTTGCGTGACGACGCCGGGCAGATTGTCACCCGTATTGATTACATCAATGATAACGGTAAACGCCAGCCGGTAGCCATCGATCAACGCGTGTTTCATTATCACATCACCATTGAAAATGTCGGGGGGAGTGCATGATCTATTTCTCTGCGGTCGGCATGGTCAATGCGCTGGGCGGACAGCTGGATGAAATTGCCACCAATCTGGCCGCCGGGTATGCCCCGGGAATAAGCCAACAATCGCCGTGGCTGACCAGCAAACAACCCATTTGGCTGGGGCAGGTGTTTTCGCCTTTACCCGAGATCCCTGCCGCGCTGGCCGCGCATCGCAGCCGTAATAATCGCTTGCTGATGGCCGCCTTGCAACAGATCCAGCCACAGGTCGATGACGCCATTGCGCGATATGGCGCCGATCGCGTCGCGGTAGTGATGGGTACCAGTACCTCCGGTATTGCCGAGGGAGAACAGGCGGTACAGTTTAGCCCGCAGCAGGATTTCCCCGCAGGCTATAATTATCAACAACAGGAACTGGGCGATCCGGCGCGTTTTCTTAGCCGGTTGCTGGGGCTGAGTGGGGCTTCCTATACGTTGTCGACCGCCTGTTCTTCCAGCGCTCGCGCTATTATTAGCGGCCAGCGGCTGATTGCCGCCGGTCTGGCCGATGTTGCCCTGGTGGGCGGTGCCGACAGTCTGTGCCGCATGCCAATTAACGGTTTCGCCAGTCTGGAAGCCTTATCTGCCGACCGTTGCCAGCCCTTTGCCGCCGATCGCGACGGTATCAATATTGGCGAAGCGGCGGCGCTGATGCTGCTGACCCGAGAACCGGCGGCGGTGGCATTGCTCGGCGTCGGAGAATCGTCTGATGCCTGGCATATGTCGGCTCCTCATCCGCAAGGCGAAGGGGCCGAGCGAGCAATGCGCATGGCACTGCAGCAGGCTGGCATGGTTGCCGAGGACCTGGGTTATATCAATCTTCACGGTACCGCCACGGAACAAAATGATCGCGTAGAGGCACAGGTCATTGCCCGACTGTGTGGCAATCGTGTGCCCTGCAGCTCAACCAAACATCTGACCGGCCATACGCTGGGAGCGGCGGGGGCCACCGAGGCGGCGCTGAGTTGGCTGCTGCTGACGCGTGCCATACCCTTGCCGCGTCAGGATTTCTCCTGTTCATCGGTGGATGCCAGCCTGGGGGATATTGGCCTGGTGACTGATGAACAATATTTGGCTAAAGCCGCGATCCTGTCTAATTCCTTTGCCTTTGGTGGCAATAACGCCAGCATTCTGTTGGGGGTGCCACAATGACGACCACCACTTTTCTCGACGCGGAACACTATCTGCCTCACGCCGCGCCGATGGTGTTAATAGAAAAAGTGCTTGCTGTCAGCGAGCAGGGGGCAAGCTGTCAGGTGCGGGTCAGTGCCGACGGCGTGCTGGCCCCCTTTCTCGACGCCCAGGGCCAGCTACCGGCCTGGTTTGCCATGGAGCTGATGGCGCAAACCGTTGGCGTATGGAATGGCTGGCACGCCGGACAGCGAGGCAGCGCGCCGCGTCTGGGTATGCTGCTGGGAGGCAGAGGATTATCCTGTTCTCTGGCCGCATTCCCGGCCGACGCTTTATTGACCATCAATGTCAACATGGTGTTGCAGGATGAAAAACTGGCGAGTTTTGAATGCGCGATTACTCACGAAGATAGCTTACAAGCCAGTGACCAGGGCCGAGAGACCATCGTGGCCCATGCTCGATTGAATACTTACCAGCCTGAACCAGAAGAATTGAAAAAATTAACGCAGGGGATAAGCAAATGACGCGTTCGGTATTAGTCACCGGAGCCAGTAAAGGAATTGGGCGAGCCATTGCCCTGCAATTGGCAAAAGATGGTTTTACGCTGGTGGTGCATTACCACAGCGACCGGGAAGGGGCCGAACAGACAGTCGCGCAGATCCGCCAAAACGGTGGCAACGCCAGGATCCTTGGCTTTGATATCAGTCAGCGTCAACAGTGCCGTGAAGCGATCGAGGCCGATATTGCCGCGCAGGGGGCCTACTATGGCGTGGTCAACAACGCCGGTATTACCCGCGATGGTGCCTTTCCGGCGCTGAGCGAAAGCGACTGGGATGGGGTGATCCACACCAATCTCGATAGTTTTTACAATGTACTGCATCCCTGCGTGATGCCGATGATCGGTTTGCGTCAGGGGGGCAGGATCATTGCCTTATCTTCAGTTTCCGGTATTACCGGCAACCGTGGCCAGGTTAACTACAGTGCCGCCAAGGCGGGAATTATCGGTGCCTGCAAAGCGCTGTCCCTGGAGTTGGCGAAGCGCAAAATTACCGTTAACTGCATTGCTCCCGGCCTGATTGATACCGGCATGCTCGATATGCAGCCGCAGGCCATGGAGGCAGCAATGAGTATGATCCCGCTTAAACGTATGGGTTCGGCGGACGAAGTGGCCGGGCTGGCCAGTTATTTGATGTCGGATATTGCCGCTTATGTTACCCGCCAGGTGATTTCCATCAACGGGGGTATGGTATGAGTATTCAGCGTGTCGTGATCACCGGTATGAAAGGGGTGACCGCTTTTGGCAATAGCTGGCAGCAAGTGGGGGAGCGATTGCACCAGGGGCGTAACGCTGTACGTCATATGGATGAATGGCTGCAATATCAGGGATTGAATACCCATCTTGCCGCGCCGATCGACGATTTTATCTTGCCGGAACACTATACCCGCAAGCGTATCCGCTCCATGGGGCGAGTATCGTTGCTATCGACGCGTGCCACCGAGCTGGCATTGGAGCAGGCGGGACTGATTGGCGAAGCGGTGCTGACCAACGGTGATACCGGCATTGCTTTTGGCTCCTCGACCGGCAGCACCAAGCCGGTTAGCGAGTTTGCCACCATGATGCTGGAAAAACACACCAACAATATTACCGGTACCACCTATGTGCAGATGATGCCCCATACCACGGCGGTTAACGCCGGGCTGTTTTTTGGCCTGCGTGGTCGGGTGATCCCGACGTCCAGCGCCTGCACCTCGGGAAGCCAGGCTATTGGCTATGCCTATGAAGCTATCCGCCATGGTTATCAAAAAGTGATGGTGGCCGGTGGCGCAGAAGAACTCTGTCCTTCCGAGGCGGCGGTATTTGATACCCTGTTTGCCACCAGCCAGCAAAATGATACGCCGGAACTGTCGCCGCGGCCGTTTGATAAGTATCGCGACGGACTGGTGATTGGTGAAGGGGCTGGAGCATTGATCCTCGAGTCTCTTGATCATGCGCTGGCGCGCGGAGCGCATATCTATGGCGAAGTTGTCGGTTTTGCCACTAACTGCGATGCAGCCCATATTACCCAGCCACAAAAAGAAACCATGCAGATCTGCATTGCCCAGGCGTTGCAACAGGCAGGCATTCCTCCGTCGGAGATTGGTTATATCAGTGCGCACGGCACCGCCACCGACCGCGGTGATATTGCGGAAAGTCATGCCACGGCAGCGGTGTTTGGCAACACCACCCCTATCTCGTCGTTAAAGAGCTACTTCGGCCATACCCTTGGTGCCTGCGGGGCGCTGGAAGCCTGGATGTCGCTGGAGATGATGAATGAAGGGCGGTTTGTTCCCACCATCAACCTGACAGAACCGGATCCTGCCTGCGGCGATCTCGATTATCTGATGGGACAATCGCGCAATATCGACACTGAATATATTCAGTCGAACAACTTTGCTTTTGGCGGCATTAATACCTCTCTGGTCTTCCGTCGCTGGGCCTGAGCCGATGACCGGTAACGTGCAAAATGACCCTGGCCAACAACAGTGCTGTTGGCTGTTGCATGCCGGGTCTGAATTGCCGTTCTCGACCCGGCGCTTGTCGCCGAGGCTGCTTGCTGAAGCCGCAACCATGAGCCAGGCGCGTGCTTCGCGCTTTTTGGCTGGCAGAGCGCTGTTGGCCGAGCTGGTTTTTCGGCAGTATGGGTTGCCCGTTCTCCCTGAAATGATCACGCAGCCGGCAGGCAAGCCGGTTTTCGTCGATCCCGCCCTGCCTTATTTCAATATCAGCCATAGCGGAGAGCAACTGCTGGTGGCGGTAACGAAGAGGGTTGCACCTGGCTGCGATATTGAAGTTAATCGCCCGCGTCGCGGAATAATGGCGCTGGCAGCGGAATTTTTTAGCGCAAGGGAAAATCAGTGGCTGGTTGGGCAAAGCGACCGGCAGGCGGCTTTTTGGCAGCTCTGGTGCCTGCGTGAGGCGCTGTTAAAAAGCCAGGGGATGACGGTTTGGTCGATGTCTGCCATCAGCCTGGATCCGCTGGCGCAGCGCTTCTCTGCCCCCTGTGCTGCGCAGATGCAACTGTTGCATGCCTTTGACGAAACCGCCTCGTTAGCGCTGGCCTTACCCGTCGAAGTGAGCACCGTGGTGCGGTTTACGGTTAATACAATCGGTGAGTTAGCCGCACTACCCGCTTTAACCTGGCAGCGTTATCTAAGCCGGTCAGATTGTTAACGGCGCCGAGTCGTCCCCGTTACCCAGGCGTTCACTAAGAAAATCGATAAAGCAGCGGATCCGCGTGCTGACTGCCTGATCGCTGTAGTACACCGCGTGCAGCGGCATGGCAATCGGCATCACCTCCGAGACCAGCAGTTCAACCAGTTGTCCGCTGGCGATATCCTGTCGAGTCATAAAGTCGGACATACAGGCAATGCCGTTGCCGGAAAGACAAAGCTGACGCAGTGTTTCGCCACTGCCTGCGCTGATAAACGGCCTGATGGTCAATTGTTGCCCGTCTGCACACAGCAGCGGCCATTTATTCAGGGCCATCACTTCATTAAATCCCAGACAGCGATGATTGGCCAGATCGTCCACGCTGGTGGGCGTGCCCCATTTTTGCAGATAAGCGGGGGAGGCCAGTACGCTACGGTAACTGAGCATCAGTTTGCGCGCACGCAGGCTGGAATCATCCAGTTCACCCACGCGGATCGCCACATCGACCTTACGGTCGATAAGATTGATATTACTTTCAGACGAGAACAGCGACAGGGATATTTTCGGATAGCGTTCAGTAAATTCCGCCACCAAGGGGGCCAGCACATGCAATACCACCGGCGTCGCGGCATCAACGCGCAATAGTCCTTGTGGCACATTGCGATGCTCCAGCAAATCGTTCTCTGCGGAGGCCATTTCCTGCAAGATCTTTTGCACCCGGCTAAAATAGCGCTCCCCTTCATGGGTGAGGCTGATCTGCCGCGTGGTGCGATTGAGTAACTGAATACCCAACTTTTGTTCCAGACGCTTGATGGTACGGCTTACCACCGAGTTATCCTGCCCCAGTTGCTCTGCCGCCCGACTGAAGCTGCCACTTTCCACTACTGCAACAAAGGCGATTAACTCTTCTGAGCTTGCTTTCATTATTGTTACTCCAGCATAAATAACTCACTACTTTCGTTATTTAAGCACGAGCAGAACGCTGCCGCCATTAAATGGCACTCTGTTTTTAACACATCGCCCCTCTTTGCTGATTTCCCCTGAACAGCGATCGCAAGGCGAATACATTAGCAATGTAAACAAATTGGGTCTTGAGTTTAGGGCGCGTATACTGAAATAACCGCTGAAGGGAAATTTTCCGCACAGCCGATTTACAATCACCGGTTCGCCATAAGATGTGCAAGCGCAAATCATGGTGACCCGTCTTACCTGGTAAGCGACGCAAGGTTTGTCTATCACCGGTAAGTGATGAGGATAATGGGTTAACAGCGTGCCAAAAAAAACGTATGCAATGAGGTATGTTGCAGGTCAACCGGTCGAGCAAATCTTTCCGGGAGCCTTGGCGCATCTTGGACCGAAGCTGCCACCAGGCGCTGCACTGCCCAATTCGAATATTTTGCGCATTATGGTTTGGAATATCTTCAAACAGCAGCGTGCCGACTGGCTTTCGGTGCTGAAGGGCTTTGGTAAAGATGCGCAGCTCGTGCTGTTACAGGAGGCGCAAACCACCCCTGAGCTGATCCATTTTGCCACTTCAAACTATCTTGCCGCCGATCAGGTCCCGGCTTTTGTCTTGCCTCAGCATCCGTCAGGGGTAATGACGCTGGCCGCCGCCCACCCGGTGTATTGCTGTCCGTTAAGAGAGCGCGAGCCTCTGCTGCGGCTGTCCAAGTCGGCGTTAGTCACGGTTTATCCGCTATTGGATGGGCGTTTATTGATGGTAGTGAATATCCACGCGGTGAATTTCAGTATTGGTGTCGATGTCTACAGCAAGCAACTGGATCCGATTGGTGAACAGATCGCCAACCATAAAGGTCCGGTAGTTCTGGCGGGCGACTTTAATGCCTGGAGCCGTCAGCGGATCAACGCGCTCTATGGTTTTGCCAATAATGTGTCGCTGCAAGAGGTGCGCTTTCCTTCGGACCTGCGTCGCCGGGCTTTTGGCCGTCCGTTGGACTTTATTTTCTACCGTGGCTTAAGCGTGATGCAGGCCAATGTGATGGAAACACGGGCTTCTGATCACAATCCGCTATTGGTGGAGTTTTTAGCCCAACAACCACCGGCGCATATAGCCTTGTGATCTTACCCGGCGACAGAGCGATAGCCATGATTTTTAGCCGCAAAAAAAAGCACCCGAAGGTGCTTTTTTTATACTGGCGACAAAGTGGTATATCTTGCTGCCGGGGACAGTTTATCAGCTATCAGGACTCTGCTTGCCGCTGACAAATAGTGTCAGCGTTTCGCCTGGCTGGAGGTTGTCCATGCCCGCATTCCAGCGCAGTACATCTTTGATGTTAACGCCGTGCCGCTTGGCAATACTGGCCAACGAATCGCCTTTACGTACCTGATACTTGATACTGCCACTGTTGCTACCGCTTACGCCGCTGTCTGTCACTTGCAGGGTTTGCCCAACTTTTAACACGCTCGCCGAGCGTAAATTGTTCCAACGCTGTAAATCACTGGACTTCACATTCAGTTTGGCCGCAATGCCTTGCAGGTTATCGCCGGAGCGAACCTTGTAAGACGCTGCGCCAGACGTGCTGTTGCTGGCCAGTTTGGTTTCCTGCACTGCACTGATGTCTCCATCAGCCAGCGAGACCTTTAGCTGGTCGGCATGCGTCTTTGGCAACACAATGTAATGTGGGCCGTTAGGGGCCGTAACATCACGTTTGTAGCCGGTATTAAAGGACTTTAGCTTAGTCAGTGACATGCCCGCCATCTCAGCCGCCTGAGTTAACTGCATCTGTTGACCGACTTCTACTCGTGCCAGGGCACGGTCTTCACTCGGTTTCGGTAAGCTAATGCCGTATTTTTTACTATTTTTCAGAATTTCGCTCAGCGCTAACATTTTTGGAACATAGATCGACGTTTCACGAGGAAGCGCCAGTGCCCAAAAATCGGTAGGCTTACCTTTGGCTTTATTCTGTTTAATGGCTTGCATCACGCGACCTTCACCGCTGTTGTAGGCAGCGACCGTCAGTAACCAGTCACCGTCAAACATCTTGTTCAGGCTTTGCATCATATCAAGCGCAGCAGTTGTCGACGCCACCACATCACGGCGACCGTCATACCACTGGTTTTGCTTTAAACCATAATTGCGACCCGTTTTAGGCACAATCTGCCATAACCCAGCGGCGTTGGCTGCTGAGGTTGCTTTTGGGTCAAAAGCGCTCTCCACTATGGGTAGCAGTACCAGTTCCATCGGCATTTTACGTTTCTTAATCTGCTCGGTGATCCAGTACATGTACGGCTCTGCCCGTAATGTTACATCGTGGAGATAGCTCTTATTTTTTAAATATTTATTTTTTTGCTCACGGATCCGGGGATTATCCGGAACCTTCATCTTCAGCTCGTCGCCAATGAAGTTCCACAGATTCTTTTGCGCAAGGGCATCATTACTACTCAGCCATTGCGCCGATGTCGCTCGACCATCGTCTGTGTACTCTCCTGCTTCACTTTGACTTGCCGAAGACAAACTCTGTGCATGCTGTACCGGTACCCGCACGTCCTGCCTGGACGCCTGGCAACCGACCAGCAACACCGAGGCGAAGATAATCGCTTTTGCCTTCATGTGTTTGTCATAGTTGCTTAAAAGACGAGCAATAATACTTTACCCAGGCAAAAAACACAACCAAAAGCTTCAGAAGCTATCCTTGAGCTGGCGTAAACGGGCAAATACTTGCCAGTCTTGCGTTATGCTTCCGTTAAGGTCTAATTTCTTTTGTAAATCAGTGTCATGGCATCGTAAGAATAGGTTGATTTTGCGTTCTAAACCCAGGGTTGTAGGGAGGGATGATTGTCCATTTTTGCGCTTAGCCAACACGTATTCTTCATGGGCTGAAATATCAGAATCGTCTGGCAGGATCTGGCGTGCAAACTTAAGATTTGACACTGTATATTCGTGTGCGCCACAGACCAGCGTATCGTCAGGAAGTTCAGCTAACTGTTGAAACGATTGGTACATTTGTTCGGCGGTGCCTTCAAAAAGACGTCCGCAGCCTGCCGAAAACATTGTGTCGCCGCAGAAAAGATAAGGGGCACTGTAGTATGAGATATGACCTAATGTGTGCCCCGGGGTAGCAAAAATCTGCCAGTTGACCCCACCAATTTCGACCTTTTGCTGGTTTTTAAGAATTATCTTAGCTCCTTTACTGGCAGTTTCCTCTGGCCCGTATACTTTTACAGCAGAAAATCGCTCGGTAATTGCGCGTACGCCGCCAACGTGGTCGTCGTGATGGTGGGTGAGCAAGATGGCTGTCGGGGTTAAATGGCGTTCTGCCAGCGCCTGAAAAACTGGTGCGGCTTCTCCTGGATCGACGATCACACAATGGCCATTTTGGTCGTCAATTAGCCAAATGTAGTTGTCCCGTAGTGCCGGAATGCTGATAAGATTCATGACAAACTCCTGTGATACCTGCTGTAGTTGAAATTGCAGCTGTGTCAGCTACGTTTGATACCCGAAATACTATCAGAGTAGGCGCATCGGGCGCTTCTCGCTTGCTGCCTTGTCGTTACCCCAATAAGACGGGTGGCGGCAACAGCCTGAAAGTTGAAAAATTATGAAGTCAGCGCATATCCGTAAACATCTCGTGGCGCCTTCGTCCTGGCAAGATATTCCCCGTGGCGAGCACTACCGTGCCGCCCTTGAACATCAACTGCAACCCTGGTGGGGCAAGCTGTATGGTTTTCATTTGCTTAAGATTGGCAATTTAAGCACCGAAATCAATAGTGAGGATTGTCCGATTTCCCATCAGGTCAACGTGGCGCCGCAGGGCGAAAATCTTCATGTGCAGGGCGATCCCTATTACCTGCCGTTTGAGCAAAAATCGGTAGATGCCTGCCTGCTGTGTCACACCCTTAATTATGCCAGCGATCCTCATCGCATCCTGCGTGAGGTCGATCGGGTATTGATTGACGATGGCTGGCTGGTGATTGGCGGCTTTAGCCCGCTAAGTCTGCTTGGTGTCGGCAAGTGCCTGCCGGTGTTGCGTAAACGTCAGCCTTTCTGCAGCCGGATGTTTACGCAGACGCGACTGCTGGACTGGTTAAGCCTGCTGAATTACGAAGTGATGTATTCGTCGCGCTTTCATGTTTTGCCCTGGCATAAACAGGGCGGCCGACTACTGAGTGCGCATCTGCCGGCATTGGGCTGTATGGCGGTGATTGTCGCCAGAAAACGCACCTTGCCGCTGTTGCCCACCGCCAAAAAAGTGCTGGCGCGTCGGCGCTCAATGGTTCAGCCAGTGGGGGCCAATAAAAGCTATCGCAAAGGGCATGACGAGTAGTAGTAATAAAAGAGAAAAGCCGGGAAGGTCTGCGCATCGCCAGGGGCGAGCGCAGTAGCCTGATTATTTTTCGGGCTGGTAGCCCACGTCTTCCAGCGTTGGGTTACTGGCAGCATTGCGCGCCAGTTCATCGCAGCGTTCGTTTTCCGGATGACCGGCATGACCTTTTACCCACAGCCAGTTAAGGGTGTGGGTCTGAATGGCCGCGTCCAGTCGTTGCCATAAATCGACGTTTTTGACCGGTTTTTTGTCGGTGGTTTTCCAGCCGCGTTTTTTCCAGTTATGGATCCAGGTAGTGATGCCCTGGCGAACGTACTGGCTATCGGTGCTCAGCGTAACGTCACAAGGGGTAGTCAATGCCTCGAGCGCCACAATGGCCGCCATCAGCTCCATGCGGTTGTTAGTGGTCAGCCGATAACCGGCGCTGAAGGGTTTTTCATGTTCTTTATAGCGCAATATTGCGCCGTAACCACCGGGTCCCGGATTGCCAAGGCAAGATCCGTCGGTGAAAATTTCTACCTGTTTGCGCATCTCTGGTAGACTCTTCCATCAGAATGTAAAGCCTAAGTCTGACATAAACGAGCGCTATGAGCACTGCAATATGATCACAACTCCAACCCGACAGATAGTTCTCGATACCGAAACCACCGGTATGAATAAACTGGGTGTCCATTATGAAGGGCATCGCATCATCGAAATCGGCGCCGTCGAGGTTATCAACCGACGTTTGACCGGGCGCAACTTTCATATGTATCTCAAGCCCGATCGTCTGGTCGATCCCGAAGCCTTTGGCATACATGGGATCAGCGACGAGTTTCTTGCCGACAAGCCAACCTTTGCCGAGATTGCCGATGACTTTCTCGAGTATATTCGCGGCGGCGAGCTGGTTATCCATAACGCCAACTTTGATATCGGCTTTATGGACTATGAGTTCGGTATGCTGGGGCGGGATATCCCCAAAACCGAAACCTTCTGTAAAATCACCGATAGCCTGCAAATGGCGCGGCGGTTGTTTCCCGGTAAGCGTAACAGCCTGGATGCCCTTAGCGATCGCTATCTGATCGATAACAGCAAGCGAACGCTGCACGGCGCACTGCTCGACTCCGAAATTCTGGCCGAAGTCTATCTGATGATGACCGGTGGTCAGACGCTGATCAAGTTCTCCCATGAGGGCGAGCAAAATACCGGCGATGATGGTCAGGATATCCAGCGTATTCTGCGTCCGGCTTCCGGGTTGAAGGTGTTAATGGCCTCGGAAGAGGAGCTGGCGGCGCATGAATCCCGTCTGGATCTGGTGGTGAAAAAGGGCGGTAGTTGTTTATGGCGACCAGCACCGCCGGCAGCAGAATAACACCCGATTTTGGTAGTCAATTTTCTCGCGACGCGGAAATAGTGAACAAATAGAATTATTTGTCAGAAAAACCATTGACGGAATCCTCTGCCAAAAGTAATATGCGCCTCGTTCCGTTCTCCCTTGAACAGTTCGGAATAGCAGTACTGTGGAGCGGTAGTTCAGTTGGTTAGAATACCTGCCTGTCACGCAGGGGGTCGCGGGTTCGAGCCCCGTCCGTTCCGCCACATTCAAAAGCCCTGAGTTAGCAATAACTCAGGGCTTTGTCGTTTTTATTGGCCTTGCGCCATTACTCTTTGCCTAACTCGGCTTTTATATAACTCATGGATACGCTGGCGGCACGATCGTGACGAGCCACAAAGCGGTAGAACCCTGCCGACAGAAATGCGCCAATAAACCAGCTAAAATTGGCTACCTGATGCAGGTCAGGAGTAAAGCTAATCACCAGACCAATCAGCACCGCCGGGATCAGCGAGGCAATGGCTTTCGGGTTAAAGCCGTTACGATACCAGTAGCGTCCGGACGGTGTAGCGTTAAACAGGGCATCGACATCGAGATGGCCGCGTTTAATCAGGTAGTAATCTGTCAGCAGAATCCCGAACAATGGTCCGATAAAGGAGCCCAGCACGTCGAGGGTATAGTGGATAAGTTCTGGTGACTGGAACAGGTTCCACGGGGTTAACAATACTGAACCTACGGCAGCAATCATCCCGCCGGTGCGGAAGCTGATTTTTTGCGGTGAGCAGTTGGAGAAGTCAAAGGCCGGTGACACAAAGTTGGCGACAATATTAATGCCGATGGTGGCAATAATCATGGTCAGCAGGCCGAGGGCTACCGCAACGCTGTTGCCAACGCGGCTTACGGTTTCGATAGGATCGGTGATCATAGTGCCAAACAGCGACTGGGTACCGGAAACAATGACCACGGTGACAATAGAAAACAGCAGAAAGTTAAACGGCAGGCCCCAGCGGTTGCCGCGGCGTATTTCGCCCATATTTTTTGCGTAACGAGAGAAATCGCCAAAGTTTAGCAATGGCCCGGAGAAATAGGAGACCACCAGCGCGGTGGCGGTGATCATTTCCCAGGTTTGCTGACCGGCAGTCAGTGATTTGCTGGCCAGGGTAAAAGAGATATTGCTCAGACCGGTTTTGTACACAATCCAGGCAGCCAGCAGCAGCATCACCACATACACCGCCGGACCGGCGACATCGATAAAGCGTTTGATCGCGCTCATACCGTGCCAGAACACCATCGCCTGCAATACCCACATAATGCCAAAGCATATCCAGCCCAACGCCGACAGGCCCAGCCAGTGCGGCAAGGTTAACGGATTAAGTGCCGGGAAAAACTTCAACAGCACCAGCATCAGTGCGCTGGCCGCCAGATAGGTTTGAATACCGTACCAGGCAAAAGCAATCAAGCCACGGATCACCGCCGGAATATTGGCACCAAATACGCCAAAGGCCTGACGGCAGATCACCGCATAAGGCACTCCAGCCTGCTGGCTGGGTTTGGCCACCAGGTTTGCACAAATCTGCACAATACAAATTCCGCATAACAGACAAATCAATACCTGCCAGCTGGCCAGGCCAAGAGTAAAGAAGCTGGCGGCCACCACGTAGCCTCCCATACTGTGTACGTCAGACATCCAGAACGAAAAAATATTGTACCAACTCCAGTTCTGATCGCGGGTTGGGGCCAAATCGTCATTACATAACCTGGGGCTGTAGTGCGGCTTGATGATCCCGGCACTTGAGGCCGGGGCAGCAGCAGAGGTGATTTCCTGGTTTGGCATAAATCGTGCTCCTGTCATTGACAACATTTGGAAGAAGGGAGGCCGTCTTGCGGCGTTCCAAAAAAAATCATTCAAATGTGCAGTGCAGGAATTAGGCCAAATTTTATTTTTTGTATACAAAAAAAGATATTCATGTATACGATTAGCTATCTGAAAGGTATACGGAGTAGTGATGATGACCAGCTGGAGCGGCCTGAATACGGCTTATTTTACTGAGGATAAAGACGATCATATTTATAACGCATTGGTCAGATCGATCGTCGAACATCAGCTTTTGCCCGGAAACAAATTACCGGAAGAGGCCCTGGCCGAGGCGTTTTCTGTCAGTCGTACCGGCATTCGTCGCGTGTTACAGCGCCTTGCCGCAGTGCAATTGGTGACCCTTTTGCCCAAACGTGGTGCGCATGTCACCCTGCCGGATGCCGAAGAATCGCGCAGCGTTTTTACTACCCGAAAAATTCTTGAGTGCGCCAATATGGTTGAAGTGGTGGCGCATTGTCAGCCACCGCACCTGGCGGCGATGAAAAAGATCGTGAGTGAAGAGAAGCGAGCGCATGACGATCGCAATGGTCCGGCGGCGATCCGGCTTTCTGCCGCTTTTCACGTCCAGTTACAGGCAATTTCGGGCAACAAAGTGCTTACCGAAACCGTGTCACAGCTTACTCTGCGCTCTTCGCTGGCCATTGCCGCCTGGGGCGCGCCCTGGCAGCAAGGTTGTCGCTGCCACGATCATGACGATCTCTTGCTGTTGCTGAAAAAGCGCGACAGCGCGGCATTGGCTGACAGTATGGCGCAGCATTTTGACGCTATTGTCGCCAGCCTGCGTTTTGAAAACAGTGAAGGTCCAGTCCCTGACTTTGCACAAATTTTTGCTGGCGCAGCTGTGCATAAGGAAGTGCAATTATGACGGCCGCCCTGCAACGCAGTGTTGATACTCGGTTGTGTATACAATTGATCAATCCTAATACCAGCCTGGGGATGACCGAAGTGATGGCCACTACCGCGCGGCAAGTGGCCTCGGTGGGGACGGAAATCCTTGCCGTTTGTCCACAGGAAGGCGCGCCCTCGATTGAAGGGCATTTTGATGAAGCTATTGCCACCCTGGGTGTTTTACAACAGGTCAAGGCTGGGCGGGAGGCGGGCGTTGACGGCCATATTATTGCCTGCTTTGGCGATCCGGGGCTGCTTGCCGCTCGCGAGATTGCCCGCAGTCCGGTGGTGGGTATCGCCGAAGCGGCAATGCATATGGCCACGCTGCTGGCGACACGTTTCTCGATCGTCACCACCCTGCCGCGCACTCTGACCATTGCGCGGCATCTGCTGCATCAATATGGTTTCGAACGCCACTGTGCGGCGCTGCATGCCATTGATCTACCTGTGTTATCCCTCGACGATGGCAGTGGCCTGGCACAGCAGAAAGTGCGCGAGCAATGTATTAAAGCCAAACAGCAGGACGGCAGTGGAGCCATCGTACTGGGTTGCGGTGGTATGGCCGATTTGGCGCAGGCGTTGACGATTGAACTGGGTATGCCGGTGATTGACGGCGTCAGCGCGGCCGTGCGCCTGATTGAGTCGCTACATGCCCTGCGTCTGACCACCAGTAAATACGGCGATCTCGATTATCCGCTGCCTAAACCTCTTTCCGGGCGCTTTAAAGACCTGAATAATTAATGACTAGCCGAGAAAACCATGTCTGATATTGATTATGATTTCACCCGTAATTATCCCCGCGATCTGATTGGTTACGCCGGTCGTCCGCCGCATGCCAACTGGCCGGGCAATGCCCGTATCGCCGTACAGTTTGTGCTTAACTACGAAGAGGGGGCGGAAAATAATGTGCTGCATGGTGATGCCGGTTCCGAGCAGTTTCTGTCCGATATTATTGGCGCGGCCAGCTTTGCCGATCGGCATATGTCGATGGATTCCCTGTATGAATACGGACCGCGCGCCGGTTTCTGGCGTATTCATCAGGAATTTCAGCAACGCGGATTACCATTGACTATCTTTGGTGTCGCCATGGCGCTGGCACGCAATCCCGAAGTGGTGGCGGCGATCAGGCAGGCGGACTATGACGTGGTGAGCCACGGCTGGCGCTGGCTGCATTATCAGGATATGAGCCAACAGCAGGAAGCGGAACATATGCGCAAAGCCATTGCCGTGCTGGGCGATCTCTTTGGTCAGCAACCTCTGGGCTGGTACACCGGTCGCGACAGCCCCAATACCCGTAAGCTGCTGGTGGAGCAGGGAGGATTTCAGTATGACAGCGACTATTATGGCGACGACCTGCCATTCTGGATGCCGGTAACCCTCGACTCTGGCGAAGTAAAATCTCATCTGGTGATCCCCTATACGCTGGACGCCAATGATATGCGCTTCGCTTCCCCGCAGGGCTTTAACAGCGGCGAACAGTTTTACAGCTATCTGAAAGACAGTTTTGACGTGCTTTACGCCGAAGGGGAAACCGCACCAAAAATGATGTCTATCGGCATGCATTGCCGTATTTTGGGCCGCCCGGGACGTTTCCGAGCCTTGCAGCGGTTTCTTGATTATGTGCAATCCCACGATCGGGTTTGGGTTTGCAAACGGCAGGAGATTGCAGACCATTGGGTGAAATATCATCCTGCCAGTTGATCACAACAGTAGATTTACCTGCAACTTGCTGTAACCTTGTTGATCTTGTGTACTAGTTATGGAGATCGAAGGGTGGAATTTTCATCAATTGAAGAGGTGAGAAGTTGTATCGACCAGTTGGATAGTGAGTTGGTCAAACTGATCGCCCGGCGTGGTGAATGTGTCAAGGCGGCGGCCAGATTTAAAAAGGACCAGGATGCGGTTCGAGCGCCGGAGCGGGTGCAGAAAGTGATAGATAAAGTTCGCCGCGACGCCGCGCAGGCTGGGTTACCGGAAGTCATTATCGAAAAAGTCTATCGGACGATGATCGGCGCATTTATCGATTACGAACTTGAGCAGCATCGGGATTTAAATCAATAATCGGTGATGCCTTTGCCAGCGTTGTAAACAGCCGGAGAGCGGGGACGATGGCAGAGCGCGCGGCGGTTGGTTCGGCATGTCACCGGCAGTGACGTCAAGGATATGCACTCGTCCGTTAAGCGCATATCCTTGTCCCTGGCAGCGGTCCTGTCTGCTAATTATCTGCCTGGTGTCGCCGTTATTGCATCAGACTGACATGGGCGGCGACAATCTTCCAGCCGCTGGCCATTTTGATCCAGGTTTGCGTCTGGCGCCCGACTTTATCGCTGCCTTCGCGTCTAAATTCGGTGCTGGCAATCGCCATATCGTCACCAAAAGTGGTGATCACCGTGTTTTGCAAGTCACGATCCAACCCCTGCGGCGGTCGTGAAGCGCGAAACTCGCGGATAGCGTCAATACCGTATAAATTCTCTCCGGCACCAAAGCGCAAGGTGCGCTTGTCGTGCCAAAACAACTCATCCAATACCACGGTGTCATTGTTGATCAGTGCCTGTTCGTAGCGATAAAAGGCGGCGTTGACTTCCGCAAGGATCGCCGGGCGATCGATATGTTCAGTTTTCATTGTTATCTCGTATGCTGCAAAAAGTTTTACCCCAGGCGTCGGCGATGGTCCGCAAATGGCGTTAGCGTCGCTGCGACAATCGCCTGCGGGACAGGGCCTCAATCCCCGAAAAGTAACCAAATCAGGCTACCGTCGTGCTGCTTACGCTGACGATACCTCGTTGTTCTAATGCCCAGGCGGCGCGCAGGCAGAGATCTTCGCGCCAGGGGGGCGCAATCAACTGCACGCCAATGGGTAAACCGCTGGCCGTGGTCAGCGGCACGGAAACTACCGGCAGGCCAAGAAATGAGATCGGTTGGGTCAGCATACCCATACTGGCGCGCGTTGGCAGTGTTACGCCGTTGATTTCAATATTCTCCTGACCTATCAGCGTTGCCGCACAGGGCGTTGCCGGAGCAATCAGGATATCCCAGTGGGCAAACATCGCCAGTACTTGTTGCTGAAACTGGTGACGAAAGCGTTGCGCCTGAATGTACCACGCGGAAGGGATCATCGCACCGGCTAACAGACGTTCTCGGGACAGCGGTTCAAATTGCTCAGGGATAGCGCGCAGTTTGGGCAGATACTGATTGCCGCCTTCGGAAGCGCTAATAATAAAAGCCGCCGAACGTGCCAGTTCCGCCTGTGGCATCTGCACTTCTTCTTGTGCTTCCAGCGCCTGAGCAACGCGTTGTACCGCTGCCCTGGCGTGGTCGTCGCACCAGGTCGTGAAATAACCGCCAAGTACTGCGCTACGTAGCCCTTGCTGTCCACGGCTGAGCAGCGAAAAGGTCTCGCCGGTCGGCTGGTCAGCCTGAAATGCATCGGCGCTATCCTGACCCTGTATCGCGTCATAGACCAGCGAAAGATCGCTGCTGTTGCGCGCCATTGGCCCAATATGATCAAGACTGGCGACAAAAGGCTGACTACCGTGGCGCGAGATACGACCAAAGGTCGGTTTTAAACCGACAATACCGCTCAGGGACGAAGGCACTCGGATCGAGCCATTGGTATCACTGCCGAGGGTAAAATGCACCAGCCCGGCGGCGACTGCGGCGGCAGATCCGCCGGACGATCCGCCAGCAATACGATCCAGACTCCGCGGATTGCGGGTAACGCCATAGTGGCTGTTTTCGGTGGTAAAGCCGTAGGCGTAGGCATCCATATTCAGCATTCCCGACAGCAACGCCCCCTGGCTGGCAAGTCGCGCCACCGTCCAGGCGTCCTGTTTGGCCACCGGGTTGCTGCTATTGAGACTGGCACCCGCCAGAGTGACCTGCCCGGTGACATCCAGCAGATTTTTCACCGCATAAGGCACGGCTGCCAACGGCGGCAAGCTGGCTCCGCTGGCGCGCAGCTTATCGATTTTCGCCGCTTCGCTTAGCATACGTTGGTGAGTGATATGGGTATAGGCATTGAGCGTGGGATTGGCTTGCTCAATATTTTCCAGCGTTTGACGGGCGATGTCGCTGGCGGAGATCTCTCCGCTGCGCAGTGTCTGCTGGATCTGGCTGATAGTCAGTTGCGCCAAGGATTTCATGCGTGATAAACCCCGGCAATTTCCAGACGCGGATCGAGCGGCAAATCCATCAATGGCTGGGCCATGGCGGCAATGCGGCTAAACTGGGTCAGCAACTCCTGACGACGGGCATCATCGAGTTCCAGGGCGAGAACCGCCTCCATCTGACGGATATAGGCCGCCCAGTCAGCGGGCGCGGCAGCAGGTGTCTTTTTCATAGCGGATCCTGTTATTTACCAAGTAAAAATTTGTGCCATCAAGATTAAAATCCTGCCGCGCTACCGTTGCTGCGCGGGTCGGAGGCACCTTCAAACATGCCATTGGTGTGGCGCACGATCGCCCCGGCATGGCCGACGGCTTCGCTAAATTCCGGCAACATTTCTACCTCATGCCCCCGCTGGCGTAGCCCGGCGAGAGTAGCGTGACTAAAACGCGCCTCCAGCTTCAGCGAGTCAGAACTTTGCCCCCAGGTGCGGCCCAGCAGCCAGCGCGGGCCGCTAATGGCCGCTTGCAGCGGCTGGCCTTGCACTACGTGGCGGATAAAGACCGCGGCCTGGGTTTGTGGTTGTCCGTCACCACCCATGGAGCCGTAGACCATAGTGCGTCCGTCATACAAACGAGCAGCGGCCGGGTTGAGCGTATGGAACGGCTGTTTGCCCGGTGCCAGCGCCAACAGATGATTGGCATCGAGGCTAAAAGAAGCACCGCGGTTTTGCCACATCACGCCGCTGGCAGGGAGCACGACACCGCTGCCAAATTCGTGGTAAATACTCTGGATAAAGGACACCGCCAGGCCGCTGCTATCCATCACCCCCATCCACACGGTATCGCCGGGACCTTTGCCCTGGCCCCAGTCGGCGGCGCGGTGCGGATTGATGCGGGTTGCCAGTGCGTCCAGATAGCCCGTATCCAGTAGCGCCTGTGGATCCTGAGTCATAATGCGTGGATCGGTGATAAAGCGATCGCGCAGGCTGAAGGCCAGCTTGGTGGCTTCGACAATACTGTGGATGGTCGCCCCTTCATCCATCGCCTCAAGGTTAAGGCGATCGGTTAATCCGAGGATCGCCAGCGATACCAGACCCTGCGTCGGCGGGGTGAGGTTAAAAATTTCACCTTTGCTGTGATTCAGCTTCAGCGGGATACGGCGTTGTGCGCGGTAGGCGGCAAGATCGTCGCGGGTGATCGGCATGCCCAGTTTCTGGAAATCGGCGGCCATGCTGTTGGCCAGATCGCCGCGATAAAAACTGTCCAGCCCCTGTTCACACAGTTGCGACAGCGTAGAGGCCAGCTGTGGCTGGGTAAAACGCTGGCCGCTGAGCGGCACCTGACCGTTGGGCAGAAAGATCTCGGCAAAGCTGGCCATCGATTCCAGCTCATGGCGCTTGCTGCGCGTGGCGGCTTCCTGTGAGGCGGTCACCGGAAAACCGTCGGCGGCGTAGCGAATGGCATCGGCCAGTAAACGGGAGAGCGGTTGCTGATCGCCGCCCCATTCGGCGGAAATATTCAGCGCTTCCTGCCAGCCGCCGACGGTGCCGGCCACGGTAAGTGCTGCGGTGGGGCCACGATGGGGGATATGGGTTTGCCCGGCGTAAAAATCGAGGGAAGCTAATGAACCTGCGGCACCGCTGGCATCAATGGCTACCGGGTCGCCCTGCGGAGGTACTATCAACCAAAAACCGTCACCGCCCAGTCCGTTCATATGCGGATAGACCACGGCAATGGTAGCGGCGGCGGCGACCATGGCTTCGATGGCATTGCCGCCTTCACGCAGCACCGCCAGCGCACTCTGGCTGGCAAGATGGTGCGGCGTGACGGCCATGCCAAACGGGGCGCTGTTACTGTTAATCATGCCAATTTCCTTTTTTACGGTAGGGTCTGTTCATCTGACTCACTTCTCTTCACTTTTATCCGCATATTTTTTAGATTTGCGATCGCCGCGAGCATTGTTAAAGCATAAAGCTAAGCAAGAGGTGTTCCACATCGGCCGGTAGGGGGCTTTCTTTTGGCCAGCAAGAATAAAAAACGCCATCCTGATGACGAAAATTAATTTGCCTTAGCTATTGTCGGTCGTGATATCTTCGGCTGAAACGTTGGTTACAGGATACGACATATGAAGCAGATCGATGAACGCCTGCGTGGCTGTTACCCCGAGCTGACGCCGCAGGAGCAGCGGGTTGCGGATTTTATTTTCGATCATATTGATGATCTGATGAGCTATAACAGCGCCGAGCTGGCCCGGTTAAGCGGGGTATCCAAGGCCACGGTCAGCCGCCTGTTCAAGCGTCTTGGCTACCCGAGCTATCGCGATATGCGCGACGAAGTGCGCACGCTGCGGCAAAGCGGTATGCCGCTGACCGATAGCCGTGATGCGGTGCAGGGCAATACCCTGCTGTCACGGCACTACAAGCAGGAAATGGCCAATCTGACTCAGTGGGTTAATCAGCTCGACGGCAGCCAGTTTAGCGCAGTGATCGCCGCCCTGAGCCTGGCGCGCCAGGTGCGGTTGCTGGGGCTGCGTAATAGCTATCCGGTGGCGTTGCATCTACGTCAGCAACTGTTGCAGGTGCGGGAGCAGGTGCTGATGATGCCACAGCCAGGGCAAACGCTGGCGGAGGAACTGGTCGATCTCACCCCCCAGGATGTGGTGGTATTGGTCGCATTTCGCCGCCGTCCGCGCGGGACGCGGGCCATTTTGACGCAGTTGCAGCAGATGAATGTGCCGGTGCTGTTAATTTGCGAACCCCAGGCGCAGTCGCTGATCCCGCTGGCGCGCTGGCATTTGTCCGCCTCGCTCGATAGCGTATCCGCTTTTGATTCCTATTCGGCGGCGATGAGTCTGGCCAATCTAATCAGCAATGCACTGCTGCATGAAATGCTCACCTCCGGAAGGCAGCGAATTCATCAAATCACCGACCTGTATCAGGATCTCGACGAGCTGGAACAGCGTTAAATTGCCCCTTTTTGAGCCCCGAATTGGTGCTTGCGCACAAAAATAGTGCGTTTTGTTTTTTCGGGGCTGACAGATCTCTGGCCATAGTGCCGCCCATTTACTCCCTTGCTGTGCGGTTTTCTTGCCTATTCCTTTATAGATCCTGATGTTGCTGATAGCGGTAGGGCATTTTTATTTTTTGGCACATTAGTTGCAGAATACTTGCCATAAGAATCTATTGTTTCATAAACTACTAATCCGGGGAATCGACAATGAAAATGAACAAACGGTTATTGGCGTGGGTGGGTGCAGCGATGCTGATGATGCAGGCACCTTTGGTGATGGCCGATCAGTTGCAGGATATCCAGCAGCGCGGTGTATTGCGGGTCGCTATCCCGCAAGATTTTCCTCCCTTCGGCTCGATCGGCACCGATATGCAACCCCAGGGTTACGATATCGATATGGCGCAGTATCTGGCCGACAAGATGAAACTTAAGTTGCAACTGGTGCCGGTGTCCAGTGCCAACCGCGTACCTTATCTGCAAACAGATAAAGTGGATCTGGTGATCTCCAGCCTGGGCAAAAACGCCGAGCGCGAAAAAGTGATTGATTTCAGCAATGCCTACGCGCCGTTTTTCCTTGGGGTATTTGGCGCCAAAGGCGACACCATGAGTGATATAAAACAGCTGTCGGATAAAAGCATTGGCGTCACCCGTGGCGCAGTAGAAGACTTGGTGCTGACTGATATCGCACCGAAAGATGCCAAAATTGAACGCTACGAAGATAACAACACCACGCTTTCTGCCTATCTGTCAGGCCAGGTGCAATATATCGCCACCGGTAATCTGGTGGTCGCAGCCATTGCCCGCCAGAATCCGCAAAAAGCGCCGGTGGCGAAAGTGATGCTGAAAGACTCTCCGTGTTTTGTCGGCATGCGCAAGGACGAACCGGCGCTGAAAGCCAAGGTCAATGAGCTGATTGGCCAAGCGCTAAAAGATCAGACGCTCAACAACCTGTCCGAAAAATGGATGAAAGCGCCACTGCCTGCCAATCTGGGTGCCTGAGTCCACATGCGTTCTATCAGTGCCAGTAACGGAGAATTAGCATGACATATCAGCTTAATTTCGCTGCATTATGGCCCTATATGCCGCAGTTGTTGGGCGGCCTGTGGACTACCATTGAGCTGACTTTCATGGCCACGATTGGCGGTATTGCCATTGGCATTACTGGCGCGGCGATCCGCTGCGGTAACCATGTTGCCCTGCGTCGTATCTGGGGGGGATATGTTGAAGCGATCCGCAATACGCCTTTTGTGGTGCAACTGTTTTTTATCGTCTTTGGTTTGCCCAGTCTCGGGCTGAAACTGACGGCCGGTGAAGCGGCGCTGCTGGCCATGCTGATTAATCTCGGTGCCTATAGCACCGAGATTATTCGAGCCGGCATCCAGGCGACGCCAAAAGGGCAGTGGGAGGCCGGGCGTGTGCTGGGTCTGACCCGCAGCCAGGTCTTTTTTCGCGTGATCCTGCCGCCGGCGTTGCAACGTATTTATCCGGCGCTGGTGAGCCAGTGCATTATCGTTATGCTGGGATCGTCGGTAGTTTCGCAGGTCTCTTTTCAGGAGCTGACCTTTGTCGCCAGCCTGATCCAGTCGCGGACCTTTCTCAGTTTTGAAGTCTATCTGGTGTGTACGCTGTTTTATCTGGCGTTGTCGATTGTGATGCGTCAGCTGTTATTGATCGCCGGACGCCGCTTCTTTGGGAGTTACCGCTGATGATGACCTTTACTGACTGGGACATCGTGCGCAATCTGCTGCTTGCTGCCCGCTGGACTATTCTGTTGTCGCTGGTGGCCTTTCTGGGCGGCACGCTGGTGACTCTGCCGTTGATATTGATGCGTCTGACCCATCGCCGCTGGCTGGTGAATCTGGTGCGCGTCTATGTTGAAGTTTTTCAGGGCACGCCTTTGCTGATGCAGCTATTTCTGGCGTTCTTTGGCCTGGGATTGTTTGGTATCAACGTCAGTCCCTGGACTGCTGCCGCCTGTGCACTGACCTTTTACGCCAGCGCTTATCTGCTGGATATCTGGTCGGGCAGTATCGCGGCTTTGCCCAAGGGACAGTGGGAAGCCTGCCGTTGCCTGGGCCTGAGTTTTGGCCAAACCCTGTGGCGAGTGATTGCGCCGCAGGCGATGCGAATTGCCATTGCCCCGACCGTCGGCTTTCTGGTCCAGGTGATCAAAGGCACGGCGCTGGCGTCGATCATCGGCTTTGTCGAGTTGACCAAAGCCGGCACCATGCTTAACAACGTAACCTACGAGCCGTTTAAAGTCTTTGGGTTAGTCGCTTTTGGCTACTTCCTGATGTGCTATCCGCTCTCGCTTTACAGCCACTACCTGGAAAGAACATTGTCTGGAGACAGAAAATAATGCCGCTGATCACCATTAATCAGGTTCAAAAATATTACGGCCAGAATCATGTGCTGAAAGGCGTGGATCTGGATATCGATGGCGGTGAGGTGATTTGCATTATCGGCCGCAGCGGCTCGGGGAAAAGTACCTTGTTGCGCTGTATCAACGGCCTCGAAGCCTATCAGGATGGCAGTATCAAACTGGCGGGGATGACCATTTCCAGCCGCGATTCGCAGGCGCGTGAAATCAGTCGCTCAGTGGGCATGGTGTTTCAGAATTTTAACCTGTTCCCGCATATGACCGCGTTGGAAAACGTCATGCTGGCCCCGCGCCGTGTGCTGGGCAAGTCGGCGGCTGAATGTCGCGAGCTGGCAATCAAGATGCTGACCAAGGTCGGTCTGGCCGACCGCGTGGATTACTATCCTGCCAATCTCTCGGGAGGGCAGCAGCAGCGTGTCGCTATTGCCCGCGCCCTGGCAATGAATCCCAAAGTATTGTTATGCGACGAAATTACTTCGGCGCTCGATCCGGAACTGGTGGGCGAAGTGCTGAAGGTGCTGGAACAACTGGCGGCAGAGGGGATGACGCTGGTGCTGGTCACCCATGAAATGAATTTTGCCCGTGAAGTGGGCGATCGCGTGGTGTTTATGCATCAGGGCACCGTCTGGGAGCAGGGAGAGAGCCGTGCGCTGTTTGCCAATCCGCAGACCGCCGAGCTGAAACAGTTTATTGCTTCGGTGCGCGGACTGAACGAAGCTGCCAACTGAGCCTGTCGCACAAGATTTCGCTTATTCATCAACAGTTATGGATTAAATAAGGATCACCACATTGGATATCTCAACCTTAGGTCAAATCAATCCACCTAACCGCCTGCTGATGGGGCCTGGCCCGATTAACGCCGACCCTCGCGTGCTGCGGGCGATGTCGAGCCAGCTTATCGGCCAGTATGACCCGGCGATGACGGGCTATATGAATGAAGTGATGGAACTCTATCGTCGGTTATATAAAACCGAAAACCAGTGGACGCTGCTGGTGGATGGTACCTCGCGCGCCGGTATCGAAGCGGTGCTGCTGTCGGGGATCCGCCCGGGCGATAAGGTACTGGTGCCGGTTTTTGGGCGCTTTGGCCACTTACTCTGCGAAATTGCCCGCCGCTGCCGCGCCGATGTACACACCATCGAAGCCCCCTGGGGCGAAGTGTTCGATCCGCAGCAGATTGAAGATGCCATCAAGGCAGTTAAACCGCGCTGGCTATTGACCGTACAGGGCGACACTTCGACCACCATGTTGCAGCCGCTGGCGCAGTTGGGGGAGATTTGCCGCCGCCACGGGGTGCTGTTTTACAGCGACACTACCGCCTCTTTTGCCGGTAATGTGCTGGAAACCGACGCCTGGGGACTGGATGCCGTCTCTGCCGGTTTGCAAAAATGCCTGGGCGGTCCATCGGGCAGCTCACCGGTCACTATCAGTCCACAATTTGCCGAACAGATCCGCCGTCGAAAATGCGTGGAGCAGGGGATCCGCACCCTCGATCACGCCGATGGCGATGAAGAGATGATCTACTCCAACTATTTTGATCTCGGCATGATTATGGATTACTGGGGGCCGGAACGGTTAAATCACCATACTGAAGCCACCAGCATGCTGTTTGCTGCCCGCGAATGCGCGCGGGTGATCCTTGAAGAAGGTCTGGATAACACCATTGCCCGCCATAAACTGCACGGCGGCGCCTTGCTGGCCGGTATTCAGGGCATGGGGCTGGAGGTGTTTGGCGATCTTGATAACCGTATGAATAACGTGCTGGGGGTAATGATCCCGCAGGGCATTCATGGCGAACAGGTGCGTCAGATGATGCTCAACGATTTCTGCATTGAAATCGGCACCTCATTTGGCCCGTTGAATGGCAAAATCTGGCGCATTGGTACCATGGGCTATAACGCCCGTAAAGACTGCGTAATGCAGACGCTGGTGGCGCTCGAAGCGGTGCTGACCCGTCTGGGCTTTGCCTCGAAATACGGTGCCGGTTCTCAGGCTGCCTGGGATCACTATAGCCTCGATGCCACGGCAGGAGGCCAATAATGGCGGCTGTCATCCCCTTGAGTCTGCAGGCTGAGCAGGCGGCGCTGAGAATTATGGCGCGCTGCGATAGCCTGGCAGAACTCAGTGAAACCCCGGGGCAGTTGACCCGGGTTTACCTCTCCGCACAACATATGCAGGCCAACCGGCGGGTCGGCGAATGGATGACGGAAGCGGGCATGACGACCTGGCAGGACAGCGTCGGTAATATCTGTGGCCGCTATGAAGGCCTGGATCCGCAGGCACCGGCCTTACTGCTGGGATCCCATCTTGACAGCGTGCGCAACGCCGGACGCTATGATGGTCCGCTGGGCGTGCTAACGGCGATTGAAGTCGTGGCTTATTTATCGGCGCAGGGGATCCGCTTGCCGATGGCGGTGGAGATCGTTGGTTTTGCCGATGAAGAAGGGACGCGTTTTGGTATTACCCTGTTGGGCAGCCGCGGTTTGACCGGCAGTTGGCCACAGCACTGGCTGCAATGTCGCGATGCGCAGGGGGTGACCGTGGCCGAAGCCATGCTCGGTCTGGGGATGAACCCGATAGATATTCTCAGTGCACAGCGTGGTATCAATGATTATTGTGCCTACCTGGAACTGCATATTGAGCAGGGACCCTGTTTACAGGCGGCCGATCTGCCGCTGGGGGTGGTCAGCGCCATTAACGGCGCGCGCCGTCTGAACTGCCGCTTTACCGGCCATGCCGGTCATGCCGGCACTGTGCCCATGGGCCAACGTCAGGATGCGCTGGCCGCTGCCGCCGAGTGGATGCTGGCGATTGAAACCACCACCAGCGCGCGCGGGCACAATCTGGTCGCTACCGTAGGACAGATAGAGAGCTTCCCTGGGGCGGTCAATGTGATCCCCGGTGAGGTAAAACTGACCCTCGATGTTCGCGGACCGGAAGATGAAAACTTATGTGCGTTGCTGGCCAGTTTGCTGCAGCAGGCCAACGCCATTGCTGTCCGTCGGGGTTTAACCTTCGATGCCGAGCAGTTTTATGGTATCAAGGCCACCGCCTGCGATCCGGCATTGCAACAGCGGTTGGCAAACAGCGTAGCGGCATTGCAAGGTGAATCGATGAGCTTACCCAGCGGGGCGGGGCACGATGCCATTGCCATAGCGGAACGCTGGCCGGTGGGGATGCTGTTTGTACGCTGCAAAGATGGCATTAGTCACCATCCCGATGAGTCAGTCACCACCCGCGATGTGGCCTATGCCACCCAGGCTTATATCAATACGGTACTCAGTTTTAATCAATAATGCCGTTGTTTCGCTGCGCAGGCTGCCGATTTGTTGTCGATGCAGGAAACGCGGAGATAAATAAGAGGAGGCCGCAGATGACGTTAACGGAATTTAATGCCCTTTCTGAACAACAGGCGCGGCAAATATTGACCCCCTGTGTCAATATTGCCCAATGGGTCGATCAGGTAATACAAGGGCGACCCTACGCTTCGCTACCGCAGGCCATGGCCTGTGCGACCCTGGCCAGTGATGGCTGGCAGGACGAGGCCATTGCCCTGGCATTGGCGCAGCATCCACGCATTGGCGAGCGCATGACCGGTGACAGCCAGGAGGCTGCACTGTCACGGGCGGAGCAGGCGACGTTGGGGTTGGGCGAGCAGCAAACTCTACAGGCTTTATTACTGGGTAACCGGCAATACGAACAACGGTTTAACCGCGTATTTCTGATCCGTGCCAAAGGGCGAACACCCGCTGATATTCTGGCTCATCTGCATCGCCGCTTAGGTAATAATGATGCGCAGGAATTATTGGAAACCGCCGAACAATTACAGCAAATTACTCTGCTGCGCTTTCAGGAGTTATTCGACTGATGACCACGATCACCACCCATATTCTCGATACTTCACTGGGAAAACCGGCCGCTAACGTGCGCGTATGGCTGGAGAAGATTGACGGCGAGCAACAGCAGAAAATCAACCAGACCTTGACCGATATTGATGGTCGCGCGACGGATCTTACTCCGCACGGGGTGACTGCCGGCAATTATCGACTCTATGCCGATATTGGCAGCTATTTTGCCGCCAGCGGACGGGAAACCTTGTATAAGCTGGCGATTATTGACGTAATTATTGCCACCGGGCAGGCACATTACCATCTACCGTTATTACTTAGCCCCTACTCTTATTCAACTTATCGCGGCAGTTGAACGCGGCCAGCAAACCCTCGTTTGGTATTTACCCGGCGAATGGTTGCCGGGTTTGACCTCAGACTATCCCATCAAAAAGTGTGGATGCTTTAAGCGCACGCTGCGAGTCAGCGCCGGGTGGCTGATATCCCGATCTTTATTGATTTGTCGCACTTGTTGCAGAAAGTTGAGTAATAGCGGATGGGGGCGTTCACGGCGCGACTGTAACTCCGGATGCCCCTGTACCCCGATAAAAAATGGATGATTCTCCAGTTCAACCGATTCTGCCGACAGGCCCGACTCGTCGCTGCCGGTGACCTGTAAACCCGCGCATGCCAGTTTATCGAGCAATTGTGGGCTAAGCCGCCAGCGCTGGTTGTAGCGCAGCTGCGCCTCTTTACCCATCATTTTTGCCATTCTACTGCCCGACTGGAAGATGACTTTGCGATTACCCCGCTGCATGCCCTGATCGGCAAGCGGCAGACTACATTGCAAGGCGTTCAGCGTTGACGGACCCGGCATGGCAACGGCGGCGTCACCCAGTATTTTCTGCCCGAGAGCCGCGACCATCATATGCATACCGCTGTTGATACCCAACACCGGTGCCTGATTGTCCAGCGCCCACCGGGCGACGGCCAGTTGGCTGCTGCTACTGACGCTGGCGTTGTCTGCCCCCTGCACGCTGATCCCGGGCAGCAGCAAGCCGTCGAGATCAAAAAGTCGGCTGTCGAGTTGAGTGCTCACCAGATTCGGGGTGATATAAACCACCTCAATGTTCATTGCCAGTGCATCGGCGGCATCTCCCAGTGCAGCCAGGGTTGCCGGGTAACTGTCGCGATGTTCGTTAAAGTCCCCCAATATCCCCAGGCGCAATGCTTTACCCGCGCGCATAACCGGCTGAGTGACACCGCCTAACACCCAGCGGCCAAAGTTGTCTCTGGTCCAGCCGTTGCTGCGAACTTTACCGCTGACACAATCTTCGAGCTGATAACGATCCTGGTTTTTTACCACCTGTAGCGATTCGATGGCGATGCCATTTTCGCGTATCCGCTGAATCATTGTGGCGTAGCAGGGGGAGCACAGCGGTTGGTTGAGTGGCACGACAATATCTTCTTTAACTGCCCGATTTATCAGGGATCCCAGTTCAAACTCCGCCCCGGCTCCGCGACCGGTCAGACGCTCAAGCCAGAGTAATCCACTGGTCATTTGATATCCCTGCGGCGAAATATATTGCCGCGAATTGATAAAGTGTTTGCTGTCATAGCTGACCGGCAGGTGACACAGCGGCAACGCACGCAACTCAGCAAGTATCGCGGCCAGCGCACCATAAAATGCAGGTTCAGGTGTGGAGTGGGCAATAAAGGTGATAGTCATCAGTTGGCCTCGGTCAGATGTATAAGCAGGGGAGACTGAATGCAAGAATTACACCAGCTAACAGGTAAGTACCGAGGGTTTACATTCCTTGACATGACAGCAGGGTGGCCGCAACGGCCATTCCACCTTTTCTGATAGGGATTTCAGTGAGTGATTGCCTGGGTTTATCTGATTTAAATAGGTGACCGAAACAGGAGTTTAGGTCCTGTTTCGGTATGCAGATGGGGATCGACGCGGGGATTAATCGTGGCGTAAAAAGTTATCGGCATCGCGCCAGGCCGGGAAGGCATGACGGTAATCCAATAGCTCTTCCAGCGACAGTTCGGCTTCAATAATCATGGCGGTACCGGGTTCGGCACGTGCCAGTTCCTCGCCTTTGGCATTGATAATCAGACTGTCACCGCTGTAGTGATGACCGTTATCATCATCTCCCACGCGGTTGCAGCCCGCCACATAGGCCTGATTTTCAATGGCGCGGGCAGTGAGCAGCGTTTGCCAGTGATGGGTGCGCGGTGCCGGCCAGTTGGCGACATACAACGCCAGGTCGTAATCCTGTGCGTTGCGCGACCAGACCGGGAAACGCAGGTCATAGCAAACCTGCGGCAAAATACGCCAGCCGCGCCATTCCACCACTTCACGACGGCTACCGGCAACATAGTAGTTATGCTCACCGGCCATGCGGAACAGGTGACGCTTATCGTAGAAATGGACTTTGCCCTGCGGTTCAACCAGCAGAAAACGGTTAACCGCCCCTTTGTCGGTGGACAGGGCAACGCTGCCGCCAATCATGGCATTAAGCTGCCTGGCCCACTGTTGTAGCCAGGCGATCACTCTGGACTCCGGCAAGGCACGTTCCGGGGCCTGCATGGCAAAACCGGTGGTAAACATCTCAGGCAGAATAATCAAATCGCGATTAATCAACGGCCCCAGCAAGGAGTCAAAGTGTTTGAGATTGGCCTCACCGTCCAGCCATACCAGCGGTTGCTGGAGTAACGAAAGTTTTAAAGTTGACACAGGCGCTCCGCAGCAGCGTCCAGCGTGGCTTCCCGTTTGGCAAAGCACAAGCGGATCAGTTTATGAGGGAAAGGTTCGGCGCAGAATACCGACAGCGGTATCGCCGCCACCCCCACATGTTCAACCAACCAATGACAGAATGCAACGTCGTCGAGATCCGAGACATCGCTGTAATCGACCAGCAGGAAATAGGTGCCTGCGCTGGGCAACACTTTCAGCCGACTATTGGCCAGCCCCTGCGTCAGACGGTCACGTTTGGCCTGGTAGAATTCCGGCAGTTCCTGCCAGTGCTCGGGGTGTTCGCGCAGCATATCGGCCAGCGCCAGTTGCACCGGGGTGGTAATGGCGAAGGTCAGAAACTGATGAATTTTTCGCAGTTCTACGCTGATGGCTGCCGGGGCGACGCAGTAGCCCACACGCCAGCCGGTCATATGAAAGGTTTTACCGAATGACGAAACAGTCACGGCGCGCTGGCGCAGTTGCGGATGACGCAGCACGCTGGCATGGCCGTTTTCGGCAAAGCAGATATGTTCGTACACTTCATCACTGATCACAAAAATATTGCGCTCGGCGATAATCTGCCATAGCTGGTCGATATCCTCTGCGCGCCAGGTGGTGGCGGTAGGATTATGTGGCGTATTGATGATCACCACTTTGGTTCGATCGCTGATCTGCGCAGCAAACTGTGCCCAGTCCACTTTAAACGCCGGTGGCTGTAGTTGAATGCGCTTCATCACCCCGCCGGCCAACTGCACCGCTGGCGCATAGCAGTCATAGCTGGGATCGAAGCTGATCACTTCATCACCGGCAGAAACCAGCGCGGTGATCGCCACGTACAGTGCTTCGGTAGCGCCAGAGGTAATGGTGATATCGCTGTCGGCATCGGGTTGATAACCGTAAAGCAGGGCGGTTTTGGCGGCAATGGCGTTACGCAGCGCCGGGGTGCCGGTCATCGGCGCGTACTGGTTGGCACCGGCGGCCACGTGGACGCTCAACTGATGTTTAAGATATTCGGGACCATCAAAATCAGGAAAGCCTTGTGACAAATTGATCGCATTATGTTTTTGTGCCAGCGCGCTCATCTGCGTGAAAATTGTGGTCCCCAACGCGGGCAGTTTGCTCTGTGGGATCAGTGCTGCTGTACTCATGGGCTTTCTTGCTCCAGACGCCAGTGACTTGAGAGTGATAAAAGCTGGGTGGTCGCATTTCGCGATGCCTATGTTGTCGATAATACAGCAGGATGTTAAGATTTGGCAATCGAGACGCTTAGATGTTTAAACGGCTAAATAGCGGAATAATCTAACTCATAGCGAATCATAATAAACAGTAACAAAGTACCCGCTGTTCCTCCTAACCACACCCTGTTTCAGGAATAACGATGACCGAAAATAACCCTCTTAATGCGCTGGTTGCCACCTGTCACTGGATAGGCGAAAAGGGCTGGTGTCCGGCCACCGGCGGTAATATGTCCCTGCGTCAAGACAGGCAATACTGTCTGATCAGCGAGTCGGGAAAAGATAAAGGTTTGCTGACGGCGGACGATTTTTTACAGGTTGAGATTGCGACCAACCATGTGCCCAGTGGCCGAACGCCTTCTGCCGAAAGCGGACTGCATACTTTGCTGTATGGCCTTTACCCGGAGGTGGGTGCGGTATTACACACCCATTCGGTCAATTCTACCGTGCTTTCCCGCGTCGAGCGCAGCCAGGGATTACGTCTGCAGGGCTACGAAATGCAAAAATCCCTTGCCGGCCAACGCAGTCATCTCGACGAGGTGGTGATCCCGATTTTCGATAATAGTCAGGATATTGCCGCGCTGGCGGCGGAGATCGCCGAGCGGGCACATGCACATCCGCTACAATATGGTTTTCTGGTGCGCGGACACGGCCTGACCTGTTGGGGCAAAAATATTGCCGAGGCGCGTCGCCACCTGGAAGGACTGGAGTTTTTATTTCAGTGTGAATTACAACGACGCCTGCTGGAGGCCAAATGACCCGCGCCATTGTGACTGATATTGAAGGGACCACCACCGACATCCGCTTTGTGCATCAGGTGCTTTTTCCCTATGCCCGCGCCCGCCTTGCCGATTTTATTCCCCGCCACGCTGAAGATCTTGAAGTTTTGCAGGCGCTGGATGCCCTGCGTCAGGAGATCAATCAGCCCCAGGCCGAGATCGCCACGCTGGTTGACCAACTCTATGTTTATATGGATAAAGACGTAAAATCCACCGCCCTGAAAACGCTACAGGGCATTATCTGGCGTACCGGTTATAGCGCCGGAGATTTTCATGGCCATCTTTACCCTGATGTGCCGCCGGCACTGACCCAGTGGCAGGCGCAGGGACTTAAACTTTACGTCTACTCCTCCGGTTCGGTAGAGGCGCAGAAGCTGCTGTTTGGCCACAGCGATGCAGGGGATCTCTGCCCGCTGTTTAGTGGCTACTTTGATACCCGCGTGGGGGCCAAGCGGGAAGTGGCGTCTTATCAGAATATTGCTCAACGGCTGATGCTGCCGGCGTCGGATATCCTCTTCTTGTCAGATATTCGCCAGGAGCTGGATGCCGCGCGTCAGGCCGGCTGGCGCACTTGTCAGCTGATCCGCGACGAGGCCGACACCTTGAGTGAACATACGCAGGTTAACCGTTTCGATCAGATCGTGCTCGACTGATCCCACGTTCCAGGAGTTTGCAATGAGTGCATTGACTATTTTCAGCGACAGCGATCCCTCAGCCCCTGTCTGGCAAAGCCGCGACGCCGAGGAAATTGCGGGTGAACTTGGCAAGATCAGCGTGCGTTTTGAGCGTTGGCAAGCCGACCGTGATCTGGGCGATAATCCGCAGCCTGAACAGGTGATCGCCGCCTATCAGCATGAGATAGATAAGCTGGTGGCAGAAAAAGGCTACCAAAGCTGGGACGTGATCAGCATGCGTCCGGATCATGAACAGCGTGAAGCGCTACGGCGCAAATTTTTGTCTGAACATACTCATGGTGAAGACGAAGTGCGCTTTTTTGTGGCTGGTGCCGGTCTGTTTTGTCTGCATCTTGACGGCAAGATTTTCCAGATCCTTTGTGAGAAAAACGATCTGATTTCGGTGCCTGCCAATACGCGTCATTGGTTTGATATGGGTGGCTCGCCGTCGTTTACCGCCATCCGTTTATTTGATAATCCCGAAGGCTGGATCGCGCACTTTACCGGTGATGCCATTGCCGATGCTTATCCGCGTTTGGGGGAGTAGTCAGCTAAAAAAGAAGCAAGGGCCTGAATTTAGGCCCTTGCCAGTACCAGAGGGAAAGACTTAGCTTTTGTCTTTACCATAATCAGGTGAGCGTGGACCGTAAAGAATCCCCGTAGAGATAACACCTGGTTGAGTATATGTCTGACCCTGGGCATAAGGATTATGTGGGCTGAGCAATTCATTACTCGTATAACCCGCTATGGTGTAGCTTTTGTCCGAGATATTATTGGATATTTGATGCACGGCTGCGACAACTAACATCGTCAGTATGCCATTATTGCTGTTGGTATTTGCATTGTCGGAGTGGGACACACTGCCCGACCACAATAACTTACCGTTACGCAAATCGACCAGACGAGCGCTGGCAGTCACTCGGGTTTCACTGTCAACAACCATATATTTAGTGCCATAGTCGGTCACATCAATATACATGACTGCATCAGCTCCAAATATCTCACGTAATTTTCCCGTACTGACCGTCCGCATATCTTCTGGCGATGTCATGCCGTTTTGCTTAAATGTTTCTTCTACGACAGCAACCGGAAAGACGTAATAGCCTGCTTCAGAAAGGGGTTTGGTTGTTTGTGATAAAAAACTATGTGTGGCATTGATATCCGGTGATTTATTAACCGGCGGTAATACCAGAATAGAGTGGGGGCGACTTTCTTTAAATGCTGTGTAGTCGTAATGTGTCGGTTTCGCACAGCCAGTCAACATTATGCTGGCTAATAAACAGATACTGGCGAGAAGGCGTTTCATTTCATGCTCCCTTTTTTATTTTTCAGCAAGAAGTCCATATAAGCTGCTGATTCTGGAAATAAAGTTTTCTCAGTCTTGAATTCCTGAAATGCCAAATCAGTGTGACCGGTATCGGCATACAATAAACCCATTTGAGCATGCAAACCTGGTGGTACAGATTTACCTGTGGATTTTGCTTGCTCTATGTTTTTCTGGAGTTCGGCAATCTGTTGTTCAGGGCCGGTTTTATCGCTTTTATAATATTGGTAAAGTGTCGGTTCGTAACTATTCCAGCTATAGAGTGACTGTTTTTTTGTCTCGCTGGCACAACCGGCCATTAATAATGCTGCTGCCAGCAAGCCAACTTTCTGCACGCTTAGTTTCATTGTTTTGTTATTCCATTAACCATTAATTAGTTGGATGCCAGGCACCGTTTTGAATTCCATCAACCAGATGATTTACTGCGTCGCGAATGGCGAGATCCAGGACTTTGCCATTTAGCGTTGAGTCGTAGCTGGCGGTGCCACCAAAGCCAATAATTTCGCGATTGGAGAGGCTGTATTCCCCTGCACCCTGTGAGGAGTAGACCACCTCTGAGGTTTGGACATTAACGATATTCAGTGCGACCTTGGCATAGGCAATTTGAGATTTTGCCCGGCCCAGAATGCCCCAAAGTGCTTGGTCGCCGACTTCTTTACGACCAAATTCGGTCACATCCCCGGTCACAATATAATTTGCGCCTTTTAAGGTTTGCGCTTGTCCTTTGATACCGGCTTCGGCCTTAATCTCATCCATATTGCTACGATCCAATACGGTAAATCGGCCGGTTTGCTGTAAATCGGTGATCAGAATTGTTTTAGATTGATTGCCAAGGCGGTCCACACCATCAGAGAAGATACCGTTCATATAGTTTGAGCGGTTATCAAATTTCCCTACAGCGATGGGACTCCGTTGTCCTTGATATGGCGTGTTGTAGCTGGCGACTTTAGCTACCTCAACGGTATGTGAGGACTCCGTGGCACAGCCGCTAAGGATAGCCGCGGCGAGAAGCGTTGTGCTCCATAGTCTACTTTTCTTCATGTATAAATCCCTTACAAATTAAAATAAGCAAGGGAACTATCGGCGGATTCAAATTAATCTTTAGATTAATTTATGTTTTTTATAATTAATTAACTTATCTAACAATGAATTGAAAAGTGACATACAGAACTACAGCGAAAATCATTAGTAATGCTGTAGTTTTGCCGTTCTTCTTTATAGGTGCCGGTTTTTTCAGTTAGATAGTTTAACTTATTGTTTTTCTGAATATCCCTTCTTGCACTTGCTGCGGGGTGATCACGCCGTTATCCAGCACCCATCCGCTGATTAAGGCCGCTGGCGTGACGTCAAACGCCGGGTTATAGACCTGAGCATCCAGTGGTGCCCATTGCACATCGCCAAAGCTGCCGGAGACGCCGGTGACTTCTTTGGCGGCGCGTTGCTCAATGGGGATGGCCTCGCCGTTGGCGCAGGCGGGATCGTGGGTAGTATGGGGGGCGGCCACGTAAAAAGGGATACCGTGATAATGTGCCAGCACTGCCAGACTGTAGGTGCCAATTTTATTGGCAACGTCACCGTTGGCGGCAATGCGGTCGGCACCTACCCAGATAGCATCAACCTGTTTTTTGGCCATCAGACTGGCCGCCATCGAATCACAAATCAATTGATAAGGAATGCCGTATTCACCCAGCTCCCAGGCGGTCAGTCGGCCACCCTGCAGCAGCGGACGGGTTTCATCCACCCAGACCTGAGCGACATTGCCCTGCTGATGGGCGCGCAAAATGACTCCCAACGCGGTACCAACGCCTGCGGTAGCCAAACCGCCGGTATTGCAGTGGGTCAAAAGACGGCTGCCCGGTTTAACCAGTGCGGCACCGTGATTGGCAATGCGATCGCATAACTCACGGTCTTCCGCTACCAGTCGCTCGGCTTCCTGCACCATTGCGGCGACATAGTCGGGTTGTTGCAGGGCGATTTTCATCCGATCGAGATTGTTCATCAGATTAACCGCGGTAGGGCGCGAAGCCCTGAGGGTGCTGAGTGCTTGTTGCAGACTGGCCACGTCACGCCCTTCTTCGGCCAGTTGTGCCAGTAGCAGGCTGGCGGATAAGCCAATCAGCGGCGCACCCCGTACGCGCAGGGCATGGATATGGCCGACCAGGTCGTCCACGCTGCGGCAATGATGCCATTGTGCGCGCTGGGGCAATGCCTGCTGATCCAGTATCCACAGTTGATTTTCACGGATACGTAAACTGGTGGTAGTGAGTGTTTGCATTGTGAGTTAAATCCCTGTTGCGTAGTTGCATCTGGTTGCTTATTCTGCCAACATAAGTTTCGGATGTATAGACGTCTAAATGCTTTTATGGCTATTGGCTCAGGTTGGCGCAAAATTTTGCATCATCTCCGTTGCGAGAGCTGCGTTAACACTAATCAATACGGGTAAAAATAAGCAAAGATCACGAGAGGATAGCATGTCACGTTATTACACATTTAATGCCGCAGATGCCGTGGAATACGCTCGCCAGTTTGCTGGCGTCAAGGATCCGCAATCACTGGTGACTGCCGATGAAATCGGTGACGGTAACCTGAACCTGGTATTTAAAATTCGTGATACCGCTGGCGTGAGTCGTGTCATCGTCAAACAGGCGCTGCCTTATGTGCGCTGCGTAGGAGAATCCTGGCCGCTGACGCTGGATCGTGCGCGTATAGAGGCTGAAACTCTGCTGGTGCACGGTCAGTTTTGTCCTCAACATACGGTCAACATTCTGCATCATGACGCCGAACTGGCGGTGATGGTGCAAGAGGATCTCTCCGATCATCTGATTTGGCGTAGCGAGCTGCTAAAGGGTAAATATTATCCGCAGGCGGCCAGCCAACTGGGTGAGTATTTAGCGCAAAGCCTGTTTCACACTTCAGATTTTTATCAGAATGCCCAATATAAAAAGGCCGAAGTCAGCCGCTTTATTAACCCGGAACTCTGCCAGATCACCGAAGATCTGTTCTTTACCGATCCTTATATTGTTCATGAGCGTAATCATTTCGATGCGCTATTACAGCCGGAGGTCGATGCCTTGCGGGCAGACCGCCCGTTGCTTCTGGCGGTGGCTGCACTGAAACAGCGTTTTCTTAGCCATGCCGAAGCGCTGCTGCACGGTGATATCCACAGTGGGTCGATTTTTGTCGCCGAAGGCAAGCTGAAAGCCATTGATGCCGAGTTTGGATTCTACGGTCCGATGGGTTTTGACCTCGGTACCGCGATGGGCAATCTACTGCTCAACTACTGCGGTTTGCCGGGGCTGGTGGCCACGCGCGAGGCGGCGGACGGACGGGAACAGCGTTTACAGGATCTGCGCGATCTGTGGTTGAGCTTTCGCGAACGTTTTCTGCAGCTGGCGGCTGATAAAACGCAGGATCCGGCGCTGGCGATAGCCGGTTATGCCGAGTATTTCTTACAGCAGGTCTGGCATGATGCCGTTGGTTTCTGCGGCTCTGAGCTGATCCGCCGCACCATTGGTTTTGCCCATGTTGCCGACCTTGATAGCATCGCCGATGCAGCAATGCGTGCCGACTGCCAGCGTCATGCGCTAAGTCTGGGACAGTGGCTGATCATTACTGCGCCACAGATCGACGATATTGAAGCACTGATCGCCCGTATCCGTCAAAATGGCTGACACGGCGGGCTGGGTCATGAGTAACTAGAGTAAATTGCGGTATTCATCAAAGAAGCCTGCATAAAAGAAGGGGCGATTGTGCCCCAGCCTTGTATAATGCCCGCCGACGAGGTGCCAGCGGGCAAACCCGGTGTGGCCCTCGGTTTACCAATCACCCACACGGGAATAAAGAATTATGATGAATAACGATGTCTTGCGCAGCGTACGCTATATGCTCGACCTGAGCGAAGGTAAGCTGATTGAGATTTTGGCGTCTACCGGAACCATCATTAGTCCACCGGTGATGTCGCGTTATCTGAAAAAAGAAGATGAAGCGGAGTATATGGTTTGCCCGGACGAAGTTATGGCGAACTTTCTCAATGGCTTGATTTTCTTTCGACGCGGTAAAGACGATCGCTTCCCGGCACCGGAAGTGGAAAAGCGCGTTACCAATAATGTGATGCTGAAAAAACTGCGTGTCGCTTTTGAGCTAAAAACCGAAGACCTGCAGAGCGTACTGGCTGCTGCCGATTTTAAAGTTTCCGAAGGTGAATTAAGCGCGTTCTTCCGTAAAGAGGGGCATAAGAATTACCGTCCTTGCGGCGACCAGGTTCTGCGCTATTTCCTTAAAGGTCTAACCATGCGCATACGTCCGCGCAAAGGCCAATAAAACCCTTCCGCATTACCGGTTAGCAAGAAATGCCAGTCAGTTGATGCTGACTGGCATTTTTGCGTTAATGCCCCGGGTATTATGCAACTCAGCGATCTCGCGATCTGCCAAGCAAAAGATCTTAGGAGGAGCCTTCAGGTTTTTTGATGATAATTGTGTAGGTCTTATCGAATTGACTGGATTTTTGCAGCATAGCTCCAGATAAACCGCCAGATACACGCACTTTGACTATCCCTGCTTTTGTTGGTACCCCTCTGATTTGAATGCAATTGTTACGCATTTTGTCATTACATTGTTGAACATACAGACCTGTATCCTTAGGGGTGATTTCGCCAACCAATTTTGGGCTCCCATTTTTATCGAAAGAATAAACAGGACCACCAAATATATTTATCTGTTCATAATAAGTTACACCCTGTGTAGCATCATTAAGCTTATCGCTTTCAGGAGTAAAACGGGCATGCAAGGTACATGCGGATAAGGAAAATATTAAAAAAATCAGCAAGATATTTTGCATGCTATTTTAATGGTTTAAAAACCATTCCTCCAAAGAAACGGTTAATGAAAAAATAGATATCCTTGCCGTTTTTTATTTGATCGAATACATCACCCCATGAAAATAAATCCAAATGTACACTTCCATCAGCTTCTTGTGTTACAGGCCCATCCCAGACAATCCAATGAGTAGGCACAGTTAAATTTGAATTGCTACGGCCTAAAAGACCATCATTAATTAATGTCACTACTTTATAACCTTTCTGCGCATATTCATTTAAGTCACGAATACCCTGGATACCAGCATAGGTAATACCTACATTACTAAATATTTTTTCATAACCTGCTTTTTCAAACCACTCCGACAGTGTTTGCCACATGGTGACTCCAGCAAATGGAGAATCGAGAGTATCAAAGCTTAATACTGCATTTTCGGAATCCCTTAACCCCGCCAGCGTCATCCAGTCAAGACCAGAGATGTTCCCGCTAAAATATCCAGTTGGGTGGCGACACCCTTCACTTGGCAAGATCTCAAGCTCTCTAATTTTGGTTTTCCCATACCGCCATAATTGCCGTGCCGCTTGTGCATAAACATCCGGGCGATCCTTTTGCAGGCAGTAAAAAAACGCAGCCGGACCGCATACGCTGGCACCACTTTGTGTTGGGAAATTAACATGGTTAAATCTGTTATTAATTTGTTGCTCTATTAAATTTTTTTCAAATGGATCACCAGGACTACCAATTGGATATTTTTTTGCAATAAAAGGCCGCTCCGGAGTGGATATCTTTATAATCTTTGTTTCTCCCCCTTCACTTACCGGTTTCATGGTGCCGGTTGATTCATAGTAACAGGGATTTTCCCGCTTAACCTGGGACCAGGCTTTACCAGAAACAAACTCTTCCAACGTATACATTCGTGTAAAGGGGGTGGGAGAAACGCATAACGTGTTAAGCAGGGTTTTCCTGTAAAGCGTGACTTCCATGATATAGATGGTCGAAAGTGGTTCGTCAATATTTTCGGTTATATGTCGCTGGGTTTCATAATTTTCCAGAAATGGTTGCTGTTTCACATTAACCAATGCATATTTATTTCGGTTCGAGTCCATACGGTAAATATACAAATCATACAACAAGTAACTGGGTGGAACGTTAGACTTAATACGGGTACTGAGATGGTAAACAGGCATAATTAATCCTTTAATAGATGCAGGTTAATATTTTCAGCGCGTTCAACAAAATACTATGCTGTCACGCCCTGAGAGTCAGTGCTTGCTGTTTCAGGGGGGCATCGCCCGTAAAGCCGGGCCATCGCTAAGGATCTCACCGCCAAAGGAGGTTTTGTCTCCTGTGGAAAGAAAAAAACTTAAATATTAAATTTATTTAAATTTCAAATGGATAGATACCGTTATCTTAATGGCTCAACGTGATTTAACTCAAATTCTTCTTGTCGTTTTGTGACGCGGCGCAGGCTCGACTAACGGCTTTTATTCCTGACATCGACGGGGAGTGAAGGATAAAAACAAAATAAATTCATCATGATGTATAAAAATGCCAGTCAGTTAATGCCGACTGGCATAGTAGGTATAGCGGTAATATTTTAAGCAGATCCAGAATGTTCACAAAATTCGTTTTTAGGGAAGGTACTGCTGGGGATGCTATGCCCGAACATCTCGCTTATCCAAACAACCCGCTCATCAAACTTCACCTTTATTGACGGCGTTACACGGCCCATCCCTGGACCTCGTCGCTGTAGGGCAATGCGATCACGCCGCTTCGGTATGCCGGGAAGCCGGGCGCGGGGTTTCAGCTTGTTGCTGTGCCAACTGATCCGGCTCAAACTCGTCGACATTGATCGAGCGTAAGCGACTCTCTTCTGCCCGTGCCAAAATGCGCGCATCGTCGGCACTCAAATGACCGGCGTCCATCCCCATTTGTGCCAGCTTATCCAGTCGGGTAAACGACAGTTTTTTACCCATGGCTTCGCACAGCCGTTTATGAATGGGCTCGGCGGCAAGCATATCTTCCAGCGCCGCCTCAAGCTGCCCGACCGGGTTATGCTCGCTGGCGACCAGATATTGACCGCGACCAATGCGGCTGCGGGTAGCGGAAGGCACCTGAAGAATGCGGGCCAGTTGATGATCGAGCCTATCGGAAGGTGCCGGATGTACGCGGCCCAGCGGGAAGATCACCAGACGCATCATTCCGGCAATAATCGCATTAGGGAAGTTGCGCAGCAGATCGTCAATCGCCGTCTCGGCCTGATGCAAGCAATCCTGCACGCCCCAGTGCACCAGCGGCAGATCGTCCTCATTGCGTCCCTCTTCGTCGTAGCGTTTTAGCGTGGCGGTGGCCAGATACAGTTGGCTGAGAATATCTCCCAGCCGCGCCGAAATACGCTCGCGACGTTTCAGACTGCCGCCAAGAACCCCCATAGAAACATCGGCCAGCAGCGCCAGGTTAGCACTCAGGCGGTTGATATGTTGATAGTAACGGCGGGTGGCATCATGCACCGGCGTGGCGCTGGTGCGGCCATTGGTCAAACCGAGCCACAGGCTGCGCATTTTATTGCTGCCCACATGACCGATATGGCCAAAGAGTGCACGGTCAAACAGCGGTAAATCGTTGGTTTCCGCCGCCGCCATCTCTTTCAATACATAAGGGTGACAACGGATCGCCCCCTGACCAAAGATAATCATACTGCGCGTCAGAATATTGGCCCCTTCGACGGTGATGGCGATCGGTGCCCCTTGATAAGCGCGGGCCACAAAGTTGCTGGCGCCGAGCATAATGCCCTTGCCACCGGTGATATCCATGGCATCCATTACCGCGCGTTGACCGCGATGGGTACAGTGATATTTGACAATCGCCGACAGCACGGCAGGTTTTTCTCCGAGCATAATACCGTTGGTGATCAGCGTAGCGGCGGCATCCATCACATAGGCATTACCGGCAATACGCGCCAGCGGCTCTTCGATACCTTCCATTTTGCCGATAGGCAGTTTGAACTGACGACGGATATAGGCGTAGGCACCGGTAGCCAGCGCCAGCGATTTCAGACTGCCGGTTGAATTGGACGGCAGGGTGATACCGCGTCCTACGGACAGGCATTCAACCAGCATTCGCCAGCCCTGACCGGCCATTTTAGGTCCACCGATAATGTAGTCGATAGGCACAAAAATGCCGTTACCGCGCGTGGGTCCGTTTTGGAACGGAATATTTAACGGAAAGTGGCGATGGCCGATCTCCACGCCTGGCGTTTGCGTCGGGATCAGCGCACAGGTAATGCCCAGGTCTTCAACGTCACCCAACAGGTGATCGGGATCTTTTAATTTAAAGGCCAGTCCGAGCACGGTGGCAATGGGGGCCAGCGTGATATAGCGTTTATTCCAGGTTAATTTCATGCCCAACACTTGCTGGCCCTGCCAGTCTCCCATGCAGACAATACCCTGGTCGGGGATTGCCCCGGCATCGGAACCGGCTTCCGGGCTGGTCAGCGCAAAGCAGGGAATTTCCTGACCTTTTGCCAGCCGTGGCAAATAGTGATCTTTTTGCTCATCGGTACCGTAATGTTGCAGCAGTTCCCCAGGGCCAAGGGAGTTGGGTACCCCGACGGTGATCGCCAGAATCCCCGAGACTCCCGCCAGTTTTTGCAATACCCGTGCCTGAGCGTAAGCAGAGAACTCCAGCCCGCCATACTCTTTTTTAATGATCATCGCAAAGAAGCGGTGCTCTTTCAGATAGGCCCACAGCTCTGGCGGCAGGTCGGCCAGCTCATGGGTGATCTGAAAATCATTGGCCATGCGGCAGGCTTCTTCAACCGGCCCGTCAATAAACTGCTGTTCTTCAGCGCTCAGGGTTTGCTGCTGGTAGTTATGCAGTTTTTGCCAGTCTGGCTTGCCGCTAAACAGATCGCCTTCCCACCAGGTGGTCCCGGCTTCAATGGCCTCTTTTTCCGTGCGTGACATACTGGGCATCACTTTGCGGAAAGTACGCAATGCCGGACCGGAGAACAAGGCTCGGCGCAGTGGCAGCAAATTAAATGGCAGCAATATCACCGCCAACGGCAGCAGTAGCCAGGGTGTCCACAGGTGTAACGCGCTCATCGCGGCGGTATACACCAGCACAATAATGCTGCTTAACAGCAGGTTTATACGGTGATAAAACAGCGCACCAATAATCACCAATAGGGCAACAATGCTAAGAACCATCATAGTAAAGCTCCTGAGTTGTAGGAGGTCGGACCTGTTGAGTTGATACTAAGGTTTTAGTCCATGCCAAAAGCTTTATCAATGCATTTACATCTCAATTACAACTTAGCTCACAAACTGGGTGCGCTATGCGTTAAAAGCGCAAAGTATCCGCAGGAAGATGGCAGGAAGTCTTCTCGGCTTTTCGGCTTTCCGTTACACTTGGCAGTGGAACATTTATCTGAGCCAGTGGACTAAACCTATAATGCATTTTTTGCGTTATAACGTCGGACGTAAATGGAACCTTGCACTTTTCTACACTGCGCCAGGGCCTTACGTTCGTCAATCTGCTGCAAAAGGAACTCTAAGAGGCTGCCATGTACCTGGATAGTATCCGTAGTGAACTCAACGAAGCTGCTGAAGTACTCAATAAATTTATCAGCGATGACCAGAATATTGCCGCTATTCAAAGCGCCGCAAAACTGATTGCCGACTCTTTTAAACAGGGTGGCAAGGTGCTTTCCTGTGGCAATGGCGGATCGCACTGTGACGCCATGCACTTTGCCGAAGAGCTGACCGGTCGCTATCGCGATAATCGCCCAGGCTACCCGGCGATTGCGATTTCAGACGTCAGTCATATCTCTTGCGTCAGCAACGACTTCGGCTATGAGTATATCTTCTCCCGCTACCTCGAAGCCGTAGGTCAGAAAGGTGACGTGCTGCTGGGCATTTCCACTTCTGGTAACTCAGGCAACGTGATTAAAGCCGTTGAAACTGCCAAGGCCAAAGGTATCAAAGTGATCACCCTGACCGGCAAGGACGGCGGTAAAATGGCGTCGCTGGGCGCTGATGTCGAAATCCGCGTACCACACTTTGGTTATGCCGACCGCGTGCAGGAGATCCACATTAAAGTGATCCATATCCTGATTATGCTGATCGAAAAAGAGATGGCCAAATAAGCCAACCTGCGTGCCAATACGAGGTTAAAAGCAGGCTGAGAATGCGGTTTACCTGGGGTAAGCGCCACTTTCAGGCCTGCTTTTTGTTTTTTGACACCGCAGAGGGTGATGTCACCTTATTAAGGAGAGCGGCAATGTGCGAACTGCTCGGGATGAGCGCCAATGTCCCTACGGATATTTGCTTCAGTTTTACCGGGTTGGTGCAACGTGGCGGGCTGACCGGCCCACATAAGGATGGCTGGGGCATCACCTTCTATGAAGGTAATGGCTGCCGAACCTTTAAAGATCCACAGCCCAGCTTTAACTCGCCGATTGCCCGTTTGGTGCAGGAGTACCCGATCAAATCCTGCGCGGTGATTTCCCATATCCGTCAGGCTAACCGTGGCGAGGTTTCGCTGGAGAATACGCATCCCTTTACCCGCGAGCTGTGGGGGCGCAACTGGACCTATGCCCACAATGGGCAACTGCGCGGTTATCGCCAACTGGATACCGGTACACTGCGGCCGATTGGACAGACCGACAGTGAATACGCCTTTTGCTGGCTGCTGCATCAATTGACCCAGCGTTACCCGCGCACACCGGGCAGTTGGCCGCCGGTATTTCGCTTTATTGCATCACTGGCGGATCAGCTGCGGCAGAAAGGGGTGTTTAATATGCTGTTGTCGGATGGGCATTTTGTGATGGCTTACTGTTCGACCAACCTTTATTGGATCACCCGGCGGGCGCCCTTTGGGAAAGCGACCTTGTTGGATCAGGATGTCGAGATTGATTTTCAGCAGCAGACGACACCTGATGATGTCGTCACGGTCATTGCGACCCAGCCGCTAACCGGCAATGAAACCTGGAACAAGATTGCTCCAGGTGAGTTTGCCTTATTTCACCGTGGCGAACGCCAGCTGTGAGGCCGGTTGTGTCTGCATAGGTGTTTGATTGACCACGTAATTGCCGTTTGATACCGAGACCATAGGCGGCTGGTGGTACTTTTCAAAGTAGGCATAGCCAGGTTGCAGCTGACGCCAGAAATTAATGTAGAACGAGTTCTTGTGCAGTTGCATATTGGTATCTGTCATGCGGAAAGGATAGATACTGATCTGCACATTGCGCTGGCCGTTGTCGAACGCCGCATGCACGTAATTATAAATTACGTTGATATTGGCATCGGTCATGGCGTAGCAGCCAATGGATAAGCAGTTGCCGTGGATCATCAGATATTTACCTGAATAACCTTGCGCACGATCATAGTCATTGGGGAAACCGACATTAATTGCGCGGTAAAATCTGCTATCAGGCTTCAAATGATGAATATCGATATTATAAAAGCCTTCCGGGCTTTTAAAATCGCCTTCACGACGTTTGTTGCCTAATCCGCCTGAGAAATCACAGATGCGATAGGCACCCACCAGACGGAATTTATCCTCGACCCTGGCGTAAAGCTCAAGGGTACGTTCTTGCTTAAATATCTGAATATAAACAGGTGAACCTAGTAATTGCTGTTGAGCCGCACTTCCTACCTGAACCTGTTCGCTGGCGACAGCGTTGCTCATGGTAAAAACCGGCAAACTGAGAAGCATCGCAATAAATAGCGCGATTCTGACCATTCTTTATCCTGCTTTAATAATTATATTGATTTTATTATTTCTATCCGCCTCATCACACAGCGGACTGCCACTGATATTCAAGTTTCTTGAACGCAGTCATATTAATACTGATTAAATTTTTATCAATGCCCTGAAATGTAATTTATTTCCCAATCGTGAAGAAAAAAGCCTTTATTTGCAGGTTTTTACAAAAGTAAGGCAAATTAATGGCGTTATTCGGCGCATTAACCTTGCTTGAGATTGCGCTAAATGGCTGTATACTTATACAGTTGTCGATACGGAGGGGCTATGCGAAAAATCATTCACGTTGATATGGACTGCTTTTTTGCAGCCGTTGAAATGCGCGACGATCCTTCTCTGCGCGATATCCCGTTGGCTATTGGCGGCAGTAAAGACCGCCGTGGCGTGATCAGCACCGCCAACTATCCCGCTCGCCGCTACGGTGTGCACAGCGCCATGTCAACGGCCATGGCGCTTAAGCTCTGTCCGCATCTTAAAGTGATCCCCGGTCGCATGGAGGCTTATAAAGAAGCCTCGCGGCATATCCGCGAAATTTTTTCTCGCTATACCTCGCTGATTGAACCCCTGTCTCTCGACGAAGCCTATCTTGATGTCAGCGACTGCACCGCGTGCAGCGGCTCCGCAACCTTGATTGCCAGCGAGATCCGCCAGACCATCGCAGACGAGCTTAATCTGACGGCCTCTGCCGGAGTGGCACCCATCAAGTTTCTGGCTAAAATTGCCTCCGATCTTAATAAACCCAACGGCCAGTTTGTTATCACCCCGGATAAGGTGGCCGGTTTTCTGCGAGATTTGCCACTGGCGAAAATTCCCGGGGTGGGCAAGGTCACGGCAGGTAAACTGCAAGAGGTCGGCCTGCTGACCTGCGGTGATGTGCAGCACTATGATTTGGCTATTTTACTGAAAAGATTTGGCAAATTTGGCCGGGTGCTATGGGAGCGTTGTCAGGGTATTGATGAGCGCGAGATCTCTCCGGAGCGGTTGCGCAAGTCGGTGGGGGTTGAACGAACGCTGGCGGAGGATATCCATGACTGGGAAAGCTGTGTCGCGCTGATTGAGCGTTTGTATCCCGAGTTAGAGCTGCGACTGACGCGGGTTAGTCCCGATCTGCGTATTGCCCGTCAGGGGGTAAAATTGAAATTTCATGATTTTCAGCAAACGACACAAGAGCATGTTTGGCCGGTATTAAACAAAGAGGATTTACTCAAGGTCGCGCAGGAGGCGTGGAATATGCGCCGCGGCGGGCGAGGGGTACGACTGGTGGGACTACATGTCACCTTGCAGGATCCACAAATTGAGCGCCAGCTTTTGTTGCCCTGGGAATAAACCGGTGGCAACTGCCTAATCTGGCCCTTCCCTGGGCCATGCCCCTGACGGGGTGTTATGCTGCTTGCGAATTAAGCGCGCTCAGGGATCGCTTTAAGCAAGGTGGTCAACAACTGCCAGTACAGTTCAACGCTGCCGATATGCACTTGCTCATCCGGCGAGTGTGGCCCGGTAATGGTCGGCCCAATAGAAACCATATCCATATCAGGATAGGGTTTTTTAAACAGACCACATTCCAGACCAGCGTGGATCACCATAATATTTGGCGTTTTATTAAATAATCCCTGATACACCTCGCGCACCTGCGCCATGATTGGCGAAGTTGGGTCTGGCTTCCAGCCTGGGTAACCGCCTTTTGGCGTGGTTTTGGCACCGGCCAGCTCGCCGAGTGAAGTCAGCATGCTGACCACGTAATCTTTACCGCTGTCGATCAGCGAGCGCACCAGGCAGATGATTTGCGCTTCATTTTCATTCATGGTCACCACGCCAACGTTCAACGAGGTTTCCACTACGCCTTTGACATCATCACTCATACGCAGAACGCCGTTTGGCGTGGCGTTAAGCAGCCCCAGGAAACGACCCTGGCTCTCTTTGGTCAACGCCTTGCCGTCGTTTGCTGTCGCTTCGACCACAAACTCGATGTTTTTTTCCACCGCAGCCAGGGCGAAAGTCACGGTATTCAGGAAGGCGGCGACGGCAGTTTTAAAGCCAGCCAATTTCTCGGTAGGCACCGCCAAATGGGCGATAGCTTCGCGGGGGATCGCGTTACGCAACGTGCCGCCGTTAAGATCTAACAGACGTACTCCGAACTCTTCACCGTGAACACACAGGAAGCGGGCCATCAGCTTGTTGGCATTGCCCAGACCAAGATGAATATCAGCACCTGAGTGGCCGCCTTTCAGACCTTTCAGAGTCAGGGTCAGGGTGGTAAAGCCAGCTTGAAGTGCTTCGCGTTGCAGCGGCTGAGTGGTGATAAAATCCACGCCACCGGCACAGCCCATATAGATTTCACCCTCGGTTTCCGAGTCGGTGTTAATCAGGATTTCGCCCTGCAGCCAGTTGGGTTGTAAACCAAAAGCACCGTCCATACCGGCTTCTTCGGTCATGGTCAGCAGCACTTCCAGCGGACCATGTTCAACACTGTCATCGCCGAGAACTGCCAGCGCCGAGGCCATACCAATACCGTTATCGGCACCGAGGGTCGTTCCACGCGCTTTTACCCAGCCATTGTCAATATAAGGACGGATAGGATCTTTGGTGAAGTCGTGTACGGTACCGTTGTTTTTCTGCGGCACCATATCGAGGTGCGCCTGCAGCACCACCGGTTTACGCTTTTCCATACCTGGCGTGGCGGGTTTACGCAGTAGAATATTGCCCACCTGATCGCGCTCAGCCGGGATACCCTGTTTTGCTGCCCATTCCATGATGTGGGTTGCCAGTTCTTCTTCATGATAAGAAGGGTGGGGGATTGCACAAATTTTGGCAAAAATATTCCACAATGTTTTAGGCGAAAGCTGAGACAGTTCAGACACTGTGAGTCTCCTGATCGATGTTGAGGTTTGATGACAAAATTTTTAACAGAATATCACTTTCTCCGGTGACGTGCGCGCCACCGCGACGCTTTAATCGCGGAATTTTGACGGTGCGCAGCCGCATAACCACTGGTTTTTAACAGCGGGAGTCACTATAATCTCGCGCAACCATTTTTCCCCTGAATAAAATTTTCTTTAAAGCCTTTAGTTAAGCGGCGGGGATATCCCTTTTTTGAGAGTTAAAACATGAGCGAAAAGTACGTTGTAACCTGGGACATGCTGCAAATTCATCTCCGCACTCTGGCCAAGCGTTTGCTGCCGGTAGAACAATGGACCGGTATTATTGCCGTTAGCCGCGGTGGACTGGTTCCGGCATCGTTGCTGGCGCGCGAGCTAAATATTCGTCACGTCGATACCGTGTGCATCTCCAGCTACGACCATGACAATCAACGCGAAATGAAAATTCTCAAACGCGCAGAAGGTGACGGCGAAGGCTTTATTGTCATCGATGACCTGGTAGATACCGGTGGTACTGCCCAGGCGATCCGTGAAATGTACCCGAAAGCGCATTTCGTTACCGTCTTTGCCAAACCGGCAGGTCGTCCACTGGTTGATGATTACGTTATTGATATCCCACAAGATACCTGGATCGAACAGCCTTGGGATATGGGCGTGGTATTTGTCCCGCCAATCGTAGGAAAATAATTCGCCAGGCTATTTTCGCCGCAGGCAACCTGCAGGTGAAAGGCTTTTGCGCATCATTTATAAGCGCCCGGTTTTCCGGGCGTTTTCCGATAAACATACCAATGTTATCTCTCTCCATGCCCGCGTTTTTGATTTACCCCCGCATACGCCCCTGACAGACTTTGTTATAATTCAGCTCTTGAGCGGCGCGGCCGCATCATCCTGCTTGTCACATAGGGAAGGTTAACTGACATGGCACCTGCAAATCTTTCTGAAAAACTCTTCAAACCCAAATTTAAGTATCCTGAAACCTCTACGCTGGTCCATCGTGTTAACAACCACAGTTCGCCAGAGATCCATTCTGCCCTTGAAGGTCAAACGGATCCCTGCTGGTATCGCACTATTAACCGGCTGATGTGGCTATGGCGTGGCATCGATCCGCTGGAAGTAGAAGAAGTACTGTCGCGGATTGCGGCTTCGACCGCCGAGCATACTGATCCGCAGTTGCTTGATACCGTGGTGGGCTATCGCAGTGGAAACTGGGTATACGAATGGTCAAATCAGGCCATGGTTTGGCAGAAGAAAGCCCAGGAACAGGAGGATGCTGAAAAGGCCAGCGAATATTGGCTAAAAGCGGCCAACTTCTACAGCGTTGCCGGTTACCCCCATCTTAAGGGCGATATCCTGGCCGAACAGTCGGAAACCCTGGCCTATAAAGCGTTTGAACAGGCGGCGCAGCACTCCCCGTATCGACTGAAAGAGTTTACCTTGCCGGTGGAAGGCACCAAACCTATTGGCGGTTTTATCCATTTGCCAAATATTGGTCAAGCACCTTTCCCGGCGGTGCTGGTATGTGGCGGGCTGGATGCGTTGCAAAGCGACTACCATCGCCTGTTTCATAGCTACCTCGCCCCGCTGGGTATTGCCATGATCACCATTGATATGCCGTCGGTAGGCTTCTCTTCTCACTGTAAATTGACGCAGGATACCAGCGTATTGCACCAGCAGGTGCTGACTCAGTTGGATAAAATTCCCTGGGTGGACGGGACCCGTGTCGCGCTGTTTGGGGCTCGCTTTGGCGGCAATGTAGCGGTGCGCCTGGCTTATCTCGAGCCGCGTAAAATCCGCGCCGTGGCCTGTCTGGGGCCTATCGTCCACCAGTTGCTCACCGACGCCGAATGTCAGCAACGCATTCCCGATATGTATATGGATGTGCTGGCCAGCCGCATTGGGATGAACTCGGCGAGTGACGCGGCGCTTAAAGTTGAACTTAATAGGTATTCTCTGAAAACGCAGGGGCTGCTGGGTCGCAGAACGCCCACGCCAATGCTCTCCGGCTATTGGGAACAGGATCCGTTCAGTCCGAAAGAAGAATCGAGGCTTATTGCGGCTTCCAGCGCGGATGGCAAGGTGATTACCATTCCTTCCACACCGCTGTATGCCAACTTTGACCGGGCGCTGAAAGATATTTGTCAGTGGATTTCCTTAAAGTTGTCCTAACGAAAAGGTTGCTAATTCTAGACGGTTTGCTACAAATATTGGTCTACATAAGGAGGTTGTACATGACGTTACCGAGTGGTCATCCTAAAAGCAGACTAATGAAACGTTTCGGCACCCTGGGGCCCTATATTCGTGAAGCGAAATGTGAGAATGAGCGTTTCTTTTTCGATTGTCTGGCAGTTTGCGTCAACGTAAAACCTGCGCCGGAAAAGCGTGAGTTCTGGGGTTGGTGGATAGAGCTGCAAGCAGAGAGTGACCGTTTTACCTATGTTTACGAGTACGGCCTGTTTGACAAGGAAGGCAACTGGAAGGCACAACCGATTAAAAATGCTGAAGTGATGGAGAAGCTGGAATCAACTCTGCAAGGTTTCTATAAAAATCTGCATGCCATGATTGCAGAAATGGAACTTAAACTGGTACCCGCAGACGATTCTGACAAACAGCCGATCAAACTTTCGGCCTGATCGCTAAGCTTTTACTCAATCCTGCTGTTATTTCGCGTTATGCCTGTTGGCATAACGCCTCTCTCCTGTTACAAAGACAACATAAGAGACTTATCCGGCTTTTTTCATGATGCAGAGACCATGGCGTTGCGGGTTGCCTGTCGCTGAACTTTGGCGGATATATTTCGTCCTTTCGATCCTTACTTAAAGAAAACGGCAGAAAGATTATGAGTGGCAGCCAAACATTGGTTGTAAAACTGGGCACCAGCGTGCTCACCGGTGGCTCACGCCGCCTTAACCGTGCCCATATTGTTGAGCTGGTGCGTCAGTGTGCGCAGCAGCATGCGGCAGGGCATCGTATTGTTATCGTCACCTCCGGTGCCATTGCCGCCGGGCGTGAACACCTTGGCTACCCCGAACTCCCGGCGACCATTGCCTCCAAGCAATTGCTGGCAGCGGTAGGGCAAAGCCGTTTGATCCAACTGTGGGAACAGCTATTTTCCATTTACGGTATCCATATCGGGCAAATGCTGCTGACCCGCGCCGATCTGGAGGATCGCGAACGCTTCCTTAACGCCCGCGACACCATGAATGCGCTGCTCGATAACCATATCGTGCCGGTGGTAAACGAAAATGACGCCGTGGCCACTGCCGAGATTAAAGTGGGCGATAACGACAATCTTTCTGCGCTGGCGGCTATTCTTGCCGGTGCGGATAAACTGCTGCTGCTGACCGATCAGCCCGGCCTGTTTACTGCCGATCCGCGTACTAATCCGCAAGCCGAGCTGATCCGCGAAGTTACCGGTATCGACGACGCCCTGCGTGAAATTGCCGGTGACAGCGTCTCCGGTCTGGGTACCGGCGGCATGGCCACCAAGCTGCAGGCGGCCGATGTGGCCTGCCGTGCCGGTATTGATACCATTATTGCCGCAGGCAGCCTGCCTGGCGTGATCGCCGATGTGATTGCCGGCAACTCGGTGGGGACACGTTTCCACGCGCTGGAGACACCGCTGGAGAACCGTAAACGCTGGATCTTTGGTGCGCCCCCTGCGGGTGAAGTTACTGTTGATGATGGTGCGGTTGCCGCCATGCTCGAACGCGGAAGTTCACTGCTGCCGAAAGGCATTCGCGAGGTGAAAGGCGACTTCTCGCGTGGCGAAGTGATCCGCATTCGTAACCTTTCCGGGCGCGATCTGGCCCACGGCGTAAGCCGCTATAATAGTGATGCAATGCGCATGATTGCCGGACACCATTCTCAGCAGATCAGCGACATTCTTGGATATGAATACGGTCCCGTTGCCGTGCACCGCGACGATATGATCGTAAGTTAAGGAGTCATTATGTTGCAGCAAATGGGCAAGGCCGCCAAACAGGCGTCTTACCAGCTTTCTACCCTAAGCACCGCAAAGAAAAACGCGGCGTTGATGCTGATCGCCGATATGCTTGAGGCCAACAGCCAAAGCATTATTCAGGCTAACGAACTGGATATGGCCGCTGCCCGCGAAAGCGGCATGAGCGCGTCGCTGCTTGACCGCCTGCTGCTGACGCCGGAACGCTTAAGTGCCATTGCCAACGATGTGCGTGACGTCTGCCGCCTGAGCGATCCCGTTGGACAAGTGATCGATGGCGCACAAATGGACTCCGGTCTTAAATTGCATCGCCGCCGTGTACCGCTCGGCGTGGTAGGCGTGATTTATGAAGCTCGCCCCAATGTCACCATCGATGTCGCCAGCCTGTGCCTGAAAACCGGCAACGCCGCTATTTTGCGTGGCGGCAAAGAAACACACCATACCAACCTGGCGACGGTAAGCGTTATCCAGAAAGCCCTGGAACAGAGCGGCCTGCCTGCGGCGGCGGTTCAGGCGATCCAAAGCCCGGATCGTGCGCTGGTGGCCGAGATGCTGCATCTCGACAAATATATCGACATGCTGATCCCTCGCGGTGGTGCAGCGCTGCATAAACTGTGTCGCGAACAGTCTACTATCCCGGTGATCACCGGCGGTATTGGCGTCTGTCATACCTTTGTTGATGAAAGCGTCGACTTTGACAAAGCGCTGACGGTAATTGAAAGCGCCAAAATCCAACGTCCAAGCGCCTGTAACAGCCTGGAGACCTTGCTGGTTCACGAGGCTATCGCCAGTCAGTTCTTGCCACAACTCAGCGCCAGAATGCAACTGGCGGGCGTGACGCTGCATGCCAGCGACGATGCGATGGTTTATCTTAAAGAAGGTCCGGCAAACGTTGTGGCGGTGAAGGAAGAAGATTACCAGGACGAATGGCTGTCGATGGATCTCAACGTGACTATTGTTGCTGACCTCGATGCCGCCGTGGCACATATTCGCCAATACGGCACCGAACACTCAGACGCTATTTTGACCCGTTCCATTAGCAGCGCCGACCGTTTTGTTAACGAAGTCGATTCCTCGGCGGTATATGTTAACGCCAGTACGCGGTTTACCGATGGCGGGCAGTTTGGACTGGGGGCAGAAGTTGCGGTTAGCACACAGAAACTCCACGCCCGCGGCCCGATGGGCCTGGAAGCGCTGACCACCTACAAGTGGATTGGCTACGGTGACGATTTGGTGCGGCCATAACCCAAGCGTTAACAGTCTGATAACCGGCGGCGCGCCTGACGCAAAGCCGGTTAATAACAAACTGCCCGTGCTGCCGACAAAAGCAGCAAACGATGAGCTTACCCCTTGACTGGCCGATGACTTTTCAATAATTTATCACCCCGTAGTCTCCCACCCTAAACGCCGATATAGCTCAGTTGGTAGAGCAGCTCATTCGTAATGAGAAGGTCGTAGGTTCGACTCCTATTATCGGCACCATAGCCTTATCCTAAATCGTCCCTGAAAGTAAAAAAAATCATTATAAATCATCGATTATTCTGTTTCATCGTCCGTATTAGTTCGAAATAGTCCAGTGGAATCCAATCAATAAAGTGTATAGGAGCGTGTGTAACTCTGTTCGTCCTGGAAATTCTATACACATGCGTCTTAATGACATACAAATACGTCGTGCAAAAATCGAAGACAAGGCCTATACGCTTAGTGATGGTCTTGGCCTTTCACTTCTCATCGAGCCTAACGGGAGCAAAAGCTGGCGGTTTCGCTATAGGTTTGCAGGCAAACCTAAAATGATCTCATTTGGTGTTTATCCTTTAGTAACCTTGGCCGATGCCAGGAAAAAGAGAGAAGACGCCAGAAAACAGGTATTAGATGGCATCAATCCGAGTGAAGCGCGTAAAGAACAGAAATTAGCGCTAAAGATCGGGGTAGAGAATACCTTTGAAACTTTGGCTCGAGAATGGCACGGTATGAAGAGCGCCAGGTGGTCGGTAGGTTATGCAAACGACATTATGGAAGCTTTTACCAACGACATTTTTCCCTACGTCGGCCAAAGACCAATTGCCGAAATAAGACCATTAGAACTACTTACTGTCCTTCGCAAGATAGAGGCTCGTGGTGCATTAGAGAAAATGCGCAAAGTTCGTCAGCGTTGTTCTGAAGTGTTTCGGTACGCTATCGCAACCGGTAGGGCGGAATACAACTCTGCAGCGGATCTTTCTACAGCCCTTAGCGCCCATCAGTCAAAACATTTCCCTTTTCTTGCCGCAGAAGAAATGCCTGATTTTTTAAACGCTTTGAATGCCTACAGCGGTAGCGTATTAGTGATATTGGCGACCAAATTACTGATGTTGACAGGCGTCAGAACTATCGAGTTACGTGCTGCCGAGTGACGAGAATTTGATTTTGAACAAGCGATTTGGGAAATTCCGAAAGAAAGGATGAAAATGCGTCGTTCCCACCTTGTACCTTTGTCTAAACAAGCGCTAGATTTAGTTAAACAAATCCAAACAATGACGGGGAATTTTAAGTATGTATTTCCTGGTAGAAATGAACCAAGTAAACCTATGAGCGAAGCAAGTATAAATCAGGCAATAAAACGTATTGGCTATAGCGGGAGAGTTACCGGGCATGGTTTTCGGCATACCATGTCGACGATTTTGCATGAGCAAGGGTATGACACTGCTTGGATTGAGATGCAATTGGCTCATGTTGATAAGAACAGCATTCGCGGGACATATAATCATGCGCAATATCTTGAGAAACGTAGAGATATGTTGCAGTGGTATAATGATTTTTTATTTAAATAAACTTCATGCTTGATCTGACAATCGGCAATGCGCCAACAGTACATGTTACAAATAACGCTATGCGTTAAAATGGGGAACAGAGTCCTCATTAAAAATCCGCGTATAATTGTGGCGTTAAAATCAGTAGTACTGCATAGACTTTTTATGGAGAAATAGAATGTCACTATTGCATCAGATTCAGGAATCAGTGGTTCAAGAAGGGGGCGATTTGGGGTCGATTTTGTTAAAGCTTCGACTGCTTGCTGCAAGACTTGGAAGTGAAGTTCTAGAGGAGTGGGTTAAACATGAATCTGAGGGCTACCCCAAAGAGGCAGAACTGCCTGATTATAGAATCATAGGTGTAAGCTATCGAGGCACTTTCTTTGGTCCTTTGGGCGCAAGTATTCAGAATGCGCAAATACCTCTATATCTTATTGAAAAGTATGCTGGGGATAAGTGGACAAGTTATAAAATACGGGAAAGTATAGCTACAGTTGATGGGTTGGTTAAAAACAGAGCCGATAGAATAGATGCTTCAGCTCTGATTCTGCTATTACAAGGGAATATTTATAAGGGGTACGCGTGCAATGATATTTGTGGAAGAATATCACCAGTGTCTCTTTCTGAAATTCAGCAGGCTGTAAGAAATAGAGTATTAGAACTTACGTTAGAGCTTGAAAAGTCTATTCCTGCGGCAGCACATATTACTTTTGGTACTGCTAAATTTGAGAAATATAATTCAGATTTTGTACGGAAAATATCACAACAAATTATTTATGGCAATGTAAACACTGCTGTTTCTGGTGGCGCTAACATTACAGTAACTATTGAAGAGCGTAATAAAGGTTCTCTTATTGAGTACTTAGAATCCTTGGGAATACCTAAGACGGATGCAACTGAATTTGCCCAAATAGTTGAAGCAGAAGAACCTACGAGTAAAGAGGAACCATTTGGGCAAGGAGCAAAGAATTGGGTTGCTTCTAATTTGAAGAAAGCTGCGGAGGGAACTTGGAATGTCGGTATTTCCGTGGCAACAAAAGTGCTTACTGAGGCAGCATTAAAATACTATGGCTTCAATTAAGTGACCTACTGCTATAGACTGCCTTACGGCACATGCTCCATATTGCTTCAAACGTTTGCTTCTCACTCACAACTGCCCGAGGTCGTTGTCGCAGTTGATTTGTGCATTATTAAAATAACGGTGAGTTAATAGACGGGAAGCATGTCAATGTTTTTCGTTAACCTATACATCACGCACATGGAGCATAACCGGTATACCCAGTGTGGTAGTTGATTACTTATCAAATATGTTGCTATAACATGCCAAAACTACCGATACGCTTAATAAAGAAATATATTTATCGTTATTCCGCATTTATGAGTATCGGTAAGTTTTCATATATATGGGGTTTTTATGACTAAAATTACTGAACGATTGAAGCATAATAGAATTACCAATGGTTATTGCAACATCTGTGGTACTTATGAGTTACTTACTAAAGATCATGTACCACCAAAGTGTGCCATAACGTTGGGCCCTGTATTGCAAAAAACAGTTAATGAATTTTTTCATATAAGTGAGCCGATAAAACCATTAAATGCGCAACATGGTGCTTTTTTTAAGACGATTTGTAGCACCTGTAATAATGATGTTTTAGGAGGACTTGATAAATCAATCGAAGATGTAACGAAAGTATTTAGAAGTAAGTTAGGTCTATACATGACTGGAACACAGATGAATCCATTCATCAGAATACCTTTTGATAGTGTGTCTTTTACTAAAGCTATGATTGGCCACATTTTATCGGCCACCTCTGTTGAAGATTGTAAAGTTCAGCTAGGCGAGAATCCATTCTACACACCGTTGAGAAGTTATGTGGTAGGCAAAATCTCAAGTTTTGAAGATACGCATGATATCTACTATTGGTTTTATCCTCACCGGATGCATATTTCAGCTCAAAGTGTATCTTTTATGAATGAAGGTCATGTGGCATTTATATGCGCTTTACATTTTTTTCCAATCGGTTTTATGGTTACTATCAAAGGCGAAGGGACTTTTCCCGCACACGCTACAAAATTAAAGCTTAAAGACGAATTCCTTATTTTTAATATGACAGCAATAAATTATGAATATACGACATTTCCCTTCGTTAACCTTAAAGGAGATCAGATGTATGCTATAAGTAGTGGGCATACTTGTGTAAGCTATCCATTAATAAAGTAAATATATAGAAAAGGAATTGGTTCTTTATTCAAGTTGCAAGAAATTATAGTATATCCAAGCGGCACTGGTATATCGTAAAAGAACAGTGCCTCTCAGCATTTCTGCGACCGCAGTGGTGCATCGACACAGAGTTTTGCCGACATATTTTAATTTTGCCATACTAATGAACACGCCCCATTAAGTCGTGGCTAATACAAATTAATAAATTATTGTAAGGGGATCACTCTCCTTGCAAATCAACAACAAGATAGCCATGTTTTATATATTTGTTGGCTATTTCATCTTTAACAACATCCAAATCAATTTCAAAAAATTTATCATCCCTTGTCAATATAATTTTTCTCTCAGTAGTTTTCTCGGATGTTTTTAAATTATATCTACCATCAGCCATTTTTTCAGCCATTCCTGTTACAACAAAAACAATTAACACAATAAAATCGCCAAGCATTACAGAGGCATTAAACAGACAGCAGATCTCTTTCTCAGGACTAATCTCACATTGTACAGTTCTAAAATTTACTCTTAGATTACTCTCGTCAGCTTCAATGATTTTTAGAAAGCTATTGATTTCACTTTGATGCAGTTGAATATCATGTAGTGAAATGGATAATTCTTTGTCAATATTAAAATAGTTGGCAATATTAATGACGTGATCAATCATATGCATTTCATTTTCATAAATAAAACTCCCACCTCCACAGGTAACCTCAAACTCTGTTTTGGGGAAATTAGGGAAGTCGAAGCGCATGGTAATATCAGTGGATTTGCTTGTAAATAATTCAATCAATTTGATAGAACGATACAAGTCATAAATATTCTGCATTGTATTTTTAATTTCAAATTTGCAGGTCACTTCACCAGTATATAAGCTGATTAAAAAGTCAAAAAAATCGCCCAGAATCCTTACCTTAATATTTTCTTTTTTAATAAAACTATTTAGTGGTGAATTAAATAACTTGCACTTGAATCGCATAGGACTTGAGTATTTCACTTCCCTAATAATAATGCTTCCTTCGGAATATGGGGCTACATTTTCAAAATTAATTATTGCACTATGACTACTTAACTCTGGAGCTGGATTTTCCATGCCAAATCTTACTCTCTTAGTTAATGCATTGCTTACCTTTGTTGGCGAATTGATTCCTAATGAGCTATTAATTAAGCTTTGGATTTGTTCGTTGCTACTTGCAATAAACTCCATCCTGAAACCTCCATTTTCATAGCCAACTGAATTAATAAATTTTTGCTTTTTCTTAACATATTCTTCTTGTCCATTAGGTAAATATTTCTCTATGAGTTTTTTTAATGCGCTCCCAGACTTAGGCTCTATAATATTTTTATGGTCATATGGTATGGTTATCTTGTTTTTATTGAATGCATTATTGGTGTTAATTATACTGAGTTCTCTTGTTCTTTTTAATATTTTACTAATTAAATCTTCATCAAGATGGACGAGGTATAAATTCTGGGCATCATTAAAACCATTGTATTCTACAAAGAATAAAAATGATGCCCCAGGTGTCTTTATTAATCGCATCAAATTTGAAATGGGGATTTGTTTATTTTTAGAATTACCATCTGTTGATTTGACTTGTACTTTACATTCGATCGGTGACATTAGAGAGTCAGGATTTGCAGAGTTGTGCATCTCCAAAGGAAACTCAACAAAAAAATCCCACCCATTCCTATCAATTTCAGAACGATTTGCAGCAAGACCTGCGCTGGCGCACAGCATACTAAATAGGTTTTCACCCATGGTTCCGATATCTCTCATATTAATTATCCTCGCTATTATTAAGGCCGTTTTATCTTAAGCAATACAAGACTATCAAAGTGTCATTCATAGGAATATTTTAACACTTTTTTAGTCGTTTTGACCCCTGCGCGCGCTGTTCCCCCCGCCTGCCCGCTGTTGGCTTAAGGTTGCAGCTTTAATGCACTACCTAAAAGGCTCTGAGGGCCTCCTGACGCGGGTTTTATCGTACTTTAGAGGAAACTCATGGCATGCAAATCCATGCACTCTGCGCATGCATACTCATTTTGGCAGGCTAGCCAGAGAAAAAGCCTCAAATGACAGGAAAAAAATCCCCGCACAATGGCGGGGTTAGGTGCAGGTGTAAGTATCCCACCAAAACGGCCCATTCATTTTTAGAGATCTTCCGACATACTGATTATGTCACCTGAGGAGATCGCTATGCGTAAGATCCGATTCACCGAGCACCAGATCATTGCCGTTCTGAAATCTGTAGAAGCTGGTCGAACCGTCAAAGATGTGTGTCGTGAGGCTGCTATTTCTGAAGCCAGCTATTACAACTGGAAGGCGAAGTATGGCGGTATGGAAGCCGCTGATATCAAAAAGATCAAAGATCTTGAAGACGAGAATCGTCGTCTGAAGCAGATGTTTGCCGATCTGAGTCTGGAATGCCGGGCGCTGAAAGACATCATCGAAAAAAATGTATGGTTCGCCCCCGTTTTGCAAGCACACGATGATAAAAGCTGTTTGCGTTAATGTATCCGGCCTCTTGCAAGTCAGCTGCTTTTGGCAGCAAGGCCATGATGGAATAAGCGCGTCAGGTTCCCAATAAGCTTCTTAGGCTGTTAAAGCCGTTTTTTTGTCCCGGGTTTACAAGACGCCATTGCACAGTTTTGTCATCACATACCCTGCAAACTGGTAAGATTTTAAGCGAGTTCAGATTTCTCGTTGCTGTAAATAAAAAGCGCCCGGTCGTGTCATGACAGCCCAGATAATTCGGGCAATTTTGTTCGCCAGTGCGACAACAACCTTATTGCGGTGTACACCGCGCTCTTCCATAAGTTGTACCCACTGTCCCAGAAAATTTGTTGTCCTGTTCAAATGCAGAACACAGGTTCGGGCTCCATGGATAAGCAGTTTTCTCAGGTAAGCATTGCCACGTTTACTCATACCTAATAAACGTTGCTTGCCTCCTGTTGAGTATTCTCGTGGTACAAGCCCCAGCCAGGCAGCTAAATTGCGCCCTGATTTAAATTGTTGGCCATTACCTACAAACGCCGTCATTGCCGTCGCTGTCAATTTCCCTACACCGGGAATAGACGTCAGCCTTTTAGCTATTCCATCTGCATCAGCGATAGACTCAATCTGGCGACGTAAGTGCAACAGTTTTTCCTCAAGAGACCGATATTCCTGCCAGAGATCAATGAGTATATCCCTCATTGATGGACTCAGTTCGTTTTGCTCGTCAGATAACAGAGAAGGCATATCATGTGTAAATTTGGCAATTCCACTGTGGATAGTTAATCCGTATTCCAGGAGAAATGCCCTAGCCTGATTCACCACCGCTGTTTTATGAGAGACCACGCGTTCTCTGATCCTATGTAATGCCTGTAGATCGAGCTGTGCCGTTGTTTTTGGTATCACTGTCCGCATAGTAGGACGAGAAATGGCTTCGGCTATTGCTTCAGCATCAATCAGGTCATTCTTGTTTGATTTAACGAAAGGTTTTACAAATTGTGCCGGGACGATGCAGGGAGTATGTCCAAATGATTTAGCCTTTCTGGCCAGCCAATGGCAACCCGGACAGGCTTCCATTCCAATCGTTGTTTGGGGTAAGCGGGCTAGATATTCAATCAATTTAACGCGGGTAAAACATCGCCTAATCAGGATATTTCCTTTATCGTCCATTCCTACTACATGGAACGTATTTTTACCGATATCAATACCCATTCGGCTAAGGGACTGTGCTTTTGTTCGTGACATAACACACCTCCAATATAAGGGCTGACAGCAAGTGCAATTTTAGCAAGTTGAGTGGGGGCGAACCATTCCATTAGCTTTAAAACCAGCGATAAAGCGTGAGCTCGTCAACTATCTGACCACGCAATTTACGATGAGCATACGCCAGGCATGCAGGACGTTATCGCTAAGCAGGACGGTGTTTCGTTATCAACCGGATACGCGACGTGATGAAGCGGTGATCCAGAGGCTGACCGAGGTCGCTGAGCGCTATCCCCGCTACGGTTTTAAGAAGCTTTTTCAGGTACTTCGCAGGCAGGGGCACGTCTGGAACCACAAACGTGTCCACCGGATTTACTGTCTTCTCAAACTGAATTTTCGTCGTAAGGGTAAACAACGCCTGCCGGTGCGCAATCCGGCTCCGCTGGCAACGCCGGAAGCACTCAACCAAAGTTGGTCGATTGATTTTATGCACGACGCGCTGACATGTGGTCGACGTTTTCGGACTTTCAATGTTGTCGATGATTTTAACCGTGAAGCTCTGGCGATAGAAATTGACCTAAATATCCCAGCGCAGCGTGTCGTCCGGGTGCTGGACAGAATAGTAGCAAACCGTGGATATCCGCTGAAGATGCGGATGGATAATGGGCCGGAACTAGTATCACTGGCGCTGGCGCAATGGGCTGAAGACCATGGTGTGATGCTGGAATTTATCAAGCCGGGTAAGCCAACACAGAACGCGTTTATAGAACGGTTTAACCGAACATACCGGACAGAAATACTGGATTTTTACCTGTTCAGAACACTGAATGAAGTACGAGAAATAACGGAGCGCTGGCTGAATGAGTACAACAGTGAGCGACCTCATGAGTCCCTGAATAACCTGACACCGGAAGAATACCGGCTGATGGCTGAAAAACCGGAAATCTCAAAAAGTGTGTGGAACTAAAGCTGGGATACTTACACAGTTTCTTGCTCTAATGCGTTAGATTGAGTGTTGCAGCCGCAAGATTCTCATTTTTCATTACTATATCAATTTTTTTATAATCAAAAAAATTTTTTATCTAACTTTTTAGAATCAATTCTTTCTTTTTTTTATGATTAAAATCAAATGGTTGCATGGTGCGCTAAGACATTTTTTATCATCAAAAAAATGTCTTAGCATCACTTGTTCTAAATTAACCAACAGGAGTCGACAATTGTGTGGCCTTGACTCCTGCGAGTATTTGTTTCCGATCAAACATGAATCGCCACGGGCTTCTCTGCATCACTGAAGCATGTCGCGAATTCTACGCATCCAACTGACAACCTCGCCTTCTGGATCGCGTTCATGAATACGGGCTGCAGTCATCAGAGGAAAGGCTCGCTCTGCGAGACGAGCTTTGGCTGAGTTATCTTTCATCACACCGTCAAAGTGCTGGGCTAATGAGTATGCTTCCGCAAAAACTTTTGGCGTTGCCTTCCCCCCGACAGGATGGTCGGTGACAGCGACAATCACACCAAAAGCTTCACTAATGGCATCAGTATGAAGATAGCTTTCGATTTCATGCTTCAGAGTTTGTGCTGCCCAGCAGCCATTACCCCGGGCATTGACAGCCTCTACGGCATCAGCATATGCCGCAACATCACGATCGTAGATATGAATCTCCCTGCGGTTCAATGCACGAAGATAATTTTCATTGACCCAGTGTTTTAACGTGCCTCCTCCCAGAACAATAAATGCCACACGTTCATCATTCTCGAGATCAGGAAGAGAGTTGTCTTCTTCGTGCAGCGCTTTACTGAGTGCTTTGAAGGCCGCAACATCGGTCGGGCCTTCAACGCAGAACAAGAGTTTGACTCGATTGTCCGGTGTAACGCCCAGCGTATCTGTGACGATACCGAAAACATCAGCACCGGCCTGGATGGTGGGTTTATCTGTTTCAACATCACGGGAAACAAAGCGAATGCTGTCACCCGGTAACTCTGCGGCAAAGCCCGGACTGTGTGTGGTAAGGATAACTTGGCAGCCAGCTTCGAGGGACAGAGATTTAAATGACTCAATCAGGATCCGCTGGTAATTAGGATGCTGTGAAGTTTCAGGCTCTTCAATGGCATAGATAATACTGCGGCGATTACTGGATTTCAGACGTCGTTCCGCTTCGGCTTTAAAAAAACTCACTAGCACCAGACGACGGACCCCACTACCACGTTTATTCAATGGGATCCCCCCATCGGTATTGAGACCGACGGAGAATAGTCCCTGCCATTTCGCTGGCGTGGGAGGCGTAAATTCAGGAGTAAGTTCTCTCGCAAGACCTGGTTCAATGGTTTTCAGCGCCTCGTGTGTGTTTCGGGCAATTTCTTCTGCTTTTTGCTGAACCCTCAACTGGATCCGTGCGATATCGTCCTGTACTTCTGCAAGCGCAGCCGTGATGGCTGCCTTCATAGGACTTTGTACTTCATCGTCGGAATCCCGGCTACTTCTGTCGCTCTGGAACAGTGCAAACATTGGCAACCAGCCCTCTATTTGCTCCCAGATGCGTTTCGTGTCTTCTTTGGCTTTGCTGACAGGCAGTAGCGTTTCTGTCAGTTGCAGATCAGATGATGCTGCCCATATGGCTTTCCGCATCCCGGGGTTCCCCTTCAGTGGAACCTTAAGCTCAAGTTCTTTCACCCGGGTCTGTAGCTCTTTTTCTTTCAGTTCGAGGAGATTCTCAAAACCCGCAGCACTGGGATGGTGCGCAATTACGAAAATCTCTGCAGTCGGTTTTTTGCTACTACAGTTAAAAATTTTACGAATTTTAAGTGATGCGGTATCAGTTAGCAGATACTCTTCTTCAAGTGTTGTCTCAGCACCGGAGTCCAGCGTGAGAGAAGGGGGGAGAGCAGTAAATTCGCAGGTGATCTCAACATTGTCATGCCCGGTGTGAATACATGCATCGCCTTTTTCAATGGATACCACGCTGTTGTTGAAGAATATCTCCAACGCTTCAAGTATCGTTGATTTACCAATATCGTTGCGTCCGACAAAGGTAGTCAGGTCATCAAACTCAACACTTATTTCTTCTGCATAACAGCGAAAATTTTTAACTGCCACACTTTTCAGTCGCATGTCTTTTCCCCCTTAATGAAACAGAACAGCTGATTTATCAGTAATCTTATCGAGTGGCTAAATATTTTTTGTTGACGTGCGTTTGATTTATATCCGGATCTCTGAGCGTAATCCTGTGAAAGTGTAGCCCCTCCGGTTTTTAGTACCACCGCTAATGAGGATCTCCGGCGAAATATTTTATTGATGAACCTGTCGCCGTACTTTCTAATAACCGGCCGGCAGGCTATATGGTCAGTGCAAAGGTTTTTGAAGAGTTGATCGAGCTGTTGGAAGGGAAGCAGGGCAGAGTACATACTGCTGCGTGTTTCAGGCCAACCGCTGAACGTTTAAGTGATATTGCGGATAACGGGCAGGAACTGCTGCAAAATGCTACTGACAAGGATCTCGCCGAATTCACGGAATAAGTATTGAGTTGGTTAAAAAACACCTGATGAACCTGACCCGATATCCTGCCCCATTCAGCAACAGAATTTTGGCATAACATTGACTCCCCAGAGCGCAGGTCGCGCCGAGGAAAAAGTCACTATTGACCAAAAAACAGCAGGTCAAATTACCGTTTAGGCGGTGGTATTGATATTCCGTCCGATCGCCGGGTTAGCAGGCAACTGTGGGATAGAGTCGATAAGACTGGCTGCCGTTGATTGTTGGTTATCCAGCGTCTTTCTCAACAGGAGGGCGTCCGCCTTACTACTGACATTTAGATTATCAAGGCCGGTAGCCAACGAAGTAACTTGTGATATATCCATTTTGTTCTCCTATTCGATACAATAAAAAAACTGATCACAGCTTGGACCCCTAAGCTTGGAATAGTTATCGGCATTTTCGACAATACCTTTAGAGGCCATTTGTGCCCTCATCGTTGTCTCGCTCAAAACCGCTAGATGATGAGTAAGGCAGTCACGGCATTTGTTCACTCCAGACGGCTATTTCTTCCTCCAGCCATTCGATAAAAAGAGCCACTTCCGGTTTTTTTTCTGCCACCGGGGAAGTCACAAGCCAGTAGTGCCAAGGATAAGGTGCGGTGACCGAGGTTATCTGTACCAACTCTCCCCGCAAGATAGCGCCCTTAACCAGAGAACTGCGCTCCAGAGCAATGCCGGCTCCCAGTCGTACGGCTTCTATTACCAGGTTTGAATCGTTAACGCGTAACCCGGATGGCACGATCTCTTTCGCCAGTCCTGCATTAAGACACCAGGTTTTCCATGACTCCATCGAAAAAATAATGTGACTCTTTGCCACTTCTTCTGGCGTATCAGGTAACTTGCCATTGTTATAACCGGGGGCTGCGACGACAATAAGTTCATCAGAAAAAAGAAAGCGGTTTTCTGTGCCTTCCCAGTCACCTTGACCCATACGAATCGCAATATCGATACCTTCCTGTTGCAGGCTGGTCACCGTCAGACTAGCCTGCAGGCGTAACGAGATATGGGGAAATTTCTCTCGGAATCGCGCAAGGCGCGGCAATAACCAGTGACAGCCAAAAGAAGGCAGCGTCGCCAGCGTCAGTTCCATTGTTCGCGGTTTCACCTGCACCAACCTGGTGGCTTCCGAGATATGGTTCAATGCCTCGCGTATTTGCAAAGCATAGAGCCTTCCTTCTTCATTAATCTGTACCCCGCGCCCATGACGGATAAATAACTTTACGCCTACCATGTCCTCCAGGAGTTTGATCTGTTGGCTAATAGCAGAATGCGTCACCTTTATCTCTTTCGCGGCCAACGTCACGCTACCAAGACGAGCAACAGCCTCAAAGCTTCGCAGACTGGCGATAGGTGGATAATCCGACATAGGGCATTTCTCTTAACGTTCTTTGATTCGTTAACGTTACTACCATATAAACATTTTTTAAATCTGGATTTAATAAAGAAAGTGACTTAATCCAATTAGTTAAAATGATGCCATTCTTATTGTTATTTCCGCAGCCTGCGAAAATGGAGTGATGCGTTAGATACACTAACCTCTGAGGTAAGAAAACCATGATATTCGACCATGCAGATCTACGGTAATGTGGGGCTGCCTACTTCGCCGAAGCACCTGATGCTGACAGGTGTAACAGGTAATCGATTAACGATAGTTGTGTTGCACGGACAGGAATGATGATGAAACTCATTGGTATGATGGATTCGCCTTACGTAAGGCGTGTTGCGGTATCCCTGGAACTCTACGGCATTGAATTCAATAGCATGCCGCTATCGGTATTTAGTACATTTGAAGCGTTTTCGCAAATTAACCCGGTAGTCAAAGCCCCGACGGTGATTATGGATAGCGGTTTGCAGTTGATGGATTCAACGCTCATTCTTCATTATTTTGAAGCGCTGTCCGAAGCTGACCACAAACTCTTACCCGAAAATCACCACGCTCTGGCAAAAGATCTTCAGATTTTGGGGATTATTCTCGCGGCCTGCGAAAAAGCGGTACAAAATATTTATGAACACAATCTCAGGCCAGCAGAAAAACAATATCAGCCGTGGATTGATCGTGTTACCCGGCAACTTTTGGCGGCTTGCCGGGAATGGGACGCTCTGCTTGAAGGCCGTGCTACAGTAGGGCGCCCTGACCAGGTCTCGGTAACCAGTACGGTGGTATGGTCATTTATTCAGTTTATGATCCCAACGGTGGTTCCGGCAGACAGTTTTAAAAACATTCCGTCGATTGCTGAATCATGTGAAGCCATGTCGGCTTTTAAAAAATACCCCGTATGTTAAAAGCCAAAATAATTAAATGCAGATGCTGAGTTATTCACTCTGACCATAACCTCCCTTTTTCGCTTAAAGATACCTGCGGGCGAAGGGCAGCAAAGTGCCAAAGGCGGGCAGACGACCGGAGGTTATTGACCATTACATCCGGAATCACTTGGCAGCAAGCTTTACCCTTTTCTAAAATAACCTTTATTTTTCAAGATTGGCAGCTGCTTTCACAGTAGCCTGCCGTCTCTTCTCAATGAATGGCGCGAGCTGTTCCTGTACTTTTTTAAGCAACTCTGCTGATGCCGTTCGGGGGGAACCACAAGTAAAGGGCGGTGCGGGATCATATTCCAGATTTAATTGAATATTTTTAGCAACATCGCTTCCATATATTTCTGCCACCACGTTAAGTGCAAAATCGATACCTGATGTGACACCTGCGCCTGTAATCCGGTTTCTATCACGAACTACGCGTTCGTTTATCGGTTCTGCTCCCAGTAGCGTGAGTTGGTCTAGCGAAGCCCAGTGCGTGGTGGCTTTATATCCTTTCAACAGTCCGGCAGCACCAAGAACAAGAGATCCGGTGCATACCGAGGTAACAAGTCTGGCTTCTATACTTTTGTGCCTGATAAACGAGAGAACTTCTTCATCTTCCATCAGGTTTATCTGTCCCGGTCCTCCGGGAACACAAATTACATCCAGTTTCGGGCACGTATTGAAAGTGGTTGTTGGCAGAATAGCCATTCCACGGTCAGAAACTACAGGTTGCAGATCCTTCCAGATGAGATGAACTTTAGTATTAGGTGCCCTGGCAAAAACTTCATACGGGCCGGTGAGATCAAGCTGAGTGAGCGCTGGAAACAGGAGCAGCCCTATTGACGTGAATGCAGAATCGCTCATAACAAGATCCTTTAATTTAAAAATCCTATAATGCATTTTTTTTCAGTGGAGGCTACTGCCCGCATTGGTAGCGGCTATCCAAGAGAGGCTTTTAACTTTGCAGCCATTTGTTTGGCCTGCTCGATAGATAACATATTGTCTCCTGTCGTCAGGAAATGGTGGTGCTCGCATTACCACATCCCGACCATCAAGAGTTGTTAAATCAATGAGGTTGAGAACCATAATGCTTTCACCTTTTCCCTTAAGGAAGCGAGCGGCAGGCAGCACGGGCCTTGCTCGACAGTATACATTAGCGACGAATTACACAAGTTTCAATTTTCTAATAAAGTGATCCCCATGAACTATCCAGACACTAACGAGCTTTGGGCGCAGGCATTTTTTCAAGCGCTACGTTCGCTCATTGCTCAAAGCTGTCGGGGTGTTTAAGGGGCTGATATATGCCAGAAGGAAGCGGATGTTAGGAAAGTTGGATTGTAATCGGGATTAGTTGTAAATCTCGCCACAAATGGCGAGACATCATCATACGGTTAATTCATTAGCCATTGCAGCTACGCTGTTAATGACCCGAATACTACCGATGCCAGTACCTAGCGAGATATAGCCCTCATCGACGTTCCCTTCAAACATGCCGATACGCAAACCGCGTAAACCACCCATAGTTTTTCCAAGATCTTCGTTACTGGCTCCCGCTTTATCCATTTGCACCAATTTTTCTGCCAGCTTGCCAGGCAACGAACGGCAGTAATCCGGCATCGTTCTGAAAAGCAACATATCCAGTCCATCGGAATCGATGATTTTTTCTTTCACTGATTGCGGTACGCGACTTTCTTTCGTGCTGATGAATACGGATCCTGCAAATACCCCGCTTGCCCCAAGGGCGTTGGCAGCTCTGGCGGTACGGCTATCGGTGATACCGCCGGCGGCCAGCACTGGTCCGTTTTGTACCGCATCTGCAATCAGCGGTACGATGGAAAACGTACCCAAATCCTTACCAGGTAATGTGCCGCCTTCGTCAAAACCGGTTGCCACAATAATATCTGCGCCAGCAGCTTCAGCAATGCGGGTATTTTCAGGGAGCGGGTTGATGTCGTGGTTAGAACCCGATGAGGTGTTAAGAGTCATCTGAATACTTCACTGCAAGCATAACGTTGGTTTTTCGCCCATTATTGCCCTTCAACTTTTAGATTGCCCTGCTGCGGATGTTAGCTGAAAACGCGCAACTCAAAGGCGAGGGATTGATCAATTGGCTGCGATATACTGGCAGATGTGTACAAGACTAAGTCAGAGCGGATATATTGTTTAATTACATCCTCCTCCATGTGGAGAACTAAATGCCGGACTACTTTTTTTTCAAAAAGGGTAAGCAAACCGTTGTGCTGGAAAGATCGGCTACGGATGTAGCCTCTCAGCTGACTGAACAGGGTTATAAAAAACAATTTGAAGAGGTCAGCGCCGCTGATGAAAAATACGCGCTTGCTCGCTTTGTTGATATTCGCCGCGAAAATCGAATAAATCACCATAACTTCTTGGCTGGTGCTGGAGAAATGCCTCTGATAGGCGTTCTGACGGCAGTTGCTGCTTTTCTTTTTCGGAAAAAGTAATCAGAGCATCAATATCATTTCCGATACACCGCTGGCTCAAAAGAAGTATGCGGGAAAGATTTTAGCGCAGGTATTTTTTCTCTATTTCCCGCATCTGAGCATCTCCTTGCAGGGTGATGATTTCCTGTACCGACGGCAGTTGCGCATCCACATTATGGATACCCCCGTCTTGCCGTATGCGGGTAAACACCTGACGCATAGCGCCAACTGCGGCGCGGATTGCATGGTTACCATAGATAACTATCCCCACTTTGCCGGTTTCTGCTATTGCCGCTTCGGTCAGTTGCGGGTATGCCGTTGGCACCAGAACCAGCGGTTTCCTGCCGGACCATGCCTGGATAAAGCTCATGATTTCGTCGGGGGTTTTCTGTTTTGAATGGATAAGGATCGCGTCAGCGCCGGCTTCAGCATAAGCCTCCGCGCGGCGTAGTGCCTCAGCCATCCCCAGTCCCGCTATCAGGGCCTCCACACGGGCAATGACCACAAAACTGTTTTCCCGGCGGGCGCTGACGGCTGCTTCCAACTTACCCTGAAACTCTTCAGTACGCAGTAATTCCTGGCGACCAGCAACGCGCAGACTTGTATCCTTCGGAAAGGTCTTGTCTTCCATAACTACCGCAGAAACACCCGCCGCCTCGTACTGTGGGATAGCGTAGCTGACATTTACGGCATTGCCGAATCCGGTATCGATATCGGCGATAAGCGGAATTTGCACCGTAGTGGCGATGGAACGCATCATTGCAAGATGTATCCCCATCGGCAGGATACTGGCATCCGGTACAGCATAGCTGGCGGAGAGTTCAAAACCGCTTCCCCAGATGCCGTTAAACCCGGCTTCTTCAGCCAGTTTTGCGGCAAGAGGATTATGTGCAGCCATGGCGGTGAACAGTCGTCGCTGACTGAGATAGTCGCGTAGCAGGGTATTTTTTGTCTGGTTCATGGTATTTCCTCCTGGTTGGCGCTGGCGCGCATAAGCGTCTCCTGCGTTGATCTCTTGGTACGATTATTAGCACAATTTATCTGCCGAGGACGATCAAGCCATAACAAATCATTACAGAGTTTATGCGTTTTACCACTCGCCTTAAATACCATCACAGTGATACAGCATCCGTTACTGGTTTATTTCTGAAAAAATTATTTTTATGGCGTTGTTCAAGGTTTTTTTGATTTTTATTGGATTAATAGAAATAACAAACATTATGTTACTTGTTTTTATATTTCATAATTTATTAATTCTTCTTCTCTATTTCTTGTTGGAACATTAATGTTAATTTGCAAAATGTAATAAAAACATAATGCATTAATTAACTTAACAAAATAGATACAATTAAATTTGGGTTTGTGAGCGGTTTCATTATTTTTAAAAGATAAATAAGGTATGTTTTATCGGCATTTAAATTCATATGGTGGATGTCGTGAGTGATAAATATAAATTACATGAATTTCTTGATGTCGACCGTCTGCAAACTTTACAGGACAACTTCAGTAAATCGATGATGATTGCCCTCGTGGTCGTCGACCAGGAGGGCGTCCCTGTGACTCACCCCAGCGGATTTTCTGATTTTTGCGCGCGTTCGAGAATGAATGAGGCGCTGGCGCGGCATTGCTATGAGAGCGACAGTGCAGGCGGTCAAGCGGCTATGCGCGCCAGAAAGCCAGTGGTGTATCGCTGTTACTGCGGTTTTGTCGAGTTTGCGGTGCCCATAATGATCAATGATCATCACCTTGGCGCTTTTATTTCAGGTCAGGTTAAGGTTGAAGAGGAAAAAGAGAAAAGCATTCCCTACATCCTGGACAATAACAGTCTATGGCAAGAAAATCCCTGGCTTATCAATCTCCACGACAACACACAGCATATGCCGTATGAACGCTTTGAATCCACGGCCCATACGCTACTTCATGTTGCCTCGTACCTGGTTGAGCAGGCGCACGCCACTAACATTCAGCGCGAATTGCGTTATAAAGATCAGGAACTGACCAACGAGTTACGTAAACGTGTTGAGATAGAGCGCTCCTTGCATGAAGCCGAATTTAAAGCGCTCTCATACCAAATCAATCCACATTTTTTATTTAATGTGCTTAACACGATAGGTCGGCTGGCATTTCTCGAAGATGCCAGTCGCACCGAGACCATGGTGCACGATTTTTCGGATATGATGCGCTATCTGTTGCGCAAGAATAACAATGGTCTGATCACCCTGGGTCAGGAAATGAATTATGTAAATTGTTATATGTCGATTCAAAAGGTCAGAATGAATGACCGTTTTGATTATGCGTGCGATATTTCAGAAAAATATAATGATGTTGTTTGTCCATTTTTGATCCTTCAACCTTTGGTGGAGAATTTCTTTAACTATGTAGTGGAACCGCGTGAAACGAAGAGTCATATCGTTCTGCGTGCCACTGACGATGGCAAGGATGTGATTATTGAAATCACAGACAACGGTGATGGTATTTCTCCTGAAGATATTGAACATATCCTCTCCGGCAACCAGAACCGACAAAAAGGTGGCATTGGCATTAACAATATTAAAAACCGCCTTCAACTATTATTTGGTGAAAGCTATGGATTACAAATCACCAGCCCCCATAAGCCAATGTTTGGCACCACCATAAAACTGCGGTTTCCAATGGTGCCAGCCTGAGCCTGGAGTGTGTGTATGTATAATATTGTTATTGTCGAAGATGAGTCTATCGAGTTGGAGTCGCTAAAACGCATCATTTCTCGCTGTGTGGAGAATTCTGTTATTCATGAAGCCTCGACCGGCAAAAAAGCTATCCAACTGATCGATCAGCTCAGTCAAATCGATATGATGTTTGTTGATATCAATATCCCGTTACCCAATGGCAATCAGGTTATTGAATATCTTAAGCAGAAAAATACCGCTACCAAGGTGATAGTTACCACGGCTAATGATGATTTTGAGATTGTTCGCCATATGTTAAGCCTGAAGGTTGACGACTATCTGTTGAAACCGATTAAGCAAAGTATTCTGAGTGATACGATCCGCAAAACCTTACAGGTCGATGAAGAGGCTGCATCGGCAACGCGTAAACTGCGGCAGAATATCAGTGAACTCGTTAATAGCTGTGATTATCCACGCTGGCACATCTTTTTATTCAGTATTCTCGATGCGGCTTGCATGGCATGGGAATCTGGCAACGATCGGTCGAAAACGGTCACTGACGTGCTGGAGCTGGTGCAGCAACATCTGGTGACTTTGGGGGACAAATATACAAGCTGTCGCAATAAAATTGCCAATATTACTCAGGGTATTCGACAACAGGGGCTATCTGCAGGCAATTACTGGCGGGTGATGAACGGGCTATTAAGCATTAGTGAGGATGTTTTTGAGCAATCCTTTAAACAGGTCAGTGGCGATATGGATTTTGTAGCCCGGGCACAATTTCATATCGAAAAAAATATTCTCCACAATTTGACGCTGGATGATATTGCCGCAAAAGCTTTTGTCAGCCCGTGCTATTTAAGCCGTGCATTTAAAAAGAGTCTGGGAACGGGTTTTTCAAGTTATATCACCAACCGAAAAATCAGTATGGCAAAATCATTGCTGCAGTTCAGCGACTTAAAAGTCAATACTATCGCGCTGGAGCTTTCCTGGCAGGATGCGAACTATTTTTGTCGTATTTTCAAAAAAGAGACCGGTATTGCTCCTTCGGATTATCGCCGAATTGCCTCGCCGGAGGTGTGCTGAGTTAGCGGGGATTTTTTGCGCTTGCGCTAAGAATAAGCGCAAGAAAGTCCGCTATCCCGGCAAGATAGTATCTTCATCCCCCAGGGCAGGGCCATTAAGATGAGACACTTACTTTATAAAGTGGCCCTGCCGTGGACGAATACCTTTTTACCTCTGAATCGGTTGCCGAAGGGCATCCGGATAAGGTGGCAGACCAGATCTCTGACGCCATTCTTGATGCTTATCTGCTAAAAGATCCCTGGGCCAAAGTAGCCTGTGACTGTCTGGTGAAAACGGGTGCCGTTATCCTTGCCGGGCAAATATCCTCCACTGCCAATATCGATATCGAGCAGATTGTGCGTGCTACGGTCAAGTCTATCGGCTACGACCACTTTTCGAAAGGTTTTGACGGGGCAACTTGCGCAGTAATTAATATGCTGGGCAGGCAATCAGCGGATATCGTCCACGGCATTCACGCCAGCGATCCGTCTTTACTTGCTGCCGATGGGCAGAGGGTCACCTTCGGTTATGCCTGCAATGAAACACCACAATTCATGCCCGCTGCTCTGCTGTATGCCCATCGATTAATGGCGCGCCTGGCAATGCTGCGTAAAACGCATCAGCTTGACGGGCTGCTGCCGGATGCCAAAAGCCAGGTGACTCTGCGTTATGGCGATGGTCAGATACTGTTCGCCGACACGATAGTCATTGCTACCCAACATCGGGCCGATGTTTCCCTGGTCAGGCTGCGCGAAGCCGTTATTGAAGAGATCGTCAAACCGGTTATGCCGGCGCGCTGGCTGACATCAGACACACGTTTATTGATTAATCCTGCCGGACCGTTTATCAACGGCGGCCCAGCCGCCGATTGTGGACTGACAGGGCGAAAAATTATCGTCGATACCTATGGTGGCGCGGCTTGCCATAGCGGCGGCGCTTTCTCGGGAAAAGATCCCTCGAAAGTCGATCGTTCGGCGGCTTACGCCGCACGTTACGTGGCCAAAAATATTGTCGCAGCAGGGTTAGCCGCACGCTGCGAAGTACAACTGGCCTGGGCCATCGGGTTCTCACGCCCGGTTTCCATTCACATTAATGCTTTTGATACTGCCTGGCTAACGGCTAACTCACTGGCGCAACTGGTTGCCGACCATTTTGACCTGAGCCTGTACGGCATTATCAGGCAGCTTGATTTGCTCGCGCCACGCTATCGCCAGACGGCATGTTACGGCCACTTTGGCCGGGAAATATTTCCATGGGAACTCACCGACAAGGCGGCGTTGCTTCGTGACCATGCCGCCGGTCTGCAGTGTTCCCCCGTGGATACTCTATTGAATTGAAAATAACAGGAGAAGATTATGTCCGGGCAGAGTTTAGGTTTAATCGAAACTGTCGGCTTAACGGTAGCAGTGGAAGCCGCCGATGCTGCAATGAAATCTGCTAACGTCGAACTGGTCGGATACGAGTTGACGAAAGGTGGCGGTTTGGTGACCGTGAAGTTTACCGGGGAAGTTGGCGCAATCAATGCGGCTGTGGCCGCTGGCGTAGCGGCAGGGAAGAGGGTGGGCAATGTTTACGCCTGGAAAGTGATTGCGCGTACCGCAACCGGCATTGATAGCCTGATTGCTTCGCAAGAAACCTGCGGTGTTGCTCTCCAGAAACCCGTTGAGCTCGCTTTGGTAGAAACGCCATCAGCGACTGAACATAAAGAGCAGGCCATTCCGGTGGTTAATATCGAGCCCGTTGCCGAGCTTTCCAGTTGCGTGGAGTGGAATGATGAAGTGGTTGCTGACAAACCTGTTGAGATGCCGTCTACACTGGCGGAGGAACAAAGGCCGCAAAATACCCTGACTGAAAAAGTCGAACAGCCAGTAGCGCCGATCGCGGAAGAGCCCGTTAAACCCATAGCGCAGGACGAGAAGAAAACACTGCGGGTTCGGGCGAAAAGCCCACGTAAATAGTGTTATTAATTATTGAGAAAGCCCGCTACGACACAGCAACGCTGTACTCTCTCGAATGCAGGCTTTATCAGCAGTCTGAAACCACCTTTGCGGGTGGTTTTTTTATACCTGGTAAACAATTTGCCGGCCAGCGATATAAGCAAAACAGTTGCTGCAATGCATTTGACAGCGGCCGCGACAATCCGCAGTTTTGCGGAAAAAAGGTCAGACGTGGGAAAGGGGGGAAGGGCGGGGGTATCCGGGTAACACGCCGCCGCCTTCCTCAGAATAGGCTGGCGTGTTACCGTCCAGGCTCAATTATGCAGCGGTATGGTTCACTGTCTTTTCGGTTTTCGCATAGGGCAGATTGCGTACAATGCAATAGCGATAGATGCCCGCTCCGAGGATGCCGCCAATAACTGGCGCAATCAAAGGCACAATAAAATAGGGAATGTCCCTGCCGCCAGTCATCGCCATCGAACCCCAGCCGTTTAGAAACGTAAAGAGTTTCGGACCGAAATCACGGGCCGGATTCATGGCAAATCCGGTCAGTGGCGCAGTAGAAGCACCAATTACGGCGACCAGAATACCGATCAGCAGCGGTGCCAGCGGCCCTTTGGGGACGCCGTTGCCGTCATCGGTCAATGCCATGATCAGCCCCATCAAAATGGAGGTGATAACAATTTCCACCAACGCCGCCAACCATACGCTGATGGATGCAGCAGGATAGGTGGAGAAGATGCTGGCCAAAAATAAACTGTCCTGGCTGCCGCGAACCATCTGGTGGGCCTGTTCGTAATCAGCGAACATATTGTGATACAGCAGATAGGTCAGCGCCGCGCCACAAAATGCACCGGCGGTCTGCGCCAGAATATAGGGCACCACTTTTCTGGCGTTGAAAGAGGCGAACAGCCATAACGAAATGGTGACTGCCGGGTTGAGATGTGCCCCAGAGATGCCGGCGGTGAGGTAGACAGCCAGGGCAATGCCCAGACCCCATACCACACAGATTTCCCAAAGACCGAAGCTGGCTCCTGCAACTTTTACGGCACATAGCACACTGGTACCGAAAAACATAAATAATCCGGTGCCAAGAAATTCAGCAATGCAGGGACCTTTTACAGATTCAAGAGATTCACTCATAGTATATTCCTATATTAAGTGATACGTGATTTTCACCACTTAATTATTGTTAAGTACAAGAGGTGGGTAAAAATAAAACAAAACTACATCATTGCCTTTAATAGTGATTAACCGCCGATATGACAGTGAAATCCTAATGATTCAATGAGTTTCTTCAGATTTTCTATTTTTTCTGTCGGTTGTGTATGCGCATCGCCCATCGGGTAAATTCGGCCCAGTAGGTTATATTTATTTTCTCCAAAGGTATGGTAGGGTAATAAATGTATGGTATCGACGCCAGACAGCAGTTTGGCAAATTCAGCTATCGCGCGAATTTCCTCGGGGTTATCATTTACGCCAGGGATAACCGGAATGCGGACAATAACTTTAGTAATAAATGAAATGCGCATGATGTTTTCCAGAATGCGGCTATTATTAACGCCGGTATTCTGTTCATGCAATAACGGATTAATGGCTTTAATATCGGTTAATGCCAAATCAATCCATGGGAAAACGTCCTCGATCACCTCTTTCGTGGTGTAGCCGGTCGTTTCAATGGCGGTATGCCATCCTTTAGACTTACAGGCTTTCAGTAATTCGCGGGCAAAATCTGGCTGTGCCAGCGGTTCGCCGCCAGACAACGTAATACCGCCGCCAGAACGACGAAACAGATTTTCCTCTTTCTGTAATTCACGCATGACTTCGGCGACTGTCATCCGTTTGCCCTTGATCTCCAGCGCCTGAGTTGGGCATACGCGTGTGCAGTCACCGCACTGGATACAGCGTGCACGATCGATAAAAAAAGGGTTGCTGGTGGAAAGTGCATGCTGTTTGCAAGCATCAATACATTTCCCGCAGTGGATACAATCGTTCTTTTTATAGATTAACTCTGGCTGCGGGTGCTGTGATTCCGGATTACTGCACCATTTACAGGCCAAAGGACAACCCTTAAAAAAAGGAATGGTGCGAATACCGGGACCGTCGTGCAGGGAATAGCGCTGAATATTGAATAAAACGCCTTCCGTATCGTATTCGACTCTATTCATAACATCACTTGTCATAAAACCGCCCATCAGGTTGTAAGCGAATCAGCGACTGATATCGGGCCTGATGGGCCATATAAATCGCTATGGCCCAACAGACAGATTACACGTCAGAATTGCTGTTCCGTGCGGCTGATAATGTCATCCTGAACTTCTTTGGCCAGCACCACGAACTGGGCGCTATAACCTGCTACGCGTACCACCAGGTCCTGATGCTCTTGCGGATTTTTCTGCGCTTCCAGCAACGTCTTACGATCGATAACGTTGAACTGAACGTGCATCCCTTTCTTATCGAAGTAGTTACGTACCAGACCGCCAAAGTTACGCAGACCTTTTTCTCCGGCCAGTGAAGAAGGCAGGAATTTCTGGTTATACAGCGTACCGTTCGAGGCGATAAAGTGATCCAGTTTCGCCACTGAGTTCGCCGCTGCGGTTGGGCCGAGGGTATCTTTACCCTGGCGTGGGGAGACGCCATCGGCAAGAGGCTGTTTCGCCAGACGACCATCGGGTAGCGCGTTGACATCTTTACCGAACAGTACGTTGGCAGAAACCGGGTAGATACCGGCCTGGAAACGACCGCCGCGCGGATTGGTATATTTCTCTACTTCCTGGCAGTAGATTAATGCGCAATTACGGGCGACGAGATCCACTTCGTCGATATCGTTACCAAAGCACGGGGTATTTTCCAGAATATGGCGAATTTCTTCATAACGTGAGTTGCCCGTCGATGGCGCTGCACTGGAGCTGGAAAGCTGGCGATAGACTTCATTTTTAATCGCCGCCGGATTAAGTGAACCATGTTCGTCAATGATGCGTTTAACCACGTCATAAATTTCCTGCTCACCCAGCGAAGATTTAGCCGCTGCCGCGTGCGGATCACCGCCAAGCGGAGAGCCAAAGTTGGCATCCAGCGCGCTTTTCAGCTCTTGTAGCGTCAGTTTGCGATCTTCGAAAACCTGTTTCTGCAAGGCATAGACCGAGTCACCGGTGTCTGCGATACCGAAGGCTTGCGGGCCGGTAAAGTTGTAAATTGCCCCCCCGTCCTGCAGTGATTTGCCGCGACCAATACAGTCGTCCACCATTGCAGACAGGAACGGCAGTGGGCAGCGTTCGCCATGCGCGATATCAACGCTGTTACAGGCTTCTACCAGTTGATGAACAAAGAAAGCCATCTGTTTCTTAAAGGCGGTAAAGAAGTCATCAATACTGGTGTACTGCGTCAACTCGCCGGTGATTGGGCCAAGCTGTTTGGCACCGGAACGGCCATTGTTAAGGGTGATTTCCAGCACTTTCGCCACGTTGAAGAATGCGGCGTCGTGCCAGCCTTCAGTACGATGCGGTGCCTGCGGTTCCACGCAACCAATGATGCAGTAATCGCGGGCATCGTGCAGCGATACACCCCGGTTTTGCAGTGCCGGAATAATCACTTCATCGTTATACATGGCCGGCACGCCGAGACCCAGGCGTACCAGTTCGCAGGCGCGGAACAGGAATTCATCCGGTGTCCCTTGCCAGACGCGAATCGAGAACGAAGGTTGCGGTAAACGCACATGGGCGGTAGCTTCCATACACATATAGGTCAGGTCGTTGGTGGCATCGCGACCTTCTTCTGTCTGACCACCCACGCACAGGTTCTGGAAAACCGCATAACCGGCAAAGGCCTGCGCGGAAATCTCATCACGGGTTTTGTTGATGTCATTGAGCTTTATCCAGCAGCAGTCTACCAACTCCTGGGCGAACTCTTTGCTGATGGATTTATCCGCAGCCAGGTAAGGATACATGTACTGGTCGTAACGTCCTGGGGAAATGGAGTGACCGCTGGATTCAATCTGCAACATGCTTTGAATAAACCAGAAGGTCTGACAGGCTTCCCAGAAGGTAGTCGCACCGTATTCCGGCACGCGGGTACAGTTTTGAGCAATCTGTTCCAGCTCGCCTTGACGCCTTGGATCGCGTTCTTCCCGGGCGAGGCGTGTTGCTTCCTGTGCATAGCGATGCGCAAAATTAATGGCCGCCTCATAGCTGAGAATAACGGCGTTATAGAACTGTTGTTTTTTGATGTAATCCGGCGAGTTACGGTCCAGATTTTCCATCGCACGGGTGACTTCATTGATAATGCCGCGAAAACCGATTTTCAGTACCTTGCCGTAATCGACGCAGACATGGCCTACACCACCGAAGAAGTAGTTGCCGACGGTAAATACGCCGTTGCCCATACTTTCTTTGGTTTCATCAGACATATAGGATGCCGCCAGCGAACTGGTGGTTTTGCCTGGCCAATATTTAAAGGCCTCATGCAGTTCTGCTGCGGTTTTTTTCGGAATGATAAAGGGGTCGGCAACACGATGCTCCATGGTATCGAACTCTTTTTCGACCCAGTCATAGGAGAATTCGGGGCAGATCTCCGTCGAGCGCGGATTAATGGTTACCGCACCTACGATTAACTCGTCAGGACGGATGGTGACTGGCAGTTCGTTGAATATTTTCTCGGCGACTTTTGCCCGACGCATAATAGCCGGTAAATGTTCATTTTCTTTATAAGCCTCGGTCGCCAGCACTGCGCGTTCAGATTCTACGTAAGGTTTGGCGTGAAGGATCATATTTTTGAGTCTTACAACACGATCTGTCGGATTAGTAAAGCCTTTCTCTAACATACAATAACTCCCGAAATGATATAAGCGTGATTTGTCAACCACACCTGAATTGTTTAACCTCACGGCAGTGCCGGGTACACTATTGAATAATACTGGTGCCTATTAAGCTGATAAAGTGACGCAATATTGACGGATGCCCCATCCAATTGGTTGCGGTGACAAGATTGTTATCTTGTATGGCTTCATCGTCTGCGGCATTAATCCAAATACCCCCTGCCATTTCAATGTCAGGTTTAATGGTAAAATACCCCGTCAGCTTTCTCCCTTTCAATACTCCGGCCGTGGCCAGAATTTGCGGGCCGTGGCAAATAGCCGCCACGGGTAATAAAAAATTCATCGCGTAATGAATAATATTCAGTACGGACTTGTTAAGGCGTAAATACTCGGGGGCTCGACCTCCTGTAATATAAACGCCGGAGTACTCTTGCATTCTAATTTCATCAAATGATGCGGTCAGTCTAAATAAATGGCCGGGTTTTTCGGTATATGTCTGATCACCTTCAAAGTCATGAATGGCGGTCTTGATATATTCGCCGCTTCTTTTTCCCGGACAAACCACATCGACTCTGAAACCTAACATGCTTAACGCCTGCCATGGCACCATGACTTCATAGTCTTCAGAGAAATCGCCTGCGAGCATCAAAATTTTTTTCATAAGCGAACTCTCAGTATTGACCCGCATCATCCTCAATAATACGCATGGCTTCATTCACTGCGGCGACTTCGCCGAAGATGGCCAGCGTGGTGATATGTTGTGGGCAACTGCCAAAGATTTCCGATACTGCCACATGTGCGCTTTTACTGGCCTGATCGGCGTAAAAGTACAAATCCGGCACCGGCAGCATAATCAACCCGATGGCATCAATGCGTACCATCTCCAGTCGGTTGCGCGACTCGGAAGGCATACGCCGTTTTAGCATGGCCAGCGTTTCCGGCGTCGGTGCGTTGATAATGCGTTTTTTCATCAAAGGGCTACCCGTCCAGCTTTATCAGCGAATATTGAGTGCTTCAACCATTACACAGCGACGATTCCTGGCAAACGATCGTGCCGAGGTCAGTCCTTCACCGGTTGGGCCGGCAATAGTGAAGGTGGCATGGCCTTCACCACCAACGCCTAATCCGGCATATGACGGACCATTTTTCACAAAAATGGTGGTCTGGATCAGACGTGCCATTTTGGTGAGTTTTTCGACATTGGTAGAGTGCATCATGGCGGTATGACGATTGCCATGTTCCACTTTGATTGCCAGTTCGATGGCCTCGTCAACATTTTCGACTCGTACCACCGGCAGGATCGGCATCATCAATTCGTGCACCACAAACGGATGGTCTCGTTCAGTTTCGATCAAGATGACTTTGACCTCTTCCGGTGCGCTAATGCCTATTTTCTGAAGAATATAGCGTGCGTCTTTACCCACAAAGGCGGTGTTTGGACCGGTTCCCTTGTCATTGAGCACCAGCGATTGCAGTTGCTGAATCTGCTGTTTGTCACACAACAGCAAGGCACCGCTTTTCTTCATGCAATGGATGAGATAGTCCGCCACTTCGTTAACGACAATCACCTCTTTCTCAGCCACGCAAGGCAAGTTGTTGTCGAAGCTGCAACCATTGATAATATCTCTGGCCGCTTTCTCAATATTGGCGGTTTCATCCACCACGGCAGGCGGGTTACCGGCACCGGCGCCAATCGCCTTTTTCCCGGAGGACATGACGGTTTTCACAATGGCCGGGCCACCTGTCGCTACCAGCATATTGACGCGGGGATCACCGATTAACGCATTGGTGTTATCAATCGATGGGGTCAACACGGTTACCACCAGATTGGCGGGGGCGCCAAGCCGGGCCAATTGCTGATTTATCAGCGCAACGCAGTACAGAGAGACATTGCGTGAGCGTGGATGAGGACTGAATACGACGGTATTCCCTGCTGCCAGCATGCCAATGGCGTTGTTGATAATGGTTTCCGTCGGATTGGTGGTCGGGGTGATTGAACCAATAACGCCATACGCCGAGTATTCCGTCAGGGTCAGTCCACCATCGCCACTTAACGCGCCAGTCGCCAGATCTTCAACGCCGGGTGTTTTTTGCGCCGCAACACGGTTTTTCACCAGCTTATCGACACAGTTTCCCATCCCGGTTTCTTCCACTGCCATGCGGGATATTGCCTGCAACACCTCCTCCTGCAGGAAAAGTTTGCGGATACCTTCAACAAAGCTGGCGCGATCCTGCATTGAGCAGTGGCGATACTGGATCTGAGCTTGTTGTGCTGCGGTGATGGCTTCATCCATGGTGGCGAAAGCCCCTTCCCCGGCAGAAGGGCTGGTGTCTGGCCGTTGCTGGTTTACCCGGCCAGCCAGAACGCTGGCAACAATGGCCTCAATACTGTCTTGCTTTGGCAGCACCACAGGCTCGGGTGCACTCTGCACGGCGGCTTGCGGCGCTGTTTTAGTGTATTTACTCAGCACACGAGAAACGGCCTGAGAAATTTCAAGATCGTTCATGCTATTCATTCCTTACTTCACATCGCTTCATACGTGTTACTGCGTGCCATCAAATGTACGGCGTAGTCGTCGATTTGATTGGCGTAGGATCCAGCGTTGACAGCAGTTGCAGCCCGACTTCTCTTGCTGCAATCACCGCCTGGCGAACGGCACCAGAATCCCCGGCGAAGGTGAAGATAACTTCATTACTGAAACTGGTGCCTTTGGCCGGGCTGGCGTAACCCACTGGCTCAATCACCGCCGCTTTGGCTGCCGCATCAGCTACCACCACACCAATTGCCGCCGGGCAGGCACAGGTCATACCGAAGGCTTTACCCACCGGTGCGCCCAGCGCTTTGTTCAGGGCATAACTGGCGCGGGCGGTGTACTGGAACTCCAGATGCCCGGCCGGTGAACCATAAACATCGCCCATCGTTCGCTCAATTTCAGACAGCGCAACTTCAATGGCACGGCGAACATCGGAGACATCAGTGGCTCCAAACACGATTAAGCACCCATGTCCGCCGCCACCTTCGGTGTCACGCGCCAATTCAATGGAGAGAATTTCACTGTTCGTCGCTTTAATGGCTTCATCCGCCGCGAAAATATGTGGTCCTGCTCCCGTGCGCGCGCCAAGAATACCGATTGAGCGATATTTCTTGTCGATATTCATGACTTCATGCAGTTGATGATCGACATTAGCAATAACCAGTCCAATAGTGTGTCCCAGGGCTGTGCCAACAAATTCCGTTAAACCACATCCGGTGAAATTGGCGGCATTTTTTTTATTTTCGCTCGTGTCGGCCTGTTTATTCATTACTTCAGATATAATCTGTTCAACAAGATTATCTCTCATGGTCAGTATCCTCTGGCTTTATTAACTGACAGCTTTCGGCAGGATTTTTTCCACTTCGATATGTGGGCGCGGAATAACGTGCACAGAGACCAGTTCACCGACTTTGGTTGCGGCAGCCGAGCCAGCATCAGTTGCTGCCTTTACTGCACCCACATCGCCACGGACCATTACGGTAACCAGCCCGGAACCAATTTTTTCATATCCTACCAATGTCACATTTGCGGATTTAACCATGGTATCTGCGGCTTCAATTGCGGATACCAGACCTTTTGTTTCAACCATACCTAATGCTTCTTGTTGCATAACGACCTCAATATTCCAGGTGAGAGTGAAAGCAAGTTATGAAATAACCCTTTGGGTTGGTTCATAGACTTAATAATTCATGCACTACGATGTTATTCTGCCAGTGACAAAATGTTTTGCCGGTCAGGGAGACTTTCTTGTTTTTCTATATAACCCGAGACAATAAAATCCTCCTTTATAACCGAGGGGATGACAGCATCAGACAACGGCCGACACAGCTGACGAAATGGCAGACGCATCTTGCGCAATCATCTTTTCTTCGTTGGTGGCGATCACGGCGACGATGGGGGAACCGGGCAAAGAGATCACGCCATCTCGACCGGCACAAGTTCTTTCATTTTTTACCGTATCAAGTCGAATACCAAATACCGCCAGTTTTTGGGCGGTCAGGTCACGTACCAGCGCGGAATTTTCGCCAATACCGCCAGTAAAAATAAGGGCGTCAAAGCGATGCAGCGAGGCGAGGTGGGCGCCAAGATGGCGGGCAAGGCGATGAACCATCACATCAATAGCAAGGGTTGCCCGTGGATCACCTTTACAGCGTGCTTCCTGTAGGGTGCGACAATCGCTGGAAAGGCCAGACAAGCCAAGCAGACCCGACTCGTTATTGGCCATTTTGTACAGAGATTCAATCGTCTGCCCGGTGCAACGAGCGATATAGGCGGCGGCACCCAGATCCAGATCGCCGCAGCGTGTCCCCATTACCAGACCTTCCAGTGGTGTCATGCCCATTGAGGTATCAACGCTTTTACCATTTTTCACGGCGCACACTGAAGAACCATTGCCCAGATGGGCAATAAGGAGCCCGTGGTTTGCCGGGTCGAGATGCAGACGGGTAACGGCTTCTGCGGCCACAAAGCGGTGCGATGTACCATGAAAGCCGTATCGCCTGACCTGGTAGTATTGCTGGTACTTTAGCGGAATGGCGTAGGTATAGGCTGCTGGTGGCAGGGTCTGATGAAAAGCCGTATCAAACACTGCCACCTGCGGCAGGTCTGGCAATAGCGACATGGCCGTATCAATGCCGATCAGGTTGGCAGGATTATGCAAGGGGGCCAACGCCGATAGCTCGCGAATACGGGTAATAACCGCAGCAGTGAGCAGCACGGATTGTTTGAAGTCGCTGCCGCCATGCGCGACACGGTGGCCTATGGCGCATATCTGCGGCAATAGCGCCAGATCATCGAGCCTGGCAAAGAGTGCTTGTAGCGCACTGTGATGGCTGGACTCGGTAAGGCACTCGATCGTTTTATTACCGGCGGCGTCTTTAAAGCTAATACAGGCCTCTTTCAGCCCCAATTTTTCTGCCAGTCCAGAGAGCAACGGGGTATCCGCATTGCGTGGAATGACGGAAAACTTGAGAGAAGATGAACCACAGTTAATAACCAGAACCAGTGAAGCTAACGACATAATGACCTCTGTCTGTGTCTGATGTTCAGATAAACGATTCATTGAACGGGGTAAGAGGAAAGTGCTCACGACTAAAATGTGCTAATGCCGCCTTGGCGATGGCGATGTCTTCCTCGACGCTGCCGCCGCTGATCCCTATCGCCCCAAGCAGTACGCCAGCAGACCAGCAGGGCAGTCCGCCACCAAAGCAACAGATGCCCGGCTCATTTTGCAAGCCGTAGAGGCTGGCACCTGGCTGTACTTCTGCTGCCAGTTGGTGGGTCGGCATTTTCAGCGCCACCGCAGTCCAGGCTTTTTGCCCAGCCAGGGTGTGGCTGATCAGCAAGGCGTTATCCATGCTAAAGAAGTAACGTTGCTGGCCGCAGGCATCCACCAGACTGAATACGATGGGCACATTAGCCTTTTCGGCGGCTTCACTGGCATAGTTCGCCAGTGCCGCCGCCTCTGTCAGACTTAACGACAGATGGCGCGGCGATAACTGGTGCGAAATCGCATCATCGATACGTTGCTCCAGATCGCCATTCTGTTGATAACGCATGGTTTTACCTCACGAGCCATTACAGGACATTAAGATCGAGCGAGTCGACAATGCCGACCACGGCAGCGTCGATAACCGAATGTTCTTTGCTGGTACTCATACGTGCCGAACTCCCGGTAGAAATAATCACGGTTTCGCCGTTGCCGGCACCGACAAAATCCACTGCGACCTGCGCTGTGCCCGTGGGTTGATAGTGTTCGTCCAGGCGGGCAACAATCAGCAATTTCGCGCCATTAAGCGAGGCGTGTTTGGTGGTTGAAACTAGCGCGCCGGTAACCTTTGCCAGATACATATTTCCTCCTGCTAACTCTGAACGATGGCGATGCAGCGATCCCGAATTTCATCTCGGGCGGCGGGGGTAATCAGCGTACGACAATCGATATGCAGTACTTGCCCTTGCGGGTGCTGGCGCACATCACTGAGGGTTAGTAACTGCTTACTACTCCTCGTCGATGGTGTGCTTTTCGCGCTGACAAGATGTTGGTCAATCACGGTGAAACCATAGCTGGCAAGCGTTGAGGCATAATTTGCCAGGCGCGTCCGCAATGCGGGTGGCAGTGAACAGGTTGAGTCATGGCGACACTCGGCGTTGAGCGTGACAATGACGGATTTATTCAGCCCCAGCGCGTGAAAGGCCCAACGGCACACCAGATTATCGCTAATACCCAAGGCGATTTTGCTCATACTGTTGCTGGACAGCGCGGGCAGGTAGAGACCGTTGTAGGCTGCCTCCTGTTGCTGCGGTTCCCGGTTGTCACTCAGTACATCAATGCCGCGTCGGGCCAGTTCCTGCAGGCAGGTGGAGTGGAGCGACGACTGCATTGCGCTGTGGGAAAAGGCCAATACCAGCAGATAGCCGCTACGATCCAGCGCCGTGAGGCAATCCAGCGTGGCGGGCAGTGTCGTGAGATCCTCACCGCTCAAGACAACACGCATAATCTGGCTGCGCATCTGTAAAAGCTGTTTGCGTTGCGCCAGCACTTTATCAATGAGGCTATCAACCAGCTGCGAAAGACGTTGTGAGTCCATGATTGCTCTCCTCAGCGGCTATGCATGGCAATGCCAAGCGGCGTCACTAACAATGGCTGGATCGCTTGAATGACCTCTTTACCGGTGGCCTGGCGAAAAACCTCGGCAAATTGATGAAAACTGCTCGCGCCGCCTACCAGGTAGATCTGTTTAACCGGGTAGTGCGCCAGCCAGCCTGCCACCAGGTAAGCCATTTTTTCTGCCACCGGACGAACCAGGGTAAAAACCTGATCTTGATGCTCGGGCGCTTTCTTCATCTCTTCCGCTTCGGCAAAAGGCATACTCAGTGCGCCGGCCAGTACCAGCGTCATATGATTGCCACCGGTCGGCTCATCGGCGCTAAAAATAACCTTGCCGCAACGCAGGATACTGATGCCGGTGGTGCCGCCGCCGACATCGACTACGGCGCCGTCTTGAATATTTAACGCCAGTGCGGCGGCAACAGGTTCATCGACCACCGCCGTAACTTCAAATCCAGCCGCTTCCACCATGTTGACGATCACCTTGGTGTTGCCGGCTGAAATCCCTGGCGGGATCGCCGTTGCGGCGTGGGTCAGCGTTCTGCCCAGGCGTGCTTCAAGGGTTGCTTTCAGACCACTGACCACTCGGCTGGCAGTGAGGAAATCCACCACCACACCATCTTTCACCGCACGGGAAGGATGGCTGATACCTGCGACCGGGTGGTCCTCTTTATCCAGAACGACCAGGGCGATATTGGCGGTACCAGGATCAACACCCACTTTCAGCGCTCCGCGACAAGGGCGGTATTCGCCGCTGCTGACCAAGCTTGCCAATTTATGTAACCGCCTGATTTCTGGACTTTCACCCATAATGGCATTCCGTTATTACGCGTCTGACGCAATCGCCGTTACGCAAGCCAAAGCCATTTGCCTCTTCGACATCGATATGCATTTCCAGCACTGCGTCAGCGCTGACCCGTACCCTGACGTGGCTGAGGATGCCGCCACGCTGGCCATTGATTTGGACGTCTATTTCCATTCCGTCGCGCAGGGCAAACTGTTCTGCAACGGCAGGCGAAATATGAATATGCCGCCAGGCGACAATTGCGCCGCCAGATCTCATAATCCGGCCGCATGGGCCAATGATTTCAATGCCCGGTGAGTCGTGCAGGTCGCCCGACATACGTACGGGGGCTTTCACCCCGAGGACAAAGCTGTCCGAGACCGAGATTTCTATCTGAGTAGCGCTACGCAGCGGGCCAAGCACTCTTACGTGCTTCAACTCGCCCTTTGGCCCACGCAGGGTCACCGTCTCTTCGGCGGCGTACTGGCCTGGCTGTTTCACCGCTTTCATGCGGGTAAGGGTGGAACCGTAGCCAAACAGGGCATCCATATCTTCCCGGCTCAGATGAACATGGCGATTGGATATGCCGACGGGAATTTCCAGCGTCTGCGACACCTGGGGTGCTTTGGTCATCGACCGGGAGTCACCGGCAGCGAGTTCCTGCAGGATCTGCCGGGTAATCAATTCGGCTTGCTGTTGGTTGTCATTCATAACGTCAACGACCTGAAAAGTGATGAGTGGAACGATGTTTAGAATATTCAGTCCCGCGTTGCGCTTTTTGCCGTTACGCAGGATTTTTTTGACCGTCCGGTTACTCGAGGACAAACTTGTCCAGATTTACCCGACAATCTGTGTCAATAGCTGGTCGATATCTGCGGCATCGGGGTTACAGGGATTGGAAGCCGTGCAACCGTCAGCCAGGGTGGCCGTAATAAGCTGCTGACGTAGTGATTCGATATCTGCAGGGTTTTTGCCCAACTCTCGCAAGGTGGCGGGGATGTCAAAATGGCGATTGAGATCGCGGATGCCGTCTATCAGCGCGTGGACCGTTTGCTGGGGTGTGGCTTGCTGTATACCCATAATGTTGGCGCATTGCAGATAACGCGCCATGGCATCGGGAGCGTGTCGGGCGTTGAACTCAATGATCAGCGGCAAAAGCATGGCATTAATTTTGCCATGCGGGATATGCAACATGCCGCCAATGGCATGCGCCATACCATGCACCAGACCCAGTCCCGCGGAGTTAAACGCCATTCCGGCCATGCACGAAGCATTGTGCATATGGCTGCGTGGCTGAATATTTTGCTCATCCCGGAAAACTTCGGGCAGGTATTGCCAGGTCAGCGCAATGGCTTTTTCTGCCAGCGCATCGCTAAAGTCATTGGCACCCGTGGACACCAGGGCTTCGATGGCGTGGGTCAGCACATCCATTCCGGTATCAACCGCGACCTGACGAGGAACCGATAACACCAAATGTGGGTCGAGAATGGCGTAATCCGGTACCAGTTGTTCCGCAATGAGCGGATATTTACGACCGTTTTGCGGATCGGAAATAATGGCGTAGGAGGTGACCTCTGAACCGGAACCGCTGGTGGTTGGAATGGCGATAAGCTCTATCGGGTGGTCAGGGAAATACTCTTCCAGCGTGACCTTGATCCCCTTCGCTGCATCCAGCGATGACCCCCCGCCCAGAGCAATAATGGCGTCTGGTTTGAACGATTTAAATTGCGCCGCACCTGCTTGCAGGATCGCGACGCTTGGGTCGGGTGTGACATCACTGAAAATGGATACCGAAGCATGGGGCATTTCGTTGATCAAATAGCGAGTTTTCCCTGATTTCGCCATAAAATCGTCGGTAACAATCCCTACCTTTTTATTATTCAGCCGACGTAATGCGCCAATGGCTTCCTCGCCAAAATAGACTTTAGGAATGGAAAAAAAATAGCTCGCCATCTTCGACTACCTTATCTCTTAAAACAGATCACCGAAGCACAAACTTCGGTCGTGAAAAGAGAACTGATGGTGCCATGGGCGAGGAGAGAAGAAGCTATCCATGTTTGTGCTCTGTCAGGACTATGTTGCTGTCGGCATTCGATGTCTGACAAAAAAATGCAGTGTTACAGGAGAAAATAATCACCAGCATCGCGATAGGCATCAAAATCAGGCTGGATACCTTAGCGCCAGTGATAAAACTGCTTAATAGCAGGTGGCCCACATCCATCTCGCTGATGCGGAGCCATCAAGCCCAATTATTTATACCCTTTCTATAATGAGTCAAAATGGTATATCGTTTTCATCTTCCGCAAATGAATTATTATTTGCAGAACCCCCTTCTTTTTCATTTATCTGTTCGCTATCAGAAGAATGCTCCAGATTTGTTTCTGAGAGCGCTTTTTGTAATGCTTGTTCAACAGCGTCTATACGCAATTGGCATGTTTTATAAGCAGTCACTGACTCTTCAACAATACGAAGCAGATCATCTATATTTGGCTCTTGTTGCGAGCGTAGGGTTTGTGCATGATTTTTAAGGGTATTGTAGGCATCTTTAAATGTTGTCGTCATCATTTTTCTCCATTATGGCTTTGCGTGAGCCATCATAAAATTGAATTGTTATCTTATTAGCAGTTATTTTTGAACTGGTGACAGGTTTGCCTTTTTCGTCTTGAATAATTGTAAAGCCACGTCTTAGTGTCTTTTCTGGCCCCTGGCCGGTGATTTCTCGAATGAATCCTTGTGTCTTATGACGGGATAAGGTTAATTGATATCCAACTTGATTAAGATTGAATCTTACCTCTTGGTTCAGCGTTAATTTGAGTTGTCGGATATCAGTTTTGGTTTTTTCGCTGATCCCTGTAATCAAGGAACGAATTTGATTATGACCATTATAAACCAGCCGTAGTGCATTTTCTTGCAGGCTAGTCATATCGTTCCGACAGTTTTGCCGTGCAATATAAGTGTTTTTTTCTGTGTTGTTCTCAAGTGCGGTAAATAGGCGACTTGTTCCTGCTCTCGCAGTAGCACATTTTCGGCCTGATTCTTGCCAAAGATAATCAGTAATATCAGATGCTTCACGGCGTGATAAGGCTATATTGGCTCTCGCGTTGTTCTTAACCTGTAAAAGCAAATAGGGTAAATGACTTTTTAATTCGCTAACTTCTTTAGTGGACTGTAACTTAATAAGTTGATAATGCTGTGCGGTAATATGGCGAGATTGTGCGATATGTTTTAATGAATTTTGCTGAATATTATTTATGGTGCTTAGCAATGCATGACGACTTTTTTCCAATATACTTAATGCAGCAGCTTTATTTTCAAGAGATAGCAGGGTAATCTCGCGTAAAGCATCTTCCTTTATACGTAGCGCATAATTAATTACTGAAGCATACAGTTCTCTAGCTTCGGAGGTACGTTGTTTGATGTTCTGGATTATTGAACCAATCACTTTTGAGGGGGTGTCAAATGCATAACAGGCAACTTCATCCAGAACAGTGGAATCTTTTTCATGGCCTATTCCGGTAAGGACAGGTATCGGCAGCAGGCAAATGTCTCGGCAAAGTTCGAAATCATTCAACCATGCCAGATCATTAACAGAACCGCCACCACGAATAATTACGATAATATCAGGCAGGGGAATACCCTGCTTTGTTCTGCTATCCAGGGCATTTTTGAGTTTTTGTCGGATTTCGGCAGTCGCGGTATGACCCTGGAATAGACTGTGGACATACTCAAAATTACAAACATTAAAGCTTTGCAGCCATTTGGCTTCGGTTTGAAAATCTCCGAGTCCTGCTGCATTTTGTGGCGCAATGACTAAAATATCCTGATAATCCCACGGCAGTGAAAGTTGTTTATTTTTTTTCCATATACCTTGTTGCTGAAGTTGTACGCGGATCCGCTGTTTGCGGGCTTCCAGGTCACCGAGGGTGAAGGCTGGATCAATTTCAGTTATTTGTAGCTTGAATCCCCACCTTGCAGTGAAGTGGGGTTTGGCGCGGACCAAAAGTTTGATGCCTGGGCCCAGCAGGCTTCCGGTTATCTGCTGATACTTAGGTAATATGACAGCCGCCTGTTTTGACCAGATGATTGCAACGGCTTTAACTAACTCATTTCCTTGGGGGTCTCGTTCGCACAGGTCGAGATAGACATTCTCCTTGATTATTTTTACGTTCACCACCTCAACGATAGTCCAGACACCTTGAGCAAAAGTCTGATTTACCACATCTTCGACACCTTTTAATAAAACCGATAAAGTTATGCCATCGGGACGATAGATTGTAGGTGAAAGACTACTCTCTAACGGGGCGGGAAGGTCCAGGTTATTGGCAGGTGTTAACGTTGATGTAATCTCAGCAGATAACCAAGGGCTAAATACGTGCAAATCAGCAGTATCAGCCGGTATCCTCCAGCGCCTAAAATCAGGATCCCATTTAGCGCCCAACGCTTTTACTTTATCTTTGTCTTGGTAGCTTGTATTAAGGTAAATAAAATCAGTCATCCTGCTATCTCATTTAGGCTGTATGAAGCGAGGGCCGTTTCTTTGGGTTTGGTTTTTCTGAATTATTGTATACTGTCCAAAATTACACCAGTTATTAAAAAAATACCCGCCATATGTCGCCCTCGCGTTTTACTTTGCCTTTTCTGACTCTGGCAACAGAGCTGGCTTCTTTGAAGGTACTAAAGACGGTCTCTGGTGGTTGCCCGATAGGCCAAATGGCGAGCAGGTTGTAATACCAATAGCCTGAGTTACTTTTGGATTGATGCAAATCATGAAGACCTTCAAAACCCAGTTTTCGCAGTTCTTCCGTGATAGTCATGACAAATTTTCTGGCTGCGTGTTCATCGTTATTGAATCCTTGAGAGTTGGCCTTTATTTTTCTGGTTTCAATAGATAGCGCCAACCTGACCGGCTCCATGATATTTTCAATTTGGATATCACTATTTCCTGGTATCAGATGCCAGGGGATTTTATGGGTTTCCATTGTCGGTAATCCTATGAAAACAAAATTTTTGCACAAATTATTATATTATAACTATATGTAATGGCGAGAGTATTTTTCATTGCTGAACGGTTTTTATCACCTCTGTGATCTCATTCGCAGTCGTTACAGGTCCTTCGTCGTCCAATGCATCCATTACCTTCTGAACATTTGTTCGTTTTGTAGAATAAAATTCCACACAGTGTGGGATTTTACCTTATTTATTTGTGTGATAATTAGAGTAAAGTTCAGTAAGGAATTTTTTAATTCAACTGGAGGCAGGACTAATGAAACATAAAGTTGCTTTTATCACCGGCGCTGCGCAAGGTATCGGTAAGGCCATTGCTGAACGTCTGGTAAAGGATGGCTTTTCTGTGGCCATTGCCGATTATAATGAGGTGGCGGTCAAAGCTGTCGCTGATAGTATTAATCAGGCGGGCGGTAAAGCGCTGGCCGTAAAAGTTGATATTACGAAACGAGACGATGTTTTTGCTGCTGTTGAATATACAAGAAAAGAATTAGGTGGATTTGACGTCATCGTCAACAACGCCGGCGCGCGAGTTGGCAAAATATAATATTACTGTTAATGCCTATTTCCCGGGGATTGTCAAAACCCCTATGTGGGCCGATGTTGACAGACAATAATGATATTGTAAGAGATGTTTTGTTTTAACGCTATCGGTAAACACGTATCTGGATATTTTCTATTGATATTATCTTCAAACATTAAAGGAGGGTGGTAATTATTTTTTGATGAACTTAAAAGATAATAGGTGATGCTGTCGCCTGGTTTTGAATCAATGCAAAGCAGGTTGCTATTTTTTTTATAAACGCTACCTTTATGTCTAAAGTCTAAACGATCCCCTACACATCCCGAGATAAGAAATATTGATAGCAAGATTGTCATTAATTTCTTCATAATGTTATTCCAATAACACTTTTATATTAGCAAGTCAATGCCTAATATTTTCGCATGAAGCAGCCGTATAGGCAAAAATACCCTCTTATAAGCTCTCGTATCTCCCCTCCCACTACCCACATCAAAGGAGAGAAGAGTAACCTCTATCTGCCGATCCCACGCTGAGAGAGCGTTGATAAAAACTCGACAATACAATTGTCGACCAGCATTTCGACGGCGTCACTGCGGGTGGTATCGGCAAGCAGCGCCAACCTGTCGATCTTTCTCAGCACCGAACTGCGCAGAGACAGGGATACGGACTTTTTCATCTCTTTATCCAGTGAAACGCTGCTGACCACCTCGGTATGTTTATGATCGATGCTGGAATGCAGTATTTCATTAATGCGACGCAGGGCTTTTTTATCCAATTGGCCCGGTTCAAGCAACTGATAGGAGTGGGTCGCTTTGCTGTATTTGATTTCGGCGGAATAGGTTTCCCGTAACTCTTTTAAGGCACGCGTTAAGGTCGGCTCGGAACAACCTAGCTGATTGATTATTTTTTGTGCCGAAACGGGAAGGCCTGAACCTAACAGAAGTGCCAGCCGGAAAATACGTGCCTGTCGTGTACTCAATTGCATAATTAGTAAATGCCTACCATTGTTTTAAAAGGCGTAATAGCATGGAAAATAGAGGTTGTTGTTATGTTTTCCCTGCCCGCTATCCGCTCTTTGTGCTCACCCGCTCAGTTCCTTCAGGGGTTACGACAAACGACCTATCAGGCATACCATACACTTCAGGTAAAGTTGCATCCATAAAGATAGTCGATAAATCAGCATCTACCGAGTAACAAAATGTATTTAAAGCAGGAGGTCACAGGATGCAAGGTGACGTATCAACCTGAGATAGGGTTGAGCGATGTTTAAAATCTGTATTTCAGCAGAGCCGTTTCAGTTTTGCTGGGTGAAAGTGACCAGCCGGACGCCATCTTGCAGCGTGTCTGCGGCAATGCCATACACCTGAGCCCTCTCCAGTACCCTTAAGGCCCAACGGCGGTGTGTCGCCGGTTCACACATTGCACCCTGCGATTTAAACACCGCCTGGCTGGAGTTGAGGATGCGCAATGCATCGGCATGGTCGGCAGGGCTGACCATTAGCGCCCGTTCAATTTTGGCAATCTGGTTAGGATGGATCGCGGTCTTTCCTACCAGTCCATGGGCCATATCCAGCGCCAGCTCGCGTTCCATCACCTGATGATCGTCAATATGTTCGCATACCGGTGAGGTCAGGGCAAAGTCGCGGGACCCAAAAACCGCCACCAGCATTTTAATGGTGTATCCCATTGGACTGTCATATAGCGTCAGATTGCGCGGGCGACGCAGCGCAATAACATTCATCAGGTCATTGCCGCCAATTCGCAGGGCGATAATGCGATCATGGCAGGGATGGGCGAGCAGCGTGGTGGCCAGTTCGCGCATTTGCAGCACATCAAACACCTCTTCGGTTTCCAGCGTCGGCATCATGCAAAGGTGAGTATCCTTGACCATGTCCCACCAGGCGGGCAGGGAGGCAAGGGTGAATTTTGGCAGCACCAGGCCGTCGATTGCCGTCAGATCGGCACATGCCGTCAAGGCTCGACCCATTTCGCTATGACGCGGGCGAATAAATACCAGCGGCCACTTTGCGCCATATCCCGCCGTTTTGGCTGCTGCCAGGGTATGCAGAATTTGTTGTAAATTGTGCAATGCCAGCGGCACGTCGGCATCGCTAACAGCATCTTCCAGACAGATGACGATCGATCGCAGTCCGGCAATTTTATTGTCCAGGATGCTGCTGGCAATATCTGTGCGGGTAGCTGGCATATAAAGCGTGGCACCCAGATGGTAAGGCGAGAGTCTCTTGGTCATCAGTGAACCTTTTTGATAATGGTGACGGCGCGATACTGCCCAATGCGGTCACCGACCTCAGTGATGGGGATGTTTTTCTCACCGGCCAGGTACACCAGCAGAGCAACGTCGGGATCGGTTATGCAGCGCACCAGAACCTGTTCTGGCACACGGCGTAAAATGGCGCGGGTTGCCTCGGCAATGCCGGGTTTGATCCGATTGATGTTGGCGATATGGTATTGCGCCGCCAGCGACGCAATAATCTGCTGGCTCCGCGCTTGCAGATGCCTGACATTTGCCGGGTCCCACTGACTGGCCGCAATGGCATGGATATCAAGTTGCTGCCGACAGTCGGCAACGGTGTCCACCAGATGGCGGCTGCATTCAAAGCGACTGAGATGATCGCAGCGGACGCAACCGTGCAGTCCCTCTGCAGACCAGATGGAGCGGGAGATCAGTCCGGAGACCGGGGCGCCCATAATGCCAAAGGGGATAAGCCAGTCGTCGTCGCTGGCCGCCAGCCATGACGCCCCGCAAGGGTCGGCCAGTACCAGCAGTCGGGGATCGGCCGGATAGCCGGTGCGGGTAGCCAGAGAATGTCGCAGTTCACCGGCGATTGCCCCTTTGCCGGTCCAGCCGTCAACGAAAACCACGCCAGCCGTGCCGTGGCGGGCTTCTATCCAGTCCATTGCGGTTTGATCAATACCGCGATCGCGGATAATACTTACGCCGTAGTGATATGATCTCTTGCCCATGGCGCGCAGGGCCTGCTGCAACATCACCCCGAGAGGAACACCGGCACGGACCAGGCTGACCAGAATGATCGGAGTATGCGCAAAGCGCTCAGACAGCGCCTTGGCCAGCATAGTGACCTCTTTTGCCAGACGAACGGCCCCTTGATCCAGCGCGCGGGCAAACAGATCCAGATGCAAGTCGCTTGGCTCAGGCTCCTGACTCAGCATCTCGGAATAGTGTCTGGCACCGGACTGGATCAGCAGTTCCTTTTGCTCGACCGGTGTCATTTCCATTGCCAGCGGCTTAAGCAGAAAATGCACATCGTCAGGAAGATAGGAGCCAGAAAACGGAATAAAAGGCTGCATACTATTTTTCTCCAAACAGATGGCGGTTGATGTGTTGCGAAAACTGGCTCTGCTGCGGCATGCCAAACCAGTCGCACAGCTTCATAAAGCGGTGGTCACTCAGGCTGTCGCCCAGAGCGAGCACCGGGAATACGCCGCGTTCAGCCCGCAGTTTGTTCAGCAGATACTGGCAGGCGAGACCTTTTTCAACCGGATTGGGTAACCAGGCGATATTGTTGCCGTTACGGTGGATATAGAAACCTTCCGTCGCGAAACGGGCTTCAATTTCATCCCCAAGGGTATACAGCTCTGCCTGGCGGGTGCTGTCGGTATGTTTCATTACCAGATACACCGGTGTATCTGCGTATTCGTAGTTGATACGTGCCCAGCCCTGAATACCACGCTCTGCCATTAGCCGAGTAATGTCTTGCTGCAGAGTGAGCAGCGGTTGACGATAGGCCGCCAAATGCTCCAGCATTTGCGCTTGCCACTGTTTATCGGCGGTCCCCTGCGGCGTAAGTATTACCGCGCCGTGGGTCGCAATGGCCCAGGAACTAAAGGGGATGGTTACCCGGCTGATCTCCTCGCTGCCGCGGGCGGTAACCGGAATAAAGTCGGCATGCGCCAGCAGCCAGTCCACCAGCATCGATTGTTTTTCAGTCATAAAGCTGCGGGCATTCATGGTGCGATCCAGAGCCCCTGGACGGAATGGCTCTAGCGCCAGTTCGTCGACCATTTTGCGCCGCGTCTGAAACAGCGTGTCGTCAAGATCGGAGAACACTACCGGCTTATTCATAAACCACTACCTCAACCTCTGGGGCCACCCTTTGCAGGGCGACAAGCAGCGCAGGATCAACACTTGATGCCGGGGTTTCTACACATAGCAGAATGCGGTCAAACTGTTGATGGGCCACATTGTAGATATAGTTGGGGATGCCCAAACCGTAGTTATCGCTGAAGGTAATGGCGGATTGAATGGCATAACCGATGGATATAGGAGAGCGGGTGGTGCAACTGAACTTGACCTCGGCTCCAAGCTGTTCAAGGCGTTCGGCCAGCAGCAGCGGCTCCCAAACAAACTCTGCGGATCCCAGCACCAGGATCTTTTCTGATGGTGATGCGCCGATCTCTTTGCCCAGATCTCGGGCAGCCAATGCCATGCCGAGGCGTCCCCAGCTTTGCTTACCGACGATGGCGATGCTGCCGGTGGCGGTGATGTTGACGTCTGGCATCACCGGTAGTGTGGCATCCTTTCTCGGTTGCCAATGCCAGTCCCCCTGAACCAGCGACACCGTGGTAACCGGCAGCGGGCATTGTTGCTTAATGGCGTTGCCGCTCCAGTCGGTCAGCGTAACGGTGACCACCTGCTCAACCAGTGACAAACCTGCCTCAGTGCGCAAGGCGGTCAACATATTGATAAAGGTATTGCCCGTTGTAGCCTCATCATCAATCAGTACCAGACTACGGGCATTCCGTACCCGGGCACGAAGTACCGGGTCGGCAGGGTGGTACAGCAGATGGTCGGTGGCATGGCTATGGTTTTCTTTAAACTCACACAGCAGTTCGCCGGCAATGGGATGGCGGGTTGACGTCAGATAGACGGCATTGTTAAACAGGCTGAGAGCTTCGTCAAAAACGCCAGCGCCGAGACCGACCGCTGTTTCCGCCATGCCAATAAACAGCACTGGCTGCGGTAAATCTGACGGAAGTTGCTGTGCCAGCTGGCGATAAGCCGATCGCATTACCGAAGGAGCAATCGGGATATGTCGCCCCAGTACCTTGCTGACAAATAAAAACGCCCGCTTGGGGTTACGGCGTTCGGCGATATCAAACAAAGCCTCCAGGGACTGATTGCCGCCGGTTGGGGTCACGGTCAGCGTGCCGCCGGACAGGGTTTGGCGATAGATTGGGGGGCCGTTAATCATCTTTCTGCCCTACCTTCGCTAAACGCCAGGTATTGCTCGCCCGCAGGGTTAGCCGGTTTGGCGGGCTGATAGCGGTAACCGGCATAATAAATTCCCCGCACGGCTTATTCTCCCACTTCTCAGTAAGGTTAATATTAGCCACAGAAAGAATGTTATTTTTAATATGGCGATAAGAGACCATGTCGCTAACCGTTGTTGGTGTATTTTTTAAAAAGTCAGTATTGCCTAAAATAATGACGGCTGGCGTAGAGAGAGTTTCTGTAAACCAAATAGTATGACCCATCGATATTATTTTTCCGAAGTGAGAATATCTGAGAGTGTGTGGTTTGAGTCTAGGTAGGCATTATCTTGATGTCAATCATAATATGATTTGTTTTTTCTGAGTGTCAATTCAGCCTTTTAGATGTGTTTTTTTGCAAATTTATCGTCATTTAACGTAAATTATAAAAATTAATTTAATTAAAAACAATGACTTATATTTTGTTAATAAATTTGAATCAAAATGTGGGTTGTGTGAAAACTTGGTCATGATATGATTTTTTGGCACATGGATTTTTGCTTCATAAAAATTAATGATTCAACCTGCTATAAAGGAATAAATAACAATGGTTTCATTAAGTAAAAATCAAACTATTTCACTCAGTAAAGAAACGTCTTTATTAAATCAACTTCAATTTGGTTTGGGTTGGGATCCTTTAAAAAAGAAAAAAGGATTTTTTAGCGGTCTACTGGGTGGTGGGAGTGATTCTATTGATTTAGACGCAGGATGCGTACTGTTAGATAAAACGGGTAAAACCGTAGATACCATCTGGTTCCGAAAATTGAAATCAAGCTGTGGTGCCGTTGTGCATCAGGGCGATAATTTGACCGGCGAAGGTGAGGGTGACGATGAAGTGATCACCGTCGATCTGACCCGCTTGCCTTCTCAGGTAGAATTCCTGGCGTTCACCGTCAACAGTTTCCGTGGACAGACCTTTAACGAAGTGGATAACGCATTTTGCCGCGTTGTCGACCAGTCAGGTAAAGAACTGGCCCGTTATCAATTGACCGAACAGGGGTCGCACACCGGAATTATTATTGCCTCGTTGTCGCGTAATAACGGTAACTGGGATTTTACCGCCCAGGGTAAAGCTTCTGCCGGGCGAACTATCGATAATATGCACGCTGACATCCTGGCGACGGTGGTGCGCTAATGACTATGACGCCGGGGGGCAATGCCCCCGTCCCGGCACAGGTGCTGACGGTACGTGTGCTCTCTGGTGTTGCCGTTGACGCCTCTTCGTTCCGCCTTTATGCCTCGGGCAAAGTGCAGGGCGATGCCGATATGGTGTTTTATGGACAACCCGCCAATGACGACGGGTCGGTAAAACTGTCGGGTGCTGGCACAGACAGCGCTTTTACCGTGGATATCAATCGTCTTGCTGCCGATGTGCAGAAGTTGGCTTTCACTGCCACCTGCGACGGAAATATGACGCTGGCGGGTTTGAACCGCCTCTCCATTCAGTTGGAGCTTAATGGCAGTGTTCTGCTGTCTGGCAATGTTGATGTCACTGGCCGTCAGGAAGCGGCACTAATTCTCGGTGAGCTTTACCGGCGTAACGCAGAATGGAAATTCCGCTTTATTGCTCAGGGCTTCAATGGCGGACTTAAACCGCTGGCCGAGCATTTTGGCGTGGATATCTCCGACTCATCGGCCGCAAGACAGGCTCCGCCTGCCATACCTGCTGCCGAGCCGACAAAAATCAGTCTAAGCAAAGTTTCCCTGACCAAAGAAAAACCGTCTATCAGTCTGGTTAAGCGCGACAACTTTGGTGAAATCAAAATCAACCTTAACTGGAATCAGAGCAAAGAGGCCCCTGGTGGCATGTTCGGCGGTATGTTCAGCAAAGCGAAGGGCATCGATCTCGACCTGGGGGCCTTTGTTGAGCTGCAGGACGGTAGCAAAGGTGTCGTGCAGGCATTGGGCAATACCTTTGGCCGCTTTAATTCCGAGCCTTTTGTCCAGTTGCAGGGCGATGACCGTACCGGGCAAATCAGCGACGGCGAGTGGTTGCATATCAACGGTGGTGAATGGAAAAACATCCGCCAGGTGCTGATCTACGCCTTTATCTATGAAGGGGTGGCCAGTTGGGATAAGACCGACGGTGTCGTTACCTTGCATATCCCGCAACAGCCGCCGATCGAAACGCGTTTAACGGAAGGATCAAACCGTCACAACATGTGTGCGATTGCCCGTCTGGTGAACGAGAATGGCGCCATCAAAGTTGAGCGTATCAATCAGTTTTTTAATGGTCACAAGGATATGGACAACGCCCTGGGCTGGGGTTTCCGCTGGGCCGCCGGTTCCAAATAATTTTAATACTCTGAGGATGTAACCATGGGTTTCTTCGACAAAATGAAAGACGCGTTCAATACCGGTCGCGATGAGCTGAGTAAACAGGTTGGCCGCTTTAAAAACAAAAAATTTATGCAGGGTACCGTGGCGGTCTGCGCCCGTATTGCCGTCTCCAGCAATGGTGTCAGTTCTGAAGAAAAGCAAAAAATGATCGGCTTTTTACAGGCATCCCCTGAGCTGAAAGTGTTTGAAACCAAAGAAGTGATCGCTTTCTTTAACGAGCTGGTGGCCAGTTTCAGTTTCGACTACGAAATCGGTAAAGGCGAAACCATGAAATATATTCTGGCGCTGAAAGATCAGCCGGAAGCGGCACAGTTGGCGGTGCGGGTAGGTATCGCCGTGGCAAAAAGCGACGGTGATTTCGATCAGGATGAGCAAGCGGCGGTACGAGAAATTGCCCTGGCGCTGGGCTTTACTGCAGCAGAATTTGGTCTTTAATTTCAACACTCTGGCTTAAGGGCTAATTATGGTATCCACAAATATTGGATTCCCCGCAGAAACGGTGATCGTGTTTGTCGCTCTGGCTGTCGGGGCTATTTTTATCGATCTGTTTATGCATCGTCATGACAAGCCGATTTCTTTAAAAAGTGCTGCTCTGTGGACGGTGTTCTGGATCCTGGTGGCGATGGCCTTTGCCGGTTTCCTCTATATCCATCACGGTGCCGAGGTGGCCAGTCTGTTTATCACCGGCTATGCGCTGGAGAAAGTGCTGTCAGTGGATAATCTGTTTGTCATGATGGCCATTTTCTCCTGGTTTGCCGTACCGGATAACTATCGCCACCGCGTACTGTACTGGGGCGTGATTGGTGCCATCGTGTTCCGCGGTATCTTCGTGGCCATCGGTGCCAGCCTGCTGACACTGGGGCCATGGGTGGAGATGGTCTTTGCGCTGATCGTTGGCTGGACGGCGGTCATGATGTTGAAAAGCGGTGACGACGATGATGCTATCGAAGATTACTCTCAGCATATTGCCTACCGTCTGGTGAAGCGTTTCTTCCCAATCTGGCCAAAATTAAAAGGACATGCGTTTCTTTTAAACCAGAAGGAAGTAGACGCCGAGTTGGCAAAACCGGAAAACAAAGACATCAAAGTCGGCCGAGTCGGCAAGGCCGCCCTGTATGCCACCCCGCTGATGCTGTGTCTGGCGGTGGTTGAGCTGTCGGACGTAATGTTTGCCTTTGACTCTGTACCGGCAGTGATCGCCGTCAGTCGGGAACCGCTGATTGTCTACAGTGCCATGATGTTCGCCATCCTGGGCCTGCGTACCATGTACTTTGTTCTGGAAGCGTTGAAGCAGTATCTTGCCCACCTTGAAAAGGCGGTGATCGTATTGCTGTTCTTTATCGCGGTGAAGCTTGGACTTAATGCTACCGATCACCTGTGGCATCACGGCTACAATATTTCGGCCAATGCCAGTCTGTTTGTGGTTCTCGGCGTACTGGCTGTGGGTATCGTGGTCAGCGTGTTGTTCCCCGGAAAAGCGGATGCTGAAAAAGGTCAGGAAGGCTAAGTCCGCAATACAGCTTCACATTAAATATTAACGTTTAAATTGAGGATAAAACGATGGGCGTTTCTCTTTCTAAAGGCGGGAATGTTTCTTTAAGCAAAGAAGCACCAACCATGAAAAATATGCTGGTCGGTCTGGGGTGGGATGCCCGCTCAACCGATGGCCAGGATTTTGACCTTGATGCTTCTGCCTTCTTGCTTAATAGCGCGGGTAAAGTCCGCGGCGATGCCGATTTCATTTTTTATAACAACCTGAAATCAGCCGACGGCTCAGTGTTGCACACCGGTGACAACCGTACCGGCGAAGGCGATGGCGATGATGAAGCCCTGAAAATCAAACTCGACCTGCTGCCAGCGGACGTGGAAAAAATCATCTTTGTCGTCACCATCCATGACGCCACGGCCCGTCGTCAGAGCTTTGGTCAGGTAGCCGGTGCCTTTATTCGGCTGGTGAACTTTGATACTCGCCAGGAAGTGGCGCGCTACGATCTGACCGAAGATGCCTCGACCGAAACGGCAATGCTGTTTGGTGAACTTTATCGTTATAACAGCGAGTGGAAATTCCGTGCCGTTGGCCAGGGCTATGCGGGTGGGCTGAGTTCGGTATGTGCGCAGTACGGCATTAATGCTTCTTGATTCTCGCAACATCAATCTTTATGGACCGAGGCAGGCGGGATCGCCCGTCTGCTTTAACAACCCGTGTTAATGACAGGAGTTTCAAATGGCAGTATCTCTAATTAAAGGCGGCAACGTTTCCTTAACGAAAGAAGCACCTACCATGAATATCGCCATGGCGGGTCTGGGGTGGGATGCTCGCGTGACAGATGGCGCAGACTTTGACCTTGACGCTTCTGTATTTATGCTCGGGGACAACGGCAAAGTGATTTCCGATGCTTCCTTTATTTTCTTCAATAACAAAACCAGTACCTGCGGATCCGTGACCCATATGGGCGATAACCGTACCGGCGAAGGCGAGGGTGATGACGAACAGCTCAAAATTGATTTGGCTAAAATTCCGGCCGAAGTGAAAAAGCTGGTATTTGCGGTCACCATTTATGATGCCGAAGCGCGCAAACAAAACTTTGGTATGGTCAGCAACAGCTTTATGCGCATCGTCAACAATGACAGCGGCAGTGAAATTGCCCGTTTCGATCTGTCTGAAGATGCCTCTACCGAAACGGCGATGGTATTTGGTGAGCTGTACCGCCACAACGCCGAGTGGAAATTCAAGGCAGTAGGTCAGGGCTTTGCCGGTGGCCTGTCAGCCCTGGCCTCGCAGCATGGCGTGAATATCTGATTATTAACTCTGCCTGTCAGCCCCGTTGATCAAACTTCGGGGCTTTTTTATTTCCCCTTAAGCTGCCTGATTTTAGCCAGCGGGGGATTGCGTTTACTCCATGCGCCGTGGAAGTGACGCCAGTAAGCCTCCTGCGCCGCCGCCAGCATTTCATAATCGCCGCGGGTATCACCCCAGGCACGCAAATGGTAAGAGGAAAGCGGGCCGTATTCGGCTTCAAGCCTTTTTACTTTTTGCCCACAACGGCAGTTATGGCCATTAATCCGCCCTGTCAGCATGCCGTCTTTCACTTCCAGGTTGGTGCCGATCAGCCTGATGCCAAGTTTGTCGGCAAAGGGTTTTAACACCATGGCCGGTGACGCTGAGCAGATAGTTACGATCGCGCCAGAGTTGACCTGAGAGGCTACGGCGATCAACCCGGAAGGGCGCATTAAGCGTGTCCAATAGCGATCGCAAAATTCAGCGGCTTTTTTCTCTACCCACTGTGCATCGACATTGGTAAGAAAGGTGTGGATCAGCAGTTCTTTCAGTTCATCGCGAGTGACCTTACGCCCTATACATTTTAGTGTCGGGATAACCAGCCGGATAAGCCGTTGTGCAAAAACACGTTTACCGAAGGCAAAGCGCAGAAAGGGCACGAAGCTGTCACGTTTAGTCAGTGTCCCATCGAAATCAAACACTGACAGGGCATTGCCTGCGTTTACCACATCATTAACCATCGCGTTATCTGCTCCTTCTGTTGTGCCAGTCGCTTATCGGATGCGGGACCGGCATTTTTTCTCGAGTTTATCTCTCTATTGTAACCGCATTTGGCCGGATGATTTTGATCATTCAGCACAAGCCTGGGTGGGTTTGACCAGGATGGCGCTGGCAATGAGGTCAAAGAGCCGATCAACCTGTAATGCCAGCGAGGGCTGATCGTTAAGCCATGCCAGTGCGCTGACCAGGGCAAACAGTTCGGCACCATTGATATCGGCGCGCGCCATTCCCTGGCGTTGTGCACGGGCAAGCAGCCGCGTGCCCGATGCCCGCATGGTGACGCATGAGACATGCAGGGCAGAATCGGGATCTTCGATAGAGGCGACCATCGAAGCAATAACTCCGCGGTGGCTGTGGGCAACGGCAACGATTTCCCGTAGCCAGCGCACCAGCGCATCGCCAGCGGGATCCAGAGTTTCCAGTTCCTCTGCCCTGGCCGTTAGTGCATCAAAGCTGGCGCGTAGTAATGCTTCAAGAATGGCCTCACGAGTGGGAAAGTGTCGATAAAGCGTGCCCAGCCCAACGCCGGCCTGACGGGCAACGTCACGCATTGACGCATCGGCACCTTGCTTGGTAAACAGCTCGCGGGCGACGGCAAGCAGCTGGTCATGATTTTTTCTGGCGTCAGCTCTCATAGGCTCAATTTGCTAAAGGGATAAAATTGACATGCGGAACACTGCTCCGTATATTCGGAGCGGTGTTCCGTTAACTATATCCGATCTTTATCGGAGGAGAAAGCCATGACCATTAGCATAATGAAGGCTGTGCGGCTGCATGAGTTCGGTGGCCCGGAAGTCTTGCGCTACGAAGATGCACCGGTTCCCGCGCTTAAGCCGGGAGAAGTGCTGGTGCGCGTGTATGCAGCAGGGATTAATCCTCCTGACTGGTATCTGCGCGAAGGCTATAAAATGCTGCCGCCAGAGTGGCGACCGCCCGTTGTCATGCCGGTTATTCCTGGTTCGGACATATCGGGCGTGGTGGCAGCCATTGCCGCCGATGTCACCACTTTTTCCGTTGGCGACGAGGTGTTTGGCATGGTTCGCTTTCCCAGTTTTGGTGAAAGCGCCGCCTATGCCGAGTATGTAGCGGCACCGGCAACAGATCTGGCGCGCAAGCCGGCAGGGCTCGATCATCAGCATGCTGCAGCGGCACCGATGGCTTTGCTTACCGCCTGGCAGTTCCTGATTGAACTCGGTCACGATCAAGCCAATCCCTTTCAGGCGCAGCCGCATCGTCTGCTGCCGCTAAATGGCAAGCGGGTGTTGATCAACGGTGCCGCAGGCGGCGTAGGGCACTTTGCGCTGCAACTGGCAAAATGGCGTGGCGCACAGGTTATTGCTGTGGCATCGGCTGGACATGAGTCATTCCTGCGTCAGCTCGGTGCCGACGAATTTATCGATTATGCTCGGCAGGCACCCGAAGAGGTTGTGCAGGATATCGATCTGGTTCTCGATACCCTTGGTGGTGCCACCACCGGTCGCTTTTTGCGTACGCTCAAGCGCGGTGGTGCCTTGTTTCCGGTCTACCCTTTAGGCTTTTCAGGCGCAGAAGAGGCGGCGAAACAGGGGCTGATTGTGTCGGCGACCCAGGTGCGTTCCAGCGGCACTCAGTTGGCAAAATTGGCTGATTTGCTGAATGCCGGTACTCTGCGGGTAGCCATCGACAGCACCTTTTCGCTGGCTGATGCCCGCAAGGCACATCAGCGAGCGGCGGCTGGCCATATTCAGGGCAAAATAGTGTTATTGATGCGCTGACCCCCGTCCTGAACTTACTGCCGCGCGCTGGCGGTATACCGTTTTAAATCGCCAATAACCGACTCGGGTTCCTGGGCGAGGGGCATATTATCCAGATCCCTGACACCATCAATTTCTGTGCGGTTATCGGCGGCCAGTGCCGAAAATAGCGGCGAAAGGTGCTGCTGTTCTGTTCCTCGTTCGGCTACCAGCTCAAAGGTTTTGTTCTCGGCGGCCGGGTTGCCGAGCGCGGCAACCAGAATACGGGCAAGCTGTTTTCGCGAGATAACGCCATCCTCCGGCGAGCCGCTATGGCGACGATCGCCCTGGAGGAAGACCAGACGCTGCTCGTCATGACTGTTGTAATCAAACCAGCCTGGCCTGACGATGGTATAAGGGTGGCCGCTGGCTCTTACCAGCCGTTCGGCGCGTCGTTTCCAGTCATGTACTTCGGTACGCTGATTCCAGGCACTGAGTCGCTCGGTAACACCAATGGTTGTCATCAGCGCAATGCGCACTCGCGATCCTTGCAGCGCCTGCACAATATTGCGCACCCCGCCATAGTCTACCGCCCTGGCACCAATGCGTCCCTGACCGTCGGAGCCCAGGGTAAAAATAACCGCGTCGATATCTTTGACGGCATCTTTTAATGTCTCGGGTAAAGAAATATCACCATAGAAAATCTCGCTATCTGGTGGCAACAACTTTACCTTTTGGCGGTTTCTGACCAGTGCCCGTGGTTGATGTCCCATCGCAATTACCGTTTTTACTACCTGGCGACCAATGCTTCCCGTTGCTCCGGCAATAAGTATTTTCATCGCTGACCTTTGTGGTTAAATTGCAGAAATTTGCTATGAAAAAGCATATCAATTGTCTGTATTATCAGTAACCGGGCTAGAATGATTGCGTCTATGAACCTATCTCATTAGTGCAGTCTGTTGTGATCGTATGGATTAAGGAAATCCGCAATGCTTAAAGAAAATTTCAATGAACTGCAGATTTTCCTGGTGGTGGCCAAGGAGCGAAGTTTTACCAAGGCAGCGGGTAAGCTCGGCGTTTCGCAGTCAGCATTAAGTCACGCCATGAAGGCGCTGGAAGAACGTTTAAATATTCGACTTCTTACCCGCACGACCCGCAGCGTGGCACCTACCGAAGCCGGGGAACGGATCATCGCCTGTCTTGAACCTCGCCTTGCCGACCTTGAGCAGGAACTGCAAACTCTGATTCAGTTAAATGGCATTGCCTCAGGGAATATCCGCCTTTCGGCTGGCGAGCATGCGGTACGCACCCTGTTGTGGCCAAAGCTCAAACCCTTCCTTCAGCAATATCCGGAAATCAACGTTGAGCTGGTGGTTGATAATGGCTTTATTGATATTGTTGACGGCCGTTTTGATGCCGGGGTGCGACTTGGGGAGAGTGTCGATAAAGACATGATTGCTGTGAAGATCGGCGCTGATATGCGTATGGCGGTAGTGGGCGCGCCCGCTTATTTTGCTGCCCATGGCATCCCGCAAACGCCCCATGAACTGCAACATCATCGCTGCATCAATATGCGTCTACCTACCGCTGGCGGCTTATATCACTGGGAGTTTGAGAAAGAGGGCAAGCCGCTGCGCGTCAGGGTGGAAGGGCAATTAATATTTAATTTGTTGTCAGAAAGACTGGACGCGGCACTGTCCGGGTTTGGTATCGCCTGCGTACCGGAGAATATGGTGGCAGAGGCGGTGAAATCTGGCGAGCTGGTGCAAATCCTTGCCGAATGGTGTCCGAGTTTTCCGGGGTATTACCTCTACTATCCCAGCAGAAAACAGCATCCTCCGGCGTTTGCGCTGATGATTGATGCCCTGCGTTATACCGAATAATAACAGGCTGACGGTATCACTAATGATACTGCCAGCCTGCGATAATATTAGCGGCCGACCCGTGACTGTAACGACGCCGGGTAACGATCGCCAACAATTTTCACTGTTTCCAGAGCCTGGGTGATCTTATGCAAATCATCCCCGGTCAGCGTGATATCCGCGGCACCGAGATTTTCTTGCAGACGATGCAGTTTGGTGGTCCCCGGGATCGGCACAATCCAGGGTTTTTGTGCCAGCAACCAGGCCAGCGCGATCTGGGCCGATGTCACGGCTTTCTCTGCGGCGAGATCGGCCAGCAAGGTTACCAGCTGTTCATTGGCTTGCAGCGCTTCGGCGGCGAAACGCGGCACTTTGCTGCGGAAATCATCCTGGCCAAATGTCGCCCCGGTTTTAATTGATCCGGTTAAAAAGCCTTTGCCAAGCGGACTAAATGGCACAAAGCCAATGCCCAGCTCTTCCAACACCGGTAATATCTCCTGCTCGGGTTCACGCCACCACATGGAGTATTCACTTTGCAGCGCGGTGACCGGTTGTACGGCATGCGCCCGGCGAATGGTCTGTGCTCCCGCTTCAGAGAGACCAAAGTGTTTGACCTTGCCTTCGGCAATCAGCTGTTTTACCGTGCCGGCAACGTCTTCAATGGGCACTTCAGGATCTACCCGGTGCTGGTAAAGCAGGTCGATAACGTCGGTTTTAAGACGACGCAGTGAACCTTCCACCGCTTCGCGAATATGTTGCGGACGGCTATTTAAAATCTGCTGTTTGTTATCGTCGCCAAAGGTAAAGCCAAATTTGGTGGCAATCACCACCCGATCGCGAAAGGGTTTTAACGCTTCCCCTACCACTTCTTCATTGAGATAGGGACCATACACTTCGGCGGTATCAAAAAATGTCACGCCTTGCTCAACGGCGGCGCGGATCAATTCTACCGCCTGGCGGGTATCCGTTGCCGGGCCATAGCCGTGGCTGAGCCCCATGCAGCCGAGACCCAAGGCCGAGACTTCCAGTCCTGACTTACCAAGATAACGTTTTTGCATTGCCTGGTTCCTCGTGATTAGCTTGATTATTTTGACGGATTAAACATCGAGTTTGCGGCCAGTCAGCCATTCAACCATCGCCGGATCGCGGTGAGAGAAGAAGGCGCTGGTAGCGGTATCCATTGCCGTGATTTGCGTCATTTCGTCGTCGCTGAGGGTAAAGTCGAGAATATTGATATTTTCCACCATGCGAGCTTTACGCACCGATTTTGCCAGCGAGACAATGCCGCGTTGAAAAATCCAGCGCAACACTACCTGACCCACGCTTTTGCCATGTTTTTCGCCAATAGCGCTGAGGAGCGGATTCTGGAACAGGCCATTTCTGCCTTCGGCAAAGGGTGCCCAGGCTTCTGGCAGAATGCCGCGACTTTTCATCCACGGCACCGCATGTAATTGCTGGTTAAAGGGGTTAACCTCTATCTGATTGACTGCCGGCGTAATGTTGTTAAAGGCAATAAGGTCGGCCAGACGGTCCGGCTGGAAATTACTGACGCCAATGGCGCGGATCTTGCCAGCCTGGTGTAATTCTTCCATGGCCCGCCATGCACCGTGAACATCGCCATAAGGCTGGTGGATCAGATAGAGGTCGACATAGTCCAGTTGCAGGCGATTGAGTGAGCGTTCAAACTGCGCTTTGGCACCGGCATAACTGGTGTCCTGCAACCATAATTTCGTGGTAACAAACAGATCTTCTCGCGCTGCGCCGCTGTTCCTCAGGGCATTGCCGACCTGGGTTTCATTCTGATACGAGGCGGCGGTATCAATAAGGCGATAGCCTGTTTCAATGGCATCAATCACCGCCTGCTCGCATTCAGCGGCATTGGTCATCTGAAAAACGCCGAAACCCAGCAGGGGCATTTCAACGCCGTTATTCAATTTTACGGTTTGCATGTCATTATCCTTTTGCTTTGTGTCTGGAAAGCTTAGCGCACAGTGGCAGGTCTGATTAGAGGCGACAGATCGCTAGGCTTTATTAGCGGAGTTCATTAATCAACGAATGAACCCCGCATAGAGGCGTGCGCTTATTGCAGATGTTTTTGTTGCAGAAATTGACTGACCAGGTCGGCTATCTGGACATTGTTCAGATCGGAGAAGGCAAAATGAGTATTGCCATTAATGCCTATTTCCGGCAAGTGAATCACCCTGACATCACCACCGTGTTTGTTGACTACATCTCGCCACTGACGCGCCATAGCCAGTCGGACTCGCCAACTGTCCTGGGCCGGCAGAGTGACAGGTTGCTGCGGTATGTTATCGCCGTAAAAAATCAGGATCGGGATTTTGGTTAACGCCATAAACTGCGCCAGTGACACCGGCTCACCCTTGAGGGTATCGAAGGCGCTAGGCATCGGGGCGGGCATTTCATTTTCCGGGAAGACAAAGCCACTACCAGGCTCAAAGGCCACAATGGCTTTTACCTTGCTGTTTTTTATTGCGGTATACCAACCTGGACCGCCTCCCTGGGAGTGGGTGAACAGAATTGCCGGACCGGTTTTATCCACCACCGCCGACATTGCGTCGGCAATGACATGGCTGTCAAAAGGCCCGGTATTTGGCGTCATTTGACGGAAATACTGGTTCAGCGCCTCTTTATCATGAGAGAACTGCACGCCTTTAAAAAAGTCCGGCCAGACGCCGAGGCGGAACTGATTGAACCACAGTTGTTCATCGGCTTGCGGAGTTAGCGTACTTGCTACCATGCTGCGACCGGCGTCACCTCGACGGGGTTGATCGACCAGATAAGTAGAAAAACCACGACGCAGAAAAATATTCTGGAATCCTTCCCGTCCGTCTGGAGTACTTTCCCAGGTTCGTGAAAATTGCCCGGCACCGTGCAGCATTACGATCGGGTATTTATGGGCATGGACAGGAATTTGATAAAAAACGGCCGCATGATCGCCATGATAGGTCTGGCCGGCAGGATCCAGCGGTTTGTGGGCATCAAAGGTCCCCGGGGTTGTTGCCATTGTTCCCCCGGCGGCAAAGCTGCCCTGGGCCTGAATAATCAGCGGTTCGCCGGCAATGGACTGCGCAACAGCACCGCCCGCCATTATGCAGAAGGCTGCTATTTTTAATATTGTTTGCAAAGCTCTGTCCTCGCTATCAGAAGATGGCCTATCTTACCTGAGTGGTTGCAGATGATTATGTTGCGGCTAAATATGCCCCTATCAGGTGGGTTCATTAATGCCAGGCGTCAGCTACGGATCGCTTCTAGCCAGCTGGTCACGGTTTCTGTAGTTTTTCTTTCCTGATCGCATTCCATAACCAGCGGTTTTTCTCGCCGCGCCCCCGCTGCCAGGGTGGCAAGTACCTCCTCGCTGTCACCTGCCCCGTAGCCACCGTGAGTTATAAAAGGGATAAGCAGTTTGCCGGTCAGATTATGTGTACTCAAAAAGCTCTGCACGACCGGGGGTACCGAGGTCCCCCAAATGGGAAAACCCAGGTAAATCGTCTGGTAACGGTCAATATCTGCGAGGTTGTTTTTTAACGGCGGTTTGATTGCGCGGTCGTGTTCATTTTTTGCCTGCGCCACGGTCTGAAAATAATCCAGCGGATAAGGTGTGGCAGGGACAATTTCAAATAGATCGCTTTGCAGGGCGCGATGAATAACCCCGGCTATCACCTGCGTATTACCACTTCGGGAAAAATAAGCCACCAGGATCGGAGGGGTATTTTCAGTTTTGTCAGTGCTGGCATTAGCCGGAGAAAGGCTGATTTTTGCCAGCGTTAACCCGGCAAGTGCGGTAAGCAGCATTCTACGGGTTGCGTCATGATCGTCAGTCATTGCTTTGCCTTCTGAAAATGGTTGTGGGGTTACTTGCTGGTGGCCAGCGCCTGTTGCAGTGCGTGTTCAGCGCGCGCAGCAGCATCGATTTCACCTTGCTCACGCAATACGTTGACGACTTGCTGCAACTGATCGCCACTCAAGCCGACTCTTAGGCTGGCGCGCAGATGAGATAGCAGTTGCGCCTCCACTCCCGGCGTGGCAGCCAGTGCCCCCACCGTTGCCAGCTCACGGCTTGGCCAGTCGAGGTTGTCGCGGGCAAAGATATCGCCAAATAAATGCGTCTGCAGAAACTGATTAATCACTGGTGCAAATTCAAAAAGCGGTCCTTGCACTGGTGCACCAGAGATTTTGGTCTGGTTGGCGGTGCCCACCCGCAGCAGTTCCTCGCCGGTGGGGATTTTACTGACTGGTTCTTGCCCCTGAATATCATGGATCCCGCGTTGCTTACGCGCTGCAACGACCTTCATTAACTCATTGAGGGCATTCAGGCTGCGGGGAAACCCGGTATAGGCATACAGCTGAACGAGGATCTCTTTGCTTTCGTTTACCGTCAGCCCGGCATTCAACCCCTGCTCCAGGGCAGTGTTTAATGAGTCCATACTGCTGGTGGCCATTAGTGAGGCAATTAACACAATGGCTTTCTGCCGTGCAGATAGCGTATTGGTCGTGCTTTGTTGAACAGTCATAAAGGAACTTTCTCCATTCGCCGCTGTGGCTGGAAACGCCAGGCTATAGCTGAAGATCAGCAAGGCCAGCGCGGTGATTTTTTTAACGTGCGTTGTATTGTTCATCGCTCACTTTCTCCATCCACTCGACACTTTTCCCGGCCACCATGCCCGTCACCGCCAGATGTGTCATCGCACTGTCTGGCGCGGCGCCATGCCAGTGTTTTACGCCGGGTGGGTATATCACCACGTCGCCGGGGTGGATGATTTTTACTGGCTGTCCTTGCTGTTGGGTCAGGCCAACGCCGGAGGTAACAACAAGTCGCTGGCCCGCCGGATGGGTATGCCAGGCGGTGCGTGCCCCCGGCTCGAAAGTGACATAAGCAGCAGAAACACTGATGTCCTTATCCGCCGAAAACAGCGGGTCGACCCGCACCCGGCCGGTAAAGTGTTCTGCCGCCCCCCAGACCGGTTGTTGGCTTCCGGCTTGAACAATATGCCCGACGGCCTCCTGTTGCTGTGCGGCGGCAGTCAGGGTAATAAGCGGCAGTAATAACGCCATAAAGCCCATTTTTTTGATCATGCAAACCCTTCCTTTCGTTAAAAAGCCAATCTCTGGCTGGCAATATCCCAGGCCAATGTCCAATACCCAAGGTCGTCAGGCTGAAGGTGGGCGCACAACCCTGTCAGCGGACCATGAATTTTTTAGCGTAGAATTCGGGGCAGGGGCGGGTTTGTGAGCAGTGTCGTTTTGCGCAGTGAGTGCAAATGTCAGCCCAAAGGTATTGATCCCGGCCTCGCTGTACGCAAACACTTCTCCCCGATGCATAATCGCCACCGCGCGGACAATGGATAATCCCAGTCCATGATGGGAGTCGCTGTTGCTGCGTGAGGCATCAACCCGGTAAAAGCGCTCAAACAAACGAGGTAAATGTGCGTGCGGAATGGCTGCGCCAGGGTTTGCCACTGCGACGCAGGCATGGTGGTTAATTTTACTGAGTTTTACGCAAATGGTGCTTTGCTGCGGGGCATGTCGGGCGCTGTTTTCCAGCAGATTGGCCAGGGAACGGTGGAACAAACGCCGGTCAATATCAGCAATAACGTCGCCTTCAACCTGTAATAACAGGTGTTTTTCCGCAAACAACGGTTCGAGATACTCCGCAGTTTTCAGTGTTTCTTCGCGTAGAGAAAACCGTGTCAACTGAGAGGCATGTTCCCCGGCATGGGCATGGGATAAAAACAACATATCGTTGACGATAGATGTCATGCGTTCCAGCTCTTCCAGATTTGAAGCAAGCAGTTCTTCCAGCTCCGGCTGCGTACGTCTGCGCGATAGCCCGAGCTGGGTCTGACCAATCAGATTGGTGAGCGGTGTGCGCAATTCATGGGCGACATCGGCGTTAAAACTTTCCAGTTGTCGCCAGGCAATTTCCTGGCGAGCCAACACGCCGTTGAACGAGGCGGCCAACTGGCGCAGCTCAGCAGGTAAGGTGCCAGTTTCCAGACGTTGGCCATGATCTCCGGGGGCCAGATGGCGGGCCTGATGACTTAATGCTCCCAGCGGACGCAAGCCGATTCTGGCGACGGCATAACCCAGCAAAGCGACCAGCAGCACGCCAAAAGCAGTGATCATAAGTAATGTGCGGGTAAAGGCATCCAGCGTCCCCATATAGGGCGTAGAGTCGATAGCCACCACATAGCGCAGTTCGGGCCTGTCGCCGTTGGCGGCAATGGTTTTTACCAGTAGAAAAAGCGAGCAGGTACCTTGCGCTGCCCCCGGCACTTTATTGAAGCCCTCGTGCAGAGAAGACCACTCGACCCCCATCGGCGGTGTGCCACCGACGTTAAAACGAGGATCCGCGCTTATTATCCAGTAACGAACCCGCTCACCTTCTGAACTGGCCAAAAGAGTAAATTTATTGGCCAGCAGCGGCCAACCCTCTGCCGAAGTACGTGCGCTGATCCATGGGCTCATCAGTGATTCACGAAACAGTAGCTCGTTATGCATCTGTTTTTGCAATGAGTCATGCAGCGAACTGCGTAGCACAATGCCAAATAGCGACACAATCAGTACCGAGGTTAAAACAAACATCAATGCCAGATGTCCCGAGATGGAGCGTTTGACCATGCTGTTCTCCTTCACTTATCGTCGGGCTGCGGTCTGACTTCAAGGACATAACCCATTCCGCGCACGGTATGCAGCAATTTGACCGCAAAAGGTGTATCGATTTTGGCGCGCAGGCGTTTTATCGCTACTTCCACCACGTTGGCATCACTGTCAAAATTCATATCCCATACCTGCTCGGCAATCATCATCTTTGACAGAATTTCGCCCTGGTGACGGGCTAACAGACTTAGCAGCGCAAACTCCTTGGCGGTGAGTTCCAGCCGGATATTGGCGCGAAACACCCGACGAGCCAGTAGATCCAGATGCAGATCCTGGAGTTGCAGTTGGGTAATATCTGCGCCATCACTGGCACGGCGACGTACCAAAGCCTGAATGCGGGCAACCAGCTCAATCAATGAAAAAGGTTTGGGCAGATAATCATCAGCCCCCAGGCGCAACCCTTTGACTCGCTCATCAACCGAGCCGCGAGCCGAGAGCATCAATACTGGCGTTTGCTTACTGACTCGCAGGCTTTCCAGCACCCGATAGCCATCGATACCTGGCAACATGACATCGAGGATAATTGCGTCATAGTCATACTCCAGGGCATAGTGCAGTCCCTCTGTTCCGTCGGCGGAGATATCGACGGTAAAGCCTGATTCTCCCAGTGCGCGACAAAGATAAGATGATGTTTTTTCTTCATCCTCCACCAACAGTAGGCGCATAATTTGTACTTCCTTCTTCCGGCAGATAATTCCGTTGATTTACGAGCAGGAAGGCGGCTGCCGAAGGCGCGCCAGCCTGGTCAAATGTGCGATATCAACCTCTTAAGGGGGCTTCAACATCCGAATAAACCTGGACGGCAGCGGGTAGCCGTTGCCCTTGGATGGTGATGGCATCGAGGGATTGGTTTAGCTCTGATAATTCAGCAGGGGTCAAGCGGATAGCCGCCGCTGCGGTGTTTTGTAGCATGTGATCCCGGTTGGTTGTTCCCGGTATCGGAACAATCCACGGTTTTCTGGCGCTCAGCCATGCCAGGGCGATTTGTGCCGGTGCGGCATTTTTCCGTTCAGCCCATTGTTTTACCAGGGCAACAAGCTGGAGATTGTGCGGTAAATTCTCCGCAGCGAAGCGGGATTCAATGGCACGAAAATCGCCAGTAGCAAATCGGGTGTTTTCATCGATGCAACCGGTGAGGAACTGCACCCCCAGCGGGCTCCAGGGCACAAAACCGATGCCAAGTTCTTCACAGGTCGGCAGAACGCTCTTTTCCGGCCCGCGCCATAGCATCGAATACTCACTTTGTACGGCAGTGACGGGGAGTGCAGAGTGAGCGCGTCTTAGTGTGTTAATGCCCATTTCTGACAGCCCCCAATGAAGCACCTTACCTTGGTCCATCAGGTCCTTAACCGCACCGGCGACATCTTCAATGGGGATCTGGGGATCGACCCGGTGCTGGTAAAGTAAATCAATGCGGTCGGTGCGCAGTCGTTTGAGCATGCCTTCCACTACTTGTTTGATATGCTCAGGGCGACTGTTGAGCCCCTGCAGCCGCGCGCCCGTTTGCTGATCGATATTCCAGCCAAATTTTGTGGCGATAACGATTTTGTCGCGAAAGGGAGCTACACCCTCGCCAAGGATCCTTTCCACTTCAAAGGGACCATAAGCTTCTGCGGCGTCAAATAATGTCACTCCCTGGTCAAAGGCACTGTGGATGATGTTGAGCATCTCTGGACGATAGGGCACTGAGGTGTCGTATTTTCGGCTCATATTTTGTACACCCAGCCCAATAGCCGATACCTCGAGTCCACCCAGCTTTCGTTTCCCGGGTTGGGGGACGTGTTGGCTGTTGTTGCTGCTGGCGCTTCCCTGGGATATCGGGTTTCCCGCTGACTTTTCTGCGGCTGACACCTGGGAGATCAATGAAGCGGCGGCCATACCGGCGCCCGCCATCAACAGCTGACGCCGTCCAGGCATGGCCGGAATATTTTCGCGAGAGAAAGTATCGAATTTACTGTTCATATGGGTTCCTTTTACTGGCCAGACCGCAGGTAAATGTAACGTCGCAAGCCGCCATCTTATTCTTTCCAAACCAACATCACGCTGACGGTAAGCTGACAGCATTGTCAGTAACCAACGTAACTTTCTCGGTATGATTGGCCGTTGTTCATTGCTGGCTTGCTGACAAAATTGTTATTCACCAGTCATGCTGCTGTCAGTCCCGTCTCCCTATGCTTAAGCGGCAATTTACAACCCGCGAGCCTGAAAATCAGGCAGTAGCTTATCTTCGGGAGAGGACATGAAATTCACATTCTTAAATGCAATGTTGCTGACCGCGATGGCCGGTATCGCCACTGGCGCGCAGGCCGCCGATTACCGCAAGAATCCCTTTACCCTGACGTATGAAGGTGCCATCACCGAAAACGTCCAGGGAAAGGTCAATATCCATCCGGTAAAATATGACCTGCACGGTATTCAGATTGCGGCCAATGTCTATACCCCTGCCAATTACGATGCAGCTAAAAAATATCCGGCTGTCGTCGTCGCGCATCCCAATGGCGGCGTGAAAGAGCAGGTTGCCGGTTTGTATGCCCAACGCCTGGCGGAGCATGGATACATTACTATTACCGCCGATGCGGCTTATCAGGGTGCCAGCGGCGGTATGCCTCGCAGCGTCGACAAGCCCGCTAATCGTATCGAGGATATCCACGGCATGGCCGATTACCTCAGTCAGTATCCAGGCGTTGATGTCGGGCGTATTGGCCTGCTCGGCATTTGCGGCGGCGGTGGTTACTCGTTAAAAGCTGCCCAGACAGATAAGCGTTTCAAGGCACTGGCAACATTAAGCATGTTTGACTCCGGACGGGTGCGCCGCAATGGCTTTCAGGATTCGCAGTTGGCTACGGTTCAGCAACGGCTGAAGCAGGCCTCGGATGCGCGTGCCAAAGAAGCCGCCAGTGGTGAAATTACCTATACGGGTGATGCCAAACTGACAGATGAACAAATTGCCAAACTACCGTTTGACCTTTATCGCCAGGGCTTCGAGTACTACGGAAAAACGCATGCCCACCCCAATTCAACCTTCCGCTATACCATGAGCAGCCTATTGGATTTGATGAATTTTGATGCCGAAAGCAATATGGATTTGATTAACCAGCCGTTGTTGATGATGGCGGGAACCAAAGCAGATTCGCTTTATATGACCGAAAGCGCTTTTAAGAAAGCCACCGGCACCAAGAATAAAGAGCTATTCCTTATCGAAGGTGCAACACACATCGAAACTTACTGGGTTCCTCGCTATGTCGACCAGGCAATGAAAAAGCTGGACTCTTTTTACGACAAAAATATCTAACTCGTTACTGCCCCCGTCAGGGGGCATTGCCAATAAGGTGCTGAACAGCATCACCACCGCGCACCAGGGTAATTCACCGACTTAACGGTGAAGGTGTTTATAATATCGGCATTATCTGCAGAGATAACCTGCTGTAGATGGCTAGGCGCTATGAATGGCATTCATCAATATATGCCGCCTGGTGAAATCTACCCTCATATCTGCGGCACCCCACCTCACTGATTATCTGCTATGTTTATCGCTTGCTGTTCAGCGCCTCACCTCTTGATACTGGGCCATTTAATCAATGGCATAGCCAGGCTATTTGTGGTATTGGCAAAGCTTCTGGCGGCAAAATGGTTGCCGTGCCGATCGCAATTCTCTGATGAAATTATGATTTTTTTTAGATTTTTGCCTACGCTATAGGCATCTGTCTAAAAGTTGCTTTTTTTAAAGCCAACCGCGTATTGAATAGATTATTGGTAATGACGGTCTTAAGGCAGAGAAAGGGAAAAAGTATTATTTCTGTTGCAGAAATGAACTATTCGGATCCTGTTTCACATGTGATAAATGAATTATAAGGGCGGAGATTCCGTATGTGGGATAAGTTTTGCTCCAGTATGTTAAATATAAAACAACAATTTGTTGTTAAAGATTTTATTATAATAATACTTGTCTTATTTGCTATCGTCTCGCCGTTACTCGCTGGCAATGTCTACTATCAGGATGATTATCATCGATTGGTTAGCGGCAATGTCAGCTATTGGATAAATAATGGCCGTCCTCTGGCAACCTGGCTAACCTGGTTTATAAACTTTACCACTATGGTTAGTGACACCTCTCCGCTTTCTCTGCTGTTGGGTATTCTGGGGTTGGCGGCTTCACTGGTGATCAGTTTTTGCCGGTTAACAAAGCCAGGAAACGGCTTTACCATATTGATGTCACTGGCCATTATGTTAAGCCCGTTTATCAGCCAGTCAATGCTTTATGCCTATGACGCAATGGGGATTTTGCTATCTATCGGTTTGGCTTTTCTTGCCTCCATGCTGTATTTTCCGCAGCGGATTAATCATTTTATTATCAGTTTTATTCTGTTTTTAGCAGCATTATGTTTATATCAAACAGCCGTCAATTACGGTTTTATCAATATCCTGTTAATCGGTATGTTGGCCATTACGCAACGCCATGATACCCGCAAAGGATTACAACATGCCGCTATAGCGCTGGCAGCGTTATTATTGGCGTTGTTGGTTTACAAGTTAATTGTCGTGCCTTTATGTGTTACCGATCCCTTTAATCAGACTCGCTCAGTGATGGTGCCTGTCAGTGCCGCCGGTATTGGCATGGTGGGCCATAACGTTACCCAAAGCCTGGCCGTGTTGTTAGAGGCATTTCCCGGGTATAGTCTGTTGCCTGTCGGGGGGATCTTTGTGGCAGGAGCCTGTGCCTGCTACAAAACGGGGTTTAGTTGGCTGATAAATAAGAAAGCAGCGATAAGCGATTATTTGGCTGCTTCTCTCTCATTTATTGCCCCCTGTCTGGTATTGCTGACGATAAGTGGATTTTTATTACTATTAAAAGATGCAGAATTTGCCCCGCGCGTGATGGGTGCTTTTTCGGCGGCATTGGTTTTTAATTTTCTCATGGCACGCCAGGCATTCCCCAAGCTTAAGATCATGCTTAACTTTTTCCTGGTAATGTATCTGTTATTTACGGCCACTTTTATGATGGCAACGTTCCGTGCCTTGGTAAATCAAAGTAATTTTGACCAGGCAATGGTTATTAGTATGAGTCATGATTTGGCGCAGGTTGGCAGTGAGAATATTAGCCAGGTAGCTATTATTGGCAAAAGCCCGCAATCTCCGGATATCTCTCCGGCAATAAAACACTATCCGTTGTTAAAAGAAATTATCTACCCTTCAATTGAAGAAGGTTTTGATTTTCGTTATTATGCATTAATGAATAGGGCAATGGCTTTTTATCCTTTTGCGATAATAACGCCGGAAATAAAAGCCTATATTCCCACTCACATTATTTCTGCTGGCTGCCTCTATCATTTTTATATGGACGGCAAAACCGCTATTTTTAACTTTCAGGCACCTGATTGTAAAATGTCCAGAAAATTTTTATAAGATTTGCCGGGAAAAAAGGGATGTCATATTTTTTCTGCTGCCTCTGCGTTTCCCGGCTTTCTTCCCTGCAAGCCGGGATGCTCTACTACAGGAAAATGCTTAAGCCAGCCGAATTGAAAGCTCGACATCTTTGCCAAAGGGAACAGACAGATAGCCATTTTCGGGCGCACGCACATAGGCCAGGTATTGCGGACTGTGATCGGCGTTATCGGCAATAATCAGCGCTCCCGGCCGCAGGCGGCTTTCAACGAGCGACAGAATATCGCTATACAGCGCCTTGGCACCATCAAGCAATAGCAGATCAATCATGTCGGGCAGACCGCTTGCCAGCGTCAGCATGGCATCTCCCTCGCGGATTTCTACCAGATCCGCCAGGCCCGCCGCCGAGATATTTTCCCGCGCCCGGCGTACCTTGCCTGGTTCAAATTCGCTGCCAACCAGACGGCCTCCACCATTGTCGCGCAGGGCGGCAGCCAGATGAAGCGTCGAGATACCAAAGGAGGTGCCAAATTCAATGATGTGGTGAGCTTGGCTACTGCGCGCCAGCATATAGAGTAATGCACCAGTCTCCCGTGATACGGGTAACCACAGATCTTTCAGGCGCCCATAAAAGTCGAGATATTCGGTTTTGCTGTGCATCAGGCGCTCGCACTCTTGCTCAGAGAGCCCGACCAGCGCGGAGCTGGTTGCTGCATCGGCTTGGGTAAACAGATTTTCCAGCAAAGAGGCCAGTGGTGCAGCGGTTAATGTTGAAGTCATAAAGGGTCCTGGTCTGAGAAAAACAGTAGCAATAATGCGAGTGATCCCTCGCGTTGAAGTGTTATAATGCGATGAATTACTCACATTATCTATTCGCATTATTTTCAGGACGACTACACCACCATGACCGATCGCCAGACCCCACGTATTTCCTCAAGAAAAGCCCCCAAGCAGGCTCGCTCAACGGATCTGGTCGCCGCTATTTTGCAGGCAGCTACTCAGGTTTTGGCAACAGAGGGAGCACAGCGTTTCACTACCGCGCGGGTCGCCGAAAAGGCCGGAGTCAGTATTGGTTCGCTGTATCAATATTTTCCCAACAAGGCGGCGATTCTGTTTCGTTTGCAATACGATGAATGGCAGCAAACCACAGAGATGCTGCGCCGTATTCTTGCCGATGCCGGTAAGTCACCGCTGGAACGACTGCGGATCCTGACCTTCACCTTTATCGAATCCGAATGTGAGGAAGCGGCGATGCGCGTAGCACTTAATGATGCGGCGCCGCTCTATCGCCACGCGCCGGAAGCCATGGCAGCAAAAGCGGCTGGCGCCAAGATTTTTGAGACTTTTATGCAGCAGCTACTGCCGCAGACAAGTCAGGAAACTCGTCTCCTGGCGGGGGAGTTGATTACTACTACGCTTAGCAGCGTGGGCCATTCCTTTTCCGAAACCCCACGCAGTGCTGCGCAGATAAAAATGTGGGCTGATGCCATGGCGGATATGTTTTGCGCGTATCTTGCAGAAATTAGCAAGGCGTGAAGTATGTTGTAGCCAGGACCGACTGCATCATCCCGGTCTTCGCCGCAGTGGGCTAGAAACGGATTTCCTCATGCCTTTCGACCATGCCATACCGAAAGCGATTTTCAACGCTGAGATCGGCAAATATTTTTTGCAGATGTCGGTTTTGTTCCATGAGGCTGGTAAGTAGTGTTATTTCAGCGGCTTCCAGCGCGCTATAGGTTTTATTCCAGTGATAATAGTTGGCTTCGGTGATATTTCTCTGCTGAGAAACCTCTTTTATCAATTGCCCGGCGTCGACCGACATAAGCACGGCCAGGACCTGATCATCAATTAAACGGACTTTACGCATGATAATATCCTGCAAAAGCCTCACACAGAGCCAGTAAAGGATACGTGAGGTGAATGACTCGATTATGCGGAATGGTGATACTCACCGCCCATTTTTTTATGCATACATCAATATATTATATTTTTATGTTAGGTATTACCTGGTGTTGGTGCGCACCCCTGACAAATACAGGGGGTATTAATACTCAGTCAAAAATATCAGGCATGACTTCTGGAGAAAACTTTGGTCAGTAGAAAATGCAGCAAACCCATGGCGCCATGGCAATAAATATAGGCTTCAATAAAAGTGGTCAAAAATTTATGCAAGTGGATCAGCGTATTGGCTTGCGGTAGCTGTAGTAAATCGGCCATAAACCAGACGCCGCCAGACAGCGCAACGGCAAGAAGCGCTAACACGCCGAGTCCCTGAATGCTTGCCGCCAGCCCACCCGCCTGCGCTTCCGGCAGTTGCAGTCTTGACAGTGTCAAAAAGTCGGCACGCAATGCCCGGAAATCAAAATAGGTCCAGGCAAAATAGTAGCGTAGACCGCGCTGACTCAACATCCAGGCTGACATAATAAAACCCAGCCCTATCAGTGCAATGCCAGAAATAATGTGAAACCAGGTGACAACACCGACAAAACTCAGTTCAGACAGACTTTCTCTCTCGGTCGCATTTGAATTGATAATTTGCGACAAAATCATTATCGCGATAATGATGTGCAGAGCACGGAAGAAGTAAGACTGACTCTCACCTAAATAATTCCAAAACTTTCGCAACATGATTCATCCTTAAAAAGTGCTAATTGTTATTAACACGAGGTCTCTATCATTGCAGCGAATAATTAATTTAACCTTAATTTACTTTAGGTGATAAAGCCGTTTGTCAATATTGTGCTCCTGGACAAATAAATGCTCGAGTTGGCATGGCTTAACTCGGCGGTTCTTAACGTTTTTGTCTATTCCAGGGCAGGATCTCCAGGATTTTTGCCATACCGCAAAAACCGCTGACGCCAGCAAAAATAAGTCCTGCGCCGACAAACCCGGAAAGCAGAAAAAAGCCGCTGTTTACGCCATAACCCAGCAGCACGCCCAGCAGCACCAGCGTGCCGGCAGCAATTTGCACCTGGCGCATGATCGGCAGTGGTTGTGAACGGTCCTCTATAATCTGCAATCCTGCGTTTTTCCAGGCATTGATGCCACCAGAGAGAAACAGTGCGGAATGGGGCAGGGTGGCCGAGATAAGTCGTTGCGCATTTTTAGACGAACGCATCCCGGTCTGACAATAAAATACCGTCACCTTGCCAGCGGCTGGCGGCAGGACTTTTTTTCCCTTCTCCAGTTCCGAAAGCGGGAAGCATGCGGCGTTTTCAATATGCTCACGGGCATATTCGTTATATTCGCGGATATCAACAAAACGGGCGCCATTAACCTGTTGCTGAAGGGCTTCATGAGGAGAAACAAGCCTGGTTTCCATGGGGGTTCCTTAAGGACAATAAATTGATTTTAAAGTGTTAATTACTGGCTCCACCGCTTCACTTTTCAAGGAGTAGAGTAGCTGGTTGCCTTGTCTGACGTTTTGCACCAATCCTTCTTTAAGTAATTTTGCCAGATGCTGCGACAAGGCGGACGGGGTTAATCCTGTGGCGGTGGCTAACGCCCCCGCTCCGGTCGCGGGCAGGTCACTGAGTATGCACATAATCAGCAGGCGATGAGGATTACTCATTGCTTTCAATAAGTTGCATGCTGCGGTGGCATTTTTAAACAGCAGGGCTTTATCTGTCATCATAGGTAAAAATCTATTTTAGTAAATTCTAAATTAAGATAATTCTAAACTACTGTTGGGCAAAATAACATCGGATTTTTATAGATTGTCATCGGGGGCGCGCTGATGCCGTAAACGAGGGGATTTTAAAAACGGGTGACAGAGGCGGAAGAGGTCGATGGAGAGGGTATGCAACGCCGGGCGGGTTACATACCGCATATCTGTCAGACAGGGATCAATCCAGCCACTGTGCTACACCGCCGTGGCGGGAGCAGGTGCCGCGATGGTGGGTACTAAAGCTGTAGCTGCCATCTCGACATTTGGCGGAAGCCCCTTCGGGTGCTCTGCCGGATTTGGTGTGGGCAGGGCGGTGGATCTGCTGACCATCGGAGTTGGTGTAATCACCTTGTTCGATTAACTGATTATCCTGGGCACTATAAGGTGTAGTCTGTTTGGCTTGTGCAGGTTGCAACAAGAACAGGCTAACCAGTAATAAGAGCAATACGCGCATTGTTATCTCGCCCTACCATTAGTCGGGTCACTGTGGCCCTGAGAAATTACCGGCCCGATGTTATCTTGGCCGACGTTCCGTTGTTAATATGGCTCCTTAAGGAGCCATAGGAGTTTGGTGACAAAGTGGTCTTGAAGATCGAGATACCCGGGCATAGCACACCTAGGGGCGCTCCGGCGGGCAAGCCCGCTACGACCCCAACGGTGTACTCTCCCTAAAAACGAGCTTTGTCAGCAGTCTGATATGGCTCCTTAAGGAGCCATAGGTTTCTATTAATCAATATTTTAATAAACCGGGAGTTAATCAGCTAAATTCCGCAGCGGGTAATGCCAATTGGCCAATAGGTTTGATCAGCGTACTTCTCTCGCTTTCCATGCTTGTAGTCTGGCCGCTGTAGACATTAATGGCACTTCTCAGACGGGTGGCCTGGTTATTGAGTTGCTCGGCCGATTCCGTAGAGTGGGACACCATTTCGGTATTGTTGTGCGTCATGGTTTCAATCTGATCGATAGACTGATTGATCAAGTTCAGCGCCGAGGTTTGCTCTTGGGTGGCATGACTGATCTCTTTGATCAGGCTAGACATCTGCACAACTTCATGAATAATTTCGCCGATCTGTTTCTCGGCATTCTGCACCATATGTTCACCGTTTTCGACGCTAAGCATATTGGCTTCAATCAGCGTTTTTATCTCTTTTGCCGCCGTAGCCGAACGTTGCGCCAGAACGCGAACCTCCGAGGCCACTACGGCAAATCCACGACCTTCCGTACCGGCTCTTGCCGCTTCTACGGCAGCATTCAGTGCCAGGATATTGGTCTGAAATGCAATGCTGTCGATCACCGCGATGATATCCACCACCTTGGTACTGGCCTGAGAAATAGACTGCATCATACCGAGGGTTTCTTTCATGATGGTGCCGCCCTTATGCGCCGTCTCGGTGGCTGTATCGGCCAGCAAGGTTGCCTGAACGGCGGTTTCGGCACTTTGTTGCACTGCCCCGGTGATCTCTTCAACGGCGGCGGCGGTCTGCTGGAGATTGGCGGCGGTTTCTTCGGTTCTGCCACTCAATGCCACACTGTTTTTGCTCAGTTGGTAACTGACGTTGCTGATGCCGCTCACCTGCGCGCTGACATCGGCAACCAGTGAATGCAGGTTAAGCCCAAACTGATTGACCGAGCGCATCAACAGCCCAATTTCATCAACCCGGTTAAAGTGGACATAACTGACTCGTTTGCCGGAAACAACCTGCTGCGCCTGCGACAATATTGTTTTCAGCGGTTGGCTTATCTGCCTATGCAAAAAAAGATCAGCGGCGAGCAACATTATACAGGTGGCAATAATCAACCACGGGAAATGCAGGCCAGCCTGCGCCAGTAACAGTGGCAGGATACTGACCATGAGTAGCGGCAAACGTAAGCGCCAACTGACCGGAATTTTTTGCAACAGGGACAATCCGGAAAATAGACCAGTGCGTACCACTAATCCTTTATAAAATTTTCGGTTTCCGGCTTTCTTTTGTTTGACCTGACGATATAAATCCTCAGCGGCTTTCACTTCTTGTTCATCGGGCTTATTACGCACCGAAATATAACCGGTGAGCTTATCATTTTGATGGACTGGCGTGACGTTAGCCCGTACCCAATAGTGATCGCCATTTTTGCGGCGATTTTTCACCAATCCGGTCCAGGAGTTGCCTTGCTGCAAGGTAAACCACATGTCGGCGAAGGCTTCGACGGGCATATCGGGATGACGCACGATATTATGAGGTTTATAACTCAGTTCTTCTTCAGAGAATCCACTGGTTTTGATAAATGACGAGTTAGCATAAATAATATTACTATGGATATCAGTCGTCGACATCAGGGTGGCATCGGGATCTAAACCGTACTCTCGCTGTGTGACAGGCATGTTTGCACGCATTATGGGACCTCTGGAAACATTTTGGTAGTTTCAAGAAAATGATAAAAAACGTTATTTTATTGTTGCGAAACAGGATGAATGCATCAGTTTTTATTTCCAGATTATTGTATGCACATTCCATGACTGAACTACTATGCAGCTAATTTATGTTACTGACCAGTAATATTTAGTTTATCTATTCAGAGAGAACTGCGGTATTAAAAAAAACTGTGATTTTGTCGTTGTTTTTATAGGGATGTGATTTTTTTGTATAAAAAGGTTAATTCTGTCATAGCGTTGTCATCATCCTTGCTGACTGCCTTCACCCGCCCCGATCATATCTTGTCCGCTACTGCCAAAGCGTTGCCGGATTGCCGCCTTGATGCAATCTCAATGCATTTGCGATAGGCGGAAAACAAAAAACCCGCCGTAGCGGGTTTCAGACTACTGACAAAGTCCGTTATTAGGGAGAGTGCACCGTTGGGGTCGTAGCGGGCTTGCCCGCCGGAGCGCCCCTAGGTGTGCTATGCACGAGTATCTCGATCATCAAAACGACTTTGTCATCAAACTCAAACCCGCCGTAGCGGGTTTAGAAGAAATCTGTCGCACTTAGTAGTGACGCCAACCAGGTCCATCCTGACGATGATAGCGACCTTCATCGTGGTGATATCCACCGCCGCCGTGATGATAATAGCCAGGCCAGATACAGCCGTTCAGTGACACAATAATTGCTAATATACTGACAAATTTGACGATACTTTTCATCATCCACCTCCAGTGGCTATGGGATATACGTTATCCGTGATGAGGCATCGTTACTATAGACTTTATCTTAAAGTCTTGTGCTGGTAGGAACTTAGCGAGATGGGTTTTGAGTTGCTGGTCTAAATGCAGAAAGAACGGGGATTTACTGCTGGGGGGCGGAGGCCGTCCATTGCCTTGTTGCCCGATGCTGCCAGGCGGCAGAATTTATAAGGAGAACAACTTGTAAATAATCACTATCAAGGTTGTCCAAAACATTACCAGAGCAATGCCGATGGCCAACCAGACTTTACCTTTGTAAGACATTGTGCGTGTACCCACTAAATGAAAAAGCTGAATAGACCGTAATTTATAGGTCTGTCGCCAAGGTTACCAGTTTTCTTAAAGAAAAATCTGATCTGCGTTATGAGTGTGTTCAGTGTTATGTAGTATCGTTATATAATCACTTATATACCGATCCGGGAGGGGGCACACATGCAAAATCATTTCAGCAAAGGACTTATGGCTGGATTAACGTCTGAGGATGTAAAACCTGCCACTGAGTTGACCCGATTTTGTTCTGATTATAAACGGGGCTATGTGTTGGGCTATGCCCATCACTGTGCCGAAAACTCAGGTGACGGCAACCATGCAGCCTATCAAGCCGGGCTGCTGTGCAAAGAGTATGGGCTGGATGGCGAACTGGTGGCCGAGTTCTTTTCCGGTGGCGAAAATCGTCTGCCGGTGCGCTTTTTTATGGCGGGATACAACGCTGACTAAGATGTTTAAATATCGAACAATAAAGGCTCCGGCACGGCGCTCAGGGGTTGTTGCATCCATTTTATCAATTCGTGATTAACCGCACCGGGTTGTTCCAACGTTGAGGCGTGGCCACAGTGTTCGACAATCACCAGTCGGGCGTTGGGGATGGCATTGGCCATTTCTTCCGAGCATATCGGCGGCGTCATGGGATCGCTGTCGCCGACCAGCACCAGCGTCGGGACTTTGATTTTGGGTAATTCGGACAGCCTATTTTCGCGGGCGATGATCGCCTCACTTTGTCTGATAAAACCCTCCAGGCCAACGGTGAGTCCCATACGGACATTGATTTCACGCAGGGCGCTATCATCATGGCGTGAAGGATGCAGGATAGAACCCAGGGTTTTAATTAACAGCGAAGCAAATTCGGTCGATTTGGCATGGGCAATCAAGGTGCGGCGCAGCGTAGTTTGTTCCAGAGTATCGGCGCGGGCCGAGGTGTTGAGTAGCGCCAGTTTAATCACTCTTTCCGGTGCCTGACGCATGATCTCCAGGCTGATATAGCCGCCCATGGAAATACCCACCAGGGCAAAACGGGCAGGGGCGGTGGCAAGGATCGCCGTCGCCATTTCCGGGATGCTCTCCCCTTGCAGCGTTGAAGCAATGGTGATCGGGCCAAAAGGCCATAGCGCGGCCACCTGTGGGGCAAAGACTTCGGCGCTACAAAGCAGTCCGGGAACAAAAACGACAGGTGTCATATCTCTTCTCCACATCTTGTTACGCTGGTTTCGCGGGCTGGCTATATTGTGTGCAGCTTAATACGGCCGGGGCGTTACGTCGATCTCTGCTTGCAACAATCAGAAAATTGAGTAAAAAGGGGAAGTTATAAATGTTACTGGCAGCAATAACTGTTATGGATGGTAATGATAATGATTGCTAATCGTAAATAAGCTTTTGTCAGATTAATCTTAGGTGTTAGGATAGTTGCTACCCCCCTTAGACAGAGCTAACGCCGCGTTAATGTGAGTGCCGGAGATAAGCGCCGGAAGGGGGCGTAATCCCTTTTGCCCCCCCAAAGCCCTGCCATCCGATAATTTCAATCGCTATAATCCAACTGCAAACGACTATTCCCCCTCAGTCGCCTGATTGGCCATCCGCACATAGATATCGCGCAATTGCAGAGTAATTTTGCCGGGTTTGCCGTCGCCAATAGTTTTGCCATCGAGGGCGATCACCGGCCAGATAAAGGTAGTGGCGGAACTGATAAAGATTTCTCGGGCATTCAAGGCTTCATCGAGGGAGAACGGGCGCTCCTCCAGTTGCAGACCATTTTCGCGGATCAGCTCGATTAGCGCGTGGCGCGTAATGCCGTGCAAAATATGGGTGCTGAGCGGACGGGTGATCAGGCAGCCGTGTTCATCGATAATCCAGGCATTGCTTGAGCTGGCTTCGGTGACCAGGTCATTTTCAATCAGTAAGGCATCATCAGCCTGATGCTGATGGGCATACTCTTTGGCCAGACAGGGGGCCAGCAGACCCACGGTTTTAATATCCCGGCGCTGCCAGCGAATATCTTCCAGCGATACCATGCGGATACCGCGTTGCACATTGGGATGGTTAACCAGCGGACGTGCCTGGGTAAACATCAAAAAGGTCGGTGTTACGCTGGCGTCCGGAAAGTCAAAATTGCGATCGCCGCTGTTACCGCGGCTGACTTGCAGATAAATCGCCCCTTCCTGTAACTGATTTTCCACAATCAGGCGTTTTTGCAGTTGTTCAATTTCCGCCAAGGGACAAGGCAGGGTCAGCTGCAATGCTTCGCAGGAGCGGGCAAGCCGCGCCAGGTGCGCATCATTATCCAGCAGGCGGCCGTTTAATACGGCGCTAACCTCATAGACTGCATCCGCAAACAAAAAACCGCGATCGAATACCGAGACGTGAGCATGCTGTTCGTCAACAAACTGACCGTTGAGATATACCGTTCTGGACATGATGATTTTCTTAATATGAGGATGAGTGATGTCTATAAATTGCACGAAATTTAATGAGCGAATATTGATATTACGCAGGGTTAATGGCTGAATATGTGAGATTCATCACGTGCTAACTGAGACTGGTCCCCATATATAGAATGTCGGTACCTTGAGTCGATGTCACATAAGTCGTTTGACCAATCACCTGCATGCCTTTTTTCTGATAAAAACGCTGCGCCGAAGTATTACTTTTGAGTACCTCAAGCCAAATAAAAGCCTGATGGCGGTGTTGGGCTGCTTGTGCGAGGTGAGAATATAACTGGCCACCGACGCCTTTGGCGCGCTGTGCCGGAAGTAAATAGAGTTTCGATAATTTTGCGCCAAGCTGCTCACGCTGCGGGATAGGTTGGTTGAATACAGTTTTGGCAAAGCCCAAAAGTTGCTGGTTATCATAGGCTAATAACCAGTATTGCTGCGGATCGTTAAAGCTTTCTCGCATGCATGCCAGCGAAAAATCATGATCGAGAAATTGCTCCAGTTCAGCCTGGTTTTGCCACAAATGAGCAAAGTAGTGGCGATAAGTGTTACGGCCGGTTTGTTGCAAGATATCCATATCCTGAAGATTTGCTTGTCTAATTAACATTCTGAATTCCTTGTGCTTTATTTTATCCCTAAGTCGATATTTCTGCTCTTGTCGGACTATTGTCTTTTGCCGGGCGCGGATATTTCCACAGCCAGCGGCCACTGGCCATCCGCCAGTAGAAAAAGATCCCACGCACAATCCAGTCAAGGAACATCCCCAACCATACGCCCACAACACCAAAGTCCAGCACTACGCCCATGGTGTAGCCGGCAATAATGCGGCACCCCCACATGCCGAGCATTGAAACCCACATGGTAAAGCGGGCATCACGTGCCCCTTTCAGCCCGGCAGGCAGCACCCAGGAGGCGGCCCAGAATGGAATAAAGGCAGCATTCAGCCAGACGAGGATTTTTACCACATCAATAACATCCTCTTCGCGGGTATAAAACGACGCCAATATCCCCGCCAGTGGCACAGACAGCAGCGCCAGTGAACAGATACCAATGGCCGACAGCCAGTAAATATGCCGTAACTCGACCTCCGATTGCCCGATCTGTCCTTTCCCCAGCCGGGTGCCGACGATAATGGTGGCGGCGGACGCCAGAGCGTTACCGGGTAAATTGATTAACGAAGCAATGGAGAAGGCAATAAAATTACCGGCAATCACATTGGTGCCCATGCCGGCAACAAAAACCTGGGTAAGCAGTTTACCACCGTTAAACAGTACGGATTCAATACTGGCGGGAATGCCGATGCCCAATACTTCCATCAAAATGCTGGTATTAAGGCGGGTAAAGTAGCTTTTTAGCGGGATTTTCAATGCCGGATTAAAACCGATGGCCAACACAAACAGCACCGCGGCCGCACCGATATAGCGTGAAATGGTCAGCCCAAGACCGGCACCAATAAAACCGAAGCCTTTCCAGGAAAAACAGCCGTAGATCAGTACGGTAGTGATTACAATATTGAGAATATTCATCCCGCCGTTAACCAGCATCGGGATTTTGGTATTACCGGCACCGCGCAGCGCACCGCAGCCAATTAGCGCAATCGCCGCCGCCGGATAGCTCCAGACGGTAACCTGCAGGTAGCTCAGCGCCAGGGCTTTCACCGCTGGCGCGGCATTACCGGCGATGATATCGATAATCTGTTGCCCACATAATTCAATGCCCAGCGCCAGGACAATGGCAAAGATGGTCATAATAATTAATGACTGACGCGCTGCGGCGCGTGCGCGTTCGTGATTGAGTTTACCGAGGCTAAAGGCCACCACGACGGTGGTGCCCAGATCAATGGCGGCAAAAAACGAGATCACCACCAGATTAAAGCTGTCGGCCAGGCCAACGCCCGCCATCGCTTCTTTCCCTAACCAGCTCACCAGAAAGGTACTCAGCACACCCATTAGCAGTACACAGGCATTTTCAAAGAAAATGGGTACCGCCAACGGCGTGATTTCACGCCAAAACAATACCCGATAGGAACGTCGTTTGAGATACCAAGGGGTACGCTTGATCGTATTGAGCAGAGATGCCCTAAGGTTTTGCAAGATAGTTCCAGCTTAATAAACAGTGAGTTTCACCGATTAAGCATGGTTAAATAATAACAAATATGCAAAGTCTTTTTGTGCGCGTTTTGTTAGATTTGGTTAATCAAACCGCTATTTCAAATTTGTTGAACATGTGAGCCATTCGCAAGCTCAGGGGGATGGACTTGCCGCTTTTGCCGCCGCCAACGAGCAAAGGGGAATTTTATTATTCTTTCAACCTTTGGCGAGAATGGCAGGCCATGGGATTGATTTTATTATCCGGCTCTGCCTACACTCAGCGCAAACTCACAGATATAAGGCGTGGCTTGATGAGCAGATTGCATATTGAACGGCACGCTATTTCTCGCTCGGGATGGCTGCGTGCCGCGGTACTGGGCGCAAACGACGGCATTGTCTCAACGGCCAGTTTATTGCTTGGCGTAGCCGCCGCCGAAGTCAGCCATGCCAGCCTGCTGTTAACCGGGGTCGCCGGTTTGGTGGCCGGAGCCATGTCGATGGCCACCGGCGAGTATGTTTCTGTCTCGTCGCAGGCCGACATTGAGCAGGCGGCGTTAAGGCAAGAACGCAACGAGCTGGAAGATGATTTTCATGGCGAACATCGCGAGCTGACTGCGATATATGTTAAACGTGGCCTGACATTGCCCCTGGCCCATCAGGTGGCGGATGCGCTGATGGCTAAAGATGCGCTCGGCGCACATGCCCGCGATGAGCTGGGGATCACCGAAATCACCACTGCTCGCCCTTTGCAGGCGGCGTTGGCGTCGGCCTGTAGCTTTGCCGTCGGCGCTGCCTTGCCACTGCTGGTCACTTTGCTGGTGCCACTGTCCTGGGTGATTGGCGCGATAGCGGTATCGACGCTGATTTCACTGGCTGTGCTCGGCGGTGTGGCGGCGCAGGCGGGGGGCGCATCGGTGTGGCGCGGAATGGTTCGTGTCACCTTCTGGAGCGCGCTGGCCATGGCGGCAGCGGCGGCAATTGGCAGGTTATTCGCCTATTTTGGCGGCTAACCATGCCGGTTTGCGTCGTCAGAAAGGCTGTCGATTATAAAATTGGCAGCTTGGGGCGGTTGGCCGGACTGATTCGACCCGCTGGCAGTTTTGTGGCCTTGGCAGGGTCGCCAGCCACAAATTCGAGCGTCGGCGAATAATAAAAAGGCAGCCAGCCACCGTAGCTATTTTCCCACTCCCAGCGGACGGGACAAGGCCACAAAATATCTTCATACATGATGTAATAGGTCCAGCGCCCATGGGGACGACGGGGTTTACTTGTGTTCATAGGTCCGACAACAAATTTGCAATGGATAAGTAAAACTGCCTCTATTTTGGCGATCAGGGCGGCAGGTTTCAACTTGTTTGAAACCTATGGGTATAGGATGAATTTTAACCGATGTCCAGTGGCTGCCGAGAAGAAAAATTGAACAGCAGGCTGATAAAATGCCGAGTGGTGGTCTGCAATCGTAACAGATGACGCTGAATATCCTCTTCGCCATTAGCCAGTTTACGCTCTAGCACCATACAGATGTTTTGCCCGGCATCAAACTGCGTGAGGGCAAAATTCCCTTTCAGTCGATGGATCCTGCTTTTTAGCTCTGTCCAATCCTCGTCGGCAAAGGCTTTTTCAATCAATGCCATATCCTGGGTACTGCTGTTTTGCAGTTCGCCGAGCAGGGTGGCGATAACCGTTGTCTGACCGGCTGACAAGGCCATCACTTCACTGAGATCGAGTTTCCTGTTTTGCAAAAATTGCTGTAAACAGTGCTGCAGATCTGCCTGGGTAATGGGTTTGGTCAAATGGCTGTCCATCCCGGCGTGTAAACATTTCGACTCTTCATCAGAGAAGGCATTGGCAGTACAGCCAACGATCAACTGATGACGGGGCGTTTCTCCTTCCAGGCGGCGCAGTTCGGCTGCGAACGCGTAGCCGGTCATACCGGGCATCTGGCAATCGGTCAGGATCATATCCACCTGCGGTGCGGGGGTCTCTTGCAGACGGGCCAGGGCCTGCGTGGCATTATCAAAGGTGGTGACTTCATGCCCCAAGGCGGAAAGCTGCATTTTCATCACGATCAGATTGGCGGGTAAATCGTCTATCACCCACAGCCGATAGCCTGTTTCGCCTGGCACGTCCGGGATTGCCTGCGGAACTTTATCTGCCGCCACCCGTTTTACCTGTAAAGTGACGCTAAAGGTCGAGCCACTGTCTGGGCGGGAGCGAATATCAAGCTGGCCGCCCATCAGTGTAACCAACTGCTGACAAATAGCCAGACCCAGTCCGGTACTGTCGGGCGCAATGGCGGACGCTTGCTGGTAGGGTTGGATAATTTCAGACAGTTGATCGGCTGCAATACCCACGCCGCTGTCACTGACCTCAATGCGCAAGCGATCGTTGTCCTGGCCGAGGGGGGTTACTTGCGCCGTTAGCGCAATATGGCCTTCCTCGGTATATTTCACCGCGTTACTCAGCAGATTATTCAGGATCTGCACCATCTTCCCTTCATCCAGCAGGTAATAGTTGCCGTAGCAAGATTCGACATCGGTATCCAGCCGCAGCCCTTTGCGCTCTGCCAGTATGCCATAGCTTTCTGCCGCTTTTTCCAGCAGTGCATAGAGTGAGACCGGTGCCGGTTTCAGGGGCATTTCACCGGCTTCAATTTTGGAAAGATCGAGAATATTGCCAATGATTTGCAATAAACCGCGTGAAGCACGATAAGCCACGGCAAGCGGGGACTGCGGGTTATCAATCCGCTGATTTTCCATTTCCAGTACGCCCATAATCACATTCATTGGCGAGCGAATTTCGTGGCTCATGCGCGCCAGAAATTCGCTTTTTTCATGGCTGAAGGCATTGGCCTCGCTAAGGGCCTGCGCCAACTGTTCTTCAAGACGAATGCGTTCACTAATATCATACCAGCCAATCACCAGCCCCTGCGGTACCATATGGGTGTTGCTATAGGGGGTGATCCAGCCGACCACGCTATGCGGGCTATCTTGCAGTGAATACTGGCCGTCGAAAAACTGCGGTGCCGTACCGGTCAGCGCCTGCACCAATCCGGGAGTATCCAGCGACCGCGAGGCAAAATAGCGCTGATTAAGATGCTCAACCGGGTGGCCTATAACCTGCTGCGGACTGACCATCAGACTCTGGCATAACGCCTGGTTGACGTGGCTAATCGTCCCGGCGGCATTACAGACCAGTACCGGGGTTGGCAAACTTTGCAGTAAAGTTTCCCAGAATTTGACCGTATCGCGCAGGCGGTGCTCTGCCTGACGACGGCGCAGGATCTGGCTAATCAGAAAACTGATCAAAAATAGGGAAACAATCCCGACAATTACCGCCGCAGTGTCAAAGTTGCGATGGCTTTCAACCAGTTGCGGTACGGTATTCATCAGCGTATTCACCGACACGTTGCGGCTGATAATCGCTTGTATCGTCACCGTCGGCAATTGGGCAATAGCCTGGTTTAGCGTTGCCAACTGTGCGGCCTGGTCAGCATGCAGCCGTAGGCGGGCATGGGTCACCAGATGATCAATCTCATGTACCGTGAACTGTCCGGGGAAAATATTTTCACTTAATACTTCGGCGGCGCGTTGCTGACACACCACACCGTCTACTGCTCCCGCTCTCAGCAGAGTGATCGCGTCCCCCAACGAGGCACTGGGGGTAAGCACAATATGCGGGTAACGTTGCTGTAAGGCATGCACCGCGCTGGTATTCACCACCACCAGTCGTTTGAAATTCAAATTATTCTGACTGCTGTCGGGACCCGAACGCCGATTCTGTAGAGTGAGGATACGCCATTGCGTGGTAAACAGCGGTTGGGTTTCCAGCACAAGAGGGGTCAATAATGGGTCGCTGTCCTGTACGAAAATAGCGTCCACGCGATGATCTGCCAGACTGGCCGCCTTGTCGGCGCTGTCTCGGGTGGGGACCGCCTGCAGAGAGAGGCCGCTGGCGGAAGGCATTGTCAGTAGCTGGTTTTGCAGCAGGGTGATCAACGCCGTCTCGGTATCGTCATTTTGTATCGAGTTATTGATGCCATCAAAGCTGACGCTGATGTTATCTATGCCGACTCGCAGCATGGCAGCCTGCACGCTTGGCGCACAACCCAACAACGTCAATACCAGCAGCAGGGCGCGGCGCATTACAGTCCGGTCTTCAGTAAATATTCAAACAGTTCGGCATCCGTCGTCAGCCCCAGCTTGGCCATGGCACTTTTCTTTTGACCGCTGATGGTTTGCTTGGAACGATGCAGCATTTGTGCAATCTGATTGACGGTTTGTCCCTGCTTCATCAGCCGTAGCACTTCGGTCTCTTTGGGGCTGATCTGCCAGGTTGACGAGAACGATCCGACGGGCACTGGTTTTTCAGTTTGCCCTTTGCCTTTGCTGGTCAGACTCTGGTTTTGCGCCAGCGATTTCAGACAGGCATGCAATTCCGTGCTGAGACTTTGTTTGTTGATCACGGCCGTTACTCCGGATTTCAGCATCACATTGGCGATCCCCTGATTGGAGAGCACGGTGATAACCACAATCGGCAGCGCGGGGTAGGTGCGACGTAAATACTGGATCAGATGCAAGCCATCGGACTGCTGCGTACCCGGCATGGTAAAATCGGTTAACAGCAGGTCTGGTTGCTCGAGTTTAAGCGCGGCAATCAATTCATCCACATTACTGACCATACTTATAATGCTGAACTCCTTGGCGAACTGAGTCTCCAGCAATGTCTTCAGCCCCAGCAGATAGACCGGATGATCGTCGGCAATCAGAACTTTTTTCATTTTATCGATCCTGTCAGCAAAGGTTGAGTTGATCCTGATAAACAATCAATAACCCATTTAAGTATAAGTTGGCCGTATTGTCATGGTCGCTAAACAAGGCAATTTGCCCGTCGCAAAAAGTCACCCCGGTTAAAATAAGTCTCACCGGATGGGTGTAGGGGCTGGCGGTGGTTTGCTGCTCACCGTTGAACCAGGGGAGAAAAAACTCGCGATCTTCAGCATGCATGCGGCCTAACAGTAACGCCGGTGTGGCAACAAAGCGCTCCGGTAAATTAAGCAGTTTGTCGATGGGGTCACGCCAGATGACTTTTTGCTGGTTAATATTAATTTGAAACTGAAAATGACTTTGGCCGGGTGTAACCGCCTGGGCCAGACGGTATTGCTGCTCACTGTGCTTTTTGGCAAATAAAACATCGGTGACTCGGCTGCGTACCAGCATGCCGAAAATAAATAGTGCCAACAGATAAAGCTGCGAAGCGGTAATGCCGCTGTTACCCGGATAAATGGCGATAGAGTAGGGGCCACGATTATAAAGGGTGGCAATGCTGACAATCAGCGCCTGGGTTACATACAGCAGCGAAAGCTGCCGTTCTTTTATAAATAATGAAGAAAGTAATGTTAAGCCAAACAATAAATATAATAAGAAATCCATTACCGGCAGATCGGTGAGATAAATGCCGTCTTGTAAAAACAGCGCCGCGCTAAGGGCGATAATGGCGGCAATCTGTAAATAATGGTTCCAGCCTGTACGGTTATTGATTGACTGTTGAATAAGTTGGTTAACGACAAAAAGCGGCGTTATGGCCAGACAGCCGGTGGCATTGGAAATACTCCAGCTAAGAAAATGTGATAAAACAGCCGGATAGCCCAGCATATGCAGAGAATAAAAGGTGGTCATGCCCCCCAGCGCACTGGCCGCCAGCACAATAATGATAAACCCGCCCATGGCCAGCATATTGCTGAACTGCGCGCTGCTGTTTCTCACGCTTTGCCAAATATAGGCGCTCAGACAGAGGATCACCAGATCGTTCAAGGCGAAGACCAAGGCAATATCCAGCGGACGTTGATGGAGAAGACTGGCCAATATATGCAGCATACCGGCACTGAGGACCCAAATTGGCCATTGTAACAGAGGGGTCGAGCAGAGGATGCCCAAGGTCAGCCCGGCGGGTAACCAGATGGTTGACGAGAGGCTGCCGTTATCACGCGTTTCCAGACAAAGAAAGGCCAGGGATAAGTAGCTTATTGAAAACAAAAACCATTTTAGTGGGAACGTCCATTTGGGCATCAGATTATCTCTATAATAACGTGGAGATCGATCAGCGATGATTAGCGAAGGTTATAGCTACAGTATACAAAGTTCTTTCACGGATGCGTAACTGCCAAATATTCGTCAAGATGGTCGCTGCTGATTGTTAAGCTTGAGCGCAAGCACCCTTGCCCGGGAATTTATAACGCTGGGCAAGGGGGAACAGCAGACTCAAATGCATGGTGATGGCCGCCATTATCGATAGAGCGATTTGGTAAACAGCGTAATGCTGGTGATAAGACCGCTAAAAACTGTGGTCAATTTAAAGGGCTTTTTGGCCTGCTCAGTTAGGCTGACGATTTCCTCTGCCGGGACTGGATCATTGTCTGTGGCCAACAGTGAGAGATCGAGTATCGCTCCGTGGCGAGGGATGGTGCGCAGCATGGCTTTTGGCAATTGATTGTCAGACAACAAATTGCGAAATTTATGAATCAGCTGATGGTAGTTATTATCACTGACCATGCCACCTTGTTCATACCAGACGACATTAATGATATCGTTTTTTTGTGTAATACCATTTAATAAACAAATTACTAAACGTTTATGTTTTTCGGTGACTTCAAAAGTCTTATTGTTAATGCTCATTTGATTACCTTTACAATTTATCAGGGCACAGTTGGCAAAGGGATCATTAAGCAATACAGACGGCGTCATGGTTTTTGGATTCACGTTATCACCCTATTGAATATAATTGAGTATTCGTTTAAATAAAATAAGCGAAGGTAATAAATGGTGCGCCAGCCTTATATATTATTTAAATAAGGATTTTAAGATAACCTTCGGTTGTTGGACGAGGCGTATTAAATATCAACGTAACATTAATTTCAATTACTTCATTATAAATAAGAGGCTTTCCGTACTCGTCCTAATCATTTATGGCGGAATAATAAACTAATTTGAATTTAAAGGCCGCGTGATGACGAAAAATAGTGATAATAATCAGTGTGTTTTTTATACAGTAGCAACCAGAAGTGAGGAGGGGGGATCAACCGCCGGCAGATTGATCGGCCACTGCCGGCTAAAGTCGTATCCGCGAGCTCAGACATTAATCTGCTGACGGAGTCTGAGGTTATCCTTAATCGGGCATCAGGTCGTTGAAGTCCTGTTCATACAACGCCTTGCATTCAGCCATAAATTCCGGATAGCCAAGCTCTGAGGTTTGTACGTCACGCCCGAGTCGCCGCTCAAGATCGGCATAAAACCATTCAAATTCACCGTGCAAAATACCGGTAAAGCCAGTGAGAATGATGCACTGCTGCTGCGTTAATTTGCTCACGATAGCGCCTGTAGCCAAGAAGAAAGTGCGATCATTTTGCACTGCCGGAGGCAGCAACCACAACCTTTGTTGCAGATTTTTGGCCGTCTGACGGTTGCCGACGCTTTAGAAGCGTCTCGATATAGCAAAGTGTGCGCAAGGCATAACTGTGAGATTGATCACATTTAAACTATTTGTTATTACTATCTCACGCTATTAAAAAAGATGAATTACCCCTTCTTCTGCGCAGAAGTTATCTTGTCGCGGATGATCAGGTGGCGAATGATTTATTTCATTTATTTTAGACAGTTAGCTGATGGTCTTCTTTATCGCCCGGGCTGATCGCCAGGCATGGCGGGGGATACTGAACAGCGGGTTTATGATGCGGGAGTCCAAAGCTTAACAAGCAGGATTGATCCCGCCTCTTTTATAGTGATCTGATGAGGTTTGTATGCTGAAGTTAGTCATTTTTTCCAGTCTGGCCGTACTGCTGGCCAATTTGGTGATTGACCTGCCTTACGTGCTGGAGTCAAGCGGGTACTAACCACTGTTGCCCGCATTGACAGTAGGCGCTCAGAACAGCAGTTCCCAGGCGATAATGACAAAGATCGCCAGCAGGGAAACGGCGACTTCAATATCCTGGATGCAGATTTTATTGTCGGTGATGATCATAGCAATCCCTCCATTTGTTAGACAAATATTGCGACGATCCTCGATAAAAAGCTGTGACTGCGCTTACGATTTAACAAGATTTTCACTAAAAACGCGGCATCTTTAAGCAATCGCCGCGTAAGTGTTAAAAAAATAAGTCTTGCATAAAATTTTGCTACATGCGTTAATGCACTCCTGGTTTGAAGTACAGACCTTATGAAAGCAATTTTAGTAAAGTAGTTCACTGTATTAGCGCTATCGTCATTAGATACCTCTTCACCGCGAATTTCCTTCTTTAGTGCCCCATAAGTATGACAACTAGAAAAACAGAACTCCCTCGCCTTATGGCGGCTTAAATTTAAAGGAAATAAAAATGTCTAATAAAATGACTGGTTTGGTAAAATGGTTTGACGCTGGTAAAGGTTTTGGTTTTATCTCTCCTGCTGACGGCAGCAAAGACGTGTTCGTTCACTTCTCTGCCATCCAGAGCAGCGATTTCAAAACTCTTGATGAAGGTCAGAACGTCGAATTCTCTATCGAGAATGGCGCTAAAGGCCCATCAGCAGTTAACGTTGTTGCACTGTAATTAGTGAAACAGCGAGGCATACTTACAATAGCGATGAAGGTGTAAACCTGAGCAGTTAAGTAAGCCCAAACAAAAAACCCGCCTCTGTGCGGGTTTTTGCATTTCTGGAAAAGCAAAAACCAGGACGTCATTTTTTTGTAATGATTGCGTCATGTTGATGTGGGAGCCCGGCTCATAGAGTGGTCTGACGATGCAAGAGCATCGGCAACCTCCCTCATCATTAAGGACAAATCATGAAAATTTCATTGAAAAGAAGCATTATTATCTCCTCTGTCTCTGCGCTGCTGTTAGCCGGTGTCGCTACCCCTGCCTTGGCCGCTCCGGTCAAAAATATTGTACTGGTCCATGGTGCTTTTGTCGGCGGTGCCGGCTGGCGTCCGGTGTATGACATTTTGGTAAAAGATGGCTATCAGGTGACTTTGGTTCAGGAACCGCTGACCTCTTTTAATGATGATGTTATCGCCACCCGCCGTGTACTCGATCAGCAAACCGGGGCGGCTATCCTGGTGGGCCACAGCTATGGCGGTGCAATTATTAGCGAAGCCGGTAATGATGCTCACGTTGCCGGTCTGGTTTATATCGCCGCTCACGCCTTGGATGCGGGTGAAACCGAAGCCAGCAACGGCAAAAAATTTCCTAATACCGCCCACCCCTTTGCCCGCTCGGCCGATGGTTATCTGACGATTAAACCCGAAAACTTCGCCAGCGATTTTGCTGCCGACCTGTCGCCAAAAGAAGCGGAATTTGAAGCTCATGCCCAAATGCCTACCAATGCCAGCGTTTTTACCGCCAATATTCCCGACCCGGCGTGGAAGGTGAAACCTAGTTGGTATATGGTGGCTGAAGCGGACAAAATTATTAATCCCGACCTGGAACGTATGTATGCGGCACGTGCTCACAGTCATAAGGTCGAGATCCCGGGGGCCAGCCATTCGGTTTACGAATCACATCCTGAAGAGGTCGCAGCACTGATTGAGCAGGCTGCTGAGCACGCCTTGCGCTAATGACCATCGCAGGTGAGGAGCGGGCGTAGTTGCGCCCGTTATCTTTATTTATGCGAAAAAGGAGATCAACGTGAGAATTCTGGTCATTGAAGATGAATCCAAAGCGGGAGAGTACCTGCGTAGCGGTTTGACCGAGGCGGGTTATGTTGTCGATGTCGCCAGCAATGGTGCCGATGGCGTGCATTTGGCCGAAGAGTTTGTTTATGATCTTATCCTGCTTGATGTGATGATGCCTGAAATGGATGGCTGGGAAGTGATGAAAAGGCTCGATAAGCAGGTGAAAACGCCGGTACTGTTTCTGACGGCCAAAGGCACCCTGGAAGAGCGTCTCAAGGGACTGGAATTAGGTGCCGATGACTATCTGGTCAAGCCATTTTCTTTTGCTGAACTGCTGGCACGCATTCGCGTGGCGCTGCGCCGTGGAGCACAGGTCAAGCAGGAAGAGATCCTTGAGCTGGCCGATCTGCAAATTGATATTCCCAAACGGCGGGTGATACGCGCCGGAAATCGCATTAGCTTGACCAACAAGGAATTTAATCTGCTGCAGCTGTTTATGTTGCACCCAGGGCAGGTACTCTCCCGCTCGGTGATCGCCTCGCGAGTCTGGGATATGAATTTTGACAGCGATACCAATGTAGTAGACGTCGCCGTTCGCCGACTTCGCCAGAAAATTGACGATCCTTTCGCCAACAAGCTGATCCACACCGTACATGGTGTTGGTTACCGCTGCGAAGATGAATAATGAAATTCGCCCCTTTCCCCGGTCTTTTACCACTGCCGCGTCCTTTATCACTCACCACGCGTCTGTCGCTGATTTTTGCGCTGCTGTCATTTATGGTGATTACCCTCGGGGGATTTACACTCTACCGCACGCTGGAAACCCAACTGAGCATCCGCGATGACGGTGCGTTGCTGACTCGTGTTGAGCAAATCAGAACGCTGCTGCGCGACGAAGATGTGATTAACCTTATCCATGATAAACCCGAGCTGTTTGCCAATATGCTCGGTAATCATGAAGCGCTGTTGGTGCTGCGTTTTCACGGTCAGTCGCCACTGATTGAGGTGAATCCCGGCAATTCGCCGGTGCCGGATATTACCCCGGTACCGGCAGATCAGGATCTGACGCTGGCGGCGGTGCAGCATCGCGATGCGCGCGACGATACGCCGTTTATCTTCGTTTCTGCGGCGGCAAAAACGTCTAATCCGCCCCATGAGCTGGAAATAATCAGTGGGCGACTGATGACCGAACGCACGCGAATTCTCGAAGTTTATCGCGCGCAAATAATTTTGCTGGCCTTGGCGGCAGCGTTATTCACCGCGCTTTTCGCCTATCTGATCGCCCGCAAGGGATTGGATCCGCTACAGCGGCTGGCCGGGCAAACGGCAGCCATTGGTATTCAAAACCTGTCGGTGCGGATCACGCGTGATCAGGCACCGCCCGAGTTGTTAACGCTGATCGATGCGTTTAATCAGATGCTTGATCGGTTGGAAATCAGTTTTACCCAACTTAGCCAAGTCTCCGCTGATATGGCCCATGATTTACGCACGCCGATTGGTATTTTGCTTGGGCAGACCGAGGTGGCACTGAGTCAGCGTCGTCAGGTCGATTATTATGAGCAATTACTGGGGTCAAATTTTGAAGAGTTGCAGCGCTTGTCTAATATGACCGACAATATGCTGTTTTTGGCTCGCGCCGAACATGCCAATCATGCCATTGAACGTCGTAGCCTGGATCTGGCCGAGGAGTTTCAGCGCATTGCGGAATATTTTGAAGGCCCTGCCGATGAGCGAACGCTGCGGTTAACCGTGCAGGGCGCTGGCACTCTCAGCGCTGATGCCAATTTACTGCGTCGCGCATTGGCCAATTTGCTGGCGAATGCCATACGTTACGCCGATGAGGGCAGCGAAATTTTACTTCTCGCCGAACAGCAAGCCGATGGTGTTAATATCAGCGTGATAAATCATGGGCCGACTATCGATAGGGCGCATCTTGCTCGTCTGTTTGATCGTTTCTATCGCGCTGACCCTTCGCGTAATAACGCTCATCATGCCAGCGGGTTGGGGCTGTCGATTGTTCGCAGCATCATGAATTTGCATCAGGGACAGTGGCAAGTCAGCAGCGTCGAGGGGGTAACCCGTTTCACGCTGTTTTTTCCTGCTGAATAACCGGGTAATAATCAAACAAGGACCCGCATGACGGAGAACCAAACCTACTGCGATCAAACGATGGATGAACTTGACTTGCGCGATGCGCATTTTCATCGCTGCCGTTTTATCCGCTGCGATTTTACCGGTGTCGATCTCTCGGAGACGCAGTTTACAGATTGCAGTTTTTACGATGACAGCCAGCAACAGGGGTGCTGTTTCCAACGGGCAACCCTGCGTGAGAGCCGCTTTTTACGCTGCGATCTCACCATGGCGGATTTTAAGCATATTGAAGCCATGGGCTGTGAAATACGCGAGTGCAAAGCCTCCGGGGCAGATTTTCGCGGTGCCAGCTTTATGAATATGATCACCAGCCGCAGCTATTTTTGCCGTGCTTATCTGAGCAAAAATAATTTCAGCTACGCCAATTTTCAAAATGTCGTGCTGGAGAAGTGTGAACTTGCGGAGAACCGCTGGACCGGTGCCAGCCTGTTGGGGGCCAATTTCAGTGGTTCCGATCTCTCCGGCGGCGAGTTTCAGCAAATCGACTGGCGGACCTGCAATGTGACCCATTGCGATCTGACCAATGCCGAGCTGGGTGATCTGAATATTCGCCAGGTCGATCTGCTGGGCGTGAAAATTGATGTCTGGCAGCAGGCGCAATTATTGCAGCGTATCGGCCTGATCGTGGTTGGTGCGGTGTAAATTCGGGCTGCTTGCTTCCCCGGGGAGGCAATAAACGCTTTGTCGTTATCGCCAAATCTGTGACTATTCACCCTGACTTATTACTATTGTTACTTAGGGAAAAGATGACGCTTAACGCCACCTTGGGTTTATCCATACCTTCCGCTGCCTTTTTGCGCGCAGGGAGTTTTTTGCTGATATTGCTGCTGGCGGGTTGTAGCAGCCAATTGGCCACGCAGGGAGGAACACCTTCCAGACAAGCTGCCGATATTGCCAGTCTGCTGCCGGCCAGTGTGGCGGATAAGCCTGGTTGGGCAAAAGATATCAACACGGCGTTTCGCGTACAAAAAATTGATCCTTCGCTGGAAAATATCTGTTCGGTGCTGGCAGTTACTGAGCAGGAGTCGAATTTTAATGTCAATGCGCCGGTGCCCGGACTGGGCAAAATTGCCTGGAAAGAGATAGATCGCCGCGCCGGTGAGATGCATGTTCCGCTTTTTCTGGTGCATACGGCCTTTAAAATCAACTCGCCTGATGGCAAAAGCTACAGTGAACGCCTGGATAAGGTCCGCAGCGAAAAAGAGCTAAGCGCTATCTTTGATGATTTTATCGGTATGGTGCCGATGGGACAAAAACTGTTTGGCAATCTTAACCCGGTGCATACCGGTGGGCCGATGCAGGTTAGTATCGCGTTTGCGCAATCTCGGGCCAGCGGTTACCCCTATTCCATTGATGGGACGATACGGCGGGAAGTGTTCAGCCGTCGTGGCGGCATGTATTTCGGCATTGCCCATTTGCTGGGCTATCCCACCCATTACAGCGCGATGCTCTATCGTTTTGCCGATTATAATGCCGGTTTTTACGCCAGTCGCAATGCCGCTTTTCAACATGCGGTCAGTCAGCTTAGCGGCGTGACGCTGGCGCTGGATGGTGATGTGGTCAGTTACAGCAATACTGTGAGTAACACTGAAATGGCCGTGCGCAAACTTGGCAAGCGGCTGGCGCTGAGTCAGGCCGATATCGCCCGCGATTTGCAGCTTGGGGAAACGCTGGATTTTGAAACTACCGCCACCTGGCAGCTGGTTTTTGCGCTGGCAGATAAAACCGCAGGCAAACGGGTAGCACGAGAAATGTTACCGGGCATTGCGCTTAACAGCCCAAAAATCACCCGGAAACTGACCACTGCCTGGTTTGCCCAACGGGTGGACGAACGCAGGCAGCGCTGCATGGCTAAAGCCGCAGGGTAATTACGCTATGGTCGGGAGCAGTGATGACACACAGTCGAGTACGTCATGACGGAATTTCTTCGCTGCTTCTTCCATCTCGGCGGCGTTGAGTGCTTCTTTTTCACGCGCTACCGTGGCTTTAACGCCCTGAGTGAAGCTGTTTTCAAATTGGGCGTTCATCGTATTACCGACGTTGCCAAATAAAAGGCGCATTGCCGATACCTGCACCAGCAGTTCACGGTTAACACGTTCGAGTTGATCAACTCTTTTGGATAAATTTTCGTCGCTCATTACAGCCTCCTGTTTAAAACAGGCAAACCCTACCCCAATTTCACATAATAAGAAATGAGTCCTCGCTTTTTCCCGTCGTTTGTCTGAAAAATAACGCTTATTATTGGGGATACCCGTGCGTGAAATGAAGACCACCGCCCAAATACGCCCTGGCCGGTTACCCTTTGTATTTTGAGATCATGATGAAGATTATAAAAATTCTAAATAATAATGCGGTCATTGCTGTTGATGAGGGGTTGCATGAACAGGTCATGATGGGGCGCGGGTTGGCATTTCAGAAAAAGGTTGGTGAGCAGATTGACCTCGCTCAGGTTGAAAAGATTTTTTCTTTGCAGGGCAACGCACTGAATGCCCGCTTAAGTGAACTGCTGGCCGAAATTCCGCTGGAAGTGTTAACCACCACGGAAAAAATCATCGAGCTTGCCCAGTCACGTCTGGGGGATGTGCTCAGTGATAATTTGTTTATCCCGCTCAGTGACCATTGTCACTTTGCCGTAACGCGCTTCCAGCAGGGGATCACCTTGCCCAATGCCTTACTTTGGGACATTAAAAGGCTTTATCCCCGCGAGTATGCGGTGAGTCTGGAGGCGCTGGATATTATTGAACAACGTCTCGGGGTACGCTTGCCGGAAGACGAGGCTGGTTATATTGCCCAGCACCTGGTGAAAGGTCAGCTTAAAGGCGAAATGTCGGAAGTGGTGCAGGTGACCGGGGTGATGCAGGAGATCCTGCAGATTGTCAAATACCAGCTCAGGCTGGATTATCGTGAGGATACCCTGAGTTATCATCGTTTTACCACTCATCTTAAATTCTTTGCCCAGCGCATGCTCAGCCGGGATTTGGTACACAGTGAAGATGAGTCACTGCATGATGAGGTGAAAAATCTTTACCCTCAGGCCTGGCAATGTGTGCTCAAAGTGGAGCAGCATATTCAGCAGCAACATGCTTATGCACTGAGCAAAGAAGAAAAAATGTTTCTCGCCATCCATATTGAGCGGGTGCGCAAAGAAACGCGTCACCCATAGCGGTGCCTGCCAGACGATATCCGCGATCCTGTTCACAGAATCGGACTCGCGATAGCGAACAGGCTTGAGTAAAGCCAGCTCGCAGAGCATGCTGCTTTACGTGCATTAGGATTGTTACTGTAAAGCAGGCAAAACCTAAACCCATTTCTTGTTATCGCCCCTCAGGCCGATGACAGGAAAAGGGTTTAGGTTTTTTTTTGGTCTGAATTCAAAGTGGTGCAGGCAACTGCGCAACATGCCGAGACAGGGAAAAAGGGAAATGTTATGCAATACAATGAATTGTCAGTAGAAATTCTGGACAAGGTCGGCGGGGCGAGTAATGTCGTCAGTCTGGTTCATTGTGCCACCCGCTTGCGATTCAAGCTCCACGATCGCAGCAAAGCGCAGACGGCAGCATTAAAAAATACCGCAGGCATCATTATGGTGGTGGAAAGCGGTGGGCAGTATCAGGTGGTGATCGGTAACGATGTCAGCCAGGTTTATCAACTTATAATGCCGCTACTGGAAGCCAGCGGTGGCGCTGTGACGGCAGATGCACCACAAGCCAAAGAAGGCCTGTTTGCGCGCTTTATTGATACCATTTCCGGTATTTTTACCCCTTTTATCAGCTTGCTGATTGCCGGTGGCATCCTTAAAGGGCTGCTCTCGCTGGCGCAGGCTATGGGTTGGCTAACGGCACACAATGGCACCTATCAAATCCTGTTCGCCACCAGCGATGCCATGTTCTACTTTCTACCCATTTTTCTTGGCTACACCGCCTGTAAAAAATTCAAGGGTAATCCCTTTATCGGTATGGCCATTGGCGGCGCCTTGACCCATCCGATGATGGTGGCGGCATTTAGCGCCTCGCAGCTTGCCAGCGCGCAGCCGCTGCATTTTCTTGGCTTGCCGGTGATTATGATTAACTACAGCTCCTCGGTGATCCCGATCGTTTTTGCCTGCTGGTTATCTTCGCGCCTTGAAGGGCTGATCCATTTGCGCCTGCCTGCGGCGGTGCGCAATTTTATCACGCCGCTGATCTGTGTGGCGGTGGTGGTGCCGGTAACCTTTTTGCTGATTGGACCGGTGGCTACCTGGCTAAGCCAGATGCTGGCCAGTGGCTACGAGCTGCTATATAGCATCAACTCGACCCTTGCCGGGATGTTTGTCGGTGCCTTGTGGCAGGTTTGTGTGATCTTCGGCATTCACTGGGGCATGGTGCCGGTGATGATTAATAATTTCAGTGTCAGCGGTCAAGATACCCTGTTACCGCTGTTGATCCCGGCAGTGTTTGGCCAGGTAGGGGCGACACTCGGTATTTTCTTGCGCAGCAACAATGCGCAGGTGAAAGGCAGCTCCGCCTCGGCGCTGGCAGCGGGGGTTTGCGGTATTACCGAGCCGGCAGTCTATGGCCTCACCTTACCCAACCGCCGTGCGTTTATCTTTGGTTGCATTGGTGGTGCGCTCGGCGCGGGCGTTGTTGGCTATTTCCATACCACTGCCTACTCCTTTGGTTTTGCCAGCATTTTTACTCTGACACAGTTGATCCCGGTCTCCGGGTTTGATTTTAGCGTGGTGGCGGCGGTGATAGGCATGGTTGTCTCGCTGTCGGTAGCCTGTGCTTTGACCTGTCTTTTTGGTCGGGTGAATGCCGTTCAGTCCGCTATTGCGGTGGAAACTAAGCCGGTAGACAGCGAGGTGGCGAGCGGCAAGGTTGCTCAACAGGGGTTTATCGGCAGCCCGATGAACGGCAAGCTGATGCCGCTGGCACAAATCAACGACCCTATTTTTGCCGGTGGGCTGTTGGGCAAGGGTGTGGTGATCACACCGACCGGTGGCCGGGTGGTGGCACCAATCGATGGTCACGTCGCCTCGCTGTTTCAAACCCATCATGCCATTGGGTTGCTGTCGCCGCAGGGCGCCGAGCTGTTGATCCACGTCGGGATTGATACCGTCAAACTCGATGGCCAGCATTTTACCCCGCACGTCAGCGAAGGTGATGAAGTGGTGCGCGGGCAGTTGTTGCTGGAATTCGACGCCGAGGCGATCCTCGCTGCGGGTTACAGTCTCGACACCCCTGTTTTGATCACCAACAGCGATGATTTTAGTGATGTCATTATTTCTGACGTCTGTGACACCGAAGAAAACACCCTTTTACTGACTTTGGTCCGTTAATACAGGAGAGAGACAATGAGCCAACAATTTCCCGATGATTTTTTATGGGGCGGCGCGGTTGCTGCCAATCAGGTTGAAGGTGCCTATCTGACCGACGGCAAGGGACTTTCAACCTCCGATATTCAGCCCCATGGGATTTTTGGCGGCGTGGTTGAACGCCACCCCGGCGACTCGGGTATTAAAGATGTAGCGATTGATTTTTATCATCGCTTCCCGGAAGACATCAAACTCTTTGCGGAAATGGGATTTCGCTGCCTGCGGACTTCTATTGCCTGGACCAGGATCTTCCCGCAGGGGGATGAGTCAGAGCCTAACGAAGCAGGGCTGGCATTTTATGACCGACTGTTTGACGAGATGGCCAATTACGGCATTACGCCGCTTATCACCCTGTCACACTATGAAATGCCCTATGGCCTGGTAAAAAATTACGGCGGCTGGGGCAATCGTCAAACCATTGCCTTTTTTGAACGTTATGCGCGTACGGTGTTTCAGCGCTATCAGCATAAAGTAAAATACTGGCTGACCTTTAACGAAATCAATATGTCACTGCATGCGCCTCTCACCGGTGTTGGTCTGCCGGAGGGCAGCAGCAAGCAGGCGGTATATCAGGCGATCCATCATCAGTTGGTTGCCAGCGCCAAAGCGGTAAAAGCCTGTCATGAGATTATTCCCGACGCGAAAATCGGCAATATGCTGCTGGGCGGCTTGCTCTATCCGCTTAGCAGCAAACCGCAGGATGTGATGGAAACCCTGCAGCAAAACCGCGAGTGGCTATTCTTTGGTGACGTTCAGGTCCGTGGCCATTATCCGGCCTATATGCAGCGCTTCTTTGCCGACCGTGGCATTGCGATTGATATCACTGCCGAAGATCGTGCCGCGCTGCAATCCACCGTCGATTTTATCTCCTTTAGCTACTATATGACCGGTTGTGTCACCACCGATGAGGCGCTAAACCAGAAGGCTCGTGGCAATATTCTTGATATGGTGCCCAATCCTCATCTCGAAAGCTCCGACTGGGGTTGGCAGATCGATCCACAGGGGATCCGTATTCTGATGAACGAGCTGTATGATCGTTATCAAAAGCCGCTATTTATTGTTGAAAATGGCTTGGGTGCTGTTGATAAACCTGAGGCTGACGGCAGCATTAACGATGATTACCGTATTACCTATTTAAACGACCATCTGGTGCAGGTGCGTGAAGCTATCGCTGACGGTGTCGAAGTGCTGGGTTATACCAGTTGGGGACCGATCGATCTGGTCAGTGCTTCCAAAGCCGAGTTCTCCAAGCGCTACGGTTTTATCTATGTCGACCGTGACGATCAGGGCAATGGCTCGCTGGAGCGTCGTCGCAAGAAGAGTTTCTTCTGGTATCGCGAGGTGATTGCTAGTAATGGGGCGTCGCTGAAAGGTTAATTTTTCACGGTCAGGCCCTGCGGTGATTCGACGCCTTCTCGCAAAATCGCACGCCGCAGGGTTTTCTGTATCACTAGACACTGCTGCACCGGCATTCAGCCTTTGCACCAACAAGTCGCTAATCGCATGGTTTTGCAAGGCGACTTTTTTTTATTTCGCCTCTTTTCCCTGATAATTCAACAGGCAATCCTTATGGGCAACACTATGGCGTGTATCCTGCATAGTCTTGATAATTGAGATAGCAACTTCATTTATTGAGACTTGATATGAGTATTTTGATCACTACTGCCAATATTTTACGCCTGATGAGCCAACTTGAACGCGGCGTGACGGTGAAAGATCTTACCGAGCATCTGGCAATGCCAAAAAGTACCGCCGCCAGGGTGTTAAAGCAGCTCAAGGATAGCGGTTTTGTTGATAAAAATCGCCAGTCACAGCAGTACGAACCGGGTCTGATGTTTCTCGATGCCTCTTATCTGGTGCGACGTCACTCGTCGTTAATCGATGTAACAGAAAAAGCGTTGCGGGAACTGTGTCAGCAAACTGGCCATACCGGCTATGTCTCTATTATGGATAAAAACGATGTGCTGGCGCTGCGGGTGATCCCTGGCTCCCATCCGTTGCAGGTGGTCACTCATCCGGGAAAACGCTCATCGGTATGGGGAACCTCCACCGGTCGTGCCATTTTGTCGCGTATGACCGACGCGCAAATTGCCGCGCAACTGCGTGAGACGCTGGAGGATCCGGCTTTTGGCAGTACGCTGGATTTTGCGCAGTTGATGCAGCGGATCAATCAGGTACGCGATCGCCACTGGTCCGCAGCCATTAATGAGCTGGTCAGCGGTGTTGCCTCGGTAAGCTGCTCGGTGAAAGATCCAGGCAATGGCGAGTGTCTGGCATTTTGTTTATCTTTTCCTGCCGCCATGGCGGATGACGCGGAGATTGACCGTCTGTCGACGCTGGTCTGTAGCGCCGCCAAAAAAATTGCGCAAATTGTCGGTGATCGCTACTGGTCCTGCTAAAAGCCATTCCTTTTTATCATCAACCGCAAGGGGGGAATTGCCGCCATGATATTTATAGCGAGGCAGGAAAGGCGGCGATTATCGATGCGGTATTAGCCGTCGGTCTGGCGATTGGCAGGCTGCTGCATCCGTAAGTAAAGGGCCGCCATCGGCCCTTTGCCCTCAGGGGATCACTGACGTTTTTGCAGATGGGCCAGCGAACCATAGAGCTTCAGCAAGTGCTGATACTCTTGCGCATCAAAGAACTCACAGTCATTGCGGGTGAACTCTTTGGCCACTTCTACCGCAAATTTGCAGGTAGCGGCAATATCCACTTCATGACTGGCACCAGTACCACAACCGGGCACTACGCTTTCACTGCAAATCGCCACGCCGACCACCGGCATCGCCGTGGCAATAGAAGGCTGCATAATGCTGTTGAGATGAAATACCCCGTTGCCATAAGGCGTAATATCCTGAGTGGTGATGGGAAAGGTCACCGCCGGGCGACCGCTGGTCATTTCCATAATGCGCAGTAAATCTTCTGACACCCGCAGGATATACCCCTCCTTTACCGTGGGTGAAATGGCATAGCCTTTATGATTGAGCAGACGGTTGCCTTTGGTGGTGTCAATAGACAGCACTGCATCCATATTGGGGTCGATCTCATAGTGGTTGATATCTTCGGTGGTGACCGGCGAATCCATAAAGTCGACCGGTTCATGGGGCCGGGTTGGCGCATCCGGACAGATATGGGTGGTGACGATCACATCTCCTGGCAGAGTGTCTCCTTGCGTTTGCATATGGGCCAGTTTTAGTGCTGCCGCCACCGCGGCAATAGCGCCGTCGGCATCAGACACCAGGCCAATGCGCGCAGGACGAGCGCCAATACCGCCCAGACGACCAATAATGCCCAGACTTCTGGTCGCGCCGCCGCGATGTTTACCCGCGCTGCCGGGAATTAAAATTTTCACAAAATCGGTCTGTCCCTTTTCGCCGCGGATCACCGTTACCGTAACTTCCACCTGCGGATAACCACGGAACATCTCCACCAGGGTTTGACCGCTGGCATAGGCACTGTCGAGAGCCTCAAATACCTGTAAAGTTTGCGCTAAACTCATAATGACATCCTGAAATAAAGTGACAACCGGCAGGCCGGTCAAAAATCCTCTCCACGGCGGTTTATTTTCCTTTGCCGGAGAGCACAGAGCTAAAGAAGCCAAACAGGGCATCGCCCGCGATCACGCCAGCGGCAAAGACTTCCATCTTGTTACGGGCTTTTTCTCCCCCGACTTTAAGAATGATATTGCGCAGCACCAGCCCGAGCATTACCGCCCAACCCGCCAACGGACTGGCGATCAACAGACCGGTAGCCAGCAGTACCCCCATCTGCCGCTGCGGTCCTCCCAACCACTGAATAACTGCACCGGGGATCGCCCAGATCATCAGCGATTTGGCAACGTCAAATGACACGCCGGCATTAATGGTGGCGACATACACTCGGGCTACCGGCGGTATCAGACCTTTTTCGAAATAACCCATATGAATAAAGAACACCACCGGAATGGCGATAACAAAGCCGATCATTGCGGCAAACAGCTGTTGACGGCGGCCTTCGATTTCAAATGCCAGATCCCGTCCATTTTTACGCAAGATATAGCCGGCTTTCAGGTCATAGCCCATATCGGCAAAGGCCGGACCGGTAGCAGCGGCAAAACCGCACAGCAGCGCCAGCACCATCGGCGGGAAGCCAATCATCATGCCGATAATCAGCGTGATCAGCGCCACGGCAAACGCCGGGAACCAGCCGGAGTGCATAGCCGCCAGTCCGACGATCATTTCATGAATAAAAGCAGCGAAGGCGGCGTAAGCCACAAAGGCAATCAGCATGGCGATCGACAACTGACCCACCAGACCGCCGCCAAGAGCAATTAGCGCGGCGATAAGGATGTAACCGGCAGAGCCCTGTTTCAGTGCGCCGAGAATACGCTTACGGTCAAAATCGGCAGAACCTTCATAGATCTCTGGGCTGCTGGCGGCGGCTTGTGTCGGTTTTTTATCGCGGATCAGCACCATCACCTGGATCAAGGCCACCAGACCGGCACCGATCATAATGCCGTGCGGGATATAGAGCTTACTGATGTCGACGCCAAACAGCGGCTGCGTATAACCGCGCAGCAGGAAGCCGAGGCCAAGCATAAACAGCGCCCACATATTGCCAATAAATGCGGTGCCAAAGGCGGACATGGGCAGCTTATACCAGCCGCCCACAGCGCCTAACAAAATACCGGCACCAAGCACCTGTGCCTGTTTGCCGCCTTCATCGCCGGCCTTGATTGACTCTGCTGCTGCTACGCCGGGTGGCCAGGTACCTTTCGCCGGGAAAATCTTGGTGTTGAACAGTCGATACAGCAAATAACCGTCAAGCAGCATGGCCAGTGCCGAACCAATAAACATCGGCAGGATCAGGTCCGGGCGACCAAATACGTAGGGAATGCCGATCGGCAGCAGCAGGCTGTTGGCTGCCCCGAAGGTGGCTGAGGAGATGGCGCTTTGTGCCAGATTTTGCAAATGGATCGAACGAAAACGGGCGCAGATTTGCATCGGCACGCGGGCGAGGATCATCGCCACCATCGCACCAATAATCGAGGTGTTAGGCGTAACGCCGAGAGTGGTGATCAACTGCACGCCGATCACCGAACCCAAAATGCTTAACGCCACTAAAAACAATAAGGTTCCCGGTTGGAAGCTTGACGGATGGATCTGCGACTTTCCGCTGTCTGTTGCTGCTCCTGCAATATCTTGCCTATCAATGGACATGGACACCCCTGAAGGAAATAGTCAATTTGCTGTTTAATCGCCGCCTGATCGTCACCGCAGCAACCAGGCAAAGGGCGATGCGGCAAGGGCAGATACTGGCAAGGCTGAATCAATCAACCCCCGGCGAGTGGCGTATTTATTGCGTTGTTTTTTTGTCTCATAAAATGAGACATGTGTTTCACCAAATGAGATATTGCATACTTTGTGCCACAGCGGGCCACGATGTCGTTTCTCTATGAAAATTAAGATAAATAAATCATGGTTGGAGGTATTTCGACCCAGCGTGGCGTTGCTAAAGGGGATTTTTTTGCCGTCTTGCACCAGCGATGCACAAGAAGGCACCAGCGTGTATCAGCCACGTTGTTTTTGGCCAGGCAGCAGAAAAAAATGCGCAGCTGGCGTTAAATCATTCGCTTTTTTTGATGCTCGATGCTTACACTGCAGGCCGTTATTTGCGCAAAATACTGTCGTTAGCGAGGAACTTATTAATGAACAACACGTCTTTTCCGCGCCTGGGTGTCATCACCATTGGGCAGTCGCCGCGTGCGGATTTGACCGCCGATCTGCCGGTTATGCTCGGTGAGCGGGTAACCATTATTGAGCGGGGGATCCTCGATGCATTTACGCTGGAGGAGGTAAATCGCCGCTATCCGGTAGGCGAACAACGTCCTTTTCTGGTTTCCAGAATGCGCAATGGCGATCAGGTAGAAATTGCCGAACAGGATGCCGAACCCTTGCTTGATGCCTGTATCAACACCATGGCTGAGCAGGATAACGTCGATGTTATTCTGGTGCTGTGCACCGGCGATTTGCCGCAATATCCGCATTTGCGCTGTCAGGTACTGTCACCCAAACATATTGTTCGCCATTTTTTTGCCGGTATTAATCCGCCGGGCAAACTGATTGTTATGAGTCCTTCAGCCGGGCAAATAGCCAATACTCGTGAGCGCTGGGCGCAAGCGGGGCGTGAGATTGACTCCCTGTCTGCTTCACCGTATCAGGATCAGGCGGCGCTGGTTGCTGCGGGTAAACAGGCGGTTTCGCTGGCTGGCTCGCTGATATATCTCGATTGTATGGGGTACACTCTCGCTCATCGGCAGGCGATTGCCGAGGCTTCCGGCAAGCGGGTAATTGCCGCGCGTCAGGTGGTATTCAGTGCGGCACGCCTGCTGCTGGGTAGCTAGAATAGCTTTGACCGCCCCTCGGTTGTGTCGAGTTAAGCCCGGGGCTTGCGGCTGTAGGGAATGGCTGTCGGGTTAATCTGATTTAACCACTGTTTGGCAAATTCGGACATGGGTTGTGGTCGGCCAAACAGATAACCTTGCAAGTAGTCGAGCTTAAAAGCACGCAGATATTCTGCCTGTTTTCTGGTTTCTATCCCCTCGGCGACAATATTCAGATTCAGGCGTTTAGCCAGGTCGATGACATTATCCACTATATGCGCCGATAGGGCGTCAGTGCCTATTTTGGCAATAAAACTTTGGTCAATTTTCAAGGCATCAATTTCAAACTGCTGCACATAGCTCAGGCTTGAGTGACCGGTGCCAAAGTCATCTATTGCCAGCAAGACCCCCAGCTTGTGCAACTCACGGAACAGCCGGGTGGTGATCTCGTTAGGGCAGATCAGTTCGCGCTCGGTCAATTCAAGCACCAACAGCACCGGATGATCGAAAAAAGCGGCCAAAAAGGCCTTACAGTCTTCCAGTAGGCCCATATCGGTACAGTGGCTGGCGCTGATATTAAAACTAAAATGGAAGCCGATTGGCAGTTGGCTGGCCCGGGGAGCAAAGTAGTTACTGACCTGTTTCATCATCATTTGCGTCATTGGCACAATCAGCCCACTCTGCTCGGCCAGCGGGATAAACTGATCCGGCGGGATCATGCCGACTTTCGGATGTTGCCAACGCATCAGGGCTTCTGCACCAATCACCGCATAATTATCCCCTTCAACCAAAGGTTGCAGATAGGGGATAAATTGATGGTTGAGCAGCGCTGATTTCATTTGCGCCAGCGGGGAACCCATACGGCCGAGCAACAGCCAGGTGGTTATGCCCGCCAACACCCCCAGAAAAGGGAAGATAATCACGCTGACCAGTGAATACTCGAGAATAAAGCGCCAATGAGCATGAGGGGCGATAAAGGTACTGATTTGATAAGCATAGGGGGTATTAATGCTGTCGACTTTCAGACCGGGGACGGTGATCTCTCCTTCGCTGACCTCTCCTTGATCGTCCAGCCAGCTGCTGCCGATTTTCAGGTAAAGTCGCGTATGGGTACCCAGTAGATCGAGGATATTTTGCAGAAAATAGCTGTCAATGCCTACTACGACGCTTTTATCGCCTTTAAATAGCCGATAGGCAATCAATGCATGGCCGGGCGTTACCGGATTTCCGGGCATTAAATCCAGCTGGCCCTGGCTATAGTCACTCAGATCCAGGCTGGCATTGCGCGCGCCAAACAGTGAGGTGCAATAGATATTGTCACCTTTGGCGAGATTGACGGTACGGACATTCGGTACCACGGCCACCTGCTGGCGGAGTTTTTGCACCAATGCATCGTCACACTCATCGCCTACATAAGCGAGAACACTGCTGGCGGCGCGTTTGCCGTTATCGAGCGTCAGATTAACCTGTCGCTGCGCCAGCATCAGGCGCTGACGCGCTTCATGGTTAAATCCTTCGGCAGTTTGCCAGGAAATGGCATAAAAGCCGACAATCAGGACCAGCAGGCATACGATCAAAGAGATAAAAAACCTGAAAAAAGGTTGATGAAAGCGTGAATAATTTACCGGCATGCCTGTCCGCCTGAAATCTGACTAAGAAAGTAAATATAAAATACCCTGAGGAAAATCGCTTAGCTATCGCGACCAGCAAAAGGAGTTCCGCCTGGGGGCATGACCCGTCACGGACAAGGCTAAAACAGGTAGCCTGAAACCTCAGAATAACGATCTAAATAATAGCGTAGTTTTTAGCCGAAGAGGGCAAAATAAGCAATACATGCTGGTAACTATTAGCGGAGCAAGAATTGCTAAAGTTCATTTCAGCAAAAGGGTATTATCAATGACATCCCCTTACAGAGCTAACACCGTTTTTAACGAGTGCCGGAGATAAGCGCCGGGAAGGGGAGAAAACCCATATCCTGCTCAATGAAGCAGGTTTTTTTTTGCCTGTTGTTGGCAAGACCAAGGCGAGGGAGATAATGCCAGGCGCGGTGGGTAAAAAAAGACAAAAAAAAGCCCGCTGGGAAGCGGGCAAATAACAGGGGTATTACAGGGTTTCTACACAACAAGGTTCTACAGATTTACACAGGGACATCACACAATCTCTCGATGGACATAAGATACCAAACCCAATGTATGGTTTTGTCATCCGCTGGTAAGTTTTAGAATCGATATGTAAACCCTTGCACTTCATTGTCATACCCGTTCAGTATTGGTTTCACGCCCTGCACTTAACTACAGGGAACAATTTTGATGGCCAGCCCGCCGCGCGATGTTTCACGGTATTTGGCATTCATATCCTTGCCGGTCTCGTACATGGTATCAATCACCTGATCGAGACCCACCTGCGGTTTACAGGTACGGCGCAGCGCCATGCGCGAGGCATTGACCGCTTTTACCGATGAAATGGCATTACGTTCAATGCACGGCACCTGCACTTGTCCGGCCACCGGGTCACAGGTCAGCCCGAGATGATGTTCCATGGCGATCTCGGCAGCGATAAATACCTGAGTGGTACTGCCGCCCAACAGCTCGGTTAGTCCCGCCGCCGCCATCGAACAGGCGACACCGACTTCGCCCTGACAGCCTACTTCGGCACCAGAGATCGAGGCATTCATTTTAAATAAACTGCCAACGGCACTGGCGGCCAACAAAAAACGTGCACAGGCATCGGCACTGAGCGGACGGATAAACTGATCGTAATAGGTCATCACCGCCGGAATAATGCCGCATGCGCCATTGGTTGGCGCAGTGACCACCCGGCCGCCAGCGGCATTTTCTTCATTCACCGCCATGGCATACAGATTGATCCAATCCACCACTTCCATCGGATCGACGCTGTTTTTACTTTGCGAGACCAGCAGGTTGCGCAAGGCAGCGGCGCGACGTCTGACTTTCATCGGACCTGGCAGCATGCCCTCGGTATGGATCCCCCGTTCGATGCCCTGGCTCATCACCTGCCAGACGGCCGCCAGATGTGCATCGATGGCCGATTTTTCATTGAGGGCCAGTTCATTGCGCATCATCACTCCGGAGAGGGACAGACCTGACTGATCGCAATGGCGCTGCAGATCTGCCGCCGAGGCAAAGGCATAAGGCACGTTAACTGGCTGACGATCATGGTGATCAAACTGCGCCTCGGTAACGATAAATCCGCCCCCGATGGAGTAGTACGTCTGGCTAAACAGCAATTTCTCGGCAGCATAGGCACTGACGGTCATGCCATTTTCATGGCGCGGTAAATTGTCGTTATGAAAACGCAGACTGTCTGGCAGGGCAAAATCGACCACTTTACCGGCAATGGCCAGCGGTAACCGGCCTTGCTGTTGTACCTGGGCGATAAAAGGCGCAATGCCGTCAATATCCACGCTATCTGGCATATTACCTGCCAGCCCCATAATGATGGCGATATCAGTATGGTGCCCTTTGCCGGTCAGTGACAGCGAGCCGTAGACGTCGACCTGTAGCCGCGTAGTCTCGGTGAACATGCCATTGCTGACCAGCTCATCAATAAATGCCTTGCCGGCTTTCATTGGCCCCACCGTGTGGGAACTGGAAGGGCCGATGCCGATTTTAAAAATGTCGAAAATACTAATCATCATTACTTTCCTGATTATTCGGTGTTGCCAATAGGCTGGCGTTATTCACCAAATAGTTTGTACACAATCCCGGAGATGGCGATCAGGCCCATGATGACCACAAAAACGTTACTAAGCTGTCCGCTGTACTTTTTCATTGCCGGCACTTTACGGATGGCATACATCGGCATCAGGAACAGCAGCATGGCAATAATCGGACCACCCAGTGTTTCAATCATGCCCAGAATACTTGGGTTGAGCGTGGCTACAAGCCAGGTGCTCAGCAGCATAAATAGCGCCGTGATGCGGTTCATTTGCTTGAGTTCGATGCTTTTGCCGCGGCTACGCAGAGATTTGATCACGATGCCGTTAAAGCCTTCTCGCGCGCCGAGGTAGTGACCAAGGAAAGATTTGGTAATGGCAATAAAAGCAATCACCGGGGCGATATAGGCAATCAGCGGCGTTTCGAAATGGTTGGCCAGATAGGACAGAATGGAGATGTTTTGCCGTTTGGCTTCCATCAGGTCAGCAGGGGATAGGCTTAACGCGCAGCTGAACACAAAGAACATCACAGTAAGGACCATCATCAAGGTACTGAAGGTGAGGATTTTGGCGCATTTTCTCTCGGCAGTTTCACCGTATTCCTGGCGTTTGGCGACGGCAAAAGAAGAAATAATCGGTGAATGATTAAACGAAAAAACCATCACCGGGATCACCAGCCACAGAGTCATCCACATACCGTTCCCGGCACCGCTGGTAGACAGAGAGGCATGTTCAAATATCGAGGTATTCCAGTGGGGAATAAGATAAAGCGCCAGGGCGATCAGGATACATACAAAGGGATAAACCAGAATGCTCATCGCCTTGACAATAAGGTGTTCGCCAAAGTGAACCAGCAGCATCAGGCCGAGGATTAATACCAGTGATAATAGTATCCTTGGCGGCGCAGTCAGATGCATTTGGTGGGTGATGAAACTTTCGACAGTATTGGTAATAGCCACGCTATAGACCAGTAATATGGGGTAAATAGCAAAAAAATAGAGCAGGGTGATAAGTTTTCCTGCTGTGATACCAAAATGTTCTTCTACTACCTCGGTGATATCCTGACCGGCATTTTTGCCCGAGAGCACAAAGCGGGTTAAGCCACGGTGGGCGAGGAAGGTCATGGGGAATGCCAGGATGGCCATGATAATCAACGGGATTAATCCGCCGATTCCGGCATTGATTGGCAAAAACAACACGCCCGCACCAATCGCCGTGCCGTAGAGTCCCAGCATCCACATGGTATCTGATTTACGCCAGTCACTGGCTGCAGGCGTATCTTTGGCGGTAAGAATATCGATTTGCGAATTACTCATAAAACCTCGGGTGAACGAATTTAAGTCATCTCATAACGAGAGACCAAGCCACAATATAAAAGCTGCCAATTAAGAAAATGCGACAGATTTTGGATGGCGTGGACTATACTCATTGGAAGCAGTTGTATCCGTGATTTAGATCACCTCTAGATTATTATGCGGATTTTTACCGGCAAGTGGCGATAAATGCACTGTTTAACCTGATTAAGTAAGGGTAGTCTAATTAATAGCCAACGCCGTGCCGAGAATATAGATGAAAATAGATTAACTCGATCCTTATTTTCCTTAAATTAAGCGATTTTTACTCTTAATGTTTACCGAGATAATAATAAAGACCGGTAACATATTCGGGAGAATCGAGGATATCGGCGAGGCCACTGAATGGCGCAGCGAGAGTCGGAATATGGCGATAAATACGTTGAATAACGGCCAGCAATTAAGCGCCGCGAGACAGATATAACTACCCCCAGCACAGTCAGGAACAGCGTCTGGGGGCGGTCGGATGACAATGGGAGAACTTGCGAGCTTATCTAAACAGGTCGTTATTACCGAACAGTTTATTGTTGTTGCTGGTCTGGATGCTGGTCAGGCAATGCGTCGACGCCTGATGACTGGCATCTTCAGGTGCGGTGATCAAATTCTGTGCATCAGTGTTGTTATTGAAGGCGGCATGTTCAGCACAAGCCTGATGGGCGGTATTACCCAATGGCATCTCTGCGGCCTGCAGGCCGATGCTGATGCCTGACAACAGCAGGGTGGTGATAAAAACGATAGGGCGGGTCATTATAATGTGTCCGAAAATCTTTATATAAAACAAACATTTTTCGCCAGGTTAACAGCGAACAGTCTGGTAGTGGTTGCCCCGCTGATCCTGGTGGCGAGAACGCCAGGTATCGGGTGGCAGGAGTGCGGCAGTAGACTGCGGACCATAGAAAACGGGAGCCGTGGCTCCCGTTGGTTATTCAATAAAGGTTCAGAATAACTGCCTACACATGTTGCAGCGTATTGTGCGCCTGCTGTTCTTTATTCGGTAGGCGAATCGTGGCAGAAATCGAAAGTGAGATAATTAATAGCACGGTAATGAGGCTAAAGGTCACCACAAAGCCACCAAACAATGAGGCAATCAGCGAACCCAAGATACTGCCAATACCAAAGCCCAGATAAATCACCCCGTAGTTTTTGGTCAAATTGTTCAGACCAAAGAAATCGCTGACCAGTGAAGGATAAACCGTAATGGTACCGCCAAAGCTGAAGGCGACGCAGGCCAGTGAGCCAAAGAACATGGCTTCATTCATATGGGTAAACAGCAGAATGCTCATGCCGACCAGCGAGATAACCTGAGCGATGGAAACCACGCGGATACGGGCCATTTTATCGGACAGCACGCCCAGCACCAGTCGACCACTGAGGTTGGCAATTGCAATCACTGTCACCGCGTTGGCCGCAGTCAGCGCACTCAGATGTACCATGCCTTGGCCAATGTCTTTGGCCACACCGATAACATACAAGCCACTCATACAGGCAGTCAGGAACATCAGCGCCAGCATCCAGTATTGTGGCATACGCATGGCTTCTGCCAGACTGAAATCGCGCGGTTGTTCACGATGGTTGTTAACGGTTTTGACTTCCTGTTTCGGTGCGTCTTTCATCATCAGGCCGCCAACGATAATCATCGCCATGGCTAACAGTCCCCAGATAATAAAAGTATGTTCCAGCGTGCTGATACTGAGCAGATAACCACAGATAAACTTAAAGCCGAGACTACCAAGGCCATATGCGCCAATGGCACAGGCGGACACTACGCCTTTACGTTCCGGGAACCATTTTACGCAGTTTGACAGCGACATCAGGTAACCGGCACCATCCGCCAGACCGACCAGCACCCCGGCACTCAGGTAGAGCATAAACAGGTTATTGGCGTGGGCCGTCAGGAAGAAGCCGACCGCCATCAGCACACCGGCGGCGATAGTGACGTTACGCACCCCAAAGCGTTCCTGTAGTTTGCCCGCGACAGAAGAGGCGACGGCCAGACCCAGGCTTAACAAACCAAAGGAGAACGCCACGCGGCTGATTGGCTGATCCAGCTTGGTAGACAGTTGCCCGTTAAACAAGCTCCAGGTGTAAACCGAACCCAGGGCAAATTGGGTGATGATGGTGCCGATCAAGGTCAACCAGCGTGTGCGGTTTAGATTGGACACCGCGTTGGTACGCATGGCACCTGCATTAATAAGGCCTGATTTATCACTCATAGTAAATCTCCCGAGCGAGATGGATTCATGTGGATTGACGTTATGATAAGTCTTAACCCGCAGAGTGAATCGAATCCGGCATGAAATGCACGAGCGCAGGAATGAAGTGCATTTATACGGGTATGAACGGCCTTAATTTGCCTTTAAAGGCACGAAAAACGGGGTGAAGAGCCGGTTTTTGGCGGTCTGGAGGGTGGGTTTTTATTGATCCATATCACAAGTGCTGCAAGTAGTTTTTCGTGGCGGTGCCAGTGACCTGGTTTTGTGCAGTCAACGCCGTGTTGCGGCATTGACTGCGAGAGAGAGGACGGCGTATATAGCACGCCCTCAATAAGCAGTATCGACGGGTTTATAGGCTGGGGACGCTCAGTTTGTCGTAACCTTTACGTCGATAGTTCAGCACCGACAATCCCCAAAACAGAATAAATACCGCCACGGTGCCATAGCCCACCAGGCCCATATTTTCATTCAGGCTGGCGACCCCTTGCCAAAAGCTGCCCGGCAAATCCATTTTATCGGCGATCAACCCCAGGCCTTCCAGTCCACCAATAAACAGCGCCACAAAAACGCTGGTGGCCGTGATAGTCATATTGTAATACAGCTTACGTACCGGTTTATTAAATGCCCAACCGTAGGCCCCGACCATCACAAAGTTATCCAGCGAGTCAACCAGTGCCATGCCGCTGGCAAACAGTACCGGGAAGATCATAATGCTCCATACTGACATCCCCGATGCTGCACCGGCAGCGGAAATGCCCAACAGGCCGATTTCGGTAGCGGTATCAAAGCCAAGGCCAAACAGAAAGCCCACCAGATACATCTGCCAGCTGTGATTGACCAGGTTAAAGGAAAAACGAAACAGACGGGTCATGATCCCGCCGGCGGTGTGTTCCAGCGGCGATGATTCGTCGTTGTGTTCCGCGTGACCTTGTTTCACCTGCTGAAAACGGCAATAGACATCGCGCAGGATCAAGGTATTAAGCAGCGCCATCAGCAGCAAAAACAGCGAAGAAATCAGCGTGCCCAATGTGCTGCCATATTGATGCAGCCAACTCATCTTGTCGCCAAAGACCAGTGAGGTCGCGGCAATGGCGGCGCAAGCCAACAATACGATGCTGGAGTGACCCAGCGAGAAGAAAGCGCCGACCATCAGCGGTTTTTTACCCTGCTGCATTAACTTGCGGGTGACGTTATCAATGGCGGCAATATGGTCGGCATCCACGGCGTGGCGCAGGCCGTAGCCGTAGGCCAGCAGGGCCGCAGCGACCAGTCCCGGATGATGACGGAATATCGCCAGTGCCCATATCCAGCTCAGCAGATTGACGCCAACCAGCGATAACAACAGCCAGAAGGCACGACGATGAGTATTGAATAATGCGATTTTAATCATGATGGGATCCAGTTTCTGGGGATGAGTCAACGGAACGCCGGGCGCAGGCAATCAGCGCCTGTCCCAGCGCCAGCCCGCCGTCTCCGGCGGGAAATTGCTGCGGCGTAAATACCGTCAGGGGTGATAAGTAATGATGTAGACGTTCGCGTAACAACGCGTTATGCATGACGCCGCCGCCAAGTGCTACCTGGTGGATCTGCTGGTGACGCGCGTGATAATGCACCATGTCTGCCAGCCCTTGCGCCAGCGCATCGTGAAATGCCCAGGCGCGTTCGCAGTCGGGAGCCTGCCAGTCCAGCCATTGCTGCCAAAAAACGCGCATATTCAGCTTACTGCCCGAGGTTCCGGCGATTAACGGCAGGGTCACCGGATGAACTTTTTGGCGGGCACGCTGGGCTAGCGCCTCGAGCCGACAGGCCGCCTGGCCTTCCCAACTGGTCGTTTGTGTGGCACAGCCGAGTGCGCAGGCAACGGCGTCAAACAGCCGTCCGCACGACGAAGCCAGCGGGGCATTTATCCCGCCACGTATGGCATTGGCCAGCGGTTGCCAGTTTTGTGTCTGCAGTATTGCGGCTTCCGGACGTTGCTGCCAGTCGGGACAAAAAGCCTGCCACTGGGCCAGCAGATTGCGCCACGGCTGCGTTGCCGCCAAATCGCCACCCGGCAGTGCCACGGCAGGCAGACCACCGAGATGGCGGCAGTCACGATAATCTGCCAGTAAACATTCGCCACCCCACAGGGCGCCATCGGGGCCGTAGCCGATACCATCGAGCACCAGGCCGATAACCGGCCCCTGGTCTTTCGGCCACTGATGTTCTGCCAGTACCGCCGCCAGATGGGCATGATGATGCAATACATCGATCACCGGCAGACCGCTGTCGGCGGCCCACTGGTGAGTGTAATAACCCGGGTGGGCGTCGCGCACTACCGCTTCCGGTTGGCAGTCAAATAGCGTCAGGCAGTGTTGCAGGTTTTGCTGCCACTGTTGCTGCACGTCCAGGCCATGCAGCGAGCCAAAATGCTGACTGACCATAGCGCTGTGCTGATCAAGCAGGCAAAAGGTGTTTTTTAGATCGCCGCCAAGCGCCAGCAGCGACATCCGTTGGTTAAAGCCGGGCGGCAGTGGCAAGACGTCGGGTACATAACCTCGGGCACGGCGCAGGGTTTCCGTACCGCGAGCAGTGAGTCGCAATAGCGAGTCATCCACCCGTTGCACGATATCGCGGTTATGCAGTAGCCAAAGATCGGCGATAGTCGCCAACTGGCTCAAAGCGTGTTGATTGGCCAGCGCCGGGGCGTGGTTGGCGGCATTGCCGGAGGTCATCACCAGTGGCCGCTGTATGGCGTCCAATAACAGATGCTGCAGCGGATTGGCGGGCAGCATCAGCCCGATCTCGTCAAGATGCGGGGCGATCAGCGGACTAAGAGGCGACTTGTCGGATTGCGGCACCAGGACAATCGGTGCCTGCGCGGAACTCAGCAGTGCGGTCAGGTTGGCGATATCCTGATAGCGGGTGTACTGGCTGAGATCACTGCTGGCAGGCAGCATCACCGCCAGCGGTTTGTCCGGGCGGTTTTTTCGCTGACGCAGGCGCGCGACGGCTTCGCTGTTGCTGGCGTCGCACACCAGATGAAAGCCGCCAATACTTTTCAGCGCCACAATTTTGCCATCGCCCAGCGCGGTGACCGCCTGTTGCAGGGCGGCGTCGCCCACTGCCTGCGGTTGACCGTCTTGCAGACAGCTAAACAGCTCGGGGCCGCAGTGCGGGCAGCAGACCGGCTGCGCATGAAAGCGCCGGTCAACGGGGGACTGATACTCTTTTTCACATGCCGGACAGAGCGCAAAGGCCGACATGGCGGTGTTTTTTCTGTCATAAGGCAGACGTTGCAGCAGACTGTAACGGGGTCCGCAGTGTGTACAATTAATAAAGGGAGAACGAGCGTGGCGATCCTGTGGGTTGCGCATTTCCGCCAGACAGTGCGGGCAGGTGGCGGCATCGGGGACAACCCGCGTGCTGATTTCCCCCTGCTGACTGTTGATAATCGCAAAGCCCTGCGGTTTTTCCAGCCATGAAAACTCGCGCTGGGTGATAGCCTCAATTTGCGCCAGCGGAGGACATTCCTGCCTGATCGCGTCAATCAACGCCTGGACAGCCACCGGCTTCAGCAGTTTGATTTCTACGCCGCTACCGTCGTTAAGTACATTACCACTCAGTTGCATGCGTTTGGCCAGTTGCCACACTAACGGGCGGAATCCTACGCCTTGCACTTTGCCGCTGATATGCAGTAACAGTCCTGCCAACATCGTTCTCTCCTGCTCCCTTTGTGCTGTAGGGTGCGTCCCCTACAGCACATCGGGTTATTGCTGCGTAATGGCCAAGGTACTTAGAGTGAAACCACCGGGATATTCAGTGGCATGACGTCTTCATTGGCACGACGCAGACGTGCTTTCATGTCGCTATAGGCTTTTTGCGCGTAATTTTCGGCTTCTGCCTGATTGGCAATCGGCTCGACTTTTACCGCACAATACTTGGTTTCTGGCGTTTTGGAGATCGGGTCGAGATTTTCCTGCGTCAGTTCATTACAGGCACCAATCCACCACTGGTAAGTCATATAGACTGCACCGAGATTGATACGCTCGTTCAAATTGGCGCGGGTGATCACTTTGCCACGACGTGAGCTGACCCACACCAGTTGCTGATCGCGAATACCCAGCGTTTTGGCATCTTCCGGATTGATTTGCACAAAGCCGGGTTCATCGGCCAGCGTCTGCAACGCGGCACAGTTACCGGTCATGGAGCGACAGCTGTAGTGGCCGACTTCACGCACGGTACATAGCACCAGCGGGTAAGAGGCATCAGGGATCTCTGCCGGTGCGCGCCATGGTGCGGCAAACAGGAGACCCTTGGTGCTTGGCGTGGTGAACTTATTATCCTGGTACAGGTACGGGGTACCCGGATGATCCAGCGTCGGGCATGGCCACTGAACATGGCCGAGGGCACCCATTTTTTCGTAGGTTGCGCCAAAGAACAGTGGGCAAAGTTCGCGAACCTCATCCCAGATCTCTTCATTGCTGTTGTAATGCATCGGGTAGCCTAACTCAGTGGCCAGCAGGCTGATGATTTCCCAGTCGCGTTTGACGTTATATTGTGGCTCGATGGCTTTCTCAAAGCGTTGGAAACCACGGTCAGCACAGGAGAAGACGCCGCCGTGCTCGCCCCAGGAGGTAGAAGGCAGGATCACGTCCGCCTGTTCTGCCGTTTTGGTCATAAAGATGTCCTGGACGACAATAAATTCCAGTTCTTTAAAGGCGGCACGAACCAGGCCGAGATCGGCTTCGGTTTGCAGCGGATCTTCACCCATAATGTAGTAGGCTTTGACTTTACCTTCATGCACCAGATGTGGGACTTCGGTGATGCGATAACCGACGTCCGGGTCCATGGTGCTGGCGTCAATGCCCCAGGCATTGGCGAATTTTTCGCGAACTTTAGGATCGGTAACGGACTGATAACCCGGGAATTCGTTAGGGATAACGCCCATATCACAGGCACCCTGCACGTTATTCTGGCCACGAACCGGACCGACACCGACATTTGGACGACCCAGGTTGCCGGTCAGCAATGCCAGGCTGGAGAGGCCTTTGACCACGTCCACTGCCTGACCAAACTGGGTAACCCCCATGCCCCACATAATGGTGGCGCTTGGCGCGGCGGCATAAGTGCGCATTGCCTGGCGGATCTGCTGAGCGCTGACGCCGGTCATGGCTGCGACTTTTTCTGGTGCGTAGTCGGCTACCTGTGCGCGGTACTCTTCAAAGCCTTCGGTATACTTGGCAACATAATCCTGATCGTAAAGATTCTCTTCAATCAGCACATAACCAAAGGCGTTGACCAGTGCCATATTGCAGCCGTTTTTGATCTGCAAATGTTGGTCGGCGATCAGTGCAGTTTCAATACGACGCGGGTCACAGACGATAATTTTAGCGCCATTTTCTTTGGCCTTGATCACGCGACGGGCGACGATGGGGTGGGAGTCGGCGCAGTTATAGCCAATCACCAGCAGACATTTTGAATTTTCAATGTCACTGATCGAGTTACTCATCGCGCCATTGCCGAGGGTGGTCTGCAAACCGGCCACTGATGGACCATGGCAGACGCGAGCACAACAGTCGACGCTGTTGGTGCCGATCACCGCACGGGCAAATTTCTGCATCACAAAGTTGGTTTCGTTACCGGTACCACGGGATGAACCCGTGTGCATAATGGCGCGCGGGCCATGTTTTTCCTTGATCTCTTTCAGGCGGCTGGCGGTATAGCTGATCGCCTCTTCCCAGCTAACGGCTTCAAAACGACCGCCTCTTTCGCGACGGATCAACGGCTGAGTCAGACGCGGAGTCAGCAGCTTGGTATCGTTGAGGAAGTCCCAGCCATAATAACCTTTCAGGCAGAGTTCGCCCTGGTTGGTCACGCCATTGGCCCCTTCGGCACGGATAATCTTGCCGTTATCAACCACCAGGTTTAATTTGCAACCCGCGCCGCAATATGGACAAACTGTAGTAACTTTTTTCATGGTTATTTCCTTAAATCGGGCGTTAGAAAAGCAGAGGTGAGGTGTTGTCGAGTGCGGCGCGACGGCGTTTTTCGGCACTCATTTCCTGCAACATTTCACGGTCAACGCAATGCAGAGCGTTGGTCGGGCACACTTCCATACAGGCCGGACCGTTTTCACGCTCAGAACAGAGGTCGCATTTGTGTGCTTCTGCTTTTTCGGACGTTGTTTTCAACATGGCGCCGTTTTGACGGAACACCGGCTTGGTCACCACTTCCATGGCACCGTAAGGGCAGGCGACAACACAGGTTTTGCAACCGATGCAGCGTTCTTGCAGCACCTGAACGCGGTCGTCAAGGCGGCTGATGGCACCGTTGGGACAGACATTGGCGCAGGGAGCATCCTCACATTGGCGACACAGCACCGGCGTCGTCAGATTCATGCCGCGGATCACATGCAGGCGTGGGACGAAATTTGCCGCGGTAAAAGTGGCGATTTCCTGTGATTCGGCGTGTGCCATCACGCAGGCGATTTCGCAGGTTCGGCAGCCAATGCACTTTTTCGGATCGGCAATGATGAACTTATTCATCACAAACTCCTGTTGGTTGAATATTAGGTAGATAAGGGGCGATGCAGCGGGCGATATCATCAGCGGCCAGCAGGGCGTAGAGCTGGTGGATTGCCTGCTCTACCGCTTCGCTCATTGGGTAATAGAACGCCACCACTTCGGGTTGAATACCGATAAAGGTGATCTCATCGATATCGTCTTCCAGCTGCTGCATCAAAAAAGTCAGCGGCATCGAGTGGGTGGTGACAAAGAACATCTCGGCGATATCTTTTTCGTCGACGATGCGCAGTTCACCCGGTGCCAGGCCCATATCGGTGGCATCAACAATCACCAGCCGACGCGGACGATGTTCGCGAATGGCATAAATATCGTTTTCGGGGGAGACGCCGCCGTCAATCACCGTCCAGTGCGCCAGTGGCTGCTGTAGACAGATTTCTGCCAGACGCGGACCCGCGCCGTCATCACCCATCAGACAATTGCCAACGCAGAGCAGCACCTGATCGGCCTGCGGACGGTTACCAGTCATCGTGTCTCCTCACCAGCAGATAAATCGCCGGTTCATTTTCCATGCGCTGCAATAGGGCGATCAGTTCCCGGCTCCATTGCTGCTGCTGTTCGGTCATCTGCGGCAAGCTGTGGTGCAGCGCCACCGCCAGTAAATGGGTGTGGGTACCGTCGATATTGATCTCGCCAAAGCGCTTGACCCCTTCCAGCTTGCGGCGCGCCTCGCCATCGATCGGCAACTGCGCTATCCAGGCGTCATACTCGGCGACCTTGCAGGTGATCTGCGGTTTCAGACAGTCAATCACCCCAAGGTGGTGGCCAATTGCCAGGCTGTAATAAATCACTTCCTGAGCTTTGGGCGGGGTATTTTCCCGGTCCTTTTTTTCCTGAATAAATTTGCTGCCCAGCGCATAAAACACCACGTTTCCCCCGGCAAAGCGCTGTGAAGCGGGATGCTGTTGATGCTGGGCAAAACGTTGGGTATTCACAGGGTGATCTCCCCGCTCAGGGCCTGGCGATAGATCACCTGCAGATTGCCGATAATCTCGTTAAGACGCGGATCGCCCTGTTCCAGCAGATGGGCAGCAACACGCTGTTCGGCATCGACCGGGGACTGATTGGCGATCAGGTTCATATAGCTGTCGGCGATCTGGCGACCGTAGCGATAACCGGCCATACGGCGGGCTTCGCGGTCGAGCAACACGCGCAGCGGCTGAGGAAATTCCGGGTGCAGCAGCGGTGCGGCCGGAGAATGGGTCTGATCGTATTGCTGGCCTTTGATTTTCTGGTCCAGCAGACCCAGCGCCATGGCAAAACCGTAAATGGTCGCCGCCGGTGTTGGCGGACAGCCCGGAATATAGACATCCACCGGCACTATGGTGTCGGTACCGCCCCAGACGCAGTAGAGATCGTGGAAAATGCCGCCGCTGTTGCCGCAGGCACCGTAAGAAATACAGATTTTAGGGTCCGGGGACGACTCCCAGGCGCGCAGTGCCGGGACGCGCATCGCACGGGTTACCGCACCGGTAAACAGCAGGATATCGGCATGGCGCGGTGAAGGTACCACTTTGATACCAAAGCGTTCGGCATCAAACAGCGGTGAAATAGCAGCGAAAATCTCGATTTCACAGCCGTTGCAACCGCCGCAGTCCACGCGATAGACATAGGCTGAACGGCGAATATCTTTCAGCAGCGTGCTTTTTAGTTTGGCGATACTTTCGTCAAGGGTGATGGGAACGGGCAGGCCGTTTTCATCGCGTGGGCCAATCAGCGTCTGGCTCATGAATTTACCTCCTGGGACAGATGGCGACCTACGTCTATCTGATCGGCGTAGACCCGCTGTGCCTGTTGTTTACAGGCCGGACAAGTTTCGAACCGGTCGCGCATGGCTTCAATCTGCTGCGCGCTCAAGCCGTTATTCTCTTCCAGCAGTGCCATGGCGTAGTCGATCTCTTTCTGTGGCGCATAGGGTTTGGCGCACTTGCGGCAGTGACAGATGCTAAAGTCCGCGCGCTCAAACAGATCTTCTTTGCGCCATACCGCCAACTCGAAGTCCTGCGACAGTCGAATGGCGGCCGTTGGGCAGACTTCCTCACAGCGGGCGCAGAAAATGCAACGCCCAAGAAACAGTGACCAACTGATTTGTCCGCTCTCGACATCGGTCGTCATGCTTAGCGCATTGGAGGGACAGGCGTTGGCGCAGGCGCCGCAGGCGATGCATTGCTGCGCATCGTACTGTGGCTTGCCGCGAAAGTTTGGCGCGAGATCCAGCGGTGCTGCGGGATAGGCCACCGTCGCCGGGCCTTGCTTCAAGACTTTCTTGATCAGTTTCAACATGCTTTTGCTCCGCTTATAGCCCGCAATATTCACGCGACAGACGCGGGAAATTGCGGGCTATACAGCCTTACTGTTTTAAAATTTGATCGGTGAATTTTTCCGCTCAATGCCGTAGCGCTCGATCTCTTTGTAAGACACCACTGTCGATTTACGCTTTCTGACATCGACAATGGTCATGCGGTCGGTGCAGGAGTAGCAGGGATCGAGGCTGCCGATAATCAGCGGTGCGTCAGAGACGGTATTGCCGCGCAGCATGTAACGCAGCGTTGGCCAGTTGGCATAGGTGGCCGCCCGGCAGCGCCAGCGGAATAATTTCTGGTTATCGCCGGTCATGCTCCAGTGAATATCATCGCCGCGCGGCGCTTCGGCAAAGCCGAGGGCAAAACGGTGCGGGATATAGTTGAAGCCTTCGACGGACAGCGGGCCGCCCGGCAGGGATTGCAGACCAAATTCAATCATATTCAGCGAGTTAAAGACTTCGTGAATGCGTACTTTCAGGCGTGAGAACACGTCATTGCCGCTTTCGCTGCACAGCTCAAAAGGCAGCTTGGCGTAACCGGCGTAAGGGTGATCCTGACGCATATCGCGGCGATGACCGCTGCCGCGCACCATCGGACCGACGTTACTGAAGTCGCGGGCGACCTGCGGATCGAGCTGGCCGATACCACGGCTGCGTTGCTCGGTATTGGCGGTGTTGAGCAGAATATCCACCAGGTCCGTGAGGTCACGACGCATCTCACCGGCCAGACGGATGGTTTGCAGCATATCTTCTTTCAGAATGTCGCGACGAATGCCGCCAATCAGGTTCATGCCGTAGGTTTTGCGCGCGCCGGTAAGGATCTCTGCCATTTTCATCGACAGTTCACGTACGCGGAAAAACTGCATAAAACCGGAGTCAAAGCCGACAAAGTGGCAGGCCAGACCGAGGTTCAGCAGGTGGCTGTGCAGACGTTCCACTTCCAGCAAAATGGAGCGGATCATCTGTGCCCGTTCCGGCACCACAATGCCCATGGCATTTTCTACCGATGAGGTGTAGGCGACGCTGTGGGTAAAGCCGCAGATACCACAGACGCGGTCGGACAAAAAGGTGACTTCGTTGTAGCCCATACGGGTTTCCGCCAGTTTTTCCATGCCACGATGCACGTAAAACAGACGGTAATCGGCGTCAATAATATCTTCGCCGTCGACAAACAGACGGAAGTGACCCGGTTCATCGGAGGTGATGTGCAGCGGACCTATGGGTACTACGGTGCTATCAACGCCTGCTTCGCTAAGAAACGGATAGGTTTCGCGATCGGTGGTCGGGGCCGGGCGCTGGCGGTAGTCCATCGAGTCTTTACGCAGTGGATAGAGATCGTCTGGCCAGTCGTCGGGCAGCACCAGACGGCGTTCGTCAGGCAGGCCAACCGGACGCAGACCATACATATCACGGACTTCGCGTTCACCCCAGACGGCGGCCGGTACTCGTGGCGTCACGGAAGGGAACTCCAGTGAGATCGGATCCACTTCGGTGCGGATGGTGATCCAGCATTTCTCGCCCTGTTCCATCGACAGCACATAATAGAGTGCGTAATTGCCGCACAGCGTGCGTTCATCGTTACCAAAGAGTACGGATAACCAGCCTCCCTGTTGGTAATAAAGATACTCGACCACCTCCGGCAGTGCGTTGAGTTTCACGGTCACGGTAATTTGCGTATCGGTCTGCCAACTGGTATCCAGCACGGCAGAAGGGAATGCCTGACTGAGTGCCAACAGATACTGCTGGCCGACCGGATTACTTTTCAGGTTACTCATTGCTACAGCCTCTTCCCGCTTGGCGGGATAATCATTAATGTCGGAAATCAGCCTGCTACCAGCCAGGAAACCAGTGCCAGAAATGCCAGCCCAAAGCCTGCCCAGGTCGTCTGCGAGGTTTTCAAGAAGCGTAAACGCGCTACGCTGTTTTCAACCATGGCTACCAGGAAAACGGCCACTGCCAGTTTGAGCAGGGCGATCACAGTGGCGATCGCCAGGCCTTCGGCGCTGAAGGTGGTCAGTTGACCCAGCGGAATAAACACCCCGAGAAACAGTTGCAGGACCACCAGTTGTTTCAGGCTGATCCCCAGTTTCAGTACGCCCAAACCGGCACCGGAGTATTCGGTCAAAGGACCTTCCTGTAGCTCTTGTTCGGCTTCGGCCATATCGAAAGGCAATTTGCCCATTTCGATATAGGTGGCGAAACCGCAGGCCAGCAGGGCCAGGCCCAAAGGTAACGGCGAAGCAAGGGACGTCCAGTGGGTTACCTGAGTGGCAATAGCCCCCAGCTGTGTCGAACCGGCGGTGAGGGCGGCAATCCATAAGCCCAGTAACAGAATCGGCTCGACCAACACCCCGAGCACCGCTTCACGGCTGGCCCCGATGCCGGTAAAGGCGCTACCGGTGTCCAATCCGGCAATCACAAACACAAAGCGCACCACGGCAAACAGATAGATCACGGTGATCAGATCGCCGAGTGCACCAAAAGGCGAAGCGAGGGTGACTATCGGCAGCGCGGTGGCGATCACCAGCAGAGCGCCGGTGAGCAGATAAGGCATGCTGCGAAATACCGGGCCGGCACCGTCAGGCGCCAGACTCTGGCGCTTAAGCAGCTTGGCGATATCGCGATATTCCTGCAGTACACCCGGTCCGCGTCTGCTGTGCATTCTGGCGCGCAATACCCGGCTAAAGCCGGCAAACAGCGGGGCCAGTGCCAGCAGCACCAGCGCCTGGATCAGCGCCAGCGGCCACAGCGGCGAAATCAAAAGATCAAAAGAAGTCATGATGTAAATCCTCAGGCGATGGCCACAACCAGCAAAATAGCCAATTCAACAATGGCCAGACGTCGACAAAAGGCCGCCAGACAATCACGATGGATAAGGCTTACCAGCCCGTCAGGCATAAAGATTTTCCGCAGCCGATAAATCGGTGCAAACATCACCCGCAGTGGCTGAGCAAAACCGCTGGCGGTCACCGCCATCTCACTGGAATAGCCATAACCGCAGGACCAGGCCTCGCCGCGTGTGCGATTGGGCAGCCGTCCGGCACGCAGACAGACACTGATCAACAACGGCAGCAGCGGCAGGGAAAGCAGCAACAGTGCCATCAGCGGTGGTGATACCCAGGTTTTGCTACCGGCACCTGGATAGAGGCTGGCCTGGGCGGCAATGTCCATTTGCGGAGCATTAAGAAAGGCCGCACAGATACGCGCCAGCACAGGCAGTAACCACGGAGAGGCAATACCCGACAGCAGACAAAGCAGCGCCAGCATGGCAGTGCTAAAGGTCATCAGGCGTGGTGCGCGGGTGGCCTGTTCCGCCAACGGGCTGCGTGCTTTGCCAAGGAAGCTGACACCAAATACTTTGGCTACACACATCACCGCCAGTGCGCCGGTGATCGCCAGTCCTACCGCCAGCAATGGACCCAGCAGACGGGTAATAAACAGCCCCTGGCCGCTGAGGTTAAACAGCGACTGATAGATAAACCATTCACTGACAAAACCGTTAAGCGGTGGTAATGCCGACATCGACATCAAGGCAATAAGCATTGCCACGGCGGTGCAAGGCATGATCCGGGCCAGCCCCCCCATTTTTTCGATATCTTTAATACCGAGCTGCTGTTCGATTTCGCCTGCGCCGAGGAACAGCGCACTTTTAAACAGCCCGTGATTGAACAGATGAAACAGACCGCCCATCAGCGCCAGCATGGCCAGGGTGGGCTGGTGCAGCGCAGATCCGACCATGGCACCACCGATGCCGAGCAGGATAATGCCGATGTTTTCCAGCGAGTGGTAAGCCAGCAAGCGCTTGATATCGTGTTCCATCAGCGCATAGAGGCCGCCGACAAAGGCAGTGAGCACCGCCAGCAGCAACACCACAATGCCCCACCACAGCGGCGGCACACCCAGCAGATCCAGGCCGATTTTGACGATGCCCAGCACGCCCAGTTTCATCAGGCCGCTGGAGAACAATGCGCTGATATGCGCCGGTGCCGAGCTATGCGCCTGCGGCACCCAACCGTGCAAGGGGATCACCCCGGCAAGCATGGCAAACCCGAGAAACGCCAGTACAAAAACGCCGGAAGCCAGCAGCGGCGACAGGACGCTGGCGCGCGCAACGCTAAAATGGGTGCTGCCCGTTGCGTGATAGAGCAGGGCGAAAGCGATCACCAACAGCAGCGTGCCTGCACGACCAAAAAGAAACTGATTTAAACCGGCGCGGCGACTTTTCTGACAGCCGGGCTGGATAATCATGAAATAGGCACAGAGCGCCGCGACTTCGAGAGCGAGCAGCAGGGCAATGCTGTTATCGGCGAGCACAACCAGCGTCATGGCTGCCAGAAAGAAGGCGCTTAACAGCGCGATCTGGCGACGATTTTTGACCGTTGCAGACTGTAGCCAGGCCAGCGAATAAATACTGCCGAACAATGCGGGCAGGGAGATGGCCACTAACAGCAGAGCATTGAGTTGACTCAGCTCAACGGGATAGTTGATACCCGGCAGTCTTGCCGACAACAACGCGCCGCCCAGCAATACGCTCAATGCCGCGCAAAAGGTGGCCGCCGAGGCAATCAGGCCGCCGAGCGCGCTTAGCCAGGAGGAGACTTTGCCGAAACTTGCCAGCAATGCGCTGAGGATACCGCTGATGACATAAGCGGCGAGCGCCAGCGTCAATAGCGGTAACGGGTCCAGCATCAAAGGCATAATCATCGATTGGATTCCTTGTGGGCGTCAGCGGGAGCATTGAAAGGCGAACTGGCCGCAAGCACCGTCATGGCACTGAGTCGTTTTTGTTGCGTGGCATACTGCGCCACCTCGGCAGTCACCAATTTGATGGCATTGGTTGGGCAGGTGCGGACGCAGGCCGGGCCTTCTTCACTTAGCGCACAGAGATCGCATTTCACCGCCACGGCTCTGACCCCGGGCACACAGTCAAGGAAGGCACTGATCGGACGCGGTGGATAAGGCGCCGGTAAGGCTTTTGACGTGTTGCAGTCCCGTGGGATAGCGATCGGATGGCTGCCGGCAAAAGTGATAGCGCCAAACGGACAGGCGATACCACAGAGTTTGCAACTGACGCACAGACTCTCGTTAAGGAAAATGGCGTCATCTTTATGGCTGATGGCATTAACCGGGCAAACTTTGGCGCAGGGCGCATCCTCACACTGGTGACAGGTCATTGGCGCAGTGCCCGATCCATCCCGTACCACGGTCAGCCTGGGGGCAGATTGCAGTCCCAGCACCTGATGCTCGGCGGAGCAACTGGCCATGCAGGTATTACAACCAATGCATTGTTTGGGATCGGCAATAATATATTGGTTTATTCGTTCGTGGCGTCTCATCCGGACTCCTCAATGTTTCGACATAATTGTCGAAACGGGCACTAAAAATGACATTTCGACACTCAAGGCCATGAATGATGTTTATTAATTTTTCTGGAAATTAAATTGACACATTTTGTTATAACTAGACTCAGATGCTATTGAGCAATTTCTTCAACGCTGGAGTGATAGGCTGTTTACTTTGCAACGCATCAAATATGCACTGATAAATAGGTTGGATCTTATTTAGGTAATGTTGAAAAATTTCTTGCTGATTATTAATGTCGATCTGTTCGTCAATTTTGTTATTTTCGTCAAGCGTGGCATGGGCAAACGTCAGGAACTGCTCGTCCTCAGATGCGTCGTTGAGATTGATGCGATAAGCAATGTTTTGATTATAAAATCCGTTATCCAGATGGATGCATACCGTAAAATGATTAAAGAGTTTAAAGCGGATATCGTTGTCTATGCTGCATGTAAACTGATGATTTATCTTCTTATTTGATAGCGTTACTGCGCGTATCAAGGTGCTGTGGTAGCTGTGCCATTGATTTTCAAGACGGCATTTTTTATCTGCAATGTATTCAGATTGTGCGACAAGGTCGTTAAGTGTACTCATGTTTTCCATCCGTAATTAGCCTCACCAGTCGGTGCATTTTACCTTTCCGCAAACAGGGGAAGATTGCGTGAATCCTTCCAGATAGCATAAAGCGTGCCAGAGAAATAATATCCCTCGCAAGGGAGGGGTTTTATGTTTGCGATCAATAAATATATTTGTTTTGAGATTAAGATATCTGTCGGGAATATGTCGAAGTTGTGACGATTCGACATTTCTGTCGATATGTTGACGAAGCGGTAAATTCAATATCCTCTATAAATTTTCATTGATTTATAAACTGGCATTTAATTTGCTATATAGACCCTTCGGATGTCGAAATATAAATTACTCTGCTTTTATATATCAGGTGAATAAAATGCATGAAATAACCCTGTGCCAAAATGCGCTTGAAATCATGCTGCAACAGGCGGCAAAGCATCCGGTGAAAAAAATCACTGCGGTGTGGATTGAGCTGGGGGCGTTCTCTTGCGTTGAACCCGAGGCACTGCATTTCTGTTTTGACATGGTCTGTCGGCAGACCCTGGCGGAGGGATGTCAGCTTCACCTGATTGAGCAGGATGCCCATAGCTGGTGTCACGATTGTCAGAAAAATATTCAGTTAATGAGTCCCAGCGTACTGCTGTGTCCGCAATGTGGTGGCCGTAATCTGCGTATTGACGCCGATAATGGCATGACCATCAAACGGTTGGAAATCGAATGATATTCCCTTCCCCTCTCGCTGCATGGCCTGCCGGGCAGCAGTATGAAGACGAGATGGAAGGCTGAAATGAGGAATAACTATGTGTAATACCTGTGGCTGTGCCAGTGGCGAAACCCGAATTGAAGGTGATGAGCATCATCATGACCACCATCATCATGACCACCATCACCCCCATCATGACCATCCTCATCTAACGCCGGGACATTTTCATTTTATCAACGACTCGGCGTCTCACGCTGGCTTACCCTTTAAACCGACGGTTGATGCCGCGGGATCTTTGCATTACGGCAAAGGGGAAGCGGGAGGACACGCGCCTGGGCTGACACAGCGTAAAATGCTGGAGATCGAGATCGACGTGCTGGATAAAAATAACCATCTGGCCGAGCATAATCGCCAACATTTCAGCGAGTTGAACATTCTGGCGTTAAATCTGGTCTCCAGCCCTGGTTCAGGTAAAACCACCTTGTTGACTCATACTCTGACGCTGCTGGCCCCTGAAGTGACCTGTGCGGTTATCGAGGGCGATCAACAAACTGCCCGTGATGCAGAACGTATCCGTGCTACCGGCGTACCGGCGATCCAGGTCAATACCGGCAAAGGCTGTCATCTAGATGCGCAAATGATCCACGATGCCACGCATCGTCTGTCCCCAGCCGCGCGTAGTCTGCTGTTTATTGAAAACGTCGGCAATCTGGTCTGCCCGGCAAGCTTTGATCTCGGCGAGCGCCATAAGGTTGCGGTATTGTCCGTCACCGAAGGTGATGACAAGCCGCTGAAATACCCGCATATGTTCGCTGCCGCCAGTCTGATGATCCTCAACAAGATTGACCTGCTGCCCTATGTCGATTTCAACGTCGACACTTGTATCGACAATGTTCGACAGATCAATCCTGATATCACCGTGCTGGCGCTGTCGGCCACCACCGGAGAAGGGATGACGCAGTGGCTTGACTGGTTACGCGCCCAACTGGGCGAGGATGTAGTATGTGCATAGGCATCCCGGGGCAAATTGTCGCCCTGCACGACGACGCGCAGGACTGCGCCTGGGCGGAAGTCAGCGGTATGCGCCGTGAGGTAAACATCATGCTGGTGCTCGGTGACCAACCCTACGCTTCATTGCTGGGCAAGTGGATCCTGATCCACGTTGGTTTTGCCATGAGCCTGCTGGATGAAGCCGAAGCGCTGGATACTCTGGCCGCTCTGGCAGCAATGGGTGAAGTGGAAGACGATGTCGGCCTGTTTCTCAAGGGTGAGGGGCATGATGCAATACGTTGATGAATATCGCTCGCCACAAATGGTGACTGGGCTGCTTAAAAAGATCGAGCAGCGGGTAGCCGAATTGCCTTTTACTGCGCAACGTCCGATGCAGATTATGGAAGTGTGCGGCGGCCATACTCACGCCATCTTCAAATTTGGTCTTGATAAATTGTTGCCGCCAGAGCTGGAGTTTATTCACGGGCCGGGATGCCCGGTCTGCGTTCTGCCGATGGGGCGTATTGACGCCTGCTGTGAAATTGCCGCGCATCCCGAGGTGATCTTTTGCACCTTTGGCGATGCGGTCAGAGTTCCGGGCAAGCATGGCTCCTTGCTACAGGCGCGAGCACAGGGTGCCGATGTTCGCGTGGTCTATTCACCGCTCGATGCCCTGAAATTGGCCAGGGCCAATCCAACGCGCGAGGTGGTGTTTTTTGGCCTGGGTTTTGAAACCACCATGCCGGTTACCGCAGTGACCCTGCAACAGGCTCGCCGTGAAAAAATCAAAAACTTCACCCTGTTTTGTCAGCATATCAGCCTGATCCCCACCTTACAGAGTTTGCTGCAACAGCCTGACGTGCGGATCGATGCCTTTTTGGCACCCGGTCACGTCAGCATGATTATCGGCACCGAGCCTTACGGCTTTATCAGCGAGCGCTTTGGCCGCCCTTTGGTGGTCAGCGGTTTTGAACCCCTGGATATGCTGCAAAGCGTGTTGATGCTGGTGGAACAATTTTGCCAGGGGCGCTGTGAAACAGAAAATCAATACCGTCGGGTGGTGCCTGCGCAAGGTAACCCGCTGGCACAACAAGCTATCGCCGAAGTATTTAAATTCGGTGGTGACAGTGAATGGCGTGGCCTGGGGGTAATTGCAGATTCTGGTATTACCCTTACCGATGCCTATCTGGACTATGATGCTGAACGGCGTTTTCAGCCGCAAAAACAGCAGGTCAGCGACGACCCGCGCGCGCGCTGCGGCGAAGTGTTAACCGGTCGCTGTAAACCCCATCAGTGCCCGTTATTCGGCAGCCATTGTCATCCACAAAATGCCTTTGGTGCGCTGATGGTCTCCTCGGAAGGGGCTTGCGCCGCTTGGTATCAATATCGCCGACAAGAAGTATCGCTGGAACCGCTCGCGCCTGCTGACCACAGCGTTACGGCTGGCCCGTCTTACCCTAATCAAATTCACAGGACCGCTTTATGAACTCAGCCAATCGAGTTGTTACAATGGCGCATGGCAGCGGTGGACGCGCAATGCAGCAGTTGATCGAGGAGATGTTCCTTACCGCGTTCAGTAACTCTTTTTTAAATCAGCGCGAAGATCAGGCGCGTATGTCGCTGAGCGAACTGGCCCTGCAAGGCGATCGCCTGGCCTTTACCACCGACAGCTATGTTATCGACCCGATCTTCTTTCCCGGCGGCGATATAGGCAAGCTGGCGGTATGTGGCACGGCCAACGATCTGGCGGTCAGCGGAGCGACACCGGCGTTTATGTCCTGCGGGTTTATTCTTGAAGAGGGATTTTCCCTCGACACCCTGCAAATCCTGGTGGACTCAATGGCCAACACCGCCAGACAATATGGCATTCAGATTGTCACTGGCGATACTAAAGTAGTGCCGCGCGGCGCTGCCGATAAAATCTTTATCAATACTTCCGGCATTGGCGTGATCCCGCAGGCTGTCGAATGGTCGGCAAAAAACATTGCAGTGGGTGATAAGATTATTGTCAGTGGTACACTGGGCGATCACGGCGCGGCGATCCTCAATTTGCGCGAAAAGCTGGATATGCAATTGGATGTCAGCAGCGATTGCGCAGTGCTTAGTGATTTGATTGCGCCTTTGCGCCCGCTCGCCGGTGTGCACGCGCTGCGCGATGCTACTCGCGGTGGCGTTAACGCTATACTGCATGAGTATGCGGCGGCCAGCGGATTAGGCATTGAAATTGACGAAAGCAGTCTGCCGGTGAAAAGCGCGGTGCGTGGTATTTGCGAACTGTTGGGTCTGGAGCCGCTAAATTTTGCCAATGAAGGCAAACTGGTGATTGTGACTTCGGCAGACAGTGCACCACATGTGCTCGAACGTTTGCATCAGCATCCATTGGGTGTCGATGCCGCCTGTATTGGTGAGGTAGTGAGTACAGCGAAAATTCTTCTGCGCGGCAGTTATGGCATTACCCGTCTGCTGGATTTGCCTTATGCCGAGCCTTTACCCCGTATTTGTTGATCAGACGTGGCTAAATCACCGGGAAGAAAGCGCTAGACTTTACCTGGTGTCCCGTTCAGGGTCGTAGTGATATCGCGGCCCCAAAATAATAATTTTTCGTCGATCTCTGGGCCACATGCTTCACACTCTTGCCAATTGAGTAACTGACAATGTCGACAACGATTTTGAATACCGCGAAGACGGATAACCTCTTCGAGCTTGCCCGTGACCTGCTGAGCCAAAAAAACCTGGCAAGCCTGTTAGAAAAAATTAACGAAATTACGGTCCTGTCGGGTGCGGCAAAAGACTTTATTCTCAGTGTATTCGAACCTGAGACGCAGTCTTTTCGTTCCTATATCTTCCGTGCAGATACTGCTGCGGCTTTGTTGCCACGGGAAACCCCGGTGCGAGCAGCGCAAGGGCCTTTGCAGCAGTTGATCAAGGAGGGTAAATCCCAATATTGGCAAAGTGAGGCCTATCGCAGCCGCTATCCTGACGATCTCCTGCCGCAGCTTTGCCCGGATTTTGGCGACTATTGCCTTTTCCCGCTGGAAACCTCATTGGGTCTGGTGGGGGCCTGTGAGTTTACTCGCACCCAGGGGCGGCTGTTTAATGAAGAGCAGAAGCAGTGGCTACAGCGTCTGATGACCTGGGTGGCCTTGTGTCTGGAACAGCTCAACTGGCAGCAGCAGGTTCTGCAAGAGCAGCGGCAGTTGCGTCATGAACGCGACGATTTTCGTGTATTGGTAGATGTAACAAATGCGGTGCTGTCAGAGCGCGATCTCGATGATGTGATCCTCGAGATGACGCAGGCCATTCAGTGCTATTTTCCCATCACCACCCTCAGCATAGTGCTGGGGCAGAGCGGTGAAGATCAACTCAAGGTCTACTCTACCTGTTTTATTCCCGATGCTCCTTCGGTACGAAATTTTTATCAGTTGTCGCGTGACAATTCGCTGGAAGACAGCGTACTGCGCAGCGGTGAGGTGGTCCATCGTCCCTTGCATTCCAGCGATCGAATGACCCAGGACGAGCGGGCGCTTTTTGAACGTTATCTGGCGCAGTCCCAGACGCTGTCGATCATCCCATTGCGCTTTGGGCAGAAGACCCTTGGCGTTCTCAAACTGGTTGAGCTGGATAGCCAGCAACAAAATTTGCCGTTGTTGCAGCAGATTGCCGAACGTATCGCTATTGCCGTCAATAATGCCCAGGCTTATCAGGAAATTACCGCGTTAAAAGAGAAGCTGGTACATGAAAATATGTACCTGATAGAGCAAAGCCATGACAGCCATCCCGATTTCAGCGAAATTGTCGGTCGCAGCGCGGCGATGTCGGCGGTGCTGAAACAGGTTGAAGTGGTAGCCAAAAGTGACTGTTCGGTACTGATCCTCGGCGAAACTGGTACCGGAAAAGAGCTGATTGCCCGTGCGATCCATAATCTTAGCGAGCGTCGTAGCCAGCGCATGGTGAAGATGAACTGCGCTGCCATGCCGGCCGGTTTGCTGGAAAGCGATCTCTTTGGCCATGAAAAGGGGGCGTTTACCGGGGCAACCTCGCAGCGCGCCGGACGCTTTGAAATGGCGGACAAAGGCACTCTGTTTCTGGACGAGGTGGGCGAGATCCCGCTGGAGCTGCAGCCGAAGCTGCTGCGCATTTTGCAGGAGCGGGAGTTTGAGCGAGTAGGTGGCAATAAGGTGATCGTCTCCGATGTGCGCCTGATTGCGGCTACCAACCGTGATTTGCTGCAAATGGTGGCTGACAAGCAGTTCCGCAGTGACCTGTATTATCGGCTGAACGTTTTTCCTATTGTTATTCCCCCGTTGCGCGAGCGGCCGGAAGATATTCCGCAGTTGGTGAAGTTTCTGACCTTTAAAATTGCCCGCCGTATGAAGCGCACTATCGACAGCATTCCTGCCGAGACATTGCGTTTACTGAGTCTGATGCCGTGGCCGGGCAATGTGCGTGAGCTGGAAAACGTGATTGAGCGAGCGGTGTTATTAACCCAGGGGAATGTGCTCAATTTACAGTTTGATGAGTTGCGCTTTAGCGCCGCTGCACTTGCCGAACCTGCGCGCGGCACGGCGGTAGCGGGCGATGAGGAGTCCGACTATCAGCGTACCCTCCGTGTACTTAAAGAAACTAACGGTGTAGTTTCCGGCCCGAAAGGTGCGGCGCAGCGTTTGGGGATTAAACGTACTACTTTGATTTCGAGGATGAAGAAGTGGGGGATTAGTACTAAGGCGGGGGAATAAGGTTTTTGGCTTAAATGGCAATTTTCTTTTTTTAAAGTCAATGGGCTCTGAGGAGCTGTTTCGGTTTTATAATAGCGGTGGCCACTTAACCCGCTGTGCCGAACCGAGTTAAGGAGCGCTGGCCCGCTCCTTAACAATCCTGGGCCTTTTGGTGTCGTTGATTCGTCTGCTGCCTATTACCGACTATGTTTCAGTCACTCCCAGTGTGGCACGAGCCGCGCTGCTCCGCAGTCCCCTTGCTCGGTCGGGAGCCAAAAACGTCTCCCTCCGCTTCGCGCGGCGCCGTCTCTGAATGTGCCAGTCAGCTATGTAAACCGTGCCGGTTTGGCTTAAATGGCAATTTTTGGTTTTAAAGGCCATTGGCTTTAGAGAAGCTGTTTTGGTTTGGGCTTAAATGGCAATTTATGGTTTTAAAAGGCAATTGGCTATGAGGAGTTGTTTCGGTTTTATAATAGCGGTGGTCACCTAACCCGCTGTGCCGAACCGAGTTAAGGAGCGCTGGCCCGCTCCTTAACAATCCTGGGCCTTTTGGTGTTGTTGATTCGTCTGCTGCCTATTACCGGCTATGTTTCAGTCACTCCGTGTGTGGCACGAGCCGCGCTGCTGCGCAGTCCCCTTGCTCGGTCGGGAGCCAAAAACGTCTCCCTCCGCTTCGCGCGGCGCCGTCTCTGAATGTGCCAGCAAACTATGTAAACCATACGGTTTCAGAACCTACTGTTTTGTTTTTTTTGTTTTTCGCTGTTGACCTTTGATGTTGCCGGTTTTGCCGTAAATGTTTCCTGGCCGATTCAAAACCTACGCTGAGCGACGTGGAGCGAGACGCTTTTGGCTCGCGACCGAGTGAAGGGACCGCGAAGCGGCGTGGTTTAGGCCACACACCGGGGTCACTGGAAAGAACTACAACCGAGGGCACGACACTGTTCAATTTGGACAAGGCGCAGGATTCCAAAGGAGGCGCGCCTTCGCCTCCTTTGGGCGGTCTGGGCCGCCGCCCAGTGAGCGCAGCGAATGCCCTTGATGTTGACGTTGACCTTGAAGTTAAAAGCAAATTTGCAATTAAAACCGAAACCCTTTGCTCGGAGTAAATTGACTTTTAAGCTATAAAGGCGCTCTGGGCCGCCGCCCAGTGAGCATAGTTAATTGCCTTTTAAGTAATAAATTGCCTTCTAAGCCCCATTTTAAAACAACGCCTCCTGACCATAAGTCTAAAAAATATTTTTTAAATCCACTATACTGTGTGTAATACTCATTTTTTTAAGATTAACCACAATATTATGGATTTAACACTCACTAAACCCGGCGAAGTTGTTAAGCTACTTTGCGAGCGGTTACGCAAGGAACGATTGTCTCAGCAGATGACCCAGAATGAAGTGGCTGGCCGCGCGGGCATTGGCGTAAACACGTTGTCGAATCTCGAGTCGGGACGTAACGTTGGATTTGAGACCGTGGTACGAGTCGCTATGGTACTTGGACGTGTTAAAGAACTTGAACAGCTTTTTCAACCCAGAGTGGATACGCTGGATGATATCTTGCGTTATGAAGAGAGTGTTAAACGTAGACGTATAAAAAAGAAGGCGTCGAATGCCTAATCAAATCAATGTCTATTATGACGGCTGGGGAGAGCACTGGCTGTGGGGAACATTGGTTTCCTCAACGGCAATCACCGGCCGCCCGGTGATTATGTTTGAATACAGCGATGAAGCAATACGCAAAGGACTGGAATTATGCTCATACACCTTGCCATTGCGCGGGACTAAGTTACGAAAAGACTTTCCCTTGCATCAATTAGGGTTGCCTGGGCCCGTTTATGATTCGTTGCCGGATGGATGGGGCATGTTGCTGATGGATCGATTATTTCGCCGCCGAGGTCTCAATGTGGCACGAATCGGTCCTCTGGAACGCTTAACCTACATCGGGAGCAATGCGATGGGAGCAATGTCATTTCAGCCAGCACAACCCGATGCAGCGTTTCCTGAAGAAGATATTCCTCTCGACCAGTTAGCCTCAGAAATTCATGAGGTGCTTGATGGCGACGGCGGCGAGTTTTTGCAACGGCTACTGCAAATGGGGGGATCACCCCAGGGGGCCAGACCCAAAGCTTTACTGTGTCGAGATCCGCAATCAGGAACATTTACAACCAAGACTGTGTTAGGTGCGGAAAACTGGTTGGTAAAATTTCCAGGTAAACAGGAGCATCCGGAAGTTTGTGCTATTGAGGCGATCTATATGCAATGCCTGCGGGCATGTGGCATCCACACCCCGGATACTCAATATTTTAGTCTGCCTAACGGGCAGGCGGCATTTGCCACAAAACGTTTTGATCGCCAAGGGGGGATGAAGGTGCCAATGCAAAGCCTTGCAGCTTTCACTGGTGCAGATTATCAGTCTCCGGGAGCGCTCGACTACACTAATTTTCTGCGGGCTACACAGCTGTGTACCAATGATATGCGGGAAAAATCACGGGCATTTGAGCGTGTCGTCTTTAATGTCATTTTCAATAATCGCGACGATCACCCCAAAAACTTCGCTTATATCATGTCTTCATCTGGTCAATGGAAACTTGCACCAGCCTATGACGTAACTTACTGCGAGGGGCCGGGCGGCTACCACCAGATGGATGTCAGGGGGGAAGCCCTCGAGATTGGCCGTCGGCATATCCTTTCTCTTGGCATGGAAGAAGCCGAACTTACTGTCCCGCAGATTGATCGTATTATTGATAAAACCTGTGAGGTTGCAGCACATTTTTCATCAATGTCGAAAGAAATGCTTCCAGACCAAATTACGCGAGAAACGCAACGAGTTATCCAGGCGCGAATTAACAGCAATAGTAAGCTTCTGCTCAATGATGGGAAATATTAGTTTGGGCTTAAATGGCAATTTTCTTTTTTAAAGTCAATGGGTTATGGGGAGCTGTATCGGGTTGGGCTTAAATGGCAATTTGTGGTTTAAAGTCAATTAACTCCGAGGAGCTGTATCGGTTTTAGCTTAAATGGCAATTTATGGTTTTAAAATCAATTGGCTATGAGGAGCTGTTTCGGTTTTATCATTGCGGTGGCAGCTTAACCCGCTGTGCCGAACCGAGTTAAGGAGCGCTGGCCCGCTCCTTAACAATCCTGGGCCTTTTGGTGTTGCTGATGCGTCTGCTGCCTATTACCGGCTATGTTTCAGTGACTCCGAGCGTGGCACGAGCCGCGCTGCTGCGCAGTCCCCTTGCTCGGTCGGGAGCCAAAAGCGTCTCCCTCCGCTTCGCGCGGCGCCGTCTCTGAATGTGCCAACTAGCTATGTACGTCGTACCGGTTTGGCTTAAAGTCAATTAACTCCGAGGAGCTGTTTCGGTTTTATAATTGCAGTGGCAGCTTAACCGACTGTGCCGAACCGAGTTAAGGAGCGCTGGCCCGCTCCTTAACAATCCTTGGCCTTTTGGTGTTGTTGATTTGTCTGCTGCCTATTACCGGCTATGTTTCAGTTACCCCCAGTGTGGCACGAGCCGCGCTGCTACGCAGTCCCCTTGCTCGGTCGGGAGCCAAAAACGTCTCCCTCCGCTTCGCGCGGCGCCGTCTCTGAATGTGCCAGCCAACTATGCACACCGTGCCGTTTCAGCGGCAAAATTGTCTTTTTATCTTTTTATCTTTTTATCTTTTTATCTTTTTATCTTTTTATCTTTTTATCTTTTTATCTTTCGCAGTTGACCTTTAATGTTGCCGGTTTTTCAGTAAATGCTTCCTGGCCGATTCAAAACCTACGCTGAGCGACGTGGAGCGAGACGCTTTTGGCTCGCGACCGAGTGAAGGGACCGCGCAGCGGCGTGGTTTAGGCCACACACCGATGTCACTGGAAAGAACTACAACCGAGGGCACGACACTTATCAATTTGGACAAGGCGCAGGATTCCAAAGGAGGCGCGCCTTCGCCTCCTTTGGGCGGTCTGGGCCGCCGCCCAGTGAGCGCAGCGAATGCAGTTGACCTTGACCTTGACCTTGACTTTGAAGTTAACCTTGATCTTGACCTAGACCTTGAAGTTAAATCCAAAAATTGACTTTTAAGCCCCAACTACCCGACTGCCAAAAAATTACTGAAGGTTACGCTTACTTACCATCAAATCCGCTAACTGAGGCAAATTGTGAAATGGACATTATCGAAAACTTTTCGCTCATAATATCCTATTAAATAATATTAATTTGATTTAAGTGAGTGATTTGTAACCCGTTGCTCGCAGACTGCATTTTTTTTGTTCTGCCAGCCCTGGAGCAGGTTATGACTATTTCTTCGTCGCCTACTTTCTATAATATTGCCAAGTGATAGGATGTGGCTCACATTTCTTAGTTGGGATTTTTCAATGTCCAGGCTCGTCGCTTTCATTGCGGTATTACTGACTTTTACTTCTTGCTCGGCTTATGCAGTAACAACCTATAAATGTGTGTTAACACATAGTATCCAGGGGACTGATGGCAACGATTCTGCCCAGGTGGTTAATAAGGATGCCAGGGTCTATGATGCGGGTAACACCTTCAGCTTTTCTCCTGACGGCAGCAAAATGGTGACCAGCCCCGAACTGACCGATATTATTGGCCAGAATGATCAGCCAATGAAGGCGGGAACCGCAGATAACTTAATGTATATTCATGTAAAAAACAGCTTTGTGATCGCCACGGAAACCGAAGGCTACATCTATGGTGACTGTGTAGAAGTCGTAGGTAAGTAACATTTCTAACGCAGCCTCAACCCTGTTATACACGGGATTGAGGCCGGTTCCTCCGCTGTAATATCCGCTGGTCAATCCCTGTTTTCTCCCGGAAACGTATTGTGTAAAAATATTCATAAATAGAAACACTACTCTGGGTTCATTAGCACTGTTCTGATAGTCCCCTTGGCGCTTTAGCGCTATCCTTTCGCACTTTCTGCACCCCCGCATTTTTTGCATAAGCACAGACGTCTGACAAGAAAGGTAATCCCCCGGTAATGGCCCTACTTAACGAAGAAATCCGCGACCATACGGCTGAGTCAATAATTTTTATCCGTCGTGCGGTGATCGCATTTGTTATCGTAGTGCTGCTGTTTGGTGTATTGGGTTATAACCTCTACCGTCTGCAGGTTGGCATGCACGACTTCTATCAGACGCGGTCCAATCAGAACGACATCAAAATGTTGCCCATCGCCCCGAGCCGTGGCCTGATCATGGATCGTAATGGCGTGGTATTGGCGCAAAATATTACGCTCTACCAGATCCAGTTGATCCCCGGCAAAGTGCCAGATCTCAAAGCGACCTTAAAGGCCTTGACGCCGATTGTCGATCTGACGCCGGACGATCTGGCGAACTTCCAGGATGCGATGTACCACGGCAAAAAATTTGCCGAAATCCCGCTCAAAGAGGCGCTGACCGACGAAGAGGTAGCCCGCTTCGCGGTTAATCAGTTTGACTTCCCTGGTGTCTCGATCAGCAGCTATCAGCAGCGCCAGTACCCCTATGGTGCCGAGCTGGCGCATGTGGTGGGCTATGTCTCCAAGATTAACGATCGTGACCAAAAAGAGCTGGAAGACGCTGGACTGATGGAGAATTACGCGGCAGATCACGATATCGGCAAGCAGGGGATAGAGAAATATTACGAAAAAGCCTTGCATGGCCGTACCGGCTATCAGGAAGTGGAAGTCGATAACCATGGTCACGTTGTCCGTCTGTTAACTGAGACCCCGCCCCAGGCTGGTCAAAATATCAAGCTGACGCTGGATCTCGGCTTGCAGCAATATATTGAAAAAGTGCTTAAGGGCCAGCGTGCGGCAGTGGTGGTGGTCGATCCCCGTGACGGCGCGGTGCGCGCGATGGTTTCCAGTCCCAGTTATGATCCTAACCCCTTTGTAAATGGTATTTCCGGCAAGGCCTACAGCACCTTGCTGAAAAATCCCGATTTGCCTTTGATTAACCGCGTGACTCAGGGCCTCTATCCCCCTGCGTCGACCATTAAGCCCTATATGTCGATCTCGGCACTTTTTGCCGGGGTGATCACTCCGCAGACCACCTTCTTTGGTGCACCAACCTGGGTGCTCCCCGGCACCGAGCGCCACTATCGCGACTGGATGAAGACCGGTCATGGCTATCTGAATGTCACCAAAGCCATTGAGGAATCGGCAGATACCTTTTTCTATCAGGTCGCCTATGAAATGGGCATCGACCGTATTCACGAATGGATGAGTAAATTTGGTTACGGCAAGTCGTCGGGTATCGATCTCGATGAGCAGTATTACGGTAATCTGCCGAGTCGTGAATGGAAAATGAAAGTTCATAAAAAAGAATGGTATCAAGGGGATACCGTCTCGGTAGGCATTGGTCAGGGATATTGGATCGCCACGCCAATTCAGATGGTCAAGGCGCTAACTATTCTGATTAACAACGGTAAAATCATGACCCCGCATCTGCTGGATGCCATGCAACTGGGTAATGTTGTCACCCCTTATAAAATGCCGGACGGCGGGCAGATTGCCGATCCGCATTCTGCCTATTGGAGCATCGTCAAAAATGCGATGTTTGGCATGGCCAATGCGCCCAACGGTACCGGCTACAAACTGTTCCACACCGCACCTTATAAAATTGCGGCAAAATCCGGCACCTCACAGGTGTTCAGCCTACGTGAAAACCAGAGCTATAACGCCAAAATGACGCCGGTTCGTCTGCGTGACCATATTTTCTACACCGCCTTTGCGCCTTTTGATCATCCGACGGTGGCGATGGCATTGATCCTTGAAAACGGTGGTGGTGACGGGCTGGTAGCCGGACCGGCTGCTCGCGCCATCCTCGATCATATTTTTGTCAAAGATGATGCCTCTGACTGCCAGGATGATAAAAATAAAAGCAGCCCCGCCTGTCAGTTATCGCAGTTGACGCCGGGCGGCGAAGGTTATAGTGAGCAGTAAGTTTGTTGAGTTTAAATGGCAATTTTTGGCTTTAAAGTCAATTAACTCCGAGGAGCTGTTTCGGTTTTAATTGCAAATTTGCTTTTAACTTCAAGGTCAAGATCAAGGTCAAGGTCAAGGTCAACTGCATTCGCTGCGCTCACTGGGCGGCGGCCCAGACCGCCCAAAGGAGGCGAAGGCGCGCCTCCTTTGGAATCCTGCGCCTTGTCCAAATTGAACAGTGTC
>NZ_JAADJU010000010.1 GCF_012933545.1 Rouxiella aceris | reverse complement strand
GGGTGGCAGTGTATGTAGGAATTACTTTATATGCGGTTTGGGACCTCTTTTTTTAAACGCCAATAAGAAAAGGAAATTTAATGCGTGCATTCATTTGCCTCGGTGATAAAACGGACCATGGAGGGGAGGTGGTTACCGCTTCTGGACCGCAAGTCTACGGTAAAAAAGTGGCTTTGGTCGGTGACAAGGTGAAGTGTCCCAAGAGAGATCACGGTGTGAATGCTATTTTGCCAGGACAAACCCGTATTCAAATAAATGGCAAATTGGCGGCACTGGATGGATTTAACTCTGAGTGTGGTTGCACGCTTATTGCCAGCCTGCAAAATGCTGGTGAGGGTTAGCAATGAACTGGTCGATCCCCACTTTATTTATGGCTACTTATCCTTCCCGGCCACGCTGGTTGTGGTGGGGAGTCGCGTTACTGATAATGCTAGTTGGCGGTTTTTTCCTTGCCATTAGCTTGCTGCCAGATGACGAGTTGCAAGACAGAACACATCTGTTACTGGTGGCTGTTGCCGGCCCATTCCTGCTCTGGACTCTGGCCATTGGGGGGCGTCTAATGGCATATGACGTAATGGTAACCAGAATTGATGCACGTAATGAAACCGTGCTGGTACGGCAGCAACAATGGCATAACTGGGCGTGCCAATCGCTGGAATTACTGGCGTGGGGACGACAGACTGGGTTAGGTGAGTCTGAATTAGCCCAGATAGTGGGGGATAAACCACCTGTTAATTCTGGCAATTGCCTGCCTCTGCCTACCCTTAATGGTATAAGTGAATGGCAAGGTCGCGCTCAGCTTATCAACTCTCTCCTTCAGCCTGTTAGCCAATACTGGCAGACTCATTCACTCTCGGCATCGCTAACCTTGTTATGGCAGGTTTCGGCGGAGTCTCAAAATGCAGCTGACTGGCAAACTTTAATCACCCGCGCTGCGGAAACACTCTCTTTGCCGCTTAATAGCATTGAGTCTTTTCCCCATACTGATTTTAGTGAATGGCTATCTGCTGCCTGGACTTCACCTTTTGCCGGGGTGCAATGTCTGATTTTTATCGATACCGCAGACAATCCTGGTTCCAGCGAAGAAGCCGTTTCTTTATTACTTGCACCCGCTGATTTATGTAAGCAATGGAAATTGACTTCGAAAGCCAGTTTGTTACGACCACTACTGACTCCGGCAGCAACGTTATCGCAGGCGCTAAAATTACAGTGTGAACAACAAATATCCGCGGAAAAACTTACCACCGGTTGGTATTGCCGCCTGACAGAAGTGCAGGCTGAAAAAGTTCCATTGGCTTGTATTGAGCAGGAGACAGGTTTTACCAGCGGACAGCTTTACGCTACAGATAGTGTGCTGGGTTTGCCCGGACTTTCCCGACATGCCGTTATGATAACCCTGGCTGCAGAATGTCGCGGTGATCATTTACTGTTCACTCGGCATCAAGAGCAGTTCCTGTTACAACAGCTAAGTTGTAAATCAGAAGGAACAACCTGATGGGTATTCTTGTTGCTTTGTTCTCTGCCTGCCTGTTGTATTTTTTCGCCGGGTATTTATTGCCTCAGTCGTTGATAAATGAGATCGGCAAGCCTTCAGAACTGCTTTGCATGGTGGCTTTCGTACTTATACTGGTTATTTACTTCTGCTTACAAAGGTGGCAATACAGGCGTGCACCGGGGCTTTTGGATAAAGAAGGTATTCTCGCACCACCCTATATCAATACTGGCGATCTGCCGAAACCTGAACCCACCATCAATTTACCCGCTATACAACAAACACTAATGCAGCATTCCCGCTGGCGCTGGAAGCGCGCTATGCCCTGGTTGCTGGTGACCGGTGATGCCGCAGATATTGAACAGGTCGCGCCGGGACTGACTACGCAAGGTTGGCAACTGGTGGGGTCTGCTCTGTTATTAGCGGGGGGGAATGCCGTACACGGTGGTCATTTGCCGGACCTGTTGGCGCTCCGGCAGTTTCGTCGCCGTCGCCCCGTGGATGCGCTAATCCTGGTGGGACGGGGATCTTACTGGCTGCAGAATGATTATATCGATTCCCTGCGTCGTGGAGTGCAGCAGTTGCAGCGCAGCCTGAAGTGGTGCGCCCCCTGTTATTTGCTGGATATCAGTGAAGAGGGCGAGAAACCACAACTTAGCCCCGAGCATCTGGCGCTGGTGCTATCCGGCCAACCCTTTACGCCACAAACATTGACTGCCGCCCTGCAACAGTTGCGCGCAGAATTAACCCACCAGGCGATGCCGCAGGTGCTGGCCAACCCTCGGCATGATTTCCTGTTACGCCTGTCTGCCATGCTTATGCGCGGGGGCCGGACGGCGCTGACAGCAGCGGTGACGCCGCTGCTCACCGGCGGATTAAGCCTGCCGCTGCTCACCGGCGGATTAAGCCTGCCGCTGCACGGCCTGGTGTTTACCCCTCGGCAAGCGGGCGGTTTAACCTATGCCCCGCAGCAGTTCAGTGCCACGCCACTATGGGAAAAACTGGCGGATCATGCACACTCTCAGCCAGGTAAAGCCCGTGGCTTAACCATGGCGATGGCACTACGTGCCGGGCTAATGGCGCTTATGTTGTTCTGGTCGGTAGGTTCGTTGTATGCCTGGTTTGCCAACGTCCGCCTGTTGTCACACACTCAAACGGCCAGGCAACTGGCTCAACAGACGACCGGGAAGGATTTACTCCCTACGCTGCAGCAACAACTAATCGCTCTGCTGTATCAGCAACAGCAGGGTACGCCCTGGTATCATCGCTTTGGTATGGATATAACGCACTTGCTGCTCCCTGGCGTGCAGGCGACTTATGGGCAGGTGAACCAGGCTGAAATAGTGCTTCCGGCGCAACGTGCGCTGACTGCTCGCTTACAGGCTCTGACACAACCCAATGCTGCCATTGATAGCCGGCAAGGCTATAACCTGTTGAAAGCCTATCTGATGCTGGTGGTACCAGAGCGTACCAGGGGCACTGAGGCACAAACTTTTCTTAGCCAACAGCTGCAGCCACTGTTGCCGGGCGTTTCCGCGTCGGCCATTACCTTCTTTACCCGCGAGCTGGGATCTCACTCTGAATGGCGCATTGTCGCCGACAAGTCACTGGTAATCCAGGTGCGTCGCGCATTATTGCAGCAGATAAGCGGCCCGAATGCAGAGGAGCAGCTTTATCAGTCCCTGCTGGCTCGCGCCGACCGAAGCTATGGCAGCCTGTCGCTGGTTCAGTTACTTGATGGTCGTGATGCCGAGGGTGCGTTCCGTCTTGACGCCAGGATCCCTGCGCGTTTTACCCGTCAGGCGTATGACGGCGATATTCGTGCCCACATTGCGGCGCTGGTGGCGGAACGTCAGGAGCAGACCAGTTGGGTGCTGGCTGATGGCGACGAGCCGCTGGCTGGACCCCTCTCACCACAGGCGATGGGGGCACGGCTGACGGCGAGGTATTTGGCGGATTTTGGCCAGGCGTGGCAGAAGACGCTGAACCAAATACAGCCCATTCCTACCCAAGACCCTCTGCAACAATTACAGCTAATGGCCGATACCTACCGCTCCCCGCAGGCGGCGCTGATTAAACAACTGGCCTGGCAGGCTCTGGTCGCCAGCCCCAATGAATCTCTGCGTGAACTGAACCCGACACTGGTGCCTTTTTTTAATGGCATTGTCAGCCTGGTTTATGCCAGCGATAACAGCGATCTGTCGCTGTCCAGCTTGCAGATGCAGGTCAGAAGCTTGCGTGATCGGATACATGGTCTGTCATCCGTTAGTGGCGGTATCGCCGCATTATCTCAGTCCGTATTGCAGGGAACACAGATCGACAACCATATTACACAGTTGCCGCAGCGACTGACCTCTCAGTTGGGTCGCGGCTGGCAACCTATGACGCAGGCACTGTTTATTGCCCCCATCAGCCAGACCTGGCAAGGGATGATGCAACCCGCGATGGCCGGGATAAATAGTGCCTGGCAGCGGGAGATTGTTCAGCCGTGGCAGCAGGCATTTGCCAACAAGTTTCCGTTTACCAATAGCCGACAGGAAGCGTCATTTCCTGGCCTTGGTGATTTTATTGCCCCGGATACCGGCAAGATCCCGCGATTTATCTCGTCATATCTGCAGGGTGTGGTGACCTATCACAATGGCAGTTGGCAGGCTGTCGACCCACTGCCGCCGGGACTGGCAGTCAGTCCGCAGTTTTTACAGCAGCTTAATCATCTTGATCGCCTGGGGAGTACATTATTTGGTCGTTACTGGGGCCTGCGTTTTCAGTTGCAGCCCGAAACGGCAAAAGACGTTGTGCAGACTGAGCTGATTATTGACGGCCAACAACTGATCTACTTCAACCAGCAGCCCTTCTGGCAGGAAATTCAATGGCCTGCAGACACCTCTTACCACAACGCGACACTGATGTGGAGCAGCGTGCGGGCCAGCACCCGCACCTATTTAGATGCGCCAGGTACCTGGGGGTTTTATCGATTACTGGCGCAGGCAAAAATCACCCCGCTCGACGGCACACATTACCAACTCACCTGGATAGCTTCTGACGGTCTGCCCCTTAAATACCGACTGGCCTTCACTCCCGGTAATGACCCGGTAAGTGTGTTGAGTTTGCAGGGTTTTGTACTGCCATCTTTAATATTCGGTAAGCAAAGGAGCAGGCAATGACCGACGACGTTTTTATGCGTTATTTCGATGGTGAGATGCGTTATCTCAAAGAAGCCGGTAGCGAATTTGCCAGTCAATTCCAGGATATTGCCCGTGAACTTGGCCTCGACAGCAGTGCGGGACCGCGAGATGGATCCGTGGAGCGGCTGTTTCAGGGCTTTGCCTTTCTAATGGCGCGTATTCGCCAGAAAATTGATGACGATATTCCTGAGCTAACCGAACCGCTACTGGCCCATCTATTACCGATTGTGAACCGTACACTGCCATCCACTGCCGTTGTGGAAATGACCCCTGGCAATGCCAACCATCATACTCGCGATCAACGACTGGAAGCGGGCAGTGAAATTCTGACTACGCCGATTATCACCACGCAAGAGGGCCGGGGCGAGCGTTGCCCCTATCGCACTACGCGACCGCTGGTGATCCATCCCTTTACTCTGGACAATATTACCCATTTTACCCGCCGGCAGGGTCAGCATGCACTGCGGCTGCGTTTTGTTATTTCCCCCCTGGCCGATCGCCAGCAGATTGACTGGCAAAATCTGCCGCTGTTTATCAATGGTGATCGGGTTTTGCAGTCAGCCCTCTATCTGGCGCTAAGTCGCCAGGTGCACTCTATCTGGGTTCGCTATCAAGGTGATACTGAGCAGTATCCATTCAGTGGCAATATCAGCCCACAGTGGCACGCAACGGAAGCCTCAATCTGGCCGCACAGTGACAGTCCGCTAATGTGCGGTGAGGTGCGTCCGTGGCTGGAGTATTTCACCGGCCCGGCGCGTTATTTCTTTATCAATCTGCAGGGGTTGGAAACCCTGCACCTGGCAGCAGATTGTTATGGGTTTGAACTTGAAGTGGTACTGGACAAGCCACTGCCCCCTAACCTGGCTATACCCCCGGACGCGCTGCGTATGCACTGTGTGCCGCTAATTAACCTGTTTCACCATTTGGGGGAGCCGCTGAGTATTGATCCCGCCGTGCTTGACTACCGGCTGCGGCCGCATCGTTTACATGATGGCCATACGGAAATCTATTCGGTCGATAGTGTCAGTCAGAAGCTGGATAACCACCAGACGTACCAATATGTGCCCTACAGCCAGTTTCGGGGTAAAGGCGGGATGCTGAAATACCAGAATCAGTGGCCGGAACGTTTTTACCACACGCGCATGTGGCGCGGGCCGTCGGGATTGAACGAAACGCTGCTGATGCTCGGTGGCCGCAGCCATGAAAAGCAGCGGCAGATACAAGAAGAGGCGCGCCTGCGGTTGAATATGACCTGCACCAACGGTGCCTACCCACGAATGGCGCTGCAACAGGCAATATTTGATCAGCAGGTCGCCACCGGCAATTTGCTATTACAGGTGACAACGCGCGGCAGGGCGGAGTTACCGGCTTATCCTCCCAACACACCCCGCTACCAATGGCAGGTGATGTCGTTGTTGCATCCGCAAGCGCTGGATAATTTGCTGTCCCCGGCGGTGCTGAAAAAGGCACTCGCTTTGTTTGAATGGAGCCACACCGCCGAAAACCAGCGGCGTATTGCCGGCATAAGCGATCTGCAGGCGCAGGAAACGCAACGGGTGATCAACGGTCAGTATTGCCATGGCGTCAATATTCATATCACCCTCGATGAAAACTGCTATAGCGGGCCGGGGGATGCGCTGTTGTTCAGCGAAATTCTGGAGCAATTTTTTACCCAGTACGCCGACATTCGTTGTTTTACGCAATTTAATGTCACGCTAATGCCCTCTGCGACGCCACTGGCATGGCCGGAACGTCACCCGCAAAGGATACTGATGTAATGGATAAGCAAGCTGAAAATAAACTGTCATTCTGGCGTGATGCTCAGGGGGGCGATCAGACGCCAATGTTTAACTTTTATCGTTTCTGTCAATTAATTGAGCACTTCTCCGCTGGCGGCAAGGCACCTGGCAGCAGTTTCTCGCTAAGAGACGACGCTGTGCGCTTTCGCCCGCATCCGGGAATGGGGTTTCCGGTCAGCGAACTAAAATGTACGCAAGAGAATGCGCCACATCCCCCGACGGTAAGAACCACTTTCCTGGGACTGTACGGCACCGATTCTCCTTTGCCGACCAGCTATATTGACGATATTGCCCAGCATCGCGAAGGGCATGAGCATCTGGAAGCCTTTCTGGATATTTTTAATCACCGCATCATGACCCAGTACTATCGCATCTGGCGCAAATACTCCTATCCGGCCACCTTTAAAGCTGGCGGTACAGACAGTATTTCGCAAAACCTGATGGCGCTGACCGGTATTACTGCTTTCCCAGGGCTGCCAGCCTCTCGTTTGCTGGCGCTGTTGCAGCCACTGGTACGCACCACGCGCACCGCCGAAGGCATTGCCGGTGTGATACGTATCCAGGCACCGGCCACCAGAGTGACCGTGGAGCCTCATCTGCCGGTGTCTATCCCGGTGCGTGAAGCTGCGAGACTTTCAGCCAATACCCGAGTTACGCTCGGCGATCGTCCGATAATAGGACAGATGACTGGCATTAATCATCGCTGCATCGGTGTAACGCTGTACACGGAGGATGCACAAGAGGCCAAAGGCTGGTTACCGGGCGGTCAGCTGCGGGAAGATGTATTTGCGTTGTTACGAGTCTATCTGGGCAATAAATACGATGCCAGGCTGCAACTTACCCTGCCGATCGATCTTGTTCCCTTGCCGAAGATCGACAATAAAAGCGTACAACTGGGCTACAACGTTATTCTTGGACTGCGGGCAGATAACCGGCAGAAAATACCGCCAATTATCACCATTAATATTGGCAGGCTTAAAAGGGAGATCGACTAACGGTAGCTAAACAGGCAGGGAAATATTCTGCCGCAAAGCGTTGTGACTAAGCGAATAATGGAACTGTTTCTATTAAAATGTGACATAAGATAATGATAAATATAAATTTATAATAATTTATTATTAATGACACAGCAAATGTCGCTGGAGGATTATGTCTTTAATTTCTCGCCAATCTGAAAATCGCCCCTCATTTTTAAATGTTTCGCCAGGCAATAATGAGCCGCAGGTAAACAGCCCGCAATCACCTTCTGCTTCCTTGACGTCAGCATCTCAGCCGCTGCAGCACCGCCACGCCGACACCCGGCAGGATACTGTCACCCCTCACACCCTAACCCGTCAGGCCGATGGCCGTTTACATCTTGAGCATATCGATAATATCGTGCTGTCTGCATATGCCCTGCAGTCCGGGGAAAGGGAGTCGCGTGGGGTGCAGGATCGGCCGCTGGACAATAACCAGCGAGAGTCGGTGTTTAACGTTTCCAGTAAGAAGACCGATCCGGTGACCGGCCATCGGGTTGAGGCATCGCGGCGTTACCTGGTGCAGTGGCGCGAGTTTCCCATCCAGCAAACCTGGGAAAAGGCCTTAACGCAACCGGGATATCCGCCGCTGAAAGTCGTGGCTAACCCGCTGGACGGCGGCTGGACGGTAGAGCCTAACGATTTTCTGCGTACCATGGCGCAAAGCATCTACTTTTATCGCGCTGGGCCGGAGGCACCGCCTGTCGATAAAGAGACCGGCTTGCGTCGGAGAGATCAGTTGATTTGGGTGGATATCGATGGTCAGCTGTTTCCGGTTGCCGAACAGAAGAAAACAGTCCTGGTTCCGTTATCACCCAGTCTCGGCAGTTTTGCGCCGACCATTATTCCCCGGCAATCACCGGTAACCCGGGAGGTAACTGAATACTTTATTAAAACGCCGGCAGATAAACTTATCGCCGACTGGCCGCCATTGCCTGTCGTCAGGGACAAGGCTACCGGTAAATGGACACCGCGGCTGACCCCTACCCATATTAATAGTCTGCTCGGTTTGCTGGGCGACGCCGGGTTATATGGCATTGCCAAACATGCCATCACCGTTCAGCTCGGTCTCGCGCCGGGTTATACGCACCTGCAGGTGGGCAAAAATCACCTGCGGGTGGCCAATAATATTAGTGTCGATCTACCTGGTGTCACCCTGCCGGCGGTCGTTCATCATCGCGGACGACTGCCGCCGGTCCCACTGGCGTGGGATCCGCTACATAAAAGATATTATATCCTTTCAGACCCACAGGCTTTTACCCCGCCAACCTTTACTGAACGCGAGACTTGGGGAATACGCTTAATGGTGCTCGGTATTATGATGCGCGATCCGATCAACAGTTCCGTTGACCTGATCAAGGCCGCCGTGGGGGATGCGGCATCCCAGGAGAGGCTGGCACAACTGATCAACAGCGGGGTCTATAGCGGGGATAACAGCACCGGCGGAAAATTTGCCAAAATGGCTGATAGTGTCTTGAGCATGACTTTTTTTGCCCGCTCACCGAAAGCGACGGCGAATATGGATCTTATCAGCTGGATAGCCACTGCCATTGGCAAAGCTTTGCTAAAGCAGGAGTTTACCGTCGATGAAATACTGAGTGCCTATCAGTCACTGCTAAATTTGCGTTATAACGCGGAGATACCGCTACAGGGGCAAGGACAGGTAACAGCAGGCAAACAGCCGATCCCCGGCCTGCACTGGCTGGAGTCAAAAGTGGTGGCAGCACCGGCGCTGCAACAGGATCGGCGCTACAGTAATTTGTGGCGACATCCAGAGGGTAAAATCTACCTGAAAGAGCCCGAACAACAGTTACAGTATCTGCCGTTAATTGAAGAAAACAGCCAGACCTTTAGCGAGCTGCGTCCGGTTGATAAAGGTGACGGCCGACACTTCACCGCTGGCAGTGACGGACAGTTACGAGAAATGACACCCGCAGAACTACAGGCCTACCGGGCAGAACAGCCTACGGCGCAAGAGTTATCGCAGCGGAATTTTCAGGTAATTACCTTTACCCATCGTGACGGCAGTCTTGGTCGAGGCTACGTAGCCGCAGGCAATCACCCCATCAAAGAGGTATATCTGTTTGATGCCACGACGCGAAGTTTTCGGCCCAGCGGGAAATCAGTGGCTGCTGACGGGCGGGTTATTGGCCTGGCGGGAGGCGGTAAGACAGTGGCTGCCGGGAATGTAAAATCCGAAGAAAAAGGGGTAAAAAACCTGCTGAATATTTCTTCCGAGGTGAATATCAATTATATATTAACCCATGAAACGCAAGGAGAAATGGTGCCATTGAGTGATATGCCGGGACTCTATCTGGAGTCTCGCCGCAGCAGTGATGGGCAGATAATGAAACGTTATTTGCTGAAATGGGATCAAAATAGTGCCGGAGAAACAGTCTGGTTAAATTTGATACCAACGGCAACCAACGGGGTATATCGCTCTTTGCCTTTGTCTGTGCGGTCGCCAATGGAAGAACAGGCGGTAGCCGCTTCGCTTGAAACCTGGCCTCATATCTTGATCAGTCATGATGTTAAAAGCGGTAGATGGACTACCCATACCCTCAATTCAGACACTTTTATGACCTTGGATCCGTCGCGGTTTAAGGTGATCCTCCCGGCACCCGATCGTCATCGGGCACTAAAAAATAACGAGTACCTACTTTCTGGGATGTTTAGCGATAAACAGGGAAGGGTCAATAACGGACGTGATCTGGTCTGGGCCGAGGCAGGCAAACGCAACGGCGAAAAGGTCTATGTAGAGCTGGAAAGAGATGGTGCCGATAACCGCGTTTTTTGGCTGAAAACCGCCGAGGGTTACAACAAATACCGCTATAGCGCGGCGACAGGACGATTAGAGAACTGCCAACAGTCAGCTAAACCCAGAGCCAAAGGTTATCCCGCACAGCTCGATTTCCAGCAGCAAGGCCAGGCAGAGGTTTATTTTAATGACGGCAGTGTAGTAAAGATTGACGTCAGTGCAGATAAAACATTAACCGAAAATTTGCTGCAGCACTTTGATGCCATTGATGATGGTATCTATTTTGATCGTAAAAAATTCACCCCCGGCAAGCGGAATCTGTTTTCGATTAATAAAATAAATCTGCAGGAAGAGGGGGAAAGCAAAACGGTTTATTTCCCCAAAGAGAAGTACGGCAAATTTGATTACAATTCTATCTTATATGATTCAGTACCCATTAATTTTGACGAAAAAAGCACCATTCTGCTGACGCCGGATAAATTCAATGCCGAAGGCGTCGGTGTCACGCATAATATGCATGTTATGCGACAGGGAACCATGGACTCTTGCGGTCACACCAGTGGTGCCATGTTACTCCGGGATTTTAAGGTGTCGAAAGGCATCAGTGACAATGAAATCAAACATTTTATATTTCGCAGTGAAAATGTAAAACGATCAATGAGTTCAAAAATTCTTTCTGAAGAGTTAAGTGAAAGCGGTTTAACGAACAACTACCATATGATCAGCGGCTCACCTTATCAATATCTGCGAGAGCGTTTAAAATCGCCCTCCTGGAATGGCATCGTCAATATTAATGGCCATTTTGCGGTTATCACCTCGGCCGGAGAAGGTCATTACTACCTACGGGATCCCTATCAGGGTATATTATCGTTGGAAAAAGTCGAACGACTAAATGAATATATATTGGGTGATGATATTATTGAGGTTATATAATAAAGCTCTATTGCACCGCTCACGGTTGTGCGGTAGGGGGGCTTTGTCGACAGTTTTACGATCAATAAGTCAGGAACGCCATGTTTTCAATTGATGAAGTTTTTGTACGTCTGGCGGGTTCGCCTTTTCGCCAGCGTTTTCATTTAGGTCATGATGAGTATCTCTATTGTCAAAACCGCAGTAGCGAAGTGGTCAGTCAGCATGCTGTGGATTTTATCGCCCGGCGTCTTGCGCCAGCGGAGCCGGAAAATGACGGTAAACAAACACCAATGCGTGGCCATCCGGTGTTTATTGCCCAACATGCTACCGCAACCTGTTGTCGCGGCTGTCTGGAGAAATGGCATGGCATTGCTCAACATATACCGATCTCCCAGGAACAGCAGGAGTATATTGTGGCGGTGATACTACAGTGGATTAATCAGGAAATGCAGCGCTCGCTGCCACCGGTATCACGGCGAGCGACCAAAAAGAAAGCCGATGGTCGTCAACAGCTAGACTTATTTTAACCCCCTTAAGTTGTGTTAATTTATTGTAATTTAATGCGGTGGTATTTGTTAAGGCGAGGGTGTTTAATAAGATTTGTCCGAATGTAAATAAATGAGAATCAAGGGTTGTTTAAATTAATTAACTAAATGATAATTAGGCGTTTTCTGTTATCTTCGTTCGCCGAGTTAATCACCCCATATTTTATGGTTATACCTGGTGTCAGCGCTAATAACGCACAGTCTTGCTCCAAAAGAATGCCAGGATATTTTAAATTTTACGTTAATAATGCGTAAATTACGCTCAAAAAGCAGGCGTATTAATTAACTTGCTGCTAAATATTCAAACCAATCCAGTGACAGTGGGAGGATAAAATGGCAGATAAAGAAGCACTCACAATTTTACTCAATGCATCCCGCGGACGGCTTGATTCCAACGATACTTACCGTGGCAAAAAAATTGGATCGCTTATCGAGATTGCAATAGATGAGATACAGTTTTTACAGGTGGAAGTAAAAAGACTTAACTACCTGATTAAATATGGAAAAACGGATAGAAAAAAAATCCCCAGACTGGGGTGATCCCCGCAGTGTTATCTCTTAAAGAATCTCTCTCCCATGCCGATAATTACAGTAACAGCAGGTATGGGAGATTATTAACCGCCTCCCTTCGTTATACTTTTTTAGCTGTAAGCTGCGATTTTTTTCAGATTGTGGCCGTCTTCGCAAAAAAAAGTCAATTCCTGCTCTATTCTAGGATTATTCCTAGTGACAATTTCTGAGTGATTTTTTTCAAAAAGTTAACGTATTCAGGCAACATTCTCATACACAAATGGAGCAGAAAAATGAGCCAAGTCATGTTTGAGCAAGCACCATTACCTTTGTTCCGGCGTTTTACACCGGGTGATAATGTAACACTGAAAACTTTTCCTGTTGGTAATCCGCCAGTTAGTTATCGCCTTGAAGCAAAAATTATCGATATGGGCGATGATAACTTTGAAGCAGAGATCATCAGGGTACTGCCTTTGGGCCGTGAAAATTTTACCCAGCAGCACTTTCATCCTGGCGGTCACGTCGAGTTTCAGAAAGGAAATATTTTAGGAAACGCACCTTAAGAATATATTAAGGTTTTAACTTCCGTTAGATTACAGGGCTGCTATGCACTGGGCTAAGCCTTCGCTTCCCTGCGTGGTCAGGAATCAGATATCGCCGATTCAAGCGTCATAAGTGCTCTGTCATGGTTTAGCTCAGTGAAACTTTATGTCGTGTTATCGGCGACAGGATTTTTCTTTGTAAACTCGCGGAGACTTAATCGTGCGGAAGTTAACTATGCTTGCTGTGGCCCTGGTGTTGGCGGCATGCTCAAGTGGCCCTTATGCGCCAAGCCAGCAGATCCTTCAGGCGTATACCGTCAATAAGCCTGGTACCACCAAAATTCGTGTCCATCGTCTGCCGCAGCTTTCCGGCTCTCTTTTGGATGAAAGTTGTCCGTTGATTGTTTATATCGACAATAAAGAAGCTGCTGGATTGCAGAAAAACCAATATGCCGATCTGTATGTGCCTAACGGCATACACAGTCTTAAAGTGAAGTTCTCCTGTGCTATCACACCGATGGACAAAGCCTTGACCATCAATCTGGAGGGGACTGCGCAAAGTTATGAAACGGCGTTGAATACCACCGAGCGCTACAGTCTGACCAGAGTGAAGTAATCTATGTCCCTGATGATGCAAGAAGAACGTCTGATCCTGGTTGATGAACAGGATAATAAAGTCGGTATTGGCGAAAAAATGCAGGTTCACCGGCAGGGGGCGCTGCATCGCGCTTTCTCGATCTTTATTTTTGACCGTCAGGGACGTCTGATGCTACAGCAGCGTGCTGCTGAAAAGTATCATTCCGGCAGCTTATGGACCAACTCATGCTGTGGCCATCCGCGGCCAGAAGAGAGCAATCTTGCTGCCGCTACCCGCAGGCTGCATGAAGAGATGGGCTTTAACTGCCCGCTGACTGAAGTGGATCAAATCCTCTATCGGGTCGATGTGTCCAACAGCCTGGTGGAGAATGAGTTTAATCACACCTTTGTTGGCGTATTTGATCAGCCACCGGCCATTAACCCCGATGAAGCGGAAGGATGGCAGTGGATGACGGTGCCAGCGATTTTTGCCGCCATTGAGCAGCAACCGGCACAGTTTACCGAGTGGTTCAAAGTGATCCTCGGCCATTTTGGCCAAGGGGTTATTCAGCAGTGGGCCGATGGCTTGCGCTAAGGGAGATTAAGGTTTTTCCTTCCTGTGCGGCCTCTGTTCTGACCACATTATGCAGTTTGCCCTCGCGAAAATGCAGGGCAACGCCATCTTCTGCCGCATAGGCAGGGAAGATATTTTGTTCTGCCAACAGCGCAGTGAATGACGCTTCCCGTCCTGGCTCTGAGCCAAAATGCGGGCACATCACCCCGGTAAGCAATCCCAGCCCAGGGATCAGCGAAAATCCGCCGTCCGAGTCAGAATGTCCCAGGTCAAACCAGCAAATGGCCCCTGCACTGACGCCGCAAAGCACGGTGCCGTGGCGCAGCGCCGTTTTAAGCAATTTATCGACAGAAAATTCACGCCATACGGCCAACATCGCCCGGGTGTTCCCTCCGGCGACAAATATAATATTGGCCTGTGAGATTAGCGCTTCACACTGCTTTGCCGTTGAGTAGGGCGGATGAAAAAATGCCAGGCTATCGACCTGATAACCGGCGCTGCGAAATTTATGGGTAAACTGTTGCATCCGCTCCGGGCTGTCGCCGTTGGCGGTGGGCAGAAAAAGTATCTTTGGGGCGTCGCTGGCACTGAGCGACAAGATATAACGGTCGATGGCCGTCAAGGTCTGCCTGTCAGCCTCGGTCTCGCCGCCGATGGCGACAATGTTGGCCTGTATTGCAACAACGCTTTCAGTACTGGCTTCCATTTTTGACCTCTTTGTGAAAAAAACACCCATCCTTCACTATAATCGAAAAGTCACCTTATCACGTTTATCCGCGGAGCACCGGTTATGCGTTACATCCTCTCGGCGTTGATTTTACTGGTGGCTATCTTGGCGATTTCCCCGTGGTTACAGCGTCAGCTTCCTGCGCAATACAACCCCTTTATCCCGCTGGCGGTAACCGATCCCCCCAGTCTGATTACCCAATATAAGCTCAGAAGATTAAGCAAAAATGATACCGCCTGTCTGGCAGTGCTGGAGGCGGCGAAAAGCGCCGGGCTGATCAATTTTCATCGTCTGGGCAATATTACCGGTCAGTGTCCGTTAACTGCCGCCGTGCGTGTAGAAAACTTTGGTGCGGTTTCTCTGAGTTCGAGTTTTCTTGCCAGTTGTCCGCTGGCGGTCAGTAGCCTGATGTTTGTAACGCAGACTGCTGCGCCCGTAGCCCGGCAACAGCTAGGAAAAAAACTGCTGCGTATCGATCATCTTGGCAGCTATGCCTGTCGCAACGTTTATAACCGTGCGCAGGGCCGCTTGAGCGAACACGCCAGCGCCGATGCGCTGGATATCGCTGGTTTCACCATGACGGGGGGCGAGACTGTTACCGTGGCGGCAGGCTGGAGAAAAGCAGGCAAGGAAAGCGACTATTTACATCGGCTGTTCAGTGAAGGTTGCCCTTTTTTCGGCAATATCATTGGGCCGGACTACAATGCTGCCCATGCCAATCATTTCCATCTCGGTATGCATTGGTTCGGCTTTTGCCGCTAGGCGCAGCGGCAACCCGGAAAGAGGATCGGACGTCTATTATGTCCGCCCGATCGGTGCGTTAAGCGAGACTAAGCCTGGTCGACCAGGTAACGTTCCACCAGACGAGTCCAGTAGGCCACGCCAAAGGGCAGACTGGCATCATTAAAGTTATAGCCTGGATTATGCAATACCGCGCTATTGCCATTGCCCAGACGCAGGAAGCACCCCGGTTTGTGTTGCAGGAAATAGGCAAAGTCTTCGCTGCCGGAAATAGGTGCCAAATCGGCAACCACATTGTCGATCCCAAGCAGTTCCTGCGCCACCTGAGTGGCAAATGCCGTTTCATGTTGATGATTAACCAGCACCGGATAACCTGGCACATAGTCAATCTCGGCGCGAGCGCCATATCCTTCGGCATGGTGACTAACCAGGGTGCGAATGCGCTGCTCCAGGGTTTTGCGTACACCGTCATCAAACGAGCGAACACTCATCTCCAGACGCGCAGTATCGGGGATCACGTTAGCGGCATGGCCGGAATGCAGTGAGCCAATGGTGATAACGGCGGTTTCGTTGGGATCGATATTGCGTGAAATAATGGTTTGTAATGCGACAACCAGACTGCTGGCGACTAAAATCGGATCGACAGTCATATGCGGACGGGCGGCATGACCCCCTTTACCGTGGATAGTGATATTCACGGTATCGCAGGCGGCCATAAAGGGGCCAGGTCGAAACATCATTTTACCCACCGGATAGCCAGGATGGTTGTGCAGACCGTAAACTGCATCACAGGGGAAGCGATCGAACAGACCTTCCGCCAGCATGCGTTCTGCACCACTGTTAAAGCCAATCTCTTCTGCCGGCTGGAAGATTAAGTGCACGGTTCCGGAAAAATTGCGGCTGCGTGCCAACTGGGCGGCAGCGCCCAGCAACATGGCGGTATGGCCATCGTGGCCACAGGCGTGCATTTTACCGCTTTGCTGACTGGCATAGGCAACGCCGGTTTGTTCGTGGATCGGCAGGGCATCCATATCGGCACGAATGCCGATGCTGCGGGTGCCATTGCCAATTTTAAGAGAACCGACCACGCCATAACCGCCAATGCCGGTGGCCACCTCAAAACCCAGGTCGTGGAGTTTTTGAGCCACCAGTTCGGCCGTTTTGCTTTCTTCGTTGGAGAGTTCGGGATGTTGATGCAGGTGTTGGCGAATCTGACGCAGGCCCGCTTCCAGGTCGGCGACGTCGGCGATAGTGCAAAGGTTTTTGTTATTCATAGCAGATATTCTGTCTCTTCTTGGCGGGAGAGCCCGGTTGAAACCGAGTCATAACGTGATACAGAACACAGAATGCAGTGTCTGTCTGCCGTTGGCAATGCCTGAGAGAGAGCCGCAATGCAGGACGGATTATCGCCCTGCATCTGCCAGAAAATTAAGAAGAGAATTTTGCGAAACGGCCTGCAAAGCGCAGCCTGTTATGCGGCGTGATAAGTGATGGAGTGCTCAAGCGAGTCTGATGGTGAGTTAATCAGAACGTTCCACACGCCCTTGTAAGGGATACCGACATAGGCGGTTTTTTGGTCTTCAATACTCAAAATATCGGCAAAGCCAATGGTTGAGGTTTTTCTGGCTGCCGGGGTTTCACAGGTCAAAAGGATCTGACAAATTTCTGAGCAGCGAATAACAACAGTATCTCCACCAAAAAGGCTTAGACGAGCTCGAACACTGGGCATGACATTCTCCTTAAAGAATAAAAAACATGAAATGCGTGACGACCCGCCAAAGCGGGGGGAGGGCGCTTATCGACTTTTGTTTCGCAAAAAGTGCTGCGCTCTTTCCTTATAAAAGCACTGTCCGACTGCGCAGATAATGACCTTAATCAAAAGTTGAATGATCTAAACAAATATTATTGCGTCTGGGGTGCCTGCAGAAAATCGTGGGCAAAGAACGTAGAATAGGATCGCAGCGCGGAGTCGTAGCCATTTTCGGGCATAACTCCGTGTAAAATGTCCGTTTTTTAACGGCCGATACCGTTATAACCTGTATTGATTGGCTATCAGCTAATAAAATAGCTGCTTTTTCTTGCACAAGCTGACACCCTAGGGGCAATTGTGGACAGTAATGCATTGAATCTGATTACGCTAAACTTTTCGCTACCTGATGTGCTTTGCGAACCGCCAGTGGGTCCAGCGCTAAACCTTTCATCATTTTTCAGTCATAAGGGAATCGGATGATTTATTCCGAAACACTAAAACATGTCATGAATGTCAGTGCCTTAGCACTTGTCCTCGGGGCGACATTCACCGCACCAGTTCGTGCCGATGAGGCCTGGCTACGCGCCTGTGCCAATCCTAAAACCGCCGAAGGGTGTCAGTTACCTTTCCAGCAGGGGTTGGCGGCCGTGCAAATGGGTTCCAGCCGCGAAGCGCAGGGCCTGTGGGGTTATATCGATACTTCGGGCCATATGGCGATTGAACCGGCCTATCGTCAGGCGCGTGGCTTTGCCAATGACCTGGCAGCGGTCAAAAAAGATGATCTGTTTGGCTATATAGATGCAAAGGGCAATATGGCGATCCCGCCACGCTTTACCCAGGCCAGCGATTTTAACGCTCAGGGTACCGCGCTGGTGGTTACCGATAACCGTCTGGCGCTGATTGACCGTCAGGGCGCGGTGATCAAGACCCTGCCTTTTGCCGCTGCCCTTGATTCTGCCGGTTTTCTGCCAGGGCAGCCATTGGCCAGTGTGCAAATGCAAATTTCTCCGGCGCTATGGAATGCCGACAGCGGACGTTCGCTGGCGCTGCCAGATGATGTAATGAACCTTGATGAGCCTCAATCGGGGCTGATCCCGGCGCAACAGCGCGATACAGCACAAAGCGGCTTTTGGGGATATCTCGACGACAGTGGCCAATGGGCGATTGATCCGATCAAGCTGAAAACGCGCAACGAACCGCTGCTTAATGGCGATGTGCTGGCGGTAAAAGGCAAAAGTGGCTGGGGCTTCCTCGATCGCGACGGGGTGAGCCTGAGCAAAGAACAGTATAAATCGGTAAAAGCATTAAGTTCAGGCAGTTGGCTGGTGGTCGATGCCAATAATGTGCAGCAACTGCTGAACAACAAGCTGGAAAAACTCCAGGATATTCCCGCTGAGCAGGCGGATAATTTCCACCCCTGGGGAACGGGTGTGGTGGGCAGTGGCGATAAAGGCGTAGTGATCATCACCGCCGACAATCGAGTGATTGATATTAAGGTCAACAAGCCACAATTATTAAAACAGAACGATCATTTATGGATAGCCCAGACGCATAGCGCAGAAGATAAAAGCGCACAGCTGGTGCAAATTTATGACCATAACGGTGTCGCGCTGTTAACCCAGGCTACCCTGGCCGCGCTGAATGACTATAAAGTGCAGCCTCTTGATGTGCGTAATCTCGATGACAATACCCCGTCCGCGCAACCTGCGGGCCTGCCGTGGGCGCTGCTAACCCCTGGCGACAGCAAAAAAATGCCGTCTGTTTTAACTGACCAGGGGACGATTTTTTCCGATCCACAATGGTCGGCTATCGTGGCACCGACGCGTCGTGGTCCGCTATTGGTAAAAACCCAAAATGGCCTGATGGGGGCGGTAGACGCCAGCGGCCAGTGGTTGATCCAGCCAAAATTCAAACAAATTACCCCGTTCGACGGTCCTTATACCTGGGCCAGCGTGGTCGACGACAAAAACGTTGAAAGCCGCAAGCTGATTGATACTCAGGGTAATATTGTCGATGTGCCGACGCGTATTCTGCAAACCACCCAGGCATTTTCCGGTTCCAGCCTGCTGTACACCACCGGCGAGGGGGATGCTCGTCGCTGGGGCGTGTGGAATATCGAAACCAACAGTGCTCAGGTAGCCGCGCAGTTTACTCAGCTTGAATCCTTCCGCGACGGTTTTGCGCTGGCAAAAGTTGATGCCGGCTGGGGGGTTATCGACGACAAAGGACGATGGGCGATCGTGCCGGACGCCGGACGTAGCGGCAAACCGCAATACGTGGGCGAGAATATTTATGTCATTGCCGACAGCGATCAGCCTGGTGAGCGTGGTGAGGGTAACAACCGCTATAGCTTGTTCAGCGCAGAAACCGGCCAGCCTCTGGCCAGTGACCTGCTGAATAATCCGCAAAAAGTCGGCGACCGCCATTGGCTGATCCAGCCTGCCGACGGTGGCGTTGCGTTGATCGATGACGCCGGGCGCGCAGTGGTTGGCAAGGATATCGTTCCGGAATCGATAGCCATTGATGGCAGTTGGGTATTGCTGCATTTTGGCCCGCACTTTGGTGCCATCAACAGCCAGGGTGACTGGCAGATTGCGCCAGTTTATTCTGCCGCATTGAATTTTATCGCCCCGCAAAACTGGGCCAGCGCGGTCAGCGACAAACATATCACGCTGATTGACGAAAATGGCCTGGTGCCCTTGCCGGATAAAGCGGCGGCACAACCCTTGGCCTCACTGGATCGTGTGGTGATGAATGATGACCATACCGGCGAAACTGTTCTTTATGATACCCAGGGCAATGAAGTTCAGCGTTATGCCGGTCTTAACAGCATTGCTGCAGAGCAGTCGAGTGAAGGCCAGGTGCCTTTACGCGGCAGCAACGGTCTGTATGGCTTTATTGATGCCAATGGCAAGCCATTGACCGGCAGCTATTTTACCCAGTTGGGCGCGATGAAAAACAGTCGGGCGAAAGCGGTCAAAATGGATACTTACGGTGCGCAAATCGGGTATATCAACAATGAGGGCAGCTTTACACTGTTGCCTAAATTCGATTGGGCGACGGATTTCAGTGAGCAGCGTGCCTGGGTAGCGGCAAAAGGGCTGGTCCAGATGATCACGCCAACTGGAGACGTTCAGGCACAAATACCGCTCAGGTGTAACCAGCGGGTGATCCTGGATGGCAAAGGAAAACAACTGTGGCCAGCCAAGACGGTGAGCTGTGGCAATTCTGCCCAGAATGGAGGTGCACAATGAAACGGCTGACCACCACCCGCCTTAGTTATGCCATTCGCCAGGTGATTACCGCCAGCGCGGCTTGCAGCCTGCTGTCTCTGGCGCTGCCGGTACAAGCGGAAAGCAGCACAGCCTGTTTTACTGCCTCTTCCGTTAGCGATGCCGGCCAGCGGGCGCTGCTGGCCTTGCCGGCGACCCAGAACCTGTGTATCCGTGCGGTACATGAAGGTCGTGCCGCCGTATTGTTACCCGATGCCCGCCAGGCGATCGATGATGTTGCTTTGGCTCCGGCAATGAGTGGCCACCGCTGGGGTTTTCTCGATAACCATGGACAACTGGTGATCAAACCGGTGTTTGAGCAGGTAGGGGATTATCACTATGGCTTGGCTGCGGCAAAACAGCAGGGCAAATGGGGATATATCGATACTACCGGCAACTGGGCAATCCCGCCGACGTTTGACAAGGCCGGTTCCTTTACCCTGGCTGAGCTGGCGGTGGTCACGACCGCCGGTAAAGCCGAAATCATCAACCGCAAAGGCCAGACAGTCGGCAAGCCGCTTGATGAACTGGTTGATGATGTCAGCCTGAGTGACGGTAATCCCGCTCGTCTGGCGCTGAGTTACAAGACAGTGCTGCTGTCTCCCGACGATCATCGTCATGTCGCCAGCGACAAGATGGAAGTGGTACAGCCTTTCGGCCAAAGCGATATGTTTATTGCTCGTGATGTCGATAAAGGATTTGGTATCGCCGATCAAAACCTGGCCTGGCGTTTGACGCCGCAGTTTAGCGCCATCACTCTCAGCGATCGTAATGAGATGCTGGCCATGGCCAAGAGTCAGGACGGGATTCAGCTTATCCGCGCGGATGGTACTCTGGTTGAGCAGATTTACCCGTCGGTCAAGGCACTCAATGGTCAGTTCTGGCTGGCGAAAACGGCGGATAAAAACAGTCTGCTGGACAACAGCGGCAGTGAAGTGGCGTCATTAAGCGAAGCCGCCGTTGCCGGGTTGACGGTTCAGGGCGATTTCTTGCTCGATAACAGCGGCAAAGAGAGTCTAACTGTTTATATCCCCGGTAAAAAACAACCCCAGTCGCTGCCTAAAGACAGCGTGCCTTTCGATCAGCCCACCGGCGGTTTTCTGTTAACCACCAAAGGTGATCAGCATAAGGTCAACGCCATTATCACCCCTGGCGGTAATGTATTGGGGGGATATCAACCGGCAAGTTGGTTGGCACAGGTGAATAACGCCGAGGTGATCAATGGCCGTTTGTGGTTGCATGATGACCAGGGCCAACTGATTAATATCCTCGATAACAGCGGCAAGCTGTTGTTGAGTAATAAAAATGCCTCGCTGCTCAATGATTACCGTATCCAGCCGCTGGCGTCACAGCAGCAGGACAACAGCGCACCGCTGGCGCTGGTGCGCCCGGATCCCGATCAGGCTAAACCTGGTGCCGGATTTATTCGCGCCGATGGCAGCGTGCAACTGGAAAACAAATGGCAGGATATCCAGCCCGCCGACAGCAGTGAAGCGGCGCAAGGCGGGAATGCCCAGCAGTTTATTGTCAAAACTATCCAGGGCACCGGGGTGATAGATGCTCAGGGCAAGATCCTTATCCCACTGACGGAAGATAATATCGCGCCTTTTGTGCATGGCTACGCGTTTGATTATCTCGACGGCAAGCTGACTGTCATTGATGCCAACGGCAAGCACTATGCTTTACCCGATGTATTTACCATGCAGTCGCTGGGCAACGGTTGGTTCCGTTTCCGCGAGACGGCCAAAGAGGGGGCGCTGTGGGGGATCTACGACGTTATCAATCAAAAAGTGATAGCGCCGCCGAGTTATCTCGCGGTGGGGACCTATGCTAACGGCCTGGCCAATGTGCAACTGCCAAACAGCCTGTGGGGCATTATCAATGCCGACGGCAAGCCGCTGGTGGAAGCCAAATATGCCAACGTGCGTCGCATCAACAATGCCCTTTGGCAGCTCGGTATGCCAGTGGCATCGGCAGATCAACCGGCTTCGTCAGCAGCCTCTGAAATTATTGCCAATGACGGCAAGGTGCGTATCGAATTAACGCCGGACCTGAATGTGAACCAGTTTAACGACGGACGTATTCTGGCCACCTCAGGTGAGGGGCAGTCATGGCTGTTGAACGTGCAGGGTGATATCGAGCTGCATGAACAGCAAACCAAAATCAGCGCCGTCGGTGACTGGGTCAAACTGTCCCGCCAGCCGCAGATTGGATACCTGAATGCGCAAGGCAACTGGCAGATTGCCCCGCAGGTATTGCCAGGCACTGCTTTTGTCAATGGACGGGCGTTGCGCATTCAGCCACAGGGCACCGAACTTATCGATGACAAGGGCGTACGTGTTGCCGCAATGCCTGATGGAAACTGGTTATTGCCTGCCAACAGCGATATGTCAGTCTCCTATGATGCGCAGGACGGTAACCCGACTACGCGCTATGTGGATAACAGCGGCAAACTGGCGATCACCTTGCCAGGGGTTGGCAGCCGTATGCTGGCCGGTCAGGCGGTAATGGCGCTGGCCGATGGCAATAAAACCTGGATTGACGCTCAGGGACACCCAACGCCAGAGGTCAACTATCGCGACTTGGGCCTGGTTGTCGGCGGGCTGGCATTTGCCCGCATTGGTCAGGAGTATGGCTATATCGACGCCAAGGGCAGCTTTGTGATACCGCCGGTCTACAATGCGGTTTCTGCTTTTGACAGCGGCGTAGCCATTGTCTCTACAACACAGATGTCGATGATGCTCGACAGCAGCGGCAAACCTTTGGCTCGCGTAGGTCGCGAATGTGGCATCCAGGTGTTGTACGGCAGTGGCAATATACGTCAGTGGCCGCAAACCATGCCGGTAAAATGTACTGCGCAACCTTAGTCGAATTGGCGTTGCAGTTAAAGTCAGCAGAGGGGCGTTTTTAGCGCCTCTTTTTTTTATTTTTGGGCTCTGCTTTTCATAAAATACTTAAGATTTCATGCTAATGTTTATTCAGTAGGCATTGGATCTCGATCAAATAAAAAGGATAAATTATGATTCCTCAAGTCCCGCTAAAATACAGAGCTGCAGAGCGTTGGTCTTTTGGTGACAACGAGGCTCAGGCTGACGATTTGGCGCAAAAGGTTATCGACGGCACTAAAACGGCAACCTGCGCGAATATCGATGATGAAGGTACACCGGTAGTGGGTGAAGTTTATGTTGTGGTAGATGGGAGGAATAATCCGGTTTGCGCAGTACAGCTCACAGAAGTGAAACAGGTACCTTTTGATCTGGTTACCGAACAGCATGCATGGGATGAAGGGGAAGGCGACCGGTCACTCAAATTCTGGCGCGAAGAACATCAACGTTTTTTTGAAGAGTACGAGATGTTTGCCCCGGATATGCCATTATTATTGATAAAATTCATTATGGTTGAAGCATTCTGATAGTTACCGCCGGGCCTGTCTCTCGCGACAGGCCCGCTATCTCTTATTGTTTGCTCTGATGTTGACGAGAAGAAGACCCATGCAGTCAGCTGCCCGTAAAGCGCCTTTGTTATCCCCTCTCGATATTCCGTATTACAGCCAATGGGAATCCCCCGCTTTAGCCGCCAGCATCCTTAGCGGAGAAACTGCGTTGCAGGATATAGCTGACTGGCCTGCATCGGGCGCGGCTAGCCAAGCCGAGTTTATCACCTGGGCCAATCATGTCTGCGGCATGTGCTGCCTTAAAATGGCGTTGGCGGCCACCCGTAATGACGTTATTCCTATACTCACGCTGACCCGACGCAGTTTGCCTTATGGGGCGTATGTACAAGAAGGGGAGTCTATTCGCGGGCTGATCTATGCGCCCTTTGTTGAATTCTTAAAACAGGAGCTGGATATTGCGGCACAGGTCAGAGTGGAACTGACGGCGGCGGATCTTGCTACCGAGCTTGCGCAGCACCAATTTTTTATTGCTTCGGTCCATCCTGGCATTCGCCAGCCGGAGATTTTGCCGCCACGCACCGGTGGACATCTGGTGCTGGTAAGCGCCAGCGAACAGGGGATCATCACCTTTCATAACCCTTCGGGCGACAACACGTCCACGCAGTCCTATGTTCAGTTGCCTGTGGCACAGTTTGAGCGTTTTTTTGCCGGGCGCGGTATCGCGCTAATGCCCTATGGCGAGATGGCGAGTGAAGGCATAAAAAAACCTGCGCGCCTCGGATAGCGGCAGGTTAATTGCGCAGCCAATAATGGCCGCAAAGCGATGCGCCTGCTACTCAAGACGCATAATCCACTCATCCTCCTGAGAGTCATATTTTTCCTTGTATAACACGGAGTGTCTGCCATCCAACACGGCCGGGACACTGACATTTTCATCCCAGGCATCTAGCTGCATACATAAGTCGGGATCGGATTTACAAGGTATGTGCACTTTGCCACCCCCCTTGGCTTCCGGTGAAGACAGCTGGGCATCATCAATTTCAAAACTGCCAATGCGAATACTGGATTTCCCCATAAAAGACTCCTTTGCTAAGTAAATCGGGAGGTATGACCAGTCAGGCCATTTTATGAGGATAGTCGATAGCACAAAAAGTGCCAATTGATGGCGCCGACCAGCGGTCGGCGCGCCGGGGAGTCAATCGTTGTGCAGTCGCGGTGAGACTGGCATGGTATTGATTTGATTACGGCCATTATTTTTAGACAGATAGAGCGCTTCGTCCGCTGCGCTGACAATATCTGAATGATCTTCAATTTCCGGGTCTTCCAGAGGGCAATAGGTTGCCAGCCCCATACTGATAGTGACTTTGTTAAACTCACTAAAATTATGCTTGATGCCCAGCGTCTCAATCGCCCGCATAATATGTTCTGCCACTACCCAGGCACCTGGCTGATCGGTATCGGGCAAAATGGCAGCGAATTCTTCGCCGCCAAAGCGGGTGACAACGTCGGTGTTGCGCTTCAGCGCCTTGCGCAGCGTTCTGGCGACCAGACGCAGACAGGCGTCACCGGATAAATGTCCGTAGTGGTCGTTAAAATTCTTGAAGTAATCGATATCAATCATCACCACCGTCAGCGGCGTCATATTGCGCCGGGAGCGCATAAACTCATGATTGAGCACTTTTTTGAATTCGCGACGGTTGGGCAATTTGGTCAGGGAGTCGGTGCGCGCCTGAATTTCCAGACGACGGTTGGCCTTGAGTAGTTTTAACTCCAGCAATTTACGCTCATGCACGTCTTCGGCGGTGCCGTACCAACGCTGGATGCTGCCTTCCGGGGAATAGCTGGCGGCAGCACGAATACGCATCCAGTTCCACCCGCGGTCAACGTGGCAGAAACGCACCTCAATATCCAGCGGAGCACCGGTTTTCAGACACTGTTCCCAGACTTCAATGGCGCCGCGGCGATCTTCGGCATGAATGCTTTGGATCCATTTATCCGCCAAAATATCCTGACGCGTCATGCCGGTAATACGCTGAAAGCGTGAGCTGACGTCGTTGAGCATCCCCTTGGGATCTGCTGTCCACGGGATCTGCGGATTGAGCTCAACCATATTACGGTAGTGCTCCTGGCTTTCCCGCAGGGCGCGCTCCATGCGTTTCATACTGGTGATATCAATCATGGCCACCGAAAGGCCGCTTACCTGACCCTGGACATCATAGGCAGCTTTAATACGTATAAAGAAAATCTGGCTATGGCCGGGCATATTAAATTCTTTGTCCGGCGTAAGTTCATGCCGCTGCGCCAATTCCAGAGCATTATTTAACAATGGTGACAGGCCGGGAATAAATACTGCAACTTTACGGCCTATCGCCTCATAAGCCTGCAGGCCGATAATCGCCGCCATGGCATCATTGACCGTAACAAAGCGCATATGCAGGTCAATAAAACACAACCCCACGGGCGCGTTGGAATAAATGGTTTCAAGCTGGAACAAACGCTGACCAGGTGCCTGGTCGAGGGTGGTCAAATTCCGATCGATGCCGCGATAACCGCGGAATTCGCCCTCACTGTCAAACAGGGGGACGCCGCTGGTTTCAAGGATCACTTCGCTGCCGTCAGCACGGACATTGCGATTGAGTAAACCACCAAAAGGTGCGCGACGTGCAACAATGGCAGCAAATTGCTCGCCTACACGTTTTGCCTCATCAGGGGGCATAAAATCGAACGGGGTTTTGCCAATCACTTCTTCAGGCGGCACGCCCAGAAATTCTATGCATTTATTGGATGAGAAAACATAGCGGCCTTGTGTATCTACTTCCCAGATCCAGTCTGAATTATTGTCGATAATATCGCGCAGACTGGCCATTTCTCGAAGGAGGTTACCATCCGCTGATTGGGACTTCATTTCATCCGACATGATATTTCTCCAACTGGCAAGACTTTACTCAAAATCACGGGTTAATGTTTCTTATCAGGACAGGATCCATCACCAGCTTGTCACTGATACCCGTCGTACTTAAAGCTGCAGCCATATTTGCTACGCTCGCTCTTCCGAATCATTGACTTGAGAACTGCTATTTGCTGCACACTTGCAGCGCCCATGCACGGGTTTTGTAATGCGCCTCATGATACATGGGCACCTAAGAATATTCCTACTTATAATTTGATGATTTCATCCGGATAATATAAATAAATATCACCTTTTGCTGACCGCCAATTTTTTTTCAGTTCTTTGAGGTTAACACTGACTTCCCGCACGAAAAAACAAACTTTTCAAGCTGATAGATGTACACAACCGGGCCTGTGCAGCAAAACAGGCTAATTAACGCATGAAACTCATCTTTTTGCTCAATAATTTCGCATAATTTTTTGAACCCTTTGGTGTAAATTTTTTAAGTATTCTGCAGGGTAAAGCATTAACACGATGATTATTGGCTAAAATTGATAAGTTTTGCTACTTGGTTGTGTATTTTTTTACCAAACTATTGCCGGAAATATAAACAAAATTTAAACGAAAACTAAAAAAATGGCGAGCCTGCAAGCCAGACTCACCACCGAGTATTGCTGGTCTGGTGCCAACTGCCGCGTGGGCATGGTCACCAGAGCAGACGATTAGTTTTTAGGGATCGCGGTTCCCCAGTCCTGCCAGTTTTTCGGCTCTTCCGACATCAGCAAGAAGTGTCGTCCGCTGGCGGCTTTTGGTGCCACCGGGATGGTTGGCGGCGTGGCAAAGGCAATGCCGCCACGAATAAATTGCTGGAAGGTGCCGCTCTTAAAGCTGCCACCGGTCAGACCAAATTGCAGGTTATAACCGGACGCCAGCCAGAATACCGTATTGTCACGCACCAGATATTGATACTTTTTACTGATACGCAGCGAGACATTGACCCGATCGGCCATCTCACCCAGACGGAAGGCGGTAACGGTACCCACTTCAATCCCGCGGAACAACACCGGTGTGCCTATTTGCAATGAGCCGACTTCCGAGGCATCGACCATAATCGCCAGGCCATCGGTATAGCGTGAATCGGTGATGGTGGCGGTTTGCAAATCGAAGATGCGATTTTCTGGTCCTTTACCCGCCTCAACGTTGATATACGGCTGGAGCAGGGTATCGAGATTTTGCACCCCTGCGGCCGAAATCTCCGGCGAAACTATCGAGAATCGCGTACCTTGACGGGCAAAGGTAACGACATACTCGGGATAGAGCACCGCTTTGGCCGCCACTTGATTAAGCTGCGGATCCAGTTTCAGCGATTCGACCTGCCCAATGGTGATCCCCAGATAGCGGATAGGCATACCCGGCGAAATTTTACTGGCGTCGTAGGTATTGAGTGTGATCTGACTGCCTACGGCGCGAGCGGCGGTTTCGTTATTGTAGAGTACGCGTTTGCTGCCTTTGATATATGACACGCCCTCGATATTGTCGAAACTGATAGCGCCTTTTAATGCCCGATCGAGGGGGGAGGCCTGAACGGTAAGCCCGCTGCCATTGAGCTGTACTTTTGCGCCGCCTTCGGCCCAGAAAATGGTTTTTGGCGTCAGCAGATTGCGATATTCAGGACTGATATAAACATCGACCTCAAACTCATTGGCTTTGGGACGCACATTGACAATCTGTCCCACCTGGAATTTGCGGTACAGCACAATCGAACCGCTCTGTATATCTGGCAGGCTTTTGGCCACCAGCGTCAGGGTCGAAGTGGGCTTGTCGCCTTTAATCCCTTCCGCCGCCTTGTCCGCATTGCTATACAGCGGGTATTGGCCGGAAGCCTCGCCTTTATTGCCAGGCAAGACCTTAATGCCGCCGTCGATCCACTCCTGCGCACTAGCACCCAGCACTTCCATACCGTCGATGCCCAGTTTGACATCAACGCGGCTGTTGACCACAAACTTGCTGTCTTGATGCAGCAGCTGTTTGTACTGCGACTTGACGGCAATGTTAAAGACAATCCCCTGTTCGGTGAGGGTACGATCCAGCACCTGGCCAATAACCATGCCGTTAAGCAGCACCGGTTGACCGGCATCAATGCCATAGCTTTGCGGTGCCATCAGTTGCAGCTTCAGCACCCCGGGGTCCTGTAACAGGCGCAGATTGCTGTCGAGCACGATAAAGTGCTTCTCCGGTGTGCCATCGCCCGGTAACAACTCCAGCGTATTACCGGTTAACAGTTGACTGATTTTGGCATTGTTAAGGCTGATTTTCGGACTGTTCATTTCGATGCGCGTACCGCTGCGCATCATATCGAGCACCGAAGGGTCGACGGTCAATTTGCCGGTAACCTTATTATCGGGTTGTAAAGTAATACGGGTCAGGGTACCGACCTGCAGGCCCTGATACATCAGGGGGGTATGCCCCTCGCTCAGGCCATCGCCGTTTGGTAAATCGAGATCGATTTCCACTCCGCGCTGACTTTGTGCCAAATCGGGATAGAGCTCATAGGATTGCTCGGCGGCGGCCGGGTTGCCATCTTTTGGCGAGTCGATGGCAATGGCACCGTTGACCAGGGCGGCCAGGCTTTCCATCTCGACTTTGACGCCACTAAGGCTAAAGTCGCCTTTAAAGCCGGAGACGTTCCAGAAACGACTATTGTCTTTCACCAGGTGGGCGAAGCGCTTGTCGATCAGTACATCAATGGTCACGCCATTGTTACCGGCTTCAATATCATAGTCATACACTTTGCCGATGGGTATTTTGCGATAATAGACCACCGATCCGGTACTCAGTGAGCCCAAATCGCGGGCATGTAAATGCACCATCAATTCACCGGTGTTCAGCCGGTATTTAGGCTGGGTGTCGAGGGCGGTGAAATGGTCTTTCTCTTTACCGGTGCCTGGCATCATACCGATATAGTTACCGCCAACCAGCGCATCCAGCCCGGAAATCCCCGCCAGTGAGGCTTTGGGCGTCACCAGCCAGAATTGTGTGCCTTCGCGCAACGAATCCTTGAGATCGCTTTTGATGCTGATCTTGACCATGATGGTGCGCAGATCCTGACTGAGGTTTATCGACTGCACGGTGCCAACCTCAACCCCCTGGTAACGTACCGGGGTTCTGCCCGCGACTATGCCGGCCGCCGACTGGAAGTCAATGGTGACGGTGGTGCCGCGCTCCTGATAGTTGCTGTAGATAAGCCAGCCGGCAATCAGCAGGGCGATAAACGGCAAAAGCCAAAAGGGAGAAATCCGACGGCGGTGCTTCACCCGCGCTTCAGTCGGTATATTCGATGTGTCCTGTTGCATGTGCATCCCAAATCAAGCGGCTGTCCAGCCATTCAACGGCCAGAATAGTCAGTATCACGGCAGAGCCAAAGTAAAAAGCGGCCGGACCCATGGTAAAAGAAAGCAATTGGTCGCGATTGACCAATGACATCATTAACGAAATCACAAATAAATCCAGCATCGACCAGCGACCAATCCAGGTGACCAGGCGCAGCAGGCGAATACGGGTTTTCAAGCCCTGATTGGCTTTGAAATGAATGCTTAATAGCAGCGTGAGTAACACCACGACTTTGGTAAAAGGCACCAGCACGCTGGCGACAAAGACCACGCCGGCAATCGGCAGGTTGCCGGAGGTGGCCAGTGATACCACCCCGGAAAAAATGGTGTCGTTCAGTCGTTGTCCATTGGCGTAGATAATGGATATTGGCAGTAAATTGGCCGGGATCAGCAAAATAATGGCCGAAATCAATGCCGCCCAGGTTTTTTGCAAACTGTATTTATAACGGTAGGTCATGGGAACATGGCAACGCGGGCAGCGCCCGTGAGGGTCGGCGTTGCCGGTATATTTGCATGACAGACAGAGCACCAGCGACGACGGCGCGCCTTTCGGCGGGCGCTGCGGGTAGAACTCTTCCCACAGTTGTTCAATATTGAGATTGATTAAGGTCAGCGTGACAAGGATAGTCATGGTGATATAGGCAATCAGTGCGATGCCGACGTCAATATCGGCATACTCCTTGACCTTGATGCAGGCCACGGCCATGCCGATCAGATAAATATCCAGCATCACCCAATCTTTCAGGCGATCGAGCATTAGCAGCACCGGTTTGAGGTTCATCCCCAGCTTGCTGCCAAAATGCAGATAAAGAATTGAGCAGACCAGGGTCAAGGGGGCGCCAATGGTGCAAAAGGCCACCATGCTGGCGGTCAGCGGCGACCCCTGACTCGACATCTGCAAAATACCCTCAAACAGGCTGGCATCAATGCGGGTACCCAACAAACGGATACTGATAAGTGGTTCCGAATAGGCGAACGGCATCAACACCAAAATACTGATGGCGATAACAATCAGACGCGGCAAAGAACAGACCCGACCTTTCTCAACCTTGCTATTGCATCTTGGGCAATGCGCAGTCTGGGTCCTGAGCAATGGCGGCAGGATGAAAAGGTAGTCGCATTCGCTACAGCGCTGGTAGCGCTTTTGCGGCAGCGGGCCTGATAGTGTGCGTATTTTCATAGGACCTGTAAGCAAAATGACCTGCAATAAAAACGGTGGCTGTTTATCTTAAATAGCAGACATTTTTTTTATCTGACACGGTTAGCGCCAAGAAGGTCAGGATTTTTAGTTAAAATAACGTATCATGCGAACGGCAGAACATACATTGTAGGCCAGTCTTTTTGAAGTCACATAGGAATAACCTTGTCGAGATAGGCATTTAATGCTTATTTTATAGTGGCTAAGCATGCAAAATATCGGTCTACCCTTGGGTTTTAATGGTTACAACATGACGAAAGAAGCATTCTACACGGAATTAAAACGTGACCTGAACGCGTTAATCGCTGGGGAAAACAATTTTATTGCCACACTGTCCAACGTCAGTGCCCTGCTGTATGAGCGTCTTGAGGGCGTGAACTGGGCAGGTTTTTACCTGATGGATGGCACCTCGCTGGTTCTGGGTCCGTTCCAGGGCAAAATTGCCTGTGTGCGTATTCCGGTAGGTAAAGGCGTCTGCGGAACAGCGGTGGCTGAGAACGCGGTACAGCGCATTGGCGATGTACATGCGTTTCCCGGACATATTGCCTGCGATGCGTCCAGTAACGCGGAAATTGTCTTGCCGATTACTGTGTCAGGTCAGGTGATAGGTGTTTTAGATATCGATAGCACTATTTATCAACGCTTCGATGAAGCGGATGAAAAAGGGCTAACAGAATTAGTAGCCGGGCTTTGCCAGCACCTGGAAAACAGTGAAGCTGCAAAATATGTCAAGACGATCGCAAGTTGATCGACGGATAACGTAGCATTTACGGACGGGGTCATTATAATGACGCCTGTTCATGCCTGCGCCGGTTGGCAAACCCGTTGTAATCAGGAAATTTCATGGAAAATCAACCTAAGTTGAACAGCAGTAAAGAAGTCATCGCCTTTTTGGCAGAGCGTTTCCCGCTTTGCTTTAGCGCCGAAGGTGAAGCGCGCCCATTAAAGATCGGTATCTTTCAGGATCTGGTAGAGCGCGTTCAAGGCGAAGAGAATTTGAGCAAAACCCAGTTGCGCTCGGCTCTGCGTCTGTATACCTCAAGTTGGCGTTATCTGTATGGCGTTAAAGTTGGCGCTCAGCGCGTTGACCTTGACGGTAATGCTTGTGGTGTTCTCGAAGAACAACACGTTGAGCACGCCCGTAAACAATTGGAAGAAGCGAAAGCCCGAGTTCAGGCACAACGTGCAGAACAACAGGCCAAGCGTCGCGAAGCTAACGGTGAAACTGCCGAGCCGCGTCGCCCACGTCCGGCAGCAAAAAAACCTGCTCCGCGTCGTGAAAATGCGCCTGCCGCTGTTACTGGTCAAGAAAATCGCAAACCGCGCACACCTCGTCCAGTACGTGAGGTGAGCCAACCGCGTCAGGTGCCAGTTACAGATATCACCAAACTGCAAATTGGCCAGGAAATCAAAGTCAGAGCAGGGAAAAGTGCTATGGACGCTACCGTTTTGGAAATTGCAAAAGACGGCGTTCGTGTGCAACTCTCTTCGGGTCTGGCGATGATCGTACGCGCAGAACACTTGCAGTTCTGATACGGAGGCCAACTCAGGCATGAACAAATTTGTCAGATTAAGCGTAATTGCGGGTCTGCTTTTAACGGGAACGGGTCTGGTTAACACCGGCTTTGCGAATGAAAGTGCACCGGTCACTCTCAGTCAACTCCCGCAATTGGCACAAGAACCGCAAGACGCAACGGTAAGTGAGCGTGTTACCGCACGCTTTACCCGTTCTCATTATCGTCAATTCGATCTTAATGCGGATTTTTCAGGGAAGATCTTCGATCGCTACCTGAATATGCTCGATAATAGCCATAACGTGTTTATGGCTGCCGACGTTGCCCAGTTCGCCGACAAACGCGCGACGCTGGGAGAAGAGCTGAAATCCGGCCAATTGGTCACGCCTTATGCCTTGTACAACCTGGCGCAAAAGCGTCGCTTTGAGCGCTATCAATATGCTCTGAGCGTGCTTGAACGTCCGATGGATTTTAACGGCAACGATTCAATCAATCTCAATCGCACCAAGGCGCCATGGCCGAAAGATGCCACGGAGTTGGATCAACTCTGGGATCAGAAAGTCAAATATGACGAGCTGAACCTGAAACTGACCGGTAAAAACGATCAGGAGATCCGCGATATTCTCGGTAAACGTTATCGCTTTGCCATGAAGCGTCTTACGCAAAGTAACAGCGAAGATGTTTTCCAGCAGGTGATGAATGCGTTTGCGCATGAAATTGACCCGCATACCAATTATCTGTCTCCGCGTAATACCGAGCAGTTCAATACCGAAATGAGCCTTTCTCTGGAAGGTATCGGTGCAGTATTGCAAGGTGATGATGACTATACGGTGATCAACTCAATGGTAGCGGGTGGCCCGGCGGCCAAAAGCAAATCCATTGCGGTGGGCGATCGTATTGTCGGCGTTGGTCAGACCGGTAAACCTGTGGTGGATGTTATAGGTTGGCGTCTGGATGACGTTGTTGCGCTGATTAAAGGACCGAAAGGCAGTAAAGTTCGCCTGGAAGTTTTGCCAGCGGGCAAGGGAACCAAAACCCGGACCGTGACGCTGACGCGCGAGAAAATTCGTCTGGAAGATCGTGCTGTCAAGATGACCATCAAAAAAGTCGGCAATGACAAAGTTGCCGTGATGGATATTCCCGGCTTCTACGTTGGCCTGACTGATGATGTAAAAGTTCAGCTGCAAAAAATGGCTAAACAGAACGTCAATAGTCTGGTGATCGATCTGCGTACCAACGGCGGGGGCGCGCTCACTGAGGCGGTTTCTCTGTCGGGACTGTTCTTCCCAAGTGGTCCGGTGGTGCAGGTGCGTGATAACAATGGCCGCATTCGTCAGGATAGCGATACCGATGGCGTTGTCTATTACAAAGGTCCGCTGGTGGTGTTGGTTGACCGCTATAGCGCCTCGGCTTCCGAGATCTTTGCTGCTGCCATGCAGGATTATGGCCGTGCGCTGATTGTTGGTGAACCGACCTTTGGTAAAGGCACTGTTCAGCAATATCGCTCACTGAATCGTATTTACGATCAGATGCTGCGTCCTGAATGGCCGGCTTTGGGTTCTGTGCAATATACCATCCAGAAATTCTATCGAATTAACGGTGGCAGCACGCAGCGCAAAGGCGTAACACCGGATATCGTGATGCCAACCGGGGTCATTGATAATCAGGTCGGTGAAAGGTTTGAAGACAATGCCATGCCTTGGGACAGTATTAATGCTGCCACTTATACCAAGACCGGCGATATCAAACCCTTCCTTCCCGAGCTGCTTAAAGCCCATGAAGAGCGGATTGCCAAGGATCCTGAGTTCCAGTATATCAATCAGGATATTGCCAAGTTTAATGCCAACAAGGACAAGCGCGACATCGTTTCTCTCAATTACGCCCAGCGTGATAAAGAAGACAAAACCGACGATGCCACTCGCTTGACCCGTCTCAATGAGCGCTTTAAACGTGAAGGCAAAAAGCCGATCAAATCTCTCGATGATTTAGCGAAAGATTATGTGGCGCCGGATCCTTATCTTGATGAAGCCGATAACATTGCTATTGATCTGTCCCGACTTGATAAAAGCCAGGATGCTCCTGCCAAATAAGGTTGGCGCGCAATAGTCGTGTAAGCAAAATAAAATAGCGTACTTCGGTGCGCTATTTTTTTTGCCTGACTTAAGCAGGCTGCAGCAGAGCGCAGCAATATTTGCCAGGCTAATGTGAAATAAAACGCGTCAAAATGTAAAGTATTGTGAATTACGCGCTTCGGCCGGCTTGATCACTTGAATCCTGACGGGAAGCCCATAGGATCTAAATGTCCTGCCGTGCTATGACGGTATTATTTTAACAACAATGAGGAAGTAGAAAGTTTATGATGCGTATCGCGTTGTTCCTGTTAACCAACCTGGCCGTTATGGTGGTTTTTGGACTGGTGCTCAGTCTGACAGGCATCCGTTCAAGTAGCGCAATGGGGTTGATGATTATGGCCGGGCTGTTCGGCTTTGGTGGCGCCTTTGTCTCGTTGCTGATGTCTAAATGGATGGCATTACGCTCGGTGGGTGGTGAGGTGATTGAGCAGCCGCGTAATGAGACCGAACGCTGGCTGGTTAATGTGGTGAGCCGCCAGGCGCAGCAGGCAGGTATTGCCATGCCGCAGGTGGCCATTTATCACGCCCCGGATATCAATGCCTTTGCCACCGGTGCCCGTCGTAATGCCTCGCTGGTCGCGGTAAGTACCGGCCTGTTGCAGAGCATGAGCCAGGATGAAGCAGAAGCCGTTATTGCCCATGAAATCAGTCATATTGCCAATGGTGATATGGTCACCATGACGCTGATCCAGGGGATTGTGAACACCTTTGTTATTTTTGTCTCCCGTCTGTTGGCACAAATTGCCGCCGGATTTATGTCCGGTGACCGCGAAGATGGCGAGAGCAGCAATGGCAACCCAATGATCTACTTTTTGGTTTCTATGGTCCTGGAACTGGTATTTGGTATTCTGGCCAGCATCATCACCATGTGGTTCTCGCGTCACCGCGAATTTTATGCCGACGCCGGTTCAGCCAAACTGGTTGGCCGCGAGAAGATGATCGCCGCATTGCAGCGTTTAAAAACCAGCCATGAGCCTCAGGAAGCGGGCAGCATGATGGCGTTTTGTATCAACGGCAAGTCCAAAACCTTTAGCGAACTTTTTATGTCGCATCCGCCGCTGGACAAACGTATTGAAGCCTTACGCACCGGTGAATATCTGAAATAATCTTTTAGTTCATCAAAAAAAGCCCGGCAATCTCTGCAGATGCCGGGCTTTTTTGTTTGTGGCGTTTGGTAAAAACCTAATGCTTAACGGTGGTTTTTGCTGCCGCCTGACTGGCGGTTTTTTGCGTCATACGCAGCAGGCTGATAATGGCACCGCCCACCGCCAGCGTACCTGCGAGGATCAGTGAAGCATGGGTACCGTGGCTGGCAAACAGGTTAAACATCAGGGCGACCATCGCCGCGCCGGTGGTTTGCCCCAAGAGCCGTGCAGTACCCAGCAAACCGCTGGCACCCCCGCTGCGACTGCGCGGTGCCGATGACACTATTGTATGGTTGTTCGGCGACTGGAACAGACCAAAACCGGCACCGCATAACAGCATGCGCCAGATAATATTTAAGTGTGAAGGCTCCGTGGGCAACAGCGCCAGGGAATAGAGGCCACAGGCAAAGATCGCCAGGCCAATACCCCCGAGCATCCCGGCGTGATAACGCTCAACCAGACGTCCGGAGATCGGTGCCATCACCATGGTCGCCAGCGGCCAAGGCGTTAGCAGCAGACCGGTAGAGACGGCATCAAGACCCAGGGTGTTTTGTAAAAAGAACGGCAGTGAGACAAAGGCCAGCATCTGCGCGGCAAACGAACACATTGAAGTGCATAGCGACAGGGTAAAAATAGGAATACGCAGCAAGTCTACCGGCAAAAGTGGGGAAGGGCGCGACAGTTGACGGCGAATAAAGAACCAGCCCACCACCACCATCACCAGCACTTCCAGCAGGATCAGCCGGTGATCCTGCCCTTGCGCATAGCCGCTAATTGCGCTGATCAACAGACCAAAGGTCAGGGCATTCATCAGGCTACTGACGATATCAAAACGCTGACCCGGGACTTTATTGGTGTTAGCAGGCAAAAATTTTAAACCGAGAATAAAAGCCATCATGCCAATGGGCAAATTGATAGCAAACAGCCATTGCCACGAGGCTACCGACAGCACGGCTGCCGCTACAGTCGGTCCGGCAGCGGAAGAGACCGCCACAATAAGGGCATTAATGCCCATTCCTCGCCCCAAAAAACGTTGTGGGTAAATAATGCGCACCATCGCCACGTTGACACTCATGATTGCCGCCGCACCAAAGCCTTGCAACACACGGGCAGTGGTCAGCGTCAGCAGCGAGTCGGAGAGGGCACAAGCCAGAGAGGTGATGCTAAACACCAGCAAACCGATCTGGTAGATACGGCGATAACCAAAGATTTCCCCCAGTGAGGCCAGCGAGAGCAACGAGATGGTAATAGCAAGCTGGTAAGCGTTGACCACCCACACCGATGCCGCAGGGCTGGCATGCAGGTCGGCAGCAATGGTTGGTAAGGCGACGTTGGCAATGGCACCGTCTAAAACAGCAACGGTGATCCCCAGGGCAATGGTCAGGATGGCGCCATAACGTTGTGGTATTGGCAGGCCGTCATTAATTGTGGTTGTCATATCTGATAGTCAGCATTGAGCTAATAAGTTTGGGGAATATTATCATGCTAACTACCGGGGTCAGAATGTACAGCTAATACCACAAGCGCTTTAATTGTAAGCAGAGTTAACAATTTCCTGACGGCAAGGCCTGCGAACAGGTTCAAATCCTCAGAAATGCCGTTCCATTTTTTATGAAACAAACAAAGTATCCGTTGATTAATTATGAAATAATAGTCAAAACAAAATACAAACAGGTAAGAGACTATGGCTATCGCAGATCTTGATAAGCAACCGGATTCCGTTTCCTCAGTATTGAAAGTGTTTGGTATTTTACAGGCTTTGGGTGATGAGCGAGAGATCGGCATCACTGAGCTTTCACAGCGTGTGATGATGTCCAAAAGCACGGTATATCGTTTTTTACAGACGATGAAATCTCTCGGCTATGTTGACCAGGAAGGCGATTCGGAGAAATATTCTTTGACGCTGAAACTGTTTGAGCTGGGGGCCAAGGCGCTGCAAAACGTCGATCTGATCCGCAGCGCGGATATCCAGATGCGTGAGCTGTCCCGTCTGACGCGGGAAACCATTCATTTGGGGGCGCTGGATGAAGACGGTATTGTTTACATCCATAAAATTGACTCGATGTATAACCTGCGCATGCATTCGCGTATTGGTCGTCGTAATCCGTTGCATAGCACGGCGATTGGTAAAGTGCTGCTGGCCTGGAGCGAGTCTAATGAAGTTGAGGCGCTGCTGGCCGAGATGCAGTTTACCCGCAGTACCGAAAACACCTTGCTGGATGCCGCTTCTTTGCGCAAGGCGCTGCAGCAGGTTCATGAGCAGGGTTATGGTGAAGATAACGAAGAGCAGGAACAGGGATTACGCTGTATTGCCGTCCCGGTTTTTGATCGTTTTGGCGTGGTTGTCGCCGGTTTGAGTATCTCTTTTCCGACTATCCGTTTTTCCGAAGAGGCCAAACAAGACTACGTAGCGATGCTGCATACTGCGGCGCGTAATATCTCGCTGCAGCTGGGCTTCCATCAATACCCGTTCTAGAACGCTATCTCGGCCATACAGACCACTCTGTTATCAAAGACAGGCGAAGCCCAAAGCTTCGCCTGTCTTATTGCTGCGCCGTTAGCGGTGTGCCAACTCGGCATGCTGTGCTTCATTCATCACTTGTTTGTCGGTAAGGCCCAGCAATTGGCTGGTAATGGTACCGGCAGTCATTGAGCCACTGACGTTAAGCGCGGTGCGCCCCATATCGATCAAGGGTTCAATCGAGATCAGCAGCGCCACCAGCGTGACGGGCAGGCCCATGGCCGGCAGCACAATCAGTGCAGCAAAGGTCGCGCCACCGCCAACACCGGCGACGCCCGCCGAGCTTAGCGTCACAATACCCACCAGCGTGGCGATCCACATAGGATCAAACGGGTTAATACCGACGGTGGGTGCCACCATTACTGCCAGCATGGTCGGATAAAGACCGGCGCAGCCATTTTGGCCAATCGTGGCCCCAAATGAAGCGGCAAAACTGGCAATTGACTCGGGAATGCCCAAACGAAGGGTTTGTGCCTCGACGCTCAGCGGAATAGTGGCGGCGCTGGAACGGCTGGTAAAGGCAAAAGTCAGCACCGGCCATACCTTGCGGAAGAAGCGGGCAGGATTGACCCCGGTAAATGACAGCAACAACGCGTGGACGGCGAACATAATAGCCAGTCCCAGGTAGGACGCCACCACAAAACTGCCGAGGTTGATGATGTCATGGATATTGGAACCGGCCACCACTTTGGTCATCAGCGCCAACACACCATAGGGGGTCAGTTTCATCACCAGACGTACCAGCTTCATTACCCAGGACTGCAGGATATCGATAAAAGCCAGCACTTTCGGGCCTTTTTCGGCGTCATCTTTTACCAGTTGCAGCGCAGCGACGCCCACAAAGGCGGCAAAAATCACCACGCTGATAATAGAGGTCGGGCTGGCACCGGTCAGATCGGCAAAGGGGTTTTTCGGAATAAATGACAGCAACATCTGCGGGACCGTCAGGTCGGCGACTTTACCGACATAATTGCTCTGAATGGCGGCCAGGCGTGCGGTCTCTTGTGTTCCCTGCACCAACCCAGCGGCGGTCAGGCCAAAGAGTTTGGTAACAAAGACACCAACCAGTGCGGCAATCAAAGTGGTAAACAGCAGGGTGCCGATGGTCAGGAAACTGATTTTACCCAATGACGAGGCATTGTGCAGACGGGCGACCGCGCTGAGAATAGACACAAATACCAGCGGCATAACAATCATTTGCAGTAGCTGGACGTAGCCATTGCCGACAATATTAAACCAGGTGATAGAGGTCTTGAGTACGGCGCTGTCCGGGCCATAAATAAATTGCAAAATCAGACCAAATACCACGCCGACAATTAAGCCAGCCAAAACCTTTTTTGCCAGACTCCATTTTGTATGACGGGTTTGCGCCAATAGCAAAAGGAGAGCAACGAAGACCACTACGTTGAGGACGAGCGGAAGATTCATAGCCAAAACTCCAGAAATAACTCGAAATTAGAGGAAAATGCTACCTTAAACGGGGGGCACCAATGTATTACGCTGCACATAGATTATCAGATCATATCAGCGGGTTATTATAACCAAAAAGAATTGTTTATTACTTTATGCCGCTTAGTGGTGGTGTTTTGTGCGATTCGTCTGATCTTCCAGCATCTTCAAGTTAAATATTTCAAAATAAGGCTTAGGCGGTGCGGATTAATCGCGTCGATGATTGGCGTCCAGTTGGGCCAAAATAGCGTCAGACCAACCAGTAGCAGGCAGAATGTTCTTTCCAACTGATTGCCTTTCTGGCTATTGAGCAGCGGCAGGCGGAAACGCCAGCGGCAGGGCCACAGCAGGGGAACGCCAGCAGGTGTCAGCATATCGGCCAAGATATGGCTAAGATAGCCGATTACCATTCCGTGCAGCGCGTCAACCGGGATCACCCAGTCTGGAGGGATACGGCTACGCAACAGAAACACACCAGCGGCAACCGCCAGTAAACTGTGGGTAAAACCGCGGTGTCCACAAAGACGGGCAATGGGCTGGGAGATCCACTTTAATCGTTGCCCAAGAATAGATTTGGGATGGTCAATATCGGGCAGCAGCGAAGTCAGCAGCGACGCCGGGATAATATGCCACCAGTCGCCGTGAGCCAGCTCAGGTGAAAGTTGTGCTTTTTTGGCAAAGACTGCGCAAGCAATAGAAAAAATGAGGTGACCTTCCGCAGTCATAATGCATCCGAACCGAATAACTGTTATTTTATCCAGTATAGATGAAAGGGCCTTTTTGCGGAAGGTGTTACCCTGTAACTATTTGTCAATGACTTGATAAATAAGTTAATAATTGTATTTTTGTGACAGTGTCATGTCTGTTTTGCCTCAACGGGCTAGCCATCCGCCGTCTACGGCAAGAGTATAGCCATTGACATAATCGGAGGCGGCCGAGGCGAGAAAAACCACCGGCCCCATAATATCTTGCTGTTCGCCCCAGCGACCGGCGGGAATACGGTCCAGAATTTGCTGGCTGCGGTCTTCATCTGCACGCAGTTGTTCAGTATTGTTGGTTACCATATAGCCGGGGGCAATGGCGTTGACGTTGATATTATATTTTGCCCATTCGTTTGCCAACAGGCGAGTCAGACCCATTACAGCGCTTTTCGACGCGGTATAAGAGGGGACGCGGATCCCGCCCTGATAGGAGAGCATGGAGGCGATGTTAATAATCTTGCCACCGGCACCCTGTTTGATAAATTGTTTGGCAACCGCCTGCGCCAGAAAGAACAAGGACTTGCTATTGAGATCCATTACCTCGTCCCAGTCTTTTTCGCTAAAGTTCAGCGCGTCTTCGCGGCGAATAATCCCGGCATTGTTCACCAGAATATCAATATGCCCCAGCTCGCTGACTGCGCTGGCAATCAGTTGCGGGATTGGCTCAATACTGGTCAGATCGGCGCGTAAATCAAGAAAACGACGCCCAAGTGCCTGTATGCGATCGGCGGTTTCATGTGGTGCCGAGCGGTTAACGCCGACAATATCGCAGCCCGCCTGCGCCAACCCGATAGCCATACCTTGACCCAATCCGGTATTACAGCCGGTGACCAGTGCGACTTTCCCTTTTAAATCAAAACTATTCAGCACCATCATTGACTCTCTTATCACCGGCACAACGCCATTGTGGTCGGCGTTGCGCCTGGGTGTATGCAAAAAAACGACTATCTCAGTGCGCTGACGGCCACATGATCCATATCATCGAATACCTGGTTTTCGCCCACCATGCCCCAGATAAAGGTATAGCGTTTGGTACCCACGCCAGCGTGGATTGACCAACTGGGAGAAATCACCGCCTGCTCGTTGTGTACCAGCAGATGGCGGGTTTCCTGCGGTTGCCCCATCATATGAAACACGGCGGTTTCATCATCCATATCAAAATAGAAATAAACCTCCATACGACGTTCGTGGGTATGGCAGGGCATGGTGTTCCACAGGCTACCGGCGTCAAGCTTGGTCAGCCCCATGGTTAACTGGCAGGTTTCCAACACGGCAGGTACGATAAACTTGTTAATGGTGCGACGGTTACTGGTTGCCGCATCACCCAGGGTTTGCGGAGAGGCTTCTGCCAGGGTGATTTTTTTATCCGGGAAGCGCGTGTGTGCCGGCGCACTGTTGTAATAAAACTTGGCCGGGTGTTGACTATCCACGCTGCTAAAGGCCACTTGGCGGGCACCTTTGCCGACATAAAGCGCCTCTTCATTGCCGATTTCATGGGTTTTGCCATCAACGACAATTAACCCTGGTCCGCCAATATTAATGACGCCCAGCTCACGGCGTTCAAGAAAATAACTGACCCCCAACTGCTTGCCGACTTCATCGCCTATGGTAATCACCTGGTTAATCGGCATCACACCGCCGACGATAATACGGTCGATATGGCTGTAGGTCAGGGTATAGGTATCTTCTGCAAAGATTTTTTCGATTAGAAATTCGCGGCGCAGGCCAGCGGTATCAAGTTGTTTGGCGTGATCGCTATGAATACTTTGACGGACTTGCATGTCGTTGCCTCTTTTACATAAACAGCATGGTCGGGGAAATGCCGGGGGGAGGGGGTCATCGCTGGCCGCTGTCAGTTGCTGCTGCCATCCCGGTTTATCCTGTGTGTTATGCAGCATAGAAGCATTGGTCTATGAATTCAATAAAAATGAAATGATGTTTTAATTATTTGTGGCGAGGGTCATGGTTCGCAAAATTGGCAGCAAAAAAAGCGTATATGCTCACTGCTGCCGCTAAATTTATTTTAACCCAGATGCTGTGCTGTTAACTCGCAAAGGGATGCCAGCTTGACGTCGGCCAGCGACCACCTTGGGTCATCGCTATAATGCCGGTCGGGTACCACAATCGAGCGCATACGTGCCGCCTTGGTGGCGATCATGCCGTTAAAAGAGTCTTCCAGCGTGACGCAGTCGAGGGGATCAATACCCAGCTCGGCGGCGGCTTGCAAATAGACTTCAGGATGCGGTTTGCTGTGCGGCAGTGACTCCGCCGACACCCGAACCTGAAAATAGGATTGCAGGTTAAACATCTCTAATACGCTATCAAGCATATGCAACGGGGAAGCCGAAGCGAGGCCGATTTTTAGCCCTTGTTGCTGACAAAGTTTTAACGCATCTTCGACGCCGGGCAGCAGGGGACGGCTGGCTTCGACCCGTTCAATGGTGCGGGCAATGATCCGCGCCGTCACTTCGGCTTCGCTGGCCCCTTTCCACGGCAGGATGCGAGCCCAGAGTCGAACGGTCTGATCGATACGCAGCCCAAGGGTGGATGGCAAACGATCTTTTTGCGAAATATCGACGCCCAGGCTGGCAAATACTTCCAGTTCCGACTGTGACCACAAAGGTTCTGAGTCAATCAGCAGGCCATCCATATCAAAAATCGCCGCTTGAATGGGTTTTACATCATGCATAGTTGTCACTCCCGATTACACTGAATTGTCTTGATCATAGCAGGCGCGGTTAAGCGCACGGGGCTGGGGGCAGGGCAGTACCGGTATCTTAGCGGGAAAATCGTCGTCTGGACGCGAAAAAATGAGCTGTTAAAAGATGTTAAACAAAATTTTGGGCGTCTTTCAGCAACTACAGGTAAACTGACGCTTCTAATGAGACGTCCTAACAAGGGGAATTCATGAAGTATCAACAGGCTGGGCGCGTCGCCGTGTTAAAACGGATTGTCGGCTGGATAATCTTTATTCCGGCGCTGCTTTCGACTTTGATTTCATTGCTTAATTTTGTCTATGAGCACAGTAAGACCAAGCAGGGTATTAATGCGGTGATGATGGATTTTGTTCACGTCATGGTCGATATGGTGAAATTTAACACCCCATTTCTCAATGTGTTCTGGTACAACGCGCCGCTACCGGTTTTGGGGCAGGGAGTGACCAGCGCCAATATCATGTTTATTGTTATTTTCTGGCTGATTTTCGTCGGCCTGGCATTGCAGACCAGCGGTGCCCGTATGTCACGTCAGGTGAGACACATTCGTGAAAGCGTCCAGGATCAATTGATTATGGAGCAGACCAAAGAGGGTGAGGCAAGAACTCAAGAACAGATTGAACAGCGAATTGTTATTCCTCGCCACAGCATTTTTATGCAATATTTTCCGCTATATATTCTGCCGATCATTATTGCCGTTATCGCCTATTTTGTTCTCAAGTTAATCGGACTCCTCGCCTGATTTTGCGCTCTGATTTTGATAATAATAAAGCCTGAAAAACCTAAGGTTCACAGGCTTTATTTCTTTTATTTTTCTTCTAATAATCTATCCACCGCCCGCTGTGCCACCACCATATGCTGGCCGCCAAACAGGTTGCTGCGATTTAATAAATAGTAAAGTTGATAGATGGATTGCCGGTCAATAAAATCGGCGGGCAGGGGCATAACGCTTTGGTAGCCGGTAAGTAATTGGCCTGGAATATTCGGGTACAGCGGAAGCATAGCCAAATCGCATTCGCGATCGCCCCAATAGCAGGCTGGGTCGAATATTACCGGGCCCTGCGCTGACGAACCGCAGTTATGGGGCCACAGGTCACCGTGCAACAGAGAAGGCTGTGGCTGATGGTTTTGCAGCCTGAGCCGTACCAGTTCGCAAATTTGCTCGATATCACCAAAATTCATGCCTTTTTCCAGCGCCAGTTGCAGTTGCCAACCGATGCGCTGTTGCGAAAAAAAGGTCGACCAGCGTCGCTGCCAGGTGTTGGGCTGAGGTAGCGTTGCCAGCTCGTTGTCAAAATCGAGGCCAAACTGTAATTGCTCGCTCCACTGATGCAATGCCGCCAACTGCTGACCCAGTACTAGCGCACTGTCGGCATCCAGCGCGGTGAGGGGCAGATACTCCAGCAGCAGGAAACTATAATCCCGATCGCTCCCTACGCCATAGACCTGTGGAACCCGCACCGTATTGCTTTTTGCCAGCAGCGCCAACTGGTCGGCTTCGGCGGTAAACAGCGGCAGTAACTCTCGGCTATTACACTTTACAAAAACGTCTCGGTCGCCATAGCTAAGTCGCCATGCAGCGTGGATTTCACCGCCTGGCAGCTCGACGCGTTCACGAATTTCTGCATTGCCCAGATGTTCACTCAACAGACGATTAACGGCTTGCCACATGGTATCACCCCTTCTGACTGGCCTGATAATTCATTAAGTTAGCGCTTTTTTTGTACAAAAACCCCGATCGAGCGCACAGCCTGACTGCATCGTTCTGATTATTTATATCAGATAGCGTACAACAGTCATTAATATTGCTTGGCGTGAGAAGTAAAAAAAATGAGATATAACGCATGATTGACAATAATACAGGATAAATCTGATCGACTAATTCGCCATTTCCTTGTTTCATCAAGCATTATTTATTATAGATGAAAAATATATTTTGATATTGGGAAAATATGTATATGCTGGCCTTCGTCCTGGCTGCGAGAGAGCTCAAGTGAAACGCAAATTTCTTTATTTGATGACTGCGCTATTACTGGCGGGGTGCGCAAAAGAAACCCCAATGCAAACAAGTCGAGTGACGAGTCGTCCGGTAATTCAGGATACTCCTTCGTTAATGCACCAGGGGCCTTATGGCAGTGTTATTCATCAGGCGGCCAATACTTATGGCGTTGATGAAACACTGGTTAAAGCGATAATTCAGGTCGAGTCCGGGTTTAATCCTGGCGTAGTGAGCAAGTCGAATGCCGTGGGGTTAATGCAGCTTAAAGCCTCCACTGCCGGGCGGGATGCCTACCGACTTAAAGGGCGTTATGGTCAGCCCACCTCCTTTGAATTAAAAGATCCGCAAGTAAATATTGATTTGGGTACCGCTTACCTAAGCATGTTGCAGCAGCAGCTGGCCGGGATAAATAATCCGCAAACCCTGCGCTATGCCACTACGGTTGCTTATGTAAACGGAGCTGGAGCACTGTTGAGAACCTTTTCGAAAGACCGGGTTTATGCCGTGGCAAAGATCAATCAAATGACGCCTGAACAGTTCTATCAGCATGTACAGAAAAATCATCCGGCCCCACAGGCACCGCGTTATCTGTGGAAGGTCAACAATGCTTATCTGGCTATGCGTTAAGTCTGATAATACGGGTCCCCCGCGGGTTTACTCCCCGGGGCGAATCCTCACTGCCCGGTATTTTCCCTTCCTGCTGTCCTGTCATCATCTTGTTGCCGCCACTGCTCTGTGTCGTTAAGTCCGCACAAAATATCCTGCTATTTCCTCGTAAGTTGCTGGAAAAGTGCGCTTTACGGGTGCTACACTCTGTGCCTGCTTACGTCACATCCTAGGTACAGCCGTTTTTGTACTTATGCGTGTATATATTTGGCAAGGTAAAGCTAAATAGCGTAATCAAACGGATGAAGTTTTTTATACCCATTTTTCTATATGTGCTCTGTCGTGTGGGGCACCACTGTAGATGAGGAATGCACATGCCCGTTATTACTCTCCCTGATGGCAGTCAGCGTCAGTTTGATCATCCCGTTTCTCCTTTGGACGTCGCACTGGATATCGGCCCGGGTCTGGCGAAAGCCTGTATCGCTGGTCGGGTAAACGGTGAGTTGGTTGATGCCAACGACCTGATTGAGAACGATGCTCAATTAGCCATTATTACTGCAAAAGACGATGCCGGTTTGGAAATTCTCCGTCACTCTTGCGCACACCTGTTAGGTCATGCCATCAAGCAACTGTGGCCCGACACCAAGATGGCCATTGGTCCAACTATCGATAACGGTTTTTATTACGATGTCGATCTGGATCGCACGTTGACTCAGGAAGATATCGATCTGCTTGAAAAACGCATGCATGAACTGGCTGAAAAAAATTACGACGTAATTAAAAAGAAAGTCAGCTGGCAGGAAGCGCGCGACACCTTTGAACGTCGCGGCGAACAGTACAAAATTGCCATTCTTGATGAAAATATCAGCCATGACGATCGTCCTGGTCTGTACCATCATGAAGAATATATTGATATGTGCCGCGGTCCGCACGTACCCAATATGCGTTTCTGTCATCACTTCAAACTGCAGAAGACCTCTGGGGCTTACTGGCGTGGCGACAGCAACAACAAAATGTTGCAACGTATCTACGGTACTGCCTGGGGCGACAAAAAGCAGCTGAATGCCTATCTGCAGCGTCTGGAAGAAGCCGGCAAGCGCGATCACCGTAAAATCGGCAAGCAGCTTGACCTGTACCATATGCAGGAAGAAGCACCAGGTATGGTGTTCTGGCACAACGATGGCTGGACCATTTTCCGTGAGCTGGAAGCCTTCGTGCGCATGAAGCTGAAGTCTTATCAGTATCAGGAAGTCAAAGGTCCGTTTATGATGGACCGAGTGCTGTGGGAAAAAACCGGGCACTGGGACAACTACAAAGAAGCCATGTTCACCACCTCTTCCGAGAATCGTGAATATTGCATCAAGCCAATGAACTGCCCGGGTCACGTGCAGATTTTCAACCAGGGGTTGAAGTCTTACCGCGATCTGCCGCTGCGCATGGCCGAGTTTGGTAGCTGTCACCGTAATGAACCATCAGGTGCCTTGCATGGCCTGATGCGCGTTCGTGGTTTCACTCAGGATGATGCCCATATCTTCTGTACCGAAGAGCAGGTTCGTCAGGAAGTGAACAGCTGTATCAAAATGGTCTACGATATGTACAGCACCTTTGGCTTTGAAAAGATTGTGGTCAAGTTGTCGACCCGTCCAGTCAAACGCATCGGTAGCGATGAGATGTGGGACCGTGCTGAACAGGATCTGGCTGCGGCATTAGTCGAAAATAACATCGCTTTTGAGTACCAGCCGGGCGAAGGTGCCTTCTACGGCCCAAAAATTGAATTTACCTTGCATGATTGTTTGGATCGTGCGTGGCAGTGTGGTACCGTGCAGCTCGACTTTTCATTACCTGATCGTTTGGACGCTACATATATCGGCGAAAATAACGATCGTAAAGTACCGGTAATGATTCATCGGGCAATTTTGGGTTCAATGGAACGCTTCATTGGTATTCTTACTGAAGAATACGCGGGCTTCTTCCCAACCTGGATTGCACCGGTACAGGTGGTGGTAATGAATATTACCGATTCACAAGCTGCCTACGTCGAAGAATTAACCAAAAAACTGCAAGATGCAGGTATTCGCGTTAAAGCCGACTTGAGAAATGAGAAGATTGGCTTTAAAATTCGCGAGCACACGCTGCGTCGTGTTCCCTATATGTTGGTTTGTGGCGATAAAGAGGTCGAATCAGGCAAAGTTGCCGTTCGTACTCGTCGTGGTAAAGACCTGGGAAGCATGGACGTTAGCGAAGTCGTTGACAAACTGCTGGCGGAAATCCGCAGCAGAAGTCTTCATCAACTGGAGGAATAAAGTATTAAAGGCGGAAAACGAGTTCAACCGGCGCGTCCTAATCGCATTAACAGAGAGATTCGCGCGCAAGAAGTTCGCCTAACTGGCGTCGATGGCGAGCAGATTGGTATAGTCAGTCTGAATGAAGCTCTTGAAAAAGCTGAGGAAGCTGGTGTTGATTTAGTAGAAATCAGTCCGAATGCCGAGCCGCCGGTTTGCCGAATCATGGATTACGGCAAGTTCCTCTACGAGAAGAGCAAATCGACTAAAGAACAGAAAAAGAAACAAAAAGTTATTCAGGTTAAGGAAATCAAATTCCGACCTGGTACAGATGATGGCGACTATCAGGTCAAACTACGCAACCTGATTCGCTTTCTGGAAGATGGCGATAAAGCCAAAATCACTCTGCGGTTCCGTGGACGTGAAATGGCGCACCAGCAGATCGGTATGGAAGTGCTTAACCGCGTCCGTAAAGACCTGTGTGAAGATATTGATCTGGCAGTGGTCGAATCCTTCCCTACGAAGATCGAAGGCCGTCAGATGATTATGGTGCTCGCACCCAAGAAGAAACAATAAGGCTATCAAGTAGCCTGATCCGGGGTGTGCTTGCATACCCTGGGTCATGTTCGCCTTACTGATTCATGTAATTAACAATGCGAAGTGGAATATAAAATGCCAAAGATTAAAACTGTACGTGGCGCCGCTAAACGCTTTAAAAAGACTGCCAATGGCGGTTTCAAGCGTAAGCACGCTAACCTGCGTCATATTCTGACCAAAAAATCGACTAAGCGTAAACGTCACCTGCGTCCAAAAGGCCTTGTATCCAAGAACGATTTGGGTCTGGTCGCTGCATGCTTGCCGTACGCTTAAAAATATACCCTTTCGGTATATCACTTTTTTTTAATCAAGAATAAAACTCAGGAGAGCATATGGCTCGCGTTAAACGTGGTGTGGTAGCACGTGCACGTCACAAAAAGATTTTAAAACAGGCGAAAGGTTACTACGGTGCCCGTTCGCGCGTATATCGTGTTGCATTCCAGGCTGTTATCAAAGCTGGTCAATACGCCTACCGTGACCGTCGTCAAAAGAAACGTCAGTTCCGTCAGCTGTGGATTGCGCGTATCAACGCAGCAGCTCGTCAGAACGACATGTCTTACAGCAAATTCATTAACGGCTTGAAAAAAGCTTCTATTGAAATTGACCGTAAGATTTTGGCTGATATCGCAGTATTCGACAAAGTGGCATTCTCTGCACTGGTCGAAAAAGCGAAAGCAGCTCTGGCGTAAGTCAGGTGAAAGAGGGAGCTTGCTCCCTCTTTTATATTTACCCCCATTGGTGCAGAAACGCTTTGCCAATGCGGTGCAAGGTTAACCGGTAAGCCCAAACTTATTAAGGTAACGCAAGCATGAATGCTGCTATTTTCCGCTTCTTTTTTTACTTTAGCGCCTGATTCAGGAAGGCTTTCGCGCGTAAGAGAAGAAACGGAAAGTAGCGCTAAAGCCTCCCTCGTGGAGGCTTTTTTTTTGCTGTGGTGGCGCTGACAGTTAGGTTTTGCTGACGTTAAGGCATTGATACAGAAACGCGAAATCAGGCCTGGCGCGTCATTAAAATAGGTTTTACTCATACTTTTATTTCACATCGGGTCAAATCGGCCAGAAGAAGAGGAAAGCAATGTCACATCTCGCAGAACTGGTTGCCAATGCCAAGGCCGCCGTAGAGAGTGCCCAGGATGTCGCCGCGCTGGATTTAGTGCGCGTCGAATATTTAGGCAAAAAGGGGCATTTGACCCTACAGATGACTTCACTGCGCGAACTGCCTGCTGAAGATCGTCCCGCTGCCGGTGCCGTGATCAACCAGGCCAAGCAGGAAGTGCAGGATGCGCTGAATGCCCGTAAAAATGGGCTGGAATCCTCCGCGATGAATGCGCGTCTGGCAGAAGAAACTATTGATGTTTCTTTGCCTGGCCGCCGCATTGAGAACGGCGGACTGCATCCGGTGACCCGCACCATTGACCGCATCGAGACCTTCTTCGGTGAACTGGGCTTTTCTGTGGAAACCGGACCTGAAATCGAAGATGACTACCACAACTTTGATGCCCTGAATATTCCGGCCCATCATCCGGCCCGCGCTGACCACGATACCTTCTGGTTTGATGCCACTCGTCTGCTGCGCACCCAGACCTCCGGTGTGCAGATCCGTACCATGAAAGAACAGCAGCCGCCGATCCGCATCATTGCCCCGGGCCGTGTTTATCGTAATGACTACGATCAGACCCACACCCCGATGTTCCATCAGATGGAAGGGCTGATCGTCGATAAAGGCATCAGCTTCAGTAACCTGAAAGGCACACTGCACGATTTCCTGAACAACTTCTTTGAAGCTGATTTGCAGATCCGTTTCCGTCCTTCTTATTTCCCGTTTACCGAACCTTCTGCGGAAGTGGATGTAATGGGTAAAAATGGCAAATGGCTCGAAGTTCTGGGCTGCGGTATGGTCCATCCCAATGTGTTACGCAATGTCGGCATCGATCCTGAGGTCTACTCCGGTTTTGCCTTCGGCATGGGCATGGAGCGACTGACCATGTTGCGCTATGGCGTGACCGATTTGCGTGCATTCTTCGAAAACGATCTGCGTTTCCTCAAACAGTTTAAGTAAGGCGGGAATATCACATGAAATTCAGTGAACTCTGGTTGCGTGAATGGGTAAACCCAGCCATCAGCAGCGAAGCATTATCAGAACAAATTACCATGGCCGGTCTGGAAGTTGACGGCGTTGAAGCCGTAGCCGGGGCTTTCCACGGAGTGGTGGTCGGTGAAGTGGTGGAATGTGGTCAGCATCCTAATGCCGACAAACTGCGCGTCACCAAAATCAATGTCGGTGGCGACCGCCTGCTGGATATCGTTTGCGGTGCGCCCAACTGTCGCCAGGGCCTGAAAGTGGCCGTGGCCACCGTCGGCGCGGTGCTGCCGGGTGATTTTAAAATCAAAGCGGCAAAACTTCGCGGTGAGCCTTCTGAAGGGATGCTGTGCTCTTTCTCTGAGCTGGGTATTTCTGAAGATCACGACGGCATTATCGAACTGCCGCTGGATGCGCCTATTGGCACCGACATCCGTGAATTCCTGCAGCTCGATGACAAGATGATTGAAATCAGCGTCACCCCTAACCGTGCCGATTGCCTGGGCATCATTGGTATCGCCCGCGACGTGGCTGTTGTTAGCCAGTTGCCGCTTAGCGAACCGCTGATTGCCCCGGTTGCCGCCACTATTGCTGATACCTTGCCCATCGATGTTCAGGCCAGTGAAGCCTGCCCGCGCTATTTGGGTCGCGTTGTCAAAGGCATCGATATTACGGCAGCTACCCCGCTGTGGATGCGCGAAAAGCTGCGTCGCTGCGGTATTCGTTCCATCGATCCGGTAGTGGATATCACCAACTTTGTGCTGCTTGAGCTGGGCCAGCCAATGCATGCCTTCGATCTCAATCGTATTGAAGGCGGTATTGTGGTGCGCCTGGCGCAGAAAGACGAAAGCCTGACCCTGCTCGACGGCACCGTCGCCAAACTTAACGATGATGTATTAGTGATTGCCGACCATAAAAAAGCGTTGGCAATGGGCGGGATCTTTGGCGGCGAGCATTCAGGCGTCAATGCACAGACGCAAGATGTGCTGCTGGAGTGCGCATTCTTTAATCCTCTGTCCATCACTGGCCGTGCTCGCCGCCAGGGGCTGCATACTGATGCATCACATCGCTACGAACGTGGCGTCGATCCTCAGTTGCAGCATAAGGCAATGGCACGTGCGACCGCTTTGCTGCTGGAAATTTGTGGCGGCCAGGCAGGACCGGTAATTGATGTGACTGCCGAAGCACATTTGCCAAAAGCAGCCAAAATCACTCTGCGTCGCGAAAAACTTGATCGGGTCATCGGCCACCATGTTGCCGATGCTCAGGTAACGGATATTCTGCAACGCCTGGGGTGCCAGGTTGAGGTTCAGGCTGATACCTGGATTGCGGTTGCACCGAGCTGGCGTTTCGATATGCAAATCGAAGAAGACCTGGTCGAAGAGGTTGCACGCGTCTATGGCTACAACAACATTCCCGATGTGCCGGTAAAAGCCAATCTGGAAATGACACGCCACCGCGAAGCCGATCTTTCTTTGAAACGTGTCAAGAACCTGCTGGTCGATCGCGGCTTCCAGGAAGCCATTACCTATAGCTTTGTCGATCCTAAAGTTCAGCAATGGCTGCATCCAGACCAAGAAGTGCTGCTGTTGCCAAGCCCTATCTCCGTAGAAATGTCGGCAATGCGCCTCTCATTGTGGACCGGTTTGCTGACTTCTGTGGTTTATAACCAGAATCGTCAGCAGGGACGTGTGCGCTTGTTCGAAAGTGGCCTGCGTTTTGTTCCTGATACACAAGCTTATTTGGGTATCCGTCAGGATGTCATGCTGTCTGGGGTGATCGCCGGTAACCGTAGCGAAGAACATTGGGACCTGGCACGTCAGGCCGTGGACTATTACGATCTGAAGGGCGATCTTGAAGCGATTCTTGAGCTTACCGGAAAATTGGACCAGATTCAGTTCAAGGCTGAAATGAATCCTGCATTGCATCCCGGCCAGAGCGCAGCAATTTATTTACACGGCGAACGTATTGGTTTCATTGGAGTAGTGCATCCGGAATTGGAACGTAAACTGGACCTCAATGGTCGTACCGTGGTGTTTGAAATGTTGTGGAACAAGCTCGCAGACCGCGTCCTGCCTGATGCGCGCGAGATTTCTCGCTTCCCGGCAAACCGTCGTGATATCGCTGTTGTGGTGGCTGAAAACGTCGCCGCAGACGATATTTTGGCAGAGTGTAAGAAAGTTGGCGCAAATCAGGTAGTTGGCGTAAACTTATTTGACGTGTACCGTGGCAAGGGCGTAGCGGAGGGTTATAAAAGCCTGGCTATTAGTCTGGTATTGCAGGATACCGCTCGTACACTGGAAGAAGAGGAGATCGCCGCTACTGTTGCAAGATGTGTAGAGGCCCTAAAACAGCGATTCCAAGCATCCTTGAGGGATTGAACCTATGGCGCTTACTAAAGCTGAAATGTCAGAACACCTGTTTGAAAAGCTCGGGCTGAGCAAACGGGATGCCAAAGACCTGGTTGAACTGTTCTTTGAAGAAGTACGTCGTGCTTTGGAGAATGGCGAACAAGTTAAATTGTCTGGCTTTGGCAATTTTGATCTGCGTGACAAAAACCAACGTCCGGGGCGTAACCCGAAAACTGGCGAGGACATTCCTATTACGGCGCGCCGTGTGGTGACTTTCCGTCCAGGACAGAAGTTAAAAAGTCGCGTGGAAAATGCCACGCCCAAAGAATAAAAAAGTTAGTCTGATAAAAAGGCCGCGTAATGCGGCCTTTTTTTTGCGCCTGGTGGGTTTGTGGTGCTAACTCGTCAGGTAAGCGGGGAAGATCGTCGGTTAATGTCATTTAGGGGGAGGAGACGAAAAGTGAAAAGATAGTGTTAAGGTGTTGGGATTTTCAAGATTAGTCTGATAGATTAAATTTCGCGGTTAAACGAATGCGTTAAGTGGTTTTTATTTGTCTGATACGGAAAAAAACAAATAAAAAGGGACCGAAGTCCCTTGGTAAATAGCAGCAAGATAAATTAATTTTAAGAGAAATAATCAGTGGTGCTATTGATGGGTATAAATAAAATTAGAACTCATTTTCCCCAAAATAAAGCAATGGTCACCATTGAAAATGATTAACGACCTGGTCCGCCACCGTGGTAACCGCCACCACCGCCACCACCGCCGTGACCACCGCCGCCACCAGGGCCCCAAAATGGAGGGAACAGACAGCCACTCAGACTAGAGGCAACCAGAGCAATAGTAAGAAAAGCCAAAATACGACGCATAATTATTTCCTTCGTTTGATTACACCGTCTGAGTATAAATAAAACAATAACATTCTGTTGTCAGACTAGCGTTAAGAGATGTTAGCGTAGTTATGAAAACTGAATATTATTTACTCACAATCCTATTGAATTATTTCAATCGGGACACATCTGTATTTTTAGAGTAAGCCCCCCGTCATTTATTCGAAAGTTATCCCTGTTCTCATAGTCAGTTGTCACTCCCCCTGTTATAAAAAAGAGTAATAATAAAATTAAGGTGGACGTTTTGAATAAATATATTCTGATGTTGTGTTGTGCTCTGGCCCTGCCCGTGGTCGCGCAGGCGAATGTTTCGCTGAATGTCGATCTTCCTGGTGCATCTATTCATATCGGGGATAAGAATGATCGCGGTTACTACTGGGATGGCTATGACTGGCGTCCACCGCAGTGGTGGCACGATCACCAGGGTAAGCATATGGGTGAACGCAACAGCCATGGCTTATATTGGCATGGTAATCGTTGGGAAGCTGCGCCACCGCCAAAACACCAGCCACCTCGGCAGCCGCGGGGAGAGCCCAACCATGGCAATCATGATCCTCACGGCAATCAGGGCAAAGGTGACCAGGGCCATGGTAATCAAGGTCACGGCGAACCATTACCCCCAGACGCTCAGCATCACTAAAAGCGGCTCCGCTGTGTTTTAACCACAGCAGCTCTACGCAGATTTTCAGCGCTACCCTGTTACGAGGCAGCGGGTTATAGCTGGCCATAAGTTTACACTTATGGCCTTTTTAGTTTCCGCAGCCCACCTTTCTTAATGCCAAACGTCAACCACGGTTGCCTGGTTATTTCCTGCAAGTCAGACCATGGTCTGGCCAGCCGTTACTGTGCCAGCCATTGGCTTAGTGAGATAAGATTTTCATCTTGCCGGGTCATCATGATTTGTGCAAACTCACTCTTTGCTTATCTTATCCCCTGCGGATTACATCGCAGACTGCCTGATGTCTTCACAAGCCAGGGGCAGAAAATTGCGCAATGCTGCCAATAATAGATAGGATAAGCGGTCACCGGGACCCGGAACGGGTTATTTATACGGCTATAAGCAACAGGATGCTATTAAGCATGTCAGCCTTTCCTACCTTTACGCAGCTTGAGCAGCAGCAAAAATATCGTGACCGCCGGTGCCTGCAAGGGCTCTCCGCTGCTTTACTCTTGGTGTTGATCTTCAGTCTCTGTGCCGGTGATAGCTGGATATGGCCGAATCAGTGGTTTTCTCCGACATACAAACTCTTTGTCTGGCAAATCCGCTTGCCGCGTGCGTTGGCCGTAATGCTGGTGGGGGCGGCGCTGGCGGTCTCCGGGGCCGTGATGCAGTCATTATTTGAAAACACTCTGGCTGAACCCGGGCTGCTGGGCGTGGCAAGTGGAGCCGGTGTGGCTCTGGTAATTTGCGTTATGCTGGGTAAAGGGCTGCTTTCGCCAGCATTAATGAGCCTGAGTGCCGTACTCGGTGCGCTGGTAGTGACCTTCTTTTTGCTCTATTTTTCACGAAAACGGCTGTTTACCCATTCGCGCCTGCTGTTGGTGGGAGTGGCGATTGGCATAATCTGCAGCGCGATTATGACCTGGGCGGTCTATTTCAGTTCAAGCCTCGATCTGCGCCAGTTAATGTATTGGATGATGGGCGGCTTTGGTGGTATTGACTGGCGACAGTCCTGGATGGGGGTGTTGATGCTACCGGTGTTACTCTGGCTTTGTGCCCAGGGGCGAACCATCAATTTATTGGCGCTGGGGGTACACCAGGCGCAGCAGCTCGGTCTGTCAATCCGCATCTGGCGCAATTTGCTGGTGCTGGCCATGGGCTGGGTGGTGGGTATCAGCGTTGCGCTGGCCGGTGTGATAGGCTTTATCGGCCTGGTTATTCCCCATCTCTTGCGCCTTTGTGGTATCACCGATCAGCGGCGATTACTTCCGGCCTGTGCCCTGGCTGGTAGCACGGTGTTGTTACTGGCTGACGTAGTGGCACGTATTGCGCTCTACGCTGCTGAATTGCCGATAGGCGTGGTAACGGCAGTGCTTGGCGCTCCGTTATTTATTTGGCTGTTGGCGAGAGCAGAACGGTCTGACTAAGTGATGATGGCCTTATTCTGTTAAAGATTATCTCAGCATTTACCTGATCCACAACAATAGGACATGACTATGAGTAACGCGATTTATGCAACACCATTGACCACTATTGATGGCAAGTCCACCACACTGGGGGCCTATGCAAATGAGGTATTGCTGGTGGTGAATGTTGCCTCGCAATGTGGTTTGACCAAGCAATATCAGGGACTGGAAAGCCTGTACCAAACCTGGCATGCCCAGGGTTTTGAGGTGCTGGGATTTCCCTGCAATGAATTTGGTGCCCAGGAGCCGGGCAGCGAAGAGGAAATCCAGGCATTCTGTACTACGCAGTTTGGTGTCAGCTTCCCGATGTTCAGTAAAATCGAGGTCAATGGTGACGGACGCCATCCACTCTACAAAGCGTTGATCGCCGCCAAACCTCAGGCCATCAAACCCGAGGGCAGCGAGTTTTACCAGCGTCTGGCCAGTAAAGGCCGTGAGCCGCTGCGCCCGGAAAATATTTTGTGGAATTTTGAAAAATTCCTGGTTGGTCGTAATGGCCAGGTGCTGGCACGTTTTGCGCCGGATATGACGCCGGAAGATCCGATTTTGGTGGCGGCGATCGGTCAGGCAGTGGCCAAATAATTGTGCCTAGATAGTCCAACCGACAGGGCGACCCTCAGCGTCGCCCTGTGATTTATTGGCTTTTACCAGACAGCGATGCGTGTATGTTGCAATTAAAGCAGTTGGCAGTGGCTTCACGTTTTTCCCCCTTTAGTGCTCAGGTTTATCCCGGTGCTCGGGTACACATTATTGGGCCAAACGGTGCAGGGAAAAGCAGTCTGCTGGCAAGCATTGCCGGAATGCTACCCGGCACGGGCGAGGTGATCCTCCAGGGGCAATCAATTGCGCATCTATCGGGGCTGCAGCTTTCCCGTTATCGCAGTTATTTATGCCAGCAGTCGCTGCCGCTGTCGGTGATGCCGGTATTTCAATATTTATCGTTGCACCAGCCGCAGGCTGCGACACCTCAATGTCTGAACCAAACCTTATCGATGCTGTGCGACCAATTGCATTTGTCGGATAAGCTTGCCAAGCCGGTGACACAACTCTCCGGTGGTGAGTGGCAACGCGTCCGACTGGTTGCGACATTATTGCAGGTCTGGCCCGATCTCAATCCCCTGGGTTGTCTGCTATTACTCGATGAACCGGCAAATAGCCTGGATATTGCTCATCAACAAGCCGTTGATGGACTGATTGCCATGTTTTGTCGTGCCGGCGGAATGGCTATCATCAGCGATCACGATCTTAATCACACGTTGCATCAGGCCGATAACGTATGGTTGATGTCTGCTGGCGAGGTTGTGGCGGCAGGAGAAACCGCAGCAGTATTACAGCCAGAATGTTTATCTTTTCTTTACGGCGTTTCTTTTCAGTTACATAATCTTGCGGGAAAATCCTGGCTTATGACTGATTAGTCGCCAGAAGGTTGAAAAATAGTTTGCAGACTATTCTTTTTTACAGGTTAATGGCTTTATATTGGTTTATAAAATAACCAATCTGCGTGTCTGTAATCTGAAATAAAGCGAACAAGCGACTTGCCAGACAGCAAAAAGGAGTATTTTCCATTTTTAAAATGATTTAAATCAACAAGTTCACTATTGTGTTTTCTTAAAAAAAAACTGCCGTAGCGACTTGAATATCCTTAATGTTAAATTAAGATTAAACGACAATACTTTAACTATTATTATTCTTAGAGCGTTTACTCTCTGTTAAATAAACAGTCTATACAGTCTGCGATGATTACCGCTTCATTGCCGTCGTTAAATGACAGGATTTGCTACATGGAAAATTTTTTACCTTTTTCTCGTCCATCAATGGGTGATGAAGAAATCAAAGCAGTTGAGCAGGTATTACGTTCTGGCTGGATCACCACAGGTCCACAAACCAATCAGTTGGAAGAAGATTTCTCCGCTGCATTTGGTTGTAAACACGCCATAGCCGTCAGCTCAGCAACCGGAGGGATGCATGTTACCCTGATAGCCCTGGGGATCGGGCCTGGCGATGAAGTGATCACCCCGTCACAAACCTGGGTTTCCACCCTGAACATGATTACTCTGCTGGGTGCAGAACCGGTAATGATTGATGTAGATCCTGATACCCTGATGGTTCGTCCCGAAGACGTTGCTGCCGCCATTACTCCAAAAACCAAAGCCATTATTCCTGTTCACTACGCCGGTGCCGCGCTGGATCTCGATCCGCTGTATGCATTGGCGCAAGAACATAACATTGCGCTGATTGAAGATGCCGCCCATGCTTCCGGTACCCAGTACCGTGGTCGCTGGATTGGTGCCAAGGGCACGGCGATCTTCTCTTTCCATGCCATCAAGAATATGACTTGTGCCGAAGGCGGATTGATCGCCACCGATGACGATGAGTTGGCCGCGCGCGTGCGGGCATTGAAATTCCATGGCCTGGCCGTTGATGCCTTTGACCGTCAGGTACAGGGTCGCCGTCCGCAAGCCGAGGTGATTGAACCCGGGTTTAAATACAACCTGTCGGATATTCATGCCGCCATTGCCGTCGTTCAACTGAAGCGTTTACCTGAAATGAACGCAAGACGGGCGCACCTGGCGCAGCTTTATCTCGAGAAATTGCAAGGGACACCTTTCCTGCCAGTCCATGTGCCGACTTATCCGCACCTGCATAGCTGGCACTTGATGATAATTCGCGTTGATGAAACACGCTGTGACATCAGTCGAGACACATTGATGGAACGCCTGAAAGAGCGTGGCATTGGTACCGGATTACATTTCCGCGCGGCCCATACGCAAAAATATTATCGTGAGCGTTACCCCGATTTAAAATTACCTAACAGTGAATGGAATACGGCCAGGATGTGCAGTCTGCCTCTGTTCCCTGATATGCAAGATAGTGATGTTGACCGGGTTGTTGACGCTCTTAAATCCCTGGTGGAGATGTAGCAGTGGCTCAGTTTGAAGTAATTAAGAAAGTTTCCGTGGTCATACCCGTCTACAATGAGGAACAGAGCCTGCCCGCCTTGCTGTCGCGCACTATTGCCTCTTGTCGCCTGTTAACCCAGTCTTACGAGATTATTTTGGTTGATGACGGCAGCAGCGATCGTTCGATTGAACTGCTGACCGAAGCGGCTGAAGTGCCGGAAAACTGTGTGATCGCCGTATTGCTCAACCGCAACTATGGACAACATTCGGCTATTATGGCCGGGTTTAATCATGCGAGCGGCGATCTGGTGATCACCCTTGATGCCGATTTGCAAAACCCACCGGAAGAGATCCCGCGGCTGGTGCTCAAGGCAGAAGAGGGTTATGACGTCGTCGGTACCGTGCGTGCTAACCGCCGTGACTCCTGGTTCCGTAAAAGTGCTTCCAAGATGATCAATATGATGATCCAGCGGGCCACCGGTAAATCCATGGGGGACTATGGCTGCATGCTGCGTGCCTATCGCCGCCATATTATCGAAGCGATGCTCCATTGCCATGAGCGAAGCACGTTTATTCCCATCCTCGCCAACACCTTTGCCCGCAAAACCGTTGAAATCCCGGTGCAGCATGCAGAGCGCGAGTTTGGTGACTCCAAATACAGTCTGATGAAGCTGATCAATCTGATGTATGACTTGATCACTTGTCTGACGACCACGCCGTTAAGATTGCTGAGCGTCGTGGGTAGCATAGTGGCCTTATGCGGGTTTGTTCTTGCATTGGCCTTGATTCTTATGCGTGTGATCTTTGGCCCGGTATGGGCGGCAGACGGCGTTTTCACGCTGTTCGCGCTGCTGTTTATGTTTATCGGTGCGCAATTTGTTGGAATGGGGCTGTTGGGAGAATACATCGGTCGCATTTATAACGACGTTCGTGCACGTCCCCGCTATTTTGTTCAGAAAGTCATCGGGACAGGTTCCGTCGATGTCGATACAGATCAGGAAAATAAATAATGAAAGCGATAGTATTTGCCTACCATGATATTGGTTGCGCGGGTTTAAAAGCCCTGGTTGAAGCGGGTTATGATGTGCAGGCAGTATTCACTCATACTGACTCCCCAGATGAAAACAACTTCTTTGCTTCGGTCGCCCGTACAGGTGCTGACCTGGATCTGCCAGTCTATGCACCGGAAGACGTTAACCATCCGTTATGGGTTAACCGCATCCGCGAGTTGCAGCCAGATGTTATTTTCTCATTTTATTACCGCAATATGCTCAGCGAAGAAGTGCTGTCATTAGCTCCGTTGGGCGGTTTCAACTTGCATGGTTCTCTGCTGCCACGCTATCGCGGACGCGCGCCAATCAACTGGGCCGTGCTCAATGGCGAAACCGAAACAGGCGTCACCCTGCATAAAATGGTTAAACGTCCGGATGCCGGTGATATCGTTGGTCAGCAAGCTGTGGCTATTGACCCACAAGACACGGCATTTACCCTGCATGGCAAAATGCGTGACGCAGCAGAGTCCCTGCTGAAGAAACTGCTGCCGGGCATGTTGGCAGGCGAGATGACGCTGACACCGCAAGATGAGTCACAGGCCAGCTATTTTGGTCGTCGTACCGCCGCTGACGGTGAAATTCATTGGCATAAATCTGCCAGCCAGATCAACAATCTTATTCGTGCCGTTACCGAACCTTACCCGGGTGCATTCAGTTACCTCGGCGAGCGTAAACTGACTATCTGGCGTGCTCGTGTCCTCGAGCAGGCTCACGATAAACAGCCTGGTACCGTATTGTCCAACGAGCCGCTGGTGATTGCCTGTGGTGAAGGTGCGCTGGAAATTGTCGCCGGGCAGACTGAGTCTGGTCTTTACGTTCAGGGTAGCCGTTTGGCCCTTGAAATGGGCATTATGCCTAACGTAAGACTGTCTCCGCGCCCAACGGCGGTGATGAAACGCCGTACTCGCGTGTTGATTTTAGGGGTGAACGGTTTTATCGGTAACCACCTCAGTGAACGCCTGCTGCGTGATGGCAACTATGAAATCTTCGGTCTGGATATCAGTTCCGATGCCATCAGCCGCTTTATGGATAACCCGAATTTCCACTTCGTTGAAGGTGATATCAGCATTCATTCCGAATGGATCGAATATCACATTAAAAAATGCGACGTTGTGTTGCCGCTGGTTGCCATTGCGACCCCAATCGAATATACCCGCAATCCACTGCGCGTCTTCGAGCTGGATTTTGAAGAAAACCTGAAAATTGTTCGCGACTGCGTTAAATACAAAAAACGCATCATTTTCCCATCAACCTCTGAAGTCTACGGTATGTGCGACGACAAAGAGTTTGATGAAGATAACTCACGCCTGATCGTGGGTCCAATCAACAAACAGCGCTGGATTTACTCAGTCTCCAAACAGTTGCTTGACCGTGTGATCTGGGCTTACGGCGTGAAAGAAGGTCTGCGCTTTACGCTGTTCCGTCCATTCAACTGGATGGGTCCGCGTCTGGATAACCTTGATGCTGCCCGTATCGGCAGTTCACGTGCCATTACCCAGTTGATCCTCAATCTGGTTGAGGGTTCGCCTATCAAGCTGGTTGACGGTGGCGAGCAAAAACGCTGCTTTACCGATATCAACGACGGTATCGAAGCCCTGTTCCGCGTGATTGAAAACCGCAACAATATGTGTGACGGTCAAATCATCAACATTGGTAACCCGACTAACGAAGCCAGTATTCGTGAACTCGCTGAAATGTTGCTCAAGAGCTTTGAAGCCCATCCGCTGCGCGATCAGTTCCCTCCATTTGCCGGCTTTAAAATGGTCGAAAGCAGCAGCTACTACGGTAAAGGCTATCAGGACGTTGAACACCGTACGCCAAGCATTAAAAATGCCCGTCGTTTGCTGAACTGGCAGCCTGAAGTCAGCATGGATAAAACGGTTGATGCCACACTGGACTTCTTCTTGCGTTCAGTTGAATCACCTGCCGAAAAGGGGTAACACCTTGACCGAAATGAAAAAAGTAGGTCTGCGGATTGATGTTGATACCTGGAGTGGCACCCGCAAGGGTGTCCCTGAATTACTAAGGCTCCTGGATAAGCATCAAATCAAAGGCAGTTTCTTTTTCAGTGTCGGGCCAGACAATATGGGGCGCCATTTATGGCGCCTTTTACGTCCCCGCTTTCTATGGAAGATGCTGCGATCCAATGCCGCCTCGTTGTATGGACTGGATATTTTGGTAGCGGGTACCGCCTGGCCAGGCAAACTTATTGCCAAAGGTTTTGCGCCTTTAATGAAACAGACTGCCGACCAGGGTCATGAAGTGGGGCTGCACGCCTGGGATCATCAGGGATGGCAGGCGAAAGTCGAAAAATGGACGCCAGCACAACTTGAGCAGCAGGTCCGTAAAGGACTGGTGGCTCTGGAGAACAGTATTGCTCGCCCGGTGGATTGCTCCGCTGTGGCCGGATGGCGCGCCGATCAGCGTGTCATTGATGTCAAAGAAAAATTTGGCTTTCGCTATAACAGCGATTGCCGCGGTACCTCGCCTTTTCGTCCACTGTTAGCCAACGGTGAACCGGGTACGGTACAGATCCCGGTGACATTGCCCACCTATGATGAGGTGATTGGCAGCAAGGTGGATAGCCAGGGCTTTAACGATTTTATTTTAGATGCCATAGCGCGCGATGAAGGGGTGCCGGTTTACACCATTCATGCCGAGGTTGAAGGTATGTCGCTCGCCGCTATGTTTGATGAGTTACTCTCGCGCGCCAGAGAGCAGGGAATTGAGTTTTGTCCACTGGGTAGTTTATTGCCTGCGGATACCCAATCCTTGCCGGTAGGGCGAGTTGTACGTTCGGAATTCCCGGGAAGGGAAGGGTGGTTGGGCTGCCAGCAAAAAGGGTTGAATTGAATGTCGAACAGTATTAAACGTGCTTATGGTTTTATGTTGTTGTTGTTTTTTACCGTACTTTATTTGCTGCCTCTTGATTTACGTTCTTTATGGCAACCGGATGAAACACGCTATGCCGAAATCAGTCGTGAAATGCTGCAACGTGGCGACTGGGTGGTGCCTCATTTCCTGGGGCTGCGCTATTTCGAAAAGCCGATAGCGGGGTATTGGATCAACAATATCAGTCAGATGATTTTTGGTGATTCTAATTTTGCTGTGCGCTTCGGTTCAGTATTCTGCTCCGCCATTAGCGCCTTGCTGGTGTTCTGGCTGGCCAACCTGATGTGGCACAATCGGCAAAAAGCCTATATCGCGACGCTGATTTATCTTTCCTGCGTATTGGTGTTTAGCATCGGTACTTACAGCGTACTGGATCCGATGATCACGCTGTGGATGACCGCAGCGATGGTCAGCAGCTATTTTTGCCTGCGCGTAAGCGGCACAAAGCAGAAGGCCCTGAGCTGGTTAGTACTGGGATTGGCTTGCGGTATGGGGTTTATGACCAAGGGGTTTCTGGCGCTGGCCGTGCCGGTGATTTCAGTGCTGCCGATTGTCTGGCGTGAAAAACGCTTTAAAACCTTACTCTGCTGGGGGCCGTTGGCCATTGTCAGCGCCTTTTTGCTGAGTCTGCCCTGGGTCCTGGCCATTGCCCAGCGTGAACCGGACTTTTGGCACTATTTCTTCTGGGTTGAGCATATTCAACGCTTTGCCGCCAAAGATGCACAGCATAGCGCACCCTTTTGGTACTACTTACCCATGCTCTGCCTGGGGGCCTTGCCTTGGCTTGGGCTATTGCCAGGGGCGCTGATCGGTGGCTGGAAAAAAAGAGCGTTGCGACCTGAGCTGTTTTTCCTGCTGAGTTGGGCAGTGATGCCGCTGATTTTCTTCAGTATTGCCAAGGGTAAATTACCAACCTATATCCTGCCATGCTTTGCACCGCTGGCCTTATTAATGGCAGACTATTTTGAGCAGGTTCGCCAGTCGCTCAGCTCTCGAGTGCTTAAAGTTAACGGTATCATCAATATTATCTTTGGTGGGCTGGTCGTTGTGACGCTGGTGGTGCTGTCCGGACGCTTGCCGCTGCATGTCAAAGCGATCTATGCGCCAGAAGAACTGCATAAATGGCTGATGGCGATTATGTGCTTTGCCACTTGGGCATTGGCTGGTGCGATGAGCATTACCGCTCCTCGCCGCTGGTATTGGGCTGCCGCCTGTCCATTAGTGCTAGCTTTGCTGGTCGGTCAGGCCATTCCGCAACATGTCATCGACTCCAAGCAGCCGCAGGAATTTATTCAGCAAAATATCCAGCCGCTAAAACAGAGCCGTTTTGTACTTAGCGACAGCGTAGGTGTGGCCGCGGGATTAGCCTGGGAGCTAAAACGTAGCGATATCCTGATGTTTGACGAGAAGGGTGAGCTGGAATATGGCCTGAATTATCCTGATGGTCAGAGCCACTATATCAGCGGTGCTGACTTCCCGACGTGGCTGCTAAAGGCGCGGGAGCAAGGAGACGTTTCAGTGATGATCCAGCTTGACAGTGACCTGCAGACCAGGGCAAAACTGCCACCGGCTGACAGTGAAATCAGCGCCAATCGCTTTAAGCTGCTTATCTACAAAAAACTGCCATGATTGGTTATCTGCTGGTTGTTGTTGTTAGCGTCCTGACCTGTGCCGGCCAGCTTTGTCAAAAAAAGGCGGCGCAGGTTGGCGCCATTCAGGTCGCGGGTAATCTTAAATTTATCCTGCGCTGGATGGCGTTGGCTATCCTGCTGATGGGTGTCGGCTTGTTACTCTGGCTGCGTGTATTGCAACTGCTGCCTTTGAGTATCGCCTATCCGATGTTGAGCATGAATTTTGTGCTCATCACTTTTAGCGCTCACTGGTTTTTTAACGAAACCATCGATCGACGTCATTGGGTCGGCGTGGCATTTATTATGCTGGGAATTTTGCTGATGGGACTGAGCCATTGAAAGGATATGGATGGGGCGTCGCCAGCCTGCTGTTGGTGACGCTGGCGCAGTTGTCCATGAAATGGGGCATGAGCCATTTGCCGACGATTTCACTGGATATAATTAACTATGCTGTGCTGATCAATAACCTGCTGCCGATATTTGTCGTCTGCTGCGGCATTGGCGGCTATGCACTTTCTATGCTCTGCTGGTTCTTTGCCTTGCGAGCGATCCCATTAAATCGCGCTTATAGCTTGCTAAGCTTAAGTTACGCGCTGGTCTATCTTGCCGCTGTTTGCCTGCCTGGTTTTAACGAAAACCTACACTGGTTAAAATCATTGGGCGCATTGTCAATTTTGTTTGGTGTGTGGCTTATTCACAGTAAACCGGCAAACCATTAAGCTAAATAATCGCTGTTGTTTACATTTTCTTTCGTTACATACAGCGATTTTTGTTGGATAGCGGATAAAATAGCGCTAAATTCTTTTAATCCTTAGATAACGGTAAGTTATCCCATCCACTGCTCCGCACCGATGGCGTGATTGTTGGATGTCTGCACAGGAACAAAAGAGATGCATAAGCGCACGGGACTTTTATATTCGCTGTTGGTCGTAGTTGCCCTGATCCTCAGCGGCTGTAGCAGCCATGCCCCGCTGCCCAGCGGCAATCTGGCTGATGCCGGTGCCGTGAGAGCGCAGTTAAACGACCAGCTCAGTGAATGGCATGGTACTCCTTATCGCTATGGCGGGCTGGAGCGTAACGGCGTCGATTGTTCGGGATTTGTATTTCGTACTTTCCGTGACCGCTTTGGCGTTATCTTGCCCCGTTCAACGGCAGAACAAACCAGGATTGGTACCAAAGTTTCTCGCAAAGAACTTTTACCCGGTGATTTGGTATTTTTCAAAACCGGCAGCGGAGAGAATGGCCTGCACGTAGGCATTTACGATACCAACGATGAATTTATTCACGCCTCCACCAGTCAAGGGGTGATCCGTTCTTCGTTGGATAATGTCTACTGGCGTAGGGTCTATTGGCAGGCGCGACGTATTTAATGCGATCCGGATAGGTATTTTCAGCCGAAAAACTATAGGGTACAAAAATAAGGATGATTTATAAAAAACTCAGCTTTTGCTGAGTTTTTTATTGAGTGAAAAAACCGCGTTGATCACGATAATAGGGCTGCTGTTTTATGGGATTTGATTATTAATAGGGATATTAATAAATGGCAAATCCTGCTTTTAGCTGGCTGGAAGATGACTTTATATACCCACCAAATACCTTGCTCAAAACAAGCAAGATGGCTATCCCGGGAGCCGGATTAAAAGCCGGTGAGAGTCGAATGCGACGTCTTGTCTTTGTTTTGGCCCAGGGAATGACAGAAAGCTGCCGCGTGCCGGGGGTATCCCTGGTTGCGCGCACTATGCCGATTTCACCCGCATTCCCCGATAACGATTTGTACAAAGTGAAACACGACCTTTCTCCCGCCTTCGTGGACATGGTTTTATTAAATTTACCTTATCTTCAGCAGGTTAAGGATTTTTCTGATTTTCACATAAATTAAGGGCAAAGCATATTATGTGTATATCAACGGCCTCTCCGCTTGGTAATATTAAGTTACAATTAAGGGGTGTTGATATATCAGGCTTGCCGAAGCCAGTGGGCGGGGCGTTATCTTATAAAAGATGCGACTGCATTAGTAGCAAGGCCGACAGGGAACCCTTTGCGTGGCCAATGCCAGTTAATGTCTTCAGCGAGCGGATGGTGCCTATGACAAATGCTGTAAGACCCTATAATGATTAAAAATAATCGTATGTTATCTGTACAGCTTAGGCGCTCAGAGACATTATCAATATGCATTAAAGGTACGGCGTAACAGGTAGCGACAGCCAGGGCAAGATCACAAAATTACGCTGCCATTCATGTAATTGTATTAAAGTTGCTTAAAAATGAAGGTAAATGACGTTCTTTTGCGCCGAAATTTTGATTAGCTGTGTTTATTAAAGGGCAAAGTTGCGTCATTTAGTCGCTAGAGATAAGATTGAACCGATCAGACTCCTTTATGTATGCCAATACCCCGTTAAAGAGGGTAGGGTAAGGTGTCAAAACGATGAAATGGACATTTTTAGGCATGGATGCGAAGCCACTTTTCGCAACCCGGACGGGATCTTTTTGATATCAATACGCCGCGAAACTGTCATTGACTGTTCGCCTGGGGCTTATGAGATTGATATGCAACAAAGACATTAATCAATAAGTCGTGCCGTAGAAGTGTTGGAAAAAAATGAAAATACAATTCGATACGGCATTTAACAGCAGTTATCTTTGCCAGCCGGTGTATTCACTTGAAGGGAAATTATTAGCGATAGAGTTGATTTGTCGCTTTTCCAGTACAGATAGCAAGTTAATCATGCCTACTGAACTGGTTTTGAATTTATTAACCACCCAGCAGTTGATCCGTTTTCTCGAGGAGCAAACCGCTTGGGTAAGAGTGCATCGGCCGTGGTTTGAAAAGCATAACGTTTTGCTGAATATCAGCGTCGACGAAAAATTGACAGACCTGCTTATTGAGAACGTTGCACTGCGTGAGGCCATTAAAGCCCTCTCTTTTGTCAATATATCGGTGAGTGAGTCATTTCCCCAGCTTTCGCAGGGACGAAGGAATGAAAGGTTGGTAAAGCTGAAGAAGCATTTTCCCCTGTGGTTAGAAAATTTTGGCTCGGGAAATGCCAATATGGCCGCAGTTTTCGATGGTTTATTTAGCTTTGTAAAACTTGATAAAGGTTTTTTTTGGCAATTATTTGCCAGCGAGCATTTTACTCTGGTATTGCCATCACTGCTAAGAAACATCAATCGCTATTGCCGTCATGTCATCGTTGATGGCGTCGATAGCGAGGAGTATCTGGCGGCGTTGAATATCACTCAAGTGCAGGGCATAAAGGGACTGTTATGGCCAGCCGTGGAGTCTACACAGCTTGATTTATTGCTGATCAAACCGTCGCAGTTTGCGTAGTTCACACCCGGTGCCGTCAATGCGGAACCGGGTGAACGGGTAATAATGGTCTTTTGTCGTTATATCCCTGCTGTTACTCCGTGTTAATCCCCGACGAAGCCCTCTACACTTAATAAAAAGAGAGGAGCCTATGCCGCAATTCGAACATCGTTATCTCGACCAATTACCCGGTTTTTACACTGAACTTGAGCCAACGCCGCTTAAAGGCGCGCGCTTGTTGTATCACAGCGCCCCTTTAGCTGCCGAACTGGGACTGGATAGCGCGCTATTCAATGCCGAAAATAGCGCCTATTGGAGCGGGGAACGGCGTTTTGCCGGGATGCGGCCATTGGCGCAGGTCTACAGTGGCCATCAGTTTGGTGTCTGGGCCGGACAACTGGGAGATGGCCGGGGCTTGCTGCTTGGTGAACAAAAATTGGCAGACGGCCGTTATCTTGACTGGCATCTGAAAGGCGCTGGTCTGACGCCCTATTCCCGCATGGGGGATGGCCGCGCCGTGCTGCGTTCAGTGGTCCGCGAGTTTCTGGCTTCTGAAGCACTGCACTATCTGGCGATCCCTACCACCCGCGCGCTGACGATTGTTACCAGCGAGGAGCCGGTTTTCCGCGAGCAGGTCGAACAGGGTGCCATGCTGATGCGTATTGCCGAAAGCCATATCCGCTTTGGTCATTTTGAGCATTTTTATTACCGCAAGCAGCCAGAACAGGTCGTGCAACTGGCCGACTACACCATCGAGCATCATTGGCCGCAGCTAAGCGGTGAGGTTGACCGCTATCAATCCTGGTTTAAAGATGTGGTTGAACGTACCGCCAGATTGATGGCCAAATGGCAAAGCGTCGGCTTCGCACACGGTGTTATGAATACCGATAATATGTCGATCCTCGGTCTGACTCTCGATTTTGGTCCTTATGGTTTTCTTGATGACTACCAGCCCGATTTTATCTGCAACCACACTGATCACCAGGGACGTTACAGCTTTGATAATCAGCCAGCGGTGGCCTACTGGAATCTGCATCGGCTGGCGCAGGCCTTGTCCGGCCTGATGTCTACCGAAAGCTTGCAGGCAGCCCTCGCCGCTTATGAGCCTGCGCTGATGGCCGAATATGGCTTGTTGATGCGCGCCAAACTGGGCTTTTTTACCGAGAACAAACAAGACAACGGCTTACTGACCGGACTGCTGAGCCTGATGGCGAAAGAGCGGTGTGACTATACACGTACCTTCCGTTTGCTCAGTGATGTCGTGCCGTCGGACGCCGGTACGCTATTGCGCGATGAGTTTATTGACCGTGCAGCGTTCGATAACTGGTATCAGGCTTATCGTCAGCGCCTGCTGCTGGATGAACGCGATGATGCCCTCAGGCAACAGGCCATGAAGTTGGCCAATCCGCGCATTATTTTACGCAACTATCTGGCGCAGCAGGCTATCGAAGGCGCAGAGCAAGGGGATATCAGTGCCTTGCAGGCGCTGCATCTGGCGCTGCAAAATCCTTATAGCGACGACAGCCGCTTCGATGCCATGGCGGCCATGCCACCGGATTGGGGCAAGCATATTGAGGTGTCTTGCTCCAGCTAGCGTAATACTGCTGTCAGTTATAGCCTGGCGGCAGTTATTGTCGCAAAAATATCTGCGGGATCGGCTGTTCCGGATGGCTGACCACGCCGAGGTCCGCACCATACCAGCGCTGCAAAATTTCGCTTTGCAGCACCTGTGCCGGTGTCCCTGCCGCCACCAACCTGCCCTGATGTAACAGCAGGATCCTGTCGGCATAAAGCGCCGCCAGATTGAGATCGTGCAGCACACAACACACGGCCAGGGGGGACTGTCGAGTTAAATGGCGCAATAGACGCAGGCTGTGTTGCTGGTGGTAGAGATCCAGCGCCGAAGTTGGCTCATCAAGAAACAGCCAGCGCGGCGCAGGAGTGTCGCTCCAAAGTTGAATCAATACCCGGGCAAGCTGGACACGCTGTTGTTCCCCGGCAGAGAGCTGCCCATAATCCCGTTCGGCGAGAGACAGACAATCCGTTTGCGTCAATACCTGCTGCAATGCACGCTGTAGCTGCCGATTGTTGTGTGGCGATCGGCCCAGACTGACCACCTCTCGCACACTGTAGCCAAAGGCCAGTTCACTGCCTTGTCGCATCACCGCGCGTATTCGCGCCAGCTCCAGCGGGTTCCAGGCGGACAGCGCCCGACCTTGCAGCAGACAACTGCCCGACTCTGGCGTCAGATAGCCGGTAAGCAAGCGCAGCAAGGTCGATTTACCTGCCCCATTGGGACCAATCAGCGCCACCAGTTGGCCACTGGCTAACTGCAATGAAATATCACTGATCAGTGGCCGATTTCCCGCGCGATAGCAAAGATGACTGGCCTGCAGCATGCTCATATTATCAATCATGGCGTTGTCCTCGCGAGCGTAAAATCAGCCACAGAAAATAAGGACCGCCCAGTAACGCGGTGAGCAGACCCACCGGCATTTCCGCCGGTGCTACCAGTGTGCGCGCCAGGGTATCGGCCAGCAGCAGCAGACAGGCGCCCCCCAGCGCCGAACCCGGCAGCAACCAGCGATGGTCGGCACCTATATGCATGCGCAGCAGATGAGGAATAACCAGGCCAATAAATCCTATAATGCCGCATACTGCCACACAGGCACCTACCAGCAGGGCGCTGAAAAATAGCAGGAAACGCTGAATACGGCGGACGTTGACCCCCAGATAGTGGGCGTCTTCATCACCCAATTGCAGCAGATTCAACTGACGGCCAAGACATTGAATGGCGATGCTGGCGGGAACGATCACCGAGGCGGCGACGATCAGGGTTGACCACTGTGCCTGACCGAGTGAGCCCATGGTCCATAGGGAAAACTGCCGCAGCTGACTGTCGTTGCTGATAAAAGTCAATACGCCCACCGCCGCACCGCAAATGGCATTGATGGCAATACCAGCCAGCAGCAGTCGCGACAGACCCTGTTGTCCCAGGCGACTAAGCAAAAACACCAGCAAGGAGACCGCAAGACTGCCGCAAAATGCTGCCAGCATCTGACTATACAGCGCCAGAAACGGCGGTAGAGGTAAAGGCAGAACGATCAGCAGGGCGACAAACAACGCGGCTCCGCTGCTGATACCCAATAGTCCGGGATCGGCGAGGGGATTACGGAACACCCCTTGCATCACGGTGCCCGAGCAGGCGAGGCCACAGCCGACGACCATTGCCAGCAGCACGCGTGGCAGACGGATCGTGACCCAGACTTGCCATAAAGGGTTATCGAAAGGGCGGTGCAGCAAAGCGCTTAACGAAACGGTAATCGCGCCACTGCTGGCGGCGATCACTGCCAGTAGGATCAAAAGTGCCGCCAATCCCAGCAATACCCAGACCTGCACCGGTAGCCGCGCATGGACAGCACCGCTGATGCTGCTCATTTTACCTGTTCCGCAGCCTGGCGAAGACGGGCCAGCACGGCCGGTGTCTGCAGGCCAAACCCCAGCAGTGCCATATCATCTACGACCAGTACCCGTCGGTTTTTACCTGCCGGGGTCATCGCCATTCCGGGAAGTTTCCACACATTGTCCAGCCCGCCGAGGGTACGCACACCATCGCCAGTCAACAGCAGCAAATCGGGCGCAGCGGCGACAATGCCCTCCTGAGAAAGCGGGCGATAGCGACTGAAGCCCTGCATGGCATTTTGCGCCCCCGCTGAGGTAATTATCGCTTCAGCGGCGGTATCCTGCCCGGCGACCATCGAACTCATACCTCCGTGGCTGAGGATAAACAGCACTTTTACCGGCAGCGCACTGCGTTTGACTGCCGCCAGTTGCTGATGATAGCTGGCAATCAATTGTGCACCTTGCGTTTCACGATGCAGGGCAGCGGCAATCACCCTGATTTTCTCTGCTACCGTATCCAGCGTGGCAGTACCGGGGACGTGAACAACCTGAACCTGGCTTTGCGCCACCTGTTGTAATGCCAGCGAAGGCTGGGCGAGGTCAGAAGCCAGCACCAGCGTCGGCTGCATCGACAAAATCCCCTCGGCATTAAGTTGACGCATATAGCCGACATCGGGCAGTTTGCCTGCTTGCTCAGGATGAGTACTGGTGCTGTCGCGGGCCACAAGTTCACTGCCTGCGCCTAGCGCATAGATAATTTCGGTGACGTCACCGCCGATGCTGACAATCCGTTGCGCGGCGTGCAGGGGCGATAACACCGCCAAACACAGGACAGCACAGGCTATTTTCCAGTGAAGTTTCATGCGGTGGCCCCTTGTGGGGTCAGGGTGGCAATCTGATCGCGCCATTGGCGTTGTTCGTGATCACCTTCGCTGCGTTGCCCAAACAATTGCGCAATTTGACTGCCATCGGCGGCAAACAGCTCGAGGCTGGTGACATAACCGTCGCGGGTCGGTTTGCGGGTTACCCAACTTTCTGCAATCGCGCTGGCGAGCACATGCAGCGTAAAACGATCATTAAAGACATTAATCCACTCGCCATGTGGCGTAACCCGATCAATACCACCGGTGAAAATCTGCACGCAGCCTTTGTTGCCGACAAAGATCATAATTTCATTATTATCTTGTGCAGCGGCATGCAGGATCTGCGTTAGCGACTCATTGCCTACCTGATAAGCCAGCTCATCACTGACGGCGCGAAAAGCCTGTTGCCGGGTAAGCTGGCGCCGACGTAATAACGGAAAGAACTGATGAATATCGGTCATTTGCCGCCATTCGGCGTCGAGCCCGGCAGTATCACCGTTATCGCTGTCAGTTTGTGGCGCGGATTCTACCCGCAGCGGCAAGGGGTTTTTGGCCTGATATTTTTCAATTAATGCTGCCCATTGGTCGAGATGGGTTGCCGCGGTGGCATAGATTTTATGTACCGCTGTGCCCTGTAAATCAAAAAATTGCAGGCTATGGCGTATTCCTTGGGCCGAGTCTTCACTCAAGGCATAGATGCTCTGCCAGTGACTAAGAAACAGTCGCAAATCCAGCGCGCGGGGATTGAGGATCAAACCGGCGTGCCCCTCCAACTGCTGGTTTTTATACTCACCTACCTGCTCATGAACGGCAAATCCATTGCGGGTGATCGCCTTGACCTCGCCGACCTTTGCCAAAGCGGCGAGCAGGGTGCGGGCATCGCTATCCAGCCGGAGGGCATCAAAGGACACCCGCGAGTCGATCAGTTCAGCCTCGCTGATATGTAAAAGTGCGGCTAAATCGCGGGCATATTTACCCGGGTTTTGGGCTTTAATGTGCAGATAAGTTTCATGGCTGATTGGTGGCATGGGCATCTCTCGCGCTGGAATAGGCAATATAATCATTTGTTGGTAATGGTAATCAATATCATCTTAATAATCATTATCATGTTAACGCGATTTTACAGCAAGTGAAATTTGATAACCTGGATGGCAGATCACTCTGTGGGGAGGGGAACAGAAATGGCAGGATGCAGCAGGGGATAAATAGCAACAGGCATGGCTTGATTCAGCAGCGCAATACGCGAACATGGCGCGGCAGTCAACAAGCTACGACCCCAAGGCAGCGCCTGTGGGGTCGTAAATTCGGTGGACTAAGCGGTAAAACGGCTGTCGGTAGCCTCAGCCAACATGGCCAGCAGCGTTTCGGTATCTTCCCAGCTCAGGCAGGGATCGGTGATCGATTTGCCATAAATCAGCGGGGCATCTGCGCTCACCGGCTGAGTCCCTTCTTGCAGGAAGCTTTCTGCCATAATCCCGGCGATACGTTTGCTTCCGCTACGGATTTGCTGGCAGATATCTTCGGCAACCTGCAGTTGACGGCGGTGCTGCTTTTGACAGTTGCCGTGGCTAAAATCCACCACCAGCCGCTGCGGCAGATCAAACTCCGCCAGATTGGCACAGGCCTGCGCGACGTCTTCGGCATGATAGTTGGGTTTCTTGCCACCGCGCATAATGATGTGACCATACGGATTGCCTGATGTACGGTAGATAGTCATCTGCCCGCTTTTATCCGGCGACAGGAACATATGGCTGACCCGTGAGGCGCGGATGGCATCGATAGCAATACGGGTATTACCATCGGTACCATTTTTAAAACCGACAGGGCAAGAGAGCGCCGAGGCCATTTCACGGTGGATTTGGCTTTCGGTGGTACGTGCGCCAATGGCTCCCCAACTGATTAAATCGGCCAGATATTGACCAATTACCATATCGAGGAACTCGGTGGCCGTCGGCATCCCCATTTCATTAATAGCCAGTAAAACCTTGCGGGCAAGTTCGATACCGTGATTAACGCGGTAGCTGCCATTGAGATCCGGATCGGAGATCAGGCCTTTCCAGCCGACGACGGTACGGGGTTTCTCAAAATAGGTGCGCATCACAATTTCCAGGCGGTCCTGGTATTTTTCACGCAATACATTGAGTTTCCCGGCGTAATCCAGGGCGGCTTCTATATCATGGATAGAGCAGGGGCCGACAACAACCAGCAAACGCTGGTCTTCACCGCTGATAATCTTTTCAATACGCTGACGTGAGGTCGTGACCTGTGTTGCCACAGCAAGCGAAACCGGTAATTTTTCTGCCAGGGCTTGTGGCGTAATCAGGCGATCGATGCGCGTCGTACGCAGTTCATCTGTTTGTGACATGTGATTCTCTGAAATTTTTTTCTTCGCTGCGGCAGGAGTACCGGGAAGTGATGGCGATCACAATAACTCAAAACCGAAGCAATTCAACTCTTGTCGGCGGTGAATGTCGTTTAAATCAGTAAAAATCCGCATAAAAGGTCCATTTTTCTGCTGACGATCACGGACATCAGGGCCATTTACGCATCACCGCCTGGCAGCGTTCCTAGTACATACGCCGACTCATACCAAAACTATCGAGGATTTTTGCCGAGATCTCTTCGACAGAATAGTTGGTGCTGTTGAGATAGCGGATCTGGTTTTTACGAAACAACGCCTCCACTTCGGAAACTTCCATTCGGCACTGTCGCAAAGACGCATAGCGGCTGTTTTCCACCCGTTCCTGACGTATGGCCGCAAGGCGTTCCGGATCGATAGTCAGACCATAAAGTTTATGCTGATGCGGTTTTAACGCGGCGGGAAGCTGAATATTATCCATATCATCCGCAGTAAAGGGATAGTTTGCCGCGCGGATGCCAAACTGTAAGGCGAGATAAAGGCTGGTCGGTGTTTTGCCGCAGCGCGATACCCCCAACAGGATAATCTGAGCCTGATCGAGATTACGCAACGAGATGCCGTCATCGTGGGCCAACGTGTAGTCAATGGCCGCAATACGGGCGTCATACTTATTGATATTGTTGGCGGTCAAACCGTGGGTGCGATTAGCCACCGGCATCGGATCCACACCCAGCTCATTTTGCAACGGTGCCACCAGGGCCTGCACAATATCCTGACAAAACCCCTCGCTGGCGGCGATGATATTGCGCACCTCAGTGGAAATAATCGAGTAGAAGACCAGCGGCCTTACCCCGGTTTTGGCGTAGATATCATTAATCTGTTGGCACACCGCTTTCGCCCGACCTTCATTTTCCACAAAAGGCAGTGAAAAGGTGGTGGCATTGACCGGAAACTGCGACAACACGGCGTGGCCCAACACTTCAGCCGTGATCGCCGTACCATCCGAAATATAAAACACACATCTGTCCACGTTTTATCCCGATTTTTTTGTGCCCGTCAGGCAAATTGAAGATGACAACCGGGCGAGAATCGCCCGTTGCCGACGAAATTTGTTCTTATTGCGGGTGGATAGCGATAAATAGCCATTAACCCAGCGTAGAGTGATTTCATTATTAGCGCGTTTTCGCGTAATAAAAAAGTTTGCCGACGGGAGTTTTATCAATTCGCGACATTGCGCAGTGCTGCCGTATTCAAACTACGGACTTGTCGTCGGCCGCGACCAAACAATAGTTATAATTTTGGTGATCACTTCCCGGAAATAATAAAATGACATTTTAAATTATTTAACCGTGCTACTCGGTTTTTGACAACGTTCAGCAAGCCATCAGCAAACGGCTTGCTGGGTACAAAAGGGGCAATAAACTACACTTTTATGCCTGATTTTCAACAATAATTCATAATTTATCGCAACAGTTGGATAAAACTCGGGGAATAGTCTGAAAGCAAAAAAATATTGATTAGCTGTATCGATTCACCTGTCTTATTGCTATGGATGATTATGCTAGGCTGAAATAGTTGAGTGCAGCTCAACTCATCGATTTAATAAATTTTTTGTATACCAGACGTGTCGCGCCATTGTGTTATGCCCCATTGGCAACACGCCTAAACGCAGTCTCTAATTTTCGAACTAAAAATTTAAAGGATTGTTTCATGGCCAATCTCGATGCTGATTTGCGCAATGTCATCTGGTACAACCAGTTGGGTATGCACGACGTTGATAAAGTCGGGGGCAAAAATGCCTCCCTCGGGGAGATGATCACCAACCTGACCGATCTGGGTGTGTCGGTGCCCAACGGTTTTGCTACTTCATCTCAGGCGTTTAACGATTTCCTCGATCAAAGTGGCGTTAATAAGCGTATCTATGACTTGCTCGATCAAACCGATATTGATGATGTCACAGAGCTGGCCAAGGCAGGCGCCCAGATCCGACAATGGATTGTAGAAACCCCTTTCCAGGCCCAGTTGGAAAAGGACATCCGCGATGCCTATCAACAATTGTCAGAGGGGGAACCGGACGCCACTTTTGCCGTACGCTCCTCGGCAACGGCGGAAGATATGCCGGATGCCTCTTTTGCCGGGCAGCAGGAAACCTTTCTTAATGTGCAGGGCTTTGAGGCGATCCTTATCGCTGTCAAACACGTTTATGCCTCCCTGTTTAACGATCGTGCCATCTCATACCGTGTGCATCAGGGCTACGATCACCGTGGTGTGGCGCTATCGGCGGGGGTGCAGCGGATGGTGCGCTCCGATTTGTCCGCCTCTGGCGTGATGTTCACCATTGATACCGAGTCCGGCTTTGATCAGGTGGTGTTTATCACCTCGGCTTATGGCCTGGGTGAGATGGTGGTGCAGGGAGCGGTCAACCCGGATGAATTCTATGTGCATAAACCGACGCTGGCGAAAAACAAACCGGCTATCGTCCGCCGGACCATGGGATCAAAGAAAATCCGCATGGTGTATGCCGACAGCCAGGAGCATGGCAAGCAAGTGCGCATCGAAGATGTGCCGGAAGCCCTGAGCCAGCGTTTCTCTCTGACCGATCAGGAGATCCAGGATTTGGCGCGTCAGGCCTTGCTGATTGAAAAACACTATGGTCGCCCGATGGATATCGAGTGGGCCAAAGACGGCCATAACGACAAGCTCTATATTGTCCAGGCGCGTCCGGAAACCGTGCGTTCTGGTGGGCAGGTAATGGAACGCTATCAGCTTAATGGCAAAAGCAAAGTGCTGGTGGAAGGTCGCGCCATTGGTCAGCGTATTGGCGCCGGACCGGTGAAGATCATTCACAATATCAGTGAAATGCACCGCGTGAAGGCCGGGGATATTCTGGTGACCGATATGACGGATCCCGATTGGGAACCGATTATGAAAAAAGCCTCGGCGATTGTCACCAATCGCGGTGGCCGTACCTGTCATGCGGCAATCATTGCCCGTGAATTGGGGATCCCGGCGGTGGTTGGCTGTGGTGATGCCACTGAACGCCTAAAGGAAAACCAGAAGGTCACGGTGTCATGTTCTGAAGGTGATACCGGCTATGTCTATGAGGATCAACTGGACTTCAGTGTGCAAAGCTCCGAAGTCAATGAGTTGCCTGAGTTGCCGCTGAAAATCATGATGAACATCGGTAACCCAGACCGGGCGTTTGACTTTGCCTGTCTGCCAAATGAAGGTGTCGGCCTGGCGCGTCTGGAATTTATTATCAACCGCATGATCGGCGTGCATCCCAAAGCCTTGCTGGAATTTGACAAGCAGGAGCCGGAGCTGCAGGAACAAATCGGTAAACTTATTCAGGGTTATGATTCACCGGTTGAGTATTATGTTGCCCGTTTGACCGAGGGTATCGCCACGCTGGCAGCAGCCTTCTGGCCAAAACGAGTAATTGTGCGTTTGTCAGATTTTAAATCCAACGAATACGCCAATCTGGTTGGTGGCGAAAAATACGAACCTCATGAAGAAAACCCAATGCTTGGTTTCCGCGGGGCGGGTCGTTATGTCTCTGATAACTTCCGTGAATGCTTTGCCCTGGAGTGTGAAGCCGTGAAACGGGTACGTAACGATATGGATCTGACTAACGTTGAAGTGATGATCCCCTTCGTGCGCACTGTGGCTCAGGCTGAGGCTGTGGTCAAGGAACTCGAAAATCAGGGGCTTAAGCGCGGCGAGAATGGCCTGAAGGTGATTATGATGTGCGAAATCCCTTCTAACGCCCTGTTGGCGGACCAGTTCCTTGAGCACTTTGACGGTTTCTCGATTGGCTCCAACGATATGACGCAACTAACGTTGGGTCTCGATCGTGACTCTGGCGTGGTGTCGGAGCTGTTTGATGAACGTAACCAAGCAGTGAAAATTTTGCTGTCGATGGCGATTAAGGCGGCGAAAAAACAGGGTAAATATGTCGGTATCTGTGGACAGGGTCCATCTGACCATCAGGACTTTGCCCAGTGGTTGATGGATGAAGGTATTGATAGCCTGTCTTTAAATCCGGATACCGTGGTGCAGACCTGGCTGGCGTTGGCGAATAAATAATCGCCAGCGCAACTACCCACTTTATGGTCAACTAAGGTTGGGTGACCCATATTAATCAAGCCGTCAATGCGTTATTCCTGGCATTGGCGGCTTTTTTTATTTTGTGCATAGGCGCCGATCCAGGTGCAATAAAAATATCACCGCATTAATTACCTAAGAATTAAAAAGAGAGTCAGCAGGATAAGGCTAAAAATTATTTTATATTTTAAAATAATGTAGAGAGAATGTCCGCGAATGCGATAAAAAGATAAAAAAAAAGCCCATCATAGGAGACAGGCAAAGACTACACACAGCAATTCTGGGGTATGCGTGCTCAGGGGAAAGCCAGCATATAAAACAGGGGGTTGAAATCCTAACTGTCAATAATACTAAGGTTCCTACGCCGTTTAGTATGTAAGATTTTTCTTAATAGGAATTATTTACACCGAGGCGACTTTATTATTTAACAATGGCAGCGGGGCTGGTCTTGGGGGAATGACAGATACCTTTGGCAATATTTTCTTGCTGATATCCGTATTATTTAGCACATTGCAATCGAACCGGGTGTTTTGCAATGTGCTATTGGGAGGACTTATTGCCGCACGCCATGCAGCATGGCGATTTTATTCGCCAAGTAATTTATTGACCTCTTCGAGATCTTTTTCTGGTTCGGGCGCTTCATTAATCCACAGCGAAATCAGTCGATAGGATACCGCCAGTACCACCGGACCAATAAACAGCCCGATCATGCCAAAGGCGACTAAACCGCCAATGACCCCAGACAGAATCAACAGCATTGGCAAGTCGGCACCCATACGGATTAGCACCGGGCGTAATACGCTATCAAGCGAGCCGACCACGCAGCTCCACACCAGCAAGATGGTGCCCCAGGTATTATCCCCGGTCCAGTAGAGCCAGACAATCGCCGGTATCAATACCAGCAGTGGACCAATTTGTGCCACGCAGCAGACAAACATCACCACCGTTAATACCGTGGCATATTGAAATCCTGCAATTGCCAGGCCGATACCGCCCAACACTGATTGCACAATGGCGGTCACTACCACCCCCAATGCCACGGCGCGAATGGCTTGTCCGGCCAGAATAACCGCAGCGTCACCGCGATCGCCTGCCAGACGTACCGCAAAGTGGCGGATGCCCATACCAACCTGTTCACCGCGGCTATAGAGCAGGGCGCTGAATAACAGCATCAAGGAACAGTGCAGAATAAAGCGACCGAGATGCGCCGCCTGAGCCACAAACCAACCGGCTGTTTGCCCGATATAGGGCTGAACCCTGGCCATCAGGGCGCTACCGCCGCTGTTAATCAGGGTATGCCAGCCGCTATAGGCTTTATCACCTACCAGGGGAATGGCATGCAGCCAGGCAAAATTGGGCATATGCAGCTGCGACGGGTTGCTGGCCAACTTGACCAGCGGGGCACCGTTTTCAATGGCGCTGGTGATCAACAAGGCAATAGGCAACACAAACAGCAAGATCAGCAACAGGGTCATCACGATAACCGAGAGTATGCGACGCCCCCAGAGTATCGACTGAATTTTTATCATCAGCGGCCAGGTGGCAATCACCACCATGCCCGCCCAGGCAAAACCGAGGACAAAGGGCTGTACCACCCAGATGCTGGCGATGGTCATAAGCGCAATAAATAGCACGCCAAACATGATTTGCGGTAAATCATAACGCTTATTCGGGAGGTTCATCAGTCATTCTCATCTAAAAAGCAAAGCCAGATAGCCACTAAAATGGCTTCAAAAAAGCGCAATACCCACGAAATTTCATTGTATTGCCCGCGCGGTTTCGACCTCCCTTCGGTGGATAACCAGAGGCAGAGTGCGGGTTGCCAATACCCGGGCAAACTGAAAAATATCAGGGGACATTAGCATGGAGTATTCCGCCGCTTTTGAACATAGCAGCGGGTCTGATTTTATCCCCTGGTTTGTCAAAATTTATCTTTAATGGCAACGAGACGGAGCGCGACAAATCGAAGTATGTTAGTTTTTAGCTTGGGTTTTGACAGGATGGGCCCGCATGGCGGATCCTCGGCCGCCTACCGGCCAGCACACAACAACAAAGACAGAGTCGTAATCAATGATCCCACAAATTTCTCAGGCACCCGGCGTCATTCAGTTGGTGCTCGACTTTTTGGACACGTTAAAACAAGACGGTTTTACCGGCGATATGGCCACCAGCTACGCCGATCGTCTGACCATGGCCACCGATAACAGTATTTATCAGCTATTGCCGGATGCGGTGCTTTTTCCCCGCGCCACTTCCGATGTTGCGCTGCTGGCTCGTCTGGCGGGCCAGGAAAGGTTTAAAACGCTGGTATTTACCCCGCGCGGTGGCGGTACCGGTACCAACGGGCAAGCGCTGAACCGGGGCATTGTGGTGGATATGTCCCGTCATATGAACCGTATTCTCGATGTCGATATCGAAGCCGGATGGGTCAAGGTAGAAGCGGGGGTGATCAAAGACCAGCTCAATGACTATCTGCGTCCGCTGGGTTACTTTTTCTCGCCGGAACTCTCTACCAGCAACCGCGCTACCCTGGGGGGCATGATCAACACCGACGCCTCGGGGCAGGGTTCGCTGGTTTACGGTAAAACTTCGGATCATGTGCTGGGTCTGCGGGCGGTGGTGCTGGGTGGCGATATGATTGACACCCAGGCAATGGCTATTGAACTGGCGCAACAGCTGGGGCAAGAAAACTCCGTTGTGGGTCAAATCTATCGCACCGTGCTTGATAGCTGTCGCGAAAACCGTCAACTGGTCATTAATAAATTTCCTAAACTTAACCGCTTCCTCACCGGTTATGACCTGCGCCACGTATTAAGCGATGATCTGCAAACCTTCGATTTAACGCGAATTTTAACCGGCTCTGAAGGGACGTTGGCCTTTATCACCGAAGCACGGCTGAATATTACCCCGATCCCTAAAGTCCGGCGGCTGGTAAATATCAAATATGATTCCTTTAACTCTGCCTTGCGCAATGCGCCTTTTATGGTGGAGGCCCAGGCGCTGTCGGTAGAAACAGTGGATTCGAAAGTGCTTAACCTGGCGCGGGAAGATATCGTCTGGCATACGGTACGCGATTACATTACCGATGTGCCGGGTAAAGATATGCAGGGACTGAATATTGTCGAATTCGCCGGTAACGACCGCGATATGATCGATAAACAAGTGGAGTCCCTGTGTGAACGCCTTGATGATTTAATCCACAGTCAGGACGCCGGGGTTATCGGCTATCAGATTTGTGCCGATCTGGCGGGTATTGAGCGTATCTATAATATGCGCAAAAAATCCGTTGGTCTGCTGGGCAACGCCAAAGGGGCTGCCAAGCCGCTGCCTTTTGCCGAAGATACCTGCGTGCCACCTCAGCATCTTGCCGACTATATCGTCGAGTTTCGTGCGCTACTCGACAGTCATCACCTGAGCTACGGCATGTTTGGTCATGTTGACGCCGGGGTATTGCATGTTCGTCCGGCGCTGGATATGTGCGATCCCCAGCAAGAGATCCTGCTGAAAGAGATTTCCGACCAGGTTGTGGCGCTGACCGCCAAATATGGTGGTTTACTGTGGGGCGAACACGGCAAAGGTTTCCGTGCCGAATACAGCCCGGCATTTTTTGGCGATGAGCTGTTTCATGAATTACGTCGTATCAAAACCGCCTTCGATCCGGCAAACCGTCTTAATCCGGGTAAAATTTGCCCACCGCTGGACTGTGATGAACCGATGATGAAAGTGGATGCCGCCAAGCGCGGCACCCTCGACCGCCGCATCCCTGTGGCAGTGCGCAGCGCCTTTCGCGGCGCAATGGAGTGTAACGGTAACGGGCTGTGCTTTAACTTTGATGTCAAAAGTCCAATGTGCCCGTCAATGAAAATCACCGGCAGCCGTATCCATTCGCCAAAAGGTCGGGCGGGTCTGGTGCGTGAATGGCTAAGATTATTGGCGGAGCAGGGCGTCGATCCGGTGGCCCTGGAGCAGGCGTTACCCAACAAAGGCATCAGCTTTAGAACCCTGATCGACAAGACCCGTAACAGCTGGTACGCCAGCAAAGGCGAGTACGATTTCTCTCATGAAGTCAAAGAGGCCATGTCGGGTTGTCTGGCATGTAAAGCCTGCTCGACGCAGTGTCCAATCAAAATTGATGTGCCAGGATTCCGTTCGCGCTTTTTGCAGCTTTATCACACCCGCTACCTGCGCCCGGCGCGCGATTACCTGGTGGCCGGCGTTGAAAGCTATACGCCATTGATGGCGCGGGCACCGAAAGTGTTTAACTTCTTCTTTAAACAGCCGTGGGTACGTGAACTTAGCCGTAACACTATTGGCATGGTGGATCTGCCGTTGCTGTCCACGCCGACTCTGCGGCAACAGCTTTCCGGGCACAGCGCCATCACCATGACGCTGGAGCAACTGGAAAAAATTGCCCCGGCTGACCGCGCACAATATGTGTTAATCGTGCAGGATCCCTTTACCAGCTATTACGATGCGAAAGTGGTCGCTGACTTTGTGCGTCTGGTTGAAAAGCTGAAACTCAAACCGGTACTGTTGCCATTTTCCCCTAATGGCAAGGCGCAGCATATTAAAGGCTTCTTGCAGCGCTTTGCCAAAACGGCGAGAAAAACCTCAATATTCCTTAACCGTATTGCGCAGCTCGGTATGCCATTGGTGGGGGTCGATCCTGCACTGGTACTTTGCTACCGCGACGAATATCAGGAGATACTCGGTGAATCACGGGGATCTTTCCAGGTGCAGCTGGTGCACGAATGGCTGACCACGCTGCTGGCTGACCGGCCAGAGATGCAGCAAAGCGGCGAGTCCTGGTATCTGTTTGGTCACTGTACCGAAAGTACCGCGCTGCCAACCAGCACTAAGCAATGGGCCGATATTTTTGCCCGCTTTGGTGCCAAGCTGGAAAATGTCAGTGTAGGCTGCTGCGGTATGGCGGGAACCTACGGCCACGAAGCCAAAAATATTGAAAACTCCCTCGGGATTTACGAGCTTTCCTGGCATAAGTCTTTGCAGCGTTTACCGCGCCAGCGTTGTCTGGCTACCGGCTATTCCTGCCGTAGCCAGGTCAAGCGTATTGAAGGCAATGGTCTGCGCCATCCCTTGCAGGCATTGGTTGAGATGATCCGTTAATCGTGGCGTAGAAGAGGAGAATATAGACGTGGCACTATGGAAACGCGAGACGACCCTCGAAGAACTGAATAAAACCAGTCAGGGGTGCATGGTGGGGCACCTGGGTATTGAATATACCCTGCTGACAGAAGATCGCCTTGAAGCGACCATGCCGGTAGATGAGCGCACCACGCAGCCGTTTAAACTGTTGCACGGTGGGGCCTCGGTGGTGTTGGCGGAGTCGCTGGGCTCTATAGCGGGATATCTGTGCACCAAAGGCGACCAGCAGATTGTCGGCATTGAGGTCAATGCCAATCATCTGCGTGCTGCCCATCGCGGTCGGGTTAAAGGTGTATGCCGGGCATTGCATCTTGGGCGCAGAAATCAGGTGTGGGAAATAAAGATATTTGATGAAAATGAGCATCTTTGCTGTATTTCACGACTGACCACTGCCGTAATAGACCTATAACTGACCTTTAGTGCTAAAATAATAATCAAGGGTGGTGGCATTTATTGGCCAGCACCCTTATTTATTGGTGGGCTATTAACCCTGTAAACAGTAAGTTTATTCTGTCGTCAGTTATCAAAGTTGAAAAGGAACCCGTTTTACAAAATCGGTTTGAAACGCTGTTGCTTTGTCCCAGATGCCCATCATGGCATAATAGCGGCAGATCATTTTTAATGTGTGGCGAGCAAAGTGGTAGCTTTGTATACGAAACAGCTCATTGCGTTGAGGGTTATTAATTTCCAGTATCAAACGGTTATGCAGTTTGCATAAAGCGTGAAGATAGCTGGGATCGTCACCGTTTTGCAGGCAAATATTGGCCCTATCCAGACAAAGACTATTGTAGCCTTTTAGCTGGCTTATATCGGCGTCAGGGCGTTTTAATGCTGCGTCGGCCATATAATAGTCGACGGTGGCATCGCGAACGGTGAATTTATACTCGTCGATTTTACCCTGCAACCACGCATTAATTGATAGAGCCATGTGTACATTCCAGTTTGAATGATAACTATTATCATATTCAAATCATCATATTGGCAAAAATGCAGCGGATCAATGTTTTCTATCTCCTTTTTTTGACCTTATTTATTGTGGGGTTAATGGTCAAAAAGAGCCATATTGGACGATAGGGAATAAGAAATTAATAAATAGGTATTTCCGATGAATGTTTAAACGTAGTAAAACAGTAGGACAGAAATGTCGGTTTAATTCATCGCTTGGGTTTTCTTAACAAAAAATTGACAACTTATTCAATCAGTTGATGACCTGTTTTGCAGATCGTCAAAAATGTCGAAATGTATATTACCGACACTCCTGAGACTCTTTGCCGCACGTAATGGCTATACCCTCTTAAAACAAGAGGTTGAAGTGATTTTTGTAATCACTAAAATAGAGAGTATTAGGGTTGTCTATTAATAACCTGATATCTATGAGGTAGAACAGATGCAAACCGAAACTGTCGGCACGTTCTCATTGGATGACAACGTATGGCAAGGTGTGACGCTGACTGATTCCGCAGCCAGCCAGGTGAAAACATTGATGCAGCAGGACCCTGAAGTCAAAGGGTTACAGCTCTCCGTTAAACAGTCGGGCTGTGCGGGTTTTGCTTATGTACTCGATTTAACCAAGCAGCCGGCCAGCGACGATCTGCTGTTTGAGCACGACGGCGCTCATTTGTATATTCCTTTGAAAGCCATGCCTTTCATTGATGGAACTGAGGTGGATTTTGTCCGTGAGGGACTGAACCAGATCTTTAAGTTCAATAATCCTAAAGCTCAACATGCCTGTGGGTGTGGCGAAAGCTTTGGCCTGTAATTCTAATGTAATCGAAGCGATGTAACCAACATGTCACGAAGCAACGTAGAAATTCCAGACAATGTGCAGTCTTGGGTTGGCGATGGGAATAAATACAAGGAAGGATTTTTCACCGCGCTGGCAACCGATGAACTTGCGTCCGGCATCAATGAAGATGTTGTGCGTGCCATTTCCGCAAAACGTAAAGAGCCGGAATGGATGCTGGAGTTTCGTCTGCAGGCTTATCATGCTTGGCTCAAAATGGAAGAACCACATTGGCTTAAAGGCGAATACACCCCTTTGGACTATCAGGACTACAGCTATTATTCCGCGCCGTCTTGCGGCAGCTGTGATGATACCTGTGGATCCCAACCAGGGGCGACGCAGCAGTCGACGGCAGATTCACTCGGGGTTCCCGCCCTTGACGGCAAGAACTTCCTGACCAGCGAAGTCGAAAAAGCCTTTGACCAGTTGGGCGTGCCGGTACGTGAAGGCAAAGAAGTGGCCGTTGACGCCATTTTTGACTCGGTATCAGTGTCGACCACCTACCGTGAAAAGCTGGCGGAATCCGGGGTGATTTTCTGTTCCTTTGGCGAAGCCATCCACGAATATCCGGAACTGGTCAAACAGTATCTCGGTAGCGTAGTGCCGCCGGAAGATAACTTCTTTGCCGCCCTGAACGCTGCGGTCGCTTCTGATGGCACCTTTGTCTACATTCCCAAAGGTGTGCGTTGCCCAATGGAGCTGTCGACCTATTTCCGTATTAACGCCGCCAAAACCGGCCAATTCGAACGCACCATCCTGATTGCCGATGAAGGCAGTTATGTCAGCTATATCGAAGGTTGCTCGGCCCCGGTACGTGACAGCTATCAGCTGCATGCGGCAGTGGTGGAAGTCATTATTCACAAAGATGCCGAAGTGAAGTACTCCACGGTGCAAAACTGGTTCTCGGGCAGTGAAGAGAGCAGCGGTGGTATTCTTAACTTTGTTACCAAACGCGCGATTTGCGAAGGTTCGGGCTCGAAAATGTCCTGGACCCAGTCGGAAACCGGTTCGGCGATTACCTGGAAATACCCGAGCGTTATTCTCAAAGGGGATAACTCTATTGGTGAATTTTTCTCTGTTGCCTTGACCAGCGGCAAGCAGCAGGCGGACACCGGGACCAAGATGATCCACATTGGTAAAAACACCCGGTCAACCATTATTGCCAAAGGTATTTCGGCGGGACGCAGCGAAAACACCTATCGTGGCCTGGTTAAAATCCTGCCTTCGGCAGAGAACGCCCGTAACTTTACCCAGTGCGATTCCATGCTGATTGGAGCGGACTGTGGCGCGCATACCTTCCCTTATATTGAGGTGCGTAATAACAGCGCGCAGCTGGAACACGAAGCGACAACATCGAAAATCGGTGAAGATCAGCTCTTCTACTGCCTGCAGCGCGGGATCAGTGAAGATGATGCCATCTCGATGATTGTTAACGGTTTTTGTAAGGATGTGTTTTCTGAACTGCCGCTCGAGTTTGCCGTTGAGGCGCAAAAACTTCTGGCCATCAGCCTTGAACACAGCGTCGGGTAAGTCCGGCCCGAGCGACTTTTCTTTGTTGATGCAAAGAAAAGCAACCAAGCATAAGCACAGCAGAATCAAGAGCGCAAAGACGCAAAATCAAGGATACACATGTTAAGCATCAAGAATTTAAAGGTCCGTGTAGAAGAGAAGGAAATTCTTAAAGGGCTGGATCTCGAGATCAAGCCAGGGGAAGTACATGCCATTATGGGCCCGAACGGCTCAGGTAAAAGTACCCTTTCTGCTACCCTTGCGGGCCGTGAAGATTATCAAGTGACGGAAGGCAGTGTCGAATTCAACGGCAAAAATCTGCTGGAACTGGATCCTGAAGATCGTGCCGGTGAAGGCGTGTTTATGGCGTTTCAATACCCGGTGGAAATTCCCGGCGTCAGTAACCATTTCTTCCTGCAAACTGCGGTTAATGCGGTGCGTAAATACCGTGACCAGCCGCCGATGGATCGCTTTGATTTTGCCGACTTTATGGATGAGAAAATTGCCCTGCTGAAAATGCCAGCCGACTTGTTAAGTCGTTCTGTTAACGTCGGTTTCTCCGGTGGCGAGAAAAAGCGTAATGATATTTTGCAAATGGCCGCGCTTGAACCAAGCCTGTGCATTCTCGATGAAACCGACTCCGGTCTGGATATCGATGCGTTAAAAATCGTTTCCGGCGGCGTTAACGCGCTGCGTGACGGTAAACGCTCATTTATTATCGTGACTCACTACCAGCGTATTCTCGACTATATCAAACCTGACTTCGTGCACGTGCTGTGGCAGGGCCGCATTGTAAAATCCGGTGATTTCAGCCTGGTTAAACAATTAGAGGAGCAGGGTTATGGCTGGCTTACCGACCAAGAGTAATGTACCGGCAGCCGGTAGCTCGCATGCCATGCAGCAGTTTTACCGCCTGTTTGAAAGCGCCGGTGGCGAACATTCCGTACATGCCCATAACCACTGGCAGCAAGTTCTGCGCCTGGGTTTCCCCCATGCCAAGCTGGAAAACTGGAAATATACCCCGGTAGCACCGCTGCTCGGTAATCAGTTTTTTGCGCCAGAAAAGCAGACATTATCTGCCGATGTGCTTAAATCGCTGGCGCTGCCGCTCGACACCTATCGTCTGGTGTTTGTTGATGGCCGTTTTGACGCTGAGCTAAGCGATAGCGACAGCGGTGAGTTTGAAATTGAAAAACTCACGCCAGCCAGTCAACAAACTTTGCCTGAAGCGATTGAGTCAGAAGTCTTTCTGCATTTGACCGAGAGTCTGGCGCAGGACGGACTTAAAATACGTCTTCCTGCCGGCAAACAAGCAGCCAAGCCTTTGTATTTGCTGCATATCAGCAGTGGTCGTGAAAAGTCCCGTGAAGTGAACAGCATTCATCATCGTTATCACCTGATGATTGAACGCGGTGCCCATGCCGAAGTGATTGAGCATTATGCCAGTCTCGGCGAGAGCGGTCACTTTACCGGTGCGCGTCTGACGGCAAATATTGGCGATAATGCCGATTTTACCCATTACAAACTGTCGTTTGAAAGTCAGGCCAGTTTCCATTTTGCCCATAACGACCTGCTGATTGGCCGTGATGCTCGCGTTGCCAGCCATAGCTTCCTGCTGGGTGCCGGCTTAACCCGCCATCACACCAGCGCCCAGCTTAATGGCGAGGGCAGCGATCTGAATATTAATAGCTTGCTGCTGCCTGTTGACAGCGAGATTGCCGATACCCGCACCTATCTCGAGCACAACAAGGGCTATTGCAATAGTCACCAGTTGCACAAGGTGATTGTCAATGACCGTGCCAAAGCGGTGTTCAACGGCATGATCCAGGTGGCCAAAGGCGCGGTTAAAACCGACGGTAAAATGACCAACAATAACCTGCTGCTCAGCAAGCAGGCGGAAGTGGATACCAAGCCACAGCTGGTTATCTTTGCCGATGACGTCAAATGCGGGCACGGTGCTACCGTGGGTCGCATGGACGAAGAACAGCTATTTTATCTTCGTGCCCGCGGGATCAGTGGGCTAGACGCACGTAACATGATTATTTTTGCTTTTGCCGCTGAGCTGACCGAAGCCATTCAAAATGAGACGCTGCGTGAGGTGGTTATTGCACGGATTGCGGACCGACTGAATCGAGGTAAGTGATGACGTTTCCATTGGACAGAGTGCGTAGTGATTTTCCGCTGCTGAGCCGCGAAGTTAACGGCCAGCCGTTAGCCTACCTGGACAGTGCGGCCAGTGCACAGAAGCCGCTGCAGGTTATCGATCGCGAACGTGAATTCTACCTTCACGACTATGCCGCCGTGCATCGTGGCATTCATACGCTCAGCGTCGAAGCCACTGAGCAGATGGAAAATGTGCGCAAGCAGGCGGCGGCATTTATCAATGCCGCCTCCGCCGAAGAGATCGTGTTTGTCAAAGGGGCCACCGAAGCCATTAATCTGGTCGCCAATACCTTTGGCCGCACTATGCTCTCCGCCGGTGACCGCATTATTATCACCGAGATGGAGCATCACGCCAATATCGTTCCCTGGCAAATGCTGGCCCAGGAACGCGGTTTGCACATTGATGTCTGGCATTTAACGCCAGAGGGCGAGCTGGATCTCGATCAGTTTGCTTCTTTGCTGACGCCGCAAACCCGACTGCTGGCATTGGCCCATGTCTCAAACGTTCTGGGGACGCGTAACCCGCTGGAAACCATTATTCCTCAGGCCAAGGCCGCAGGTTTGTATGTGCTGGTGGATGGGGCGCAGGCGGTGATGCACCATAAGGTGGATGTGCAGGCATTGGACTGCGATTTCTACGTGTTCTCCGGTCATAAGCTCTATGGCCCGACCGGTATTGGTATTCTGTACGGCAAAGCCGCGCTGCTTGACCAGATGCCACCCTGGGAAGGCGGTGGGTCGATGATCAAACACGTCAGCCTGACGGAAGGCACCACCTATGTGAAAGCGCCATGGCGTTTCGAGGCTGGCTCGCCAAATACCGGTGGCATGATGGGACTGGGCGCGGCGTTTGACTACGTTAACGCCCTTGGCCTGGACGCTATCCATGATTATGAACAGGCATTAATGAACTATGCGCTTGAGGCGATGGCCGAGATCCCCGATATCCATATTTATGGACCGGCGGTACGCTCCGGGGTAATTGCCTTTAATCTCGGTAAACACCATGCCTACGATGTTGGCAGTTTTCTTGACCAATACGGTATCGCCATCCGCACCGGTCATCACTGCGCCATGCCATTAATGTCGTTCTATGGCGTACCGGCCATGTGTCGTGCTTCTCTTGCGATGTATAATACCCGTGAAGAAGTTGACCGTTTGGTGGCAGGACTGAAACGCATTAGCCTGCTTCTGGGTTAACTCTGTCAGCGCTTACGCAAGCGTAAGAGGCGATGTACCCTTATTCCGCAAAATGTCGCGATGCCAGTGATCAGCAGGGTGGTTTTTTATGGCAAATTTGCCAGATAAACAGAAATTAGTCAGAAACTTTTCCCGTTGTCCTAACTGGGAAGAGAAATACTTGTACGTCATCGAGCTGGGGGCGCAGCTTGCCCCTTTAAGCGCCGAAGATCGTCAGGAGCAATACCTGATCTCCGGCTGCCAAAGCCAGGTGTGGATTGTGATGCATGGCAGCGATAATGGTCAGCTGACATTCTCGGGTGATAGTGATGCCGCGATTGTCAAAGGACTGCTGGCGATTGTATTTAGCCTGTACAGTGGCTTGACCGCTGCGGAAGTGATGGCGCTGGATGTCCGTCCTTTCTTTGCCGAGCTCGAGCTTAGCCAACATCTTACTCCCTCGCGTTCTCAGGGCCTGGAAGCAATGATCCGTGCTATCCGCGCAAAAGCCGCGGCAATGGTTTAACGACGTCGCGTTACCTGTTCTCTGCGCTTTATAGCCCGACTTGTTAGGAATCTTCTGCTAATGAGTCGGGCTGATTCTCTCAGCCGTTCTTTTCCCCCTCTGATTTAGTTGTGATTTTTCAGCAGTTTAATTGCTGATTATTCCTTATTGCCTGTGAGTAAGGACGTTTTGTAACGCGTTGATTTTAGACGCGTAAATTGTTTTTGCCGCCATGACTGCTAGTATTAACTCACACAATGAAAGGCCCGTCAGGTAACTGATGAATCGGTCCGATAACTTTGCTGAGCAGGAATAAGCATGAAATTATCCCCCCCTCTAATGGCAACACTTTTCGCCAGCCTACTGGCCGCCGGGATCACCAGCACACAGGCTGCCGAGTATGCGCTGCCCGCTGAAAATAGCCGACTAATCGGCGAGAATACCACCTACGTTGTGCCCAATGATGGCAAGCCGCTGGAAGCGGTGGCCGCCAAATACCAGATAGGGCTGATTGCCATGCTGGAAGCCAATCCCGGGGTTGATCCTTATCTGCCCAAGGCAGGAACGGTATTGACTATCCCCAGCCAAATGCTGCTGCCCGATACCAAGCGCGAAGGTATAGTGGTCAATCTGGCGGAGTTACGCCTCTATTACTATCCCAAAGACCAGGACAAGGTCATCGTCTATCCCATAGGTATTGGCCAGTTGGGGCGTAATACTCCAGAAATGATCACCTCGGTTAGTCAGAAAATCCCTAACCCCACCTGGACGCCGACGGTGAATATTCGCAAAATTTATTTAAAAGAGCAGGGGATCACGCTGCCAGGGGTGGTGCCAGCCGGACCTGATAACCCAATGGGGTTGTTTGCCATGCGCTTGTCGGCTGGCAAGGGGCAATATCTTATCCATGGCACCAATGCCGACTTTGGCATCGGCATGCGTGTTAGCTCCGGCTGCATTCGTCTGCGGCCAACGGATATCGAAGCCTTGTTCAATAGCGTTCCCAAGGGCACCCGCGTGCAGATCATCAACCAACCGGTGAAATTTGACGTTGAACCTGACGGGAAACGCTACATAGAAGTTCATCAACCGCTTTCCCATACCGCAAAAGACGATCCGCAGACAATGCCGATTGCCATCACTGCCGGGTTAAAGAAATTCAAAAGCAATGCAGAAACTAACCAGGAGATGCTGAAAAACGCCATGGTACGCCGCTCGGGGATGCCTATCCTGGTGAACAAAGGCGTGGCGGAGAGCGATAGCGCGGCAAAGATAGCGACTCCTGAAACTGCCAATAGCGCTGCGGCAGCCAACGTCACCACCGCATATCGGCAATAGCTGTTCAAAAAATAGCCCCCGATTTAAGGGCAGAGCTACGAGGGGGCTAATTATAGCCCTTTTTTTATGTGGTAGGGTCAGTAGGGACGATCTCTGGCTGGCAGATAGCCAGTAAAAGCCCCTGAGCGTCGTTTTAAGCTATTTAATTTGTATTGGTTGAAGGATGGTAGTTGTGACGGCTATCACAGCTGTGTGAGCCGTTGAGGCGCTTTCAGCAGGGGAAGAACATGGCGGGGGATAACAGGCAAAAAAAATGGCGCACTATGTGCGCCATTGATAGAGAAGTAATTATTACTTCTTGTAAGCGTGTGCTTGGTTGTCAAGACGTTGGTTAGCGCGTGCTGCGTCGTCTTTAGCTGCCTGAACGTCAGATTTGATTGCAGCAACATCGTTGCTCAACTGGTCAACTTTAGAGTTCAGAGTTGAAACGTCAGAAGACAGTTGGTCGATTTTAGCATTGCTTGAACAACCAGCCAGCAGAGTAGAAGCCAGAATTACTGCGCCCAGTACCAGTTTAGTGCGATTCATTATAAAACCCTCTAGATTAAGTTAATCTCCATGTAGCGTTACAAGTATTACACAAACCTTTTTCTAATGAGAATAAATTTTTATCGTCGAATGCTTTATTTTGCTCGTTCGCTCAAAGAAGCACCTTTTTTTACATAAAAGTTAAAAAACATCAGCTAAAACAGCCTTATTCCATGAGACTTATCCCATTTTCAGAACATCCTGTTTGACCGCCACTGAAAAAAACCGCAAAAAAAAGTCAAAAAAAAACGCCGCATGTCGCGGCGTTTATCAAATTTTAAGCAGAGAAGTCGTTAGACAACGTGTACAGAAGAGGTATTGGTGGTGCCACTTTGCACTAAAGCACCGGAAACCATGACCACTACGTCGCCTTTTTGCGCCAGGCCACTTTCGATTGCCGCTTCTTTACCGATGCGGTAGAAATCGTCAGTTGAGGCAATTTCTTTGACCAGCTGAGTGACTACGCCTTTGGACAGAATTAACTGACGAGCGGTCACTTCATTGGTGGTCAGCGCCAGGATGGTGGCGTGTGGGAAGTATTTACGTACTGCCTTGGCTGATTTGCCGCCGTTAGTGGCAACCACAATCAGTGGTGAGTCCAGTTTTTCAGCCATTTCAACAGCACCGCGACAAACTGCTTCGGTGATGCGCAGTTTACGGCTGTCAGTTTGACCTTCAATGCGGCTTTGCATTACGCGATCGGTACGTTCGCAGATGGTCGCCATGATGGTCACGGCTTCAAGAGGATATTTACCCTTGGCGCTTTCACCAGACAGCATCACGGCATCAGTACCGTCGATGATGGCGTTGGCAACGTCACCAGCTTCTGCGCGGGTTGGACGTGGGTTTTTGATCATTGAGTCGAGCATCTGCGTTGCAGTGATAACCACTTTACGAGCACGGTTACATTTCTCAATCATCATTTTCTGCGCGAAAATAACTTCTTCTACCGGGATTTCAACGCCGAGGTCACCACGCGCGACCATGATGCCGTCAGAGGCTTCAAGGATCTCGTCGAAGTTGTTCAGGCCTTCCTGGTTTTCAATTTTAGAGATGATCTGGATGTGTTCGCCACCGTTGGCTTTCAGGTGTTCGCGAATTTCTACCACATCTGAACGTTTACGGATAAAAGACGCAGCGACGAAATCGACGCCTTGCTCACAACCAAAAATCAGGTCGCGTTTGTCTTTTTCAGCCAAGGCTGGCAGGGCAATAGAAACGCCTGGCAGGTTAACGCCTTTGTTTTCGCCCAGATCACCGTTGTTCAGTACTTTACAGGTTACTTCGGTTTCGCTGACGGCAGTAACTTCCATACCGATCAAACCATCATCAACCAGCACGATATTGCCGACTTTCAGATCGGCGGCGAAGCCGGCATAAGTAACAGCGACGCGTTCGTTATTGCCTACTACGCTCTGATCGGTAGTGAAGACAAATGTCTGACCGGCAACCAGAGAAGCGTCTTTGCCGCCTTCCAGTTTGATGGTGCGAATTTCCGGGCCTTTGGTATCAAGCAAGATGCCTGCTTTGTGACCGGTCTTCTGCATTACATTACGGATATTTTTAATGCGTTGACCGTGCTCTTCGTAATCACCGTGAGAAAAGTTCAAACGCATGACGTTCATACCTGCATCAAGCAGTTTAGTCAGCATTTCTTCGGATTCGGTTTTTGGTCCGATAGTACAAACAATTTTAGTCTTTTTCATGACGATTCTTTCTACAAGTTGAGATGGATTGGATTAGAGAGCGCAAGGCAGCGAAGTATATGCCTTTTACGCTGAATGGGGTTGTGACCTGGTTTAAGAAACACATCAATTTAAGCAAAACATTACTAAGAATAGGCGATTGCAGGAGAAATGCTGTGTAAAGTTTGACGGGCGCGCAGTTATCTGGACGAGTTTTAATCGTTTCATTCGTGAAAACGTTTGTTATATGACGGTATTGATAGATCAAGAGGCTGAATCCATTCAATCTAGGAACTGTGCCAGTTATATGGCTTATAGTATAGGGGGTAAGGGGCAGGGAAACCAAACAAAAAATCACATGATGCGCAATGGATGCATGTTATCTGTGCCTTTGTTGCGCAATAAATATTAAATCTTCGGCCTTATATAACAATCATTTTTAAGAAATTAACAATTCGGGTTCTATATTAACCTGGTAAGTATTCGGCAAGCATTGAGAAAAACGGTGACAAGGAAGAACAACGGCAGGAGAGTCGCTGATATAAGTCAAATAAGATGTTTAAAGGGAGTTTATTCATAAAACGCGGTGCTTTGCATGGTGCGTCCGAGTGAACTCGAATCACCGACCCCCACCATGTCAAGGTGGTGCTCTAACCAACTGAGCTACGGACGCACATCATAAAGCAAATTTGAAACCAGAGAGAATTGGTGCGTCCGAGTGAACTCGAATCACCGACCCCCACCATGTCAAGGTGGTGCTCTAACCAACTGAGCTACGGACGCATCGTTATCTCTGTCTGCCAGTGCTGGCAGCGGGGACGAATATTAACGGCACGACGGATGACTGGCAAGGGAAAAAATGCATTTTCCTGACATATTGCGTGTGATTGATGCCAGAGTGCTCATTGCGTTGATTATTTAAACATTAATTGCGGTGCGCTGCTTAAAAACAGCGCACCCGGCGGTCAGGAAAAACTAACGCCCCGCACGTTGTAAAATAGAAAATGAAGACTGCTTTTGTATCCAACGCATGCGCAGGGCCATCATGGCGGCGGCAAAGGTCAGACCAACAATAAAGCCGCACCAAAATCCACCAGGGCCCATGGCTGGAACCAGGTAGTCAGTCAGCGCCAGCAGATAACCGATCGGCAGACCAAGGATCCAGTAGGCAATAAAAGTAATATAAAAAATTGAGCGGGTATCTTTATAGCCACGCAAAACGCCGCTGCTGATCACCTGAGTAGCATCCGATATCTGGAAAAACGCGGCAAACAGCATCAGATGCGAGGCCAGGCTGACCACGTCGGGATTATCGTTGTACAACCGGGCAATATGTCCGCGTAGCATCACCACCGTCAGCGCAATAATACAGGCCATAATAATGCCGGTAACAATGCTGGTATAGGCCGAGACTTTGGCCGCTTCCGGGGAGGATCGCCCCAAGCCGGATCCAATGCGGATCGTCGCCGCCACCCCCAGCGACAGGGGGACGACAAACATTAATGAGCCGACGTTGAGGGCAATCTGGTGACTGGCCACCGCCACAATCCCCAGCGGGGAAACCAGTAACGCCACAACGGCAAACAGGGTGACTTCAAAAAACAGTGCCAGCGCGATTGGCATCCCCAGTTGGATTAACCGTTTTAATATCGCCCAGTCAGGTTTGGCAAAGGGGGCACTGGGCACAATATCTTTGATCCAGTACGCGCGTTTGGTATAGATGCGCATCATGATAAACATCACCCAGTAGACGGTTCCCGTGGCTACACCACAGCCGACGCCACCAAGGGCCGGAGCACCCAATTTGCCGTAGATAAAGACAGTATTGACCGGGATATTGACCAGCAAGCCGATAAAACCGAATACCATCCCCGGCTTGGTTTTGGACATGCCTTCGCACTGGTCGCGCAATACCTGGAAAAACAGATAGCCTGGGGCACCCCACATAATGGCGCGCAGATACGCAATGGCTTTTTCTTTTAAAAGCGGATCGATGTTATGCATCAGACCGATCATCAGGTCACAGCGATAAATTACCGCCATGATCAGAATAGAGACGCCAGCGGCAAGCCAAAAGCCTTGCTGCACCTGATCGCCAATTTTTTCCCGTCGACCGGCACCATTAAGATGGGCAATGGTTGGCGTCAGTGACAATAAAAGACCGTGGCCAAACAAAATGGCTGGCAGCCAGATGGATGTGCCAACGGCCACGGCCGCCATATCCGTTGCGCTAACGGAACCTGCCATTATGGTATCGACGACACCCATGGCTGTTTGGGCGATTTGCGCCAGAATAACGGGGATCGCGAGAGCCAATAGACTACGCGCTTCTGTAAGGTACTTCTGCACGCCTACACCTTTATAATATGAGTGATAACTATGCCCGATAACCTGCACAGTGCAGGTCGTTGAGGGATAAAGCAAAAAAGGCCATCCGTGGGCGGCGACAATATCTTGCGGGTTGTTGAAAGATTGTACCTTGTCGGTTTTTTTTAGCAAATCACCCGCTTAAATTTCACATTGGCTCATTATGCTGCCATTTTGTTCTGCATATTGTTTTCTTCCCGCTTTGAGTTTGGCTTTCGTGACGTTCTGCGGCAAACTTAACAGAATTGAAGCTGATGAAATTGAACTGACGAGGCGGGGCTTATGTTTACCGGAATTGTGCAAGGCACGGGCACAGTAGTGTCTGTTATCGAAAAACCGAATTTCAGGACACATGTTATCAAGATGCCGACAGCGATGCTGCCGAACCTGACGTTGGGAGCATCAGTGGCCCATAATGGTTGCTGTCTGACGGTCACCAAGATTGAGGGCGATTTGGTCAGTTTCGATATGATCAAAGAAACGCTGCGTCTGACCAATCTCGGTGATTTGCAAGAGGGTGATGCAGTTAATCTGGAGCGAGCCGCCAGTTTTAGTGATGAAATTGGCGGACACCTGATGTCGGGGCATATCGTCTGCACCGCCGAGGTGGCAAAAATCCTCACTTCTGAAAATAATCGCCAGATCTGGCTGCGTATGCCCCATACCGAATATATGAAATATATTCTGCACAAAGGCTATATCGGTATTGATGGTATCAGCCTGACAGTGGGCGAGGTTACAGCCAGCCGTTTTTGCGTGCATCTGATCCCGGAAACCCTTGAACGCACCACCTTGGGAACAAAACGTCTCGGCGACAAAATCAATATTGAAATCGATCCGCAAACTCAGGCGATTGTCGATACCGTTGAGCGCGTACTCGCCAGCCGTGAAGCCGCAATGGCTGCCGCCGCCGCATTGGCGCAACAGCCGGAATAAGTCCTGGCCGTCCAACGCCTGATGGCCGCATAAATAAAAAACCTGAAACAAGTCGACTTGTTTCAGGTTTTTTTATTGCGTAAAGAAGGTTTAGCGCGGAACGCGAATGCCGCCTTCAACACCGTTCGGGCTAAGCACCACTTGCCACAACTGAATATCACGCGCCCGGAATGCACCGGCACAGGCGTTAAGATAATAAGTGAACATGCGGTAAAACCGGTCGGAATACTTTTCTGCCAGATTGGGCCAGGCTTTCAGAAAACGTTCGTGCCAGGCCATCAGCGTACGATCGTAATCGGTACCGATGTTGTGCCAGTCTTCCATCACAAACAACCCTTCAGTGGTCTGGGCGATATGTTTGACTGAAGGCAGACAACCGTTGGGGAAAATATATTTATCAATCCAGGGATCGACATTGAGATCGGTTCTGTTGGCACCAATGGTATGCAGCAAAAACAAACCATCAGGTTTGATATTGCGTTTAACCACTTCAAAATAGGTTTGGTAGTTTTTTGGCCCAACGTGTTCAAACATGCCAACGGAGACAATGCGATCGAACTGATCGTTCAAATCACGATAATCCTGCAACAGGATGGTGACATCGAGACCATCGCAGCGTTGCTGGGCAAGTTTTTGTTGTTCAGCCGAAATAGTCACGCCGAAAACACTGACACCGTAGTTTCGGGCTGCATATTCCGCTAAACCGCCCCATCCGCAACCAATATCGAGTAGACGCTGTCCTGGCCGAAGTTGCAGCTTATCGCAGATCATTTTGAGTTTGGCTTCTTGCGCCTGTTCGAGCGTGGTGGCCTCTTTCCAGTAGCCGCAAGAGTATTGCATATAGGGGTCAAGCATCTTGCTGAAAAGATCATTTCCCAAATCGTAATGCTCTTTGCCGACAATCCACGCACGTTTTCTTGATTGCAGATTGGTCAGGCGCGCAGCGGCGATGCGCAGCGTGTCTTTCAGATGATGCGGGAGTTTGTTTTCCAGCCCGGCGGCAACGACGCGCTGAAAGAAAATATCCAGCCTGTCGCATTCCCACCAGTTGTCCATGTAACTTTCGCCTAGACCAAGAGAGCCATCCTGCAAGACGCGCTTAAAAAAATCGGGATTTTTTACTCTAATGTCAAAAGGGCGCGTTCCATTGACTTCAATGCCAGCCATGGCCAACATTTCGCTGGCGATGCGGTACCACTGATTGTCTGGAATGCTCAGGTCTTCTACACACGATGAACTCATAGCTTCTCCATCACTTTCTCTTCTGACTTATTAACCTGCTTATCAAGCATTGGCTATTGGCAGGTCTTATGAGAACAGACGGTTAATCCGCCTTGTCTGATATATGACTATGAACAGAGGAAATATTAACAAGCTCAAGGGGATTTCACGGCGACGTGAGATATGCTTGCACTTATTAATGTGACGCAGTCCGCGCGTCAAAAAGTTAATTGTGATAAAAGTTTTGTAAAAGTGTTACTTTCTAATGTTTGATTGAGTATAAGCTCGCCTGCAGGCATTCTCAACAGTAAATCGCTACAGGCGGACATATTCTTCAAGTTATTGTTACGTAGGGTAATTATAACATTAGTTAGCATGCTTCGCTTGGCGAGACTTTCCTTCCTCTGTTTTTCCAGCTCGTATTACCAAAAAGTAGCCCATTGCAGCCAGCGCGACAGTTGTCAGCATGACAGTCACCGTAGAGAACAGCGGCTGTGCAATAAATGTCGATACCAGCATGCTGGCTAAAAAACACAAACCTAATTGTAGTGTATTTTGCAACGCCGCGGCCTTTCCTGTATTGGCAGGAAATGGCATTAATGCGTTTGCGACCACAATCGGATAGCAGGCCCCGTTAACTAGCGCCATAAAACAGAAGGGAATCAATAAAGTAACTAATGTTGACTGTGTCAGTGTGGCGATAAAATAAAGTGCAATTACGCTTACGGCATAGCCACATAACAGCCAGGGTAGCAGACGGCTGCCATCAATTTTGGCAATCAGCATGCGGCAACCGTAGCCGCCCAGTAAAAAAGCCACGGTTTGCGGCACATAACTCAGACCGATCACCGCCGGCCCGTAACCCATTTCGCTTAAAATAAACGGTGAACCGGTCAGCCAGGCAAAAAAGCCGGCCGAACAGGCGGAATATATCAACACGTTGCCGCTGTACACTGGACAAGCCAACATGGCAGACAGACTGATTTTTGCCAGGCGTAGCTGCGCACGATTCTTTTTCTTCTCCTGGAGCGTCAGAGTGAAGAACAACAGCAGGACACTGATCACCAACAGCAAGGCGAAAATAACCCGCCAGTTAAAATGATTGAGCACCCAGGCACCCACCAGTGGTGCCAGCGCCGGTGAAAGGGCAACCAGTGGCATAATGCTGGCAAATGCCCGTTTGGCCACCTCGCTGGAATAACGGTCAACGACCAGTGCCTGCCAACTGACCGCCGCCGCACAGACGCCAATCGCCTGGACAAAACGCAAGGCCAGCAGCAGCGGCGTGCTCTGCACCCAAATCATCCCCAGACAACCCAGGGAAAATAACGCCAGTCCGATAAGCAAAATAGGTTTGCGACCAAAACGATCGGAAAGCGGTCCCCAGAACAGCTGTGCCAGGGCAAAACCGGCGAGAAAAATGCTTAGACTTGAACTGATGGCACTGGCAGAGGTGTCCAGTGACGCTTGCATGCTGCCAAAGGCGGGTAAATACATATCCGTGGCCAGAAAACCGAGCATGCTTAAACCGGCCAGGTAGAGTAAAAAGCCAAATGAGGGTTTCATGATGTATCTCTTATTTACTGAAAGGTTAAAAATTTATAGCGGGACTAACGTTGCGCGCAGTGTAGCCGCTTGGCCTGACGGTTGTGAAACGCTAATATTTGCACCATGGGATTAAAAAATTTGAAGGCAGGAATGCAGCATGAACCGTCCCCTGACAAGAGGTCACCATGTGGTCTGAATATGCACTGGAAGTGGTCGACGCCGTCGCGCGCAATGGCAGCTTTACTGCCGCGGCGGCTGAGCTTAATCGCGTTCCTTCGGCAATCAGCTATCAGGTCAGACAGCTGGAGGCCTGGCTGGCAGTGCCGCTGTTTGAGCGGCGTCATCGCGATGTGGAATTGACCCCGGCGGGACGTCTTTTTGTCGATGAAGCACGGGTGCTTATCAAAAAAATGATATCAACCCGGCGTCAGTGTCAGCAGGTAGCCAATGGCTGGAGTGGTCAGCTACGGGTGGCGGTGGACCGTATTGTCAAACCTCAGCGCACCCGGCAACTGGTGGTCGATTTTTATCGCGCTTTCCCCGATACCGAGCTGATAATTCAGGGGGAAGTGTTTAACGGCGTGTGGGATGCCCTGGCCGATGGACGCGCCGATGTGGCCATTGGTGCCACCACGGCGGTGCCGGTGGGAGGGCGTTTTAGCTTTCGCGATATGGGTACGCTACCCTGGCACTGTGTGGTGAGTCGTCATCATCCATTGGCCAGCGTTGACGGCGCGCTAAATGATGAGGCGCTGCGTCCTTATCCGGCGCTTTGCATTGAAGATACCTCGCGGAATTTACCCAAGCGTGATACCTGGACGCTGGATAATCAGCGCCGCCTGGTGGTACCGGACTGGACCTGTGCCATTGATTGTCTGTGCGAGGGGCTCTGCGTTGGTATGCTGCCCGCACATATGGCATCGTCGGCGATTGCCGAAAACCGGCTGAGCGTACTGGCGCTGGCAAATACGTTTCCGGAGAGTCCATGCTGCCTGAGTTGGGACCAGCGTAATCAATCCCCGGCACTGGATTGGTTGCTCGATTATCTCGGCGAAAGCGAGACGCTGAATCAGGAATGGCTAAGGTGAAAACCTCACGCCTGCAGCGGCAGGCGTGAAGAGGGCAGAGTTACTGCTGACGGCGATAATCAAGAAAAGGGCCATCGGCCACGGAGCGGCGCTCCACCAGTTTCGGTTTGACTTCGATGGTTTGTTGCACTTCGCGCTTGCTGATAATACGGTCGAGCAGCATGGTAAAGGCCATTTCGCCCAGGCGTTCTTTGGGTTGATGCACGGTGGTTAACGCTGGAGAAAAATAGCGGGCATTACGCACATTATCGTAGCCAATGACTGAAATATCCTGCGGGACGCGCAGCCCCATTTCGTCGGCGGCGCAAATTGCGCCCATCGCCATGACATCCCCGCCGCAAAAGACGGCAGTAGGCCGGTGTTTTTGGCTAAGAATTTTTTGCATTGCCTGGTAGCCGGATTCCGGCTCAAAATCGCCCTGAACCACCCACTCATCGTGCAAGGGGATATTGGCTTCGTGCAGCGCTTTTAAAAATCCGCGATAGCGACCGCCACCAGTATTACGGTTGAGCTGGCCGGGGATGGCGCCGATATCGCGATGTCCACGCTCGATCAAATAGCGACCCGCCAGATAGCCGCCTTCAAAGGCGTTATCGATAATCGAATCGGTAAAATCGTTTTGTGCTTCGCCCCAGTCCATTACCACCATCGGAATGGAACGGTACTCTTCAAGCATCGCCAGCAACTCCTGAGGATACTCGGCACACATCACCAACAAGCCATCAACGCGTTTTTGCGCCAGCATGGCCAGATAGGCTTTTTGCTTTTCCAGATTATTATGGGAATTGCACAGGATCAGCGTATAGCCTTTGGCAAAGCAGCTATTCTCTACCGCTTCAATCACCTCGGCAAAGTAGGGCGCTTCGCTGGAGGTGGCCAGCAAACCAATGGATTTGGTGTTATTAACCTTCAGACTACGTGCTACTGCACTGGGAGAATAGTGCAGATCTTTAATGGCGGCGCGAACGGCAGCGCGTGTTTCTTCGGCGACGAAACGTGTTTTATTGATGACGTGCGACACGGTGGTGGTTGAGACCCCGGCGCGTTTGGCGACATCTTTTATCGTGGCCATGTAAAAATCACTCCTGAACTAACCATTTTCAGCACGTTAGTTATTTGTTAATCGTTTGCCTGCGTGGATTCAACTAAATAAAACATTTAATACAGTTGAATCTTTGGGTTGTTTCAGGGAGGCCTGAAAGAAGCGTCTAACGACGATCAGCACGCAGTGCGGTAACCGCTAATTTTCTCTTATATCAGTAAAAAGGGGAAGCCTAATTTATCTTTTCGTCCCAAGTGACATCATTTAACCCCTATCCATGGTCCGCAGAGCGAAAGGCGCGGCATGCGGTGATGTTATTTTGGGCCCGGGGCGATGATTGGCAGAGTGTCTATTGAAATTTATCGAATTCCGAGGCATTGCAAGTGGTAATTTTGCCAATACTTGGGCAAAATGACATGGCTCACAAACAGTAAGGCCTTGTCGCTTGGCCTAAATTGATCTCGTAAGGAGTTTACGTGGATACCAACCTAAAATATTCATTAATTACCGTAGTTTGCGCTTTTGCCATGATTATCGCGTTTAGCTTCACTGCGGTTATGCACTGATTGCGACACCCTTCGGCTGCGTTGGCCACCATTGACGCAGCAATGAAAAGGGCGATTTCTTATTCAGAAATCGCCCTTTGCTATTTGGCTTAATTTTTACTGGTAGTTCTGCCTGTGCGATGATAACGACCCGTGTTTCGGAAACCATTCGTTAAATGCTATTCATATCTATCGATAGAGAAATCATTATTTAACGAATCGTTTTAGGTGTCATCACGCGACGTGCGCCAACATAGTGCCCTTGCCAATAATCATCTGCCAGATAACTGATTTTTATATCTTCGCCGGAACGTGGTGACTGGATAAACTTGCCATTACCCAGGTAAACCCCAACGTGATCCGCTGCACCGCGTTTAGTGATCCTAAAGAACACCAGATCGCCAGACTCAAGCTCACCGCGTTTAACCGGTGCCGCATCGCGCAAATGGTACATCTCGTTGGCGGTACGCGGCATTTTAATGCGCATTAAATCTTTATAAGCGTAATAGACCAAACCACTACAGTCGAAACCGGTATGAGGCGAAGTGCCACCCCAACGATAAGGCTTACCGACCTGGTGCATCAACTTGGTCATCGCCGTTTGTTTGGCATTGATGTACTTTTTCTTATGTGCGGCACTCAATGTTACCGGTGCACACTTCTCGGCAACTGCCTTGTGTTTGCGGTGTCTGCCGTAAGCTTTTTTCCCTTCTTTGGCACAGACCACACTACTGGTGCTGGCAACTTCACGGGTAATGCTTTTGATCTCTTTTGCCGGTTTTTCGGCTTTATGTCTTACCAGCTTGGTGCTGACAGGATGCTTGTGATCAACTTTGGTCTTGGCATGCACGGCTTCTTTGCTTTTGCTGTGGTCTTTTGTTTTGGCGGTGACTTTGAGCTTTGCTTGCTCTTTTGCCGGAACAACCTTGGTCTTTTTGCTGGTTCTCGCCACGATCTTTCGCTTTCGTCGCTCGTCAGGTTTGGCCTGACTACTGTGCTTTTCGCCTTGTTCAGCGGAGACACGGTTGCTTGGCGAAGCATGCGCCAAATTCAAAAAGAGCTGGGTAAAGAGCAGCACAAAAAGCGTAAACATTAAACGCATAGCGTCGCTACCAATATTAGGCCGAAGTTAAACATCAAAAGATGTACCAGTATTCCCCAAAAAGGGGAGACAAAACAGCACGAATTGCTTCGATTCTAATTCATATTGTGAGAAAAAGTTAATATCTTTTTTTTTGCCGATAAAATGAGCTATGTTGGTGATAAAATAACCTGAATTTCAGGTGGTTAAGCTTATTTATAGCAAAAGTTCCTTTCAGGATCGCCTGGGTTAACCTCACAAAATTAAAATGTTATTCTGTGCGTCTGTCTTTTTTGCCCTGATTGGGCAATTAGCGAGCTAGCCTAACACCGACATGACCTACCTGCATCAATCACAGGTCACACCGTGATAAAGACCTTGCAAAAAATGGCGTTTTTATCTGATGCCTGCCATCGTTACAATGGTAGACAGTTGATCCGGTTTTTCTGTCATGACTGTGTCGTCACCGCCCGTTTGATGGCAGAGTATGGACAAGCAGCAAGAACGAGAGCATTCATTTCACTTCAGGTGATCGAGACAGCCATTAATGGCTTGAGGAAGCAAAAAAATGACCACTACTATCGAAAAAATCAAACAGCAGGTTTCTGAGAACCCGATCCTTCTTTATATGAAAGGTTCTCCAAAACTGCCAAGCTGCGGTTTCTCGGCTCAGGCCGTTCAGGCATTGTCCGCCTGCGGTGAACGTTTTGCCTATGTGGATATCCTGCAGAATCCGGATATTCGCGCCGAGATGCCAAAATTTGCCAACTGGCCAACTTTCCCACAGCTGTGGGTTGACGGTGAACTGGTAGGCGGTTGTGATATCGTGATTGAGATGTATCAACGCGGTGAATTGCAGCAGTTGATCAAAGAAACTGCCGACAAGTACAAATCGAAAGAAGAACAGTCTGAGTAAGTGACCTTTCTTCAAAAAGATAGCGGCTGAAATAGCCGCTTTTTTTTGCCCGATAGAAAAAAGCTTTACTGCTCTTGCGGCGCTTCCTCGTCGGCGTCGATGGGCAATGGCCAGCCTCCCAGACGTTTCCAGCGGTTGACCAGCTCACAGAACAAGTGTGCCGTTTGCTCGGTATCATACAAGGCCGAGTGGGCCTGCGAGCTGTCGAAAATCATCCCGGCGCTGATACAGGCTTTGGCCAGTACGGTTTGTCCCAATACCAATCCGCTTAATGCCGCAGTATCAAAGGTGGCAAAAGGATGGAAAGGATTGCGCTTAAGACCGGCACGCTCAGCGGCAGCCATCAGAAAGCTGTGGTCAAAATTGGCGTTATGCGCCACGATAATCGCACGGTTGCAATCCTGCTCTTTCATACCTTTGCGTACCGCTTTAAAAATAGCGTGTAGCGCGTCGTACTCACTCACTGCACCGCGCAGTGGATTGGTCGGGTCGATGCCATTAAATGCCAGGGCTTCAGGATGGAGAATCGACCCCTCAAACGGCTCAACGTGAAAATGCACGGTCTCATCGTTGTGCAGCCAGCCGTCCTCATCCATACGTAAGGTCACGGCTGCAATTTCCAGCAAGGCATCGGTTTGGGCATTAAACCCGGCGGTTTCTACATCTATCACCACGGGATAAAACCCGCGGAAACGGCCTCTCAGGGCGTTAATGTCACTTTTGGCAGCCATCGGTTTCTTATGTTTAAAGAATTCAGCGCGCATTATGGCAAATTTTCAGGCCAGATGCAGGAAGGAAGATAAAAATGAGGAAAGGGCGCCAAATTCGCGCCCTTAAGGTTTCTATGGCAGAGCGGATTAATTGCCCAAACCCTGACCCGCATGTTTTGATTCGATTAGCTCGATTTTGTAGCCATCCGGATCTTCGACGAAGGCGATTATGGTGGAACCGCCTTTTACCGGACCGGCTTCACGTACCACTTTGCCACCGGCATGACGAATGTCTTCGCAAGTCTGGGCAACGTTATCAACGCCTAACGCCAGATGGCCGAATGCCGTACCCATCTCGTAGCTTTCTACGCCGTAGTTATAGGTCAACTCGATCACTGCACCTTCGCTTTCATCGGTATAACCCACAAAAGCCAGGTCGTATTTGTATTCGGTATTCTGGCTGGTACGCAGCAGTTTCATACCCAGCACTTCGGTATAAAATTTAATGGCGCGCTGCATGTCGCCAACGCGGATCATAGTATGGAGTAAACGCATAATTTCCTCTGATTGCCGGTTAAATACTGATAAATACTACACTAGCTCAATGCTATCGCTTTGTCTTTAAGAGAGATCCTGACTGCACTAAAAAGCGGCAATCAAATGATTGCCGCCGAGTTTGATGACAACGTGGTCTTGACGATCGAGATACCCGGGCATAGCACCCCTAGGTGTACTCTCCCTAAAAACGGGCTTTGTCAGCAGTGTGAGCGGCAATCAAATGATGGCCGCCGTGGTGATGCGCAATAAAAATCAATTACAGGGTAGGGTAGTCGGTATAGCCCTGTGCGCCGCCGCCGTAGAAGCTTTCGGCTTTCGGTTCATTCAGCGCTGCATGACTCTTGAGGCGTTCAACCAGATCCGGATTGGCGATATAGCTACGACCAAAGGCCACGGCATCGATATAGCCTTTGGCAATCAGTTCTTCAGCTTTCTCGGCGGTATAAGCACCCGCGCCGACGATTACTCCCTGGTAATGCTGACGAATAATTTTACGGAATTCTTCGGTATAGGCTTTGCCACCCGCCCAGTCAGGTTCGGAAATATGCAGATAGGCGAGATGACGTTTGTTCAGTTCATCGAGCAGGTAAATGGCCGCTTCTTGCTGGTCTTCGCCATTATCCAGACCATTGAAAGGACCCATCGGCGAAATGCGGATACCGACGCGATCGGCGCCGATTTCAGCCACAGTGGCATCCACCACTTCCAGCGTCAGACGGGTACGGTTTTCAATGCTGCCGCCGTACTGATCTTCACGCAGGTTAGAAGCCGGTGACATAAACTGATGCAGCAAATAACCATGGGCGGCATGCAGCTCGATATAGTCAAAGTCCGCTTCGCGAGAGTTGGCGGCAGCCAGACGGAAATCATTAACGATCCCCGGGATTTCGCTGGTTTCCAGGGCGCGTGGCAGAGAGCACTCTTCGCGGATGGCATTACCCTGGGCATCACGCAGGCTGGTACGGGTCCCTGCCGCAATGGCTGAAGGGGCTACCGGTGGCTGCTGACCCGGTTGCAGGCTGCTGTGGGAGATACGGCCCACATGCCAAAGCTGCACGGCAATATGACCCTCTTTGGCATGCACTCCGGCAACAATTTTTTTCCAGGCGGCAGTTTGTTCTGGCGTATGCAGACCTGGCGCACCGGCATAACCTTTGGCCTGGAACGAAACTTGTGTCGCCTCGGTAATAATCAGGCCGGCACTATGGCGTTGTGCATAGTACTCGCCCATCAGTGGCGTCGGGATATCACCTGGCTCAATGCTGCGCAAACGGGTCAATGGCGCCATAAATACGCGATTGGGTAAAGTTTTTTTGCCAACTACAAGTGGGGTAAAAAGCTTGGTCATTTTCATTAACTCCTGTGAATAGACTGGTCGACTCATAATAATTTGTGATCCCGGGCATCATAAGGCTAAAGAATCCCGGTTTTATCTGCGTAGCTACTTGCCGCTTACCGCTCTTTTCAGGCTCCAGCCGGAGGTTGTAGCAGTATCTCCAACAGTTCCAGCGCGGCGGCAAGCGGTGCCACCGAGTGTTTTATTTTGGCGCGCAGTGAGGCACCTAACCATAATGAATAAATAATCTCTGCGGCCACTGCCGGTGGTTGTAAAACCTGTAACGACCCTTCAGCAATACCCTGCTCGATGGCCGTGGCCAGCTGTTTAACTACAGTCGCGGTACCCTTTTCCAGCACGTGACGCATGGGTTCGGACAAGTCGCTGACCTCGGCGGAAACTTTTACCGCCAGGCAGGCGTTGTGGCATTGGCTGTTACAAAAATTTGTAATAGCCTGGGCATAATAACTGAGCAGATGCTGGCGCTGATTACCGTTTGGCTGATTGAAATGCCGGTGCAGCGCTTGCTCATAGTTATCGAAATAACGTTGGATCATCGCTTCGCCAAAAGCTTCTTTCGACTTGAAATGATGATAAAAGGAACCCTTTGGCACGCCAGCGGTGGTCAGAATTTCAGTCAGCCCCATCGCGGTAAATCCCAGGCGCATACTGAGTTCTTCACCAGTAGCCAGTAAATGTTCGCGGGTATCGCTGTGTGGGGGGGCAGATTTATTCATAGGGCGAGATTAATAGACCAGTCGGTCCAGGTCAACCGTCACCGGCGATATTTGGCGCTAATTTCCTCTTTGTGAACGAAAGATGGCACATATTGATAAATGCGGTATAAAATATAGGCAATTGCTGCGCGTTTGTTACGTGCTTAATCGTGAATACGGAGAATTTTTTGGCTCAGCAGCTTGAGTTTTTCGAGATCCCCAGCCCATGCCGTGGTATTTGCCAGTCTGGGCCCAACGGCTACTGTCACGGTTGCTTTCGCAGCCGTGAAGAGCGTTTTGGCTGGTTGAACATGAGCGATGTCGAAAAAAGGCAGGTATTGAGACTGTGTCATCAGCGTTTCTTGCGTTTGAAACGTGCCGCCAAACCGTCAGACGATCCCCTTCCTGAGCAGCCCTCACTGTTTTGATCTTGCCTAGTGCGTTAATCTTGTGGCATTTGCTGATTTGGCATCAATGAAAATCTTTGGCAACAAGCTATGCTGGCCACAATAAAATAACGAGATAAGGAAACAGTAAATGGAACAACGCACGCGTATTTCAGCCCAGGGTCCGGAATTTTCTTCCATGATTTGTGGGTACTGGCGTTTGATGGAGTGGCAGATGACACCACAGCAGCTGTTGGCGTTTATGCAACAGCATGTGGAATTAGGCATCACCACGGCCGATCATGCGGATATTTATGGTGGCTATCAATGTGAAGCGGCCTTTGGCCAGGCGTTGCGTCTGAAACCCGCGCTGCGCCAGCAAATGCAACTGGTCAGCAAATGCGGTATTGCCACCATGGCGGCGTCTGGTAACACTATCGGTCATTATATTACTGATAAAGACTATATTATTGCCCAAACCGAACGTTCTTTGCGCAATATGTATACCGACCATCTCGACCTGTTACTGATCCATCGTCCTGACCCGTTAATGGATGCCGATAATACCGCCGAAGCCTTTATTGCTCTGCATCAAAGCGGCAAAGTGAAACATTTTGGTGTTTCCAACTTTACCCCCTCACAGTTCAGCCTGCTGCAATCGCGATTGCCTTTTGCGCTGGTGACCAATCAGGTAGAAATTTCGCCGGTGCATCAACCTGCGTTACTTGATGGCACGCTGGATCAGTGCCAGCAGCTGCGAATGAAACCGATGGCCTGGTCTTGTCTTGGCGGTGGTAGTCTGTTTAGCGAGGCTCAATACCAGCCGCTGCGCGAAGAGCTGCAGCAGGTGGCACAAGAGATCGGCGCAGAAAACATCGAACAGGTGGTTTACGCCTGGATTATGCGTCTGCCGTCACAACCGTTACCTATTATTGGTTCCGGTAAAATTGAACGGGTGGCGTCGGCCTGGCAGGCTCTGTCGTTAAATCTCAACCGTCAGCAATGGTTCCGCATTCGCAAGGCGGCGCTCGGCTACGACGTGCCTTAATTCAGGCAGATTTTTCGCCTGCGGGCGGGGGATCCTCAATATTGATGGCGGACTGTAACTGCGATAACGAACAGTACAGACGCCAGATCACCCCGGCCAACTGGCGTGCCGAAGGATCCGGATGCCGCGCCAGCGACTCACTGATACGCAGCAGTTCGCTTAGTGTGGCATCCAGTTTCGGGTGGCTTACCCCGCGCTCGGTCATAATGCCGCGCAGGCAATGAATGCAGATATCACGTACTTTCGCCAGCGGATTTGAACCGGTTTCCCAGTCGCGCAGCTGCCAGACAATATGGCTACAGTTGAGCAACACCACACCCCAGCGCAGTAACCAGGTGCGGGAAAGCTGATCTTTACTCTGATTAAGCTGGTTGATGCGGTAATAGATCAGCGACTCAAATTGCAAATGTGTCAGCTGTGGCTTGCGGCTGAGCTGGTCGATAAAATCCCGGCGCAGGGCGTGGATCAGGCGACGGCTTTTGCGTTGGTCAGAGCTGGGGCGCAACACCTGAAAGGCAATACCCGCCAACATGATACCGGCAATTTTTGCCAGTCCGTCATTGATAAAAGATTGATAGTCATAGCTTGGCGGATTAGTGATCGCCAAAAATGACCCACCAAATACAATCAATTGTCCCCACAGGCTGGCATAGCGCTTAAATTGCAGCTTAAACAATTGCATAGTGGTTAACATTGGCAGCAGCAGGGCGCAAAACAGCCAAAAATCATTGATCCGTACCATCAGGCCAAATTTCAAAACATAGCAGCCAATGAACAACAGGATCAGCGATTTGGTCAACAGGGTAATGCTGTTGATTGGCGACGCGGTCGATGAATAAAGCACACAGCCTATCGCAGCCAGAGTCACGCCTGCTGCCCCTGAATCCCACTGAGTGTTGATCCAGTAAGCACAGGCCAACACAATACAGATAAAAGTGCGCAGGCCACTGTAGGCCGCCTCATAGCTGTCAGCATGGTGGGTCAGCCGACTGACTCGCGGTGCCTGTATCTGTTCCATCGCCACCAGATTGGCATTTTCAACCCGTTGCAGCAGGCGCTCGGTGCGCAGATATAACCAGCAAAAATCGCGCAGGCGTTGCCAAAAGGCCTGATGACGAAAGTCGGCCAGGTCACGGGGGCGGATCAGGTTAAGGGTTTGGGCTAACTGGTATTTGCTGATCTGCGGATTTCTCAGCTGTTCGAGCAGCAGGTTGAGCACCTGATTAAGTTGCTCCGGGGGATCTGGCCAATTGAGCAGCATTCTGCGCAGGCTGGAGATATAGCTGGTCATGCGCAGCTGTTGATGCAGCAGGAAATTAAGCAAATTATTCTGTTGCCGTAGACGATAGTGGCTCCAGAAGGCCTGGATGCGCAGTAGATTAAGGGTGAGGATTTGGCTGATCACCCCTTCATGGGAGACGCGGATCTGGTTGCTGACTTCACTGCGCCACAGCAACTGGGCATGTTCCAGCAACTGACTGTGCATTTTTCGCAGCGAAGTCAGTAGCGCATCGCCGTCTGAGGTGCTGGGCAGCACCATCATCATAAAGCCGCCGCATAAAATACCACTGATCACTTCGCAGACCCTGGCCTGGGCAATGTCAAAAATGGTCACCGTATCGGTAACGTTCACCGTCGAGAAGGCGATAATTGCCGCCGTATAACCAGCCAAGGCAAAAGCGTAGGAAACGTTATTCTGATAGAGATTGGCGGCGTAAGTGCAAATACCTAACCATGAGGCAATGGCCAGGGTAAACAGCCAGGGGTCGTTAAGGCAGTGTCCTGCAATAAGCACCGCCGCTGAGGCACCCAGCAGACTGCCAAACACCCGGCCAATACTTTTACTGATCACCCCGCCGACGGTAGGAAAACTCACTACTGCCGCCGAGGTCATGGCCCAGTAGGGTTCATCAAGCTGCAGCACAAAGGCCAGCCACAGTGCCAGACACATGGCAATGGCATTACGCAGCGCATAACGCCACTGGCCGGAGGTTGCCTTCCCCCAGGGGGTATTTTTCCACTCCAGCCACGAAAAATTCACGGTATGTCCTTAATAGTGAATAGCAATCGTGCAACTGGTACCGGCGACCAGCACCAAATTTTGCGGTATATGATCGAGGCTGATGCGTACCGGTACGCGTTGGGCTAATCGGACCCAGGGAACATTGGGTTTTACATCCAATAATAAACCGCCAGAGGTTTCGACACTCTGGTCATATATTGCCCGACCAATACTTTCGACTTGTCCTTTCAAGGGAACATTGCCGTTGTACAAAATAATATCGGCCTGGCTGCCAATATTAATATGTTTAAGTTTTGTTTCTTCAAAATAACCTAAAACATAAAATGAATGGGCATCGATCAGTGCCACCAACGGTGTTCCGGTGGTGGCATAGTTGCCTTTGCGCGCCTGAAGATTTGTTATATAGCCATCGGTGGGCGCGACAATGGCGGTTTTGCTTAAATTCCAGCGCGCCTGATTGAGGTTGGCTTTAGCTGCTTCAAATGCGGCCTGCATCGATCGCGCTTCCAGATTGGCCTGATCGAGAGATTCGCTGGAAATCACATTCCGACCCAGGGCGCGTCGGCGCTGCGCTTCATGATTGGCTTTGTCGAGATCGGCCGCCGCTTTATCCACTGAGGCTTGGGCGTTATCGACGGCAATTTTAAAAGGCTCCGGGTCAAGATTAAACAGTACCTCACCATTTTTGACATATTGATTGTCATGAACCGCAATGTCGGTGATCCTTCCCGACACTTCGGGGGTGATGTTGACCAGCTCTGCTCGTACTTTTCCATCGCGAGTCCAGGGCGACTGCATGTAATAGTTCCACATCCACCATCCTGCGCATAAAGCAATCGCCAGGACAAATACCGTTGAGAAATACTTAAGTGTCTTGAATTTCATGTTTTTACTCATTGACGATCAGTAACAAGGCACCACATATTGAGATGACAAAGAGAGATAAATCCATAAGTGCAGGATGCCAGATTTCACCCGAATAAATCCGGTCGCGTAGCAGGTGGTGGATCAGTAACCAAATAAACAGTCCAAGTAAAAATGCTTTAAAGATAGGAGGGAAATATAGCGAAGCACCCAGAACCAAATCCTGGAGAAGGGGGCCTGAATGGAACATTTGGCTAATCACAATATTAATCTCTGCATCAGGTTGTGTTATAAATAACCGGGCTTCTGGGTGCATTTTGGCATTTAGGGCATCAGATCTCAGATTAATTGTATTACGTATTCTGCGGATATTTGTAATTTTACGATTAAATCCACGAGAACTAAGCTAAACTCTGGGGAGTTATCTTAGCATGCTAATTATAAGGAGGGGGCATTGGAATCGAACCTAGGGTCAGATCTCGCACGATTAGTTCGTGTCTGGCGTGCATTGATCGACGATCGGCTTAAGCCATTAGAGCTCACGCAGACGCATTGGGTGACGTTACACAACATCAATATTTTGCCACCTGAACAGTCGCAAATTCAGCTTGCAAAAGCGATTGGTATTGAACAACCATCATTGGTCAGAACCCTTGACCAACTGGAAGAAAAAAAGCTGATAACCCGTCAAACCTGCGCCAGCGATCGTCGTGCAAAACGCATTAAACTGACGGAAGAGGCAGCACCAATCATCCATCAGATGGAAACGGTGATCGATGATACTCGTCAGGAAATTTTATCGGGAATGTCTTCTGAAGATATCCAACTGTTGCTGAACATGCTGGCAAGATTAGAAAAAAACATTGCGTCATTGCACAATAAATCTTAATGAATGACCGTCGTGCCCATTCCTGATAAAACCGGAACCCTGTTGCCAGGCGTTCCGGTTTTTTTATAAGACGAAGGTGGCGGTTATACGCCTGGAGAGACAGTGACGGTACTGCCGCTGCTGGCCAAACTGACACGCTGACCTACGTAGTAATGGGTATTGCTGTCGGCTTTTTGCACTACCATGATGGTATTGCCGTCATCTTTGCGGATTTGCAGCTCTACGCCGTTAGAGCGGTTCATCGCGCTGGACACACCCTGTCCAGCCACGGCACCGGCAACGGCACCGCCTGCGGTTGCCAGACTGCGTCCGGTACCGCGGCCAATGGTGTTACCGAGGAACCCGCCTAACACTGCGCCACCGATGGCGCCAATCACATTGTTTTCATCGCCACCTTGAATTTGTACCGGGCGTACAGACACCAAAGTACCATAAGTCACGTATTGAACCTGTTTCGCCTGTGAAGCCGAATAGACATTACCTGACAAGGTATTATCGCTGACACAACCCACCAGGGTGGTGCCAACCAGTGCAACGATGAGAATACGCTTAATCATAAAAAACTCCTGTTTAATGACACACCGATCTTGCCTGCGTCGTTCGCGCGTCCAGATGCCAAAGGCGCTAACCATCCCTCTCAGGCACTTAACGCAAGCGCATGAGTACGGACTGAGTTGCTGCCAACCTGGATCCGGAAGGCTTTTGGGTAGACTCGTTCAGTGTTGTAAATCGGGACACATTTCACATCAGGGTAGGCAGTGCCAGCTATTATCATAACGCAAACTGGCGAATATCTTATAGACACACCCATCAACTAATACTAAACATTGGTTTAATTTTGCCTCAGTCGCAAGGGATCGTTGTTAAGTAAGGCACTTTTCATACTGCTTTACGTGGTGAAATTATTGAAAAAATCAGGTTCGTCCTCACACCTTTAAAAAAAGATAAACTAAAACAGAGCCTTGCCTTGATAATTTTGTTTTATAACCGTCATACTTCAAACTGTATCCTTACTGGCTGCTTCCGGTCACTGCGTGAGCGATGTGCCTGGGGATTGCTGTTGTTACCGCCATGGGGCAACGCAAATTATTTTGGATATAGTGAATTTTTATTCTTTCCGGTTCGATAAGGGAGCTAAAAAAGATGCTATCGATGAAGTCAGGTCGCTACATTGGCGTGATGTCAGGCACCAGTCTTGATGGTGTTGATGTCGTATTGGCCGCGATAGACGAACGTATGGTTGCGCAGCAGGCGAGTTATTCGCATCCCATCCCGCAAGCCATTAAACAGGCGATACTCGGCATGTGCCAGGGACAGGCCGTGACGCTGGCTCAGGTAGGAGAGCTGGATGCACAGCTTGGCACCCTGTTTGCCGAAGCCGTTCTGGGTTTGTTGGCGCAGTCGGGGGTGGCCGCCGAAGAGGTGACGGCTATTGGCTGTCACGGGCAGACTGTCTGGCATCAGCCGCAGGGCGAGACGACTTTTTCTATGCAGCTTGGTGATAATAACCGTATTGCCGCAATGACCGGTATTACTACTATTGGTGATTTTCGTCGTCGGGATATGGCCTGGGGGGGGCAGGGTGCACCGCTGGTTCCGGCTTTTCATCAGGCACTACTTGCCCATCCCTCCGAGCGACGGATGATCCTTAATATCGGCGGTATTGCCAATCTGTCACTTTTGCTGCCCGGTCAGCCTATTCGCGGCTATGACACCGGGCCGGGAAACATGCTGATGGATGCCTGGATCTGGCGGCACCGGACCCTGCCTTATGATAAAGGGGCGCAATGGGCAATGCAGGGCAAGGTCAATGCCTTGCTGCTGCAGCAAATGCTGGCTGACCCTTATTTTGCCATGCCCGCTCCCAAAAGTACCGGACGCGAGTATTTCAATCATGCCTGGCTTGAACGTCAATTGTCGCGTAATGAACCCCTGCCACCAGAAGATGTCCAGGCTACCCTCGCCGAGCTGACGGCTACCACTATTGTCAACCAGGTAAAACTGGCCGGGGGCTGTGAACGTTTGCTGGTCTGTGGCGGCGGGGCGCGTAATCCGCTGATCATGGCTCGGATGTCGGCAATGTTGCCGGGAATTGAAGTCAGCCCAACCGATCTGTTTGGCGTCAGTGGCGACGATATGGAAGCGCTGGCCTTTGCCTGGCTGGCATTTCGCACTCTGTCAGGACAGCCGGGAAATCTGCCTTCGGTCACCGGTGCCAGCAGAGAAACAGTGCTAGGTGCGATTTATCCGGTTTTTTCAACGGTCAACCAGCAGTAGGCTAAGATGACTGACGGTAATATTGCCTCACCACAGGGAAAAAAAATGAAACACGTGATGATTGTTGTGGCCGGTATTGCTCTGGCAGGTTGTAGCCAAATAGCCCATAAGCCAGCCGAGCCTGTGCAACTACACTATCAGTGTGGTACCACGCCATTGACCGTGACCCTCGACAAACCGGCGCAGCGGGTAGATATGCTGCTTGACGGTGTTCAGTTGCATCTGCCACAGGTGCAGGCCGCGTCGGGTACCCGCTATAGCGATGGTCACTACACCTTTTGGTCGAAAGGGACCACTGCCAAGGTTCAACGGGGTGATGATGTGATTATTGATGATTGCCAGTTGCGTTAATTCTCACCGACAGCGCTGCCAGGGTAAGCCGCTGATTGAGAAAAGAGATCGATGATGGAGAGGATTGTTATCCCGCCAACTCTGGCGCAGAATAACCCTGGTCGTATTTGATGCGCTGCGGCCTTTGTGCAAACGCTCCCCCGAGGCCTTTGTACAAAGGGATTGCACCGTGCAGCCGCACTGTCAAATACTGTTGGGTATAGATCCCCCCATTACATTCTGCGTATTGAACTTATATGACTGAAAAAAATCAATTTGATGTCGCGGACCTGCGGCGTGAATATACCCGTGGCGGATTACGCCGCAAAGATCTGACCGCCGAACCACTGGCGCTGTTTGAGCAGTGGCTCAAACAGGCTTGCGAGGCAAAATTACCTGATCCGACGGCGATGTGTGTCGCTACCGTCGATGAAAATGGTCAGCCTTATCAACGCATTGTGTTACTTAAACATTACGATGAACATGGTATGGTGTTTTTCACCAACCTCGGCAGCCGTAAAGCGCAGCAACTGGCGCTTAATCCACGCATCAGCCTGCTGTTTCCTTGGCATATGCTCGACCGCCAGGTGATTGTCCTCGGCCAGGCCGAACGCCTGCCAACCTTCGATGTTATGAAATACTTCACCAGCCGTCCCAAAGACAGCCAGATCGGTGCCTGGGTCTCCCAGCAGTCGACTCGGATCTCAGCGCGCGGCATCCTGGAGAGCAAATTCCTTGAGCTTAAGCAGAAATTTAGCCAGGGCGAAGTGCCGTTGCCGAGTTTCTGGGGAGGATTTCGCGTTAAATTTGACTCCATGGAGTTTTGGCAAGGGGGCGAACATCGCCTCCATGACCGCTTTATTTACCAGCGGGAAGAAGCATCGGCGGCCAGTAGCCCGACAAGCGGTTGGAAAATAGACCGATTGGCCCCTTAAGCGGGTAAAAATTGTCTGAAAACCTAGCGCTTGCCTCGCGAGCGCTTTATTCTATGGCTCTTACAATTTCCTGTTCTGTCGCCGCCGGTAAATTTCAGCGGGCAGGGCTAAGATATTTGTATTCCTTAAAGTGCCCGGCGTGCTGAAACCGACCCTGGTCCGGATGTTCAGGCGTTGCGGGTGCTTATTAAATATCGATAAACGATTTCGCAGAATTGACGGAGTTTTTGATGGCAAGCAGCAACTTGATTCAACAATTGCAGGAGCGGGGGCTGATTGCCCAGGTGACGGACGAAAAAGCGTTAGCAGAGCGACTGGCGCAAGGGCCAATTGCACTCTATTGCGGTTTCGATCCTACCGCTGATAGCCTGCATTTGGGCCATCTGGTGCCATTGCTCTGCCTGAAACGCTTCCAGTTGAACGGTCATAAACCCGTTGCGCTGGTGGGCGGTGCCACCGGTTTGATTGGTGATCCGAGTTTTAAAGCTACCGAACGCAAATTGAATACCAGTGAAACCGTCAATGAATGGGTTGAGAAAATCCGTAATCAGGTTTCGCCTTTCCTCGATTTTGACTGCGGCGAAAACAGCGCGATAACGGCCAATAACTACGACTGGTTTGGCAATATGAACGTGCTGACTTTCCTGCGCGATATTGGCAAGCATTTTTCTGTTAATCAGATGATTAACAAGGAAGCGGTCAAGCAACGCCTTAATCGTGATGACAGCGGTATCTCCTTTACCGAGTTCTCCTACAACCTGTTGCAGGGCTACGATTTCGCTTCACTGTACGACCTGCATCAGGTGGAACTGGAAATTGGTGGCTCGGATCAATGGGGTAATATTACTTCCGGTATCGATCTGACCCGTCGCCTGCATCAAAAACAGGTGTTTGGTTTGACTGTTCCTTTGATCACCAAGGCTGACGGCACCAAATTCGGTAAAACCGAGGGCGGCGCTGTCTGGCTGGATCCGAAGAAAACCAGCCCATATAAATTCTATCAGTTCTGGATCAATACCGCGGATGCCGACGTTTACCGCTTCCTGAAATTCTTTACCTTTATGAGTATTGAAGAGATCAATGCGCTGGAAGAAGAAGACAAAAACAGCGGTAAAGCACCTCGTGCGCAGTATGTTCTGGCGGAACTGGTCACCGGTATGGTTCACGGGGAAGAAGGTCTGGCCGCGGCACGTCGTATCACCGCCAGCCTGTTCTCCGGCGCAGTGAGCGATATGACCGAAGCGGATTTTGCCCAACTGGCGCAGGACGGTATGCCGACTCTGGAGCTGGATGGTGATGCCGACTTGCAGCAGGCGCTGGTGAGCGCTGAGCTGGTGCCTTCACGTGGGCAGGCTCGTACCATGATTGCCTCTAATGCCATCAACCTTAACGGTGAAAAGCAGGCTGATGCGGAATACCGCTTTAGTGACAGCGACCGTTTGTTTGGCCGCTACACGCTGCTGCGTCGTGGTAAAAAGCACTACTGTCTGATCACCTGGAAATAATCTGAACCGCCGGCAAGCACCGTCCAACCTGACTTGCCGGCTTTCTCTCCCCCCGTTGCGCCATCTTGGCTGATGACGTTGGCATCGGACCCCAGCATGAAAAATATTCTCTCCATTCAATCCCATACTGTTTTTGGTCACGCGGGTAACAGCGCGGCAGAGTTTCCTATGCGTCGTATGGGCGCAAACGTTTGGCCACTCAATACAGTGCAGTTTTCCAACCATACTCAGTATGGTCATTGGACGGGTTGTGTTATGCCCGCCAACCATTTGACCGAGATTGTGCAGGGCATTGCCGATATTCATCGTTTAAAAGACTGTAACGCCGTACTTAGTGGCTATATCGGTTCTGCAGAACAGGGTGAACATATCCTGCAGATTGTCAGTCAGGTGAAAGCCGCCAATCCTGATGCCTGGTATTTTTGCGATCCGGTGATGGGTCATCCGGAAAAGGGCTGTATTGTCGCCCCGGGTGTTGCCGAGTTTCACTGCAAACAGGCGCTGATCAACTGCGATATTATGGCACCCAATTTGCTGGAGCTGGAAATGCTCAGCGGTCATGCCATTGGCAATGTGCAGGAAGCGGTAAGCAGGGCTCGCGAACTCTGTGCCAAAGGACCAAAAGTAATATTGGTCAAGCATTTAAGCCGCGCCGGATATCATAGCGATCGTTTTGAAATGCTATTGGTGACTGCCGAAGAGGCATGGCATATTCATCGTCCGCTGGTGGATTTTGGTGTACGTCAACCGGTAGGCGTTGGCGATCTGACCAGCGGGCTATTACTGGTGAATCTGCTAAAAGGCGAAGCGTTGGATAAAGCACTGGAGCATGTTACAGCGGCAGTTTATGAGGTGATGTTGACTACTCATGCCATGGGGGAATATGAACTGCAGATCGTTGCCGCCCAAGATAAAATCGTTAAGCCCGAGCACCATTTTACCGCAGTAAAGTTATGACATTAATGCAGTAACCAGGCACCGCTATCGGTGCCTCAGACTTCGATCGAAGCGGCATCATTCTCATCAGGTTTTTGTAAGCCGAGAAGAACCCGCGTGCATTCCTGAACGTTGCTCAAGTTCGGCATCAGGCTGCCAGTTTCGATAACTGCGCTGCGGTCTGGCACTCTCGACAAGCATTTTTTGCAGTCTTTCCGGTGACAAGCTGCGAGCCTGGCTGGAAATGGCCATCTTGAGCATCTGTGTTTCAACAAATTCTCTAATGGCAGCGCCGGGTCTGGATGAGTCATCCCCATAGAGGATATTGTTATTATTTACGAAGTCTAAAACTTTTCTATATTCCGGCCGAAGGATATCCGCAGACAGGCTGCATTTCATTGCTACTGTCTCCGGCATATGATTATTTGCGAGGCTAACGTCTGTGCTGGCAAAAGGTGTGGGAACACGTCTGTTTTTGAGCGTGTCAGGATAGTTTTTTTTAACCATATACCCTCCCCAAAAGGCGAATTAATAGCAAAACATTACCACGGCGGGTTATAAAACGTCCATTTTGTGATTAAAGCTTTTTGACCAGCGAGTTAGCGCGAATTTTACAGTTACGCCTTTCCCGTTGCAGATCAGCATCATTGAGTTCATATCCAAAACTTCGATAATATTTAATTAAATGTCTTTCCGGTCGGCATACCATGACTTGATATGCACCGTAGGAAACGGCAAAACTCTCGGCGATAATAAGGCCAACGGGGATAACTTTACCCGACAGCGGATGGCAATAAGGATTCGACTCGAGATATCGCAATGCGACGTTAATACTTTTTCTGGATAATTTGGCCAGAAAAAGCCCGCATAAAACTCCCTGTGACCAGATGCTGACATCTAGCTTATCGCGTCTTTTATTGCGGTGTGCCAACCAGTTAAATTCAATTTTTAGGCCTTTGCGTACCGGATGTCTGCGTCACGCATGGCGAACAAGTACCCACTCTGTCTCTTTTATTCTTTCAAAATTAATATTAATAAGCTGCAATTGGATGGCTATTTGCGTTGTTGCGAGAGTCAATGCTTCCTCTCTTATCGCGAAGTGTTCTCTGGGTGTGCGCATACATTTCCCTCGCGATTGCCAAGAATGAATAGTGGCCTTTGTTGGCACCATAAGGGAGGAGGGACCATTTCAAATGGGGATTGCAGTAGGGCGGTTTGTTTTAACATGGCAGTCAGTCCGTTAAGTGCACTGACCTTATTAGGACAAAGTCCCGGCTTTTCGGCCAGGACTTTGTCTGCAGTTTGGGAGATGTCTTCCGACCTTCTTATACCTGCAAGGGCATTACTTCAGGCCTTCGGCCACCAATGCTGCATCCACCGCAGGACGCGCGGCAACGCGTGCCAGCCAGGCGTTAAGATCGACAAATGCCGACAGATCAAACTTCAGCGCTTGTGCCCAACGCATTACGGTAAACAAGTAGGCATCGGCGACGCTAAAGTGGCTGCCGAGCAGAAAGTTTTTGTCTTTTAATGATGCATTGACATAGGCAAACTTTTTGCTGAGTGCTTCACGCATCAACGATTTAAACTCATCCGGGGCTTTAGGGTTGAACAGTGGGCTAAAACCTTTGTGCAGCTCAGTGGCAATATAGTTAAGCCATTCCAGGGCATGATAACGCGCCAGCGTACCTACTTCTGGCATCAACTGACGATCGGGTTTTTGATCGGCAATATACTGCACGATAGCCACGCCTTCGGTCAAAAGTGTGCCGTCATCAAGCAGCAGGGTTGGGATTTGGCCTTTGGGATTGATCTTGAAGAAGTCATCACCTTCTTCGGTTTTTTTGCTGCTCAAATCGACTTTTTCAATGCTGAAATCGACGCCGGCTTCACGCAAAACGATGTGTGGAGAAAGGGAACAGGCACCCGCTTTGTAATAAAGTTTCATACGCACTCCGTCAGATAATGTCGTCCCATCCACAGGATGGGCGAGGAAATGTCAGTAGCTAAAATAATATCGCTGCTTATTATAAGCTATCTGCTTAACGTATTGAGATAATTAACGATCGCCGTTTCCACTTCAGCCGGTGCCGCCAGCAGCGGGGCGCGAAGCTCGTTAACCATCAAGCCGTTCAACGAGAGGGCGTACTTGATTGCCGCCGGGTTTGGCGCAGAGAACATTAAACGGATCAACGGCAGCAGTTGATAGAAATTTTTCCGTGCCAGCGGTAAATCTCCGGCCTGAACCTGTTTGACCAATTGCACAAATTTATCGGTGAAAAGATGGGCCGAGGCGGCGATAGCACCGCTGCCACCCATACATAGCGTCGAAAGAATTTGCCCATCTTCGCCGCAGAGTACGTCCAGCTCACCATCGGCAATCAGCGAGTAGGTGAGGTCATTACTGCCGCCACAGTCCTTGATTGCCACAATGCGCGGATGTTTGGCCAGATTACGCAATGTCTGTAGCTCAAGATGGATGCCGCTGCGGTAAGGGACGTTATAGACAATAATCGGTATATGAGAACGATTGGCGATGTCGGTAAACCAGGCTTCGAGTGCGGCCTGAGACGGCCGAATATAGTATGGGGCAGGCAGCAAAATGCCAGCCACGTCGCGCAGGGTAATCGCCGCCAGCATGGACAGCACGCTTGGCATATGCGTGCCGGAAAGGCCCATCATCACCTGACTGGCTGGCACCACCTGTAGCACGGCGTCGAGCACTTGCAACTGCTCTTCTTTAGACAGCATTGGAGCTTCACCGGTAGTACCGCAAACAACAACGCCGTCAACCCCTTGCTGCATCACATGATGACAGAGGGCGGTTAATGCTGGAAAGTCGATCTCGCCTTGTTTAAAAGGCGTGACCAGTGGAACCCAAATACCTGAAAATGTAGACATGTTTAAACCCGAACACCCGTTTGGCGATCAAAAAATTGGCAGAGAAAGGCAACTAATAAACCATTCATAATTGGCGGCATTTACGCTTGTTATAGTCTGCGGTAAAAATCTCGTGCCGGCTAATGGTATGATTTAATAAGCCGGCTAGCATTATTGATATCGCTAATGTCAGGCATTAAGTTTGTGATCCTGATCTAATAACGAAAGCAGTATGTCGATTGTTACCGGACGTGAGAACAGATAACCCTGCAAGTGTGAGCAGCCAGCCGAGATCAGAAACGCTTTTTGCAGTTGGTTTTCTACCCCCTCGGCAATCACGTTAAGCTTCATTTTATTGCCCAACTGTGACACCGCCGAAACAATCGCTGCCGTATCATTGACTTCGGTCACGTATTGCACAAAGGAGCGGTCAATTTTCACACTATCAACCGAAATATCTTTCAGCAGGCTAAGGCTGGAGTAACCGGTACCAAAGTCATCCAGAGAGACTTTGACGCCTAACTGCCGCAGTCGTGACAAATGCGTCAGGCTGGTGGCATTGGCGTTCATCACCGAGGTTTCCGTCAGCTCAAGTTCCAGTCGGGTGAAAGGGAAATCCTCTTCGTTGAGCAACGAGATAATACGATCGGCAAAGTTGGCTTCGCCCAGTTGTACCGCGGAAACATTGATTGCCAGATTCAATGTATTAATGTCCTTAATTTCCCGGCACGCCTGACGCAGGATAATCTCTCCGAGTTGGATAACCAACCCGGTCTCTTCAGCAAGGGCGATAAACTGCACCGGGGAGACGGCACCCAGCACCCCGTGGGTCCAGCGCGCCAGCGCTTCGACGCAGACCACTTTTTCATCATGGCTGCGTAAAATGGGCTGATAAACGCAGCTCAGATCGCCTTCTTTAACCAGCGATTCCGCCAGTGCCTTGACCATGATCCTTTTGCTGACGCTGCTGGCATCCAATAACTCTGAATAGAATGAAAAAACGTTCTTCCCTCGCTGCTTGGCTTCCAGCAGCGCAGTGTTACCCCGGCGCATGATCTCTCCGGCGGTAATATTTTCAGAACCAAACATCACAATGCCAAAGGAGAGGGTCACCAGTGGATTGGCGCGGGTAAGGGTAAAAGGCTGGCGCATCATAATCAGAATTTCCAGCGCCAGATTATGCACGGTTTCCTGGGTCGGGTTATTACGCAGAATAATGGAAAATTCATCACCACCGATGCGCGAGACGGTACCGGAACCATTGACTTCATTACGTAAACGCTGACCAAACTCACAAAGAATCGCGTCCCCGGCCTGATAGCCGTAGGTATCATTGAGATAGTTAAAGTCATTCAGGTTTAACAGGATCAAGGCGTGGGGTTCAGGGTTATACATCCTTTGGGCGGCGATTTGGCTAAGATCTTCATTAAGCGCCGTGCGGTTAGGCAAACCGGTCAGCACGTCGTGACGGGCCAGATAGCGTATCTGCGCCTCTGAGCTGCGTAGCAGGGAGATATCCATGATTGAGGTTAGAATATAATTCTTGTTTTCCAGTACCAGCAACGTCTTACGAACCAGCACGTTACGGCGCTTGCCGCTAGCATCAATCAATGTCTCTTCATAGACACATTTTGTTCCGGTGGCCAATACCTCATTATCCCGATCGCGTTGCCGAGCGGCCTGATCGCCATCGTTAAAAAAAGAATACTCCTTACCGATCAATTCCTCCCGTGGACGGCCATACAGCTCACAGGCTTTTTGATTGATAAAAATCAGTTTACGCTCATCGTCTTTCAGAACCGTCGCTTCTGTAAGCGCATCTAAAACTGCCTGGCATACCCTAAGATCATTCAACATTTTTATTTAATACCCTGAGCAGAATATGAGTGCAAGCAGGTGCCCTTTGCCACGGCACGGAGTCAAAATTTGAATTACCATCGTCTTTGATTCTAATTATTACCCAGATTGTATCGAGAATATTATAGTTGTTTTTAAATTTGCTAATTCATTGAGTTATCTGGTCTTAAGTCTGGTTATCGATATATTATCCGCATGAATAATCATCAATTGAGCTCGATACGATTTTTACCTGAAGATTTCGCCTGATAAAGTGCCGTATCAGCTTTTACCAGCAGGCTGGAAAGCGTGTCCTGCAATGGCTGGCTGGCGGTCAGCCCAATACTGACGGTCATCGCAATCGCCACCTGCGATTCCTGCTCAACCTGCTGCCTGATGGTTTCCGCCAGGTTTAATGCCTGAGGCAGCGTACTCGGTGTCAGACATGCAAACTCTTCGCCGCCAATACGGGCAAAAATCTCCGGGCCTTTTAAACATCTTTCGACAATATGACAGAAATGTATCAAGGCACTGTCACCACCGTGGTGGCCAAATTTGTCATTAATTATTTTGAAATTATCCAAATCAAATAATATAAGTGTCAGTGGTCGCTGATCGCGGGACTGACGCTGTAATTGAATTTCACTTTGTTGAACAAAGGCGCGACGGTTAGCCATTCCGGTCAATGGATCGAGCAAAGACGCTTGCTTATAGCTTAACTGATCGCGTTCATACACCATGGATAAAATAATAAAAGACAGACAGACCGCGTAAAGAATGGCTTCAAAAATCAGCACCGAAAAAAAACCGCTGCTGTGACCGCCAGCCACTTCGGCATAGGGCACGCCATTATCAAAAAATGGCCGGATGGCATAAAACAAACCGTGCAAAACAATCAACGGCATGGCGGGCAGGAAGGTGACATGCAACTGCTTGCGTGCCCGCCAAAGTTCAAAACTGGTTAATGCGGTAAAGGTAATAACCAGGATTGAGTTAAGTTGAATACGTAAGGCCAGTGTCTGCATAAAAGTGGGCCAAAGACAAAACAGCGCCCATATCAGCGGACCGATTGCTACCCACTGCCACTTGGCCTTTCTGGCGGCAAACATCCGTATTGCATTCCATAATATGGCATAACAAAGAATGTTAAGCATATTTCCCAATAAAATAGGAATAAGCGGATTCGCGTTACGCATGCTGCCCAGCAGCGTACAAAGTGCACCGAGGGCCAGCATAATAGCGGTCAAACCCAGCGTGGGATCACGTCGACCACCAAGCCAGGCACACATCATGACTACCGTGAGCAGAACGAGAATAAAAAGCTCAAAAATATATAACGTATAGACGTTCAGATGCATAAATGTTGGTTACGTTTGCTATTGCGCGTTTAATATTCCGCCTGATAGATAAAACAGGCCATCCAGGTTTCTTTGCTATAAAAAACTCACTGACTTACTGGTTTACCGTCTTTACCCGCAGACTCCTGGGCTGCGGGTGGCGGTGCCGGGTCTTTGGCATACTTTTCCCGGTATTCGCGGCGGTAGGCACGAGAGCGCATGCGGCCTTTGAACCACAGATAAGTGCAGACCAGACAAACACCGCCAGAAAACACAATGTTGCGCATATCCCTGTCGTAGAAAAAAACCAGCACACAATCCAACGCTGCCACAATGGCAAACCATTTATGTACATGCGAGAGTTTTCTCGTTTCGGCATTCAGGCGTTTTAACTGACGTCCTTCATCCAGGACTTTTCTTTTTTCCATTTGTTCATCCTGGTGATAGGGGGGAACTGCCGTTATGCATGTCTGTCGAGCCATAAGCTGGCCGATTGTTTTGTGTACAGCATGCTGCTTGTACTTATGATAAATATAACAAAAACAGTATGTATTTACCGTGCGTCTATGAAAATTATTTTCATTTACTTGTTGAATTTAATGTTGCCCTTTAATGCCATCGATAAGCCTTCTCGGCAACAATCCACTGCTAACGGGGAATAATACGAGTATCTCATAAGGATTATGATTGACTCACTGACTTCCGCCAGGCAGTAATCGATTGACTTGTCGATAAAGTTTTCACTGTGATCCCCATTTTGACTGAGGATAAGCCATGAAATGTAATCAGCTCCCCCCTCTGCTAATTGATTAAAAAAACTCACCAATAAGCGCCCGGTTCTCGCCAACATCGCCATCAATTGAGTAGCGTTTTTGATTAATTCCGCTTTGTTGAAAAAATAAGCTGAAATAATACAATGCCCTGGCATAGACCAATCGCTTGAATCATAAGCCTGCTAGCTGAATGATTAAATTAATTTGTATTACCTGTGTTCGTTATGTATTGATTTGATGGGCATGAGTGATTATGGTCTAAGAATATTCTTACTAATATGGTGTGTAAATGACGGATTCTTCATCACGTAAAATTGTCGATTCAGCTAATAAGTACAACGATTTTGAAACGCGTTTTTACGAGTGGGAGGACGGGATGTCCAGTGCAGGTTTTAAACTGGAATTACCCCAACGCCATTTCGAAGAGTTTGACTGGGGCGTTACTGGCTACAATTTTGGTCGAGTAATCGGTGGCGTCCTTACTGTTAGCGAGCATGATATCGACCGGCAATACGGTAATCTGTTTGCCATGCCGGATCATATTGTGATCTTTATCGTGATCATTGGCGGTATGGATTGCCAGTGCTTTGGCAAACGCTTTCAGTTAAAGCAGGGTGATATCCTGATTCAGGATATGTCACAGCCAATCAAGATCCATGTTTTTCCTGGCGATTTGCGGCCGAGATTATGTACCTACCAGTACATAATTATGCCTAAGCACAGCTTACATTTTAATGTCGATATTGCTTCGCTACATGGCAAAACCATTCCGGCGAGTTCGCCGGTCAATATTATTTTGCGCAACCATTTTGGTACCATGGTGCAGGTGTTTGATCAAATGACCGAGCAGGAAGTGCTCAGTACCGGCGAAGGTGCGGCCAGCGTGTTTTTGCAAACCCTGCATTTGGTTGCCGGTAAAAAGGTTGAACAACCTTTTGCGCACAGTGCCCGGCTGGAGCGGATTTGCATGTTTATCGAGAACAATCTTGCGCAGGCAATCAATGTTGAACAGCTTTGCAAAGACTTTGCCATCTCACGTTCCAGTCTTTATCGACTGTTTGAGCCATTAGGCGGCATTGCACAATTTATCCGCAGCCGACGATTATTGCTCGCCAAGCGCTTGCTACGCGCCTCCAGCATGTCGGATCAAAGTCTGGCGACCATTGCCCATCAATGCGGTCTGGAGCTGAGTGCGCTGCGTCGCTACTTTCAGGAGGTATATGGGGCAACGCCGTCAGAAATGCGTACTTTGTTCCAGAAAGCCAATACAGGTCATGACATTATAGATGCAACCCACGTCAATTGGGTCAGCTCGCTATAAGCCGTCTCGCCAGACAGCGCGAGGAGATTGATGTTTCTGAAAGTTAATTTTTTTTAATGGAAATGCTAGTAAATCGCTCAGGGCTGTTACAAATAAATAACCTGTCAGTATTCTGATTTTTGACCTTCGTCAGCGGAATGTGAAGGGATTTGTCGATAAGAGCGGTAAAATGGTTGACATCATCATTGTTTCATATGAGAGCGCAATATGTTAGCACCGCATCTTGCCGCCGATGAACAGGCGCGCCAAACACTGCTGACCACGCTGGGTATCCTTGACTCTCCCCGAGTTGAAGAGCTGGACCGTATTACCCGGTTGGCGGCGCGGCACTTTCATGTCAAAGCTGTCCTGGTCTCCTTAATCGATGCAGATCGGCAATGGTTTCTCTCGTATACCGGGTTACAAATCTCCCAGTCACCGCGCGACATCTCCTTTTGTGGGCACGCCATCTTGCAGCAGGAAATTTTGGTGGTAACAGATGCGCGTCAGGATGACCGCTTCTACGATAATCCAATGGTGCTTGGTGAACCGCGGATCGTTTTTTATGCTGGCTGCCAGCTGCGCTCCAGAGAGGGGATTACGCTGGGTACACTCTGTCTGCTGGATGATAAAGCGCGCGACCTCGATACCGAGGATCAACAGGCGCTGAGTGATATGACCGCGTTGGTGCAAAGTTATATTTTCAGCCTTGAGAGACGTTTGCATACGCAAAAGGTTGAAGATGATCTGCTAAAAAGTGAACTTCTTTTTGAACAAACCTTTTCGCATGCCGCGGTAGGTTTTTCGCTGCTGGGTATGGAATGGAACTGGTTGCGTATCAACCCGCAGGTTTGCCGCATGCTCGGTTACAGTGAACTGGAGCTACAGGATAAATCAGTGCGCGATCTGGTGCATCCCCAGGATCGCCACGAAGAAACACCGTTATTGCCGCAGCTTTTAAGCGGTGAGATCGACAGTTTTACGGTAGAAAAACTGTTGATCAAAAAAGATGGCGAACCGATATGGACCAGTGTCACCGCCTCGCTGGTGCGCACCGTACAGGGTGAGCCGCACCACTATATTGTGGTGCTTAACGACATTACGGAACGTAAAAGGATAGAGCAGAGCCTGTACCAGCTGCAGCAGGATCTCGAGCAGCGAGTGATTGCCCGTACCCATGAGCTGCAGGTGGCCATTGAGCTACTGCACCAGGAAATGTCCCAGCGAATGACGCGGGAACGAGAACTGACCGAGAGCAAAAATCGCCTGCGAGCTATCACCGATAATATGCCGGCGTTAATCTGTCATGTGAATGCTGACCAGCGCTACACCTTTATCAATCAGTTTCATACCGACTGGTTTGGTATCCCGGAGCAGCAAATCACGCAAATGACCGTGCAGCAGGTGCTGGGTCAGGATAACTATCTGTTTGCCGAACCGCTGATTGAGCAGGTATTAAAGGGCAAGTCGGTGAGTTATGAAATTGAAATTCCTCGTAATCCCGAGACCGGACAGGGCGGCATCCTGCATACCACCCTGATCCCTTGCGACAATCCACAGGATGGATTCTATGGACTCTCTACCGATATTACTGAAATCAAAGAGCTGCAGGCGCAGCTGGAATATGAAGCCAATCACGACTCGCTGACCGGTTTACCTAACCGTCGCGCCTTTCAGCATATATTGAATGATATTGCCCGCCAGCAAGAGTACGCCGTTCAGGATGTTGCCCTGCTATTTTTGGATATCGATAATTTCAAAGGATACAACGATCGCTACGGTCATGAATTTGGCGATTTAGTGCTTAAGTGTTTTGGCCGGACGCTGCGTGATAACGTGCGTTCGCAGGATATCGTTGCTCGCCTGGCAGGGGATGAGTTTGTTATTCTGCTTAATCATATTGAGGCTGCCGAACGAGACGTCCCGGCCATTTGTCGTGGGCTGCTGATGGCATTGAGTGAGAATGACCGCATTGCGGGTGTGCCAATCACGCTGTCGGCAAGTATTGGCGTCGCTTACGGACATGCTCAGCATTCGATGTTACCAGATTCCATAATGGCGCGCGCCGATGCGGCAATGTATCAGGCAAAACAGACAGGGAAAGGGCGTTATATTGTCGAGGAAGGTTTGCGGATTAGCCGCCAGGGATAAAAAAACGCCCCGAGGGGCGTTTCAGACTGCTGACAAAGTCCGTTATTAGGGAGAGTGCACCGTTGGGGTCGTAGCGGGCTTGCCCGCCGGAGCGCCCCTGGGTGTGCTATGCCCGGGTATCTCGATCATCAAGACGACTTTGTCATCAAACTCAAACGCCCCGAGGGGCGTTTTATAGCATCAAGCCAGGGTGATCACGTCGAAGTCAGCTTCGGCGCTAACATCCGCATCGTAGTCAACGCCGTTAAGGCCAAAACCAAACAGACGCAGGAACTCGGTTTTGTAGCCCTGATAGTCAGTCAGTTCATAGATATTGTCATCGTTCAACTGAGACCAGATCTCGCCGCAGGTTTTTTGTACTTCATCACGCAGCTCCCAGTCATCCAGACGCAGGCGATTTTTATCGTCGGTATCCGGCACTGAGTCGTTATAAAGTTTAGTAGCGAACAGGCGCTGGATTTGTTCGATACAGCCTTCGTGGATCCCTTGCGCTTTCATGATCTTGAAAGCAATAGAGATGTACAGTGGCATAACCGGAATGGCAGCAGAAGCCTGGGTTACTACAGATTTCAGTACCGCGACATTCGCTGAGCCGCCTTTGGCTTTCAGCTTGCTGTCAATGGCCTGCGCCGCGCGATCGAGGTCTTCTTTCGCCTTACCCAGCGTACCGTGCCAATAGATTGGCCAGGTTAGCTCAGTACCGATATAAGAATAGGCGACGGACTTGGCGTTATCGGCCAGCACACCCGCATCAGCCAGCGCGTTCATCCACAGTTCCCAGTCCTGACCACCCATTACTTTGATGGTGTCGGCAATTTCTTGCTCGTTGGCCGGTTCTACTACGGCACTGACCAGTTTGTCTTTATTGGTGTCCAGGGCAGTCGACTGGTAAGGTGCGCCGATAGGCTTCAGAGCCGAACGAACCACTTCACCCGAGTCAGGCAGTTTACGCACCGGCGAGGCCAGGGAATAAACCACCAGGTCGATTTGACCCAGATCCTGTTTAATCAGATCGATAACGGTATCGCGGCATTCATTGGAGAATGCATCACCGTTGATGCTTTTGGAATACAAGCCTTCTTCTTTTGCCGCTTTATCAAAAGCCGCAGAGTTATACCAGCCAGCGGAACCCGTCTTGCTTTCGCTACCCGGTTTTTCGAAGAACACCCCAATGGTGGCAGCATCTGCACCAAAAGCGGCGTTAATTCTTGAGGCAAGCCCATAACCAGTGGAGGCACCGATGACCAGGACGCGTTTTGGTCCGTCTTTCAGTTTGCCTTGCGCTTTCACGTATGCAATTTGCTCACGCACGTTGGCTTCGCAGCCGATCGGGTGAGTGGTCGTACAGATAAAACCACGAATTTTAGGTTTGATAATCATGACAAGGCTTATCTTGGTTGCTTATAAAAGGAGGGTAATATTACCTTATTTTTGCGACATACTTAAGACTCTGCTTTTGCATGTTGGCAAAATGTGGGCAATAAATTGCAGCGAAGGTAACAAAAGAAACAAAAAGTGGCGGTTAAACCGCCACTTCAGGATGCCTGACATCGCCAACGACGTTGGCGAAAATTCACCCGCTGCGACGATATAAATCGTTCAGCAGGTGGCTTGCATTAGCAGATCAGGCTTTTGCCGCCACAATTTGCGGCTGTTTCTCATCGTTGGCCTGATCCAGCGTCATACGATGCAGTTTTGGCGCCGTCAGCAGCATCAACAGGGCAATCACCGCAGTGACAATACCAATCTGCATAAAGACATGGCTGTAGATGGCCAGTGAGGCGTGAGCATCGTTGATTTCCGCAGGCACTGCAGTCAACGCGGCCACTTTCCCGGCGATAATCGCTGCCGCAGCGGTGGTCAGGAACCATGAACCCATAATAAAGCCCATCAGACGCTGAGGGACCAACTGTGCAACCATCGCCAGACCCAGACCGGAGATCATCAGCTCACCAATACTTTGCAAGGCATAGCTGAAAATCAACCAGTTGACCGACACAATCCCGGCATCGCTGGCAAAACGAGCGCCCCACGGCAGGATCAGGAAGGCACAGGAGCAGAGCACCATACCGATGGCAAACTTGTGTGGCATCGGCATACGGTCACCCATCTTGGCGTAAATGGCGGCCAGAATCGGGCTGGCGACCATGATCCAGAATGGATTCAGCGCCTGATACTGCTCAGGCTGAAAGTCCCAGCCAAACAGTTGATGATTCACGTTATGGATGGCAAAGAAGTTGAGGGATGTCGGCATTTGGCTGTAAAGCACAAAGAACACCACCGCTTCGAGCATCAGCAGGAAGGCAACGATCATTTTACGGCGTGCAATGCCTTTTAAGGCGAAGGTCTCTTTGGTAAATACCAGAATAATACCCAGAGAAATAATGGCTAACGCCCAGCGGGCAATCGACTGGTTGTGCAGCAGGAAGCTGGAGATCGCCACCAACGCAGCAACGGCAATCAATACCATCAGCAGTTTGCCGTAATTCAGTGGCTGGAAATCGGGTTTTGAACCCTGACGCTTCACCCAACGGCGGCAGAACATAAAGTTCACCAGGGTAAGCAGCATACCGACAACGCTCAGCGAGAAAGCCACGCTCCAGCCATATTTGTCCGCCAGCCAAGGGGTTGCCAACATGGAGAAGAAGGAACCGATATTCACCGACATATAATACATGGTGAAAGCACCATCGAGACGCGGGTCATCTTTTTCATAGCAGGTTGACAGCAAAGAAGAGGGGTTGGCTTTAAACAGGCCATTACCCACGGCAATGGTTGCCATCCCCATATAGACCCAGAACAGATCATGTCCTGAATAGGCAACCTGGGCATAACCCAGCGCCAGCACAATGGCACCCAGTACGATAACGCGTTTGGAGCCTAATACTTTATCCCCCAGCCAACCGCCAATGGCAACAAAGCCATAAACCAAGGCACTAAAGGAGGAGAAAAGCGTAATGGATTCGGCCTCGGTCAGGCCAAGCATTTTGACCAGATAGACGGCCATAATCCCCTGCAGACCGTAGTAACCAAATCTTTCCCATAATTCGATGGAGAAAATAAGGTAGAAGGCCCGAGGTTGTTTGAAAGCGTTCATGCTGACGCTTTCCTGTGATGTGGTGTTTGAGTTTACTTTTGACACTGATACCTCTGTTTATCTCTTCCCGACACCAGGTCGGGCAGCACTTAAGTCGCGCAACCAGCCACGCTCAGCATTGTTATAGGATGTATGACGGCGGCTAATGTTCACTATCTTGCGCGCGGAGGCAAGCTTTGTGAAATATTCGGTTACAGTTATCCTTTCCCTGCTAGTTACGCTATACGCTATTTGTTATGCAGAATTAAAAATTATGTTTAGCATTTTTATTGAATTTTAATTCTGATGAATATTTAATCAGTCATTTTCTGGTGAAAGTAGCTGGTATGCAGGAGTAATGCAGTTTGAATGCATGAGCTGGTGGCGCATAATTGGGGCTATATGCTGCATAAGGTGTTTTTATTGGAATTTTATAAATCTATAAGATGGGCGATTTTGCAAGGGGATTTTCCATCGAGATTGTAATGCGATATTCGGCAATTTTTAACACTAAATTTTAGATAGGAAAAAAGATAATTAGAAACTCAACGGGTAGGTAACCAGAGGGATGACCAGGAAATGGTCATTGCAAAGTGATTTACCCTGGAATGACCCTGTTTACCTGTCAACTTATGCCAATCGGGTATCACCCAATGTTTGCACCAGCCGATTAACCCAGCAAAAAAGCGCACTGGCAAGCAGGATACTCACTGCCTGCTGATGATCATAGCCAGCGTCCAATAAGAGCTGCAGCGCTGCGGCATCAAATTTTTCCGGCGTCTGTGCCAGGATCTGCACGGCTTTGACCAGCGGATCCTTGTCAGTTGTCAGCCCATTACTGCCAGCCTTACCCTGAAAAAGACGCTCAATATGCCGGGATTGTCCCCCCGCTTGCAGATAGTGATGTCCATGCACCCCGGCGCAAAACAGGCAGCCATTCAGTCGTGAAGTCACCACCGCGGACCACTGTTGCAGTCGGGATTTTTCGCTGTCAGCGGGCTGCATAATTGTTGCCGCTATTGCCGACAATGCGCTTAACGAGGAGGCATCGAGCACCAATAAACGATAGAACGCCGAGTCGCGCCCGTCCTCGGCACAGTCATCAAGGATATCCAACTGTTGCTGACTGGCCTGGGCTATATCAAGCGTCGGCAAGTAGGCTTGCCAGCGGCGCGGCTGCAAAGAGAATCCCTGCGCTGAGCTCTCTTCCACATGTTGGAAACCAGGCAATACCGTGGCCGGACGCCCCGCCAGCGCATTGATAATTGCCAGCAACCGCGCCTGAAAGGTCACAAAACCAATCAGTTGTGAAAAAATAATAATATCCGTTGCGCTCAGGCCGACATCCTGCAACTGGCTTAACATTTGGCGATTGATTAAAGAAGGTTGGGTGGCGAGTAATCGGGCGTATTGGGCAAGGTGGGTTTGGCGGATATTGCTTTCGCGGGAGGCGTCGGGACAGTTCAGCGGCGCGAGACGTGCGGCGTAGTGGCTACAAAGTGGCTGGATCCCGGTGACCTGGGCGACGGTTAATGCGCTGCTCAGGCGGTCGTAAAGTGACAGTGTCTGTGTACGTGACAGCGGTACTTCCTCAGGAAACAACTGGTTATAACAGCGTTGCCCGGCGCTCAACAGGCCGCTGCGTTGAGTCAGCAAAATGCGGAATGAGGGCGCGAGCTTTTGTTCAAGGCCTAATAGAAAACTGTCAGTGGTTATTATTTGACAGGGTACTGCGGGCGTTTGCCGCTGTTGGCTGGATTGGGTTTCGTGATACCAACCATCGTGAGCGGCCCGGCGCTGTTGTTCCATGATCGAGTCCTTTGCGTAGGGCAATTTCAGACTCTATCCTTGCTGATAGTGAACGCCAGATAAAATACTGTTAAGTGATAAATCATAGCTAAAAGGAATAGCAAAACAGAAAAATAGCGAAGAAATGAACAAGGGGGGGATGGGGCTATGGCGGGTCTGGTCGTTGGTGTCCCGTTAAACGTCGGGACACCGTAGCGAATCTTCAGGTGACTTTGCCATCGCGCCGCCAGGCGTCTGCGGTCAGGGCTTCGCCAAAATGACTGGAGACCAGTCTTTTGGTCAAATCGTGCAGCGGGGCCGCCAATACTTCTGCGGTATTACCGCGTTCGACCACTTCGCCGTTGTGCATTACCAGCACCTGATCGCTGATATGTTTCATCATACCGAGATGCTGGGTGACATAAATATAAGAAATGCCGTGTTTTTCTTGCAATTCCAGCATCATGTTGATGATCTGCGACCGCATTGACATATCCAGTGCTGCCAGGGCCTCATCGGCAACAATCACTTTCGGTTGCAGGATCAGCGCTCGCGCCAACGCCACCCGTTGCACCTGACCGGAAGCCAGCATATGCGGATAATAGTTGGCGTGATCAGGTAGCAACCCCACCTGGCGCAAGGTTTGATTGATGCGCGCCTCTCGGGCTGGCGCATCCATATCGCTGGTCAGGCGCAGCGGCGATTCCAGGATCTGGCCAATGCGCTGACGCGGATTAAGCGAAGTGGACGGATCCTGAAAAATCATACGGATCATCTGACTACGCTGGCGATAATCCCCAAACACCAGGTTTTGATCGTCGACCAGAATTTCCCCGTCTGTTGGCTCTACCATGCCCGCCAGCATTTTTGCCAGCGTCGATTTACCGGAACCATTTTCACCAATAATCGCCAGCGTCTGCTTGGCTTTCAGGGTGAAATTCAGCGGTTTTACCGCTTGCAGATTCATTTTGCGAAATAGCCCGGTGCGGTAACGGAAGGTTTTGCACAGATTGCGCACTTCAAGCAGAGTCTCCGCCATTATTGCTCCTCCATATTAAGTGGGAAGTGGCAGGCATAGGCATGAGTTTTTGCCAGGCGCAGCGGCGGTGTTTCAATACATTTTCTCTGCGCATAGGGACAGCGTGGGCCAAGGCGGCAACCGATGGGCAAATGCTCAAGGGAAGGGATGGCACCTGGCAGAGTATTAAGACGGCTTTTATGCGGCAGTGAACGACCAAAATCCGGCATGGCACGGATCAGCGCCTGCGTATAAGGATGATGGGGAGCAGCCAACAGTTCCTCGCAGGTAGCGCTTTCTACGGTTTGCCCACAATAAAGCACGTTAATGCGATTAACCCATTTAGTCATCATCTGCAGATCGTGACTGATCAGCAAAATAGTGGTGTTGTTATTCTGATTCATACGCGCCAGCAAGCGAAATATCTGTGCCTGGGTGGTCGCTTCCATGGCGTTGGTCGGCTCATCGGCAATCAGTAACCGCGGCTGATTGGCCAGCGCAATGGCGATCATCACTTTCTGGCATTCGCCTTCGGTCAGTTCATAAGGGAAACTGGCCATAATATCTTTATGGTCTTTGATGCCCACGCGATGCAACAGCTCAATAGCCCGACGCTTGCGCCACATAAGACGTTGGTACCACAGACCTTTATAGGTCCAGCCGGGGATGGCCTGAATCAACTGACGACCAATGTTTTCCGAGGGGTCGAGACAGGATTGCGGCTCCTGAAAAATCATCGAAATATTATGGCCGATCAGTTTGCGACGTTCGCGCGGTGTCAGCTTGAGCAAGTCAATATCGTCAAAACGCATGCGATCGGCGGTGACGCGCCAGTTATCTTTGGTGACACCGCAGATGGCTTTGGCGATCAGGCTCTTGCCCGATCCCGACTCGCCAACCAGGCCGCGCACTTCGCCGGCAGCCAAGGTCATGCTGACGCGATCTACCGCTTTGACCGGCCCTTCGGAAGTCATAAATTCAATGGTCAGATTGCGAATATCCAGTAACGGCATTATTTGACTCCCGCGTTAATGGCGCGGCGGATACCGTCACCAAGCAGGTTGATCAGCAATACACTGATCAAAATGGCTGCGCCGGGCAGCATCACCGTCCAGGGGGCGACATACACCAGCTCCAGCGAATCACCGAGCATCGCGCCCCACTCCGGTGAAGGGAGCTGCGCGCCGAGATCGAGAAATCCCAGTGCCGCGATATCCATAATGGCCATCGACAGTGCGCGAGTGAATTCGGTCACCAGTACCGCCAGGATATTGGGCAACACGGCATAGCGCAGAATTTGCAGCGTGGTGGCACCGTCAAGGCGAACGGCGATCACATACTCTTTTTCCAGCTCATCGTGCACGGCGACATACAGCGTACGTGCCATACGTGGCAACAGTGCCATCCAAACCGCCAGCAGTGCATGTTCCAGTTTCGGGCCAATAAAGGCCACGACAACAATAGCCAGCAGCATGGAAGGGATAGCCAGCAGGGTATCAAGAATATGGTTAAGCACCGCCGAGCGCAGCCCGCGCATACTGCCCGCCAGAACGCCAATTACTACTGCAAACACCGCAGCCGCCAGTGTCACCAGGATCCCGCCACCTATTGTTGGCGCGGCACCGCTAAGAATACGGCTGAGTAAATCGCGGCCAAGATCGTCGGTACCCAAAAAGAACGACACATCGCCGTAGCGTGACCAGGAAGGAGGCAATAACTGATAGCCGAGAAACTGTTGGTCAAGTTGATAGGGGGCCAGCAGGCTGCCAAACAGGCATAAGAAAATCAGCGCAATAACGCCGTAAAAACCAATCATCGACAGGCCGTCGCGATAAAAAATGCGCCAGGTATAGAGCAACGGGCTGGCGACCTGCTTCTCAAGGTAGACGTTATCTAAGGGCATACCATTCCTTGTGTTTCAGTGGGTTCATCAATGCGCCTAAAATATCGGAGAACACATTTACCGCAATAACCAGCGAACCGGTGATCATCACACCGGCGGAAATGGCGGCGTAGTCCTGTTGGCGGATGGCGTTGATCATCCAGCGCCCCAAGCCCGGCCAGTTGAACACCACCTCGGTAATCATCGCCAGCGTCAGCATGGTAGAAAACTGCAGGCCAAGCTGCGGAATAATTGGCGGCAGGGCGTTATGCAATACGTGACGACGGATAATGGTAAAGCGCGACAACCCACGGGTGGCCGCCGCTTTAACATAGTTTTTTGACAACACTTCGTCGGTGCTGATGCGCATCAGACGGATCACTTCCGTTGTCGGAGCGACTGCCAGCGCGGCAATTGGCAGGATCAGATGTTGTACGGCGCTGACGATCATCTCATGGCGATAAGGCGAATGGGACAGCCAAGCGTCAATCACCGCAATACCGGTAACCGGCTTGAGTTGATAAAGCAGATCGATACGTCCTGACACCGGCAGCCAGCCGAGCTGCAATGAAAAGAACAGCATCAACAGCAGCGACAGCCAAAAAATGGGAATGGAAAATCCCAGCAGGGCCAGGGTGCTGATCGCCAGGTCCGGCCATTTTCCGCGCATTACCCCCGCAGTAATTCCCAGGGGAATACCGATGATCAGCGCCAGCGCAAATGCCAGAATGCACAGTTCCATGGTCGCCGGGAATACGCTGAGCAGCTGCTCGCCTATCGGCTCACCGTTAATACTCGATACGCCAAAATCGAACTGACAGAGCCCGCCAAAAAAGAAGCGGTAGGCATCCCACAGTGATGCCCCCTGCAGCGGGGCATGAGGGGTAAAATAGCTGAGGCTGAAGGCCACCAGACTGAGTAAAAACAGCGTGATAATCAGCAGCAGCAATCGACGTAAAATAAAAATAATCACGGCGCTTTCTCCTCGCTTTTAACTGGCGTCGGGGCATCATCGGTGGCACGGTAGACGCCGGCAAAAGAGGCATTGCCAAACGGACTGAGTACCAATCCTTTTATGTCATAGCGGTAGGCCTGCAGCCGCAGTGAAGAGGCCAGTGGCAAAACCGGCAACTGCTGCTCAAGAATACGTTGTGCCTGCTGATAAACGTCGATGCGCTGGGAAAGTTGTTGGGAAAGCAGCGCCTGATGCAGCAGGGCATCAAACTCTGGATCACACCAGTGAGCATAGTTGGTCTGGGAACGTATTGCCGCACAGCTCAGCACCGGGCGGAAAAAACTGTCCGGGTCGTTACTGTCGGTAGACCAGCCTGACAGCGTCAGATCGTGGTTCATCTCCATCAGACGCGCTTCCTGGAAGCGTCCTTCGACGGGGACAATAATGACTTTGATGCCCACCTGGGCCAGATCGGCCTGGATCAGTTCGGCCGTTTTCAGCGGGCTGGGATTATAGGATTGCGAAATACTTGGTACCCACAGATGCAGTACCAAATCCCCTTTACCAAGGCTGGCCAGCAATTCCCGCGCTTTATCGGGATTATATTCGGTGACCCTGGCATTGCTGTCATAGGCCCAGGAGGCGCGAGGCAGCACCGAGGCGGCAGTTTCTGCCGTACCGTAATAGATTGACTGCATTAAACGCTGGTTGTTGATCGCCAGGGCAATGGCCCGTCGTACGCGAGGGTCGTCAAGGGGCGCTTTACTGGTGTTAAATGCCAGATAAGCGACATTCATGCCCGGGCGCAGAGTCAGTCGCAGGCGCGGATCATCACGCAGAATCGACAACTGGCTGGCGGCGGGATAGGCGAGGACATCACACTCTCCGGTCAGCAGTTTTGATAGCCGCCCGGTCCCGCCAACGCCGAGATCAATCACCACTTGCTGCATACGCGGCACACCTTTCCAATATTGACCATTACGGGCCAGACGGACATATTGCCCGGCGCGATAATTGTCTAACTGGAACGGACCTGTGCCTATTGGCTGACGGTCAATCTGTTCTTCACTGCCGGTTTTTTGCAAGCTGGCGGCGTACTCTGCCGAAAGCACTGGCGCATAATGGGTCGCCAGGTGCCACAGGAAGGACGCATCCGGGTTATTGAGCGTGAACTCAACGGTGGAGTCATCAATCTTTTTGATGCTTTTAACCGTCTTGGAAAACTGCAAACTGTCAAAGTAGGGATAATCGCTGCCGTTGACGCTGTGATAGTGGTTATGCTCATCGATTACCCGCTCAAAACTGAATACCACATCGTCGGCGTTCATCATTCGCGTTGGGGTAAACCAGGAGGAGGTCTGGAAAGGCACGTCTTTGCGCAGATGGAAAACATAGGTGGCGCCGTTATCCAGCACCTCCCAATTTTGCGCCAGCTCCGGGATCAAGCGATAGGTATAGGGATCCACGTCCAGCAGGCGGTCATAAATCTGGGCGGCAAGGGTATCGATCACCAGCCCGCTGCTGGCTTTCTGCGGATTGAAATTGTTCACCATGCCGTTGACGCAGTAAACGAAGCCGGTTTGGCGGATATCGCTGACGGCCACAGGCAAGGGAGCAGAATGCGGTTTTTCGCTGACCGGAGGGGCAGCAAAACAGGCCGACGCAAGCCCGGTAAGTAACAGCATCCAAAGGGTTAAACAACGCATAAGGGCTTCAAATGTAAGTAAGCAATAGCCTAAGTGTACCGCACTCTGCCATACACCCCAATCCATTGCGTGAAACAATATTTACCGCTATTCCTCGGCATTGACCTGTATCCCCTGTTTTTTCAACATGCCGCGCAATTGATGATAAGTCAGCCCCAGCAGATCGGCCGCCCGGCGTTGATTATATTTTGCCTGTCTTAGCGCCTGTTCAATTAGCGCCTTCTCCACGCTATTAAGCCAGTTTTTACTGTCTACCGGCAATGGCGGTAAAGCCAGACCCTGCAATGAAGAGGCTGGTGCTACGGCAAGAGCTGTGGTTTCACGACGAAATGGATTTAACACAATATGGTGCAAGGGATAATCGCTGTTGCCGTGGCGGTACATCGACCGTTCTACGACGTTTTTTAACTCCCTGACATTGCCCGGCCATTGATAGTCGAGCAGTGTCTGCCTGGCCTGCGGGGTAAAACCGGGAAATAACGGCAGCGAAAGCTCGCGGCACATTTGAATGGCGAAGTGTTCGGCCAATAACATGATGTCCTGCTGACGTTCGCGTAGCGGCGGTAACTGGATAACGTCGAATGCCAATCTGTCGAGCAGATCGGCGCGAAACTTGCCCGCTGCCGCCAGTGCAGGCAGATCGTCATTGGTGGCGCAGACTAGCCGCACATCCACCTGCAAAGGCTGGCTGCCGCCCACGCGCTCTAAATGACCATATTCAATGACTCGTAATAGTTTTTCTTGCACCAGCATCGGGGCGGTGGCCAATTCGTCGAGAAACAGGGTACCGCCATCGGCTCGCTCAAAACGTCCGAGATGGCGTTTTTGCGCGCCGGTAAAAGCCCCAGCCTCATGGCCAAACAGCTCTGAGTCGAGCAGGCTTTCGTTAAGAGCCGCGCAGTTGAGGGAAATAAAGGGGCCCTGCCAGCGGCCTGACAAATAATGTAAACGGTGGGCAATCAGCTCCTTGCCGGTACCGCGTTCGCCGGTAACCAATACCGGTTTATTGAGTCTGGCAAGTTGCGAGACCTGTTCCAAGACTTCAATAAATGAATTGGCTTCGCCGAGCAGATTATCTTTGTTGACGGTCATGGTGAAATTTACCAACCCTTGGTTAATTTAATCATTCTATTTTAAGCCTAGCAGAAGACGAAATAAAAAAGCTGTTTTTATTCAGCTGGATAATAAAAATTAAAAGTTGGCACGGGTCTTGAAATAGTCTCTGCAGTGCATACAGCGCGCAGCGTTATTCAGACGCTGTCACGCTAGCGTCGTGCCAGTAGTTATTCCGTGGCAGCAAGGTGCCGGGGCGCTGACTCCGCCAGCTGATCCAACGAGTAAAACAAGTTAAAGAGGAATCGTAAAAATGGGTATTTTTTCGCGTTTTGCCGACATTGTGAATGCCAATATCAATAACCTGCTGGATAAAGCCGAAGATCCACAAAAGCTGGTTCGTCTAATGATTCAGGAAATGGAAGACACGCTGGTGGAAGTTCGCTCCACGTCTGCCCGCGCCCTGGCAGAAAAAAAACAGCTCAAACGCCGTATTGAACAGGGCGAGGCGCAACAGCAAGAGTGGCAAGAAAAAGCCGAACTGGCATTGCGTAAAGATAAAGACGATTTGGCCCGGTCGGCACTGATCGAAAAACAAAAACTGGCGGAACTGGTCACCACATTAAAAAATGAAGTGGCCGCCGTAGAAGAAACGCTGGATCGTATGAAGTCGGAAATTGGTGAACTGGAAAGCAAACTGACCGAGACCCGCGCCCGTCAGCAGGCGTTAACCTTGCGTCACCAGGCGGCTTCTTCTTCACGCGATGTGCGTCGCCAGCTCGACAGCGGCAAACTCGATGAAGCCATGGCGCGTTTTGAGCAGTTTGAACGCCGTATAGATCATATGGAAGCCGAAGCGGAAACCGTTGGCATTGGTAAAAAGAAAAGCCTCGATCAGCAGTTTGCCGAATTGAAGGCCGATGATGAAATCAGCGCCCAGATCGCCGCGCTCAAAGCTAAAATGCAGGGCAATAAGGACGCCTGATAACAGGTTAGTCCTCACCTGCAATAAAATATCTTACAGGAGTTGCCATGAGCGTTCTTTTTTTAGCCATCCCGCTGACAATATTTGTGTTATTTGTCGCACCGATCTGGCTGTGGCTGCACTACAGCAATAGGTCACAAAATGGCAGTCAGTTGAGTCAACATGAACTGCAAAATTTACAGCAGCTCACCCGCGAAGCGCAGCGCATGCGCGAACGGATCCAGGCGCTGGAAGAGATCCTTGATGCTGAACATCCCGGCTGGAGGCAATCCTGATGTCAACGACACTGTCACAAAGAAAACTCTACCGCGTTCCGGAAGAGGGTGTGTTTAAAGGGGTTTGCGCCGGGCTGGCACACTATCTGGGCGTGCCGGTCAAACTGTTGCGACTGATTGTGGTGCTGTCGCTGTTTTTCGGGCTATTTATGTTTACCGTGGTGGGCTACTTCCTGTTGGCCTGGCTGCTGGAGCCGGTACCATCACAACGTTTTGATGATGAACAGGGGCCCTCGGCTCATGAACTGCTGGCCGAGGCCGACCGCCAACTACGCGCCAGTGAACTGCAATTAAGAGAGGTGGAGCGCTATGTCACCTCGGAAACCTTTGGCGTGCGCAGCCGCTTTCGCGCGCTGTAACTCGGTGCTTGCCTGTCTCCCGGCACCTGCTGTGGTTTAACCGGCTTTGATGCAAGAGGAGCGCGTTATGCATTATGCTTTACCGGCGGCAACGTCGACAAAAAGTGGTCTGCTAAAGCGGGCGACTAAATTGACCATCATGCTGTTATTAACCTTTGCACCGGCCGGGGTGGCTGCCCGTGTGCTGGCGATGCTGGGTAAGGGGCCGCTGCGCTTTATGTTGGCCCTTGTACTGGAGCCTTTGCTTAAAAGGCTATTAACCGCGCTATTTGGGCGCTATGCCAGGGAGAGCAATGAAAAGACTGCAAAATGAATTTACCTCAATGGTTAATCGGGGTTTGGACCGTCATTTACGTCTGGCCGTTACCGGCTTAAGCCGCAGCGGCAAAACGGCTTTTATCACCTCGCTGGTCAATCAATTGCTCAATGTTCACAGCGGCGCGCGTTTGCCGCTGTTTTCTGCCGTGCGTGAAGAACGTCTGCTGGGCATCAAGCGCGTTCCACAGCGGGATTTGGGGGTGTCGCGCTTTAGCTACGATGAGGGTATTGCCCAGCTCTATGGCTCGCCACCCTCCTGGCCGACACCCACTCGCGGGGTTAGCGAAATTCGCCTGGCGCTGCGTTTCCGCTCCCAAGATTCGCTGCTGCGTCATTTTAAAGATACCTCCACGCTTTTCCTGGAGATTGTCGACTATCCCGGCGAGTGGCTGCTGGATCTGCCAATGCTGGAACAGGATTATCTGCAATGGTCGTGGCAAATGGCAGCGCTGCTACAGGGAAAACGCGCTGAATGGGCGGCGCCCTGGCTGGCCCTGTGCCAACAGTGCGATCCGCTGGCCCCGGCAGACGAAAATCTGCTGGCTGCCATTGCCCAGGCCTATACCGATTATCTGCTGCGCTGCAAAGAAGAGGGGTTGCACTTTATTCAGCCCGGTCGCTTTGTGCTGCCAGGCGATCTTGCCGGCGCCCCTGCGCTACAGTTTTTCCCCTGGCCGAGGTTCCAGCATCTGAGCGATAGCCAGCTGGCGCAGGCCGATAAACACAGCAATCTCGGTATGCTGCGGCAACGCTTTGCTTATTACTGCGCCCATATTGTGAAGGGTTTTTATAAAGAGCATTTTGTCCGTTTTGATCGTCAGATTGTGCTGGTCGACTGCCTTTCGCCGCTAAACAGCGGACCGCAGGCGTTTAACGATATGCGCCTGGCGCTGACTCAACTGATGCAGAGTTTCCACTACGGTAAACGCACGCTATTTCGCCGCTTGTTTGCCCCCTGCATCGACAAATTGATGTTTGCCGCCAGCAAGGCCGATCATATTACCGGTGACCAGCATGCCAACCTGGTCTCTTTGTTGCAGCAACTGGTACAGGAGGCCTGGCGCAATGCAGCGTTTGAAGGCATCAGCATGGATTGTGCCGGTCTGGCGTCGATCCAGGCTACCGAAAGCGGACTGGTGGATTTTCAGGGGCAGGCGATCCCGGCTGTTAAAGGTAATCGGCTACAAGATGGCAAAGCGTTGACGGTTTACCCTGGCGAGGTGCCTGCCCGCCTGCCGGAAAATGACTTTTGGCAGCAGCAGGGGTTCCATTTTGACGCCTTTCGACCAAGGCAGATGCAGGTTGACGGACCCTTGCCCCATATCCGTATGGATGCCGTGATGGAGTTTTTATTGGGAGATAAAATGCGATGAGCGAGCCACTTAAACCGCGTATCGACTTTGAGCAAGGGATCGCCTCGCCGCCGGAGCCGACATTACGCGCCGCGCAGACCTTTGATGATCTTCAGGCCGAGCACTTTCTGGCGCTGCCACAACAGGACCCGGATCAACCTGAGGATGGACAGGCTGAGGCTGTTGTCAGCCGCGTACTTAAGCCGCGCCGCAGCCTGTGGAGTAAAATGGTGCGACTCGGTGCCGCCGTATTAACCCTGAGTGTTATCGGTCAGGGCATGCAGTGGTTGCATCAGGCCTGGCTGCAGCAGGATTGGGTGGCATTAGGGGCATGTACCGCCGGTGGCTTGATGATTCTGGCCGGGGCGGGATCGCTATTAACGGAATGGCGCCGCTTATATCGTCTGCGGCAACGGGCCGACGAGCGCGACATGGCCAGTGACTTATTGCATAGTCATGCGTTGGGGCAGGGACGGGCCTTTTGCGAAAAACTGGCGCGACAGGCCGGTCTCGATCAGGGACATCCGGCATTGCAGCGTTGGCAGGCATCGCTGCATGACACCCATAGCGACCGGGAAGTGGTCGCCCTTTATGCCCGTCTGGTGCAGCCGGTACTGGACAGCCAGGCCCGACGTGAAATCAGCCATTCTGCGGCGGAGTCTGCCTTGATGATCGCCGTCAGCCCTCTGGCGCTGGTAGATATGGCCTTTATCGCCTGGCGTAATCTGCGGTTGGTCAACCGTATTGCCAGCCTGTATGGCATTGAACTGGGCTATTACAGCCGCCTGCGCCTGTTTCGCCTGGTGCTGTTAAATATTGCTTTCGCTGGCGCTTCCGAACTGGTGCGTGAAGTGGGAATGGATTGGCTTTCGCAAGATTTGGCGGCAAGACTCTCCGCTCGCGCCGCACAGGGGATTGGCGCTGGATTACTGACCGCCCGTCTGGGAATTAAAACCATGGAGCTTTGTCGCCCTTTGCCCTGGCTGGAAGGGGATAAACCGCGTCTTGGCGATTTTCGCCGCGAACTGATTGGCAGGCTAAAAACCACGTTAAGCAAAGGCAATAAACCCGCTTGATAATGGCTGGCGAAGGACTACAAGCAGATTACTGGCGAAGCCGGTATTCAGGGAGAGATCAACCTTGGGTTTGGGCTTGACCACCGTAGCGTCCCGTGGTGGGTTGTGCGCGGTTATCTCGATAATCGAATAAATGGGTTATTAAACTAAAATGGCCCTCACCGAAGTGAGGGCCATGGGCAACTAAATTCCTGTGACACATTGACGATTAGGTATTTAGCCAGTTAGAAGCTTTGTCTAACGAGTTATTAATTTGACCGTTAGCTTTGTTGATAGCGTTACTGATATCGCCTAGTGTGTCGTTGGCGTTATCCTGGAAGCGGTTCACTAAATCTGACAGACCCGCACCATTTACCATTTCGATATCTTGCTCAGTTAACTGTTTCATATTAATCGTCCTCATATTTGTTTCACATAGTCTCATTTATGAGCGGCATTAGGATTATCCAGAAACATTATCCTTAAGGAAATCCTAATACGCTTCTAGCCTAGTTCAATCGCGTTGCGAAAAAAACCGCTGGTGGGGTTTTATTTTCTAAAAAATAGTATCTTATTGTTTTTACTTGTGATTTATTTTTTAATATTAGGAATATTCTATTTAAATGGCGTTTTTATATGTCCGGCAGGGCATTTTTTGATATTTTACGGCGGGCGGTAACCTTGTGGTTTATATTGTTATATCGTTATGCGGAAATATGCTTTGGCAAAATTAATAAGTGTTTTTGTGTTTGTTATACTGGTTTTCTTTAAGATTATTCGTGGTTGAAAACATTTCAAAGCCTCACTATCTTTCATTGATTAATATTTTGAGGTTCAATGACATGCATATTGAGGTTTGCGGCTATGCTCTTTCGTAAAGAGGTCAATGAGCATCAAAAAAATCAGTGGGCAGGGAAGGCCTTGCTGCTTGCCGGATGGCCGCTATGGGCAGTGATTAGCCTGAGCAGCTGTTTTATTATCGCCTTATTGGCTTTTTTGATCTTCAGTCAATATACCCGGCGCATTAACGTTAGCGGAGAAGTGATCACTCAGCCCCATAGCGTCAATTTATTTAGCCCGGAACAGGGGGTGATTACCCATCTCTATGTTAATAGCAATCAAATCGTCAATAAGGGACAACCGCTATATGAAGTAGATGTCGGTAGAGTGACTCGCTCCGGCAGCGTCAGCACCACCACACTGGGTGCTATTGAAAAACAGCGTGCGCAGATTGATGCCATTATTGCCCAGCTTGAAAACAACAAACGTGCCACCTTGCAAAATTTGCAGCAACAGCTGGAACAGTATCAGCAGGCCCATGAAAAAACCCAGGCGATGGTCGACTCCTCGCAGCAGGGACTGGATGCGATGCGCCAGAGTATGGATTCCTATAAAAAGTATCAAAGTCGCGGCCTGATTAATTCTGATCAGCTTAATAATCAGCGTTACCTGTTTTATCAACAGCAAGGCGCTTTTCAGAGTCTGAACACCCAGGCGATTCAGGAAACGCTGCAAATCACCAATTTGCGCAGTGAACTGGTTACCCGGGCCGCAGAGTTTGATAATCAGATATCGCAATACGGCTACCAGCGTAACGATCTTGAGCGTCAATTGGCCCAGGCAGATGCCAAAGGCAGTTTGTTAATCACCGCGCCTACGGACGGGAAAATTTCCTCACTGAGCGTTACGCCGGGGCAGATGGTTAATGCCGGTGATAGCCTGGCGCAACTTGTACCTGCCAAAGATTCGAATTTCTATCTGGTTGCCTGGCTGCCCAACAATAGCGTGCCTTACGTCAAGCCGGGCGGTGAGATCAATATCCGCTATGCGGCTTTCCCCTATGAAAAATATGGGCAGTTCCCCGGTAAGATCGTTTCCATCTCCTCAGCTGCCGTGGCCGAAAAGGAGTTGGCCTCTTATGACAGCGCGCCAAAGGATAGTCATGGCGCGGTGAGCGGCCCCTACTTTAAGGTGATTGTCGCCCTGGATCAAAACAGCATGCAATGGCATGGCGAACACTTGTCATTATCCAGCGGTATGCAGGCGGAATCGACCCTGTTCCTTGAGCGACGCCCACTGTATCAGTGGATGCTCTCACCCTATTACAGTATGAAAAAAAGCGTGGTGGGCCCGATAAATGAATCCAGATAACCTGCGTGGTCTGGCTGACCGCCTGCATTTTAATTTACGTAAAAAAGTCCCCCAGGTGATCCAGACCGAAGCGGCGGAATGTGGCCTGGCCTCACTGGCCATGGTGTGCGGTTATTATGGCAAACATGTTGATTTACTCAGTCTGCGTCAGCAGTTTGGTATCTCCTCTCGTGGGGCCACGTTACGTTCATTAATGGATATTGCCCGCGCCAATGAGCTGCAATCGCGGGCACTAAAACTCGATATTGATGAGCTCAAATCGTTAAAACTGCCCTGTATCTTGCATTGGGATCTCAATCACTTTGTGGTGTTGGTCGCGGTAAAGGGCAGTGGCGTGGTGATCCATGACCCAGCCTTTGGTCGCCGTTCGCTTGGCATGCATGAAGTCTCGGACCACTTCACCGGTGTGGCGCTTGAGCTGTGGCCAGACGCCGAGTTCAAGGCGCAAAAGCCCAAAGTTCGCCTTAATCTGCGCACACTGATGGGCAATGTCGACGGACTCTTTGCCACGCTGGCAAAAATTTTCTGTTTTTCCATTATGATTGAGTCGGTCAATTTGCTATTGCCGGTAGGCTTGCAACTGGTGATGGACCATGTGATCCCGGCCAAGGATGCGGACTTGCTGACCCTGATCTGTCTTGGTTTGCTATTTTTTATTATTTTTCGCACCGGCGTCAGTATGGTTCGCGCCTGGAGCTCGCTGGTGATGAGCACTCTTATCGACGTACAGTGGAAAGCACGGCTGTTTGACCACCTGCTGAAGCTGCCGCTCGATTATTTTGAAAAGCGCAAATTGGGAGATATTCAATCGCGCTTTACCTCACTCGATACCCTGCGGACCACTTTAACCAGCAATGTGGTCAACAGCATTATTGATGGCATCATGTCCATTGGCCTGATTGTGATGATGGTATTGTACGGAGGTTGGTTAATCTGGGTGATTTTGGCATTTACCGCGCTGTATATCCTCTTTCGTCTAACCACCTACCAGGCTTATCTACAGGTTTCGGAAGAGCAGATCGTCAAGCAGGCCCGTGCCGGGTCGCATTTTATGGAAACGCTGTATGGCATCAGTACCCTAAAGGCGCTGGGATTATCCTCGGCGAGAGCTAATTTCTGGCTGAATATGAATGTTGACAGCGCCAATGCAACGGTAAGAAAAACCCGCTTTGATCTGATGTTCAGCGGCGGTAATACCCTGATTGCCACCCTCGATCAGATCCTGTTGCTATGGCTGGGGGCGACCCAGGTGATTGATGGTCATATGACGCTGGGGATGTTTGTGGCCTTTAACACTTATCGCGGCCAATTTTCCGAGCGGGCGGCCAATCTGCTGAATATGGCGCTGCAGCTACGCATGTTGTCATTACATATTTCGCGCATTGCCGACGTGGCGCTGACGGAAACCGAGAAAACCCTGCCGCAGCGTGCCTTGGTGCCCACCGGACAGCCAGCCTCACTTGAAGTAAAAGATCTCTATTTCCAATATGACAACTTATCGACACCGATTATCGCCGGCCTGGCATTAAAAGTCGCCGCTGGCGAGAGCGTCGCCATCACCGGGCCTTCGGGCCAGGGAAAAACCACGTTGATGAAGATCATGACCGGGCTGCTGTCGCCCGCCGAGGGGCGGATTTTGATTAACGGTATGGATATTAATACTGCCGGGCTTAACAACTATCGCGCCTGCATTGCCTGCGTACTGCAGGACGATACATTGTTCGCCGGATCGATTGCGGAAAATATTGCCAGTTTTGATCAGCAAAAGGATATTGAGCGCATTTATGATTGCGCCAGGCGTTGCAATATTCATGAGGATATCCAGCGCATGCCAATGGGCTATGAAACGCTGATCAGCGAACTGGGGGGCAGTCTTTCGGGGGGCCAAAAACAGCGTCTGTTAATCGCCCGGGCGCTCTATCGGCAGCCGAGCATTCTGTTTCTGGATGAAGCAACTAGCCATCTGGATCTTGAGAATGAAACGCGCATTAACCAGGCCATTGCCGAACTGGCTATCACCCGCATATTTATCGCTCATCGGCCATCGACCATTGCATCAGCGGACAGAGTGATTGAATTGGGGGGATAAAGTGTATCCAGATTGGGTAATACAGGAAGTAAAGCAAGATGGTGGTGGGGGAAGGATTCGAACCTTCGAAGTCGATGACGGCAGATTTACAGTCTGCTCCCTTTGGCCGCTCGGGAACCCCACCACGAAATTCGTGGATTTCGAATTATATACTCGGTAATCACTTGCCGCCTGGCTGTTGCGGTAAGCGGGGCGCATCATATCAAATGAAACGCTGCTGTAAAGCCTTGAAACAGAGAAAATAGTTTGATTGCCGTTTTTTTGTGCTCGGGGGCGTTTTACTGAACGAAAACGCCCCCTGACGATTATAAAATAACCGTACGATTACCGTAGACAAACACCCGCTGGGCCAGCACTTTATATATGGCGCGGCTAAGCACGTTTTTTTCCACATCCCGTCCAGCACGCATCATATCGTCGGCCGTGTAGGTATGGTCAACGTTGATCACGTCCTGCATGATGATTGGGCCTTCATCCAGACTGTCGTTTACATAGTGCGCCGTAGCGCCGATGATTTTGACCCCGCGCTCGTAGGCCTGATGGTAAGGACGCGCACCAATAAATGCTGGCAGGAACGAATGGTGAATATTAATCACCTGATGCGGATAATGTTGCACAAACCCCGGCGTTAACACGCGCATATACTTGGCCAACACCACGTAATCCGGCTGATACTGGTCAATCTGTGCCATCATGGCAGCGTCGTGCTGTTCGCGCGTCAGGCCTTCATGGCTGACCAGATGGAACGGAATATCAAAACGTTCTACCAGGGTTTGCAGCGTTTCGTGGTTGCCGATAACCGCGGCGATTTCAACGTCTAAGCCACCGTAAGCCGCTTTCATCAACAGGTCACCGAGGCAGTGCGCCTCTTTGGTCACCAAAATCACAATGCGTCGACGACCGGTACTTTGCAGTTCACGAATAGAACCTTTTGGCAAGGCGCTGTCGAGATCGGCTAATAAGGTGCTGTCATTGAAAATGCCTTCGAGTTCGGTACGCATAAAAAAACGTCCGGTACGATGATCAACATACTCATTGTTTTGCACGATATTCAGTTCATGCTTGTAACAAATATTGGTGATTTTGGCGATCAGCCCCTTCGCATCAGGGCATATCGTGCGTAAAACTTTGGTTTGTACATTCAGTTGTGACATTAGGGGCAAAATCCTGTCTTCCCTTATTTTTCTCGTTGCCGCCGGGCGTATCACCCGTTCATCACCGTATCGCCTGCGGGGTGAACGTCTTGCCTGACTGCTCGTAAAATTTTTCGGGGTAAAGTTAATTATGGGTCTCAATGATTGGCGCACATTATGCCGACTTATCTGGCACAGCACTTCTTATATTTTTTGCCTGAACCGCAGGGACAGGGGTCATTTCTGCCCACCTGCGGTGTAACGCCATCAATATAATACCAGTGTTCTTTTATCCGAAGAAAGCGCGAACGTTCGTGGATCATTACCGTCTCGGGATTATCCTGGTCGCGATAGCGGGCGGCAAACTCCACAAAGCCTTCATTGGGATCTTTTCCGGCTTGCGTGGTGATAATCTGTAGGCCCAACCAACTGGTGGTCGCGAAACCGGCCAGCAGCGCCTGGCGAAATTCAGACGCATTGCAGTCGGCATGCCAGCTGGCAATAAGGTAATCTGCATTGCCGGTAACATAGGCACTGTAGCGCGAACGCATTAATGCTTCCGGTGTTGCCGCCGGGTGCGTCCCGGTGATCGCCGGTTGGCAACACTGTTCAAAGTCGATCCCGCTGCCACAAGGGCATAGATTTTTCACATTAACTCCGCAGTCTGGCTACGCGTAGCCTGCACTATTGAATGCTCCAGTGGGATATGTTACCTAACAACGTCACCGGGTGACAACGCGCAAACAACGTTCAGCATGCGTTTATCGCGCCGAGATAGGAATAATAATGACACCACAGTTGAAAATTGGCTTGGCTCTGGGTTCTGGAGCCGCAAAGGGTTGGGCGCATATTGGCGTTATTAATGCGCTACATGATATGGGTATTGATGTTGATATTGTCGCCGGTTGTTCAGTGGGGGCGCTGGTGGGTGCAGCCTATGCCAGCGGTCGCCTGCCGGTGATGGAGGCCTGGGTCAGGTCTTTTAGCTACTGGGATGTGCTGCGATTGATGGATTTTTCCTGGCAACGAGGCGGATTGTTACGCGGCGAGAAGGTGTTTAATGCCGTCTCGCAGCTGTTGAAAATTGACGATTTTGCGCAGTGTCAGCGCAAGTTTGGTACGGTAACCACCAACCTCAGTACCGGCAGAGAGCTGTGGCTGACCAAAGGGGATATCAACCAGGCGCTGCGCGCTTCCTGTAGCATGCCGGGCTTGCTGGCCCCGGTATGGTTTAACGGTTACTGGCTGGTGGACGGTGCGGTGGTCAATCCGGTGCCGGTATCACTGACGCGCGCGCTTGGCGCGGATGTGGTTATCGCCGTCGATCTGCATCATGACGCGCATCTGGTGCAGCAAGACCTGCTGTCGGTACAGGCCGACCCCGCCAACCTCAAGGATACCAAAGAGGTCAACTGGCGTGACAAAATCCGTCAGAAACTTTCCCGCCCACTGGCGCAGCATAATAGCCAGACGCCAACGGCGATGGAAATTATGTCGACTTCAATACAGGTGCTGGAGAATCGCCTGAAACGTTATCGCATGGCGGGCGATCCGCCGGACGTGATCGTGCAACCTTATTGCCCGCAGATCTCTACCCTTGATTTTCATCGTGCTGAAGAAGCGATAGAAGCCGGGCGATTAGCGGTTGAAAAGCAGAGAGATCAACTGTTACCGCTGGTTAAAAACAATCAGTTCTGAACGGTTTAGCAACATTCATCCCTGATTATGGTAATTCTGATGGGCAAAGAAGCTCATTATAGGCCACTATTAGGGGTAATAAATCCTGGGAGGCCCTGATGGACAAGCCACTTACAAGCAAGCATATCCTGATCGTCGAAGACGAAGCCGTTTTCCGGTCGGTACTTGCGGGTTTCGTGAGTTCACTGGGTGCAACCTTCACCGAAGCGGTCAATGGCCTCGAAGCTCTGACCCTGGTTGAAACCTTTCCGCCGGATTTGATCCTTTGCGACCTGGTGATGCCAGAAATGGGCGGTATCGAGTTTGTGGAGCATCTGCGTTTGCAGGGTAATAAAATACCGGTATTGGTTATTTCGGCCACCGACAAAATGACTGATGTTGCCACCATGCTGCGTCTGGGCGTTGAAGACGTGCTGCTAAAACCGGTCAACGATCTTAATCGACTCAGAGAAGCGCTGTTAACCTGCCTTTATCCCAAGCTTTTTACTTCGCAGGCCATGGAGAAGAGCGATCTTATCCAGGACTGGGAAGCGCTGTGCCGCAACCCCCACGAAGCAGCCAGGCTGTTGCAGGAGTTGCAGCCGCCGGTGCAACAAAATTTGGCCCATTGTCGTATCAACTACCGGCAGCTGACCATGGCGCAAAATGCTGGCCTGGTGCTGGATATTGCCGCCTTGTCTCCCAAGGACCTGGGTTTTTACTGCCTTGATGTGACCCGCGCCAACGAAAATGGCGTTTTGGCGGCACTGTTACTGCGCGCTATTTTTAATGGGCTTTTGCGCGAGCATTTAAGCAACCAGAATCAGCGTTTACCGCAAATGTCGACCTTGCTTAAAGAGATTAACCTGCTGTTTAAACAGGCACGTCTCGAAGGACAGTTCCCCTTGTTGATGGGGTACTACAACGCCGAGCAGAAAAATCTTATTCTGGTTTCTGCCGGCTTGCATGCCAATATCAATACCGGTTCCAGCCAGATCCAACTGAGCAATGGGGTGCCGCTGGGTACACTGGGCTCATCCTATTCCAATCAAATCAGCCAGCGTTGTGAAGCCTGGCAATGTCAGGTCTGGGGGGCAGGAGGGCGCCTTAGATTAATGCTATCGGCGGAATAAACATTTGCCGTATAACGGTTGGATCCTCTTCGACGGTGGCTAAGCCTATTTAGCTATTGTTTTATATGTCTATTTATTTCAGATAAATCCCAGACGTTATTCCATGTCAGCCGAATGATCTGAGGCGCTAAACCCTTTTAAACTGCTATACTGCGGCCCAATAATTAACTTCGCCCTGTAGCTGGCTGTCAGGGACGCGGCTGTATTGGCGAATAGCTTGATAGTCCTATAAATTTTCGATATTGGGGAGATCCTAATGAAAGTAACCGTTTTTGGCATTGGCTATGTTGGTTTGGTGCAGGCGGCAGTGTTAGCGGAAGTTGGACATGAAGTGCTGTGCATTGATGTTGACGCTAAAAAAGTTGAGAACTTGAAAAATGGACAAATCCCGATTTTTGAACCGGGTCTTACCCCACTTGTTCAGGAAAACTTTGCCTCAGGTCGTCTGATGTTCAGTACCAATGCCGAAGAAGGCGTTGCGCATGCCCAGGTGCAATTTATTGCCGTAGGGACACCGCCAGACGAAGACGGTTCTGCGGATTTGAAATACGTCACCGCTGTTGCCCGCACTATTGCGCAGTATATGACCGAACATAAGATCGTAATTGATAAATCCACCGTTCCTGTTGGTACGGCAGATAAAGTGCGTCAGGTGATGAATGAGACCCTGGCCAAGCGCAATCTTTCGCTGCCTTTCGAAGTCATTTCCAATCCCGAGTTTTTAAAAGAAGGTGCGGCAGTAGCCGACTGTATGCGTCCTGAACGTATTGTGATTGGTACCGATAACCCTGATGGTATCGAGCCGATCCGTGAGCTGTATGAGCCTTTCAATCGTAACCACGACCGGATGATCCTGATGGATATCCGCAGTGCCGAACTGACAAAATATGCCGCGAACTGCATGTTGGCGACCAAAATCAGTTTTATGAATGAAATGTCAAATCTGGCCGAAATGCTCGGTGCCGATATTGAAAAAGTTCGTCAGGGTATTGGTTCGGATCAACGTATCGGTTACCACTTTATTTATCCTGGTTGTGGATATGGCGGTTCATGTTTTCCGAAAGACGTTCAGGCCCTGATCCGTACCTCTGAACAAATCGGTTACCAGCCTAAATTGCTGCAGGCGGTTGAGCAGGTCAATGCCCAGCAAAAATATAAATTGCCATCTTTTGTTGAACGGCATTTTGGCCAAAATTTGGCAGGTAAAACATTTGCGCTTTGGGGGCTGTCATTTAAACCTAATACTGATGATATGCGTGAAGCTTCCAGCCGGGTGTTAATGGATCAACTTTGGGCCGCTGGCGCCAAGGTGAAAGCTTATGATCCGGAAGCGATGAATGAAGCGCAGCGCATTTATGGTCCTCGCGATGATTTAGAACTTATGGGCACCAAAGAAGCTGCATTACAGGGTGCCGATGCGTTGATTATTTGCACCGAGTGGAAGAATTTCCGCGCGCCTGATTTTGATTTGATGAAAAGCACACTGAAAAATCCTGTTATTTTTGATGGCCGCAATTTGTATGACCCGGAGCGTCTGGAAAAGCGGGGCTTCACCTATTATGCTATCGGGCGCGGTGCTTCCGTGAAGCCAGTACTGTAAAGGAGAAAATATGACTTATTTAGTGACAGGTGCTGCGGGATTCATCGGTTATTACGCTTGCCTGCGCTTACTGGCCGAAGGACATCAGGTAGTCGGACTGGATAACCTTAATGATTACTACGATGTAAATTTGAAGTTGGCGCGCGTCGCGCAACTTGAGAGTAAACCGGGTTTCCGCTTTGTCAAAATGGATCTGGCGGATCGTTCAGGTATGGCAGCACTGTTTGTCGAGAATAAGTTTGAGCGCGTGATTCATTTAGGCGCTCAGGCCGGCGTACGCTATTCAATTGATAATCCGTTGGCTTATATTGATGCTAATTTAGTCGGTTTTGTAAACGTGCTGGAAGGGTGTCGCCATAATAAGGTGCAACATTTACTTTATGCGTCTTCCAGTTCCGTCTACGGAATGAACCATAAGCAGCCTTTCGCCACCGGGGATAATGTTGACCATCCCATCTCCCTTTACGCGGCAACCAAAAAAGCCAATGAGTTGATGGCTCACACCTATTCTCATCTTTATGGCCTGCCTACTACCGGGATGCGGTTCTTTACGGTCTATGGCCCCTGGGGGCGTCCTGATATGGCATTGTTCAAGTTCACCCGTGCCATGCTCGCCAATGAAAATATCGATGTATATAATCGCGGTGAAATGTGCCGTGATTTTACTTATATTGACGATGTTGCCGAAGCAATTATGCGTTTGAAAGACATTATTCCGCAGCCTAATCCTGATTGGACGGTGGAGACAGGGGATGCGTCAGCCAGCTCTGCGCCCTATATCCTCTACAATGTCGGTAACAGCAATCCGGTGCAACTAATGGACTATATTAAGGCACTGGAGATTGCGCTCGGCATTGAGGCGAAGAAAAACATGCTGCCTGTTCAGCCCGGCGATGTGCTTGAAACCAGCTCGGACAGCATGCCGTTATATAACGCCACAGGTTTTAAACCGCAGACATCTGTGCTGCAGGGAGTAAAAAGCTTTGTGGATTGGTATAAGGATTTTTATCGCTGTTAATGGCCGGCATGCATAAATCTGGTGAATAAAATAGAGGCTGCGCTTGCAGCCTTTTTTTTACGCGCAGGGTGGGGTGATAGCGCGTAAATGGTTAATTATTGTTCAGCACATGCAATAAAAAAACCACCGCTTGCGCAGTGGTTTTGAAGCATTATCTTGAGACTGGGATACAGCCGATAAAACTTACAGCAAGAAATCATCCAGCTGTTTGCCTTCTTCTTCGATAGCTTTCTTGATTACTGCTGGAGTACGGCCCTGGCCAGTCCAGGTTTTGCTTTCGCCATTCTCATCGATGTATTTGTATTTAGCAGGACGAGCAGCGCGTTTGGTTTTGCCCGTTGCTTTGGTTGCTGCCATTGTTTGCAGCAATTCATTTGGATCGATACCGTCTGCAATCAGCATTTCACGGTATTGTTGCAGTTTACGAGTGCGTTCTTCAATTTCCGCTGCAGCCTGGGAATCTTCTTCGCGGCGCTCATTAACAACAACTTCTAATTTCTCAAGCATCTCTACAAGAGTTTCCAGAGTACATTCACGAGCCTGGGCGCGGAGAGTACGGATGTTGTTCAGAATTTTTAATGCTTCGCTCATTATACTAGTCTCAATTTATATTGGTGGGGGGCGTTGCGCTAATAATAGAATGCTCTTCTGTATTCTGCAATAGCGAATTTGTTATGTTGACCGGAATTTACCATTTATAACCGATAATATTTGTCTGGCAAAAATATAACCCGGATTAAACGGTCTATTAATCTTAGGGCTATAAGGCAAATTGATGAGCCTTTTGTGCGGTGTATCCCACTCGGCAAATCGTTCCTTTTATAACCTTGGTCTGCCTGGAGACTATATCAATAGCCATCGCGTATATGTGATGGCCTACTGATACAGATAAGATTCTACCCCGCTTTAGCAATATGTGCGCCAGCGGCGATTACCCCCTGGCAGGCACCCATCGAGTTTATAAGAGGCTAAAAATACTTCAATACTTAATAATTGATTTTCTCACCAGGTTTTATGTGAGCTGACGCGGATTTCGATCGTTACTTTAACTAATTAGGATGAAGAGTAATGGCAATAACTGTTTGTAAGTATCTGTGATTTTCTTAACACATTATTGATGTGCTCATCCTCTCGCGATGGTGCCTGGAGCATGCCAATAGACGCCAAGCCTGTGATACAATTGAAACTATCAAATCTTATCGGAATTCTTTATACAGTGGAGTTGCGGGCTCATGGCTCAACTTTATTTTTATTATTCAGCGATGAACGCTGGAAAATCTACATCCTTGTTACAATCTTCTTATAATTACCAGGAACGGGGGATGCGCACGCTGGTACTTACTGCTGCCATCGATCACCGCTTTGGCGTCGGCAAGGTCAGTTCACGTATAGGCTTGACCTCACAGGCCGAGCTTTACAATGAAGAAACCGACTTGCTTAGCCTGATCGGCGAAGAACACCGTGCGCAAACGCTGCACTGCGTGTTGATTGATGAAAGCCAATTCCTTACCCGGGTTCAGGTGGAGCAATTGACTGACGTGGTCGACAGGCTCGATATTCCGGTATTGTGCTATGGGTTACGCACGGACTTTCGCGGCGAGTTGTTTGTGGGCAGCCAATATCTGCTGGCGTGGGCCGATAAGCTGGTTGAGCTTAAAACCATCTGCCATTGCGGCCGTAAAGCAAACCAGACCCTTAGGCTGGATGAGCAGGGCAAAGCCCTTCACGATGGTGCACAGGTCGTTATAGGTGGTAATGAGCGTTACGTTTCCGTCTGTCGCAAGCATTACAAAGAAGCCATGACCAGGTAAATCACCTTTTACACCGGCCTGATAAGCATCGCATTATTTTATATGAGTGATAGCCAGGCTAAAATATTAAAAAAATTAATGTTTAAATAATAAAAAAACCCGCCATTTGGCGGGTTTTTTCAGTCAGAGGAGAGACTGATTATTTTTTGCTTTTTTTGATACCAGGCGCTTTGGCTGCGGCAGCAACTTTGGTCACTGCTTCATCCTGCTCTTCTACGACAGTCAGCGGTAATTCTTCGCTGTATTTATTACCGTAGTAGGTATCCATCAGAATCTGTTTCAATTCTGCAATCAGCGGATAACGTGGGTTAGCACCGGTACATTGGTCATCAAACGCATCTTCTGACAGTTTGTCGACTTTCGCCAGGAAGTCAGCTTCCTGAACGCCTGCTTCGCGAATTGAAGCCGGGATACCAAGGTCAGCCTTGATTTCGTCTAACCATGCCAGCAGTTTTTCAATTTTCTGCGCGGTACGGTCACCGACTGCACTCAGGCCAAGGTGGTCAGCAATTTCTGCATAACGACGACGTGCCTGTGGACGGTCATACTGGCTGAATGCGGTTTGCTTGGTTGGGTTGTCATTCGCGTTATAGCGGATAACGTTGGAGATCAACATTGCATTGGCCAGGCCATGTGGAATGTGGAACTCTGAACCCAATTTGTGCGCCATTGAGTGACAGACACCCAGGAAGGCGTTGGCAAAAGCGATACCAGCGATAGTTGCTGCATTGTGCACACGTTCACGTGCTACCGGGTTTTTAGAACCTTCGTGGTAGCTTGCTGGCAGGAATTCTTTCAGCAGTTTCAGTGCTTGCAATGCCTGACCATCAGAGAATTCATTGGCCAGTACAGAAACGTAAGCTTCCAGCGCATGGGTCACTGCATCCAGACCACCGAAGGCACACAGTGATTTAGGCATGCTCATAACCAAGTTGGCATCGACAATCGCCATATCCGGAGTTAATGCATAGTCTGCCAACGGATATTTCTGGCCAGTCGCATCGTCGGTAACAACGGCGAATGGGGTGACTTCTGAACCTGTACCTGAAGTGGTGGTGATGGCGATCATCTTCGCTTTCACGCCCATTTTCGGGAACTTGTAGATACGTTTACGGATGTCCATAAAGCGCAATGCCAGGTCTTCGAAGTGAGTTTCTGGATGTTCGTACAGAACCCACATGATTTTGGCAGCATCCATCGGTGAACCACCACCCAGCGCGATAACAACGTCTGGTTTGAAGGAGTTCATCTGCGCAGCACCCTTACGCACGATTGTCAGCGTAGGGTCAGCTTCAACTTCAAAGAACACTTCTGTTTCAATACCGTGGCTTTTCAGAACGCTGGTGATCTGGTCAGCATAACCGTTGTTGAACAGGTAACGGTCGGTCACGATGAAGGCGCGTTTTGCACCGTCAGTTGCCACTTCTTCAAGCGCAATCGGCAGTGAACCGCGACGGAAGTAGATTGATTTTGGAAGTTTATGCCACAACATGTTTTCTGCTCGCTTCGCTACAGTTTTCTTGTTGATCAAGTGTTTTGGACCGACGTTTTCAGAGATGGAGTTACCACCCCATGAACCGCAACCCAGCGTCAGAGAAGGGGCAAGTTTAAAGTTGTACAGGTCACCGATACCACCCTGTGAAGCCGGGGTGTTGATCAGAATACGTGCGGTCTTCATTTTGTCGCCGAAGTAACGTACGCGTTCTGGTTGGTTGTCCTGGTCGGTATAAAGGCAAGAGGTATGACCGATACCACCCATGGTAACCAGTTTTTCTGCTTTATCGACAGCGTCTTCGAAATCTTTGGCACGATACATGGCCAGCGTTGGTGACAGTTTTTCATGAGCGAATGGTTCAGATTCGTCAACTTTGGTCACTTCGCCGATCAGTACTTTGGTAGTCGCAGGAACGGTAATGCCAGCCATTTCGGCAATTTTGGTCGCCGGTTGACCAACGATATCGGCATTCAGCCCACCGTTTTTCAGGATAATGTCCTGAACTGCTTTCAATTCTTTACCTGCCAGCAGGTAGCCGCCGTGAGATTTGAAACGTGCTCTTACCGCTTCATAGGCAGAGTCAACGACAATCACAGACTGCTCAGAAGCACAGATTACGCCGTTATCGAAGGTTTTTGACATCAGGATAGATGCAACAACACGTTTGATATCAGCAGTTTCATCTACAACAACCGGTGTATTACCCGCACCAACGCCGATAGCTGGTTTACCAGAGCTGTATGCAGCTTTAACCATGCCTGGACCACCGGTCGCAAGGATCAGGTTAAGGTCTGGATGGTGCATCAGTTCGTTGGACAAAGGTACGCTTGGCGCGTCAATCCAGCCGATAATATCTTTAGGTGCGCCAGCTTTGATGGCAGCCTGCAGCACGATATTTGCAGCGGCGATAGTTGCTTTGGCAGCACGTGGGTGTGGAGAGAAGATAATACCGTTACGCGTTTTCAGAGAAATCAATGCTTTGAAAATCGCAGTAGAGGTTGGGTTGGTAGTTGGTACGATGCCGCAAATAATGCCGATAGGTTCAGCGATGGTGATGGTGCCGTAGGTTTCGTCTTCAGCAACGACGCCACAGGTTTTCTCATCTTTATATGCGTTGAAAATATACTCAGAAGCGAAGTGGTTTTTGATCACTTTATCTTCCACAATACCCATACCAGATTCTTCAACGGCAAGTTTTGCCAGAGGAATACGGGCATCGGCAGCAGCCAGAGCGGCAGCGCGGAAAATTTTATCGACCTGTTCTTGTGTGAACTCTGCATACTCACGCTGTGCTTTTTTTACACGAGCAACAAGCTCGTTGAGTTCAGCGACGTTTGTTACAGCCATAATGTTCTCCTGGATAATGTTAAACTTTTTTAGAAAATAGCAGGGCCAGTGACCTAGTATAGCCGGGGCAGGTAAACCTGCCGTAACAAATAAAATCGACTATTATTCAATTGGTTATCTGGTTCTTTTCTTTATTTTCTCAAAAAGCTTTCTTAACTTACCAACACCACAGGACATAACTTGCTAATTTCAGAAGGGATTCAACTTTAACTTTGTTGTACCGCATCTGTGTATCTTTGCTATGAAAGAAGCTTACCTATTAATGGGGAGGCCAAATATGATCTGGATCATAAAACACCTTAATGCTGACACCATTCAGCCCTTAACTTGTTAATTTTTATAATTTAATTTTTCCAAAATGTAAAGAAATTTTGTACATCATGGGTCGTCAGGTTTAATTTGTTCCTTTAGTAGTTTTAATAACTGCTTTATTGGAAAAAGCTGGTGATACGTGCTGAACAACTTCGTAGCTTACGGACACTAATTCCAGTACATTAGCGCCCACAAATCACTTCTATCGCACTACTTATGCGGAGTTCTGCGTGAGCCAGACACTTTTGGATTTTTCAGGTTATATCAAGTTTTTCGTAGGCTTATTTGCTTTGGTTAACCCCATCGGCATCCTGCCGGTATTTATCAGCATGACCAGCTACCAGGCTGCAGCGGGTCGCGACAAGATTAATATGACCGCCAATCTGTCGGTGGCCATTATCCTGTGTACTTCGCTGTTTCTAGGGGATGCTATTCTTCATATCTTTGGCATTTCTATCGATTCATTCCGTATTGCCGGCGGAATACTGGTGGTGACCATTGCCATGTCGATGATTAGCGGCAAGCTCGGCGAAGATAAACAGAACAAACAGGAAAAATCAGAAACAGCGATCCGTGAAAACGTTGGCGTCGTGCCGCTGGCATTGCCGCTGATGGCCGGACCCGGTGCCATCAGTTCCACCATTGTGTGGAGCTCAAAGTATCATGGCTGGGAAAACTTGCTCGGTTTTACGGTGGCTATCGCCTTCTTCTCTTTTTGCTGCTGGATACTGTTTCGTGCGGCACCATTAGTGATGAAATTACTCGGGCAAACCGGTATTAACGTCATTACCCGTATTATGGGGCTGTTGCTGATGTCACTGGGGATCGAGTTTATTGTCACCGGTGTCAGGGCTGCTTTCCCCGGCCTGCTTTAAGAAGTTGCAAACTTGGCTCAGGTGAAAAGAGCGCGTCTTTTTGCCTGAGTATTACCTTCTCTTATATTGTCTCGCCTTATAATAGTGCATCTAATGTGCCGTTAATGTGCCATTGCACCGCTTTGTAGCATAAAGTCGCCTTCTGCTGACTATTTCCATTCAAGCATCTATTTATCCCGCTTTTCCTCCCTGTTTTTGTCACTTTTACTGTCTTTTATTGCCCGTTTTGACGTTATATTAATCACATCATTCTGTAGGGCTTGTACATGGAGTATCGAGATGTTATTAGTGTTTACCGGGCACTTAACAGGGGTTTATTCTTAAAAGTAAACGAATGTTAATGTAATGTATTTGCTTTGTTTTTAAGCAAGAAAATGACTTATTTTTTGCCTGGAATTTACAGAAAGTCAATTAAAACAATGTGTTGTAAGTTTTTTTAGGCTGGATGCCTATTTTCCCCTTAGTGGTTAGCGGGTAATAAAAGCGGATGGCTTAACATTTCAGTAAAATTTATTGGCGCGCGTTACAGGCTTCTGATAATTTTCAGACGGTCGCTAAACGAAAATATATTTCGCCGCATCCATAGAACGAGGATGGTTCTTGCCAGGTTTTTTGCGTGAGAGAAAGCACCTGGTGCAGCCATTTTTATTTTTCGGGAAAGCGGGAGAGTAAACAATCTGCATGCCACTAACGCTTTGCTGCCCGCTGAAAGGGCTATTCCTCAGTGGCGTTGCTGGTTGGAATAAATCATAATTTTTGTCCATATAATCAGTAGGTTTACTTATTTAATGTGCTGCTGAATCTACCGCTGTCCGCCAACTTTTTTATCGGGAGTTGCGGTGCCTATGCACATTTTCAGCATTAAAATGTGCATAAAAGCGATAGTCAGCCACTATTTATCGAGGTATTGATCGCTGTATTTGGCGATGGCATTCACTATTAATTGGGTGATCCCGTAGGACAGATGTCAACTTGGTTAACCTGTTTAACCGCCTGACTTTTTTATCCTGGTGAATGTCGCAACAGGCAGTAACAGGGGAGGGTCAACCGTTGTGGATTGACCGACTACTTGTCGTTTTTGCGTGGGCAATTCGTTCCTGTCCGCAATAAAACCAGACCCAAATGATTTCAAGGTGCAGCAAAGGGTGATACCGACCACTCTCGACGGACGTAGACAGTGAAGTCCAAGAGGTAAGTTCAGTATCCCATCGGCCTGTGGTTTGGAAGATGAAGGGGATAACCCGAAAGGGGTTAGCTTGCGCCTGACGCGCAGGTAAATAATAACAATCGGAGTTGATAGTAATGACCAACATCACAAAAAAACACCTTCTTGCTGCCGGTATCCTGGTTGCTTTAGGTGCGGTAACATCCGTAAGCAGCTTTGCCGCTGCCGTTCCTGCTGGCGTTGAACTGGCGGCCAAACAAGAGTTGGTGCGTAATAACGGCTCGGAAGTACAGTCACTTGACCCGCATAAAGTGGAAGGGGTTCCGGAATCCAACGTGATCCGTGACCTGCTGGAAGGCCTGGTAAATACCTCACCGAAAGATGGTAGCGTTATTCCTGGTGTGGCACTGAGCTGGGAAAACAAAGACTTTAAAGTCTGGACCTTCCATCTGCGTCCAGATGCCAAATGGTCCAATGGCCAACCGGTTACCGCCGCTGATTTCGTTTATAGCTGGCAGCGCCTGGCAGATCCTAAAACCGGGTCTCCTTATGAAAGCTACCTGCAATACGGCCACATTGTAAATATCGACGATATTATCGCCGGTAAGAAAAGCCCGGACACCCTTGGTGTGAAAGCTATTGATGACCACACTCTGGAAGTCACCATGAGCGAACCGGTGCCTTATTTCGTTAAAATGCTGTCCCATACCGCCATGAAGCCGGTATATAAGCCAGCCGTAGAGAAGTTCGGTGACAAATGGACCCAGCCTGAGAACTATGTCAGCAACGGGGCCTTTAAACTGAAAACCTGGACAGTAAACGAACGTATTGTCCTGGAACGTAATCCTCAGTACTGGGATAACGCCAAGACCGTGCTGACTCAGGTTACCTTCCTGCCAATTTCTTCCGAAGTTTCTGACGTTAACCGCTACCGCAGCGGTGAAATCGACATGACCTACAACAATATGCCGATTGAACTCTTCCAGAAACTGAAATCCGATATTCCGAAAGAAGTCCACGTTGACCCATACCTGTGTACTTACTATTACGAAATCAACAACCAGAAAGCGCCATTTACCGATAACCGCGTACGTACTGCCCTGAAACTGGGTCTGGACCGCGATATTATCGTTAATAAAGTCAAAGCCCAAGGCGATCTGCCGGCTTATGGCTTTACTCCTCCGTACACCGATGGTACTGGCGGCAAACTGACGGCACCTGCCTGGTTTAAAGAAACCCAGGAACAGCGTAATGCCGAAGGCAGAAAACTGCTGGCCGAAGCGGGCTATACCGCTGACAAGCCACTGACCTTCAGCCTGTTGTATAACTCTTCCGACCTGCATAAGAAACTGGCTATTGCCGCCGCTGCCATCTGGAAGAAAAACCTGGGTGTCGAAGTGAAACTCGAAAACCAGGAATGGAAAACCTTCCTTGAAACTCGCCATCAGGGCAACTTTGATGTGTCGCGTGCCGGCTGGTGTTCTGACTACAACGAACCGACGTCATTCCTTAACATCATGCTGTCAAACAGCAGCAACAACACCGCGCACTATAAGAGCCCGGCGTTTGACAAGCTGATTGCCGATGCATTGCAAGTTAAAACCGATGCAGAACGTGCTGCGTTTTACCAACAGGCTGAACAGCAGTTGGATAAAGACTCGGCTATCGTCCCGGTTTATTACTATGTTAACGCCCGTCTGGTGAAACAGTACGTGGGTGGATACACCGGTAAAGATCCGCAGGATAACGTGTTCGATAAAGATCTGTATATTATCAAGCACTAATACTGTTAAAAAGCAGGGCTTGCGCGAGCGGCCCTGCTTTTATTTATGCCGCGATCTTTTGCAAGCAATGTATGTTCAGGGTTGAGTTATCAGCCACCGTGTCGGTGTGAAAAGCAATGATTTTCAGATCCTGACACGATTAAAGCCAAAACTATCAAGCTGTAATGACAGGCTGAGAAAACAGGTACGGGCAATGTTAAAGTTTATTTTACGCCGCTGTCTGGAAGCGATTCCGACGCTTTTCATTCTTATCACCATCTCGTTTTTTATGATGCGTCTCGCCCCCGGTAGCCCATTTACCGGCGAGCGTAATCTTCCTCCAGAAGTCATGGCCAACATTGAGGCGAAATATCATCTCAATGATCCCATGTATAAACAGTACTTTCATTACCTGGAACAGCTGGCCAAAGGCGATTTTGGTCCATCGTTCAAATATAAAGATTATAGCGTCAATGATCTGGTCGCCACCTCCTTTCCGGTATCGGCAAAGTTGGGATTGGCCGCCTTTTTGTTGGCGATTGTTCTGGGGGTAACGGCGGGGGTGATCGCCGCGCTTAATCAGAACTCCAGATGGGACTATACGGTAATGGGCATTGCCATGACCGGGGTGGTGATACCCAGCTTTGTTGTCGCACCTCTGCTGGTACTGATTTTCTCCATTCTGTTGAAATGGTTACCCGGCGGTGGCTGGCACGGCGGTGGCCTCAAATATATGGTGCTGCCGATGGTGGCGCTCTCGCTGGCTTATATCGCCAGTATTGCGCGTATCACTCGTGGCTCGATGATTGAAGTGCTGCATTCCAACTTTATTCGTACCGCGCGTGCCAAGGGTTTGCCGCTGCGTAGCATTATTCTGCGTCATGCGCTGAAACCGGCTTTATTACCGGTGATCTCCTATATGGGGCCCGCTTTCGTGGGGATCATTACCGGTTCAATGGTGATCGAGAGCATTTATGGATTACCGGGAATTGGCCAGCTGTTTGTTAACGGCGCATTGAACCGTGACTATTCGCTGGTGCTTAGCCTGACCATACTGGTCGGTGCCTTGACTATCCTGTTTAACGCGATCGTCGACGTGCTCTACGCCGTTATTGATCCAAAAATTCGTTATTAATGCTGGAGCACGCCAAAGATGTTAACTAAGAAAAACAGCGCAGCTCTGGAAAGCTTTACCGAGCAGCTTGAGATAGAAGGGCGCAGCCTGTGGCAAGATGCTCGCCGACGCTTTATCCATAACCGTGCGGCGATCATCAGTCTGATTATTCTGGCGTTGATTGCGCTTTTCGTTACTTTCGCTCCGATGCTGGCGCAGTTTCGTTATGACGACACCGACTGGAATATGATGTCTGCCGCACCGGATCTCGCTTCCGGACACTATTTCGGCACCGACTCATCGGGCCGTGATCTGCTGGTTCGCGTCGCCATTGGTGGCCGCATCTCATTGATGGTGGGTGTCTCTGCCGCCTTTGTGGCGGTGATCCTCGGCACACTATATGGTTCACTCTCCGGCTATCTGGGCGGGAAAACCGACTCGGCAATGATGCGTTTGCTGGAAATCCTCAACTCTTTTCCGTTTATGTTCTTTGTGATCCTGCTGGTCACCTTCTTTGGACAGAATATCTTCCTGATTTTTGTCGCCATCGGCATGGTTTCCTGGCTGGATATGGCGCGTATTGTCCGCGGTCAGACCCTTAGCCTGAAACGTAAAGAGTTTATTGAAGCGGCGCTGGTCAGCGGAGTGTCGACCCGCAATATCGTGCTGCGCCATATCGTGCCTAATGTGTTGGGGGTGGTAGTGGTATATGCCTCGCTGCTGGTGCCAAGCATGATCCTGTTTGAATCTTTCCTCAGCTTTCTGGGATTGGGTACGCAAGAACCCTTAAGTAGTTGGGGGGCACTGCTTAGCGACGGCGCCAACTCAATGGAAGTTTCTCCCTGGTTACTGATGTTCCCGGCAGGTTTCCTGGTGGTAACGCTGTTTTGTTTCAACTTTATCGGCGACGGGCTGCGTGATGCGCTCGATCCGAAAGATCGTTAAGGAGTGTCATATGAGCACCATTAAAACGGACAATAGCACTCCTGCTGCGCCTATTTTGCTTGACGTCAAAGACCTGCGGGTCACCTTTGAGACGCCCGATGGCGATGTCACGGCGGTCAATGATTTGAATTTTGACCTGCGCGCGGGTGAAACCCTGGGTATCGTTGGCGAATCAGGTTCGGGCAAATCACAAACCGCCTTTGCGTTAATGGGCCTGTTGGCCAGCAACGGACGGATTGGTGGCTCGGCAAAATTTAACGGCAGTGAGATCCTCAACCTGCCGCAAAAGCAGCTGAATAAACTGCGCGCCGAGCAGATTTCGATGATCTTCCAGGACCCGATGACCTCGCTGAACCCTTATATGAAAGTCGGTGAGCAGCTGATGGAAGTGCTGATGCTGCACAAGCATATGAGCCGTTCCGAGGCGTTTGACGGATCGGTGCGCATGCTGGACGCGGTTAAAATGCCGGAAGCACGCAAGCGCATGAAAATGTACCCGCATGAGTTTTCAGGTGGCATGCGCCAGCGTGTGATGATTGCCATGGCGCTGTTGTGTAGCCCTAAATTGCTGATCGCCGATGAACCGACCACCGCTTTGGATGTGACCGTCCAGGCGCAGATCATGACTCTGCTTAACGAGCTTAAAGCCGAGTTCAATACTGCCATTATTATGATCACCCATGACCTGGGCGTAGTGGCAGGGATTTGTGACAAGGTGCTGGTGATGTATGCCGGACGCACCATGGAATACGGCCAGGCGCGCGATGTGTTTTATCAGCCAAGCCATCCTTATTCTATCGGGCTGCTGAACGCCGTACCGCGTCTGGATGCCGAAGGTGGCGCGTTATTGACTATTCCGGGAAATCCACCCAACTTGCTGCGTTTACCCAAAGGCTGTCCTTTCCAACCTCGTTGTCCGTTTGCCATGGAAATTTGTGCCACAGCGCCACCGCTGGAGCGCTTTGGTGATGGCCGCCTGCGCGCCTGCTTCAAGCCTGTGGAGGAGTTAGTATGAGTGAAGTGATTGAGGTAATACCTCCAGCGCCTGAAAAGAAAGTGTTGCTCGAAATTGCCGATTTGAAAGTGCACTTTAATATCAAAGATGGCAAACAGTGGTTTTGGCAGCCGTCCAAAACGCTGAAAGCGGTAGACGGTGTCACCCTGCGCCTGTATGAAGGGGAAACCCTGGGCGTCGTTGGCGAGTCCGGATGCGGGAAATCCACCTTTGCCCGTGCCATTATTGGCCTGGTGAAAGCCACCGACGGGCGTGTTGCCTGGCTGGGCAAAGACCTGCTGAATATGTCCGATGGCGAGTGGCGCAAGACGCGCAGCGATATTCAGATGATTTTCCAGGATCCGCTGGCGTCATTAAACCCGCGTATGACCATCGGTGAAATTATTGCCGAGCCGTTACGTACCTATAATCCTAAAATGCCCAAGCTGCAGGTCAAGGAGAAGGTCAAGGCGATGATGTTAAAGGTCGGGCTGCTGCCTAACCTGATCAACCGTTATCCCCACGAATTTTCCGGTGGCCAGTGCCAGCGTATTGGTATTGCCCGCGCGCTGATCCTCGAACCCAAGCTGGTGATCTGTGATGAACCGGTGTCGGCGCTGGATGTGTCGATTCAGGCGCAGGTGGTCAATTTGCTGCAGCAACTGCAACGGGAAATGGGCCTGTCGCTGATTTTTATTGCCCACGATCTGGCGGTGGTCAAGCATATCTCCGACCGTGTGCTGGTCATGTATCTCGGGCATTCAGTGGAATTGGGCACTTATGACGAGGTGTACAATAATCCGCTACACCCTTATACCCGGGCGTTGATGTCAGCGGTGCCGGTGCCGGATCCGGATAAAGAGCGCAACAAGACCATCCAATTGCTGGAAGGGGAGTTGCCCTCGCCGATTAACCCGCCATCAGGCTGCGTGTTCCGTACGCGTTGCCCGATTGCCGGGCCGGAATGTGCCCAAACGCGGCCATTACTGGAAGGCAGTTTCCGCCACGCGGTATCCTGCCTGAAAGTCGATCCGCTGTAAGTGCGTGGCTGCTGACGTGATGTCATAAAAAACCCCGCAAGTGTTAATGCGGGGTCAGACTGCTGACAAAGTCCATTATTAGGGAGAGTGCACCGTTGGGGTCGTAGCGGGCTTGCCCGCCGGAGCGCCCCTAGGTGTGCTATGCCCGGGTATCTCGCTCATCAAGACGACTTTGCCATCAAACTCACCCCGCAAGTGTTAATGCGGGGTTTTTTTATCACTGGCAGTCAACTCACTGCTTATTCTTTCCACAGGATATGGCACAGCTTGTGATCTTTTTCACGACACAGCAATACGCGCGCAAAAACGTCATTGATCGGCTCGCCGTCGGCGTCTGCCAGGCCAATGACCACTTCGGCAAAAAAGTCGGGATTCAGATCGAAATCCACATGCTCAACCCAGTCTTCTGCCGGATCGTATAGCTCGGCGCCGCCACGCTCTTCAAATTGCAGATTAAAGATCAGGATATCCGCAGGATCCAGATTATCTCCCGCCAGTTCGAGGAAGATATCGTAGGCTTGTTCAAGGGTTTCGTCTTCTGTCAGGCGATTATTCAGATCCATAGTCATCTCGTTTAATAGTTTTTGGTGCGATAAGCAAAAAGGCGGCGTGGGATTATATAAACACGCCCGGCACTTACGACATAGCCTATTAAAACACTCTCGCCGCGGCTTTTACAGTAACGGACTGAAAAAGTAAAAAAGACGTTCGACGATACGATGCCAAAATGGCCGTTTAAGCCAGACTTTGGTATCAAGCAGATGCGAGCGGGCAAGATAGTCTTCTTGTACCACCGCCAGATCGCTGCCGAAACCGGCGTCGTCAATCACCAGGGTGATTTCAAAATTGAGCCACAGACTGCGCATATCCAGATTAACCGTACCGACCAGGCTAAGCTGACCATCCACCAAAATACTTTTGGTGTGCAGCAGACCGCCTTCGAACTGGTAAATTTTCACCCCGGCTTCCAGCAGCTCATTGTAGAAAGCGCGACTGGCCCAGCCGACCATCATCGAATCATTTTTCAACGGCATAATGATACTGACATCGACGCCGCGCTGAGCCGCAGTGCAAATGGCATGCAACAAGTCATCGCTGGGCACGAAGTAGGGGGTGGTCATCACCAACTGTTCCCGCGCAGAATAGGAGGCGGTCAGCAGTGCCTGATGGATCATATCTTCAGGGAAACCGGGACCGGAGGCAATCACCTGGATAGTATGACCGCTTTCCTGCTCAAAGGGCATTTGGTTGACTTCCGGCTCTGGCGGCAGAATACGCTTGCCGGTTTCGATCTCCCAGTCACAGGAGTAGACAATGCCCATGGTGGTGGCCACCGGTCCTTCCATACGGGCCATAAGATCCACCCACTGACCGACACCGGCATCCTGTTTAAACAGCGCCGGATCGACCATATTCATGCTGCCGGTATAGGCGACAAAGTTATCGATCAGTACCACCTTGCGGTGCTGACGCAGGTCCATACGGCGCAGGAACACGCGGAACAGATTAACTTTTAGCGCCTCGACCACTTCAATACCGGCATTACGCATCATCGATGGATAGGGACTGCGAAAAAACTGCAGACTACCGGCTGAGTCAAGCATCAGACGGCAGTGAACGCCGCGGCGCGAAGCGGCCATCAGCGATTCGGCAACCTGGTCCACCAGACCGCCGGGTTGCCAGATATAGAACACCATCTCGATATTATGACGGGCCAGTTCAATATCGCGCATGATCGATTTCAGTGTGTCGTCGCTGGTCGTCAGTAGCTGCAACTGATTGCCTTTTACTCCGGCAATCCCCTGGCGACGTTCGCACAACTGGAACAGCGATTTGGCAATCTCACTGTTTTCGGTGGCGAAAATGCGATGGCAGCCCTTGAGTTCATTGAGCCAGCGTGCCGTAGAAGGCCACATCGCCTTGGCGCGTTCGGCGCGCCTTTTACCCAAATGCAGCTCACCAAAGGAGAGATAGGCAATAATCCCCACCAAAGGGATGATATAGATAACCAGTAACCAGGCCATGGCAGAAGGTACGGCGCGGCGTTTCATCAAAATGCGCAAGGTTACACCAGCAATCAGTAACCAATAGCCAAAGATGAGAAACCAACTGATTAACGTGTAAAATGTTGTCATAGGGGCGAAAAATCCTGTTCGCGAGCAATCCGGTGAGTTTTCTCAGGGCAGCAGAAGGTAAAGCCCTGCCAACCCTTCATCGTTCAAGTTGCCGTCGCCCTGGCGGCATTCACTTTGCTGTGCAAAGTGTCGGGCGGCGTGGTCTGGCTGACTTCCCGCAGCAAGGACTTGCGTGGTATAACCAATTTTACGCTATTTTTCAATCAGCTAGCTCTTAATGAATTGTCTGTAAAGGTAAATTTTCTCTCTGACCTGTCATTAAGCGTAGCTATAACTCTCAATAACAGACATAGGATCATCAGGTTATCAGTGCAAACTCTGCATATTGCCAACTTTTGGGTATATAATGTCGGCCTTGTTTAAACAGAGAACCCTTTTCAGGAAGATTTGTTGTATGAAACATAGCAGGAATGAAGTTGGCCGCTGGCGCATGCTGCGTCAGGCTCAAAGGCGCAAGAGCCGCTGGCTGGAAGGCCAGTCTCGACGTTACCGCCATATATACCGTATTCGAGAGATCCATTCTCTGCAACATCAACGTCTTTGTTTATACTCGGTAATCAACGAATGGTGGTAATACCTGGACTGGGCGCTTGATGCGCCTTTTTTACGTTGATATCAAACCACTTTAGCGGTTGTCTTCGTTCTTGCGAAAAAGCGCGCCGCATTTAGGACACACCAGGGTAGCGTTTTTACGCACCTTGCTGCTGATCTGCTCAGTCGTTGCCTGACATTGCGGACAAACGACCTTGGTGGTTTGACTGGTCAAAAACTTCAATCCGTCGAAGAATGACATAGTGGTAACCTCTGTGTTGGGGTAACCAGTCTACCACGTAAGCCTGAAGTTAGCTTGAGCTGTTAATTGTCTCCATTATGCCACCTGGGTGACAAATTAACCCCGGCCGGACGAGACGGCTTGCTGACATCTCGTCCGACACGCTGTGGTCAGATGGTTTTTTTAAAAGGTTTAACGGTAACTTTTTGATAAACCCCGGCCAGCATATAAGGATCGACATCGGCCCAGCGGGTGGCTTCTGCCAGACTTTCGAACTCGGCAATCACCAGCGAACCGGTCATACCGGCATCACCGGGTTCTTCGCTGTCAATGGCTGGAAACGGTCCTGCGAGCAGCACGCGCCCTTGTTCTTTCAAGGCTTGCAGGCGTTCAATATGGGCAGGACGAGCCTGGCGTCTTTTTTCCAATGAGTTCGGAATATCTTCTGAATAGATAACGTAAAGCATGGTTCACCTTGTTAATGGTTGTCAAAATAGCTAATCAGACCCAGCAATAGCGTCCAGTCACGTGCAATTATTTACCATATCGGAAGCCTGAGCTAAGGGAAAGTGTCCTGAATCAATCAAAAGTGCAGTATTTGAGAATAGTTTTCATCTGATTGTTGAATATGATTGCTATTTGCATTTAAACTTGATGGTTCACGGAGAATTGAAACACTATGCAGCCAAGAACGATGCCGTTAACCAATGCTATGCCGTTAAACAAATATTCTTTCATTCGCAAAGTCACCTTGCCCGCCATGGTATCTGTCGGCATCCATGGTGCCGTTATTGCGGCGTTACTCTATGTCACCATTACCGATGTGACTGAAACGCCCAGACAACAACAGCAGGTGATGAGCGTCACTATGGTTAATCCAGCGACCTTTGCTCCGCCACCACCTCCGCAGCCTGTCGTACAACCCCAGCCGGAACCTGAGCCAGAAATCAAACCTGAGCCTGTGCCAGAGCCGGTGGCTGTACCTTTGCCTGAACCCAAACCGCTGCCCAAGCCAAAGCCGAAACCGGAGAAAAAACCGGTTGAGAAACCCAAACTGCAGCCGCAGCCGAAACTGTTTGAAAAAACTCAGGATGTCACCAAAGCCGAGACTTCACCATTAAGTTCACAAAAAGCACCGCTGGCACCGGCGCCAAAACCTGAGGCACAAACCGCAGGCAGCAGCAGTGGGCCACGCCCGCTTGATCGCGACAAACCACAATATCCGGCCCGCGCGTTTGCGCTGCGTATTGAAGGGCGCGTTAAGGTACAGTTTGATGTGAATAGTGATGGCAGTGTAGATAACGTCAGAATTTTGTCCGCAGAGCCGCGCAATATGTTTGAGCGTGAGGTGAAAACGGCAATGCGTAAATGGCGCTATGAACCTAAAGAAGCCAAAAATCTGACAGTGACATTGGTGTTTAAAATTAACGGCGGCGGTGGCGTCGAAGAGTAATAAAAATCAGGTTCAAAGCACACCACAACTGAGGAAAACCTCAAGCTTTGGCAACGAGCATTTATTCGCGGTCACTCTGCCCGACCGCGAATACTCTCAGGCTGTTGCGCTCAGATTTTTATAACCTCGATCACTCGGCCAGCGAACTGCCGTCCTCGACGCTAAAATTACTGCGACCATCAGGCAGTTTACGAGATTTACCTGCGTCATCCACGGCGACATAGGTAAATACTGCCTCGGTGGCGATATAGCGCTGACCGATTGGCTCCGAGGAAACCTTCTTCACCCAGACTTCCACGTTAATGGTGATCGAGCTATTACCGGTCTTGATACAGCGCGCATAGCAGCAAACCACATCACCCACGGCAACCGGCTTAAGAAAAGTCATACCGTCAACGCGCACGGTGACTACGCGGCCTTTAGCGATTTCCTTTGCCTGAATTGCGCCTCCCATATCCATTTGTGACATCAACCAGCCGCCGAAGATATCGCCATTGGCATTAGTGTCTGCAGGCATGGCCAGGGTGCGTAACACCATTTCGCCATTGGGTAACTTATGTTTTTCGTTCATATCGATGGGCTTCACATTGAAAATCGAAATTCAGGCTCACATCCTGACAGTGGGTAGAAAGCGGATTAGCAGCCGTCTGACTACACCCTTTACCTGTTTGCGGAACATCCGTGAGCCTACGTCAGAATCAAGACTATTTTTTTTCTTCTTCCGGCATATGTCTAAAAATATAAATGCCGCTTAACAGCGTAAATAGCAGGGTCAGAACCGTCAGGCCGAAAACTTTAAAATTGACCCAGACATTTTCGGGTAACCAGAAAGCCACATAGATATTGGCCAGGCCACAAAGTAAAAAGAAGATGGCCCAGGCGATATTCAGTTTGCCCCAGACGCTTTCAGGCAGTGTCAGCTCCTTGCCCAGCATACGCTGAATCAAGGGTTTCTTTAAAACCAACTGACTAACCAGCAGGGCACCGGAGAACAACACGTAAATCACCGTGACTTTCCATTTAATAAACAGATTGTCATGGAAAACCAGGGTCAGGGTACCGAATATCGCCACCATAGCAAAGGTGACCAAGGTCATTTTTTCTACTTTGCGGTATTTGAGCCAGGTGAGGATCAATGCCACTGCAGTGGCGGCAATCAGTGCGCCTGAGGCAACGTAAATGTCGTAAAGCTTATAAAAAACAAAAAAAACAATCAGGGGAAGAAAATCAAGAAGCTGCTTCATACTTCATTCCATATTATTGATAAGCTCTGACTATACCGGATCCTGTCACTGGCTTCATCTGGCAAACTTTAGCCGCTGGTCTGGACGATGACAGGGAAAGGCGGAGACTGTTTAAGTCCGGTGGATTTACCAGGCATTTTATCAAACAAAGGGGCCTCACTGCGCCCCTTTATCTCTTCTCAACGATCAGCTGCGCAGTTTGCTATATAAACGGAACAGATAGATCAGCAAGTAAGCTGAAATCAGATTACTGACTGCGCTCAACACAATAGTGGCCACTTCAGGTCCGAGAAATTTCAGGTGACTTACCGCCAACAGCACCAGCATTTTGGCTGCCAGCCACAGCATGATGGCGGGAACGATCAGTCGCGTGTTGGCAAACGCCAGTTTGGCACTGAGTTTGATTGAGCGGAAGATGCCGACTTTTTCGCTGGCCGTAATGACCGGTGCGAGAGAAACGGCAATGGCAATCACGATACCAGGCACAATAAACAACGTCAGACCCAACTGCACCACGATAGTACACAGCAGCATCAATAGCAGCAGGCGGGGCAAAATGGGTGCCGCGCTGCCAATGGAGCGCAGTGCGCTGGTGCGCACACCCTGGGACACCTGCTGGATAAGCATCAGCATGCCGCCCACCAATAGTACATTGCCGATCAATGCAGAAAAGGTGGCCGCTGCAGAGACTTTTAACAGCACCATTTGTTGTTCCGGGGTCATCTGTTGGATGATTTGCTGAATACTCATCCCCGTGGTATCAGAAAGGGCATCGTTGCCGCTGCTAAGCAAGCTAATTTGATCGCTGCCCGGTGTAAAAGCATGATTAAGTATGACGGTAATAAATGCGGTCAACAGGGCTAGCAGCAAAATGCTGCCGAGTTGATTGCGCAAAAAATTGAAACTGTCACGGTACAACGAACTGGCCGTGATAGGCATGAAGGCTCCTTGGCAAAATCGAGTGGCGAAAGACTACTTTTTCGAATCGGGATTGTACCCTGTAATTGACTCGCTGACACGCCGCTAATCATCACAAGCTGTTTTCTGTTTAACTCATGCGGCGGGGTTGCCTTCTGGCGATGAGATTAGCGCTTTATAGCAGATTAATAAGTGGATTTTTAAGCAATAGATCAACAGACAATGGCTTTCGCCAATAATTCCCCTGGTATTTAAATAAATGAAAAACCGCTATTTTTGCGTAAAGAGACTTGATTGTTTTTTTTTGTAAATCTAGGATGCAGTCTGTTTAGTTATCTTAGCAGCGATTATGAAAATTCTATTAATTCGACGTGATAATATTGGTGACTTGATCCTCACTACGCCGCTTATTGCTACACTTGCCGGGCAAAAAAACACCAGCGTCGATTTGCTGGTCAATACCTATAATAAAGATGTGCTAGAGGGCAACCCGCATATTGGTAAAGTTCACCTCTATTGCAAATCACACCATCGTAAACCCGGGCAAACCCTGGTTGGCGTCTATCTGCAACGGTTAAAAACCATTTTGTCCATTCGTCTGGCGCGTTACGATGTGGCCATTGTTGGCAGCTCAGATAAACGTCCACTGCTATGGGCTAAACTGTCAGGTGCCAAACGCATCATTGCCATCGGCAACGAGTCTCCCGAGTGCGTTACCGACCAGGTGCTGCCACTCAAGAATGTGCACATCGTAGAATCGCTGAATGCACTTGCTACGCCGCTGGGGATCAATGAGACCCCCGGGCCGCTGGAACTCTATGTTTCCGAGCATGAAGTAGCGCAGATGGCCGCCAAATACCCGCTCAAAAAAGATCTGCCGGTCTACGGCCTGCAAATTAGCGCGCGTAAACCGAAGCAGCGCTGGCAAATCGATAAGTTTATCGAGTTGGCACATCGTCTTTGCGCCCGTGAAGCCTGCCAGCTGGTGTTGTTCTGGTCCCCGGGGGCTTCAGACAATCCGGAGCATCCCGGTGATGACCTTAATGCCCAACGCATTATCAGTGCTTGCGAAGATATCAACCTTACGGCAATCCCCACGCGCAGCATCCGTGAGCTGATGGCAGCGATGTCGCTCTGCGACCAGATTATTACCAGTGACGGCGGTGCCTTGCATATTGCCGCCGGCGTGCATAAGCCGGTGGTGGCACTGTTTGGCAATAGCGATGCCTGTTACTGGGGGCCATGGCAGGTTCCTTGTGCGGTCATTAAGGCCCCAGAGGAAAATGTTGGCCTGTTGGAGGTCGATGACGTTTGTCGCCAGTTTATCGAACTGCGCGAAAAAGTGCTGACCCCAGCGTAATAGTTCGCACCTGGCCTGCGCCATCAACAATGCCGGATCACTCCGGCATTGTTGTTTCTACCCCTCCTGTTTTGCCAGCGATATCAGCGGCGGCAAGCCGTAATGTGCGCGAGCACGATCGCAGGCTTCATTGCTGACACCGTCCAAACCTGATGGATCAAATTCCCGACAAGTACCAGGCCGGTTGAGATAAATAGAACAGCTTACCGACTTACCTATCTCACCTTCTAACGCCACGCAGCGCGGTACACGCGCGTTGGTTCCTTGCATACAGCTCAGAAAGGGCGTGACCTGCTCGGTCAACGCCAGCGGCACCTTGCCGCCAGCCTCTGCACATTCAGCCCAATAAAATGAAACGCGGAAAAAGGCGCAACAGGCGCCACAGGAGATACAGGGATTATCAATCTTGTTCATCTTGGATAGTGACCGTAAACGGAAAGAACAAACCAAAACCAACAGTGAGTAGGCAAAATACCCGTTTCATTTCTTCTCTGCAACGGATAGCTGTAGACGCCAAGAGCAGGGTAAAAGTGCCTTTTTTGATTTAGATCAATTCCTTTGTTTTTAGTTGGTTAGGTTGAATTTAACGAAGTGCATTTACATCAATTTTCATATAAAAATTTGATCTCACCACAACCAATTTTTTATCAAATGTGGCTATATACGCATAAATAACCACAGTAAAGGAATGGATAATGAAAGCAGCATATTGGGCGCTTCTCGCCGCCGCCGTTTTGCCAACGGTAGCCAGTGCTAATCAGGCAGGGGATGTCATTGTTCGCGCCGGGACCGCCACCGTTCGGCCTACCGCAAATTCACCAAGTGTGTTGGGATCGCTGGGATCCTTTGATGTCAGCAATAACACGCAACTTGGTCTGACATTAGGCTATATGTGGACCGATAACATCGGTATGGAATTGCTGGCGGCGACGCCGTTCAAGCATAAAATCGGTCTTAACGGCATTGGCGATATTGCCAGCGTTAAACAGCTGCCACCTTCGCTGATGGCGCAGTATTATTTTGGAAATAAAGAAGACAAACTGCGGCCTTACCTGGGGCTGGGCGTAAACTACACCACTTTCTATGATGCGCATTTTAATCAAACGGGATCTGACGCCAACTTAACCGATCTCAGTCTGAAACACTCATGGGGGCTGGCAACGCAGGCAGGGCTGGACTACAACCTGAATAAAGACTGGTTGCTGAATGCGTCGGTATGGTGGCTGGATATTAATACTACCGCGAGATTTAAAGCCGATGGCGAACAGCAAAGCGTAAAAACCCAGATCAATCCGTGGGTGTTTATGTTCTCCGTGGGTTATAAGTTTTAAGCTTTATCGGGCAGACAGTGTCACTCAATCTGCGGGTAATGATAAAAGGCGCCATATTGACGCCTTTTATCTTGCGCGATCGTTACTTGATACGCATATCGTTTTCAACGGAACGAACACCCGCTACACCCTGGGTGACGCTTACTGCACGATATTGTTCGGCTTTCGAAGAGACAAATCCGCTTAGCTGTACACGGCCTTTAAAAGTTTCCACGCCAATTTCCCGCGACTTGATGGTTTTATCTGCCAGCAGAGCCGATTTCACTTTGGTGGTCACCACGGTATCGTCAAGATAGCCACCCGTCCCTTCCTGTTTGGCTGTCGGCGCACAGGCTGCAAGTGTTGAAACCACAACGACCGCCATACACATAGCTGAAAGACTTTTTAATAGCTTCATAGCTTACTCTCCTTGCCACTTGTTATCAGAAACTAAGATGTCAGAGAACAATATTCTTCTTATTCTCAAATACGACGACGCACTGATTAAGAATAATTAATAATCAGCGCGTTAATTGTGGTTCAAAAGGACGGGATATACAATTTTGGCCGTTAAAAAAATGTAAATGGCCTAAAAAAATAAAGCCTCAGTCACAGAATGTCTGAGGCTTTTGTGTTGCTAAAATGAAAATGGGGTTTGCTATCAGCTTATTAGCTACGGGTAGCGGCTTTCATCTCACTCACAAAGCGTGAGAGCTGCGCCAGCATTTCAGCTGGCTGATGCTGGTTATTTTCAATAATGCGCACAATTGCCGACCCTGAAATCGCTCCGGCTGCGCCCGCAGCCAGCGACTCTTTCACCTGTGCCGGTTCGGAAATACCAAAACCCTGCAACGGTGGCGCTGCGTGGTATTCTTTCAGCTTGGCGGTCAGATGATTAAGCGGCGTAACGGCGCGCGTCTCGGTACCGGTAACACCGGCACGAGAGACCAGGTAGGTGTAACCACGGCCATGAGAGGCAATTTCGCGCAGCAGATCGTCGCTGGCGTTTGGCGGACAGATAAAAATCGGTGCCACGCCGTGACGCATCGCTGCGGCCCGGAACGGAGCGGACTCTTCCAGCGGCACATCGGCAACCAGCACCGAATCGACGCCCACTTCCGCACAGCGCTGATAGAAGTTATCGATGCCATTATGAAACACCAGATTAGCGTACATCAGCAGGCCAATGGGAATATCGGCATGTTTTTCGCGGATCCGTGCCAGCATGGTAAAGCACTGCGTCGGCGTTACCCCGGCGGCAAAGGCGCGCAGGTTGGCGTTTTGAATGGTCGGGCCATCTGCCAGCGGATCGGAGAAGGGAATACCCAGTTCCAAAGCATCGGCACCGGCTTCGATCAGCGTGTCAATAATCGCCAGCGACAGCTCGGGGTTGGGATCGCCAAGGGTGACGAAAGGCACGAATGCACCGGCTTTTTCACTCTCCAGACGTTTGAACAGTTGTTGATAACGTTCCATCAGATTTCTCCCCGTGCAGTCAGGATGTCATGTACGGTAAAGATATCTTTATCGCCGCGACCAGAAAGGTTTACCACCAGGATCTGCTCCTTGTTGGGTTCTTCTTTAATCATTTTTAATGCATAGGCCAGGGCGTGGGAGGATTCCAGTGCAGGAATAATCCCCTCGTGGCGAGACAGCTCTTTAAAGGCTTCCAACGCTTCATCATCGGTGATCGACACGTATTCTGCGCGGCCAATGCTGTTCAGGTAGGCGTGCTGCGGACCCACGGACGGAAAGTCGAGACCGGCAGAGATTGAATAGGACTCTTCAATCTGTCCTTCGGAAGTTTGCATCATCGGCGCTTTCATACCGAAATAGATGCCCACTGGCGCATGTTTAAGCGGAGCACCGTGCTGGCCGGTTTCGATCCCCAGCCCTGCTGGCTCAACGCCAATCAGTCTGACGGAGGTGTTGTCAATAAAATCGGCAAACATGCCAATGGCGTTGGATCCGCCACCAACGCAGGCAATCACCGCATCAGGCAGGCAGCCTTCGCGTTCTTGCATCTGGGCCTTGGTTTCTTCGCCAATCATGCGCTGGAATTCGCGCACAATGGTCGGGTAAGGGTGCGGACCTGCCGCCGTCCCCAGCATATAGTGCGATGTCTCATAGCTGCCAGACCAGTCGCGCAGCGCTTCGTTACAGGCATCTTTCAGTGTCGCCGAGCCGCTATGAACCGGGATCACTTCCGCGCCCATCAGGCGCATACGGAAGACGTTGGGAGACTGACGCTCAATGTCTTTGGCTCCCATATAAATGCGGCATTTCAGCCCGAGCAGGGCGCAGGCCAGGGCCGAGGCAACACCGTGTTGACCGGCACCGGTTTCGGCGATGATTTCGGTTTTACCCATGCGCTTGGCCAACAGTGCCTGACCTAAAACCTGGTTGGTTTTATGCGCGCCGCCGTGCAGCAAATCTTCACGTTTCAGGTAAAGTTTGGTTTTGCTGCCTGCGGTGAGATTGCGGCACAGGGTCAAGGCCGTAGGACGACCGGCATAATTTTTCAGCAGATCGATAAACTCAGCCTGAAACTCAGGGTCACTCTGGGCATTGACAAAGGCTTCTTCCAGCTGCACCAGCGCTGGCATCAGAATTTGCGGTACATACATACCGCCAAATTCGCCGAAGTAGGGGTTAAGTAAAGTCATAGTCTCTCTTCCTGTCTAACCAAGTAAGGCGCTGCAATACCGCGGAGGATTGCTGGCTGTTGCGGCCTGGCGGCAACAGCCAGCATGGGTATCAGCTCGATTTAATAAGCGCGCAGCGTCTGGAATACTGCGGTAATTTTATCCGCATCTTTAATGCCGGGTTCGCGCTCGACGCCAGAGTTAAAATCCAGCCCGGCGCAACCCAGCTGTGCAGCCTCAACGCAGTTATCTGCGCCCAGTCCGCCAGCCAGCAGCACGTTGTCGAGCTTTTCACCCTGTAACGTGCTCCAGTCAAAACGCTGACCGGTGCCGCCTTTGCCATTATCAAGCACATAGCGGGTGACATGCTGCAGATCTCGCAGCGGCATAGTCTCGGTCACGCTCAGGGCTTTCCAGATCTGGCAGTCCGCTGGCAATTGTTCCCGCAGCGCGTTGATATAGGCCTGATCTTCATCGCCATGCAGTTGCACGGCAAACAGGTGCAGGGCGCTGGCCTTGTCAGCCACGGCTTCGATCGGCGCATTGCGAAATACCCCGACGTATTTTAGCGGGGCGCCACTTTGTACCAGTCGCGCCTGGGTGCTATCAATAAAGCGCGGTGAACCTTCAACGAAAATCAGTCCGCCGTACAGCGCACCGGAGTGATAGGCGACATTGGCATCCTGTGGACGGGTTAGACCGCAGATTTTATTTTCACCCAGCAGCACGCGACGCACTGCGCTGGTGAGATCGGGTTCCGACATCAGCGCACTGCCAATCAGGAAACCATTGGCAAAGCGACTAAGCTCACGGATATGAGCATAATCGTTAATCCCTGACTCACTGATCACCGTGACCCCATGTGGCACGCGCGGTGCCAACTGGCGAGTACGATTGAGATCGATAGACAGATCGCGCAGGTCGCGGTTATTGATCCCGACGACTTTGGCATTGAGTTTAATCGCCCGCTCCAGCTCTTCTTCGTTGCTGGCTTCGGTCAAAATTCCCATATTCAGGCTGTGCGCCACGGCGGCCAACTGTACATACTGCTCGTCATTCAACACCGACAACATCAGCAAAATGGCATCGGCCTGATAGTAGCGCGCCAGATGGATCTGGTAAGGATCGATAATAAAATCTTTGCACAACACCGGCTGGGTTACCGTTTGGCTGACCAGCGGCAGAAAATCAAAGCTGCCCTGGAAATATTTTTCGTCAGTCAGTACCGAGATAGCAGAGGCATAATCTTTATATACCTTGGCGATGGCGACCGGATCAAAGTTATCGCGAATGGTGCCTTTTGACGGTGATGCTTTTTTGCATTCAAGAATAAAGGCGGTTCTGGCCCCTTGCAACGCGTCATAAAAACTGCGCTGACTCTGGTGGATCTCATTTTGAAAACTGGCCAGGGGCTGCTGTTCTTTTCGCGCCGCGACCCAGACTTCTTTGTCACGAACAATCTTGTGGAGCACGGTTTCCTGCTGCATCACTTATCCTCTTGCTGCCAATGCGCGAACGCGTTGGTAGGGTTCACCACTGCGCATTGCTGCCAACGCTTGTTGGGCATTTTGTTTTAAATCTTCCTGACCGAAAAGGCGCAGTAACATGGCCACGTTGGCCGCTACCGCAGCTTCATGGGCCGGGTCGCCTTTACCTTGTAACAAGCGTGCCAGAATGTCACGATTTTCTTCAGGTTCGCCGCCGAGCAGTGCCGACAGCGGATAGTTGTCCAAACCAAAGTCCTGCGGCGTCAGCTCAAAGGTGGTGATCTCGCCATCTTTCAGCTCCGCCACCTGGGTCGGGGCGTGGATCGCTACTTCATCCATGCCGCCGCCGTGTACTACGGCCGCGCGTTGATAACCCAGGGTGCGCAGCGTTTCGGCAATGGGTTTCACCAGTTCCGGGCTGTAGACGCCAATCAGCGCCAACGGCGGTCTTGCCGGATTAATCAACGGACCCAGCACGTTAAACAGCGTACGGGTTTTCAGCGCTTTGCGTACCGGCATCGCATGGCGAAAACCGGTGTGATATTGCGGTGCAAACAGAAAACACACCCCTAACTCATCCAGCGCCGCCCGTGAGGCTTCGGCTGGCATATCCAGACGAATGCCAAAGGCGGCCAGTAAATCGGACGACCCCGAGCGACTGGAAACACTGCGGTTGCCATGTTTGGCTACGCTGGCACCACAGCACGCAGCAACAAAGGCGCTGGCGGTAGAAATATTAATGCTGTTGGTGCCATCGCCGCCGGTACCGACAATATCGGCAAACGGATAATCGGGGCGCGGAAAAGGCTCGGCATCCGCCAGCAGCGCCTGGGCAGCTCCGGCAATTTCTGCCGGTTGTTCACCGCGTACTTTCATGCTGATAAGAGCGGCTGCCAGTTGTGCAGGCTCCAGTTCACCTTTGACAATGGCACTAAACAGCAGTTGACTCTGTTGCTGGGTCATCGTTTGGGCCTGGTAAAGGTTTTCCAGAATACCTGCAATATTTTGCGTTTCCATGACGGTTCCTCTTACGCCAAAGCCCAGGCCAGGGTCTGTTCTAACAGACGGGCGCCCTGAGACGTTAAAATGGATTCGGGATGAAACTGGAAGCCGCAAACGCGGTCCCGATCGTGGCGTACGGCCATTACCATGTCACCAAAGCGAGCATTGACGGTCAGACCCGACGGGATCTGACTGCCGACCAGAGAATGGTAACGGGCAACGGGCAGCGGGTTAGGCATACCGGCAAACATCGCTTGTTGGTCATGGGTGATAGAAGAGGCTTTACCATGCAGGATCTCGCCCGCCTGACCGACATGACCACCATAGGCTTCGACAATTGCCTGATGACCAAGGCAGATACCGATAATCGGCAACTGGCCACGTAAACGTTGCAACAGCTCTGGCATGCAGCCCGCTTGTGACGGGGTCCCCGGTCCTGGCGAGAGCAGCAGCACCGGATTTTCCAGCTGGCTGAGCTTTTCAACAATAATGTCCGCCGGGATCTGATTGCGGTAAATCACCACGTTATGGCCGCTGGCGCGCAGTTGGTCCACCAGGTTGTAGGTAAAAGAATCGACGTTATCGATCAGTAAAATGTCGGCCATCTTAAAACACCTCTTTGGCATGATGGGCTGTGGCAATGGCGCGCAGCACAGCACGGGCTTTATTGCGAGTTTCATCGGCTTCAGACTGCGGTACGGAGTCCAGCACTACGCCGCCACCTGCTTGAACGGTGGCAATGCCATCTTCAACGTAAGCCGAGCGGATCACGATGCAGGTATCCAGGTCGCCATGGGCGGTGAAGTAACCCACTGCGCCGCCGTAACTGCCGCGGCGTGTGCCTTCCGAGGCGGCAATCAGCTGCATGGCGCGTACTTTCGGTGCTCCGGTGAGGGTACCCATATTCATTACCGCCTGATAAGCATGCAGCACATCGAGATCGGCGCGCAGTGTGCCCACCACGCGGGAAACCAAATGCATAACAAAGGAGTAACGGTCAACTTTGGTCAGGTCGGCGACATAACGGCTTCCCGGCTCGCAGATACGTGCCAAATCGTTGCGCGCCAGGTCAACCAGCATCAGATGCTCAGCCAGCTCTTTATGATCGGTACGCATTTCCAGTTCAATACGGCTGTCGAGATCGGCATCCAGTGAACCATCGGCGCGACGTCCGCGCGGGCGGGTACCGGCAATCGGGTAAATTTCAATCTGACGATTGCTGGCCTGATATTTCAGTGCGCTTTCCGGTGATGCGCCAAACAGAGTGAAATCGTTATCCTGCATAAAGAACATATAGGGGCTGGGATTATTGTTTTTCAGCGTTTCATACGCTGCCAGCGGAGCAGGGCACGGCAGTGAGAAGCGGCGCGATGGCACCACCTGGAAAATTTCACCGGCGCGGATGGCTTCTTTCATCTTTTCAACCACGGCACCAAAGACTTCATCACTTTGATTGCAGCTTAACTGCATATCGCTCACGCTTTGCTGCGGGATAGCGTGCAGTGGCTGCTGCAGTTGATGTTGCAGTTGTTCCAGGCGAGCCTGCAGGCGCTGTTTCTCTTGTTGTGAAGGGGTAAACAGACTGGCCTGCAAACGGCTGCTGCGCTGCTGGTGGTCGAGCACCAGCAAGGTTTCTGCCAGATAGAAACAGAAATCAGGGCAGCGTTGCTGGGCGCTGAGCTGCGGCAGGTCTTCAAATCCGGCCACCAGGTCGTAGGCAAACAGACCGCCAAGGAACATGGCTTCACGTTCATCGGCCGGGGACTCTACCAGTTGGAGGACGTTACGCAGCGCGTCGAATACTGAACGCGAACGCAGGCGGGCATCTTCGTCCTGCATGCTGTCAATCAGCGGGAAAGTCAGTTCACGACCGTTGGGGCGCACGACATTGATGACATCGGCGGGCAGTGAGGCATCGAGCAGCGGCAGCAGTGACGCCCCGTTGGCGGTCAGTGCCGCAATGGTCACCACGCGGCCCATGGCGGTAATGCGCAGGGCGCTGTCGATGATCAACAGGCTTTTCAGGCTCTCTTTGGTATTGATTTCTGCGCTTTCCAGCAACAGCGTTGCCGGACGTGCGCCGCACAGTTGGTGAAAAATCGCCGTTGGATCGCCACGGTAACTTCCTTGCGCGGTCAACAGTTCCAATTTTTGTTGTTGATTACTCATGATTTTTCCTGATTCTGTCGCCCCAAAGGCGTGATATTCAATAAAGTTTTACCCTTTAACTGCCACCGGGTAAATGCCGATCTTTGCCCACAAAAAAGCCCGCATTGTGCGGGCCTGGGGTATCTGCAGCGTCTGATGACAGCTATGCGCGATTACACCGCCCGCAAAGGGGAAGCGCGCCACCAGCTGTTAACAGAAGTCATGTTAATTTTCATCATCAGTCGCTCTTGTTGATACCCATATTGCCGAGGGGTAGTGACAGTAAGTAGTGCTTGCCTTGAATTCGCTTGCCACGTTGCCCTGTGAACTTGCGTACTAGTTAACTAGTTCACCACCCTAAAGTCAACCACCTTTTACTGATTATTTTCACCTCCGTGGCCATGGCTGTCCGCCTGACTACGCTTTGCTTAAAAGCTGTACAATCCGCGGACAAAGCGGAGATAGCGGTAACTCGCCGACAGGTTACGGGTTATGATACCGGCAGTTTTTTTACAGAGCCTTTCTATAATTATTATGACAGCAAGTTTATCTGATTCACCTGCCTTCACCCTTTACGATCTGCATAGCCATACTACCGCCTCCGACGGTTATCTGACGCCCGAAGCGCTGGTCGCTCGTGCGGTGGAGATGCGCGTTGGCGTGCTGGCCATTACCGACCACGACAGCACCGAAGGATTGGCGCGCGCGGCGGCGGCCATTGCGGATCAACAGTTACCGCTGCAACTGATTAACGGTGTGGAAATTTCGACACTGTGGGAAAACCATGAGATTCATATTGTCGGGCTGCGTATCGATCCGCAGCATCCGGCGATGGTCGGCCTGCTTGAGCGTCAGGCTCAATTGCGGGTGGAACGGGCGCAGGAGATTGGCCGCCGCCTGGCCAAGGCCCGTATTGAAGGGGCCTATGAAGGTGCGCTGCGTCTGGCGCAGGGCGGGGCGGTAACCCGCGCGCACTTTGCCCGTTATCTGGTGGAAATCGGCATCGCGGACAATATCGCCAAGGTATTTAAAAAATATCTCGCCAAGGGCAATACCGGTTATGTTCCGCCACAGTGGTGTACAATAGAAGAAGCCGTTGATGTTATTCACCAATCTGGTGGTCAGGCCGTGGTCGCCCATCCCGGACGCTATGATTTATCCGCCAAATGGTTAAAAAGGTTATTGGCTTATTTTGCCGAACATGGCGGCGATGCCATGGAAGTGGCGCAGTGTCAGCAGTCGCCCGATGAGCGCACGCAACACGCCGTATTGGCCCGTGACTATAATTTACTGGCATCGCAGGGGTCGGACTTTCATCTCCCCTGTTCGTGGATCGAGCTGGGGCGCAAACTTTGGCTACCGGCCAACGTACAGGCCGTCTGGCAGGACTGGCCACAGTCGCGATAAACACAGTCCCGCAAGCGGATTAAAGCAAGAGATACCCGTCGGGAACATAGTTTCCCCGGTACTTTCTGCTGGCAGACAAGACGGTCTGCAAACGATAGAGAGGAATTAACATGAGTCAGTACTTTTATATCCATCCTGAAAATCCGCAACCGCGGTTGATCAACCAGGCTGTGGATATGCTGCGCAAAGGATGCGTGATCGTCTATCCAACGGATTCGGGCTATGCCTTGGGTTGTCGCCTGGAAGATAAAAATTCAATGGAGCGTATTTGTCGCATTCGGCAACTGGATGGCAACCATAACTTCACTCTGGTTTGCCGCGATCTTTCCGAGCTTTCGACCTATGCCTATGTGGATAACTCGGCCTTCCGTTTAATGAAAAATAATACGCCGGGTAATTACACGTTTATTCTTAAAGCCACCAAAGAAGTACCGCGTCGCCTGATGAGCGAGAAACGTAAAACCATTGGTATGCGCGTTCCCTCCAATCCTATCGCGCTGGCACTGCTCGACGTGCTGGGTGAACCGCTGATGTCCACCACCCTGATGTTGCCGGGCAATGACTTTGCGGAATCCGATCCTGAAGAGATCAAAGAGAGCATCGGCAAGCTGGTGGATTTGATTATTGACGGGGGTTCTCTGGGACAACAGCCGACGACGGTTATCGATTTGACCGACTCGATCCCGGAAGTGGTCCGCGAAGGTGCCGGCGATCCGACGCCTTTCCGTTAATCTGCGGCCATTTTGCAGGTAAAGGTAATGGATAAAATTTAAGCGTTTTATCCACAATCATCGGTACATAGTGGCTATAACTGTGTATAATGGAGGGCTGACTTTTTCGTAAGTCACTGTTTTCTCGCAGACAGACAATCTTTCAGGTTGCGCTGTCTGCTCCCCCCGACGCCTGTGAAGGCGACAAATGAGGCTGCTCAATGAGCGAGAAGTTTAATTCCAGTAAGCAAAAAAACGATAAGTTTTCCTCTGATAAGCCGCGTTTCCAGCGTGCCGAAGCAGATAAGCCGCGCGGCAAAAAGCCCGGCGCAGACAAATCTCGGATAGAAAAAGCCCGTGGCGGTAAAGTCGCTGCGGAGAACATCGGCGCGGATAAACCCCGTGCGGACAGACCTCGTACTGAAAAACCACGCATGGATCAACCACGTAATGGAAAGCCGCAGGGTGATAAACCCCGTAGCACCAAGCCACGTGCTGAGACCCTGTTGGTGAAAAAAGTCAGTGACGACGAAGCAGAAGAAGCGCCGAAATACGAAAAGCCAAAGAACGCGCTGGACGAAGGCGAAGGTCTGCAAAGTGAAAAACTGCAAAAAGTATTAGCCCGCGCCGGTCACGGTTCGCGTCGCGAAGTAGAAGCGATGATCCAGCAAGGTCGTATCAGTGTAGACGGTAAAATCTCTACCCTGGGCGATCGCGTTGAGTTGACTGCCGGCACCAAGATCCGTCTTGATGGTCATGTGCTGTCCATTCTCGAAGCGCAGGATACTGTCTGTCGCGTACTGGCTTACTACAAGCCGGAAGGTGAACTTTGTACGCGCAGCGACCCTGAAGGCCGTCCTACCGTGTTCGATCGTCTGCCTAAAATGCGTGGCTCACGCTGGGTGGCGGTTGGCCGTCTCGACGTCAATACCTCGGGTCTGTTGCTGTTTACCACTGACGGTGAACTGGCTAACCGCCTGATGCACCCAAGTCGTGAAGTTGAACGTGAATACGCGGTGCGTGTTTTCGGTCAGATCGACGACGAGAAAATCAAACAGCTGAGCCGTGGCGTTCAGTTGGAAGACGGCCCAGCCGCTTTCCGCACCATTAAATATCAGGGTGGGGAAGGGATTAACCAGTGGTACAACGTAACCTTGACTGAAGGGCGTAACCGCGAAGTTCGTCGCCTGTGGGAAGCCGTCGGTGTGCAAGTCAGCCGTCTGATCCGTGTACGTTACGGCGATCTTAATCTGCCGAAAGGCCTGCCGCGTGGCGGCTATAAAGAGCTGGATCTTCCGGATATCAACTACCTGCGTCAATTGGTAGAGATGAACGAAGAAACTGTCAGCAAGATGCCGGTTGAGCGCGATCGTCGTCGGGTCAAGGCCAACCAGATCCGTCGTGCCGTCAAGCGTCATACTCAGGTTGCCCCTGTGCGTCGCAGCAGTGGTTCAGCCAAGCACTAAGCTGCCGATCTGGTATTAAAAAACGCAGCCTTAGTGCTGCGTAGAGTTTGATGACCAAGTCGTCTTGATGATCGAGATACCCGGGCATAGCACACCTAGGGGCGCTCCGGCGGGCAAGCCCGCTACGACCCCAACGGTGTACTCTCCCTAATAACGAACTTTGTCAGCCGTCTGAACGCAGCCTTAGTGCTGCGTTTTTTTTTGCACTACCTGGCTTTTACCAGTCAATGCCCTGTTGCGCCATAATGCCGGCGTCAAAGGCGTGTTTTACCGGGCGTAATTCGCTGACAGTGTCAGCCATTTCCAGCAGATCGCGATGACAGCCACGACCGGTGATAATCACTGTTTGATGGGCCGGGCGCGCAGTTAAGGCGTCGATCACCTCCTGCAAATCCAGATAGGCAAAGCTGAGCATATAAGTCAGCTCATCAAGCACCACCAGATCAAGCGAGGGGTCGGCCAGCATACGTTTGCCATGTTGCCACACTGCCTGACAGGCCTGGGTATCGGTTTCTTTATTCTGCGTCTCCCAGGTAAAACCGGTTGCCATTACCTGAAATTCAACGCCGTGAGGTTCCAACAGATTGCGTTCCCCATTTGGCCATTCTCCTTTAATAAACTGGATCACCCCGGCGCGCTGACCGTGTCCTACTGCGCGGGTGACGGTGCCAAACGCACCGGTGGTTTTGCCTTTACCGTTGCCGGTGAGGATAATCAGGATCCCGCGGGCCTGGGTGGCGGCTTCAATACGGGCATCGACCTGCTGTTTTAATTTTTGCTGGCGTTGCTGGTGGCGATCTGTGGTCATGGAGTGTGCTCGATTTATTCAGCTGGACCGGCTTTACGGCCGGGCTGGGCATCAAAACTGATGCCGGTTTTGCGACGACTGTCATCCCCCATCAGATAAAGATATAACGGCATAATATCGGCAGGGGTTTTTAGCTTCTGGCTATCTTCATCCGGGAAAGCAGATGCCCGCATACTGGTGCGCGTTCCCCCCGGATTGATGCAGTTAACCCGCAAGTTAGTCTGTTTATATTCATCGGCCAGTACCTGCATCAGCCCTTCGGTAGCAAACTTGGATACCGCATAGGCACCCCAGCCGCTGCGGCCTTCACGCCCAACGCTGGAGCTGGTAAAGACCAGCGAAGCACTGGCCGATTTTAGCAATAGCGGCAGCAACGCCTGGGTCAGCATAAAGGTGGCATTGACGTTCACCTGCATCACATCCAGCCAGTCTTGCAACTTGATATCGGCTACCGGCACAATTTCGCTAAGTAGCCCGGCATTGTGCAGTACGCCGTCGAGACGCGGCACCCATTGAGTGATTTGCCCGGCAACCTGCTGGCAATCTTCTGCCGTTGCAGTAAGCAAATCGAGGACGATGGACTGTGCAGGCAAGCCCCCGGCGCGGGTGATTTCCTGTTGTACCGCCAACAGTTTGCTTTCGGTTCGTCCCAGTAAAATAACCTGGGCACCAAAGCGGGCGTAGGTGAGGGCGGCTTCGCGGCCAATGCCGTCACCGGCACCGGTGACCAGAATAATACGTTGGCGGAGTAAGTCTGATTTTGGATGATAATGCACAGAATAATCCTCGCAATAGGGTCGGGATGCGGTGGCAAAGGCCAGCAACGCATCAGAGCCGCTTGTTTGCCGGGAGAAGGAACCTCAACCATAGTCAAACAAGCCGCCAGTATAGGGTGTCGACACCGCTGAATAACGGGTTTTATATGCCATTAAATAAAGGAGGCTTTCAATAAATAACGCCATAACGACGGGATCATTTGTAACAAAAATGAATCACAGACGCATCATGTTTAACGCTTTTATCGCAAAATCGGCGGTTATCATCTTGAATCGCCGGACGATAAGGGTTAACAAGACTGCTGTTATGGGCAACATGCTTTCCTGCAAGACTCATTGACGCCGATTGTCTAGAATGGGTCAGTATCTTATCAGCAAGTTAAAAGGCGGTATTTGTGGATTTACTCTCTCTGTATGGGCTGTTCCTGGCCAAAGTTGTCACCCTGGTGGTCGCCATCGGTGCCCTGGTGGTGTTGTTTGTAGGATTACGCCAGCGTAAATCAGCGGGCAAAGGCGAACTGCGTCTGACCGATTTGGGGGAGGAATACCGGGAAATGCAACGTGAGATGCGTAATGCGCGTCTCAACCCGGCAGAACAGAAGTTGAGTATCAAGGCATTTAAAAAGCAGGAAAAGGCCGAGGGCAAAGCCAAAAAACTGCAGGCGAAAAACGGGGCGACAAAAAATAAATCCTGTCTCTACGTACTTGATTTTAAAGGTAGCATGGATGCCCATGAGGTCACTTCACTGCGTGAGGAAATCTCGGCAGTATTGGCTGTCGCCACCCCGCAGGATGAAGTGCTGCTGCGACTGGAAAGCCCGGGCGGTGTGGTGCATGGCTACGGTCTGGCAGCGTCACAGTTGGCCCGCCTGCGTCAGGGCGGTATTCGACTGACTGTTGCAGTAGATAAAGTAGCAGCCAGCGGCGGTTATATGATGGCCTGTGTGGCCGACCGCATTGTTGCCGCACCATTTGCCATTATCGGCTCCATTGGCGTTGTGGCGCAGATCCCCAACTTTAGTCGCCTGTTAAAGAAAAACGACATTGATGTCGAGTTGCATACTGCCGGTCAGTTTAAACGCACACTGACCTTGTTTGGTGAAAACACCGAAGAAGGACGTGAAAAATTCCGCGAAGATCTTAACGAAACGCATCAGTTATTCAAACAATTTGTCGGTGAGCATCGCCCGTCATTGGATATTGATGCTGTAGCCACCGGTGAACACTGGTTTGGCACTCAGGCACGTGAGAAAGGCCTGATTGACGCTATCGGTACCAGCGATGATCTACTGATTGCCGAGATGCAAAATCATGAAGTTATTGCGGTGCATTACAGTCGTCGCAAACGCATGATGGACAGGTTTACCGGCAGCGCGGCCGAGAGTGTCGATCGTCTGTTTTTACGTTGGCTACAGCGTAGTGAAAAGCCGCTGCTATAAGCGGGTTAAAAGGGACTGCGGTCCCTTTTATATTAAAATAACCGCCAGTAAAGCGGACGGTTATTTTAACCCATCGACCTGCGATTACGGTTAAAAAATGTTCTAATCTTCCAGGTGGTATTTATCTGAAAAAAGATGGGCCAAGTGTTTAAACATATTAAATACGGCTGTGGTTTTGCGGGTAGGTAATCCCTGTTCATCAAGGAAAAAGTCGCCACGAAAAACCAGTACGCCGCCTTTTTGTTCTACGCTGGTGGCCACCATTCCCTGAAGATAAGCTTCATGTTGGCGGATAACATTATTTGCTTCTATAAGTAAAGCTTCAGAACTTATTGCCGATGTCTTGGTGTACATAAAAAAATCCCCACGATAATCTCTGGCGTTATTGTAATCCTGCGTCGGACAAAACCGCAATCACCCAGTGGGCAGCGGCCTTGACCTGGAGCATATAATGTTCAACCTGGCAGAAACCGGGTTTAGGTGCTAATTAGGTTGCGTGGCAATTTTTATCAGGTAGAGTGTGGGATTTTCTGCCGTAAGGTGGAATGATTTGTTTACGTTTGCGCATTGTTTTATGCCATGATGGCAACTTGTTCACCTCGGTCTGAGTTATAAAAGCACAGAATTTCATTGGGTTGTCCCTGTTAAAGGGCGGCTGGCGAGGGTGGAGAAAAAAAACAGTTGATCTCCCGACTCACTGCTGCAATATAAAAAAAGACATTAAATGTGCCGCGGCATAACAAGACAAAATCTTCTTTTCGAGAAGAATAATTTAGGTAAAAGGTAATTATGGGCAAAGCTCTTGTAATAGTTGAGTCCCCGGCAAAAGCCAAAACGATTAATAAATATTTAGGAAATGACTACGTGGTTAAGTCCAGCGTCGGTCATATCCGCGATCTGCCAACCAGTGGCTCAGCCGCTAAAAAAAGCGCCGACTCAACCGAAGAAAAAACAAAGAAAAAAGTAAAAAAGGATGAGAAAACCGCGCTGGTTAATCGTATGGGCGTTGACCCTTTCCACGGTTGGGAAGCGCAATACGAAATACTGCCTGGCAAAGAGAAGGTGGTGGCCGAGTTAAAAGCGCTGGCGGAAAAAGCTGACCACATCTATCTCGCAACCGACCTTGACCGCGAAGGAGAGGCGATTGCCTGGCATTTGCGGGAAGTGATTGGTGGTGATGAAAAACGTTTTAGCCGCGTTGTTTTTAACGAAATAACCAAAAATGCCATCCAGCAGGCGTTTAACCAACCGGGCGAATTAAATATCGACCGGGTCAATGCTCAACAGGCGCGTCGCTTTATGGACCGCGTGGTGGGCTATATGGTTTCTCCGCTGCTGTGGAAAAAAATTGCCCGTGGCCTGTCGGCCGGACGCGTGCAGTCGGTGGCGGTACGTCTGGTGGTTGAGCGCGAAAAAGAGATCAAGGCGTTCGTTCCCGAAGAATATTGGGAACTGCATGCCGATCTGCAATCGAAAGATCAGATTTCGCTGCAAATGGAGGTAACCCATCACCTCGAAAAAGCCTTTAAACCGGTCAATCGTGAACAGACCCATGCTGCGGTGGCGCTGCTTGAAAAAGCCCGTTACGACGTGGTGGATCGCGAAGACAAACCGACCAGCAGCAAGCCGGGTGCACCTTTTATTACCTCCACGTTGCAACAGGCGGCCAGTACCCGTCTGAGCTTTGGCGTGAAGAAAACCATGATGATGGCGCAGCGTCTGTATGAAGCCGGTCATATCACCTACATGCGTACTGACTCCACTAATCTGAGTCAGGATGCGGTTGAGATGGTGCGTGGTTATATCGGTGATAATTTTGGCGAAAAATATTTGCCGAAAGCCGCCAATCAGTACAGCAACAAAGAGAATTCTCAGGAAGCGCACGAAGCCATTCGTCCTTCTGATGTCAAGGTGCTGGCTGAAGAACTGAAAGATATGGAAGCCGACGCGCAGAAACTGTATCAGCTGATCTGGCGTCAGTTTGTCGCCTGTCAGATGATGCCTGCCCAGTACGACTCCACCACCCTGACGGTGAAAGCGGGCGATTACTCGCTGCGCGCCAAGGGCCGTACCTTGCGCTTTGACGGTTGGACTCGCGTAATGCCGGCATTGCGCAAAGGTGACGAAGATCGCACGCTGCCACCTATTGAAGTGGGCACTACCCTTGAGCTGCAACAGCTGCTGCCTACCCAGCACTTTACCAAGCCACCGGCTCGTTTTAGTGAAGCCTCGCTGGTTAAAGAACTGGAAAAACGCGGTATCGGCCGACCTTCCACCTATGCGTCGATCATTTCGACCATTCAGGATCGCGGCTATGTCCATGTTGAAAACCGCCGTTTTTACGCCGAGAAAATGGGCGAAATCGTCACCGATCGTCTGGAAGAAAACTTCCGCGAACTGATGAACTATGATTTCACCGCGCGAATGGAAGATGGGCTGGACCAGGTGGCCAACAACAAGGCGGAATGGAAAGGGGTGCTCGATGACTTCTTCGTCCAGTTCAGCCAGCAGTTGGAAATTGCCGAGAAAGATCCGCAAGAAGGCGGTATGCGGCCTAATCAGATGGTGATGACCACTATCGACTGTCCGACCTGTGGCCGCGAAATGGGCATTCGTACGGCGACTACCGGGGTATTCCTCGGTTGCTCGGGCTATGCGTTACCGCCGAAAGAGCGTTGCAAAACCACCATTAACCTGGTGCCGGAAGCGGAAGTGCTTAACATCCTCGAAGGTGACGAAGCCGAAACCAATGCCCTGCGTGCACGTCGCCGCTGTGAAAAGTGTGGCACGGCCATGGACAGCTATCTGATCGATAACCAGCGTAAACTGCATGTCTGTGGTAACAACCCGGCCTGCGACGGTTATGAGATCGAAGAGGGCGAGTTCCGCATTAAGGGCTATGACGGCCCGATCGTTGAGTGCGAAAAATGTGGCTCCGAAATGCACCTGAAAATGGGGCGTTTTGGTAAATACATGGGCTGTACCAACGAAGAGTGCAAAAATACCCGCAAGATTTTGCGTAACGGCGACGTGGCGCCACCAAAAGAAGATCCGGTGCCATTGCCTGAGTTGGCTTGCGAAAAATCGGATGCCTATTTTGTGTTGCGTGATGGTGCAGCCGGGGTCTTCCTGGCGGCCAATACCTTCCCGAAATCTCGCGAAACCCGTGCGCCTTTGGTTGAAGAACTGCTGCGTTTCAAAGATCGTTTACCTGAAAAGTTGAGCTATCTGGCCGATGCGCCGGTTGCTGATCCTGAAGGTAACAAAGCGATGGTGCGTTTCAGCCGCAAGACCAAACAGCAATATGTCTCCTCTGAGAAAGAGGGCAAAGCTACCGGCTGGACGGCGTTCTTTGTTGATGGCAAGTGGGTCGAAGGCAAAAAGTAAATAATTTGCTGCGTTAACCCCCAGTAAAGGTTAAAAACCAGCCACCATGGCTGGTTTTTTTATGCAATACAGGTCAATGCCGATTAGAATTTACAGTCAGCTATTGTGCGACAATGACGCGTTTTGGCGAAATAGTGATTTACTTTCCTGCGTCATGCGTTAAAAATGATTGAAAAAATAGACTGTTGTTATATAAAATATTTTTTTATGCATTATTTGAATTAAGCAGCTCACACCATAAATAATAGCTATTCCTTGCTGCCCGCAACGGCAGGATGAGAGTGGACAGGGTTTCAAACTAGGATGGTATAAGATATGAAATTGCAGCAGCTGCGTTACATCGTAGAAGTTGTTAATCACAATCTGAACGTCTCTTCGACGGCAGAAGGCCTTTACACCTCACAGCCAGGCATCAGCAAACAAGTGCGCATGCTGGAAGACGAGCTGGGGATCCAGATCTTTGCCCGCAGCGGCAAGCATCTTACCCAGGTCACGCCTGCGGGCCAGGAAATTATTCGCATCGCCCGTGAAGTGCTGTCAAAGGTGGATGCGATTAAAGCCGTAGCCGGAGAACATACCTATCCTGATAAAGGCTCGCTGTATGTTGCTACCACGCACACCCAGGCGCGCTACGCCTTGCCTAACGTCATCAAAGGCTTTATCGAGCGTTACCCAAGGGTATCCCTGCATATGCATCAAGGATCGCCTACGCAAATCGCTGAGGCCGTTTCCAAGGGCAATGCCGACTTTGCCATTGCCACCGAGGCGCTACATCTTTACGAAGATCTGATTATGCTGCCTTGCTACCACTGGAATCGCGCCGTGGTGGTGCAGCCCGACCATCCGCTGGCGGGTAAAGATAAAGTCACCATTGAAGAGTTGGCCGCCTATCCGATAGTCACTTACACCTTTGGTTTTACCGGTCGCTCAGAGCTGGATACGGCGTTTAACCGTGCTGGCCTGACGCCGCGTATCGTGTTTACTGCCACCGATGCCGATGTGATTAAAACCTATGTTCGTCTCGGACTGGGCGTAGGGGTGATTGCCAGTATGGCGGTAGACCCGGTGCAGGATCCGGATCTGGTTATCGTCGATGCCAGCGATATTTTCACCCACAGCACCACCAAAATCGGCTTCCGACGCAGTACCTTCCTGCGCAGCTATATGTATGACTTTATTCAGCGCTTTGCACCACACCTCACCCGTGACGTGGTCGACAGCGCCATTGCCCTGCGCTCCAATGAAGATATTGAAGTGCTGTTCAAAGATATTAAACTTCCCTATAAATAACCGGCTATTTTCCGCCAGGTCGCCATTCAGCGGCGACCTGGCGCGCAAGCCTCACGCCTGTCTTCCTCTCTTGTTGTGTCCCTCTGTGACCCCTTTTTGCCCACTGCCGCTTGCTACTGGCACAGCAGGTTGCCAGATCGTCCGTTAGCTACGCGTGTTGTTATAAAAAGGTTAATTAAATTTTGTGTTATGTTTATAAGAACACTTACCCTCTGCTGGGTCTTTGCCCGCAATACCCGGGTAGGTCGCCTGATAACACAATAAAAGCGTTAACAAGGAGAAGCTATGTCGTCCGATCTTCGCAAGAATAGTCAGGATAAGCTGGCAAACCTCGATAGGGAATATCACTTTTACAGCTTACCCAAGGCCGCCGCGCGGCTGGGCAATATTGACCGCTTGCCCAAATCCCTGAAAGTGCTACTGGAAAACCTGCTGCGTAACCTGGACGGTGAAACCGTCACCGAGGCTGACCTGCAGGCGATTGTCGACTGGCAAAAAAACGGCCATGCCGAGCGCGAAATAGCCTATCGCCCGGCGCGAGTGCTGATGCAGGACTTTACCGGTGTACCGGCCGTGGTTGACCTTGCTGCCATGCGACAGGCGGTAGAGCGCCTGGGCGGGGATGTGAATCAGGTTAATCCGCTGTCGCCGGTGGACCTGGTGATCGACCACTCGGTTACCGTCGATGCCTTTGGTGACCAGGAGGCTTTTGCCGAGAACGTCAAGCTGGAGATGGCTCGCAACCATGAGCGTTATCTCTTTCTGCGTTGGGGACAAAAAGCTTTTAACCGTTTTCGCGTGGTGCCACCGGGTACCGGTATTTGTCATCAGGTCAACCTTGAGTATCTCGGCCAGACTGTATGGCATGAACAGCAAAACGGCCAGGAGGTTGCCTATCCCGATACGCTGGTGGGCACCGACTCGCATACCACCATGATTAACGGCCTTGGCGTGTTGGGCTGGGGCGTCGGCGGCATAGAAGCCGAGGCGGCGATGCTGGGACAACCGGTCTCGATGCTGATCCCCGACGTAGTGGGTTTTAAGCTGACCGGCAAACTTGGCGAAGGGATCACCGCCACCGACCTGGTCTTGACCGTGACGCAGATGCTGCGCCAGCATGGTGTGGTCGGTAAATTTGTTGAGTTCTACGGCGACGGACTGGCTGATCTGCCGCTGGCGGATCGGGCGACGATCGCCAATATGTCGCCAGAATTTGGTGCCACCTGCGGATTCTTCCCGGTGGATGAAGTGACGTTGAGCTATATGAAACTCAGCGGCCGCAGCGATGAACAGATTGCACTGGTACAAGCCTACAGTGAGGCGCAGGGGCTGTGGCGCTCTCCGGGGGATGAGCCGATTTTTACCAGCACATTAGCGCTGGATATGGCCCTGGTGGAGTCAAGCCTTGCCGGGCCGAAACGGCCACAGGACCGGGTGGCATTAGGCCAGGTACCGCAGGCGTTTAACGCCGCCACCGAGCTGGATCTGGGCGGCAGTTCATCCCGCCACCAGGAGAGCGTCGAGTTTAACTATCAGGGGCATCAACATCAGTTGACCACCGGGGCGGTGGTGATTGCAGCCATCACTTCCTGTACCAACACCTCCAACCCTAGCGTACTGATGGCCGCCGGACTGCTGGCGAAAAATGCGGCAGCCAAAGGGTTGCAAAGCAAGCCCTGGGTGAAAACCTCGCTGGCCCCTGGATCGAAAGTGGTGACCGAGTATCTCAATGCTGCCGGATTGATGCCGGAATTGGAAAAACTGGGGTTCAATCTGGTAGGTTACGGCTGTACTACCTGTATTGGTAACTCCGGACCGCTTCCGGCACCGATTGAAGCGGCGATCAAGCAGGGGGATCTCACCGTCGGCGCGGTGCTGTCCGGTAACCGTAATTTTGAGGGGCGTATTCATCCGTTGATTAAAACCAACTGGCTGGCGTCGCCACCGCTGGTGGTGGCCTACGCGCTGGCCGGCAATATGCGGGTAGATTTGACGCATGATGCGCTGGGTGAAGACCGCGAGGGCAATCCGGTCTATCTGCGTGATATCTGGCCGTCCGCCAATGAAATTGCCAAAGCGGTAGAGCAGGTGAAAACCGCGATGTTCCATAAAGAATACGCCGAGGTGTTCAACGGGGATAAAAACTGGCAGAGCATCCAGGTGGCGGGGACGCCAACCTATGCCTGGCAGCAAGACTCCACCTATATTCGTCATCCGCCTTTTTTTAGCGACATGAAGGCTGAGCCCGATGCCCTGGTGGATATCAAAGACGCCCGTATCCTGGCCATTCTTGCCGATTCGGTGACCACCGACCATATCTCTCCGGCAGGGAATATCAAAACCGACAGCCCGGCAGGACGTTATCTCAGTGAGCACGGCGTGACACCCGACGACTTTAACTCTTACGGGTCAAGACGCGGTAACCACGAGGTGATGATGCGCGGTACCTTTGCCAATATTCGTATTCGCAACGAGATGGTACCCGGCGTGGAAGGCGGCGTGACCCGGCATATTCCTTCTCAGGAACGCCTGGCTATCTACGACGCGGCCATGCGCTATCAGCGTGAAGGGGTACCGTTGGCGGTGATTGCCGGTAAAGAGTACGGGTCCGGTTCCAGCCGTGACTGGGCGGCGAAAGGGCCAAGGCTGCTTGGCGTGCGGGTGGTGATTGCCGAATCTTTTGAACGGATCCATCGCTCAAATCTTATCGGCATGGGCATCTTGCCGTTGGAGTTCCCGGCTGGCACTACGCGGAAAACTCTCGGGCTGCAAGGGGATGAAACCCTGAGCGTCAGCGGTTTGCAGTCGCTGCAACCGGGTCAACAGGTCGCGGTGCATATTACCTATGCCGACGGTAAAAAACAGGTGATCCAGGCGCGTTGTCGCATTGATACCGGCACCGAGCTAACCTATTTTGAAAACGGTGGTATTTTACACTATGTGATCCGCAAGATGCTGTAGACGAAAAACAGCCATCTGTTGGCATAAAAAAAGCACCGGGAGGCCGGTGCTCAGACTGCTGACAAAGTCCATTATTAGGGAGAGTGCACCGTTGGGGTCGTAGCGGGCTTGCCCGCCGGAGCGCCCCTAGGTGTGCTATGCCCGGGTATCTCGATCATCAAGACGACTTTGTCATCAAACTCAGCACCGGGAGGCCGGTGCTTCTGATGGTCATCAAACCCACAGCACTTACTTATCCAACAGATGACCCATTTTGGCCGCTTTGGTGGCCAGATAGCGTTCATTTTTTGGATTGCGGCCAACGATTAACGGGACTCGCTCTATAATGTTGATCCCGGCTTCTGACAGAATTTCGACCTTTTTCGGGTTATTGGTCAGTAGTCGCACGGCGTCAACACCCAACAGTTTAAACATGTCGGCACAGAGGGTGAAATCACGCTCATCGGCAGCAAAGCCCAATTGATGATTGGCCTCGACAGTATCATAGCCCTTATCCTGCAAGGCATAAGCGCGGATTTTATTGAGCAGGCCGATATTACGCCCTTCCTGACGGTGGTACATCAGGATGCCACGTCCCTCTTCAGCGATATGGTTCATTGCTGCTTCCAGCTGAAATCCGCAATCACAGCGCAGGCTGAACAATGCATCCCCTGTCAAACATTCAGAGTGCACGCGTGCAAGCACAGGCGTATCGCCGGTAATATCACCAAAAAGCAGAGCCAGGTGATCGTGCCCGGTTGCCAATTCTTCAAAACCTACCATCAGGAAGTCGCCCCAAGGCGTTGGCAGTTTGGCTTCTGCCACCCGTTTCAGCTGCATGTTACTCTCCAAAACCTACATATTTTTTAATTCTTGTGGCGCATCCTACGTAGAGAGGAACAGGTTGACCAGCAAAACCGGTGCCTTTCTGAACCCTTCTTGTGAGGCTGTGATGATATTGCCATAAAAATCCTCGGCGGATAGTCTGGCAATTATTCTAAATAATGATAACTAATAAGATAATGATAACTAAGAAACATTATTTACAACGATAACATTCACGTCTGGACGGCACTGCCAAGCGTTGCTTAGAATGCTCTATTATACCTGTGATTGTTGCCAAACTTTAGATATTAGGGTCATTTCATGTTTCAAATTACTAAAAGGACTAGCAGTGCTGCTTTGCTCCTGTTGCTGATGCCGGCAGGAGTATGGATCAGCGGTTGGCTATGGACACCCGGCATGAGCGATCTGATATTACGCCCATTATACTGGATAACCGAGACAGTAAGTGCTCCCTGGGGGATACTGACCAACACCTTGTTGTGTATCTGGTTTCTGTGGTGTCTGCGTTTTCGCATCAAACCGGCGATAGGTCTGGTGGTGATCCTGATTGCCGCCGTATTGCTGGGGCAGGGGGTGAAGACCTATGTCAAGAATCAGGTACAGGAACCGCGTCCCTATGTCCAGTGGCTGGGTACCAGCCAGCAGATGGACGTGACAGCTTTTTATCAGCAGAAAAGTAAACTGCGCAGCAAGCAGGTCAGGCAGGAGCTGGAAAACAGTACGCTGATCCCGCAGTGGCTGAGTAAAAGCTGGCAGAATGATACCGGTTTTGCTTTTCCTTCCGGTCATACCATGTTTGCTGCCAGTTGGGCACTGCTGGGCGTCGGGTTGCTGTGGCCACGCAGGCACTACAAAACCGTCGCCGTGTTGATGGTTTGGGCAGTGTTGGTGATGGGCAGCCGCTTGCTGCTGGGCATGCATTGGCCCAGAGATCTGCTGGCTTCAGTGGCCATCAGTTGGTTACTGGTCACCCTGTCATGCTGGTTGACGCAACGACTGTGCGGTCCTTTGACGATCCCGCCGCAGGAGCAACAGGAGATCACCGAGCGCGAAGTGGAATAAGCCTGGCAGACTTTGTTTTGCAGTTATCACCCCCATATCCTGTTTAGGCCTGTTGCGTTGCGCTTGGCGGTTGTATGAACTTTCTGCAATCCAGACAATATCCGGTCTCAAAATTTCCCAGCTGCGGTGGGAAATGCTAACTTATTAGGTCAGGACGTCAGTTTTTGGCATAATTTATCCGGACTCTCCGGCGTTACAGGAATGAATGTGAAATATTTGCTGATTTTTTTGTTCGTACTGGTCATCGTCGTGATTTCAATCACTCTGGGTGCCCACAACGATCAGGTTGTGACCTTCAATTATTTGCTGGCGCAAGGCGATTACCGCGTTTCCACACTGTTGGCGGTACTGTTTGCCACCGGTTTTGTGCTGGGATGGATTATCTGCGGTCTGTTTTATTTACGCGTACGTCTGTCCCTTAGCCGTGCACAGCGTAAAATCAAACGTCTTGAACAACAAATTGCTCCGGCAACGGCCGGGCCTGACGTGCAGCCTGCAGTCAGTAAGGAATAATCCCCTATGTTAGAACTGCTGTTTCTGTTATTGCCCGTCGCCGCCGCTTATGGCTGGTATATGGGGCGCAGAAGCTCACAACAGGATAAACAGCAGAACGCCAACCGTTTATCGCGCGAATACGTGGCAGGGGTAAACTTTTTACTCTCCAATCAGCAAGATAAAGCGGTGGACCTGTTTCTCGACATGTTGAAAGAGGACAGTAACACCGTTGAAGCGCATCTGACCCTCGGTAACCTTTTCCGTTCCCGTGGTGAGGTTGATCGCGCCATTCGCATTCATCAGTCATTGATGGAAAGCGCCTCGCTGACCTTTGAACAGCGGTTGTTGGCGGTTCAGCAACTCGGACGCGACTATATGGCCGCCGGGTTTTATGACCGTGCAGAAGATATGTTTAATCAGTTGCTTAAAGAGCAGGACTTCCAGTTGTTTGCCTTGCAGCAACTGCTGATTATTCACCAGGCGACCAGCGATTGGCAGAGCGCTATCGATGTCGCCGAAAAACTGGTCAAACTGGGTAAAGATAATAAGCGTCAGGAGATTGCCCACTTTTACTGTGAACTGGCGCTGCAGGCGATGTCCAGTGACGATCTCGACAAGGCCAGCAACTTGCTGAAAAAGGCGGCCTCGGCGGATAAACTTTGTGCTCGCGTTTCTATTATGCAAGGGCGCATTCTCTTGGCGCAGGGCGAGTACAGCAAAGCCGCCGATGCCCTTAAGCGAGTACTTGAGCAAGATAAAGAGGTGGTGAGTGAAACTCTGCCCATGTTGCAGGAGTGCTATCAACACCTTAATAACCAACTGGAATGGGCCGAATTTCTTAAACGCTGCGTTGATGAGAATACCGGAGCAACGGCAGAGTTGATGCTGGCCGAGATTTTACAGCAGGAAGAAGGGCGGGAAGTGGCACAACTGTATATCAACCGGCAGTTGCAGCGGCATCCTACCATGCGCGTTTTCCATCATCTTATGGACTACCACCTGGCGGATGCAGAAGAAGGGCGTGCAAAAGAGAGTCTGGTATTACTGCGTGACATGGTGGGGGAACAGATCCGCACCAAGCCACGCTACCGTTGCCATAAATGTGGCTTTACGGCGCATTCGCTTTATTGGCACTGTCCATCATGCCGGGCATGGGCGACAGTAAAACCTATTCGCGGCCTCGATGGACAATAATAGGTCCGTCTTATTTCTTTTTACTCTGGCTTTTATTCAGCAATAAGCGCAGTTTTTTCAGCTCTTTTTGCGTCAGGGCCGGTTCGATGTTTTCGCTCAAGTGCTGGTTATCGACTTCTGATTCAGTGGCCTTGGCTTCTTTTTTCTCTTTTTTATCTTTGGTGACGGCAAAGCTATGTTCAAGGCGTGCACAGACTTCCACACTGAGTGAATGTTCTGCAGCAAGCGCAGCTTCGCGGATTTGCTCTTTCAGCACCAGAGGGATTTTAATAGTAAGTGTAGATATCTCGCTCATTTTTAAGCTTTCCTTTAGATAAAACATCAAGCTATGCCAGCCAGCGTAGACTGTCTAGCCATTCATAAAAAATTCATCAAACTGTCACATCATCCACGGCTGGGCTTTATGGCTTGTGCCATGTAGAATGCGGGCGTCAAAAATTTTACTCTGGTCACAATCTGTCAGCTTAGTGCAGCCTTGACTGCTCGGCGGTGGCCAGTGTTTCCCGGTCTTATTGCATAAAACATACAAAAGGTTGAAGAAATGAAGTCAGAAAATAATCCCGATAACAACGACTTGAAATCATCACCAATTGTAGTCGCCCTTGATTACGCCGACAAATCCGCCGCGCTGGCTTTTGTTGATCGTATCGATCCCCGTGACTGCCGTCTCAAAATCGGCAAAGAAATGTTCACTTTGTTTGGACCGCAGTTGGTCAGAGATCTGCAATCGCGGGATTTTGATGTCTTTCTCGATCTGAAATTCCATGATATTCCCAATACCGTGGCACATGCCATTGCCGCCGCCGCCGATCTGGGCGTATGGATGGTCAATGTTCACGCCAGCGGCGGCGCGCGAATGATGCGCGCCGCCAAAGAAGCGCTGCAACCTTTTGGTAAAGAAGCTCCTTTGCTGATCGCTGTCACCGTACTGACCAGCATGGAAGCCAGTGACCTGGCGGAGTTGGGCATCAATTTGAGTCCGGCTGATTATGCACTGCGCCTGGCAACCCTGACCCGTGACTGTGGTCTTGACGGTGTAGTCTGTTCCGCCCAGGAAGCGGTTGGTTTTAAAAGCCAGTTAGGCCAGGCATTTAAACTGGTGACGCCGGGTATTCGTCCTGCCGGCAGCGCCGCCGATGACCAACGTCGGGTGATGACGCCGTTGCAGGCGCAACAGGCCGGGGTGGATTATATGGTGATTGGACGTCCTATTACTCAGTCGGCTAATCCCGCACAAACGCTGCGCGATATCCGTGCATCACTGCTGTAAGGAAAATTGCCGATGAACAATGATAATAACAGCCGTTTGGTCTATTCCACCGACAGTGGCCGCATTGATGAACCTAAAGCCAAGGTAGAGCGGCCAAAAGGTGACGGTATTGTGCGTATCCAACGCCAGACCAGCGGCCGTAAAGGCAAGGGGGTTTGTCTGATCAGCGGACTCGATCTGGATGATGCCGCGCTGGATAAGCTGGCCGCCGAGCTGAAGAAAAAGTGTGGCTGTGGCGGATCTGTCAAAGAGGGTGTTATTGAGATCCAGGGGGATAAGCGCGATTTGCTTAAGCAGTTGCTTGAGGTTGCAGGGTATAAGGTCAAACTTGCCGGCGGCTAACCCCCCCCTGCGTCCTTGACCCTGTAGCTGTGTTGGCTGCACTTGTTCGCCCGAATCACTGACTGGTGTCAGCTCATCGGGACTCGCTCGTTTGCCGCCTTGCTACAGCGCCAATGACTTTGGGGTAGCCTGCGTCCTTGACCCTGTAGCTGTGTTGGCTGCACTTGTTCGCCCGAATCACTGTAGCCTTGGCTCTATTTATTGCGGGGTTGACTCAAAGATATCGGCGGTAAAAAATAAAAAACAATCTGCTGCCATATTTATTAATAAGCAGCAGATTGCTAATAATTACGCGATTATTTTTGCGATTCTATTTATTAATTTTAAACAGAACCCGGGTCTTCAGAAAATAAATGACTGAATATTTTAGCGGCAAATTTATCAGCACAAACATGATGACTGATAATACCGCTAAAATGAGCATATTTTATCTGCTTACCTGATGGCCAATGATGCCACCTACGGCAGCACCACCGACGGTGCCCAAGGCACTACCATTGGTTAGCACTGCGCCGCCCAGGGCACCGGCACCGGCACCAATTGCCGTATTGCGATCGCGGTGAGACCAGTTACCACAGGCGCTCAGAGACAGAGTCAGGGCAAACACCAGTCCAATACTGGCGATACGTTTATTTAATTGCATGGTCGTGCTCCTCGGAAAGGATCTTACTTAAACCTTATCAGTATAGATAATAACTGCCATTTCAGCGGAATTGTTTTCCGCTGCTAGCTGCGTTTTATCCTGGAAGTTGCAGCTGTGTTAGTGCTTCTGTTGATCTATCTGGCTACAACGCCAATGACGTTGGATTAAATTATTTAGAACTTACGGATTTTTAATCTCATCCGATAACACTAAATTACGGCGAATAGTTGCCGACGAACAGGTAAATAGTCTTAATTACTGGTGAAGCATGCCATGTTTCTGACAACTGGCGTTATTTCAGCCGTCGATCATCGAATTGGCTGCAAGGTGTTGCCGACCTTGAGTGGCAATATGTCGCCTGGTGGACATTTTTGCCATCGCAGCAGAACCGCACGTACTCTTTAGCCATTTTCCCCATACCCTCACCAGCCAAGGACTCCGAGAATAGATCAACGCTGTAAAACAGGACAATCCCATGCTTAAGCAATTGAAAGAACAGGTTCTCGAAGCCAATCTGGCCCTGCCGCGTCACAATCTGGTGACCTTTACCTGGGGCAATGTCAGCGCTGTTGATCGCCAGCAAGGTCTGATGGTGATCAAACCCTCCGGCGTTGAATACCAGCATATGGGGCTGGAGGATATGGTGGTGGTGGAACTGGAAACCGGCAGAGTGGTGGAAGGGAGCAAAAAACCATCATCAGACACCGATACCCATCGCGTGCTGTACCTTAATTTTGCCGAAGTGGGCGGGATTGTGCATACCCATTCCCGCCATGCCACCATCTGGGCGCAGGCCGGCCTGGATATCCCGGCCTGGGGTACCACCCATGCCGATTACTTTTATGGTGCCATTCCTTGCACCCGTAAAATGACCGAGCAGGAAATTACCGATCGCTATGAATGGCAAACCGGTGAGGTGATCGTTGAAACCTTTATCGAACGTCAGCTGAAGCCAGATGCCATTCCGGCGGTGCTGGTGCACTCGCATGGTCCTTTTGCCTGGGGCAAAGATGCTGAAACGGCGGTGCACAATGCGGTGGTGCTGGAAGAGATTGCCTATATGGGAATATTCTCCCGACAATTAACGCCAAATCTGGAAACTATGCAGCAGGTTCTGCTCGATAAACACTATCTGCGCAAGCATGGTAAGACTGCTTATTACGGACAATAAATTTTTGACCGCCAACGCATGAATAAAATCTAATCATCTCTTTGTTCTTAATAAAGAAATACCCTCGATAGGCGCCATTGTTGCGCCGTGAACTCACCCGCATCGCCTGGCATGCGGGTTTTTTTTGTCCTCATCACAGAATAGAAACAGTAGATCTTAAAAATAGAAACAGCGTTTCATTTATATGTGGTTGATCACTTTTATCCTGTAAAGAAATGGTTAACTTAGCGTTCATCAGCGATGAGATTGTCGCTTTTCGGCCGTGAAATCGGCGAGTAAACCTCTATTGATGCTCTACAGACCAGGTGGGTACAACATGCAAATTAAACGCGCAATTGAAAAAATCCCCGGTGGGATGATGCTGGTACCGCTTTTTATTGGTGCGATCTGTCACACCTTTGCGCCGGATGCCGGCAAATATTTTGGCTCCTTTAGTAACGGCCTGATTTCCGGCACCGTGCCGATTCTTGCGGTGTGGTTTTTCTGTATGGGGGCGTCCATTAAGTTAAGCGCTACCGGCACCGTTTTACGTAAGTCAGGAACGCTGGTGATCACCAAAATCGCCGTTGCCTGGGTCGTGGCCGCGTTGGCATCACGGTTTATCCCGCAACATGGTGTAGAAATCGGTTTCTTTGCCGGAGTCTCGACGCTGGCGCTGGTGGCCTCGATGGATATGACCAACGGCGGTTTGTATGCCTCGATCATGCAACAATATGGCACCAAAGAAGAGGCAGGGGCCTTTGTGCTGATGTCTCTGGAATCGGGTCCGCTAATGACCATGATCATCTTGGGCACCGCCGGTATTGCCTCTTTCGAACCTCATGTCTTTGTCGGTGCGGTGCTGCCATTCCTGGTGGGTTTTGCGTTGGGTAATCTCGACCCCGAACTGCGTGAGTTCTTTGGCAAAGCGGTGCAGACGCTGATCCCATTTTTTGCTTTTGCCCTGGGCAATACCATTAACCTGAGCGTGATTGCACAAACCGGTGCCCTGGGCGTGCTGCTGGGGGTAGCGGTGATTATTGTTACCGGTATCCCGCTGATTTTGGCCGATAAGTTTATTGGCGGCGGCGACGGTACTGCCGGGTTGGCAGCCTCAAGCTCAGCCGGTGCTGCGGTGGCAACGCCAGTGCTGATTGCCGAAATGGTGCCAGAGTTTAAAGCGGTAGCACCTGCTGCCACGGCCCTGGTGGCCACCTCGGTGATTGTCACTTCAATATTGGTACCGATCCTGACCGCCATGTGGTCGCGTCGGATCAAGAACCGCGCAATTCGTGGCAAAGTGAATATTGAGGACCAAATGGCACGCATCAAATAACGTTGCTGCCGGTTAAGCGGGTAAATTCGTCAGCGGATTTACCCTTTTTTATATCTGATGCATCAGGATGTGCAGGGGTGTTGCCCCGCCACCAACAGGCGGTGGGGCAAGGGAGGAGGGGTTAGCAGGGACATTTCCCCAGTTTGCCCGCTTCGCTGGGAAAGCGGGCATTGAGGCAGTAGCGGTGAAACTCTTTCTCGGTCATTGGTGGTTGCTGCGGATGATGCAACTGCATATGACGCACATAAGTCGGGTAATCCTGAACGCCGACCATCAAACGACAACTCTGAGCGATGCCTTTGGCAATATAGATTAGCCACTGACGCAGACCCACAGGTCGCTGGGTTACGCTAAACAGCGGATGGCAGCGCAGAATAGTGAATGTTGCGGGTGTTACCCCACGATAGGGCAAACCGTATTCAGACATGACGGGCCTCCCGAGATGCCAGAGGACTGGTTTCATGCATCGTAGGCTTCGGCGATTTTAACGCCCGGCGGATCACAAAACAGGCTGAAACCAGCATGGTTACGGCCACCAACATAAAGAAGCCACAGAGTGCCGCATTGATCTGATTGTTGATGACAATAGTGTGCATATCAGCCAGCGTTTTCGCTGGTTTAATGATTTCACCGCTGTCGATCCCCGCTGAGAATTTTTTCGCCTGGGCCAGAAAACCAATAGAGGGTTTCTCATGGAAAATCTTTTGCCAGCCAGCAGTCATTGAGGTGATAAACAGCCAGGCAGTCGGCAACATAGTCACCCAGGCATAGCGCTGTTTCTTCATTTTAAACAGCACCACAGTGCCGAGGATCAGCGCCATCGAAGCCAGCATCTGGTTACCGATACCGAACAGCGGCCACAGGGTATTGATACCGCCAAGGGGATCGACGACTCCCTGATAAACAAAGAAGCCCCAACCGGCAACGGCGACACCCGTACCGGCAAAGGTACCGATCCACGAACGGTTACTGGCCAGTGACGGGATAACTACCCCCACCAGATCCTGCACCATAAAACGACAGGCACGGGTACCGGCATCTACCGCCGTCAGAATAAACATTGCTTCAAATAAAATGGCAAAGTGATACCAAAAAGCCATCAGCGCCCGGCTGTTAAAGACGTCGCTGATAATATGCGCCATACCAACCGCAAAGGTCGGTGCTCCCCCGGCGCGGGATAAGATGGAATGTTCGCCAACATCTTTGGCAATCATCAGCAGCGTATCGGGGGTAACCACAAATCCCCAGCTGTTGATCGCCAGCGACGCGCTTTCTACTGTGCTACCAATCAGTGCCGCCGGTGAGTTCATGGCAAAATAGACGCCAGGGTCAATTACCGAAGCACAAATCAACGCCATAATGGCGACAAAAGATTCCATCAGCATGGCACCGTAACCGATAAAGCGGATATGGCTCTCTTTTTCGATCAGTTTTGGGGTCGTACCGCTGGCGACCAGCGCATGGAAGCCCGAAATCGAGCCGCAGGCGATGGTAATAAACAGGAACGGAAACAGGCTACCGGAGAAAACCGGACCGCTACCATCAATAAAACGTGTAACCGCCGGCATTTTCATTTCCGGCATGGCGAAAACAATCCCCACCGCCAGACCCAAAATGACGCCGATTTTCAAAAAGGTCGACAGATAGTCGCGCGGTGCCAGCAGTAACCACACCGGTAATACCGAAGCGACAAAGCCGTAAATTACCAATACCCAGGTCAACGTGGTGCCATGTAAGGTAAAAAACGGCCCCCAATAGGGGTCGGCAGCAATATTGCCACCATAAATAATTGCCAGCATCATCAGCACAAAACCGATCAGCGAGACTTCGGCAATTTTCCCAGGACGCAAGAAGCGCATGTAAATCCCCATAAACAGCGCAATGGGGATGGTGGTGGCGATGGTAAATAATCCCCATGGGCTGTCGGCCAGTGCTTTAACCACCACCAGCGCCAGCGCCGAAAGGATAATAATCATCACCCCCAGAGCTCCGAGCATGGTGACTACACCGGCAAAATTACCCAGTTCCTGCTTGGCCATCTCACCCAGCGAACGACCATCGCGGCGGGTTGAGATAAACAGGATCAGAAAATCCTGCACCGCACCGGCGAGCATAACGCCCACCAGGATCCAGATGGTGCCCGGTAAAAAGCCCATCTGTGCAGCGAGTATTGGCCCTACCAGTGGGCCGGCACCGGCAATAGCTGCAAAATGGTGACCAAACAGCACCCATTTATTGGTTGGCACATAGTCCAGACCATCATTTTTACGCAAAGCAGGGGTGGTGCGGCGGTCGTCGAGACCAAAGACTTTTTCCGCAATAAACAGACTATAAAAACGATAAGCGATGCTGTAGCAGGCGATCGCTGCTATCACCAACCACACTGCGTTTACATGTTCGCCGCGGCTAAGTGCCAGCATACCAAATGCCAAGGCCCCCACTAACGCCACTAGCAGCCAGATAATTCCGGACTTGACGTTTGTCATGATTAACAGCTCCTTCAATGTGTGACCTTTTCGGCCACTACGGTTTAGATTTAAGTAGGTTTAGAAACAGAGATCATCATTTTCTTTCAGAGGTAACTTATTGCCGACATTGAAGATTACAGCTCAAAAACGCCGGTTTCACCGCGATATGCTGCAACGGAAAAGCAGAAATGTGATCCAGACAGGATCCCGCAGGTATCCAGATAATGGCTTTGCATAAAGGTGGGGGCTAACAGAGGTAATAAGGGAGATAGCGGTCGAGCGGGGGACAAAAAAAAACCGGCCAGAGTGGCCGGTTTCAGACTGCTGACAAAGTCCGTTATTAGGGAGAGTGCACCGTTGGGGTCGTAGCGGGCTTGCCCGCCGGAGCGCCCCTAGGTGTGCTATGCCCGAGTATCTCGATCATCAAGACGACTTTGTCATCAAGCTCAAACCGGCCAGAGTGGCCGGTTGGTCATGTTATTTCACGTGGGTTCAGGCAGCAGGCTTCGCTTCGTCTGCTTTATGATGGCGAGGTTCGGCCATTTTTTCTGCACGTTTCTGATAGTTTTCGTTAAATTGTTTCTTCTGCTCTGGGGTCAGCAGGTTATACATTTTGTTCTCGACTTTGGCGCGTTCCAGCATACGGGCTGATTGTGCCTGGGTAATTTGGTCGATTTGGCTCTTCACCTTAGCTTCATCGAAACTGTCGTTGGCGACCAGGCCATGCAGCGTATCCATCTGTTTTTTCATTTCGCCACGATCGAAACGAGGTCCGGAATCTTTCATCAACGCTTTCATTTGGGTGCGTTGTTGCTCAGTGAGATTTAGTTCGGCAAACGGGTTGCCATGGTGAGGGCCTTTATGGTCCATCATCTTGCCATGAGACTGCATCGGTGCATCAGTCGCAGGTGTGGTTTCGGCGGCAAAGGCAAAAGAAGCCGAGCTCAGAGCCAGAGTGGATGCCAAAACCATTGCGGTAACTTTGCGCATAATGTAAATCCTCATTGTTCTGTTATAGCCAGATTCTCTCTAGGCTGCTTGTTCAGCAGGGGATTAGCCTGTCTGACTTGACGAAATACAGTCTAACGCACGGAATGAATAGTAGTGCGAGTTAGTGTAAAAGTGTGAAAGCAGAAATGTCATATTTTGCGCAATGATGGAGAAAATGTTCGGAAAGTGTAAGGGGGGGCGGCAAGGTTGCTGAAAAATAAGCCGGATTTTTTGGCCGCAGGCTGTAGACAAGAACCTTCACCCTCTGCCAGGGAGGAAATCTTCACTGTCACCGTGGTGGTTATGTTGCCGAGTCGTTAAGCCGCGTGAAAACGTGTAATCTTGTCATTTGGCGGATCCTGACTATAACAGTAAGCGACAAACTTATGACCGTAACGCGTTATCAACAGCTGGCGCAGACCCTGCGTCGTCAAATCGATGCCCAGGTGTGGCTACCGGGGGATAAACTGCCTTCGCTGCGCGAGAGTTGTAAACAGTCGGGACTGAGTCTGATGACCGTGCTGCAAGCCTATCAACTTCTGGAAAGTCAGGGCATCCTCTTTGCCCGTCCCCAGTCGGGTTACTATGTTGCGCCGCGCCAGCCGGTGGCTGCCCCCAATGCCCTGCATACGCTGCACGCGGCGGAACAGATTGACGTTAATGACGCCATTTTCGATATCCTGAAAGCCGGACAGGATCCGCATATCGTGCCTTTTGGCTCGGCGTTTCCCGACCCAACACTATTTCCGCAGCCGCGACTGGCACGTTCTCTGGCCAGCGCAGTTCGCCGCATGTCACCGCATAGCGCCATTGCCAATTTACCTCCGGGGAATGAAGAACTGCGCCGCAATATTGCCCAGCGTTATGCCCAGCAGGGCATTGAGGTAACGCCGGATGAGATTGTGATTACTTCCGGAGCGATGGAGTCGCTGGGGCTGAGTCTGCAGGTTGTTACCCAGCCCGGAGACTGGGTCGCCATAGAGTCACCGGCGTTTTATGGTGTATTGCAGGCCATTGAACGACGCAAGCTTAAAGCCGTAGCCATCCCGATGGATAGCCAACAGGGCATGGATTTGGATGCCCTGGAACAGGCGTTGCACACCTATCCCATTAAAGCCTGCTGGCTGATGTCCAACTTTCAAAATCCGCTGGGTTGCACGATGAGTGTGCAAAAGAAACAGCGTCTGGTCTCTATTCTACAGGCGCACCAGGTGGTGCTGATTGAAGACGACGTTTACGCCGAGCTCTATTTCAATGGCGAAAGACCGCTGCCGCTAAAAATGTCCTTATACCGGCAACAGATCCTGCACTGCTCGTCTTTTTCCAAGTGCCTGGCACCCGGTTTTCGCGTGGGGTGGGTCGCTGCGGGAAAGTATGCCGAACGCATACAGCGTTTGCAGTTAATGAGTACCCTGTCGGCCAGCGTGCCTATGCAGCTGGCGCTCGCCGACTTCCTGCATCAGGGCGGCTACGATCAGCATTTGCGCCGCCTGCGTCGCCAGCTTGAGCTGCGGCAAATTGTGATGCGCAATGCGATTATTAACACCTTCCCGGCGGGAACCACGGTCAGCCAGCCAGAGGGTGGCTATTTTCTATGGCTAGATCTCGGCGAAGGCGTCTCTGCGGCCAAAATCTATCAACAGGCGTTAGCTCAGGGCATTAGCGTGGCACCCGGCACCATGTTCGCGGTGGAAGAGCGTTATCTGCACTGTCTGCGCCTGAACACGTCTTATGTCTGGGATGCGCGGGCAGAAAAGGCGCTGAAGACACTGGCCGAGCTGGTGATGGCAGAAAAAACTGCCAACAGCCGCCAATAAGTTGCTGTGCCAGCTCCAGGACATCCATCCCCGCGATCCGCTTTTATTGCCTTTGTCGACTCGGCTGTTTAGGAAAATAAAAAGCAACGGTTGTGGTCATATATTTTCTCAAAATAACCCAATTTCAAATAAGGTTTCAGAGGAAAAGATTTAATTCCATGCACTTATTTGGTGCTATTGCGCCCTTAAAGGGTGCGTTACTTATTTGTCACCTGCTGACTATTGGCGAGAGATCACAGTTACAGGAGAAAAATTAAAAATATTTACGCTGCATAGCCATGCTTTCAGAATAATGATGGCAAAGGAGTTTTTCATAAATATTCAGTTTTTATGCAATCAAAGTGAATAGTAACGAGTTTTAACTTATTGTTTTTTCGTTCATGCACCGTTTCTATTCATTTTCCCGCTTTGCTGGCACGATGTCTGCAATCTATTATCACTATAGCAAGTAGGCCGTTTGCTGCTTTTTGAGTAACGTGGCTGGTAATCTGGTGAGTGGCTATTTTACCTGTTTTTTCTGCCCGTTATTTGTGCAAGTAAATTTTTGGCATAACGGCATTAATCAAAAAAATGTATTTCTTCCCTCTGCGCAGAGGGGAAGGGAGCCTGCACCCCTAATTCAGCAAATTAAAAGTCAAATGTCGGTCAAATAGCTGACTTGACGTCAATGAAAATAATGATGAGGTTGATATGGAACAGCTTGTAACCCGCCAACAATTTAATGACTGGATGGTACCGGTATACGCCCCCGCCGATTTTATTCCGGTACATGGTGCCGGTTCGTGGTTATGGGATCAGGCAGGCAAAGATTACGTCGACTTTGCCGGAGGGATTGCCGTTAATGCACTTGGACATCGTCATCCACAGATTTTACAGGCGCTGATTGAGCAGGCGAATAAAGTCTGGCATCTGGGTAATGGTTATACCAATGAACCTGTACTGCATCTGGCAAAAAAACTGATTGATGCCACCTTTGCCGATAAGGCGTTTTTCTGTAACTCGGGGGCCGAGGCCAACGAAGCCGCCCTCAAGCTGGCCCGCCTGGTTGGTCACAGTAAGCAGCCCGATCAGAAAAACGAAATTATCGCCTTCAATAATGCCTTCCACGGCCGCACGCTGTTTACCGTCAGCGCTGGCGGGCAACCTAAATATTCGCAGGATTTTGCCCCGCTACCCCAGGCGATCACCCATCTGCCATTCAATGATTTAGCCGCCGTTGCGCAGCATATTTCCGCGCGCACCTGTGCGGTGATCGTGGAACCCATCCAGGGAGAGGGGGGCGTGGTACCGGCGGATCCTGCCTTTCTGCAAGGTCTGCGCGAGCTTTGTGACCAGCATGATGCCGTACTGATTTTTGATGAAGTGCAGACTGGCGTCGGCCGCACCGGCGAGTTGTATGCCTATCAGGCTTACGGCGTGGTGCCGGATATTCTTACCACCGCCAAAGCCCTCGGCGGCGGTTTCCCGATCGGTGCCATGCTCACTATCGACCGTCTGGCCAGCCATTTCCAACCGGGTACCCATGGCACTACTTACGGTGGTAATCCGCTGGCAACGGCGGTAGCGGGCAAAGTGTTGGACCTGATTAACACCCCGCAGGTATTGCAGGGGGTCACACTGCGCCACCAATGGTTTATCGACCGTCTTAATAAGATCAACGATCAGTATCAGGTATTTTCCGAGATCCGTGGTAAGGGGTTGCTGCTAGGCGCGGTGATGGCTGCACGTTTTGCCGGTCAGGCCAAACAACTGAACCAACTGGCGGCGCAAGAGGGGTTGATTGCTCTGATTGCCGGACCGGATGTACTGCGTTTTGCCCCGTCGCTGATTATCCCGGAGACGGATGTTGAGGAAGGTCTCAATCGCCTGGAGCGAGCCGTTCAACGGCTGGTGAGGTAATAATCATGATGTTGATACGTCCTGTGCGGCTCGGCGATCTCGCCGATATACTGCAGTTGTCAGGCAAAACGGGTATCGGTTTAACCTCGTTGCCAAAAGATGAAGTCCATCTGCGCGAGCGCATCCAGCGTTCTATCGATACCTGGCAGGGGTTGCGTGATAAATCCGAGCAAGGCTACCTGTTTGTGTTGGAAGATCTTCTCGCACAGCAAGTGGTCGGCGTTAGCGCCCTTGAGGTTGGCGTCGGACTCAGCGAACCCTGGTATAACTTCCGCCTGGGGACCCTGGTGCATGCCTCAAAAAGCCTGAATATCTATAAGCCGGTCCCGACGCTGTTTTTAAGCAACGACCACACTGGCTATAGCGAACTCTGTACGCTGTTTCTCGATCCGACTTATCGCCACGGTAAAAATGGACAGCTATTATCCAAAGCCCGTTTTCTGTTTATGGCAGCGTTTCGTGACAAATTTGCTCATAAGGTGATTGCCGAAATGCGCGGGGTCTCCGACGACAGCGGCCATTCGCCGTTCTGGAACAGCCTGGGTCATCATTTTTTTGGTATGGAGTTTGCCGAAGCCGATCGTCTTACCGGTATGGGGCAGAAATCCTTTATCGCCGAGCTGATGCCCAAGCATCCACTGTATACCGATCTGCTTAGCACCGAGGCCCGTGAGGTGATTGGTCAGGTACACCCACAGACCGCGCCAGCCCGCGCCTTGCTGGAAAGTGAAGGACTAAGTTATCAGGGCTATGTCGATATTTTTGACGGCGGCCCGACGTTGGAAGGTGAAATCAACCAGTTGCGCGCGGTGAAAGAGAGCCAACTTTTGCCTGCCATTATCGCCAGTGGCGAAGCAATGACCGATCAAACCTATTATCTGGTGAGCAATGAAAACTACGGCGCCTTCCGTGCTCTGTTGGTTACTGGCCCGCAAGATATGGCGCAATTGACCCTCGATCCCCTTAGCGCCGAGGCGCTGGGTGTTATCGCCGGCGATATTCTGCGCGCCGTGCCGCTGTTTAACACAGCCACTGCTGCAGACACCTCCACCCGACAATTATCACAAGCGAGTGAATCATGACCCATCCAGCACTTTTTATTCAAGGACAATGGCGCAGCGGACAGGGCGTGCTGCTGGAAAAATGTAATCCGGTGAGCCATGAACTGCTCTGGTCGGCGCTTAGCGCCAGCCCGCAAGACGTGGATGCCGCCTGTCAGGCGGCGCGTGATGCATTTCCTGATTGGGCGCGCACTCCGTATGCCCGGCGGGTGGAGACTATTCAACGTTTTGCCGCGCTGCTGACCGAGAACAAAATCCAGCTGGCGCAGACCATCAGTCAGGAAACCAGCAAGCCGCGCTGGGAGACGCTGACCGAAGTCCAGGCGATGATCGGCAAAATCGCCATCTCGCTGGAGGCCCAGCAGCAGCGCACTGGCGAAAAACATACGCCGATGCCCGAGGGAGAAGCGGTGCTGCGCCATCGTCCCCATGGCGTTCTGGCGGTATTTGGTCCTTATAATTTTCCGGGACATCTGCCCAATGGCCATATTGTTCCGGCACTGCTGGCTGGTAATACTCTGGTGTTTAAACCCAGCGAACTGACTCCGGCCACCGCCGAAGCTACGCTCAAGCTTTGGCAACAGGCCGGACTGCCAGCGGGCGTGCTTAATCTGGTGCAGGGCGGTCGCAGCACCGGTGAGGCCCTGGCGGCGTCACCGGTGCTTGACGGCTTGCTGTTTACCGGCAGCGCTGGCACGGGCTATCAGTTGCATCGTCAACTGGCGGGACAACCAGAAAAAATTCTTGCCCTGGAAATGGGCGGTAATAATGCATTGATTGTTGAACCTGTTGCCGATATTGATGCTGCCGTCAATCTGACCATTCAGTCTGCCTTTATTTCTGCCGGTCAACGTTGCACCTGCGCCCGACGTTTGCTGGTCAAACAGGGACCCGCGGGCGATGCCTTTTTGCAACGTCTGGTGGAGGTCACCGCTGCGCTGCGGGTGGGGGCCTGGGATGATGAGCCTCAACCATTTATTGGTGGCGTGATTTCCGATACTGCCGCGCGCAACCTGCTCAGTGCCCAGCAACAGTTGCTGGCGTTAGGCGGACAGCCACTGCTGAAAATGACCCGTCCCAATCTGACCAGCACCTTACTGACCCCAGGTATTATCGATTTGACGGATGTAGCGGGGGTGCCGGACGAAGAGCATTTCGGTCCGCTGTTAAGCGTGCTGCGCTACCAGGATTTTGACCAGGCCATTGCGCTTGCCAACCAGACGCGATTTGGTCTGGCAACCGGGCTTATCTCCGAACAACGTTCGCAGTTTGATCGTCTGCTGCTGGAAGCCAGAGCGGGGATCGTCAACTGGAACAAGCCGCTGACTGGCGCGTCGAGCAATGCTCCCTTTGGGGGTATTGGTGCTTCCGGCAACCATCGCCCCAGCGCCTATTATGCGGCGGATTATTGTGCCTGGCCGATGGCCTCGCTGGAGAGCGATCGTCTGGAATTGCCCGCCGTGCTGTCGCCGGGAATTGCCTTTGAACAGCAGAAGTAACGGCGTGAACCGTTAAGGAAAATAGCATGTCTGGATATGAAGCGAATTTTGATGGCCTGGTTGGTTTGACTCATCATTACGCCGGTCTGTCTTTTGGTAATGAAGCCTCGACCCGCAATCAGCGCGCTGTCGCCAATCCCAGGCTGGCTGCCAAACAGGGCTTGCTGAAAATGCACCAGTTGGCTGCGCTCGGTTTTAAACAGGGCGTATTGCCGCCACATGAGCGGCCTCATCTGGCCACACTGCGGCAAATGGGATTCCACGGTGGCGATGCGGCGGTGCTGGCGCAGGCTAATGCCTATTCGCCGCATTTGTTGTCGACGCTGAGTTCTGCCTCGGCCATGTGGGTGGCCAATGCCGCCACGGTTTCTCCTTCGGCGGACAGCGCCGACGGGCGGGTGCATTTCACCGTGGCCAATCTCAATAACAAATTTCATCGGGCAATTGAAGCCCCGACCACCAGTGCCATCCTGCGCGCTACTTTTGCCGATCGGCAACACTTTGTACACCATGCGGCACTGCCGCAGGTTGCCAGCCTGGGGGATGAAGGGGCGGCCAACCATAACCGTTTTTGTGCTGCCTATGATCGCCCCGGCGTGCAGCTATTTGTCTATGGCCGCGAGGGTTTGACCGCTGGTGAGCATGAACCGGTTCGCTACCCGGCGCGGCAAACGCGCCTGGCCAGTGAGGCGGTGGCGCGTTTACATCAACTTGATGCCACTCGTACGCTGTTTGTTCAGCAAAACCCCGAGGCTATCGACCGCGGCGTTTTTCATAATGATGTGATTGCCGTCAGTAACGGTCCGGTGTTGTTTCATCATCAGCAGGCTTTTGTTAATCAGGCGGCAGTATTTGACGATCTTCGTCGCAAACTGGCCGATCTGGAGTGTGAATTTCAGCCGATAGAAGTACCCCAGTCTCGGGTCTCTCTCGATGATGCTGTTGCAACCTATCTGTTTAACAGCCAGCTATTAAGTCGCACCGACGGCAAGATGACCATTGTGGTACCGGAAGAGTCACGTCAGCACGCGGCAGTCTGGCACTATCTGGAGGAGCTGCGCGACAGCGGGGGACCGATCGATGAGATAGCGGTTTTCGATCTGCGCGAAAGTATGCGCAACGGCGGTGGCCCGGCCTGCCTGCGTTTGCGCGTGGCGTTAAATGAACAGGAATTGTCGGCGGTGAATCAGGCGTCATTAATGGATGACAAGCTGTTTAGACGTTTAAATCTCTGGGTCGACAAACATTATCGTGATCGCATGCAGCAAGAAGATTTAGCCGATCCGCAACTGTTGATCGAAGTCCGGCAGGCATTGGATGAGTTGACGCAGATCCTGCAACTGGGTTCTGTCTACCCGTTCCAGCAATAGCCGAAAACAAGGAGCCTGTGCATGTTTGATCTCTTGACACTTACTCTGGCGGCGACGCCACCTCCGCTGCCTTCGGGACAGACGGCCACTATTGACTGGCAGTGGTTGGCCGAAGGGGTACTGGAACTATCCCCGCGTCACCCCTGCGATAGCGCGGTGGTGATTTCTGCCGGCATCCATGGCAACGAAACCGCCCCCATTGAGTTGCTCAATCAATTGGTTAGTGAGCTGCTTGCCGGTGCACGTCCGCTGAATGTCCGTTTGCTGGTGGTGCTGGGTAACCCGCCAGCGATGCGCAGCAATCAGCGTTATGTGCATGCCGATATGAACCGCATGTTTGGTGGTCGTCATGCCCGCTTTAGCGACAGCGATGAAACCCGGCGGGCGCAGCAGTTGGAACAGCTATTGGCGCAGTTCTACCGCACTGCCACTGCCGCCGGTGCCACGCAGCGTCTGCATTACGATCTGCATACCGCCATTCGCGGCTCCAGGCATTTGCGCTTTGGTCTACTGCCCTGGCAATCTCGTCCGCATGCCCGGTCGATGTTGCAATGGCTGGAGCAAGCGGGGCTTGATGCGCTGGTTTATCATCGTTCTCCCGGCGGCACCTTTACCCATTTTAGCAGCGAGGTGTTTACCGCCGACAGTTGCACGTTGGAACTGGGTAAAGCACGTCCTTTTGGCGACAATGATTTGCAGCAGTTTAGTCAGATACGGCAGGCGCTGGAGGCGCTGGTCAGTGATTTGCCTGCTCCGGCGAGAGAAGGGCCACCGCTGAAGCACTACCGGGTGGTACAGGAGCTGATACGTGAGCATCAAGACTTTATCCTGCATATTCCGGCTGATGCGTTAAATTTTACCCCTTATCCGCAAGGTTATGTGCTGGCCGAGCAGAACGGCAAGATTTACCGGGTAGAGCAGGCGGAGGAAGTGATCTTGTTTCCGAATCCCAATGTGGCTATCGGGTTGCGGGCGGGGTTGTTATTAGAGTTTTGTTTTTAATTGCAAATTTTGCTTTTAAATTCAAGATCAAGGTCAACTGCATTCGCTACGCTCACTGGGCGGCGGCCCAGACCGCCCAAAGGAGGCGAAGGCGCGCCTCCTTTGGAATCCTGCGCCTTGTCCAAATTGAACAGTGTCGTGCCCTCGGTTGTAGTTCTTTCCAGTGACCCCGGCGCGTGGCCTAAACCACGCCGCTTCGCGGTCCCTTCACTCGGTCGCGAGCCAAAAGCGTCTCGCTCCACGTCGTTCAGCGTAGGTTTTGAATCGGCCAGGAGACATTTACTGCAAAACCGGCAACATTAAAGGTCAACGGCGAAAGATAAAAAGATAAAAAGACGAAAAATCTTTGTCTGAAACGGTACGGTGTAGATAGTTTGCTGGCACATTCAGAGACGGCGCCGCGCGAAGCGGAGGGAGACGTTTTTGGCTCCCGACCGAGCAAGGGGACTGCGCAGCAGCGCGGCTCGTGCCACGCTGGGAGTCGCTGGAACATAGCCGGTAATAGGCAGCAGACGAATCAAAGACACCAAAAGGCCCAGGATTGTTAAGGAGCGGGCCAGCGCTCCTTAACTCGGTTCGGCACAGCGGGTTAAGTGGCCACTGCAATGATAAAACCGAAACAACTCCTCATAGCCAATTGGCTTTAAGACAACAATTGCCATTTAAGACATGCTTGCTGGCACATTCAGAGACGGCGCCGCGCGAAGCGGAGGGAGACGTTTTTGGCTCCCGACCGAGCAAGGGGACTGCGTAGCAGCGCGGCTCGTGCCACGCTGGGAGTGACTGGAACATAGCCGGTAATAGGCAGAAGACGAATCAAAGACACCAAAAGGCCAAGGATTGTTAAGGAGCGGGCCAGCGCTCCTTAACTCGGTTCGGCACAGCGGGTTAAGTGGCCACCGCTATTATAAAACCGAAACAACTCCTCATAGCCAATTGGCTTTAAGACAACAATTGCCATTTAAGACATGCTTGCTGGCACATTCAGAGGCGGCGCCGCGCGAAGAGGAGGGAGACGCTTTTGGCTCCCGACCGAGCAAGGGGACTGCGCAGCAGCGCGGCTCGTGCCACGCTCGGAGTCACTGAAACATAGCCGGTAATAGGCAGCAGACGCATCCAAGACACCAAAAGGCCCAGGATTGTTAAGGAGCGGGCCAGCGCTCCTTAACTCGGTTCGGCACAGCGGGTTAAGTGACCACCGCTATTATAAAACCGAAACAACTCCTCATAGCCCATTGACTTTAAATCACAAATTGCCATTTAAGCCCAACCCGAAACAACTCCTCATAGCCCATTGACTTTAAAACACAAATTGCCATTTAAGCTAAAACCGAAACAATTCTGCTAAAGCCAATTGATTTAAAAAAAAGAAAATTGCCAGTTAAGCCCCCCTTATAAGGACGGCGGATAAATCCTGTGGTTATACACATAAATCACCGTATCCAGATATTGCAATTGCTCATCCGGTTTCCCCAATTGCTCTGTCACAGCATCCAGACAAGGCTGAAGTTCAGCACACTGCTCGGCGTTTCTGGCGGTGGTAAAGGCCACAAATTGCCGTCCTGGGGATTGTGCAATAAACGGGTCGCGCAGCCATGACTTCATGGTCTGTGAACGGATAGAACCAAAATCGATGCGATGCGTCTGCTGATCGAACAGAATCGAATTGATATGGATTTTACCTGCGGATAGCCAATTGACATTATTGGCGACCATCCAATAGCTGCCATAGCCAAAGCTCAGATTATGTTGCTGCAGAAAATCCATATATGACAGCGTTTCCTGCCTACGATCCGCCAAAGGCGGCTGGTCCTGCGTATAGGAATAGAGCGAAGAGGCGCAAAACAGCAACAACACCGCGATCAGTATCGGATTGCGCTGTAACGACAAACTCAGTACGCAAAGGGCAATGCCAAAGCTGGTGGCGTTAACAAAGAAACGGGCACTGGAATAATCCGCACTGTCATAGCTGATAATAAATGACGAGATGATCCCGGCTATGGTTAGCAGGCTGAAGAGGGCAAAAAAACGGGTTTCCCGCTGTTGTTTAACACAGATGAAAAAGGCGTAAATAATCAGTACTGCCCAGATGATAAAAGAAGTAATGGCAGTCAGGCTGTTATCGATAAAAAATAGATTCATACTGCGACCGACCAGCAGCAATACCCATTTGGCATTGGCAAGCCACATATCCATGGGCAGTAGTTCAAAGTGCTGAATCGGCCAATGCATCCAGCGGGGGATAGCATTATTCATCGCCAGTAAAAAGAAAACCCCATAAAGTATCGGGATTTTTTTCTCAATTACTTTTTGCCATGCATAATAGATCTGCACCAGCAATAGTGGCAGGAAGTAACATACTTTAAACCAAGGGTCCGAGACCGCCGCGAGCAGTGACAGCAGCGTAGCAATAGCAGCTAAACCAAAGGAGTTCTTTTTTAAATTGTATAAACATAAAGCAAAAACCAGGACACCAAAAAAATGGGTGGAATAATGAGAAAAGGGATGCGCCAGAAAGCCGTGTACATAAGAGTAGGCAGGAAGCAGCGTCAGGCACGCTGCCGCGAGCCACGCGCTGTTGCTATGTTTGATGTTATAGATAACCCCGGAGAGGATCAGCGCGGATAAGCCGACAAATAACGCTGTTGACAGTACCAGCGGCAGTTGGCCATCATTCCCGGTCAAGATAAAAAAGATAAAGTTAATCGGATAGACTGTGAAGTACCAGCTGTCAGGTGTGGGTTTCCAGTCGGTTAATACCGAAAAACCTTCACTTAGAAATCCGCGCCATACTAATGGACTGTTGGCGACGTCGGGTTCAAATGGAAAGTATCGTGAAGTTAAAAAATAGGCGACAGCTAAAACAATAACGGTGATCAAAGTAAGGGAAACAACTTTCGTTGTTGACAGATTTTTCACGTGCCGACAATCTCATCATATAAGCGGGTTCTGTTTATTGTTTGCGAATATCTTGGTTAAATCAATACTGGAGTGACTTTTTGTCTAATATTGGTTGGGTTTAAATGGCAATCTTTTATTTTAACTTTCATTTTAAGGTTAACTTCAGGGTCAGGGTCAAGGTCAAGGTCAAGGTCAAGGTCAAGGTCAAGGTCAACTGCATTCGCTACGCTCACTGGGCGGCGGCCCAGACCGCCCAAAGGAGGCGAAGGCGCGCCTCCTTTGGAATCCTGCGCCTTGTCCAAATTGAACAGTGTCGTGCCCTCGGTT
>NZ_JAADJU010000001.1 GCF_012933545.1 Rouxiella aceris | reverse complement strand
CCTGGCGGCAGTAGCGCGGTGGTCCCACCTGACCCCATGCCGAACTCAGAAGTGAAACGCCGTAGCGCCGATGGTAGTGTGGGGTCTCCCCATGCGAGAGTAGGGAACTGCCAGGCATCAAATAAGTAGAAAGCCCTGTACTTGCGTACAGGGCTTTTTGCTGTCTGTAATATGGCAATTTATGCCCGTGTATCTCGATCATCAACACAACGTGGTTAACAAATGCCAAGCCCCTGCCGACTGGCAGGGGCTTTTTTGCTATGGCAAGCATCATCACATCAAGTCACTATTAATGCTTACTGCTTTGCGAGATGCCGATACCGGTTTGCGAACGGACAAACTGCGGATAAAAACGTTCTCTTTCTTGCTGCCCGGAGAGTGAATGGTCGGTAATTGAGAAAAACCAGGTACCGACGAATGCAACAATCATTGAGAACAATGCAGGGTATTCATAAGGATAGATAGGTTTGGCGTGACCGAGGATCTGCACCCAGATAGTTGGGCCAAGGATCATCAACACAACGGCAGTGACCAATCCCAGCCAGCCGCCAACCATTGCGCCACGGGTAGTCAGTTTTGACCAGTACATTGACAGTATGATAATCGGGAAGTTACAGCTGGCTGCGATAGAGAAAGCCAATCCGACCATAAAGGCAATATTCTGTTTCTCAAACAGGATCCCTAAAGCAATAGCGACAATACCGAGAATAATAACCGTAATTTTAGAAACACGGAGCTCATTGCGTTCCGTAGCCTTGCCATCTTTGATCACGCTGGCATAGAGATCGTGCGATACCGCCGAAGCACCAGCCAGGGTTAAACCGGCAACAACCGCCAGGATGGTGGCAAAGGCAACGGCAGAGATAAAGCCGAGGAAGAAGCTACCGCCTACCGCATTGGCCAGATGTACCGCGGCCATATTGTTGCCACCCAGCAAGATACCGTGAGCATCTTTAAACGCCGGGTTGGAACTGACCAGAACGATGGCACCAAAACCGATAATAAAGGTAAGAATGTAAAAATAGCCGATAAATCCGGTGGCATAAAATACACTCTTACGTGCTTCCTTGGCATTGTTTACCGTAAAGAACCGCATCAGGATATGAGGTAGCCCGGCGGTACCAAACATCAGCGCCAGACCGAGTGATAGTGCGGATATAGGATCCGATACCAGTCCCCCTGGGCTCATAATGGCCACACCTTTAGGATGAATAGCCACTGCTTCGGTGAATAACTTGTTGAAGTCAAAATCAACGGATTTGAGCACCATCAGCGCCATAAAGGTAGCACCAGCCAGCAGCAATACCGCTTTGATGATTTGCACCCAGGTGGTGGCCAACATACCGCCAAACAGCACATACAACACCATCAATATGCCGACCAGCACTACGGCCACATGGTAGTTGAGCCCGAACAGTAACTGGATCAGCTTACCGGCACCGACCATTTGCGCAATCAGATACAGTGCTACCACTACCAGCGAACCGCAGGCAGACAGGGTGCGTATGGGTTTTTGTTTAAGACGATAAGAAGCCACATCGGCGAAGGTGTACTTCCCGAGATTACGCAGGCGTTCTGCTATCAGAAACAGAATGATTGGCCATCCGATCAGAAAACCAATCGAGTAGATCAATCCGTCATAGCCTGATCCATAGACCAGCGCCGAGATCCCCAGGAAGGATGCCGCCGACATAAAGTCACCGGCGATCGCCATACCGTTTTGCAAACCGGTAATTTGCCCGCCAGCGGTATAGTAATCCTGACGCGAGCGGGTGCGTTTCGATGCCCAATAGGTGATATAAAGCGTAGCCCCCACAAAAAGAATAAACATGATAATGGCTTCAATATTGAGCGGTTGACGATTTACCTCGCCGGAAATGCCTTCCGCCCACGCATTTGAACTCAATACCAGACCCGCCAGCAGACCAAGGCGACGGGCGTTCATGGTTGCACCTCACGGATGATGTCCGCAGTCAGACGATCGAACTCACCGTTGGCACGAAACACGTAAATGCCGGTAAGCAGAAATGAGATAACAATCAAACCGACACCTACCGGAATACCTCGGGTAATAGTGGCGCCTTGATATAACGGCGTCCCTAACCACTGAGGGTCGAAGGCAATCAGTAAAATGAAAGATACGTACAACACCAGAGTGATGAAAGAGAGCAGCCAGGCGAACCGGCTGCGCTTATGAACCAGCTCCTTAAAGCGCGGATTATTTTCAACCTTTTGATAAATGAGATCATTCATTGATACCACTCCTATAAGGTATTGACTGAGTTCACCGCGAAAGTGCGGTGAAAATTATGACGACGCTTTCATTAATTGTTGTTCTTCCAGTAACTTCTCAACAACGCCAGGATCGGCCAGTGTTGAGGTATCTCCCAGGTTGGTCGTATCTCCGGCGGCAATTTTGCGCAAGATACGGCGCATAATTTTGCCGGAACGGGTCTTCGGTAATGAATCAGTCCAGTGAAGAATATCCGGGGTAGCGATCGGGCCTATCTCTTTGCGCACCCAGTCACGGACTTCTTTATAGAGTTCGGGAGAGGGTTCTTCACCATGATTGAGGGTGATATAGGCATAAATAGCCTGACCTTTAATGCTATGGGGAATACCCACCACGGCGGCTTCGGCAATTTTTGGATGGGAAACCAGGGCGGATTCGATTTCGGCGGTACCGAGGCGGTGCCCGGAAATATTGAGCACATCATCGACGCGGCCGGTGATCCAGTAGTAACCGTCCTCATCACGGCGAGCACCATCGCCGCTGAAATACATGTTTTTAAAGGTGGAGAAATAGGTCTGTTCAAAGCGATCGTGATCGCCATACAGGGTGCGCGCCTGCCCTGGCCATGAATCAACGATCACCAGGTTGCCTTCGCATACCCCTTCCAGCGGTTTGCCTTCGTTATCCACCAATGCCGGTTGTACGCCAAAGAAAGGGCGCGTTGCCGAACCGGCTTTTAGTTCGGTTGCTCCCGGCAGCGGGGTGATCATAAAACCGCCGGTTTCTGTTTGCCACCAGGTATCCACTATCGGGCAGCGGCTATTACCGATGGTTTTGTAATACCACTCCCAGGCTTCGGGGTTAATGGGCTCGCCCACCGATCCCATAATGCGCAATGAACTGCGGCTAGTACCTTCAATGGCTTTATCCCCTTCTGCCATCAGGGCACGAATGGCCGTAGGAGCGGTATAGAGAATATTGACCTGATGTTTATCGACAATCTGCGACATGCGATTGGTGCCGGGATAATTGGGCACGCCTTCAAACATTAGCGTAATGGCGCCGACGGCCAGCGGGCCATACAGCAGGTAACTATGACCGGTTACCCAACCAACGTCGGCGGTACACCAATAAACATCGCCATGGTGATAATCGAAAACATATTTAAAGGTCAGGGCGGCATAAACCAGGTAGCCCCCGGTGGTGTGGAGGACACCTTTTGGTTTGCCGGTAGACCCCGAGGTGTAGAGGATAAACAGCGGATCTTCGGCTTTCATTTCTGTTGGCGGGCAGTCGTCAGAGGCGTTGGCAGTAACCTCATGCCACCATAGATCGCGGCCTTGCTTCCACTCGCCTTTTTTACCGGTTCGTTGATAGACAATCACATGCTCGACACTGACCACCGCCGGGTTTTTCAGGGCATCATCAACATTTTGTTTTAGCGGGATCGTGCGACCGGCGCGTAGTCCCTCATCGGCAGTGATCACCAGTTTGGAGTTGGAGTCGACAATACGTCCGGCAACGGCTTCCGGGGAAAATCCGGCGAAGATCACCGAATGCACAGCGCCAATGCGTGCGCAGGCCAGCATGGCGACTGCCGCTTCTGGCACCATCGGCATATAGATGGCGACCACATCGCCTTTTTTGATGCCGATATCTTTGAGCACATTGGCGAACTTGCAGACATCGTGATGCAGCTGTTTATAGGTGATAAATTTATTTGCCGTCTGCGGATCGTCACCCTCCCAGATGATCGCCACCTGATCGCCGCGTTCCGCCAGGTGGCGGTCCAGGCAATTGGCTGCCAGGTTCAGCGTGCCGTCTTCAAACCAGCGAATATCAATGTTACCCGGTGCAAAGGAAGTATTTTTTACTTTGGTAAAGGGTTTGATCCAATCGATCACTTTTCCCTGTTCACCCCAAAAGGCCTCAGGATCTTCGACAGATTGTTGATAATATTGATGATATTTTTCTGGCGTAATCAGGGTACGTTCCGCAATAGCGGCAGGAATAGGGTGTTTGTAGGATTGGCTCATCGTTATTCTCCCTTTTTGAATATGTTAATACTATGTCAATCAACGGGTAGTTCTAGTTTGACCACAAGCTTTGTTTGGTTTTTGGGTGGCAGATCACGCAATGGCATGGGAAGAAATTTAATTGCAACAAAGCAGGAGAGTTAAATCGGGAAATTGCTGTTAAGTCTTCTATGTTAAAAGAAAATTAATATCTCAGCATTCCGCCAAAGCAACAGACTGTTAACTTTATGCAGTGAGATAAGGAGAAATTAGACTGATTTTCTGCCGTGCAAAATCAATTTGCATTTGGCTACCCAGAGGAGGGGTAATATTCGATGCCTTGACAGCGGCGGTGTGACATAACCACTAAAACTGTAAGGATAAACATATTACAATTTGTAAAAATAGTGCTAAATATAATTATTTTTTTGCCGATATAGGTAAATCATACAACCTGTGAGCTGTTGAAAATGAATTTTTCAGTCCGACGGATCCTGGGATTACCTTCAACCTTGGCTTTGACTGCCACGACTATGGTAGCGGCAGCCTGTAACTGCGCTCTATCCATCAAAATACACGTCTTATCAACCCATAGTGTCGAGCTCGCCAGGCTGGATACTCGGTGGGTAACAGATAAAAATGTTATTGGGACATTCGTGGTTATTTCTGCTCAATGCTTTTTCATCGGTTTATTAACAATAAATGAAAATATTAATACCAGGCTATGGAATGCGCCACAGCAGACAATGATATCGGTAACATCACTGTTTGGATGATCATTATTAAGCTATTGAATAAAAAGTATAATTGCAGCTAGCTTCTTTTCGAGTTGAAGAGATTAGCCCAAAAAAGTCAAGAAAATCAATTATAAATAGAATATACCGGGGGGGCTTATGAAAGTACTGAAAAATATTTCTTTTAGAAAAATGATAATGATTATTCTTACTATATTCAGCTTGATTTGGGGGATGACAACTTATCTCACCTTTAATAATTTTAATACCATTGATGGTTTGTTGAACCAGACCCTATTACAAAAAGGTTCTTATCGGCTGCTGGTAAGAGGCAATGATCAGTATTTTCGCGCAACCACCAGAATGTTACGTGCAATGGATTATCGCCAGACCGCGGATAATGCCGAGGCTGACAAAACCTTTGCATCTGCTGATGCTGCCGTAAAAATTAGTCAGGATATGCTGGCGCAGTTTCGTGTCAGTCAACATCCGGGAGTGAGTGACGAGGTCATACAGGCAATGGTCGGCGACTGGGATGCCCTGCTCAATAAAGCCATTGTGCCTATGCTGGCCGCCGCGAAAAATAATCAGCCAGACCAGTTTCGCGATCTGTTCAGAAAGACATATCCACAGCTGAGTGTGCAGTTTGGCGCAACCGCTGAAAAATACAGTCAGGCTATTCAGTCCAATATCCTGGTGGAACAGTCCCAGGCCCAGGTTGCCTACAATAAGTATATTTTACTCAGTGCGTTATTCGCCGGCATTATCACGCTGCTGTTAACCGACCGCTATCTGGTTAACTTTCTCGATAAGCCGGTTTCCATGATTAAAAGACACCTGGAGACACTGACGGCAGGCAAGCTGGACATTGAGCTGAGTGATTTTGGTCGTAACAGTGTCGGCCAACTGATCCCCTATATCCGCGCCATGCAAAAACATCTGCGTGATACGGTCGAGGCCATTTCGCAAAGCTCCGACAGTATCTACACCAGCACCAATCAGATAAAACAGGGCAATGAAGAACTCTCGGGTCGCACCGATCAGCAGGCGGCTGCGTTGCAACAAACCGCCGCCAGTATGGAAGAACTTACCTCAACCGTTAAAAATAATGCCGAAAATGTGCGTCAGGCGCGACGTCTGACCGAAACCACGCAACTGACGGCGAAAAAGGGCGGCGATACCACCTCCACGGTGGTGAACACCATGCATACCATTTCTGAAAACTCCAAGAAAATCTCTGATATCACCAGCGTGATAAACAGCATTGCCTTTCAGACCAATATCCTGGCACTGAATGCGGCGGTAGAATCAGCCCGTGCCGGTGAGCATGGACGTGGTTTCGCCGTGGTGGCCAGTGAAGTCCGGGCATTGGCCCAGCGCAGTGCCAGTGCCGCCAAAGAAATTGAAGGATTAATCAACGAATCGGTTGTGCGGGTAAAAGCAGGGGTAGAACAGGTTCAGGATGCGGGTAATGCGATGTCGATGATTATTCAATCGGTAGAGCAGGTAAACCATCTGATGGGAGAAATCTCCGTTGCCTCTGAAGAGCAAAGCCGTGGTATTGAACAAATCGGCCTGGCAATGACTGAAATGGATGGGGTTACGCATCAAAACGCCACCCTGGTACAGCAAGCGGCGACTAATGCCGCGGATCTGGAGCAGGAAGCCGAGCAACTGCGCAATACCATCGCCACCTTTGAACTGGGTAACCTCAAGGACGCGCAGCTTGTCGCTAAGGTGCGTAATCTCGGGCGGATGCCACAGTTAAGTATTGGCACCTCAAGCGGCAGTGATAACTGGGAAAAGTTCTAACCCTAACAGAATTGGCAATAGCCGCTGAACTCGGCGCCAGCGCAGATCCTGACAGGATTTGTCGTTTGCGCCGCGTTGCAATCAATACGGGCATTCAGGCTCTGGCCTAAAGCGGGCAACCTGCTGGTCAGAGCGCAAAGCGCAGCAACGTCATCATATCGCCATGAAAATCGCGCCATTGGCCGCTAAAGGCCATACCTGCAGGCAATTTGGGTGTTAAATCCTGCGCCAGTCTGAGGGTAAAACGCTGATCGCTAAGCGAGATATCCGTTATCACCGCCGCAGAAAAATCAAACCAATCGCCCACATGGGCAAACAGCGCTTTAAACAGACTCTCTTTGGCCGAAAAAACCAGCGTCACTGCCTGTTCAAACGGCAAACCACTGTTGCTGGCCATTTCCTTCTCTTCGCCTTGCATCACCGTATCGGCAATCTCATGGGCTTGTTGCGAGCTTAACTGTGGCTCAAGATCAATACCTAAACCGGCCATACCGCCGGGTGATTTAGCCACCGCGGCCAGCGCCCATTGCCGGGTATGGCTAATGGAACCGATAACGCCCGCTGGCCATAGTGGCTGACGGTGATGACCAATAGCGGGAAATGGTGCGGCGACCCCCAATAACCGCAGGGCCTGTCGGGCAGCCAAACGCCCAGCCAGATGTTCGGCACAGCGTAGCGGTACGGCGCGTTGCAGGGCTGCACGGTGAGGTAAAATCATTAAATCTTCAGGCTGAAACGTCTTGATATCATATTGTACTACCGTGATGCGTTGCATGCCTTCCGGTAGGGGGATTTGTAGTTGGCAGAAGGTCGTATTCATTGGCATCGTCTGATTATTAAAACTGTCGGGCCAAAGGTGCGCCCGACAGTCGTGTGACGAACTTAGAAGTGAGTATTTACACTCATATAGAAGGTTCTTCCCGGTTCGTTGTAGGTAGCAGCACCGGCCCCATACATATAGGCATTAGTGGTGGCGTTGCCCACGGTTTGCGCATTACCGGCGCGGAACTCGCGTTTGTCGAACAGATTATCAATCCCGGTGGTGACGCTGACATACTTGGAGACGGTGTAGGTGCCGCTTAAACCAAATACCGCATAGGGGCTGACCTCATTTTTCTCGCTGCCGGTTACTGCTTCACCCTTGTAGTTGTATTTTTTTGGCTTTTGACGGCCATACCAGGTCATGCTGGTTTGCAGGGAGAGATCTTCGGTCGCCTGCCAGCTCAGAGTGGAGTTGATAGTAAATTTAGGAATGATCGACAGGTAGTCGCCGGTCTCCTTGTTTTTACTTTCAATCATATAGGTACCGTTGTTATTCCAGGAAATAGTGCTGCTTACCGGAATATTCAAGGTGCCTTCCAGGCCCTGTACTACGGCTTTCGGCACATTTTGCCAGAGATAAACATCGGAACTGCCGTTGGTTGAAGTACCTGTTGGCAAATAACCGGCTTCGATTTTATTACGATAATCGTTGCGGAAATAGGTTACACCCGCCTGATAACCGCTGCGATGGAATTCCAGGCCAATTTCTTTATTGATGCTGGTTTCGGCCTCGAGGTCGCGGTTACCCACCAGATAGCATCCGCCGCTGCTGGCGGCACAACCTTGCCCCTTACTATAAAGAACGTAGTTCGGGTTGGTCTGGTACAGGCTTGGGGCCTTATAGGCGCGGGCAATCCCCATTTTCAAGGTAAAGTCACTGCCCAGCTCTTGCGACAGATTAAGGGATGGACTCCAGTTATCACCGACAATCGAGTGATGATCAAAACGCAGGCCGGGTACCAGCATGGTGCTGTCGGTCAGCTCGATATTGTCTTCGGCAAACAGCGAGAAAATTTGTGCCGAGGAGTAGGGGCTGCGATTGCTGCTGTCAACGCCGGCAATAGCGCCACCGAGCATACTCTGGGTATTGGAAGAGGGATCCTTCATCTTCTGCTGATTCCATTCGGTGCCGAGGGTCGCGGTTTGCGTTACGCCAAGATCGAACGGAATACTGACTTCGCTGTGGGCCAGCACATTGCCCAGGTAGATGGTATTAAAGTTACTGTCGGAGAAAATCCCTTCGGTACCGCCTGCCAGCCCCTCATCCATGCGTGAGTTTTTCGTTTTCTCATATTGCACATAGTTGGTGGTGCTGACGCCATTTTCCCAGGCTCCGCGATAGGTCAAGGCATAGGTCTGGCGATAGATACGGTTGGTCTCTTTGCCATACATGCTTTGCACCAGCGCACTGGTGTTGGTGTTCTGCGTATCACCGGCGTACAGATTACCCTGACGACCACTTGATACTTCAAATTCCAGCGACTGCATGGGGGCAAAATCCCAGTGCAGCATGGCATCGATATTTTTATCGATCACCCCTTCACGGCCGGCAGGTATGGTATCGGCGTAGGTGCCGGTACGTTCTGACTGATGACCGTCATTGATATTCTGCGCATCGGCCTTGGTTTTGCTGTAGCCACCAAACAGGCGGAAGCTGAACTGGTCGCTGAGGGGGCCAGACAAACTGAAGTCGGTACGTTTGGTCGAGCCTTCTTCTTTATGTTGCGGTGCGTTGAAGTAGGTATTCCACGAACCGTGCCAGTCTTTGCTGTCTTTCTTGGTAATGATATTGACCACGCCACCGGCGGCACCATTGCCGTAGCGTGCGGCCGCAGGGCCACGGATCACTTCGATATGATCGATCATATCCGGTGGTACCCAACTGGTATCACCGCGGGTATCACGTTCACCACGCCAGCCCTGACGTACTGAATTGCGGCTGCTGACCGGCAGACCGTCGATTAGAATCAGAGTATTTTCCGGTCCCATACCGCGGATATCGATCTGGCGGTTATTACCACGCTGGCCGCTGGTGGAGTTGCCGGTAAGGTTGACACCAGGCATGGTGCGGATCAGCTCATTGATATCACGGGCAGGGGGTTTTTTCTTGATCTGATCGGCGGTGATGGTGGAGACACCGGGTGCCTGCAGGTTTTGCTGCGCGGCGGTAACCACGATGGTGTCGCCGTTGTCGGCCTTTGCTTTGGACGCCGTTGGTTTTGCCTCAGCGCCGCTGTCAGTGGTCACCGTACTGACGTTTTCTGCGGCCCTTACCGGAATAGTAAACGCCGTGGTTCCCAGTCCCAGTCCAATAAGTGTGGCTAAAGAATAGCGAGAAATCCTGTAAGTCATGATGGTATCTACCCTGAATTCCATCCTCGTGCTGCATAAGTCAACGCTGAACAGCTGGATGGCCTGTTGTGTGTGGCTAAGAAATAAAAGTTGTCAGTGCTCAATCCTGTTGCTGCCAAGCCGTTATTGGTTAAACCACAACCTCAGGACCGCACATAAATAACGGCTTTTCCAAAGGGAATTGAACCGGCCCGCTCACCGGGCTGTAACACACTATTGCAAATGAAAATAATTATCAATACTATTCTTCTTACGCTTATGCGCGGGGTTAATGAGGCAACAGAAGGCAACTGCTTCTTAATATTGATATTTATTAACCATACAATGAGTGAGTGTTTTGAAATCACAGTGTTTAGACAGGCCGTCTGCGTCTGCGAGCTACAGGCAGCTAACCAGCAAGCATGTCGGTAGTAACAGTTGGTGGCTGGAAATTGCCCGTCAGGGAACCCCCCTGGTGGAGCCCTCTACCCAGGGATTTTGCATCGTCACCTTCTTTTGGCGCGATCCGCAGGGCAGTGAGTTCACTTCTGCTTATCAGCGAGTGTGGATCAACATCAACTGTCTGACAGACCATCATCAATCAACGCCACCGCAGAGTTTGCAGCGGCTGAGCGGCACCGATGTCTGGTTCTGGCAGACCGAACTTCAGTCCGACTGGCGCGGGAGTTATTGCTTTGTTCCCGGCGTTGAAGATCGACCATTGGCCGATAAGACCGGCGATGACTATCAGCAAATGCTGGCACTGCGCAACTGGTGGCGTGGCGTCTCTGCCAGCGCCACGCACGACTTGCTCAATCCGCAGCGTTCATGGCCAGGGGCCAAGGGACATACCTTATCCGGCGTCCATTTACCCGATGCTCCGCCGCAGCCCGCCTGGCGGGACTTTGACCAGTTTGCCACCGCCAGCGGGCGCTGCATGCCTGCGCCACCGGCGTTGATTCAGTGTTATCAATGGCAGAGTCCTCGCCTGGGCAATCGACGTAACGTCTGGATCTACACCACCGGCGAGGGGGAAAACCCCGCTTCTCGCCCGCTGGCTATCTTGCTCGACGGCCAGTTCTGGTCGCAGCAAATGCCGATATGGGACCCGCTGATGCAGCAGACTACCCAGGGAAAATTACCGGCGGCCGTGTATGTGCTGATAGAGGTGATTGATAACCAACGGCGCAGCCAGGAACTGACCTGTAACCCTGATTTCTGGCTGGCGGTACAACAGGAGCTGTTGCCTGAAGTTGGCCGCCTCGCCCCGCATAGTGACGCGGCCGAACAAACGGTGGTCGCCGGGCAGAGCTTTGGCGGACTTTCTGCGCTCTATGCCGGGCTGACCTGGCCGACGCGCTTTGGCTGTGTTCTGGCGCAGTCAGGCTCTTTTTGGTGGCCGCGGCGGGATATGTTGCAAGCCGGTGAAACACCCGCCGATGCCTGTTGGTTGCTCAAACAGCTAGGGCAGGGGCTTGGCGAAGAAAGTGCGCTGAAAATCTTTTTGGAAGCAGGCAGACACGAAGGCCTGATCCATCAGGTGAACGAACGTTTGGTGGCGATGCTGGGGACCACGCGTCATCAGTTGCACTATCGTCTGGTGGAAGGGGGACACGATGCGCTGTGCTGGCGCGGTGGATTACTCGACGGCCTGCAGACGCTATGGGGCGATCGGCCGCGCACTTATCTTCTTTCACCCACCACAGGAGCTGACCATGGAAAAGCTTAATCCCTTTGACGATACGGAGCAGCGCAGTCTGGTACTGGCTAACCGTGAATTACAGTACAGCCTGTGGCCCGATTTCAGTCCCATCCCGCCCGGCTGGAGCGCAGTTTTTGGCCCGACTTCCCATGGCGAGTGTCTCGGCTGGCTGCAACATCATTGGCTGGATATGCGCTCTGCCGCATTGCGTACCGCGTCCTAGCCCAGCAAGCATTTACCTATGTCAGGATCCCAGGAGGACAGGGTGCAAGAATTTACATTAAGCGTCGCTCAACCACAGTTATCAGACAAAAATGTTATGCCGCTGGTGGCCGCACAGCCAGGGATCTGGGTTGCCGACCAACTCTCTCCCCACGATAATGCCTATGCGGTGGCCCACTATATTGAACTCACCGGCTCTCTTGATATTGGCCGGATGCAACAGGCGATAAGCCAAGGGCTGTCGGAAGCCGATACGCTGCATATGCGCTTTGATGAGTGTGATGGTGTCCCGGTGCAATGGATCGACGAGACACTGCCGCCAGTGACGATCGAATGGATCGATCTTCGCACCAGCGATCCAGCGGCGGCGTTGGCGCTGATGCATCAGGATCTGCAACAGCCATTGCGCATTGCGCAGGGCGTGCCGCTATTTCGCCATATGCTGATCCGAGTGGCGGAAGATCGCTGGTTCTGGTATCAGCGTTATCATCATCTGATTGTCGATGCTTTCAGTTTTACCGCCATTGCCCGCCGCATTGCCGCCATTTATTCTGCGCTTTGTCTGCAGCAGACGACGGATCCTTCTCCCTTTGTTCCTTTCCGCCAGGTGGTGGAGGAGTATCAGAACTATCAGCTGTCTTCGGCCTGTCAGCGCGATCAGCAGTTCTGGCGCGAGAAAGCTGCCCGATTGCCGCCTGCCGCCAGCATCAGCCCGCAGCCGCTGGCCGGACAGTCGCCGACAACGCAGATTTTCCGGCTCTCCCAGGTCTGTGACAGCCAACAGTTTGCACAATTGCTCAGTGATGTTCCGGCCAATACGCTAACGCCTGCGGATATGGCGCTGGCGCTGGTGGCGCTATGGGTCTCCCGACTGAGTGGACAGAGCGCTTTTACTGCCGGTTTTATCTTTATGCGCCGGATGGGTTCGGCGGCGCTCTGTGCCACCGGTCCGGTGATCAACGTATTACCCTTGGCCTTTGAGGTTGCGCCCCAGCAAACGCTGGTGGAAGTGGCGGGAAAAATCAGCCGTGAACTGAAAAGCGCCCGTCGCCATCAGCGTTATGATGCCGAGCAGATCCCGCGCGATCTGGGCAATATTGGTGACAGCCAGCCGCTGTATGGCACGGTTTTCAATTTTAAAATGTTCGATTTTCGCCTCGATTTTAACGGCATACAGGGCGTTACCCACGAACTGGCTTCCGGGCCGGTAAGAGATTTGGAGATTGCGCTCTACCTTGATGAAGGCGGGCAACTGACGGTGGATTTATTGGCCAACGCCGAGCGTTATCAGCCTGACGCGCTGCGTGCGCATCTGCAGCGTTTGCCGTTGTTGCTCAGTCAGTTTGCCGCTAATCCACAATTATTAACCGGTGATGCCGATATGCTGTTGGCGGAGGATCATGCCCTGCTGGCGCGCGTCAATGACACCCGCTTCCCGGTTGCCGATAACACGCTAAGCAGCCTGCTGGCTCAACAGGCGGCAAGTACGCCCGCGCGGGCGGCACTGGCCGATGACCGGCATCAACTGACTTATCAGCAGACCCGCGAGCAGGTGATCGCGTTGGCACAACGGTTGGTGGAGCAGGGGGTCAAACCGGGGGATATTGTCGCCGTCGCGCTGCCGCGTTCGGTATATTTGTCGTTGGCGTTGATGGCCATTGTCGAAGTGGGTGCGGCCTATCTGCCGCTGGATACCGGCTACCCCGATGAACGCCTGGCGATGATGCTGGAAGATGCCTCTCCGCGTTTGATTATTAGCGAACCTGGCCAGATGGCACGCTTTGCCGATCGCGGCAACGTGATGCTGTACGACGCACTGCTGGCGCTGCGAGAAGATTTACCGCAGGCGTTTGCCGGGCCTTCTGCTCATCATGCGGCCTATCTGATCTTCACCTCAGGCTCGACCGGCAGACCGAAAGGCGTGCTGGTCGGCCATCAGGCGATCGTCAATCGCCTGTTGTGGATGCAACATCAGTATCCGCTCAGTGCCGACGATGTGGTGCTGCAAAAAACGCCGAGCAGTTTTGACGTCTCGGTATGGGAGTTTTTCTGGCCGCTGATGGTAGGTGCCAGACTGGTGATGGCACCACCGGAGGCACATCGCGATCCCGAGCTGTTGCAGCAGTTGATTGCCGACTATCAGGTGACCACTTTGCACTTTGTGCCCTCAATGCTGGCCGCCTTTGTCGCCACGCTGGACGAGACACAGGCCGTCAGTCGCTGTGCCACACTGCGCCAGGTGTTTTGCAGCGGTGAGGCACTGCCAGCCGAGCTTTGCCGCCTGTGGCAACGGCGCACCGGCGTACCGCTGCATAATCTCTATGGTCCCACCGAAGCCGCAGTAGATGTCAGTTGGCATCCGGCATGGGGGGACGCGCTGGCCGCGGTGACTGGCAGCAATGTGCCTATTGGTTTACCAGTATGGAATACCGGGCTGCGGATCCTCGATGCCCGACTGCAACCGGTGCCGCCCGGCGTCGCTGGCGATCTTTATCTGACCGGGGTGCAACTGGCGCACGGTTATCTTGGGCGTCCGGATCTGACTGCCAGCCGCTTTGTGGCTGATCCTCAGGGCAACGGCGGAAGGATGTACCGCACCGGGGACGTGGCGCGCTGGTTGCCATCCGGCGTGGTGGACTATCTCGGGCGCAGTGATTTTCAGCTAAAAATCCGCGGTCAGCGCATTGAGCTTAGCGATATCGACCATGCATTGTTGTCACTGCCCGGCGTTGCCCAGGCGGTAACCCATGCCCTGACGCTGGGCAACAGCGCACAGGATGCGCTGCTCGGTGATGCCCGTCAGCTGGTGGGCTATCTGGTGGCGCAACCTGATGTGCAGTTGGATGTTGCTGCATTGCTCGCTGTTCTGGCCGAACGCTTGCCGCCGCATATGCTGCCGGTAGCGCTGGTGGAACTGCCCGCGCTGCCGCTGAGTGCCAACGGTAAACTGGATCGTAAAGCCTTGCCGTCGCCGCAGGCGGTGCAAGCAAGCGCCGGGCGTCAGCCGCAGCCCGGGCTTGAAACACAGATCGCCAACCTGGTCGCCGCGTTGCTCGGTCGCGAGCAGGTGTTTGCCGATGACGATTTCTTTGCCCTGGGCGGCCATTCGCTGTTGGCGATGCGTCTGGCGGCGCAACTGCGACGTGAGCTGGGTCGACCGGTTAGCGTCGGGCAGATTATGGTCGCCTCGAAAATTGAGCAACTGGCGATATTACTTGGCCAGCAGCAAAGCCAGAGCGAAATCGATAACTGTGGTTTCGAGGCGCTGCTGCCGCTGCGCAGCGCTAACGGGCCAACACTGTTTTGTCTGCATCCGGCCTCCGGTTTTGCCTGGCAGTTTAGCGTGCTGCCACGTTATCTCGACCAGCATTGGTCGCTGGTCGGTATTCAGTCACCGCATCCTGACGGACCCTTAGCCAGCAGCCAGGATATGGAGCAAGTGTGCGAAGCCCATCTGCACACGGTCCTGAGCGTTCAGCCTCATGGCCCTTATCATTTTATCGGCTACTCGCTGGGAGGGACGCTGGCGCAAGGGATCGCCGCACGGCTACAGGCTCGGGGCGAGAAAGTGGCGTTCCTGGGTTTGCTCGACACTTATCCGCCGGAAACGCAAAACTGGGATGTGATGCTCGATGACAACGTTTTGCAAGAGATCCAGCGGGAAAGACAGCAGTTTATCGCCGTCTCGCAAGAGGCGCTGGATCCGACGGCGGGCGGTGAAAAACCAGGGATGTTCGATAAAATCGAGGCTAACTATGCCGATTCGGTACGTCTGTTGTCGGCTACCCGCACCGCGCGCTTTGGTGGCGAAGCGACGCTGTTTGTGGCACGTAAAACCTTGCAACAGGATATGGACGTACAGGCAACCTGGTCACAGTACGTTGATAGCCTGCGGGTTTATGAGCTCGATTGCGCCCATGTCGATATCGTTTCCCCGGCGTCTTTCACCGTACTGGGACCGCTGCTTAACCGCCTGTTAAGAGCCTTGTAAATCAACGGACTTTGTCAGCAATCCGGGCCGCCCTGCATTATGCGGGGCGGCTTTTGTTTAGGCACTATGTCCGAGAGGGATGATCAGCGGCGTATGGGAAACCGGGCAATCAATAATCTGGCAGCGCAGGCCAAACACCTGCTCGATCAGCGCCGGGGTAACAATCTCTGCCGGTGCGCCCTGGGCGATGATTTTACCATCGCGCATGGCAATCAGATGACCGGCATAGCGGCAGGCGTGGTTGAGATCGTGCAGCACCACCACCAGCGTGCGCTTATGCTGCTGATTAAGACGACACAGCAGTTCCATTAAATCAATCTGATGGGCGATATCCAGCCAGGTGGTAGGTTCATCCAGCAACAGCAAAGGGGTTTGCTGCGCCAATACCATGGCGATCCATACCCGCTGACGCTGCCCTCCGGACAAAGTATCTACCAGGCTGTCCGCCAGTTGATCAACGCCGGTGGCGCGCATGGCGTCCTCGACCGCCTGGCTATCTTCGTTCTGCCAGCGGCGGAACATCCGTTGGTGAGGATAACGTCCGCGAGCAACCAGATCGGCAACGCTAATATCACCGGGAGCGGTGGAGCTTTGCGGTAATAATCCCAGTTGCCTTGCCACCTCTTTGGTGGCGTATTCGCCGATCATTTTGCCATTCAGCCAGACGGCGCCTTGTTGTGGTTGCATCAAACGACTTAGGGTGCGCAATAGTGTCGATTTGCCACAGGCATTAGGGCCAATAATCACCGTCAGTTTCCCTTCCGGGATCGACAGCGATAAATTGCGGGCGACCACCTTCTTTTCATAACTGAGAGTAAGGTCCTGTGCCCGTAATGGGGAAAGCGATTCAGTGCTCATTAGCGTCGAGACTCTCGAATTAACAACCCAATCAGGTAGATACCGCCCAGACTGACGGTCAGCACCCCGACGGGTAATTGATAGGGAAGGAATAGCCGCTGGGCCATCACGTCGGCGGCTAACAGCAGCAGGGCACCGGTCAGGGCGGTCAGCAGCAGCGATTGCCGTTGCCCGGCACCCAGCCGCCGCGAAATTTGTGGTGCTACCAGCGCAATAAATGAGATCGGACCGGCGACGGCGGTGGCCATGGCGGTCAGTGACACCGCAGTCAGCATCAGCAGTAACCGCGAGCGCTCGACAGGAACGCCGAGGGCGCAGGCGGTGTCATCGCCCATTTCCAGCAAACGCATTCTTTTGGCTAATCCCTGGGCGGCGACCATGGCAATGGCAATGACGGCGATGGCCGGCAGGCTTTTTTGCCAGGTGACGCCGTTAAGTGACCCGGCGCTCCATAGCCCGGCAGTAAGCGCCGACTCCAGCGAGGCATTAATGATTAACCAGGTATTGGCGGCAATCAGCAAGGCGCGAATGGCAATGCCAACAATAATCAGCCGGAAAGTTTCTACCCCTTGCCGCCAGGCCAGCCAATAGACCAGCAGCCCGCTGATCAGGCCGCCCGCCATCGCCCCGGCGGTGATCTCGCCGATGTTGCCGTTAAACAGCACAATCACCACCAATACGCCGCTGTAGGCTCCGGTGTTAAAACCAATTACGTCAGGACTGCCAAGGGGATTGCGTAGCAGGGACTGAAAAATTGCGCCGCTGATGCCCAGTGCCGCACCGAGGATCAACGCCATTGCCACGCGCGGCAGACGCCACTGGGTGACAATTACCGCCAGATTCTTTGCGCCTTCGCCACGCAGTGCATCTATTACCTGCTGAGGGCCAAGAGATAATGTGCCGCTGCCGAGAGCATAAATGGCCAACGCTGCGCAGCACAGCAACAGCGCCAATGCAGTCATACCGGGGCGGATCTTTCGCTGGCGTGGGCGTGTTGACGCCGGGAGGGTTGTCTGACTCATGCTTATCCTCGGCTTAATCCGCGTGTGCGGCGCACCAAAAATATCAACACCGGTGCGCCAATAAAGGCAGTGACCACCGAAACTCGCAGCTCGCCAACCACCAGCATGCGACCAAGCAAATCGGCGGCCAGCAGCAAAGAGGGGGTGAGCACCAGCGTCCAGGGCAACAGCCAGCGTGGATCGCTACGGGACAGCCGGCGGGCAATATGCGGCATCATTAAGCCGACAAATGCGATGGGACCTGCCGCTGCGGTGGCACTGCCGCACAGCAGGGTGATAGCCAGCAGTCCCATTAACTGCGTCAAGACCATACGCGTGCCCAGGGCGGTGGCCAGTTCGCTGCCCATGGTCAGATTATGCAGGGAACGACTAAGCAACAGCGATAACACACAGGCGAAAATAATTGGCGGCGTCACCGCGCGGATCACCGCCATACTGCGAATATCCAGTGAGCCAGCCTGCCAAAAACGCAATTGATCAAACACCTGCGGATTAAGCAGCGAAATACCGGAAGCCATGCCTTCGAGCACTGCGCCTAACGCCACGCCTGCCAGCGTCAGGCGGATAGGGTTAAGGCGTCCTCGACCCAGGGTCCCAATCATCGCGACCAGCAGGGTGGCGAACAACGCGCCGCTAAAGGCAAAGCCAAGGTAGTGATCAATATCGCTGGCACCAAAAAAGGCGATACCGATCACTACCGCAAATGCGGCCCCGGCGTTAACGCCGAGAATGCCGGGATCGGCCAGCGGATTGCGCGTCAGGATCTGCATCAGCGCCCCTGACAGCCCGAGTGCCATTCCGGCCAGTAACCCAAGCAGGGTGCGGGGCAATCGTGCATCGGCAATAAGTACGCAGTCAGCGCTGGAACACTGCCCGCGCAAGGCTGGTAGCACACTGTGCCACGGAATGGACCGCGCACCGAGCGACAGACTCAGGACGATCATGACCAGCAGCAGCAGTAATGCCAGCAGAAAGCCGCCTGCCTGGCGCGAGAGATAAGGACGAGGAGATGACATTGTGAGCGCAGCACTGCGCGTAAGCCGGGACATAGCAGCCTTTATCCGAAATCCATTTTGCTCTACACAGTCCTTCGCCGAACATCATGGCAAACAACGAAAAACTGTAATCTAAATGATATTTATTATCATTATTGCTTGTGTTTGTATATGGTAGCATGACTGTGTATTTACTTGCAGTATTCTTGCGGTTATTACTCTCACTTTGGCTATGGGGTTTCGTTTTGCATAAGCCTTCAATTTTACTCGATTTTAGTTTGCTAAAAACGCATGCCGCTTTCCGTGCGGTGTTCTGCGCGCGATTTATTTCCATTCTGGCGCTGGGTCTGCTGGCTATCGCCTTGCCGGTACAAATTCAGGCGCTGACCGGGTCAACCCTGTTGGTAGGGCTGGCGGTGACCCTGGCCGGTAGCGGGATGTTTATTGGTTTGCTGCTGGGCGGCGTAATGGCTGACCGTTATGAACGTCGGCGGTTGATCCTGTTTGCCCGTGCTACCTGTGGCCTGGGGTTTATTGGTCTGTGCCTTAATGCGGCGTTGCCTGCCCCTTCATTGACGGTGATTTACCTGCTATCAGTGTGGGACGGTTTTTTTGGCGCGGTAGGGGTTACCGCCTTGCTGGCGGCCACCCCGGCGTTGGTCGGCAGAGAAAATCTGGTGCAGGCGGGGGCGTTAAGTATGCTGACGGTGCGCTTTGGGTCGATTCTTTCCCCGGCGGTGGGCGGGCTGATTATTGCCAGCGGCGGGGTGATCTGGAACTATGCCCTGGCGGCATTGGGCACCCTGCTGACCTTGTTGCCGCTGCTGCGTTTACCGCAGTTGGCCCCGCCCCCTCAGCCGCGAGAACATCCGTTACGCTCACTGGTCAGCGGCATTGCTTTTCTGTTTAAAAATAAAGTAATTGGCATGGTGGCACTGATTGGGGCATTACTGACCATGGCCAGCGCCGTGCGCATCCTCTATCCGGCGTTGTCTGCCGTCTGGCAGGTGAGTGCCTCAAGCCTGGGGCTGATGTATGCGGCGGTGCCGCTGGGCGCGGCGATCGGTGCTTTTACCAGCGGGCGCGTGGCCAATGTGGCCCGACCTGGCTGGTTGATGCTGGTGACGGCAATCCTGGCGTTTGTCGCCATCGGTGTGTTCAGCCTGCTGCCCTGGTTTGGCGCGGCGTTACTCTGCCTGATAGTGTTCGGCTATCTGAGCGCCATCAACTCGCTATTGCAGTATGGATTGATCCAGCGTCTGACGCCGGATAACTATCTGGGCAGGATCAACGGACTGTGGACGGCGCAGAATGTTACCGGTGATGCCCTGGGGGCTTTATTACTGGGGTCGATGACCACTATGATGCTCCCGGCAACCACCGCCGCCAGCTTTGGCTGGGGAGCGGCGGTGGTTGGGGTGCTGCTGGCCATGTTGTTGCGCGCCTTGCGTCAGGTCAGTTTTAGCGAGTCGGAGACCGCTTCTGAGCCTGCCACCTCGCTGCCTAACCGCTAAACTGGCTGGCCAACTGCGTCAGCAAATTGCTGGCGCTGTAGTAATCGAGGCGAAAGGTATCATCACCCAACGCGTAGACCTGTTGATTTTTTACCGCAGGCAAGTGCGCCAGAAAGACATTGCTCTGCAGGCGCTGCACATCGCTTTTGTCGCCGGCAAACAGCAGCAGCGTGTTGCCGTTGAGTCCGCTGGCCATATTTTCCCCGGCCAGTTGCACAATGTCTTTACGCACGCCCTGGCTCTGGCTGCTGGCCAGCTGCGTCGGCGGTACGGCGAGGGTGAAACCCAACTGCTGCAACATTTGCCCCTGCGGTGAGGCTGCCGTCCACAAGTTGGCGGCTTTGCCGTCCGGGCGATATACCAGGGCAGAGACCGGTTGTGCAGGCAGATGCATGCTTTGTTTTACCGTCTGCTGGTGAGCCGCAAAGCTGGCAATGGTCTGTGCGGCATCCGCTTCTTTGCCGGTGGCCTGACCCAGTTGTTCAGCCAGTTGCTGCCAGCTTTTATCGTCATAGTTAACCACCATCACCGGCGCAACGGCAGACAGTTGGTCGTACAGGCGCAGTGCCGAGTCACCGCCGGTCGCGGCGATAATAATTAAATCCGGCGCTTCACCGGCAATTGCTTCGGCGTTGGCTTCACCGATATACAGACGTTTCACCCCGCGCTGTTTGGCAACGCTTGACCATTGGCGGAAAAAGCCCTGGTCGTCGGCGATGCGGCTGTTAGGGCTGGTGGCCCCGCTGGCAATCACCGGGGCATTGATCGCCAGCAGTGTGCCGGTGACAGTGACGCTGGTGGAAACAATGCGCTGCGGCGGGGCTGACAAGTGGATAACCCCGTGGGAGGTGGCGATCTCTCGTGGCCAACCTTCAGCCGCCTGACTGGCGCCGATCGACAGGGCGAATGTCGCGAAAACCCCCGCCAGCAGGCGAAATAACGTGCTCTTCATTTCCTGACACCTTGCTTTTTAAAAGTGAATATTCCACTGACCAAATCGTTATTCCCGGCAACCATTGCTGATTGACAGCGTTGACCTCGTCACGTAGTTTGATTTACATTAAATGCAAATGATAATAATTCTTATGTATATTATCATTATATTAAATGGGAGTATACGGATGGAAACTGTGACAAAGGGGCTGGTGCAATGCAGGCCGCAAAGCCAGATTGATCCTCTTGGCCTGGATGAACTTTCACCCGGATCGGGTTTTTTCTTCACCTCGCCTTTTCGTAGTCTGAGCACTGAAGGCTGTCTGACGAAAGTCACCGCCCCCGCCTTTGATGGTGATGCGCTGGATGGCAGCTTTCAGCAGGCTATCGCTGCGGCCTTTAGCCAGGCGCGGGCTGCGGGCATTACGCGTCCGGTTGTATGCGGGGCGATCCCCTTTGACAAACGCCAGCCTTCGGCGCTATTTATTCCGCAGCGCACGCGTTGGTTTGAGCGAGCAGCGGTGATGGCTACCCTGGCTACGCCAGATCGGCAACTGGCTGAAATTGTCAGTAAAACCGAGCTGCCCGGGCAACAGCAATTTATGCAGATGGTCAGCGATGCGGTGCAGGCGACGGCGGATAAACGGCTGAGCAAAGTCGTGCTGTCGCGGCTGCTGGAGATAAAAACCCATGGCCCGGTGGCCAGCTCAGCGTTAATCGGCCGGATGATGGCGCAAAACCCGAGCGGTTTCCATTTTCATGTGCCGCTGGAGCAGGGGGCGTTGATCGGTGCCAGTCCGGAACTGTTACTGCGCAAACAGGGTGATCAATTTTATTCCAATCCGCTGGCAGGCTCTGCCCGGCGCGAAAGCAACCCACAGCAGGATCGTGCGGTAAGCCAACGCTTGCTTGATTCTGCCAAAGATCGCTATGAGCATCAGATTGTTACCCAGGGCATGCAGCAAGTATTGGCTGAGCGTTGCCGTCACCTGCATATGCCGACCTCCCCCGAATTACTGAGCACGCCAACCCTTTGGCATTTGTCGACCCCCATCGATGGTGAAGTGTTGAATGGACAGGAGAATGCGTTATCCCTCGCCTGCTTACTCCATCCCACCCCTGCGCTTTGCGGCTCGCCAACGACCGTGGCCCGTGAGCTGATTGCCAGGCTGGAGCCTTTCGATCGCGGTCTGTTTGGCGGCATTGTCGGCTGGTGCGACGACGCTGGTAACGGTGAATGGGTGGTCACTATCCGCTGCGGCACCATTGTGGCAGACCGGGTGCGGCTGTTTGCCGGTGCCGGTATTGTTCCGGATTCCTCCCCCGAATCTGAATGGCGTGAAACCGGCGTCAAGCTGGACACCATGCTGCGTGCTTTTGGTTTTAATCAGATCTGAGAAAATATGATGAGCATTGCCTTTACCCCCTGGCCGGACAACTTTGCCCAGCGTTACCGCGAGCGCGGTTACTGGATCGATAAGCCGCTGACCGATATTTTATTGCGCCAGGCAAATAATGACGCGGTGGCGATGATTGATGCGCAAGGCTCCCTGAGCTATCGACAGCTCAATCAGCAATCCGACCGTCTGGCTGGCGCACTTGCCCGCCGCGGGCTGGTGGCCGGCGATACCGCGCTGGTGCAGCTTGGCAACCGCAACGAATTTTATGTGGTGTTTTTTGCTTTGCTGAAATTGGGCGTGGTGCCGGTTAACGCCTTGTTTAGCCATCAACGCAATGAGCTGCAAGCCTATGCCGGGCAAATTCAACCGGCACTGTTGATTGCCGACCGCCAGCATCCGCTGTTTGCCAACGATGATTTCCTCGATGCCTTTCGCGATCAACATCCGTCGCTTCGCCAGGTGGCGCTGCTGCATGAAGCACAGAGCGAGTGTTCGCTGGCGGCGTGGATTGCCGAGCAACATCCCACCTTTTCCCCGTCGCCGACGGCGGCCGATCAGGTGGCGTTTTTCCAGCTTTCCGGTGGTAGCACCGGCACGCCCAAGCTGATCCCGCGTACCCATAACGATTACTACTACAGTATTCGTCGCAGCGTCGAAGTGTGCCGCTTTGACCAGCAGACCCGCTACTTATGTGCCTTGCCCATTGCCCACAACTATCCGATGAGTTCACCGGGGGGATTAGGGGTGTTTTATGCCGGTGGGCAGATGGTGATTGCCACTGATCCCAGCGCACAAGGGTGTTTTCAACTAATAGAAAAACATCAAATCAATGTTACGGCACTGGTCCCCCCGGCAGTCACCCTGTGGCTGCAGGCCATTGAGCAAAAAGGCAGTAACCAGGCGCTTGCCAGTCTGCAACTGTTACAGGTTGGCGGCGCAAAACTGGGTGAAACCCTCGCTGCGCGTATTCAAACGGAAATAGGCTGCCAGCTACAACAGGTGTTTGGCATGGCGGAAGGCCTGGTGAATTACACCCGACTTGACGATGATTCTCGGCATATTTTAACCACTCAGGGCTGTCCGATGTCGCCGGATGACGAACTCTGGGTGGCGGACGAGCAGGGTAATCCGCTGCCTGCCGGTCATATTGGTCGCCTGATGACGCGCGGGCCTTATACCTTCCGCGGTTATTACCGCAGTCCGGCACACAATGCCGAAGCCTTTGATGACAACGGCTTCTATTGTTCCGGCGACCTGATTTCCCTTACCGACGACGGCTACGTCAAAGTCGAAGGGCGACAAAAAGATCAGATCAACCGTGGGGGAGAGAAGATCGCCGCCGAGGAGATAGAGAATCTGCTGTTGCGCCATCCTGAAGTGATCAATGTGGCGCTGGTGTCGATGCCTGATGAGCTGATGGGCGAGAAGAGCTGTGCCTTTGTGGTGTCGCACCAGGAGCTGAAATCCGTTGTGCTGCGTCGCCATCTCCGTGAACAAGGTGTGGCGGAATTCAAACTGCCCGACCGCTTTGTGCGGGTTGAACAATTACCCCTGACGCCGGTCGGGAAAATCGATAAAAAGCGCCTGCGCCAGAGCTTTGATGCGCAGTCGCCTGCCAGGGTTACAGGAGAATAAATCATGGCCATTCCCAAACTTGATTCCTATGCGCTGCCGCTGGCAGCAGAATTACCAGAAAACAAAGTGCAGTGGCAGTTGGATAGCTCGCGCGCGGCGTTGTTAATTCATGATATGCAGAAGTATTTTTTAAACTTTTGGGGCGAAGACAGTCCGCTAATTCGTCAGGTGGTAGCCAATATCGCCAGTTTGCGTCGTTACTGCAAACAGCAGGGCATCCCGGTGTTTTATACCGCGCAACCCAACAACCAAAGTGATGCCGATCGGGCGCTGCTCAATGATATGTGGGGACCGGGGCTGAATAAACATCCGGACCAGCAGGCGGTGATCGCCGAGCTGGCACCGGAGCCAGACGACCAGGTATTGGTCAAGTGGCGCTACAGCGCCTTCCACCGTTCGCCTTTGCAGGCAATCCTCGAGGAAACCGGGCGTGACCAGCTGATTATTTGCGGGGTGTACGCGCATATTGGCTGCCTGACCACCGCTATCGACGGCTTTATGCGTAATATCCAGCCCTTTATGGTGGCCGATGGTTTGGCAGATTTTTCTCGCGAAGAGCATCTGATGGCGCTGCGCTACACCGCAGGACGTTGTGGGCGCGTTGTGATGACGGCAGATTTATTGCCGGGAATCGCCAGCAAAGAGCAACTGCGTAGCCAGATCCTGCCGCTGCTGGATGAAGATAGCGACGAACTTGATAATGACGATAATCTGATTGATTACGGTCTGGACTCGGTGCGCATGATGGCGCTGGCGACGCGCTGGCGTAAAATCCGTGCGGACATTGATTTTGTCGCGTTGGCTAAAACGCCGACCATCAATGGCTGGTGGGCCTTGCTGTCAGGAGCAACCCATTGATGACCAGCAACGACAATTTTTTGCAAAAACGCGTCTGGGTGACCGGTGCCGGGCAGGGTATTGGCTATGCCACGGCTTTGGCCTTTAGCCAGGCCGGTGCCGTGGTGGTGGGTTTTGATCGCCACTTCGCCGGTGAAGAGTATCCTTTCCAGACTCAGTTGCTGGATGTCACTGATGCTCAGGCGGTAGGAGAAGTCTGTCAGCGGTTGCTGGCCGAACATCCGCAACTGGATGTACTGGTCAATGGTGCCGGCATCTTGCGGATGGGGGCGACGGATGCCCTTAGCGACCGCGACTGGCAGGACTGCCTGGCGGTCAATGCCGGTGGTGCGTTCAATATGTTCCGCCATACCTTACCGGTTTTCCGTCGCCAGCAACATGGCGCAATAGTCAGCGTGGCATCCAATGCGGCGCACGTTCCCCGTATCGGTATGTCGGCCTATTGTGCCTCCAAGGCTGCGCTGCGCAGTTTGTGCCTGAGCGTTGCATTGGAGATGGCCCCTTATGGCGTGCGCTGCAATCTGGTTTCTCCCGGTTCGACCGATACCCCCATGCAGCGCGGCATGTGGAGCAGCGACACGGCAGAGCAACAAACCATTGCTGGCTTCCCGCAACAATTCAAGCTGGGTATTCCGCTGGGCAAGATTGCCACCCCACAGGATATTAGCGAGGCGATATTATTTCTGGCATCTGACCGTGCCGGGCATATCACCATGCAGGATATTGTTATTGATGGCGGGGCCACCCTGGCCGCCTGAATATAGCCCTGGTTCGCGAATCCCACACCTAACCCGCGCATAACGCGGGTTTTTGCAATTATGGTTTTTTGATGAAGATTGACCACGGATTTGTGAGAAAAGGGTCACAATCTGCTGCTTTTATCAGTTTGTTATCTACAATGGCCAAGTTACATATAAATTGTTTATGCATTATTGAGGTGCAATCTGCACTCAACGTAGGAGAGGCAACCCACTGTTATTTTTAACCGGTGAGTTGCGAGAGAATGGTGAAGTCTTTGCAAACCTAAGGGGCGTTAGAAGTCTGTTAGTAACGCCAAAGGCAATGATCGAAATCACTGCATTTTTATTGTGATTAAGTATTTACTTTCAATGAGTTAGCGTCTTCTGGTTATCACCAGGAACGGATCAGTCGTTTGACTTTTATCAGTTTTCTTTTATAACTCATTCTTACGGCAGGATCTAATAAAAAGGGCAGGGTATTTACTTCTTCTATATTTTGTTTTATTGAGCTTCTGTCTTTCCATTTGGAAATAATCAAATGATTACGGTTAATAAATTCAATCCAATGGCAGACCTGAAGGAATTTATATTTATCCTTAAGGACGAAAGACATGCGGTCCAAACCATATCTGCAAAGCTTGATTTTTTCTTCATCAATATCGCTGGATAACGTATTATTACGTTTAAAATACATATAAGGGCCGGTGGCGGAAAAATAGATCTTCTCGCAGCTCTTTAATACATCAGGAAAAACAAAGGCGTCTTCATAGCAAATATAGTTAGGAAATTTGCAGCGCAATAAAATACTGCGTTTAATAAATTTGCCAATAAAATGTGCCTGGAAAGCCTGATGAATCAGGTATTTTTTTATCGCAATATCAGTAGACATCTGCCGGGCCAGCAGCGGCTGTGGAGAGGGGGCCGGTTGGTCTTCACGCACTTCAATCAACTTGGTGATCAACATATCGGGGGCATGATTATTGAGAAAATCAAGGATCTCAACCAGCGAGCCGGGCTGGAGCTGATCGTCGCCATCGACCATGGTAATGTACTCGCCTTGCGCCTTGGAGACCGCGAAGTTCCTGACTTTCCCGATGTTTTTATAGGCCACGTTAAATTTGACGATATTACTATGACCTTCCGCAAAACTGGCGAAAATGCTTTCGGTTGTATCGGTAGAGGAATCATTGATCAGTACGATTTCGCAGAGAGCAAACTTTTCCCCTAAGGCAACACGTATGGATTCTAAGCATGATGTCAGGTAGCTACCACAGTTGTGTGCAGTTACGATGACACTCAGGTCGTATCGTTTCATCATTATTTATCGTTTCTTAGGTAACCAAAAAGTTGGGTGCAATTTTAACACTAAATTTCTAAACATTTTAGCACTGCAAAACATCTCTGTCTTTGAGATAAAAAAATCCATCCTTTCTGCTGCGGGATAGTAATGCAAAAAGCATAATCTTATTGAGATTTAGCATAAAAGGCATTTTAGCAACTGATGTTTAATGTCGAAAATGCCAACCAAGTCTATCAATAGACTAGTAGTCGATAATTTATTCCTCAATGAGAAAAGGCTTAAACAGATTAAAACCTCAGCCTTCCCATTTGCTCATTTATCGCATGACGGGTATGCCTGGCAGCGGAAAAATTAAAAAGCAGGCAGGGCTGGGCAGAACCGCCGGGGTGACGTAAGCAGGGGAACCCTTCGACTGATCGGTGTTGCCTTGGGCTGGCTGAGGTGACTGCATTTTTCCGGTAGATCGCCGTTGCAGTGCAAGTATTGACAAAAAAGACCGTGGCGCTAAAAACTCAACCCTGTTTTTTGGCCCTCTGTAAGATTGCGCCAAAAATCCGGCAAAGGAGAGAGGGCAAATGCGATGCCCTACAGATGTTGCTTAGCTCAACACTTACGCGGTCTGGGTTTATTCCGTTTCTGCAGGCTCCTCTTTGACTTTGGCATGGATCCGAAACTCGATGGTTTTGCTGTTAATTTGATCTTTTTTGTTGCGGTAAAGAGCTTGTGCCAAAGCATGGAAAATATTATCCAGGCTATTTCGATTGCCTATCTTTGTATTATCTATCACCGCATTATAACGAAGGACACCTTTTTTATTTTGCCAAAATCGCAGAGTGGCAATTTGCTGGCTTGGCACCTCTTTTAGCCCGCGAAAAGGAATTTTATTATTGGTATCTTGATTTTTTTTTACTTCTTTTCCTTCAGGATTAAAACAGGCGATAGGGACTTTGTCTTCATTTTCGATAATAATATATTTTTTTTCCTTTTTGGCAATGCGACGAATAATATCTGCCCCCATGTCGAATTGTTTGTTAAAATCCAGGAAGTTCTTGTTATAGTAAGGACCGTAGCTAATCAGCAGTTCCTCCCCTGCTTTGATAGTCTGATTAGTCACATAAACGGGTAAGATACCTTCACTACCTGTGGCGCTTTTTAGATAGAATAAACTGACATTATTCATTCCTCTGCTGGCATAGCCAGAAAAATCTGCGGTATTGAGCAGTGCCAATCTATTGGGGTTTTCATAACCGCTTATATTTAAGCTGCCGCTTTCGCTTTCAAACAGATAGGTGGCAATCGAACGGTAGCCATTGTTTTTAGTCGCCAAATTATAAGATTCGCTGCCAGGTTTGTGCACCACACCACTATAACCGCCCAGAATGGTTCCCGCGGGGATATCTTCTTTCGCCGTGATTTGTAGGCCAATATTTTTCTCCTCATCGTCATAGAGGATTTCAGTGTATTTTTTTAAAATGGCCTTTTGGCTTTCGCCGTCACTGTCAACAATTTGCTGCGCTATATTTTTCCATATTTTCTTTTTTGTTTCCCATTCGGAATTTGGTATTTTCATTTCCTGGAGTAGTTCATCAACATATACCAATTGGACATCATTTCCCAAAAATTCTTTTGTCAGGCTTCTGCCTGTCACGGGATCTTGCAAAAGTATGGCAGGTCTATTGATGTTATTTACTTTTTGGAAAAATGTTTTATATTCCCCCCAGATAATTTCCTGGTTAGAGGGAGCATCAGGATCGGGTTTTATATTGGCTGCAATCTTAATTTTTTCATCTTGCTTTTGCATACCTAATATTTCTCTTATTGTTTTTTCCAGCTCGAAAAATTTGATATTATACTGTATTGCCAGATTACGGTATGAGATACCCAGCATACTGCAAACTTCCCTGTTTTCCGTATATATTTTGGCGACAGTCACTACTCTATTCTGGTCGTCAGGTACAGTCATGGTATTAAGCCAATTCTTAGCCTGAGTTGAAAGGTCTGGAGGGAAAGATCTTATGGAGTTAAAGATACTGGTATGCTTAAATCTATAATAATTGGCCAAATACTCAAACATAATGCCATGTTTATTAAGCTCTTCGCGGTGCTTTACATAAAATCTCGCTGCCGCTGCGGGGCCGCCTTGCATATCAAGATCGGGCTGCTGGTCAAGCCATTTTCTGGCGGTTTCGGATATCGTTGTGACATCGATACCCTCTTTGATCCGATAATTGACACCAATAGCGAGTTTATGGTTGATCCCCTGATTAAGAGAAAAAAGATTAACGGAATAATAGTTTGCCATAACCTCAGCGGTGATATCCAGAGGGCCAATGATATGCTGGTTTTGCAAATATAATATCTCTACGGCTTCTACTTTATTTTCTCCGTCGGCAATAGCATGATTTTCTAGCCAGAGTTTGGCTTCGGGTGATAATGTACGGGAACGTTTGTTGACCGTTTCAATTGAGGGGCTTCTTTGGCGAGAAGGACCCGCTTGCGGTTCATTCTGCTGATTACCGCCGCCTCTGATGCCTTCATATCGTCGCCAGGTATTATTCTCAAATATATAGGACAGCGGCAGTCGGTTGGTATCAGTCGTATCCTGATCAGGCAACACCAATTCAAGGTCACGGCTGGTTTTCAGGTTAACCTGGATATATTTCGCCTTTCCACTCTGATTGCCACACCACAGCCACATTTTATTATCATCGCTACGATAAAGCCCAATGTAACTGTTTATGGGGTAAAGGGGATCGGACACTTGTTGTTTAAACGAGTCTGGCAGGGTGTTAAAAATATCAAATGACACCCTCGACGCTCTCCAGGCATCCGTTTCTGGTTGATAGTGCATATAGATAGATGAGTCTTTAATAAACCATTGGCCGTTCCTTGACTCGAGCGGATAGTAACCTAGTTCGCCAGCGGCATACCATTTTTGCTCCACCAGTACCCTGCCTTGTGTGAGTGACGGGGCAGTAACCGTGACCTCTCGCCCTTTTAACAAAAATTCATTTTCTATCCGCAAACCCGGCATACTTTTGCTCATGCTATAAACAGGAATATCCTGCAGTTTCCAGCCGTCTTGTTCCCGCTGCACGGGAATGGGGGGATGTCTGCCATCGGGGTCAATAATAACTGTCTGACTCAAGCCCGTTTCTGCCTGATAGTAGTTATTATCGATTTTTATATAGGTTTTACCTGACTGTGCAGCAATATAGTTTTCGGTCATTTCGGAACCCCGAGGGGCTTCCTGTGCGCTGATTTGATAATACTCCAGATTGGCAATTTTCATCTGTCGGCTTTGGCTGTCAAAGCAAACCGGGATACTGCGGCCGCCGTTGACTCGTAAATAGCTATATTGCGGTAGCAGACGCCATTGCTGAGAGTATTCACTAAAGTAGACAGTTAGCTGATCGTTTAATTGGTAATTGTCGCTGGCGGCATCCCAGGTTGCAGCATAATTCTTGTCATCAATTTTTATCGACTCCGCACTTTTAACGGGAGTAAATGCGTATTCCTCGCTAAATCCTTCTATTTTCCATTTTTGCGTACTGCTATTAAAAATAGCCGTCCTGGCGTCGGCAGATCCAGTGGTCGTTAATTGTTGGGCCACAACCGGTTGCCCTGGCTGTTGAGACAGACGCCAGATTTGGTTGTTTCCCTGATGGGGGATGCTGGCTTCAAAATGAAAGCTTATCTGTCGCCCTGAAGGCAGTTTCACCGTAGGTCCGGAAAATTTAGTTAATGCAGGCACTGAGCTCAGGCGGGAGCCTAAACCCGTTGAGACGGTACTGACTGAAAGCGTGGAAGGGCTGGCAGCAACCCCCGCGGGCAGCTTACTCAAACGTATGGCAGTAAAAGCGCCTGGGCGTTCTGGTGGAGTAACCAGATTACTGACCAGTTCCAGTACCTTGTCTGGCGTAAAGTAGCCGCTATGACATTGTGCATCGTCGCTTTGTAGTACCTTGATTATATTACTTATTTCTGCCTTGTTGGTGTAATACCAGCTTTTCAGTGTGTGGACAAAAATACTCCATCCACTGGCGGCGTCGCTTAATAACTCTCCGCCAGGCGTCCCATACTCATCCATTAACTGGACATGACACTTGTTGATTAAGTACTGCCGCTGCCTTTGCTGACTTTGTTGTTCAGAAATGCGTTTTGATCGGGAAGAGGTCGCTACGGTTGGCTGCGTGGTGGGGGGAATAATTGTCAAATCTTTACCCGCCAGGTTTTTTTTGAATTGCTGCTTTTGGGCCTCAGTGAGCACGGTATTTGTCCCGGCAAGAAACAGGTCGAATGCGGTAGCAAAACCTGCAGGGTTTTCAGACATGACGTAGATCTGTTGCTGCAAATGGTTGGACTCACTGTGTCCGATGCCTGCCGAGGCTGGCGGAAGGGGTGCCGATCCTTGCCGGGACGAGACACGCGGTGTGTTGGCGCTACTCGATAACTCACGTCTTTGCCGGGAGGCGGCTGCTGAAGATTGGGTAGCTGCGTGGTCTGCGGTTTTATTTTCAGGTGGCGTAACAGGAGGATGAGCTGGCTGATCGACAATTGTTGAAGGAATAAACGGCGAGCCTTGTATCGATGGCATAAATATTTCTCCACAGTAACACCACCTGCTTGCGCAGATAGTCTGGTCGGTAATGGGGGACTTTTTATCGGGTTTAGCGCTTCCCTGGCTCTGCTTTGAGGGGGCGAGTTGCCAGAAACAGTGAGTATTTTATGTGTATGAGAGAGGTTTCTGGTTCCTTAACGAAGTGGGAACAGCACAGCAAAGATCCTCACGCTACCTGCATAACCTAATCGAAAAATAAACCTTCGCCCTCTGAAGAAGATGGATTGAGCCTGGTGAACAGTCCTGCCGTTACCTGCTGCATGTCCCTCCCATTTTGCCAGCTGCTTAAATTGTGATTAACTTCGAAGATTCGACAACCTTCGTTAGAAAGCAATTGCGCCATTGATCGAAATCATAAAATATTGCGAACATAAGAACATTATGTGTTGAGTTGACCGTCCTGGTACCCACAGAAAAAAACACATCTGCATAAGAGGATGTGAGGTTTTTTCATTAAAAAACAAAAAGATATAACCATTACCTGATTTGTTGCTTAAAAAGATAGAGACATCCTGTGCTGAAAATAAGGGGATTAACATGTTGAAAGATGCATTTGCCAACCTACAGAAAATCGGTAAATCATTAATGCTGCCCGTTTCTGTATTACCGATTGCGGGAATATTGCTGGGCGTGGGTTCTGCCAATTTCAGTTGGTTACCCGCTATTGTTTCAAATATTATGGCTGAGGCCGGGGGTTCCGTTTTTACCAATATGCCGTTGTTGTTTGCCATTGGCGTCGCCCTCGGCTTTACCCATAATGATGGTGTCTCGGCGCTGGCCTCGGTTGTTGCCTATGGCATAATGGTTAAAACCATGGCTGTGGTGGCACCATTAATATTGCATCTCCCTGCGGCTGAAATAGCAGAAAAACACTTGGCTGATACCGGTGTGCTCGGGGGGATTATCGCGGGCGCATTAGCCGCTTACATGTTCAATAGATTTTATAAAATCAAGCTGCCAGAGTATTTGGGCTTCTTTTCGGGTAAAAGATTTGTTCCTATTATCTCCGGTTTAGCGGCTATATTTTTCGGTTTGTTACTCGCTTTCGTATGGCCCTATATTGGAAACCTTATTCAGGTATTTTCGCACTGGGCGGCATATCAAAGCCCAGTCATTGCCTTTGCCTTCTATGGTGTTATCGAACGCGCTTTGGTGCCATTTGGCTTGCACCATATATGGAATTTCCCATTCTGGATGCAAATTGGCGAATTCACCAATGCCGCTGGCCAGACATTCCATGGTGATATTCCTCGCTATATGGCTGGTGACCCTACTGCCGGGATGCTGTCAGGGGGCTTTCTTTTCAAAATGTATGGTCTGCCTGCGGCTGCGATTGCCATCTGGCATACCGCTAAACCAGAGAACCGAGCAAAGGTGGGGGGGATCATGATCTCTGCCGCGCTGACCTCTTTTTTAACGGGTATCACCGAGCCGATCGAATTCAGTTTCTTGTTTGTTGCCCCTGTTCTATATGTTATCCACGCTATTCTGGCGGGTTTGGCATTTCCGCTGTGTATTTTGTTAGGTATGCGTGATGGGACAAGTTTTTCTCACGGCCTGATCGATTTTATTGTACTGGGTGGTAACGGTAGCCGGTTGTGGTTGTTCCCAGTTATTGGTATGGGCTATGCGCTGGTTTACTACAGTGTTTTCCGTTTTATGATCCTGAAATTCAATTTCAAAACCCCAGGTCGTGAAGACGTTACCAGCGAGGCAGTAACCGAAAGCGTTAATGAAATGGCTCCGGCATTAGTTGCAGCATTTGGTGGCAAAGAAAATATTACTAACCTGGACGCCTGTATAACCCGTTTACGTGTCACGGTTCATGATATTTCAAAAGTAGATAAACTGGGTCTTACCAAATTAGGTGCTTCGGCGGTGCTTATGGCTGGCAGCGGAGTACAGGCCATTTTCGGTACCCGTTCGGATAACCTGAAAACAGATATGGATGATTATATCAAAACTCTGGGCTGAGATAATAACCCGGTTTAACGAAACAGTTAGATAATATCTCTGTGTTTACACCGCGTTAATCAGCGCGGTGTAGACAGTATGTAAAAAAGTTCTTAGCCAATGAATTCATAAAATTCCTATCCCTTCGTTCCTTCCTTAATCCTGACCATCGTTACCCCTATTGCACATTGCAGACACTTTGCTCTGCAAAACAGGGCGCATGCACGAGTGCTGCTTATCGCGATGTTGAAGGCGTAATAAAAACATACAAATCTTCGATTGAAATTATATTAACTTTCATATGAAATAAATTTACTGTACATTCTCTTTTCTTCAGCTTTCTAAACTGAAGACGAAAACCATCTAAGTAACTGATTAATTTGGAATAAAAATGCATCATCAAAGCAAAAGCTATAGAAGTTCTCTTGCTATTTTAACTGCCCTGTTTTTCATATGGGGACTGATCACCTCACTCAATGATATTTTAGTGCCTCATCTCAAGGCATTGTTTTCATTAAACTATATCCAGGCATCGCTGATTCAGTTTTGCTTCTTTTTTGCTTACTTTGTTATGTCCTATCCGGCAGGAAAAATAGTCAGTAAAGCTGGCTATAAGATGGGGATTATTTTTGGATTGTTAGTAGCGGCTTGCGGATGTGCGCTGTTTTACCCAGCTGCCAGTATGCGTTCTTACCCTATCTTCTTGATATCGTTGTTTGTCCTGGCTTCAGGGCTCACTTTGCTTCAGGTTTCCGCCAATCCTTTTGTCAACTCGTTGGGTAGCCCTGAAACAGCCGCCAGCAGGCTAAATCTTACCCAGGCATTTAACTCTTTGGGTACGACCATCGGTCCGATGCTCGGCGGGATCTTTATTTTGTCGAGTGTCATTTTAACCTCAGACCAGTTAGCGGCCCTTTCTCCGCAGGATGTTCAAGGTTATCTCGCGCAAGAAGCGGCCTCGGTACAATCTCCCTACCTTGTTCTTACTGCGATTTTGATTGCGATTGCTATCGTTATAGGGTTTTGTCGGCTACCCAAACTTGCAGATGAAAAGCAAAGTTCTACTTCTAAAGCCAGCCATAGTTTATGGCAGCATAAACACTTGATATTCGGGGTAGTCGGTATTTTTGCCTATGTTGGCGCAGAGGTTTCGATCGGCAGTTACCTGATCAATTTTATGCAAAACCCAGCGATTGCCGGATTAACCGCTCTCGATGCCAGCCAACATCTAGCCCTGTATTGGGGGGGCGCAATGATTGGGCGTTTCATTGGCAGCTATGTAATGACGCGTATTCCGGCGAACAAGTTGTTGGCGTTTAATGCAGCAATAATCATTCTGTTGTTACTTTCAGCAATCTTCTTTGCTGGTCATTTTGGAATGTGGGCGGTTTTATCCATTGGGTTGTTTAACTCGATAATGTTCCCGACTATTTTCTCTCTGGCACTCAATAAAATGGGGTCGTTAACTGGACGTGCTTCCGGCTTATTGTGTATGGGGATTGTTGGCGGGGCGTTAATGCCGATGGTGCAGGCAGCGATTGCTGATCGCTTCAGCCTATTGATTTCATTCACAGTTCCCGTCATTTGCTATCTCTATATTGCCTGGTTTGGTATGTCGGGATACAAAACAGCAAGTAAAAACTGAATCATCGATCGTTAAAGCCCGATTTAATCGGGCTGAGTTTGATGACAAAGTCGTCTTGATGATCGAGATACCCGGGCATAGCACACCTAGGGGCGCTCCGGCGGGCAAGCCCGCTACGACCCCAACGGTGCACTCTCCCTAATAACGGACTTTGTCAGCAGTCTGAGCCCGATTTAATCGGGCTTATTAACGTGTATCTCCCTGAATGAATATATTTTAGGTGGTAATTTTGCCGTGTGCTTGCCCGATTCGCGGTTACGGCAAAAATTATACATTAGGCAGTAACGTAACCTTAATACCTTGATCGGCAAGACTTTTTTTATAAGACTCTTTTAATTGGCCATCTGATATTACATGATTAACCAAACCGATAGGGCCGAGAGGATGAGTATGAATATGACCGAATTTTGAGCTGTCGGTCAGAACGATATTCATCGCATTTTTACGCAGCGCACAATTGACTATGTCAGCCCGCAGCATATCACGCCCGGTAAAGCCTGTTTCAGGCCGGAAACCATCAATACCAATAAATGCCTTGCTAAAATGGACGTTTTCGAGTGCGAGCTGGGTTAACGATCCCACCATACTTTCACTTCTTTTTTGCAAAATTCCGCCCAGAAGTATGACCTCACAGTGGCTGGTGCGCAGCAAATTAGCAATATAAGAACTTACCGTCACAATGGTGAGATTCTTTCTGTCCCGCAATAATCTGGCAAGAACGGCATTGGTGCTACCGCTCTCAATAAAAATGGTCTCCCCGTCTTCAACAATGGAAGCGGCAAACTCGGCCATAATTTTTTTCTGATTAAAGTTATTCATCATCCGGGTTTCGACATTATCCGTGTCAATAGCCACCGCTGAACCATGCACCCGACGTAAGTAGGCACCTTCAACGAGATAATTCAGGTCATGACGCACGGTAACTACCGAAACTCCCGTCGCTTCGGCTAACTCCGCTACCGAAATTTTTCCCTTTTCGATCACATTTTGCAGTATAAGTTGTTGTCTGGTATTCATTATTAATAATCCAAAAACGCTATAAAGTTGAATATAAGCGATAAGCTAATTTTAAAATCTTTCGTATATCTTACACGAAAGAAATAAATGAAAGAAGAAAAGAAAGCAAAAATTCAATCATTCAAAAGTAATTATATTTACGAACGAAAGCAAAGCTGTCATGATATCCCTTATCCAGATCAGGAATTTTGTTACATCAACCTAACTACTCTTTTATTCTGAGGGATACCTATGTCGAAATTTGTTTACTCATCTCCACGCAAATATATTCAAGGCAGCGGCGTTATTAATGAACTGGGCAAATATGTTGCCGAATTGGGCTGCTCAGCATTAGTGGTTGCGGATAGCATTGTTTGGGAGATCGTACATTCTGCGGTTAAACAGTCACTGGATGTCGCTGAGGTAAGTTTTCAATACGAAGTATTTAATGGTGAATCCTCGGCCAGTGAAATCCATCGTCTGAGTGAATTAGCGCGCTCATATAAAACCACCACGGTTATTGGCCTTGGCGGGGGTAAGACGTTAGATACGGTGAAAGCTATTGCCGATGAGCTGAAGCAACCGGTGATCATTGTGCCGACGGTGGCGTCCACAGATGCGCCCTGTAGCGCCTTGTCGGTGATCTATACCGATGAAGGCGTTTTTGAAAAATACCGTTTCTACACTAAAAACCCCGATTTGGTGCTGGTTGATACCGCAATTTGTGTCAATGCTCCAGTGCGACTTTTTGCTTCGGGTATCGCTGACGGTCTTGCCACTTACATTGAAGCCGCCGCGGTTAAACGCAGCCATTCTCTGTCGATGGTTGAAGGATCCCCGACAGTCGCTGCGATGGCAATTGCGGAAGCTTGTGAAAAAACGCTGCTAACCTGGGGGAAAAGTGCCTATGAGTCAGTGGCATCCAAGGTGGTGACCCCGGCAGTAGAGGCGGTAGTCGAAGCCAATACGCTTCTTTCCGGGCTGGGTTTTGAAAATGCCGGTTTAGCCGGTGCTCATGCTATCCACAATGGGTTTACCGCCATCAGCGGGGATATCCATCACCTGACTCATGGGGAAAAAGTCGCTTATGGTACGCTGACACAACTGGTGCTTGAGCAACGCCCTGATAGTGAGATTGCCGAATATATTCGCTTCTATCGTTCGATAAAAATGCCTACCACTATGAAGGAGATGCATCTGGAAGGGGTGGCCTGGGCAGATTTGGTGAAGATTGGCAATCAGGCCAATAATGAAGGGGATACGCTAAGAAATCTTGACTCCACGCTATCCGGGGAAGATGTGGCCAATGCTCTGCTGGCGGTAGACGCCATTAGTCGCTCACTTTGTAAAATTAATTAAGCTACCCACATCAAGCCTCTGTACTATAAAAAGGCCCCAGATGGTTAATCTGGGGCTAATATTCCATCTCGTCAGAGGTAGTCCATTACAATATTATTGTTTGAATAGGGTTGGAGCAGCATTCAGAATAATAACTCTGCCGCACCAATAATGCCGTGGTCGTCCGCCAGTTCGGCTTTCTTAAAGTAAACAGGAAGGTCGCAATGATTATATTGATCAAAAACCTCCCGTACTCTGTCAAGTAACTTATCACCAAAGTTAAGCAGTCCGCCACCTAGGATAAAACAGTTAATATTTAACGTGGTGTACATGTTATATAACCATACCCCCATATACTGGGCCATCTGTTCAACAGCCCAGATAGCCAGCGGGTCGTTCTTTTCCCAGGCGGCGTTAATATGCATGGCGCTGATATTATTTATATCCCTGGCCAGTTCCTCTATGATGCTTTTCTCGCCGTTAGCCAGACGCTGTTGCACGTGTTTGACAATCATTGAGCCAGAACACCACGACATCAGGCAGCCTTGATTACCGCAGCCACACTCTATCCCTTGACCCGGCGTTATAATCATATGGCCACTTTCACCGGCCCAACCATAACGCCCGCGAAACAGCTCATTGTTAATGATAATACCGCATGAAATGCCAGTACTTACCGGGCAGTAAAGCATATGTTTGAAGCCTCTGCCAGCACCATTACGATGTTCCGCAAGGGCTGCCGTATGGGCGTCATTGTCCAGCATTATTCTGACATTGCCACCCATTTTTTTTATCATATAATTTCTTGCCTGGAAATTACGAATTCTTTTAATGTTGGCAGTTTTTACAATTTTGCCCTCTTCATACATAACAAAAGAAGGCATACCAATACCGATACCTCTTAAATCGTCAGTGGAGATATTAAAATCGCCCATAATGGTATTGATATTTTCAACGATTTCATCAAATAGCTCTTCACCATTCATGTCTGTATGGGTAGTGCAAATATTTTTGTAAATTAATTTTTTCTGCTCGTCAAAAAGACCATAGGCGGTTTTTGTTCCGCCAACGTCAACGCCAATAGTATAAATAGACATAACATGCCTCTGAGACTTTATGTGTTAATAAAATTGGATTGTTAGCCAATAAAAGCCTATCAATAGAATTTCTTTGGGGTAGGCAATAAAATAAAAATGGCGTAGTAAAATCACTACGCCATAGGTTTTAATTACAGGGTATGTTCGGTACGAGCAATAATATCATCCTGGGTGTCCGGCGAAAGGGCGGTGAAAAACGCGGAATATCCCGCGACTCTGACCACCAGATCGCGATACTGGTCTGGATGTTTTTTCGCTTCTACCAGGGTTTCACGCGAAACAATGTTGTACTGAATATGCCATCCTTTATGCACCTCAAAGAATGTGCGCAACAAAGCCATTAATTTCATGCGATCGCTGGTATTTTCCAAGGTCGAAGGATTCAGTTTCTGGTTAAGCAGCACCCCGCCAAGAATGGAGTGGGTCGGCAACTTGGCCACCGAGCTAATAACCGCCGTTGGCCCCAAGTGGTCAGTACCGGAAGCCGGGCTTGCCCCTTCAGCCAAAGGTGTTTTGGCTTTACGGCCATCCGGCGTTGCCATCGTCTGGGCACCAAAAGGCACATTGGCGGAAATAGACGAGGTGCCAGCGTAGTAGTTGCCGCCGATTGGGCCACGTCCATAGCGCGGATTATGGTAATTGACGATCTCACTAATGTAGGTCTGGTAGGCACTGGCCAGCAGAGCATCCACGCTATCGTCATCATTGCCGTATTTTGGCGCGCCGTTAATCAACCGCTGACGCAGTTGTTCATGGTTTAGCCCTTCAAAGTTGGCATCCAGAGCTTCTGCCAGCTGTTGCTGACCGATGATCCCTTGTTCAAAGACCAGTTTTTTCACTGATGCCAGGCTATTGCCGAGGTTGGCAATCCCTACCTGTAATCCGGAGACCCAGTCATATTTCGCGCCACCTTGTTTAATGCTTTTTGCCCTTTCAATACAATCATCGACCAGCGCCGAACACAGGATGTCATGGGCATTTTCTTCGAGGATGGTATCAACAACATACTCAATCTCGATAGATTTACGGGTGTAATAGCGGATCTGCGTATCCCAGGCGGCCATCACTTCTTCAAAGGTCGTAAAGTTGCCTTTTGACAGCGCTTTTTCCTGTGGCAAGAAGATCTTGCCGCTGGTTGCATCGCGGCCACCTTCCAGTGCTGCCAGGATCACCCGGGCAAAATTGATAAAGCTCATCCCGGTACAGCGATAGCCCCACTTGCCGCCTACCGCGGTTTCGATACAACCGATAGCCGCATACTGGTAAGCATCTTCCGGTTCGACGCCGAGTTTAATAAACTCAGGAATGACGATTTCGTCGTTATTAAATGCCGGCATACCAAAGCCACAGCGTATCACCTGCACACAGGCGTCCAGGAAGTCATCGCTGATACCTGCATGGTAACGCACGCTGAGATTAGGCTGTGTAGAACGCAAACGTCCACATGACTCAAGAATGACATAGGACAGTGGGTTAACTGCATCCACGCCGCGGCCATTGACCAGATTCTGGCCGCCAATGGTAACGTTTTGGTACAACGGGCTGCCGGCTGAAGCTTTTGAATGTGATCCTGAACGAATTTTGTTCACTTCCAGTAGCTTTAACCAGCAGCTGTGCAACATTTCAATGGCTTGTTCGCGCTCGAGGCTCTGTTCTATTTCAACATCACGGCGGTAGAACGGATAAAGGTATTGGTCCATACGGCCAAATGAAACCGAATGGCCATTAGACTCGATCTGCAGAATAAGCTGAATGAAGTAACTTAATTGCAGCGCCTGCCAGAAGTTTCTTGGCGGCTCATGGGCAATCACGTCACAGTTGTCTGCCATTGCCAGCAATTCGGCTTTACGGCCGCCACGGGTCTCGCTTTCCGCCATCTCACGGGCAAGTGCGGAATAACGTTTAATATGATCGCTTACTGCCTTCAGTACAATATCAATCGCCAGCAGGAACTGATTACCATGCAGGTCTTCCAGAACGGTAAGGTTGATGCGTGAACGACGCTCGGCGACGGTAGCAATTAAACCATCCAGGCCTTTATTCAGCAGCAGCGGGAAATTAATCGCCAGGTGAGCATCCCCTGAGGTCATATTGCCTTCAGCCTTGATAATACCGGTGGCTAACAGCTCTTTCTGTTCATTGGTAAACATGCCATAGCAGCGGTCCTGGACTGTCTGGCCATTCCACCATGGGCAAATTTCATGCAGTACACGCTTATTTTGCTCAGAGACAGAAAAACCGGCACCCGGGCGGTCAGCCAGGTCATCAATTTCTTTTTCAATCCAGCTAACGGTATATTCCGGGAATATCGGCGCGGCACGCACTTCACTTGCCTGATTGCCAATAATCAGTTCATCGTGTTTGATCCAGATAGTGCGATTAGCCAGATGATATTCAAGGGCAAGCGCACGACGCACAGGAACTGATTTATCCATATTTTCCTGATAAATCCTGGTGTAATGCTGGGCGCGTTCCGTACATACAGGCGGTTTGATGATACTTATCAAGGCATTCTTATGCGCCTGAATACGTCCACTTAATTTATCGAGTTTCAATGTCGTCATGATCTCATCCTCTTAGGGTAACAGTCAGGCCTTTATGTTCGGCATAGGACTGAGCGAAGCTTAATAATTCAGGGTCTTCCAATGGCTTATCGGGAGCGTGATAAGGTTGATTTAACAGGACATATTTGTTCATGCCCAAGGTGTGATAGGGCAAAAAGTGAATGTCGTTCACCGCTAAAACATCAGCAGAAAAATCTACAATGGCGGCAATGGATATTTTGTCGGCATTGAAACCCTGGATCAGGGGCACGCGGATAATGATTTTTTTTCCTGCCGCTGCCAGTTTTCGCAGGTTTTCCATCACCCGTTTTGCCGAGCCATCGGTCCATTGTTTAAACACCTGGTCATTTACATGTTTTAAATCTGCCAGGAACAGATCAACATAGGGCAGTGAGGGCTCAATGTAGTGCCAGGGAACATGCAGGCAAGTTTCGACGGCGGTATGAATACCTTCTTCATGGCTTTGTTTAAATATCTCTGCCGCCAGTTGAGGAGCCATAAAAGGTTCTCCCCCGGATAAGGTTATGCCGCCAGAACTGCGCTGGTAGAAAGGCTGGTCACGCCTGACGACCGCCATAATCTCTTCAAGGTTTTTCTCTTCGCCACACACCGTCAGGGCCAGCGTGGGGCAGATATGTTCTAATGCTGCGATATGCCGTGTTTCGATTCTGTCTCTGAAGATCAGCAACCCGGAGAGGGTTTTTTCGATGACTTCCGGTGCTGCTTGCTGGCACAGATTGCAGTCCTGCAGACACAGGCGCGCGTCATACAGCAACTCTTTTTCGCGAGAACGGCTTTCCGGATTTTGACACCAGCGGCAGCCAAGAGAGCATCCCTTCAGGAATACTACGGTGCGGATCCCTGGGCCATCATGGGTGGAATAGCGCTGGATATTAAAAATCATAATCATCACTCCTTGTTGCGTATGACAATTAAAGTGCTTTCAAACGAAAGTAACATTGATTCCGATCAACAAAGAAGTGGCCTTGAGGGATATACTTAGTGAAACTTGCTTAACGTCACATCTTTCCCGAGGAAAAATCATGGAACTCTATCTCGATACTTCTGATGTTACTGCCGTAAAACGTCTTGCCCGCATCTTCCCTTTAGCTGGCGTGACCACCAATCCGAGTATTATCGCCAGTGGCAAAATACCTGTGGATGTGGTTCTTCCTGAGCTAAAAGAAGCGCTGGGCGGCAACAGTCGGCTATTTGCCCAGGTAATGGGATCGCACGCAGAACAAATGGTGGCAGATGCTCGAAAACTGCGCGCCATCATTAGCGATATTGTGGTGAAGATCCCGGTAACCGCTGAAGGGTTGGCGGCGATCAAAATATTGAAAAAAGAAGGCATCCCGACGCTGGGAACTGCTGTTTACGGCGCATCGCAGGGATTATTATCGGCACTGGCCGGTGCCGAGTATGTGGCTCCTTATGTTAATAGAATTGACGCACAGGGCGGCGATGGTATTCAGACCGTGAAAGACTTACAGCAATTACTTAAACTTCACGCACCTGCGGCAAAAGTATTGGCAGCAAGCTTTAAAACCCCCCGCCAGGCGCTGGATTGTCTGCTGGCCGGTTGTGAATCCATTACCTTACCGCTTGATGTGGCCGAACAAATCATTACCACACCTGCCGTTGCGGCTGCGGTAGCGAAATTCGAAAAAGATTGGTTGGCGGCCTTTGGCGTCCAAGGTCTGTAAGAAAAAAGGGCGATGCTTCCGCATCGCTCTTTCAGACTGCTGACAAAGTCCGTTATTAGGGAGAGTGCACCGTTGGGGTCGTAGCGGGCTTGCCCGCCGGAGCGCCCCCAGGTGTGCTATGCCCGGGTATCTCGATCATCAAGACGACTTTGTCATCAAACTCAAAGGGCGATGCTTCTGCATCGCCCTTTTTATTATGGGTAATATTAATCATTTTTTGAGAAGGTATGCGTGACTTCCCATTGCATAATCGTTTCCAGCATATCGCAACGTTGTTTTGCATTGGGGACCCAAACTACCCAATTGTTATTTTTTTCAGTATTTTTGAAATAAGTATTAAAAAATTCTTGCATAGCGTTTTTCATTTGGCACCTCTGAACGTTGCGATAATATAACTGCAGGTTTATTGGATATTTATTTCAGATAAATATATATTTTACAGATAGTTATCGGATGCAGATAAACAGCGGTTAACCCAATCAATAATACCTCGCCTAAAGTCCAGCATATAAAATCTACTGTTTCTTCTTGCCACTGCATTCCGGTCTGAACACATTATGGCGGTAAATATGGGGGAGAAAAATTGATAGGTTTATCAAAAAACAACCTCATTTAAACGTTGTGAAATTTTTAGGGAAATTGCCTTAAATTTTTTGTTTAACAGTGGGTTATGATGTTTTTCTTTAGCGGGAAGCACCTTTGTCAAAAGTTGTGATACAGGTCTCATTCTTGTCTAAAAGGGGAAAAAAGAGGAAGTAAATATTTTGTTTTCTTTGCTGTCAGTTTTTGTGTTTTATAGTAAATTTACTTATTAATGTTATATATCAAATAGTTATTTTTATTCGGTATCTCATCTTGTAATTCCTCTTTTCAATAAAAACCATTTTTTCCATCATGTTTTTATCCTGGTCATCGCGGTTATCAAGAATTGTAAAAACCGTGATCTACTGCAAAATTTTCCAGTAACCATTTTGTTACATTTAGCTAACTGGTTACGAATGAAATCTAATGTATCTTCGTTCATAATTTGCGTTTGCTATGATTACTGGAGAATTTTATGGATAACACGTTCACTTCCACGACATTACCGATTGATTACAAACAAAATATCATTGAAATGAAAAAGCAGCTTCGCCAGCAAATCGGCGATGTTGAAGGATTATTCCGTCAGGTTTGCCAAAAAATTGAGGCTGAGATCTCGGCGGCACGCGCTGAAGAACAAGCCAATGGTACCGCCTGGCCTGAAATCGCCTGGTCAGAACTGGCTGCGGGTAAGATCTCCGAGGCTAAAATTGCGCAAGTCAAACGCCGTGGTTGTTTGGTGGTGCGGCAGACGTTTCCACGCGATGACGCTCTGGCCATGGATCGCTCAATGTTAAGCTACCTGGACGATAACAATTTCGATGAGGTTTATCGCGGGCCTGGCGATAACTTCTTTGGTAGCCTGGAAGCCTCACGTCCTGAAATCTATCCTATTTACTGGTCAAAGGCGCAAATGGAAGCCAGGCAGAGTCAGCAAATCGGCGTGGTACAGTCGTTTTTAAATCGTCTTTGGAAATTCAGTGATGCGGGGGGCGCCTGGTTTGATCCTGATATTAATATTATTTACCCGGATCGGATCCGCAGACGCCTTCCCGGCACCACTTCCAAGGGCCTGGGAGCACACACTGATTCCGGTGCTTTAGAACGTTGGTTGTTACCTGCCTACCAGAAAGTGTTTCGCAAAATATTCACCAACCGCTTTGACGAGTACGATCCCTGGGATGCAGCCTTCCGCCCCGACGTTAATGAATATGATGTTGATAACACGACAAAATGTTCTGCATTTCGTACTTTCCAGGGATGGACGGCGTTATCTGATATGGCTATCGGTCAGGGTTTATTACACGTAGTGCCGGTTCCCGAGGCTATGGCCTATGTATTACTGCGGCCTTTATTGGATGATGTGCCTGAAGACGAGTTATGCGGTGTTGCCCCAGGCCGGGTGTTACCGATATCAGAAAAATGGCATCCCCATCTTATCAAGGGGCTATCCAGTATTCCGCAGTTGCAGGCCGGTGACTCTGTCTGGTGGCACTGTGATGTGATCCATTCCGTCGCGGCGGTTGAAAATCAGCAGGGCTGGGGTAACGTAATGTATATTCCGGCAGCGCCGCTGTGTGCCAAAAATGCCGCTTATGCACGCAAGGTGCTCGATGCACTGAAGAAAGGGGGCTCGCCTGCTGATTTTCCTCGTGAAAACTATGAGGAGAACTGGAAAGGCAGGTTCCTGGATCGCGACCTTAATGAAAATGGTCGCCTGGGTGTTGGCCTGGAAAGCCGGTAGTATTCACCCATGGCTTCTGCGATAAGCAAGACGCCATGGGCCTTATCAACCTCTGCTTCACAATGCTGAAATGCGTTCCTGCCTCGAACTTGTTAGAATCCCCCATCCGCAACAAATTTCGAGGCTTTTGATGAATGCCAGACAACTAATGATAATTCAACTTGTTAATGAACGGGGTAGCATTAGCGTAGGGGAATTAGCCAAGATTACCGAAGTATCAGAAGTGACGGTTCGCCAGGATTTAAATATGCTGGAGAAGGCGAGCTACCTTAAACGTATTCATGGTGCTGCTGTTTCCACTGAGAGTGATGATGTGCAAGCCAGGATGCATGCGCGTTTTCCGCTAAAACAGGATCTGGCTGAATATGCCGCCTCATTTGTAAAAGAGGGGGAGTCGGTCTTTATCGAAGGGGGAAGCACCAATGCGCTGTTGGCCCGTTTTCTGTCAAATAACAAAGACATCACCATCGTAACCGTCAGTCACTATATCGCCAGCCTGCTTAAAGAGTCACAGTGCGAAATCATCGTGCTGGGTGGCTTGTATCAGAAAAGCAGCGAGTCCGTGGTGGGGCCATTAACTCGCAGTTGCATTCAACAGGTCCATTTTCAGAAAGCCTTTATCGGCATTGATGGCTGGCATCCCGATACCGGCTTTACCGGCAAAAACATGCTCAGATGTGACATTGTCAATGCGGTGATGGATAAGGGCGTGGAAACCTTTGCGCTTACCGACTCATCAAAATTTGGTCATATCCATCCGTACCCGATCAGCCATAGTCACCATTTTAGTCACGTTATTACCGACAGTGGCTTATCGACTGAATATCAGGAAATACTTGAACAGCGGGATACGCGCGTGCATATCGTGCCAGATCGCCCACTAAAAGCCGGGTGATTGCCGGGACATTCACGGTTAAACAGCAATTCACCATGCTGGCGTCAAAACCTGTGGCTACAGAGAAACCGTTCATCAAAAGCAGTTCAACGGCCATTGACGCAAGGACGCCAGCAGAGGGCATCTCTTTGCCCCTTATTGCGCATCATTTCGGTCAATTTTATGACGGAAATTAAACTTTGTGATCTCGCTGCAACTGGCGTCAGGTTCTTTCATTGAAGACGACCTGCGCTTGTACTATTTCGATGTGCTGTACTCTCTGAAGGCAGGCAATAGTGAAGGGTATGTTTGTTGCCTCTTCGAACATCAAAGCACGCCAGATAAACACATGGCGTTCCGTCTCATGGGATATGCCATTGCGGCAATGCAACGTCATCATCATCTGTTAACCATAAATGTGCTGGGGTAGACATATAATATCCTTTTATTTAAAGTGCTATCGTTTCAGATTGAAACAGAAAACAGAAACGAGAATAATGATTATGAATATTCCAACAATCTCTATCCCAAAAGACGGGAGATAATGGGAAATAAATAAAGCAAAAATAACAACAGCGAGCGTTGGAACATACATCCAGAAAGAGAAAATGATATCCTTTTTTAATTGCCTTCTAAAAAAAGACATGCATTTAAATTTGAATGCCACAAATAAAAATACACTAAAGAGAATAAATAATGTTATTAGCTCAATAGCCATAGGTTGCAAAAAAAGAGTGGCGAAAATTGCAAAAAAAAGGTTAAGCAGCGCTAAGTATCCACACCAGTACATATTGGCCCTATATTCTTTTTTTACTATCATATATATTACCTGGCTAATTTAATAATTAAATCTGCAAGCTCATCGTCAGTTATGAAGAATGGATTTAAATACATATTTTGGGTAATGAATGGCTCAATTATGAAATACATCATTTCAAGATTTCTTTCATATAAAACAGCATAATAGAAAGCATTGGAGTTTTTAATGCGTTAGCGCTGTTAGCTGCTTCCTGAAGACGTATAATACAATGCTCTGGTTGCACCATCTCCAATCTGATTTAAATTAGAAATAATCTTATCTTTTACGCCAGCCAGCGCCTCTTCCACTTTTAACGCTAGTATTTTATTTGCTTGCATCGTAGTAATAATTGAGTCGCTGTAATACATATCTGTCCTTAATTTATTCTTAACTTACCCTTAAAATCATATCCTCTGACTATATAATTACCAACAAACACACATAAGCTGCAAGCCATTTTTAATGGCAATACAGTTACTATACTAATTAAGGTAACTTACTTTTAAGCTGCCGGACCTAGTGCTGCATGGCAATTTTACCGACACCCATCGCCTCACAGGCTTGCGCGACGGAGTAACCCCGGTCAAGCACAAGGTCAGCTGCTTCACATTTAAATTCTGGAGAAAAAGTTCTGCTGGATCTCATTGGACACCTCTTTTGTATAAGGGAAGTTTATCACCCTTAATATGTGTCCAAGATCATTAAGCCATCTCAGTCGGAGGTGAAAACATGGTTTACGGTACAGCAGTACTGTACAAATAGTCGTGTTTTCATGTTGGATTGGGGTCATCATTGGGGGGGCCCTTTTCCCATCATGTCCCATGCTACGAATTGACTGATGCCAGTTCGTGAAGTCTGTTGATGATCTTTGAGTTATCGACAGAAATGTACTCGATAACATCCAGCCAGATGATGTTACGTTTATCAAAACCCTGGTGATAAAACTGAAACCGGAGACCCGGAGCGCAAACAAGCAGTGCGGCGTTACGCGCGATGAGCACTTCGATATCCGATTCCGTGTCATCCGGAATGACCTTCCAGGGTAGCCTCTTCCTGTCTAACTCTCTTTGCAGGCCTTTAATAAATTTATCACTCAGGAAGTAAGGGAAGTACCCGCCAGATAGGAGAGATCGACCAAGCATAGGGCTTGGACGATGAATGAAGTAAATTGGTCCGTTGGCCATAATTTTCCCTTTTAGTTTGCATCATATCCCTTTCCACTATATCAACTGTGAGATTATGTGGTCATCCTCTATTCCCTGCCAGTAATGCTTGTTGCTGTTACGTTTGGTATGGATGCCATCTACCTTGACACTTACCGCACCTGCTGATCCGGCATTAGATACTGAAAGCGCGTTTCACTGAAACTCAGATCCTGCGAGTTCTAAAAGGAGTTGAAGGGGGGTCGGCATGTTAAGGATGTGTGCCGCGAAAACGGCGTGTCGGAAGCCAGCTATTACAACTGGAAATCTAAATACGGCGGTATGGAGTCCTCTGATATCAAACGAATGAAAGAGCTGGAAGAGGAAAACCGCCGATTAAAGCAGATGTATGCCTCCTTGAGCGGTTAAGTGCTGAAAGAGGCTATCCGGCTTTTATACGTCGCGATAACGGGCCAGAACCTTACAGCCGCTACTTTAGCCGAATGGGCAGAGTTGCACGGCCTGATACTCGATATGTATCTGTTCAGAACACTGTCAGAAGTCCGAGTGCTAACAGAAGACTGGCGCGCAGAATATAACGAAGAACGTCCGCATAGCTCACTGGGTGATATGCCACCCGTAGCGGTGGTACTAAAAACAGGAGGGACTACAAAGAGAGCGTTGACGCAATTTGCAGAGGGTAGAAAAAAATCGCTAAACCCAAAATGCGAAAAACCCGCCATAAGCGGGTTATTCTGAATAATGGTGCCCGGACTCGGAATCGAACCAAGGACACGGGGATTTTCAATCCCCTGCTCTACCGACTGAGCTATCCGGGCAACGGGGCGCATTAAACCGTATTGGCCCTGCGCCGTCAACGCATTTATGCAACAAATGGGAGAAAAGCCGCTTGATTGCTGGCTTTTCAGCCAAAATGGACGATTCAGGGCACTGTTTGGTCAGGAAAGTGCGCCGTGCTCACGACAGCGTGCAATATTCAGCACATCTTCGGCCAATCGACGAGCTACCTCGACATCGTGCAACTGGCGTTTAACCAACAGCTTGCTTAAACAGCCTTCCAGGATCAGCTCCATCTGCTGGGCGACCATTTCCGCGTCGTCCGATCCCATCTCTTGCAGCAGCTCCAGCGTATACTGGAAAGAAGCCTGCTTCTGTTTTTCGGCCAACTGATGAATAGCCGAATCGCTATGGGGATAGAAGCTACAGGCGGCAATAAACAGACAGCCGGGGTAACGCTGTTGTCTGACTTGTTCATCCAGCACCTTATAGCGTGCCAGCAGCTTTTGTGGGGGGCTTAGCGTGTCATCAAGCAACAGCTGGCGACGCCAGATATCAATCTGATCACCATGATGGCGCAGGCTGTCATACAGCAGCGCTTCGGCGTCTGGCCAGAAAAGTTGCAACTCATGCAGAGGAACATCCACCAGTGTGGCGATAGATTCCAGAGATAATGTGGCTAAGCCGCGTTGCTCCAATAAATTGAGTGTTTGGTCCAGGACCTGTTCACGTAGCACCTTTGCCTCCTTTTTCCCTTCGTTCTTGACGCCGTAGCTGTGTTAGCTGCTCTCATTCACCCGAATCACTGACTTGAGTCAGCTCATCGGGATTCATTCGTTTGCTGCCTTGCTACAACGCCAATAACTTTGGGAAAACCCTTCGTTCTTGACGCCGTAGCTGTGTTAGTTGCTCTCATTCACCCGAATCACTGACTTGAGTCAGCTCATCGGGATTCATTCGTTTGCTGCCTTGCTACAACGTCAATAACTTTGGGAAAACCCTTGGTTCTTGACGCCGTAGCTGCGTTAGCTGTTTGACTGCAATCTAAATATGTCTGCATATAGTGTCGTTTACCGCCGGATATTGTGCAAATGGGCTGTAAATTCTGCACTATCCATAAATCCCGTGACGCGGGTTTGGGGCAATTCTTTTCCCTCGGATCCAAAAAACAGGATCGTCGGTAGCCCGAGAACATTGAGCCGTTTAAGCAGTGCCGCCTGTTCGGGGCTATTTTGCGTCACATCCGCCTGTATCAGCAGGGTATCGGCCAGCTCGGCCTGCACCTGGGGCGTGGTAAAGGTGTATTTCTCAAATTCTTTACAGGCAACGCACCAGTCAGCATAGAGATCCAGCATAACGCGTTTTCCCTGCGCTTGTTGCAGTGCCGTATCTAATTCATCAATATTTCGGATTTTTTGGAAATTAAGCCCGTGGCTGCTTACCTGAGTAGGAGGTACGGTGGCGAAAGCCCAGTCTTGCAGCGGTCTGCTGACAATCAATGTGGCAGCCAGCAGCGCCAGTTGCAGGATACGCAGCAGGCCATGGCTGCTTTTCAAACTCAGCAATAATGCCCAGCCGAAGAAGGCGATGCCCAGCAGACTCCACAGGCGCAGACCCCAGGTATCGCCGATCACTCGCTCCAGCAGAAACACCGGTAATGCGAGGATCACAAAGCCAAAGCCCTCTTTGACATAATGCATCCACGGGCCGCTACGGGGTAGCAGGCGGTTGCCAAATAGCGTGACGGCAATCAGCGGGATCCCCATCCCCAGGGCATAGAGATAGAGGGTACCGGCACCGGCCCACGGATTACCGCTTTGCGCAATATACAGCAGGATGGCGCTAAGTGGTGCGGTGGTGCAAGGCGAGCAAATCAGCCCGGCTAATGCTCCCATCACCAATACCCCGATCAGGGATCCCCCCTGTTGTTCATTGCTCATCAGCGCCAGCCGGGTTTGCAGCGAAGAGGGCAGTTGCAGGCTAAACAGACCAAACATCGACATCGCCAGGGCAATAAACATCACCGACAGGCCTATCAGCACCCAGGGGCTCTGCAAGGCGGCCTGAAATTGCAATCCGGCAACGGCAACTACCACCCCCAGCAGGGTATAGGTCAGCGCCATGCCCTGCACATAGAGCATGGCCAGCAGGAAAATACGCTTGAGGCTGTGCGGGCGCTGGCGGCCTAAAATGATGCTGGAGATCAGCGGATACATCGGCAATACGCAGGGGGTGAAGGCAATGCCGATGCCAATAATCAGCGCCCAAAGCGGGGAGAAGGGCAAGGGAATGACCTGCGGCGACGGCTGTGCGCTGACCGGGGTGCCGGGATTGGAGTTAGCCGCTGTAAAGGCTACCACTTGGTCCAGCGGCACCTCCCGGGTCTCCGGCGGGTAGCAGAATCCGGCCGCGGCGCAGCCCTGATAGGTGACGCGGACTTTGCCATGGGCGGTCGCCTGCCTGACAGGAATAACCAGACTCAGGTGATTTTTATAGATCTCGGCATCGCCAAAAAACTCGTCATGATGTGCCAGCCCCTGCGGCATGATAAAAGCGGCCAGGGTGGCATTCTCAGGCAGGATGTCGATCTTTTGACGATAGAGATAGTATCCGTCGCGGATCTGCCAGTTAAGGGTCAGAGACGAACCTTTTTGTGAGAAATCAAAATTGAATGCCTGATTGGCTGGCACAAATCGTGGTTGATCTGTATTGCCAAACAGTGATGCCTGGCTGCTGATCGGCAGCAATAGCAGGCTGCATAACAGCAGGCAGCACAGCGCGAAAAGTTTTTTAAAAATTTGTGGTTCCGTCACGGGTTGGTTTTCTCTTTCTGTTTAGCGGCAGGCTGGCTATCGCCTGTTTTTTAACCCGTCATTATACCCATGACAGGAGGATAGGAGAACGGCCGAAGCGCCGGAATAAGAGTGTTTACCGCGAAAGTAAGGCATATCAGCAGCCAGTGTAGAAAAAAATGGTTAATAAATACTGCTGCTCTGAGGGAAATTAAAACAATAAAAACGATGGGGCGCTGGCGGATAAAGTGCCGTGCATAGCAGTGAATCACGCCGTGCCCTGAGGGGGCTATTGTGGGTATGGCGCGGTTGCGTCATACCCACACAGCCATTACTGCTCGTTTTCGTCCGTATAGCGTTTGGCTTTATAGGCCGGATGCATCAGGTTTTCTATCGAGAAGATATCGTCCAGCTCGGCCTCGGTCAGCAAACCGCGCTCGAGCACCACTTCGCGTACGCTTTTGCCGGTCTCCGCACAGATTTTACCGACAATATCGCCGTTGTGGTGGCCAATAAACGGATTGAGATAGGTAACAATCCCAATGGAATTAAAGACATAAAATTCGCAGACTTCTTTATTGGCGGTAATGCCGTTGATGCATTTTTCCAGCAGGTTGTAGCAGGCATTGGTTAGAATATGAATGGATTCAAACATCGCCTGGCCGATCACCGGTTCCATCACGTTCAGTTGCAATTGACCGGCTTCTGCCGCCATGGTGACGCAAACATCGTTACCAATCACTTTAAAGCAGACCTGATTCACCACTTCCGGGATCACCGGATTGACCTTGGCCGGCATAATCGACGACCCGGCCTGCAGTTCCGGCAGGTTGATTTCATTAAGCCCGGCGCGTGGGCCAGAAGAGAGCAGACGCAGATCGTTACAGATCTTCGACAACTTGACCGCCAGCCGTTTCAGCGAGCTGTGCACCATGACATAGGCACCGCAGTCGGAGGTGGCTTCAATCAAATCTTCTGCCGGTATGCAGGGCAGGTTGCTGACTTCGGCCAGTCGCTGCACCGCCAGCGCCTGATAACCATCTGGCGTATTGAGGCGAGTACCGATAGCCGTTGCCCCGAGGTTGACTTCCAGCAGCAGTTCGCCGGTGCGCAGCAGATTGCGAGTTTCTTCTCTCAACAATACGTTGAAGGCATGAAACTCCTGACCGAGGGTCATCGGGACCGCGTCCTGCAACTGGGTGCGCCCCATTTTCAGGATTTTTTCAAACTCTACGGCCTTGCGTTCAAAGCCGTCGCCCAGTTGCGCAATGGCATCTACCAGTTTGAGCAAGGAGGCATACACGGCCAGACGAAAGCCGGTTGGGTAGGCATCGTTGGTCGACTGGCATTTATTGAGATGGTCATTGGGATTGAGAAACTGGTAATCGCCTTTTTGATGGCCCATCAATTCAAGCCCAATATTGGCCAGCACCTCATTGGTATTCATGTTTACGGAAGTTCCGGCACCACCCTGGAAAACATCGATCGGGAACTGATCCATGCATTTCCCTTTGTTTAACACTTCATCACAGGCCTGGATAATGACATCGGCAATTTTGCGCGGGATGGTTTGCAGCTCTTTATTGGCCAATGCGGCGGCTTTCTTTACCATCACCATGCCACGGACAAATTCCGGTACATCGCTGATTTTAGTGTTACTGATATAAAAGTTTTCAACAGCGCGCAGGGTATGGATACCCCAGTAGGCATCGGCGGGAACTTCACGTGTACCCAGCAGATCTTCCTCGATACGGATCGTATTTGACATGAGAACCTTCTTTTTGGTGCTAAGTAGTTACGGGCTAATTAAAAATATGTTAATGATGCCGGGGAAAATAAAATATTACACCACAATAGCCGCTAGCCAGTGCGATCATATGCTGCTCATGACGAAATGCACGTAATAAGTAGAGCATGGTGATGCTTTTCGACAAAAGGTTTACATATCTGTGAAATTTCTCACAATTCACCCATTAACGAATTAAATCTCGCCAACAGGTTGAAATGGCCTGCTAACGATACCATCTCCTTAGTGTCAGTCTTCATAGGATAAGCCTATGGGGCCCCTCTTGCAGAGTTCTGAAACGTCATCAGATAGCGATGGTTCCGGGCTTAATCTTATAAGGAGAGCGCAGTGCGCTGGTTACCTTTACTGTTGTTATTTCTATTGGCATATATAGAAATAACTTTATTTATTAAAGTGGCGGCCGTTTTGGGCGTCGCGATAACCCTGCTGCTGGTGGTCTTTACCTCCTGTGTCGGGGTGTCTCTGGTGCGTAATCAGGGCATGAAAACCATTATGCAGTTGCAGCAAAAGCTGGCGCTGGGTGAAAGCCCTGCCGCAGAAATGGTGAAAAGTGTCTCGCTGGTTTTCGCCGGATTCCTGTTGTTGGTGCCGGGTTTTTTCACCGATATCCTCGGCCTGCTGTTATTGTTGCCGCCGGTGCAAAAATCGCTGACGCTAAAATTGATGCCGCATTTGAATATCTATCGTTCTGGCGGTGCCGGTGCTGCCAACGGGCAGACGTTCGAGGGAGAGTTCCAGCGCAAGGATGAAAACCCGGAGCGCCTGGTTTCTCCGCGTGATGATCGCGGCTCGGATCCTAAGGATCGTTAAGATTGCAGATAAAGAAAATGCAAAAATTTTTCTTTTCTGCCCTTGAAGGGGCGCGTAATGCCCCCATTAAACAAACCACGAGGTCAGGATAGCGTTAATGCCTGGCATTCAACCCTAAATTATTAGATATGGACCTGCTCACAGGAGAGTTATCAATGAAAATTCGTCCATTGCATGACCGCGTTATCGTCAAGCGTAAAGAAGTTGAATCCAAATCTGCTGGCGGCATCGTTCTGACTGGCTCTGCTGCGGGTAAATCAACCCGTGGTGAAATCCTGGCTGTCGGTCATGGTCGCATTCTGGAAAATGGTGAAGTGAAAGCGCTGGACGTGAAAGTTGGCGATATCGTCATTTTCAACGACGGTTACGGCGTGAAAGCTGAGAAGATCGACAATGAAGAAGTGTTGATCATGTCTGAGAGCGACATCCTGGCTATCGTTGAAGCCTAATCGCCTCTCTCCATCACTTATTCTGAACTGAACGAATTGAAGGGAAATTATAATGTCAGCTAAAGAAGTCAAATTCGGTAATGACGCCCGCGTAAAAATGCTCAACGGCGTTAACATTCTGGCTAACGCAGTTAAAGTTACCTTGGGCCCTAAAGGCCGTAACGTAGTTTTGGACAAATCTTTTGGTGCGCCGACCATCACTAAAGACGGCGTCTCTGTAGCGCGTGAAATCGAACTGGAAGACAAGTTCGAAAACATGGGCGCACAGATGGTGAAAGAAGTCGCGTCCAAAGCTAACGATGCTGCAGGTGACGGTACCACTACGGCGACCGTGCTGGCACAAGCGATCATCACTGAAGGCCTGAAAGCTGTTGCTGCCGGTATGAACCCAATGGACGTGAAACGCGGTATCGATAAAGCCGTTATCGCTGCTGTTGAAGAGCTGAAAGCGCTCTCCGTTCCTTGCTCAGACTCTAAAGCTATCGCTCAGGTTGGTACTATCTCTGCCAACTCCGACGAAACTGTGGGTAAACTGATCGCTCAGGCGATGGAAAAAGTGGGTAAAGAAGGCGTCATCACCGTTGAAGAAGGCACTGGCCTGATCGACGAGCTGGACGTTGTTGAAGGTATGCAGTTCGACCGCGGTTACCTTTCTCCTTACTTCATCAATAAACCAGAAACTGGTGCTATTGAACTTGAAAGCCCGTTCATCCTGTTGGCTGACAAGAAAATTTCTAACATCCGCGAAATGCTGCCAGTGCTGGAAGCGGTTGCTAAAGCCGGTAAACCACTGCTGATCATTGCCGAAGATGTTGAAGGCGAAGCCCTGGCAACGCTGGTGGTTAACACCATGCGCGGTATCGTGAAAGTGGCTGCGGTTAAAGCACCTGGTTTCGGTGACCGTCGTAAAGCAATGCTGCAAGATATCGCAACCCTGACTGGCGGTACCGTTATCTCTGAAGAGATCGGTATGGAGCTGGAAAAAGCCACCTTGGAAGATATGGGTCAGGCCAAACGCGTTGTGATCAACAAAGACACCACCATCATCATCGATGGCGTAGGTGACGAAGCAACTATTCAGAGCCGTGTGACTCAGATCCGTCAACAGATCGAAGAAGCAACCTCTGACTACGATAAAGAAAAACTGCAAGAGCGTGTAGCTAAACTGGCAGGCGGCGTTGCCGTTCTGAAAGTTGGCGCAGCAACTGAAGTTGAAATGAAAGAGAAGAAAGCACGCGTAGAAGATGCGCTGCACGCAACCCGTGCTGCCGTAGAAGAAGGCGTGGTTGCTGGTGGTGGTGTTGCGCTGGTTCGCGTAGCTCACAAACTGGCTGGCCTGAAAGGCGATAACGAAGATCAGACCGTAGGTATCAAAGTGGCACTGCGTGCCATGGAAGCGCCACTGCGTCAGATCGTTATCAACGCCGGTGAAGAAGCTTCTGTTATTGCCAATAAAGTGAAAGCGGGCGAAGGCAGCTTCGGCTACAACGCTTACACCGAAGAATACGGCGATATGATCGCGATGGGTATCCTGGATCCAACGAAAGTGACTCGTTCTGCTCTGCAGTACGCGTCTTCTATCGCTGGCCTGATGATTACCACCGAATGCATGATCACCGACCTGCCTAAAGACGATAAAGTCGATATGGGTGGCGCTGGTGGTATGGGTGGAATGGGCGGCATGGGCGGCATGATGTAATCATCCCCCCAGGCAGCTTTTCTGCTTGATCTTGCGGGTGTTTCGATACTCGCAGGAATAAAGAAGCCCGGCCTGAGAAGGTCGGGTTTTTTTATTTGTACCTATATTTTGTCGCGTTCAGTAAGATAAGTCTCATCGTCATGATTAAATAACGTGTAAACTAGTGCAGCTACGGTTCCGTGTCAGATAATGCGTTGAATTTTTGGTAAACGTGGCAATGGATGCCTGACTACGCTAGAAGTCATCTGATAGGCGTTAGGTAATTCTCAACATCAAATGGGGAAAGAGATGCGGATTAAAATGTTGCTTGGCCTTGCAGCAGCCATGTTGCTGGCAGGTTGTAGCACAACACAACAGTTAAGCTCTGCCGGCCAGCAAGTAAAATTTACCGATGATAAGCCAAGCAGCCACTGTCAGCTTCTGGGAACCGTAACCGGTACACAAAGCAACTGGTTGTCAGGCACTAACGCCGACGGTAGCGCTATGCGCGGTGCAGCGAACGATTTACGCAATAAAGCGGCTGAGATGGGTGGTAATACCATTTACGGAGCTAATAGCCCGACGCAAAATATTTTGTCCAGCCTTGCGCCGCTGGATAGCAAAATGGTTGGTCAGGTTTATAAGTGCCCATAAGTATCCGCAACTGATAAACACTGTCTGATAAAAAAGGGATGCCGTGAGCATCCCTTAGTTTTATAACAAAGTGGTGTTGATGATCGCGATACAGCGCCATCGCACCACTCGTTGTCTATCAGCTCTGGGTTAGCCGTAAATCGAGCGGTGTTTTGCTCGGCTCGCCGCCGATTTCACGCGTCAGTGTCGGCACCAGATAGCCCGATACGCGGCGCAACAAACCTTTTATCAGCAACCGTGCCTGGTCATCCTCTACCATAAAATGCGCGGCTCCCTGCACTTTATCCAGTACGTGCAGGTAGTAGGGCAGAATGCCGGCGTCAAACAGCGCATTACTGAGACTGGCCAGCTTATCCGGGCAATCATTAACTCCTCGCAGCAACACACTTTGGTTAAGCAGGGTGACGCCGGATTTTTTCAGGCGCATCATGCTCTCACGCAGCTCGTCATCAATCTCATTGGCATGATTGATATGGGTAACCAGCAGCACCTGCAAACGGCTGTCTGCAAGCCGCTGACAGAGCCCTGGGGTGATGCGCGCAGGGATCACCACCGGTAAACGGCTGTGGATACGCAGTCGCCTGATATGCGGTATTGCTTCCAGCTGGCCAATCAGCCAGTCCAGTTCATGGTCTTTGGCCATCAATGGATCGCCACCGGAGAAAATTATTTCATCCAGTTCTGGCTGGGTGCGGATATACTCCAGCGCCTGAGACCAATTATTTTTGTTTCCCTGATTATCCTGATAAGGGAAATGGCGTCGGAAGCAGTAGCGGCAGTTGACCGCACAACCGCCTTTGACCAGCAGCAATGCGCGATTGCTATACTTGTGCAATAACCCCGGCACCACGCTTTTTTGTTCATCAAGCGGGTCGGCGGAAAAGCCGGGTGCCGCGAGAAATTCTTCGCGGGCAGTCAGTACCTGCAAAAGTAACGGGTCTTGAGGATCGCCCGGCCGCATGCGCGCGACAAAGGCGCGAGGCACGCGTAACGGGAATAAACGACGGGCATCGCGGCCCTGCTGCAATTCTGCATGATCGTTAAGTGCCAGAAGCGTAAGCAGTTCGTCCGGGTCTGTAATAACATCGCCGAGTTGATACAACCAATCTTCTCTAAATGGCGTATTTAGGGTTACAATGTTTGCCATTTTTTTGGCTAAGCTACCAGTTTAAAATTAGAGGGCCATTATGGCGACTTATTCTAGCAACGATTTCCGTCCGGGTCTTAAAATCATGTTCGAGGGCGAGCCTTACGCTATCGAATCCAGTGAATTTGTAAAACCAGGCAAAGGCCAGGCTTTCGCACGCGTTAAAATGCGTCGTCTGCTCACTGGTTCCCGTGTGGAAAAAACCTTTAAATCTACTGACTCCTGCGAAGGCGCAGACGTGGTAGATACCAATATGAACTACCTGTACAACGACGGTGAGTTCTACCATTTTATGCACCCTGAGACTTTTGAACAGCATCAGGTTGAAGACAAAACCGTTTCTGACGCCGCAAAATGGCTGCAAGATAATGCGGAGTGTATTATCACTCTGTGGAACGGTCGCGCTATCGCTGTTCAGCCACCGAACTTTATCGAAGCAGAAATCACCGATACCGATCCAGGTCTGAAAGGTGATACTGCCGGTACCGGCGGCAAGCCTGCTACCCTGAGCACTGGCGCCGTGGTCAAGGTTCCATTATTCGTACAGATTGGCGAAGTTGTCCGCGTTGACACCCGCTCTGGCGAATACGTGTCACGCGTTAAGTAATCTCGCGAAGACATGTTACGGCGCCACGGCAAATTGCTTTTGTCGTGGTGCCAATGTTTGGATTTTTGATAAATTGGATTACGTTTACAATGTTGAAAAGAATGTTGTTTATCGTGGTTTCAGTGCTGATGCTGACTACTCTGAGCGGTTGTAACACCGTACATGGCTTTGGTCAGGATGTGCAACACCTCGGCGGTGCTATCTCCAGAGCAGGCTGACGGTAAGCTCAGCCTTAGTTTCTTCTCTGCCATTCCCTCTGATTTGCCTTAATGCCTGCGGCTATCCCCCCTCGCTTTTTTTTAACTACACTTAAAGTGCAATACCTTACATTCTTTGACAGGAAGGATTTTTATATGCTGAAGAAAAGTATTCTTGCCGTGGTATCTGTGGTGGTTGTCGCCAGTTTATTAAGTGCCTGTAACACTACCCGCGGTGTCGGGGAGGATATTTCTGCCGGGGGCAACGCCATCCAAAAAAGCGCCAGCCAATAATCGGCAAATAACCTTTTAAGGGTGACGATATCCGCGCTGTGTCACCCTTCTGCATTGTTTTCCGCGTTTTAAGGCTGTTTGACCCACACCAGCTGTTGCGTGTCAAAACCGTAATCCTGTGCCGTTTTCAGCAACTGCTGTTTAACGCCCGCATCAAGCTGTGGCGTGCGTGACAGGATCCACAGATAACCGCTATTTGGGCCGCAAACCAGCGCATAGCGATACTCTTTATCCAGGGCAATAACATTGTAGCCGCCGTAGAAAGGACCAAAGAAAGAGACTTTAAGCGCGGCTTGTGAGGTCGGTCCGATAAAGTAGCCTTTCCCTTCGCTTTGCTGCCACTGGTTTTTTACCGGATTAAAGCCACGATTGATCACCTTGACGCCGCCGTCATTGCGCAGGCTGTAAGTTGCCGTCACCTGTTGCAGACCGCTTTCAAAGCTGTGATCGAGGCGAGCAATTTCATACCAACTGCCCAGATAGCGATTCAGCTCGAAATTATTCACCACCTTGACGTGTGCAGGCGGAGTCACACTGCAGGCGACCGAAAGCAGCGTGGAGATAATCACGCCCATTTTTGACCAGATACGCATAGCCTTCCCTTTTTTGAATTGAACACAAAGTGTAGATAAGCGCAGGGAATAAGGACAGGAAAGAAGTGAAGATACAGCGGCTTAAACCATAAGCCGCTGTAGGGGGACGGTCAGCTTAAATCATAAATAACGTAAGCGCGCAGATAATGGTCAAAATGGCGGCCAAACCGTAAAACAGCCATTTTTCTGCCGGCAGATGAATTTTCAAATCGTGCAGGCTGTGGTGTAAACGGTGCAGGGCACACCACAATGGCAGCGCGATGGCCACCAGCAAGAACAGGCGACCAATCAGACTTTGCGCAAAATGCACAATGCGCATATAGCTTAACGCGGCATCGGGAAACAGCCCCAGCGGCAACAAGATCCCCACCAGCAAAATGATCACCGGTGAGACAATGGCACTCCACATACCGCCAGCGCCAAACAGCCCCCAGAAGATCGGTTCATCAGAACGTTTAGGAATAGTTTTCACGTTTTTCTCCCTTAATAAAACAGCGCAACGCCAAGCACGACCAGAGTCACAATGGCGGTGACTGCCCGCAGCAGCGTGATAATCGGCCTTGGGCCGACCTTTTGCGATTTCACGATGATGATTGCGGCTTTGGGGGCCAGTTCAAACCAGGTTTTGCTGTGCAGCAGGGTAGCAAGCAGGGTGATCACATTGAGGATCAGCACCAGCGGATTCTGCAGAAAACCGACAAAGCCTTCCCAACTTTCCGGACCGCGTTTCAGGCAGATAATGCCAGCCAACAGCAGCACGCCAAACCACAGCGTCGGAATTGACGTGCCTTCACGCAGCATATAAAAGCGATAAAACGCCGATTGACGCCACCAGTTGGCCGGCATCTCCTGGCGATAGGGCTTGCGTTTAGAGCCTACGGACGAATTTGTGTCTGTCATATTTTGCTCCTTCATTGCGGTCTGAGTTTCGCAATTATGAAATCTTTACTGCTTTCCACTTTCCCTAACTGGATCGCGGCGGCCGGGTCGACGTGTTTTGGACACACTTCCGAGCAATAGCCGACAAAAGTACAACGCCAGACACCGTCTTCACCATTAAGCAGTGGCATACGTTCCTTTTGACCATGGTCGCGATTATCCAGGTTATAGCGCTGCGCCAGCGTGATAGCTGCCGGGCCAATAAACTCTGGATTAAGGCCAAACTGTGGGCAGGCGGCATAGCACAGACCACAGTTGATGCAGCTGGAGAACTGATGATATTTCTCCATTTGCGCCGGGGTCTGGCTGTTGGCACCTTGTTCGATGCTGCGATCGTTGCCAATGATGTAAGGCTTTATCGCCGTCAGGCTTTCGATAAAGTGCGTCATATCGACCACCAGATCGCGTTCGATCGGGAAATTGGCCAATGCGGCAATGGTCATGCCCTGCGGATAGTCGCGGAGAAAGGTTTTGCAGGCCAGTTTTGGCACGTTATTGACCATCATGCCGCAGGAGCCACAAATGGCCATACGGCATGACCAGCGGTAGGAGAGGTCGGGTGCCAGATGATCTTTAATATAACCGAGGGCATCAAGCAGCGAGGTTTGCTGGTCGAAAGGGACCTCATAGCTGACGGCATGAGGTTTGGTGTCGGTTTCCGGATTATAGCGGACGATGTCAACCTTCCGGCTTTCGGGCTTAGCCATTGGATTGCTCCTTCTTGGTTTTATCCTGAGCTTCGCCTGCGGCACCGTAAGCACGTTGAGCCGGAGGCAGGGTAGTGATTTTTACCGGCGAATAGTCGAGACGTGGTGCATCGTCCCCTTGATAAAAGGCCAGTGAATGCTTCAGGAAATTGACGTCATCGCGTTTGGTGCAATCGTCATCCAGACGCTGATGCGCGCCGCGTGATTCTTTGCGCTGGAAGGCGGAATGCGCCATACACTGCGCCACATCGAGGCCATAACCCAGCTCAAGGGTATACAGCAGATCGGTGTTGAACACGCTTGAGGTATCTTTGATTTTGACTTTTTTGAAGCGTTCTTTCAGCTCGGCGAGTTTATCGATGGTTTTCTGCATCAGCTCTGGCGTGCGGTAAATACCACAGCCTTCTTCCATCGACAGGCCCATTTCATCGCGGATGGCCGCCCAGCTTTCATTGCCTTCCTGCTGCATGATTTGCTGTAAACGACGTTCAATATCGGCGGCCTGAGCGGTAAGGGCGGAAGTATTGAGCGGGGCACTGCCGAGGGCATATTGCGCCGCCTGCTCGCCGGCAAGGCGACCAAATACCACCAGTTCAGCCAGTGAGTTGGAGCCGAGACGGTTGGCACCGTGCAGACCGACAGAAGAGCATTCACCCACGGCATAAAGTCCGGCGATACGAGTCGCGCAGTTGGCATCGGTTTCAATGCCGCCCATGGTGTAGTGCGCCGTTGGCCGTACCGGGATCGGAGCAGACACCGGATCGACGCCGACATAAGCTTTTGACAGTTCGCAAATAAACGGCAGGCGCTCACGCAGTTTTTTCTCACCGAGATGGCGCAAGTCGAGATACACCACATCACCGCGAGGGGTGCTATCGGTGCGGCCAGCACGCCATTCGTGCCAGAAGGCTTGCGAGACTTTGTCACGCGGGCCGAGTTCCATATATTTGTTCTGCGGATGGCCAAGTGGGGTTTCTGGTCCCATGCCGTAATCCTGCAGATAACGGTAGCCGTTTTTATTAACCAGAATACCGCCTTCACCGCGACAGCCTTCCGTCATCAGAATGCCTGAGCCAGGCAGACCGGTAGGGTGATATTGCACAAACTCCATATCACGTAAAGGCACGCCATGACGCAATGCCATACCCATGCCGTCGCCGGTCACAATACCGCCGTTGGTGTTATAGCGATACACGCGGCCAGCGCCGCCGGTGGCCATAACCACTGCATTGGCGCGGATCTGCACGCGAGTGCCTTCCATCATATTGATCGCCACCACTCCCTGTACGCGACCTTCATCGACAAGAATATCGATCACAAAGTGTTCATCAAAACGGTGAATTTGCGGGTATTTAAGCGAGGTCTGGTACAGGGTATGCAGAATATGGAAGCCGGTTTTGTCAGCGGCAAACCAGGTGCGCTCGATCTTCATGCCACCGAAGCGGCGGACGTTGATGCTACCGTCCTCTTTACGACTCCAGGGACAGCCCCATAATTCGAGTTGGGTCATTTCCTGAGGACATTGGTGAACAAAGTAATCAACTACGTCTTGTTCGCACAGCCAGTCCCCTCCTGAAACCGTATCCTGAAAATGAAAGTCAAAGCTGTCCTCATCCTTTGTGACAGCGGCTGACCCTCCCTCGGCGGCCACGGTGTGGCTACGCATAGGATAAACTTTAGATACGAGTGCAATACTCAGAGTTGGATGCGCTTCTGCGGCGGCAATTGCGGCACGCAGTCCTGCTCCCCCGGCACCTATAATCACAATATCAGCGTTAAAAATTTCCACGGTTTTCCTCCATGAATGAGGTCGTAAAGCGGTTTGTTTAAAATTTGTACCCACATAATAATACTTAAGGAGTAAGCGACATATGTTGATATGAACGCTGATTTGGTCAGTTTTTGACATGATGAGTGAGAAGGGGATACTGGAGGGATCACAATTCGGGGAAATTTGTTTGCATCCGGCTATACGGGTAGACTGCATCCCCTGTCTGACATCGGAGTAAGTAATCATGAGCGAAACAGCAAGCTGGCAACCCAGTGCATCTATCGCCAATTTGTTGAAGCGTGCGGCAATTCTTGCTGGAATTCGACGTTTTTTCAGCGATCGCGGCGTATTGGAGGTGGAAACACCGGCCATGAGTCAGGCGACGATCACCGACATTCATCTGTTTCCTTTTGAGACACGTTTTGTCGGGCCGGGTGCTGCCGACGGCATGACCCTCTATCTGATGACCAGCCCGGAATATCATATGAAACGCCTGCTGGCTGCCGGCAGTGGTCCTATTTTCCAGATGTGTCGCAGTTTCCGTAATGAAGAAGCCGGTCGCTACCATAATCCCGAGTTCACCATGCTGGAGTGGTACCGTCCTCGTTATGATATGTATCGCCTGATGAATGAAGTCGATGACTTGCTGCAACAAATCCTTGATTGCGACAGCGCCGAGTCCGTCTCCTACCAGCAGGTATTTATTCGCCACCTCGATATCGACCCATTAACTGCCGATAAAACCCAGCTGCGGGAAGCGGCCGCCAAACTGGATCTGGCCAATATTGCCGATCAGGAAGAAGATCGCGATACGCTATTGCAACTGCTGTTTGCCATGGGGGTCGAGCCACATATTGGTCGTGACAAACCAACGTTTGTCTATCATTTCCCGGCCACACAGGCGTCATTGGCGGAGATCAGCACCGAAGACCACCGCGTTGCCGAGCGTTTTGAGGTGTATTACAAAGGCGTCGAGCTGGCCAATGGTTTCCGCGAGTTGACCGACGGTAACGAACAGCGCCAGCGTTTTGAGCAGGATAACCGCAAGCGGGCGGCGAAAGGCTTGCCGCAACACCCTATCGACAACAATCTGCTGGATGCCCTGCAACACGGCATGCCGGAGTGTGCCGGTGTCGCCCTGGGTGTCGATCGCCTGGTGATGATTGCCCTCGGTGTGGAGAGTCTTAGCGACGTACTGGCGTTTCCTGTCTCTCGCGCCTGAGTTTGCCTGAGCAGAAAAATGCCGCGTCTTCCCGCTGGCAATTTGCCCGCGGGAAAATATCAAAGATCGCCCGGGGTACGTGCAGCGCTGCTGCTTAATGGCGTGTTGCCGGTCTTTTGTGCGCGATGCAGGGTTTCCGTGCGCACCTGGAAAGGCGGGAACGGAAGAGTAATGCCGTGTTCGCGGAAGCCGGCAAGGATCAACTGATGAATTTCATGGCGTAACGGCATGCGGTGTGCCATCTCTGCCGCGTGCATGCGCAGTTCAAAAATCTGAATACCCTGTTGCAAATCGACCAGATAGGCTTCCGGTGCCGGATTATCGAGCACCAGCGAGCATTTTCGTGCCGCCTGGGTGAGCAGCGTCGTGACTTCTTCGCTATTGGCTTCGGCCGGTGCGGGCACGGTTAATACTACGCGAGTCACCGAGTCGGACAGCGACCAGTTGATAAACTGTTCGGTGATAAAGGCCTTATTGGGCACAATAATCTCTTTGCGATCCCAGTCGACAATGGTGGTGGCGCGAGTATTGATTTTGGTGACACTGCCGGTCAGATCGCGAATGGTAACGGTATCGCCAATACGGATCGGCTTTTCAAACAAGATCATCAGGCCCGAAATAAAGTTGGCGAAAATCTCTTGTAAACCAAAGCCCAGTCCAACCCCCATAGCCGCCACCAGCCATTGCAGTTTTGCCCATTCGATCCCCAGCATAGAGAAGCCCGTCAGACCGCCCACCAGCAACACCACGTATTTGGTGATGGTCAGGGTGGCATAACCGGTACCCGGCGTAAGATCCAGATGCTGCAGCAGCGCCAGCTCAAGCAGTGCGGGCAGGTTACGCACCAGTTGTGTGGTGACAATCAGCACCAGAATGGCAATCAGCACATGGCCGAGGGTAATGGGCTGCGTGCTTTCCACCCCCTGGCTGGTGGAGGAGACATCCCATAGCTTGATGTTTTCCAGAAACGAAAACGCCGAATGAATTTCAGACCAGAGAAAGATCACGCAGATCAAGGCGATCATCGCCAACAGCGATCGCACCAGACGCAGTGACTGGGCGCTGATCGCATCGAGATCCACTTCCGGCTCTTCAATGTCAATCATCCCTTCGTTACTGGTGTTATGGGCATTTTCCTCTTCGCCACGGGCGCGCTGACTAAGCATTTCTGCGCGCCGCTGTTTGGCGCGCTCAAAGGCGATGCGGCGGCGTTGTATTAGCATCCAGCGACGAATGATGTAATAAATCACCAATAACAGGAACCAGATGGCTACCGAGGTTTCCAGGCGGGCCAGCAGCGCCTGTGAGGTGGCGAGAAAGCCGAGCATCGAGGCCATGGCGGCTACCAGCGGTGCACCGAGCAGCATCCACCACAGCGCACTGTTGAACACATTGCTGCCATTGCCCTGTTTATCGAGATACAGCGGGATCCCGGCGCGTTTCAGACTGTGGCTGACCAGGCTCAACAAGGCGCAAAGCACAATAAAGCACAGGCGGCCCAGGGTGGTGGAGAATTCGCGATCGTTGAGATTATCAAAAGTGATCAACGCCATAATCAGCGGTACGATCAGCCAGATTGACAGCGCATAGTAACGCAGGGCGCGCGAAACCCGCGGTTGCGGCCAGCCAAAATGGGTAATAAATAGTCCTTTGGGATGCGCCAGATAGCGGCTGATCATAAACATCCACAGGATCGGCAGGGTCGCGGTTACCCCGTCGCCAATGGCCACGGCGATGGAGTATTCCCAGGCGCTTTGCAGGCCATACCCCAGTGCGGCCCACAGCACCGGCAGCGGGATCGCCACCAGGATCGACCAAAACAGCGTACGCAGGGTCAGCGAAAACTGATCCTGGGTGACTTTGCCGACGCGACTGCTGGCGCGATCGAGAAAATTATAATAGTGCCGACGGGAGCTGATGCTGATGATCACCAGGATCAACGCGCCAAACAGCGGCAGCAGGGTTTCCCGGCTGGTGACCATCATGATCAGCGCCTTACCCAACTGCGAAAGGGTATCCAGCGACAGCAGGCGATTAAGATCATGCATGGTTTGCAGCGGATAGGTCAGGCTGAGCGGATCAACATCGGCTACCCAGAACAGGTAGCGGTGCGCCGCATCGTTAACCTCGTTCAATGCTTCAACCAATTGTGTATTGGCGACTTTAAGTTTGGTTAATTCGAGGATCTGTGTGTCACAGCCGGAGAGCAGCGAGTTAAGTAAATCGGTTTGGGTTTTTAACTGCGCGGTGAGGATTTTTTGCTGTGCGGCGCTAAGCGACTGTCCATCATCCTGACTGGCGGAGCGATATTGCAGCTGTTTGCCCAGCAAATCTTCGTAATGCAAACGCTGAACGCGCAGCTCACCCATTTCACCGTCTAACTGCTGCGGTTTTGGCATTTCGGGCAGTTTACTCACCTGGGCGCGCAGGGTTTCCGCCAGCAGGCTGGAGGCTCCCAGCCATTGCGCCTGTTCGCGAATGGTACTCAACGCCTGACGCACTTTAAGGGTGTCGGCGGCGGCCTTGCGTTGCTGAGATGAGATCAAATCCATGCGCTGCGCTTGCTGGTTCAACGCCATTGACAGCTCACGGTTAGCCTGCAGCTGTGCGGTGATACTTTGCGGCAGTTCGCCGCTTTGTTCTGCCAATTGTTCGGTTTTTGCCAGGGCGTTTTCTGCTTCGCGCTGGCGTTGGCTATTAAGATTATTGCGCAGGGTCTGCAGCTGTTCATCCAGACGATCGTGGCGAACTTTGTAGAGTTCGGCGCGAGCGCGCGACAGCTCCTGACGATTGCTGGCCGAAAGCTGGGCGAGCTCCAGTTCATCTACCCGCGCTTTACGGGCGGCGGACTCGGCCTGCAGTAATTTTAACCGCGCCTGAGCCAGGGGAGAACTACTGTTGGCGGCACTTTGCAGACGTTGGTCAATATCGGCCAGGGCATGACGGGCTTCGGATTGCTGTTGCGGCAACTGGCTGAGAGAATCACTGATCTCCCGCGAACGGTCCTGTTCTTGCCTTAGCTGACGCGCTTCTTCCAGCAATTGGCTGCTTACTTGCAGGATCTGCTGATCCAGCTGGGTCGAGGTCAGGTCATCATCAATCGGCAGCGGCTTTTCGCTCTGACTTTTCAACTCCTGACGCAGGGTTTGCATCAGGCGTGGAAAATCGTCAATCACCGCCTGGTATTGCGCGGAACTGGCCTGCGAGGCGCGAGCTTCATTCAGCCAGTTAATGGCATTTTGCAACGACTCGACGATCTGCGCCTGATTGGCCATTTCCTTGTTGGCTTCGGCTTGTTTCAACTCTTGCTGGAGTTGATCTTCAGTCAGTGCGGCGTTGGCAGACAGCGACAACGCCAGCAGCAAGGTTACCAGCAGGGTGGATATCAGGCGCAAGGGCACTCTTCCTCTCAATAACTTAAATTACGTTCTCGCTAGTCACCGGTTCGGCGGCGTGAAGACGAAGGGCTTCGGCAAAAGGTGCACCCATACGCGTAACCGTACCGCTGCTTAACTGCGGAACAAAGGCGACCTGATTGGCAGCAAACAGGTTAATCACCGTCGAGCCAAGCTTAAAGCGCCCCATTTCTTGACCTTTCTCCAGCGTAATGGCGGCTTCGTCATTGGCTGCCGGGTAGGTCCAGCGTTTGATGATCCCTTCGCGCGGTGGCGTGACCGTGCCTGACCACACCGTTTCAATGCTGCCGACAATAGTGGCACCCACCAGGATCTGCACCATTGGACCGAATTCAGTATCAAATACGCAGATGACGCGCTCATTGCGGGCAAAAAGATTAGGCACATTGGCGGCGGTAAGCGGGTTGACGGAGAACAGGTCGCCCGGCACATAAATCATTTCGCGCAGTACGCCGTCGCACGGCATATGCACGCGATGATAGTCGCGCGGTGCCAGATAAGTGGTGGCGAACAGGCCCTCTTTAAAACGTTCTGCCAGTTGATAGTTTCCGGCGAGCAGCGCCTCGAGGCTATAGAAATGGCCCTTGGCCTGAAAGAGTTTGCCGTCGGTAATCGGCCCCAACTGGCTGACAGCGCCGTCGGCGGGCAGGCACAGCATATCCAGACCACTGACGACCGGACGTGCGCCGTCACGCAATGGACGGACAAAGAATTCGTTAAAGGTTGGATAAGCCGAAAACTCGGGATCCTGAGCTTCTTTCATATCAACTTTATAGTACCAGGCAAAGGCTTTGATCACCCACTGCGTCAGCATCGCTCCACGACGTTCAGCGCCCCAGCCGGCAAGTCTGGTCAGCCCTTGTTTAGGAAGTAAGTATTGAAGCCTGATTTTGATGCTATCGAGCACGGGAAATCCTCTTGAAAAAATGTCATCTGGCCACCGGTGCAGCGGCCGAGTGAATAAAAAGTGAGAAAAAACCGGGCGATTTTACGTTAATCGCCGGCTATTTTCAGAGACTGTCGAAGCTTTTACGCGTTTTGACATCGGCCATGCTTTCCAGGATGCGATGATAATTATCAAAACGCTCCTCGGCAATTTCGCCTTTGTCTACCGCTTCACGGATGGCGCAACCAGGATCGGAACCATGTTTGCAGTCGCGGAATTTGCAATAGCCCAGATAAGGGCGGAATTCGATAAAGCCCTGGGTGATCTGTTCCGGAACCAGGTGCCACAAACCGAACTCACGCACCCCAGGGGAGTCGATCACGTCGCCGCCATGCTGGAAGTGGTACAGACGTGCGGCGGTGGTGGTGTGCTGGCCAAGGCCCGAGTTATCGGAGACGTCATTGACCACGATCTGTTTTTCATCCTGCGGCAGCAAGGTATTCAGCAGGCTGGATTTGCCGACCCCCGATTGCCCGGCAAAAATACTGATGCGATCGGTGAGGGCGGTAATAAAAGCGTCCATCCCTTCGCCCGTGTGGCTGGAAACTTCCAGTACGCGGTAGTTGATTCGACGGTAAATATCCATCATTTGTGCCACAAACTTGCGGCTTTCGTCGTCGAGCAGGTCGATTTTATTGAGGACAATCAACGGCTCGACTTCAACGGTTTCACAGGCGACCAGGTAACGGTCAATAATATTGAGTGAAAGCTCCGGCAATATCGCCGAGACAATCACGATTTGGTTGATATTGGCGGCGATAGGTTTTACGCCATCGTAAAAATCAGGGCGGGTCAGCACTGAGCTACGCTCATGAACGGCTTCAACAATGCCTTTGACGCTGGCATTTTCGCCGGAACGCCAAACGACACGGTCGCCGGTGACCAGCGAACGGATGGTCCGACGGATGTTGCAGCGATGCTGGCTGCCGTCGGTAGCTTCAACGTCAGCATGCATCCCGAAACGGCTGATCACCACGCCTTCTTGTGGTTCGCCGTGCAGGGAGTCATCCAACTCTTTACGTTTGTCAGTCTTTTGCAGACGACGCTCGTGGTTGGCATGAACGCGACGTTGTTGCCCTTTTGACAGTTTTATCTTAGTCACTGCGCCTCACTTGACTGGCTTTAATCGCTCGTTGCGACCAAAACGTCTATGATACCAGCTATTTTACATTAATTAAGCGTTGTGGGTTTTTTCATGGCAGGAGTACATATGACAACGAATGACAGTAATTTGATTTGGATCGATTTGGAAATGACCGGTCTCGACCCTGAGCAAGACCGCATCATTGAAATTGCCACTCTGGTAACGGATGCGCATTTGAACATTCTGGCAGAAGGGCCGGTAATGGCTGTGCATCAATCGGACGCACAGTTGGGCCTGATGGACGAATGGAATGTCCGTACCCATACCGGCAGCGGGCTGGTAGAGCGAGTGAAAGCCAGTCCTTATGACGATAATGCCGCACAGTTAAAAACTATCGAGTTTTTACAGCAGTGGGTCCCCGCCGGCAAATCGCCGATCTGCGGTAACAGCGTTGGCCAGGACCGTCGCTTTCTTTTCAAATACATGCCAGAGCTGGAAGCCTATTTCCACTATCGCTATCTCGACGTGAGTACGCTGAAAGAACTGGCACGTCGCTGGAAGCCGGAAGTGCTGGCCGGTTTCCAAAAGAAAAATACCCATCAGGCGTTGGATGATATTCGTGAGTCGGTAGCCGAGCTGGCTTATTACCGCGAACACTTTATCCAGCTGTAATGGTATGAAAAATATTTTTCTGTTTTAAGCGAGTGCCTTGAAATCAAAGGATTGCTGGTTAATTGAGCTTTCTGTTCTTTTAATCGGCAGTCGCGCAAGTTACTCGAATAAAAACGACTTTTTTTGTCTGGGGGGCTTGCGGGGAGAAAGATTTCTCGTATAATGCGCACCCCGTACCGATGAAGAATTTCGTTAGTATGCAGAGCGGGAATAGCTCAGTTGGTAGAGCACGACCTTGCCAAGGTCGGGGTCGCGAGTTCGAGTCTCGTTTCCCGCTCCAAATTTTTTTGGCTTATTTTTTAAAGAGATAATCCAGAGAAAAAGCAGTAAAGAAAAAGTAGTGCCATGCGACGCGGGAATAGCTCAGTTGGTAGAGCACGACCTTGCCAAGGTCGGGGTCGCGAGTTCGAGTCTCGTTTCCCGCTCCAAAAAGTTTCAATTTCAAATGTTGTATTTGTCTAAACGATCACTGTCTCTTCTGTCGAAGAGGAAGATGTTAGAGAATAATTTACAACAAGGTGCACTTTGCATCTCAAATGCGGGAATAGCTCAGTTGGTAGAGCACGACCTTGCCAAGGTCGGGGTCGCGAGTTCGAGTCTCGTTTCCCGCTCCAATTTTTATCTTTCTATCATTACCCCAGTCAGCGCGCTGCTTGCGTGCGTTCATGACAGCTTTGTTAAATTATACATAGCCTGAATTAACTTTGTGAACAGAGTTATCCACAGATTTTGTTTATTTTTTGCACTGTTCTTTATTTGCGCTATGGATATTGCCAAAAAATAACATATTGATTTATAACAATTAAAATTTGTGGGAAAACGTTATAACGATCACTTGCTCTTTTTTTTGCAATTGATCGACAAAGCATTTTTATTTTTATTCACAGCCGAGTAATTTCATTTTCTGCAGAATATTCTTACTTTACGCGTCCCGTGGCAGGCCTTTTTCCACTGCCCGAATCAGTCGTTTCTGCTGCGAAGATTGTACTTCTATCTGATGTTCACCCCGTTTGTGCCACTGCTGCGCGATAGCCCACGTGATATGTTCATCCAGCATACTATTTTCTCCTTGCCTGCTTTGCAGGGCCAACAGGATATCTTCGCCATAAGCGGCATTTCCCAGTGCCACGGCAATATTGCGTAACCAGCGTAAATGGCCTATGCGGCGTATTGCCGATCCCTCGGTCACGCGCAGGAACTTCTCTTCATCCCAACTGAACAATTCGACCAATTTGGGCGCATGCAACGCCGCACGCGGACTGAAATCCGGCTCATCGCTCAACTGTGAATAACGGTTCCACGGGCAAATCAGCTGACAGTCATCGCAACCATAGATGCGATTGCCCATCAGCGGGCGAAACGCTTCCGGTATGGCGCCTTCAAGCTCAATGGTCAGATAGGAAATACAGCGTCTGGCATCCACCTGGTAAGGCGCAACGATGGCGCCGGTGGGACAGGTGGTGATACAGGCAACACAGCGACCACATTGTTCTGGCTGCGGCGTATCCACTGGTAGCGGCAGGTCGATCAGCAACTCGCCAAGAAAGAACCAGGATCCCGCTTCGCGATTAAGAATAAGTGAGTGTTTACCAACCCAGCCAAGCCCGGCTTTTTCCGCCAGCGGGCGTTCCATTACCGGTGCCGAGTCAACAAAAGGTCGGAAGCTGAGCGCTAAATCAGGCTGCGCCTCACTGCAGAAATTTTGGATCATCTCGCCGAGCTTTTTCAGCCGTTGGCGCAATACTTTATGGTAGTCGCGACCCAGCGCATAGCGACTGACATAGCCAAGCTGGGGATCATTGAGGGTTTTGGCAAAAGCGGCCTTGGCGGGCAGATAATTCATACGCACACTGATCACCCGCAGGGTTCCGGGCAACAGTTCATGGGGTCTGGCGCGCAACATGCCATGACGAGCCATCCATGCCATCTCGCCATGGTATTGTTTATCAAGCCACTCTTGCAGTCGAGGTTCCTCTGCACTGAGGTCGGTATCGCAAATGCCAACCTGTTGGAAGCCTAGCGACTGGCCCCATTGCTTGATATGTTGGGCTAATTGATCGAGATCGAGGAGGTACGTCATGACTAACCACAGTGAAAAACAGAACCTGCCCAGTTTACCATATTCCGTCTATTCTGCAGACTGGCTGCGCCAGGCCGAGGCACAAGCGGCGCAAGACACCGGTATCTCATTGTTTACCCTGATGCAAAGGGCAGCAACGGCAGCGTTCAGTGTGGCAAGATCACGTTTCCCTCACTCGCAGCACTGGTTGATTTTGTGTGGACCTGGCAATAACGGCGGCGATGGCTATGAGCTGGCCCGCCTGGCCAAGGATGCCGGGATCAAGGTGACGCTGTTGGCGGTTGCCAGCAGTAAGCCGTTGCCGGCAGAGGCGCAGCAGGCACAGCAAGGATGGCAGAAGACAGGGGGCGTGATTGGCAATATCGAACAACCCTGGCCGCAGGACGCCGATCTGCTGGTGGACGCCTTGTTGGGTACCGGCTTAACCGCCGCTCCCCGCGAGCCGATGGCGCGGCTAATTCAGTCCATCAACCAGCATCCTGCCGCCGTATTGGCGCTGGATATTCCCTCTGGCCTCTCGGCGTTAAATGGTGTGGCACCCGGTGACGCGGTCCATGCCACAGCGACAGTGACCTTTATTGCCCTGAAAGTCGGGTTATTGACCGGCCAGGCGAGGGATTACGTTGGCGAGTTGCACTATGCCGGCCTGCGGCTGGAAAGCTGGCTAGGCGGACATCAGCCGTTGTTGGCACGTCTTGACCGTTCGCGGCTGGGTGAATGGCTCAAACCTCGTCGTCCCTGTTCCCATAAAGGCGATCACGGCCATTTACTGCTGATAGGCGGTGATATCGGCTATGCCGGTGCCATTCGTATGGCGGCAGAAGCCGCGTTGCGCGCCGGAGCAGGCATGGTGCGAGTACTTACTCACAAACAACATATCGGTCCATTGTTAACCGCCCGTCCCGAGCTGATGGTGCAAGAGTTAAACGATGAATCATTAATCGCCAGCCTCGAGTGGGCCAGCGCCGTCGTGATTGGTCCGGGTCTGGGTCAAAATGAATGGGGAAAATCTGCCTTTCGCCGCGTGGCTGAAAGTGAAAAACCGGCGATCTGGGATGCAGATGCGCTTAACATGCTGGCAATAACCCCGCAGAAACGGCAAAATCGCGTGTTGACCCCCCATCCCGGCGAAGCGGCCCGTCTTTTGGGATGCTCGGTAAAAGAAATTGAAAGCGACCGCTTACTTTCTTTGCGCCGCCTGAGCGAACGTTATGGTGGCGTTGTGGTGTTAAAAGGGGCCGGTACCCTTATCATCGCTGACGACCAGCGCATGGCCGTGGCCGATGTCGGCAATGCCGGTATGGCCAGCGGCGGCATGGGTGATGTGCTGTCGGGGGTGATTGGTGCCTTGTTGGCACAAAAATTATCGCTCTATGATGCCGCCTGCGCAGGCACTGTGGTTCACGGTGCGGCGGCGGACATCCTGGCGCAACGTCAAGGCATGCGCGGCATGCTGGCCACGGATTTATTAACCTGGATAACCCCGTTGGTTAATCCTGACCTTGAAAAATAGAAATCAGCCCATGACTCAATTTGACTTAGCTCTGCCAGATGAAGCCGCCACCCTGAAACTTGGCGCCGATTTAGCCAACGCCTGTCAAGGTGCGACCGTTATTCACCTGTATGGCGATTTAGGCGCGGGAAAAACCACCTTTAGCCGGGGATTCCTGCAGGCGCGTGGGCATAAAGGCAATGTGAAAAGCCCCACTTATACTCTGGTGGAACCTTATCAGCTTGATCCTATGGCGGTGTACCATTTTGATCTGTACCGTCTGGCAGACCCCGAAGAACTCGAGTTTATGGGCATTCGCGACTATTTTACCGAAGACGCCATTTGTCTGGTGGAATGGCCGCAGCAGGGCGCAGGGGTATTACCCGATCCCGACCTGGAACTGACGCTCACTTATCAGCCACAGGGGCGATTGGCAACCATCAAGGCCGTTTCAGAGGCAGGTAACCGTTTACTGCAGTTGCTACAAGAGCAAGGATAATGCTGTAATGATTCAATGCGTTAAGATATTTTTGAACAAAATTGCAGCGATGCTGGTGCTGACTGTGGCGGTTATGGCATCGGCGAACATTATTCCCGCTTTTGCTGCGGGGATGAAAAACATCAATGTCACCAACGGCAGCACGCAATCGCTGGTGACCATCACTTTTGATGGCAAACCCGATTACTCATTTTTCCCGCTGCATAACCCCGAACGCATGGTCATTGATATCAAGCAAAACGGCGTGATGCGCGGATTGCCACTTAATTTTAGCGGTCAAAATCTGGTTAAACGCGTGCGAGCCAGTACGCCAGCAGAGGCGACCACTCAACGGCTGGTGTTTGAACTGACGCAAAAGGTGCGCACCAACGCCCAGGTTCAACCCAATGGTGATGATTACACGGTGGTCTTCACCCTTAATGCCGCGGCTCCGAAAGCTACCTTTTCCCGGCCAGCGCGCAGCAGCATAGCGCAGAGTGCCCCCGTTGATGGTGACAACAGTATTGTTGCCACCAGTGCGCCGGTGCTGAGCGGTACCCCAACGCCGCGCACCAGCGGTAATACCTCGGATAACCAGGTTATCGTGGCCATCGACGCCGGTCACGGTGGGCAAGATCCCGGTGCGCAAGGCATTGGCGGGCTAAAAGAGAAAAACGTCACCATTGCCATTGCTCGCAAGCTGCAGGCGGAGCTGGCGCGGGATCCGATGTTTAAACCGGTACTGACCCGCGACGGCGATTACTTTATTTCGGTAATGGGCCGTTCGGATGTGGCGCGTAAGAAGGGGGCAAATTTACTGGTTTCCATTCACGCCGATGCCGCGCCTAACCGCAGCGTCAGCGGGGCTTCGGTATGGGTGTTGTCCAACCGTCGTGCCAACAATGAAATGGGTAACTGGCTGGAGCAGCACGAGAAACAGTCTGAGTTGCTGGGTGGCGCAGGCGATATGCTGGCCAACACCGCCTCCGACCCCTATCTGAGCCAGGCAGTGCTGGATTTGCAGTTTGGCCACTCTCAGCGGGTGGGTTACGACGTGGCAACCAAAGTGTTGCAACAACTGCGTCGGGTTGGCGCATTACACAAGAGCAAACCCGAGCATGCCAGCCTGGGCGTTTTGCGCTCTCCGGATATCCCGTCATTGCTGGTAGAAACCGGCTTTATCAGTAATCCAAGCGGTGAGCGGTTGCTCGGTAGCAGTGATTATCAGGATAAAATTGCCCATGCCATTTATGAAGGCCTGCGCAGTTATTTCCTTTCCCATCCGTTACAATCTGGCCCAAAGGTCGAAAACCGACCGTTGCTGGCCAGCGCAACGGCGGTGAATGACACTCCCGCAGCGCCCGCCCTGAGCCAGCCAGGCCCGATTGAGGCCACGGCGGCATTGGCCGGGGCCACGCAGGTCCATCAGGTCAAACCCGGTGAAACCTTATCCGGCATTGCGGCACGCTACGGCACGACAATGAGTGCCTTGCGCGATCTTAATCGACTTAAAAAAGACGGCGTCTGGGTCGGACAACGGATTAAAGTTCCGGCGGGGGCCACCGTAGTCGCTGCAACGCCACCGGTTGCCCGCATTACTGCCGCCAACAGCGCGAAGAAGCCCACCAGACACAAGGTGGTGCGCGGCGATACGCTGTCGGCCATTGCGTCAAAATATGGCGTCAGTATGGGTGATATCAAAACCGCAAATCATCTGAAATCCGGTGAAGTCCAGCTCGGCCAAACCTTGACCATCCCGCATTCTTGACCGGGTGTTTAACATTATCTTCTTGAGAAGACAGGAGCGGTTATGCCAATTCGGGTACTGCCACCGCAGCTGGCAAATCAGATTGCCGCCGGTGAGGTTGTAGAACGGCCGGCATCCGTGGTTAAAGAGCTGGTGGAAAATAGCCTGGATGCCGGTGCGACCCGGATTGATATTGATATCGATCGCGGCGGCGCCAAGCTGATCCGCATTCGTGACAATGGTTGTGGTATTGGCAAAGATGAGCTGGCGCTGGCGCTGGCTCGCCATGCCACCAGTAAAATCAGCTCCCTTGACGATCTTGAAGCCATCCTCAGCCTGGGTTTTCGCGGCGAAGCGCTGGCCAGTATCAGCTCGGTTTCCCGTTTGACGCTGACTTCGCGTACCGCCAGTCAGGATGAAGCCTGGCAGGCTTATGCCGAAGGGCGTGATATGGCGGTGACCGTCAAGCCCGCCGCCCATCCTCAGGGCTCCACGGTCGAAGTGCTCGATTTATTCTTTAACACCCCGGCCCGCCGCAAGTTTATGCGTACCGAGAAGACCGAGTTTACCCATATTGACGAGGTGGTCAGACGTATCGCCCTGGCCCGCTTTGACGTGGCGTTCAACCTCAGTCACAACGGCAAATTGATGCGGCAATACCGGGCGGTAAAAGATCCGGCCCAGAGCCTGCGCCGTCTGGCAACAATTTGCAGTCCCACCTTTGTGGAGCATGCCCTTGAGGTGGAGTGGCGTCATGGCGATCTGGCGATCCACGGCTGGGTGGCCGATCCGGCGGGATCGCGCAGCCTCAACGATATGCAATATTGCTATGTGAATAACCGCATGATGAAGGACCGCCTGATTAATCATGCGATCCGCCAGGCCTATCAGGATCAGTTGAAAGACGATCAACAACCGGCCTATGTGCTGTATCTCGATGTGGATCCGCATCAGGTGGACGTTAACGTGCATCCGGCGAAACATGAAGTGCGCTTTCATCAGTCGCGGCTGGTGCATGATTTTATTTATCAGGCGGTAGTCACTGTGCTGCAGCAGGCGGGGGATCCGGTTATCGATCCAACGCAGCTGGAAGGTGACTCACCGCGCTGGCAGCCTGAAAATCGCCAGGCTGCGGGCGGCAACCATTTTGCTCAGCCAGCAGAAATAACACCGCCTGAAGCCGCGAACAAGACAGTGCCAGTCTCGCCACCTGGCGCGACAGAGAAACGTGCGCCAGCGCCGGTGTCGGCGGCAAAATCGGTATTTCCGCAAACCAGCCGCTCGGCCCATCTGCGGGAGCCGGCACCGCGTTTTAACGACGGCAACGCTTACAGCAAGCCACAAGGCGAGCTTTATCAGCAATTGCTCAAGCCCGCTGCTGGTCGCGGCGATTATACCGAGAACATGGCGGTAGCCACGGCAGCGCAGGAGCCCGCTTTGCCAGAAGTGGCCCTCGAAGGGCATAGCCAGGGCTTTGGCCGCGTATTGACTCTCTGTTCGGCGGATATTGCATTACTGGAAAGAGATCACAAACTGGTGCTGTTATCACTGTCGGTTGCCGAACGATGGTTGAAAACGGCCCAACTCACCCCCACTTCTGAAGGATTACGTCCTCAGCCGTTACTGATCCCGGTTAAATTGACGTTGAGTAAAGAAGAGCGGGCGGCGTTTACCCGCCATCAGGCGCTTTTGCAGCATTTTGGTATCGACATGGTCCTTGAACAACAGCGCGGCACGCTGCGAACGGTACCTTTACCATTGCGCCAACAAAATTTACAAAAGTTGATACCTGAACTGTTAGGCTATATTGCTGTTCTCCAGGAGGTGACTCCTGATGCGGTAGCTATGTGGTTTGCCCGCAGTATTGGCAGTGAGCATGAAGTCTGGACAGTTTCTCAAGCAATACAATTACTCACGGATGTTGAGCGACTTTGCCCGCAGTTGGTCAGATCTCCACCTTCCGGACTCTTGCAACCTGTTGATTTACAGCCGGCATTGGCGGCTTTTAAGCATGACTGATTCTGAAAACAAAGCATTACCTCCTGCAATTTTTATTATGGGCCCTACCGCTTCGGGCAAGACTGCCCTGGCGATGGCCTTACGCCAGCATCTTCCGGTTGAACTTATTAGCGTTGATTCTGCTCTTATCTATCGGGGGATGGATATTGGCACGGCCAAACCTTCGCCGGAAGAGTTGGCGCAGGCACCGCATCGGTTGATTGATATTCTCGATCCCGCGCAGTCTTACTCCGCCGCTGATTTCCGCGCCGATGCCCTGCGCGAAATGGCCGAAATTACTTCGCGTCAGAAAATTCCGTTGTTGGTGGGCGGCACAATGCTTTATTTCAAGGCATTGCTGGAGGGACTTTCTCCCCTGCCTGCCGCAGATGCAAAAGTGCGCGAGCGCATTGAGGCGCAGGCGGCGGAACAGGGATGGGAAGCGCTGCATCAGAAGTTAAGTGAAGTCGATCCGGTTGCGGCAATGCGTATTCATCCGAATGATCCACAGAGACTCTCCAGAGCACTGGAAGTTTTTTATATTTCGGGTAAAACTTTAACGGAACTAGTAAAAGTTTCGGGTGAAGCCTTACCTTACCGGGTACATCAATTTGCGATTGCACCTACGAGTCGCGAATTGCTGCATGATCGTATTGAAATGCGCTTTCGGCAAATGATTGCCAATGGATTTGAAGCAGAAGCGAAAGCGCTTTTCACTCGGGGTGATTTGCATACGGACATGCCTTCCATTCGTTGTGTCGGTTATCGCCAGATGTGGTCATATTTTTCTGGTGAAATCGGCTACGATGAAATGGTTTATCGTGGTGTTTGTGCGACACGACAACTGGCCAAGCGTCAAATGACATGGTTACGGGGTTGGGAAGGCGTTGAATGGCTTGATTCAGAAAAGCCAAATGAGGCCTTAAACCGTGTAATTCAGGTTGTTAGTGCATAGGTTGGATGATTGTGTACAATTGATGAGTACTCAACGCGCAAATTTTTTATGTGATTTATTTTCGAGCTTGTAGGCTCTAAGTTACAAACAACAAACAAATAAGGAAAAGATAGAATGGCTAAGGGGCAATCTTTGCAAGATCCGTTCCTGAACGCATTGCGTCGCGAACGTGTTCCGGTTTCTATTTACTTGGTGAATGGTATTAAGCTGCAAGGCCAGATTGAGTCTTTTGATCAGTTTGTCATTCTGTTGAAAAACACGGTAAACCAGATGGTGTATAAACACGCTATCTCCACCGTGGTGCCTTCTCGCCCGGTATCTCATCATAGCAATACGCCAACTGGCGGTACTACCAGCAACTATCATCATGGTAGTGCACCGTCTGCTTCACAGCAGCCGCAGGATGGCGATGACGCCGAATAAGGCGCATGGTCGTTCAATATCGAAGGGGTTCATAAAGGGTTTTTTGCCCCTTATGTGCCCCTCGTTGAATTCTTTTTCTCAATTGAGAGGTCACACGCTTGTTTGACCGTTATGAAGCCGGTGAGCAGGCCGTACTGGTTCATATCTATTTCTCGCAGGACAAAGACACAGAAGACTTGAGCGAGTTTGAATCGCTGGTTTCTTCTGCGGGTGTTGAGGCGTTGCAAGTCATCACCGGGAGCCGTAAGGCCCCACACCCCAAATACTTTGTCGGTGAAGGAAAGGCCCAAGAAATCGCAGATGCCGTTAAAGCAACCGGCGCATCTGTAATCCTGTTTGATCACGCATTATCACCTGGCCAGGAACGTAACCTGGAACGCTTGTGTGAATGCCGCGTGGTTGATCGTACTGGACTGATTCTAGATATTTTTGCCCAGCGCGCCCGTACTCACGAAGGTAAATTACAAGTAGAATTGGCACAGTTACGCCATATAGCAACCCGACTGGTACGCGGCTGGACTCACCTTGAACGCCAAGGGGGCGGGATCGGTGCGCGTGGACCCGGGGAAACCCAGCTTGAGACTGACCGTCGTCTTTTGCGCGACAGAATCACCCTTATTTTAAGTCGTCTTGAACGCGTCGCCAAGCAGCGTGAGCAAGGACGGCGCTCCCGCGTACGTGCCGATGTGCCGACAGTTTCGCTGGTGGGTTATACCAACGCCGGAAAGTCGACATTATTTAATCGTATTACCGAGGCCGATGTGTATGTGGCCGATCAGTTGTTTGCCACCCTCGATCCTACCCTGCGCCGCGTGATGGTGACAGATGTAGGTGAAACGGTGCTGGCGGATACCGTAGGGTTTATTCGTCACCTGCCTCACGATTTGGTTGCTGCATTTAAGGCAACATTGCAGGAAACCCGACAGGCATCTCTGTTGTTGCATGTGATTGATGCAGCCGATATTCGCGTTGAGGAAAATATCGATGCGGTAAATACGGTGCTGGCGGAGATTGATGCAGATGATATCCCTGTGCTGTTAGTGATGAATAAAATAGATATGCTGGATGACTTTGTTCCGCGTATTGACCGCAACGAAGAGAATGTTCCTGTCCGCGTCTGGCTTTCCGCCGTGACGGGGGAAGGTATTTCGTTGCTATTTCAGGCATTAACGGAGCGTCTGTCCGGTGAAATAGCGCAGATAGAATTGTGCTTGCCACCAGAAGCTGGCCGCCTTCGTAGCCGTTTTTACCAGCTTCAGGCGATTGAAAAAGAATGGATTGAAGAGGATGGCAGTATTGGTCTGATGGTGCGTATGCCCATTGTTGACTGGCTGCGCCTTTGCAAACAAGAACAGGCAATGAGCGGTTATATCCGCAACAATACCTGACAGATTTCATGATGCAGTACCGCGACAACCAAGCCTGTCCCGGCAGCTTACAGCTGTAGGCCGTGGGGACAGGCACGGACAGTCAAGGTATTGGCACCCTGAAAAATGGCGGGTATAAGCCTTGTCTGATTTGGCCTGAAGAACACCAATCATAGAATAATGGAGCTATAACATGGCGTGGAATCAGCCCGGTAATAACGGACAGGACCGCGACCCCTGGGGAAGCAGCAAAAATAGCGGCAACTCTGGTGGAAATAATTCTGGTGGCAATAACAATAAGGGCGGCCGCGATCAGGGGCCTCCCGATCTTGATGATATCTTCCGTAAACTGAGTAAAAAACTCGGCGGTTTTGGCGGCAAGGGGTCCGGTAGTGGTAGTCCCTCTGCGCCGCAGAAAAATATGAATAGTCGTTTCGTCGGTCTTGCGGTGGCAGCGGTGGTGGTGATTTGGGCCGCCAGCGGGTTTTATACCATCAAAGAAGCCGAACGGGGCGTGGTGACGCGTTTTGGTCAATTCAATCATATGGTTGAGCCGGGCCTGAACTGGAAACCGACCTTTATCGATCAGGTGCGGGCGGTCAACGTCGAAACCGTGCGCGAGCTGGCGGCGTCAGGCATTATGCTGACCTCCGATGAGAACGTGGTACGCGTCGAAATGAACGTGCAGTACCGCGTTACCGATCCTCGTGCCTATCTGTTCAGCGTTGCCAATGCCGATGACAGCCTGAGTCAGGCTACCGACAGCGCATTGCGCGGAGTGATTGGCAAGTACACGATGGATAAAATTCTGACGGAAGGTCGAACAACGGTGCGTAGCGATACCCAGCGCGTACTGGAAGAGACTATTCGCCCTTATCATATGGGCATCACCGTTCAGGACGTTAACTTCCAGACGGCGCGTCCACCGGAAGAAGTGAAAGCCGCCTTTGATGATGCCATTGCCGCCCGTGAAAACGAACAGCAATATATCCGCGAAGCCGAAGCTTACACCAATGAAGTTCAGCCTCGTGCCAACGGTCAGGCACAGCGCCTGCTGGAAAACGCCAAGGCCTATAAAGACCGCACCATCCTGGAAGCGCAGGGTGAAGTGGCGCGTTTTGCCGAACTTTTGCCTGAATATAAAGCTGCCCCGGAAATCACCCGTGAGCGTCTGTATATTGAAACCATGCAAAATGTGCTGAGCAACACTCGCAAGGTATTGATTAACGACAAGAGTAACAACCTGATGGTGTTGCCACTGGACCAAATCCTGCAAGGTAAATCCGCTGCCGGTAATAACGGTGCGGCCAATGCCAGCAGTATGATCCCGTTAAGGCCGGTGACCCCACCGACGAGTAATAGAAGCAGCAGTGCCAGTAACAGCAGCTCGAGTTCTTCTGGCAGTGTCATGGAGCAGCGCCGTGTGGATGCACAGCGTGACGACACCCTTCGCGTAGGGAGAGAATAACCAATGCGTAAGTCAATTTTACTTGTCGTTGTTGTAGTGCTGGTGGCGCTTTATGCTTCACTGTTTGTGGTGCAGGAAGGCCAACGCGGCATTGTTCTGCGTTTTGGCAAAGTGCTGCGTGATGGTGATAATAAACCGCTGGTTTATGCTCCCGGCCTGCATTTTAAAGTGCCTTTTTTCGAATCCGTCAAAACGCTGGATGCCCGTATTCAGACCATGGATAACCAGGCTGACCGTTTTGTGACCAAAGAGAAGAAAGACCTGATCGTCGACTCTTATCTGAAATGGCGTATTAGTGACTTTAGCCGTTACTACCTGGCTACCGGTGGTGGCGATGTTTCTCAGGCTGAAGTGCTGTTGAAACGTAAGTTCAGCGACCGTCTGCGTTCTGAAATTGGCCGTCTGGATGTGAAAGATATCGTGACCGACTCTCGCGGTCGTCTGACGCTGGATGTGCGCGATGCCCTGAACAAAGGCACCGACGATGAAGATGCCGCCGCTGCTGCAACGACAGAAGCCGATAACGCCATTGCTTCTGTAGCCAAGCGTGTTGAGCAGGAAACCAACGGCAAAGTGCCAGCGGTGAATCCTAACAGCATGGCGGCACTTGGTATTGAAGTGGTTGATGTGCGCATCAAGCAGATCAATCTGCCAGCCGAAGTTTCTGACGCCATTTTCCAGCGTATGCGTGCAGAACGTGAAGCCGTGGCGCGTCGTCACCGTTCTCAGGGGCAGGAAGAAGCCGAGAAGTTGCGTGCTACTGCTGACTATGAAGTGACCCGTACCCTGGCTGAAGCAGAGCGTCAGGCACGTATTACTCGTGGTGAAGGGGATGCACAGGCAGCCAAGCTGTTTGCTGATGCCTTCAGTCAGGATCCGGACTTCTATGCCTTTATTCGTAGCCTGCGTGCCTATGATGAAAGCTTCAAGAGCGGTAATGATGTGATGGTGATGAGTCCTAATGATGATTTCTTCCGTTATATGAAATCGCCAGAAAAGACCATCAAGCCTTAATCCGCATAATGACCCTGCCGGTTTTCGTTATCCTTGAGGTGAACGAAGATAAGCAGCGAGATGTTGTCCCCAAAAGGCCCATAGCGGGCCTTTTGTTTTATCTGCAATGGGTGAGTTTTCACAGAGTATCTCGATGATGAATACAAGCATTTGGTTGTCTGTCGCACTGGTTTTGGTGTTGGAAGGGTTGGGGCCGATGTTTTTTCCGCACGCGTGGCGAAAAATGATCCTGGCAATGACGCAACTGCCGGACGGGCTGTTACGGCGTTTTGGCGGCGGTCTAGTGGTTGCCGGCTGTGTTATTTACTACATGTTGAGTCGTCACCTCAATAGTTAGCTTTTGGGGCAATAAAGAAAATGCAGTAACAAGAGATACCTGGCACGAAATGGAAATTTTTCGCGCAATCGTATGCTAAAACTACTGAAAGCCCCTTAATGAGATGTTAGAATCCTTTTTTAAGCAACCTGGTGATTCTTGAGATGGGTAAGAACGTCGTCGTACTAGGCACTCAATGGGGTGACGAAGGGAAGGGCAAGATTGTTGACTTGCTAACTGAACGGGCAAAATATGTTGTGCGCTATCAGGGCGGGCACAACGCCGGTCATACTCTGGTTATCAACGGTGAAAAAACCGTTCTTCATTTAATTCCTTCTGGCATTTTGCGTGAAAACGTCATTAGCATCATCGGTAACGGTGTGGTTCTGGCCCCTGACGCATTGATGAAAGAAATGGGTGAACTTGAAGCTCGTGGCATCCCGGTACGTGAACGACTGTTACTGTCTGAAGCTTGCCCGCTGATCCTCCCTTATCACGTCGCTCTGGATATGGCGCGTGAGAAAGCTCGTGGTGCGAAAGCTATCGGTACCACTGGCCGTGGTATTGGCCCTGCCTATGAAGATAAAGTTGCTCGTCGCGGTCTGCGCGTCGGTGACCTGTTCAATAAAGAGAATTTCGCTCACAAGCTGAAAGAAATCGTGGAATACCACAACTTCCAGCTGGTGAACTACTACAAAGTAGAAGCGGTTGATTACCAGAAAGTCCTCGATGAAGTGATGGCTATCGCCGACATCCTGACTGCCATGGTGGTTGACGTTTCCGAACTGCTCGATAGCGCCCGTAAAAAAGGTGAGTTGATCATGTTTGAAGGTGCCCAGGGTACGCTGCTGGACATCGACCACGGTACTTATCCGTATGTGACCTCTTCCAACACCACCGCGGGTGGCGTAGCAACCGGTTCTGGTCTTGGCCCGCGTTATGTCGATTACGTGCTGGGTATTGTTAAAGCATACTCAACCCGCGTGGGTGCCGGTCCGTTCCCGACTGAACTCTTTGATGACATTGGCGAATACCTGTGCAAACAGGGCAACGAATACGGTGCGACCACCGGTCGTCGTCGTCGCTGTGGTTGGCTGGATATCGTCGCGGTACGCCGTGCGGTGCAGATCAACTCACTGTCTGGCTTCTGCATGACCAAGCTGGACGTGCTCGATGGCCTGAAAGAAGTCAAACTGTGCGTCGGCTACCGTATGCCAGATGGCAAAGAAGTGACCACCACCCCGCTGGCTGCGGAGAATTGGGAAGGTATCGAGCCTATTTACGAAAGCATGCCAGGTTGGAGCGAAACCACGTTCGGTGTTAAAGAACTGGATCAACTGCCACAGGCGGCGCGTAACTACATTAAACGTGTAGAAGAGCTGACCGAAGTGCCGGTTGATATTATCTCCACCGGTCCGGATCGTACTGAAACCATGATCCTGCGTGACCCTTTTGACGCTTAAGCGTCAAAAACAGGCACTGAACCACGTTGGGGAAACTCACGTGATGACAACCGGGCGATCTGCCCGGTTTCTTTTTTTTATCTGCTGATAATGTCATCTCGATTTTTGTCTCGTACTCACCCAATCGATTTTAACCACCGGGAATACCGCGCCCAAGGCAACTATTGCGCTCTATATGGGCATGTCTGAGTCGTTGACAACGTGAAAGATAAAGCGGATAGCGACAAACTTTGTGGCGAGTTGACTCTGCAATAGAGTAATCTTAACTAAGCGCATCAGATCGCCGTCATTATCTCGAGTGCACCAGGAAATCTATTGGTTAAGGATGCGACCACAGAACGGGTAAAAATACCCAGAGGTTAGTGTGCAGTTAACAAGTTTTACCGATTATGGTTTAAGAGCTCTGATCTATATGGCATCACTGCCAGCGGGTCAGCTCACTAATATTTCACAGGTCACCGAAGTGTATGGTGTCTCTCGTAATCACATGGTGAAAATTATAAACCAGTTGAGCCGGGCGGGACTCGTTACGGCAACACGCGGTAAAAATGGTGGCATCAGGCTGGGTAAACCGGCAGAAACCATTTTATTGGGTAACGTTATCCGCGAGCTGGAACCGTTAGCCCTGGTTAATTGTTCGACAGGTTTTTGCCACATTACCCCGGCTTGCCGGCTAAAGCATGTACTGCATACCGCCGTAGAACATTTTCTTGATGAGTTGAACCAATATACCTTGGCCGATATGGTGCAAGATAATTCGCAACTCTACAAATTATTGCTTGTTGAATGAAAAGTCTTCAACAAACTGCTGATGACAACGGAGGAACCGCGATGTCACAAGATCCATTTCTGGAACGGGAAGCAGAAAAATACGAATCACCCATTCCCAGCCGTGAGTTTATTCTCGAACACCTGGGGAAACGTGAAACTCCCGCCAGCCGCGAAGAGCTGGGCAATGAACTGAACCTGTCAGGCGAAGAAGCGCTGGAAGCCCTGCGTCGCAGACTGCGGGCAATGGAGCGGGATGGCCAACTGGTCTTTACCCGTCGTCAATGCTATGCCCTGCCAGAACGTCTTGATTTGTTAAAAGGTACCGTAATTGGCCATCGTGATGGCTACGGTTTCCTGCGTCTGGAAGGTGTGAAAAAAGATGATGTTTATCTGTCTGCCGAACAGATGAAAATGTGTATTCACGGTGATGTGGTACTGGCTCAGCCAGTGGGCACTGACCGTAAAGGCCGTCGTGAAGCGCGTATCGTTCGCGTATTGGTCCCCAAAACCAGCCAGATCGTCGGTCGCTACTTTACCGATGCCGGTGCCGGTTTTGTGGTGCCGGATGACAGCCGGTTAAGCTTTGATATCCTGATCCCCGCCGATGCCGTAAGCGGCGCCCGTATGGGTTATATGGTGGTGGTCGAGCTGACTCAGCGTCCGACTCGCCGTACCAAAGCGGTGGGGAAAATCGTTGAAGTGCTGGGCGACAAAATGGGCACCAATATGGCAGTGGATATTGCCTTGCGTACCCATGAAATCCCTCATGTCTGGCCGCCACAGGTAGAAAAACAGGTCGCCGACCTGAGTGAACAGGTGCCGGAAGAAGCGAAAAAAGGCCGCGTTGACCTGCGCAGTCTGCCATTGGTTACCATTGATGGTGAAGATGCTCGCGACTTTGACGATGCCGTTTACTGTGAGAAAAAACGTGGCGGCGGTTGGCGTTTATGGGTCGCTATTGCCGATGTCAGCTATTACGTGCGTCAGGGTACGGCACTGGATGCCGAAGCGCGCAGCCGTGCTACCTCTGTCTATTTCCCGTCGCAGGTAGTGCCAATGCTGCCAGAGGTGCTCTCTAATGGCCTTTGCTCGCTTAATCCACAGGTTGATCGTCTGTGCATGGTCTGTGAAATGACCATTTCGGCACAGGGCAAGCTGACGACTTCCAAGTTCTACGAAGCGGTGATGAGCTCCCATGCCCGTCTGACCTATACCAAGGTCTGGCACATTATTGAAGGCAACGAAGAGCTGCGCGAGCAGTATTCTCCGCTGGTCAAACACCTGCAAGAACTGCATACCATGTATAAGGTGCTGGATCAGGCCCGTGCCGAGCGCGGCGGGATTGCATTTGAAACCGAAGAAGCCAAGTTTATTTTCAATGCCGAACGTCGCATTGAGCGCGTGGAACCGACGGTGCGTAACGATGCGCATAAACTGATCGAAGAATGTATGATCCTGGCGAATATTGCCGCGGCGCGTTTTGTTGAGAAACATAACGAACCGGCACTCTTCCGCGTGCATGACCGTCCAAGCGATGACCATATCTCGGCGCTGAAAAGTGTACTGGCGGAACTGAGTCTGACGCTGGGCGGCGGTATGAAGCCTGAGCCAAAAGATTACGCGCAGTTGATGGATGAACTCAAAGATCGTCCTGACCGTGAAATGCTGCAAACCATGCTGCTGCGTTCGATGAAACAGGCAATTTACGATCCGGAAAACCGCGGACACTTTGGTCTGGCATTGGCCTCTTATGGCCACTTTACTTCGCCAATCCGTCGTTATCCCGACCTGTCACTGCATCGCGCCATCAAATATCTGCTGGCTAAAGAGCATGGCAACCTCAAGGAGCGCTGGACGCCGACCGGTGGCTGGCATAGTGATTACGCCGATATGCTGCAACTGGGCGAGCACTGTTCCATGGCCGAGCGCCGCGCTGATGAAGCGACGCGCAACGTTGCCGACTGGCTGAAGTGTGACTTTATGCAGGACCACGTTGGCGAGGTGTTTAACGGCATTATCGCCAGCGTTACCGGCTTTGGTTTCTTTGTACGTCTGGCTGACCTGTTTATCGATGGCCTGGTCCACGTCTCTACCCTCGATAACGACTATTATCGCTATGATAATATCGGTCAGCGTCTGGTCGGTGAATCCTCGGGCAGCGTTTATCGCCTGGGTGATGCCGTTGAAATTCGCGTCGAAGCGGTGCATATGGATGAGCGAAAAATCGATTTTGCGTTGGTGTCCAGTGCTCGTAAAGCGCGTGGCGAAGGCAAAACTGCCCGTGACAGGGCAAAAAATCCCGGCGAGCGCACGATGCGTTCTACGGCACCGGCCAATGCCGGTCGTCGTCGCTCGGTGAAGAAAAACACCAATTTTGAGCCAGATAGCGCATTCCGCAAAGAAGGCGACAAATCAGCCAAACCGGCCAAAGCGAAAAAAGAGGGCAAAGCGGTGAGTGCCGTTGGCAAAGACGGCAAGCCTAAAAAAGCCAAAAAGCCTTCGGATAAGACGCAGAAAATTGCCGAAGCGACCAAGAGCAAACGAGCAAAGAAAAAGCAGATTGCCTCCTGATTTGCGCGGTTATGGACTGATGCCTGCGTCAGTCCATGCCAGGATCGCTGCCATTGGTTTAGCAATTCATTACCGCTGTTGATTACAGCTATTCACGATCAGACTACGGGCACTTGTTGCCCGTAAAGCTATTTTAAAGAGCATCATGAGCGAAATTATTTACGGTATCCACTCCGTCAAAGCCTTACTCGACAACGATCCGCAACGCTTTCTGGAAGTTTTTATTCTTAAAGGCCGCGATGATAAACGTCTTAAACCGCTGATCGATGAAATCGAGGCCAGCGGCATTGTGATCCAGGTTGCCAGTCGTCAGTGGCTGGATGACAAATCCGAAGGCGCGGTCCATCAGGGGATTATTGCCAGAGTCAAAGAGGGTCGTCAGTATCAGGAAAACGATCTGCCCGCGTTGCTGGAAAGTCTGGACAGCCCCTTCTTGTTGGTGCTTGACGGTGTTACCGATCCCCATAACCTCGGCGCTTGTTTGCGTACCGCCGATGCCGCCGGTGTGCATGCGGTAATTGTGCCTCGTGACCGTTCGGCCAAGCTGAATGCGACAGCGAAAAAAGTCGCCAGCGGTGCCGCCGAAAACGTGCCGCTAATCAACGTCACCAATTTGGCCCGTACCCTGCGTTTGCTGCAAGAGCATAACGTGTGGATCGTCGGTACTGCGGGTGAAGCTGACCATACGCTGTTTCAGAGCAAGATGACCGGGCCGATGGCCCTGGTGATGGGCGCTGAAGGCGAAGGTATGCGTCGTCTGACCCGTGACCATTGCGATGAGCTAATCAGTATCCCGATGGCCGGTTCCGTCTCTTCATTAAATGTGTCAGTGGCCACCGGCGTTTGCTTATTTGAAGCGGTACGCCAGCGTTCAGTCAAAGGCTGAGTCGCCTTTCCCCCCTGCGGCCTTGCTGGCCGCAGGCGTTTCCCCTGTTTGTGATCCACTCTGCGGTAAAATTACTGGTTTTTACCATACTTGATCCTGATGCAACGGATTAGGGAGATGGATATGAACTGGGAAACTCATCGGGTGTTTAATCAGCCCAAACCTCTGAACAACAGCAATTTATTCCTGTCTGATACCGCGCTGCGTGAAGCGGTAGTGCGCCAGCGTGCTGGCTGGGACCTGGATGTGCTGGCTTCCCTGGGGCAGCAGCTTGGCTCGGCCGAATCTCTTGAGCTGGGGCGCTTAGCCAATGCCAATCCTCCCGATTTATTACGCTTTGAACCCAGCGGAGAGCCACTGGATGATGTGCGTTTTCATCCGGCCTGGCATTTACTTATGCAAGGGCTGGTGGCGAATCGGGTACATAACCTTTCCTGGCAGGAAGATGCGCGCATCGGTTCGGCTGTTGCCCGTGCCGCCCGCTTTGTATTGCATGCCCAGGTTGAAGCCGGAACCCTCTGTCCCATCACCATGACCTACGGTGCTACACCGGTGCTGCAACAGTTTCTGCCCGCTGAGTTCAGCGCCTGGCTGACACCGCTGCTGTCCGATCGCTATGACGCGCACTTAATGCCTGGCGACAAAAAACGCGGGCTGCTGATTGGTATGGGCATGACCGAAAAACAGGGCGGCTCCGATGTGCTAAGCAACACCACCACCGCCACGGCGATAGAGGGACGCGGCCCCGGCAAGGCTTATCGGCTGGTCGGCCATAAATGGTTTTTCTCGGTGCCACAAAGTGATGCGCATTTGGTGCTGGCGCAGACCGAGGGTGGGCTATCCTGCTTCTTTTTACCGCGGGTGCTGCCTGACGGTGAGCGCAACGCGGTACGTATTCAACGCTTAAAGGACAAGTTGGGCAACAGGTCTAACGCCAGCGGTGAAGTGGAATTTTTTAATGCCATTGGCTGGCTGCTGGGCGATGAAGGGGAGGGGGTGCGGCATATTTTGAAAATGGGCGGCCATACGCGTTTTGATTGCGCGCTGGGCAGCCACGCCATGATGCGCCGTGCGTTCTCTGTCGCGTTGTACCATGCTTTCCAGCGCCAGGCGTTTGGCAAGCCGTTGATCGAGCAGCCACTAATGCGTCAGGTGCTAAGCCGGATGGCGCTGAGGCTGGAGGGGCAAACGGCACTGTTGTTCCGTCTGGCCCATGCTCGCGCCAATACCACCGACAGCCAGCAACAGGTGATCAGTCGTTTACTGACACCGGCGGCAAAATTTGAGGTTTGTCGACAAGGCATACCTTTTGTCGCCGAGGCGATGGAGGTACTGGGGGGCATCGGCTATTGCGAGGAGAACGAACTACCGCGCCTGTACCGTGAAATGCCGGTTAACAGCATCTGGGAAGGCTCAGGTAACGTGATGTGCCTTGACGTGTTGCGTAGCCTGAAAAAAATGCCCGGCGCTCAGGAGGAGGTCCAGCAGCGGCTGCATCAGGTCCGTGGCCAGAATCGCCTGTTTGACAAAGCGGCGCGGCAATTTATGCAATGCCTGAAAAGAGGCAACGAAGCTTACGGACGCACCCTCGCCAGTCAGTTGTTTAATCTGTACGCTGCTGCCGAAATGCTCGAGGTTTCCTCGCCGCCCATGGCGGATGCCTGGTGTCGAATGACTCTCGATCCCCGTGGCGAGAGCCTGATTGATGAACGGCTGTGCCAGCAACTGCTCGATCGGGCGATGGGCGCCCAATAATCCGCAGTCAGTGGCGATTAGCGATAGAGAATGGCCTCGGCAGACCAACGGCCCGGTACGATTTGGTCGCTGACATAGAGGATCAGATAATAATGCGCACCGGCGGCATCGGCTTTGTGGCGAATGGCGGCCTCGACATCCATCGGGCTGCCGCTCACTCTGGCCGAAACATTGCCTATCTTGGTCAGTGTAGCCGTTTGCCCACGTACCACCTCCTGCGCTTTGCTGGTCGGCGCAGGGGGCGGCATGGGAGTCGGTTGCAGTATGCTGCAGGCGCTCAGCGCGCTCAGTAGCAACAGGGTACTGAGGCCGCGCTGTAACAGGGAAAGGCAGTGTTTCATTGATTGTTCTCCGCTAACACATACCTCAGTGTAGCCCCCGCCACCGAGGGCTGGCGAGGGGTTATTCGCTAATTTTAAACACGCTGACCACTTCCGAGAGATGGCGGCCCTGGTTGCTGAGGGCATCGGCAGTATGCTGCGAATGCTCGACCAGAGTGGCATTCTCCTGCGTGGCTTTGCCAATTTGCATAATGGCAATATTGACCTGCGAAATACCGATCGACTGTTCGTGGGAGGCGGTATCAATATCTTTCATCAAGGTTTCTACCCCCTCGATACTTTCCAGAATATCGCGCATTTTCTGCTGAGTTTTTTCGGCCCCCTGATGTCCCTCCTCGACTTTTTGCAGTGAGTCAGCGATCAGTGCTTCAATTTCTTTTACCGCACTGGAGCTGCGCTGTGCCAAAGCTCGGACTTCTGAGGCCACGACGGCAAATCCTCGCCCTTGTTCACCCGCTCGTGCCGCTTCAACCGCCGCATTAAGGGCCAGAATATTGGTCTGGAAGGCAATGGTTTCGATCAGCGTGGTGATATCAGAAATGTGCTGAGAAGATTGTTTTATTGCCCCCATGCTGGCAACTGAGTTGCTTACCGCGCTGGCACCGTCTTTTACCGCCGTTGCGGTTTTTTGCACCAATAGCGTGGCCTGGGAAGCATTATGAGCATTGTTTTGCACGGTAGAGGTCAGCTGTTCGATGCTGGCGGAGGTTTGTTCCAGGCTGCTGGCCTGAGTGGCAATCTGTCGGGTGATTTGCGCACTGTCCGCTGCCAGATTCTCGGTATCATGCAAGACTTGAGAAGAGACCTGGCGAACTTCACCGACAATTTTTTCCAGTCCCTGACCAATGCCATTCAGCGCACTCATCAGCGAGCCTATTTCATCAACCCGTTGGTGCTCGGAGCGGGCCAGCAGATCGCCGTTGGCAAATCTTTCCGCCAGACTGACCGCATCAACCAATGGCCGACTGACCAGCCGCCGTGCCAGCCCGAGAAACAGCAGCACAAAAGCCAGCAGCGCGATCATACCAATGATCAGAAACATATCGCGGGTTTTATGCACCTCGGCAGTCAGACTGTCGCGATCGGTACTCACTACGACCATCCAGTGCCAGCTCGGGATGGTGGTATAAACCATAAACTGCTCGTTACCTGTGGCATTTTGGTAACTAACCTGACCATTATTGCTACGCATCATCTGCTCGAAGACGTTTGCCGGCCAGTCAGGTTTTTTACCTTCATCACTGGCGTGAACCAGATAACTACCCAATTGCGGGCCGGCGGCACTGCTAAGCACAAACATATGTCCGTCGCTGCCAATATGTTTTGACAGGATTTTTTCACGGATATCGCCATACTGTTTGGTGATATCTACGCCGACAAACAAAATGCCAATCACTTGCCCGGCACTGTCGATGACGGGTTGATATTTGGTGATATATCTTTTGCCAAATAGTGTCGCCAGCCCGCTAAATGATTTTCCTGCCATGACATTGCCATAAGCCGGGCTAGTCGGGTCGAGCACGGTGCCCATGGCACGAGTACCGTCCTGTTTTTTCAACGAGGTAGTCACGCGCACAAAATCGTTGCCAGCGCGCACAAAAATGGTGGAGACCGCCCCCGTGCGTTGTAAAAAATCATCGGGAATGCTGGTATCGAGATTCAGCGCTTTGCCACCCGCTTTCAGCACCGGCACGGCGAGGCTGCCAATATGTGCATCACCGCTGCTATCGAGAGCAAAATCACTGGGCAAAAAATTGGTAAACAAGCGGGTATAGCTGTCAACTTCAGTATTTAGGCTGGTATTGACCATTTCGATCATATCCGCCACGCCCGCCGCCTGTTCGTTCATTTCACTGACTGCCAGCGAGTCAACCTGCTTACCCGCCGAGTAGGTGAGGGCGAGGGTAAAAATAATAAATAACGAGCCAACCAGCAAAGAAGCGCAACTCGCCAGTTTTGCTCCAACTGTCCAGTGGCGAAAAGAGAAGGGAGAGGCGATTGTCATGATCAAATCTCGTTAGCTTAGATAAGCGCTACAACGGCTTAAATCCTGAAAGGATTAGTCACCATTTGTAAATAAATATTTCTTATGTATGCGCTTACTGCGTGATCGGTGCTGTTTTGTCTGGAAAATCCCCATCCAAAGTTTGCAAATGCGGTGATCTCCTAAGCTACGCTTTATTCTGACTTGATCTTGCAAAACGCAATTGATAAAAGCATGGCTGATAAATAATCGATAATTGTTTACTATTTGCGATGTTTTCCCTTTCTGAATTAAAAATGATTAATAAGTTATGTCCTTATCCTTTGCCTTAAGTGGCGCTATGCGCCAGGGAGCGTGAGATGGTTGAAATGTATGAGGAAACTGTGGATGGAATTCAGCTGATCCACGCCGTTCCTGCCGGGCAATATCATCAGTTGCTGCCCACTATATTTTTCTATCATGGCTTTACTTCTTCCAAGGAGATCTACTCCTATTTTGGTTACACGCTGGCACAGGCCGGTTTTCGGGTTATTTTGCCCGATGCGCTGATGCACGGCGCGCGCGCTGAAACGGATGAAAACGTCTTGTTGAGTCACTTTTGGCGCATTCTGCAAAACAACCTGACCGAGCTGGCGCTATTGAAAGACACTTTTGTCGCCCGCGGGCTGGCGGATGAACAGCGGCTGGGTGTCGGCGGCGTGTCCATGGGGGGTATGACCACCATGGCGGCATTGATCCATTATCCCTGGGTGAAAGTGGCGGCCAATTTAATGGGCTCGGGGTATTTTGCCACCCTGTCTGAACGGCTTTTCCCCTCCTTTGGCGGCAACAGCGGCCTCTCCCGGGCGGACTTTACGCAGCAGATGGCGCTGCTGTTGCAGTGCGATATCAGCGACAAACTGGCGCTGGTGGGCAGCAAACCTTTATTGGTGTGGCATGGCGAGCAGGATGATGTGGTGCCCTTTGCCGAAAGCGCGCGACTGCAACAGGCGCTCGTGCAGCACCACCTGGCGCACAACCTGACCTTTATCAGCGACCCGGCGGCCAAGCATAAGGTGTCGGTCAATGCCCTGCAGAAAACCACCGAGTTTTTTGCCGCCCGGCTGTAAAAGGGCGGCCAAAGTACGGCGAAAATGGCGCTGAGAAATTAATCTATCTGGGTCCTTGAGTTTCTGAGAGTGCGGCCCTATAATTGCGCGTCATTTTTTCAGCCGTACACATAACACGTTCCTTGCTTCCATGGGCCACGGCTGACCCTGACAGGAGGCTGAATAATCCGTAAGGAGCAATTCTATGCGTCATTACGAAATCGTTTTTATGGTCCATCCTGACCAGAGCGAACAGGTTCCGGGCATGATCGAGCGTTACAGTGCTACCATCACTAACGCTGCTGGTCAGATTCACCGTCTGGAAGACTGGGGCCGCCGTCAGCTGGCTTACCCGATCAATAAACTGCACAAAGCCCACTACGTTCTGCTGAACGTTGAAGCTCCGCAGGAAGCGATCGATGAGCTGGAAACAAACTTCCGCTTCAACGACGCCGTTATCCGCAGCATGGTTATGCGCGTTAAGCACGCGGTAACTGAAGCTTCACCAATGGTTAAAGCGAAAGACGAACGCCGTGAGCGTCGTGAAGATTTCGCCGAAGCTAATGATGATTCTGAAGCTGGGGATTCTGAAGAGTAATTTTTGTGACGACTAATCGCCTGGTGTTGTCTGGCACAGTGTGCAAGACCCCCATTCGTAAAGTCAGTCCATCGGGTATTCCTCACTGCCAGTTTGTGCTTGAGCATCGCTCGCAGCAGCAGGAAGCCGGATTCAACAGACAAGCATGGTGCCGAATGCCCGTGGTTGTCAGTGGACATCAGTCACAAGTATTAACTCACAGTATAACGGTCGGCACGCAACTCACCGTCACTGGATTCATTAGCTGCCATCAAGGTCGCAATGGGCTCAATAAAGTGGTGTTACATGCCGAGCAGATTGAATTGATAGATTCTGGAGACTAGCCAAATGGCACGTTATTTCCGTCGTCGCAAGTTCTGCCGTTTTACCGCGGAAGGCGTTGTAGAGATCGATTATAAAGATATCGCTACGCTGAAAAACTACATTACCGAAAGTGGTAAAATTGTTCCGAGCCGTATCACCGGTACTCGTGCAAAATACCAGCGTCAGCTCGCTCGTTGTATCAAGCGCGCACGCTACCTGTCTTTGTTGCCATATACTGATCGTCATCAGTAATAGGCCACAGTCCATTAACGACTTTGAGAGGATAAGGTAATGCAAGTTATTCTGCTTGATAAAGTAGCAAACCTGGGCAGCCTGGGTGATCAAGTTAACGTTAAAGCGGGTTATGCCCGTAACTTCCTGGTACCACAGGGCAAAGCTGTTCCTGCTACCAAGAAAAACGTTGAGTATTTCGAAGCACGTCGTGCAGAACTGGAAGCCAAACTGGCTGACGTTCTGGGCGCCGCTGAAGCTCGCGCAACCAGCATCAACGAACTGGGCTCTGTTACCATCGCGTCTAAAGCAGGCGACGAAGGTAAATTGTTCGGCTCTATCGGTACTCGTGACATCTCTGACGCAGTGACTGCGGCAGGTGTTAAAGTTGCCAAGAGCGAAGTTCGTCTGCCAGATGGCGTTCTGCGCACTCTGGGCGAACACGAAGTGGACTTCCAGGTTCACAGCGATGTTTTCGCTAAGCTGACTGTAGTTGTGGTTGCTGAAGCGTAATATTACGCGTTAAGTGATCCGTTAAGACGCCGGCCTTGTGCCGGCGTTTTGCTTTTCTGCACTCAGGCAATCGGCCTGGCGGGCAAGTTAGCCATCATCTCGAGAAATTAGCGGCTGCGCTGATAGCTGCCGTCGGCCTGGCGGGTAAAGCGTATGGCGGTATTCTGATCGTTAATCACTTCCAGCGACGTGACCACGCCCTGGGCATTACGTTGTATTTTCACTTCCTGTCCGGTGTGCAGATTGCTCAGCGGCTTGTCATCTCCTTCCACCTGCGCCATGGCGAAGACATCATTGACCATCAAGTTATTATCGCGGAATAGCTGGGCCAGAGTCTGACCCGACTGAATGTGGTAGCTTTTCCAGCTACCCTGATCGCTGGTTGCCGGCGGTGAAGCCGGCTGTGATTGTACTCGTTGAGACTGATCGGGCTGCGGTTGAGCAAGCTGCGTGGTACGCCCTTGCTCATTACGCAGATCCGCCTGCATTGGCACCGAGCTGGTCTGATCGGACGGGGCGTAGGTGTTTTCCGGCGAATAGGGCCAGAGAATGGCGATCACCACCAGCAAAAGGCTGATGATTATCCAGCGACGATGAAAATAGGGCAGCGGTTCCATCCAGTGAAAATCATCACTTAAATGCCAGATTCGTTCGAACAGCGTAGAAGCTTTTCCCCTCACGCGGTGAGGCGAGGACACTTCTGCTGTTTCGACCTCATCCTGCTCAGTGGTCTCTGGCGGTTTTTTGCGTAATGGCCTTTGCATAGTGGTAGCAATCCAGGATCTCAACATGGGTTGAAAAATACGGGTGGCCTTCCTTCTCCTGGGCGTGAATTGGCCCATGACAACCTCTCTTGTTGCGCATAATACTAAAAAAATCAGACGTCAAAATTATTGCTTGATTATACGCTTAAGTATAGCTGGTTAACTGCTTGATGCGAAAAGGAACAAAGCATAAACCGCAGTAAAAAGATGCACGACCCGGCAATAGAAGTGAAAATTAACCGCCGCCGTCGCCAATATTGCGTTAAAAATCACCTTCGGCGACAGAGGATTTTACCCGCCACTCCCACGCTGTTATGCTGCGTCTTCGACTTTTTTATGATTAAAGGATATTTCATGACAACCCCTTCATTTGACAGCGTTGAAGCGCAGGCAAGTTACGGTATCGGCTTGCAGGTCGGTCAACAACTGCAGGAATCCGGTTTACAGGGCTTAGAGCCTGATGCTCTTCTTGCAGGCTTACGCGATGCGCTAGAAGGGAACACCCCTGCTGTGCCTGTCGATGTGGTACACCGCGCACTGCGTGAAGTACACGAACGTGCTGATGCCGTTCGCCTTCAGCGTCAGGAAGCGCTGGCAGTGGAAGGTCAGGAATTTCTGACTGCCAATGCCCAGCGAGAAGGCGTGACCAGCACTGAGTCCGGTTTACAGTTCTCCGTGATTACGCAGGGCGAAGGCGCTATTCCAGGCCGTCAGGATCGCGTACGTGTGCATTATACGGGCAAACTGATCGACGGTACTGTGTTTGACAGCTCCGTACAGCGCGGTGAGCCGGCTGAATTCCCGGTAAGCGGCGTAATTCCTGGCTGGATTGAAGCGCTGACCCTGATGCCGGTGGGTTCCAAGTGGGAGCTGTATATCCCTCATAACCTGGCTTATGGCGAACGCGGTGCCGGTGCAACCATCCCGCCATTCAGTGCCCTGACTTTCGAAGTCGAGCTGCTGGAAATTCTGTAATTATCCCAAGGGATAATTAACATAGCAAGGGTGCGAATTGCGTCTTTCTGACGGCTGACAAAGTCAGTTTTTAGGGAGAGTGCACCCTTGGGGTCGTGTGCTATGTCCAGGTATCTCGATCAGCAATACCACTTTGTTATCAAACGAAAGGACGCCGATGGCGTCCTTTTTCATATCGTTTATCGCTCTATTCACCACGCAGAGCCCGTGGGAATAACAGATTGTTTTCCAGATGAATGTGTTCCATCAAATCACTAATAAACTCGTTGATCCCGGCATATAGCGCCCGCCAGGTCACACATGCGTCTTCCGGCGGCGTCACGTTATTCGTCAGGCGTTTAATCTCTTCCAGAATATTGCCCGCGTCATCATGCTCGCGTTCCATTACCGAAATCGGGCCGCTGGCCTGACGTCCCATACCGCTGACGATCATTGGGAACAGGATCTGCTCTTCTTTCATCATATGGCTGGTCAGCTCGTCGAGGATGGTTTGTAGCTGCACGGCCAGGCCGTGTGGGCAGGCGGCTTTATCGCCATGTACGCGCTCGACTTTTTCGGCCATCAGCACCAGTTCCGGCAGCTCCTGGCGGTGACGATCGTGGAAACGGGGAATAATATAGTGAATGATCTCGGTCAGCGTGGCGGTTTGCCAGTTGACGGAGGTCTCCGGCTGTTGCTCAATTTCCGCCAACAGTCGCTCAATCAGATCAATATCCAGATCTTTTTTGCTGACGGCCCGCAGCAAGGTCTGTTTGCCGCCGCAGCAGAAGTCGAGATCGTATTGACGGAATAAGCGGGTAGCGCGAGGAATGGCGACAGCCAGTGCACCGAGAGGTTGATTGCGATAGTCCATGGGATGCCTTATTAAATGAGTAAACTCTATAACATGTATTATAAATACATGTTATAGAGTTTGGCTATAGCTCAAAGGAAGTACGGGAAAATAAAATGCGCAGGTGGGAGAGGGGGCTGACGAAGTCGATGTCCAGAGCGAGACAGCCTTGGGGCTTCGGACTGTCTCGCTCTGCTCGTGACTGTCGACTGACTTAACGCCTCCGATCAGGAGGCGTTGTGACCAGGCTTATTGTTGCAGGTTGATCTGGTAGAGAGCAAAGCCGATGCTATCCGTGCCTTTGGCGGTCAGCGGATATTGCGCATGTGACTTGATAAACGCGGCGGCTTTATCATCTGGCGAGGTTTCAAAGCGGATATCCAATGGTTGCGCCGCCTTGATCGTCGCCAGTCGCCAGTTATTGTCGGCTTGTGGCGTAACGGCACCGTGCTTTTTGGTTTCGGCGCTGATATACGCAGCCAGCACGGCGCGGTTTTCATCCGGTGAGGCAAAGGCGATATGTTTGTCGCCGGTACCAGCAAACTTGCCGCCATAAGCCCGATAGTTGTTGGTCGCTACCAAAAATATTGCGTCGGGGCGAACGGGCTTGCCCTGATAGGTCAGATGCTTGATGCGTTCGGCATTTTTATTTTTCAGTTGGCATTCCCCGTCAAATCGCGCCGGTTGGGTGACGTCAATTTGATAATTAACGCCGTCGATAACGTCGAAATTATAGGTACGGAAGCCATCCCAGTTTATTAACGACTGAGGCTGACTGCTGTGGGTATCGATTTGGTTAAACTGACCGGCTGAGCATTCGAGCCAGTCTTTCACCTCCTGCCCACTGACTTTCATCACCACCAGCGTATTGGGGTAGAGATAGAGATCGGCGGCGTTGCGGAAGGTCAGCGGCCCTTTTTCGACTTCAACAAAGCTGGCCGGATCGTTTTTGCGTCCGCCTGCTTTAAAGGGAGCCGCCGCCGACAGCACCGGCAGACCAGCCAGATCCGGATCGCCCTGAATAAAATGTTCGGTATAGGCTTTCTGCGCATTATTGACGATCTGTACCGTTGGATCGTCCTGGATCAGTGACAGGTAGCTGTACATATCTGCCGTGGCTTTACCTATCGGCTGACTGACAAAGTCGCGGGTGGCCTGATGATCCGCAGCCAGCACCTGCAGTAATTGCGGATCCTCCGCTGCCAGCGATTTTTTAGCCACATTGTCAAAGATGGGGCGCGCTTCTGCCTTGGCCTGGGTGACTCGCCAACTGCCGCTATCGTTGTTCAACACCAGATCCACCACGCCGAGATGATCGCCCCACATCCCCGGCATAACGGCCGGAATGCCATTGAGGGTACCTTGCCTGATATCGGCCCCTTTGATTGCGGCAAACTCTTCACTGGGGAAAACCGCATGGGCATGACCAAACATGATGGCATCAATGCCTTTGACCTGGCTGAGGTAGTAGACGGAGTTTTCGGCCTGCGCCCGGTAAGGCTCTGCCGATAGTCCGGAGTGCGGGATGGCAACAATAATCTCGGCCCCTTGTTTGCGCATTTCCGGGATCCACTTTTTCGCTGTTGCGGTGATATCGGCCACGGTAACTTTGCCTTGCAGCCGGGTTTTGTCCCACACCATGATTTGTGGTGGCACAAAACCGATATAGCCGATACGCAGATTGTGGGTTTTGCCTTCACTGTCGGTAACCGGGTTATCGGTGATCAGAAAGGGGGTGAACAGCGGTTTACCGCTTTTGACGTTAATCACATTGGCATTTACATAGGGGAATTTTGCCCCTGCCAGGGCTTTTTGCAGATAATCGAGGCCGTAATTGAATTCATGATTGCCGAGATTACCTACTGCATAGTTTAGCGTATTCATTGCTTTGTAAACCGGATGGACCTCACCGTCTTTCAGTCCTTTGGCCGCCATATAATCCCCGAGCGGACTGCCCTGAATGACGTCACCGTTATCTACCAGCACGCTGTTTTTGACTTCCGCCCGCGCCGCGTTTATCAGGCTGGCGGTACGCACCAGGCCAAATTTTTCGGTCGGTTTATCTTTGTAATAGTCAAAATCCATCATATTGCTGTGCAGATCGGTGGTTTCCATAATGCGCAGGTCGACAGTTGCGGCCTGGGCGGTGGCCATTGCAACCCATATGGCGACCAGAGAAAATCTCAGGTGACGCTTAAGCATAACATTGCCTCCATTCGAGATATTGAGCGGGAAAAGCACGACAGATATCTCAAAAATATTAGCGGGTGTAACTCACTGTCACGAATAAATGTGATAGATATCCAATTAAAGTGCCAAGGCAGAAGCGGTAAATTTGACGGAAATGAATTCATCGGCACAAGCGGTATCGGTGATAGCTATTCCGGTTAAAAAAAACTAGGCTTTATACTTAAGAGAAAAAACCACTGAGGTGAATGATGTTGGAACAAATTTGCCAGCTCGCCCGCGAAGCGGGTGATGCCATAATGAAAGTCTACGATGGCGAACAGCCGGTCGATGCCCGCCAGAAAAAGGATGATTCACCGGTGACCGCCGCCGATATCGCCGCACATAATGTGATTAAACAAGGTTTGCTGGCGCTGGATCCGCAGACGCCGCTGTTATCGGAAGAAGATCCCCCTTCATGGGAAGTACGTCAGCGTTGGGATCGTTTCTGGCTGGTTGATCCTCTTGACGGTACCAAAGAGTTTCTGAAACGTAATGGCGAGTTTACCGTCAATATTGCCTTGATCGAAGCGGGCATGCCGGTTCTTGGTGTGGTGTATGTCCCGGTGACCGGGGTGATGTATGCTGCTGCAGAAGGTAAAGCCTGGAAAGAAGAGAATGGCCAGCGAGTTGATATCAATGCGCGCCAGGCACATCCGCCGCTGGTGGTGGTGAGCCGTTCTCACAGTAGCGATCAGGAGTTGCAGGATTACCTGGCCCAGCTAGGTGAGCACCAGACGGTAAGCATTGGCTCGTCGCTGAAGTTTTGTCTGGTTGCCGAAGGTTCGGCCCAGCTCTATCCGCGTTTCGGGCCAACCTCGGTGTGGGATACGGCTGCCGGTCATGCCGTGGCTCAGGCCGCCGGAGCCACAGTGACCGACTGGCAAGGGCAGACGCTGATGTATACGCCAAAAGAGTCGTTCCTGAATCCCGGCTTTCGGGTGTCACTGTTTTAAGGAATAACCGCGACCTTCCTCGCGACAATAAGCGCGTTCACCGCGCTTATTGTCGGTCTATTCCTTGATCAACTGGTTAACCATATCAATCACCTGATTCACCTCTTGCGGCGTTAATGCCCCCTCTTTGGCGAAATGAATAATTCCGGCTTTATCCAGCACGATAATCGCTGAGTTTTTACTTTGTAAATGCCAGGCTTTCGCTACGGCACCGTTACTGTCGACAATCACCTGCGACCAGGGGAACTCTTTTTTACCGTTTTCAATGCTGTTTCGTACAAAGATACCACTGCCAATAATGGCATCGTCGGTATTGATGATGGTGGTGGTCTGATAGCGGTCTTGCGGCAGATTATCCTGGCGAATGGCATCAACCAGCGGCGCATTCAGAGCCTTGGCACTGGTACGGCCGGCAATATGTTGAATAATGCGCACCTTGCCCTGCAGCCTGACGCTGGTCCAGTTGCTGTAACTGAAGTCATCGTTGATATAAAGCAGCTCACCTTTGTCCATCACGCTGACAGGGGGAACGCGATTACCAATTTCCAAATTGTGGGCAGAGGTCACAACAGGTGTTAACAATAGAGCTACAATTATTAAACATTTTTGAAGCATAAATTCTCCTGAAACGGCGGGTGGGCAGGCAACGTAAAGGGTGAATCGCGGCCATAGGCTCTGACAAGCATAGGATTGTTTCAAGTGGTCTGTCCTGTTGAGATACCTATAATGTGCTGCCAGTAACAAAAATGCGTGCTCTGCCGGGGCTTATTTGTTAACAAAATGATAAGCAAAAAAAAGATTCTGTCATCAACGATACATATTGACCGGTTATACTGCGTGCCGCTTACTGGTTGAAGTTCAATATCGTCAAACTATGTAAAAGTAGTGAAATAGACTGGATTAAAAGGAACTCGGTGCTATCTTTCAGGTCTACTCACTGTACTTAGGTCTAGGTCCCAGATGGCAAGTTCTGCATTCGTGGTCTGAGTAAGCTAGATACTTGAAGGGAGGAAAGTTAAAAAAATGAGAATCTTCCAACGTTATAACCCACTGAAAGTGGCTAAATATGTGAAAACGTTGTTCAGAGGCCGCATTTATATCAAAGATGTCGGCGCCTTTGAGTTTGACCAAGGCAAGATCCTGTTGCCAAAAATTCGCGACAGGCGCCACTTTAGCGTGATGTCTGAGGTTAACCGCCAAGTGATGCACCTGCAGGCGGAATAGCGTAGCTGACGCGACACCAGCAGTAAAAACAACAACGGCCGCAATGGATATTGCGGCCGTTGTTGTTTACCGGCAGGGTTGCCCCGAGGAACCGTCAATGATCACGCGGTTTTATCGTCGGGTGATTTTGGCAGCAATGGAGCAACTGGCAGATCGCTGATGCGTGTGACCAGTAGCTGGTCAATCTTGTAGCTGTCGATATCCACCACTTCAAATTTAAAGCCGGAGAATTTCACAAAGTCGGTACGCTTGGGAATTTTGCGCAGCATAAACATCATAAAACCGCCGATGGTTTCATAATTGCCAGACTGCGGGAAATCCTCAATATGCAGCACGCGCATCACGTCTTCGATCGGTGTGCCACCTTCAATCAGCCATGAGTTTTCATCGCGCGCCACGATCTGTTCTTCCATACCCTGGCCGACCAAATCACCCATCAAGGTGGTCATGACGTCGTTAAGGGTAATGATGCCGACCACCAACGCATATTCGTTGAGGATCACCGCAAAGTCTTCTCCCGCTGTTTTAAAGCTTTCCAGGGCTTCTGACAGCGTCAGCGTATCGGGAACAATCAGCGCAGAACGAATTTGTACGCCGCTGCTCAGCATCAGACTTTGATTACCCAAGACGCGATTGAGCAAGTCTTTCGAGTCGACATAGCCGACGACCTGGTCAATTTGCCCGTCGCAGACCAAAAACTTGGAATGGGGATGGGTGGAAATTTTATCTTTGATACTCTCTTCACTTTCCCGCAGGTCGAAGTAAATCACGCTTTCACGGGAGGTCATCGACGAGGGAACGGTGCGTGATTCCAGCTCAAAAACGTTTTCAATCAGCTCGTGTTCCTGTTTGCGCAGCACCCCGGCCAGCGCACCGGCTTCCACCACCGCATAGATATCGTCGGAGGTAATATCATCGTTACGCACGGTGGGCAGTTTAAACAGACGGAAGATAACATTGGCCAATCCGTTAAAGAACCACACCATCGGGCGGCAAACGAACAGGCAGAAACGCATCGGGTTGACTATCCGAACGGCGACCGTTTCGGGTGAAATCATACCGATGCGCTTCGGCGTCAAATCTGCAATCAGGATAAACATACTGGTGACCAGGATAAACGAGCAGATAAAGCTGACCTGTTCGGAAAGTTCTGGCGGCAGGAATTTTTCAAAGAAGATGCGAAATACCGGGGAAAAGGCGGCGTCACCGACAATACCACCGAGAATGGCAACGGCGTTGAGGCCGATTTGCACCACGGTGAAGAACAGTCCAGGGGTTTCCTGTAATTTCAGTACATGTGCGGCATTGACGTTTCCTTCGTCTGCCAACAGTTTAAGTTTGATTTTGCGCGAAGCAGCCAGCGATATCTCCGAAAGGGAGAAGAAGGCGCTGATCGCGATTAATAAAAGAATAAGTAAAATACTATTTAACATAATCTATCCGTTTAACACCGGGGTTCATGCCGGCAGGGAAGGCTAATCCGTTTGGTATTGTTAGAGAAAACATTCAAATGCGCTATATCCTGCGAGTCTGACGCTGCATTTACCGCGGCGAATCGCATTTATGCCAATCAGCGACTTATGTAAGCTCATTGGTATCACTTTGCTTGCTGCCTTGTTGCAATGCAGTGACTTGGATATAAAAGCTAAGATAACAGCAAGAAACGTATCTACCAGGCCGCGAATGCGGCCCGGATAGTATAGCAGGAGCGGTCATATTGCCGCCAGTGCCCAATTTAGCCGGCTATTGGCGGGGTAAACAGACTCCAATCCCACCCAGTCCGCAATAACCCTCGGGGTTTTTCGCCAGATACTGCTGATGATCGTCCTCGGCATAATAAAAAGGCAGTGCTTCGCTGATTTCTGTGGTGATCGCGCGATTATCCCCCGCGCTGCGCATTGCCTGCTGAAAGCGCTGCAGACTGGCTAATGCGGCTTGCTGCTGTTGCTGGCTTTGCGCGTAAATGGCGGAACGATACTGCGTGCCTATATCACCACCCTGACGCATGCCCTGCGCCGGGTCGTGATTTTCCCAAAAAATCTGCAGCAGTTGCTCATAGGCGATCACTGCCGGATCAAAGACGATACGCACCACTTCGGCATGTCCGGTCTGACCGCTGCAGACTTCACGATAGGTTGGATTGGGAGTAAAGCCTCCGGCGTAGCCTGCTGCCGTGCTATAGACGCCATCCAATTGCCAGAACAGGCGTTCCACGCCCCAAAAACAGCCCATTGCAAACAGGGCAATCTCCATATTTTCCGGTACATAGGTCATGGAGTGGCCATTAACTGCATGTAGCGTTGCGACCGGCATGGGAGTGGTACGACCGGTTAACGCCGCTTCTTTGCTGATAGCCTGGGTTTTATCTGTGAGTTGCGCCACAAGAGACTCCGCTAATTTATATCGATAAAGTTTGTGGGTTGTATCCGCTGGCTTCTTTGCACACAATACCATCTAATAGCCTTCATCTTTGAAACTATTGGCTATAACCCCGCTGAAATTGAAACTGTAGCAGCTTTACCGACACTGACTAATAAGAAGTGGTGACGAATGTCGGATGATTATGCGTGGCCTTGCTACAATTTCAATGACCTGGGGAATAGATGCCTTAATCGCGTGGTCATGATTTCAGCAAATCGCATCTGATATTTTAACAGGACAATGAAACGTAGCAGGAGAGCTTGTGCCACGATACCCTAAACTTTTTGTGTTAGCCGTACTGCTGGCCTCCCCCTTATCTTTTGCCGCAAAAGTACGTTTACAGCTTGAAGGGCTGGATGGCGACCTGGAAAAAAACGTTCGTGTGCGCCTCTCTGCCATTGGAACTGATGAGGTGGCGGCTGACGGGCGTTTTCGCGCCCGTGTCAGCGAGGCCATTCAGCTGGGTCTGCGTCCTTTGGGTTATTATCAGCCCACCATCGATTTTGATTTTATCCAGACACCGCCGCCGGGTCGTCCGGTTTTAGTGGCTAAAGTCACCCCCGGAACACCAATCAAAATTGCCGGTACCCAAGTGGTTATTAGCGGACAGGCAAGGGACGATAGTGAGTTTGCTGCCCTGAAAAAGGCGCAGGTACCGGCCATCGGCACGCGTTTAAATCATGGTACCTATGATGGTTTTAAAAGCTCGCTAACCGGGCTGGCTTTGCGGCGCGGCTACTTCGATGCCGATATGCGTAAAAGCCAACTGGGGATCATCGAAGATCAACATCAGGCATTTTGGGATATCGATTTTGACAGTGGACAGCGCTATCGCTTTGGCGCGGTCAATTTCAAAGGGGCGCAGATCCGCGATGACTATCTGCAAAATCTGGTGCCTTTCCATCAGGGCGACTATTACACCTCAGCCCAACTGGCAGAACTAAATCGACGGCTGGCGGCCACCGGCTGGTTTAATTCGGTGGTGGTATCCCCGGACTTTGCGCAAAAAAGCGTGAAAACCGATAAAACGCTGCCGCTCAATGCGCTGGTAACGCCACGCAACCGTAATACCCTGGAGCTGGGGGGCGGCTATGCCACCGACGTGGGACCGAGGGTCAAGGCCAACTGGAAAAAACCGTGGATCAATGACCGCGGCCAGAGTCTCGAAAGCTCGGTAAGTCTCTCTGCTCCTGAGCAAACCCTGGATCTCAGCTATAAGATCCCGCTGCTTAAAGACCCCTTGGAACAGTATTATCTGGTGCAGGGCGGGTTCAAGCGTGAAGACCTCAATGATACCAAGTCAGATTCCAGCACCGCCAACGTGGCGCGTTATTGGGATCTGTCCAGCGGCTGGCAGCGCTCAATCAATTTGCGCTGGAGTCTTGACCACTTTACCCAGGCTGCGGTAACCAATACCACCATGCTGATCTACCCCGGGGTAACTATCAGCCGTACCCGCTCGCGCGGTGGCCTGATGCCAACCTGGGGCGATACCCAGCGCTACTCCCTCGATGTTTCTGATACTACCTGGGGATCGGATATCGATTTCGCCGTGGTGCAGGCGCAAAACGTCTGGATACGGACGTTGGGACAAAAACACCGTTTTGTGGTGCGCGGTAATCTCGGCTGGATAGAGACCAACAACTTTGACAAGGTGCCGCCATCACTACGCTTCTTTGCCGGTGGCGATCGCAGCATCCGCGGTTATAAATATAAATCCATCTCCCCGAAAGACAGCGACGGCAAACTGACCGGGGCTTCAAAACTGGCCACCGGATCGCTGGAGTATCAATATAACGTTACCGGGAAATGGTGGGGGGCGGTGTTTGTCGACAGTGGCGAAGCGGTGGATGATATTGCCAAAAGCAATGTGAAAACCGGTGCGGGTGTCGGTGTCCGCTGGGCCTCGCCGATTGGGCCGGTGAAATTTGATATCGCGGCCCCAGTGGCCGATCAGAGTGAGCATGGATTGCAATTTTATATCGGCCTGGGGCCAGAATTATGAGTTTATTTAAAAAGATCTGTCTGGTATTTCTCCTTATTGTGCTGCTGCTTACTGGCGCAGTGGCGTTTCTTGTCGGTACGCAAACCGGCCTGCATCTGGTGATTAACGGTGCCCAGCGATTTGTGCCTGGTTTGAGTATTGCCAGCGTTGATGGCGGCTGGCGCAGCCTGACCTTAAAAGATGTCAAATACAGCATGCCGGGAATTGACGTTAAAGCCGGCGAGTTTCATCTTTCCGTCGATTTGTCTTGTTTCCGGCACAGTGAACTGTGTCTCAATGCCGTGCGCGCCCGCGATATCAATGTGGTGGTCAACAGCAAGGAAATGGCGCCAGCCAGTACCCCTGAGCCACAGAGCAGTGAGCCGCTAACCAATCTCAGTACGCCTTATCCCATTACTCTGCGGCTGCTGACACTGAGCAATGTCAATGTCACCCTGGATGACCGCACGGTGTCACTGGCGGAGTTTCGCACCGGTGTGCAGTGGAAAGCCCGTTCCCTGACGCTGTTACCCACCAATATTGCCGGTCTGCTGATTGCCTTGCCAAAAACGCCGCAAAATCCGCTGCCGCCAGTGGTGCAGGCAGTACAGGACAAGGCTGTGGCCAAGGTCAGTGAAAAAGTGACCGGTGAACCGCCGCAGCCGGCCAGACCTGCGGTACCTGAAGCGCCGCTGGGTGAGACGTTAAAAGCGTTGTTTGCCAAGCCGTTACTGCCGACATTGCCGGATTTTACGCTGCCGCTCGATCTTAACGTACAGCAACTGACCGCTGAAAATCTTCGTTTGACCGGTGACAGCGAGCTGCTTATCACCCGCTTGTTGCTAAAAGTGACCACTGAAAATCAACAGGTGACCCTGAATAAACTCGAAGTACGCTCGCCGCAGGGGTCAATCGACGGTATTGGCCAGGCGACATTGAGGCAAAACTGGCCGGTGAATCTGACCATCAACAGTGGCCTGAATATCGATCCGCTGAAAGGGGAGAAAATTAAACTGACGGTGAGCGGTGAACTGCGTAATCAGCTAAACCTGGCGGTGAATCTCTCCGGACCCGTGCGCGCGCAGCTGGCAGCGCAAACCCAACTGGCGCAGGTTGGGCTGCCGCTGGATTTACGCGTGCAAAGCGAGGCATTGCAGTGGCCATTAAGCGGCACCCCGCAATATCAGATCAAGGGTTTTGATCTGCAACTCAGCGGTAAAGCCAGCGATTATGCCCTTGCGCTACATTCCGATTTCAGCGGTGAGGGCCTTCCCCCCGCAAATTTATCTCTGCAGGGGAAAGGTAATCCTGAACAATTTACTCTGCAAATGATGAGACTGACTGCCTTACAGGGCAACGCCGAGTTAAGCGGGCTGGTGGACTGGAGCAAGGCGGTGAGCTGGAATACCCTGCTGACGTTAAACGGCATAAATACCGGCAAACAGTGGCCAGAGTGGCCAGCCAAATTACAGGGCAAGCTGGCCGTGCGTGGCAGCCTGTATGGCGACAGCTGGCAGTTGCAGATACCTGCGCTGGAGCTGGACGGCAATGTGAAAAACAATCAGCTCAAGGCCCGCGGTAATCTACGCGGCAACAGCTACGGCCAGTGGGATATTCCGCAACTGCATCTGGAGTTGGGGCGTAATAATCTGGATGTCAAAGGCAAACTCAGTGACCAGTGGGCGCTGGATGCCAACGTTGACTCCCCGCATCTTGATGGCGCATTGCCCGGCCTGGGCGGCGTCGTCAAAGGCATGATCAAACTGCGTGGCAATCTCAAAGCGCCGCAACTGCTGGCCGACCTTACCGCCAGCAACCTGAAATGGCAGGCGTTGAGCATCAATCGGGTCAATGTTAAAGGCGATATCACCTCAACACAGCAGGTAGAGGGCACCCTGGCGGTAAAAGTCGTACAACTGAAGCAGGATGCGCTGGAAATTGGCGAACTGAGTCTTGACGCGAAAGGTAACGAAAAGCAGCACCAGCTTACTCTCAACATCACCGGTAAGCCGGTGGGAGGGCGCCTGGTGCTGAACGGCAGTTTTGATCGTCCCTCCCAGCAGTGGAAAGGCACAGTTACCAATACGCTGTTTGACACCCCGGTAGGCCAATGGCGGCTGACCCGGCCAATCGCTCTGGCTTATTTTAATCACGAGCAGCGGGTTACCGTTAGCCCACACTGCTGGCAGAATCCCAACGCCGATATTTGCGTGCCGACTACCATTGATGCCGGTGCCAGCGGACAGGCGAGCCTGGTACTTAATCGTTTTGATTTAGCCATGCTCAAGCCTTTCCTGACGGATGCGACTCAGCTTAGCGGGCAATTTAGCGGCAAAGCCAACGTCAGTTGGAAAGCGCAGGCCGGTCTGCCACAGGCCAGTTTGTCGCTGGTGGGCAAAGGGGTCAAAGTGCAGCAACTGATCCAGGGCAATCCTCTGCCCGTTACCTTTGATACGCTGAATATTAATGCTGCCTTGCAAAACGGCAAGGCAGACCTCGACTGGCTGATCAAAATTGCCAATAACGGCCAACTTGATGGCAAGATCCAGATAGCCGATCCCCTCGGTAAACGAACGCTTGGCGGTAACGTCAATATCACCCGTCTCTCGATGGCCATTCTGCAACCGGCACTGGCAGACGGAGAAAAAGCATCGGGTATCTTGAACGCCAATTTACGGCTGGCAGGCAATGCGCAAAAGCCGCAGGTATTTGGCAAGTTGATGCTGACGCAGGTGAATTTTGACGGTCAATTTATGCCGTTTGATATTACCAATGCCAATTTAAACATCGTTTTCAACGGCATGTCCTCAATACTGGATGGGGTGATCCAGACTGCGCACGGTCAATTGTCGTTGAACGGTAATGCCGACTGGAGTGAACTCAATAACTGGCGTGCGCGTATCGCTGCCAAGGGAGAAAAGGTCAGGGTATCGATTCCACCTATGGTTCGGCTTGATGTCTCGCCTGATCTAGTGTTTGATGCTACACCGCAAGCATTTTCGTTGAACGGAAGAGTGGATATTCCCTGGGCACGGATTACGGTTCAGGAACTTCCCGAGAGCGCAGTAGGAGTCTCGTCAGATGAGGTGATGTTAAATGACCAGCATCAGCCGATTGCCCCTGCTTCCGCCTCGATACCGATCAACAGTAATCTTGTGGTGAATATCGGAGATGATGTTCGCATTGATGCCTTTGGCCTGAAAGCGCGTTTAAAAGGCGCGCTTAAAGTGGCTCAGGATAAACGTGGATTAGGATTAAACGGCCAGATTGATATCCCTTCAGGCCGGTTCCACGCTTACGGGCAAGATTTAATCGTCAGGAAAGGCCAACTGCTTTTCTCTGGTCCGGCAGACCAGCCGCTGCTCAATCTTGAGGCGATCCGCAATCCGGACTCCACCGAGAATGACGTTGTAGCGGGTGTGCGGGTGACTGGCGAAGCAGATGCGCCCAAGCTGGAGGTTTTCTCTGACCCGACCATGTCACAGCAGGAAGCGCTCTCCTATTTGTTACGGGGACAAGGGCTGGACAGTTCGGGAGCCGACAGTGGTGCCATGACCTCGATGCTTATTGGCATGGGGGTTGCGCAAAGTGGCAAACTTGTGGGTAAAATCGGTGAGGCATTTGGTGTCAGTAATCTGGCACTGGATACGCAAGGTGTCGGGGACAGCTCGCAGGTCGTGGTGAGTGGTTATGTTCTGCCTGGGCTGCAAGTGAAATATGGCGTGGGTATTTTTGACTCGCTGGCGACCCTGACTTTGCGTTATCGTTTAATGCCTAAATTGTATCTGGAAGCGGTGTCTGGTATCGACCAGGCATTAGATTTGCTCTATCAGTTTGAGTTTTAACTATGCGAATAATTGTCTACGGCAGTTTACGACGCAAGCAAGGTAACAGTCACTGGATGACTAACGCTCAGTGGTTGGGTGACCACGAGCTTGACGGCTATGCCCTGTATAATCTGGGGCATTATCCGGCAGCGGTTCACGGGGAAGGGAAGATCTATTGCGAAGTTTACCGTATTAACTCGTCCATTATGGCTGAGCTTGACGAACTGAAAAGTAATACCAAAGATTATCGTCGTGAGCTGATCGCTACGCCGTATGGTAGCGCCTGGATCTACCTCTATATTCGTTCACTGGATGGTGTTGAACGTATCAAAGGTGGGGACTGGGTGAAGCGTCTGCAAGACGAGCAGTGAGAAGACCATAAAGGGCAAATTGCCCCGTCAGGGAAAAAAAACACCGTCTAACAGGCGGTGTTTTTTTGCAAACAAGTCGGGTTAAACCGGACTTATTTGGCGTCGGCAGCACGCTTGAATGAAGTGACGATTTCATCTTTCGCGGCCTGGGCATTTTCCCAACCTTCTACTTTCACCCATTTGCCTTTTTCCAGCGCTTTATACTGCTCGAAGAAGTGGGTGATTTGAGCACGCAGCAATTCAGGCAGATCGTTCACATCTTTGATGTGATCGTACTCTTTGCTGAGTTTGCTGTGGGGAACCGCAACAACTTTCGCATCTTCGCCAGATTCGTCAGTCATTTTCAATACGCCTACCGGACGGCAGCGGATCACAGAACCAGGCTGTAACGGGTAAGGTGTCGGTACCAGTACGTCAACCGGGTCACCGTCCAGAGACAGCGTATGGTTAACATAGCCGTAGTTACACGGATAGAACATTGCTGTTGACATAAAGCGGTCAACAAAAAGTGCACCGGTATCTTTATCTACTTCGTACTTGATTGGATCGGCATTGGCCGGAATTTCGATAACAACATAGATATCTTCTGGCAAATCTTTGCCAGCCGGTACATTCAATAAGCTCATCGTTGGTGTTCCTTTATTGGACCAGGAATGGAGTGCCGGACATTATAGCCAACTCCGTCACGATTTCCTGCCTTTTCCTCGCCGGATTTTGCTTATGCGCGATGACCGCAGGCGTAGCACGAGCCACGGTCAAGACGAATCTTATGGTACGTTAACAACAGGATCTGTTCTCTTTATCGGAACTACCCGTCTAACCCTCTGTTTTTTTGTTTCTTCTCAAGTAACGTGCTTTTGAGCCGATAGATCCTTCCAAAGAAAAGAAACTTATTATCTGCACTCCTACCCCCCTTTTCTCAATTTATCAAACTGGCCGGATATCACACTATGTTAAACAAGATGAGCGTTAAAACAGGCCTAATTGCCTTGTTAGTGATAATGACCCTGATTCTGTTGTTAGTCAGTACTTTGGGGTTGAACGCCATCAGGCAGGGAACCGCTTCTTTACAGCAGATTAATCAGCTACAGGGGGATGAACTGGGCTCTTTGGCCAACAGTTATATTTTTTCGTTACGCGCGCGCGTAGCAACAGCGGTTGCTGTGCATCAGTTGGAAATCGGCATGCTGGATGACTCGGCGGCGACCATGAAGCGCGTTGACAGCTATATCCAATCCTCAGATCGTCAGGTTGCCGCTTTTCTGGCAATGGATGACAAGGATGAGCAAGGCCGGGCGTTGAGCAACGCCATTAAAGAGGCCTATGCCGTTTATCGCAAGGATGGGCTGGTACCCGCCACGCAGGCGGTGAAAGATCAGTCCACCGATATCTATTACGACGTGATGGAAAAGAAAATGAACGCTCCCAGCAATGCTTATGATAAAGCGCTGGAAGATTTCCGTCAGTATGCCGAACAGACCACCCAGGCGCGAATGGCCAAAGCCAATTATCTGGCAATGTTACAAACCATCACCATCAGCAGCGCTTTTGTTATTGCTATATTGATCGCACTGCTCGCCTGGTTTGCCCTGCAAAAAATCATTATGCACCCGCTGGGCCATGCAATTCGTCAACTCGAGTTGATTGCCGAAGGGGATTTGACCGACGAGATTGACGACTCCAGTGACAATGAAATGGGGCGTTTGGCGAAAGCGATGAAAAGTATGCAGGGATCGCTTTATAGCTCAATGGTCAGAGTCCGCGATGCCGGCAATCAGATTGATGTCGGTTCCCGCGAACTGGCTGCCGGAAATATCCACCTGGCGCAGCGTACCGAAGAGTCTGCCGCCTCGCTGGAAGAAACAGCCGCCAGTATGGAGCAGTTGACTTCGACGGTGAAAATGAACGCCGTCAACTCCGAACAGGCTAACCAGCTGGCAATTAGCGTCTCGAATATTGCCAATAAAGGCAGTGAAGTGGTGCAACATGTAATGGAGAAAATGCTGGCGATCACTGACAGTTCAAAGCGTATTGGCGATATTGTCTCGGTGATTGATGGTATTGCATTCCAGACCAATATCCTGGCCCTGAATGCTGCGGTAGAGGCTGCTCGTGCCGGTGAACAAGGTCGTGGATTTGCCGTGGTAGCCGGTGAGGTCAGAAGCCTGGCGCAGCGCAGTGCGCAATCGGCAAAAGAGATCAAAGAACTGATCGGCGTCTCGGAAAACCGGGTGGCTGAAGGGGAAGTGATGGTCAAATCGGCGGCCGATACCATGCATGAAATTGCCAGCGAAGTGACGCGAGTAACCAGCCTGATGAAAGAGATTTCCATCGCCACCAGCGAACAGACGCACGGCATTGAGCAGGTCAATATTGCGATTACGCAAATGGATCGGGTTGCTCAGCAGAATGCGGCGTTGGTAGAAGAGGCCACGGCGGCAACGCGTTCGCTGGAAGAGCAGGCGCAACGCCTGGCGCAAACAGTGGCGGTGTTCAAACTGCAACAGCAGGTGGGGGCCCATGGGGCTCTGGCTTATCTGCCAAGCCGCTGAAATCAGTAAAAAGCAGGGGCATTATGCCCCCGCTTGAGTTTGATGACCAAGTCGTCTTGATGATCGAGATACCCGGGCATAGCACACCTAGGGGCGCTCCGGCGGGCAAGCCCGCTACGACCCCAACGGTGCACTCTCCCTAATAATGGACTTTGTCAGCAGTCTGAAGCGGGGGCATTATGCCCCCGCTTATTGGGTACGTTAAGGTCAGTTAACAAACAGCACTGCGATTATTCCCACCCTTGCGATCACCTGCAACCTGTTGCTGCGCGTGACTATTTATTGGGTGAGTGAGCTTTTTATTCGTCAGGGAACTGTTTGATAAAGCGTTCTGCATCTTCCACCATCGAACTGTTGCCGACAAAGAAAGGCGCACGTTCGTGCAATTTCTGCGGGATAATATCCAGAATGCGGTTTTTGCCATCGCTGGCTTTACCGCCGGCTTGTTCCGCCAGGAAGGCCATTGGGTTACATTCATACAGCAGGCGCAATTTTCCCTGAGGATGACTGGCGGTGCTTGGGTAAATGTAGATCCCGCCTTTCAGCAGGTTACGATGGAAGTCGGCAACCAGAGAACCGATATAGCGTGAAGTATACGGACGCTGGGTTGACTCATCTTCTTCCTGGCAATACTTGATGTATTTTTTAACGCCCAGCGGGAATCGGATGTAGTTACCTTCGTTAATGGAATACATATTACCTTTCGCCGGGAACATGACGCGTTCGTGGGACAGGCAGAATACCCCTAATGAAGGATCGTAGGTAAAGGCATGAACGCCAGCACCGGTGGTGTAAACCAGCATAGTGGATGAACCATAAACCACGTAGCCGGCGGCAACCTGACGATGGCCAGGTTGCAGGAAGTCTGCTTCGGTGACCGGTTGACCGAGCGGGGTGGTACGGCGGTAGATCGAGAAGATCGTCCCGACCGAAACGTTGACATCAATGTTTGATGAACCGTCCAATGGATCCATCAGGATCACGTATTTGGCATTGGCAGCACGTTCACCCTCGAAGATCACAATTTCATCTTCTTCTTCTGAGGCAATGCCGGCAATTTCGCCGCGTGCTTTCATGGCTGCTTTGAGTTTTTCGTTAGCATACAGGTCGAGTTTCATTTGAACTTCGCCCTGCACGTTTTCAACACCGCTGGTACCGAGTATATCGACCAGTCCGGCTTTGTTAATGTCCCTATGAATAATCTTAGCACCAAGTTTTATCGCGGACAGCAAAGCAGTCAGCTCGCCGGTGGCGTGTGGAAAGTCTTGCTGCTTTTCTACAATAAATTCGCCTAACGTTTTCATGACACATTCCCTGAATCTTAGGATGAATAACGGATTATTAATAAAAATTTTACAGAAGCGAAAGCAGTTTAGCCCAAATATATGGACGGATCATAGGCAAATCCATTTCTTCTGATGGATTCTGAGCGTTAGAATAGCCACTGACTTAAGAGCAATAACGGAAAAATTATGCGCATTCATATTCTTGGGATTTGCGGCACATTTATGGGCGGACTGGCAATGCTGGCACGCGCTCAAGGACATCAGGTTACCGGGTCGGATGATAATGTTTATCCACCCATGAGTACGCTATTGGAAAATCAGGGTATTGAGTTGATTCAGGGTTACTCGCCCGATCAGCTTGAGCCACATCCCGATCTGGTGATTATTGGCAATGCCATGGTCCGCGGCAACCCCTGTGTTGAAGCCGTGCTGGAACAAGGCATTCCCTATGTTTCCGGTCCGCAATGGCTGCACGATCATGTCCTTCCTGGCCGTTGGGTGATTGCGGTAGCGGGAACGCACGGCAAAACCACCACGTCGGGCATGGTCGCCTGGATCCTGGAAGCCTGCGGTTATGAACCGGGTTACGTGATTGGTGGCGTGCCTGGCAACTTTGACGTCTCGGCGCGTCTTGGCAACAGTCCCTTTATGGTGATTGAAGCCGATGAATATGACTGTGCGTTTTTCGACAAACGTTCAAAGTTTGTTCACTACAGCCCGCGAACGCTGGTACTCAATAATCTTGAGTTTGACCATGCCGATATTTTTGACGATTTGAAAGCTATTCAGAAGCAGTTTCACCACCTGGTTCGTTTGGTACCGGGACAGGGCAAAATCATTCTGCCGGACCACGATACGCCGTTAAAACAGGTGATGGCGATGGGATGCTGGAGCGAGCAGGAATTTACCGGTGACGGTTGTACCTGGGATGCTAAAAAGACCTCTGCGGATGCCAGCACTTTTCAGGTCTACCTCAACGGCGAGCTCGCCGGTGAAGTGTCCTGGTCGCTGGTGGGTGAACACAACATGCATAACGCCTTAATGGCGGTGGCGGCTGCTCGTCATGTTGGCGTAACCCCGGCTGATGCCTGTCATGCATTGGGCGCATTTATTAATGCGCGTCGCCGTCTTGAGCTGCGTGGTGTTGCCAATGGCGTCAGCGTCTATGATGACTTTGCCCATCACCCAACGGCCATCCTGGCTACCCTGGCGGCTCTGCGTAGCAAGGTGGGTGGGACGGCGCGGATTATTGCCGTGCTCGAACCTCGTTCCAATACCATGAAAATGGGCATGAGTAAAAACGAACTGGCGCCTTCTCTCGGACGTGCGGATGAAGTCTTTTTATTGCAACCGCACAATATTCCCTGGCAGGTTTCAGAAGTGGCCGAACGCTGTGTTCAACCGGCACATTGGCATGCTGACGTCGATGCCCTGGTGGATATGATCATGAAAACCGCGCAACCGGGTGACCATATTTTGGTGATGAGCAACGGTGCCTTTGGCGGTATTCACGGTAAATTGCTGGCTGCGCTGGAACAGAAAAAAGCGCAGGCCGACAATAAAGCGACCCCTCCGCTCTGATAGCACGATGAGCACGGTAAACACCGTGCTCATATCCCGCATCCATGACTTCCTTCTCTTGCCTGTATCATCGATCCCCCTGTTTTTTCTATGAAATAAAGATAAAAAAAACCCTCGCAAGCGAGGGCAAAGGGTGTCGTCGGACAGGACGACGAGGGTTTCGTTTCATAAGAGAACAGGGCAGTGGCAGTGCCGTTCTCTTTGGCCTCAACAGTGTTTCTTGTTAGTGATCATTGTTGGCCGTTGAAACCATTTAAGCTAATAGATAAAGCATGCGATGGTTTTAAATTTTTTGGCCGATCCGGACAGAAGCGTTATTTATAAATTTCTGCCGTTGCGTGATAGTTGCCATCATTTCGGGCTTCAATAACACGATATGATGATGCACCTTCACTGTCGGCCTTCTGGGACAACTGCTGACGAATATCAGTTGGTGTGCCATCAATACCGCTTACGCTGATCACCCCCATAGGGCGCAGATTTTCAGCTTGTTGATTACTGATCAATTGTGCAGCAGACGAGCCGAATGAAACGGCAGAAAGCAAACTCAGAGCAGCAATAGCAGTGATAATTTTCATGATAATGTCCTCAATTTTCATATGCGTAAATGACTACGCAGTTCAATTAGTGGATTTATCAATTCTGTAAGAACGTCTGTTGCACTAACCGCGTCGCGTCTATCTATGGCGAACATAATGCATGGGTTTTTGCAGCGATAAATCCGTGTCATCAGCGATATTTGAATGAATATTCAAATATTCGCTCCTTCAGATTTCTTACCTGAAGGTAACAATTCAGTGGTTACTGATAAATTTCAGCCGTGGCGTGATAGTTGCCTTCGTTACGCGCTTCAATCACGCGGAAGGCTTTGGCACCCTGCTGGTCGGCTTTATCAGACAGCGCCTGACGAATATCCGAAGGGGTACCATCAATGCCGCTGACACTGATCACACCGACTGAATGCAAATTTTGTGTCTGCGCTTCTGTAACAGGTTGTGCTGCAAAAGCACCAAATGACAGAACAGAAAGCACGCCTAAAGTTGCGATAGTAGTATTAATTTTCATTTTTGACCTCGTCTCTATTTTTATATGTTCCAACGAACTGTGATTCACATCACGAAAATGAGTATACATCTAATAACTGCAAAAATTAATAGTTTGCTAATAGTTTTTTGGGTTGTTATGAGGGGGCTTAGTTGATTTTTAATAACAGAAAAGAATAAAAGATGCCGATAAATTGTTCATTTATTGTTAAATTTGATACTTATCAACTAATTGTAGCGAATTAGCTATCTGTGCGAAATATTACAAGGTATCCTGCTGCAAGTGTTGTTGCCCAAAAAAGATGGCTGATAGCCACCTAAAGAAGGTGAAAGCGGAGCGGAAGGGAAGTTGGTCAGTTATTGATAACCATTAATAGTGGTAAATAATTGATTATCACCTTTTATGAAGGGTGAGGGGCTATCGGGTTTAGGTTAAACCAACAGCCGTCAGGGATGATTGCCTGGTTGATTGGCCCGGCCATGCGCGGGTGGATAAAGAGGATCGGGCCAAAGGGCGAGTTAAAGCTCTTGTTCGAACAGGCTGAGGATCGCTTCATAGAGCTGTTTGACGGTGAACTTGCGTGCCGGAGTAATAAAGATGGTGTCGTCGCCGGCAATGGTGCCGAGGATCCCTTCCGATTTTCCCAGCGAATCAAGCAAACGAGCAATCAGCTGCGCTGCGCCAGGACTGGTGCGGATCACCACCACCGCGTCATTATAGTCAATATCGAGAACCAGATTTTTCAGAGGACTGGTGGTTGTCGGTACGCCAATCTCCGCAGGCAGGCAGTAGACCATTTCCATTTTGGCGTTGCGAGTTCTGACCGCTCCAAATTTAGTCAGCATGCGTGAGACTTTGGACTGATTGATGTTGTCAAAGCCATCATCTTGCAGTGCGACAACGATTTCACCTTGAGAGCTAAACTTCTCTTCTTTCAAGAGGGCTTTGAAAGCTTTGATTAAATCTTCCTGTTTGGCAGGATTACGCATTTTGCACCCATTGCATCACATAAGTAGTTGCATTGATTATGCAGATAACTGCATTTTTATGCAATCAAACATCATGTTATTAACTTGAAAGGAGCTAAAACATAAGGCATGTAACTCTATTATTGATCTTGAGAATCGTGAATATGCCAAATATGTGCACTCTCATTGGGAATAAAGGTTAATTACATGTTATTGAAATGAGGTTGTTCTGCCTATAGCGGATCCGCGGCGATGACCGCAGAGTAAGCCAAATGACAGGATCCGGGATTATACAAATATTTTGCTTTATATTAATGATATGAAAACAAAAGCCCTGATAAAGGTGATCTGGTCGACAGTTTAATTTCTGCGCGACCTCGCAATCTCTCCATCTGGTATTTGTTTTTAACCCCATAGTTTACTAAGGTTACTAAGTGAATGAATTCGTGGTGTTTTTTTAACGTCATAAAAAAAGGAGTATAGGATGAAAGTTACAATCCTTGGTGCTGCCGGCGGCATTGGCCAGGCTCTCGCACTTCTACTCAAGACCCAATTACCCGCTGGATCTGAACTCTCACTGTATGATATCGCACCTGTTACGCCGGGTGTGGCGGTCGATCTCAGCCATATCCCCACGGCGGTTTACACGAAAGGGTTCTGTGGTGAAGATGCCAAACCGGCATTGGTTGGTGCTGACGTTGTGCTGATTTCTGCCGGCGTGGCTCGCAAACCCGGTATGGATCGCTCGGACCTGTTTAATGTCAACGCCGGTATCGTCCGTAATTTGGTGCAGCAAATCGCCGTCACCTGTCCGCAAGCCTGTATTGGGGTGATCACCAACCCGGTGAACACCACGGTGGCAATTGCGGCTGAGGTGCTGAAAAAAGCCGGTGTTTACGATAAAAACAAACTTTTTGGTGTCACGACTCTGGATATCATTCGCGCCAATACTTTTGTTGCCGAATTGAAAGGCAAGTCACCGGCAGATATCGAGGTGCCGGTCATTGGCGGCCACTCCGGTGTGACTATCTTGCCTTTGCTTTCGCAAATCCCCGATGTCAGTTTTACCCCTGCTGAAGTTGCCCAACTGACGAAACGTATTCAAAATGCCGGCACCGAAGTTGTCGAGGCGAAAGCTGGCGGCGGATCGGCCACGCTGTCCATGGGACAGGCGGCGGCGCGTTTTGGTCTCTCTCTGGTAAGCGCGTTGCAGGGGAAAGCAGGTATCGTTGAATGTGCATATGTTGAAGGTAACGGTGAGCATGCTCGCTTCTTTGCACAACCGATCTTATTAGGTAAAAACGGTATTGCAGAGCTCAAAGAACTGGGCACCCTGAGTTCATTTGAACAACAAGCCATGGAAGCCATGCTTGACGTACTTCACCAGGATATCCAATTGGGTGAGCAGTTTATCAACAGCTGATTTTTTTTCGCTTACCTCTCTATTTTGCCGCCGCCGGAGCATGCTCCGGCGGGTTGGTCATCACTTATTTCCTCGTTATTTTAAAACTCGGCTGTGCGCGCATTCTCCTCTCTAACAGTTGATTGGTTTTTGGGTCATAGTAACGGCTGGGCCAGATTTCTGCAGGGTGTAAACCAAGGGCATTGGCAATAATCCACTCTCCTTTTGGCCATGGGCGGGACAAGGCATTGGCCAGGGTTGATGAACTTAACCCGGCAGAACGTGATAAAGCCGCCAGGGTGGTTCTACGTTTATGTAGTGATGCGATGATATCAGCGTGATGCCAATCTTCTCTCTTTAATAGCATATTTGCTCCATTGTCTAATTATCTACCTGTTCTGGTGAACGGAATTTGATTGGCAATTTTTTATTTGGAAAGATATATGAGCAAATTTACGAACATAGTTCAAATCGAGTTCTCAAAAAAAATCACAATTTTTAATTATTAATCAACAGTCTTACGCTAATCACTAAGTTCATAATTTTCTTGAAATAACTCACTGTAATTATTGAGTTTAGTTTATCTGGTAAGGTGGGTTAAATAAAATATTCTTGATATTAGTGGTTCTGTTCGCTTGATTTTTTGTGTCGTTACTATCATATAGTGAGTGCATTTTTTCTAAAAAAAATAAGCCAGCATTTATTTGCATTTCAAATTATCTTATTGAAAGTAATGATTTTTATCTTATTCTCAATCGATTTGTTAAATGTAATTAAATTTTAGGGGTAAAATGAGGCTTTGGGTTTCATTTTTTTTCATAAAAATATTTCATCAAAAAATATGAAATGATGATTTTTTAATTTGTTAATTCCGAATAGTATTGAGTAGTGGTATAACTTAAATTTCAGCATAAGCGTATAAACTCGTTGCCCATATAATAACCGCGCTTGCCCGTTTGAGCAGTAATGATTGATATTTATTATAATTCGTTTGCTAAATAGAGAATAATATTATGAATCGAGAGTGGTTTTCAGCAAAAGAACTGATTGGTTTTCCTGGGTTACCGACATCAACTCAGGGAATACACAGCATGGCGCGCCGCCAGAATTGGATTAAGCGCCGACGTCTTGGCGTTCAGGGGCGTGGCGTTGAATATCATGTGGATAGCCTGCCAATCAAAACGGTTTCAAATTTAATGATGCATGAGCAGTCAGCAGAATATCTGTATTCCAGTTATCAAGATCCGCTCGCTATCTGGATTGAGAGTTACAAGCAACTGCATGAAGATGAGCGCAAGAAAATCATCACCTTTATTGTGCGTGATGGACTGACGCAAATGATTAAGCGGCTGAATCTATTGGATGAACCTATTTGCTGATTTTTTAAATTTGATGCAATAATTCGGAATTTGACAATTTTAGGGGTAATGTTACCTATGTGATGATATATTTCAGGGCAACACATTGCGTGTTAATTATTAGCGGTTAAATTTAAGTGATATCGGCCTCTCTGATTCTTTGTTATGTAAAGATATTGCCTTGACTGTAGAGTGAAATGCAGACGGGTTTTCTATTTTCGGTTTGCAACTAATACAAAGGAATGCCATGAAACAGGAATGGTTTGCAGCAAAGGAGCTTGTCGGGATAAATGGTTTACCTACCTCAACCCAAGGCGTACATGGTATGGCAAGGCGTCAGGGATGGGAAAAACGGCGCCGTTTTGGTGTCCAGGGCAGAGCAGTGGAATATCATATCGATAGCCTGCCTAACAGGACAAAACCTGCATTAATTATTCAGGAAAAATCTGCAGAATATCTTTGTACTTCCTATCAGGATCCCCTGGCAATCTGGATTGAGAGTTATAAGCAACTTAACGAAACAGAGCGCAAACAAATTATCTCTTATATCGTCAGAAAAGGAATGACGGCGATGATCGACTGCATTAACGCCGACGAGCAAAATTCGACTAAACAAAGCCACCCCGGCATTTGAGGCGGGGAGAGCCTTGTTAATGGTTTAATTAAAAATCACGTTTGACGGCTAAATGAGCGAGACCTTCAAGGGCCAGTCGGTAAGGCGATTCAGGTAATACCCGTAATGCGGCAATAGCCTTGTCGGCTTCCTCTTCGGCTCGGTTACGCGTGTAGTCAAGGGAGCCGCATTGATGCATGGCCTGCAGCACCGGTTCAAGCAAATGCCTGCCGTTACCTTGCTCAATGGCCTGGCGGATCATAATTGCCTGTTCGCTATCACCGTGGTTCATGGCATGCAGCAAGGGCAGCGTCGGTTTCCCTTCATTGAGGTCATCACCGGTGTTTTTGCCCAGCGTCTCGCCATCTGCGTCGTAATCGAGAAGATCGTCAATCAGCTGGAAGGCGGTGCCTAAATAACGACCATAGTCCTGCAATGCCTGGACCTGTGCGTCGTCACCACCGGCGAGCATGGCAGATGCCTGCGCAGCCGCTTCAAACAACCTTGCCGTTTTGCTGTAGATGACTTGCATGTAGCTTTCTTCGGTAATGTCCGGATCGTTACAGTTCATCAGCTGCAGCACTTCACCTTCTGCTATCACGTTTACCGCTTTGGCCATTAACGCCAGAACGGGTAGCGATTCCAGGTCGGTCATCATCTGGAATGCTCGCGTATAGATAAAGTCGCCGACCAGTACGCTGGCCGCATTGCCAAAGGCGGCATTGGCGGTGGCTTTGCCGCGGCGCATATCAGATTCATCAACGACATCGTCATGCAGCAGGGTGGCGGTGTGGATAAATTCTATCAACGCCGCAACCGTTACGTGCTTATCACCGCTGTAGTTCAGGGCACGGGCTGCAAGCACGGCAATCATTGGGCGAATTCGTTTACCGCCACCGCTTATAATGTAATACCCTAGTTGATTGATGAGGGAGACATCAGAGTTCAACTGTTCGAGAATCGCTGCATTAACCGCAGCCATATCTTGTTCGGTGAGATCGATAATCTGTTCTAGGTTCATTGTGATTTTTCGGCTGTGTTTCTCTTCACCGCAATGAGATCTTGCTCACATTGGCACATGATGCAAACTGTAGAACTGATTGTACTTGAAAAATGAGCGAGATAAACGCGTTCAAATGAACTGCGCTTTTTTTCTTCTTTTCTGGTGATTGTGCTCTTGTCATATGCTGATTTTTTGCGTAGAATTCGCGCCCTATTGTGAATATTTATAGCGCCCTCTGGACTATACAAAGTTGAGTGCGCGGAAAGCGGAGTTTTATATGTACGCGGTTTTCCAAAGTGGTGGTAAACAACACCGAGTAAGCGAAGGTCAAACTGTTCGCTTGGAAAAGCTAAACATCGCAACTGGTGAAACGATTGAGTTTGACCAGGTTCTGATGATTGCTAACGGTGAAGAAATCAACATCGGCTTGCCTTTAATTGCTGGCGGTGTGATTAAAGCTGAAGTAGTTGCTCACGGTCGTGGCGAGAAAGTTAAGATTGTTAAGTTTCGTCGTCGTAAACACTACCGTAAGCAGCAAGGCCATCGTCAGTGGTTCACTGATGTTAAAATCACCGGCATTAGCGCTTAAGTTTAGGAGAGCGGAACAATGGCACACAAAAAGGCTGGCGGCTCCACACGCAACGGTCGCGATTCAGAAGCTAAACGTCTGGGCGTAAAACGCTTTGGCGGCGAAGCAGTACTGGCAGGCAGCATCATCGTTCGTCAGCGCGGCACCAAATTCCACGCTGGTATCAACGTGGGTTGCGGCAAAGACCACACTCTGTTTGCTTTGGCTGACGGTAAAGTCAAGTTCGAAGTTAAAGGCCCGAAAAATCGTAAATTTATCAGCATCGAAGCTGAATAATTTCTTCGAGTCTTAATAGATTGATGTAAGCCCCGCAATTAGTTGCGGGGCTTTTTACATTCTGTTAGCCCACACCGGCCAAAAAATGGATATCAAATCACAAGCGCCTATCGGCATTATGCTCGCGGTCATCACGGCTATGTGCTGGGGTGTTTTGCCCATTGCCTTAAAGCAGGTGTTGGTGGTGATGGATCCGTTGACCGCCGTCTGGTTTCGCTTTGCGATCTCCGGGGGGGTTCTGGGGGCGATATTGTTCGTCCGGCGAAAACTGCCTCCGATGCAGCTCTTCCGTCGTTCCCGATGGTTATTTGTCCTGCTGGTCGCAACTGGCGGCTTGCTGGGTAACTTTGTGTTATTTTGCTCGTCGCTGAAATATCTCAGTCCGACGGCGTCGCAGGTAATCGGCCAGCTTTCACCCGTTGGCATGATGTTCGCAAGCGTCATTATCTTGAAAGAACGCATGCGATTTACGCAGATTATTGGCGCAGTGATGCTGATTTGCGGGCTGGTATTATTTTTCAATACCAGTTTGATCGAGATCTTTACCCGCCTGACCGATTACACCCTGGGGGTGATATTGGGAATAGGCGCCGCCACCGTTTGGGTCAGTTATGGTGTCGCGCAAAAAGTACTACTGCGAAGACTGACTTCACCGCAGATTCTTTTTATGCTGTACACTTTATGTGCTATTGCACTCTTTCCCGTGGCCAAGCCCGGGTTGGTGCTACAACTTAATAGCTGGCAACTAGCCTGTCTTCTGTTCTGCGGCGCAAATACTCTGGTGGGGTACGGCGCATTAGCTGAAGCAATGGCGAGATGGCAGGCGGCACAGGTGAGTGCGTTAATTACCTTAACGCCCCTGTTTACCCTGTTATTTTCAGATTTACTGGTGCTCGCCTGGCCAAACACCTTTGCCGCGCCGGTGCTTAACCTGATCGGTTATTTTGGTGCCTTTGTGGTCGTTGCAGGGGCAATGTTTTCTGCAATTGGCCATCGTTTGTGGCATCCAAGAACAGAACAAAACCTGGTTGCTCGCTTAAAGCATCCGGGTGAATGATTTACGGAGACAGTTGAAATGAAGTTTGTAGATGAAGCGACGATCCTGGTCGTAGCAGGCGATGGCGGTAATGGTTGCGTAAGCTTCCGCCGCGAGAAATATATTCCTCATGGTGGGCCTGACGGCGGTGACGGCGGGGATGGCGGCGACGTTTTTTTAGTCGCCGACGAAAACCTCAATACGCTGATTGACTACCGTTTTGTAAAATCTTTCCGCGCCGAACGTGGTGAGAATGGTCAGAGCCGTGACTGTACCGGTAAACGTGGCAAAGATATCACTATCAAAGTTCCTGTCGGTACCCGCGTGCTGGATCAGGGAACCGGCGAAGTGCTGGGCGATATGACTCGTCATGGTCAGGTACAGATGGTGGCGAAAGGCGGTTTCCACGGATTGGGTAATACCCGTTTTAAATCCTCGGTCAACCGTTCACCACGCCAAAAAACCATGGGTACCAAAGGCGAAATGCGTGACCTGACGCTGGAACTGATGCTGCTGGCTGACGTCGGTATGTTGGGCTTGCCCAATGCCGGGAAATCCACGTTTATTCGTTCTGTCTCTGCCGCCAAACCAAAAGTTGCCGACTATCCGTTTACCACGCTGGTGCCAAGCCTCGGCGTAGTGCGTATGGATAACGAACAAAGCTTTGTTATTGCCGATATCCCGGGTCTTATTGAAGGGGCCTCGGAAGGTGCCGGTCTTGGTATTCGTTTCCTTAAACACCTTGAACGCTGCCGCGTGCTGCTGCATCTGGTAGATATCGCGCCAATCGATGAATCCGATCCGATTGAAAATGCCAAAGTTATCATTAACGAGCTGCAACAGTATAATGAGAAGCTGGCACAGAGACCGCGTTGGCTGGTGTTTAACAAAGTCGATCTAATCGACAAGGAAGAAGCCGAGCGCCGGGCAAAAGAGATTGCCGAAGGCCTGAACTGGGAAGGCGATTACTTCCTGATTTCTGCGGCCAATCGTGAAGGCGTTAACGCGCTGTGCTGGGAAGTGATGAAGTTTATCAACGACAACCCTGTGCATATGTCGATTGAAGAAGCGATACCTGAAAAAGTTGAATTCATGTGGGATGATTACCATCGTGAACAACTGGCAGAAGTCGAAGCAGAAGAAGACGATGAAGACTGGGATGACTGGGATGATGAAGACGACGAAGGTGTCGAAATCATTTATGAACGCTAAGTTCGCTTAACCAGATTTCAGCCATGGTGCTAAAAGGTCGCTTAACAGCGGCCTCAGACTGCTGACAAAGTCCGTTATTAGGGAGAGTGCACCGTTGGGGTCGTAGCGGGCTTGCCCGCCGGAGCGCCCCTAGGTGTGCTATGCCCGGGTATCTCGATCATCAAGACGACTTTGTCATCAAACTCAGGTCGCTTAACAGCGGCCTTTTTTATTCGCCGCTGTTAGGGGTAAAGGCCCGGAAGGGTAACCAGCACTGGACGCTTAACCCTGGGCTGTTTTGACGATTAAGCAGACGCAAATGGCCACCGTGCAGATTGATGATGCGCAAAACAATATTGAGCCCCAGACCGCTGCCGCCAAAGCGTTGATCGGCCCGTTTAAAGGCCTCAGTCAACTCACCTGCCATTTTCTCATCAATTCCCGGCCCACAGTCATCAATCTGTACCAACACGCCCTGATCGCGTTCTGCGAGCGTTATGGTGATATCGCTGTTCGGCGGGCTATAACGATGGGCATTCTCAACCACGTTTCTCAGCATTAATCGCAACAGGACCGCATCGCCTTCTACTTCACGCTGGATTTGCCCCTGGGTTACCAGACGTTGCTGATGTCCGGCGAGCATTTCAGCAAGCTCTTCACGCAAAGGCTCAAGCACATGGTTAAGCAAATCCACTTGCTGATACTGCCCTTTGGCAAAGTTTTGTCCGGCGCGGGAAAGCATCAGCAACTGCTCGACAGTATGCATTAATTGATCGATACGGCCGATCAGCATACTGCTGCCTGCAACCCCGTTTTTATCCATCAATTCAAGGTGTAACCGCAGCCCGGCCAGCGGAGTACGCAGTTCATGGGCGGCATCGGCGGTAAAGAGTCTTTCCTGGGCAATAGTGTGTGACAGTCGGGAAAGTAGCTGATTGATCGCTCGGGTCACGGCCACGACTTCGCTGATCTCACTGTTTAATGGCAAGGGAGAGAGGTTATCGGCAGAACGCGTCTCAAGGCGTTTTTGCAACTGCCTGAGGGGGCTGATGATCCAGCTTATCGCCCAGAAACAGAGCAGCAGTGTGACTGCTAGCATGGTTAACGAAGGGGCAATCAGCGAGGCAATGGCTTCGGCAATCTCCTTTTCGACATGGGCATTGCGCACCTTGGCCGATAGGGTGTCATTAACTAGTAAGTTAATCTGCTCCTGGCTTTCATGCCATAGCCAGAAAACACTGGTCAACTGCGTGACAAATAGAATCAGCGCCAGCATCACCAACAACCGCCGCCGCATGCTGGTCATGCGGGCGTATCCAGACGGTAGCCAATGCCGCGTACGGTATGGATCAGATCTTTACCCAACTTGCGGCGCAAATTATGAATATGCACTTCAAGGGTATTGGATCCCAAATCGTCCTGCCAGGAATAGAGATCCTGCTGCAACAGTTCGCGATTAACGGTTTGCCCGGCACGCATAATCAGCCTGGAGAGAATGGCGAACTCCTTTGGGGTGATCTCTACCAGCTGTTCCTGCTGGTAGACCTGCTGGCTGGAGAGATTTAGCGTCAGGTTGCCGACCACCATCAAATTATCGCTATGCCCCTGATAGCGGCGGATCAGCGCGCGGACGCGGGCCAAAAGTTCGACCAGCGCGAAAGGCTTGACCAAATAGTCATCAGCCCCGGCATCAAGCCCATCAACACGGTCTTCCAGCGCATCACGGGCGGTTAAAATCAGCACCGGCAAGGCAATATTCTGTCGACGCCACTGACGCAACAGGGTAGCGCCATCGATATCGGGCAGCCCCAAATCCAGAATGATCAGGCTGTATTGACTGCTTTGCAGCAAAGCATTGGCCTCAGCGGCGCTGGCGGCGCTATCGCTGGCATAATTTTCGCCGTTTAGCGCCAGGGTCAGCCCCTGGCGCAACAGCTCGTCATCTTCGACTATCAGCAGTTTCATAAAAAGTGTTTATGCTCTTAGTGATTGAGTCGCTTAGTTGTTTTGATAAATATCGCGATACAGACGGCTCTCAAAACGAACTAAAGGTGCCCGGCGCGTGCGCTGATCTTCCGGAGGAACGGCATAACCCGAAAGATACTGCACAAATGCCAAACGCTGACCGCTGGCGGTGGTAATAAACCCGGCCAAATTATAGACGCCTGCCAGAGAACCGGTTTTTGCCGAGACTTTGCCATCGACCCCCGCTTCATGCAGACCGCCACGGTATTGCAAGGTGCCATCATGACCGGCCAATGGCAGCATGGAGATAAAATCCAGTTCCTTGTCGTGCTCGGCGATATACTGCAACGCCTGCATCATGGTCTTTGGCGACACCAGATCGTGGCGTGATAATCCGGATCCATCTACCTGAATGGAGTTGCCCAGCTCAATGCCTGCCTTTTGGCGCAACACCTGACGCACGGCATCGGAACCCGCACGCCAGGTACCGGGTACGCCAAAGCGTTGATGACCAATGGTGCGAAATACGGTATCGGCAATCATGTTGTCAGATTTTTTCAACATCATATGCAGCAGCTCGTGCAGCGGTGCCGATTGGGTTTGCGCCAATATAGTACCGGCCGGGGTGGCTTGCGTTTGACGTTTTAAGGTGCCATCAATCTGGATATCTGCCTGTAACAGCTCATCTTTGAGGATCGCCCCGGCATAGGCAGCGCCATCCTGAATGGCAAAGGCCAAAGGTAAGGGATCGCTGCGTTGCGTCAGACAACCGGTCAGTGTAAAGCGGTTGAACTCGCCGGGAACAACATCCAGTTCGCAATATTGCGCATCCGGCGAGCCTTTGGCCAGCGTACGCACTTCGCTAAACATATGGACCGGATAATAAGAGGCTACGCGGATAAACGCGTTCTCATCCGCTTTGGCAGCACTGTAAAGTGATACCGAAAAACAGTTGCGATCGACAATGGCAGCGGCCGGCGGGGCGCTAAAACACTGGGTAATATCATTCCACGGCCAGCCTGGCGCTTTATCGTGACTGGCGAACACCGAGGTATCAATCACCACATTGCCGCTGATCTCTTTGACGCCCTGTTTTTTTAATACTGCGACCATATTCCGAATATTCTGACGCTTAAACGTCGGGTCACCGTCAAAACGGGCGATTAAATCGCCGCGAAGTATGCCATCGCTGATACTGCCTTTGGTTTCCAACGTGGTATTAAAGCGAAAATCCGGGCCTAACTGTAACAAGGCGGCCAGCGCGGTGAGCACTTTCATGGTACTGGCGGGTAAGGCCATTTGATCACCGTGGTAATCGAGAACGGGCGTGGTTGCGCCAATCTTCTGTACCAGTACTGACAGATTTGTACCTTCCGGCAGATATTGAGTATAGTTTTCTACCTGCGCTGCGTTTGCATTAAGAGCAATCGCGCAGGCTAATCCACTGACAATTCGTAAAAAACGCATTATTTTGAGTATAGGCTCTGGATAACTGCTGGATGACATGGTTGCCATACTACGATGCAACGAACGGGGGCGCAACGTGGGTGAAAGTAAACGATGATCCCAAAGGAACTCTACGGTAAAATACCACTCAAAATGAAAAACCCCTCCTGGCCTGGTGTTTACCCCGGGTGAGGTTTTTTTTGTTTATCGCCAGAGCGAGTCAACCTCAAAGGCTTGATTTCTACCTGATAAATTCAGGACGGTGTTTGACCAAAGGACATAGTTAGAGGTAGTGAAAATATGAAACCGATTCCGATGACATTGCGTGGCGCTGAAAGATTACGTGAAGAACTTGATTATCTGAAGAGCGTTCGTCGCCCCAAAATTATTGCTGATATTGCCACTGCCCGCGAGCATGGCGACTTGAAAGAAAATGCCGAGTACCATGCTGCACGTGAGCAGCAAGGGTTCTGCGAAGGGCGTATTCAGGAAATTGAAGCCAAATTATCCAACGCTCAGGTTATCGACATCATGAAGATGCCGGTCTCAGGGCGGGTTATTTTTGGTGCCACCGTGACCATAATGAATCTCGACACTGATGAACAGCAGACTTACCGCATTGTGGGTGATGATGAAGCTGACTTTAAGCAGAATCTGATCTCGGTGAACTCGCCGATTGCCCGTGGCCTGATTGGCAAAGAGCCAGATGACGTTGTGGTTATCAAAACGCCTGGCGGTGATGTCGAGTGCGAAGTGCTGAAAGTAGAATATATTTAATTTGGCGTGGAGGGGCGGTGGTTTTGTGATTACTACCGCTCTTTTTACCGGCTCTTTTGGCGGTAAAATGAAAAGGCCTGCTAAGGCCTTTTGTAAAACCACGTATAGATAGCAACTTTAATCGTTAAATCCAACGCGCTTTTCGTTAAACTCTCAAGACTTAACGCGGTAAGATGATTTTGCGGTCTTCAGCAGCAGGGCGGTAAAGCACCAGTATATTGCCGATGACTTGTACGTTGTTCGCTTTGGTTTCCCGGACAATGGCGTCAACAATCAAAGTCTTGGTTTCTCGCTCTTCGGCTGCAATCTTCACCTTGATGAGCTCATGATGTTGCAGCGCCTGTTCGATTTCGGCAAGCACGCCTTCAGTCAGGCCGTTATTACCCAGCATGACCACCGGTTTTAACGGATGTGCCAGGCCTTTCAGGTACTGTTTTTGCTTATTGTTAAGATTCATCGTCTTTTTTTACTTAAGTTGGGATTGAAAACGGTGCATTCTACCGCCATCTCATCATTATCACCAACTCGGTATGCAACCGGGTCACGTGTCAAGACGACTTAGCCATAGACGCAATGACGCTAAGAGCTTGTTGTTAAGGCTCTAACTCAGGGTAGTTTGAACACTATATGGTTACTAAATAATGTCTAATAAAAAGCGTTCTGCAAGCTCCAGTCGCTGGTTGCAGGAACACTTTAGCGATAAATATGTGTTAGAAGCACAGAAAAAAGGGCTGCGTTCCCGTGCCTGGTTTAAACTTGATGAAATACAGCAGAGCGATAAGCTGTTTAAACAGGGTATGACCGTTGTTGACCTGGGTGCAGCTCCTGGTGGATGGTCTCAATATGTGGCCACGCAGATTGGTAACAAAGGGCGGATTATCGCTTTGGATCTTTTACCTATGGATCCAATCGTTGGAGTCGATTTCCTTCAGGGCGATTTTCGTGATGAATTAGTTCTCAAAGCCCTGCTCGATAGAGTAGGAGACAACAAAGTTCAGGTGGTCATGTCCGATATGGCCCCGAATATGAGTGGTACTCCGGCAGTCGATATACCAAAATCGATGTATCTGGTTGAGTTGGCGCTGGATATGTGTCGAGATGTACTGGCACCAGGCGGAAGTTTCCTGGTGAAGGTGTTCCAGGGAGATGGTTTTGATGAATACCTACGGGAAATTCGCTCCCTGTTTACGAAGGTTAAGATTCGTAAGCCAGACGCTTCCCGAGCACGTTCGCGAGAAGTGTACATCGTAGCGACAGGGCGGAAACTGTAGTACCCTAACGCTGTTTGTTAACACAGTTGTAATATGAGGTTAATCCCTTGAGTGACATGGCGAAGAACCTGATTCTCTGGTTAGTCATCGCGGTTGTATTGATGTCTGTATTTCAGAGCTTTGGGCCCAGCGAGTCGAATGGCCGTAGGGTAGATTATTCTACCTTCATGTCCGAATTGACCCAAGACCAGATTCGTGAAGCACGTATCAATGGCCGTGAGATTAACGTTACCAAGAAAGACAGTAACAAATACACGACCTATATCCCTGTCAACGATCCTAAATTACTGGATACCTTGTTGACGAAGAATGTGAAAGTTGTTGGTGAGCCGCCTGAAGAGCCGAGCCTGCTTGCATCTATCTTTATTTCCTGGTTCCCGATGCTGTTGCTGATAGGGGTCTGGATCTTCTTTATGCGGCAAATGCAGGGCGGAGGCGGCAAAGGCGCGATGTCCTTTGGTAAAAGCAAAGCCCGCATGCTGACAGAAGATCAAATCAAGACCACCTTTGCCGACGTTGCCGGTTGTGACGAAGCCAAGGAAGAGGTGAGCGAGCTGGTTGATTACCTGCGCGAACCGAGCCGTTTCCAGAAACTGGGCGGCAAGATCCCTAAAGGCGTACTGATGGTGGGCCCGCCAGGTACCGGTAAAACTTTGCTGGCAAAAGCTATTGCCGGTGAAGCCAAAGTGCCGTTCTTTACCATTTCAGGTTCTGACTTCGTGGAAATGTTCGTGGGTGTCGGCGCATCTCGTGTGCGTGACATGTTTGAGCAGGCCAAAAAAGCGGCACCTTGCATCATCTTTATCGATGAAATCGATGCTGTCGGTCGTCAGCGTGGCGCAGGTTTGGGCGGTGGTCACGACGAACGTGAACAGACCCTGAACCAGATGCTGGTTGAGATGGATGGTTTCGAAGGTAATGAAGGCATTATCGTTATCGCGGCGACCAACCGTCCAGACGTGCTTGACCCAGCGCTGTTGCGTCCGGGCCGTTTTGACCGTCAGGTTGTGGTTGGCTTGCCAGATGTTCGTGGCCGTGAACAGATCCTGAAAGTTCATATGCGTCGTGTGCCATTGTCTCCCGATATTGATGCAGCAGTCATTGCCCGCGGAACCCCGGGTTTCTCCGGTGCCGATTTGGCTAACCTGGTCAACGAAGCTGCACTGTTCTCGGCTCGCGGTAACAAGCGCGTTGTGTCGATGGTTGAATTTGAAAAAGCCAAAGACAAAATCATGATGGGTGCAGAACGCCGCTCCATGGTGATGACCGAAGCGCAGAAAGAGTCGACGGCTTATCATGAAGCTGGCCACGCCATTATTGGCTGGTTGCTGAAAGATAAAGGCCATGATCCAGTACATAAAGTGACGATTATTCCTCGTGGCCGTGCTCTGGGTGTGACCTTCTTCCTGCCGGAAGGCGATGCTATCAGCGCCAGCCGTGAAAAACTGGAAAGCCAGATTTCCACCCTCTACGGTGGTCGTTTAGCCGAAGAAATTATCTACGGTGTTGGCAAGGTTTCTACCGGTGCGTCAAACGACATTAAAGTGGCTACCTCGATTGCCCGTAACATGGTCACTCAGTGGGGCTTCTCGGAAAAACTGGGCCCGCTTCTCTACGCAGAAGAAGAAGGCGAAGTGTTCCTGGGTCGTTCTGTGGCAAAAGCCAAGCATATGTCGGATGAAACCGCCCGTATTATCGACCAGGAAGTAAAATTGCTGATCGAAACCAACTACAAGCGTGCCCGTCAGATCCTGGATGACAATATGGACATCCTGCACAATATGACCAAAGCGCTGATGACGTATGAAACCATTGATGCACCGCAGATCGACGATCTGATGACGCGTAAAGAAGTGGTTCGTCCGCCAGCAGGTTGGGATGAAACCGGCAGCAACGATTCAAACGATAACGGTACACCTAAGGCACCCACGCCAGTTGATGAGCCTCGTACGCCTAACCCAGGCAATACGATGCGTGAGCAATTCAGCGGTAAGTAAATGGCTGATTGCGGGCTTTGCGTCAACAGCCTGTACTGATTAAACTAAAACCCCGGCCTTGTCCGGGGTTTTTTACATTTTGAGCCCACAAAAACAGCGCGACGGGAAGGCATCATGCAGCTCACTGCAAAAGGCAGCACACTGGACCTCACTTTTCCTCAGGTAATGGGGATCCTCAACGTTACCCCCGATTCATTTTCTGACGGGGGTCGCCATAATCGTCTGGATCTGGCGATTAGCCATGCGCAAGCGATGATGGAGGCCGGCGCGACTATCCTTGATATTGGCGGCGAGTCGACCCGTCCGGGTGCGGCCGAGGTAAGTGATGACGAAGAGCTTTCCCGCGTGGTGCCGGTGGTTGAGGCGCTGGCCAGCCGGTTTGACGTCTGGCTGTCGGTGGATACTTCCAAAGCCTCGGTGATCCGCGAATCGGCTCGCGCTGGTGCCCACCTGATCAACGATATCCGCTCATTGCAGGAACCTGGTGCGATGCAGGCGGCGGTGGAGAGCGGCTTACCGGTTTGCCTGATGCATATGCAGGGCGAGCCAAAAACAATGCAGCATGCGCCGCAATACGTTGATTTAATCGCTGAAGTTGATCACTATTTTGGGCAACATATTGCCCAGTGTATTGAGGCCGGTATTCCGAAAGAGAAATTGTTGCTCGACCCGGGGTTCGGTTTCGGTAAGAATTTGAATCATAATTATGAACTGCTGGCCCGCTTGGCCGAGTTTCATCATTTTGGTTTACCGCTCCTCGTCGGCATGTCGAGAAAATCGATGATTGGCCAGCTTTTGCATCTGCCTCCGGAACAACGGGTAACGGGAAGCGTTGCCTGTGCGGTGATTGCCGCCATGCAGGGCGCGCAGATTGTCAGGGTGCATGACGTTAAAGAAACGGTGCAGGCCATGCGTATCGTCGAAGCAACACTTTCAGCTAAGGGATAAAGATAAATTATGAGCAACCGTAAATACTTTGGTACAGATGGCATTCGTGGCAAGGTTGGCGATAGCCCGATTACGCCTGATTTTGTATTGAAGCTCGGTTGGGCGGCGGGCAAAGTGCTGGCTCGTCACAGCTCGGGTAAAGTGATTATCGGGAAAGATACGCGCATTTCCGGCTATATGCTGGAATCTGCCCTTGAGGCGGGATTGGCCGCCGCCGGACTGTCGGCCTCTTTTACCGGCCCGATGCCAACCCCGGCTATTGCCTATCTGACCCGCACCTTCCGCGCGGAAGCGGGCATTGTGATCTCGGCGTCGCATAACCCTTATTATGATAACGGCATTAAATTCTTCTCAATCGATGGCGCGAAATTACCCGACCATGTGGAAGAAGCCATTGAAGCCGAAATGGAAAAACCCCTGACCTGCGTCGACTCATCCGAACTGGGGAAAGCCAGCCGTATTGTTGACGCCGCCGGGCGCTATATCGAGTTTTGCAAAGGTACTTTCCCGGCAGAACTCAGCCTTAGTGGCCTGAAAATGGTGGTCGACTGCGCCAATGGCGCGACCTATCACATTGCACCAAGCGTGATGCGTGAGCTGGGTGCCAAAGTGATTGCCATCGGCTGCGAACCGGATGGCATGAATATCAACGAAGGCTGTGGCGCAACCGACGTTGCTTTGCTGCAACAGCGCGTATTGCAGGAGAAAGCTGACCTGGGGTTGGCCTTTGACGGTGACGGCGACCGCATCATTATGGTGGATCATGAAGGCAATCGCGTCGACGGCGATCAGATCCTCTATATCATTGCCCGCGAGGGGCTGCGTCAGGGCCAGTTACGCGGTGGCGTGGTCGGCACCCTGATGAGCAATATGGGACTTGAACTGGCCCTTAAACAGCTGGGTATCCCTTTTGCTCGTGCCAAAGTCGGCGACCGCTATGTGCTGGAAACGCTGCAGGAAAAGGGCTGGCGTATCGGGGCCGAAAACTCCGGCCACGTTATTCTGTTGGACAAAACCACCACCGGTGACGGCATTGTTGCCGGGCTGCAGGTGTTGACGGCGATGGTTCGCAACCATATGAGCCTGCATGACTTATGCAGTGGTATGAAATTACTGCCGCAGATCCTGGTCAATGTACGCTTTACCGGCGAGCACGATCCGCTGCAAAGCGACGAGGTGAAAGCGGTGACTGCCGATGTCGAGAAGCAACTGGCGGGCAAAGGTCGCGTGCTGTTGCGTAAATCAGGTACCGAACCCTTGATCCGCGTAATGGTCGAAGGTGAAGATGCCGAGTTGGTGGAACGTCTGGCCAACCTGATTGCCGACGCGGTGAAAGCCGCCTAAGCAAAAAACGGTGCCGGCAGATCAAGAGCCGGCATCGCCATTTTGTGCCGCAAACTGGGCATCCGCGGTTAAGTTGCTTATCTTGTCGGCATAAAAGGCCTGAAAATTGCTGCGTTTGTCGCTTTTTTCCGCAATTGAACACTTAGCTGAAAATTGCCCTTGCGTGAGCATAACGCTTTGGTTAGTATTCACACCCGCTTCAGTAGGTCTTTGAAGACCTGCAGCTAATCATAGTAAGAAGCAGGTGAGAAGCAATTAGCACGCGGTGATCCCGCAAGGATACAGGTACAACTATGTACGATGCTCTTCTGGTAATTTTCCTTATCGTAGCTATCGGCCTAATCGGTCTGGTTATGCTGCAACAAGGTAAAGGCGCAGATATGGGAGCCTCTTTCGGAGCAGGTGCATCTGGCACATTGTTCGGTTCGAGCGGTTCCGGTAACTTTATGACCCGCATGACGGCTATTCTGGCGGCGCTGTTCTTCGTCATTAGTTTGATTCTGGGGAACATGAGCACCAATAAGAGCCAAAAAGGCAGCCAGTGGGAAAATTTGAGTCAGCCAGTGAAATCTGAGCAGACAACTGCACCGGCCGCTCCTGCAGCGCCGAACAGTGATATTCCTAAATAAGTTGTCGCCTGACAGTCAGTGCTAAGAAGTAAGAAGTAAAAGGTTTTCAAACAATTGCGCTTACTTGGACAGTAAACGTGATTGAGAAAAAAAGAGTGCCGAGGTGGTGGAATTGGTAGACACGCTACCTTGAGGTGGTAGTGCCCGAATGGGCTTACGGGTTCAAGTCCCGTCCTCGGTACCAATCTTTTGATAACTTGCATTCTTGCGGTTATCGGCGTAGTATTTTGCGGCATCGAGTCGCGAAAATAAGTATTCGCCACGTTTTCGGACGCGGGGTGGAGCAGCCTGGTAGCTCGTCGGGCTCATAACCCGAAGGTCGTCGGTTCAAATCCGGCCCCCGCAACCACTTTCCTCAAGTCTTTGTTTTCAAATATACTGCTAGTATCTCCCCGGTGATTCTGAGTATCCATTTGAAAAGAATTCTTTTAGAAAGTTGCACCGAAGCCGCCATGCGGCAAATAGGGTCCAGTTGCATAAAGCCCCGATTTATCGGGGTTTTTTGTTATTTGGCAACAGAATCACTGGGCTATTAGGCCCTTTTTTTATGTCTTGGGGGTGGAGTTGTCCACATTAGAACAAAAATTAACAGAGATGATTTCAGCACCGGTCGAAGCATTAGGCTTCGAGCTGGTAGGTATTGAGTTCGTACGGGCTCGCCAGTCGACGCTACGCATCTATATTGATAGTGAAGACGGGATCACAGTTGATGATTGTGCTGATGTCAGCCACCAGGTTAGCGCTGTTCTCGAAGTAGAAGACCCGATTACCGTCGCCTATAACCTGGAAGTTTCCTCCCCGGGCCTCGATCGCCCTATGTTCACCGCAGCGCATTATCAACGATTCATTGGTGATGAAGTGAGCGTGGTGTTGCGTATGGCTATGCAGAATCGCCGCAAGTGGCAGGGAATAATCAAAGCTGTCGAAGGCGAAACGATCACGGTTACGGTGGATGGGAAAGATGAAGTGTTCGCACTGAGCAACATCCAGAAGGCGAACCTGGTACCCCACTTTTAAAGTTAGGATGAGGCAACTAGGATGAATAAAGAGATTCTGGCTGTTGTAGAAGCAGTTTCTAATGAAAAAGCCCTCCCGCGCGAAAAGATTTTTGAAGCGCTGGAAACTGCTTTATCGACAGCGACCAAGAAAAAGTACGAGCAGGAAATCGAAGTTCGCGTCACCATCGACCGTAAAACCGGCGACTTTGACACCTTCCGCCGCTGGGTTGCTGTAGACGAAGTGACCCAACCGACGCGCGAAATTACACTCGAAGCTGCACAGTACGAAGATCCATCCATTCAGTTGGGTGATTACGTCGAAGATCAAATCGAATCCGTTACTTTTGACCGCATCACCACGCAAACGGCAAAACAGGTTATCGTTCAGAAAGTTCGTGAAGCTGAGCGCGCCATGGTCGTTGACCAGTTCCGTCAGCAGGAAGGCGAGATTGTTACCGGTGTGGTGAAAAAAGTTAACCGTGACAGCATTGCTCTGGATCTGGGCAGCAACGCAGAAGCCGTTATCCTGCGCGAAGATATGCTACCGCGTGAGAACTTCCGCTCCGGCGACCGTATCCGCGGTGTTCTTTATGCGGTACGTCCTGAAGCACGTGGTGCGCAACTGTTCGTTACCCGTTCACGCAACGAAATGCTGGTCGAACTGTTCCGCATTGAAGTGCCTGAAATCGGCGAAGAGCTGATTGAAATCAAGGCCGCTGCCCGCGATCCGGGTTCACGCGCCAAGATTGCCGTTAAAACCAATGACAAGCGTATCGACCCGGTCGGTGCTTGTGTCGGTATGCGCGGTGCGCGCGTTCAGGCCGTCTCCAGTGAACTGGGCGGTGAACGTATTGATATTATCCTTTGGGATGATAATCCGGCGCAGTTCGTTATCAACGCCATGGCTCCGGCAGACGTTGCCTCTATTGTGGTTGATGAAGACCGCTGCACCATGGATATCGCCGTTGAAGCCAGCAACCTGGCACAGGCGATTGGCCGTAATGGCCAAAACGTGCGTTTAGCTTCCCAGTTGTTGAAACAGCATCGCAATGATGACAAGTGGGAACTGAACGTGATGACGGCAGACGACCTGCAGGCCAAACATCAGGCCGAGGCGCATGCTGCAATTGCTACCTTCACCAAGTATCTGGCGATCGACGAAGATTTTGCAACGATCCTGGTAGAAGAGGGTTTCTCAACGCTCGAAGAATTGGCCTATGTGCCAGTGAACGAGTTGCTTGAAATCGATGGTCTGGACGAAGACACGGTAGATGCGCTGCGCGAACGTGCAAAAGAAGCGCTGACCACCCTGGCCCTGGCACAGGAAGAAAGTCTCGGTGACAACAAGCCTGCTGAAGATCTGCTGAGTCTTGCAGGTTTGGAACGCAGCATGGCGTTTAAACTGGCAGCAATCGGTGTTTGCACGCTGGAAGATCTTGCCGAGCAGGGTGTTGACGATCTGGCAGATGTTGAAGGTCTTAATGACGAACAGGCTGGTGAACTTATCATGGCCGCACGCAATATCTGTTGGTTTGGCGACAATGCGTAATAAACTGTAGCAGGAAGGAACAGCATGACAGATGTAACCGTAAAATCGCTGGCAGCGGAGATCCAAACTCCGGTTGATCGCCTGGTACAGCAATTTGCTGATGCAGGGATCGACAAGTCTGAAGCTGACTCTGTCACCCAGCATGAAAAAGAGACATTGTTGGCGCATTTGAACCGTGGAAATTCAAATGCGACAAACAAACTGACGTTGCAACGCAAAACGCGTAGTACACTTAATGTTCCGAGCACCGGCGGGAAGAGTAAATCGGTGCAAATCGAGGTCCGCAAGAAACGCACTTATGTCAAACGTGATATGACCGAGGCAGAAATTGCTCAGGCCGAAGCGGAAGAGCAGGCAAAGCGTGAAGCGGAAGAACAGGTACAGCGCATAGCACAGGAGCAGGCCCAACAAGCGGCCGCTCTGGAAAAAGCGAAGCGTGAAGCCGTTGAGCAAGCCAAACGTGAGGCCGCTGATAAAGCTAAGCGTGACGCAGCGGAAAAAGATAAAGTGACGAATCAACATACCGACGAAGTAACCAAGCCAGCTCAGGCAGAAAAAGCACGCCGTGAAGCAGAATCAGCAGAACTTAAACGTAAAGCTGAACAAGAAGCACAACGCAAAATCGAAGAAAACGCCCGTCGCGTTGCTGAAGAAGCCCGTAAAATGGCTGACTCAGGCGTGTGGACCGAAACGGTTGCGCCAAGTGAATCCGAATCTGCCGACTATCATGTCACCACTTCCCAGCACGCACGTGCTGCCGAAGACGAAAACGACGCCAAAGTTGAAGGCGAACGCCGCAGCCGTACTCGCGGTGGCAAAGCGACCAAGCAGAAGAAAGGCAATAAACTGTCTGAATCTAAAGCCGATCGCGAAGAAGCTCGTGCCGTTACCCGTGGTGGTAAAGGCAAGCGTAAGCCAAGTACGCTGCAACAGAGTTTTAACAAGCCTGTCGTAGCCGTCAACCGTGACGTTGTGGTGGGTGAAACCATTACCGTTGCCGAACTGGCCAACAAAATGGCAGTTAAAGGTTCTCAGGTCATCAAAACCATGATGAAACTGGGCGCCATGGCCACCATCAACCAGGTTATTGATCAGGAAACTGCGCAACTGGTTGCCGAAGAAATGGGCCACAAAGTTATCCTGCGTCGTGAAAACGAACTGGAAGAAGCACTGATGAGCGACCGTGATACCGGTACTCAGGCAGCAGCTGAACCGCGTGCACCTGTTGTGACCATCATGGGCCACGTTGACCATGGTAAAACCTCTTTGCTTGACTACATTCGTTCAACGAAAGTAGCCGCAGGCGAAGCAGGCGGCATCACCCAGCACATTGGTGCTTATCATGTCGAAACTGAAAATGGCATGATCACCTTCCTCGATACCCCGGGACACGCCGCCTTTACCTCAATGCGTGCTCGTGGTGCTCAGGCCACCGATATCGTGGTTCTGGTGGTGTCTGCCGATGATGGCGTGATGCCACAAACCATCGAAGCGGTTCAGCATGCGAAAGCTGCTGGCGTGCCTATCGTGGTTGCGGTTAACAAAATCGATAAACCAGACGCTGATCCGGAACGCGTTAAAACCGAACTGTCTCAGTATGGCGTTATGCCAGAAGAGTGGGGCGGCGAGTCTCAGTTTGTTCATGTCTCTGCGAAAGTAGGTACTGGCATCGACGAACTGTTGAACGCAATCCTGCTGCAGGCTGAAGTGCTTGAGCTGAAAGCAGTACGCAGCGGTATGGCAAGCGGCGTAGTTATCGAATCTTTCCTGGATAAAGGCCGTGGCCCAGTTGCTACCGTGCTGGTTCAGGAAGGTACGCTGAACAAGGGTGATATCATCCTGTGTGGTTTCGAATATGGCCGTGTGCGTGCGATGCGCGACGAAATGGGTCGTGAAATCACCGGTGCCGGTCCTTCTATCCCTGTCGAAGTGTTGGGTCTGTCCAGCGTTCCGGCGGCGGGTGACGAAGTCACCGTAGTACGTGATGAGAAGAAAGCGCGCGAAGTAGCGCTGTACCGTCAAGGCAAGTTCCGCGAAGTCAAACTGGCTCGCCAGCAGAAATCCAAACTGGAAAACATGTTTGCGAACATGACCGAAGGTGAAGTTTCTGAACTGAACATCGTGCTGAAATCTGACGTACAGGGTTCTTGTGAAGCGATTTCTGATGCCTTGCAGGCGCTGTCAACGGCAGAAGTCAAAGTCAAGATCGTGGGTATGGGTGTTGGTGGGATCACCGAAACCGACGCGACCCTGGCCGCCGCTTCTCGCGCAATCATCCTTGGCTTTAACGTCCGTGCCGATGCCTCCGCTCGCCGTGTCGTTGAAAACGAAAGCCTGGATCTGCGTTACTACTCGGTTATCTATAACCTGATTGACGAAGTCAAACAGGCGATGAGCGGGATGTTGGCACCAGAATACAAACAGCAAATCATTGGTCTGGCTGAAGTTCGTGACGTGTTCAAGTCACCGAAATTTGGCGCTATCGCAGGCTGTATGGTTACTGAAGGTATGATTAAACGTAGCAACCCAATCCGTGTTCTGCGTGACAACGTGGTTATCTATGAAGGCGAGCTGGAATCCCTGCGCCGCTTTAAAGATGACGTTAGCGAAGTCCGTAACGGCATGGAATGTGGTATCGGCGTTAAGAACTACAACGACGTACGTGCTGGCGATGTGATCGAAGTCTTCGAAATCATCGAAATCAAACGTACCATCGCTTAACGTTCCGCTTTGCGACTACATTCAGAACCATTGGGGGGGCCTTGCGCCCCCTTATTTGTCATCAGCTTTACCCGAATATTGTACCTTGCACCACTGTGGTACAGGGGCTGAGCATGACGAAGTCAACGTGTGGAGTTAAAGATTATGGCTAAAGAATTCAGCCGTACCCAACGCGTCTCTCAGGAGATGCAGAAAGAGATTGCCATCATATTGCAACGCGAAGTGAAAGATCCTCGCGTCGGTATGGCCACTGTCTCCGGTGTTGAAGTGTCCCGTGACCTGGCTTATGCCAAAGTATTTGTTACCTTCCTCGACGTATTGACCACCGCACCACAGGATCCTGACCGTATTAAAAACGGTATCAAGGCCCTGCAAGATGCCTCTGGTTTTATCCGTACGCTGATTGGTAAAGCCATGCGTTTGCGCGTGGTGCCCGAGTTGACCTTTGCCTACGACAACTCACTGGTTGAAGGCATGCGTATGTCCAACCTGGTGACCAACGTAGTGAGAAACGATGCTGAGCGTCGTTCTGCAGCAGGCGACAACGAGGAGTCCTGATGAGTCGTCCACGTCGCCGCGGCCGTGATATTCACGGCGTTCTGTTGCTGGATAAGTCACTGGGTCTGTCGTCAAATGACGCGTTACAAAAGGTGAAACGCCTGTATAACGCCAATCGTGCAGGACATACTGGCGCGCTGGATCCACTGGCTACCGGTATGTTGCCGCTGTGCCTGGGTGAAGCCACCAAGTTCTCACGTTTTCTGCTCGACTCCGATAAGCGTTATCGCGTGATCGCCCGTATGGGACAGCGCACCGATACCTCCGATGCCGAAGGCAAGCTGATTGCAGAACGCCCGGTGACTTTTAGCCAGGCCGAGTTAGATGCTGCGCTGGAAAGCTTTCGTGGTGAGACACAGCAAATCCCTTCAATGTATTCCGCATTGAAATACCAGGGGCGTAAACTCTATGAGTATGCCCGTGAAGGGATAGAAGTTCCGCGCGAGTCACGCAGCATTACGGTGTATGAGTTACAGTTTATTCGTTGGGAAGGTCACGACGTTGAGCTGGAAATTCACTGTTCCAAAGGCACCTATATCCGCACCATCGTTGATGACCTCGGTGAAAAACTCGGTTGCGGTGCGCATGTCAGCTTTTTGCGCCGTTTGCAGGTTGCCACCTATCCTCTGGAACGGATGGTGACCATGGATCAGCTTAATGCGCTGATTGCCCAGGCCGAAGCCGAGGGCATCGAACCGCGCGAGGTGCTTGATCCGCTGCTGTTGCCAATGGACAGCCCGTGCGAAGATTTTCCTGAAGTCAATTTACTGCCAGTGGTCGCCGGCTACGTGAAACAGGGCCAACCTGTGCAGGTCTCCGGGGCACCATTATCCGGCCTGGTGCGGATGACCGAAGGCGAAGAACGCAAGTTTATCGGCGTGGCCGAGATTGACGATCAGGGTCGCGTGGCCCCTAAGCGTCTGGTCGTCGAATACCCTGAGTAACGACAAATCTGTGACGCAGATTTGCTCGTTAACACAGTGTTGCTCATGTTGCGATCGGCCTACTCAAAGAGTAGAATAGCGCAGCTTGTGTATTGGGTAGCTGAATTAGAGATCGGCGCCCGTTTAATTAAACTATAATATTTTTGGAGTGAATTATGTCTCTAAGCGTTGAAGCTAAAGCTCAGATCGTTGCAGACTACGGTCGTGGCACTAACGACAGTGGTTCTACCGAAGTTCAGGTTGCTCTGCTGACTGCTCAAATTAACCATCTGCAAGGTCACTTTGCAGAGCACAAAAAAGATCACCACAGCCGTCGTGGTCTGCTGCGTATGGTTTCTCAGCGTCGTAAACTGCTGGACTACCTGAAGCGTAAAGACGTAGCACGTTATACCAGCGTTATCGAACGCCTGGGTCTGCGTCGCTAAGTTAGCGAGTTTCAGTGTAAAGGGGCCAAGTTGGCCCCTTTATTCTAGGAAACAACGGTAAAGCGAAATATTGACACAGCTGTTGTTTCTACTACCTTTTTTATGAAATAAATGTTTTATAAAAGAGTAATCTATTCGAGAGATCTTCCGTTACAGAGGTTCGCGCGGCTAATGAGAGACTTTATTCCCGATGAGCGGATTAAGGATTGTCATTAGTCGCGAGGATGTAGTGTGAAGTTCAGAATTAATTGATGTGAACTGCTGTCATAACAGCTGCGCGTCACCAAAAAAGGATATTACATTGCTTAAAGCGACTGTTCGTAAGTTCCAATACGGTCAACATACCGTGACTTTAGAAACCGGTATGATGGCTCGTCAGGCTACTGCTGCCGTAATGGTAAGCATGGATGACACTGCTGTATTCGTTACCGTTGTTGGCCAGAAAAAAGCCAAAGCCGGCCAGAGCTTCTTCCCACTGACCGTGAACTACCAGGAGCGTACCTACGCTGCCGGTCGTATCCCTGGCAGCTTCTTCCGTCGTGAAGGCCGTCCAAGCGAAGGCGAAACCCTGACTTCACGTCTGATTGACCGTCCAATCCGTCCACTGTTCCCGGATAGCTTCCTTAACGAAGTACAGGTGATTGCTACCGTGGTTTCTCTGAACCCACAGGTTAACCCTGATATCGTGGCGATGATTGGTGCTTCTGCGGCATTGAGCCTGTCTGGTATCCCGTTCAATGGCCCAATCGGTGCTGCTCGCGTGGGTTATATCAATAACCAGTACGTGCTGAACCCAACGGCTGATGAACTGAAAGAAAGTAAACTGGACCTGGTGGTTGCCGGGACTCAGGGCGCAGTGCTGATGGTTGAATCCGAAGCTGAAATCCTCAGCGAAGATCAGATGCTTGGTGCCGTGGTCTTTGGTCACGATCAACAACAAATCGTTATTAGCGAAATCAACGCTCTGGTGGCCGAAGCGGGCAAACCTAAGTGGGATTGGCAGCCAGAAGCGGTCAACGATGCCCTGCATGCGCGCATCGCTGCCCTGGCAGAATCTCAGCTCGGCGACGCTTACCGCATCACCGACAAGCAAGAACGTTATGCTCGCGTTGACGCGATCAAGGCTGACGTGACTGCAACCCTGCTGGCACAAGACGAAACGCTGGACGCTGGCGAAATCGGTGACCTGCTGGGCGCTATCGAAAAGAACGTGGTACGTAGCCGCGTGCTGAAAGGCGAGCCTCGTATCGATGGCCGCGAAAAAGACATGATCCGTGGCCTGGATGTGCGTACCGGCGTACTGCCACGTACTCACGGTTCTGCGCTGTTCACCCGTGGTGAAACTCAGGCGCTGGTTACCGCGACGCTGGGTACCACCCGCGATGCGCAAAACCTTGATGAACTGATGGGCGAGAAAACCGACAGCTTCCTGTTCCACTACAACTTCCCTCCGTACTCCGTAGGCGAAACCGGCATGGTCGGTTCACCTAAGCGTCGCGAAATCGGTCACGGCCGTTTGGCAAAACGCGGTGTGCTGGCTGTGATGCCAGAAAACTACGCTTACACCGTTCGCGTTGTTTCTGAAATCACCGAATCTAACGGTTCATCATCTATGGCTTCCGTATGTGGCGCGTCACTGGCCCTGATGGATGCAGGTGTGCCGATTAAAGCCGCCGTTGCGGGTATCGCAATGGGTCTGGTTAAAGAAGGCGACAACTTTGTGGTTCTGTCTGACATTCTGGGTGATGAAGACCACCTGGGTGATATGGACTTCAAAGTCGCAGGCAGCAGCGAAGGTATTACTGCCCTGCAGATGGATATTAAAATTGAAGGCATTACCCGCGAAATCATGCAGGCTGCTCTGAGTCAGGCCAAAGGTGCTCGTCTGCACATTCTGGGCGTGATGAATCAGGCAATCAACGAACCGCGCGGTGATATTTCTCAGTTTGCTCCACGTATTCACACCATCAAAATTAACTCTGACAAAATCAAAGATGTCATTGGTAAAGGTGGTTCCGTGATCCGTGCGCTGACCGAAGAAACCGGCACTACCATCGAAATCGAAGATGACGGCACCGTTAAAATTTCTGCAACCGACGGCGAAAAAGCGAAACATGCTATCCGTCGTATCGAAGAGATCACTGCCGAAATCGAAGTTGGCCGCATCTACCAGGGTAAAGTTACCCGTATCGTTGACTTTGGTGCCTTTGTTGCCATCGGTGGCGGTAAAGAAGGTCTGGTGCACATTTCTCAAATCGCTGACAAGCGCGTAGAGAAAGTGACCGACTATCTGCAGATGGGTCAGGAAGTACCGGTTAAGGTTCTGGAAGTTGACCGTCAGGGTCGTGTACGCTTGAGCATCAAAGAAGCGACGACGCCAGATGCCGAGTCAGCTGAACCAGCAGCAGAGTAATCTGTAACCTGTAGTTTACAGCCTCCCGGTTTTTTGACCGGGGGCTGTTCGTATCATGAGTGCAGGATGCACTTATGCTAAGCAAGCGGATAACAGGACGTTTGTCCAATGTTTGTCTTCGGGAGTTGAAATGAAGCCTTTCTTGCGCTGTTGTTATGTTGCGACAACACTTTTGTTGGCAGGATGCAGCAACCACGATTGGCGCAAAAACGAAGTCCTGGCGATCCCACTGCAGCCGACGTTGCAGCAGGAAGTGATCCTGGCGCGTATGGAACAAATACTTGCCAGTCGATCTTTAACAGATGATGAGAGAGCACAGCTATTATATGAGCGCGGTGTGCTGTATGATAGTCTCGGGCTAAGAGCGCTGGCGCGAAATGATTTTTCACAAGCGCTATCTATTCGTCCTGATATGCCAGAGGTTTTTAATTACCTGGGGATATACCTAACGCAGGCAGGCAATTTTGATGCTGCCTATGAAGCGTTTGATTCTGTACTAGAGCTTGATCCAACTTACAATTACGCGCGTTTGAATCGCGGTATCGCCCTTTACTATGGTGGCAGATATGCGTTAGCGCAGGATGATTTGCAGGCGTTTTATCGAGACGATCCAAATGATCCCTTCCGTTCGTTATGGCTGTATCTTGTGGAGCGAGAAATCAATTCCAAGAATGCCGATGTCGCGCTCCAGCAGCGCTATGACAAAGCGGACAGAGGGCAATGGGGATGGAATATCGTCGAATTCTACCTTGGCAAGATCAGCGAATCCACGCTGATGGTTCGCCTGAAGGCAGAAGCAACGGATAACACTTCGCTCGCTGAGCATCTCAGTGAAACTGACTTCTATTTAGGTAAGCATTACCTAAGTCTGGGGGACAAGAACAGCGCTTCGGCATTGTTCAAACTGACGGTAGCTAACAACGTTCACAATTTTGTTGAGCACCGCTATGCATTGTTGGAATTGGCGCTTTTGGGCCAAGAGCAAGACGACCTATCAGAATCGGACCAGCAATAGCTGACGACACATATCATCCTGATTAACAATGGTGCTATGCCATTTTTAATCGCCTTAACGGGCGAGGGTTGCTTTGTTCGTTTTATAAACTACTTTGAGCCGGTTCACACTTTTCAATGAAAATGACTGAAAATTTTCTCGACGAGTTATGTAGACTGGCTGCCATTATTAATGAGGCACGTGTACATGACTACTGAGCTTGAAACCTCTTTTGCTGACCTGGGGCTGTCCGCTCCGATTATTGCTGCCCTGACCGATCTGGGCTACGAAAAACCATCACCGATTCAATCCGAATGTATTCCGCACCTGTTAAATGGTCGCGATGTGCTGGGCATGGCTCAGACCGGTAGTGGTAAAACTGCAGCGTTCTCGCTGCCACTGTTACACAACATTGATGCTTCTCTGAAAGCACCACAGATTCTTGTTTTGGCACCAACCCGCGAACTGGCGGTTCAGGTTGCCGAAGCCATGACCGATTTCTCTAAACATATGCAAGGCGTTAACGTCGTTGCACTTTACGGCGGCCAACGCTATGACGTGCAGTTGCGCGCACTGCGTCAGGGTCCACAGGTTGTTGTTGGTACCCCGGGTCGTCTGTTAGACCATTTGAAACGCGGCACGCTGAACCTCTCTAACCTGAGCGGTCTGGTGCTCGATGAAGCCGACGAAATGTTACGTATGGGCTTTATCGAAGACGTAGAAACCATTATGGCGCAGATCCCGGCTCAACATCAGACCGCGTTGTTCTCTGCAACCATGCCAGAAGCGATCCGCCGTATTACGCGTCGCTTTATGAAAGATCCACAGGAAGTGCGCATCCAGTCAAGCGTGACTACCCGTCCGGATATCAGCCAGAGCTACTGGTCAGTATTCGGCATGCGTAAAAATGAAGCGCTGGTTCGTTTCCTGGAAGCTGAAGATTTTGATGCTGCTATCATCTTTGTTCGTACCAAAAATGCGACCCTGGAAGTGGCTGAAGCGCTGGAACGCAGTGGTTACAGCAGTGCAGCACTGAACGGCGATATGAACCAGGCACTGCGTGAGCAGACTCTGGAACGCCTGAAAGATGGCCGCCTGGATATCCTGATTGCTACCGACGTTGCAGCACGTGGTCTTGACGTTGAACGTATCAGCCTGGTTGTCAACTATGACATCCCGATGGACTCTGAATCCTACGTGCACCGTATCGGCCGTACCGGTCGTGCTGGTCGTGCTGGTCGCGCTCTGCTGTTTGTTGAAAACCGCGAACGTCGTCTGCTGCGCAACGTAGAACGCACCATGAAGCTGGCAATCCCGGAAGTGGAATTGCCAACGGCAGAAGTGCTGGGTCAACGTCGTCTGGCCAAGTTTGCCGCTAAAGTTCAGCAGCAACTGGAAAGCAGCGATCTGGATATGTACCGTGGTCTGCTGGCTAAACTGCAACCGCAAGAAGAAGAACTGGATATCGAAACGCTGGCCGCAGCATTGCTGAAAATGGCTCAGGGTGAACGTCCACTGATCGTTCCTGCGGATCCGGTTGGCAAAAGCCGTCCACCACGTCGCGAATTTGAAGATCGTGGCGAACGCAGCGAACGCAGCGAACGTAGCGATCGTCGCCCGGCTCGTGATGGCGACCGTCCTTCGCGTGATGGTGATCGTCCGGCACGTGACGGTGACCGTCCACGTCGTGAGCGTCGTGACGCTGGCGAAATGGAACTGTATCGTATTGAAGTTGGCCGTGATGATGGTGTTGAAGTTCGCCATATCGTGGGTGCTATTGCCAACGAAGGTGATATCAGCAGCCGTTATATCGGTAACATCAAGCTGTTCTCTTCGCACTCAACCATCGAGCTGCCTAAAGGCATGCCGGGCGAAATTCTGTCTCATTTCACCCGTACTCGCATCCTGAACAAGCCGATGAACATGCAGCTGCTGGGTGATGCACAGCCTCAGCCAGCACGTCGTGAACGTCCGGCTGGCGCAGCTCCGGCTGGTGCAGCAGGCGAGCGTCGTGGTAACGGTGCGCCGCGTTCTTTCAGCGGTGAACGTCGCGAAGGTGGCCGTGGTCGTCCTGGTGAACGCCGTGAAGGTGCTGGCGCTTCTGCCGCTGGCGAACGTCGTCCGCCAAGCCGTGCGCCGCGTCGTACTACTGACGCATAATCTGCCGGGCCGCAAGGCTTTCGTCAGATAATGAGTAATAAAACCAGCCTACGGGCTGGTTTTTTTTTGAGCTGTGCATCAAGCTCTGGTCTCTCAATCAGCAAGGCTACTTAGTTATTGCAAGAATGGGGGACTCTCTTTATAGTATTTGTACGGAATAAATCCGTACAGTTGGCGTAATATTGAATCGCTTTGAAAAACTAAAACCGTAAGTAAAGAGAATGGCTGCCGCAATGCGTTAACCAGCCAGGGAGTACACCATGACCGCACTGAAAAAACAGCGCATCGATCTCAGGTTAAGCAACGAAGATAAAAGCACAATCGAAGAAGCTGCGGCAATATCCAACCAGACGATTACTCAATTTATGGTGGCCAGTGCTTCTGAACGTGCTGCGGAAGTTATTGAGCGACATCGTCGCCTGGTTCTTAATGAGGAATCCTGGAACCTGATCATGGATGCCATCAACAATCCACCTGCATTAAATGAAAGGTTGAAACGAGCAGCTGCCCGTCTGCAAAGCATGGAGTAAGACGTGGACAATTTGACCATTGAAATTTTTTCAGAAGACACCGAATACGATTTTTCGGGCTTCGACTGTGGCGAAGGATCGCTAAATACCTTTCTTGGCGATCATCTTGCGCGTCAGCATAATGGCCGCATCCTGCGCGGTTATTTGCTCACGACGAAAGAGCCCAAACCCAAAGTAATGGGTTACTACACGCTTTCTGGCAGCAGCTTCGAGAAAGAAGCCCTTCCATCGAACACACAGAAGCGGAAAGTGCCTTATCCCAATGTACCCAGCGTGACCTTGGGTCGTCTGGCTGTTCATCAAGGCCTACAGGGACAAGAATGGGGGACAACCCTTGTCACTCATGCCATGAAAGTGGTCTACCTTGCATCGCAGGCGGTAGGCGTGCATGGGCTGTTTGTTGATGCCATCAATGAAAAGGCTAAGCGCTTCTACCTAAAGCTCGGGTTTATTGCTCTGACCGGGAATAATGCAAACTCGCTTTTCTACCCAACAAAGTCCATCGAAAAACTGTTCGAAGATAAATAATGGCAAGATCACTGAAAAACGAACAGCCCCGGATAAGTTGCATATCAACTTATCCGGGGCTGTTTTTTTGCTATTTCGCTGACACTTGCCGCGATTAACTAATACGCGCCGTTTTTTGCAGATCGCCCTGCAACTGGGCAACGATTTCAAACGAGTGTAGCCGTGCCTGGTGGTCAAAGATCTGACCGTTAATCATCAGCTCATCGGCTTCGGTTTCACGCAGTACCGCCTGTAATCCCTGACGCACAGTCTCTTTATTGCCCACCACCGACATACGCAGGGCCTGATCGACGCCAAAACGTTCCTGGGCTGACCACAGGCTTTCGATATTATCCACCGGCGCTGGCAGCTTGCCGGGGTTGCCGCGGCGCAAATTGATAAACTGCTGCTGATTGGAGGTAAACATCCGCTGTGCCTGTTCATCAGTATCTGCGGCAATCACGTTGATGCATACCATGGCGTGAGGGGTCTGCAACTGGGCCGACGGTTTGAACTGGCTGCGATAAATCGACAGCGCCTGATACAACATATCCGGGGCAAAGTGGGAGGCAAAGGCAAAAGGCAGCCCCAGCGCAGCGGCTAACTGGGCGCTGTACAGGCTGGAGCCCAGCAGCCAGATGGGCACATGTAGCCCCTGACCCGGCACCGCCTGTACGGCCTGATTGGGTTGAACCTCGCCAAAATAGTGCTGAAGTTCCTGCACGTCCCGGGGGAAATTATCAACTTCACCTGACAGATGACGGCGCAGAGCGATCATGGTGCGCTGATCTGTACCTGGCGCGCGGCCAAGACCCAAATCAATACGGTTAGGGTAGAGGGTGGCCAGCGTACCGAACTGTTCGGCAATCACCAGCGGCGAGTGGTTTGGCAACATCACGCCGCCGGAACCTAAACGAATACTGTGGGTTCCCGCCGCGATAAAACCGATCAGCACCGAAGTGGCCGCACTGGCAATGCCGGTCATATTATGGTGTTCAGCCAGCCAGTAACGTTGATAACCCCATTTCTCTGCCTGCTGAGCCAGTTCCAGTGAGCATTGAAAGGCCTGCGCCGGGGTGGCCCCCTGCGGCACCGGTGCGAGATCGAGTACCGACAAAGGCACCAGATTGTTGTTAGCTGTCGCTTCAGACATATTTATTCACCTTTTGAGTTCCGGCCGCAAGCCTTCCTGCCTTACCCCTGGATATTGCCTGCGATGGGGGTGGCAAAAAACTTTGCTGGCTAATTATAAAGATAAGTATCGTCCATTTACCCCGTTTTGAATACGCTATTTGAGCGGTGAGCAGTGGCCATGACTTTGCTTGTCTCATATCAACACGTTGTGTTAAAAAAACTGCGCTATGATCTCTTAGCATTGCCACTGATAACATGGCAGATGGCGATGAAAAGGTAGGGGATCCTGAGAATTATGTCAGGCGAAGCTTTGCTTTCGACCGCCAGCAAGGAAAAAAACGATGAATAAAAGGATATTATTGACCCTGCTGTTGGTGGCGGTGGCGATTTCTCTTGCCGTATTATTTCGCGCCAACAACCAGTCTTTATTGTTGCAGGGTGAAGTGGATGCTCCTGAGGTCATTGTTGCCTCCAAGGCCAAGGGACGTATTGTCGAGCGACATGTTCGCCGTGGCGACGATGTCAAAGCGGGGCAACTGCTATTAACCCTCGACAGCCCGGAACTGATGGCGCAGTTGCGCTCGCTGCAAGCTTCACGCGATCAGGCTCAGGCTCAGCTGGATCTCTCACGCAATGGCACTCGCGAAGAGAGCATCCGCAATCTGCAAGCCACTCTGGCGCAAGCTCAGGCCACCTATACTAATGCTCGTGACCTTTATAATCGCAATGCGCGCGTGGCGGACAAGGGCTATGTCTCCGCCTCCGATCTGGAGAGTTCCCGTGAGGCACGGGACAGCGCCTATCAGCAGGTGCAGGTGGCGAAAGCCAATCTTGATCAGGGCGTCAACGGCGACCGTATTGAGCAGCGCGATGTTTATGCTGCCCAATTGCGCGCTGCCGAAGAAAACCTGTTGGAGATAAAAGCCCAGACCGATGATTTACAGGTCAAAGCGCCGGTAGATGGCGAAGTGGGGCCCATTCCCACCGAAGTCGGTGAACTGCAAAGTGCCAACAGCCCGTTGTTAACTCTGATCCAACTGCCGCAGGCCTATTTTGTCTTTAACCTGCGTGAAGATATTTTGGCGGGGGTGCGAAAAGGTGATCGCGTCAATTTGCAGGTACCGGGCCTGGCCAACCAACGCGTCGATGCCGAGGTTCGCTATATTGCTCCATTGGGTGATTACGCCACCAAACGCGCCACCCGGGCGACCGGCGATTTCGACTTAAAAACCTTTGAAGTTCGACTCTATCCCCTGCAACCGGTGGCCGGACTGCGTCAGGGAATGAGCGCCTTATGGCAGTGGAAAACCGGGCAATAATGGCACGCTCCCTGCTGTTGCATCGCGTTAAGGCCGCCTGGCGCTGTTTCAGCCGTTCGTTTAGCCGCGAGGTAAACCATGCCTTTCGTCGACAGGTGATCCACTGGCTATGCTGGTGCTTTCCGTTGTTACTCTTTGTGTTGATCGCCAGTAACTTTTCGGAAGGTACGCTGCTGGAGTTACCGGTTTCGGTGGTGGATAACGACCATAGTCCGCTGTCCCAAGAGCTGATCCGCAAACTGGATGCCGGTTCTCATGCCCATGTCGAAGCCTACGGCGGTGGATTACCCGAGGCAGAGTATCGTCTGCGTACCGCGCAGGACTATGCGTTGCTGTATATTCCCCCGCGTTTTGAAGCCGATGTGCTGGCCGGTCGCCAGCCGAGCGTGGTGCTGTATTATAATGCGCTGTTTTACGGTGCCGGACTCTATTCGACCCAGGATTTTAGTGGCCTGATCGCGGAACTTAATAGCAGCTATCGCACCTTTATTGCCTCGTCGTACGGCAAAACCGTGCCCACTCTTGCCAGCGTGGATATCTCTTATGGCAGCTTGTTCAATGCCAGTGGCAGCTATGTTTATTATCAGCAATTTGCCGCCACCATCCATCTGCTGCAGCTGTTTACCGTCACCTGCATGATCTATGTGATGGCCCGCAGCCAGGCGCTTATCGCCGCCCCTTCTTTCACCTTTGGCCTGCTCGGTAAGCTGGCCCCCTATACGCTGTGCTTCACCACCTTGCTGATGGTCGAGATCGCGCTGTTGGTATGGGTGTTTGATGCTCGGGTTAGTGGCAATCCGTTGTTTATGCTGTTGATTGCCTTTTTTTACGTAATTGCTGCGCAAAGCCTGGGGCTGTTACTGTTTACCTTTACCGGCAGCACCATTACCGCTTACACCATGATGGCGATGCTGGTTAGTCTGGCATTAACCTTCTCCGGCATGGCGGTGCCTGAACTGTCGATGCCACTGCCGGCGCGCATAATTTCGGAAATCGAACCGCTGACCCATGCCCTGAATGCGATGTTTGATGTCTTTTTACGCCAGGTGCCGGGCCGCCATATTGTCAGCGTTTGTGCGATTTTGCTGATTTACCCGCTGGTGGCCGGGTTATTGGTCCATCGTCGGCTGTATCGACGGCTTAAAACACAGGAGCCGGGCAAATGACATGGCGCCAGGGATTACTGACCTACTGGCGCACCTTTGTGCGCGTACTCAGTGGCATGCTGGAAAAACCAATGTGGATGATGTTGCTTATCTCGCTATGCCTGATGAGTACCGTTTACGCCAATCGTACCGTCTGGGATCTGCCGGTTGCGGTGATTGATCAGGACCACAGCACGGCCAGTCGGCTGCTGACCCGCGATCTGGATGCTACCTCGAAAATCAAAACTGTCGCCTACGACAGTATTCCCGAGGCGCAGCGCGATCTGGGGCAGCGCAAGCTGTTTGCGGTGGTGATTATGCCCGTCGATCTGGAAAAGAAAATTCTGGCGGGGGAAGCCATTGTTATCCCGGTATACGGCGATGCCACCAACCGCCTGGCCAACGGTCAGATTGAACAGGATGTGCTGACCGCCTATCAAAGCCTGTTAACGCAATATAATAGCCAGCTGTTGCTGAGTAGCGGCTTCAGCAGTCGTCAGGCCAGCGTGCTGCTCACACCAATGGTGGGACAAACCCTGGATCTGTTTAATCCGGGGATCAGTTTTGCAGCGATTATTTTCCCCGGCCTGCTGGTGATGTTGTTGCAACACTCGCTGCTGATTGCCAGTGTCAGGGTCAATATCGGCCTGAAAAGCGCCCCCAGCGGTAAACCGACGATACCGGCGATGCTCGGCGGGCTATCGGCGCTGATCCCCATTTGGCTGTTTTTGTCCATTGTGCTGTTTGTATTGTGGCCCTGGGTGCTGGGCTACCGGCAAACCGCCAGTATTGGCGAGATTATTTTGCTGACCTTTCCTTTTCTGCTGGCGGTGCTGGGGCTGGGCAAGTTGGTCACCGAATGCCTGCGCAGCGTAGAGATGATCTATCTGACGCTGTCGTTTATCACCATGCCGGTATTTTATATTTCCGGCACCATCTGGCCGCTGCAGGCCATGCCTGCCTGGGTCAGAGCGGTGTCGTCGATGCTGCCCTCCACCTGGGCGACTAAAGCCATTGCTGGCGTCAATCAGATGGGATTGCCGTTTAGCGAGGTGGGCGGGGATATGTTGATGCTGCTGGTGCTTGGCGGATTTTATACGGCGCTGGGGATTGGCTTGGGGTTATTGCGCGACAGCGGGCGTTTGCGGACGTTGCTACAACGCAAGAGACCGCTGCGCAATGATTGAAAACCACTGCCTCAGACCGGATGCGTCTGAGGCAGGGCGTCAACCGACCAGTTCCAGCCCGGCAATATTACGCCAGTAACCATTACAGTCGGCTTGCTGCGTTAAGGGCAGCGGATGGGCTCCCTGCTCATTGGCACGGAAATCAGCCAACACTTGCAGCGTCTCCAGGCCCATTGGTGAAAGTCGTACAATATCGACCAGTCCCTGCATTGAAGCGAGATCGTTGCCAAGGTTGTAGCAGGCACCGCTTTGCGTCTGAATGCCATTAAGGACAAAGACTTGCTGGTTTTCCTGCGACAGGACTTTTCTGCCCTGTGGATACTGAATACAGCAGGTTTCACAATCATCTTTGGCGCGGTTCTCTGCGCGTGCGGTAAAGCAGCGGGCGGAATAGGCCAGCGGCAGATGACCATAGGCCAGCACTTCCACTTCAAACTGATTGCGGAACCCCAGAGACTGACACTGATCGAGCAGGTTAATCAGCCAGTCGCGTGACAGTTCGACCGGCATACACCAGCGCACCATGCCCTGTTTGTGCAAAATTTTCAGCGTGACGGCGTTATAGCAGTTCAGCGCATGACCGGCGACAAAAGGCAACTTGCGTTCCCAGGCCATATTGACCGCACCGAGATCGTTGGCTTCCAGCAGAAACTCGCCGTTCTCGACGTAGCGTTTCAGCTCTGTCAGCTCCGAGGGTGCTTGCAGCAGAGCCAGGGTGGAGATCACCACCTGTTTACCGCTGGCACTGATCTGTTTGGCCAAGTCCAGCCAGTCGGCCACTTTCATTTCCCGCCGTTTGCTACACACCGTTTCGCCGAGATAAATCACCTCGGCGTCGCTGGCGACGGCCGCTTGATAAAAGTGTTCAATTTCAGTTTTTGGCCAATAATAGAGGATGGCGCCTAAAGAATATTTCATGGTTTCCGCCTCATTATTGCCATTTGCGGTGATAAGCACCCAGCGTCGTCTGGGTGCCTTCAGACAGCGAGCCAAGGGCGGTCATCCACGACTGCTCAGTGGTAAATTCCTGCGGATTGTTCTTGCAGCGATCGATCGCCGCACGCCACACGCGGGTAACCTGGCTGACATAGGCCGGGCTGCGCTGACGACCTTCAATTTTAACCGAGGCAATATTGGCGGCAAAGAGTTCGGGCAGCAGTTCCAGAGTATTCAGGCTGGTTGGCTCTTCCAGTGCATGGTAGCGCACGCCATCAACCAGATAACGCCCTTTGCACAGGGTTGGATAACCGGCGTTTTCCCCTTCTTCATAGCGGTCGATTAGCACGTCGTTAAGGCGAGACTCCATCCCCTGTGGCGTTTGTTGCCAGCGCACAAAACGTGCCGGTGAACAGGCACCGACGGTGTTGGGGGATTCACCGGTCAGATAGGAAGAGAGGTAGCAGCGCCCCTCGGCCATAATGCACAGGCTGCCAAAGGCAAAGACTTCCAATGGTACTGCGCTGCTGCGTGACAGCTGACGCACCTGATGCATAGAGAGCACGCGCGGCAAAACTACACGGGCGACATCAAAGTTATTTTTGTAGAACGAGATGGCTTGTTCATTGGTGGCCGAGGCCTGCACTGACACATGGCGCTCCACCGACGGATAGCGCGTAGCGGCGTAGTCAAGCATGGCCAAATCGGCCAGGATCAGCGCGTCGGCTCCCAGCTGTGCCGCCATATCCACGGCGCGCTCCCAGCGTTGGTAGCCATCGGGATGGGCAAAGGTATTGATCGCAATATGCAGCTTGCGATGATGACGATGAACATAGTCTGCCGCTTCCTGAAGTTTCTTCTCGGTGAAGTTCAAGCCGGCAAAATGTCGGGCATTGGTGTCATCTTTCAAACCGATATAAACCGCATCGGCTCCATTATCAATTGCTGCTTTTAGCGCGGGCAGATTCCCTGCCGGGCAAAGTAGCTCCATAGTCATCTCCTGCTGAAGCCGATCGAAGGACAGCTGACGAACATGTCGTTCTTTCTGTGAGGGCCAGCACCTGGTGTGGTCAAACGGGGATTCATTTTAGATAAGCTCTGTCGGCAATATTTTGATTTGAGGCAGCTTTAATCCTGTTGTTGCATGATGCTGCAACTTGATTTGACCGTCAGCGATGCTCACGTACAATTAGCGGAGTTAACCTCATGCACTATTTTTATCAGACATTATTGATTTAGAGCGCGGTACAAAGCCGTCGATATGGCAAAATGGGCTGTTTTGACATCAATAATGTCCAGAAAAGTTATCCAGAGGAGAAGTGCCAGTGTTGCAAAAACTACGAGCACGTATGGTGCGCCAAGGGCCGTCACTGTTAAGTGTGCCGTTAAAATTTACCCCCTTTGCACTTAAGCGCCAGGTTCTGCAACAGGTACTTGGCTGGCAGTTTCAGGAGGCGCTGGCTGAAGGGGATCTCGATTTTCTAGAGGGTCGCTGGCTGCGTATCGAGATCACCGATCTGCATCTGCAATGGTCGATGACCGTCAATGATGGCAAAATCCAGGTTGGCGAGCAGAAAGAATTTGATGTGAGCTTCAGCGGCAATGCTAACGACTTGATACTGGTCGCCGCCCGCCGCGAAGATCCGGATACGCTGTTCTTTAAACGGCGTTTGCGTATTGAAGGAGACACGGAATTGGGCCTGTACGTGAAAAATCTGATGGACTCCATCGAACTCGATAGTATGCCTGCGCTACTGCGCCAGGGGCTTCATCGTCTGGCTGATTTCGTTGAGGCGGGTCAACAAGAGGACGGCGAGTCATTCTCTCCGGCAATATCATCATGTTAATCAGAGTCGAAATTCCGGTCGATGCCGCAGGGATAGATCGCTTATTGCGAAAAGCCTTTGCGCGCGATGACGAGGCCGATCTGGTGCAGCAACTGCGTGAAGACGGTTTGCTGACGTTGGGGATTGTTGCCACGGACGACGAAGGCGGCGTTGTAGGTTATGCGGCCTTTACCCCGGTTGATGTCCAGGGAGAAGACCGTCAGTGGGTAGCATTAGCCCCGCTGGCTGTCGAAGACTCCTTACGTCGGCAAGGTATCGCTGAAAAACTGGTATATGAAGGTTTGGATGCGCTCAACGAGTTTGGTTATGCCACCGTGGTGGTCTTGGGCTCACCGCAGTACTACCAACGGTTTGGCTTTAAGCCAGCTGCTGAGCATAATTTGCATTGCCGCTGGCCGCAAAGCGAGCAGACGTTTCAACTCTATGTTTTGGCAGAAGACGCCCTTGAAGGCGTCAGCGGCCTGGTGGCCTATCCGCCACATTTCGACCGCTTTTAAGCGCAGAATATACCCTGCTCGACGATGTACAGGATGAAATGTTTTATAGAAGAAAAGGCCGATGCGTAAACGTCGGCTTTTTTATTAGGAATTAATGCTTATTTTAATAAATAGCTTTATTTGCTAAAGATAATGAATAAATAAAGAATAAATAAGGAATTAATGAAGTCTTATCTTATTGTGCTAATATGCTTTTTATTGAGTTATAATGTTTTTTCCGACGAAACTATTTCGTAATGGTATTATAAAGTTATTTATTACCATGCCACTTTTTGCACAAGAATATCAGTGGTCAGTTATATAATTAAATATCCAACAACCTCTTGTTACATATTTACTTGCGTTGTTTAAAATAATCAAATATCCATCACAGAATAAACTTCCGCGAAGAACAATATTGTTGTTACTGAACTTTAGGTATAACAAGGAATCTAACGTGGCCAATAAAACTCCCCTTCGTTTGAAAAAGCTCTGCCTGGCATGTTCTGCCGCGCTGCTTTTTACCTCCGCACATGCATTAGCTGCTGATGCGCTGACGCCAATGGCTGTCAATTCTCCATGGATGTTTGGGGACTGGGGTGGCGAGCGCAGTGCGCTCAAGCAGGATGGCGTTGATTTTCAGGTAAACTATACCGGTGAAGCGGCAAGCAACTTTTCTGGCGGTTATAATCAGTCCACCACTGCCCGCTATGCCGATCAATGGCAGTTTGGCACCACTCTTGATTTGGAAAAACTGCTTAACTGGAGTGACACCGAATTCCAACTGACGGTCACCAACCGTAACGGCAAAAACGTCACCAACGACGCCATTGGCGATCCACGGGTGGGCACACTCTCCTCAACCCAGGAAGTCTATGGCCGTGGGCAAACTACGCGTCTGACTCAGTTCTGGCTGCGCCAGGGGTATTTTAACCATACCCTGGATATCAAAGCCGGTCGGGTAACGGTGGGTGAAGATTTCGACTCCATGCAGAGCAACTTCCAGAACCTGACCATGGGCAGCGGTGCGGCGGGTAACTGGCGTGGCGATCGCTGGTATAACTGGCCAATCTCCCAGTGGGGCGGCCGTGTTAAACTGAACTTTACCCCTGAAATTTATACTCAGGTCGGGATCTATAATCAGAACCCGAAAAACTACGATACCGGCAATGGTTTCCGTCTGGATACCTCCGGCTCCGTGGGTAATCTGATCCCATTGGAAGTTGGCTGGTTGCCAAAACTGGGTGCGCAACAGCTGCCGGGTAAATACAAAGTTGGTGCTTACTACAGCTCCACCAAAGGTAATGTTTACAGCAGCGGTGCCTTTGAAAACGGCGGTATGCAATACAGCGATACGGCGCACGCTTACGGCGGTTATTTTTTGGTGCAACAGCAACTTACTGCGGTTGATGGCGATAACAGCCGTGGCCTGACGTTTACCCTGCAGGGCGTGATGAACGACAAGAAAACCTCGACCACCGATAACTTCCAGTCAGTGGCGGTCACTTATGTCGGTTTGTTCGATGCACGTCCTAAAGATGAAATCGGATTTGGCGCGGGCCGTATTCACGTCAATGATGAATTTACCCGTACGCAGCGTGAACAGAATGACGGAAATAACGTCAATGAGTACAGCAATCCGACTTATTTACCAATCCAGAGTGGTTCTGAATACGACTATGAACTCTATTATGGTATTCATGCCACAGATTGGCTGACAGTACGTCCTAACCTGCAATATATTTCTGCACCAGGGGCTGTATCTGAAGTTAAAGACGCTTTTGTGGGTGGTATTAGCGTTAACGTTGCTTTGTAATATCGTCTGCATCTTTAGATAGATACAATGTACGAAGAGTTGCTTTAATAAAGCGGGGCGCAATCACGCCCCGTTATTAAATAATAACCTTATGTGGTTATCCCGCCTATTACAGTAAATATTCGGTCATATTCTGTGGTCGATCATTCACCAGTTGTTCTTTCTGTTTCTTGCTCAACTGTTTTATCTGATATTCCAGTTTTGATGCCTGCGACCGATCGCCCGCCGGACAATGAAATACCAGCGTCAGTTCCCCTTTGCCGCGCAATGCTTTTGCCCCCTTACCGCTTTGATGCTGCTGTAGGCGGCGGATCACATCGGTGGTGATGCCGGTATACAACATGCCGCTTGGAGTGCGCAGCATATAGAGATGCCAGAGGGAGGAAACGGCAGGCTGGGTGTTCACGATAGATAGGCTACTTTTGGGCAGTCGCTGACAATGCTGCAGATTACCCACAGTCGATGGCATAAGTGAAGCAAAAGCGTATCCCGGTGGCAACTGCAGGCTGTTACTCGCCGGACATCGGGTTACAATGTCGGCAAATTTGTTGCCAGGAGCCGGGCATGAACGATCCCGATGATCTAAAGACTATTAGCCGTTATCTAAGTAAAAACCATGTATTGGCGCTGTGCGCGCAGGCAGAAGGTGATATCTGGAGTGCCAACTGTTTTTACGTGGCTGACGTTGATCGTATGGTGCTTTATTTTATGACCGAGCTAAAGACCCGACACGGTACGCTGATGCATAAAAATCCGCATGTTGTCGGCACTATCACCACCCAGCCTAAAACCGTGGCGTTGATTAAAGGCATTCAATACAGCGGCGAGGCCACGGTGCTGGAGGGGGAAGCCGAGAAGGCCGCCCGATCACAATACTGCAAGCATTTCCCTGTTGCCGCGGTGATGAAAGCGCCCATTTGGCAGCTTGCCTTAAACGAGATCAAAATGACCGATAACACCCTGGGGTTTGGGAAGAAGTTATTATGGGGGAGGGCTTAAAGTCAATTAACTCCGAGGAGTTGTTTCGGTTTTATAATAGCTGTGACAACTTGACCAGCTGTGCCGAACCGAGTTAAGGAGCGCTGGCCCGCTCCTTAACAATCCTGGGCCTTTTGGTGTTGTTGATTCGTCTGCTGCCTATTACCGGCTATGTTTCAGTGACTCCGAGCGTGGCACGAGCCGCGCTGCTGCGCAGTCCCCTTGCTCGGTCGGGAGCCAAAAACGTCTCCCTCCGCTTCGCGCGGCGCCGTCTCTGAATGTGCCAACTAGCTATGTACGTCGTGCCGTTTCAGCTTAAATGGCAATTTTCTGTTTTAAAACTAATTGGCTTTAGCGGAATTGTTTCGGTTAGGCTTAAGTGTCAATTTATGGTTTTAAAATCAATTGGCTATGAGGAGCTGTTTCGGTTTTATCATTGCAGTGGCCACTTAACCCGCTGTGCCGAACCGAGTTAAGGAGCGCTGGCCCGCTCCTTAACAATCCTGGGCCTTTTGGTGTTGTTGATTTGTCTGCTGCCTATTACCGGCTATGTTTCAGTGACTCCGAGCGTGGCACGAGCCGCGCTGCTGCGCAGTCCCCTTGCTCGGTCGGGAGCCAAAAACGTCTCCCTCCGCTTCGCGCGGCGCCGTCTCTGAATGTGCCAGTAAGCTATGTATGTCGTGCCGTTTCAGACAAAGATTTTTTGTCTTTTTGTCTTTTTGTCTTTTTGTCTTTTTGTCTTTTTGTCTTTTTGTCTTTTTGTCTTTTTGTCTTTCGCCGTTGACCTTTAATGTTGCCGGTTTTGCCGTAAATGTTTCCTGGCCGATTCAAAACCTACGTCGAGCGCAGCGTTGAGTGACAACAGCCTTACCGTTGGCACGAAACCAAGCGAGAGGACCGCGAAGCGGCGTGGTTTAGGCCACGCGCAGGGGTCACTGGAAAGAACTCGAACCGAGGGCACGACACATATCAATTTGGACAGGGCCCGGGATTCTCAAGGGTGCAGGCCCTGGTGCACCCTTGAGGCGGTCTGGGCCGCCGCCCAGTGAGCGTAGCGAATGCAGTTGACCTTGAAGTTAAAAGAAAATTTGCAATTAAAAACTCCCCCCCATTTTTCTAAAAAATGGCCCCCCCTATGCTATGGTTAAAGCTAAAAAACCAAAATTTCCCTTACAGATACTTTTCAACAAAAAGATCCCGATCCCTGAACTCCGGCATTCTTTCCTGCAGCGTTTGATGATCCCAGTGCCACCACTGACTGCGCTCGATCCTGGCGATCAACGCATCATCAAAACGCATGCCGATCTTTTTCGCGGCGACGCCCGCCATAATCGCATAAGGCTCCACGTCTTTGGTGACCACCGCCGCAGAACCAATCACTGCACCATTGCCGATAGTTACCCCGGGCATAATCACCGCGTTATGACCAATCCAGACATCGTGACCAATGCTGACAGCATGCTCGCGTCGCCAGTTAAAAAAATTATTATCGTCGTCGCCTAAGTCATAGGCAGAACTGCGGTAGGTAAAATGGTGCTGGGCAATGCGCTGGTAAGTCGGATGGTTGCCGGGATTGATGCGCACATAGGTGGCAATGGAGACAAACTTGCCAATACTGGCGTAGTGGATCTGATTATGTCCGGCGGTATAAGAGTAATCGTCGATGCTGACCTCTTCAAAGATCGCATCATCACAGATATGGACGTACTGACCCAGCGTGGTCTGTTTAAGCACGACGTTTTGACCAACCCTGGGTTCACTTTGTGGCGGATAGACAGCTGTCATAAAGGGGTGTCCTGTGGGCAAGAGAGAGGTTGTGCCTGCGCTGACCGGATGCCAAGTAGCATCAGCAATTCGGCCAGCGTATGCGCTAAATGACCGTCATTATTCAGGCGATAGCAGTCTGACGGCAAAGTATGCTGATAGTCGGCGGCGCGCTGTAAACGCAAGGCGATCTGCTCGGTGCTTTCCCGTCCTCTGGCCGTTAGCCGCCGGGAAAGCACCTCGCCGGAGACATGCAGACAAACCGGCAACAGCGCCTGGCGATAGCGGGCAGAGGCGACAGGTAAATAGGCGCGGGAGCCGTTGACAATCACCGTAAATCCCTGCTGCATCCACAGATCAATTTCGATGCCGAGGGCATAATGGGTTTGATGCGCCTGCCAGTCGAGAGCGAAAAGCTGGCGTGCTTTTCGCTGCTGAAACTCCTGCAGACTGAGGGCGATATGGTTTTCCGCGCCGGCATTGGCCGGGCGGGTAATATAGCGATGAGCCACCAGTAATCCTGGTGGCGAGGTATCACGTAGCGCATCAAGCAGGCTGTCTTTGCCTGAACCCGATGGGCCCATCAGATAGACTAACTGGGTCATCAGAACACCTGTATCCCCTGACGCCAGACGTTTTGCACATAGTGATGATGGTCGTGTGCGCGCGCCAGCACCAGATCGGCACGTTTACCTTCGGCAATCATCCCCCGGTCGCTCAGTCCCAGTGCGCTTGCCGGATTGCGTGTAACCAGCGCCACCGCCTGCGACAGGCTGAAGGCGTTGTTGTCATCCATGGCAATGCGAAATACCGAGTCCATCAGGCTGGCAGGGTAATAATCGGAAGATAAAATATCCAGTAACCCCAGCGAAGCCAGATGTTTCGCTGCCACATTGCCGGAATGCGAGCCGCCGCGCACAATATTGGGCGCGCCCATCAATACTTGCAGACCGTGCGCATGGGAAGCGCGGGCCGCGTCTTCGGTGGTCGGGAATTCGGCAATCACGCTGCCCAGCGCTTTGGATTCACTGACGTGATCGGCAGTGGCATCATCGTGGCTGGCCAGCGCAATGCCCAGCTCGCGACAGTGGGCGGCAATGGCCTGACGATTTGGCTGTGCCCAGCGGCGTGAGTTGGCGATCTGCGACGCCTGAAATAGCTCCATTTCCTGATCATTCATCTGATATTTTCCCTGATAATATTCGCGATACTTCTGCGGGGTGGCGAACTGGCGCTGCCCTGGCGAGTGGTCCATCAGCGAAACCAGCGACAATCCCGGTTTATGCATCAGCTGTTCAAACAGCGGCAGCGTCGACTCATGGGGTAACTCACAGCGCAAGTGCAGACGATGCTCGGCGCGGTTAAGCCCGGCCTGTTGGCTGTTGATCACCGCATCGATCATTTTTTGCAGATTTTCCAGACGATGACCGCCGTCGCGCACGTCCCCGACGGCAACGGCATCCAGCACCGTAGTAATGCCACTGGCCACCATCAGCGCATCATGACTGCTCATGGCCGAATGGGAAGGCCAGTCAACTTTCGGCCGCGGGGTAAAAAACTTATCCAGATTGTCGGTATGGAGTTCGATAAATCCAGGCATTAACCAACCGCCTTCGGCATCCAGCGCCTGCGGCAACTGTGAAGGGTTATCGGTAAATGAGGCGATGATGCCGTCTTTGATTTCCAGCGAACCCTTGACCGTTTCTTCTGCCAATACCAGATTGACGTTATTGATAATCATGCCAAATTCTCCGCATCAGCTGTTTCCGGGGTCATCAGGTACAGGCGATCTGCCACCCGTTGTCGCACATCTTGATCATGGAATATGCCGACCACGGCAGCCCCCCGAGCCTTGGCTTGCTCAATCAGGGTGACGACTGCGGCACGGTTGGTGGCGTCGAGGGAGGCGGTCGGTTCATCAAGCAATAGAATTGGATAATCGACAATAAAGCCGCGGGCGATATTGACGCGTTGCTGCTCGCCGCCGGAGAACGTGGACGGTGCCAATGACCACAGGCGTTCCGGTACGTTGAGATGCTGTAGCAGCTCGCTGGCACGTTGCTGCGCCTGGGCTTTATCGATACCCAGTTCAACCAGCGGTTGCATCACCAGATTAAGTGCGCTGATACGCGGGATCACCCGTAAAAACTGGCTGACCCAGCCTACGCTGTGGCGGCGTACGTCAAGAACGGCGCGCGCCGGTGCGCTGACCATATCCAGCCATTGCTGCTGATGCCAGACCCAGATCTGGCCACTGTCCGGCAGATAATTGCCGTATAGCGAACGTAATAGCGTTGACTTGCCGCTGCCGGAGTGGCCGTGCAGCACCACGCACTCCCCGGCGTTGACCTCCAGGTTGGCATCGTTAAATACCGGTAGCCTGGTTCCCTGCTGGTTATGCAATACAAAGGTTTTACTCAGTTTTTCGACCCGGAGTCTGGCTGTCATTGATTTATCACTCATGTAGGGATCTCAGGACAAAACGGATGAAACGAGCAGTTGGGTATAAGGATGATGCGGATCGTCCAGCACCCGATCCGTCAGACCACTTTCCACCACCTGGCCCTGTTTCATCACCAGTAAACGGTGAGCTAACAGACGGGCGACGCCGAGATCGTGGGTAACAATCACCACCGCCAGCTGCATTTCCACCACCAGAGTGCGCAGCAGATCCAACAGACGTGCCTGCACCGACACATCCAACCCGCCGGTTGGTTCATCCATAAATACCAGACGCGGATGGGTGACCAGATTGCGGGCGATTTGTAACCGCTGCTGCATACCGCCGGAGAAGGTGGTGGGCAGATCGTCGAGTCGCGAAACCGGGATCTCGACATCTTGCAGCCACTGACTGGCCTGCTGGCGGATATGACCGTAGTTGCGTTCGCCAATGGCCATCAGGCGTTCGCCGATATTGCCACCGGCCGAGACCTGACGGCGCAAACCGTCCATCGGATGCTGATGAACCACACCCCAGTCGGTGCGCAGCAGGCGACGGCGATCGCTTTCCGGCATTTGATACAGCGACTGCGCCGGCTGGATACCGTTGTTGTAGATCACCCGACCCTGCTGCGGTGACAGGCGTGCGGAGATTGCCTGGAGCAGCGTGGTTTTCCCCGAGCCGGATTCGCCAACAATACCCAGGACTTCACCGGGATAAAGCTGAAACGACACATCGCTAAAACCTTTGCCGGGGGCATAGAGGTGAGTGAGGTTCTCAACCGAAAGCAGGGGAGGAGCAGAAGCATTGCGCGAATTCATGGATGATTGGCCTCTTGGCGGGGAGCGGCGTCAAGCTGCTCGGCGCAGTAGTCGGTATCGGAGCAAACAAACATGCGGTTGCCGAGATCGTCGAGCACCACTTCATCGAGATAGCTGTTGTGCGATCCGCAGATGGCGCAGGGTTGATCCCACTGTTGCACGCTAAAGGGATGATCTTCGAAGTCGAGGCTTTCGACTTTGCAAAACGGCGGTAGCGCATAGATACGTTTTTCACGACCGGCACCAAACAGTTGTAACGCCGGCATCATATGCATCTTGGGATTATCGAATTTGGGGATCGGTGAAGGATCCATCACATAACGATCGTTGACCTTTACCGGATAGGCATAGGTGGTGGCGATATGACCAAAGCGGGCGATATCCTCATAAAGTTTTACCTGCATCACGCCGTACTCTTCCAGTGCATGCATTTTTCGCGTTTCCGTTTCCCGTGGTTCAATAAAGCGCAGCGGTTCGGGGATCGGCACCTGGAAAATCAGGATCTGATCTTCTGTTAACGGCGTTTCGGGAATGCGGTGACGGGTCTGGATCAGCGTGGCATCGCGGGTTTTTTCGGTGGTGGCGGCCCCGGTCACCGCTTTGAAGAAGCGACGGATCGACACCGCATTGGTGGTATCGTCTGCCCCCTGATCGATAACCTTTAGCACATCGTCCTCACCGATCACGCTGGCGGTGATCTGAATACCGCCGGTGCCCCAGCCATAGGGCATGGGCATTTCACGTCCGGCAAAGGGCACCTGATAACCGGGGATCGCCACGGCTTTAAGGATCGCCCGGCGGATCATGCGTTTGGTTTGTTCATCCAGATAACCGGCGTTGTAGCCGGCGGCGGTAATGGGGTGATTATTTTTCATCGGCAGGATCCTTGTGCGCGGCGCTGGCATGTTGTTTGCGTAAGCGCTGCAACAGCTCCAGTTCGGCCTGGAAATCGACGTAGTGGGGCAGTTTCAGGTGCGAAACAAAACCGGCGGCCTCGACGTTATCGGCGTGGGACAGCACAAACTCTTCGTCCTGCGCCGGGCTGCTGACCTGTTCCTGGTAGTCGCCACTTTGCAGCGAGCGATCCACCAGCGACATCGACATGGCTTTACGCTCGGCGCGACCAAAGACCAGGCCATAGCCGCGGGTAAAATGCGCGGGTTTATCGGCCGGGGTGACAAAGCCGTTAACCATTTCACATTCGGTCAGCAGGATCTCGCCAATATCAATGGCAAAGCCCAGCTCTGGCGGCACGATCTCCACCGTCAGCCAGCCAGTACGAATTTCGCCGGCAAAAGGGTGGTTACGGCCATAGCCGCGCTGGCTGGAATAGCTCAGCGACAGCAAAAAGCCTTCGTCACCGCGCACCAACTGTTGCAAGCGTGCCGCGCGGGAAGCCGGGTAAACCGGTGGCGTGCGGGTGATATCGTCCGGTTCACTGCCGTCATCTTCTTCCGCTACCGCCAGTTGCTGTTGCGTCAGCAGGTCAAAAACGTGGCGGCAATCTTCCGGCAGTGTTTCATTGGCTCTCGGGGCCTGTGGCGGCAACCCTTCGGCCAATAGCGCAAAGTCCAGCAGGCGGTGGGTATAGTCATAGGTCGGGCCCAGTACCTGACCGCCGGGAAGATCCTTATAAATTGCCGAGATCCGGCGTTCAAGGCGCATAGCGGCAGTGTTTAGCGGCTGACTGATCGCAAGGCGGGGCAGCGTGGTGCGATAGGCGCGCAGCAGGAAGATCGCTTCCACCAGATCCCCGGATGCTTGTTTGATCGCCAGCGCGGCTAACTGGGGATCGTAAACTCCCCCTTCGCTCATCACCCGATCCACTGCCAGGCCCAGCTGTTGCTCAATTTGCCCAGCTTCCAGCTCGGCAACCTGCGGATCTCCGCGGCGTTGGTGCGCCAGCAGTTGATGGGCGGCCTCAATGGCCTTTTCGCCCCCTTTGACGGCTACATACATCAGCAAGCCTCCACGCGTGTGGTACGCGGTATGGCAAGCAGTTGCTCACCGCAGGTAAACAGAAAATCCAGCCCCAGCGGGAAGCGGTGCGGACGGTTAAGCAGGTAACGGGTCACGGCAGCGGGCAACTGCATGGTCACAATGCGCTGTTGCTCAATGCCGGGTCCCTGCAGGCGTAAAGGTGTGCCGCCCTCGAGCGAGTCAACCTGCACCACCACGCTGGTGGCCAGCTCCGGTGACATTTCGTCGCCGCAGGGGAAGGCCAATAAGGTGGCGCTGTCGAGAGATCCGGCGGCCAGCGCAAAGCTGACGTTAGTGGGATCCTTGGTCAGTAGCGCACCGGTATGAAAACGCAGATTCTGGCGCAACACATCGCTGTCCAGTTGCGGGCTGATCCACAGCGGCGTGTCCTGATCGACCAGCGTCAAAAGCACACAGGTGCTGGCGGATCCCAGCGCGTCAAAACCGTTGACCGCTGGCAGTCTTACCAGACTGCCGGGTTCGCTTAATGCCTTGAGAATACGGCGGAAACTGTACTGCGCATCGGCAACCGGATGCTGAAAACTGGTAACAAGTGACATGCTTATTCTCCCCGAACCAGAGTAAAGAAATCGACGCGGCTGGCGGCAATTTCGCGGGCGCGCTGCTCGCGGGTGGCCTGTTGGCTGGCGGCCAGGGGCGCAATCACCCGTTTGTGTAACAGTTCATCCATACCGGGTACCTGTAGCAAGGCGTCAATCACCGCGCAGAGTTCGGCATGTTGTTTGTCGCGTCCGCTGACATAGCTGTAGCCATAAACCCCGGAGGAGAGTTGGATCACTGCGCGGGTGACGGTCATATCGCCCAGCACAAAGCGTTTGCCGCTGCCGCCCATTCGCCCCTGTAGCTGGGTTAATCCGGTTTCTGCCGGGCGCAGGTGTTGAAAAGTCGGGTTAAGATTCAGCGGTTGCCAGTGGGCAAGCAGCTCGGCAGGTTGGCTATGGGCCAACACCGACATCCAGCGTTGACGGCCTGGTAAAGCGTCCATTCAGTGCTCCATCGTCAGTTCAATCATGTCAGCACGCGTCAGACTGACGGAGTATTCCGCCACGCGATCGTTACTGTCACAGGTGTTGATTGTTCGCACGCAGAGCAATGGCGCTTGCGGCACGATTTCGAGCAACTTGCTCTCTTTTGCCAGCGCGCGGCGGGCATTGATACGGGTGGTTCGGCGACTTAACTGCTGATTAAGCTCGGTGCGGATAAAATCGTGCAGCGAACCGCTTTGAAAATGCTGAATAACCGGCCACCAGGTAAGATCAGGCAGGTAATGGTCAATAACGCATACCGGCACATTGTTGACCCGGCGCAGGGTGCGCAGATGGATCACTGTGTCGCCTTCCTCGCGGGAGAGCGCACTGGCGACGTGATCGGTGCAGGGACGCATCACCGCCAGCAGACGTTCGCTGGTGGGGTGACTGCCCTGTTCCAGCAGGTTCTGGCTAAACCGCGCCTGTGAGTGCAGCGGATAATCATAGGGGCGCATTAACACCAGCGTGCCAATACCCTGACGACGCTGCAGCCAACCGCGTTCAACCAGTTCATCCACCGCCCGGCGCAGGGTATGGCGATTAACCTCAAAGCGTTCGGCAAGCTGGTTTTCTGGCGGCAGATAATCGCCACAGCGATAGGTGCTGCGTAGCTCTTGTTCAAGCTGGGCGGCAATTTGCTGATAACGGGTTGGGAAACTGGTCGGATGTCTAGATAAGTTCATCACAGTGAATACCTCGCAGAAACAGCAGCGGCTACCTGCAGTGAGGTGCGGCGCATGGCCAGAGAGAAGTATGATCGGATTGCGGGAGATGCTTGCATGATGTCAACCTCAGTTCGACGTTGGCCTCATATTGCCCGGGATAAGTGACAGTTTGGTGATCGCGGAGTTGCAGGGAGATGAACAATGGACGAAGTCTTGCAGACAGTGACGCTTATCTGTTGTCACAAATGTGTCAACATATGAGTGCCATGCCTATCGAATGGGATGAGAGTGCTGTTCAGGACAGGGAAAGAATTTTTGAGTTTTTATATCCTTTTAATGCAAGGACTGCAGAAATTACTGATGAGTAAAGCCTCCTTGTTGATCGTCTATGCTGTACTAAACAAGACGATCATTATCATGGCCGTGGTACATCAAAAGGAGCAGTTTCCTTCCGCCTCACTTCAACGCAAATAGTGGATCACCTGATTGCTACTGCCGCGCCAAACCAGTGAAGGATCGCGCAAAGCTTCCACAAATTTGCCGTCGATTAACACATTGATCATCGTTACTACCTGTTGCTGTTCGACGCTGAGTTCGTCCAGACAATAACCGGTCCATAGCCACACATCCTTACCCGGACATTCGCTGGCCACGCGCTTGAGTAACTGCGCAATGGCGGGCAGATTTTGCGGGTGCAGCGGATCGCCCCCCGACAGCGACAATCCCTGACGGCGGATCTCCGTATCCTGCAGATCGGCAATGATCTGATCTTCCATCGCCTGGCTAAAAGGCTGCCCGGAATTGAGTCGCCAGGTGCTTTTGTTGTAGCACCCGACGCATTGGTGAACGCACCCTGAAACAAACAGGGTGCAACGGGTGCCAGGCCCGTTGATCACATCAACGGGATAATATTGATGATAATTCAATCTATTAGCCCAGTTGTCCGCTAGCCAGGTGTTTCACCCGACGTTTGACTTCTTCCTGCTTGCCGGCATTAAACGGCCGCGCATCCGGACTGCCGAGGTAACCACAGACTCGGCGGGTGACTGACACTTTCGCTGAATCATGATTGCCGCATTTCGGACAGGTAAAGCCTTTGCTGGTACAGGAGAATTCACCGGTAAAGCCACATTCGTAGCACTCATCAATTGGCGTATTGGTGCCGTAATAAGGGACGCGGCTATAGCTGTAATCCCACACGTCTTCCAGCGCCTGCAAATTGTGCTGCAGGTTGGGGTACTCGCCGTAGCAGATAAATCCGCCATTGCTTAAAGGGGGATAGGGGGCTTCGAAATTTAGCTTCTCGTAAGGATTTACTTTCTTTTCAACGTCGAGATGGAAGCTATTGGTGTAGTAGCCTTTATCGGTGACGCCTTCAATCAAGCCAAACTGTGCGGCATCCAGACGGCAAAAACGGTCACACAGGTTTTCGCTTGGGGTACTGTAGAGGCTAAAACCGTAGCCGGTTTCTTCTTTCCAGCTCTCGGTGGCGGCTTTCAGGCGGGCCACAATGGCCACCGCTTTTTCGCGCAGTTGGCTGGCGTCGAACACATGGGTCTGGCTACCAAACAGCGCATTAATGGTTTCATGGACGCCGATATATCCCAGGGAGATAGACGCCCGGCCATTTTTGAAGATCTCGGCGATATTATCGTCGGCTTTCAGGCGTACACCGCAGGCCCCTTCCATATACAGAATCGGCGCAACGCGGGCTTTAATGCCTTCCAGACGCGCAATACGCGTCATCAGCGCTTTTTTCGCCAGCAGCAAACGCTGATCGAGCAGGGCCCAGAACGCGGCTTCATCATGTTTGGCTTCTAAAGCGATGCGCGGCAGATTCAGGCTGATCACGCCAATATTGTTGCGGCCATCGTGGATCTGTTCACCATTTTCTTCATAAACGCCCAAAAAGCTGCGGCAGCCCATTGGCGTTTTAAAGGAACCGGTAACTTTAACCACCTGATCGTAATTAAGAATATCCGGATACATGCGCTTGCTGGCACATTCGAGAGCCAACTGCTTGATATCGTAATTGGCGTCGCCTGCCTTGTGGTTAAGACCCTCACGAATGGCAAAAACCAATTTTGGGAAGACCGCCGTTTTGCGATTTTTTCCCAGTCCGGCGATGCGGTTACGTAAAATGGACTGTTGGATCAGGCGTGATTCCCAGGAGGTACCCAGGCCAAAACCAAAGGTCACAAAAGGCGTCTGACCGTTGGCGGTATGCAGCGTATTGACTTCATATTCCAGGGACTGGAAGGCGTCGTAGCACTCTTTTTCTGTGCGTTCGTGGGCAAAGGCTTCGGCGTCGGCAATATGCCACTGTTTGGCAATCGCCTGATGTTTGGCAAAGCTCTGCGAGACAAAAGGCGCGAGTATTTCGTCAATACGGTTGATGGTGGTGCCGCCGTAAATATGGCTGGCCACCTGGGCAATAATCTGCGCGGTGACGGCAGTGGCGGTGGAGATAGATTTTGGTGTTTCTATCTCGGCATTACCCATCTTGAACCCTTTGGTCAACATCCCCTTCAGGTCGATCAGCATGCAGTTAAACATTGGGAAGAAAGGGGAGTAATCCAGGTCGTGATAGTGGATCTCGCCGCGTTCATGGGCCAGGACCACGTCGCGTGGCAGGATATGCTGTTTGGCATAATGTTTGGCCACAATCCCTGCCAGCAGATCGCGTTGAGTCGGGATCACTTTACTGTCTTTATTGGCATTCTCATTGAGCAATGCCATATTACTTTGTTCAACCAGACCACGAATTTCCTGGTTTAACCGGCCGCGCAGCTCGCGTTTGACGTCACGATCGTGACGATATTCGATATAGGTTCGTGCCAGCTGCTTATAAGGACCGGCCATCAGTTGGTTTTCTACCGCTTCCTGGATCTCATGGATATCCACTTGCGACTGATGGTTCAGGCTGTCGGTCACTCCCCGTGCCACCTGGGCGCAATAATCAACGTCATTGACGTTCGCGGCCAGGGCGGCACGCTGAACGGCTTGGCTAATTAATTGCTCGTCAAACGGTACCTTACAGCCATCGCGTTTGATGACTACAGGTCGGTTGATTTCCGTTTGTACGTTTTCCCGGGTGAGGGTTTCTGATTTCACAATGACACTCCTTCAGATGCGATTCGCATGTTGACAACGGCGCAGACCACGGCTGGTGCGGCTTGTCGCGCTAGTTGTCTTTTACCCGACATAACACTACATGTAGGTCAGGTGGCATACTATACACACCATATGTTGATCCGGGGGTAGGCTTAATGGCACATTTGTTGATTTCAAACAAGGAAGTTTCATATCCGAATGTTTGCTGAACATTTGGCGGAAATTGCCATTATTTTGGCCTGAATTTTGCCCGAGGAACCTGCCCAAATAGCAAAATGAGCGCGATGGCGCACCGGCTGGGGCTGTCGTGGGTGAGAGCAGGTGTTTCTCAATCATCCAGACAACGTTGTCATTAAGTTCACCGGGTTGATCATCTGGTTTATCTTTGTTTTTACATGGTTTAAGTACGGTTAATACTTGGCAGTGTAGTATTCGCACTCGTAATTGATCAGGATCACCCCGCGCCGCGTATTTTGCGCGACAATGCGCACCGTTAATTCCTGGTGGCATAGCCGCAGTAATCAATTCTTCAGATGCCTGGCGAGTAAAACCCCCCGCAAAAGATCCGCGGCTGAGTGCCGGCATATTGTTTAACCGACCGAGAAAACCTTAATGGATCCCGACCCCAACACTGTAAGTCCGTCGTGATCCGGTAAGCACCTGCCTTTTTTAGCTGTGGCTTACCGGATAAATTTTGGTAAGCGGCAGCGATCCCTCATTTGAGCGTTCGCCCTGCTTTTTATTACCCTTTGCCATACCTGTGGCCGTGGTACCCGTGATATTCGCACTGCCGGTTTATACGCCTGACTTGCTTCAGCAAGGTTATGGTCTGTGCCGCCACTGCCAATAACGCCGGGGACAGGCTGTGGGCGCAAGAAAGGTGCGAATTATGTTTAAGACTATGACCCAACGGCTATTTGATCTCTTTAGCCGTAATTTACCTCGCCGTTTGATCCGCCGTTCTCCAATGCTGGAAGAAAATATCCAGCCTGCTATTGGTCAAGCGGTGCCTTTATCGGTTGCCCAACACAGTCAGGCCTGCGCTCGTGCCAGCGCAGAACAGCTGTACGCCAAATTTGGCAGCCATTTTGAAGGGCTGACCGAGGGAGAAGCGGCCGCCATTCGTGAGGTAGTCGGCGCCAACCAGACTGACGATCAACAGCCTGCACCCTGGTGGCAGCATCTGTGGATCTGCTATCGCAACCCCTTTAACCTGCTGTTGACCATTCTTGCCCTGGTGTCCTACGCCACGGAAGATATCAAAGCCACCCTGGTCATCAGCAGCATGGTGGTGATTTCCACCCTGATGCGCTTTATCCAGGAAGCGCGTTCCAATAAAGCGGCGGATGCGTTAAAAGCCATGGTCAGCAATACCGCCACGGTATTGCGCTGCGATGAGCAGAGCGGGCGCAGTGAACAACTGGAATTGCCGATCAACCAACTGGTGCCCGGCGATCTGGTGAAACTCTCGGCTGGCGATATGATCCCCGCCGATCTGCGTATCCTCTCGGCCAAAGATCTGTTTATCAGCCAGGCGGCACTGACCGGTGAGTCGTTGCCGGTCGAAAAGCAGGCCAACAGCCGTATGCCGGAAGATTGCGATCCGCTGGAGCAAGATACCCTGTGCTTTATGGGCACCAATGTGGTCAGCGGGACAGCGATGGCAATGGTGATTGCCACCGGCGGCCAGACCTGGTTCGGCCAGTTGGCTGAGCGGGTGATCCAGCAAGATGAGCAGCCTAACGCCTTCCAGAGTGGTATCAGTAAAGTCAGCTGGCTGCTGATCCGTTTTATGATGGTTATGACGCCGATTGTGCTGCTGATTAATGGCTATACCAAAGGCGACTGGTGGGAAGCGGCGCTGTTCTCGCTGTCGGTGGCCGTTGGCCTGACGCCGGAAATGCTGCCGATGATCGTGACTTCTACGCTGGCGAAAGGGGCGGTAAAACTCTCGCGGCAGAAAGTGATTGTCAAACATCTGGATGCCATTCAGAACTTCGGGGCCATGGATATTCTGTGTACCGACAAAACCGGTACCCTGACGCAGGATAAAATTATTCTTGAGCGTCATACCGATGTGCTGGGATCGCCTTCCGATAGCGTGCTGCATCTGGCCTGGCTAAACAGTTATCATCAGACTGGCCTGAAAAACCTGCTCGACGTGGCGGTGCTGGAAAGTGCCGAAGCCATTCAGGCTGGGAAAAATTTCAATCGTTATCTGAAGATCGATGAGATCCCTTTTGATTTCGATCGTCGCCGCATGTCGGTGGTGGTATCAGAAGCGGAAGATCATCATCGCCTGATCTGCAAAGGCGCGCTGGAAGAGATCCTGTCGATCTGTACGTTGGTGCAGCTTAATGACGAAACCGTCCCTCTGACCGAACAGTTGTTGACGCGCATTCGGCTGATAACTGACGATCTTAATCAGCAGGGGCTGCGCGTGGTGGCGGTGGCACACAAAGTGATGCCTTCCAACACCCGCGATTATGCGGTGGCCGATGAGTCCAGCCTGATCCTCGCCGGATATATCGCCTTTCTCGATCCGCCAAAAGAGAGCACTGCACCGGCGCTGAAAGCGTTGCAAAACAAAGGGGTCACCGTGAAGATCCTCACCGGCGATAATCCGCTGGTGGCGCGCAAGGTGTGTAAAGATGTCGGATTGGCCGTCGACCATATCCTGATCGGCAGTGAAGTGGAACGGCTTGGCGATGCCGAGCTTGCCGCAGTGGCGCTGAAAACCAGCGTGTTTGCCAAACTGGCCCCCTTGCATAAAGAACGTATTGTGCGCGTGCTGCGTGAACAGGGACATGTGGTCGGTTTTATGGGCGATGGTATTAACGATGCTCCGGCGCTGCGCGCGGCGGATATCGGGATTTCCGTTGACTCGGCGGTGGATATTGCCAAAGAAGCGGCAGATATTATCCTGCTGGAAAAAAGCCTGATGGTGCTGGAACAGGGCGTAACGGAAGGGCGTCGTACCTTTGCCAATATGCTCAAATATATCAAAATGACCGCCAGCTCCAACTTTGGTAATGTTTTCAGCGTATTGGTAGCCAGTGCCTTTCTGCCCTTCCTGCCGATGTTACCGCTGCATCTGCTGGTGCAGAACCTGATTTATGATGTCTCACAGGTGGCGATCCCCTTCGATAACGTCGATGAGGAGCAACTGGCAAAACCGCAGCGCTGGAACGCCGGCGATATTGGCCGCTTTATGGTGTTCTTTGGCCCGATCAGCTCAGTGTTTGATATTTTGACCTTCTCGCTGATGTGGTGGGTATTTAAGGCCAATACGCCGGACATGCAAACCCTGTTCCAGTCTGGCTGGTTTATTGAAGGCCTGCTGTCACAAACGCTGATTGTGCATATGATCCGCACCCGCAAGGTGCCCTTTATTCAAAGTCGCGCCTCATGGTCACTGTGCTTTATGACCCTGGCAGTGGTGGTGACCGGTATTGCACTGATCTTCTCACCGGCAGCAGGATTCCTGCAACTGCAGGCGTTACCGCTAAGCTATTTCCCATGGCTGGTGGTGATCCTCGGTGGCTATATGGTGATGACGCAAGGTGTGAAAGGCTTCTTTGTCCGTCGTTACGGCTGGCAATAAGGGAGCGACTGGCCTGCGAGATGCAACGTCTTGCAGGCCAGATAACCCGTCAAGGCGTTTACGCGCAGCATAAAGACAAATAACCGCACGGTAAGCAGAGTTAACCCGAAAAAACGCAATTTTCACCGCAAATTCCCGCTATGAACCACATTCTGACTATGCTTAATCCTTTATGATTCAGCGAGCTGGCTAGCTGTCGCTTTTCTTCAAGGGAAGATGCTGATGTTATCTTTTAAGCATGTGGTGATTACCGCTTCTTTATTGCTGTCCTTTCTGGTTCGTGCCGAGCTGCCGCCGGGGGCGGAAAGCCTGGATCTGATGCCCTGGCCGCGGCAGGTGGTGTTGCCCGATGTAGCGCAAAAATGGGTGCTGGATAATCATCTGGCGATCGCGGTCAGCGGTGACGATCTGGGAGAAATGCCAACACTGTGGCGCAGCCGAATTGAGCGGCAGACCGGCTGGCAGCTGCTACCAGCCCCGCAAGACAGCACCCGGGCCGGTATTCAAATCTATATCGCCAAACGCGTGGCGGCAGTGCCACAGCTCGCCAGCGATGAAAGCTATCAACTGATCGTTACCCCGCAAGGTGCCACCCTGGCGGCAGCCACGCGTTTTGGCGCGCTGCGTGGTATGGAAACCCTGCTACAGTTGCTGCGTCGCGACGGTGACAATACCTTTCTGCCAGCGGTCACCATTAACGACGCGCCGCGTTTCCCGTGGCGTGGCCTGTTGCTCGATCCTGCCCGTCACTTTCTGCCGGTGGCCGATATTCTGCGCCAGCTTGACGGTATGGCGGCGGCAAAACTTAACGTATTGCACTGGCATCTGACTGACGATCAGGGCTGGCGTTTTGCCTCGACCCATTACCCCTTGCTGCAACAGCTGGCCAGCGACGGCAATTTTTATACGCCACAGCAGATGAAAGAGGTGGTGGCCTACGCCACCCGGCTGGGTATTCGCGTGGTGCCAGAGATTGATTTTCCCGGCCATGCCTCAAGCATTGCCGTGGCCTATCCGGCATTGCTTAGCGCTCCCGGCCCTTATGCCATGGAGCGAGGATGGGGCGTGCATCCGCCGACCCTCGACCCCAGCAACGAAAAGGTTTATGCCTTTATCGATACCCTGACCGGGGAACTGGCAGAGATTTTCCCCGACGCATATTTGCATATCGGCGGCGACGAGGTGGACGACTCACAGTGGAAGCAATCAAAGAAAATACAGGCCTTTATGCGTCGTCAGCAACTGGCGGACAGCCATGGGTTGCAGGCCTATTTTAATCAGCGGGTAGAGAAAATTTTAGCCAGGCATCATCGTAAAATGGTTGGCTGGGATGAGATTTTCCATCCCGATCTACCGCACAATATCGTTATCCAGTCCTGGCAAGGCCCTGACTCTCTTGCCGCCAGCGCGGCGCAGGGCTATCAGGGGATCCTCTCCACCGGCTTTTATCTCGATCAGCCGCAGAGCACCGCCTATCACTATCGTAATGCCATCCTGCCGCAAACTTTAGACGTAGAGACTCAGGTCGCCAAAGATGAAAAGGCCCAGAGCTGGCAATTTACTATGCCACGGTTGAAGGGCAGCGCGGTTACCGGCAGTTTTACGCTGATTGACGGCGAGAAAGGCTGGCGTGGCTTTATCGACTTTAGCGGGAAAACCCGCCGTGCGCTGCGGGATATTCACTGGCAGCGCGACGGCCAGCTCAGTTTTGCCGTTGATACCTGGATGGGCGATACGCAACCGGTGCTCAACCTGCAACAGGGTAAACTCAGTGGCTACTTTCTGCTGGGCAATGTGCGTTATCCGGTCAGCGGCAGTGCCCTCGCTGCTATCCCCGCGGGGCTGCCGTCGCAGGTGCCCGATCAGGCGGCAATGAAAAATATTCTTGGCGGCGAAGCGGCGCTATGGAGCGAGAACGTTACCCCGGAGATCCTCGATATCAAACTGTGGCCACGGGCCTTTGCGGTTGCGGAACGACTTTGGTCGCCGCAGGAGGTGCAGGATGAAGCCAATATGTACCAGCGGCTCCAGGCGATCGACGCCTGGTCGGTGGTGTCAGTCGGCTTGCAACAGCAGGCAGAAAGCAGCCGCTTGTTGACCCGCCTGGCTAACAGTAACGATATTATGCCGCTGCAACTGTTCGCCAGCGCGCTGGAGCCAGCGCAATATTACACCCGTCAACATCTCAAGTTTCAGGCCGGGCAATACAACCAGTTTGCTGCCTTGAACCGGTTGGCTGATGCCTTACCGGCAGAGAGCAACGCGACGCGTCAGTTGGATCAGCAGTTGCAAATCTTGATTGCCCATCCGCAGGATAAATCGGCTGCGCAGGCGGTACGTGTGCAACTGGCGTTGTGGCGCAATAACACCGCCTGGGTACAGCCGCTGCTGGCGCAAAACTCGGTACTTAAACCGCTACAACCGGTGGCCGAGCAGGTACAGCGCCTGTCCGAGCTGGGGTTGATGCTGCTGGACAAGTGGCAAAAAGGTCAGGGGATCAGCGACAGCTATCGACAACTGGCGCAACGGCAGCTTGATGATGCCGCGCTGGTGCAGGATGAAGTGGTGATCGCCATGGTCAACCCGTTAACGCGGCTGTTAAATGCTTTTAAAGTGCAATAAATCGGGCCAGCAGGAGAGCGGTTCGCCGCTCTCCTGGTCACGACTAATGCTGTGACTTGTCGTGGCGCTGGTTGACCCAGGCATTGATAATCAGCGTCAGCGCCAGAATAGTGGCGACCACCGCCAGTGAAATAGCCACCGGGATATGCACCACATCCAGCAACAGCATTTTGGCACCGATAAATACCAGGATCAGCGCCAGGCCATATTTTAGCATCGAGAAGCGTTCCGCCACGTTGGCCAGCAGGAAGTACATGGCGCGTAGACCAAGAATGGCAAACAGGTTAGAGGTCAGCACAATAAAAGGGTCAGTGGTCACGGCAAAGATTGCCGGAATACTGTCGACGGCAAAAATCACATCGCTCAGTTCCACCATGATCAGCACCAGTACCAGCGGCGTGGCATACAGCAAACCCTGGCGGCGAACAAAGAATTTCTCCCCCGATAGTTGGTCGGTCATGCGTAAGTGGCTGCGCAGCCAGCGGATCAGCGGCTTATCGCCAATCGCGCCCTCATCCTCTTTGGCCAGCGCCATTTTAATACCGGTAAACAGCAAAAAGGCGCCAAAGACATAGAGGATCCAACTAAACTCCGCTACCAGCCAACTGCCGGCAAAAATCATCCCGGTGCGCAGCACGATCGCCCCCAGCACGCCATAAACCAGCACGCGGCGTTGCAGACTGGCCGGTACACTGAAGTAGCCAAACAGCATTAACCAGACAAAGACGTTATCGACGGCCAGGGCTTTTTCAATCAGATAGCCGGTAAGAAATGCCAGCGCCTGCCTGTCCGCCACGTCACGTCCAAACTCGCCATTGAGATACCACCAGAAAGCCAGGTTAAACAGCAACGACAGCCCGACCCACAGCAGCGACCATAGCGCGGCGCTTTTCATGGTCATGCTGTGCGCGCCCTTGCGGCCCTGCAACAACATATCTATGGTCAGCATAATGACCACCACCACAGCAAATGAGCCCCAAAGCAGCGGGTTTCCTACGGAATTCATCATCAGCTCCCCCTCGATCAGACAATAAAAAAACGGCTAACGTCAAAAGACATTAGCCGCTTTTATCAACGACAGGCAAAGTTCTGGCGATGAACGATTGATCTTCAGCCCGCCAGTGCCTGCTGTTTGCCCACTGAGGCGACAAAATGCAGTAGCAGTCCCTGACTAAGCGGGGTATCCGTGACTGATTGCAGCTTGTGATGATAGTCGACGCTGCTCTCTGCCGTCTGTTGCGCCAGCCAGGGCAGGTAGGTTTTCATTACCGCGGCGCTGAACTCCGGATGAAACTGGGTGCTGATCGCATTGCGGCCATAGCGCAGGATCTGATGGGCATCGTGGGCCGATCTTGCCAGCACTGTCGCGCAGGCCGGGGGCTGGATCACGCTTTGCAGATGGATCAGATTGGCGCTAAAGCGGGCGGGCAGTGTGGAGATCAGCGGATCCTGCTGTGCTGCAGGCAGCAGTTCAATCTCTTCGGTGCCCACTTCGATCCCCTGCGGATGGTAGTCGACTTCCCCGCCAAGGGCATAGGCCATCAACTGATGGCCATAGCAGGCCCCGAGCATTGGCAGGTCGATCAACATGGCCTGGCGGATCCAGTCGGCGGCGTATTCGCTCCAGTCGAGGTGCTCGGTCACCATACTGCGCGATCCGGTGATCACCGCGCCAGCGTAGTGCTGCGGGGAGGCCGGACGTTCACCGGCCGGCAAATCGACGATCGCCAACTGTTGGCTGTCGATATTCCCCTGGCGGATAAACATCTGCGGAAAGTTGCCGTGCACTGCGCGGATAGGTTCCGGCGCATGGCCGGTTTGCAAAATTAGCAGCGGTTTCTGAGCAGACAGACTCATGCTGACTCCTTAATTTTGTTCGTCGGCAGGGAAATGCACGCCAGTCTGACGACGAATTTCGGTTAATAGTTTGGCGGTAATGCGCGAGACTTCCAGCCCCGGATGATGATAAAACTTGCTTTCCACCAGCGTGGCGAAGGTTTCCGCCTCATACAGCATGGTATTGATATGCTGCGGCTGGGTGAGATCCAGTTTTTGGCCACCGCGCGGGGTAAAACTCAGGGTTTGGCATTCGGAGAGCTTCTCCATATGCAGCGTGGCGTCCTCCCCCTGAATTTCGCTGGCCAGCCAGGAATCACTGACCTTGGAATGGTTAATCACCACCTCGAAGTTACCATAGGCATGATGGCGGTAGCTCATCACTACGGTACCTTGGGCATCGACGCCGCTGTCGAGCAGGGTGGCTGTGGCAAATACCGTATCTGGCTCACCAAACAGCGCGACGCTGCTCGCCAGGCAGTAATAGCCAATATCCATAATCGAGCCATTGGAAAACGCCGGATTAAAGGTATTCGGGTTTTCCCCGGCCAGATAGCGCGGATAGCGGGACGAATACTGACAGTAATTCAGTATGGCTTTGCGCAATGTGCCCATGCGGCTGAGGGTGCTTTTCATATGCAGAAAATTGGGCAGATAGGCGGTTTTAAAGGCTTCAAACAGCACTACCTGGTTGGCTGTGGCACAGGCGATCATCTGTTCGGCCTGTTGCAGCGTCGACGCCAGCGGCTTTTCGCAAATCACGTGTTTCTGATGGCTGAGAAACAGCAGCGCTTGCTCGCAGTGCAGCGAGTTGGGGCTGGCGAGATAGACGGCATCGATCTCATCCGAGGCTGCCAGCGCCTCCAGAGAGTCAAAATAATGCTCAACGGGGTAGTCGTGACCGAAGGCTTTGGCCTTTTCCAGTTGACGGGAATACACTGCTGTCAGCTTGAGTTTACCGCTCTCATGGGCGGCATCGATAAAGCGTTGGGTTATCCAGTTGGTTCCCACTACGGCAAAGCGAATCATGGTGTACTCCCTTGGCAAAATCAGCAAAGTTGCAGGATCGGATCTAGTCGTAAAGCTTGCCGAATAACTCAAGATGGGTCAGATACATACGCGTATCAAACTCAAGTTGATGATAGTCTGGCGTCATATGGCAACAGAGGCTGTAAAAGGCTTTGTTATGCTCTTTCTCTTTCAGATGCGCCAACTCATGCACCACTATCATGCGCAAAAACGCCTCGGGGGCGCTTTTAAACACCGTGGCGACGCGGATTTCGGCTTTGGCTTTCAGCTTGCCACCTTGTATGCGCGAGATCGCCGTATGCAGTCCCAGCGCATGGCGCATCACATGAATTTTATTGTCATAGGCCACTTTGCTGAGCGGAGATGAGCTGCGCAAGTATTGATTCTTTAAATCGAGAGTAAACTGATACAGCGATTTATCGGTGCTCAGATCGTGCGGCTCGGGATAACGGCTAAGCAGCACACTGCCCAGACGCTGCTGGTCGATCAATTGGCGCACCTGAGTCACAAGATGGTCCGGGTAGCCCTGCAGATAGGTCAATTCAGGCATAACTGTTTGCTTTGGCTCTCTTTAATGGCGCGGATAGCGGCAGGTAAATGCCGTGCTACCATCCGCGGGCAGCCAGGGTTGGCAGATAAACACCTTTTTAACTGAAAAAACATTTTACTGATAGCGCAATTTAAGGGATAAACAGCGCAAATTGAATTATGAGGAGGGCCAATGAGCCATTTTGAACAGGGTACACTGCATCTTGAGCTGGAACGTTATCCGCTACAGGAAGAAGCCACTACGTTACAAGCCTGGGAAGCAGCCGATGAATATTTATTGCAAACCCTGAGCACCGACACACTCAATGGCCGTCCACTGCTGATTTTTAACGACAGTTTTGGCACCTTGGCCTGTGCGCTGCACGCCTTCTCTCCGGTCAGCATTGGCGACTCTTTTATGAGTCAGCTGGCCACACGGCATAATCTGCGTCTTAATGAGCTGGACGAGACTCAGGTTACACTGCAAAGCAGCCTGGCGGCGTTACCGCAGGCACCGGGACTGGTGGTGATCAAGATCCCGAAAACCCTGGCCTTGCTGGAGCAGCAACTGCGTGCGCTACGCGAAGTGGTGACGAAAGATACTCAGATTATTGCCGGTGCCAAAGCGCGCGATGTGCATAATTCGACGCTGCAGCTGTTTGAAAAAATCCTTGGGTCTACCCGCACCAGTCTTGCCTGGAAAAAGGCGCGTCTGATCCACTGCTTCCCGGAAAATCCGGTACAGGCTGCCGAACCGGTGACCACCGAGTGGGCGCTGGACGACAGCGAAATGCGCATCACCAACCACGCCAACGTGTTTTCACGTACCGGACTGGATATTGGTGCCCGTTTCTTTATGCAGCATCTGCCGGAAGGCATTGTTGGCCGTATTGCCGATCTGGGCTGTGGCAATGGCGTGGTGGGTATTACCGCGCTGGCGCTTAATCCCGAAGCGGAAATGCTGTTTGTCGACGAATCCTATATGGCGGTGGAATCCAGCCGTGCCAACGTAGCCAATAACCTGCCGCAAGATCTTGGCCGCTGCGAGTTTGAGGTCAACAATATGCTGGCCGGCTGCGAGCGTGAGACCTTGCACGCTGTATTGTGTAACCCGCCGTTCCACCAGGGGCACGTGATCAGCGATGATACCGCCTGGCGCATGTTCTGCGATGCCAAGCGCTGTCTGCAGGCTGGCGGCGAGCTGCGTATTGTTGGTAATCGTCATCTCGACTATTACCAAAAACTGCGCCGCTTGTTTGGCAACTGCACCACCATCGCCACCAATCAGAAGTTTGTGGTGTTGCGTGCGGTGAAAACGGCTGCCGGTAGCTAAGGGTTAGATACTCAGTCCCAGACGGGTGCCCTGATCGATTGCGCGACGGGCATCCAGTTCCACCGCTACATCCGCACCGCCAATCAGATGTACCACCTTCCCCCTTTGTTGCAACGGGGCCGCCAGCGCACGCTGTGGCTCTTGTCCGGCACAGATAATCACATTGTCCACTGCCAGGCAGCAGGCTTCGCCTTCGTGCAGAATATGCAGACCCTGGTTGTCAATGCGTTGATAAGTCACGCCGTTTTGCATCTGCACGCCGCGTGCCAGCAGGCTGGTACGATGGATCCAGCCAGTGGTTTTACCCAGTCCGGCCCCCATTTTGCTGCTTTTGCGTTGCAACAGAATAATGTTGCGCGCCGCGCGGCGAGGATCTGGCCCTTTTGCTGCCAGACCGCCGTGCCCACTCAGGCTTTGGTCAATCCCCCATTCCTGGTTAAAGGCGGTAATATCCAGGCTGGACGATGGCGCTACATGGCTAAGATATTCCGCGACATCAAAACCGATACCGCCTGCGCCGATGATCGCCACCCGCTGGCCCACCGCTTTTTTATCGCGCAACACCTCGAGATAGGTCAATACGCTGGGATGATCGATCCCGGCAATCTCCGGCAGACGCGGCAAAATACCGCAGGCGAGGATCACCTCGTCGAAATCCTCCAGCGCTGCCGCTTCAACTTTTTCCCCCAGCCTTAGCTCCACATTAAGTCGCGCCAGCTGGTGGGAAAAATAGCGCAGCGTTTGATAGAACTCCTCTTTGCCGGGGATCTGTTTGGCGAGGTTAAACTGACCGCCGATTTCCCGCTGGGCATCAAAAAGCGTTACCTGATGACCACGACTTGCCGCCGTGGTGGCAAAAGCCATCCCCGCCGGCCCGGCACCGACCACTGCCAGGCGTTTGCGCTGCGTAGCGGCCAGGATCGGCATCTCGGTTTCCCGGCAGGCGCGGGGATTGACCAGGCAAGAGGTCAGCTCACCGACAAAGATCTGATCGAGACAGGCCTGATTGCAGCCGATGCAGGTGTTGATCTCGTCTGCGCGCCCCTCGGCCGCTTTTTGCACCAGGGCGGCATCGGCGAGGAAAGGGCGCGCCATCGACACCATATCGGCACAGCCTTTAGCCAGCAGATCTTCGGCCACCTGCGGATCGTTAATGCGGTTAGTGGCGATCAGCGGGATGGTCACCTGACCCATCAATCTTTGCGTCACCCAACTGAATGCAGCACGGGGGACGCGGGTGGCGATGGTGGGAATTCGTGCCTCATGCCAGCCAATGCCGGTATTGATAAGGGTGGCACCGGCCTGCTCAATGCCCTGGGCCAGCAGCACGGTTTCTTGCCAGTTGGCGCCTTGCTCCACCAGATCCAGCATTGATAAGCGATAAATAATGATAAAGGAGACGCCGCAAATGGCGCGCACACGGCGCACCGCTTCCAGAGCAAAGCGCCGACGTTTTTCGGCAGTTCCGCCCCATTGATCCTGGCGCTGATTAGTGCGCGCCACCAGAAACTGGTTAATCAGGTAACCTTCGGAACCCATAATTTCGACGCCGTCGTATCCCGCCTGCTGGGCCAGATGGGCACAGCGGGCAAAATCTTCCAGAGTTTGCTCAATTTGCTGCTCAGTGAGCGCCTGTGGCGTAAAGCGGTTAATCGGCGCTTGCAGGGCAGAAGGCGCGACCGGATGAGGCTGATAGCTGTAGCGTCCGGCATGCAGGATTTGCAGGGCAATTTTGCCACCGGCGGCGTGCACGGCCTCAGTGACGATGCGGTGGTGGTGGATCTGTCCCGGCTGGTCCAGCACCGAGCCTCCCTGATAGACCACGCCCTGCGCATTAGGCGCAATGCCGCCGGTAACAATCAGTCCTACTCCCGCTGCGGCTCGCTCGGCATAAAACGCGGCCAAACGCTGCGGTCCGTCGGCTTTTTCTTCCAGCCCGGTATGCATTGAGCCCATCAGTACACGATTTTTTAGCTGTGTAAAACCCAGATCCAACGGAGATAACAGATGAGGGTAGGGGCTGGCTTGATTGTTCATACTTACTCCATTGGCGGGTTCCATTGACGCCACTTAAGTGGTCGGATGAGATAAGATTAAATCTAGCTTGTGCCACCCGCCTTGGAAAGGCGCGCGATGGGGTATGTGATAGACATCATAAAGATCTGTCTTTTGGCGCAGCTCTCTGCTGTGCTCTGTCATCCGGTCGCGTCGAGGGGGAATAATTGAAGTGGTATTTATAGCCAACCTATATTTAAAAATAAAATGAGGCAGTTTAAAGCAAATACTTTTTTCTTATTAATCCCCTTTGCTGATTTATGTACCTCTTATATTTCCCCCATGGAACAAAACCTAAATAGGATAATTAATCGCCGCTCATGAAAGGGTTAATTTTTTTGTGTTTATCGCATCTTGCTTATTTTACTAACTATTTTCTTACAAAAGTGATCATTCATTATGTTCGGATTATTTTTAGTTAATAGCATCTAAACGATTCAGTTCGGGTTAGAGCTGGACTAGGCTGGAGCTGCTTCACCCAAATTTCCAAAATCTAACCTGGATATTTATACTATGAATCTTGTTGACCATACCGCTTGCCGTCCTTTCACTGAAGCTGGGCAAATGTCTCAATTAGCCGCCTATTATGAAGAAGGCCGTAATGTCATGTGGATGATGTTAAAGGCTTACCCTCGGCCATGTTTTAACCAGGCGCTTATCGAAGACATTATGAAGCTAACCTACGCTGCCAAAGCGTCGGGTCTTCGATTCGATTTTTGGGTAACCGGGTCATTGGTGCCAAATATTTATAATGTTGGCGGCGATCTGAGCTTTTTTGTCGATTCGATTGTTAACGAAAAACGTGAAGCATTACGCGCTTATGCTCGGGCATGTATTGACTGTGTCCATGCTGCGGCACGCGGTTTTGATGTGGGGGCGATCAGTATTTCTATGATTGAAGGAACGGCGCTGGGCGGCGGCTTTGAAGCCGCGTTGGCCCATCATTATGTGCTGGCACAAAATACCGCCAGAATGGGCTTCCCGGAAATTGCCTTTAACCTGTTCCCTGGAATGGGCGGCTATTCGCTGGTGGCGCGCAAAGCCACGATGCGTCTGGCAGAAGAGCTGATTTCTACCGGTGAATCGCATACCGCAGAATGGTTTGAGAGCCGGGGTCTGGTGGATGTGTTATTCCAGCCCGGCGAGGCGTTTAATGCCACCAGAACCTTTATTGATACCTTGCGTCCAAAACTGAATGGCATACGGGCCATGCTGCGCGCGCGTCAGCGGGTGTTGCAGCTGTCACGCTCTGAGTTGATGGATATTACCGAAGATTGGGTCGATGCGGCCTTTACCATTGAAGAGAAAGACCTCGCCTATATGGAGCGTTTAGTGATGCTGCAAAACCGCCATACCGCAACCCTGCGTAAACAAGGCTAATCGCCACCACTGACGATTAGCCTGTAGTTTTTTAATTGTTCTAAACCATTGGGTGAAGCAAATTTTTTTGTGCAAGCCAGTGCTCCAGTTCCTCCGCGGGCATTGGCTTCGCATAAAGAAAGCCCTGGATGCTGTCTACGCCGATCTCGTTTACCAGACGCTCTTCTTCAACGGTTTCTACACCTTCCGCCACCACGGTCAATTGCAGAGTGCGTGCCACCGCCACAATCGCTCGAACCAGCGCCTGAGACACCGGGTTATGATTGATGCCGCGAATAAAGCTTTGATCGAGCTTGATACAGTCGAGAGGAATACGCGCCAGCTGAGAGAGCGAAGAGTAGCCGGTGCCGAAATCATCCAGATGCACTTCTGACCCCAGCTTATGCAGATGATTAATCATGCTGACTGCCGCTTTTTCATCTTCAACCAGATAACTTTCCGTCAGCTCAAAATCGATCATGCAGCCTTTCATACCCGAATTCTCTATAGCGGAAATAAAGGTGCTGACAAAGGAACCGTTGGTTAACTGACGACCGGAAAGGTTAACTGCAATGCGCAGGTTCAGCCCTTTCTGCTGCCAGATAGCTGCCTGGCGAGCCGCAGTTTCTATTACCCATTTCCCCAACGGCGCAATCAGCCCGGACTCTTCGGCGTAAGGGATAAATTCTTGCGGCGTAATAATACCGCGTTCTGGTGAACGCCAACGCAGCAGGGCTTCAACGCTTTCGACCTTGCCGTTCATGCCCACCTTGGGCTGGTAATAAAGCAGTAGTTGCTGTTCTTCCATAGCCTTACGCAGATTAGTGTCCAGCCACATATAGTTGGATACCTTTCTGTTCATCTCGTCCGAGAAGATGCAGTGGGTGTTTTTGCCTTTCTCTTTGGCGACATACATGGCTGTATCGGCGTTGCGCACCAGGCTGTCGGAATCTGTGCCGTGCTGCGGGCAGACGGCAATACCAATGGAACAGGCGGTATAGACCTCAATCAGGCCAATGCGGAAGGGGGCTTTTAAACGCCCAAGGATCTGTTGACTGATCCCTGCGAGCTGTTCCACGGAGGTATTGAGGGCCAAAATGATAAACTCATCACCGCCCAATCTGGCCAGCACTTGATTATCTGCCAGACAATCCTCAATGGCACCGGCAACTTCTTTCAGCAGGCGATCGCCAAACATATGACCATAGGCATCGTTAACTTTTTTGAAGTTATCCAGATCGAGGTAGATCACGCCTACCTGATATTCGCCACGATTTTCAATGGCGCTGTGTAACTGTTCCTGCAACGCATTGCGATTGGGCAGCCCGGTGACCAAATCGGTATTGGCCAAAATGCGCAGCCGATCCTGAGCCATGCGTTCATCGGTAATATCTGATCCTGAACAGATCAGATACTTTTGCTGCTTACCACTGCCGCTGTGCACAAATTTATTACGGAACAAAAACAGTCGCTGACCTTTAACCGTATTGATCCAGCGTTCAACTTCATAGGACTGTTCTTTCTGGAAAAAACTGCTGATATTTTGCCGTGAGGCAATGCCTTCCTCCATCGACATAAAAAGATCGTAGGCGCTGCGTCCAATCACGTCTTCTTCGCGCAGGCCGGTGTACTCCTCACTCAGGCGGTTAAAACGATGGACTTTGCCTTCCTGATCGATAATCACAATTACCGAGTTGGCTTCGGAGACCACCTGTTCAGCAAAAGTCAGACCCACTTCAAGGTCATGGGCAACCGAAGCGGTGTCTTCAAAATCGGACGCCGTCCCCGCCCAGGCGGAGTTATCGATTTTTCTGCCCACCAGATACAGGCAAATCGGGGTACCAAACAGGGTGATATCAATGGTAAAGCAGGAGGTGATCCCGGTCAGTTCGCGAATGCGCGCTGCCTGATATGCCGTTAACGCCACGGCAATATTTGTGATTCCTTTTTCAGCCGACAGCTCGAGGGCATTACTGTCAGTGCCCAGTCGCCAATAAGGGCGAGGAGTACCAAAGTGCAGGTACAAAATTGAGCCATCTTGAGCATCGTTCATAAAGAATCTCCGCAAGTAAAGCATATGCCGCCCTGGGTGACAGACGTACTACCACGTCTCTTTGCCCAGCGGAGCTTACTCTGGTCCGGTTCCATCGCAGCGGCGGCGAAACGGTTATCCGCTACGGCCGCGACAAAATCCTAAGACATTGAATTTAATGATAGCAACTGTTCAATAGATAGCCAGTTGCTACGTTGAAAATGACGCTTTGCAAACAGTTTCAAAGAACCGCGAAACTGTTTTGATTGCCTCTTGTAAGGCTTTTTTAAAAGTACAGGTTATCTTCCTGCACCGGACTACCGGGCCGTATCCCTGGTCGCACGGCCCTTAAGGTTTTCTACTCGTTATACTTCTGGTGATAACTGGGTTGGCTGCTTATGGCAACAGCAACCCGGTTGGGCCGCCCCCTGCCGAGACTAAAGCAGCAGGAAGCTATTCTCTTTCAGGTCTTGCGAGTCTAATCCTACGAAAACATTGAATTTTCCGGCTTCAGATGCCCATTTCAACTGGTTGTTAAAGAAACGACAATCCCTTTCATTGATCGTAAATGTTACGAGTTTTTCCTCGCCGGGAGCCAAATAGACTTTTTCGAAGTTTTTCAATTCCTTAACCGGACGGCTGATCGAGGCAGTTACGTCCTGCATATAGAGCTGAACGACGGTAGCGCCGGCCACTTTGCCGGTGTTTTTCACCATGACGCTGGCTTTGACATCGCCTGTTTTGGCCAATGTGGTCGCCGACATGTGAATATCCGAGACGCTGAACTGGGTGTAACTCAGACCATAACCAAACGGGAACAGCGGGCCATTGGTCATATCAAAGTAGCGCGAGGTATATTTGTCGGGTTTCTGTGGATTAAACGGCCTGCCGGTATTCAGAACACTGTTGTACAGCGGAATTTGCCCGACGGCGCGTGGGAAGGTCATTGGCAACTTGCCGGATGGATTGTAATCGCCAAATAGTACATCGGCGATGGCGTGCCCGCCTTCCGTACCGCTAAACCAGGTTTCCAGCATGGCGTCAGCGATTTGGTTTTCCCACGGCAGGGTCAAAGGACGGCCGTTCATCAGCACCAGCACCAAAGGTTTGCCGGTGGCTTTTAATGCCTTGAGCAGATCTTGCTGTGGTTGCGGGATACTGATATCGGCACGGCTGGAGGCTTCGTGCGCCATTCCCTGAGATTCACCGACCACGGCGACGATCACATCGGCTTTCTGCGCGGTTTTCACCGCTTCGTCAATCATCTGCTGTGGCGTACGTGGATCGTTAAACACCTGTTTTTCATAGGAGTTAAGATAATCATAAATCGCTTTATCATCAATGATATTTGACCCGCGGGCATAAAGTATCGTGGCTTTATTGCCAATGACATCCTTCATGCCCTGCAGCAGGGTGACCGACTGTTTGGCGACCCCGGCGGCTGACCAGCTGCCCATCATATCGCGCTGACTATTTGCCAGCGCGCCAATCAGTGCGATGGTGCCTTTTTTCTGCAGCGGCAAGGTATGGTTATCATTTTTTAACAACACCTGAGAGGCGCGGGCGACTTCACGTGCCTCGGCACGATGTAAACGGCTTTCGGCATTGGTATCGACCGGATCGGTACTGGCGGCACCTAGATGGCGGTAAGGGTCGATAAACAGTCCCATATCCCATTTGGCGGTCAGCACATCACGCACTGCCCGATCGATATCCTGCTGGGAAACCAGTCCGTCTTTCAACAGGCCGGCCAGATACTGACCATACATATTGTCGGCCATATCCATATCGACGCCAGACTTCAGCGCCATGGCAGCTGCCTGACGATCGTTCTCGGCCACGCCGTGTTTGACCAACCCGCCAATGGCACCGTGGTCACTGACCGTTAAGCCGTGAAACTTCCATTGATCGCGCAGAATATCTTTTAACAGCCAGCTATTGGAGGTTGCCGGAATACCATTAACCGAGTTGAGGGCAACCATCACGCCGCCTGCGCCGGCATCCAGTGCTGCTTTATACGGTGGCATATAGTCGTTGAACATGCGCGTCAGGCTCATATCCACGGTGTTGTAGTCGCGCCCACCTTCGGCGGCACCGTAGAGCGCATAGTGTTTGACGTTAGCCATTACGCTGTCGGGACGAGAAGGATCATTGCCCTGATAGGCTTTGACCATTTCAAACGCCAGTCGCGAGGTGAGATAGGTATCTTCGCCAAAACCCTCTGAGACGCGGCCCCAACGCGGATCGCGAGTGATATCCACCATCGGCGAAAAGGTCATGTTCAGGCCGTCTGCTGCGGTTTCTTCAGCGGAGATACGCGCGCTGGTGGCTACGGCGTTCATATCCCAGCTCGATGCCAGACCGAGGCTGATTGGGAAAATGGTGCGTTGACCGTGTACCACATCATAGGCATAAAAAGGGGGGATCTTCAGGCGGCTGTATTGCACCTGATCCTGCATTTGGCGGATATCGTGCTTGGTGACGGTATTAAAAACGCCGCCAACCTTATCGGCGCGAATGTCAGCCATAATTTTTTCTTTAGGATTATCAGGCCCGACACTTACCAAATTCAGCTGGCCGATTTTTTCGGTCAGCGTCATTTTACTCATTAACTGGGTGATAAAGGCGTCCCGCTCCTTGACTTGAAGCTGAGGAATAGTATGGGTATCTGCTGCTACCAGCCCACTTTGGGCAAAAAGTTGAGAGCTAAATAGTAAAGCGACTGCGCTAATAAAGTGATGCGATTTCATTCACGATCCTTAATCCAAAAATCAGCTTACCGGTAGAAATGTTCATCAACGTGAAGACAAGCTTATTAATTGTCATTTTTAGTAAGTATAGAGGGAGAATCTAATACGGTAATTCAAGGTTTAGCAATTAATATATTTGATATATAACGGATTATTTTTTTTGTGTCGAGGAGGATCGCAATTTGTTATCAGGCGATTGAGAACGTTGCAGAAATCAACGCAGGGGCGCAAACAAGGATTGCACCCCTGGCAGAGCAAGAAGGGAGGAACAGGGTAGTCGTTTAGACGGGTAAGCAGAAATCGCGGGTAATCGGGTTACCCGCCGAGCCAGAGGCCTTATATCATGGCCTGCAGGCGATTAAGGCATTGGCCAGTTGGTCGGCGTTTTGCTCATTACATCAAAAAAAACTTCCTTCGACGACATCCAGAACTGCGTCATGGCTTCGATACTGAATGTCATACCCATCAGTCCCATCACAAACCAACAGGTCATAGACAGGCCAAGACCACTGCACATAAATGCCAGCGTGTGTTTACTGGTTTTACGACAGACCACATTTAATTGGCTGGAGAAAAACATCATCACTGCGCTCAGTATTTCCCAGCGCATCATCATGAAGCCAGTAGTCAGGGTATTCATCGAGTTTGTTCCTTTTAATGCAATCAATCTTTTACGCTTACAAAACAACATAACTTCAGCCTAATAGACTGATTTTAAATAGGTAATGGTAGAAGCTTGGAAATGTAAAATGATATAAAGTGTGACTCAGATCACATTCTAACATTGCATTCGGAAGTTGTGCAAAAAACAATCTGGAATATCAATCAGCGCAAATCGTATAAAAGTTATAAAAAAGGGCGGGTTATTGCTTCGATACGCTGCAGCGAATGTCATTGCGCTGTCATATTGGCTCAATAGACTCCAGCCATATTTGTTATTAACCTGGAGCTATCATCTTGCGTAACTTTGTCGCTGTTCTCGCTTTTTTGACCCTCGGTGCCGTATTTAATGCCAATGCTGTTGATGAAGCCAAACCCTATATCACCAGTAAAGAAGTGGATTTAAGCCAGTATCTGCCTGCTCCACCGGCCGATGATTCGGCACAAACCAAAGCCGAAATTGCCGAACTGCTGGCTATTCAGGCCAAGCGGACTCCGGAAGAAGAAAAAGCGGCCATTGCCGATGCCCAGGAAAATGTTTGGCGCTTTGCCGATGTCATGGGGGCAAAGTTTGATGCCGCCAAACTGCCTAAAGTCGCTGCCTTATTTGAGCGAGTGGTGGCCACCGAAGATGTGGTGGACGATCATGCCAAAAAATTCTTCCATCGTTCACGCCCTTATATGGTTTCCGACGAAATCCATCCGTTGCTGAAAAAATCCACCTCGGGTTCATGGCCTTCCGGTCACTCGACGCTGGGTTATCTGATGGCCACAGTGCTGGCGGATATGGTGCCTGAAAAGCGTAACGAGCTGTTTGCCCGCGCCGCGGTGTATGCCGAAAACCGCCTGGTAGCCGGTTTCCACTATCGTTCTGATACCGTGATGAGTCGCACCGGCGCTGCGCTGATCGCACAGAAGATGTTTGAACAGCCTGAGTTCAACACTGAGTTTGATGCCGCCAAAGCCGAGCTTCGCGCTGAGATGGGCCTGAAATAAGCATTTCACTCAATTAAGGCCGGGTAAAACCGGCTTTATTATTTACCTCGTTTCTTCCTCCGTTTTACTGATTATTCGCTTATCATCCTGCCGAAAACTTCCTACACTAGATGCCATCTAATCTGCCGTTGCCAAGAGTTGATATTATGGAAAATGCATGCAAACTGATGCCCTCGCCGGTTGGCCTTTTGACCCTGGTCGCCCGTGGCGATAAGCTGGCAGCGGTGTTGTGGCAGTCGGAGCGTGAGAATCGTGTCCGGCTGGGGGCACTCAGGGAAGACAACCAGCATCCGCTGTTGCTGGAAACCGAGCGGCAGCTAAACCAATATTTTGCCGGTAGTCGTACCCGTTTTGATTTACCGCTCGATTTCCAGGGCACCGAGTTTCAGCAACAGGTCTGGCAGGCACTGCTGACTATTCCTTTTGGAGAAACGCGCAGCTATGGGCAAATTGCCCGTGAGCTGGGTAATCCCAAAGCCATGCGTGCCGTCGGTGCCGCTAACGGTAGAAATCCTATCTCCATTATTGCCCCTTGCCACCGGGTGATTGGCGCAACGGGCACCCTGACCGGTTTTGCCGGCGGTCTCGAGGCCAAAGCCTATTTGCTGACGCTGGAGGGGCATAACTTTTCTGCTGCGACTCCTGAGGATCAGCACCCGCAGCAGAGCCTGTTTCCTTTCTAACAGACGGCGGATAATAATACAGCTGATTTGTTGAATGGCTTTTATTTTAAATAAATAATGAGAACCATTTACGCTTATATTAATGAATTGCACAATTAATGAAAAACTAATAAATAAAGTTTATATTGGCAGTCATGATTATAGATAGCTCGGAGAAGGGCACATGCAGCAAAGCGAAGATATATCTGATCTTGCCGAAACAAATGAAGTCAAGGTCAAGGCCGCACGGAAAAGTACCCTGGTGAGCGTGGTCGTTAACACTTTTTTGTCGATTATTCAGCTAGTGGTCGGTTTTTTTTCCGGTTCTCAGGGGCTGATATCAGATGGTATTCACTCTTTTTCCGATTTGTTTTCCGATTTCGTGGTGCTGGTGGCCAATAAGAAAAGCCAGCGCGGCCCGGATGAGGATCACCCCTATGGCCACCATCGCTATGAAAACGCCGCCTCATTAATCCTTGGCGGCGTTCTGCTGGTGGTGGGGGTGGGGATGCTGTTGTCGGCAGTACACAAGCTTCGCCTTCCCGATACCATTGCCAGCGTTCACCCTGTGGCTCTGGTAATTGCAGTTTTATCTTTGATTTTAAAAGAGATATTATTCCGCTATATGATAGCGGTAGCCACCAAAGTCAAGTCCAGCATGCTGGTCGCCAATGCCTGGCATGCCCGTTCCGATGCCGCCTCCTCCTTTGTGGTGGCGATTGGGATTATCGGTAATCTGTTAGGTTATAAACTCTTCGACCCTATTGCGGCTTTTATTGTCGGCATAATGATTTTTAAAATGGGGGCGACATTTTTCTGGGAAGCATTTAATGATTTGATGGACCGCGCCGCCGATTCTGAAATAGAAGAAAAAATCAAAAAAACTATTCTTGATATTGATGGTGTACAAGGCATCCATGAATTTAAAACTCGAAAAATGGGCGATTTAATTAGTGTAGATGTGCATATCGAAGTAGACGGTGAATTAACAGTGCGATGCGGGCACGATATTGCCGCGGCTGCCAGAACTAAAGTGATGGGTATGTATGATGTGCTGAATATGATGACCCATATTGACCCGATCTAGTCACTAACTCAATTATCCAGCCAAAGGCGGTAGGGCCAGTCGAAGCGGTATATAAGCCTGCGAGAAGATAACAGGCTTAGCTTAATGATATTTATGCCGTAACATTGATGATATTGCCGACAGACTGTCCGCTGGCGTTCACTGAAGACGAAGACGAAGACGCCGAGATTGCCGAAGACAACCCACCCAATGCGCTACTTGCACCGCCACTACGATGATGATGAACTTTTATGGGTTCATCACTCTTTGCGGTAGTTTGCACGCTGGCTATGCTGGTACTGCTACCAATTGCACTGATGGACATAGGTATTTCCTTGGTTTAAGGAATAAAGCACGATACTCAATTTAGATTTATCGGCAAAAAAGCCAAAAGGCGTAGTCATTGAGTGTTACCGGTTGTAACTGCAGGGGCAAGGTAATGGGGAGGGCGCGCGATACTGCTGGTTAAAAGCCTGTCAGCGGGTAACAGGCTTATTTAGATAATTCTTATGCTTTAACGCTAATGATATTGCCGACTGATTGTCCGTTAGCGTTAACTGAAGGCGCAGCCGAGGTGCTTGCTGCTTTCAGTGCGGTTACCGCACTTGCTGCATCGTCAGCATCGCCATCATGGTCAGGAACTTTCGTTGATTCAGCCGCTTCCGCACTGGTGGTTTTTGCCTGAATTTGGGCGGTAATCGCGTTGCTACCAATTGCACCGATGGACATAGGTATTCCTCTGGTTATAGGGAAAAATGAAGCACGACACTCGAGTTATTTTTATCGGCGAGAAATGTTAAGGCTTGAGTGATTAAGTGTTGCCGGTTGTGAATCGCAGATAGAAGCTTGGGGTTGTTGCAAAGATTTAAATTTGTCTGGCCGCAAGGGGGTCGCGTCGTTTGCTATTTATCATTTTCCTCCGCTGATTTTAGGTACCACTGCTTTTAAAATCAGCATATTAAAAACATAAAAGCACCAACCTATAAAAAACTGTTGCCCATTTCGCGCAAGCATTACACAATTATTTGCGCAAAGTATATGCGTTAGCCACGCGGATAGTGGCTGGATTGTGCAACCAGGAAGGTGCCAGTTTAATGGATACAGCCACATTTACCGGGAAACTCTCCCCCTCGCCTTATCACCTCGTAATCTGTCACAGCCCGGTTACCCCCGATATCCTGCGTTTTCGCGGCCGCGAAGCCCTCAGTGAGCCTTTTCGCTGGGATATCAAGTTCACTACCCCGCCGGGTAGCAATTTTCTTCCTCATTTAACCTGAAGCAGCATCAGGATCTCGTTTACTGGCCGGCTTAAGGAAACCAAAAAATGGTTTTTTTTAAAAGATTTAAGCAGGCCGAATATGAATTTACCTATGGTAGGCAAGGCGATATAAAGCATCGTAATTGCACGGCAAGTGGTATCTGATAATGTAATAAAAGCATGGGCTATAGCGATGTTTTCACGTAAGGAGAACAATATGGCAAAGCGATCACTGGTAAAAACCAAAGCCGCAGTGGCCTCCAAACGCCTTGATCCGCAGCAGCAATTTAAGGCGCACTGGGCCACTATTGAAAAACTACAACGTCAGATCGCTGATCAGCATAAACAGCAAGAGGCGCTACTGGCTCGATTTTGCGAAGAGGTACTACCTGTTGAGCATCAGTACTTACAGGCTCTTTATGACAAAACTACGCGACTATTATCATTTGCCGATAAAAAATCCCTGGGGAAATATGATCGTGATGCACTGTTTTTATGGATAGAAGAAGAGGTTGATGAACTGCTCAACCATCCATTTAATGAGCATCTCGATCTTGAGGCATTGCGCCAGCGGTATTTTGCCGTAAATAAAATGGTTGATACTGAACCGACGCCTGATGATGTTGAGGACTTTCGCCAGAATATCAATGAGCTATTTGGCTCTGATGGTGGCCTGAGTGATGAAGAGTTGCTCAAGATGATGTCAGATCCAGAAAACATGTTCACCACCATGGAGCGTCTGTTTGGTGAGAGTCGAGCCAATGCCGATACTACTCACAGTGAGGAGAGGTCTCACCACGGTGGCAGCCACACGGCAGACAGCGCACAGCAGAGTTTTAACAGCCTGCTAAAATCGCAGCAAGTTAACCGAATGTACAAAAAGCTGGCAGGTGTACTTCATCCTGACCGAGAAGCAGAACCGGCAAAAAAAGCAGAAAAACATCTGTTGATGGTGCAACTGTCGAAGGCTAAAAAAACACATGATATTTGGACGATAGTTGAGATGTACCATCAATATGTCGACCCGGAATTCCACTTCAGTCAAACAGAAATCCCCGCAATTAATACCCTGCTGCAACAGCGCATTGCCACTCTTAACGCTGAAATGGCTGAGGCCCGCGATCCTGGAACTTTGTCGGGAATGGTCTGGCAGATGTTTGGCGCCAAGACGGCAAAAACCATGGATAAAAAATTAAGAAAACATCGTGATAATTTGCAGCTAATGATCGACAACGAGATCCAGATACGCAAAGAATTGCGTTCACTGTCGGTATTAAAACAATTTTTGAACCCCATGCGTGATGAACTGGAGTTCGAAAGAATGATGAAGGACCACTGGTGAATGGCTGTATCTCAGTGCGCTATATCCAGGAAGGTTTCATTTATATACCCATATGCTTGGGACTATATTAGTCCGCACCATAACAAATCCCTCAGGATGAACCGGAATAAGCTCGCCAAGGAGATTAACGCGTCCTTCATCAGTGATGCGATAAATGGGTGCAGATCTGAATCCGCGATAAACATCGCGTAGAGCGTATTGAATAGATGGACCAGCGCCGATTCGAACAATGTCATCGCCAATATATCTCAATGCGCGGGACAGCGTTGGCTGTCTAATTTCCATTATTTCAATGAGTTGTCTTGCTTGTATCGGGCCTGGGCTGAGCAACCGGCGTATCGTGTCAGAGCGAGTAGGCATAATGTTGAATCGCTTTTTGAATAGATTTGTGAATAGATAGATGAATACATGCCCTATCACTTAATTTACAACTCGTCACTCCAGAGGGAATAGCCCCAACATCCTCGGTCGGGAATGCCAGCCGCGTGCAGCGCTGGCTTTTGAGCACATCAGTGAAGGGGATTTGCATCGTTCGAACCATGCCGACGCGTACAGTTATAAAACATTGCGATGTAATCAAAAAATATCGCAACGGGGTTCTTTCTGCGTTCACATAAGATACTGGCATCGGAGCGGGAGTTGCACGCCAGGATAAAAAACGAAAAAAAAGTATTTTTTATCGAATAGATATAGCCGTTGTCGCGTTTACCCATCATTAACACACTGATGGGATCTGGCTTATGACCGCAACAACACAACCAGTAATACGACAACGCTACGACACCTTCACCCTGGCCCTGCACTGGATAACGGCAGCCAGTGTCATTTTCCTTTTCGCCAGCGCACATTTCTGGGTGCTGCTGGAACCGGGAACACCACTGAGAAAAGGATTGCAGGCCATTCATATTTCCTGCGGAATTTTACTGGCACTGGTGATGATCGTCCGGCTGTTATGGAGACTACTCAGTCAGCACTCTGCCCGTTTCTCGATGCCGCCGGTTGAAGGTGCACGGTCAGCAAAACTGCTCGCGCATGGAATGCACGTGGCGCTTTATCTCCTCCTTTTCGCACAAATCGTACTCGGGTTTCTTTTCCGCTGGTCGCAGCAGGAACCCTTCCAGTTCTTTGGACTTTTTGAACTGTCTGGCTGGGTGACAATCGCTTCAACGCTACGACATACCCTGGCTGTGTGGCACGGCAATGTGGCCTGGGCGCTGATCATTCTGGCGTCTGCACATGCAATAGCTGCGCTTTGTCATCATTACCTGTTACGGGACAGCGTACTTCGTCGTATGTTGCCTGGTCGCGCTTTTCGTTAATCCGGGAGTTCACAATGAATGCATTTTCTTTTTTACCTTCAGCTACCCTGCGCGGTTTTCTGCTTCCTGTGGTGTTTGTTCTGATGCCTGTCACCCCGCTTTTCGCAGCTGGTGACGATAATACCAACAGCAAGACACCAGATTGTCCTGGCGGGCAGGTTTATGACAGTACGACAAAACAGTGCGTAGCGGAGAAAACAAGCCGACTCAGTGATACGGATAAAACCCGTTATGCTTATCATCTCGCAAAAAAAGGGGAATATCAGGCGGCATTGGCTTTACTCAACACGCTAAAGAATGGCAATACTGCGGAAGCCTGGAATTATCGGGGGTATGCCACACGTAAGCTGGGCCGTACTGATGAAGGTATCGGATATTACCAGCGTTCATTAGCACTCGATCCGACCTATGCCAAAGTACGTGAATACCTTGGTGAAGCATGGCTGGTGAAAGGGCGTCCGGATCTGGCAAAAGAACAATTGAAAACCATTGCTACACTTTGCGGCCATCGCTGTGAGGAGTATAGAGATCTGCAGGCCGCCATTGATGGCCATCCTGAGTCCTGAGTAATGGCAAGAGGATAAAAAAATTACCACCAGTGACGTTCGTCAGCATCTTGCTGAGCATCTGACACGCCTTTGGCGCTATGGGCTGGTTCTGTCGCGTAACCGCGAGGTTGCCGAAGAACTGGTTCAGTCTACCTGTGTCCGCGCGCTTGAAAAAAGCGCGCAGTTCACCCCCGGAACTCGCATTGACAGCTGGCTATTCACCATCCTTCACTCGATCTGGATTTCAGATATCCGTGCCCACCGCGTGCGCCAGGGGCAGGGGTTCGTTGAAAGCGATGAATTACTGGCCTCAGATACATATGAACAGGAGGAAGATCGGATGCATTATGCGAAAATAATGCAGCACGTGAGTGCCTTACCGGAAGCACAACGCAATGCTGTTTTTTTAGTCTATGTTGAAGGCTTCACCTATCAGGAGGCGGCAGAAACATTATCGGTACCTATTGGTACTATCATGAGCCGACTGGCTACAGCGCGGGCGAAAATAGCCCAGGTTGTTCACACGCCGCCCCCTGCAAAGGAGAAGCAATATTGAAATCCATCAGATTTATTGCACCGTACAGCGATGAGGCAATAGTCGCCTGGTTGGATGGTGAAATGCATGCAACCGATGCCCGGCTATTTGAGATCGCGCTTGGTCAGGATGAACAACTGGCGCAACGAACCGACGCACTACGGCTAAACCTGGCAGATTTCCCCCAGGCGTTTGCACCGCTACTTAAAGATGCGCCACAGTTCCGCATGGAGAAACAGCTGGTCGAGTTGCTGGCCCGGCAACCCGCAATTACGCACAGGGTAACCGGTGTCAGTCGCCGCTCTCTGATCGCGGCATCGCTCAGTTTTCTGGTGATCGGTTCAGGTCTGGGCTATTTCACACGCCCGACAACAAAGGTCCAGAGCGAAAGTGAAAAAATTCGCGACCTTGAGGCCCAATATATGTCGTTGTACAGCGCAGAAACATTGCTCGATGCAGACAGTTCAGCACCAGCTTTGCAGCGTGGGCTGGCACGTACGGCACAGGACATAGGTTTAGAGGCTAATGAGCAACAACTTGTCTTGCAGGGTGCAGAGCTGAAAATGGTGCGCATGCTGCGCTACGACAGCACCTCGATTGCGCAAATTGCCTGGATGCATGCCGATTTCGGTCCGATGGCGCTGTGCATTTCACCGGACCCGCGTCCTGTAAGTACAGAGCTTAATAATGAGCAGCGCCATACAATGAACCTCGTCTGGTGGCATTCTAAAAAATATCAGTTTGTGTTGATTGGCCGAAATCCTGCATCCCAGTTGAAACAAAGTGCATTGACCTTGCAGGCTGCACTTGCCTAGACAAAGGGATGCCCCGGCATGCCGATTATCTGGCTGCCGGGATTATTTATGTGGCCTGATGCGGGCGGGCCTGAATTTCAATATTGATCGTCACGGTGTCATCCACAAGTGCGGCAAAACTATCCATCTTGAACGCGGAACGTGAAATCGCTGTCGAGGCATGCAGAAAAATGTTCTCGGTATCGGAGAATTCGTTATTTTTTCCCTCCAATATGGCATTAAGGATCACCGGACGTGTGACGTTCTTGACTGCCAGAGTCCCAAACACTCGAAAATGTCCATTTCCCAATGCCACAACGCGGCTACTGGTGAAGGCGATGTTCGGGTAGCTTTCTGCATCAAAAAAAAGACGGCTTTTCATCTGAAAGGTTAACAAGCTATTGGAAGCCTCAAGGGTTGTGAGCGGAATGGTGACATCGATACGATCCTCCCTTTCATTTCCTGCATCCAGTGTGATTTCCCCCGTCACCTTTCCCATACTGGCTTTAGAGGTATCCCCAAATGCATGCCAGGAGAGGGCGATGGTCGTTTGTTGAGTGTTGATACTGTAGCTGGTAGGGCTGGCGTATAACGAAAGTGGATGGATAAAAAAACCAAGGGCGATTACAGGCGCGATACGAGTCATATTGATAATCTCTAGAGTGAGTACCATGTAAACGCATCAGCCGTTATTTTTATTCGATTTCGTGTTCCCCGCCAAAGTGGATATAGCGTTAAAGCCAGAAGTTTACAAACAAGGCCTTGTTAAAATTCCATAAGAATCAGTGCGGTTGTGAGCTGCTCCCCGTGGAATGGTGCACTCTGACTTTAAGGATAGCGTTGCATCGACCAGTTGAACTCACATGCCAACTTTGTTCTTGAATGACAATAGTTAACTCTGGCGAACCTCCTCACGATAAATCACCAATAAAATTAGAAAAGTAAAAATACTGATCTGCAAAGCGAATGATCATTTTTACCCGTGACCCGATCGCCACTGATGGATCAAAACAGACAACACCAATAAAGTTTGCACCTGGATCGGCCGATAGCATCAGATACATTTTATATCTGGAACAGAAAGATCATGACTTTATATTCTACTTATCATCGACTTACTGCATTTTTTTTGGTTTTTTTACTGACCGGATGCTCTGCCTTACTGCCCCTTAATTACAGAAATTATGAAGGTAAGGATGCCGCTACCGTCGTCGTAATAGATCCAAAAGGTTTTGTGGGTACGTTCTATCTCTCTATCTATGAAAAGAAAGGTGCGTGCTTTGACAGGGATGAACGTTACGAACTGGTTTCAAATTTCCTGCCCTCAGAAGGGCGAGTTCTGACAGGTAAAGTTCAGCCAGGACGTCTGATGGCTTTTCAGCAACTCAATGCCGCAGGGCAGTGGGGTGACGGAACACAGGAGTACAATAAAGCGGGATACGTAGAATCCCGGTGGGCTTCATTCATCCCGCAACCTGGAAAGCGCTATTTTCTTGACTCTCACTATGGTGTGCGGGAAATCCCAGCCGACTATGCCGTTACGGTTTATACCGAACCGGCGAAATTGTTTTCTGAATTTAAAACTCCAGTGGAGCCGAACTGGGATGCCACAAACCGTTGTCACCACTCTATCGGCGGCAGCTAATCGCTCAAAGCTGCCGTAAAATCTTCGTGTGGTGGCCAATGTTAAAATGTATTGTTACTAAATCACGATTGTTAGTTGATGAGGGGCCGGTCAGCCGGAGTCCGGCAGGAAGTGATTGCGCCGGTGGTGTGGATTGGGAGCCAGTCCATCAACGTCTGCCAACTGATGCTTGATACTCTGGATGTGGTGAAACAACTTGCTGAATTGATCGCCAGCCATACGCATAACAATACCGGGGGGGCCGTTGAATGCATCCGCCATAAGCGCAACCGGTAACAGCGCAAGCGGCTTAAAAGTGAAGTACGATCCCGTTATTGGCTAACAAAGACCCTTGCATATCAACCCGCCATTGTGCGGGTTTTTTATTGTCTAAAGACGGTGTTGATTCAAACTATGGAATTGATGACAAACAGAAGAATTGTTGTTTGTAAGAAGTAGGGATAGTTGTACTTATTATCATGCCTTAAAAGCCATCCTAAAGAGGCATCGAATGGCATGGTATGAAAGCTGGGGGGCGAAAAGGGGACACTAGCGATTACAAACAAAAAAGCCACTCGACAAAGAGTAGCTTAATATACTGATTTGAAAGGTAAAATTTGGTGGCCCCTACTGGACTTGAACCAGTGACCAAGCGATTATGAGTCGCGTGCTCTAACCAACTGAGCTAAGGGGCCGCGGGTCGGGATTATACGGTAGTTCCTTGCTTCAGGTCTACACTTGCGGCTACTGTATGCGCGTTTTCTGTGCAACTTTTAGCTTGTTGTTATTGCTGTGAGTTTTTAGAGTGGGAGTTCAAATTAAGCTTAAGGAGCACAGATGATCACTGACATTATCAGCCATGATCTGCGCGTGGTGTTCTGCGGTATCAATCCGGGGTTATCCACGGCGCATCATGGCTATCATTTTGCCAATGCCAATAATCGTTTTTGGAAGGTGATTTATCAGGCGGGCTTTACCGATCGCTTGCTTAAGCCGGAAGAGGAGCAGCATCTGTTGGATACCGGCTGCGGTATTACCATGCTGGTTGAGCGGCCGACGGTCGAGGCCACCGAGTTGGCGCGTAATGAATTGCAGCAGGGTGGGGAAGCGCTTAAGGCCAAGATCATGCAGTTTCAGCCTCGGGCACTGGCGGTATTGGGTAAGCAGGCGTTTAGCCGCGCCTTTGGTATTCGTCAGGTAGCCTGGGGACGTCAGTCGCTGCAACTGGGCGATACCGAGGTCTGGGTGTTACCCAATCCCAGCGGCCTCAATCGCGCTACGCTCGACGAGCTGGTTAGTGCTTATCATCAGTTGCACCAGGCCTTGCGCTAGCCCACAGCCTCAATGGCAGCGTTTTAGCGCCATAAAAAAGCCCCGCCGGGATAGCCGGGCGGGGCTTTTGTTTGCTGCGGTCGTCGATTAATCGTCGAGGAAGCTGCGCAGTACTTCGGAGCGGCTAGGGTGGCGCAGTTTGCGCAACGCTTTGGCTTCGATCTGACGGATACGTTCACGAGTAACGTCGAACTGTTTGCCCACTTCTTCCAGAGTGTGGTCAGTGTTCATATCGATACCGAAACGCATACGCAGTACTTTGGCTTCGCGGGCGGTCAGGCCGGCCAACACGTCATGTGTTGCCGAGCGCAGGCTTTCCGAGGTGGCAGAATCCAGCGGCAGCTCGAGGGTGGTATCCTCGATAAAATCACCCAGATGCGAATCTTCATCGTCGCCGATTGGCGTTTCCATGGAGATAGGCTCTTTGGCAATCTTTAGCACTTTGCGGATTTTGTCTTCTGGCATCAACATGCGTTCAGCCAGCTCTTCCGGCGTTGGCTCACGGCCCATCTCTTGCAGCATCTGACGGGAGATACGGTTGAGTTTGTTAATGGTCTCAATCATATGTACCGGGATACGGATGGTACGTGCCTGGTCGGCGATAGAGCGCGTGATAGCCTGACGGATCCACCAGGTGGCATAAGTCGAGAACTTATAACCACGGCGATATTCAAACTTGTCTACGGCTTTCATCAGACCGATGTTGCCTTCCTGGATCAGATCGAGGAACTGCAAACCGCGGTTGGTGTATTTCTTGGCGATAGAAATAACCAGACGCAAGTTGGCTTCGACCATCTCTTTCTTCGCGCGACGCGCTTTCGCTTCACCGATCGACATGCGACGGTTGATATCTTTGACCTGCTCGATGGTCAGACCGGTTTCTTCTTCGATCTGGCGCAGCTTCATTAGCCCGCGCTGTACATCTTCGGTCACTTCTTTCAGTTTTTCAGACCATGGCTTGGCCATTGCCAGTGCCGCTGTAAACCAGGTATCGCTGGTTTCGTTGCCGGCAAACAGGTTGACGAAGTTTTTCTTCGGCATTTTGCACTGTTCAACGCACAGCTTCATGATCAGACGTTCCTGAGCACGAACGCGATCCATCATGGAACGCATGCTGTTAACCAGGAAATCAAACTGTTTTGGCACCAGACGGAACTGTTTGAAGACGTCGGACAGTTTCAGAATTTCTTCGGCTGAGCTTTTGTGGCTACGGCCGTTTTTCTTGATAACCTGACGGGTTGCTTCATGTTGTTCACGCAGTTCGGTGAACTTCTGACGCGCCAGCTCAGGGTCAATGCTGTTGTCGTCTTCAGCATCGTCGTCTTCGTCTTCATCGTCGTCTGTGTCGTCCAATTCTTCATTGGTCAACTCAGAACCGACGTGAGTCGCGGTTGGGGCGACTTCTTCTTCGGCGTTAGGATCGACAAAACCGGTGATCAGGTCGGACAGGCGTGCTTCGCCCGCTTCCACTCGGTCGTATTGATCCAGCAAGTAGGTGATAGCTTCCGGGTACTCGGCAACCGAGCACTGCACCTGGTTGATACCGTCTTCAATACGTTTGGCGATATCAATTTCGCCTTCACGGGTCAAGAGTTCAACGGTACCCATTTCGCGCATATACATACGCACAGGGTCGGTGGTACGACCGATTTCAGATTCTACGCTGGAGAGCACCTGCGCTGCGGCTTCTGCTGCATCTTCGTCAGTATCGGGTCTGTTCTCCGCCAGCATTAAGTCATCGGCATCAGGTGCTTCTTCCAGCACTTGAATACCCATGTCGTTAATCATCTGGATGATGTCTTCGATCTGGTCGGAGTCGACGATATCTTCCGGCAGATGGTCATTGACCTCAGCATAGGTCAAATAGCCTTGCTCCTTACCACGGGTGACAAGTAGCTTAAGCTGTGACTGCGGGTTTTGCTCCATAAGACGGTATCCACACTTCAGAGTATTGGGTTGGTGTCGGTCGGCGAAACCGCCAACAATAACATTTGGGGCGTATTTGATATCGCCGCGGCCCACTATGGCGGCATTTTGCGGGGTAGCACCCTGCTTTATATCGGCACTTAAGCCGTTAGTGTTAATACCTGTTAACTTCAGGCTTAATTTTTCTTGGCTAACGCCTGGTTAAGTGACCAAAGTTCTTTACGTTCTTCGGCACTCAATCCGTGAGTTCTGTCGCGAGCAATCAGGTCTTCCTGACGTTGCTCCAGTATCGAGTCGTACAAACTGGCGAGCGTTGCAAGAAACACTTCTTCAACCGTGTCTTCAACGATCATATGGTTCCAAGTTGCAAGAGTTTCAAGTTGCTGGTAAAACTTGTTGTCTCGATACATCTCTAGCAACTGGCCGGTAGTCAGCCCCGGCTGGGCTAAACAGGTCGTGACCAATTCGGTAAACAGGTCAAGCCCCGGCTGTTTCGACTGCTCTAAACCTTGCAGTGAGGGTATAAGTGTAGCCAGTTGTGGATTTTGTACCAGTAACCCTATCAGTATACGCATGGTTGTGCGTTTTAGCTGGGGCGGCTGGTAGCTATTTGCACTGTCTGCTGCCTTGGGCATCAGTTTTTCTAACTGGCTATCATCTAAAATTCCGAGCTTATTGCCTAACTGCTGACGCAAATACAACCGCAGCGTCTCGCCCGGCACCTGACTGATCAGCGGCAACGCCAGCATACTCAGCTTGGTGCGCCCTTCAGGACTGCTCAAATCCACCTGCGGCATTAGCGTGTCAAACAGGAAAGTCGAGATTGAATGCGCCTCTTCCATCCGTTGTTCAAATAGCTGTTTGCCTTCTTTGCGCACCAGAGTGTCCGGATCTTCGCCATCGGGCAAAAACATAAAGCGCAACTGGCGGCCATCCTGCAGATAGGGCAGTGCCGTTTCCAGCGCGCGCCAGGCGGCTTCTCGGCCAGCCCGGTCACCGTCGTAACAGCAAATCACCGTATCGGTGGCGCGGAACAACAACTGAATATGTTCCGCCGTGGTCGAGGTTCCCAGTGACGCCACAGCATAATCAATGCCGAACTGCGCCAGGGCCACCACGTCCATATAACCTTCAACCACCAGCAGCCGCGCGGGCGTAGGGTGATTTACCTGTGCTTCATACAGGCCATACAACTGGCGGCCTTTATGGAAAATTTCTGTTTCTGGCGAGTTGAGATACTTGGGTAAGGCATCACCCAGCACTCGTCCACCAAACGCAATCACCCGGCCGCGTTTATCACGGATGGGGAACATAACCCGTTCGCGAAAGCGATCGTAATTGCGCCCTTGTTCGTTGGTGATCAACATACCGGCATCGGTCAGAGAACTTCTGTCGTCAGCGGTTTTACCAAAACGCTTTAACGCGTTGTCCCAGCCCGGAGGGGCGAAACCAATGGCAAAATGATCGATTACTGCATCGCTTAAACCACGTTGCGCCAGATACTCACGGGCAGGTGCCCCGGCTGGCTGTTTAAGCGATTGCTGATAGAAGGCGCTAAGCGGTTCCATCAACTGATAAAGACTTTGACGCTGGTGGCGTTCCATCGGGGTCGGACCGGTGCCCACTTCATACGGCACTTCCAGACCTTGCATGGTGGCCAGTTCCTCGATGCACTCGACAAATTCAAGCCGGTCATAGTTCATCAGGAAGTCGACGGCGTTGCCGTGTGCTCCACAGCCGAAACAATGATAAAACTGCTTATCGCTGTTTACGGTGAATGAGGGTGTTTTCTCATGGTGAAATGGGCAGCACGCGTGATAATTCTTGCCTTGTTTTTTCAGCTTTACCCGGGCATCGACTAAATCGACGATATCGGTACGAGCTAGCAAGTCATTGATAAATACGCGCGGAATTCTCCCAGCCATAAGCCCCTTACTCACTTATCCGTGGTCTTTTGCGTCGCTGTTGCCTGGGGCTTCTTTGCCTGTCCTGCGTCACTTACCGGGTAAGGTCGCCGGGCCGGGGTCGGTTGCCGCTGCACTGCACCGCAAAATCTTGTGGATATAGCCTATAAACGAGAACAAGCCGCGCATTCCTTTCGGAAAGCACGGCCTTCGTATGCAACTACTCGGTCTGCGCGTTTTAAAAAACAGTATCACGCGGGTGGGGTTGCCCCCGAAGAATTAATACAGACGAGTGCGACGTGCGTTTTCGCGAGCCAGTTTCTTGGCGTGGCGTTTTACTGCAGATGCTTTAGCGCGTTTACGTTCGGTAGTCGGTTTTTCATAGAATTCACGACGACGAACTTCGGCCAGAACACCCGCTTTTTCGCAGGAACGCTTGAAGCGGCGCAGAGCTACGTCGAACGGCTCGTTTTCACGTACTTTAATTACAGGCATGTGCCTCTCACCTCGATAAAATCGGTTTGTTTGCTGGTGTTGTACCAGCACATTTCAAAATGGTGCGGAATTTTACTCCAACTTGCCAGGCGTTGTAAAGCCCAATGGCAAATTGAAACAGGCGCATTACAATCCTCTCGTCGAAGGACTGAGCGCTCGCTTTTGCGTCGGCCCGCGATTATATACCAAACAACTTAAATTGCTCGACTTTAATCGTCGCTTTGTTCATAAAACTGGCATTGCTGGTGGTAAAACGCGCGATCCTCCCTGCAGGAAGTAATACCGGCAGTGGGTTGTGTGCTAGACTACGCGCCGCACGTTTGCACCAAAACATGATGGGATCAGTGATGCGAGTACTGGGTATAGAGACGTCCTGCGATGAAACCGGCATTGCAATTTACGACACAGAACAAGGCTTAATGGCTAACCAATTGTATAGTCAGGTAAAATTACATGCCGACTACGGCGGTGTGGTGCCTGAGCTGGCCTCGCGCGACCATGTGCGCAAAACCTTGCCACTGATCCAGGCTGCGTTGCAGGAAGCCAATCTTGCGGCGAAAGATATTGACGCTGTCGCCTATACCGCCGGTCCCGGGCTGGTGGGTGCGCTGCTTGTGGGGGCCACCATTGGCCGCTCGCTGGCTTTTGCCTGGAACGTTCCGGCTATCCCGGTGCATCATATGGAAGGGCATCTGTTGGCACCGATGCTGGAAGACAATCCACCGGCATTTCCTTTTGTGGCGCTGCTGGTTTCCGGCGGTCATACCCAGTTGATCAGCGTGACCGGCATTGGTGAATATACCTTGCTCGGCGAGTCCGTAGATGACGCCGCCGGTGAAGCCTTTGATAAAACGGCAAAATTGCTTGGCCTGGATTATCCCGGTGGTCCGCTGCTGTCAAAAATGGCGCAACAGGGACAGCCAGGACGCTTTACTTTTCCGCGGCCAATGACCGATCGCCCTGGTCTCGACTTTAGCTTCTCCGGCTTGAAAACCTTTGCTGCCAATACCATTCGTGGCAATGACAGCGACGCGCAAACCCATGCCGATATTGCCCGCGCTTTTGAAGATGCAGTCGTCGATACGTTGGCTATCAAATGCAAAAGGGCGCTAGAGCACACCGGATTTAAACGTTTGGTGATGGCCGGTGGCGTCAGCGCCAACCGTACACTGCGCAGCAAGCTGGCCGAGATGATGGAAAAACGCGGCGGCGAAGTCTTTTATGCCCGCCCGGAATTCTGTACCGATAATGGCGCGATGATTGCCTATGCCGGTACGGTGCGTTTACACAGTGGGGCGGCGGAGGATCTGGGGGTGACGGTGCGGCCGCGTTGGCCATTATCCGACCTCTCGCCTGTCTGAGCCGGGCTGCGACGGCGTTGCTGCGTCGCCTCGAAATACTCACGTACTGATGTACGCTCCGTTTTCTCGGCTCCTTGCGCCTGGTCTCGCTCCGGCTCAGCCAGGCTCGTCTGACTCCGGTCGACGGGCTGCGACGGCGTTGCCGCGTCACCTCGAAATACTCACGTACTGATGTACGCTCCGTTTTCTCGGCTCCTTGCGCCTGGTCTCGCTCCGGCTCAGCCAGGCTCGTCTGACTCCGGTCGACGGGCTGCGACGGCGTTGCTGCGTCACCTCGAAATACTCACGTACTGATGTACGCTCCGTTTTCTCGGCTCCTTGCGCCTGGTCTCGCTCCGGCTCAGCCAGGCTCGTCTGACTCCGGTCGACGGGTTGCGACGGCGTTGCTGCGTCGTTTCGAAATACTCACGTACTGATGTACGCTCCGTTTTCTCGGCTCCTTGCGCCTGGTCTCGCTCCGGCTCAGCCAGGCTCGTCTGACTCCGGTCGACGAGCTGCGACGGCGTTGCTGCGTCGTTTCGAAATACTCACGTACTGATGTACGCTCCGTTTTCTCGGCTCCTTGCGCCTGGTCTCGCTCCGGCTCAGCCAGGCTCGTCTGACTCCGGCCGACGGGCTGCGACGGCGTTGCTGCGTCGCCTCGAAATACTCAGGTCCTGATTTAAATAAAAAAAACGACCCTTATGATCGTTTCAGGCGACTGGTAAAGTCCGTTTTTAGGGAGAGTGCACCGTTGGGGTCGTAGCGGGCTTGCCCGCCGGAGCGCCCCTAGGTGTGCTATGCCCGTGTATCTCGATCGGCAAGACAACTTCATCACGAAACCCAATCGACCTTTATGGTCATTTTTTTATGGCTATTAGCTGCGTATTACTTGCTGTTATTGGGCTATGCCCGTGTATCTCGATCGGCAAGACAACTTCATCACGAAACCCAATCGACCTTTATGGTCGTTTTTTTTATGGCTATTAGCGGCCTATTACTTGCCGTTATTGTCGTTTTTGGCTGCGGCTTGTGCTGCCTTTTTAGCGGCTCTTTTCTCTTTTAGCATGGTCCAGATTTTGGTTTCCTGACCGCGCCACAGACGCTGAATATTGTCGTGATGACGCAACAGGATCAGACAGGAGAGCATCGCCACCGGAAAGGTGAACTGCGGTTTGAACCACCAGACATAAAAGGGTGCAATCAGCGCACTGATAATCGCTCCCAGCGACGAATAACCGCTTAATAGCAGGGTCAGCAGCCAGGTGCCCGTCATCAGCCCGGTCAAATCCCAGCCGATAGGGGCGATAGCACCAAATGCCGTAGCCACGCCTTTCCCCCCCTTAAAACCAAAAAATACCGGATAGATATGACCCAGACAGGCGGCAATCGCCGTCAGACCCAGATACATCGGGGGAATATTCAGTTTATAGGCCAGCCAGACCGGTATCATGCCCTTTAATACGTCGAAAATAAGCACGGTTGCCGCCGCCGCTCGACCGCCAACGCGCAGAACGTTGGTAGCGCCCGGGTTGCCGGAGCCTTGGGTGCGGGGATCGGGTAATCTCGCCAGGCGACAGACCAGAATGGCACTGGAAATTGAGCCGCAAAGGTAGGCGAAAATAATCATTCCAAGCGCGGTTGCACTCATAAAAGCAATTCCGTCTATGTAGGGGGTCGTTTTAATTACTGCATCCGTGGATAATACGCATTTTCCGCTGTAAGTGGTATACCCGTTAGCTTTCAAGTCACAGGTGTATGGGCTTTGTGTCTGTATCTTGGGAAGTTTTGGGTTATCTCGCTAAAGCCAATAACAGAGAAACGCGTGATGGATATCGTATTTATTGAGCAATTAAATGTCATTACTACCATAGGCGCTTTTGAGTGGGAACAAACCATTCAGCAGAAATTGGTGTTTGATATCGAACTGGCCTGGGATAACAAAAAATCGGCGAAAAGTGACGATGTTAACGATTGCCTGAGCTATGCCGATGTCAGCGAGGCAGTGATTGCTCATGTGACTTCGCAAAGCTTTGCGTTGGTTGAGCGCGTTGCCGAAGAGGTGGCCGAGTTACTGATCAAGCGTTTTAACACTCCCTGGGTGCGGATTAAATTAAGCAAGCCAGGGGCGATTGCCCAGGCGGCAAATGTGGGCGTCATTATCGAACGTGGACAGCGCGAAAAATAATTTTACTATTTTAAGAATTTTAAAAGTAAAAAATGAAAAACTGCTGTCATAATAAGGTGTTATTAATTGATATGTTTAAAACATAGCAGTTAACACAAAACTAGGCGAATTCTTAATATTTATCTCAGTCGGGTAATAAAATTCGGCTTTGTTTATGAACCTTATTAAGGCAGGGTAAATTATGGTAACGGACAGTCATCAGCTATTTGTTGCGATGATTTTGGGTATCGTCGAAGGGTTAACCGAATTCTTGCCGGTGTCATCAACCGGACATTTAATTATTGCGGGTAATTTACTGGGTTTTACGGATGAGAAATCGAAAATATTCGAAGTTATCATCCAGTTAGGTTCTATTTTGGCCGTGGTGGTCATGTTCTGGCGACGTCTGTTTGGCCTGATTGGTATCCATTTTGGCAAGGTTAAACACGAAGGAACCGGCACGGGTCATCTGACATTGCTGCATATTATATTGGGTATGATACCGGCGGTGGTGGTGGGGTTGGTATTTAGCCATGCCATTAAAGCCTTGTTTGAACCCCGTTATGTGATGTATTCACTGGTGGTCGGTGGGGTGTTTCTTCTGTTGGCTGAATGGATAAAACCGAAAAATCCTAAAGCGCAGGGCATCGACGATATCACTTATTTGCAGGCATTTTTGATTGGCTGTTTTCAATGTTTTGCCCTCTGGCCGGGATTTTCCCGTTCGGGTGCAACCATTGGCGGCGGGCTGTTATTAGGCGTCAGCCGTTTTGCTGCTTCTGAGTTTTCCTTTCTGCTGGCGGTGCCGATGATGATGGGGGCCAGCGTACTGGATCTCTATAAAAATCATTCATTGCTGGGATGGCAGGATCTGCCGATGTTTGCCGTTGGCTTTGTTACCGCCTTTATCGTCGCGCTGATTGCCATTAAAACCTTCCTGGCAGTGATTAAACGCATCTCCTTTGTGCCTTTTGCCTTCTACCGCTTTGTGGTCGCCGGCCTGGTGTATTGGGTGTTTATCCATTAATCACCTTCGCCGTTAGCGTTCAGGTTGTCTGGTGGCAACCTGAACGCTATGACCTGTTCCCTCGGCGTTGCCGCAGGCATTAGTGTCGAGCTTTATGGGATTTTGACGCGGTTCTCAGCAGATCCCGCATGCTGCGTACCAGGATCTCCTTACTGCGTCCCCGGCGAAAAATCAGCGAAAAGGGTGCCTGATAACCGTAATCGGTGGGCAGCAGCGCGCGCAACCGCTGATTTTGCACCCAGGGAAAGGCATAGTGTTCCGGCAGATAACCCACATACTTGCCCGATAAAATCAGCATCAACTGCGCCTCCATACTTTCTACACTCGCCGTGCTGTGCTTAAACCCGCGTTTTCCCAATTCTGCCTGGCTCCAGTAACTGCGCGTCACCATGCGCATTTGCGCAATATGGGCGACGGTAGGATGGCGCACATCGAATAGCTCATGCTGATTGCTGCAGTACAACCAATGTTGTTCTCGATACAGCGGATGGGCAATCACACTATTGCCCTGTAGCGAGAAGTTGCCGACTGCCACATCCAGTTCATTATTCAGGATCCCCTGCAACAGCGTATTGGGGCTTTTAATTTGCAGATTGAGATGCACCAGCGGAAAACGCTCACTGAACTGGCTGATGGCCTCGGTGATCGGCAAGCGTGGGTCGGTGACCGTAGAATCAATAATGCCCAAATTCATCACGCCGCTCTGTTCGCCACTCAATGAGGCGGTATAGCGCTCAAAATTCTCTGCCGCATTAAGCAGACTCAGGCTCTGCTGAAGAAAAGCTTCGCCTTTCGGGGTCAGGGAAAACCCGCCTCTGCCGCGCCGACAGACGATAAACCCCAGTTTTTCTTCCAGCTCGCTCATATAGTTACTGATGGCGGATAGCGTGAGATTAAGCTCCTGCTGCGCGCCGGTATAGCCATGATATTTCGCCACCGTGGTGAAAATATGCAGCAGGCGCAGGTTGGGAAATTTGCCAATAGACATAATGTGTTATTCACCCAAAGTGGAAGTTGTTAGTTGTCATTTTACTGAACTAATTTTTTGTATTTTGCTATTTTTCTCTACCTGCCGTCCATAGCACTATCTCCCCATCCACTGCAGAAGCGGATCTAAATCAATAAGGGGAAAGTGCCAGATGGAAACAACTTATCATCAGCCGCAAAGTGGTAATGAGATGCCACGTTTTGCCGGGCGCACCACCATGATGCGTTTGCCATACAGCGACGGGCCACAGGGGCTGGATGTGGCGTTTATTGGCATTCCGCTGGATGTTGGTACCTCCCAGCGCGCCGGTACCCGCTACGGACCGCGGCATATTCGTAACGAGTCAGTGATGATTCGACCTTACAATATGGCCACCGGAGCGGCTCCCTTCGACTCACTGCACATCGGCGATCTGGGTGATGTGCCCATTAACACCTACAGCCTGCTGAAATCCGTCGATATTATTGAAGACTACTACACCACTCTCAATGACTGGCCACTGATCCCGCTGACCCTGGGCGGCGACCACACCTTATCACTGCCCATCCTGCGGGCGCTGGCCAAAAAACATGGTCCCATGGGGCTGATCCATGTCGATGCCCATACCGATACCAACGACGAGATGTTTGGCGAAAAAATTGCCCACGGCACCACCTTTCGTCGTGCGGTCGAAGAAGGCTTGCTGGACTGTCATCGTGTCGTCCAGATCGGCCAGCGTGCACAGGGTTACACCAGCGACGATTTTCAGTGGGGAGTCGATCAGGGGTTTCAACTGATCCCGGTGGAAGCCTGCTGGCATCGCAGTATGACGCCGCTGATGGCGGAGATCCGCCAAAAACTCGGGCAAGGGCCGGTCTACCTTTCCTATGATATCGACAGCCTCGATCCCGCCTGGGCGCCGGGAACAGGTACGCCGGAAGTCGGCGGTCTAAGTGCCATTCAGGCGCTGGAGATCGTCCGTGGCTGCCGTGGCCTGGATCTGGTGGGCTGCGATCTGGTGGAAGTGTCACCCCCTTATGATATCAGCGGCGTTACTGCACAACTGGGGGCCAACCTGCTGTATGAAATGCTCTGTGTCTTGCCCGGTGTGCGCTATCCACGGGAGGCCAGAGTATGAGCGAGCCGCATAATCCGCAGCCGCAAAACGGCGATATTCCCCGTTACACCGGCCTGCCAACCTTCTTTCGTTTGCCCTTTGGCGCGCTCAGCGAGGCGCTGGATATCGGTATCGTCGGCGTTCCCTGGGATGGCGGCACCACCAACCGCGCGGGAACGCGCCACGGTCCGCGCGAACTGCGCAATGCTTCCAGCCTGATCCGTCGGGTGCATCCCGTCAGTCTGATCTCCCCATATGATCTGGCCCGTGTCGGGGATCTCGGTGATGTCGGCGTTAATCCCATGGATCTGCAAGACAGCCTGGCGAAGATCGAAGCCTTTTATCAACAGCTGGTTAGCCAGCAGGTGCTGCCCCTGACGGCTGGCGGCGATCATCTGACCACGCTGCCGATCCTGCGCGCCCTGGGAAAAGCACAACCTTTGGGGCTGATCCACTTCGACGCCCATTCCGATACCAATGACAGCTATTTTGGTCACGAGCGTTTTACCCACGGCACCCCTTTCCGTCGTGCAGTGGAGGAAGGGCTGATCGATCCACGGCGTACCGTGCAGATCGGCATCCGTGGCTCGCTGTTTTCTGCCCATGACCACGCTTTTGCCGCCGAATGCGGCATTACGGTGATCCCGATGGAGCAGGTGGCGGCCAGGGGGATCGATGCGGTAATGCAACAGGCGCGGCAGATTGTTGGCGATCTGCCGGTCTATGTCAGCTTTGATATTGATGTGCTGGATCCGGCTTTTGCTCCCGGTACCGGCACGCCAGAAATCGGCGGTCTCACCTCCCTGCAAGGGCAGCAATGTATTCGTCATCTGCAAGGTTTGCATTTGGTGGGGGCCGATGTTGTAGAAGTCTCGCCACCGTTCGATCAGGGAAACCTGACCAGTCTGACCGGTGCCACCATGATGTTCGAATTACTTTGCCAGCTCGCCGATGCCCGTTATCGACAATCCTCTCAATCTACTGGAGTCAAGCTATGACAGCTTCTGTTGCATTACGTCGTCTCTGTTCTGCCCTGGTACTTTCGCTGACCTTTGCCGGTAGCGCGACGCTTGCCCATGCTGACGAGGGCACCTTGACACCGGGTCAGTTAAAAGTCGGTCTGGAGGTGGCCTATCCACCGTTTGAATCCTGGCAGGAGAGTAAAATTGTCGGTTTCGATGCCGAACTGGCCGAGATGCTCAGTAAGCAAATGGGCATGAAACTGCAACTGGTCGATACCAAATTCAGTGGTCTGATCCTCGGGCTTAACGCGGCCCGACATGATGCGGTTATTTCAGCGCTGTATATCACCCCGGAACGCACCGCCAAGGCGGACGCCATTCCTTATGCCGATACCGGTGCTTATATTCTGGTAGCTGCCAACGCGCCGGTGATGCCGGCCACTGAACAAGATCTCTGTGGCTTAACCGTCGGTCTGCAACAGGGGACTTCCTGGGTGAAAAAACTGGAGCAGCTCTCCACTGACTACTGCCTGCCGCAGGGCAAACAGGCGATCGTAATCAAAGAGTTTCCTACCGCGCCGGAAACCTTGCAGGCACTGCTTTCCGGCCATATTCAGGCACAGGTGGATATTGCCGGTGCGGTGCGCATGTTTGCCGAACACAGCAACGGAAGGGTCAAAATCAGCTCGCCGCATACCATCTATCCACAGACGCTGGGGATTTACGTGAAGAAAGATAACAAGGCACTGTCCGAGAAAATTGCCTCCGCCTTGCATGCCCTGCGTGAAAACGGCCAGTACCCACGATTGCTGCAAAAATATCAGCCCTACGGTATTGCCGACACGGCTTCTCACTGACAGCGGAACTTTGTCTTATTACTTTTCCCGAGGCCCGGTATCACTATGACTTTTGACTGGAACTACTTTTTTTCGTTGTTCTCTATGCGCGCATTCTGGTTGGCAAGCGTGACCGTTGTCGAACTGAGCGTGCTGGCATGGGGCATAGGTCTGGTACTGGGGTTTATTGTTGCCAGCGGGCGACAATCCGGGCCGGGGTGGGTGAAAGGTGCCAGCGGGATATATATCTGGCTGTTTCGCAGTATTCCGTTATTGGTGCTGGTGGTTTTTGTCTATAACTTGCCGCAAATGATCCCGGCCACGGGCCGCTTTCTGGGGAATGCCTTTTTTGCCGGGCTGGTGGCAACCGTGCTGGTGGAGACTGCCTATATGGCCGAGATCCACCGTGGCGGATTGCTGTCGGTCGCCAAAGGGCAGCATGAAGCCGGACATGCGCTGGGATTAAGCTTTTTGGGGATCCAGCGACGGATTGTTATCCCGCAGGCGCTTCAGATTTCATTACCGGCACTGATCAATGAGTTTGTCACCATCGTTAAACAGACCTCGTTGGTCTCGGTAATTTCGCTGCCCGAACTGCTGATGACCGGCCAGCGACTGTATGCCGAAAATTTTATGGTGATGGAAACCCTGGCCGCAGTTGCCCTGTACTACGTGTTGATCGTCTCGTTGTTTACGCTGTTATTTCAGCTGCTGGAACGCCGGGTGAATGTGCAGACGCGTTCACCGCAAACCCGCAGTGAGCCTGAGCTGCAACAGCTGCGGCAACAGGCGACACCGCTGGTTTTTCGTCAGCCGGAATTGCTGCCCGGTTCACCGGACGCGCTGACGTTAAAAAATATCCATAAAGCCTACGGAACGCATCAGGTATTACAGGGGATCGATCTGCGGGTGGCTCCTGGCGAGGTGATCAGCATTATTGGTCCCTCGGGATCGGGAAAAACCTCGTTGATCCGCACCATCAACGGCCTGGAAAAACTTAATAGCGGCGAGATCGTGTTGTTTGGCGAAAGTTTTATCGCCGCCAGCGACAGCGGCAAAACCGCTGCCATGCGGCAGGGGATACGCCGCGTCGGTATGGTATTTCAGGGATTTAATCTGTTTCCGCATTACACAATTTTGCAGAACCTGATGCTGGCTCCACGCTATCATCGGCAATCGGCCAGTGAGAGTGAATGCCGCAGTCAGGCACTGTATCTGCTCGATAAGGTCGGCCTGCTGGCGCATGTCGATAAATATCCCCATCAGCTCTCCGGCGGGCAGCAACAGCGGGTGGCTATCGCCCGCGCACTGGCGTTGTCGCCGGATATTATGTTGTTTGATGAGCCGACTTCGGCGCTGGATCCGGAACTGGTAGGCGAGGTACTAAAGGTGATTGGCGATCTGGCCCGCGAAGGGATGACCATGCTGATCGTCACCCATGAAATCGATTTCGCGCTGGCGATCTCCGATCGCATTCTGTTGATGGAGCAAGGGCATATTCAGGTCGATGCCACGCCCAAGCTGATTGCCAATGGTCACGCGCAACCCGATCTGCAACGGATCCGCCAGTTTATGGGCATTAACTTGGCGGGGGTAGCCTGAAATCAGCCTGGTCATTAAAGTCACAGAGACTCTTAACGGCTAAGCATTTCCTGCGTTTCTCGCCATTGGGCAATGGCCTTGATACGCCGTTGCCCAAGCTCCTCACGGATGGCCATGCCTTGCAGTCCCATCGCCACCACTTCTTTAATCGACACACTGTTGGCCGCTGCAAAGGCGGCGCGCAGATAATCGCCCTGAGGATAAGGGTTGCTTTCAAAGCCGGTTCTGCCGCGGGCATCGGCTTCGCTGGTGATAATCATCTGCTCCAGACGCTGGGGTTTGCGCCAGACATCGATATTGTCGAACAGCTTGAGCAGCGTTTCCGGGCGCAGGCGTTCAACGGTATGGATCAGGTCATGAAACTCGGCCACCAATACCGCCAGATCGCGAATAGCGGTCGGGACGCGCAGTCGCTGACACAGCCGGGTTACCAGCTTGACACCCGCCGGGCCGTGGCCGTGATGGTGAGGCCAATATTGCGGTGGCGTCAGCCCCTTGCCCAGATCGTGGCACAGGGCAGAGAAACGCACATCGACCTCAGGACTGAGTTCGGCAGCAATTTTCAGCGCCATCAGGGTGTGAATACCGGTATCGATCTCGGGATGCCACTTCTCGGGCGCGGGCACGCCAAACAGTTTATCCACTTCGGGGAACAGCACACCGAGGGCATTACAGTCCCGCAATACCTGAAAATAAATCTGCGGATCGGCGGTGTTCAGCGCCTTCTCGGTCTCTTTCCATACTCTTTCCGGCGTTAAGGCCTCAAGCTCGCCGCTGGCGGCCATTTTGGTGACTAATGCCATGGTTTCTTCGGCAATGCGAAATCCCAGATGGGCAAAGCGGGCGGCAAAGCGTGCCAGGCGCAAAACGCGTAGAGGATCTTCGCCAAAGGCATCGGAAACATGGCGTAAAACGCGGGCGTCAAGATCGGCCTGGCCATGATAAGGGTCGATTAACTCACCGTCCGGGCTTTTGGCGATGGCATTAATGGTCAGATCGCGACGCATCAAGTCCTGTTCCAGCGTGACATCTGGCGAGGAGTAACAGGTAAAACCGTGATAGCCAGCGCCGGATTTGCGTTCTGTACGGGCGAGGGCGTATTCATCGTGGCTGACCGGATGCAGGAAAACCGGAAAATCTTTGCCAACCTGCTGATAGCCCTGTTCGAGCATGGCTTCGGGAGTGGAGCCCACCACTACCCAGTCGTGCTCAGTGACGGCAAGGTTTAACAGGTTGTCGCGGACGGCACCGCCGACCAGATAGATTTTCAAGGTTAAAGCTCCTGAGAAAGATGACCGGGTAGAGAAGCCACAGCTGCTATCGCGCTGACATTGCCAGCTCAATACAGCGACACCAGTCATCATTGTAGCAAATTTGTTAAATTATTTTTGCGCTTGCGCCAACACAAAAAGGCACGCCGGGTGCCTTACATTGCGGGTCAAGTTGCTGACCAATCAGCTCATCCAGCGGTCTTTTTTCTTGCGACGCGGTACCAGATGCGGCAACAGCAGACCCAGGATCAAACCGACCCCGGCAACGCCACCGCCATACATAAACCATTGCAGGATAATGGTTCTCTGTTTGTCATCCAGCTGCACATTGACGGCACTGACTTTTTTCTGCGCCACAATCAGCTGGTTTTTCAGATCCTGGTTCTCTTTTTTCAGTCCGTTGATGATCCCGTCGCTGGAGGCCACTTTTTGCTGCATTTCTGCGGTGCGTTGGTTCCAGCTATTATCAATATTGGTCAGCTTGTCAGTCAGGGTTTTCACCTGTTGCTGCAAGTTGGGTACCTGAGTACGCAGACTTGGTGTGGTGCTAAGCTGATCGAGGGGGATCCAGGCGTCGCGGCCTTTGCTATCAACGATCTGGCCGTAGTTGGTGGCATTATTGACGTTCTTTAACGTAACTTCATCACCGGAGTTTAGTGTGCCAACGATGCGAAACTGATTACCTGGACCGCTATGGATATAGGTGATCAAATCGTCAGAAACATAGCGTTTCTCGTCAGCATGGGCGCCCCAGGTGAGGCCTAAAGTGAGCAAAGCGAAACCAAACAGGCGTAATTTATGCATTATTCATTCTTCGTCGTTTGAGGGCCTGTCATTCGGCACCGTGCATGTCGATATCCCTTTCACCTTTCAAGCTGCTGCGCGCTGGCCAGCTACAACCCTGCGGGGCAGTGGACCCATTAAATGTCCTTAAATTGAAGCGCTTGTCGCCTTGATGCCGCTTGAAACCTATTGGGTATAAAATTCATATTGAACGATAGTAAGGGCAACAGTGTGACGACGCAATGCATAAACCTAAATGGGAACTATCTTACAATCCCGTGATGGGCGGTCTGTGTGGTAGAATTTGGGGATAAATATTACTTATCTGCCAAGAATCGGTGCAAAGACTTATGACCTTAGAAATAGAACTAAAATTTATCGCCAGCCCTGCTGCGATTGCCGAGCTGCCCGCACAGTTGGCCGAGTTTTCCTGTCAGCACTCTGCGCCACAGAAATTAACCAATATTTACTACGAAACCTTGGATAACCGTCTGCGTTCCTGGGATATGGGGCTGCGCATTCGCGGCTTTGATGACAGCTATGAAATGACCATTAAAACCGCTGGTAAAGTGGTTGCCGGTTTGCATCAACGGCCGGAATATAATGTCAGCCTTTCCCGTCCAGAACTCGATCTCAGCCTGTTTCCGGCAGATATCTGGCCGCAAGAGTGCGATCTCGATGCGCTGCAAGCTGCACTTAAGCCGCTGTTCCGCACAGATTTTGTCCGTGAGAAGTGGTTGATCACTTTCCAGGACAGCGAGATTGAACTGGGGCTGGATCAGGGAGAGGTTACCGCCGGCGAACTGTCGGAACCGCTGTCAGAAATCGAGCTGGAGATCAAACAGGGTAATACCGCCGATCTGCTGGCGCTGGCCTCGTTGGTGGGTAAAAACGGCGGGCTGCGTCTCGGCGGCCTGAGCAAAGCGGCGCGCGGGTATCATTTGGCGCAGGGTAATCTGTTACGCGAAGCTCGTACCCTGCCGGTGTTTCAGGCCGCGCCCAAGGCCACTGTGGAACAGGCACTGAGCGGTATGCTGGAAATGGCACTGAGCCACTGGCAGTACCATGAAGAACTATGGGTACGCGGCGATAAAGCGGCGCGAATGACGGTATTGCAGGCGGTGGAAACTGTGCGTCAGGTGCTGGTGGTCTACGGTGGCTTAATCCCGCGTAAAGCCACCACCGAGCTGCGTGCGCTATTAACCGAGCTGGCAGAACAGCTGGAGCAAAAAGGTATTGATGCCCAGACGCTGTGTCTCAGCGCCAGCTATCTGAAATGTAAGTTAGTGCTCACATCTTGGTTGGCAATGGCGGGCTGGAAACCTTTTATCGATGATAAATCGCAGAAAAAGCTCGACGGCTCCTTTAAACGCTTTGCCGATATTATGCTGGGCCGTACCGCTGCCGACCTGAAAGAAGCCTTTGCCCAGTCCCTGAGCGAAGAGGGTTTCCGCGATCAGCTGGCGCGATTAAAGCGTCAAATCATCTCTTTCCATCTACTGTCAGGTGCCTATCCGCGCGAAGAGGCATTGGCCTATATTACGGTGTGGACCGAGTTACAACAGGCGATTGTGCAGCAACAGCACGCCTGGGAAGATTCGGCCCGTCAGCATGCCGTAATGCAAACGGCATTTTGGTTAAATGGACAGCCTCGTTAATTGACCGATCGGCCCGGGTGAACCTGGGCCGTACCTGAAAGGACCCCGAACAATGTTGCCTCTCACCCCACTGCTGGCCGCCCAGGCCGAAAAGCTGCAGCTACGTTTTAAACAAAGCCTTGATCAACAGCAGCTTAGCGATATACCGCAACTTGACGAAAATGCGCTGCGCGTCTTAGCCAGCAGCGATTTTATCAGTGAGAACTTTATTACTCGTCCGCAATGGTGGCAGGAGATCTCGGCGGTACCGCCCACGGTGGATGAATGGCAACATTACGAGGCAGAACTCGGGCAGGCGTTGAGCGCGGTGCAGGATGAAGCGCAGTTAATGAAAGTCTTGCGTCAGTTTCGCAAGGCAAAAATGTTGCGTATCAGCTGGTCGCAGGCAATGCAGACCAGCAGCTGTGAGCAGACGCTACAGCAGTTAAGCGTGCTGGCGGAAACGCTGATTGTCGCCGCCCGCGACTGGTTGTATGACGCCTGTTGTCGCGAATGGGGAACCCCGGTCAATGCTGCCGGGGTAGCGCAAAAGCTGCTGATTTTGGGCATGGGCAAGCTGGGTGGCGGTGAGCTGAATTTTTCATCGGATATTGATCTGATTTTTTCTTATCCAGAGAATGGTCAGACCGAGGGTGGTCGACGCCAACTGGAAAATGCCCAGTTTTTTACCCGCCTCGGGCAGCGGCTGATTAAGGCCCTGGATCAGGCAACTATCGACGGTTTTGTCTATCGGGTGGATATGCGTTTGCGGCCCTTTGGCGACAGCGGCCCGCTGGTGATGAGCTTTTCAGCGCTGGAAGACTACTATCAGGAACAGGGGCGAGACTGGGAGCGTTATGCCATGGTCAAAGCCAAGCTGATGGGCGGTGCGCAAGACGAAAGTAGCCAGGAAATTCGCAAGATGCTCAAGCCTTTCGTCTTTCGCCGCTATATCGATTTCAGCGTGATCCAGTCGCTGCGCAATATGAAAGGCATGATTGCCCGCGAAGTGCGTCGCCGTGGCTTAAAGGACAATATCAAGCTCGGTGCCGGCGGTATTCGCGAGATTGAGTTTATCGTTCAGGTGTTTCAGCTGATCCGCGGTGGTCGCGAGCCTTCTCTGCAACAGCGGGCGTTATTGCCGACGCTACAGGCGGTGCAGGCGCTGCATCTGTTGCCCGAGTCGCAGGTACAACAATTGACTGCCAGCTATCTGTTTTTACGTCGACTGGAAAACCTGCTGCAGGCGATTGCCGATGAGCAAACGCAAACCTTGCCCGCCGACGAGCTTAATCGCCAGCGTCTGGCCTGGGGGATGAATGCCGCCAGTTGGGACGAACTTTATGCCACTATCGTCGGCCATATGCAGGCGGTGCGCGTCGTGTTTAACGATCTGATTGGCGATGATTCACCCGATGCCGGGGACGATCCGCAGCAGGAGCAGTTTAACAGTCTGTGGATCGACACCCTTGACGACAGCGATCTGCTGCCGCTGGCCGCACAGCTTTCGGCGCAGGGGCGCGGCAATCTGCTGCGTACTATTGCCGAATTCCGTCGTGATATGGATAAACGTACCATAGGGCCGCGCGGACGTGATCAGCTCGACCAGCTTATGCCAAGGATGCTGGCGCAAGTGTGTACTTACCCTGATGCGGATATCCTGTTGCAGCGGCTGACGCTGTTGCTGCTTAATATTGTCACCCGCACCACTTATATCGAACTGCTGGTGGAGTATCCGGGGGCGCTTAAACAACTTATCCGCCTCTGTGCCGCTTCGCCGATGGTGGCCAACCAACTGGCCCGTCATCCGATTTTGCTGGATGAATTGCTCGACCCCAATACCCTCTATCAGCCTATTGCCCCACAATCCTATCCCGATGAACTGCGCCAGTATCTGCTGCGGGTTCCGGCAGATGATGAAGAGCAACAGATTGAAGCTCTGCGCCAGTTTAAGCAGGCGCAGCAGTTGCGCATTGCCGCAGGAGATATTGCCGGGGCGTTACCGGTGATGAAAGTCAGCGATCATCTGACTTATCTCGCCGAGGCGATCCTGACGGCAGTGATCCAGCAGGCGTGGGATCATATGCTGACGCGCTACGGCCAGCCTGCCCATTTGCAGCAGCAGGAAGGGCGCGGTTTTGCCGTTATCGGCTACGGCAAACTGGGTGGCTGGGAGCTGGGCTACAGCTCTGATATGGATTTGGTCTTTATCCACGATTGCCCGATTGATGTGGTTACCGAAGGGCCGCGTTGCATTGACGGACGGCAGTTCTATCTGCGGCTGGCGCAAAGGATTATGCATCTGTTCGGTACCCGCACCGCCTCTGGCATTCTCTATGAAGTTGACGATCGTCTGCGTCCCTCCGGGGCTTCCGGCATGCTGGTAAGTACCATTACGGCCTTTAGCGATTATCAGCGGGAAAGCGCCTGGACCTGGGAGCATCAGGCCCTGGTGCGCGCGCGGGTGGTCTATGGCAGCCCGGAAATGACCCGGCAGATTAATGCCATTCGCCGCGATATCCTCTGTCTGCCCCGCGATGGCGAAGCGCTTAAAAAAGAGGTGCGCGAAATGCGTGAGAAGATGATCGCCCACCTCGGCAGTAAGAAAAGCGACGTTTTCGATCTTAAAGCCGATCCCGGTGGGATTACCGATATTGAGTTTATTGCCCAGTATCTGGTGCTGCGCTATGCCAGCAGCGAGCCGGATCTGACCCGCTGGTCAGACAATGTGCGCATCTTTGAGTTGATGGCCAAATATCAGATTATGTCCCAGGACGAAGCGGTGCAATTAACCCATGCTTATGTCACCTTGCGCGATGAGATCCATCATTTGGCCTTGCAGGAACATAACGGCAAGGTGGCGGTCAATAGATTTGTCGCTGAACGCGAGCAAGTCAAAGCCAGCTGGCAGCGTTGGTTGGGCTGAATGGCCTATGGGTTTTACTCCCAACCTTTTTTGCTTGTGATATTATCGCGCGCATTGTTTTTGCGATGACAACCTGATGGTGGCCAGGATTTATCCCTGGGACCTGTCTGCCAAGTTTTATCTGTTTTGGAGTGTCGGATGAAAGTGACTTTGCCTGAGTTTCACCGTGCCGGAGTTTTGGTGGTCGGTGATGTAATGCTGGACCGCTACTGGTATGGCCCCACCAGCCGCATCTCGCCGGAAGCGCCGGTACCGGTTGTTAAGGTCAGTACCATAGAAGAGCGTCCAGGCGGTGCGGCAAACGTCGCCATGAATATCGCCTCTCTCGGTGCTCGTTCGCAGTTGATTGGCCTGACCGGTGCCGATGATGCCGCCCGCGCGTTGAGCGAGCGCCTGAGCGCAGTCAAGGTCAGCTGTGATTTTTTGGCGGTGCCTACCCATCCTACCATTACCAAACTGCGCGTGCTTTCCCGTAACCAGCAGTTGATCCGTCTTGATTTTGAAGAGGGATTTGACGGTATTGACCTGCAGCCGCTGCTGGAAAAAATCCGGCATGCGCTGCCGGACACTGGGGCAATGGTGCTGTCTGACTATGCCAAAGGGGCATTAAAAGACGTGCAGGCGATGATCGCGCTGGCGAAAAAATCCGGTGTACCGGTGCTGGTCGATCCTAAAGGATCGGACTTTGAACGCTACCGTGGTGCTACCCTGCTGACGCCTAACCTTTCCGAATTTGAAGCGGTGGTCGGTCCCTGCAAGGATGAAGATCAACTGGTCGAGAAGGGCATGGCGCTGATTGCTCGCTTTGATCTTGCCGCGCTGTTGGTAACCCGTTCTGAACAGGGCATGACTCTGTTGCAACCGGGGAAAGCCCCGCTGCATATGCCGACTCAGGCCCAGGAAGTTTATGATGTGACCGGTGCCGGTGATACGGTGATCGGCGTATTGGCGACGGTGCTTGCTGCCGGCAGCAGTCTGGAAGATGCCTGTTTCCTGGCTAACGCCGCTGCTGGCGTGGTGGTGGGTAAACTGGGGACCTCGACTGTCTCTACCGTTGAGCTGGAAAATGCGGTGCATGGCCGTGCCGATAGCGGCTTTGGTGTGATGAGCGAAGAAGAGCTGCAACTCGCCGTTAACCTGGCGCGGCAACGCGGTGAAAAAGTGGTGATGACCAACGGTATTTTTGACATTTTGCACGCCGGTCACGTCTCTTATCTGGCCAATGCGCGCAAGCTCGGCGATCGTCTGATTGTTGCGGTCAATAGCGATGCCTCAACCAAACGTCTGAAAGGGGAAACCCGTCCGGTAAATCCACTGGCGCAGCGTATGGCCGTGCTGGCTGCGCTGGGTGCCGTTGACTGGGTAGTCAGTTTTGAAGAAGATACCCCGCGTCGCCTGATTGCCGGTATTTTACCGGACCTGCTGGTAAAAGGCGGGGATTATCAACCTCACCAGATTGCCGGCTGTGATGAAGTCTGGGCGGCAGGTGGTGAAGTCAAAGTGCTGAATTTTGAAGATGGTTTATCCACTACCCGCATCATCAACCAAATCAGGTCGCAGGAATAACGCTGCGCTGTGATGGGTGGCAATATGGGCCTGCATCAGCAGGCCTTTTTGCCAACGAATGTTCCCCGTTGTATCGCCTCGGCTTGCCAGGCGGATAACAACCCGGGGCATTGATCGCGGTTTATGGCTGCGGTTTTTCCGCGCCAGCGGCCAGTTTGCCTTCCAGTTCGCTCAGACGTTGTTCCAGCACTGCCAGCTTTTCGCGGGTACGCAGTAACACTTGCGTCTGCACATCAAACTCTTCTCGATTGACTAAATCCATCCGGCTAAATTGCGCCTGCAGCACCTGGCGTACTTTCTTTTCGGTATCTTCGCCAAACTCGCGGATCCCCTTAGGCATGGCTTCATGTACCTGACGCGCAATTTGTTCAATTTTTTTAGTGTCGATCATTATTGTTACCTTATTAAGAAAAGGGGAATGCTTAATAGTGTAATCCCTGGCTGCCATTCTATAAACCTTTGCGCACAGCTTAATCGCACAAAGGGAGCATTGCTCTGCCCTTTTTTTGGCGCTATAGTTAGCTTGCTTATTCTCAGGGCGGGGTGCAAGTCCCCACCGGCGGTAAACCACAGAACATATTGATGAAACACATTTTCATCATCGTGGAAGCCCGCGAGCGCTTGGGTTGTCCGGCTTTGGTCGGCGGTTCAAGGTCAGCAGATCCGGTGTAATTCCGGGGCCGACGGTAATAGTCCGGATGGGAGAGAGTAACGAATTTATCGGGCCGTGATGCCCGCTACGTTATTTTATAGCGATAGCTCGCTTTGGCTGGCTATGCTTACTCCGCAAGACGCCCTGATTCTGGTAATCCATTTATTTTTCATAGTGTTTATGAGGTTATTTTACCATGAATCAGACTCTACTTTCCGAATTCGGTACCCCTTCTCAACGCGTGGAACGTGCTCTCGCCGCCTTGCGTAATGGTCAGGGGGTTATGGTGCTGGATGACGAAAATCGTGAAAATGAAGGCGACATGATTTTTGCCGCAGAAAAAATGACCGTTGAACAAATGGCGCTGTCCATTCGTCACGGTAGCGGTATTGTTTGCCTGTGCCTGACCGATGAACGTCGCCTGCAACTTGAGTTGCCGATGATGGTTGAGCATAACTCCAGCCATTATCAAACAGCCTTTACCGTCACCATCGAAGCCGCCAAAGGCGTGACCACTGGTGTGTCGGCTGCTGACCGTTTGACCACTGTGCGTGCGGCCATTGCCGATGGTGCCAAACCGACAGATCTTAACCGCCCCGGCCACGTTTTTCCGCTGCGTGCCCAGCCTGGCGGCGTGTTAACCCGTCGTGGCCATACTGAAGCCACCATCGACCTGGTTAGCCTGGCCGGTTTACGCCCTTATGGCGTGCTCTGCGAATTGACCAATGATGATGGCAGCATGGCGCATGCGCCTGAAGTGATCGTTTTTGCCAATAAAAATAATATGCCGGTAGTGACCATTGAAGATCTGGTGGCTTACCGTTTGTCGCAAACTCAGCAAGCAGGCTGATTAGCGATTTTTTGACCAGGTATAAATTAAATAAAAAGGGCCAGTGTGATCACACACTGGCCCTTGAGTTTGATGACAAAGTCGTCTTGATGATCGAGATACCCGGGCATAGCACACCTAGGGGCGCTCCGGCGGGCAAGCCCGCTACGACCCCAACGGTGCACTCTCCCTAATAACGGACTTTGTCAGCAGTCTGAAGGGCCAGTGCGATCACACTGGCCCTTTTTATTTATTAACGGGATAAAGTAAAACAGCTTATATTAAGGTTTTATAAGTTTTATTGAGGCGAATTACCCGCGCAATTAATCAACAGTTTATGAGGTATTTAAAGATAAAAGGATAATATTTTTGCCATCTATTCGTCACTGTTAGGTGCAGCTTTGCGTTTATCTCTATATATTAAAAAATATAAAAAAGTCATACTGCTTTTTTTATTTTGCCTGTTTGCCTGTTCATCCTTTGGTTATCCATTTAAACCGGGGTATATCATTACCTTATTCCTGTTGCTAATGGTCACTGCCAGTCTGTCTTCGCGCCTGTATCAAGCGCTGTTAGTCCTGGTGTGTCTTATTAGTTCAAGCTACGTGCCCGTTGGCTGGACCTATGGTCCTCCCGATTTTAACGGCGTGCTGGCGGTGTTCTACTCCAACCGGAAAGAAGGCGGCGATTTTATTCACGCTATCCCGTGGGTTTATTACGCTTGTTCGCTGATTGGTGTGCTTTTAATGCTGGCCATTTTTAACTTTAAAATAAAAAGATTTAAATATAGAGGGCTGGCAATTACGGCAGTGGTGTTATCGATGATATCCACCCCAGTTAAATTATATTTAACCACTGGTGAGTTTAATTTAGCCAGCAACGGGATGCCAATATTCCGAGTGTTTACCGATATCCTGATAAATTACCGTCTGGTTGCCGAACAAAATGCCCTGTTAAAACTCAGTCTCACCACTCCTGATCGCTGGCATCCTGAAGTCAAGGATTCCCGTTATCAACTGCATATTCTGGTGATTGGCGAAAGCGCGCGTCGCGATTTTCTTCACGCTTATGGTTTCCCGGTGGCCAATACGCCGTTTATGAGTTCAACGCCGGGAGAGATCTTTTCACACTATATTTCGGCAGCTTCTTCCACCCAGACCTCATTAAAAAACAGTCTGGCGCTGCGCCAACAAGGACGTATCGAGCTTAATAACAATATTATTACCCTGGCCAGAAAGGCCGGATTCTATACCTACTGGCTCTCCAACCAGGGATCGCTCGGGGTTCATGACACGCCGGTGGCTTCTATTGGTAAACATGCCGATCAATCACTGTTTCTGCATAATGGTGAGTCTGACGATGCCCATTATCTGCCCGATAGCCAATTGTTGTCGGCAATAGGCGGCGGCATTGCTGACCCCCGGCCCAGCAAGCTGGTGGTGATCCATCTGATAGGCTCGCATCCTGATGCCTGTACGCGTACCGACGGGCGTTATGGGGTTTTTAGAAAGTCGAAAGAAATATCCTGTTATATCGAGAGCATCAAACAAACCGATCAATTATTGGCCCAGGTGGCGGCTTTGGCCAATGCCAGCGGTCAAACCTGGTCGATGATGTACTTTTCTGACCACGGTCTGTCATTTGACGATGCCAACACGCCTTATGCGCGTTTGTCGCATCACGATAATTTTAAAGAAAACTATAATATTCCGTTGTTTATTACCGCCTCGGACAGCCAGCAGCGACAAGTTAACCCGCAGCCGAGAAGTGCGATGAATTTTTTAGCGCTATTTGCCGAGTGGATGGGCATTGAGGATAAGCTAATCAATCGCGACTGTCCGATGCGTGCTGATACTCCTTGCGGCAATCAGGATACGATTATTCAATTTAACGGGCAGACTGAGGCCTATTCCCGGCTGGCTGACGAAAAGATTGCCCTCTGAGTTTACTGACCATCCCTGGGGTGCGGTGGCTGGTGCATCCCGGCAGGATCGCTATTACCATTCAAATTTATTGAATATCATCATCACGCTTATCCGGCTGTGTCCACCGTGGAAAAAGAGTAACTTATTTCTATCGAACCGCCGCGCAGTCCGCGGCTGTTGCCTCTTAACCTGAGTGGTAAGGAACCTATTATGACCGCCTCACGTATGCCCGCACTGTTTTTGGGCCACGGTAGCCCGATGAACGTGCTTGAAGACAATATCTACACCCGTACCTGGGAAGCGTTAGGCACAACTCTACCGCGTCCGAAGGCCATTGTTGCCGTTTCCGCCCACTGGTATACCCGTGGCACCGCGGTGACCGCCATGGAAAATCCGCGCACTATCCATGATTTTGGCGGCTTTCCGCAGGCGTTATTTGAGAAACGCTACCCGGCACCGGGTTCACCAGCATTAGCCAAACGTATTCAGGAACTGTTAGCGCCGGTCGAGGTTTTGGCCGATCACAGCGAATGGGGATTTGATCATGGCTCATGGGGCGTGGTGATCAAAATGTATCCAGATGCCGATATCCCAATGGTGCAGTTGAGCATCGACGGTACCAAACCGGCTGAATACCATTATGAATTGGGCAAGAAACTGGCGGCGTTGCGCGATGAAGGGGTGATGATCGTTGCCAGCGGTAACGTAGTGCACAACTTACGTATGGTGAAATGGGAAGGTAATACCGAGCCTTATCCCTGGGCCGTGTCTTTTAACCAGTTTGTGATCGACAATCTTGCCTGGAAAGGGGAAGCCAAAGATCACCCATTGGTGAATTTTATGCAGCAAGAGGGCGGGGCGTTATCTAACCCGACGCCGGATCATTTCCTGCCATTGTTGTATGTTATCGGCGCATGGGACGGCGTTGAGCCAATTACTCTGCCGACGCAGGGGATTGTGATGGGCTCACTGAGCATGTTGTCAGTGCAGGTTGGCTAAGATTGATGCAATAAAAACGGACAATGGCCGAGGCTATTATCCGTTTTTTTATCGCGGCGATCAGCCAATAATGCTGTGGGGATAGAAGCGTGACAGATCCTGCGTGATCAGCGCGCGATCTTCTCGCAGGCCAATGCCACAGGGCTGATCGTTGACCAGCCAGCTGCCGATCAGGGTATAGCTGTCATTAAAGCGCGGCAGTTGGCAGTATTCCTGCACAATCATGCCTTCTTTGCCATAAGGTCCTTCGACTCTGGCCACTTCCTGACCTTTTTCGATAATACGAATATTGGCCCCTTCGCGGGAGAACAGCGGCTTGATCACATAGTGATCCATTGGCGGATGCGCATCTTCGGCGAAGTAAGCGGCCAGCAGGTTGGGGTGATGGGGGAACATTTCCCACAGCAACGGCAGCAAGGCCTTATTGGACAAGATGGCTTTCCACGCCGGTTCCAGCCAACGCACACCGGCATCTTCCAGCTTGGTGGAGAACACTTCGCGGAACATAAACTCCCAGGGATAGAGTTTAAACAGGTTGGCAATCACCTGATCCTGCATATCGCTAAACTGGCCGCGTTCACCCAGGCCGATTTCTTCTATAAATAAAAACTCACTGGCCAGCCCGGCTTCTTGTGCGCAGTCCTGCAAATATTGCACGGTGCCACGATCTTCCTCGGTATCCTGACAGCAGGCAAAGTGCAGCAAGGAGAAACCATGCTGGTTTTTCAGCTCGGCAAAGCGGGCGATCAGCTTTTCTTGCAGGCTGTTGTACTGATCGGCATGCGGCGGCAGATTGCCTGCGGCAATTTGATCTTCCAGCCATAACCACTGGAAAAAAGCGGCTTCGTACAGTGACGTGGGGGTATCGGCATTGTTTTCCAGCAGCTTGGGAGGATGAATGCCGTCGTAGACCAAATCCATGCGCGAATAGAGCGAGGGCTGCTTGTTGCGCCATGAAGCTCTGACAAACTCCCAACAATGTTTGGGAATTTGGAATTTCGCCATCAGCGTATCGCTGTTTACTACTTTTTCTACCACTTGCAGGCACATTTGATGCAGCTCGGCGGTGGCATCTTCGATTTGTTCAATTTGCGCCAGGGTAAACTGATAATAGGCGTCTTCACACCAGTAGGGCTCGCCATACATGGTGTGGAAATTAAAACCGAATTCAGTGGCTTTCTCGCGCCAGTTTGGCCGTTCGTTGATGGCTACACGTTTCATGCTTAGCCACCCATGCTGCGGGCAGGCATGCGGGTAGTCGCGGCGGAACTGCGCTGCATTGAGGTTTGTTTGGCGACGCTTTCACCAAAGCCGCCGCGGGTGACGGTGCTGGTGGTGGCCGGTTTCGGGGCCATGGCGCTTGGCGGCACGTTGATGCTGCGGCCGGTGGTCGCCGGGCCATAGCTTTTACCGCTGGCATCAACAAATTTGCCATTGGCCGGGCTGCCCGCCGACTGCGAGGTAAATAACGGCTGCTGGGCATATCCGCCGCCGCCCATCATTCTTCCCATCATAAAGCCAGCCATTAAAGGCATCCACATGCTGCCACCGCTTTGCTGAGATTCGGCAGACATACCGGCCTGTGCTGGCACCTGGGTACACTGTGCTTCACCGAATTCGGCCACGCAGTCGGCGCGATTGGCATATTTGGGGGCCGTTTTTTCGGCTTCTTTTTTCGCGGCATTGAATGCGGTGGTGCATTGGGCACTGGTCGACGGGTTGGCTTTGCTACAGTCATCGGCATTTTTATACAGCGCTACGGTATCGTCGCTTTGTTCGCAGGCGCTAAGCATAAATACGGCGCTGATAGCTAATGCCACGGGGGTCATACGCGAGCTACGCCAGGATTTCCGGAAGGTCTCCAGATTGATGTTTTGTGTCCGTTTCATGGTATTGATCCCATAGTTGGGCTTTTCGCCCTGTCCCAGAATAAGTCAAATTTGTAACAGAATAAGAATAAGGGAAAGGTGCTTACTATTAAAGCAGGAATGGCAAAGGTTACGAGACTTTACGTTCAGAGCGGAAAATTACGGCAGTTAAGGCGAAAGAAAAAGAAAAACCGCCCGAATGTGGGCGGTCGAGTTTGATAACAAAGTCGTCTTGATGATCGAGATAGCCGGGCATAGCACACCTGGGGGCGCTCCGGCGGGCAAGCCCGCTACGACCCCAACGGTGCACTCTCCCTAATAACGGACTTTGTCAGCAGTCTTAACCGCCCGAATGTGGGCGGTTTTAGGGTCTGAGTGACGTTGCCTGCATAAGCAACGTTACTTATCCTGCAACTCCCTTAGTTCTGGAAGGGGTTACCGGCTTTTTTTACGCTTTTATGCTTGACCGGGGTCGCTGCGGCTGGTGCCGACTTGGTCCCATTGGCAACGGCGTTTTGATCCGGCGTTTCAGGAGCCACTTGTTCAGGACTGGTTGGCACCGGTTTGCCCAGCGCGCCATTGAGCGCCAGCAAATCGTTTTCGTTGAGCGTACCCAGTGCTGATTTTATATTAAGCTGATTAATCATGTAGTTATAACGCGCACTAGAAAGCTGTTGTTTGGCATTGTACAGGGTAGTAGTGGCATCCAGCACGTCAACGATGGTGCGGGTACCCACCTGATAACCGGCTTCCATGGCATCCAGCGAACTTTGCGCAGAGACCACTGCCTGTTTGTAGGCGTTGATGCTGCTGATAGAGGCTGAAATATTGTTAAAGGAAGAACGGACGGTTTGCACTACGCTGCGATGCGCGCTTTCCAACTGCTCACTGGCGGAGACAAAATTGAATTGCGCCTGTTTCACCTGCGAGTTGACGGAACCGCCGCTGTAGATTGGCACCGTCAGGCTGAGGCCAATTTTGTTTTGACCGGCATCGGAATCGTTATAGCTGTTGCTGTTTTGCGTAGCTGAGCCGTTGTATTTGGTATTGGTCAGCCCGGTGGAGGCCGTCAAATCGAGCGTCGGCATATGCCCGGTCTGGTAGTAGCGGATCTGTTCACGCGCCAAATCCTGAGACAGGCGGGCAGAAAGCAGGCTCAGGTTGCGATTTTCGGACTCTTTCAACAGGTTATTGACCGGCTCCGGGCGTTGCGTCTGAAAGTTGTCTATATTCAATGACGCCAGCTCTGGGTAATAAACGCCGCTAACCTGACGTAACACTTCCAGCGAGTTGTCCAGGGCGTTACGGGCAGTCACTTCATTGGCCAACACGGTATCATAAGTTGAACGGGCATTTTGCACGTCGGTAATGGCAACCAGGCCGACGTTAAAGCGCTGAGTGGTCTGATCCAGTTCGCGATATACCGCCTGTTTCTGTGCTTCGGTATAGGAGAGGGCATCAATCGCACTCAAAACGTTGAAATAGGCCGTGGCGGTGTTCAGAATCAACGCTTGCTGGGCGGTCTGGAAAGTCACATCGGCGATACCTGCCGTTTTTTCCTGCAGGGTCAGGGCACGCCACTTGGACATATCAAACAGCGTTTGTGTCAGTTGCAAACTTCCGCTGCTGACGTTGCTGTTGATGCCATTGGCATCGCGATAACCATTGGTATGGTTATAATCGACCCCAAGTCCCAACTGCGGCAGCAACGGGCTGCGCGATTCGTTAATTTTTTCAAATGCAGCATCACGCGTTGCGGCTGACGCGCGCAAATCCGGGTTACTTTCCCTGGCTTGCTTGTAGACCTGCATGAGATTTTCAGCCTGACTTAAGGTGCTGAAGCCGCCGAGGCCCAACACGATCAGAAGAGGGAGCAGTTTCTTCATTTGCATTCCTTGTAGTGCAGCAATGTTATTATTTAATGCTGTCATTAAAACCAATAGATGCGGATTCTAGCAGAGACCAATGAGCAAAATACGTGGCTTAATGTGCCATCTCGCGCGGTTGGATCCAAATCTATCATAAATAGTTGCGATCATTATTACCGCATCTTTATGAAAATAGCCTGATCGAGCGCTAATTTACTTTTGACAGATGACAGGGTGACCCCGTTATGAAGCAATTCAAAGATTCACCAGTAAGTTTCGGAAAAAATGATGTAGAAATTATTGCGATTGAAACACGCTACAAAGGTTTTTTTGCCATTAACGCTTATCGGTTCCGTCATCGCCTGTTTAATGGTGAAATGAGTGGCGAGGTGGTGCGTGAAGTTTTTGAGCGTGGACATGCTGCGGTTCTGCTACCTTATGATCCGGTGCGTGATGAAGTGGTACTGATCGAACAGATACGACTGCCGGCCATCGAAAGCAGCGCTACCCCCTGGCTACTGGAGATGGTCGCCGGTATGATCGAAGAGGGCGAATCGGTAGAAGATGTCGCCCGCCGTGAAGCGTTGGAAGAAGCCGGCATTGTGATTGGACGCTGTAAACCTATGCTGAGTTATCTGGCAAGTCCGGGTGGCACCAGTGAGCGTCTTTCTATTATGGTGGGTGAGGTCGATGCCTCGACGGCAACAGGAATTCATGGTCTGGAAACCGAAAATGAAGACATCCAGGTGCATGTGGTCAGCCGGGAACAGGCTTACCGCTGGGTGGAAGAAGGAGCGATAGATAATGCCGCGTCAGTGATTGCCTTACAGTGGCTGGCTCTGCACCATGAATCCTTAAGAAAAGAATGGGTTAACGAATGATTAAGCGCTATGTTCCCGATTTTCCTGAAATGATGAGATTGTGCGAAACCAATTTTGCACAATTGCGCCGTTTATTGCCGCGCAACGATGAGGTCGGACAAACGGTGATTTATCAGGTGCCTGCCGCCACCTATCAGTTGAAAATTCTGGAATCGACACGCTATACCTCGCTGGTGGAGATCAAACAGACGCTACCCGCTGTCAGCTATTGGAGCCTGCCCTCGATGAGCGTGCGGCTCTACCACGATGCGATGGTTGCCGAAGTGTGTGCAAGCCAACAGATCTTCCGCTTCAAAGCAAGCTATGATTATCCTAATAAAAAGTTGCATCAGCGCGACGAAAAGCATCAAATTAACCAGTTTCTTGCTGATTGGCTGCGCTATTGTCTGGCCCATGGAGCCATGCCAGTTCCGGTTTGTTAGACAGACTTCAATAACAAAGGACCGAATTTGGAAAGCCTGTTTAAACTGCCTTTGGTAGATGGGGCCAAAGTCAGGATATTGCAGATTACAGATACCCACCTTTTTGCCGGTGAAGATCAGACCTTGCTGGGTGTGAATACGCTGCGCAGCTATCGTGCCGTGCTGGATGCCATTTGCGCCCAGCAGCGCGAGGTTGACATTATAGCGGCAACCGGTGACCTGGCTCAGGATCAATCCGTAGAGGCCTATCACCACTTTGCCCATGGCGTGAGTCGCTTTGCCGCGCCCTGCGTCTGGTTACCGGGAAATCACGACTTTCAGCCGGCGATGGTTGACGCCCTGGCCGAGGCCGGGATCCATCCGTCGAAACAGGTGCTGCTCGGCGACAACTGGCAGATCCTGTTACTGGATACGCAGGTATTTGGCGTTCCCCATGGCGAGCTCAGCGAGTATCAGCTGGAGTGGATGAAGCGCTGTCTTGATGAGCAGCCGCAGCGCTTTACGCTGATTATGCTGCACCATCATCCGCTGCCGTCGGGTTGTACCTGGCTGGATCAACACAGCCTGCGCAATGCCCATACGCTGGCGCGGGTGCTGCAGAACTACCCCAAGGTCACCACCCTGCTGTGCGGTCATATCCACCAGGAGCTGGACCTCGACTGGTACGGCAGACGTCTGTATGCCACACCGTCAACCTGCGTGCAGTTCAAACCGCATTGCACCAATTTTACCCTCGATACCCTGGCTCCCGGTTGGCGCTATCTGACGCTGCATCCCGATGGTCGAGTGGAAACGGAAGTCTGTCGCTTGCAGAGCGATGAATTTCGCCCAGATTCCGATTCGGAAGGCTACTGATGAGCACATTGCTATATCTGCATGGTTTTAACAGTTCCCCCCAGTCAGCGAAGGCCATGGCCTTGCAGCACTGGCTGGCAGAACACCATCCGCAGATCGAGATGCTGATCCCCACGCTGCTGCCTTATCCGGCCGAAGCTGCCGAGCAGCTGGAAACGCTGGTGATGAGCCGATCGGGTGAGAAAATCGGTATTGTCGGTTCTTCTCTCGGTGGCTACTATGCGACCTGGCTTTCTCAATGCTTTACCTTGCCGGCGGTAGTGGTTAATCCCGCCGTGCGGCCATATGAACTGTTAATCGACTTTCTCGGACTCAATCACAACCCCTACACCGGCCAGCAATATGTGTTAGAGTCACGCCATGTTTACGATCTCAAAGTGATGCAGATCGAGCCGTTGGAGTCACCGGATTTACTTTGGTTACTCCAGCAAACCGGCGACGAAATCCTCGACTATCGGCAGGCCGTGGCGTACTACGCGCTATGCCGCCAAACGATAGAACCTGAGGGCAACCACGCTTTTGTCGGCTTTGAACGTTATTTCTCACCGATTGTGGATTTCCTGGGGTTGGCTACAGATTAAGTTTTGCGAGCCACTCACGCCATGTTTGCCAACAACAGAATCGTTCACTCACAACCAGAGCCACGAATTAATACCAGATGAGCCAATCAACTTATAACGCGGATTCTATTGAGGTTCTTAGCGGCCTTGAACCTGTGCGTCGCCGTCCCGGCATGTATACCGATACCAGCCGTCCCAACCATCTTGGGCAGGAAGTTATCGATAACAGCGTCGATGAGGCGCTGGCGGGTCATGCCCGTCGTATTGAAGTGATCCTGTACCCCGACCAGTCCCTGGAAGTGATCGACGATGGTCGCGGTATGCCGGTGGATATCCATCCGGATGAAGGGATCCCGGCGGTAGAGCTGATTTTTTGCCGTTTGCATGCCGGTGGCAAGTTTTCCAATAAAAACTATCAGTTTTCCGGTGGCTTGCACGGCGTCGGCATCTCGGTGGTCAACGCCCTGTCGAAACGGGTAGAAGTCACCGTGCGCCGCGATGCGCAAGTTTATGCCATGGCATTTGAGAACGGCGATAAAGTTGAAGATCTGACCGTTATCGGCACCGTCGGTAAACGTAATACCGGTACCAGCGTCCATTTCTGGCCCGATGAGAGCTTTTTTGACAGCCCGCGTTTTTCGGTCAGCCGCCTCAGCCATTTGCTGAAGGCCAAAGCGGTGCTGTGCCCCGGGGTCGAAATCGTTTTTAAAGATCAGCTTAATAATACCGAACAACGCTGGTGCTATCAGGACGGTTTGACCGATTACCTGATGGAAGCGGTCAACGGCCTGGTTACCCTGCCGGAAACGGCTTTTGTCGGCGCATTTTCCGGCGAGACCGAAGCGGTTCACTGGGCGCTGTTATGGCTGCCGGAAGGCGGCGAAATGCTGACCGAAAGCTACGTTAACCTGATCCCGACCATGCAGGGCGGTACCCACGTTAACGGTCTGCGTCAGGGTTTGCTTGACGCCATGCGCGAGTTTTGTGAATACCGCAATATCCTGCCACGCGGCGTCAAGCTGTCGGCAGATGATATCTGGGATCGCTGTGCCTATGTGTTGTCGGTAAAAATGCAGGATCCGCAGTTTGCCGGGCAGACCAAAGAGCGTCTCTCTTCCCGTCAGTGTGCGGCCTTTGTTTCCGGCGTGGTGAAAGACGCCTTTAGCCTGTGGCTCAACCAGAACGTGCAGGCGGCGGAACAGCTGGCCGAGCTGGCGATTTCCAGCGCCCAGCGCCGTATGCGTGCCGCAAAAAAAGTGGTACGTAAAAAGCTGACCAGCGGACCGGCACTGCCTGGCAAGCTGGCGGACTGTACCTCGCAAGATTTAAAAATGACCGAACTCTTTCTGGTGGAAGGGGATTCCGCCGGTGGATCGGCCAAGCAGGCGCGAGACCGCGAATATCAGGCGATCATGCCGCTGAAAGGCAAGATCCTTAACACCTGGGAAGTCTCCTCTGATGAAGTGCTGGCCTCGCAGGAAGTTCACGATATTTCCGTGGCGATCGGCATCGATCCGGACAGCGAAGATTTAAGCCAGCTGCGCTACGGCAAGATTTGTATTCTCGCCGATGCCGACTCCGATGGTCTGCATATCGCGACGCTGCTGTGTGCGCTGTTTGTTCGCCACTTCCGCGCGCTGGTACGCGATGGACATGTGTATGTTGCCATGCCGCCGCTGTATCGCATCGACCTGGGCAAAGAAGTGTTCTATGCGCTGGATGAAGAAGAGAAAACCGGCGTGCTGGAACAGCTTAAACGCAAAAAGGGTAAACCCAATGTACAGCGCTTCAAAGGGCTGGGCGAGATGAACCCGCTGCAACTGCGTGAAACCACGCTGGATCCCAACACCCGCCGTCTGGTGCAACTGACCATCAGCGAAGAAAACGTTGAGCAGACGCTGCGCATGATGGATATGTTGTTGGCGAAAAAACGCTCTGAAGATCGCCGTAACTGGCTGCAAGATAAGGGCGATACCGCGGAATTGTCGGTTTGAGTTTTTGTTGCTGATAGCAGGCGGCAGGGCTGCCCTATAAAAAAACCGGAGTGCGTTAAGCATCTCCGGTTGAGTTTGATGACCAAGTCGTCTTGATGATCGAGATACCCGGGCATAGCACACCTAGGGGCGCTCCGGCGGGCAAGCCCGCTACGACCCCAACGGTGCACTCTCCCTAATAACGAACTTTGTCAGCAGTCTGAACCGGAGTGCGTTAAGCATCTCCGTTTTTTTTATCTGCCATCAGCAGGATCAGGCTTTTTCGATAATATTGATTTTCACTTCCTGCACATCGTTTTTAATATTTTCACGATGGCTGTGCATATGCGCCGCTTGCTGATGATCTTCCAGATGAGCCATGCTTTGCCACTCCTCGAGCATAAAGATCGAATCAGGCGCGCTATGGCGCCAGGGGATCTGCCCTTTGACGTCAATAAAAGGCTCGTAGCGATGACAGCCTTTTTCTGCCAGCACCTGGGGCAGCAAATGGGTGATTTTTTCCAATACGGCGTTACGACGGCCCGGCTTAATGATGATTTCAGCAATAACGGTGATCATAAAAACCTCGATTTACCCTTGATACTGTGGGTCCCGGTTGTCTCTGACCCACTCCGATGGCGCATCTTGATAGTGACAGTGTGCTCAGGCGTTGCCAAACACATTGTCTAAATGGGCACGATAACGGGCGAAATCACCGTCGATATCCGGCTGCTTAATCACATCATTACACATAAAGGTTGGCAGCGTATCCATGCCGAGGAACTGATTGGCTTTATGGAAAGGCAGATAAACGCCATCAACGCCGACGCCGTGGAAGAACTGGTCTTTATCTTCAAAAGCCTCAACGGGGGCGTTCCAGGTGACTGACAGCATATAAGCCGTACCCTGGATCAGACCGCCAGAGCCGTACTTTTTCGACTCATCGGAACGAGTGCGACCGTCGCTGGCGTACAGCTTGCCGTGACCGATGGTAAAGACTTCATCAATATATTTTTTCATCGTCCAGGGCGCGCCCATCCACCAACCCGGCATCTGGTAGATCACCGCGTCAGCCCACAGGTAGCTCTCAACTTCTGCTTCGATATCATAACCCGCTTCGATATGGGTTACGCGTACGCTGTGCCCGGCGTCGCGCAGAAAGGTGTCGGCAACCTCGGTCAGGCTGCTGTTGAGGACACCTTTTGAATGTCCAAATGCTTTGCCCGCATTAATAATCAGTATGTTGCTCATGGCATTGACCTCGTTAGTAAACTATTGCCAGAGAGTGTACCGAAAATCGCAGGTAGAAAAAATGTGCGCCAGAGCACAATACTGTTGCTAAATATGCAATAAAGCCTCGAAGTTATCGATATTACATCACTATCTGCGTTGATGATCGTCGCCACAAACGCGGCTCATCGCACAGCAACTGTGACAGCAATACGCCATATGATGTACTATCGCGAACATCATCGCCTTGTGCGACCACGCCTGTGCGTGTCTGTAAGCAGGCCTCCGTATTTTCCAGAACGTCTATTTTCCAGCACAAGAGTGCCACGGGTCTGAGGATAAAAAGTAATGAGTGAAATGACTCATGATGGTACAGAGCGTTTAGCGCTGCACACCTTTACCGAGAATGCCTATCTCAACTACTCCATGTACGTGATCATGGATCGGGCATTGCCGTACATTGGCGACGGCCTGAAGCCGGTTCAGCGTCGCATTATTTATGCCATGTCCGAGCTGGGCCTGAGCAATAGCGCCAAGTTTAAAAAATCCGCCCGTACCGTGGGTGACGTGTTGGGTAAGTATCATCCACACGGCGACAGCGCCTGCTATGAAGCCATGGTGCTGATGGCACAGCCGTTCTCCTATCGCTATACGCTGGTGGACGGTCAGGGCAACTGGGGGGCACCGGATGATCCGAAATCCTTTGCTGCCATGCGTTATACCGAATCACGGCTGTCGAAATATGCCGAAGTGCTGCTGCGTGAATTGGCGCAGGGCACCGCCGACTGGGTGCCAAACTTTGACGGCACCATGCAGGAGCCGAAAATGCTGCCTGCGCGTCTGCCGAATATTCTGCTCAATGGCACCACCGGTATTGCCGTCGGTATGGCGACGGATATTCCGCCGCATAACCTGCGTGAAATTGCCAATGCCCTGGTGGCGCTGCTTGAGAAGCCGGGCAGTTCGCTCGAGGACCTGCTGGAGTATGTGCAGGGACCGGACTTCCCTACTGAAGCCGAAATAATTACGCCGCGTAATGAAATACGCAAAATTTATGAGTCGGGCAAAGGCTCGGTGCGCATGCGCGCGCTATGGAAAAAAGAAGACGGCAGTGCGGTGATCACCGCGTTGCCGCATCAGGTCTCCGGCGCCAAGGTGCTGGAGCAGATTGCCAGCCAGATGCGCGCCAAGAAACTGCCGATGGTAGATGACTTGCGTGACGAATCGGATCATGAAAATCCAACGCGGCTGGTGATTGTGCCGCGTACTAATCGTGTCGATCTCGAGCAGGTGATGAATCATCTGTTCGCCACTACCGATCTTGAACGTAGCTACCGCATCAATATGAATATGATCGGTCTGGATAACCGCCCGCAGGTCAAAGGCTTGCTGGAGATCCTTACCGAATGGTTATCCTACCGTCGTGATACCGTCCGCCGTCGCCTGAATTTCCGTCTGGATAAAGTGTTGAAGCGTCTGCATATTTTAGAAGGCTTATTGATCGCCTTCCTCAATATTGACGAAGTCATCCATATCATTCGCAGCGAAGATGAACCCAAGCCGGTGTTGATGGCGCGCTTTGGGCTCAGTGATACCCAGGCAGAATCGATCCTCGAATTGAAATTGCGCCACCTGGCCAAACTCGAAGAGGTGAAGATCCGCGGTGAGCAGGATGAACTGGCGAAAGAGCGTGACCAACTGCAGTCGCTGCTGGCTTCAGAACGTAAATTGAGTACGCTGATCCGCAAAGAAATTCAGGCCGATGCCGAAGCCTACGGTGACGATCGTCGTTCGCCAATTATCGAACGCAGCGAAGCCAAGGCGATGAGCGAGCATGACTTTATTCCGTCTGAGCCGGTCACAGTCGTATTGTCTGAAATGGGCTGGGTACGTGGTGCCAAAGGCCACGATATAGACCCGCTTGGGCTAAGCTATAAGGCGGGTGACAGCTTCCGCAGTGCCGCTCGAGGCAAGAGTAACCAGCCGGTGGTGTTTATCGACTCCACCGGGCGCAGCTACGCGCTCGATAGCAATACGCTGCCTTCGGCGCGAGGTCAGGGTGAGCCGTTAACCGGCAAACTGACGCCGCCGCCGGGTGCCACTATTCAGCAGGTGCTGATGGCCGCAGACGATCAGAAACTGTTGATGGCCTCCGATGCCGGTTACGGTTTTGTCTGTACCTTTAACGATCTGGTGGCTCGTAACCGCGCGGGCAAGGCGATGATTTCCTTGCCGGACAATGCGAAAGTGTTGCCGCCGATCGAACTGACTGACGACGAAGCGATGCTGCTGTCGATCACCAGTGTCGGTCGTATGCTGTTGTTCCCGGTTGCCGATTTGCCGCAGTTGTCAAAAGGCAAAGGCAACAAGATCGTCTCGATCCCGGCGGCGCAGGCGGCATCCGGTGAGGACAAACTGGCCTGGTTGCTGGTATTGTCACCGCAGACGTCAATCACCTTATATGCCGGTAAACGCAAGTTGACCCTGCGTCCTGAGGATTTGCAGAAATACTGTGCCGAACGGGGTCGTAAAGGCACGCTGTTGCCGCGAGGGCTACAGAACGTTGACCGCGTTGAAATCGACACCCCGGCGCGCCCTGCAACTGGCAATAGCGAAGAGTAATTGCGTGCCTGGTCAGGGCTTTTGGGGCACTTCGTTGCCCTGAAAGCCCTGGGTTGCCAAAGCGCGTGGCGCGGAGGGGTAAGTTGCGGAGTCTGCTGATAATCTTGCGCCGCAGCGCAAATAATTTACATTTTTGCCGCGATAAATTATTTGGATTAAGAAAAACTCTCTGCGGGAGAAGAATAACTATTGTATAGAGCCTGCTGAGGCCCGAGAATAGCCCAGCGGCAAAGGAACGACAGGGTCAGACCTGGTTTGGCTTCGGTTGTATGCTTAAGAGGGTGTTATGTTACTTATTTTTCGCTTTATTTATGTCGTGGTTTTCTCAATTCTGGTGTGCATTTTCGGTTCGATTTATTGCCTTTTCAGCCCAAGAAATCCAAAACATGTAGCGACTTTCGGTCATCTTTTTGGCGGCTTGGCACCCATATTTGGCCTGAAGGTTGAAAAGCGCACCCCACCTGATGCGGCACACTACGGTAACTGTATCTATATCGCCAATCACCAGAACAATTACGATATGGTGACCGCGTCCAGTATGGTTCAGCCAAGAACGGTGACCGTGGGCAAAAAAAGCCTGCTGTGGATCCCCTTTTTCGGCCCGCTCTACTGGCTGACCGGTAACCTGCTGATTGATCGTGATAACCGTGCCAAGGCGCATGGCACCATCTCGCAGGTTGTTGAGCAGTTTAAAAAGAAAGATATCTCTATCTGGATGTTTCCGGAAGGAACACGTAGCCGGGGACGCGGCTTGATGCCTTTTAAAACCGGGGCTTTTCATGCGGCCATTGCGGCTGGCGTGCCGATTGTGCCGATTTGCGTCTCCAATACCAGCAATAAAATCAAACTCAATCGCTGGTCTAATGGTCTGGTTATTATTGAAATGTTGCCGCCGGTGGATACCTCACAATATGGCAAAGAGCGTTTGCGCGAGCTGGCTGAGCACTGCCGGCAGATGATGGGCGAAAAAATCGCCGAGTTGGATGCCGAAGTTGCGGCGCGCGAAGCGGCAATGACGAATAAAAAATAGCGGTACCCATACCACTGCTCTGCTTTGGGCCTTCTGCACCGGCCCGAGGCAGACGTTAAATCACCAGAATGGGATTATCGGTTGCGTTTTATCTCTGCTAACCGAGGGTGATTATTTTAGCGCACGTCACCATTGAAGGTTAGCGTGCGTAGACTACCGCTTTGATTTTGCTCTTATGGAGAAGATATGTCCCTCAGTCGTCGCACCTTTTTACAGGCATCTGGCATGGCGCTTGCCGCTGGATCATTGCCACTGAGGGCATATGCCAGCGACTCGCAACCCGTCTTGCCTGTTCCGCCGCTGATTGAATCGCGCCGCGGGCAGCCGCTTTTCCTTACTCTGCAACAGTCCCACTGGTCTTTTCTCGGCGGTGCCAAAGCTCCGGTATGGGGTTTTAATGGCATGTACCTTGGGCCGACGGTGCGGGTGTTCAGCGGTGATGATGTCAAACTGATTTACAGTAACCGCTTGCCGGTGCCGACCTCGGTGACCATCAGCGGTTTGCAGGTCCCCGGCACCCTGACCGGTGGCGGTGCGCGCATGATGTCGCCGGGCAGTGACTGGTCGCCGGTGTTACCGATCCGCCAACCGGCCGCTACCTGCTGGTATCAGGCCAATACGCCAGACCATATGGCTGCCCAGGTTTACAATGGCCTGGCGGGGATGTGGCTGGTGGAAGATGAAGTCAGCAAAAATCTGCCGTTACCCAACCACTATGGTGTTGATGATTTCCCGATCATTATCCAGGACAAACGCCTGGATAGCTTTGGCGTGCCGCAATATGACACGCCATCCAGCGGCGGGTTCTTTGGTGACACCATGTTGGTTAACGGCGTACAGGGGCCGTATGTCCAGGTTTCCCGAGGTTGGGTGCGCCTGCGGTTGCTTAATGCCTCTAATGCTCGCCGCTATGAGCTGACGATGAGTGACCGCCGTGCCTTTCATGTGGTGGCCTCCGATCTTGGCTTCCTGCCAGCACCGGTAAGTGTGCAGCGGCTGTCGCTGGCTCCTGGTGAGCGTCGCGAAGTGCTGATTGATATGTCGCAGGGCGATGAAGTATCGATTTCTGCCGGTGAAGCGGCGGGCATTATGGATCGTCTGCGCGGACTGTTTCAGCCGTCCAGTATTTTGGTATCAACGCTGGTACTGACCTTGAAACCTACCGGCCTGTTGCCGTTGGTCACCGATAATCTGCCTATGCGCTTATTGCCCGATCAACTGATCACCGGCAGCGTGGTGCGTAGCCGCGATTTCCGCCTTGGCGACCGCCAGCCGGGCATTAACGGCTCGGTATTTGATATCGCCAGAACCGATGTGCAGGCCATGCAAGGCACCTGGGAACGCTGGACCATCCACGCCGATCTGCCACAGCCTTTTCACGTGCAGGGGGTGGTCTTTATGGTGAAATCCGTTAACGGTGCTGCTCCGCTGGTGGAGGATGCCGGATTCAAGGATACCGTCTGGGTTGACGGTGAGGTGGAGTTGCTGGTGTATTTCAATCAACCTTCCTATGAGCACTTCCCGTTCTTATACTACAGCCAGACGCTGGAGTTGGCCGACCGCGGCAGCATGGGCCAACTGGTGGTGCAACCCATGCTTGCCCCGTAATTTGTGCCGTTTACGCGTTGACTGCTCCTGTTACATCCCTGATATGACTCGCCATTAAAACCTGCCAGCAAGTAGCGGTTAGCTTGCTACCACTGGCAACGGATATCTGCTTTTTTATTCTGCAAGTTTATTCGCCATAGACAATAGAAGCCTATTAATACGACACACCCTCTTTTAGCCTGCCTTTTTAACCGTAAGGAGATGATGGTATGTTTTATGGGCAAATAAAAGTTGTATTAAGAGTGATTTTCGCAGTTGCCTTGATAGGGATATTTAGCCCTGTAAGTGCAGAGAATTTTTCAGTTAAATATACTAAGCCCCAGGGGAATAATGGGGATAGAGTGTATAGAAATCTGGGGGATAAACTAGAATATAAAATAGATGTTCGTGATGGCGATGCATTTACGGCAGAAAGATGTATTTTTACCTTTCGCATTAATCGTGGGGATTATTACTGTGCGGCGGGGAGCAATTTATTCGACAGTTACTATGATATTGATCCACTAATGTTTGCTCCCGAAAACATCTACACGCTAAAAGTGCAGACATTGTTTCACAGTATCTGGACGGGAGCCAATCGTGAAGCCTCGGATACGCGGGAGGTATACATTAATCCAGTGAAAGGCGATATTTCAGCGATTAACTATGACAACAGCAAAGGAAAAATTCTTGAACATTTGCTCGTTCAGCGTAGTGATAAATATTACAAAATGAGCGGTCGAGCATTCTACAGTGGCAATATGTTTTTAACCGAGTTTTATGACCGGGCAACAGGTAAATATATTGCTGATGATATTATGAAAGATCCTGCTACAGATGGATATTTTTATGATCGCCAGGTTATATTTCCTCAGCAAACGGGAAATTATAATGCAAAGATACTCGCCGCCAATATGGGGAAAGATGGCAAGCATCGTTATCATGTATATAACAGAACCCTTAGTCTGATGGTGGTGGATCAACTCCCTTCGCCACGTATCCGCACCGATAATCTTGCCAGTGAAATCCACATAAAAAAAGAGAGCATGACGTTCCCGGTGGAAATCCAAAATTATCAAAGCGGATTGGATAAATATATCGACAAGATGACGGTCTCGGTTGACGGTTTTCCCGCTAAAACCAAAGTTATCCCCAGTCCGACCAGCAAGAGCTTTACTGCCACAGTGGATACCTCAGGCATCTGGCAATCCGGGCAAACGCGCACCCTGCGTATCTGTATGGACCTCGGCAATAACCGAACAACGTGCGATTACCATGTTGTTAAATATAAGAATATTAAACCCGAAATCAGCTGGAGCGGCGAGTATAAAAATGACCAAACGCTGTACACCAATAAAGCGGATGTCAGACTGACGCTGGCTACTAAAGAGTATTCCGCCGGTGAGATCAACAGTGGACAGCTGTTTTACCGAGCCAAGGACGGCAAATGGCAATATATGCCGTTGCAGGGCAGTGGCACTCAGTGGTCGGCGACACCGCGTCTCAATCCGGGTGTGTTGTATGAGTTTCAGGCACAGATAACCAATGTTGATGGAGTGAAATCTGACTGGACAGCGTCCACCTATGTCGGCTTCGATAATACTCCGCCAACTGTGAGCTGGAGTGGGGACAACTATGCAAACCAAACGCGTTGGGTCAATAATTCGCGGGTCACGGTTTCCGTCAACGGCCATGACAATTTTGCTGGTATCAAAGGTGGCAAGCTGCGTTACTCCCCCTACAACAACGGCAATTTTCAGCCATGGAAGGAGGTCCATCTTAGCGGGGCGGGTAACCACTGGCAGGCCGAGCTGGTGCTGGAACCCGTAGGTCGGGCGTACGAGATCCAGGCACAGCTAGAAGATGTCGCCGGTAATCTCTCCCCGTGGACGGAACACCAGCAGGCAACCTTTATTGAGATTGATAATGTTGCGCCCACTGTCGCCTGGGCGGGTGAGATTAAACCGGGTAAAACATACTGGCTGACCCATGCCGAGGTGTCACCAGCGATGACCGCCACTGACGCCGCCTCAGGCGTGGCAAAAGGATCCCTCAGTTGGACCAGTGATAATGGCGTGAGCTGGCAATATAAGGCGGCAAAACAAAATGGCAATCAATGGAGTGAGAAGGTCACGTTATCACCGGGCCTGACCTATCGATTTACCCTCAATGCTACAGACAAAGCGGGAAATGCCAGTAAGTGGCTGCCTGAATCCAGGGTGATTTATAAAAAAGATAAACCGGTTATTTCCTGGGATAAAGACCAGCCGCTCGCGCTGGTAGATAGCAATATCGAGGTAAAAGCACGGGTGACTGACAGTGAGCAAGATAAACTGCTGACCGTGATCCAGTGGCAGGAAGTCGGCGCGACATCCTGGCAAAGCAGCCAACCGGTCACCCTGGATGGCAACGGTTTTTTTACTGCCCTGCTGCGCGGACTCGATCTGAATAAATCCTGGGTGCTGCATATCAACAGTACCGATGTTGCCGGCAATCTGGTGTCGAGTGACAATAAGTATCTGACACCGCTGTTTAAAGATGCCGATCTCAGCCTGAGTCCATGCGACGATCTCGACCAGTCAAATGGCTGCACGCCGGGGGATACGTTGCGCTTAAAACTGAGCGTCACGGCGGCCAGTGATGTCAAAGGGATGATGGCACAGGTTATCTTGCCCACGGGTTTAAGCAGTACCGGCAGGCCGGTACTGGATGCCGAAAACACCGATCTGCATCCCGATAATGCCAGTAAAGTCTCGGCCAGCCTCAATTTGCAGTGGACAGGGAGCGGAAGTCAGACCGATCTTTTTAGGGTGAAAGAGGGCACGCCAGTGCTGGAAAAAGGCGAGAGATTCACCTTGTTGTTGCCAGTGAAAATTGATGAAAATGCGCAAGGTACACTGACCAGCCAGGCATTGCTGGGGTCGTCTGCTGACGTGCTGGGCCAGCTAAAGCGCGAAGTACCACTAAAATTGCAGACGGACAACTTCCCGCTGGCGCAGGCGCTACATCTGGAAATTGCGTCGCCGGAAGTCAATAACGGCGAAACGGTGATCAGCACTCAGGCATTTAACTACTGCCTGAGTCTGCGTGCCGGTAAATGGGGATTGTCCGGCAGCCAGCTGCAATATATGTTGCCGCGCGGTCTGCGTGCCACTGACGCGCCGAGCATCAGTCACAAAAGTGATATCAGCCAAGGGATCAATAAAAGCTGGAACGGCACGGATAACCAGCAACTGCTGGATGCCAACGTGGTGCTGAAACCGAATCAACGTTTGCTGCTGCGCATTCCCGTGCAACTCACCAACGCCGGAACCAAACAGAGTAGCGTCAAGGCCAGCGCGCACAGCGTAAGCGGGGAAAAAACCGTGACCCATTGCCTGTTTGGTGAAAGCCTCGATTATATGAGTCGCCCGAGTTGTATCAGTACCTTACCTTCTGTGATATTTGCAGAAAAAGATATGGACTGCCGGTAGTAACCAATTAATAAAACTAAATATTTCCTGTGTGCCTGGCGTATCTGGCACATGGGAAATGTCCTTCGCAGTTTACCGGTATTAATGATACCTGCTCCTTTTTAATCTGCACATAAGCCGCATCGACAAGGTGCGGTCCTTATCGCGCACTTTAAGCCAGGAGCATACACATGCCAGATATTGAGCAATATCCACTTTATCAACAGCTAAAAAAACTTGGTATTCAGTCGGTATTTGATGTTGTCAGACAGAGTCGGCAACGTTTTATCGACAAAATGGTTAATGGCGTTGTTGATGACATCAAGTTATCCACGGAACAGGCGACGGCACTCTACGATACTGCCCTGAGCCGCGCCAGCCAGATCACCCATACTTATCTCAAGTCATTAGGACAGGTAGATCAGTCGGCTAAGCAGTTCAACAGCCCTCTGGGCCTGGCAGAAACTCCGACCTACCCAAATTTGTTCCCGGAGGACCTGGGCAAGCTGTGTCTGCCGGACAGTCTGGAGGCGACGCATTCACCGGCAGCCTACTTGAATAATTTGTATCAAACCGCGCTAAACATTGAACAGTCTGCCACCCCGCAGGCCAATAAATTGTCACATCGCCGTCCCGATTTGGCCAACATGCTGATTGATGCCAACAGCCATAAAGCTGAAGTCTGCACGCAGGACCTGGTCAATGAAATTCTTAGTCAGGGGATCGAGCAGCAGCAGGCGTCTGACCAGAATGGCAAAATGCTCTCCAGCGCAGAATGCCTGGCAACCAGCCGTTTTCCGTTCACCTTACCTTACGATGCGCCGGGGAGCACCATTACGCAGAGTTTGCAGGCATGCCAGACCCGCTGGGATGAAGTGATGCTGGAAAACGCCGAACAGCCGATTTTTTTAGCGCAAGATATAGCCCAAACGACGATTATGCGCCGTGCTCAACGTACCGGCTTTGCCACCAACCCTGAACTTTCGGCACTGTGTTGTCAGGCGCCGGTTATTTACTCCGGTGTATTACGTAAAAAGGGCGACGAAATTCTCGGTCCGGATATTACCAGCCTGGTCCCCTGGATGACGCCAGACACGCTAAAACCCATCGTGGTCGGCGGCCAGACTTCCGGCAAAAGCCGTGCCTATCGCTACGCCTTTACTACCCCACGCGATGCCAGGGTAACTGCCGAACCGGCGGCGGATGAATTGGTATTGGACTGGGAAGCGAATAAAGCGACCATTTTCACCATCACCTGTAGTAGCAATGCAAAAGATTCACAAGCCACCAGGCAAGTGAAGGTGCACGGCGTCAATATTCAGCAAAGCGACAAAAAGTCCTATTCACGCTATATCAATGACGTAAAAACCGATGAAACTGTCCCCCTTAAACGCTACCTGAAGCTGACTTTACAGGATGTTCCGGTTGTCGGTGATAACGAGTCCTATACCGGTACCCTGCGTTTACAGGCAAAAGATAACAACAGCGGAAGGGTTTTCGCCGAATTTAGTTATGCCATTATTATTGAAGGTAAAAATGCCGACGTGCATCAGCGAAATACTGAGAGTTACTGTCTGCAACACTATGGCCAACGGCTTAGTGACACGCCTTATCAGTCGGTTGTCAGCTTGCCGCTGGCCAGCGTATTAGCCCGTTGTCAATTAACGCGCAGCGAACTCGAACAGCTTCTTTGCCAGCAAGATCATAGGCCACGCATCTCGGTCAATTGCCCGCCGCAAAATGCGCTGTGCAAAACAGGCAAAAGTGCAGACAGTTTCCCGGCACCTTATCATTATGGTGCGGTTTATCTGCATGCTGCACGCGGGCCTCGCATTACCATTGACGACTCCTCGCCGGATGCCCCGATGCTGACCGGTTCTCCCGAACTGATCGAGCGTCTGCATCGTTTTATCCGTTTACAGAAGGCGTTAGCGCCTGATGATAAAAAATTAAATCCTGAACAGTTGGATCTGTTGCTCACCGCCTGCATGCGAGCCGAAGAGGGCAACCACAGCGCCAGCCTGACTTTCAGCGATAACACATTACGAGCGCTGGGTGTGTTCAGACAATGGCAGCAACGTTATGGCGTCAGTGCGGAACACTTTGCCGCTCTGCTTAATGAAATCAGCCCTTATGCCATTGGCCGCGGTGTACCGCTGTTTGATCGTATTTTTAATAAAAATAGTGCGACAGACAATGCCATGATCCTTGACGGTCTGCCTTTTGAGCATAGTCCCGCCGATCCGCTGCCGGTGTGGATTATGCAACTCTGTTCGGGGTTGGGAATTAATGCCAACGAATACCGTCTGTTGGCGCCATTGGTGGCGCAACAGTGGGATACCTGGGAATGGATCGAGGTCGACGATGGAAATGGCAAAGGTAAAAGGGATGAGTTAACCCACTTCCCGGATAAATTACGTCGTTCACTGGCAGTGGTCTCGGCATTTTATCGCCTGACCTCGCTGTTTCGTCTGCTGGGTTATAAACCCGAAGAGGGTGTGGCGCTGGTCAACCTGATTTTCCCCGAACCGGCAAATGTCTGGCAGCAACTTGCCGGTAAACCGACCCTGTCATCCCGTTCCGAAGCCGAGCGTTTTTTAGCGACAGAAGATAAAACCGATATGCTGGATGTGATGATGGTGCTCGAGCAGGCAGCGCGCTGGTTGCAGCAAAACCACATTGCGCCAGGCACCTTGCTCCAACTGGTGACCCGCGGTCAGCAGATAACCGATACTCCCCCGCTGCGTAGCTGGTTACAGACACTGGCCGCGCAGGTAAGCGGTTCGCTGATCACCCGCCATTGGATCGATAATCACAATATCCCGACGCAAGATGACGACAAAGTGGCGATCGATTGGCTCGCTGTACTCAACTCGCTGGTGGATCCACAAGGTGTCTTCCACAGTGACTTAACCAGCGACACCTTATCCGATCTACTGATAGCGGCGACTAAAGATCTGAAATTGGCCACGCTGCCAGAAGTGCAAAAAACGCTGGCGATGGCCCTGTCGGCTGATATGGAAAAGCAGCGTAAAACGGTCAGCGATGAACTCAGTAATAAATTCGGGCTGATGTCGCAAATTCCGCCACTATTATTGCGTTTGGTTGGTGAAAGCGAACAAACACTGCTTAATGCCGCGCTGGTAACGAGCGAAGAGACCGCACCGCAAACGGTACGAATTATTGTATTTAAAATCAGTATGTTTGCAGCAGTTGTTCTACAGCTCAATCTTAGCCCGGCGTTACTGACCAGCCTGATCGACAATCCGCAATGGTGGCACAGCACTCCCAATCGGCCGACAGACGCGGTGCTGACGCTGGAGCTGTTCTATCACCTGTGTAGCTTCGCGCAATTGCGTGACAGCGTTGAGGATGGCGAAGCACTGATTTTGTCATGGCTGAAAAATGCCAACTCACCGGTCAACAAGATCGCTCTCTACGCCCTCAATGCCGACAGCAAGTCGCAGCAGCGTGCTGAAAAAAATAAGCAGCATCTGCAAGCCTTGTTTGCTTTTAACGACAGCGACTGCAAATTGGCCCTGGCGCAAAAACCTGTCTCGATGCACGGTTTGGCGCTCCTTATCCGTCAACAGACTTTGCTTAATCAAACCGAACTCAGCCTGGACAACATTCATCATATTTCACAAATGACACCCGCTAGTGATTTTGATAGCCGTCAGACCTTGGCCCACACCCTGCTCAATTGTGTGAGAGCAAAATTTCAGGAGTCACAACAATGATTTTCACTACATTAGCAGAGCAACAGCATCAGGCGCTGGTAGCCTATTATATTCATCACGTTATTGCTAAAGATGCTGCATTGAAAGATAAAGTCACCGACGTTGATGCATTGTATGAGTATCTGCTTATCGATCCCGGTGTGACCCAAAAAGTGACAACCAGTCGCGTTGGCGAAGCAATTGCCAGCCTGCAGCAATATTTGGGACGTATTAGTCAGGATCTGGAACCGGGGCTGAAAGCGCAAGCCGACGAAATAGAAAAGTGGCAACAGTGGCAGCATCGTTATTCGCTGTGGGCCGGTTTGCGCCAGTTGGAAAGCCACCCTGAAAACTATCTTGATCCGGCGATGCGCCAGTATCAGACCGCCGAATTTACCACATTATTGCAAACTCTGAGCCAGGGTAAACTGCAAGAAAACAGTATTAAAAAAGGCATACTGGAGTATCTGAATAATTTTGAGACTATCAGCAATCTGAAAATTCTTAGTGCGTATCAATCTGGAAAAGATGTTAACAGTGCCCGTTTCTATTTTATTGGCCGCACTTACACTTCCCCAATGACTTTCTATATTCGCTGCCTGGATTTGTCAGAAACCAATGGTAAAGAGAATCTGAAGCCTTCGCTGAATGCCTGGGGTAATTGGGAACAGATTAATTTGCCGCTTAATGGCGCAGAGGATAAATCTATTCGCCCGATGTATCGCAATGGTCGTCTCTATATTGCCTGGGCCGAAAATAAACAGCTGCAAAATGAACAAGGTAAAAAAACCGACCAATGTACGTTGCGCCTGGGCCAGCAACAGCTGGATGGCAACTGGTCTATCTGCTTTGAGCAGTCAATAGATGATTTTTCCTGCAATTTTGTTATGGTCGGCAATATTATTGCCGCCGGTTTTGAGGGGAAATCCATGATAGGGCTAAGCCTTGCCGGATCCCCTAAATCAAAAGGCTTTGTGTTGGATGATTTACTTAATTCGCAACCAGACTCCGGTGTTGCTGCGGGAATGATTGCTAAATACAAAGGCGAAGAGGGGGGAGCCACCAGCGGTGATACTATTTTCCTGGTGCAAAAAGATTTAGATCTGACGCACAATAATAACGGCTCTTTCTGTCAGCTTAAAGCACCCGAGCCAGCGGTGAAACCAACTGCCAATAAAGACGATGCCAATAAATCAGAAACGGATGAGGAAAAGCCGGCCGATAATATTTGGGAAGATAAATGGAATTCATTACGTTATATGAGCACCTATGGCGACCAGGCGCGAAACTATCCACTCACTACCCAGTTTGCCAGCCAAATGGTGCCGCGTGCCCATAGTAGTTTGGGATCGCTGTTTAGCTGGGAAACCCAGCATCTGACCGAACCGGCTGTGGTCGATGGCGAACCGGATGTGTCGCTCGATTTTAACGGTGCCTACGGCCGTTATTTTTGGGAGCTTTTTCTCTATGTCCCCTGGTTAATTGCCAATCACTATACGGCACAACTGAATTTCAGCGAGGCGCAAAGCTGGCTTAATCGCCTGTTTACGCCGCATAAAAAAGAGGGACGTTACTGGCAAGTGCGGCCACTGCAGGAAACGGGTATGGAGAATGCCCGCCTGAAAACCCCCAACGATGCCAATGCCATGGCGGTGGCACATCCGATTTATTATAAAAAAGCGCTGTTTGCTAACCGTATTCGTTTCCTGATGGAGCAGGGCGATGCGCTTTACCGCGAACTGAGCCGCGACGGCCTTAATGAAGCGAAACAGTTCTATGTGCAGGCGCTTACCCTGCTGGGGGGCGAACCGCAACGCGCCACGGCACAACGCTGGCAGCCTGTTACCCTCGGTGAACTCAGTCAGACAAGCAACCAGGCCCTGCGCCAATTGGAACAACGTTTGCCAGGCAGTGAACTGCCGCTGCAGGCCGATGATTACGCCGCCGCCCACTACGATGCCCCGTTCCTGTTGCCACAGGATAGTGGCTTGCAACAGCTCTGGGATGATTTGCAAACGCGTATGTACAACCTGCGTCATTTCCTGACCCTCGACGGCAAGCCACTGACGTTGCCGCTATACGATGCCCCCGGTAATCCGGCAGAACTACAGCGTCGTTTGGCCAGCGGGCAGAGCCTGAACGGCACCGGTTCGGCAAATAGCCTGATGGTGCCGCCGTTCCGCTTTCAGGTGATGCATACCCGGGCGCAGAGCGCGGTAGAAACGCTTATTCAGTTTGGCAACCAGTTGCAAGGTTTTATGGAACGCCAGGACCAGCTAAAACTGGATAAACTGCAGTTAACCCATCAAAAGGAATTACTGCCTTATACCCTTGATTTACAGCAGCAAGCTATTGATATGGGCGATCAAAGCCTTGCCGCATTGCGGGAGTCAAAACGCTCGGCGACCACGCGTTATGATCATTACAAGAAACTGTATGACGAAAATATCAGTGATGACGAGAGTAAGGCGATGACTCACTCGATCATTGCCGGGGCACTTTATAGTGGGGCCAGCTATGCCTTTGCGGGGGGCGAGGCGCTGGATTTATTCCCCAATACCTTTGGTATGGCAAATGGTGGTCAACGCTGGGGGGGCGCGGCCCGTATTCCGGGATATCTGATGCAAGGTGTGGCTTCGGCACTGAATACCGTGGCTGGCAATCTGCAATCGACCGCCATGTATCACCGTCGCCGTCAGGACTGGGAAATCCAGTATCGGCTGGCAGAGCATGAGAAAACCCAGATAGATGCGCAAATCAAGGCTCAGGAAAAGCAAAATGCCCAATATGCCAAACAGTTGGCGCAAACCCGGTTTCAGGGACAGCAATTTAATCAGTTGCTGGAGTTTTGGGCGCAGCGCGTCAGCAATGTCCAGCTGTACCAATGGTTAATCGGCCAACTGCGCGGTTTGTTTCGCCAGGCCCGCGACGCTGCGGTCAGCCTGTGCAAGGCGACCGAAGCGGCATGGCGCTGCGACACCGGTTGGTTTAATGAGCCTTCGCCTTTGCGCGCAGATGACTGGAACGAAGCGCGATATGGTCTGTTGTGCGGTGAAAATCTTAAACTGGGCCTGCTGCAGATGGAGCAGAAATATCTGCTGCGTCATGAGCGTCATTTAGAGCTGACTCACACCCTCTCGCTGAAAGAACTGATCGGTCAGAAAGCCTGGGATCAGGTGGTGAAAACCTCGCAAGGGGATGCCAAGTTTACCTTTAGCCTTAATGAAAAAGCCTTTGCGCAGCGTTACCCCGGCCTCTATCAACGCCGTATTGTGCAGATAACCCTCTCGGTGCCGGCGGTTATCGGGCCTTATCAAAACATCAGCGCGTTGTTGACCCAAACCTCAAGCCATTTTCTGCTAAAAGCAGATGCCGGGGATTTTGCCCGGTTGGCTGGCGGCGAGATCACCTCGGCCAATATTCGCAGTAACTTGCGAGCCTCCCAGCAGGTGGCATTGTCCAGCGGATTTGAGGATGGCGGTTTATTTGTCGAGAATCTGGCGGATGAACGTTATCTGCCGTTTGAGGGGAATGGCGTCCACTCGAGCTGGGAGCTGAGTTTCCCTAATGTCGCCGGACACCCGGCACAGAAACAGCTGCTCGAGCGTATGACCGATGTCATTGTCAAAGTGCGGTATCGGGCATTAAACGGCGGTGATGCCTTTGCGAAAGCCGTCTGTGACGCCATGAAGCCTAAACCTGAATAACAGTTTTTTTCGCTGACTAATATAAAACCCCGTGCTTTCGCTGGCCGGGGTTTTATAGAGGATCATATATGACTGACAACCCGACTCTTGCTTTGCCAGGCTCCGTTGAGCGTTATCACTATGCTCGAGAAGGTCAACGCGTGCTTAAAAGCAGCCGGTTTAATACCAAAGCCACTCTACGCCAACGACGGGTGTGTTACCTGCCAGGGCTGGAAATTCGCATCACAGACAGTGCAGATAAACAAACGGCAAAGTTGCAGGTGATTACCGTCCACAACCTGCGTATTCTCGGTTGGCAACAGGGCAAACCCACGCAAGCTGACCCTAAGCAGATCCGCTTTAGCGCCAACAACAACATCGACAGTTGCACCCTGGAACTCGATGGCCTGGGAAAAATCATCAGCCGCGAGCACTATTATCCTTTCGGCGGCACTGCCCTCTGGGCCACGGGCAATCAGACGCCAGCCGACTATAAAACGCGACGCTATTCCGGCAAGGAGCGGGACGCCAGCGGGCTGTTGTACTATGGCTTCCGCTATTATGCGCCTTGGCTGATGCGCTGGCTTAATGGCGACCCGGCGGGTACGGTGGATGGGGTGAATCTTTTTCGTATGGTGCAAAATAATCCCGTTACCTTCCGGGATAAGCAAGGGCTTTCCCCCACCCCCGGCAGCAGTATTGCAACAACAGCAACCATGCTTGATTATCTGCATGAAGCCAGGAAATATTATACAGAAAACATGCAACACCCAAAAATTCATGTTTTTGATACTAAATTTCTGCCGCATTTAATTGAGAACGAGAAGAAAAGAAAGCCGGGTATGAATCTTGATCTGGCAAGATCGCCCACAGAGTTTGTGAGTGAATTGAAAAAATTAAAAGACAATCACGCCGATGGTTATCGCGGGCAGTTTATTGTCAATATGGGCGTGGGTATTCACTACGCCGCTTTAGATATTTCTATTAACTCTGGCGAGATATCGGTTATTGGCGTTGAACCCGCCAATATGAATAAAAATGGGCCAGCGATATTAGCAGTCAGAGTATTAAGTGCAGTTGACGCAGAGATCCCCTCTGCCAAAGTTGCCATGATCGAAGCCAATATCCAAAATAGTCCGGTAGATTGTGGTATTTTCAGTCTTCACTTTTCGTTAAAAATGTATGCCGAGCAGCAAGCCATGGATGATTTACATCACAAGCACCTTGCTGGTGGGTTAAATCGACATATAGACTTCGGGGTAATAGCCAAAGAATATTCATCACTCTATTTGCCTGTCAGTTTTATGAAGCATACTCACTCTAAAAAACGCCTTACCGAGTACTTTGATACCAACAAAAATAAACCTGATGTCGATATTTATCGCGATAGCATTATGGCCAGGCAAGGAGCCTATATTTTGCAGCGTGAAGGCCGCACTTATAGTGCGTCCATTGAAGATAAAAGGATTAATTTAATCAGGCGAGCCCTTCAAAAATAAATATTTCTGTATAAGCGACTTGATGTTAAATAAATAACCTGCCGAGCGAGGATAACCAGTAGAAGAAGTGTAAATATAGGTTGTTTTTACTTGGCAGTAATCTTTTATCGTAATGGCAAATTACGGTGACTATTTTACGGACCAATATGGATTTATATTGAGCAATAAAATTAGCATGGAATAAACAATGAACGTCACTCTTATAAATAATCGCTCATATGAAAGCTATCATTATGCTCGCGAAGGCCAACGGCTGCTAAAAAACCATCAACTAAATACCAAAACCACTACACGGCAACGACGGGTGCGTTATTTGCCTGGGCTGGAGATCTGCACCACAGCCAGTGCGGAACTCCAAACTGAAAAGCTGTTGGTGATTAGCGTTAACGGTCTGCGGATTCTCTGCTGGCAACAGGGCAAGCCAACGCAGGCGGACAATAAGCAGCGTCGTTTTAGCGCCAATGACGATATCGGCAGTAGCACCCTGGAACTGGACGGCGAGGGGCAAGTTATCAGCCACGAGCACTATTATCCTTTTGGTGGCACGGCGCTCTGGGCTACGCGCAATCAGACGCAAGCCAGCTATAAAACGATACGCTATTCCGGTAAGGAGCGAGACGCCAGCGGCTTGTCCTACTATGGCTTCCGCTATTATGCTCCCTGGCTGATGCGTTGGCTAAATACCGATCCGGCAGGAACAGCCGATGGTCTGAATATCTGTCGCTTTGTACGCAATAACCCGACAACCTTCCGCGATCCCGATGGTTGCGCACTGGCCTCGGGCCTTTATTCGCTGCATCAAAATGCCCACTACACCAGCCTGGCCACGCGTCTCGCCACCCAATTACCTCATGACGAGAGTAATACCTTTCTGACCACTCTCCAGGGGTTGTCCATGGGCCAGGAGGGGACATATTTAATGAAAGAGCTTTCTGCCGCTAACCCTGCCGCGGTGGCAAACCTCAAACAATTCCATACGCAGACGGGGGGCGGCGATCTGGATATGCCGATGAGCGCCAGTGACGCAAAAGAATTTTTAACCAGTGCGCTGGAGGTCCTGCAGAAAGTGAACACCTTTGCCACCACTAAAAAATTGGCCAACAGCTTAAAAGCCGATCGCAATAACCAGAATAGTGTTGTCAATTTTAAAAATATTGATAAAGCGATTAAAGATATAGCCGCTGTTGATCCGGCCCATAAAAATTTTTCAGGCCGCCTGTTTGATATTGTACGCACCGTGACCAAGGCTAATATTGTTACCGCGACATTAGAAGGCAAAGGGAAAACCAAAGTGTTGAGGAATTATATCGCGTTGTCGAATAAACCTCATACGGGTTACAGCTCTGAGGATGTCGGCGGTTATAGTTTTATTACTAATGGTATCTCTGCCCAGGACAGTATTTTTTTTCCCATTGCCTGCAGTAGCGGCAATAACCCGGAAAAACGCGTCAATGACACTGAGATTAAAGTATTAAATGCCATACGTAATATTGTATTTGATCCTAATGGCCCCTTTACCTTAAAGATAAACTCGCTGCTATCTCCCTGCCCATCCTGTACCCAGGCAATAGTGTCCTATACCAATAACCTTAATCGTAATCCATTGGTAGCAAAACAAAAAAACAAGCATTTGATCGTCAATATGTCCTCGCTCAGATAGGGCTATTAGCGGGTTATGCATCCCCGGTTGAGGTAAGTCTGCGGTGGCCCATTAATCGCAGGCTTTCCCCTGTTCGCGGGTATTCAGCGTGCTGGATAAGCACGCTGACCGATCCTGCGTACTGTTGTCTGCAAAGCCTGACTCACTATTAGTGAGATAACCCGCTGAGTAAGCTTATTTTTATTTTCGACGGGTTAGCTGCCATAGGTATCAAGACCCGCTGTTTCCCTGTCACTCATTGTTAAAGGAAAGATTATGCCTTCAGAGAATAGGTCTGCTGCTGTTGCCATCCCCTCCGTCAGTTTGCCAAAAGGCGGCGGTGCCCTTACCGGTATACGACAGAGTTTAGACAGTGTGGGTGCCACCGGTCAGGGTGGGGTGCAAATTCCGTTACCAATCAGTTTGGGACGGGGATTTATGCCTTCACTGTTGTTAAGTTACGCCAGCGGCAATGGCCATAGCGCTTTTGGCATGGGCTGGAATATGCCCCTGCCGATGATAGCTCGCCGCAGCCACCAGGGAGTGCCCGCCTATAATGACAACGATCAACTCACCGGTCCCGACGGCGAAGTGTTGGTTGCGGTGTGCAATGAGCAGGGAGAAGCACAGGTTGATTTGGTCAGCGAGTTACTCGGTCAACCACTCAACGCCAGCTATCGGGTAGAGCAGTTTATGCCACGCATTGTCGGTGACTTCAGCAAGATTGAACGCTGGACCGCGGCCAATGACAATGGCCCGGCAGGTAAAACCGCTTTCTGGATGGTGCGCGGCGTTGATGGATCTATCAATATCTACGGCTTCAGCGAGTTGGCGCGCATAGCCGACCCCGCAGCACCGCAACAACGTATTGCCCGCTGGTTGCTGGAAGAGAGCCTGTCGCCAACCGGCGAGCATATCCATTATCAATATCGTAGCGAGAACGATTTTGGCTTGAATGCCGGTGAGTTGCTACGCGATCACCAGGCTCAGCGCTATCTGGATCGTGCCAGGTATGGCAATCGAACCGCCCAGACTCTGCCGTACTTATTAACCGCTAATATGCCTGCTGACTGGCATTTTGAACTGGTGATGGACTACGGTGAATATGCCGCCACGGATGACGCGACACCGCTTTATCAGGCTCAGGTCAGTAATCAATGGCCACTTCGCCAGGATCCGCACAGTGATTATGCCCTGGGTTTTGAGCTGCGTACGCTGCGACTTTGCCGCCAGGCGTTGATGTTTCATCGTTTTGCCGAACTGGGGACGGAACCGGTTTTAGTCTCTCGCCTGCGTCTCAATCATAGCGAATCGCCGTATCTGACTCATCTCGACAGCGTTGACCAGTTTGGTTATGCCGTTGCGGATAAAATGGCCCGACTGCCCTCACTGCGCCAGGAGTATAGCGGTTTTACGGCCAATGCCAGCGCCGAAAGCTGGAAGAAAATGGAGAAAATGGCGCAGATCTGCGACGGCGGCAATTATCAATGGGTTGATTTATATGGTGAAGGTATTGCCGGGATTTTATATCGTTCTGCCGAAGGCTGGCGCTATCGGTGTGCAAAGCGCGCCAGCAGCGGTGGTGATGACGTGGATTACGGCGATGAACAGCCTTTGCCGCAGCAACCGCTGGGTCTGGCCGATTCGCCACAGGCATTACTTACCGATATGACCGGCGACGGTTATCTTGATTGGGTGGTATCTCAACCCGGCGGCGCCGGTTTTTTTACCGCGCAAAGCGACAAAAACTGGTCCGATTTTATTCCCTATCAGGCATTTCCCAGTGAGTTTCACCATCCGCAGGCACAAATGGCGGTACTGGGCGGCTATCTGGCGGATTTAAGTCTGATTGGTCCGCGCAGCGTCAGACTATATCGTAATCAAGGCGGCGAATTTGCCGCACCGATTGATATTGCCCATAGTGGCGAAGATCTGCCCTTGCAGGGTAGCGCGATTGACGAGTTAGTGGCCTTCAGCGATGTATTGGGCAGCGGTCAGCAGCATCTGATCCGTATTCGTCACAACCAGGTACAGTGCTGGCCCAATCTGGGGCATGGTTGTTTTGGCCAGCCGCTGTTGCTGGCGACGCTGCCTTTCGCCCCCGGAGAGCTCCATCCGGCGCAAATCAGTCTGGCGGATCTCGATGGCAGTGGCGCGGTAGATATTATTATTGCGCAGCCGGATCAGCTATTGGTGTTTCGTAATCGGTGCGGTAATGGTTTTGACACCGAAAATCCGCTGATACTGCCGCTGCCACCGGGTGAGCGTATCGATTCGTTAAGCAAATTGACCTTCGCCGACCTTTCGGGTCAGGGGTTCGCCAGTCTGATCCTCACCCAGGCTTATCCTTCTCCCCGTCACTATCGACTGGATTTATCCCCGGTTAAACCCTATTTGCTTTATAAACAAATCAACCCGCTGGGCAGCGAAACACTGTGGTTCTATCGCAGTTCGGCGCAAGAGTGGCTCGATGAAAAGCAGGAAAATCCCGACGCGGTATCACGATTGCCTTTTCCGGTCCAGTTGGTTAAGCGTGTTGAGGTCCGCGACAAAATCAGCGGTAATTGCACCACAACCCAATACAGTTTTCGTCGCGGCTGGTTTGATGGTCGTGAGCGCGAATTTAATGGCTTTGGCCTGGTTATCCAACGCGATAGCGAAAGCTTGAGTCTCCCCGACCGGCAACAGGGTTTTACTGCCGCGGTGATCAATAAGACCTGGTATCACACGGGTGGACCGCTGGATCGAAGCGGGTTTTACCAGGATGAAGACTGTCAGCCGGTGGGGGCTATGTTTTGTACTCAGCCTGCTGAAAACGGAGATATTCCGCTTTCGGCGGCGTTAATAACAGCATTGGCTCATCCGCTTAACCGCGCCTTGAAAGGGTCGGTGTCTCGGCAAGAAGTCTACGGGGAAGGCATGTCGGTGCCTTATAGCGTATCCGCAACGCGCCCGTTGTTGCGCTTGCTGCAAATGCCGGTCTGGCAGGATCAGGCGATTGTCCAACCGGCGGTCCTTGAGCAACACGTCTGGATCTATGACGGTGTCGCCAGCGATCCGCAGGCTACTCATCAGGTGTTACTGGCATGGGATGCGCGCGGCTTGCCAGAGTACCAGGCAAGCATCAATGCGCCGCGCCGCGCTGCACCGGTATGCCCGTTTGCTGCGGAAACGGCGCAGGCCAAATGGTGGGCGCACTCTTTTGACCAACAACAGGATTACTGGCGTATTGAGGAAATCCGCACTCAATATCAGCATCGCGAAGAGGCGGGTTTTTGGCGACTGGGGCTACCGAATCAGGCGAGCACAGCAACGCTCAACTTTCCGGCATCACTGCGCCCGGCCACCGACGGCATCAGCTATGAGTTTCTGAAAACAGAAGATGGCTGGCTGGCGGCAAACTCGGCAGCACGTACCGAGACTGGCTGGCAACGCGTGGTGTTACAACCCGATGCCAGCGGAAAACCTCATCCACTTGGTCTGCCGCTCTATAGCGAAAGCGCAGAGTTTGATGCCGAGGCATTGACGGCGTATACGGGATGGCTGGAGGGCGAAGCGCTGGAGCAGGCGTTACTGGCTGCCGGTTATCGTCGTGGTGCAACAGGGGAACCCTTATGGCTGCTACGCAGCGCGCTCAGTGAATATGGCGACGAGAAGCAATTTTTCCGCCTCTTGCGCCAACGGGCCAGCGAAGCCCATCCCTATAGCCTGATCGAATACGACAAATATTTGCTGACCGTGGTTAAGGTCACCGACGCGGCGGGATTGGTGAGCGAGTCCGACTACGACTATCGTCTGCTGCAACCCACCCGGATGACTGATCCGCAAGGTACGGTGACAGCGAATCTTTTCGATCCCCTGGGGCGGGTTATCGCCTCAACCTATCAGGGGAAAGAGCAGGGGCAGTCGACAGGGTTTGGCAAGTTCGCCGATCACGACTTCGCCATTAGCACGCTGGAAGAGGCGCTGAACAAGCCGGAACAGGCATTGGGCGATCTGGCCAGCGTCAATTTTTATGCCATCGACAGGTTTGAGTTAACCGGCAAAGTAATATGCAGCGCCAGTCTGAGCAGCGATCGCTATCCTGGCGACCCGTTGCGGCAAATCCGTATTGCTATCAGTTTTAGTGATGGTTTTGGCCGTATCCTGCAGACAAAACATAATGTTGAAGCGGGCGAAGCCTATTTCCGCGACGAACAAGGTCATCTGGCGTTGGATGAGCAGGGTAAACCGCTGCTGGCTTACAGCAATCAGCGGTGGGCGGTGAGTCAGCGCGTGGAGTACAACAATAAAGGCCAGCCGGTCAGGGAATATCAGCCTTATTTTGTTGATGGCTGGCAATATCTCGCCGATGAAGCCTTGCGTGCATATGGCTATTGCTCCTGCCTGTGGTATGACCCGTTGGGGCGTCCTACCGATGTGCTGGATGCCAACAATGAGTGGTCACAGGTCGCTTATCACCCGTGGTATAGCGTGGCTTTGGACAACAATGATACCCAGGGATTAGCAAGACCTGACTGGTTAATGTCTGCCAGCAGGCGTTAATCAACGCCCGCAGCAAAGCATGGCGATCCGGCCCCCTGATAGCAGGAGGCCGGATTTTTTAATAAACGGAGGAGGGAAAATTTACGCTTAAGTGTGGAGTCCCGCATGCAGCCGCTATGTTAGCCAGTGCATGGGGAAGTGGAGAACTGACTACGGCTCCTGGCTATCCTGAACCAGTGCCACCGACTGCAACTGGTTGCGGCCATCCCAGGTCATCTGCTGGTTACCGGTTAACTGCATCAGGTTGCCGTTGGCATCAAAGAAACTATCGACCTGCTCCGGCTGGATGCCACCGGTTTGGCGAACCGAACGGTTGGATGTTGGTGACACCACCATGGTTTGCGTATAGTTATTTTTATCGGCGATATGACGCATGGTCAGCAAGTTATTGCCCTCGTCATAGCGATAGTCGCGGGTATAGTTACGCAACTGGGCCGAATCAGGATTTTCACAGGCCGGAAGCTGTGGCCCTTGTTGCCCGGCATTAACACTTTCCTGTCCGGTTGCCTGGATCAGTTGCGACAAGCTGTCGTAGCGATATTGGCTAATTAAATCAATGCGCTGATTGCGAAAATAACGGGTTTTTTGCGCATTATCGCGCACGCTGAGCACATTGCCGATGGCATCATAGCTGTAGTTCAAATCTTGCAAAATCGCGCCATTTGCCCGCCCCTCGGCGGCTGGGCCGCGTACCAGAATACGCAGTAGTCGCTGGTCTGTCGGGCGAAATTCGCGGCGGGTAATCACGTTATTACCGGCTTTTTCATACACCGCCTGGCCAAATACGCTGTACTCAATTTCGCTCAGTACCGGAATAATGGTTTTATCTGCAAGTTCGACCTCACACCAGGCCGGGGCACCGCTCAGGGTATAGCGATGACGCTGCTTATTGTTGGCCGCATCGGTTTGCTCGAGCACTTCACCGCTGGCGGCAAAATGCCAGCGTGTGGTGTAGCCTTCGGCCTCAAGGAGTGCCTCACGTTCGGCGAGTGGCAACGGCCAGTCAGGGGTATCCATACTGCGCAAGAAAAAACGCGTCTCAGCCAGTGGCTTACCCGACAAGCTAAAAGTGGAGGTGTGTTGGCTACCCGCCGGGTCGTCATGGCGGATCAGTTGGCCCCGCGCATTATTTTCTGCATCTGGCGGCCCATAAGTCATTCTGTCAGTACAGGTTTCGTGCTCGTTGTGCAATTTTTCATAACGGGCAATCAGACGATTGGCCTGGTCGTACTCCTGTCGCATCAGAGTTCCACGGCTATCCATGCTGGCAATGGGCAATCCCTGCGCATTGAATAACTCTTGCCTGCTCCCGGCATCGACACTGTCACAGCGAAGTTGACGATGGCTCAAACTGTATTGGTAGCGAAAATTGGGTTTATCGGCCTGATTTTTATATAAGCGAGGATCAATGCTGCTCCGCAGTCTTCCCTGGTTATCAAACTGGTGACGGGTAATGCGCGCCTGTGGCTCACTCTCTTTATCGATTCGATACCAGGCGACTTCTCTGACCACCAATGCCCGATTATTGAATACCGAGAGTGTCGGCGTATTGGTATGCTGATTGACTGACATTTATACCTCCAAATAGATGAATTCATACTGAGGCTACGGTGACCGGTGTTGCATTAATAGCCTCAGTACCATGATAAGAAGGGGCTCAGATAAGCGGCCTATTTGACGTCAGACGGTTTTTTTGCCGGGCCGAGCTGGATCCCGCGATGTTTTAAATAGCGGTAGTAAGTACTGCGGGCGATACCCAGACGCCGTGCGCACTGTTTGGCATTGAGTTTTTTTTCGTGATAAAGCGCTTCGGCACGCTCGGCCAGTTTCAGGGCTTCGGCGGAAAGACCGCTTGGGCGTCCTGCCGGTGCCGGGGTGGCATCGGGGTTGTGGCCGGCAAGAATGGCTATTAACGTTGTTGTCTCAGAAAAATGAAGACTGTCCAGCTCGCTATCCAATGTATACACATGATTTCCATCAGAAAACCACTTGCGTAACCATTCAAGCTGCACGCCAAGAGGGCCGCCAAGACTTTCCAGATTGGTCATGATTAAGGTTACCGGTGTCTGCGGCAGGTTTTGCGCCTGCTGTAGTGCTGGTGCCAGCGCAAAACCGTCATCGTCATCCTCAAGAAAACGGGTGCAGCCTGATTTTTGTAATAACGCTTTTTGTTGTGCCCTGACCAGACTATTACCACGTAGATAACCCAAGAGTGGCAGCATTAATTTACTCATTTTCCGCTCTCCATTTTGAAACGTTTAAGGGCGGTATACAACGTAGTGCGCGATACCTGATAGCGTTGCGCCAGCTCAGTCAGCGAGGCTTCTTTTCGTTGCAATGACTGGTAAATAAAGGTGGTTTGTTGTTCTGTCAGGCGACATGGACGACAGGTTTTGAGTTTATGTTTTTTCTTTCGCTGTTCATGCAGTTTTTTTAATGCCAGACAAAGACGCAAAGTCGAGCTGTTCTTTTCTGAAGATAGCGTTAGCGCATCGGCGACGCTGATAATGGTAATATTTCTTTTTGTGAGTTCAATTAACCAATCAAGCATCATTTTACGGTTGCTAAATAACTTGTTCACCCGCAGGGTGATTAATTTATCGCCATTATTTAATTCATTAATACACTTGTTCAATTCTATTGATTGAAACATGTTTTTCTCTTCATAAATAATTTCACAACCTGCTTCGATTAATGACTTGCGCTGATAGTTCCGTGAGTGGACGCAGTCAACGTGGTATATGTAGCCAAAAGTTCGGTTATTCATACGATTTTCCCTTGGTGATAATAATAAGAAGAACTTATTCAAGTGTGACTAAGTTAATAGCTCGAAGATTAATGGCTGCAAAACCTTTTTGGCAAATGCTATTGATTGGTAATATTCATTCCTTTCATATCGATCACAATTCAATTAATCAAGCTTGTCCATCTATACTAAAAGTCTATTTTTAGGAAATGTCGGGCAATAAGATTTTATTTTATTTCATTTTATGGCTTTGGTTTTTATGTATATTTAAAAGGTTTTTATATTTATTAAATAATAATAAATTTTTTAATAAGACTATTTTAAGGAGTGATATGTCGCAAGAATTATTGGTGTTATGCGCGGCTGCCGTGGGTGCTATTTTGTTTTGTTTACGGCGACGACGTCGCTCAACAAAAGAACGCTTTGTTGTTTTTATCATCACCAGTCTGGCGGGTTACTTTTTAGAACCCTTTGTAAATCGTAGCCTTGGCATACCGGAGCGGGAAGTTTGTGCCATGATTGCCGCCATTTGTGTCTTGCCATTAAGTGAGGTGTTAATTAACTCGGTGAGTAAAATAGACCTTTTTAGCTTCCTCAAAAATAAAGGTAGAAAATAAAAAGTCAGCATATTGGATGGTTTGTATTTTAACGGATTAGTTTTCATGATCATTCCGATGATCAATAAATAGGGGCGCGGCAAGGGCGATAATACCCCGTTAAATATCTGAAGTATTCATCGTCAGAGGAGAGAGAGGGCGACTCGGTATACTAAAGCTAAATGCGGGTCCGGCAGCTAAAGGTGACGGACCCGCGTAATAGTTGCTGTATGGTGTGTATAAACCAATGCCCATCATTAGACTTAACTTGCTCTCCTTCTAAAGTAACTTTCTGCGTAGGTTAAAAGTGATATTCTTTTTAGCTCGATAGAGTATGAGTAATTTTTATTTGTCTGCAGGTCTTCGCGCAAAAGGCTATATTGTCTTGCCAGAATAGTCTGCTGTTTTTTATTGACAGGCTTCTCGGCCAGTTCAGGCCGGACTTCGACCAACCACTTCATTTGGCTTTTACGTTGCGTATGTTTGAAAAAAACCTCAGGAAGGATATCAAGCGGTGCCGAATCAAACAGCGTGGATTTAACGCGATCGGCAATATATTCTTGCCCACTAAATCCTTTATATTTACCGCTGGTACGCAGGGCATTATGTATCTGCAAGACTGACTCTTTCTCTTTGCTGGCATGGATCCCCAGAACCAGGCTAAAGAAACTGCAACCTGAGGGAGAGGACTGTATGCCGGTGGCAAAGGAAACGAAAGGCGTACCAGGATGAGTTTTATTTAGCTCAGTGGTAAATTTCTCAGTATCGGACTTGGCTCTTAAAATACTACCCAATGAATCAAAGGCGACTAATGATATTTTATTATCTTCAGTACGTAACGCATCAACCAGCACGCGGTGCGCCCCGTAGGGTGGGAAAATATAGCGACTTTGCCCGTAAGAAATACCTTCACCTAATTGTTTAATAAAATCTTTATGGTTTGAAAAATAAGTGAGCTTGAGATCGGGATAGCAATGGTTGGCGGCTTCCACCAGCAAAGGGAAATGCGCGATTTCCTGCTCGGCAAACGTCTGATCTGGCTGAATATTTGCCGTAAAGAGCATATTTGCTGTTTGTTTAAGTCCGCTGATAGCCTCGAGTGATGTGGCGATGCAGCCCTCTCTGTCCTGCAGGGTAACAGGATTATTCCGCACCATGGCGAATAAGTTCAGTCCATCCGCTGTGCTTGCCGGGTCCGTATTTAGCCAACGCATCAGCCAGGGCGCATAGTAGCGGAAACCGTAATAATAAAGCCCGCTGGCATCCCGTTCCTTGCCGCAATAACGTCGGGTTTTAACGTCCGCTGCCGTCTGCTGGCGCGTTGCCCACAGGGCCGTGCCGCCGAAAGGATAATAGCTTTCCCTGCTGATAATCCGCCCGCGACCATCAAGTTCAAGGGTACGACTGCCATTACGCTCGCTGAGGCTATAGCAAACCTGATGGTTTTCGCTGTCCACGGGTTTTCCCTGTTGCCGGTGCAGAACGCGCAGGCCGTGCAGGGTAATACACTGCCGTTGGTGGATGAGTGTGCTGCCGTTATGCGTGGTGTGAATTTCCAGCCCTGGCAGATAACGCACTCTTTGGCTGTGCACTGTCGCTTTAGTGGCATGCCGGCTGATTTTCTGCAGACGGGCACCTGGATGTGCATAGCAATATGTTTCAGATAATCTATTGATTGCAATTGAATTATTCAAAACTCCTCCGCAAATTTAATCAGGAGTCTTGAGCTTAATTGACCCGATGTCCTGGAAATATCCATTAATCGGAATTTGGCATTCATCTGGTAATGCAGATCGCTTTGCACTAGCGGGAAGATGGCGATGCATAAAAAACTGCACCTTAATCCGTTGGCTCGCCAACTTTTGGGGTGCAGTTCAGCCAGTTGCAGAGGTTGCTATGGCGCTATTTTTTATCCGGGTCCGGACCTAAACGTTTGCCAATATCCAGCTTGCCAAACGCCAGCAGCTCATCTTTTTCCAGCTTAAAGTCAAAGACGTCAAAATTTTCATGAATGCGTTTTGGGGTCACGGACTTGGGAATAACAATCAACCCGCTGTCCAGATGCCAGCGAATGACAATTTGCGCCGGGGTTTTGCTATATTTTTCGGCCAGTTGCTGGATAAGCGGTTGGTCAAATACGCCTTTTCCGCCCTGTGCCAGCGGGCTCCAGGATTCGGTGGCGATCCGATGGGTGGCGTTCCAGGCGTGCATTTGCCGTTGTTGCAGCATCGGGTGCAGCTCAATCTGGTTAACCGCCGGAGCAACACCGGTTTCATCAATCAGCCGTTGCAGATGGGGAATATGAAAGTTACAGACACCGACGCTTTTTGCCAGCCCCTGCTCCTTGAGTTTCAGTAGCTGCTTCCAGGCGGCCACGTAGTTATCCTGCTGCGGTTCCGGCCAGTGGATCAGGTAAAGATCAACATAGTCGAGCTTTAATTTCTCCAGGCTCTCTTCCAGTCCCTTCTGGGCATAGATCTGCTGGTCATTCCACAGTTTGGTGGTGATAAACAGCTCGTTACGGGCAATGGTGGTTTGCGCCAGCGCCTTGCCGACGCCTGCTTCATTTTTGTAAATGGCCGCAGTATCAATATGGCGATAGCCAGTATTGAGCGCGGTGCTGACCGCATGGGTCGCTTCGTCATTGCTGGCTTGCCATACGCCAAGACCGAGCTGCGGCATCAAATTGCCGTCATGAAGTTTGATAAAGGGTTGCGTTGACATAACTTTCTCCTGTTGAGGGGAATGTGTAATCAGATAAGTTTAGTAAACGAATTGTTATTTCGCTGTGTTTGCTAATGATTATTTTTCAAAGATTTATCGCCAGCGGCGGTTAGCGTCAGTGGTTTTCCCTACGGAGAGAGTGGTTCGCAGGGTGAAGGCCGATGGCAGCATATTCCTGCTAAAACCTTGCCTGATCCTGCAATGCGCTATAGAAACAATGGGTCTTGTGGCACTATTATTGTCAGTTTGTTTTTTTGCGGAGAACAGTAATGGAAAATGTGGCAGTGCTTTGTGCTCATTTGGCAAAAAAGGTCGAGCGCATGAGCAGCGAAAAAGACAAATTTCAGTCGCCGTTGCCGCAGGTAACGCTGATGTGTTACTCCGTTTACCATCCTCGTCAGCCGGTGATGTACAACCCCAGTATCACCCTGGTTTTTCAGGGACGTAAAATTGGTTACCTGGGCAATAAAGTCTTTGCCTATGATCCCAAAAATTACCTGATGCTCACCGTGCCGCTGCCCTTTGAGTGTGAGACCTTTGGCACCGCCGAGCATCCGGTCACCGGGATATCTATACGTATTGATGCGGTGATGTTGCAGGATTTGCTGATCGAAATGGGGGATGAAGGGTTTTCGCACCAGGCGGATCACTCCTCGGGTATCACCTCGGGGTTACTGGATGCCGATATTCTTTGCGCCAGCGAACGCTTGCTGGATGTAATGGAAAAACCGCTACACGCCAAAGTGTTGGGGCCGCAGATCATTCGTGAAATCCTGTTTTTTATTTTAACCAGCGAGAACGGTGGCGCGTTGCAGGCACTGGTGAATCGCCATACTCACTTTAGTCAGATTGCCAAAGCGCTGCGCAAGATAGAAAACCAATATGCGCAGGCGCTGAGCGTGGAGCAACTGGCCAGCGATGTGAATATGAGTGTCTCGGCGTTTCACCATAATTTTAAAGCGGTAACCAGCACCTCACCCTTGCAGTATCTTAAAAACTATCGCCTGCACAAGGCGCGAACCATGATGGTGTACGACGGCATCAAAGCCAGTAGCGCCGCCATACGGGTTGGCTATGAGAGTGCCTCGCAGTTCAGCCGGGAATTTAAACGTTATTTTGGCGTCACGCCGAGTGATGAAATTGCGCGTATGCGCGAAGAGAATATATTGAATCTGGCTGAAACGGTGTTTGGCTCATAGCTTCTGGCAGGAGGGGGACCGGTATTCTTGCCAGCGGCAGTTGCCTGGCCTGAAAGCTCACCCCGGTAACTTACTTGCGTAGGCTGCCGGGGGACGTTTCAGAGGACGATTTTGCGTTTGTTGCGCCAAACCACCAACAGTGCACCGGCAAGTCCGGTGATCAGCAGCAGGGCAGGCAATACCATCAGTCCGGCCATGACCTGGTCTTCGTGACGTTTAACGATAGGGATATGGCAGAGGGCAAAGCCCATGCCCATAATCACTCCGACCCATAACACCGCGCTTAGCCAGTTAAACAGCTGAAAGCGTGCATTATCGAGGCCAGAGATACCGGCGATGGTCGGCAGCAGGGTGCGCACAAACGCCAGGAAACGGCCAATCAACAGAGCGGTCAGCCCGTGTTTGGTAAACAGGGTATGGGCGCGCTGATGGTAGTGTGCCGGTAACTGCAGCAGCCAGCCTTTAACCATTCGGCTATGGCCCAGCCAGCGGCCCTGCAAATAACTGAGCCAACAACCCAGACTTGAGGCCACGACCAGGATCAACAAGGTAGGCAACATGCTCATCACGCCTTTGGCAACCAGCGCCCCGGTCAGTAACAGCAGGCTATCACCGGGAAGAAAAGAGGCAGGAAGCAGGCCGTTTTCAAGAAACAACGTGGTAAACAGGACGGCATATACAACCCATAGCACGTTGGGGTTAGCCAAGACGCTAAAGTCATGTTGCCAAAGTGCATGAAGGATCTGTGTCAATACCGCCATAATGCTTTCCTGTCAGATTTTGCTGCAAAAACTGTAGTGCTCTATATGGGTGATCACTCTACATCAAAGGCAACGTGATCTGACCACCTGACGCCACACTACAAGAAAAATATCTTAAAAAATTTTTATAAGTGATGGCGTATTATGGTCAAAAACCGTGCAGGCTCCTACCAGATTTGTAAGGAATTGCGCGGTTTGTCGCAATCATTCGTCAGACTGTGTGCCAATTGTGGAGGTCGCGCATAATTCTTGCACTATTATCGCGCGCTGACCGGGTTTAAGCAATGCGCGCAAACGCCGCCTCAAGGTCGGCAATCAGGTCGTCACAGTGCTCCAGACCGATATGCACGCGCACCAGCGTACCGTTAAAATCAACCTGCTCTGCCGGGCGGATGGCCTGAATTTCTTCCGGCTGGTTGGCCAGCACCAACGATTCAAATCCTCCCCAGGAATAGGCCATGCTGAAATGCTCAAAGTTATCGAGATAAGCACTGAGCTGGGCGTCGGTCAGGCGCTGTTTGAGAATAAAGGAAAACAGACCGCAACTGCCGCTAAAATCACGTTTCCAAAACTCATGACCCTGACTGCCGGGCAGTGCCGGATGATTGACGCGCGCCACTTCCGGGCGGGATTGCAGCCAGTGGGCAATGCGGATGCTGCTCTCGGCATGTTGCTTGAGACGAATACCCATAGTGCGTAAACCGCGGCTGGCGACATAGGCGGTATCGGCATCGACCATTTGGCCCATCAGATAGGAGTGTTCACGCAACTGATCCCAACAGCGGGCGTTGGCGACTGCGGTGCCGAGCATGGCGTCGGAGTGGCCGATAATATATTTGGTCCCTGCCTGGATAGAGATATCGATATCAAACTCCAGGGCTTTAAACAGGATCCCCGCTGCCCAGGTGTTGTCGATCATAATGACCACCTCGGGGGAGACGGCGCGTACCGCTTTGACAATAGCCGGAATATCCGGCACTTCCATGGTGATTGAGCCAGGAGACTCCAAAAATACCACCTTGGTATTGGGCTGCATCAATGAAGCGATGTTCTCACCAATAGACGCCGGGTAATAGGTGGTGCTGACCCCCAGTTTGACCAATACTTTTTCGCAGAAGTCTTGCGTGGGTTCATAGGCCGAGCCGGCCACCAGCAGGTGATCGCCGCTGGACACAAACGACAGGATGGCATTGCTTACTGCCGCCGCGCCGCAGGGGTAGAGCGCACAGCCTGCACCGCCTTCCAGCTCGACCATCGCTTCTTGCAGGGAAAAGTGGGTCAGGGTGCCGCGACGACCATAGAACAGTTCGCCCTTGGCGCGATTGGCAGTGGCAAATTTTTTGGCTGCCACGCTCTCAAAGACTAAAGAGGAAGCGCGCTGGATCACGGCATTGACCGAACCCTGAGTAAATTTTTTATTTCTGCCCGCGCTAACCAACGCCGTTTCAATTTTTTTTGAGGACATAAGACCGACTCACCTTGATTATGTGTTTGCTGTATGACGCTAAACGCCAGCCACCTTATGCGCGGCCTTGGCAGACCACTGGCGGCACTTTTTTATTACGTTATCATGCCCTCATGCCGAGGATGCGCTTTTGGCCGGCTGAGTGAGAAATTTTCATTATATGCTGTCGGTACTGAAGTTCTGATTGCATAAAATTGCGCTTAAAACTGCGAGCCGGGGCAAAGTTTGTCTTCAATCAATGCCGTATGGCCGCCATGCCTTGATAATGCTGCGCATAGCAGGCGGATTAGGAATGTAAATAATAATGAGAACCACTATCAATTATGCATTTTAATTTGTTATGCTTTGCCGCTATTAATGTTTGTTTGATTAATTGATTATGGCTGGAGGCGCGACGTGCAAACGTGTCGCATTAAGATGAATAAAGCAGTGTCATTTTTAACGGACGTAAAACAGATGATAAGTACGCGTAAAACAGGAGCAGCATCCAGGATCCTGACTTCTCTGGTGCTGATGGCGGGATTAAGCGCTAGCGCCTGGGCGGCACCTGCTGCCACTGCCGCCAATGCGGTCACAGCGTCAACCCAATCTGCATCCGCGCCGGTTGCCAATGCAACAGACAACAGTTTGCCCGCACTGCAAAGCACCAGTGGCAATGAGAGCACTGCGGCACCGGCATCCGATCAAACCCCTTCTGCCCCGGTGATCCCGAAAGATCTGTCGGTCCTCGGTATGTATCATCATGCTGATATCATCGTAAAAATTGTGATGATTGGCCTGCTGTTGGCTTCGGTGGTGACCTGGACGCTGCTTTTCAGCAAGGGCGCGGAAGTCTTTGCCGGCAAGCGTCGTTTGCGTCGTGAACTGTCAGCCTTGCTGCCGGTGCGCTCGCTGCAAGAGGCTATTGAGCAGGCAGACAGTTTTGCTGCCAACAGCATCAGCAGCCTGATGCTGCGCGATGCGCAAAACGAACTGGAACTCTCTGCCGGTTCAACGGATAACAACGGCATTAAAGATCGTACCGGTTTCCGTCTTGAACGTCGCGTTAGCGCAGCGGGCCGCTATATGGGCCGTGGCAACGGTATTCTGGCCACTATCGGTGCGATCTCGCCGTTTGTCGGTCTGTTTGGTACCGTCTGGGGGATCATGAACAGCTTTATTGGTATTGCGCAAACGCAAACCACCAATCTGGCGGTGGTGGCTCCCGGGATTGCCGAAGCACTGCTGGCCACCGCTGTTGGGTTGGTCGCGGCGATACCGGCGGTAGTGATCTATAACATTTTTGCCCGTACCATTGCCTCGTACCGCCATCAGGTGGGTGACGTGGCGGCGCAGATCCTGTTGCTGCAAGGGCGCGATCTGGATTTGGCGGCCAGTGCCAGTGAGGCACCGCGCGCTCAGGCGGGTCATCAGTTACGCTTAGGGTAAGTCAATCATGGCCATTCGTTTAAACGACGACTTCGATGAAAGCGGTGAAATGCATGATATCAATGTCACCCCTTTTATCGACGTTATGCTGGTTTTGCTGATCATTTTTATGGTGGCAGCCCCCCTGGCAACGGTAGATGTGCGGGTTAATTTACCCGCCTCCAGCGCGCAGTCACAGCCGCGCCCTCCCAAGCCGCTGTTTCTGACCGTTAAAGCCGATAATCAGATGTTCCTCGGCGATGAGCCGGTTACTGCTGCCAATCTCAGTGGCATGCTTAATCAGCGCACCCAGGGCGATAAACAGACCACTATTTTCTTCCGCGCCGATAAGTCGGTGAATTACGCCACTATCATGAGCGTGATGGATAATCTGCGAACGGCGGGTTACCTGAAGGTCGGTCTGGTAGGAGAAGAGAAAATCGGCGCAGCGGCGCACTAAACGCCGCAGCCTGGTCTGTTCATTCGTAACAAGCCCGCCATCGACCCTCATTATATTGCGGGTTGTTGGCGGGTTTTTTATTGCCGCCAGTGTCCCGGACTTCAGGATGGGCAACGGGCTGTTATACTTAGCCTGGGCTTATTGAGCAGGAGGACGCATGAATCTGGATCTTTTCGATCACCCGGATTTTCACCCCCACTGGCGCGAAGATCTCTGTCCCGGTGCGGCGGTATTACGCGGTGCCGCGCTGGCCGATGAAAGCGAATTGCTGCGAGCCATCGAGAGTATTGCCAGGCTGATGCCGTTTCAATATCGGGCCACCCCCGGCGGGTACGCCATGTCGGTGGCGATGACCAACTGCGGCGAACTGGGCTGGGTTACCGACAGTCGTGGCTATCGCTATCAGGCCACCTCGCCGGAAAGTCATCATCCCTGGCCGGCCATGCCGGATCTGTTCCGCACGCTGGCGATGCGTGCGGCCCGCGAGGTGGGGTTCAACGATTTTGTTCCCGATGCTTGTCTGATCAATCGCTACCAGCCGGGGGCAAAAATGTCGCTGCATCAGGATAAGGACGAAGTGGATCTGGCGCAGCCGATTGTTTCTGTCTCGCTGGGCCTGCCCGCCATCTTTCAGTTTGGCGGTCTGGAGCGCAGTGATAAAACCCAGCGCGTCAATTTAACCCATGGCGATGTGGTGGTGTGGGGCGGGGCAGCAAGGTTGCGTTATCACGGTGTGCTGCCGTTAAAAGCCGGAGAACATCCGTTGACCGGCCAATATCGCTTTAATCTGACGTTTCGCAAAGCGCGATAACACCCAGGCTTTGTGAGCAAGGTGGCCGCAAATCACAGGACTTCGCAGGCAATGTGCATTAAACTAGGCGACTTTACTCTTTTAGCCCCCTGGGATCCCGACAGGTTAAAGGTTAAAACAGGCTTTTTTGAACGAATATTAGGCGGTAATAACGATGAACGGTGTCATCACAACCTGGTTTGAAGATAAAGGTTTCGGCTTTATCAAAGATGAAAACGGCGATAACCGTTATTTCCATATTATTAAAGTCGCCAATCCTGAGCTGATTAAAAAAGACGCGGTGGTGACCTTTGAACCGACGACCAATACCAAAGGGTTGTCCGCCTTTGCGGTGAAAGTGGCTCCGGAAAGCAAATATATTCATATCGCCGGTGAGCGCATCAAGATCACCAGTATCAAGTCATTCCTGGCCTACAGCGAAGAAGTGCCAGCAGATGCCAAAGTCGATAAAGAGAATGCCATCCTGTCGGTAGGACTGCTGATGAACCGTATCAAGCCGAAAGATGAAGAGAATCAGGCTACCACCCGCACGATGAAAAAGCTGGCGGTGACCACTTTCCAAAATCATACCTTTATCTTTTCCGAAGACGAGATCAACGTCGACGAGACCATGAAAATCCTTAAATCGCTGTAATGCTCTGACCGTCAGCACTCCTTGCTGACGGTATGCTTTCCCCTCGATAAATAATCCCCGCTAATAAGAGACCGTTACCGTGACGGTATCACTGTAGTTGCCTGCCGGTACGTTGGCCTGGCTGGTATTGACCTGTGCCCTGTAATTGACCGCCTGAGAGTTGCCATTGCCGGTAGCTGCCAGATCGTTGCTGGCGGTCCACACTGTGGCATCGGCTTTGAGCAACTGGTATTGCAGATAATAGGTGCTGCCGTTGACCAGCGCCGACATTTGCCGGTATTGGCCGCTGGAAGGGTTGCTGCTGACCAGTTTGACGGTATAAGCGGCACTGGGACTGCAGCGCACGCTCAAACTGTTGCTGGTGACCGGTGAGGTAAAATTTGCCGGGAAGGGCTGTGACCCAAAACTGACGTTGGGGGCGCTATCCAGATAGCAAAAGTTGGTCACCGTCAGGGTCACCACCAGCGTGGTAGTGGCTGTCTGGTCGGTATAGGCACAGAGTCCGGCAACACCCAGAAAACAGACGTGTGACGCCCAACGGAGGTTAACCGTATCGCTATAAGTGCCTGCCGGGACATTGACCAGCGAGGTTTTCAGATATAACGGCATTGAACCGTTGGGGCCGCCAAACAGTCCCAGCAGGCCGAGCAATGAGGTTTGTGTCCAGGTATAACTGGCACCGACATTCAGCGGGGTGCTACAGCCCGCATCAATGCACAGAGTATAGGGCACATAGCTTGCCGGGATGCTGCCGTTCGCCGGGGCATAGAGTCTTGGCGTGGTGCCCAGCGCGTTGGTGGTCGAAGAGGCAGTCACCATAATGGTATTGGTGGCCAGCAGCGTCAGTATGGCGCTACTGGTACATTTATAGTTGGTGGTGGCGGTGACCAATTGCGCCGTTCCGGCCAGGGTAAAAGAACTGAGTGTCCCAAAACTGGCGCTGCCGGTTGCCGCACCCACGCCGTTTGTGCAGTCGGCGAATGCCTGGCCCATCCCGCTCAGCGTTAACAGTAATAACATGATCACCCGTAGTCGTCTGGCAACGTTCATTTTTTATCCTCTTGTGGCGCATTGTGTATCGGCCGGCAAACCAGCGGGCCGAGCTGGGCAATACGCTGGCTGTTAGGGTCCAAATCAAAGGCAATCAGACAAGTGGTGCGGTCTTCCTGCTCAATACGCAGGCGGTTATGGGTTTGCAGATTGCTGAAATAGACCAGCCCGTCATAGCCGACCACCGTGGTTTGCTGGCTGTGTTGCTCGCTGACCAGGGTGCCGAGCTTTAGTGGTTGTCCATGGACATCAAGTAAACGAATCGAGGCCGACAACACTTTTTTAACCGGGAAATTGACCACCACGCCGCTGCCTTCTCGTACCGAAACCCTTTGCGATACCACTGGCGCAATAACATCCACCGGCAGCGGAAGCGGGTCGATATCAATTTTTGCCGGATAAAACGCGCTGACGTTGGGCAGCAGCAAATGACCGTTTTTATCGCTAGTGCCGACTTTCTGGTTTTCGTACAGCACCGGTACACCGGGATAGTGATCGGTATTGACCACCGCAAAAGCGTCATTGATTTTGTCGGCAATAAACAGGTCATGGTCGATAAACACCAGCGAACCGCTGATATCGGCCCAGTTGGTGTATTCCCCTCTGGGACCATAAATGCCGCCCTGCACGGTGGCATAGCGGGTTTTCCAGGTGGCATCGGCCTGTTGCCAGGCGTTATTGCCGCTGGCGTAGGCCAGATCCCAGCCGAGGCCGCCCTCGGTGGGCGCTGATTTGCTGGCACCGATCTGTTGTTGGTAGTGACCGGCGCTGTCGCGCTGGCTGCCGATATTTAGGTTGCCGCCAAAATCGAGGGGAATAATCAATTGCAGCTGGGCGCTGTAACCGCTGGTGCCCAGGGTTTTATTCAGCGACAGAAACAGGCTGCTCTGCGCCCACAGTGACCGGCTATAAGAAAGATTCAGCAGGCGGCTATGGCTTCTGTCTGCCGCCTCAACGTCAAAATAGCCAATGCCCACCGTGCCATTTGACTGACCAAAGGGCGACACGCTAAAGGTGGCCTGATCCGCCCGTAGGCTAAGGGCGGTATTGCTGGTATAGGCATTGATATCCTGATAGCCGTCGGTGCGTGATAAACGCTGCAGCGCCAGACTGTATTGCGTCGAATAGTAGGAATAACCCAGGGTATATTGCCTGCCGCGGGTGCGTTGGTTGGCCATGGCATAACCACTGTTGGTGCCGATGGGTTGTGTATCGGCATTGCCGGTGGTCGGCCCGTCGAGGGAGCTAACGCTGCTTTCGGCAGGCCAGGAAGTGGCGATCAGTCGCCGATCGGTCTGGCTTTGACTGGCGGACAGGCTCAGGGTGCCAAGTTGCCAAACGCCTATATCGGCCCCGGCGCCCGCCAGTCGCAATCCCTTGGTGGCTTCGCCATGAGTGGATAAGGTCAGGGCATGACTGAGGCCGAAACGATAGATACCGCTGACGGCCGGATCGTCATAATCCAGACTATCGATGCCGTAGTTTTTACGCACTTTACCCACTGAAAAGTCAAAGTCGCTTAAGCCCTGGCGCAGTAATTGGTTGGAGACATAAAAGGGGACGCTGGTGGTCACCTGTCGTCCGAGGGCGTCGGTGGTGACCACCGTCGCTTCGCCCGCGCCATTGATATAAGGCACGTTGGTCAGGGTAAAAGGCCCGGCGTTTAGCTGGCTGCTGCTGGCCTTATAACCGTTGATAAACAGATCCACGGCGGTGGGCACCGCGGCGGTGCCGCTGTACTGCACCAGCGGATAGGTAACAATATCGGGACGGACGGCAAAGTTGCGACTGATGCGCAAGCCGCCCATTCGCGCTGAATTACTCCAGGTCAGCGAATTGCTCACCACATCCCCCAACTGATAGCCGATCATCCGCTGGTCATCGCTGTAGCGCCAATAGGTGTCATAGCGCAGATAGCCATCCTGGCTATTGAGGGTCGCATTGCTGCCGGAGTTAGCCTGGGTATATCGCCAGGTGCCGGTATTGGACAGTATGCCGACATCGCTAAACAGCCGCTGTTCGAGGTAGGTCGCCACGCTGCGCGAGCCCTGATGCGGGTCGCTATAATAGCTATCGTAGTTGAACAGCAAGCCGTTGCCGCTTTGCGCCGGGGTGTAGTCGATCAGTTTTTTGCCGGCAATATCCTGCCTGGGTAGCCAGTCGTCCGGTACAGTGATCAGTAATTGCTGTGCCGAGGCGTCATAACGGCTTTTGACCTGCGGCAAGGTGCTGATATCCACCAGTCCCTGTTGCTGTCCGTTTAAATGCACATGATTTTTTGCCAATATGCCGGATTCCAGCAGATAGCTGCCGTTACGGTAGATAACCGGCACCACCTGATTATCGCTCTGGCCGTTAACCACCAGCGTCAGATAATAGGTAGTGCTGCTGACCACAGTAGCGGCGCGCGGTGGTGCGGGCAATGCATTGTACTCTTGTCCCTGCACCCCGCAGGCAACCAGACTCAGGCCGCTGGCGTAGAGTATGCTTCGACGATCCTGAAAAGGTTTTTTCAGGATCGAAGGTCTGTTTGGCATAGTTGCTGATCCCCGCCGTTATTCGCCGCGGTCGATCACAATCGGCGGGCTGTTGTCGGCAATCTGGGCGTTTAACTGGCTGGCTGAACCCGGCATGGTGGTGGTCGGCGGCAGCGGCCAGCGCATGACTTGTCCCGGCAGAACATAGCCAAGGAAGCCCGGCGTCACGGTTTTCACTGCCTGCTTTACTTCACCTTTGGCCGACCAGAACAGGTTGCTGAGACGCGCGTGGACTTTGCCGTTATTACGCACTTGCAGATAGGGTTTGCCCGCGACATTTTGCAGGCTCCAGGTCAGGTGTGGTTGGCTGGCGGTGGCGCTGTCGCGTTTTATATCACTGCGTTCATTGGTCCAGATGCCTTCGCCATCGACAAACAGTGGCAACAGATAACGCATTTGCAGTTGTAAACCCACGGTGGCTTTATTTTCTGCCGGGGACGGCGTCTGCGGTGACGGCACTTCGTCAATAATAATGCGATAGGCCTGCTCGCTGCCCGCCGCTACCGGGGCATTGCGGATCAGGCGGATCAACTGGCGCTGCCCGGGGGCGACGGTGGCAAAAGGCGGGCTAATCGCTACGTCATTTTGGTCGGCATAGATCTCGTTAAAGTCATGCTGTTTCCAGGCAAACACCCGCACCTGCAATGAGACCGGGGCCGCGCCGCGATTTTCCAGCCACAGTGCCGATCCGTTTTGATCGGCTTCGATCACTTGATACACCGGCCAGACCAGTACCGAGCTGGCGGCAGAAACCGTAAACACTGCACCACCGGCGGCAACCAGTGCCAACCCGCACAGCAGGCAGCGTAAACCACTAAAAATCATAATCCCTTCCTGATAATCAATAAGTTAAAGTGACTGTTACTGTATCGCTATAAATCCCTGCGCCAGGGAGGGTGCCGACGGCAAATAAGCGGCCATAGACGTTGTAAGTCTGGGTTGTTGCCGGAAAGGCGGCGACAGACATCGCCAGCGCCCCGCTACCCCAGACTTTGCTGTGGGCACTATCCTGATAAAGCTGATAGGCCAGGGTGGCGGTGCCGGCACTGTTGGCCAGATAGCGCTGTGTGCTGTTACCACCGTGCAGGCCATAATCCATGGCGATACTGACGGCGGTGCCGGGGGTACAGGTCACCACCACCGAACCTGCGCCACTACTGCTGGCAATATCAATATTGCCGGGGATTGACGACAGTGAACCAAAATTCAGGGTACCCAGATTGCTGACCGGGCTGGCTGGCGTGCTGCCAAAGGCACAACCGCCGGTAATGGTCGCCGAGACGGTAAAGCTTAGGGCAGGGGTAGTCGCTGCCAGTGCCGGTTGAGTCAATGTCAGCAACGAGGATATGATCAGCCGCCAGCGGCGACCGAGCCTCAGCCTACCGCCGGTGTGCCTACCAGATAACGGTAACATTGACGGTATCGCTGTAGACCCCGGACGCCGGCGTGGTCTGCGCCGGAACGCGGCCAAAAACCGTATGCCACTGATCGGTCCCGTTGCCTATTTCGCTGACGCCGCTGGTGTTATTCCAGATAGTGCCTCCTGGTCGGTCGCTATAGAGGTTGTAGAGCAGGGTCAGGCTGGCATTGCTGGTATTGACCATTTTGCGATTAGTGACGTCGCCGCTGTTGCCGCCATCGAGCAAGATTTTATAACTCAGGCCATTGACGCATTTCACTCTGATTGACCCGGCCAGTTGGGCGCTGGTGGCATTGATCACATTGCTTAAGCTGGCATAGTTACCAAAATTCAGGGTACCGAAAGCGGTGCCGGTCGATGTGCTGCTACCGGCTTCACAGGCCGGTAGCAGCGTGGCCTGAACGGATAAAGTGGCGGCAAACAGCGGTGCGGCAAGCTGCGGAGCGAGTGTCAATAGCAGCAGCAAGCCCTGTCCGTTAATACGCATACCTTATCCCTATGACCGACGGATCCTGGCTTCTTGCTCTTGGCAATTACCAGGCAAGGGTGGCGAGAACGATATCGCTATAGGTACCCGCCGCCGGGGTAGTTGATGTCTGATCGGCGGGCAGAACGCGGGCATAAATCGGAAAGTTTTGTGCGCCGATAGCCAGCGCTACCGGGGTATTGACGGCAATTTCGCTGGTGCGCGCGGTATCGGAATAGAGGCGATACGGAATGGTGGTGGCTCCGCCAGCGCTCATGGCTCTCAGACCGGCGGTACTGTTGCTGCCTGCGCCAAGGGACAAGGTGGGGGTCAGGCCGGTGTTACAGGTGACAGTCACCGCCGAGGTACCATTTGCCCCCAGCAGCGTACCGTTAATCACACTGGTTAAATCGGCATAATTACCAAAATTGATGTTACCCCATTGGTTTGTTCCACCGGTATTGGTGCCGTTACCGACGGTACAACCGGTGCTGATGGTCAGTTGTACACCAATCTGGCCGGTCAGCGTCCCGGCGGCCAGGGCAGTGGGGGATAAGGAAAAAGTTGCTGCGCTTAACAGCGCGGAAATAGCGATGTGTTTGGTACCCATGATGACTCCCAATAACGACTAACACTGATGTGCCTGCAAGTGGAAATCCGTGGTGGTGAAGAGAAAAAAATAAATATAATTCATTGTATTATCGATGCTTTCTTTTTTGTGGATAAAAGTCATCGTCCCCCCGCGCTGCGATGGCAGCGGTTTTAGCCCTGACCGGCCACCGGGCGGTTATCCTGTCGCGACTGCGTTAAAGCTAAAATGCCGGGGCCGTTTATCTTGGCAGGCCATTTACTGGCGATTTCATTAGCTAGCCTCATCAGATAGCGAGTCAGGTATAAATATAATTTAAGAAATTTAACTTAAGGGGATATTTCAGCATTTATTGACAATATAAATTAATATATCGATATGTTAAATTTTTTAAATTAAAATGTTTTATATTTTAGTTTATTTGGTTTTTTATTTTGATGGTAACTACGTCTCAGTCGAGATGCTTAAGTATTTATGCCGTTATGTCGTAAAGCAAAGTGCAGGGATTTATTGATTTCAGAAATATTTTCCCCTAACCATTAACCTGATGTTATTAGTTAGGGGGCATATAGTTCATGCATAAAAGGAGGGGGGCTTTTTTATTGGTCCGCTTCGCACAGCGGCTTTTTACTGCGGGCAAGACGGTTCTGACTTCGGCCACCCAGGGCCGCAAACACGATCACTGCCGATAGCAGCGTCAGGGCAGCCAGCCACAACAGGAGATGTTGCAAGGCGTGGGCGTAAATGGGGACCAACTGTGTTGCGCTGGCATCGGGCAGCAGTCGCAGCGTTTGCTGGAGATCGCCGGTCGCCAGACGCTGTACCGCCTGATTGGCGTAAGGGGCGGTGCCAGCCAGATGGCCGCTTTGCAGACCATGGGCGACCAAACCGGCCAGCGCAGCTGCAACTATGGCTAAAGCAATGCCTTCCCCGGCGACTCTGGTGGTGCTAAAGATGCCGGTGGCCATTCCGGCCCGCTCTTTCGGCACCACGGTGATCGACAAGCCGTCCATCAATCCCCAGGGCAAGCCGACGCCAATACCAATCACCGCCATAGGCAGCAGCGTTGCCGGCATATGTTGACCGGCGATGGCCTGACTTAGTCCAACCAGGCCGACGGCGGCGATCACCAGGCCGAGCGTGCAGATTATCCCTGCGGAGATCCAACGGGTCAGCAGGGCCGCCAGTAGCGGGACAATCAGCATCGGCAGTGACAGCGCCATCATCATTAATCCTGCCTGTTGTTCAGACATGCCGGCAATGCCAATAAATTGCATCGGCAGCAAAACCAGTAGCACCACAAAACTGAATGCAGTGGCCAACGGCAAGGCCTGTACGCCGATAAAGCGCGCATAGCGGAACAGCGACAAATCCAGCATCGGCTGACGCACGCGCCGCTCAACGGCAACAAAAAACGCCAGCAGCAGCAAGGTTGCCGCCAGCAGGCCCATGACTTCGCCGCTGAACAGGCCTTTTTCCGGAATGGCCATCAGCCCGCTGGTCAGCAGCACCAGCATGGCGGTAAACAGCACCGTCCCTGGCCAGTCAATACCGGCAGCGTGTGGATTTCGCGATTCATGCAGCCGTGATATCGCGAGTGTGAGAGCCAGTACGGCGATCACCATCGACGAGAGAAAGACCGAACGCCAGCCAAAATGGGCAATCAGCAGGCCGGCCAGCAGGGGGCCAAAGGCCAGCCCGACGCCAAAACTGCTGCCGAGCAGGCTAAATGCCTGGGTTTGGGCGCGCCCTTCAAACTCCTGCGCCAGTGCCGCTGACCCTCCTGCCAACGCGGCGGCGGCAGCAATACCCTGGGCGGCGCGCAGCAGATCTATCCACAGCAGACTGGAGCTAAAGCCAATCAGTCCCGACAGCAAAGCAAACAGTGCTACGCCGCCAATAAACACCTTCTTGCGTCCAACTTCATCCGCCAGCGCGCCAGCGGCCATTAAAAAGCAGCCAAAGCCGAGCATAAAGGCGTTGGTGATCCAGCTTAGCGCCTGCGCACTGCCGCCCAGTTCACGGCTGATAACGGGCGTGGCTATTGAACCGCTGACAAAACTCAATGGCAAAATAACGCCGGCCAGGCAGATAGCCACTAACTGCGGCATCTTGTTGGCGGAGATAACGGGGGAGGGAGTGGGGTGCATAACGTAGCTCCAGTTCAGCGATCGGTCTTTACGGATATTGTTGGTGACGTTGATGATAAAATGTCTTTAATTTTGCAGAAATGGGCTGGATGTCCGATGATTAAGGACAAAAAGGCTCTAATGAGGAAGCATGGATAATATCAACGGTCTAATGGCCTTTGTCCGCGCCGCGCAGTGCCAGAGTTTTACCGCCGCCGGTGAGCGCATGGGGGTCTCCGCCTCGGCGGTGGGCAAAAGCGTTGCCCGTCTGGAAGCCCGGCTAAAGGTCAGGCTGTTTAACCGCAGTACCCGGCACATCAGTCTGACCGATGAAGGCCAGCTGTTTTTTCAACGCTGTCAGCAGATTGTGACGCAGATCGAAGAGGCGGAGCACGAGCTATCGCGGCTGTCATCCCTGCCGCGCGGCAAGCTGCGGGTCAGTCTGCCCGCCATCGGTTATCGTATGCTGCTGCCGCATTTATCGGAGTTTATGCAGCGCTATCCCGAAATAGAGCTGGAACTCGACTTTAGCGACCGTATGGTGGATTTGATCGCCGAAGGCATGGATGTGGCGATCCGCAGCGGTGAACTCACCGATTCTGAGATGATGTCGCGCCAACTGGGGCCTTTTCGCTTTGTGATAGTCGGCAGTGCGGACTATTTTGCGCGTTATGCCGCGCCGCAATGCCCCGAAGATTTGTCGCGGCATTTATGCCTGCGTTACCGTTTTCCTAAAAGCGGGCAGTTGCAAAGCTGGGATTTTATCAACCCGCTTCAGGTGGCGCTGAACAGCCCGGTTTCGTTTAACAACCTTGAAGGATTATTGCAGGCGTCACTGCGCGGTATTGGTCTGTGCTATGTCCCGCAGTTTATTGTCAGCGAATATCTGGCTTCGGGCGCGCTGCTGCCGGTGCTTGCCGACTATCTTGGTGAAGCGGGGAAATTTTCAGTGGTGTGGCCCAGTAGTCGTCATCTGTTGCCAAAAATTCGCGTATTTATCGATTTTCTCAGCGAAAAAAAGGTGATCGCCGAGTAGTGATAACGGGACCCCGTTGATGCCCCGGGGTCCGCAGCACATCAGTCATACAAGTCGGGAACTATCATGGTTTCCGGCAACAGTGTACGTTTGTAGTCATCGCTGAAGTTACGCGGTGGCAGGGTAATGGTGGGGGTTTCCATCTCCTGGTAGGCCACCTGTTGCAGCAGATGATTAATACAGTTGAGACGGGCTTTTTTCTTATCTACCCCCTGCACGATCCACCAGGGTGCTTCGGCAATGTGGGTACGTTTGAGCATCACCTCTTTGGCAGCGGTATAGTCTTCCCAACGGCGACGGCTTTCCAGATCCATCGGGCTGAGTTTCCACTGTTTTAGCGGGTCATGAATGCGGCTTAAAAAACGCAGTTCCTGCTCTTCGTCAGTGATGGAGAACCAGTATTTAATGATCTGAATGCCGCTACGGGTGAGCATTTTTTCAAATTCCGGCACGCTGCGAAAGAACTCTTCATATTCGGCATCGCTGCAAAAGCCCATCACCTTTTCCACCCCGGCGCGGTTGTACCAGCTACGATCAAATAGCACCATCTCACCGGCGGCGGGTAAGTGGGCAATATAGCGCTGGAAATACCACTGGGTGCGCTCGCGATCGTTGGGGGCCGGGAGCGCGGCTACGCGACAGGTACGTGGATTGAGGCGCTGAGTGATGCGTTTGATCACCCCGCCTTTGCCTGCAGCATCGCGTCCTTCAAAGATAATCACGATGCGATGACCGCTGCGCATCACCCAATCCTGCAATTTCACCAGCTCACCCTGCAGCCTTAACAGCTCGCGAAAATACTGTTTACGCCAGGTTTTATGATGGTCGGCGGCATTCTCCCCTTCACCAAGGCGCTGGTCGTCAAATTCCATCTCCAGCTCTTCATCGTAGCTGTCGTAGAACTCTTGTAACAGGCGTTGGTTAAAGGTGAACTCATCGCCAGAACCATTTTCGTGCATAGCCATAGACGCTTCCCTTATTGGGGTCTTAATTGGGAACAAAAGGAGAAACCAGGCACTGAAAGGCGATGGATCCCCATAAAATTATTGGTTGCAAATATGTCATTTTTATGACGAAAGAGTGACATTTAAGTTTCTGTTTATTATCAGTAATTCGATTTTTATCGACGTCTGAACATTGATTTTATTCTGCTGAATGAAGGAATAACGTGATGGCCCTGTCAATACTGACAACCCGTGGGCTTTGGTGGTTTACTGCCTGATTTGGTTAACGTTTATCCAGTGGCGCTACGGCCGGGCAAAGAGCTCGCAAATGATGTCACGCAGTCGTTTATGAGCGGTGAAGTTGTTATATTTCGGGTGCCAGGCCTGGATAAGCGTCATGGTGGGCAGTTGCAGCGAGGATTCTATCGCCTTGATATCCAGATTGAGCCGTTTGATCACCTGTGAAAATGAGTCCGGAACAATGGCCAGTGCGTTATTTAACATCACTTCTTCGATCAGCGAAAAGTAGTTCAGTCCCACGGCAGATATTCGGCGTTCTAGCCCCTGGCGGATAAAAAACGCATCAATATCTTTATTGAGGGTATCGTTGATAGTAACAAAACGATATGCGGCCAGTTCGTCAAGAGAGGTCTGCGCTGACAGTTGCTGATTACTACGCCGCGTGATGATCACTGACTGTTCATGGCACAGGGTTCTGACCATGGTCTCGGGGGGAAACTCGCGTATTTCACCCAGGTATAAATCTGCGCTATTTTTGCGCAGAAAGTCTGCGTCGTGTTCCTGGCGGGTAAACTCAACCACCAACTCGCTATCCTGGTTGATCGCTGACCAGTGATGATTGATTTTAGATCTAAGCACATCGTTGGCGGCAATCACGAACTTGTGCGGCGAGGCAAGCTGGCAATGGGGAGTGACTTTAAAAATAACTTCAATAATATCGATAGCATGGCGAATTTGCGGCTTAAGTTGCAGTGCGCGAGGCGTCAGTATCAGATTATTACCTGAACGCACCAGCAATTTGTCATTAAATAGTTCACGAATACGATTTAATGATTTGCTTATTGCCGGCGGCGAGACATTTAATGCTAATGCCGCTTTGCTGACACTGCAATTTTCCAGCAGCGCGTCGAGAACGACGAGAAGATTTAGGTCAAATCTTTGCATATGACTTTCCAGGTTTAATTTAATCAATAGTTTTGGTCTGTTTTAACAATGTAATTCTGTTGAGTGCATTGTTATTTGTTATGCTTTGTATTTTATGATTTTCATTTTTTATTGGTTTTATTATGTGGTGGATTGACTTAGCGTTAATAGCGTATTAACCAATGTTTATTTGTGTTACCTGATTGCGGAGGGTAAATTATTTTTCGGTGCAAAGCAATGGGTCGGTTTTTTTACTTTTAGTGGGCCAGATGCATAGTTGATATTTTATAGGGAGAAACTTATGGATGAGGTGGTTTTTGATAAAAACGACGGGGTGGAATATGACCCTTTGTATAACGAAATCCTCTTTATGCTAGCCGAGAATGATGATGCCAGCGACCCTTTGAATATTATTTCGCAATCTTTGCCAATAAGCTGGAACTTTATTCAGGAAAAGGCCACTTATCTGTTAACCGCCTGCATCGACTTACGGGTTGCCATGTGGCTAATGCGCAGCGAACTGCATACTTTGGGTATCGCCGCGTTATATAAAACAATTAAATTGATTGATGATGCCTTAGTGAAAAATCCTGATGACGTTTACCCACATATTCATGATGAACCTGCTGGTAGCGGCCATGCCGCGGCACTGGGCTGGCTATCGACTCCGCAATGTCTGTCGGAAATCAAGGCAGCCAGGTTGCTGGCCAATAGCGAGTTAACCCTGGAACATATTGTTTTATTTGGTGCAGAACGCAAAGACGGACAACCCTCGTTTCCTGAAATGATCATGATGCTCGAAAAATCCTGCCAGTATTATCTTTCTCAGTCGCTGCCGCCACTTGCAGAACAATTGCAGTATTGTGTCGACGGATTAGAGCGAATTGAAAATTATGCCAATAAAAAAGCCAATCTCGGCGATGGCTACCGTCTGGATTGTCGCCATATTATTGTCTTTCTCGGCCAGGTGTTAAAAAAAATCGGTGCATTAAATTATCAACGGGCTACCCCCGAAGATAAGGCCAGTGACGAGGAACTGTCTGTGATGCCAATAACGGTGACCAGTAAGACATCCCTCTCGTCTGCCGGCAATATTACCTGCCGACAAGATGCCATATTAATGCTTAACAGCGTTATTGAATATTTTAACCGTCATGAGCCAGGACATCCGGCACCTATTTTTATCAAAAGAACACAAAAAATGATCGGTATGGACTTTGAGAGTATTGTGCAGGAATTAATCCCCGAGGCACTGGATACACTTCAGCAATATATTGGTAAATAATGGAATATTCCCAATGCCGGTTCAGCACACCAGGAACCATAGCGGTATTGTCGGAACGTCAGGAGCAAGTGATGGCTAAAGAGAGTTCACAAAAATTTATTGGTAAAAATAATGCCCCGCGGGTGCAAATTGAGTATGACGTTGAAATTTATGGCAGTCAAAAAAAGGTCGAGCTGCCTTTTGTGACTGGCGTGATGGCTGATTTATCTGGCGATCGCAAAAAACCTTTACCCGCGATAGAAGAGCGTAAATATCTTACCTTTGATCAGGACAATTTTAACGCCCGCATGCGGGCCATCGACCCTCATTTACAGCTGCAGGTCAACAATACCTTAAGCGAAAATAAAGACCAACTGCTTGCGGTTTCGCTGGATTTTCACCGCATGGAAGATTTTGAACCGGGTGCCATTGCGAAAAACGTGCCTGAACTCGCCCGGTTGCTGGCCGCCAGAACGCATTTATCAGAGCTGATCACCTATATGGACGGTAAGGCGAGTGCCGAAGAGGTGGTTAAACAACTGCTGGAGGACCCCGAGTTTCTCCAGGGGCTAAGCAACAGCAAAAAAACCGCGCTGCCTGCCAGAAGGAAAACACAATGACCAAGCAGGGGCTGATGCCAAAAAAAGCGCAGACGGTAAAGCATTCAGCCGTCGAGTTGGCTGACAACGAACTGGATACTTTGTTAAAGCGTTCCTTTCGCCCTCGCACCGACGAGGCGGGAGACGCAGTTCGTCAAGCGGTGACCACGCTTGTGGATTATGTTGGCAGCAAGCAGATTACGGTAAACCGCGATGTCGTACTGACGGTAGAGTCGTTGATTGCCGAAATCGACGAAAAAATTTCTACCCAGGTTAATGAAATTTTGCATCATGCGGCATTCCAAAAGCTGGAATCCGCCTGGCGTGGCTTGTCTTACCTGGTGGCTAACACCAGCGTCAGCGAAAATTTGAAAATTCGCGTGTTGAATATCAATCAACTGGAATTGACGCGCACCCTGCGTCGCTATCGGGGGGCGGCGTGGGATCAAAGTCCAATCTTCAAACAGGTTTATGAGCAGGAGTACGGGCAGTTTGGCGGCGAACCTTTTGGCTGTCTGATCGGTGATTTTGAGTTTGATCACAGCCCGCAAAGCGTATCGCTATTGACGGAAATGGCGAGGATAGCGGCAGCGGCGCACTGCCCGTTTATCTCTGCGGCAGCACCGGCACTGATGCAAATGGAAAAGTGGGCAGAGCTGGCCAACCCGCGTGATATCGGCAAAATTTTTACCACGCCGGAATATGCCTCCTGGCGTCGTTTGCGCGAGAGTAATGATTCGCGCTATCTGGTTTTAACCCTACCGAGATTTCTGGCGCGACTGCCTTATGGCGTCAAAACCAACCTGGTGGAGGATTTCTCCTTCGAGGAGCAGGTGCGGGCAGACCATGCCGAGGACTTTGCCTGGGCTAATGCCGCCTATGCCATGGGCGTGAATATCAATCGTGCATTTTATGAATATGGCTGGTGTTCGCGTATCCGCGGTATTGAATCGGGGGGCGCGGTAGAAGAGTTGCCGACCTATGCTTTTCCTTCTGATGAGGGAGGCTATGAGTTGACCTGCCCGACGGAGATCGCCATTTCCGATCGTCGTGAGCATGAACTGTCCGAAGCGGGGTTTTTACCCTTGGTCTATCGAAAAAACACCGATTTTGCGGCCTTTATCGGCTCTTGTACCTTAAATAAACCCACGCTGTATGAAGATGCCGATGCCACCGCTAATGCCAAACTGTCGTCGCGCTTGCCTTATATTTTTGCCACCTGTCGTTTCGCGCATTATTTGAAATGTATTGTGCGCGACAAGGTCGGTTCATTTAGCTCGCGCGATGAAATGCAATCCTGGCTTAATAAATGGCTAATGAACTATGTCGACGGCGATCCGGCGATTTCCAGTGAGGCCACCAAGGCCAAACGCCCGCTGTCCGCCGCCGAAGTCCATGTTGAGGAAGTGGAAGATGATCCCGGCTACTATCGCGCCAATTTTTTCCTGCGCCCTCATTATCAGCTGGAAGGCATGACCGTTTCTCTGCGCCTGGTTTCAAAATTGCCGTCGGCAAAGAAAGATAAATAACCTTTATTTAGCGGGTAACAAGTAAAACCCATTGTTTTGTAATCAGTAGTAAACAACAGGATCTACCTTATATACATTCAAAGGAGTTGAAAATGGCAGCAATAAGTAAAAGTGGTGGTGATGTCGATTATTTCCTGGAAATTAACCAGGCACCAGGAGAATCAAAAGATCTGCAATACCCTAATACTATCCATGTCTCTTCCTGGAAATGGGGTGAGCGCAATAGCGGCGATTTTGGCATTAATGGCGCCGGAGGCTCGGGTAAAGTGAGCGTTGACGATCTGGAAGTGCGTTTCCTGGCCAGCGCCGCCACCGCGCCGCTGATTAGTCTCTGTACCACAGGAAAGCATTTTCCCACCGCCAGGCTAATCTGTCGTAAAAACGGTGCCAGCGAACCGCTGACCTTCCTGACCATTGAGCTTAGCAAATGTCTGATCTCTTCTTACCGTATTGGCGGCAATACCTCCATGTCCCATAGCAATGGCAATGAAGTCAGTGGCCTTGAGGAAGTACAGTCGCGGCCGGTGGAAGTGGTGACCATCAATTTCCAGGAGTTTCATATCGAATACACGCCGCAAAATGGCGACGGTGGCCTGGCCGGTGGACCGAAAGTCTTTAAATATAATCGCGCCACCAATAGCGTTGGCTGATGGCTGTTTTGCCCCTCTGCGGGAGGGGCGATTAATCTGTCTATAAGGGGGGAAGGATGAAAGCCTCTATTCCGGCTCTTTACGATAAATTGGCGATATCTTCAGATGGCGCTCAATCCTTTAGCTGGCAAAAAAGCTTAATCAGAGATATTGCCGCCTTACTCAATGATGCCTCACGCAGCGCATCATTAAATTTAGCTCATCGTCCTTATTGTGCAGGTGCGGTTATCAACTATGGTCTGCCTTCATTGAGTCGACAATTGCCTATTAGCGTCGAACTAAAAGTGCTTGCCGCCCATATACAAAATATTATTACTACGTTTGAACCGAGGATCGATCCCAAAAGTATTATCGTTATTCCGATTGTCGATGCCGAACAACCTGCCGTGCTGGCATTGCTGTTTGATATTCATGGCCGCTGCCAGTTAAGCCATGAAGACCATATGATCAATATACGCATTGCCCTCGATTATTCATGCGGCACGGTACAGGTTATTTAATCATTACCTATGGCTAACGTTTTTATATGAAAAGTGAACGCTTTCTAAATATCTATAACAATGAGCTGGCGCATCTGCGTGAATCAGGTCGTGCTTTCGCAGAAGAGCATCCGCAGATTGCCCAACATTTAGGTATGCATGGCGAGGGGGGACAGGATCCTTTTGTTGAACGTTTGCTGGAAGGAACGGCCTTTCTGAGTGCGCGTGTCCAGCAGCGCATTGAAAACGAATACCCGGAATTTGCGCTGCAAATGTTATCGCGGCTGGCACCTTTCTGGCATACGCCGGTGCCGTCCATGGCCACGATTGCCGTCACTCCCGACTTGACCTCGCCTCGCTGGCAGAATCCGGTCTCTATCGCCAAAGGCAGTAAAGTGGTGCTGGCGGACCCCTCTTTAAAAAACAGATCCGTCGTAATGGTTACTGGCAGAGAGGTGAAGGTACTGCCGCTGATCCTGGCATCAGCTGAATGCGTCAGTGCCCCCTCGGCCAGTTTGCCGGAAAAGGTGCGTCATCAGCTCAGCGCCGGATCGGCATTTATTCGCCTGGGTTTTAGCACGCAGGGGGTGATGCCGTTAGCCAGCCTCGATTGCGAGCTGCTGCATTTGACGCTGGCGGGGGATCATGTTCGAGCCAACCAGTTACTGACCTTGTTATTACACCATTGCCAGCGAGTGGTGCTGTGGAGCCAGCAGCATCCCTTTGCGCAGGTTACCGTGTTGGAGGCCAGGGAGTGCCTTCGTCTGAGTGGGGTCAATGAGCGTGAGGCGCTGTTGCCGGTGGCGATTGCCGAGCTGCCTGGCAGTCGATTGTTACGCGAGTATTTTGTTGCGCCGGAGCGTTTTTATGGCGTCGATGTGCAGCATATCGGCCGCTTTTTGGCTGATTGTAACCAGGCGGGTGATTTTGAGATGATCTTCTCCCTCGATACCGTACCTTTGACTTTATTACAGCGTTTGACTGTGCATGACTTTCGACTTTTTGCCACGCCGGTAATTAATTTATACGCTAAACGCTGCGATCCTGTGGCCCTTGACCCTGATGCCAGTGAGCAACAGATTATTGTCGATCGCCTTAACCCGACGCGTTACGAAATTCATCATCTAACCCGGGTGCAAGGTATCCGAGAAAATGGCGAGGACGTTTCCTTCACCTCTCTTCCCGAGATGGCGGCATTTGATCGCGCCGCCGCCGAGACTGCCTATTCATTACAGCGCAAAGCGGTGCGTGGCGGTAAAAAAGGCAAGCAGTCTGCCCTCGGCGAGCATGAGGTATTTATTACCCTGGCAGAACGGGGCAATGACCTTGCCGGCTCGCCGCTACAGACGTTGTCTACCAATGCCATGGTGATTGACCGTGATTTCTCGCCCCAGGATCTCTCCCGGCCTGTGCTGAAATTTGAGCACTCTTTTCCTGTGACCGGCATTGAGTTGCTACGTCAGCCCACGCGGCCACGTCCGCTTCCGGATATGGAACAATCATGGCAGGCGATCCAGGCGCTATCGATTAACCCGCTGAATTCAAATAAAGATAACACCGGCGACTGTTCTTCATTATTGAGAAACTGGTTGAGTCTGTTTGCCCAACATAGCGATGCCAGCCAAAGAAAGCGCGTGGCCAGTATTACGGCGGCGACTATGCGCCAGTGTTTTGAAGCCCGGCAGGAAGCGGGGCCAATTTGCTGGACCCGAGGCACTGTGGCAGAAATTAATATAGATCCGCGTCACCACGCCGACCAGGGGAGTTTTCTGTTTAGCAAGATCCTGCATTACGCGCTGTCGGAATATTGCCAGCTTAACCAGACGTTACGCTTCAAGCTCACGATGGATAATGAGTTTTTTGCGGAATGGGGGCCAATAGATCATGGCTGACGCTGGCCGCTATCGATATTCACCCCTGACTGACGGCGCGCGGCAACGGATGGCGGTTATTGCGGGGTTATCGCCGGATGTTGCTTTTTTTGAGCTGTTGCGCCGTATTGAAAGATCGCCCAGCCAGGGCATCAGACTGCGTGATATCAGCCATGGCAGCTATGGCAACTTGCATATTGTGCAGCCTGCCGATATGTCCTTTGCCCCAGGGGAAGTCCAGGCCGTCGAGCAAAAAATCCATGCGATCAGCGGACAGCAGCAAGTGATTATTGTCTGTCGGCATTTTGGTCTGTTTGCGCCCTATGGCCCGTTGCCGATCCATATGACCGAGCATGCCCGCCATCAACGATTGCTGAAAAGAAACACCGCCTTTGAACATTTTATCAGTCTGTTAACGCAACGTCTGGCGGTGTTGCATTATCGCGCCTGGTCGAACCTGCATGTGGCCCTGGGATACGAGAACCCGGTCGGTAATGCTTTTATGGGGCGATTGCAAAAGATTAACGGTTTTGCCGACCTTGACTCAAGGTTCAGCGATTATCAACGGGTGAGAAACAGCGTACCGGCCGCCTTTTTGCCCGGACGAGGCAATCTGAAAAATTTGCAGCAGATTTTAGTCAGCTATTTTTCTATCCCGCTGACCATTATTCCGCGCTACCCCTCCTGGATCGAGGATCCTGATAATAGACATCTTCAGGTATTAGGGCGTATGGGAGCCACGCGTCTGGGAAAACGATTTTTTGATTGCCAACATACGGTAAAACTTCGTATTGGACCGCTGGCTTATCCCGACTATCTCGATTTCCAGGCAGGGGGGCGGCGTCTGGGGGCGTTACTGGCTATCTGTCGCGATTTTGTGAGTCATCAGTTGTTATTTAATGTCGAGCTATTAATGACCACCACGCCTGATCTATCTGCGAAATTGGGCCGCTGGCATTTGGGAAAGAGCGGATGGTTAAAAACGAATTTCTCGATCTATTCGCAGCCAATAGCGCTGACCCAAAATTAAGAATATGGAGATTCTTACATGTATCAACGTGAAAAACTGTTTTCCAGGCTGGGTGATTTTGCCTATCAGAGTGTCGTCAAGGCGACGCGTCTGTGTGGCACTTTCCGGCATGAATATGTTGAACTCGAGCATTTGCTGAAAACCCTGGTCGATCGGTCGCAAGGGGATGTGCCCTTACTTTGTGTCCATTACGACATAAACCTTCCGCGCCTTAATGACCAACTGGACAAGATCCTAAGCTGCATGCCTTCTCGATCAAGTACAGTGCAGGATCTCTCGGCCCGTCTGGAGCTTGCCATTGAGCGTGGCTTGCTGATGAGCCAGGTTGCCGATGGTGCCAGCATGGTCAGAACCGCGCATATCCTGTTGGGGATACTGCAAGACAGTGAACTGCAGCGCTGGCTCTACCGTTTGAGCAGCGAATTTAAAAAAATCCCCGTCCCGCAGGTGTTTGCCGAGTTTGCCGATATTGTCGGCAACTCACGGGAACAGCAGGAGATCGGCCAGTTGGCGGAGAATGCGGCGACAACCGGTGAGCAACAAGGGCAACAGGTGCTGACTAAGTGGTGCAGCGACCTGACGCAGCAAGCGCGAGAGGGTGAGATTGATCCGGTGATTGGTCGCGATAGCGAGCTGCGCCAACTGGTAGACATTCTGCTGCGACGTCGACAAAACAACCCGATCCTGGTGGGTGAAGCCGGAGTGGGGAAAACCGCCGTCGTCGAAGCCCTGGCCAGTCAACTGGCGCAGGGCAATGTACCGCCTCAGCTCAAGGATGCACGGCTGCTCTCGCTGGATTTGGGGCGCATGCAGGCCGGTGCCAGTATGCGCGGAGAATTTGAATCGCGCTTAAAAGCACTGATTGACGCCATTGCGCAATCGCCGTCGCCGATCATTCTTTTTTGCGATGAGGCGCATACCCTGGTCGGGGCCGGAGGTCAGGCGGGAACCGGTGATGCGGTCAATCTGCTCAAACCGATGCTGGCGCGTGGTAGCTTGCGGATGATCGCTGCAACTACCTGGTCTGAGTACAAGCAGTTTATTGAACCCGATGCCGCCTTGACCCGTCGTTTTCAGCGTGTGCTGGTGGACGAACCGGCAGAGGAAAAGGCTATCGATATGCTGCGGGGGATTGCTCCGCATTTTGCCCGGCATCACGGGGTGATTATCCGCGATGCCGCCATCCGTGCCGCCGTGCGCCTGTCGCTACGCAATCTGCCTACCCGCCAGTTACCCGATAAAGCCATCAGCCTGCTGGATACCGCCTGTGCGCGGGTGTCACTAAGTCAGCATATTCCCGCGCAGCGTCTGGCGCTGGCGGGCAGCGCCATTGAGGTAAAGCAGCGCGAGATTACCGCGCTTAAAGCGGAGATCACATTAGGCGCGGCGGAGTCTGAGCGTCTGGTTATGCTGGAGCAGGCTGTCGAACAACAACAGCAGCATTTGCAGTGTCTGGTCGAGCGCAATGCCTGCGAGCAGCGGCTGGTGGCGCAATTTAAGCAAGCCGAGAGCCAGGAAAGTATGCCGCTACAACCGGTATTGGCCGAACTGGCGGCTATTGAGGATCCTTTAGTGCATGCCTGGGTGGATGAGCAGGTTATCGCCGATGTGCTCTCCGACTGGACCGGTATCCCCAGCGGACGGATGATCGAAGACGATCTTGATAATGCCCTCAATCTCGAGTCGCTATTGGGTACACGAGTATTTGGTCAATCGCAGGCGATCCGAGAAATAGCGCAGGCGGTGCGTATGGCGCACGCCGGTATTCAGCCACCAGAAAAACCGCTGGGGGTCTTTTTGCTGGCAGGCCCCACCGGCACCGGTAAAACCGAAACGGCCACCGCGCTGGCGGAGGCGATTTATTCCGGCGCGCATAATCTTATTACCTTTAATATGAGTGAGTTTCAGGAAGCGCATACGGTATCGACGTTGAAGGGCGCGCCTCCTGGTTATGTCGGTTACGGTAAAGGCGGCAAACTGACCGAGGCCGTGCGGCGTAAACCCTATTCGGTGATCTTGCTCGATGAGTTTGATAAGGCTCATGGCGATGTGCATGACATCTTCTATCAGGTGTTTGACAAAGGCTGGATGGAGGACGGCGAAGGGCGGATCGTCAGCTTCCGCCAATGTTTTATTCTTGTCACCTGTAATCAGGGGGGCGCCGAAATTGAAGCAGCACTGGCACAACAGCCAGAGATGCCTTTTTCGACCCTGCGACCCGTTGTCTATCAGGCCTTATTGCAAAAGTTTTCCCCGGCCTTGTTGGCCAGAATGCACATTATTCCCTACTTGCCGCTAAATAAAGATGCGCTGATTAATATCGCCGAGAAGCATCTGCTGCAGTTAAAAACGCGTTTAAAACATGAGATCAATAGCGACTTGGTTTTTGACGGCGGCAGCACGCAGTGGCTGGCCAGTAAAGTACAGTCACATCCCAATAGTGGTCGCGCCATTGAAGATCTATTAAGACAGACGATTTTGCCGGTAATAGGCAATGAACTATTACAGCGTAAAAAGAGTGAAACCCCAAGCGAATGCATCAGCCTGCAGGTTGAGAACAGTGAGCTTTGCGTAACTTTTTAATAAATCGGTCGTGTCAGATTCAATGTTATTGATTGAATATTAATAGGTTTTGAGGTGGCTATGTTAGATATTAAAATCAGCAACGCAAGTTTAGAGGCGAGATGTGCTTACGCCTACGAATTTAAAACCCAGGAATCACTGTCAGAAGTGCCGCAATACGATCTCTATTTTGAGACGCCATGCCCTATCACTCATCTTGATGAACTATTAGGGCAAAAGATCGCGGTGCAGATTAACTGGGCCCCCAATCCTTGTGACCCAAGCGCGCCGGTTTTCCCACAGGCTGAATGCAAAACGCGCAATTATTATGAGCTTTATATCGTTGGCTGTGCTGATGAGGGATTTCGCCATAACAACAGCGTTTATAAACTGGAACTGAGCTCCTGGCTGTGGTTTCTGCAAAAAAACAGAAACAGCCGCATATTCCAGGAGGTCAATGCGCTGGCGATTATTGAAAAAGTCTTTGCCGCTTATGGCTGTGCCGCCTTCAGATTTGAGGTTTCACAACTGCCGCCGCTGCGTGAGTATTGCGTGCAGTTTGCCGAGACAGATCTCTGTTTTATACATCGCTTACTGGAAGACGAAGGTATCTGGTATTACTTCCTGCATGAAAATTGTCAGCAAACGCTGGTGATCAGCGATCGGCAAAATTTCCGGGTTGATCCCCATCATTACCTTATTCCTTATCTTAGCGATGGCGACCTCCCGGTTTTATCTCGCGGCGGGGTGCAGCAAATTTCGCGCTCAATAAAAATACGCCCCAATGAGATTGTGTTGCGCGATTTTGACTATTTGCACCCCCGTAATGATTTGCAGAGCCAGGTTGAAGAGACGGACAAAGGTCTGCCTGGCGTGCCGCTGGCGTGGTACGACTATGCGGCAGGCTATAAGGATACCGCCAGAGGGGAGTCCATTGCGCGTCTGCGTCTGGAAATGATGCAAAGCCAGGCGCAATTGATTGAGGTGCAGACCGATAATTTTAGTCTTAGACCGGGTTTCGCCTTTACCTTATACGGCCATATTAATGACGATCTAAACCGTGATTTTAAAGTGGTGGCCTCCTGGTTCCATTTCCGCAGAGCCACCTCCGACAGTTCCACTGCGGCAAGCTGTCATGATGAAATTATTCATGGCCAACTGAGGGTGGTTAATCAGGATATTGCCTTTCGCCCGCAGGTGAGAACCCCTAAACCGGCGGTGCCGGGTCTGCAAAGTGCCACCGTGGTGGGCGCACCGCTTGCCGAAGTGCATACCGATTGCCACGCCCGTATCCGGGTGCATTTTCACTGGGACCGTTTCAATAGTGACCAAGAGCACTGTTCTTGCTGGGTACGGGTTGCTCAGGCCTGGGCCGGCAAAGGATGGGGCGTGGTGGCAATGCCGCGGGTCGGGCAGGAAGTCCTGATCACTTATGTCGATGGTAACCTTGATCGGCCCATGGTGACCGGCATTGTTTATAATGGTGATAATCCGCCGCCCTATAATTTACCGCAACAGAGTCATCTTTCCGGGATTGTTTCCCGTTCCCTTAATCATAGTCCGCACACCAAACATAATGAGATCACCCTCGATGATGCCTGTGGTCAGGAACGGGTAAAAATCCATGCCGAGCGGGATTACCACACTACCGTTGAACATAATATGTATTTAATGGTAGCCAATAATCGTTATGACACTGTGGTTAACACTTATCGCTGTGTGTTTAATTATGAAATTACCTCCACCGAAATACATACCGGGCTGACCGGTATCGCCACTGATACTTACGGTATTGCGACCAATATTACCGGCATAAAAAACCTGGCCACCGGGATTGAAACCTCGATTACCGGCGTTAATACCAATTCCACCGGTCTGAAAACCTCGTTTACCGGTGCCGAGGCGGCTTTTACCGGTATCAGAAAGCATTTTACCGCCGCAGATAGCGCCTTTACCGGACTGCGTAATCATCTTACCGGCATGCACAATGGCGCTATCGGGGTGAGCAACGATCTGATTGGCGTAAGTAATGCCTTTACCGGTGTGAGAACTTCTTTTACCGGCGAGGAATCGTTATTTACCCTTAATAGCAACGCGTTAATCGGCAATCAAAATACGGTGATTGCCGCTGCCAGCCAGGTGATTGGCACTAACGCCCAGGTGATTGGCGTCAATAGTACGCAGTCTGGCAGTACGGTAAATACCCACGGTGCGGTGGTGAATAATCTCGGCGTACTGGTGGAGAATATTGGCGCTCATGTGGTGACCACCGGCGGTCGTGTTTCGACGGTAGGCCGATTGATTACCAATGTCGGCTGTGAAATAAAAAACGCCGGTATGGAATGTAAAAACTGATGCGCATTATCAAACCTCAGCAACTTATTCTGCTTAAAGGGGCTTACCAGCTTGGTGAGCAAAGCTATCTCGGTTTGAGCGTGGTGGCCGGTTTTTATTTATCCGATGAACAGCACTTTGCCTGTGAGCCGGAAATCTGGCATGCCTGGCAAAGTGCGCCACTCTCTCTGCCCATACTCGATGCTGCCGAGCCAAAACCCTTTGCCGAATATCTGCTTGCCGGACATGCCGGGATTGGTAAAGCGGTGACCAGCCTGCATGCCAGCGTAAATGTGGCCGGGATTAAGCGCCAGTGGCGTCTGGAAGGTGCGGCGCCTGCCAGCGCGGTACAGGTGGAACCTTTTGTGACTATGGCTCTCGATCACCGGCAGAGTTATGGCGGCGCCCGCTGTGTCGACAATCCGTTGGGGCAAGGATATCAGGACGGGCGGTCGCCTTTGTTGATGGATCTCGGCCAGACGGGCAGTGCGCAGGTCCATGCCCCTTTGGCGGCCCCGACGCCGATCCCTTATGACTTTGCCATCCGTAAACGCTGGCTGGATCAAGTCGCCCCGGAAATGGCTGACGGGCAATATTTGCAAACCACCTTTCCCGGTTATCCAGAGGCTTTGAACCCGGAGTATTTTCAGGCAGCCGCTCCGGCCCAGTGGTACAGCCAGCCGGCATGGCCAGACAAGGTGCCTTTCGAGCTACGCGGCTTTCGCGCCGATAACCAGGTGATCCAGGGGATGTTTCCCCAGGTTGTCGCGCACGCTTTTGGCGTGGATCGACAGCATCCCGGGACACTGCAGCCCATTGCCTTGCAGAAGAAAACGCTATGGCTATTACCTGATGCCGATCTCGGGCTTATGGTGTTTACCGGAGCCCTACCCTTAAGCCACTTGCTTGCCGAGCCGCTGTCAGCATTGATGATTGCCCTCGATGGTTCCCAACAGCCGCGAGACGCCCGGCATTTTAGCGGGGTTTACGCCAAACGGACCGCCCCAGACTGCGCCGATTTTGAGTTTCTCTACGATCCCGACCTTATGCCGCAGGGGATGGGCATGAACGTTATTGATTCGGCGGAGGATCACCCGACTTCCAGCGCTTACCGGCCTGGGGTGAAAAACAATCACCGGCTTTACTATCAGCAGATCAGGCAGTCTATTACAGAGCACCAACAGCGTCGCGATGCCGAAAAGAACGTTGAAAAACCTGCGCCCATCAACTGGCAAGCGCTCACTCAGGGCCGCCAGGAGGGCTTGCCTGCCATCCTGGCGAGCGGCATGGAAAATGAGATCAGCGGCAAGGTGTTTATCAGACAACATATTGAGAAAGAGCATATCCATGGGCGGCATTTCAAACAGTGCCTGTTTACCGACTGTGTGTTTTCCGCCGTGGCATTTGACCATTGTTGCTTTGATTATTGCCAATTTGAAAACTGCCAGTGGCAACAGGTCGAAATCGCGCATTCAACCTTGCGCCACTGCGCGGTCACCGGCGGCTGTGTGCAACAATTTGTCTTTAACAGCAGCTTATTCGAGGCGGTTAAGTGGCATCAAACCCATTTTTCTGCCGGCAATTGTCTGGCGATGGAATGGAAGGATAGCGTGCTGGACCAGGCGCAGATTGTTGATTGTCAGTTTACCCAGAGTCATTTCACCCACACGATATTTAGCGCGGTATCCTTTCATTTATGGCGTTGTTCTGCCACCGCCATCAACGCCTGTACCTTTGATGCCTGCCAACTACAAAAGACCACTTTTGCCCGTTCGGTATTGGAAAAAAGCTCGTTGTTGCAGGGACAGTGGAGCGGCGTGGCATTTACGGATTGTAAACTTGACTGTTTGACCTTGTCAGATCACACCGACTTTAGCGGCATTAAAATTGAACAGTGCCTGTTAAATAAAGTGGGGTTGCGCGGGGCAACACTGAACCAGGCAGAACTTATCTATTGCTCAGTGATGGAGTGCAACTTTGATTATGCCTCGTTGCGTCATGCCAAAATTTATGCCTGCGATATGGCGATGGCCAAATTCAACAATAGCGATCTCAGTCAGGCCAGAGTTGAGAAAAGCAGTTTACAACAAGGGAGTTTTTACCAGGCGACCATTGATGATTGTCAGTTTATACAATGCAATTTAATTTCCTGCCATTTTGCGCGGATTAGCGGAAACAGCAATAGCCGCTTTGTGAGCTGTTTATTGGAGAAGTCAAACTGGTGGCCGCGCAATAAAGTATTTGCAGCAATAATGGAATAGTTAATGATGACAAATGCCGATTCAGTAAGTAATATTCAGCATGAACCTGCTTTTTTATCTAATATAGCGCCTTTTGAAAACACAGGTTGCCAACAGCATAGAGAAAAACAGCTTTATCATAATAGGTATATTTGCAATGGTAAGAGGTTTAATTATCATTTTATTGAATGTGATTTTATTGATTTTAGTTTTGATAAAATGGATTTGTCAAAAATAAGCTTTGAGCGCTGTACCTTTAAAAATATAAAGTTAACCAATTGTCGTCTCGAAGATATCCGTTTTTATAACTGTAAAATAGAAAATCTTACTTGTGCGGTAACGCAACTGGCTGAGATATGTTGGCAACAAACAGACCTCACCCAGGTATTATGGGACAATTGCCGCGTCGAAGGTATGTTAATGCATAATGTAGATATTCATAAATTACAATTTGCTGCGGTCACGCTGTCGCAATGGATGGCAAATAGCGTGCATTTAACCGAGTGTGAAATGCGCGGCGGTAGTTTTTATGATGCCAACTGGTATGACTGCCATCTGGAAAACTGCCAATGGCAGCGCGTTGATATTAGGCGGCAGGTCATGGGCAACACCCGCCTGCAGGCTGTGAGTTATCATAAAATTGGCGGTGATAATTATGTCTGGCATAACTGTCGGCTTGATCAGGTAAATTTGTCGGCGTTGGTATTAAACCTGTGCAGTTTTCATCGTTCAGAACTTATTGAATGTGAGCTGGCAAAAACCGTATTGCTGTCTGGCATCTTCACCGAGGCGCGGCTAACAAATTGCCAGTGTCCGCAGGCTGATTTTAGTGCGGCGCAAGCAGAGAGGGTAAATTTTACTGATTGCAATTTGCAACAGACATTATTTAATCGCTCGCGTTTGATTGGTTCAATATTTGATCATTGTAATCTGAGTATGGCTGACTTTTCTTACGCACAAATGTGCGAAGCAACCGTCAGGCATTGCCAGTTAAATGCCATCAAAATGCAGCAAATCCGTACCTATGCTGGCAAGGATCAACTCTCGGCCATAGCGCCGCAGGACCAAGACAAAATATTGCGAACCATTGATCGCTGGTATGCCCGGCATCAGCCGGGAGCCCGCGAGAATCCGTTATTTGCTGCCTTACCCTCAGGAGTGAGTCGTTATGTCTGAAGAAGTGATCAGTACCTGTTCGTCGGCAACCCGACGTCGCTACCTTGATGCCTCAACAACTTTACCTGCTGGCAGCCCGGTGATCGCGGATGTCAAAATAGATGCGGCCGGAAATTTTTATTTATTCCCCTGGCCCGATCACGCGCTGAAAACGGCGGTGAGCTGTCTGATTAGTCCACAGGAGGGGGATCGCGTCAGGGCGGTTTTTGATCGTCAGACGCTGATTATCACCGATATTCTGGCGAGAACAAGTGCCGGGCCCAGGGTTATCAATAGCCAGGAGCATGATTTGCATTTGGTTGCGCCCAATATCAGCCTACAGGGCAAGGAGGGGATCACTTTACAGGCAGAAAATATCAGCCTGCTTGCTGCCACCTCGCGCTGGCTGGCGGAACGTATGGAACAGGTTTCACGTCGGCTGTTTGTCCGCGCCGATCATGCTCATCGCCAAATAAAGCATACGGATAATCTGCAGGCAGAAAATATTCATCATCAGGCCGCGCAGACATTGATTATCAAGGGGCGGTTAGCCTCGGTAAAAGGTGCCACCGTACTTAAGGTGGATGGCAGTCAAATACATATGGGGTAAAACGATGACAGCGGCAAATACCCGAGCAGGTGGCATGAGTTTTGTGGCCTGCGATCCGATGATCCCGATACCGGGTACCAATATTGCGCCCAACGATGCCGGTATCCCCAATATCAGCAATTACTATTGCTGTGGAGGCAACGAACAAAATATGGCGACTCTGCGCGTGGCAACAATAGATAGCGGGGGGCTGCTCGGGGTGGCATCAGGAACCTATTGTGGCGCTATGACGCCAATGCAGGGCTCGGCAAAATACTTTATTCAAGGCAATCCGGCAACCAGGATGGGGGATATGAGTATGACCAATAGCGGTAATATGGTTTGCGTACAAGCTTCGCCGAGCCAATTAAAATATTTTATCAATGCGTAATATCGTTATTGCGATTTGTGCTGCGTTACTTTTTGGGCTGCTGGGTGGCTGTCAAATATCCACTGACCGGCCGAGAAACCCAGTTGTTACGGTCAATATTACCGCCGGATCGAATGTTAATCCCGGCAATGGGGTAAAAGCGCAGCCGTTAAGAGTCTGTATTTTTGAAACGTCACGGGCGGGCTGGGATCCTCCCGGGCTGTATGCCGGACGAATATGTGACGATGCCGGGCTTGGCAAAGAGGTATTGAAATACCAGGTTTATATTTTGCTGCCTAATAGGCACCTGACCTACCGGTCGTCAATAACCGGGCCACAAGAGAGATGGCTGGTGGTTGGCGCAGAGTTTCAAGCAGGAGTGGGAGAACTTTCATTAATTGAAAGAAGAGTGGAACCGAATACAAATTTTAATATGGAAATTAACGCTGATTTTTCTTCGCTTTCGGCTATCAGATAAATAATAGGGATAATTATGTTGCCAACTCAACGGGTCGCCTGGGTTGAAGGGATGTTGATGGAGCCACAGCATTTTCAACAGCAAGAGCGTTTTATGGAAAGTCTCTTCCATTCGCGGATCAATACCCTTGGCGCTTATCACTGGGGGGTAAGCAAACTGGAGATCGATGAAGGGCTGCTCGAACAAGGCAAATTCGCCCTGAAACATGCGGCTGGTGTGTTTCCTGACGGCACGCAGTTTGCCATGCCGGATCGCGACCCCTTGCCGTTGCCCATTGACCTTGACGCCAGCTATCAGCATAAAACCCTCTGTCTGGCGGTATTAATGGATATGCCTGGAAATAACTGGATTGATTTTACCGGGCAGGGCGCAAGTCGCTATAAGGTCATTACCGCAGAAATTGCCGATCGTAATCGCGTGCAGACCGTGGAAAGTCTGCCGAGAAAGGTCCCGGTGCAGTTGGGCAATCTGCAACTGCGTCTGTGCGCGCAGGAGGCCACCAGCCGGGCCGAAACGGTAATACCGGTGGCGAAATTGGGCGAGAGAATGCCTGATGGCCGTATTTCGCTCAATAGCCATTTTTTACCGCCAATGCTCGACTGCCGCGCGGCGGGCTGGATCATCAGCGCCACCCAGGAACTGCAGGGACTGATTTCCCAGCGGCTAAATGCCGTCTATCTCCCGGATGTTCACCACGCAGGGGGCGGTTTCTCCGAAATGCTGGAAATTATGCTGTTGCAAACGCTGGGGGAATATCACCTGCGCCTGGCGCATTTGTTAAGCCGCCCGCTGGTGCATCCGGAAACTCTGTATCAGTTTTTACTTGGTTTGTTAGGCCGTCTCTGCTTTATTCCCGGCAGCGAAGCGATCCGCGATCGCGGTGAGTTGACCTATGTTCATAGCCAGGCGGACAGCGGTTTCTTTCAACTATTTGCCGCGCTGCGCCGCGCCTTGTCATTAGTGATTGAATCACCGGCGGTGGCGCTGCCCTTTGCCGATCGCGGGGACAATATCTATGTGTGTCAAAACGATCCGCAGCTGCGTCTGGAGAAACTGGTCTTTGCGGTCAGTGCCGATATGCCCGTCGATTTGCTGCGCAGTTATTTCCCCGCTCAGGTCAAGTTGGGACCGGTGGAGAAAATCAGTCAACTTATTGATTTACAACTTCCTGGTTTACGCATCCTCAATATGGCGGCAGCACCCCGTCATCTGCCTTATTATCCTGACAGCCTCTATTTTGAAGTGGATACCGCTGACCCGCTGTATCGTGAAACCCTGTCTGGTGCGGCCATTGCCCTAAGCGTAGTCGGAGACTTCCCGGGACTGCGTTTTGACGGCTGGGGCTTGCGTAGCGGGAGGACAAGATGAACTCATGGTCTCGCCCGCAGACGCCTTTTCCATCCGCTCAACATGCGTTGCAAAAATATCCGCAGATGGCGGTCACCCCGGTAATAAAAGCGGTGGCCGGTGCGGCGTTGGGTGGATCAATGGCCGCAGGGCAGGCAACTGAAAGTACGCCGCCGGAAATGCTCGCTTCTCTGCCGCCCGCCAACCCGACTATTTCGGCCAAGGCTGGGACGTCTGGCAGGATAAAAATTGGCAATGTCTGTGGTCAGTGGGCCAACTCCTGTATTGCCGCGGCGATGCCAGTGTTATTGCTGCTGGAACAGGCAAAGGAGGCCGGGGCGGATGCAGTTGCCGTGCGTAGCCAGCTGGTACGCGAAATCCAAAACTTTCAACAACGTTTGTTAATGCAACAAACCTTGCCTGACGATGTGCGCAAGCTGGCCTATCTGCTGTGTACTTACAGTGATTTCTGTATGACCGAGGCCGGCACTCCGCAGGCTTCGGGTCCCAGCCTGTTGGTGGAGTTTTTCCAGGACGCCTGGGGCGGGGAGCGCTGCTTTGACGATCTGCATCACTATCTGCAGGATCCCGCGAAATTCAGCCATTTTATTGGGCTGTACCATCTGATCCTCTCACTGGGTTTCAAAGGCAAATATCGGGTGATGGAGCGGGGCGATGTGTTGCTGATGGATCTGCTGGTGCGGATTAATCAGCAACTCTATGGTGCAGATGGCATGCCGGAACTTACCCGGGTGATCCCCGAGATTGCCCGGCCCAGGCGCAGAAAGATCTCGCCGCTGCGGTTATTGGCGGTGGGGACTGTTGTCTGTTTGCTGGCTTATGGTACCGCTTCGGTGTATCTGCATGATAAATCACGGGGGATTCGCAATGCGATCCTCGCCTGGGAACCCCCTGTTCCGCGCAAAATAGACATTATGGAGACCTTGCCTCAGCCGTTACCGCAGATTTTAAGCGAAGGCTGGCTGGAGGTGCGGGAAGATCCGCGCGGCTGGTTATTACTCTTTACCTCCGACGGTGCCTTTGCCACCGGCAAATCCACCTTGTCAGCGGAGTTTGTCAATAAACGCAATATCGAACGCCTGGGGGAAGCGCTGGCCAGCTGGCCGGGAGATCTGGAAGTGATTGGTCACACTGACGCACAACCCTTTAAAAACAGTCAGGCAAACAGCAATCTGCGGTTGTCGCAGGCCAGAGCGGAGACGGTGGCGGCCAGACTGCGCGAGGGGACACTGGTCAACAGTAAATACAACCGCGATATCAAAGCCATCGGCAAGGGCGAAAGTGAACCGCTGGCCGATAATGCCAGCGAGGAAGGACGGCGTAAAAATCGTCGTGTTGATATTTTATGGAAAATTGGGGAGCGTGCGCAGAGAGAGACCAATACATCGGTGTCATCGGCCCCTTCCTGGTTTAAGTCCGCTGCGGTTGCTGGCTAAAGGAAGATTTTATGTTGCGTCAGAGTCTGATCATTATTATTGCCCTGATTTTATCTGCCATTGTCTGGTGGATCGGCCCGCTGGTTTCTATTGGTTTCTATGTGCCATTGCGCGCGGTATGGGTCCGAGGCGTCATTATCACACTGATATTAGTGTGGGCGTTGTGGCCAATGGTGGCCGCAATCCTTGGCTGGCTATTTCGTCATGCACGGGCGCCGCAGTTGGAGCACCGTCGGCGACACTTACGCGATCGCGTCACTGCGCGCTTTTTTGATGCCATCAAGACCCTGAAAGCCGTGGGTATTGCCAGCCGCTCTTCTGGGTGGCAGCGGATTCGCTACCGCTGGCGTAAGGGCTATATCAACGATCTGCCGTGGTTTCTGGTGCTCGGACCGACGGGCAGCGGAAAAACCTCGTTAATTAATGAAAGCGGTAAACGCTTTTTGTTGTCCGAACAATATGGTTTTACGCAAATTTCTGACGTTGGCCCAACGCTGGACTGTAACTGGTGGTTGACCGATCGCGCGGTATATATCGATACGGCAGGCGAGTGGGCACAGTTGCATGGTCAGAGTGAGGAGTCCTGTCGGGCGCAAAAGAAGCTCTTTACTCTGATCCGCCGTTACCGCCGCAAACCGGGTATCGATGGCATTATCCTCTGCCTGGATGGCCGCTGGCTAATGCAGGCGTCATTAACCGAGCGCAAGTCGCTGGCCGATACCTTACGGGTACGGATGCTGGAAATTGCCGACCATTTTCACCAGGATATCGCCGTCTATCTGGCCATTAATCAGTTGGATACTTTGCCGGGCGGGGCTGCATTCCTGTCGGTGGCCAGTGAGGAGATCCTGGAGCAGGGACTGGGTATCCAACTGGTAAAAAACGCCTACGGGCAGTTGGATTTCGCGGCGGCTGAAGAGGCCTTTGTTCGGCTCTCCATGCACATCAGTGATTATATACAACAGAGGCTGCAAGCCGAACCGCGAGCCGACGTGCGGCGACAATTGCTGTTTTTTACCGAGGCAACAGGTGCCTTGCACAAGCCGTTGTTTAATTTTCTGGAACAGGTATTTGTGCAATCAGCCGGTTACTACTGCGGACGTTTGCAGCAGATCTGGCTTGGCAGTACCACCGCCATTCAGCATGCGGGTTTCAACTCCCTTTCGCCGATCGGCGACTGGCAATCCAAAGCCATCGGGCAGATTTATGCCCCGTTGCTGGATAATGCCATTGCCGAGCGCGGCGTGATTGATTCACATAAATTACCCGCCCGCGAGCGCATTGGTCGGGCGTTACGCTATGGCTTTACCCTGGCACTCTTGGCTTTTGTCGGCAAACTGCTGGCGGTTCAATATTTCTGGGAGGAAGAGTACATTGCCTATATTACCGCCCGCTTTGACGAGACCAAACGTATTGTGCGGGAAATTCCGACCACCAATCAGCTAAGTGACGATGTGGTTTCGGCCTATGAGCAATTGGGGTATATGACGGCGCAACTGTCTAATAATGTCACCCCGCTCAGTAATCCCTATCTCGAACACCGGTTAATTAATCGCGCAGCAGAGCAGACCTATCATCGTCACTTATTCAAGTTTTTCTGGCCCGCGATAGAGCGTTATATCACCAGTGAGCTGGGGCGAGATATCAGCGCCGGTGACGCGGACGTTTATAACACCCTGAAGGTCTATCTGATGCTGGGCAAAGCTGAGCACCGCTCGGCGGATGCGCTGGTTAACTGGTTTATGAAGCGCTGGTCCAGCTTTGTGCCTCAGGGCTATTCTCCCGCCGACAAGCGGCTGTTTGCCCTTCATTTACGCGAGATGTTTAGTGGCAGTCTGCAAAGCATGGCACCGGTCACCAGCCTTAGCGCGGATCTGGTGCGTCTGGCCCGCGTCAAGGCAATGAATATTCCGATGCATGTTCGTGTGGTGCGCGCGTTGCAAGCCCGGGCAGCGAGCAGCTCCATTGAAAACATCACCCTGGCTACGGCGGCGGGAGCCAATGTTTCGCTGATGCTGCGGCGTAAAAGCACGGCAACGGTTTCCGATATTGCGGTACCTGCCTTTTATACCCTGGCCAGTTATCACGATGTTTTCCGTGCGCAGTTGGACAGCGCCGTCAAGGCGATGATCAATGAAGAAGCCTGGGTGCTGAAGGACGAAGATCGCAGCAAAGTCAGCGATATGCTGACTTCCGAGCAAAAATTGGCGGATGAAGTGAGAAAACTCTATCTACAGGAGTATGCCGATAGCTGGGACGCTTTCCTGAAAGACATTCGCGTCAGACCGGTGGGCAGCCTGGATGATGCCGCCCAGTTGGCACGGCAATTTTCCGATCCTTCTTCTCCCCTGGCCAATTTGATCCGCTTCGCCACCCGGCAGACCAGCCTGGATGGCAGTCAACAGAATAATGTGTCGAGTTGGTTTGGCCGTAAAAAGAGTGCGTTGGAAAATGTACGCCGTGATGTGGTTGGAGAAATTTCCGGTGAGCGCAGCCGTTTTCGCATCACCCCGGAGAAAGCGCTGGAGCAGCGCTTTGAGGTGCTGCGTCGCCTTGGTCAACAGTTGATGCAATCGGTGGGCGGCAACAGCGATCCTTTGGCCAGAAGCTTTGAGGAGCTTTATAACCAGTTATCTTCCCTGGCTTTTTCGCTGCGCGCGGGAGAGGTGATCCCGCAAAACAGTGCCATTAATCGCCTGCGCATGTCTGCCGCTCGCCAGCCTGAACCAGTACGCAGTGTGATGCAGGATTTGCTCGATGTCGGTGATAGCAAGAGCCTGCAAATTAGCCGTAACAACCTCAATAAGGGGGCCGCCAGCTTTGCCGCCGATCTCTGCCGTAATAAGGTAGCAGGGCGCTATCCCTTTGTGCGAAATGCCAAAAAGGAGATCGGTATTGATGATTTCTCCCGCATGTTTGCGCCATCGGGCAGCATAAGACGTTATTTTATACAGAACCTCGAGCCTTATGTGGATACCCATTCAGGCAACTGGCGGGTAAAAGACAGTCGGCACAGCCTGCTGAGCAGCGGTACTTTGCAGGCTTTTCAGCAAGCCTCACTGATCAGCGATACGTTTTTCACTGCCGGCAGCGATAACCTGTCCTTCTCAATGTTTTTGCGCCCGCTGTCGTTATCTCCGGAGATTGTCGAAGCGGTATTGGATATCGACGGGCAAATTATTCGCTATAGCCACGGGAGTTCGCAGCCGGTGAATATTCGCTGGCCCGGCAAGAATGGTGGTGCCTATGTGCGTTTATCCTTTAAAGATGTCAACGGCAAAATTCAAACTGCCAGTTTCAACGGTCCCTGGGCATTGTTTCATTTATACGACAAGAGTAATCCGTTGATGCAGGCAAGCGATCGTCGAGAGCTCTCGATGGCCATCGCGGGTATTCGCGGCATGTTTAAAGTAGAGCTGCTTTCGACCATGAAAGACTTCCCGCTATGGTCGACGGCGCTCAGTCAGTTTTCTTGTCCGGCAATTAAATAATAGAAAGGAGTGATTATGTTAGATCCCAGTAAACTTATCGCCATGCTTGCCGAGTCGGCAAAAATAAGTCAAACCTCGCAAAGCAGCCTTAGCGACGCCTTTATAAAAGGGGCTGCGGGTATGAATATTAATAGTGCGGATTTAATGCAGCAAATTATGTCCACCATCTCGTCCAGCCAGGCTCAATCCTCGCAAGAGTTGAGCAAGATGATGAGTCAATTCCCGCAACCGGAGAGTGCGCAACAGGCCGTACAGCAGGCTGCGGCAGCAATGAAATCCCCTGCAGGTGCAACGACGCCGGGGGAACATCCCCTATCGCCCAATCCGGAAGATCTGATGAAATCAGCGATGGCGGGGTTTCCCGCTGAATCTATGGCTTTCTTTGAAAAAATCAGCAAAGGCTGATGTGCCAGGCTGTGTCAGGTGTCCGTCAGTAGTACGGGAACCTGACACAGCCGCCATGAGCTACATCGACAGCGTTTCCATCATCACAATCATTTTCTGAATAACGATTTGTGCCGCCCGCGATAACTGACGACGGGGGGCGACGCAGAGTGCCAGCGTTAGCGGTTTTACGCTGTGGCCCTGCAGCGGCACAAACGCCAGGCGGTTTTCCTGTAAATCGGGGATCACGTCAAGCAGGCTTAATACTCCGACACCAGCCCCTTTGCGGATCAATTCACGCATCATGCGCACATCATTACAGACAATCGAAGGGGTTTCATGCAGCTGATAGCGGTTATACAGCAGTTTGGCGCGGGCGTTGACCATCAGCGGTTCGGACGGAATAATCTGCCGATATTCAGTGATATCGCTAAATGACAGCGAGGTTTTATGAGCCAGGGGATGGCCTTTTGGCATAGCGATACCAATGGGCAGTTCGGCAAAGGCGCGTACTTCCAGACCGGTATGTTCTACCGGATCGAGCAGCAGGCCGAAATCCACCTCCGACGAACTAACGTGCTCGCTAATATTGCGGCTTTCTTCGATTCTGATATTAAAGGTGAGGTTCGGATATTCTTTACCAATATCGGCAATCAACTGCGCAATCATCCCTTCGCTTAATGCAGCAATCATCGCAATAGTGACATGACCGCGGCGTAGTCCCTGCATTTCATCAAATTTTTCTCGCGTGCGGGTAAATTCCTTGCGCCAGCGTTTGATATCGTCAAACAGCACTTCACCGGCGGAAGTCAGCTTGAGACCGGTAGGCAATCGCTCAAACAGCGGCGTCTCCATGGTCTGTTCTGCCTGCAGAATTTGCCGGTTAATCGCCGACGCGGAGACGTGCAAAATCTCTGCGGCTTTGCGCAAACTGCCGGTGTGGGCGACTTCAACAAAATACTGTGAAAACCGAGAAAATGGTGACATAAGGGGGTGTACTAATTTTTGCAGTGATTTAGTGAGATATCTATTATGGACTGCATCACCTATTTTTCCTAGATTGTACGGTGCTTCTTTGTAAAACAGCCACATCAGCTTTTTTTTATACAAATAAGTAGACAGGTATAAAGCAGTGATGACAGGGTTCGTCAAAACACGCAGCAGTTTTCCGTGTGTCGTTTTAGAGTTAGACGAATCTAGGGCACCCAGACTTCTGGCTCACGGACGTGTTTTGAAAAACAAAACCTATAACAAGCGTGTATTCATATAACGCGACCGAGAGACATCTAATGTTAGAGAAATTATTTAAACTCAAAGCTCATCGTACTAACGTACGCACTGAGATTGTGGCAGGGCTTACCACTTTTCTGGCCATGGCCTATATTTTGTTTGTGAACCCTTCTATCCTCGGTGCCACCGGTATGGATAAAGGCTCAGTGTTTGTTGCAACTTGTCTGGCTGCCGCAATCGGTTCCGCATTGATGGGATTTATTGCCAACTATCCTATCGCGCTGGCGCCGGGCATGGGCTTAAACGCCTTCTTCACTTATACCGTTGTGCTGCATATGCATTACAGCTGGCAGATTGCCTTGGGTGCCGTTTTTCTCTCCGCCTGTATTTTCTTTGCATTATCCATCTTCAAAATTCGCGAATGGATTATCCGCAGTATTCCTTTACCGCTGCGATCCGCTATTGCCGCCGGTATCGGTTTATTCCTGGCGCTGATTGCCCTGGAAGGGTCCGGCATTGTAGTGGGTAATCCGGCTACGCTGGTGGGCATTGGTGATTTAACCAAACCTGCGCCACTGTTTGCCATTCTGGGCTTTATCATTATTGTGGTTCTCGAAGCGCGTAAAGTGACCGGTGCGGTACTGATCGGTATTCTTGCGGTGACCATTCTGTCCATCGCCTTAGGCTTCTCGCCTTTCGGTGGCATTATGTCTATGCCGCCGTCCATTGCGCCAACCTTCCTGCAACTGGATATTAAAGGTGCCTTTAACGTTGGGCTGATCAGTGTGATCTTTGCCTTCCTGTTTGTGGATGTCTTTGATAACTCAGGTACGCTGATTGGTGTGACCAAGCGTGCCGGTCTGCTGGACGAAGACGGCAATATCCCGAAAATGGGCCGTGCTCTGGTTGCCGATAGCGCCGCTGCACTGTTTGGTTCGCTGTTGGGTACTTCAACCACTACCAGCTATATCGAGTCTGCCGCTGGCGTCAGTGCCGGTGGTCGTACCGGTTTGACCGCGATTGTGGTGGGTATTCTGTTCCTGCTTAGCCTGTTCTTTGCTCCACTGGCGGGTAGCGTACCGGAATTTGCAACTGCTCCGGCACTGCTGTTTATTGCGGTATTGATGACGTCCGGTCTGGCTGAAATTGACTGGAAAGATATCACCGTGGCTGCCCCTGTGACCGTGACCGCGTTGACCATGCCGTTGACCTATTCTATTGCTAACGGTATTGCCTTTGGTTTCATTACCTGGACGCTGGTGAAACTGTTCAGTGGCCGTGCGCGTGAACTGAATGCTGCGCTGGTGATCCTGTCGATTCTGTTTGTGATTAAATTAGGTTGGTTAAGTGCCTAAGCACTAAGCTCTCCCTTATTGCGTAGCACAACATCTGCTTGTGCTACGCCGTTCTCTCCTTATGTCTGCCCTCTGTCTCGATATCCCTGAAATAACCAAAATCCCTCTGCAAACGATTTCTTTGCCACCTGCTTACACTTTGTTGACACTGTTTTGCCAGGATCGTGCTCAATCGCCGATTTTTCGCTTATAGCCAGCAAAATAGGGGCTTTATGTGCGCCTAAACTTCAAAAATAGGCCAGTGTTTGTTATATTATTAACCATTCAGGCAGGCTATGTTTTACCTGAAAAAGGTTGATTTTTATACTCCGCTTCCCCAGGATGCCGATATGTTAGATTTTCGCTTTCCGACCGCAATGCAGATGGTTTTTAGTGTCGCTCTGGCTGAAAAGTCAGGTCAGCGCTGTACCAGTGCCATTTTGGCGGCGAGTCTGGAAGCCAACCCCAGCTTTATTCGAAAGCTGATGGTGCCATTAACCCATCACGGGATCATCGTTTCGACGTTGGGACGCACCGGCTCAATCCGCCTGGGGCGTACCGCTGAATCCATTACCCTGCGTGATATATATACCAGCGTTATTGAAGACAAGCGTCTTTGGGCCTCGCGGCCGGAAGGCTCGGCCAAATGCCTGGTCAGCGCCAATGCCTGCAGCTATTTCAAATCGGTGGTCTACGAAGCTGAAGAGGCCTCGATGGCGGTGCTGGCGCGCTATAGCGTGGCCGATGCATTAGTAGAGTTTGAGCGCAATGGCAGCTACAGTTGCAGCAAAGCCAGCGCGGCGTTGATGGGTAAATAAGATATTTTTTTGCCCGTAGTACCCGGCATAAAAAGGGGGACTCGCTTTACGGCGAGTCCCCCTGAGTTTGATGACAAAGTCGTCTTGATGATCGAGATACCCGGGCATAGCACACCTAGGGGCGCTCCGGCGGGCAAGCCCGCTACGACCCCAACGGTGCACTCTCCCTAATAACGGACTTTGTCAGCAGTCTGAGGGGGACTCGCTTTACGGCGAGTCCCCCTTGCTGTTTCTGGCAGGCCCAATAGAAGGTCTAGGCGGTGATAGTTTCGCTAGCCGGTGTTTTCTTGCGGCTGACCAGTTTTCTTAAGGCGACATAGAATACCGGGGTCAGGAACAAGCCAAACAGCGTGACCCCCAACATTCCCGAGAATACGGTGATCCCGGTAACGCCTCGAACTTCTGCCCCGGCCCCGTGGCCAAGAATCAACGGCACCGTCCCGGCAATAAAAGCAATGGAGGTCATAACAATCGGCCGTAAACGCAGACGGCAGGCTTCCAGTGCGGCTTCTATAATGCCTTTGCCCTGCAGTTCCAGTTCGCGGGCAAATTCGACAATCAGAATGGCGTTCTTACAGGCCAGACCCATCAATACCACCAGGCCGACTTGTACAAACACATTGTTGTCGCCGCCGGTTAGCCAGACGCCAAACAGCGCCGATAGCATGGTCATTGGCACAATCATGATCACCGCCAGCGGCAAGGTCCAGCTTTCATACAGCGCGGCGAGCACCAAAAAGGCCAGTAATACCGACATTGGGAAGACAATAATCGCGGCGTTACCCTGCGTCGACTGTTGATAACTCAGGTCGGTCCATTCGATGTTCATGCCGTTGGGCAGCAGATTTTTAGACAGGCCACTTAGCTCGGTCATCGCCTGCGCCGATGACAGCACGCGTGGGTCGGCATCACCAATCAGGTCAGCCGCCGGATAGCCGTTATAGCGGATCACCGGATCGGGGCCATAGGTGGTAGTGATATTGACCATGCTGCCAATGGGTACCATCTCGCCTTTATTATTGCGCGTACGCAAATTGGCAATATCTTCGACACTGTCGCGGAACTGACCGTCAGCCTGGGCCATGACTTTCCAGGTGCGGCCAAAACGGTTGAAGTCATTGATATAGGAAGAACCCAGGTAAGTCTGCAACGTACTGAACAAGTCATCCAGGGATACGCCCTGAGCCTTGGCCTTTTCACGATCGATTTTGGCTTCCAGTTGCGGGACGTTGGCCTGATAGGACGAGATCGGGAAACTCATGCCCGGCGTTTGCATAATGGCACCTGACATGGTGTTTATCGCCGATTGCAATGCACCATAGCCAAGACCGGCACGATCCTGAATATACAGAGAATAACCCGATCCCTGACCTAACCCGAGGATTGGCGGCGGCATAATCGAAAAGGCAAAGCCTTCCTGGATCTGCGAGATCTTGGCGTTGATTTCCGCATTAATCTGCGCTGCCGTACGGGTACGCTCGCTCAATGGTTTAAGGGCGAAAAATACCGTACCGGTGTTCGGTGTATTGGTAAATTGCAGGGCATTCAGGCCCGGGAAAGCCACGGCATCGATCACGCCGTCAGTGCTTAAACCGAGGGCGCTGATTTTACGTATTACCGCATCGGTACGCGATAACGACGATCCTTCCGGCATTTTAACCCCGGCAATCAGATACAGCTTATCCTGCGTGGGGATAAAGCCCCCCGGCACTGTCTTGAACATCAAGCCAGCGGCACCCAACAGCAGAATATAGATAACAAATACCGCGCCGCGTTGCCCCAATGCTTTGCCTACCGCACCTTGATAACCGTGTGAGCTGGCATTAAAAAAGCGGTTAAACGGACGGAAAAGCCAGCCGAACAGCCGATCGATCAGGCGTGACGGCAGATCCTTTGCTGCGCCATGGGGTTTTAGCAGCAGGGCGGCCAGCGCCGGAGAGAGCGTCAGCGAGTTGATTGCCGAAATTACCGTAGAAATGGCAATGGTAACGGCAAATTGTTTGTAAAACTGACCGGTAACCCCGGACAAAAAGGCCATTGGCACAAACACCGCACACAGCACCAGGGCAATGGCAATGATTGGCCCTGATACTTCGCGCATCGCCTGATGGGCCGCTTCGCGCGGGGCCAGTCCCTCTTCTATATTACGTTCGACGTTTTCAACCACCACTATGGCATCATCGACCACAATACCTATGGCGAGTACCAGACCAAACAGGCTAAGGGTGTTAAGGGAAAAACCGAGCAAATATAAAATACTAAAGGTGCCGACTACCGAAATTGGCACCGCCAGTAACGGAATAATCGATGCGCGCCAGGTTTGCAGGAACAGAATAACCACCAGCACTACCAACACCACCGCTTCGAGCAGCGTATGAACCACCGCGCTGATGGAGTCGCGTACAAAGACGGTAGGATCGTATGGGGCACGCCAGGTCAGGCCGTCCGGAAAACGGGTAGAAAGTTCGGCCATTTTGGCGCGTACCGCGTCAGACAGATCGATGGCGTTGGCTCCCGGTGCCTGAAAGATACCAATGCCCACCGCATCTTTATTATTTAACTGCGAACGCAGCGCATAGCTGCCGGAACCCATCTCAATACGTGCTACATCGCGCAGACGGACAATTTCGCCGTTATCGCCGCTTTTAAGAATGATATTGCCAAACTCGGCTTCATCTTTCAGACGACCCTGGGCGTTGATCGACAGCAGATAATCGCTATCTTTCGGCATAGGCTCGGCACCGAGCTGACCGGCAGAAACCTGGACGTTTTGCTCGCGCATGGCGGTGACCACATCGGACGCCGTTAAACCTCGCGCCGCGACTTTATTGGGATCGAGCCAAACGCGCATGGCATATTCACCAGCGCCAAAAATCTCGACCTGGCCGACACCCGGCAAACGCGCCAGCTCATCTTTTACTTTCAAGGTGGCATAGTTGCGCAGATACAGTGAGTCGTATTTACCTGACGGCGAATAAAGGTGCACCACCAGAGTCATGGTCGGGGATTGCTTCTGCGTGGTTACCCCCTGACGCTGAACATCGGCAGGCAGACGGGCAGCAGCTTGTGCCACGCGGTTTTGTACCTGAACCTGAGCCTGGTCGGGATCGGTTCCTGGGCGAAAAGTCACGGTAGTCACCAGTACGCCATCAGAACCGGCCACTGATTTCATATACATCATGTTTTCGACGCCGTTGATCGCCTCTTCCAGCGGTGTGGCTACGGTCTCGGCGATCTCTTTCGGGTTAGCCCCCGGGTATTGCGCCCGCACTTGCACGCTGGGCGGTACTACGTCCGGATATTCGCTTACCGGCAACAGCGGAATGGCAATTGCGCCGGTCACCAGGATCAGGATCGACAGTACGGCGGCAAAAATCGGCCGGTCGATAAAAAAGCGGGAAAAGTCCATGGGTCAGATCCTGTTATTGTGCTTGTTCTGGGGCGGTAGAAGGCGTGTTGGCGGCCATCTCCACGCTTTTGGCATTGACTGGCATGCCCGGCATAAAGACTTTTTGCACACCATCGACAATCACCCGGTCGCCGGCTTTCAGCCCTTGCTTGACAATGCGCAAGCCACCGGACAGCGCACCAATTTGGATATCGCGCCGTTCCGCTTTGCCTGCCTGATCGACGACATAAACAAACTTGCGATCCTGATCGGTCAATACGGCCTTATCGTCAATCAGCATGGCATCAAATTGCGGGCTACCCGGCATTTGCACGCGGGCAAACAGACCCGGCGTAAAGCTGCGATCGCTGTTGTTGAGCAGGGCACGCATACGAATGGTGCCGGTACTGGCCGTCAGCTGGTTATCGGTAAAGTCGACTACACCCTGATGGGGATAACCGCTTTCGCCAACCAGCGCGACATGTACCGGCAACGCCGCGTTACGGTGCTTTTCATCGCGGGCAATAGCCTGATACCGCAGGAAGGTACCTTCATCTACATCGAAATAAACATAGACTTTATCGAGAGAAACCAGGGTGGTCAGTACGCTGGCGCTGTCACCGGCGGTCACCAGATTGCCTGCGGTGATCATTGCCCGACTGGCCTTGCCATCGATAGGGGCGATGACGCGGGTAAAGTCCAGGTTAAGCTGTGCCATATCCAGCTGGGCCTGAGCGGCTAGTACGTCGGATTGTGCTTGTGACGCCGCGGATCGACGTTGTTCCCAGAGTTCTTTGGAGACTGCCTGCGAACCGACCAATGTTTCGGTGCGTGCCGACTCGCTGCGTGTCAGCGCAGCCTGATTGCGGGCGTGTACCAGTTGCGCCAGCGCCTGCTGTTGCGCTGCGCGATAAGTACGGTCATCAATGGTAAACAACACCTGGCCTTTTTTGACCTCATCCCCTTCTTGGTAATTGACCTTATCAATGTAGCCAGAAACCCGTGGACGCAACTGCACGCTTTGCACCGCTTCTACCCGACCGGTAAATTCATCCCATTGCGTAATAGGCTTCATCAACACGTTTGCCGCGCTGACTGCCGGCGCAGGAGGTGCCGAATGTTGTGCCACGCTATTATCACACCCTGAAAGTAAAACCATCGCCAGAGCAATCCCGGAAAGACGGCGGGCTAACTGCACGCCATCGAGAGTGCTGCGTGGTATAAGCAAAGCATTTTGCAGGCTAATCATTATTTTTATTTCCAGTGAATAAACGCTGTCAGGCAATACCGCGGTCCTGTCCACCGGGGTAACGTCCTTTGTCTGAAGGGTTTTTACGGATTTGTGCCGATCATTGACACAATAAAGTATTAATTACTGATACACTAACCAGGTGGCGATTGTAGGCAGCGCGTAAATAAAGTGCAAGAATTATTGTTGCACTTTATGTGCTATCTTTGTGGTCGTTTTTCATTCAGTGCTAACTCTGGCGATAAGTGGCATAAAATGCAATAGTAAAACTTGCATTTTAGATCAAACTGCGGCAGTTTAAAAAAAGGCTCTCCTGGTGAGGGCATCAGCAACCACTGCGGGAGAGCGGAGATGAAAACCGAAGACTTTATTCACGACCTGATTGACTGGATTGACCATAACCTGGAAGAGCGTCTGGATATCAAAACTGTTGCGGAACGCGCAGGCTATTCGCGCTGGCATTTGCAGCGGATGTTTAAAGAACATACCGGGCTGCCCATGGGCGAATATATTCGTTTGCAGAAAATGAAGAAATCGGCGGATATGTTAGCCAGCAGCCGCGAGACGATTGTCAGCGTGGCCATTTCATTGGGCTTTGACTCACAACAGTCTTTTACCCGTAGTTTTAAACGTCAGTTTGGGCAAACACCAGGTAGCTGGCGCAGGACCGGAAACAGTCAGTTAGCTGGGCAGATGTGCCATTAAGGCGATTTATTCTTGCGATGAATAGCGGCTTTGCCGGATTAGGCTATCTGACGGCATAAGCTGCGCAATTTTGTGTCCCCCACTGAGTCTGACGAGTCTGATGCAGATCCCATTATGTCTGCGTGGCCAACGGTAAAGTGGATCCGGCAATGTGGTCGCCCCTCGCTGCTGACTGATAAAAATCAGACTTGCTCATAACCCGATTTAACACATATGGAGGCAGTGTAAGCACTTGCTTGCTAACACACGAGTTAATTAATCAGGCGGTATCATTAACGAATTAACTGCATTGTTAGCAGTAAAAAAGATACCAGCAGCGTATGTATCTCGCCGCAGCTTTATCTATGAAAAACCATTAATTACAGCCTAATTGCTGACGAAGCTGCCAAAATCCGCAATCTATAACGGGTTAACTCCAGAACTTGCCACAATGGCGCGGTAAAATTCGCGTCTGCAAAATCCAGTCATGTCATCCCTGGCGCCAAGGCTTTACTCCTCGCAGCCGTTAACAAACACCATAGCTAATGTCTTAGCGTCTTACTTCCCTCTTTCCTTTTTAGTCGTCATAAGCGATCTGCTTGTCCTGCATATATCGACCTCCCACAAACTGTTATTCCTTTAACCAAAGCGGATAAATTCGCTGCTAGTACATATTTCATACATAAGTCAAAAATTACTTGATGGTTACGTCGGTGTCAGACCGGGTTGACATACTCGGCTATCTATAGGGAACAGGATGACTTAGGAAAGATCCTAGTTCTGAACATGGCTCTCCTGTTAGGTTAGCTTATTATAGTCATGAAATGCATAGAGATTTGTATGGATTTCGAAAATTTAGGATGATACTTAAATATAAATAATTGCTAATGAATTCTTTAAAAATACGAATTATTAGCTCAAAAAAAAGAGCCTCACGGTGGTTTTTGGCGAGAATTTCTGAAAATCGAATACAAACATCAAAAATAGTCACTTGCGGCATAAAAATAAATACTTAAATTTACATTATAACGGGATATTATATCGCTTTGTATGTAATTATCGGAGCTATATTCTAAATCGTTTACTTATGATGTATTGTTGAATTTGGGTAAGAACGTTCTTAGATTTGAATGATTATTAATAATATTTGAACTGAATTGGCGGTGTTTTGGACCTGAAATAAGAAAATACGTAAGAATCGTCCTAGCTATTTATTGTGTTGTACCGATAAGAAACCGTTAATTGATTGGTAATACCTATCGCTGCTAGGATTTACAAGTGAGAAAAACGATTTGAAGAGTTTCTGCTGCGTATTATTCTACATAACATAAAGAAACGGGAATAAACATGAAGTAGATCATTTTTTATAATCTGCTTTTTCAAAAAACTGTTCGGGAAGGGGCCTTATTTCTCCCGTGCTATCGGGAAGTGAGGGAAAGTTTTCTAACCTACTATTAGGCGGTTTCATGCCTCGGATAATCATCTGGAGTGAGTGTCAATTTACCAAATTGGCGTTGAAAGAAATTATCTCGAAAAAACTGCCGTATATTAACGGTGTTATATCTTTCAATCAAAATGATGGAGTAAGCCTGTCAACTAAGGATTATCTTATTATTGATCCATCGGGATGTGGGTTCCACAAGTGCTATGATTTTCTAAAACAGAATGAAGATATACTCGACCCGGAAAGGATCCTCATAGTTTCTTCCTCGGTTGATATGTTGATGCTAGAACTATTTTTCAAGAAAAAATTCAAATTTCTTGAAAAGCAAAAGAACATTATCGATTTTATCAATAGCGTGGAGCAGTTTATCCAGCTAAGAAATATGACCAGTAACTCTGCGGTCTATGACTATAACATTACCAAGATGGAAGGTAAGGTATTGGTGATGATGATGTCTGGCCTGTCAGTAATGAATATTTCAAATATTTTAAAACTTAGCGTCAAGACGATCAGTGTTCACAAGTGCAATTCATTAAGAAAGATTGGCGTGGATGTCAGCAGCAGTTCTGCCTTGTTTTTTCTTCAAGGGCATGATGTCGGAAGCCGAATAACCAGGTAACAGATTTATTCCATAGCAGGGCATACTCGCGACTAAGTCAATATTTAATAAATATTGTTAATTGCCTATTTTCAGGGGATGAAGAGTCAGTGAATAAGAAAAAGGGGCTTGAATACCTGTTTGAACCTATTGTCCTGAAAACAGGGGAGTTACTAGGTTTTGAATTGGTCATCAAAAATGACGAGTTAGAAAACCCGGTAAGAGCAGATAATTACCTTTATGGCATGACTCCCTCACAAAAAGTGAAAATTTTTTTTGAACAGGTTACTATCGCTTGCCTGAATGCCAGTATCTTTATAGACAATAGCTTATTGCTGGCCATAAATGTCGATTATGAGATTGCACTGCATATCTGTAATAACGACTCAATCCGTAATATATTAACGGAGAATGATTATATACGTTTAGAAGTTAACGAAGTTTTTCCTGAGCTAGAACCTGGCCAACGCCGACCACTATTACATAAGTTAGGACAATATTGTCCACTATGGCTTGATAATTTTGGCAGCGGACACACCAGCTTATCGCTAGTCATGAATGAAAGTTTTGAATATATAAAGATCAGCAAGAGTTTTTTTTGGCAGCACCAGGGAACCTTCTCGCTAAAACAAATGGTGAATTACCTGCAGCCGTATTGCAAAGGTTCGATAGTCAATGGTGTGGAAAATTCTCAACATATTGAGTATCTCAGCACTGTTGATATCCAGGCAATGCAAGGTCTGTTGTGGCTACCCTATACTCAGGATGAATTAAGCCATAGCTCGACTTTTGTTAAAAAAAACACAATTAAATGGAGGCATAATGATTTTTGAAAAAATTCATTCATTGGGAACTTTTTCTTTATTAATATCGTTTTAATTGACTTGCTTATAAGGATGGTTTAGCGTCATTTAGCCACTACCTCCGTTTAAAGAAAAACGCTATAAATTAAAATAAATAAATATTACATCATAGATAAGGGTGTGTTTAATCCTGAGTGCTCTGATGGGATGATTATTTTGTTAAAATTTAACGTCTTTATTTTTAAGTAAGGAAAACTTATTTAAAAATAGAGGGGGTAATATATTTGGAGTTTTTGGCAAAGTGGTGGCCGTAAATCAAGGGCGGTAGCTTGTCTGATTGCTTTATAACCGAAAATAAGTAAAAACTGATACTGAAATGAAAGTTAATAAATGTCAGTATCTTATGTTAAACCTTATATAGAGTTACTTCATAGGCGGGTATAAATGAAGTAATTATTATTTTTTTGTGAGGGTAATATGATATTTCTCACCAAAAACCTCTGGTCAAGTATACTTCTGGCGTTATCTGACCTGCTGAGTTTTTCATTCTCGCTGTATTTAGCGAAGTGGATACTCAGTATGACAATGAGCGACTTCGACTTACGTATCCCACAGCAGCAAATTGTGGGTTGGGTAGCGCTGCATTGGCTTTTAGCCCTGGGTTGCGTAGGCTGGTTTTACCTGCGGCTCAGACACTATCACTATCGCAAAACATTTTGGTATGAACTCAAAGAGATCATCCGCACTTTACTGATTTTTGCAGTTATTGAGATGGCGGTCATTGCCTTTGCCAAGTGGTATTTCTCCCGCTACCTCTGGTTGTTGACCTGGATGCTGATTTTGGTGGCAGTACCTGTCGCCAGGATGATGACCAAGCGAGTTTTGGATTCTTTTGGTTTGTGGCAGCGTGATGCGATTATCATCGGCACAGGTGCCAATGCCCAAGAAGCATTTAAAGCCATCAAAAGTGACATCAATCTCGGTCTGGGGGTGCTCAATTTTATCTCCACAGAGGAGAGTGACAAACCAGGTGATAAAATCGAAGGTGTACCGGTAATCACCTGCGATGAGCACTGGTTACGCAGTCACGGCAATAAAAAAACGCAATTTATTGTGGCTGTAGAGTCACACCAAGGGGCAATCCGTAATGCCTGGCTTAGAATGTTTATGATCAATGGCTATCGCTATGTCTCTGTCATCCCGACTCTGCGTGGTATGCCACTAGATAACACCGATATGTCGTTTATTTTTAGTCATGAAGTCATGATTTTCCGTGTGCACCAGAATCTGGCTAAATGGTCCTCTCGCGCCGCGAAGAGAGTTTTTGATATTTTTGCTTCATTGGCCGGGATTATCCTGTTGTCACCACTGCTACTGTATATCTCCTACAAAGTGAAAAAAGACGGTGGCCCAGCCATTTACGGACATGAGCGTGTTGGTCAGGGTGGGCGAGCGTTCAAATGTTTAAAATTTCGCTCAATGGTGGTTAATTCCAAAGAAGTGCTGGAGGAGTTGCTGGCTAAAGATCCTGCTGCCCGTATGGAGTGGAATGAGACATTTAAACTAAAAAATGATCCTCGTATTACTCGCATAGGTGATTTTATGCGAAAAACCAGCCTGGATGAATTACCTCAGCTATTTAACGTACTCAGAGGTGATATGAGCCTTGTAGGACCTCGGCCAATCATTACCGCCGAACTGGAACGCTATTCTGATGAAGTGGATTATTATTTGCTCAGTAAACCGGGCATGACCGGGCTCTGGCAAGTCAGTGGACGTAGCGACGTCGATTACGAAACCCGTGTTTATCTTGATGCCTGGTATGTGAAAAATTGGTCAATGTGGAACGATATCTCCATTTTATTTAAAACGGTTAATGTGGTGTTTAGCAAAAGTGGTGCTTATTAATATAAGCCTGCGATGTCATTTGATTTAAATTAGATAAATTAAACAAATATCGTGGTTTCTTAAAATTTTGCGACGGCTGACTTCACCGTCACTCACTACAGCATAAATGAAGGATCGCGACTGCCGGACAGAATAGAAAATCGGATTGTCTGGCAGATATTTATTTGAACTGCAATTAATGTGAACTCATGAAAAAAAATTTATATAAGGTTTCCGCGCTGGCATTAATGTTGGGTTTGTTAAGTGGTTGTACCGTCATTCCCGGCCAGCAGTTGGGTACTCAAGGGAAGACGGTTGTTGAACAGCCTGACAATAATTACGATATTGACAAATTAGTGAATGTTTATCCGATGACGCCAGGTTTGATCGATAAACTGCGTCCGGCAGCTGTTATGGCGCGGCCTAATCCGCAGTTGGACCAGTTATTAAAAAACTATGAATACCGCATCGGCGTAGGCGACGTTCTGATGGTAACTGTTTGGGACCATCCAGAATTGACTACTCCGGCCGGACAATACCGTAGCGCCAGCGACACGGGTAACTGGGTTAATTCTGATGGTACGATCTTCTATCCCTACATCGGTAAATTAAAAGTGTCAGGTAAAACCGTGGCTGAAGTTCGTACCGAGATCAGTAATCGTCTGGCAACCTACATTGAGAGCCCTCAGGTTGACGTGAGTATTGCCGCCTTCCGCTCACAGAAAGTGTACACCACCGGTGAAGTAGCGAAATCCGGACAACAACCTATTACCAATATCCCTCTAACTATTATTGATGCGATAAACAATGCTGGCGGTCTGGCGCCGGATGCGGATTGGCGCAATGTGGTGTTAAACCACAAAGGGATTGATACCCGGATATCCCTACAGGCCTTAATGCAGAAAGGTGATCTGACTCAGAACCATTTATTGTATCCAGGCGATATTTTATTTGTGCCGCGTAACGATGACTTGAAGGTCTTTGTGATGGGCGAAGTTGGCAAACAGAGCACGCTTAAAATGGATCGCAGTGGCATGACTCTGGCAGAGGCTCTGGGAAATTCTGAAGGTATTTCACAAGCAATGTCTGACGCCTCCGGGATCTTTGTTATCCGGCCATTGAAAGGTAGTAACAAGGAGAAAATTGCCGATATCTATCAACTTAATGCCAAAGATGCTTCATCTATGGTGATGAGCACTGAATTTCAGCTAGAACCCTACGATATTGTTTATGTTACAACAGCCCCTATTGTGCGCTGGAACCGTGTTATCTCGCAGATCGTTCCGACCATTACAGGTGTTCACGACATGATCGAAGGTACGCGCTATATTAAGCAATGGAATTAACTATGTTCAATTCAGTGTTGATTGTGTGCACGGGGAATATTTGTCGCTCGCCAATCGCCGAGCGGTTGCTAAGACGTACGCTTCCTAAGAAAAAGATAGACTCAGCAGGTATTAAAGCATTAGTCGGTCACTCTGCCGACCCATCTGCTGTACTTGTCGCTCAATCTCATAACCTGGCACTTGATGGGCATGAAGCAACTCAATTTACGGCAACCCTGGGACAACAATATGATTTGATTTTGGTTATGGAAAAATTCCATATGGAAAAAATCAGTCACATTTCTCCTGAAGCACGTGGAAAAGTAATGTATCTCGGGCATTGGCTAGATAAACGCGAAATACCGGATCCCTATGGCAAAAGCCAAGAGGCTTTTGAGTATATATACCAGTTGATCGAGAAAGCTAGCCAAAGTTGGGTTGAAAAACTTATCGAATAATATCTTAGGGAACTAATGAATGTCATCTGTACTCTCAAATAAACCGGTAACATCTAAATCTGAAGATTTAGATTTAGGGCGCATTGTTGGTGAGATAATTGATCATTATAAAATAATTATAAGTATGACGGTTATCCTTACACTTTTAGCTATTGTTTACGCATTGTTCGCAACGCCAATATATCAAGCCGATGCGCTTATTCAAGTGGAGCAAAAGCAAGGTAATGCAATCCTTAATAGCTTGAGCCAGGTTCTGCCGGATAGCCAACCTCAGTCAGCACCTGAGATAGCTTTGATGCAATCAAGAATGATTTTGGACAAGACTATTGATGAGCTAAACTTACAAATTATAAAATCCCCAGACTTTTTCCCTATATTTGGAAAAGGTTGGGCACGACTCACTCACCAGACGCCGGGGGACGTTACTATAACGAATCTATACATGCCGTCTGATGGTATTGACGATCCAAAAATTACTTTAACAATAATAGACAAAAGTAGCTATCGTGTTGAAAATGATAATATAAGTCTGGTCGGTCATGTTGGCGTATTGCTGGAAAGCCCTAATTTAAAAATAAAGGTTAGTGAAATAAATGCCGCCAAGGGAACCAGCTTTACTGTAAAATATCAGACTAAACTTGAAGCAATTAATAATTTGCTTAAGGTGTTGTCTATTACTGATCAAGGTAAAGATACAGGCATGTTGAACCTGTCTTTGACTGGCGACAATCCGATTCTTCTTTCTCAGATTCTGGATAGTATAAGCAGCAACTATGTTGATCAAAACATCGCACGCCAGGCGGCACAAGATGCTAAAAGTTTAGACTTTTTGCAACTGCAGCTTCCTAAGGTGCGTAGTGACCTCAATGCTGCAGAGGATAAATTAAACCAATACCGCCGCCAAAAAGACTCGGTTGATTTAACTATGGAGTCTCAATCAGTTTTAAATCAGATTGTTAATGTAGATAATCAGCTTAATGAGTTGACCTTCCGTGAGGCTGAAATCTCTCAACTCTATACTAAAGAACATCCTACTTATAAAGCGTTAAATGAAAAACGACAGACTTTACTTGATGAAAAATCTAAACTGAATCAAAAAGTGTCTCAAATGCCTGCCACGCAGCAAGAAGTCATGCGGCTTAGTCGGGATGTAGACTCTGGGCGGGCTGTATATATGCAATTGCTGAATAGGCAGCAAGAGTTAAGTATTGCCAAGGCAAGTGCAATTGGTAACGCGAGAATTATTGATAATGCAGTGACTGAACCCAAGCCGATAAAGCCTAATAAAATACTCGTGGTTTTAATTGGCTTTGTTCTTGGCGTATTTATTTCAGTTTTCATCGTCCTGGTAAAAGTGTTCTTACGCAGAGGAATCGAATCGCCAGAAGAAGTTGAGGAATTAGGTGTTAGTGTTTATGCCAGCGTGCCTGAATCAGATTGGTTAACGAAATATTTAAAGAAACCAACTATCAAATTAAAATCTTCTAAAAAGCCTGATGGGAAAAATAACCCACTGCTAGCGATAAATAACCCCGCTGATTTGGCTATTGAAGCCATGCGGAGTCTGCGGACAAGTCTTCATTTTGCAATGATGGAGGCTAAAAATAAAATATTAATGATATCTGGGTCTAGCCCTGAATCAGGTAAAACATTTATTAGTAGTAATTTGGCTGTTATTATCGCCAATACAGGTAAAAAGGTTTTGTTTATCGATGCTGATATGAGAAGAGGATATATCAATAAAAGCTTTGGAGTCGATAATGAGAAAGGGCTGTCTACTTATTTATCAGGTATTGTTCCTATAAATGAGATAATTAAAAGGATTGATTCTGCAGGTATTGATTTTATATCTCGAGGTAAAATATCGCCTAACCCAGCTGAATTACTGATGCATTCCAGATTTGAGGATCTCCTACGGTGGGCTTCTGAAAATTATGATTTAGTAATTATTGACTCCCCTCCTATTCTTGCTGTTACTGATGCTGCAATTATTGGTAGACATGTTGGTACGACTCTTCTAGTTGTTAGGTTTGAAGGCGATACATCAAAAGAAGTTGAGACCAGTATAAAACGCTTTCAACAAAGCGGTGTCAGCGTCAAAGGATGTATTTTGAATAGAATTGTTAAGAAAGCGAGCAGTTACTATAATTACGGTTATAGTCAATATGGGTACACCTATGAGAATCGCAAAGATAATTGATTTGAGTAAAGATCCTTATAAAAATAAGTTTTGAATTTATAAATTTTTACTTTATTTATATCAATGTAAGGTTACTGGGCCGTAGTTAACATAAGCTATTAGCTTCCTAATCTAGTTGGCTAATGTGCCCTGTAATTAATGCCCATATATCAAACTGGTGCAGTCATGCTTAAAAATAAAAGTATAGCAGTGGTATTTACAGCAGATATTGTTGGTGGTCATGAGTTAATGGCGATTGAGCATATAAAAAAATTCTTAGTAAAGGGCTTTAGGATATCTTGTTATGCTCCAAAAGATAATGAAAAATTAAATAACTTACTAAAGACAAATAATATACCTTACGCACCGCATTCGGTTAAACATAATAAGATGGAGATTATTCATTCTTTTTTAAATGTTAGCCAAATAATGAAAGCTATGTTTTTTTTAAAAAAAATAAATGCTATTAGTGATGAAATCATCATTGTCCAGGGTGACATAGAGTTGGGCTCAGGATTTGTTAATGCCTCGAAATTGATGTCAATTAAGGTTACTAGTTATATCCCCTACACCCATAGTTTTAAGAAAATGGGGAGTAAAGGGGGAGGGATGAAAGATTATCTTTCGAAATTTGTTTACAGTAACTGTACACATTACATCACAATTTGTGATAGCTTCAAAAAGGACTTGGACAAAAAAAACTCCAGAGCCACTGTTCGTGTGCTTAAGAACTTTGTACCTTCGCCGCCACTTACACAAATAAGACACGTCGGCTATGAGTTTGCTAATTCTACAGACACCTTCAGAATTTTAATGGCGGGTAGAATTTTCTTTCGGCAAAAAGGACAAGATAAACTAATAAAAGCCGTAAAAGAATTAAATCTTGATTTGAAAATAGAGATCATCGTTATCGGTGATGGTCCCGATATGCCAAAATTGAAAAATATTGCAAAGGGCTTACCATCAAACATCTCGGTAGTTTTTGTCGGTTGGATACAAACTGTATGGGACTATGCATATAATGTAGATGTCATTGTAATACCTTCAAATTATGAAGGGGTTCCACTAATAATGTTAGAAGGGATAAAAAGGAATATACCCATTGTCGCACCGGCGAGAGATGGTATGAAGGATTACCTAGGCAAAGAGAGTTTATATGATGTTGGGGAGTATAGCTATGAGTGTAAAAAACTAAAGGAAAAATTATTTAATTTCATTATGAAAAGATAGGAAAAAATCTCATTTTTACACATACTAACACTGCCGGTGAGTGATATTTGAAAGCAAAACTATATTGGTAATGAAATGAAATCTATCATAAATTTTTTAGTCATAGTGTTAGTCGGTTTCGCCACTCTTGATGGTTTAAGAGATACTTTCTTACAAAATAACCCTATATCATATGTCAAAGAATTTGCCTCTGTAATTTTATTACTCCTTCTTCTTTTAAAAGCATTTGGTAGTAATACAAAAATAAATAGTACTTTTATAATTTTATGTAATTTCTTTGCTCTTTTTGTTCTTGTTATCTGTTTTGCGACAACAAAGTACGCTCTTACTTCTTTAACCCGTGGTACTTTATCGTTTGGCGGATGGAGTGTATGGGTCAAGTTACTTTCATTTTACTGCTTAATGAATTGTCTTTTTTTTATACGAATAATGTACAAGGATATTTATTATAATATACCTAGACTGTATATTAGATTTACTATGATTTATTGTTTGGTAACGATTTTTTTTATTGGTACTGGTCTTAGTTCTCATCTTCTCCAAAGGAATTGGAGTGGGAGGTTATCAATTGGGTATCCCACCATGGATAGTTTGGTACTTATTGTTGCAATAATATTCTCTATATATTTTCTTCATAAAAAATCTGCCAGGATATTTTCAATAGCAGTTTTCACGGGTGTATTGCTGATGCAGAATACAGCCTCTGGATATATAATGCTTTTGATGCTATTTTTGTTCAGTATATTTTTCATGAAGGGAATATATAAAGTTTTATCGTTAGTCTTCATTTCATGTTTTTGCCTAATAGGATTTTATATATATAACTATTGGTACGTGAATATGGGGGATTACGGAATATTATTGGTGGACAAAATTAATGGCTTCGTATTAGGGAATGACACCAGTTCGATAGAGATAAGACAACAACAGATAAGTACATTGATGAATGATATGAATTCCTACCTTTTGTATGTTATTTTTGGTAAAGGAGGAGATGAAGCTTACTTGGTAGAAAATACATACTATGCATTATATGGTTGCGTGGGTGTCGTTGGTATTTCCCTGTTTTTATTGTTGTTCGTGTTTTTCTTTTTAAAAATACCTAAATCCTTTTCCAATAGTACTTACTATAGTCATGGCATTATAATTAGTGTTGTATATTTGATATCATGCGCTGGGTTGATTGGTTTTTATTTATTCCCAATGATTTTTATCTTGGCTTATCTTGTTTCCTTATATAGTTTTTCAGAAGCATCTCACGAACAAATCATAAAGGCTTTGTGATGAAAAAAATTTACTTTGATTCTAGATGGTGTGGTAGTCATGGAATAGGTCGGTTTGCTAGTGAAATAAAGAAATCAAAACTTCCATTACAGGATATTAGGTTACACGGTAATCCTGCTGGCAGATTCGATGTTTTTAAATTGACACTATCGCTATTCCGTTTAGATGGTCTATTTTTTTCTCCTGGCTACAATGCACCTTTATTATTTCTTGAGCGAAGTATAATTACAGTCCATGATTTGAATCATATCGATCTTAGCTATAATAGTTCCTTTTTGAAGAAGATGTATTATAGCTTTGTTTTGAAGCGAGCTTGCATAAATAGTGCCAAAGTATTAACTGTTTCTGAGTTTTCAAAAGACAGAATTATGAAATGGTCTGGAGTTGATGCTGATAAAGTTATAGTCGTGGGCAACGGTGTGTCTAATGAGTTTAATTTGAATGTTAAACCATATCAGCCTGGTTTTCCTTATGTGTTTATTGTCGGAAACAGAAAGGCTCATAAGAATGAGGTGAGAGCGCTTGAAGCTTTCTGTCTGGCAATTATACCTAAAGAAATTAAATTGATCTTTAGTGGTGATATTTCTGCAGAATTAAAGAAAATAATTGATAAGTATAATGTCAATAACAGAGTTTTATTTTCCGGAAGTTTATCTAATGACAAGCTGGCACAGTTCTATCGCGGTGCCGAGTTTTTATTGTTTCCTTCATTATATGAAGGTTTTGGATTGCCTGCGATCGAGTCTATGGCTTGCGGAACTGCGGTGATTACGTCTAACTCGACATCACTTGTTGAAATTTCTGGTGATGCGGCCTTATTGGTCAACCCTGAGAGTACGAGCGAAATTACGCATGCTATTGAAAAATTATATAATGATATTGACTATAGAAATTTGTTAATTAAAAATGGTATAACCCGGGCTGGTAAATACACTTGGGAAGGCACAGTAAAAAAAATAGAGGCGGCTATTAATGGTCTACTATGAATTTTATCGTTTCCACATCAGTTAAACTGAGTAAAATTAACATGAAGATTGCAATAAAGTTTATGATCTTGTTTTTATACTCGTTAAATGCATATTCTTTTGAGCTCGGTGTTGGCACTCACCTGGCTTCTTATCATAAAAACTCTTCATTTTATATGGATATTGCTAAAGGAATGGGGTTCACTTCAATTAGGGATGAAATTCCTTGGCAATTAGTGGAGGTTCGGCCAAATATTTATTCTATTCCTGACATTATAAATAAAAATGGCGATGTTTTTGGAAATATCCAACAGAAGTATGGAATGTCCGGAATTCTTATTCTTGATTATGGTAATCGTTTATATACCCAGGGTAATTATCCTTCTACGGATGCAGATATTGCAAATTTTGCCAAGTATGCAGCCTGGATTGCTACTCGCTATAAAGGTAAGGTTAAATATTATGAAATATGGAACGAATGGTTATTAGGCACGGGTGTCCCAAACAAAAAGAATAAACGACCAAGTGATGATATTTATTTGTCACTCGTTAAAGAAACTTCCTTAGCAATAAGAAAGGCTGATCCTTCCGCTATCATAATGACAGGTTCAATCAATCCTTTGAAAGAACAGGATAGAAAATGGATGTTGGGTTTAGTTAGCAAAGGAATTCTAAATTATATAGACGCAATTTCAATACATCCTTATTCTTTTCAGTTCAAAGATACCGCATTGCAATCACCTGAGGGTAATAGCCTGGAAGTCGATTCTTTTGAGAAGGAATTAAAAAACATCCATAATAGTGATGTGCCTATTTATATAACAGAAGTGGGATATCCTACTAACTATCTCTTTGGCGGTTTCCAGGAAGGCAGGGCTGGTATAGATACTATTAAATATACACTTTTAGCAAAATCTAGGAATTATATCAAAGGCATATGGTGGTATGACTTAATTGATGATGGTGTTAGTAGTTATAATAGAGAACATCATTTTGGCCTATTGAGTAATGATCTTAATTTTAAATCTTCCGCTGCATTACTTAATGAGTTCAGCGGCCTGATAAAAAATAGTGAAGTAAGTATGATTGACCAATCAGTAAATGGTCAAACGCATTTGGTTATTAATTATTTAGGCCATAAAGGAAATGTAACCTGGGATAACACCACTTCTGACTCGGATTTTCTGAATCAATTACGACATATTAATCATTCAGCTACAAAGTAATCAAAATTGCCATTGGTATATTACTAATGGCATCCAAAGCTTGGGTTTTTCAATTAAATATTAGCCTGGTGATATTATCTAAGAGAGCAATCAGTGGTTGATAAAAAGTTAATGGCTAAAAATACGTTCATGCTCTACGGCAGAATGTTACTTATAATGTTTGTGACATTTTATACATCACGAATGGTTTTGAAAGCATTGGGTGTTTACGATTTTGGATTATATAGTGTTGTCGGCAGTATTATTGTACTTTTCTCATTTATTCAAAATGTTTCAGCTTTAGCGACCCAACGTTTTTTATCTGTTGGCCTGGGTAGGGGGGATAGCGAATGGACAAACAAAGTATTCAATACCAGTATTCTTGTTCACCTGATTATTTGTGGTCTGATCCTGCTGTTTGCAGAAACATTCGGGTTATGGTTTCTTATTCATAAGTTAACGGTTCCAGAAAACCGGGTTATAGAAGTTTTTTGGGTCTATCAGATATCCATCGTTTCTTTGCTTTTTCAAATTATGCAAACGCCATTTATGGCAGCTCTGATCGCCTGCGAAAAAATGGACTTGTTTGCTAAAATTGGCATTTTTGATGCGTTTCAACGTTGGTTAATGGTTTTTGTATTCACACTTTTTAGCTTTGATAATAAAATAGTTTCTTATGCACTATTTCTACTGATGGGTTATATTTTAGTCTTTTTGTTGTATGTTTTTTTATGTGTCTCCAGGCTAGACCTCTGCAAATTAAATTTGCGAGTAAAAGATAATAAATTGCTGTTTAAAGAGATATTTTCTTTTTCCGGTTGGTCGATGATTGGATCACTGAGTGTGGTAGGTTTATCTCAGGGGATTGCTTTACTCACTTATTTCTTTGTTGGCGTGATAGCAAATGGTTCTATATGGCTAGCAGAACAGATCCTCATCGCTTTCAATAGAATTATTGGAACATTACAGACTGCAATTAATCCACAGATAATCAAACAACATTCAATCGGTAACCGCAATGAGGTTTCATCATTGCTTTCTTTGTCGTGTAAGCTTACTGCCTGCGTAGTGCTAATCTCAGCGATTCCCGTTTTTGTTGATGCTCATATTATTGTGGGTCTATGGCTAAACCAGACGCCGCCTTACCTGGTTGAGCTGATCAGAATAGTGATTATATATATATTGGTTGACTCATTATCAGGTCCATATATCACAGCAATTTATGCCGTTGGTAAATTGAAGAGATATCAATTGCTTGTTTCCATGATTATGCTTCTTTCATTGCTTTTGTCATTCATATTGTATCTTTTAGGCTGTTCTATTTATGTGGCTTATTCTGCGCGTATTATATGTGCATTTTCTCTTCTACTCTATAGAGTCCTGTTTGTAGCCCGAGTTGCCGAGATCAGCCAAAAAACTTTTCTATTGAATGATTTCCCTCGACTTGCCTTTGTCGCCGCAATTTCCATTTGCGTTAGTAGCTATATTAATCATTATTTATTGGATGGGTTCTGGGGACTGGTTTGTTTAACTTCATTTAATTTTGTGTTTGTTATGATTATGCTTTCTCTTTTTGTTATTAACTCTCAGGAAAGACACTTTATTATCTCGATGATTAAAAAACGTTTTTAATTTTATATTTTAAAAGGTGGTGTTATGAATAATAAGTTTGGTGTAATGACATATGAAAGCGATATCTATGTCAAAAGAAACTGGATTAACTTGGGTGACTATGTGCAGAGCACGGCGGCCAGGCAGTTCCTGACATCTGTTGATTCTCTTATTCCTCGCGATCATATGAATGATTATAAAGGCGATATCGTCAAAATGATCATGAATGCATGGTATATGGATATACCACAGAACTTTCCACCTTCTGATAAAATTGATCCGCTATACGTTTCTATTCATATAAATTCTACCATTGCAGATGCCTTTTTTACTCCGGCATCCCTTGCGCATTTAAAAAAGTTTGAACCGATTGGTTGTCGTGATTTCTATACTCGTGACTTGTTGAAATCGAAGGGCATTGATGCTTATTATTCGGGCTGCATGACCCTTACCTTGGGTGAGACCTACAAACGAGATAAGGTAACAGATGATGTCTATTTTATCGATGTCATGTATGACTCAATGACATTGCCTGAATTGATACGCAAACCTTTAAGATTTGGCAAGCGTATCCTGAATGGTAGAGCCTTTGAGTTTAATCATCGCAACCGTGTGTTAAATAAATATTTCCAACCCGATCTTATTAAAAAAGCCCGGTTTGAAACACAAATTGTTCCTTATATCAGTGCCAGCGAAGGATTTAAGCGAGCTGACGACTTTTTAAGACGCTTGGCAAATGCCAAACTCGTTGTTACGTCTCGTATCCATACCGCCTTACCTTGCCTGGCAATGGGTACGCCGGTGATATTTGTCAATGGTGGCTTTAAAAATAAGGTCGACAATTGCCGTTTTGATGGATTATTTGATTTTTTCAACCGCATTGATGTTGATGCCAAGGGCAACGCTACAGCTAATTTCAGTTTTTCCGGTGAGAAGATTGGTATGAATACTAAACTGGAAAATAAAAAATTACACATTGAATATGCTAAACAACTTATTGGGAAATGTAGTGATTTTGCCGTGAGTTAAAACTACGTCATCCATATATTATTCTGCAATAATTTATTAGTTTGCCTCGTGTAAAAATCTATCATGCATCTATTTTATATATGCAAGGTTAAATTCCATTCTACGCTTATTTTCGAGGGTAACAATGATCCTTCCCGTAATTATGGCCGGTGGTACCGGCAGTCGTTTATGGCCAATGTCGCGCGAACTTTACCCTAAACAATTTCTTCGTCTTTATGGCGAACAATCAATGCTGCAGGAAACGGTAACTCGCTTAAATGGTCTGCGAGTCTCAGAACCCTTGGTTATTTGCAATGAGCAGCATCGTTTTTTGGTTGCTGAGCAATTACGCCAGATTAACCGACTCTCTAATAATATTATTCTCGAGCCTGCCGGTCGTAATACCGCACCCGCAATTACCCTTGCGGCATTAAGTGCTATCGCCAATGGTGATGATCCCTTACTGCTGGTGCTGGCTGCCGATCATGTTATCGAAAACCCGGCTGCATTCCATCAGGCGGTAGAGAATGCCATTCCCTATGCCGAGCAGGGCAAGCTGGTTACCTTTGGTATCGTCCCCACCGGCCCGGAAACCGGTTATGGCTATATCCAGCGTGGTACAGAGTTAAGCGGTACGGCGGCTTCTGTTTTCCGCGTGCAGCGCTTTGTTGAAAAGCCGGATCTGGCCACGGCGTTGCAATATCTCGAATGCGGGGAATATTACTGGAATAGCGGTATGTTCTTGTTCCGCGCCAAGCGTTTCCTCGAAGAGATAGCCAAATTCCGTGCAGATATTCTTGAGATTTGTCTGCAAGCGATCGAAGCCTCAGAGCCGGATGCTCAGCAGGACTTTATCCGCATTGATAAAACGGCCTTTCTCGCCTGTCCGGATGAGTCTGTCGATTATGCAGTAATGGAAAAAACCAGTGATGCCATTGTTGTGCCATTGGATGCCGGGTGGAGTGATGTGGGTTCCTGGTCCGCTTTATGGGAAGTTAATAATAAAAATCCGCAAGGTAATGCACTAACCGGTGATGTCTTTACCCACAATGCAAGTAATTGCTATATCAACACTGACGAAAAGTTAGTGGCGGCAATTGGCGTTGAAAATCTGGTGATCGTCAATACCAAGGACGCCGTGTTGGTCATTGATAAGTCGCAGGTGCAGGACGTCAAGAAAGTCGTCGAATTTTTGAAAGCCAACGGGCGTCAGGAATATCGTGTACATCGTGAATCTTATCGCCCATGGGGACGTAACGATAAAGTCGTAGACCGACCTCGCTACCATGTTAACCGTCTTACGGTAAAACCCGGAGGACAGTTCTCACTACAAATGCACCATCACCGAGCCGAGCACTGGGTGATCCTCTCGGGTACTGCCAAGGTCACGCTTGAAGATAACACTTATCTTTTAACCGAGAACCAATCCACTTTTATTCCGGTGGGTGCTCAACATATGTTGGAAAACCCGGGGAAAATTCCGTTAGAACTTCTGGAAATCCAGTCGGGCTCCTATCTGGGAGACGACGATATTATTCGTACAAAAGACCATTATGGCCGTTGCTAAGTTGGGGATGAATTATGTCAGGTAAATTGACTTGCTTTAAAGCTTATGACATCCGGGGTGAGTTGGATGTCGAATTAGATGAAAAAATTGCCTATAGAATTGGTCGTGCTTATGGTGAATATTTAAAGCCGAAAAAAATGGTGGTGGGTGGTGATGTTCGTTTAACCAGTGAAGCATTAAAGCTGGCCCTGGCCCGGGGTTTGCAAGATGCAGGTACTGATGTTTTGGATATTGGCGTCGCGGGAACAGAAGAAATTTATTTTGCTACCTCGTACCTGCAAGTGGATGGCGGTATTGAAGTAACTGCCAGCCATAATCCAATGAATTATAATGGTATGAAGTTGGTCCGTGAGCAATCAAAACCGATCAGTGGTGATACCGGTTTACGTGATATCCAGATATTGGCTGAGGCAAATGAATTCGCCAGTGTGCAAGAAGGGCAGCGTGGCTATTATGAGGAAACTACCGTCCTTGACGCTTATATTGATAAGCTGTTGAGCTACGTTGATCTAAAGAATTTCACTCGACCGTTAAAGCTGGTGCTTAACTCGGGGAATGGTGCCGCAGGTCACGTGGTAGATGCCATTGAACAGCGTTTCCAACAGGCCGGAGCTGCTGTTGAATTTATCAAGGTCCATCATCAACCTGATGGGCATTTTCCCAACGGGATACCTAATCCTCTGTTACCCGAATGCCGCCAGGACACTACTGATGCGATTATTAAACATCACGCTGATATGGGTATCGCTTTTGACGGGGATTTCGATCGCTGTTTTCTGTTTGATGACGCGGGGAATTTTATTGAGGGTTACTATATCGTCGGTTTATTGGCGGAAGCTTTCCTTGAGAAAAATCCGGGATCGCGAATTATTCACGATCCTCGCCTGAGCTGGAACACCATTGATATTGTCAAGCGGGCTGGCGGTACGCCAATTATGTCCAAAACCGGTCATGCGTTTATCAAAGAACGCATGCGCCAGGAGGATGCCGTATACGGTGGTGAAATGAGTGCCCATCACTATTTTCGTGACTTTGCCTATTGTGATAGCGGTATGATCCCCTGGTTATTGGTATCCGAACTGCTGCAAGTCAAGGGCAAATCCCTAAGACAGCTGGTGAACGATCGCATGCTGGCCTATCCGGCCTCGGGTGAGATTAATAGCAAGCTGCAACAGCCACAAGAAGCCATTGCGCGTGTATTGTCCGTCTATCAAGATGAAGCATTGAGCATCGACTACACAGATGGTATCAGCCTGGAATTTGAACAATGGCGATTTAATTTACGCAGTTCCAATACTGAACCCGTTGTCCGTCTGAATGTTGAATCACGTGCTGATGTCGCATTGATGGAAGAACAGACCAGGAAAATTCTCTTTATTCTGCGTAGTGAATAACGCGTTTCTTATTCTCATGTCTCGAATAGTAATATCATTAATAAGTTAAATATGAATTGATTTTACTCATCTACGGCATAGCACTTTCTTTATATATTTACCCTTGGGTATTATTGGGCTTTTAAATATAAAATAAGCTGAGATGGCTTTCTTGCGTCCCCAATAAGGTGTTCGGCTATTGAAAGTTATCTCATGCTTAATTATAAAAGGAATGAAAAATGGCACGCGATATTGATGTGGGTATTGTTGCTGATTGGTTAGTGGGATTCGCCGGCGCCGAAAAAGTCATTGCCGAGTTTATAAATTTATTTCCGGACTCAACGCTTTACTCTGTTGTGGATTTTCTTTCCGATGACTCCAGACGTTTATTTAATAATAAAAAAGCAACGACGTCATTTATCCAGCGATTACCCGGGGCAAAACGAAAGTATCAACAGTATTTACCGCTGATGCCTTTGGCAATTGAACAGCTCGATGTCACTAAGCATGACATTATCTTGTCCAGTAGTCATGCAGTGGCGAAAGGGGTGTTAACCGGTCCCGATCAGCTACATATCAGCTATGTTCATTCGCCCATTCGTTATGCCTGGGATTTTCAGCATCAATATTTAAGGGAATCCGGATTGGATAAAGGGTTAAAAGGCAAACTGGCTCGCTGGTTTTTACATAAAATCAGGATCTGGGACTGCCGCACAGCCAATGGTGTTGATCATTTTATAGCTAACTCCCAGTTTATTGCTCGTCGTATCAAAAAGGTCTATGGCCGGGAAGCTGATGTTATTTATCCCCCTGTAGACGTTGACCGCTTTCAGCTACAAGAAGACAAAGAGGATTTTTATTTTACCGCCTCGCGGATGGTTCCCTACAAGCGCATTGACCTGATTGTTGAAGCCTTTAGCCAAATGCCGGATAAAAAGCTTATCGTTATCGGCGACGGTCCTGAAATGGCGAAAATTAAGGCCAAAGCCGGTAAGAATATTGAAATTCTTGGCTACCAGCCTGATGAGGTGATGCAGGACCATATGCGGCGGACAAAAGCCTTTGTTTTTGCCGCAGAGGAAGATTTTGGCATTACTCCGGTTGAAGCCCAGGCATGTGGCACGCCGGTTATTGCCTTTGGCAAAGGTGGCGTTTTAGAAACAATCAGACCTTTTGGCGAACAAAATCCAACGGGCGTTTTTTTCCTTGACCAAACCGTCTCATCACTGATCCAGGCGGTACATCATTTTGACGTGATCAGCGCTGATATTTTGCCGCAAGACTGTCGTAATAATGCGCTGAGGTTTTCCGCAGAACGTTTTCATTTAGAGTTGAAAGAATACATTCATAGTAAATGGCAAGTATTTAATGAGAGTAAAAAAGTGATCTATTAAGGCGTTATTGGCCGAGTGGCTAAGTGAGCACTTTCTGGTTGTTAGTGCCATGGCGTACTTAGTACTTACAATTGCTCATTATCAATATTTCACTTTTATTCATTGGCATCACTCGCGATGCATCTTTTAATTGTAATCAAAGGATCTTATATGTCTAAGGTTGCACTTATTACCAGTATCGCTGGGCAAGACGGTTCTTATCTGGCCGAGCTTTTATTAAAGAAAGGCTACATTGTCCATGGTATTAATCGTCATTACCCATTATTAAATACGGATTACCCTGATCTGAATTATCAGGAGGGGTATGAGACCAACCCCGATTTCACTTTTCACTATGGTGACTGGTGTGATGTCGCCAGCCTTTGTCGTTTATTGGATGAAATCTGTCCTGACGAAATTTATAATTTAGGCGCAGTTACTCACCCTTTTACCTCTTCAGATAGCGCCGAATATGCAGGCACCCTAGATGGCATTGCTACTTTAGATATGCTTGAGGCTATTCGCTGTTTGGGATTAGAACAAAAAACCCGCTATTACCAGGCTTCGCCTTCAGAACTTTGTGGCCTGATCAATGGCATGCAGGCATGCGAAATGTCAGACTTTACCCCTCGTCACACCAATACGGTCGGCAAAATTTATGACTACTGGACGACGGTAAATTATCGCGAAACCTTTGGTATGTATGCCTGTAACGGCATCCTGTTTAACCATGAATCACCACGCCGCAGTGCTGCTTTTGTTACCAGGAAGATCACTCGAGCATTGGCCAATATCACACAGGGACTGGAGAGATGTCTGTATCTCGGCAATCTGGATGCTCAGCGCGACTGGGGGCATGCCCGAGACTATGCAAAAATGCAGTGGATGATGTTGCAGCAAGTCGAACCTGAGGATTTTGTGATTGCCACCGGCGTAAAATACTCTGTGCGTCAGTTTGTTACTTTCGCCGCGCTGGAATTGGGTATCAAACTGAGATTTGAGGGAAAAGGGTTATATGAAAGAGGGGTGATTGCCGCCATTATTAGTCCAATCGCCGCAGCGCTAAAAGTGGGGGATGTGGTGGTTGGTGTTGATCCCCGTTTTATCCGTCATGATGAAACGGAAAAACTCGCGGCCGATCCCACTAAAGCCCGGCAAAAACTGGGCTGGGTGCCGGAGACCTCGTTGCAGGATCTGGTGATTGAAATGGTGCAGGCTGATCTCGCCGCCGCCAAACAAAAAGCCCGACTTAAATTGTATGGTTGACCTCTGCGTGGTTTTGCCATTGTTGGCGTTGGTCATCCGGGTGCAGCAGTTTTTCTCTGCTCCAGGGCTGATGGCCGCTAATTTTGGTCGCCAGGTGTTCGAGCAGCTGCTGTGTCGTTGCTTTTTGTCCGTGATTCATCAGAGCAAGGGGCAATAGCAGCAGAAGAGCCAGTTGTGGAATGGTTAAGCCTTTGACCTGCTGATGGCGATTAAAATGTAAGAACAGGCTGCTGCAGCCACTGCCCAGTAGCATGCCGGCAATCACTTCACTTGGCGAATGTGCATGCAGTGCTAACCGGCTGATACCCACCATGAGCGGGATCAAAAAGCCAATCGCGATCATCACTCGCCGTTTACCAAGAGAAAAGGCTCCGCCGATTAACCACATCATCACTGGCCATAATGTCGCTGACATGGTGGTATGGCCACTAAACCCGGTAAAATCCAATGCAGCGCTACCAATACCCCAGGTAAGAAATAATAGCTTGGACAAGCTGACAATAAAACCGGCGCAACCCAAAGTGAACAACCAGGCCAGGGCGGTATAACGGCCACTGACTTTCCAGGCAATAAACAAGGCAAGAACGACAGCGGTAGGTAATACCAACATGCTGTCGCCAAAATAGGTCAGATTATTCCAGGGCAAATTGATACCTAAATATTATTAAATGTTTTTGGAAAGAATAGAATTTATTCTAGCAGGGCAGGGAGTAAAATTAAAATATAATTTTAATAACTTGCGCAGATAAAGATTATGGCCTGAGAGAAATATTTTTCCTCAGGCCTTTTTAGGATCGTAATAAGGGAACAGCCATAATATCCAACAGTTAATTGTCAATAGCGTCGACAATCGCCTGACCCAATTGGCGTGTATTGCCTTTGCCACCAAGATCGCCGGTTAACGGTGCGTGCTCGGCTCCCTGGCTCAATACCTTTTCAATAGCCTTTAAGACTTCGGCACCGGCTTGTGCATAACCGAGATGTTCCAGCATCAGAGCACCGCACCAGATTTGGCCTATCGGGTTGGCAATACCTTTACCGGCGATATCCGGAGCCGAGCCATGAACTGGTTCAAACAGACTCGGAAAATGGCCTTCAGGATTGATATTCGCTGAAGGGGCAATACCAATGGTGCCGGTACATGCCGGACCTAGATCGGAAAGAATATCGCCAAACAGATTACTGGCCACCACCACGTCGAACCAATCAGGGTGCAGAACAAAATTCGCGGTAAGAATATCAATATGATATTTATCTACTTTAACTTTTGGATAATGCTGACCCATTGCGACTACGCGTTGATCCCAATAGGGCATAGTAATAGCAATGCCATTGGATTTGGTTGCCGATGTCAGATGTTTTTTAGGCCGCTTTTGCGCCAATTCAAACGCGTATTTTAAAATACGGTCGACGCCAGTGCGCGTCATTACCGTTTCCTGGATCACGATTTCCCGCTCAGTATTGGGGAACATAATGCCGCCGACGCTGGAATACTCGCCTTCGGTATTTTCTCTCACCACATAAAAATCGATATCTCCCGGTTCCCTTCCAGCCAGCGGGGCTTTGACCCCAGGCATCAGACGCACCGGACGCAGATTGACATACTGGTCAAACTCGCGTCTAAACTGTAGTAAAGAACCCCATAGCGAAATATGGTCGGGCACCACCTCTGGCCAACCCACAGCGCCAAAATAGATGGCATCAAAGCCTTTAAGCGTCGCAAACCAGTCATCAGGCAGCATTTTGCCATGTTCGAGATAATATTCAGCGCTGGCAAAATCAAACCACTGCCATTCGAGATGGATACCATGCTTTTCAGCAATGCGCTCCATCACCTTGACCCCTTCAGGCATCACTTCCTTACCAATACCGTCGCCGGGGATCACGGCAATTTTATACGTTTTATCGGACATTTTTAGGCCTCTTTTATAAATCGACTCCCTGAGTGTATTCCCCTGTCGGCAGCGCAGCAATTTGCCAAACAACGAAGGTGTTTTTAAATTAAGGGGGATTGTGCTGTGTTTAAAAGAGGTTGCGGTGAATACTTGTTGGTTGATCGTAACTGAGGTGAGGGAAGGGTGGATTTCTTGGCTTGGCCATAAAAAACTGCAACTTACTAAGCTGGTATCCAACTTTTGGGGTGCAGTCCTTAGCTGGGATCTTTTTTACCCACACTTTATTTTGTGTTGTCACAGAGCCATTGCTGAACCACTACTTGGCAAAATGTCGGGGAGATGACCAGGCCCCTTGCAAAACGCATCCGTAGCCGCAGAGGAGAAACATTTGCGTGTCACATTGCCGAGAAGGCCCGGACAGTATATAGGTCGACTAGCCAGCGGGCGTGAATGGTGAGCTGCGAAGCATCAGCAGCGACAGAACCAGCATCACCAGTGCCGTGATGACATGCATCGGCACCGCGTAGGCAGGTGCGCCGCCGGTCGTTGCTACGATGATTGCGTCGCCAATGGGGACGATCGTCATGCTCAGCAAGAACAGCGCCACCGCTCGCTTCGAGGCAAAGGCAACCAGGCAGAGTGTGACGACGCCCGAGGCGATGTCGCGCACGCCTTTGGCAAGCAAGAAGGCGTCGGCATCCGTGCTGGTTACCGACAAACCATAGCCAGCGGCGCCTGCATGCGGATGGAGGATGAAGTTGGCACCGAGAAAAATGATCGTCAATCCGATAAGCAGCGACAGAATCGTGTAGGGCGAAATCCAGGGGAGTTGATTGGTGTTGCGCATGATTGTTTCCTTCAAAAAATGGTGGAAGAGTCGGCGTTGAATACCGCGATGGCGGTGGTTATCTTGTCAAGAAGTCGAATTAATAGAGTGCGGCATCCGCCAGGAGCAAGCCGAGAAAGCCGATAGCCGGTATGATGTGTGTGAGGCGCTCACGCTCTTTCAGAAGAGTCACGATCGCAGCCAGGATCAACAGTACTAAACCACCGAGTGCGATGCATTGCACAGAGGGGATCAACAGACAAGCCGCGCCCACGAGCTCCAGACCCGCGGTCAACAGGCGCGACCCCTTGGGATAGCCCCAACGCTGGAAGTCCGCTTCAACGTTACCTACGTTGACAAGATTGGCAATGCCAGCGCTGGCGAATGCCAAGGCCGCTATTGCATTGATGATTTCGCCGATGCTCATGACATTGCTCCTGTGGTGGTGACGTGCCTCTGCCAAAGTTCCGGGTGCAGGCCGCGTTAGTCCTGCCCTTTGAAGAAACGATCGCCTTCGATGCGACCGTTTTCGGCTCTACGCATTCAGCAGGATGGCGCTGCGCGTGCCTCTGCTGGTTTTATGCGATACGATAACGTATCGAATAAGGGGGATTAATGCAAGACAAAATCGTATCGAGTGATCCGGCGGACGCCAGAAAGTGGCGCGACGATGATCCACGTCGGCTGAGAATGGCCGAGAAACGTGCGTCGATCCTGGACGCTGCTCGCCCTATTCTGCTCAGAGATGGGTTGGGGGGGACGACCCTGGACCGGGTCGCATCCGAGGGGGGGATTGCAAAAATGACACTGTATCGGCACTTCCCAAGCAAGGAAGCGTTGTTCGAGGGGCTGGTCACCAGAATGTGCGAATCAATTCGACACAGCCTGGAGAACGCGCCTTGCGGCGGCGATGATCAACCTGCCGCAACCCGATTGTCTGATGAGTTACAGGGCTTCACGTCGGCATTGATCGAGCCGGACTGGCTGGCGCTGTATCGTCTGGTTGTTGCCGAAGGTTGGCGTTTTCCGGGGCTCGCTCACGTCTTTGACCAGTCGGGGATGTATGTCATTCGCCAGAGGATAGCGAGGCTGCTCGAGGCTGGCGGCGTACTTGCCACGACGGCGCAACCCCTTGCCGCAGAGGTGGTGGCACTGGCACTTGGTGATGCCTACCAGCGCGCAGTTCTGGGTATTGCCGAGGACAGCGACGGCGAGTTGTTTGTGCAACAGAGGCAAAGAGCTGTCGCGCATGGATTTGGCGGAACAGCATTGGATGAACGGCAAAGGAGCGACTCAGGAAACGGGAAATAAGGCACCTTAGGACGGCTGTCAACCCCGCCAGCCTTAGTGCTCACGGCCCGCATCCTATTTAATCCGCTCAGATATGCCGCTTGATTATGTCAGGTCAGGGACGGGCCGGTTTCGGCCTTGCCTGACGCACAGGCTAGTGCCGGATCCTGAGATGTACCCGTTCTGTTGCCCGTTAGCGAGGTGCCAGCCCCTGCATAATGTTTCCGATGATCTGTTCGGCGACATCCTCTATGGGTACGCCGCCAAGCTTTCCATCGACTGAAAGAGACATCAGGCCTTCTACTGCAGCAAACACAGTCAGGGCCAACTGGATAGGGTCGCCCGGCACCACCGCGCCGATGCCTTGACCATAGATGATAGTACGCGGCCCAGCTAATAACGCGTTGTAACTCGCCTGCTGTAATTCGGGCGATATATCCGTCCGCTGTTTGGTGGCAAACATAAGGCGAAAAAGCGCGCGATGTTGCCTCGCAAAGCTGATATTGGCGCGGGCGATTGCAAGCAGTCGCTGCAAAAAATCTGGCTGATCGCAGGCAGCGGCTTGGTCCAGCGCCGCTCCCAGGCGCACGAATCCTTGCAAGGCCAGAGCATCCAGCAAAGACTGCTTGCTGGGAAAATGCCTCCGAGGCGCATTGTTGCTTACCCCGATCTCCCGGGTGATTTCTCGCAATGATAATGCCTCTGCCCCAACTCTTTCGAGCATGGCTTCTGCCACCGTAAGCAGCGTCGCACGCAGATCACCGTGATGGTAAGGCTTTGGTTTTTCTATATTTGGCACTGCAGTGCGTCTCCTGGAACAACAAAGCACAGATTATAGCAATGTATTCGGGCAACAAAGCACGGATTATAACAATGTATGCATTGACAACATATGTTGTCAGTGTGTACATTGATTCTGCACCTTGATGCGTATCGCCTGGAACCTGCCCATGTCTTTGCCTCGAATTTTCAGCCTGATCCTCGTGCTGCTCGAGTTGGTTACCTGGGTCATCCATTTAAATCCCGTTTTTAAAGCAGAGCCCTAATCTCGCTGGAGACAATCATGAAACTACAAGGCAAAACCATTCTTATTACCGGCGGCAGCAGCGGCATTGGACTGGAACTGGCAAAGCAACTACTAAAAATGGGTAATACCGTACTGATCACCGGGCGCGATCCTATCCGGCTTGCAAAAGCGCGTCAGCAGATGCCGGAGCTGCATGTTTATCAAAGTGATGTAAGCGATCCCGCCCAGATCGCAACGCTTTTTCGTGAGGTCAGCGCAACATTTCCCCAGTTGGACGTGTTGGTGAATAATGCAGGCATCATGCGCAATATCGATCTGAACCAGGTGTGTAATACCGACGATCTGCTCAGCGAAATCACAATTGGTTTGAACGGACCAATTTTGCTGAATCAACATTTTCTGCCACATTTGCGCAAGCAGCCTGAAGCGTTGATTGTCAATGTCTCCTCCGGCCTGGCATTTATTCCTTTTACCATTTCACCGATCTACAGCGCGGCCAAAGCGGGTCTACATGCCTATAGCCGATGTTTGCGCACACAGTTGAAAAACACCACGGTCAAAGTTGTGGAGCTATTACCGCCAGGCACCGAAACGCCACTGTTCCGCGGTGAGTTTGAAAAAGAGATGCGAGGCCAGAAAGGCATGCCTGTGGAGACGTTGGTAAAAAAAGCCATTCAGGGAATTGAGGCAGGCCATACTGAAATTCGTCCGGGCCTGGCGCGTGTGCTTGGGGTCATGAGCCGCGTCGCGCCAGATTTCATGATGACGCAGATGACCAGAATGTCTGCGCCAAAAGCATGATGGAGCGCTGAGGATCGACGGGATGACAACGGAACATTTACCTGTAGTAAAAATAGCGATCTCGGCGGATGGCACGCGGATTGGTTATCAGTCGTTTGGCAACGGTCCAGGCATTGTCCTGGTACAGGGCGCCATGGGCACCGCGCAAAACTATCGCCAGCTTGCAGTCGCTTTGGCGAGTCGGTTTACCGTACACGTACCAGATAGGCGGGGGCGTGGCATGAGTCCTCGTCCATACAGTGCCACGCATTTGATCCAACGCGATGTTGAAGATCTGCGCTGCTTGCTTGCCGATACCGGAGCGCAGTTTTTGTTTGGCCTTAGCTCGGGTGCCATGATCGTGCTTGAGGGCCTGCGGTGCGGGCTACCGGTGGAACGCGCAGCCGTGTTTGAACCGCCTTTTTATCTGGATGGCATGGCCCACGAACTGGTTCACCAATTCAACGCTCAAGTCGACCAGGGCCGACTGGCTGCCGCATTGGTCACGGCTGGCAGAATTGTCGGGCTAGGCCCCAAACGGATGCGCGTCCTACCGCAATGGTTGTTGCGTCTGGGAGCTGGACTGGCGTTGCGCGGTAATGCGCGCCGTACGGATAACTATACGTCGATTAAAGAGTTGATTCCTGCCATGCGTTATGACTTTAACGTAGTGGCCAGCATGAACACCCGGCTGCACGACTTGGGCACTGTACAACAACGGGTACTGCTAATGGGCGGTGACCGCAGTCCTGACTATCTGAAGAATGCCTTGTTAGCACTGAAAGTCGTGCTGCCGAGCGCCGAGGTTGTCGAGTTTACAGGCGCCGACCATTCCGCGCCGTGGAATGAAGATCTGTCGGGCAAACCGCAATTGGTGGGTAGCGTGCTCAATGCCTTTTTTTCCACCCCGCAGACAGCAGCCACGACCACAGGTTAATAGTGTGATATCTGGCTGAATATTCACGCAGGATGAATGAGTTACAGCAATGGGCACTATGAAAGGGCTCTTTGGGCGGTCACCGTCCTGCTTCTATCGTTGGACCAGCAGGAGTGAGCCCAGGGCGGAGTGCACAGCAAATAGGCAGTCTGATGTCATTTCGCTTTAAAAAACATCATTCAAACCTGTGGTGTAGCCATTCTGTAAAAAAGCCGTTGACGGCGCAGGGCCAATACGGTTTAATGCGCCCCGTTGCCCGGATAGCTCAGTCGGTAGAGCAGGGGATTGAAAATCCCCGTGTCCTTGGTTCGATTCCGAGTCCGGGCACCATTATTCAGAATAACCCGCTTATGGCGGGTTTTTCGCATTTTGGGTTTAGCGATTTTTATCTACCCCCTGCAAACTGCGTCAACGCTCTCTTTGTAGTCCCTCCGGTTTTTAGTACCACCGCCAATGAGGATCTCCGGCCAGTTTTTGCCTCGCATAGATAACGGGAGGCGTATCACCCAGTGAGCTATGCGGACGTTCTTCGTTATATTCTGCGCGCCAGTCTCCTGTTAGCGCACGGACTTCTGACTGTGTTCTGAACAGATACATATCGAGTATTTCTGTTCGTAGCGTTTTGTTAAATCGCTCAATAAATCCGTTCTGCATTGGCCTGCCTGCCTGCCTGGCTGAATAGAATCGAGTATCACGCCGTGTAAAATAGTTGACTCAGACGGTAGTTCGTTATCGCTGCGTATAAATGCCGGATAGCCTCTTTCAGCACTTAACCGCTCAAGGAGGCATACATCTGCTTTAATCGGCGGTTTTCCTCTTCCAGCTCTTTCATTCGTTTGATATCAGAGGACTCCATACCGCCGTATTTAGATTTCCAGTTGTAATAGCTGGCTTCCGACACGCCGTTTTCGCGGCACATATCCTTAACATGCCGACCCCCTTCAACTTCTTTTAGAACTCGCAGGATCTGAGTTTCAGTGAAACGCGCTTTCTTCATGATGAGCCTCCTTTGGTTGTATTTTAACCAGAGAACTCTAACAAGCAGTAAGACTAAATTCAGGAGGGGACTACATGATCATATTCCCAATTACAAAGCGGGCAAATTTCATAACTTCCATGTTCCGAAAAAGCATATTTACTGCAACAAGGGCATAAATATACTGAACGATTCATTATTTCAGCCAATTGCTTTTCTAATTTTCGATATTAGTCTATTTTTATCCCATCCCACACTATATTTAGACTCCGGTGCATCCCAACAACCATTAGCTATTCGATTAATAATAAATTCGCCAGTCGTTTCAAAAGCTGGATACCAACCAACATCAACAATAATCCCAGACTTAAATGATAATTGTAATAAATCTTCATCTAAGACCATTATTTGTGACTCTATACCATGAGAAAAATCAATAGTCGATAGCTCGTCAAATATACTTATGAGTTCAAGCTCAAAATCGGTTCCTAAAATCACATACGTTTTTTTCATTTGGGAGTATTTGTTATAATAACATCAGGTTATATGAAAAATAAGAAATGCCATTTTCATAGAAATGTAAGGGATCTTCAGCAAGATCCCCCTAACTTTTATATGACTGATTTACCTTGCCGATAGGCATCTTTAGCTTCATTGAGACTCATCTTATTTGCCCCACCTTTTCTGTTTGGATTTCTAGACTGAAAAGGATCATCTTCCCAATTACAATTAGGACAAATATCGTGTTCACCTACAGATTCAAACACCATTTTCCCGCAGCACGGGCATGGATAGTAATTATTGATCATTCCAATAGTCCATCTTGTCAGTTGGTTTAAACATCGTTCTTGGAGCACCATCTTTAGATTTGATACCCAACGTATTACTTTCGGGATGATATAACAAAATATCACCGTTATCTCTTGTTTTTGTCATAGTCCCTTTTGGAGGATTATTAACAAAGTCATGAGTAGCATCAACATACTCTTTAGAGTTAGTTAACTCAGGAAACTCAGAACCATGTTTTTTCCAATGATTGTATGCATTTTCAACTTGGGTGATTTTCCTTCTCTGGGTCCAAATAGGGTCTTCAGGTCTTTTGCTTAAATAAATATAGATCGGCGGAATATCCGATATTGGCAGAACAAGAATATAATCCGCAAAATTCTTTTCTTCCGGTGCCGGAGTGGTTGTGGCCTCAATGCTGGTATTTTCCGGCAGCGGATCAACAACTACCGGATTTGGTATCCTTACCGGGTTTTGGTTGCCTGTATTTGCAGGAACATTGACACCTGAACTGTCTGGCGTCCAGATGATCGTTATACGCGGATCTTCCTCTGTGGTGAACGTATAGGCTTTTCGGCTGCTGTCCCACTCCATTTTGCGCACACGCACCATATCTTTACCGGGTGGAGTGTGACAGCCATGAGGAACCGGGTTACCTTTAGCATCTTGTTCCCATGTATAACGCACACGGCTTGGCGCTTCACGCATCTGCTCCAGACGCATACGGTCAATAAAATCCTGCTCACCGTCATTGAGCCTTCCGGGCATCATCCCCATCACAACTGCTGCTATAGGAGCACCGGGGCCGCTGGCTGCAATCCTTCCGAGGCCGCTCGCTATCTCACCAAGTTTTACCGCCCACGTTCCTGAGGTAATAGCGCTTCCGCCTACCAGACCAAGAACACTGGCACCTTCAACAACCGTTTGAGCATTAGCAGCACTCGTGGCGGCGGCTGTTGCTGCCTGATAATCCATTTCCTCGTGATTACCGTTTAGCCATTTATACAGGGCACTTCGCTTTTTCGGTTTCGGTATATCGTCTACAGGATTTTTTTTCTTGGCGGTCTGGGCGTGTTGTGGAACATCAGTATCTGATGCCGGATCGGCAGGAGGAACAGCATGATAAAATGCCATTGAAGCAAAATTGGTATGAGGTTCCTGCTCTTCCCCGGCATCATTACAGCCCTCACCACGAAGGCAGGATTTGGCAAAGACCCGGTTTTGTTCTCGCTCATCTGCCCGTCGTTTTTCCTCTGCTTCTCGCTCTGCAACTACTCTGGCTGCATGTTCTTCCCTTGCAACCTCTACGGGATCTCTGCCTTTTCCCATCCATTGGCCAGCCGGAGCTATGACACGATTTGTGCCGCGAGGACAGCCACAACTGACCTCAGAGCGGTCCATTGCCACAGCTTTTCCGAAGAACTCAACCCGCGATTCGCCATTAATAATCCGTCCCCGTTCCCCGCATTTCGGACAAGGTGTGGTCATATCTCCCACCCGGACTATACGACGATCAAACTCGCTGTCATCGATGGAGGCAATACATCTTGCCCCGGTCGTTGTTTTATCATTTTCAAAAGCCTGTCCGCGTCCATAATTCTCTGTGCGATATCCCATTGGTTACACTCCGGGGATAACCAGAAAATCATCCGGCTGCGGCATACCTTCCCGGACGATCATTGTACTGCTTCCCTGTGGGGTGCTGATAATTTCATCACCCGTGCCATCATTCCGGGTCAGACACCCTGCTACAGCCGGTCGGTAAATAGCAATAATCGGATGCTGGCGACGGGATGTTTCCTGTTCTGCAACCAGCACACGCACTTCATCATCTATCTCTGCCAGTTCTTCCGTTGTAAACGAGGATTGATTTAGTGTTGTCAGCAGTTCCGGGGGCAGTCCATTGTTGTATTGACGATCCATTCCCTTGTCCTTGTCATTTATACGGTTTAGTTGATGCAATACTAACCGATCTGCAATTTGACTTAAAAGCACTTTATCAGTATGTGATTTCAAAAAATGTCATAGCCTTTATTTCATATTATTTCGCTGCTATTTTCACTCCTCTTATTCATCTATATAGATACCTTATATTATTTATTTTTATCAAAAACACTGGGTGCCTGTAGATTATAAATAACAGCTTTTTTTCAAATAAAAACACCAAATAAATACACAATATCTGATATGGTTAATTAAGTTGCTTGGCAAAAACCAAAAATATATTACTGACTTATTTATGGGCATAAATATAAAATAAACCTCATGTTTTAATAGTCGGCAAACCATTACAAAGAGGAGCATTTAAAGGAAGGCGAAAATGTTGTTTGAAGATAAAACATATAATATGGAAAGGTCGATTCCGAGTCCGGCACCACTAACATATAACGGACGTCTACTGACGTCCGTTTTGCTTTATGAAATCAGTTAGTTACTCCATCTCGTTGTCTACTCTCATCTACTGAAATCTACCTACAGCTATATCAGCGTAAATCTCGCTACGGGGACCAAATCGTCAAGTAATAGAGAGAAAAACTTTAGACAGGTGATGGTTCGCACTGCGAGCCATCACCTTGAAAGACAGGGCAGTTTTACATTCTTCTTTTGAAGATAAGATTGTCTAACATCATGATAGACTTAAACTATCATCACACCCTATTATTACCATTTATCTCTATAATCGAATGAAATGAAATAATCATAAGAAGATAAATTAATACGATGTGTGAAATGAGGCTGCAAATGCATGACCCAATCACTTCTTAGCTCAAAAGATCCGTTATTTACAATATCTTTTGTTGGTAAGCCTAAGCCATCAGTCATGATGCTGGCATCATCACCAAAATCAATAGAATATTCCTTACCTACACCCAACTCTGTTAACTTATCGAACCATTGCAGTCTTAATTTCAATCCCATTTTGGCCTCATAAATAACGTTTAATATTTCGGCCTTTTACAGCAGGCTTCAATTGTTCACCAGTTTTATGATCTACCGACCCAAGATGCTCACGTTCTGAAGAGGAATGTGCATTCTTCAGCTTGCTGCGCCAGGCATAAAGCTGTGATTCATACAGGCTGACTTCTTGGGCAGCAGCGGCAACATCCATGCGTTCTGCAAGCTTCAGGGTCTCGATGCAAAATTCAGGCGTGTGTTGCTTACGGGGCTTTTTGCGGGTTGATGCTGGTTTTGTCATAAGTCACCTCTGATTGAGAGTTTACTCACTTAGTCGCATGCCCACAGGGGGTTATTTTCCCGCCTGACAAACCTCCTTGATTCGTTGCTCCCCATAATCAAAGGTCTCCCCAACAACAAAGTTAGATAGAGCTTCCCGAAGCTGTGTACAGGTTATACCCGCACTATGTAATGAACTGACCACATGCGACCCCTCCGCCTCGGTATAAAATCCGTGAGCAAGCTGCGACGGCGACCAGACAGCACCTTGTGCTAGTATGTCGCGCATCACGAGCGTCAGTACTTGCGGATCGTCACCAGCATATTTTCCTGCTCGATAGATAGCTTGTTCCAGCACCGGGTTATTCCCTTCTTTATCTTTATAATCAGCCCACTGCACCACATTTCTCTCTAGTATGGACTGGATCACAGCGCGGGGAGCATACTGAACTAAGTATTCCCACAGCGAATCAGCGAAATCTGCGGCTGGTTTCTCTTTAAGAATACTTGGAGTGGCGGCAATTTTATCCGCTACCGTCACCATGCCCAGCAGCGCTTCTGCCTGAATACGGTAAACAGGGTTTTCAGGAGGATGGTAGTCCCATAAAAATTGAATAAGCTCTGCATTAGCTTTCGGTATTATTCTGTAGTAAGCCTTATCACTCAGTAGTTCAGGCATCTTATTGAGGATAATTTTCGCGGTATCCATATACTGTTTTTTTTCTTCTTCTGTAGGTCTACTTGAAAAATAGAACGGCTGATCTAACGGATTTTTCGCGCGCAGAAAGTCTCGGTTGCTTTTTCCCTGTTTATTATCATCATCCAGCTTTTCGGTAAACACGCGAACCGCATTAAGATTATGATGCTTTACCGCTGTTGAAAAGATAGAACCGTTAATGGCGTATGTCTGGAATGGATCAGCACCTCTAGCCAGTAATTCCCGAAACGTCGCTTCAGGCATATTTGAATTATTAACAGCTTCAACTAACATTTTCTGACGAAACTTCACATTCTCAAGTCGCCGATTTAAACTCTCGCTTCCCTTACTCTGACCTATACTAAGTAGTTGGTGTCTATCTCGTCCAAACTGCAATTTTTTAAGTAAATTTGGACTGATGCTATTAATAGTGATAAAAAATAATGCAAGGGAAATAATATGCCCGCATAATATTCCTGAAATGGTATAAGTACCTATTCTAAAGAAGAGGTAGCTAATAATTACACCTACCAGCATTGCTCCAGAAGCAATGAAAATTATGTTAACGTATAGGTCAATGTTGTAAAAATCCAGCACCGACCAGAAAATTAATGTGGCTAGAATTTGAGGTGAAACCAGCCACAGGAAAAGGGATCTGGCCCCTGAATGACTGGCGGATTTCAACAACAAAAATAGAGTCACAAACCCCATAAAAACAGGTAGTAACAATATCATTGATAGTATAAAAATATCAAACCAAGTAAAACTGATAACGCTTAGCATTGCTGACTCCTTCGACTTCTTTTCAAGATCCTTTGTCCTATAGATCTCATTAAATGATAGTTTCGTGCATTTTTACATGAAAAGACTAACTTAATGTATCTAAATCATAAATACTGAATATGTAGTCCCGCTGAATTTAGTCTTACTGCTTGTTAGAGTAAATACAACCAAAGGAGGCTCATCATAAAGAAAGCGTGTTTCACTGAAACTCAGATCCCGCGAGTTCTAAAAGAAGTTGAAGGGGGTCGGCATGTTAAGGATATGTGCCGCGAAAACGGCGTGTCGTAAGCCAGCTATTATAACTGGAAATCTAAATACGGCGGTATGGAGTTCTCTGATATCAAACGAATGAAAGAGCTGGAAGAGGAAAACCGCCGATTAAAGCAGATGTATGCCTCCTGGAGCGGTTAAGTGCTGAAAGAGGCTATCCGGCATTTATACGCAGCGGTAACGAACTACCGTCTGAGTCAACTATTTTACACGGCGTGATACTCGATTTTATTCAGCCAGGCAGGCCAATGCAGAACGGATTTATTGAGCGATTTAACAAAACGCTACGAACAGAAATACTCGATATGTATCTGTTCAGAACACTGTCAGAAGTCCCTGTGCTAACAGAAGACTGGCGCGCAGAATATAACGAAGAACGTCCGCATAGCTCACTGGGTGATATGCCTCGCGTTATCTATGCGAGGCAAAAACTGGCCGGAGATCCTCATTGGCGGTGGTACTAAAAACCGGAGGGACTACACAAGCATGACAGTTGCACCTTTAGCACTCAAACTACGCGCCGTGTATTCACCCAACCCGCTGCTGGCACCTGTGATTACAACAACTTTTCCATCGATATTATTGCTTATTCGGTATCTCCATATTGTTCGTCAGAGACTTTTTCCAGCCACTCAACTACGCTGCCATCTTGAGCTTCCTGGATTGCAATATGGGTCATCGCTGTAGTAGCGCTTGCGCCATGCCAGTGTTTCTCATGGGCTGGAATACAAACGACATCACCTGCACGAATCTCGCGAGCGGGCTCACCCCAGGTTTGGACATAACCGAATCCTGAGGTCACAATGAGACGTTGGCCCAGTGGATGGGTATGCCATGCTGTACGTGCACCTGGTTCGAATGTGACGTGGCCAGCGCTGGCACGAGAATTCTCGTCTGCAGCAAACATGGGATCGATGCGGACTGTGCCAGTGAACCAGTCTTCAGGTCCAACCATTGATGCTTGCGAGCCAACTTTGTTGATAATAGTCATCTCATTTCCTTAAATTTGTGGGGTATTCATCTGAAGATTCGAACAAACAGGTTTCTCGCCTGACGTCGTCTTCTTATAAAGCAGAGTTAATCTGCATATCGGATTTCCAGTATGCATGATGAAAAGCTATGAATTAACCCTCAGACGCTGAATGCTTTTATGAATTAATTTCATTAATTAAGTATTGAAAAATTCATTTTTAACACGTTTTAGGTTTTTTTATTACCTCCGCGCTTAGCAGTAAACGCCGCCCACTTTGTAAAAAGTTTTCAATTTATGAATTATTGTAATAACTCTATTCGTTATTTAATCAAGGTTTTTTGCCGTTGGAAAATTTAGAATTAACTCTGTAATTCAGTTTGGATGATTATTATATTCACCGTGCGACATTGATCAGATAAGAGTGAATTATTCAAGTTCCATCAAATTAGAATCATCTTTGACACAAAGAGGGGTAACCATGCCAGCATTTAAAAATACACTACTCTGCTTATCATTGTTAATGGCCTATTCTGCCAATACTTTTTCCGCCACGCCTAAAACTGTTGCTGAGGGAATAAATATTGTTGGCTCGCAAAAGATTACATTTAACAACGGCACAATCAGCATGGCCGGAAACTTGTATCTTCCACCGAATTATGATGCTACGAAAAAGTATCCAGCAATAGTGGTTGCACATCCATGGGGAGGCGTTAAAGAACAAACCTCCGGATTATATGCGCAGCAGTTGGCCCGAAAAGGATTTATTACGCTGGCTTATGATGCTTCCCACTATGGTGAAAGTGGCGGTGTTCCGCGTGATCTGGAAGACCCTTCTGACCGAGTGCAGGATATTCGTAGTGCGGTAGGGTATCTCGCCAGTCTTCCGCAGGTAGATGCTAATCGCATTGGTGCTATTGGCGTTTGTGCTGGCGGTGGATATACCCTTAACGAAGCCCAGACCGATTTACGCGTGAAAGCTGTTGCCGGGGTGGTAGCCTATGATATCGGCGAAGCGACGCGCACAGGTATCGAAGGCATACCTGTAACCGTTGAAGATCAGCACAAGTTACTGGCAAGCGTGGATGAGCAACTAAATAAAGAAGCAGCCGGTGCGCCGGTGCTAGTGAAGCCGCTATTGCCACCTTTAAGTAGCATTAATGCAAGCTCTCCCAGCTTCGTGCGCGAAGCAACAAACTATTATTTGACGCCGCGCGGTGCGCATCCCAATGCCCACAATCGCTACGTCGTTACCAGCCCAGGGCTGCACCTCGCCTATTATCCGTTGGCACATATGGATCTGATTTCACCGCGTCCGGTTCTGCTTATTTCTGGCTCGCGCGCTGAAACGCTTAAATTCAGTGAAGCTGCGTACGCTCAGGCAAAACAACCAAAAGAAATTATGGTGATTCCGGGCGCATCGCATTTTGATCTCTATGATAAGCCGCAATATGTCACCCCAGCAGTAAATAAACTGGCGGAATTCTTCGGTAAGAATCTGTAGTCGTATTGGGGGAGCCTTTTAAAAGAGAGGAGGGCTTCCCCCGTTCAAATCATTGTTTTTTTCTGGCTAGCAACGCAACAGGAACTGCCATTATCACAATAAAGGCGCTCCAGAGGAAAACCATACTCATGTGACCGGCTGACACCACAAGTCCTAACAGCGGACTTGAAAGACCGATTGCAAGGTCAGGAAATGCTGAGTACGTTGCCATTGCTACGCCTTTGTTTCCCCCTCCCAAGCGTCGGACCGCTTCAGACCCGAAGGCGGGATAGACCATTGCCCAGCCAGCACCCGTTAATGCAGCGCCTGCGGCAGCAAGCCATGGAGAAGGTGCTGCCCATAGTAAAACCTGCCCGAGCGCTGTCCCCAGAGAAAACATCACACCCACACGGATAGCACCCGACTGGTCAATTAACTGCCCCAGCAAGAGGCGTGCGGCTATTAACGCGGCTGCAAATGCGCTAACCGGCAACCAGCCCATTCCCCAGCCCTTTTCGGCGTACATCAGGACAGAAAACGACAATAAAGCCGCATAGCCCACGCCATTGAAAGCTGCCCCTAATCCGGGCAGCCACACCGATGAAAGAGCCTGGGAAAGGGTTCCTCTCTGTTCGGAAGGTTCAACGCGTTCTGGCAAAATGCGAACAACGAGCATGGCAGCAATAGGTAGCAGCGCTGTTGTTATTGCAATGGCGGCAAAACCAGAATGGTCAAATATGGCAGTACCTAGCGGTGCGCCAAGGGCAAAAGCAGCAAACATTGCGGTGCCGACCCATGCAATGACTCTACCGGTTTGTTTGCCGCCCGCCAGAGCCAACCCCAACGTCATGCCGCCAGTGATGATAAAGCTTTCTGCACCACCGACTATTGCTCTGCCAATCAACACCAAAGTAATAGCTGTAATGGGTTGAGTCGCAAACGGTAGCGAAATTAAATAAAAAACACCCCCCGCTATTGCCAGCAACAATCCCAGATAAATGGCTCGTTTGCCGCCACACCGATCAGCATATCGTCCGGCTGCGAAGCGAGTTGCTAAAGAAGCGGCAAACTGCGCGCCAGTGACTAAACCGACAGCAAAAGTGCCGAATCCCAACTGGTGATGTACGTAACGGGGAAGCACTGGCAGTGCGATGCCAATAATCAAAAATCCGGCCAAAACAACCAACATTAATGTCAGTAGCATCCGCATAAAATTCATAGACTCACTGGACTCAACCGACTCACCTTGCATAGCCAAACTCTCAAGATAATTAAATATTTAGCCCGCCAGATGGCGGGCCAGATAACCCATCACGCTTATTGAGGAAGCGCGACTGCTCAACACCCCAAACAGGTGTTAAATCAGACCATTCGCCCCCAACACGCGAAGACTCTTACCAAAAGCAAAAATGGGGCTCGTCCCCTTAATTGAAACGAACCCCGAGGGTATTTAACGGACGGTATAGCCACCATCAACAGGCAGCGCATGACCAATGACAAAAGTAGAGGCTGGGCTGCACAACCAAAGTACGGCATCAGCAATTTCTTCAGCACGGCCCAGACGCTTAATTGGTACATCTTTCATCAGTTCTGCCATTGCTTCAGGCTGGCTTTCCAGCATGCCAGACACCATTGGCGTCTCAATAATGCCAGGGCAGATAGCATTAACGCGGATGTTTTGCGGAGCATATTCCAGACCAGCGCTTTTGGTTAAGCCCACCACACCGTGCTTGGAAGCATGGTAAATACCGCGCTCGGCAATACCGACCAAACCGCCAAGCGAAGAGTTGTTAACGATTGCGCCACTTCCTTGTTTTTTCATCTGAATTAATTCGTATTTCATGCAGTTCCAGATACCGCGCAAATTAATATCCATGACGAAATCATAATCTTCAGGATCGGCAATTGCCGTTTCAGCCACTGGACTTTGTACGCCCGCATTATTGAATGCCGCATCAATACGCCCAAAGGTGGCGACAGCCTGCTCAACCATAGCTTTCACCTCGTCAATATTCGCGACATTGCAGCGAATACCTAGCGCACTGTAGCCTGCTGAATTAAGTTCAGTGGCTGCGTTTGTAACCGCTTCTTCATTGATATCCACCATAACGACTGACGCGCCCGATGCAGCGAAAGCCTTAGATGCGGCAAGACCCATTCCAGAGGCTGCACCCGTAACTAATGCAACTTGATTTTTGAATGAAAAATTCATAGGTTATTTCCTCTTTATGACACACAGGAGATCATCAGCGCAAATTAATCAACATGCGCTTGTGCTAGATGTAAATGGATAAATTCACATGGATATTAAATAATAAACCTGAGCCTGGCAGACTAAATCAAAGTGGATCGTAGCCGGGTTTTTTATAGAGATTTTTTGGCTTTTCTATAATCTCAGGTTTGTACACGTCCTCCATCCAATTATCCTTTAAAACATCCTCTATAGACAAAGAAATGAAATCACCACTGATTCCCAGCGTTTTGCTCAAGGTATCAGTTAATGCTGCAGCAATGATTTTCTTGTCCTCTTCTGACTGACCAACAATCTTGACAATTATATGGGGCATAAATAACTCCCTGGTTAATTGTTATGCTTTTAATAGCCCGCCGATCAGGCTTTCGAATAGCATCAATATTAACATTATATGCCGATAGTGATTACCGGCCCTGGATGGGATGGAATCATGAAGAATTCTCATTACTGCGAATGATCTTCGCGTAGCAATCATGTTTTTTTGAGCATTAACTTCATTAATCTGTCTGCAGACGGGCCTTCCGAGCGGGGTGAACGATTGGTAGTCATCACATAGATCGCGTTACCGGTGGCATAAACATCACGCAGGCGGTCTCCCGAGCTAAACATTTGTCTGAGTTTCTTCTGCTTGTTATCAAACACATACAAGCTAAGAAAACGTCGTGCCGTCATTTGAGCGCCGGCTTTATGAGAATGGTCGCTTCCCGCGTACGATGACTTATCATTGGGCTAAGATATTGACTATTTTTATATTTTTTTCGGTAAGCATCATCAATCTTATCGATAATATCACCGCGAACAGTTTCGAAGATTACATCTCGGGTTTCACCCGCAGCAACAATTTGTCCCGCTTTTTGCTTCAATGCAGATTGATACCATCGCGAACCTACGCCGTTATAAGCACGCACATACAAAGCACCTTCAACCTCTACGCACCAGATCCATGTTGGCGTGCCCATAGTTTTACCATCAGCGCGCAGAGGTGAAATATGAAGGTCATCCGCCTCAACAATATCGTTAAGTTCTTTGCTGGACCACGGCATAAAGATTCCTCGTCAATGCAATAAATAATAAAACCCCTTAGCTAAAGCGAAGGGTAAATACCGACAGAAAACATAAATAAAGACTTAATTAACATAGCGTAATTAATGTTTTTTGATTAGGTGAAAGTCGCGAATAGAGTTATGAGGATTTATCATTAATCGATGCTTAACTGAATTTAAGATTCATAGACACTTTTAGAAATATATAGTTAAATCAGTTTCAATCACTTAAGGAGCGAATGAAATGGCACGAGATAACCTCAATGATTTAGTGGCATTCGTCACCGTCGCGCGAGAACAAAGTTTTACCCGAGCAGCGGCACAGTTGGGCGTATCTCAGTCTGCACTCAGCCATACCATGCGTTCACTTGAAACTAAAATGGGGGTTCGATTGCTGACGCGGACCACGCGCAGCGTTTCACCCACTGAAATTGGTGAACAGTTACTGGCCAGTCTCGCACCTAAGTTTGATGATATCTACAGCGAATTGGCTGCCTTGCATGACAAAAAAGAGCACCCGGCAGGAACGATACGTATTTCAGCTACCGACTTCGCCATTGAAACAATTCTCTGGCCAAAGCTGTCACTCTTAATGCGCACCTATCCTGATATAAATATTGAATTCGTTAACGATTATGGTCTAACTGACATCGTCGAGAAACGCTACGACGCCGGTGTGCGTTTAGGAGGCCAACTGGCAAGCGGCATGATTTCGGCAAGAATTGGTCCTGATATGCGTTTTTTGGTCGTCGGTTCACCGGACTATTTCGCCGGAAAAACGTTGCCAACCTCGCCACAGGATCTGCTGAAACATCAATGCATTAATTTGCGTTTACCGGTACATGGCGGCTTCTACGTATGGGAATTTGAGAAAGATGGCCGTGAGGTGACAGCGCGTGTTGAGGGGCAGATCGTCTTTCATAGCATATTCCAGATAGTTAAAGCGGCTGTAGCGGGTTTCGGCTTAAGCCATGTACCAGAGGAGCTGGCTGCACCTTATTTAAAATCTGGAGAGTTGATTAGCGTCATGGAGGAGTGGACGCCCTATTGGGAAGGGTTGCACATTTACTATCCTAATCGACGCGGCTCTTCAAAAGCTTTCTCGCTGGTGCTAGAAGCGCTGCGCTATCGAGATTAATTGGCAGGCTTTCCCGGGCGAGAAAGCCTGTCAGAAATGAGTTTAACTACTGCGTGATTCAAAAACTTTTTTAACTACAGGTAATGCCGAGAATACTTTTGGCCAACCGGCGTAGAACGCCAGTTGTGTCAACATTTCAGACGCCTGGCTCTGTGTCAGACCATTATTCATGGCCCGGTTGAGATGGTAGCCAATTTGCTCAATCTGACCACTGGCAATTAAAGCGCTGACAGTGACCATGCTGCGATCTCTCGGTGCAAGATCGGGACGTCGCCACAAATCACCAAACACCGCTTTCTCGGTAAATTCCACTGTTCCTGAAGAAACCTTATTAAAGCTATTAGCAACCTGGGTAGATCTCGCCTGTTCAACTTTTTGATCAACGGGCTGCAATGTGACATCGGCTTGCGGCAATTGCGCTCGCGTTATACCGCGCCGGGCGAACACGCGGCGAGTGATTTCAGCGGCGGATGTGGCACTTGGCCAGCCACTGTAAAAGGCCAGGTGAGCAATAATCTCTGAAATTTCCCCCGGTTTAACTCCGTTGTTTAACGCGAGGTTGATATGGTAAGGCAGTTCTACCCGGTCATTGCGCGCGATAAGCGCAGCAATAGTGACAATGCTGCGATCGCGTGGGCTAAGCTGCGGCCTTTTCCATAAATCATTATCCACATACTTCTGCGTGTAATTCTCTAATGCGGGTGATGCCTGTCCTAAATCGGTTAGTGACGGAGATGAGGGGATAGATTGGTTTTTTGATGCTGACTGAACACACCCACTCAGCATAATGGCCAATGAAAGCATAGTTATAGCGCGAGTTCGCATAGATCAATCCTTATGATTCATTGCTATATTGCTGATCTGACACCTTTTCCATCCACTCAACATTTTTGCCCTCAGGCGTGCCTTCCTGAATCGCCAGATGTGACATGCCGGTAGATGCTGTCGCGCCATGCCAGTGTTTCACGCCCGGTGGGCAATGGATAATGTCTCCGGCATGGACTGTTTTCCTCTCTCCTCCCCATTCCTGCGTCCAGCCGGATCCTGAGGTGATCACCAGGGTTTGTCCTAAGGGATGTGTGTGCCAGGCGCTGCGGGCGCCAGGCTCAAAATTGACATGCCCAACGGTGGTTCTGACCGGAGATTTTGGCTGAGTAAAAAGAGGTTCAATGCGCACCGTACCGGTAAAATTCGACTCTGCACCGGTGACCCATGGGCGACTGCCATTTTTACTGATAATGACGTTCTCTTTAACGGGTTTGGCAGAAACCGCATAAGAAATATCACTATTAGCCGCCAATGTTGAAAAACTGGCAGCGAGTGTTAAAAAAAATGATGCAGAGGTTATTCGGGACATAATTATCTCCTGATAATAAACAGACTAAATTGCATTTCCAATGTGCTCAACTTGCACTATTTATTTTTAGAGGAACAATTTTGATAGTGGCATTTCTTGAGCCGCCAGTGATCATATGATTCAGATAGCCACTACCCTGATATTTTTCTTTATAGGCGTTGTCGATCTGCGTATTGATATCGCCTTGAACAGATTCAAATCTGACTTCTTTAGTCATGCCTGCAGCAACAATTTTCCCTGCTTTTTCTCGCAAGGCGGCCTGATACCAACTTGAACGCTGACCGTTGTATGCCCGAACGTACAGGTTGCCATCAACCTCAACACACCAAATCCATGTTGGCGTGCCATATGTTTTTCCATCTTCACGAAAGGGCGCGATGTGAAGATCATCGGCTTTTATTATTTGGCTAAGCTCATTCGGAGACCATTGCACAGGCGATAAGCTAGCGTCTCGTGCACTCAGCGTTTGAACAGAATCAGGAGAAGTCGTATCGGAGGTTGCAGCATAGCACAAGGATGAAATTGCTAAAGAACCAACTATTAATATAGGTAATTTTATTAACTTATTAGTGAGTCGCATATTATCTCCGTAGATATTCCTTCATTTCACTTTGGAATGTGAATATTGAGAACATGAATCTATCTGAAAATGATTTTAATCACCAAGTGATAAATTGAGAATATAGCAACTTTATGGGTGGCACTATGGTGAAAAACCAAATGCTAATATGAGGGATTTTCATCAATCTTAGATTGAAGTTTATTTGCATTTAATGACATAAAAAGACAATGAGTGCAATTATAACATTGCTAATATTTTACACTGTTGAGTTTTATAAGAGATAAACTTATGAGTTTGACTCATGTCAGTATGCAATAAAACATGATTGAAAATGCAGTAGGCGATGCATAGCTTAAATAATATCTGTTGGCCGTGAGGGGTATTATCCCGATAAGGATAGGCCACCCCCCAGGGGTGAACATGAAAGACCATCCGAAAAAAGTTCCTTGCGCGCTGCGAGTAATTAACTGGGGTAAAACTTCCAATCTGAATACATTAGCTGGTAGGCAATCGCAATGCCTCAAGAACCAGTTGAAAAGCGGGCAAGGCGTGTCGGCGACTGGGGTAATAAAGATGATAACCTGGAACATAGGGGCTCCACTCTTCAAGTACGGCAATTAGCTGACCGGATTCAATGTAAGGCTGAAGAATATCTTCTGGGGCAAATGCTAATCCATATCCCTCGACCGCTGCAGTCAGCATCTGTGGAGAAGTATTGAAAATCATTTGGCCGGAGACCTGAACGTTCAGGCTCTTACCCTCATAAGCGAATTCCCATGCGTACAAGCCACCATGGGTAGCAAGCCGAAGATTGGCACAATTATGTGATATCAATTCATGAGGCGTTTGCGGGGTAGGATGGCGGCTGAAATAATCAGGAGAGCCTACAACAAGCATTCTGTAGTCAGGCGAAATTCGCATGGCAATCATGTCATTGGCTATTTGGCTTCCGTTCCTGACTCCCGCATCAAAGCGCTCGGTGACGATATTGATCAGTCCATACTCAATATTTATCTCAATATTAATATCGGGATATTCCCGCAAAAGCGGTGCCAGCTTGGGCCACAAAATTGTTGTGGCCGCATGGTCATGTGCGCTAATGCGGATAGTCCCCGAAGGTTTTTCGCGCAGCTCAGTTAACGCCGCAAGTTCAGCCTGAATGCCTGAATAATAGGGTGCAAGATTAGAAAGCAGCCTTTCCCCTGCTTCGGTGGGGGCCGCCCCGCGCGTCGTTCGGGTAAGCAGCCGCATGCCCAGACTTTCTTCCAGCGCGTTAATGCTGTGGCTGACAGCAGACTGAGAAATACCTAATTCTGCCGCCGCTTTAGTAAAGCTTTTTTCGCGTGCGACAACGATGAATACCGACAATCCGTTGTAGTTAATCGTAGTCATTATGAATTTACCTCATGCTAGTAATCAAAGTATGCCACTTCTGAGATAGTTGCACATTCTCTACACTCTGTTCTGATTTTCAATTCTTTCTGCATCGTTTGTCGTTGTTGAAATCACCAGAGATGTTATTTATGAGCCAAACCTCAGTCATAGAAGAAACTCGGCAAGCCTCAGTAAAGGCGCAATGGAGCGCGATATTTTCACTTTCATTTAGCGTGATTTGTCTGGTTACAGCGGAGTTGCTGCCTATTAGCCTTCTGACACCGATCGCATCCGCACTTAACATTACTGAAGGTATGGCAGGCCAGGCCGTCACGGCAACTTCAGTTGTAGGAACCATTGCCAGCCTATTCATCGCGGCCGCAACGCGTCGACTCGATCGTCGCCATGTGCTGATGATGTTTAGCCTGTTTTTTATTGCCTCAAATGTGCTGGTCAGTCTTTCAACTCACTACAGCACGCTGATTGCTGGTCGAGTGTTACTGGGCGTTTCTCTCGGCGGCTTTTGGTCGATGGCTGCGGCAATTGCAATGCGATTGGTTCCAGTAACCAAAATCCCTCGCGCGCTTTCCATCATCTTTGGCGGCGTTTCGATTGCGATGGCTATTGCTGCGCCAGTTGGTACCTGGTTAGGTGGTTTGATTGGCTGGCGAGGCGTATTCGGCGTAACGGCGATGCTGGGACTGATCGGCATCCTATGGCAGTGGCGTGTGTTGCCGGAGATGAAACCTAACAGTCAGTCAACTCTGGCGACGCTATTCGGCTTGTTGAAAAGACCGCAATTTGGGGCGGGTATCCTCGGGATGGCGCTGGTCTTTGGTGGGCACTTTGCCTTCTTCACCTACTTACGCCCTTATCTTGAGCATGCAGTAGGCTTTGGCGTCAATGGCGTATCAACACTGCTGTTTTGCTTTGGTGTAGCGAACATTGTCGGAACCTCATTCGCAGGACATATGTTGCGTTACAGCCTGCGTTTAACGCTCGCACTTGTTCCCCTGATCATGGCCCTGCTGGCTGTTGCACTGCTATATGTCGGGCAGTCGACGATCGGTGTTTCAGTTTTCATGGTGCTTTGGGGATTCTTGTTCGGTGCCGTACCTGTTGCCTGGTCAACCTGGGTAACACGTACAGTTTCCGATGAGGCTGAAAGTGGTGGAGGATTGCAAGTCGCAGCGATTCAATTTGCTATCACCTTAGGTGCAGGACTTGGCGGCGTTCTAATCGATCACTCAGGCCCATACGGTGCGGTCATCGGCAGCGCCGTTACTCTGATTATTGCAGCACTATTGATAATAAGCCGGGTTCGCCCACTACCGATCCATTAACTCTTCTTCAGAAGTCGTTATGCACAACAACATGACGGGGAAAGTCATTGTCATTACCGGCGCCAGCAGTGGCGTCGGTGAAGCGACAGCTCGCCTTCTGGCAAGCCAGGGGGCAAAAATCGTATTGGCCGCTTGTCGCGCGGATCGTATTAATGCTCTGGCAAAGGAACTAGAGAAATAAGTGCTTCCGTCTTAAATCATGTGATTGAGGTTTTAGAATGAAATCCAGAAAACTGCGAGAACTCAACGTTTCGGCTATCGGTCTTGGCTGTATGGGATTTAGTCATGGTTATGGTCCCGCGCCCGAACGTGGAGAATCGATCCGACTGATACGCCGCGCCTTTGAAATGGGCTGCAACTTCTTTGACACTGCTGAAGTTTATGGTGCAGGTGACAATGAATCGATTGTCGGTGAAGCACTGAAACCGCTACGCCAGCAAGCCATCCTGGCAACTAAACTGCATATTTCTGATACGCGGGATAAGTCGCTTAAGGCCATTATCACCGCGCATCTTGATGCGTCATTGCAGCGATTACAAACCGACTATATCGATCTCTATTATCAACACCGGGTGAATAAAGATATTCCGGTAGAGGAAGTCGCAGAATGTATGGGGGAGCTTATCAAGGACGGTAAGATTCGCGGTTGGGGCCAATCGCAGGCCACGGAGCAAGAGTTGCGTCGCGCGCATGCCGTAACTCCTTTAACCGCGATTCAAAGTGAGTACTCCATCATGGAAAGAATGTTCGAGAAGGATGTTATTCCAGCTTGCGCTGAGTTGAACATCGGCTTCGTTCCTTTCTCTCCATTGGCCAGCGGATTCCTGAGCGGTAAACATAATGCACAAAGCAAGTTCACTGGCGATGATGTGCGCAAAGGTATTACCCGCTATTACAAAGAAAATATCCTGGCCAATCAGCCGTTAATTGATTTGCTAGATCAATTCGCCAGTCAAAAACAGGCCACTGCCGCACAGATTTCGCTGGCGTGGATGCTGCATAAAAATGATTTTATTGTGCCGATCCCAGGCATGCGTAGTGAAGCACGGTTTAAGGAAAACTTTGGTGCAGCAGATGTTGAACTGACCGCGCCTGAGTTTCAGCAAATCGAGACAGCACTAGCGCAGATTGAAATTTATGGTAATCGCACGGACGAAGATATTGCCAAGTTATATCGATAACAAATCAGTGAGTGCTTAAATCGCGTGATTGGCCGGCATGACCGGCCAATTGATCCTACCCAAGTAATGTGGACACAACCCTAAACGAGATTCTCGTTTTCAAACTGTTCTGGGTTGGTGTAAAAACATTACCGCGCTGCTAGGCTTGCTCAACCCTTCACAATCCCGGAAAACATTCCCGTCCTTGTTCATGATTCTCAATAAAATGGGTCATGAGCGCTTACTGCTGAGTCCCCGCTGATTCAAATCACAATGTGTTAAGCAGCGGGAGCAGAGCATTATCGGAACAGATTCATATCTAGCTTTTTGTGAACCGTCAGAATCACTTCACTCAGGGCATCAAAAATACTGTCTTCATTACGTGCACCCAACTTCGCCCAGGTAGCGCCATCATTACCCCAGTTTTGAGGAATACGGTTTTTCCCTTGCGGATCGAGATCCCAAGTCCACCATGACCAATGTTTACTGGGTTTACCCTGCATGTGTGGAAAAATGTCAGATATAGCCGTGCCGATTATAGCTTCATGTTCTTCGTTCTTACCTTTTCCTGATATCCCAAAATACAAGCCGTTATAATTTGTTCTGTCAAATTCCCAGCACAAAGAATAAACACCATCTGGGCTTAACGGTATGTAAAAACCGGCCCACCGACTCGATGGTTCAACATCAGAGATCTCAATAGCAAAAGGGTAATCAGTAAAGTGATCATTTAAATCAGAAATTAACTCTTTGAATAAATCACGGCGAACCTCACTCATCTGGTTAAAAATCATAAATGCTGATTCTATAGAGTGACTATCCTTGCGGATGATTTCTGACAACTCACGGCTATTATCCATTATGAACTCACCATTAATAGACTGGTTTATATATTTGATCAATGATTCAACAAATATTCTGACCGCACCTGCCCGAACATGCAATAAACACACATTCAGCCATTCGACAACTTCATGCCAGGATATTGTGAGGATATGTTGCTTCAGCATTTCAGGTGTATTGTCAGGAAGAGTCCACTCACCCGGTTCCTGATTGCATAAATAAATTAACTTCCATGGTCTTTCACGTTTGTTCAGCCATAACGCATAATCCCGTAACTGATTTTCCTGATCTACTGCCCATGGCTTATTTTCGATAGCAATAACACCCTCTGAAGACGCGATCAACAGGTCTATCTTTCTTCTGTTTTCAATAGTGACTTCATAATCAACCCTGACGTTATGATGGCAACCTCCGGTAGCTATAGGACTATCGTGTCCACTTTTTTCAATGAGGGAGATAAATCCCTTTAAAAACAGCGCTGACTGCCCATGCGTTTCATCAGGAGAAAGCAAAAATCGCAGATAGCGTGAAAGAGCCAGTTCGTCATTCTTCAGCCAGTCCATAAGGCTGAAATCAGGAGCCAACTCGGCCTGATAGCGTAATTTAGCCAGAGTTGTTACTTCATTCCATCGTGCAACACTATCCAGAAGTGCTGCAGCATGCTGCTCTATGGCATTCATTGTCTTAACCTTTTGGCAAACGATGCTTATCACACTAACGCGGTTCACAATATGAGCAAGTACTAACCAGAAAAGATATGATTAGCATCAAAATAGAATCTTTCCTCCGCCCCTTTCCTGCAATATCCCCGTCGTTCTCCCGCTACAAAGATTCACTCATTCTGAATAGACCCCAGTTTCCTGGACGGTTCCGTGCCTCATAAACCAGGCACTTTCATAAACTGCAGGGGATTGCCCCTCACAGGCACTGTGGCGGCGTTTAGCATTATAAAACATCTCCACATAATCGAAGATATCTGCCTTCGCTTCTTCCTTATTTTTATAGATCCGTTTCTTTATGCGTTCCCGTTTTAGCAACTGGAAAAAGCTTTCTGCCACTGCGTTATTATGGCAATTATCCCGATGACTCATGTTGCTTTTTAATTGTGAGCTGTCATAAAATGCTGACATCTTTCGCTCGTATATTTAGAACACTATCTTAATGGATCAACACCTTGGCCGGTGGTTTGCGTCGCCATACCGCCATCAATAGTGCATCCATCACTAACTCTGCTGTCATTCGCCTTCCTATGCTCCAGCCGATAACCCGCCTTGAGAAGAGATCGAGAACAACGGCCAAATATAACCAGCCTTCACGCGTCCTTATATAGGTCATGTCACTCATCCAATACGTAGGGGCGGGACATCGCGGGTAACTTTATGGGCGGTAATTACGGTAGACTTTTGGTCTTCGGCGTGCTTAATTCTACCTGTTTCCGTGATAGATAATTTTCTTTTCGGTGCCGAAGGACTTTCAACAGCATAGCCTCCGTTCGCGGAAGTTTTATCATTCCGTAATTCGGACACCGGTTGGAGTCGGAGCATGGGAAAGAATTCCTCACGTATATTTTATTCACAAGATTAAATTAGTATAACGTATCTTAAATTTTAAATAATACAATATAATTAACCATTTTAAGCTTATAGTTCAACATTGATAAAATATTTTCTGGCCTTAAAATAATCACTAAAAGTAAACCAATAGACAACAAATTATAAAAAACCAGTTTGTAAGTAGACTAATTAAATTGATGCGTTGTTTTTTACATCTTTTTGCATTAACTTAATTTAAGTAATGTATATATAATTTATAATCGGTTTTATTAAAATTATAAGTTTTTGGCTTACTAAGAATATTGCTGGTGCAATTTTATTTTAGCTGGTAATTATTTCCATTAATTTAGACTATAAAAATGCAAGCTAAAAAATAAAATGGAAGAGGAATTTTCTTGGTAAGGTGATTTTTATATTAATTGATGGTGTTTTTCAGGTCTCTTCACAATAGAACGTAATAACTCCTCTTGTTTTTTCTGGATATTATAATGTCACGCATTAGGTAAAGGAATTCTTTTGCATATTTTTTTACGATAATAACGCTTGCCAGTAATTTTAGAATAATACCACCTATTTATTACAGCAGTATGAATTTACATTATGGATTTAGTGATTCTTAACCCAAAAAAAATTCGACTGTTAAATAAACAGGAAAATATTATGGTGAGTTGGCAACAGAAAATATTTAAATTACCACTATTGTCATCATTAAGCTTAATGCTTTCTTACATTAATGTTGATTTAACGAGATATCAAAAATACGGCAATTATGACGTATTTATTCTTAAGGTTGCCGTTGTTTTTTTTGTTACTTCATTCTGCTGGTGTTTGTTTAGAAAAAAATGGTTTCCATTATTAATTTTCGTTGGTGCTGGTTTTAGTATATTTTTTTATTATTACAATGAATATAATAATTTTTTTCTCCATTATGGTTTTGGATTTTATAATAAAATAACGAATAAGTTTTTTAAAAATGTATTTCAGTGGAGTGCCAGAATCCAAGTAAACAGATGCTATCCTATTGCTTTAGCATAAGTGAATCGAAAAATGGCTTCAGTAGAGATGTAATCTATGACTCAGGAAATGAATTGCCAAGATTAAATTTTGAATGTTCATGTTCATGGGGTCGTGCTTTCGAAAAACTTTCAATACAAAGTACTCCCAGTATTCGATACAATTTCGCCCAGACCGAAGACATTGAAAGAATAAAATTTAACGTTATAGATCTCGGTTCTTCTTATTATGAAGTTGAGTATTTTATTGGCGCATTAGATATTACAATTGCACATAATAAATTTTGCTAGCAGAGTGCGATTTTGCTCATGTAATGCAAGTTTACTTTAATATAAACTATGTATTTTAAGGGGGGGCTAATGAATAGACTGGGTGCTTCTGCAAAATTTAATGTTCATGGTGTTGGTAATGGGATTGCTCGTATTCCCGATATCAGCTTTTGAGAGCATTCTTCGTCGGGTAACCCAACTGACGAAGGGGAGCTGCGATGTGTTTCCCTGGTTTTATGTATAGTTTTACCGCCGGTATGCGATCTTCGTATGAGTACATGGACTATCTCCAAATGGTTCAAGTTTTTGTCCGCACTCCCGTAGGTCACAATTCAATCGGTATTAATAAATGCTCTTGTGTGACTCTGCTGACAGAATGTAAAATCAACCGTACAAACTAGGATTCACTCTCGGGAAAGTAGTATTTAGCTGGGACTAAATTTTGCGGTAGGCCAGGATACCTGAGGGATAAAAATCTTTAATATATTTACCTTATAAAAGGGGTGCAGTTGTGTTGAAGAAGCTGGTAACAGGGCAGCTAAGTCTGCCGATGACATTCTGGGGATGGGGTTTTTGCGGTGGTCTGTTTATCGGTCTTATTGGTTTGGCCGGTATACATACAGGCCACACTTCGATGGTGCCGTTGTCTTACATACTTAAAACAATTCTGTTCAGTGCTGTATTTTCCGGTATTACGTTTATCCTTCGAAAAAAAATCACCGTGTTTGGTGCTCTTGCCTTTTTGGTCGTTTTGATTCAGGTAGTTATGAGCATCGTAATGGTTATAGGACTTTCCTCGTTGCTATATAAATAATCTAGGCGAGAAGGAAAAAACTTCTCACTTGGGGATTCGTTTTCGGATTTTGATGGCCCATAGTCACACCGTGAGCGGAATAATAATCGTACAAAACAGTGGGAGTTAACAGCTGCCCTATTGTTCAGGCCCAAAGGTAATCCCCCCATTTTTAACTGCTCGGATAAGTAGGATCAGTTAAGCGCTCAACGGCAACCATCGACCATATGAAATCCATCTCCCTCAACGCATTATCTTTTTGACATCGTTGCCAGCCGGATTTGTAAAAATAGCGCTGGTGATGACCTGAAAGAGATGATCCTCCTTCGGTGTGAATGCCGGTTGGTCGACGAGCCAACTGAGCGCCGACATTAGGGCGAACAGGTCCTCCCCATCTATATCAGCACGCGCCGTTCCCTCGGCTTGAGCTCGGGCAAGTAATCGCGCCCCCGCAGAATGCAACGCGGTAGTTGAAGCGTAAAGCGCCGAGTCCGGGTCTGTGTGCGCGCTCGCCATCAAGGCACAAACACCACTATAGGTTTGGACGAACGCTAACCCGTCACGAAACCAGGAGATGAGTGCTTCGTCAGGTGGTGCCGTCGTTGCCAGCTCGGCTGCTTTCTGCGTCAGAACGTTCGACTTTGTACATAGCAATGCTTCGAACAGGGCTTCTCGTGTCGGAAAATGTCGCAGCAGAGTGGCCAACCCAACGTCGGCGCGGCGGGCGATATCACGCATAGATGCATTGATGCCGTGCTCGGTGACGACGTCTCGCGCGACGGTAAGCAGGTGGTCATAATTTTTTCTGGCGTCGGCTCTCATAATAGCTCCTTGACAAGCGGATCACTGATCCATATATTCGTATCACTGGTCCAGATAATACCGCAAAGCGTACTATTTGGATAGCATGAACACCACCCAACGAGTGAAGAGGCTGTATATGAGCACTATCAGCATCATAGGATCAGGCGGCATGGCCGCAGCGATCGGAGGTCTTTCTGTCAAGGCTGGGCATACCGTCGAGGTGATAAGTCGCGATACGGTGAAGGCGCGGGCATTGGCTGAGCAGATAGGACAGGGCGCGACGACAGGGTCGTTCCGCGCGGTTCCGGCTGGCGACATCGTCATTTTGGCGGTTCCCTACCTTGCCGTTCTCGACGTGGTAAAGCAGTACAGCGAAGCGCTGGCAGGCAAGATCCTCGTAGATATTACCAACCCCGTTGCCACCGACTACACAAGTTTCGTGACCCCCGACGACAGTTCCGGTGCCCAGGAGATCGCCAGCATTGCTCCTGCCGATGCGCAGGTTGTCAAGGCATTCAACACCTTGTTTTCTCACGTTCTGGCTGCCGGTCCTACCGAGGGCCACCCGTTGGACGTGTTTATTGCTGGTGACAATGGGCAGGCGAAGACACGTGTTTCGGCGTTTATCGAGAGTCTCGGATTGCGCCCGATGGATACAGGACCGCTGTTTATGGCACGTACGCTGGAACACGCCTGTCTACTGTCACTGGGCCTCATTACCCACTCCATCAAGCACAGCAAGTTCTCAATCGGTGTGAGCCTGCTCGGCTGAGTGCCGCGGTACCACAACTTCTCGCATCATATAGTCAACAAGGAGCAGTAACATGCATGTATTCGTCACTGGCGGGACCGGCCATATTGGTTCATACATCATTCCCGAGCTTATCGCTGCTGGTCATGAGGTCACTGGCTTGGCCCGGTCGGATGAGTCTGCGGCAGTGGTAGCCGCGCTGGGTGCCAAGGTTCTTCGCGGGGATATTTCCGACCTCGATGGGCTCAAGGCGGCGGCTGCAGCGTCCGATGGCGTCATCCACGTCGCACACAGGCAAGACCTGCTTCCCTCCGGTGGTCTTGATGCCGTGGCCGCTGCGGAGTTGCAAATTATGCTCGCGTATGGCGAAGCACTGGCCGGAACCGGAAAGCCGCTGGTCGTATCGGGGAGCATTGGTTCGCCAGGGTGGGAAAACCTGGGTCGTCCTGCCACCGAGGAGGACCCAGCCCTTCCCGGCGGCGATGCATATAAGGGCACCTTGCGGGTTCGTAACATTGTGGAACTCACTGTTGTCGGTCTCGCGGAGCGGGGCGTGCGCTCTTCTATCGTGCGGATCCCTACCATTGCGCATAGCACTACCGATGCCGGTTTCCTCCCGCTGCTGATTGCACTTGCGAAGGAAAAAGGCGTCGTCGGTTATCCCGGAGACGGCGCGAACCGCTGGCCGGCGGTGCACAGCCGTGACCTTGCCTCTTTATTTCGACTCGCGCTAGAGAAAGGGTCAGCTGGCAAAAGTTGGCACGGGACTGAGGGCGAGGGGATCCCGTTTCGCGAGATCGCTGAGGCCATTGGCAAACGTTTGGGCCTGCCAGTGGTAAGCATTCCCGCGGACGTGCTAATGATACCGGGATACTTTGGCTTTCTTGCGAATTTGGTCACGCTAGACCTTCCGGCATCCAGCTTTATTACCCGACAGACTCTCGGCTGGGAACCCATACAGCCAGGCCTGCTCGACGACCTCGACAACGGCCACTACTTTCCTGCCAGCTAAGTTGAGCTGAGGCAATAAGTCTGGCGGATGACGCGGTTCGCCGGGCAATCCCCAACCTATGAGGAAACTGCATATGAACACTATCAGCATTATCGGCTCAGGCGGCATGGCTGCAGCGATCGCTGGCCGTACTGCCAAGGCTGGATACACCGTCGAAGTGATCAGCCGTGACCCAGCCAAAGCGCAGACGCTGGCCGACCAACTGGCCGGCGGCGCGATGATCGGGGAATACGGTGCCGTACCTGCGGGCAATATCGTTATCCTCGCCGTACCGTACGCCAGTGCTGCGCGAGTCGTGGCCGATTACGGGAAGGCGCTCGACGGCAAAATTATCATCGACATCAGCAACCCGATTTCCTCTGACGTTACGGGCCTCGTCACCCCTGGCGGCAGTTCTGGTGCGCAGGAAATAGCCAAGTGTGTCCCGGCCAGCGCGCATGTGGTGAAGGCATTTAATACTCTCTTCGGCCACGTACTTGCTCGGACTGTCGCTCTCGACGCATTTATCGCGGCTGACGATCCGCAGGCCAAGGCGCGTGTCTCGACTTTCCTTGAGCGTCTCGGGCTGCGTCCGTTCGATGTCGGTGGCTTGCAGATGGCCCAGACGCTTGAGGCGCTTGGTCTGATGCTTATCGGTGTGGCCAAAAACGGCGCAGGCAGCTGGAACATTGCCTTCAACGTTGATCTCGGCTGAAGTAATAAAAAGGAGGGGTTGCGATAAGTACCCAAGAGCATATCCAGATTGTGAAAGATTTTTTTGCAGCTATGGGCCGTGGCGATAGGCAAACTTTGCTGGCGTTATCTGCCGAAAATCTTGAGTGGATCATTGGGGCGAGGACTGGCTGCTCTTTGGCACGTATCGCGGGCCTCCGAGATTTTGCGAACCTATCGAGATCACAGGGTCGATGACTATAAAATAAGTTCATTAGTTTCAATGTATTAAAACTAATCGTCAATATTATCTGGTTTTCCTGACAATATTTCTGCCGCTCATTCGTCTACCTCATTACAGGCAGTTATCCGCTAATGTAATAATGAGGTAATAAATAATGAGAGATTTTGATATGCGTGGACAGGGTCATGGGCACCACTTTGGTGGTCACCGCATGATAAAACCATTGCTGCTGGGTGTAGCGTTCGCGGCCATACTTGGGTTGTTGGTGATGTCACTGTGGAATGCTATTTTGCCAGCAGTCATCGGTGTGAAAAGCATTGGCTTCTGGCAGGCTTTGGGTGGCCTGGTGTTGTGCCGTATCTTATTTGGCGGCTTGGGTTTTCATCCGGGAATGATTGGCATGGCGCGTCACCGTATGCATAAACGTTGGATGCAATTGACACCGGAACAACGTGAAGAGTTTATGCAGCACCGCCGTAAACACTTTGGTCACCGTGGGCACTGCCAGCCTTGTGACTGGCGTGGACGTCGCGATGACAAAGACGACAGCCAGCCACAGGCAGACAACAGCGCGACAAAATCCACAGACGCCGAGTAATTGTGATGCCGCAGGATTCACTGCTAATGTCAGCGATCAACGCATGCCGGACAACGTTAAAAGCGTTTATCCGCGGCCGAACATCGGTGCGCGCTGACGCTGACGACATATTGCAGGAAGTCACCTATAAGCTGATGCTGGTGGAGCAGCCGGTGGAAAATGTCGCCGCCTGGCTGTTCCGTGCTGCACGCAACGAAATGATCGATCGCTCACGTAAAAAGCGTGAACTGTCGTTAGCCGACTTTTTTAGCGACGACGAGGAGAATGGCCCGGAAGACGAACTGGCAGAAACGCTTTTTGGTGTAGCACAAACGCCGGAGGATGAATATCTCAAAGCGCTGCTGTGGGAGGAGTTGGAGGCGGCGTTAGCTGAACTTCCGGCAGCACAGTGCGAAGTGTTTGAGAAAACGGAACTGTTGGGTTACAGCTATAATGAACTGGCGGAAGAAACCGGCACCAGTGTTCAGACCTTATTATCGCGCAAGCACAAGGCAGTACTCTTTCTGCGCACACGGCTGCACAGTCTGTATGATGAATTAACCGAAGATTGAAATCATCACCAGATCGCCCAACCGGCGGTCTGGCTGGTCTATGTTACCCCACGGCTTGTTCTTGCTGCGAATGTGAAAATTACCCCCCCCCCTCGGTCTAACTCCCTGATTATCTTGAACTGGTTTTCTGTGGCTCGCTGTATGATTCAAAGATAACAATGGATAAGCCACATGGTGTCTTGTGCATTGGCTTCCGGCGATAGTCATCTCTATTGGCATCAATGCAACCCCCCAGGCGATCCTTCCGACCACTAATTAGTGGATCTATCCCTTGTCCGCAATGTGACCTCCGTCAAATCCAGTAGAAAACAAGCTATGTATACTAGAATGGTAGTCTACATTTTACCGTGTTTAGCAAAGAGAGTGACAGGCATGCAAATGACAATGCGTTGGTTTGGTCCCGAAGAAGACAAGATCCCACTTGAGCACATCAGGCAAGTGCCGGGGGTAACGGGTGTTGTCGGGGCGCTTTACGATGTGCCGGTGGGTGAAGTCTGGCCCAAAGAGAAAATCAAGGCATTGATAGAACAGGCCCACAATGCCGGGCTAACCATGGAGGTAATTGAAAGCGTCAATATTCATGATGATATCAAAATCGGTTTGCCCTCACGTGAACGCTATATTGCCAACTACCAGCAAACTATCCGTAACCTGGCCGATTTTGGTGTAAAGGTCATTTGCTACAACTTTATGCCAGTGTTTGACTGGATGAAAACCGACATGAACTATGTGCTGCCCGATGGCTCATTGACCATGGCGTTTGAAAAAGCCGGTATCGATAAAAGTCTCGATGAAGTGGTTAAAGAGGTTCTGGAAAACTCCAATGGTTTTGCCTTACCCGGTTGGGAACCTGAACGCCTGGCAAAAGTGCAGGAATTGTTTGCCAAATACCAGGACGTTGACGATGCGCTGCTGCGGGAAAATCTGGCGTATTTCCTCCGAGCCATTATCCCGGTTTGTGAGGAAGTCGGCGTTAAGATGGCAATCCATCCCGATGATCCTCCGTATTCAATTTTTGGTTTACCGCGGGTGGTTAAAAACCGCGACGACTTGGACTGGATCTGTAATGCCGTTGACTCTGAGGCCAATGGTCTGACGTTGTGCACCGGATCTATCGCCGAGGATCCTGAAAATGATGTCTATGCCATCCTGAAAGAGTTCTCCAGCCGTAAGCGTATTCACTTTGCCCATGTGCGAAATATCAAGATTATCAAGGATAAGGATTTCTACGAATCTGCCCATCCTACGCAATATGGCTCATTGAATATGCTTAAGGTGATTAAATCACTGCACGACAATGGCTTTGACGGTTATATCAGACCTGACCATGGGCGTTTTATCTGGGGAGAGACCGGCAGGCCCGGTTACGGACTTTATGACCGTGCCCTGGGGGTAACCTACCTTCTCGGATTATGGGAAGCCGTTAGTCAACACTAATCTCACCTGGCGGAGCATGGCTCCGCCATCTCGTTGTGCCCGATTATCACTACAGCTACATAATATCTGAGGATAACGATGTCACCTTTCTTATCACTCTTTTGGGTGCTGACAGGTATCGCGCTATTGGTGGTACTGAACCTAAAATACAAGTTCCACAATATTTTTTCTCTGCTTATTGCCGGCGTATTTGTTGCTATTATGGTCGGTATTCCGCTAAATAAAATTGTTTCCACAATACAGCTAGGAATTGGCGGTATTATGGGGCATTTGGCGCTGATTATTATTTTCGGTGCCGTTATCGGTAAGTTTATGACAGAGTCGGGTGCCAGCCAAAAAATAGCCGATACAGTTATTTATCATTGCGGTACCCGCTTTCTTTCAGTTGGTCTTATTTTTATTGGTGTGATATTTGGTATTGCAATGTTTTATGAGGTGGCATTTCTTATTGCCATGCCACTGGTGATGAATATTGCCAAAAAAGCCAATATCCCCTATATGAAGCTGGTGATACCAACGGTGGTGGGAGCCACTATGGGGCACAGCCTGTTTCCCCCTCAGCCTGGGCCGGTGGCGTTAATCAGCGCATTTAATGCAGATATCGTGCAGGTTTACCTCTATGGCGTGCTGGTTATTCTGCCTGCGCTGTTCTGTGCCGGTATCTTGTTGCCCAAATTTCTGCCTGGCATCAATAATATGCCGCTTAATTCAATGATTAAACCCATTGAAGAGCTTGCAGTGAAGGATCTGCCTTCGTTCAAAATCAGTATTATGATCCCCTTGATACCTGCCGTGCTGATGATTTTGGCTTCGGTGGTCAAACCGCTTGCGGGTAATAAATCTGAACTCACGCACGTCTGTGAACTGCTGGGCAGCGCAGAAATCAGTATGTTCCTCGCCACCTGCGCCGCGATGTGGTTTCTCGGCGTTAAGCGCGGATTGACGCCGGAAGGCATCACCAAAAATGTCAGTCTGGCGATTGCTCAAATCGCCAATGTGCTATTTGTTATAAGTGCCGGTGGTATTCTCAAACAAGTAATTATTGACTCAGACGTGGGTGACAGCATTGTTCATGTGATGAGTAATGTTCCGTTCTCGCCATTTATCGTCGCCTGGCTTATCACTGCCGTGATCCGTATTTTAACCGGGCAGGGTGCTGTTGCCGCAATTACCTCGGCAGGCATAGTGGCACCGATGGTGGGGGCATTTAATCTTAATCCGGCATTGATGGTTCTTGCCGTAGCCTGTGGCAGTAATACCATTACGCTGATGTACGACGGTGGCTTTCTGTTGTTTAAAGAGACCTTTGGTATTTCAATGAAGGATACCTTTAAGACCTGGGGGTTACTGGAGTTGATCAACTCGGTTGTTGGTTTGGGTATGGTGATACTTATCAGTCATTTTATCTGAGATATTTCGGAGCAAAGTGGCAGCAATGTCACTTTACCGGACTCGATATGTATGCGGTTCATCATCAACGCGATAACTTCACTGAAGTTGAGAGAAGCCTGGCATTTTCTTAGGCGCAATAGCCTCGGGTGCCACTCAATCAGAATTTTGGTCTTCATACAGCACATTTTCGCCTGTATGTAAGGCACTAAAACAAGGTATGCACAATGAACATGCCACAGCGTGCGGATCGAGAGGGGCTGGGGTCTCCAGAGCTGTTCGTTCAGACAGCGGCAGAGCGGGAAGCCGCCGCCGTTCAGGAGTCAGCAGTGATCGACTCTCTCTTATTCGGCATGGGCTTCGGGCTTGTTGTTCCACTCACTGCTTAGTGTTTTCCCAACACTCACTGCTTAGTGTTTTCCCAACACTCACTTTCAAGGTTTTTTCATCAACGGAACCAGAACAACGGTAATCAAAAAGCCAACCAGCAGCAGATAGAATGCATCTGAAAATGCCATGGTCCTGGCTTCGTTTAGCACCATGATAGAGAGAGAGTGCAGCGAAATCGACTGTGCATGCTCTGCTGAGAAACCCTGGCTGAGCATACGTTGGGCGCCCGCATTAAGCAGATTGCTTACCGCCGGGTCGCTGGCCGTTAGGTGATCCGCCAGACGGTTATAGTGCATATTGGTACGGTTATTAATTATTGTGCCGCAAAGGGCAATACCTATCGCGCCACCGAGATTACGCATCAGGTTGAACAGGCCGGAGGCCAGTTTCATACGCTGTGGAGGAATGCTACCGAGAGTCAGCGTCACTGCGGGTGCGATGGCAAACTGCTGGGCGATACCCCGCAGCGCCTGGGGAAGCAGCAACTGATCGGCTCCCCAGTCGTGGGTAATCGGGGTGAAAAAGTACATCGACAGGGCGAATCCTGCCATGCCGGTCATCAGCAACCAGCGTAAATCTACCCGATTAGCCAGCCACGAATAGATTGGAATAGAAAGGATCTGGAACACGCCGGTGGAAAAAATAGTCAGGCCAATATCCAGAGCGCTGAAGCCTCGCACAGTGCCAAGAAACAGTGGCGTCATATAGATGGTCGCAAAGATCCCCAGACCGGCCATAAAAGAGAAAAAACAGCCCAGTGCAAAGGTTCGGTCTTTTAGGGCATAAAGATCCATCACCGGCTGCGGATGATAAAGTGTACGCAGAATAAAAAACAGGCCACTTAATGCGGCTATGCAGCCAGTGAGCATGATAGTGGCATCATCAAACCAGCCCCAGCGCGGGCCTTCCTCAAGGGTGTATTCCAGGCATCCCAGTGAAACGGCCAGCAACAGAATGCTCAGATAGTCGGCGCTTTTCAGCAGACGAAAGTCGGGTTTATCAATTCTGACTAAAACAGGGACCGCAATGGCGATATACAGCCCCGGCAGCAGGTTGATAAAAAATAGCCAGTGCCAGCTAAAATTATCGGTTATCCAGCCACCCACCGTCGGACCCAGGGTCGGCGCCAGCGAAGCAATACCGCCGATGGTCGCTGCGGCGATCACCCGCTGCTTGCCCTGATAGAACGCAAATGCGGTGGTGAACACTAGCGGGATCATTGACCCGCCAAAAAATCCCTGCAATGCGCGAAAGGCGATCATGCTTTGAATATCCCATGCCCATCCGCACAGTAAACTCATTAGCGTAAAGCCGGTCGCAGAAATGCAAAACAGCCAGTGCGTTGACATTACCCGCGCCAGCCAGCCGGAAAGGGGAATAATGATGATTTCGGCAATCAGATAGCTGGTCTGTACCCACACTGTTTCATCCTGGCCGGCAGAAAGGCCGCCGCCGATATCCTTTAGTGAGGCCGACACTATTTGAATATCAATCAGCGCGATAAACATGCCCAGACACATGGTGGCAAAGGCGATGATCTTCTGCCGTGATGGCATAGCGTCCGGGGAGCGGTCGCTGGTGGCGTGAGTGGCACTCATTGTCTGCCATTCTCATTGACTGTGGCTTGTACCGAAAGACCGGGGCGTAACAGGTCAGATATCGAGTTGGTCTCATCAAGTTCAATGCGCACGGGAACGCGTTGAACAATTTTGGTGAAGTTTCCGGTGGCATTTTCAGCCGGGAGAATACTGAACTGTGCGCCGGTTGCTGGCGACAAACTTCCCACCCGGCCATGGAACGTCTTGCCGGAGAGCACGTCGGCGACAATTTCTACCGGTTGTCCCGGTTGCATGCGCGCCAGTTGGTTCTCCTTGAAGTTGGCATCAACCCATAGTCCCTGCGAAGAGACCAGGGAAAATAGCTGTGTGCCGCCATCCACGTAGGAACCGATCCAGATATGGCGATTACCCACCACGCCGTCAAAGGGGGCGCGGATCTCGGTATAGGAGAGATTTAATTTATCCTGCTTTTCACTGGCGCGCGCCTGAGTCAGCGCTGCCAGGGTCTGTTTTTCATGGGCATCCAGGACTGCCAGTTGCCGCTGTGCTGCCAGGTAATCGGCTTTGGCCTTGTCTTCATCAGCCTTTGCTCCGCGATAGTCGGCACGGGCATTGTCTTTAACCTGTTGCGAAATAGCCTGCGCGCTGGCAAGAGAATCATAGCGTCGACTATCGCCAGCGGCCTTGGCGGTGCCCGCTCCTGCGGCGTCAACGGCGGCTTTCATTCCCTCGATGGTGGCGAGCTGCAACTGCCGTGACGCAGTGATATTTTCCAGTGCAGCCTGCTGCGCGGCGATCTCTCCCTGCGTTTTCTCCAGGGCGGTACGATAATCACGATCGTCAAGGCGCACCAGTAGGTCACCCTTGTTGACGCGGGTGTTATCTTTCACGGCTATCTCATTGATATATCCAGAGACCTTGGTCGATATCACACTGATATTGCCGCCGACGTAAGCATCATCGGTGGTCTGCATAAAACGTGCAATTTGCCACCAGTAAATGCCGTAACCGGCGATCGCCAAAAAGGACACCAGCAGCGCCAGTACAATTGCGGGGCGTTGCATAAACTTGCCCGTCGTGCGGCCTTGCGGTTCAGCATTAGAAACACTCATGCATTGTTATCCTTGCTTTTCCGGTGGGGTAAATTTCAAAGGCTCAACACCGGCTTTTTTCTGGCTAAGATAAGCGTGGCGGTAGCGGATAATCGGGTCAGCAGCAGGGCCGGGCACCAGCGAGTAAGCTTCTGGAACGACAACCTCGCCAGTAGCGGCATCGACCATAGCCGTTCGCAGCGGGCGATGGGTTTCCGTTTCCACCAGTTGTAGCTGCGGTCCTTCAGGAGAGAAGTGTTCGGTTCCCCAGACTGCCAGCGCCAACAGCACAGGGCGGAAATCTTTGCCTTTTTGCGTGAGTTGATATTCATAGCGGGGCGGAGAGAGACTGTACTTCACCTTCTCCAGCAATCCGTCGTCAATCAGGTCTTTCAATCTGCGGGAAAGAATATTGGGGGCGATGCCGCAGCTTTTTTGAAACTCATCAAAGCGGGTAAAGCCTGCGGTGATATCCCTGAGGATCATCACCGACCAACTGTCGCCAATGCGTCCCAGACTGCGGGCAATCGGACAGGAGGTTTCATATAAGGGCGTATTTTTCATCTTGCGGTCTCATTTTGGCAGGGCATGGAGTCATCCTCTACCAGTGGCTTTCATTTTGCAAGTCATAGTTACTTGCAAAATGAAAGTTATAATGCGGGCGACAGTATTGGTCAGGGGGAAACGCCTAAAGTGAGGGCTGACGGAGTACTGAATGCTGATATTTTTAAATGAGTTAAGCCAGGTGGCGTGTTGATGGGGCTTGGTTAACAGAAGATTATGGTGAAATGGAAAAATGCAGCGGACGCTGCCTGGGGGAGATTTTATGGGATCCTGCCACCCAAGCCCGTAACCGGTAGACTTACATCAATTCACTGGATTGCGCGCAAATCAGCTTTCTTAACCATTGTTGGGCACTGCTGTCATTGGATCGACGGTGCCAGAACAGATGCACGGGGATCTCCGGCATATCTAACGGCGGGCTAAGCATAACAATGCTTCCATCCGTTTCGCTGACTACTACGCTTCGCTTCAGAACTGTCGCAATATAATTGGTCTGCTGAACCACTCTGGCGACGGCAGACATGGTGGGCAGCGTCAGGCGAAGTTCGCGGGTCAATCCCATCTCCCTGAGCCGCTCATCAACCTGGCCATAGTGATTACCTTCCGGCGAGACCAATATATGACTCATACTGAGATAGCGATCTAACGTCATCCCACTTCTGGCGGCTTCACTATCACTGCGAACCAGGGTGACAAATTCATCACTGAAAAGTGGCGTCGATAATATTCTGTTTTCAGCTTGCGTCGGTGGGATGCCGATTACCAGGTCGATTTTTCCGCTATCGAGCATGGCAACGGCCTCATCGCGATCGACATAGGCTTGCACATGGATCGTCACCCCCGGTGCCTGCTGATTAATGGCTTTCATAATCGAGGGCAGTAATACCATCATTGGGTATTCCGACATGCCCAGCGTGAATGACATGGTTCTGTTCTGCGGGGAGAATTGTTCATCTGTAACCAACAGGTTTGTCAGTTCGTTCAGGGCTTTGGCAACGTGCAGGCCAATCTCTTTTGCCCGGGCGGTTGGCAGCAGTCCTGCTGCGCTGCGAATAAACAGCGGATCGGCAAAATGCGTTCGCAAGCGAGAAAGTGCCGCGCTCATCGCTGGCTGGCTAACAGCGGCCCTGGTGGCGGCGCGGGTCACATTCCGTTCTTCCATCAGTGCATCAAAAGCCACCAGAAGATTGAGATCAAGCCCCCTAAAATCCATAAAGTGTATATTCCTCTATATTCATTTCTTATTTCAATAACTGCTGATGCCAATGTAATACTTGCTGCGTACTTCAGATTAACCACATTAAATGTTATCAGCCAGAGGAATATAACAATGCCCGACAATAACGAAATGGCAAATCGTCTTATAGCGGAACGTAAGGCCGTTGAAAAAATTTATCAGGCATTTAGCGAGAAAAATCCTGAGTTAATTTATGAGGCGGTAACGCCAGACTGGAATGATATTCCCCTTGCTCCAGGTCAGGCACCGGGTCCTGAAGGGCTAAAGCCGATTATTGAAGGGTTCGCTGCAGCCTTTCCTGATGTGCAGATCGTCATTCATGACCTGATACAGGTACCTGGGCAGATTGCAGTCCGCGCAGAAATTACCGGTACCCATAAAGGAAATTTTATGGGTATTGAGCCTACCGGTAAATTTGTCAGCATCCGCTTACATGAAATTCATCAGCTTAACGGCGAGCGTATTACGACCACCTGGCATCTGGAAGACTGGTTTGGTCTGTTTATGCAATTAGGTCAGTTTCCTCCAGCTGCTTAAAGGCGTGCCAACCGACGATAATAAGACGGCGCCAGTATCGAACAAAGCGCCGTCTTACTTTTGCCCATTTTCCGTTATGGATAGACTAGTGGGTAATTTCTTGCGCCAACCGAGCGGATTGACTCCCCCTTATTCGGCAATCCAGACTGCATGCTGGCCAGGCGTATTACCCTGAGTCCAGTAGGCCGCTTTATAATTTTTACCTTGGTAACTGACATGAGCGCCGCCGCTATAGGCCTTGGATGGACTCCACTCAGAGCGATAGTTGGGATCGGCAAAATTCCAGGCATTGCTGTTGGCGGGTCTTTCATTGGTCCAATATTTAGCAATATATTTGACACCCTCGTAGGTGACCTTGTTGCCAGCAACGTAGGTGGTACCCTGTTTCCAGGCTGGGTACTCCGCGTCAGCAGGGATCTCCGGTTTGTTATTAGCCGCTTTCACCGTTACCGTCACACGACGCGCGTCTTGAGTGCCATCTTTCCCGGTAACCGTCAGTTCATAGACGGCTGTTCCAACTTTATTGGCCGGGACCAATGCGCGAGCCTTGGCCTGTTTCACCTCGCGCAGCCAGATGCCACCCTGCTTTTCCTGTAGCCAGAAATCACCCGCACCCTGCACAATTTTCCAGCTGTAAGATTGGGCATTTTTGCTGTCGGAACCATCCAGTGGGTAGCCAGCCGAACTGGAGGACTGTGTTACTGTAAAGTCTGCGGGAACAACGGCAACCGGCTTAATAACGCCTGGCCCCGGATTATTACTATCATTAAATGTCCCACCGGCACTCATTGTCACTTCTGCCGGGTAAGGGCCGGTTTTATCATAGGTTGCACAGGTGTTGGCCGTGGTTCCGGAAACATAACTGTGCCACGGCGAGGATGAGTTGGAATAAACACCTGAGACAGCGCTGTAGTTAACCACAAAATTGGTGCGTTGCGCGCAGGTAAGCCCGCCATTTTGAAACCATTCTGCCCAGCCAATGATACTTGGCACTATGTCTGACCAACGAGCAGGAACCTTGATTTCCCCGATAGTTGTTTGCTCGCCGGTTGTTTGATCGGTGACTATGCCTTTCCAGGTGGCAAGGCTTTGCTTAGCGTCCAGATTTATACGCTTAACATTAAAAGTATATTTATGGCCAATTTCCCAATCATAAGGAATATGGCAGCTCATGCCGGTATCCGGATTAGTCGAGTCGGCGCCACCTTTACAAGAAGAAAAACTACTTTGTGTGCCTTTGCCAAAGACGCTGAATAGAGCCGTTTTGCCGTAGTGACCGTTTGGTTGCAGACCAAAATAGAATGCCCCCTCACTCATAAACCATCCTTGATAGGCCCAGTACCAGGGCGCGGTGTCGCTGGTCATCTCTTGTACCTCCATCGTCGCCGACACTGAACTCAGGGAGTTACTGGCCTTCATATTGGGATGGGTAGCGAAATAGATGGTTGGGGTAGCGGTAGTCCCCTGATCGTTATGGGCCATGGCGGCAGGCATGCCTGTGGCCATGAGTGACATGGCGATTAATATTCTCAGTGGTTTTATTTTAATTTTCATAATAATCCTTTAAATAGAGATTTCCTGGCGGGGGAGTGTTAATTCCAATGAATGGAATATTTACTGCATTGCTTTTTTGCTTAGATAATATAATCAAAATACCGCAAGAACTTATGCCGTATTGTTGAGGCTTTTAAGTATCTATTTAAAGAATATTCTTTGCTGTGGCAGAATTCACCAAGCGGTTCTGGTTTATATCAGGACGATATAAAGAGATTTCTTATCGAGTTTTTTTCTGGGTGTCAGGTTATACTCATGTTTGTATTTACTGTGGTGGCTTTAATTTCATTTTGATAATAATTAATGAAATTAAAATAAATTGAGAAAGCTCTATCATCGCTCCAGAAAAGTAAATGGATGGCAGTAAAGAGTTATTTGCAGAGGCTAGCCCAATTATACAATTCGGTGACCGACTCAGCGATCACCGTTGCTCCCATGGCCGTTATACACACAAGGCTATCATCGCACCTTGCGTATTCAGCTCTGTATGCTTTTTCTAATCATATCGAGAACTTGCAAATTCATAATACTCTCGTCCAGTGATAACAAAGGCGATGATGGATTAAGCACTGCATCGGAAAAATGGGTGATTTCCGCCTTATAGCGATCGGATGCTGCCACGGGAATGGCGCGCACGCCTTCCGCCTGGTGTAAATAGACTTCACCGGCATCATCCAGGAAGGTGTTATCGATTTGCAACATCCCCTTGGTTCCGATAATTTCCGCGTAAATTCGCGAAAACGCATTAAATCCACAGTGAATATTGGCAATCAAGCCGTCATCGTACTGCAATAGCGCCGAGAGATTGGTATCGACACCGCCATGGGTTTCCTCCAGCGCTTTGCAACGTAGCGGCAGACGGCCGGTGACCATACCGACAAAATTTATCGGATAACAGCCGACATCATAAAGTGCACCGCCACCCAATTCCGGTTTTGCTTTGATGGTATTTTCCCGATCCAGCAAAAAGCGGAACGAAGCATTGATATGACGAAGTTCGCCCAGCACGCCGCTATCGAGTATCTCTTTTACTACCCGCGTGCGGTCGGTATAGCGATACATAACCGCTTCCATCAAGTGTCGCTGCTGCTTTTTACTGGCCTGCTGCATCGCCTGTGCTTCCTCGGCGTTTAAGCCCAGGGGTTTTTCACATAAAACATGCTTGCCGGCGTTCAACGCCTTAATCACCCACTCTTTATGCAAGGAGTTAGGCAACGGAATATAGACCGCCTGAATATCATCGTCGGCCAGCAAGGCCTCGTAATTGTTATAGGTTTTTTCCCACTGATCTGTGGGCAAGTCAGCGGCATTGCGCGAGGCCACGGCCAGCAGGCGGGCATTAGCCGCTCGGCCTATCGCCGGAATAACGGAAAGTCTTGCTATGCGGGCATAACCAAGCACGCCCCAATTTACGATATCGGCCATCTCATTTCCCTCACATGCTTAATTGTAATTGATTGTTAAATGACTACTTTATGACGAGTTTTAGCCGCGCCGTGTCTGATGCTGGCACCGAGTCTAATGCCGTTATAAGCTCCTATAACGGGCTTACAACTGGCGCTATCGTTTGGTAACTATCGGATTTGCGGGCAAATTTGCATGGCGTCAGCCAGCCCGGCGCAAAATGGGAATGTTTAGGGTTAATAGTGTATGCGCCGGGCTTTGATTTTGCACCGGGCATCTTTGCGTGACAGCCACCTGTCTATGTTCAACGATGGCTACATGGTGGCATGGGGACGGTAAAATCTTATTTCTTACCGGTTTTTTCCTCAGAGAAACGTGCGGTAATGGCATCGCGCTCATAACCCTGCGGTTCAGTCAGAATGTGATACAAATCCGGGCGTCGCCCGTAGATCCAACGACGGCCAGTGCTGAGTGGAATGAGTGACAGATCAAGCTCGGCAGTAACCATCGCATCAGCCGCTGCGTCGGTTTCTTCGATAATAAAACCATAAGGATTAAGGATCATGGCGTTACCTGTGCGGACTTCATCATCGTCAGCGCCGACGCCGTTGCTGAAAAGTATAAAAATACCATTGTCATGGGCGCGAGAGGGAAGCCAGCGCATCAACCATTCCCGGCCATTGACGCCGCGGAAAGCTGCGGTGATCTCCTCTTTTCGTTCCACTCGTTGCTCCCACAAGGCGAGCGGGATCGGTTTCATACCGTACGGACTGCGTGAGTGGGTGCCACCGGTTTGGTGCGGTGCTATTAGTATGTCGGCACCCAGCAAGGTGGTTGCGCGGACGTTTTCCACCAGATTGTTGTCCCAACAGATCAGTATTCCTGCTTTAACGCCCCAGGGGGTGTCAAACACGGTATAGCTGTCGCCGCTGCTTATCGCCTGGTGTTCAAAAGCATGCAATTTACGATGAGTATGAAAATCACCATCCGGCATGCAGGCCACATAGGCATTATAAAGATGACCATTCTCAGCGCGCTCAATCAAACCCACGCAGATCATCATCTGATGCTTCGCCGCCAGCGAGCGCACCAATGCTAGCGAAGGACTACTGGCCAGGGGTTCTGCCAGTGCGGCAACCTGTTCGGCAGGCAGTTTTGGCACATGCCAATAACCAGTGATGCACATTTCCGGAAAGGCCAAGATCTGTACTCCTTGCAGGGCAGCCTGTTCAATAAATTTCTCAATCACCAGCAGATTATATTTTTTATTACCGGCCTGATGCTGAAACTGAACAACAGCGGCTTTAATTGGCAACGGTTTACTCATCAAATTTCTCCACAGCTAAAGTTGGGGGCGAGACAGTGTTGGTATTACAGCAATCTCGCTGATAACTTTATAATGAATTGTTTTTTAATCATGATTACCAAATGGAATGTAATAGATGAACCTGAAGCTGCTGAAAGCCTTTGTCGTGTTGGCGGAGAAGGGCAATTATTTGCAAGCGGCACTGGCCCTGTCGATGACGCAACCGGCGCTGACCAAACAGATTAACTTGCTGGAGTCATTGCTAAATACGCCACTGTTTATTCGTGGCCGCCATGGAAGCCAGTTGACGATGGGGGGGCAGCGACTGCTGCCTGAAGCGATAAAGGTGCTGAAGCAGGCCGACAGTTTCTTGCAACATGCTAAGCAGATTGCCAGGGGAGAGGAAGGGCGGATCAACATCGGGTTTGGCCTGTCCAGCTTCTATTTTGCCCCGCAATGCATCGCCAGATTTCGGCGGTTATACCCGGCAATTGAGGTGAGTCTGGAGGATATTCCGTCAACCAGACAGTACGATTTGTTGGAGAATGGATCACTGCAAGTTGGTTTTGTCCGGGTTCCGGCGAAAGCTCCGTTGTATTATCAGGCGTTATTCAAAGACCATTTAATTATGGTGACACCCGCAGATTACGGTTGCACTGTGGAAACCTGGTTAAAGCGCCTGCCGCTGTTACGCCTGTATAACGAGCGTGGCCGGGGACTGAATGCGCAAACCGATATGTACCTGCAATCTGCTCAGCTTTTTCCGTCGTCAACGCAGGAGGCGGGGGATATTCAAACCCTTCTCGCACTGGTGATTGCCGGTATTGGCGTGGCAATTCTGCCGCACAGCATTATGCATATTGCCCCGGCGAGCATTAATCAGATCCCGTTAACCGGACGTTATGTGAGCTGGGATGTCGGCATTGCCTGGGATGATCGTTATGCGGATTTAATTCGCGATAACTTTATCGCTATGGTGGGAAATACCGACGCATCTATGCCCACGTAGTAATGGATATCACTCCCGGGGCGGCATGGCACCCCGAGAGTTTTTATTGCCGCTTAGTGAGGACGATATTGATTGAGGGTAGTTTCTATCGCGCTAGCAATACGGTCCTGGTCCAATGGGAAAGGAAGCCGGGCGATCACCGATGGCGCAATATGGATACGTTGCGCAATCTGTTGCCCAAGATTGGCCGATGGCACATTGCCCTGGTAGCTCAAGCTCAGTGGTGAGCCAAATATCTTCAATAATGGCAACAACTCTTCACGGGTTTGCGCATGGTCAGACTCCAGTAACGCCTGTACCGCCAGGCCAAACCCCACTTTTTCACCATGCAGCCAGTGATGCAGTTCCTCAATATGGGTCATGCTGTTGTGAATGGCGTGTGCAATGCCAACCCGCGGGATTTCATCACGCATGCTGTTTGCCAAGCCGGCAAGGGCAATCACCGCATCGATAACCTGGCGCAGCGCTGGCGTGACCTCTGCGTTCTGGTTGTCTTTAACCGCTTGTTGTCCCTGGCTGATAAAGGTATCCAACGCCAGTCTGGCCGGTTGTGCTTTCAATAACAACGAGAGTCCCTGGTCACCCTGGCGCAAATAGGGCTGGAATTCATACCATTTTGCCAGCGCATCGACGATACCGGCTTGCAGGTAGCGACTGTCGCTTTGAGCAATAACCTGGCTGTCCACCAGTACCCAAACCGGCAGGCGTTGCAATGTCAGCGGGCCAATTTGTCCGCCATGGTCATTATAGATCACGCTAATTGGCGACCAGGCGGCACAGGTAGCGGCAATGGTCGGCAGGTTAATCACCGGCAACTGCTGTAGCTTTTCCCCAGCAGCTTTGGCGGCATCCATTACTCTGCCACCGCCGATGCCGAGGATCAGCTGTGCGCCATAAAGGCTTGCCTGTTGTGCAATGGCATTGACGGCGCTTTCACTGCAAGGACCCGACAAAAAGCTCAGTTGAAAGCCGATACCCTGTTCTTGCAAGCTGTACTCGACCTGATCCCGGGTCGCTTTCCATGCACTGGGGCTGGTAACGATCAACACTTGCTGTGCCAGGGGCGCAATATATTCCCCCACTTTGGCGGTCACCCCGTCAAGATTGAGATATCTTTGCGGCACTTTAATTTCGAGCATAATAATCTTTCCTCTTTGGGGCTTAGCGTTGCATACCCCAGCGTTTCACGGTGAGTTTTTCCACGCTGGCAAATACCAGCCCTTCAACCAATAAACCAATGATGATCACTGAAATCAGCCCGGCAAATACCCGGTCGGTATACAGCTCATTACGGTTTTGAAAGATGTACCAGCCTAGTCCACCTTTGCCGCTGGAGGCACCAAATACCAGTTCAGCGGCAATCAGGGTACGCCAGGCAAAGGCCCAGCCATTTTTCAAGCCGGAGATAATGGCGGGCAGCGCAGCCGGGATCAGTAGATAGATCACATAGCGTATGCCCTTCAGGCCATAATTACGCCCGGTCATGCGCAGGGTCTCCGATACCCCAAGGAAGCCGCTGTATGTGCTGAGTGCCATCGGCCAGAGTACGGCGTGCACCAATACAAAGATTAGACTGCTGTTACCCAGACCAAACCACAGTAATGCCACAGGTAATAAGGCAATGGCCGGCAAGGGGTTGAGCATAGCGGTCAGGCTACTGAGTAAATCGCGCCCTAACTGAGTGGCGGCGGCGAAGGCACTGAGCACCAGGGCCAGCAGGCTGCCAATCAGATACCCTCTGAGCAGGGTACTTAGCGAAATGGCAATTTTGGCCGGCAAGGTGCCGTTAAACATATCTTCGATAAAGGCATGGCCGGTTTGCCAGAGGCTCGGCAACATCAGGTCATTGTTTTCCCACATTGCCCCGGCTTGCCATAACAGCAGCAGTACCAAAATGATCACGCTTTTACGTAACCAGGTCTGGTTCCATAATCGCTGGATCAAGGGTAATGGGTGGGCCACCGCCATCGCGGGCAGCGGCTCCAGTTCACGCTGATATTCTGCTCGGACGGGCGGTTGTCTGTTCATCTTGATGACCTTGTGGAGATCTATTGAGCGCCGCTTGTTGTCCGGGGAACAGCAGCTGGTGGATATGCTGAGCGCTGGCCTGGAAGGCGTTACTGCCGTAATCGTTCAGCGTAAATTGGTGGCTATTGATTTCTGCCCGTACTCGCCCCGGGTGCGGTGAAAGCAGCAGAATACGGTTGCCCACCACCAGCGCCTCTTCAATAGAGTGTGTGACAAACAGCAGGGTAAAACCCACGTCATCCCATAACGCCAGCAGCTCTTCCTGCATTTTTTGCCGGGTGAGGGCATCCAGAGCGGCGAATGGCTCATCCATCAGCAGAATTTTGGGTTGCATTGCCAGGGCGCGGGCAATGGCTACCCGTTGTTTCATACCACCGGATAGCGTGTGCGGATAGGCATCGGCAAAGGCGGATAACCCGACTTTATGCAAAAAATGGCGGGCCCGTTCGCGCGCTTCTTTTGGCGGAAATTTTTTACTGGCCAGTAGAGGGAACAGGGTATTGTCCAGCACCGTTTTCCACGGCAGCAACTGATCAAACTCCTGAAACACCATCATACGTTCCGGACCCGGTTTACGGATCAGTTCACCATCCAGTCGCAGCGTGCCCTGGCTGGGCGATAAAAACCCGCCAATGGCTTTCAGCAGGCTGGATTTGCCACAGCCTGACGGCCCTAACAAAATAAAACGATCGCCTGGATAGACGTCAAAGCTCACATCATAAGTAGCCTGGATATGGTGTTTTTGGGTTTTGTATTCCAGCCCGACACCAGAAACTTGCAATAACGGCTGCGTTGGCGTGTTGTCTGTGACGATAAGCATAAAGTGCCTGCCTTAGTAGAGTGTCCTGCTGCCGCCATGACGGCAACAGGCTAAAATTGCGGGTTGCTGGTCTCAGGGCCCTTAGCTGCCGGGCTGGTTGTAGGCTTCCGGGAAGAAATAGTCTTTCCAGGAGTGGGCCTGGGTTTTTAATACCCCTAACTGATAAAGCTTTTCGGCATAGACAAAGGTGCGTTCTGGGGCAATGGTAAAGTCGATTTCCGGATCGCTGATGATTTTTTGCACCAGCTCGGTCGACAGATGAGAGTCTTCGCTGCGCAGATAGATCTCAGCTGCCAGCTTCTTGTTGTTTTTGACCAATTGCGAGGCTTCGGCCAGTGCGTCGTAGAATGCCTGGTAGGTTTTCGGATTGTCATTATGGAATTTTTCGGTGGCGTACAGCACATTGAAGGTTGCCTGACCACCGAGAACATCATAAGAACTAAGGATTTTATGTACATTGGCATGTTCCAGTGCCTGATACTGGAACGGCGGGCTGGAGAAGTGCGCAGAAATTTCCGAGCCGCCGGCAATCAGCGCCGCGCTGGCATCGGGATGCGGCAGACTGATGGTGATATTGTCAAAATGGCGGTAATCCTTGTCGCCAAAACGCTCGGCGCTGGCAATTTGCAGGGTGCGCGACTGAAAGCCGACACCGGCAGCGGGTACGGCAATGCGATCTTTATCGCTCAGATCGGCAATGGTTTTTACTGCCGGGTTATTGCTTAATAAATAGTTCGGCATTGAGCCCAGCGAGGCAATGGCTTTGATATTTTGTTTGCCATTGGTGCGATCCCATACGGTAAGCATTGGCGGCACCCCTGCTGAGGCCACGTCCAGAGCACCGGAAATCAAGGCTTCATTAATGGCGGTGGCACCGGAAAGGGTACGCCAGTCAACGTTGATATCGACACCCAGCGCTTTGCCGTGTTTTTCGATCAGATGCTGGTCACGCACCACGTCCAGCAATAAATAGCCAATGCCAAATTGTTGCGCTATGCGTAATGTGCCTTCTGCCTGTGCGCCAAGTGGCGCCAATCCCAATCCAACAAGTGTAAAGGCGGCCACTGCGGTTTTAAGTTTATTATGTTTTGCAGAGTAATTCATTTGACCCTCGCCGTAATTAAATCAAAAGAGTAATAACCAAGCTACTGGCAGAAAGCGTGAGGATGGCATATTTTTTAATGGATGACTTATCCTAGGGTTGAGGGTTTTTATTTATAAGGTGTTTTTTGCTATAAGCTATAACTTATCGATGCCTGTTGTTGTAGTGGATTGTTATCTAATGATTTTTTATGTTTTAAATGGCGTTATCATATCTATGGATAAGCTTAGCGATAATTTAAGTATCTTCCCTGTGATTGATTCTGCCTGACTTGGCTTTGAAAATTCCCTTGCCACTTATTTTTAATATCTGTTTTTCGCATATCAATATCTGTATTTGATATGTTATCGGTACTTTTGCTGGCGTTATAGTAATTTCACATCGTTATACAGGAAGTTATTATGCCAGTTTTCAGTCACAGTTATTTACGTGAATACCTGCGCGACCGTTTAACGGACATTCACGTTGCCGCAGATATTGCCAGTGAAGTGGCGAATAATCTGGTGGAAGCCAGCCTTAAAGGCCATGACTCGCACGGGGTCAGCATGCTGCCACGTTATGTTGCAGCCATAGCCGAAGGTGATTTACATCCTGGGGCGCGTGGGGTTAAAACCGCGGATTTTGGGGCGTTGCTTGCATTTGATGGCCAGCAGGGATTTGGTCAGGTGGTCGGGCGAGAAGTAATGACACAAGGCATTGAGCGCGTCCGCGAGACGGGCGTGGCAGTGATCAGCCTGGCCAACTCCCATCATCTGGGGCGCATTGGTGCCTGGGCCGAGCAGGCCGCTGACGCTGGTCTGGTGTCCTTGCATTTTGCCAATGTCAATAATAGCCGCCCCAATGTCTTGCCCTGGCAGGGGGTAGCCGCACGTCTTGGCACCAACCCGTTTTGCGCTGGTATTCCGGTCGAAGGCAGCCAGCCGATTATCCTCGATTTTGCCACCAGCACCATTGCCGGTAATAAGGCACGTATTGCCTGGAATGCCGGCAAGGCCTTACCGCCAGGTTGTGCAGTAGATAATGAAGGGCAACCGACCACCGATCCGCGTTGGTTAATGACCTCGCCGTTCGGTGCTTTATTGGCCTTTGGCGAGCATAAAGGTGCCGGGTTATCCCTGGTCTGTTCATTATTGGGTGCCGCCTTAACCGGGGGTAAGACCGAACGCCAGTTAGAGCCTGGCAAGCGTATCGTCAACAGCATGTTGTCCATATTAATTGACCCACAGCGGTTGGGGGGCGCCAGCAGTTATCAGGCGGAGATCCCCGAGTTGCTGAAGTGGGTGAAAAGCTCCGCCAGCGATAATCAAATATTACTGCCGGGCGAAAAAGCCCAGAAGGCTTACCAGCAGCGTTGGCAGCACGGCATTGAAGTTGATGAAGTCAGCTGGCAGCAGTTGGCTGAATTACAAAAACTGTCGGTGCTGTAGGCCGGATTTTAAACCCATTATTATCCGCTGATAATTCAGCGGTTGTTCATTTATCGCGGGAAGCCTGTTTATTTCCCGGGAATGGCTTAATCGAAGAATAATTAATTAAGGATTTATTATGCATTTAGCACGTTTCCCCCGTTTATCTTTAGGGCATTTTCCGACGCCATTGGAACCATTAACCAATTTGAGCCGTTATTTGGGCGGCCCGAATTTATATATCAAACGTGATGATTGCACCGGTCTGGCAACCGGTGGCAATAAAACCCGCAAACTGGAATTTTTGCTGGCGGATGCCTTGCAACTTGGCGCTGAGGTGATTATCACCCAGGGTGCCACACAGTCTAACCATGTGCGGCAAACCATTGCCGCCGCCGCGAAAATTGGCCTGAAAACCCAGGTATTGCTGGAACAGCGGGTTGCAGATAGCGGTGATGATTACCAGCTCTCAGGCAATGTGTTACTGGATAATCTGTTGGGCGGCACCATTGTCGAACAGTTACCGGCCGGTACAGATATGGCTTTGGCTATGGAGAAGTTGGCAGACAAACTGCGCGGCGAGGGGCATAAACCTTATATTATTCCTGGCGGTGGTTCCAACCCGATTGGTGCTCTGGGTTATGTTGCCTGTGCCGAAGAACTGCTGTATCAGTCGAGCCAGCAGCGTTTGCGCATTGACCATATTGTGCATGCCACCGGCAGTACCGGTACGCAAGCCGGGCTGGTGGCCGGTCTGACTGCCACCAACAGCGGTATTCCGCTATTGGGTATCAGCGTGCGTGCCCCAAGAGAAAAACAGGAACAAAATGTTTATGCCCTGGCCCAACGCACCCGCGATTTATTGGGCGTACCGGGCGAACTTCCGCACAGCGCCATTGTGGTCAACAGTGATTATGTTGGCGATGGCTACGGCTTGCCAACGGCCGGTATGCTGGAGGCAGTAACCTTGCTGGCGCAGCTGGAAGGGATCTTGCTTGATCCGGTGTACTCCGGCAAAGGCATGGCCGGGTTGATCGATTTGGTGCGCAAGGGGCATTTTGGCAAAGACGACAATGTGGTGTTTATTCACACCGGTGGTTCTGCCGGATTGTTTGGCTATCGCCCGGTATTACAGCAAGCCGTAAAACATGGCTGAAACCCTGTTATTGGGCGTTATTGGCGGCATGGGACCGCTGGCGACCCTGGATTTATTACAAAAAATCCTCGCCAGCACGCCCGCGCAACGTGACCAGGATCATCTGCCGGTGGTGACCTGGAATGTGCCACAAATTGCCGATCGGCAAAAAGCGCTGGCGGGAACCGGCGAGTCGCCGCTGCCGCAGTTACTGCATGCCGTCGAGCAGCTTAATCGTCTCGCGGTCAGTCATATCGTCATGCCCTGTAATACGGCGCATCACTGGTATGCACCACTGGCTGCCGCCAGTCGGGCGCCTATCTTGCATATCGCGCAGGTGACGGTGGAACAGGTGGCGCGTTTATCACCTCGCCCCGCACGCGTGGGGCTGATTGCTACCCAGGGCACGCTGGCGGCGGGGTGGTATCAGCAGCGTCTGGCTGAGTTGGGTATCGACTCCCTATTGCCTGATGAGCAGGAGATGCAGCAATGGTTTGTACCAGGCTGCTATGCGGTAAAACGCGGTGAGTTACAGACGGCGGGCAGGTTATTGCAACAGTTGGCCAATGCTCTGCTGGCTCGCGGTGCCGAGCGTTTAATCCTCGCTTGTACCGAAGTGCCTGTGGCGCTGGCGGCTATCAAGTCGCCAGCGCAGTTATTGTCGATCGATCCCACCGCGGTGTTGGCGCAGACCTGTGTCAGCTTGTGGCAAAACAGCGGACATCAGTTTGCAGATGGCTTTATGCAGCAAACAACGCTTTGAGCATTCGGCTTATTTACCCTGACTATTCGCCGGTTGCGAAGGCATAGCCTTCATCTTCCCAGCCGGTGATCCCGCCAATCATCACCTTGACCGGTCGGCCAAGCTCTGCCAGCTTTAATGCTGCACGTTCGGCGCCGTTACAGTGCGGACCCGCGCAGTACACCACGAACAGTTGATCTTTTGGCCATTGTGACATGCGCTGTTCGGTCATTTCCCGATGCGGCAGATGCAATGCCCCGGGGATATGCCGTTGCCGGAAAGCCTGCGGCTGGCCGACCACCTGTAACAGGACAAAATCCATCTCATTGGCGTTCATGGCGGCGTGCACATCGGCACAGTCGGTTTCCAGCGTCAGGCGTTTGGCAAACCAGACGCGGGCATCCTCTGGTGAAGCTGCTTTTATTTCAGATACATAGCTCATGTTATTCTCCTGTGGGTCAGGCTTTATAGTAAGCCCGGCACAGCTTTCGCTGGAAGATGGCACTAATGACATATAACATCTGAATCATGCCAAAATTATTCCCTGATAATCTTTCTGTTGTCGCACTGGCCTATGACGGTCTTTGCACTTTTGAATTCAGCATTGCCGTTGAAGTGTTTGGCCTGCGCCGACCTGAGATGGGCGATAACTGGTATCAGTTTGCCGTGGCCAGCGTTGACCCCGGCGAGCTGCGAGCGAGTGGCGGTATTCGCGTACTGGTGGATGGCGGGCTGGAATTGCTGGAGCAGGCTGGCACCATTATTATCCCCGGCTGGACCCATATCGACAGACCCGCTCCGGATAACCTGATCTTGGCATTACAGGCAGCTCATGTTCGTGGTGCGCGCATTCTCTCTATATGTTCCGGCGCCTTTGTTCTGGCGCAGGCCGGACTATTGCGGGGCGGCCGCGCCACCACCCACTGGCGTTACAGCGAAATGCTGGCGGCGCGTTATCCGGATATCAGCGTGGTAGCCGATGTGCTCTATATTGATAATGGCCAGGTACTGACCGCCGCCGGTAGCGCTGCAGGTATCGATCTTTGCCTGCATCTGGTGAGGCGCGACTTTGGTGCCGCCAAAGCCAATATGGTCGCCCGTCGACTGGTGATCCCGCCCCATCGCGACGGCGGTCAGGCACAGTTCGTCGAACGGGCGGTGCCGAGTCAATACGAAAGTGCCCGACTTGGGCCATTGTTGGATCGTCTGCGGCGGGAGCTTCCCGCCGAGGCACCTATTGCCGCACTGGCCCAGTCAGTCGGCATGAGTACGCGCACCTTTTTGCGCCGTTTCAAGGATGCTACCGGTACCACTCCGGCGCGTTGGCTAATGGCCGAACGACTCAGCAAAGCCCGTGGTCTGTTGGAAGAGAGCAGCTTGACCATTATGCGCATTGCCGAGGTGTCTGGTTTTGGCAGTACCACCAACTTCCGTCTCTATTTCCGCCGTCAGTTCGCCACCACCCCGGCGCAATATCGTGCCCGCTTTGGCCAAAGTGAATAGCAGGTCGTATTAGACCTTGCTTTGCTCGCCGCTTATTCCTCCTTTCGATAATTTCTTGATTAAATTTAAATCAAATCTTCATTTTGGTTATAAGCCATAATTTTTAAGTCGTTTGCAATATTTAGCGACCTGACTAATATCGCTTAGCGATTAGTTTTATCAATAATAAATGAAAAATCATCATTTCAATTAATCAGCCGATTTCGCTGATATGACGGCAGATAACAGGCAACGAATGATAGTTTTACGCAACGTTTCTAAAGTATTCAACGCCAGTTCGGGTCCGGTAACTGCCGTTGAAGACGTCAGTTTTCAGGTAGAGCAAGGGCAGATTTACGGCATTATTGGTTATAGCGGTGCAGGGAAAAGTACCCTGATTCGTTTACTGAACGGTTTGGAAAAACCCACGTCCGGCAGCGTAACCATCGCCGGTCAGTGCATCACTGATGCCACTGGTGAACAGCTGCGCCGGGCACGGCTTAAAATCAGTATGGTGTTCCAGCATTTCAATTTGCTGTGGTCGCGGACCGTCAGCGAAAATATTGCCTTTCCCCTGCAAATTGCCGGTGCTTCGAAAGCGGTGATCAAGCAGCGAGTGCAGGAGTTGATTGGACTTGTTGGTCTGACCGGTAAAGAAGATACCTATCCGGCGCAACTTAGCGGCGGACAGAAGCAGCGCGTGGGGATTGCTCGTGCGCTGGCAAATAACCCGGATGTGCTGTTGTGTGATGAGGCCACTTCGGCGCTCGATCCGCAAACCACCGATTCAATTCTTGATCTGCTGCTGAGCATTAACCGCCAGCTACAGCTGACGATTGTGCTGATCACTCATGAGATGCATGTGGTGCGCAAAATCTGTCATCGCGTGGCGGTGATGGAAGCCGGGCGCATTGTGGAAGAGGGCGAAGTGCTGTCGGTATTTACTCATCCGCAACAGCCGATCACCCGTCAGTTTGTCAAACAGACGACCGAATACAGCAGCGCCAATACGCCGTTTAATCCGCAGTTGGTGGATGCCCAGGGCGGTTGCGTATTAAAGCTGACCTTTATTGGGGTCAGCACTCAGCAGCCGATCGTCGGCGAACTGACGCTGAAATATGCCCTGCCATTTAATATTTTGCATGGAAAAATGACGCAAACCACTCACGGAACCTTTGGCGAGCTGTGGTTACAGGTCGCGGCCAGCGACAGCCAGCTTGAGCGTATTTTGGCGGATTTACATCGCTATGACATTACCACCGAGGTGGTGACCCATGTTTGACACCCTGTTTCCTCATCTCAAGCTGGCACAGCTGTGGGCCGCCACCGGTGAAACTCTGTATATGACCGCGCTTTCCGGTGCTGCCACCTTTGTGCTGGGCATTGTGCTTGGGCTGGTGCTGTTCCTGACTGCTCGCGGCGGACTGTTTCAGAATCGCGCGGCATATTCGGTGATTTCGGTGCTGGTCAACGTGTTCCGTTCGATCCCGTTTATCATTTTGATTGTCTTGCTGATCCCGTTTACCAAAACGCTAATTGGCACCATTCTCGGCGCGAATGCCGCACTGCCAGCGCTGATCGTCGGTGCGGCACCTTTCTATGCCCGTCTGGTGGAAATTAGTCTGCGTGAAGTCGACAAAGGGGTGATTGAAGCCTCGCGGTCGATGGGCGCACGTATCAGTACTCTGATTTTTCGCGTGCTGCTGCCGGAGTCATCTCCGGCGCTGGTCTCCGGCATTACCGTCACGCTGATTGCGCTGGTCAGTTATAGCGCGATGGCGGGGGTGATTGGCGCAGGCGGTCTGGGAAACCTGGCCTATCTGGAGGGTTTTCAGCGCAACCACGGTGATGTCACCCTGGTTGCCACAGTAATGATCCTGGTGATTGTTTTTATCATCCAGTTCTTAGGTGATGCCCTCACTACTCGGCTCGACAAACGTTAACTTTTTTAGGAAAAATAAAATGAAAAAAACACTGACGCTGCTGATCGCGGCAACACTGAGCCTGAGTGCATGGGCTGATACGTTGACCGTTGGCGCTTCTAACGTGCCGCACGCCGAGATCCTCGAGCAGGCAAAGCCTATTCTGGCCAAGCAGGGTATCGATCTGGAGATCAAACCTTTCCAGGATTACATTCTGCCGAACACTGCGCTAGCCAGTCATGATATCGACGCCAACTATTTCCAGCACATTCCTTATTTGAAAAGCGTGCTGAAAGATCATGCCGACGATAAAAGTTATGACTTTGTCAGCGCCGGTGCCATCCATATTGAGCCAATTGGTATCTACTCGAAAAAGTACAAATCACTGAAAGACCTGCCAGAGAACGGTAAAGTGATTATGCGTGACGCTGTGGCTGAAGAAGGCCGTATCCTGTCGATTTTTGAGAAAGAAGGGGTGATCAAACTGAAACCTGGCGTGAGCAAGGTGGATGCACGCATTACCGATATCGTTTCCAACCCGAAACACCTGAACTTCCTGGCTAACGTTGAAGGTGCACTGCTGCCGCAGATGTACAACAACAATGAAGGGGATGCGGTAGTGATCAACGCCAACTACGCCATTGATGCCGGTCTCGACCCGGTAAAAGGCCCCATCGCGGTTGAAAGCGGCGAGAATAACCCCTATGCCAATATCATTACCGTTCACCGTGGTGATGAGAATAAGCCAGATATCGTCGCACTGGTAAAAGTTCTGCATTCGAAAGAGATCCAGGACTGGATCCGCACCAAATATAAAGGTGCTGTTATTCCGGTTAATAACTGATTTTAGTAAGGCCGGGCAACCGGCCTCAGACTGCTGACAAAGTCCGTTATTAGGGAGAGTGCACCGTTGGGGTCGTAGCGGGCTTGCCCGCCGGAGCGCCCCCAGGTGTGCTATGCCCGGGTATCTCGATCATCAAGACGACTTTGTCATCAAACTCAGGCCGGGCAACCGGCCTTTTTTATTGATTAACCCCTGAAACTAAAAAGTGTGGAGATTAACCGCTTACTGCAACTGCCACAGCGAGCCCGCTGCAGCCGGGTTCCAGTGTGCCATAGCCGGGTGCGCCTGCAGGCAGCGATATTTTTTACCCTGATAAGTCACGACTTCACCCACTTTATAGTTGACGCCCACTTTCCAGTCACCTTCTGCTGGGCCTGGTGTGACGACCTGCTCATCCTGGGTTTTGGCTTGGAGTGTGCTGCTGGCGCTGGATATCAGACCCTTGTCGCTTTCGGCAGTAACGTAGTAGGTGTAGGTTTTACCGGCGGCCAGTCCTGTATCCTGGAACTGAGTTGCGGTAACTGTTTTCACCTTGATGCCATCGCGCCATACCTGGTAGTGCTTAATCGTGGTGTTGCTCACCGCCTGCCATTTAATACTCAGGCTATTGCTGGTGGCCGACAACTGACTCAAACCGGTCGGCGCGTTGGGTTTTACCTGCTCCTGGGTCGATTCGATTTTAGCTTTTACTTCGTTGCTGGCCGCGGAGAGATTACCGGCGGCATCCCTGGCTTTTACAAAATAGCGGTATTCCACGCCAGCAAGTGCCGATGGATCCGTCCACTGAGTGCTGGTGGTGGTACTGTAATTGCTGCCATTACGGTGGATCTGGTAGCTGGTGACCGCAATATTATCCGTAGAAGCTTTCCAGTTCAGCGAGATGCTGCCCTTGTTGACTGTGGCTTGCAGTGCGGTTGGTGTGGTCGGTTTCACCAAATCTTCTGTACCAGCAGCTTCTTCAGCGGCTTCTTTCATATGGTTGATGTAATTCACCTGTTCGGCGAAAGGCATGCTTTGTGTATTGGAGCCGAGAGTCCAGACGAAAAAGCCGCCGTAGTTATTGCGTGCCTGCCATGCGGCGCGCTCAATGTTATTTTGATAATTTTCGACGAAGCTGCCTTCTGGTCCCCATTGCTGGTTAATCGTTGCCCCCAGCACGATTTTAGCTGGCGTACCCACGGCTCTCGCATAGTTGGCCATGGCGACATCGTATTTAAAACGTTTACCTGCGTCATAGGCCATCACGTTAAAGAAGTCGAAGACGTCTTTGCCATTTTTAAGCAGTGGCAGTACTTCACCGTGATGAGGAGAGCGAGAAGGTTCAATGTAGGAACAATCCTGAGTCACCGCAACATTGGCGCATTCAATCGGGTCTGCCCCGACGTGGTAGGTGGTCAGGCTGAGCAGTTTTTTAGTGGGCAACAAAGCAATTTTCTGACGGACGCGTTTAGCCAGATCCAGCAGATTGGCGTTTTCTTCCGCGGTGACACGAGCGCCTTTTTCAAAGTCAAAGTCGATACCGTCCAACTGGGTGGTTCCCACCTGCGTGTACTGATTCTGGCCATTGACTCTTTTATAAACCGGTAAGTTTTTCTGCAGCAACGCCACCAGGTTCTGGGCAATTTTTTCACGGTTTTCTGCGGTTTGCAGATAGCTCCATATTGATTCATAAGTCTGACCGCCAAAGGCCACCATAACCTTGTGTTGCGGATTATCGAACTTGAACTGTGTCCAGCTTAAATAGGCGGAAGAGATCCAGTAAGCGTCGGTGGGGGCCTCAATGATATTGTCAGAGATATGAATATCACCGTTGGCTTCCCATCGACCGAAGGATAACAACAGTGTATCGACTTTGGCGCGGGCTATTTCTTTTTCTGCCTGATTGTCCACACCCCATGAGGTCAAATAACTGATGGCTCGATTGTGTTCAGCGGCAAAAGTGGGGGGTACTAATAAGGCGCTGCCAATCAGCAGAGGTAAAATAAGTTTCTTCATAAAATATCCTTAATTAAAATCCCTTTGAACTACAAAATAAATAAATGAACGCCGGGTCAAGAAAAAATCGGAGTGTGAGCTAAAGTACTTTTTATTCTGGTCAGTAATTTGACGAGATATTGGTTTTTACTGACATAAGTAAATTCCTAAAAGCGCTATATGATTGCTTATTTTTTATATATTGCAATATAGGGTGAATACCTGAGTTTTGCATGATGGGGTAAAAAAGAGAATAGGGGGATGTTACTCGTTGCAATTAAGTGCTGGCGTTGTAAGGAAATTATTAATTACTGCCAATTCGTTCAATAAGGTTATTTTAATTTCTATTTTGTTTTTTATAAAATAAATATTATTTATTAATTTCTGATTACTCAATATCCGATATTTGCTCCTGGAAAATTATTCAGCCTTGTGGAGCGCGGATAACCAGGTTATCCGCACAAAGACTGAAATCAGGCAAAACCACCATTAACGCGGATCACCTGCGAGTTTATCCAGCTACCGTCCGGGCCGGCCAATGTGGCGACAACATTGGCGATTTCATCGGGGGTGCCAATACGTTCCAGCGGTGCCAGTTTGGCAATCGCGGCGATCTGTTCATCGCTCTTGCCGTTAAAGAACAGATCAGTCCCCGTTGGTCCTGGTGCGACGGCGTTGACCGTGATATTACGGCCACGGAGTTCATTGGCCAGTACGTGCACCAGCCCTTCGACGCCAGCTTTAGAGGCAATATAAGGACCGTAGGCCGGAAAGGATTTCGCGATCACGCTGGTGGAGAGCGCGATAATACGTCCATTGTCACTAACGGCTTCGCCAGCATGGGCCAAGACCAGAAAAGCGCCGCGCAGATTGGTATGGATCACCTTGTCAAAATCGGCAAGACCGGCCGGGGTGATTTTCGCCATCGGCATAATGCCGGCGCTATGCACCACCACGTCCAACTGACCGGTGATCGCTTTGGCTTGCAGAAACAGTCGGCTGACATCGGCTTCGCTGGCGACATCGGCCTGAATAGCCACAGCGTGGCCACCCTGGGCGATAATCTCCTGTATGGTCTCTTCTGCGCTGGCGGCATTGCCCGCGTAGTTAACGATAACCGTAAAGCCATCTTTTGCCAGACGCTGTGCAATAGCCCTGCCGATACCCCGGGATGCGCCAGTAACCAGAGCTGTTTTTGTTGCGTTGTTCATGTGTTTCTCCCGATGTGTTGTAGGGAACCCGTCAGTTAAGACGGGGTTCGACATTTATAATAGTGTTTATCCACCGAGGATAAAGGTCGATAATTTGATATGATAATTCCATTATTATTAATAATGACCGGGCGGTGTCACAGCTATGGATAAATTTGATACTTTGCAGTTGTTCACTCGCATTGTTGAACTGGGCAGTTTCAGCCAGGCGGCCGACCAGCTTGGCATTCCACGGGCCACCGCCAGTAATGCCATTAAACAACTGGAAAGCCATCTCGACAGTCGCTTGCTGGAACGAACCACGCGCCATGTGCGCACTTCTTTGGATGGTCAGGCATTCTATGAACGCTGTGTGCAGATCCTTTCCGAGTTGGACGATGCGGAATCTTCATTGCGGCATGTGGTCGCCAGACCGCGTGGCGTGCTGCGTGTTGATCTGCACGGTGTTCATGCCATGCATACTATTTTGCCGCAGATCGATGAATTTCATGCGCGCTATCCGGATATTGAGTTGGTGATCAGTAGCGGTGACCGGCTGGTAGATTTGGTGCGCGAAGGGATCGATTGCGTGGTTCGTGCCGGCAAATTGCATGACTCATCGTTGGTGGCGCGCCATCTGGCGGTGCTGCCGCAGGTCATTTGCGCCAGCCCCGAGTATCTGCGTCGACATGGCACGCCGCAACATCCTGACCAACTGGCGTCCCATCAGTGCGTAAATTTTTTCTCTACGGCAGGTGGCGTCAATTATCCGCTGGAGCTGATCGTCAATGGCAAAGTCCAGGCGTATCACCTTAAAAGCTGGATCACCGTCAATGACGCAGAAAACTACGTGATCTGCGCGCTGCGCGGCGGCGGCCTGGTGCAGTTACCGCGTTATCACCTGGAAAATGCATTGCGTGACGGGCAACTGGTTGAAGTACTCACTGAGTGGCAAAGTCCGGGGATGTCGGTATCTGCGCTATATCCGCATCATCGGCAGCTATCCCCGCGGGTGCGCGTTTTTATTGACTGGCTGATTAGCCTGTACCGCGTTCGTTTTCCCCCTCACCCAGACGTCTGATACTGATATTGGCGCAAAACGGCCCAGCCACTACGCCCTGCGTGCCGCCAGCGATTATTAGCAATGTGTGCCTATTGCCGCAGTGAAGGGTCGGGTTTGTGTAAGAACGTTAACCTGCCGTTCATCTCGTATTCAATATCAGTTATATTGTTGCCCCAGTCACAAAATAGACGATAGGAAAACGCCGCAATATGATTAATCGTTTCACCCTAATCGCGATCACCACAGCCCTGGCGCTGACCGGTTGCGCGAAGATTAGCACTGCTACCTCTACTGCCGCCGCAGCCTTAACCCCTGCCAAAACAGTCACCCAGGATTTCTCCCAAGGTCCGACGGTGGTTACCGTTACGCATGTTGCTGCCCGGGTTGATGACGGCGAGCCTATATTTGTTACTGTTGATGGTGCTGATGGCGGTATTTTGGCTACCGGACAGACTGTCGAATTGCACGTGGCTGCCGGTAAACACAAAATTGGCGGCTATGCGCGTTCGCTGATTGGTCGTGTCACTATTACCCCTGTTGAAGTGACCACTACCACAGATACCGAGCAGCATGTCAGCTATAAAGTGACCAAAGCGACGCCGACCTTTACCGTGCGCCCGGCAACGCCAGTGACTCCGCCGGTGGTGGCTCAGGCTCCAGCGCCGACCCCGGCACCTGCGACGTCAGTACCCGCAGTGCCAACCTCCATTACTACACCAGCAGCGACCACTACCACGCCAGCGACTACCACCACGCCAGCGACCACCACTACGCCAGCGACCACCACTACGCCAGCGACTACCACCACGCCAGCGACTACCACTACACCGGCGACTACCACTACACCGGCAACCACCACCACGCCGACAACCACCGATACACCAGCGACGACCACGCCAACGACCACCTCCGCCCAATAAACTCTCACTACAATCCCAGTCCATATATCTGATAAACAGATGAAACCGGGATTGTAGTGTTAGCCGTATTTCCTGTGGGTATACCAGTGAAAAATATTCACTGGTATAAAAAGACATGCAAGTTTAGCCTATGCCCTGCCTTATTGGGTTTTGTTAATGGTGTGCTTGGCGGTATTTTCTGGGGTAGTACCCTTAATGTGTTTGTACCCTGGTATCGGGGAAAGAGGGAAACGGTTGATATGTAATTTATAGTTTTTTAAATACAAAACTTTCCCATTTTTCAGCAGGCATTTCAGCCCCTTGCGTATCTTTATTTGTAGCCAAGTTAAAATATTGACCATAGTACCTGCTTGTTATTATTACGCCATTATGTTTACCCCCCATCTCAATAAATACCCGCTACAACCCAATCCACCTTAGTGCCATGCAAAAGCCCAAATGACAACTAGTCTTAGTGGATGCCTTAACCCTTTACATCAATCTTGAAGGAGGTTCTGTATGGCTGATGCAACCACCAGGGTAAATCTGGATACTGAAGACCTTAAGTTGATCGATCGCTATTGGCGTGCGGCAAATTATCTCTCGGTGGGACAGATCTATCTGCTGGACAATCCGCTGCTGTCTGATGCCCTTAAACCTGAACATATCAAGCCCCGCCTGTTGGGCCATTGGGGAACCACTCCCGGTTTAAATTTTATCTATGCCCATTTAAATCGGGTGATTAAGTCACGCGATCTCAACATGATATTTATTTGCGGTCCGGGCCATGGTGGTCCGGGCATGGTAGCCAACACTTGGCTGGAAGGGACCTACAGCGAAATCTATCCCGATATCAGTTTTGATGGCGAAGGGATGAAAAAGCTGTTTCGTCAGTTCTCTTTTCCCGGTGGTATTCCCAGCCACGCAGCACCGGAAACGCCGGGTTCTATCCATGAAGGCGGCGAGCTGGGCTATTCGCTGGTGCATGCCTATGGCGCGGCCTTTGATAATCCCGATTTGATCGTCAGCTGTGTTATTGGCGACGGTGAAGCCGAGACCGGCCCGTTGGCGGCCAGCTGGCACGGCAACAAGTTTCTCAATCCACAGCGGGATGGCGCGGTATTACCCATTCTTCATCTTAATGGCTATAAAATTGCCAACCCGACCCTGCTTGGGCGCAGCAGTGACAGCGATCTACAGCAGCTGTTTAGTGGTTACGGCTATCTGCCGATATTTGTTGTCGGATCGGATCCGATGGATATGCATCAGCAAATGGCCGCCGCCATCGACCATGCGCTGGATATTATCAAAGATATTCAGCGTCAGGCGCGAACGGGGCAAGCCCCAACCGGTATGGCGGCGGCTGTGCCACACTGGCCGCTGATTATCCTGCGCAGTCCCAAAGGCTGGACCGGGCCGAAAGAGGTGGATGGCAAGAAAACGGAAGGTTTCTGGCGGGCGCATCAGGTACCGGTAGCCAATTGCCGCAACGACGATGGCCATCGTGAGATCTTGCAAAGCTGGTTGCAGAGTTACCATCCGCAAGATCTTTTCGACAATAAGGGGCGATTAAAACCCGAGCTGATGGCGTTGGCACCGCACGGTGAAAGGCGCATGGGGGCTAATCCGCACGCTAACGGCGGTAAGCTGCGTATTGCGCTGAAAACCCCCGATATCGGTGATTATGCGCTGGAATTCGCGCAACCTGGTGCTATTCAGGCTGGCGCAACCGAGGTTCTGGCGGCCTATTTGCGCGATGTGATGCATATTAACGATATCGACAGCAACTTTCGCCTGTTTGGCCCCGATGAGACCGCCTCCAACCGCCTGAGTAAGGTATTTGAGGCCACCCAGCGGATGACCATGCAGCGCATAGAAAGCTACGATGAATCCTTGTCGGCTGACGGGCGGGTACTCGAGGTGCTTAGCGAACATCTTTGCCAGGGGTGGCTGGAAGGGTATCTGCTTACCGGCCGTCATGGCCTGTTTACCTGCTATGAAGCCTTTATCCATATCATCGACTCGATGTTTAATCAGCATGCCAAATGGCTGAAAGTCAGCCGAAAACTGCCGTGGCGCGCCCCGGTTTCCTCGCTGAATTACCTGCTCTCTTCCCATGTCTGGCGTCAGGATCACAATGGCTACAGTCATCAGGATCCCGGCTTTATGGATGTGGTGGCCAATAAGAAAGCGGAGATTGTGCGTATTTATCTGCCACCGGATGCCAACACCCTGTTATGGGTCACCGATCACTGCCTGCAAACCTATGACCGTATCAATGTCATCATTGCCGGCAAACAGCCGGAGCCGCAATGGCTGAGCATGGAGGAAGCCAAAAAACACTGTCAGGTGGGGCTGGGGATATGGCCGTGGGCCGGTACCGAAACCGGCGAGACAGAGCCCGATGTGGTGATGGCCTGTGCCGGGGATGTGCCCACTCTGGAAACCCTGGCGGCAGTCAGCATACTGCGCCAATATTTGCCGCAGTTGGTGATCCGCGTGATAAACGTGGTGGATCTCTTTGCTCTGCAATCAGCAGAGCAGCATCCTCACGGGCACAGTGATGCGTTTTTCGATCAGCTTTTCACCAGGGATAAACCGGTAATTTTTGCCTATCATGGCTACCCGACGTTAATCCATCGTCTGACCTACAAGCGCACTAACCATCAGCAAATTCATGTGCATGGCTTTAATGAAGAGGGCACTACCACCACGCCTTTTGATATGACGGTGCTTAACCAGTTAGACCGTTTTCATCTGGCCATTGCGGCGATCCGCCATGTGCCGGGGTTGGAGGATAAGGCGGCGGAGGCACTGCAATTCTGTCATAAGAAACTGGAGCAACATTATGACTATGTGCGTGAATATGGCGAAGATTTGCCGGAAATACAAAACTGGCAATGGAAAATAAACTAAGGCTGGGCAGTGGCAGCCAGTGAGCGGGCATGTCACTGCCGTTTATTTGTCAGGGTTTTTACTCGTCACCCTGCATTGATAATGCCGTGGCACTGGCGGCATCAAACAGCGATAAACTTTCGATTTGCTCAACCATAATCACTTTACGAAAATCCAGCGCCGAGCGGGGTGTCGAATCCAGGGTGATATCATGTCCGGCATACCAGGCGCTGTAATTATGCTCAATACATAGTCGCAGGGATTTACCCTCCCGGTAGCCGCTTAGCATCGGGATCAATACCACATTGGCGGTGGTGCTCAGCTCAAAGGAGGCGGTATGGATCATACCAATATAAATACGTCGTGATTTCAGGGTGATCCAGGCGAGACTGCCTTCTTCCATACACTGAAATAACAGGCCTTCTACGCCGTTGGCACGGGTGAGTCTTTTGTAGAGCTCTTTTCGTCCGGCACCGTTGAGCCTGGCACTCCCCGCCCAGTTGGAACGATACAGGCAAAAAAGTATCGCCAGCGTCAGCATAATTACCACCGGGGCCTGAATGCCAAGAAAGCTCCAGTTGATAAAATCCATCTGCAAATGGTGATAATGATCGCCAAGGGCAAAAGTGGTGTTGTTGAGTACGACAGAGATCAGCAACAGGCATAACCAAATTAGCGCTGTTGCTATCACTCCTTGTAAAACAAAGATGCAGCCGTAAAGGGCAACCAGAAAATAGAGATCCCAGCCAAAGGTGCGTTTGAATTTAAATCGCGTAGACAAGTCGCGGCAGGTGTACCAATAACCACAGACCATCAGGACCATAAATACCGCTGTTCCCATCTTACAATCTCCTTAATGCCTGAACATGGCGGGCAAAATCCTCGCGCACTTCTTTGCTGTTAATATTGACCGCAGCGTTACCATCTTCATCAATAATAATTCTTTCACCTTCCTGGATTGCTTCCTCAATGTCACGTTCGCTCATCACCTGTAACAACGACTCGGGACTGGCAAACAGTGATTTCAGCATTTTTCGCATGGCTTCCTCCGCTAAATAAACACTAAGGATGGCAGGGGAAATACGGAATATCAAAAGGCGAGGGCATAATCAGAAACGGCTTAAATAAAAGCGGGGGATTATCTGAATCTATTGCCGTTATAACCGGGAAAGTCGGTTTTATATTTATCTGGATATTTCCTAAAGTTGCCAAAAACACTGGCGCTAAAGCCGGATAGCCACTAAACCTAATGGGTGGTACATAACAATAACGTTGATAATTGTTCGGGAGAAAGCATGAAAGCCAAGGTCGATGCGGCGCACATGTCGAGACGGAATAATCATCACAACAAGAGTCGGACTAGTATTGTATTTTTTCTTATTGAAGATGTTATTCAAGGAGTTATCGTCAATATATCGCTCTATCCTGCCTACTCGCGACATGTTCACGTCACGTTGCCACGTTTTTCTTCCTTCACTGAGATAGCTGACACCCTCGGATGATTGCGACTTAAAACTTTCACCTGGTGCGCTCTGACTGCGTGCGTCGCCAGGTTGTGTAACATTTTGCCGACAGGAGAACCATTTTGACTATTGGAGCTACAGAAAATCAGTTACCGCTCCCGCCACGCCTGACCGCGGATAGCGAGCAATATGCCTTCTTTTTTGATGTCGATGGCACGCTGGCAGAGATCTGCCCCGAGCCGGATAGCGTAACTATCCCTGCATCGGTTCTGGGCAATTTGCAGGCACTGTCGAGTGCCTGTCGCGGCGCTGTGGCGCTGGTATCAGGCCGCCCCATCGAACAGCTTGATCGCTTGACGGCACCACTCAGATTGCCGTTGGCGGGGATCCACGGCGCAGAACTGCGTGACGGTGCAGATAATATCCACCGTGCTAGCTTGGCACCCGAGATTGCCGTGCCCCTACAGCAGATGCTGGAGCAGGGGATGGCCACCATGCCGGGTACCCTGCTGGAAGCCAAAGGCTTGGCCTTTGCTCTGCACTATCGTCAGGCAATGCCCTACGAGCCGCAGCTGCTGGCACTGGCGCAGGCCGCAGTGGAAAAATTTCCACAATTGGCGCTGCAGCCCGGCAAATGTGTGGTCGAGATTAAACCGCAAGGCACAGATAAAGGGGCTGCGATTGCCACCTTTATGCGCCATGCGCCGTTCGCCGGACGTATTCCGGTTTTCGTTGGTGATGACCTGACGGATGAGCAAGGATTTTTGACGGTCAATGCCCTGCATGGGATTTCCGTCAAGGTGGGCGATGGCACAAGCCATGCCCGCTATCGCCTGAAGCAGGTTGCAGAGGTTTACGACTGGCTTGAACAACTTGTATTACAATTTAAGCAAGATCACATTGGTAAGGGGTCAAGATTATGAGTCGCCTGGTTGTTGTATCAAATCGTATCGCTATTCCGGAAAAATCGAAGTCCAGCGCTGGCGGACTGGCGGTGGGGATTCTCGATGCCCTGAAAGCCACCTCGGGATTATGGTTTGGCTGGAATGGAGAGATTAGCGAAATATCCGAAGAGGAAGAAGACGATCTCGAATTGGTAGAAAAAGATGGCATTACCTACGCTGCGGTGCCGCTTAATCAAAACGATTACGACCTCTACTATTGCCAGTTCTCCAATGCCGTTCTCTGGCCTGCGTTTCACTTTCGTATCGATCTGGTGGATTTTCAGCGCGAAGCCTGGGACGGTTACTGCCGGGTGAATGAACTGCTGGCCAAACGCCTGCAACCGATGATTAAACCCGACGATATTCTGTGGATCCATGACTATCATTTGCTGCCTTTCGCTGCCGCGCTGCGCAAGATTGGCATCAATAACCGTATCGGCTTTTTCCTGCATATTCCGTTCCCGGCCCCGGATATTTTTGATGCGGTGCCGACCCATGAAGAACTGCTGAATATGATGTGTGAATTCGACTTGCTCGGATTCCAGACCGACGGCGATCGGCTGGCGTTTCTCGACAATATCAAACGCCTGACCGAAGTGCAGTCAAGCGATGAGCAACACCATCAGGCCTTTGGCAAAAGCTTTATGACCGAGGTTTATCCGATCGGTATTTCGCCGGACAGCATCAAAGAGATGGCAGAAGGCAAGTTGCCGCCGAAAATGGCAGCCATAAAGCGCGAACTTGGCGATATGCAGAATATCATTTCCTGCGAGCGCCTCGATTATACCAAAGGGCTGCCGGAACGCTTTCTGGCTTTTGAAGCCTTGCTGGAGAACTATCCACAGCATCGCGGCAAGGTGCGCTATTCACAGATTGCGCCGACTTCTCGCGGTGATGTGCAGGCCTATCAGGATATCCGCCATCAGCTGGAAATGGAGGTCGGCCGCATTAACGGCAAATACGGCACCCTGGACCGTACGCCACTCTCTTACCTGAACCAGCATTTTGACCGCCGACTGTTGATGAAAATATTTCGTCTCACCGATGTCGGTCTGGTAACGCCGCTGCGTGACGGCATGAATCTGGTGGCGAAAGAGTATGTTGCCGCGCAGGATCCCGAAGATCCCGGCGTACTGGTGCTGTCACGCTTTGCCGGGGCCGCCAATGAGTTAACCGCGGCGCTGATCGTCAACCCTTACGATCGCGATGAAGTGGCGGCGGCGCTGGATCAGGCACTGACCATGCCCCGTGAGGAGCGTGTTTCTCGTTATAACGAGATGATGGCGGTGCTACGCAGTCACGATATCGTGCACTGGCGTGAAAGCTTCTTGCAAGATCTGCAGGCTATCACACCGCGATCGACAGCCTTGTAAAAACTGTCTGCTGTTATCCCCTAACCACAGCCCCGTTTTTCGGGGCTGTTTATATAGGATTGCAAAGATAGTCCGCAGATAGTGATATGACCGCTTGCTTTGATTATGGAAGTTATTTCTTTATAAACAATAAATTAACTATTTGATTATTTTTTGTCCTGGCATAATTATGTGATAAAAGTCACATTTTTGACTGTGGGACTACGCATCGGTGTCTACACTGGGTAGAGGGATGCTGGAGGGTCACAACCTCAATTTTTTACCACGCAATGGGGAGGTTTATAGCCAATGCATAACGAAAAATCAGCCGCTACGGAAGTCGTCGACAGCGAAAAAAATCGCCTGGAAGAATTTGAACCCGTCGAATTAATCCTCGATCAAATGCTGGATGCGGAACCGGAACCAGAGATGATCGAAGGGATGCCTCCTTCCGATGCCTTGACCCCCGCAGACCGTTATCTGGAATTGTTCGAAAACGTGCAGACTGCGTGCATTTTTGACGATAGCAAAACCTTTGCCGACTGCGCGCCAAAAATCGATCCGCTGGACGTGTTGATCCGCTATCGTCGGGTAAAAAGGCATCCTGATTTTGACCTCAGGCAGTTTGTGGAACAGTATTTCTGGTTACCGGAACGACAGGGCGATGATTATGTCTCTAATCCCGGTGATTCGTTAAAAGAGCATATCGATAATTTGTGGCCAGTTCTCACCCGCGAGCCACAGGACCATATTCCCTGGTCGTCGCTGCTTAACTTACCGCAGGCCTATATTGTGCCGGGCGGCCGTTTTAGTGAAACCTATTACTGGGATTCTTACTTCACCATGCTGGGTCTGGCAGAGAGTGGGCGTAACGATCTGCTGCGCACCATGGCGGATAATTTTGCCTGGCTGATTGAGATCTATGGGCATATTCCCAACGGTAATCGTACCTATTATCTTAGCCGCTCACAGCCGCCGGTCTTTGCTCTGATGGTCGAGCTATTTGAAGAGGATGGCGTCCGCGGTGCGCGTCGTTATCTCGAACATCTAATCAAAGAGTATGAGTTCTGGATGGACGGTGCCGAATCACTGACGCCGAATCAGGCCTATCGTCATGCAGTGATGATGCCGGACGGTGCGCTGCTTAACCGCTACTGGGATGACCGCGATACGCCGCGTGATGAATCCTGGCGGGAAGATGTCGAAACTGCCAAACACTCCAGCCGCCCGGCCAATGAGGTGTATCGCGATCTGCGCGCCGGGGCCGAATCGGGTTGGGATTACTCGTCACGCTGGCTGCGTGATAAAGATCGTCTGGCCAGTATTCGCACCACCAAGTTTATCCCGGTGGATCTCAACGCCTTCCTCTACAAACTGGAGAGCGCCATTGCCAATATCTCCGGGGTAAATGGTGACCGGGAAACCGAGGCGTTATTTCGCCAGAAAGCCGAGGATCGCCGCGCAGCAGTGACCCGCTATATGTGGGATGAAGAGCAAGGCTGTTTTCGCGATTATGACTGGTACCGCCAGGAGATGGCGCTGTTTTCCGCCGCCAGTGTGGTGCCGCTCTATGTCGGGCTGGCCAGCCACCTACAGGCTGAAAGGCTGGCGGAGGCGGTGCGCACGCGCTTGCTTACCCCTGGCGGCGTGATGGCTACCGAATATGAAACCGGTGAACAATGGGATAAACCCAACGGCTGGGCGCCGCTGCAATGGATGGCCATTCAGGGTTTTAAAATGTATGGCAATGACGCCCTGGGCGATGAAATTGCCCGCAATTGGCTAAAAACGGTCAGTGTTTTTTATAATAAAAATCATAAGCTTATTGAAAAATACCATATTTCCGGTGGCGTGCCGCGCGAAGGTGGTGGCGGTGAATACCCGTTGCAGGATGGTTTTGGCTGGACCAACGGCGTGGTACGACGCTTGCTGGGTCTGTATGGCGAGAATTTTGACTGAGGGTGTGTAGCAAGGCCTGACAGGCGGGGGGCTGTTATTCCCCCGCTATCGGTCAGCAATAGGCGTAGCGTTTTTGCAGAAATACCTCACAAAGCATACAGCGCGCCCCGCCGCCGCCCAAATTTTCGATAATATCCACAGGCCCCAGCGCCAGACGGGCATAGTCAGCGATCAGTTTTTGTTGTTCGCCACCAAAGGCCTGCCAGGCGCGAGTCGACATGGCGTAAACCGGTCGTCCCTGGGTATCGCATAGCTCCAGCACATTGCAGGCAAAGGACTCCATCTGTCGATAGGTGACATCGATAATGGTTTTGCCGCTGTCGATCAGTGCGGCGATTAGCCGTTGCCGGTCCTGCGGCGAGGCCACGGCTTGCAGGCAAACAATGGCGAAACGCTGGCCGATGCTCAGCATAACATTGGTATGATAGATAGCTCTCTGATGACGGTCGCGGGCGGCAAACCAGATGATCCGATAGCCAGTCAGACGAGTAAAGACTTGCCCAACCTCCGGCGAACTGCGCGATGAAAGGCAGGCATAGGCCAACTTATGCTGGTGGTCGAGGATCAACGAGCCAGTCCCTTCCAGATACTGTCCTGCCCGCTCATGGGCTGAAAGATCCAGACAGCGATGTACCACAAAATCACGTTTTATTTGCGCAATGATATCCTGACGACGCTCGCGCCGACGATTAAGCGCCTCCATGGGAAAGGTGATCAGCGTGCCATCGGCCAACAACGCCAGCCAGTTATTGGGAAACACAGCATCCGGCGTCTGTTGCTGCGGCAGATCGGCAACTATCTGTACATTAATGTCGGCTGCGCGTAGCGCCGCAACATAGGCGTCAAAAGCCTGCAATGCCTGAGCTGAGATATCGCCCAGTTCAGCGCCATCTTTTTGAAAAGCATTACTTTCTCGAGTTTCTTCATTAGCCTTAAACGCCGTGGGTCTCACCATTATCACTGTATTGGTGGTTTGCATCAGATTGCCTTAGTACTCGCGGGTGTTAACAAGGCGCACAGTATGAAAGGACAAAATGTTCTTATGCAGTTGCCGTTATGAGCATAATGGTTAGATAATTGGCATTATGCTTATTGAAAAGAGCAATTTGCCAAGATGAATGATACCGATCGACATATCCTTGCCTTACTCAAAGAAAACGCCCGTATGTCGGTGACTGAGATTGCCGCTAAAGTCAGGGTCTCGCGCGCAACGGTGCAAAAACGCATGGAGCTGATGGAGTTGGAGGGGGTGATCACCGGTTATTCGGTGCGCGTACGGCCTGGCGTGGAGAAAAACCGAATCCGCGCCTGGATGAGCGTTGCCGTCGAAGGGGCCAAGGCCAGCGCGGTAATTGTGCAACTGCGCGCTGACCCGGCGGTTTATACCCTGCATACCACCAATGGCAAATGGGATCTGTTGGTGGAGCTGCGCGCGGATAATCTTGAGATTTTTGACCAGATACTGGGGCGTATTCGACGAATTGCCGGCATCGATAATACTGAAACCAGTATTTTGCTTTCGACCCGTAAATAGGTTTAAAGGATAAGAAGATCCTATAACTCACCACTTTTCCTTGATATAAACCGCTAAAAGACGCGGTTTTACGCCTTTCCCTTAGACATTTTTAGCGGGTATTTAGAACTTTTTCTTCGTGGCTGCCGGTTTTTCCCTATGTAATACTATGACAAATATAAGAAAAAGCTATTCGATCTCAGATTGAATAAATGAGTGGTTAGCCACTTGGCATATAAGGAAAAACTATGACTCGTTTTAAATTGCGCAGCAGCACCCTTTCCGCAGTGGTATTTTTGGCTCTCAGCAGTGTGACCGCGATTTCCGCCCATGCTGACCAACTGTCCGATATCAAAAAAGCCGGTGTGATCAAAGTAGCGACCTTTGATTCCAACCCGCCATTTGGTTCAGTGGATGCCAAAACCCATGATATCGTCGGCTATGATGTCGACTTTGCCAAAGCGCTGGCAAAATCTCTCGGTGTTAAACTGCAACTGGTGACCACCAATCCTGCCAACCGTATCCCACTGTTGCAGTCCGGCAAAGCTGATGTCATTGTCGCTGATATTACTATTACCCCGGAACGTGCTCAGGTGATTGATTTCTCGGTGCCGTACTTTGTTACCGGTCAGCAGTTCCTGGTTCCTGCCAACTCCCCGGCGAAACTGGATGCCTATGCCACGGCGCGTATTGGCGCAGTGAAAGGCACCACCGGTGAGCAAGAGCTTCATCACCGTTTCCCGCAATCTCGCGTATTGTCCTATGATGATATTCCTTTGGCACTGTCAGCGCTGCGCAACGGCAACGTGCAGGCGATCACTCAGGACAGCACCATTCTCGCCGGTCTGCTGGATGGCGCACCGGACAAGGCAAAATATAAAGTTCTGCCTGAATTGCTGAGCAAAGAAGAGATTGGCGTTGGTGTTAAAAAAGGCGAAGGCGCACTGCTGAAAGCGGTTAACGACGAATTGTTGACCCTGGAGAAAAATGGCCAGGCAGTATCGATTTATAACACCTGGTTTGGGCCGCAGACTAAGTCTCCGCAGCCGAGATTATTCAAAATCGCCGCAAAATAATCTGCCGGGTAATTTACAATGCAGAACGAGTCTCTCTCTACCGCAGCCAAGTCTGCGGTTTTTTCGCCTTCTTCAGCCACGCCTTCCGTTGCCGTTGAATTTCGCCAGGTCAGTAAATCTTTTGGTCAGCATGCGGTTATCAGGCAGGTCGATCTCAGTATTATGACCGGCGAGGTGGTGGCAGTGTGTGGTCCTTCCGGCTCCGGGAAATCGACGCTGATCCGCTTGATTAATCGTCTGGAAACGGTGAGTGACGGCGAGATATTGATCGATCAACAGCCCACTTCCGCCCTTAAAGGCGCGGCGCTTCGTCAGTTGCGTACGCATATCGGCTTTGTTTTTCAGCAATTTAATCTCTATGCCCACCTTACCGCGCAGGATAACGTCAGTCTGGCCCTGATCAAGGTGCATGGCTGGAAGAAAAAGGATGCCCGGCAGAAAGCACAGATTTTGCTGGAACGGGTCGGCCTCGGCGACAAGGTGTTGCACTATCCCGAACAACTCTCCGGCGGGCAGCAACAGCGGGTAGCCATTGCTCGCGCCCTGGTCACCGATCCCAGCATTATTTTGTTTGATGAACCCACATCCGCGCTGGATCCCGAAATGATTGGCGAGGTGTTGCTGGTGATGCAGGAGCTGGCCAAAAGCGGCATTACCATGATTGTGGTCACTCATGAAATGAGTTTTGCCCGCGAAATTGCTGACCGTGTGGTGTTTATGGACGGTGGGCAAATTCTGGAGCAGGCCGAGCCGGAAGTGTTCTTTACTCATCCTTCGCACCCGCGCGCGCAACGCTTTTTGCAGAAAGTATTATTCCCTTTACACCCGGAAAAGGCAGGTGCTGATGAACTGGCATCCTGACTGGGCCGGTGTGCTGACGGGACAACCCTTGCAATGGCTGATTTCCGGCTTTCTTACCACCTTTTATGTCAGCGTGGTCGGCAGTGTTTTGGCTACCCTGATAGTGGTGCTGTTGCTGGTATTACGTCTCAGCGGCAACCGTGTCGGTAACGCGGTGGTGGCGTGCTATGTGTCGATTTTTCGCAATACCCCGCTGCTGGTACAACTGCTGTTTTGGTATTTTGCCGCCTATGGCGCGCTGCCCGAGAGCTGGCGTTTTTACATTGGCGATAACCACCCCTGGGCGGTGCTGGCGGGCAATATTCCCTGGCTGACCCCGGAGTTTCTCTGCGCGGCCTGGGGATTGGCGCTATTTACCGCGGCCTTCCTGCTTGAAGAGATCCAGACGGGCCTTAACGCCATTGCCAAAGGGCAACGGGAAGCGGCAATTTCTCAGGGATTTAGCGACTGGGATCTGCTGCGCGCCATTCTGTTGCCACAGGCATTAACCCACGCCTGGCAACCGATCTGCGGCCAATATCTTAATCTGATGAAACTCTCTTCACTGGCGACGGGCATTGGTTTTTCCGAGCTGACTTATCAGGTCAGCCAAATAGAAAGCTACAATGCCCATGCCTTTGAGGGAGTGGCCATTGGCACCCTGTTATATCTGTTTTTGGGGTTATTGCTCGGCGGCCTGATGAGTGTATTCGGTCCCAAACCCGGTGCGCGTCGGCAGCCGCTAGCGGTCAATAAGGCAGGAGCTGAGCATGGAATTTGACTATTCAGTGCTGCACGATAATTTCACCTATCTACTGTGGGGACGGGTGGCAGAAGGGGAACCCGGCGGCGTACTGCTGACGGTGATTATGGCGCTCTCTTCGGGAGCCATCGCGCTGGTGCTTGGGGTGATTATGGCCGCGATAGCCTGGCGATTTACCGGCTGGCCCAGACGTATTCTGTTTTTATGGGCCGCGTTTATTCGCGGTATCCCGCTGATTTTTGTCATTTTCTGGCTCTATTTTCTGCTGCCGGTGGTATTTGGTGCCGCTATTCCGGGAACCATGACGGTGATTGCCGCACTGGCCTGGTTTACCTCGGCGGCAGTGATGCATTCCACCCTTGCCGGTCTGGAAGCCTTACCGAAAGGACAAACAGAAGCGGGTATTGCCTCGGGATTCAGTCAGATAAAAATTATCTGTTTTATCTTGTTGCCCCAGGCCTGGCCCAACTTATTGCCTTCCTGGCTTGGGTTGTTTATTTCACTGATAAAAGACACCTCGCTGGCCTTTATTGTCAATGTGCCGGAATTGACCACCCTGGCCGGGCAGGTGAATAACCGCGTGCAGATCTATCCGGCAGAGATATTTTTGTTTATTGGTCTGGTTTACTATTTGCTCTGCGCCGCCCTGGCGCGTTTTACTGCGCTCAAATTAACAAAAAAATCCCCTGCGATTTAAATAGCTCCTGCCAACAATTTCCATGACCTTTAACCGCAGGCGACAATAATAACTTGTCGTCTGCGGTTGTTTTATCGATCTCCTTAGAATGAGTTTTGCAATATATAGCTATTAATGGCATTACTCCTGGCGAAATTTTATTTCATCCCTTATAAAACAATAAGCTAACGCGCTTTCTTGTTGCGGTAGAGTGCCGTTGGTAATTATTTATATCTTAGATGATAACAATATTAGTCAGCCTTTTATCGACGATGATAGCGTGTTTTAACACCACTTGATGCACTGAATAGATTTTCATGGCCAGCGTTAACCATGATAAAAAATAGATTCACAAGGATCCGGTGAAGCCCAATTTGTGGCCATAAAAATAACCTGAAAAATGACACCTGATAATAACTAATAGGATGATAGGGATACGTTTATGCTGAAAAAAACCGCTTTGCGTCTTGGCCTTTCCGGCACTGTTATTGGCCGTTTAACCGCTGTCGCCGCGCTGATCGCCTCTGTCTCAGCCTACGCTGCCGAGCCTTTGCGCGTTGCCGCCGACCCGGTACCTCATGCTGAAATTCTGGCTTATGTACAGAAAATCGATCCCGGCCTTGATTTAAAGGTGATTGAAATTCCCAACGGTGTTAATTCTAATGAGTTATTGCAGCATGGCGATGTCGATGCCAATTATTTCCAGCATCGCCCTTATTTATTATCCCAGGAAAAAGCCCTTGGGGTGAAATTTGCTGTCGCCGCTGAAGTGCATATTGAACCGTTAGGGGTCTACTCCAGTAAATACAAAAAATTAAGCCAGGTGCCGCAAAATGCGACGGTGGCCGTACCAAATAATGAAACCAATCTCAGCCGTGCACTCTATTTGCTGCAAGATCAGGGATTGATCACCCTTAAACCTGGCTTTAGCGATCCGGCTAAAAATCAGGCCACGCCTAAAGATATCGCCAGCAACCCGAAAAATATAAAAATTCTGGAAGTGGAATCACCGCAGATCCCCCGTTCGCTACCGGATGTCGATTTGGCGGTAATTAACGGCAACTACGCGCTGGAAGCGGGGTTGGATCCGGCAAAAGATGCCCTCGGGCTGGAAAAAGCCAAAGGGAATCCTTATGCCAATATTGTGGTGACCAGTGAAAAACTGGCCAATGACCCACGTATTAAAAGGCTGGCAAAAGATTTGGCCTCCCCGCAAGTGGCGCAGTTTATTACCGATAAATATCATGGCTCGGTATTGCCGGTTGCTGCAGGCAAAGCGTCATGATTGTTGTCGAACAGCTTAGCAAGCGCTATGCCGACGCAGCTGCACCTGCTTTACAGGATGTCAGTCTGACCGTTAATGATGGCTCCATCTTTGGCATCATTGGTAAAAGCGGGGCAGGGAAAAGTACGCTGATACGCTGTTTGAATTTGCTGGAGCGGCCCACCACGGGCCGCATTCTGCTCGATGGACAGGATTTGACCCTGTTAAACGAGCAGCAATTGCGTCAGCAGCGGCAACGTATTGGCATGATTTTTCAAAACTTCAATTTACTGCATGCGCGTAATGTCAGCGATAATATCGCGGTTCCACTACAAATTGCCGGAATTGGTCGCGATCAACGTAAAAAACGGGTTGCCGAGCTGCTGGATCTGGTGGGGCTGAATGACAAGGCGCGTGCCTTTCCTTCTCAACTGTCCGGTGGACAAAAGCAACGGGTTGGTATCGCCCGTGCGCTGGCAGCACATCCGCACTATCTGCTGTCGGATGAGGCAACCAGTGCGTTGGATCCGGAAACCACGGCATCCATTCTAGCCTTGCTGCGCGATATCAATCGCCAGCTGGGCCTGACCATTGTGCTGATCACCCATGAGCTGGAAGTGGTCAAATCGATCTGCGACAGCGCGGCCTTACTGGCTAAAGGGCGGGTGCTGGAGTCTGGCCCATTGCAGCAACTGATTTCTGCTCCCGGTTCTTTGCTGGGCCAGGCTTTACTGCCGGACTGCGGCGGCAATCAGGAAACCGGCGTTATCCCGGTGGCCGAACTGACCTTTTTTGACAGCCTGCTGGCCTCGCCGGTACTTAGTGCTCTGGCTCGGCAGCACGCCGTGGGTGTCACGCTGTTTGGCGGTGGTATTGCGTCCATCGCCGGTCAGCGGGTAGGACGTTTACGCGTTGGCTTTACGCCACCGCCGGGTGGCGTTGATCTGCGGGAGGTGATGCAGTTTCTTAATCAAAATGGAGTAAAAGCAGAGTGGGTATAAGAAACAGTCTTCCCTGGAACGAGCTTTATGATTTGGTGCTGACCGGTACCTGGCAAACCTTATATATGGTTTTATTCTCCGGCTTATTGACCCTGCTGATTGGCTTACCCATTGGCGTACTGCTGTTCCTTAGCCGCAAACCCGGTCTTTATTCCGCTCCCTTGCTGAATGTGATCTTGGGCACCCTGGTCAATATCGGACGCTCTTTGCCCTTTGTGGTACTGCTTATCGCCTTAATTCCCCTGACCCGACTGATAGTTGGCACTACCCTTGGCAGTACCGCCGCAGTGGTCCCTATTACCCTCGGCGCCATTCCTTTTTTTGCCCGTATTGTCGAAAACGCTCTTGATGAAGTGGATGGCGGCCGGATTGAAGCGGTGCAGGCGATGGGCGGCGGATTGCGGCATATTGTCTTTACCCTGCTGTTACCTGAGGCATTACCGGCACTGATCGCCGGCATGACTCTGACGCTGGTCATGCTGATTGGCTTTTCCTCAATGGCCGGAGTGATCGGTGGTGGCGGCCTGGGGGATTTGGCTATTCGCTATGGCTATCAGCGATTTAATAATCAGGTGATGGTGGCCACTATCGTTATTTTACTGGTGATGGTGCAGCTTATTCAAAGCCTCGGTGACCGGCTGGTACGTTCTCTGGCACATCGTCGCTAGATCTCGCGGCAGAGAAGCGGTCAGCAGGGCCACCTAAGCCATGCCGACCGCCGACAGCAGTTGTTGCGTATAGGCATGCTGCGGCGCAGAGACAATCTGCGCCGTAGGTCCGCTCTCCACAATCTGCCCTCCTTGCATCACCGCAATACGGTGACTCATATGCTGTACCACGCCCAAATCATGAGAGATAAACAGCATGGTCAGGCCGAGCTTATGCTGTAAGGCAATCAACAGATCCAGCACTTGTGCCTGGGTCGTGACATCAAGGGCGGAAACCGGTTCATCGCAGATCAGAATATCCGGATCGCAGGCCAGTGCCTGAGCTATCGCCACCCTCTGTCGCTGCCCCCCGGAGAGTGCCTGCGGGCGACGTTGCAGCAGATTGCTATGCAAACCCACCAGTTGCAGCAGCGAGGCCATTTTTGTACGCCGTTCTGCGGCGCTCAGACTGCCATTAAGTTTTAATGGTTGTTCAATGATTTGCTCAACCCGGTAGCGGGGATCAAAGGAACCAAGGGGATCCTGGGTAATGGTCTGGATCCGCCCGCGCAGCAGACGGCGCTGCCCCTCGCGCAGTTCGCTCCACGGCTGACCTGCCAGTAATACCAGACCTTGCTGTGCCGCTTGCAGCGCCAGCACTACTTTGCCCAGAGTGGTTTTCCCTGAACCTGATTCACCCACCAGACCCAGCGTCTCTCCCCAGGCCAGTTGCAGCGAAACACGATCCAATGCCTGATGGCGACTGCCATCTGGACGACGAAAGGCGACGCTGACCTCTTGTACATCGAGGGCAAGCCCCTGGTATAAGCGGCTTGCCTGCCGGGAATGTTGTTGTGCCGTCAACGGGGTTTCCACCAGCGGCGGCGCACCGGCCAGCCAGCGCCCCCGGGTATGAGCGCCGGGGATCGCCGCCAGCAGACGTCGGGTGTAAGGATGTTCCGGCGCAGCCAGCACCTGGGCGGTAGTGCCGGTTTCTACCGCTTCGCCATTTTGCATCACGACCACTCGGTCGGCCACTTGCGCCACCACCGACAGGTCGTGGGTGATCAGCAACACACCGTGACCGGCCTGCGCCAACAGGCGAAACACCTGTAAAATACGCTGCTGGATAGTGACATCCAGTGCGGTGGTCGGCTCATCGGCGATCAGCAGTTTAGGACCTGCGGCGATGGCAGAAGCAATCAATGCGCGCTGGCGTAATCCTCCTGATAACTCGTGCGGGCGCTGACCCATACGATTAAGCGGATCGGCGATACCGACCTGCAACAGTAATGACTCGACCTGGGCAAGGATCTCTGCGGGCGGATAAGTGCGATGAATGTGCATTGGTTCGGCGACTTCGCTGCCAATGGTGCGCAGCGGATCCAGTGATACCAGCGCATCTTGTAAAACAAAACCGATCTCTTTACCGCGGATCTGCTGCCAGTCGCTGTTGCTGAGCTGGCGTAGATCGATAGTGCGGCCATCATGGCCAGTCAGTGACAGGGCGCGTGCCTGCACCTGGGCGTGAGGACCAGCCAGACCGGTCAAGGTGCGGGCGGTTACTGATTTTCCCGACCCCGACTCGCCAACCAGTGCCAGGATCTCCCCGGCATTGACCTGAAAAGAGATATTTTTTACTGCCTCGACGTTGGATCCGGTCTGCGCAAAGCTCACCTTCAGGGCATCAACCAGCAACAGGGGGACGGGTGTAGCGGTTTGGTTTGGCATTGGCATTATATTCCGGTGGCTAAAATGGTTTGCAGGCGTCGGCCAAGCAGGGTGATAGATATTACCGACAGCGCCACAACGCTGGCTGGCAGCAGGCTGATCCAGGGGGCAATATCAAGATAGTCGCGGCCATCGGCCAGTAATGCTCCCCATTCTGCGGTGGGCGGTACCACGCCAAGCCCAAGGAAACTCAATGAGGAGGAGGTCAGTACCGATTGTCCCAAGCCAAGGGTCGCCAGGATCAACAGAGGGCGCAGACTATTGGGCAGAATATGCCGCAGAATAATATGGGTCGGCGATTCTCCCAGCGCCACCGCATGTTCAATGTAGCCGGAGATTTTCACCTGCAATACCTGCGATCGCAGCAGGCGGGCATAGCTGCCAATGCCGGACAAGCCTACCGCCAGCAAGGTGTTGGTCGGGCCGCGACCCAGCACGGCAATCACCAGCAGCGCCAGCAATAATTCAGGAAAGGCCAGCAGAATATCCAGCAGCCGTACCAGCACCGATCTTATTGTCGGCGGGGCCAGCGCACAGAGCAGACCGAGGATGATCCCGCCGCCGCAGGCCACCGCCGTGGCACCGAGACCGATGCTGAGGGAAAGGACAGAACCATAAATCACCCGCGAGTAAAGATCCCGCCCGAGAGAGTCAGTGCCAAACCAATGGGCAAGACTGGGGCGCGCCAGTACGGCGTTCATATCCATATCATCCGGGGTGAAGGCGGCAAAGGCGTGCGGAGCGATCACCGCTAGGATCAGCAGCAGAACAAAAGCTGCCGGCAGCAGGGTTTTTGGCCGTAGCCAGGGGTTGCCTGCATGTTGGTGTATCGCGCCGGGTAACGGCATAACAAAAGGATCACTACTCATCGTCACAGTCTCCGGGTGCGTAGTCGCGGATCTACCAGCAGATAGATCGCATCTACCAGCAGATTGATCACCACAAACAGCAGGGCCGAGAGCATGACAATACCGAGGATCAGCGGCATATCGCGGTTGGCAATTGCCTGCAGGGTAATTTTGCCAATACCGGCCCGGCCAAATACGGTTTCAGTCAGTATCGAGCCACTGAGCACATTGGCTAACAGCGTGCCGGTCAACGTTGAGGCCGCCAGCGCCGCATGGCGCAGCCCGTGACGCAGACGCAGACGGGTTTCTCCCGCGCCGCGGCTGCGAATGGTCAGGGCGAAAGGTTGCAGCAAGGCCTGTTCGAGACCATCGCGTAAAATCTGACTTAATATTGCCGTGAGCGGCAGGCTTAGAGCGATCACCGGCAGCACCAGCGACAGCCAGCCGTCATTGCCCATCACCGGAAACCAATGCAGCTGAAAACTGAACAGGCTAAGCAGAATAATGCCTAACCAGTAGACCGGGGTACTAAGCAGGCAGAGTTCGAGACCGGCGAAAAAATTGCGCAGATAAGGCCAGCGCCCGGCGGTGGCCAGGGCATTAAGGATGGCCAATGCCAGAGCCAGCAGCAGGGCGCTTAGCGCCAGCGGCAGGGTTTGCCGTAACGCGGCGGCAATCACCTGACTGACCGGCTGGCGGTATTGATAGCTTTCACCAAAATTACCCACCAATGCCCTGGCGCAGTAATGCACATATTGCAGCCATAGCGGCTGATCGAGACCGAATTGCCGGGTCAGGGTCGCGCGAAAGGCATCGTCAACCACGTTACTGCCGCCGCTCAAGATTAGCACCGGATCGCCGGGGATCAGCTTGAAGGCAATAAAAGTCAGGGTGGCCGCGCCCCAGAGCACGGCCAGGATGGTGAGCAGGCGTTGGATCCCTGTTCTTAACATATCAATGGCTCAGCCAGACATCGTAGAAGTTTGGCTTGGCATTGGTTGCCCAACTGATGTCATGGACATTTTTCGAGATACCCAACTGATAGGCGGGCACATACAGCGGCACCACATAGGCCTGATCGATAACCTGCCGTTGTACCTCGCTATAGAGCTGCTTACGTTGCTCATCGGGCGCGCCCACCGCCAGTTTTAGCTTATCGTCCAGAGCGCTGACATGGCTAAAGTTGGAGCCTTTCGGCGGGATATAGTCGGAGTGAAAGACGGTGCGTAAAATATCCGGTTCTGCGCGGACGTAGAAATTCGACACAATATCGTAGTCGTTATTGACGGTACGCGCGCTGAACACGCCGGAGTCTACCGGGTCAAGCTGCAGATCAAATCCGGCTTTTTTCACCTGGAACTGAATGGCCTGGAATAAGGTGATATCGGCACTTTCCACCGAGGTCGGGTCATAAACAAAATGCACTGTCAGTTTTTTGCCCTGTTTGGTGCGGATCCCGGTTGCGTCTTTCTCCTGCCAGCCTGCCTGATCCAGTAACTGGTTGGCTTTGTTGAGATCAAAGCCCCAAAGCGCGGCAATGCTGTGATCGTAATACAGTGTTTGCGGACCCAACACGTTATCTGCGACTTTTAGTGTGCCAAAAAACGCCACTTTAACGGCAGATGCCGGATCGCTTGCCCGTAAAAAGGCCTGACGCACCCGTTGATCCTGGAAAGGCCCCTGCGAGGTATTTAAGTACAGCAGGCGATTAACGCCAGGATCCTCTTTGGTTTCTACCTGTAGCGTCGGATTATTTTTTACCGACTGGGCATTGACCGGTGGAACGGCATCAATGGCCTGAATTTGCCCACTGACCAACGCGCCGAGACGCACCGAGGATTCCGGTAGATATTTAAAGTTGATGGCTTCGAGATAGGCCGGGCCGCTGTGTTTGGCATAACCCGGTCCCCAATGATAGTCGGCGCGACGGGTAAGCTGGCTACCGCTGCCTTTGACAAAGGATTTTAAAATAAAGGGTCCGGAGCCGACCACGGTATTGCTGGTATTGACGGTGTTTTGCAGATACGTCGGTGACTGAATGCCTAAATAGGGCAAACTCAGTCCCTGCAACAGTGGCGCAAAGGGCAAGTCATAATGAATCACCAGTGTGTAAGCGTCGGGAGTGGTCAGGGTTTTGATCGGACCAAGCAGGGATTTGGCATAGCTGGAGGTGGTTTTCGGATCCAGAATACGTTGCAGATTATACTTTACCGCCTCGGCATCCAGCTTGGTGCCATCGCTAAAGGTGACGTCCTTGCGTAAGTGAAAGACATAATCGGTGTGATTGCTATTGACCTGCCAGCTCTCTGCCAGCCAGGGGGTAAACTGATTATCTGCTGCCTGACCCACCAGGGAATCCACCACATTGCGGGCAATTAACGCCGTCACCGAAAAGCCGGTGATAGACGGGTCGATGACTGGTGTATCACTGCCGAGGGCAACATTTAGCGTGCCCCCTTGTTGCGGCGTCTCGGCGGCATTTGCTGTCCCGCTTTGGCTGGCGGCGACCACTAGCGCCAGGGTGGCGATTATCTTTTTCATCTGCCACTCTTTTCTTTTTATTGTCATTAACTGTTGCTCCCGGAAGCTGGTGAAGATAATCAGAACTTGCCGAGTAAACTTACAAAGCCACGACCCAGACTTAAACGAATAAAAAAAGCTTTTTAATATCGATAAAGTAATAATGACAGACCGTGTGATGCTCAAGGCTGAGGTCCCCCGCTGAGTGCGCTTTCGGCCATGGCCCGCAAGGTTTATCTCTATTTGTAAAATCGAAATGCTTATTTATTGGTAGCCTAAAACCCGCTGCGCTCTATTTTTGTATTTCAGTTTTTGTGAAATATTTGTAAATAGAGGAGTTCAGATTGACTAGCCCATCACGCAGACGTCTTAAGACACTGGTTGGCGCAGGCAGCGTTATTTATGCTGGCAATGATCAACAGGCAGACACCGGGATCGCCCGGGCCGTTGCGCTGGCCAGGCTAGCCGAGAAAGAAAAAATCACCGGACTCTTTACCGCCGATTTGTTGCAGGCCGATCCTGATGGGCTTGCGGGAACGACCGGCAGTCAGGATCCGATCGTTACCCTGGCGGCTCTCAGTCAGGTGACCAGCAAAATAGGTCTGATCGCCACCGTCTCCACCACCTATCACCATCCTTATAACCTGGCCAGGCTAATTGGTACTCTCGACCATGTCAGCGCCGGTCGCGCTGGCTGGAATGCGGTGACCTCATCAGTGGGGGAGGAAAATTTTGGTGATATCACCCTGCCTGAACCTGCCGTGCGTTATGCGCGCGCCACGGAATTTATTGAGGTGATCAACGCGTTATTCGCTGCCAATGAGACCACGGCGGTGCGTCGCTCTGACAGTGGCGCGATCAGTATTGATCCGCGCAAACTGCACGCCATTCATCATCGCGGAGATTTTTTTAAAGTGCAGGGGCCGCTGAATGTACCGCCGCCACCGCAAAAACGACCGGTGCAATTCCAGGCGGGGCAGTCGGAACAGGGGCTGGCGCTGGGGGCAAAATATGCCGAAGTGATCTACACCTCCCAGCCGACGCTGGAAGATGCCCGCAGTTTTGTGGCGCAGGTGCAGCAGTACGCCAATGCCTATGGCCGCCATACTAACAAGCCGCTGATTATGAATTCGTTCCACTCGGTGATCGGCGATAGCGCCACCGATGTTTCCCGGCGGCTGCGTGAAAAGCATGAGCGTATTGACTATCAGCAAGGCAAGCTGAAAGTCGCCGATATGCTGGGCGGCAATATTGATTTGCGGGATTTTTCTCTCGATAAGCCGATCCCCGCCCGTTTTTTGCCAGAGGTTGGGCAGATTAACCGTCGACGGGGCAGGGCGGAGATATTCAAACGCTTTGCTCTGCAAGGATTGACGCTGCGAGAGCTGGTGATTCAGGCGCAGGAAACCGGGCATTGGTATGTGGCGGGCACCCCCGAAACCCTGGCCGACGCCATTGAAGAACGCTACCGCGCCGGAGTGCTGGATGTTATCTCCCTGCATGGTTTGGGGCAGCCCGATCAGCAGGACCTGTTACTTAATGGCCTGTTACCGGAACTGCGTAAAAGGCAGTTAATCGACGAGGATTACACCGGCGAGGATTTTCGCGCTAACCTTGAGTTGCCCGCCCTTGCCGCTGAGTAATCAGCACTGTATTTTTCCCTGTTATTTTATTGCCCGTTACGGGCAATAATTATCGCCACGTTCGGCGAATTTTCTCGCCATTTACCTCTCTCCGTACTGTGAAATATTAATCCCTCTTTGGCTTGTTAATATATTCATCAATATAATAATTAAATATTGATTCATTTATATTTAAAATAACAAATAAAAAAATCAGCTATTTTCTCAATTAATAAAAAAATTCAACTAGCATTGTAGGGATTAATGTTAGCTGTTTAGCTAAGTTGTTTTCTATCGCTGATCAATCTGCATGCCAGGTAAACCAAGGCAGTCACCGCACCACCATGCCCGCGCCGAGCTTGCCAGTGGCGTTCTCCTGCGGATAAGGATGAACGATAAGTAATAAGGAGTTTTTGTGAAAGTTAATTTTAAAATGTGGTTGGCAAATAAAAAATATCCTCTTGAGCGTAATACCCTGAATGATCATGGCGCGGAGGTGCGGATTAAAGCCGAGTTGTTTACCCTGGAGCAAATGGATATTCACGGAGAAAAACTGGCGCGCGCCCATAAAATATCGGCAGATAAGCGGCCCTATTCATTGTTAAAGCAGTTGGCGTATAACGAACGCCAGTTGACGCAATCTTGTGGATTACTGAGTTCCTCCGATCAGGACAGCATGACACCGGCGGCGCTGTGGCTGCTGGAAAACTTTTATCTGATTGAAGAGCATATTCGCCTGGTGCGGCAATTACTGCCTCCGGATTTTGGCAAGGGGCTGCCGGCATTAGTCGGCGACCGGCATACCCCGCGTATTTATGATATCGCCAATGAAATAATTATGCACAGCGATGGTCATTGGGATGTGCCCAGGCTCAGCGCTTTTATTCGCGCCTATCAGCGTATCACCCCGTTGACCCTCGGCGAGCTGTGGGCGCTGCCGGGCATGCTGCGGCTGGCGCTGATTGATAATTTGCGCCACGTTGGTGCTCAGGTGGCCGATTTTCATCAACAACGTCATCTTGCCGGGCAGTGGGTAGCAAAAATGTTGCACTGCGCGCAGAGCCAACCCGCAGACCTGATCGTGGTGATTGCCGATTTGGCACAAAAAAAACTGCCCTGTTCCAGCGCCTTTGTTGCCGAGTTGATCCGCCGCTTGCAGGGTAGCGGCGATACGCTGGCGCTCGCTCTAACCTGGGTCAAGCAGCGTCTGGCCGATGACGGGGTGACGGTGGCCACCATTATCGATGAGTTTAATCAGCAGCTTGCCGCCAGCCAGCTGTCGGTCAGCCATAGTATTCTCGGCCTGCGGCAGCTTAACGAAACCGACTGGCCGGACTTTACGGAAAAAATGAGCGCGGTAGAGGCGCTGTTACAACAGGATCCCGCCGATATTTATCGCCATATGCACTTTGATACCCGCGATAACTATCGCCAGCAGATTGAAGTGATTTCTCGCCACTGCCCCTACAGTGAAAGCCAGGTCGCCAGCCAGATCCTGACCCTTGCCCAGAGCGCAGAACAGGGCAGCCCACAGCAGCATCTGGGCTATTACCTGATTGACCAGGGGCGTGGCGAGGTAGAACAGCGGCTACAGGTGGCTATGCCGCGTTGGATGGGGTTTCGCCTGCGCTGTGCGCAAACTCCGCTGTTGTCGTGGCTGGGCAGCCTCAGTTTGCTGATTGCCGCCTGCACCGCCGATCTGCTGTTTCGCAGCCAGTCGTCGGGGATCAGCGCACTGCTGTGGTTGCTGGCGTTACCTATCGCCATTGTGGTCAGCCAGTTTGCCCTTAACTTGCTGTCGGAAATCACCACCCGCGCCCGTTTCCCGGATCCTTTACCCCGCATGGATTTTTCCGCCGGTATTCCCGCTGACTGCGCCACGCTGGTGGCGATCCCCTGTCTGTTAAGCAGTCGTGACGCCATTGACCATCTGCTTAATCAGCTGGAAGTGTGCTACCTCGGCAATACCCAGCCGTATGTCTATTTTGCCCTGCTGACCGATTTTCAGGACAACCCGAGCCGACATCACCCGGCTGATGCAGAACTGCTGGCCTATGCCATCCAACAGATCCATGCCTTGAACTACCGTTACCTGGGGCAGGAAGCGCCGTTATTCAGCCTGTTCCATCGCGCGCGGGAGTTTAATCGTCAACAGGGCGTGTGGATGGGATATGAACGTAAACGGGGAAAACTGCAGGCGCTTAATCGTTGGCTGCGCGGCGACAAAAGTGGTTTTACGCAGGTTGTTGGCGGCAACCCGTCACAGCTTAAACGGGTTAAATATGTCATCACCCTCGATAGCGATACCCATCTGCCCCGTGACAGCGTGGGCCAAATGGTGGCCACTATGGCACATCCGCTGAATCAGCCGGTTTACGACGCTGAGCGCCAACGGGTGGTAGCCGGTTATGCCATTTTACAGCCGCGACTGGCGGAAGAGGTGCCGCGCCATGGGCAAAGCCGTTACGCCGCCTTGTCCAGTTGCCTGCCTGGCAATGATCCCTATTGCTGTATGTCGTCCGATATCTATCAGGATCTGTTTGCCGAAGGCTCTTTTATCGGCAAGGGAATTTATGATGTTGATATGTTTATGCAGGCGCTGGCGGGGGTCTGCCCCGACAATCTGGTGCTTAGCCATGACCTGCTGGAAGGATGCTATGCCCGTTCCGGTGTGCTCAGTAATGTACTGCTCTACGAACAGTATCCGGCCAATTATCTGGTGGACGTCGCCCGACGCACGCGCTGGATCCGCGGCGACTGGCAACTGCTCAATTGGCTGCAACTGCGGGTGCGCAAGGCCGATGGCAGCCGCTGCCCCAATCCGCTGAGCACTCTGTCGCGCTGGAAATTATTTGATAATCTGCGCCGCAGCCTGACCATCCCCAGCCTGTTGATCTTAATTTTTAGTGCCCTGACCTGGGTGCCCAATCCGCTTTACTGGCTGGTTTTTTTGCTAACCATGTTGTGCCTGCCGATGTTGCTGGCATTGCTGATCGAGCTGCTACACAAAAGCCGCCGTCGGCCGTTAAAACAGCATATCAGGCTGGTGCTGTGCGCCACGCTGATGCGGCTAAGACGTCTTGCCTTGCGTATTGCCACCTTGCCCCACGAAGCGGGCTATTCACTCTTGGCGATTATGGTCACCCTGTGGCGACTGACTGTCAGCCGCCGCCATCTGAATGAGTGGCTAAGCTCCGATCGCTGTCAGGCCAGCTGTACCCTCTCTGTGCTGAGCTTTTATCGTCAAATGTGGCTCAACCCTTGCGCCGGACTGTTATTGAGCCTGCTCACCTACCGCTATCATCCGGCACTGATCGCTGTGGCACTGCCCATCGGTTTACTGTGGTTGCTGACCCCGGCACTGATGAGTTGGTTAAGTCGCCAGCCGGTGGCCGAAAAAGTGGCGATCAGTGACAGGCAGCGGGCATTTTTACGGCAAAGCGCCCGCGAAACCTGGGCGTTTTTTGATACCTTTGTTAATCAACAGGAGAACTGGTTACCGCCGGATAACTACCAGGAAGTCCCCGAGCCGGTGATTGCGCACCGCACCTCGCCGACCAATATTGGTCTGTCACTGCTGGCCAATCTCACCGCCTGGGATTTTGGCTATATCACTCAGGGGGAGGTGTTGCGCCGTATCGGCCAGACATTAACGACCCTGGATAAGCTGGAACACTACCGCGGGCATCTTTATAACTGGTACGACACCCGCACCCTGCAACCGCTTAGCCCGCGCTATATTTCCAGCGTTGACAGCGGCAATCTGGCCGGGCATCTGTTAACCCTCAGTGCCGGGCTGCGCGCATGGCGACAGCAACCGCTATTGGATCGGCAGCAACTGCTGGCGGGCCTCGACGATACGCTGACGCTGTTTGAGCAAAGTGTCAGCAGCGCGCCTCCCGCCTTGTTAAAAAAAATGCGCAAGCTTTGGTACGCCCTGGCCAACTCTACCGGTGAAGAGACCGGTCAGGGATTGCAGAATATGCTCGCCCTCAGCGTGTTGCTACAGCAAGCCTGTAGCGACAGCCCGTCGCGGGTGCGGCGCTGGAGCGAAAATCTGCATAGCCAGTTGGCGCAGTTCAGCGAGGAGTGGTCGCAACTGTTAGCCTGGTATCCGTGCCATAAAGAGGGCGAAAAGCTGCCGTCCTTAAGCCAGATTGCGCAATGGCATCCCCCCGCCAGCCAGCAAGGCACCTTTACCGCCGCGCGCCGCGCCAGCCTTGCCCAGGCGCAGGCTATCGCCGGTCAGCGTTTACTGATGTTGAGCGAGTTGGAACAGCGCTTAATCGATCATGCCAATATGGATTTCAGGTTTCTCTATTGTGCGGATACCCATCTGTTATGCGTCGGCTACCACTGCGACGAGAACAAACTCGACGGCGGCAAATACGACCTGCTGCCTTCAGAGATCCGGCTAACGCAATATTTCACCATCGCCACTAACCAGTTGCCGATGAAAAGCTGGTTTGCGCTGGGGCGGCTGTTTACCCGTTTTAATAAACAGTCGGCGCTGATGTCGTGGAGCGGTTCGATGTTTGAATACCTGATGCCGCAGTTGGTGATGCCGGCTTATCCCGACACCTTATTGGAAAAAATGTGTCAGTCGGCGGTGGATCGGCAAATCGCCTGGGGTGACAGCCACAACATCCCCTGGGGCATTTCCGAGTCTGGCTATGCGGCCTACGACAGTAGCCATAATTATCAATATCAGGCCTTTGGCGTCCCTGACTTGGGCCTTAAACGCGGTCTGGCGGATAACCTGGTGGTGGCGCCCTATGCCAGCATGATGGCGCTGATGGTGCGTCCGCAGGCTGCCTGTGACAATCTGCTGGCGCTGGAAAACCTCGGTGCCAGGGGCGAGTACGGTTTTTACGAAGCCCTTGATTACACCCCGGCGCGGCTGGCGCGCGGCCAACTGTATATTATTATTCGCTCTTATATGGCACATCATCAGGGCATGAGTTTTCTGGCCTTGTCGCACCTGCTGCTGAATGCGCCGATGGTCGAACGCTTTGCTGCCAACCCGGTTTATCAATCGGCGCGTTTGCTGTTGCAGGAGAGAATGCCCGATGCCGTTGAGCTTTATAGCCCACGGCGGCATTTTGAGTCAGTGGATAATGCGCTGAAATCCCGGGATCAGCCGTTGCGGAAATTTACCGATGCCGCCAGCCCGCTTCCCGAGGTGCAACTGCTGGCCAATAGCCGTTACCAATTGATGCTGACCCAGGCGGGTGGCGGTTATAGCCGCTGGGATCAGTTCGCCTTGACCCGCTGGCGCAACGATGCCACCCGCGATAGTTATGGCCTGTTTTGCTATCTGCAAGATGTCGATAGTGGCGAGGTGTGGAGCAATAGCTTGCAGCCGACTACGGGCAAAGCCAGTGGCCAGTATCAGGTGATTTTTAGTGATGCCGGCGCCGAATTTATCCGCCGTGAGGGGAAACTCAGTGCGCAAACTCAGATTGTCGTCTCCCCGGAAGACGATGTCGAACTGCGCCGTCTCTCGCTGCATTGGCGCGGACGTCAGCCTAAAGTGATTGAAATCACCACCTACGCCGAAGTGGTACTGGCCCCGGCGGCGAACGATCTGACCCATCCGGCCTTTAGCAATCTGTTTGTGCAAACGGAATTGCTGGTGGATCGAGAGGGCATTCTTTGCCATCGCCGTCCACGTGAACCGGACGAAGCCTGTCCGTGGTTATTTCATATGACAGCGATCCATGGTGATGTCGAAAGACAGACCTCCTTTGAAACCGATCGCGCAAAGTTTATTGGCCGCGGACAAACCGCTGCCGATCCGCTGGTCTTAAGACACCCCGGCCCCTTGAGCAATACGGCAGGGGCGGTGGTGGATCCGGTGATTGCCGTTCGCCACCGTATTCGGCTGAAACCCGGCGTGCCGCTGGTGATCGATATGATCCTGGGCGTTACCGCCGAACGCGACCTGAGTCTGGCGCTGCTGGATAAATACCGCGATCACCCTATTGCCGACCGTATGTTTGAGATGGCCAGCTCCCATAGCCAGATTGCCCTGCGGCAGATTAATGTCAACGACGAGGAGGCCGATCTGTTTAACCGCATGGCGGGATCGATTCTGTTTCCTGCGCGGGAATTACGCGCCGAGGCGGAGGTCATCCTGCAAAATCGCCGTGGGCAGCCCAGTCTGTGGGGGTATGCGCTATCCGGCGATCTGCCGATTGTGCTGCTTTCGATAAGCAGCAGCGAAAATATGGCGATGGTCACGCAACTGGTCAAGGCGCATCAGTACTGGCGGATCAAGGGATTAAAGGTCGATCTCCTGATCCTTAGTCACGATCTTGGTGGCTATCAACAAGCACTGTTCCACCAGATCCTCAATCTGGTAGCGGCGGGATCGGCGTCGGATCAGTACGAACAACCGGGCGGCATCTTTGTGCGCAATAGTGAACATATCACCCCGGAAGATCGCGCTTTGCTGCTCAGTGTTGCCAGCATTATGTTTGATGACCAACGTGGCAAACTCTCCACACAGCTCAAGCAACGTCTGCAACCCGCCCAGTCGTTGCCGTCCGCGCTGATACCGGTGATTGCCGCTGCCGATAACGCGCCTTGCCCCCCGGCGATCAATACGGAACATTTGCAGTTTTTTAATGGTCTGGGCGGTTTTTCCGGCGATGGTCGGGAATATCAGGTGGTGCTTAATCCGGGAGTGACCACGCCTGCGCCCTGGAGCAATGTGCTGGCAAACGACAACTTTGGCACGTTGATTTCAGAAAGCGGTCAGGCCTATAGCTGGTATGAAAATGCCCATGAATATCGCCTGACGCCGTGGCACAACGATCCGGTCTGCGACAGCAGCGGCGAGGCATTTTATCTGCGCGACGAGGAGAGCGGTCAGCTCTGGTCGCCTACCGCGCTGCCGCTGCGCGGTGAGGGAAGCTATCTTACCCGTCACGGTTTTGGCTATAGCCTGTTTGAGCATCAGCAAAGCGGTATCGCCAGCGAACTGCTGGTGCTGGTACCCGAGACAGCGCCGGTCAAGCTGATGATGCTCACCTTAAAAAATCATTCCGGACGCACGCGTAAACTTTCAGCCACCGGCTATGTGGAGTGGGTACTGGCAGAGTTACGCAGCAAGTCGCAGATGCATATCGTTACCTCGCCGCTCAAGAGTCAAAAAGGCTGCGCCGTGCTGGCGCGCAACGCGTTTAACAGCAACGGTTCAGAGCGCACGGCGTTCTTTGCCGTCAGCGGCGGACAATGTTCTCTGAGCGGCGATCGTCGCGAATTTCTCGGCCGCAACGGGTCATTGCAGCAACCCGCGGGCATGAGGCAACGGCGGCTGTCGGGCCGGACCGGTGCGGCGCTGGATCCCTGTGCCGCACTGCAATCTGCCATCACGCTGATTGACGGCGATCAGCACCGCTTTGTTTTTGTGCTCGGACTGGGAGAGGATCCGCAACAGGCCGAAAGCCTGATCGCACGCTTTCTTGACCCCGATAGCGTCGGTCACGAACTGGATAATATCCATGGTTACTGGCATCGGGTGCTGGATAAAATCCAGATAACAACACCGGATCCGGCGATCGATCTGCTTGCCAATGGCTGGCTGCTGTATCAGACCCTCTCCTGCCGCATGATGGCCCGCAGCGGCTACTATCAATCCGGCGGTGCCTTTGGTTTTCGCGATCAGCTACAGGATAGCCTGGCGCTGGTTTATGCCGCGCCACAGCGGCTACGAGAACAGATCCTGCTCTGCGCGTCGCGCCAGTTTATTGAAGGCGATGTGCAACACTGGTGGCATCCGCCTACCGGCAACGGTGTGCGTACCCGCTGCTCCGATGACTTTTTATGGCTGCCGCTGGCTATCTGCCACTACCTCGATGCAACTGAGGATAAGGCGATCCTCGATCAACGGGTGAGCTATTTGGAGGCGCGGCCGCTGGCTGCCGGTGAAGAGTCCTGCTACCAACAGCCGCAGGTCAGCCAGTTAGAGGAAAGTCTCTGGCAACATGGCGTGCGTGCGATCAGGCACGGGCTGCAATTCGGGCAACATGGTTTACCGCTGATGGGGGCCGGTGACTGGAATGATGGCATGAACCTGGTGGGCATTGCCGGACGAGGAGAAAGTGTCTGGCTCGGTTTCTTCTTCTATTATGTATTACAGCGCTATGGAGCGCTGGCGGAAAAGCTTGGCGATAGCGAGACGGCGCAACTGTGCCGGGAACAGGCAGCGCGGTTGCAACAAAACCTGCACGAACATGGCTGGGACGGTGGCTGGTATCTGCGCGGCTATTTTGACAGCGGCGAGACCCTGGGCTCTCACCATAATGCAGAATGCCAAATTGATGCCATTGCACAAAGCTGGTCGGTACTGTCGGGAGCCGGGGAGGAAACTCGCCAGCGCCAGGCAATGTTGGCGCTGGACCAGCATCTGGTGGATAAGAAAAATGGGCTGATAAAGTTACTGACCCCGCCCTTTAACGGTAACGGGCCGAACCCCGGTTATATTCGCGGTTATCTGCCGGGTGTGCGCGAAAACGGCGGGCAATATACCCATGGTGCGATCTGGGCGATTATGGCCTTTGCCGAGATGGGCGAAATTGAACGGGCGTGGCAACTGATGGCAATGATCAATCCGATCAACCATAGCCGCCATGCCGTCGATGCCGAACGCTACAAAGTTGAACCTTATGTGATATGCGCTGATATTTACTCGGTGGATCCGCACGGCGGTCGCGGTGGCTGGAGCTGGTATACCGGATCTGCCGGCTGGGCTTACCGTTTGATTATCGAGTCGCTGCTGGGGTTAAAGCGCCATGGCCATTTTATTTCCTTCAGCACCCGTTTGCCCGCCGACTGGCCGCAGGTCAGCCTGAGCTATCAGCAGGGCAGCAGTCGCTATCAGATCACCATTAAACGCGGGCAGGGAGAGTATCAGGTCAAACTGGACGGACAAACGCTGACAGACGCCATGATCCCCCTGGCTGACGATGGACAGGAGCATCAGGTCGAGGTGATCACGGCGACGGGGTAAAAATTTAACTATACCCCCTACCAGTATGTCAGTATACTCCCCCCCACTACCAAGGAGATGCTGACTTATGCCACATTCACCAGAAGAAAAGAAAAAAGTCCTGGCCCGCGTCAAGCGCGTTCGCGGGCAGATTGAAGCACTGGAACTGGCGCTTGAACGTGGGGATGACTGTAGCCCGGTGCTGCAGCAGGTCGCGGCGATCCGCGGGGCGGTCAATGGACTGATGGCAGGCATCCTTGAAAGTCATTTGCGCGAGGAGCTGATGAACGCCGACTCCTCGACGCAGTCCAGAGCGGCATCTATTGACGATGCCGTCTCTCTGATCCGAACCTATCTCCGTTAATTGCTGATCCCAACACGAGGAACACCCATGAAATCACGTGCAGCTGTTGCATTCGGTCCCGGCAAACCCCTTGAAATTGTCGAAATTGATGTAGAGCCACCTCGCAAAGGCGAAGTGCTGGTTAAAATCACTCATACCGGCGTCTGCCATACTGATGCCTTTACCCTGTCTGGTGACGATCCTGAAGGCGTATTCCCGGCAGTGCTGGGTCACGAAGGGGCGGGCGTAGTGGTCGAAGTGGGCGAAGGCGTCACCAGCGTCAAAGCTGGCGATCATGTTATCCCGCTATATACCGCAGAATGTGGCGAGTGCCTGTTCTGTAAATCCGGTAAAACCAACCTATGTGTTGCCGTGCGCGCGACTCAGGGTAAAGGTTTGATGCCGGATGGCACCACCCGTTTCTCCTATAATGGCCAGCCTATCTACCACTATATGGGCTGCTCGACATTCAGTGAATATACCGTGGTGGCCGAAGTGTCACTGGCGAAAATTAATCCTGAAGCCAATCATGAGCATGTCTGCCTGCTCGGCTGCGGTGTGACCACCGGTATTGGTGCGGTGCATAATACGGCAAAAGTTCAGCCGGGTGATTCGGTGGCGATTTTCGGCCTCGGTGGCATCGGGCTGGCCGCGCTGCAGGGTGCACGCCAGGCGAAAGCCGGACGTATTATCGCCATTGATACCAATCCGGCGAAGTTTGAACTGGCGAAAAAATTTGGCGCGACCGAATGCCTGAACCCGAAAGATTATGACAAGCCGATCCAGGAAGTGATCATCGGTATGACCGGCTGGGGTGTCGATCACTCCTTTGAATGTATTGGTAACGTCGATGTGATGCGCGCCGCGCTGGAATGCTCACACCGTGGCTGGGGCCAGTCGATTATTATTGGCGTTGCCGGTGCTGGCAAAGAGATCTCTACCCGTCCGTTCCAACTGGTGACCGGACGTCAGTGGAAAGGTTCGGCTTTCGGTGGCGTGAAAGGCCGCAGCCAGTTGCCGGGCATGGTGGAAGATGCCATGACAGGAAAAATCGAACTGGAACCTTTTGTCACCCATACCATGGGGCTGGATGATATCAACGATGCCTTTGATCTGATGCATGAAGGCAAATCCATTCGTACCGTTATTCATTACTAAGCGTTCTATGCCGGGCGTGCTGCCGCCATGTTGCATGCCCGGACTGAGTTTCTTCTTCTCTTGCCAATCAGAGCATTATGGAAAAACTTGATAGTAGCCGCATGTTTGTTGCTGTAATGGAAACCGGCAGTTTTGCCGCCGCCGCCCAGCGGCTGGGTACCAGCCACGGTCAGGCTTCGAAACTGATCACCCGGCTGGAACATGACCTGGGGATCCAGCTGTTTAAACGCAGTACCCGGGCCATGGCCCCTACCGATGTTGCTGTCGCCTACTACGACAGAATCAAACTGCTGTTGGAAGAGTACGACGCGCTCAATGATTCGGTGCGTAACGCTTCGGAATCTCCGGCTGGCAAAATACGCATTACCGTGCCGGTCACTTTTGGTACCACCCAGCTTAGCCACCATCTGATCGCTTTTGCGCAACGCTTTCCCCATATCGAGCTGGACGTCAATTTTAGCGACCGACAGGTGAATGTGGTCGATGAGGGTTATGATCTGGCGCTGCGCATTGGTGCACTGGCCGACAGCAGTCTGATTGCCAGAAAACTCTGTGCTATCAGGGTGATTATTGTGGCCTCGCCGGACTATCTTGAGCAGCGGGGAGTGCCGGAAACCTGGCAGCAGCTGTCACGCCATGATTGCATTGTTGATACCAATTTTCGTGACGCTTTTCGCTGGCCCTTTCTGGACGCCAGTCAGCATATCCAGGAGCTACCGATTGGTGCACGGCTGAAGTTTTCCAACGCCGACGTTTGCCTGCAAGCCGCTTGTGCCGGCTTGGGCATCACCCGCGTCCCCACCTTTGTGGCTGGCGATCGGCTGCGCAGCCAACAGGTGATCCCGCTATTAACCCAATACGAAGTGCCGCCACTGGGTCTGTTTGCTTTATATCCCCCAGCCAAACATCTGGCGCGAAAATCCCGCACGCTGATCGATTTTCTGGTGGAAGCCTTATCCGGTCAACCTGCCTGGGATCAGGGCTGGTGATTCGTTCCAAAATGGAAATAAACATAGCTGTTTTGGCAGGATAATCATCTGTATGGAAATAAAGTATCTTGCTTCTTATCCGCTGTAGTCCGGGCGATAAGGGTAAACAGGCGTTAACCAACAGTGAGGAAATAGCATGCTGGTAGAGGGTAAATGGACCGCGGAGTGGCACCCGGTGCAGGCCACCGATGAAAAAGGCGGCTTTGTTCGCCAGACATCAAGTTTTCGCCACTGGGTGACCCCGGACGGCAAACCCGGGATCACCGGCGACGGCGGATTTGCCGCCGAGGCAGACCGCTATCATCTCTATGTTGCGTTGATTTGCCCGTGGGCCTCGCGCACCCTGATCGCCCGCAAACTCAAAGGCCTGGAGCAGACCATCAGCGTGTCGGTGGTCGAGCCCTGGTTGCTGGATGAAGGCTGGCACTTTGGCGATTATCCGGGGGCCACCCGCGATGCATTAAATGATTTTGAATGGGTTCATCAGCTCTATACCCATGCCGACAGCACTTATACTGGGCGGGCTACGGTGCCGGTGCTGTGGGATAAAAAAACGCGCACCATCGTCAATAATGAATCGGCGGATATTGTGCGTATGCTTAATAGCGGCTTTGGCGATCTGGCTTCGCCGTTGTTTGACCTTTATCCGCCAGAACTACGCCAGGAAATTGACCAGCTAAACAGTGAAATTTATCCGCGGCTGAATAATGGCGTCTACCGCACCGGGTTTGCCACCACTCAGGAAAGCTACCTGGAGGCCTATCATGAGGTTTTTGCCATGCTGGCGCAGCTTGAGCAACGCCTCAGTGATAAACGCCATTTCCTGTGCGGCGACAATTTCACCGAAGCGGATATTCGCCTGTTTGTCACGCTGATCCGTTTTGATGCCGCCTATTACGGCATCTTTAAATGCAATCAGCGCCAGTTGCGCGAGTACCCGCATTTGCATCGCTATGTGAAACGCGTTTTGGATCTGCCTGGTGTGCGCGAGACGGTAAATATTGACCATATCAAGCAGGGCTATTACTCCATCAAAGCGCTTAATCCTAATATGATCGTCCCGGCTGGCCCGGATTTAAGCCACTACGGACTCTAAGGAAGATAACTGTGACTAAACAAATTGTTATTTTGCTGCACGGCGTCGGCAGCCAGGGAAATGACCTACAACCCCTCGCCAGACTCTGGGCCACCACCCTGCCGGATGCGTTGTTTGTTACCCCCAATGCGCCGCAGCGTTTTGACCAGGGGCCGGGCTATCAGTGGTTTAGTGTAATGGGCGTCACCGAGCAGAATCGCGCGCAGCGTATTGTCGCTGCCCGGGCGGAGTTTGATCGTGTGATCGCCGGGATCCTCAGCGAACATGCCTTCGATCCGCAAAACGATAGCCTGGTCCTGGCCGGTTTTTCGCAGGGATCTATTATGGCACTGGATGCGTTAGTGACCGGGCGTTATCCGCTGGCTGCCGTGGTGGCATTTTCTGGTCGGTTGGCGTCGGTAGCACCTTATACGCCACAGCCAGGGGCGCGAGTATTGCTGGTTCATGGTAAACAGGATGCGGTGATTTCCTGGACAGAAAGCGAATCTGCCGCGCAGAAAATCAAGGCACTGGGTTTTGATGTCACTCTCTCCCTTGAAGAGGGCACGCCCCACACCATCACCGCTGACGGAGCCAACGCGGCGGCCAAATTTATTGCCCGGGCACTCTCTGCCTGATCATCACTGTTGACGCTCTCCGGGCTACCGGAGAGCGCTTACTGACCCTGTCGGCAATGTCAACGTACTGACAAGTTGCCAACAAAGATGTGCCGAAACATTCAATTATCCGCGCCATAAAAACCGCCTGTTGCCTCTCTTATTTTTATTAATCACTTATTTTTCATAACATTATTCAATACAAAGCCGGCTGGCATGCCCTGTGCTTGGATCCTGCAACCATGCGTTGAGCAACGTTGAGTTTCAGACCAATAAAACAGACTGTGAAGGATAAGAAGGGTGGGGGAGTGAAATAGCACAAAGTTAGTCTTCTGGCGTCGTGACTCACTGCTATTACCTGCCAACTCTTCTGCGCATCTCTTCATTGCAAACCGGAGAGTGATTCATGCCCAGAAAAATGAAAACCATGGACGGCAATACGGCCGCAGCCTATGTGTCCTATGCCTTCACGGACGTTACTGCCATCTATCCCATTACCCCCTCGACGCCCATGGCGGAGAGCGTTGACGAATGGGCCGCGCAGGGGAAAAAGAACCTGTTTGGTCAGAGCGTAAAAATTATCGAGATGCAATCCGAATCCGGTGCTGCGGGGGCCATCCACGGTGCCTTGCAGGCGGGGGCTCTGGCGACCACTTACACTGCGTCCCAGGGGCTGTTATTGATGACCCCCAATATGTATAAAATTGCCGGTGAACTGCTACCGGCGGTTTTTCATGTCAGCGCCCGGGCGTTGGCCACCAACTCGCTGAATATTTTTGGCGATCATCAGGATGTGATGGCCGTGCGGCAAACCGGCTGTGCCATGCTGGCGGAAAGCAGCGTCCAGCAAGTGATGGATCTGGCTGCCGTCGCCCATTTGGCGGCGATCAAGGGACGCATTCCCTTTATTAACTTCTTTGACGGTTTCCGTACTTCCCACGAAATTCAAAAAATCGAAGTGCTCGATTATGCGGAATTGGGCGCACTGCTGGACTGGGAAGCGGTGACGCGTTTTCGGCAAAATGCCCAGCATCCCGACCACCCGGTAGTCCGGGGAACGGCACAAAATCCGGATATCTATTTTCAGGAGCGCGAAGCCTCCAACAAATTTTACGATGCCCTGCCGGAAGTGGTTGAGGCCTATATGGCGCAGATTAGCCAGCTTACCGGCCGGGAATATCATCTGTTCAACTATTATGGTGCCCCGGATGCCGACCGGCTGATTATTGCCATGGGCTCGGTATGCGAGACAATTCAGGAAACGGTGGACTACCTGAATGCGGCGGGGGAAAAGGTCGGGGTGTTGACCGTCCATCTGTATCGACCTTTTTCACTGAAGTATTTCTTTAAATATATTCCGAAAAGCGTCAATAACATCGCCGTGCTCGATCGTACCAAAGAGCCGGGGTCGCTGGCGGAACCGCTCTATCTCGACGTTAAAAGCGCCTTTTACAACAGTGACTGGCGACCGGTGATCGTCGGTGGCCGCTATGCCCTCGGCGGTAAAGATATTCTGCCGGCGCATATTATCTCCATCTACCAGAACCTGGCCGCCGAGCGACCGAAAGATGGTTTTACCGTCGGTATTGTCGATGATGTCACCTTTCGTTCGCTCCCGGCTCCCGGCAAAGATATTGATATCTCATCGCCGGGCATTACCGCCTGCAAATTCTGGGGGCTGGGTTCGGACGGCACCGTCGGGGCCAATAAAAGCGCCATCAAGATTATCGGCGATAAAACGGCAATGTTTGCCCAGGCCTACTTCGCCTATGATTCAAAAAAATCCGGTGGTGTGACCATGTCGCATCTGCGCTTTGGTGACCATCCGATCACGTCGCCTTATTTGATCCATCAGGCCGACTTTATCTCCTGCTCGCAGCAATCTTATGTCAGCAAGTATCACCTGCTCGCCGGTCTGAAACCCAACGGCATCTTTCTGCTGAACTGTAGCTGGGACGTCGCCGAATTGGACGACCAACTGCCGACCGCCATGAAACGCTATATTGCCGATAACCATATCCGTTTTTATATTGTTAATGCGGTAGGCATTGCCCAGCAGCTTGGTCTCGGTGGCCGCTTTAATATGATTATGCAGGCGGCGTTCTTTAAGCTGGCGGATATTATCCCGCCGGAGATTGCCAGCGAATATCTGAAGCAGGGCATTGTCAGCGCCTACGGTAATAAAGGGCAAAAAATTATCGATATGAACAACCTGGCGGTGGATAAGGGGATGACCTCGGTGGTGGCGGTGACCATTCCTGCCGCCTGGAAGCTGGGGGAGGAGCTGGTCACAGCGCCAAAAACTGTCCCTGCCTTTATCAAGGATATCCTGATCCCGATGAACCGCCAGGAAGGGGATTTACTGCCGGTCAGTATGTTTAACGGCATAGAAGACGGCAGTTTCCCCTCCGGTACTTCGGCGTATGAAAAACGCGGGGTGGCAATCAATGTGCCGGTATGGCAAATGGATAAATGCACCCAGTGCAACCAGTGCGCCTTTATTTGCCCCCATGCGGCCATTCGCCCGGTATTGCTTAGCGAACAGGAGCTGCAAAATGCCCCTATTGGGTTTGATGCCAAAGCGGCTTCCGGGGCAAAAGGTGCCTACTATCGGATCGCCATTTCTCCGCTGGATTGTTCCGGCTGCGGCAACTGCGCCGATGTCTGTCCGGTAAAAGGCAAGGCGCTGGCGATGGAGCCGCTGGAATCACAACAGTTGCAGATCGATCTCTGGGAACATGCGCTGGCGCTGACACCAAAAGCCAACCCAATGAATAAATTTACCGTCAAAGGCAGTCAGTTTGAACAGCCTTTGCTGGAGTTCTCCGGTGCCTGCGGCGGCTGTGGCGAAACTCCTTATGCCAAGCTGGTGACGCAATTGTTTGGCGACCGCATGATGATTGCCAATGCCACGGGCTGTTCATCTATCTGGGGGGCCAGCGCACCGTCGATCCCTTATACCACCAACCATAAAGGGCAAGGTCCGACCTGGGCCAACTCGTTATTTGAAGACAATGCCGAGTTTGGCCTTGGGATGATGCTTGGCGTCGATGCCCTGCGCGACACCCTGGCCACCCAGGTCAAGGCGGCGCTGGCAACACCGCTTACTGAAGAACTGAGCGCCGCCTTGAGCGACTGGCTGCAATATAAAGATCTTGGCGAAGGCACGCGGGAAAGGGCCGATACGTTGCTGGCACTGCTGACCACACTAACACCGGGCGAAGCGCCGCTATTGGATGCCATCTATGCCAACCGCGACTATCTGGCGAAACGATCCCACTGGATCTTTGGCGGCGATGGCTGGGCCTACGATATTGGCTTTGGCGGTCTGGATCATGTGCTGGCCTCCGGTAATGATGTCAACGTGCTGGTTTTTGATACCGAAGTCTATTCCAACACCGGTGGGCAATCGTCGAAATCCACCCCTGCGGCGGCCATTGCGCAATTTGCCGCCAACGGTAAAAAGACCCGCAAGAAAGATCTCGGCATGATGGCCATGAGTTACGGCTATGTCTATGTTGCCCAGGTGGCGATGGGGGCTGATAGAAACCAGACATTGCGGGCGATTGCCGAAGCGGAGGCCTATCCCGGACCTTCATTGATTATTGCCTATGCTGCCTGTATCAACCATGGCCTACGCATTGGCATGGGCTGCAGCCAGCGCGAGGCCAAACGCGCGGTAGAAGCGGGTTATTGGGCCAACTATCGCTATCATCCACAGCTTAAAGATGCGGGGAAAAATCCCTTTATCCTCGATTCGGACGAACCGGAAGAGGATTTTCAGGAGTTCCTTGCCGGTGAAGTGCGCTACTCATCGTTAAAAAAACAGTATCCGCAGTTTGCCGAATCACTGTTTAAAAAGACTGAGCAGGATGCCAAAGAGCGGCTGGAGGGCTATAAAAAACTTGCCTCCTCTTAAGCGGGTCGAAGGTTAGAACGGGGTCTTGCTATCGTCAGGTGGCAAGACTTTTTTTATGGTTCACTCCATCCTTTATGCAACTTAATCCTTAAACCCTGGCTTACCATTCGCTTGACGCCATTCTTTTACTTCATGAACAATACCTTCAGGACTATCATCTCTCCCGTCATCTGGATAGAAAATGAGGTCAGAACCTGATGGATGTTCAGCAAGGCGTCTAAACTCCCTGACCAGCCGATTATCGTCCTCTTCGGTTGGCCCCTCTGCTCTGTATATTTTACGCACTAAATCTAAAAATTCGCTCTCAGTATAATCAGATAATGTTTTTTTCTCATTCATATGATTTCCCCTGTCTTGTTGAATGGATATCAATATGCCGCTTAGGTATCCCTCAGTGTCAGAATAGTTATCACCCCCTCTGAAAATGATACCTGCGGGCGATGGAGTGACAAATGAAATGTATTTCACCGAAGCGTAAGGCTGCAACTCTGGCAAACCTGCTGCCCCCTTACAACATGACCGTCGCGGCTGTTGCACAGCTGGAGGAAATATCCGAAGCTACCCTGTAATCACCAGCTAGAATTCATTTATTTTTCAGGGAAGTCATATCGTTTGTACCGTTCGAAAAAAACATCATGATGGGTCATGACTATCTCAATTCATAAATCGATCAACGTTCAATCTCAAAGAATCAATCGCCCAAAAACTATCAATAAGCCATTATCGATCTTTTGTATCAATTGATTGATAATGGTGGTGAGAGATGGATCACCATAGTTGGTGTGCTTTTGCTGGATGTTCGCAGGGATAAGGAATGAAGCAGCACTACCGATATGTCGTGCTGCTTTAATGAGAAGAATGAAAGCTACCAACGAAGGGCTGAAGTTGGGAGAAAAGTTATTTTTTTTACCATTTCGTCCAGATCGTAACTGACTTGTATTGCTATAGGCATATGAAAATCCTCTATGGCATAACGTTCAGTCCATCCAAAGGATTTGTTTGCGACCTTACGTGGAGGAGCCGCTTTATCTGGTTCCCCGAAGGTATCATGCATCCACTGTCGTGACATTTCTGCTTTGAGTGGTGTCGGTAAATCATTAGGGAAAATCCACCCTTTTATACCATCCCGCTGAATTCGTAACGTTATTTCCTGAAGAATCATTCCATCTCGTTTGAAAGAAAGAAACACTCCCTCTTTGACCATATCAAGATTAAGGTCCGGATCTCCATATTCGCCAGCAGGTTTCGTTTTATACGGTATAATGTCCTGATCAACCATTTCGTGATACGTTTGGCCTAAGCAACGGATCAATGCCTCAATATTTATTGTCATTTATACAATCCTACTGATGAATTAATTTTATGCATTTTAACCCTTGCAGCTTCTATTTGTGCTTCTGTAGCACCATGCTCTTTCAATGCTGGTTTTATTGTATCAAGGTTTCTGTCCACTGCTGCCCATAAATTAGAAATATCTAGTTTAATCTGAGCTTAACTATTCCTACGCCCATAGGTTTCGCTAATTTTTCGGTGAACATCTATTGGAACAATAATTGCCGCCACCTCATTTGCTAAATCATTAATATCATCTCTGTCCAATAATGGATCTAAGTTTCGATAATACTCTTTTACTGCTGCCCCCTGACAACATGACTGTCGCGGCTATTGCACAGATGGAGGGAATATCCGAAGCTACCCTGTAATCACCAGCTAGAATTCATTTATTTTTCAGGGGCGTCATATCGTTTGTACCGTTCGAAAAAAACATCATGATGGGTCATGACTACCTCAATTCATAAATCGATCAACGATCAATCTCAAAGAATCAATCGCCCAAAAACTATCAATAAGCCATTATCGATCTTTTGTATCAATTGATTGGTGGCGTTTATGAGTGACGGTTCGCCGCAGTTGGTGTGCGTTGGCTGGATGTTCGCAGGGATAAGGAATGAAGCAGCACTACCGATATGTCGTGCTGCTTTAATAATAAGAATGAAAGCTACCAACGAAGGGCTGAAGTTGGGAGAAAAGTTACGGCTTCGACTTTATCTTGCACGTCGTAACGAATTTGCATTGTTATTGGGATATGAAAATCCTCAACAGCAAACCTATCAACCCATCCCATAGTCATTTTCATTACGGTTTTCGGGGGAACCGACTTATCTGGTTCACCCAAAGTATCATGTACCCATTGACGGGTCATATGTTTTTGCAAAGGCGATGGAAGTTCATTCGGGAAAACCCAATTTTTAATCGGTTCATGCTGGAGTCTTAGTGTAATGCTTTTGAGAATTCTACCTGTGCGTTTGAATGACAAAAAAATACCTTCCCTTGCCATTTCCAAACCTAAATTAGGGGATCCCGGAGCACCTGTCGGTTTTGTTCTGTATGGAAGAATTCCTGCCTCAAGTATGTTTTCATAAGTTTGTCCCAAGCAGCGAATTAAATTCTCTACATTTACTGTCATTTGTATAACCCCAGTTTATTATTAATCTTATGTATTTTAGCTCTCGCTTCTTTTAGCTATATGTCTGCCGCACTATGCTCTTTTAATGCTGGTGTTTCAATATCAAAATCTTTATCTGCTGCTGTTCGAAGGTCATAGGAATCATGCTCCTTTTGTGTCTGATTACGCCTCCCATAAGTCGCACTAATTTTCCGATGAACTTCCACAGGAACTATGACAGCCCTCAGTGTCAGAATAGTTGTCACCCCTCTGAAAATGATATATGCGGGCGATGGAGTGACAAATGAAACGCCTTATACAATTATTCGTGAACAAAAATAAGAAGATAAAGGAACGAAGAAGTATATTAATGGGTGATTATTTAAAATTAAGAATATGCTCTATCACAACTGATAGAGCAATAATTCAATCAAATAGGTCGAAAAGCTAGCTGATAATCATATCGCTGCAAATTTAGTTGATGCTGAAAATACGGTTGTATATATTGCAACCATTCCACTTTCACATCATAACCGCCATCATAGATCTCTGACTCATCAGAAAGACCCAGTTTATCTAAAAAATAGACACTGTTATCTAGAATAGCCGAAAATTCCTTCCCTTCCCCTTCAGAGGTTTGCTTATTAAACCACTGCAATCTCATTTTATAAGACATATTGCCCTCATAAATAACGTTTAATATTTCGGCCTTTTACAGCAGGCTTCAATTGTTCACCAGTTTTATGATCTACCGACCTAAGATGCTTACCGTCGCTTGGACGATATGTTTCAAGTTCATCATGCTGTGAATCCCATTCATAGACGCGCCCTTTAGAATCAGTCTATCTTGAACGCAGTCAACCGTCGCCCTTGACGTGGGTGTCTAACAAAATCGCTGTAACGTTAAACCTCCAAAAACTCAACTGGTGGTTTGCACACAAAAATAGTGTGCTGCTACTAAACAACGACCGATCGCTGAAACTTAGTTTGGAAAATGCAAATTAGTTTATTCACTTAGCTTAAATACTAACTGATAGTCATATTTATCAAAATCAAGATGATGGAAAAATAGTGGTTGCAAATCTTCCCTCCACAATTCTAACACATCAAATCCACCATCATATATTCTTCCATCAAAGGGTAAATTAAATTTTTTAATTAAACTCCCATCTTGTCCGAGATCTGCAGAATCTTCTTTATTGATTAAAATTCTATCTGCTTTATCAAACCATTCTAATGTTATTTTCAGCCCCATTATCCACCTCACAGATATCTTTTAATATTTCGACCTTTGACCGCAGGTTTTAACTGCTTACCTGTATTCGAAGGAACATTGACACCAGAACTGTCTGGTGTCCAGATGATGGTTATGCGAGGTCCCTCACTGTCAGAATAGTTGTCACCCCCTCTGAAAATGATACCTGCGGGCGATGGAGTGACAAATGAAACGTATTTCACCGGAGCGTAAGGCTGCAACTCTGGCAAACCTGCTGCCCCCTTACAACATGTCCGTCGCGGCTGTTGCACAGTTGGAGGGAATATCCGAAGCTACCCTGTAATCACCTGCTAGAATTCATTTATTTTTCAGGGAAGTCATATCGTTTGTACCGTTCGAAAAAAACATCATGATGGGTCATGACTATCTCAATTCATAAATCGATCAACGTTCAATCTCAAAGAATCAATCGCTCAAAAACTATCAATAAGCCATTATCGATCTTTTGTATCAATTGATTGGTGGCGTTTATGAGTGACGGTTCGCCGCAGTTGGTGTGCGTTGGCTGGATGTAGGAGAGAATTAGAAATGAAGCAGCACTACCGATATGTCGTGCTGCTTTTATTAGAAGAATGAAAACTACCAACGAAGATCTGAAGTTGGGAGAAATGTCACATACCTGACTTGATCTGCTGTGTCATAGCTTATCTGCATCATTGTAGGTATTGATCGGTTTTGGGCTTCATAAAGATCTGTCCAGCCAAAAGCTCGCCTCATAACTACCTTTGGAGGACTACTTCTTAATGGCACACCTATATTTTCATGAACCCATTCCCTCGACATGCTTCCCTGCAATGGCTCTGGTAATTTATTTGGAAATATCCAGTTTTTAGCCTTATCATTCTGGATTTTTACGACGATAGCCTGCAATATCCGACCATCCCGCTTGAAGGACAAGAAAAGACCTTCTTTTGCCATATCAAGACTTAGATCAGGATCTCCAGATGAGCCTGTAGGAGGGCTTTTGTAAGTGATCAATTCATTATCAATAAGCTCCTGATATGTTCTTCCTAAACAGCTTATTAAAGCATCAATATTCACCGTCATTTATATAACCCCATCTCACTGTTTAGTTTATGCATGTTCGACCTTGCAGCTTCTATCTGGCTTTCTGTTGCCCCATGCTCTTTTAAAGCGGGTTTAATAGCATCCAGATTGCGGTCAAGTGATCCTACCCGCGTAATGTGGACACAGCCCTAAGTGAGGTTCTGGTTTTCAAACTGTTCCGGGCTGAGACCGCCACAGGCACTGTGGCGACGCCACCGATTGTAATCACACTCGATATAATTAAACGCCGTCGCCCGCATTATTTCCCGGCTGGCAAAGCATTCTCCGTGGATACATTCCACTTTCAGCGTGTGGAAGAAGCTTTCCGCACAGGCATTGTCGTAACAACAGCCTTTTGCGCTCATGCTGCCGTGCAGGCAGTGCCGCTTCAGTAATGCCTGGTAATCCGCTGAACAGTACTGGCTGCCACGGTCAGTATGAACAATAACGTTTTCCGGCCGTTTACGCCGCCAGAGCGCCATCTGTAATGCATCGCAGGCCAGTTTCGCTGTCATTCGTGAGGACATCGACCAGCCAATAACGGCACGAGACCACAGGTCAATCACCACCGCCAGATACAGCCAGCCCTCATCCGTGCGAAGCTTGCTGCGCCAGGCATAGAGTTGCGATTCATACAGACTGAGTTCACGGGCGACGGCAGCAACACCGATGCGTTCAGCGAGTTTCAGGGCTTTATTGCGGAATTCGGGTGTGTACTGTTTACGGGCCGTTTTGCTGGTTGATGCTGGTTTTGTCATGAGTAGTCACCTCTGGTTGAGAGTTTACTCACTTAGTCGCGTGTCCACTCATGCTGGGTAAGATCAAGGTGATGGTTCGCACAGCGAGCCATCATCCTGAAAGACAATGCAGTTTTACATTCTTCGTCTAGAAGAAATCTATTCACATTGTTGGGAGACTAAAACTTAAACCCCGGCTTACCATTAGCCTGACGCCATTGTTGGATCTTTTCTGCTATTGCTTCTGGCGTAGGTTGCTCACCCGGTTCTGGATAATAAATCAAATCCGATCCTGCTGGATGTTCTGACAACTCGATGAAACGCTCCAAAAGCTCATCCTGATGTGCTTCTGAACCTGCATCACTAATGATCTCTGCAATCAATGCAATGAAATCTCTCTTTGAGTAATCACTAATAGTTCTCAAATTACTTACCTCTATGAATATCTATATGCCTTTTGGGGGTTGTTATAGCCATATTATCAACATTATAAACTTCACCACCTTGGCTTATAAGTTTGATATGGTGAATCTCAAAAGATCTTCTTTTCCCTACTGTATCAATGAATCTTGAACGAGGCGCTCTACCGTTCTTCATACGATTTATATTATTAGGGATGAATTGTCGTGATAAGTCGGGGGCTTTTGAAACCTCCGACCAAAATGCCTCACGGAACTGGTCAAAGTTACTAAATGTTCTTCCTCGTAGCTTATCTGCTATCTGGCTTGGAACCGGAGAACCATTATCTGTGTTAGCATCCGACAGCCATATTCCACTAACTTTCTGGCCATTCCCAGTGACCTGTCCGGGATTGTTTCGAAGATAAACATAAATAGGTGGAATATTCGGCAATGGCAGAATAAGAATATAATCCGCAAAATTCTTCTCTTCCGGTGCCGGAGTGGTTGTAGCCTCAATACTGGTATTTTCCGGCAGCGGATCAACAACAACCGGATTTGGTATCCTTACCGGGTTCTGGTTGCCTGTATTTGAAGGAACATTGACACCTGAACTGTCTGGTGTCCAGATGATCGTTATACGGGGATCTTCCTCTGTGGTGAACGTATACGCTTTTCGGCTGCTGTCCCACGCCATTTTGCGCACACGCACCATATCCTGACCCGGCGGTGTATGCCAGCCATGAGGAACCGGGTTACCTTTAGCATCTTGTTCCCATGTATAACGCACACGGCTTGGGGCTTCACGCATCTGTTCCAGACGCATCCGGTCAATGAAATCCTGCTCACCGTCATTGAGCCTTCCGGGCATCATCCCCATCACAACTGCTGCTATAGGAGCACCGGGGCCGCTGGCTGCAATCCTTCCGAGGCCGCTCGCCATCTCACCAAGTTTTACCGCCCACGTTCCTGAGGTAATGGCACTTCCACCAATCAGACCAAGAACACTGGCTCCTTCTACAGCCATCTGGGCGTTGGCAGCACTCGTGGCGGCGGCTGTTGCTGCCTGATAATCCATTTCCTCGTGATTACCGTTTAGCCATTTATACAGGGCACTTCGCTTTTTCGGTTTCGGTATATCGTCTACAGGATTTTTTTTCTTGGCGGTCTGGGCGTGTTGTGGAACATCAGTATCTGATGCCGGATCGGCAGGTGGAACGGCCTGATAAAAGGCCATTGAAGCAAAATTGGTGTGAGGCTCTCGCTCTTCCCCGGCATCATTACAGCCCTCACCACGAAGGCAGGATTTGGCAAAGACCCGGTTTTGTTCTCGCTCATCTGCCCGTCGTTTTTCCTCTGCTTCTCGCTCTGCAACTACTCTGGCTACATGTTCTTCCCTTGCAACCTCTACGGGATCTCTGCCTTTTCCCATCCATTGGCCAGCCGGGGCTATGACACGATTTGTGCCGTGAGGACAGCCACAACTGACTTCAGAGCGGTCCATTGCCACAGCTTTTCCGAAGAACTCAACCCGCGATTCGCCATTAATAATCCGTCCCCGTTCCCCGCATTTCGGACAAGGTGTGGTCATATCTCCCACCCGGACTATACGACGATCAAACTCGCTGTCATCGATGGAGGCAATACATCTTGCCCCGGTCGTTGTTTTATCATTTTCAAAAGCCTGTCCGCGTCCATAATTCTCTGTGCGATATCCCATTGGTTACACTCCGGGGATAACCAGAAAATCATCCGGCTGCGGCACACCTTCCCGGACGATCATTGTACTGCTTCCCTGTGGGGTGCTGATAACTTCATCACCCGTGCCATCATTCCGGGTCAGACACCCTGCTACAGCCGGTCGGTAAATAGCAATAATCGGATGCTGGCGACGGGATGTTTCCTGTTCTGTAACCAGTGCACGCACTTCATCATCTATCTCTGCCAGTTCTTCCGTTGTAAACGAGGATTGATTTAGTGTTGTCAGCAGTTCCGAGGGCAGTCCATTGTTGTATTGACGATCCATTCCCTTGTCCTTGTCATTTATACGGTTTAGTTGATGCAATACTAACCGATCTGCAATTTGACTTAAAAGCACTTTATTAGTATGTGATTTCAAAAATGTCATAGCCTTTACTTCATATTATTTCGCTGCTATTCTCACTCTTCTTATTAATCTATATAGATACCTTATATTATTTATTTTTATCAAAAACACTGGATGCCTGTAGATTATAAATAACGGCTTTTTTTTAAATAAAAACACCAAATAAATACACAATATCTGATATGGTTAATTAAGTTACTTGGCAAAAACAAAAAATATATTACTGATTTATTTATGGGCATAAATATAAAAATAAATCTCCTGTTTTGATAGTCGGCAAACCATTACAAATAGGAGAATTTAAAGTAAGGCGAAAATGTTTTTTGAAGATAAAGTATATAATATGGAAAGGTCGATTCCGAGTCTGGCACCATTATTCATAATAACCTGCTTATGGCGGGTTTTTCGCATTTTGGGTTTAGCGATTTTTTTCTACCCCCTGCAAACTGCGTCAACGCTCTCTGATCCTACCCGCGTAATGTGGACACAGCCCTAAGTGAGGTTCTGGTTTTCAAACTGTTCCGGGCTGAGACCGCCACAGGCACTGTGGCGACGCCACCGATTGTAATCACACTCGATATAATTAAACGCCGTCGCCCGCATTATTTCCCGGCTGGCAAAGCATTCTCCGTGGATACATTCCACTTTCAGCGTGTGGAAGAAGCTTTCCGCACAGGCATTGTCGTAACAACAGCCTTTTGCGCTCATGCTGCCGTGCAGGCAGTGCCGCTTCAGTAATGCCTGGTAATCCGCTGAACAGTACTGGCTGCCCTGTCAGTATGAACAATGACATTTTCCGAACGCTTTCGCCGCCATAGCGCCATCAGTAGCGCATCGCAGGCCAGTTGCGCCGTCATTCGTGGTGACATTGACCAGCCGATGACGGCTCACGTTCGGATACGGACAAGCCCTGCTGTTGCTTGCTACGCCAAGTATAAAGTTGCGATTCGTAGAGCCCGAGTTCACGCGCGGCTGCGGCTACGCCAATACGTTGAGCGAGCTTAAGCGCTTAGTCACGAAAGGCGGGCGTGTGTTGTTTGCGGGGCTTATTTTTCGTTGCTGATGGTTTAGTCATGAGTCACCTCTGGGTTAAGAGTTTACTCACTTAGGGCCGTGTCCACTATTGGTGGGTAAGATCAATGTGACATCGTTGTTTCGCAATGAGAAACAGGTTTTTGATTGACTAATCTTCGCGCTGATCGCTTTTTCAAAGTCGCCTTTTTCACCACATCCAGCCAGAGCCAACGCAGCACCTGCCATAAGTAAGATTTTTTTCATCTTCATATCCCATCAATGTTAACGAACTGACTGTTCATGGCAGGAATGAAAGCAAAAGAGATCCTATTCTTAGCCTAATCACACCCGATCCAGAAGCAGTCTGTTTAACCAATTGATAGAATTGAATTATTTTTGATGTTCGTCATATCATTTAAATCGATCGATAAAAAACAAATGATAGTCATAGACTATTAAATAAATAATATTGATCGATTTAAACAATTAAAATAACGATCAATCAACCGATTTTAATCGCCTAAAACTATCAATAATAAATTATCGCTCTTTTATATCAATTGATTGATGGTGGTGGTCAGCGATGGAACGCCACAGTTGGGGGGCTTTGGCTGGATATTCGAAGGGATAAGGAACGAAGCAGCACTCAAGGCGTGTTGTGCTGCTTACGTTGGGTAGATAATTGAAAACGCGCTTCAAAGCGAGGATAACCCTATTTCAGATTTCCCCACCTGATATTTGAAAATCCAAGTCTTCTTGGAAAAAGTTTTTATCCAAGATTTTCTCAATTGCCTTGACCTGTTGGCTGGTAAGATCCCATCCACCGATCCCTGCAGTAAAGTCACCATAATCTTCATCCGTCCAAACCATGACTTTAGCTATTTCCGGGAGTTTTTCTTTTGGTATATCGATTTCGAAGACGAGTAGTTCATCCACACGTTCGAAAGCATCAATAGTATAAACAATTGTCATTTTTCTACCTTTCTTGTCGGATCTGCTGGTTTAGTTTGCTCACCTGTTATTGGGTCAAATTCGCCTAAATGATTGCGCCCTGAACGATCATAAATTTCGACCGTACCGTGTTGTGAATCCCATTCATAGATACGCCCTTTAGGATCTTTCCATCTTGAACGCAATGATCCTCCGCCCTTAACCGGGGTTCTTTTCTTAGCTGTTTTAGCATCTGGGAAGGCAGGTAATGGAGGATTTCCCTTTGGAGCCACATGATATTTATGTTCAGCATTCAGATAAATATAGATCGGCGGAATATCGGATATTGGCAGAACAAGAATATAATCCGCAAAATTCTTCTCTTCCAGTGCCGGACTGGTGGTTGCCTCAATGCTGGTATTTTCCTGCAGCGGATCAACAACTACCGGGTTCGGTATCCTTACCGGGTTCTGGTTGCCTGTATTTGCAGGAACATTGACACCTGAACTGTCTGGTGTCCAGATGATCGTTATACGCGGATCTTCCTCTGTGGTGAACGTATACGCTTTTCGGCTGCTGTCCCACGCCATTTTGCGCACACGCACCATATCTTTACCGGGTGGCGTATGCCAGCCATGAGGAACCAGATCACCGTTGCTGTCGCTTTCCCATGTATAGCGCACCCGGCTTGGTGCTTCACGCATCTGCTCCAGACGCATACGGTCAATAAAATCCTGTTCACCGTCATTCAGCCTGCCGGGCATCATCCCGATCACTAATGCGGCTATAGGTGCGCCGGGACCGCTGGTCGCAATCGCGCCGAGTCTTGCTGCGCGACTTGCCGCCCAGGTTCCCGATGTAATGGCACTTCCACCAATCAGACCAAGGACACTGGCTCCTTCGACAGCCATCTGCGCGTTAGCAGCACTGGTGGCTGCGGCTGTTGCCCGCTGGTATTCCGTTTCCTCATGATTACCGAACCACCATTTATGCAGGGCGCTTCGCTTCTTTGGCTTTGGGATAGCTTCTACAGGTTTCTTTGTCTTGGCAGCCTGGGCATGTTGGGGGACATCATTATCTGATAGCGGATCCGTGGGAGGAACCGCCTGATAAAATGCCATAGGTGCAAAATTGGTATGCGGTTCCGGCTGTTCCCCGGCATCATTACAGCCCTCACCACGAAGGCAGGATTTGGCAAAGACACGGTTGCGATCCCGCTCTTCTGCCAGTCGTTTTTCTTCTGCTTCCTGCTTTTTTTCCTTTTCCCGCCGTGTGGCAAAAGCAAGCAGGCGCGCCTTTTCTGCCAGTTCTTCGGGTGTATCATCCCTGATATAGCAATCTGGGATAGAGGGTATAAACCGGGCTCGGCACGGGCAGGAGCTTACACTGTCCAGCGTTCCCGCCAGTCTGCGCCCCTCATCCCATGTGTCAGATGTGCCGCCCACAATTTTATACGTTCCCCGATGCTTACCGCACGATACGGCGTCATCTTCCCGTGCTCCCGCCACACCATACCAGCTTAGCGTTTCATCGCCGGTCAGTATTTTCCCTCCGCAGGTTGTGGCGTCTCCTACCCGCAAATAGAATCCCCTCGCTGCCATCAGTGAATTCTCCGGCACGGGTAGATATTCTCTGCTGAAAACTGATGGGGGAGTGGGTTAATATTTTGACTGTCCATAGTATTTGCTCTCCATTGATGGGGTTCATCAGCAGCAATACTAACCGATACCTGATTTCCCTGAAAAACATTTTCGGCATCACATCATAGTGGCAAGACAATTCATTTAACTTTATAACTGTTGGTAATAGAGTTTTTTGACTGGCGATGGCTTTGCTTATTTTTTACCAACGTTTCATTTCATAAAAATGTAGTTTAATAAATTTAATTAACACTGTTTCTCCTTAAAGTTTCTTTGTAAAATATCGCTATAAATTTAAAAGTTTTTATTTTTAAGGGCGTCCCTGTCAGCGTTGATCTATTCTGCCGTGCTTTATGGAATTTATTAAAATCGATGGGCCGGGACATGTAGAGCCGGCAATAAATCCTGTTCACTCCTTTGCCTGCTCCATGCCTATGCCAATAACCATTAATAATCCCACTCTCTAAAGCGCAGCGTGGTATTAAAGGCTTTTTGTGGCGCAATCCCCAGCATATTTGAGGTGGCATAAAAGTGGATATCGCCGCTTATCAGACAGTCACGCACCCGTTTAAGGGAGGAGACGCTAAACTCCAGCGCACTCATGCGCGGTTGGCCGTTGTAGTCGTCCGGCAGGGCAATAAATTCCTCTTTTGCCTGGCGTGGCGAGATAATTCGCAGCCGGGTTTTTCCTGCCTGTAGATAATAGTCATCGGCGTTGCCAGAAATCGTGTATTGCGGCTGAAACAAACGGGCATAAACCTGCATGGCACTGGGCGGATGGTCAGCAATAATCACAAACTGGCTGATATCGATCACACCGTTGGCATGTTGCTGCCATGCCGGTTGCCAGACGGCGTCCGGGGTCAGATGCTGACAAAAAAAACTAAAGCCGTCGGGCAGGCTGTCAGCATTAAGACGTGTAATGCAAAAGCGCGCTTCCCGGCTCTGCCCATCGGGCAAGGTCACCGGGCGGAAAAACGCCGTTGGCGGTTCGCCAGCGAGCTGTCGCTGTTGCAGATATTGATAGGCCATGTCGGCATCATCGGTTTTCCAGACCAGACCGGACAGTCCGATCGGCGAATGCCACAGCCCTTTTTGACTGGCGCTGCCATCCGGCTCATAGCCCAGAAGCTCGAGATAGTTCTCACCAAAAATGGCCAGATGATTACTTGAGCCCATCGAGTGATGCCCACGACCGGTGAGCTGGAACCCCATGCGCACAAACAGTGCCTGGGCCTGATCCAACTGGTCATCAACATTGATCACCGCGTGATCAACCACCGGAATAAGTGACGTCATAAAATAGTTTCCTCCAACAAGCGCATAATCATTTTCTGTATTACCGGGGTTTTTTAATGGCTGATGACGATATCGCTTTCTACGCTGCGGCCGCCGAAATAGAGTTCACTCATCCGTGGATCGACCAGCAAATCGCGGGCATAACCGGTGAGCGCGACCTTACCCAGGGCCAGAATATAAGCGCGGTCGGAGATATGCAGGGCTTCCATGGCGTTTTGTTCGACCATTAAAATGGTGACTTTTTCCAGCCGACGGATGGTCTGAATGGCGGTAAAAACCTCATCAAGCATCTTCGGTGACAGACCGGCAGAGGGTTCATCGAGCAGCAAAATAGCCGGTTCCGGCATTAGCGCACGGGTCAAAGCCAGGATCTGTCGTTCGCCGCCGGACAGCGCCGATGCCGGGGCGTGCCATTTTCTGCGCAGTAGCGGATAGAGATCGCAAAGCTGCGCCATGCGCTGTTTGCGTTGCATCGGCGCTAAAAATTGGCCGCCGGTTTGCAGATTTTCCGCCACGGTTAAACTGTTAAATACGTTATCCAGCTGTGGCACAAATCCCAGCGAGCATTCGCGAACCTTGCGATGGATCGGGATAGCGGCGGTGTCTTGCCCGTTGAGTACCACGCTGCCCTGACGGGGAGGAAGAAAACCGGCAATGCATTTAAGCAGCGTCGATTTACCGCAACCGTTGGGGCCAAGCAGGGTAACGATTTCGGCTTGCGCCACTTGCAGGGTAATGCCCTGCAAAATATCGATGCCCGGGGTATAACCGGCGACGACGCCATTAAGTTCAATCATACCGCCTCCTTTAACATACGGCTGCCGCGACCGAGATAGGCATCCAGCACGTCCTGATTTTTTGATAAATCATCAGGATGGCAGCTGGCGACAATATGCCCGCGATCGAGCACGATACAGCGCTGGCACAGCGACTTAATAAAGTGCATATCATGTTCGATAATAATCAGCGAAATACCTTGCTGGCTGAGCATCTGCAGAGTGGCAACCAGCTCCTGGCGCAACTGCGGATGCACCCCGGCCATCGGTTCGTCGAGCATCAGGATCTCGGGTTCACCCATTAGCGCGCAGGCAATGCCCAGCAGTTTCTTCTGCCCGCCGGACAGCGCCGCAGCGGGCAAATTGCGCACTTTGCTGAGCAGCAGCGTTTCCAGCAGTTGGCTGGCTTTCTGACTATCTTCCCGCTCTGCACGCCGTCCCGAAGGCAGCGACAAGAGTCCGTTCCAGATGCCGTGATGACGGGTACCTGCGGCCATCACCACTTCCATCACCGTCATTTTTGCCGGCATCGCCGGTAACTGAAAGGTGCGGGCAATTCCAGCCTGGATAATGCGATGCGGGGGCAGGTGGTCGATACGGGCTTCACCTACGCTGACGCTGCCGCTATCAACGCGGGTAAAGCCGGAAATGGCGTTGAGCAGCGTACTTTTCCCCGAGCCGTTGGGGCCAAGCAGTCCGAGGATCTCGCCCTTTTGCAGGGAAAAAGTCACCGATTTCAACACCTGATTGCCACCGAACGCTTTGCTGATATCCGTGACTGTGAGCAGTTGGGTCATGGTAAAATCCTCAGTTTTTCCGGTAACAGCCCGCCCGGGCGCAGCAATAGCCCGACCAACATCACCAGCCCGACCAGCCCTAGTCGCAGCGCGCCGGTCAGGTCAGAACTCATATGCAGCAGGTCTCGGGCAAAGGGAATAAAGTTGTATAAGCCTTCCACCACCAACACACCCAACAGTACGCCGCGCACATTGCCGATACCGCCAATCATCACCATGCTCCAGATTAGAAAGGTTTCGGATGAGAGCAGGTAGTCCGGACTGACATAGTTGGTGTACCAGGCCAGCAGCATTCCGGCGATGGCACACATCACCGCGCTGCACATCAGTGCGCGGCATTTCAGCCACAGCAGCGAATAGCCCATGCACATTGCCAGCTGCGGCTGTTCGCGCATCAGGCGCAGGGCGCGACCAAAGCGGCTGGTGCCAAAGCGCAGTGAGATAAGCGTGCATAAAGTAAGACAGAGCAAAATCAGCGCGCTAAATAGCAACACGTCCTGTTGCTCCGAGCCGGTCGCCCAGGGAGCGCTAATGCCGCCGATCCCCTGACTACCACCGGTAAGCTGATCTTCATTCACAATGCAGATGCGGACGATCTCCGCCAGCGCCAGGGTGGCAATGCCCCAGTAGTCGGCGGCAAGCTGACGACCGAGCAGCGCCATGGCGGCGGCGACCAGCATGGCCAGTGCAATGCCCGCCGGGATCACCAGATAGAGCGGCAGTGAAAACTGACTGCCCAGGCCAATGGCATAAGCGCCAATACCGACAAAGGCGATATGACCAAAATTAAGCAGACCGGCATAACCCGCCTGCAGGTTGAGTGCCAGCGCAACCATCGCGTAGATACCGGCAATACATAAGATATGCAGCAGAAATTCAGACACGGCGCACCTCGCGATTGAATAAGCCATACGGGCGTAACAGCAGGGCCAGCAGCAACATCACAAAGGAGGCGGCGTTGATCCAGGTGGTGGGCATAAAGACCATCTCCTCGCCGTACAGCCATCCCCAGTTGATATTGGTCACCAGCGTTTCGGTTACCGCGATCAACAGCGCACCGAGAATGGCCCCCATCGGGTTGCCCAGGCCGCCGAGGATCGCCGCGGCCAGCACCGGCAGCATCAGATCATTACCCTGGTTGATATAGGCACTGCCATTCATGGCGATCAGCGAACCGCCCACTGCGGCGAGCATGCCGGAGATCATATTGACGGTATGCACAATGGCATTGGCGTTCAGCCCCGAAGCGGCGGCCAGTTCACGATTACTGGCCAGCGCGCGGATAGAACGGCCCTGCGGGGTGAAAAACAGCAGCACATTAAACACCAGGATAATCACCAGCGTGGTGGCCAGACTCCAGCACTCATCACTGGAGACGCGTAGCGATCCCCATTGCCAGTTACTGCCAATGGCCAGCTTATAACTGACGGGCGACGATCCTTCGACGCCCAGCATCAAGGCAATGATCACCATTGATACCGCCAGGGAACCTATCATGGCGTTTGCCGCCCCGGCGCCAATCAGACGCTGGAACACCCAGTGGTGCAGCAGCACCGCCAATATGCCGCACACCAGTGCCGAGAACAGCACCGCCAGCGGAAAAGGCATGCCCATTTTCAGGGCGGCCGCGGTGAGAAATGCCCCGACCATCGCGTACTGCATATGGGCAATATTGGCGAAACGCACCAGGCCATAAACCAGACTGAGGCCGAGGGCGACCAGCGATAACTCGGCGGTACGGAGTAACGTATCAACAATAAACTGGAACATGATGCTTTCCTGAACAGTCAAACCTGGGACAAGAGCAGAGTCGCGGTGCCTTAGCGTGCGACTGGCTCGCCATCGAGCGCTTTCACTTTCAGGTACGGCTGGCTCTGGCGCTGATTATCGGCGTCCAGATTGAGCGTGCCGGTGATCCCGGTAAACTGTGGCGCAACGCTGTGCATGGCCGTAACAAGTGCCGCCGGGCTGGCGTCATGGGCTTTATCAATGGCAGCGGCGGCCAGCATAATGCTGTCATAGGCGTAGCTGCCGTAGACGGAACGCGGTTTTTCATGGAACTGTTGCTGGTAGCTGTCGTTGTAGCTTTGGCCAGCGGTTTTCTGCGCCATCCCTGACAGTTCCATACCCAGCTGGCCATTGGTGTACTGCGCCGGGGAGTCAGCCAGTGCCATGGTCAGGTACATGCCGTACCACGGGGTCTTGCTCAGGCCGAGATCCCAGGATTCGCGGTTAAGCACAATCGCGTCCTGGCCGTAGCTGGTATAGACGTAGGCATCCGGTGCCGAACGGGAGATCTGCTCCAGTTCGCGGCGGTAAGAGGGCTGACCGCTGGTATAGAGCACCTTGGCCACCACTTTGCCGCCCAGTTTTTCAAAGGCTTTTTTAAACTGTTCTGACATGCCTTGCCCATAGGCACCGTCCGGGGCAATAAAGGCCACCTTGTGATAGCCCAGTTTCCAGACATCCTCTGCCGAGAAGCGGGCAGAAAGATCGTCAAGGCCGATCACGCTGTAGGACGACTTGCCAATTTTGCGCACATCGGCGCTGGTGCCGGAAATATTGATATGCACCAGATTGTTTTTCACCAGATATTGACCGACGGGAATGGTGACGCTGGAGGAGAAGTCGCCGACGACCAGCGGCACCTTATTAACCTGGGTTAATTTTCTTACCGCATTGAGGCCGGTCACCGGGCTGCCAGCCGAGTCTTCTACCACGACTTTAAGCTTTTGTCCGGCCACGCCGCCTTTGGCATTGATGTCGTCTACCGCCAGCTCAATACCGCGACGCTGATCTTCGCCAATGCTGGCGCTGGTGCCGGTTAATGGCAGGATCGCCCCCAGAGTCACCTCTGCAAAAGCACAGGAAATGGAGCCAAACAACGTCATGCTGGTGAGCGCAGACAGAACAACGAGACGACGAAAGCGAGTTTTCATTATATTTCTCCGGCTTTTGATTAAAGGTGTCGGCATCTCGGGTGCCCTGATCGGGCGGATCGGATGTCGTTTAGGTTCCCTGATAATTGGCAAATGTGACATCACTACCAAGTGAATTTAGAAGTGAATACACTTGTGTTTACAGGCAAGTTTTATGCCATGTACGCAATTTGTACTCTCCGGTTGGCCGATTCCTTTATTAAAAAAGAGGAAATAATGAAGAAAAACAGCGGTGAACCTCGTCGGGATTATTTAAAAACAAGCCGGTCGCATTCTTTTATTAAACGTCAGCCAAAGATTATTCTCTGCGCTTATTTATTTCTATTTCACTTTTTTGGAGCAATATGCGCACTGCAATAGTGCAAATAGATTTTAGGCGCTGCGAAGGGGTTATTTTAGAATAATATATAATGATTAATTCTATGCTTAATAAACAGTTAGCTATGTGAATGCAAAAGTGTATGCAATCATGTGTTGAGTCGCTTTTAACGCTGTGCTATCAATTAAAAGGTCATCTCAACCCATAATCGGTAAAGCCGAAGCAAGTTGGGGAACTTATTTTAATGTCTGCTTAAATTTAACAAGAAAAGTATGATCACAAGATAAAGCAGAACAGGAGGCACAGTGGTTGTTGTCAAGAAAAAGTCCCGCAGTGCGGACAGCGTCGAAAAAGTTTATGAGAAAGTAAAACTGCTGGCCATCGACTACCATTTTCGTCCCGGTGAGCGGGTTAACGAAGTCGAACTCGCCGGCCAGTTGGGCGTTTCCCGTACGCCGGTACGTGAAGCGCTCAACCGGCTGTCAAAAGACGGCTTTATGAGTTTTGTACCCAATCGCGGTTTCTATGCCCGGGATATTACGCCGGAAGGGGTGCGAGAACTGTATGAAGTGCGCATGGTGATTGAACAGGCCACTTTCCGCTTTGCCTGCCAGCGTGCCAGCGACGAAGAGATCGCCGCCACCACCGCAATCTGGGAAGAAGTCAGCCAAAAACAGCAGGATGTCAGTGAGATCAGTGACTGGTCCACCATTGCGCAGGCCGATGAGCGCTTTCATATGGAAATTGCCCATATCTCAAAAAACTCGCAGCTGTATGACATGCTCGACAGCCTTAACTCATTGATCCGCTTTTTCCGGCGTATTGATCTGGAAACGCCAAGTCGCCGCAATAATGCCTACCACGAGCACGTCGAGATTATTTCCGCCTTGCGCCAGCGTGATGTGCAAAAAGGCATGTTACTGATTGAGCGTCATGTATCGCTGAGTTCTGAGCATGCGGTCGAGGTGACCAAAGAAGGGCTGGCAAGGATCTATTTTGGCAAAAAATCGAGTGTGTAAATTGCGGCTGTGGCAGAAATTTATTGTGCAGGTCATGCCTGCTTACTTATCGTCATACTTATCGCCGATCGCGATGATACCCTGTTGACGATAACGAATTGAGAACAGCACAGAGGATCTATGGCCCTTATTCCCCAACAGATTATTGAGCAGGCGCAACGCTGGCGTCGGGATTTTCATACCCGACCTGAACTCGGTCTTCAAGAGCATGCGACCGCGAAAATAATCGCGGAACTGTTGCAGTCGTTTGGTCTTGAGGTGCATAGCGGCATTGCGCAAACCGGTATAGTTGCCACTTTGCGTAACGGTGAAGGCCCGACCATTGGCCTGCGTGCCGATATCGATGCGCTGCCGATCAGCGAGTTAAATGACTTTGCCCATATTTCTTGTCACCCCGGTTTAATGCATGCCTGTGGTCACGATGGTCATACCGCCATTTTGCTCGGTGCCGCCCGTTATCTAAGCGAAACCCGTCATTTTCGTGGCACGGTGCATTTTATTTTTCAGCCGGCAGAGGAGAACGCCGGTGGCGGTCGTCTGATGGTGCAAGAAGGGTTGTTCGAACGCTTTCCGATGCAGGCAGTGTACGCCTTGCACAACTGGCCAGGAATGCCGGTGGGTGAAGTCGCGGTCAGCCAGGGACCGATGATGGCGTCGCAGGACAATTTCTATATCACCCTGACGGGTAAGGGCGGTCACGCGGCCATGCCTGAATTGGGAGCCGATCCCATTGTTGCCGGTGCCCAGTTGATCCTGGCGCTGCAAACCCTGATTTCACGCCGTCTGTCGCCGTTGGAACAGGCGGTGATCAGCCTGACTCAGCTCCAGGCAGGCGAGGCGATCAACGTTATTCCGGAAACCCTGCAACTTGCCGGTACCTTGCGCTGCCTGAGTAATCAGACCCGACAACGTTGCTGGCAGTTGCTTGAGGAGTACGTCAATTCGGTGCCAGTGCCTTACGGTGTTAAAGGCGAAGTGCGCTGGGAGTTGGGTTATCCGGTGACACAAAATCATCCTGAACAGGCGGAGATATTACGCAGCGCCGCCGAGCATACTCCAGGGATCCGCCAGGTACATTTTAATAATGCGCCGTCGATGGCCGCCGAAGATTTTGCCTATCTGCTCGAGGCCTGTCCCGGAGCCTATTTCTGGTTGGGTGCTGACGGCGCGACGCCTTCGGCCTCATTGCATAATCCACGTTATGACTTTAACGACGATCTGATCCCGCTGGGTATTGGCGTCTGGGTATCGCTGGTGGAGCGATCGCTGAAGCTATAGCGTTCTCGCTATTTTCTACTTTACGGAGTCAATGATGAGTCAAATTCATTTTGTCGGCGCGGGGCAAATGGCCGAGGCAATTATTCGCGCAGCCCTCAACCGCCAGGTGCTTGCCGCCGGTGATATTACCCTGGCCGATATTGATAGCCAGCGTATCGCCACCTTGCGTGAGCGTTATCAGCTGGATACGACCCTCAGTGATGTTCAGGCACTTGCCGCCGCCGACTATATTGTACTTGGCGTGCGCCCGCAGGATGATATTGACGGTGTCGCCAGACATATTTGCCAATTTGCCTCGCCGCAAACCACTATTATTTCTATTATCGCCGGGGTGACGCTGGAAAGATTAAGTGGACTGTTTGGCCTTGATCGCCCGATTGTGCGCATGATCCCCAATACTCTGACCGATACCGGTCTGGGCTATAGTGGCGTGGTATTGACTCCACAAGTGCAGCCGGAGCCTTTAATGCCGTTTTTGGAAAGTTTTGGCAAAGTGATGCTGCTGGAAGAGCGGCTGATCGATGTGTTCACCGGTTTTGCCGTCGCCGGGGTCAATTATGTCTATTACTTTATTGAGTCTCTCAGTGATGCCGGGGTGCTCAGTGGCTTATCCCGCGCACAGTCAACGCAGGTGGTATGGGAAAATCTGCTGGGCGCGGTAGCGATGCTAAAAATAAGCGATAAGCATCCTCGTCAACTGATGGATATTAACAACTCCCCGGCTGGCGTAGGCATCAATGGCCTGTATGAGCTAAATAACAGTGATTTTGCGGCCGGACTGCAACGTAGCGTGATGACTGCGGTGAGAAGAACTACCGAGCTTGCAGGTAGCAAACCGGCCTGATTGCAGTGTTAAAAACGAGTCAGACGCGCTATGGCATCTGATTCGTGGTAATAATGGGTGACAGACCACCGGTCGTGCTTTAGCGCGGGACGCCAGATTTATGGCTATAACGGCTTGGCCACACCTCTTCAGGTTCTACGCCAAGAACGTTGGCGATAATGGCTTCTCCTTTCGGCCAGTGCCTTTCCAACGCATTGCTCAATGTCCCTGCCGCCAGACCACTCTCTCTGGAGAGTGCGGAAAGTGATTTTTTCTTTTTCCTGATCGCTGCCATAATATCCTGGCGATCCCAGTCTTTGCTTTTATAGTTTTCCACAGTCGTTTACCTTGCTGGATGAGGGAGGGCTGTTTCTTACTCGATTGCTCGGTCTCTTTTTATAGGATAAATACACATTCTTTTAAATAGCTTCGCTGCCGATGTTGGCGTTTTATATCAGGATGTTTATTAATTGTTTCATAAAGGCCGTTGAACGTTATCTAATTCATTCATAAAATAAATTTTTCAATGGGAAGCTTTCCCTTTTCTATATATTAATGACTTTCTCAGTCATTCGTCTGAAATATTCACCGCGTGGGCTGTTGTTAATTTGTTTTTAATCCTATGGCAGTAGATAGTTGCTGCGCGTGACTACCTCTACCGGCAAGCTCGACGTACGGGCAGGAGCCGTCAAACAGCGTCGCTGGCCGACAATACCCTTTTTGGGGCAGACCAGGATTGACCAAGGCATCATCACCATGCAAGCCAAATCAATAGCCATTTATTTACTGTGGTTTTTATTTGCCCTGGCAGTCCGGGATTAATGATTTTCACCACCCGGCAAATAGATTTTCCCTGATATCTGCTTTTATTAATTACAAAGCCTGCTCTGCACGAGTTTGCCTGTGCATTATTGTCTTCTCTGTGAGAAGATCCGCCCATACGAGATTGGTGGCCGTTATTTGCCGGGCGGTCAGTGTGTGATGACTCACCAGGTGATCGTTGCTCTAAATAAAGAGATCGGCGGGATGGCCCGTTTCAGACCCGCCGCCATTGTTGTTGATCTGAGGAATGGTATGAAATTAGCAAGTTTTTATCGCCCGCAGTCTGATGAAAAGTCGTATGGGATTGTTACTGAACAAGGCGTTATTGATGCCGGAAAAAAATTATCCGATCGTTATTTAACACTGCAATCTCTGTTACATGATAATGCGCTGGACTTGTTGCAGGAACTGACCGCTTGCGCCGTGGATTACCCGACAGAAGATATTGTTTTTTTACCGGTTATCGAAACGCCGGGAAAAATATTTTGCGTCGGTATGAATTATGCCGATAAGCGCAAAGAGTTCGAAGAAAACAATAATGCGCCCACTTTATTTATTCGCTTTGCTGATAGCTTATGTGCGCATAAAGATAATCTTATCAAGCCAATATCCAGTGATGAGTTTGATTATGAAGGCGAGTTGGCGGTAGTGATTGGCCGCTATGCCAGTGAAATCAGCAAAGAAGATGCCCTGGATTATGTTGCCGGATATAGCTGCTTTATGGACGCTACCGTGCGTGATATGCAGTACACCTGGTTTACCTCCGGTAAAAACTGGCTAAAGACCGGCGGTTTTGGTCCCTGGCTGGTCACCCGTGATGAAATCGGCGATCCGCAGGCATTACCGATTGAAACCTTCCTTAACGGTATGCGCGTACAGCATGATACCACCGGTAATATGATCCATTCGGTGGCCGATATTATTCAGTATATTTCGCGCTTTAGTCCGCTATCGCCGGGTGATGTGATTATCACCGGATCGCCAGGCGGCGTTGGCAAGAAAAGAACACCGCCGCTATTTATGAAAAACGGCGATGTCATCGAAGTCACCATTGGTGGTATTGGCACGCTGGTCAACCAAATTGCTTCCCAGACGATCTGAGTCTTCTTTCTGACTTCGACCCACTTTCCCTCTCAATGACTTGCCGGAGGGAAAGCGTTTGTTTTTGTGGGTTATTTCTCTCAGGGCTGGCGTGAAACGTGACGTGCTGCGGCTTTATTGGCTTTGCTCACCGCCGTTTCGAGGGCGTCTCCGTTTATCATGGACGCACAGAGCATGCCCATAAAGCAGTCTCCCGCGCCATGGGTACTGACCAGTTCCACTTTTTCTGCCGCCAAAGCGCCACTGTGCTGATGGGTTTCACAAAACGCCACGCCATGCTCCCCGGCGGTGACCACCACCACGGCGAACTCTTGACTCAGCGCCTTGGCTGCCTGCGCCGCGCTTTGCAAACTGGTGACACTGATGCCAGACATATCGCGCGCTTCAACCCCATTGACCACCAATAGATCAATACAGGCCAGAAGGGCGGTGGAAAGGGTTTTTGCCGGTGCCGCATTTATACAGACTTTGATGCCGCGCTTATGGGCCTCACTGGCTGCCGCAATATTTGCCGCTTCTGGTAATTCGTTTTGCAGCAGCAACATCTTGACGCCCGACCACAGGGCTTGGTCGTTAAACCTGGCTGCATCGATATGGGTATTGGCGTTAGAGATCACCACCGCACCGTAGTCGCCTTCCGCGTCAGTAATGGCAATACTCATTCCTGATGGCGTGTCAGCAATAACTTCAATAGAGTGCGTATCCACCCCGTGCTTTTGCAGCACAGAGAGCAGCCATTTGCCATTGTCATCGTCACCGACCGCGCCGGCAAAGGCCACGGCAACTCCGGCCTGCGCCGCTGATACCGCCTGATTGCCGCCCTTGCCACCAAATTTATAAGAGCATCCCGTGCCAATGACGGTTTCCCCTTTTTCCGGGCGGTGGTGCGCGTCCACCATAATATCGTAATGCAGACTGCCGACGACAAGAAGCTTGTTCATGTTAGTACTCTCTTAAGTTTTTAACAGCTTGTTGAGTCTTGTTTAAGTTTAGCGCGGCTTTCTTCAGGTCTTTTTTAGCAATGGCAACAAATAAGGCGTCCAATATATTCAGCTGTGCAATACGTGCCGCAGCATTTTCACCAAGCAAATGCGAACCTTGTGAGGTTGAATTCAGCACTACCTGAGCTTCCTTGGCTAAAACTGAGCCGGCATAGTTGGTGATAGCAATGACTTTGGCACCATTTTTTGCGGCCAGTCTTATTGGATCAATTACCGTTCTGGTCATTCCCGAATGACTGATGGCAATAACTGCATCATCATCATTCAAAATAGCGGCGGACATCATCATGATATGTGCATCATCATGAACCATCGCCTTGATACCGATTTTCAGCAGCTTATGCGACAGGTCGCGCGCTACGGAGGCCGATCCGCCGACCCCGTATAAATCGATATGCTTGGCTTTAAAAAGGATCTCCGCCGCCCGGTTGAATTCGGAAATGTCTAAAATGGTTTTTGTTTCTTCTATTGCCTGAATCGAGGTACGAAAAACTTTTTCAAGTAATTCTTCCGACGAGTCATTAGGCCCAATTTCAGAATGAAGGTTAGCTACATCTGAATGATTGTAGTAAATCAAGCTGGTCCTGAATTCCCGAAATCCCGAGAAATCCAATTTTTTTGCCAGTTTGACAATCATTGCCTCAGAGACGCTATTTTCTAATGCAATCTCTTTTAATGACGTTTTTTCTGACAAATCATCTTTAGACGTAATTGAGTCGACTACTTTTCTTTCTAATGGCGTGAGTTGTGGCAACCTCATTCTGATATGAGCACCTATTGCTCGCGGGTCTTGCTTCATTACTACTTACCTCGTGTCGCTCGGTCAATTAGCATGGCTATAATAATGATGAGGCCGGTAGCAAGCAATTGATAAAAGGCTTGTATATTCATTAGTGTTAAGCCGGTACGTAATGACCCCAAAATAATTGCCCCGATAATGGTTCCGACAATGCTGCCTTTACCGCCCATCAGCGAGGTACCGCCAATGGCCGCTGCGGCAATGGCATCCAGTTCCCACAGGTTACCCATGGTCGGTTCTGCGGCCCCGAGGCGGCCAACCAGGATCAGCGATGACAAGGCTGCCAGTACGCCAGAGATAACATACACAATGACTTTGGTGCGTTTGACCGGTACACCTGCGACTCGCGCGGCCTCTTCATTGCCGCCAACGGCGAGAATATATTCCCCGAGCGGCGTTTTATTCATTAGCGTCCAGGCCAGCAGTGCAATCACCACCACCACCAGGATTGGGGCAGGAATACCGAATAGGGTGCCGGTAATGGCGCTGCGAAAGGCGGTGGGAATACCAAAGATTGGGCTGCCGCCGGTGGAGATCAGCGCCAGTGCGCGGAACAGAGACAAGGCGCCGAGGGTGACAATAAACGGCTGCAAACCGGCATAGGCCACCAGCACACCGCTAAATAAACCACAGAGCGCGCCAATGCATAAGGTGCCTGCTATCGCCAAAGGTACCGGCACGCCTGCGACCATCAAGGTGGCACCGAAAATTGCCGACAGGGCAGCGGTAGAGCCGACGGACAGATCAATGCCGCCAGAGATAATCACCAGGGTCATCCCCAGGGCGATAGCCGCATTAAGTGAGGATTGTTGCAGAATATTGAGCAAATTTGGCACGGTTAAAAATACCGGCGATAAGGCCGAGAAGGTGCAAACAATAATTAATAGCCCAATCAACGTGCCGGTATCACGGACATTGAATTTAAACAGCCTTGGAGTATGTAACGCAGGCATGGTTTTTCCTTGAGTGTTCATGTTTCAGCCTCTTAGTAGTCTGGCTCCTGCGCAGGTCACTGTGGCAACGAATTAATTACAGTGAGACGCCGGAGAGTCATGCAGGATTATTTTTTATTTACCACTTCATTGATGGCGTATTGCGCAATATTTTCTTCGGTAATATCGTCGTTTTTTAATTCGACGGCGATTTTTCCTTCGCGCATGACTAATACACGGTCCGATATACGCATTATTTCCTGCATCTCTGAAGATACGACGACAATTGCCTTTCCCTCTTTGGCCAATCGTTCAATCAGATTATAAATTTCCGATTTAGCCCCGATATCAATGCCGCGGGTAGGTTCATCAAAAAGAAATACTTCAGTATCAGCGGCTATCCAACGGCCAATAATCACTTTTTGCTGATTACCACCGCTTAATAAACCTATGGGCTTTTCGATATCCAATGGACGCAGTTTTAAATCTGACATGACCTGAAAGGCGACATCGTCCATTTTACCCTTCTGAATAAAGCCGTTGCGGGTAAAATTGTGCATTTTGGGCAGCGCCATATTTATCACTACCGAACGCTGCTTGATAATGCCCTCTTTTTTGCGGTCCTCGGGAACCAGGCCAATACCGGCTTTCACCGCTGAGGAAACATTTAAATTTTGAATAAGTTGTCCGTTAACATAGACATCACCGCAGGTTTTGCTGTCGATGCCGGCGACCAGTTTTAATAACTCGGTTCGTCCGGAGCCTACCAGACCGGCAATGCCGAGCACTTCGCCGGCATGCACACAGAACGTGGCGGGCAGTACCTCTGTGCCACGTCCTAACCCTTCGACTTTGAGAACCTCTTTTTCGCTCATAAATGATTGATGCTGCACTTTTTCAAGCTTGCGTCCGATCATTTTGGAAACAATAGACTCTTCGGTTTCATCTTTAATATTGACCACGCCAACCTGTCGACCATCGCGCATAATGGTGGCGCGATCGCAGATCCTGAAAATCTCGTTCATCTTGTGCGACACGTAGATGATCGCCACATTCATGGATTTCAAATCGGCAATCAACTCTGCCAGACGATCAAATTCCGTTGGTGTCAGACTGGACGTCGGTTCATCCATGGCAATAATTTTGGCTTCATCAAGCAGGGCACGGGCAATCTCGACGATCTGTTGTTGTGCGACTTTAAGGTTCTTGATGGGTTCATCAGGATCAATCGACGGATCCAACTGTTTAAGAATGGTTCTGGCTCTGTCGTACTGACCTTTTTTGTTAACAAACATCCCTTTATATTTGGTTAAAGGGCGGCCTAAAAACATATTTTGTGCGACGGAGAGTTCAGGTACATGCTGCAACTCCTGGTGGATCATGGCGATCCCGGCCTGGCGTGCAGCAAGCGGGTTTTTCATACTGATGACATTGCCATCTACCTGAATTTCGCCAGCATTGGCTTCCCGCACGCCTGACAGAATATTGAGCAGCGTGGATTTACCCGCACCGTTTTCACCGATCAATGCATGAACTTCGCCGCCCTGGACGGTAAAGTTCACGCCTTCAATGGCGGCAACATTACCGTAAATCTTGGTCATTCCCTGCATGCTTAGACGATAGCGTTCCATAAACTCTCCGTTGCTTTTACTTATTGTTGTTCAAGGAGTTTGCGCAGTTTCTCGTTATCTTTGATTGAGAAGGCATCGGCATTGTCTTTCGTGATCAGCGCCTGCGGCGTGGACACGACCCGGGAGATTTTCTGGCCATCGATCAGGCGTAGCATCACGTTCATTGCCACTTCACCGGTCAGTATCGGGAAGCTGTCAACGGTACCGGTCAATTCACCGCGTTTGATCGAGGCGTAGGCATCGGAAATCCCGTCAGTCCCGAAAACGGCGGTTTGCTGAGCTTTACCGGCAGAACGTACCGCTTCCACCACACCCAACGCCATGCCGTCGTTGTTGGCATAGAAACCAATCAAATCCGGGTACTGCTGCAAAATGGTCGATGCGGCGTCATAGGCTTTTTCACGGCTCCAGTTGGCAGGGACGCTGGCGACCAGTTTAAATTTACCGTTGGCGGTAATGGTATCGCGGAAGCCTTTGGTACGCTGACCGGCGGCATAAACCCCTGGCTGACCTTCAATTACCGCAACTTTACCGCCCTGTGGGTAATGTTTAATAAACCATTGCGCCACGCGAACACCGTTGTCTTTTTGCACGTTGCCGACATAGTGGGCAGCGTTTGGCATGACGGCGTCGTTAACGTTAACTACCGAAATCCCCTTGCTCTGCGCTACTTCATAAGCCGGTTGCAAGTTGGCATCGGTTTGCGGTGAAACCAGCAGGCCGTTAAAGCCCTGGGCTATCAGTGTCTCGGCAATGGAAAGCTGACCCAACTGATCGTCTTCGTTGGCTGCGGCCTGATAAGCGAAAGTAAAACCATCTTTATCGGCGACGTTTTTGTAGCCCTGGCCCAGTGAACGCCAGTATTCATTGGTCAGTGTTTTGGATACCCCGCCGATTTTCAATTTTGCAGAAGGTTTTGGCATTGGGCCATATTTGGCTTCTAACTGCGACCAGTCGGTACGGTCCGGCTCGGAGTCAGATTGCAAAGGGGTTAATTCTGCCGCGTAGACGCTGGCAGTGAGTAGGGAAGAGGCGATTGCCATTAACAGCAGCTTTTTCATGTTCTATCCTGTTTTTGTTATGAGGTAAGCGGGATGGTCACTACGCCTGAGCGCAGCGCGATCCTCTGTAGGGATTCTTATTGTGCAAACATGATGTCATTAATAATCTGTTGTGAAGCGACGGCGTCTTGTCGGGAGATTGCACCAAGTAATGCCTGGTTATCGTCGAGTTTCTCACACAGTTTGATCAGTCTTTTGACGGTAGCAATATTGGTTTCAGCTTCACGTACCGGGTCAAGACCACTGGCGTCCGGGAAAGTATCGAAGTAGTAGGCACCCGCATAGCCGTCACGCTGCATCTGCCAGAGGAATTCCAGCGTTGCTTTCGGATTGACCGATGCCACCATTAATCCGTCATCTCGCTTGCCCCAACCGTCGTTACAGTCGAGCCCCAACAGGCGTGAACGACGGGCAACCATCGCCGCCGCATAGGCCGGGATCTCGTTGGCGTACAGCACATGGGCAAAATCCAGGGTAATCCCCAAATTTGGGCAACCTGCTTCTTCAACGGCCAGCAGACAGGTGGTGACATTGGGGAAGATACTGAATGCTCGTGGTTCATTCGGCTTATATTCAATGCTGATATCGCAATCCGGCGCATACTCGGCAATCTCACGCACGGCGCTGACAGCGTCTTCCCAGATCTTTTTATAGTCCGCCTGAAAACAGTAATCAAAGCCGTCCTGACCCATCCATAAGGTCATTAAGGTTGAGCCAAACTCACGCCCGGTATCAATACCACGTTTGGTTAATTCTATCGCTTTACGGCGGATCGCCGGATCGGGGTTGGTGAAGGCACCGATTTTAAATTCCGGGGCGTCCCAACGCATTTGCATGCCGTTGACTGCCAGGCCGACATCGGCAATTTTCTGACGCAGGGTCTGAATATCGCTGGTGAGATGTTGCGGGTAATTCAGATCCAGATGCGTTAACCCTTTTACTGTTGCAGCTCGTTCAATCATTTGGATAACAGAGGGCTTGCCTTGCAGATCTTGCCAGTAAAGGTGCGCTCCAGAAGCGAATGAGTTCAGGCGTGTAGCAAATTTAAGTTCAGACATGTTGCTTCCTTTTGTGTGGTGCTCGTGATGTTCTTTACTGCTTTACGTATTTAAGTGAAGTGATATTATTAGTAGCGCTGATTGTCAGAGACTACAAGTTCAAAAATTATTCATGACAAGAATTTGAGATGCCTTTCACATAATTTTGATATAGGAAGATAAACAGCAGCAGCCTTTGTGATTAGGGGGTGATTGCTCAGCGGTGGGCTTTTGCTGAACCTTTGACGATCGGCGTGACGAATCGCGAAGTGGAGGGCGCTGGTGAGGGTTAATTCACGAATTGGCAAGTATTTAGTAAAGTTATTGCTGATTTAAGATGCTCAGGATGGCAGTTATGGCGGTGACAGCGCGGTAAATTGGCTGGTATAGCAGAGGGTGGAACAGGGCGGGAAATCATTGAAATACGAAAGGGTGACCCTCGGAGGGCCACCGTTTCGGCTATTTGGCACTTAACAGGATGCGGTAAAGCGAAGTGGTGGCGGTGATATAAAGTTCATCACCCTGCTCGCCACCGAGGGTGCAGTTGGAGACGCGTTCCGGTACCGGGATTTTGCCAATCTGCTGGCCCTGTGGGTTAAAAATGATCACCCCGTCGTCACAACTACAGAAGATATTGCCCTGCGGATCCACGCAAAACCCGTCCGGGATGCCCGGGGCAACCTCGGCGAAAAACTGCCCGGCTCCCAAGGTTCTTCCGTTAACCGGGAAAACGCGCAGTTCACGCCGTCCCAGGGTCGGGAAGTCGATAATCGACATATCGGCAACGTAAAGCAGGCTTTCATCCGGCGAAAAGGCCAGGCCGTTTGGCCGCTGCACGTCGCTGGTAGCAATATTCAACGTGTTATCGCGCGGATCAAAGCAGTAGACGTAACAGCCAATGATCTGACTTTCCGATTTATAGCCTTCAATATCGCCGATAATGCCGTAGGGCGGGTCGGTGAACCACAGCGTACCGTCGGACCGCACCACCAGATCGTTCGGCGAGTTCAGCCGCTTGCCATCCATTTTATCCACCAGCATGGTTACTTCGCCGTTTAGCTCGGTGCGGCTGATGCCGCGACGGCCGTGTTCGCAGCTTACCAGTCGCCCCTCGAGATCAAGGGCATTACCGTTGGCATAGTTGGACCAGGGGCGAAACAGGCTCAGGCCCTCGCTGGCCGACCAGCGGAACATGCGGTTGCCTTTGACATCACTAAATACCAGCGCCTGCTCTGCGGGCAACCACACCGGCCCCTCCGCCCAGATGGCGGGGGAGCACAGTTTTTCCAGTGGGTTGTGCAGCGTAAAGGCTTCGTTATGCAGTTCTGACATGCGCTGCTCTCCTGTATTACTTGACGCCCCAGATGGTTTTGTAATGACCCTGATAATCGTTTTGCGGGTCAAACAGATTATTTTTTCCGCCGTCACTGCCGATATTGTCGCGAGTCACCAGATGGGCCGGGGTAACGTAGCCAGAGGGAGGCTGATGGGCAAAGGCGCGGTTCAGCTCATCAAGCAGCTGCCAGCCGTGCAGTTTAAGTGGTTCCGGTACGGTAGCCGACTGGCTGTCACCGGCGCGGATGCGTTGATAGGCGGAGACCGAACCATCACCGGCAGAAATACTGTAGGGGGCTTTGTCGCCGCCTTTACCGGCGGTTTTCAGCGATGGCGCCATAAAGTCAAAATAGAGATCGTTAATCGCCAGCGCATACTGGAATTTATCGCCATATTTTTGCAGCAGGCTAAAGGTCATTGATGGCATACGGTTGGCGGTATCGGCCAGCGGGGTATCAATAAACTCCAGCACCTGACAACCGCTGCATTTTTCAATTTCTTTCTTCATCACATTGGCTTTATCCAGTGCGATTTGATAGAGCGAGTCGGTAAAAATCAGCACTTTGGCCTGGCCGTTGGATTTGGCAATAGCGTACTGGGCGGCGATTTGCGACACCTGCGTGGAGTCGGAGGTAACATTGTAGAAAATGTCATACTTGGCAATTGGGCCCGGCTCTGGCACGGCGTGCCAGGCGACCAGGGTGATGCCTTCGCTGACCGCTTTTTTCAGCGGGATCTTGGCGACGTTGGGGTTCCAGCCACCAATCACGATCCCATCAGGTTTTTGCGCAATCGCCTGATTTAGCGCGGCGAGCTGGTCTTTTATCGAACCGCCGCCGTCGAGGGTTTCCAGTTTCCATCCTGCGGTGGCTGCGGCTTCGTTCAACCCCACCTGTACTCCCTGTACGCCGCCGTTCTTCATATCTCCGGCAATATAGATAATGCGTTTACCCGGTTGCAGTTTTGGCCCGCTGGTGGGACCGTCCCACAGGGTGACCGGGGCTGTGGCTTTTTCTATTGCCAGTTTGGCCTGGTCGAGATTGGCGTCTGCCACCGCGGCGACGGTGCTAAACAGGGTCGAGGTTAAAACAAATCCGGCTAACAGGTATCGAGCTTTCATTATTATGCTCCTGCAGGGCTTAAGGGTTATTGCGGCAATGGGCGTCTGATGGACGCCGGTAAAACAATGGCAATGACTTTAATATTGATGACAAAGTGCTCTTGCTGATCGAGATACTCGGGAAGATCACCCCTGGGGCGCTCTCCCTAAAAATCAACGTTGTCAGCGGTCTGAATTACTTTCGGGCTATCTCGGTTTTGGACGTCGGCAACTGAGCAGGTACGATCGCCGCCTGGCTATGCTGCACCGCCTTTTGATTCAGTAAACGTCGTCTTTGCGCGTAACCGGCAATGGTGATCGACAGCAGTAGGGTAATGCCGTTAAACAGCGGCTCGACCCAGAAGTCGCCGCCAAATTGCTGGATCCCGGCAATACCGATGGCCAGCACGGCAATACCCACCACGGTTCCCCAAACATTAACCCGACCGGGGCGGATGGTGGTGCTGCCGAGAAACGCGCCCACCAGGGCCGGTAACAAGTAGTCCATACCGACGCTGGCCTGACCCACCCCTTGCTCCGAGGCAATCAATACGCCGGTAAATCCGGTCAACAGGCTGGAAGCAATAAAGGCACCGATGGTGAAACGGTTAACCGAAATACCGTTAAGTCTCGCCGCTGCCGGGTTGCCGCCAACGGCGTACATGCAGCGGCCAAGGGGGGTATGTTCGGTGATCAGCCATAACACCACGGCGACGAACAACACATAGAAGGCAACAATCGGGATACCAAAAATCTCGGTGTGATGCAGGGCGCTAAAGGCATCGGGCAGATCGCCAACGATCTGACGACCACCGGAGTGCCAAAGCGCAATGGCATAGAGTACGGTACCGGAACCCAGGGTGGCGACAAAGCTGTCGATATCCGCCAGCGCCACCAGAATGCCGTTCAGCAGTCCGTAGAGTGCCGAGAGCACTAGCACCGCCGCAACGGCAAACTGCCAGGAGAAACCGTATTGCACCTGCAGGGTGATAGCGAGGATATGCCACAGTACAATACCAAAGCCGACGTTAAGGTCGATTTTGCCGACAATCATGGGAATGGTCGCCGCCAGCGCCAGCAGGGCGATTTTCGACTTGCTGGAGAGAATGGCCTGGAGCGTCAGCATGGAGGCAAAGGCCGGTGTTGCCAGCGAGAAGAAAATAATCAGCGCAATGCACAGCAGCAGCAGACCGTAACGAGTGAGGATCTGCATGCTCCAGGCGCCGAATCCATGTTGGTGCAAGCTGACGCGCTGCTCCAGTGCTGTTGATTTTACAGATGTTTTTGACATGACATTTTACGCCTTTAGGTCTGTTATAACGTTGTCGCCAGGGTGAGTCACAGGGTTGAAACGCATTGACTAGCTGGTGGCAAGGGTTTCTGCGTTGCTGGCAGAGGCCAGCTCCAGTAGATTGGCAAAGCTGACCTGCTGATTTTTAAGTTCGCCAACGACTTTGCCGCGATTAAAGACCAGTGCCCGGTTGCAGATATGGGCTATCTCTTCGAAATCATTGGAGATCACCAGTACGGCCACGCCTTCCGCCAGGGATTTATTGAGCAGATGGTAGATTTCGGCGCGGGCACCAACGTCAACCCCGGCGGTGGGATCTTCCAGGATTAATAAAGGAGCGCCGAGGTTCATCCAGCGGGCCATCACCACTTTCTGTTGATTGCCGCCGGACAAGGCGCTAATGGTGGTATTCACGTCTTTGGGACGGATATCAAACAGTTGTACCTTCCACCAGCTGGCACCGATCTCTTCGCGATTGCTGTAGCGCGCCAACAGCTTGTGTCCGGCGCTACAGGGATTAAGAAACAGGTTTTCCCTGACGCTCATGGTCATAACCAGGCTCTCGCCGGTACGATCGCCGGCCACCAGCGACACGCCTTTGGCCATCGCCTGCGACGGGGTGCTGGCAGTATAAGGGGCATTGCGAAAGCGGATTGTCCCGCCGTGACTGCTGCGCAGGCCAAATAGCAGACGGCCAATTTCTTCCTGCCCGGCACCGCGCAAACCTGCCAGCGCCAGCATCTCGCCGGGTTGCAGCGAGAATGAAACCGGCCCGATCTCGCCGACTTCTACCTGTTGCAGTTGCAGCACCGGTGGCTGGTTTTCGGGTAAGGGTTCGCGCTGATCCTCATCGACGCTTTCGCCAACGATCATCTGCACCAGGTCGCGCAGGCGATAGGCGCTGGTTTTGCCCCCGGCCACGTAGCGACCATCACGCATCACGCAGACGCTGTCGGCAATTTCGATCACTTCATCCAGACGATGGGTAACGTAAATCATGCCGACCTTTTTGGCGCGCAGTCGGTTAATCACCGCAAATAAATGGCGCACGTCGTTGGCCGGTAGTGAGGCGGTCGGCTCGTCCAGCACCAGCAGCTCGGCGTTAACCGCCACGGCGCGGGCGATAGCCAGCAGCGATTTTTCGGTGCGGGAGAGTTCAAACACTCGTGCATCGGGGTCCAGCGCAATGCCGACATCTTTTAGAGCATCGAGGGCGCGCTGGCGAATGGCTCGCCAGTTGATTAATCCCAACCGCCGTGGAAAACCCATCACCAAGGCCATATTTTCCGCCACCGTCATCCATTCAATCAGACCCAGGTCCTGGTGAATAAAAGCAATGGGTTGATGTGAACCGCTTTTCAGCTCCGCTGCCGAGCTAATGCTCTTGCCCTGAAACAGGATCTCGCCGCTGTCGCGTTGATAGACTCCCGCCAGCACTTTAATCAGCGTCGATTTGCCGGCACCGTTCTCCCCCAGTAATGCCAGCACTTCACCCGGCATCACTTGCAGACTGACATCATTAACGGCCAGATTGCCGCCAAAGCGTTTTACGATGTGGTTGAGAGCCAGGATCGGCTGGTTTTCGCTGTGCATCTTTTGCGTCCTTAAAAGGGTCACGTCAGGTGATCGCTACCATGGAAAGTGATCATTGATTGGTCTAAAATCACGGCGAGCGTTTCAATATGCGAAATCTGATTTCAAAAATACTATGCTGAATAGTAGAATTAATCAAAGTTGTGGCTGATTTTATTTTGATTAAAAATCAATGGATTAAATATAATGTTGCTTAAATGTGACCGGTAACACACTTTTGTGTTGCTAGGATGAAGTTGGCAATCTGCTTTTTTGGCAATCAAGGAACTGAGTAATGAGCTTAAAAATTGAGCAAGATGACATCAGTAAAAAAGAGAAACCTTTGGGCAGTCAGAGTCTGTTTCGTGGTCTGCAACTGATTGAAATTTTGGGTAACTTTCCTAACGGCTGTCCGTTGGCACATTTGGCCGAACTGGCGCAAATGAACAAAAGTACCGTCCATCGCTTGTTGCAGGGATTGCATAGCTGTGGCTATGTCACGCCAGCACCGTCCCCCGGCAGCTATCGCTTAACCACCAAGCTGATCTCCATTGGTCAAAAGACCCTGTCGTCACTGAATATTATCCATGTGGCGGCACCGCATCTTGAACAGTTAAATTTGATCACCGGGGAAACGGTTAATTTTTCCACCCGCGAAGAGGATCATGTGCTGCTGATTTATAAGCTGGAGCCGACTACCGGAATGATGCGAACCCGCGCCTATATTGGTCAGCATATGCCGCTTTACTGTTCGGCGATGGGCAAGATTTTTATGGCCTATGAACGGGAGCAGTTTGCTGCCCACTACTGGCAGACGCATCATGAACAGATCCAGCCATTTACCCGTAATACCATCACCGAGTTGGACAAAATGTATCAGGAGCTGGCGGAAATTCGGCGGCTAAAATTGTCGCTGGATCGCGAAGAGAAGGAGCTTGGCGTGTCTTGCGTGGCGGCACCTATTTTTGATGTCCACCAGCAGGTCAAATATACCGTTTCCATCTCCTTGCCCACCGCCAGGCTTGAGCAGGCGGGGGCGAAAGTGCTGATTGATGCTGTGCAGGATATCGCTCAGCGCATTTCGCAGGAGATCGGTTTTGTTACCCCGCAGGAAGGTTAAGAGGAGATATCGCAGCCTTGCCTCTGGCCTTTGCCGTGCTGTCTCATGCCGATGGCCGTCAGCGAGCAGAGTAGCGCCATCAGGGCGATAATTGCCCCCATCGGCCACGGGGTGCCATCCGCCAGCCAGCCGACCAGGGAGGCACTGAGGATGCCCGAACCATATTGCATGGCGCCCACCAGCGATGAACAGGCACCTGCATTGTGCTGCGCTGCGGCCAGTGCGCCCGCCACTGCATTGGCAACAATAAAGCCGTTCATCGAGGCAAAGACAAAGAAGGGGATGGCCAAACCTGCCAGTCCGCCCCAGCCGAAATAGGCATCAATACCCAGTAGGCTACCGGCTGCGGCGGCAATCACTGCACCGATATAAAACAGTTTTTCACTGCCAAAACGGGTAATCAGGCGACCATTGAAAAAGTTGGTCGACATAATCCCCAGCACATTCACGCCAAACAGCAGACCGTAGATCTGGGGGGAAACATGGTAAAAGTCGATATAGGCGAAAGGCGTGCCGGCAATAAAGGCATAAAAACTACAGTAATAAAAACTGCTGGTCAGGGCGAAACCCATCACCCGCCCGTTGCGCAGCAACTCGGCGTAATTGGCAAAGACCCGGCTAAAGGGTTCTTGGCTACGCTGCTCGGCCGACAGGGATTCCGGTAATTGCCATACGCCGTACAGCGCCACAAAACCTAATCCCACCATTACCCAGAAAATATTATGCCAGGAGCCAATGGCCATAATCTGCCCGCCAATAATAGGACCAAGCAGCGGTGCGACAGCCATAAACAGGATCAGCGTCGATAACATTTGCGCTGAACGCTCACGGGCGTAGAGATCTCTGACCATCGCGCGGGCCAATACTGGTCCGGCACAGGCCCCTAATGCCTGTATCACTCGCCAGAACACCATCTGCACCATGGTTGCCGACAGCGCGCAGCCTGCTGAGCCAACAATAAACAGCACCAGCCCCAGCGCGATCGGCAAACGGCGGCCAAAGCGATCGCCTACCGGTCCCCAGATCAATTGCCCGAGACTAAAACCAATCAAAAAACCCGACAGGGTAAATTCAATGCTGCCCGCAGCGGCATGCAGTTCGCGGGTAATGGTTGGCATTGCCGGTAAGTACAAATCCGTTGATACCGAAGCAAAGGACATCAAGGCGCTAAGAATAATCAGAATACGCAGATCTTGTTGCCGGGTATGGCGAGTTGCTGTCTGGCGCAGTTGAGACTGGGGTTGAGGCATAAAGTTTTCCGGTCGAGGGCCAGCCTGTCGGCATAGCGCCGCAGGTGGCGAGTAGAGTGGGTGGGCTAACGGAAGCCATCATAACAAGCCGGAGGACGGGCGATTAGCGGGGCCAGGCCGCATGGGGTTATGAGTGGGGGTGATTAATCGTTGTGCATGGGGATGGGTTTTTATACCGCAAGCGAACGTCTGCTTAAAAAAATTACCGATAGGTTAATGGCTAATGCCCTGAATGGAATCATAAATTGTGAAGTAGTTGCATTTAGTTGTTAATAATTTGTCCGTAAATAGTTATGTCGTTAACACTAAAAATGAATCAAGTGGTACAATGTGGCGATCATGTTTTGACGTAGAAAAAAGCATTTGAGTCATACTTGAGAACCAGGTCGTAACTATTACGTTGGTAATAATTATCAAAATAGAAAATTTCGGAGAGTGCCTGTCATGTCTGGATCGCATTACCAGTCGAGTCTAAAGCTCAGGCTATGGTGTTGTTTGTTAGGGGTAATTCTCGCTGTCGTTGGCCTGTTTTTTGCCATTGAAGGTGGGAAGTTGGTGTCTCTCGGTGGTAGCAGGTACTTCCTGATTGCCGGTATTGTGATTGTGCTGTCGGCGATTCAGTTTTTCCGTGGCAAGTCATCGGCAGTGGTGCTATTTGCGCTGGTGTTTATCGGTACGCTGATTTGGTCATGGTTTGATGCCGGCTGGGATTTCTGGCCGCTGGTGTCGCGGCTGATGGTACCTGCCGGTCTGATGCTGTTGGCTTTTGCTACCTGGCCAACACTGCGCAAAGCGGAAGGCAAAGCTGCACTGGCCGGGCCGTCTTATGCGCTATCTGCCGTCTTGCTGGTGGGCATGCTGGCGACTTTTGTGCAGATGTTCCAGCCGCATCCAACCGTTGCCTTTCGCGGTGAACCTTTGCCGCTGGTGCCGGTGGATAAAGCCAAACAGCAGCAAAACTGGGATAACTACGGCAATACGCCGGGAGGCGATCGCTTTGTCGCCCTGGATCAGATTAACCGTAACAACGTTAAAAATTTGCAAGTGGCCTGGACCTTCCATACCGGTGATACGCCGATCAGCCCTGGCGGCAACGGTGCCGAAGACCAGGAAACTCCTTTGCAAATTGGCAACCGGGTATTTCTCTGTACGCCGCACAATAACGTGATTGCCGTCGATGCCGACAGCGGCAAACAGATCTGGCGGCGTGATATCAATGCGCAGTCGCAGGTATGGAACCGCTGTCGCGGTCTGGCTTATTTTGATGTTACCCGACCTCTGCCTGCCGCCACGGTGCCGGGTTCAACCCCTGCGTTACCGGTGGCGCTGGCCGCCGGGGATAGCTGTCAGCGTCGCATTCTGATGAACACCATTGATGCCCGTCTGGTGGCGATCAACGCCGATAACGGCGAGATGTGTGAGAACTTTGGCGATCACGGGATTGTTGATCTCAAAGCCGGTCTGGGTGACGCTGCCGATCCGAAATATCAGCTGACTTCTGCCCCGACGCTGGCCGGAACCACCGTGGTGGTTGGCGGGCGCGTGGCAGATAACGTGCAAACCGATATGCCCGGTGGCGTTATGCGTGGCTTTGACGTGATCACCGGTAAAATGCGCTGGGCTTTCGATCCCGGCAAAGAGGATCCGAACTCGCAGCTGCAACCGGGTCAAACCTTTGTGCGCAGCACGCCCAACTCCTGGGCACCGATGTCTTATGATCCGGCAATGAACACCGTTTTCCTGCCATTGGGCAGTCCGTCTGTGGATCTGTGGGGCGCCAACCGTAATGCGCTCGACCACAAGTATGCCACCTCTATTCTGGCGCTGGATGCCAATACCGGTAAAGAGAAGTGGGTGTATCAGACGGTTCATAATGACTTGTGGGACTTTGATGTGCCCATGCAGCCGAGCCTGATCGACTTCCCGATGAAAGATGGCAGCAGCAAACCGGCGGTGGTATTTGGCGGTAAAACCGGGCAAATCTTTGTGCTCGATCGCTACACCGGTAAACCGCTGACTGAAGTCAAAGAGTTGCCGGTTAAGGTCGGTAATATCCCTGGCGAGCAGTATGCCAAAACCCAACCGTTCTCGGTGGGTATGCCGTCAATTGGTGCCGACAAACTGAAAGAGTCGGATATGTGGGGTGCTACGCCGTTCGATCAGCTTATCTGCCGCGTCAGCTTTAAATCCATGCGTTATGACGGCCTGTTTACCGCCCCTGACACCGATGTGTCACTCAGTTTCCCTGGTTCGCTGGGCGGAATGAACTGGGGCAGTCTCTCTACCGATCCCAACAATCACTATATCTTTGTTAACGATATGCGGTTGGGTCTGTGGGTGCAGATGATCAAGCAGAATAACAATGCGGCGGCAGCCAGCAATGGCGGTGAGTCGGTTAACACCGGTATGGGCGCAGTACCGCTGAAAGGCACGCCTTATGGGGTAAACAAAAACCGCTTTATGTCCCCGCTGGGTATTCCTTGCCAGAAACCACCTTTTGGTACGCTGTCGGCAATTGACCTGAAAACGCAGAAAATCGTCTGGCAGGTACCGGCTGGCACTGTGCAGGATACTGGTCCTTTCGGTATTAAAATGCATGCGCAGATGCCGATAGGTATGCCAACGCTGGGCGGCACGCTGGCCACCCAGGGCGGTCTGGTCTTTATTGCCGGGACCCAGGACTATTACCTGCGCGCTTTTGATTCATCAACGGGTGCCGAAGTGTGGAAAGCCCGTTTGCCGGTGGGCAGCGGCGGTGGGCCTATGAGCTATATTTCACCGAAAACCGGTAAGCAGTATGTAGTGATCTCCGCCGGTGGCGCACGTCAGTCTCCCGATCGCGGTGATTATGTCATTGCCTATGCACTGGATAGTAAATAAGGGCATATAGCGCCGATTATTTGCTGGCTGGATAATGTTCAACCCCCTTTCTGGTTATCCAGAGAGGGGGTTTTTATTAACTGCGTTTTTTTAAGCGTTGGCTTCGTTCCGGCGACTGCACATGCTAAGTACATGTGCTAATGACAGGCGTCATTAACAAGGGGAGTTTATGCCAGCATCCACATCAGGTTTTTTCTAAGCTTATGGGTAATGGCTAAACTTAGCGCTAAAAATCATCCTAAAGCGGTAAAGAGACGCTGCCAACATAGAAAAATCTGCTACACCCCGCAGCTTTGTGAGCCAACTCACGCATAAAAAAACGGCTTCCCGTTGAGGAAGCCGTGAGTTTGATGACAAAGTCGTCTTGATGATCGAGATACCCGGGCATAGCACATCTAGGGGCGCTCCGGCGGGCAAGCCCGCTACGACCCCAACGGTGCACTCTCCCTAATAACGGACTTTGTCAGCCGTCTGGCGGCTTCCCGTTGGGGAAGCCGTGGTGCGTCGATGATTTCGACCCTGCCCGTTATTGTCCCAGTGTTTTGCGCACTTTACTCACCTGTTCGGCGGTTACCGCCGGGGCTTTATTGCTCCAGCCCTGGCGGATAAAGGTCGATAACTGCGCGACCTGATCGTCGCTCAGTCGCGCGGCAAAGCCCGGCATTGCCAGTGTGGAAGGGGCGCGCGCCGTTGATGGCTGCTGTGCACCAGCCAGGATGGTGTGGATCAACCCGGTTGGGTCTTGCGCATTGACAATGGTGGCCTGATCCAGCTGCGGGAATACGCCCGGTGCTCCTTTGCCGGTAACAAAGTGGCAGGCACCGCAGTTATCCAGATACAGACGTTCACCCGGAGTGAGGTTTTTCGCCGTAGTCAGTTTGGCTTCGGTAGCGCTGACGGTTTGTGGATCGCTGGCTGGCAGCGACGGGTTACCGCCTAAAAACTTCAGATAAGCGGCAATGGCCTGTAGATCGGCATCGGTCATATAGGCGGTGCTGTTCGCCACTACCGAGGTCATTTCCCCGCCGACGGCGGCTTTGTCGTTGCGACCTTTGCCAAGATAATCAACAATTTCCTGTTTATCCCAGTGGGCCACACCGCGTAGTGCCGGTACCTGCCAGTCGTTAAGACTGCCTCCGGCCAGGAACTGCGCATCGCTGCTGTCGAGGGCTTTTTCGTTCATCCCCAAACCGCGCGGCGTATGGCAACTGCCACAGTGGCCGAGGCTTTCCACCAGATAAGCCCCACGATTGACTTCGGCAGAGGCGCCGTCAATCGGCTGGAAAGGCTTGTCAGCGGTAAAGGCCCAGTTCCAGAAACGCATGCCCCAGCGCTGGCTAAACGGGAAGCTGAGATCGGTGACTGGTGGCTGTTCACCACTGGCTTTGACGCCCTTGGTAAAATAAACGTAGAGCGCATGCATATCCTGATCGTTGATCTTGGCGTAATCGGGATAAGGCATTGCCGGGTAAAGACGCGAACCATCCGGCAGAACGCCTTTGCGCACAGCATCAGCAAATTGCTGTTCACTGTAGTTGCCGATGCCATGATCTTTATCCGGGGTAATATTGGTTGAATAGATAGTGCCCAGATTGGATTTAATTGCCAGACCGCCGGAGAACGCCGGTTTTCCTGCCAGGCTATGACAGGCGGCACAGTCACCAAGGCGCGACACATATTCGCCCTGTTTAATCAGTTGCACGTCATCGTCGGCCTGCGCCTGTGCTATGCCGCCCACTGCCATCAGCAGCATATTGGCGATAAATAAACGTTTAAGATTCATCATGTCACTTAGACCTGTACCAGTGGGCCGGGGTTTTTCAGATAGTGATCTTTAATTGCCTGCGCGGCCATCAGGGTGATCGCACCTATGGTATCGGTGGGGTTGGCCTGGAAGTTTTGCGGGAAGGCATTGCCCCCCGGCACAAAGACGTTATGCACATCCCAGCTTTGCAGGTATTTGTTTAGCGCCGACGTTTTCGGGTTATCGCCCATCACTGCGCCACCGACGTTATGGGTGGAGACATACTGAGTGAGGTCAAAGTGCGCATCCATCGGCAGAAAGCTTTCGCTGTAGCTGTCCGGGTTGAGCTCTTTGGTGATATTGCCGACGATGCCCTTGAGATACTGTTGCAGCTTGAGCTCGTTGGCTTTCCAGTCGAAGGTCATGCGCAGCAGCGGCATACCGTATTCGTCTTTGTAGTTTGGATCCAAATCGAGATAAATATCGCGATAGGACTGGCAGGTGGTGGTGATGCTGATCTTCATGGAGTGGCCATACCACTCCTCCATGCCTTCTTTCCAGCCAGTTCCCCAGCCTGGTGTACCTTTCGGCAGTGAGGTGCTGATCGGCGCCCCCGTTGCCTGCGAGCTATGGATTTTGGCCCCGCCAATAAAGCCCAGTGACGGCCCGTCAAAGTTGCCTGGCGAGACATCGTTAATCATCTGGCCGGTGGCACCAGCGGTGGCAAAGGGGTTGAAGTTTTTGTCTTTAAAGAACAGCGTCGAGCCGCCGTTGCTTAGGAAGGCATAGTTGCGTCCCACCACACCTTCTTCGGTAATAGGATTATAAGGCTGACCAATCCCCGACAGCAGCATCAGACGCACGTTACAGAACTGGAAGCTGCTGAGTACCACGATTTTCGCCGGCTGGAAGCACTCGTTGCCTTGCGCATCCATATAGATCACGCCCTTGGCAGTTTTCTTGTCGTCGTGCAACACCACTTTCAATACGTTGGCATTCACTTCATAAGAGAAGTTCTCCATGCGTTTTAACGCATCCATGACCGCGGTTTGCGGGGAGGCTTTGGAGTAGTTGAGGCAAGGATATTTACTGCAATAGCCGCAATAGTTACAGGGTGCAATCTGGTTGCCATAGGGGTTGGTCCAGGCGCGAGAGACGCAGGCTGACGGGTTGGGGAAGGGGTGATAGCCCATCTTTTTGGCCACATCGGCAAACATGCTGCTGTTGAGAGTATCTTCCAGTGCTGGCAGCGGATAAGGCTCGGAGCGTGGACCTTCAAAGGGATCGCCGCCTTCCATAATCTGGCCGCGCAGGTTGCCGGTTTTCCCTGATTGACCGCAAATATGTTCAAATTTGGTGTAGTAAGGCTCGATCTCATCCCAGGTAAAAGGGAAGTCCATAATGCGCATATCTTCTTGCAGAATACCGGGCTTATAGGCCTGATCGGCATAGGTCTTCAGCTTCAGATCGGTAGGCGTGGGCCGGATTAAGACGGCTGTCCAGTGCAGACCCGAGCCGCCGACGCCGGTGCCGGGGGCAAAGGCACCCCATTTACGGGTCGGCAGTGCGGTCTGGCTCATATTGTAGCGTACGGTGACTGCGGCTTCTGCCGGGGTGGCAAACACTTTGTTGCGCACGGCATAGGCATATTCATCCGCCGGTTTCGGATAGGCAAAGTCGGCGTAGTCACGATCTTTACCCCGTTCCAGCGCGCGGACTTTCAGACCCGCCATCGCCAGCTCAATGCTCATTAACGAGCCTGCCCAGCCGAGGCCGACGACGACAACGTCGACTTCTTCTTTATTCACTTGTGCCATCTTTAATCCTGTCAAATCATCAGAAAACGGAAATAGGAGTCAGGGTGCGGGCCTTTCAGGCTTGCTGGCCCAACAGGCTGACCGGACCTAATGGATAAGGGATATTGTGTTGCTTGACCCATTCCGTGTAGCTGGCACGCGCGCCGGGGAAGCCAATGGCAATCCAGGCTTTCATCCCTTTATTGCCGCCGTACATTGGATCGGCGAGGTAGCCATGCTTGGTTTCGGCCAGTAGTTCGCCAAAGAACTGCGACGCGACCAGCGACTCTTCACCCATATCCGCAAAGTGGATAGCGTTTTTCTGCAACTGGGTCAGTACGCTGTCTTTGTCCTGATCGGAGAGTTGATGGAAGGCTTTTTGATGATTTTGCTGGCACCAGCTGTTGGCCAGCTTGATGCCGATTTTGTAGATTTGCTGTGGACGATAAGGAAGCTGGTAACCCATGGTGGCGGGAGCATGCACGTTAAAGGGACCTTGCAGATAGATCTCACTGCCAAAGTCGCCATCATGCATTTGCTGATCGATAAAGATCGGTACATTAGTTTCCAGTGCACCAGGCGCTTTGCCTTTGCCGCCCGCCGGGATCAGGCGATCGGTGGCGGCCATAATAAATTGCCATTCATCAGCACTGAAAAAGATTGGTTTATAATCGAGCAGATCGGGTGCCGCCATTTCAGCAGCCTGGGCGGCGGTCAGTCCTTTCACCATAATGGCGCTGACCGGCAAAGCCATTAGCGACCCCAGTAAAAACTTACGACGGGTAGTTTCTTTTTGAAGGAGCATAGCATTACGACTCTCACATGCTTAAATGTTAAGTTGGGGTTAATTATTTTTGTTGTTTGGGTACAAATTTATAATATCACCGCCACATTAAAAATAAATTATTAAATTCCATATTCTTTATATGCCCATCTCTTCTTGCCTGTCAGATATTGTCTTTTTCAATTATTTTTCATGTAAATCAATAAATTAAATTATTATTCCGTGTGTTGTGAAATTTTTAATGCGGCTTTCTTTAGTCAGTAAAATTTCACTTACTGCTATTTTTAATAGAATGTGCTGATGGGGGAATATAATTCCGCAGTGAAACTTATTGATATTTAATGTTGTGTTTGTTAGCTAACATTTCTAACAATAATAGATCTGCCGGCTGGCAGAAATAATAAAGCCTCGTCGGTTGGCGAGGCTTTTATGGTGCAAACGGGGGGAATAGTACGTGGCTAATGAGATAATTTAAGAGATAACGGCTATGGGCTGCGGGCACTCAGGCCGATTCGCGGACTACCAGTGAAAAGCCGATATCGACCACCTGTTGGCTTATCTCGCGACCTTCTATTTTGTCTGCCAGCATGGTGGCGGCCTGTTGACCTATTTTCACCTTGTCGACGCTGACGGTAGTGATCGCCGGTCGGTTATAAGCGGCAAAATTCAAGTCGGCAAAGCCCATCACCGACAAATCACCGGGAACCTGCAGGCCCTGGGCTTCGGCTTCCATAATCACTCCTTGCGCCAGGGTATCTGAGGTGCAAATAACGGCCTCGAAGTGCTGGCCACTGGCAAGCAGTTGCCGCAGAGACTGTCGTCCCATCGCCATATTGGCCGGTGCCGGTACTATCACTTCGCTGATCAGGTTGTCGGGGCAGGTGCGCAGGATATCGATCACACCGTTTTTGCGTACCTGGGCGCGAGGATCGGAGGCGCAAATCAAGGCAAAGCGGCGAAAGCCTTTTTCAAGAAAATAGTGACCAATGGCGTTGCCGATTTTTTCGTGGGAGAAGCCGATTAGCATATCCAAAGGCGTTGGCGTCAAATCCCAGATTTCCATCACCGGAATATTGGCATTGAGCAGCAGGCGCTTAAGCTCCGGCTTGTGATGAATGCCGGTGAGCACAATGCCGTCCGGACGCCGCGAGAGCAGGGTGGCAACAATCTCGGCTTCCGACTCCAGGGTATAACCGACAATACACAGCAACATATGGTAGCCGCGCCGCGCCAGCTCGTCGCTCATTGCTTCTACGCTATCGGCAAACATATTGTTATTGATTTGCGGTACCACCACGGCGATAAGCTTGCTGCGTTTGCTCGCCAGCCCACCGGCTAACATATTGCCACTATAACCGGTGGTATTCACCGCATCCATCACTCGTGCCACCGTGGACGGGCGCACGACTTTCGGGTTGTTCAGCGCGCGACTCACCGTCATGGACGACAGGCCAGAGGCGCGGGCAACGTCCTCCAGTGTGGCGGTACGCGTTTGATTTTTATTGCTATTTTGTGGGTTGCTCAATGCGGTCTTCCACTCTTTTTACCGTCACAACGGGAGGCGATAAGGGTAACGATTGTGCACTTATTGCAGCATCCTGCCATAATATCCCTTCATTATGATAGGTTAAAGTGTTCAATTGTTGTTGCTAAAATTAACATTTCTGGTTAATGGTTAGTCTGTTCTTGAGGTACCCGTGATTATTGCAGGTGCTTACAGCCATCAATCGGGAGAAAAACATGCCAGAAATAGTGATATATGCGGTTGAAGGACGCTCGACCGAGCAGAAGCATAAGTTGATGAAGAAGATCACCGAGGCGGTGGTGGAATCATTTGAGGTAGAAGCCGACCGCGTCATGGTATCGATCGTGGAAACCAAGGCGATCAATAAATCTCGCGGTGGAGTGCCTTTTAGCGAGCGCGGTAAATAGCTAAATAAAGGCTGATATCAGGCTGCGGATAACGTCTATTTTGCGGCTGAGTATTGCAGGGGGAGTGTAGTGGTTCCTGTATCTCGATCCCGATGACAACATGGCCAGCCCCCTCTGACCGCGGGGGCTGGCCTGACTATTTAATTCAGCTTGATACGCAGCAACTTATCCAGACCTTTGCTGGAATGATCCTTATTAAAGGGCTGTTTGACGGTAACGTATAGCGTCTGGCCATCTTCTGACAGCAACAGGCTATTGGGATTGGGTTTAAGATCCCAACTGTGTTTCAGCGCGTAGCTGCTGGCATCCAGTTGCAGCAATTTGCCGGACTCCCGTTGTGTAATATAGATTTCATTGCGTTGCGGGTTAAATTTAATCGCCAGCGAATCGCCGACATCCAACTGCTTGATCACTTTGCCGCTGTGTTGGTCAAACACCAGCGTGTTTTTTGCCGCCGAGTTATCGGTCGCAAACAATCGTCCGCTTTGCGCATCTTCCGCCAGGTTGAGGAACATATGTTTCTTTCCATCATCCGGCGTCCAGCGCGCCTCAATTTTATGGCTGCGCGGGTTAATCACCATAATCTCGCCGCTGCCGTTGGCCGCATACAGGCGCTGAGTGGCCTGCGACCACAACAGTCCGGTGACCCATTTACCGGCGTGGTTAATCTGCCCTTTGAGTTGCAGCGTCTTGGCATCCACAATCCAAATGATCCCCGGATCGCCGACGCCACCAACATAGAGCGTGCCGTCGTGCCAGATAATTTCACGCGGATGGACCGCTTTGCCATCCGGGTTTTTATCTTTAAAGGTCAGGCGCGCTTTGACTTTGCCGCTGACGGCGTCGATGGCGCTGACGCTGCTGTCCAGCGTCTGGGTAACATACAGAGTGTCACCCTGGTCATCGCGGGCCATGCCAAAGTTTTTCAGATCGGTATGGGTCTGTCCGAGGATCGCCAGCGTGGTAGGATCCAGCCGGTAGATCACTCCGCCGTTCACATCTTTAAAGGATTGCGCGGTGGCGGCAAACAGCGCATGGGCTTTGGCGCTATAAGTCAGTTCATACAGCCCTGTGGATAGCTCGCGTTCGGTAATATTGCTGGCCGTGGCGTTAACCTGCGGGGGTAGCGGCGCTTTTGGCGTGCTCACCGGTGCCTGACAGGCCGCCAATGGCAGGGCAATAATCATTGCCAGCGCGCTGCGCGCCAGTTTGTTGCTAAACAGTGGGTTCATGCCATTCTCCATGTTGGGCAAAGTGAGCCGATGCCAACCTCGGGGGTTATCATCGGCGTCAGGGATTATCAGAAGCTGTAGTTCAGACTGAGCGACGCATTACGCGGCTCGCCGTAGACGATGTAATCGCTGAGATTGGTTTCGTAGGTCTTATCAAACAGATTGTTGATATTGAGCTGCGCCGACAGTTTCGGCGTCACCTGATAGCGGGTAAACAGATCCACCAGGGCATAACTGCCTTGATAAATGCGCACCGCATCCCCTGATGGCGCGGTGGTGTCCTGATACGTGCGGTTCTGCCATCTGACGCCGCCACCGAGGGTCAAAGCCTGCAACTGTGGCAGTCGATAGCTGCTAAACAGTTTAAAAGTGGTGCGTGGCATATTTGAGGTAATGTCGGCACCAGTATTATCTGTGGCGCTGTAGGTGGTACCACCAAAGGTCATTTTCAGATTGTCGGTGACAGCGCCGTTAATCTCAAACTCTACCCCTTTGCTGACGGTGCCCTGGGCCGCATAGTAAGCCTGTTGCGAACTGCCTTCGACGTAGTTATTACCGTCGGTTTGCCCGAGGTTGTCTTCTTCGGTGCGGAACACTGCCACAGATGCGGTGAGATTGCCGTTGTACCAGTCAGACTTGACACCGGCTTCGTAGCTTTTGCCGGTTATCGGGTCAAGGAACTTGCCGTCCACGGTCTGGTGATCCTGCGGCTGGAAGATGGAGGTGTAGCTGACGTAGGCGGACCAGGTATCGTTAATGTCGTAGATCAGGCCGGCGTAAGGCGAGATATTGTTTTTCCCATAGCTGGCCTCGCCGCTGTATACGCCGTTGTACTCGGCGCTCCACTGGGTGTAGCGCGCGCCGACAATCAGTGACAGCGGATCCGCCAGCGAGAAGCGGGCGGCGCTGTAAACCGCTTTCTGGCGGATGGTTTCCGTGGAGTAAGGTGTTAAATCACTCCAGTTGGCATCGGCCATTGAGCCGTCCCAGGCGTCGAGATTGCCAACATCAGAGGCGCTAAATAAGGTGGTCGACGCGCTGTATTGATTATTTTGTCGGCTGTAGCTGACACCGCCAATCAACTCATGCTGGCGGCCAAGCAGGTTAAAGGGACCGTTGGCGATCACGTCAACCGAATCCACTTTACGCTTACCCACATACCAGCCGCCGTAGCCAGTGGCACCGACGCCGGTAGTGGCATCGGGGAAGCCGCTGAGATACATCAGCTTGGAATCAAAATCGGTTTCGGCATGGGTGCCGGTAGCGCGCAGGTTCCAGCCGTTATCAAATTGATGACTCAGATTGGCAAAGACCTTTTTTGAGTCGACGTTGTAGTGGGTCCAGTCTGGTGCCGGGTTAAAGCTGCGCGAGTAATGAGTAAGGTCACCGTTGCTGTACCAGGTCGGGATGCCGCCCCAGGTTGCCCCCTTGACCCGGCTTTGCTGATAATCGTAACCTACTGATAGTGTTGTATTATCAGTGATGTCGGCATCGACAGTAGCGTAGATGAATTTTTTGCGGTTGTTATAGCGATCAAGATAGGAATCCTTATCCTGATAACCGGCGATCACCCGCCCTCGCACTTTACCCGATTCAGACAGCGGCCCCTGCACATCCAGCACCGTGCGGCGGTTGTTCCAACTGCCGTAAGTCCCGGAAATATTCCCGGTCCAGGTTTTACTGTCGGCATGTTTGCGCACCATATTGACCGAGGCGGAAGGATTGCCGGCACCGGTCAGCAGGCCAGCCGCTCCGCGCACCACTTCAATACGGTCGTAGATGGCGGTGTCTTCGGTAGAGTCGCCAAAATTCCACGCCTCTTCAACGTTGGTAGGGATGCCATCAAACGAATAGTTATTGATATAAAAGCCGCGGGAATAATAGCCGGTACGTTCGCTGTCGGTGGTTTCGCTGGTGACGCCGACGGTATTGTCCAGCACTGCTCCCACGCTCTGTAAATTCTGGTCCTGGATACGCTGTTTGGTAATGACGCTGACCGATTGCGGAACATCGCGCGGGGTTAAGGTCAGGCCGGTACCGGCGGTGGTGGTTTTTACCGCATAGGCATGACCACTGTTTTGTGGCGTGGTGCTGTTGCTGTCGGCATGGGTATTGGCATCAATCACCAGGGTATCGGCAGAAGGCGCAGTCGCTGGTGTGGTGTTTTCGGCCGCCGAAGAACCGGGGGCATATAACGCGCTACAAACCAGAATGGCGATCGCCGAGCGGATGTCATTCCCTGGCGGCAAGATAACGGCTGACTGATTGGATCTTTGACCACTGAATTTTGACGCGCGTAACAACATGACTGTCCCCTAATGTTGTTGATAATTTTAAGTTTTTAATTTTTTGCTGTTGTTGGCTTGCCGGGTGGGCAGGGAGAGTTATCTTTGCTGCCGTGTTGGTGGCCACCCTGGCAGGGTACCTTTTGCAGGTTTTATCCAGCGGCGAAAGCTTACCAATTAGTGATGTAAACACAAACGAAAATAATAATGATTATCGATAACACTGTAAGTTAACGTAAATAATATCGCCGATCGACTGTAGATAAACGGTAGAAAACAGGATGGCGAAGGGAAGGGGAAAGCGGATCCGCCGACGCTAAAACAACAGAACTGACGGGGAAAAATATTGCTGTATTTTTTATGCATAGGTTATGACTTTTTGATATTTGCTTGCCGTAGCTCGATTTGAAAAACTCGTTGTATCAGCTAGTTACTTTTTGCTTCTTTTGCTTACGGAAAGGCCATAATTATGCACAAATCAATAAAATTCTCGTTGCTGGCACTGCCGTTAGCGGTAGCGCTTATCGCTACCGGCTGCGACCAAAAAACGCAGTCCCATCATATTAAAGTCGGCATTAGCGCGGGCATCGATCAGCCGCTGTGGGATGTGGTCAAGAAAACCGCCAAAGAGAAATATAATCTCGATGTCGAAGTGGTCACTTTTACCGATTATGTTTTGCCCAATTCGGCGCTAAGCAGTGGGGATATTGATGCCAACTCTTTTCAGCATGTACCTTATTTAGATAAGCAAATCAAAGAGCGCGGCTATAAATTAGCCGTAGTCGGCAACACCTTTGTTTATCCGATTGCTGGTTACTCACGCAAGATCACCTCGCTCAGCCAACTCCAGGATAATGCGCAGGTAGCGGTGCCCAATGATCCGACCAATCTGGGCCGTTCCTTGTTGTTGTTGCAGAAAGTCGGCTTAATCAAACTGAAAGATGGCGTGGGTTTGCTGCCAACGTCGCTGGATATTGTCGACAATCCAAAGCATCTGAAAATTGTCGAGATTGAAGCCCCGCAGCTGACTCGGGCAATTGATGATGACAAGATTGCGTTGGCGGTAATCAATACCAATTTCTCCTCGCAGGTTGGTTTGACGCCGGGCAAAAATGGCCTGTTTGTAGAGGATAAAAACTCGCCTTACGTGAATGTTATTGTCGCGCGACAAGACAACAAAGACAGCGAGGCGGTTAAAGAGTTGGTTAAAGCCTATCAGACCGATGAAGTGGCCGCCGCCGCCCAGAATATCTATCACGGCGATGCAGTAAAAGGCTGGTAAACCCGCCACGCCGTACGACCTTGCCACCACCGCTGATGATCACTATCGGCGGTGGCCTGCTGACAGACAATAGCCCGGTTTAGCGAGTTGGCTATTTAAGATATCTCGTGTTGAACTTCCCACCCTAATTAACACACTCAATGATCGCCAGCCGAACTTTACCTGCGGTTTGCCTGGGGATATTGCGTTGTGCGCTTATTGCCAGTCACCTGCTGTTTTATCACATCCCTTGTAACTTATAGTCCCGTTAATATAAGGAGAAATGCTGAAAGATTGCTGTCTTATTGACTGCCGGCAAGCAGGATGCATTTAAATTATTATGCTTACACCCTTACCTCCTACCGCCATACCTATAACATCAACCCCCACCTATCCTTTAATCGATTTGACTTGTCCTGCCGAAACGTCGCAGCAAAGAGTGCAACGTATTGTTGATGCGGTAAATAAAATGATTGAGATAGTTAATCGACTGCTGGTCGACGGCTGTCTTACCGCGACGCGCATGTCAGTAAAAAATCAGTTGGCCAATATTAAAATAATGATCGAGGTGACTGATGATTATCTTAAAGATTTACATGAAATTTTAACTGCTACGCCGCAAAGTGAGAGACAAGATATACTGAAGGTGATTATGGATGCGGTAAGCATCACCGCCACGCTTAATGAAAGAAACCGTTTTATCAGGCAGGGTTTGATCTATAAACAAAAAGAATATGCAGATGTGCAAAGCCATCAGTTGGCAGGAAAATCAGCGGCTGAACAAGGCAAATTGGTAAAACATGTCGAGGAACGTTTTGCTATCGAAGAAGAGAAAATTCTTACTGAGCTTGAGATCCTTGAAAATAATAATTCCTTGCAACGGGCTACACAAACGCTGGAACACACGCGACGGCTGCGCGATACGCTTTTCACTTATTTTGGCAATAAACACTATGATTTTCCGGTGATTCGGGAGTTTTGGAAGCGAATTGATCATCTCTTATTGATCAGTCGAGGCTATTATGAAGCGGCTTTATTAAATCCTGATTCGAGTAAAAATCACCGGAGTCCTTATGCCGTTGTGCCGCCATCGTTGGTCACTGAGCAGTCGCCAGGTAATACCACGGCGGGTCTTCGCCAGCGTTTTGATATGCTGCGACTGAGAACTCGTATAGAAACAGAAAATATTGAGCAGGCGCTGCAAACCTATATTCCAGCTAGCGAACATGCAGAGCGGCGACATCAGTTGGAATTATATTCCCGGCAAGTACGTCTCTACCAGCAGAATCTGCAAGCCATAGAAGAGATAAGAACTGAAATGGACAATTTGAATGCTGTTCAGACCAATACGCCAATGTTCCGAGAACTGCAAAGAATAACTACATATTTTCAAGAGGATATGCAGCAGGCCATCAATACTGCCGATGAGCATATGGAGCGCTTGTTAACGGTTATGTATGATGTGATTACTTTGACGGCGCATCAGGGCCGCGCAGAGGATTATCGAATGATCCGCCAGCAACTTGTTGAATTAAATAATTCAATTGATATAAATCTGGTTTTGCCTTCAATTAATCTTTTTCGCGACAGGATTAATAATACTTTGGCGATGATAGCACAACAAATATCAAGACTGGCGCAAAATGCCCCACAGGCCGCTGAAAATATCCGCCGACAGTTAAACGTATTTACCTTGATGAATACCAGCGTATTGCATGTCCTTGCCGGGTTTATGCCGCTTTCAGATAATAGTGAAGAATTAAGGCAGCGAAAAGCTTCGCTGAATAATTTTGAGTTGGCCTATATTGAAAATATTAATTTTTTAAATAATCTGCTCAAGGAGATCGACACTTATCAGCTGCAGGATAATTTCGCGCTGACCAATCTTTTTCACTATGCCAGTGAACAACTGCGGGCAGTGAAAGAGCGCATTACCGTGCTACGATCGCAGCTTGCCGAGCATTTATCTCATCAGTCAGACGTTGTACCGCTACCGGATTTTCGCGGTAGTTCTCGTCGATTGTAATCGCTTGCAGGGAGAAGGCGGTTTGCGTGGTGCCCTGGTTTTGTTGTTGGTATTTATCGGCCAACCATGGCGTATTGCCAGGCAAATTTTCTGTGCAAACTGCACTTTTCCTGTCGGCTGACAGGATCATTTTTTGACAAAGTTTCAGGCTTGAACCTGCAGATAAAAAATGCCATTATTGCGGCGTTTTATTAGGCGATGTCCTGGACGGTTTCGAGCAGCGAAATGCCCTGCGCAACCTGGCTCCAGGATAAGTAATACTGCTTTCGTTTTTACGCGACAGCTCAAGAGGGTTGCGGCACATGACCGGTTTATCACACCGCACTTTACGCAAGTGCCACAGATCATTGATGATGACACCAGGGTGCAGCGACCTCAATACTTCCTGTTTTTCTCCTTTTGTTAATCCTTTCATGCGGTAAGGCTACTCTTTGCTCGCTGTTGGGCATTATTAAAAACAGAGCGCGACTCTGATTTTACTGATGTCTATCAGACGTGGCCAAGACCGGTAAATCGTTCTGTCGCGACAATGCTTAATCAGGCAATGCCCGATCAATTATCGACATCCTTCTTAGCCAACGTCACTTTGCCGGGCCGGTGTCTGCGTATGGGGTATCTGACAAGCTTTCTCCAGCGTTGAACAAACCTGCTCATTGCCGTGCCACACTGGCACACCCTCTTACTTAACCGTTTGAGAGTCCTGTAATATGAAACAGTTAAAATTAGCAGCAAGCGCCTCCGTGGCATCCCATCTCGACACCGCACGTGAGGTCGTTAGCCTCGATAACGCGGACTACACCGACATTGCGGCGATAGTGATTTCCGTGGATGACCTTAACAATGGCAGGCTGGCAGAAGTCGAAGCCCTGGGATTCAGTATCCCGGCGTTTGTTGCTGTACAGGGAGCGGAGCAGGTTTCGCCAGACTTCTTGTCAGCGTTGAAAGGGGTTTTCGCCCTGGCTGATGCCAATCAGGCGTTTTATGCCGCCCAGCTTGAAGCCGCGGCCGCCGAGTATGAGCAGGGATTGTTCCCGCCATTTTTCGACACCTTGAAAAAGTATGTCGAAATGGAAAACTCGACCTTTGCCTGTCCTGGTCATCAGGGCGGCGAGTTTTTCCGTCGCCATCCCGCCGGGCGTCAGTTTTTTGAATTCTTTGGCGAGAATATTTTCCGTGCCGATATGTGCAACGCCGATGTCAAACTCGGCGATCTGCTGATCCACGAAGGTTCTGCCAAAGATGCACAGAAACATGCGGCCAAAGTGTTTAGCGCCGATAAAACCTATTTTGTGCTTAACGGTACCTCGGCAGCCAATAAAGTGGTGACCAATGCGCTGCTGACCCGTGGCGATCTGGTGCTGTTTGACCGTAACAACCATAAATCCAACCATCATGGTGCGCTGTTGCAGGCGGGGGCGACGCCGGTCTATCTGGAAACGGCGCGCAATCCCTTTGGTTTTATTGGCGGTATTGATGCGGCCTGTTTTGACGAGCGTTATCTGCGCAAGCAAATTCAGCAGGTTGCCCCTGAGCGTGCCGCTGAAGCGCGGCCATTCCGTCTGGCGATTATTCAGTTGGGCACCTACGACGGCACCGTTTATAACGCCCGTCAGGTGGTAGACAAAATCGGCCATCTTTGTGATTACATTCTGTTCGACTCTGCCTGGGTAGGTTATGAGCAGTTTATCCCAATGATGAAAGAGTGCTCGCCGCTGTTGCTGGATTTAAAAGAAACCGATCCCGGTATTATTGTCACCCAATCGGTGCACAAGCAGCAGGCCGGTTTTTCGCAAACTTCGCAAATCCATAAAAAAGACAACCATATCAAAGGGCAAAAACGTCATTGCAGCCATAAAAAGCTCAACAATGCCTTTATGATGCATGCTTCTACCAGCCCGTTTTACCCGCTATTTGCCGCCCTTGATGTCAATGCCCGTATGCACGCTGGCGGCAGTGGCAAACACATGTGGATGGAGTGCGTCAAACTGGGGATCGAAACCCGTAAAATGCTGCTCGAATGCTGCTCGATGATCCGGCCTTTTATCCCGCCGGTGGTTGATGGCAAGCCATGGCAGCAATATGACACTGAACAAATGGCCAATGACGTGCGCTTTTTTGATTTTGTACCGGGAGAGCGCTGGCACGCCTTTGCCGGTTATGCCGAGAAGCAGTACTTTGTCGATCCCTGCAAACTGCTACTGACCACGCCAGGCATTGATGCCAGCAGCGGCAAATATACTGACTTTGGTATTCCGGCGACCATCCTGGCCAATTATCTGCGTGAAAATGGCATTGTGCCGGAGAAATGCGATCTTAACTCGATCCTGTTTCTGCTCACTCCGGCGGAGACGCCAGCCAAAATGCAGCAACTGGTCGCCGAGATCGCCCGCTTTGAACGTTATATCGAAGAAGATGCGTTGCTTAGCGAGGTGTTGCCGACGGTGTACCGTAAAAATGAAGACCGCTATCGTGACTACACCATCCGTCAGCTCTGTCAGGAAATGCACAACCTGTACGTCAGTTTTGATGTGAAGGAACTGCAAAAGGAGATGTTCCGTGAGTCGGGCTTCCCGCAAGTAGTGATGAATGCGCAGGACGCTCACAGCGAATTTATTCGCGATAACGTTGAGCTGGTGCCTGTTAGTCAGGCCGAAGGCCGAATTGCCGCGGAAGGGGCGTTACCTTATCCTCCTGGCGTGCTGTGCGTGGTGCCCGGTGAACTATGGGGCGGCCCGGTGCAGCGCTATTTTATGGCGCTGGAAGAGGGCATTAACCTGCTGCCGGGATTTTCTCCGGAACTCCAGGGAGTCTATGTGGAGAAAAAACCGGTCGGCTGGAAGCGCATTATGGGCTATGTGATCGCCGAGTAACCTTCTGCGTCAATAACCCGTTTATTAAACTAAGGAGAGCCAGAACGGCTCTCCTCAGACTGCTGACAAAGTCCATTATTAGGGAGAGTACACCGTTGGGGTCGTAGCGGGCTAGCCCGCCGGAGCGCCCCCAGGTGTGCTATGCCCAGGTATCTCGATCATCAAGACGACTTTGTCATCAAACTCAGGAGAGCCAGAACGGCTCTCCTTAACTATTTTATCGTCAGTCAATCAATCCCCGCGTCGATAGCCCTTCTGCGTTTTGTTCACTTTGTATAAATAATGACGCGATTCGCCAGAAGGATGGCGGCTGACCAGCGTATCGTAAACATCTCCCGGCGACATGCTGTTGATAATATTGAATGCCTGGTATTTATCGCTGGAGAACACGCGCAGCACGCTGCCTGCACCCCCGTTATAGGCGGTAATCACTGCATAACGACGTGACGTCGGGTTGTTGATCCCGGACAGATAGACATTTTGCAGCATAGCCAGATAAGCGGTACCGGTATTGATATTATTGGCCGGATCGAACAGATAGCTACGGCTTGGCGTACCCCAGCGTCCTTCCGATTTAAAGACATCGGCACCGGCGGAGTGTTGCACAACCTGCATCAGACCCAGAGCGTCGGCATTGCTTACCGCATAGGGGTTAAAGGCTGATTCGGTTTGCATGATAGCCAGGATTAACGATTGATCGACGCCATATTTGGCAGCGGCATCGCGCACCAGCGGCAAATATTTATGCGCCCGTTTATCCAGGTGGTTTGGCACCATCTGAATGGTGACCGAGTAAATAAAATGCATGCCGGACTGGCGCTGTTGCAGTTTGTATTGCAACAGGTAATCGGCAAAATTGCCGGCACGACCCGGCCAGCGGATCGGCTGCCCGGTATTGTCCAGCACCTGGCCGTAGAGCATCGGCTCTTTGCTGATCTGAATATCGTTGGCATCAGAATAAAGGTCGACCGAGGTGGCATCGTCGCCAACCAACAGGGTTTTGATAATGGCCTGACGCAGTTTGCTGCTGGGATCAATCCCGGAAATGGTTTCAATGGTAATGGTACCCGCATCAAAGTTGATATGGCTGCGGGTTTCATATTGATCGCTATATTTGACGTAGTCTTTTGGGCCGGCGATCAAAACTTCGTTCATGCCCCAGATGTTTTCAATGTTATGGGCAAATTGGCCCATCAAAATATCAAAGCCATTGGTGTCTTTAACGTAGGCTTCATTGTATTGTTCGTTTTTCTTGCCAGAACAGGAGATCAACAAAGGAGCGATCACCAGTAACGCTAAAATTTTCTTCATCTTAAGAGCCGTATCGTGATGAAAAATAGGGCCATAATCCTAAACAGGACGCTGGCCCGAATCTATGGGTTAGAGAACATTTATTCTGAAGGGGGGGTATAGCCTTCAATATGCACGTCATGGCCTTCAAACAGGAATTTAACCATTTCCTGCTCCAGCAACTTACGGTCTTCGAGATTCATCATGCTTAATTTTTTTTCGTTGATCAGCATGGTTTGTTTTTTTAACCACTGTGCCCAGGCTTCTTTGGAAATTTCGTTATAAATACGTTTGCCCAGTTCACCCGGGTAAAGTTGAAAATCCTGGCCTTCTGCGTCACGTTGCAAGAACGTGCAAAATAGAGTTCTGCTCATACTAAATCCTCATTAATTGCGCCACGGCCATACAAATCTTGTTGCTGTGGCGTGGCTTTGGCCAGTTGCGCCAACAGACGCTCAACCGGGGCAGCCAGTCCTACCGACGGTGGCTGCGCTAAGTTATACCAGAGACCAGGGACTTCATCCATGCAACCCGCGGCTTCGTCGATATTTATCCACATTGGCACAATATCCAGATGGAAATGACTGAAAGTGTGGCGGAATGAAACCAACTGCTGCATGGCCTTGCGGGTGACGCCATATTTTTTGGCTTCGGCGATCAATAGGTCTTCGCTGCTATATTGCGGAAAACAAAACAGGCCGCCCCATAGCCCGACCGGCGGTCGTTGTTCCAGCCAGACGCGATCGCCGTGTTGCATCATCAACAGCCAGGCAGTTTTTTCCGGCAGCGTTTTCTTTGGCTTTTTGCCGGGATAATTTGGCCATGTCAGATTGGCATAGGCGATACAGCCACCACGCAACGGACAGAGTTCGCACTTGGGACGCGAGCGCGTGCAGACCATGGCGCCAAGGTCCATCATCGCCTGATTAAATTGTTCAACGCCTTTGGCCGGTGTGACCTCTTCGCTGATCGCCCACAGGCGGTTTTCTACTTTCTTTTCGCCGGGCCAGCCGTCGATGGCGTAACAGCGAGCCAGTACGCGTTTTACATTACCGTCGAGGATCGGAAAGTGCTGACCCAGCGACAAAGAGAGGATCGCCCCGGCGGTGGATCGTCCAACACCGGGTAGCGCCGCTACTTCGTTAAAAGTGGTGGGGAATTTGCCCTGATGTTGTGCCACAATAGTTTGCGCCGCCTTATGCAGATTGCGGGCGCGGGCATAGTAACCCAGGCCGGTCCACAAATGCAGCACTTCATCGAGCGGTGCCGCGGCCAATGCGCTAACATCGGCAAAGCGCGCCATAAAGCGCTGGAAATAGGGAATAACCGTCGCTACCTGAGTCTGCTGTAACATCACCTCAGAAAGCCAGACTTTGTAGGGCGTTTTTTCTATCTGCCAGGGTAGGGTCTTGCGACCATATTGTTGGTACCAGTCGAGTACCGCAGGCGCGAAGCGGTGCGCTTCCATCATAGGCGTATTACAGATCCCGTCGGGGGTTAAAAGACAGCTAAGGATTCCAGCACAGACGCCGGGTGCTGTAAACCGGAACTTTCCTGCTGTGACCATGCAATTAACCGAACAACCGGCGCTGGCGGGCGGATATTTGCCGTAGCCAGAGAAAAACAGCCACAAAGTCGCGGCAGTTAAAGGATCGCTTGCTAAAGGCGAGTATCTTTGGATAATGCGCTTTTCCCTAAAATTATCGCCAGACAGATAGAAAGCACTATGAAAAATGACGTCATTTCACCGGAGTTTGATGAAAACGGTCGCGCTCTGCGCCGTATCCGCAGTTTTGTGCGCCGTCAGGGCCGTCTGACCAAAGGCCAACAGTACGCGCTGGACAATTACTGGCCGGTGATGGGCGTTGAATATCAGGCGCAGCCTGTGGAGCTCGCCTCGCTGTTTGGTCGTGAAGCGCATACCGTTCTGGAAATCGGTTTTGGCATGGGGACCTCGCTGGTGACTATGGCCAAGCAGCATCCCGAACAGAACTTTATCGGCATAGAAGTACACTCACCAGGCGTAGGCGCTTGTCTGTCCACCGCCCAGGAAGAGGGCATCAGCAATTTGCGCGTAATGTGCCACGATGCGGTAGAAGTGCTGGAAACCATGATCCCCGATGGTTCGCTGGATATGGTACAGCTGTTCTTCCCCGATCCCTGGCATAAAGCGCGCCATAACAAACGTCGCATTGTTCAGACTCCTTTTGTGGAACTGGTGCGTCGCAAATTAAAACCGGGTGGTATCTTCCATATGGCCACCGACTGGGAACCTTATGCACAACATATGCTCGAAGTGATGAGCGGCATTGCCAGCTATGGCAATCTGTCGCCGGATGGCCAGTTTGTGCCACGTCCCGAGTCCCGCCCGGTAACCAAGTTCGAAATGCGTGGCCAGCGTTTAGGTCACGGCGTATGGGATCTGATGTTTGAGAGGAAGCAATAATGGCCAAGAATCGTAGTCGTCGTTTACGCAAGAAGTTACATATTGAAGAGTTTCAAGAGATAGGATTCTCAGTAAAATGGCGCTTCGCGGAAGGAACCAGCGTCGAGAACATCGATGAATTTCTCGATGCGTTTCTTGAAGGTGTTATCGAACCTAACAAGATGGCCTTTGATGGCAGCGGCTATTTACAGTGGGAAGGTTTGATCTGCCTGCAGGAAATCGGTCGTTGTACTGACGAACAGCGCGAACTGGTGAAAAAATGGTTGGAAGACCACAAAATGCAGGACGTGGCTACCAGTGAACTGTTTGACATCTGGTGGGATTGATCCGCGGATTATAAGCGGATTATGTAACCGACTAAAGCGCCTCTATGGCGCTTGAGTTTGATGACAAAGTCGTCTTGATGATCGAGATACCCGGGCATAGCACACCTAGGGGCGCTCCGGCGGGCAAGCCCGCTACGACCCCAACGGTGCACTCTCCCTAATAATGGACTTTGTCAGCAGTCTGAAAGCGCCTCTATGGCGCTTTTGTTTTATCCGGCAAAGGTGAATTTTTTGGGGGTAACGACGTTGAATGACCAGAATATATACCAGGGAAACAAGTTGCCAACAGAGTTGGATAACGGCCTGCTGGATGACATTTTATCTCAGGTGCGGCCACTGATTGGTCAGGGGAAAGTGGCCGATTATATTCCGGCACTGGCCGGTGTCGATGCCAACCAGCTGGGAATTGCCGTCTGTACGGTGGATGGTCAGCAATTCCATGCCGGTGATGCCCATACGCGTTTTTCGATCCAGTCGATTTCCAAAGTGCTGAGCCTGACTCTGGCGCTGAGCCGCTATCAGGAGCACGAGATCTGGCAGCGCGTCGGTAAAGAGCCCTCGGGGCAGCCGTTTAATTCGCTGGTACAGCTGGAGCTGGAAAAGGGTAAACCGCGTAATCCCTTTATCAACCCCGGCGCGCTGGTGATTTGCGATCTGTTGCAGTCGCGGCTGGCTGCGCCAAAACAGCGTATGCTGGAAGTAGTACGTCAACTTTGCGCTGAGCCGGATATACACTATGATCCGTTGGTGGCCCGTTCGGAGTTTGAACATTCTGATCGCAACGCCGCGATCGCCTATTTGATGAAGTCATTTGGCAATTTTGAAAATGATGTCATTACCGTGTTGAACACCTATTTTCATTACTGTTCGCTGCGCATGAGCTGCGGCGAACTGGCGCGGACTTTCCTTTATCTGGCCAATAAAGGCCTGCCGCCGGGCAGTGACCAACCGCTGATCGATGCGAGTCAGGCAAGACATATCAATGCGCTAATGGTTACCAGCGGCATGTATGACGGTGCCGGTGAATTTGCCTATCGCGTAGGTATGCCGGGAAAATCGGGCGTCGGTGGGGGTATTCTCGCCGTGGTGCCCGGGGAGATGTGTATTGCCGTCTGGTCGCCTGAACTCGATCAGGCAGGGAACTCTTTGGCCGGGATCGCTGCCTTAGAGATACTGGCGCAACGCATTGGCCGTTCAATATTTTAATCGTGCGTTATCCGGCAGCCCGGTGTTTTGCGGCTGTCTGACGGAATCAAGGGAGTTAACATGTTAGCAAGAACCGGATTGAAACAGGGGCTGATTGGCCTGATCGCGCTCACTGCCTGGCAGGCTCACGCCGAGTTTCAATGCAGCACCAGGCCGAAAGACGATATCGTGATCACGCCGCAAAGCGTGCAGGTTGTCGGTGCCAGTGGCAATCTGCTGATTACGCCGAATGGCGATATTAGCCAGAATGGTAACGAGGTTTCCCTGGGGGCCAGGCAGCGTCAGGATGCCGTTGATTATCAGGCGGCATTGCGCCGTGATTTACCCTGGATCGATCAGGGTACACGAACCCATCTTGAAAAAGCGCGGGTGGCCATGGACGGGGTGATCGTGAAACAGCTTGGTGCCGACAGCAATGTGCGTAACCGTTTAACTAACCTCGATGGTCAACTCAAGCAGCAGTTAAATCGTATTATTGAACATCGTGATGATGGACTGACTTTCCATCACCAGGCGATAGACAAGGTACAGCAAGACGGCCAGCGCCTGGTAGAGCAAACCATGGGCGGCGTCATGCAGGACAGCATGAACGAAATGGGGACGCGTCAGCTGACCAGCGGCGGCAATCCGTTGCAGGCGATGATGGGTAATCTCGGCGGCTTGCAGCAGGCGGTACAGGCGGAATGGAAGCAGCAGCAGAATGAATTTGAAGGCTTTGGGCGCAGCGTTTGCAAGCGCGTGACCTCGCTGGAAGATCAACGCCGTGCCCTGCTGGCAGAAATCAAATAAGTAATTATTGTTGGCGGTATTAATAACCGCAGTAAATAAATAAAGCCTCTTCTATTAAGAAGAGGCTTTATTTTATCGCTTTAATAAGTTTGTTAATGCAGCTTGTTAATTGTTATAAAACAAATCATTGCCATGCAAAAAAATATTTACTTTCGTAATCTACTCTTATATTTTTATTGCCTACCACATGGATGAGGAATAAAAATGGCAATACCCATACATTTGACGTTAATCGATAATAACGGTCGACAAATTAAAGGTTCGGTAGATTATCTAGGGCGAGAAGGCACCATTGAAATCCTGGAATATCTGCATGATGTGGATTTACCGGTAGATGATTATACCGGTAAGATCTCTGCCAATCGCCTGCATTACCCGGTTGCCTTTGAAAAAGAGATTGATCGTTCAAGTATTTACCTCTATCAGGCGCTGACCAGCGGTAAGCGTTTGCAATCGGCAATATTTGATTTTTACCGCATTAATGACCACGGTTTTGAAGAAAAATATTTCACCACAACATTACAACATGTTTATGTCGCCTCGCTTAACGCATTGATGCCAGATATCAACGCGCAGGATGCCAGTAAATATAACCATAGTGAATACGTCGAACTGGCCTATCAGCAAATAAGCTGGTGCTACTGCGATGGAAATATTCAATATACGGATAGTTGGAATAAAAGATAATAAGGATATTATATGTGGGTTTATGAACAATTAACAGGAAGGATGTACCATAATGGTGTTTTGATGTTTGAAGATGGCTGGGCTGGTGCTGTGGGGTATAAAAATAAACCGGAGTACCAATGTCTAAAAGATAAAGGTCCGCTGCCTAAAGGGCGGTATACCATTAATGCCCCAAAAACCGGGGTGACTGGACCTTATTCATTACCCTTAACTCCTGACTCCTCCAATCAGATGTGTAATCGTAACGCTTTTTTAATTCATGGAGCTAATAGAAAAGATCCGGCCAGCTCATCTACAGGTTGCATTATTCTTAACTTGCAGCAGAGAAAAGATATTTGGAAAAGTAACGATTATATCCTGGAGGTTAGATGATTAAACCAATATTGCTATTATCTGCTGTTACTTTTTCTTCTTTAGCCCAGGCGGCTGCGCCAGATTGTTCTCAGAACTGGAATTTCCCATGGAATCAGGCGATCTCAGCGCTAAATAGCAGAGGTGTTCCTGCTCAAGACATTGACGAAAGTAAAATGTCTAGTACGTTATTAATGACGGAAAAACTAAGTGATGAAAAAGTGCAGGCAGTGCTAAAAAGGAAACTGTTCTTAAGCAGAGACCTTGTTAAAGATCCGCATTATCTTGATGATGTGTTTTTAAATAAAAATATTTACTTTCAGCTTTATAAAACGTTGGTGTATACCACCAAGGGCGATCGTCATGTGGTATTGCTGACGCAATATGTTACCGATGGCGATTGTGATATTAGCAATCAACAGATTTACATTGTGGCTGAAGAGGTACTTCCCGAGTAAAGGGCAGTGTTGTGTTTGTATTCAAGGTTAATTAAGTTTTCCTTATTTTAACAGAAGGTAATAACAATCAAGCTGCTAAGTTAGCGGTGATATATAATCGGATTTTGATAAGGATCAATATTACCAAGTTATATCTGCAATATGTTTTTCATCAGGCAGTAGCAAAATGGAAATTAAATTAAATAAAAGGGAGTATTCGATGATAATGAAGAACAGTGTTGCGGGTATCGCTTTACTTATGGGATTGTTTACTTCAGTAGCGCACGCCGACAGCGAACTGCTAAAAGGCAGGCCGGTGATTTATGGCACGGATTGTACTTTCTCCGACCATGATTCCGGGCAGTTTAGCTGGGATATGCCTAAGGGTAATTATCCCACCGATCTCAAAATGATTATTGAAGAAACGCCGGGGACGGTGTTACGTACCCTTGATGCCACCGAAAGAAAGGTGAAGTGGTTAAAATCAGGCAAGGGGACCAAGGGTTATTACGCCTATTTTGATGATGGTAAGTATAAATCACAGGCGTCATTAGTCTTTTTTGATAGTGGCGTGTTTAAGTGTACCTCGGGTACTGATTATAACGGCGATGGCACCTTAACCTGGCCGGATAGCAAAGAACAAAATTAACGGAAAATATCTTAATTAATGCTATTGCCGGTAACTTCGGTGGTTATAACCTGATAAAGGCCCTCTGCCGACAGGGCTTGTGAGCTTGAAACCCTGCTTAACACAGTGGGTGAGACAGCCTGACCATTACGTTTGTTACCGTTTTCACTATCACGGATAAAGGCCAGCCTGGCGACGATGGCTGGCCTTAAAGCCAAAATCTCTGCTCAGTGGCTAGTACATGGCACTTCATTGCTATTGGTCATCAACTGTTGCTGCTTTCCCAATAGCCCTTGATTTTACAGCCAAAATCTCGGAGTTGGCCGGGTGTTCAATTGTCAGGCAGCGATAGTATTACTTCACTTAAGTCTCTATATGAAAATTACAGAAGAAAATATTCTTTTTTGTAAGAAAAAAGCCGGGAAAGTAAATAGTATTTATATGACTTTTGTTGTAAATAATATTTAATTTAAGAGGCTTGAATATGAAAACTATGGCACCTTTATCTGGCTCACCAACTCTCATTGCATATGATAGTAAGCCCGCAGTTAAAGAGAGTAATGTATCACAGTCCGCATCCTCCCTGCATAATAAAAACTGCGAATTAGTTGGAAAGGAAATTAATGCAGAGTCAATTAAATCATTGCCAGATGCGCTATTGGCTGCTCTTAATGACGAAAAAGCGGATGGGATAATAAAGTATATGGCTGATAATAATTTAGAAACATTATCTTTAGTTACTCTTGATAAAAATACAGCCATTCAAGTTTCGACCTTTACTTATCAGGGAATGCGCGCCGGAGTGACAATAGAGCAAAGTATCCCTGAAGGTAGTCGAAAAATTGAAAACTTAGATCATCATAATGGTTCTGATTATTTTAATCACCAACTTAGAGCGGAAATTACCGGGGGCAATTTAAAACAGCTTGTTTGAGTATGAAGGATAAAACTGTATTTGCAGCAGTATAATCTGGCTATGCCAAGACATAGCCTCACAAAAATAAGAGTAAAAATATACCCGGCCCGCCAAGCAATACCAAGGCACTGTTGCCCAGTGCCTCAGACTGCTGACAAAGTCAGTTTTTAGGAAGAACCATCCCTGATGGCTCTATGCCCGAGGATGGTAATAATAAAGATAACTTTGTTATCGCCAGACAGAGGTGGTTACTCGCTTAAAAACAGTTCCAGCAGCGAGTTCAGGAATAATTTACCTTTCTCGGTGATCTGCCAGTGGGTGTCAGTTTCCAGCAGATAACCGCTGTTGATCGCCTGATCCAGCTGCGGGCGAATAGTTGATTCTTCCAGCCCGGTATAGATGGCAAACTCCTCACGAGGGGCTGCTTCCAACAGGCGGAAACGGTTCATAAAGAATTCGAAGGGTAATTCGTCGTTGACTACCTGGTACTGTTTATCCAGATAACGACCCTGCATATAGCCGCGCGGGTGTTTGGTTTTTACCGTACGCAGAATGCGGCCATCGGGCTGAGTCAGCTTGCCGTGGGCACCGCATCCGACGCCAAGATAATCACCAAAGCGCCAGTAGTTGATATTATGCTGGCACTGATAACCCGGTTTGGCATAGGCCGAGGTTTCATATTGCTGATAACCTGCCGCGGTAAGCAACTGGTCGCCCTGCTCAAAAATATCCCATAAGGCATCATCATCCGGCAGGACCGGCGTGCGTGAGGCAAATAGCGTATTGGGCTCAATGGTCAGCTGATACCATGACAAATGCGGCGGATTAAGGGCTATGGCCTGACGCAAATCATCCAGCGCCTGCTCCAGCGTCTGATCCGGTAAACCGTGCATCAAATCCAGGTTAAAGCTGCGCAGCCCGAGACCAGTAGCCAACTGAGCGGCACGTTTGGCTTCTTGTGGTCCGTGAATGCGTCCCAGTCGCTCGAGCTTCTCGGCGCTAAAGCTTTGCACACCAATGGAGATACGGTTGACGCCAGCGCGCTGATAGCCGCTGAATCTGTCCGCTTCGACGGTGCCGGGATTGGCTTCCATGGTGATTTCGGCATCGGCTGACACCGGCAGACGGGCGCGCACGCCGTCGAGCAGCGTCTGCATGGCATGGGCACTAAGCAGGCTGGGGGTACCGCCGCCAATAAAAATGGTTTCGATGCGGCGGCCGGCGGTCAAAGGAATATCGGCATCGAGATCTGCCAGCAGATGGGCGACATAGTCATCATGGGGAACTTCGCCCTTCAGGGCATGGGAATTAAAGTCGCAGTAAGGGCATTTTTGCACGCACCAGGGAATATGCAGGTAGAGGCTTAATGGTGGCAGCTTACGCATTATGTTGTGCAGCCCTGGTCATGGCTTGCAGTAACTGAGCCAAAGCCAGACCCCGGTGCGAAACGGCGCTTTTCTCTTCACGGGTTAGCTGTGCTGCGGTTTTGCCCAGCGCCGGCACATAGAACACCGGATCGTAACCAAAACCCCCTTCACCGGCGCTGGCGCGGGCGATCTCTCCGGCCCAGCTGCCGTGGCAGACAATAGGGGTAGGGTCGGCGGCATGGCGCAGATAGACCAGTACGCAATGGAATTGGGCCTGACGCTGACCCTCGGGAACATCTTGCAGCGCCACTAACAGTTTATCCAGATTCTGTTGATCGCTGGCGTCTTCTCCCGCATAGCGCGCAGAGTAAATCCCTGGCGCACCGCCAAGAATATCCACCGCCAGCCCGGAGTCATCGGCAATAGCCGGTAAACCGGTAATTTGTGCCGCATGGCGGGCTTTAAGAATGGCATTTTCGATAAAGGTCAGGCCGGTCTCCTCTGCGGGATCCACGCCCAGTGCCGTTTGCGCGACCACTTCAAGACCAAAGTCAGTGAGCAGATGAGCAAGCTCACGCACTTTACCGGCGTTGCCGGTAGCCAGAACAACTTTTTGCATTACGACTTCCTGAAATTAAAATATTTTGACGTTGCGGGCTGCAGGGGCTGCTGGCCCGCAACGTCGGCAGGGAATTACAGCAGGAACCAAAGCTCGCCTAACAGATCCATACCGAGATAGTTAAGCATATAGAGGATCAGGATCACTACCATTGCTGAAAAATCGATACCGCCCATCGCCGGGATAATGCGGCGAATAGGTGACATTAATGGCTCGGTTAACTGCATCAGCACATAATCCATCGCACCACGCCCCTGGCTGATCCAGCTCATTAGCGAGCGGATAATAATCAGCCAGAACACCAGATAACCTGCAGACTTGACCAGGGCAATCAGGCCGAACAGCAAATTATAGGGACTCAGGGACATTCCGCCGCCCTGGATCAGCAGCAGCAGCGGGTACTTGATGGTCATCAGCAGAAAGGCCAATAGCAGCGATGAGCTGTCGATCGGCCCCAGCGGTGGAATAACGCGACGCATCGGCTTAATAATGGGCTGGGTTATCTTGACCACAAACTGCGAGAAAGGATTGTAGAAATCAGTTCGCGCCCATTGCATCCAAATGCGTAACAGTAAAACCATGACATAGAGGTCAATAAGTGTTTTGACCAGAAAAGTCAGCGTGAGCATAAATAACCTTTTTCCTGTGTATACCCTGGTGGCATCAGCCACCATAGGTTGAGAGCATTGTCCCTGATGATCGGTGAACCTGCCGCAGCAGGCGCTGGTCGGTCAATTCTAAAAGAGTTTTTCCATTTCCTGTGCCCGGGTTATTGCCGCCTGCATCGCCTCGGCAACAATCCCTGACAGCTCACGTTCATTGAATACTTTTAATGCCTCAAAGGTGGTACCGCCTTTTGAGGTCACCTGCTCGCGCAACTGTGACAGCGGCGTATCCGGGCTGGCTTCTACCAGCGCGGCGGCACCACTGGCTGCTTGCTGTACCAGCAGGCGTGCGTTTTCAGCGCTCAGGCCCAAACGCTGTGCCTCTTGCTGCATGGCTTCCATAAACAGAAAGAAGTAAGCCGGTGCGCTGCCTGCGGCAGCAATCACATGGTTAATACCTTCTTCGCTGTCCACCCAGCACACTTTACCTACGGCGGCCATCAATTGGCTGCTGTAGTCGCGGTCCTGCTGATTAACCTGTGCCGGAGCATAGAGTCCGCTCATACCCTTGCCCACCAGCGATGGCGTGTTAGGCATAATACGCACGATATTGAGGTTCTCTGCCAGCAGCGCGTAGAAGCGAGCAATACTTACTCCGGCAGCAATAGACAACACCAGCTTATCGCTAAAGTTAACCTGTTTTTGCAAGTCGGTGCAGACTTCTGCCATCAACTGCGGTTTGACTGCCAGCACCACCACCTCTGCCGCGCTGGCACAAGCAATGTTATCGCTGCTGCTATGGATGCCATATTTCTCGGCCAGGCGATCGCGGCGTTGAGTCGACGGCGCGCACACGCTAATCAACGCTGCCGGATAGCCGCTGGCGACCAGCCCCGCAATAATCGCACCTGCCATATTTCCGGCGCCAATAAAACACAATTTACGATGTTGCATACTGCTCCTGGCTTAAGTGGGGGATACCTGTCGCATCAAGGTACCAGACAACTTTGTCATTAAACTTCAGAACTATATTTGTTCACCCAGGCCGCTATTCAATCCCGGCGGATAAAAACCGGGTTAAACCTTGGCGGCATAGTCACGGGCACCGAAAATCGCGGTACCGATGCGCACCATGGTGCTGCCTGCGGCTATGGCAGCCGGCATATCGTCAGTCATGCCCATGGACAGGGTATCAATCTGCGGATAAGACTGCTGCAACTGTTTAAAGGCGGCGGCCATTTGTTGAAATACCGCCAACTGCCGTTGATAGTCGCTCTCTGCCGCCGGGATGGCCATCAGTCCACGCAGCCTGAGCTGCGGCATAGCGGCAATCTCGGCCGCCAGCTGTGGTACTTCGGCCAGGGTGATACCGGATTTACTCTGCTCATCGCTGATATTGACCTGAATCAGCACCTGCAACGGCGGTTTATTCTGTGGGCGTTGTTCGTTCAGCCGCTGGGCAATCTTCAGGCGATCGAGGGTATGACACCAGTCGAAATTCTCGGCCACCAGGCGACTTTTATTGGACTGCAAAGGGCCAATAAAGTGCCAGACCAACGGCGGTTGATGGTCGGCAAATGCTGCCACTTTCTCTACGCCTTCCTGAACGTAATTTTCCCCAAAAGCCAGTTGCCCGGCGGCGATCGCTTCTTCGATAGCGCTCGCAGGTTTGGTTTTGCTGACTGCAAGCAGAGTCACTTCTTCTGGCGTTCGTTCGCAAAGGGCGGCAATCGATGCGATACGTTCTCTGACATGCTGTAGATTTTCCGCAATAGCTGAATGCTGAAGTTGGTTCATATTGGCTCAGGAGTGTTTCAAATGGATATTAATAAATTCGTAGCGCTTAGTGTAAAGCAAAATGCCTCAGATCTGCACCTTTGTACCGGTCATCCTGCAAGGATGCGCATCAACGGGGAGTTGTTGGCCTGCCCGGATAGCGAAGCCATTACTTGCGCGCAGTTGGAGGCTCTAAGCCAAGCCTGGCTCGACAGTGACCAGTTGCATGCACTGGCGCAGCATGGGCAGGCTGACGCTGCGGTGACCTTGCCCTGCGGCCAGCGATTGCGTATCAACTTTTTTCGGCAATGTCAGGGGCTGTCGCTGGCCATGCGTACCTTGCCGCAGGATTGTCCCAGTCTGACCACCCTACAGACGCCGGATATTCTGCGCCAGCTAAGCGAACAACCAGATGGGCTGATCTTGATTGTCGGTGCCACGGGCAGCGGTAAATCTACTACGCTGGCTGCCATGATCGGCCATCTTAATCATACCTGCGCCAGACACATTATCACGCTGGAGGATCCGATAGAATTTTTGCACCGCAGCCAGCGCTGTTTAATTCAACAGCGTGAGTTAGGCCGCCATACGTCCTCTTTTGTGCAGGCGATACGCGCGGCGCTGCGAGAGGATCCTGACGTGCTGCTGCTGGGGGAACTGCGCGATACCGACAGTATTCGCCTGGCGCTCACCGCCGCCGAGACCGGCCATCTGGTGCTGGCTACGCTGCATGCCCGTCATGCTGCCCAGGCGGTGGATCGCCTTTGCGATGTCTTTCCTGTCGATGAGAAGGCCTTTGTCCGCGCGCAACTGGCGGGAAGTCTGCGCGGCATAGTGGCGCAAAAACTGCTGGCGACGCAACAGGGGGGCAGGGTGGCTATCTATGAAATGCTGACCTCTACGCCAGCGGTATGCAATCTGATCCGCGAAGGCAAGACCCATCAGTTGCCCGACAGCCTGCAAACCGGCGGCGAGTCCGGGATGCAGACCTTTGCACAAAGCCTGGCGCAGCGGATAAGTGCCGGGTATCAGTTACTGGAGTGAGGTAAAAAATCTTGCCCCGGCAAGCCGTTATCCATGCCAAGGTATTAAAAATCGAGGGGGCTAGACCTGGAGCAATAGTTCCGGGATAGCACTAAGTAATAGTCCCGTTTTGGGATTAAAATCTTGCATTGATCCCAAAATGGGACTAATCTATCACCAATGAAAATTATCTCCACAAGAACACTGCGGGATTTTTGGGCAATACATCCCGATGCGCGACAGCCGCTAAAAGCTTGGGTAGATGAAGCCACTAAAGCTGATTGGCGAAACCCGGCAGAAATCAAGGAGCAATACCGCAGTGCCAGTATTCTGAAAAACAGGCGAGTGGTATTCAATATCAAAGGAAATGATTACAGGTTAATTGTTGCTGTTGCTTACCTGCGTGGGATTATATTCGTTAAATTTATTGGCTCTCATAATGAGTACGATAAAATAGAGGCTTAAGTTGTTGATTTAAGGTGATATATGCAGATTAAACCCATCAGGAACGAGCAGGATTATGAAGCGGCGCTTAACGCAGTTTCCCCCTTTTTTGATAATGAACCGCAACTTAATTCGCCAGAAGGGGACTTTTTTGAGGTGATGTGTTTGCTGATCGAAGCATACGAAAAAAAATATCATCCCATCACGCCTCCCGACCCTATTGAGGCGATAAAATTTCGTATGGAACAACAGGGGTTAACGGTGAAAGATCTTGAAAATGCTATTGGCAAAACAAATCGTGTTTACGAGATCCTAAATGGAAAACGCAACCTGACCTTGCCTATGATCCGCCGCTTGCATAGTCAGTATGGGATCCCGCTGGAAAGCCTTATTGGCGCATAGTAACAACTTTATTCGCAGTAGGCGGCTGGGCTATCTATGAAATGCTGACCTCTACGCCAGCGGTTTGCAATGTGATCCGCGAAGGCAAGACCCATCAGTTGCCCGACAGCCTGCAAACCGGCGGCAAGTCCGGGATGCAGACCTTTGCACAACGCCTGGCGCAGCGGATAAGTGCCGGGTATCAGTTACTGGCGTGAGGCAAAAAGTGTGCGGCGTACGCGGTTTATGCCGGTTTATTCCACTGATTTTCAAACCAGCTTTCCAGAATAATCACCGCCGAGGCGGCATCGACGCTGCCTTTATCCAGCGCGCGAAAACCGCCGCGGGCAAACAGATCGGCCCGCGCTTCGACGGTGCTTAAACGCTCGTCATGCAGCTCTACCTGGATGCCAAAGCGACCATGCAGGCGGTTGGCAAATTTTTTGGCGCGCGCCGTCAGCGGCTGTTCGCTACCGTCCATATTTAACGGCAAGCCAACGATCACCAAATCCGGTTGCCACTCTTTTAGCAGTTTTTCAATCTGCTGCCAGTCGGGGGTGCCGTCCTGTGCTTTGAAGGCGGTCAGCGGTCGGGCGGTACCCGTTACCTCCTGACCAATGGCCAGGCCAATACTCTTGGTACCAAAGTCAAAGGCGAACAAGGTGCGATTGCCCATTATGCGTGACCCGCATGGGTGGCCAGTTGGCTAATTTCAATGCCGATCATTTTGGCCGCTTCGCGCCAGCGTTCGGCAATCGGCGTTCTGAAAATAATATCGCTGCTGGCTTCGATGGTCAGCCAGCTGTTATTTAACAGCTCTTTTTCCAGTTGCCCCTGTTCCCAGGCAGCATAGCCCAGGGCAACCAGCACGTCTTTGGGCTGGTCCGGGGTACCGAGGGTCTCCAGCACGTCTTTTGAGGTGGTGATCATCGTCTGGTCGGAGATCTGGATACTGGAACCAAAACCACTGCGCGGCGTATGCAGAATAAATCCGCGATCGTCGGCCAGCGGGCCACCGGAAAATACCGGGCGGTCGAGGTTAATCGCCGGGTCGCGTGGCGTTGGATTGATATCCAGCTTATCTAACACGTTTTTGACGGTGAAATCGTCGACCAGTTTGTTGATTACCAGGCCCATGGCACCGTCTTCGTTATGTTCGCAGACATAGACAACTGAACGTTTGAACAAAGGTTCTTCCAGTCCGGGCATGGCAATAAGAAAGTGATGCTGTAAATTCATGTTGTTTGGGTGCTTAGCCTGTGGCTCCAAGAACCGCCATCGGCAGAGCCCGATGGCTATTCAATAGGTTACCGGCAGCCAGTTGCCTGACTGCCTGGGTATATATCCCGCTTTCACATCGCGGGTTTGTGCTTAGCGTGCTGCCAGACGAGCTTCAATAGCATCCATCAGCATACCGGTAATGGAAATATCCGGGAATGCGGCTTCGATTTCACGTACGCAGGTGGGGCTGGTGACGTTAATCTCGGTCAGGCGATCGCCGATTATATCCAGGCCGACAAAAATCAGCCCTTTTGCTTTCAGCGTAGGAGCAACGGTGCGAGCGATCGCCCAGTCACTTTCGCTTAATGGTCGTGCTTCACCGCGGCCACCGGCTGCCAGGTTGCCACGCGTTTCCCCCTGCGCTGGAATTCGCGCCAGGCAATAAGGTACTGGCTCGCCGTCTATCACCAACACGCGCTTATCGCCTTCTTTAATGGCGGGCAGATAATTTTGTGCCATGCAGTAGCGGCTACCGTGTTCGGTCAATGTTTCGATAATGACCGAGACATTGGCATCTTCGGGTTTCAGACGGAAAATCGAAGCGCCACCCATGCCGTCGAGGGGCTTGAGGATCACATCAGTATATTGCTTGTGGAATGCCTTAAGCTGTGAGGCATTTCGTGTTACCAGCGTATCTGGGGTAAGTTCCGGGAACCAGGCAGTAAAAAGCTTTTCGTTACAGTCGCGCAGGCTCTGCGGTTTATTGACGATCAGCGTGCCTTGTTCTTCTGCACGTTCCAGAATATAGGTGGCGTAGATAAATTCGGTGTCAAACGGTGGATCTTTACGCATCAGGATCACATCCAGCTCCTGTAGCGCGATATCCTGTTCGTCGCCGAACTGATACCAGCCTGCATAATCCTGTTTTACCACCAGCTTGCGGGTATTGGCCCGGCCTTCTCCGCCGCGCAAATAGAGGGAGTTCATCTCCATATAGTGCAGTTCATAGCCGCGGCGCTGAGCTTCCAGCAACATGGCGAAGCTGGTGTCTTTCTTGATATTGATGGATGAAATAGGATCCATCACGATGCCAAGCTTAATCATCTTCTCTCCTTTAGAGCCTGCTTCTAGCCCAGATCGCCAAAACGTACCTGCAAGGCAGTAATAGCGGTGAGCGCGGTAGTTTCTGTGCGTAAAACGCGCGGTCCCAACAGGATATCAGTAAATCCATAGCCCGTGGTCATTGCAATTTCTTCGGCGGAAAGGCCGCCTTCCGGGCCGATTAACAAGCGGACATGTTCTACCGGCAGCGGCAGCGTATTAATACTGTGGCTGGCACGGGGGTGAAGGTTCAGCTTGAGACTATTATCTTTTTCGGCGCACCACTGTTCCAGCGGCATAGCGGCGCGTATTTCCGGCAGACGATTGCGTCCGCACTGTTCGCAGGCGGCAATGGCGATTTTTTGCCACTGTTGCAACTTTTTGGCCAGTCGTTCACCGTCCAGTTTAACCCCACAGCGCTCGGAAAACAGTGGCGTAATAGTGTTAACCCCCAGCTCAATGGATTTTTGAATAGTAAATTCCATTTTTTCGCCGCGAGAGATGACCTGACCGAGATGCAGATTTAAAGGTGACTCGTTATTTGCCAACTGACCTTCAGCCAGCTGTGCGGCGACGCCTTTTTTATCAACGCGAGCCAGGCTGGCGTTAAAAATCTGGTTGGAACCGTCAAACAGCTGGATCTGCTGACCCGGTTGCATACGCAGGACGCGGCCGACATGGTTGGCAGCGTCTTCACTGAGCTGGATTTCGCTATTGGCGTGCAGCGGCTCAGGATGATAAATGCGGGGAATTCGCATGTCAGGTGTGGTCCTTTCTTCAGGTCAGATTAGCGGGGGACGGATGTTACGCAATTTATTTTGGATATAGTAGGTTAGCTGTTTCCCCGCTGGCAAGCCTGCTGAACATAGTTGTTATGATTGCCTTGTACGGCGGCGATGCGCTTGTCACGTTCGCACTCCCAGGGCGTGACCGGATAGAGGCGATCCCAGGCGTTAAACAGCTGAGTCTGCTGGCTCGAAAGCGTTAACTGGTAGCGATCGCGCATATAAAAATAGGTGCGGGCAATAGCACCGCGTGCCCGTGCCGGTGGCTCGGCCAACTGATTTTTAAAGTCTATTTTCATTTCACAGCGCCCGTATTGCTCTGCGGGTCCATTCCATTGACTGTACATAAAGTTGTTTCTGTCGCCGTTGACTTCGCCAATGGCCGGTTGCAAATTGTGCAAATCGGTCTCCATCTTGCGGTAACTGGCATCTTTGGCGCAATTTTTCCGGCCGCCATTTTGCCAGCACTGACGCTGGTGGCCAAACTGCCAGGCGGGCACTACGTGTTCCCATTCAATACGTGCCGCTCGTTGCGCGTTCTTGCGCGGCTGATAACCACAAGATTGCAGATCGGGGGTGCCTTTTTTACCTTGCCAGCTAACTGTGCAACCGCAATAAAAGGTGGGCGCATCATAATTAATCTTTACTGCGGCGGCTTTGGCCTGACTGAAGTTATTAATTTTGATGGGATCAAACGACGTACTGAGGGCGTTGAACGAGGTAATGGCAATAACCGGTAACAACCACAAAATTTTGCGAGACATATTCCAAAACAGCCTGATAACCAAAAGCAGGCAGGGTAATGCAACTTTTCTGCTTTCGCAATCAGACCCCTGATATGTTTTGCCGCCAGAGTCAGCCTTGGCCGGTTTTAAAGCGTAACAATTCGCCGCAGTGACTACAGCGATACTCGGCTTCCTTGCGCATCACTTTATTATGGCGACGCACGGTAAGCTGATGATCGCGGCATTGGCAAAGATAGGGGTAGGTTTTGCTCTGTACCGAGGTGAGGGTGAACTGATGGGTACGGCTGGCGGATACTCCCAATACTGACTCCATCATCCAGCGCCACTCTTTGCCATGGGGCGCTGCGGCGCGGCCAAAGCGACGATAGACCAATAAATGGGCCAGCTCGTGCGGCACCACCTGGTCAATAAACGCCTGCTGGTTTTCGATCAATAGCACCGCATTGAGGCGTATTTGCCAGTATTGCAGGTAGGCGGTACCCGCGCTGGTGCCGCGTTGCTGATAGTTGATCTCCGGCTCGGGATAGGTGGTTGCCAGTTGCTGATTGGCGAGCTGAAGTTTTTCCCGCATACAGCGCATCACGCTTTGTTGCAGAGCAATGGGAAGTCGAGTGTTTTTCATCAAATAAGCATAAATCTGACGGCAAGCTCTGTGCAAGAAAAATGGCGACAAGCTGTTACAAGAACCAGTAAGTTATCGGAAATAAAGTGGTTTTTCGTCCCAGGCAATAGCGATTTTTTATCGTATTCGCGATCTCGATATTTTGGTTATCAGGATATTGCAGCAACGCATGGAGCCGATGATTCATTTGAGGGATAGCTGCAACCCCGTCCAGCCTGCGGGCTAAAAATAACAAACCCGCCTTGCGGCGGGTCAGACTGCTGACAAAGTCCGTTATTAGGGAGAGTGCACCGTTGGGGTCGTAGCGGGCTTGCCCGCCGGAGCGCCCCTAGGTGTGCTATGCCCGGGTATCTCGATCATCAAGACGACTTTGTCATCAAACTCACCCGCCTTGCGGCGGGTCAGGAAGATCTTAAACGAACACCGCGTTATTCGCCGATATTCTTCAGTGCCTTGCCGTTCATCAAATTACGCTCGATATGTTCCAGAGAAACGTTTTTGGTTTCCGGGATCAGCGCGATAGTAATAAAGATAAACACCACGTTCAGCCCGGCATAAACCCAGAAGGTATTGGCGTTGCCCAGACTGTCGAGCATGGTCAGGAAGGTGGCACCGACGATCATATTGGCAATCCAGTTGGTGGCTGTGGAAACGGTGATACCAAAATCACGGCCTTTCAACGGCTGGATCTCTGAACACAGTACCCAAATCAGCGGACCGGCACTCATGGCAAAACCAATGATAAACATCAGCAACATGGCAATGGAGAAGTATTTCGCCACGGTGGATTCTACGCCGATATGCATCATGGTACCGAGCACACCCATACCAATCGCCATGACCAGGAAGCCCAGTTTCAGCGTAGGTTTGCGGCCCCAACGGTCAACCAGACCAATGGCAATAAAGGTCGCCAGCACGTTAACCAGCCCAACGATCACTGTACCCCACATCTGTTCTGAGGTGCTGGCAAACCCGGCCAGACCAAAGATTTTTGGTGCGTAATACATAATGACGTTCATACCGGTGAACTGCTGCATCACCTGCAACAGAATGCCGAGGTAAACCGCACGACGGAAGTTTTTATTATTGGTAAATAACCCCCAGCCGCTCTGTTTGATTTTCAGGCTTTCGCGGATTTCATTAAGTTCATTACGCGCCTGTTCGCTGGAATCACGCAGCTTTTCCAGTACGCGACGGGCCTTGTCATCATTGCCGCGGGCGGCTAACCAGCGTGGGCTGTCTGGCAGGAAGAATACCCCGACCAACAGTAACAGCGCTGGGATGGTGATAACGCCCAGCATCCAGCGCCACGAACCGCTATAGCTAAAGCCGGTATCAGACAGATAGGCCGCCAGAATACCGATGGTGATCATCAGCTGATACATGGAAATCATACTGCCGCGAATTTTTTCCGGGGCAATCTCGGACAGATAAACCGGCGCGGTATAAGAAGCAATACCCACCGCCAGGCCGAGCAGTACCCGGGCGATAAGCAGGATCTGCGTATCAGGGGCAAAGGCGGAGCACAGTGAACCGACAACAAACAGCACCGCACCAATCATCAGGCTGTATTTACGGCCAATGCGGAAGTTCATCCAGCCACTGCCGACGGCACCCACGGCGGCACCAAACATCATTGAACTGACCACCCACTCTTGCTGGTGGCTGGTGATCTGGAAATCATGACTGATAAACGGAAGTGCACCTGCGATAACACCGATATCCAGGCCGAACAGCAGACCGGCCAGTGCGGCGAGAAAACAGACAAAAAAAGTGACACTCTTGTTAGAGCGCTTCCCTGCCTTATATGACGTTGAGTTACTCATCCTGCCTCCAAATGACAATATTGCTTAGCCTCATATGCTAATTGCCCTTGCACCGTTGAAAAGTGCGCCAGATCACATCGTTGTAATCGCTTACACATATTGCAGTTTTGATGAATGAGAACTGGCGAGCTTTTGCAGAATAGTGCCTGGGAGCGCGGGTTAGCGTTGATGAGTTTTAGTCGATAGCTTGATTCAAATCAATCAATTTTTGTTATGGTGTAAATCTGCGTAATTTTAATTTGCTAATTTGTAAAGGATTATTGTTTGTAATCGCTTTCATGTTGCTGCATTTTTAGGAATAAACTGCAAAAAAAAACCCTGCCGCAAAGGGCAGGGTTGATGGGGAAGTAAGTTGAAAAACTTATTTCAGGCCAGCAGCTTCGCGCAGCTGTGCGGCTTTGTCGGTTTTTTCCCAAGGGAAATGTTCGCGACCAAAGTGACCATAAGCCGCAGTCTCTTTGTAGATTGGGTGCAGCAGGTCCAGCATCTGAATCAGACCGTAAGGGCGCAGGTCAAAGAACTCGCGCACCAGCAGCGTTAGCTGTTCGGTGGAGATTTTCTCGGTACCGAAGGTTTCCACCATGATGGATGTCGGTTCAGCCACGCCGATAGCGTAGGAAACCTGGATCTCACAGCGGTCGGCCAGGCCGGCAGCAACGATGTTTTTTGCTACATAGCGTGCTGCGTAAGCTGCAGAACGGTCGACTTTTGAGGGATCTTTACCAGAGAAAGCACCGCCGCCGTGACGTGCCATACCGCCGTAAGTATCGACGATGATTTTACGTCCGGTCAGACCGCAGTCACCCATTGGCCCACCGATAACAAAACGGCCGGTCGGGTTGATGTGGTATTTGGTAGAAGAATTCAGCCATTCAGGTGGCAGCACCGGCTTGATGATCTCTTCCATCACCGCTTCTTGCAGATCTTTCAGGCTGACATCATCAGAGTGCTGAGTGGAGAGTACCACCGCGTCGATACCGACGATTTTACCGTTGTCATACTGGAAGGTGATCTGGCTTTTGGCATCTGGACGTAGCCAGGGCAGAACGCCGGATTTACGCACTGTCGCCTGTTGCTGCACCAGACGGTGAGCATAGGTGATGGGAGCAGGCATCAGCACTTCGGTTTCGTTGGTGGCATAACCAAACATCAGACCCTGGTCACCGGCACCTTGTTCCAGCGGATCGCTGCGGTCAACACCCTGATTGATATCAGGAGACTGTTTGCCAATGGCGCTCAATACGGCGCAGGAATTGGCGTCGAAGCCCATTTCCGAATTGACGTAACCAATTTCGCGCACGGTTTTGCGCGTGATTTCTTCGATATCTACCCAGGCGCTGGTGGTCACTTCGCCACCCACTAAAACCATACCGGTTTTAACGTAGGTCTCGCACGCTACGCGCGCTTTTGGATCTTGTTCTAAAATCGCGTCGAGAACGGCATCAGAGATTTGGTCTGCGATTTTGTCTGGATGTCCTTCTGAAACAGATTCGGACGTAAAGAGGTGTTTAGCCATTATCTTCTTTACCTTTCATACGACGGGTTAGAGACTGCTGCATAGCAGCTTGAAAAAAAGGACAGATTCGAAGCCCATCCTGAGCCGTTTGACGGTTCGTCAGAGTATATCCGCCTTACTTTAAGCGACAGTCGCGCAAGTGATGTTCACTCAACTCAGTAACCATCTTATGTTAGCCCATGAGGGACATATTTACTTATCGCCTTCCTGCAACATCAATAATTTGGGATATAGATGGATTAACATCTAGACGGCTATTTTAGGACACATTTCGAGGTGATTGCCAGCGCTTTTTTACTGCGTACTTATTCTTATAATGCCGGATTTACGTGATATTCACGGTTGGAAACAGCTTTTAGGCGATTTTCATTTTGCATTTTTACAGGGTTATCGGTATAAACGCGTCGCGCTGCCATTTTTCAACATAGGGCGAATAACACAGCGTATTCCAGTAATTACTGTTCTGTTTATGGCCTGATGGCTGGTTGCCCGCAAGCTTTGCGCGGCACCTGTGGAGGTGGTTAGTTTAATGACCCACTTTTTACCGCTTGTTACATTTCAACAGCATCCCCAGCAGAGGCGTTTATTTTCTGCGTCCCACCATTGTGAAAAATTTCTGTCATCTATCCGATGTTATAAACAGTTGGTCAGTACAACACCTGATTTATCGCTGTTAACCGCAGTGAGACAGGTCGCCTACCGACATCTGGGCGCTACTCAAGATTCACGGGCCGGCTAAGCGCCATCCCCCCGATAAAATTGATGTAGCCTGCAACCATTGGGGCACGATGCCTATGGTTTCTCCTGACTCGTTTCACGGAGTCCGACAACGTGATTTACAATTATATAAGTGATCAACCAGTTAACCAGGTTGAGCAACCGGCCTGTGCGCCGTGTTTCTCCTCCCTCTGCGGGTTGTTCTCACTTGTTGTTACTGCGATAGTGGCTGGCCATGCTGTCAGTGTAGAAAAGGGTATTAACTATGTCTGATGACATGCAGTCCCACCGTCCGTCACATGCGGGCGAAAGTGTTTCTTTACGCTCCATGCAGGAGGTTGCCGTGAACGACCGTGATGCCAGCAAAATGCTGCGTACTTACAACGTTGCCTATTGGGGCAATAACTATTATGACGTCAATGAACTGGGCCATATCAGCGTCTGCCCCGATCCTGACGTGCCTGAAGCCCGTGTCGATCTGGCACAGCTGGTAAAAGATATGCGCGAGCAGGACGGTCAACGTCTGCCGGCGCTGTTCTGTTTCCCACAGATTTTACAACACCGTCTGCGCTCGATTAACGCTGCCTTTAAACGGGCGCGTGAATCTTTTGGCTACGAGGGTGATTATTTCCTGGTCTATCCGATCAAGGTTAACCAGCATCGCCGGGTGATTGAGTCCCTGGTGGAGTCGGGCGAACCTCTGGGGCTGGAAGCCGGCTCGAAAGCCGAGCTGATGGCGGTGCTGGCACATGCCGGTATGACCCGCTCGGTGATCGTCTGTAACGGCTATAAAGACCGTGAATATATTCGTCTGGCGTTGATCGGTGAAAAGCTCGGTCACAAGGTTTATCTGGTGATTGAAAAAATTACCGAGATTAAACTGGTGCTGGAAGAAGCCGAACGTCTGAACGTCATCCCGCGTCTGGGTGTCCGTGCCCGTCTGTCCTCACAGGGTTCCGGCAAATGGCAATCCAGCGGCGGCGAAAAGTCGAAATTTGGTCTGGCGGCGGCACAGGTGCTGCAACTGGTTGAGATGCTGCGTGAAGCAGGCCGTCTGGAAAGCCTGCAGTTACTGCACTTCCATCTCGGTTCCCAACTGGCAAATATCCGTGATATTGCCACCGGTGTGCGTGAATCCGCGCGTTTCTACGTTGAACTGCATAAGCTTGGCGTCAATATCCAATGCTTCGATGTCGGCGGTGGTTTGGGCGTCGATTACGAGGGCACCCGTTCGCAGTCCGATTGTTCAGTAAACTATGGCCTGAACGAATATGCCAACAACGTGATCTGGGGCATTGGCGATGCCTGTAATGAGCACAATCTGCCGCATCCGACGGTGATCACCGAATCGGGACGTGCGGTTACCGCTCACCACACGGTGCTGGTTTCCAATGTTATCGGCGTTGAGCGTAACGAATACAGCGAACCTGTTGCCCCTGATGACGAGGCACCGCGCGTGCTGTGCAGCATGTGGGATACCTGGAACGAACTGCACGATCCGGAAAACCGTCGTTCGCTGCGCGAGTGGCTGCACGATTGCCAGATGGATTTGCACGATGTGCATACGCAATATGCCCACGGCATTCTCGATCTGACTCAGCGCGCCTGGGCCGAAGAGCTGTATCTGAATATCTGTAATATGATCCAGAAGCAGCTTGATCCCAGCAACCGCGCACACCGTCCAATTATCGATGAGCTGCAAGAGCGGATGGCCGACAAGCTGTATGTCAACTTCTCGCTGTTTCAGTCGATGCCGGATGCCTGGGGTATCGATCAGCTGTTCCCGGTGCTGCCGCTGGAAGGTCTGGACAAACCGCCGGAAGGCCGCGCGGTGCTGCTGGATATCACCTGTGACTCCGATGGCATTATCGATCACTATGTCGACGGTGACGGCGTGGCGACTACCATGCCAATGCCGCCATATGACCCGGAAAATCCTCCGGCGCTGGGCTTCTTTATGGTCGGTGCCTACCAGGAAATTCTCGGCAATATGCATAACCTGTTCGGCGATACCGCGGCAGTGGATGTCTTTGTCTTCCCTGACGGCAGCATTGAAGTGCAGCAGTCTGATGAAGGCGATACCGTGGCCGATATGCTCGAGTATGTGCAGCTGGACCCTAATGTGCTGCTGTCGCGCTTCCGCGATCAGGTAAAGGAAACCGATCTCGATGCCGATCTGCAGGCGCAGTTTGTCGAAGAGTTTGAGAGCGGGCTGTATGGCTACACTTATTTAGAAGATGAGTGATTGCCATCCTTGAGTGAGGCTTGAACAACCGCCTGATTCTGGCGATAATTCACCATCGCTCGCCGTGGCAGATTTACGCTGCGGCAAACTGCTGACTGGCAGTGATCAATCCCTTTCTCGTCGGGCTAACGACGCGGAAGGGATTTTTTTTCATCTATAATTCATTCCTGCGTGTTTTTATCGGCTTGAAACACGCGGGTTAAAAGAGGATTAGTTATGAGCACTTTGGGTCATAAATTTGATAACTCATTGGTTTCCAATGCGTTTGGTTTTCTGCGTCTGCCATTGAATTTCCAGCCCTACGACAGCGATGCCGACTGGGTGATCACCGGTATTCCTTTTGATATGGCTACTTCTGGCCGTTCCGGGGCACGCCTTGGCCCGGGGGCTATACGCCAGGTTTCGGTTAATCTGGCATGGGAAGGCCAGCGTTGGCCGTGGGATTTCGATCTGCGCGATCGTCTGAAGATTGTTGACTGCGGCGACGTGGTGTTTGATTTTGGCGATGCCCAGAGCCTGGTTAATAATGTAGAAGAACATGCCGATAAGCTGCTGGCGGCCGGTAAACGCATGCTCTCCTTTGGCGGCGACCATTTTGTGACTCTGCCGCTGCTGCGTGCCCACGCCAGAAAATTTGGCAAAATGGCGCTGATCCACTTTGATGCCCATACCGATACCTACTCCAACGGCAGCAAGTTCGATCACGGCACCATGTTCTATCATGCGCCGAAAGAAGGCCTGATCTCCGCTGAGAATTCGGTGCAGATTGGCATCCGTACCGAGTTTGACAAAAATCTCGGCTTTACCGTACTGGATGCGGCGCAGATTAACGATCGCACCGTTGACGATATTCTGGCGCAGGTGAAGCAGATTGTTGGCGATCTGCCGGTATATCTGAGCTTTGATATTGACTGTCTGGATCCTGCTCATGCCCCTGGTACCGGTACTCCGGTGATTGGTGGCCTGACTACCGACCGTGCGCTGAAACTGGTACGCGGTCTGAAAAATCTCGATCTGGATATTGTCGGCATGGATATTGTGGAAGTCGCTCCGGCTTACGATCAGTCTGAGATCACCGCGCTGGCCGCCGCTACCCTGGCGCTGGAAATGCTGTACGTCCAGGCGGATAAAAAGGGCGCGTAAACCGCGTCTGCCTAAAATGCTCTGCCAGACCGGCCCGCAATGCGGGCCGGTCAGACGGCTGACCAAGTCCGTTATTAGGGAGAGTGCACCGTTGGGGTCGTAGCGGGCTTGCCCGCCGGAGCGCCCCTAGGTGTGCTATGCCCGGGTATCTCGATCATTAAGACGACTTGGTCATCAAACTCACAGGCCCGCAATGCGGGTCTGTTTTTTTTGTTTCCTTTTGTTTTCGTTATTTTTATAACTCCCGCCGACAAACAACATCTCCTTATAAGCCGTGCATCACGATTGGTTTTTATCAACGGTGACGATATAGTTGAGATAACTAAAAACGCTGTACCTTAAAAATGCGCTTCGTGACCTGCGTCACGTGCAGTAATAGCGATTGCCGTTTTAATACGTAGTCTGAGAAAATGAGTTTCTCGACCGCTTTTTTAATCCGACCTGGAGTAGAACATGTCCTCTCGTAAAGAGCTTGCGAACGCGATCCGCGCCCTCAGCATGGATGCCGTGCAGAAAGCGAATTCCGGCCACCCTGGTGCCCCTATGGGCATGGCTGATATTGCCGAAGTCCTGTGGCGTGATTACCTTAACCATAATCCGACCAACCCGCAGTGGGCCGATCGTGACCGCTTTGTGCTGTCAAATGGCCACGGTTCCATGCTGATTTATAGCCTGTTGCATCTCACAGGCTACGATCTGCCGATTGGCGAGCTGGCAAATTTCCGTCAGTTGCACTCCAAGACTCCGGGTCACCCGGAATATGGTTATACCCCAGGTGTGGAAACCACCACCGGCCCGCTGGGTCAGGGTATCGCCAATGCCGTGGGTATGGCTATTGCCGAACGCACGCTGGCCGCGCAGTTTAACCGCCCGGGCCATGATGTGGTTGACCATCACACCTACGCCTTTATGGGTGACGGCTGCATGATGGAAGGCATTTCCCATGAAGTCTGCTCACTGGCAGGCACCATGAAGCTGGGCAAACTGACCGCGTTTTATGACGACAACGGTATTTCTATCGACGGTCATGTCGAAGGCTGGTTTACCGACGATACCGCTTCACGTTTTGAAGCCTACGGCTGGCACGTGGTGCGCGGCGTCGACGGTCACAACCCGGATGCCATCAAAGCGGCGATTGAAGAAGCGCGCAGCGTTACTGACAAACCGTCACTGCTGATGTGCAAAACCGTGATTGGTTTCGGTTCACCGAACAAAGCCGGTTCTCACGAAGCGCACGGTGCTGCACTGGGTGCTGCCGAAGTGGCCGCCACTCGCGAAGCCCTTGGCTGGAAATATGCCGCCTTTGAGATCCCGCAGGACATTTACGCGCAGTGGGATGCCAAAGAAGCCGGTAAGGCGAAAGAGCAGGCGTGGAACGACAAGTTTGCTGCCTATGCCAAAGCTCATCCAGAGCTGGCGGCAGAATTTAGCCGTCGCATTAACGGTGAACTGCCCGCTGACTGGCAGGCACAGTCACAGAAAATCATTGAAGAGCTGCAGGCCAAACCGGCCAATATCGCCAGCCGTAAAGCATCACAAAATGCGCTGGAAGCCTTTGGTAAACTGTTGCCGGAATTCCTGGGCGGCTCCGCTGACCTGGCACCGAGCAACCTGACCATGTGGTCTGGCTCAAAATCTCTCGGCGACGATGCGGCAGGCAACTATATTCACTACGGCGTGCGCGAATTCGGCATGACCGCCATCACCAACGGTATTGCGCTGCACGGTGGCTTCCTGCCGTACTCTGCGACCTTCCTGATGTTTGTGGAATATGCCCGCAACGCCGTACGTATGGCGGCGCTGATGAAAATCCGCAACGTATTTGTCTACACCCATGACTCTATCGGTCTGGGAGAAGACGGCCCGACGCACCAGCCGGTAGAACAAATCGCCAGCCTGCGCGTAACGCCAAATATGAGCACCTGGCGTCCGGCAGACCAGGTTGAGTCTGCGATAGCCTGGAAATATGCCATCGAGCGTAACGATGGCCCGGTAACGCTGATTTTCTCTCGTCAGAACCTGACCCAGCAACCGCGTACCGCCGAGCAGTTGGCCAACGTGGCGCGCGGGGGTTATGTGCTGAAGGACTGTGACGGCACACCAGAAGTTATCCTGATTGCCACCGGTTCCGAAGTGGGTATCACCGTGGAAGCGGCAGACAAGCTGAGCGCCGCGGGCACCAAAGTGCGCGTAGTTTCTATGCCTTGTACCGACGCCTTTGACAAGCAGGATGCGGCTTACCGTGAATCTGTGTTGCCAAAAGCGGTCAGCGCGCGTGTGGCCGTGGAAGCGGGTATCGCGGATTACTGGTACAAATACGTTGGCCTGAACGGTGCGATTGTCGGGATGACCACCTTTGGTGAGTCGGCACCGGCAGAGCTGCTGTTTAAAGAGTTCGGGTTTACGGTAGAGAATGTGGTGGCGAAGGCGCAATCACTGTTGTAATAGCTGTTAAAGCAACAGCCGGGTGCTTTTAAAGACTGCTGGCTGGGGCGTATGGCAAGCAAGCGACTCTGGTGAAAATCGGAGTCGTTTTTTTTGCTTAAATGTCAATTTTGGGCTTAAAAGGCAATTTCTCATTTTAAAACCAATTGGCTTTAGAGGAGCTGTTTCGGTTTTATAATAGCAGTGGCAACTTAACCCGCTGTGCCGAACCGAGTTAAGGAGCGCTGGCCCGCTCCTTAACAATCCTGGGCCTTTTGGTGTCTTTGATTCGTCTGCTGCCTATTACCGGCTATGTTTCAGTTACCCCCAGCGTGGCACGAGCCGCGCTGCTGCGCAGTCCCCTTGCTCGGTCGGGAGCCAAAAACGTCTCCCTCCACTTCGCGCGGCGCCGTCTCTGAATGTGCCAACTAGCTATGTAAACCGTGTCGGTTTGGCTTAAATGACAATTTGTTGGCTTAAAAGTCAATTGGCTATGAGGAGTTGTTTCGGTTTTATAATTGCGGTGGCCACTTAACCTGCTGTGCTGAACCGAGTTAAGGAGCGCTGGCCCGCTCCTTAACAATCCTGGGCCTTTTGGTGTTGTTTATTCGTCTGCTGCCTATTACCGGCTATGTTTCAGTCACTCCCAGCGTGGCACGAGCCGCGCTGCTGCGCAGTCCCCTTGCTCGGTCGGGAGCCAAAAACGTCTCCCTCCGCTTCGCGCGGCGCCGTCTCTGAATGTGCCAGCCAACTATGCACACCGTGCCGTTTCAGCGGCAAACTTTTTATCTTTTTATCTTTTTATCTTTCGCCTTTGACCTTTAATGTTGCCGGTTTTGCCGTAAATGTTTCCTGGCCGATTCAAAACCTACGCTGAGCGACGTGGAGCGAGACGCTTTTGGCTCGCGACCGAGTGAAGGGACCGCGCAGCGGCGTGGTTTAGGCCACACTCAGAAGTCACTGGAAAGAACTACAACCGAGGGCACGACACTTATCAATTTGGACAAGGCGCAGGATTCCAAAGGAGGCGCGCCTTCGCCTCCTTTGGGCGGTCTGGGCCGCTGCCCAGTGAGCGCAGCGAATGCCCTTGACCTTGAAGTTGACGTTGTCCTTAAACAAAAATAAAAGCTTATGTGCTGAACCGAGTTAAGGAGCGCTGGCCCGCTCCTTAACAATCCTGGGCCTTTTGGTGTTGTTGATGCGTCTGCTGCCTATTACCAGCTATGTTTCAGTGACTCCGAGCGTGGCACGAGCCGCGCTGCTGCGCAGTCCCCTTGCTCGGTCGGGAGCCAAAAACGTCTCCCTCCGCTTCGCGCGGCGCCGTCTCTGAATGTGCCAGCAAACTATCTACACCGTGCCGTTTCAGACAAAGATTTTTTGTCTTTTTGTCTTTTTGTCTTTTTGTCTTTTTGTCTTTCGCAGTTGACCTTCGATGTTGCCGGTTTTGCTTTAAATGTTTCCTGGCCGATTCAAAACCTACGCTGAGCGACGTGGAGCGAGACGCTTTTGGCTCGCGACCGAGTGAAGGGACCGCGAAGCGGCGTGGTTTAGGCCACACGCAGATGTCACTGGAAAGAACTCAAACCGAGGGCACGACACTGTTCAATTTGGACAAGGCGCAGGATTCCAAAGGAGGCGCGCCTTCGCCTCCTTTGGGCGGTCTGGGCCGCCGCCCAGTGAGCGTAGCGAATGCAGTTGACGTTGACCTTGAAGTTAAAAGCAAATTTGCAGTTAAAACCGAAACCTTTTGCTCGGAGTAAATTGACTTTTAAGTAAAAATTGCCACTTAAGTGATAGAGGCGCTCTGGGCCGCCGCCCAGTGAGCGCAGCGAATGCAGTTGACCTTGAAGTTGAAGTTGTCCTTAAACAAAAATAAAAGCTTATGACGCAGGTCAATCCCCCCAAATAGTGGTTCCACTACAATAACCTCGCCGATCAAACCGACGTCGATAAGGCCATTTTTCTTGTCGAAAAAGCCGCAGCTCGGCAAATATCTCGGCCAAAAGGTAAATCACTCCTTGCCGGTTGCTGGTTTTTTCAGCAAACAACAAAGGAAATGAACCAAAATACGGCGAAATATTTCCTTTGTATCAAGTTTGGTTTATGCTCGGCTGAACCGTTTCAGTTGTGGTTATTTTGGCGAACGTCGCAGGCCAGACGCAAACGTGTTTAAGTTGGTTCGCGGTTTGATTGCCATTTTCCCCTTATTTGGCGGCAAGGGTGATTCACCGCAAAGGCGCACTGCATTACTATAGGGTTATCATAATTAGGTAACAACCGTGTAACAGGGAGAAGTATGCCAATACGTATCGCAATTAATGGCTTTGGTCGCATTGGCCGTAGCGTATTGCGCGCATTATACGAATCCGGTCGCCGTGCAGAAATCAGCGTCGTGGCAATCAATGAGCTGGCCAGCCCGGAAGGGATGGCGCACTTGTTGAAATACGACTCCAGCCATGGCCGCTTCTCCTGGGATGTGCGTCAGGAAGCCGAAGTGCTTTACGTTGGCGACGATAGCATCCGCCTGTTGCATCAACGGGATGCCAGCCTGTTACCCTGGGGCGAATTAAGCGTTGATGTGGTGCTCGATTGTACCGGCGTCTACGGTAGCCGCGCCGATGGCGAAGCACAGCTTGCTGCGGGCGCCAAAAAAATCCTGTTTGCCCACCCCGGTGGTGCCGACCTTGATGCTACCGTGGTCTACGGCGTAAACCATCAATTGCTGCAGCGCCAGCATCGCATTGTTTCCAACGCCTCTTGTACTACCAACTGTATTATTCCTATTATTAAGCTGCTGGATGACGCCTTCGAGATTGAGTCCGGCACCGTAACCACTATTCATTCTGCGATGCATGACCAGCCAGTGATTGACGCCTATCACCCGGATCTGCGTCGTACCCGCGCTGCCAGCCAGTCTATTATTCCGGTTGATACCAAGCTGGCAGCGGGCATTAGCCGTATCATGCCCAAGTTTTGCGATCGCTTTGAGGCGATCTCGGTGCGCGTGCCGACCATTAACGTCACGGCCATTGATTTAAGCGTTTTTGTTAGCGGCAACGTTAACGTGACGCAGGTTAACCAACTGCTGCAAAAGGCATCGAATGGTGCTTTTCGTGGTATTGTTGACTATACCGAACTACCATTAGTTTCAACTGATTTTAACCATGACCCGCACAGCGCCATTGTCGATGGCACGCAAACGCGGGTCAGTGGGCAACACCTGATTAAGACGCTGGTCTGGTGTGATAATGAGTGGGGCTTTGCCAACAGGATGCTTGATACCACATTGGCAATGTCCGCAAGCGGTTTCTAGCAAGGTAAATCAACCAACGGTTGGTCTGCCCTCAAGCAACTTTAAAGAGAATCAACGAGAGGATTCACCATGTCTGTAATTAAGATGAGCGATCTGGATTTAGCAGGTAAGCGTGTATTGATCCGTGCGGATCTTAACGTGCCGGTTAAAGAGGGTAAAGTTACCTCTGACGCACGTATCCGTGCTTCATTACCAACCATTGAAACCGCCCTGAAACAAGGTGCGCGCGTTATGGTTACCTCCCATCTGGGTCGCCCGACTGAAGGCGAATATAACGAAGAGTTTTCTCTGCTGCCGGTAGTCAACTACCTGAAAGACAAACTGGGCTCTAAAGTTCGTCTGGCAAAAGATTACCTTGATGGCGTTGATGTTGCCGAAGGTGAGTTGGTTGTGCTGGAAAACGTTCGCTTTAACAAAGGCGAAAAGAAAGATGACGAAGCGCTGTCCAAAAAATATGCCGCCCTGTGCGACGTGTTTGTTATGGATGCTTTCGGTACCGCACACCGTGCGCAGGCTTCTACTCACGGCGTAGGCAAATTTGCTCCTATCGCTTGTGCCGGTCCACTGCTGTCAGCAGAACTGGAAGCACTGGGTAAAGCACTGGGTAACCCGGCTCGTCCGATGGTAGCTATCGTTGGTGGCTCTAAAGTGTCTACCAAACTGACCGTGCTGGATTCTCTGTCTAAAATTGCTGACCAGCTGATTGTTGGTGGTGGTATTGCCAACACCTTCGTTGCCGCTCAAGGCCATAACGTCGGTAAATCACTGTACGAAGCTGACCTGGTAGATACTGCCAAGAAACTGCTGGAAACCTGTGATATCCCGGTCCCGACTGACGTGCGTGTTGCCACCGAGTTCTCTGAAACTGCAGCAGCTACTCTGAAATCCGTCAATGACATCAAAGACGAAGAACAAATTCTGGATCTGGGCGACGAGTCTGCATATCGTCTGGCCGAAATCCTGAAAAACGCCAAAACCATTCTGTGGAATGGTCCGGTTGGCGTGTTCGAGTTCCCGAATTTCCGTAAAGGAACCGAAATTGTGGCGCAGGCCATTGCTGATAGCGATGCATTCTCTATCGCTGGCGGCGGCGACACTTTAGCAGCAATCGATCTGTTCGGTATTGCTGATAAAATTTCCTATATCTCTACTGGCGGCGGTGCATTCCTCGAGTTCGTTGAAGGGAAACAGTTGCCAGCAGTTGTGATGCTGGAAGAGCGTGCCAAGAAGTAATGACTCTGAGCAGATGAGAGGCCATACCGCAAGGTAGCCACCATCTGCTCACGCTATTTCGCAACACGGGCATCGTGGTGGGCTCAGGCGAAATGGTAAACCGAATTCACTCCATCTACCGCCAACGGAACAGGACAACGTAACATGTCTAAAATTTTTGATTTCGTAAAACCGGGTGTCATCACAGGCGATGACGTTCAGAAAGTATTCGCCATTGCTAAAGAAAATAGCTTTGCGCTGCCAGCAGTTAACTGCGTCGGTACTGATTCAATCAACGCCGTTCTGGAAGCTGCTGCGAAAGTACGTTCTCCGGTTATCGTTCAGTTCTCTAACGGTGGTGCAGCATTTATCGCCGGTAAAGGCCTGAAAACTGACGTTGCACAGGGTGCCGCTATCCTCGGTGCTATCTCTGGTGCACATCATGTTCATCAGATGGCAGAACACTACGGCGTGCCAGTTATTCTGCACACCGACCACTGCGCCAAAAAACTGCTGCCATGGATCGACGGTCTGTTGGACGCGGGTGAAAAACACTTTGCCGCCACCGGTAAACCACTGTTCTCTTCTCATATGATCGACCTGTCAGAAGAGTCTTTGGAAGAAAACATCGCTATCTGTAGCAAATATTTGGCGCGTATGGCCAAAATGAATATGACCCTGGAAATTGAACTGGGTTGTACCGGCGGTGAAGAAGACGGCGTTGATAACAGCCATATGGACGCATCTGCCCTGTACACTCAGCCACAAGACGTTGATTACGCTTACGAAAAACTGAATGCTATCAGCCCACGTTTCACTATCGCGGCTTCTTTCGGTAACGTTCACGGCGTATACAAACCAGGTAACGTTAAACTGACCCCAACTATCCTGCGTGACTCTCAGGATTACGTCAGCAAGAAACACAACCTGCCAACCAACTCGTTGAACTTCGTGTTCCACGGTGGTTCAGGTTCATCTGCTGCCGAAATCAAAGAATCTGTGGGCTATGGTGTTATTAAAATGAACATCGATACCGATACTCAGTGGGCAAACTGGGACGGTATTCTGCAGTTCTACAAGAAAAACGAAGCTTACCTGCAAGGCCAACTGGGTAACCCAGAAGGCGCAGACAAGCCTAACAAGAAATTCTACGATCCACGTGTATGGCTGCGCTCTGCTCAGGCTTCCATGGTGGCGCGTCTGGAACAGGCTTTCAAAGAACTGAATGCTGTTGACCGTCTGTAATCAAGACTGAATTTATTGTTATCAAGGGGCCTGATGGCCCCTTTTTTTATGCGTTTTTCACCTGTCAGCAACGCGTTAAATCTTCAACACTTAACTCGCTACACGACCTGCGCCTACTTGGCGGAATAAGAAATCTGTTATTATTCTTTCACTGCTTCTTATTTCTCAGCCAGGATCATTGCCGTTGAACAAGCCAAAATCCGTGACGCTTGATGATGTTGCCCGCCACGCCGGGGTTTCCTATCAGACGGTCTCCCGTGTGTTGAATCAGGCAGAACAGGTCGCCGAGAAAACGCGACGCAAAGTTGAAGCGGCAATGAGCGAGCTGAACTATGTGCCCAACCGTGTGGCGCAGCAGTTGGCGGGTAAACAGAGTTTTACCCTCGGGTTGGCCAGTACCGATCTGGCGCTGCATGCGCCTTCGCAGTGGGCTTCGGCCATCAAGAGCCGCGCTCACCAACTGGGGTATCACGTGGTGATCTCCATGGTGGAGGATTTGCAGCTGCAATCCTGTCGCGCTGCGGTTAACGAGCTGATTGCGCAACGGGTCGACGGTATTCTGATTAACGTTCCGCTGGAAACCACCGATGCCCAGGCGATAACGCAATACTGCGGTGACTTGCCGGTGCTATTTCTTGATGTCGATCCCCAGGCCAGCCTGTTCAGCATTCTGTTCGATCCTGATACCGGTGCCAGGCAGGGCGTGGCGCATTTGCTGGCGCTTGGTCATCGCCAGATAGCGTTACTTACCGGTCCTGAGACCTCGGTGTCTGCGCGCCTGCGCTATCAGGGGTGGTTGCATGAGTTAGCCGCGCATCAGTTGACGCCGCTGCGGGTGATGGAGGGGGACTGGAGCGCCGCTTCCGGCTATCAGTGTGCACTGACCATGCTTAACCAGCCAAAGCTGCCTACTGCCATTCTGGTGGCCAACGATCAGATGGCGCTTGGCGTATTGCGGGCGGCACATGCCAGCGGCGTGGCGGTGCCGCAGCAGCTGTCGGTGGTGGGTTATGACGATACGCAAGACAGTGCCTATTTTCAGCCGCCACTGACCACTATTCGGCAGGATTTCCAGCTCAGCGGACGGGAAAGCGTTAATCGGCTGGTGCAGATGCTGCAGAAAAATCCTGCCAGTTATCCCGACTCCTTGTTGCTCAATACCACATTGATCCAGCGTCAAACTACTGCTGCACCGGGGGAAGCGCTGCCCTCTGCGCAGACGCTGGCGCAGGAGCTGATACGTATTGCCCGCCAACTGCAGCAGCAGTAAAGTTGGCGAAAATTATTAGCTAAAACTGTGACCGCTGTCGCTTTATCTGTTGGCAATCCTTTACTTCAATATTGTCTCGCTCCATTTTAAAAGCATTAATGTGAGCGCATAACATTTTTGAGGGGATAACAATGCAAGGTCATTTATCAGCGGCGGCCGATTCGTTGGCTTTAGTGCTGGCACGACGCGACTGGGAAAATCCGCAGTGTACACAGATCAACCGTCTGCCCGCTCATCCGCCTTTTTATAGCTGGCGTGATATTGAGGAAGCCCGCACTGATTACCCCTCATCGCAGCGCCTAAGTCTGAATGGCAGCTGGAAATTTAGCTACTTTACCCGTCCCGAAGCGGTACCAGAGACGTGGCTCACCGCTGATTTGGCCAGCGCCGCTGATATCGCGGTTCCCGCCAACTGGCAGCTGGCGGGCTATGATGCGCCGATCTATACCAACGTTCAGTATCCATTTACTGTTAATCCACCTTATGTACCGCAGGAAAATCCCACTGGATGTTACTCGCTCACATTCGAGCTGACCGCTGACTGGTATCAGCAGGGGCAGACGCGCATTATCTTTGACGGCGTCAACTCTGCTTTTCACCTGTGGTGTAACGGTCAGTGGATTGGCTATTCGCAAGATAGCCGTTTGCCGGCGGAGTTTGATCTGAGCCATGTGCTGCAGGCGGGCAATAATCGTCTGGCAGTGATGGTCTTGCGCTGGTCAGACGGCAGTTATCTTGAAGACCAGGATATGTGGCGCATGAGCGGCATTTTTCGCGATGTCAGCCTGCTGAATAAGCCCACGCAGCAATTGACCGACGTGCAGCTATCCACCCATCTGTATGCCGATTTTACCCGCGGCGAACTGGAAGCCAGGCTTACCCTGGCGATCTCCCCCGAGTTGGCCAGCCAATGGCAGGTAGAGGTGCAACTGTGGCATGGGGAGCAGCAGGTCGCTGCCGCCCGGCAGACGATTGGCAGTGAGATTATCGATGAGCGTGGGGCCTATTACGACAAGGTAACACTATGCCTGCCGCTGGCTGAACCCCTGCTATGGAGTGCGGAACAGCCACACCTTTATCGGGCGGTGATTGCGCTGCGCGATGCGGATTATCGTCTGCTGGAGGCCGAAGCCTTCGACGTCGGATTTCGTGAGGTCACCATCAGTCAGGGCTTGCTCAAGCTCAACGGCCAACCGTTGCTGATCCGTGGCACCAATCGCCATGAGCATCATCCCGAAAAGGGGCAGGCGATTGATGAGGCCAGCATGCGACAAGATATTTTGCTGATGAAGCAGCATAACTTTAATGCCGTGCGCTGTTCCCACTATCCGAACCATCCCCTGTGGTACAAGCTTTGCGACTACTACGGCCTGTATGTGGTGGATGAAGCCAATATCGAAACCCACGGTATGCAGCCGATGAATCGCCTGTCGGACGATCCGCGCTGGTTTAACGCCTTTAGCGAGCGGGTGACGCGCATGGTGCAGCGCGATCGCAATCATCCCTGCATTATTATCTGGTCGCTGGGTAATGAGTCGGGACATGGATCCACCCATGATGCCCTCTACAGCTGGATAAAATCGGCCGATCCCGGTCGTCCGGTGCAGTATGAAGGCGGCGGTGCCGACACCGCCGCCACGGATATTATCTGCCCGATGTATGCCCGCGTCGATCAGGATCAACCGTTCCCGGCGGTCCCTAAATGGTCGATCAAAAAATGGATCGGTCTGCCTGATGAAACCCGTCCGTTGATCCTCTGTGAATATGCCCATGCCATGGGCAATAGCCTGGGCGGTTTTGATCGTTACTGGCAGGCATTTCGCGATCATCCGCGCCTGCAGGGGGGATTTGTCTGGGACTGGGTCGATCAAAGTCTGACTCGTACCGCGGAGGATGGCAGCAGCTATGCCGCCTACGGCGGTGATTTTGGCGATCAGCCCAACGATCGCCAGTTCTGCATGAATGGTCTGCTGTTTCAGGATCGCACCCCGCACCCGGCGCTGTATGAGGCGCAGCGGGCGCAGCAGTTTTTCCGTTTTGAGTTGATTAGCCAGCATCCGCTGGTGGTGGAAGTGCATAGCGAGTATCTGTTCCGGCGCAGCGATAATGAGTTCCTGAGCTGGTTTCTGGAGATTGACGGCGAGCCTCTTACCTCTGGCGAAGTACGGCTGGATATTGCCCCGCTGGGGAAACAGCGCATTGAGCTTGGCGAGTGGCCGCCGATCACCAGCGCCGGGGAGTTATGGCTTAATCTGCAGGTTTATCAACCGCTGGTGACACCGTGGTCTGCTCCTGGGCATCGCAGCGCCTGGTGCCAGTGGCCGCTGCCGCGTGCGCTTTCGCTGCCGACGGTGGCTCACAAAACCGGCAGCCTGCCGCAGCTGCAAAGCTTGCCCGATGACGTCGAGATTGCCCAGGGCGATCAGCGCTGGCAGTTTAATCGGCACAGCGGTCTACTGACACAGTGGTGGCATGGCGATCAACCGCAGTTGTTGACGCCGCTTTGTGACCAATTTGTCCGTGCGCCTTTGGATAATGATATTGGGATCAGCGAAGTGACGCGAATTGATCCCAATGCCTGGGTGGAGCGTTGGAAACAGGCCGGTATGTATGCGCTGTCATCCCGCCTGCTGGATTTTCAGGCCTATAGCACGCCGCAGGGCGTGTGCGTTGAAAGCCGGCATGCCTTTGTTTATCAGGAGAAGGTGGCGTTGATCAGTCGCAAAACCTATCGCTTTACCGCACAGGGGGAGATGCAGCTGGATGTCTGCGTGCAGGTTGCCGACTCTCTGCCGCCACCGGCGCGTATTGGCCTGAGCTGTTGTCTGCAGCAGACATCGACCTCGGTGGAATGGCTGGGGTTGGGGCCGCACGAAAACTATCCCGACCGCCAGCTTGCCGCCCAGTTCTCACGCTGGCATTTGCCGCTGAGCCAACTGTATACGCCTTATGTTTTCCCGTCAGAAAACGGCTCTCGCGGCGGTACGCGTGAGTTGAACTATGGCAACTGGCAATGGCGTGGTCATTTTGCTTTTGGCCTCAGCCGCTACAGTCTGCGGCAACTGATGGAAACCAGCCATCGTCATCTGCTGCGAGAAGAAGCCGGTACCTGGCTCAATATCGATGCGTTCCGTATGGGGGTGGGCGGTGATGATTCCTGGAGTCCCAGCGTTAGTCCGGATTTTTTACTTACTGCTGGTGAATACCGTTATTCGTTGGTCTGGCAACATAAGCCTTCGGCGTCGTTGTAACCTGTAACAGGGTACGCTGATTGGCACATAAGCCAAATCTTGGTTACTCTTAAAGGCTTAGATAGCATTTGCGCTGCACCATGGCGCAAATGTTGGCTTTCATATTTGCTTGTCAGGGTAGATAAAATGAATGACTTGAATGTTGTGGGCAGTATTAACAATGCCGGGAATTGGTTAGTGAAAAACCAGGATCTGTTGATCCAGTATGCGGTAAACATCGTTGCGGCGATTTTTATTCTGATTATTGGTCTGCTGGTCGCCAGGATCCTGTCGAGTGCGGTAAGCCGCGTGATGCGCATGCGAGGCATCGATCTTACGGTATCCGACTTTCTCTCCGCGCTGGTGCGTTACGCTATTATCGCCTTTACGCTGATTGCGGTATTGGGGCGCATTGGCGTGCAAACCACTTCGGTGATTGCCGTTATCGGTGCCGCCGGTTTAGCCGTAGGTTTGGCCTTGCAAGGTTCGCTGTCAAACTTTGCTGCTGGTGTGCTGTTGGTGATCTTCCGTCCGTTCCGCGCCGGGGAATATGTTGATTTGGGCGGCGTAGCCGGTACCGTTACTCAGGTGCAAATCTTCTCTACCACGCTGCGTACTCCTGATGACAAGATTATTGTGGTGCCCAACGGCAAGATTATTGCCGGTAATATTATCAACACGTCACGCGAGCCTAATCGCCGTACCGATATTATTGTCGGCGTGGCCTATGACGCCAATATCGCGCAGGTGAAAAAAATTCTCGGTGATATTGTTGCTGCCGATACCCGCATTCAGCAGGAAAAAGGCGTGGTGGTACGTTTAAATGAGATGGCGGCCTCCAGCCTGAACTTTGTGGTGCGTTACTGGACCAGTAATGGCGATTCACAGGAAGTTAACTGGGATCTGCTGGAGAAGTTCAAAGAAGCGCTGGATGAGCACCAGATCGGTATTCCGTTCCCGCAAATGGATGTGCATCTTTATCGCAACGCCGAGGCGGCAGCGAAAGAGGCTGAGCCAACACCAACGGTCTAAGTACGATTATTGCTGACAGTAAACCAACGCCCTGTTTTCAGGGCGTTGGCGTTTGATGACCAAGTCGTCTTGATGATCGAGATACCAGGGCATAGCACACCCAGGGGCGCTCCGGCGGGCAAGCCCGCTACGACCCCAACGGTGCACTCTCCCTAATAACGGACTTTGTCAGCAGTCTGCAACGCCCTGTTTTCAGGGCGTTTTCATTATTAATTTTACTAATGATATATAAGAAGTTTAAATTTTATCTAATAGCGTGACTGCTTTACACTTTGCGGCATTGTTTCGGGAAAACACGCCATAAGGACAGTCTCTGCTATGTTTGCAACCTTCTTACAAGGGTTGGCACTGAGTGCCGCCATGATCTTGCCTATCGGCCCGCAAAATGCTTTTGTGATGTCACAGGGGATCCGCCGCCAGTATCATTTAATGATTGCCGCTTTATGCGCTCTCAGCGATATCCTGCTGATTTGCGCCGGGATTTTTGGCGGCAGTGCATTGCTCGATCGTTCACCGACGCTGCTGTTTCTGGTTAGCTGGGGCGGAGTGGCCTTTCTGCTGTGGTTTGGCTGGGGCGCCTTGCGCGCGGCTCTCTCTGCGGCCCCGCAACAGCTACAGGCGCAGGTCAACAAGCAAAGCCGCTGGCGTCTGGTGGCCAGCATGATGGCTGTGACCTGGCTTAATCCTCACGTCTACCTCGATACCTTTGTGGTGTTGGGCAGTCTGGGAGGGCGTCTGGCCAGCGCTGAGCGCACCTGGTTTGCCCTGGGGGCGGTGACGGCATCCACGCTGTGGTTCTTTGGACTGGCCATCCTGGCGGCGCTGCTCTCGCCCTGGCTAAATACCGTCAAGGCGCAGCGAGTGATCAATGGTGTCGTGGCGATGGTGATGTGGGGGATCGCTTTGCAGTTGGCACGGCAAAACCTGCATTTTTAACCGACAGCCTGCTTGGTTCTGCGCTTATTACTGCGGCGCAGAACGCCCTTTGACCAGATTTGTCACTAATCTTAATTTTGTCAGCAAACGACTATGCTATAACTGACCTGCTTCCTGTGCGCGATCACGCTGATAACTGCTGTGACTTTGCCGGGGCGCTGAGATAAGGGAGCAATAATCGTTAGTCGATATACCTTATGCATTTCAGGGCGGCAAATACTGCCATCATGTGAAAGGTGAGGGATATAACCAGATGAATAAGGGAGGCACTGTGAAATTGAAAGCATTGGCTATAACTGCCATGTTGGCATTAGGGACGTTACCTTTTACGCTTCAGGCTGAAGAAGTTCCGGCGGGGCCGCATGTCGTCACCTCGGGTACCGCCAGCGTCGATGCGGTACCGGATATCGCCACCCTGGCTATTGAAGTCAACGTCTCTGCCAAAGATGCCGCAGAGGCGAAAAAGCAGGTGGATCAGCGCGTGGCAGAGTATTTTGCCTATCTGCAAAAAAACGGTATTGATAAAAAAGATATTAATGCTGCCAATCTACGTACTCAGCCGGAATACAACTACCTCAAAGATGGCAGCAGTCAGTTAAAAGGCTATCGTGCGGTGCGTCAGGTTCAGGTCACGTTGCGTAAGCTGGATAAACTCAATGAGCTGTTGGACGGGGCATTAAGTGCCGGGTTGAATGAGATCCGTGCGGTGGAGTTGGGCGTAGCCAATCCGGAGACCTATCGCGATCAGGCCCGTCAGAAAGCCATTGAAAATGCCACCCAGCAGGCCAAATCGCTGGCAGAAGGCTTTCATACTCAGCTCGGGCCGATATACAGCATTCGCTATCATGTCGCCAATTATCAGCCGATGCCGGTAGCCAGGATGTATAAAACCGCCGAAGCCAGCGGACAGAGTGATGCTGCCCAAACCTATGAGCAACAGAGCATTCACTTTGACGATCAGGTAGATGTCGTTTTCGGGTTAAGCGAAAAGTAATGGTGCAGGCCGCGTCTGCCTGGACGCGGCCTAGTCCTGACGCAGTACCTGACGACCATGCGCCAGCAGTGCATCAGTTACTTTGCGCATCATGCGGCTTTCTGGCGCAAAGCGATGCCAGAACAGCATGCGACGCTGGAACAGACCCGGCGTTAAATCGATCAACTCACCGCTTTCCAACTCTTTCTCAATTTGCAGATGCGGGATCATGCAGCAGGTGGTGCCCTGACGCGCCAATTGCACAAAGGCTTCTGACGAGTTGACGATATGGCAAGGCACGCTGCCCGGCGATAAATCAAAGTTTTGCTGTAAAAATGCCTGATGCATATCATCGAGGTGGTCAAAAGCGACCGCCGGGGCTTTCAGCAGTGCGGAGCGGGTAACGCCGTTGGGGAAGTAACGTTCGGCAAAGGGCTTTGAGGCAACAAACAGGTAGTCGAGGGCGCCGAGTTGGTCGACCAGACAGCTGGGCAGTGGCTGGGGCTGAATACTGACTGCACCCACCACTTCGCCACGGCGCAGGCGTTCCTGGGTGCGGGTTTCATCTTCAACCTGCAAATTCAAACGGATCGGGGTATCCACCAGCACCGATTTCAGTGCCGGTAACAGCCAGGTTGCCAGACTATCGGCGTTGACCGCCAGCGACAGCAGCAGTGGGGTATCGTTGCTGTCATTGATATTATCGCTACCCAGCCACTCTTCTTCGAGCAGTTCAACCTGATGCAACAGCGCCAGCAGCTTTTGCCCCTGTTCGGTAGGACGCGGGGGAACGGTGCGTACCAGCAAAGGTTGGCCAAATAAATTTTCCAACTGTTTAATACGTTGAGACACGGCGGATTGCGTAATGCACAGCTTTTGTGCCGCGCGTTCAAAACCACGTTCACGGATCACAGCGTCCAGCGCTTGCAAGGTTCTATAGTCTGGGCGTTTCATCGCAAATCTATTCCTTTGCCTGTTCGGGATTTAATACGTATGCCAACACTATGCCACACTTCCCGGCGATTTGTGGCGCACAAAATCTTCTTGCTTTTCGCTCTCGCCGATCCTCTGACCGATGCCTTATACTGTGTGACATATTGTCCAACGATAGAGAAAAATAATCATGACGCAGGATGAATTGAAAAAAGCGGTTGGCTGGGCGGCGCTGGAATATGTAAAACCTGGCACCATTGTCGGGGTAGGCACGGGGTCTACCGCCGCGCACTTTATCGATGCCCTGGGCTCGATTAAACATCAGATTGAAGGCGCGGTATCCAGCTCCGATGCTTCCACCGCCAAGCTTAAGAGTCTGGGGATCCAGGTTTTTGACTGCAACGAAGTGGATTCGCTGGATATTTACGTCGACGGTGCCGATGAAATCAACGGCCAGATGCAAATGATCAAAGGCGGTGGTGCAGCCCTGACCCGCGAAAAAATCATCTCTGCCATTGCCCGTCAGTTTATCTGTATTGTCGATGCCTCCAAGCAGGTTGATATCCTCGGCAAGTTTCCGCTGCCGGTTGAAGTGATCCCGATGGCGCGCTCTTACGTGGCCCGTGAGCTGGTCAAGTTGGGCGGTTTGCCGGAGTACCGTCAGAATGTGCTGACCGATAACGGTAACGTGATCCTCGATGTGCACAATTTAAGTATCATCGATGCCATCGCGCTGGAAAATAAGATCAACGGGATTGCCGGTGTGGTCACCGTTGGACTCTTTGCCAATCGCGGTGCCGATATTGCGCTGGTGGGCTCTGCCGACGGCGTAAAAGTCGTTAAAAAATAGCCTGGGTGATAAGCGGAAGATCTGCCTGAAAAACGGGCCTCGACGCGCTGCCGGTGACGTTTTGTCCGGCCAGACAGCGGCGAGGTGCCCTGACCACAGGCACTGCCGCTTTGCCGGGCATCAACAGGCGAGCTCTGGTTGCCATAACACAATGTTATGAAGATGATAATTTATCCTCTGAATCATCTTTTATTCAAATCGGTCAATTTGGTGACTTATCTCACATAATGAATCGGTATTGACGTTTCTATCCAGCGTGGCTTGTTTTACAAGCATGAAGTTCTGAAAAAGACCGACGCTGCTAGGGCTTGTGCTATCAGCCAGGCAATCGTTTGTATTGCCGATGGCAAAAATTTTGTTATGTTGACTGTGAGCTGCGTAAAGCAGTGACTTCTGAAGTCTGCATTCAGCATGAATAACTTTCGGTATGGGTTACTGCCGATACGAATAAAGAGTAGGGTCGGGAAATGGCAAAAGTATCACTCGGAAAAGACAAAATTAAGTTTCTGCTGGTTGAAGGTGTGCACCAAAGCGCGGTGGATACCTTGCATGCCGCTGGTTATACCAATATCGAGTTTCACAAAGGGGCGCTGGATACCGAAGCGCTGAAAGAGTCGATCCGTGATGCACATTTTGTCGGGATCCGATCCCGCACTCAGCTGACAGAAGAAGTGTTTGCCGCTGCTGAAAAACTGATCGCCGTCGGTTGTTTCTGTATTGGCACCAATCAGGTTAGCCTGGCTTCTGCCACCAAACGCGGTATTCCGGTATTTAATGCGCCATTCTCCAATACCCGTTCCGTTGCCGAAATGGTCCTGGGCGAGATGCTGCTGATGATGCGCGGTATCCCTGCGGCCAATGCCAAAGCGCACCGCGGTATCTGGAACAAGCTGGCAGTGGGCTCTTTTGAAGCCCGTGGCAAGCGTCTGGGTATTATCGGCTATGGTCATATCGGTACACAGCTCGGTATTCTGGCTGAAGGCCTGGGCATGAAAGTGTACTTTTACGATATTGAAAGCAAACTGCCGCTGGGTAATGCGCAGCAGATTGCCAGCCTGAGCGAATTGCTTAACACCAGTGATGTTGTCACCCTGCATGTGCCGGAAACCACCAACACCAAAGATATGATCGGTGCTGCCGAGCTGGCGCAGATGAAACCTGGCTCGCTGTTGATCAACGCCTCTCGCGGTACGGTCATCGAGATCCCGGCGCTGTGTGATGCGCTGCGCAGCAAGCACCTGGCCGGTGCCGCCATTGACGTCTTCCCGGAAGAACCTGCCACCAACAGCGAACCCTTCAATTCACCGCTGTGTGAATTTGATAATGTGCTGTTGACGCCGCATATTGGGGGTTCCACCATGGAAGCCCAGGAAGGTATTGGTCTGGAAGTGGCCGGGAAACTGGCGAAATACTCCGATAACGGTTCCACGCTGTCTGCGGTTAACTTCCCGGAAGCCTCGCTGCCAACGCACAGCGAAAAAGCCAGCCGTCTGCTGCATATCCACGAAAACCGTCCAGGTATGCTGACCAGCATCAACAAGATTTTTGCCGAGCAGGGTATCAATATCGCCTCGCAGTATTTGCAGACCAGCTCTGAGGTCGGTTATGTGGTGATTGACGTTGAAGCCGATACCGAAACTGTCGAAACCGCACTGCAACTGATGAAAGGCATCCCAGGCACCATCCGTGCCCGTTTGCTTTACTAAGTCATGGGCTGATATCACAACTAAAAAGGCGCTTGAAGCGCCTTTTTTTATAGTTATTTTTTATAAAGTAAATGGGTAGGCTGCCGATAGTTGTTTTCAGCATTCTTGATTATTAAAGAATACTCGTCTGCAAAATGACTTCATTAAACGGAATTTACTGATGAAATATGTCCTGCTATCCCTGGTATTGCTATTTTCCGGCTGTGCAGTATTAGCGCCGAACAACCCCGTAAAATCAGACAAAACACCGCTCAAGATAACTAACTCCGAAGCTGACCAAAACTCCATTGTAAAACTTGACCAACGTGTGATGTATATGGTCCGGACAGATTATAACAATGGTAATCATACTGAGAATTGGAAAGCATTTGATTGTGACATAGGTACTGTGCATACGCTGTATTGGGATCTTATCGAAAAAAACGGCAAGACGATGCGTTTTTACGGTAACACCCTGCAGATATATGCCAAGCCGGAGCCTTATAACCCAGTGCCTAATGTTGAAGTTAGCAAAAAAATCAATCAGCTAATGCTAAAAGTGGTCTGCCAGTTCAAAAAGCCGGAGATGCATTTAGTGAAATATGCAGGGCCAGATGAACATGGCAATCAAAACTATGTAGATATCAATAATAGCTATCGGCAGGGAGACTTACTTTACACCCGACTGGGGTATGATTATGCAGAAATAAGTTACGACCCGCCATACGATGCACCTTATGGGCTGAAAATTGAAGACCACATATTTAATTGCAAAACACAGCAAGACGCTATGGTTGCCGGTTTTGATATTAGTCCTGAACTTTATATCAGCGATGCAAAAGTTGAAGCTAAACGTCAATTTTCCCCAGTAAGTAGCTTTATGCATAATGATTTACTGACCCTGTGTGCAGTAAAAGATTTCTCTACTTTCAAAAACCAGGGAGAGTGGGTTAACAAGGATAAAAAAGTTTCGAAGTTGATGGGGGCTATTCATCCGGACTTTGGTGATAACAAACCGGATATTCTGCAAAAGTACCCATTACCTCCAGTCCTTGCTCAGCAAATTGACGTATTGCTGCAACCTGCGATGGCAAGACCGGAATTCAAAAGAATAAGCTTTATCGAGCAACTTAGCGGTCACGAAAAGGATCCGCTAAAAATCACCATTGATCGAAATTTAGATGGTAGCCTGAGAGTCCTGGAGTCCTATAGCTCTATCTTGCGTTTTCAGGCTCAGCGTATTTATTTATATAATATGATCCAGCTGAAGTCCTTTATCAGTCTGTCAACCGCTCCTTCAGTGGTCCAGTCATTACAAACCGATTTTCGACTCCCCCTTAGCGCGGGCCAACATTTTTCTTATCAACTGATGCTTAAAGATTTGGCTGTCAATAATCGACCAATGAGCAAAGGGTCAACACAATGTGAGGTCGGTAATACAGCGTTACCTGCTGCGAATATCAATACGGCTTTCAGCGGGAACTATCTATCAGTGGTCTGCGATGAAAGGTTTGATGAGAAAAATAAATATTCGCATAATACCTATGCTTGGATAGAGGATTTACAGATCTTCCTTATGCTCGACTCAATATCCGATACAGGCAAATCGACAGCGAATAAGTATCTTGATGTTCGTATAGAAAAGTAATGCTTAGGCCGGGATTTATATCCCGGCTACCAATGCCAGCTTTTCCCCGGTGTCAGAATTTCCGGCAGCGGGATATCCCACTCCTCACTGGGTAAGTGTTCGACCAACTGACAATCATGGGCAATACCCATCGGGTAAGGCCCGCTTTGCTGCCAGTGTTGCAGCGTACGGTCATAAAACCCGCCGCCCATTCCCAGGCGCTGTCCTTGTTGGTCAAAGGCCACCAGCGGCGTCAGTATAATATCCAGCGTGAACAGCGGCAGAATTTCCCGCACGTCGAGCCGTGGCTCGAGAATATTTAGCCGATTGCGTACCAGCGGGGTATCGGGTTGATAGCGCAAAAACAGCAGATTACCTGGACTAAAAGGGTGTAGTACCGGCAGGCACAGCTGTTTGCCCGCTTGCCACAGTTGCGCGATCAGCGGTGTGGTATCAAGCTCGCCGTCAAAGGATAAAAACACTGAAAGGGTTTTTGCGGCTCGCACTTTGGGATGGCTGACAATACGTTCGGCAGCCTGCAGGGCAAAGTCATGCTGTTGCTGCGCGGTCAGCTGTTTACGTCGCTGGCGAACCTGATGACGAATGCTTTGTCTGAGTTGGGCATGTTGAGCAATAAAAGACATAGTTGCCTTTGGACTCGAGCGAATAGGGTTGGATACAGAAAGGATACAGAAAATAGTGCCGGGGAAGAAAGTGGAATCTCCGAGATGCCGCCGCAGGCTGTAACCCTTGAACCCATGGTTCAAGGTGAACGTTCAGTCACAATCTTAAGGCTTCTCGGCGGACCGAGCATGCGCACCGATTGCGGATCATCACATTCTGTTGGTACTAATTATCGGCTCAGGGGACGGGCCCGCTGGCAAACATCTCAGAGAAATTTTTTCACTTGCTATGGATTAACTATCTCACAGAAACAGTCTTTTATCAATAGCTTGAGTTATTCGAAAGGAGCGCCTTCACGTTCACTAATGCGCCCTTGCTCGAGCAGTGCCTGCTCGATAGTCTGTTGCAACATCCGAATACGCTGTTCCATATTGGAAGCATAATCGCGAGTTTTCAAGCGTTCTTGAGCAAGTTCGTGACACACATTCAATGCCGCGATAAATACCAGTTGCTCTGTATTGGTGACTCTAGTGCGAACTTTAAGATCTTGCAACCTTTGATTAAGATCCTCGGCGGCCATGTTCAACGCTTCTTGTTGTTCTGGCGGACAATTCACTCTTAAAGAACGACCAAAAATTTGTATATCTACCGGTTGTGCCGACATGCCACCTTCCTGCCATATCAATTCGGCCTGCTTTCGATTAAAACACCGCCACAACGGGCAGGAGATCGAAAGGGGCGCAACTATATATACCCCAGTACCAATATACAAGAATTATACCCGTCATACTTCAGGCTGCATCTTTGTTGGCTGACTTCACTCACCCCAGTTACATAGTTAGCTATGTTCCCGGGGATCCGTTCAGTTGCCGCCGCGATGCAATTCGAATTATTTGGGGTATAAACCCGTTTTTGGCCATTGCAGCGGTCTGGCTGCGGCTCCCGCGACTCCTCGGAACTCCTTCTATCCTGATATCGAATAGGGAGATTACGGGTCTCGCTAACTGGTACTGAGACTGATCTTGGTGGTAGCATAACACGAACTTATCCAGCCAACGATGGCGAATACGCATGTCTATTGAGAATACCTATCCTGATTATGAATTGCTGAATCAATCACTGAAACAGCAGTCTGTTGCCTTGACCCCGGCCGAAATGCACGGAATTATCAGTGGCTTGCTTTGCGGTGGCAACCGTGATGGCAGCTGGCTGACGCTGGTGCATGACCTGACCAACGAGGGGTTGGCATTTAGCCATACGCTTGCCGATATGCTGCAGCAATTGCGCAAAGTGACTTCTGATACCCTTGATGGCGACAGCTTTGAATTTAAAATGTTATTACCCGATGACGACGCCAGCGTATTTATCCGCGCCGATGCGCTTAGCGGCTGGGTAAACCACTTTCTGCTCGGTTTGGGCATGATGCAGCCCAAGCTGGCCAAAGTGAAAGGCGAAGTGGGCGAAGCCATTGATGATATGCGCAGTATTGCCCAGCTGGGTTACGAAGAAGACGAAGATCAGGAAGTGCTGGCGCAGTCGCTGGAAGAAGTGGTGGAGTATGTCCGCGTGGCGGCGATCCTTTGCTACAACGAATTCGGCCATAGCAAACCTAATGCGGCAGAAAATCTGCGGACCATACATTAATTTTCGCAACCTCGGGATTTCTGTAATTTCCGAAAATTCCTAAATTTTCTCCATTAGCGCATTTAACGGGGATAACCTTCGATTTCAGGAGCAGGTGATGACAACAGTGACCATAACTCGGCAGGAATATGAGGATCGTCGTCAGGCACTTATAGCCAAAATGGCACCGGGCAGCGCCGCGATTATTTTTGCCGCCCCGGAAGCCACGCGTAATGCAGACAGCGAGTATCCCTACCGTCAAAGCAGCGATTTCTGGTATTTGACCGGATTCAATGAACCTGAAGCGGCGTTGGTGTTGGTTAAAAGCGATGATAATCACCACCACAGCGTGCTGTTTAACCGCGTTCGCGATCTGACTGCCGAGATATGGTTTGGTCGTCGACTGGGGCAGGATGCGGCTCCGGCACGCCTGGGTATCGACCGTGCACTGCCGTTTGATGATATTAATGAACAGCTGCATCTGCTGCTTAACGGTCTGGACGTGATTTATCATGCCCAGGGCTACTATGCCTATGCCGACAGCATTGTCGATGGCGCCATGGATCGCCTGCGTAACGGCTTTCGGCAAAACCTTTCGGCACCGGCCACTGTGACCGACTGGCGACCTTGGTTACATGATATGCGCCTGATTAAATCGGCGCAGGAAATTGCCGTTATGCGTCGCGCTGGCGAAATCACCGCCATGGCCCATACCCGTGCCATGGAAAAATGCCGTGCCGGAATGTTCGAGTATCAGCTTGAAGGCGAGATCCACCATGAGTTTAATCGTCACGGTGCGCGTTATCCCTCTTATAACACCATTGTCGGCAGCGGTGACAACGGCTGTATTCTGCATTACACCGAAAACGAGTCTCAGCTGCGTGACGGTGATTTGGTGTTGATCGATGCCGGTTGTGAATATCAGGGCTACGCTGGGGATATCACCCGCACTTTCCCGGTCAGCGGTAAATTTACCCCGGCACAGCGGCAGATTTACGATATCGTGCTGGCTTCTGAATACAAGGCGTTGGCCATTTTTGGCCCAGGGCGCAGCATCAAGGAAGCCACCGAAGCAGCGGTACGGGTAATGGTTGAAGGTCTGGTGGCTATTGGCGTGATGACCGGCGACGTTGACCAGTTAATTGCCGAGCGGGCACACCGCCAGTTCTTTATGCATGGCCTGTCTCACTGGCTGGGCATGGACGTACACGACGTTGGCCATTATGGCGACGTGGATCGCAGCCGCACACTGGAGCCGGGGATGGTATTGACCGTCGAGCCGGGTCTGTATATTGCGCCGGATGCCGATGTACCGGCGGCCTATCGCGGTATTGGTATCCGTATTGAAGACGACATTCTGATCACCGCCAGCGGTATTGAAATTCTTACCGGCGACGTGGTGAAAGAAGCCGATGAGATCGAAGCATTGATGGCGGCGGCAAGATAATCCGATGAGCGTAATTATTGTAGGCGGCGGCATGGCCGGGGCAACGCTGGCGTTGGCACTCTCCTCGCTGACCCAGGGACGGCTGCCGGTGCATCTGGTGGAAGCAACCACCCCGGGGGATCGCCAGCATCCCGGTTTTGACGCCCGTGCCATTGCCCTGGCGCAGGGCACCTGCCAGCAGTTGGCGGCGATTGGCGTCTGGTCGGCGCTGGCCGATTGCGCCACAGCGATCACCGATATTCACGTCAGCGATCGCGGCCATACCGGCATGGTGAATCTTGACGCCAGGCATTACGGCGTTGCGGCGTTGGGACAGGTGATTGAACTGCACGATGCGGGGCAACGGCTGTTTGGCTTATTATCCCGGGCACCGGGTGTTTATCTGCATTGTCCTGCCCGCGTGGTGGCCGTGGATCGTCGCGCTGACAGTGCCAGTGTTACGCTGGATAATGGCGAAACCCTGGAGGGGCGTGTGCTGGTGGCCGCCGACGGTTCGCAGTCGATGCTGGCTCAGGCTTGTCAGATCAGTTGGCAACGTGCCGCCTATCAGCAGGTGGCAGTCATTGCCAATGTCAGCACTGCCATAGCTCACGGCGGCCGTGCCTTTGAGCGTTTTACGCCGCAAGGTCCGCTGGCGCTGTTGCCGATGTCGAAAGGGCGCAGCTCACTGGTCTGGTGTCATCCGCTGGACAAACAGCAACAGGTCAATGACTGGAGCGATAAACAATTTCTCGCCGAGTTGCAGCAGGCCTTTGGCTGGCGCTTGGGCAAGTTGCAGCAAATCGGCGCGCGACACAGCTATCCTCTGCAATTATTGACCGCCAATGCTCATATCAGCCACCGACTGGCGCTGGTGGGCAACGCGGCGCAAACCCTGCATCCTATCGCCGGTCAGGGATTCAACCTGGGACTGCGCGACGTGATGACCCTCGGTGAGACGCTGGCCGCGGCCTGGCAGCAGGGGAAAGATATTGGCAGTTACCGCGTGCTGAGTGGTTATCAACAGCGTCGCCAGCCGGATCAGCGTGCCACCGTCGGCATTACCGATGGCCTGGTGCGCATCTTTGCCAACCGCTATGCACCGCTGGTGGTGGGGCGCAATCTCGGCCTGATGGCCATGGAGAGTATCCCGCCATTGCGAGATGCATTTACCCGCCGTACCCTGGGCTGGACTGAGCGCTAACGCGCCGGTGCAGGCTCAGCCTGACCGCAGAAAATGACAGGAATAAACGAAATTATGCAATCTTTTGATGTGGTTATCGCCGGTGGCGGTATGGTAGGACTGGCGCTGGCCTGTAGCCTGCAGGGTAGCGGTTTGCGTATTGCCGTGCTGGAAAATCGACAACCCAATGATGCGCCGCTGCCCACTATCCCGGCGGTTCGTGTTTCGGCGATCAATGCCGCCAGTGAGCGTCTGCTGCAGCATATTGGCGCATGGGACGATATTATTGCCCAGCGCGTCAATGCCTATCAGGGCATGGAAGTGTGGGACCATGACAGCTTTGGCAAAATTGCCTTTCACAGCGAAGAGTACGGGTTCAGCCATCTTGGTCATATTATTGAAAATCAGGTGATCCAGCGTGCGCTGTGGCAACGGGCAAGTCAGTTAAGCGATATCACCCTGTTGGCCCCCGCGCAGTTAAAAGATGTTGCCTGGGGCGAGAACGAAGCTTTTATTACCCTCGACGATCAGCGACTGCTCAGCGCCCGGCTGGTCGTCGGTGCCGACGGTGCCCATTCCTGGCTGCGTCAACATGCCGATATCCCGCTGACCTTCTGGGATTATGGTCATCATGCACTGGTGGCGACGATCCGCACGCAAGAAGCGCACCAATCTGTGGCAAGACAGGTATTTCACGGTGACGGCATTCTGGCGTTTTTACCGCTGGCCGATGCGCATTTATCATCTATTGTCTGGTCAGTATCTCCTCTCGAAGCCGAACGTCTGTGTGCGTTGGATAATGAAGAGTTTAACAAGATCCTCGCCAGCACCTTTGATCTGCGCCTTGGCGTTTGCCAGGTGGTCAGCGAGCGTCAGAGTTTTCCACTGACCGGACGCTATGCGCGTAGCTTTGCAGCCCAGCGGCTGGCGCTGATTGGTGATGCGGCGCATACCGTACATCCATTGGCCGGGCAGGGCGTCAATCTCGGTTTTATGGACGCGGCGGAGTTGGCTTTTGAAATCAAGCGTCTGCAACGGGAAGGGAAAGATTTTGGTCAGCATATGTATTTGCGCCGCTTTGAACGCAAGCGTAAGCACAGTGCGGCGGTAATGCTGGCAGGCATGCAGGGATTTCGCGAGCTTTTTGCCGGTAATAACCCGGCCAAGAAGTTGCTGCGCGATATCGGTTTAACGCTGGCCGATCGGCTACCAGGGGTGAAACCGCAACTGGTGCGGCAGGCGATGGGGCTTAATGATTTGCCCGAGTGGCTGGAAAGCAAAAGGCTTCAGCTGAAATAATCTAATTTCATGCCAGATTTTCCATTACATTTTCTAATCTCAGGCCGGGTTTCGCCCATTGTAAAGGGTGCGAAATTCGGTCCTTGCGTTATATAACATCGATGAATTTATAATTTATCTGTAGATTTTGCGTCACAAACCCCATCTTTCCAGTCAAAAATTCTGAATCATACCCTCTCTCAATTTCCGACAATTCACTGACAACTGATATTTTAACTTATGGATAGCAGCGGGATTCGGTGATAACGTTCAGTCAAAGGTATCGTTTGCGTCGGCACAGTTCTTGCACCGGTTTTCGTCAGAGAGCAGGGTAAGTCGCTTAAGAAAAAGAATGGGGAATAAGATGACAAAGCAGACTCGGTTATATGATCAACACGTCGCCTGTGGCGCTCGTATGGTCGATTTTCACGGTTGGATGATGCCGCTGCATTATGGCTCCCAGCTGGATGAACACCATATCGTGCGTCAGGATGCAGGTATGTTTGACGTTTCACATATGACCATCGTCGATTTACGCGGTGCGCGCACCCGTGAATTCCTGCGTTATCTATTGGCCAACGATGTCGCCAAACTGACTCAGCCGGGCAAGGCACTGTACACCGGTATGCTGAATGCCTCCGGCGGCGTGATCGATGATCTGATTGTTTATTTCCTTAGCGAAGACTATTTCCGTCTGGTGGTCAACTCCGCCACCCGTGAAAAAGATCTGGCGTGGATCTCGGAACATGCCAAACCTTATGCCATTGAGCTGACCGTTCGTGATGACCTGGCGCTGATCGCCGTGCAGGGTCCGCAGGCGCAAGAAAGAGCGCAGACGCTGTTTACAGCCGAGCAAAAACAGGCCGTTAGCGGCATGAAGCCGTTCTTTGGCGTGCAGGCCGGTTCGCTGTTTATCGCCACCACTGGCTACACCGGTGAAGCAGGCTATGAAATTGCCCTGCCACAGGACGACGCGGCGGATTTCTGGCAAAAACTGCTGGCAGCCGGCGTCAAGCCTGCCGGACTGGGCGCACGCGATACGCTGCGTCTGGAAGCGGGCATGAATCTCTATGGTCAGGAAATGGACGAAAGCATTTCGCCGCTGGCGGCGAATATGGGCTGGACCATTGCCTGGCAGCCGGAAGATCGTCGTTTTATTGGCCGCGATGCGCTGGAGAGCCAGCGTGAACACGGCACCGAGCAGTTGGTCGGTTTGATCATGACCGAAAAAGGTGTATTACGTAATGAATTGCCAGTGCGTTTTACCGATGCCAGAGGCAATCTGCAGGAAGGTATTATCACCAGCGGTTCTTTCTCGCCAACGCTGGGGTGCAGCATTGCACTGGCCCGTGTTCCGGCTGGGATTGGTGAACAGGCGATTGTGCAAATTCGTAATCGTGAAATGCCGGTGCGTGTCACCAAACCGGGTTTTGTGCGTAATGGCAAAAGCCTGGTGTAATGGATTTTAGTCTGCCAGACCGTTCTGGCCGACGGTTATCGCTTTGATTTATTTTTTCGATATTAAGCATTAATAAACCTCTTTCAGGAGAATAGTTATGAGCAACGTTCCAGCAGAACTAAAATACGCCACCTCTCATGAATGGGTGCGTGCAGAAGGCAACGGTATTTATAGCGTAGGCATTACTGAACACGCGCAGGAATTACTGGGTGATATGGTCTTTATCGACCTGCCCGAAGTGGGCCGCATTGTTGATGCCGGCGAAGATTGCGCCGTAGCGGAATCTGTAAAAGCGGCGTCAGATATCTACTCGCCAATCAGCGGCGAAATTGTTGCGGTTAACAGCGAACTGGAAGCCTCTCCGGAACTGGTTAACAGCGCCCCTTACGCCGAAGGTTTCCTGTACCAGATTAAAGCCTCTGACGAAGCCGAACTTGATAATTTGCTCGATGCGGCAGGTTACGAAGCCACGCTGGAAGACTAAGTATTTTGTGCCCGTCGTCTTTGCGGCGATAACTGCGCGGGTTACGTCGGTTCATCCCGGGAACGATCTTGAGTCAGCTCCCTGGATGAGCGACTGCCGCCTGGTTGTCGCGCCAATCACGTCGGGTCGAGATTGAACGCCTCGTAATGGTTACGGGGCAAGCGTTTTTGTCCCAGTACCTCCATGCAAGATTTCAGGAATGCCTAGCACATGACTCAGACTCTCAGCCAACTTGAACACAGCGAAGCCTTTATCGGTCGCCATATCGGTCCTTCCTCCCTTCAGCAGCAGCAGATGTTGGCCACCGTTGGCGCCAGTTCGCTAAACGCCTTGATCCAGCAAATTGTTCCGGTGGATATCCAGTTACCTGGTCCCCCTGCGGTAGGCGATGCGGTAACCGAACATCAGGCGTTGGCTGAGCTGAAAGCCATTGCCAGTCAAAACCAGCGTTATAAATCTTATATTGGTATGGGCTACAGCGCGGTGCTGACGCCGCCGGTGATCCTGCGCAATATGCTGGAAAACCCCGGCTGGTACACCGCTTATACCCCGTATCAACCCGAAGTCTCCCAGGGCCGTCTTGAAGCGCTGCTGAATTTCCAGCAACTGACCCTCGACCTGACCGGGCTGGATCTGGCGTCAGCATCCCTGCTCGACGAAGCCACCGCCGCCGCCGAAGCCATGGCGCTGGCGAAACGCGCCAGCAAACTGAAAGATGCCAATCGCTTCTTTGTTGCTGACGACGTGCATCCGCAGACCCTTGACGTAGTGCGCACCCGTGCCGAAACCTTTGGTTTTGATATCATCGTCGATAAAGCAGAAAAAGTGCTGGAACTTGACGGCATCTTTGGTGTTCTGCTGCAACTGGTGGGTACCACTGGCGAAGTTCATGACTACAGTGCGCTGTTTGCCGAACTGAAAAACCGTAAAATTATTACCAGCGTAGCAGCAGATATTATGGCACTGGTGCTGCTGACCGCACCGGGCAAGCAGGGTGCAGACGTGGTCTTTGGTTCGGCGCAACGCTTTGGTGTGCCAATGGGCTACGGTGGTCCACATGCCGCCTTCTTTGCCTGCCGTGATGAGTTTAAACGCTCAATGCCGGGGCGCATTATCGGCGTTTCCCGCGATGCTGCAGGCAACACCGCGCTGCGTATGGCGATGCAAACCCGTGAACAACATATCCGTCGCGAAAAAGCCAACTCCAATATTTGTACCTCGCAGGTATTGCTGGCCAATATTGCCAGCCTGTACGCCGTGTTCCACGGACCTGAAGGTCTGAAACGCATTGCCAGCCGTATCCATCGTCTGACCGATATTCTGGCCGCTGGCCTGAAGAAAGGCGGCCTGACGCTGCGCCACAACAGCTGGTTTGATACGCTGACGGTCGACGTGCAGGATAAAGCGGCAGTGCTGGAACGCGCGCAGAGCTTTGGCCTGAACCTGCGTACCGATATTCATAACGCCGTGGGCATTACCCTCGACGAAGCCACCTCGCGTGAAGATGTGCAGGTGCTGTTTGCCGTGCTGCTTGGCGACGACCATGGTCTGGATATCGAGCAACTGGACCTGGTTGCCAGCACCGACAATCAGTCTATTCCGGCGGCGTCACTGCGTCAGGATCCGATCCTGACTCACCCGGTATTTAACCAATACCACAGTGAAACCGAAATGATGCGCTATATGCATCGTCTGGAGAAAAAGGATCTGGCGCTGAATCAGGCGATGATCCCACTGGGTTCCTGCACCATGAAATTGAATGCGGCGGCCGAGATGATCCCGATCACCTGGCCAGAGTTTGCCGAACTGCACCCGTTCTGCCCGGTCGAGCAGGCCAGCGGCTATCAGCAGATGATTGGTCAGTTGTCACAGTGGCTGGTGCAGTTGACCGGCTACGATGCAGTCTGTATGCAGCCGAACTCTGGTGCTCAGGGGGAATATGCCGGTCTGCTGGCAATTCGTCGCTATCATGAAAGCCGCAACCAGAGCAGCCGTCATATCTGTCTGATCCCAAGTTCCGCTCACGGCACCAACCCGGCATCGGCGCATATGGCCAGCATGTCGGTGGTGGTGGTGGCCTGTGACAAACAGGGCAATATCGACCTCAGCGATCTGCGTGAGAAAGCGGCGCAGGCTGGTGATGAACTCTCTTGTATTATGGTGACCTATCCGTCGACGCACGGCGTTTATGAAGAAACCATCCGTGAAGTCTGCCAGATTGTTCATCAATACGGTGGTCAGGTTTATCTCGACGGAGCCAATATGAATGCCCAGGTGGGCATCACTACGCCGGGCTATATCGGCGCGGATGTGTCGCACCTTAACCTGCATAAAACCTTCTGTATCCCGCACGGCGGTGGCGGTCCAGGTATGGGTCCAATTGGCGTTAAAGCCCATTTGGCACCTTTTGTTCCGGGTCATAGCGTCGTACAGATTGATGGCGTGTTGACGCAAAACGGCGCGGTATCTGCGGCACCGTTCGGCAGCGCTTCTATATTGCCAATCAGCTGGATGTATATCCGCATGATGGGTGCCGAGGGGCTGAAGCAGGCAAGTCAGGTCGCGATCCTTAACGCCAACTACATTGCCACGCGCCTGAAAGAGGCTTTTCCGGTGCTGTATACCGGTCGCGATGGCCGTGTTGCTCACGAATGTATTCTTGATATTCGTCCGCTGAAAGAAGTTACCGGCATTAGCGAAATGGATATTGCCAAACGTCTGATCGACTACGGCTTCCATGCGCCGACCATGTCGTTCCCGGTGGCGGGCACCCTGATGATTGAGCCGACAGAATCGGAAAGCAAAGTCGAACTCGACCGCTTTATTGATGCCTTGCTGGCCATCCGTGGTGAAATCGACAACGTCGCCAGCGGGAAGTGGACCTTAGAGGATAACCCGCTGGTTAATGCACCGCATACCCAGGCAGAGCTGGTCAGCGAGTGGCATCATGCCTACAGCCGTGAGCTGGCGGTATTCCCGGCGGGCAGTGAAAACAAATACTGGCCGACGGTGAAACGCCTTGATGATGTTTACGGCGACCGTAATCTGTTCTGCTCTTGTGTACCGATCGGCGACTATCAGTAATTGTTGCTAAAATTCTGGCCGCAAGGCCAGAATTTCCCCTCTCTTGTTATTGCCGCATGAACAAAATCCTGCCTATTTCTTTAAATGCACCTGCTTTAATGTCGTAAACAGTTGGATTTTATCGGCTTCGCTGAGGTTTTTTTGTTGCAGTTGGGCGCTAAATTCCGCCTCGTTATCAGGGGAAATCTTGCCGTTGGCTTTTAATTCGACCGCCAGACGCTGAATGATTTGGCTGGATAAAGCGGCGATATCGCTGCGGATCTGATTAAGCGGTCGCGGCTGCCAATGGGTTTCCGGCGTTGCCAGCCAGTCGGCGCGATAGCGATACTGGATCGCTTTGGCGGCACTCATCTGCGCGACAATAAAGGGTTTGATCGAGACGGGATCGATGCCTGCTCCCTCGGCCACTTTCAGCGTATCTGCCAACACTTTGGCTTCCTGATCGAGCACTTCAATCGGTTGATGGTTTAACGCCTTGCTGCTGGCCACGTCTTTCATATAGGAGAGGCGTTGGTTAATTAACCCCGGTAGACTACTATTTTCCGAAGCCTGGGCGGTCAAAGGAAGCGTACTGACACCAATGGCGGCGATTAGCAGCGAGCCGATCGCGGTTTTGGCGAGCAGTGAGCCCCGTTGGCGGAGGTGCAGTGAAAATGCCGAGCCGGTCATATTCATCATGAATTATTCCTTTAAATTAAGCGTTTTTGCCGAATTTCGCCGATCATCATACTAAGTATCGCCAAAAATGGCAGAGTAAAACGGCCCCGTTTTAACGGGATCACCATCAGGTTTAATCATGATTTACTATTGTGACTAAAGTGCTATTAGTGACCGGCGGCAGCCGAGATATTGCTCTGGATAGCATGGCTGCTGTCCGACGCAGCCTCTTATGTCACCGGCAGTTTTATCGATCTGGCGGGGGGGAAATAACTTGTCGTTAGCCGCGCAGTAGTGCATGACGAAAAGATAAAATATGCATTTCGGCGGCATGGGCTGCCGCTGAGGCATCCTGCGCGGCGAGCGCATTAATAATGGCCTGATGCTCACCGATCACTTCCTGCATATGACCCTCTTTGGACAATGAACTGGCCCAAAAGCGCTGTGCTTGCGCGTGCAGCACGCTAAGGATATCCATTAATATACTGTTGCCGGCAATTTGCGCCAGCAATTGGTGGAACTGATAATCCAGCGACATCATCTGGTTACGATCGCGTAATTGGCAGGCGACGGCAATCCGTTGGTTGATGGCGTTAAGTTCCGCAATATCCGTTGTCGAGACGCGCTGGCTGGCCAGCCGGATGCACAATAACTCATTGGCCAGGCGGACTTCGATCAACTCCAGTGCATCGTCGATCGATAGCGGCGAAACCATTACCCCCTTACGCGGGATAATTTGCAATAACCCTTCATTGGCCAGCCGGTGGATCGCCTGATTAATTGGCGTACGCCCCAGCGATAAATCATTCATTACCTGTGCGGTATTCAAATACTCCCCCGGCTTATAGCTCAGGGTCACCAATGCCTGCTTAAAGCGGCGATATGCCTGCTCATTTAACGATAACTGCGTTTCGCTGGCTGCTGCTGTTTCCAGATTTTCTGCGTCAACAGATTTCACACCTTTCTCCTGCCGAGAAGATTTTTAGACATTCTACACAAAAACATGGCACGAAAATCGCTTATTTAATGAATGAAGTTGTAGTGAAATTTCACTGTATTTTTAAAGTATGTCTCTAGGAGGAGACCCATCGCGATGAAACTGACCTTTACTCTACCTGCATTTTTACCTGCCAACCCTGACGTCACCACGCTTGCGGTCGAAATTAATCAATTGGTGATTGCTGGTTGGGCAGGTCGTGATGCCGACGCCATCATGCACCATATCAGTGAACTTGAAGCCCTGGGCGTGCCCCGCCCAAGTGCAGTGCCGCTGTTTTATCGCGTTGCTGCCAATCAACTGACCCAGAATAAAAAAATTGAGGTAGTGGGAACCGAAACCTCCGGTGAAGCCGAAGTTTTTATCTTTACTCACCAAGGTGAGATGTATCTCTCGCTGGCCTCGGATCATACCGATCGTCAGTTGGAATCACACAGTGTCGCACTATCCAAACAGGTTTGCGTAAAGCCCGTGGCGACCACCGCCTGGCGGATGAGTGAGGTGATCTCGCACTGGGATCGCCTGATTTTGCGCGCCTGGATCAAAGAGCAGGGGGAATACCGCCTTTATCAGCAAGGATCTTTGTCGAGCCTGCGTAAGCCGGAAGATCTACTCAGTCGTTATCTGGGCGGGAATGCCGAACCGGTGGAAGGTATGGGCATGACCTGCGGCACCGTGGCGGCCATAGGTGGCATCCGTCCTGCAGCGGAGTTTCGCATGGAACTGGTGGATGAACATTTGGGACGGACGATCGTCCATGCCTATCAAAGTGTCGAACTGCCGGTTGTCTGTTAATCCGGCCTCATCACGGAGTCACATTATGAATTTTCAGCTCTCTCTCAGTCTACAGCAGGCTGTTGAACAACTCGCACAGGGGCGTGTGACGGCGGAACAACTCACCGCCGAGGTGCTGGCCAACATTACCGCCAGCGGCGGCGAAGGCCAGCTGGCCTTTACGCAGATTTATGCGCAGTGGGCAGGGGAGCAGGCTGTCGCCTCCAGCCAGCGTTGGGCCGCCGGGCAACCCCTTTCTGCCATCGACGGTATTCCGGTGTCGGTCAAAGATCTTTTTGATGTTGCAGGCCAGGTGACCACCGGCGGCTCACGGGTGTTGGCTGATTCGCCCGCCGCTGCGGCACACGCGGAGGTGGTCAGCCGTTTGCTACAAGCGGGGGCGGTTATTGTCGGTAAAACCAATATGACCGAGTTTGCCTATTCGGGACTGGGTATTAATCCCCATTACGGCACGCCAGCCAACCCCTGGGATCGTCAGACGCGTCGCATTCCTGGTGGATCCTCTTCCGGTGCGGCGGTGGCGATCGCCGATGCCATGTGTCTGGGCGCGGTTGGCAGTGATACCGGCGGATCGGTGCGTATTCCGGCAGCATTCTGTGGCCTTACCGGTTTTAAACCCACCGCCCGGCGGATGCCGATGGCCGGGGTGTTGCCCCTCTCCGCCTCACTCGATTCAGTGGGCACCATTGCGGGGGATGTTGCCAGTTGCGTAGCGTTGGATGCAGCCATTGCCGATATGCCGCTAACCTTGACGGCGAAAAATTTGGCCGAGGCCCATTTTGCCATTCCACAAACGCTGGTGCTGAATGGCCTCGATCATCAGGTTGCGGAAGCCTTTGCCAGCGCGATTGAACGCTTGACGCAGGCTGGTGCCCGAATTTCCACCCTTCCTTGTGATGAATTTGCCGAACTGGCGGAGATAAACGCCAATGGTGGTTTTACTGCACTGGAATCATGGGCATGGCATCAGTCGCTGATTGCCGAACGTGCAAATGAGTACGACCCGCGCGTGGTTTCGCGCATTCGTCGCGGTGAGCCGCTGGGTGAAGACGATCGCCAACAGTTGCTGCAGCTGCGTGCCGACTGGCAACGACGGGTCAGCGCCAGCATAGCGCCGTTCGATGCGCTGCTGATGCCGACGGTGCCCATTATCGCGCCATCGATTGCCGAGCTGGAGGCCAGTGACGAAACCTATTTCCGCATCAATGGTGCCGTATTGCGTAATCCTTCGGTAATCAACTTTCTCGACGGCTGTGCGGTGTCATTACCTTGCCAGGCAGAGGGTCATGCGCCAGTGGGCCTGATGGTCGCCGCGCTGCCGATGCAAGACGCTGAATTGATGAGCTGGGCATTGCAGATTGAGCGTTGCCTGCAATCGTCCGTAGCAAATCCGGCGTAATTACGCCATCTCGTTGCCAACTTTTTATAATCACAGGACCAGGACAATGATCACTTCTCACCAAGGCATGCTTTTTGTCGCCACCGACGTTGCCGCGCAGGACGAAGCGGATTTTAATCAATGGTACGATCGTGAACACGTTGAAGAACGCGTACGTATTGCCGGTTTTCTCAGTGGTACGCGTTATCAGTCTTTACAGGGCGGACGCAAATACCTCGGTTTGTATAAAACCACGTCGCTGGAAAGTTTTACTTCAGAAGCCTATCACGCCGCTTTTACCCGCCAGACCGCCTGGTCGGTGGCCAATCTGCAAAAAATGCAGTCGCCAATGCGTCGTGTCTGTAGCATCAACGCCGTGGTAGGTCACGGCACGGGCAGCCATCTGGCCATTATTACTTTCCCGGCCAACGGGCTATCAGCCAGTCTGGCGACAGATATCAGCGAGCTGGGTGGAACGCTGTTTGCTCAACCCGGATTTGTGCGCTCCAGCCTGTTATTGCCTGACGTGGCGCTGAGTACCCCCTTGCCGAAAGAGTCCCCGGAAAACCGTCAGCTTCTGCCGATGATGCTGATTGAAAGCAGCAGCGCCAGCGCTTCTCTGCAACTTGCAGCACAAGCTTGCCAGGCATTGGATTATCCGTTGTCTGAGGTGTTGCAGTATGTTCTGGGTTGGCAACTTAGCGCACAGGAGGTGGCATCATGAGTCTGTCTTCAACTGATAACTCCCAGGTTTTGTCCGTAGAGGAACAACGTAAGCGGCCAAAAACCGGACGTCTGGCAGCGGCCAGTTCAATAGGTACGGCGCTGGAGTGGTACGACTTTACGGTGTACAACCTTATGGCGGCGCTGATTTTTAACCATGTGTTTTTTCCTTCATTTGATCCGCTGGTTGGTACCATCCTGGCATTTTCAACGTATGCGGTCGGTTATGTTTCACGTCCTATTGGTGGCATGATCTTTGGTCATCTGGGGGATGTCCTCGGGCGCAAGTTTGTCCTGGTGACCACGCTAGTGATGATGGGCGTCACTACCGCACTTATGGGCTTATTACCGGGTTATGCCAGTTGGGGGATCTGGAGTCCGCTGCTGCTGGTCAGCCTGCGTTTTATTCAGGGGATTGCTCTCGGCGGCGAATGGGCCGGTGCGGTATTGTTATCCATGGAGCATGGCAAACCCGAACAGCGTGGTCGCAACGCCTCTTTCGCCCAGGTGGGCCCATCCTGTGGCACCTTGATTGGCACCGGGTTGATTACGCTGATCACCCTCTTTTTATCGGCTGATGATTTTCAGCAATGGGGCTGGCGCATTCCCTTTTTGATGAGTCTGTTGCTGGTGATCTTTGGCCTGTGGCTGCGTCGCGGCGTTGGGGAAACCCCGGCGTTTTTAAAGCTCGAGCAAAACAAAAACACCACCCACACGCCGATCAAAGAGGTATTTAGCCAACATCTGCGTCCTTTGCTGATCGCCGGTGGTGCGCGTATTGGCTCCGATGTTCTTTATGCGCTGGTAGTGGTGTTCACTCTGACCTATGTGACGACGGTACTGCATTTACCACGTCCGCTGGCGCTGACTGCCACCATGCTCGGTGCTTTAGGCAATGCCATCACTGTCCCCCTGTTTGGGGCGTTATCCGATAAGTTTGGTCGTCGGCCGGTGTATATGCTGGGGGCGCTGATGGCAATTATCTGGTCCTTTGTGTTTTTTATGCTGCTCGACAGCGCACATCCGGTGCTGATTTGTCTGGCGGTTATCGGCGGATTACAGGTGCATGCGGCCATGTATGGTCCGCAGGCTGCCTTTGTCACCGAGCAATTTCCAACGCGTATACGTTATGCGGGTTCTTCTCTGGCCTATACCTTATCCGGTATTGTCGGTGGCGGCTTTGCTCCGTTAATTATTACCTCTTTATTTAAGGAGTACGGCAGTACCCTGGCGGTATCGGGCTATGTGACGTTGGCGCTGTTGATTACGCTGCTGGCAGTATTTTCCGCCCGGGAAACCGCCAACAAGCCCCTGTAAGCACGCTGCTCTCCCTTACCAGGCCTTCCGCAAAGCGACAGTTTATCTGTCGTTTTTTTTGCCTGTTGCCTGCATACGGGCATTTCCACATAAACGGTCATATTCGGTCATTTATTTTGACGAGGAATTGTGACCGTTTGCTATATCCCCGATGACAGCTTGCAATCACCAACGCGATTTAATGCAGGCAGCACCGCATATCTAAAATTTAACATTTCACCTTTTGCTGTTTTTTTTTGACAACTATCACATCGCGCGCGCAGCACAAACACGGCTCCACCCGCTTTGAGGCAACGCGCATTCCAGTTTTACGCGCTTGCGTATCTTATTAACTATCGCGAAGGGGAAAAAAATGCTGCCAGTTGAACGTCACCGCTTTATTACCGAGGTCCTTAGCCAGCGTGGTCGGGTGTTGGTCCAGGAAGTTGCAGAACTTTGCCAGATCTCGCTGGAAACGGCGCGGCGTGATTTGACGCTGCTGGAAAAGCGCGGCCTGTTATTACGCAGCCATGGCGGGGCGGTGTTTGTTAATCAGCATGAAATTGAAAAGCATTATGTACCGGCAATTGAACAAGGGGAGTCATTTCGCGATCGCAGTAACCAGGCACCCGATCAGAAAACCCGAATCGCCAAAAGGGCGCTGGCGCTGATCAATCCCGGCGACTGCCTGCTGCTGGACAGCAGTTCCACCAGTTGGTTTTTGGCTCGACAGTTACCGGATATCCAACTGGTGGTATTGACCAACTCGCTGCATATCATCCAGACCTTGGCCGCCAAGGCCAATGTGAAAACCATCGGGCTGGGGGGCGAGTATTCAGCCAAATATGAAGACTTTATCGGTGTGCTGGCCGAGAAGCTGTTAACCGAGTTTGTGATTAACAAACTGTTTTTCTCCTGCCATGGCATCAGTCACGAAGGGGGGATCCGAGAAAGTAACGAACACCATGCGCGGCTCAAGCAGCAAATGCTGTTGTCGTCGGAACACAAGATCCTGCTGGCCGACTCCAGCAAGTTTGGTCGCCGTTCGTTTGCCCGTATCTGCCACTACCGGGAGATTGACACGCTGATCACCGACACTCTGGAAGATGAAGAATTCCGTCAGGAACTGGCCTGGAGCAACGTTAACGTGATTGAAGTTGCCCCGGTCAAACACAAGCAAGTCAGCCTTAAGACCCAGCGGGGCGACCCGTTTTCAACATCTTGACTGTACGTTATACCTACCTGGTCATTACAACAACAGCCGTGGCGAGCTACTGACTGCGGCAAATAATTGACATTTTGTGGAGTAAAAAACATGAAAAAATCTGTCCTTGCCTGCCTGTTCGCCACGGCAATGTTATCTCTGTCGGCCCACGCCGCCGACAAAATCCGCATGGGCGTTGTGGTCAAGGTCGGGGGGAACCCCTGGTTTAACGCGATGGAAGTCGGCATCAAAAATGAAGCGGCAAAAGAGGGCATTGATGCCTGGCAGGTAGGACCAACCGGTGCCGATCCGGCGTTGCAGGTACGCGCTATTGAAGACTTGATTGCACAGAAAGTCGATATTATCGGCGTGGTGCCCAACGATGCCAAAGTGCTGGAGCCGGTCCTGAAACGCGCCCATGACGCCGGGATCAAGGTGATCACCCATGAGTCCCCGGACCAGAAATACGCTGACTGGGACTTTGAAATGGTCGATGCGGAACAGCATGGCATCAACCATATGGTTGCGCTGGCAAAATGCATGAAAGAGACCGGCAGCTATGCGATTTACGTCGGCAGTCTGACGGTGCCGGTGCATAAAAAATGGGCCGATGCCGCTGTCAAATATCAGCAGGAACACTATCCGAATATGCACGAAGTCGGTGACCGCTTTGGTGTCGCCGAATCGCTGGATGACACCATTCGCACCACCAACGACCTGATGTCGAAATATCCCGATCTGAAAGGCATTTTAGCCATTGGTTCACAAGGGCCGATCGGCGCGGGCCGTGCGGTGCTCAACCGCGGCAAAGCCGGAGATATCTGCGTCTTTGGGCCATTTAGTCCGGGTCAGGGCGCTTCGCTGGTGAAAAGTGGTGCCATCAACGGCGGCTATATCTGGAATCCGATGGTTGCCGGGGAAATCTTTGTGCGTATCGCCGGCATGATGGCGAAAGGCGAGAAGATCACCGACGGCATGGATATCGAGGGGATGGGCAAAGTGAAGGTTAACGACACCACGCGCACCATTCTCGGCAACCGTACTGAAAGTCTCGACAAAGACAACCTGCCAAAACTGGTCAAAATGGGGCTGTAATTATGGCGATCTCCGAGATTATCCAACAACAGCCGACAGTGATTGCAGGCACAGGCAATGACCGTCCGTTAATTGACGTTCAGGATCTGTCGGTCACCTTTGGCGGCCAGCGTGCGCTGAACAATATTTCTCTGCGCCTGATGCCGGGGGAAGTGCACTGCCTGGCAGGAACTAACGGTTGTGGCAAAAGCACGCTGATCAAGGTGATCTCGGGGGTTTACCAGCCTGATAACGGTTGTCGCATCTCCCTTGGCGATCAGACTTTCAGCCGATTGTCACCGGAACAGGCGCGCAGCTTTGGCATTCAGGTGATCTATCAGGATCTGTCGCTGTTTCCCAATCTGACGGTGGCGGAGAATATTGCTTTTGAACATAACCTGCACGGTCTGTTTGGCTGGTATCGTCCGGGGCGTCTGCATCAGACCGCCCGACGTATTCTGGATGAGCTGAACTTTAGCCTCGATCTCGACAGCAAAGTCGCCGCGCTGCCCATTGCCCAGCGTCAGCAGGTGGCGATTTGCCGTGCGCTGGTGGCCGACGCTCGCCTGGTGATTATGGATGAGCCGACGGCTTCGCTAACCCGTACCGAAGTCAACCAACTGCTGCGCACCGTGCATTATCTGAAAGAAAAAGGTATCAGCGTGGTGTTTGTCAGCCATCGCCTGGATGAAGTGCTGGAAATCTCCGACAGCGTCACGGTGATCCGTGATGGTCAAAAAGTGGGCACCTTTCCGGCGGCGGAAGTCAGCAGTGAACGTTTGACCGAGCTGATGACCGGCCTGACGCTGAACTACGCGCGCAAGGCCGCCAATCAGCATAGCGAACGCATTATGCTCGAGCTGGATAAGCTCAGCCGCGCTGACCAATATCACGACGTCAGCCTGAAACTCTATCAGGGAGAAGTGCTCGGGCTATGTGGCCTGCTCGGCTCCGGACGCACCGAGCTGGCGCTGAGTCTGTTTGGTATGACCAAACCCGATAGCGGAAAGATCTATCTCGACAGTAAGCCGGTGCGCTTTCGCGGTCATGAGGACGCGATCAAATCGGGGATCGGTTATGTCTCTGAAGACCGGCTAACGCTGGGGCTGGTGCAACAGCAGTCGGTGGGCGACAACACCGTGCTGGCTATTATGGATCAACTGCGCAGCCGTTTTCATCTGATCGATGAGTACCGCAAAAACAAAATCGTCTACCAGTGGATCGATAAATTGGGGGTGAAAGTTGCCGATCCCGATCAGGCGATCTCGACCTTGTCTGGCGGTAACCAGCAGAAGATCGTGTTGGCCAAATGGGTACTGACACAACCGAAGATCCTGATCCTTGATTCCCCCACTGTCGGCGTCGACGTCGGTGCCAAAGCCAGTATTTATCAGTTGATCCATCAACTGGCGCAAGAAGGGATCGCCATTCTGTTGATCTCCGACGAGGTGCCGGAAGTCTATTTCAACTGCGACCGGGTACTGCACTTTAGTGACGGCACCGTGGTTGGCGAATATATCCCTGCAGGGATCACCCAGCAACAGCTTGCGGAGGCGGTAAATGCTTAATCTGAATCGGTTGCGTCCGTCCAGTAACGAAGGCTATCTGGCCTGGGTGCTGGTGGCGCTGATGGTGATTTTCTCGTTGCTCAGCAACCAGTTTTTAACGCTGCGGAATTTACTCGATCTCAGCGAAAGCTACGCGGTGAGCGGAATTTTTGCGCTGGGACTGTTTGTGGTGCTGGTGACCGGCGGTATTGATATCTCCTTTGCTGCCGTGGCCTCGGTGGTGCAGTACCTGATTGCCACCCTGGCCATTAGCTACGGCATGAGCAATCCGCTGGGCAGTATTTTGTTGGCGGTCGCCATAGGTACTACGCTTGGCATGATCAACGCGGTGCTGATCTACTGCCTGCGCATTGTCTCGATCATCGTCACAATCAGTATGCAATCGCTGCTGTTTGGCATGCTGATGTGGTTGACCAAAGGCACCAGTCTTTATGATCTGCCCGACTGGCTGGTCACCCCGCTGAAAGTCTTACCCTTTAGCGTGGCTGGCGCTCACTACCAGATTGGTTTGCCGCTGGTCGTGATGCTGGTGGTCGCCGCTTTCACTTGGATATTACTCAATAAAACCCATCTTGGCCGTCAGTTGTTTGCCGTTGGCGGCGATCAGGAATCTGCACGCCGCATCGGTATCCGCGTTGGGCTGTTGCACTTGTTTGCCTACGGCTATCTGGGGGCCATGGCGGCCATTGGTGGCCTGGTCCAGGTCTATCGCGTGGGGGAAGTAGTACCTAATGCGCTGGTTGGCGGCGAACTTGATGTTCTGGCTGCAGCGGTGCTGGGTGGTGCCAGTCTCAATGGTGGCAAAGGTAGCGTAGTGGGCACGCTGATGGGGGTGTTCCTGATTGGCATACTGAAAAATGGCCTCAACCTGATTGGCGTCTCCAACTACTTTATGAACGTGGTGATTGGCGGCGTGATTGTGGTGGCTATCACCATTACGCATTACAAAAAACGCAAAGAAACCGATGTCGGCTTTGCCTGATGCCAGAGGAATGCAGCTATGTTTGCCAAATCCAAGAGTCTGATGATGAAACCCAAAGCCGAGACGACTGAACGGCATCTGCCCAGGTTCAAGCTTGATGGAACCAATATGGGACTGACGTTACTGCTGCTGGTGGTGGTGATCGGTTTTAGCTTCGCCATGCCGGGCCGCTTTTTTAGCGATGCCACCTTTATGAGTGTCGCCTTCCAACTGCCGGAACTGGGGCTGCTGACGCTGGCAATGTTCATCCCCATCCTCAGTGGTGGCCTGAATTTGTGCATTATCGCCACTGCCAATCTGACCAGCCTGCTGATGGCCTGGGTATTTATGACTTATCTGCCACCGGATGCCGGTCTGTGGATGCAGGCCGCCTGGCTGACTCTGGCGCTGGTGGGGGCGATGATCCTGGCAGTGGCGATCGGTATCCTGACCGGGGCGCTGGTGGCCTATATCGGCGCTCACCCGATCCTGGTAACACTGGCCACCATGACCATGGTTAACGGTGTGGGTATCTATCTGTCACGCGGGGCGGCCCTTAGCGGTATGCCGGATATTGTGCGCTTTATCGGTGCTGAAACCTTGCTGGGTATTCCGGTACCGCTGATGGTTTTTTTACTTACCGCGGTGCTGATTTCGGTGCTGCTCGAACGCACCCGTCTGGGCAAATACATCTATATGAGTGGCAGCAATATTAACGCCACCCATTTTAGCGGGGTGAATACGCATCGCGTACTGATCGCCATCTATGTGTTGTCGAGCATGCTGTGCGTGATCGCCGGTTTGATCATGATGGCGCGTTTTAACTCGGCGCGTATGGGCTACGGCGATTCATACCTGCTGCTGACGGTGCTGGCCATTATTCTCGGCGGTACCGACCCCTACGGCGGTTTTGGCAAGGTCAGCGGCGTGGTGCTGGCGTTGATTGTCTTACAGGTGATCGCCACCGGCCTGAATCTGCTTAATGTCAGCCCGCATTTTAGTCTGGCGATGTGGGGCGCGGTATTGATTGTGGTATTGGCGGTGAAGTTCTTTCGTACGCGCTATGTACAGCGTCGTGCCAGCCGTCGCAGTGCGGCCAGAGCGCGCGCCGCGCAGCAATGACTTATGGATCCACGCCGTCGGTTTATTGACGACTTGCGATCGACATTACTCTTGAATATCGGCCTTTGCGGCCCCTTAGGAAAATGCCATGGAATATAAAATCTCGCCTTCATTAATGTGCATGAGTCTGTTTGATATTAAAGAGCAGCTCTCGGTGCTTAATCGCCGTGCCGATATGTTGCATATTGATATCATGGATGGTCACTACGTAAAAAACATTACCCTGTCGCCGTTTTTTATTGAACAGATCCGCCCGCATACCCCGCTGGTGCTGGACGTGCATATGATGGTGGAAAACCCCACCGACTTTATTGCCGCCATCGCCAACGCCGGTGCCGACTTTATTTGTCCGCACGCCGAAACCATCAACCGTGATGCCTTCCGGGTGATTAATCTGATCCGTTCCTTTGGTAAAAAAGTTGGCGTGGTGCTCAATCCGGCCACCCCGGTGGAATATATTCAGCACTATATCCACCTGCTCGACAAGATCACCATTATGACCGTCGATCCTGGCTATGCCGGCCAGCCGTTTATTCCCGAGATGTTGCACAAGGTTAGCCAACTGCGCGATCTGAAGCAGCAACAGGGCTATCACTACCTGATTGAAATTGATGGATCCTGTAACGCACGCACCTATGAGCAGTTAATGGGCGCGGGAGCCGAAGTGTTAATTGTGGGCACCTCTGGTCTGTTTAATCTGGATAACGATCTGGATAAGGCCTGGGACAAAATGCTCGATCAGATGCGTCAGGCACGTCAGGCAGCCTAATGGCAGGAGAGCCGTATGCAGTATTTTCTCGGCGTAGATATTGGTGGCACTAATACCCGCTTGATGTTGATGGATAGTCAGCAAAAATTTTATGGCTATCAGAAAGTGACGACGCCGTCCTGGGCTGGATTGAACGATCCGCTAAGCGGCTTACAGCAGTTGATCGCTAATTATCTGGCTGCGAGCAGCAAAGGATCGCAGGTAGTGCGCGTGATGCTCGGCCTGCCGGGGATCCTCTCGCGCGATCGGCAAAGGGTGCTGTCGTTGCCTTTTATCCCGGCGCTTGACGATCGACCTGTCGCCCAGATGCTGTCTGCCGCGCTGGGACTGCCGGTGGTAATGGATAAAGACGTCAATCATCTGATGTGGTGGGATCTGACGCGGCTGGCGCATTTGCCTGACGTGGCAGTGGGGATCTATCTCGGCACTGGCCTGGGTAACAGTTTATGGCTTAATCAGGATTTCTATCATGGTGCCCATGGTGCTGCCGGTGAGCTGGGGCATATTCCTCTGGCCGGTAATCCGGCGCTGTGCCCCTGCGGCAAGACCGGTTGTGTCGAGACCCTGACTTCCGGCAACTGGCTGACGGGCTGGAAGCGGCAACACGCCGCCGAAACCGCCTTTGCCGATCTCTTTGTACTGCATGGCGAGCATGCGGATTTAGTCGAGTTTGTTGATCGCCTCGGGCGCACCATTGCCAGCGAAGTGAATATTCTGGATCCACAGTATCTGCTGTTGGGGGGCGGGGTGCTGATGATGCGCGGTTTCCCTCTGACACGGCTGGAACAGCAAATCCGCCAACATTTACGCGGACCGCAACCGGCAAACGGTTTGCAGATTGTGCAAAGCGGCGTAACCGATGAAACCGGCTGTCGAGGCGCATGCCTGGCAGCACAGCGGGATTATCAACGTACACAACCACAGGGTTCGGGCATGGAAATGCCAGTAAGGAGAAAGGCATGAAAAAAGGCAAGGTTTGCGTTGTAGGCTCGTTTAACCTGGATATTGTCGCCGGTATGTCGCGTTTTCCACAGCCGGGAGAATCGCTGATCGCCCATAACAGTATGATGGGGGCGGGCGGTAAAGGGGCCAACCAGGCGGTTGCCGCACTGCGCGCCGGGGCGCGGGTACACTATATCGGCAAGGTGGGCCGCGATGATTTTGGTACCTTCGCCCGCCGCCATCTCGACAGTGTTGGCTTTGATGCCGTGACACTGTTTTCAACGGCCGATCACCCCACCGGCAATGCGCTGATTTACGTCGCCGGTGCCGATGCTGAAAATATGATTGCCGTGGATCCGGGCGCAAATCTGACCTTTACCCTCGAAGAGATTGAGCAGTGCCGACCGGCAATTGCTGCCGCCGATATCTTGCTGACTCAGTTGGAGAACAATCTGCCGGCAATAGAAAAAGTCATTGCCATTGCCAAAGAGGCGCAGACCTACATTATTTTAAATCCGGCACCGTTCCAGCCGGTCTCTGACGCCCTGTTGGCCAAGGTGGATCTGCTAACCCCCAATGCCACCGAGTGCAGCCTGCTGACCGGTATCCAGGTGCAGGATATGGCCTCGGCGCAACAGGCGGCACAGGTGCTGCATGGCAAAGGGATCCAGGCATTGATTATTACTCTCGGCACCCAGGGAGCCTTGCTGTCGGTGGCCGGGCAGGCGCAGTGGATTGCCGCCTTTGCCGCGGTGCCAAAAGACACCACCGGCGCGGGAGATGCCTTTAACGGCTCACTGGCAGCGCAGTTGGCCAGCGGTGTGCCTCTGGCTGATGCTGCAAGCTTTGCATCGGCCTACGCTTCAGTGTGTGTCGAGAGAGCCGGGGCCGCAGCGTCAATGCCAGACTATGCCGAAGCACTGGCACGTCAGGCCTCTGCCACCCTGGAAACGACAGCCTTGTTACCTCAGGTCGGACAATAGCCGAGGATTGTTCAGTAACAATTGGCTAATAAATCATCACATAACTGACATTTGAATGAAATAGAGAAAGATTAGGGTAAGCATCCTGTTAGGACCTGCGGGAAAATGGCGATGCGACACAAGTTATTCCCTTATATCGTGTTATTACCGACTCTGATCTTTCTGTTTGCCTTTACCTATTTTCCGTTGCTGCGCTCGGCCATCGACAGCCTGTTTGATAGCCGCATGGCCAGCAATGCTCCGCCTTTTGTCGGTCTGCAAAATTATCAGCGCCTGTTTACCGACAGCGTGTTTTGGCGCGCGCTGCTCAATAATCTGGCCTATATCCTGATGACGGTGATCCCCGGCATTGTGCTGGCGCTGCTGCTGGCGGTGGCGCTATGGGAAAACACCTCGCTCAATCGCTGGCTGCGTACGGCGTTCTTCTTCCCGATGATTATTCCGCTGGTCAGTGCTGCCACGCTGTGGCTGTTTATTTTTATGCCGGGAATGGGCTTGCTGGACTACTATCTGGCCAAATTTTTTGGACCGATGAACAACAACTATCTTGGTATGAGTCAGAGTGCGTTGATTGCCCTTAGCGTGATTGGCGTCTGGAAATTTGCCGGATATTACATGCTGTTCTTTCTTGCCGGACTGCAATCAATCCCCACCTCGGCGCGGGAAGCCGCCTTGATGGAGGGCGCTTCGCGTACGCAGGTATTTTTTTATATCACCCTGCCGTTGCTGCGTCCCACGCTGAGTTTTGTGATCACCATTGCGCTGATCTATGCCATTACCCAAATTGACCATGTGCCGGTGATGACCCAGGGCGGACCCAATAATGCCTCCACGGTTTTACTCTATTACATCCAAAGCCTGGCGAATGACACCCACGATTTAGGCAAAGCCTCGGCCGCCACCTTTATCACGCTGCTGCTGCTGTTTGTCTTCTCGATGCTCAATCTACGCGTACTGGAAAGAGGAGCCCATCATGAGCGCTGAAACCTCCCCTCAACCCTTAATCACCCGGCGGGTTAGTCGTCGCGTCGGCAGCTCGCTGCTGTTACGGCGCAGTTCACGGCTGACGCTGCCGGTGCTGCTGTGCTGCGCGGCGTTACTCTGGCTGTCACCCTTTATCTGGATGCTCTCCTCGGCGTTTAGCGAAAGCAGTTTTTCGCCGAACATGGCCTCCATGCTGCCGCGTTTTCCGCTGACTCTGGATAACTTCCGCCAGGCCTGGCAGAGCGCCGACTGGCTGCGGCTGTATGCCAATACGCTGTTTTTTGCTTTTGGTACTTTTCTGGTGCAACTGGTGACCATTATCACCGCCGGTTATGTCTTTGCCTATCACCAGTTTCGCGGCAAACAGACGCTGTTCTATCTGCTGCTGATCCAACTGATGATTATGCCGGTGATCATGATGGTGCCTAACATGATGATCCTGAAACAGATCGGTCTGTTAAATACCCTGACCGGCACCATGATGCCCTACTTTGCCTCGGCATTTGGCGTGTTCCTGATGCGGCAGGCGTTTTTAAGTATCCCGCGTGAAATTGAAGAGGCGGCGCTGATGGAAGGTTGTCGCTGGTGGCAGGTGGTGTTTCGCGTGCTGATCCCAATGTCATGGCCAGCGATCCTCGCCTTTGCCACCGTCAGTATTACCTACCACTGGAACGAATATTTATGGCCACTGATGGTGCTTAACGATCCGGACAAGCAGGTATTGACCGTCGGCTTGGTCTCTTTTGCCATGGGTGCCGAGTCCGGCGGGCAATGGGGATTAATCACCGCCGGTACCTTGATGGTCTGTCTGCCGCTGATGCTGGCCTTTATTCTTTTTCAAAAACAGTTCCTTAAAAGCTTCGGTTTTTCAGGCATCAAGTAAGGGGTTACCATGTATTTAGCTCAAATTTCCGATATGCACTTTCGCAGTCACGGCCGGAAACTGTATGATTTTATTGATGTTAACGCCTGCAATGCCGAGGTGATCAGTCAACTGAACGCGCTGGAAGAGCGCCCGGATGCGGTGGTGATCACCGGCGATATCGTCAACTGTGGTCTGGCGGCGGAGTATCAGGTCGCCCGCCAGGTTCTCGGTAATCTGCGCTATCCGCTGTATATCATTCCCGGTAATCATGATGACAAAGCGCAGTTTTTGGCGGCGATGTCGCCGCTGTGTCCGCAGTTGGGCAGCGATGCGCAGAATATGCACTATGCGGTAGACGACTTTGCCATGCGCCTGCTGTTTATCGACAGCAGCTTGGCGGGTGAATCGAAAGGCTGGCTGACAGAAGAGACCCTGTTATGGCTGGAGACGCAGCTGGAGCAGGGCGGTGACAAGCCGACGGCGGTCTTTATGCACCATCCACCCATAAAGCTGGGCTCGGCGCAGATGGACAGCATTGCCTGTGAAAATGGCGATCGTCTGCTGGCGCTGATCGACCGTTTTCCGGCGCTGTGCCGCGTATTTTGCGGCCACACCCATCGGTTGATCTTTACCCAGTATCGTCAGGCGATTATCACTACTATTCCGGGAACCGTACACCAGGTGCCTTATTTCCACGAAAATCCGGCCCCCTATTACAATCTGGAACCTGCCGCCTGCCTGATGCATCGTCTGATCGCCAATACCGGGCTGGTCAGCTATCTGCATTCCCTTGCTCCCTATGCCGGTCCCTATCTTTACGATGCCAATATCAGCTGCCCGGTGGATGAAAAATAATGTCGAGTATCCGTCTGGAAAACGTCAGCAAAGAGTTTGAAGGCAGCATGGCAGTGAATGACCTGTCGCTGGAGATTGCCGCCGGTGAATTTTTGGTGCTGGTCGGTCCTTCTGGCTGCGGCAAAAGTACGCTGTTGCGCCTGTTGGCCGGTTTAGAGCAGGTGAGCAGCGGGCGGATTTTGCAGGCGGGAGAAGATATTACCGACCTTGAGCCGCGCCAACGCAATTTTTCGATGATCTTCCAAAACTACGCGCTGTTTCCCCATATGACCGTGGAACAGAATATTACCTTTGGCATGCGTATGCGCAACGAACCCAAAGCGCAGCACCAAGCGCGGGTGGCCAGGGTGGCGGATTTATTGCAACTGGGGGAACTGCTTAAGCGTAAACCGGGCAAGCTTTCCGGCGGTCAACGCCAGCGGGTGGCGATGGCCCGCGCCATTGTGCGTGATCCGAAACTGTTTTTAATGGATGAACCGCTGTCCAATCTCGATGCGCGGCTGCGTACCGAAGTGCGCGACGGCATTATGACCCTGCATCAACAGCTAAAAACCAGCACCGTCTATGTGACCCACGATCAGATGGAAGCCATGACCATGGCCGATCGCATTGCGGTGCTTAATAAAGGCGATCTGCAACAGGTTGGCGCGCCGCAAACCCTGTATGCCCATCCGGCCAATCTGTTTGTCGCCGGATTTATCGGCACACCAGCGATGAATATTTTCAAACTGCCCTGTGCGCAAGGCGTGTTGCAGATCGACGGTCAGCGCATTGCCTTGCCGGACACTGAACATGCCCGGCAGTTGACCGAGGTCTATCTGGGGATCCGACCGGAGCATATTAGCGACCAGGTCAGCGACGAAAGCGAGGCCAGCCTGCGGCTTGCCGCCTCCCTGACCTACTGCGAGTTATTGGGGGCTGAGTATCTTAACCATGCCCAGTCATCTCTCGGGCCCTTGCGTTACCTGCGTAAGAACCGTGGTGCCGCACCGCACGCCAATCAACAGGTTAATTTACGTTTTTCTTTGCAAGACCTTCACTTTTTCTCAGGCCAACACCAGCAGAATTTACTCCGGGAGATGCAGTATGCGTAATATTCAGACGCTCACCTTAGCGGTCACCATGATGACGGCAGGTGCCGTAGCGGCAAAACAAAATATCGATTTTATGTTCCCGGCTCCGGTCGACGGCAAGCTGACCACGGAAATGACCCGGGTGATCAAAGAGTTTAATCAGTCGCAGAGTGAGGTGGAAGTTCGCGGGATTTTTACCGGCAACTATGACACCACCAAAGTAAAGGCCGAAGCGGCGGCCAAGTCCGGCGAGCCTCCGGCGCTGGTAATTATGTCGGCCAACTTTACCGCCGATCTGGCGATTAAAAATGAAATTCTGCCAATGGATGAGCTGTTCCAGTATGGCAACCAAAAAGCTACCCCTTTTCTTAGCGAGAATTTCTGGCCAGCCATGCGGCAGAATGCCCAGCTTAACGGCGTGACCTACGCCATTCCTTTCCATAACTCCACGCCGATCCTTTACTACAACAAGGATATGTTTAAACAGGCCGGGATCGACCACCCGCCGGTTGACTGGAGCGAATTACTGGCCGACGCCAAAAAGCTGACCGATAGCGCCAAAGGGCAGTGGGGCGTGATGCTGCCGTCGAGCAATGATGACTACGGCGGCTGGATCCTCTCGGCTTTGACCCGCGCCAACGGCGGCAACTATTACAACGCCGATTATCCGGGCGAAGTCTATTACAACCAGCCCTCCACCGTCGGCGCCCTGCGTTTTTGGCAAAATCTGGTTTATCGTGACAAAGTCATGCCTGCGGGCGTGCTTAACTCCAAACAGATCAGCGCGGCATTTTTCTCCGGCAAGCTGGGGATGGCGATGCTCAGCACCGGCGCGCTGGGCTTTATGCGTGAAAACACCAAAGACTTTGAGTTGGGTGTGGCGATGATGCCAAAAGAAATACGCAATGCGGTAACCATTGGTGGTGCCAGTCTGGTGAGCTTTAAAGGGATTTCTGACGATCAGAAAAAAGCGGCTTACACCTTCCTGCAATATCTGGTCAGTCCAAAAGTTAACGGTAGCTGGAGCCGTTTCACCGGTTACTTCTCACCGCGTATTGCCGCGTATGACACGCCGGAGATGAAGGAGTATATCGCCAGGGATCCACGAGCTGCCATTGCGCTGGACCAACTGAAGTTTGCCATGCCCTGGTACGCCACTTATGAAACTGTGGCGGTACGTCAGGCGATGGAAAACCAGCTGGGTGCGTTGATGAACGATGGCAAACTGACGCCAGAGGCGGCAGCGGCAGAAGCGCAGAAACAGGCCGACCTGCTGATGAAGCCTTATAACGAACAAACTGCACTCAGTACCCCGCACTGATAACGCCACAAGGCTCCCTGGCTGGTGACAGTCGGGGAGTCTTGCTGTTTATGCCGACAGATTATTTCAGCCAGCCCTGCTCGTGGGCGTGATTAAGATGCACCAGCAAATGTTCCCACAGTAGCGGATTCACTTCGCTGATAAAGGCGTTACGAGAAATCACCTGCTCCAGGCGAATATTGTTTTCTACCCAGCTCTGTCCGTGATTATTGAGATTCATCACAACCGGCAAAATGCGGTCAATCACTAATGCAAAGCGCGCTTCTGGCGTTTCGCCTGCTTCGTATTCATTCCACAGATCGAGAAACTGACTATCCAGCGGGGCCGGCAGAATGCCAAACAGGCGTTTGGCTGCCGCCATCTCTTTGGATTGAACGGCTTCGCGGGCGGCGAGGTCATAGACCAGAACGTCACCGGTATCGATTTCGACGATATCGTGCAGCAGTGCCAAACGGATCACCTTCTGCATATCGACGTCCTGACCAGCGAAAGGCGCCAGGCTCATGGCCGCAACGGCAAAATGCCAGCTGTGCTCCGCCGAGTTTTCCTGGCGCTGAGTACCTAATACTTTGGTACGGCGTTGCACGCTTTTCAATTTGTCGATTTCCATCAGAAATTGAAAAACTTCGGTCATCGGGCCGAAATTAAGTGCCGGGGAGGCTAGGGACATAATTAAACCTTAGTCATATAGACGGCTGTTTCAGAAAAATCCTTTAACCCTGCATCTTGGATGCATTGCAGTGAATACGATAAAGCTTCGGCGATAAAAATGCATGTTTTAACAAAAAATGAAGCACAAGGATCTAAAGCGTGCCGCTTGAGGTTGCGGCCTGCAAGATAAAAACAGGTGCAATCTCAAAATCGACGGATGAGATATTAAGTTTAGGCTTACAGCTGTACACTGGAACTATTCTCACATACAGTATGACTGCTTGTTTATTGAGCGAAGCCGATATGGCGCGCCGCAACGCCGAGTAACGCATCTTGCAAACTTTTACCCATTTTTATCTACTATTGAGGGACGCAATATATGGATAACGTATCACCACCGGCCTATCCCTGGGCGGAAGAAATCGCCAATAGCCTGAGCCATGGTTTTGGCCTGATTATGGGCATAGTCGGGCTGGTTTTACTGCTTGTTCAGGCGGTAGAAGCCAATGCTGGCACCTTGGCGATCACCAGTTATAGCCTGTATGGCGGCAGCATGATTTTGCTGTTTCTCGCCTCCACCCTTTACCATGCCATTCCCCATGAGAAGGCGAAATACTGGCTGAAAAAGCTTGATCACTGCGCCATCTATTTATTGATTGCCGGTACCTACACGCCTTTCCTGCTGGTGGGGCTAAATTCGCCGCTGGCGCAAGGGCTGATGGCGGTGATTTGGGGACTGGCGCTGTTTGGCGTAATTTTTAAACTGGCTTTTGCCCACCGTTTTGAGGTGCTGTCGCTAATCACTTATCTGACCATGGGCTGGTTATCGCTGATTGTGATTTATCAACTGGCGATGAAGCTTTCTACTGGCGGCATTGTCCTGCTGGCGACGGGGGGCGTAATCTATACGCTGGGGGTGATTTTTTATGCTTCTGAACGTATCCGCTTTGGCCACGCCATTTGGCACGGTTTTGTGCTCGGTGGCTGTTTCTGCCACTTTATGGCTATCTATTACTACGTTTGATCCCCCGTTTTGAAGTTAACCCCGGGATAGGGCAGATGCCGCATCCCGGGGAACTGCCAATTATTTCTCTTCGACCAGCGAATAAGGCAAAGGCTGGATCTGCAATGCGCTGCCGGCATCGTCGCGCACGCGCAGCAGACTGTCAGCGGCGAGATCGTTATTTAACACCGCCTGCACCCACACTGTGCCATCTGCCAGCTGAATTGCCGCCAGCACGTTGCCGGTACGACGCCAGTTCTCTCCCAGCTGGAGTTCAAGGTCATCGCCCGCTGCCGGGACTTTGGCCGCATTACCCGCCAGCCAGAACAGTGCGCGCTTATTGGCCCCGCGATATTTGGCTCGCGCCACCATTTCCTGTCCCGCATAGCAGCCTTTGCTAAAGCTGATGCCGTCTAGCGCCTGAATATTGGTGGCCTGAGGAATAAACTGTACGCTGTTGACGCTGTCGATCACCGGTAAACCGGCTTCAATATCCAACGCCAGCCACTGCTGGCTGTCGTTCAATTGCGCCTGTTCGCCCAGTTCTTCGACCAGTTGTTTGGCTTTTTCCGGGCTGGTGACAATCAGGTAGCGCTCTGCGGGCAGCGACAGATACAGCAGCGTGCTTTCGTCTTGCTGCACCACCGGGCTGGTGGCATCGGGCAGGCTGGTAAACAGCCCCTTGAGTGCGGCGCTGGCTTGAAAACCGGCGACGCCAAGCAGCACGACATCATCGTCTGCCGTAAAGGTCACTTTGGAAAATACGGCGTATTTTTTCATTTCGGCAAGCTGGTTGTCACGCAGGTTGCGGCGCTCGATAAACGCCATGCCATCACCGCGTTTAAACAGACGCATATTGCTCCACATTTTGCCTTTGGCATCACAGTGGGCGCAGAGCACGTGCTGCTCGGGGGCGAGTTTTTCAACGTCTGCGGTCACCTGACCCTGCAAATATTTCAGGGTGTCGGCACCGGTGAGAGTGACCATGGCCCAGTCTTCCAGTGACATTACAGTCAGTGGCAGGTGGCTGGAAGCTGAAGGTTTTTGCGGCGGAAACGGATATTTGTAAGCCATGATATGTCCTGATCAAAAGATATACCCACGCAGGTGAAGCTGGCTCGCCAGACGTTTTGGGTGTACATGAGCTGATAGATGCATGGTAAAAGAGCTACACCACTTTGCAAACACTTATTGCTGCGCTTTTCGGTTTGTCGCGCAAGGATGGCTGAATCATGGCGATAACTTCTGATCATTTTGCGGCATATTGCCCAAAATTGAACATCATGTGTCATCGGCGTGCTGAATAGTTACGCCTGAGGTCGTTGGGCTGCTAGAATCCGCCATGAGTGTTTAAAATAAACCCATCGGTATTTTTACGGTTGACGGGCCTGTCCCCCAGGTCGGTCTGAGAGAGAGCCTCAATATGGATATCAGCACTATGGATATAAACAACAAAGCACGCATCCACTGGGCCTGCCGTCGCGGCATGAGAGAACTCGACATTTCCATCATGCCGTTTTTTGAATATGAATACGACACCCTGAGCCACGACGAAAAGCAGCATTTCGCCCGCTTGCTCGAGTGCGACGATCCCGATCTGTTTAACTGGTTGATGAACCACGGCAAGCCGGATGATCAGGCGTTGCAGCACATCATCCATCTTATCCAGACGCGAAATAAAAACCGTGGCCCTGTGGCAATGTGATCTAAGAGTGTCATGGCGCAGCCAGCTCTTCTCGCTGGCAGTGCATGGCATTCTGATTTTATTGATCCTGCTGACGCCCTGGTCGTCCGCAGCCTGGGGTATCTGGTTACTGCTGCTGACGCTGGTGGTGTTTCAGGCGATCAGAAGTCAGCGGCGGATCAGTGCGCGTCACGGTGAAATCAGTTTGCTGGAGCAGGATCGTTTGCTGTGGCGCAAGCGCGAATGGCAAATCAAACAGCCGGTATGGATGATCGACTGCGGTATTTTGTTATCGCTAAAACGTGAGCGCGACAACCGCGGCTGGCGTCGTTTTCTTGGCAGCAAAAGACTGAAGCTGTGGCTGGCATCAGACAGTATGAGCAAGGAAGAGTGGCGGCATCTGCGGCAGATTTTGCTGATCAGCAAAAGTAACAGTTTAAAAGATCGTCACCACCCGCTGTAGATGTGCGGGTGGGCGTTATGCCGGCAATGCGGCACTGACCTTAAAGCAGGGTGTCCATTTCCAGCAGGATTTGCTCGCACCACTGTTGCAGACGTTCTTCACTGAGTTCGTATTGATTGACTTCATCCAGCGCCAGTCCGACAAAATGCTTGCCGTCAGGGCTGAGCGGCTTGGGACTGGTAAACTCAAAGCCCTCGGTGGGCCAAAAGCCAATAAACTGCACGCCAAGGGGCAATAGTCGATCGTAGAGCATACCCAGGGCATCGAGAAACCATTCGCCGTAGCCCAACTGGTCGCCCATGCCGTACATGGCAACAATTTTTCCGCGTAAATCCAGTGTGCCAAGCTGTTGCCAAACGGCTTCCCAGTCTTCCTGAATTTCACCAAAATCCCAGGTAGGAATACCGAGGATCAAAATGTCGTAATCTTCCATTTTGGAAGGGTCAACATCCTTTAAATTGTGCAAGTCCACCAAGTCTTCGCCCAGGATATCGCGGATTTTTTCAGCCGCCATCTCGGTGTAACAGGTGCTTGAACCGTAGAAAAGACCAATCTTCATGCTTATTGCCGTAACCTGATCTACCCGCCGTACATGAAGCTGCCGCTACAATGACCCGGGTAGAAGCCAATGAATGCCGTTGAGTGTACCAGAATTGTGCCTAATTAAGGCAAAATGGCAGGCTGTTACCGACACCAAGAGTCAAAACCTGTAGACAGGATAAAGGCGTCATGGTGCCTAAACCAGACGATGGACAGATGCTGGTGGAACAGTTTCATTACCTATTTGTTCTGGCCGTATTGTGCCGTTGATTTACAACTGCTTGACGCAGGCGCTAATCCGGGATGTTCCCGTTTCCCCCACCTGACACGCTGGTAGAAGTCGGGTTTAACGGTGGCCGTCCTGATAAACCGTTTGTGCGTCAAACCCTTGCCTGCCGCGCAAGGTCCAAATATGGCACCGAGCGGCTTGTCCAGTTGGCTGTCAGGTCCGCTATGAGCGAGGAGCGGAAGTTGGCACTTTTGTTCCCACAAGAGTGGCTACTGAAACAGTCGCAATTCACTTTGCTGACTTTGGTTTGTGACAAAGGAGTCAGTGGATACTGAAATGAACGAGGTATCTGCCATATTGTGCTTCAATGACAAACTCTTCGTGCAGGGAGCCATACCACACTGGTGGGCTGGTGATAAGAGTAAAGAACTCTGCAATACCGGTCATTTCATTGAGAGCATCTGTAAAATTGGCGAGGAGGTTCTGCTTGAGTGAGGAAGGCAGAAATTGCATTTCCTCATGCTCAAAGAACCATAAAGCTAATGTCTCCATAAATATTTTTTGAGAGCATGCTTTAAGTTGTGGGTGCCAGTATGCGGACGGAAACTTATCTGTGATGGATGAGTGATACATCGCCAAAGACGTCAGCATGCTGTCACTTTCCTCAAGTTTAATCACAAAATAGTCTGATATGCGGTTTGCCGCATCATTCATACAGCCTACAGCCCGCATAAATCCTGTAAGTCGTTCCGCATATTTATCCATTTTTCCTCTCTAAGCGCGTTGCCCTATCTGAATTCATGAATATAACTACATATTAAGAGTAACGTTTCAGGACATTACAACATGTTTACAGGTGCCCATGTTAAACAGAGCGAGGGGATAGTAAAACCTTGAACCGCCCCAAATGACCAAGACAAACTGCTGTAACAACTTCCGCTGTTGGCACGCAGCAGACGAGTTAACTGAACTGAAGGTCCGCTATGAGCTGTGAGTTCAACGGGGAGATCCCAACTATCGAGTCAATCCTAAAAGCTAGGCCGCTAGCACGCCTTCTTACCTCATTTCTCCCCCAACTGTACACTTTGGTTATTTTATCCAGTGTCAGTAATCTGGCAGTTGCAACGTCAAACTGGTGGTGCCAATCTGGTGTTAATTCGTCGAAAAACTGCAAAGCCTGCTATGTTGCACATGTTAGTGGTAGCCGAGCTTCAAGGAGTTTATATTAGCAAATCGCATGACGTCGCCCTTTCGGTCCGCCGAGCGGAAGAAAATGAAGCGGAATTGTTGCGTGAGATAGTGCGCGCGGCCTATTCCAAATGGATTCCGGTCATTGGTCGTGAACCGACTCCGATGACGGCCGATTTTAATAAGGCCATCCGTGAGCATGACATTGACCTCGCCATTGTCGCAGGGGAAGTGGTCGGCCTGATCGAAATATGGCTCCAGGCCGATCATCTTTGGATCGAAAATGTTGCGGTACATCCCCACCGGCAAGGAATCGGAATCGGCCGTACATTGCTGGCGCATGTTGAAAGTAAGGCAGCTCAAGCGGAGCTTGGGGAAATTCGCCTGCAGACGAACGAGGCGTTCGAGGCGAACATCGCATTATATGCGGCGCTCGGATATGAAATCGATAGACGTGAACCGTTCAAAGGTGGAACGACCGTCTTTATGAGCAAAAAACTGTAGTGGTTACTAAAACTGACCCCGGAACAAAGATTCCTTGATCATTTTAATGTGCGCTGCTGACCCTGACCTGTCCGCTGAAGGATCAAGGGCAGCTATGAGCGAGCAGCGGAAGTTGGCTATCAACTCTGTAGCGATTTAACTCAATATGAGCCACTGAGCGAGATAATCTCAAAAAATTCATTTCCAGTAATTTATCTTCCATAGCGGCCTCTGAATCCGAGTTGAATATTGCTTATTACCATGCTGTAATGCTTTGATGATTAAAGCATAAAATAAATAAGAGGGCAAAATGAGTAAAGTGCTTGCAATCCTGGTTGGTGCTTTGTGCTTCTCTGGAATAGCAAATGCAAATAATAATTACATTCCTATACTATATAACTTGTCAACCATACTTGATTTCAATCCCGTAAAAGGCCCAATAAAATCACTAGATGAACATGTTGTAGCTAATGGAAAGGAAATTCAAGAGATCAAGCTTAATTTTGATAATGGTTTTTGCGTTGAGAATTTAACTATTAATAGGCCGACTGAGGGCTACTCCCTTGAGCTGAAATTAAAGGGTAGTGTTCTTGAGGGGCAAAAAAATGGGAAGCCGTTTTCCATAGAATTGTCTAAGGACTGCAACCTTCATACAGTAAACGATAATGGTGACAAGATGGAATATACACTAAATTCTAATGGGATGATAAAGGATACATTCTTTTTAGGAAGTAAAGTATCTGAACATTTTTATGATAAAGAATCAAATTTTGTTCGTTCAGTATTTCTATTTGAAGATAAAGTACTTTCAAAAAACGAAGTTACCTATGCAGATAGTCATGAGCGGCCTCTGGACTATAAGATAACAAATTCCTCGGGTAACTCAGGTGGATTCATCGCCACAAATTCCTGTGAATACTCAGAACAGCTTGTACCGAAGCTATGCCAACTGACGGTGCAGAAGACCGATTCACCGCCTTCGAAACCAACAGAAATGACGGTGAGCACAAAAGTAGAATTTTATTAAGCGCAACGTTCACTCTTCCGTCGGAAGCCAGCCTTTTTCCGATGGAAGACAACAGACCAGAAGTGAAAATGATATAATTGCCCTCCAGTAATTAATCAAGGAATAAATTCTTGATATAGCGTAATCATCACCAGGCTATAGGCTGGTCTGCATTGAGCGAGTAGCAGAATATTAAGGAGGGCGGCTATTTCCTTGGCTTCCTTTTGCAGGAAGAATTACCCTGTAGCATAACATCGGTTATTCTAATCACTCCTCCGGGTATATTGATAATATGCGTAAACTACAAAAACTCATTGCCGCCGAATATACCAACCCTTCGCCTCAATCCAATCTCCCTTCGACAGCGATACCTCGTATTGCATCAAAATGTCGAAATGATGAAGTTGCAGATGCACATATCCTCATAAAGCAGCTCAAAGCTGAGTTGGCCACAGTTCCTGATTGGGATGGAGATACACAAGATGACATCTGGAAGACCATCGAACTGTTCAGAGCAATCTTGGCGAAGGTAAGAGAATAAATGCTCCTAATGTCCGCTTCACGCCCTGAGACATTCGACAAGCTTTTTACGGCATCAACAAGGGAGATTTTCGCGCTTCTAGTGCCAGCAAATATTTCGCTTCGTCGTAACAGGTTTTGGTCTTCCAGCAGCGGTAAATGATCCGGCCTCCTTGTGAGGCACCGGATCATAAAAAATCTGTCAACGTCCCAGATATTAATGCTTGCGCAACAAATGTAATTCAACCGACCATTTAAACGCCGTCAGATACATAGGCCGGATAATCACTGTAACCTCGCGCGTCTCCGCCAAAGAACGTGTCGCGGTTGTACGTGGCCAGCGGAAACGCGTGACGAATACGCTCCGGCAGGTCAGGGTTTGAGGTGAAAAGGCGGCCAAAGGCAATCAAATCAGCATCACCTTTTTGCAGCATACTTTCTGCGTCATCTGGCTTAAAACCTCCTGCCGCAATAAGGGTCCCCTGATAAAAAGCACGCAAATCACGGCTTGCGACCGGCTCGGAATAATGGCCGGTCTCTCTGTCTTCCGGACCGACGATGCGGGGTTCGATAATATGCAGATAGGCAAGCCCTAACGGGTTTAACTGCTCGACCAGATAGCGGAAAGTCGCCGTAGGATGACTATCATGCATATCACCATAGATACCACTTGGCGAAATACGTACTGCAACGCGCCCCTTGCCCCAAACTTCATTCAAGATTTCTACAGATTCCAGCAAAAAACGCGCCCGGTTTTCAAGACTGCCACCATAATTATCGGTGCGCTGGTTGCTGCCATCCAATAGAAACTGTTCAGGTAAATAGCCATTGGCTGCATGCAACTCTACACCATCAAATCCAGCGGCCCTGGCACGAAGGGCAGCCTGACGTAACTCCTCCATAAGACCCTTTATCTCACTCTTTTCCAATGCGCGTGGCTCGGGAAAAAGCTTGCCTTCATAAGCGCCCTGATGATTTTTAACCACGCCATAGGTGTCTCTGGCGATCAGTGCCGAAGGGGCTATGGGCTGGCGACCTGCTGACAATTCAGGCAGCGACTGGCGACCCGGATGCCAAAGCTGAAGTACGATTTGACTGCCGAGAGCATGCACGGCCTCCACCAACCGCTGCCAGCCCGCCTGTTGATCGTCAGTAAAGATACCCGGTGCATCTTCATAAGCATTGGCAAAGGGGGACACTGCCGTTGCTTCGGCAATAAGCAGTCCGCCCTGACTTGCCCGCTGGCGATAGTATTCAATCATCAATTCGCCTGGGACGCCGCCCTGCGCGGTTCGCATACGCGTAGTGGGCGCCATCACGACGCGATGATCCAGCTGTAATTTTCCTGCTATAACGGGTGACAGTAACGCTTTCATAATATTCCCCTCGCAATGAGCAGGAGCCCTTTTCTACAGGGAGCTCCTCCTTATCGTCATCAGTGAGTTCAATTTTTTAAATTGTTTTTAGACAGGTTTATTGTTGAGCCAGGGTATGCGCAACCTGTGCTGCGCTTATTCCCTCAAGGGCCAGACCATAACCAATGCCCTCTTCCAACAGGCGTTTCAGACGTTGAGTCAGCGCAATGCGGGTATAACGCGAGGTCAGCGGCGGAAGGGCGGCAATGCCGTCGGCAATTTCATGGGCGCGGGAAAGCAGGCTGTCTGCGGGGACAATTTCGTTCACCACGCCCCAGTCTTTCGCAGTCTGAGCATCAAGCACCTGGCGGGTAAGCAGGAAGTAGCGACCACGGATCGAGCCGATGACCTCTGGCCACAAAATGTGTACACCATCACCGGGAACAATCCCGAATTCGAAATGTGGTTTATCCTGGAAAACCGTTTCTGGCGTAGCTAGTACAATATCGGTCAGCAAGGCGTATTCGCTGTGAAGCAGCACCGGGCCATTTAGTGCGGTGATCATCGGAACTTCGATATCCAGAATGTTGCTGAGCACCTTTCTGCCCTCACGCAAGATTTTGTCGAAACCAAGTGGGCTAAAGAAATCGAATCCTTCTGGGCTGATGGCGTCCATAAAGGCATCGCCCGAACCGGTCAGGATCACCGCGCGGTTTTCACGGTCTTCGCCGATTGCGTGAAACAAGGCAACGAACTGTTCATGGGTATGGCCATCAAAAACCAGTTTGTCACCGTCGGTGTGGAATCTGACTTCGAGTACGCCATTGGCTTTGCGAGTCAGGCGGGCATTGGAAAAGGCATTACGATAAGTTTCAAACGTTGACATGGTGGCGATCCTTGTTGTTACCAGTCCGGAGTGGCTGGCCGTGAAACAACAATATTCCATTCCCAATAATATGGGATCGCCTCGTGATTAGATAACAGCTATTCCAGAATGGAATGTCTCAAGCTACTTTTCCGCCATGACGGTTTCAACAAACCCTGCGAACTGCCGTGCCTTGGCGCTAGCCAGGCGACCATTAGGAAACACGGCCCATAGATCGATAGGTGGCAGTTGCCACGCCGTCAGCACTTTTCTGACCGCTCCACTTTCCAACTCCTCGGCAAACATCCAGTCGGAAGCAATGCACAATCCCATATAACTGAGCACGGCTGCACGTTGCCCTTCGGCGGCACTGACACGAATGCGGCCGCTTACTGCTATGGAAATAACCGCTCCCTCACGGGTGAATGACCAGAGGCTGGGCTGGGGGTTATAAAGGATAGCTTCATGTTCTGCCAGCTCGGCCGGGGTTCGGGGCTCCCCTTTTTTGGCGAGATAGCCCGGCGTGGCGATAACGGAGCGGGGGCTGGTCGCCAACTTGCGGGCCACGGCAGTAGAGTCAGACAAATTTCCCATCCTCAGCGAAACGTCAATACCTTCGGCAATCAGGTCAATCACCCGATCGTCAAGAATGACATCCACATCCAGTTCGGGATGTTGCTCAAGAAAGCGTGGAAGCCGAGGTATGACATGCAACCGGGCAAAGGTTGTTGCGGCTGAAATACGCAATTTTCCGGAAAGCCCTTTTCCTGCGCCTCTGGCCGCAAGATCAGTCTCTTCGGCTTCCTGCAGGGCGGCCCGTGCCCTTTCGTAAAATCGTTGGCCTGCCTCGGTCGGCGTCAGGCCGTGAGTTGAACGGGTCAACAAACTGGTTTGCAGGCGGGCTTCGAGCTGAGCCACGATTTTCGACACGGCAGGTTGACCGATGTTGAGCTGTCTGGCCGCAGCCTCTGGCTATCCAGCGTTTTTCGTCAGAAGCCGCCCGTACGGTAAAAATGCTGGATAAGATTCTTGCCAATCATGAGTTTGTCGCCGGAGAGGCATTTTCCATTGCCGATATCGCCCACTTCGGCTGGCTGTGGCGCCGGGAGTTTGCCGGGGTAAGCCTGGAAAAGGCGCCCAATGTCGCACGCTGGTTTGATGAAATGGCGGCTCGCCCAGCCGTACAACACGCCATTGAACGTGTCGACGCACTCGCCCCACGTTAAGCCTTTGAGTTTCGCAACGTGAGCAAAATAGGGTTAACCGTTTTTATATTCAGGACACCAAAATGACACTCCAAGCCAGGCTTGACGCCTTTAAGATCGACTTTGAAGCAGGAAAACCGCCCTATAACGTTCCTCCGGCGGTGATTGAAATAGTGCACCGTGCCACTAACGAACTGATTGAGTCAGGTGCCGCTGCTCGCGCCTTGAAAGCGGGAGACAAGGCCCCGCTGTTCACGCTTAATGACTCTCAGGGACATCCCACATGATTCTGGCACAATATTCGTAACCAATAAGCGCATACCCTGAATCACTTAAAAGTATAACTCTCAGGGTTCGAATGACTATATCTGGCACAACGCAGCCATGCTTATATGAATGGGCAGCTTAGGGCTAAAAGCGGTCGTTACCGCATCCGGATATAATCAGTTTGTCAGAAGCTGTCTGAATGTGGAGATTCGAATTACACGAACGTTTAGGTTTCAAGTGCAGCAAGAATGACGGCTTCCATTTTCTCCGGCGTAGTGATCGGTGAAAAACGTCTGAGGGGTTTGCCGTCGCGCCCGATCAGGAACTTAGTGAAGTTCCACTTGATCCGCCCACCCAGCACACCGGGCAATTCGTCTTTTAGGAAACGAAACACCGGGTGCGTAGCCGGGCCGTTGACCTCCACTTTTTCGAATATCGGGAAGCTCACACCATAATTGATGTGGCAAGTCTGCGCGATGTCGTCGGCACCGCCGGGTTCCTGATTACCGAACTGGTTACAGGGGAAACCAAGCACCACCAGCCCCTGGGGAGCGAACTTCTTGTAGAGCGATTCAAGGCCTGCGTATTGCGGCGTGAAGCCACAATGGCTGGCGGTATTCACCACCAGAACCAGCTTACCCGCATAGTCGGCCATAGAAATGAACTGCCCACTCAGACTGGTGGCGGTGAGTTGATGAAAGGTGGTCATGTCGGGCTCCTCAGAGAAGATGTGCAAAGTCGAACAGAGAGTGACGGAATAAGTTGCTGTAATAACAGGCAACATGCGACAGAAGCTCAGCCCGCAAAACCGATGCCTGCCGGGCATTTAAGCACTTTGTAGATCTCAGAAATAACCTGCGCCGTTGCGTCTTCGATGATTCCTTCATTACGGCATAACACCCAGCCCTGAGCTGCAACTTCTCGCTCGAACGCCCTGCTACAAGCGACATGCACTTCCAGCTTATGAATGACAGTACTGCTTAGCCCACGCGCTCTGGCCGCGGCCCTGGCCCATGAAATGTCAGGCGCAGTAACCACCCCGATATGCAGGTCTGGCGTTCGCACGTTTCGTTCAATATTAAGCTGTAAGATCTCTGCAAATGGAACCTTCCGGCGAAACGCGGCTTCCGACGGGTACCAGCGATCCATTAAGATAATGCTGTCCGGTGGCTGTTTTGGCAGCACATGCTCGGAAATCCAGGCACGGCTATCAGCAAAGCGCTCACAAACTTCCCGTTCCAATTCCAGGGTGGGATGTCTGGCGAGCCTGTTCACGAGGGCCATTGTTTCCCCCCTGTAAGGATCGCTTTTTTTCTCGCTAAGTCGGATCACCTTCTTGTTATCTGCCCTGAGCACTTTCGTCATGGCCTCCAGCAGTGTGGTTTTGCCGACTCCCTTGGGCCCGTCCAGAGATATAAACAGCGGACGACTCATTGTTGAAATGACGTTTGACATAGGGTTTGCTTAACACTCAACTGTGGCAAAAGCATCTTATAACCTTCTTAGTAACAGCCGACCACCCTGTCGTTCGCAGCCGCTGTCTGTCGCGTCAGCATGATCCACCTACCCAAAACGGGTAAATGAATTGATGATCAGATGATTTAGTAAGTTAATGATTTAAATTGGTTTTTCACATCAATAGTGAACCAGCCCGCCGTCCACCGCATACTGGCTTCCGGTTACATAGGACGCATCATCTGAGAGCAGAAAAAGTGCGACGGCGGCAGCTTCATCAGCGGTACCAGCTCGCCCGAGAGGCACCTGACTTACCACAAAATCTTCAAACTTTTGCCGTGACTCTTCGGACATGAAGTGCCTGAAATTCGTCTCGACAGGTCCTGGCACCAGCGTATTGGCGCGAATGTCGCGCGCGGCAAGTGCGGCAGCCCAGCTTTTTACCATGGCAACCACGGCACCTTTGGTTGCACCATATAAGCTCTTCATGGGCGCACCTTCATAGACCGAAGACGATGCGGTGACCAACACGGATGCACCTGGGTTCAACATGTTGGAAAGTGACGCAAGCTGCAACATCGGCCCGCGTACATTGGCATTCATCATGCGGTTAAAGGCGTCGGCCGTAACGGATTCCGGTGCACCAATTTCTGCGTAACCCGCATTCAGCCACAATCCGTCGAGCTGCCCCCAGCCGCTGACTGCGGTGGCGAGCGCATCAATATCAGCTTCACTTGCCGCATCACTTTTCAGGATCAGCGTGGTGTCCGGCAGCAGCGTGCAGGTTTGGGCCAGACGTTCATCACTCAGTCCCGTGATGGCAACCTGTCCTCCCTCTTTCACAATTCACAGCGCACCTGCCAGCCCAATGCCGCTGGTGCCACCCGTGATAAGTACACGTTTACCGTGAAATCTTCCCATCATTACGCCCCTTTGAACCTTTGAATCGGCATTTACCTTACGAAAGATAACCGTAGTCGTCATCTGTTTAATCATGTGGAAGTGACATTAATGGATGCCCTGCCCCGATCGATTCTGGCAGTACAATTTTTCCATCGGATGATAAGGTGAGATTTCCCTAAATTTTCCGGGCAGGAATGAAAGTGAACATTTCAGAGAAACATGAATGGCAAAAGGATATGTACCTGGTAAGCACAGACACAGAAAAATTGGATGTGCAGGCTATACACCGGTATCTGACCAGGTCTACCTGGGCTAAAGGTATTGAACTGGATATTGTCTCTGCATCAATAGAAAACAGCCTTAACTTTGGCGTTTATCATAATGAAATCCAGATAGGTTTCGCTCGTCTGATAACGGACTATGCGACATTCGCCTACCTTTGCGATGTCTATGTGCTTGAAGAATATCAGGGAGAAGGGCTTGGAAGATGGGTGATGGAATGCATACACCTTCACCCTGTGTTTGAAAAGCTTCGCAGAATAATGTTGTTCACAACAACAGCTCCCTGGCTTTATGAAAAGCTTGGGTATGAGCCCGTAAATCGCGAAAACTATGCATGGACCATTACCCGGCCTGATATTTATATCCATGGGAATAAACCGGGCTGACAAACACTCACCTTCCGCTCCCGGTTGACTTATTTACGCCTGTTTTTGCAAGGGCTGCTTCTTGCACAGGGCTGCTGTTGCAGCCCTGAGAACCTTAGACTTCGATCGATTCAGAGATTTCTAAGGCATCATCGACTTCAATGCCCAGATAACGGACTGTGCTTTCCAGTTTCTTATGACCCAACAGAAGTTGGATCACCCTGAGATTCTTGGTCTTCTTGTATATCAGGTAAGGTTTTGTTCTTCTCATGGAATGTGTGCTGTGGTGTACAGCGAATCTTCGAGGCCAAGCTTAGCTACCCATCCATGAAAAATACGGTTGTATTGCCGGGTTGAAATGTGTTAGCAAGAACCGACCCGGGATTGGAACAGATAGTCTTTATTGTGCAAATTACCCAGCTTTATCAGTGCCGCAACGGCTTCCCTTGTCCCTTTAGTTAACTCAAACTGGACGGGGTTGCCGGTCTTCTGTTGCAACACCGTTGCTCTGCTTGAAACTGAACTGCCATATGCAACATCTGATACTTTTAGTTTAACCAGATCACAGCCCCGTAGCTTACTGTCCAAAGCCATGTTGAACAGGGCCAGATCGCGCGTTTTACCTTCCAGTTCAAGCCTGATTCGGATCCCCCAGATATGAGATATCTGAAGCGGTCTTTTTTGGCCGATGATACGGTCTTTGTTCCACGGTAACGTGTTCATGCTCAAATCTCCTGCAATGTGGGAGATTTGAGTATGGTTGTCCTTCAAGAGCGCAGGCTGTGTGAAAACTCATAGCTTCAAGTAACCAAACAATATTTCTCATCTGTGTTTTAATAAAGTCGTTTAAGTTGACGAAGTAATCTGTGTTTTTTTCGGGTGACTCAGGAGTTTTTAAAGCGGGGAAGAACCTGATATTTGTTGTTACTGGAGGGTAAAATGGCTGGAACCGTTAGCCGTATTATTCCTGCAGTTGAATTATCAATCCTTCAGTACCCCATATTGATAGCATCCTTTTCAGGTTATAAGCCAATATATGAAGGCTGATTTCTGTACTGACATTTTTAAATTTCCGCATCAGGAAGTGTGTTGCACCCATCAACATTTTAATTGTCCCAAACGGATGTTCTACCGTTTGCTTTCGCATGACTACCGCTTGAGGAAATGCCTCAAGCCGGGCATGCATTTCTTCCATTTCAGCTTCATGAACCCAGCGCCGTATACGTCTTGGATCGCGTTTTGATGTCGTGCACCTGGAACGCTGGCTGCAATCGCGACAGGCAATATTGTTAAAGTACAACTGTTGCTCCAGTCCGTCCTCTATTGAGGTAAATCGATTCTGAAGCTCATTGCCCATTGGGCATACATAAACATCTTTTTCCCTGTTATATCTGAACATTGAGCGGTTATAGAGCCCCTTACGTTCAGCACCAGAGGTATCTCCCTTTGGCACCAACGCCACGGCTCCGCTATCCAGAACTGTTTTAATATCGCTGCGACTGTAATACCCTTTGTCGGCAAGTACTGTTATGTCCTTCCGGCCAACAGCTTTCTGAGCCAGTGTTGCTACTGAACCAAGTTGCCCATTATCTGTTGTGTTGGTGACTTCATGCGCAACAATCAAATGGTTCTTCGTATCCACAGCTGTCTGAACGTTGTAGCAAACTTGCCGGTTCATATTATTTGTTTTCATCAACCGGGAGTCAGGGTCGGTTAAAGAGAGTTGTTTATCTGGCTGTTGTGCGATTGCTTGTTGGATCTCCTGAAGCTCACGTAAACGCTTTTTTAGCCAGGCCAGTTTAGTGGCTGTTAACTTTGTGTTTGCATCGGGCTCAGTATTCTTGTCGGCTTCATCCAGCTTGTTTAAATAAAAAGTAATACTTTGCTCAACGCGCTCAATATGGTCTTTGGCTTTCTGGGATGTGAAGTTGTTGGGTTTGCTGTTTACTGCTTTGAATTTGCTGCCGTCAATGGCAACAACGACATCAGTGAACATTTGCATTTGCCGGCACAGGCCAATAAAGGCCCGACAGGCATTCCTGATACCTTCACCGTTATCTTTTCTGAAATCTGCAATGGTTTTAAAGTCAGGCGTTAATCGTTCAAGTAACCACATCAGTTCAACGTTCCGATGGGCCTCTTTTTCCAGTCTGTGGGAGGACTGAATTCGGTTTTGATATCCGTAAATGTACAGCTTCAGTAGGGTGGCAGGGTGATATCCGTGCCGTCCGGTTCGTTTTGCATCAATTCTTCTGAAACCAAGAGAATCAAATCAAGCTGTAACCCATCTACAAATATATCAACCACTCTGACGGGGTTATCTTCAGTGACAAAATCATCCAGTGCATCAGGGAGCAATGTCACCTGATGCCTGCCATGTCCTTGAATGTGATTGGCCATGTCGGTACCCACAGTATTTACTTGTATGTTTATAATTTTAATAGAAAAGTAAGTATGTTGCATGGGTTTATAAAGAATGGTTGATCATATGCAGCCATCGCTTAGACCAAAAAGTGATCAGGTGTTTTCACACAGCCTGAGCGAACAGCGGAAGTTCGGAATGTATACTTACATCGAGGCGTCTTGAGCAATGGGGAGCAGGTCATAATGAATGACTGGGGATCGAATTGTTGCAGAATACCAGGGAAGGCACGAATGACGGTTTCAAGCCTTGATGACCGTTTTATCTACTTATAGCCAAATTCATTTTATAGCCAAATTCATTCAAATGACCTTGTATTTATTTAATTTTGGAGAATACTATTTCCCTTAGCCCTGTATTTAATCTTAAAATGGACCTATTATGTTGATAACGTTGGAGAATACCCCTACTTGGGTATTTGTCGTTTTCTTTGTCACGCTATATTACTGTTTTAAAGCCCGCCGCCGTAGGGACGTTGATATTCATAGCTTTATTTTGTTACCTTGTATCTTCCTGAGCCTTTCTTTATGGTCGATATGGCACCATCCGCTACCATTAACTATGTCAGTATATTGGTTGTCGTCCTTTATAATAAGCGCACTCATAATATTCAAATTTACTCAAAAAGCGGCTGTAAGTCTGGGAACTAAAGTTAATACAATTAACATACCTAGTACAATTTCTGTATTGATTGTTTTTTTGTTATATTTTGCGGTGCGTTATTATCTAGGATACTCCGAGGCGATGGCTAATCCTCATAGTCTATCTCTTATGCAACTAACAATCTTGGCGATTGCATCCGGTCTGAGTGTTGGGTTTTACAGTGGGCGAGCGCTGGGCTTTTACATGAAATATCTTAGACTAGCAGCTCAGATGCTTCGTGGGTGAATTCGCTGACCGGTTTGCCAACCCATCTCACTGACCTGCGCCCCTTTGATTAACGCACTTTACTGTTCGTGACTTCCGCTTTTGGCACAGAGCGGACATTAACGCCAAACTTTAGGGCTGCTAAAGTGAAGTACAAATCCTTCCAGTCGCACTATCGGTAATATCAGCGCCTTGTCATAAATTCTCTTCGAGGTATAAGGCTCTAAATAGTCAGCGCTATAATTTATAGCATGTAACGATATCATCAAACTCTGAGCCGGATTTTGGCTGTGAATTCGGACGATCAAGCTGTCTTGCCTAAAAAATAAGGTTAGGCCAGGCGTGGCGGGGTCTGCGGGTGATGGGCTGGCATTTTTTAAAACTGAAATTTGTGTATGTTGAAATTACTTGCGCGGTTCGCACTTGTACAAAGTAACTATTTGTAACTTGGTAGACATTGCGTGGCATGTAAGAACTTCCCCTTCAATTTTCTTTGTGTGGGCTACTCTTCGACTTTATAAAACTGTTGAAAATTTCATCATTAGTCATTTTCCAATGTTTGTCGCAGTCGCAGGCAGAGATACCATCGCAAGGCTAAGTGCTGATAGAATGTAGGTGGTTGACCTAATTATAGTGACCCTTCATCAGACTGGTTAAGGATATATCTGTCGCCACTTTATCGCCTAATCATTAGTGGGTAATTAATTGATTTATAGGTACTTTTTTAAACCCCCATGAAATAGACCAATTTTCATGCTTATTGCCGTAACCTGATCTACCCGCCGTACATGAAGCTGCCGCTACAATGACCCGGGTAGAAGCCAATGAATGCCGTTGAGTGTACCAGAATTGAGCCTAATTAAGGCAAAATGGCAGGCTGTTACCGACACCAAGAGTCAAAACCTGTAGACAGGATAAAGGCGTCAAGGTGCCTAAACCAGACGATGGACAGATGCTGGTGGAACAGTTTCATTACCTATTTGTTCTGGCCGTATTGTGCCGTTGATTTACAACTGCTTGACGCAGGCGCTAATCCGGGATGTTCCAGTTTCCCCCACCTGACACGCTGGTAGAAGTCGGGTTTAAAGGTGGTCGTCCTGATAAACCGTTTGTGCGTCAAACCCTTGCCTGCCGCGCAAGGTCCAAATCTGGCACAGAGCGGCCTGTCCAGTTGGCTGTCAGGTCCGCTATGAGCGAAGAGCGGAATGATGGCATTCATTCCCATGCTGACGAAGTAGTTGTCTAGAGTCTGACTTTATCTAAAATTCGCCCTAAATCATTTAACAACGTAAAGGCGGCTTCTTTTGACGCCCCGATTCTAGTTTCAAATTCAGGTACAGAAATACCATTGCAAACTTCATTCAACGCTGAATAGAGAATTAACAACTCATTGTTATCTATAGATAATTCAGTCTTTTTTTCGTCAACTGATACGGCGTCCATTACTCACCTCAAATTATCTAACTATGCTCTGGCATGTACATGCCTAAGAAGTTCAGCCTTATAAAACAATATTCGTAACCAGTAAGCGCATACCCTGAATCACTTAAAAGTGTAACCCTCAAGGTTCGAATGACTATATCTGGCACTGAGCGGAAGGGGGGGCGTGGCGCTGAGGGTCTGTAACAAATTGAGCGGAAAAACGTAGGAAATATCGCGACTTTTTTTCAGGTCAGCGCGACCCTCACCTTTAGTCCAATAATGAGCGTGGCAAAAAGCATTATGCAACCAGCGGTTTTAGCCTGATCGGGAACGGAACGCGCTACCCAGTTTGACCAGCAACGGGTACGCCCCCAAATGCCATCCTCTACAACGCGATGAACAACATCAATCCTTTTTCCTCTAGTGGCAGCAAAATCATGCTTAATGCCGCTAAACCGACAAGCGTTGGCATTAGTATCAGGATAAGACGTAGGCTTCTCTCCATTAGCCATCCAGCAATCAGCTTACCGATAAAATTAGCGATGCCAAATCCGAGTAGTATTAAAGACAAACGATCCACATCAAGTTGGGCAATATTTTCAAGAGCCGGACGAATATAGGTAAACAGTGCATACTGGCCAGTATGGGCAATCACACATCCCGTCATTCCCATCGCAATACCGGGGCGGCGGAGTAAATCCATGACAGATGCCGTTATCATCATTTTACGCAGAGCCATACCAGGAAGGGTAAATAGCTGGAAGAGCAGTGTCAGCATGCCGACTAAACTTGCAGCGAGAAACGCACTACACCAGCCATAAAGCCCACCTAAATAGCTCCCCAGAGGGATCGAAACTACGGTACTGACAGCAATACCGCTAAAAATAATGGAAAGAGCACGCGGGACACTTTTAGCAGGGACCAGCCGCATAGCGACGGCAGCAACCATACTCCAGAATCCTCCCAGCGCTATGCAAGGGAGGTGCGAATGCGCATCGCAAGTCACTGGATTATCCACGATAAAATCTCAATTGACACCGTTGCTCTTCGCCTCGGCTATGCCTCACAGGCAGCGTTTAGCAGAGCTTTTAAGCGCATCAATGGATATCCGCTAGGCGCTATGCGTCAGCGACCCGCGATAGGCGTTAATACAGTCAATGAGTGAATGTTATCTTTATCATTTGCGGGAGTCGCTGTAGGAGGCCGCACTCAACATTAAAAACGGAGCGGAAACGGCTTGTCACCACTCAACGAATCGCAATTTCCTTAATTTCCGCTTCTGACCGGCTTCTCATCAACTGCTCTATTTCTTAGTCGTTATTATAATTTTTGCACCCGAGTGCAAAAACCGTTTGCACTCGGGTGCAAAAATTAACATAATCACAACATTGCTTTTGTATGGACTTTTTTTATCGTACTTAACTGCGGGAATATGCAATGAGAGGAGTTTCTTTTCGTCGGTGTTTAACGTTCAATATCAGATCTGTATCTCTGACACTAAAATCAGGCTAATGACGAAAGAAACCAAAGCGCCAAAACCTTCGAAAGCCACGGCCAGCGATGTCGCCGAACTGGCGGGCGTGTCGAAATGGACGGTGTCGCGGGCGTTTACTCCCGGCGCATCAGTCTCCGACAAAGCGCAAAAAAAAGTGCTGGCGGCCGCGGAAATGCTCGGTTATCGCCCTAACCTGCTGGCACGCAGTCTGACCAAGAAAAGCACACACATCATTGGCGTTGCCATTGATGAGCTGAAAAACCCGCATTCGATGATGGTTCTCGATACGGTAACAAAAGCATTACAAACTCGCGGTTATATGACGTTGCTGCTCAACATCACCGAGGGCGAAAATTATCAGGCCGTGATTACGATGGCCGATCAGCTTCAGGTTGATGGCATTTTGTTTTTAGGTAACGTGCTGACCACCCAGCTTTACGATGTCGCTCACGCCATGCATCACATCCCGTTAGTGCAGGTTTGTCGTAACAGTGAGGAGCAGCGCGGTGTCGATATTGTGAATATTGATGGTTATCAAGCCGGTCGCGAGATCGCAGAGCTGTTTCTCGCGCAGGGTTATCAGCGGTTTGGCTACATGAAAGGACCGGATGTCGGCTCTAACCACCTGCTGCGTATGGAAGGGTTTCGTGACGGGCTGGAGGCAAAAGGCGCGACGATGAATGTCATGATGGTCGCCGGGCATTATGATCGCAACGCAGCGTATCAACAGATCACCGGGTACTGGCAGGCAACGCCCCGCGGAGAGCGTATTGACGCGATGTTTTGTGAGAACGATATTCTGGCCATTGGCGTGCTCGAAGCGCTGATTGCGCGGGATCAGCGGCACAGTATGGGCGTCATCGGCTTTGACGATATTGACGAGGCCAGTTCACCGGTCTGGCAGCTGACATCGTACCGTCAGCCAAGGGAAAAACTGATCGCCGAAGCGCTGAACCGGCTGATTGATGATAATCCGGATCCCGATGGCGACTGGCGTCATGGGGAACTGATTATCAGGCAGTCACACCTGAAGAAGTAACAGAACGAACGCTGTTTCGGATCAGGATACTAAAATCTGACCGGAACAGTGATAACAATAAAACATAATTGTGCATTTGAACTATTTATTCATTCTTAAAATAAAATACCGGGGAAACACCTCTCAGGGTTTCCTTCCTTAATATTTATCCTCTGGTGATAAATCATTAGCTTAATCATGTTTTTTAACAGGATCGGTTTTCTGTTGCCGCTCCGCAGGGATCCGCTTGCCTGAAATAAGCGGTTATAAAACAGTTAATAAAATGTCGTGCTATTGAAGGATATATTCATGAACCGAAGAGAAGCGCTCTTTTCACTGAGTTCACTGGTCGCCACCCTAACCGTGGTACCCAAACTGAGTGCGAAAGAAATGCACAATGTCCCGCTGGAAACACAGCTGACAAAAGATGTGTTGCCCGTCCCTGCCCTGCAAGGCGGCTATCAGGTATTAACCAACGAGACCGACCGCAAAAATCTGGCGGCTATTTTTGACCGGCTGATCCCCGCCGACGATCACGGTCCTTCCGCCAGTGAAGAAGGCTGCATAGAATTCATCGACAGCCAGCTCGCAGGCGACTACGGTGCAGGATCCGCGCTGTATCTGGTCGGCCCGCTGCGTCCGGAGAATGAAGAGAAACTGATGGGCAGCCCGCAATTTCTTTCCTCTCCGCGTGAGCGCTATATGACCGGACTGAAAGCCCTCGAAGCCTGGTCGCAGACTCACCACCACGCCTCCTTTTTTAGCCTAAATGCTGATCAGATCGACGCATTTCTGACTGATATGGAAGCCGGGAAAATTAATCTCGGTGCGGATGTCAATAGTCAGGCATTTTTTGAATTAATGCTGCAAAACGTTCGTGAAGGTTATTTATCCGACCCGCTCTATGGCGGAAATAAAACCATGGCCGGCTGGAAAATGATTGGCTTCCCTGGCGCCCGTTATGACTACCGTCAATATATTGACCGTCGCGGTGAAGATTTAAAATTAATTCCCGTCAGCCTGATCCCGAACGATTAATTGCGGAGCAACAAGATGTCAGAAATAAGAAATAAAACCGACGTGGTGATCGTCGGATTAGGCTGGGCGGGTTCCGTCATGGCAGAAGAACTGACCCGCGCCGGACTGAACGTTGTTGCCATTGAACGCGGTGCATGGCGCGATACGTCCACGGATTTCCCGGTGGCAGTCGATCCGGATGAATTGCGCTGGCACACCCGTCGTCAGATCCTGCAGCCGATGAGTGTGGAAACCACCACTTTCCGTAACAACAGTAGTCAGGACGCCGCACCGGTGCGTAACTGGTCTGCCTTTCAGTATGGCTGGAATGTCGGCGGGGCCGGTACGCACTGGGCCGGAATGTCATGGCGCTTCCTGCCATGGGATTTCCAGGCAGCGAGCCAGACGCGTGAACGCTACGGCGCAGAGAAGCTCAAAGGCTTACAGGTGCAAGACTGGGGCATTACTTACGACGAAATGCAGCCGTATTACGATCGTTTTGAGCGCATCGCGGGTACTTCCGGTATCGCCGGAAACCTAAACGGTCAGCCGCAGAAAGGCGGCAATATTTTCGAAGGACCGCGTTCGCGCGATTACCCGACGCCGCCGTTAAAAGACACGCACTGGATGCGTAAATACCGCGAGACCACGGAAAAAATGGGCTATCACCCGTTCACTATCCCGGCCGGTAATATCTCGCAGGCGTACGTCAATCCGCTTGGCGTCACCATGGGGCCTTGCACCTATTGTGGTTTCTGTGATTTCCACGGTTGTGGCAACTTCTCCAAATCTTCGCCGCAGGCCTGTATTTTGCCCGCACTGATGCGGCGCCCGAACTTTTCCGTTCTGACCGATACCGAAGTTTTACAGGTGGTCAAACACGACGATGGCAAGACCGCTAAAGGCGTACGTTTCATCACCAAAGAAGGCGTTGAAGGTTTCCAGCCTGCGGACGTGGTGTGCATCACCGCTTACCAGATGGATAACGTGCGCATGATGCTGCTCTCGAAAATCGGTGAACCATACGACCCGAAAACAGGCCACGGCACGGTCGGACGCAACTATAGCTATCAGACCTGCGCGACCGTCACGGGCTTCTTTGACGGCGAACGGATGAACCCGTTTATCGGCGGCGGCGCGCTGGCGGTGCAGATTGACGACTTCAACGGCGATAACTTTGATCACAGCAATCTCGATTTCATCGGCGGTGCCGGGATCATGGGATTCTCCACCGATGGCCGTCCTATCCAGCATATGGATGCGTTGCGTCCGGGCACGAAACGCTGGGGCAGTGAGTGGAAAGCCGGATACGCGCGCGATTACCAGACCGCAGCCACCATTTTCTGTCAGGGCACCTCAATGCCGGTACGTGAAGCCTATCTCGATCTGGATCCGGTTTATAAAGACCGTCACGGACAACCGTTGTTACGCCTCACCTTCGACTGGAATAAAAACGACGTCAACATGTCGAGATATATCATTGATCATGCTAAAAAAATCATGCTGGAAACCGGGGGTAAATATGTCACTTCCGAAAACCAGACCGATAAAAGCTGGAACCCGTATCAGCAGGACAGCTCGCACACTATCGGTGGCGCAGTGATGGGCGCGGATCCGACCACGTCAGCGTTGAATACCTATCTGCAAAGCTGGGATGTGCATAACGTCTTTGTGGTCGGCGCTTCCGCCTTCCCTAACAATGGCGGTTACAACCCGACGATCACCGTTGGCGCATTGGCAATTCGTGCCGCTCAGGCGATCCACCAGACTTACATCAAAAATCCGGCTCCTCTGGTGAAGGCATAAATCATGAGTACAAAAAAGAAAATTGCTTACAGCGTGGCGGCGCTGGCCGTTGTCGCTGGGATCGTCGCCTTTGGTCATCTGTGGGAAGTCATGGACAGCTCACGATCTCAGGTCGCGGATGACACGACCCGGCTGGCGGATTTCCACAGCACCGACAGCGCAGCGATTAAACGCGGCGAATACGCCATGCGTCTCGGTGACTGCGCGGCCTGCCATGAATCGAGCTTTGCGGGCGGGTACAAAATCAGTACGCCTTTCGGCGAGTTGCAGACGTCGAACATTACGCCAGATCGCGAAACCGGTATCGGTAACATGACTGAGCGCGACTTCTTCAACGCTGTTCGTCAGGGGCGCGGCGACCACGGCTTCCTCTATCCGGCAATGCCTTACACTGCCTATGCGAAGATGAGCGATGCCGATATGCACGATCTCTGGGCGTACATGTCCACGATGAAACCGGTGAAACATAAGGTGGATGAAAACGGCGGCATGTCGTTCCCTTATAACATCCGTTTTGCCATGCTCGGCTGGAATTTCCTGTTCTTCGATAACAGCGGTTTCACACCAGACACGGCCAAAAACGCCGCAAACGCCAATATGGACATGATTAACCGAGGCAAATACATCGTCGATGGCCCGGCGCACTGCAGCGTCTGCCATACCGCACGTAACGTGCTGGGTGGTGAAGTCAGCGGCGGTTATTTACAGGGCGGTAGCCTCGGTGCGTGGTATGCGCCGGATATCTCGCAGGATCCACATACCGGCATAGGTGACTGGAGCAGCGACGACATTGCGCAATACCTGAAAACCGGCTCCGACGGAAAAAGTGTTGCGGCAGGTCCGATGGCTGAAGCGGTCGAGCATTCCACGCAGTACTTCAGCGACAGAGATGCACAGGCCGTCGCGGCGTATCTCAAAATGCTGCCGTCCTCCAGCAAACCGGCACCGCAGGCATTTACCATGGACGCCGCCAGCAAAGAACATGGCGCGCTGACGTATGAAGTGAACTGCTCGGCCTGTCACGGCGTGAAAGGCGAAGGCATCACCGGCATGGTGCCTGCTTTTGCGGGTAACAACGCCATGCAAAACGATCCGACCAACATGATCAACGCCATGCTGAATGGTGCCCGCGCGCCGCATACCGAAGAACGCCAGACTGCGGCCGGAATGCCGTCATTTGCGTGGAAAATGAATGACCGGCAGATAGCTGAAATCCTCACTTATGTGCGTAATAGCTGGGGAAATCAGGGAAGTGAGGTGACGGCAGATCAGGTCAGCCATATGCGAAAACTGACCGGCGCGGCGGATAAACTCAGTACAACGTCGAAGTAATGAACATATCAGGGGCGGCGTGATGCTTGCTCCTGATTAATCAGGAGAACATCATGATTATCAGAGGAATTGAACATATTGGTGTGACCGTCTCAAGCCTGACGGAAGCAGAACAATTTTTCATTGATACGCTGGATGCCACCGTGTTGTACCGCATCGTGCCCCCGGCAAAGCAGATTCGATTAATCCCCAAGTCGCTGCCGGGTCTGTTTTCCTGGACCATATCAGACTTACCTACTCCCAGTTGATTAACAAACCGTGGTGTTGGCCATATCCGCTCCTGGCACAGAGCGGACATTAACGCCAAACTTTAGGGCTGCTAAAGTGAAGTACAAATCCTTCCAGTCGCACTATCGGTAATATCAGCGCCTTGTCATAAATTCTCTTCGAGGTATAAGGCTCTAAATAGTCAGCGCTATAATTTATAGCATGTAACGATATCATCAAACTCTGAGCCGGATTTTGGCTGTGAATTCGGACGATCAAGCTGTCTTGCCTAAAAAATAAGGTTAAGCCAGGCGTGGCGCGGTCTGCGGGTGATGGGCTGGCATTTTTTAAAACTGAAATTTGTGTATGTTGAAATTACTTGCGCGTTCGCACTTGTACAAAATAACTGTTTGTAACTGGGTAGACATTGCGTGGCATGTAAGAACTTCCCCTTCAATTTCTTTGTGCGGGCTACTCTTCGACTTTATAAATACTTTTTTAAACCCCCATGAAATAGACCAATCTTCACGCTTATTGCCGTAACCTGATATACCCGCCGTACATAAAGCTGCCGCTACAATGACCCGGCCAGAAGCCAATGAATGTACCAGGATTGTACCCGCTTAAGGCATAATGCCAGGGGGTTGCCGTTACCGATAGTCAAAGCCTGTAGACAGGCTAAAGGAGTCAATGTGCCTAAACCAGACGATGGACAGATGTTGGTGGAACAGTTTCTTGATGCCATGTGGCTGGAAAGAAACCTCGCCGAAAATACGCTGGCTTCTTATCGTATGGACCTGAAATCTTTGCTGGCGTGGCTTGACCATCACCAGACAGATCTTATGCGGGTACAGGCCATTGACCTGCAATCCTTTCTGGCGGAACGGGTAGAAGGGGGTTACAAGGCCACCAGTTCTGCCCGCCTGCTTAGCGCCATGCGCCGGTTGTTTCAGTATATGAACCGTGAATCGCTGCGTGAAGACGATCCTACCGCTTTACTTTCATCACCCAAATTACCCCAGCGTCTGCCGAAAGACCTTAGCGAGGCGCAGGTGGAGTCGCTGTTGGCGGCACCCAGCACCGACATTCCTCTCGAGTTACGCGATAAAGCGATGCTTGAGCTGTTGTATGCCACCGGCCTGCGTGTTTCCGAGCTGGTGGGGCTGACGTTAAGCGATATAAGCCTGCGGCAGGGAGTGGTGCGGGTAATTGGTAAAGGTGATAAAGAGCGCCTGGTACCGCTGGGCGAAGAAGCGGTTTACTGGCTGGAGAACTATCTCGAGCACGGTCGGCCCTGGCTGCTTAACGGTCAGTCGCTGGATATTGTTTTTCCCAGCAATCGCAGTCAGCAGATGACGCGCCAGACGTTCTGGCATCGCATTAAACATTATGCGATCCTTGCCGGCATTGATGCCAACAGGCTGTCGCCACACGTTTTACGCCACGCTTTTGCCACCCATCTGCTGAACCATGGCGCAGATCTACGTGTCGTACAGATGCTTTTAGGTCACAGCGATCTGTCCACTACCCAAATTTATACGCATGTAGCAACGGAGCGATTAAAGCAGCTACATCAACAACATCACCCTCGTGCCTGAACCGAGGGTAACAAAGGAAGTCATGATGAAGAAAAACATAGTCGCCATTGCCCTGATGACGTTCGGCCTGTCTAACCTGGCCCATGCCGATGATGCCGCGCTGCGTAGCACGCTCAAAAAAATCGGCCTGAGTAACCCGGAAATACAGGCTGCGCCAATCGCCGGTTTAAAGTCGGTGCTTACGCCGCACGGTGTGCTGTATGTCAGTGACGATGGCAAATATGTGTTGCAGGGCCCAATGTTCGATGTCAGCGGCGACAAGCCGGTCAACCTCAGCAATCAGCCCTTGCTGGCGAAACTCAATGCCCTGCAAAATGAGATGATTATTTACAAAGCGGCGAAAGAGAAGCATGTGGTGACGGTGTTTACCGATATCACCTGCGGCTACTGCCATAAACTGCATCAGCAGATCAAAGAGTATAACGACCTCGGTATTACCGTGCGTTATCTGGCTTTCCCGCGCGCCGGGCTGGACTCGCAGCCAGAAAAAGACATGCAGTCTATCTGGTGCAGCGCCGATCGTAAAAAAGCGCTGGATGCGGCAATGCGCGGTGATGATATTGCTGCGGTAAAATCCCCGGCCATGTGTAAAACCGATATTGCCGCGCATTTTATGCTGGGACAACAGTTTGGCGTAACCGGCACACCGGCGGTGGTGCTCGAAGACGGGACGCTGGTTTCCGGCTATCAGCCGCCGAAGGATATGGCCGCCATGCTTGATGCCCAACTGCCTGCCAGCGGTGCGGCCAAACCTTAAAATAGACTTCGACGGTCCGCCAAAAAACGGGCCGTCTCGCAACCCGCTAGTTTTCAGGATACGCCAGGGCGACCGGCTTCGGCATTCTGCACACCAGCGGGTAAAAACTAACGGGTGGTTGAAATTCGTGACATTTAAGACCCAGCTTCGTCGCCGCGAAGTGGACGAAGGCGCCGCGTTACCTGCGGAACTCTCCCCTTTGCTTCGCCGTCTTTACGCCATGCGTGGCGTGAAACAGAGTGAGGAACTTGAGCGCAGCGTGCGTGGTCTGCTCGACTACAAACAGCTTGATGGTATGGAGCAGGCGGTGGCGCTGCTACAAACCGCGCTGGCCGAACGCCTGCAAATTATGGTAGTGGGGGACTTTGATGCCGATGGCGCCACCAGTACCGCGTTGGCCATTTTGTCGCTGCGCAGTATGGGTTGTGACAGCGTCAAATATCTGGTGCCCAACCGCTTTGAAGACGGCTATGGCCTAAGTCCGGAAGTGGTTCAGCAAGCTGCGGCGCGCGGCGCACAGCTGATCCTCACCGTTGATAACGGCATTTCGTCCCATGCCGGTGTCGATCTGGCTCATCAGTTGGGGATCCAGGTGCTGGTTACCGATCACCATCTGCCCGGTGAAACCCTGCCCGCCGCCGATGCCATTATCAATCCCAATCTGCGCGGTTGTACCTTTGCCTCTAAATCTTTGGCGGGCGTCGGTGTAGCCTTTTATCTGATGCTGGCGCTGCGCGGGCAACTGCGTGACAGCGGCTGGTTTGAGCAGCGCGGACTGGCGATCCCCAACCTGGCCGAATGGCTGGATCTGGTGGCGCTGGGCACCGTTGCCGATGTGGTACCCTTGGATGCCAATAACCGCATTCTGGTCTATCAGGGACTTAACCGCATTCGCGCCGGTAAATGCCGCCCTGGCGTGCGCGCCTTGCTGGAAGTGGCGGCGCGCGATGCCCGCCAACTGACCGCCAGCGATCTCGGTTTTGCCCTGGGGCCACGGCTTAACGCCGCCGGGCGTCTTGATGATATGTCCATTGGTGTAGCGCTATTGCTGACTGAGGATATGGCGCAGGCGCGCGCGCTGGCCAGCGATCTCGATGCGCTAAACCTCACTCGCCGCGAAATAGAGCAGGGTATGCAGGTAGAAGCGCTGGCGCTGTGCGAAAAACTGGAGACCAGCAGCGAAGCGCTGCCGTTTGGGTTGGCGATGTATCATCCCGAATGGCATCAGGGCGTAGTAGGCATCCTGGCCTCACGGCTAAAAGAGCGTTTTAACCGCCCGGTGATCGCCTTTGCTCCAGCGGGCGAGGGGATCCTGAAAGGATCTGGCCGCTCCATTAATGGTTTGCATCTGCGTGACGCCCTTGAGCGTCTCGATACGCTCAATCCGGGGCTGATGCTCAAGTTTGGCGGACACGCCATGGCTGCCGGACTGACGCTGGAAGCCGACAAGTTTGACCAATTCCGCGACTGCTTTGCCGAGCTGGTGGGCGAATGGCTGGATCCGGCCTATCTGGAGGGCATTGTCTGGTCGGACGGCGAGCTTTCTGCTCAACAAATGACGCTGGAAACCGCCGAGCTGCTGCGCGACGGCGGCCCCTGGGGACAGGCATTTCCCGAGCCGGTTTTTGATGGCACTTTCCGCATTCTGCAACAGAAGCTATTAAAAGATCGTCATTTAAAAGTGATGATCGAGCCGATGGGCGGTGGTCCCCTGCTCGATGGTATTGCCTTTAATATCGATCCCACGCTGTGGCCGGACAGCAGTGTGCGCGAGGTGCAGTTGGCCTATAAACTTGATATTAACGAGTATCGCGGTAACCGCAATGTGCAACTGATGATCCAGCATTTATGGCCGCGCTAACTCACCACGGGGACCAGCAACCCGGCCGGGGTCAGTAGATTTACGCGCTGCGTGGCATAACCCTGCCGCGCGGCGTCACTCAGGCAGCGCCACCCCACGCTATTTTGCGGCAAGAAGGGTATAAACCGACCGCTAATTCCGTTAGAATCAGCGGTTCGAATGGCGCTGTGCCAGATCCGACTCAACGTAAGACGCGAAAAAACCATGTTTGAAATTAATCCGGTAAAAAACCGAATTCTGGACCTGACCGAAAGGGCTGCGGTTCTTAGGGGGTATCTTTGACTATGATGCCAAGAAAGAACGTCTAGAAGAAGTCAACGCCGAGCTGGAACAGCCCGACGTATGGAATGAACCTGAACGCGCTCAGGCGCTGGGTAAAGAGCGCTCCGCGCTGGAAGCCATCGTCGATACCATCGACCAGTTGGCCCAGGGCCGTGAAGATGTTACCGGTCTGCTGGAACTGGCGATCGAAGCCGACGACGAAGAAACCTTCAACGAAGCCGTGGCCGAGCTGGATACGCTGATGGGTAAGCTGGATCAGCTTGAATTCCGTCGCATGTTCTCCGGCGAATATGACAGCGCCAACTGCTATCTGGATATTCAGGCAGGCTCCGGCGGCACCGAGGCGCAGGACTGGGCCAGCATGTTGCTGCGTATGTATCTGCGCTGGGCAGAATCCAAAGGCTTTGCCACCGAAATAATCGAAGAGTCCGATGGCGATGTGGCGGGGACCAAATCCGCAACCATCAAAATCAGCGGCGACTACGCTTTTGGCTGGCTGCGTACCGAAACCGGCGTGCATCGCCTGGTGCGTAAAAGCCCGTTTGACTCCGGCGGCCGTCGTCACACCTCGTTCAGTTCCGTCTTTGTTTATCCGGAAGTGGATGACGATATTGATATCGAGATCAACCCTGCGGACCTGCGTATCGACGTTTACCGCGCCTCCGGTGCCGGTGGTCAGCACGTAAACAAAACCGAATCTGCGGTACGTATTACCCACCTGCCAACCAACATTGTGGTGCAGTGTCAGAACGACCGTTCACAGCATAAGAACAAAGATCAGGCCATGAAGCAGCTACGAGCCAAGCTTTATGAGTATGAGATGCAAAAGAAAAATGCTGATAAACAACAGTTGGAAGACAGTAAATCCGATATCGGTTGGGGTAGCCAGATCCGTTCTTACGTGCTGGACGACTCGCGTATCAAAGATTTACGCACAGGTGTTGAAACCAGAAATACTCAGGCCGTATTAGATGGCGACCTGGATAAATTCATCGAAGCAAGTTTGAAAGCCGGGTTATAAGGAACCGAAATGTCTGAGCAACAACCAACTGGGCAGCAGCCACAGGGCGCAGAAAACGCACAAGAACTAAACAACGAGCTGAAATCGCGCCGTGAAAAGCTGGCCCTTTTGCGTGAAAAAGGCATCGCTTTCCCGAACGATTTTCGTCGTGATAGCATTTCAGATGCGCTGCACGCGGAATATGGCGACAAAGAAAACGAAGAGCTGGAAGCGTTAAACATCGAAGTGACCGTTGCTGGTCGTATGATGACCCGCCGTATTATGGGTAAAGCATCCTTTGTGACTTTGCAGGATGTGGGTGGCCGCATTCAGCTGTACGTTTCCCGTGACGACCTGCCAGAAGGCCAGTACAACGAAGAGTTTAAAAAGTGGGATCTGGGGGATATTCTCGGCGCTCGCGGTAAACTGTTTAAAACCAAGACCGGCGAACTCTCTGTCCACTGTACTGAACTGCGCCTGCTGACCAAAGCACTGCGTCCGTTGCCCGACAAGTTCCACGGCCTGGCCGATCAGGAAACCCGTTATCGCCAGCGTTACCTGGACCTGATCGCCAATGACGAATCTCGTCATACCTTTAAAATTCGTTCACAGATCATGGCGGGTATCCGCAGCTTTATGGTCGATCAGGGTTTTATGGAAGTTGAAACCCCGATGATGCAAGTGATCCCTGGCGGCGCTTCTGCCCGTCCGTTTATCACTCACCATAATGCGCTGGATATCGATATGTATCTGCGTATCGCACCGGAACTGTATTTGAAACGCCTGGTGGTTGGCGGCTTTGAACGCGTGTTCGAGATCAACCGCAACTTCCGTAACGAAGGTGTTTCCCCGCGTCATAACCCAGAGTTCACCATGATGGAACTCTATATGGCGTATGCGGATTACCGCGATCTGATCGTGCTGACCGAATCCCTGTTCCGCACCCTGACCGAAACTGTTCTCGGCAGCAGCGTTGTGCAGTACGGCGACCAGACCTTTGACTTTGGCAAACCGTTTGCCAAGTTGACGATGATCGAAGCGATCTGCAAATACCGTCCGGAAACCAATGTCGCCGATCTGGCCGATATGGCAAAAGCGACCGCTATTGCCGAATCTCTGGGTATCAAGATTGAGAAGAGCTGGGGCCTGGGCCGCGTAGTCTGCGAAATCTTTGAAGAAACCGCAGAAAGCCAGCTGATCCAGCCAACCTTTATTACCGAATACCCGGCAGAAGTTTCTCCGCTGGCGCGCCGCAATGACGAAAATCCGGAAGTAACCGATCGCTTCGAATTCTTTATCGGCGGACGTGAAATTGGTAACGGCTTCTCCGAGTTGAACGACGCAGAAGATCAGGCGCAGCGTTTTGCCGATCAGGTTGCCGCCAAAGATGCCGGTGATGACGAAGCCATGTTCTACGACGAAGACTACGTTACCGCGCTGGAACACGGTCTGCCACCAACCGCCGGTCTCGGCATTGGTATCGACCGTATGGTGATGCTGTTTACCAACAGCCACACCATCCGCGACGTTATTCTGTTCCCGGCCATGCGCCCACAGAAATAACCGACGACACTCCCTCCTCGCAATCCGGGGAGGGAGTTTTTTTACCCCGATTCGCTCCCTTATCCTCTCTTCCTGTGTTCCGCTACCGCTATGTGTTTATTACGGGCAACGCCTCTCCAGTTTTTCTGCCTGCATTTTGTCGTTTAAGCGCAAAATAAAGTGGGTGTTAAAAAACGCATCACTACAAAGTGATAGTTATCAGGAAAGAGCGCCAAGGTGACATAAATAGCCATTTGATGTCACCGGCGGGTAACGGCGGTAAATAAAATAGCACCCGACTGTTACTGCACGCAGCGGCAATAGCTAACTGCCTAAAAATTAAACGCTTGTTGTTATGCAGTCCTTGCTCAACGGTGATAACTCGCTATAATGCAACTCACACCTCAGCGGGTGTAGTTCAATGGTAGAACGAGAGCTTCCCAAGCTCTATACGAGGGTTCGATTCCCTTCACCCGCTCCAAAAGTACTTCCCAGACCTTCCGTAGTCATCCACAAAAAACAATAAATTCAATAAGTAATACTGACTTTTTGCCCTCATATGTCCAACATTGCTGCGGGCAATATAGCTGAAATTTATGGCGCAAAGAATTAACACCGACGGCATACAGGGCCAGCTCGGCTACATTGAGCCCGAACTCAAACTCTCTTCACTAAAAATACAATATCCAGTGAAGTTATCATTTCTAATTCTCCTGATAAGGATCTGTATGGTCCTCCTTTCGGTAAAACCCTCGGCGTTGTTTCAGATTTTCAAACCTATCAATACTGATGTTCCCTATGGGGTGGCACAAAGGAACGATCTCAGGTGAAGAGATGTTCAAAGAGTTGCTTGGATTCGAAATTACGCCAGAACCAATGTAAACCCAAGAGGGGCGGGCTGGCCCCTCTTTTTAAACCAGTTAACTGGCTACATGATTTCCAAACTGTTTAGCAGCACGGATGGCCAGACTAAGTTCACTCTTTTTAGCACCGTCCTGCATGATTTGAATCGGCGTCTTTTGCAGGCCTTCGCTATTAACCTCTATCGGTGATTTCAGCACACTCAACCACAACATTGGATGGGTATCCTCTTCGAATGCCGCCATCACGTCTTCAAAGCCGGGAATTAGCCCATTATCAGTGAGTTGAAATTTCGGGAAAATAAAATCACCGTTCTGCTTGAATGCTAAAAGCTTATTCTTCTTAACGCGAATGTTGATCGCCTGGCGGGTGATGCCAAGGATATCGGCCACGTCGTTCACCTTTAGCGTACCGCCCAACTCCTGAAGCTCACGATAAAATCTTTCCAGACTTTCGCGACGACGGCGCACTTTACGCAGTTCATAGTCATTGACGCGAGTCTTCTGTTCGAGTTGAACGGTGTAGAGCAATTGCATCAGCGAACCGTCATCCAGCGTGATAGCATTCATAGCCTGGTTTTTGTCTTCAAATTCAGGCATCAGGGAAATAGCGAGGTTGTTAATCCTCTTCAGAAGGATCAACTGGGACTCATTCAGCTTAGCTGATGTATTGATTTCTCTTTCTGCTGTGGTGTGTTTAGTCATTATGCACCTCCATTTGACGATTATAAAAATTCCATTTTCTAGGAATGGTCAAATTCAGGGTGTTTTTCAAACAATAGATGGCCGAGCAAGGCGTAAGGCTTTGACCTGCTCCCGGTCGATTCATACACCGTGATGTCAGCATGCACACAATTATGGATGTTCGCTCTTCGCGGCCCTTTGGTATTCCTGTGCCAAAAGCGGAGGTTACCTCTCGGGGGCATTAAAGATTAGCCTTGGCTGTTATGATAAATTCATTCAACTGTCAGGGTTCAATTAGGGTGAGAAAAATGCTCTTGGAAAAATTGAAAGCACTTGAATGCAGTCTTCACGGTGCCCGGCGGAATGATCGGAAATGGCTTGAACAGATATTGCATCCCGAATTTCGGGAAATTACACGGTCAGGTGTAATAGTTGACCGCGCGGAGACGATAGCCTCTCTGGCTGGCGAATTAAGTCCAACGATCATTCTTAGCAGTGATTTCCGGCTGCTCAGCATGGGAGAGTACTGCGCTATTCTGCACTACAAGACGTTTAATTCGGACGGCAGCCGAGCATCCCTACGTTCTTCTTGCTGGGTGTATTCTGACAGGGGGCAATGGGAGCTGGCTTTCCATCAGGGAACACCAGAGGCGGGTGCGGTATAAGTTTGGCAATGACACGCTAAAAAAAGCACCAGCCCGTGGGTATCTCCTATTGGCATGAAAAGCCAATGTCAGCTTCACGCTCTCAGCAGACCATCAGTTCTGTTAGCTTGTCCGCTCCGTGCCAAGCTGTACCGGGGGGCAGCTCAGAATCGGGATGAGATAAGGGATCCAGTTTCAGTTCCAATACCATTTTGGCTGCCCATATGACAGGTGAAATGGTCAGTTCCAGTATTCGTATTTCGCCGTCATCACGGCATTATGTTTGTCCACATATTGTTTATCTGTCCGATCGGCTGGGACGATCAATATATCCATATTGGCGCGTGTGCATTCTCCATGCGAGTTCCACTCCTCGCACGTGGTCAGGTTTTTTTCGATGGTGAAAAACATCTGGGTCTTGCTCAGGGACAGCTCACGGCCCTCATTATCATAGGCATACTCTTCTATGGTTGAGGGGGACTGGGTTTTGATCAGGCGATCATTGCCATCATAGCTGTATACAATCGTATTGTTATCTATCGCCAAACTTCCTTTGTTTACCGCTCTTGCCAGCAACCCTGACGAATTGAAAATGTAGTCTATTGTGCCAACTGTGGTTTTGTCTTTATCTCCTGCTTTTGTGGCCGCGATAATCGAACGATTAACCGCGTGGCTGATAACTCCTTTATTGTTAAGCCAGTACATTCCCTCTAGAGTCTGCCGATATAGCTGTGTGGTCTTCTGACTGTTGTTATCGGCTATGATCCCGTTTGCATCCAACTGGATGCGCCAGCCAAATTCCGTTCTGTTCAGTTTAATTTCATTGGTAGCCGTAAAACCATTTTTCGGACCTGTTGAGGTTTTGACCTCTTTTATACTGCGGCCAATTAGCTCACCGCATTGACTGAAGTTGCTTTGAACCGATGCGCGGAGATACCCATCAGGGCTATCAATAGTGATTTCAACCGATTTGGGGATTTCTGTTCTTGTCTGCTGGCTCAGGAGGATGAAGTTGTTTAGTTTGTTTTTATCGTAGGTTTCCTCAGAGCATTGTGCTGCATAAGTCTGGAATGTGCAGAGGGATAAGAGAGTAATGAACAGGTTTTTATTATTGAATGGCACTATTTGTTGTCCTCAGGAACAGATCAATTATCTGAACGAGCCATTTAGCTTGCCAGGAAAAGGGCTTTTTCTATGGCTCGGTTGAACTCAGGGATCGCTTCATCTGCATGTAGTGACACAGTTAACTGTGCCTTTGGGCCCAACAATCAGCACTTATCCCTAACCCGGATGAAACAATGCGCGATTACAGTCCTGCTTGAGACAACCACCTCGTTTAAGGCTCTCACTATTACATGCAGCTGCGCCTATTGAAGAAAAGTTAATAAAAAACTTAACGGTATTCCTTCTTTTTGTGCACGTTGCAATTGTCTGGAGAGCCAGGCTTGGTTACGTTGGCGAAGTTTTTGCTTCATTGGCTGCTTGTCTGGTTTGACTCACTTCTCAATCAATGGCTTCACTGTAATCTGCCGACATGCTTTGTACAAGAAGGTACGCTCCTCGCTCACTACGGATCTTGTCGAGCATGAATTTCTTCTGTGTGCCAGCGGCCGACATTGATAATATTGTGTTGGCTCAGCCATTTTTAATAAATTCAGAAATATTCCGTTTCGTGATTAGAAATCCAGATGGGGAGTGAGCCGTGATAGTTGTCATTAGTGGAGGTTATCAGCGAGCATTTATCTGCATTACCATCAGCTGTGTAAGCACAGCTCTCCTTCACCCGACTAGTTAACTCCTCTCTTTTTGATACTATCTCTAAGTCAAGAAATTGCGCGCTTCCAGATGGGTAAAAAATGCGCTCATCTTCTTTGTTTTTGTAGTTTATTATGCGTACAGGGAATTGACGATTGTCATATTCATATCGCTCTACAACTTCGCCCGAGTCTCTGTCCACGATTGTTTCAAGTAAACCACGAACATTATAACTGAGCATATATTTACCCTTTTCATTCTCAAGCTCGGTTATTTCGCAGCGTTCATTTATTTTCCCATTAATATGCTGACCTTTGAAAGAAGTCAGTACACCATCTTTATTTACCAAATGGAACTCTCGGTCGAGGGCCTTATCAACCATGTTAATATCAGTAAAGCATCCGTTGCGATCATACCTAACTTCTGTCATGACCTTAAGTGTACCGTAAACATCTCGGATCCACTGGAGGCTATGTTTTACGTTCCCGGTAGTTGCATCATGATCGAATAAAAGAGCAGCATTTAAGACCGCCGGTTTGAATTGAGTAAATGCAGCGGCATTAGATGACATTACAAAAAATAACAGACTTAAGAGCAAACTTGCTTTCATTAGTCATTCCTTTATTAATCTGAATGCTCATCTAAGATGATGAGGAACTCAATTTATCAAATTCGTTGTGGACATCAAAACAGGCCATCTGCTTCACAGTGAACTGTCAGGTTCGAGTTAATACTAATTAATCCAGTAGCGGCTTGCGGTTCTCTTTCGCCGGCTCTGGTTTGAGTTTTTCAACTGGGATACTGCACATTCTTTCAGCCATTATCCCAATAAGAGAATCTTTCGGGAAGGTTTCCCATTGTCCCACATCCAGCTGAGTTTGTATGAGATCTCCTTCCGCGAACGGTTTGGAAAACCGTGTACGCCCCATAACGGCACGCTGGTTTTTTTCGCAGTTAATCACATAGATTGCCCGGGAACTGGCAATGTAGACTGGTGGATTTTTTATAATTAGTGTCTGCTCAGCATAGTTATTGATGAAATAAAACCGGCGCAGGTGGCTGTTACCCTGGTAAGTTGAAATCACCCTTAAATCGACATATGAAGTCACTTCTTTATTTTCGAGAATTTTTATTAAACCAGCCTGTGCTTTGGCAGGCGTATGCGGCACTGATTTACTGGTCCCTGTACAGCCTGCTAGCATAAATAATGCCAGCCATGTCAGTTTTTTCATTTCGCTACCCCGTCGGTTAAATCAGGCCGTAAGGTCGCGAGCATGTCAGGTTTTACATTTCCCTGAACTGAACAGAGCAATAATGTCCCTTCTTTGCCTTTGCTGAGCATTAACAGCTTTTCGGTGCTATCTTTTGCCGGAGCAATCCCCGACACCGCTTGCGCATTTTTTTCCCAGGCACTGTTTGGATCTGCTTTAATCATCGCCTGCGAGATGTAATCATCTCCGGCCTTGTTCCAGGTTAAATGATCAAGCTTGGACATGACCTCTTCAGGTGATTCTTTGAAAATCAGCCCCCAGTAATAGTACTTACCATAATTGATTTCATTAAGGTTGCTAGTTTGCAGAAAATATCCCGATAGCGTCAGATTTAATTCATGGAGAGGTTGGGCAAACCAGACGGTGCCATTACCGTCAACCGGCGCTGTGAACCAGGCGTGAAATCGCTGGTCAACCGTTAAAGGTGCTACGTGGCTGAGTGTGGTTCGCTGATGATAAATCTCACTGAAAAATGTTGTGTCGCAATGTGTCAGGCTTTGCGTCAACGTATTGGCGTAAACAGGTAATGTTACCCCTGTCATTCCCAATATGAGACCAATGGTACAGATAATGTTACGCATGTAATATCCTTATAATAAAAAAAAGCGCTATTCTTATCGGCGCGCTGCGATGAAACTTTACGCTTTATATTATCAGGCACGTTAAAAAACAGCCTGACAGCCGGTGACTTGCTCCCCGTTATCACTGACACCATTCAGTTTGTAGAATGATGGCTATGACACGCCAGCTTTAATCGTTGGGCGACTATGTCCGCACCCCGCTCATAACTGACCTCGATGCTTCAACAGACAGGTAACGTCAGCCCTACACTTGATCGTGCCGTACTAAGGTAGGCAATCAGATCAAGTCACGACTAAAATAGGCAATTTTATTGTAGGTTAGCCGCCCATCTTTAATGTTAGCAAGAGACGTTACTGCTTTAGAGCAAAGTTATCTACGAAATGTAGATCGAGAAATTATGTATAGGAATGTGTGTATAAAATTAAGGTAAAATTGTTTATTTTATAATTATCAATATGTTAGCTGTTTACAGCTGTTCCCTTCACCCTCCCAAAGCTTCTGACTTACTAAAATAAATCAGCAAGTTATCAGACGATTGAATCCTCGATTACTCGGTAGAGTAGTAGGAAGCTTGCTTTCCTGCTGCTCTACCGTATATGGGATTAAAATACAGTATCTACTGGACCAACTATGTTAGTAGGTAGCTCTATGGTTCCATTCATCAGTATATTGAATATTCCCATCCACATGTTTCCATGTGATTGACTCATAACGCAGCATAATCGATTCCAGATGTGTTCCAGTCATTGAACCTGCGTAAAGATCTGGAGTAATAGATGTAATTTTTACATTACCTAAAATGATATTGAAATATTCTTGTTCTATGCCAGCTTCAATAATCTGATACATCTTGATTGTTGCTGATTTCAGTGTGGCTCCTTGACTAAGAGCTTTATAAAGGAACGGGGTTACTCTATCAAATTCTTTTTGAAATAATATAGGGCTGTGCACACGCGTTCCTGTGAGCCTTCCAGTCTGATTATCGGCTGGGATACTTATATTGTGTGTAAAAGATTTTAATTCGATAGCACCAACTCGACCACTAACAAGAGAACTTCCAACGATAGGGGAGTTATTTTCATCAGTGAGCCATAAATAAGCAGGATTAGACATTGAAACTCCTTGTATTATTTGTATTTATCAAATCTTGATGTAAATTTAATAAAAACTATAATCCATAAAATGGTAGATATAAAACCACACAGAACGCCATAAGAAGGAATAAAAAGCACACAAATGCACCAACTTCCAATGATAACAACAGGAAAGAGAAAGTCAGAGAAAAATAGTGATATTAAACTCTTAAACATTAAATTTCTCCCTTACTTCCTCATACAGCTCATCCAATCTACTATAGGCTTTCATTTTTACTTTTTTGAAAATTTCTTCTAGTATTGGTTCAATAAAGTAATACAACATTTCTAGTTGTGCCGTATACAATATCGAAAAATATCGGGGTTCTAAAACCTTCAATTTTCTAGCAGCTAATGCTGCTTTTTGATCTATACCAAAAACTTGTAGGGCAAATACCACATAAGGTGATTTGCCAGCAATTCTTTCAGCAACAACTTTAGAAACAATCTCTGATCCAGATAGAGCTTTAGATAATGCATAAGCAATTGCATTGCGTGTCGATCTACCTACAGCAGTTTTAGCTGCATGACCGGCGATGCCTTTAACTAATCCTTGAACACTACCATTTTTATTTCCATCCTTGCTATCTTTTTCAAGCATTTCAAAATACAACACAAACATATGCAGAATCACATCATGATGCTTGAATACAGATGCTATAGAAAGTGACATTCTTTTTTCTTCCGTTACTAACTCACTACAAATATCACCATATCGAGGTATTAAGCAAGATGTATACCAACTGGCCCTTTCAATTCCAGAATAAATATCAGACACGATGTTTTTTGTTGCTTGTGCAAATGAGCTAAAGCCATGTTGGGTATAGATGGAAAGTTGCCGATCACTCTGTAGTTTCATCCTTAAATAATCCGATGCCTGCATGGTGGACACTCCTGTCGCTTTTCAAAATAAAAATAATAATGTTTTTCAATGCTAAAGTCTAATATTGATAATGATCTATATCACATTAATATAGTGAAATGTCATGTAATACCTGGTGTGGTTCTTTACTTACTTAAAAAATATTATAAAGAGCCACCAGTTAAACATAATATAAATATTATCATTGTCTTATTTAGACATCATCGTTCCCTTCATCCGCGCCAAATCTCCCTTAACACCATAATCCCCCAATATTATTCCTGCCTGTTAGACGCAGAGGGCATAGTGCGCAGTTGATTAAGTTTTGCCGCCAGCATATCGGTAAATACGCGCGTTTTTAGCGGCAGATGGCTTAGGCGTGACGGTAACAATGCCACTACAGGAAGATGTCCTCCGTTCCACTCTGGTAAAATATGCCTTAGCCTGCCGGTAGCCAAATCGACGGATACATCAACTTCCGACCTTAGCATAATGCCACAGCCTGACAGGCACCATGTGTGAACGGCATCGCCGCTGTCAGCCCGCAAACGGGCCGAAGCAGTCACGGACTCTTGTCTGTTGCGCGTTCCGTAAAGTCGCCATGGCGCGATATCATCGCCATAACGCAGCAGTTCGTGGTGAGTCAGGTCTTGCGGTATTTCTGGCACTCCTCGTCGACGCAGGTAGTCAGGGGAGGCCACAACAATACGCGTATTGTCAGCAAGCTTACGTACAACCGCATCCTGATTCGCCAGGCCAGTGCCGATGCGAATAGCAACATCTACCTCGCCGCCCGTAACGTCAACCAGCCTGTCGCTGAGTGAAAGCGCCACCGACAATTGCGCATAGTCGGCAGCAAGTTGGGCAAGAACCGGCACAACGTAACGCTGACCAAAGGAGACCGGGGAGGTAACCCGCAGATGACCTGTCGGCTCATTGCGCCGCGAGAGAAGCTTTTCCTCGCCGTGTTTTAGTGCTTCGAGTGCCACATTAATATCCGCAAGCAGCCTGTTTCCTTCCTCTGTCAGATGCAGGCTACGCGTAGTTCGGTTCACCAGCCGCAGACCAACCCTTTTTTCAAGCGTTGCCAGCCTCTTGCTGACCACCGCCAGGCTCAGCCCCAGCTCTCGTGCAGCGGTGGTCATTGATCCCCGTGCCGCAATGCGCTCGAACACTTTTAGCTCATTCAGGTCATCCAGCATTATCAATTCTCAGTTGATAGTCATTCTTCATCATGCTGCATTATCTTCAATTTGGAAAATGCTACGCTGCATTTTATTAGGATATGGGCGAGTTTCAACCGCTTAAAAAGTGGAGTCTCGGCGTGATCTGGCAAATAAAACTGAGGAGTAACCCTATGAAAACTGACTTGAGTCATGCGCGTGTACTGGTGATTGGTGCATCTGGTGGTATCGGCGGGGCGGCGGCTGAGGCCTTTGCCGCCTTGGGGGCTGACGTGGTTCGTCCATCTCGGCAGGCGCTGGATTTTACCGACGATGCCTCCGTTGCCGCATGGTTTGCCGATGCAGGATCCTTTGATCACGTAGTTATAGCCGCAGCACAGACGCGCACCGGAACTGTGGCAGGACTGACGATTCACGACGCCCAGGCAGCCATGAACAGCAAATTTTTCGGTGCTTATCGCATAGCGAAAGCCGTACAGATTAATGCGGGCGGCTCTCTGACCCTGGTGTCCGGCTTTTTGTCGCAGCGTCCAAGTCCCTCCTCTGTGTTACAAGGGGCGATAAACGCGGCGCTTGAGGCGCTGGCTCGCGGATTGGCACTTGAAAAAGCGCCGGTACGCGTTAACACCGTCTCTCCGGGCCTGGTGGATACCCCGCTCTATTCGGCGATGAACACCGACGACCGTCAGGCCATGTTTGACAAAGTGGCGGCCCGGCTTCCTGCGCGGCGCGTTGGTCAGCCGGAAGATATTGCGGCTGCTATCTTGTTTGTGGCAACCAATCCGTTTGCTACCGGCTCTACCGTTACGGTTGATGGAGGCGGCACTATCGCGGTCTAAGGCGATATGTTCTCAGTACCAGAAACCGATGCGTTTATTCGCCGATATACACTGACCTGAGAATTTGTCTGTTCACTGCCGTATAGGTGTTTTCAGATTTTTTGAAGTTCATCATGTCAAAAGGTGGGAGATTACGGGTCAATTCTCCCACCTTTTTCTCTCACGTTAACAAGCTCTTTGGTGCTATTTTTTAGTACCGGGAGAGATGGATGCCAGTTGGTTTCGTGCACCTTGGTTGCTGCGGCCTTGGCCTCTCCAGCGTAAGAGATCAACCAATACAAATGCCAGCAAGCTTGCGCCCATCACCGGCAGGCAGTAACCCAGCGCCATTGCCACCAGCAGGGTTGCGAGGCGTGCCGAAAGTGAAAGCGCCAGCCAGGTAGTCAATAAGGTTTGCACCGGGTTAGCCTGTCCCGCTGTCGGACGACGTAGCCACCACATCCGATATCCCAGCGCAATCATCAGACATAGGCCGATGCCAAATGCGGCAAGGATCAGCTGGTTGGCCAGGCCGAATAAGATGCCCATATGGGCATCAATGCCCCAGCGGGTGAGTTTGGCGATCAACGGGAATTTATCGAACCAGATATGATCGGTAACGGCAAAATTCTGCGGATCCACCGCCACGGCGTCAACATGAGTGGGCCAGCTGCGATCGACTTCGGTTACTGTCCAGGCTCTGCCTTCTCCTTTTGGTTGGCGCAATTCTACCCTGGCGGCACCGATCCCGGCAGTCCGTGCGGCGCTCAGAACTTTGTCCCAGTCACCATTGGCTGCATTTACCGACGGGGGCGACTGCGTTGCGTTGGTTGCCATATCCATATCTGGCATCGCCATGCCGACCATCGCGGTGTTGTGATGCCCGGCGTGAGGATCGCTTGGTGTTGCTGGCGTCTTATGCAGGTTGGTATGGACCTGTGGCGTCATCCAGCCGAGGTTGGCACGCATGGCATCGATATTGCCTCCGGCCCATTGTGACCAGGTCAAGCCGGTTGCCGAGAAGAACAGTAACCCAGCCAACAAAAGTATGCCGAGCGTGATATGCCAATGCCGGCTGACGGCGAAGCGTCCGGTAATTCTTTTCGCTTTGCGACGGGGACGCGAACTTAGCCACAGCGCTACCCCACCCAGCGCGGCCACCCATAGCCAGGATGCCGCGAGCTCGCTGTAGTTACGTCCCATATCACCCAGCAGCAGGCTACTGTGCAATTTATCCAACCAGGTACGCAGCGGCAGCACCCCAGAGGTGCCATATACCACCATATCTCCCTTGATGGCCAAAGTGTAAGGATCAACAAATACAGAGCGCGATTCAGAAGCCGCGAGATCTGCACTGACAAATTGCACCCGCGTGGTATCCGTTGCTCCGGGAGCTGGCCGCACGGCGTAAATTTTTGTTTCTGGCCCTGTATGATGACGGGCGACGGCAATTTGTTCGGCCAACGGTTTTGCCTGCCCTTGTGGCTGGGTAAACAGAGCATCTTGATAAAGGATATTTTCTATCTGCGGGGTTAATACGTACAGAGTCCCGGTTAGTGCGGCAACGAAGATAAAAGGAGCGATGAACAGACCGATATAAAAATGCAGTCGTCTGACTAGATTAAGCATCGCGCCGCGTGGCGACGATATTGGTGTTGTTAAAGAAGCCATGGCTTTTCTCGTTTTTCAAAATATATGCGCAGGCAAGCCGCTCGCAGCAATGCGGGCAGATTTACCCATGTTCAGGAAACGAAGAAAAACGGTGGGCGGGGTGGGCCTCTGGGGCGTCGACGAAAAGACCAACGCGGTATCAAGGGAGAAAGGACTGGCGGCGAGCGAAGGATCCGAGCGACAAGCATTATCAGCCAAAGCAGCGGCACAAATAGCCACAGCATCAGCGGGACGTGGATAAGCAGTTCGCAATAACCACAGGCGCTATCGTCGCCCATGGTCATCGAATGATGGTCTTGCTCGCCGGGGAAGGCAGGCGTTGCCGCAGGGGGCATATGGTGCATATCGGCCATATTGGCCATCTGTTCCATCGCCGGGTCATTAATCTCGGGCGTCGAAACACTAACCACAGCGGCAGAGCTTGTGCTTATCATCCCTTGATGGGTCATCAGCGATTTTGACACCACTGGCGCCAGGAACAGCAATAGCACCGCAAGGATCGCGGTACAGGCGGTAAGCCGTTGCTGTTGGTGGCGTGACTTTCTCATCGTGTTGGATATCACTCTGGTGGATGACGAACAAGCCACCAGTTTACCCTGCTATGCCGATGTAAGTGAACGGGAAGTTAAACTTGTATCTAAGATGATCTGGTTCTGATGCTGGTCGTGACCAGACGAATCAGGGGATTCTTGAAGGGGTCTTAATGTCAGCCGTGGCGAACGAGCCCTCAACCATTCTTTATATCAAGATTATTGATAATTCGGCCCAACAAAGAAATTAGCTGGTCGTGTTCCTGCGCGCTTATCCCCTGGCTGGCTTGCTCAACCACCTCAGAAAGTTGTTCTTTTACCCGCGGCAGATGATTTTTTGCTTTGCTGGTCAGGGAGATATAACTTGCCCGCCGGTCCTCAGGGTGAGGTCGCCGCACGACTAACCCGTCACGCTCCATACGTACCAATAAAGAAGCCATGGTGGGTTGCTCGACATTGGCGTATTCGGCGAGCTGTTTTTGCAGTAACTCGCCTTGCTCGTCCAATGCGATAACCACTGGCAGGTAGGCCATACCAAAGTCGAGAGGTCGCAAGCGCTGCTCAAAATGTTTCATCAACAGGCGAGATGCCTGGTTTATCCAGAAGGTTGACAGGGTATCTGGTGCCCATTGCGTCGTCGCTTTATTTTTCATAGCATGCTATATACAATATATAGCATGCTATGTACAAGTAGCGGCCTATAAATTTTATCAATCTGGATAATTAAAGGAGGACAGATGACAGCGCCAAATAAAAGTTCAGACTTCAATCTGGTTTACCGTTCGTCGATCAAACACTGGGTATGGTCGGATGTCCGTATTCCGCAACAGCTAAAAAACTTTATTGCCGAGACGGGCTCGCAATCCATGCTGGAACTGGGATGCGGCGTTGGCCGCTTTGCCGACTACGCAGCTAAACAAGGGGTAAAGATTACTGCCGTGGATTTTTCATCCGTGGCAATAGAGAAAGCCCAGCGCCGAATGCGTCACGGTTATACCGCGCCTCAATTTCAGGTTGGGGATGTGACCTGTCTTGATCATCTTCAGGGGCCGTTTGATGCGTCATTTGATATCGGTTGTTTTCACTGTCTTGATCTGCCGGGGCAAAGAAACTATGCCCGGGAGGTCGCTCGACTATTGCGCCCTGGTGGCATTCACCTGCTGTGGGCGATGGATACGCCGCCCAGCGACTTGCCAATGACCCCGGATGCGATAAATGCGGTTTTTAGCCCCTATTTCACACTTGTTAGCTCAGTGAAAAAACGTCGGCGTTTTGCCTCTTCACATTGGTACAGACTGATAAAAATAGAGCGAAGCGGCAAAGTAACTTGACGGGAAAATATCACGGTATGCGAGCCTGATGGCCAGAGCTTGCGACCTCCCTGGATTTGTAATACTGGCTAAGTTACCCCGACGCCGCCACCTGTTTTGCAGTTGCGGCGCGCAGGGCAGTCTTAGAGCATTATGCCAGTTTAAATATCGATACCACTTGCTGCAGTTCTCGTGCCTGATCGTTTAGTGACGATGCCGCCACTGCCCCTTGCTCAACCAGCGAGGCATTTTGCTGAGTGACCTGATCCATTTGCGTGACGGCGATATTTACCTGATTTATCCCTTCGCTCTGTTCGTGTGAGGCGTTGGAGATTTCCGAGATCAGCTCGGTGACATTGGCGATAGAGGTCAGCATCCCCTGCATCGATTCACCAACCTGAGTTACCATATTGCTGCCATTGGTGATCCGTTCGGTGGACTCAGTGATTAGCAGTTTGATCTCTTTTGCCGCGCTGGCGCTGCTTTTTGCCAGTTGACCGACTTCTGCGGCGACGACGGCAAAACCGCGACCCTGCTCGCCGGCTCTGGCGGCTTCAACGGCGGCGTTCAGTGCCAGGATATTGGTCTGGAAAGCAATTTTTTCGATGGTGGAGATAATGTCACCCATTTTATCCACCTGCTCATTGATCCCCTGCATGCTGGCGACGGTGTTATCGACAGTCTCTTTGTTCTTCAGCGACAGTGCCCGTGACCCTGTTGCCAGGTCGCGCGCCTGTTTGGCGTTTTCGGCATTGAGTTTGACCGTCGAGGTCAACTGTTCCATGCTGGCTGCCGTTTCTTGCAGCGATGACGCCTGCTCTTCGGTACGACGCGCCAGATCATCGTTACCCTGGGAGATCTCCTGCGAAGCCATCTGCATCTGGTCCGCACCCTGGCGCACCTCGCCAACAATTTCTGCCAGACGCTGCTGCATTTTGGCCATGGTTGACAACAGGCTGTGGCTATCACCGTTACGCAGAGTAATATCGGTATTTAAATTACCTTCGGCAATCTGTTCAATCACGGTTTTGGCATATTCCGGATCGCCGCCCAGACTGCGCTGTGTTGCCCGCATGGTGATTAACATCACTGCAGACACCGCCAGGCTAATCAGCAGGATCACCGAGAAGTAACTCAGCAGGTTTTGGTAGAATGCACTCTGCACGTCATTAAGAAATACGCCGGAACAGATATACCAGTTCCAGGCTTGATAGTGGCTGACGTAGCTGACTTTATCGGCATTCTGGCCGGTGTCCGGCAGGGTGCCGACATAATGCACCAGGCCGCCGCCCGCGTTGCCAGCCTTTAAAAATTCCTGATAGTAGAGCAGCCCATTAGCGTCGGCACGATCTTTAACGCTATGGTTTTCCAGCTTGGTCAGCGAGGGATTACCGATCATCAGTAGTGTCAGATCGCTATTAAAAATAAACATATAGCCATCTTTGCCGTATTTCATCGCTTTCAGTTTGGCCAGCGCTTCTTCCTGCGCCTGTGCCTGCGGCATCAGTCCTTTATTGGCTTTGCTGGCATAGTCATCAACGATAGACTGCGCTGCCTGTACTATATTTTTGACGCCGTCTTCCCTTTCCTTAAGCATTACGCTTCGGCTTTCAAATACTGACCAGGTTCCCAATACCAGCAATCCCGCCAATGCCATTGCTAACGCAATACGTAATCTACCCATAAAACCTATGTTTCTCATGCCAGTCCCTTAAGTCCTTTCATTTAGTAGTGGCTTTACTAACGGCGCGAGCAAGCGAAATGTTGACCAATAAAATGCATCTAAATGTTTCAATTGTGCGGTAAAGCACAGATTTACTGTTTTGATTGAGGTTGGAAAATAAGGTGGGAAATAAACTGTCGGAGGTGCAGTCGGCCAAACCATGCCGTCGGTCAACCCCCTTAATCTGGGGGCTGACCGCCAGGCGGGCTGGCAACGGCGTTGATTACTGGCTCATACTGAGAATGGTGCGGATATTTCTGGCACTGGTGGCGATAATGTCGATAGCGCCGGTACGCAGTGCGCCCATAATGGCCATCGCTTTGGTATTTTCTGTGGCAATAGCAATAACACAGGGGATTTGCCGCAGCTCTTCTACGCTCAGTCCAATAACGCGATTATCCATTACCGTATTGACGTGTTCACCGCGGGCATTAAAAAAATCATAACCCGCAATATCGCCAATTACGCCCTGATTCAGGCTGGCATCGCTGATTTCCTGGGGGGTAAACCAGCCCAGTTTCACCATATAGCTATCTTCGTTCATATCGCCAATACCGACCAGGGCGACATCGGCCTTGCGGGCGCGATCGAGGGTTTCTTTAATAGTGCCATTTTTCAGCAACAGCTCTTTAAGCTGCATATTTTCCACATACGCCGGGGCATATAAGGATTCGCTGCTGCCGCCGAATTTTCTCGCCAGCAGACGACTGATATGGTCGGCATTGATCACATCGCCGGGGCGGTGGGTGCCGCCGATACCGCAAATAAAGCGGCAATCTCTGACCTGGATGGTCCCCGATGTTTCAGCAACCGCTGCCACATTGCGTCCCTGACCGACGGCGACCACCACATTATCTTTAAGAATATTATTGAGATATCCCGAAACCAGCGTGGCAACCTGTCGGCGTTGTTCGTCCTCATCAGTGTGATCGAGGGCAATCAGCGCACGGCTAATAGGGAAACGCTCCTTTAACTGTTCTTCGAGTTTGGTGCTGAATACCGGATGGTAGCGCACATTAATCTCGACGATACCTTCCTCTTTCGCCCGTTTCAGCAGACGTCCAATTTTGATACGGGAAAAGCCAAACTTGTTGGCGATCTCTTCCTGAGTTATCTCATCACAATAATAGGCGACGGCAATCTCGGTCAGTAGCTCATATTCTCGGGACGCATTAGATTTATCCATTCAGCTGCCATATCTCCAGGGTAGATAATGTTTAGGAGGTGAACATTTGCATAAAGTATATCAGAAATATTTCTGCCACAGGCGGGTAAGCCCACGGGGCGGATAGACCGCCTCGTGGGTCTGTTTAGAACGAGTTACCCTGGTGAGCGCTTACTATCTGCTGTGCTTCGGCAATAATAGCGGCCATCGCCTGGGGTTGATGTGCAAAGCGTCCCAAAAACAGCCCATCGACATCCGGCCACAGGCGACTGAGCAGGCCTGGACCGGCGCTACCGCCGTAAATAACCTGCAACTGTTTGCCATAATCACCGTGCAAATAGGCGCGTAATTTACGGCAAATATGTCGTATGTAATCGTCACTGGCCGGTTGCGGGGCACCAATCGCCCACTGCGGTTCCCAGGCAAATATCGCCGCAGGCAGGGATTGTTTATCCCGATGGGCCAGCAGTTCATCAACCTGGGCAATGGCAAAGGTGGTGGCTTGCTCCGCGGACATTTGGCGATCTTCGCCAATACAGATGACCGGCGTCAAACCCGAGGCCAATGCCCGGTCCAGCTTTTGATTAATGGTCTCAACGTTTTCGCCAAAGTAGCGGCGGCGTTCGGCATGGCCGATTTCGACGTATTGACACCCCATCTCATACAACATGCTGGCACTGCTCTCGCCGGTCCAGGGGCCGCTGTCGGCGGCGCAAACATTCTGCGCCCCCGTCGCCATCGGAGTTTTGGCAAAACATTGCAAGGCAACCGACAACGCAGGCATGGCGGGAAAGGTAAACAGCTGCAGATTGGCCGTCAGCGTCTGCGGCAACGGCTGCACTATTTCCGCCACCTGCTGGCACCAGGCTCGGGTCTGGCCATATCCCAAATAGGTTTTATGGCTGACGCCAATCACCACATTTATGGACATACTTTCTCCCGCGGGGATCCCTGATCAATGCCGACGGGCATGCAGTCAGCCACCGCCGAGATAATCATCGCCATTGAAACTGCTCCGGCATCAGGCGTACCCAGGCTGCGTTCTGCCAGCGGACGAGCACGGCCAATTTTCGGTAACAGTTGCGCAGTCTCTTGCGCACTCTTTTGGGCGACGTCGCTGGCTTTGTGCCACGCCTGCGACAGAGATAAACCCTTATCGGCGGCGGCGCACAGTGCCTGGCTAAAGGGCAGCAGAACATCGACCAGCGTTTTATCTCCCGGTTTGGCTTTACCAAAATGCATTACGCCAGCATTGGCTTGAGTCACCGCCTGTGCCACGCTTGCTGCATTGGGTTTTTCGTTATTGCCTAACGCCGTTCCCAGCGTATTGAGGATCACCCCCCAGATGGCTCCCGAAGTGCCGCCGCCTTCATCAGCCCAGGCATCGGCGGCACATTGCAGCAAGGTACCCACACCGCCGCCCTGTTGTAGCGCATGTTTTGCCGCCAGCTGTGCCGCAATCACTCCGCGCTCCATACCGATACCGTGGTCGCCATCACCGGCGATAGCATCTATCTGGCCCAGTTCTTCGGCATGGGCGATCACCGTCTGCGCCAGCGCGTCAACCATTGCCATCACTTTTACTGCCGCCTTTTGCGATTCGGCGCTGCCCTGGGCAATAGGTATGACACTGCTTTGTTCAAGCTGGACGGCATCCAGCGGCTCTTGCGGTAACAGCGAGCCGCGACTAAAGGCAGGCGTACTGGCAGGAGCTTGCCATAACGCCTCAAGTTCATCGTCAAACCACACCAGCGTCATCGACATGCCGGCCATATTAAAGCTGGTGACAAACTCACCGATGTTAATATCGGCAATCACCACGCCAGCCGCGCTTAGTTGCTGCTCAACGTCATGCCAGAAAACAAACAGTTCTTCATATTTCACCGCACCAAGCCCGTTGATAATCACCCCCAGCCGTGCGCCTTCCGGGCGGGTTACGCCATCGGGACATTCAGCCAGCAGACTGCGGGTTAGCATTTGCGCCAGTGCGTTGGAGGAGAGGATATCGAGTTCGCTGATCCCCGGCTCGCCGTGGATGCCCATACCGAAGCCCATTTTGCCTTCCGGTACACTAAACAGCGGATGTTCTGCACCGGGGAAGGTGCAGCCACTAAATGCCAGACCCAGAGTGCGGGTGCGTTCGTTTGCCCGTCGGGCGATAGTCAGCACCTCGGCCAGCGAGTCGCCGCGTTCTGCGGCAGCCGCCGCTACTTTAAACACCACCAAATCCCCGGCCACGCCACGGCGCTTTTCTTTTTCCGCCAGGGAAGCGCTGGAAATATCATCGGTAACGGCCAGCGTTTCGCAGGGAATGCCTTCCGAGCGCAGCCGCTCACAGGCAAGACCAAAATGCAGCACGTCCCCGGCGTAGTTGCCAAACATCAGCAGCACGCCGCCGCCATTGTTGGCGGCGCGGGCAACGGAACAGATTTGTTGTGATGACGGTGAGGCAAACAGATTGCCCATGGCTGCGCCGTGCGCCAACCCTTGTCCCACCAGGCCACAAAAGGCCGGGTAATGGCCGGAGCCACCGCCTACGACAATAGCCACGCTGGCAGGTCGGCTTTTGGTATTACGCACTACGCCGCCCGGCACCTGGCGGACTTGTGAGGCATGTGCACTGACAAAACCCGTCACCATCTCTTTGGCAAAGTCTGACGGTCTGTTAAAAATCCAGGTCATTTTTCCTTCTCCAGATTGTTTTGTATTGTTGCCCAGCCGCCAGGACAGTAACCCGGTTTACACCCATCACAAATGAACGCTATCAGATCACATGAATCAATCAAATGTTCGCGAGGTGAAAATGTGATCACCTTCTTAATTTGGTTATATAAGGACTGATTTCTGTTTAAGTCGCTTTTTTCGCCACATTTTTCCTGCTAATGATCTATACATAAGAACGCGCAGTGAGCTTTTGTTCGATTAACCGGCCTTAGGTCTCAGCTTGAACCCATCACACGTTCACGTTAAGAGCATAAGTTCAGTGCGGCCATTGTCATCTGTGAGGGAATCAATATGCTTAAAGTCGCGATCGGTGCGGATAACGCCGCTACCGGACTTAAAAATCAGGTAAAAGAACATTTGCAGCATAAGGGGATAGAGGTGGTGGATTTTAGCCATGACGTTGCCGGTAATGAGCAGATCTATCCGGATGTCGCTTTTAATCTGGCTTCGGCCATTCGGGAAGGGACTTTCGAGCGCGGGCTACTGTTCTGCGGTACCGGCATTGGTATGGCCATTGTGGCCAATAAAGTGCCCGGCGTGCGGGCGGCACAATGTCACGATGTCTATTCCGCCGAGCGCGCACGCAAAAGTAATAATGCGCAAATCATGACCCTGGGCGCACGAGTGGTTGGCAGCGAGCTGGCATTAATGTTGGTCGATACCTGGCTTAATGCCGAATTCGAGGCCGGGCGCTCCGAGCCCAAGGTTAAACGCATCGAATATTATGAAAACCTTGTTCATCCTGCCTCTGCCGCCAGTGCAGAAAAATAGAGGAGGAAATGTGATGAGCATTCTGGAAAAACTCAGAGAAATCACTACCGTAGTCGCCGACAGCGGAGATATTACTGCCATTAGCGCCTATCATCCGCAAGACGCGACCACCAACCCTTCGCTGATCCTGAAAGCTGCTGCGCAACCGCTGTATCGTCCGCTGATTGCGCAGGCCATTGCCTGGGCAACCGAACAGGGTGGGACGCAGACCACCCGGCTGATCAACGCCAGCGATAAGTTGGCAGTCAGCATCGGTCTGGAATTGTTACGCCTGGTGCCGGGCAAAGTGTCTACCGAGGTAGACGCCCGTTTGTCTTTCGATCGCGGTCTCTGCGTGGCTAAAGCGCGTAAGCTGATCCGTCTCTATGAAGAGGGCGGAATGGATCGCTCGCGGGTATTGATCAAGCTGGCTGCTACCTGGCAGGGGATCAAAGCCGCCGAAGAACTGGAGCGTGAAGGTATTCACTGTAATCTGACGCTGCTGTTTTCCTTTGCCCAGGCGCGTGCCTGTGCCGAAGCGGGGGTTTGGCTAATCTCGCCGTTTGTCGGGCGTATTTATGACTGGTATCGCCAGCATAATTTACTCAGCGATGAAACTATTGCCAAGGATCCGGGCGTGCAGTCGGTGCGGCAGATTTATGATTATTACAAAAAGCATCGCTATCCAACGGTGATTATGGGGGCCAGCTTTCGCAAAGTGGAACAGATTATTGCCCTTGCCGGATGCGATCGCTTGACCATTGCTCCCGGGTTGCTGGAAGAGCTCAGTCAGCAGCAAGGGGATCTGCCGCGCGCCTTGACCCCGCCGAGCGAGGCTGAGAATGCGCCGTCACCGCTGACGGAATCCGAGTTTTACTGGCTGCATAATCAGGACCCGATGGCGGTAGATAAGCTGGCAGAAGGTATCCGCTTGTTTGCTCGCGACCAGGAAAAACTTGAATCGCTGATAATGGAACAGCTGCGGCAGGTGGAGAAATCCAATGTCCTTGCGTAGGGGCTTGAGTCATTACGGCATAAAGGCAAGCAAGTATTTTCTGGCGGCAATTCCAGCGAGTCGCTATACCTCAGGCCGTCTATGATGACAAGGTTCCCTAACACGCCGCCTGCGAAACAGAGCGTAGGCCGCTAATCAGGTAAAAGAGGAAGTCAGCATGAATAAGCTAGTTATTGGGGTTAACACCGCCATGTTCGATGGTCTGGACACCGATGTTGCCTTTAGCACCATTCACCAGGCGGGATTTCGTTATGTGGAGCTGGCCTATAATCAGGGCTATGTCGGCGATCTTTCCCCCGATCTTTTTAGCGAAAATAATGCGCGTCATATCCGCGAGTTGCTGGAAAAATATCAACTGCGTAGCCAGGCACTGGGGGCAACCATGAATATGGGTAGCGAAGATGCGGTTGCCCAGTTTACCCAGCGCATTCGTTTTGCCCAGTTGATTGGCGCTACCTGGATCAACTTATGCGTCGGAAAACGGGCAGATCGCCAACGTATTGTTGCCAACCTGCGCGAGCTGGCCCCCATTGCTCGCGATCATCAGTGCGTGATTTGCCTGGAAAATGGCGGCGATCCCAATTATGACGTCTTTGCTCTGGCGCAGGACGGCTTTGCCTTACTGGAAGAGGTCGGCAGTTCGGCAGTCGCTTTTAATGTTGATGCCGGCAATATTGTCTCGCTGTGCCCTGACAAGGATGCCATTGCCGAAGCGATCGTTATGCTGCCCGGCGCTCGTCACTGTCATTTGAAAGATCTTGAGCATCGTGACGGCGAGATCTTCTTTACGCCTATGGGGCAGGGGGAACTGAACTACCTGCCGATGCTGGAAGCGCTGGCGGCACACGCCATTCCTTGTAGTCTGGAGATCCCACTGCGCATGCATCGGCAACGGGACAGTTATCCGCAGCGTGCCGCTGTGCCTGTTGATCCGGCGGTCAGCCTTGAGGTGTTGATCCAGTCCCGCGAGAAGCTGGAAAAATGGCTGGGTTATTCGCTTTAAGATTATATTGCGCGATGGCTTTTTAATCTGTTCTCTGTTGCATTGACCGCAATGCATGGGAAGGCTATTGCTCAAATTTCTTATATGGAAATAGCAGCCCCTGAATATTTTCCGTTGACGAAGACGCTAAGCAACAGCTTTATTTTATTGGCAGCAGAGGGTAACAAAACCTTTATTTTATTCTCTGCGATATGTGATTAGCGTCGCACATAGTGGTAATTAATTATGTTTTTATAGCTCCATCAAAAGTTCATTGCGCGTTCTTTTGTTCATTAAAATAAAAAAATAAGCACTAAAGTTCATAGAGTACTTAAGCTTCATTCGTTAAATACATTGATTTCTTATATAACGATCCCTATTACACTGAAGGTTAATTATGTCTGACTCTACAATGGCTCCCTCATCAAAAATACCAAAAGCGAAGAGTTTCCGCTGGGTTATCTTTGGTACCATGTTTTTTTTATTAGCCGTAAACCTAATGGATAGAATTACTTTATCCATCGGTATGCCTTATATAAAAGGAGAATTTAATCTTTCACCTACCATGCAAGGGCTGATCCTCAGCAGTTTCTTTTGGTCTTATGCATTATTACAAGTGCCTGGCGGCTGGTTGCTGGATCGCTTTGGCCCGCGCAAAGTGATCACCGGTGCATTGGTCGGCTGGGGGATCTTTCAGGCGGTTATTGGCCTGGCAACCGGCGGGGTGTCACTGATCCTTTCGCGCATTGGTTTAGGCGTGATGGAAGCGCCGGTATCACCCAGTGGTGCCAAATTGAGCTCTACCTGGCTTACCCAGTCAGAAAGAGGGCGCGGTGCGGTAATTATGGACTCCGGTAGTCCGTTGGGGGTGGCGATTGGCGGGATTATTGTTGCCCACCTGATCCTGTGGTTTGACTCCTGGCGTGTCACTTTTATCGTGGTCGGTGTCTTCACCATGTTACTGGGTTTTGTCGCCTGGCGAGTTTTGCGTGACCGTCCGGCGGAGCACCCTAGCGTGCATCCGCAAGAAGTGGAATATATTGCGGCGGGTAATCGTATCAGCGCAACCGGCATTGATGAGTCAGTCCCGACCAAGGGGTTGGGTATCAGCTGGTTAACCATGATTGCCATTATGGTGGGGCGTGCATCCTGGGGGATGGTCTATTGGGGACTGCTGACCTGGGGGCCAAGCTATCTGGCACAGGCGCAAGGGTTGCAATTGGCGTCTATCGGTAATTCGACCTTTCTGATCTTTATTATGGGTACTGCGGGTTGTTTATTTAGCGGCTTTTTTGTCGATTATCTGGTGAAAAAAGGCGTCAGCCACAACGTAGCCTTAAAGAGCCTGTTGTCTTTATCCGGTATTGTCGGCCTGCTGACCCTGTATGCCTTATCGACTATTACCAACCCGGTTATTGCTGTGGGTCTATTGTCAGTGGCGGCATTTTTTATGATGTTTGGCAGCCTTTACTGGAGTTTCCCTGCGATTCTGGCACCGAAAGATCGCGTGGGTATGGTTGGTGGACTGATGAATATGGCCAATAGCTGTGCCGGTATTCTGGTCCCTATTATGGTCGGCGTCATTTTGCAGGCCACGGGAAGTTACGAAAGCGTTTTAGTCTATTTTGCCATTTGCGCCGGTTGTTACACTCTTGGTACGTTGTGTATTAACTTTAATAAATTACCGGTTAAAAGCGGGCAGTTGTCATTTCAGAAGTAATTAAAAATATAAATCAGGATGTTGCTAATACATTTAGAAAATGCCTTGCAGGATATAAAATGAAAAATATTATTTTAAGGGTGGATAAGGTTCCCGAGGTGCTGGCGGAACAATTATCCCATGATTATACGCTATATGAATATGAAAAATTGAGTGTTGAAGAATTTAGCGCCATCGTCGGGAAAGTACAGGTAATTCTGGCCAGCGGGGAATCCAAAGTTGCCGCCTCGCTGATCAATCAATTACCTGCGTTAAAACTGATAGCCGTTTTTGGTGTTGGCTATGACGGCGTGGATATCCACGCCGCATTTCAGCGCAATATCCAGGTAACCAATACGCCGGATATATTAACTGATGACGTTGCCGATTTAAGTATGGCAATGATGCTGGCGGTTTCACGACAAATTATCGGTGCGCAGAAGTTTATTGAACGCGGTGACTGGCACAGGGGCAACTACCCGCAAACCACCAAGGTCAGTGGCGGGCGGCTGGGCATTGTCGGCTTCGGTCGTATTGGCCGCGCAGTTGCGCAGCGGGCGAAGGGCTTTGCCATGCGCATTGGCTACTTTGATAAATATCGTTCCGATAATGAGGCGTGTATTTACTATCCCGATCTGCTTGAATTAGCCCGCGACAGCGATGTATTGATGGTCTGTGCCAGCGGTGGACCGCAAAGCGCAAAACTGATCAATAGCGATGTGCTGGCAGCGCTGGGTCCACAAGGTATTCTGATTAATATTGCCCGCGGCAGCGTGGTGGATGAAGCTGCGCTGGTGGAGGCCATTAGCCATCAGCGTATTGCCGGTGCCGGTCTGGACGTGTTCGCCGATGAACCCAATGTCCCGCCGGCACTGCTTAATCGCGATAATGTGGTGATTACTCCGCATATTGGTAGCGCCACCCGCGCCACTCGAGCGGCGATGGCCAGGCTGGTGATCGATAATATCGCTGCATTTTATGCCGATACGCCCTTACTGACCGCCGTAACCAAATAGTCGGTGGGGTTTTCAGCAAAACAACAGGCCGTAATATTCCATTGCGATAACAATACCATAGCTTCAGGGGCAAGCTGCCCCTGAAGCTATTACTTATTGCGCAGCTGCCAGCGCGCGTTGCAAAAAGGCACGGCACTGGCTTTCGTTATCCCATAAATCGTCATCGGCGGTGGTGCGCATTTCCACGGCAATGGAGATTTCACCCAGCTCTGGCGGTAACGGTAAGTCCTTCGCGGTGGCGACAATATGCGCCGCTGTGGCATCGGTAAGAAAGCCGGGTTCCCCAAATTTCATATGGTAGTCGCCATAACCCTGTGCCTGGGGATCGAGGATGGCATTGGCCAGATGAAGCTGCGAAATCAGAGGTGCCGCCAGCCGCAACGACTCTGCCAAATCTTCCTCGTTCAGAGCGACGTGCGCACTATCCCAGGCCAGATACAGATGCGGGCAATCGGCGCGCAGGCGAGTCATCCATGTTACGGTTTCTCCGGTCGGGCCAATAAGTTGGCGCTTATGGGCGAAACGATCGAGCGGTTCTACCTGCATCAACATCCCCGGATATTGGTTCACGACTTCACCAATGCGGATCAGTGCCTCCGCGAAACCCTCTTTAGCCTCTTCGCGCCGGGCTGCGCCAGGATCGCTGCCGCTGACCAGCGACAGCTTGCTGGTACCGCATTCTGCAGCCAGATGGACCAGTTCGCAGGCTCGTTTTATTGAGGTCTCACGCAGCATTTTATCCAGGCTGCCAAGATTGAGGTTATCTTTTAATAACTCAAACGTAAGCCACTGCGTGACATGCATTTTATTTTGCTCGGCAAGTTCGCGAATACTTTTGGCTATTTCCGGCTGATGAATAATTCCCGTTTCAAAACCGCGATAATAGCCACCGGCGACGATTTTTTGTATTACCTGCAAGACTGAGTTCTCATTATTGCTTAGCGGGAAGAAAAGCTCGGCGATATGTGCGCCAGGATAAAATTGATTGCTCATGGCTCTCTTTGTACCTCTTAAAATGATTAACAAAAATCAGCGTATGGGTTGATTACCGGGTCCGGTTGCAGGATCCAGGGATAAAACGTTCAGACAGAGAGTTCTGCAATAAAAAAATGAACTATTTATACCTATGTGAACATATGAACACATAGCTTCAGCATATATTAAATATGCGAAATAGATATGAAATGGATCGCAGTTTTCTGGATACCTGCAGTCGTTTGGCTGGGGGGATAAGCGGCGAGAGAAATAGTCGACATCAGGTGGCAGGAATTGGGGGATAACCAGGTCACTGAAGCAGGTTAATTCCTTCAGTGACCCGGGGGTGGCCAGCAGAACAATCAGGCAGGGAGAGCCTCAGGATGACGGCGGTTCTTTACCTTCTTCAATAAAATCTTCATCGATCTCTTCAATATTTTCCCGGTTATCGCGGCCGGAGAGGATATTCCAGCAGGCGATAAACAGTGCAGCAATCAGCGGGCCAACCACAAAGCCGTTGATACCGTAAACTTCCATACCGCCAAGGGTGGCGATCAGGATCAGGTAATCTGGCATTTTGGTGTCTTTACCCACCAGCAATGGTCGCAGAATATTATCCACCAGGCCGATCACCACCACAAAAAAGCCCACCAGGAAAATGCCTTGCCATAGCATGTTTGATGCAAAGAAATAGATCGCCGCCGGTACCCAGATAATGGCTGAACCCACCGCCGGGATCAGCGAGAGGAAGGCCATCAGCGCCCCCCACAGCAGCACACCGTCCAGCCCGGTAATATAAAATGCCAGTCCGCCGAGCACCCCCTGAACGATAGCCACCACCACGGTGCCTTTAACCGTAGCCCGCGAGACGGCGGCGAATTTCAGGAACAGATGATGTTTAACGTGTTTGGATAACGGCAGGGCTTCAAGGATCAGATTCACCAGGTATGAGCCGTCTTTAAGCAGGAAAAACAGCAGGTAGAGCATAATGCCAAAGCCGACCACAAAGCTGAAGGTACCTTTGCCAATCAGAAAGACGCTGCCTGCCAGATATTGACTGCCTTTCATCGCGACATCAGAAAGTCCTTTCTGAATTTGTGCGGCATTATCCAGATGATGCTCCCCCAGAAAACGCTGCGCCCAGCGTGGCAGATGGTGCATTACCTCGGCAATCATCGTTGGCAACTGAGTATTGCTGTCCTGCAGCTTGCTGTAGATCGCGTTAAATTCCATCGCCAGCGACGAGGCAATAATTGCCAGTGGCGTAAAAACAATCAGACAGATAATCAGCACAGTCAGCAATGATGCAACGCCGTTTTTATCCCCCAGCGTTTGTCTGATCCGGGTTTTCAGCGGATGGAAAATGACCGCCAGGATCGCTGCCCACAATACCGATGAGTAGTAGGGTTGCAGCACATCCAGAAAGGCGATGGTGACAATAAACAGGATCAGAATAAAAAATCCTTTGGAAATACCATTTAATCTCATACATCTCTCTTATAACTGCGGGTGACCTTCGAACTATAGAGTGAAGTTGAGAGTTTGCAACTTGCTGCCCGGGGGATAAGTGGTTGACCGCACTGGCTGAGTATCCCCCTGTCGCTGCCTGGTCTACACTTTGAGTCAATTAATAATAAAGAGGGTAGTGTTATGGAAAATTACCAACCTCCCAAGGTATGGACCTTGGACGGCGATCTTGGCGGCACCTGGGGCAAGCTGAATCGCCCGGTAGCCGGGGCGACACATCAACGGGATCTGCCGGTGGGCAAACATCCCTTGCAGCTCTATTCGATGGGCACACCAAACGGCCAGAAAGTCACCATTCTGCTGGAGGAACTGTTGGCGTTGGGGGAAAGCGGCGCGGAATATGATGCGCATCTGATCCGCATCAGTGAAGGCGATCAGTTCTCCAGCGGCTTTGTGGCGGTCAATCCCAACTCCAAGATCCCTGCGCTGCTCGATCGCTCCGCTGCCGAACCGATCCGCGTGTTTGAGTCCGGGGCTATCCTGCTCTATCTGGCGGAAAAATTTGGCCATTTCTTGCCCACCGAACTTGCTGCCCGCACTGAAGTGCTGAACTGGCTGTTCTGGCTACAGGGATCGGCACCCTACGTGGGCGGCGGCTTTGGTCATTTCTACCACTATGCCCCGGTGAAGATTGAGTATGCCATTAACCGCTTTACCATGGAGGCCAAGCGTCAGCTGGATCTGCTGGATAAGCAGTTGGCAACACATCGCTTTATTGCCGGTGATAACTATTCCATTGCCGATATGGCCATTTGGCCGTGGTATGGCTGTCTGGCAAAAGGGCTGCTGTACGAAGCCAGTGAATTCCTCGATGTACAATCCTATCGCCATCTGCTGCGCTGGACCGACGAGATAGCCGCGCGTCCGGCCGTGGCGCGTGGCCGCATCGTTAACCGCACCTGGGGCGAGCAGCAGCTGGCCGAACGGCATGACGCTACGGATTTTGATCACCTGGCGAAATAACCACGCAGTGTCACTTCCTCATACCCTGTCTGGTATGAGGAAGTCTGTTATAGATAAGTCCGCAGATACTCGCTCAGGGCCAACAGCGCCATAGCCTGACCATAAGGCATCGAGGTCAGCGGGATCTGCCGATAATAATCAAGATCCTTGCCCATGGCGGTGCCAAATGATACCTGGGTCAGTTCGCCCTGGGGATTGATATGGCGGATCACCGCGTGCAGGGCTTTTTCGGCGATGGCCAGGCGGTCGCGGGAGAGATACCCCTTACGTACCGCTTTCATGATGCCATAGGCAAAACCGGCGCTGGCTGAGGTTTCGAGATAGGACTCTTGATCGTCAAGCAGCGTATGCCACAGACCACTGTCATGCTGGCAGGCTTGCAGGGCCGTCACCTGAGTATCCAGCACCTGCAGAAGAAAACGCCGCAGAGCATGATCTTTCGGCCAGGCCATCAGCTCAATAAATTCCGGGATGGCGATGGTCAGCCAGCTGTTGCCACGCGCCCAGCGGGCCTCGGCAAAATTGTGCCGACCGTCAAAACTCCAGCCGTGAAACCACAGCCCGCTTTTACGGTCCATTAGATACTGTACGTGCAGCAAAAACTGGTAGCTGGCTTCTGCAATATAGTCCTGCCTGTCCAGCAGCTTGCCGATCTTGAGCAGCGGCAGCACGCACATCATCAGCGTGTCATCCCACAACTGCTGGTGATTTTCATTGTTGTAGACAATATGCTGCAAGCCATTGCACTGGGTGCGCGGCATCTCGTTGATCACCCAGTCTGCCCAGCGTTCAAGCAGCGGCAGCCAGGTGGGGTTGCGCGTTTCCTCATAGCGATAGGCCAGGGTAAGCAAGGGGCACAGGGTATTAACGTTTTTGGTTGGCGTGCCTTCTGCCAGTCGGGCGGAAAACCAGTCATCAATAATGGCCAGCGTGGTTTGATCACCGGTCTGCTGATAGAACTGATACATACCGTAGAGTCCAATGCCGTGGGTCCATTCCCATCCCGCCCAGCCTTTGGTATCAATTACCCGGCCATCATCAAGACGCAATAAAAAGGCACCGCTTTCATCACTGATATTCACCAGATTATCGCGGAGTTTGCCAATCAATTGCTTTAGCTGGTCACGCGGCAGCAGAAATTCAGGCTGGCGCAGTAATGCACTGTGTTTTACCGGAAATACCGTCATGTTATGTCCTATCTTTTTAACGGAGGAGTGATTGGCGTTATGCCGGATTGCGCCACCGGCAACGCAGACGCCGGGGCCTTGTTGCGATTAAGGAAACCAATATTGTTGTTACCCCACAGGTTTTCGTAAGGCATACCTGTCAGCATTTCAACCGTACCTCGTGCCTGCGGCGATAACTGTTCCGGCACAATGCGGTCGGCCTGGCGCATTCTTAGCGTCTCTTCGCGCAGGATACGGTGGGTATGCAGATTGAGCTTAAAACGTAGCGAGATAATAAAACCCAGCGCCAGCGTACAGAGGGTGCCGCCGCTGAGGATCAGCATAATGGTATGAGTGACGGCCTCAGTCTGTACCGCCTTGCCCGAGATAAAACCGGAGAGATGCAGCAGAATACCTACCAACATTACCGCACCGGCCTGTGAGGCTTTGCGGGTTAGCGTCATAATCCCGGCAAAAATGCCTTCGCGACGCTGTCCGGTGATGGCTTCATCCACATCGGCAATATAGGTATAAATATTCCAGGGCACATAGTTGATGCCGCCGCGTCCCAGCCCGGCGACCGCCGAGATAACCAGCAGCAACGAGAAATTGTTGCTCATTCCGGCGTACCAGAGTACGGCGTAAGACAGGGCGCTACAGGCAAATAATGCCACCACCAGGCGGTAGGCCGGAGCGGGCCCGAGACGGATACATAAGGGGATCATGCCCATCACTGCGATAAATTGCAGGATTGCCATGGTACCCATCAGATCCGAGGCGATCTGCGCGCTTTGCATCAGCACAAACACCACATACCAGGTAAAGACGGCATTAAACATGTCCTGTGCGATATAGCCGCCGAGATACATGCCCAGGTGCTGGCGAAAAATACCGATACGGAAAGTGGAAGCCAGCTCGACGACCAGCCGCTTCAGGCTCTGGACCAGATTCAGCCCGCGTTTTTCGGCTTCGGCACGGCGCGATTCGGCGGAGAAATCATCCGCTGAACGCTCCCAGGTAAAGCACCAGACCAATGTCAGTACCAGGGCGCAGATCACCGAGAACACCAGGCTGGCGTAGAAAAATGAAATAGCATTGTTCTTGCCAAAGATACCGAGTAAAACCCCAGGCAGAAAGGCAGCAAGGATCGCCGACAGCTGCGCCAGGGCAATGCGCGCCCCGGAGAACTTGGTCTTTTTCTTGAAGTCGTCGGTCATTTCCGGCACCAGGGTCTCATAAGGCACCAGCACCATGGTGTAGACCATATCAAACAGCAGGTAGGTCAGCAGATAATAGAGATAACCCATCTGCCCGACCCACATCAGGCTATAACTGAAAACGCAGGGAATACCGAGTAAAATAAAGAACTTGCGGCGGCCAAAACGCTTACCTAACCAGGTGGAAGCAAAGTTATCGGTCAAAAAACCCATCAACGGGCTGATCACCGCGTCCAGCACGCGGGCGAGGGCAAAAATAAAGGTGGCTTCTATCGGCGTCAGACCACAAAAGGTGGTGTAGAAATAGAGCAGCCAAGCGGCAGTGAGCGCCGTGGTCCCCGCACCAAGAAAGTCCCCGGCACCATAGGCGAGATAGTGAACCAATCCAATCTTGCGAGAGATCATGCGAAAACTCCCCGATCGAGACAGTGGCAAATAACAACGTGCTCCGGACAACTCAAACGGATTGGCATTGACAGTAGAGCGAGTCAGGCAACTAAACCTTGGTGATTTGGCCACTATTAGCGGAAATATGGCCAAAAAACCAAGAGCAGCCTCACCAGATTCTAATTTATGAAACGATGTTTTATTTTAATTGTGACAGGTGGGGAGATTTTGACCGGGGAACGAAAGCAGGCGGTGAGTCGTTGGTTGTGCAAGGGGCAGCGAAGTCGGCCATAACCGCGTAAAAAACCAATATAACAGCGCGCCGCAGATTGCGTCGCGCTTACAGAGATTAGCGCAACGTACTGCCGCGCATCATCAACTGGGTTGGCAGGGTGAGATTCTCGGCCATCTCCTTGCCTTCCAGCACATCGAGAATATATTTTCCCGTCAGGCTGCCCATTTGCTTATAGGGGATGGCGACCGTGGTCAGCGCCGGTGAGCAGATCTGCGCCATATTGCTGTCACCCAGGCCGGTGATCGCCAATTGGGCGGGCACGGCAATGCCTTTTTTATGGCAGGCGGCAATGGCACCGCAGGCCAGTTCGTCTGAGGTGCAGATCAGCAGATCAAGCTCGGGCCAGGTCAACAGGATCTCCGGTAACAGGCTTTGTCCGCTGTCGATATCAGGAGGTAAAGAGCTGCTGACAATGCGATGGGGTGACTGGTTTAGCGAGAGCATGGCGGAGTGCCAGCCGCTAAGGATCTGCTGCACCACATGGTGTTCATGGGCGCCACACAGCAGGCCGATATTTTGATAGCCTTTCAGTGCCAGCGCATTGATTAATTGTTTAATGGCCAGGCCGTAATTGATGCCAATATTTACGCCAATAGGGGAGATCATTACCCCGCCAACCTGCACCACCGGCAGCGTGGTTTTTAGCAGCAGATTATTGCAATCTTCCGAGCAGTCAAAATCAAACATCACCATCGCTGCCGGATTATAGGACAGCATCATTTCAACCAGTCGAGATTCGCTGGCTGAGGTGTAGTGGTCTTCTGCCAGGATCACATTATAGCCTTTGGGCTTTAAACTCTGGTGCAGCGCTTGTGAAAAAGGCGCACAGCCTGGTGTGTTAAGGGAAGGTACAATCATGGTGATCAGACGCGACGTAGAGGAGGCGAGATTGCTGGCCGCCAGATTGGGCACATAGCCTAACTCATTGATCGCCGCCTCAATTTTGTCGCGCACCTGCGGCGAAACCTTGTCGGGTTCTCTCAGTGCCCGGGAGACGGTCATGGTGCTGACGCCGGTCATTTTTGCCACATCAGCCAGTGTACTCTTACCTGAGTTACGCCGTGGTTTTGCCTTCATTGATTCCTCTACGGTTCATCCTGCCAATTCAATCTGTTGCGCCTTCCCCTTTGTACGCTTGCCGGCGATTATAGTCGATAGTCAGTATAATTGTTAGCGTTAACATCATGTTATCGCATGTCATGTTAGCGCTAACAGTTTTTGCGATTTTCGTCACAGAAAATAGCCAGATGCTTCACATATACTCCTGAAAACATTATATGAACGAGGTGCTTATGCTCGCCGAATGGTTACCAGAGAACAGAATAAATATCGTAGAGCGAGTAGAAGACTGGCGTGAAGCCATCATCCTTTCCGCTGCACCCTTGCTGCGCGACGGGGCGATCTCACCGGCTTATGTGGAGGCTATTTTTGCTTCGCACCAGAGCCTTGGCCCTTATTACGTTATTGCCCCTGGTCTGGCCATGCCCCATGCGCGGCCGGAAGAAGGCGTCAAGGCTGCCGGCCTGTCGCTGTTGTATGTCAAACAGGGCGTGCACTTTGACAGCGCGGAGAATGATCCGGTTTATGCGGTGTTGATGCTTTGTGCCATCAATGGCGATGAACATCTGCAAATGATTTCCCGTCTTGCGGAGCTGTTTAGCAATGAAGATGACTTCAAGGCGTTGATTGCTGCCGATTCTTACCCGGCACTGAATGCCCTTATCAATAAATACTAAATGAAGGTGTGATATGAAAAAGATCCTGATTGTTTGTGGCAATGGTCTTGGCAGCAGCTTTATTGTTGAAATGAACGTCAAGAAAATCATTAAAGAGTTGGGAAAAGACGCCGATGTCAGCCATACCGATTTAAGTTCGGCCAAGTCAGAGTCGGCAGATATTTATATTGGCTCCACGGAAATTATTGCCAATCTTGACGACGGCAATCGTAAGGTCTTTGGGCTAACCAATCTGCTGGATAATGCGAAAATAAAAGAAATCCTCGCCAACAACTTATAACTATAAATAATCTCTTTTACCCGGAGCTGTCTATGCTTAGCTTTATTATTAATGATGTGCTGGGGACACCCGCGATTCTGGTGGGGCTTTTCTCATTAATTGGCCTGGTTCTGCAAAAAAAATCATTTTCCGACACCATTTCCGGCACGCTGAAAACCATTATGGGTTTTTTGATCCTGATTGCCGGTGCCGGGGTAATTGCCACCACGCTGACCAGCTTCAGTGTATTATTTGTCCACTCCTTTAATATTCAGGGTGTGGTGCCTAATAATGACGTTGTCTCGGCAATCGCCCAAAAGAATTTTGGTACTTCGACGGCGATGATCATGATATTGGGCATGTTGTTCAATATTCTTTTTGCGCGTATTACGCCACTAAAATATATCTTCCTGACTGGTCACCATACGCTCTATATGGCTGCCATGTTGGCGGTGATCCTGACCACCGGTGGACTGAGCGGCTTTACGCTGGTCTTGGTTGGCTCGGTAATTTTGGGTGCCTTAATGGTGATCTCACCAGCGATTTTACAGCCCTTTACCCGCAAAATTACCAATAGCGATGACTTTGCCCTGGGCCATTTTGGTTCTACGGGTTATCTCTGCGCCGCGCTGGTGGGTAAGCTGGTGGGGAAAGGCAGCCGCTCGACGGAAGAGTTCAAGGTGCCAAAACACCTGAAGTTCTTACATGACTCATCGATTGCCATCGCGTTAACCATGACTATTCTGTTTGTGATCCTGGTGCTGGTGGCCGGTAAGACCTTTACCGAAACTCAGGTCAGTGGCGGACAGAACTATATTATTTTCGCTATTATCCAGGCGATTACCTTTGCTGCCGGGGTGTATATCATTCTCGCCGGTGTGCGTATGGTGATTGCCGAAATCGTGCCTGCGTTTAAGGGCATTGCCGATAAAGTAGTCAAAGATGCCAAACCGGCGCTGGATTGCCCAACGGTGTTTCCGTTTGCACCAAATGCGGTGATCATCGGCTTTCTGAGCAGCTTTTGTGCCGGGCTGATCTGCATGTTCTTCTTCCCGATGCTTGGCTTAAGCATTATCGTTCCCGGTCTGGTGCCTCACTTCTTCTGTGGTGCCACTGCCGGGGTTTACGGTAATGCGACCGGCGGACGTCGTGGCGCGATTATTGGTGCCTTTGTCAACGGTTTGATTATTTCATTCCTGCCGGCGATTTTGCTGTCGGTGCTGGGCGGACTGTCAAATTCCACCACCTTCGGTGATGCCGACTTTGGCGTGATGGGCATTATTTTAGGCAAGCTGATGACCCTCTTCCATTAATAGATCACCGCGACAAGATAAAACGCAGGCCAGCTAATGTTGGTCTGCGTTGTTTTATGGCAAGCCATCTCAACGTTATTAACCCGGGTTTGCCAGATTGACGCAAGAGAACTCGTGCTCTTTATCGGCGACTTGCTGACCCCACCAGATTGACAGCTGTTGCGCATTGTCTGCCGTGCAGCCGTTTTGCTCAGAGGGGCGGTTGGCGCATCCTGCCATGGCCAAAAGCATTAATACCGAGCAGATGGCCGCAGGTTTTAGTCGTTGTCCTTGCAAAGAAAACCTCCTTTATTTTGAACGATACCCCAAACTCGCTAAATGGATCTCTTGCCGTATTTTTTAATGGTTCGCTACCACCAGATAGATTTTGGCCGACTCTCCCGATTTCAGGGGCTTATTGGGCCATAGTGACGCGCCAAGAATTCGCGGATTATTGCAATTCTTAATATTGAATTTTTGTTCTGCGCTCAGGTAATTGGAGATTTTGCTTTCCAGTACCAGCATATTTTCATTTTTGTACCACTTGGTGTTTTCATTGTTGATAGCAAAACTCAGTGATACTTCACAAAAAGCGCTGAGCGCGGGACCGAATTTTTCGGCACTCATATTTGCCGGCACGCGGTGATTAATCAGACTGAGCATAATATCCGTGATCAGTTGCTTTTTATCGCCGGGTGTTGCGGGGGAAATGCCAGGGTGTTCAGCGACGTCAGGCGCAGTCTCCTTTTTGACATAGCGTGAGGGATTATCCTGATCGCCAATCAGATGCGGCGTAATGATAAATATTCTTTCCCGCCTGGAGGCTTCCTGCTGTGTCGAACGAAACAGCGTACCAATCAGCGGAATACTGCCCAGCACCGGGATACGGCGAGTATGATCGCCATTTTCTGCCACATTAAAGCCGCCGATAACCAGCGAACGTCCGGTGTCCACCGGGGCCTGAGTGCTGAGGCTGGCATTTTTGGTACCCTTGGCCTTGCCGTCGTCGTCCTCTTTGATTTTTCCATCATCAATATCAATGATTAGCTGGATCGGCGAGGTGACCTTATCGGTCATTACCCGCGGTGTTACCCGCAGACTGGTACCTGCGGTCAGCGTTTTGATCTCTGCTACCCGTTCCCCTATGGCCGTGACAAAGGCCATATTATTGAAATCAATAATCGCTGGTTGATTCTCCAGGGTCAGCACTGATGGATTGGCGACAATAGAGGCCGAACCTTTTCCTTCCAGCGCCTGAACCTTGGCCATAAAACTGTGCAAATTGGTTAAAAACAGATTGGTAGCACCGCCGGCCATACTGGAGCCGGTAACAATATTGCCGATTTTTCCGGCCAGATCGGCAGACAAGCGATTGAGTTCGTCGCGATCGATATCAATAAACACCGCGTCAATTCTCACCAGCTTTTGCGGCTTGTCCAGCGAGGCGATCAACGCGCTATATTCCGGACGTCGGCGACTGTCATCGCGCACCAGCACGCTGTTATTACGAATATCGGCGGAGAAGGTGGTGCTGGCAGCAAAGCTGTCGGCTTCTTTTTTAAAATGATTATTGCGTGAGACCATTTGTGTCATCACATTATTGCTTTCTGCCTGCGCTTGGTTGGCCATATTTTTACCGGGACCTGAGCGCAGATCTTCGCTACCGGCGGCAGAAGGAACGTTACCCAGTCCAAACAGTTCGTTAAGCAGCGTCACCACTCCAGGGATGGTCAGGGTCTGTTCGCGGTACTTGATGGTGCGGTCGGCCACCGAGGCGTATTTAAGCGGGAACACCATCACTTCTTCTTTCAGCTCAGCGGGTTTGGTTATTTTCTTAATAAAACCCTCAATCAGCTCAATATATCTCGGCGGGCCAGAAACCAGCACTGTTCCTTCACTGGGTAATACGCCCCAGCCAAAGCGGGGATCCAGTAAGCCAATACCTTTTAGCGCCTGGCGGGTATCAAGTGCCGAGTCGGTGGTAATTTCAAAACGTCGTGAGGTTTGCATCGACTGCGGGCTGATATACAGAGTGTCATTGTACACAAACCATTGAAAATTATACTCAATAGCAAATCGCGAGATAAAGTCCTGCGCACTTTCGGCGCGGAACTTGCCGCTGACCAGACGTTCCTCAAGCGGTTCCATATCCAGTACTACACCATAGGTCTCGGCAAAATCTGCCAATAGCACCGTCAGCGGTGTACTCTCGGCAGAGTAGGCGTAGGCGCCTTTTTTCCACTCATCGGGGATCTCGGCGAACGCTGCCGGTATATTGGCAGCGAAACAAGAGAGGCTAAACAGCGTAGCGCGAAGCAACCGCATTCTTGACGCCATAAGAGTTCGCAATGGTATTTCCTCGCTGAGGCCTAATATAACTTGTTGACCAGATGTAGCTGGCTGCTCGCCAATCTCGCAGTAAAAGATGATGTTGCCTTCGAATCTCATTATCCATTCGAGGATTCAATAATGGTTTTTTTTAGGCCATGTTTAAATTGTGTATATTGCGCGTTGGCCCAGTTGGCATTGGAAACGTCCATCAACATATTATGGAAAGCATACATATCAGACATACTGTAAGGTTTATTACTGCTCTCTTTCGCCGTTTGATATAAATTATTGTAGGTGCGATTCACCTGGCTAAATAAACGGACCTGGGTAGGGTCTAATAATCTCATGGCTATTTCTCCGGTCGAGTTATATTGCTGAGTGACAGATTGTTGTTAATCAGTTCCGTTGTCTGACGGCATATTTATCGGCGATTCATTTGCGCAAGGTGGGGACGGTAATAAATAAGCCACTATTTTTGGCCAACTGGTTTGCCACTCGCCCCGGTCAGTGGTTAACAGTAAATGGTCGGCCGCCAGGCCGGGATCCCCTTGTACCTGCCAATTGAGATGCGTTTGTTCGGCCAGACCCTGTTTGACTTCCTCAAGTTGCGCAGGGCAACAGTAGAGGGTGGCTGCATGCTGGCTTGGCTGAAAACGGAGTAACTGACGCAATACTGCCGGGATACGCTGGCGTGGCGCTATTTCATCGAGGATCACAGACAGTGCCTGGCTAATGAACTGCTCTGCCTGGCTAAGTAAGTCTTCCTGCCACTGATGCCGTTGCTTTTCCCAGTCCTGAAAAAAAAACCGGGTTTGCTGGCAGAAAAGGCTTTCCTGCCGCTTTATTTTCTCCTCAATGCTCTGCTCGGCTTTTTTTAATGCGCGCTCGCCAATCTTTTTAGCGTTTGCTTTGGCCTGTTTTTCAATGGCCAGCGCTTTTTGACATGCCTCGATGTCAGGGGCATGCAGGATGGGTCCCGCCAGGATAAAATTGTCCAACGGCAGTCTGATTTTCTTTTTAATCCACATAGCGTAATTTCCCAGGCTGTTGGCATTGCCATATCACTGCATGCCAAAGGGAGAGTAATTTGCCGGACGGTGTCTCCGTCAGGGGCAGGGGATCGACCTCAAGGGTCAGGGAGCGAGGAAACAGCAGCCGCAGGCGACTCCAGCAGTCAGGATATAAGGCGCGGAGCATAATCAGTCCTTCGGCCAGTGACGGTTCTGCCAGCTGTTTAATCGGATATTTATTATCTGAAAATAGTGCTCTGGCGATGCGCCGACACCAGATTTGTGGCTCATTCAGTAACTGATGGCAATAACTGCCAGGAAAACAAATCTCGCTCACCAATATCAACATATCAAGCCGTTTGGCCGATGACAGCGCGCTGATTGCTATGGCCATCGGCACGGGCGACCCAGGCAGCAATTCGTTGACTTGCAGGCTGCGTTGCAGGGCCGAGGGCGACAGTCTGGCGATAACTTGCTGCCGGGATAAGGCGAGTTGAAAAAAATCATACTGATGCCAGCTTTCATCAGCATATTGCCAGTAATCACGAGTACACCAACGCACCCAACTTAAAGCTGTTTCGCTGGCCAGTAGCTCATTGTCGATTGGCATCATGATCTTGACCTAAAGATTTATCTGCACGAGAACGATTAAATTTAAGCAGTGCGGTAATTTTGCTGAGGTTTATCCCTAATAAATAGCAGGCAATAAATAGTATCAAACTACAAAGGGCAAACCAGGCAAAAATATTTAACTGATTGTACGTAAATTTAAAAACTCCCACTTCCAGAAAAGATACTTTTCTTTCATAGTGCTGCGCCGGGAAAAATGTTATTGCAATATTGTCGGAGTTTTTTTCCGTAATACCCGGAATGCTTTTAGAAACCAGGTTTCTGATGCGATACTCAACGTTGTCCGGATCCAGACTGGGTTGATATTTAATAAACACCGAAACCGATGCCGGTTGCACAGGTTCTCCGGCCGCAATACGTTCGGGTAATACCACGTGGACTCGGGCGGTGACTACTCCGTCGATTTGTAATAGGGTTGACTCGACTTCCTGAGAGAGAGCATAGATATAGCGTGCGCGTTCTTCCATTGGGCTGGAGATCATACCGCTTTTATGGAAAACAGCCCCAAGGTTGGTTTTCTCTTTGCGCGGTAACCCGGCAGCATTAAGAATAAGCACCGCATCTTCAATATCACTTTTGTTGATGGCAATGGCGATACCGTTTTTTTCTGACAGTTTTCGTGTGCTGATATTATTTTTATTGAGGGTGGCGATAATTTCATTAGCCTCGTTCTCCTCAAGCTGACTATTTAATACCGTATCACCATTACAGCCTGCGGTTGATATCACCCATAGCAGTGCGAATAAAGTTTTTAATAAGTGCCTTGTCATCATGTTATTGCATATAAACAAGTTTGTTTATCCCTTGCACACATTTGTTGATAACCTTGGAGTTCATCAGGTTCTGGATATAAAAGTCGGAGAGTTCGGCGTTGGCCCGGCTGAAATCCATCATATCCGACGAACGGGAAGCAACATCCAGATCGTGCAGCACTTGGCCACTTTTCTTGTCGTATTGTGCAATACCTGCTGCCATACGCGAGAGAGGCTTGTCTGCGCTGTCCACCACGGTCTTGGTTGGTGACAGCTGTGCAGCAAACCACTGGGCATCGGCTGTTGAAGGCGGGGTTAATGTGGGTCGCGGCTGGTGACTGAAATTCATCAATGACTGAGCGACGAAGTGCGGCGAAATTTTCATGGCTGCAATATCCTGAGTTGGCAGGATCTCCACCGCGCAGAGTCGGTCCGCACGGTGGAGATGCTTAACGATTAATACTGGACTTTAATTTGTGATGCCGCAGAACCGGCTTTGGCTGCGCTGTCTGCGATACCATTAATTTTGGCGTTTTCTGCATCGCGCATCGCTTTTTGTAATTGGTCTGCCTGCATTTTTGCCTGAATAGCCTGCATGCCGCCCTCAAATCCTGCACCGCTGATCATACCGATAGGATTCATTATTTTCTCCTTGGATTGGTTTATAAAAATAGTTGACTGCTAGGGTCAAAATTATGTGGGGAAAACAATTAAGTAGTTCCAGATGATAGGATTAAAAAGAAGATCCTGCCTTGAACTGTCTAAATGGAACCTGTTGCGAAAAAATAATACTTATTACCATATGACTTAGCGTTTATTGTATTTAATTAATGGGTGAGGTTAACCGGAAAAATGGAACGTGATAATTATCCTGGCCGAATAGTGGAAATAAATACACTGTCCGATTGTTCAATAATCATGAGTAGCACGGCAGGTTTCAGTGAACTGCTAAATAAAGAGCTGCTTTTTCGATCAAAAAACACCATCAGCAGTGATGATTTGCAACAGGCCAGTTTTACCATCGAAGATCTTATCTATTCCGTAAGTCTCAGCTATCAAGAGTATCAGCTATGTGCTGGCGGAAAGCCGGTAATGAGTCAATCGGCATGGGAAGTGAAAAGAGCCGAACTCATTAATATGATTAATAAATTATCGCAACATGTGAAAGAGAAACATATCGGTGCGGTACACTGTGATCAAATCCACCTGCAGCGCCTGAAAAAGTTGCTCAAAAAGCAGGATCGTGCTGTGAAATCGGTTATTAGCCTGCATCAGGCGATAATGGCTATCGACAGTATTCAACACTTCTCGGTTGAAATTCCTGACCGTTTAATGGAGATACTCTGTCAGCATGTTTTGGGCCATCTTATCATCAGCAATGATTTATTACTCAGTAATATTATCGCGATTTATGGTAATAGCGCTGACTTTGATGAAAGGATAAAATCTGTTGTCCAGCAGATAAGACGCTATATTTTTCCTTTCCTCAAGAAACTTTATGAAGCCCGGATCGAGTCAACAATAAGCCAATTGGCGTATAAAGAGTGTTCTTTGTTTACTGATGGTGAATTAAGCTTTTTTATCCCCTATGTAATTTATCGCAATGTCAGAATAAAGGCACAAGGTCCATCGCAGAAAAATAAAAGAGATGCGCAACTGCGGAGTATCAAGCTCCCGCTGGATAACGATTTTATTGTTAAAGGCACCCTTGATGGTGAAAGTGCCTTTTTGCTGATCTCCACCGAGTGCGGGATCGCCAAAGCGACCCTGACACTGTTTCAATCTCTCGATGAGGTAAAGGAGGCTCTTAACTCGAGTTTTCGGCGGAGTATTTCCTATTTGAATAGCCGTTGCGATCGTTCAGGGTTATATAAAACCTATAAGTCTTCCTCGGTGATCACTCTGGGGATTGATGTCATCCCGGCAGGGAGCTGTGCACAAAGTGAAGATAATCTTAAAGCGATGGCCAAAAAATCGGTGATCTACTTCGGCAATGAGTTAATCCGTTTTATTGAAGATTTACAGATCGGGGATTTTGCTGATGAGCAGATTGATGACCTTTTGTTTTCTTTTGCCAAGATATTTATAGGGGGGGACGACGGAGAACAGTATTGTAATCTCACCAAGGAGCAGGTTATTGCACTGTTTTTTGAAACAGACAGCGCAGTAAGCCAGCTTATGCTTTCCAGAGCGGCAAAATCCTGGGATATTTTTAATAAAATATAATTTAACGGGCTTTCATTGCCAGGCGACTCTCCGTCATTAGCCATATGACCGATCTCTTGCCCGGGCAAGCTTTTGCTTGCCAGATAACTTGCTGAAGTGATGTGCCATGATAGTATCGCGGCACACTAGTCATTGCCGGGCGGGGTAGAAGGCTCGTTTTTGAGCACGAGATTTTTTTCCAGGGTTTGCAAAAGTTTATAGATTTCTGCCACCGGACGTAAGCAATCTCGCGGAATATAGTCCCCTTCATTACTGGTGTGATAGAGTTTACGTGCCAGCCACACTTTTTTAATTACCGGTATTTTGGATTTCTGCGCCTGGTCGATCAAGGCCAGCGCATTGGCCCCGCTGGCCTTAAACAACAGTTTGGGCAATGGCGTTATGCCAGTACGATAATGCAGACCGACAGCAAAATGCGTAGGATTAACCAGTAGCACATCCGCGTCTTTCATATTGGTTTTCGTCTGGTTATTGCCAGGTTGTTGACTGAGTTCGTAAGCAATGGAACGCCGGGCATTTTTGATCTCCGGGCTGCCTTCAGATTTTTTATACTCATCCATAATATCCTCACGGCTCATTTTTTGCTGCTTAAGGAAAAAGTAACGTTGGATAAAAAAATCTATTACGCTAATGACGACCAATAACAGCAGGATCCAACGTAATAAATGTGTGAGTATAGTGAAAATAGCATGCCAATACTCATCTAAAGTGCCATGGATTAGCAGTACCAGGGTATTTAACTGCGGATATAAACATAAATAGAAAATACCCGCGATGGAAACGGCTTTAATAAAATTGATCAACAGTTGCACAAACTGTTTACCGGCAAACATTTTCTTTAACTGTCCCATGGGACTCATGTTTTCTGCTTTGGGTTTTAATGCCTCCACTGAAAAAAGCGGACCAAACTGTACCCAACCACCCAATACTCTTAAAAAGCAAGCGATAGCGCAAGGGATAATCACCAAGGGTGCGAGGACAAGCAGACTATTCCATAGCAGTTCTTCATAAACAGCATTATTGTTGATTAACATGCGATCGAGGGAGAACGTAATTACCGATTGTAGCCTGTCGACACTGCTGTCAACCAGAAATAAGCAAGTTTCCATAATGCCGGCAAAAATAAATAATTTTGGAATATCCTGACTTTGTTGTACTTGACCTTTTTTTCTCGATTCTTTTAGTTTTTGTGGTGTCGCTTTTTGGTTTTTTTCACTCATAGTTTCAACCTTTATTTACCACAGAGGAAAGTATTTTGTTTAAATTAATAAATTCGAAGAAATATAATTCTGAAGAGTCCTGAAGAATACCCAGATATAGAAGGATAAGAAATAGCGCAATCAGACATTTAAGCGGGATCGCCACCATAGTGGCCTGCAATTGCGGATTATATAAGCCGATAACCGCAAAGCAAAAATCAATCAGAATTAGCAAGCCGACCACCGGCCCGGCGTATAACACCATTTTAATAAAACCGGCTTGCAGGTAGCTGTTATATATTTCAAAACCTTCGCTACCTGGAAACGGATAAGTGGCGGCGATCGGCCATAGTTTATAGCTATCCCAGACAAATTGCAGCAGCATTGGCAAGCCAATACTGACGATTAAAAATAAGATAGCTAACTGTTTAAAAAGATAACCAATTGGCGTTGCATCCGGTCCAAGTTGCGGGTTAATTTGCCCACCCATCAAGGCCCCCCTTTGATTATCAATCAGCGCTCCTACTGATTCATAAACCCAGAAAGGGATACTCATAAACAGGCTAATCAGTAGACCCACGGCAATTTCTTTAATAAAAATAAAACACCAGGCGAAAAAATCATAATTAAGCTGGCTCACCTGCTGAAAATGCATGGGAACAGCAAAAAGCGATAACCCCATCACTACTGCGGTTTGCATTACCCCTTTTAACACATTCATCGAGAGTGCCGGGATTAACAGAACACAGGGGAAAATCCGTGCGGCAGATAATGAGAGAGTTAAAAGATAGGGCATAATATCATCAAATTGCGAACTCTCCATTTAATGACCTACCGTTTCTATCATGGTGAACGCGGTTTGGCAGAGTTGTAATACTCCTTCCCCCATCCAGCGACCGGTTAATAACAAGGTAATGGTGATGGCCAATACCTTGATACTAAACGGCAGTGCTTGATCCTGTAACTGCATGATTGCCTGAAACATGGAAACGACCAGGCCGACGACGGTAGTTACAATCAGTGCTGGCGCTGATAATATCACGATCAATAACATGGCTTCTTTTAGAAAATAGATAATATCCATTTTAGTCTCATTGGTAGTTAAGAAATAACCCCTCAAGTAATCGCGTCCAGCCATTGACAGCGACAAATAACAGGATCTTGATGGGTAAGGAAACCATGATTGGCGATATCATTTGCATCCCTAGCGCCAGTAATATATTCGATACAATTAGGTCTATAGCCAGGAATGGAATGAAAATAATAAAACCTATTTTAAAAGCACTCTGTAGTTCGGAAAGCACAAAACCAGGAACGATAATGAATATATTTTGTTTGTCACTATTGATATGCATCTCCTTTGGCCAGATGCGCATACTGCTTTCGATAATGCGATCAACAATCGCCGGATCGGTATTGGTCGACATAAAGTGTTTTAGCGGTGCCAGCCCTTCATTATAGAAATACTTCAATTTTTCGGTAGATTGCAGATCCGGCGGTGCCGCCGTCATAATGTCGGAGATATTATTCCAGGTGGGTGCCATTACAAACATCGTTGCGGCCAGGGCAATACCATACAATGCCATATTGGGCGGGATCTGTTGAACACCAAGCGCATTACGGGTTAATAACAGCACCATGGCGATTTTTAAGAAGCAGGTGCAAATAATCATAAAAATGGGGAGTAGTGTTAAACCTGCCAGAAATAAAGTGAGGATAAGTGGATTAAATTGCTCAACGCTGGTCATTTGATATTCCTGCTCTCGTTATGCTGCCATCCCGGCATAATCAATTTTATTTGCAAACCCAGACTGCCTTCTATATCCACCAGTTCACCTCGGGCCAGCGCGGTGTCCTGATAATATAACGTTGCCTGGTCAAGCTGTGCCTGGCTAATCAGCAGTGAGGAACCAACGCCGATTTTTTTTAATTCATCCAGGGTAACGTTGAAGGTGCCGCATCGTACGGTGAGTTCTAACGGCAGCTCCGAAAAGGTATTGTTTTCCATGTGGTTGATCTCATTTTCTAAAGTAAAGGCGATATCGCCGGGGTCTTCGTGGTGGTGGCCTGGGCTGGGCGATACACAGTCGACATGGCTGATGGCGAATTTCATATTTGGTTGGCTCGACTGTATCTTTCCCCGTAGCCGCATATTGCCAAGGCAGATCTCACCCTGACCCGAGGTGGCAATATGCTGGCTGGTAAAGAGAATAAAATCGCCAGCTTTAATACTCTGTAACCGTCCATTCGACAGCGTGACTCTGGCCAGCAGCAGTGGACAGGCTAAATTGAGGTCCTTATTGATGGCCAAAGTATTTGCCCGCCAGCCAGGTTGATGGATCAGTAATGCCAGGGTGTTGACCGACAGTGATAGCAGACTGCTGGTTTTATTTTGTCCCAGCGATAGCTGCAGATGGAGTATTACCTGCCGATTTGCGCGTATATCTTCAATAAGGCAGAGCTCACCGAGCAAAGGTTGCAGGTCGCGACTTATCGCGTGATTAAACAATGGCCAATACCAGTCATTCTCGGCCAGCGGCAGAAGTAAACCCGGGCAGTCAGCCAACAGGTTAAGCACCGGTTCCAGCGCTGAAAAGTGCATAACGCCGTAGGCACATTGCACTGAATGATATTTTTCTGGAAAGGGGCTTTCGCTAAAGGTTAAGGTTAATCTTCCCTGTTCATCACCCAGTTGGTAGTGGTAGGTAATACCGTTGCCAATAATATGGCGACAGTTATATTCTTCTCGCGATTGTTTTTTAAGAATGCGTGGTTTCATCAGTCAGTTTCCTGGCTTTTTTCGTCTGGTTGACGGAAATGCAGCCTGATCTTTTTGTTTAACCGTCGAGTAAGCGTTTGTCGACAATATTCTCTGTGTGGTTTTACCATGGCTATAATACTGGGGTTAAAGGTTAAAATGATATTCAGTTCACTGCGCGCTGCTTGCTTAATCAATATATTAACTTCGCCCATTTCTGGCAGGTATAGTTTGGCTGACCATTGCTGATCTCCAATGAGTTGCTGGAGCTCGCTACACAATTGCTGCATATTATTTTTCATGGTCTGCGTGGTAGATAAATACCCAGCTGCCGTGTCCTGAATCGTTGCGGTCGAAGGCAACTGGGGACAGATAAACAGCGCTGACGATACGGGTTGCAGCAATTTTTTAAAAAGCTCATTATCATAATTTAAATCAATATGTTGCTGCCTGCTTTTCCCTTGGTTAGTCGCCGCCTGGTTTTTATCGGCTTCAGCCAGTCTGGCGGCGTTATTGTGCTGGGCAGAGGGAGCGATCTGCATAGGGGGTCTCCGTGTTAAATAATTAACTCCGTGGCTTTGGCCACTGCAACTGGATCAGGTTTTATCTGGTATAGAGAACTATTGCGACATAGCAGTCATAGTCTGGGGTACAAGTAGTCAAGTTTTTCTACTTTAATCTCGTGCTGGCGTACCTGGTTGCTTATTAATTTTAAACTTTCATGCTGTGCCTTTTTTTGCTGTTCCATGGCGAGAATATTTTCTTTTATACTGTCCAGCCTTCTTTTTTCGGCTAATTCATTATCCAGCCTGACTGCCAGCTCCTGTTTATAGTTGTTGCTTTTTTGCAAGTCGTAAACAAAACTGCGCCTGATGGCTTGATAGTGCCGATATTGGGTATCTGCCGTCAGTTGTTCATGGCGCAATGATTTTTCCAGATATTGTAATAATGTCTTTTCTTTAAAGAGTTTTCTTTTGCTGGCTGCTAAACGGTGGTTTCGGATTTGGCGCAACGTTGCCAGGGTTTTATCCATAGGGTCACCAGGCAGATCGTCATCGACAAAAGGCTGGTCGTTACTCATAACCATATTGGCTCACCTTTTCCAATGAATCTAAAGTCTCAGTAAAATCGGCAGGATCTCGCAGGCTTTGGCGCAAAAAGTCATTTATTAGGTGCTGGGCGTTAATGGCATTATCGGTGAATTTATCATTACCCTGTTGATATTCGCCCAGGCGGATCAGTAATTCGACTTCATTATGCGCAGCCATCATCCGACGTACCATATTGGCCTGATCGATTTGTTGCTGGTTGACAATATTGGGCATAATTCTGCTCAGGCTTTGCAAAATATCGATGGCAGGAAAGTGGCTGTTTTGCACCAGACGCCGACTAAGGATGATATGGCCATCAATCAAGGATCGTACTTCGTCGGCCACCGGGTCATTCATTGAATCCTGTTCTATCAGCACAGAATAAATGGCGGTAATCGACCCCTGCGGTGCTCTTCCCGCGCGTTCGACCAAATCGGGTAACAGGGTATAGACCGACGGTGGCAACCCGCCACGGCCGAGAGGTTCACCCAGCGCCAGGCCTATTTCCCTTTGCGCTCGGGCAAAGCGTGTTAGCGAATCGATAATCAGCAAGACGTCTTTACCTTCATCGCGAAAACCTTCGGCAATGGCAGTGGCGGTAAAGGCCGCGCGAGTACGCTCCATACTGCTGCGATCGGAGGTGGCACAGACAACAACGGTTTTTTTGCGTAGAGCGGCGTCTAATTCATGCTCCAGGAATTCCCTCAGTTCGCGGCCACGTTCTCCCACCAGAGCAAAGACAATCACATCACAGGATGCATTGCGCGCCAGCTCGGCCAGCAACGTAGTCTTGCCGCAGCCGGCACCGGCAAACACCGCAATGCGCTGGCCGATGCCCAGGGTCAACATACCGTCAATTGCGCGTAAACCGGTGGTTAATATGCTGTCAATACGCGGACGTTCGCTGGCCATAATCGGTGGTCGCAAGACTTTGACCGCCCCCGGTGTATTGCTGTTGATCACAAAGGCACCTGTCCCCGTGGCTTCCAACGGGCGGCCAAAGCCATCCAATACATTACCCAGCAGGTGTGCGGAGACCTTGATGGTGTGAGGAAGATACAAAGGTACCACCAGAGCCTCCTGCGCTACCCCGTCAAGTGGTCCGAGAGCAGAAAGCAGCACGTATTGCGGATTAAAGCCAACGACCTCGGCCAGCAGAGCCTCGCGTTGATGACCTTGGATCTTGCAGAGATCGCCTATACGTGCCTGTGGCAAATAGCTTTCCAGCAAAATGCCTTTTATTCCCTTGATACGGCCATAAACCGTGACCGGCGAGCTATTTTCTAACCTGTTCAGTTGAGTTTTACACCAGTCTTCGAACGCGGGTTGCCAGTTATTCATTGCCAATTCACCTTGATTGATTCATCCCCTGCAAACTCAACCTGAGTATTGGTGATGGCCATTAACCTTAGCCCGGCTATCTCATCGCCAATAAATATGCGTTGACCGGTGTCGGTTACAATATTGGGCGTGCTTCCCTGTGAGATTTGCACAATTCTAAACGGCAGCTCTGGCTGATAAATACGTGTTTCATTTTTTATTTGGTAACGGGGATCTTTTTCTTGTTGTATTTTATTAATAATACGTTGAACTATAAAAAACTCTTCCTTGCTGAGATTACCTTTTACGATTAATTCATTTGCGGATTTATTGACGCTAACGCGCAGAGTCAAGCCCTGATCTCTGAGTTGCTTGCGTAGTCTGTCTTCGGTATCGGTTTTATTAACGGGAATGATCCTTTGGCCAGCGGCTACGTTTTCTTTAGTAATTAACAGGCTGTTGAGGGTAAAAAACAGCACAAGTGCAACAATAGCCAACAGGCCAAGCCCGGTTTTGTTTTTTTTCTGATGACTATTCTTTGTCTCCGTCATCGGTAGTGGGGGGGCAGCGCTGGCGGGTGATCCCTCCGCTGCCGGAATTTTGTAGTCCCATAAATTTTCAGCCGCATCGAGACACAACGCCAGATCGCCGACAAAAAAATAGTGGCCTAATAACAGTTGCGCGGGCATGGCGATCTGCGCGCCGTTACTCTGTGAAACTTCGCCCTCAACCGGCTGGATCCACCAGGTGTTATGTTCATAAAATAATCGGCAATGCGAAGCCGAGATTTGCGGATCACTAAGATAAAGATCATTTTCTTCGCCATTGCCAATAGTCCAACTGCTACCGTATAACGGCAGTGCTGCCCCCTGGTGTAATCCACTTAATACCCGTAATTCAATCACTGAAGTCCCTCATATCATCGATATTTTCGGTTATAGCAATGCGACCTTGCACATTGATCGATAAGTAGGGTTTTAATTCCGAGAAAGAGAGAACAGGGACAAACTGAAGTTCATCGCGAATAAGCCTAAATAAGGGGCCGCGCAATTCCTGAATGACCAGCAGCACCTGTGAGTGATTAACGATAGTGGGCAGATGCTGGCGTAATTGCTGCAAGAGGTTATGGATATCATTTTGTGGCAACTGAAAAAATATGTCGTTTTTATGTTGTTGCAGTGAGTCACGCAACAGCTCTTCCGTTTCTGGATCCAATAACCAGACATCAAGGCGCTGATCTTGAGAATAGGTGTAACAGATATGGTCTTTTAATGAGATGCGTACCAAATCAACCAGGATATTGATATCTTCTTCATAATTGGCATGTTCGACAATAGCTTCGGCAATTTCACGCACCGAACGTAAGGGGATACGCTCTGCCACCAGGTTCTGTAATATCAGCGAAAGGCGCGACAGGGAAATAACGCGTTGGATCTCTTCAGCCAGTTCGGGTTGTTCAAACTCAAGCCATTTAATTAATGAGTGTGTTTCATGCAAGCCGATAAAATGCGGACTACTGTCATGCAAGGCATTTTCTATTCTGGGCAGCAATAGCTGTTGTGAGCTTTGGTAGGGTAATGCTTCATCTTTAAGCAAAGGATGGGCGCGGTCGAGCCAGAGCCAGTTTTCTTCTTGACGTTCCGCCGTACCAACGCTGATAGCGTCTGCATAAGTATCGCTTACGTCGAGTCGCGTTTTTTCTATGGCCACTTTCTCACTATTAAAGGTACCCTTCACCTTGGGGATCTCATAAACAGAGAAGATAAACTCATCCTGGGCAATTTTATCGCTATATTCAATTTCAAACCCCGGTAGCGTAAAACCATATTTATAAATGATTTTATTGCGCAGACGACGAATATCCTTGATAAATTCCACACAGGACGGGTTGTACTGATTGTCAGTGGAAAATTGCAATAAATAGAGATGCGTTGGATTGAATTCTCGCAGGTCTTCTTCGCCATTAAACTCCTGCTCAACGGTGACCGCATCTTGCATACTATCAAGAGCATTTCGCTTTACTCGCCATAAATTAAAGCCGCCAATCGACAAGGTGAGCAGCGCCAGCACCAGAAAGATAATGGCCGGCATTCCCGGTAATAATGAAAAGGCAAACATACCTGATGAGGCCAGCAGCCAGGCTTTTGGCTGGCTGGCAAGTTGTACCGCTATTTCCCGTCCGATATTACTGTCATCATTTTCCGTGGCCGAGGAGACACGGGTAATGATCATCCCGGCAGTCAGTGAGATCAGTAATGAAGGGATTTGCGCAATCAGGCCATCGCCAATGGTCAAGATAGAATAGACATGCAGAGAATCGGCCACCTCCATATTCTGTTGCAGCACGCCGATACTTACCCCGCCAATCAGATTGATTAACAGGATCACCAATCCGGCAATGGCGTCACCTTTAACAAACTTCATTGCGCCATCCATGGCACCAAACAGCTGACTTTCTCTTGCCAATTCAATGCGTTTTTTCTTGGCCTGTTCAACGGTTAATATTCCTGAACGCAGATCGCTATCAATTGACATCTGTTTACCAGGCATGGCGTCAAGGGTAAATCTTGCGGCCACCTCGGCTACGCGCTCGGAGCCTTTAGTGATAACCAGAAAGTTGACGATGGTCAGGATCATAAAAATCACCAGACCAACGGCGAGATTTCCGGCAACCACAAAGCTGCCAAAGGCCTCAACAATATGGCCGCCATCGTGCTGGATCAATATTTGACGCGTTGTCGAAATAGACAGCGCCAAACGAAACATCGTGGTCAGCAGTAAAACCGCGGGGAAGCTGGAGAAAGCCAATGGCGAGGGTAAATACATGGCTAAAACAATAAGCAATGACGATAGGCAAAAATTTAACGCAATTAAAAAGTCTATCAACCCCAAGGGCAATGGGATAATAAGCATGAAAATAATTGCAAAGGCAAAGAAGGCACCAATTATCTCTGAACGGTTTACCGCACTCAAAGCAATATTGTTCAATACTTGAAGTAAATTATTCATTTTATTTTTTCTATTTCATCTTGTTCGATTTTAAAAATTAATGATGACCTTTTATATTGTCGTGCCCGTTGCTGACGTTATTTTACATTGCAGTTGAGATCCACCGGGTTACCATTGCTGATGTTTGTCTCCTGTATTTTCTGTTTCAATCGTGCCATTAAGTTTTTAGTGTCATTTTTTTATGTCGGGTTCCATGTTGCTGCGTAATTTTTTTATTAATGATGAAGTGGCCGCCTAAATTAAATTCGCTGTTACTCATATTGGTTGTAACATCAAAAAAAATATTTTTTTTTGCAATTTTATCTTGATATTTAAATTAATTAGTCTGATTTTGTTGTGGCAATATCGTTATTACACTATATCGAGCCAGGAAGGCTTAAACAATATGGAGGAAATTATATGGTGAGTTCTTCATTCGGGGAAAAAGTATATGACTCTTATGTTGATTGGAATGAAGTAATATGTAACCAGTATGATAAAATATTCAATTTCATAAAAAGGAGAGTGTCAAATAATGCCGATGCCGAAGATTTAACCCAAATGACCTGTATTGAAGCGTTGATAAATAGTAATAAATTTACCGGCGCCTCAAAACCGGAAACATGGATTTTTGGCATAGCAATTAACTTGATTAAAAATTATTACAAAACCAATAAAAAAAATTGTAATATGTATTCGTTGAGTGAAGGTGTGTTCGCTTTTGAGGAGTCAATTGAAAGTGATTATAAAGAGGTGCCTTCCTATTCTGTTGAGGAATCAAATCTGCTTCAGGAGGTGGTAAAACATATAGCTCAATTGCCTGACGAAACAAAAGATATTTTTGTTATGTTAATAAATGAACATTCCAGTTACAAAGAAATTGCGCTTAGCATGGAAATCCCGATTGGCACGGTTCGTTCCCGATTGTCGCGAGCACGTGATCTTCTAAAGCAAAAAGTTTTTCCAGACGACTAACTGCCAAGAACGTTTTTTCACAGCTATCAAATTTCATACTCTTTAATATAAGAACCATGTGCTATTGCCGTGGTTCTTAAAAGAGGTATCTGTTACTTCCTATTTTTTTGAGGTGTTTTATAATAATATGCGCGGGGGAGGCGTCGGAAGATTGTACTTTGTGAAATGCCAATACCCGTTTGAATGGTAATATTTACTTTGCAGGTTGATAAGGATGCAGTGAGTGGCAATGAAACATCCAGCCACTTATTTAAAATAAATGACTGGGCGTTATTTTTAACGGGTTGTTGTTACAGGTTGATAATGTCTATCTGCCGGGGGTTTTTCCTCGGTGATAGTCAAATCTGATCCTGCTATTACTATTTAATGACGTATGAAAAGAGTGACAGATCCCCTCGGTTAATTGTGTTTTTGCATATCTTTCTAATTTTTTCAATTCATATTCCAGCCTTCTCGCATCGATTGGCGAGTGATAAATTTTCATGGAACACCTCCATTTAGTTATCTCAGGCAATTATTTAATTGACTGGCTATATGTTCCGTTGGGTCTGTTTTTATTTGTGTTTGATATTATCGGCCATAGCAATTATGCCAGATGGCGGTGTCCTGTTGAGTACCGGGATGGTGGTGGCCGGGGAGTGGGGATGATGATGCCCAGGAGGTTTTGGACGACACGGGTGTCCATTACCAGGTTGGCCAGGGACGCAGATATCGCCGTTACCCGGTTTATTCGGCGGGGTTGGCAGACAGGCGTCACCATTCCCCGGTTTATGAGGTGGACGCGGCACGCAGGGATGTCCTTGCTCTGGTTTACCTGGCGCAATAGGCAAACCCGGTTCAACAGGCAAACCTGGCTGAACAGGCTGGCCGGGTTGACCGATGCATGGTGGCTGGGGTTGATGGCAGGATGAATGATTGCCCAAGATGCTTTTTATAAAATTCAATAATGATCGCAATACATTTTTTATAACATTCCTGATGGCACAATCCGATGGCTGATTATGACTGGGAGGTAACAGAGGCTTGCCGCAATTTACAGTAATTTGCATTTTACTGTTTACTATTTTAGCGTTTTTATTGCCCGGCAGACTGTTAGTTATACTGAGAGTTGTAGCTGCGGGATCATATTGAGCTGGATTATAAATTTGATTATTTGAAAGGTTAATTTGCATAAATAACTACAGAAGCTATCCCGCTGAAAAGAAGAAGGATCATTTCTTATCAGCTTTCTACTTCTCTCCTTTTGTTTTATGGGGGTACTAGCTATGTAAATAAACCTGCCACAGAGTTCCCATATTAAACCAAAAGTGATTATTGTTTTTGCTGGAAAAAATTAAGTAATAGTTGCCACAAATGATGGGCTGCCGGGGTGAAACGGCGGTCCGAGTTGCGTAACAGGTGACATTGCGCTTCGGTGGCAATCGGATGGTCGATGGGGACGGCCACCAGAATATGATGATCGATACGTTCTCCCGCTGCCTGCGCCGTCATAAATGATATCCCCATTCCGGAAATGCTCAGGCTCATGGCGGTAGAAAACAGGTTACAACGGTAGGCGGGGGTAAACAGATAACCCTGGCTTTGAAACATGGCATTCATATGGCGCTGCAGGCCAAAGGTCTCACTGAGCGAAATAAGCCGATGCTTGCTTAATTCCTCAATGGAGACTTTTGGCAAATGGGCAATAGGATGTTGCGGATTGACCACTGCGCAAATTGGTCCCCAGGGAAAACTGTGTCTTTTCAGTTCCGGATTGCCTATTGGCCCAAATGCCAGCGCCATATGCGCTTCACCCTGGACGATCGCCGCCAGCGTCTCTTGCATATTTCCTGCCACAATTTCCACAAAAACATTGGGATAAGATGCGGCAAAGGTTTTCAGTACATGCTCGGCAAAGGTATCAACCAGCCCGGCACCTACGCGGATGGTGATTGCACCACCTTTCATATAGCGCAGATCTTTTAAGTGGCGCTCCAGCTTTTCTCGGCGTAAACGGCTTTCAAAAAAATCATCCGCTAGCAATTTGCCTGCTTCGGTCAACACCACCGTACGTCCTTTACGCTCAAGTAAAGGCAACTGCAGGGTACGTTCCAGCAGGGCAATTTGTCGACTGATCACCGAGGCATTGATGCCCAGAATATCTGCAGCACGACGGATACCGCCCTGGATACCGACTTCATAGAGATAACTGATCTGTTTTTCGTGGAACATTTGGCTCATCGCGGCTGGCTCTTGACTGTTGCTCGTAGGTCAACAATACAGTGATTAAAACGACATTTATATTAAGTGATGGCTTATAGATAATCAAAAATGATGATGAAATCGCCATAAGCCCGGAAGCCTATATGCAAACTGCCTATCACTATCTACAACAACATGCCGCGTTAATCCTCAGAGATATAAAACGCCTGGTTCAGGCTCAGTCGCCTTCACTGAATAAAGCGGCAGTAGATCACTGCGGTGAAGTGCTGCAAGGCATTGTTGCTGAACGCCTGGGGGTCAGAGCGCAAATATGCGAGCAGCCAACGCTGGGTAACCATTTGCTGTTCTGCATCGGTGAGGGACCGCAGATCACGACCATTTTGGGCCACTTTGATACGGTGTGGGATATTGATGAGATCCCGATGCTGGAAAAAGACGGCAAGCTGTTTGGCCCTGGCGTGCTGGATATGAAAGGTGGCCTGGTCCAGGCCATCTGGGCCATTCGCGCACTGATGCAAACCGGTGGACTGGCGCAACATAGTATTCGCCTGATTTGTCCGTCGGATGAGGAGTTAGGCAGCCCGAGTTCGCGTCAATGGATCGAACAACAGTCTGCCTCCTCCTCGCGAGTCTTGGTGGCGGAACCTGCCGTTGCCCACAGTAATGAAGCCAAGATTGCCCGCAAGGGCAGTGGACGTTTTGAAGTCAGGATCAGCGGTCGCGCAGCCCATGCCGGCAACAATCCCGAGGAGGGGATAAGCGCGGTACAGGAGATGGCGCAGCAAATTCTTTACCTGCATGGTTTAAATGCTCCGCAGGTCGGCACCACGGTAAACGTTGGGTTCGCCAAAGGCGGCAATAAGATTAACGTCGTCGCCGACGAGGCAATTCTGGGGGTCGATCTACGCGTAACCAATCTCGCCGAGGCCACGCGGGTTGAGGCGGCGATTAACGCCTGTCAGCCTTACCTTGCCGGCGCGGCGATCAGTGTGACTGGCGGAATGTCCCGTCCGCCGATGGAGCAGACTGCCGCTAATCTGGCGCTCTTTCGTCAGGCACAGCAGGCGGCAAAACGCCTCGGTGTCGAGTTGCAGGGGAAAGCTGTTGGCGGTGGCAGTGACGGTAACTTTACCTCTGCGATGGGGATCGCCACTCTCGATGGTCTGGGGGCCACCGGATCGGGTATTCACGCCAAACATGAGCATATCGTTATCGCTGATATTACCTTACGAACTGCGTTGTTGGCTGAAATCATTCTCGGTGATCAGGGGCGGGAAATATGATTAGCCCCTAGCCAGAACAAATAAGTAAAATATTGCGCACCAGGTTGGTGCGAATTATTGCAGTGTGGTGCAATAAGATATTCAGTATTTTACCCGCAGGTGCAATTCAGCTTTTTTACCTTTATTTATCTAAGGGTGGTTTTTTCGTATTTATTGTTTTTTCTTTTTTGTTGTTATTTTCGTCAAAATAGCCACTTATTCTTTTTATTTCTATTTATTAAAACTGGCACGGTTCCTGCCTATATTATTTTAGTGCAAACCCTAACCCAGGGTGACATGACCAGTGATCTGTTTTTCTCACTGCTAATGGATCCCCGACTGACGATGATTGCTTTTTTAAAGTTATAGCAAAGAAGGAAAGACCATGAGCGACACGCGAATATCTGAAGAGACCCCTGCTGCGGATACCGATCAATGGAAAGTTGGCAAAGGCGCCTATGTGTCGCTGGTTGCTGTTATCTTGCTGTTCTCCGGTGCCTTTTTAAAAGTTGATGGCATGGCCTGGCTGGGCGCTTTTGACTTTACCACCCTTGGTGGCTCATTTGGCACCATGAAAGATCCGGCCAGTAATACCTTTCTGGGTGCCGGTGGCGTGAGTGCCAAAGCCGGTTTTATGTTTGCTTTATCGCTGGTGCCAACGGTGATGCTGGCGCTGGGCATGCTGGAAATATTTACCCACTATGGCGCTATCCGTGCCGCGCATAAATTATTAACCCCCTTGTTAAAACCGATATTAGGCATCCCTGGTCATACCGGTCTGGCATTAATCACCGATTTGCAAAGTACCGATGCCGGTGCCGCCTTGAGTAAAGAGCTGTTCGATAACAAACAGATCACCCAGAAGGATGTGGTAATTATGGGAGCATGGCAGTATTCCGGTGCCGGCTTGATTAATAACTATTTCTCCATCGGTTCGGCGATGTTTGCCTCGCTAACCATCCCGGTGATTATTCCGCTGCTGGTGATGTTTGTGATGAAATTTGTCGGCGCGGTGTTTGTCCGCTTTGTGTTGAATACTGTTTATAAAAGAGACTTTGAAAATGAGTAATATCGCCAAGGTTAGCCATAATCCCTTTGATATTTTCGTGATTGGTGCCCGTAAAGGTTTCAATATTGCCATCAACAATCTGATGCCCAATGTGGTCATGGCCTATGTGATTTCAGAGATGCTCAATCTGCTGGGGGTGATGAACCTGATTGGCCATCTCTTTGCACCGCTAATGGGGTTACTGGGGCTGCCGGGGCAGGCGGTGACAGTGTTGCTGACCGCCTGGTTGTCCTCTTCTGCGGGCACCGGGGTGGCGATCAGTTTGCTGACCAAAGGCACGCTGGATGCGGCGCAAATTACCATCCTGGCACCGGCGATTTTTCTGATGGGCGCACAATTGCAGTATATGGGGCGTTTGTTGGGCGTTGCCGATGTGCCGAAAAAATACTGGCCGCTGTTGATGCTGACCAGCATCCTCAACTCAATTATTTCGATGATTATTATGCGCGTGATTGCCTGATCCCAGGTCGTCGGCCATTTGACTGGAGACATTGCTCGTGTCGAAAACACTGGAACATTATCAACATTTGCACGCTATCCCCGAGTTGGGGTTGGTCGAGTTTAAAACCTCGGCCTATATTGCCCAGAGACTGGAAACCGCCGGCTTTAAAGTAACCCGTAACGTCAATGGCACCACCGGCATTATTGCCGAGTTAGACAGCGGTAAGCCGGGACCGGTGTTGGCACTGCGCGCTGATATGGATGCGCTCGGCCATATTATTGATGGTCAGTTGGTGGCCCGCCATACTTGTGGTCATGACGGGCACTCTTCGGTGGTGCTGGCGACCGCGCAAGAGGTGATGCAGGAAGGTATTGTTCGCCATGGGCGCCTGAAGATCCTGTTTCAACCGGCTGAAGAACTGGGCACTGGCGCACTGGCTATGGTGGCGGGCGGCGCGCTGGATGATGTCGATATGTTGCTGGGATTCCACCTGCGTCCGCTTGAAGAGTGTGCGAAGGGAAAAGCGGTGCCAGCCATGCTCTACTCAGCCTGCGCTACCGTTGAAGCGGTGATTAGCGGATCACCGGCACACGCCGCCCGTCCACATCTGGGGATTAATGCCCTGGATGCCGCCGTGGCAGCGGTTCAGGCGGTGAACAGTATTCATTTGGCACCCAATCTGACCTGGAGCGTCAAAGCCACGCGTTTGCTGTGTGATGCCGGGGTGACCAATTCGGTACCGGCCGAAGCTCGGGTCTGTTGGGATCTGCGCTCGCAATACAATGAGCCTATGGACGAGTTGAAAGCCAAAGTGCTTACTGCAATTAAACATAGCGTAGCGGCGATTGGCGCCAGCGCCGAAATCAGCGTGATGAAAGAGATGCCGGCGGCGATTGTCGATGAGCAGATGACGGCGTTGATTGCCGAGTCTATCGTTGAGGTACTGGGCGAGCAGGGACTGACCGAAGCCAAGTTTACGCCAGGCAGTGAAGATTTCTTCCATTACCCGCGTCAGCGCCCGCAAGTGAAAACGGGCTTCTGGGGACTGGGTTGCAATCTGACGCCAGGGCTTCATCACCCAGAGATGCGCTTTGATCTTGAGGCATTGGCGATTGGCGTGCGGGTGTTTAAGCAGTGTGTAACGAAGGTGTTGGGGTAAAGTCAGCGGGGTGAAATCACGTCCTTAACCTGTGTTATACGTTTGCTGACCAGGTTGTCTTTATGATTGCACACCCAAGGGCGCTCCGGCGGGTAAGCCCGGCAGGACCCCAACGGTGTGCTCTTCCTAAAAACAGCCTTTGTCCGTCGTCTGATCACGGTGATAAGGTTTTTTTAGCCGCTAAAGCGCCACCGGCAATGGCGTCAGGGGTTTCACTTCGCGCAGTACCAGCGTGGTTTGCATCTCTTTGATCCCCGGCAGTCGGCGAATGGTCGACATGGCAAAGGTGGAGAAGCTGTCGAGATCTTCGGCAACCACCTGAAGTAGAAAGTCGGCGTCTCCGGCGACGGCGAAGCAGGCTATTACCGGTTCCAGCGCGGCAACCTGCTGTTCAAAATGCTGCGCTTCTTCTTCACTGTGGCTGTCAATTTTTACGCGGATAAATGCCAGGATCCCCAGCCCCAGTTTTCTCCGGTCCAACACCGCCTGATAACCCGTAATCACGCCGCTTTCTTCCAGTTGTTTCACCCGTCGCCAGCATGGCGAGGTGGCCATGCCCACTTTGTCGGCCAATTGCTGGTTGGTGATGCGTCCAGCCTGCTGCAGTTGCCTGAGGATTTTGATATCGCTGGTTGAAAAAAGGCGAGAAGGCATAATTTTCCCTTTGTATTCTCTTATTAGGTAGGACTTACCTAATTTAAGCCATTATGGCGAATAAAAGAAAGCACTTTCCCGCTGAATATCGTTATGATTTTTGTACATAAACCTGTGACCAAGGAATATATTTATGACGGATACGATGCGCGTGGCAGTAATAGTTAACCCAGAACTTTCACGAGGTTTGTTGGCCAATACCAGCAGCGTGATAGCGATAGGACTGGCAGCCAGATTCCCGGTATTGGCAGGGGAGCAATTGGTGGATGCCGAGGGTAAAACGATTGATGTAAGCAGTAAATTACCAGTACCGATTTTGCAGGCCACCACGACGCAAATAAACGATATTTTACAGAAGGCATTAAAATCGACAGAGTCAGTCGCCATTGTGCCTTTCCCGGCTTTTGCGCGCGCAATGCATAGTTTTGACCATTATGCGCAGGCATTTTCGCAATGCAGTCTCAGTGGCGAAATGCTCGACGGCCTGGGGCTGGCCGGTCCGGAAAAATGGGTGAAATCCTTGACGGGATCGCTGAAGTTATTACGCGATTAAAACCAGATGGCGACGCCAATTATTTGGACAACAGAAAATAATTAATCACCTAAATTAATTATGTATTATTCGAAAGCATAAGTTTTTCGTTGTATACATCGTTATATATCGATGGTAGCATTATTTAACTCGTTAATTTTATTCCCTAAATTAAGAAACATAACTGCAACATTAATTTGCAGTAGGGGATCTATTGTCCAAATTATTATGAATAATAAAATTTTATTTACTTGCGTCGTGTCTTATTTGTGTATTTCCTCTTGTGTTCAGGCTGAAGACACCCTGGTGGTCAACGCTAATGCACCAGGTGCCAGCACGGCATCGGAACCTGCCGCTGTCGACAAGCAGGCAACCATGGGCAGTCTGGGCAAGCGTTCAATTGCCAATACACCCTATGCGGTAGAGGTTTTGCCGACGTCGCTGATTAAACGCCAGCAGTTGCAGAGCGTCACTGACCTGTATCGCTATCTGCCTTCGGTGCAGGGGGACGGTGCCCGACCGCAGTCGCGTGGTATGCAGGGCAGCGTGGTGCAGAATTCGATGATCGATGGGCTGAATGTGGTTTCTACCACGGATTATGCCGCCGAACAGTTTTCGCAAATTGAGGTGCTTAATGGACTGGCGGGGGCGCTTTATGGACCGGCCAATCCCGCCGGGATCTTTAATTTTGTCTCCAAACGTCCCACAGATACGCCCAGGCACAGCGTGACCCTTGGCACTGGAACCGGCACTGGCACACTATTTTCCACCGAACTCAGCGGTCCGTTGGACAGTGGCGATCGGGTGAAGTATCGCCTGAACCTGTTAAATGATGAAGGGCGAGGTTATACCAGCGGCAGTACGCGCCGTCGGCAACTAGCCAGCCTGGGTCTGGATTTTCAGCTGACTGATAAGCTGACCATGCAGACCAACTTCAGCTATTACCATTTTTATCAAAAAGGGCTGCCGGCCAAGTTTGCGTTGGCAAAAGGCACCGTCTTTCCAACAGCGATGGATGCCAGCGACGGTCGTTATGGGCAATATTATGCCGGTGATGACAACCGCACCACTACCGCCAGCGTTCATCTTAAATATGATTTCGACGGTAACTGGCTGGGAGAAATTGGCGTGCTGCGGCAGATCGCCGATCGAGAATCGACAAGCGTGACCAATACACTGACCAATAATTCCGGCGCTTATACGTCGACGGTATCCAGCGCTACCGCCAGCCGTTTTACCATCAACAGTTATCTGGCCAATCTGACCGGACGCGTCGATACGGGCTGGCTAAGCCACGATCTGTCGCTGGGGATGCGCGGATTTGTCTGGAAAAACTATAATCCGTTGGGCGGTGGGACCACGACCCTGGGTTCATCGAATCTTGCCAATCCTCAGGCGTTTGCCGAACCCAATTATCCTGATTTTACCGATCGCTACCATTCCGCCAGTAGCACGCAGCAGTCGTTCCTGGTCGGGGATACTCTGACCTTTAACCCGCAATGGAGTCTGTTATTGGCCGGAAGTGAAAACTTTCTGACTTCCAGCAATTATGCCAAGACCGGCAGCCGCACCAGCGACTCTCACGATAGCGGAACCAGCGGTTCGGCCAGCCTGATGTACAAGCCGATAGACAACCTGACGCTGTACACCACCTATGCCGACAGCTTGCAGCAGGGGGATGTCGCACCCAGCGGCAGCAACAATGCCGGGGCAATTTTGTCACCGTATCGCAGCAAACAGATAGAAGTAGGCAGCAAGTTGGCGGTCGGCAAAACGCTGCTGACGGCAGCACTGTTTCAGATTGAGCGACCTTATGCTTATACGCTGAGCAACGGTGACTATGCCGTTGACGGCACCCAGCGTAACCATGGCCTTGAGCTGATGGCCGATGGCGATCTGCGTTCCGATTTGCATATTTTTGGGGGTGTCACCTGGCTTGATCCGCGCCTGCGTGATACCGGCAGTGCCGCGACGCAAGATAAGCAGGTGGTAGGACTGCCGCGCGTGACCAGTAATTTGCTGATGGTCTATGACTTGCCTTTTGTACGTAACACCGACGTCAGTGGTGCCGTCCATTATGTCGGCCGTCGCGCCACCGATAATGCCAATAGCAGCTGGGTCGGCAGTTACGCGACCTTTGATCTGGGCAGCAGCTATCACACGCAGTTATTTGGTACCGCCACTACCTTCCGTTTCGATGTAACCAACCTGACCGACCGTCACTACTGGACCAATATCGTGCCCGGGGCATTAACGGGGTATACCGGTAGCGGCTATGCCAGTGCCCAGTTAGGCAGCCCACGCATGGCGCAACTTTCTATGCAGATTGATTTTTAATGATGGATAAGTGGATGAAAAAGGCAGTCTGGACCGGCGGATTGGCGCTGTGGCTAAGCCTGATACTACCGGCACAGGCAGTGCGGCAGGTAGTGGACAGTGCGGGAACTCAGGTAACCGTACCTGACCAGGTGGTGCGTATCGCCGATGCCTGGTATGCCCATCACTCATTGTTGATGACCCTGGGGGCAGGAGACAAGATTATCGCCACCGTTAATCATCAGCAGGATCGGCCGTGGATGTTTCTGGTACAGCCTTCGCTGCAAAAGGCTCTGGCCGTGCCGGGAACCACCTTTAATAGCGAAATGTTGGTGGGCGCTCACACCGATGTGCTGTTTACTGCCCGGGGCAACGGCGACGTTGCGGCTTATCGTCAGGCGCAGATCCCCACTGTGGAAATGCAGTTTACCGATTTTCCCTCAATGCAACAGGCGTTACTGACCACCGCCGAGGTACTGGGTACCGCGCTGGCCCGGCAGCAGGCGGCGCTATATAACCAGTATCTCGATAGCCATATTGCCGCCATTGCGGCGAAAACCCGTAACCTGACCGACGTGCAAAGGCCGCGTGTACTGCATATTGTTGCCACGCATCCCTTAAAAGTCGATGGCCGCGATACCTTGATCGATACCTGGATCCGGTTGGCTGGCGGCATCAATGCTGCCGCCGAGGTGAAGGGCAATATGAAAGAGGTGTCGCCGGAACAACTTCTGGTCTGGCAACCTGACGTCATTATCCTCGGTGAGGGCGCAGGTAGCCTGAATACTGCGGAGTACGCCAAGGTTTTGCCCGTCTTGAAGGCCGTCCAGCGGCATCAGGTTTGGCAAAATCCGGCGGGGGTTTTTCCCTGGGACCGATATGGCACCGAGGCGGCGTTACAAATTCAGTGGGCAGCACAAAAACTGCATCCTGACCTTTTTGCCGAGGTGGATATGGTGGCGGTAACGCAAGATTTTTACCGACGTTTCTTTAACTATGCTTTGACCGCTGAACAGGCAAAGCGCATTTTGGCAGCATTACCACCGGCAAGCCGCTGATGCTGCCTGGGTAGTCGGGGTGGCAAGCTGAGATAGTTCGTTCCGGACGCTGGTGTGCCCAGTGTCCGGCGCGGCCTCTATTGCAGATGGTTTCTGATCAGCGAAATTCGTTCATTTATTTGCCACAGGGTTAAGACAATTTCCCGACGTCGGTCATTACGATATTGACTTTCCGGTAAGCGATTTAGCTCAGATCTGATATTATTTAATTCTCCTCTGCGCGACTCAAGTTCTCTAATTGAATTGGTCAGATTTTCATAGCTGGCGCTCTGCTCACCTGGATGGTTGAGTTGATTTATACTGCGTTGAGTCGCGGCAAAAAGGGAATTAAGTCGATTATATATGGCCTGTATTCGGACATCCATTTGCCGATGTTCGCTGTAATTATTGCGATCGCTGCCGCCCCTTAATCCCATTTTTTGCCATTGACCCTGTGGGTTCTTATAAACCAGGAATGCCGGTTGCAGATTGCCTTGCGGATCGTTGGGATTACGCCGGTAAGCGGTATAAAGATTATCGCGACTTGTGGCGCTTGAAATAAAATAGGGGCCAGCTTCACCGCGGACGAAAATTTGTACTCTGTTCTCTCCCCGATAGGCGCAACGATGTAGGGCATTATTGGGGCATTGGGTCTGTGTTGGATTTTTTTTCTTTTTTGGCTTTGCGGCCGGGGGATCGCTAAAAATCATTCTCAATAGCAATCCCACTGGATTGATCTTGCGTAGTCCCGGTACAAACTCCAGCGGACCGGCAACTATGAGCCTGCTGGCCGGTGAAAGACGATCAAAAACACTCCTTTTTACTCGCCTGGGCGCTGAGATCGGCTTATCGATATAGGTAATTTGACGACCAGGATCTGCAATCTGATTCGTGGCGTTTTTGGCTGGTGGGAAGGTTGTTTGCTGAATTAGCGTGGGGGATAACGACTTATTAGTAGATAGATTAACACTGATGGGAATACTCATTATTTTTCCTTGTGAAATAAAATATCCTTTTTTTAGTGTCTATTGACCGAAAATGGTTCGCAATTTAAAAATGCGATGGCGATGATATTGTGGTGAGCAAAATAACGGGGAGGGAATATTGGGATGACTGTTTATATTAATACTACCGTTTAAACTTTATCGTAATATTTACTGACAACCTCAGATATTAATATCCCGGGTTGCGTTCAGGATTTAGGCGCGTGCCAGCACCAATGCCAGGGTTCATATATAAATCCCCAGGGGTTATTTTCAGCGAAAGACATCACAAAACCAAAGCCAGCGGCATGTTGGCGCAGCCAGCGAAAAGCCGGGGTGTCACCAAAAACGCCGCTGACTTCATCACATTCCGGGGTATTAATATCCACCGCACAACCCGTGTGATGCTCGCTACAGCCTGGCGGGGCGAGATAAGTGAAGAATATTTCCGGCGCGATGCCCTGTTGCTGCTGTTCGGCAATCAGCGCCATTTGGTAAGCTACGCTGCGCCAGGCAGAAACCAGATACAGTTCAATACCATCAACGCGGGCCTGGTGCTGCATCTGCCACCAGGCAGCAGCGGCAGCAGGCAGCAGACGAAAGGCTTTGCCTTCGCCGTTGGTTTCGGCGGTGACCAGCATCTTTTCATCTGCTTCGCTAAAAAATGGCAATGTGCGGTGAGCAATCACTTCGCTGTCAATGCCCAGTTCCGCTAGCCAGCGGCTAATTTGCTGGCGGTTATCTGCCGCAGATATCATCGCTTAGTTGCCGTGCGACTGATTCATGGCCTGAGCCATTGCTTTCCCCGAAGAGCGTCGTGCTGCTCTATAGTGGCTGGCGGCCGCAATAAAGGCGCTCAACAGCTGGCGGTCCTGCTCATGCTGCAAATATTCAGGGTGCCATTGCACGCCCATACAAAAGAAGTAATCGTCACACTCAATACCTTCAATCACCCCGTCGGCGGCGAGGGCATTGATACGACAGCCTGGTCCCAGGGTTTTTACTGCCTGATGGTGTGAACTGTTCACCTGATAATTGCGAGTGCTAACTAACTTGCCAAGCTGGGTATTTTCGAGGATCTCTACCTGATGGCGGGCACGTATTTTACCGCCGGCGTTTTCTGTATCCAGGGTAGTACTGTGCTCAAGGGCCGCGGGTAAGGCATCGGGGATATGCTGGATCAGCGTGCCGCCGGTTAACACCGCCAGCAATTGTTCGCCGCCGCAAATGCCCAATAACGGCATATCACGGATCATCGCCCCTTTAACGATTGCCGTTTCAAACTGGGTACGTGCCGGTTTCAAACGAATCTGATCGCTGCTTTGTTGTTCATTAAACAGTTCGGGTGGCACATCGAATGCGCCGCCGGTGACGATAATGCCGTCACACAAGGCCAGAAACTCGTCGGCCAATTCGCCAATATGCGGTAATGCCAAGGGCACAGCACCAAGCTCTGCCAGGCTGGACATATAGTTTTGACGCAGTGCATACCAGGGGGAATCGGCATAACCGCCGCTTTCTTCGCTGTCTAATGTCACGCCGATAACTGGTCTTGAATGAGAGGTAATGCTCATAATGACTCGCTTTTCGCCTTGTGAATGGGCAATAACGCCGCGTTATTATCGATATACCTGACCGGGCCGCCGCGACAACGGTGATAGCTCACCCTCAAGGCAACGGCCTTGGCTATATATAAATTCAATTTCTTCAGATATCAATGGTGAAGGTCAGGTTAATATTAATTATTATTTAATTTAATGACTGGCCAGAGGAGATCGCGGTTTAAACTGATTAACAGCAGCATTTTTGCCTGATTTTACCCCTGTAACCCGCAAAGTTTATCCTCTATGATTGACAGGTAAATTATTGGGTCTGCTGAATTATCACGTTATGATTGCTTACGAAACCTTTGCGTTGTCCTCAAAACAGTCTACCTGTAAATTCTGGATAATAGCATTCTCTGGTTGAAGGACTTTTTCAGCTGTTTTCTTCCTATCAAAAGTGCGAACTTAAGAAATTTATGCTGCCAACTGCCTCATTTCGTTCCAAGAACCGCACCAGATTGTGGTTTATTCTCGCTGTTATCCTCTTGGCGTTCCTGGCCTGGTTTTTTATCTTTCACTCTGGTAGTTCCACCACTACTGGCGCTGATAAACAACCTCATCGCAGCGGTATGCGCGGCATGCGTGGTATGCCGGGTGCCGGTGGCGCAACGCCGGTGCAGGCGGGGGTTGCCGCCCAGGCCGATGTGCCGGTTTATTTACGAGCGCTGGGTACGGTAATACCCAATGCCTCGGTGACGGTCACCAGCCGTGTCGATGGTCAATTGATGAAAGTCTATTTCACCGAAGGGCAGAAGGTAGAAGCGGGACAACTGCTGGCGCAAATCGATCCGCGCAGCTATCAGGCGACGCTGGAACAATATCAGGGCGCATTGGCGCAAAACCTGGCATTGCAGAAAAGCGCAGAGCTGACGCTGGCGCGCTATCGCAAACTCTATGCGCAGGACTCGCTGTCACAGCAGGATTTGGAAAGCCAGATCGCCACCGCCGGGCAGTATAGCGGGGCGGTGAAGGCCGATCAGGCACAAATTGATGCCGCCAAACTCAATCTGCAATTTGCCCGCATCACTGCGCCGGTGAGTGGTCACGTCGGCTTGCGTCTGGTTGACCCGGGCAATATGGTTAGCAGCAGCTCGACCACCGGCATTGTTACCATTACCCAGACACAGCCGATCGCCGTCACCTTTAGCGTACCGCAAAGTTATCTGCAAACTATTCTCAAAGCGTTACGCAGCGGCCAGACATTGCCCACCACCGCCTTCGATCAGGACGGTAACCAGACCCTGGCGCAGGGCAAATTGCAATTTATCAGCAATGAGATTGATACCACCACCGGCAGCGTCAAGTTGAAGGCTATTTTCGATAATAATGATGAAGCCCTTTACCCTAACCAGTTTGTGAATGCCCGTTTGCAGATTGGCCTGTTGGAGAAGGCGACGGTGATCCCTGAGGCCGCGCTGCAGCTCAGCTCTGACGGTGATTTTGTCTATGTGGTCAAGGCCGATAACAGCGTGATGCGCCAACCGGTAAAATCCGGTCCCCGTTACGCTGATGACCAGATTGCCGTGCTGTCGGGCTTGGCGCCAGGCGACCAGGTGGTCACCACCGGTATCGATCGCCTGACCAATGGTGCCAAGGTACAGGTGGTAACCGCTGCCAGTGCCGAAGCTGCCGCCGCAGGGAGCAAGGGCGACGCCGGCAGAAAAAAAACCGATAAAACCAGCGTAGATAACGCCACCACCGGCAAAGACAGCGGGACAAAATGAATCCATCACGCCTGTTTATCCTGCGGCCGGTTGCCACTATCTTGCTGATGGTCGGGGTGCTGTTGTCGGGTATTTTTGCCTACAATATGCTGTCCACCTCGGCATTGCCGCAGGTGGATTACCCGACCATTCAGGTTACCACGCTGTATCCCGGTGCCAGCCCCGATGTTATTGCCTCTGGCGTGACTGCGCCGCTGGAGCGTCAGCTCGGACAAATGGCTGGCCTTAGCCAGATGTACTCCACCAGTTCAACCGGTTCGTCGATCATTACTCTGAAGTTTTCTCTGGAGCTGTCGCTGGATGTCGCCGAGCAGGAAGTGCAGGCGGCGATCAACGCGGCAAACAGCCTGCTACCCAGTGGTTTGCCTAATCCCCCGACCTATAAAAAGGTGAATCCGGCCGACAGCGCGGTTCTGACCCTGGCAGTAACCTCTGATTCGCTGCCGCTGACCAAAGTACAGGATCTGGTTAATACCCGCGTTGCGCTCAAACTGTCGCAGATTTCCGGCGTCGGTCTGGTATCGCTGGCCGGTGGGCATCAGCCTGCGGTACGTGTACAGGTCAATCCCCGGGCGCTGGCGGCGTATAACCTGACGCTGGAAAGTATCAATACGCTGATCGGCAATAGCAACGTCAACGGCTCCAAGGGCGGATTTGATGGTAAACACCATTCGATCACCATTGATGCCAACGATCAGCTACGTACTGCCGCCGAGTACGGCAATCTGATCGTGACCTACAGCAACGGCGCGGCGCTGCGCTTAAAAGATATCGCCACCCTGAGCGAAGCGCCGGAGAACGAATATCTGTCCGCCTGGGCGAATAATAAACCGGCGATTATCATTAACGTCCAGCGTCAGCCGGGCGCCAACGTTATCGCCGTGGTGGATGGCATCAAGGCGCAATTGCCCAAATTGCAGGCATCACTGCCGGAGTCGATCAACGTCAGTATTCTCTCTGACCGTACGCAAACCATTCGCGCCTCTATCAGCGATGTGCAGTTTGAATTGTTGCTGTCGATCGCCCTGGTGGTGATGGTCACCTTCCTGTTTTTGCGCAATGTTGCCGCCACCCTGATCCCCAGCGTTGCCGTACCGCTGTCGCTGGTGGGCACTTTTGGCGTGATGTATCTGTGCGGTTTTAGCCTCAATAATCTGTCATTGATGGCGCTGACTATTGCTACCGGCTTTGTTATTGATGACGCCATTGTGGTGGTGGAAAATATTTCCCGGCGGCTGGAGGACGGCGAGACGCCAATGCAGGCAGCGCTGAAAGGATCGCAGCAGATTGGTTTTACCATTATCTCGCTGACCTTCTCGCTGATTGCGGTATTGATCCCGCTGCTGTTTATGGGCGATGTGGTCGGCCGTCTGTTCCGCGAATTTGCGATTACGCTGGCGGTGTCGATTATTGTCTCGATGGTGGTCTCGCTGACTCTGACACCGATGCTTTGCGCCTATCTGCTGCGTCATATTCCCGAAGAGAAGCAGAGCCGTTTTTACCGCAAGGGTGGCCAGGTGTTCGACAAGCTGATCGCTGGTTACGAACGCATGCTCAACGTAGTGCTCGATCATCAGCGCTTAACGCTGCTGGTGGCTGCTGCGACGCTGGTCTTTACCGCTTTGCTTTATCTGATTGTACCGAAAGGTTTTTTCCCGTCGCAGGATACCGGCATGATCCAGGGGATCACCCTGGCCTCGCAGGATGTCTCCTTTGGTGAGATGGGGCGTCGACAGCAGGCGCTGGCGGCAGTGATTATGCAGGATAAAGACGTGCTCAGCGTGGCGTCGACCATTGGCGTGGATGGCAATAACACCAGTCTTAACAGCGGTCGTCTGCAAATTAGCCTGAAACCTATTGGCGAGCGTGACGATCGCGCGCCCGCGGTGATTGCCCGACTGAAGCAGGAAACCGCATCGATACCTGGTATCGAACTCTATCTGCAGGCTTCACAGGATCTCACCGTCGACGATCAGGTTACGCCAAGCCAGTACCAGTTTACGCTCGACGATACCGACAGCGAAAGTCTGGTCAGTTGGACGCCAAAATTGCTGGATAAACTCAGACAGCAGCCGGAATTTAGCGATGTTGTCAGCAATTTGCAGCAGCAGGGGCAGGTGGCATACGTTGAGCTAAACCGTGATGCTGCGGCGCGCTATGGCATTACCGCCTCGGATGTTGATACCGCGCTGTATAACGCTTTCGGTCAGCGTCTGGTGTCGACCATCTTTACTCAGTCCAACCAGTATCGCGTAGTACTGGAAGTGGCACCGCAGTATCAGCAATCGCCGGCATCCTTTGATGATATTTATCTGGCAGCCAGCAGCAGTTCAAGTTCGAGCAGCAGTACAACGTCCGGCAGTAGCAGTTCGAGTTCTACTACCACCACCACTACGGACAGTAACAGTGCCTCGACTACCTCGACGTCAAGCAGCAGTGCAACCACCAGTTCGACCAGTGGGATGATTAAGCTGACCTCGATTGCCAAAATTCATATGCGCACCGGTGCGTTGTTACAGGCGCGACTGAATCAACTGGCAGCGGTGACCGTCTCCTTTAACCTCAACAAGGGTTATTCCATCGAACAGGCGCAGGCGGCAATCACCAAAACCAGTCAGGACATTGGCTTGCCGGACAGCGTTGAGCTGCGTTATCAAGGGGCGGCAGCCTCTTTTGAAAGCGCCACCGGCAATACGCTGTGGCTGATCCTTGCCGCGCTGCTAACCATGTATGTGGTGTTGGGGATCCTTTATGAAAGCTTTATTCACCCGGTGACCATCCTTTCTACTCTGCCGTCAGCGGCGGTGGGGGCGCTGTTGTCGCTGTTGTTCAGCGGCACCGAGTTCAGCCTGATCGCACTGATCGGGGTGATCTTGCTGATCGGCATCGTTAAAAAGAACGCCATTATGATGATCGACTTTGCCCTTGAAGCGGAGCAGAAGCATCATATGTCGCCACGGGATGCTATCCATCAGGCCTGCCTGCTGCGTTTCCGACCGATCCTGATGACCACGATGGCGGCACTGCTGGGGGCGTTGCCTTTGATGCTGGCCAGCGGCAGCGGCGCGGAGTTGCGTCAGCCGCTGGGACTGGTGATCGTCGGTGGGCTGATCTTTAGTCAGGTATTGACCCTGTTCTCAACGCCGGTGATTTATCTGATGTTTGATCGACTGGCGACGCGCTGGCGTCCTGCTCGCCGTAAAGTGCGGGAAGCAGAATGAATATTTCCCGTTTCTTTATTTTCAGGCCGGTGGCCACGCTGTTATTAACCTCGGCGATTGTTCTGCTGGGGTTACTCGGCTATAGCCTGTTGCCAGTGGCACCGTTGCCGCAGGTGGATTACCCGGTGGTGATGGTGTCTGCCAGCCTGCCGGGGGCCAGCCCGGAAACCATGGCTGCCACCGTCGCTACCCCGCTGGAACGGGCGATGGGGCAGATTGCCGGGGTTAACGAAATGACCTCGTCAAGCTCACAAGGCTCGACGCGCATCGTGTTGCAGTTTGATTTAAACCGCGATATTAACGGCGCGGCGCGCGATGTGCAGGCGGCGATCAACGCCTCGCGCTCGCTGTTACCCAGCAGCATGCCGTCGCTGCCGACCTATCGCAAAGCCAACCCGGCGGATGCACCCATCGTTATGCTGGCGCTGACCTCGTCAACGCGCAGTAACGGTGAGTTGTACGATATTGCCTCCAGTCAGTTGCAGCAGCGTATTGCGCAGATTAACGGGGTCGGCCAGGTAGCCCTGACCGGGAGTGCCTTGCCGGGGGTGCGCATCGATTTGCGTCCGCAGGCCATCAGCTCGTACGGCATTTCCCTTGATACGGTGCGCACGGCGATTGCCGCCAGCACCACCAATCTGCCTAAAGGCATACTGCAAGGTGCCAGCCAGTCGTGGATGATTGAAGGCAACGGTCAGCAAAGCACCGCCGCCCAGTACCGCAAGCTGATTGTCAGTTACAAAAACGGCATGGCGATCCGCCTGAGCGATATCGCCAATGTCTATGACTCGGTGGAAGATAAATACAACGTCGGTTATTTCAATGGTACCCCGTCAGTGATGATTGCCGTCACCCGTCAGGCCGGTGCCAATATGCTCGACACCATCCGCGATATTAAGGCGGCCCTGCCGGAAATGGAAAAGGAACTGCCGGGGGATGTCAAACTCAACCTGGCACTGGACCGTTCACCCACCGTTTCCGCTTCGCTGCGTGATACGGAAACCACCCTGCTGGAAGCCACCCTGCTGGTGATTGCGGTAGTCTTTGTCTTTCTGCGTAATCTGCGGGCGGTGGTGATCCCGGCGCTGGCGCTGCCGGTGTCGCTGATTGGTACCTGTTCAATCATGTATCTGCTGGGCTACAGTCTCGACAATCTGTCGCTGATGGCACTGATTATTGCCACCGGCTTTGTGGTCGATGATGCCATCGTGGTGCTGGAAAATATTACCCGTCATATCGAGGAAGGATTGAGTCCATTGCGGGCGGCGATCCGCGGCGCGCGCGAAGTCAGTTTTACCGTGCTTTCCATGACCCTGTCGCTGATTGCGGTATTTATCCCGATCCTGCTAATGGGCAGTATTGTCGGCCGCTTATTCCGCGAATTTGCCGTCACCTTGACCATCTCGCTGATCATTTCCATGCTGGTGTCGCTGACGCTGACACCGATGCTCTGTGCGCGGTTTCTGCGTCGCAAGCCGCCGAAAGAACAGCGCCAGCCGCGGATTTATCAATGGATCGAACGCGGGTTAAATCGTCTGTTGCAGGCCTATGCCAATGGCCTGACCTGGGTGATGCGCCATCAGTTAATCACCCTGTTCGGCTTATTGCTGACCGTAGTGTTGAACTGCTATTTGTATACCGTGGTGGAGAAGGGCTTTTTCCCCGATCAGGATACCGGCATGCTGATGGGAATGCTGCGTGCTGACCAGACCACCTCCTTCCAGTCGATTCAGCCGCAAATGATCGATTACGCCAAGATTATTCAACGCGATCCCGATGTAGCGGCGGTAATGAGCTCAGCGGGCAGCGGTGGTTTTGGCTCGCGTAATACCGCGATGTTCTTTGTACGTCTGAAAGATTATGACCAACGTAAAGCCACGGCTAATCAGATTGCCAATCGACTGATGATGGAGACCGCCAAACTGCCAGGATCGCAGCTATTTCTGATGGCGGCACAGGATTTGCGTATTGGCGGACGCAGCGCCAACTCGCAGTATCAGATGACCTTGCAGGCGGATGACCTGACACTGTTGCGCGACTGGGGACCAAAAGTGAAGCAGGCATTGAGCCAGTTACCTCAGTTGACCGGCGTCGATTCTGACTCGCAGACCGGCGGACAGGAAGTGATGTTGAATATTGACCGCAATCGCGCCAGCCAGCTGGGCGTCAGTGTCAAAACCATTGATACCCTGCTTAATAACTCCTTTAGTCAGCGCCAGGTGGCGACCATCTACAAGACGCTGAATCAATACCATGTGGTGATGAATCTGACGGCTGACTACACCAGTAACCCCGAGGTGCTTAATCAGCTGTATGTGATCACTGCGGCTGGCAAACAGATCCCGCTGTCGACTTTCGCTTCATTTAGCAGCGCCAATGCACCGCTCTCGGTGGCGCATCAGGGGCAGTCGGCGACCACCACCATTGCTTTTAACCTCTCCGACGGCGTCTCGCTGGAAGAAGGACAAGCGGCGGTGAAAACCGCCATGGCAAAAATTGCTCTGCCGGACACCATCCAGACCGGCTATGCCGGTACCGCCCAGGCTTTCCAGGCGCTGGCGCAGCAGATGCCCTGGCTGATCCTGGCGGCGCTGGCGGCGGTATATATTGTGTTGGGGATGCTGTATGAAAGCTATATTCATCCGCTGACCATTCTCTCCACGCTGCCTTCGGCGGGGTTGGGGGCGTTGTTGCTGATGCTGCTGACCCACACCCAACTGACGGTGATCGCGCTGATCGGTATTTTGCTGTTGATCGGCATTGTGAAAAAGAACGCCATAATGATGATCGACTTTGCCCTCGACGCTGAGCGTAGACTGGGACTGACGCCACAGCAGGCGATTTATCAGGCCTGTCTGATGCGCTTTCGACCTATTATGATGACCACCCTGGCGGCGTTCTTTGGTGCCTTGCCTTTGGCATTGGGCAGCGGGGGGGATGCGGATCTGCGCAGTCCATTGGGACTGGCGATCGCCGGTGGATTGGCCATGAGCCAGATCCTGACACTGTTTACCACGCCGGTGATCTATCTGTATATGGACCGAACAAGCCGTGCCAGCAAACGTCTGTGGCAGCGTCTTTATCCCCATGCGACACCAGCGGGAGCGCACCCTGATGAATAATCTTTATCTGGCAGTTTTTTTTCTTCAATTACCCAATACAAGTGAAAGCTGGTCATGACCCTTCCTAACGCGAATTCTCGGCTGTTTCGTCTGGCTCCGCTGGCGCTGGCATTGTGGCTCGGCGGTTGCGCCGTTGGCCCTGACTATCATCGTCCGGCGGTCGCCATGCCAGCCGAGTTTAAAGAAGCCAAAGGCTGGACGGCTGCGGCTCCGAAAGAGAGCCAGAATAAAGGCGACTGGTGGGCGGTGTATCAGGATCCGCAACTGTCGGCTTTGCTTAGCCAGGTGCAGATTTCCAATCAGAACGTGGCGCAGTATGCCGCGCAGTATCGTCAGGCGCAGGCATTGGTTACGCAGGCACGTGCAGAACTCTTCCCGCAGGTTACCGCCACGGTGGACAGTACCCGTAGCGGGTCGGCCAGCACGGTCAGCAACAAGCAATCAACCAGTCTCGGCGCCAGCTGGGAACTGGATATCTGGGGCAAACTACGCCGTACGGTGGAAGAGCAGAAAGCCAACGCCCAGTCCAGTGCCGCCGATCTGGCCAACGCCACCCTGAGCGCCCAGTCTGAACTGGCGCAGGATTATTTCCAACTGCGGGTGATGGATCAACAAATTGCCCTCTATCAGCGCAGTATCGACGCTTATCAACGTTATTTAGCGGTGATTGAGCACCAGTATCAGGGCGGCGATACTTCACGAGCCACTCTGGCCCAGGCGCAGACTCAACTGGAAAGCGCCAAGGCATCGGCGCTGGATCTGCAATGGCAGCGCGCGCAGCTGGAACATGCCATTGCCATCCTGATAGGCAAGGCACCAGCACAATTTTCTCTGGCGGCCCAGCCGGTTAAACTGACGCTGCCTGCGGTGCCGGCAGCTTTGCCATCGCAGCTGTTGCAGCGTCGTCCGGATATCGCCGCCGCAGAACGTACCATGGCCTCGGCCAACGCCGCTGTAGGTGTTGCTACTGCTGCCTATTACCCTGATTTAACCCTTAGCGCCAGCGGCGGCTACGCCGGTTCGGCCTTCCACAATCTGTTCTCATTGCCTAATCGCGTCTGGTCATTGGGGCCGGAGTTAAGTCAGACAGTGCTGGATTTTGGCGCTACCAAAGGCAAGGTCGCCGAAGCCGAAGCCGCCTATGATGCCGACGTTGCTGCCTATCGCCAAAGCGTACTGACGGCCATGGGCGAAGTGGAAGATTATTTGGTTGAGCTGCATACGCTGGACGCTGAAATGGCGGCAAGAAAGAACGCGGCGGATGCTGCCAAAGAGTCGGCGCGGGTGACTTACAATCAGTATCAGGCCGGGATGATTAATTATCTTGATGTTGCCTCCACCGAGAACACCAGCCTGAGTCAGCAACAGAGTGTATTATCGCTATTAAGTACGCAAATGGTTACCAGCGTGAAACTAATCGCGGCGCTGGGTGGTGGTTGGCAAGGTATAAAATAAAAGAGTGAGTAGGGCGGGGTAATACTCGTCATTGCAAGCTGGCATTTATTATTTTGCCAGATACCCGCGGAGACAATGGTAACGATCGCTGGCGTTCATCGTAAAGCCAGCGATCTGCTTTCGCCGATTCAGCTAGCATATGTAGGGTGGTTCGACCTTATAAACTCTCATCGATTTGGGAAATAAAAAGTTAGGGATAACGCCGGTTTCGACGTGCCAATATTTATCCACATCGAATTCGGCAGGATCAATATTAAATGTTTTAAAGTAATCGTTGAAAGTCTGGTATCTAAGTGATGCCTGCGTAGTTGGATAATATATTTACTTGATTAAGCGAAAAGTATAACTCCCAGTCATGTTTTGCTTGGCCGCATTATTTAAATAGCCAATAAAAAACGCCAGCTTGCGCTGGCGTTATAGTTAACAACTTATTGGCTTTGCAACGAGAATTACTTTTTCCAGCCGCCGCCCAGCGCTTTGAACAGCGTGATATCCGAGTTCAACTGCGCCAGTTTGGTGGAGATCAGCGTTTTCTGCGTGCCATACAGGGAGCGTTGCGCCACCAGTACGTTCAGATAACTGTCGATACCGCCTTTAAAGCGCATCTGCGACAGATCGAAGTTGCGTTGGTTAGCTGCGGTTTCCAGTTGAATGGATTTCAACTGATCGCCATAAGTAGCTTGACCGGCCAGACCGTCAGAAACCTCTTTAAAGGCTGTCTGGATCGCTTTTTCATAGTTGGCGATCTCGATCTTTTTGGTGTCTTTGGCAATATCCAGGTTGGCCTGATTAACGCCGCCGTCGAAGATCGGAATATTTAGCGACGGGGCAAAGCTCCAGAAACCGGAACCGCCACTAAACAGATTGCTCAGACTGCCGCTCTCTGTCCCGGCGGAACCGGTCAGGGTAATACGCGGGAAGAAAGCGGCGCGGGCGGCACCGATATTGGCATTGGCCGCTTTTAACGTATGCTCGGCGGCAATAATATCCGGGCGACGGGTCAACAGGTCGGAAGGCAGACCCGCAGGCGTTGCCGGGAAGCTCCAGTTATTATCGAGGCTGGCATTAGCCAACAGTTTTTCCGGGATCTGCGCACCAACCAGCAGCGTCAGGGCATTAACGTCCTGACGAACCTGGCGGGTATATTGCGCGATATCGGCCTGAGCACTGCGCACCGTGGTTTCAGCCTGTACCAGATCCTGAGTATTGCTCACGCCCTGATCGTAGCTGCGTTTGGTTAACTCATAAGAGTGGTTCTGGCTGTTGGCTGTATCGATCGCCAGTTTCAGCAAATCGTTATCGGCGGCGAGACTCAGGTAACCTTCGGCGACCTCAGAGACCAGCGTAATTTGCGTGGCGCGCTGGGTTGCGGCGGTGGCCAGATAGGTCTCCAGACCTTTATCACGCAGGCTGCGCACACGACCAAACAGATCCAGCTCATAGGAACTGACACCAACACCGGCACTATATTGTTGGTAGGTTGCCGGACCCGTGGCTTTGGTCGAGTAGAGATTGCCCGGCAGATGCTGAGCCGTTTCACCCGCTGTACCGTCAAGGGTTGGCAACAGTGCCGCGCGATCGATCTGGAAGGTGGCGCGGGCGGTATCGACATTTAACGCCGCAACGCGCAGGTCGCGGTTGTTATCCAGTGCCAGGGCAATGACCTGTTTCATCTCTGGCTGGTTAAAGAACTGACTCCAGCCGATGTCCTGTGCCTTACCGGCGTCCACGCCCTTGCTGGTGGTCCAGTCACTGGCCACCGGCAATGCCGGGCGATCGTATTTTGGCTCCATGGTACAGCCGGCCAAAATGGTCAGTGTCAGCGCCGACAAGAACGGCAGCGCAAAACGTGGTTTATTCATGGTTGGAAACCTCAGTATCTGAATGCGGCTTATCTTGTTTTTGTGACTTACGGGTAAATAGGTTAACCACGACCACGTAGAACATTGGAACAAAGAAAATAGCCAGGAATGTTGCCGTTATCATCCCACCCACTACTGCCGTACCAATCGAGTGCTGACTACCGGAACCTGCACCATGAGAAATGGTCAGCGGTATCACACCGAGGATAAACGCCATCGAGGTCATAATAATTGGCCTGATACGCAGCTTGGCTGCTTCGATGGCTGCCGTAGTGATCGACATTCCCTCTTTTTCGTGTAGTTCTTTGGCAAATTCAACGATCAGGATGGCGTTCTTGGCTGCCAGCCCCACCGTTGTCAACAGGCCTACCTGGAAGAAGACGTCGTTGGACAATCCACGCAGTAATACTGCACCTATGGTGCCGAGAATACCCAGTGGAACCACTAGCATGACAGAGAATGGAATTGACCAACTCTCATATAGTGCTGCCAGACACAGGAACACCACGATAATTGACAGGGTATAAAGCGCCGGAGTCTGCGAGCCTGATTGCTGCTCTTCATAAGAGAGTCCGTGCCAGGCAATGTTAAAGCCAGGTGGCAGCTGCTTGGCAATATCCAGAACTGCCAGGGTAGCATCACCGGTACTGCGACCAGGGGCAGGGGAACCGAGAACCTCGACGGAAGAAACACCGTTAAAGCGCTCGAAGCGTGGCGAACCAAACACCCATTTGCCGGTACCAAAGGCTGACCATGGCACCATTTGCCCACTGCTGTTGCGGAAATACCATTTGCCTAAATCTTCCGGCGTCACGCGCGCAGCGGCACGGCCCTGAATGTAGACTTTTTTCACGCGATCATTGTACATAAACTGGTTGATGTATGAGGAACCCCACACCGCAGACAAGGTGTTGTTGATATCACTCAGGCTCAGACCCAGGGCCTGGGCACGTTCATCATCAATTTCCAGTTGGTACTGAGGCTCATCTTCCATACCATTTGGACGCACCGCCATCAGGCGTTTGTCCTGCGATGCCAGCATCAGGAACTTGTTACGCGCTGCCATCAGCGCGGCATGACCTTGCGCATTGGTATCTTGCAGATAGAAGTCAAAACCGGTGGCATTACCCAATTCCAGTACCGCTGGCGGCACAAAGGCAAAGACTCGGGCACCACTGATCTGCGCAAAATGCCCCATGGCGCGACCGGCAATAGCCTGGACACCATTGGCGGCACCGGGACGATCTTCCCAGGATTTTAACGATATAAAACCTATACCGACGTTTTGTCCGCGACCGGCAAAGCTAAAGCCGTTGGCGGTAAACACCGAGTTGACGTTCGCGCTTTCGTTTTTCAGGAAATAGGCACGAACCTCATCCAGCACCTGCTGTGTGCGTTCCGCCGAGGCGTTGGCTGGCAGCGTCGCCTGGACAAATAAAATCCCCTGGTCTTCATCCGGCAGGAAGGTGGTAGGGACGCGGGTAAACATAAAGCCCATCACCACGACAATCACCAGATAAATACACATAAACAGACGACGACGGGAAATTACCCCGGCGACGCTTTGCGTATATTTGGCGGCACCTTTATCAAAGTTGCGGTTAAACCAGCCGGCAAATCCGGTGGTTTTTTTGTCATCATCACTGCTTTTGATAATAGTGGCACACAGCGCCGGGGTAAAAACCAGCGCCATAATAACCGACAGCGCCATGGCGGAGACGATGGTTATCGAAAACTGACGATAGATAATCCCGGTGGAACCGCCAAAGAAGGCCATTGGCACCAATACTGCCGACAACACCAGGGCAATACCGAACAATGCGCCCTGGATCTGTTTCATTGACTTGATGGTGGCGTCTTTTGGCGACAGCTTCTCTTCGTGCATCACACGTTCGACGTTTTCCACCACCACGATGGCGTCATCCACCAACAGGCCGATGGCCAACACCATGCCGAACATGGTCAGGGTATTGATGGAATAACCAAAGGCATTCAGCAGCCCAAAGGTACCCAGCAATACCACCGGCACAACCAAGGTCGTAACCAGGGTGGCGCGCAAGTTTTGCAGGAACAGCAACATCACAAAGAACACCAGTACGATAGCTTCAATCAGCGTTTTTAATACTTCATGAATCGAGGCGCTGACCACCGGTGAGGTTTGATACGGATAAACCACCTGCACACCGGCAGGTAAAGAGGACTGCAATCCGGCAATGGTTTGTTTTACTGCGTTGGCGGTATCGAGTACGTTAGCGCCGGTAGCCAGGCGCAGGGCGATACCCGTCGACGGGCTGCCGTTATAGGTGGTGGAAATCGAGTAGCTTTCCGGACCTAAATCGATATTGGCCACGTCTTTCAGGCGCACCTGCGAGCCGTCGGCGTTGACTTTCAGCAGTACGTTCTGAAATTGCTTGATGCTGTCAAAACGCGTTTTACCAATAATAGTGGCGCTGAGTTTGGAATCTTTTACCGTTGGCAGGCCGCCGAGTGACCCGGAAGAAACCTGAACGTTTTGCGCCTCAATGGCGGTGGAGACATCACTGGGGATCAGCGAGTATTTATACAGTTTGGCGGGATCCAGCCAGATGCGCATGGCGTACTCAGAGCCAAATACCTGGAAGTCACCCACGCCTTTGGTACGCACAATGGAGTCTTCCAGCTTGGTAACCAGCAGGTTACCCAAGTCGGAGTTGCTCATCTTGCCGTCGGTAGAGGCCAGGCCAACGACCAGCATAAAGTTTTGCTGATACTTGGCAACGCGGATCCCCTGGTTGACGACTTCGGTAGGCAACTGAGACTCGGACAGTGACACTTTGTTCTGTACCTGGACCTGGGCGATATCCGGGTCGGTCCCCTGAATAAAGGTCACGATAATGGTGGCACTACCGTCGCTGTTACTTTGCGATTCGATATAGCGCAAGCCATCGAGGCCATTAAGCTGTTGCTCGATAACCTGCACCACGGTGTTTTGCGCCGTTTCCGCCGAAGCACCGGGGTAGGTGACGGTCACTGAAATCGCCGGTGGGGCAATATTGGGATATTGATTGACCGGCAATTTCATAATAGATAGCGCACCGGCTATCATTATGACAATCGCCAGCACCCAGGCAAAAATCGGGCGGTTGATAAAGAAAGTCGACATCTGTATTCCTCTATTGCGCGGATGGGTCAGTCATTGACAGATTTGAGTCCACTTTAGCTTCCGCTGCTTTGCGCTCGCTGGCGTTAACTTTGGCGCCGACATGAACATTTTGCAGTCCATTGGCGATCACTTTATCGCCGGCATTCAGGCCTGACGTCACCAGCCAGTTGCCAGACATCATCTGACCGGTGGTGATAGTACGTTGTTCTACCGTATTGTCGGCTTTCACTACGTAGACATAAGGTTTGCCCTTGTTGTCATGCATGATCGCTTCTTGAGGAACCAGAATACCGTTCTCCTCTACGGCCTGGCTTAGTGTGGCATGGACGAACATGCCTGGCAGCAAGACGTCTTTCGGGTTAGGGAAGGAGGCGCGCAGGGTTACTGAGCCGGTGCCCTGGTTAACGGTAACTTCGGAGAATTCCAGTTTGCCCGGCAGCTGATATTGGCTACCATCTTCCAGTGTCAGGCTAACCTGTGCAGCGTTGGCCCCGGCCGAGGTCAGTTTGCCTTCCGCTAATGCCCGGCGCAGACGCAACAAATCCAGCGATGATTCACTGACATCGACATAAATAGGATTCAGTTGGTCGATGGTGGCAAGGTCGGTGGTTTGCCCGCTGGTGACCAATGCCCCTTCGGTTACGGATGAGCGGCCAATATGCCCGGAAATTGGCGCATACACTTTGGTGTATTGCAGATTAACGCGGGCGGTTTCCAGGTCGGCTGCAGCTTCACCGGTGGCGGCTACCGCATTGTCATAGACCTGACGGCTAACGGCTTGTGATTCCACCAGACCTTTGTAGCGGGTAGAGGTTGCCGCAGCACTTTTCCAGGTGGCCATCGCTTTATCGTAGGCAGCCTGATAGGTGGCGGGGTCAATCTGATACAACTGCTGACCCGCTTTGACTTCGCTACCTTCGACAAAAGTACGTTTAAGGATAACACCGCTGACCTGTGGACGGACTTCCGCCGTTCTGACCGCAGAAGTACGACCAGGCAAGCTGGTGGTCAGGGTAACAGGTTGAGATTGCAGGGTAACGACTTCAACAGCCGGTGCCTGGGCTGGCGCTTGTGCCGCCGGACCAGCAGAGCCATCGCAAGCAGAAAGCAGTACCACTGTACTGATAGAAAGAACCTTCAGGCGCATAGAATTCACTCTCTTGATGGGCTTGAGAACAATCGTTCTCAATAAGTCCCCCACTATACGAGAGCCGCCGCATTCCCTCTGTAAGGATTTGGTGACGATATATGTCAAAATAATTCATAACGGTGGTGAATTTCATAATGCTTAAACCGTGTTATCTGTAAGGTTTATCTGTTTTTATGTTAATTTACAACAAATAGTACGATATTAATAACATAGTAAACTACTTTTTTGGCTGTTGGCAGTAAGATATTCTGTTTGTACTGGCTGAAATTTTCGCCAGAGGAGTGTGATCTGGATCAAAATAGCACATACTTTTTAACAGTGAACTAACGAGAAAAGTCTGCAGGTTGGAGAGGAATACCGTTAAGTTATCTATCGAGAGCGAGCAGTTCTCATATTTGCTTTGTTGCAACCGTAATCACCAACCACGGTGTCTCGCAGCCCCAATGCCCACAGTCCGATGTGGGCTTTTTTTTTGCCCCCTTCTTCGCTGTGCCATACAGAGGTTCCTGGTGCGCACGTCTTTTCCAAATTGTATCTGATTTGTTGGTAATATGTGATCGGATTCATAGTCCTGACTTATATGTCTATACAGCTATACCTTCTCTGCCTTTACTCAAGTAGCAACATTTTTTATGCGTTGACCCTGAGGGAAAAAATACATGATTAAATTAGGCAGCAAAATCCACGACTTGGGAAAGGCTCTGATGACGCCTATTTCCGTTATTGCGGCGGCGGGGATTTTTCTCGGTCTGGCCTCGGCATTGCAGAACCCGACGATCATGGGCGACAGTTTCACCCATATGAAGTCATTGCAGCTGGTGATCGGCTTTATCCGTCAGGTATCAGGTGCGCTGTTTGCCAATTTGCCGCTGTTTTTTGCCGTTGCCACCGCCATGGGACTGGCCAATGCAGAGAAGGCTACCGCCGCCTTTTCCGCAGTGATCGGTTTTGTTGGTTTGCATATCGGCGTTAACTACAGTTTGCTGGCACAAAATATTACCCCGGCAACCATCAGCGTGGCGCACCTTACCGCTCAGGGCATGCCCGCCAGTGAGGCAATGATCTATACCGCGGAGTTCACCAATACGCTGGGGATCTTTACTTACAATATGAGCGTGCTGGGTGGGGTGTTGGCAGGACTGATCACCATGTGGCTGCATAATCGCTTCTATACCATTACGCTGCCGACGGCGATTGCGTTTTTTGGTGGCCGCCGCTTTGTGCCGATCATCACCATCCTGGTGTTGCCGATAGTCGGGGTGTTGTTATCGCTGGTCTGGCCTTCTATTGCGCTGGGGATCCAGTGGGTTGGCGAATTGATAGGCCGTACCGGTGAGATAGGGACCTTTATCTATGCCGCCTCGGAGCGCCTGCTTATCCCTACCGGTCTGCACCATATTATTAATGAAACCGTGCGCTTTACCCCCATCGGTGGCGTGACGACCCTGGATCATCAAAGCGTGGTCGGTGCACTAAATATTTTTAATGCCGCTTTGTCTAATCCCGGTGCCATCAGTGATGATATTACGCGTCAGGCCACGCGCTTTTTGGCGCAGGGTAAAATTCCGGTGATGATGTTTGGCTTGCCTGCAGCGGCGCTGGCCATGTACCACTGCGCCAAACCCGAGCATAAGGGCAGGGTCAAAGCCTTGATGTTGGCCGGTGCTCTGGCTTCTTTTACCACCGGTATCACTGAGCCGCTGGAATTCTGCTTTATTTTTGTTTCGCCCGTGCTCTATGTGCTGCACGCAGTATTAACCGGTCTCTCTTTTGTGCTGATGCAATTGCTGCAGGTGATGATTGGCAATGTGCAGGGGGGCGCTATTGACTGGGTAATTTTCGGTATTCTCGGTGGCAGTAAAACCCATTGGTGGTATCCGCTGATGCTGGGGATCATCTATGCGCCGCTGTACTACTTTTCCTTTCTCTGGGTGATCTTGCGTATGCAGGTGAAAACGCCGGGGCGAGAAGATGACAGCGATATTGAAACGACATCTAGCGATCCGCAGGCTAGTGATGGCAAAACCGCCAATATCATTAAAGGCTTGGGTGGCGAAGGCAATATTGTCGATGTTGACTGCTGTTTCACGCGCTTGAGAGTCAAGGTCAAAGATATGACCCAGGTGGTGGACAAAACGCTGATGACTACCGGCGCGATGGGGGTGAAGCGGGTGACGGAAACCGATGTACAGGTGATTTATGGACCGCAGGTCGAACAGATTGCCAACCAGGTAAAAACTCGACTCGCCAGTTAGCAGCGAGCCTCAACGCTAAATCGATAATCGCGCTGGTTATAGTAAATATCAGAGACCTCAAAAGGTGTCTTATCGCTAAAAAACGCCAATGAGCGGGCATGTAAAATTGGCTCATCACGCGATAAATCAAGGGCCTGACGGATCTTGTTGGCCGGTAACTCTGCCGAAATCTGTTTGGTGCTACCCGCGGGCGAGAAACCGCGTTCACGCAGGTAAGCATATTTTGACTGGGTAAGGGCTTCACGGGTCAGATCCGGGAACGGCTCAGCAAGCATCCAGGTTTTTTCATAAACAAAAGGTTTTTGATTGAGCATCCGCAGGCGGATCATAAAATACACCGTGCTGCCGACGGGGATATTAAGCAGTGCGGCAATTTCCGCCTCGGCGCTAACCTGGCAAAACTCCAGTACCTGATTCTCAATGGCCAGATGCAACTCTTCAGCAATTTCGGTGGAGCTAAAATGGCGATCGAGGGGTAATACCGCTTTTTGCTTATCGCTATTGTCGATAACAAAAGTGCCTCGGCCACGAAAACGCGCCACCCGTCCCTGTCTGACCAGATAGTCAACCGCCTTGCGGGCGGTCATTCTCGAAACGCCATAGATCTCGCAAAGTGCTGCCTCGGTGGGAATGGCGTCGCCAGGTTTAAGTTCTTTGGAGCTTATTTTTTCGGTAAGCTGTTGTTCTATTTGCAAATAGAAGGGTATAAGCGAGTTTTTATCAATTTTCATCGGCATTCCTGAATTGCAGGCAGTGCCACAACCCATAATGAGATATAGCTTCTGACAATTGTATAGTGAGCTATACAATTGACCAAGTGCCGTGTTGATTTCTGTGGACTATCGCCCAGAAAATGATTAAAAACTGATCGTTACGTGCGATCGCAGGTTTTCCCCGTTGATTTATGGGGACGGTTGCGCGTCTGCTGCTAAAAACCCCCAGAATGCCGTAGTGCTTCTGGGGGGATCCTTCAATGGGACGGTGCCGGATTAACTGGCTGGAACATCAATTTTGTACTCAACGGTACGCGGTTGTCTCCCTTCATCTGATTTAGTCGATGAAGGTTCAGACACCTCGAGTTGGAAAGTATAGGAACTGAGTAATTCACTTACCGGTGGTGTGATTTTTAATACCTCACTGACCGGCACAGCCCATTCTGGCAAGGATTGTTTATTGCCAAAATAATCAATATACGACCATACCAGTTTTAAGTTGCGACCATTTAAACCTTTTGTTGGTGCGCCAATCAACTCCATCAACTTGCCACCCGCCGGCGTCCCTTTGGGGGTGATGGTTGGGGCGACGATATTGGTATAGGCCGGGACATCTACGGTGTAGCTGCCACAACGTTCGAGGCGACCATCGCTAACCCGAAAATTGAAAATATGTTTTCCTTTCCCCTGGGGTAACGTCAGTTTCAGTTGATTTTTGTTCTCAACTGTAGCCCAGCTGGGAAGTTTGGCGTCATATTTGCCACAGGTATCGCTGGTTGAATACCCCCATTCTACGGAAAGAGCAGTACCGCTGATGTCCACAATGGGCATGCCCGTGAGTGACACTTCCTGCCCGCCCATGATTTCGCCAGCCTGGGAAGGGGTGACGGTAGGTTCTGGAAAATTAGCATAGACCGGTACTTTAATTTTATAGTCTTGATCGCGTGTTACCAGCTTATCGCTGACCTTAACACGGAAGGTAAACTCATTGGCATAGGCACTCGGCGGGAGTTGCAGCTTGAGCTTATTGCCTTCTGCTGTAGCCCATTTGGGTAAGCTGCCTTCATAACTGGACGAATACATCTCTTTCCACACTATGGTTAATTTGCTGCCATCCACGCCCTCGGTCGGAGTGGCGGTCAGTATCATCTCTTTACCGCCTTCCGCCGCGCCACTCGGGGTGATAACCGGTGTCGCAATATTGCTATAGGCTGGCAATTTGACCTGATAGTCCACTTCACGCGACACCAGTTTGTCGCTGACCTTAAAACGGAAGTTATAGTCATTGGCATAGGTAGAGGCCGGGAGGGTCAGTTTAAGGGTATTACCTTCTACAGTGGCCCAATTGGGTAAGCTGATTTCACTGCCGTATTGCGTTACTTGTTTCCAGGTGGTTGCCAAGTTTGACCCGTCAAGGCCTTTGATCGGGCTGCCGGTCAGCGTCATGGTTTTCCCGCCTTCAGCGACACCGCTTGGAGTGATAACCGGTGGCGACACATTGGTATAGCCTGGCACTTGAATTTTATAGTCCACGCTACGCTTCACCAGCTTATCGCCAGCATAAAAACGGAAGCTATACTCATTGGCATAGGTATAGGCCGGGAGCGTCAGCTTGAGTTTATTCCCTTCGACGGTTGCCCAATCTGGCAAGTTGGTTTCACTGCCGTATTGAGATAATTGTTTCCAGTTGATTGATAAGTCTGAACCATCAATACCCTGGATCGGCGTCCCGGTCAGCGTCATGGTTTTACCGCCCTCAGCGACACCGCCTGGGGTGATAACCGGTTGTGGCACATTACTATAAACAGGGACCTGGATTTTATAGTCTGTACTACGTGTCACCAGCTTATCGCCAGCATTGAAACGGAAGCGATAGTCAGCCGCATAGACATTGGCTGGGGGCGTCAGTTTAAGTCTATTGCCTTCTGCGACTGCCCAGTCAGGTAACTTGGTTTCAGTACCGTACTGGGATAATTGTTTCCAGAGAGTGGCTAATTTTTCCCCATCATAACCTGTTGTCGGGTTACCGATCAGTGTCATGGGCTTATTGGCTTCCGGTTTGCCTTCGGCTTTGATTATTGGGCGCGGAACATTATTCTGCCCTTCAGTTTGTACTCCGGAACGGGCGAAATCCGACTGGTAAGTTGGCCAAATTCTATCTGCAGTGCCGTCGTCATCGTTACCACGCAGATAAACCAGCTCGCTGCCGGTACCCACTGCCAGATCACTTAAGTGAGTAATCATCAGGTTACTGTAGTCGGGGCCATTTTTAGCCAGGCTTCCGCGTGTATCATTAAGTAACGCGCTCCAGTCAAGGAGTTGATGATCCTGTATTTCGGTTAAAGGCGTGACCGGTTTACTGGAGGAAACCTGTATGGCATCCAGCTTAAGGCCTTTCGGTTGCCCCCTGACCACCAGATTAATACGCTCTTGCTCACTGAGGGTGATATTTTCACATTCTGGCTGAATTGCCCACTGACTGATCGGGAACAGTTCGGCTTTAAAGGATCCGTCTTTACTGTTTGTGGCAAACAGGCTAGAGGTGAAACTGTTGTCGGCACGCTTGCTGCTACGGGCAGAATAAATCAGACCATTGTCATCGATAACCGGCTGGCACCCCATAAACTGTCCCTGATAGGGAAGACGATGCTCCACCCATTTTTGTTCACCCTGTGGGGTGACGGCGACCAACCCATTTTGTTTGCTGCTGATAATAATGGCGCCATCGCCATCGATAGCCATCCCGGCGTTGGAGATTTCATCACTGCTAAAAGGCAGGGGGAAGCTCCACAGGGGAGTGATCTCGCGGGGGCCAAATGTCAGGGCATGTAATGACGTTTTGGTTGTGATATAGATCTTGCCGGCAAACCGACTATTACTTTTTGTTTGTTGCGGGCTGACCAAGACCACTGGTTGTCCGACAATAGGTTCATTGAAGGCGGCTACTTTAGCCACATTGTCGGTAGGGATACGCATTACCAATTGACTGTTATTATCTTTTTTATGATTTTTGCCATAGAACAATACGGTATTTCCGGCAGGATCGCTGATAGTTGCCAAACCCGCGGGCGTATAATCATCATAGCTAACATAAGTATCAGCAATTTTTCCCGTAGAAGTATTCACGGAAATTATTCTAGTGAATCCCCCTTGGGCGCTGTTTTCTGTGAATTGCAGAATGGCGAGTCTTTGCTCATGATTTAACAGGGGAGCAGCAACAACCTTGCCTTTTATTTCTGTGGAAAATAATAGATTTTTAGTGTCATTGCTTAATACAGTAAGTTTTGATAAATATTTATCTGAATTAAATAATGCGAGGTAAATAAGTCGATCATTGCTTGCAGAACCGACAAGAGTATATCCTTTTTCAAAGGAATAACTCCCTGTTCGGTCAGAGGGTTTCTCTACTGGAAGCATTGCAAAGTTTTCAGTTTTGACTTCAGATTGCTGGGAAGAAGAGGGAATCGTTAAGGTTTTTTGGTTGGTAGCGTTAGCCGTAGATGCGATAGAAATGGCTATCGCCAGACAGGTTAGTCTGTATTTCATTTAAGTGTCCTTACTTAATAACAGGGGTATTCGGGAAATAGTTAACCATTCCTTATTATATAAGTCAATATAGATACAGTATTTACTGTGGCTGATGTATTTAATACGTATTAATATAACCACATTAAAATATATATTTAAATTGACTTGAGGTAATCGATTGTCGATAAATTAAATATGCTGAATGATTTCTGTTTTTTGATTGGATAAGTAGATGATGGTTTTAATATTTATAATATATTGTGAAAATCTAAAGTTTTTTAAACGCCTAAAATGACTGCTGCTAAAAACACCTCGGGCAAAAATAAAAGTTTGAGGTCGATGGTGACCCCAAACTTTTTGTAAACCCGCGAGCTTGCTTTGCGCTAGAGAACGGTTGCCGTCATATTACACTGACCATCATCCTGCTGGGTAAAGCGCCAGCAATGCTGATGATATTTCGCCACGCTATTGCGGTGCGCCACGCTGATCACACTCGTGTGCGGCAGTTTTTCCAGTAACAACTGGTACATGCGTTGTTCTGTATCGTCGTCGAGGGCGCTGGTGGCTTCATCGAGATACAGGATATCCGGTTTAATCAACATTGCGCGGGCAAAGGCCAGACGCTGTTGTTCGCCCGGAGAAAGACGCTGGCTCCAGTTGGCATATTGCTCAAGCGCCGGTTGCAGATGGCTCAGGCAACAGGCCTCAAGCACCTCACACAACCGCTCATCGCTATGATTGGCGCTCTCTTCCGGATAGCTCAGTCCTTCGCGCAGCGAGCCAATAGGAATATAGCTGCGCTGTGGCAGAAACAGCTGCTTCTTGCTGTCCGCCGTTTTAATCTCACCAGCCCCATAGGGCCAGACACCGGCAATGGCGCGTAGCAGGGTTGACTTGCCGCAGCCGGAAGGACCGGCTATCAGCACCCGACCGCCAGCCGCCAGCGAAGCACTGACCGCCGAGAACAGCGGATTGCCGTTGGGCAGATTAAGCGTCAGATTATGCAACTGCAGGTCATGTTCCTGGCTATGACCCAGCGCAATGCCACGCGGTTGCTCATTAACCTGATCAATGGCGGCATTAAAGCCTGCCAGACGGTTAACGCAGGCTTTCCAGCTGGCTAAATCACTAAATGCATTGATAAACCAGGATAAGGAGTCCTGTACCTGACCAAAGGCCGAGGAAATCTGCATTAGCAGGCCCATCTGGATAGCGCCGGAGAAATAGCGCGGTGCCGCCACCAGGATTGGGAAGATGATGGCAAACTGACCATAAAACGAACTGGCAAAATTAAGACGACGGCTAAGTCGCATAATTGACCACCAGTTGGAGCGAATGGCTTCAAAGTTGTCGGTTAACTGTTGTTTCTCGCTTTGTTCACCGTGGTAGAGGGCAATGGCATCACTGTTTTCACGGATACGGATCAGTCCGAAACGGAAGTTTGCCTCAAACCATTCCTGGTTAAAGCTCAGTTTTACCAGCGGACGGCCAATCAGGCCGACAACCAGCGATCCGATCAGCGCATACAGCAGGGCGAACCACAGCATATAGCCGGGAATGGTGATCTGCTGTGCGCCAAGCATAAAGCTGATTGGCCCGCTGACCGACCACAAAATGGTGATAAAAGAGAACAGGGTCACCAGGCTGGAAAGCAGTCCCAGCGTCAATGACAGGGTACCGGAGGTCAGGGCATTGAGATCGGCGGCAATACGCTGATCGGGGTTATCCACCTGATGCTGATGTTCGGTATAGTAATAGGCGTGATTGCTTAACCACTTATTCATATACTCGTTGGTCATCCAGCGCCGCCAGCTCATTTGCAGCCCCTGGGTCAGATAGACCTTGTAGATACTGACAACAATAAAAATCAGTGCCAACCAGCTGAATTTAAATAATTGTTGCTTAAATATCGGGAAGTTTTTGTTTTGCAGCGCATCATAAAACACCCTGTTCCATTCATTGAACTGTACGCTGAGGTAGACAGAGGAGAGGGAGAGAATGACGATTGCGGCCAACATGCCCCAGGCTTTCCACTTTTCTTCGGACTGCCAATAAGGCTTAATCAACTGCCAGACAGCACGCCAGCGTGCCGATTTCCCAGGTTTTTGAGTCATAAATAGCCATATAAAAAAGTAATAAGCGGTAGTGCCTAATCATCACAGAATGAGTGACCATATGCGAGAGAGCAATGCCTGACTTGTAAGGATGTTTTTCCTTAAGCACAATGACACACCTTGATTTTGGCCAATTGGCCAGCGAGACAAAGGGGAAAATGATGAAAGTCTGGCTACCTGCGTGCTTAGTCGCAGGATGTTTTTTATGCCCGTCGGCTTGGGCAAAAATTGATGAACCTGATATTAAAGCGGATTGTTTAAAAACCGGCATCTATGCTTCTGCGGGAAAAGTCGCTTACCAACAGGGAGATTATGCCAAAGCGCAGGAGCTGTTTCGCGATCAGGTTGCCTGGAGTGAATTCTGTCATTTGCCCGCCAGCGCTACGTCCGTGGCCTATAACAATATTGCCCTGACCTATCTGCATCTGGGGCAATATGGCAAGGCGTTGGCCTGGCTTGGTCTGGCGTCGCAGCAGGACCAGAAAACCCGAGTTAATCTGGCGCAGGTGCAGAGCAAACTGGCGCTTAAGCCGCTGGCAGAAGGGCCGACAGGTCTCTACTGGCAATATGCCGGGCAGGGCAGTTGGAACACCCTTGAGGTCAAACCGGAAGGAAGCCAGTTTGTGATCCATTTTAGCGGCTTGTCGATGGGGGCCATGTCGTTGTACTACGGCCCCAATACCGGCGAATTTTCCACGGTGACGACGATCAAAGATCAGCAGGCAGTTTATCAGGGGATAAACGATGAGAACGCAGGGGGCGCGGATTGTCGCGTAACCATGAATTTCTCCAGGCAAAGCGCTGTGCTGAACACGGTTGGCGATTGCGGCTTTGGTCACAATGTGTCGGCAGCGGGCACTTTTCAGCGTGTGAGCGAATAAGCGCCGCGTGCCAGTTTTTTAGCGGCTAAGGGCGTTAGCCAGCCGCAGCGGAAAGCGGGTCGCCTGCTGGTGGCAATAGTCGATAAAGGTATCGACAAGCGTTGAAGCAGGGCGATGCTGTGGGCGGATCAGACTAACCGTAAAGGGCACTGACTCACTGAAAGGACGGATCACCACTCTTCCGGCCCCCTCGCGCTCCGGCTGTGCATACTCCAGCGCGGTGAGCGGGTTAACGATAGAAACGCCGATGCCCTGGGCCACCATACTGCATACCGAGGCGGCGCTGTGGGTTTCCATTACCAGGCGTCGCACAACCCCCTGTTCACTAAACAGCGTATCCAACAGTTGGCGATAGCTATCCGTCGCCGACAGGCTGATAAAATTCACTCCCTGAAAGTCCTGCGGCGTCAGGCTGGCCTTTTCCGCCAGCGGGTGATCCACCGGTAATACGCAGACTTCATTAAGCGTTAGCAATGTCTGCCTGTCGGTGCCCGCTGGCGTATGCGGGTTTTCGGTAATGCCCAGATCATGGCGTTGGGCCGACAGCCACTCTTCCAGCAGCGGCGATTCCTGCGGCACAATATTAAAACTGGCTTCCGGATAATGCGCCAAAAATGGCTGACAGATCGCCGGCAGCAATGACTGGCTAAATACCGGCAGGCAGACGATCGACAGCTGCGCCTGTTCAAACTGGCGGATCCCCGCGGCGGCATTAATAATGCGATCGAGGCCGTAATAGGAGCGCTGCACTTCTTCAAACAATCTTAAACCTTGCGCGGTAGGAAACAGCCGTCCTCGCAGACGCTGAAACAGTTGCAGATTAAGCAGCTTTTCACATCGGGCCAGTTCGCGACTGACCGTCGGCTGCGAGGTTTGCAACAGCGCTGCCGCTTCGGTGAGATTGCCGGTGGTCATCACCGCATGAAAGATTTCTATATGGCGTAGTGACAGGGCTGACATGATCGCTCCTTTATGCGGCAAAGGTATATCATAAATGAATAGACTCCGGCGAAATAGATATTTTATCCCCGATGTTTGCCGCGCCATAATAGCGTCATAACCTTGACTTCCCTATTGCCTGAGTCTGCGGTCATCAAGACGGCGTGCTCAACGGAGAACCTGATGCCATTTGCCCTCAATGATCGAAATACGGCGTTAAACAGCGCCAATCTTCTGCAAGTTGTGCAACAGTTTGGCTGTCCGGTCTGGGCCTATGACGCACAGATTATTCAACAGCGTATTGCGCAACTGCGTCAGTTTGATGTTATCCGTTTTGCCCAAAAAGCCTGTTCCAATATTCATATTCTGCGCCTGATGCAGCAACAAGGCGTCAAGGTCGATTCCGTGTCATTGGGCGAAATCGAGCGTGCGCTGCATGCCGGTTTTAAACCGGGATTTAAGTCCGGTGAAGCCAGCGAAATCGTGTTTACCGCCGATTTGATCGACCAGGCAACGCTGGATCGGGTGACGGAACTGTCGATCCCGGTCAATGCCGGATCGATTGATATGCTCGAGCAGATCGGTCGCCAAAAGCCGGGTCATCCGGTGTGGCTGCGCGTTAACCCCGGTTTTGGTCATGGCCATAGCCAGAAAACCAATACCGGTGGCGAAAACAGCAAACACGGTATCTGGTACGCCGATCTGCCGCAGGCACTGGCAAAAATTCAGGCTTATCAGCTAAAACTGGTCGGTATCCATATGCATATTGGTTCCGGTGTGGACTATCAGCACCTGGAGCAGGTGTGCGATGCCATGGTGCGCCAGGTGATTGAACTTGGGCAGGATATTGAGGCGATTTCCGCTGGCGGCGGTTTGTCGATCCCTTACCAGTTTGGTGAAGAGTCGATTGATACCCACCACTATTTTGGTTTGTGGAACCGCGCCCGTGAGCAGATTGCCGCACATCTCGGCCATCCGGTGGCGCTGGAAATTGAACCCGGGCGTTTTCTGGTGGCTGAGTCTGGTGTGCTGGTGGCGCAGATCCGCGCCGCCAAGGGGATGGGCAGCCGTCACTTTGTGCTGGTCGACGCCGGTTTTAACGACCTGATGCGTCCGTCAATGTATGGCAGCTATCATCATATTTCACTGCTACCAGCCGATGGCCGCGATATCAGCCAGCTACCGCTGCGCGAATCAGTGATTGCCGGACCCTTATGTGAATCCGGCGATGTCTTTACGCAACAGGCCGGTGGCGGTGTCGAAACCCGTCATTTGCCGCAGGCAGAAATTGGCGACTATCTGGTGTTCCACGACACCGGTGCTTACGGTGCCTCCATGTCTTCCAACTACAATAGCCGTCCGCTGCTGCCGGAAGTGCTGTTTGAAGATGGCATCCCGCGCTTGATCCGCCGCCGTCAGACCATTGATGAGTTACTGGCCCTGGAACTTATCTGAATTGTCCCCGGATGACAAAGTCGTCCTGATGATCGAGATACACGGGCATAGTGCACCCAGGGGCGCTCCGGCGGGTAAGCCCGCTACCACCCCAAGGGTGCACTCTCCCTTAAAACGGGCTTTGTCAGCAGTCTGATCCTTGCACCGCATGGTCCAGGAGGTGAGGACCTCTATGTGCCGCCCCCGCATACATCTCCTTTCTTAGCATTACCATCTCTTCAGCCAGATCACGGCATAATATCGCGGTCATCAAGTGATCCTGTGCATGCACCATAATCAGTGTGATGGGAATTTTACCGCTACCCTCATCGAGTCCAATCAATTGCGTTTGCACTTTGTGCGCCTCGCGCGCAGCCTGTTGCGAGGCAGCCAACTGTTGATCTGCTTCTTCCCACGCCTGTTTGCGCGCGCTCTGAATGGCCAGCATGGCGCAAGAGCGCGCTTCTCCCGCATTAATCAGCAGTTCCATCATGGTCTGTTCCAGGTCTATGCTCATCGCGAAATCCATATTGGCATACCAAAATTGGTGTAACTCACTATATTGGAATTCCAATATTCGCTTCTGAGAATAAGATCACAGAAAATAAGCCAAATCAGGCTATTTTTTGGTATGCCAGATGATTGGTTAATAAATTTTTCTGGCAAAAGGAGGCATCATGCATGGACGTTAACCCTACATCAGACCAGCTAGATCCATAACATCTTGTTTCGGCAGCCGTATGGCGCACGAGACAACATAATGATGCTATAAACAGAGGTGCTGTCATGTCCTTTAAAGACCGTTTGATCGATTCCCTCGGGGGCTTTGCTAATACCTTTAACAGCCTGCGTTATATAATGGCTATTAAGGCCGCTTTTATAACCTTGATGCCGGTTATTATTGTTGGCGCATTCTCGGTGCTTATTTCCAATATGGTGATGGATCCGAAAAATGGTCTGGCGCATTTTGAGTGGTTTGCCTTTCTTGCCAGCCTGAAGCCGATTATGACCAGCATTAATTATGCCACGCTGAGTTTTCTGACTATCGGTGCGGTATTTTTAATTGGTATTGAACTGGGGAAAATTAATGGTTCTCGCTCGTTATTTCCCGGTCTGTTGGCGGTGATCTGCTTTATTGCCGTAACGCCGACCACGCTGGATATGATGGTGAATGGTCAGATGCAGGAGGTCAAAGACGTACTGGCCAAACAGTTCTCAGATACCAAAAGTCTGTTTCTGGGCATGTTTATTGCCATTTTGTCGGTGGAGATTTATTGCAAACTCGAATCCTTTGACCGCCTGCGTATAAAAATGCCGGAAAGTGTGCCGCCTAATGTCTCAGCCTCCTTTTCCGCGCTAATCCCGGCGATTATTACCGTTGTGGTGGTGGCTACCTTTGGCTTTGTCTTTCATCAGCTAACCGGTATCTATCTCTACGATGCGGTCTATCAGGTGATCCAGCGTCCGCTGGAGTCGGTGATGCAAAGTTTGCCGGGGATCCTGCTGCTGATGTTCGTGGCGCAGCTGTTCTGGGTGATTGGCATTCACGGCAACCAGATGATTAAACCGATCCGCGAACCTCTGCTGCTGGGGGCGATTATGGTCAATATGACCGCCTTTGAGCAGGGCAAAGAGATCCCCAATATTATTACCATGCCGTTCTGGGACGTCTATATGAGCATTGGCGGTTCCGGTTGCACCATAGGGCTGTTGCTGGCGGTGCTAGTGGCCACGCGGCGTAAAGAGATGAAAGAGATTGCCAAGCTTTCACTCGGGCCAAGCTTCTTTAATATCAATGAGCCGGTGATTTTTGGTATGCCGATCATGCTCAACCCGATCCTTGCCATTCCCTTTATCATTACCCCGCTGATCACCGGCACTATCGGCTATTTCGCCACCAGCCTCGGTTTTGCCGGGCGCGCGGTGGTGATGGTGCCCTGGACCACGCCACCGGTGATCAATGCCTGGCTCTCCACCGCCGGTTCCATGGGCGCGGTGGTGACGCAACTGCTGTGTATTGCCGTAGCCACAACCATTTACCTGCCATTTGTCAAAGTGGCCTCTCGTCGTGCCGAACAGGCGCAGAAAGAAGCCAGGCAGGAGTCATCTGCGGCGGTACAGCGTCCGATCTGAATCCTAAAAAGAGGTAAGTCATGAGCAAGGTTTCTCTCGCAATTCCGCAAGATTTTATCCTTGGGGCGGCGGCTTCCGCCTGGCAGACAGAAGGCTGGAGTGGGAAAAAAGCGGGTCAGGATTCCTATCTCGACCTGTGGTATAAACACGATCGCCATGTCTGGCATAACGGTTACGGGCCTGCGAAGGCCACCGATTTTATCCACCGTTATCAAGAAGATATTGCCCTGATGAAAGCCAGTGGTCTGACGCATTTTCGCACGTCGATTAACTGGTCTCGTTTTTTGCTTGATTATGAAAATGCCACCGTCGATGAGGAGTACGCCAGTTATCTTGATGCAGTGATTGACGAGCTACATCGCCAGGGCATTGAGCCGATGCTCTGTCTGGAACACTATGAGCTGCCCGCTTATCTGCTTGAAAAATATGATGGCTGGAGTTCCAAAAAAGTCGTTGAGCTGTTTGTTCTCTATGCTGAAAAAGCCTTCGCGCGTTTTGCCGGCAAGGTGACCCGCTGGTTTAGTTTTAACGAGCCGATTGTGGTGCAGACCCGCGTTTATCTGGATGCTCTGCGCTGGCCCTACGAACAAAATACCGGCAAGTGGATGCAGTGGAATCATTATAAAGTTCTGGCGACGGCAAAGGTCGTGGCGCTGTTTCGTCAGCGGGGTTATTCCCGCAATGGCAGCATTGGCGTGATCCTTAACCCGGAAGTCACCTATCCACGTTCCAGTGCGCCCCATGACCTACAGGCCGCCCATCTTTACGATCTGTTTTATAACCGCGTGTTTCTCGACCCCTTAATCAAGGGAGAGTATCCGCACGAGTTACTCGATTTACTGGCCAAACATCAGGTGGACTTTGCCTGTAACGAAGAAGAGCTGGCGCTGATCCGTGACAATACCGTCGATGAGGTGGGCATTAATCTTTATTACCCGCATCGGGTAAAAGCGCCGAGTCACCAATGGAATAAAAACACGCCTTTCCATCCTGCGTGTTATTACGAACATTTCGAACTGCCTGGCCGTCGTATGAACAAGTCTCGCGGCTGGGAGATCTATCCAAAAATTGTTTACGATATGGCGATGCGCATAAAAAGCGAATACGGCAATATCCCCTGGTTTATCTCTGAGAATGGTATGGGCATAGAAGACGAAGGCCGTTTTCGCAGCGCCGAAAATGGCGAAATTCAGGATGATTATCGTATTGAATTTATCGCCGAACATATTTACTGGGCGTTAAAAGCCCGCGAGGACGGTGCCAATTGCCAGGGGTATATGCTGTGGGCCTTTACCGATAATGTTTCCCCGATGAATGCCTTTAAAAACCGTTACGGATTAATCGAAATAGATTTAGAAAACAGCTTGCAGCGTCGCCAGAAAAAATCATCCCATTGGTTTAATACCCTGGCCACCACACGTCGCCTGGCATTAACCCTCGACGACGAAGATAAATAACCCGGAGAGATTGCATGAAACGCATTGTATTAGCCTGTTCCGCCGGTATGTCGACTTCCCTGGTGGTTACCAAAATGGAAAAAGAGGCGGCGGCCCGCGGTTTGGAATATAAAATTTATGCCATTGCCGAACAAAACCTGCGCGATGAACTGGAGGCCTATGGCGCAGAGGTTATCGCCGTATTACTTGGGCCGCAGGTACGTTTTAAACTGACCGAGAATAAAAAACTGACCGATCATTACCAGATCCCCATCGCGGTGATTGATTCTGTAGCCTATGGCACCTTAAATGGCGCAAAGGTACTCGATCAGGCGCTGGGTTTGGTAGACTAGGCCGTAACGAGGAGGGCTTGCCTGGCGCACGTCCTCTTTTCACGGGACATATTTTGCGGTTGCTGCCGCTGTTAAGGTGACAAAGTGGATAAGGCCGTCGTTTCCCAGGAAAAAAAACAATATCAGGAAATAGGGCATGACCTGCGTGAGAAAATCAAACAGGGACATTTCGCAATGGCTACCCGTCTGCCGCCAGAAAGGAATATGGCTGAAACCTACGGTGTAAGCCGCACTATCGTTCGTGAAGCGCTGCTGATGCTTGAGCTGGAAGGCATTGTCGATATTCGTCAGGGGTCGGGTGTTTATGTGGTGCGCATTCCCTCGGCGGAAGAGGGGCAAGACGAGTCGCTGTATCAGGGGCAGATCGGCCCGTTTGAAATCCTGCAGGCGCGCCAGTTGCTTGAAAGCAATATCGCTGCTTTTGCAGCCAAAATGGCCACCAAAAACGATATTGAAAATATGCGCCGCACGCTGGAGCAAGAGCAAAGCGCCATTGTGGCCAACGATGAAAGCGGCGACAACGATAAGCTGTTTCATCTGCTGATTGCCGGGGCGACACAAAACCAGATGTTGCTCGATTCGGTCAATAATATCTGGATGCATCGTGACTCGAGTCCGTTGTGGAAACAGCTGCACAGCCATATTGCCACCCGGGGTTACCGCTTAAAGTGGCTTGCCGATCACCAGAATATCCTCGCCGCCCTGCGCCGCCGCGATGTGATGGGATCTTACCAGGCCATGTGGCAGCATATGGAAAATGTCAAAAATACCCTGATGGAACTCTCCGACGTCGATGCCCCCGAGTTTGACGGCTACCTGTTTGAGTCGGTACCTATTTTTCAGGGCAAGTTGGTATAACGCCATGATCACTATTGAAAATTTGCGCGACTTTCCACAGCACCGCCAGCAGGTAATTGACTGGTTGTGGCAGGCGTTTGGCAGCGACAATAGCCGGGCATTTTTTGCCAGCGTGGTCGACAGCAGCCTGTCCACCGCCGATTTACCGCTGACATTTATCGCGCTGGAGAAAGAAAAAATCGTTGGCACCGTCGGGCTCTGGCGTTGTGATTTGATCAGCCGCCAGGATCTGACGCCCTGGCTGGCCGCGCTCTATGTCGATAAAGCCTGGCGGTCGCGCGGTTTGGGCAGACAGCTGCAGCATTTCGTTAGCCAATACAGTCAGTCAGCAGGCTTTCATGAGCTCTATTTATGGGCAACCTTCTCTGGCTACTACGAACAGCATGGCTGGCGGTATATTGGGGAGGGAGTGGAGTATCCGGACAAGGAGGTACGGCTCTATCACCGCACCCTGCGCCCTTGACGCCGTGGCGGCGTTGGCTGCCTTCACTCACCCGAATCACTTAGTGGTCTAAGCTCATCGGGATTCATTCAGTTGCCGCCTTGCCACAACGCCAATGGCTTTGGGTGGGACACCCTGCGTTCTTGACGCCGTGGCGGCGTTGGCTGCCTTCACTCACCCGAATCACTTAGCGGTCTAAGCTCATCGGGATTCATTCAGTTGCCGCCTTGCCACAACGCCAATGGCTTTGGGTGGGACATCCTGCGTTCTTGACGCCGTGACGGCGTTGGCTGCCTTCACTCACCCGAATCACTTAGCGGTCTAAGCTCATCGGGATTCATTCAGTTGCCGCCTTGCCACAACGCCAATGGCTTTGGGCGGGACACCCTGCGTTCTTGACGCCGTGGCGGCGTTGGCTGTCTTCGCTCAGCGGAATCACTTAGTGACCCAGATTACTGACCGAATGACGACGTACCAGCGTTGGGCTAAACATATTGGTGGTCTCTGGTAGCTGTTGCCCCTTTGCCAAGGCCAGTGCCAACTGGGCGGCCTGGGTGGCCATGGCCACCACCGGATAGCGAATGGTGGTCAATCGCGGGCGCAGATAGCGCGAAATCAACACATCATCAAAGCCCACCAACGAGATATCTCCCGGCACATCAATACCGTTATCGCTAAGCACCGACAGCGCGCCTGCGGCCATCGAATCGTTATAGCAGGTCACCGCCGTAAAGTTTTTGCCGTGGCCCAATAGCTCGGTAATCGCCTGCTCGCCGCCAATTTCGTCGGGTTCGGCGGCAATAATCAAACGCTCGTCAACCGCAATACCGTGTTCGCTCAGTGCATCCAGGTAGCCTTGCAGGCGATCGCGGGCGTCGGAGATATCATGATTGGAGCAGAGAATAGCAATGCGCTGGTGGCCGGATTGAATCAGGTGGCGCGTCGCCAGCCAGGCACCATAACGGTCATCCAGCGCTACGCAGCGGTGGGCAAACTCGGGCAGTGTCCGGTTGATCAACACCATACCGGGGATCTGTTGCATCAGACTGCTTAATTCATCTTCCGGCAGCATTTTGGCATGCACCACCAGCGCCGCACAGCGATGGCGGATCAATTGTTCGATAGCCTGCCGCTCTTTCTCCACATTATGGTAACCGTTACCAATTAGCAGAAAATTTCCGGTGGCATAGGCCACTTGCTCAACGGCTTTCACCATGGCACCAAAAAAGGGGTCGGAAACGTCGGCAACAATCAGCCCTAGTGTTTCCGTTGCCTGCTGCGCCAGTGCGCGGGCGTTGGCATTAGGATGATATTGCAGATGTTGCATCGCGCTCAGCACGGCATCGCGCGAGCTTTCGCTGGCTTTAGGGGAGTGGTTAATCACGCGTGAAACTGTTGCCACAGAAACACCCGCCAGTCTTGCGACATCCTTAATCGTAGCCATAATCAGTATCCAACGTATTGAGGGTAAGCGTTTACACCGGTCAGTCTTGCGGAAAATGCCGCCAGCCGCAAGGGATGGCGATCGCAACTTTGCAAAGCAACGGCCAGAAAACGGCGAATAATACCTATCCGTTGTCAGTAAATTAAGTGTTTTAAAGGGAAGTGGCGCTAATCAGCAAAATACCCGCCAGGCTGATAAGCAAGATGGCCGCCGTATTGTGCTGCCAATCGCCTCCCCTTTGGCGCTATAGCGTCGGATTCGTTTGCTTTATCTCAATTTGTGCTTTGAGTCTGCGCGACTGAGGATGCTATTTTATGGCTCATAATGATTGTCGCTCCGGCATGGCCAGGGGCGGCAGGCTTTTTTATTGAAAACACCTGCACAGAGAGACTCATGTCAATAAAACGCTACCCGCAACTGGCCCATTGGGGTGCCTATACTGCCGTTGTTGAAGATGGCCGCCTGATTCGTTGTGAGCCTTATTCTGCTGATGCCGATCCCTCGCCAATGCTCGACTCCATCCCGCAACTGGTCTATTCAGACAAGCGCATCCGTAAACCGGCAATCCGTCGCTCCTGGCTGCAGAAACGAGAAAACAGTGACCGAACCCTGCGCGGACGCGAAGATTTTGTGGAAGTGGACTGGGATGTGGCGCTCGATCTGGTGGCGGAAGAAAATCGCCGGGTGCGCGATCGTTATGGCGCATCGGGGATTTTTACCGGCTCTTACGGCTGGTCTTCTGCCGGACGTTTACACCATGCGCGCTCACTGGTGCGGCGTTTCTACTTTGCCGGTGGTGGTGGCGTGGACCAACAGGGCAACTATAGCTGGGGGGCGGCGCAGTTTTTCCTGCCCTATGTGATCGGCACCTTTACGCCGTTAACCGGACGCGTGACCTCCTGGCCCAGCGTGGTAGAGCATTGTGATATTTTGCTGGCCTTTGGCGGACTGGCGCTAAAAAATGCCCAGGTTGCCTCCGGCGGTGCGGTAGAGCACACGCTCAAACCGGCACTGGAGCAGTTGGCCAAAAAAGGCACGCCGGTGATTAATATCAGCCCGATGCGCGATGATTGCCCGGCGTTTGTCAATGCGGAGTGGATCCCCATTCGTCCCAATACCGATGCGGCCTTGATGTTGGCGCTGGCCTTTGAAATCCAGCGTAAGGAAGCACATGATCAGGCGTTTCTTGCCAGCCACTGTGTCGGCTATCCACAATTGGCCGACTATTTGCGTGGTGTCAAAGACGGTGTTGCCAAAACTCCTGAGTGGGCCAGCGCCATTACCGGCGTGCCTGCCGAGCGCATTGCCCGCCTTGCTGACCAGTTGATTGGCGTGCGCAGTTTTATTACCTGTTCCTATTCGGTTCAGCGTGCCCATCGCGGCGAGCAGCCTTACTGGATGATGATTGCGTTGTCGGCCATGTTGGGACAGGTGGGTCTGCCGGGCGGCGGCTTCTCCTTTGGTCATGGCTCAATGAACAGCGTCGGCAATCCGCGCTTTGACACGCCGGGACCAGCGGTCAGTACCGGACCCAATCCCTCTGGTTTGTCGATCCCGGTGGCGCGGATCAGCGATATGCTGCTCAACCCCGGACAGCCGTATGAATTTCAGGGCGAGACGCTCAACTATCCCGATATCCATCTGGTGCACTGGGCGGGTGGCAATCCTTTCCACCACCATCAGCAATTGAACCGTCTGGTTGAAGGCTGGCAGCGTCCCGATACGGTGATCGTGCAGGACAATGTCTGGACCTCGGCGGCGCAGATGGCTGATATCGTATTGCCTGCCACCACTTCGCTGGAACGTAATGATATCGGCGGCTCTTCCCGTGACCGTTTTGTATTGGCCATGCATCAGGCCATCGCTCCACAGCATCAGGCGCGTAACGATTACGATATTTTTGCCGAGCTGGCCGACCGTCTCGGTTATCGCGACACCTTTACTCAGGGCCGCGATGAAGCGAGCTGGCTGCAGCATATCTATAAGCAATGCGGTGAGGCGCAGCAAGGGACCGGCGTAGAGTGGCCTGACTTTGCTACCTTCTGGCAGCGCGGCTTTGTCGAACTGCCCACGCCGCAAAAAGATTATGTTTTCTTTGAATCTTTCCGCAAGAGTCCACGGGTTAATCCGCTCAGTACGCCAAGTGGCAAGATCGAGTTGTTCAGCCAGAAGATTGCCGATTATCAATACGAAGACTTTGCGCCGCATCCGCAATGGCAGCCGCCTGTCGAATGGCTGGGGGCCGAGACGGCGAAACAGTGGCCGCTGCATCTGATTTCGATTCAGCCGAAAGATCGTCTGCACAGTCAGCTGGATCAGACGCCATTGGTGCAAAGTAATAAAACTGCCGGCAAAGAGACCTTATATATGCACCCCCTCGATGCTGCCGATCGTTGTCTGCAGGACGGCGACCGCATCAAGGTGAGCAACGCGCGCGGCAGCTGTCTGGCCGGGGTCTCCTTTAGCGACGGTATCACCCGCGGCGTGGTGTTGATGTCCACCGGTGCCTGGTTTGATCCCGGTTTTGGTCAGCAATGGCAGGAAACCGAGCAGTCAGGTAATCCCAATGTCCTGACGTTGGATATTGGTACCTCAAGACTGACCCAGGGTCCCAATGCCATGAGTTGTCTGGTTGACGTATCGGCTGCCTGATCCTCACTGCTGGTTACACTTTGCCAATCAATGTTGCGATTGCCTGCTGGTGGCGACAAGGCGCCAGCGGCTACATTAACAGTCCCAGAGGTATTGATTGGTGGATCATCAGCACACCCTGTGTGTTGATACCGATTGAACTTGCACCAACCTACGCGGATGCGTAGGTTTTTTTTTTGCCCGCCATCCGCATTGCACTGCCGCGTCCGATAAAAACACCGCATCCTTACATCCATTGTGTCAATTTTACACTTGGTTGCATTTTGCGCATAACTCTTGCGATTGAAAAGTAGTGCATTTCGTTAGCTATCTCTAAAGTTGGTGGTCCCAGAGGTATTGATTGGTGAGTCATCCACTATGTTTTGCATGGGGATACCGATTAAATTTGCACCAACCTACGCAGATGCGTAGGTTTTTTTTTGCCCGTCATTTTTTCTCAAACTCCCGTTGAGCAGTCGTCAAGCCTTACCCGGCTATGCTAACCTCCTTAACTGCCTGTTCTTATTCGGATAGGGGTCAACTTAAGAGGATAAGGGAATGCTCTACCGGTTTTTACACGCGTTTTTTCGCGTACTGTTTAAAGTCATCTTCCGTATCACAGTGACACCTGCGGATATCAGGTTCGATTACCCCAAGATGTTACTGACCCCTAATCATGTCTCTTTTATCGACGGTATGCTGCTGGTACTCTTTTTGCCGATCAAACCAGTGTTTGCCGTTTACTCCAATATCACCGAAAGCTGGTATATGCGCTGGCTTAAGCCCTACGTGGATTTTGTTCCCCTCGATCCCACCAAGCCGATGGCGATCAAACATCTGGTACGTGCCATAGAGAAAGGACGCCCGGTGGTGGTCTTTCCTGAAGGACGTATCACCGTCACCGGTTCGTTGATGAAAATCTATGACGGCGCGGCTTTTGTCGCGGCAAAATCTCAGGCAACGCTGATCCCAATTCGTATCGACGGCGCGGAATACACCGTTTTTGGTCGCCTGTTTGGCAGCTTTAAGCTGCGCTGGTTTCCCAAAATATCCATCAGCATTTTGCCGCCGCAAAAGCTGCCGATGCCTGAGGCCGCGCGTTCGCGCGATCGCCGCCTGCTGGCGGGGGAAATGCTGCATGACATTATGATGACAGCGCGCATGGCCACGCGACCGGCAGAAACCCTGTATCAGGCGCTGTTGTCGGCGCAAACGCGTTATGGCCGTCGTAAACCCTGTATCGCCGATATTGCCTTTAAAGAGGACAGCTACCAGGGCTTGCTAAAAAAATCCCTCGGTGTCAGCCGTATTTTGCAACGCTTTACCCGCGAAGGTGAGCATGTCGGGATGCTGCTGCCCAATGCGACCATTACCGCAGCGGCTATTTTTGGTGCCTCCATGCGCAACCGGATCCCGGCCATGCTCAATTACACCTCCGGGGCCAAGGGGCTGAAAAGTGCCATCAAAGCGGCGCAGATTGAAACTATTGTTACCTCAAGACAGTTCCTGGAAAAAGGCAAATTGACCCAGTTGCCCGAGCAGGTCAGTGAAGCGAAATGGGTCTATCTCGAAGATCTGAAAGATACGGTGACCGGCAAAGATAAACTGTGGATCCTCTTTCATCTGCTGTTTCCACGACAGGCCATGCTGCCGCAACAGCCTGATGATGCCGCGCTGGTGCTGTTTACTTCCGGTTCTGAGGGCAATCCGAAAGGGGTGGTGCACTCCCATGCCAGCCTGATGGCCAACGTAGAGCAGATCCGCACTATTGCCGATTTTACGCCGCGCGACCGCTTTATGTCGTCGCTGCCGCTGTTTCACGCTTTTGGCTTAACGGTCGGGCTGTTTACCCCGTTAATGACCGGCGCGCGGGTTTTCCTTTATCCAAGCCCGCTGCATTACCGCATCGTTCCTGAGCTGGTTTACGATCAAAACTGCACCGTGCTGTTTGGCACCTCGACCTTTTTGGGCAATTACGGCCGTTTTGCTCATCCTTATGATTTTGCGCGCTTGCGCTATGTGGTGGCCGGGGCGGAGAAACTGGCTGATAAAACCAAGGAACTCTGGCAGAACAAGTTTGGTATTCGCATCCTTGAAGGCTATGGCGTAACCGAGTGTGCGCCGGTGGTGTCGATTAACGTGCCGATGGCGACCCGCGTCAATACCGTTGGCAAGATCCTGCCGGGCATGGACTCGCGTTTGTTACCCGTTGCCGGTATTGAGCAGGGCGGGCGCTTACAGCTGCGTGGTCCCAATATTATGAAAGGCTATCTGCGGGTGGAGAACCCCGGGGTGCTGGAACTGCCGGTGGCAGAAAATGCCCAGGGTGAAATCGAATCTGGCTGGTACGATACCGGCGATATTGTCACCTTTGATGAGCAAGGCTATTGCGCCATTCGCGGTCGGGTAAAACGTTTTGCCAAACTGGCCGGTGAGATGGTGTCGCTGGAAAGCGTCGAGCAGATTGCCATCAATGCCTCTCCTGAGGGGCAGCATGCGGCTACGTCGCGTCATGATCCGGCCAAAGGTGAGGCTTTGGTTTTATTTACCACCGATGCCACCCTTGGACGAGATGGACTGGCCAAAAGCGCCCGTGAGCTGGGTGTGCCTGAACTTGCCGTGCCGCGCGATATTCGCGTACTTAAAGCGCTGCCGCTGCTGGGCAGCGGAAAACCTGATTTTGTTACCCTGCGCGAGATGGCAGAAAAACCGGAGAATCAAGCATGAGTCAGCCCGTGGGGAATGCATCTCCCCTGATGTCGCGCAGTATGACGGCAGTGATCGTTGCGCAGTTTTTGTCCGCCTTTGGCGATAATGCGCTGCTGTTTGCCACCCTGGCGCTGATTAAACAACTGCTGTATCCACAGTGGAGCCAGCCAGTGCTGCAAATGGCGTTTGTCGCCGCTTATATTATTCTTGCGCCCTTTGTCGGACAGGTTGCCGACAGCTTTGCCAAGGGCCGGGTAATGATGTTTGCCAACGGCTTGAAGTTACTCGGCGCACTGGTTATCTGCGTCGGTTTTAACCCCTTTCTCGGCTATGGGCTGGTGGGCGTCGGCGCCGCGGCCTATTCTCCCGCCAAGTACGGCATTCTCGGCGAAATTACCTCGGGTGAGCAGTTGGTCAAGGCCAATGGCCTAATGGAGTCGTCGACCATTGCGGCTATCCTGCTGGGATCCGTTGCCGGTGGCGCGCTGGCGGACTGGCATATACTGGCAGCATTGTTGGTATGCGTACTGGCCTATGCGGGGGCGGTAGCGGCCAATACCTTTATTCCTAAACTCGCGGCGGCGCGGCCAGGCGGCTCCTGGAACCCACGTCGCATGTCAGCTACGTTTTTCAGCGCTTGCCGTACCCTGTGGGCCGATGGCGACACACGTTTTTCATTGGTAGGCACCAGTTTGTTCTGGGGGGCCGGTGTGACGCTGCGTTTTCTGTTGGTGCTGTGGGTGCCGGTTGCTTTGGGGATCACAGATAACACCACGCCGACGCTGCTTAATGCCATGGTAGCGGTGGGCATTGTATTCGGTGCCGGCGCGGCGGCAAAGTTGATCACGTTGAAAACGGTACAGCGCTGCTTGCCTGCCGGTATTGGTATCGGTGTCGCTGTGGTATTTTTTGCCTTGCAACACAGCATGCTTAATGCCTATGCGCTGCTGGCACTGATCGGCCTGTTGGGTGGTTTTTTTGTCGTGCCACTCAACGCCTTGTTGCAGCATTTGGGCAAAAATACCGTAGGTGCCGGTAACGCCATAGCAGTACAGAATCTCGGTGAGAATACCGCGATGTTGCTGATGCTGGGCCTCTATTCGCTGGCGGTCAGCGTAGGTCTGCCGATTATTGCTATCGGCGTCGGTTTTGGCGTGGTATTTGCGCTGGCAATTACGGTGCTTTGGCTGTGGAAGATTAAACAGAAGAAACGCCTGAGTCGCAGTTAATTCGTGGGTGTAGACATTAAAAAGGGCGCAGATAGCGCCCTCAGACTGCTGACAAAGTTCGTTATTAGGGAGAGTGCACCGTTGGGGTCGTAGCGGGCTTGCCCGCCGGAGCGCCCCTAGGTGTGCTATGCCCGGGTATCTCGATCATCAAGACGACTTTGTCATCAAACTCAGGGCGCAGATAGCGCCCTTTGTCGATCCATATACTGGCCACAAATTAAGGAGCCGGAATGGTAAAGCGTTTATGGATCTCTTCCAGCGCGTTAATCACGTCGGCATCCAGCGTTAGATCCTGACTGTCGATGTTGATTTTCAGCTGTTCCATGGTGGTGGCACCAAGCAGGGTGCTGGCAACGAACGGCTGTTGACGCACAAACGCCAGCGCCATTTGCGACGGGTCGAGATTCAGTTTTTTGGCCAGGCCAACATATTCAGCGATCGCCGCTTCTGACTGGGCAGAAGAGTAACGGGTAAATCGGCTGAATAGCGTATTACGCGCACCTGCGGGTTTGGCACCGTTGAGATATTTGCCACTCAGTGTACCGAATGCCAGACTGGAGTAGGCCAGCAGTTCCACGCCTTCATGCTGACTGATTTCCGCCAGTCCGATTTCAAAACTGCGGTTAAGCAGACTGTAGGGGTTTTGAATGGAGACTATGCGCGGCAGATCGTGCTTTTCCGCCAGTTGCAGATAACGCATCACACCCCATGGCGTTTCGTTGGAGACGCCGATATAGCGAATTTTACCGGCGCGCACCTGTTCATTCAGTGCTTCCAGAGTTTCCAGCAGCGTTACCGGTGAGGCATCTTCGCTGTAAGTGTAACCCAGCTTGCCGAAGAAATTGGTCGGGCGCTGTGGCCAGTGCAGCTGATACAGGTCGAGATAGTCGGTATTCAACCTTTTCAGGCTGGCGTCTAATGCGGCGCGAATATTTTTACGATCCAAAACCTGTCCCGGTCGGATCGAATTATCATTACCGCGTGATGGCCCGGCGACTTTACTGGCCAGAATGATTTTTTCACGATTGCCACGGGCTTTGATCCAGCTACCGATATAGCTTTCGGTCAATCCCTGGGTTTCCGGGCGAGGCGGAACCGGGTACATTTCTGCAGTATCAATCAGATTGATACCCGCCGCGAGGGCATAATCGAGCTGTTGGTGAGCTTCGGCTTCACTGTTCTGTTCACCATAGGTCATGGTGCCCAGTCCCAGTACGCTCACTTCTAAAGAACTGTGGGGTATACGGTGATATTGCATTGCCGATCTTCCTTAGTGTCTGAGAATGTCTGGCTGGCGCTTAAATGGATGGTGAAAAGTTGCAAACAAGCGCGCGTTGCAGCAGCCACGCCTTACTGACTATATACAAGGGATGCCAGAGGGGGAAGAGGAAAGGGGGTGTGCACGCATTTTTAGGCCATCTCCGCCGTTTTTTCTCACGGGCATTTACTTACCGAACGCTTTAAATACTGTCATTAATTATTATTTTTCTTGTTAAGTTTATAATGGAAATCATTATTAATAATGAAAGCTTTCAACTATCAGGTAGTTGCGTTTGAATATATTTATTATGAATGATTTTAAGTCTATATATTAGTTGGGGTTAAGGTTTAATTGTACTGGTTAATGATTTAGATAGTTAATGATAGTGCGAGTTAAAATAACTGTCATAGGGGCCTTTACAGAATATGTTTGTCCTGATATATATTTTTAATTGACGCCAGTAGAAGTATTTTCGGTTGATAATATAATGGTGTTGTTTTTATTTTATTCAATGCACTGATTAATAAGGGTAACATAGCCATGAGTGAACAGGATGGTCAGGTCAGTATATTGGCTGGAAACTCAAGGGTTTATCTTGATGAAGATGGTAAAATAACGGTGGAGGCACAAGATAAAGCCTTCGACACTGCATTGAGTTTTGCCCGAGATTATCAAAATAAACACGGATGGCTACCTAGAATATCCGTAGCTTTTGATCATCATGGCATATTCCGATTACAGTTTCTTAGAAGCAAGCTAACTAATTCTCAACAACGCAACCCGCGTTTAAATCACCTGCATGCTGTCATACAGCGAGTATTCTTGCCCATTGCGGAAAAATATCAAATAGCTCTCAGCGATATACACGTTATTCATGAAGATTCAGCCAGGCAGCATATCGTCCACATCCTTGCGTCTGAGCACATTCCTCAGGCGCTAACCAGACGAATGCTGTCTGCTGACAACGGAGCGCAGCAAGTCGGCTCGTTTTGCCAAGCCTCGCCCCATAAACTCACTTGTGCTGCGATTACCAAAGAATATTTTGAAAGAGCCGCAGGTAAGCAGAAAGGAAGAGATGATGTGTTGGAAGTTTTTTTTGAAGAGAGCGCTTGGTCAAACCGTCTGATCTATGTGCGCGGCATACAACTCAGCCATATGCTCGGGGTGTCCGCGAGTATCCGCCTTAATCTGGTCAATGGAGAAAATGGGGTAAGCCGGGGTGAAATAATAAGGGTCGGGCAATGAAAATCCATCGTCATTTGATTTATTCAAGGTAGAACATGATGCACAAAGTAATCCGTCCAATATATCTGGATAACATCGCCACCACGGTATTAGACCCCGAAGTTATTGCTGCAATGATGCCTTATTTTACCGACCATTACGGAAATGCTGCCAGTCAAAGCCATTCCTTTGGCTGGGAAGCCATGCAGGCTGTAGATTATGCCCGTCAAACCATATCCGAATCGATAAATGCGCCCCATTCTCGGGATATGATTTTTACCTCTGGAGCTACCGAATCAATTAATCTGGCCATGATAGGGCTACAAGGCCGCAGTAATAAAAAGCATGTCATCACCTCCATGATAGAGCATAAATCAGTCCTTGATTGTTGTGCCAGGCTGGAAGCTAATGGAATAGAGGTTACTTATTTACCACCAGACAGTGATGGGGTTATCTCGCCAGCGCTGGTATCTAGTGCGCTCAAAGCCGAAACCTATCTGGTTTCTATTATGGCGGCCAACAATGAAATTGGCACAATACAAAAAATTGAACAGATAGGAAGGATTTGTAACGATCATGACATTGTTTTTCATACAGATGCCACTCAGGCGCTCGGCAAAATAGAACTTGATATGCAGCGGATGAATATTGGTCTTGCCTCCTTTTCTGCTCATAAAATATATGGTCCTAAAGGGGTTGGGGCACTTTACCTCAACTCGGGTAATAAAAATATCACTCTGACACCGCTTGTCCTTGGCGGTGGGCATGAACGAGGTATGCGTTCCGGCACTCTTAACGTTCCCGGGATCGTCGGTTTTGGGCGTGCCGTGGAAATTGCGGTTAAAAATATGACCGTTGAGTCTCAGAGGTTAACGTATCTAAAGTCGTTACTCCGCGAACATATGCTGGAAAATTTGAGCGATATTCGTATCAATGGCCATATGACTGATTGCCTACCCGGTTTACTAAATGTCTCATTTAATGATGTAGATGCCGATTCGCTTTTATTGGAACTGGCCGATATTGCACTCTCTTCTGGCTCAGCCTGTACTTCCGCACAACGTGCACCCTCTCATGTACTTAAGGCTATTGGAGCCACTAATGGCCAGTCACAGGGTAGTGTGCGTTTCGGTGTTGGCAGATTTAACAGCCAGGATGAGATCCGCTATGTGTGCCGGCGTGTGGTCGAAGCGGTAAAAAAGTTAAGGTCAATGACTCCCAGGTAATGCTGATGGTAATTAAAAACATGAGAGTAACAACTATGCGAACGACCTCGGCGTTTTTTCTGCTGTTTGCCACCTTGTTCACTGCCGGAGGATATGGTGCCACCTTTCTGATTTCTGCCTATTTTCGCGGGCAGGGAGGCAGTGATATTGATACCGGCATTACCCTGGGATTTGCACTGGTCGGTACTTTGACTGGCGTACCGCTGGTGGGTTGGTTTGCCGGCAGAATAGAGGCAGCAATACTTGCCGCTATCGCTGCGTTGGCTATGTCCATGGGGTATCTGCTATTTGCGGCAATCAATGGTGAGCAGCAAGGAGTGACCTTTATTGCAGCATTTTTGATTGGCCTTGGCTGGGGAATGTTCTATATCAGCGGGCCAATGGCTCTGTCTGAGCGTATCTCTGATGCCGAGCGAAGCCACTGGTTTACTCGCTTTAGTGCTTTTCAGATGGCCGGGATTTGCGGCAGCCCTATCCTTCTGTCCATGCTGGCTGATCGATTTGATATACCGGTCGGTACTACCTTTATGGCCGTGAGTCTGTCGGGCATTATTGCTTCACTGCTGTTGCTGACTTTTGGTCTCAGAGAGCAGCAGGGAAAAAGGGAGTGTGCGTTCAGACCCTGGGTGAAAAAAATAACCGGCCTGGCGACCAGCAGGGCGATCTATCCCATTGTTATGGTAGGTTTAGGCGGCTGTATATTCTCTGGCATGATGTCATTTCAAGGTTCATTAGTGGCCGGAACCCGCGCCAATGCCAGTACATTTTTTGCGGTGCATGCCGTGACAGTAGTGCTATCAAGATTGTTACTGGCTCGCTATTTATCCTCTCTGCCGCGCATTCCGTTAGTTGCTGCATTGATGTTATGTCTGATTGTCGGCCTTTTGTCCTTGCTGGGGGTGCCGTTCCATCCTGTATTCCAGATTACTGCCGCCGTAATGACAGGTATCGGCTATGGACTGGTGTATCCGTTGATCCAGACCTGGGCGATAAATGACTCGGCAACTGAGGATCGGCATGCGGCTTTGACCTGGTTTGTGGTGGCCTATTTTATTGGTATTTTTGGGTTTCCGGCGATAGGGGGCTGGATATTGGTAGCGGCAGGCAAAAGCTGGTTTATTGTTGTGCTGGCTGCAATAGCCAGTCTGGAACTCTGGGTGGCGCTACTCGGCAGACAGCGTTGTAGTGCCATGGAAGAAGCGCCAAAGCCGTTAAATTAAGAGGCCAACAGCTTGGCCTTGAGTGCGCGGTTAACGCTTCATCATCTGGGAAACTTGATCGCTGTTGATCTGACGTGCATTCCCTTGGGTATCTTCATAGCGGATCAGTCCGGTGCTTTTATCCAGCTCGGGCTTACCGTTGGTTAAAATCATATTGCCATCTTTGGTGGCGATCACGTAATCACTGGCGCACCCGGCCAGGGCGAATGCCAGAACCAGCGCGGCGAAAAGTCTGCATCTATTTCTCATTGTTGCTCCCTGTAATTCAGTCTGGACAGATCCCCGATAAGATTAGCAAAGAATGGCGAAAAACCCAGAGCAGGGGAGGCTTGATAAGCGGGCTATAACAAGAAATGGCGGGCAAGCAGTTGCCGGGTAAAGCTTTTCTTTAAATAGAACCCCCGAGGCAAGGTCATGATAGGTTGGCCTTTTTCGCCAATAGCCTCGGTTCTGGCCTTGTTATTGGCCGCCTTGGGGCGCAGCTGTAACACTTCGCCATGACGTGCCGTAATGCTTTCAACTTTGCCCAGAACAATAAGATCCATTAACTCTTCCCAATCCTGACGCAGTTGCTCATCTTCCTCGGCATTAGGGCTCCACAGCAATGGGGTACCAATACGACGCGTCGCAAGGGGAATTTGTCGCTCGCCTTCAACCGGTATCCACAACACGCGAGTCAGCTTGTGCCGAACGTGGCTACTCTCCCAGGTAACGCCGCTATTGCCGGTTAACGGTGCCACGCAAACAAAGGTGGTTTCCAGCGGGTTTCCGCTATGGTCGATGGGGATTGTTTTTAATTCAACGCCAATTTCTGGAAAATCCTGCTCCGGTTTGCTGCCCGCGCTGGCACCGAGATAAACCTCAAGCAGCATGCCCACCCAACCCTTCTCGCGTTTCAAATCAGGCGGGATCGTCAAACCTGCCCGTTGCGCTAATTCACCCAGGGTAAATCCAGACAGGGACTTTGCACGCTCAAGCAAGGTTTGTGCGTCCTGGGGTGGCAGGGTAGTGGGCAAAGGGATCGACATAAAAAATTCTCATTTATTTTGGTTAAAAATTATACTCATGTGGCGGCGGTGCGAAAATTAAATATCCACCCAGTGAGTAACCTGAATAATAGCATGATTTGGCATGGTTTTTTTTTGCCTGTCGTCAGTTTTAGCCTGGTGGTTTTTTAAGTTGATCACCTGTTGACGGCCACAATGAACAGGATCTTCCACCTGGTTATCCACAGATTTGTGGGATAACCCGCAGTATTTGCGATCACTGGTTTGATTTACAGGCTTGACGAGGGCGTTTTCCTGAGGTTTTGTGCCATATGTAACCCGTTATTGGTCATTATCTGTGGATAAAAACAATATTGCGCGATCTTTCGCCACCGACAGATCTCTGCTGAAATACAGCGGGGATTATCTAAGGGGAGAACCTGTGGGTAGAATTTTAATTTGTTGTTTTAAATGGGGTAAATTTTGTGTTCTTTTTCGAGGACAAGCGGGTTTAAATTAGTTTTACCCCTCTTACTCTTATGTTCTTCACATATCTATCCACAGAAAAAGTGAATAAAATTGCCGGAAAATGTCGTGGGCTGTTTATAACTTTGAGGTTTTGCATAAGTTATCCCGCTTTTATCCATTTCAACTCAAGCGTAACCAGTGGTTTACCACCTGTTGGTAGTATGAAACAATCAGTGTATCTATGCATTTTAAGCTATTGAGGTAGTCCGGTGATCGATGATGATGGCTACCGCCCGAATGTTGGTATCGTAATCTGTGACAAACAGGGTCAAGTCTTGTGGGCCCGTCGATATGGACAGCACTCCTGGCAGTTTCCACAGGGCGGCATCAACCCTGGCGAAACGGCCGAGCAAGCCATGTATCGTGAACTGTTTGAGGAAGTGGGTTTAAGCCGTAAGGATGTGCGTATCCTGGCCGCTACCCGTAACTGGTTACGTTATAAATTGCCAAAACGTTTGGTGCGTTGGGATACAAAGCCGGTCTGTATCGGCCAAAAGCAAAAATGGTTTCTGTTACAGCTCATGTGTAATGATGCAGACATCAATATGCAACGCAGCAGTACGCCCGAGTTTGACGGGTGGCGCTGGGTGAGTTTTTGGTATCCGGTGCGTCAGGTTGTTTCGTTTAAACGTGATGTCTATCGCCGGGTCATGAAAGAGTTTTCCACCACTGTGATGCCGATGCAGGAAGTGCCGGTTAACCGCACTCCTCCTGCCTATCGCCGGAAAAGAGGCTAAGTCACGAAGAAATGCTCACGCGATTGCGAGAAATAGTTGAGAAGGTAGCAATGGCGTCCAGCCTGAATGAAGCGCTGGACGAGCTGGTCAATGAAACCTGCCAGGCGATGAACACCGAAGTGTGTTCTATCTATTTGGCTGACAATGATCGTCGTTGTTATTACCTGATGGCGACGCGAGGTTTGAAAAAACCTCGCGGGCGCACCATCACCCTCGCTTTTGATGAAGGCATTGTCGGGTTGGTCGGCCGTCTGGCTGAGCCTATCAACCTGGCGGATGCGCAAAGTCACCCCAGCTTTAAATATATCCCTCAGGTAAAAGAAGATCTGTTCCGCTCTTTTCTTGGGGTGCCGGTGATCCATCGCCGCCAGTTATTGGGCGTTTTGGTTATACAGCAACGTGAGCATCGCCAGTTTGACGAAAGTGAAGAGTCCTTCATGGTCACGCTGGCTACCCAGATGGCGGCGATCCTTTCGCAGGCGCAGCTTAATGTTCTGTATGGCCGCTTCCGTCAGACCCGCGTCAAGGCGCTGGCGGCTTCGCCGGGTGTCGCTATTGGTACCGGCTGGCAAGATAGCAATCAGCCGTCCCTCGATAATGTCTATATGGCATCTACGCTGGATCCGGTTCGTGAGCGCGGGCGTTTGACCCGGGCGCTGGAGGACGCTGGTGCCGAGTTCCGTCGCTTCAGTAAACGCTTTAATGCCACGGCGCAAAAAGAAAGCGCAGCCATTTTCGATCTCTATTCCCATCTGCTTAACGATGCCAGGCTCAAGCGCGAGCTATTTGCCGAAATCGATCAGGGCGCGGTAGCTGAGTGGGCGGTAAAAAAAGTGGTGGAGAAATTTGCCGCCCAGTTTGCCAGTCTGCAAGATACCTACCTGCGTGAGCGGGGCAGTGACTTGCGCGCGCTGGGGCAGCGGCTGGTTTTTCACCTCGACGATACAGCGCAAGGGGTTACCCAGTGGCCGGAGAACTTTATTCTGGTCGCCGATGAACTCACTGCCACCTTATTGGCTGAGGTGCCCCAGGAACGCCTGCGCGGCGTAGTGGTCCGCGACGGTGCCGCCAACTCGCATGCGGCTATCCTGGTACGGGCCATGGGCGTGCCGACGGTAATGGGTGCTGATATTCAGCCTTCGCTGTTAAATCAGCGCCAGCTGATTGTTGACGGTTATCGCGGTGAATTGCTGATCGATCCTGAGCCGGTGCTGGTCAATGAGTACCGCCGTTTAATCAGCGAAGAGATGGAGCTGAGTGAACGCGCCGAAAGCGATGTGGAACAACCCGCCAAAATGCAAAGTGGCGAGCGGGTACAGGTGATGCTTAATGCCGGTTTAAGCGCCGATCACGAGAAGCTATTTGGTAGCCGGGTCGATGGCATTGGTCTGTACCGCACCGAAATACCGTTTATGTTGCAAAGCGGTTTTCCATCCGAAGAAGAGCAGGTGGCGCAGTACCAGGGCATGTTACAGCTGTTCCCGGCCAAGCCGGTGACGCTGCGTACGCTGGATATCGGCGCGGACAAGCAGTTGCCTTATATGCCGATCAGCGAGGAAAATCCTTGTCTGGGATGGCGCGGCATTCGTATTACCCTCGATCAGCCGGAAATATTCCTCATCCAGGTGAGAGCCATGCTGCGAGCCAATGCGGCCACCGGTAACCTTGGTATTCTGTTGCCGATGATCACCAGCCTGGAAGAGATCGATGAAGCGCGCCGACTGATCGACCGTGCCGGCCGTGAGGTTGAAGAAGCCCTCGGTTATACCCAGCCTAAACCGCGTATCGGTGTGATGATCGAAGTGCCATCAATGATCTTTATGCTGCCTTCACTGGCTGGGCGGGTCGATTTTATTTCGGTGGGCACCAACGATCTGACACAATATCTGCTGGCCGTGGATCGCAATAATACCCGCGTGGCCGGACTGTATGACAGTCTGCATCCCGCCATGCTGCGAGTGCTCAAACAAATTGCCAGCGACGCCGCAACCGCCGGTCTGGATCTCAGCCTGTGTGGTGAAATGGCCGGTGATCCTATGGGAGCACTGTTGCTGACGGGCATGGGCTATCGCAATCTCAGCATGAACGGGCGTAGCGTTGCCAGGGTTAAGTATCTGTTACGGCAAATAGATATTACCGACGCGCAAGAGTTGGCCGAGCGCGCTTTGCAGGCGCAGTTCACCTCTGATGTTCGCCATATGACTGCGGCATTTATGGAACGTCGTGGCCTCGGCGGCTTGGTGCGCGGCGGCAAATAGTGCTGACCTGCCGCTTTTCGACAGGCAAAAAAGTCTCGTTTTTTTACTGGCTTGCAGTATGACGAGACTTTTTTTTACAGAACTTTTCCCGCCCGGCGGCACCAGACCTCACCTCTCTTATGCTATGATTTGCCCCCTCTGGCCTTAAGTCATATGTTTTCGGGCCCACAACAACAAACAATTTGTGGTGATAGATGAGTAACAGCTATCTGGCGTTTCCCCAGTTTGATCCGGTCATTTTCTCGCTAGGACCTATTTCACTTCACTGGTACGGTCTGATGTATCTGGTGGGGTTTGTCTTTGCCATGTGGCTGGCTGTGCGCCGTGCCAATAAACCCGGCAGCGGCTGGAATAAAGAAGAAGTCGAGAATCTGCTGTATGCAGGTTTTCTTGGGGTGTTTATCGGTGGGCGCGTAGGCTATGTCCTGTTCTACAACCTGCCACTGTTTCTCGATAACCCGTTGTATTTGTTTAAAGTCTGGGATGGCGGCATGTCATTCCACGGTGGATTGCTTGGCGTAATTGCGGTAATGCTGTGGTTTGCCCACCGCACCAAACGCAACTTCTTTCAGGTTTCCGACTTTATTGCTCCGTTGATCCCTTTTGGGTTAGGCGCTGGCCGATTAGGCAACTTTATCAATGGTGAACTGTGGGGGCGTGTCACTACTGATGCTCCATGGGCAATGTTATTCCCGGGTTCACGCCAGGAAGATATTGCTATTGCCGCCGCCGATCCCAAATGGCAATCTTTGCTCAATCAGTATGGTGTCCTGCCGCGCCATCCTTCGCAGATTTATGAGTTGCTGCTCGAAGGTGTGGTGCTGTTTATCATTCTGAATCTGTTTATTCGCAAACCGCGCCCCATGGGCAGCGTCTCTGGCCTGTTCCTGATTTTTTACGGCGCGTTCCGTATTATTGTCGAACATTTCCGTCAGCCCGATGCGCAGCTGGGTCTGTTTGACGGCATCATCAGCATGGGTCAGATCCTCTCTATCCCTATGATTGTCTTTGGTGTCATCATGTTTATCTGGGCTTACCGTCGCCCACAGAAATCATTGTCTTGAGGTAATATGAAACAGTATCTGGAATTAATGCAAAAAGTGCTTGCTGAAGGCACACCCAAAGGCGACCGTACCGGTACGGGTACAGTGTCAATTTTCGGTCATCAGATGCGTTTCAATCTGCAAGAGGGTTTCCCGCTGGTGACCACCAAGCGCTGCCATCTGCGCTCGATCATTCATGAGCTGTTGTGGTTCCTGAAAGGCGACACCAATATTGCCTACCTGCGTGAAAACAAGGTCACTATCTGGGACGAATGGGCTGATGAACAGGGTTCCCTTGGTCCAGTATATGGTAAGCAATGGCGCGCCTGGGGCACTGCTGACGGTAAGCAGATCGACCAGCTTGCCAATGTGGTGGAGCAACTCAAGCAGGACCCTAACTCACGACGTATTATTGTTTCGGCGTGGAATGTGGGCGAGCTTGATCAGATGGCGTTGGCCCCTTGCCACGCGTTTTTCCAGTTCTATGTGGCAGACGGTAAACTCTCCTGTCAGCTGTATCAACGTTCATGCGATGTATTCCTCGGTTTGCCATTTAATATCGCCAGCTACGCATTATTGGTGCATATGATGGCGCAACAGTGCGACCTGGAAGTCGGTGACTTTGTCTGGACCGGTGGCGATACGCACCTTTACAGCAATCATATGGAACAGACGCATTTGCAGCTGAGCCGTGAACCTCGTGCCCTGCCAAAACTGATTATCAAACGTAAGCCGGCCTCGCTATTTGATTACCATTTTGAAGATTTTGATATCGAAGGCTACGATCCGCATCCGGCGATCAAAGCGCCAGTTGCTATCTGATAGCTGCCAACCGTCCGGTGTTGTTGCCGGGCGGTACCCCTTTCTCTTCGCTCCCGCTGTTCCCCTTCACGCCTTTTATTGTTAAGCCAATCAGCTTGTGCTGTCACCATTTTTTATAGTCCATTCATACTGTTGGGAGATATCTCCAGGCGGTTATGTCAGTTTTTGCATGTCAGCAATTTTTTTTGCGAGGCTTAGCGAAACCTGAATTTTTGTCGCTGGTAGCCAGCGCCAGGCGAACTACACTTGCCCGATGAAAACGTATTCTTTGGCAGGAGAGCAGGGAATGACCCTGATAGAAATCATGCTGGTGCTGGCACTGATTGCCATGTTCAGTCTTTGGTCATTAAGCGGATGGCAAGCTTATCAGCAACGTTTGCAGCTTGAACAACAGGTTCAGCAATTGCGTATTTATCTTACGCAGTTGCAGGTCACTGCCTACCAGTATAACCAGACGCGCCTGCTGTGGATTATCGATGGACCGGGCGGCTGCGTGGGCAGTGGCGTAAAACCGGCAACCTGTTTGCAGGCCGGAGCCGCTTCTTTCCAGCTTGCCTATCAAGATATGACTCTTGCGGCATATTCCGAGAAAATTATGGGTTTTTATGGCCGAAGGAATATGGCGCAGGCCGGGCATATTACCCTGAGTAATGCTGCCGGCAAGGTGCGGTTGATACTGTCGGCCAGAGGACGGCTGCGGTTATGCAGTGAAGCACAACCCATGGCGGGGATAGCACTATGTTAATTAGCGTGCGCTGCGCAATGTCGATAAAAATGGCCAAAGGTTTTACTCTGCCGGAGGCGATGATGGCGCTGGGCATTGGCAGTATGTTGATACTGGGTGCCATGCAGATCTTTCCCCTACTCAGGCAAAGAACACAGCTGCTTAGCCAGCATTATCAACTGGACCAACTTTTACGGCAAACAACGCAGACACTGACCAAAGACCTTCGTCGCGCAGGCTTTTGTGCCGGAAGTTGCCCCGGCAAGGCGGTGGTGATTTCCCACGCCAGCGGCGAGGCTGAAAACTCATGCGTTATCCTGGCCTATGATCTGAATCGCAACGGTCGCTGGGAACCGGCAGAACACTCTGAGTCAGAGTTCTTTGGCTACCGTTTGCGTGATGGCATGTTGGAAAGCCAGCGCGGCGTAACGCAGTGTAATAGTGTCGGCTGGGAGCGTCTGCTGGATCCCTCCGAGGTTTTCCTGAGCCGCTTTCAACTGTCGGCCGAGAAAGGGGCAAGCGGTAAAACGCGTTATGTTTTACAACTTGCAGCTCATTGGCTGAAGTATCCCACGGTAAACAATCGGCTTGAGGTAGTGGTGCAAGGGCAATGAACATACAGTCAATAAACATCATGACAAAGGACAAAACCCTGTGCCGGTTAAAGGTATGGCATGATTTGGGCCGTTCCACCGTCTCAGTCTTTGGCACTGTTGCCTGTCAATCTGAAAGATCGCGGCGGCTGGCGCAGGGTAATGCATTAATTTTGAGTATTATGATGATGATGACTCTTGGTCTGCTGGCGCTTAACAAGGTAAATCAGTATCTGGATTCGGCTTTGGCGCTAACGCGTAGTGAGCAGGGATATTGGGTCGCCTGGGAGCTTGCTGCCTCATCGCTTAATTGGGGACTCAGTCGTAGTTGGGAGCCTTTTACTGCTGGCGGTTGGCAATGTGCCACCTATGCAGAACCAGTAACAGAAGCCGGTGCTTCGCGCCAACGCCTGACAAGCTGTGTCAAACCCGCAGAGCTTGTCGATCTCTATATATTAAGAGGCGAAGGGCAAGATAAGAGGGGGACTTTGCCGGTGTTTTTATATCAACGGGCGATCCGGCAGGGCGATGAGTGGGAACGGTTACGTTTTAAGGCGCTGGATAACGGATGGCTGGATTTCTGCCCATTCCGGGATGAGCTGCAATGCCAGGAGGAACAAAGCGGTGAATAACGTGGTGAACCAGCAACAGGGCTTTAGTTTACCGGAGGTGCTTTTGGCTACCCTGCTGCTCTCGGTCTCGGTGCTGGGTTTGCTGCAGTATTACCAATTTCTGGGGCAGGGTTTTAGTCGCCAATGGCAGATGCGTCAGGCCTGGCAGGAAGCTCATGAGCAACTGGAAAGTTACGCAGCAACAGGCAAAGGTAAAGTGTTGTCTCTGCCTGGCTGGCAGGCAGCGATCACTCAGCAGGCAACTACCCCGGGTTGTCAGCGGATAACCGCCAGTGTGGTCACCCCTCTCGGTTATAAGAGTACCCTCAGTCGCTGGCTCTGCCAGCCCGTTGCTGACGATGGGTGAGAGGAAAAAAGGGTAAATATTCATGATGTTGACCTGGCGGCTTTGCATTAGCGCGGTCGGTGGGTAAAGTAGCAACCTCTGTAGCCAAGTGCTTAATATAAATGGCTGTCAATTTGCCGCCAAGGGATTTACAGCATAATACGCCACCCTTTGCCTCTTTGCTGATGTCGCTTTTGCGCCTCAAGGAAAAAGATATGTTTACTGTTTACCATTCCAACCAGTTGGATTTGCTGAAAATACTGACAACGCGGCTTATTGAAGGCCGTCCGTTGGCGGGGCCCTTTCAGCAGGAAGTGATACTGGTACAAAGCCCCGGAATGGCGCAGTGGCTGCAAATGGAGCTGGCCCACTCTTTTGGTATTGCTGCCAATATCGCGTTTCCGCTACCGGCGACCTTTATTTGGGATATGTTCACCAAAGTGCTGCCCGGCATCCCCAAGGAGAGTGCATTCAGTAAAGATGCCATGACCTGGAAACTGATGTGGCTATTACCCGGCAAGCTGACGGAGCCTGAGTTTGCCGCTCTTCAGCACTATCTAACTGACGACGGTGATAAAAGAAAGATCCACCAGTTGGCCTCACGCGTTGCCGATTTGTTTGACCAATATCTGGTTTATCGACCTGAATGGCTAAAGAGTTGGCAGCAGGGGCAATTGGTTGAGGGGCTGGAGGACTCACAACACTGGCAGGCACCGCTTTGGCGAGCGCTGTGTGACTACACCGAAGAACTCCAGCAGCCAAAATGGCACCGTGCCAATCTTTATGAACACTTTATTCAGGCGCTCGACGGTGCCAGCAGCTGTCCGGCTGATTTGCCGCAAAGGGTCTTTATTTGCGGTATTTCGGCATTGCCGCCGGTTTATCTACAGGCGCTGCAAGCCCTGGGTCAGCATATTGATATCCATCTGATGTTTACCAATCCCTGCCGCTATTATTGGGGGGATATCCAGAATTATGCTTTTCTGGCGCGTCTGCAAAGCCGCAAACGCCGTCACTATCTCGAGGCTGGCGAGTCGTCGCTGTTTCGCGATCCCGAGCAGGCCGAACAGTTGTTTAACCAGGAGGGTGAGCAGAACCTGAGTAATCCGTTGCTGGCCTCCTGGGGTAAACTGGGACGCGACCATATGTTCCTGTTATCCCAGGTGGATGCGATCCAGGAAGTGCACGCTTTTGTCGATGTCGGCCACGATAACCTGCTGCATGCTATCCAGCAGGATATGCTCGATCTCGAAGATTATGCGGTAGTCGGTATGACTCCGGAAACCCTCAACAGCAGTGAAAGCAAGCGGGTGTTGCAGGCGAGCGATCGCTCAATTAGTGTGCATATTTGCCACAGCCCTCAGCGTGAAGTGGAAGTATTACACGATAACCTGTTGGCGATGATGGACCAGGATCCACAACTGAGTCCGCGCGATATTATTGTGATGGTGGCAGATATTGACAGCTATGCCCCCTATATTCAGGCGGTATTTGGTAATGCTTCGCCAGACCGTTATCTGCCATTTTCAATTTCTGACCGCAAAGCCAGCCAGTCGCACCCGGCGCTACAGGCTTTTATTTCGCTGCTCGACCTGCCGTTAAGCCGTTTTACCTCCGAACAGGTGTTGGCGCTGCTGGAAGTCCCGGCGCTGGCCAGCCGTTTCTCCATTGATGAAGAAGGTCTGAGACTATTGCGCCAATGGGTCGGCGAGTCGGGTATTCGCTGGGGATTGGATGATGACAACGTCCGCGAGCTTGCTTTGCCCGCCACTGGTCAACATACCTGGCACTTTGGTTTGACCCGCATGCTGCTTGGTTATGCCATGGATAGCCGAGCAGGGGACTGGCAGGGAGTTCTGCCTTACGACGAGTCGACCGGACTGGCGGCAGAACTGGCCGGACACCTGGCTGAACTACTGATGCAACTCAGCCAATGGCGTATCCGCCTTGCCCAGTCGCGTAAACTCAATGACTGGTTGCCCATTTGCCATGAGCTGCTTGCCACCTTCTTTTCACCAGAAGGGGAGACAGAAGTGGCGCTGGCACTGATAGAACAGCAGTGGCAAAAAGTGATTAATCAGGGCGTCACTTCGCGCTATCCCGATGATGTCCCCTTATCGATATTGCGTGATGAGCTGGCTTCGCGTCTTGACCAGGAACGCATCAGCCAGCGCTTCCTGGCCGGGCCAATTAACTTTTGTACACTGATGCCAATGCGTTCGATCCCGTTCAAAGTCGTCTGTCTGTTGGGTATGAATGACGGGGTTTATCCGCGCACGTTGCCGCCACTAGGCTTTGACCTGATGGCTCGGCAAATTAAACGTGGTGACCGCAGTCGTCGTGACGATGACCGCTATCTGTTCCTGGAGGCGATACTGTCGGCACAGGAGCAGCTGTATATCAGCTATATTGGTCGTTCTATTCAGGACAATAGCCTGCGTTACCCTTCGGTGCTGGTCAGTGAACTGATGGAATATATCGGCCAGAGTTATTGTCTGGAACAGGATCGCCAGCTTAGCGCCGACGATAGCGAAATCCGCGTGCGCGACCATTTGGCGCAGTGGCATTCGCGCACCCCCTTTGATGCCGGCAATTTTGATGGCGGTAATGAAGCCTGCAGTTATGCCGCTGAATGGCTGCCCGCCGCGGGTGGCCAAGGGACCGCGATCAGTGATTTTAATCAGCCGCTAAGCGAGCTGCCTTTGACGGAAATCTCGCTGGATAGTCTGCTGCGTTTTTATCGTCATCCGATCAAAGCTTTTTTTCAAATGCGACTGAATGTCAGTTTTACCCTGGAAGAAACCGAGCTCTCGGATGAAGAGCCGTTTATTGTCGATAACCTTAATCGTTATCAGCTTAATACCCAGTTGCTGAATACCTTGATTGAACAGCAGGATCCTGCCGTTTTGTTTAACCATGTAAAAGCTTCTGGCGGTCTGCCTTATGGTGCCTTCGGTGAAATTTTCTGGAGCAAGCAGTGTGAGGAGATGAGCGAATTAGCCGACCAGGTGCGTGAGGCGCGCGGCGAGGCGGGCAGCATGGAACTTGCCCTTGAGGTTGGCGATGTACAACTTACCGGCTGGATGCATCAGGTACAGGCTGACGGGCTGCTGCGTTGGCGACCTGCCGCCTTGCTGGCTCGCGATGGTCTGCTACTGTGGATTGAGCATGTCGTTTATTGTGCCAGCGGTGGCAGTGGTGAAAGCAGAATGTTTGGCCGTAGCGGTACCGCATTTCGCTTTGCCAATCTCCCCCCTGATGTCGCGATGCGCTATCTCGGGGAACTGATCATCGGCTATCGCCAAGGCTTAAGCTCGCCATTGATGCTGTTAAGCAAAAGCGGTTGGGCGTGGTTAGACAGTTGTTACGATCGCCAGAGCGGCATGTTGAGCAGCGATGCCGAATTGCTCGCCAAAGGGCAGAATAAACTGATCCAGATATGGCAGGGAGATGGCCGTGTGCCGGGCGAGGGGGAGGATCCTTACGTACAGCGGGTTATGCGCCAACTGGATCAAGTAAACATTGCGGCAATCACTGCTGAATCGGTGCGTTTTCTTTTGCCTGTTATCCAGCATAATCTGGCATAGTCATCAGTGCCGATGGTTATACTGCGCGGTGCAGGCGTTGTACCAGGGTAAACGAGCAGTGACAAGACAACTATCTGTCTGTCGTGGGGTCTGAGTTGAGTCATTATTATTTCAGGTGCGGATAATGCCGACCTTTTTAAGCCAGGGTCATGCTGGCAAATTGCCTCTTGGGCAACTTACTTATATTAAGGGAGACAAGTAATGTTGAAACAGCTTACCCGAATGAGCGGGTTACTGTTGTTGTTGACGTTTTGGGCCCCCGCAGTCTGGTCGGCGACAGACTGGCAACCAATTGCAGAAACAATACATAAAAGTCAGAATGACCCCCGTCTGTATCAGGCGATAAAATTGGCCAATGGTATGACGGTGCTGCTGGTGTCGGATAGCGACGCCAGTAAGTCTCTGGCGGCGCTGGCGGTATCCGTGGGTTCCTTGCAGGATCCGGATGCGCAACTAGGCCTGGCGCATTTCACCGAACATATGCTGCTTATGGGTTCAAAGAAGTACCCAAAACCTGAGAGCCTGTCTGAATTCCTTAAGATGCACGGCGGCAGCCATAACGGCAGCACCGCTTCTTACCGCACGGCTTTTTACCTTGAGGTAGAGAATGATGCCTTAAAAGAGGCGGTAGATCGCCTGGCCGATGCCGTGGGTGAACCGTTGCTGGATCCGATGTACGCCGATAAAGAGCGTAATGCGGTCAATGCCGAACTGACTATGGCGCGTTCCAGAGACGGCATGCGTATGGGGCAGGTCAGAGCAGAAACGCTCAATCCCGCCCACCCCGGCTCGCGCTATGCCGGCGGCAATCTCGATACCCTGAAAGATAAGCCCGAAAGTACCTTGCACGATGCCCTGGTCGCTTTTTATCAGCGTTATTATTCTGCCAATTTGATGGTTGGGGTGATCTACAGTAACAAACCATTGCCAGAGCTGGCGCAGATTGCGTCCGATACTTTTGGCAAAATTGCCAATCATGATGCTGTTGTGCCGCCGATCACCGTGCCTAGCGTCACGCCTGAGCAGCAGGGGATTATGATCCACTATGTACCTGCTGAACCTCGCAAGCAGCTGCGCGTTGAGTTTGCCATCGACAATAACAGCGCTGATTTTCGCAGTAAAACCGATACCTATATCAGTTACCTGATCGGTAATCGCAGCAAGAATACTTTGTCGGACTGGTTGCAAAAACAGGGGCTGGCCGATGGTATCAGCGCCGGTGCCGATCCCATGGTGCAGCGCAACCAGGGCATTTTTGCCATTTCGGTTTCGCTGACTGATAAAGGATTGGCGGACAAGGATAAGGTGATTGCCGCCATCTTTAACTATCTGTCACTAATGCGTGCTCAGGGGGTAACAAAAGAGTATTTCAACGAAATTGCCCATGTTATGGCGCTGGATTTCCGTTATCCCGCGGTAACTCGCGATATGGGTTATGTCGAGTGGCTGGTGGATACCATGATGCGGGTGCCGGTGGAGCATGTGCTGGACTCGCCATATATTACCGATCGCTTTGATCCCCAGGCCATCGATAATCGCCTGGCGGCGCTTACTCCTGAGAATGCGCGATTCTGGTTTATCAGCCCGAATGAACCGCATAATAAAATGGCCTATTTTGTTGATGCCCCCTATCAGGTCGATAAAGTCCCCGTCGATGATTTTAGCCGCTGGCATCAGTTAGCCGGGCAGATCAGTCTCTCTTTACCAACGCTTAATCCTTATATTCCTGAAAATCTTGACGTAGTGACGAAAAATGATAATCAGACGCGTCCCGCGTTGCTTGTCAATCAACCGGATTTGCGGGTTTTTTATATGCCCAGCCGCTACTTCTCTTCTGAACCGAAAGCCGATGTCACTCTGGCTTTTCGCAGTGAGCAGGCGCTGGATTCCGCCCAAAATCAGGTGCTCTACGGTCTTAATGATTATCTGACCGGGGTGGCGTTTGACCAGTTGAGCTATCAGGCCTCCATTGGCGGTATCAGCTTTGCCACTTCGCCGGATCATGGCCTGGAGTTTAATGCCAATGGCTTCACCGATCATCTGCCTGACTTACTCAGCGAGCTGGTGGATGAATATCCCAAAGTAGTACCAACGGCCGAGCAGCTTGCACAGGCGAAATCGTGGTATCTGGAGCGGTTGGCCTCGGCAGATAAAGGCAAAGCCTTTGAGCTGGCGCTACAGCCTGTACAACTGATCTCTCGCCTGCCTTACAGTGAGCGCGAAGTGCGGGAAAAATTGGTCGCTGGCATTACCCTGCAACAGGTGATCGAGTATCGACAAAAGCTGATTGCCAAAGGCGCGCTCGAAGTGATGGTGGTGGGCAATATGACCGCCCCTCAGGTCGAGAAAATGGTAGCGGGGATCAGAGAAAAGGTGAAACCTGCCGGTAGCCAATGGTGGCGTGGCAGCACTATTGTGATCCGCAAACCGCAAAAGGTAAATATGCAGCGCGTCGGCACCTCCACCGATTCGGCCCTTGCTGCGGTCTATGTACCCGTTGGCTTTGATGAAATTCACAGCATGGCCTACAGCTCGCTGCTCGGGCAAATTATCCAACCCTGGTTCTATAGCCAACTGCGTACTCAGGAACAACTGGGTTATGCGGTGTTTGCCTTCCCGATACCTGTGGGCAAGCAGTGGGGGCTGGGCTTTCTGCTGCAAAGTAACAGCAAGCAACCGGCTTACCTTTACCAGCGCTATCTGGCGTTTTATCCCCAGGCTGAAAAGCGTTTGCGTGGCATGAAAGACAGTGAATTTAACCAGTATAAGCAAGGCTTGTTAAATGAATTGCAGCAGCGGCCGCAAACCATGGGCGAGGAAGTCGGACGTTTTAACGAAGATTTTGACCGTGGCAATGCACAGTTTACCACCCGAGATCAGGTGATCGCCGTGATCCAGGGGCTGACACAGAAACAGCTGGCTGATTTCTATCATCAGGCAGTGATTGCCCAGACCGGTTTTAGCATGCTTTCCCAGGTCTCGGGGAATGACAGCAAAACGCCACACTATGCGGCCCCCGCTGGCTGGAAAACCTATGCTACGACCTCCAGTTTGCAAAAAACCTTTCCACATCAGGTTAATAAATAATGACAGACAGCATCCCGCACAAGCTTGACCCCCTGACGTTGCCGTTATCTGGTGAGCGGCTGATCGAGGCTTCTGCGGGTACAGGTAAAACCTTTACGCTGGCGCTACTTTATCTGCGGCTGCTGCTTGGCCTGGGGCAGCAAGCCGCCTTTACGCGCCCATTGACCGTTGAAGAGATCCTGGTGGTGACCTTTACCGAAGCGGCAACAGAAGAGCTGCGCGGGCGTATTCGCAGCAATATTCATGAGCTTCGTCTGGCCTGCATTCGTCGTGAAAGTGGTAACCCGATGCTGGCCGCGTTAATGACCGAAATCACCGATTTATCTACAGCAGCGGCAACCTTGCTGGCCGCCGAGCGTCAGATGGATGAGGCGGCAATTTATACCATTCACGGTTTTTGCCAGCGTATGCTGATGCATAATGCTTTTGAGTCCGGGATCCTGTTTGAGCAAACGCTGATCCAGGATGAACTGCCGCTGCGACGTCAGGCCTGCGCCGATTTTTGGCGCCGCTACTGCTATCCGCTGCCGTTGAATATTGCGCGCGTGGTGGCACAGGAGTGGAGTGGTCCTGAGGCCTTGCTGGCCGATCTCTCCTCTTATCTGCACGGTGAAGCACCGCAGCTGCGTTTCCCGCCAGATAATGACGAAACTCTGCAGCATCGGCATCAGCGCATTGTGGCGCATATTGATGAGATCAAGCAGCAGTGGATGGCGGCGGCAAGCGATATCGCCAATGAAATCAACCAGTCGGGCGTGGATAAGCGCAGCTATAGCAGCCGTTTTCTGCCGGTCTGGCTGGCGACGATTGGCGACTGGGCGATGCAGGCTACCGAAAGCTATCGTTTGCCGAAAGAGCTGGAGCGCTTTCGACAATCGGTTCTATTAGATAAAACCAAAAAGGGCGAGCCGCCCCGGCATACGGTTTTCGATGCCATTGATGCGCTATACGCTGCGCCACGCTCGATCCGCGATCTGGTGATTGCCCGCGCGCTGGTTGAGATCCGCCGTTCGGTTGCCGAAGAGAAACGCCAGCACGCCGAGCTGGGGTTTGACGATCTGCTTAGCCGTCTTGATAGTGCCTTACAGCAACCTGCCGGTGAACTGCTGGCACAAGCCATCCGTCAACGTTATCCGTTGGCGATGATCGATGAGTTTCAGGATACGGACCCGCAGCAATACCGTATTTTCCACTGCCTGTATGGCAACCAGCCAGAATGCGGCCTGTTACTGATTGGCGACCCCAAACAGGCGATTTATGCTTTTCGCGGCGCGGATATTTTTACCTATATGCGCGCGCGTTCTGAAGTCAGTGCTCACTACACAATGGAAACCAACTGGCGCTCCGCAGCGTCAATGGTACAAAGCGTCAATCAACTGTTTTCACGTTTGCCGTCACCGTTTTTATTCTCGCAAATCCCCTTTCTTGCCGTCTCTTCCGCAACTAAAAATGCGACGCTGCGTTTTGAGTTGCATGGGCAAACCCAGCCGGGTCTGCAGTGCTGGTTACAGCCAGGAGAAGGGGTTGGCGTTAACGATTATCAGCAGTTTATGGCGCAACACTGTGCGTCACAGATCCGTGACTGGCTGACCGCCGGGCAGCAACAGCAGGCCTGGCTTGGCGAAGGGGAAGATCGTCGACCGGTACAGGCGTCGGATATTACCATTCTGATCCGCAGCCGCCGGGAAGCGGCGCTGATCCGCGATGCGCTTAGCGTATTGCATATTCCTTCGGTCTATCTGTCGAATCGCGATAGCGTGTTTGCTACCGCCGAAGCCCTGGATCTGCTGTGGCTGCTGCAGGCAGTATTAACCCCTGAACACGAAAGAACATTGCGCAGTGCCATGGCTACCGGCCTGATGGGACTGGATGCCTTGACCCTAGATGCCCTCAGTCAGGATGAACTGGCCTGGGATAAACTGGTTGATGAATTTGATGGTTATCGCCAGCGCTGGATGCAACGCGGCGTTTTGCCGATGCTTAAAAATCTGATTATGCAGCGGCATATTGCCGAAGATCTGCTGGCCAATCCCGGCGGTGAGCGACGACTTACCGATCTGCTGCATCTGGGCGAGCTGCTGCAAGAGGCGGCGGTGCAACTCGATAGTGAGCACGCACTGGTGCGCTGGCTGGCACAGCAAATTGCCCAACCCGACAGTCAGTCGCAAAGCCAACAGCTGCGTCTGGAGAGTGATAAGCATCTGGTTAAAGTGGTGACCATCCATAAATCCAAAGGGTTGGAGTATCCGCTGGTTTGGCTGCCATTTATCAGCAACTTCCGTGCGCAGCAGCGCGGGCTGTATCACGATCGACAAAATTTCGCCGCCTTGCTTGATTTGAGCGAGGATGAGCAAAGTATCGAACTTGCCGAAGAAGAGCGTTTGGCCGAGGATTTACGCCTGCTGTATGTTGCACTGACGCGTTCGGTTTATCACTGTAGCCTGGGGATTGCACCGCTGATCCAGGGCAGTCGTAAAAAACAGGGGGAGACCGACCTTCACCACAGTGCGCTGGGCTATTTGATCCAGCAGGGGCAGGCCGGCGATGCCGCTTTGCTGGCACAGTGTTTAGCCGAGCTGGTCAGCGATGATATTGCCGTGACGCCAGTTAATGCCCTGGAGCAAAATCCGTGGATTGCGCCCGAAGTTGCCGCGCTGCCGCTGGCCGCGGCACAGATGAGCCGTACCATTGCCGATTTCTGGCGAGTCACCAGCTACTCCGGCCTGCAACAACATGGTTCAGCGTTGGCGCAGGATCTCCTGCCGAAACTTGACGTCGAAGCCGCCGGTGAGCAGCCGCAGGACAGTGAGCCGCAAATGACGCCACACAGTTTTCCGCGCGGCGCGGGTCCGGGGACCTTTTTGCATAGTCTGTTTGAGGAAATTGACTTTAGCCAGCCGATAGATAGCGATTGGTTGGGTGAACAGCTGGAGGCACAAGGTTATAGCAGCGACTGGCTGCCAGTATTGCACGCCTGGCTAAGTAACGTGCTGAGCACGCCGCTGGATGATAGCGGTATGAGTCTTGGCGCGCTGCAACCGGGGCAGCATCAGTCTGAGCTGCAATTCTATCTGCCCATCGATGACTTGTTGCAGGCGCCGCAGTTGGACGCGTTGATCAGGCATTACGATCCCTTGTCGGCCCGTTGTCCGCCACTGGATTTTCGCCAGGTGCGAGGCATGTTAAAAGGTTTTATCGATCTGGTCTATTGCTGGCAGGGACGTTATTACCTGCTGGACTATAAGTCTAACTGGCTGGGGGAAGACGGTAGCGCTTATACCCAATCTGCCATGGAAAATGCCATGGCTTTGCATCGCTACGATCTGCAATATCAGCTCTATACCCTGGCCTTGCACCGCTATTTGCGCCATCGACTGGCGGGATACCGCTATGAAGAACACTTCGGTGGTGTTATCTATCTGTTTTTACGTGGCATTGATGCAGAGCATCCACAACAGGGGGTATTCTGCCATCGACCGGATGAAGCCCTGGTCAGCTCGCTGGATCAGTTGTTTAAAGGTGAAGCTGCCTCGCCGCCGGGATTATTGTCCGCAGAGGAGAGCCTGCCATGATTGCCCTTTGTGAACAGGCGATGGCGCTGGGGGCGCTGCGCGCGCTGGACGTGCAGTTTGCACGCATGCTGGCCGCCGATCAACCTGCCATCATGCTGGCCGCTGCCTGCCTGAGTGCCGAGGCCGGACGCGGACATGTCTGTCTGCGCCTGGCAGAGTTACAGCCTGAGCTGCTGTTTGAAGGACGTTTTCCCGCTCTGGCGCAGGCCATGTGGCAAGCGGCGGGCGAGCCTGATGAGGCCGCATGGTTGGCATTGCTGACGGCGCATCCGGCAGTGGGGGACGGCCAACAGGCCACGCCGCTGGTATTGCAACAGCAGCGTTTATATTTACAGCGAATGTGGCAGGACGAAGGGCAAGTAGCCGACTTTTTTATTGCAGATGCCGCACAGCTGCTGGCGCTGGACCAGCAAAATAGTGAAATGGACGTCGATGAGTCGCGACTGCGCGAGATCCTCGACCAGCTCTTTGGGTCCGGTGATAGCAATGAGATTAACTGGCAAAAAGTCGCGGCGGCGGTAGCGGTCACCCGGCGTATTGCCATTATCTCCGGCGGTCCGGGTACCGGAAAAACCACCACTGTCGCCAGGCTATTGGCTGCACTGGTGCAGTTGCAACCGGACAGCCGTTTGCGGATCCAACTGGCGGCACCAACCGGCAAGGCCGCGGCAAGATTAACGGAATCACTGGGGCAGGCGAGTCGAAAACTGCCATTGACCGAGGAGCAGCGCGCGCTGTTTCCGGAAGAGGCCTCAACGTTGCACCGTCTGCTTGGTGCACAGCCGCACAGCCAACGCATGCGTTATCACCAGGGCAATCCGCTGCATCTGGACGTGCTGGTGGTTGATGAAGCCTCAATGGTTGACCTGCCGATGATGGCCAGATTGATTGCCGCACTGCCGGCGCAGGCCAGAGTAATTTTTCTTGGTGATCGCGACCAGTTGGCTTCCGTAGAAGCGGGCGCGGTGTTGGGGGATATCTGCCGTTTTGCCGAGCAGGGGTACAGCCCGGCACGCGCCGCTCAGTTAGCGCGATTAACCGGCTGTGCCATTGTCGGCACTGAGATGGCTCACTCCTCCAGTGTACGCGATTCCTTATGTCTGCTGCGCAAAAGCTATCGCTTTGACGCCAGTTCCGGTATTGGTCGACTGGCAACGGCAGTCAATAGCGGAGACAGTCAGGCGGTGCGGCGATTGTTGTCACAAGACCTGAGCGATGTCAGCTGCTTCCCGCTTAACGAAACTGACGATTTTAAATCCTTGCTCGATGCCTGCACGGCGGGTTATCGCCCCTACTTGCAGGCGGTTGCGCGCGGGGAGGATCCTGCTGATATTCTGCGGGCGTTCGGTGCTTTTCAGGTGCTGTGTGCCTTGCGTGAAGGGCCATTTGGTTTAAGCGGCTTAAATGAGCGTATTGAGCAGATGCTGCAACGGCAGGGGCTGATCCGTGGCGCTACGGCATTCGGCGGACGCTGGTACGTTGGCCGCCCGGTGATGATCAGCCGCAATGACAGCGCACTTGGCCTGTTTAACGGCGATATTGGTATTGCGCTGCATAATGAGTTGGGAGAGTTGCGCGTCTATTTTCAACTGCCCGATGGCCAAATCAAATCGGTGCAGCCGAGTCGCTTACCGGTGCATGATACCGCCTATGCCATGACGGTGCACAAGTCCCAGGGCTCGGAGTTCGAGCATACGCTGTTGGTTTTACCCAACCATTTTTTGCCGGTATTGACGCGTGAACTGGTTTATACGGCGATGACGCGTGCCAAACGGCAGCTGTCGCTCTATTGCAGTGAAAAGGTGTTAAGCCAGTCTATTCGTACGCCAACGCAAAGGCGCAGTGGTCTGGTGGAACGGTTGGTGGCGGGGTAAAGGGCAGGGCGGAGCAGGCTGTTCAGCGCTAAATCAATAGTCGCTGCCAGCCAGTCGGCGTTTTACCGCCGACTGGCTGCTGAATTGCCGCCTGGATCACAGGTCAGCGATCAGAATCTTTGAACGTCGCTGATAGTTGTACATCTCTTGTTTCTGGATCGGCAAAACGTCCACTTCGGCTGGCTGAAAGCCGCGTTCCTGGAACCAGTGAATGCTGCGGGTGGTCAGCACAAACAGCCGAGTTAGCCCCATTTGTCTGGCATGACTGGCCACGCGTTTTAACAGCATTTCACCACGAGACGAGCTGCGATAATCCGGATGAACCGCCACGCAGGCCATTTCACCAATCTTTTCATCAAGGAAAGGATAGAGTGCCGCGCAGGCAATGGTCAGGTTATCGCGTTCGATAATGGTGAACTTGTCGATTTCGATTTCCAGCTGTTCACGGGAACGACGAACCAGGATCCCCTGCTGTTCCAGCGGGCGGATCAGCTCAAGAATACCGCCAATATCATTAATGGTCGCGCGACGAACCTGCTCGGCGCTCTCCATCACCACCTGGGTGCCGATACCGTCACGGGAGAACAGTTCCTGGATCAAGGCACCGTCTTCCTGATAACTGATCAAGTGACTACGGCGCACGCCGCTGCGGCAGGCTTTAACCGCCCCGCGCAGAAAGCGCACGGTTTCCGACTGGTAATCATCCTGCTGTTCCATGGCCTCAATGCGGTCTTGTGCATCGTTAGGGAACAGCTCGGAGATAATTTTGCCCTGGTTATCAATAACCCCTTGCGCAGAAGAAAAACCAATCATCTTCTCGGCTTTTAATTTGATGGCAAGTTGGGTGGCCACTTCTTCAGAGACCAGATTGAAACTTTCGCCAGTAACCGAGACGGCAACCGGGCCAAGCAGCACAATGGCATTGCTGTCGAGTTGACGATGGATCGCCTCTTCGTCAATACGGCGAATACGACCACTGTGGCAATAGTCGACGCCGTCATCCACGCCCAATGGCTGAGCGATAATAAAGTTACCGCTGACTACGTTAATATGCGCGCCCTGCAGTGGCGTATTATTAAGGCTCATAGAAAGGCGAGCGGTAATATCCAGCTGCAATAAACCGGCGGCCTGTTTCACCAGTTCCAGGGTTCTGGCATCGGTGACGCGGGTATTTTTGTGATAAATCGGTTGATAGTCATGTTCAGACAGATTGCTGTCGATTTGTGGACGGGCGCCATAAACCACAACCAGCCGGATGCCGAGACTGTGTAACAGCCCGATATCATTGACTATATTTGTGAAATTCTCATGTTCAATAGCTTCACCACTGAGCATGATAACGAAAGTCTTACCCCGGTGAGCATTAATATAGGGAACTGAGTGGCGAAAACCCTGGACCAGTTCAGTGCTTCGTTCCTTCACGGCAAAACCTCTTTTGCATTTTTATTCGTAATTTTCGTATTTTTATTCTTTTATGGCTGCGTGGCAAGTAGGAAATCTCTGTTTTTGACATTCAATTCAATTTAAAAGACTCAAAGTGGGTAAGGGCCGAGAATTGAAGGCAAAACTGTCCAGGGTTATCTCTGTGACTCAGGGTTGCTTATGGCTGAGCGCTTGTCCTTTACTGCCCGCATAAAACACAATCAAGGTGGCGCCATCTTTGCCGGTATAGCCCCGATGCAGGGCGTCGACCATTTCTGGCAGGGTTTCACCCGCATGTAGCTGACGTTTGCTACCGTCCTGTTTTTTCTCGACCGTCAGTTCACCGGCAAGGACATAGGCTGCATTTGGCATCGGATGGGTATGCCAGGGTAATGACGTGTTAGGAGGGATGATGATTTTTAGCACGGTGATTTCCGGTTCTCCTGCTGGATAACCTTTATAGGCCACGCCATCCCACGACTGGGAGGTTTTTAGCAGTACCTCCTGTTTTACCTGCTCTTGTGCCATTACCCCCGTTGTCCAACAGGCCATCACTAACAGCAGGGCTATTTTTACTTTTTTCATTATTGACCTCATCAATTTATTGGCTGGAGAAGAAGCATACCCTCTCTGTTTTTATGTCGGTACAGGTTCTGTTATTAATTAACTCTTTGTTTATATGGTATTAATTTTATATCTCATTTAATAACCGGAGGACTTCGGTCATTCTTGTCGACAAAGAAACGGACCTGAAAACCGGGCATTTTTATAGATTTACGTGGCGTTATCGCATGGCAACGAGGGTTTTCTTGAGGCCATGGGGTGACAGTCAGCCAGAGATTGGGTAAAGTTTCTCTTATTGTAATAGGTTACTTTTGTTGATCTTTTTGGATAGATTGAGCTTTTATGCCTGACCAACGACATAACTCTGGCCGACGCCGTCTTTTACAAAGCGCAGCAGCAACCTGGTTGTTAAGCGTCAGTGGCGTGGGTTTGGCTGCCGGCCCGCAGATTGTTGCCGTTCGTGTCTGGCCTTCCTCTACCTATACCCGTATTACCCTCGAATCGAACTCGCCGCTCAATTACCAACAGCTTATTTTGTCTAACCCTGCGCGGGTGGTGGTGGACATTGCCGGTGTACAGCTTAATTCGGTGCTCAAAGGTCTGGGCGGCAAAATCAGCGCCAGCGATCCCTATATCAAACAACTGCGCGTCGGCCAGTTCACCAAAACCACGTTGCGGCTGGTGATTGAGCTCAAGCAGACTATCAGCCCACATCTGTTCAGGCTGCCACCGGTGGCGGAGTTTCGTCATCGGCTGGTGATCGATCTTTATCCGGAGCAAAATCGTGGTGGCGAACAGGACGATCCCTTGCTGGCGCTGCTGGAAGATTATAACCGTGGGGATGTCGCGCGCACCTTACCCCCGGAGCAAGCCAAAGACGGCAAGGCCGGACATGAACGGCCCATTGTTATTATGTTGGATCCGGGCCACGGTGGTGAAGATCCCGGTGCTATTGGCAAATATAAAACCCGCGAGAAAGACGTTGTGCTGCAAATTGCCAGGCGCTTGCAGCGGCTGATTAAGCAACAACCCAATATGGCGGTGTTTATGACCCGCAACGAGGATATTTTTATCCCCCTCAAGGTGCGCGTAGCCAAAGCCCGCAAGCAGCGCGCCGATCTGTTTATCTCTATTCATGCCGATGCCTTTACCAGCCCTGCCGCACGGGGTTCCTCGGTGTTTGCACTATCGACCAAAGGCGCAACCAGCGCGGCGGCGCGTTTTCTGGCGCATACGCAAAATGAGGCGGATAACATCGGTGGGGTCAGTAAAAGCGGCGACCGCTATCTCGATCATACCTTATTTGATTTGGTACAGACCGCGACCGTTAATGACAGCCTGAAATTTGGTCATGAAGTGCTGACGCGCATGGGTAAGGTGAATCATTTACACAAACATCAGGTGGATCAGGCAGGGTTCGCGGTATTGAAGGCACCGGATATTCCGTCAATCCTGGTTGAAACGGCCTTTATCAGCAATATCAGCGAGGAACGCAAACTGCGCACTGCGCATTTTCAGCAACAGGTGGCTGAGTCGATACTGGCGGGGATAAAAGCCTATTTCGCCGATGGCGGCATGTTGGCCAGAAGATAATCTGAGAAAAGGCTAAATAGCAGGCAAAAAAAAACACCCTGATGGGTGCTTGTTTTTAACACGATCATAAGATTGGTTGCGGGGGCCGGATTTGAACCGACGACCTTCGGGTTATGAGCCCGACGAGCTACCAGGCTGCTCCACCCCGCGTCCGTCTTACTATTTTCTGTTTTACTTACGTACGCTTTAACCGCTTTGTTTTCACGGTAAACCATGAACAAACAAGTTGGTTGCGGGGGCCGGATTTGAACCGACGACCTTCGGGTTATGAGCCCGACGAGCTACCAGGCTGCTCCACCCCGCGTCCGTATACTACTCTATTACTTCATCAGTTAAAACACTTACTTATCGAACGCGCTATTCAATTCGTGCCGCAGCATATCGAATTGGTTGCGGGGGCCGGATTTGAACCGACGACCTTCGGGTTATGAGCCCGACGAGCTACCAGGCTGCTCCACCCCGCGTCCGATGGAGGCGAACTATACTCTGCGTGAGAATTGTTGCAACCTCTTTTTGTATTTGATTGACATAAAGCAGTTTATTGCTCTATTTTTGTTCATTACGCTGCTTATTCCTGCCATTTCCCGTTAAAGTTTTTTTTGTTCGCCACAATTCCCTTCTGATTCCCCCTTTGTTATCGTTTCACGCGAATACCCTTCATCATTCAGATTGCAGCGGCATTGGCTTCCCTTATTCATTCCGGTCAGTGAGTAGACTACGCACCCACGGATCCATTTGGTTGCCGCCTTGCTGCATCCTGAAATCGACAGGGTACGGATTTTATCTTTATCCCTGAGCAAGAGAGTGCATTAATGAACGGACGATGGACCAAATATTTGCTGACTGGCGTAGTGATCGCTGTGTTGGCGGGCTGTTCTTCACGCCCTACCGATCGTGGTCAGCAATATAAAGATGGCAGGCTGGATAATGCGCTTGAGTATGTCAACGAACCCAATGCTACCGGCAAGCCGGTAAATGCCAAGGATTATGTCGATCAGGTTTTGGAGGTGCAGTATGCCTCTGGCTCTCTCTATAGTCGCAATAACGATACCTTTAACGCCGTTGAGCAGTGGGTGCGTTCGGGAGCCGATACACGCAACCTGGCGCAATACGGTATCAGTGCCTATCAGATGGAAGGCGCAGACAATTTCGGTAACGTGCAGTTCACCGGCTACTATACGCCAGTGGTGCAGGCCCGTTATACGCCACAGGGCGAGTTCCAGTATCCGCTGTATCGCATGCCATCCAAGGGGCATGGCCGCTTACCCGATCGTACTGCCATCTATGCCGGTGCGCTGAGCAGCAATCTGGCCATCGCCTATACCAACTCGCTGATGGATAACTTTATGATGGAAGTGCAGGGCAGCGGCTATGTTGACTATGGCGACGGGCGTCCAATGATGTTCTTTAGCTACGCCGGCAAAAATGGTCATGCCTATCGCAGCATAGGCAAGGTGTTGATCGACCGTGGCGAAGTGGCGCGACAGGATATGTCGATGCAGGCGATCCGTCACTGGGCTGATACCCATAGCCCGGCAGAGGTGTTGGAGCTGCTGGAGCAGAACCCGTCTTACGTCTTCTTTAAACCGCAGCCTTTTGCGCCGGTGCGCGGTGCGGCGGGGGTTCCACTGGTGGCCAAGGCTTCTGTCGCCTCTGACCGTTCGCTGATCCCGTCAGGTACCACGTTGCTGGCCGAAGTCCCCGAACTGGACAATAACGGCAAATTTACCGGCAAATATCATTTACGCCTGATGGTCGCGCTGGATGTCGGTGGCGCGATCAAAGGACAACATTTTGATATGTATCAGGGCATTGGTGCCGACGCCGGACATGCCGCCGGATTTTATAATCACTATGGGCGCGTATGGGTGTTAAAATCGGCGCAAAGCGCTAAGCCGCTATTTACCGCCAATCAGGAGTAACGGCCTGGCGGTGTAATATCCTGGTCGCTAAGGTCTGCATACTATTGCAGACCCCCATTTATTGTAGAGAGAGGACAGATTTCATGGCAGCAGGCTACTCTGAGGCTTATCAACAACGTTTTGGCGGTACTGCCCGTTTATATGGTCAGCAGGCCCTGGCGCTGTTTTCTGCTGCCCATGTCTGTGTGATCGGTATCGGTGGGGTGGGCTCTTGGGCAGCCGAGGCGCTGGCGCGTACCGGTATTGGCGCCATCACGCTGATTGATATGGATGATGTCTGTGTCACCAATACCAATCGGCAGATCCATGCATTACGTGAAAACGTCGGGCAATCGAAAACGGAAGTGATGGCGCAGCGCATTCTGGCAATTAACCCGGAATGCCAGGTGACCTGCATTGACGATTTTATCACCCCGGATAACGTGGCTGAGATGCTCGATCGTCATTACAGCTATGTGATCGATGCCATAGACAGCGTGCGTCCGAAGGCGGCGCTGCTCTCTTATTGCCGCCGTTATAAAATCCCGGTGGTCACTACCGGCGGTGCAGGCGGTCAAATTGACCCGACGCGTATCGAGGTGGTGGATTTAGCCAAGACGATCCAGGATCCGCTGGCCGCCAAGCTGCGCGAGCGACTGAAAAATGATTTTGGCGTGACGAAAAACAATAAGGGCAAGCTGGGGATTGATTGCGTATTTTCCAGTGAGCCGCTGATGTATCCGCAAGCGGACGGCTCCGTCTGTGCCTCGCGGGCAACGGCAGAAGGCCCGAAAAAGATGGACTGTGCCTCGGGATTTGGCGCTGCCACCATGGTAACTGCCACCTTTGGTTTTGTGGCCGTTTCCCATGTGCTGAAAAAAATGATCGCCAAGTCGCAGCGCGAAGCGACAGAAGCGGCAAAATCAGCGGCGACTACCGCCTGAGCCTGTAGACGGTTGTCAGTTAACTCAACTGGCGGGCAATATTAAGCACCGCCTGGGATAATGCTGCCAGCCCGCTGGCGCGACTGCTGCTGAGTTGATCGCGTAGCTGTAAGTCATCAAATAACGCCAACGGATCCTGTGCCAGGATCGCCTGCGGCGTTTTTCCTTCTACACCGGTCAACAACACTGCCAGCAATCCTTTAACGATGCGTCCCTCACTATCTCCATAGAAATGAATCCCGCCGGTAGGTAGTTTTTCATAGCCCAGCCAAACGCGATTTTCACAGCCAGATAGCTCAATATCGGCGGTTTTCAGCGCCGGATCGAGCGCCGGCAACATTTTAGCCAACAGGATCAACTGACGATAGCGGTCTTCCCATTGGCGGAAGGCGGCGAATTTTTCGCTTAGCGACTGTGGGGTAATATCATAACCAAAGGGGTGTGGGGCTAACATATTCTCTCTCTTTATCAACAGTCAGCGCGACCTTTAGTCTGCCAACAACTCAAGGGCGAACTCAACCGCCTGCACCAGGCGGGTAACGTCTTCTTCGCTATTATAGGGGGCAAAGGACGCGCGCAGGGTCCCGCTCACCCCCAGCGCTTCGGTCAGCGGTTGCGCGCAGTGCTGACCGGCGCGTAGCGCCACCCCTTTCTCCGCCAACAGGGCAATGATATCGCTGGCATGAACACCGGCAATCGCGAAGGCCAGAATGGAGGCGTTGCTGCGGCGAAAACTGCGAAATCCGGGCAACTGGCTGAGTCTGTTTTCGGCAAGCGTTGCCAGTTGTGCGCAGTAGTTTTCTGCTGCCGACAGATCAAAACCAGCCAGCCAGTCCAGCGCGGCGGCTAAACCCAGCACCCCGGCAATATTGGGGGTGCCTGCTTCAAAGCGATGCGGCACCTTTTGCGCGACAAAGCCTTGCATTGTCGCCTGGGTGAGCATTTTCCCGCCACCGTGCCAGGGAGACATCGACTCCAGCAACGCACTTTTGCCGTACAGCACGCCAATGCCGGTAGGGCCATAAAGTTTGTGCCCGGAAAAGGCGTAAAAGTCGATATCCAGGGCTTGCACGTTTGCGGGGGCATGTACCACTCCCTGCGCACCGTCGACCAGTACCGGCGTGTGATTGGCATGACACAGGGCGATAGCCGTGGCGAGGTCGGGTTGCCCGCCGGTAACGTTGGACATTTGACTAATGGCCAGCAAGCGGCTGCGGGAATTGAGCAGCGCGGGCAGCGCCTGCAGATCCGGCAAAAAATCCTGATTCAGCGGTAAGGTGACTACTCTGGCCTGACATTGCTCCGCCACCATCAGCCAGGGGATCAGATTGGCATGATGTTCACCCTGACTGACGATGATTTCATCGCCGGGTTGCAGCCGCGGACGCAGATAGCTTTGCGCCACCAGATTTATCGACTCGGTGGTGCCGCGGGTCCAGACAATATCCGCCGCCTGGGGCGCATGGATAAATTCCGCCACTCGCTGCCGGGCGTCCTCGTAGTCCTGGGTCAGGGATTGTGCTGCCTTGTGCTGACTGCGATGCACCGTTGCTGCCGTATGCTGGTAATAGTTCACCGTGGCGTCGATCACTTTCTGCGGGGTAAGCGCCGTTGCTGCGCTGTCCAGATAGCACCAAGGCGACGCGTCATCTGTGCACAACGCCGGGAAATGGCGGCGAAAATCGGTGAAATCAAAAGGCGTCATAGTAGTCCTGTCTGACCGACGGTAGTGGAATGCACGATGTGGTGTCTATATCCATTTTAGGAATGCTTACCTGGAAATATACCAGAAGCTTGTTATGCTGAATTACGATGTCTGCGAAATTTTAACGAATCGTTTATTCGTTAATACAAGCATTTTAATCCACAGGAGTTAATTATGAAGAAGATCTTCGCCGTAGTTTCAGCTGTTTTACTGGCCGGTACGCTGGCTGCTTGTTCAAGCAACTATGTGATGCATACCAACGATGGCCGTACTATCGTCGCCCAAGGCAAACCCAGCACCGACAGTGATACCGGTATGATCAGCTATACTGACGCCTATGGTAACAAACAGCAGATCAATAAGTCAGATGTAAAAGAGATGGCTGAAGGTAAATAATCCATCATCGGTGTCTTTCCAGGGCGGGAAGCACCGTATTTGCTACGTTCAGGCGTAGTCTGGCAGCAATAACCGCTCGCGTTTTACCCTTCCGGCCGTTCCCGGCCAACTGTTGCTTCCAGATCCTGCAGATAAAAAAAAGCACCGCAAATTGCGGTGCTGAAAAATCACTTTGGACAGACAGGGTAATGTACAGGAAGTGAAAATTTGTAGCGCGTTACGCTACCGGTCTGGATTGCCAGACAATACAAACACAACATCACCACCACAAGCCAAAAGCATCACGGCATCCTCATACCACTCAACTTTTCGTTCCGGCTACTGGAAGTGGCGCAACTATAGGTTTTTGCCTGTACATCCTCAAGGGACAATTTATAATGTCTCGGATTAAAAAAACTAATAACTAAACTTGCGCTCGGCTCTTTGATCCGCAGCTTGAATAAGAAGTATCCATTTCATGTCAAAACGATTACCTCCACTTAACGCATTGCGTGTATTCGACGCGGCGGCCCGGCACCTGAGCTTTACCAAGGCGGCCGAGGAGCTTTTTGTTACCCAGGCGGCCGTAAGCCATCAGATCAAGTCACTTGAGGACTTTTTAGGCTTGAAATTGTTTCGTCGGCGTAACCGCTCGTTGTTACTGACCGAAGAGGGACAAAGCTATTATCTCGATATTAAAGAAATTTTTTCGGCGCTCAATGAAGCAACGCGCAAGCTGCAGGCGCGCAGTGCCAAGGGGGCGTTAACCGTCAGTTTGCCGCCAAGCTTTGCCATTCAATGGCTGGTACCGCGCCTGTCCAGCTTTAATGCAGCTTATCCGGGGATCGATGTGCGTATCCAGGCGGTCGATCGCGAAGAAGATAAATTGTCCGATGACGTGGATGTCGCCATTTTCCACGGTCGTGGCAACTGGCCGGGACTACGCACTGAACGTCTGTATGCCGAATATTTGTTGCCGGTTTGTGCACCGTCCCTGTTGATGGGAGATAATGCCCTCAAGACCCCTGAGGATCTGGCAAAACACACTTTATTGCATGATGCCTCACGACGAGACTGGCTGGCCTATACGCGCCAACTGGGATTACAGCATATTAATGTCCAGCAGGGGCCGATCTTCAGCCATAGCGCGATGGTAGTACAGGCTGCGGTGCATGGTCAGGGCGTGGCCCTGGCGAACAACGTGATGGCGCAAACCGAAATTGAAGCGGGGCGGTTAGTTTGTCCGTTTAATGAAGTTTTAATCAGTAAAAATGCTTTTTATCTGGTTTGTCATGACAGTCAGGCAGAACTGGGTAAAATAGCCGCCTTTCGTCAGTGGATCCTCGCCCGCGCTGCCAGCGAACAAGAAAAACTGCGCTTTCGTTTCGATCAGGCGCAGGTATAACCCGCAGCCAGTGGTTGCGTCGGCAACGGGCTGCGGACAGGGTAGAGTTGATACCTAATAACAACGATAACAGGTAACGTTAATGACCAGTCGTTCAATGTTGATCTTTGCCGCCATCAGCGGCTTTGTCTATGTTGCATTCGGCGCATTTGGTGCGCATGTATTAAGCCAGTCTCTGGGATCGGCCGAAATGGCCTGGATCCAGACCGGATTAAACTACCAGAGTATTCATACGCTGGCAGTGCTGGCGCTGGGCGTTGCCATGCAGCGTCACAGCAGCTTTTGGTTTTACTGGAGCGGCGCCTGTCTGGCTCTGGGCACCGTTTTATTCAGCGGCAGCCTGTATTGCCTGGCGCTGTCCGGACTCAAGTTATGGGTCTTTGTTACTCCGATCGGCGGAACCTTCTTTTTGATCGGTTGGATTTTGATGTTAGTCGGCGCGCTGCGTCTGGGAAAAAAGGCACAACGCCATGAATAATAAAGTTGCACTCTACTGCCGCTCGGGTTTTGAAAAAGAATGCGCCGCGGAAATCACTGCCAAAGCGGCAGCGCTGGAAATTTTCGGTTTTGCTCGCGTGAAAGAAGACAGCGGTTATGTCTTGTTTGAGTGCTATCAACTGGAAGATGCCGACCGCCTGGCGAAAGAAATTCCCTTCCGTGAACTGATTTTTGCTCGTCAGATGATCGTGGTGGGTGAGCTGTTAAAAGACTTGCCGCCGGAAGACCGGGTGACGCCTATTGTCGGTATGTTGCAGGGGGTGATCAGCAACGGCGGGGAGCTGCGCGTTGAAGTACCGGATACCAACGAAAGCAAGGAACTGACCAAGTTCTGTCGCAAACTGACGGTGCCGCTGCGTTCTGCCTTGCGTGAACGTCGTATTCTGGGCAGAAAAGAGAATGCGCTGCGCCCGGTGGTGCACGTCTTCTTTATTGCCTCCGGCTGCTGTTATGTCGGCTATTCCTATAGCAATAACAACTCGCCGTTTTATATGGGTATTCCGCGACTCAAGTTTCCTTCCGAAGCGCCAAGCCGTTCAACGCTGAAACTGGAAGAGGCTTTTCATGTCTTTATTCCGGCCGATGAGTGGGAAGAGCGTCTGGCCAGTGGTATGTATGCGGTTGATCTCGGCGCTTGCCCGGGCGGCTGGACCTATCAACTGGTGCAACGCAGCATGATGGTCGATGCCATCGATAATGGGCCAATGGCGCCGAGCCTAATGGAAACCGGACAGGTAACCCATCATCGTGAAGACGGTTTTAAATATAAGCCGACCCGCACCAATATTTACTGGCTGGTGTGCGATATGGTGGAAGTGCCGGCCAAGGTCGCGTCGCTGATGTGTGACTGGCTGGTCAACGGCTGGTGTCGCGAAGCCATTTTCAACCTTAAGCTGCCAATGAAAAAACGCTATGAAGAAGTGGCGCAAATTCTTGAGCGCATTAAAGAACGTATGGCAGAAAATCATATTAATGTTGAAGTGTTCGCCAAGCAGCTCTATCACGACCGCGAAGAAGTGACGGTGCATATTCGTCGTTTCTGGGCGGCAGTGCCTGGCCGTCGTGACGAACGTTCTTAATTGTCTCTGATTGGCCAGACGCTGATATTAGCGCTGGCCGAGGGGTGCGGCTCAGGGTTTGAGCCGCAACTGCTGTAAGTTGCCTTTCAGTACCACGTCCGTTTGCAGCGTTGCCACACGGCGGCAGCAATAGGCCATCTCCTGGTGTTCGCGCAGTTTTCCTCGCCACTTTTCCGGTACCTCATCCAGATGCTGATAAAGCACCTCCAGCGTGGGGTACTGATTCAGTAAAATTGCCGCCGTTTTCGGGCCAATCCCCGGTACGCCCGGAATTTTGCTACTGCTGATCCCCGCCAGTCCCCAATAGTCCGTCAGTTGCGCAGGCAGCACGCCAAAACTCGACTGCACAAAAGGCATATCCAGCCAGCGTTTTTGAAAGTAATCACGGATCTGTACCTCGGGAGCCAGTAGCTGGCAATAGCCTTTGTCGGTGGAGACAATAGTGACCTGATGCCCGGCACCGGTCACTTTGGCGCTCAAGGTGGCAGCAAGATCGTCGGCTTCCTGGCCGACGGCATGCCAACTGGCAATCCCCTGGCTGGCAAAAGCGGCTTTCAGTTCCGGCAGTTCGGCAAACAAATTATCCGGCATGGGCGAGCGCCCGGCCTTGTAGTCAGGCAGGCATTGATGTCGCCAACTGTCGTGACGATCGTCTTCATCAAACACTGCCACCGCATGGCTGGGCTGCGAGTGTTGGATCAACTGATTGACCGCATGCTGGCAAGCCACCACGCAAGGGGAGCCTTGAACAGCATGAATTCGACGGATCAAATTGAGCGCGTCAATAATAAGTAGATGAATTTTCATGGGTTAAGGGTAACAGCAAAAGAAAAGGAGCAGCAAGCGCTGCCCCTTGTGGAGATGAAAAAATGCGGGATAACTCGAAAATTTGTCAGGAACAGATTTCATAGCAAGGGATATAGGCGGTCCCCGGCAGCTTCATCCGGTGCTGGGCCACAAAGCCTTGCAGCAGGCTGTCCATCTTGGTCATCAACTGCGGATCGCCATGCAACTTAAAGCGACCATGTTGCTCGATGGCCAGAATGCCGCCTTCTTTCACATTACCGGCGACAATACCCGAGAAGGCACGACGCAAGGCGGCAGCAAGCTGCTCTGGCGGCTGGTCAAGATGCAAATTGAGATTGGCCATATTTTCATGGTTTGGCTCAAATGGCAGTTGCAGATCGGGCGCAATGCGGATTGACCAGTTGAAGCTGTAGGCATCACCGCTGTTGCGACGGTTTTCTTTAACCAATGGCATGGCACGCTTGAGCTGGCGCGCCACTTCCGTCGCATCGTCAATAATAATGCTGTAGTGTTTTTGCGCTTCGTCGCCGAGGGTGTCGCGGATAAAGGCGTCAAGCACCTTAAAGTAGTCGGCACTCTCTTTTGGCCCGGTGAGGATCAGTGGTAAAACCTGATCGCTGTTTTGCGGATCCATCAAGATGCCCAGCAGATAGAGCAGCTCTTCGGCGGTGCCCACACCACCGGGGAAGATAATGATGCCATGAGCAATACGCACAAAGGCCTCAAGGCGTTTTTCAATATCCGGCATGATCACCAGCTCATTGACCAGCGGATTAGGCGGCTCGGCGGCAATAATCGACGGCTCGGTCATACCGATAAAGCGCCCTGATTTGTAGCGCTGCTGCGCGTGGCCCACCGCAGCACCTTTCATTGGCGCTTCCATCGCTCCCGGACCGCAACCGGTGCAAATATTCAGTTCGCGCAGCCCTAACTGGCTACCAACGTTGCGCGCATATTGATATTCAATTTCATTAATGGAATGGCCGCCCCAGCACACCACCATATTCGGATCTTCATCCAGGTGCAGCGTGCGGGCATTACGCAGGATGGAGAATACCAGGTTGGTTAAATGGGCAGAGTTTTCCTTATCCAGATGCTGATAACGACCGGCGCTGCTGATTTGTGCATTAACAAACAGAATGTCGCGCAGCACGGCAAACAGATTTGCCTGCAGCGAACGGATAATGCGGCCATCAACAAAGGCGTCTTCCGGTGGATTGACCAGCTCAAGTTTTACGCCACGTTCACGGCGTAATACATTGATATCAAAGCTTTCATAGCGTTCCAGCAGCTCTTTGCTGCTGTCAGTCTGGCTGCCGCTGTTAAGCACCGCCAAAGAGCAATTGCGAAACAGGCGATACAAGTCGCTGCTTGCCGTGCGCTTGAGCATGTCCACTTCTAACTGCGACAACAAATCCATTGCACCCAATGGGCTGATATGTGTAATCAAGGTTGCTCCTTTTATCCCTATCCCCATCTGCCTTCTGGCGTCAGCGATGCTTTGGCCGACTTCCGTACTCAAGTCGCGAGTCCGTTGGCAAGCCGCATTGCCGCTGTCAGTGGTCATCAGGGATACATTATTATGGTGAAAGCCGCAGGGTCTACGGGTAATGATTTAACAGTAACCCTGTCCCTGCGCTTTTACCATTGCTCGCTAACCGTTAGCTTAGTTATTGAGCAAAGTGGCGGGTTATTGGCGAACAAGTCGTGCGGTAGCCGGTTCAAACAGGTAATTGGCACGCCATGGATTGATATCCAGGCCACCACGGCGGGTATAACGCGCGTAGACGGCGAGGGTCGCGGGCTGGCAAAAACGCAGCAGATCATTAAAAATGCGCTCGACGCACTGCTCATGGAATTCATTGTGATTGCGGAATGACACCAGATAGCGCAGCAGTGCTTCGCGGTTGATCGCCGGGCCGCGGTAGTGAATTTGCACCGAACCCCAGTCGGGCTGATGGGTGATCAAACAGTTTGATTTCAGCAAATGACTGACCAGGGTTTCGTCGACAATGTGATCTTTATCGGCGGCGTTCAGTAGCGGGTCGGTGCTAAAGGCATAATCACTGATCTCGATATCCTGCTCGTCGATGCAAATGCCGGCAAAGCGGCCAATACGCGAGTCTTCCACCTCCTGCAATTTGTGCAGGCTGACGCTGACCCGGCCTTGCGCGCAGGCAGCAAGATCCTTTTCCAGTGTCTGCTGTACGCTGGCCCAGTCAGCAAATTTTGTTTGATTAAAGCTGTTGAGATAGAGTTTAAAACTTTTGGACTCGATCAGATTGATGCTGTCGGCCTGCAAACTGATTTCGCCCACTGCCACCTGTGGCAGACCGCGAGCATTCAGCCAAGAGAGTTCATACAGCGTCCAGATATCCGCCCCGTGAAAAGGCAGGGCGTCGGGATATAGACCCAGGGGTTCGCGGTTCATACTACGCGGAACCGCCTGTAGCAAGCTGGCATCATACTGATCGCGATAAGGGGTCGCCTTGCCGAGGGTCAGTTGCGAAAGAGCGGGGTTATCCTGATAAGAAGACATGCTGTCACCTTGATAAGAGAAAGGTACAATGGAAATATGCCACTAGTTTACCGTACAGCTTAGCCTGAAGATGAGAAAAAATATGGACCTTAATGTTTCTGATGCCCTGCGGGGATTTACCCGACGCTATGTAGACCTCTGGCAGCAGGAAACGGGCCGTGCGCCCGGCAGCGAATCACTGTTTGGCGTGGCGTCACCTTGCGCGCAAAGCAGCAGTGATGATCAGGTTTTTTGGCTGCCCCAGCCATTTACTCCACAGTCAACGCTGGACAATGTTGAACGTGCCCTCGATCTACAGCTGCGGCCTGAGGCTCATGCGTTTTACACCACTCAGTTTGCCGGTGATATGACCGCCCGTTTTCTCGATCATGATTTTACATTGGTCCAGGTCTGGAGTGAGGAGGACTTTCTGCGTCTGCAGGAAAACCTGATTGGCCACTTGATCACCCAAAAGCGTCTTAAGCTGTCGCCCACGCTGTTTCTGGCAACCACCGATTCCGAGTTAATGCTGATTTCGTTATGTAACCTGAGCGGTGAAGTGGTGCTGGAACAATTTGGCAGTAAAAAAAGGACGATCCTCTCGTCATCGCTGGCCGAATTTCTTACAATGTCCTCCCCCGCAATTTTCTGACCGTTCCTCCCCGGGAAATTTGGCTTACGTGCGTGTAAGAGATCTCTCACAAAAGCTGTAAGAGATCTCGTTAATTTCCCTTTTATCGTTTCTTTTTGAATTAATAAATAGCAATAATATTATAATGTTATATCAATTCGTTGCCTTTATTGAGTCTTTGTCAATGTTGTAAGCCTTGTAGGATGCCTTGTCTTAAGGGGCAAAATCGACGATTCTTAACTTGCCGCAGGGAAGGCATGAAATCGAACATTAGGATGATGGCGATTTCATCAAGAAGGGGAAAGGCTCAGGATGAGTCAGGACGGCAGAGGAACTTGCCAGGATGTTTCAGGACGAAACAAGGGACACCTCCAGGACGGAGATTGAGAGCCAAAACAGGAAGTTTGGCGGGTCAGGAAGACTAAAGGATGATCGTCAGGATGACCAGGATGATACGTCAGGATGAAAGTAGGACGATGCAAAGGATGGCTGGTTAGGATAACCATAGGAAAAGTTTTCAGGGATTGAGCAGGGAGCACACAGGTAGCTGGATTGCTATAAAACGAACCGGGGGTACTGTGCAAACAGTACCCCCAACTTTTTGCTGGCAGCCAGCGGCTGCATTCTGCTTTGACTATCCCGTCTAACCAATAGCTCCCAGACTGTCCTCGGCCTGACTCTGCGTTTTTGGCAGCAAAAACAGCGTCGCCAAGATATCCAGTAAATAAATCCCCGCCAGCAGGCTAATGGCGGCGCTAAAGGCAATCTGCGAGGCCAGCAGGCCAATGACCAGAGGACCAAAACCGCCGACACCGCGCCCGAGGTTAAACAATACATTCTGCGCGGTGGCGCGAACATTGACCGGGTAACTATCCGAGATCAATCCGCCATAGCCGCCAATCATGCCGTTGACAAACATACCCATCACCGCGCCGGCAATCAGCATCATCACGGGATCTTTAAGCTGCGCATAGCACAGCACCATCACCACTGCCCCTGCCTGATAAATCAGAAAAATTTTCCAGCGTGCAAAGCGGTCAGAAAGCACGCCAAACAGCCAGATGCCGAAGGTCATGCCGATCACCGTGACTGCGGTCCACATCCCGGATTTGGTCAGCGAGAAGCCAAAGTTTTTGGAAAGATAACTGGGCATCCAGATCATCAGGCCGTAATAACCAAAGTTCTGCACCGAGCAGAGGATCAGAATGCCCAGACTGCATTTGCTGGTTGCCCGGTCTTTAAACAGCAGGCGAAGGCGGGTCAGCAAGGGCAGATGCTGTTGACTGTTGGACTGGTGCGCAAAGGCTTGCGGTTCACCCATGGTGCGACGGATAAGAAACGAGGCCAGTGCCGGGACCAGCCCGACCAAAAACATGCCACGCCAGCCAATGGTGCCAAGCAGTAATGGCGTCAGAAAGGCGGCCAGCAGTACCCCTAATTGCCAACCCATGCCCACATAGGCCGAGGCGCGATTGCGTTTTTCCAGCGGCCAGGCCTCGGCAATCAATGCCATACCAATACCAAATTCGCCGCCAAGTCCGACACCGGCCAGTGTGCGATAGGTTAGCAAGTCCCAGTATCCTTGCGCGGTGGCGCAAAGACCGGTAAACAGCGAGAAGATCAGAATCGTCAGGGTCAGGATGCGGATGCGGCCAAAGCGGTCGCTGATCGGTCCAAAAATCACGCCGCCGAGTACGGCACCGATCAGTGTCCAGGTGACCAACGAACCGCTTTGTGAGGCATTAAGGCCTAATTCACTGGCGATCACTGGCAGCATAAAACCAAGAATTAACAGATCAAAGCCATCCATGGCATAGCCAGAGACACAGGCGATCATGGCTTTAGCCGGGGTGGCGTATTTTTTATGTGGGGCGAGCGAGTTTGCAGGCATGGTTAAAATCAGTTTGTGTAAAGTGGGCTTATTCTGCCCGCAGTTGGTTCGCTGTACCACTACGAAAAACTGATGGCTGAGCTAAAGCCGCTATGCTTAATAAAGATAACTGAAGGAATATCATCTGAACGGCAGAATTTGGGCCGCTGTGGCTTCAATGTTATGCTTTGCCCCTTTTCAGCGCGGCATAGCTACCCCGAACATGTCCAATGCAGAGAGTTATTGATGAGTACAGAGAACCAGGTCCGCGAAATATTGCAGGATATTGAGCAGGTTATGCATGAATTGGCTTTATGGCAGTCTATGCCGCCAGAGCCGGATGCCTTTGACAGCAGCGAGCCTTTTGCCGTGGATACTATGTCGGCAGAACAGTGGCTACAGTGGATCCTTATTCCGCGTATGTATGCGCTGTTGGCAGCAGAAGCCCCGTTACCCACCCGTTTTGCCATTACGCCTTATTATGAAGTGGCCATGCCAGGCGTCGTTCGTCTGCATAATGTGCTGCAACGCCTTGACGATTTACTGAATATAGAAGACTGAAATGCTGGAAATTTTGTATCAGGATGAACACCTGATTGCGGTCAACAAGCCAGCCGGTATGCTGGTGCATCGCAGTTGGCTGGACCGGCATGAAACCGTTTTTGTGATGCAGACATTGCGTGATCAGATTGGGCAGCATGTATTTACCGTTCATCGCCTCGACAAGCCTACCTCCGGGGTACTGCTGCTGGCGTTATCCAGCGAGGTGGCACGCCTGCTGTCACAACAGCTTGAACAGCACCAGATGACCAAGGTTTACCATGCGGTGGTGCGTGGCTTTGTTCTGGAAGACGGGATTGTCGATTACGCGCTGACGGAAGAGCGCGATAAAATTGCCGATAAATTTGCCGATATCGACAAGGCACCTCAGCCTGCGGTCAGCCACTATCGGGTACTTGCCAGGCAAGAGATGCCGGTGGCCATCGGGCGTTATGACAGCGCACGCTATAGCCTGGTTGAACTGACCCCGCAAACCGGACGCAAGCATCAGCTGCGTCGCCATATGTCGCATCTGCGCCATCCGATTATTGGCGACAGCGCCCACGGCGATTTAAAACAAAATCGCGGCATGGTGCAACACTTTGGCTGTCCCGGATTAATGCTGCACGCCAGCCAGTTACAGCTACCTCATCCTGTGACCGGCGAGATGCTAACCATCCGTGCGCGCTGGGACAGTCGTTGGCAGCAACTGATTGAACGTTTTGCCTGGCAGGGAGCAGTCAGTGAGTTGGAAAGGGTTGAGTTTCCCCTGAACTCCGGTCAGGATAGCCAGACAATATTTGGGTAACCCGAGGGAGTGAACCGCATGGCAGAAATTGGCATTTTTGTGGGTACCGTCTATGGCAATGCATTGCTGGTGGCTGAAGAAGCAGAGACTCTGCTAAAGGGAAAAGGGCATCAGGTTAAGCTTTTTGAGGAGGGCACACTGGAGGCCTGGCAATATTATCGCCACCACTTTGTATTGCTTATTACCTCAAGTACCGGTCAGGGGGATTTACCTGACAGCATAGTGCCGTTATATACCGCCATTCGCGATCAGGTCGGTTATCAACCTGAGCTGCGCTACGGCATTATTGCACTGGGTGACAGCAGCTACGATTTCTTCTGCGGCGGAGGTCATAAGATTGACGATCTGTTGCAGGAACAGGGAGCGATGCGGATGGGAGATATGCTGGAAATTGACGCTATTGAACAGCCGGAACCTGAAACCGTGGCACTTCCTTGGGTGGAGAAGTGGGCAACTCAGCTGGTTTAACGGTGTTATTGACCGACAGACGCGGTCGGAATAATGGCTCTTGCTGTGTCACCCCAGTCACTGGTTACAGCGGCGACTGGGGATCCATTTTTTTGCGGCTGATATGGCCGCCCATCGCTTATCTTTTCAGGCCGTTTAGCGACCGCTGGTCAGTTTTTCCAGATCGGATTCAATCTCGGAAATCTTGTTGGCAACCACAGATTCAAGATGGCGCAGATCGTCAAGGATCTTGCGTTTCAGATCGACTTCAACCTGTTCGTGCTGACAGATTTTATCTAGTTCATCAATAACGTAACGAAGGTTAGGGCTGATTTCGTTGATCTCTTTATAGCCCTGGCCTGCATTGTCGGCGGCAATGGTTTTACGTTGACGCGGGTATTTGAATTTTACGCTTTTGGCAAAAAACTCACCTTTATCTTTGCGGAAATAAATCTTCAGAATGTCGTTATTTGCCTCCTGACGCAGGCTGTAACGATCCACGTCATCAGGATTACTAATACCCAAGCTTTTCAGGTTGTCATACATAGCGGCACCTTTATATTTAGTTTATACGCGAAATTATTGCTATCTGAAAACATGATGAACTCAACGGCGATCCTAATTGTTGACGTATGCCATGTTTAGCCATCATCTTTCAAATTACAGGTGGGTTGGCTGCACGATCTGCCAGCTGACTATCCCTTGAAATCTGGCGGGGGTAAGCGCCGTCATACTGCCAAAAAAGCGGGTAATCACCCGCTTTCCTAGTTTAGTCGATAGAGCGCAATAACTCATTAAGACCGGTTTTGCCTAATGTCTTGGCATCAACCTTTTTGACGATCACTGCACAATACAGGCTGTATTTGCCATCTTTAGAAGGCAGGTTACCTGAAACCACCACAGAGCCGGCAGGTACGCGGCCATAGTGAACTTCACCGGTTTCACGGTCATAAATCTTGGTGCTCTGACCAATATAGACGCCCATGGAAATCACGCAGCCGTCTTCAACGATAACACCTTCAACGATCTCGGAGCGTGCGCCGATAAAGCAGTTGTCGCCGATGATGGTCGGGTTGGCCTGCAGCGGTTCCAGCACGCCGCCGATACCCACGCCGCCAGACAGGTGCACGTTTTTACCAATCTGCGCACAAGAACCTACGGTGGCCCAGGTATCAACCATGGTGCCTTCGTCGACGTAAGCGCCGATATTGACGTAAGAAGGCATCAGTACTACGTTACGGCCGATAAACGAGCCTTTACGTACCGCGGCCGGAGGCACAACGCGGAAGCCTTCACGTTTGAAGCGCTCTTCGTCGTAGTCGGCGAATTTCATGGGTACTTTGTCGTAGAAGCGGTTTTCTGCCCCTTCCATCACCTGATTGTCATTGATTCTGAAAGAGAGAAGTACCGCCATCTTCAGCCACTGATGGGTTACCCATTCACCGTTAATCTTTTCAGCTACGCGCAGTTCGCCGCTGTCGATTTTGTTGATGACCTGGTTAATCGCGTCGCGCGTTGCGCTGTCAACGTTAGCCGGAGTGATATCTGCACGGCGCTCGAAGGCTTGTTCAATAACGGTTTGTAGTTGCTGCATAAAGTTCTCTTTACCTGATAAAACCTCGGTTCTTGACGCTACAGTCACCGGTCTGCACCCTTACCGCAGCATTTGCGGGTTGCCGCCGGGCTGTCACCTCAATCACGTTGGGTTGTGATGTTGAAAGTTAAATGCCAAAGCTTACTTGTATCATATTTTATCGAAGGGGTTGAGCACCGCAGTTAATCTGTGCTCAATTTCCTCGCGGGTCTGTTTATCCAGCGCCCGACGCTCACTGTTGGCGAGGATAAACAAGTCTTCTACCCGTTCGCCGATGGTAGAGATGCGCGCACCATGCAGCGAGACGCCAAGGTCGGCCAACACTTCACCGACGCGGGCCAACAGGCCGGGCTGATCGAGGGCCACCAGTTCCATATAGGTGCGGCGATCGGTATGCGTCGGCAGGAAACTGACCTCGGTCGGTACGCTGAAATTGCGCAACTTGGAGGAGGGCCGACGGGCGCGTGGCGGTTGATAAGCCTGAAGTATGGCCTGCTCCAGCGCAAAACGCGTAGTTTCATGACGATCCGCGGCCAGCGGTTGACCGTCCGGTTCCAGCACGATAAAGGTATCCATCGCCATGCCGTCGCGGTTGGTAAAGATCTGCGCGTCGTGAATGCTTAGATTGCGCCTGTCCAGTTCCCCGGCCACCGCCGCAAACAGGTAGGGTTTATCCCGGCTGCAGATAAAAATCTCGGTGCCGCCGCGCGTCGGCTGACGGCTGATCAGTACCAGCGGTTTGCTGAAGTCATGGTCGAGCAAATGGCGGGCATGCCAGGCCAGCTGATTTGGCGTGTGGCGCAGAAAATAATCCGAGCGGCAACGGCCCCAGATTTTGTGCAGTGCCTCTTCGTCGATATTGTCCATGCGCAGCAGAGCCAGGGCCTGCAGGCGGTGATGACGAACTTTTTCGCGCAGGTCGGGGGTATTTTGCATACCGCGACGCAACTGTTTTTCGGTAGCGAAGTAGAGTTCGCGTATCAGGCTCTGCTTCCAGCTGTTCCACAGCGTTTCATTGGTGGCGCAGATATCGGCGACGGTCAGACAGACCAGATAACGCAGCCGGTTTTCATTCTGCATTTCGGTGGCGAATTGCTGTATTTCGGTCGGGTCCTGAATATCGCGACGCTGAGCGGTAACCGACAACAGCAGGTGACAGCGCACCAGCCAGGAAACCAGTTGGCTTTCGTTGGAGTTCAGCCCGTGCAGCTCGGCAAACTCCTGGGCATCGTGGGCACCAAGTATTGAGTGGTCACCGCCTCGCCCTTTGGCAATATCGTGGAACAGTGCCGCCATCAGCAGTAATTCCGGCTGCGGCAGGCGCGAGTAGAGATCCACGCACAGCGGATGACTTGGCCGCGTCTCTTCGTCGGCAAAGCTCTCCAGTTTTTGCAGCACGCGAACGGTATGTTCATCAACAGTATAGGCATGGAACAGATCGAACTGCATCTGGCCGACAATCAGCCCCCACTGCGGCATATAGGCCCAGAGTACGCTATGGCGATGCATCGGCACCAGCGCACGGCTAACGGCACCGGGGTGACGCAAGATAGCCATAAAAATATCGCGAGCCTGCGGGATGGTGCACAGCGGTGTTTGCAAATGACGGCGGGTATGACGCAACAAACGGACGGTGGTGGAATAAATACCGGTGATTTCCGGGTGGCGCGCCATCAGATAAAACATGCTGAGAATGGCTTCCGGCTGACGGGTAAACAGCGTCTCGTCGCGGACGTCAATCAGGTCGCCACGCAGTTGGAAGTTGTCATCCAGCGGGCGTGGTTTTTCATTGGGACCAATCGCCAAAATGGCTTCGTCAAACAGCTGCAGCAACATCTGATTTAATTCGCCAACGCGGCGCGTCATGCGATAGAAATCTTTCATCATGCGTTCAACCGGCTGATTGCCTTCGCCCTGATATTGCAGCAGTTGCGCCACATTCAGTTGGCGATCGAACAGCAAGCGGTTGTCATAACGGGGCAGGATCAGGTGCAGCGCAAAGCGAATGCGCCACAGAAAGCTTTGGCATTCATTGATTTCATTGCGTTCTGCTTTGGTCAGAAAGCCGAAGCGAACCATCTCGTCCAGGGAGGTGGCACCAAAATGGCGACGGGCGACCCATAACAGGGTATGGATATCGCGCAGGCCACCGGGGCTGCTTTTAATATCCGGCTCAAGATTATAACTGGTGCCGTGATAGCGCAGATGGCGCTCCTGCTGCTCGGCAATTTTGGCACGAAAGAAGGTAGGGGAGGGCCAGAAGCCGTCGCTGAAAATATGTTTTTGCATATTCAGGAACAGCGCCACATCGCCGCAAATCAGCCGTGACTCAATCATATTGGTGGCGACGGTCAAATCCGCCAGGCCTTCAAGCAGGCACTCTTCCAGGGTTCGTACGCTATGGCCGACTTCCAGTCGCAGATCCCATAACAGAGTGATCAGTTCACCCACGCGCTGCGCTTGCTCGTCACCGAGTCGTTTTTGGCTCAACACCAGCACATCGATATCGGAGAGCGGATGCAGCTCGCCGCGACCATAACCGCCAACGGCCACCATGGCGGTTTCCGGGATCTTGTCAAAACCGTAAAACACCCACAGCCGTTGCAGCATATGGTCAATATACAGCGAACGTGCGGCGACCAACTCCTCTACGCTTTGTCCACAGTTAAAGGCATCTGCCAGCCAGAGTTGAAATTCGTCCATATGCTGTTTAAGCGATTGACGATTAAGATCCTCATCGGGATAGCTGATGGGCGACGCAGGCGGTTCCGGGAAGGCACGGGTGATCTCTACCTGATGCGGCAGAGCCAAATGAACCAGATTTTTAGACAGAAACGAATCAGACATAAGTGCGCAGCCTATTGATAAATAGATGACAAAACGCTGTTTGGCAAAGATGATAAAGCAGAAAAATCGTTCACGGCGCAGTAAGACGCGGTAATGTGCCTGGCGCAGCGGCCCCCTTGAAAGCATAAAGCCGGCAAGAGCCGGCTTGTAGCAACCAATCTATCACGCTTAGTTTGCGCTGACAGTATCGGGAGTGAGGATATTGGGGATAGTTTCCTCTTTGCGCAGTGTCATGATCTCACAGCCATTCTCGGTGACCACAATAGTATGTTCATATTGTGCCGACAGGCTGCGATCTTTGGTTTTCACTGTCCAGCCATCTTTCATGCTGCGAATGCGATAGTCGCCGGCGTTAACCATCGGCTCAACGGTAAACGCCATGCCAGTCTGCAGCACCACGCCACCGTCATCGGCATCATAGTGCAGCACCTGAGGGTCTTCATGGAAACCTTCACCAATGCCATGACCGCAGTATTCGCGAACCACAGAGAAGTTCTCGGCTTCAACAAATTGCTGGATGGCTTTGCCCAGCGTGCGCAAGCGGATCCCCGGCCTGATCATTTTCAGGGCCAGATAGAGGCTCTGCTGGGTAACGCGACACAGGCGCTCGCCAAGGATGGTCGGTTTGCCGACGATAAACATGGTTGAGGTGTCGCCGTGAAAGCCGTCTTTAATAACGGTGACGTCGATATTGACGATATCGCCGTCTTTCAGAATGCGTTCATCAGTGGGAATACCGTGGCAGACCACCTCGTTAATGGAGATACACACTGATTTGGGAAAGCCGTGATAGCCCAGGCATGCGGAAATGGCCTGCTGCTTGTTGGTAATATGGTCGTGACAGATGCGGTCGAGCTCACCGGTGCTGATCCCGGGTTTCACGTAGGGTTCAATAATTTCCAGCACTTCTGCGGCCAGGCGTCCGGCAACGCGCATTTTTTCGATGTCTTGCGGTGTTTTGATTGAGATTGCCATGAAAGAATCCTGCTGTGTCCTGTTTGTTGGCGACCTAAAATTTATGCCATATTTGGCTAAATTCCCGCCGGTCGTCAATAATTAGCCTGTAGGTTTTGCCCGGCAAGGGTTGCTGGATAGCGACGTCGACATCAAGCCTTGCGGGGCACAGGCTATATGGTATCAGCCCTGTTCTGGCCTGCCAAATTATCATTTTCTCCTGGCGCGGCGGGTTAACTTTTATTGGTGTCTGGTGCGGAATTATGGTATAAAGCGCGCCGGCAATCACTGTATTGTCTTTGCAGATATGCAGAGGATAAGCCAAATACTCACTCAAATTGTGTACTTATTCGTTTAATAAGTAATAACACACACGTATCGACACCTGCGCCGGGGTGCTCTGGGAATACTTTCTTCGGAAGGTTTTCTACGGGGTCGGTAGCACGGGATACGTGGAGGCATAACCCCAACATTTACTATAGAGGTTTTATCATGGCAACTGTTTCCATGCGCGACATGCTCAAGGCCGGTGTTCACTTCGGTCACCAGACCCGTTACTGGAACCCGAAAATGAAGCCATTCATCTTCGGTTCACGCAACAAAGTTCACATCATCAACCTTGAGAAAACTGTACCAATGTTCAATGAAGCTCTGGCTGAATTGACCAAGATCTCTGCTCGTAAAGGCAAGATCCTGTTTGTTGGTACCAAACGCGCAGCAAGCGAAGCGGTAAAAGACGCTGCACACAACTGCGACCAGTTCTTCGTGAACCATCGCTGGTTGGGCGGTATGCTGACTAACTGGAAAACCGTTCGTCAGTCTATCAAGCGTCTGAAAGATCTGGAAATCCAGTCCCAAGACGGCACTTTCGAAAAGCTGACCAAGAAAGAAGCTCTGATGCGTACTCGTGAGCTTGCGAAGCTGGAAAATAGCCTGGGTGGTATCAAGGATATGGGCGGTCTTCCTGATGCACTGTTTGTTGTCGATGCCGACCACGAACATATCGCTATCAAAGAAGCTAACAACCTGGGTATCCCGGTATTCGCTATTGTTGATACCAACTCCGATCCAGATGGCGTTGACTTTATTATCCCTGGTAACGATGACGCAATCCGTGCAGTAAACCTGTACCTGAGCGCTGTTGCTGCCACTGTTCGTGAAGGCCGTTCGCAAGACCTGGCTGTTCAGGCAGAAGAAAGCTTCGTAGAAGCTGAATAATAAGGAAGGCTCAGATACCCCAAAAGATTTCAAGGTGCAGTAAGGCGGCAACTGAACGAATCCCCCGGAACTTACCTCGTTAAGTGACTGGAGTGAGCGAGGGCAGCCAACGCACATGCAAATTGAATGATGACGGGTAAGCAGCCCTTATTAACCAGGTATTGAATATGTTGGTTAGGGGGCCTTAATTGGCCCCCTTTGCTTATCTTAAATGCGAGAAATATCTCACCGCAAAAAGCCTTTTTGCACTGGGATAATCGAGGAAAATACAATGGCTGAAATTACCGCTGCCCTGGTAAAAGAACTGCGCGAACGTACCGGCGCTGGCATGATGGATTGTAAGAAAGCTCTGGTTGAAGCTAACGGCGACATCGAGCTGTCCATTGAAAACATGCGTAAATCTGGCGCGATCAAAGCGGCCAAGAAAGCAGGCAACGTTGCTGCTGATGGCGTGATCAAAACCAAGATCGAAGGTAACTATGGTCTGATTCTGGAAGTTAACTGCCAGACTGACTTCGTTGCTAAAGATGGTGGTTTCCAGGCATTCGCCAACAAAGTGCTGGATACCGCTTTTGCTGGCAAAATCACTGATGTTGAAGTGCTGAAAGCCCAGTTCGAAGAAGAACGTGTAGCGCTGGTCGCTAAAATCGGTGAGAACATCAACATTCGCCGTATTACTTCACTGGAAGGCGATGTATTGGGTAGCTACCTGCACGGTGCTCGCATCGGTGTTCTGGTTGCCGCTAAAGGCGCTGACGAAGAGCTGGTTAAACACCTTGCTATGCACGTTGCAGCAAGCAAACCAGAATTCGTTAAGCCGGAAGATGTGTCTGCTGAAGTAGTAGAAAAAGAGTACCAGGTTCAGCTGGACATCGCCATGCAGTCTGGCAAGCCAAAAGAAATCGCAGAGAAAATGGTTGAAGGCCGCATGAAGAAATTCACCGGCGAAGTTTCTCTGACTGGTCAGCCTTTCGTTATCGAACCGAGCAAGACAGTTGCTCAGGTGCTGAAAGAGCACAACGCTGACGTGATTAACTTCATTCGCTTTGAAGTTGGCGAAGGCATCGTGAAAGTTGAGACTGACTTTGCTGCTGAAGTTGCAGCAATGAGCAAACAGTCTTAATGCTGGATTGATGCAAAAAAAGGAACCGCTGAAATTGGCGGTTCCTTTTTATCCGGCCTAAGTAATATCCCATAGTATTTACGTCAGGTAGATAGCATTATGAGTGCCTGATGCCATCACAGGATTTGTGATGCAAAAAAAACGACAATCCCAACACGACACATTGCTTCTTAGGACAGACACCATGGCTACCAATGCGAAACCCGTTTATCAGCGTATCCTGCTAAAACTCAGTGGCGAAGCCCTGCAAGGCAGTGAAGGTTTTGGTATCGATGCGAGCGTTTTGGATCGCATGGCACAGGAAGTGAAAGAGCTGGTTGAATTAGGTATCCAGGTAGGGGTAGTGATTGGCGGCGGCAACTTGTTCCGCGGTGCCGGTCTTGCTCAGGCAGGAATGAACCGCGTAGTGGGTGACCACATGGGAATGCTGGCCACGGTAATGAATGGCCTGGCAATGCGTGATGCGCTGCACCGCGCCTATGTGAATGCACGCCTGATGTCTGCTATTCCGCTTAATGGCGTCTGTGACAACTACAGCTGGGCTGAAGCCATCAGCTTGCTGCGTAATAACCGCGTCGTGATTTTTGCTGCCGGTACCGGCAATCCATTTTTTACCACCGATTCCGCCGCCTGCTTGCGCGGGATTGAAATTGAAGCCGATGTGGTGCTGAAAGCCACCAAAGTAGACGGTGTTTTCTCTGCCGATCCGGTTAAACATCCGGATGCCACCATGTTTGAGCACTTGAATTATCAGGATGTGCTTGAAAAAGAATTGAAAGTGATGGACCTGGCCGCCTTTACCCTGGCCCGTGACCACAATCTGCCGATTCGCGTTTTCAATATGAACAAACCTGGCGCCCTGCGCCGCGTGGTGATGGGTGAGAACGAAGGTACGTTGATCTCCAAAGACGAATAACCGGTCGTTTTTTGCTGTCCCTGGCGCCTTTTTGTCGCCTGGCATCCTGCTAAAATGATGCCAGCTGCGACCTTAGAATCAGGCGCACAACCCGCGCATCCGTCATCATTGCCTGATGACGGGGATAGCAGGTTTGAATATTCACGGACTATAATCATCTTATGGTCTGCCAAGTAACCCGTTTCCAAAGGTTCGCAACGTGATAAATGAAATCAGAAAAGATGCCGAAGTACGCATGGAAAAAAGCGTAGAAGCATTCAAAACCAATATCAGTAAAATTCGCACCGGCCGTGCATCACCAAGCATTCTCGACAGTATTCAGGTTGATTACTACGGTTCATCAACACCGCTGCGTCAGCTGGCGAGTGTGGTTGCCGAAGATGCGCGCACACTGGCTATTACCGTGTTTGACCGCTCTATCAGCGCCGCCGTCGAAAAGGCGATTATGGCTTCTGACCTCGGCTTAAACCCGATGTCTGCCGGCAGCACAATCCGTGTGCCTTTGCCTGCACTGACCGAAGAGCGTCGTAAGGATCTGATCAAGATCGTTCGCGGTGAAGCTGAGCAGGGTCGTGTTTCCGTGCGTAACGTACGTCGCGATGCCAACGATAAACTCAAGGCACTGCTGAAAGACAAAGAGATCAGCGAAGACGAAGATCGTCGTTCTCAGGACGAGATCCAGAAGATGACTGATATCTTTATCAAGAAAGTCGATCAGGCCTTAAGCGATAAAGAAACCGAATTGATGGATTTCTGATTGCTGCTTGCGTGTTACCTGGAGCGTCGCTTATGCGGCGCTTTGTTTTTTGTGGCATTAAAAATTTATTAATTATTCAATTGATGCGGCAGAAAATAATTTTGCACTCAGGTCGGGCGGAATCTGATAGACAACCAACCCGATGAGTTACAGACTGTGTCACTTTGATACTGACTATCGCTAAATTGCATTGAGTACCTTCATGAAGCAACTGACTATTCTTGGCTCCACCGGTTCCGTTGGCACCAGCACGCTTGCCGTGGTGCGCGCAAATCCGCAGGCCTTTGCGGTTCGTGCATTGGTCGCGGGTACCAATGTGCAGAAGATGGCGGAGCAATGTCTTGAGTTTGCGCCGCAATATGCGGCCATGAGCGATGAAACCTCTGCCGTCGCCTTGCGACGCCTGCTGCGCGAGCAGGGGAGTAAAACAGAGGTGATGTCAGGCATGCCTGCCGCCTGTGAGCTGGCGGCACTTGATGATGTCAATCAGGTGATGTCGGCCATTGTCGGTGCCGCCGGCTTGTTGCCCACCCTGGCGGCGGTAAAAGCCGGTAAAAGTGTGCTGCTGGCCAATAAAGAGTCGCTGGTGACCTGTGGGCGCATCTTTATGGATGCCGTCCGCGAAAGCCAAAGTCAGCTGCTACCCATCGACAGCGAACATAACGCCATCTTTCAAAGTCTCCCCGAAAAGGTCCAGCAGCAGTTGGGCTATGCTTCACTGCAAGATAACGGCGTATCCCGCATTATCCTCACCGGCTCCGGTGGCCCGTTCCGTCAACTGCCGTTAGGCGATTTCGCCGGTGTTACGCCGGATCAGGCCTGTGCCCATCCTAACTGGTCAATGGGCAGAAAAATTTCTGTCGATTCTGCCACCATGATGAACAAAGGCCTCGAGTATATCGAAGCTCGCTGGCTGTTTAATGCTTCGGCGCAACAGATGGAAGTGATCATTCACCCGCAGTCGATGATCCACTCGATGGTGCGATATATTGATGGCAGCGTATTGGCGCAGCTTGGCTCGCCGGATATGCGTACGCCTATTGCCCATGCCATGGCCTATCCGCAGCGCGTGGTGGCCGGGGTCGAGGCGCTGGATTTCTGTAAAATGGGGGCATTGACCTTTAGTGAGCCCGATTATGTCCGTTATCCATGTCTGAAACTGGCGATCGAAGCCAGTCGTACCGGGCAGGCGGCCACTACCGCACTCAATGCCGCCAATGAAGTATCAGTGGCAGCCTTCCTTGCTGGCAGGCTGCGTTTTACCGATATCGCGGCGCTGAACAGCCAGGTGATGGAAAAAACGCTGCCGGGTGAACCAGCCAGTGTCGAAGAAGTTTTAGCGATTGATCGTACGGCGAGAGCGTCTGCGCGCTTGTTATTACAGTCATTTGCTCTGTAAAATTATGCATCTGTGAATGAGGCCATTTGTTCGAACAACGTTGAAATGATATAGTCTGCGCCTCCTGACGACGCATTCTGCGTTTTACGGCCGTACTTGTCGTTTTAAAGTACGTTAGGTAGTCAGGTGAAGCCGTGCCTGGTAGGGTTCACGGCTTTTTTACGCGCACGCTTCATCATGATAATGCTGATCACCAGGTGACGTCGTTAATTCTGGCTGAAGGATATGAGTACGGGTTATGTCGCTCGAGAATCAACAAATGACTGATACAACTTGTCCGCCACCGCGTCATGTTGCCATTATTATGGATGGGAATGGACGCTGGGCGAAACGTCAGGGAAAAATGCGGGTCTTTGGTCATAAAGCGGGAGTAAAGTCCGTTCGTAAAGCGGTAAGCTTTGCTGCAAGCCATCACCTTGATGCGCTCACGCTTTATGCCTTTAGCAGTGAAAACTGGAACCGTCCGGTTCAGGAAGTTTCGGCATTGATGGAGCTTTTTGTCCGCGCGTTGGATAGTGAAGTAAAAAATCTGCATAAACATAATGTCAGATTGCGGATTATTGGCGATGTCAGTCGTTTTAGTGCCCGTTTGCAGGAAAGGATCCGTCGTTCAGAAGCACTTACAGAAAATAACGATGGCCTTACGCTTAACATTGCTGCCAATTACGGCGGACGATGGGATATTATCCAGGGCGTAAAGAAGCTGGCAGGTCAGATCGAAGCTGGTACACTGCGGGCGGAGCAAATCACGGAAGAGGTGCTCGATGCCTCAATCTGTATGAGCGAACTGGCACCTGTCGACCTGGTGATCAGAACCGGTGGGGAACATCGAATAAGTAACTTTTTGCTGTGGCAGATTGCCTATGCCGAGCTCTATTTTACTGACGTCCTCTGGCCTGATTTTGATGAAATTGTCTTTGAAGGTGCGCTGAATGCTTTTGCACAACGCGAGCGTCGCTTCGGGGGGACTACACCTATCGACGCCGATGCGTCCTAGGGAGAACTTTTGCTGAAGTATCGCATTATCACAGCTTTGATTTTGATTCCGATTGTTATCGCAGCACTGTTTTTACTGCCACCGGTTGGCTTTGCCGTCGTTACCGTTATTGTCTGTATGCTGGCGGCCTGGGAGTGGGGACAGTTTTCCGGATTTACGTCACGCACGCAGCGCGTGTGGTTGGCTATTCTCTGCGGTTTTTTGCTGGCGGCCATGATGCTTAGCCTGCCGGCCTATCAGCAGTCGGTACAACTTTTACAGGTCAAGGGCTCACTCTGGTTATCACTTTGCTGGTGGCTACTGGCATTTGTTCTGGTGATATTTTACCCGTCCTCAGCTGCGCTATGGCGCCATTCCCGTATATTGAGACTGGTATTTGGATTATTGACTATCGTGCCTTTCTTCTGGGGCATGATATCGTTGCGTACCTACGGCTATGCAGAAAACCATTACAATGGCGCCTGGTGGCTGCTGTATGTGATGCTGCTGGTGTGGGGGGCAGACTCTGGTGCCTATCTGTTTGGCAAGTTGTTTGGCAAGCACAAACTGGCCCCGCGAGTTTCGCCAGGAAAAACCTGGGAAGGATTAATTGGCGGTTTGTTGACCTCGGCTCTGATATCATGGTTGTTTGGTCGCTACGCACCACTTGACGTTGTCCCTTCGACCCTGTTGGTCTGCTCGATTGTTGCCGCATTGGCATCCGTGCTGGGGGATTTGACCGAAAGTATGTTTAAGCGAGAAGCCGGGATCAAAGACAGCGGGAATTTAATACCGGGTCACGGTGGGATTATGGATCGTATTGACAGTTTGACTGCTGCGGTACCTGTCTTCGCCTGCCTGATGCTGTTAGTGTATTAATGGGCAGTTTTTAAGGAATAGTTAGGATTATGATGAACATACTCTGGAGCCTGGCCGCCTTTATCGTTGCATTAGGGGTGCTGATCACCGTGCACGAATTTGGCCATTTCTGGGTTGCTCGTCGCTGCGGTGTTCGCGTGGAACGCTTCTCTGTCGGTTTTGGGCGCGCACTTTTTCGCCGCACTGACAAACAGGGAACGGAATACGTGCTGGCGCTGATCCCGCTCGGCGGCTACGTCAAGATGCTCGATGAGCGTGTTGAAGCCGTCGATCCTCAATATCGTCATTTATCCTTTAACAACAAAACCGTCTGGCAACGTGCGGCGATTATCAGTGCCGGTCCCATTGCCAACTTCATCTTTGCAATTTTTGCCTACTGGCTGGTGTTTGTCATCGGCGTCCCCAGCGTGCGTCCTGTTGTGGGTGAAATCACCCCGCAGTCGGTTGCTGCGCAATCCAATATTTTAGCCGGAATGGAACTTAAGTCGGTTGCCGGTATCGAAACGCCTGATTGGGATTCAGTTCGCATGGCGTTAGTTGGCGAAATTGGTGACGATCACACTACTGTCGGAGTGGCACCTTTTGGTTCCTCTCAGGTCGTTGAAAAACAGCTTGATCTTAAAGCCTGGCATTTTGACCCGGAAAAGCAGGACCCTGTTGTCGCCCTGGGGATTATTCCCCGTGGTCCGCAGATTGAGTCCGTGCTGGCCCAGGTGCAGGAAAAGTCGGCAGCGCAAAAGGCGGGTTTACAAGCCGGTGACCGCATCGTTAAAGTTGATGGTCAGGTTTTGGTAAGTTGGCAAGCATTTGCCAGTCAGGTACGCGATAATCCGGGCAAGCCGATGGCGTTGGATATTGAACGCAGCGGAACGTCTTTGAACTTAACGTTAATACCAGACACTAAAACGGTGGGGAAAGGCCAGGCGCAGGGTTTTGCCGGCGTGGTGCCTAAAATTATCCCACTGCCAGACGAGTATAAAACGATTCGCCAGTATGGACCGTTTGTGGCGTTTTATGAGGCCGGGGATAAAACCTGGCAACTGATGAAATTAACGGTCAATATGCTGGGCAAGTTAATAACCGGTGATGTGAAGCTGAACAATCTGAGTGGCCCTATCTCCATCGCGCAGGGTGCCGGTATGTCAGCTGAATACGGATTGGTGTACTACCTGATGTTTTTGGCATTGATAAGTGTCAATCTCGGTATTATCAATTTGTTCCCATTACCGGTGTTAGATGGTGGACACCTGCTGTTTCTGGCAATAGAAAAGCTTAAAGGTGGGCCAGTTTCCGAGCGAGTTCAGGACTTCAGTTACCGCATTGGCTCAGTATTGCTGGTGTTGTTGATGGGGCTTGCACTTTTCAATGATTTCTCCCGTCTGTAAGGGCTGGGGATTAGGTTAGGAAGAACGCATAACAACGATGGCGATCAAAAAGTTGCTCATAGCGTCGCTGCTGTTTGGCAGCGCAACCGTATACGGTGCAGATGGATTCGTAGTGAAGGACATTCATTTCGAAGGCCTGCAGCGCGTTGCCGTCGGTGCGGCGTTACTCAATATGCCGGTTCGCGTAGGGGATACGGTCACTGACGATGATATCAGTAATACCATCCGTGCATTGTTTGCCACTGGCAACTTTGAGGACGTTCGCGTCATGCGCGATGGTAATACGCTGATTGTTCAAGTCAAAGAGCGTCCTACTATCGCCAGCATCACTTTTTCCGGCAACAAAGCCGTGAAAGAGGACATGCTGAAAGAAAACCTTGAAGCCTCTGGCATCCGGGTTGGCGAAGCGCTTGACCGTACAACAGTTTCCAATATTGAAAAGGGACTGGAAGACTTCTACTACAGCGTCGGTAAATACAGTGCTTCAGTGAAAGCTGTGGTCACCCCTTTACCCCGTAACCGTGTCGACCTGAAACTGGTCTTTACCGAAGGTGTCTCTGCACAAATTCAGCAGATCAACATCGTCGGCAACCATGCCTTCAGCACCGAAAAACTGGTTGCGCAGTTCCAACTGCGTGATGAGGTGCCTTGGTGGAATCTGGTTGGCGATCGTAAATACCAGAAACAGAAACTTTCGGGCGACCTCGAAACTTTGCGCAGCTACTATCTTGACCGTGGCTATGCGCGTTTTAACATCGACTCCACTCAGGTCAGTCTGACGCCGGATAAAAAAGGGATTTATATCACCCTTAATCTCCACGAAGGCGATCAGTATAAAGTGACCGGTGTGCAGGTGACGGGCAATATGGCCGGCCACTCGGCAGAAGTCGAAAGCCTGAGCAAAATCAACAATGGCGAGCTGTATAGCGGCGCTAAAGTGACCAAAATCGAGAACGACATCAAAGCGATGTTGGGCCGTTATGGTTACGCCTATCCGCGCGTTGCCACGCAGCCAGAAATTAACGATAAAGATAAAACCGTTATTCTGCACGTCAGCGTCGATGCCGGTAACCGTTTCTACGTGCGCCATGTTCGCTTTGAAGGCAACGACACCAGTAAAGACGTGGTCTTGCGCCGTGAAATGCGTCAGATGGAAGGTGCATGGTTAGGCAGTGACCAGGTTGATAAAGGTAAAGAACGTTTAAACCGTCTTGGTTACTTCGATAGCGTGGATGTTGACACTCAACGTGTTCCTGGTACCACCGATCAGGTTGACGTGGTTTATAAAGTCAAAGAACGTAATACCGGGACCTTTAACTTTGGTGTCGGCTACGGCTCGGAAAGTGGCGTTAGCTTCCAGGTCGGCGTTCAACAGGATAACTGGTTAGGCACCGGTAATAGCGTCGGTATCAGTGGTACCAAAAACGATTACCAGACCTATGCCGAGTTAACCGCTACCAACCCTTACTTCACCGTTGATGGTGTCAGTTTGGGCGGCCGTATCTTCTATAACGACTTTAAGGCCAATAACGCCGATCTGTCGGAATATACCAACAAAAGCTACGGTATCGGTTCGACCCTGAGCTTCCCGGTCAACGAGAATAACTCATTGCGTCTGGGCCTGGATTACGTACGTAACGACCTGTCCAATATGGAACCTCAGGTTGCTATGTTCCGCTATCTGAATTCAGTAGGTCTGAACCCAAGCGTCGTTGCAGGCAGCAATACGTCCGATGCCGACTTCAGCGCCAATGACTTCTTCCTGACACTGGGCTGGGGTTATAACAACCTTGACCGTGGTTTCTTCCCAACTTCGGGGAGCAAAGCCAGTTTGAGCGGTAAAGTTACCGTTCCTGGGTCAACCAACGAATATTACAAAATCACCTTTGATGCCACCAGCTACCTGCCGCTGAGCGAAAGCCACAGCTGGGTGCTGATGGGACGTGCCCGTGCCGGTTATGCCGACGGTCTGGGTGGCAAGGAAGTGCCGTTCTACGACAACTTCTATGCCGGTGGTTCCAGCAGCGTGCGTGGTTTCCAATCGAATACAATTGGTCCAAAAGCGGCCTATTATAATTGTGCTGCCGGTGCCGCCTCTTATAATGGTTGCCCAATCAATAACTCGAATGACGCAGTCGGCGGTAACGCCATGGGTCTGATGAGTGCCGAACTGATTGTGCCGACACCGTTTGTCGGGGACAAGTATGCCAACTCCCTGCGTACCTCGCTGTTTGTGGACAGTGGTACCGTTTGGGATACCAAATGGCAGAACACTGCAGAGACCGAAGCCGCAGGCGTTCCTGACTATAGCAAGATTGGTAATTTGCGTGTTTCATCGGGTGTGGCGTTGCAGTGGCAGTCTCCGTTGGGGCCTTTGTCATTCTCCTACGCACAGCCAATGAAGAAATATGATGGCGACAAAGCCGAACAGTTCCAATTTAACATTGGTAAAACGTGGTAATCTGTTCCGGCTACTGAGCCTTTTCAGCAGGATCGCAAAGGCTTGAGCGAAAACATTCTACGGGGAGTATCCCCGTAGATTGTTTTTGGACTTATGCTATTTGTGTAATTTACTGTGCCAGATGGCACAAACGGGTGATGGAAGGAGTTTATAGTGAAAAAGTGGTTATACGCCGCAGGCCTCGGATTAGTCATGGCTGCTTCAGCTAGCGTTCAGGCTGCTGATAAAATTGCTGTTGTAAACGTTCAAGAAGTTTTCCAAAAAATGCCTGCGCGTGATGCAGTTGCTAAACAACTGGAAAACGAATTCAAAGGCCGCGCGACGGCGTTGCAAGCTCAGGAAACTGCTCTGCAGTCCCAGATGCAAAACCTGCAACAGAACGCGTCAACCATGAAGCCTGCTGAACGTGCAAAACTTGAAAAACAAGTTATGGCCAACCGCGAAGATTTCTCTGCTAAAGCTCAGGCTTTTGACCAGGATAATCGTCGTCGTCAGGGTGAAGAACGCAACAAGATCCTTGGTCGTATTCAGGATGCAGTGAAAGCTGTTGCCAGCAAAGCAGGTTATGACCTCGTCATTGACGGCAATGCTGTGGCTTATGCATCTCCAGATGCAAAAGACATCACTGATGACGTGCTGAAACAGGTTAAATAAACATGTCTTCAATTCGACTGGCTGATCTCGCACAGCAGTTGGATGCACAAGTGCACGGTGATGGCAATATAGCCATCACCGGCATTGCTTCAATGCATTCCGCACACTCTGAGCAAATCACGTTTTTATCAAACAGTCGTTACCGTGAACAGTTGGCCACCTGCAAAGCCGGTGCCGTAGTGTTGACGGAAGCGGATCTGCCATTTTGCCAGAGTTCGGCATTAGTGGTTAAAAACCCTTACCTGACGTATGCGCGTATGGCTCAGATACTTGATACCACTCCCGCCCCTGCACAGGATATTGCCCCTGGCGCGGTTATTTCGCCGCTGGCAAAACTCGGTAAACAGGTTTCAGTTGGCGCGAATGCGGTCATTGAATCCGGTGTGGAATTAGGCGACGGCGTTATTATCGGTGCGGGCTGTTTTATCGGTAAAGATGCCAAAATTGGTGCCGGCACCCGCATTTGGGCCAATGTTTCCATTTACCATCGCGTTGAGATTGGTCAGAAATGTCTGATTCAGTCCGGGACGGTTATCGGGGCTGATGGTTTTGGTTATGCTAACGATCGTGGCAACTGGGTTAAAATTCCCCAGCTGGGTACGGTGATTATCGGTGATTCCGTTGAGATTGGTGCCTGTACCACCATCGATCGCGGCGCGCTTGATGACACGCAAATCGGCAATGGCGTTATCATCGATAACCAATGTCAGATTGCACACAACGTCGTGATTGGAGACAATACGGCGGTTGCCGGTGGTGTCATTATGGCAGGTAGCCTGAAAATTGGCCGTTATTGCCAAATTGGTGGTGCCAGCGTCATTAATGGTCATATGGAAATTTGTGACAAAGCCGTGGTCACAGGAATGGGTATGGTCATGCGACCCATTACCGAACCTGGGATATACTCCTCAGGCATTCCGTTGCAGACAAACAAAGTTTGGCGTAAGACCGCCGCGTTGGTGATGAACATCGATGAGATGAACAAGCGCTTGAAAGCCGTAGAGCGTAAAATCAAAGAAGAGTAATTTGCCAACAACAAACTACTAATAATCAATAAGTAACGCAGTGTTTTTGCTTGATATACCCAATGCATTCAAAATGTATTTACGGGGGGCAACTAAACGGATCCTCCGAGCTGGCAGTACCGGCTTAACAGGGGGAGAAGGAAGGCGAGTCCATCGGCATTTTGTGGGAAATTTATATATATCATTGCGTTAATGATTTTTAGTCCCTATTTGCGGCCTGCTTAATGTTCCTCTTTGAGGGACACGCAGGCCGTGCTATTGATGATATCAGTATTTTAGACAGGACGAGTATTTTGAGCACTCCTACTCATAACGATCAAGAAGTCAGCATAGAAGGTTTTGGTATTGGAGAAATACTTGAGCTGCTTCCGCACCGTTTTCCGTTTTTGTTGGTAGACCGGGTTATCGAATATACCCCACACAAAACGTTAAAAGCGATTAAAAACGTCTCTTTTAACGAGCCGTGTTTCCAGGGACATTTCCCAAGTAAACCGATCTTCCCTGGCGTATTGATTCTTGAAGCCATGGCGCAAGCTACCGGCCTGCTGGCGTTTAAAAGCGTTGGCAAACTTGAACCCGGCGAGCTTTACTATTTTGCTGGTATCGATAGTGCACGCTTTAAGCGTCCCGTAGTACCGGGTGATACCATGACCCTGGACGTCAAGTTCCTGAAAACCCGTCGTGGTGTGACCTGGTTTACTGGCGTTGCTACCGTTGATGGCAATGTAGTGTGCGAAGCTCAGATGATGTGCGCCCGTAGCCAGGAGAAATAATACGTGATTGATCAAACCGCCTTTATTCACCCTAGCGCCGTTATTGAAGAAGGCGCGATTATTGGTGCCGGCGTTCGCGTCGGGCCTTTCTGTTATATCGGCTCACAGGTCGAGATTGGCGAAGGCACCGAGCTTAAATCACACGTGGTGTTAAATGGCGTGACCAAAATTGGTCGTGATAACCGCATCTTCCAGTTCGTTTCCATTGGTGAAATTAACCAGGATCTGAAATATGCCGGTGAGCCAACGCGTGTAGAAGTAGGCGATCGCAACAATATTCGTGAGAGCGTGACCATTCATCGTGGTACCGTTCAAGGCGGTGGGTTGACTAAAGTCGGTGATGATAACCTGCTGATGGTCAATGCGCATATTGCCCATGACTGTGTGATTGGCAATCGTTGTATTCTGGCCAACAACGCTACGCTGGGTGGTCACGTTGAAGTTGACGACTATGCCATTATCGGTGGCATGACGGCAGTGCATCAGTTCTGTGTGATTGGTGCTCATGTCATGGTCGGGGGCTGCTCCGGCGTTGCCCAGGATGTGCCGCCTTTTGTTATCGCGCAAGGTAACCATGCAACACCTTTCGGGATTAATATCGAAGGGTTAAAACGTCGTGGTTTTGACAAACCGTCTCTTCATGCGATCCGTAATGCCTATAAAATCCTGTATCGTAGCGGTAAAACCCTCGAGGAGTCGCAGCCCGAAATTGCGGCTATTGCGGCAGAGTTCCCGGCGGTACAGCCTTTCAGCGATTTCTTTGCCCGTTCAACCCGCGGCATTATTCGTTAATTTAATTCGCTGATTTAGCTTCTTAACTGGATTTGATAGAAATGGAAAAGCCCGTTCTGACCATCGGCCTGGTTGCCGGCGAAACATCCGGTGATATTTTGGGCGCGGGCTTGATCCGGGCACTGAAAAGTCATCATCCTGACGCTCGTTTTGTTGGCGTCGCCGGTCCGCTGATGCAGGCTGAAGGATGTGAAACCTGGTTCGAAATGGAAGAACTGGCGGTAATGGGCGTGGTGGAGGTGCTTGGGCGTCTGCCACGCCTGTTGAAAATCCGTAAAGAACTCACTCAACGCTTTAGCGAGCTGAAGCCTGACGTTTTTGTCGGCATTGATGCACCTGATTTTAATATCACCCTCGAAGGGCGTTTAAAGCAACGCGGTATTCCCACTATTCACTATGTCAGCCCTTCGGTTTGGGCCTGGCGGCAAAAACGCGTTTTCAAAATTGGTAAGGCCACCAACATGGTGTTGGCTTTCTTGCCTTTTGAAAAAGCGTTTTATGACAAATTCAACGTTCCCTGTCGCTTTATCGGCCATACCATGGCAGATTCCATGCCACTGAACCCCAATAAAGCCCAGGCGCGCAGTGCACTTGGCATTCCGCAGGATGTCCATTGTCTGGCATTGTTGCCCGGCAGTCGCCATGCCGAAGTTGAAATGCTTAGCGCCGATTTTCTGAAAACCGCACTGTTACTGCGTGAGCGCTATGCCGATTTGCATATTGTGGTGCCCCTGGTTAATGCCCGGCGCCGCGAGCAGTTTGAACGTATCAAAGCCGAGATTGCCCCCGATCTTCCCGCCCACTTGCTCGATGGTCAGGCACGTAATGCCATGATCGCCAGTGATGCGGCGTTATTGGCGTCAGGCACCGCCGCTCTGGAATGCATGCTGGCGAAATGCCCGATGGTAGTCGGTTATCGTATGAAGCCATTCACTTTTTGGCTGGCAAAACGTCTGGTGAAAACCCCTTACGTCTCGCTGCCCAACTTGCTGGCCGGTCGCGAAATTGTCACCGAATTGCTGCAGGAAGAGTGTGTGCCTGCCAGGCTGTCGGCGGCCCTTTTGCCTTTGCTGGCGGGTGGCGAAACCAGTCAGCAATTAAAACAGACCTTCCTGCAGCTACATGAAAGCATTCGCTGTGACGCGGATGAACAGGCGGCACAGGCAGTGATGGAGCTGGCCAATCAATGACAGAACTTTTTGTATATCCTCAGGCAAATCTGATTGCCGGGGTTGATGAAGTCGGACGGGGCCCGTTGGTGGGCGCAGTAGTGACCGCCGCAGTGATCCTCGACCCGGCAAAGCCGATTGCCGGGCTGGCCGATTCGAAAAAACTTAGCGAAAAACGTCGCGAGTATCTCTATGCCGAGATAAAAGAAAAGGCTCTGGCCTGGAGTCTGGGTCGCGCAGAGCCGGAAGAGATTGACCAACTCAATATTTTGCACGCCACTATGTTGGCGATGCAGAGGGCAGTCGCTGGGCTGGCGATCGTTCCTGATATGGTGCTCATTGACGGCAACCGCTGCCCGCAGTTACCTATGGCCGCACAGGCGATAGTCAAGGGCGACAGCCGCGTTGCCGAAATCAGTGCGGCTTCTATTCTGGCGAAAGTGACCCGCGATCGTGAAATGGTCGAGCTGGATTTGGCGTTTCCGGAGTACGGTTTTGCCCAACATAAAGGCTATCCGACCGCCGTACATCTGGCACAACTTGCGCGTTTTGGTGCTACTGTGCATCACCGACGCAGTTTTGCTCCGGTCAGACGAGCATTAGACGCCGCGCTATCGTCTAACTGACGGCGGGTGGGCGAGTGCCAAACACAATATACACAGTTTCTATACCCCAGGAATTGGCATTGCTGAATGTGTGAGGATCGCCATGTGCCAGTTGGTCCATGGTGTCTTACGCCGACAGCTGCCGTTTTTCTGCGACGGGTATATAATTGCAACTCTTCTCTGTCTGGTATCTGAATATGGCTGAACCTCGTTTTATTCATCTGCGCGTCCACAGCGACTACTCCATGGTTGATGGGTTAGCCAAAGTCGGCCCGTTGGTGAAACGAGCGGCTGCCCTTGGCATGCCGGCGCTGGGACTGACCGATTTTACCAACCTCTGTGGTTTGGTGAAGTTTTACGGTGCAGCGCATGGCGCGGGTATCAAACCGCTGATCGGTGCCGATTTACATGTGCATAGCGAGATGTTGGGTGATGAGCTGGCGCAGCTGACGGTGCTGGCGATGAACAATCAGGGCTACCAAAACCTGACCCTGCTGATTTCCAAAGCCTACCAACGGGGCTATGGTGCCGCCGGACCGACCATTGAACGGGAATGGCTGGCAGAGCTTAACGAAGGCCTGCTGCTGCTCTCTGGTGCGCGCCATGGCGACGTCGGCAAGTTTCTGATCCGCTCCAACCAGCTGCAGGTTGAGCAATGCATCGAATTTTATCAGCAATATTTTCCCGATCGTTACTATCTGGAGCTGATCCGCACCGGACGCATCGACGAAGAAAACTACCTGCATGCCGCCATTGCACTGGCCGGTGAGGTGGGTTTACCGGTGGTGGCTACCAACGACGTGCGTTTTCTGGTGGAGGGCGATTTTGATGCTCACGAGATCCGCGTTGCCATCCACGACGGCTTTACCCTCGACGATCCGAAACGTCCTAAAAATTATACCGCGCAGCAATATATGCGCAGTGAAGACGAGATGTGTGAGCTGTTCGCCGACATCCCGGAGGCGCTGCAAAATAGCGTAGAGATTGCCAAACGCTGTAATGTCACTATTCGCCTGGGCGAGTATTTTCTGCCGCAGTTCCCGACCGGCGAAATGTCCACCGAGGATTTTCTGGTCACCCGCGCCAAACAGGGGCTGGAAGATCGCCTGGCGTTTCTGTTCCCCGACCCGGCAGTAAGAGTGGAAAAGCGTGCGGAATATGACGAACGCCTCGAAATTGAACTGAAAGTTATCAACCAGATGGGCTTCCCTGGCTACTTCCTGATCGTCATGGAGTTTATCCAGTGGTCGAAAGATAATGGCGTACCGGTCGGGCCTGGTCGTGGTTCCGGTGCCGGTTCACTGGTGGCCTACGCGTTAAAAATTACCGATCTTGACCCGTTGGAATTCGATCTGCTGTTCGAACGCTTCCTTAACCCGGAACGTGTCTCCATGCCTGACTTTGACGTCGACTTCTGCATGGAAAAACGCGATCGGGTTATAGAGCACGTCGCCGAGATGTATGGCCGCGAGGCGGTATCGCAGATTATCACTTTCGGTACCATGGCGGCCAAGGCGGTGATCCGTGACGTCGGCCGTGTGCTGGGTCACCCTTATGGCTTTGTTGATCGCATCTCCAAGCTGGTGCCGCCGGATCCGGGCATGACGCTGGAGAAAGCCTTTTTGGCCGAACCGCAGTTGCCCGAGATTTACGAGGCCGACGAAGAGGTCCGCGCCTTGATCGATATGGCGCGCAAGCTGGAAGGGGTGACACGTAACGCCGGTAAACATGCCGGTGGTGTGGTGATTGCGCCCACCAAAATTACCGACTTTGCGCCACTCTACTGCGATGCCGAGGGTAATAACCCGGTCACCCAGTTTGATAAAAACGATGTGGAATATGCCGGGCTGGTCAAGTTTGACTTCCTCGGGCTGCGTACGCTGACCATCATTGACTGGGCGCTGGAGATGATCAACGCCCGGCGCGCCAAAACCGGACTGGCTCCGCTGGATATTGCCGCCATTCCGTTAGATGACAAGAAAAGCTTTGATATGCTGCAACGCTCGGAGACCACCGCGGTCTTCCAGCTTGAATCCCGCGGCATGAAGGATTTGATAAAACGCCTGAAGCCCGACAGTTTCGAAGATATGATCGCCTTGGTGGCCTTGTTCCGTCCCGGACCTCTGCAGTCCGGCATGGTGGATAACTTTATCGACCGTAAACACGGGCGAGAAGAGCTGTCTTATCCTGATATCCAATGGCAGCATGAATCGCTGAAACCGGTATTGGAGCCGACTTACGGCATTATCCTCTACCAGGAACAGGTTATGCAGATCGCCCAGGTGCTGGCGGGTTACTCCCTCGGCGGCGCGGATATGCTGCGTCGTGCCATGGGTAAAAAGAACCCGGTGGAGATGGCCAAGCAGCGCGGCGGTTTTGAAAGCGGTGCCAAAGATCGCGGTATTGACGGCGAATTGGCGATTAAAATCTTTGACCTGGTAGAAAAATTCGCCGGTTATGGTTTTAACAAATCGCACTCCGCCGCCTATGCGCTGGTTTCATACCAGACGCTATGGCTGAAGGCGCACTACCCGGCAGAATTTATGGCGGCGGTAATGACCGCCGATATGGACAACACCGATAAAGTTGTTGGCCTGGTGGACGAATGCTGGCGCATGGGGCTGAAAATCCTGCCGCCGGACATCAACAGCGGTCTTTACCATTTTCACGTTAATGATGACGGCGAGATCGTTTACGGTATTGGTGCCATTAAAGGCGTGGGTGAAGGCCCGATTGAAGCCATTATTGAAGCGCGTAATCAGGGTGGTTACTTTAAAGAGCTGTTTGATCTCTGTGCGCGGTCAGATACCAAAAAGCTTAATCGCCGTATTTTAGAAAAACTGATTATGTCCGGTGCCTTTGACCGTCTTGGCCCGCACCGTGCAGCCTTGATGCACTCGTTGGGTGACGCGCTTAAAGCGGCCGATCAGCATGCCAAAGCCGAGGCCATTGGCCAGGTGGATATGTTTGGCGTGCTGGCCGAAGAGCCGGAACAGGTTGAGAAGTCCTATGCCAGCGTTACGCCGTGGCAAGAACAGAAGGTGTTGGACGGCGAACGTGAAACCCTGGGGCTTTATCTGACCGGGCACCCCATCACGCAATATCTGAAAGAGATCGAACGTTACGGCGGTGGCCAGCGTCTGAAAGATATGCACCCGACCGACCGGGGAAAAATGACCATCGCAGTGGGATTAGTGGTCGCTGCGAAGGTGATGACGACCAAGCGGGGCAACCGTATTGGTCTTTGTACGCTTGATGACCGTTCAGGTCGTCTGGAAGTGATGTTGTTTACCGAAGCTTTGGAAAAATTTCAGCATTTGTTGGAAAAAGACCGTATCCTGATAGCGACAGGACAGGTCAGCTTTGATGACTTCAACGGCGGGCTTAAAATGATGGCCCGCGATTTAATGGACATCAGTGAAGCGCGTGAAAAATACGCTCGCGGTCTTGCTATATCGCTGACTGACAGGCAAATTGATGACCAGCTTTTGAACCGTCTGCGCGAATCGTTGGAACCTCATCGATCCGGGACGATACCAGTGCATCTCTATTATCAACGGGAGAACGCGCGAGCCCGGCTGCGATTCGGTGCGACCTGGCGTGTAACGCCAACCGACCGTCTGCTGCTGGATTTACGTTCTCTGGTGGGTACAGAACAGGTGGAACTGGAATTTGACTAAAATAGGAATGCTATGAGTCTGAATTTTCTTGATTTTGAACAGCCGATTGCGGAGCTGGAAGCGAAAATTGACTCGCTGACTGCAGTCAGCCGTCAAGACGAAAAATTAGATATTAATCTGGACGAAGAAGTCGAACGCCTACGTGAGAAAAGCGTCGAACTGACCCGTAAAATTTTCTCGGATTTGGGTGCCTGGCAGATCGCGCAGTTGGCGCGTCATCCTCGTCGTCCTTATACGCTGGATTACATCAAACATGTTTTCACCGATTTTGATGAACTGGCGGGCGACCGTGCCTATGCTGACGATAAAGCTATCGTTGGCGGCATTGCGCGTTTTGGTGGCCGTGCGGTGATGATCATCGGTCATCAGAAAGGCCGTGAAACCAAAGAGAAGATCCGTCGCAACTTTGGTATGCCTGCGCCTGAAGGTTATCGTAAAGCGCTGCGTCTGATGGAAATGGCTGAACGTTTCAAACTGCCAATTCTGACCTTTATTGACACCCCGGGAGCCTATCCTGGCGTCGGCGCTGAAGAGCGTGGTCAGTCAGAAGCTATCGCCCGTAACCTGCGTGAAATGTCCCGTCTTAACGTTCCGGTCATTTGTACCGTGATCGGCGAAGGCGGTTCAGGCGGCGCATTGGCGATCGGCGTGGGTGACAAAGTCAATATGCTGCAATACAGCACCTACTCGGTGATTTCACCAGAAGGCTGTGCGTCTATTCTGTGGAAAAGCGCAGATAAAGCGCCGCTGGCAGCTGAGGCAATGGGTATTATCGCCCCGCGTCTGAAAGAGCTGAAACTGATCGATTCGGTGATCCCGGAACCTCTGGGTGGCGCGCATCGTGACGTGCCGGCAATGGCCGCATCTCTGCGCGCCCAGCTTGAGGCCGATCTTGCCGATCTGGATACCTTGAGTCTGGATGAACTACGTAACCGCCGTTATCAACGTCTGATGAACTACGGTTATTGCTGATACCCGGCATCTTGTATGTCTTGGCGTATTCTCTGGGAAGGGCAGTCTAAGGACTGCCCTTGAGTTTGATGACCAAGTTGTCTTGATGATCGAGATACCCGGCATAGCACACCTAGGGGCGCTCCGGCGGGCAAGCCCGCTACGACCCCAACGGTGCACTCTCCCTAATAACGGACTTTGTCAGCAGTCTGAAGGGCAGTCTATGGACTGCCCTTTTTTATTGTTTCAATGCGCTAAGGCCGATAATCTGTGCCTCAAGCAACCTCAAGGATTTGTCCGATGAATATTATTGCCCTGATGCGACCGGAAGGGGTCTATTACAAAGAAGAACCTGTCCGCGAGCTGGATACGGCTCTTGAGATATTGGGTTTCAAGATTATTTACCCGCGTGACCGCGCCGACCTGTTAAAGCTGATCGAAAATAATGCCCGTATCTGTGGCGTGATTTTTGACTGGGATCAGCACAGCACCGCGCTCTGTGTCGATATCAACGAGCTGAATGAATATCTTCCGCTTTATGCCTTTATCAATACCCATTCGACGATGGACGTCAGCGTGCATGATATGCGCATGGTGCTGTACTTTTTTGAGTATGCCCTGAACGCCGCCGAAGATATTGCTAAACGCATTCGCCAATATACTGACGAATACATTGATAACATTACTCCGCCGTTGACCAAGGCCTTATTCAAATATGTCGAAGAAGGCAAGTACACCTTCTGTACGCCAGGGCATATGGCCGGCACGGCTTTTCTAAAAAGCCCGGTAGGCACGCTGTTTTATGATTTTTTTGGTGCCAAGACCCTGAAAGCCGATGTGTCGATTTCGGTCACCGAACTGGGTTCCTTGCTTGACCATACCGGACCTCACCTCGAAGCCGAGGAGTATATTGCGCGAACCTTCGGTGCCGAGCAGAGTTATATCGTCACCAACGGCACCTCAACCGCCAATAAAATTGTTGGTATGTATGCTGCACCGGCGGGCAGCACGGTGCTTATCGACAGAAACTGTCATAAATCATTGGCGCATCTGATGATGATGACCAATATTATCCCTGTTTATCTGCGGCCGTTGCGCAACGCCTACGGTATTTTGGGCGGTATCCCGCGCAGTGAATTTGCCCGCGAAAGCATTGCGCAAAAAGTTGCGCAGACGGAAAATGCCAGTTGGCCGGTCCATGCGGTGATCACCAACTCCACCTATGACGGTCTGTTGTATAACACCGACTTTATTAAAACCACGCTGGATGTGCCGTCTATTCATTTTGACTCTGCCTGGGTGCCTTATACCAATTTCCACCCGATTTATGACGGTAAAAGCGGTATGAGCGGCGAGCGCATCCCCGGCAAGGTATTCTATGAAACCCAGTCGACGCACAAGCTGCTGGCGGCCTTCTCCCAGGCATCGATGATCCATATTAAAGGGGACTATAACGAAAACACCTTTAACGAAGCCTATATGATGCACACCACCACTTCACCCAATTACGGCATTGTCGCCTCGGCAGAAACCGCAGCCGCTATGCTGCGTGGTAATCCGGGGCGTAGATTGATCAACCGTTCGGTTGAACGTGCGCTGCATTTCCGTAAAGAGATCCAGCGGCTGCGCGCCGAAACCGATGGCTGGTTTTATGATATCTGGCAACCGGCGGTGATTGACGAAGCGGAATGTTGGCCGCTCAACCCGGATGACAACTGGCACGGTTTTGCCAACGCTGACAGCAATCATATGTTCCTTGATCCCATCAAGGTAACGATCCTCACGCCCGGTATGGATGAAAATGGCAATCTGGCGGCGGAAGGCATTCCTGCGGCGCTGGTTGCCAAATTTCTCGATGAGCGCGGGGTGGTTGTCGAAAAAACCGGGCCTTATAATCTGCTGTTCCTGTTCAGTATTGGCATCGACAAAACCAAGTCAATGAGCCTGATGCGCGGGCTGACCGATTTTAAACGCGCCTACGATCTTAATTTACGGGTCAAGAATATGCTGCCGGATCTCTATGCCGAAGATCCGGATTTTTATCGTCATATGCGTATTCAGGATCTGGCGCAGGGGATCCATAAGCTGATCGTCCATCACGATCTGCCGACGTTAATGCTCAGGGCGTTTGACGTCTTGCCAGAGATGAAGATGACCCCCTATGAAATGTTTCAGCACCAGGTGCGCGGGCATATTGAAGAGTGTTCCATCGATCAACTGGTAGGTAAAGTTGCCGCCAATATGCTCCTGCCTTACCCACCGGGAGTGCCGGTGGTGATGCCGGGGGAAATGATCACCGAACAAAGCCGGCCAGTATTGGATTTTCTGCTGATGCTCTGTTCCATTGGCGAACATTTCCCCGGTTTTGAAACCGATATTCATGGCGCCAGGCTGACGGACGAAGGGAAATATCTGGTTAAAGTCTTGAAACTGCCCGAGCAGCCATAGCCGCAAGGGGGGCGGCCCGTTAAGCGATCGCCGTGACCCCGCTGGGCCGACAAAACAGGAGTTCACTATGCTTAAATTAGCTAACATTCACCATATCGCCATTATCGCCAGCGACTATCAGGCCAGCAAAAAGTTTTATTGCGATATTTTGGGCTTTACGCTGTTGTCCGAGGTTTATCGCGAGGCGCGGCAATCCTGGAAGGCCGATTTGGCCATCAATGGCCTGTACCAGATTGAACTGTTCAGCTTTGTGGCACCACCCGCACGGGTAAGCCAGCCAGAAGCCTGCGGCCTGCGCCATCTGGCCTTTAGCGTAGAGGATATCAATGAAGCGATAGCCAGTTTAACGGCGGCGGGCGTCGTCTGTGAACCGGTACGGATTGACCCTTACACCGGCAAAAAATTTACCTTCTTTGCCGATCCTGATCATTTGCCTTTAGAGCTTTATGAAATTGCTTAATCTCGACGGTGAGCAATGCCCGCCGCTGACCTGGTCTCGGAGAGCTCGCTGATGTCTGCACTTAGCTTGCCGGACCATCTGCTGGCGCAACTGGGTGAGAAACGCCAGTTATGCGTTGCCTTTAGCGGTGGCCTCGACTCCACCGTACTGCTGCATGCATTGCTGCAACTGCGCGCCAGCCGATTGCCCGATTTGCAGCTGCGGGCGATACATGTCAATCACGGTTTGAGCGCCTTTGCCCATGGCTGGACGGCCCACTGTCAGGCGCTTTGCCAGCTTTGGCAGGTGGCGTTTCTGCCGCTGACCGTCAGCGTCGATGCCAGTCAAGGCGGTATCGAAGCCGCGGCACGCAGCGCCCGCTACCAGGCACTGGCTGCGCAACTGCTGGCCGGGGAAACCTTGCTGACGGCACAGCATCTCAACGATCAGTGCGAAACTTTTATGCTGGCGCTTAAACGCGGCAGCGGCCCGGCCGGGCTTTCTGCCATGGCCGCCAGTACGCAGCTTGCCGGTCACTCCTGGCTGCGCCCTTTATTGTCGTTGTCGCGGCCACAGCTGGAGGCCTATGCCCTTCAGCATCAGTTGCAATGGATAGATGACGACAGCAACCAGGACGCGCGTTTTGATCGCAATTTCCTGCGCCTTGAGGTGTTGCCGCTGCTCTATCAGCGCTGGCCGCATTTTGCCGCCGCCACGGCGCGCAGCGCCGAGCTTTGCGCTGAACAGGAAGCCCTGCTGGATGAATTGTTGCAAGAGTCGCTGGCGGCGCTGACCGATCAACAGAACAGCCTATCGATCGACGGTCTGCAAGGGCTGTCTGCGCCACGGCGATCCGCGCTGCTGCGCCGCTGGCTGGCCAACTGTGGCGCACAAATGCCTTCCCGCCAGCAGCTGCAGCGGCTATGGGACGAGGTGGCGCTTAGCCGTGACGATGCCGAACCCCGGTTGCAACTGGGAGCTTTCAGCGTGCGGCGTTTTCGTCAGCGGCTGTACTGGTTGCCGCCGATGCAGGCTCTTGGCGATCGGGTCATTGCCTGGTCCGGCGTTGAACCCCTGAGTTTGCCGGACGGTCTCGGTAGCCTGCGTTTTGTTACATCCTCGGCTGAAGGATTGCAGCTACGACAACCGCGCGCCGATGAAACCGTTACCGTGCGATTTCACGCCAGCGGTGACGTACACAAAGTTGGACGCGATCGCCGCAGACCGATAAAAAAACTGTGGCAAGAGCTGAATATTCCCCCATGGCAGCGCGATCGTATCCCGCTGATTTTTTACAATCAGCAGTTGATTGCCGCTGCGGGACTGTTTATTACCCGTGAAGCTCTGAGCAGCGATGGGCAGGAAGCCACCTGGTGGTTACAGTGGTCCCACAAAAATAATTAATCTGTTTACCGGCATAAACCGGTTTGGGAGTGGTGATGCATTATTGGAAAAACTGTGCAGCGGGTTTTACCCTGCTGTGTGGTGTGATCAGTCTGCCGGTGATGGCAGAAGGGAACGTGGCCGATGGCCAGGCCAAATCGGCCAGCTGTGCCGCTTGCCATGGGGCGACCGGTAAGGCCAACAACGCGCTTTATCCCAATCTGGCCGGGCAAAATGCCGCTTATCTGGCGTTGGCGTTGCATGATTACAAAAAGGGCGGCAGAAGCGGAGGGCAGGCGGGGATTATGCAGGCGTTTACTTCAGCACTGTCCGATCAGGATATCAGCGATCTCTCGGCGTACTATGCCAGCCAAAAGCCTTGATAGCAGCCAATAAAAACGGGCAATCCTGGGGATTGCCCGTCAGCAGCGCGATGATAGCCTGAGACTATTCTACGCTGACAACCACGGTGCCAATCTTTGGGTTACTGAAGCTTTCAATATAGTCGAGCCGCAGTTCTAACTGTTGACCACCAGCCTCAGCAATGAGGTATTCTACTTTTTTCCGCATCAACAGATCTTTGGCTTTGGCTTCAACAAGCTCCCCATTGCGCATTTTCAGCGTCAGAACCAGGTTGTCCTGACAGGCAAGCTCGAGATTATCGTAGTCATCGCAATTGATGGGTTGGTACTCATCATTCATCGACATAATGTCTCCTAAAATAAGTAGCTATAAATTCAATCACTTAGCTTGGCTTGCCCTAATCTCCCATTCCCTACAGTATAGTCGATGTCCTTCTATGTTGATAATGTACTCTAAATTAGGAATAAACCCCAGTGATGAACATATGCATTTAATTTCATAGAGTTGATGTGTTGAATTTTATGCAGTTCATGGACTTGCCGCATCAGACTGATGCCTGAACCATCCCGACAACCTGTCCCAGGGTTATTTCACATCATCCGCATAATCGCTCATCAACAAATTGGCAGCGGCATAGGCTGCGTTTTCCCTGACGGCAACGGGGAGTTCAGTATTGGCGGCCACATCGTCCAATGCCTTGAGTACACACTCCAGGGCATTGGGCATATAACCCAGATCGCCACTGCCAATCTCAGAATACTTACGGCGAACCAATTCAGAATATTGTTGCATCATTCCTCCTGTCTCAGGGTGGGGGACTTTTCTTATGGACTGAGTCGCGGTGGCGGCTGCTGGGTCCTCTTGCCTATCACTATGGCCGGGTATTTCCCGATAACCTGTGGATATTCAAAGACTATAACACGAGCGACCGGCATAGGTCCGCAGTGTAATCAAGCTTTGGACGATTTCTGCAATAAGCTAATTGAGCGCTGTGCCTTGCTTAAGCCGCGAGAGTTTCGCCATTATCAAGTACAATGGACGTCCATTAATTAGAGGTTTCCCATGGCGTTAAAAGCAACAATTTATAAAGCCGCAGTGAATATTGCCGATATGGATCGTAACTTCTTCTACGATGCCAACCTGACGCTTGCCCAGCATCCTTCGGAAACAGAGCAGCGAATGATGCTGCGTTTGCTGGCCTGGATTTGCCATGCTCATGAACGTTTAAGCTTTACCCGTGGCCTGAGCGCGGAAGATGAACCGGAAATTTGGCGTAAAAACGATCACAACGGTATTGAGCTGTGGATCGAACTGGGTTTACCGGATGAGAAGCGTCTGAAAAAAGCCTGCAACCAGTCGCGCACTGTGGTGCTTTACGCGTATGGTGAGCGAGCTGCAAAAGTCTGGTGGTCACAGCTGCAAAACAAAGTCAGTGGCTTTGCCAATCTGAGTGTACGTTATATTGACGATGAATTACTGACGCAACTGGTGGCTTTTGGCCAGCGCAATATGGTGCTGCAGGCGACATTGCAGGATGATGCCATCTGGTTGTCCGATGCCGGAAATAATCTGGAGATCCATTTCCAGGAGTGGCAGGACGGCGGCTGGAAACAGGCGGGACAATAACGGTGTTGATCTTATCCGGCAGACTGGAGATCCCAGACGGCGAAATTGAACTTACTGCCATTCGTGCGCAGGGGGCCGGGGGGCAAAATGTTAATAAAACCTCCACGGCGATCCACCTGCGTTTTGATATTAAAGCCTCGAGTTTGCCGGAATATTATCAGCAACGCCTGTTGGCATTTAAAAATCATTTAATCACTGCGGACGGCGTGGTGATCATTAAAGCGCAGGAATACCGCAGCCAGGAACAAAACCGCGAAGCGGCATTGGCGCGATTATCGGCATTGATCGACCAGGCGATGATCATCGAAAAGCCGCGCCGGGCAACCAAACCGACCCGAGGCTCGAAGATCCGCCGGGTAGAAAGCAAGGTTCGCAAAGGGACCACTAAAGCATTGCGCGGGAAAATTCGTCAATCCTGACATACAGGGGCAGGGCGCAACGAGAATTAAAACGCAGTGGGAGAAAGCTGTGAAAAAAATAATGATTGTTATGGGGCTGACTTTCAGCCTGTTGTCACTGATTGGTTGTCACAATAAAATTTTTGCTCAAGAGCAACCTTTTGAGGCCATGCAGCAGAGTTATAAAGGTGTGCTGCCTTGTGCCGACTGCGGGGGGATTGAGACGTCGCTGTTTTTACAACAAGACGGCACTTATATTCTGCGCGAAGTGTATCAGGTCAAACCCCAGGGCCAAATGACCTATGCCTACTATGGCAAATGGGCGCGTACCGCCGATAAACTGGTGCTGACCGCCGCCGGAGGCGAGAAACGCTATTTCCGCCCGCTAGGGGATAATCTGGAGATGCTGGATCTGCACGGTAATCGGCTGCATATACCGGCCAGATATCAGTTGAAACCGGTGGAACAACCTATGCCGCAAACGCCGATGACCTTAAGCGGTATGGTGCGCTATCAGGCGGATACGCTGTTATTTACCGACTGTGTCACCGGCAAGATCACGCCGATGGCTACCAGCAGCAAATTACAAAAAGAGTATACGGCTATGCGTACTACCCCTGACCAGTTGCTGTTTGTTTCTATGGACGGGCACTTTACCCTGGAGCCGAGTGGTGACAGCAATGAGGGCAAAAAGCTGCTGGTGGCCGATGGGCATATTTTGCTTGATGCCAACAAGGGCTGTCAGTAGCCTAAAAAAATGCCCGCCGATGCAGTGCTGCAAGGGCGGGCAGTGATCATCGCGGGCGTTGCCCGCGGAGGGTTTAGCGTGGGATCTGGCTTAGCAGATAGTCCACGATATCGCTCTGTTTGATCATCTGTTTTTCTCCGCTACGGCGGTTTTTGTATTCCAGCTCTTCGGCATCAAGATTGCGATCGCCGATCACCACCTGATGCGGCACACCAATCAGTTCCATATCCGCAAACATCACACCCGGACGCTCTTTACGATCGTCGAGGATCACATCAATGCCTTTGGCACGCAGGGTTTGATACAACTCTTCAGCGGCGTCTTTTACGCGGAATGATTTATGCATATTCATTGGCAGGATCGCCACCTGGAAAGGTGCGATAGCATCTGGCCAAATAATGCCACGATCGTCGTGATTCTGTTCAATGGAGGCGGCAACAACGCGGGTAATACCGATACCGTAGCAACCCATAGTCATCACCTGGTTACGACCATCTTCGCCCTGAACGGTGGCGTTCATCGCCTGTGAGTACTTGGTCCCCAGCTGGAAGATATGACCCACTTCGATACCGCGCTTGATTAGCAGCGTACCTTTACCATCCGGGCTGACGTCGCCGTTGACCACGTTACGCAGGTCGGCAACTTGCGGCAGTGGCAGATCGCGTTCCCAGTTAATGCCCAGGTAGTGTTTACCGTCGATATTGGCACCGGCACTGAAATCGCTCATAACGGCGACGCTGCGGTCAACCACCACTGGCATGGCCAGATTGACCGGACCCAAAGAACCCGGACCGGCGTTAACCAGCTCGCGAATTTCCGCTTCGGTAGCGAAGGTTAACGGCGCGGCAACCTGCGGCAGTTTCTCGGCCTTGATTTCGTTCAGCTCATGATCGCCGCGAACCAGCAGGGCAACCAGCGCGTGTGAACTGCCTTCGCTGGCGTGAACCATCAGGGTTTTGACGGTTTTCTCGATTGGCAACTGGAATTGCTCAACCAGCTCAGCGATAGTTTTGGCGTTTGGCGTGTCGATCAGACGCATCTCTTCGCCTGGTGCAGCGCGCGGGGTTGACGGAGCCACAGCTTCAGCAAATTCGATATTGGCGGCATAATCGGAATCGGTAGAGAACACCACATCGTCTTCGCCGCTGGAAGCCAGTACCTGGAATTCATGGGAGGCACTGCCGCCAATAGAACCGGTGTCGGCAAGTACCGCACGGAAATCGAGACCCATACGGCTAAAGATTTTACTGTAGGCCCCGTACATGGTGTCGTAAGTTTCCTGCAGCGATTCCTGAGTGGTGTGGAAAGAGTAGGCGTCTTTCATCAGGAACTCGCGGGAGCGCATAACGCCAAAGCGTGGGCGCACTTCGTCACGGAATTTGGTCTGGATCTGGAAGAAATTCAGCGGCAGCTGTTTGTATGAGCTAATTTCTGTGCGCATTAAATCAGTAATGACTTCTTCATGCGTTGGGCCGAGGACGAAAGCACGTTCGCCGCGATCGACAAAACGCAGTAACTCCGGACCATACTGTTCCCAACGTCCGCTCTCCTGCCACAGGTCGGCGGGTTGCACCACCGGCATGGAGACTTCGATCGCGCAGGCGTTGTTCATTTCTTCGCGCACGATGTTTTCGACTTTCTTAAGCACACGCAGACCGGTTGGCATCCAGGTATAGAGACCTGAAGCCAGTTTGCGGATCATACCAGCGCGCAGCATCAACTGATGGCTGATAACTTCGGCGTCGGCTGGCGTCTCTTTCAGGGTGGAGAGCAGATATTGTGTTGTACGCATGATGTGTTGATTCCGTTAGCACTGCAAATCGTCCGTCGACCCGTTGGTCTGCCAGGACGTGAAAATTATCGAATAATCGGTCGTCACCCGCGACTATGCTTGATCTCTATAGCCTGCGGCGCACTAGTTTACCAGTGAGCGACCAGAGTCAAAAGAGAAGCAGCCGAATTTTAGTCCGCTTCGAGGGCAATAACCTGGTTTTGATCGCCGACTACGCGCCAGCGTACGTTGAAATCGAGCAGACGCACCGCGTAATCCCGCTCGATATCTTCGCCCTTGCGATAGGCTGGGCGTGGATCTTGCCCTAACACCTGACTAATAAAGCGGCGAAGGTGCGGATAGCGAGTCAAATTGGCTGCTAACTGGCTTTCGGCCAACGGCGAAAAGATGACCGGCATATCCGCCTGCGGGGCATACTGGGCAAAACTTGCCAGCGCCTGCGGTTGGCTTTCGGCAAAAGGCAGATAAGGCTTGATATCCACCACCGGCGTACCGTCAACCAAATCCAGGCTGCCGAGCTGCAAAATCACGTCTTTGCCCTGACAACGTATCCCTTTCAGCTCAACCAGCGACATACCCAGCGGGTTGGGGCGGAAGGTCGAACGCGTGGCAAACACGCCGACGCGGGCATTGCCCCCCAGTCGCGGGGGACGCACTGTTGGCCGCCATCCACCCGCCATGGTTTGATGAAAGATAAACATCACCCACAGGTGACTAAAGTCTTCCAAACCGCGCACGGCTTCGGGTTGGTTATAGGGAGGCAGTAAATGCAGCTCTCCGCCGCCGTCGTCCACCAGACCCGGTTGACGAGGAACGGCGAATTTTTCTTTATAGGGAGAGTGGATTATCCCTATTTCATTAAAGGTATAGGTGGTCATTTACTACTGACGTTAAGTGCAGAGCCCTGGCATTGCGCCTGCTGATAGCATCCCGCTACGCCAGAGACAATCTGGCACTGATGCAGCAATACAGCGTTAGCCTTCATGCTGGAAGCATGCGCCAGCATTCTTTTACGTGCGCTGGCCATATTTGGCGCATTATCGTCAGCGGTAGCCTGGCAAGACTCACCGGACACTTCACCCAGGTCGCGGAAAGGTTTTCCCACCAGGGCTTCGGCATTTTTATAAAGTTTGACCGGGGCAGCACGAACGGCAACAGGTTTCGCTTTAACCGGTTTAGGAGGTTCTGGTGTCGGGCTTTCGGTAATGATGGGCTGCGTTTTATGAGGCGCGGAACATCCAGCTAGCAAAAGGGCTAACAAACAGAGAGGTAAGGCACGCATAATATGTCCTCTGCTCTATACCCTTCATCCTTCAGTATGCGTGGCTTGACCGGTTTATTCATCCAGATAACTTATTTTGGTAAGTCACTGCGGATCCACTCAGTGGCTGCCTACGGCATTATGAATGCTTTTGGGTATATTTAGTGAAAGAAAGAGGCGTTATTGAAGCAAGGTATTGAACAAATAACAAGGCGGGCATAAGCCCGCCTTATAATTAAATTATGTAAGAATCGGTTTATTGCGCTTTATCTGTAACCAACATGTTGCCAGTTACGTTGCAGTTATCACCGCAGGATAAAATTAAACCGATTTTTACTACTTAAGCCGACTTACCAGCCTTTAACTGCACCGCCGTTAAAGATTTTGTTGGCTGCAGCGTTAACATCGTCAGACTCGTAAGCTTTGACGAATTTCTGCACGTTTTCAGCATCTTTATTGTTTTCACGGGCAACAATCAGGTTCACGTAAGGTGAGTTTTTGTCTTCAACGAAAATACCGTCTTTCGCAGGCGTCAGACCAATTTGGCTAGCATAGGTGGTGTTGATGATCGCCAACGCAATCTTGTTATCATCTAAAGAACGTGGCAACTGTGGTGCTTCAAGCTCAACCAGTTTCAGATTTTTTGGATTGGCAGTGACATCCAGCACGGTTGGCAGCAGGCCGACACCGTCTTTCAGTTTAATCAGATCCTGTTTTTGCAGCAGCAGCAAAGAACGACCCAGGTTAGTCGGGTCATTTGGCAGTGCAATCTGGTCGCCATCTTTCAGCTCAGTGATCGACTTGATTTTTTTAGAGTAACCGGCAATCGGGTAAACAAAGGTATTGCCGACTGGAACCAGTTTATAGCCGCGATCCTTGATTTGCTGATCGAGGTAAGGTTTGTGCTGGAAGGCGTTAACATCGAGGTCGCCTTTGCTTAACGCTTCGTTTGGCAGCACATAATCGTTAAAGGTCACCAGCTCAACATCCAGGCCGTATTTCTCTTTTGCTACTTTTTGTGCGACTTCGGCAACCTGTTGCTCTGCGCCGACGATAACACCTACCTTGATATGGTTAACATCTTCTTTCTTCGGACCACAAGCCACAACAGCCAGCGTTCCCAGAAGTACACCCGTTACTGCAAGAGATTTAAATTTGATGGACATGTCCTTTCCTCTATACATTTTTTATCGAAATTAATTATAGGCGACGGCAAAACTTTGTCGCCCTTGTTGCTTTACTTATGCGTCACCGCTTTAACCAGGCGATCGCCACAAAGTTGAATCAAGTACACCAATACTACCAATAATATCAATACCGTGTTCATTACCGTGGCGTTATAACCGATATAGCCATACTGATAGCCAATCTGGCCAAGGCCACCGGCACCGACGGCGCCGCCCATTGCCGAGTAGCCAACCAGCGTGATCAGGGTAATAGTGGCGGCGTTAACCAGACCTGGCAAGGCTTCTGGCAACAGCACCTTGCGGATAATTTGCATTGGCGTGGCACCCATGGCGCGAGCTGCTTCCACCAGACCACTGGGGATCTCCAGCAGCGCATTTTCTACCATACGGGCAATAAAGGGCGCTGCACCGACAGTCAGGGGAACAATCGCCGCCTGCAGACCAATGGAGGTGCCGACGAGAATACGGGTAAAGGGGATCATCCAGACCAGCAGAATAATAAAAGGAATAGAACGGAAAATATTCACCATCGCCGATATGGTGCGATAAACCTTTTTATTCTCCACAATCTGGCCCGGGCGAGTGACGTAGAGCAATACGCCAATCGGCAGCCCCAGTACAAAACCAAAAAAGCCTGAGGTCAGGGTCATTATCACGGTTTCCCAAATGCCCCGGCCCATTAACCACATCATTGCCTCAGACATAACCGAGTACCTCTACCTTGACTTGATTCTCATGCAAGAACTGGATCGCTGCCTGAGTTTCAGCGGCGCTGCCGTGCATTTCGGTCAGCATAATGCCGAACTTCACGCCGCCGGCATAATCCATCTGCGCACTGATAATATTGTTGTTGATGTTAAACTGGCGTACTGCCTGCGATAACAGAGGCGCATCAACCGATTGACCGGTAAATTCCAGACGCAATAAAGGTACGCTTCCAGGCGACTGTTCTGCTTGCAAGCGCTGGGCGTAGTCATCCGGAATATCCAGATGCAACGTTGACTGAATAAATTGCTGGGCCAGCGGCGTTTTTGGATGTGAAAACATTTCGCTGACTTTATCTTGTTCAATCAGTTGGCCATCGCTGATCACGGCAACCTGATCGCAAATACGCTTTACCACGTCCATTTCATGGGTGATCAGCAAAATGGTCAGGCCGAGACGACGGTTAATGTCTTTCAGCAATTCAAGAATCGAGCGGGTCGTGGCCGGATCGAGCGCGCTGGTGGCTTCGTCGCATAGCAATACTTTAGGATTGCTGGCCAGCGCACGGGCAATGGCCACACGCTGTTTCTGTCCACCCGAAAGGTTGGCCGGGTAGGCGTCTTGTTTATCTTCCAGACCAACCAGCTTTAACAACTCGCCGACGCGCTGCTTGATTTCGTTGCCTGACAGGTTGTCCAGCTCTAACGGCAGAGCGATATTGCCGGACACCGTACGGGATGAGAGCAAATTAAAGTGCTGGAAGATCATGCCAATTTGGCGACGGGCACGGGTCAGGGCTTTTTCTGAAAAAGCCGTTAAATCCTGGCCATCGACCAGAACTGTGCCTTCTGTTGGACGTTCGAGCAGGTTGACGCAGCGAATCAGCGTACTTTTACCTGCACCGGAAGCGCCGATGACACCATATATTTGTCCCGCAGGCACGTGAAGGCTCACGTTGGACAGCGCTGTGATATTGCGCTGGCCCTGCTTGAACACTTTGCTAATGTTAGAAAGTTTGATCATATTTTTCTTATGTGGTTTTGCTGTCGTAACGTATAAAAAGTCACTTTCCGGAGCGAGATCCAGAACATGGCGTGGATGCTAAGGCGTCTAGACGTCTAAGTCAACCAGGTTAGCATTCTCACTGCCCGTAAAAACATGCGATACTGGGGCGTCATCCAGCCATCAGGAGCGAATACGTGGCACAAACAGTTCCAGCAATATTTCTAGACCGCGACGGTACCCTTAATGTCGATCACGGCTATGTTCATGAAATTGATAACTTCGAGTTTATTGAAGGCGCAATTGAAGCCTGTCTTAAATTAAAAGAAATGGGCTTTCTTCTGGTGCTGGTCACCAACCAGTCGGGCATTGCCCGCGGCAAATTCACTGAAGATCAATTTTTCCGTTTAACCGAATGGATGGATTGGTCACTTGCCGATCGCGGCGTTGACCTTGACGGTATCTATTTCTGTCCTCATCACCCAGAAGCAGTAGTAGAAGAGTACAAGCAGGTGTGTGATTGCCGTAAACCACAGCCTGGGATGTTCTTTACTGCTAAAGAAGAGCTCAATATCGATATGGCCGCCTCTTATATGGTAGGCGACAAACTTGAAGATATGCAGGCGGCAATCAATGCAGGCGTAGGAACCAAAATTCTTGTGCGCAGTGGTAAACCGGTCACTAGCGAGGGTGAAGCCTTGGCGGACGCGGTTCTCGATAGTCTGGCCCAGCTGCCGGATGCGATTAAAAAAGGCGTTAAATAGAGCGTTATGATTGAAAACTAGGCAAACAGAATAAAACTGTATTTATTCGCTTGCCATTCCCGGCCAGGTCCCTATAATGCGCCTCCACTGACCGGGAACAACGACTCCTCTAACGAGAACCAAGTCGCCAGGCAGTGAAGAGTTAGTCCGGTGAAAACACCGCGTCTCGTAAGAGAAAAAGACTTGACTCTTCAGTGGGAAAGCGTATTATCTGCCTCCCACGTTACCGGATAAATAGTCCAGTAACGAACGCTCTTTAACAATTTATCAGACAATCTGTGTGGGCACTCACAAGACGATATCAGCCATTTCGGTGGCAAAAAATATATCAAGTCTTAGAGTGACCAAGCAGTAATTCATTATGAATGATGTGAAGTAACTTTGAGCATCGCTTAACTTGTTTAAGCAAATCGAACTTTTAATTGAAGAGTTTGATCATGGCTCAGATTGAACGCTGGCGGCAGGCCTAACACATGCAAGTCGAGCGGCAGCGGAAAGTAGCTTGCTACTTTGCCGGCGAGCGGCGGACGGGTGAGTAATGTCTGGGAAACTGCCTGATGGAGGGGGATAACTACTGGAAACGGTAGCTAATACCGCATGACCTCGCAAGAGCAAAGT